>NZ_CP192292.1:0-4910366 GCF_050596425.1 Tianxiuia mixotrophica
ATGGACTTAAACGTTCGTGACATATGGGAAAAGACATTGACACTGATCAAAAGTGAACTGACTGAAGTCAGCTTTAACACTTGGCTAAAGACAATTGAACCCATCGCGATCAAAGGAAAAGTAATTTTATTAGGTGTTCCAAACGAATTCAATAAAGAAATCTTGGAAAACCGCTATGTATCTCTCATTACCAATGCAATTAAACAGGTAACTTCCTCTTCTTACGAACTGGAATTTGTCATTCCTGGTGATGAAGTCTACATTGAAGAAGAATCTGAAGAAGCCATTCGTGACAGAGAAGGGTTCGAGGCGCCTATTTTGAATCCAAAATACGTCTTCGATGAATTTGTCATTGGTAACTCAAACCGATTCGCACATGCTGCATCTCTTGCAGTTGCTGAATCACCGGCACGCGCATACAACCCTCTATTTATATATGGTGGTGTGGGACTGGGTAAAACCCACTTAATGCATGCGATTGGCCATTACATTCTTGATCACAATTCAAATGCAAAAGTTGTTTATGTCTCTAGTGAAAAATTCACCAATGAGCTAATCAACTCTATCAAGGATGATAAAAACGAAGAATTTAGAAACAAGTACAGGCACGTTGACGTGCTTTTGGTCGATGACATCCAGTTTATTGCCGGCAAAGAAAGAACACAGGAAGAATTTTTCCATACTTTCAATGCCCTTTATGAAGCCAATAAACAAATCATCGTTTCAAGCGATCGTCCTCCAAAAGAAATCCCAACCTTAGAGGACCGACTCAGATCAAGATTCGAATGGGGTCTTATCACAGACATTCAAGCCCCTGATTTTGAAACAAGAATCGCCATACTCCGCAAAAAAGCTGAAATGGACAGTATGGATATACCAAATGAAGTGTTTGAGTTTATCGCAAAAAAAATTAAATCCAATATTCGTGAATTGGAAGGCGCATTAACACGCATTATTGCCTATTCCTCTTTAACGAATAAGGAAATTTCTGTTGAACTGGCTCAGGAAGCTCTCAAAGATATTATTTCGTCCTCTAGACCAAAGCAAGTGACTGTTCATCTCATTAAAGATGTGGTTTCACAGTACTATAATCTTAAAATCGATGATCTAGAATCCAAACGAAGAACCAGAGCCATTTCCTATCCAAGACAAATCGCTATGTTCCTCTGTCGTGAAATGACGGATCTGTCTCTTCCTAAAATCGGTGAAGAATTCGGTGGCCGTGATCATACCACTGTCATCCATGCTTATGAAAAGATTTTAAAGGAACAAAATGAGAAACCAGATATGTCAGATAAACTTGAAAAACTTAAAAAAGAGATTCTAGGCGAATAATCCACAAAATCCTGTGTATAACTATATAGAATCTGTGTATAACTTAACTCCAAACGGGCAAGATCATAAAAGTGTATAACTTGCCCGTTTTCTTTAACTTATTCACATTTTCCTCACAGGATCAAAGCTATATGAATCAACGGCCTGAGTGGGTTTTTAACAAATCAACAGGCCCTATTACTATTACTATAATATTTATTATCTTTATATTAGCATTTTCATATTAATTTTGACGGGAGGTTATCCACATGAAGTTTTCTTGTCAGCAAAAAGATCTAGCTTCAGGTATTAACATTGTTCAAAAAGCTGTTTCTACTAAAACCACACTACCCATCTTGAAAGGCATTCTATTAGAATCAAACGATGGTCGACTTAAGCTCACTGGCAATGATTTAAGTATAGGTATAGAAACTTACATAGATGCAAACATTGATGTATCAGGGGGCATTGTTGTATCATCGAGAATCTTTGGTGAGATCATTCGTAAGTTACCAAATGCACAAGTGGAGATTACAGTCGATGACAACCATAATGTTCGGATTTTATGTGAGAAGTCAGAGTTCAATCTTGTTGGGCAACCAGCCGTTGAATATCCGGAGCTTCCAGAAGTTGAAGACTTGCATTCATTTGAAATGCAACAAGACCTTCTGAGCAATATGATCCGTCAGACCATTTTTGCAATTAGCCAAAATGACTCAAAGCCCATACTGACAGGCTCTCTTATAAAAGTTGAAGAGAACAATATAACAATCGTGAGTATCGATGGGTATAGACTGGCTATTCGTAAGGCTAGAATTGACTCCACAATGAATGAACAAGCTGTTGTACCAGGTAAGACCTTATCTGAAATCAACAGAATTCTTGGAGGCTATGACGGAGAAGAGACAGTTAAGATCTCATTTACAGAAAAACATATCCTTGTAAGCGTAGAAAATGTTAAAATAGTTTCTAGGATACTTGAAGGTGAGTTCATTCAATACGAAATGATTCAACCAAAGGAATTTAAATCAGAGCTGTCTGTTAAAACAGCTGAGCTTCTTGGTGGTATTGAGCGTGCAAGCCTCATGGCCAGAGAAGGAAAGAATAATTCAATAAAACTAAGCATACGTGATGGCAGCTTACACATCACATCAAATACGGAAATGGGCAGTGTGGATGAAGAAGTTGTTATCTCACTGGAAGGTCAGGACTTAGAAATTGGTTTTAATCCAAAGTACCTGACAGACGCACTGAAGGTTATGGACTGTGAAGATGTCATTATGAAACTGACAAGCAGTGTTAGTCCTTGTGTTATGATGCCTTCAGACCATGACAATTATACCTACATCGTGACACCTGTTCGTATAGCAAGCGTGTCATAAGAATATAAACTGTCATTTGAAGTCCTCACCTTGTGAGGGCTTCTGTCAGTTTTACAAAGTAAGTCTATGTTTCAAAAGGAGGACATGATGCAAGAGGTCGTAATCAGCACGGAGTTTATAAAATTGGATCAGTTTTTAAAATTTGCAGAGTTAGTGGACTCAGGCGGCGTGGCAAAACTTTTCATCAAAGAAGAGCTCGTGCGTGTCAACGGTGAGGTTTGTTCATCAAGAGGCAAGAAGCTTTATGATGGTGACATCGTTGAACTCTATGTGCCAAATGAAAATGGTGATATTGCAGAAGTTGTTGCATGCAAGGTGACTTCAAAAGTCTAGGCGGTGATTTCATTTGCATATAGATCAGCTGGTGCTCAAAAACTATAGAAATTATGAGCAGGCGAGTCTTGAACTCAGTCCCAAGCTCAATATTTTCATTGGAAATAATGCACAGGGCAAGACCAATTTACTGGAATCCATATATGTGACTGGTTTTGGGAAGTCATTTCGTACAAATCGGGACAAGGATCTTGTCCGTATGAACGAAGACCAGGCGCATGTTCGTGTTCATGGCATAAAAGCTTATACAGATGTTACAGTGGATTTTAGACTAAATAAGCAATCTGAAAAAGACATTCGTGTTAATGGCAATCGGCTGCAAAAACGCTCCGATTTATTTGGCGCGCTTAATATAGTGCTTTTTTCCCCAGAAGACCTTCGACTGATCAAAGAAGGGCCATCTGAGAGACGAAAATTCATTGATAGAGAGCTTTCACAGATGAGTCCGAGGTATTGTCAGGCCCTTATGGAATACATGCGAATTATGGGACAACGCAATGAGCTTTTAAAGCAAATTCCATATAAAAAATCCATGGAATCCATGCTTCCAGTATGGGATGAAAAACTGGCAAAAGCAGGGACAGATGTCATAATGAGACGATTTAAATTTATAAAGCGACTCAGCGAAATCGCTTATGACATCCATAGTGGTATTACGGATGAAAAAGAAGAATTAAAGATCGAGTATTTATCCAATATTTCGGTAAAAAATGACCTTGAATATGATACAATATATATGGCCTTTGAAGAACGATTAAAGGCCACGGTTGATAGGGATATAAAGCGTGGATATACCAGTGTCGGACCACACAGGGATGACCTGGGTATTTTTGTGAATGAAATTGATATAAAACAATTTGGTTCACAAGGTCAGCAGCGAACAGCAGCCCTATCTCTTCGACTCTCGGAAATAGAAATTATTCGCGAAGAAGTAGGGGAATATCCAATACTTCTTCTTGACGACGTTATGTCAGAGCTTGATAGTCGCAGGCAGAATGATTTGATCCGAACCATGCGTGATATTCAAACGATAATCACCATAACGGATGTGGAGTCTATCAATGACGCTTACATCAAAGAAGCAAGGATTTTTCATGTGGATCAAGGATCGGCATCACCGAAATAAAACGGTAGAAAACTGCCTGGATCGCCATGTAAAAAATATAGAGCAATATGAGTGATTTATATTCCTGATAAATGCATCAGGAAACATATTCGAACGGTCGGGAGGTAAAGACGTGACAGATCGAATTCAGAACGAATACAATGCGGAACAGATACAGGTCCTAGAAGGTCTTGAAGCTGTAAGAAAAAGACCTGGGATGTACATCGGTTCCACTAGTATGCGAGGTCTTCACCACTTGGTGTATGAAATTGTTGATAATAGTATTGATGAGGCCTTAGCAGGTTTTTGCAAGACTATTGAAGTTGTAATTGGCGATGGAAATACGATCAGTGTAACTGATGATGGGCGTGGTATGCCTGTTGGCATGCATTCTAAAATGAACATGCCTGCGGTTGAAGTAATTCATACAGTGCTTCATGCTGGTGGTAAGTTTGGCGGCGGAGGCTACAAGGTATCAGGCGGCCTGCATGGCGTTGGTGCATCTGTTGTAAATGCCCTAAGTGAATGGATGTATGTAGAGGTTCGGCGTGATGAGCAGATTCACCGAATTGACTTTGCAAGAGGTAAAACAGTTCGACAGCTTGAGGTTGTAGGACCTGCAACAAGTACGGGGTCAATGACTGTTTTTAAGCCAGACCATCAAATCTTTGAGGAGATCGATTATGATTTCGATACTCTGGAACATCGTCTAAGAGAATTGGCCTTCCTGAACAAGGGCGTTAGAATTGTTCTTAAGGATGCCAGACCGGGCCAAGATAGAGAATCGGTTTTCCACTATGAAGGTGGTATTCAGGAATTTGTTGTCTTCCTAAATGCAAATAGAAAATCAATACACGAAAAAGTTATTTACTGTGAAGTGGAATCAGAAGTGAATACAGTTGAGATCGCTATGCAGTACACAGATGGCTTCTCGGACAATGTTTTCACCTTTGCCAACAATATCAACACCCATGAAGGTGGAACCCATCTGAGTGGATTTAAGAGCGCTCTGACGCGTGTGGTCAATGACTATGCACGTAAGAAAGGTTTCCTAAAAGAAAAGGATTCCAATCTAACTGGCGACGATATTCGTGAAGGTCTAACAGCTATTATTTCTGTAAAACTGACAGAACCTCAGTTTGAGGGACAAACAAAGACAAAGCTTGGCAACAGCGAAATGCGCGGTATTACAGAAGCCGTTACTTCAGACCTCATGGCCACATTCCTTGAGGAGAATCCTGGAGAGGGCAAAATAATCATAGATAAGTGCATGCGTGCTGCAAAAGCTAGAGAAGCAGCTCGTAAAGCAAGAGATCTGACAAGACGTAAGGGTGTTCTTGATGGCATGGCTCTTCCAGGTAAACTTGCAGATTGCTCAGAGAGAGATCCTGTTCTGAGTGAAATATATATCGTCGAAGGGGACTCTGCCGGTGGGTCGGCAAAGCAAGGACGTGATAGAGCAACACAAGCGATCCTACCACTTCGAGGTAAAATTATGAATGTTGAAAAGGCCAATATGGCCCGTATTCTGAATTCAGCTGAAATCAGAGCCATGATCACAGCCTTTGGATGCGGTATTGGAGAAGATTTTGATCTTGAAAAGTTAAGATACCACAAAATCGTTATTATGACCGATGCCGACGTGGATGGTGCACACATTAGAACACTGCTTTTAACGTTCTTATTCCGTCATATGAGACCACTTATTGAAATGGGTCACATATATATTGCCCAACCACCACTATACAAAGTAAAAAAGAAATCAAAAGAATACTACACGTACTCTGATGCGGAACTCGATGCGTTGTTAAATGAGATTGGCAAGAGCCCAATGCCACAAATTCAGCGTTACAAGGGTCTTGGTGAGATGAATCCAGAGCAGCTCTGGACGACAACTATGGATCCTGAACATCGTACGATGATCAGAGTTAATATTGAGGATGCCGTGGAAGCGGATATGATATTCTCGACACTAATGGGTGAGCATGTTGAACCACGTCGTGATTTCATCAATAAGTATGCAAAAGATGTAACGAATCTGGATATATAGAGGTGCGTTAAATGAGTGACACTTACGATAGAGTAATAGGTATAGATATTCGGGACGAAATGAAAAAGTCCTACTTGGATTACGCCATGAGTGTAATCGTCAGCCGTGCTCTGCCGGATGTCCGTGATGGACTAAAACCGGTTCATAGACGTATCCTATATGCTATGAATGAACTTGGTTTTACATCCGACAAGCAACATAGAAAATCAGCCCGTATCGTCGGTGAAGTACTGGGTAAGTATCACCCTCATGGTGATTCTTCCGTTTACAACGCCATGGTGCGTATGGCCCAGGATTTTTCCATTCGCTACAGACTTGTAGATGGTCATGGTAACTTCGGTTCTATAGATGGTGACAGTGCTGCTGCCATGCGTTACACGGAAGCCCGTATGACGCGTCTGGCTTCAGAGCTGATGAAAGACATTGATAAAAAAACAGTGGACTTTCAAACGAACTTCGATGAAACAGAAAAAGAACCTTTGGTTCTGCCATCAAGATTTCCAAATCTGCTGGTGAATGGCTCAAATGGTATAGCCGTAGGCCTTGCCACATCCATTCCACCACATAACCTTGGTGAAGTCATCGATGGGGTTATCACAATGATTGATAATCCAGAAACAGATGTGGAAGACCTTATTGAAATTATTAAAGGCCCTGACTTCCCAACAGGTGCAGAAATTATGGGAATGGAAGCCATTAAAACAGCTTACAGAACTGGACGTGGTCGTGTAAGAGTGCGTTCAAAAGCTGAAATTGAAGAAATTAGAAAAGGGAAGATGGCCATTGTTGTCACTGAAATCCCTTATCAAGTCAATAAAGCAAAAATGATTGAAGGCATTGCTGACCTCGTTAGAAATAAGAAAATTGACGGGATCACAGACCTGCGCGATGAGTCCAATAGAAATGGTATAAGGGTTGTTATAGAGCTGCGTCGTGATGTAAATCCGAATGTTGTTTTAAACAAGCTTTACAAGCATTCTCAGCTTCAGGGCACTTATTCTATGATTATGATTGCCCTGGTTGATAATCAGCCAAAAGTACTCAACCTTCATGAGATTCTATCGCATTACATCAATCACCAAAAAGAAGTTGAAACAAGACGGGTAAAATACGATCTTGAAAAAGCCGAAAATAGAGCTCATATACTGGAAGGTCTTAGAATTGCCATTGATAACATCGATGAAGTGATTCGGACAATTCGCGCCTCTAAAAATACATCTGAAGCCAAAGTGGCCCTTATGGAAAAATTTGATCTTTCAGATGTTCAAGCCCAAGCCATTCTTGATATGAGACTTCAAAAGCTGACTGGTCTTGAAAGAGAAAAAGTTGAAAACGAATACAAGCAGGTTATGGAGACGATAAAAGAATTACGTGCCATTCTTGCTGATGAAGGCCTACTGATGGACATCATCAAGGAAGACCTTATTCGTATTAAAGAGCGTTATTCAGATGATAGACGTACTGAGATTTCTTTTGATATTAATGAAATCAATATTGAAGATATGATCGAGCAAGAAGAAGTGGTTGTTACACTAACACATGCTGGTTATATTAAGCGTGTTTCTGCGAGTGAATATCAGAGTCAAAAAAGAGGCGGACGTGGTAAACAAGGCATGGCAACGAAAGAAGAAGATTTCGTTGAACAGATTTATACAATGTCGACCCATGATACCCTTCTTGTTTTCACAAGCTTTGGAAAGGTTTATAGGCTCAAGACCTATGAAATTCCAGACGGTAGCAGAACATCAAAAGGATCTAATATAGTCAATCTGATTCAGCTTGAGCCAGATGAAATTGTTACGACTATGATGCCAGTTCAAGGCTTTGAATCAGGATATCTTATGTTCGCTACAAAGATGGGGACTGTTAAAAAGACAGCCCTAAGCAAGCTGGACTCTAATCGTAAGTCAGGGCTGATTGCCATTAACCTAAATGTTGGTGACGAACTCATTAATGTTATGGAAACGTCTGGCGATGATGAAATGATTATAGTGAGCCGCAAGGGTAAATCTATAAGATTCCATGAAACAGACGTCCGAGAAATGGGACGTACAGCAACAGGTGTACGTGGTATACAGCTGGATTCAGATGATGCCGTTGTTGTTATGGAACGTATTGAGCCAGACTCTAACCTCCTTGTTGTCAGCGAAAATGGATATGGTAAGCAAACATCAATTGATGAATACCGTGTTCAAACAAGGGGCGGAAAAGGCATCAAAACTTACAATATCACTGAGAAAACAGGCGCACTTATTGGTGCCCGCATTGTTCTTCCTGGCGATGAAATCATGATCATCAACAATATTGGTGTACTGATCCGTTTAAGTGTTGATGATATCTCGACCATGGGACGTTCCACTTCAGGTGTGACGCTTATGCGTACGAAAGATGAGACAACGCTTGTGTCCCTTGCTAAAATACAGGAGACAGATGAGGAAGAGGCGTCTGAAGAAATATCAGAAGAAACACCAGGTGAAAACGGTGAAGACGCTGTACAAGTAGAGGAAACGTCAGTGGAAGAGTCTGAAGACCCTTCTGAAAATTAGAAAATATAATTATCAAATCTATATGAGATAATAAGTTATAAAAAAGAGCTGTTTAGGCAGCTCTTTTTTTATGTGATAGAGATTTACAAAATAATAGTATAATGATTCAAAATGACCAGCCCTATACATGCTGATCTAAGAGAGAATGATGAGTATCATGTTCCGTTTAGCATTGTATTCTAATATAAAGATGCTCTTAATATTAAGGGAAAGTTGCACTTGGATGTTTAAATGGACTTTGAGGGGGAATATTAGGATTATAGCCCCCTTTAATATATTTGATTCGAGTTGTCAGGAGTCTTTCTTAAGACTCCATTTTTTTTGCCTATAAGGATACATGTTTCCCGGGAAATAAAAAAACGATTTTGAGCGGACTTATTCAGCTCAAAATCGTTTTTATTATTTGTAAGATCTAATGTCTAATATAAAACATTTTCCAACTAAATGATTGAATACGGCATAAAAAATGTAATCATAATGACCAAATCAAGAATCACATAAAAACTAATGGCCTTAAGGAAGTGGTCGTTTTTACCTTCTCTGGTCTTAGACCGATTAAAGTAGACCAGTAAGGTCAGGGCACTGAAAAGTACAAAGGCCCCCCAGTGAGCCACATTGCTTTCAAGATATGGTGGCCAAAGCCCCTTATTCGTGAAGAATGGAAAAATATCAAAGCCAAATGTATAGATTTTGCTGGCCATGTAAACAAAGAATATAATTAGAGTCATTTTGGTCTTATTCTGTTCTGCCCAGTTGAGTTTAAACATAAGCACAGGTGCTGTTATTACAAGAAGAGGCAATATAGCCGTCATCATAGGTGGAATCCCTGCAAGTATAAGTGCAGGATACGTTGTTATAGTTCGCATAAATATATCGAATAGTGTGTCCTTTGTATAGTCCCTACTCATTTCGATAAGCTTCGGATTGTTAGATGAGATATAGACATGATTCACGAGATCATTTTGCTCATTATGAATCAGATAGTCAAACTCCCCAAGTTTAAAGTAAGAAGGTTTTACAGAGCTACGTTCACTTTTAGACAGTTGCTTAAACTCATCTGTTCCGTGGGTTGTCTTATAGAGGTTTGGATAAGCCTGAACCCCTTTAGCGATTTCTGTACGCCCTAGGTTAGAAGCCCAGAAGTTTATTAGATAACTAAGTTGTCCATTATCTTCCTGTATTAGATAAGGCACAGCTTCATATGTATCAATTTCATAACCCGTATGTAGAAAATCGGCAGGTGCATGGATATTGAACTCAAAGAAATCAACATAATTGGTTCCAAATCGCATGTGCTTCATCGTTGAAATAACGACTGCTTTTTCATCTTGTATGGCCATGGCAATATTTACAGGATTGATGGCACTTAAAGAAGGCAAGCGGTAAAGATTTTCTGAATAGAGCATGTCTCCTTCTTCTGTCATAACACTCAAGTGATACGTGCTCCCCCGCATGGTAATTGCTGAAAGGATGGTTTTTCCATCTACAATATTGACTTCAGCAAGTTCAATACGTCCATCAAAATTTGGGTGAAGTTCTCTCGATTGTCCCTTGGCAAGCATTAGAACATCCGTATCGTTATAGGCAGTCACGTGGTCGCTTGAAAGCTTATAAGACATATCCTTAAGGGTCAAGGAATCTGATTGAAGCAAGGTGAATTCAGTTGCATCAATGGAGAGAAAAAATACAATCCCCTCATCCTTTGACACGGCAATAAGATTAAGTGTTCCCATGTCATTGGAACCAGAAATCTCACTTATGCCATGGTTCATTTCAATAACGTGGTCCTGGACCATTTCACCGTATAAATCAAACTTTTTTAGAATGATTTCATTTTCAAGTGCAGTGATATTGACAAAATGACTGTTGTCAGTGGCAATGGCTAAAGTGTTGTTAGAAGACAGACTCTCAAAGTCCATTTTTGGATTATAGGCATCAATTTCTATTTGATTAGACCATCCCTCACTTGGTAGTTTAACTTGTTCTGTGTAAATGAATGCAAATAGTGAAGAAAAAATCATTAGGAACATGAGTACAATGATCAATCTCCACGGCTGAAAAATTTTTTTCATGGTTTCCCCCTTTTATGCCAATTACACATATTGTTGGTGGAAAAACAATAAACTGCGTAAAGGCTTTAAAATAATTATAACGTGTAATATGTTTCGATCAATTAAAAAATACCATTATAAAGCATTAACTTTTCTTAATAAATTACGAAAAAGCCTCTATTTCCAATAATTTTGCATTATTTCTTTTCAAATTTTGTCATAATGGATTTCATTAGGTATAATGATATTACATTTAAAAATAAATTAATTGTTTAGGTGGAGTTTCAGACAGGTAGATATGATTTAGGCATGATTTTTTTGACTCAATCAAATATGTAAGAGACAAACAAGAAATTAAGGTAGAAGGGGGCAGTAATATGTCGCTGAAAATGAATAAGGTATTTCAGGACATAGATCAGTTCTGGTCTGTTGAACTTATTGGTGACGTTGATATTCAGACATCAGGTAGATTAAAAGAAGAGTTAAACCAATTGCTTGATAAAAGAGAATGTGATATCAATATCGATTGTGCCAATCTAAGTTATATCGACTCAACTGGTTTAGGTGTACTTATCGGTGTGCTAAAAAGAGTTAAGAAAAATGAGAATGAAATTCTGATTACCAATGCACAACAGAATATTCTCAAGCTACTCAAGATTACAGGACTAGACAAAATCTTTGTCATGAAGTAAGCAAAATATCAGTAATAATAAAAAGGGTGGACGATTTGTATGAAGGATTGCATTTCTTTAAAATTGCCTACGAAATCGGAATATGTAAGTGTTGCAAGACTTACAGCTTCAGTCGTAGCAAACAATATGGGATTTGACATCGAATCTATAGAAGATATTAAAGTGGCTGTAGGCGAGGCTTGTAACAACGCGGTGCTTCATGGCGCATGCCAGGAGGACTTTGAAATTAGTTTTCTCATTGAGAATTCTGAGTTCGTTGTAGAAGTGCTTGACTGTGGAAACGGATTCAGTGTGGAATCGTATAATGAGCCTGATCTAATGAACCCAGGTGAAAATGGACTTGGCATATTTATAATGAAATCATTAATGGACGATGTGTCGGTAGATTCGAAACTGGGGCAGGGCACAAAAATTCGTATGGTGAAAAGGCTCATTGTTTAAGGCGTGGTAGAGACACATAAAAATACGCTAATACATTTGGGTTTTATCAGGGGCTGATAATTATGACAAGTCAAAGGACCTCAAAAGTGGATGCAGGATGTGCCACGGCTGAGAGTATAAAAGATATTGATAGTAAAGTACTGTTTAAAATGTACAAGGAATCTAAAGATATTCATATTAGAAATGAATTGATTCATAGGTATATGTATATAACAGAGATACTTTCAAAGAAATATGTAAACAAAGGGATTGACTACGAGGATATTTATCAAGTGGCATCCCTAGGACTTATCTATGCGATTGAACGATATGACGTTGATCGCGGATTTGAATTTTCCAGTTTCGCAACGCCAACAATAATCGGGGAGATTAAAAAATATTTCCGAGATAAGGGTTGGTCTGTTCGTGTGCCACGACGTATTCAGGAGTTAAGTAAAAAAATCAATGTCGCTAAAAGTAAGCTTCAACAAGACTTACAACGTGTGCCGAAAATCGAAGACATTGCTGAATATCTGTCATGTACGGAAGAACAAGTTATTGAGGCTATGGAAGCGTCTCAGGTGTACACACCTAAATCCCTGGATATTAGTTACGATAGTAGTGGGGATGATAAAGACATTCAGTTGCTTGACATTATTGGAGAAGACGACAAGTATTTTGATGTGATTGAAAACAGAGATTTTATTGAAAAATGCATGGAAAAACTCAATGAAGTGGAGCTGAAAATCATTCAAGATAGATTCTTCGAAAGCAAGACACAAATACAAGTGGCAAATGAACTGAATGTGTCGCAAATGACCGTTTCCAGAATGGAAAAGAAAATTATTAAAAAGTTTAGAAAAGAATACAAGAAACTCACAGAAATATAAAAAAATCCCCTCTACTCTATTGGTAGTGGGGATTCTTGTTTTTTTAGAAAAAACACTTTGTGAAATATAGATATTAAAAAATAACAAAACCAAGTTTTTTCTTAACTCTGTTTAAAACTTCTTGGGAAATTTCATCAGCGCGCGCAGCACCTTTCTTAAGAACATCTTCCACTTCACCGCTTGTTAAAATTTCTTGATGTCTTTGTTGAATTGGTGCAAGGGCATCATTTACAACTTCAACAAGCTCTTTCTTGAAGGTACCATATCCGACACCTTTATATTTCGATTCTAATTCTTCGATAGAGATATTGCCAAGTTGAGAGTAGATTGTAAGCAAGTTGGATACACCAGCTTTATTTTCTTCATCAAAACGAACTTCCATATCGCTATCTGTTGTAGACTTCATAATACTCTTCTTAACTTTATTGGCAGGTTCAAGAAGTGTTATTTTGCTGTGGATATTCGGATTACTCTTTGACATTTTTGCCGTCGGATCATCAAGGGACATGATACGAGCGCCTACTTTACTAATAAGTGGCTCTGGAACAACAAATGTCTCTCCGTATTTGTTGTTGAATCTTTCTGCAATATCACGCGTTAACTCAAGATGCTGCTTTTGATCATTGCCGACTGGCACATAATGCGTATCATATAGAAGAATATCAGCAGCCATTAATACAGGATAAGTGAATAAACCTGTGGTTACTGCCTTTTGACCGGCACTCTTATCCTTAAACTGAGTCATTCGATTCAGTTCGCCCATGTATGAATTGCATTGAAGGAGCCATGCGAGTTCAGCGTGTGCAGATACCTGCGACTGCAGGAATAGGGTAACCTTGCTCGGATCAAGACCGATTGCCATATATAAGGCAGCCAGTTCCAATGAATTTTTATGCAGTTCCTTAGGATCTTGAGGAACAGTGATAGAATGTAAGTCTACGACACAGTAAAAACAATCCTTGTCGTCCTGTTGCTTAATAAAATTGCGCATCGTAATGTAATTGCCAAGATGTATTTGACCAGTTGGTTGCACACCAGAAAATACGCGTTTCATATGAACACCTCCAAAATTAGCTATAGTCATTATAATATAGTGGTTTCAAAGATTCAACTTTAGAGAGGAAACCCACTATAGTATTTTATACTCTATAATTTCATTGTATATTGTTTAATACTAGAATGGCACATAAAATTCAAGGTTTATAAAATGATTCATAAAAAAAATACAATATATATAAATATATTGTTATATTGACAATTTTTCAGCATATAGCTATCATGTAGACAACGAGAAATCGTTACAAAGTATTGGGGACTCCCATTACTTTGCTTCCTTAATGAAATGAATGCCAAACGAAAAACACTCTGGTTGCATGCCGGGGTGTTTTTTATTTTAGCATCATTGTTAACTTAAAACATTTTAAAAGTTGACAATAATACTAAAATTGATAAAATAGTCTCAAATACAGTGGATGAAGGAGAAGCTATGAAACCAGAAGACTACTTTTCGAATTTAGAAGAATTTAAAGGCTTGACATATGAACAAGCACTTGAACTTTTACAGACATTTGAGAACGATGCAATAGATATGCAAACACTTGGATCAGTCGCTGAAAAAATACGACAGATTCATTTAGGCAATAAAATGGACCTTTGCTCAATAATGAATGTTAAAAGTGGTTCTTGCTCTGAAGATTGCAAATTTTGCGCTCAGTCAGCACACTATGAAGCGCCTTCAGAGCATTTTGACTTAAAGTCTCAAAATGAAATAGTAATGGAAGCCAAGAAAATGGAAGCTTCAGGAGTGGATAAGTTCAGTTTAGTAAGCAGTGGTGGTTATTTAGATAATGCAGACTTGCCCCATTTGATATCTGCATACCAAGCTGTGGAAAAAGAAACAGAATTAAGTCTTTGTGCATCTCATGGCATTCTAACGCGTCTACAAGCTCAGGCGCTAAAAAATGCTGGTGTTAAGAGATATCATCACAACTTAGAGTCTTCCAGAGATTTTTACAATAAGGTCTGTACCACTCACACTTATGATGAAAGAATAAAAACAGTAGAAAATGCTAAAAATGTGGGTTTAGAAGTATGTTGTGGAGGAATATTTGGCCTAGGAGAAACAATGAAAGACAGAATAGATATGGCTTTTGAAATTAAAAAGTTAGGTGTGCAGTCTGTACCTATAAATGTTCTAAATCCAATACCAGGTACCCCTTTTGAATCTAATGCTGCACAAAGTGAAAAGAGTCTACTTTTTATGACCATACTTTATCGATTAATCTTACCAAAGACTGAAATTAGATTTGCAGGCGGTCGAAATAAGTTGGGGACTTCAGCAAAAGTTGCATTCAAAAATGGAGTGAATGGTGTGTTAACCGGTGATTTTTTAACGACAACAGGAACAAATATTGAGTCGGATAGGCGACTATTTGAAAAATTGGGTTTTGAGATAAAAGGAAGCGGGGGTAAAGCAATGAATGGCGTATTTGTTGTAGGAACGGATACAGATGTGGGAAAGACTTTTGCTTCAGCACTCCTTATCCAAGCACTAATGAGTGGGGGTATAGTTCCTTACTATTTAAAACCAGTGGCCAGTGGTGGTCGTGTTGATATTGATACGATCAGAAATCTAACGGGTATCACTGAGTTTCAATCAAGTTCACCAATTGTATTTGAAACACCATGTTCCCCACACTTGGCAGCAGAGTTGGAAAATCGGCAAAGCTTGAGCAAAGAAAGTCTCAAAACTCAAGTTATAGAGAAATGCAGAACCACTTTAAAGGAAAATAAGTTCACCATTATTGAAGGCGCAGGGGGGATCGTGGTTCCTATTCAAAGGCAAGGGTTCGATTTATATCATCTAGTAAAAGAAATGGACCTTCCTGTGATTATTGTAACGCGAACGGGTGTTGGAACAATCAATCACACAATGTTAACCCTTGAATATTTAAAAGCCAAGCAGATAAAAATTACAGGGATAGTTTTCAACGGATTTGAGAATACGATATATGAAGAGGATAATATAAGACTTATAAAAGAAAGAAGCGGTGTACCGATATTAGGTGTTATTCCTAAAATAAATCGAAGTATTGATAAAAAGGTCACGAAAGAATATGCAGAAAACCATATAGATCTAAGTTGTTTGCTTGAGAAAATGACAAACTAGACAATAGTATATATAGATGAAAAGATTCACCTATGTTTTTCTGATGTGTTATAAAGTGAATTCGAAACCTATTCCTAGGGCGTATTAGGCAATAGCTATGGTATTTTATGAATAATGTGAGCTTATATCATGAAATCAAGATTTAGAAAAATCATGTTTAAGGACAAATTCAATGGGCTATATATAGGAAGCAACTTGTTTCAAAATTGATTTTTAACAATAGCACACTTGACAAAGTATTTAGAATATTATTTCTTTAAAAATAGGGGTTGACGCTACCCTATAGCAGTGCTATTATAGTCAAGTACCGCATGACGCGGCACACGAAACACAAGGCACTAACTTAATAAGAAATGATTTAGAAATTCATATTTCGAAATTGCTTCTAAAAAAGTTTTTAAAAAGTGCTTGACAATTAACATCAACGATGTTAAGATAATTAAGTCGCCAGTTGATGGCGGCACACGAAAAATCAACATGGAATTAACATAAAACAAGTTGATTTCGGTCTTTGAAAATTAAACAGTATAGAATTATAACACGTTCAATTCTTTACCGCATCAAGACAAGGTCTAGATGCAAAACAATTGATTCGAAACGGATATAATGATAACAATAATTAGTCAGCATATCTGAGACGGACAAAACAATTTGAAACATTTTTTCAAAGAGTTTGATCCTGGCTCAGGATGAACGCTGGCGGCGTGCTTAACACATGCAAGTCGAGCGAGAAGCTTTTGACGGATCCTTCGGGTGACGGATGGAGTGGAAAGCGGCGGACGGGTGAGTAACGCGTGGGCAACCTGCCCTGTACAGAGGGATAGCCACTGGAAACGGTGATTAATACCTCATAAGACCACAGTGCTGCATAGCACAGGGGTAAAAACTCTGGTGGTACAGGATGGGCCCGCGTCTGATTAGCTAGTTGGTAAGGTAACGGCTTACCAAGGCGACGATCAGTAGCCGACCTGAGAGGGTGATCGGCCACACTGGAACTGAGACACGGTCCAGACTCCTACGGGAGGCAGCAGTGGGGAATATTGCACAATGGGCGAAAGCCTGATGCAGCAACGCCGCGTGAACGATGAAGGCCTTCGGGTTGTAAAGTTCTTTTCTTGGAGAAGAAAATTTGACGGTATCCAAGGAATAAGCCCCGGCTAACTACGTGCCAGCAGCCGCGGTAATACGTAGGGGGCAAGCGTTATCCGGAATCACTGGGCGTAAAGGGAGTGTAGGCGGTCAAGCAAGTCAGGGGTGAAAGGCATCGGCTCAACCGATGTAAGCCTTTGAAACTGTTTGACTTGAGTGCAGGAGAGGTAAGTGGAATTCCTAGTGTAGCGGTGAAATGCGTAGATATTAGGAGGAACACCAGTGGCGAAGGCGACTTACTGGACTGTAACTGACGCTGAGGCTCGAAAGCGTGGGGAGCGAACAGGATTAGATACCCTGGTAGTCCACGCCGTAAACGATGAATACTAGGTGTCTGGGGTCGAACCTAGGTGCCGCAGCTAACGCATTAAGTATTCCGCCTGGGGAGTACGCACGCAAGTGTGAAACTCAAAGGAATTGACGGGGACCCGCACAAGCAGCGGAGCATGTGGTTTAATTCGAAGCAACGCGAAGAACCTTACCAGGTCTTGACATACAGATGACCGGTCCTTAGCCGGACCTTTCCTTCGGGACATCTGATACAGGTGGTGCATGGTTGTCGTCAGCTCGTGTCGTGAGATGTTGGGTTAAGTCCCGCAACGAGCGCAACCCTTATTTTTAGTTGCCATCAGGTTAGGCTGGGCACTCTAAAGAGACTGCCGTGGACAACACGGAGGAAGGTGGGGATGACGTCAAATCATCATGCCCCTTATGATCTGGGCTACACACGTGCTACAATGGTCGGTACAACGGGCAGCGAAGGGGTGACCTGGAGCAAATCCTATAAAGCCGATCTCAGTTCGGATTGCAGGCTGCAACTCGCCTGCATGAAGTTGGAGTTGCTAGTAATCGTGGATCAGAATGCCGCGGTGAATGCGTTCCCGGGTCTTGTACACACCGCCCGTCACACCATGGAAGCTGGGGGCGCCCGAAGCCCGTGATCCAACCCCTTGTGGGAGGAAGCGGTCGAAGGTGAAATCAGTGACTAGGGTGAAGTCGTAACAAGGTAGCCGTATCGGAAGGTGCGGCTGGATCACCTCCTTTCTAAGGAGAACGTACTCTATACTGTTTAATTTTGAGAGACTAAAATCTCTTACGCATATCTAATAATATGGGGGTATAGCTCAGTTGGGAGAGCACCTGCCTTGCACGCAGGGGGTCGCAAGTTCGAATCTTGTTACCTCCACCATTTAACCCTTTTTAGGGTATGATCTTCTTGAAAGTTGAGAGGATCATTTAGATTGAACCTTGAAAACTGCATATGAAATAAATTAGAAGACGAAAACGTATCAAACCAAGATAATTAAAACTAAGTTTTGAGAATTAAGGGAAGATACAGTTTCACTGAGGTAAACAAAACTCAAACTCGAATAATTACTCATTGATTAATATCAAGAGAACAGTTTATCGAAAATAACTTAGGTTATTTAAGAAAATTGGTCAAGTTAATAAGAGCATAGGGTGGATGCCTTGGCACTAAGAGCCGATGAAGGACGTGGTAAGCTGCGAAAAGTCTTGGGGAGCTGCAAGCGAGCGTTGATCCAGGAATGTCCGAATGGGGAAACCCGGCTACTGTAATAGGTAGTCACCGTGCACTGAATACATAGGTGTACGGAGGGAGACTCGGGGAACTGAAACATCTAAGTACCCGAAGGAGAAGAAAACAAAAGTGATTTCCTAAGTAGCGGCGAGCGAACGGGAAGCAGGCCAAACCAGAGACTACGGTTTCTGGGGTTGTGGACGCATCATAAGTGATGGCGGTATTCTAGTCGAAGAGGTTTGGAAAGACCCACCGAAGAAGGTGACAGTCCTGTAGACGAAAGAAGAAGGCCCACGATGCGCACCAGAGTACCACGGGGCACGTGAAACCTTGTGGGAAGCCGGGAGGACCATCTCCCAAGCCTAAATACTCCTTAGTGACCGATAGCGCATAGTACCGTGAGGGAAAGGTGAAAAGAACCCCTGTCGGGGAGTGAAAAAGAACCTGAAACCCTATGTTTACAAGCAGTCGAAGAACTTTATATGTTCGACGGCGTACTTTTTGTAGAACGGGCCAACGAGTTACGTTATATAGCAAGGTTAAGGTGTTCAGCACTGAAGCCGTAGCGAAAGCGAGTCTGAAGAGGGCGTATAGTTGTATGGCGTAGACCCGAAACCGGGTGACCTATCCATGAGCAGGGTGAAGCTGAAGTAAAATTCAGTGGAGGCCCGAACCCATATCTGTTGAAAAAGGTTGGGATGACTTGTGGATAGCGGAGAAATTCCAATCGAACTCGGAGATAGCTGGTTCTCCCCGAAATAGCTTTAGGGCTAGCCTTGATGTGAGTGACGCGGAGGTAGAGCACTGACTGTCCTAGGGGGCTTCACCGCCTACCGAAGACTATCAAACTCCGAATGCCGCAGTCATATAATCAGGAGTCAGACTATGTATGATAAGATTCATGGTCGAGAGGGAAACAGCCCAGACCGTCAGCTAAGGTCCCAAAGTCCAAGTTAAGTGGGAAAGGATGTGGGGTTGCTTAGACAACTAGGATGTTGGCTTAGAAGCAGCCATTCATTTAAAGAGTGCGTAATAGCTCACTAGTCGAGTGACCCTGCGCCGAAAATTACCGGGGCTCAAACTTGGCACCGAAGCTACGGCAACGTTTAGACGTTGGGTAGGGGAGCATTGTATACGGGCAGAAGCTATACCGTAAGGAGTGGTGGACTGTATACAAGAGAGAATGTTGGCATGAGTAGCGAGAGGCAGGTGAGAATCCTGCCCGCCGAAAACCTAAGGTTTCCTGGGGAAGGTTCGTCCGCCCAGGGTTAGTCAGGACCTAAGCCGAGGACGAAAGTCGTAGGCGATGGACAACTGGTTAAGATTCCAGTACCACCGAAAGTCGTCTGAGAGACGGAGTGACAGGGAATGCAAAACGATCGCACCGATGGATGTGCGTCCAAGCGTCAAGTGAGAACCGGTAGGCAAATCCGCTGGTTTAATTGCAAGGCGTGATGGGGAGCGAAAAATAAGTAGCGAAGTCGTTGGAGAGTCCTTCAAGAAAAGCTTCTATCGAGACCTAGGTGCCTGTACCGTAAACCGACACAGGTAGGAGAGTAGAGAATACTAAGGCGAGCGAGATAACCATTGTTAAGGAACTCGGCAAAATGACCCCGTAACTTCGGGAGAAGGGGTGCCGCATTAGGGTTAACGCCCGAAGCGGCCGCAGAGAACAGGCCCAAGCAACTGTTTACCAAAAACACAGGTCTCTGCTAAGTCGAAAGACGATGTATAGGGGCTGACGCCTGCCCGGTGCTGGAAGGTTATGAGGAGAGGTTAGCGTAAGCGAAGCTTTGAATCGAAGCCCCAGTAAACGGCGGCCGTAACTATAACGGTCCTAAGGTAGCGAAATTCCTTGTCGGGTAAGTTCCGACCCGCACGAAAGGCGTAATGATTTGGGCACTGTCTCAACAATGGACTCGGTGAAATTGTAGTACCGGTAAAGATGCCGGTTACCCGCAGCAGGACGGAAAGACCCCGTGGAGCTTTACTGTAGCTTGGCACTGGATTTTGGTATAGCATGTACAGGATAGGTGGGAGACTAAGAAGTATGCACGCTAGTGTGTATGGAGTCACCGTTGGGATACCACTCTTGCTATATCAGTGTCCTAACCGTGCGCTGTTATCCAGCGTCGGGACAATGTCAGGTGGGCAGTTTGACTGGGGCGGTCGCCTCCTAAAAAGTAACGGAGGCGCTCAAAGGTTCCCTCAGTGCGGTTGGAAATCGCGCGAAGAGTGCAAAGGCAAAAGGGAGCTTGACTGCGAGACATACAGGTCGAGCAGGGACGAAAGTCGGACTTAGTGATCCGGCGGTACCGAATGGAAGGGCCGTCGCTCAACGGATAAAAGCTACCCCGGGGATAACAGGCTTATCTCCCCCAAGAGTCCACATCGACGGGGAGGTTTGGCACCTCGATGTCGGCTCGTCTCATCCTGGGGCTGTAGTCGGTCCCAAGGGTTGGGCTGTTCGCCCATTAAAGAGGCACGCGAGCTGGGTTCAGAACGTCGTGAGACAGTTCGGTCCCTATCCGCTGTGGGCGCAGGAAATTTGAGAGGAGCTGTCCTTAGTACGAGAGGACCGGGATGGACATACCTCTGGTGTATCTGTTGTTCCGCCAGGAGCACTGCAGAGTAGCTACGTATGGACGGGATAAGCGCTGAAGGCATCTAAGCGCGAAGCCCCCCTCAAGATAAGATTTCCCATCCTTTATGGAGTAAGACCCCTGATAGACTAACAGGTTGATAGGTCCAAGGTGTAAGTGCAGCAATGTACTCAGCTGATGGATACTAATAGGTCGAGGACTTGACCAATATAGATTTTGAGTCATTCCAACGTGAAACGAATCTTCTAAAATATTATCATGTGCAGTTTTGAAGAGTTCAATCTCTTTAAATACTGAAGTGTTTAATACAAGTCAATCGAGGCGCATATCTGAAAGAGCGAAGGCGCGTACTGTGGTACGTAACTGAGTGAGAGAAGATGTGCAACGAAGAGTGACGCAGTAGAAAACATTTCAGACAATGAAATCCGGTGATGATGGCGAGGAGGCCACACCTGTTCCCATTCCGAACACAGCAGTTAAGCTCCTCAGCGCCGATGGTACTTGGCGGGCAGCCGCCTGGGAGAGTAGGTCGTCGCCGGTTTCATTTTTACATTTTTCGCGAAAGCGTGAATATTATTCTGCTTCGCGGCAGAATTTTTTTAGTTTAATGAATAAACACACATGCGGGTGTGGCGGAATTGGCAGACGCGCTAGATTTAGGTTCTAGTGTCAATAGACGTGGGGGTTCAAGTCCCTCCACCCGCACCAAATTTTGCGGAAGTGGCTCAGTGGTAGAGCATCGCCTTGCCAAGGCGAGGGTCGCGAGTTCGAATCTCGTCTTCCGCTCCATTTTGAAGGTTCTAAATCTATATGATTTGGAACTTTTTTTATTTGTATTTTTTATTGAATGAAATCGTCTAGACCGGTAGATATAGAAGTGTGTAGAAGAGAGAAGTAGATGAGAGTACCAGTTAATTTCGAAATATATACTAAATTATTTTAGGTGATATAAGTAATTTCTTTATTATCTTTATAATTTATGAAACAGGATTAAATTATGAAAGAAATTCACTGATTTTATTGCTTTCAGCCCCTTCTAAGACTATAATACAAAGAAATAAATGCATGAGTATTTTTATAGCAGTGAGAGTGCATCTAGGGTTCCGGTTTATTTAATGCAGGTCCGAGCGTTGCAATCCAGCTTAGCTGGACACACTTTTAGGATAAAAGCCTGAAGGACGAGTCTCTTAAAGAGTCTTGTTTTTTGGGCTTTTTTTATTCTAAAGTCTGAAACAGGGGGAGAGTAAGAAGAAAGAAGACTAGAAAAACAACTGGGGGGATTTAGAATGATTGACAAGTCAAATCGTACAATTCGAAGTTATTATCTATTCTCATCATTTAGTGATCTACTTATCATAGGTCCAATCATTGTATTATTTATGATTCATAAAGGCCTAAGCTTTACTGAAATTATGTTGCTCCAATCTGTATGCGCTTTATCTGTATTCTTCTTTGAGGTTCCAACAGGGGCTCTAGCAGACAAATTATCACGTAAGGTCAGCTTATGCCTTGGTGCTGTGTTTTATGCTCTAGGTCTGTTTATATACATTATCGGACATTCATTTTTTGCTTTTGCGATAGGTGAAATTATATTTAGTCTAGGCACAGCTATGAAATCTGGGGCAGATACGGCTCTTTTATATGATAATTTGAAGCATGAAGGCAGTGAAAATCGCTTCCAGGATATTTTAGGCAAGGGTCGAATGTATATGTTCATTACGCAGGGGATTGGCTCAATATTAGGCGCCTTTACTTATACCATTGACCCGAACCTACCAATGTGGATTTCTATTGCTTTTATGGGGGTTACCATAGGGGTTGTACTGGGGTTTGAAGAACATGCTTATAAGGATGACGCTGGAGTAGATCCAGTGACCTATATGGAGCAAATTAGAGACAGCGGTCAGTATGCCCTTAGACATAAAAAAATTCGTGCAGTTATTATTTATGCCATGGCATTTTTTATGTTCTTTAGAGCTGGATTTTGGTACTATCAGCCTTATATGGAAGCTGTGAATTTGCCAGTTTCATCTTTTGGTATATTCTTTTTTCTCTTTAATATGATTGCTGCTATAGCCAGTCATTACAGTGTTAGAATTATTAAGCGCACCCGGTCTTTTACAATGATATTTCTTGCCCTTCTAGTCATGGTATCTTATATGATACTGGGCACTGTAACGCTATGGGTCGGTGTGTTTGCCATAACACTTCAACAAGTTTCAAGGGGGCTTTATATGCCTGTTATTAATAAATATGTGAATAAGCATATTCCTTCAGAGAAAAGGGCTACTATCTTATCCTTTATAAGTTTGTCAACTGGTCTGGCTGCAGGTCTAACTTTACCGCTTGTAGGGTGGATAAAGGACCATAATAATATATTTAATGCCCACCTTATACTTGGTACAGGAATGTTCTTGGTCTTCATTTTAGTTAATGCATATTTAAACAAGCAATTGGGCAAAAAGAAAATGGCTAGCAAGCCTGCGAAGGCTTAGATATTGGCATTTCCAATTTTAAACTGGAAATGCCAATTGTTTATAACCATTTAACATTCGTTTTACAATCTATTTCTCCAAATATGAAATTACTTGATTTCTCATGCAAAATTGGCACATTAAAATGCAAGTTCATACATATTAACTTTCATAGAAATACATGTGCACCCGTCGAGAATTATCTCGAAATATATTGGCAATACTTAGATACAGCTAATTTGTATCAGCTGATAGTCATAATGGGACTGTGAATGTGAAGGATTTCTATTGTATTAATACATTTCTATAATTGTCTTCAATTATACAAGGATTATAATGTATACAATATTTCTAATGGTTTTATGGAATATATACAAATAAAAAATGAAAAAACGTCGAAATCGTTGGAATTTCAAGCCTTGAATCGTTGACACTCTATAGAAAGTAATATAGAATAAGATAGCAGTTTAATGTATAGAAATCAATACAATTGAGGCACAATATTTGGAGGCATTATTATAATGGACCTTTTTGATCAGAAGAAGGAGAATAAATCCTTAACTTCTATAATTTTTGAAAAAATACGTGAAGATATACTGAATGGCATGTACAATCCAGGCGAGAAAATCGTTGAGGCAAAACTTGCTGATGAGCTTGGTGTAAGTCGTACGCCTGTTAGAGAAGCGTTAAAGCAACTTGAATTGGATGGTTTGGTTGAAAATATTCCAAACAGAGGTGTTATCGTCAAGGGTGTTACAGCGCAAGATATAAAGGACATTTACACAATCCGTGAAGCCATTGAAGGTATTGCAGCGAAGTGGTCAGTGGAAAGAATGTCGCAAGAAGAGTTGGATAGTTTAAAAGAAATCTATGAACTTATGGAATTTTACACATTCAAAAAAGATGTTGATAAGATCTTTGAGCTGAATACAAGATTTCATGAACTTATTTATAATGCGACAAAGAGCCGTTTCTTGGAACACGTTCTAAGAGATTTTCAGTTGTTTATTAAGACAACGCGTTATGAATCGCTAAAGTCAGAAGGTCGAATGGATCACACCCTTCGTGAGCATAAAGAAATTCTAGATGCTTTTATTGACCGAGACGAGGAAAAAGCTGTTAAGAAAATTATTGAACACATTAGCCATTCAAAAGAAAATTTTGAAAAGCTAAACGCTTAATTATACTTTGAACAGAGTGAGCAAACAATTATAGATCACAAGATGAATCCCTGGTGCCCTGCATCAGGGATTTTTAACGGAGAGACTTAAAGTGTTAAATTATTATCCATATTGACGCGGGTGGTTCAAAGTAATAAAATGTTGTCGTTAACTGTGACAACACAAATCCAGTGTTTATTAAAGCGCATTCTGAAAGGAGATGTCCATGACACAATCCAGAAGAGATGCTATAAAAGAATTGCTCCATACTTCATCAGAGCCTGTCACGGGATCTTGTCTTGCTAAGACGTATGACGTAAGTCGACAGGTTATTGTGCAGGATGTAGCAGTGCTGAGAGCTTCCGGCCTCAATATTATTGCAGCATCCAACGGATATTTTATACCGAGAGAGTCAAGCAAGGGTCGGTTGATTAAAACAGTCGTATGCCAACATGATAGCAGTCGATTGGCTGAAGAGTTGAGCATTATGCTGGACTATGGTTGTAAGGTTTTGAATGTGATTGTTGATCATCCTGTTTATGGAGAAATCATTGGCCAACTTATGATCAGCACACCTACTGAACTTAGAGACTTTCTTAAAAAAGTGGATGCAGAAGATGCTCAGCCACTTTCTAGATTGACAGACGGGGAACATATTCATACAATAGAGGTGCCGAGCGAAAAAATATTTAAGGCTTTGGTACGCGATTTAAGAGATAGCAATTTTATTATAGATTAGCCGTAAGTGGCTTTTTATTTGGCCTCGAGGTGACAAGACACCTGTATAGTCATTGTGTTAGAATGACAGTTTTAAGTGCAATATGTGAAAGGAATGGAAGCAATGGATCAGATCCGTATGATAGAGGAAATCAAGCAATTAAAAGAAGAAAAAAATGCAATTATATTGGCACATAATTATCAGATTCCTGAAGTACAGGACATTGCAGATGTGGTTGGTGACTCCCTTAAATTGAGTCAGGTTGCTGCAGAAACAAACCACGATATGATTATTTTCTGTGGTGTGCATTTTATGGCGGAAAGCGCTAAAATTCTGAGTCCTGAAAAAAAAGTCATTCTACCAGTTCTTGAAGCTGGATGTCCTATGGCGGATATGGTTACAGGAGAGGACTTGGCTGAATTCAAGGAGAAAAATCCTGGAGTACCGGTTGTCACATACGTTAATTCTTCAGCAGATGTAAAGGCACAGAGCGACATATGCTGTACGTCTTCTAATGCTGTAAAGGTTGTTGAATCTTTAGGGGCTAAGAAGATTTTATTTGCACCCGACAGAAACTTAGGACACTGGGTTCAGCAGAAAGTACCTGGAACTGAGATTATGAGATGGGATGGGTTTTGTATCACCCATGAGCGTGTTAACCTGAGGGAAGTGGAAGCCAGCCGTCAACTAAGACCTGGCACACCTATTCTTGTTCATCCAGAATGTAATCCGGCTGTGGTTGAACAGGCTGATTTTGTTGGGAGCACAGCACAAATTATTGAACACGTGAAAAACTCAGATGAGAAGTCCTTTATTATAGGTACAGAAATGGGGATTCTTCACACTTTAAGAAAGCTGTGTCCAGATAAGCATTTTAGAGTTTTATCAGGTCACTTGACTTGCTATAATATGAAAAAAACCGGTCTTGAGAATGTTTACAATGCCATTAAAAATGAAACATATGAAATCACTGTGGATGAGGATGTTCGTAAAAAGGCATTTAATGCTCTGGACCGCATGTTGAAAGTAACAAAATAATTGACTTCACTTGGGAATAAATTGAGATAAATAGGTGATGGAATGACTAGACGATACCTGATGGATTTTAAGGTGGATTTACAAGAAACTGAATCATATGATTGTATTATTATCGGATCAGGTATAGCAGGTCTATTCACAGCCTTATCCCTCCCAGATAACTACCGTATTCTCATACTGACAAAATCAGACCTCATGGACAGCAACAGTCGTCTTGCTCAAGGTGGAATAGCAGCGGCTATGTCAGAAAGTGACTTAGAGCCACATATTGCTGACACCTTAAAGGCTGGGAGTTCATATAATGATTTGAGCGCTGTTAAAACCATGGTGGAAGATGGTCACAAGAGAATTAAAGATCTTTTGTCATTGGGTGTGGAACTTGATAGAAGTGAAGATGGGGTTCTTCTTGCAACAAAAGAAGGAGGCCACAGTGCACGACGTGTCCTACACTATAAGGACTACACTGGAGAAGCGGTAACGCGTGGACTTTTAGAAGCTGCGCAGGGAAAAGAAAACATCCAATTTGCTCAACATACACTAGCCGTTGATATCCTTGAAAAGGATAATGAGGCAGTCGGTGTCATAACAGCACTCGGGGGAGTGCCTAAGGTATTTTCTAGTCGTAAGGTCGTTTTAGCCACAGGGGGAATCGGCGGACTTTATGATGCTACAACAAATACTGCAATATTGACAGGTGACGGTTTAGGTATGGCGTTACGAGCGACGGTTCGCATAAAAGACATGGAATTTATTCAATTTCATCCGACTGCCTTTCATCAAAATAATAAAACATTTTTAATATCAGAAGCTGTACGAGGAGAGGGTGGACATCTTATCAACTCCAGGGGTCAGCGGTTTATGAATGGGCTTCATCCCATGAAAGAACTAGCGCCTCGTGATGTCGTCTCTAAGGCCATGTATGATCAAATGAACAGTGGGGCCTCTATTTATTTGGATGTGCGCCATTTGGGGCATGGGTTTTTAACTAGGCGTTTTCCGACCATATATGAAAACTGTTTGCAAGCTGGTTTTGATATGGCTAAGACACCTGTTCCTGTTCAACCAGTCCAGCATTATATTATGGGCGGTGTGGAAACAGATACAGAAGGAAGAAGCAGTTTAAAAGGCTTATATGCCTGCGGTGAGGTAGCTCGAACAGGTGTACACGGAGCCAATCGTCTTGCAAGCAATTCTCTTTTAGAGGCTATTGTATACGCTCGACGGGTGGCAAAAACCATTGAAACGTCTCATGATAATAGACCTATTTGCGGGTGTATTGTGTCAAACAACAAGGCCAATAATAAGATTGATTCACAAGCAATAAAAAAAGCGGTGCGCAATACATTGTCAAAATCAGCCTTTATAATTCGTGAACCAAAGCGGATTTATGATGGCCTTAAGGATATCGAAAGCATAAAAAAACATGTGGATTTGAGTGCCGTGACGACGACAGATGAAGTGGAAGCAGCCAACATGGTTGCTGTGGCAGAGCAAATACTGATGGCTGCCAGTGCTAGAAAAAATACACTGGGGAGTCATATTGTTTATGATAAAGGAGAACAATCGTGAAATTTTTAGGCTTAGAGGCTCAAATCGACAAATGGCTTGTTGAAGATATGCCATACATGGATATAACCACTGATTTACTAGATATTGGTGACAAATCAACCCGAGCTGAGGTAAGAGCCAAGGCAGAAGGGGTCATTGCAGGTTTGGAGGTTTTTAAAGCTGTTTTTTTGAGAGTGAATCCGAGTTTTGAAATTCGTTTTCATATTTCAGAAGGGGATAGAGTGGAAAACAAAACCTTAATTGCTGAGGTTGAAGGTCCGGCAAATGACATGTTAAAAGCTGAACGGCTGGCTCTTAATCTTCTTCAGAGAATGTCTGGTATAGCCACTATGTCTGAACGTTTTTCCAGTGCTGTTAAGCCTTACAACACGAAAATTGTGGACACACGGAAAACAACACCTGGCTTGAGACAGCTTGAAAAATATGCAGTTCGTGTGGGAGGCGCTTTTAATCACAGATATAGTTTATCGGATGCCGTCATGATAAAAGACAATCATATTAAGGCTTCTGGTGGTATTACCAAGGCGGTAGAGTCCATTCAAAGTAAACTTGGTCATACCACAAAAATTGAGGTGGAAGTGACAAACCTAAAGGAGCTTAGAGAGGCTTTCGAAGCGGGTGCAGATATTGTTATGCTTGATAACATGACCAATGATATGATGAAAAAAGCGGTAGAAGAATTCGGGAATAAAGTTGTTTTAGAGGCTTCTGGTGGTGTCACTCTAGAAACGGTTGAAGGCATAGCAGCCACTGGTGTTCATGTTGTTAGTGTTGGTGCACTGACACATTCGTACAAGTCATTAGACATTAGTATGAATATAGCCCTTTAGATACATGCACTGGAAGATATATATTTAAAATCACTATAGACAAGTATTTATAAAAGAGGTTATGATGAAGTCATTCAATTTAAGAGAATATTTGATTAAAACATTAAATGGTATGGCTCTTGGCCTTTTCGGATCACTTATTATTGGGCTTATCTTGAAGCAAATAGGTGATTTTACTGGACTAGAGCATTTAATTACATACGGCCGTGTGGCACAGTACATGATGGGACCAGCTATTGGTGCTGCTGTTGCATATAGCGTTGGGGCTTCACCTCTGGGTATATTTGCCAGTGTGGTCGCAGGGGCTATTGGGGCTGGTACATTGAAACAAGCTGAAACAGGGGCATTTGTTGCATCTATAGGGGAACCCATGGGGTCCTTTGTTGCGGCCCTTTGTGCAGCTGAGTTTTCAAAAGTTATTTCTGGTAAGACCAAGGTGGATATAGTCCTTGTTCCAGCCTTGACAATAGTTGTTGGTGGCATGGTAGGTACTTTTTTAAGTCCTTGGATTGCCATGGTTATGAAGGCACTCGGTCAGCTTATTAACACAGCCACAGTGCTTCATCCTATCCCTATGGGAATCATTGTTGCCATGTTGATGGGCATGATTTTAACACTTCCAATTTCAAGTGCAGCTCTTGCTATTTCTTTAGGACTGTCTGGTCTTGCTGCCGGAGCGTCATTGATAGGCTGCTGTGCACAAATGATTGGATTTGCGGTGATTTCCTATAGAGAAAATGGATTTGGTGGTCTTATTGCCCAAGGTTTGGGCACATCTATGTTACAAGTTCCAAATATAATAAGAAATCCGTTAATTTGGCTTCCGCCGACGCTGGCAAGTGGTATAATAGGACCACTGGGGACAACAATTTTCAAAATGGAGTCCAACAGTATTGGCGCCGGTATGGGAACAAGTGGCCTGGTTGGTCAATTTGGAACCATCGCAGCCATGTCTGAATCAACACCAATGACAGAGCTCCTTTTTAAAATGGGACTGCTGCATTTTATACTTCCAGGAATTTTATCATTACTAATTTTCGAATTTATGCGAAAACGTGGTATGATAAAGACAGGCGACTTAAAGTTGCATTCGTAATATTGTGATATTCGGCAGAATGGTTGAACCGTTTTGTCTCCTTATATCAACTGAATCACTCACTTGTTTTGGAGACCGGAATCCCGGTCTCACTTTTTTTGCAGTGATTTAAGAGGTTGATTATACAAGTTTATCAAATCCGTTCTTTGATTTTTTTTTCGGTTTAACTTCCTTTGGTGTAAATGCCTTGCACTGCTCACCAGAGCTTTTATATACAGAAACAGAAGGCAAGACCTTTGATTTAAAACCAAAGTACTTGCATCCGTAAGGTTTTTTTTGATCCCAAGTGATATAGAAAAAAACACATTTTCTACAGTTAACTTGTTTCATAGGGTTCGTCTCCTTTCATTCATATTATACACAATATCTAAAGGGATTATCCGATAGAATTCATGAAGCGGGCTAAGAGCCCTTTGGGACCTAGGGAGCCTCCGATGCATTAGAAGCATCTGTGCATGTCTTTCATCTGGAATTATTATTTGATTATGCACCCAGGGGTGAATAATTATTAACAGCCAATTGTTGATATGTTGATAACTTTCTGAAAATAATGATTTATTCACAGGAACTTTAGATGAAAATCTTCTTATAAGAAGCAATTAGAGGGCTTGTGACTTGTGGATAATGTTTTTATAATAGATTGTCTAATCCTTCAATAGGTAATATAATATGGGTACGATTATTTTGGGTGGTGAAAAAATATGGAGAAAACAGCCCCAATAGGTGTTTTTGATTCTGGTATGGGCGGTATTTCTGTTTTGGGAGAACTGCAGCGACACATGCCGACTGAAAACTATATATATTATGGAGATTCTGCCAATGCCCCATATGGGGCTAAATCAACAGAAGAATTGATAGAGCTTTCTATACAGGTAAGTGACTACCTGGTTTCTCAAGGTGTTAAGGCCATTGTGATTGCCTGCAATACTGCGACAAGTGCAGCTGTTCAAGTTTTAAGAGCCAAATACGATATTCCCATAATCGGAATGGAACCGGCCTTGAAACCAGCTGTGGAGGGCACAGAAAATGGACGCGTTGCTGTTATGGCCACAGAGGTGACCCTTCGTGAGAAGAAGTTTTCTAGATTAATGGAAAAACTTGATTCAGCCTGCCCCATTGAGAAGGTTCCATGTCCGGACTTGGTGCCCCTTGTGGAAGAAGGTTTTGTTTGTGGCGATAAGATAGAAATGGCAATCAGGCGATGTTTTGCGGATGTGAATATAGAAGAGGTGACCAGTGTGGTCCTTGGATGCACACATTTTGTCTTTTTAAAAGAATCCGTCAAGACTGTACTGGGTGACAATATAAAAATTTATGATGGTAATTTTGGAACCGTTCGTCATTTAAGGAATAAGTTGATGAAGCTCGGTCAGCTCAATATGGAAAATGATAGGGCTGAAATTAAAATAATTAATTCTCTGTCTCAGGAAATGGTTCTGAGATCCAGCGAACTGCTTAAAATGTATGTGTAGTATGCTGGTTTGTTTTAGGATACATTTTACTTGTACACAGACAGCAAATATAATAAAATAGGCTTGTTGGTTTTTTGATGAATCTTTACTTGATCCTCTTTTGTTCACAAGTACGTCTTGAACAGTTGAGGGGGTTAAGTTTTGAAACGAAGTGGGTGAAGAAATGCAAAGATTCCTGCGATGGTTCAAATCTCTACTCGGGATGAAAGAAGAAGAAGTGTCACTAAGTAAATATTTGATTGGTGATCATATATTCCAAACAACAAACAAGCGTTCCAGATAGATAAAGAGGTGAATCTTATGGAGCATGGTGTTTCAGATGAAGCGCTGGTGTATGTTGAAACAAAACTGAATGAACTCGTTGAAACGGAAAAATTAGATGCAGAAATTGAACAGATTATTCGTCTGCGTTATGGAATTGGCGATAGCAAACCTCTCAATTTCAAACAGCTAACCAAGGTGTTTAAAATGCCACCAAAGAAAATGAAGGCTAAGTTGTTGCAGGCGGAGCGTACTGTTTTCAATATCCTCAAGAAAAATCTTTAAGCGATAGGATGCGTTTTATCCTAGAACTCAAGAAAACTGACTTGAATGGGATATAAAACTGTGCTATATTTAAGAACAATATTAGGACTATGAAAGAGCAAGTAAATGGAGAAGCAGTATAGAGAGTCAGTGTTTGGTGCAAACTGATGTGTCTATCCATTGAAATCTACTCTGGAGTCTTTTGACGAAAGTCAAACGGTTGGCAGCCGATAAACTGCTTCTAAGAGGATTGGTAAAGACCAATCAATCAGGGTGGCAACGCGGGAAATAGAGCTTCTCGTCCCTTATTCAATCACTTTATGTGACGTGCATTGAATGAGAGACGAGGAGCTTTTTTTATTGCAGACCAGACCCATGAGAGGACCTGTTTGTCGTAAAATTTGTGTTAGAGCAATCCAATAAGGAGGAACGAACATGTTAGATATTAAAAGAATTCGTAATGAATATGATGATGTGAAAAAAGCCGTTGAGTTAAGAGGCAAAGGTGATTTTGGTCTGGAAAAAGTCATTGAACTAGATAAAGAGCGCCGTGCAATAATTTCAACTGTTGAAGATATGAAAAATAAGCAAAAGACCGTATCAAAGCAAATCCCGATGTTGAAAAAGGAAGGTAAGGACGCCACAGAAGTCCTTGCTGAAATGAAAAAACTATCTGAAGAAGTTAAAGATCTGGATGCAAAGGTCAAAGACATTGATGCGGCCCTTGAAGATGTACTGCTTGGTATTCCAAACACACCATGCGAAGGTACGCCTGCCGGGGCAACCGATGAAGACAATTTAGAGCTTCGTACTTGGGGCGAGCCAAATAAATTTGATTTTGAACCAAAAGCCCACTGGGATATTGGCACGGAACTGGATATTCTTGATTTTGAAAGAGGGACAAAAATTGCTGGAACTCGATTCACAGTTCTCAAGAACAATGGCGCTAAGCTAGAGCGTGCCCTGATCAATTTTATGCTTGACCTGCACACAGAGGAGCATGACTTCACAGAAGTTATGACACCATTTATGGTCAATCGCGAGGCTATGACAGGAACAGGTCAGTTGCCTAAATTTGAAGATGACATGTTCCATATTCCAGCGAAAGACTTTTTCCTAGTTCCTACAGCGGAAGTGCCTGTGACCAACCTATATGCTGGAGAAATTTTAGATGAAGAGATTTTACCGATTAACCACGCAGCCTACACGCCATGCTTTAGAAAAGAAGCGGGTTCTGCCGGTCGAGATACAAGAGGTATTATTCGTCAGCACCAGTTCAATAAAGTGGAAATGGTTAAATTTGTTGACCCGGATAAGTCTTATGAAGAGCTTGAAATTTTAACATCTGCAGCTGAAGATGTGCTAAAGCTTCTTAAACTGCCATATCGTGTTGTTCAGCTTTGTGCAGGCGATTTAGGCTTTAGCTCAGCAAAGACATATGATATTGAAGTTTGGATGCCAAGCTATGATAGATACCTTGAAATCAGCTCTTGCTCTAACTTTGAAGACTACCAGGCACGCCGAGCCAATATCCGCTACCGAGACAAGGAATCAAAGAAAGTGCATCACGTACACACACTAAATGGTTCTGGACTAGCGGTGGGACGTACAATGGCAGCTATCCTTGAAAATTACCAGCAGGAAGATGGCAGTGTTGTCGTTCCTGAAGCCCTTCGTCCATACATGGGGGGAAAAACGGTTCTTAAATAGGGACTTGATTCAAAATAAAATAAATGAATACAAGAAATCAATGAATACAATAAGAAACGGGATGAACCGACGCCAGTCGGTTCATCCCGTTTTTAATACATAGATTCTATGTTTATTAATTAAAGCAACTTATCTTAGACCATCCACAAATTTTTGAATACGTGAAATGCCCTCACGAACGTCATTTATATCGGCGGCATAGGACAGGCGGATGTAATCATCCAGACCAAATGCAATCCCTGGTACAACAGCAAGTTTATAGTCTTCTAGGAGTCTGTTGCAAATTTCAACAGAGAAAGAATCACTAAACTCAAGTTTGTCTTTAATGATAGACATATCAGCAAAGAGATAAAAGGCACCGTCTGGCTGAACAAGGCTGACGCCGTCAATAGCTTCAAAGCGTTTCAAGGCTTCATCGCGTCTTGTTTTATATGTCTTGACCATCTTGTCCATATCGGATTGACATTCAGTTAAAGCTCCAAGTGCAGCCCACTGTGTAATCGTTGATGGATGAGAAACAAGATGCCCCTGAATGGTGCCGATGGCTTTAGCAATTTCTGGTTGGCTAGCCGTGTATCCAAGTCTCCATCCCGTCATTGCAGCTGATTTAGATAGGCCGTTAATAACGATTGTCATCTTCCTTGCCTCTTCAGATAAGCTCGCAATGGATGTGAACTGGTCAAGGTAACAAATACGTTCATATATTTCATCGGCAATAATATAAATGTTGTTTTCTATACAGTAATTAACCACTGGAAGAAGCTCTTCTTTGGTGTATACAGCGCCAGATGGATTGGATGGGTTTGTGATAAAAATAATTTTCGTTTTTTCTGTATGAGCGGCCCTTAAATCCTCCACGGATAATTTAAAGTTGTTTTTCTTTTGTGTTTCGACAAAGACAGGGTTGCCTCCGCAAAGTTTAACCATTTCTGGGTAGCTGGTCCAGTATGGCTTGGGTATGAGAACATCATCTCCATGATCAAGCAGGGCGGTCAATGTATTTGTGATAGCATGCTTGGCACCGCTTGAGACAACAATTTCATTGATGTTATATTCCAGGTCATTTTCCTCTTTTAGTTTTTTGCAGATGGCTTGACGAAGTTCTATGAGACCAGCAGCAGCGTCATACTTGGTTTTATTCGCTTCTATGGCTTTTACAGCAGCGTCTTTGGCACCATCTGGTGTCATAAAATCGGGTTCGCCAATACTTAGACTGATGATATCTTCACCGCGTCGTCTAAGCTCTGCTACTTTTGTGCTGATGCCAATGGTAACAGATGGCGAAATTGCGAACATCTTTTTTGAGAGCATGGAAACCTCCTAGGGTGTATAGTTTTACACATGATAACATAAATACAGATCGATCTTCAAATGGAATAAAGTGTTAGGAAAATATTTTGAATAGAATCATCTAAAGTGATAGAATGAAAGTGTTGTAAAGTCTTAATGAACAGGTGAAAATATGGACTATTTAGAAACAACAGTTATAATAGCGGTTTCCTTGTTTGTCATGGTCGTTATGGGGTTTGTTCTCTTTGATGTGGGAAAAGACGTTGTAAAGGCTGCAAGGAAGGAACAAGAGTTCAAGAGAGCACGGAAAAAAGCGCCTGATAATGTGGTGAAGTTTTCCCGGGAAAACAGACGTAAAACCCGTGCAATCAAATAGGAAGGGGTCCGCTGGTATGGGAAAGCTCTGTAGACAGTCCCTCAAGCACGACAAGTTGGATTTTTGGAAGTTGGCACTCATCTTGGTTTTAACAATTGTGTTAATGAACATTGTTATGGGATGGGCAGTAAGGTTTGGTGCGGTTGTCGGCAGTTTGGCAGCGGTTGGTATCTTGGCACTTGGTACAGTTTTATGCTTTCGTTTTATATATCGGTATTTGGCCCAGTATGATTATAGACTGATCGGTAAAGAGCTTATATTGGAAAGAGCCCTTGGACGAGCCAATCATGTTGTGTACACAATTGGCCTTGAGCAGGTCAAGTCATTGGTACCTTATAATCAGTTTGACAATGCTACAAGAATTAAAAGGCTTCATAAGTTTGTTTTGCATAAGGACACATCAAAGTGGTATGTCGTTTCCTATAAAGAGGAAGAAGAAACGAAAAATTTGGTGTTTGAACCAGATGAAAATTTCTTATCGGGTCTTCAGTCAAGTTTAGACAAGGCGGTTTAAAATGAGCCGCAAGCCAATAACAGGGGCCATTGAAAAGTATCTGGAAGAAGATCCGGTTTCTTTTCATGTCCCTGGACACAAGAACGGCCGAGGGCTTGGAAATCTGACAAAACTCGATGTTACAGAAATTCCTGGAACCGACAATTTGCACCATCCTGAAGGTGTTATATTAAGGGCCCAGGACACCGCTCGAAAAATTTATAAGTCCCGTTCTTCCTATTTTCTCATCAATGGAACAACGGGCGGCAACCATGCCATGATATTGTCTTGTACAAAGCCGGGAGACAGTATACTCATTGGTAGGAATGCTCACAAGTCAGTTCATACAGCCTGTATTTTAGGGGGATTAAACCCCGAATATATACCGGTGACGGTTCATCCTGAACTGGGAATACCCATGGGTGTTCAAGCGGATGACGTGAGAAAGAAAATGGAAGCCAATAAGAATATAAAGGCCGTTATCATAACGAGCCCAACCTATGAGGGCATTTTGTCAGACATTAGATCTATTGCAGATGTGGTTCATGCGTTTGATGGCGTTTTACTTGTCGATGAAGCTCACGGAGCCCATGTGCCCCTACATGAAGCTTTTGGGACACCGGCTATAGGCAATGGAGCAGACATAAGTGTGCAAAGCACACACAAATCCTTGAATGCTCTGACCCAAGCTTCCCTGCTTCATATTGGCAGTGAACGTATTGAACGATTCCGGGTGGAGTCTTGGCTATCTATGCTTCAATCCTCAAGTCCATCATATGTTCTAATGGCGTCTTTAGAACAAGCCCTAAATGATTTTGAAAAAAAAGATTCCTTAAAAGCGAACCGACTTGTAGAGGCCCTGGAAAGCACAATACAAGGTCTCAAAAATGAGCTGAAATTAAGGGTTCTTTCAAGTGAAGATGTATGTGATTTTGGATTTTCAAAAGACATAAGCAAGTTTGTCATATTTTTAAAAGATGCTGAGAAAATTGGAGTTATGCTTCGAGAAAAATACGGCATCCAAGTGGAGTATACCACAGCAGACAGCCTTGTTTGTGTTTGCTCAATATACAATACGCCTGAAGACTTTGATCGCTTGCTTTCAGCCTTAAAGGAACTTGGTGTAAAACCCCACGAAAAGATTCAAGGTTTGACAGATTATCCAGAGCCTCTTGTGAAATTATCTCCAAAAGAAGCCTTTTATGGATCGTCTCAACCTGTTTCAATAGAACAATCCGTGGGAAGAATATCAGGAGAGTATGTCATACCCTACCCGCCGGGCATTCCAATTTTGGCGCCTGGGGAATGTATCACCCAAGAAATCTTGGATTTGATTCATTCTTGGCAGGTCAAAGGCTTTTCCATCATTGGAACCACTGATGGGTCACTACAGACTCTTCTAGTCATAAAAGAGGATTCATCCAGTGCACTTTCGAGACGTCTGTGATCTGGGAAGAATCCTGCAATATATCAACTATGGAGGCACTATGAAAAAAGAAATAATTGAATGGATCAAAGCCATAGGGTTTGCCCTTGTCATATTTTTTATACTCAATATATTCATCTCGACGACCACTGTGTATAACACATCTATGTTCCCTACATTAATTGAGGGAGATAGGCTCGTACTCTTGCGTACGCAAAATGTTGAAAAGGGTGACATTGTGTCATTTGAGTCCGATATGACCCTGTCAAAAGACGATATTGCATCCTTAAATCTGATTCAGCGTTTTATGGTCAATGAAGATACAAAAAAGAACCTGATCAAAAGGGTTATTGCTGTTCCAGGTGATACAATCGAAATTAAGGACGGTGTGGTTTTTGTTAACGATGAAATTGTTGACGAACCCTATATTAATACGGTGACAAATCATGACGTGCCGCTTACAGAAATTCCTCAAGGCCATTATTTCATGATGGGTGATAACAGGTATGTCAGCCTAGATTCAAGACAACTTGGACCTATTGAAGGGGATAGAATTATTGGGAAAACAGCATTCAGGTTTTTCCCGATCAATCGTATAGGAAGCGTTAAGTAGAGACACCTCTATTGGGTGTCAATAAGATATGATAATGTGAAACTTCCATATGGTATAATAATGTCATGGAGTGATTATATGAAACTTGTCATTGCAATAGTACATGACGAAGATGCAAGCAGACTTATTGATAAACTGAATGAGAGCCAGTTTCGGGTAACCAAACTAGCTTCTACAGGCGGATTTTTAAAGTCGGGTAATACAACCCTCTTTACTGGTGTAGAAAAAGACAAAGTGGATGATGTCCTTGCGCTGATTAGAGAAACATGCAATACGAGAAGAGAAGTGACGCCATCAAGCACCTTAATAGGAGAAGCGGGCGGCTATTTGTCTATGCCGATTGAAGTCACGGTTGGCGGGGCGACAGTTTTTGTTGTTGATGTAGAACAGTATATGAAGGTTTAATATGTATTTTCAAAAAATAGTTGGTCATGATGACTTAAAAAGCAGAATTCGAAAAGCCCTTCGAGAAGACCAGTTGGCTCATGCTTATATATTTGAGGGTGTGCAGGGTGTTGGTAAGTCGATGACGGCGGAGGCCCTGGCAGCTGCACTTCTTTGTGAAAACGCCCTTGATGAAGCCTGTGGCGAATGCCCAGCTTGTCAGAAAATGGCCACATCAAACCATCCAGATTATGAAATTACCCATCCGGATGGTGCCAGTATAAAAAACAAACAGATTGAAGGCTTTCAAGAGTTCATACACTTAAAGCCCTATACGGGAAGCCGTAAAATAGCCATCATTAAGGATGCCCATACAATGACGCTTAGCGCTCAAAATAGGATCCTTAAAATTTTGGAAGAACCCCCTCATTATGCGGTGATTATTTTTGTGACAGATCAAATGGCAGGGATGCTTCCAACCATTCGATCAAGATGTCAAAGCGTTTCTTTTCAAAGGTTACACAGGGAAGAAATCCAGCAATATTTAATGAAAAACAAAGGCACAGCTGAAGAAGAGGCAAAGATGTTTGCCACCTTTGCAGATGGATCTATCGCTCGGGCTGTTAACAGCCTAGAGGATGAGGCCTTTATAGAACTTAGAAACGGTATTGTAGAACTTGCAGACCACCTGATTATGAAAAAAATAGCCAAAGCCTTTGACTGGGCCTCAGAAATGGAAGGACAAAAGGACAAACTTCCTGAAGTTTTTGAATTGCTCAAGCTTTGGTTTAGGGATATAATGCTGATTAAAAGTGGAGCGGATAGGGATTTGCTATTTAATGCAGATCAACTGGATCGCTTGGAAAAAGAATCTTATAGAATGTCATTGAAACAATCAGTAGAAATACTTGAACGAATAGAACAAGCAAGGGCACAGTTATCGTCCCATGTGAATGTGGGGCTTATACTTGAAACGTTAATTATGGATATCCAGGAGGGTACGTAAATGGTGACAGTTGTAGGCGTACGGTTCAAAAGAGCCGGTAAAGTCTATTATTTTGATCCCGACGAGCACCAGATTGAAAAGGGGCAAGCGGCGATCGTAGAGACGGCAAGAGGTATTGAATACGGTGATGTGGTTGTTGGACCTAAACAGGTGCCAGATGATGAAATTGTACCGCCGTTGAAGAAGGTTATTCGTGTGGCAACAGAAGAAGACACTGCCATACACCTTGAAAATAAAGAACGTGCTGTGGAAGCCCTTGAAATATGCCAAGAAAAGGTTGCCAAGCATGAGTTGGAAATGAAACTTATAGATGTTGAATATACTTTTGATAACAACAAGGTTATTTTCTACTTCACGGCAGATGGTCGTGTGGACTTCAGAGAACTGGTTAAAGACTTGGCCTCTGTCTTTAGAACACGTATTGAGCTAAGACAGATTGGCGTTCGTGATGAAGCCAAAATGTTAAATGGCATAGGCCCATGTGGTGTGGGATTGTGTTGTGCCAATTGGCTGGGTGACTTTGCACCGGTCTCTATTAAAATGGCAAAGGACCAGAACCTCTCTTTAAATCCGACAAAAATTTCAGGCATTTGTGGCAGACTAATGTGCTGTCTGAGATATGAACATGAAAATTATGTTCAAATTCGAAAAGAACTGCCTCGACGAAATGATAGAGTTATGACGCCTGAAGGCAAGGCTGTTGTTATTGATCCTGTCATTCTCAAGGAATCTGTAAAGGTTCGTGTTATTGTAGATGAGGAAAAGAATGAACTTGGGGAAGATATTCTCATCTTCCATAAGGATGAGATTGGCCCTATTCCAAAATGTGACAAGAAGGGCAACTGTCCTAAGCATAAGGAAAAGCCTGCCCAAGATGATGTGGATTATAAGGATTCTGAACTTGTGGCCGAAGCAGAGCCATCTAAAGAAGAAATCAAAGAACTTGAAGCCATGCTGGAAGATGACAAGCGTCGAGGCATAGCGGGTGGATCAAAGGGCAAGGATAGACCGGATAGAAAAGCAAGACATGATCGGTCTCGTCATCCAAAGAATAGAAAGCCTAGACCTCCAAAGAGTTCTCGAAGCAACGACGGCAAACCTGATAGCAAGGGTGACGATAAATCAGACAACAGCAAAAAGGGCGACAGAAGACCACCGCGTCCTAAGCATAAACGTCCAGAAAAGAACAAACAGGACAAGCCTCAAGGTGGAAATGAGTAAAAGTTTTTATTAGCACTAGAGCTCGTGCATCAGAAGATGGTAAACATCGATGACTGTGCGAGCTTTCTTAATGAGGAGGATTAACCTTGAATGAATATGTAAAGCCTCATGAACGGGTGGATGATTTACAAATTGATGGTCTTAAAATTATACAAAATCCAAAAGGCTTTTGCTTTGGCATAGATGCTGTTTTAGTGAGTAATTTTGCCCGAGTCAAAAAAGGCAGTCGGGTTGTAGATCTTGGAACAGGAACAGGCATAATACCCCTTTTAGTCAGTGCAAAGTCTGCCCAGTCTAAAATCTCTGCTTTTGAAATACAAGAAGACGTTGCTGACATGGCAAGACGGTCTGTGGCCATGAATGGCTTAGAAGATAGAATTGAGATTATAGAAGACAATATCATTAATGCACTGGATCATTTGGGCAAGCATACGGTGGATGTGGTCATTTCCAATCCACCTTATATGGCATCTGGTGTTGGAGAAGTTAATCCTTCAGACCACAAGGCCATAAGTCGTCATGAAATCCATTGTACCCTTGAAGACATTATATCTACAGCCAGCGCCCTTCTGAGGGGCAGTGGTCAGTTTTTTATGGTTCATAGACCCAATAGACTGGTGGATATTCTAACATTGTGTAGGGCCCATAATCTTGAACCCAAGCGTATTCGTTTTGTCCATCCCTTTGCTGGGAAAAGCCCCAATATTGTGCTTATACATGCTACGAAGGGTGGACGCCCTGATGTGAAGGTTCTCGAACCTCTTGTGGTCCGCAATGATGACCAGTCTTATACGGAAGAAATCTATGAAATATATAGACAGACCAATATCAGTAGCTTTGAAAGGCGGGAGAAGAATGGGTGATAAGGGAAAACTATATGTTTGTCCAACGCCAATAGGCAATTTGGATGACATCACATTTCGAGTTCATGAGACTTTAAAGTCTGTGGATTTGATTGCAGCTGAAGACACAAGACATTCCAAGAAACTTTTGAACCACTTCGATATCCATACTCCAATCTTTAGCTACCATGAGCACAATAAGGGAAAAGCAGGTCCTATTCTCATTGAAAAAATGCTGGGTGGAAGCTCTGTTGCCATAGTCACTGATGCGGGGACACCGGGCATTTCAGACCCTGGGGAAGATTTGATTAAATTGGCGATCGATGAGGACATTCAGGTTGTTAGTCAGCCTGGGGCAACGGCTTTTGTAACAGCCCTTGTTGCTTCTGGCTTGCCAACAGGAAAATTTGTATTCGAAGGCTTTCTTGACCGTCATAAGAAAAAGAGAAAAGAAGCTTTAGAAGCCCTCAAAAATGAAACAAGAACCCTTATTTTTTATGAAGCCCCTCATCGGTTGGGTCAAACCTTAGAAAGCATGCTTGATGTTCTTGGAGATCGTCAGATGACAGCGGCTAGAGAGCTTACAAAACGATTTGAGACCTATGTCCGAGGCAGTGTTTCTGAGGTGATTGAGCATTATAAGACCGAGCAACCAAGGGGGGAGTTCGTTCTGATAGTGTCAGGGATTGACCCAGATGATATTGAAACAGAAGCCGATCCATTTCTTGAAATGGATATTGAAGACCATCTGAAACATTTCATAAACCAGGGGATGCGCAAAAAAGAAGCGGCAGCCCTTGTGGCAAGTGCCAGAGGGTTGAATAAAAGAGATGTCTACAAAGTGACTATAGATATATAAGGCTTCATATGATAAAATAATTGCAAAGTATTCACTCAATTGACACAGTGCATATTTATGGCAATAGGAATTATTGAGGATCGTAAGATTCACGCTCTATTATGGAGGACGAAATGAAAGCTCAGCTTGCAAAGAATAAAATTCTATCGACGCTGCCAGCTTCACTTTTCGCAAAAACTGGCGAAAGAGTGCTGATGGGGTTTGTGCGACAACGGAATGGTTTTTAATGCAAGCAATTACAATATCTGCTATTTGAATGTGAGACTTTACACTTTTTTAAGTCTAATATATACATTTTAGCCGAGCTGAATTGCTCGGCTTTTCTTGTTTTTGAAAGTAGATGATTTTACAAGATGCATTAAAAAAATGCCTGGTTGTACATCGGGATGGCGGGAAGATATGCATATACATTGAGTTTAGTCCAAACATAAGGAGCAAAAAATGAAAGACCTAAAATTAAAAAAATTAAAAAAATTAAAACGAAATATTCCACTTGAATATATTTACACCATACTATTTAACCTTGATCTCACCAGGGGTCTATGGATGATTTATCTTGCAGGAAAAGGGATGTCTCTCATGCAGCTGGGCCTGCTTGAATCTATTTTCCACGTGACATCTTTTCTGATGGAGATACCAACAGGGGTTGTTGCAGATTTATTTGGAAGACGTATGAGTCGTCTTATTGGCAGGCTCTTGTCAGTGATTTCCCTGGTCCTCATTTTTACTGGGCGAGGTTTTGAGGCCTATGCTTTTGCCTTTGTCATCACGGCCTTTTCATATAATTTCGAATCTGGTGCTGGTGAAGCCCTTGTTTATGATAGTCTGAAACAAATAGACATGTCGTCTTTTTTTATAAAAATGACAGGTCGAAAGGAACTTATCTACCAGTTAACCAGTACAGTGGCCTTTGTTATAGGGGGCTGGCTTGCGACCATTTCCTACCGGTGGGTTTATATGTTGAGTATAGTTTTTGGCTTACTGGCTTTAGCCGAAGGCATTTTCTTTACAGAGCCTGATCTTGGGCGGGCTGAAGTTACCAGTGTCAAAGACTCCATGCAGGGGCAGATTATTGGCTCCTTTAAAGCCATAAAAGATCGACCTAGAATTGCCTATTTGTACTTTTCCATAAATATTTTAGTGGCCTTTATTACAACCCTATTCTTTTACCTTCAAAATTACTTTAAAGGACAGGGCTTGCTGGAGTCTGAAATTGGATTGATTCTTGCGGCTGCATCAATGGGAGGGGCCTTGGCTGGGGTTCAGGCATGGCGACTTGAGAATCGGTTTGGCAATAGAGTTTTGTTAAGAGTCTTGCCGATTTTTATAAGTATCGGTTTATGGACAATCGCCCTAACGCGGCTAGAAGCCCTGGCATTTATATATTTATCTGCCTTGGATGGACTGATATTTGTGGTCACAAGGGACTATATCAATAAGTTGATTCCAAGTGGGCAAAGAGCGACACTTCTGTCGGTGGACAGCATGATTTTTAGCCTCAACATGATTGTTCTTTTCCCCCTTGTCGGTAAACTTGGGGATGTGTATTCACTTAAAACGGCCTTTCTCTTTATGGCCCTACTTTCTATCATTATTGCTGGTGGAAACTTTTTTATGATTGCACGGCTGGAACGTCATGAGAAAGCCTTAGAAAAGCCCTTAGAGAAGCACTGATAAACAAAGAAAAGCCTGTGGGGTAACCCCACAGGCTTTAGATTTTCCGTACGGAAAAAAATTGATATGCTTAAAGCTTTTTCATTTCTTCGATACAATCAGGACAGATGTTTTTGCCCTTTAGATTACGAACACCCTTCGCTTGACCACAGAAGATGCAAGCTGGTTCGTATTTCTTAAGGATGATTGTGTCGCCCTCAACGAAAATTTCTAGTGCGTCTTTTTCACCAATGTTTAGTGTTCTTCTTAGCTCGATAGGAATTACCACACGGCCAAGCTCATCAACTTTACGTACGATACCTGTAGATTTCATGAAAATCCTCCTCTAGACATAATTCGACAAAATTCGCTTAATAAGAGAATACCAACGTTTACAATAAAAGTCAACCATTTTTTTCTAAATTTAAGGTAAAACCGCATAATTCTTTATTTTTAAAAGGCAGAAAAAGTTAATATATGAACATACAGTATAATTTTACCCAGATATATACATATTAATCACCTTTATTTTGGAAAAGTGTCTACTATTTAGTTTTCCGCTTACAAAATAATGAAATGGAATTGGAAATTGAGATAAAGTCTCATTCGACAAATAGCGACAAAGTAAGCGATTGCAATATTTCTATATTTAGAAATAAAATACATTACCATTATTCTAAATATTTTAGGGAATCTGGTAAATCGTGTATCTCTTAGTAAAAAAATAGCCACAAGACAGGTTGTTTAATCAAAAACCGTCTTGTGGCTATCTAAATATCTTCTTTAGATTAAATGTGCATAATTTGGAAATGAAATTTATCTAAGGTATTATTGTGAAATCTTTATTGTTAATCAGATTCTTTTGCCTGTGTTTTCCCCTTGTTTGTTGGGGGTTCTGTGTCCTTTTGGCTTTCTTCTTTTACAGTGTCCATATCAAAATCTGACTTAGGAACTTCTTTACAGACCATTACGGTATCTTTTACCTCTTCTTCATCTTCTTTGTTTCCAAAATATTCTTCATAGAAGGTCTTAATAATAGAAACTGTGTGCATGATGGAAGAAAATTTTCCTGCCATGCCGCTTTTTTCAGCAATAGCGTCTGTGACATTGTCGGATGTCTCGGCCAAATTGTCGACGGTTTGGTGGAAGGCCTCCATGCCGTGGGCCACTTCTCCTGAGATGGCATTGACATTCTTTGTGATACCAGGCAGTTCGTCAATGACAGAATCAATTTCTGGTCGTTTTTCATCGACAATTTTCATGATTTCCTTAAAAGACCTGTAAAAGCGAATAAGTATCATCAGTATGTATAAAAGAACCCCCGAAAGGAGTACCCAGAGTACAAAAAGTCCAATGTCTTTAAAGGAAAGAGATATGTTGATGGCGTTGTTCAATCTGATCACCTCGTATTTTGTGAGTTGTGGTTGAATAGTGGTAGACCCACTGCTTATTCTATCATAAGTGAATGGATTATAATATTATGCGGTTCTAAGAATAGTTCGACACCGCTATGTATAATCCTGCTAGTTTTTGATATGATCATTTTAACAAATTGAAGGAGGCGTCGTTTATGAGAGAAGTTTCATTTCAGGATTTGTCCAAAGACTTTTTGTCCCAGCTTGTTAAGGGGGCATTTTTAACAGTGAAGGCAGGCGAAAAGGTCAATACTATGACAATTGGATGGGGGAATATAGGTTTTATTTGGAATAAACCCATAATGATGGTCCCTGTGAGATACTCGAGACATACATATTCAATGATTGATGGTTCAGACACGTTTACTGTGAGCGTGCCTGTTCAAAGTGACATGAAAAAGGAACTGGCTTTTTGTGGCACAAAATCTGGACGGGACATGGACAAAATTCAGGCCTGTGGCTTAAACTTGTCTGCAGGTCAGTCGGTGGAAACACCAATTATTTCAGATTGTGAACTTCACATTGAATGTAAGGTGGTCTATAAGCAGGCCATGGAACCGGGCACACTCGACCAGGACATTCGAGATTTAAAATACCAAAATGGTGACTACCATGTTATGTACTATGGAGAAATTCTTAAGGCCTACTACTTAGATTAAGTCTTGCGTTTCAAAAAAAATTCATAGCCATAAAGACAAAATAAACCGCTTAGATAATGTAGGAATGTACATGACTAAGCGGTTCTATTTTTGTTTTTAAATTCTTGCAGCTGTCAAATTGACTTGGCAAGCAATTGACTTATAAAACATTAAACGCATTTCCGTTGATATGGATAGATCTGGCTTCAATATACATGCTCTTATCATTTAAACTGATAGCAAAGTTTGGAATAGAAATTTCTATAGGCGAAGCTTCCTCTGACAAGTCTGCTATTGATTTTACAGAAGCAAATTCTCCAAATCCACCTTTATGATAGGCGATGGACTGAATGAGATCTGTTTTTGTGTCCGCAGTGATGAGCGTGTCTGAGTCATCTATATAATAGAAGGCATTGACACCTTCAAATTGTATATCGACATTATCCCTTCTTTGCGGCTTGAGTTTAAATGATATTTTCTGATCTTCCAAATCTATTTTAAGAGAGTCAATTTTGCTGGAGTCCAGCTGATCTAGCCACGGATTTAGTTCCATAGACATCATTATACCACCTCGTTCTTACTTTCCTTATTCTCCATATGTTTTATCATAAGTGCATGGACGAATCAACCATTTTTAAGAATCTTCATATTTGGCCACGGTTAAAAGTCGATTGTGACTTGCCATGAGACTGTCTTCTATTGATTTTCAGGAAATTTGGGCAGTTTAATTTTAAAATGTGTTCCAGTGGAATAAGGCAGCAGTTCAATACAGCCTCCATGCAGTTCAATAATTCGCTTTGTAATAGAAAGGCCTAAACCAGTGCCATTGTTTTTTGTGGTTCTGGCCTTATCCCCCCGAAAGAAGGGGTTGAATATGTGTTTTTGTATGTCCTGCCCTATGCCCACGCCATTGTCAGAAATCAATAGGACGATATACTGGACTTCCTCTTGGAGGCGGACTGTGAGGGTTGTGTTTTCCCCACTATATTTTATAAAATTGCCAATAATGTTATCAAGGGCCCGCCTGAAGTTTTGAATGTCCAACTGGACAGTTTCCCCTTTACTGGTTGACGGCTGATCAGTTTGGCCGAGGGCTTCCATTTGAATATCATAGTTTTTACCAGCCCTTTCGATGTCAGTGATCCATCCTGCCAGGATGTCCTCCACAACATGTTTTATATTGTAGGTGTGGCGCTCAAGGGTGTACTGGCTGGCATTGAGTTTTGAATAGGTAAAAAGCTCGTCTAAAAGATGATTGGCCCGGATGCCATTTCGGATGATGGCCTCAACCCATTTTTTATCAGGTTCTGACAAAGTCCTTGATGTTTTTAGGCTTTCACTATACCCGATAACATTGGTCAGTGGGGTTTTGAGGTCATGAGAAATATCGAGGATGAGCTCCTGCCTAGAATTTTCAAGATTTTCTCTGAGGGCAATTTCATTTTCAATGGTCTGGCTTAGATTGTTGATGTCTGCTGCAAGACCGTCTAGGTCATTCCCCGCCTTTAGGTCAATTGTCTGTCCGTACTGACCTTGACTGATTTCATGTAGCGTTTTTGAAAGTCTGTAAAGAGGCTGAATAACCTGTTTTGCTGAAAAGCGACTGAATATAAAAACGATACATAAGGCCCCTATAGCAAAAATAATGGTTGATAAAAAAGCGGCCTGATTCTCAAGGAGAACTTCTCGGTAAGGCATGAACAAGACCAGCATTTCCCTGTCGTCATCATAGGGATAGTAGACCATGATGTCTTTTGTGCTGTTATTTGTGAGTTCATTAAAAACCCGCACACTGTAGGCGTATCCAGGTTGGTGCCCCTGCCCTGTTGAAGCCAAGACATTGTATTCACTGTCAATGAGTTCCACATAACTTTCCTGAGGTAGGTCTAGGGCTTTCCAGGGGATGCTTTCCTTTTCAAGAACTGAAGTATAAATGGCATCAAGAGCTTCGAGGGACGGATTATAGTAATACATTTGTTCTGTAAACTCTGCGTTTAAATACAAGGCAAAGGCGCCAAGGCATATAATGAGGACGATCATTATGAAATTAAGTCGTGTAAATTGTGAAGCCAGAGTCTTGCCCTGACCTATCCTGTTTATGGTTTTCATGATCAAGACTCCAATCTGTAGCCCACACCTCTAATTGTCTTTATAAGGCTTGGATTTTTTGGATCTATCTCAATTTTTTCTCTTAAATGACTTATGTGGACCATGATTGTGTTGTCATCACCGTAGTAGTTTTCTTCCCATGCGTACTCGTAAATTTGTCGCTTGGTGTAGACGCGTCCAGGGGCCTGCACGAAGAGGGTGAGAATCTTGAACTCAGTCGGATTGAGATCCACGCGCTTGTCGCGAATGATAACTTCATGTTTTTCTTCATCAATTGTAATGGGGCCGCTTTTAAGAACCCGTCCCCTTAGGTCTGGGTTATGATTGAATTTTAAGTAGCGGCGCAGGTGGGCTCGTACCCTTGAAGAGAGTTCGAAAATACTAAAAGGCTTTGTGATATAGTCGTCGGCTCCCAAGTCTAGACCTAGAATTTTGTCGTGGTCTGCATCCCTAGCTGTGAGCATAAGCACGGGCACTTCACTGGTCTGACGAATGTGACGAAGGAGCTCGATCCCGGTTAGGCCGGGCATCATAATGTCGAGTATTATAAGATCGAAATGACTGGATTTGAACATTTCAAGGGCTTTGAGGCCGTTATCGGCTGCTTCCACCCTGTAGTCATCTTTTTCAAGATGCATTCGAATGAGTTCTCGAATGTCTGTGTCATCTTCTGCTATAAGAATTTTAGGTGTCATGACTCTACCTCCTAAGTGTATTGTACCTCGATTTTGAGGCAAGGGGTCGTATTTTAAGGTAAATTTAAGACAGACTTGTTCCATATCATTCAACGTGTTATAATACAGCGTAACAGAAATAGATAGAGGCTATGAAGGGAAGAGTAAGCTTGAGACAATGTCTTAGAGAGCCGGAGATGGTGGGAACCGGTACGGAGTAAAAGCTGAAGATGGCCCCTGAGCCCTGATGGTGAAATACAAGTAAGCATCAGCGGATTGCACCCGTTACAGTGCGTGTGACATGTTCACACTGAGTTACAGTCAGCGATGATTGTATGAAGTAGGGTGGTAACGCGAATCGGTCTTCGTCCCTTTGTTGGGAGAGGGCTATTTTTATTTTTTGTGAAGTTGATGTTTATTTTATCGAAAATAGAGGTTTTTCATTGAAAAATCAAATAGAGATGGTCTATCTACAAAAGGCCAATTATAAAATGTGGGTATGTAGTGAGAGATTTAAAGGAGGAGACACAATGTCAAAAGGTACTTATTATGTAACGACGCCGATTTACTATCCGAGCTCCAATCTGCACATCGGTCATACGTATACAACGGTGGCAGCTGATGCGATTGCAAGATTCAAAAGAGCGACTGGCTATGACGTTATGTTTTTAACGGGTACAGATGAGCATGGTCAAAAAATTGAAACTGTGGCAAAGGAAAAAGGCATGGCGCCAAAAGATTATCTTGATGGCATGATTGCTGGCATTAAAGACCTTTGGAACACGATGGAAATTTCTTATGACCAGTTTATCCGTACAACGGATGAAGACCATAAACGCCGTGTACAAGCTATTTTCCAAAAGCTCTATGATAATGGAGACATTTATAAAGGCGAGTATGAAGGCATGTACTGTACACCTTGTGAATCTTTCTGGACAGAGTCTCAACTAGAAGATGGAAACTGCCCAGATTGTGGTCGTCCTGTTGAAAAGACAAAAGAAGAAGCTTATTTCTTTAAGCTTTCAAAATATCAGGGACGTGTTCGTGAACTTTTAGCAAGTGGCGAGTTCCTACTGCCAGAATCTCGTGCCAATGAAATGATCAAGAACTTCATTGATCCAGGCCTTGAAGACCTTTGTATCACACGTACAAGCTTTGACTGGGGTATTCCTGTACCATTTGATGAAAAGCATGTTATTTATGTTTGGCTGGATGCACTAAGCAACTATGTGACGGCTCTTGGCTATCCTGAAAACACGGATAAGTTCAATAAATACTGGCCTGCAGACGTACACCTTGTTGGTAAGGAAATTGTACGTTTCCATACAATCATTTGGCCAGCAATGCTAATGGCTCTTGATGCGCCACTGCCAAAGATGGTTTACGGCCACGGCTGGCTCCTTCTTGATGGTGGTAAGATGTCAAAATCCAAGGGCAATGTGGTCGACCCAGTTGTGCTGATCGACAGATATGGGGTGGATGCTCTAAAGTACTTCTTGCTTAGAGAGTACAGCTTTGGTTCAGATGGCAACTTTAACAATGAGGTTTTACTGAACAGAATCAACTCTGATCTTGCAAATGACCTGGGCAACCTTGTAAGTCGCAGTGTGGCCATGGTGGAAAAGTACAATGACGGAGAAATTGTAAAATCACAGGCTGTTCTTGAATTTGATGAAGATCTTAAGAAAATTGCTGTTTCCACTGCAAACCGTGTTGAATCCAAGATGGAAGTTCTTGATTACTCCAACGCACTAGAGGAAATTTGGAAACTGATTCGTCGTACCAACAAGTACATTGATGAGACAATGCCTTGGGCTCTTGCCAAGGAAGAAGAGAAAAAAGCTGACCTTGATACGGTTCTATATAATCTGATTGAAAGCATCCGCATTATTTCTGTTTTGATCCAGCCGTTTATGCACCATACATCACGCGGAATTTGGGAGCAAATTGGTGCTGTTGAAGGTGAAAAAACAGTCTGGGAAGCTTCAAAGATATTCGGTCTAACAGAAGCGGGTACGAAGGTGAAGAAGGGCAAGTCCCTATTCCCGCGTATTGACGTGAAAAAAGAGATTGAAGAATTGGACAATCTCGGTGGTAAAAAAGAAGAGAAAAAAGCCAAAAAAGAAGAAAAGAAAAACAAGAAGTCTAAAAAAGATGAAGCAAAGGGTGAAATCACTATTGATGACTTTGCCAAAGTGGACTTTAAGGTGGCTGAAATCACATCTGTTGAAAAACACCCCGATGCGGATAAGCTTCTTGTGCTTCAACTAAAAGTTGGAGAAGAAACGCGACAGGTTGTTTCTGGCATCGCTGGTCACTACACGCCAGACGAGCTCGTTGGTGAGAAGGTTATTCTTGTTGCCAACTTAAAACCAGTTAAACTAAGAGGTGTGCTGTCTCAAGGCATGATCCTGGCAGCGACTTCTGGCAAGCAACTTAAGCTTGTTTCTGTTGATATTGAGTCGGGTGCGACGGTATCTTAGTCCATTGTAAGCGGACTTTCAAGTGTTTTTAAAATCCCCCAAAATGTTTGGGAATAAACAAAGCGACAAAGGGACTGTCTTGTGTGCAGTCCCTTTTCCTATGGTTTCTTAAAGGAATCTTTGTTGTTTACATATTTAGAAATGGGTATGAAGTCACCACGGGCATTATGTCCCCTTGCAATGTCATGTGCCCTTTTTATATAATGATTCGTAGTGTTTGAAAAGAGGAGGACAATTATGCTATTTGATTCCCATGCGCATATGACAGATAGAAAATTTGATGATGATAGAGAAGAAGTTATTCAGCGTGCTTTTGACAGCGGCATTGAATATATTATGAATCCAGGTGCGGATTTTGAGTCTTCTGTAGAGGCTATTAAGCTGGCAGAGGCCTATGACAACATCTATGCAGCTGTGGGTGTTCATCCCCATGATGCAAAATCTATGGATGAAAGCATGTTAATGCTTCTTGAATCTATGGCCAAGAAGAAAAAAGTGAAGGCCATTGGTGAAATCGGACTTGATTTTCACTATGACAATTCACCAAGAGATATTCAAAGACAGTGGTTTAGAGAGCAAATTAGAATGGCAAAACGTGTGGGCAAGCCGGTTATAATTCATGACCGGGAAGCCAACCAAGAAACATTTGACATTCTGCGTGAGGAAGAAGCCTTTGAAAATGGTGTTTTGATGCACTGCTACTCTGGAAGTGCAGAACTGGCTCGTCAATACGTAAAGCTCGGGGCTTATATATCTATTGCTGGTCCCGTGACATATAAAAATGCAAGAAAAACGGTAGAAGTGGCTAAGGCAGTTGATTTAAACCATCTGATGATCGAAACGGATTCTCCGTATTTGACACCAGTGCCTTACCGTGGCAAAAGGAATGAATCAGCCCACGTTCGCTACGTGGCTGAGCGCATTGCTGAAGTGCGTGAAATTTCTCTTGAAGAGGTTGCAAAGGCAACCCTGAATAATGCCAAGCGCTTTTTCCGTATTGATGAATAGCCCTTTAAAGTAAGGGTGAATCTTCACACCAGAAGGAGGAGGCGACCATGGGTCGATTCAAGAAGTGGATGCCGGTGACAGTGATTGCACTGGCGGCTTGCCTGGTCCTAATTGTAGGCCTGGCTGGAAGAAAGCAAGTGACAATCATTGATGAGGATCGTGAAGTTGTGGTATCAACTGTTAGAACAAGTATGGCATCGGTCTTGAAAGCGGCCGATATTGTTCTGGAGGACTCTGATCTTGTTATACCAGAACCGGGAACCAAGCTCACAGACGGAATGGAAATTCAAATCGTGCGGGCTGACAAGCATGAAATTTTTGTCGATGGTCAGACACAGTCCATTAAGACAACGGCCCTATCCGTAGGGGATATTATTGCTGAGGCTGGCATAGAGCTGGGAGACAATGATATTGTTCGCCCTGGAAAGCAGGTCAAAGTCAGTGGGCCTTCTAGTATTGAAATTACGCGTGTCACCGAAAGCGTTCAATCAGACACAGTTGATATGCCTTATGGCACCATTATTGAAGTTTCAGATGACCTGGAAGCAGGCGCGTCAAAACTTGTTCAAGAAGGTGTAGACGGTCAAAAACAAGTTAAGTACCGAATCATCTTCGAAGATGGTGTGGAGATACGCCGAGAACTCATTGAAGAAACTGTATTAAAAGAACCTGTGCCGGAAAAATTTGTACGGGGCAAGGAAAACCTCTATGTAACAAGTCGTGGCAGACCTCTACGGTATCAGAAGGTCTATATTATGCGTGCAACAGCATATGATTTATCCTTTGAAAGTTGTGGAAAATACCCTGACCACCCTGAGTATGGCATTACTTTTAGTGGCACAAGGGCTCGCCCTGGCGTGGTGGCTGTGGATCCTCGGGTTGTAAAGCTGGGTTCAAAGCTTTATATTGAGTCCATGGATAGAACACCGGACTATGGTTTTGCTAAGGCTGAGGACACAGGGAGCGCCATAAAGGGCAATCGCGTTGACTTATTCATTGAGAATAGATCACAGGCTCTGCGGTATGGTGTGCGAACGGTCAAGGTTTATGTGCTCGAGGAACCCATTACAGAAGACATGATGGTCGGGTACTCTAACCGGTAAATAATAAGGAGATACATTTGAAAATAAAAGAAGTGATTGTGGTGGAAGGCCGGGATGATGTGACTGCTGTCAAGCGTGCTGTGGATGCAGAAATGATTATTACCCAAGGCTTTGGCATTCGTGAAGAGACGTTTAAACTCATTGAAGAGGCTCAAAAAAAATGCGGTGTTATTATATTTACAGATCCAGATCATGCAGGTGAAAAAATAAGAGAGCGACTTGTTAAGCGGATCAAGGGCTGTAAGCATGCCTTTCTTCCAAGGGAAGAGGCAACCAAAAAGGGAAATGTGGGTATAGAAAATGCCACACCTGAGAGCATTATTGCGGCTCTAAGCAAGGTAAGGACCCTCGTTGAGGATTCATCTGAAGTCTTTTCTAAACATGACCTCATTCAAAATGATTTGGTTGGAAGCCCCTCGGCATCAAGCAGGCGGGATCAACTTGGGAAAATTCTTGGAATTGGTTATGCCAATGCCAAGCAGTTTTTAAGACGATTGAATCATTATGGAATCACTAGAGGAGAATTTGATTCAGCTATAAAGCAGCTAGACGAAAGAGGATAAAATGAGATTAACATCACCACAAACGATTAAATATATAATGGATAAATACGGCTTTCGTTTTTCTAAAAGTTTAGGCCAGAATTTCTTGATAGATGATTTCATTGTCGATGAAATTATTGATGGGGCAGAGATAGGACCAGATGATGTGGTTCTTGAAGTTGGCCCGGGCATTGGGGTTATGACGCAGGCTATGGCAAGACGGGCAAAAAAAGTTGTGGCTATTGAAATCGACAATTCCCTACTGCCTGTTTTAAGCGAAACCCTGGCAGAAGAAGACAATGTGGAAGTGGTAAATGGAGATGTTCTAAAAGTGGATCTTCAAAAAATTATTGATGAAAAGCTGGATGGACAGGCCCCAAAGGTGGTCGCAAATTTACCTTATTATGTGACAACGCCCATTATAATGCGCTTTTTAGAAGAGCAAATTCCTGTTACTGATATAGTGGTAATGGTTCAAAAGGAAGTTGCAGATAGAATGGTTGCTGACCCGGGGGGGAAAATATACGGAGCCCTTTCAGTGGTTGTTCAGTACTATGCTGAGCCATCAAAGGTGGTCAAGGTGCCAAGATCTGTCTTTATGCCACAACCCAATGTGGAGTCATCTGTGGTTCGCCTTAAAAAGCGTAAAGAGCCGCCTGTGGATTTAAAGGCACCAGAATTATTTTTTAAAACGGTACGGTCGGCTTTTATGAAAAGAAGAAAGACACTGCTTAATGCCCTTTCATCAGGGGAGCTTGCTGTGTCAAAAGAAGAGACCAAAACCGTTTTAGAAGCTTGCGGTATTGATCCAAAACGAAGGGGCGAAACGCTTGATATGAATGAGTTTGCTGCTCTGGCCAATGGATTTTATGACATTAAGAACAATTAGATGAATCAGCAAGTGGATGAAGGATAAAGCCAATATTTTTTTAAGTGTAAAAGAAAACATATATTTAAGGCGTGTTCCCCTGGTCAAGGGGGCACGCCTTTTTTACTGCTGAGCGCTCATCCCACTTTAGGACGGCATATTATTTAGATAGACTTGTTCTTTCTATAGTTCAAATAAACATTGAGTGCAGGGAGAAAATTAAGAATGTTGCCCCGTATCATTTCGATTTTAAGATTTGGGTCCATGCCACTATAGGGAATAGACTTTCGAGCGCCTTTTTCACTGGCCCGTACATATTGCATAAGCGTTTCATAGGGCAGGAGGTAAAATTCATCACAGAATTTAAAGTGGACAATCAAAAAGGCCAAACCACTTTGCTTTGATATATCCTCCATGAATTCAAGTTGGTGTTCATGAATGTTGGAAAGGGGTAGACTTTTCAAATTGGTTTCCTTGGCGTCAAAAGCGACGCCAACCCCTTGGATAATTCCCATAAAGTCAACTGTGGATTTCTTTTCAAAAAAAGCCTTGGTTATGGTTCCCTGTCCATCTATGTCAACAACCTTAATAGGTGTTGCTATTTTATCAATACGAGCCAGGCCTTGTTGCCTATAGTATTCAATTGTTTCGTGAATAAGGTCTTCTAGGTCACTGCCTCGAAGTCCTCTAGATCGCCATACAGTCAATGTGAAATCTCCTTAATCTCTTATACTCTTTGATTGCAGTGCCTTTACCAGTTGGTATCCACTATCAATCAAGATATTATTTATAATAACATGAAATGAAGACTTGCTGTGAAAAGTTGTGAACATGTTGAGAACTTTAATCACAATTTCTGTGGATAACTTGTGGATACTGTTGATAACATGAACAATAGGCGTCAGAATTATCTGAATTTACCACGGAATTCAAGGGTTTATGGATAAAAAACACCGTATATTTTGAGAGTGTTTTTGAAAAAAGTTCGATCAAATGTTAAGAATTTGGGGTTATCCACAAATCCACGGTGTAAAATGTTGATAATTTATGAAGGGCTTGATCCAACCGGGATCGAGTTGTGGATGAATGGTCTAAAAGTCACTTAAATTTGAAAAAGTAGGCCCATTTTGTTTAGGTCTTGTTAAATGGGGCATATATAATATGGTGATAGAATCTTTGGAGACCGAGGAAGACGAATATAATCGTTGCCCTCGGTTTTTTTTGATATTGCAATATATAAATCATATGGCTAACTTTAGAGAAAATGAAAACAGGGTCAGTCGCGAAGTGAGCCTTTGCTTGAGGATGGGTATAGAATTTGATTGATTAAAAGAAAGACACTGGCGTGCTATAGAAAGATTATATACAATAGGTGTTGGGTATTAATATTTTGAATAATACTCGTTGTTTTATTGTAGTGTGTCAGGAGGAAATAAAAATGGATAAGAACATAGTTGTTTATACTTCAAATACGTGAGGATACTGTCACATGGTAATGGATTACCTAAAAGAAAAAGATGTGGCTTTTGAAGAAAAAAATGTATCGACTGATGGTGCAGCACGTAAAGAACTTATGAAAGCAGGTTTTATGGGTGTTCCTGTAATTTATGTGGGCGATGAAGTGATTCAAGGCTTTGACAAAGAAAAACTTGATGAACTACTCAAATAAAATCGCATACAGACCATGGAAAAACTGAATAGAACAATTTAATGAAAGGCTATAGACGAAAAGACTTATCAATTCGTTTATAGTCTTTTTATATGCTACAATTTTATGAGAAAGACTTTTCAAGGCATGTTCACAAAAACTTCACTAATATCGTGTATGATTAAGTTGACAAGATAATCATTTCCTATTATCCTAGTCATAAAGACCCCTCCTTGTAGGGGGTCGAAAGGGGACGCGGATATGAAAATTCATGTACTTAAACAAGCGCAGCCGGAGTTGCAAAACAAAGTGGATTTGTCTGGTTCAGACAATTTATACCTCAGGATATTTGTTAAAGCCTATGGGTGAGGCGGTCCTGTTTTAGGTGTTGCTCTGGATGAGAAACAAAAAAATGATTACGTAGAAGAACATGATGGGTATTCTATAATTGTCGATCAAGATTTGATCGACAGGTATAAAGGTTTTGAGATTGATTACACGATGACGTGGTTTTCAAAGGGCTTTGTTGTAAGACCGAGCTATGGAACAGCATCATCTTGCTAAAGGATAAGACATAGGAGGATTTAACATGAGCAAGAAAATTACAGTTTACACTTCAAATACGTGTGGTTACTGCCATATGGCAAAGGACTATTTCAATGAGAACAATATTCCTTTTGAAGAAAAGAACGTTTCAACAGATGCCGAAGCACGTAAAGAGCTTATGAAGGCAGGTTTTATGGGCGTACCAGTTATTTATGTTGATGACGAAGTGATTCAAGGTTTTGACAAGACGAAACTTGAAGAACTTCTGAAGTAGCCCATAGGCAAAAAAATATATTCATTCAGGCGCTGCAAAATTACAGAGCCACATTCTTGTCATACCATGTATAGGATTTTGATTTATAAATATCTATATCTATATATGGTATGGCGAGAATTCTTGACTGATATTTTGCAAGTCGCTTAACGAATAAACCCCTTAATTATAGCTGGGCCTTTTTGCCAAGCTTTTGATTAAGGGGTTTTTGATTTTAAAGGGTCACTGGGTCCGTGAAATAAACAAAAATAGTCCCTGGAGAAAATGCGATTTTCAATCAGGGTTCAACTGATTTTGTAGGTCTTAAAAGTGGTATACATATAAAAACCGAGAAAGGATTATACCATGGGACAAAGAATGGGTCTAATGCAGAGAATACAATCCAAGTTGTCAAGTCGAATCACATTTTTAGTCGCACTTGTTCTAATCATTGTCTTTGGAATCCAAACTTTTTTAATCACAAACTATTTGACAAGTATTTCTAAAGACAATGTGGAATCTGAAATCGAATTAAGGGCGGAGTCCATTTCCAAGGATGTGAGAAAAATATTTGAAGACGCAAACTTGGTGACGAATCAAATGGCTCTCAATAGAGAAATTACAAGATATTTAAAAGAGGTAAACGAACGATCGGACATAAAGACGCATCCGCTTTTTTCTCATGTAAAGAACACTCTTTTAGACATTAAAAAGACAAGCTCAAATTACTTTATTGTTTGGATTGCCAACGGTTCTGCCAATTTTTATCTGGATCATACGGGATATATTTCAGACGCGTCCTACGATGTTCTCAAAAGACCTTGGTATGAACCAGCATCAGAAAGTGAGGGTATCGTCTTCACTGAGCCTTATATTGAGTGGGAATCAGGAAAAAATGTTCTGTCATCTATTTTGGCACTCCGTGAAGGGGATAAAATATATGGTTTTGTGGTGGTGGATATTTCACTGGATTCGATCCCTACAATTTTCAAGTCGATTGAACTTAAAGGCAGAGACAAGTATTTTCTCATTTCAGAGGATGGCAAGTACGTTTATCATCCCAACCAGACCCTGGCTCTGGAATCAGATCTTAGTCTTGAGACAGATCCCCTGCACCTATACAAAGATTTCATATTGTCAGAGAGCAAGACCATTAAAGACATTGTTTTTGAAGGACGGCATATGCTTCTCACATCCCATGAGGTGGGGGTGAGTGGCTGGAAAATAGTGACCTTACTTGATATGGAGCCTCTCAACAAGAACACTGCAAAACAGGGGATATGGATTGGGTTAACCTTTCTTACCGCCATTTTTTTAGCCATAGTTCTTATAAGCCGAATGGTGACACAGTCAACAAAACCTTTTCGGGTTTTAACGGAGTATGGGGTGGAGATTGCTGATGGTGACCTGACAAGGAATATTCCGACTATTTATAGGAATCGTCAAGATGAAATGGGCGACTTGGCAGTGTCTTTTCAAACAATTATTGAAACCTTCCGTAGTGAAAACGACATACTTGAAGAAAAAATCCTAGAAAAGAATAGAGAGCTGGAAGCCCAGTATGAGCATATACTAGAGACTGAAAAAGTGGCCTCACTGGGACATTTGGTTGCGGGTATAGCCCATGAAATAAACACACCGATCGGGAACTGTTTGTCCACATCGACCTTCTTAGAGCAGGAAAAGGTTAAGATGATTGAAAAATATAACTCGGGAAAACTGTCAAAGAGGGAATTTAACAATTTTATGATTCTAATGGATGAATCTCTTGATATTATGACAAGCAGTCTAAGGCGGGCAGCAGATATGATCAGCAGCTTCAAGCAAGTTGCGGTGGACCAGAGCAGTGAAAGAAAATATAAGTTTGATATCAAGCAAGTTGTGGACAGCGTTATTATGAGCCTCAAACACGAATACAAGAGAACGCAGATTCATATAGACAATCGATGCAAACTTGGTATGGAACTGGAAAGTTATCCGGGGGCTCTGACCCAGGTGATCACCAATTTCGTTATGAACTCCATTAAGCATGGATATCAGGAAGGTGAGGCTGGCATGATTGTCATTGATGCCAGAGAAGAAGGCCAAGATGTGGTCCTGACATACACAGACGATGGCTGTGGGATGGATGAAATGACCAGATCTAAAATGTTTGACCCCTTCTTTACGACCAGTCGGGGAACGGGTAGCAGTGGGCTGGGCATGCACATTGTTCATAATATTGTTACCCAGCAGCTGAGGGGCTCTATAATATGTGAAACGGGTCCTGGTCAAGGTGTGAAGTTCATACTGAGGCTTCCTAAATTTGTTTATGACACAGTGTAAATTCATTTCAAAAGAGAAGGACCGTATATTGAAATGATTCTGAAAGACAGGGATTTATGCAAAAATAAAAAGGACTATGATTTTCATTCTGAAAATCATAGTCCTTTTTGTTATAAGATTTGGTCCGGTCTTTGCCCTTACAAAGTAGGGGACTGGATGTTAGTGTGACTAAGCGTTCAGCTCTTGAAGCAGTTTCTCAACGTCCATACCATGAACAGCAGCAGCTTGTTCCAGCGTTTCACTTTGTGCAGATGGACAGCCAAGGCAGCCCATTCCGTTTGCAATCAGTACGTTTGCTGATTCAGGCTTTGTTTTAAGAATATCGGCAATTAACATGTCTTTGGTAATCATTATTATTCCTCCTTGAGTATATGGTTGATTTAAATTCCCTAATGCGGGCATATATGCAGACTTATAAACTATTTCGTCTTCCGAAAGTTATTTCTTAGATATCATATGATATTGCAAGCCATTTTTCAACTCAAAAGTATATGTGAATTTAGGATTGGCTGCTTCAACAAAGGCTTTTGAGAAAGCCTCTCTAAAGTCATAATAGTGGCTTACATTTGTACCGCCTTCGTTCCAGAATGGTTCATGAACGCATCTGTCCTTTTGCCACTCAAGTTTGTCTGGTGTGTTTGATGTGACAGCGTTGACTCTGTCGCAGGGCATACCCTCCAGCAAGAAGTTATCAAGGGCCTTGAAAATTTGTTCAGGGCTTTGTGCCTCATCAGTTGAAATGGCACCACCATGTTTTTTACCGAAGTCAGCATAAACACCAGCCACTTGTTTATATGTGTCTTCACCGGCGCTTGATACTATTTTCTCGATAAGTCTGGATTGTCGTAGCTCTGCAATCTTGATCTTGTTTTGCAGCCATCCATGAATATTGTCCTGATCGATAAGACTTTCAAGTGGGGCATGATTTAAGTAAGGACCATAGGTATCAACCAGTTCCTTTTCCAGGCTTGCCTGTACCGCAGGGTCTGCAACTTTTGTCAAAATACCTTTTTCAATGTCTTCGAGCAAGTTTATTTTACTGTATAACCAGTGGTGTATTGGGCCTAAAAATCGACTCATTTCTATTCCTCCTTAGAGCTTTCAGATGTTTTTTCATCTTTGTGTGCCTTATTTCTTTTTTCCTCATATATGCTTTGAATGCCAGTCTTAAAAGTTTCAAGACCAATTTTGTCTATAAAGGGACCAAGTTTTTCTCCCATTTCAGCGTGTTCACAGTAGTAATCATAAACAGCTTCCACCATATCGAAGGCTTCATCTTCAGTGAGTTTTTCAGCAATCCGATCAGGCAGTCGTGGATGGTATCCTGCGCTTCCACCTGCCACAACAATGCATCCATCTAGGTCGGCTAAGACACCAATGTCTTTGGCGTTGACACTGCCACATGCATTGAGGCAACCTGCCACACCAATTTTCGTTCTATTAGGTGTGGGTGCACCATAAAATCTTTTTTCAAGGCGCATGCCCAGAGGCAGTGTGTTTTGCTTGGCTCTTTTGCAAAATCCAGCGGGACAAATTTCAACATTTTTAACGGAATAAGCTGATCTGACACCGGGTTCCATGCCCAGGTCTTCCCATGCTTTTTCCACATCGTCTTCCCTTAGACCTAAAATAGCGATTCGTTGGCCCGATGTGATTTTAAGAGTGCCCTGATATTTCTCGGCCACCTGAGCCATAAGAGCCAGTTTGTCTGGCCTGATAAAACCGCCGGGGATACGTGGCGTGATGCCGTATGTGCGGCGACCGTTTTTTATTTTTTGAAGGACTGAGAATTCTGGTTTTGCCATAACAATGCCTCCTGTGTGTTTGTTAACTATGACCTTATTATAGGGGGATGGGGAAAAAGAATCGGTAACATTAGTTACAGTTTCCGGCTTTTCCTTAAAAATTACACTAAAAATGTGTATATATAAATTTTAAGCCCTGACTTTATAATGCATACCCAAATTTTCCTATCCTATAAGCTCATCTTCCAGTGCGTCCACATCGAGAATTTTAATTGTACTCTTGTCATAGTCAATGAGGCCTTCTTCTTTCATTTTAATAAGTTCCCTAGAAAGAGAAGGGCGCTGTATGGACATATGCTCAGCCATATCTTTGCGGGACATCTTGGTTTGTATCATGGCAGACCCCTGAATTTTATATTCTTTAAGCAGATAGTTGCAGACCTTTTGACGGATGGTGTCAAGGGAAAGTACCTTAATCTTACGATTCATCATAGTAAGTTTGTTAGACAACATGCCAAGAAAATTATTCAGGAGAATGGGGTGGTGGGTCAGACCGTGCATGATAGACGCTTTTTCAATAAAGAGGATGGTGGACTTGGTTTTTGCCACAGCACTAATAGGGTACTTGTCCTGATCACTGAATAGGATGGCCTCACCAAAACACTGGCCCGGCATCAAGGTGGTTAGAGTGGCCACCTTGCCAGAGGGATATATGTTTTGAAGTTCAACTTTTCCAGAGGCGAGAATCCCCAGGCTGGTACAAGAATCTCCTTCGAAGGCAATAATGGTATCTTTTTCATAGCTTTCAGCCTTGACCTCAAGAACCCTTAGAAGGGAATCAATGTTATCAATATTCAAGTGACGAAACAGAATGCATTTTTCCAGGGACTGTGCATATTTTTTCATAGTCTTTCGCCTCGCTTTAAATGTAGTAAGTGGTATGAAGATAAATCAAATGAGTGATTTTGATCTAAAATGGACAAAAACCATCAACTTTTTTCTAGAAATTTGGTTTTTGGTAACAAGTGTTACGGATTATCTAGGCTCAGATTATTATAATGAACTCAGAAAATCAATACTAAATCAATCGGAATTAAAACTTAAAACATAAATCACACAGGTTGAAATAGAATCCGAAACGGGAAGATTCATAAGAACTTCCAAGAACATCCGAGAAGAAAGGAGTCTTATTATGGAACGAAAAATAGTCCAAATTCATGACGAACTTTGTAATGGTTGTGAACTTTGCGTAAGTGCCTGTCATGAAGGTGCCATAGAAATGATAGATGGTAAGGCCAAGCTTGTCAGTGACATTTACTGTGACGGTCTAGGAGATTGTCTTCCAGCGTGTCCAACAGGTGCCATTGAAATAATAGAGAGAAAGGCTGATGCTTATTCTCAAAAGGCTGTTGATGAAAGACTGGCAGCTCAAACGCAGGAAACTCAGAGCCAAGAAGTCCAGGAACAAGTGGTGGAAGACCCTCAAGAAAAGAGCCTTCCCGTCCACGATTGTGGTTGTGGGGGAGCCCATGACGACATGATGCATAAAATGCAGTCTGGTGGGGGATGCCCTGGATCAGCAGCTATGAAACTCAATGTGATTACCCCAGACAAAGCAAATCGTAAGAGTATGGCTCAAGCAAAAGTGGCTGATATGTCAAAGCGAATGACTGAGGATCCAGAAAAGGAAATGCTCCAGTCTAAACTATCCACTTGGCCCGTTCAGATTAATCTTGTCAATCCAGGGGCTGAATATTTACAAGGGGCTGACTTATTAATAGCAGCAGACTGTACAGCCTTTGCATATGGAAATTTTCACAACGACTTCATCAAGGGTCGCGTGGCACTTATAGGTTGTCCCAAGCTAGATGACAACAATTACTACACAGAAAAAATCGCTACGATTTTAAGACAAAATGATATTGCATCAATCACAGTGGTTAGGATGGAAGTCCCTTGTTGTTCTGGGATTGTCGGTGCTGTGAAGCAGGCCATGCTTGATGCGGGCACGATTGTAAATTATGAAGAAGTGACTATAGAACTGGATGGGAGCAAAAGGTAATGGGATTCTTTGGTTTTATAAACAGACTGTTTGGTAATAATAACAATGAGGCGTCAGCCTCTGTTAATAAAGTAAATAATATTAATCAAGACTTTAAAAAGTCTGAGACTATGAATACGAAGGGAGATCAAAACACTATGTCAATGTTCTGTTATCAATGTCAAGAAGCGGCTGGTGGCAAAGGCTGTACAAAAGTAGGGGTATGTGGCAAGCCAAGTGATGTGGCAAATCTTCAAGACCTTTTACTATACCTACTAAAAGGGGTAGCATACTTTAACCTGAAAGCACGTGAAGCAGGTATTAACAAGCCAGAAACAGACAAGATCATGTTTGATGGTCTATTCTCTACAATTACAAACGCAAACTTTGATCGTGCGGCATTTGTGAAGCGCATCAACCAGACAATTGCCCACCGTGATGCACTAAAAGTGGATCTTGAAGCAAAAGGTGTTGCCCTAGGTGACCTGCATGACTGCGCAACATGGCAAGGCGTGGAATCAGAATTTGATGCAAAAGCGGCTGTGGTTGGTATTCTAGCAACTGAAAATGAAGATGTTCGTTCTCTCAGAGAACTTATTACTTACGGCCTAAAGGGTGTGGCTGCATATGGTCAGCACGCTGCCAACCTAGGCAATGAAGACGCAGAGCTTTACAAGTTCGTTGAAGAAGCCCTCGTTGCAACACTAAACGATGGTCTATCAGCAGATGACCTAGTGGCACTGACACTTAAGACTGGTGAGAATGGCGTTAAGGTAATGGCTTTGCTTGATGAAGCCAATACATCCACTTACGGCCACCCAGAGTTAACAGAAGTGAATATCGGCGTGAAGAATAACCCAGCGATTCTGATTTCTGGTCATGATCTACACGATATGGAAGCTCTTTTAGAGCAAACAAAAGGCACTGGTGTTGATGTGTATACACACAGTGAGATGCTTCCTGCAAACTACTATCCTAAGTTCAAAAAGTATGATCATTTTGTTGGAAACTATGGTAACGCATGGTGGAAGCAAAAAGAAGAGTTTGAGACATTCAATGGTCCAATCCTATTCACAACAAACTGTATTGTACCACCAAAGGGTGATGTGGCTAAGCGAATTTTCACAACAGGTTCTTCTGGGTTCCCTGGTTGTAAGCACATTGAAGCGGATGAAAATGGCAAGAAAGACTTCTCAGAAGTTATTGAAATGGCTAAAACGCTTCCAGCACCAACAGAAATCGAAAAAGGCTCAATTGTTGGTGGTTTTGCCCATAATCAGGTCCTTGCACTGGCAGACAAGGTTGTAGATGCTGTTAAGACAGGCGCAATCAAGCAGCTCTTCGTAATGGCAGGGTGCGACGGTCGTATGAAGAGCCGTGATTACTACACTGAGTTTGCAGAAAAGCTTCCTAAGGATACAGTCATCCTAACAGCTGGTTGTGCCAAGTACCGTTACAACAAGCTAAACCTAGGTGATATCGGTGGCATTCCAAGAGTCCTAGATGCTGGTCAATGTAACGATTCATACTCTCTTGCAGTGATTGCACTCAAGCTTAAGGAAGTTTTCGAACTGAACGATATTAATGAACTGCCAATCTCTTATAACATTGCTTGGTATGAGCAAAAGGCAGTCATCGTTCTTCTAGCGCTTCTATTCTTAGGCGTTAAGAATATTCACTTAGGTCCAACATTACCTGCTTTCCTATCACCAAATGTGGCCAATGTTCTTGTTGAAACATTTGGTATTGGTGGCATTACAAATGTTGAAGACGACATCAAAATGTTCCTTGGATAAGCGTTTGCGTCGGTAAGAATGCAAATATAGACTGTAAAAAAATAAGTTTCTAACTCCCTCTGACCTTTAGACTCAGGGGGAGTTTTTCCATAGCGTCAGGATTACAAGAAATAGTATATAGGAGTCATTTGGAAAGTGACTGAACATAAGGAGGACAATCATGAGCGAAAGATTTATTCTTGAGGACCTTCTCAATGGGCTGATTGAGCTTGAAGATACAGGCAATAAGCTTTATACAAGTCTAAGTGAGAAAACACTAAGTGATGATGTTTCAAGCCTATTTAAAAAATTAGCAGATCAGGAGATGAAGCATAAGGAAATCTATCAGTCTTATAAAATGTCCCTTGTGCCTAAAGAGATCGTCGACGAAGACTATTTGTCATACATAAAAGTTATGCTACAAAAAAATATTCAATTTTTAAACATCATAAAAGCTCCAAATGATCTTGAAGCGTCCATTTGTCAGGCGGTTCAGCTTGAAAAGGATACAATTATCTTCCTGATGGAGATGAAAAAAATTACTCGGTCCCATCACCAAACTGAAATTGATGAGATTATTGCAGAAGAAAGAAAGCACTTGCAGTATTTATATGAGTTGGATGTATAGATTTAAACCACAGCATAGGCCATATGGTCGTTTAAACTGACAATGATTCATAGGGCATCGACTGTAAAGGACATTTTGAAAGGTGGTCAATTAAGCCACTAAGACACTAGAAACTACAGGATCGTTCAAGTTCTAATTAAGCACCTCATGCCAGACAATGAAGAGTGCCTCAAATAGTAAATAGTTGTTATTTCAACCATCTACTATTTGAGGGGCATATCAAAAACTGACAGGGGTGCTTTCTATTTTTTGACCACACCCCCTTGACAGGGGGTCTAAGAATCTATAAAATGAATTCAAAGATACCCCCTCCGAGGGGGAGTGCGAATAAAATAATCTATCTTTTAACAAAGGTAGGGTGAATAAAACAGGAGGTTATGTAATGGGTCAGAAAGTATTAATTGTCGGAGGCGTTGCTGGTGGTGCAAGTACAGCGGCAAGACTTCGTAGAGTGGACGAAAATGCAGAAATCATCATGTTTGAAAGAGGCGATTATATCTCTTTTGCCAACTGTGGTTTACCGTACTACATTGGTGAAGCCATTGAAGAACGAGAAGCCCTTCTTGTTCAAACCCCAGAGGGTATGGGTGCTCGTTTTAATATGGACATTCGTGTGCGAAACGAAGTCCTTTCTATTGACAGGGAGAACAAAACAGTACGTGTTATGAACCACAATACCAATGAGTCGTATGAAGAATCATATGATGTTTTAGTGCTTTCGCCAGGTTCAACACCTCTAAGACCCCCAATTCAAGGTATTGACGCTCCAAATATCTTCAGTCTTTGGAATATTCCAGATACAGACATGATCAAGGGCTTTGTGGACAAGAAAAAGCCTGAGCATGCGGTTGTGATCGGCGGTGGATTTATAGGTCTTGAAATGGCAGAGAATCTACATGAGCGGGGTTGTAATGTGGCTGTTGTTGAAATGGCAGATCAAGTTATGCAGCCAATTGACTTTGAAATGGCCAGCATCACCCATCAACATATGAGACAACAAGGGGTTGACCTCAGACTTGGGGACGGCGTCAAGTCTTTCCATCACGATAAGAGAACAGGCAAGACAACTGTGGAGCTACAAAGCGGTCAGAAAATAGACACAGACCTTGTTATACTATCCATTGGCATTAAGTCAAACTCTCAGCTTGCTAAGGATGCAGGTCTTGAAGTGAACCAGAGAGGCGGTATTGTTGTTGATGACTACATGAAAACATCTGATGCCAGCATATATGCACTTGGAGATGCTATTGAGGTCGTTGACTTCAATGACAAGACAAAGACTATGGTGCCTCTTGCAGGACCAGCCAACAAGCAGGGCAGAATTGTTGCAAACAACATTGCAGGCATGAAGGAAACCTACAAGGGAACTCAGGGCACATCTATTGCCAAAGTCTTCGATTTGGCTGTTGCAAATACAGGGCATAATGAGAAGACACTCAAGCGAAACGGCAAGGTTTACGGCAAGGACTACAAGACAATTATTATTCATTCCAAGTCCCATGCAGGCTACTATCCAGGCGCAATGCCAATGACACTCAAACTTATTTACGATATGAATGGGAAGATCATTGGTGCTCAAGGGGTGGGCCATGACGGTGTTGATAAGCGTATTGACGTTATTGCAACAGCCCTCCGATATGGGGGTACAATTTATGATCTGAAAGATCTTGAACTGGCCTATGCACCGCCATTTGGTTCTGCCAAAGATCCGGTCAACATGCTTGGCTTTGTGGCTGAAAATGTTCTATCCGGTAAAAGTGAACATGTTCACTGGGACCAACTGGATGATTTTAATGAAAAAGAAACAATCATTCTTGATGTTCGTGAAGACATTGAAAGAGAACTGGGCCATATTGATGGGTCTTATCACATCCCTCTTGATGAGCTTCGTGAAAGAGCGGGCGAGCTTGATAAGAATAAAAACATTATTGTTTACTGTGCCGTTGGCTTAAGAGGGTATGTTGGTGAGCGTATTCTTCGACAGCTCGGATTTAAAAAGGTTTATAATTTCTCAGGCGGCTACACAACATATTCTTGTATGTTCTGTCAGAATCCTGATGATACAGATAAGTGTGGAGGCAGTATGTGTGATTGTGACATCAATTTTACGGATGATGGGTCAATTGATGAAATTCCAGTTCATGAAACCGGTGAAGTTGTTAAGCTAAATGCTTGTGGACTTCAGTGTCCAGGACCAATTATGCAGGTCTATAAGCGTATGGAAGAAATGAATGATGGAGATGTTTTAGAGGTTCGAGCAACAGATCCTGGTTTTGCAAGTGATATAGGGGTATGGGCCGGACGAACAGGCAACACCCTCATGCATGTTGAAAAGAACGAGAAAAAGGAAATTGTTGCCCGCCTTATGAAGGGGCAAAAGAAAGTGGCTCATTCACCTGCTGGTAAGCTTGCACCTGTGGCTGAAGACAAGACAATGGTCGTTTTCAGTGGTGATATGGACAAGGCCATTGCATCACTTATTATCGCCAATGGTGCAGCGTCTATGGGTAGAAAAGTAACCATGTTCTTCACATTCTGGGGACTGAACATACTCAGAAAGCATGAACCTGTAAAGGCAGAAAAGGACTTCCTAGGTCGTATGTTCTCAGGCATGATGCCGCGCGGAACAAAAAAACTTGGTCTTTCTAAAATGAACATGCTTGGCATGGGACCAAAAATGATTCGAATGGTCATGAAAAAGCATAATGTTGATTCCCTTGAAACGCTTCTTCAAACAGCCCTTGATAATGGGGTGAACATTGTGGCCTGCAACATGTCAATGGACCTTATGGGCATTACGGAACAAGAGCTTATTGATGGAGTGAACATGGGCGGTGTGGCTACTTACTTGGGGGCTGCAGAAGAGTCAAACGTCAACCTTTTCATTTAGACCTTGGGTATCTGTTCAGTGCATGAAGATTGTGATAAAATAATTGGAGAAATCCAAGGAGGGAAATTATGGCGAGGCAAGAAGCGAAAAAAAGCATTATTAACAGGTTAAAGACCATTAAAGGACACATTGCAGGTGTTGAGAAGATGGTTGAAGACGGTAAAACTTGTGATGATATCCTTCTGCAAATAGCAGCGATAAAATCTTCAGTGCATAAGGTTGGCCTTCTCATCATGGAAGAACACGCAATGGAGTGTCTGCTACTGGATGAAGATGGTGAACCAGTTGATAAAGATCAGATGGAAAAAGTTATAAAGACGCTTGTTAACTATTCTAAGTAATTCTTTGCTATGGATATGTAAAGATCGGGTTTAGATAATCCCACGCACCTAACAGACAGATTAGGTGCGTGGGATTTTTTTCGCTGTTGATTGTCATACTCAAATAGGAACATATGAGCATATATTCATAAAAAACACGGAAAACGCTTGCCTCTCATTTTATTGCCTGATAAAATAACCAGTACATATCAAAAAAATGGAGGGATGTAAATTTATGAAGAAAAAATTGATCAGCCCGTGGTTGCTGCCACTAGGCATTTCGGTGGCATTTTTAATCTGGGGATTTCTCGTGGAAACACCAAAAGAAATTGCCCAAGGACTGACCAGTATCATGTTGGAACCAAGCACGCTTATCACGGATTATATAGTCATTGCAGGGCTGGGGTCAGCCTTTGTAAACGCGGGCATTTTAGGACTCATACTCACCCTTATAACAATCCATGTTCGAGATGAGGCAGATGGCGTCACCATTGCGGCCCTGTTTTTAATCATGGGTTTTGCTCTATTTGGGAAGAACTTATTCAATGTCTGGTTTATATTGGCAGGCATTGTTCTGCATAGTTTTATCTTTAAAGTGGATTTAAAATCTCTTTGGGTGGTGGGGCTTTTTGGTACGGCAATGGCGCCTATGGTAAGTGATTTAATATACTCAGCATCAACACCTGAACCTTTTGGATGGCTGGCTGGAACGGCAGCTGGTATGGCAACAGGGCTTTTACTGCCCATTGTTTCGGAATGGTTAAAGAAGATTCATGATGGCCATAATTTATACAATGTGGGATTTGCCGCAGGCATTATTGGAACTGTATTTGTATCGATTTTCAAATCATATGGATATATGCCAGCCCCTCGACTCATATGGAACACAGACCATCAATTTGTTCTATTTGCCTTTATGAACACCCTGTTTGGCCTCATGATCATTGCGGGCAGTCACTGGAATCCGACGGCCTGGAAGTCTTATAAGAAACTTCTTAAAACATCGGGCCAAGCACCCACAGACTATTTAAAAATGTTTGGGTCTGGCGTCATGATGATCAATATGGGGGTCAATGGCATGCTGGCAACCACTTATATCTTGGCCATTGGAGGAGACTTAAATGGACCGACTCTAGGTGGAGTGCTGACCATTGTTGGATTTGGTGCCGCTGGCAAGCACTTCATGAATGTCCTACCTATTTTCGCGGGTATTTATTTGGGGGCTCTTACAAAAATTTGGCATGTGACAGACCCAGCCTTACAGCTGGCGGCTCTTTTTGGAACGGGACTTGCGCCTTTTGCAGGTCGATTTGGATGGGGTGGTGGAATTCTAGCAGCCTTCATTCATATGTCTGTAGTTCTCAATGTGGGTGGCCTTCATGGAGGGCTCAACTTGTATAATAATGGTTTTTCAGCAGGGATTGTGGCCATGATTCTATTGCCTATCTTTGAAAGACTTCGGGTTTTAAAAGAAGAGCGGTCAAAGGTTTCAGCCCAAGATTGTTCTGGTATAGAAGTATATGAGGTATAAGAAGTTTTTAAAAAAGGTGCGAACGAGAGGGCTATAAACCTCTTATTCACACCTTTTTTAGAATCCATAGAATGATCAAGTCTTATATTTTTGCAGGCACCTAACTTTAGAGTTTGGTGTCATCCACATTTTGAAGATAATTTTTGATAGGACCGGCAATTTTTGCTATGGATCCATCTTCAAATGGGTTGTCAAGGTTGGCCAGTTCGATGAGTTTTAAGAATGAAACGGAACCGCCTGCTTGGCAAAGCTTGAGGTAATCCTGCCAAGCCTGGTTTTTGCTTTCATCATCTTGACTCTTGATCCAGAACTGATAAGCACACACTTGAGCCAGAGTGTAATCAATATAATACATTGGCATTTCGAAAATATGCATTTGACTAAACCAGTAAGTGCCTTTTTCAAGGAATGGATATTCTGCATAGTTTCTGAGTGGAAGGTATTTTTTCTCAATTTCTCGCCACTTGGCCTTTCTTTCATCAGGGCTGGCATCTGGATGCTCATAGATAAAATGCTGGAATTCATCCACTGTAACACCGTATGGGATGAAAGTCAGTCCGCTGGATAAATGTGAAAACTTATACTTGGTTTCATCTTCCTTGAAAAAGAGGTTCATCCATGGCCATGCAAAAAACTCCATGGACATAGAGTGAATTTCACACGCTTCTGTTGTTGGCCAGTTGTATTCAAGAACCTTAAAGTTTCGACTGCTGTATACTTGGAAGGCGTGACCAGCTTCGTGGGTCAGAACATCCACATCTCCAGAGGTGCCGTTGAAATTGGAATATATGAAAGGCACTTTTTCATTGGCGATATATGTACAGTAGCCACCTGGTGCCTTGCCTTCACGGCTCACAAGGTCAAGCAGGTTCTTTTCTGTCATGACAGTGAAAAATTCATGGGTTTCTTTTGATAATTCCTTGTACATGGTTTTGCCTTGGTCAAGAATCCACTCTGGACTGCCCTTTGGTTTTGCGTTTCCGCTCGTAAACTCAAGGCCTTCATCGTGGTAGTGGAGTTCGTTAAGACCAAGTCTTTTTTGCTTTCGTTTAAGAAGTTCTGTTGTGATTGGCACAAGGCTTTCAAGAACTTGTTTTCTGTAGTTGGCCACATCGACATGGTTGTAGTCTGAACGGCTCATTCTAAGGTAGGCCACTTCTACAAAATTATCAAAGCCGAGTTTCTTTGCGATTTTATGGCGAACCTTAATGAGGCTGTCATATATTGTGTCAAAGTAACTATTCAGACAGGTGAAAATATCTAGGATATTTACTATTGGATTTTCGTACTTTTATACTCTGCTCCGCAAAGAAAAATAGCCTGTTTTTTTCTTTTAAAATCCAGTTGTAACTATTGAAAATACTGGATTTTAACCTCATTTTATGCTATAATATAAGTAGCTAAAAAAAGAGAGGAGATAGCAGCATGAATAACGATTTTTCTTCAAAAACAACTAAAGAGCTAATGGATAAAATTAACACACTTACCGCTGCTGTTGAATCTTTAACGACGACAATCAACAATCAAACCGACACAATCAACAATCAAACCGACACAATCAACAATCAAACTGACACAATCAACAATCAAACTGACACAATCAACAATCAAACTGACACAATCAACAATCAAACTGATATTATTAATAGTCTGATAGCCACTAATGCTGAGCAAGCAGAAACCATCAAGACCTTGAAGGAAAGCCTCAATAAAAACAGCAATAACAGTTCTAAACCTCCTTCAAGCGATGGGCTTAAAAAACCTAAACCAAAGAGTTTACGCAAGCCTTCCGGCAAATCTGCCGGTGCTCAGAAAGGGCACAAAGGCAACGGACTTAAACTTATGAAAACTCCTGATGAAACAGTACAGCATTTTCCGAAAGAATGTAATAACTGTCCGTTTAAAAAACAGTGTGATGCATGTCAGGTTTCTGAAACTAGATATAATATCGATATCATTATTGATACAAAGGTTACAGCTCATCAGGTAATGACATGTGAATGTTCCTATAGAAACAATGAAGTCATATCTGGTGTGTTTCCAGAGTCTATCAAAGGGCGTGTTCAGTATGGTGACAATTTGAAAGCGCTTGCTGTTACACTAAATACTGCTGGTATGGTAGGCATCAAACGTACTCATGATATTTTAAGCGCAGTATTCAATCTGCCCATTAGTACAGGTACAATTCATTCTATGGTTACCAATGTAAGTGAAAAACTAGAAGATACCGTAAATCTTATTCGTGACAAGGTCAAGTCACTAGATCTTGCTCATTTTGATGAAACAGGTTTACGTGTAGATAAAAAACTTCACTGGGTTCATAATGCTTCAAATACCCACTTCACTTATTTGACAGTAGAAGAAAAGCGGGGATCAATAGGGATGGACTCAAGTGGTATCCTCCCTGAGTTTAAAGGTATAGCGATACATGACTTTTGGAAACCGTATTTTACATATAAAAACGTTGATCATGGAATCTGCAATGCACACCTATTAAGGGAACTGACTGGTGTAATAGAAAATTATCCAGAACAGATATGGGCTGAAAATATGATCAATCTGCTTCTTGAGATGAAAAATCTAAAGGATACCTTAAAGAATGATGGTTATACAACTTTAAGCGAGTATCAATTGAAATATTTCAATTCAAAATACGATGCCATCGTAGAAGAAGCCATAAAGGCGAATCCAATACCTGATAAACCTAAAGGTAAACGTGGTCGCCATAAAAAAGGTAAAATCAGAGCTTTGATTGAACGCTTTGCATCCCACAAGGGGGAAGTCTGTCTATTTATAAATGACTTCAATGTTCCCTTTGATAATAACCAAGCAGAGCGTGATGTCCGAATGATTAAAGTGAAACAAAAGGTATCAGGAACTTTCAGAACCAAAGAAGGTGCAGATACTTTTGTAAGAATTATGTCTTATCTAGGAACTATGGCTAAGCATGGTATCAATTCATATACTGCGATTAAATCTGCTTTAAAAGGTCAATCAATGGATTTTCTTAAAGCTGTGACTGAATAGTTACGTGTCAAATTTATTTTCATTTTCCTCAAAGAAGGACCAAAAAACCTTAGAGGCTTTCTGACGCATCTGTCGATCTGGTGATTGCATGAAAGGTCTCATTTGCGAGAGGTTTCTTTTTTCCCCTTCGAAGTCAATATTGGCTGAAGCCATGAGTTTTCTATATTCTGTGCAAAGTTTGTTTTCTTCTTTTAGATCATCAATAATATCCTTTGAAAAAATCTTCAGTGACATTTCTGCTAGGGTGAAAAGCTGATCGCCCCACTTGTTTTCCAAGTCTTTTCTGAAAGTACTTTTTGTGAGAACTTCATAGAATCTGCTGTCAAGTTCTTCTAGGTATGGGCGGTTTTCATCCCAAAATTCTTGTTCTTTTTCATAGAAATCATCTCGGGTATCCATTGTATGGCGGATGTAGCCAATGTTGTCCATTGTGTCGATATCTGCTCGCAGGTCATTAATTTCAGATAGGATCTTGTCTTGTGCTTGAAAGCTTGTGGCATTTTCGAACTGATCAAGTTTTTGGTTCATGGATGCTTTGATCTGCTCTATGTCAGGTCGAACGTACTTAAAATCTTGAAATTTCACGTGGGTCCTCCTTCAAATCTAATCCGATTTATTCCAGTATGTTGGTTTAATTTTACATCAAATGACATAAGAAAGATAGATAAAACGTTAAATTAATTTTAATATAATAATTTTATTTTATGGTTTTTCATAAGTAAACTTTATATGAGCAAGGTCTAGGACATTTTATAGATTTTGGAGGCCAAAGGCCCAGTAAAAAAGGAAGCACGGCTAAAAGCCATGCTTCCCTGGGCTGATACAGTCACATTTGGTGTGTCTGACCTGTATTGAAAAAGGTCTTATTTCAAATTTAAAATGACGTCTTTAACCATATCAAGGCTTGGTGTGCCACGATTGACACCGTGCATGAGACTCACGGTTTTTGAAACATCTCCAATGAGTATGCCACCGACAAACTGGTCATTGACGAAGTAAAGTTTTTTATAAGCGCCCTCTTCAGGATGTTTGTCTGCAACAACCTTATAGGCCTTATTTTCCCGTCCAATATCTCCAATAGAGAATATATTCATGTTCATGCCATTGAATACGTTGGATGGTGTCATGGTGTGGTATTCAAGGGTGTCTCCAATGCTATTGGCGCCAGCAACCTTCCCCTGCTCTAGGGCTTCAGGCCATACACCATAGGAAATACCTGCGTGTTCAGCCACATCCCCAGCGGCGTAAATATCTGGATCGGATGTTTGCATGTGCGTGTCAACAACAACCCCTTTTTCCACGTGAAGGCCGGCTTTTTCGGCCAGTTCTGTGTTGGCCCGGATACCTGTTGAGATCAGAACCATATCAGCTGGGACAATACCGCCGTCACATAGCTGGACGCCAGTGACACTGTCTTTACCAAGTATGGAGCTGGCAATGGCGTCTTTATACACTTGAACCCCAGCAATTTTAACGCCCATCTCAAATATTTCAGACCCTTCCATGTCCAGTTGGCGTGGCAGAATTCTATCGGCAAATTCTATAACGCTCACTTCTAGCCCTAAATTTTTAAGTTCCCAAGCGGCTTCAAGACCAAGAAGGCCAGCACCGATTACAGCAACGCGCTTACATGTTTTTGCATATTTTTTAATCTTATCGGCATCTTCTAGTGTTTTAAGTGAAAAGACACCTTCCTTGTTGGCATCGGTAATTTGCGGCACATAGTTATAACTGCCGTTGGCAAGAATGAGCTTGTCGTATTTTATTTTGGAGTCATCATCAAGATGAACCACTTTCCTGTCCCTATCAATATCAACAGCTTTTTTACCAAGGCTTATGGCGATGTCGCGGTCAAGATACCAGTCCGCGTCATGCAAGTAGAACATATTTTCATTGTGGGTGTCACTCAAATAGTCTGAAAGCATTGGTCGGTAATAGGCCAGGGTGTTTTCAGCAGAAATAATGCGAATGGTCGCCTCTGTGTTTCTTTTTCGAATGGCTTCTGCTGCAGCCGTACCAGCGGCGTTGTTACCAATAATGACGATATTGGCCTTTAAATCGGATGTGTAGGTGAGTTTTTCTTCAGCGTATTCTTCAAACTGTTCATGAGAAGCGCCACAGGCCGGACAGACCTCGGGTGGTTCAACACCTTCAAAGACTTCATCACAAATGATGCAACGCCATTTTTTTACTTCGCCAGTGGCGTTCATAGAAGAACGGCTTGTCGGTTCATGAATGGGTTCATTTTTCACTTCTAGACCAAGTATTTTCTCACCAAAGCGTGCGCCAAACTCAAAGGCTGCGCTTAAGTCATCAGAATTCGGTTTAAAATTGACACGAAGGCCAGGTGTCACTTTAAGGCGAACCTGTTTCATGCGGTCTTCAAGGTTTTTCACTGCTTCACCAGACCATCCGTAAGAGCCGAATGCGCCAGCCAATTTACCGCCATGAACTACGGGACTCATGGACATAAGCAGGTCGCTGATCGGTGGCAGGGCATCTGAGTTTATGGTAGGGGAGCCGAATAAGACACCATCGGCAAAGTGGATTTTATCCATCATTTCTGCTTTTTCTGTGTAAACCATGTCGTGAGCCGTAACGTCAATATCTCCAATAGACTCAAGTCCACGTTTTATTTCATCGGCCATTTGTGCGGTATAACCATAAGCAGAAACGTATGGTATGACAACTGTTGGCTTTGTATTGGGATTTTCTTCTATAGACCATTCTTTGCACTGGTTGACGATTTTCCAAGGGTCTTCATCAAGGACAGGGCCGTGACCAGGACAAATCGTGTCAATATCAAGGTCTTCGATTTTTTCTATAGCGCTGAGCATATGGGATTTAAAAGGCCCCATAATCATATCGAAGTAGTATTTTAAGGCCTTTTGATAATTGGCTTCGTTGTCGATTTTTGAATAAAGAATTTCATCAAGAGCATAGTGGGATCCAAAAGAGTCACATGTTATAAGGGTTTTATCTTCTTCTATGTATGTGTAGATGGAATCGGGCCAGTGTAGGAAAGGTGCCGAGATAAACTTGAGGGTCTTACCACCTAGGTCAAGGGTGTCACCTGTATTGACTACAATGGACTCAAATTCTCTGTTTGCAATGGCTTTGAGGAAGCGAATAGCTGCAGCTGAACCAACCACCTTTGCCTTAGGAGCCAGTTCTAAAAGCATTTCAACAGAGCCAGAATGGTCGGGTTCTGTGTGGTCGACTATAATGTAGTCAAGTTTGGCCACGTCGATTTCAGATTTTAAATTTTCCAAATAGGCATCAAAGCATTTTGCCTTTACTGTTTCAAATACGGCTGTTTTTTCTGTGCCCTTCACAAGATATGAGTTGTAAGTTGTTCCAAACTCGGTGTACATGATTATGTCAAACACTCTAAGTTCTGGATCAAGAGCCCCAATCCAGTGAATACCATCTTTCAATTTTAATTTTTTCACTGTTAACCTCCTCTTCACATATGAACTCTGTCATATGTCTTATTGATGCATCGATTTTTTATATACCCGGCGGGCATAGAAAATATCAATTGAAAGCCCATGGTGGTCTTACTTCTAAAAGTCTGAATCAGGTCCTTAAGGGACATGTCTGGATTAATTATACATTAGTGGGAGAGATTCAACAAAAATACAAACAGTTTTTCAGCAGCGGTCTGATATAAAAAAATTCTGTCAAAGGACTTTACAAAAAACTATCCCTATGCTAATATAAAAATGTAATCGTTACAAAATTAAAATGAATTAAAACAGGAGGGTTAACCGTGGAAACAGTAGATAAGGTATTACAGGTATTTGCAGAGGCAGACAGTCCCATGCGCCCTGGTGAAGTGGCGGAAAAGTCTGGTTTAGATCGTAAAGATGTGGACAAGGCCATTAAAGCCCTAAAAAAAGAAGAAAAAATTCACTCGCCGAAACGTTGTTTTTACTCAATCAGTGAATAAATAACCTCAAAACCTTAGTCATAAACACTAATAAATCATATTTTGCAAAAAAGTTATGGAAAATATGAATAAGCGGATTAAAAATAAAAAAATCTCGATTGCCACATTGACCGAGAAAAATCGACCTAGAAGTGTGGTAGAGGGTCATAACTCAAGCTAATTTTCGAGATTATATAAAATTTGTCAATTTCTTTACTGACAAATAATTAAATGAATATTAGAATGGAATTAGGGTAAAAACGGTAGGGAAAGTTATAATACCCAATACAAAAAGGAGGCAGAAATTATGAAATATGTATGCATAGCATGTCAATGGGAGTATGACCCAGCAGTAGGCGATCCAGATGGTGGCATTGCACCTGGTACAGCATTTGAAGATATTCCGGATGATTGGGTTTGTCCAGTATGCGGCGTTGGCAAGGACATGTTCGAGCCAGTAGAATAATATCAAAAAGAATTAGTACATATCGCATGTGGATTCATGCACCATTAGACACAGTATAGAATGTAACTAGAAGTCCGGCGGCTGACTTCGTTGGTACGCCGGATTTTACTTGACCTAAATTAAGGAGAAATTATTATGAAGAATTACGTATGCGAACCTTGCAGTTATGTTTATGACCCAGAAGTAGGCGATCCAGATGGTGGCATCGCACCAGGAACGCCATTTGAAGATATTCCAGAAGATTGGGTTTGCCCAATTTGCGGTGTTGGAAAAGACATGTTTGTAGTGGCAGAGTAATACCTCTGAACCACTTATGATTAAAGGGAGAGAGGTTACTGCTGTCCATGACGATGCAGATTGAAAATATAGGGGATTTTCTAAAATCTAACAACATCAAACCATCGTACCAGCGGATAAAGATATACGAATACCTCATGGGAACGACAGCACATCCAACGGTAGATACAATTTATAGAGCGCTCCTTCCGGAGATACCGACACTATCAAAAACCACGGTATATAATACGCTCAACCTGTTTGTTGACAATAACATTGCACTCCTTATCACGATTGAAGAAAATGAAGCGCGTTATGATGCGGACACATCCGTACATGGACATTTTAAATGTGACAACTGTGGCGCTGTGCTTGACTTTAAAGCAGATTTATCTGATATATTGGCACCACAACTTGAGGGATGCCAAATCACAGAAAAGCACATTTACTTCCGTGGTACATGCAGTGCGTGTTCTCAGAAAAACTGATTCGACAGATTGTTATGATCTGTCGGGACTCGAGGAGGATTTAAATTATGCCAAAGAGACTTGAAATATACAAATGTGAACATTGTGGTAATGTTATAGAAGTATTTCATGGTAGCTCAGTGATTCCTCACTGCTGCGGCGAAGAAATGGTACTACTCGAAGAACATACTGCAGATCAAACAACTGAAAAACACGTTCCAGTGATTGAAGAAGTTGAAGGCGGTTACAAGGTGACTGTAGGATCTACACTTCACCCTATGACTGATGCTCACTACATAGAGTGGATCGAACTTATTGCTGGCGATGAAGTGCTTCGCAAGCACCTAAACCCTGGTGAAGAACCAGTGGCGATCTTTAAGACAGACGCTAAGAAAGTTGTTGCTCGTGAGTACTGCAACCTTCATGGTCTTTGGAAAAACGAACAGTAAAACTGTTAATAAATGAGTTATTTGAACCTGCCAGTGGACTCCATATTCACTGGCAGGTTTTGTGACATGAAGCCGAAAAGACTTGGCTTTTATAGATGATTTGTAATATGGGGACGAAAAAGGAGTGGAGATTTATGATTAAGCAAAGAGTAGCAGACGCTATTAATGAACAAATCAATGCAGAACTATATTCTGCGTACCTTTACCTGTCTATGGCAGCATATTTTGAAGAAGAGAACCTAAGCGGATTCGCAAACTGGATGCGCGTTCAATTCGAAGAAGAGCAATTCCACGGATTAAAACTTTTCAATTACCTGCATGAACGTGGGGGTCGCGTTACATTACAAGCTATTGAAAAGCCTAAGACAGATTGGGATAGCATTATCAACGTGTTTGAAGAGACACTTGAGCACGAGCGCCATGTCACATCACTTATCAATAATCTAATGGATATTGCACTTGAAGAGAGTGATCATGCAACAGCATCTTTCCTAAGATGGTATATTGATGAGCAAGTTGAAGAAGAATCAGCTGCGGAAGGTATTCTGACACAGCTTAAGTTCATTGAAGGTCAAGGCAATGCCATTCTTATGATGGATAGAGAGTTTGCAGCGCGTTCGTTCACACCGCCAGCAAACGCATAGTGTGTGTTAAATGATCCAGACTTTCAGGGATACTGGAAATCTGATTGTAGGTCTTTTTAAAGTGTGGATCAAGTTCAGATTATAAAAAGCAGATGTGGTTCCATATCTGCTTTTTAGTAAATAGAGCAGGACTTATGTCTTGCTATAAGATTAAATGACAGAAAATTATGAAAATCACACAGGGATATTTCATAGTTTCATGTGCAAAGACGGTCTCTATATGAAATAGTTGCACGTTTCTTGGTGAACAGGACTTAGTTTTAGGAGGGTAAACCATGGCAAGTATTATCGGTACAAAAACAGAGAAGAACTTACTCAAAGCATTTGCTGGGGAATCACAGGCAAGAAACCGCTACACAATGTTTGCTAAAAAGGCGAAAAAAGAAGGATATGAGCAAATTGCAGCCCTGTTTTTAGAAACAGCTGAAAACGAACGTGTCCATGCACAAAGATTTTTTAGCTTTTTAGAATCGGGTGAAGCTGTTGAAATCATTGCTTCTTACCCAGCTGGTAAAGTGGGAACCACATATGAAAACCTCATTCATGCAGCAGAAGGGGAAAATGAAGAGCATACAGTGCTGTATCCAGGTTTTGCTGATGTGGCAAAAGATGAAGGTTTCCCGGAGATTGCAGCAGCTTTTAAACTGATTGCTAAGGTTGAAGTCGAGCATGAACTAAGATACCGTAAACTGGCTGAAAATGTGAAGACTGAGCATGTCTTTAAGAAGGATGGGGCGTCAAGATGGAAGTGCCGTAAGTGTGGTCACGTTCATGAAGGTCTTGAAGCACCAGATATGTGTCCTACCTGTCTTCATCCTAAAGCTTACTATGAGTTGAAAGAGTTTAACTACTAGGATTTGGCTTTAGGCGTACATAAAAAACACCCATAACCCATTCACTTAGCTTGAAAGGCTTTGTTTAAATGGTTATGCGTTTATAGAGACTCTAAGGAGAGACCCACAAAATAGTTTCAGGTTTTTCTCAAGTCTTTTAAAAGGGAAGCTCTTGTCTTTGAAGAAGCTTCCCTTTTGCATGCAGGTGAAAAAATAAGAGACTTTGCCACTTAGAGCAAATAGAAGCAAAGCCCGGTCACAAGCGTTGGCACAAGGGCGTACTTGAAGAGTGTAACCGAAGAAATACCTGATTTGAAGTGCTTTTTTAAAACGGACTGACCCACGGGATTTGGTGCATTGGCAATAACGGTTAGCCCCCCGCCGGTGATGGCACCAGAAACAACAGCATACTTGAGGGCTTCAGGAAAGTTTGGAACCAGGGTGCTTAAGTATGTTATGGCAGCGTTGTCGTTAAATGCTGTCAAGATTATAGATGTAATATTGAGACCCTCAGCAGGTAAATTTCCAAGAAGTGGCGCAATCCACCAGGACTGGAGAGTCCCGTGAATCATGATACCAGCTAGGAAAAAAGCTACGAGTAGGGCTGGTTTTAAGTCAATCCTATTTTGATAAAAAACTGTCACTTGGAAGAATCCAAGGAAGAACATAAAACCCGACATGAAGAGGACGGGGTCATGTGCATTGACCACTGTCCAGGTGAGAAAGAGAATGTGAACAAGGGTAATCCAGCCTGGAACTTTTCCGGGTCGGTTGTTCCAGTTGGGATCTCTATACTGGGGCCTCTTGTCTTCTGGGAGGAGGCCGGGGAGGATTTTTTTCATTTCTTCCAGCTGGATGCCTTCAAATTTCTCATCGATGGCTTTACGAATGTCGTAGGCCTCAATTTCTTCTTGAGTCAGACGTTTTAAGGCCAGTTCTTCCAAATTCTCCTTGAGTATATTGGAGTAGGCGTCAAGTTCATTTGTAAAGCCCACACTGCTATTGACGATGTTGGCAAGTTGGGTGAAACTATGTTCCAGTTCTTTGGTGCTGACAAAACGACTTTGAATATTTCTAATGTAAAGATAGTGTTTATAGTCTTCCTCAAGAGCCGTGATGTCTCTTTTGAATATGAGGTAATACAGGCCCGTTGAAAGTGTCATGGCTATAAGAGCCTTCCAACCAAAATTGAAAAACATGAATGATGTGGTCCAGTCCCACGGACCCGCAACCATGAGTATAGGCGGTGCGGCAAAATTGGTCAGAGATCCGCCAATGGAAACATTCACAAAGAGCAGGGCCAGCGTGGCGTAGCGTAGGTTTCTTGGAGGATTAAGCCGGTAGAATTTATCGGATAACATAAAGGCTGCAATGGTCATAGCAGCAGGTTCTGTGATAATTGAACCAAGAAGCGGAGTGACTATGAGTATGGTAAGCCACCAAATTTCTATAGAATCTCCGAAGAGCTTTACTATTTTGAAGGTTATCTTTTCAAAAAACTTAATGATTGGGCGACTGGAAGCTATGGTCATAATGACAATGATAAAAAGAGGTTCTGTGTAGTGGAGGCTGTCAAGAAAGCCCACAAAGGTTTCCCAGCTGTAAAAAAGTGAGATACAAAGCCCTAGGGCAACGGCCCAAATACCAAAAACCACTTCCACATCGCCCAGCAAATGATACATTCCAGCACTGATTGAATGGCTGTTTTTATCGACAAGCCCTTGGTGGATGAGTTCTTTATAATAGAGCTCCTTATTATGGGCTTTTTTAATAAAATAACTGCTCATAAGGGTATGGATAATGGCACAAATAAATATAATGAGGGCGAGTAAATTAAAGGGTTCTGTAGCAACCCGTCCCTTGAGGATTTCAAGAATGTTTTCTGAATCACTTTCTTCATAAGAACTTTCTGGTCTAGGAAAAGCGTCTTCGCTTGTCTGCACAGTATCATGCCCAAAGGCGGGCACAGCAAATATAGCAACCGTCAGGGCAAGTAAAATCAGAGTGATATATGTGTAAGAAAGGTATCGCTTTTTCTGATGTTTCATAAGACCACCTCTTTGAATCACTCATACCCCTATGCCTATCAAATTCACGAGATTCATGGAGAATTCCCATCTAGATTTGGAATTATCGAAATATTCTGTTTGAAGATGTGAAATCTTGTTATAAAATATAAGGTGAGAGTTGAAAGAAGAGAGGGATCTTGATGAAAAAATTGCTTATTATTGATGGGAAGACATTGTCCTATAAGGCCTTTATGGGCTCAAAAAATTCTAAAGTGAGAACAAAGACAGGCCATCAAGTGCCCATGCTTGGAAAGTTTATGTCATATGTTTTGGACTTAATGGGAAAATATGAACCCACTTCTATTGTTTTGACTTTTGCCCTCCCTGATTTTCCCGAGCATAAAATCGAGGCGACCCCATCTTATAAATTGCAGTTTTCACTGCTTCAAGTCCTCATGGAGGGACTGGGAATGACCTGCTTGAAAAGTGAAAAAAACACAGGACATATTATTAAAACGCTCGTTGACTTGGCTGAGAAAGAGGACTACAAATCTTATGTTGTGACTGAAGAAGAAAAACTCTTACAAGTCTTAAATAAGAAAACCCATGTTATTTTACTCGGCAAGCAAAAAGACACACACTATAACCCAAATAAGTTTTATTTGGAATATGGAATAGAGGCTTTGTATTACCCAGATTTATACGCTCTAACTGGATGGGAAGACTATGTGAATGGCATTCCTGGGGTGGGCAAGAAAACAGCCATAAAAATGATTCATGAATATGGACCTGTGGCACGTATTCTTCAAGACATGAATCTGGTTTCTGATTTTAGGTTAAGGGAGCTTGTTGACTTGTATCAAGAGGAGCTGGAAGACGGTTTAAATCGCATTAAGTTGAATGTGCTGGATGATTTCGAAGTCGATTTTGAAAAATCCCAGTTTGATGGATTTGGACAGGGAGATCAAATGGTTTTGAGCCACTTTGGTCTTGATAAAATCCTTGAAGAATCAGGTGTGGATAGAAAAGATGATTTGCCCTTGTTTGAGTTTATGGAATAAAGATATAAATATAGTAGGTCTGCTTGTTAGAGTTAAGACAAAATCATAAAGGGTGGGAAACCATCCTTTTATTGTGCATAAAATTAGTATTTTTAAACAAGTGAATGGCCATGCTCTTGACAATGACGACAGCATTTGGATCGGAAAATTAGGGCGCTTTAATTATACATAAAAATTGTAGACTATTTTCCTGAATATTGTAGAAAAATAAGTTTGAATGCTTTATAATAGAAATATAGGGTATATTAAACATAAAATTAGGCAACCCTAAAAAGGTGGTTTTATGACAATAAGTGAACAGGATTATTTAAAAGCCATATATGAAAAAGGTGGCGCAATGGAACTTGTGAGCAACAAGACAATTTCAAGGGCTCTAGGTTTATCCCCGCCATCTGTCAGTGAAATGATCAAGAGACTTTCTTCAAGCGGTTACATTGTGTATGAACCATACAAAGGCATTCGCCTAACAGACAAGGGCATTGAGAAAGCCCTCCAGGTTAAGCGCAGACATCAATTGTGGGAACTGTGGCTGACAAAATCTCTGGGGTATCCCCTCCATATGGTCCATGAAGAAGCTGAAAGACTAGAACATGTCATGTCAGACGAGTTAGAAAGCAGACTCTTTGAACATCTAGGGCGACCGAGCTATGGTGCAATGGGTGAACGAATTCTTACAGTGGGAGCTGTTCATGAAGGGGTGGTATCATGTCCCCTAAGTGACTGTGAAACATCTAGATCTTATATAATAACGTGGGTTGAAGACGATACAGAACTGCTTAAGTACTTTGAGAACTTGGGACTGAATCTAGGTGAGACAATTAAGGTTCTCGGAAAGGCACCCTTTAGTGGTCCAATTACCATTGAAAGGGATAAGGAGAAGATGGTCATAGGTTACCTGGCAGCCCGTAAAATTCATATGACATCGTCAGAGGACTAAGACGATTGTAAATAAAGAAATCATCAATTAGACGACAATCAGTATGACAGAATTCAAACAGAGGTGAAAAGAATGTTCAAAGAAATAATTGACATCATCCTGTACAGTATGGAAGGCTCCTTTCTTCAAGTGACAGTCTTTGTAGGTGCTGTACTCATGATGTTTAACTACATTAATTTTAAAACCAAGGGTGCTTTTATTGAAACCATAAAAAATGCCAAGAAGTTTCAACCGATTATAGGTGCTCTTCTAGGTCTCACACCTGGTTGTGGGGGCGCAATATTTGTTATGCCCCTCTTTATTAAGGGCAATGTAACCTTTGGTACTGTGGTTGCAACACTGGTTGCAACAATGGGCGATGCGGCCTTTGTTGTTATATCGACAATGCCCCTGCACTACCTTTGGATTTCAGTTATATCTTTTGCTGCTGCAATCATCACAGGCTACATTGTGGATTACTTTAAGGTTGGTGATAAACTGCTGGCCAACTTGAAAATTAACAATCAAGAAGAACTTGAAGCCCTTCATGCCAAGGCGGATCATATGCTGATTGAAATGGCCAGTGGTGGAGAAGAAACACACAATCATGAAAATTACAGCCATATAGGTCACGATGAAGGTGATATTGTCGATCTAGCCCTTCACCATAATGCAAAAGGGCACCAAAAGCCTGATTCATTAGGCTACCGATTTACCCATACCTTCTTTAAGATTTACTGGGTTTTCATAGCGGTTGGTCTTGTGCTTGGTGTAATGCTTCTCTTCCAAGTGGATGTGAATGCGATGGCAGTACCGAATCTTGGGGCTTACATAGGTGTGGCCGGAACACTTATTTCTGCGGCCCTCATGATTATGGGTAAGAAATTCCTAGCAGATGACACCCATGAAGAAGCGGAAATGAAGCTTATGTCTTTAAAGGAAACCTTTATACACGGTGCTGAAGAAACAGCATTTGTTGGCACATGGGTTTTTGTGGCCTACCTCATTTATGAAATTGGTGTCTTTATGCTTGGCGGTGCGGATTATGCCGCCGGTGAGATGATTATGAAGGAAATGATGCTTGCCGCAGGACTCTACTCGGTTATTATCGGTGCGGCCATTGGACTTATTCCGGGTTGTGGCCCTCAAATTATATTTGTGGCTCTCTTTACAAAGGGTATGGTTCCATTTGCAGCCGTTGTGGCCAATGCTATTTCACAGGACGGGGATGCTCTCTTCCCACTCCTTGCAATTGATAGAAAGTCGTCCCTATGGGCGACTGTTATTACAACAATTCCAGCCTTTGTGTTTGGTATTGCCATATACTATTTAGAGGTTAAATATGGATGGTTTGCGTTTTAAGTAGGGACGTAGAATCATTACAGCTTTGACGTATAAAAGAATTATTACGAGGTGGTTATGAAATATACTCAACAACTTGACCGCTGAATTTAATTTTATTACGTATTGTTTAACGATTATTTAAGTTGAGTGGGTCCCAGAGGGGCCCACTTTTGATATTATAATAGATAGGGATTTAATAAAAATACATTGAAGCATTTGAGGAGGTTTATACATATGGTGAATCGTGAAAGACTCGTAGAAAGATTTCTGAAATATGTTCAAATCGACAGTGAAACTAGAAACGAGAAAGAATTTTCTGAAGCACTTATAGCAGAAATGAAGGAAATGGGTCTTGAAATATCAAGAGACAATGCGGGCACACCTGTTGGTTCTAACACAGACAACATTGTTGCGCGTCTAAAGGGCTCTACAGACCAACCTTCTGTTATGTTCAGTTCTCATATGGACACTGTGACGCCTGGTAATGGTGTTAAGCCAATCGTTGAAGATGGCATTATTAAAACAGATGGCACAACAGTTCTTGGTGGCGATGATAAAGCGGGCATTGCTGCAATTATGGAAGCCTTCCAAGTTCTGATTGAAAATGACATACCACATGGTGATGTTGAAGCTGTTATTACAATCGCAGAAGAAGGCGGTCTGAATGGTTCTAAGAATCTAGACTACAGTCTTGTGAATTCAAAAATGGGATTTGTTCTTGATTCTGGTGGCAAGACAGGTGAAGTTATCGTCCAAGGTCCTGCACAAGACAAGATTGATGTAACGATTTCTGGTAAGCCTGCCCATGCTGGTGTGGCACCTCAAGAAGGTATCAGTGCTATTATGGTGGCGTCTGAAGCCATCAATAACATGAAGCTTCTTCGTGTGGACGAGGAAACAACAGCTAATATTGGCGTTATTGAAGGCGGCCAAGTGACAAACATCGTTTGCCCAGAAGTGAAAATTAAAGCAGAAGCCCGTTCTCTTTCAAATGAAAAGCTGGATGCACAGTCGGCACATATGTCAAAGTGCTTCAAGGATGCGGCTGAGAAGTTTGGTGCACAGGCGAATGTTGAAGTTTCACGTGCATACAGTGCTTTTCTAGTGGAAGAAAATGATGCTATCATTGCCATTATTAAAAAGGCTATGGATGCTGTTGGAGCAAAGACACACCTGACAACATCTGGCGGTGGATCTGATACAAACATTTACAATGGCAATGGCATCAAGGCCATTAACCTTGGTATCGGCATGCAAAAGGTTCATACACTTGAAGAGTTTATCGAAATCGCTGACCTTGTAAAGAGTGCAGAACTCGTTGTAGAGATTATTAAGAACGTATAAGGGCAAGTGGAAAAAAAAGAAAAATAAAAATAGAAAATAAAAAAATTAATGGATATATTGAATCAGATTCAGTGTAACCTGTTGCCAAAAACCTCCAAATTGGTCGAGATCTTTTAAATAAGATGACCCGTTTGGAGGTTTTTATATTTTATGAGGGTGCTGTGCCAGCCATCAATCTATGGTTATAGAAGTTGAAAGAGTTTTTCAAGACCGGTTTCAATTTTTTCCTGCCTTGTGTTTGTCACATTGAGTCTTAAGTAGTGATGACTTTGGGCATGGGGAAGGGAAAAGTTTTCTGAAGCGCTCATAATGTGAATGTTATTGTCTTTAAGCCTTGAAACCGGTGCCGGATGATCTAGTTCAAGGCATGTAAAAACGGCCTTTGAACTCGGCTTTGTATATCGGATGGATGGGGTATGGCAGACCAGTTTCTCAAGACTGCCGTGGAGTGTGTCAGCCCTTTTTTTGTAGAGACTGTTCATTTTTTTAGCATGCTTTTTAAACATACCGCTTCGGTGGTAAATTTCAAGGGCTGCTTGTGAGATCATGGATGAGTCTATGTCTGCGTAGACCTTGCGTTTTATAAAGACATCTACCAAGTCATCTGGCAAGATGGAAACACCGACACGAAGGCCAGGAAAAATAATTTTCGAATAGCTCTTTAGGTAGATGGTGTACCTTCGCTGGGAATCGTATGCGAAAAGTGGGTCGGCCTTTGGGTTGGTTTCATAGTCAGACAAAAAATCATCTTCAACAATATAAACATCATATTTATAAGCCAAGTCCACAAGGCTTTGTTTTTGATTATCTGCCAGGGAACTGCCAAGGGGGTTGTGAAATCTTGGCATGGTATAGAAAAATTTTATATTTTCTGTGGCAAAGATTTTTTCAAGTTTTTCAAGGTCTATCCCTTGGTGGGTTCTTTCTATATAAGACACAGATTTTCCAAGTGTCTGAAGTTGGTCAAGAAACAAATGATAGGTGGGTTGTTCCACCAAAATAGTATCCTTACCACTGGGAAAGGGCATGTCAATAAGCAGGGATAAGGCCTGCTGGACCCCTGAGGTTATGACGAGGTTCTTGGCCTTGGTGAAAATTTGATCCTTCATAAGGGATTTTACGGATACATCAATGAGCCCATTCAGTCCCCGAGCGGTTCCATAGAGGAAGAGTTCAGCCTGATATTTTTGTATGGCCTGGTTGATGCAAAGCTGAAAGTCTTGATAGGGAAAGAGACTGGGGTTGGGAGAAGACGTTGCAAAATCTATGTCAGTTTCTTCGTCATACAGTGAATTTTGCCTTGTAAGAACATAATAACCACTTTGGGGCACAACATAGATAAGATTCTTATCGACTAATATTTCAAGAGCCTTTATCACCGTTGATTTATGAGCATTGTAGTCCTTACAAATGCTTCGAATGGAAGGCAATTTTGCCCCTTGGCTATAGGCGCCATTTTCAATTATCTTTTCAAGTTGACCTGCAAGTTCAATATACTTATACATACTTGGTCCTTTCAACTGTACCGCCACAGTTTCCTTTTGATGTCATTGTACACCTATATAGGGCGTGTTTCAATAAGACTACAGACAATCGACCATGAGAGGGCATTAAACTCTGTAAACTTGAAAGTAAAAACAAATATGAAAAGGAGTTTTACAATGAAAGATAATCTTATAAAGAAAAGCAATCACACTATGAAAAAAACCAGTGCCTATATATCGGCGGTGCTTTTTTCTGTATTTATTGGATTGTCATTTTTATTTATGAAAATGGCCTTAGCATATGCTGAACCAGTGGTGGTTCTAGCCCATAGATTTGCCATTGGCGCGGGGGTCTTTGCCGTATACAGGGCTTTTACCGGTCAAAGACTTAGGGTGAAATGGGCTGAGATTTTAGAGATCCTGCCAGTGGCTATTTTTTATCCGGTTTTGTTTTTTCTCCTTCAAGGCCTTGGTCTTTTACGCCTCTCATCATCTGAGGCGGGCATGATCCATGCTATGGTTCCTGTTATGACCTTGATTCTTGCTTCTATCTTTCTCAAGGAGAGGACGACAATGTTTCAAAAAATAAGTGTGCTTCTTTCGGTGACGGGTCTTGTCTACATTTTTTCCATGAAGGGGATTGCCCTTGAAAGCATGAATCAAACGGGACTGGTTTTTGCTCTTTTATCAGCGCTTGCTTCTGCCTTATATGGTTTGCTTGCTAAGAAACGACTCAAGGACCATAGTTATATGGATTTAACATATATTATCCTCCTTGTTGGCTTTATTGCCTTTCATATGGCTTTTCTTGTAGGCAGTGGCCCCCATGATCTGTGGAAAACATATACAGGTCCATTTCTTGAGGAAGGTTATATGATGAGCATTATATACTTAAGTGTTTTTTCTTCTGTTTTGTCTTCGCTTTTTTCCACCCGGGCACTGACGGTTCTTCCTGCTTCACAAATGAGTGTTTTTAATAATCTTGCCACTCTGATAAGCATTGGCGCTGGTTTTCTTGTCTTAAGCGAACCTCTTGAAGGTTACCATATAATTGGGGGCAGCCTCATCTTACTTGGGGTGATTGGGACCAATATAGGGCGTGTATCCCCTGTAAGGACATGTCTGAAAGAAAGCAAGGTTAAAGCATAAAAAGAGCGCTGCTGACCTGTATCAGGTCGACAGCGCTTTGTTTTTGATTACAAGTGCTTAAAAGGTATAAAGTTTTTGAACCCATCGTTGACACATGAAGGTGTAAATGATAAAATACCAACACCGAACAAGCTTTAAATTTAATAATAACATACAAATACTTATTTGTCAATAGTTAATTTTATTTTAACGAAAAAAAGGGGGCTTTTATATGAATGGAATTGAGTTTTTTGAGCATGGCTTGGGTAGAAAAGGGATTGATTTAGAAAAAGTGAATGAGGAAATTTCTAGATATGGTCTCGTATTATCTCAAAATCAAGTGGTTGTGCTTGAAAGTGAAAGTGATCAAATATTAGAGAAATACGGTCGAATTTCCATGAATCAAGATGTTCTTGAAGAAATTCTTAAAAGATTCAGCGATTCCCCCTTTATACAGTCCGATGAGTTCATAGAAATTGTTTTGGAAATTTATGAAATCTTTCACTATGTGAAAAAAGAATTGGATGACAGGATTTTTGATGAAGAGCTTATAGACTTCCTGTATGAGAGCTTTAATGGTGTTTGTAAGGGATCAATAGAGTATTTAGGTGAAAAAGTGGCCTATGATTTCATTCAGAATTTTGAACCGGTTATGAGGGGGGCTCTTGATGAATTTTCTCGAAAATAAAGCTGAAGAAAAGGGGTTCTTTGGATGTATTCAAAAGGAAATTTCCCGAGGACGAATATCAATGAAACACATTAAAGCGTTGAATCAAGACATTGCAATAGAGTTGGAAAAACAGTTCTTAGATTACACCGGGTCACAGTCGACCAGCCTTTCTAATGAAAGAATGGAACAGGTCGTTAGATCATGGTTCTATGTACTGGACTTATATATGGATACTTTTTTAAATGAGGATTTTATTGATGAAATTCTTGAGAAAAGGGTGAAGACCATATATGAGGATGCATATGCCTATATACAAATTTACATCCAGGAAACGAAGTATTTATATAGGGACATAGAAGCCGTTCGCATACCAATAGACAATCATGTATATGAAGACACTTTCACACGGGCCGTTCCAGATTTTTTTTCGAACTATAACTTTAAATATGATGCTGAAAGTCTCGTTTCAGATATTGATTATCCCTTGATTTTTGACTTTATGGATACAAAAGGCATCAGATACATTCGATCTTACCTGGAAACTTTTAAAGTTGAAAACGAGGCTTGTCTCTATTTTCAACCTTCACAAGTGTATTCTGTATTAAAGGATTATAGCTTAAAAAGTAGAGTGCCCCTAAAAGATCTGCCGACAAACCATTTTGAACCCATCATTCAAACGCATTTTTTTAAAACATTTGTAAGTGACCTGAGTGACAAATTGGTGCTTACACAAGAGGAGTACGATGAAATCTCGGCCATGTTCTACAATATGTGTGCTGATGAAATTGTTGAGACACTGCAGGCTATGCATAAAATATACACATCAAAGACCCTATACTGGGACAGTCCAGTTCGTGACTACGTGAATAGATTTATAAGGGAAAAATGTCCATTTTGGGCTGGTGCCATAGAGACAAAAAGATTAAAGAATTTAGTGGCAGTGGAAAATTAAAGCACATTTGCTAAGAAAACAGGCAAATGTGCTTTAAGTGGCTAAGCTCGATCCTCAAGTGACAGAGGACTGATATTGCTGGCAATGCAGTTACGCCCCATGTCTTTGGCCGTATAAAGGGCTTGGTCCGAAAGCTGGACAACCCTTTCAAGACTCATATCCATTGTAGGGATGTTGGAATATATGCCTAGGGTAATGGAAATCAGCTCGGAAATTGTGGAATATGCGTGTTCAATTTGTTCGAGTTCCACGTTTGCCCGCATGGTTTCTGCCACAAGCAGTGCCCCATCAAGATCCGTGTTTGGTAAAACGGCAACGAATTCATCGCCACCATAGCGTGCGACCAGGTCCGTCTTGCGCTTGAGGCTCTTTTCAAGAAGCTGTGCAACTTTTGACAGGCATGTATCCCCTGCTATATGGCCGTAGTTGTCGTTGTATTCCTTGAACTTATCAATATCGATCAAAATCACAGATAGGGGTTCTTCTTCTCTTATAGACCGATTTAGCTCTCTTGTGAGCGTATCTATAAAATACCGCCGGTTAGGAATCTTCGTTAGGACGTCCATGTAAGTCATTTCTCTAAGTTGTTTATTGACGGACTCCAGATTCTTTTGAGCCATCTTACGTTGTGCGATCTCACTGGCAAGCTGCTCTGACTCTTGTCCATTTCGAATGGCAATGGCTGTATAAGAAGCCAGGGTGTTGAGCATGTCTAGGTGGTGCTTGGTATAGGCATTTCTATCATAGGACTGGGCGGTAATGGTTCCAATGATTCGTCCTTCAACAAGTAGGGGCACATAAAGGATGGACTGTGACATGCGTCCTTTCCTGTGGAGCATGGGGTCCTCTTTATAATTGGTGTATTCATTCAAATAATCATTTATGAGAATGTCACTTCTATTTCTAATACAGTAGGCGCTCAGGCTGTTCTTATCATCAATATGCGCATTTTTAAAGCCGATTCTTTTACCAGAAGACATAAACATCGGGTATGTAATAAGTTTTGTCTTTTTATCGTAAAGAGAAATACCAAAAAAAGTGGCATCCATAAGGGTGTTGACATTGTTGTATATTTTTCTGAAGACCTCTTCGAGATCAAGGGTGGATGTGATGTCGCGCCCGATTTCTGAAATGGTGGCAATTGTGTTGTAGAGGGTCTGAAGTTCATTATTTTTTGAGCTAAGCTCTACATTTTTCAACCTGAAAATTTCTTTTTCATGCTGGGCCTGTTCAATTTTAAACTGGGAACGGATATGATGAAGCCGTTCTTCTAAGGCTTCCTTTTGGGACTGAATATCCATGTCGTGATATTTCTTATAATATGTCAGAGCCTTTTCGTACTGCTTTTGCATTTCATATATCTTGGCAAGCAAGGACTGGGCTATGGCCGTATTGTTGCTGGCGTTTAGTTCTAAAGACAAGTCCAAAAGTTTTAGACACTTGCTTTCAGCCGCTGAAAAGTTTTTTTCTTAATTAGGAGCTTGGTGTAAGCGATCCCTGTGCGCAAGTAGTTGTACTGGTCACCAGTTTCTTTTTCAATGGCCTCGGCATCCTTGTAATAGTCTTCTGCTTGATCCAGCTCACCCTTTAATGTGAGTATGTCAGCCATTAGAAATAGGACGTGGGCCTCTCCAAGCTTGTCGTGATCTTTTCGAAAAACATCAAGGGCATCATGGACGCGCTTGGTGGCGACATCATAGTTGCCAGCCTTCATGGCGAGTTCCCCTAAATTGAGGTAGCCAATCCCTATGCCGTTGGCTTGATTGGTTGCCAGGGCAATACGCAGACCCTTTTCGTAGTATTCCTTGGCCTGCTCATTGGCATCAAGCCGGTTGTATATTTCACCTATATTATTGTGAAGCGAGCTTTCCGCCCGGGTGTTGTGTGATATTTTTGCAAGGCGCAGGCCATCCCTATAATACTCTAGAGCCTGGTCAAGATTGTCCATATGGAGGTTGACATTGCCGAGTAAATTATAGGCTTCTGCTTGATAGGCCTTGTTTTCTAAAGCTTCTGACTGTTCAAGGAGTTCGGTGCCTCCAAATAAGGCCTCTTCAAAATGACCCATGTGCCATGATGCTCGTCCTTTTAAATAAAGGGCACGCAAATAGACGACGGGCATTTGTTCAGAGTTGATTTCACGACAGATGTCGTATGCAATATCATAGGCCTGTTTTGGGTCAGTGTACTGTAATTTTTGTGCCGCATCGAGGCGGCTCGAGAGTGGATCAGGCATAGAAATATCATTGTTTTTTGAAATTTCGCTCAGTTTCATGCAAACGCCCCCTTTATGTAAAATTCATAATGAATCCAAGTCAATTTTAACACAATTGTGGTAAAATCGCTAAAAAAGAGGCTTGGCTTGGTCTTTCGGGTATGTATGAATTACGAGGAGGGTGGATGATGAAACGTATTTATATAATGAGACACGGAAAAGCTGTTTGGAATGCTGAATTGTACGAGGATTTTGATCGTCCGCTGAAGAAACGGGGCCACAAGGCATCGTCATTCATGGGGAGTTTGCTGGCTGTACACCAGGAGATTCCGGACATTATTTTATCATCGTCAGCGGTGCGGGCTGTGGAAACAACAAAAGACTTTTTAAAGGCCCTGGGGCATATGATCCCCGTTGTATATGATGAAACCTTGTATATGACATCAGTTGACCACACCGTAAATATGATAAGAGACTTGAATGATGAGGATGAGTCAGTTATGGTTATAGGTCACAATCCGACCTGGGAAAACGTGATTGCCTATTTAATTGCATCAGAAGGCTTTAACATATACCTGCCCACTGGGGGGATTGTGTGTATTGATGTAAATATTGATGAATGGTCGGAACTGGGACCCGGGCGTGCTTCGCTTAAGTGGTTTTTAGTGCCTAAGCTCTTTATGAAAAAGCATGTTTAGGTCAATATAAAATTATATTAGAAAAGCTCTGATGACAGTGTCATCAGAGCTTTTTTATATGATGGATTTTGGGGGTCCATCATACATAGACTTTAAAGCATGTAGGTATGCTATGTCTTTAATTATTCACCGAAGTATCTGTTTAGTAGACCTTCGAATGCAGCGCCGTGGCGTGCTTCATCTTTACACATTTCATGCACTGTGTCATGGATTGCGTCAAGGTTAAGCTCTTTAGCACGCTTAGCTAGAGCCAGCTTGCCTTCCGTTGCGCCTTGCTCAGCGTCAGCACGTAGTTCAAGGTTCTTCTTAGTTGATTCATTTACAACTTCACCTAGAAGTTCCGCAAACTTAGCAGCATGTTCAGCTTCTTCAAATGCAATGCGCTTGTATGCTTCAGCCACTTCTGGGAATCCTTCACGATCAGCTTGACGGCTCATAGCCAGGTACATACCAACTTCTGTACATTCGCCCATGAAGTTGTCACGTAGACCTTGAACGATTTCCTCATCAACGCCTTTAGCCACACCGATGAAGTGTTGGTCAGCCCAAACACGCTTAGCGCCAGCCACTAGTTCTTTAAACTTTTCAGCAGGTACATTACACTGTGGGCACTTTTCTGGTGCTGCATCGCCTTCGTGTGTGTAACCGCATACAGTACAGACAAACTTTTTCATAATTTTTTCCTCCATGTAAGTAAGAATATTAATATCATCATTTTGTCCCAGCCGTGAGCCTTCATGGATTGTCAGCAATTTGAGCTTATGAAAGACTCTAATAAAGAAAGACTCTTTAAAAGATAAGGGCGAGGACAAGATTTGTATATGTGAATCGTTTGTAACGAATACAATCTTGCAACCGCTACAAACATAGTTTACAAAATTAAGGTGACCTTGTCAACAAAAATACTGGAAAAAAATCACTGATAATGATTATCAGTGATTTCAGGCTTTCTACATGTTTTCTTGGTCTTCTTCCCAAAGGAGTTTAGCCATAGGGAAGGGCTCAATAGCCCGGTCAATAATACCCTGTACATGGGCTATTAGGACGCCATAATTGACAATAGGCACACCGAAATGTTTGGCTTGATTGATGCGGTAATGCATGGCTGTCTTGTTAAGCATGCAGGCTCCGCAGTGAACAATCAAGCTGTAGCGTTCGATGTCTTCTGTGAATTGAGTGCCTGATGTGTATTCAAAATCAATCTGCTTGCCTGTCATTTGACGAATCCAGCGCGGAATTTTTACCCGTCCGATATCATCAGCTTGTCTATGGTGTGTACAGCCTTCAGAGACGAGTACTTTATCTCCATCCTTTAAAGAGCGAATGGCTTTAGCCCCTGCAATGAGTTCATTCAAATCCCCTTTATGACGGGCGAAGAGAATGGAGAAGGATGTGAGAGGAATATCTTTTGGTGTATCAGCCGACACCTTTAAGAAGGCTTGGGAATCCGTCACAACAAGTTTTGGCTTTGTGCCGAGTTTTTCCAGTGTTTCTTTCAGTTCATGCTCTTTTGTCACAACCGCAATGGCGTCGCTTTCGAGAATGTCGCGGATGGTTTGCTGCTGAGGTAAGATGAGCCTGCCTTTTGGAGCGGCCTTATCTATAGGTGTGACAAGAACAACAAGATCGCCAGGCTGAATCAGGTCCCCAATAATTCGAAACTTATCCTCGTCTTCGGGCAGACTAGAAGCGATGGCTTTTTTTAAAGACTGTATGCCCTTACCGTTTGCCGCTGAAACTGGGAGAACGGGGACTTTGTACTTTTCTTTAAGGGCTTCAATGTCTTCCTCAGTTGACTGGGCTTCGTCTTGTTTGTTTAGAACAATAATTTGGGGGATGTTCTTTTCCCGTATGAGATCAAGGATAAACTGGTCGTCTTCTGTCACCCCTTGGCTGGCATCAATGACAACAAGGGCCACATCTGTTTTAGATAGAACCTCAATGGTTTTTTTCTTTCTGAGTTCACCCAGTTCTCCGAAATCATCGAGTCCGGCAGTATCAATAATAACCGTAGGGCCGATTGGCAGAATTTCCATAGACTTGTACACAGGGTCAGTTGTTGTGCCTTTCACATCGGATACAATGGCGATTTCCTGATCTGTGATGGCATTTATAACACTTGATTTTCCAGCATTACGTCTGCCAAATAAAGCAATGTGAACACGATTGCCCCGAGGGGTCGCATTTAAGCTCATAGTCTTTCTCCTTAAAATACAAATGGTCCGTCCTAATTTCTACTTACCGGGGATGCCCGGATTTGTAATTTGGAATGGGTTGAGTATATTATCAAGTGCCTCACTGCTTAGGCAGCCATCTTCAAGGACAACCTGTCGGATGGATTTTCCTTCGCGAAGGGCAATTTTTGCAATTTGTGAAGATTTATCATAACCCACATGGTGGACAAGGGCTGTGACAAGGGCTGTGGAATTTTCCAGGTGTTTTTGTGTGTTGTCTTTATTAACGGTGATGCCTTCAATGCATTTTTCCCGAAAGGCTGTTACGCCATTTGTCAGGATTTCAAGAGACTCCAGAAGGCTTTCGGCAATGAGGGGAACAAAGGCATTGAGTTCTAGTTGTCCACTCATGGCCGCTTGGGTGATGGCAAAATCATTGGCCATGACACGCATAGAGACTTGTCCCATCATTTCAGCCATAACGGGGTTGACCTTGCCTGGCATGATTGTTGATCCAGCTTGTACGGGTGGAAGGTTGAGTTCTCCCAGTCCCCCTCTTGGACCAGATCCCAGCAGGCGCAGGTCGCCTGATATTTTTACAAGGTTGACCGCAGCGCTTTTTAAAAGACCACTGACCTCTGTGAAGACATCCATGTTCTGAGTCACATCAATGGGAAATTCACTTCTTGCAAGACCAAGCCCCGTCATGTCTTGGAGCAGGTCTGTCATTAGGAAGATGAACTTATGGCTGGCATTCATGCCTGTTCCAATGGCTGTCCCGCCTATATTGATCTGGCGCAGGCGCTCTTCTACCTTGTAAATTCGCCACCGGTCCCTGGCAATGGCCTTGGACCAGGCGCCAAATTCCTGACCAACCATCATGGGCAGGGCGTCCATCATTTGTGTTCTACCCAGCTTTAATATATCTGCAAATTCATTTTCTTTAATTTGAAGGGCCTCTTGCAGGTTCGCAAAGGCGTCTGCTGTGTTTCTCAGTTCTCGAATGGCTGCAATCCGAAGCGCTGTGGGGTAAACATCATTCGTGGACTGGGACATGTTCACATCATTTAGGGGGTGGACCAAGTCATAGTCTCCCTTTTGCCCCTCTAAAATCTCAATGGCCCTATTGGCGATGACTTCATTGACGTTCATATTGGTTGACGTGCCCGCACCGCCCTGCAGGGGATCAACCACAAATTGATCGGATAGATCACCGGCAAGAACTTCATCGCAAGCCGTCATAATGGCCTTTGCCTTGTCCTTATCCAGTTGTTTTAAATGCATGTTGGCCATGGCAGCGGCCTTTTTGATGAGGACCATACCATGAATGAGTTTCATGTTGACGGTTCTTCCAGTTATATTAAAGTTTTCAAGGGCTCTTGCGGTGTTTATACCGTAGTAAGCCTTATTAGAAATTTTCTTTGTCCCGAGCATGTCGGTTTCGGTTCTATAGGTTGTCATTGGTCACCTCAATAGCATCTTGTCAGTTGTCCTGATGAATGTATCAGTATGCGCTTTTTAAGTACGCATGACAATAATATATCAAACTTTGCTGGGATTCAATTTTCAAATTCGTAATGATCCCCAGAGCTTATCTTATTGTAACATTAGAATTGTCCATTTTTAAGGTGAAATATTTCAACAAGTCTATGTGAAATTTTACGATTGTCGGCGTATAATGATATAAGAATGAAAAAATGAATCTGGACCATATGTTGTGATTGGTTCCTATTAGGGGTAAACTGTCAATGGAGCGCCATAAATATAATTGATTGACAGAGATCTCAATATTGCCCCAGTGGGGATTCTAATTTAAGGAGGCACAATGATTACTCACGTACTTTTTGATTTTGATGGCACCTTGATGGATACAAACGACCTGATTGTGGAAGCCTTAAGGGCGTCTGCGTTAAAATTTCGAGGCAAAGACATTGAAGAGGATGAACTTCAAAAGATACTAGGCAAGCCGCTCATGGTTCAAATGACCGAACTTGATCCTGAACATGCTGAAGAAATGGACGCATATTACAGAACCTATTACAGGGCAAGACGAGATGCGTATACCAAAGAGTTTGATGGTATACGAGAAATGTTAGATACCTTGCTTGAAATGGGTCTAAAAATGGGTATTGTCTCAAACAAGGGCACATCTGGCATAGAACATGGTCTAACAAGCTTTGACCTGCACAAGTACTTTAACTCAACGGTCTCTGCAGATGATGTTATTAAAAGAAAGCCGGACCCGGAAGGGATTTTTAAAGCCCTCAAGGTCCTTGATGGCAAGCCGGAAAACACACTTTTCATAGGGGATAGCGCCCATGATATTGAAAGCGGTAAAAATGCAGGTGCTAAGACAGTTCTAGTGGGATGGACCATACTGGACAGAAAACGATTAATGGAAAGTTGTCCTGACCACCTTGTCGAAACGCCGGCTGAAATAGTTGATATAGTAAAGTCACTCATGTAAACGGAGGGGTAATATGTCAAGCAAAGTGTATATGATCGATTTAAGTGCAAGAAGCCATAAGGAAAACAAGATGGCCAAACTGCAAAAGCTTTTTGACGCAGTTGGTATGGGAGACTGTATCAAGGAAAAAGACTTAACGGCCGTCAAGATTCACTTTGGAGAAGTGGGGTCTGACGCCTTCATACAACCAATTTTCGTTAAGCCAATTGTTGATAAGGTCAAAGAAGCGGGAGGCAATCCCTTCCTGACAGACACCAATACCCTCTATGCAGGCATGCGTCACAATGCAGTTGACCACCTGAATACCGCAGCAGCTCACGGCTTTGTTCCTTCTGTTGTTGGTGCGCCTGTGGTGATTGCTGATGGGTTAAGAGGCGATAACTATAATAATGTGGAGATCAATCAAAAGCATTTTAAAGAAGTGAAAATTGCTGGGGATATTGAACGTGCCAACAGCATGATCGTCATGAGCCACTTTAAGGGCCATGAAATGGCTGGCTTTGGTGGTGCGGTTAAGAACCTTGCTATGGGATGCGCGCCGTCGCTCGGAAAGAAAGACCAGCATTCCACACGACCATTCGTAAAAGCAAAACACTGTGTGACCTGTGGTCGCTGTCATGAAATTTGTCCGGTGGAGGCCATTTCCTATGTTGACGAAAAGGCTTTTATCGACCAGGATGTCTGTATTGGCTGTGGAGACTGTTTGGCAGTCTGTCCAACCAAGGCTGTCGTGCTTAACTGGAAGACAGAACTGGTGGATTTCATGGAAAGAATGACTGAGTATGCTCTTGGTGCTGTTAAGAACAAGACTGGGCGCGTGGCCTACATAAACTTCTTAATGCGGGTAACACCTGACTGTGACTGTTGTGCATGGTCGGATGCCCCACTTGTTAAGGACATTGGTATTTTAGCTTCAGATGACCCAGTTGCCATTGATCAGGCCTGTAAAGACCTTGTTAATGCCCAAAGACCTCTTCCTGAAACCCGTCTAACAAAAGAGCATGGGTCAGACCATGAATATGGCGATGTTTTCAAGGCTGTTCACCCTCATACCTTAGGTGACATACAGCTGGACTACGGCCAGGAAATTGGTCTTGGATCAAAAGACTATGAACTCATAAAGCTTTAGGGAAAAGCCTTGGTTTAGACCTGGACGTCTGTGGTAGATATGACATATAAATAGTATACATTTCGTGATGACTTTGAACATGGATGATATTTATGGATGATATTTTTACCAAGACAAAGTGGTCCTTAAGACAGTGGGTGAATAAAGTGGATTATGTAAAGTTAGATGAAGCGGTTGTGAACCATTTAAAAAAGAGTGGATCGCGTGTTTTAACCTTAAGGCTCAAGAAGGGGCAGGGTTGATGCCAAGGCGTTGGTCTACCGGCGGTAGAAATGAAAGTGCCAGGCGCACTTGAAGATTTTAATCATTATAAACATGAAGACATTGATATTTATATTGATAAGAATGTAAGGACAAAAAATGGTCTGATTTATTTTAAGTTGGATAAACTTTTGATGTTTAAAAAAATTATTGCCCAGGGACTGGATATCGATATGGAGCGGACTTGATCGGGTTGAATCTGAATCAAGTATATTAAAAGTAAATGATTTTCAAAAGTGTATAAAAAAACTCAATAGTTAATTTATTGACAATCCTAAGCAGCCAGAGTAGAATACACTTGAAAAACCATACAGGTGTAAAATACGTTTGTAATATTACTGTGTAAGATCTCTTTTGAAAAATCAAATTAGATTCCATTTCGTATAGTGAGCGACTTGCAAAATATTATCCAAGAATCAAAAATTCTATATTATATATGGTATGGCGAGACTATGGGTTTGTGATTTTGCAAGGGCCTGATAGAAAGTTCAACGGAGGAAATAATAATGGCTAATATAAGCAGTGCATTAGTGGAAGAAAAGCTTGAACGCGTACGTCCAATGCTACAAAGAGACGGTGGCGATGTGAAGCTTGTAGACGTAACCGAAGACGGTGTTGTAAAGGTTCAACTTCAGGGCGCTTGTAGCGGATGTCCTGGGGCAACAATGACACTGAAAAACCTGATCGAACAATTTCTAATGCAGGAAATTCCTGAAGTGAAAGAAGTTGTGGGTGTATAATTGAAATTGATCCCGACCAGACTCTAGGGCTAGAGCTTGGTCGGGATTTTTTAATTTTTGATTGAGTTAAAACGCATCATATTTGAGAAGGCCTAGTTGGGGTGTCAACCTTTTAGAGGCTCTCTCTAAACTAGAGCGATTTCCCCTTAACAAGTAACCATAGACCAAAACCAACTTCGCCAATGAGCATGGGTAGGCTGAGTCCGATTTCAAGCATACTTGTGACCCGCTCAAGAGACGGCAGGAAGTTTTCAAGACCGTGGACCACCATATAACTCAGGCCTGCAATAACAAGCAAGGCGGAGAGGGTCCTAGGAATATGCGGTGTCTTTTTCGCAGCAAAACCCGTGGCAATGAGATGGGCACCAAAGACAATAAGGCCCAGGGACCAGATGGTTTCGAACTGAACAAAGCGATTGTAAATCAGGTCTGCAGAAGTTGATGATAGGGACTGAACTTGGATTGACGTGAGTTGAAGTAGGGCAAAACCGAGCATAGCTGTATAAATGAGACGAAGGATCGCGCTGAGGGTGGCCAATTTTCTGGCAGAAGCTTTAAGATAGGTATAAAAGCCCCAGGCAACTATGATGTCTAGAATAATTATAAATCCCCAAGCGGCAATTTCTTCACGAAGCAGTTGGGAGGTATTTATAAGATTAGATCGGGTTAAAGCGGGATCACCGACTGCAAACAGGGTGTCATGGGCATAGCCAAAGGCGAAGAATGCAGTAAACATCATTACTATAAGAGAAATGCCTGAAATAAGACCAGACCAGTAACGGTCTTTTTTTGTGTTTTCATTGAGCGTGCGTGTATTAGTCATGAGAAACCTCCTAATTGACGATATAATTTTTTCTGCGGTGTTTGTTATAGTCTTAGACTACTGCTATTTCTTTCGACATGCATTGACTTAAGTCAATGATCTAGATATTTCCTTTAAAAGTCTGTGACTTCCTGTGTGTATAATTCTTTTTACGGGTAATACATAAATGAAGGAGGGATCGGGATGAAAAAAATTCTGGTACCAGTCGACGGAATGGAGACTTGTGAAAAAACATTTGAAACAGCCAAGAGTCTTGCAGAGAAATTTGGATCAGAGCTGGTGGTTCTTTATGTGAAACCAGTGGTAGATCCTCTGAGCCATCCAAGCTATCTTGCACTTGAAGAGCATAGTGATGTCCATATAGAAGACATCGCTAAAACCATTGCCAAAAAGGCGGCAGAAAAACTAGAAGGCGACGGAAGAAGTGTTTATGCCATTGTGGAAAATGGTGATCCGGCATCAACAATTATTGATGTGGCATCTAAAGAAAATTGCGACATGATTGTTATGTGTACACATGGTATGGGCGCAGTTAAGAGATTTTTCCTCGGTAGCGTGACCAACAAGGTTGTTCATCATGCTGAAGTGCCTGTTTTGGTGGTTCGTTAACTGTTTTTGTGGTTCATTAATAAGAAATTGAGGATTTGGTGAATAAAAAAGGTTAAGGTTATAGTTTTATAACGAGAAAACGAATAGCGGGGAGCCACTGGCTTCCCGTTTATTATGTTTAAAAGGCACACTCGCATAGAAATAATAGATTTTAGTCTTGACTCTCCCCTATGGTGTAGGGTTTATAGTTAAGTAAAGACAATCGTAAGCATGAAGGAGGTCCTTATGCCAGAAAAAGTAGACTTTAAAAAGAAAGATAAGCATATTTACAAACCCTCATCTAAAAAGCCAGCCCTTATTGACATAGAGGCTTTAAATTATTTGATGATTGATGGGACAGGGGCACCTGATGGGGAAGCCTTTCAAAAGGCCGTTAAAGCCCTGTACAAGATTGCATACACAATACGGATGTCCCATAAGAAGGGCCTGGAACCAGAGGACTACTACGAATTTGTGGTAGCCCCCCTAGAAGGGATTTGGGACGTTGTAGAGGGCACAGAATATGATCCGAGTGACAAGACAAATTTTAAGTGGACCCTCATGATTCGGCAACCAGAATTTGTGACTCAGACCTTTTTTGAAAAAATGAAAGAGCTTGCAATCAGTAAGGACGACAATGAATTTCTCTCATCTGTTCGACTGGAGAATCAAAAGGATGGATTGTCCTGCCACATGACCCATATAGGCCCCTTTGATGATGAACCGGCAAGCTTTGAAATTATGGAAAAATGGGCCCAGGAAAATGGCTATAGGAGGATTTCTAAAACCCACAGGGAAATATATTTGAGTGACTTTAATAAAACGGCACCGGAAAAGTTAAAAACAGTTTTACGCTTTAAGGTGGAACCAGTGAATAAATAAGATTGAAATTCATATTTTGTTTGTGGATCAGTGAATCAGATGAGGAGGCAGGCGTGTATCAAATAGGTGCATTTTCAAAAATGGCAGGGATGTCTGTAAAGACTTTGCGGTATTATCATGAAATTGGGCTGCTTGAACCGGCAGAAATTGATGCGTCAACTGGATACAGATATTATACGGCATCAGAGTTCATAAGGGCTGAGAGGATACAGTTTTTAAAGGGACTCCAGTTTTCCTTGCCCGAAATCGCAGAGGTTCTTGACCACCTGGAAGATGAAAGCGACCTACAAGCCTACCTCAAGGAGAAAAAAGATCAGCTTGAGCTTCAGATTCGAGAGTTAAGGAAGGTTCAAGGATCTATACAGACGCACCTAGATCAGGAGGATAAATTTATGCGTGAAAGAGAGTATGATTTTGAGATAAAAGAAATACCTGAGCAGTTGGTGGTAAGTCTTCGATACAAAGGGCGCTATGATGAAATGGGAACCTATATTGGAAAGCTCTTTAAAGCGGCAGGGGCAAGCGCTTCTGGTCATGTTTTCGCACTCTATTATGATGAAAGCTATATGGAAGACGGAGCGGATATTGAAGTGTGTCTTCCGGTTAAAAAAGCCATCGATAAAAAGGGTGTCACTTCAAGAATTATCCCAGGATCAAGGTGTCTTGTTACAAGACATATTGGTCCATACGAAGCTTTAAATTATGCCTATAAGGCCATGCAGGATGCTCTCAACGAAAAGGGACTTAAAGCCATTCAACCGACAAGAGAAGTGTATGAAAAAGGACCAGGCATGCTTCTTAAGGGCAACCCTGACAAGTACCGGACTTTGATTATGTTCCCTCTGGAAGGATAGGCAATAAGACGAGCGTAGCTTACAAAAGATAAATATTGACCCATAAAGAAACCCCAGTGGAAGAAATCCGTGAGATTTTCCACTGGGGTTTTTTAGCGTTTATAGTGGTGTTTTGATTCTGAAGAATCTTATGCATTCAAATTAATGTGGCAATAGCCGTTCGGGTTCTTCTTAAGATAGTCTTGGTGGTATTCTTCAGCTTTGTAGTAAGCCTTGAGAGGTTCTACCTCTGTAACGATCAGGTCTGAGTATTTTGGCTTTTGTTTGTCTATATAGGCATTAATAAGAGCTTGGTCTTCTGGGTGAGTAAAATAGATGCCATTACGGTACTGGTCTCCAATGTCTGGCCCCTGTCTATTCCAAGCAGTTGGATCAACGATTCTAAAGAATCTCTCTAGAAGGTCTTCAAGGGAGATGATTTCTGGATCATATTTCACTTTGACCACTTCAGCATGTCCCGTCAGGTGTGAGCAAACATCTTCATAGGTTGGATTTTCAGTTTTACCGTTGGCATATCCGACTTCTGTTTCTAAGACGCCATCTAGTTGGGCATAATAGGCCTGTACCCCCCAAAAACAGCCGCCAGCAATGACGATGGTTTTCATGTAATCAACTCCTTGACTGATCTGATTATAAGTTACTTTCCTCTTTGATTGTACGCCTACGGCCCCTAAAAGTCAAAAGTATACCGAAAAAGTATACAAAAAATTTACAGGTTCACTTCTAGTGGTTTCCTTTATTGTGTTTAACGTGTTTAAATTATTTTTTAGTGGATTGATTAATAATCATAGGCAAAATAATACTCCGAAATCATTCGGAGTATAGGTCACTATCTGACGATCAAGACAGGTATGTGGGCATGGTGAACCACCTTATTTGTTACAGATCCAAGAAGGAATCGTTTCATGGTGCCCATACCGTGGGTGCACATGATTATTAAATCACATTCATTTTTTTCGGCCACGTCTATAATCGTTGCAGCAGGATTACCAGCCTCGCTTATTGTCTCAATTTCAAAAGAAACATCTCCAAGAAGCGTCTTTGATCTTTTTAAGATTTCCTCAGATTGCTTTTCTATCGAGTAAGCATTTTCAAGAGGGTAGGCTGGATAGTTATTATATTCTGTCATCATAGGTAGACCATACACGTTAAGGAGCACGATCTTTGAGCCATAGGCTTCCCCAAAGGTTTTAATGTAGTCCATAATATTGGAACATGAATCTGATCCATCAATAGGAACGAGTATTTTTTTATACATTCAATAACACCTCCCTATTTACTATCTACCCTGAGATACATAGAAATATCGAGAGATTTAAAACCGAATCTAAATGTTTTCAATCTGCCAGTCAATGGGCTGAAAATCCATGCTTTCAAGAAGCGCGTTGGTTTTTGAGAAATGCTTAGAACCAAAGAAGCCTCTATGGGCGGATAGGGGACTCGGATGAGGTGCAGTGAGTATATGGTGGTGGGCGTTTGTAATCAATTCGGCTTTCTTTTGAGCAGGACGGCCCCATAGGAGGAAAACGACCGGGTCTTGGCGGTCATTGAGTAGACCAATCACATGATCTGTGAAGCACTCCCAACCCATATTTTTATGGGAATGGGCCAGGCCCGCCCGTACGGTTAAAACAGTATTAAGGAGCATAACACCCTGTTTGGCCCACTTTACCAAATAGCCATTGTTAGGAATGAAGCAGTTTAGGTCTGTTTGAAGCTCCTTGTAGATATTGACTAGGGAAGGGGGTGTTTTAACGCCCGGTTTGACAGAAAAACAAAGGCCATGTGCCTGTCCAGGTCCGTGGTAGGGATCCTGGCCAATTATAACAACTCGAACATCCTTGTAGGCTGTTAAGTGCATGGCATTAAAAATGTCACTCTTGTCAGGATAGATGGTGTGGTTCTCATATTCACTCACCAAGAATCCCCTAAGCTTTTTATAGTAATCTTTCTCAAATTCTGGCTGTAAAAGTTCAGCCCAGTCGTTGTTAAACTTTGCGCCCATAATTAAGCCTCCTCAATATTATAAATGTCTCTGTTGGTTGCCATGTCTATAAATGCCTGCAGGGCAGGAGAGGGGTAGCGGTTCCTGTGATAGGCCATTTGTGCAAGGACTTTTTCATCTCCAGCCAGGGTGACGCTATCTGCCACAAGTAGCCCCAAACTGATCTCGTCTTGAACGGTCATTTTAGGTAGGAAGGTGACCCCCATACCGTGAATAACAGACTGCTTTACGAGTTCAAGACTCCAGGCTTCCAGGGAATTCTCAAATTTAGTGCCCCGTTCACTGAGGTAATCCTCAAAAATATGGCGGAAGGTTCCACCCTTTCTTGTGTGGATAATGCGAGACACCCTTTCGTTTTGTGCATCACGCCGAGCAATATAATCTGGTGAAGCGACAAAAACCATGTCCACTTCAGCCATAACGAATACATTGAGTTCAGGGGCCTGGATGTGCTTATCTATAACAAAAATAATGTCGGCTTCCCCTGTGTAAAGCTTTGGCTCAAGTTCTCGGTAAGAGGCGTTAATCAGAACGATCTCCACTTCGGGGTAGGCGTTTGAATAGGCCTGAAAAAGGGGGCCGAGTTTATACAGGGCAATGGACTCCTCTGTTCCAATGCGAATTGTACCTTGGGGAGACTGTCCAAAGCCAGACAATGATTCAATTTTTTTATAAGTGTTGAGCAGTTGATCCACTTGCTTTTCAAGTTGCTTGCCCAGGTCAGTTAGAATAACCTGTCGGCCTATTCGGTCAAAGACCTGGCCAGACAGGTAGTCTTCAATGGCCTGAATGTGTGCTGTAATAGTGGACTGGGCATAGCCAAGCTCCTCGCTGGCCTTTGTGAAACTACCCGTTTCAATTATTTTTTTAAATGTGATGAAGTTGCGAATTTCCATGGGAACCTCCTCTATCGCTTATAATCATTATATCGAAAAAAATGAATGATTTCATCGCTTATTTCAATTTTACAAATGGGTTGCCTAGGCGTATAGTGTAAGTATAAAGAAGATAAATGATACTTGTTATCATTCAACCGATACAATTAAGAAAATTGGAGGCGAGATTATGGCTATTCTAAATCGTATTTTTGGACGAGAAAACATCAAAGATGTTCAAAGAGAGCACAAGGCACTTCAGGCTGATGAAGCGGTAAAAGCATACATTGAGAATCAGCGTATCGCTGCAGCAGACACACGAATTTTACTATAACCCCTCAAAATAGACCCCAAAAAGTTACACCACACCCCCCTAAAGTGGTGTAGCATATATAACATAATTTTAAAAGCCTGCTTTTCAGCAGGCTTTTAGTCTTTTTTGAGAGATGTGTCTTTTACACACTAAACTGTTCTAATATTTCATGAAGGTGTTCAGCAAGTTCATTAAGCTGTTTGGCTTCATTGGCTAAGTTGTCCATAATAGCCAGTTGCTGTTCTGTAGAAGCGCTCATTTCTTCCATGGAAGCAGATGTTTCTTCTGAGGAAGCGGATACACTTTCTATAAATGCAACAACGTCGTCCTTACTTCGTCTCATAGATTCAGCAGCGGTTTTCGACCCTTCTGATATTTCGAATAAGACGTTAAGATTTTCAAGGATTTCACTGAATATATCAGCGGTTTCGTTGACTATATCCACATTTTTCATAACGATTTTTTCAGAGCTGTCCGTTTGTTCAACGGCCACTCGAGACTTGTCTTGAATGCCAACAATCTTTTCTCTGATTTCTTCGGTGGCTTCGTTTGTTTGCTCTGCAAGCTGTCTAATTTCATCAGCAACAACGGCAAATCCACGACCCGCCTCGCCTGCACGTGCAGCTTCTATAGAAGCGTTAAGGGCCAGCAGGTTGGTTTGTTCAGATATGGAGTTGATCATGTCAACAATTGTAGATATTTCATTGGATGCTGAGTCCATTTCCTGAACAATTTCTTTAATTGTTTTAACTGATTTTTGATTTTCAAGTGACTTTTCATTGAGGGCTTCAAGGGTTTGTGACCCTTTATTGGAAAGTTCGTGAACATCTTCTGTCTTGTTGAAGATTTCTTCTGTTTTTTCAACAATGCCTTCAATTTCACCTGAAAGGGTGTGCATGACATGAACGCTCCGTTCGGTTTCATTGGCTTGGTCTGTTGTGCCATTGGCCGCATCATTGATGGCACGGCTGACATCATCAAGAGCTTGTTTTGATTCATTTGAAATTGTAACCATAGTCCGTGAAGATTTTTGAACATTATCTGATGAACTCAAGGCATCATGAATAACATTTCGAAGCTTGGTTGCAACAGTGTTATAGGTTTCTCCAATGAGGCCGATTTCATCATGACTTTGGAAATTGATCTTTTGTGTTAAATCCCCATCTGAAAAAGCGTTCATTGTGTCAACGAGTCTCGGTATGTGTCTCAAAACTCTAGATGTTGAAACATAAACAGCAACCATGAGTATGAGGATTGTCATAATGAAGAGAACTGTATTCAATAGCACAAAAGCATTTATTTCATTTTGAGTTTCAGCTTTTGGTACCATGGTGCCTACAGACCACTTGCTCGAAGCAATTGGTGAATAGGCGAAGTATTTGGTCACATTTTCATATGTGTATTCACTAATACCCGACTTGCCCTCAACCATTTCTCCGGCGAATTCTCCCAGAGTGCCTTCCATTTCTGTCAAGTTTGTTTCCATGATTTGTGTTTCATCAGGGTGGTATACGACAGTGCCATCAGAAGCAATTAGAATAGCATAGCCTTCATCACCAATTTTAATAGATTCCATAATTGCAGATACTTCTGTTAGATAAAGGTCAATACCAACATTGCCTATAATGGATCCACCTTCTTTTATAGGATACACTATGGAAATAACAAGATCACCTGTTACAGCATCAACATAGGGTGGTGTGAATGTGAGGCCGTCTTCCTCAACCATTTGTCCATACCACGGTCGACCGGTGATGTTAAAGTCCTCTGGTTGGAAGTAAGTTGGGTCATTAATGACAATATCGCTTGCGGCATTTATGCCTAACCAAGCCAGACCCACATTGCTGTCCGTTGACTGGATGTCATCCAGAATAGCTGCAACATCATTAATCTTGGTGTAGTTGCGTTTGCCAGTGCGTGATTTAACGTCCTTAATCATGTCAACCAAGTCAGGATTTTTAGACATTTGAAGAACCAGCATACCGTACTGCGAGAATTGACTGTTGAGATCTTTTGCTATGATTTGAGCGTCTTTGCTGAGTTCAACCTGAGCCCCCATTTCCAGTTCAGATCCAACACGGGTGTTGATGACAAATCCAATAACCGAAAAGACAATTAATGTAACTATGAAGGTTATTGAAATAAGCCGAAACTTAATACTACTTGTTAGTTTATTCATTGTATCCCTCCTCAACTTTATTAATACCCATAAAGGATCCATAGAAATGTTAATTTTCTAAACATTTAAGCGGAAGAACTGTGTATTTTAACCGATAGTCGTAAGATAGAAGGCTTTGAAATCGTTTTCCGATATAGTGTATCGGTTCAAAAGTTTCACATCGGAAAAATCGATGGATTATATCGTTATTTTCAATTTTACAAATAGGTTGGATGGGGGTATATTATAGGTGTAAAGAAAATAATTGATAGTCGTTATCAATTATAAACTATTATTGATCAAGAACTGGAGGCAAGATTATGGCTATTTTTAATCGAATCTTTGGTAGAAATACAATCAACGTAGAAGACAAAGAATATAGATCATTACAAGCAAACGAAGCGGTTAAGCAATACATTGAAAGTCAACGTATGGCAGCTTCAGACACAAGAATTCTTCTATAAAAAAAGCATTTTTTAAGACGTTAATACGAAGTACTTTAACATAAAATGATTGTACTACCCCCCTTATCAAGCAAATAAGACGCAAACAAAACACCGCACCCCCTAGCGGTGTTTTGTTATGTGATCAAGAAGCTAATATGGAGTGATCCATAGCCCGACATAATGGTTTTCACACAAAAAAAGAATTATGAAAATCGGGATGGTTAATTCATGATGAGCTGAAGATATGACCCCAAAGGGTCCCTGTCTTCAGCTCTTGCTTTTGTGTAGAGAGATCTGCATAGAAAGATAATGTATGGCCCCTGTTTTACACAAAATAATTTTCGAGGCACGAAATATATGAAAATCGTTGAAGTTTCAACAGAAATGGACATTTTGTCTCAAAAACACTTGCTTGACACTTCATATATTCATGACTATGATAAATCCGGATGTATGCGTGTTTAGACATATAAGAGGTGAAACGCATGAAAAAAACAGATTTGACGCAAGGGTCTATACTTAAGGGACTCATTCTCATGGCCCTGCCAATTATGGGCACATCATTTTTACAAATGGCATATAACTTAACAGATATGATTTGGATTGGTCGACTGGGGAGTCGAGCGGTGGCAGCTGTTGGAACAGCAGGATTTTATCCTTGGCTAGGCTTTGCTGTTATACGGCTGACTCAGGTTGGTGTAGAAGTCTGGGTGTCCCAGTCCATAGGCAGAAGAGATGAATCTGCGGCCAGAAAATATGCAAGAAGTGCCGTACAGATGAACTTTGTGCTGGCCTTTTTATTCAGTATGGCAATAATTCTTTTCAGACAGCCCCTCATCGGATTTTTCAATATTAATGACGCTTGGGTGAATGAAAACGCTGTGGGCTACTTGATGATTGTGGCAGCGGCCATGATATTCCAGTTTTCTAACCAAGTTTTTTCAGGAATTTTTAATGGGTCAGGTGATAGTCGTACGCCTTTTTCCATCAACACAATAGGCCTGGTGGCCAATATGGTTCTTGATCCACTTCTCATATTTGGAATTGGTGGTTTTCAAGGTTTTGGTGTGATAGGTGCAGCCTATGCAACAGCCCTTTCTCACATTGTTGTCTTCACCATATTCTGGTTGGTTATGCAAAAGCAAGAGCGCGAACTCTTTCACTTCAACCTGCTTAAGAGACCAGACTTTGATGCCATGCAGCAGATTTTCAAAACGGGTCTGCCTGTGGGGATTCAAAGTGGTGCTTTTACAATCTTCGCCATGATTATTGGTCGTATTATTGGAGCTTGGGGACCTGTGCCGATTGCTGTACAAAAGGTCGGTTCTCAAATTGAAGCCCTCAGCTGGATGACGGCCAACGGTTTTGCGACGGCTCTTGGGTCATTTACAGGACAAAATTATGGTGCAAAACAGTGGGAACGTATTAAGAGGGGATATTTTATAGCCCTTCAAATTATGTCTGTTGTGGGGATTGCCGTAACAGCTCTCCTCGTACTGGGCGCTGAGCCCCTGTTTAAAATATTTATTCAGGAGCCTGAATCCGTGGCCATTGGTGTTGTATACCTACAAATACTGGGCCTATCTCAACTCTTTATGTGTATTGAAATTACAACATCGGGGGCTTTTAATGGCTTGAACAGGACTTTGCCACCATCCCTTGTTAGTATTGTGTTTACAGGGCTGAGGGTACCTGGAGCCATCATTCTGTCAAGACCAGAGTTTCTAGGCCTTGAAGGGGTTTGGTGGAGCATTAGTATGACCAGTGTCTTCAAGGGACTCATTCTAGTGGGCTGGTTCATGATCTTACTGTACTCATCAAAACTAACACCAGACTGGAACAAGACACCAGAAGCCGTTTGTTGTGAATAAACTTAAGCTAGGGGATGTTTTTTTAAAAACATCCCCTTTTGTGTACCTGGAAATTGACTTTCGCTCAAGTTCATAGCAAAGAGGCTTTGACAACATAAAAGACATACCTTGTTTATAGGGCCTTTTGATTGTTCTGTTTGCTTTTTTTGAAGGACTTGGGTAATGTATTCAATAAGAAACAATAATAAGAAACAATAATAAAAAGCAATTATAAAAAACAATTGTAGAAAAATATAGAGTGAACTTACAGGCAGAACCATTTATGAATGATTAAACAGGGGCGTAGTCGATGAAAAGAGTAGATCAAGTTTTGGAAGCTCTAAAGCACTTGGAAAAAGAATACAAAGATGGTGTGACGGCGGAAGATGTTGGAGACTACCTTCATTTGGATCGTTCCAGTGCATCCCGTTATTTAAACAAACTCGTGCGTACGAGTGCCATAGTCAAAATCGATGGTCGTCCTGTGCGCTTTGCTTCAGAAGCCAAGGCGCCGTCAGGCAGACCTCAATCACCACATCATCAAGAGGAAAGGGCAGTCAGTGCCCATGTCAACATTGTGGGTTCGGATAGAAGTCTTCAAATCCCTATTCAGCAAGCCAAGGCCGCTATACTTTATCCACCAGACGGCCTTCATACCCTCCTGCTTGGAGAAACAGGGGTGGGAAAATCTATGTTTGCGGAGTTTATGTACAGGTTTTCTATGCAGTCAGGCATGGTTGGCAAACAAGCCCCATTCATAAGATTCAATTGTGCGGATTATGCTGAAAACCCACAACTGGTCATGGCTCAAATTTTTGGTGTGAGAAAAGGGGCCTACACAGGGGCTGACAAGGACAAAGACGGACTCCTCCTTCAAGCCAATGGGGGCATACTTTTCCTTGATGAAGTGCATAGGCTGTCCCCTCAAGGCCAGGAGATGCTCTTTACCTTTATAGATAAAGGCGTATTCAGAAAACTAGGGGAAACAGAAGGTTTGGAGCATGCCAAAGTACAAATCATCGCTGCCACAACGGAAGACCCTTCATCATTTTTATTAAAAACCTTCACAAGGCGTATTCCTATGGTGATCACACTGCCAGCCCTTCGTGACAGAACCTTTGAAGAACGTATGGCCCTCATAGATACCTTCCTTAGACTGGAAGCCAAGCGGATTGGTAAGAGCGTCTATGTCAATAAGAACTCCCTCATATCCCTGCTTTTATATGACTGCCCAAATAATATTGGTCAGTTGCGCAGTGATATACAACTGGCCTGTGCCAAGGCCTTCCTTAAATACAAGTCAAAGGATGAAAACTACATTCTAATCACCCAGTCCGACTTGCCCCAGCATGTGAAACGGGGCCTTATGAAGATTCAGGACCACCGCGGTGAAATTGACTATCTTTTGAAAAGTGGTGAAGATATTTTCCGCTACCACTCAGAAGACACCTTGGAACTTGAAATGGAAATTGAAAAGGAATTAGAACCCTTTTATGAACACATAGAAGAAAAAGTCATCAATCTCAAATCAACGGGGATGGATTCAGGACAAATTCATGAAATACTAAATGGAGATATTGAGTCTCATTTTAACAAGCTCCTCAACTCCGTCCCCAACCAGCAGAGAAAAGAGGAAGTCGCTAAATTAGTGGATCCGGAAATTCTCGACTTCACAGAACGTATTTTGGGATCAGCCGGGACCATGCTGGGCAAGGTTTTTGATGAAAACGTATTTTTCCCAATGGCTCTGCACCTGCACGGGAGTATTGAAAGAATACGAACGGGACAAACCATATATCATCCCCAGCTCAATGTTATTCGTGTGAATTTTCCAGATGCCTTCATGGCAGCCATGGATATAGCCCGGGAGATGGACGAGACCTTTAAAATTCAAACACCCCTTGATGAAATAGGCTATATTGCCATGTTTCTGGCAGCAGATCCTCAGGAGGTCCTCAGTTCAGAGGAGCCTAAGGTGGGGATTGTGGTTCTTATGCATGGCCCAAGCACAGCCTCAAGTATGGTCCAGGTGGCCAATTCACTTGTTGGCAAAGACCATGCCATTGGCCTGGATATGCCCTTGAGTATGAAGGCTGAAGACATGTACGAAATTGCTAAGGAAGAAATTATACGAGCCAATACAGGCCGGGGCGTTCTCCTTATGGTGGACATGGGGTCCCTTGCAAACTTTGGATCCCTTATATCTGAAGAACTGGATATTGTCATTAAAACAGTAGACATGACATCCACCCCCCTCGTGATTGAAGCTTGTCGAAAGGCGGCCCTCGGCAGGGAGCTAAGTGAAATATACAGGGCGTGTTTATCCAGTCTCGGCAGGCGTGCGGAGAGCGGAAACGACCCATCTCATTCACGAACAGACTTAATCATCACGGCCTGTTTCACAGGTGAAGGGGCTTCGGAAAGACTTAGAAAAATAGTTGAAGCTCAAATCGTGGACATACCGGAAATTGAGGTCCGGTCCCTTAACATATTGAATAGAAAAGAGTTTATCAAAAACCTGGATGCTCTTAGGACGGATTATAGAATCCTAGCTGTTGTGAGCACCATAGATATGGTTATTGACCATTATCCTCTCATACCTGCTGTAGAACTTCTCGGTGGTGGCGGGCTTGAAAGACTTCAAACCATAGTGAATGAGGAAATGGCTTACAGGCAAATAGGGCTCTCCCTTAAAAACCATCTTCATAAGGTGGATGGAGAAGAAGCCGTTGATAAGGCCCTGGCCTTTTTGTCAGAAGTGGAAGAGAATATGGAGATTCATATTGAACATGATGTGAAGACAGGTATACTCCTTCATATGGGATTTATGCTGGACCGGATTATGTCCGGGGAGCAGATTCGATCTTTTGGCAACCTTCAAGACTACAAAAAGACTTTTGAAAATCCCTTTAAGATTGTGAGGGAAGGTCTTAAAAAATTAGAAGAAGCATTTAAAACACAGATTGATGAACACGAAGTGGCCTACGTCACACGGATGATCGTCGAGAATGAATCAAAAACTGTGTAAAGTGTGCATAGTGTGTAATAGCGTGCAATTATTTTGCACGCTATTTTTATTGTGTGCAAGTGTGAAATCTATGTTAAGTCTCAAGTATCATAGAAAAATTGACAGGAAAAATCTACTGATTTCAATATGTTCAGATAATTTGAGAAATTTTATTTTGAAAAAGAAAGAGAAAATCAAAACTTGGCACGGATGATGCGTTATATATGTGTGAGATTCGAAAGGAGACTATGAAATATGAAACAAATGAAGGTTACAGTAAAAAGCGCATCAGGATTACATGCTAGACCAGCAGGTCTGCTTTGCGGGCTGGCACAGAAGTTTGGTGCTGACATTTATATCGAAAAAGACGGCAAGAGCATTAATGGTAAAAGCATTATGGGTATACTCAGCCTGGGCACATCAAAGGGTGATGAGTTGACAATTTCAGCAGAGGGACATGATGAAGGTGAAGCGGTAAGCGCCATTGTTGAATTGTTCGAATCAAAACTGGCACACGAATAGTAGGTGAAACTATGGCAGTTGTAATTGGACTTGACGGTGGTGGAACAGGTACATCGGTGATCGTTGAAGATTTAAGCTCTTTGAAAACGCTTACCTACAATTTAGGTCCAACCAATCGACACAGTGTTGGAGATGAAAAAGTCCTAAGCACATTCAAAAATTTATTTGAGACATTATTCACTGATGAAGGTCTATCTCTTGAAGATATAAAAAGCATCTGTTTTGGAGGCGCAGGCATAGACACAAATGATGACCAGCGCATCGTCCAAGACATGTTTAAAAAATTAGGGTATAAAAACCATCTACAGGTTGTAAACGATTCCATGACAGCTTTGGTTGGTGCCAATGCAGGTAAAAACGGGGCCATCATTATAAGTGGAACAGGGTCCGTTGCCCTCGGTATTGACAGATGTGGTGAGCCAGTCCGCGTAGGCGGATGGGGACACCTCATTGATGACACCGGTTCAGCTTATGCCATAGCAAGGGATGGAATACGACTTGTTTTAGAAGGTTTTGATGGAAGAGGAGACCATACGAAAATCTGGGATGGTATGAAGAAAAAACTTGATCTTAAAAGCCCGGAAGAACTCCTTGATTTTGTATATGATCCAAAAAGGCAAAAGCAAGATATAGCTGCCCTGGCCCCTATTATCACAGATTTATCGGGTAAGGATCATGTGGCTGATCAAATTATAGACAAAACAGTGGATGACCTCTTTATTCACATAAAGGCTTTGTCAAAGCGTATGGAAACAGAAACCTTCCAGGTGGGCATGATAGGCAGTGTGCTTGAGAAATCCGATCACATTCGAGTTCGTCTTGAAGACAAGCTTCAAAGGAATTTGCCGGAAGTGATAACCCATTTCCCAAGAAAGAGCCCTGCAGAGGGTGCAGTCTTACTGGCGAAAAGTGCCATGGAAAAATCCTAAAACTGGCCTTATACCGGAAATAGTATTTTATAAGTTGCCTAGGCGGCTTGTATAACACGTATAAAAAGAAAAAGCTTAATCGTGGAGGAGAAAACTATGAGAAAAATTATGCTGGTTTGCTCGGCAGGCATGTCAACAAGCATGCTGGTAACAAAGATGAAACAAGCTGCAGAAAACCGTGGTATTGAAGCGGAAATCTTTGCTGTGGCAGAGTCTGAGGCAAAAAATCATACAGATGTTGAAGTGGCTTTACTGGGTCCACAGGTTCGCTTTCTAAAGGCCAAGTTGGAAGGCCTTTTAAAAGAACATGGCACACCGGTGGATATTATAGACACTATTGCATATGGCACTATGAACGGCGATAAGGTTCTTGACCAAGCCTTACGTCTTATTGAAGCATAGGTATTTTTATTTAATGGAGTGGATTCCCCGCAGTGGCGGGTTATCAAGCAATTATCTTATTACAACTTAACGAGGGGGAGTAATCTTGAACAAACTGATTAGTTTTCTAGAGAAGTATTTTGTTCCTGTGGCTGGTAAAGTCGGATCACAGAGACATCTAGTGGCCATTCGTGACGGCTTTGTTGCCTTAATGCCACTTATCATTGCAGGTTCATTTGCAGTGCTTATCAACAACTTGCCAGTCCCGGCGTACCAAGAGTTCATGACAGGCCTATATCCAGGCTGGAAGGCATTTGGCGGAAACATCTGGTGGGGATCATTCGCAGTCATATCCCTATTCCTGGTATTCTCCGTGGCTTATAACTTAGCCAAGGGATATGATTCCAATGGTTTGTCAGCTGGTCTTATCGCCCTGGCCAACTTCGCGATTCTTATTCCACAGGCACCACAAATCACACCACCTGTTGGTGAAGCTTTTAACGCTTGGGGAAATATCAACTGGACCTATGTCAATGCCCAAGGGATGTTCGTAGCCATTTTGGTTGCCCTTATATCCACAGAAATATTTGTAAAGCTGTCTAAGTCGGACAAGCTTGTGATTAAAATGCCTGAAGGTGTTCCGCCAGCGGTATCGAGATCTTTTGCGTCTCTATTCCCAGGCATGATTGTACTTTCAATCTTTGCTATTGCGGCAATTCTTATCACAGCAGTAACAGGCACAGACCTATTTGCTCTCATTACAAAGTTTGTTTCAGCACCACTGACAAACGTAGCCGATTCAATGGGATCAGCAATGCTTATTGTATTTATGAACCAACTTCTATGGTTCTTTGGCCTACACGGGTCTAACATCATCGGTGGTATTATCGAACCGATTCTACTGCCACTGATCCAAACAAACATGGAAATGGTCGCAGCAGGTCAGGCACCTGTACATATCGTTACAAAGCCTTTCCTTGATGCATTCGTTTACATGGGTGGTTCTGGTACAACAATTGCCCTGCTTATCGCCATCTTTATTTCATCAAAGAGAAAGCAGCTGCGCGAAGTTGCAGGCCTAGGCTTTGCACCAGGTTTATTCAATATCAACGAACCTGTTATGTTTGGTCTTCCAATCGTACTTAATCCACTGCTTATGATTCCATTTATCTTTGGTCCAGTTATCCTTGCAGGTTTTTCTTATGCAGTTATCGCAGCGGGTATTTTCCCTATGACGATTGCCCTTATGCCTTGGACGACACCACCAATCATCGGCGGTTTTCTAGCAACGGGTTCCATTATGGGCTCTGTACTCCAGCTTATTAACCTGTCTCTTGCCATAGTAATGTATGTTCCATTCATTCTTGTTGGTGAGAAACTGGAAAAAAAGTCACTGGGTCAAGATTCTAAAGCCGCATAATTTAGAACCGCTTATAAGAGCAAGACTTTAAAAGATTAACACGAGATGTTAATAGCTAAACCTCTTAAAGGGTGGTCGGTCCGAGGGGACCGGCACCCCGAAATGGAGTCTGTCTATAGAAGAGGGACTCCATTTCAGGGTGTTCAGAAGCCATGAAAATTATGGAAAACTCAATAGGCTTAAAAAGCAAATAGAATGTTGAAAGACTCAAGAAAGGCGTGAAATTATGTCGGATATAAAGATCGCCGTCATTGGTGGAGGCAGCAGTTATACGCCAGAACTCATTGATGGATTTATTAAACGACACAAAACCCTTCCTGTGAAGGAAATCTGCTTATGTGATATTGAAAGCGGAAAAGAAAAGCTTGAAATTGTGACAGGCTTAGCGCGACGCATGGTAGAACATGCGGGCCTTCCCATTGAAATCAAGTCAACTTTAAATAGAGAAGAAGCTTTAATAGATGCAAACTTTGTATTGACCCAGCTCCGTGTTGGAGGCCTAAAAGCCCGTGCCAAGGATGAATGCATTCCACTGCGCTACGGTTTGATCGGGCAGGAAACAACTGGGGCAGGTGGATTTGCCAAGGGTCTAAGAACCATTCCGGTTATTTTAGATATATGCCGTGACATGGAAAGGCTTTGCGGGGACGCTTGGCTGATTAACTTTACCAACCCAGCGGGCATGGTAACAGAAGCGGTTTTGCGCCACACAAGCATTAAAACAATGGGACTTTGCAATGTGCCTATAGGCATGACTAAAAATGTGGCAAAAATGCTGGATGTGGATTCAAAGAGACTTTTCATTGAATTTGCAGGCCTAAACCATTTGGTGTGGGGCAAGCGAATATGGCTGGATGGCAAGCGGGTCGATGACCAAGTCTTTGATCTTATCGCAGATGGTGAAAGCATGACAATGAAAAACATTCCAGATCTTAAATGGGATGGAGACTTTTTAAAGACACTCAAGATGTTGCCATGTCCATATCATAGATATTTCTACTTAACAAAAGAAATGCTAAAAGATGAATATGAGGCCTCTAAAGACGGAAAAACAAGAGCTCAAGCGGTTATGGAAATCGAAAAGAGCCTTTTTGAAAAATATAAAGATGTGTCTTTAAATAAAAAACCAGAAGAACTGGAACAACGTGGCGGTGCCTGGTATTCAGACGCTGCGGTGTCACTGATTCAGTCCATATATGGGGACCACAGGGACATACACACAGTCAATATAAGAAATGGATCCACCATAAAAGAGTTGCCAAGTGACGCTGTTATAGAAGTCAATGCAGTTATTGGAAAGCATGGCGCACTCCCACTTTCTGTGGATGACATGTCAATTCATGCTCTCGGACTCATGCAGTCGGTGAAAGCATATGAAATACTTGCTGTAGACAGTGTCGTAAAGAAAGATAGAACACTGGCCATACAGGCTCTTGCAGTGCATCCCCTAGTGGATTCTGTTGAGACAGCACAAGCGGTTTTTGAGGATATTGTGAGAGAAAATCAAGAGTACCTATCGTATTTTGAAAGCGTTTAAGTCGGCGGCAGGAATCAATCATTCTAAAAGCGCTTAAAGTAGTAAACGGGTGAGAGAAGGAGCATTATTATGAACATGGAAATGATCGTATTTTCGTTAATAGCAAATAGCGGTGAAGGCAGAAGTTTAAGCATGGAAGCCATATCCCTTGCAAAAAAAGAAGACTTTGATGGGGCAAAGGCACTTCTTGACCAGGCCGATGAGAAAATTGCAGAAGCGCATAAGTCTCAAACAAGCCTGATTCAGTCAGAGGCAGACGGTCAAAAGGCTGAAGTGAGTCTTTTACTAATCCACGCTCAAGACCACTTGATGAATGCCATTACCATTTCTCAAATGGCCAAGGAGTTTGTAGACCTTTATCAAAAAATGTCAGGTGGTGAAACATCATGCATAGGCGCTTAGGCATCTCAGTTTATCCGGAAAATGCACCTGTACAGGAATCCATTGATTATATAAAGTTAGCCCACAAGTATGGCTTCACAAGGGTTTTTACCTGTCTTATATCAGCAACAGAAGAAAATAGCGGATTTGATGATTTTAAAGCGGTTGTAAAAGCGGCAGTCGACTTAGACATGATGGTTATTGCAGATGTGAGTCCAGATGTCTTTGACCAACTGGGCATTAGCCATAATGAACTTCAAATTTTCAAGGATATGGGACTGTCGGGCATACGTCTTGACCTGGGTTTTTCAGGCAATGAAGAAAGTTTCATGACCTTCAACGACCAGGACCTCATGATTGAAATCAATATGAGCAATGGCACAAAGTACCTTGACAATATTTTGAGCTTTAAGCCCAATGAAAACCGCCTGATTGGTTGCCATAATTTCTATCCTCACAGATACACAGGTCTTAGTGAATCCCATTTCTTGAAGTGTTCAAAGCAGTTTAAGGAAAAAGGTATTCGTACGGCAGCCTTTGTCGATTCAAGCCATGCAACGTTTGGCCCGTGGCCAGTGAGCGAAGGTCTATGTACCGTAGAAGATCACCGAGGTCTTGATATTGCGACACAGGCAAAAGCTCTTTTCAATACAGAGCTGATCGATGATGTGATCATTGCCAATGCCTTCGCGTCAGAAGAAGAATTAAAGGCTCTTGGAGCTCTCAATCCATATTTGCTTGAGCTGAATGTAGACCTTGAGGAAAACATCTCAGAAGTTATGAAAAAAATCGTCATAGAAGAACCACATTTCAACCGTGGTGATGTGTCAGAATACATGATTCGTTCCACACAAAGCCGTGTCAAGTATAAGGGAGAACATTTTGAAGCCTTTAATACACCACCGATTAAGCGTGGAGACATACTTATTGAAAGCTCTCTCTACAAGCGTTATGCAGGGGAGCTACAGATCGCCCTTAAAGATATGGACAACAGTGGACGGACCAATGTTGTTGGAAAAATAGCAGAAGATGAGATCTATTTACTGGATCAAATTGAGCCGTGGCAAAAATTTAGAATGAAGGTTAAATAATGAATGTAAAAGTCTTGCTAGCAGACAAAACATTGATTGGAAAAACACTTATGGAGAACATGGCTGTCATTTACGACAGTCATATTCTTTCTGTGGTTCCTGTGCATGAAGTGGATGAAAATTTAAAAGCCCTATCCCTTGACCCAAAAGAGATAGAAAAGAAATTTTTTGAGGGCATTCTATCACCTGGTTTCATAGATGTTCATGTACATGGTTCTGCCGGCGTGGATGTTATGGATGGTGATGTGGATTCCCTTAAAAGGCTATCCCGAGCCCTTGCCGAGCAGGGGGTGACATCTTTTCTAGCCACGACAATTTCCAGTGACAAGGCAGATGTACATCAGGCCCTTGATGTCGTGGGACAACTTATGGATAGTGAGGCGACTTCAGATATGGGGGCAAAAGTGATCGGTGCTCATCTTGAGGGACCCTTTTTAAATCCTGAAAAGGCCGGAGCCCATGATCCGAGGTTTTTAATGGCACCTTCATCAGACTTTATTGAGGGGATGACCCATATTATACGTCTTATTACTTATGCACCAGAACTCGATGTAAACCAAGTCTTTATGAAATGGATTCGGCAAAATGCCCCTCATATAAAGCTGTCCATGGGGCATACAAATGCCACGTTTGAAGAGGCTATTCAAGCCATAAATTTGGGCATAGACAGCACGACCCATCTATTCAATGCCATGACAGGTCTTCATCATAGAGAGCCTGGTGTTGTTGGGGCTGTTCTTAGCACCGACGTTTACACAGAAATAATAGCTGACGGTGTCCATGTGCACAAGGGAGCCCTTGAAACGGCCTACAAGGCCAAAGGGGATGACCGAATGATCCTCATCACCGATGCCATGTGTGCGGCATGTATGCGACCGGGAACCTATAAACTCGGGGGGCTTGACGTGACGACAGATGGCAAGAGCGCTCGCCTTTCTAATGGAACCCTGGCTGGAAGTGTTTTAACCCAGCAGGCCGCTGTTAGGCACATGCATAAGGAAGTGGGCGTGCCTCTTGAAAGTGCCCTGTACATGGCCGCAAGTGTGCCAGCGCAAATGATAGAAGAAGACAAGTCTGGCAGGATAGAATCAGGCCTCAAGGCCGATTTTGTCTTGCTTAATCATACACTAGAAGTTGTAGAGACAATTGTCGATGGAAGGATCGTATTTGGAGGAAACGTATGCGAATCTTAATCGAAAAAAATTACGAAAAAATGAGTAGACGAGCCGCACAAATTATAGCCAGTCAAGTGACAATGCATCCCGAAAGCGTCCTAGGGCTTGCGACGGGAAGCACACCGGTGGGTATGTATAAAAACCTGGTACAAATGTTTCGCATGGGTGAGCTGAGTTTTAAAAATGTGTCATCCTTTAACCTGGATGAGTACATTGGGCTAAGAGGCGACCACCCGCAGAGTTATAAGGCATTCATGGATAAACAGCTCTTTGATCATGTTGATATAAGTGGGGAACATGTTCATATTCCTTGTGGCATGGCTTAAGATATCAGTCAGGAGTGCATGGATTATGAAAAAGCCATTGAATCACTGGGGGGGATAGACCTGCAAGTGCTTGGCATAGGCCACAATGGTCATATTGGGTTTAATGAACCAGGCTCGAACTTCGAAGCTAGAACCCACCTGGTCGACCTTGATGAAGTGACAATTCAAGCCAATGCTCGATTCTTTGATGATGTGGACCAAGTGCCCCGTCAAGCTATTAGTATGGGCATAAAGACAATTATGAAATCAAGGAAGGTTATGCTTCTTGCCAGTGGAAAAGATAAGGCTGAAATCATACAGAAAATGGTGCGGGGTCCAATCACACCGAGTGTTCCAGCGTCAATACTGCAATTACATCAAGACCTTGTCTTAGTCCTTGATGAAGAAGCGGCATCCCTGCTAGGCAGCGGGGAGGGTTTATATGATACAGCATGAAATAAAAATCAACAATAAATTCGGACTCCATGCAAGACCAGCCAGTCATGTTGTTGACACAGCAGATAAGTACCAGTCAGACATATATTTTATACATGGTGACCATGTTGCTAATGGATCGAGTATACTGGATCTTATGTCTGTGGCAGCAGGAGCGTGTAGGCTTACAATTCAGGTTGATGGAAGTGATGAAAAAGAAGCCCTAGAGGGCATTCTCAAAGTTTTAAAGGAAGAGATTGAGGTGGAGATATGATCGGAATCCCTGCATCGCCAGGCATTGCCATCGGTCGTGCTCATTTGCTTGCAACATCTGGGGATCAGATTGTAGAGTACAACAAAGGCACCACCGACGATGAACTGTTGGGTTTAAAATCAGCTGTTCAAAAGGCAAAAGAGGAAATTGAAGACATTAAAAATATGACAGAAGAAAATATGGGCAGCCATGAGGCGCAAATTTTTGAGTCCCATTTGATGATACTATCTGACCCTGAACTCCTGGGTCATATTGAAGAGGGCATTAAAGACGATATGTCAGCGCCGGATGCCGTGATCCAGTCCACAGATTTCTTTGCGGAAATGTTTGCAGCCATGGACAATCCCTACATGCAAGAAAGGGCAGCTGATATTCGTGATGTGCTTGGACGGGTGAAAAATGCCTTGCTTGGCATAGAGACTTCTGGCCTTAAGGACATTTCTGAACCTGTTATATTGGTTACCCATGATTTGACACCATCAGACACAGCCCAGTTGCCTAAGAATCTAATTCTTGGATTTGTCACAGAGGTGGGAGGTGCGACGTCCCATTCGGCCATTATGGCTAGAACGCTTGAAATACCAGCGGTTGTAGGCGCTTCGTACGCCCTTGGAGGTATAGAGCATGGGGATTTGGTCATTCTTGATGGAGACACAGGAGAAATCCTTAAAAATCCTGATGACAAACTTCTTTCCACTTATGAAGAAAAACGCAAAAAAGAAGCGGTAGAAAAAGAAAAACTGAATGCACTAATTGGTCAAGCATCTGTTTCAAAATGTGGAAAACAGGTGGAAGTGGCATGCAATATAGGATCACCAGATGATGTGGCTGTCGTTAATAAAAATGATGGAGAAGGCGTGGGCCTTTTCAGAAGTGAGTTTTTATATATGGACAGATCAGAGCTACCATCTGAAGATGAACAGTTTTCGGCCTATAAGGAAGCTGTGAGCGGACTTGGTGGAAAACCTGTCATTATAAGAACCCTGGATGTTGGCGGAGACAAAAATATCCCTTATTTGGATTTACCAAAAGAAATGAATCCCTTTCTTGGATACAGAGCCATTCGCTACTGTCTCGATGAGTCTGAAGTCTTTTTGACCCAGCTTAGGGCCATATTACGGGCCAGTGCCTTTGGAAAAGCCAAGATTATGTTTCCCATGATTTCAACAATGGATGAACTTAAAAAAGCCAAAGCCTTTGTCTATGAGGCCATGAAGTCTCTTGATGAAAAGGGTGTTTCCTATGATAAGAACATTGAAATAGGCATGATGATAGAAATACCTGCTGCGGCTTTGATATCAGATATTTTGGCTGAAGAAGTTGACTTTTTCAGTATTGGAACCAATGATTTGGTTCAGTATACAACGGCTGTAGACAGGATGAATCAGCAGATTTCCAGTCTCTACACACCTTATCATCCAGCTGTACTACGCCTTATTAAAATGGTTATTGAAAATGGCCACAAGGCAGGCATTTGGGTTGGCATGTGCGGGGAAGCCGCAGGTATAAAAGACTTGGTGCCCCTATGGTTGGCCATGGGACTTGACGAGTTCAGTGTCAGCCCATCCTCAGTACTACGTGTTCGTGGGCAGATAAGAGACCTAGACCGTGAAGCGTTAGGGGACTTGGTTAAAAAGACATTGAGTCAGCCAAGTGCTCATGAAGTCAAAGACCTGCTAAACTCAGTGGTATAAACAAGTGTAAGACACCCAAAATAGATACACTCACAGCACCAAACATTTTCCCTTTATAACCAAGACCCTGCGTCCCAATGCGCAGGGTCTTGGTTTTTTTATTGCCTGCACTCCAGAATTACATTTATATGAATTTAATGTTATAATATCCTTATATAACCAATCGATTATGCTTATTCAAAGTCGAAATATGTTGAAGAGGTTGAATGGGTAACTGAAAGAGCACAAAATGACATTGATGGTATTAAAAGTATATAGGAGGTTATAAAATGAGGAAAATCACAAGTTTTATTCTTATTATGATGTTATTGATTTCTACGTCAGTGGTATCTTTTGCAGCAAATAATGAAAGTGCATCGCTTACCCAATCCGAGTATGATGGCATTATTCAACTAATTAACAAGTCTGATGCAGAGTTTATGAAAGAAGGCTATACTAAAAAGCAAATTGAAGAAATAAAGAATTATAAAAAGGAACTTGTTAAGTCAATTAAAATGTACTCAAAATACTCTTCTGAAGAGTTGAAAACATTGGGATTTTCTAATAGGCAGATAGAGGCGTTTCAGAATCTGAGTCTAGAGCAACCTAAATTCACGCTTTTTTCAACATTTTCTAAAACGGCAGATTTAGAAACTCCAGATCAGTTTTTATCAGCCAATTTAACTAGAAGGTTAACTGGTGATGTAACAATGAGTGTTCGCAAATACAGAGTAAGTGGTGATGATGTTACTTTTAAGGCAACATGGAAATGGGATGGACGTCCATTGGTTTGTGGTTTTAGTGAAAGTGTTGGATTTGCATGGACGAATGGCTTTACTCTAGATAGTTATAGCGATTTGGATGTTACGGTTACTGATACTTTCAAAAATGTCTCTCATGATGTGTCTACTTCTGACAAAGATACTGAAGATCCTGATGGTTCATGTAGATTTAAGTGGCCTACTGCACACGCAGGATGGCTATATGATAAAGGCGTTTGTTACTTAACTCTAAGAAATGATGATAATGCTTCTGATACAACTATGTCATGGAAATATGCACATGGTACAATTCAAATAACAGGTTTTGGTGTAAGTGCTTCAGGTAGTTCAATAAGTGTTGCAGCTAGTTCAACTGAGATGACGAAAGGCTTGAAGAGATTTTCGTATCTAAATTAAGAGGATTAAAAAATGATAAGAAATATAAAACTTTTAGGATATGGACTATTAATTTTCTTCCTAAATGTGGCGTTTTCAGATAACATGGCACGCTTCCTAGGTACAGGAAATAATGGAGAGGGATATATTGTAGCGGCTATTTACACGCACACCGCTGTTGTCTCGGTGATTGCAATTGTTTTCTATAAGAAAATATGCGAGCTCATATCAAAAAAGAATGACAGTGAATAGAAAAATTTATAAAAGCGCTCGTAAGATATGTTTTACGAGCGCTTTTTAATGTGCAAAATTGGTCTTAATAAATCCCTAAAAAGCATAGCGCCGAAGCACCCGTGACAGCTTGTCTACACCACCAATAAGACCCAGATAGCATATGAGATAGAGGGTCACATCTGAATAGTGGAACCAGCTCATGCTTAGTTTAAAAGCTTGTCCTAAGCCGCCTGCGCCTACAAATCCAACAATAATGGTCGTGCGAATGATAACCTCCCACCTGTATAAAATATAGGTTATGAATTTAGGCAGGACCATAGGTATAAGACCATAAAAAAGTCTTTGTGTCGTGTTTGCGCCGGAAACCCTTAAGCTTTCAAGAGGGCTTTGCTCCATGTTCTCCACCACTTCAGCAAAGAGTTTACCCAGAATACCAAAGTTGTGGACAGCGAGAGCCAGCACACCAGGAAGGGGGCCAGGCTTAAAAAGAAATACAAAAAACATGGCCCACACGAGTTCTGGAACGGCCCGTGCGCCTATAAAAATAGCCCTTAAAATTGTAAAAGAAGTCTTTTGAACCACGCTCACAATAGGTCCATCAGTCTGTTTTTCCATTCGAGAAGCCGGTATGGCTAGTAAAATAGCAAAAAGACTGGCCAGACAGATAGACAGTATACTCATCTGTAGGGTTTCAAGCGATAAACCTAAGGCTGATACCCATTTTGCCTTATCGAGAAAGGCTGGGAGTGTTTCTCCGAAACCTAAAAGCCCTTTTAAAAACTTTATGGTGAAGTGAAGGTTTTTATCATTTATTAAATCCCGCAGGTAAATGCCCTCAGTGATATGGATAAATGACCAAGCCCCAATAGCACCTACAAAAGACATGATTAAAGAAAGTTTTCTCAGGTTCCATGTCCTCGAATTGCCAAGGTCCATAGATTTTCTTAGCTGACTGCTCCAAACCTCAATAAGGAAAATAAGGGCGATCAATCCGTAGAGATAGGTAAAAGCTTCATTGTATTCAAGATCAGACAGGCTGAGCTGTATGTAGTAGCCCAGGCCACCAAGCCCAACAAAACTCATGACCGTTGAGGCGCGAATGGCACATTCAAACCTGTACATGGCGTAGCTGACCATATTGGGAAGGGCATGGGGCAAGTAGACATAAAATAGTTTTTGAAGGCGACCTGCACCTGTAATATCAAGAGCCTGGATAGGGTCTTCTGGCACATCAAGCAGCATATCTGCAAAGATTCTCCCCAGGGTGCCACCATATGGAATGCCTAAGGCCAGTATGGCAGACAAGGGATGGAGTCCAAAAGCTGCAACAAAAAGCCAGGCCCATACCAGTTCGTGGATAGACCGCATGAAAGTTAATAAACTTCGCACCGCTCTTGAAATGAAAGGGAGCCTTGTCCTCGGTGAATGGTGTTTAGAAAGCACACCAGAGGCGAATACGCCAAGTATGAGGGCGATTAAAATAGAAACACTCATGCCTGCTATGGCGTAGGCGCTTGTTATACCAGCTGCGTGTAGGGTTCTTAAGATGACATCCTGACTTAAGTCAGGATGCAACACCCCTTCTAGGAGTTGTTTAGCCATAGCGTATCCGCCCTTGTGTATAAGTTCTTCTGTCCAGTCAACAGACTGGAAACCCCATAAGATGGTTAGGGTAATAAAAAAATTCATAAATCTCTTATTCATAGTCGTCCCCCTGGGGGCTTGACTCGATTTCATAGAGGGCTTGAATGTCCCTGTCTGTAAGAGCCTCAGAAGTTTTATCGAAAAGCAAGCGTCCATTTTTTAGGCCTACAACCCTTGTAAAGTATGCTTTGGCAAAGTCTATAGAATGCATACTGGCTATGAGGACTTTATCACCACTTCTTGTCATGGCACAAAGATGGTCAAGAATTTGACGGGCACGCTCTGGATCAAGAGAAGCCACAGGTTCGTCAGCTAGAATAATTTGAGGGTCCTGAACAAGGAGCCTTGCCAGGGCAACGCGTTGCTTCTCTCCACCTGAAAGAACCGCGGTTTTTTCATGAAGCTTGTCTTCAATGCCAACTTGACGCAGGGCAGCAGCGGCACTTTCTACGTTTTGTGGAACAATAAGAGAAACCAGGGATTTTAAAGTGGACCAGCGGCCTAGATGACCAGCCAGAACATTGTGAACGACTTTTAGAGGTTCTATAAGGTCGAAGCGCTGGCGTATAAGCCCTATTAATACGGACCGGTCCCTTTTTGACAGGGTTTTGAAATCAGTGGATTTGACCTTGAAATCTCCTGTGTCGCTTGATTCTGAACCAGAAAGAATAGATAACAAGGTGGACTTGCCTGCTCCACTAGACCCGATTAAGGCAATTCGCTCCCCGGGGCTTACATCAAAGCTAAAGTCACTTAAGGCCTGAAGTTGACCGTATTTTTTTGAGATATTATCAATGTGTATAAGTGTATTTTTCTCCATAGAGTGCTTCATTCCTTTTAGCACAAAGCCCACTTATCACAACGATTAGGTCGTGACAAGTGGGTCTGCATGATTATATTATGCTTGAGTTTCCATGTTATAAATAGACGTGAAAGCAGATTATTAAGGTAGTCCGATCTAGTGAGTGCTTTTAGTTAATGATGCCAAGTGCCTCAGCAACACCTTTAATGGCGTCATAGTTGTTGTTATTTGTTTCAATAAACTTGTCATCCTTGAAAAGTTCCATGATTTCTGGGTTGGCTTCACCAAAACTTAAAAGCGCTTCCTTAACAGATTCTTTCGTGCCCTCACCGAATTTTTCATCCGTGTTGTTAATAGTCCAGTTGTAGTCATAGTAAGCAGGTGTCGTGTAGAAAACATCTACCTTTGTGAGATCAACCTTGCCATCTTCCACAGCTGCTTCCCAAACCGCTTCGTTTAGGGCACCCACTTCAAATGCACCAGATTCAACCAGTTTCCATGTTTTGTCGTGAGACCCTGAGTAGTTAGGATCACCGTTTAGGTCAGCGTTTGGATCAATACCAGCCTCCATCATAAAGTGTCGAGGCATCAGATGACCCGATGTTGAGCTTTCGCTACCAAATGTCAGTGTCTTTCCTATAATGTCTTCTATAGAACTTAGTTCCAGTGATTTTTGTGCGACGAAAACCGAATGGAAGGCTTCATCACGCGGACGTTGCGCAATGGCTTCAGATCCCTCAACAGCTTCTCGTACCTGAACACCAGTTAAACCGCCAAACCATCCAAGGTCAACATCGCCACGTTCAAAAGCTGTTACTAAAGCTGCATAGTCTACAGTTGGAACATATTCAACTTCAAGGCCTGTTTCTTGACCAATATAGGCCGCGAGTTCATCAAATCGCTTATTGAGTTTAGATGCATTTTGGTCAGGAATGGCACCGATTTTAAACACTGGGGTTTCGACAGGTGTTGTCGTATCATCTGTTGCCGTTTCTGTTTCTTGACCACCGCTACATGCCACTAGAAAAAGGGCTGCAATAGCCAGCGTTATTAAAAAAAATTTCTTATTCATTGATTTCCTCCACTGAGTATGTACTTTGAATGTCATGCAAATATAAAGTTTATTCCTGACTAGAGTACTAAGGATTAATCCGAATGTACAATTAAATCTATCTATAGTCTTTTGGGGATCATAGAAAGTTCCTATATGAGGCGCCTTAAAAATATAGATAAGGCCCTCTATGTATCTTATAAGCTCATCCTATTCTAAACAACATAATGGTGTCGGCCATAATCATCATGGAATCAACACACTGTGTGAATGGACTGTAAACATTCTGAAAACAATACTGTTTTGGTGGTGTTTGTTTGACTTATAGGGTAATTAAATACTAGGCAGGTGCCGAACTGTGTGCAGGAAAGAAGTGATTTTATGAAGAACAAGAAAAAATTATACGCAATCATCTCAGTTTTAATCATACTTGCTGGTGCATTTTTCGTATATACAGTGAATCAACCGAAGGAAAAATCAGCTGCTCAAATAATGTATTACGAAAAAGACGTGTCTGAGTTAGAGGTAGCCACACTGGCTGGCGGCTGTTTCTGGTGCATGGAGTCTCCTTTTGAAAAGATAGTGGGTGTTCATTCTGTCATCTCAGGTTATACAGGTGGGGATGTTGAGAATCCAACTTATAAAGAAGTTTCCTCAGGCACCACAGGCCACCTCGAAGCTGTACAGGTATTTTATGACCCTGAAATTATAAGTTATGAAGAAATTCTGGAAATCTTTTGGAGGCAAATAGACCCAACCGATCCAGACGGTTCATTTGTGGACAGAGGTTACCAGTACACATCAGCTATTTTTTATCATGATGAAGACCAAAAGGCTATCGCCGAGAAGTCTCTTGAAAACATGGATGCTTCAGGACGATTTGATAAAGCCATTGTCACACCAATAAGAGAGTTTGAAATTTTTTATGATGCTGAAGACTATCATCAGGACTATTACAAAAAAAGCCCAATTCGCTATAAGTTCTATAGATATAATTCTGGACGAGATCAGTTCCTAGATAAGGTTTGGGGCGATGATAGAGAGGTCATCGGATTGGAGTCTAAAATGTCAAAATATCAAAACTTTGATAAGGATCAAAGACTGGAAGAATTAACGGACCTTCAGTACAAGGTCACTCAGAAAAATGGAACAGAAAAGGCCTTTGACAATGAATATTGGGACAATAAAGAAGAGGGTATTTATGTGGATATCGTATCAGGAGAGCCTCTTTTTAGTTCTAAGGACAAGTATGCATCTGGAACAGGCTGGCCTAGTTTTTTCAGACCCCTTGAGCCAGAAAATGTGATTATGCTTGAAGACAAGTCTCTGTTTATGAAGCGCATAGAAGTGCGTAGCAAGTATGGAGACTCCCATTTGGGTCACCTGTTTAATGATGGACCACAACCAACAGGCATGCGATATTGTCTAAACTCAGCGGCTCTTCGCTTTGTGCCAAAAGAACAAATGGAAGCGGAAGGCTATGGGGAGTATTTGAAAATATTTAAAGAGAATGACTAGTTTGGACGCTTGTAAAATTACAGGCAGTTTCATTTAGAAAAACAAAGAAGGGGCTGTTGCAAAACACAGCCCTCTTTTCATGTAAAAAGCAAGGATATTATGTAACCAGTCCCTTCGTTTTAATAGCATGCTATATATGCCATTCAGCGTAAGCGCTTAGCAGGAGACCTGACAGAAGAAGTGAGGCCGTAGACAAATTTGAGACCTCCCCGGCATATGTCATGGTCATTAAAGATTCCATGGCCCAGTATACAGGTGTTGCTTGACTAAAAATAAGGAGTTTGTCAGGAATGAGTTCCAGGCTCCAAAATGCACCGCCAGCCAAGCAAATGAAGAATACGGCTGGGGCTGCCATGGACTGAAAAACAGATGCTCTATCAAACCATATACCGGCAAAGATCATAAGCCCGCATAGACTGCTAGAGAAGCCTGCCAAAACAAAGACGAGACTCAAAATGTGCCTCATTTCAAATAGATCAAGCAAGCTGTTTAAAACGATAAATTGAATTATAAGAATTCCTGTTGCAAACGTAAAGAATCCAAGAAAAGCCCCTATAAGCCGTGGCTGGCCAGCACATTTTAGACGTTTGAAATGGGCTTGTTTACGTTCCTCGATGGTTGCAGAGCCTATAAAAATCATGAAAAAGGAAGTGCTGGCCAGAATCATGCCTATAACTATCCTGTTGCGCATGACTTCCTCAGGAGCCAGGCCGCTCTTATGGAGGTCGGTCTTACTCTTTCCAGGCGCCAAGACTTCCGTTTTAATTTCGAGTTCAAAAGTTTCTTCTTTGATAAAAGACTGGGCTCGGGTCATGGCCTCTTCTTTTGCGTCTGCTGAGCCTAGAAGTCTTTGGGCTTTAATGCCTGCACTTTGCACGGCAAAAGCTTCAATGATTTCCCGAGCCACAATGTCACCCAGTGCACTCGCCACCATGTTGCTCTTTAAAAAGCTTACTTGTATTGTGTCTGAGATCTGTCCGGTCAAGATCATAGTTTCATAACCAGATTTGATTGTAAAAATGGCTTCTATTTGGTTATTGTTTAATTTTGATAGGGCTTGACTGGATTCAAGTCTTTCTACGTCCAAACTTTCAAGGTGTTCTAACTTTTCAAGAAGCTTCCTAGACTGATCTGTTCTGTCCTGGTCTATTATGGCCACAGGTATGCGGTCAATGGCACTGTAGTCCCTAAAGACAAAACTCACTGAGAAACTCAGTAATATGGGAAGAAAAACCATTATAAAAGTTAGTTTTCTATTGGCCAGTATGAGCTTCCAACGGAGTCTAAGCTGAAGTATAAAGGGATTATTCATAAAGGGCCCCTCCTTTTTGGATGGAACGCCCTAGGCGTTTTGCACAGAACATGGTGATCAAACTTCCCCCTATGAGAAAGAATAGGGCTATTTGTAAAAGGCCCCCATCAAGACCAGCCATATTGGTTAAAATGCCTTTAATGGCCCAGTGATTTGGTGTAAAAGCGCTTATATCCTGAATAGATTTTGGCATAAGAGGGATGGGAATGAAATTGCCACCAAGAAGACCTAGTACAAAATATATGATGTTGGTTGCCACAGTTGCCGATGATTCATTATTGGTAATGAGCCCAATAAGAAGGGCAAGTGCGCCGAAAAAAAGACTTATAACTAAGATTTGAAAGAAAAGCAAAAGGGCATTCACTGGACCAATTTTAAAGAAAAAAACAATGGGCAGTGCAACAATAGAACTTAAAAGACTGGCATTTAAACTCATGGCAATGAGTTTGGAGAGAATCCATAGGCTTAAGTTATGGTGAATGGTCAAATACCTCTGGGTGCAGTTGAGGCGCAGGTCCTCAAAAACCAGTGGCAGTATGCCTGAAGCAGAAAAAGCGCTGATCATAACCAGGATAGCACTGCCGAAATATAGGCCTGATGTGGTTGCTGGGAAGGTGTCTATGGCATCGTATTCAAACAAACGGTTTCGACCGAGTGCTGTGGAAATCATCTCGATAGAATAGAGGTCGTTGGTTTGTTTGAGTTTCTCTGGTGGAAAGTCCCGTGATTTAAGGGTTGTGTAGAGACCGTAAGTGGAAGCATCCACTGCCTTGATATAGTCAGAGTAACTTGCAAGCATCTCCCCTAAAACCGCAGTTCGAAGGGGCTGTTCAGGGTTTAAAATGACATCTAGGGGTTGGTTTTCATAACGCAGTAGGCTTGTTGTGAAATTTTCAGGTATGGTTATAATCGCTGTTAAATGTCCTGTGTCATATGTGGTCAAAACATCTTCACGGCTCCCCACTGTGATTTCCACGAGGGAGGTAAATTTGTCGTTTGTCTCAAAACTTTGTATGAGCATTTGGCTCAGTTGGCTTTCTTCTAAGTCTATTATTCCAATATTTAAGCGTTCGAGAAGACGATCTTCTGTCATGTCTTCTGAAAAGAATTGCACAAAGAAAAAGAGGGCGATCACAGCCGCGAGGGCTGTGAGAAGGGTCCTCTTGATATCAATGCTTCTTTTAAGGTCGTTTCTTAACAAGTGCCACATTTTATGTCTCCATTATCTTGAATATCTTAAGTTCTTCTATAACTTGAACGAGTTTTTTATAAGTGAAGGGCTTGGATAGGAATCCGTCCATCCCGGCAAGTTGGGCTTGCATTCGGTCATCTTCTGTGTCATTGGCTGTTAAAGCCACAATAGGTATAGGTTTGGGTGGTGGACTTCCATCAGTTGCTGTGTGTCGCCCTTGTTCCAGATGTCTTATTTGTTTGGTGGCCTCATGACCGTCCATTTCAGGCATTTGAATATCCATAAGAATCACGTCGTAGGTCCAGGTTTTTGCCATATCAACAGCTTCCTGCCCATTGGTGGCAAGAGCGTAGTGGCATCCCGTTTTCTTAAAAATCAGTTTCATGTACTCCTGATTCATTTTATTGTCTTCTGCAAGAAGTATATTGAGTTTTTTAAGGTCATACAGAGTCTCAACTTTAGGTGATTCTGTTTTATTTTTAAGGTAAGGCAAAGACAGTCTAAGGGTAAAGACAGACCCTTGATGGAGCTCGCTTTCCACTAAAAGTGTTCCATTCATTTGGTCGACCAGCTGCTTGGTAATGGCTAGTCCTAGTCCAGAACCGGCGAACCGCCTTGTATTAGAGTGTTCAACCTGAAAGAAGAGATCAAATAATTTCTCTTGATCCACTGGACTGATTCCAATACCTGTATCCTTCACCTGAAAACAAAGAGTGATGTGGGTCTCTCCTTTTTTTTCAAGGTGGACAGAAAAGTCAATGGATCCCTTTTCCGTGTATTTGGTGGCATTGGAAAGGAGGTTGATAAGGACCTGACGTAGCCTTAGGCTGTCACCCATTAAGTATTCAGGAAGCTCTTCATCAAAAGTATGGTTAAATACAATTGGGCGACCTGATAAGAGGGGGTGTATAAGGTCTTTTGTTTCTCGGACCAGGTCACGAATTGAAAAAGGTCTTGGTTTGAGTTCCAAACGTCCAGCTTCAATTTTAGAAAGGTCAAGCAGGTCATTAACAATTTGAAGAAGGAGCTTTGTTGAGGTTTGAATGTTGTTGACCAAACGGTCGTGTTCTTCCTTGTCGGAGGCGTGGGTCAACATATCTGTCATCCCGATTATAGCTGTCATGGGGGTTCTAATTTCATGGGAAATATTCGCGACGAATCGACTTTTGGCCTTTGTGGCTTCCTCGGCTTTCTGCTTTTCAATTTCCAGGGAGTCCATGGCTTCTTTTAAGTCCGAAATGTCATGCATAAGGAGTATTCGCCCAATGTTCCTTCCTTTTTTATCGTGAATAATCCTATCGCGCACATAGTAGTGGATTGTACTAAGGTCAACATCTACCTTAACTGTAGTCTTGTCATAGCTCCGCTTGTGAAACTCATCTGGATCAATGTCGGTATCTTCCAAATATCTTGCCAGGTATTCACCAAAGACAACATCTGCATATAAATCTTCAAAGATAAACTTCGCCGCATCGTTCATCTGAAGAATCTTGTCCTCAGAATCAAGTATAATCATTGCGTCAGCCATTTCATCAATGACGATTTCCTTTGCAAAGGGCACCACATTGAGAAAACCATATTGTCGAATGGACATATAGAAGAGAATTCCTGTTAAAACAAAGAGCAGAGGTGTATAATCCACTGACTTTGGAAAGCTTTCGATGAAAACGTAAGCGAAGTTGCCTAAAACAGGAATCGTGAGTGCAACGAGAATGACCAGGGCCTGTTTTCGTTTGTTGTCCCTGAACTTGTAGATGGAAATAAGGGACCATATAAAGGCCACTGATATGGCGATATAGGAGTAGGACAGGAAGACATACTTATAGAAAACACCATAAATATTGCGGACATAATAAATACCACTTTCATAGACGATAAATCGGTCAGTAAAAAAGAGGTGGTGAGAGCTGTTTGTGAACAGCAAAATCAAAGAGATCATTGGAATGAGGCTAATTCCTATTAGTATATATAGATTTATTTTTTTATTAAAAAGAAACTTATGCACTGTAAGTAGGATACATAAGGGAACAAAAGTGATTGCAATGTATCTAAAGCGGTCGAAGGACAGCTGTATGGTATGTCCGGCAACGCTGTAATAGAGCATTTCAAAAAAGAGCCAAGCACCAAGAATTTGGAGTAGGATTCTAACATCGGTGCTATAGGGTTGTTCATCACTTCTTGACATTGATGCGATTACAAACATAATAACGCACCCTATAAAAGAAATAACTGTATAGATATTGACCGTCATCCTTATCACCTCGTTTTAAGGATACCCCTTTCAAGGGCCAACTTCCAGATTTTTTCTAAGTTATGACCACTTAATATGAAAGAAGAGATGATTTAGGTCATGCAATTTGTCTGTGAATGTTGTATAGTTGAGTCAGGAACATAGAATTTAAACGCTTGTAAAACATGTGATTTTACAAGTGGATCAGTTGAAAAAGGAGAAGCATATGAGCGATAATAATAAAGTGTTTGAAACAACCCATAAAAGTGGCGGATGCTGTGGATCTGGTGAGCATCATGGACACAAACACGAGGGTGGATGCTGCGGATCACACGATCACGGTCATCACCATGGTCACGACTGCGGTCATGATCACGACCATGATCATGAACACCACGACCATGCCAAAATCTACATAGAGACAGATGGTGGTGAGGAACTGGAATGTGATGTTCTAGGTATTTTTGAATTTGAGAATATGGAATACATTGCAATCATCCCTGTAGAAAGCGAAACAGCTTATCTATACAGATACTCTGAAATTGAAGAAGAGCCAGCACTGACTCAAATTGACTCTGAAGAAGAGTATGCAAAGGTGAGTCAGCACTTCATGGAACTTGTTGAGGCTGAAGAAGAGTAATGAGAGATTTAAGCACCGTGATTGGGATTGTGGCCTGCATAGCAGCCAGCCTGATCACGGGCATATCTTTATACATAGGTTTTATAGGGGCTATCCTAATCTGTGCAGGTCTTCAGTGGAGCCGTTTTGATATAAAAAAAGCAGGCGCCTCCATGTTTAAGGCCCTTGCTGAGGTAAAGATACTCTATGTGGTTATTTTTATGATTGGAGCCTCTGTGTCTTCCTGGTTGGCGGGTGGCGTTGTGCAGACCCTTATGCTCTATGGTCTAAAGGCCATGATGGGTCGCAATGTTGTTTTGATGACATTTATTATCACAGCCATCTTTGGCTTCTTCATGGGGTCAGCCATAGGAACCATAAGCACACTTGGGATTGCCATACTGGGGATTGGAGCGGCTTTTGAAATTCCCCTCCCCATACTTCTTGGAGCGGCCGTTTCTGGTGCGTTTATTTCTGATAAAATTTCACCCTTGTCTGGGCTTATGAATCTGACTTTAAGTGGTGCAGGCGCATCCTATAAGGATTCAGTGAAAGCTATGCTGGTTACCCTTGTTCCGACCATATTTATCACCTGTCTGGTCTACTCTGTGATTGGATCTGACTATGTTACCAGGGCAAGTGGACAAATTTCTGAAATTGAGTCCGCTATGAAAACAGCCTATGTGATTCACCCAGCCCTACTGGTTCTTCCAATCATGGTGATTGGACTGGCTTTTTTAGGTAGGCCTTCCTTTGTATCTATAGGGTCGGGTATTGTTCTAGGCGGGATTTTTTCTGTTGTTATACAGGGGTACTCAGTTCTAACAACCATTAAGTTCATTCTTTTGGGGTATAAGGCCAGTTCCGGCGACGCCTTGATTGATGGCATTTTAAGATCGGGCGGTATGTTTGGAATGACAGAAGTTATACTGATCATAATGGGGGCTGTGGCCTTGAGTGATCTTATGGAAACAACCAAACTGAATGAGCGTCTGTTCGGACGTTTTTTTGAAAATATAAAATCGGGAAACCAACTGCTTTTACGTGGCGGTGTGGTCAGTATCGTCTTAACGGCACTGACTTGTGACCAAACAGCAGGTATCGTTTTACCAATGCGGATTTTAAGGACGAAGGGAAAAAACTTTGGCGTGACGCCAGCTATGACTGTACGAACCATTTCAGATTCGGGTACAATTGTAGCACCGCTTATGCCGTGGAACATAAATGCCCTGATTATTATAGGCATTACAGGTATTGGCGCCACCGAGTATGCGCCCTATGCCTTTTTATGTATGATTGCCCCGGCTGTCCATGCCTTGTACTTGTACATAAACCCTGTTGGAGATTGATCACCACTTGGTTCCAAGAGAGAGGGTCTTGGGTAGTCCACGTTTTTTCTTGGACCCAAAAAAGCCTTTTGAAGATTCGTTTTCTTCATAAATCATATCCCACATATTGTCGTAGAGTTTTTTTCTCAGAGTGTTAATGGAAATATTGCTGTAAACGCCAGAAAGCATGCAGAGGCCTTCAAGCCAGGCTAGAAGTTCCAATGACAGGACTTGAGGGTCAATATTCTCGCGAATTTCACCACTTTTTTGTCCTTGTTTTAGGATTTTTTCAAGGGTGGAAGCGAGCCCGTCATAATATGAGTTGATTCTTTCTTGAAGCAGTGGAAAATGGTTGAGGCTGGTTCTTAAAAGTCCAAGAAGATCATAGGGTTTGTCAAAGTGACCACCTGCCAGAAGAGACAGTTCGCTATTGATTTCAATAATGGCATTGAAAAATTTTTCCATGTTATGCCGTGTGCTTTGTTCTTTTTCATAAGGGAAATTGACCTTTTCTTCAATGGAAGATAAAAGATAGTCAATAGAGGCTTCAAAAATTTTGTCCTTGCTTTTAAAATGATGATAAATAGAAGGTTTTTTGATGCCCACCTCTTCAGCGATTGTGGACAAGGAAGCCTTTTCGTAACCATAGTTTAAGAAATTTTTAATTGCAGCACGTACGATTCGATCTTTAGTATGCATAAAATCCTCCCTACCAAGCGTTAGGGATATTATAGCATTAATTTTAGATATTATTAACTGAAAATTCAAAAAGAGGGGGATTATATGGGGGAGAAAGATAGACTGAGGGGGCAATCTTTCCAACCTTTTATTTCAGCGGATAAAATGTTGCCCGAATTCACGGGAACAGCGCTGGTTATAGGGGTTTTATTGTCAGTGATATTTGGGGCGGCCAATGCCTATCTTGGCCTGAAGGTAGGAATGACCATTTCCGCGTCGATTCCAGCTGCTGTCATATCTATGGGGGTTATCCGAGTTATTTTAAAAAAGGAGTCTATCCTTGAAAATAATATGGTTCAAACCATTGGATCAGCAGGAGAATCTCTAGCGGCAGGGGCCATTTTTACATTGCCTGCCCTCTTTATTTGGATGGAAGACTGGGGAATGGGAGCCCCAAGTCTTCTCATGATTACATCTATTGCCCTATCAGGAGGGCTTCTTGGCGTATTTTTTATGGTGCCTCTTAGAAAGGCTCTCATTGTCAAGGAGCATGAAGTCCTACCCTTTCCAGAAGGAACAGCCTGTGCTGAGGTGCTTTTGGCTGGTGAAGAAGGTGGGAAAAAAGCCGTTGCAACCTTTACGGGTTTAGGCATTGGTGCTGTTTATAAATTTTTAACAGGGGGGCTTAAGCTTTTTCCTGATAGGATTGAAATGAGCTTGCCTGTTTATAAAAACGCCGCTGTGGGCATGGACTGTCTACCAGCCCTTCTAGGGGTGGGCTTTATTATTGGTCCAACCTTGTCAGCCTATATGCTCGCGGGGGCAGTTCTCGGCTGGATTGTTCTCATACCACTTATAAGCAATATAGGCAGTTTGGGGTATATTGTCATGTTTCCCGCTGATGTGCCTATACAGGTTATGGACTACTGGGATATATGGGATATGTATATTCGATATATTGGTGCAGGTGCAGTGGCTTTTGGCGGTATTTTTGGTCTTATCAAGTCCCTGTCTCTCATTGTTCAAACATTCACTGAAGCCATGCGTGACTACGCTTCAACCATGGGGGCTGGAAGCGCTATGCGCACAGATAGAGATATGAATATGAGGGTGGTCCTTTTTGGCTCCCTTACAGTGGTTATTCTTATGGCGGTCCTTCCATTTATAGAAGTTGGATTTGGTGGCGCTTTTCTGATAGCCGTTTTCGGATTTTTCTTTGCAACGGTGTCATCGCGAATCGTTGGCCTTGTCGGATCTTCTTCAAACCCTGTATCTGGCATGACCATTGCAACACTCATTATTACGGGCATTATTTATAAGGCAACAGGCAATGATGGACAGTCGGGCATGATTGCCACTTTAACGGTGGGGGCCATCATATGTATTATAGCCGCAATGGCAGGGGACACTTCCCAGGATTTAAAAACTGGATTTTTGGTTGGTGCAACGCCATACAGGCAACAATATGGAGAACTTGTCGGAGCTGTGGCATCAGCTTTAGCCATCGGTGTTGTTATGACATGGCTTAACAACGCATGGGGATTTGGGTCGTCTGATTTACCCGCCCCTCAGGCCACACTTATGCGCCTTGTGGTTGAAGGGGTTATTGGGGGCAACCTTCCCTGGGCTCTTGTTTTTACAGGTGTGGGCATTGGACTGGCCCTTGAACTTCTTGGTTTACCGGTCTTACCTGTTTCCATTGGTCTTTATTTGCCCATACATCTGTCGACCCCAATCGTCCTAGGAAGCCTAATTCGTGGCTTCCTAGATAAGAAAATGGAAGATGATGAACGAACGGCCATTCGTGCCAAGTCAAAGGTTGAAACGGGGGTCTTGTATGCATCGGGCCTCATAGCGGGTGAGGGCTTAATCGGCATACTACTGGCGATTTTTGCAGCCCTTGAGTTAAACCTGGCCTTGGGTCTGTCCTTAGGAGCCTTAGGCACCGTCTGTTTTTTCGGACTCTTAACCTATACTTTGATGCGCTACTCAATATTTGCTCGGCCTTATTAAAAGAGGATATGGAGAGCGTGGTGTGCCCTGAGTGCTGATGGGTTCAAATGAACGGTGTGCATGGATCTAAAAATGTCTAGTGAAAAGAGGCAAGATATGAAAATCCAAAAAGATGACAATTTTCTTGATCTGATTCCAGTAAGAACATCTTCTATGAAGTGGCACGAGGATGAAAATGGTATGATACATATAATGATCCCTCGAAAAGAGGTCATTGATCGCTTGGTGCGGTTATTCAAAAAAACCCCTGACCAGATGCGGGTTGATCTCGATGAGATTGGAAGCAGTGCGTGGAAGATGATGGATGGCACCCGCACAATTGGAGAGATTTGTTTATTAATGACAGAGTGCCATGGAGAGGCCGTGGAGCCTGTTCATGAACGCGTGGGCACCTACATTAATATTCTTAGAAACAATAAGTTTATAACTTTGAAAAGAAATGCATTATAGCATGGACTAGGGGGAAGAAACATGACAGGTAAATTATCAGGTTTAAAGCCAGAAGCAGTTTTCAGACATTTTGAAGCCTTGACACAAATTCCGAGGGAGTCGGGCAATGAAAAAGCGGTAAGTGACTATTTGGTGGAATTTGCAAAGAAAAACAAACTTGAAGTGATCCAGGAGGACTGCCTCAATGTCATTATCAAAAAGCCGGGAACCGAGGGGTATGAAACAGCCCCCCACGTTATTTTACAAGGCCATATGGACATGGTTTGCGTGAAAAGAGAGGACCTGGATTTTGATTTTAATACGGATCCCATCCCCGTGGTTGTAGAGGGTGACTTTGTGCGAACAGAAGGAACCACACTTGGGGCAGATAATGGTATAGCAGTGGCCATGGCTATGGCAATTTTAGAGTCAAAGGATATGGCTCATCCACCTCTTACAGCCCTTATAACTGTTGCTGAAGAAACGGGTATGGATGGTGTTCTTGGTTTGGAACCGGACCATATTTCTGGAGATATTCTTATCAATATTGATTCAGAAGAAGAGGGCACTCTGTTGGCATCTTGTGCAGGGGGGGTCAACAATATTGTTAAACTGCCTATTGAAAGAAAAGAGTCCTTGGCTGGTGCATATTACGCCCTTAAAATAAAGGGACTAAAGGGCGGGCACTCAGGTATGGAGATCAATCAGAATAGGGCAAGTGCCATTAAGCTTTTAGGACGCCTTCTTGAAAAGCTTTGCGAACACTCTGATTTGGAAGTGATTGAGGTGTCTGGTGGAGATAAAATGAATGCCATCGCCAAGTATGCAGAGGCGGTCGTGGGTTTGAAAGGCCAAAGTGCTGAAGGGATAAACCTTTCAGAAAAAGACTTGAAAGCCCTGGTCAAAAATCTTGATGAAGCATTTAAGAATGAGTATGAAAGTTCTGATCCAGGGATTGAACTTGTTGTAGAAGCGCTTTCTAAGGCAAGTCTTGAATCAAATGAGAGTAAATATGCTGGTATGGCTTTAAGCCAGACAACAGTGGATCAATTGGTTTCGATTTTAAGACTGATGCCATATGGTGTTCAGACCATGTCAGCTAATATTGAAGGTCTTGTGGAAAGTTCAAACAACATTGGTGTTTTACGAATGCGTGAAGATCATATTGAATTCAGCAGTGCTGTAAGAAGTTCTGTCAAATCTTTAAAAGAGGAAATCAATGGTCGAATACAGCATATTTGCAACCTAACTGGTGCAAGTATGGAACTTGTTTCTGACTATCCTGAATGGCCATACAAGGTGGAATCTCCTATACGGGAAATCATGAAGAAGAAGTGGAAGACCCTTTATGATTCGGACATTAAGGTGGATGCCATCCACGCCGGACTTGAGTGTGGACTCCTTAAAGAAAAGGTGGGGGATATTGACATGGTATCTCTAGGACCTAATTTATATGATGTGCACACACCAATGGAGCACATGAGCATTGGTTCGGTAGAACGTATCTATGCCTTTCTTGTGGAAGTGCTTAAGGACATTAAGTAAAAGCATTGACATGATTCACCGTAATAAAATCCGCTCTTATACCTGCTTGAAAAGGTCTAGGAGCGGATTTTTTATAACTGTAAGTTTGACACGTGAATATTTAAGGATTAAAACTTGGCCGAGGGGTCAAGAGGGATTTCAATGAAAAACTGGACCCCTTCTCCAGGTCGACTCATAGCTCGTATTGATCCACCGAGTTTGTCGCAGACAAGGGAGTAAACTATATGCATGCCAAGCCCAGAATTGCCACCAGTGCGGCGTGTCGTAAAGAAGGGCTCGAATATATGGGAGAGTGTTTCCTCATCCATGCCCTTGCCGCTGTCCTTGTAGACAATGCTGAGCTGGGTGCCCCGAATGTCCACGTCAATATCAATGGTGCCTTGGGTTTGCTTATCAAATCCATGATGCAGAGAGTTCATAATAAAATTTGTGAATATCTGTGAATATATCCCCGGATAAGAGCTGATGTTTAGGGCATCCGGGCAATTGACCCGAACCTTATGAGGGGTACGCTTCAGTTCGTTGTGGAGACTTAAGAGGATTTCATCTATATATTTTCTGAAATTGAACATTCTTCTTGACTCACTGATCTGGTCAGTGGAAAGGTCTTTAATGCTAAATATGAGACTGGCTGCACGATCTAGATTGGAAAGCACTGTGCTTGAAGCCAGCTCAGCATCCTCAAGAAAGTTCATAAATTCACTTTTAGTAAGCTGGTTGTTCTTAAATTTCTCAATAATTGTACCCAGGGTTTGATGTAAATACGAAACCGTTGTAACACTGACCCCCATAGGGGTGTTGATTTCATGGGAAATCCCTGGCAAGAGTTCTGAAAGGTAGGCCTTTTGCTCGGATTCGACAAGTCTTTCCTGGGTGTTTTCTATTAAATCCTTGCTGTGTTTAAGAGCCTTGCTTTGAGTTTGAACCTGCATTTCCAGTTCTTTATTGAGGAGGCGAATTTCTTCTTCAGCCTTTTTTTGGGCGCTGATGTCCGTCCATATGGCATGAAGGATACGCTTGTTATTGTCTGGTATGTGCGTTAAGGAAATATCCACAGGCAACATGGTGCCATTTTTCAGTTGATGGTACCACTCAAACCGTGTTGTCCCATCCCTATAGGCTTCTTGCATGCGCAGCTGGGCTTTTTGTTCTGAAAGACTTCCATCAGGTTGAAACTCAGGGGAGATGTCCTTTGGGGTCAATCCTATGACCTCTTCCTTGCTGGAAAAACCGAGCATGTTCAGGGCGGCCTTGTTGCACTCCACAACGACTTCGTTAACAAGAAGGAGCATGGCATTGGCAGACAGGTCAAAAAGAGTCCTGTATTTGGCTTCACTTTCATTTCGCTTTAGTTCAGCAATTTTGAGGTCTGTTATGTTACGTCCCTCAGGAATAAGAAATTTAACATGACCTTGAACGTCTTTGACTGGTGTGATGCTGAAGTCCATAAAATTTGGATTGCCATAGGCATCTTGGTGGGTGGCTTCAAAGCGGACATATTCTCCTTTAGATGCTTTTGCAATACTGGCTTTGAGTTTTTCCTGGTATTCTGTTGAATGGGACCACCAAGGGGTGTCCCAAAAATATTTACCAACAACATCGGCTGGTTTGGCACCGATCATTTTGAGGCTGGTATGATTGGCTTCAAGGAGGATTCCTTCAAGAGTTAAGAGTCCGATAAGTTGAAAGGTGTTATTAAATATAGCGGCAAATTTCTCTTCTGATTCAGCAAGAGCTTCTTTGGTCTGAAGCAAATTGGTAATGTCCGTTGAAAAACTGCACATACCATAAAGAAAGCCTGAGTCGTCATAAAGAGGGAATTTTGTTGAATGATAATTATGCATACCGTCACTCAGTTCCAGACTTTCGTCATATGATATGGACTTTTCCGTTTCAATGACTTTCATATCGAGCGTCCTTGAAAGCTTTCCCAGTGAATCAGGCAGAATATCAATATCCTTCTTGCCGTATATGTCCTGTCGACTCACGCCCAGGAGTGCTTCGTATTCAAAATTCACGTATAAGTATCTGCCTTCTTTGTCCTTTATATAAATGACAGAAGGGATATGGTCGAGAATGTTTGGCGAAGACGCATATATATTTTTTGAAAAAATATTGTTTTGATGCGTATGTTCTGACATAGTTTTATCCCCTTATAACCCAGTTTTGTTTAGAGCCCTTTGAAAACAGCCTGACAAGATGCATCCCACATACAAAGTGACAGGCGGTTGGTAAAAATCTTTTTAAAGAGCATTACTGGTAATAAATACCCGAATTATGAGCCATTTCACAAGAAATTACATTTAAGTGCCAAGGTTTGTAAGAATCAAATGTTGGAAATATTGTGTCCGCATGTGGGTAGAATCAGCGCACCTTCAAATTATCAATTTGCATAGGCACTTGACTGTGATAAAATAATGAATGATAAATTTAGATATATTGTAATAAAAGCGAAGAAAGGGATTCCTTTATTGCATAAAAAATCTGGATTGAGCGACTTGCAAGGCAATCGTTTTGCAAGCGTCATAGGATTAAAAAAACAAGGAGGACTGGATGAAGATGTCTAAAGAAAACAAGCGTCCGGACGCTGAAACTGTCGATAACACCAATGAATCAGAATTTCGATCAAGGAACTTCATTCAGCAGATTATCGATGAGGATATGAAGTCCGACAAATACGGCGGTCGGGTACATACTAGATTCCCACCAGAACCAAATGGATACTTGCATATAGGCCATGCCAAAGCCATATGCATCAATTTTGGGATTAAAGAGGAATATAGCGGTAAGTGTAATCTGCGATTTGATGATACAAACCCAGTGAAAGAAGACACGGAGTATGTTAAGGCCATTCAAGAAGATATAAAGTGGCTTGGTTTCGAGTGGGATGATCTCTTCTATGCATCAGACTACTTTGAAAAAATGTATGAGTATGCTCAAATCCTGATCAAAAAAGGCAAAGCATACGTTTGTGATTTGACACCGGAAGAAACACGAGAATACAGGGGTGATTTCACAACGCCTGGCAAGAACAGTCCTTTTAGAGACCGTTCACCAGAAGAGAATCTGGATCTGTTTGAGCAGATGAAGAATGGTGTTTTCCTAGATGGTTCTCGCGTACTAAGAGCTAAAATTGACATGGCTTCGCCAAACTTAAACATGCGCGATCCTGTACTATACAGAATTTCACACAACACACACCATAACACTGGGGACAAGTGGTGCATTTATCCAATGTATGACTATGCACACCCAATAGAAGATGCCATTGAAGGCGTGACACACTCCCTATGTTCTCTGGAATTTGAGAATCACAGGCCACTGTATGACTGGGTTCTGGGAGAAATTGGCGTATGGTCAACACCACCACAGCAAATTGAGTTTGCCCGTCTGAACATGACAAATACGCTCATGAGTAAAAGATACATCAGAGCCCTTGTTGAAGATGGCACTCTAGATGGTTGGAATGACCCAAGACTGCATACCTTGTCTGGTCTTCGCCGTCGTGGTGTGACACCAGAGGCCATTAAGAGTTTTATTGATGAAGTGGGTGTTTCCAAGTCAAACAGTGTTGTAGACTCAGAAAATCTAGACCATTTTGTTCGTGAAGATCTTAAAATGAAGGCTCCAAGAGCCATGGCAGTTCTCGATCCTCTCAAAGTGGTTATTACAAACTACCCTGAGGGTCAAGTGGAAATGCTTGAAGCGGGTCTAAATCCAGACAATCCAGAAATGGGTTCACGCCAAATACCGTTTGGCCGTGTTGTCTATGTGGAAAGAGAAGATTTCATGGAAGAGCCTGTGAAGAAGTTCTTCCGACTTTTCCCAGGCAATGAAGTGCGTCTGCGTCATGCTTACTTTATTAAGTGTAATGAAGTGATTAAGGATGAGGCGGGCAATGTTGTTGAACTACGTTGTACCTATGACCCTGAAACAAAGTCTGGTTCAGGCTTTACGGGTAGAAAAGTTAAAGGAACCCTACACTGGGTTGCTGAAGCGGATCATATTGATGCAGAAGTTCGTCTTTATGACCACCTGCTGACAGAAAATGAAGAAGGCGAAGAGATTGTAAATCCAAACTCTCTTGTTACACTTCAAAACTGTAAACTAGAGCCATACTTTAACACATCAAAGGCGGGGGATAAATTCCAGTTCCTACGTCATGGCTTCTTCTGTGAAGACTCTAAATTCTCGACAGACGATAAAAAAGTCTTCAACAGAATTGTGTCTTTGAAGAGTTCGTGGAAGAAAAAGAAGTAATTATACTGACTAAACGAATCCTGCTAATGAAGATGATTTCATCGGATTTAGCAGGATTTTTTACTTTTTACTTTAAACTTTTAAAAATACAGGTCTTGGTCAACATAAAATTGATAAAGATGGATTTATAGATATCTATAGTCTTGGCGAGGTAGGTCTTAAATTTTAATTTGAGTGTTCACAATTGTTCACTCAATTAGGGCAGAAATACCTGATCATGTATGACTATTTAGATTCTAAAGCCCAATTAAGGTTATAAATAAATATGCCCCCTGTAATTCGAAACGATAGATGAAAGCACTCAGGTGATTCACATGATGGAGACATTGCTAAAATTTGATATAAATTTTTTCTCAGTGATTATGCTCACCCTGATTTTAGGGGTTATGTGGCAAAGAAAAGATACAATGAGTTACTCCAGTCGACTTTTTAGAAACCTAATAGTTGTCAATATTTTTATGCTTATAATGGAGGTTGTTTCATGGCAATTTAATGGCAAGCCGGGCACATTCAACTGGTATGCCAATTATATATCCAATATGGTCTTTGCTTGGTCAACACCGCTTATAACCTGTGTATGGGCCATGTATATTGACTACAATATGTTTGGCTCGTCTGAACGCCTTAGGAAAAAACTCTACTACACCCAGCCCATGATTATCAACACCTTTCTTATACTTATAAACTTGTTCACACCCATAATATTTAAAGTGAATGACCAGAATATATATTCCCGTCAGCCTTATATGTGGCTTATTGTCCTAGTGAATTTTTTGACTCTCGTCTACATATGTTTTTTGGCCTATAAAAATCGAAGCACCATACGAAAAAGAATTATCTATGCCATCATTATATTTGTGTCCCTGCCAGCCTTAACAGCAGGATTTCAAGTCATGCTTTATGGTGCATTTGTCATGTGGCCCATGATGGCTATGACCCTTGTTGGAACCTATATTTACCTTGAAACCGCATCGACATCCTTTGATCACCTCACTGGTCTTTACAGCCGTATGCGTATTGACGAATACATTGACTACATGATTTCCACACAGCAGGCCTTTGATATTATCATGGTGGATTTAAATGATTTTAAAAAAATTAATGATAACTATGGACATCACACAGGCGATCAAGCCTTAATTCTTTTCTCAAATGTTTTATCAAAAGTATTCAGTGGAGAAAAGATGGTATCTCGATTGGCTGGAGATGAATTCTTAATCGTAACAGGCGTTCTTGGTGCGACTGGTGCACAGGCATATAAAGAAACCCTTCAAAATCAAGTGGACTTAGCGGTCATTCAGTCCGGCGTGGATTATGATGTGGCTTTTAGTTTTGGACATTGTTCCATTAAAGATTTTCAAGAGCCCACCTATGAAATTTTGATTTCTTGTGCCGATGAACAAATGTACCGAGAAAAGGCTCTTACAAAGGGAAAGCCTCTTAATTGTAAACTTCACAAGTGTCAGAGAGATGGGTAGGTTTTATTTTAAAAATAAGAACACCTAAGCAAAAACCTCGACTAAATAGGGTCGAGGTTTTTTTACACCCACCAAGTTTCAAAATCTACAAATTTGGTATAATTAAAGAGGTACAAAAAAGCAAAAGGAGGTTTTAACCATGTATAATGCAGTCATGAAGTATAATTTTAAACCTGAAAGGCTAAAAGAGGCCGTAGGCATTTGGAAAACAGGTGTTGCTGATAAAATTGCAAAGCAACCGGGCTTTATACGGGTCCAGTTTTATACAAAAGAAAATGGCGAGGCCCTGGCCATTGGAACTTGGGAATCCAAGGATGATGCAGACCGATTCATGAAAACGGGTGTTTTTGCAGATATAATAAAAACATTTGGTGACTGCATGTCTGACCAACCAAGGGGTGGAGACTATACTTTGGAATATTTTGAAGAGGCATAGGCTTTACAATTGAATCAAGGCACGTTATAATGACCTTGATTTCATATAATCGAATAACACGCTGCTGGGGGTGCCAATATTGGCTGAGAGGGACGCGACGTCCTAACCCTTTGAACCTGATTTCGTTAAAGCGAACGTAGGGATAGCTGCAATTGGAAGACTGATTTTGCGCGCATATTCTTTAACGTTATTAACGTTACAGAATGTGCGTTTTTTTTATACACAAAATTGTGTTCAAATAACGTCTTTCGAAGCTCTCCCGGTGTGTTGATGAAAGTACCACATAAGACTAAGTCGATTAGGAGGATATTCATGATCATTAACGGGAAAAAAAGAGATTTTCCAGATGGAACGAGTGTACTAGACATGTTAAGAGAACTCAGTTTAGACGTAGAAAAAGTCGTAGTAGAAGTCAATGCAAGCATTATTGAGAAGACAATGTTTTCAGATCATAAGCTAAGCTCTGGCGATAAAATTGAAATTATCGCATTTGTGGGAGGCGGCTAATGAAGGTCTTTATCAATGAACAAGCGGTGAATATAGGAAATATAAAGTCGGCTTACGACATCAGGCGTCAGTATAAGCCGGATGCAGATATTGTCATAGTCAATGGATTTATTATTAAATCTGACCATGACCTTTGTGAAGATGACCATATTGTCTTAATTAAACGGGGGGAAATGCCCCAAGAAGAAGAAATGGAAGCCCTTATGATGTCACGCCACACTGTTGGTGTTCATGAAAAGGTTAAGGCTTCAAGTGTTGCTGTATGTGGACTGGGAGGACTCGGGTCAAACATTGCGGTGGCCCTTGCCAGAATTGGTGTGGGAAAGCTTACACTTATCGACTTTGATGTGGTTGAACCCAGTAACTTAAACCGTCAGCATTATATGGTGTCACACATCGGCATGAAAAAAACAGAGGCACTAAAGGCCCAGCTGGCCCAAATAAACCCATTTATTGAAGTGGTCACCCATGATGTCTTTTTAAATGAGGATAATATCCTTGATTTCATTGGTGAAGTTGATGTGGCTGTTGAAGCCTTTGATGGTCCACAGTCTAAGGCGACCCTGGTCTCCACTTGGAAAAAACATCGCCCTAAAAAACCAATTGTGGCAGCGTCGGGTGTGGCTGGATACGGATCAAGCAATACAGTGGAAACCCGTAAAATGATGGAAAATGTCTACGTTGTGGGCGATTTAACATCAGAAGCTAAAATAGGTCAGGGGCTTATGGCGCCACGGGTGGTCATAGCTGCGGGACACCAAGCCAACATGGTTCTTCGTCTTATTATGGGTGAAAAAGTAATGTAGTTATATTGTTGTGCATAGAGTAAACGATATTAAGAAGAGGTGAACTATAATGGATAAACTCATTATCGGTGGTCAGGAACTTGAAAGCCGTTTATTTATTGGAACAGGTAAATTTCCAAGCAAGTCGGTGATTCCAGAGGTTATTGAAGCCTGTAAAACAGAGGTTGTGACGATGGCCCTTCGTCGTGTGGATATTGATTCAAAAGACGAAAATATTTTAGAGTATATACCCAAGCATATAAATTTACTCCCAAACACATCAGGGGCTCGAACGGCTGAGGAAGCGGTTCGAATTGCTCGACTTGCCCGAGCAATGGGCGCAGGAAACTGGGTTAAGATTGAGGTTATTTCTGATATGAAATACCTTCTTCCAGATAACAAGGAAACCATCAAAGCGACAGAAATACTTGCTAAGGAGGGGTTTGTTGTTCTTCCCTATATGAGCCCAGACCTTATGGATGCCAAGCGACTGGTTGAAGCAGGCGCAGCAACAGTGATGCCACTTGGTGCTCCAATTGGAACCAATCGCGGAATTCGTACCAAAGAAATGACTCAAATAATCATAGATGAAATAGACATCCCCGTCATTGTGGATGCAGGTATAGGCAAGCCTTCTGATGCCGCAGAAGCTATGGAAATGGGAGCCGATGCAGTCCTTGTTAACACTGCCATTGCAACCGCAGAGGATCCAGTCATGATGGCAAAAGCCTTTAGTATGGCGGTTGAAGCTGGACGCATTGGCTATCTTGCAAAAATGGGGGCCATGCACAAGTATGCCCAGGCTTCTTCTCCACTAACTGGTTTCCTACGAGAAGGTGGGGCATAATGAGTGGTTTTATTAGGGAAGTTCAGCGCTTTGAAGATGAAAAATTCATAAAGGCCCTAGACAAGGCCTCTTCGGAGGATGTCAAACGTGTTCTCAGTAAAAGGGTTATTGAACTGGAAGATTTAGCTGTTCTTCTCTCTGAATCAGCCAGCAATCACCTAGAAGACATGGCACAAAGAGCCCACCAAAAAAGGACCCAGCATTTTGGAAAAGCTGTGGTTTTATACACACCTCTCTACTTAGCCAACCACTGTGTGAATGGATGCACATACTGTGGTTATAATGTGCATAATAAAATTGATAGACATATCTTATCCACAGAGGAAATTGAAAAAGAGGCCCAGGAAATTTCTAAGACTGGGCTCAAGCACATTCTTATTCTCACAGGTGAGTCAGCGCATCATACGCCAGTGTCTTACATTGTGGAAGCGGTGAAAATCTTAAAGAACTATTTTGAATCGATTTCTATTGAAATCTATCCTTTAACGGAAGAGGAATATAAGGAAGTTATAGAGGCCGGTGTGGATGGTCTTACAATTTACCAGGAAGTCTACAACCCTGAGGTTTATGACGTTGTTCATGTGTCTGGACCTAAAAAGAACTATGCTTTTCGAATAGGGGCACCAGAAAGAGCGGCAAGACAGGGCATTCGGTCAGTCAATATTGGGGCCCTGCTGGGTCTTGATGACTGGCGTCTTGAAGCCTTTAAAACGGCTTGGCATGCCTTCTACCTGCAAAAGAATTACCCAGAACTGGAACTGGCGGTTTCCATGCCAAGAATAAGACCATGTGCAGGTGGTTATGAAGTGGAAAGACCTGTGGATGACAAAGCTTTTGTTCAAATTATGCTGGCCCTAGGCTGTTTCTTGCCTTCGGTGGGTATTACAATTTCCACTCGGGAAGAAGCAGATTTTAGAAATCACCTTGTGCCTCTTGGAGCCACGAAGCTTTCGGCTGGGGTGTCAACTTCTGTTGGTGGACATTCAAAGGATGATGATGCATCAGAGGCTCAGTTTGAAATATCAGACACCAGAAGTGTAGAGCAGATGAAGGCCTTCCTCCTGTCCATTGGGTATCAACCCGTGTTTAAGGACTGGTTTAATCTGTAGTGAATGCTTCTAGGGTGTCTTACAGTAAACTTCCATACAAGATTGTCTATGAATACAAGATTACCTATGAATATAAGGTGAGATTTTAGGGATGATCCAAGTTCCTTTAGAAAAGGTGGGGTGTATGCTAACGCTCATAACAAACAGACACATTTGTGGAGAAGACAATTTCAAAGATGTGGTTACAAGAGCTATTTCAGCAGGTGTGGATCAGATTATACTGCGTGAAAAAGACTTGGATGACAAGGTCTATGGCCACTATGCAGCTTACTTTAAAACACAGCTAAAAGAAAGTCAAAAACTGATCATTCACAGTCGAATATCCTTAGCTGAGAGAGTTAAGGCGGATGGTGTCCACTTTACATTTCAAGATTTTATGGCAGTGGATGAAGAGACCATTGCGGCATTAAAGTCTGGAGAGTCATCCCTTGTGATCGGAGTCAGTGTCCACAGCCTTGAAGAAGCCTTGGCCAGTGCAAACAAAGGTGCTTCCTACCTGCTTGCAAGCCATGTGTTTGAAACGGATTGCAAGGCAGGTCTGCCTGGTCGGGGGCTATCATTCATACATCGAATTTCTTCAAAGGTCCATGTTCCTGTCATTGGTCTAGGCGGCATAAGTCCTGAAAACACCCTGTCGGTCATAGACGCCGGTGCCAGTGGCGTCGCTGTTATGTCTGCCATCATGGGGGCAAATGATGTGGAGGCAAGCTTGAAGTCATTCACCATCCAGCTTAATCGTCTGACTTAGTAAGAATATATAATTATAGCCCAGTGCCGAAGGATTCGTCTTCGAGCACTGGGCTTTTTATGCTTTAGTTCGTATTGTTCCTAGTTGACTGCGCATTTGTTCATGAGGTTTTTCATATTTTATAAAAATTTTAAATTTGCTTTAAAGGGCTTTTAAATCTTGACCCTATACTGTGACTATAGAAAAAGCAACTCAGTAAGCTGTACTTAAACTGGGTTGTATTAAGAACAAATATTTTAAAAGTATCTGTAGTCTTTAGGAGGACAAGATGAATAAAATTAAAACAATCTACAATGTGGTGGAACAAATTAAAGGTCAAGAAAGATTTGCTGGGCAAGGATTCATGGAAATAATAAAAGACAACAAACAAGTTTTTATGTCAGAGAAAACATTTGAAAAAGATGTAAAGTCAGGTGTGGTGAAAGGGACCATAAAGACACAAGTTGACCATGAAGGCGCTTCTATAAAGAATGAATCCTCTTTTGAAGTGGACAAAAATAAGTTTCAACCATGTGGTCATGGCCCTCATAGAAAGGGAATGGGGCGAGGTCATGGGATGAAATGTCATGAAGTGGGTATGAGACATCATATGATGCATATGCATGAAGAGCATTTCGGAAGCGACAAGTGTCAGGGTGGATTTATGAAGCATAAGCTAAATAAACTGTCTCTGGTCTTAGATATTTTAAACAGACTTGAAATTGAAGAAAAAGAAGACGACATGAGGGTGTTTTCTTTAGAAATAAGCAAAGATCAAATGCCTGAAGCTTTTCTAAATCACCTCAAGATGCACATGATTCATAAGCAAGGAAAAGGACACCACGGTAAATGTCTTGAGGATATTCACGGCCTAGAAGATCTCCAACTAAAAATTCAAGGGGAAATTGATAAAGATCATAACATCCGTCAAATTGAGCTGAGGGGTCAAGGGTCATCTTATGGAGACGCTGGTGAAAAACAGGCCTACCAAATCAGGGCTAAGTTCAAATTTGAAGCTTAATAAACGTGAATGAGACCTGATCTTCATGCACCATTCTATTGACTGTTCCAATAACATGTGGCCTGCTGTCTATACGATAGCAGGTCTATTCAAGTATAATGGTAGATGAGTGGGAGGGTTTACCATGCGCCATGAACAAAGAAAAAAAAATAAGTGCAGGCACAATGATCAGTGGAAGTACCATAAAATGCACCACAAGGAGTTTATGCGATACAGACGTATACTCCATACCATGCCTGTCCTGATCGTACTTGTCACCCTAGTCATATCAGCCTTGCTATTTCAGTGGAGTGGCCGTGAGAGCTTCACGACCCTCATGATGGTTATATTCGTATTCTTAATTATCAAAGAAATACTACAGGCTTTCTTTTTTAAAAGAATTTCCCGGCGATTTATTGAACCTCTTATAAACTTAAAAACTGGCTTTGATGCTATAGGTGAGGGGGACTATTCCGTCCGAGTGGAGGCCGTCCATCATGGAGACATGAACAAACTTTTTAAGGCCTTTAATGCGATGGCTTATAAATTAGAGGAAAATGAGCACATAAAAAGGCAGTATGAGGACAATCGAAAGCAACTCATAGCTAATATTTCACATGACTTGAAGACGCCAATCACAACGGTTCAAGGTTATATTGAGGTTCTCGAAGAAGGGGTCGTCAAAGACCCGGATAAAACAAATCGCTACCTAAAAATAATGAAGAACAACACAGAATACATCAACAGACTTATTGATGACTTATTTTTGTTTTCTAAACTAGATATAGACCAGGTTCAGTTTGAGTTTTCACGAGTCAATGCCCATGATTTTTTCAATGACATGATGGAAGAATTTCAAATTTCTCATTTAGAATCTGGTTTCAAGTTTTCTTATCAAAATGACATTGAAGCGTCTGTTTGGCTTCGTGTAGATGGAAAAAGGCTTTACAGGGCCATTAAGAATATTGTGGATAACAGCGAGAAATATGCCAGTGTTGGCCAGGTGACCAAGGTTGATGTGGATTTATCAACAAGAGACGGATTCCTAACATTAAAATTTAGAGATTATGGTCCAGGCATACCTGATGATAAACTTAGTCATATTTTTGATCGTTTTTACCGTGTGGATGATGAGCGGACAAAGATGCTAAACAGCACTGGGCTGGGACTGGCCATTGCCAAAGAACTTATCGTGGCACATGAGGGGCATATTGTGGCAGGGAACCATAAATCTGGCGGTGCAATTTTTATCATGCAGTTGCCATTATGTGTCTAGGAGGGGAAGATGAAGAGGATACTGGTTATTGAAGATGACAAGGATATAGCCGAGTTGGAAAAGGACTATTTAAACTTAAATGGGTTTGAAGTGGACCTGGAAACCAGTGGTCAAATGGGTCTTGAAAAAGCCTTGAGTGGGCTCTATGATCTTGTCATTGTGGATTTAATGTTGCCGGGAATGAGTGGGTATGACATAGTGAAGACCGTTCGTGAAAAAATGGAAATTCCCTTATTGATCGTATCGGCCAAATCTGAAGATATTGACAAAATTAGGGGGCTGGGGAGTGGCGCTGATGACTATATGACAAAGCCCTTTAGTCCGGCCGAACTTGTGGCCCGGGTCAATACCCATATTTCCAGGTATGAAAGGCTGGCTGGACGGCCTAAAAGAGATGATGTGATTCATCTTAAAAGCTTGGAAATTCATCAAGGTTCAAGACGGGTTTCGGTGAGTGGAAAAGAAGTAACCTTGACGGCGAAAGAGTTTGATCTTCTCTTGTTCATGGCCCAAAATCCCAATATAGTTTTCAGCAAAGAAAAACTATATGACAGGATATGGGGCGAGGAAGATATTGGAGAAACAGCAACAGTGGCTGTGCATATACAGAAAATAAGAAAAAAAATTGAGAAAAATCCCAGTGAGCCGATCTATATTGAAACCATATGGGGGGCAGGCTACAGGATGAATGATGGCGTTTAAATCAATGGTGGCGTTTAAAATCCTGGCTTAACATGTACTTGTTTTCATGTTAAAGCCAGGATTTTTATTTTTCATGATTTCGACTAAAATTTAAGTCTTGCAGCCGCTTCTTTAGTCTGGTTCCCTCTTTTATGGGAAAAGGGCAGGTAGGCTAAGAAAAATAAAGCAAACATGGCTCCTAGAAGCACTGCAATATAGTAGGGATAAGGTGGCAGGGCGTCAAGCATTGTAGGTGTACTTGGTTTTCCATTTAAATAGGAGTAGTTACCACCCACAAGTTTATTAATGAAGAAAATGCCCACAAAATAAATAGATGTAATTTTATAAGCCCATTTAAGGGAAGCTTTTGTTGGATAGTAGTTATAGGCCAGCATCATGTATAAAATCGAAACGATGAGGGTGCCATGGCCGAAAAAGTACTGCATAAACATGATATGTGGTGGACCAAACCCAGAAGTGTCTGGTGTGATCAGAGCAATCAGTCCGCCGACAATGCCCCAATAATACACAATATCAAAAAGTTTTTTATGACGTGTTAAAAGCAAGATGACTGTACCGATTATTGCAAGTCTACAGCTGTACAAGGGAAGAGACTCAGCTAAGGTGAAGTTTCCACTTGTAATATACCAGGCGTAAAGAATGGTCTGCTGAAGGGTCAATATTGTTGCTAAAAACCATTCGGTTTTTCGTCTAAACACAGGGTTGTTAAGCATGGGTCTTGTCTGCATTAAAAGGGCAATACCCATAAAGACAAAAAGCACACCGAGCAAATGCGGTTTAGTAAAAGGAATAAACTTATCACCGTAAACAGTGGTGCCCCAAAACATATCTATAAATGTAACTTCATTTGTCATTTGAAAGACCTCCAGAATTTATACCAAGAAGCATTGTAGCACGATTATCTTAAAAAAACCTTAAACCTAGACAATTTGTTGTGGCGGGGCCTTATAAATGAAACTTTTATCACGTGCTTATGCAAAATGGGTTTATATAACAGATTTAAGGCCTTGATAAATGGGAAAACTGCACTTTTAAGATAACGAATCCTTCAAAATAATGCATAGAAATATACGAAAAACGATATTTCATAAATATTCAGAAAAGTCAATTTGTGAATTACGAAAATGAAACAATATCGACTTTGTCACAAATGTTAAATAAATGTTAACGAGAGCCAAAGCCTTGAAAAATAAAGGATACGATTTTTGTGGACGTGCTAAACGTTTTGTTTAAGTCCAAAATGTTAATGAAAGGTCGACATCTTTATTAAAAATGTTACATATTAATTAACGATAATTAAGAATTCTTGTAAGCCTTGCTACAAGTGCTTTACAAGGTTGGGAAAACGCTTCGATAGCTCAAGCCTATTGCAATCAGTGCCTATTGTCCGTAATATGGATTCCAGTGAGGGAGTCGTCTCATCGAATTGTTTGAAAATTCACTGGATTGCGATTCGGTAATTAATTTCGGCAGATGAGAGACAATAACCCCGAATGTTTATCTGAAATGTTGAGGGCCCAAACAACATGATGTGAACTTATATGCTTGAGGAGGAGAGTACAACATGTTTAACAAGAAACTAGTTACGATCCTGTCTGCGATGCTTATCGTAGCACTAGCCCTAACAGGGTGTGCTGGCGGTAGCTCAGACACTGGTGCTTCATCTGGTTCAGGTGAAACAGCAGAGGTTAAAGACACGATCATTATTGCACAAGGTGCAGATGCAAAATCTCTAGATCCACACGCAACAAATGACCAACCATCATCGCGTGTATCTAAGCAAATCTACAGCCGTCTGGTTGAAATGAACGAAGAAATGGAAATTATTCCCGGACTTGCTGAGTCATGGACGTATGTAGATGACAAGACTGTTGAATTCAAACTACGTGAAGGCGTTAAGTTCCACAATGGTGAAGAACTTAAGGCTTCAGACGTTAAGTTTACGCTAGATAGAATGATGGCTTCTAAAAAAGTTGCTCACATTATCGAAGCGGTAACTGGTGTTGAAGTAATTGATGATTACACTGTACGTGTTATGACAGAAGAGCCATTTGGTCCTCTACTATCTCACCTAACACATACTGCAGCGTCTATTCTTAATGAAAAGGCAGTAAACGAGTCTGGCGATGACTACGGTCAAAATCCAGTTGGTACTGGTCCTTACACATTCGTTGAGTGGGCTGCTGGTGACAGAATCACACTAGAAAGCTTCCCTGAGTACTTTGATGGCGAAGCTGCAATTAAGAATGTAGTATTCAGAAACATCACTGAAGGTACAAATAGAACAATCGGTCTTGAGACTGGCGAAGTTGACGTTGCATACGACATCGAGCCAATCGACAAGCAACGTGTTGCTGACCATGAAAGCCTACAGCTTGTAGAGTCTCCATCTCTATCTTACGCTTACATTGGTATTAATACGACAAAAGGTCCTCTAGCGGACGTTAAAGTACGTCAAGCAATCAACTACGCTATCGATGTTCCTACAATCATCGACGTTGTACTTGAAGGCGCTGGCGAACTAGCTAACTCACCAATCGGTCCACGTGTATTCGGTCACAATGCTGACGTAGATGCATATGGTTACGATGTTGAGAAGGCAAAAGCACTTCTTGCTGAAGCTGGCATGGCTGACGGATTCGATACAACAATCTGGACAAATGACAACCCTGTTCGTATGCAGATTGCACAAATCGTTCAAGCACAGCTTGCTGAAATCGGTATCAATGCAGTTATCGAGCCACTTGAGTGGGGTTCATACCTAGAGAGAACAGCTAAAGGCGAGCATGATATGTTCATCCTGGGCTGGACAACTGTAACAGCTGACGCTGACTACGGTCTATACGCTCTATACCACTCTTCACAGCACGGTGGTGCTGGTAACCGTGACTTCTACACAAATGAAGAAGTTAACACACTTCTAGAAGAAGGCCGTATGGCTACAGATCCAGAAGTACGTAAGGAAAAGTATGCGAAGGCTCAAGAAATCATCGTTTCTGAAGCACCTGACGTAATGCTTTACTACAACACGCAAAACATTGGCGCTCAAAAGAACGTTAAAGGTTTCAAGCTTCACCCAGCTGGTCACCACAGTGTTTACGGCGTATCTTTCGAATAAGATAAACAACTGAAGCTCGAACGAAATGAGCGAAAGTACAATCATAAAACTGAGAGCTTAGCTCTCGCCCATAAAGACTATTAAATCAAAAGTGAGACCCCTCGGGTCTCACTTTTGGGGTCTAAGGGCTTGTTAACTAAAAGTAAAAACTATTACAGGCTTTTTAAAAAGTTGTGAAGCCCGTGTAATTATTACGGTCTTCGAACTACAGCTTGAAATGTCTATTTCAAGGCGCTACGAAACATTGAAGTAGGGGTCGTTTCGAGTCCAAGCCCGAATCATTCACGAAATCTAGTCCTATAGATTTCATGAATAATGCGGGCTCGGCAAGGCGCAGTCAAAAAAGTCGCGTAAGAGTTCGACTAAAACCAATCCTTATGAGATCGAGAGGGAGGATATCCATGTTAAAGTACATTGGCAGACGTCTTCTTATGCTGATTCCCGTTCTCCTGGGTGTAACATTTATCGTATTTTCGATTATGTACATGACTCCAGGTGATCCAGCACAGCTAATCCTAGGTGAATCTGCTCCACCGGAAGCAGTTGCAGAACTAAGAGCTGATATGGGACTTGAAGATCCATTTATAGTTCAGTACGGACGATTTGTTGTAAACGCTGTTCAAGGCGATTTCGGCAAGTCTTATACAACGAAAAGAGACGTATTCAGCGAAATTTTCGCACGTTTTCCAAATACACTTAAACTTGCGGGTGTAGGCGTTCTACTTGCAATTGCCATCGGTATTCCAGTTGGTATTATTTCGGCAACGCGCCAGTATTCTGCTCTTGATAATGTGAGTATGATCGGTGCCCTACTTGGGGTATCCATGCCAAACTTCTGGCTGGGACTTATGCTCATCTTATTCTTCTCGGTTAATCTGGGATGGCTTCCATCATCGGGTTCTGAGACATTCAAGCACATGATCCTACCGGCTATTACCCTAGGTACAGGTGCTGCAGCAATCATCACACGTATGACGCGTTCTTCTATGCTTGAAGTTATCCGTCAGGACTTTATTCGTACGGCACGTGCAAAAGGTGTTGCTGAAAAGAAAGTAATCAACAAGCATGCCCTTAAAAATGCACTTATTCCTGTTATTACAGTTGTTGGTCTTCAGTTCGGTTACCTTCTTGGTGGTGCGGTACTGACAGAGACTGTATTCTCATGGCCAGGCGTTGGTCGTCTGCTCGTTGAGGCAATTCGTCAGAAAGACACACCGACAGTTCTTGCATCGGTTGTATTCATGGCGACGACATTCAGTTTCGTTAATCTACTTGTAGACGTTCTTTACGCTTACGTAGACCCACGTATTAAGTCTCAGTACCAATAATCTTTTTAAGAAGGAGGCAAACACATGAGCAGTGTAAGTAATACAGGAAAGCCTGTTGGTCTTGATAAGCCAAAAGCAAAAAATAAGAAAAGAAGTCAATGGGCAGAAGTCTGGAGAAGACTTAAGCAAAATAAAATGGCCATGGCTGGCCTTGCAATATTAGGCGTTCTTGTTTTCTGTGCAGTTTTCGCAGACGTGATCGCAGACTACAATGAAGTTGTTATTAAGCAGGACCTAAAGGCACGTATGGAGGGTCCTACAGCAGAACATATTCTAGGAACAGACGAATTTGGTCGTGATATCTTTGCAAGAATGGTTCACGGTGCGCGTGTATCTCTTCAGGTTGGTCTTATTGCCGTTGGTATCGCCATCGTCTTTGGTGGTTCCCTAGGTGCCCTAGCGGGTTACTATGGCGGTAAACTTGATAATGCAATCATGCGTCTGATGGATATTTTCCTTGCTATTCCGTCGATCCTACTAGCTATTGCTATCGTATCGGCTCTTGGACCAAGTCTGATTAACCTGATGCTTGCCATCGGTATTTCATCGGTTCCTCAGTATGCACGTATTGTTCGCGCATCTGTACTTTCGATTCGTGACCAAGAATTCATCGAAGCGGCTCGTGCCATCGGTGCGAACGACTTCAGAATCATCACGAAACACATTATCCCGAATGCCCTTGCTCCGGTAATCGTTCAGGCGACACTTGGTGTTGCAGGTGCGATCCTATCTACAGCGGGTCTATCATTCATCGGTATGGGCATCCAGCCACCAGCTCCAGAGTGGGGCGCAATGCTATCAGGCGGTCGTCAGTACCTGCGTTATGCATGGCACATTACAGCGTTCCCAGGTATTGCAATCATGATTACAATCCTAGCACTTAACCTTCTAGGTGACGGTCTTCGTGATGCACTGGATCCTCGTCTGAAGTCTTAATGGAAGGAGTACAGACATGTCGAATCTACTAAATATTAAAGATTTATCAATACACTACACGACAGAAGACGGCAATGTAAAAGCCGTTAACAATATTGAACTACAACTTGGCGCTGGCGAGACTCTAGGTCTTGTTGGTGAAACAGGTGCAGGTAAAACAACAACTGCACTTGGGGTTATGGGTCTTGTTCCAAACCCTCCAGGAAAAATCACAAGCGGTACAATTGAATTTGAAGGCCGTGACCTGATGAAGATGTCAGAAGAAGAAATGCGTATGATCCGTGGTAACAAGATCTCAATGATCTTCCAGGATCCGATGACATCTCTAAACCCAGTTATGACAGTTGGTGAACAGATTGCAGAAGTTATTGAAATTCACCAGGACCTTGGATCGAAAGATGCAATGAACAAGGCTGCAGAAATGCTTGAGCTTGTTGGTATTCCTGGGTCTCGTATTAACGATTACCCACACCAATTCTCAGGTGGTATGAAGCAGCGTGTTGTTATCGCTATTTCTCTGGCGTGTAACCCTCAGCTTCTCATTGCCGATGAGCCAACAACAGCTCTTGACGTTACAATTCAGGCTCAAGTACTTGACCTGATGCGCAATCTGAAAAAAGATTTTAACACATCTATGCTTATGATTACCCATGACCTGGGTGTTGTTGCAGAAGTGTGTGACAAGGTTGCAATTATGTATGCTGGTGAAATTGTGGAATACGCTCCAATTCAGCAACTCTTTGAAAACCCATCACACCCATACACACATGGTCTGTTTGGATCTATTCCTAACCTTGATGAAGAGGTGAGCAGACTAAAGCCGATCACTGGTCTTATGCCAGATCCTACGGATCTTCCGTCTGGATGTAGCTTCCACCCACGTTGTCCGCATGCACAGCCAATTTGTGCACAGCAGTCTCCTAAGGACTCTGTTGTAGAAGGCGAGCACCGTGTTAAGTGCCTTATGTTTGAAGGTCTAGTGGAGAAGAGTGAAAAGGAGGTGGGCTAAATGGCAGCTTCAAATACAATTCTAGAAGTAAAAGGCCTAAAAAAGCACTTTAAGACTCCAAAAGGTCTACTGCATGCTGTTGATGGCGTTAACTTTACAATTGAAAAAGGTAAGACTCTTGGTATCGTAGGTGAGTCTGGTTGTGGCAAGTCAACAACTGGACGAGCGATTCTACGCCTACACGAACCAACGGCTGGTGATATCATTTTTGAAGGCAAGAATGTCGTGGATATGAACAAGTCAGAAATGCAAAAAATCCGTCGTGAAATGCAGATCATTTTCCAGGATCCATTTGCTTCACTAAACCCACGTATGACTGTGTCTGAAATTATTGCAGAGCCACTTCAAATTCACAAGCTTGTAAACAACAAGCAGGAGCTTGATGAAAAAGTAACTGAGCTGATGGAACTTGTTGGTCTTTCAGATCGTCTAGTAAACACTTACCCTCACGAACTTGATGGTGGTCGTCGTCAGCGTATTGGTATTGCCCGTGCCCTGGCTCTAAACCCTAAATTCATCGTTTGCGATGAGCCTGTATCAGCTCTTGATGTATCTATTCAAGCACAGGTACTAAATCTTATGCAAGATCTACAGCAGGAACTGGACCTGACGTACATGTTTATTACTCATGACCTTTCTGTTGTTAAGCACTTCTCAGATGACATCGGTGTTATGTACCTTGGTCAAATGGTTGAAAAGGCATCATCAAAAGATCTTTTTGCTGATCCACTTCACCCATACACAAAGGCGCTTTTATCAGCGATTCCTGTACCAAGTCTAAATCATGATCGTGAGAAGATTACACTTGAAGGTGAAATCACATCACCAATCAATCCAGAACCAGGTTGTCGATTTGCTAAGCGTTGCCCAATCGCATCTGCTGAGTGTTCAAAAAAAGACCCTGCGCTAAGAGAAGTTAAGCCAGGCCATTTTGTTGCATGCCACTTGGTGTAAACCACAGTTTGCATAAAACATTAATTTAATCATAAAAGTGTAGGGCGGTTTTTAATCGCCCTGCACTTTTTTTATGTGTGTCAAGGCCTATGCCCTTTGATTTGGAGTATGAGAAAGTGGGCAAAAAGGTTCAAAAAGAGTTAAAAATACGGTTAAAGGATTATCGAGGGTATAATAAAGTGGTATTATTATAGGGTAAGATTTACCAGCACCATAAGGGTGGTGGTGTTTATTGTGCACAGTGCATATAGAAAGGTGTTTAGTGAATGTCAGAAAAAAAACTACATTCCATGATCCAGGCGGCCTTGCCTCTGTTTGACTACGATGATAGTGCAGCGCAGGCCTATGAAGAATATGCAGTAGACCTTGCTAAGCAAGTGAATAGGGCGCTTGAAAGCAGACCTGATTTAGAAGAAATGATTGGCCATAACTCGATTGATATTCTTGAAAACAATACATATAATCACATGGAGTTTATGAAGAGTGTCATTAAACATAAGCAAGGCCATCTTCTTGTGAAGACATTGCCTTGGGTCTACAAAACATACATGGCCAAGGGTTTTATGGAAGATTTTTTTAAGATTGAGCTGGAAGACTGGATCACAGCCCTCCTATCAAAGAAGGATGCCAGACTTTCTCCCATTATTGATATATATGTTTTAATGATTGAATGGCACAAAACCAATGTTGAACTCTCACAAATGAGTGACTATGTTATCTTTGACTGTGAAGGCAATTGGACAGAGGACTTGCAAGAATTAATGGAGACTCTCCTTCAAGGGGACAGCAAGCCAGTTCTTGAAAGACTGCTTCAACAATACACCCTTCCAGAGGACACTGAGACCATATATTTAAGCCTTTTTCAGCCCATTTTGTATCGCATTGGTGCATTGTGGGAAGAAGGGAAGTTAACAGTAAGTGACGAGCATTTGGTGTCCTCTGCTGTGGCACGTCTAATGGCGCATTTACATTTGATGACTGACCGAAAGCTTCATATGAAGGGGGATGTTGTTATTGCGACTGGTGAGCATGAGTACCATCAGATTGGTGCAAGGATGGTTGCTGATTTAATGGAGAACGCTGGCTGGAATGTACGCTTTCTAGGATCAGACCTTCCTGTTGAATCCTTCACAGATGTCCTTGACCACATCAATCCTGAGTTTGTTGCTCTTTCTGTAACCATGCCCTTTAACATAACAAAAATCATTGAAACGGTTAAGTTTATTCGTTCAAAAGAACGTTGGGATCATATTAAGATTATGGTGGGGGGACTGGTGATCAACAAAACCCCTTCCCTACAGCATATTATTGGGGCCAATGCTTATCCCTGTGATGCCGCTGAAGCTGTTGCCATTTCCAATCAGTGGTACGATGAATCTATTCGTCATCGCAATTTAGTCAATGTAGAAAAAAATGAATTTAAGGATCAGTAAGTACACGCAGGAGGCCAAGCATGAATCATTTTTACACAAGTGCCATTGTATTTTTTGCTGTGTTTTTGCTCACAAACCCCGTGCTACATATAGTTTACGCAGGGATTGAGCGGATAACAAGAAGAACAAAAACAGATATTGACGATGCGCTTGTTGATCTGACAAGAAAGCCCGTTCGTTTTTTGATAAAAGGCGTTTCTCTACTCATGACCTTCAATATGATTGTTCTAGGGTCTAATTTGAAGCCAGCTATTTCTGACCCACTTAGGGCAGGATCAGCCAATATTATTAAGTCCATCATTATTATCACAGTATGTTGGGTTTTTTCAAGGCTGACCTCACGCATAGACCACTTGATTGCAGAGTTTAAAATGCTTTTCCAAGTGGAACTAAACTACTTGGTGGCCCCTTTTGTGTCTAAAATGCTCAATATATTGGTTTGGGCTATAGGTGCCCTAATGATTGCATCTGAGTTCAATTTCGATGTGACAGGTTTTGTGGCCTCCCTTGGTTTGACAGGCTTAGCTGTGGCTCTTGCCGGAAAGAGCATGATGGGCAACTTATTTGGTGGGTTTGCCATTATTGGAGATAAGACATTTGATATAGGTGACTGGATTGTTGCTGATGGCGTAGAAGGGACGGTTGAAAACATAAGCATGTGGTCAACTAAAGTGAGGACCTTTGACAAGGGACTTGTAACGGTTCCCAATGAACTTCTGGCAGGCAGCAAGATTCTAAACTATTCAAAACGTGACCAGAGACGTGTGTCCTTTAATTTAGGTGTCACTTATGACACGCCAAAGGACAAGGTCAACAAGGTGGTTGAGCGCATTAGGGCCATGTTGCTTGAACACGAAAAAGTATCTGATGACTTAATTATTGTGAACTTTGAAAACTTTGGCGCATCAGCCCTTGAAATCAAGGTCTATTATTTTACAAAGACATCTATTTGGCTGGAGTATTTGGAAATTCGTGAAGATGTGAACCTTCTAATTATGGATATTTTAGATGAAGAGGGTGTTGAAGTGGCCTTCCCAAGTATGACCATTTATAAGCCCACACTGGCATCCGAGTAAGACATGTGTATTTTGTAAAAGAGGTGGAAAGATGGAGAAAACAGCGCTTATCTTAGAAGGTGGCGGCTTTAGGGGACTTTTTACATCTGGGGTCCTGGATTATTTTCTCGAGAATCAAATACGGTTTCCCTATGTGATTGGCGTGTCAATGGGGGCTTGTAACGGAGCTTCCTATATTTCCAATCAACATGGACGAAACAAAATTGTCAACATGGGTTTTGTCAATGACAAGCGGTACATGAGTTATAGAAGACTATTTCTAAAAGGTGAACTCTTTGGCATGGATTTTGTTTTTCGAACTGTTCCAAATGGGATTGTGCCCTATGATTTTGAGGCATATGAAAACTCCGATCAAGTTTTTAAGATTGTCGTGACTGATATAGAAAAAGGCAAGCCCATTTATCTGAATAAGCCCTTAGGCATGGATTTGATGGACGCCCTCCAGGCTTCTGCCAGCTTGCCCTTTATATCAAAACCCGTTGAAATTGATGGAAGACTTTGCCTAGATGGTGGTATTTCTGATTCCATTCCCATTCGTAAGGCCCTAGAGGACGGATATGACAAGTTTGTCATCATCCTAACCCAGCCGCGAGATTTTGTAAAAGAATCCACAAAGGCCACTAAATTGGCGGGAGCGGTCTACAGGAAATATCCAGAGTTAAAACAACTTCTGAGTGATCGCCACAACAACTATAATAAGGCTCGGAGTCTGATTTTTGACTTAGAGAAAGAGGGAAAAGCCCTGGTGATTGAACCTAGGGAGAAGATTCCCGCAGGCCGTATAGAAAAGAATGAAGCCGTCCTTCAAGCCTCATTTGATATGGGCTATGAGGAGGCCAAGACCAGTAAAGACAGGTTGTTTGAATTTTTACAGATTCATAATACTTGAAAGATCAACAAAACCATTCGTGAACCGAAATAATTTGATATAATAATCATGGTGTTTTCAAAAAAAGGGGGATATCATGATTTTTTTAATTTTTGCAACGTTATGCAGTGCATCTATCGCACTGGTTTTCAAGTTTTCAGAGGGGCGAAAGCTCAATCGTTATGCTGTAACAAGCGTGAACTACATGGCTGCAATACTCGTTTCCATCATAATGGTATTGGCTGATAACACAGGTTTTTCCACCTGGCGGGCTGGTCTTGCAGTGGGGGTTCCAGCAGGGGTATGTTTCTTCTTAGCCTTTGTGTACTATCAGTTAAGTGTTAGGGATTCTGGTGCAGGCCTTGCGGGTATGTTCGGCAAGCTTGGCATTTTAATGCCCATGATCCTATCGCTGATTTTATGGAAAGAGTATCCCACTGTGATTCAAGGTGTGGGCATACTACTGGCTATTTGTGCCATATTGGTTGTAAGTTTTAGGGGGAATGTCAAACAAGGGACCTTTCATGTGGCCCTGCTTCTCTTATTCCTGTTTGGAGGTATGTCTGAGTTTTCCAACAAACTTTTTCAAAAATTCGGTTCATCTTCAGAAAAGGCTTACTTCCTGCTTATTGTTTTCTCAGTGGCATTTTTAGTGAGTTTGACCATGACCTTTAGGCATGGAAAGATGCCCACACGTAAGGATGTATTGACAGGTATTTGTGTGGGCATACCCAATATGTTTTCATCGTTTTTTTTGATTCGCTCACTGGATTTTCTACCAACAGCCGTTGTGTTTCCAGTATACAGCGCTGGGTCGATGGCTCTCATTTTAATATTTAGTCGACTCATTTACAGTGAAAAGCTCGATGCTAGGAGCTATACTGCTGTGGCCATGACCATCTTGGCCTTGATCTTGATTAATATGTAATGAGACAAAGAAGATCTTGAAAACTGCATATCTATACATTTGAAATTAAAAAAAGGTGCTCGCTTTAACCAGCGAGCACCTTTTGCTTTTTTGATTTAATCAATTGAATAAACTGACCAGGACTGGTCAATCTCACATCCTCATGAGTGGTATTTACTGTGTAATAATAGCCATTAATAATTGATTATGCTGCTTTTTTCACTGCCACTGGTGCCTTCTTGAAAATGCCAAAAGGCTTGCCTAGTGGTAGGAACTCTCTACCAAATGTTGCATTTAGAACATTTGCTGCTGAGCCGTAAAAACCAACCATAGCGATTGCGAATTCACTGTAAGCGGCCAGTTCGTGACCAAAGTGGCTTCCACCAAGAACGCTCATGCTTAGTCCAAGGAAAAGGAAATCAATTAGTACGAAAATAATAAATAAGACCTTGTTTGTCTCCATTGAACCAATTGTCATGTAGACTGAAAAAATCAGGTAACCGACAAATGCAAAGCCTAGTTGTTTTGGATCAACGGCCGCTGCCATTGATTCACCAAAGACACCGTGCTGGATCATCCATGACATAGCTACGGCAAACCAGAACATAGAGTAGCCACCGAAAGCTGTTGTGCCAAATACGTTTCCTTTTTGAGCATCCTTAAGACATGCAAATAGCTGTGCAAAAGCGCCTAAGAAAATTGCCCAAGGAATAATAAACGAAGTCCCCGATGTGAGTCCAAGCTTTTGGCTTGAAGCCACCAGCGTAACCATTGCAAGGCCAAATAGACCTAGAGCTGATGGGTCAGCTGTATAAATTTTTCTCTCATTTGTATTCATAGTTGTCCTCCTAATGTAAATACTCACACCATCGTATATTATTCCATCTGATTGTAAAAGTCAACGGTTTATGATGTTTATATTTTAGGCGGTTTGTATGGTGTTATATTTTTACATTGAAGGCACGGTGACCTTTATGATTTTCTTAGTTTAGGTGCTTGTAAAATGACAGATCAGAAGTAATACCTTGAAAATATTTATTTATGGTATAAAGCGAAGGAATACGCCCAATATTGCAGGATAGAGGGGGATTAAAAAGGGAGAAGGGCAAATATTTAGGTGTAAGGCTTAGAATGGTACTTTTAAAACACGGCAATTTTTTATAAAATGAAGCTAATAATGTGTATATGGGGGCAAAATGGAACGCAGTCGGGTTTATAAGAGAAAACGATCAGGTCATAAAAAAATGACAAGGCGCATTTGGCGCAAGGATCGACATGAAGGACAGAAAAAAACAATTGAATATATGAAGGAACTCGGCAAGCGGGGGCACTGGGTTCACGTACCAAGAAATGAATCAGGCAAACTTACTGAGTGTACGCTAAAAAACCAGCTCAAATTGACGCAAGATATTATGGACACTATTCCTATGCCAATTTTCATGAAGAATCTTGAAGGCGAGTTCAAAAATTGCAACAAGGCTTTTCTAAACATACTGGGGCTTGAAATGGATGAAGTCATTGGAAAAAAAGCCAGTGAGCTGGGAGATCCTGTGGATGCCGATAAATATGTTAAAACAGATGAAGAACTTATTCGGTCTGGCGGGGTGGCAGCATATGAGACATATGTGTCCCACCAGTCAAGTGAAAAGTACTTGTGCCAGCTTCGTAAGGCCCTTCTAAATGATATGGGGAATCAGCCTATTGGCATAGTGGGGACACTCCAAAATATAACTGAGGATAGGAAAAAAAGCACACACATTGAAAAGTTGCTTCGGCTAAAAGATGCCATGATGGAAATTACGCATGCCATTATGGACAATAGAGATGAGGAAGACCTATTCCACCTCATTCTTGACAAGGGGCTTAAAACGCTTGATAAGGCCGATCATGGGACCATTCTCATGCGAGATGAAAGCGGACTCTTTAAACCAGTGGCATGGCGAGGCTATGCGTCAGACAGTATAAAGGATTTTGAGCTCAACCTAGAGAAATCATTTGTATGGCGTGCCACGTCTGGATCTATGAAAAAGTCAGTGCTTATTAATGATTTGTCCATCTATTTCAATGATACAGTTCCTGAAATGGCCGATTCCAGCACAGGTGTTCAAATTCATGCCAGCCTTTGTTCTCCTATAATTGTAGAGGGTGAAGTGATTGGACTTATGAACCTTGATTCTACAATAAAACATGCATTTAGCGATTCGGACTTAACCTTGTCTGAATATATGCGAGAACAGCTTGAAATTGCACTAACCAAAAGAAAACTCTATGACAGGGCCGTTTTTCTATCGAGACATGATGAGTTGACCGGTCTTTATAATCGAAGATTTTTTGAAGAATATGCCCACGGTGTCTTGAAAAGGTCAAGACGCTATAGGGAAAGATTCTGTTTGGCGGTTATAGATTTAAATGGTCTTAAGTCAATCAATGACACTTACGGACACCAGTGTGGAGACGAGATCATTCATTTGTTTTCAACCATATTACGAGGGTCCTTTAGGGAGTCAGATATACTTGGACGCTACGGTGGCGACGAGTTTGTTGGAATTTTTCTTGAAACAGACAAGGCCCAACTAAAAATACGACTTAACCATGTTATAAACCAGCTTGATCAAAAGCATTTTGATTATGAGGGCAAAAAAATAAAATGCAGTTTTAGTTATGGTGTGGCTTCATTTCCCGAAGATGGTGATTCCTATAACAAGTTGGTTAGTGTTGCTGATAAAAATATGTATGCCTTTAAGAAAAATGTGAAGACACAATCCTCTTAAATTTTAAGTGAAGCCAGAATTTCATATACAACCAGTTGTCTTTGTCGCAAGCTTATGTGGTATGACAACTGGTTTTTAGGTTTTTGAGGCAAGTGGCGAATGAAACACTCTTCATAATTGCTGTGTCCCTGGATGTATGCTGAAAAGGGGCATTTGACTTTTTTCTGCAGAAGGAATATGATGGTTGTGACCAAAAGTCTAATTTGGTCACAGAAAAGGAGTTCATGTTATGCCAAAAGGGTTTACGCAAGCTGAAAAGGAACAAATACAAAGGGACTTGCTCCTAAAGGGGAAGGCTCTCATTATAGAAAATGGCTTTAAGAAGACAAGTGTTTCCTCAATAACCAAGGCTGTCGGTATTGCCAAAGGGTCATTTTATATGTTTTATGAGAGCAAGGAGGAGCTTTTTATAGATATACTTGAAGACATTGAAAGCCGAATCCAGGCAGAAATGCTGAGGGAAATAGAAGACAGCTTTCTTCCTGCGGATGCCTTGCTTAAGAACTTATTAAAGTCAAGGCTGCGCAGTGTTATGGAGGATGAAATTCTTGCCATGACCTTGAACACAGACTTAATACAGGACGTGTGGAGCAAGTTGCCTGAAAAGAGGCAAAAGGCCAATATAAAGCGAGATGAAGTCTTTTTAGAAGCCTTCCTTGAAAAAAGACCTGAGGCTTCTAAGATTTTTTCTCATGGGACAGAAAAATTGGCTGGCATTTTTAGGGGACTGTTCTTTTTAATAGTTCATAGAAGTGAAATTGGTGATGAATCTTTTGAGGCTGTTCTAGATTTCATGGTTGATGCAAGCGTAGACAAGCTTTTTAAATGAGCGACTAAAATATCATTTAAGAACCCTCTGTGTACTATATAGATATTTAAGGGTCAGCAATTATATATAGTACACAGAGGGCGTAAATCTGTAATTTTGAAAGCGCCTGAAATAGCTTTTAGGAGGGCGCTCCAAAATACTATAAAAAATAAAACGACCATAGTAAAAGCCGAGAAGGCTTTTTACTAGATCTCATTATGACCGAAAATTAAAAATGGTCACAAGTTGTGAAATATGCCCAGTCTACTCCCTGCAATTCAAGAGATAAGTCAGGGAATAAGGCAAGAAAGTGAGGTTAAAAGTTCGAGTTAGTGGACATGAGGTCAAAGGACATATGAAGTGACTGTGATGAATCGCTTAGGGTTTATGCGGACAAGTGCGAAGTGATGGGTAAGGTATAAGAAAGACTATGCTGAGAAAGGTGAGGTCTTATGGAAGCTATACAAATACATGGACTGACCAAGTACTATGGTGATATACGCGGTATCGAAAATTTGAGTTTGCAAGTGAAAGAGGGGGCATTTTTTGGTTTTATCGGTCCCAATGGGGCAGGTAAATCCACAACGATTCGAACCCTGCTTGGGCTCATCAAAGCCACATCAGGACAAGCTGAAATACTGGGCATGGATTTCATGAAAGATAGGGTCAAAATTATGAAAGACACGGGCTATCTCCCGAGCGAAGTCCAGTTATACGGTCACTTAAACGGGCGCGAACTCCTAGAGTATACGGCCAAATTCTATGGAAAGGTCGATCATAAACGTATCAAGACCCTGTCTGACTGGTTTGAGTTTGATCTTACCCGTCCCATTGATGACCTATCATTTGGCAACAAGAAGAAAATAGGCATTATACAGGCCCTCATACACCGTCCAAAATTACTGATTATGGATGAACCAACTGGTGGACTGGACCCCTTAATGCAGGCTCGTTTTTTTGAGCTTCTTAGGGAAGAAAACGACAAGGGTACGAGTATTTTCTTTTCTTCCCATACCCTCGGCGAGGTTCAGCGACACTGTAAAGAAGTGGCTGTAATACGGTCGGGAAGAATTCTAGAAGTATCCACAGTGGATAAACTCAGAGAGAAACAACTAAAAAAGGTTAGAATGCGACTTCAGGAGCGGGCAGATTTTAAAGAGGTTTTTTATGCTCAAATGAAAGAGGTCGGTGTTTATAACATAAAAGTGGAAAAAGACATATACACCTTTGACTTTGACGGGAATTACCAAGACCTCTTTAAAAATCTCTCTAAATGGGATGTTCGGGGCTTTACTATGGAAGAACCATCTCTGGAAGAAATATTCATGCATTATTACAATCAGAGTGGGGATGCGCCCAGACATTTAGTGGACAAGGCGGTGGACCATGAATCTTAACATATATCTGATGTCTTTAAGACAACACAAAAAAAGCACGGTTTTGTGGACGCTCACCCTAGCGCTTCTTATAGTGTTAGGGATGGCCTTTTATCCGCCAATATCTCAAAGTCTTTCTGAAATAGAAGTCATATTCGAAAATCCAATGATGAAAGGCATGTTGAACCTGTTTGCAGTTGGCCCAGATCAGCTGGGATCTCTCTCTGGATTTTATATGACTTATGCGTCTATATATGTCATTTTAATTGGGGGAATTTTCGCCATGATGACAGCTGTGTCAGACGTGGGTGGGGAGCTGAGAGACAAGACATTCGAGTATTTGCTGACAAAGCCAGTCAAGCGCTGGGAGGTCCTTGTATCAAAAACCTTGGCTATCTTAAGCAGAATCATGCTTGTGACGGTGGGGCTGTGCCTAACAACCCTTTTAAGCTTTGCGTTTTTTTCAAAAGACGCTCCCCTTCAGTACCACACGAGTGAATCCGCTCTTAAGAATGTAAGAAATGTCATTGAGGATAATCCACAAGGTGTACAATACATATGGACCCTTGATGATAAATTTTTCATGGGCTGGCTCGTAGATAAGGCTTATGCATCCTTACCTTCAAGAGAGAATGTGCAAGAGGATATTGAATTGGATGATGAGACAATAAGGACTGTTTTAAACAGACTTGAAAGGGATCCCTATGCATTTTTTGATGAAATTTTAGAAAATCCTAGTGAACATATGCAGTTATTTGGGATACCAGAGAATCAGCGGTCGGATTTTATTGAGGGTGTTAAAGAAACAAGGCAGGCATTTGACGACATGAAAGAGCGTTTTTATTCTGACCCCTCTTTCCTTGGCCAGATGTTTTCTTCTCAGCCAGAATACTTTTTAAGACAGATCAAGTCTTCCGAATCACTTGAAACCTTTAAAACTGTTTTTCCAAGCGCTCAAAAGGATATAGATGTCTTGGTTTCTCCCTATAAGGTGAAGGATATTTTAGTTTTTCACACGTATCTGTTCTTTTTTATGGTGGTTTTATCAGCGATGGGAGTCTGCTTGTCTGTTTGTCTGAAAAATCCAAAAAACATTGTAACAATAGGAACGGGTTTGGTTCTATTCCTCTACTTTTTAAGCACCATAATGAAGATTTCACAGACCACCAGCGCCTATGTCTGGATGACACCCTTTGGGTTAATAGATCAGGCTATGGGCAGGGCTATGTATAGGCTAAAAGCCTTTAATATTGGCCTTCTTACAGCAGAAGCCGTTTTTCTATTTGGCCTATCCATAGCCTTATTTGAAAAGAAGGATATTTAATGCCCTAAGTGTCAATCACCATATTCGTGTAAATGATTTTGGGTACTATTATATTTGGCAATCTGTTATACTATAACAAATTCATTTGGAAATAAATGATGACACAAAATTTCGAGAAAAACTAGAGGGGTGAATGTATGCTTGGTCCGGTGGTAAATGGGGTTGCCATACTTATAGGGTCTTTTGTGGGGCTTTTGCTCAGTCGTGGCATTAAGGAAAATACGAAAGAGACAATCATGCAAGGCATGAGTCTGGCGGTCATGATTATCGGTATTTCTGGGGCGCTTGAATCAGCTAATTTTTTAGTTGTGATTGGGTCAGTTGCAGTGGGTAGTTGGTTGGGTGAAATTATTGATATTCACAGCTGGTTAGAAGGTCTTGGCGGAAAGCTTGAAAAGCGATTTAGCCGTGGTGGCGGAGGCATATCAAAAGGCTTTGTCACGGGTACGGTTATATACTGTAGTGGAGCCATGGCCATCGTGGGCGCTATGGATAGCGGTTTAACAGGCAATCATCAAACCCTGTTCACAAAGTCCATACTGGATGGAATCACATCAATACTTTTCACATCGACTTTCGGCATTGGGGTGGCATTCTCAGCTGTGCCCGTCTTCCTTTATGAAGGTGCCATAGCCATGTTGTCTGTTGTGGTAAAGGACTTCTTAACAGAAGCTATGATTACAGATATGTCCTCTGTGGGTGGGCTCTTAATTCTAGCAATAGGTCTAAATATTTTGGGAGCGGCAAAAATTCGCGTTGCCAATATGCTTCCGGCGGTTTTTATGCCAGTGGCCGTTTACGCTCTTATGGGACTATTTATGTAGAGGGTATAGATGACATTATAAAAGCTGTTCAAATCACTAAAACGTGTGATTTGAACAGCTTTTTTATTTTAGGCGCTTACAAAACTACAGATTTATGTCCTCGTCATATCCTATATAGATATTTAAGAATAATAATTCTATATAGGGTATGGCAAGGGGGTTTGAATGATATTTTGCAAGTTGCTCATTTTACAAATGGCTAAATTGGATGAATGTAAAAGGGGTCTAGAGCCTAAATGCACTCGCAGAATCCGCAAGGGACTCAATCAAACCATTAAGCTGATGCATTGAAGAAACAATTTCTTCAATAGACGCTGTCATTTCCTCAACGGATGCACTCACCTCTTGTGTGGCCGCGGCAGACTGCTGGGCCACGACACTGACGTTTCCAATGGAGTCCACAACAAGATCCTTGGAATTTTCAACAGAATGCATGTCAGTGGATAAACCTTCCACCTGTGTTGTCACTGCACTCGATGAAGCACCAACACTGTCAAGAATATTGATTGTGCCCACCAGGTTTTCAGAAGTGGTTTCATTGATCTTCTGTGAAGCCTTCATGGATTTGTCTGCCTTGTCGATTAAATTTGCAATTTCTGCCATTCGTTCGCGGATTTCTTCAGTGGCTTCATTGGACTGTCCAGCCAGTTTTCGGACTTCGTCAGCCACAACGGCGAAACCGCGACCGTGTTCCCCTGCCCTTGCTGCTTCAATACTTGCGTTTAATGCGAGTAGGCTCGTTTGTTCCGATATGCTTTGAATGGTCTCAATAATTGAAGTGATAAATGATGATTTTTCAGACAGTTCATAAACCACCGCCACACTTTCCTGTGTCAGGTCCATATTTTCCTGATATAGAGTGGAAAACTGGGACACGGCTCTTTGTCCCTCATCATTTTGATGAGACATTTGAGTCGCTTGTTCCACACAGACCCTAAGTTTTTCGTTGATATTTTCAATCAGATCTGCCAAGTCGCTTGTAATATGAGATGTTTTAGAAGTCTCCTGGGCCTGGTCTGTTGCCCCTTCAGCCACAGAATTTATGGTTTGGGCAATGTCTTCGCTTGTATGGCCCATCTGCTCTGAAAGCGTCAAAATAGTGGATGATGAGTCCTTGGTTTGGCCTGCAATACGTTGAATTTCTTCGATAATGTTTTTCGTATTATTTTTCATGGTTTCAAAGCCCTTGGCAAGTTGACCAAACTCATCTGTACGCTTAAGGAGTTTGTCAGGCATATGGCCGCTCAGATCGCCCTTGGCAATGAGACCTGTTTGATCATTAAGCTGTAAAAGTGGTTTTGTAATGGATATTGAAAGGCCATAAGCTAGAATAAAGCCTATAATAGCAAAGCCCAGTAGAAGTCCAGCCATGCCGTTTCTTTGGCTTACAGCCACAGCAAAGGCTTCATGGGCTGGTGTTTGAACCACAAGTCCCCACCGGGTGTTTGGCATATATGTATAGGCGGCCAATTTCTCCTCATTGTCAAACAAGTACTCTGAAATACCAGTATTACCTGAAATCGCTTGAGCCACAGGCTCAACTTCTGATACATCGGTCATGTCTGTAATCAGGCTTGCATCTGGATGGGCAATGATTTTTCCGTTGCCTTCAACAATAAAGCCATACCCCGTTTCGCCAGTCACAACAGCTGAAGAAAGGGCGCTAAGTTCAGATAGGTCAATAGATGCACCTATAACGCCAACAATCTTGCCTGCTCTTTCGATAGGAGTTGCAAGCACGACAATTGGCATGCCTGTTGATCCAGAAATAATGACATCAGAAAAATATGTATTGCCGGAAAGGGCCTCAATGAAATAATCTCTGTCCCCGCGGTCACCGAGTGATCCTGATGTTTTATAGATTTGCATGCCAGAAGTGTCCATAACATAAATTTGGGAAATCATTGTGGTGTGTTCCACTGTTTTAAGGAGTGGATCTGCCATGGCGGAAGGATTCATCTGCTTGACACTGTCATAAGTGGAAAGGGTGATCATGGTTTCTGAAAGGTCCTGAGTCAGGGTTTCAAGCTGTCTTGAAAGAGAGCCTGCAAGTTGTCTGTTTTGAAAAAAGACAGCATCTTGCATGTGATTAAAAGTGTTAGATAGGTTGACCCCATTGGAAATAATGAGGGGTAAGAGTATTGCTGCGATTAAAAGTACTGTCAGCTTAAATTTCAAGCTTTTTGTGTGTTTCATAATAGCCTCCCATGAATGAGTTGAGTTGACGACACATCAAATCCTTAACACCTGTCTAAAACCCTGGGGTTTATAGGGACGCTTGTTAAGTTTTTGACTTGCCTAATCAGAAGATGTCGTGATCATTAATGGAGGTTGAGTCCTGCATAAAAGGCTTTTTTATGCAATCAATCCCTAGTGATACGATATTAGAAAATGTTAAACAATCTGTAATTATTTGATTTAATAATTATAACGTGGAAAAAAAGGCATCACAAGGGCGAAAAGTCACCTTTGTGAATATTTTCAAAAGTTGTGAGGTGATTTCTATGACTTTCATACTGAACTTTACAAGTTTTAAGCACAAAAAAACTGTACATGGATTATGTACAGTTTAGCTTGCCTTTGATGGAATTTTAAAGTCTTTACTTCTATATGTTTTCTGCCTGCATTTCTTCAGCATCAGGCTTAGACTTATAAAGCGACTCAAATGTTTGATCTTGACAGAGAAGCCAGCCGGCAATCAAAGCTGTAAGTGGAGCGACCAAAATTAGATTTGTGCTGCCAATAAGTGTACGCATAATTTCAGAAGCCACAATTTTAAGATTTAAGATGTGCGACAGTTTAGTGCTCTTTGTCATAAAGAGCATAAGCAGGGTTATAAAGCCACCAGAATAGGCTAGAAGAAGAGTCGTGGACATAGTACCAATTACATGTCTGCCTATTTTTATGCCTGAAAGAATGAGCTCTTTTCTTTCAATATCTGGTTTTTTAATTTTAATTTCCTCCATGGAAGCTGCCACGTCCATAGCGATGTCCATAGAGGCGCCGCTGGCACCAAGGAGTACGGCACCATAGAATATTTCACGCATGTTCAAGGATAGGTTGCCATTAAATATTAGGGCTTCTGCAAAGGGGAGAGTCATACCGTTGACTTTGAGTCCACTGCCAAAAATCACAGTCAGAATCACAGTAAATCCAAGTCCAAGCAAGGTGCCCAAAAATGCACTGACTCCCTTTCTTGTCAGACCTGCAACACTGAAAATTATTATGGCTGAAAGCAGAACAATAACCCAACTTATAAGGAAGATAGGTTCTTTGCCTTCAAGGAGGCCTCTTACCAGAACATCCCAAATAATCCACACACTTAAGATAAATGATATGAGGGATTTAATACCTATCATTCCAGCGTATCCAACAAGGAGACTCACAAAGAGTATTGCCATAATGCTCAACCATAAAGTCCGATCGTGCTCTAGTATTTTGCCTGCCATTATTTTATTGTCCTGAATTTTTACGCCAACAATGACCGCATCACCGACCTGGCAAGGTGTATCTATGTCAGCCTTTCCCATCAAATGATTCTTTATGCTTAGTCTCTGACCAGCCCAGTCTTTATCAGTGAAGGTCACATCCACAAACTGTGGGCCGTATGGCACAACACCAGTATGGATTAAGCCACTGTCATCAACGGAGACGACAGTGGCGTGAAGTTCAGTGATTTTTTGAGTTTGACCAGCCCTATTTTCGCCAGTGGACTGCATGAGAAGTCCGCTGGTTAAGACAAAGACGAAGACGATAAAAACATACCGTTTCATTTTGCCTCCAATTTACTGGTCCAGTTCCACGTTGATTTGATCAGCCATGATTTCTGCAATATCTGTGTTGTCTAGATAGCCCATGAAATCTTCTGCGCCCACACCGATGGCAGTGAAAGGAATAATCGTGCCAGAGTGAGCGTATGTTGTCCATTCAATTCCAGCTCTTTCGGATAATATATGTGCAACGACTGCAACGTAAGGGTGAGCTGTGTTATAGCCGTATTCCTCAGTGGAACCTTCAAGGCCATTATCTACCATGTCAAGGGCTTCGTTTATACGGCTCATTTCAGCCTCTGTCATTTTAGTCAAACCATATTCCTTTACCAGACGAGATAGAAATGCTGCTCTGTCATCGCCTGCATTATAAGAGTATGCCAATTTATCTTCAATAGAAGCTTGTGTTGCATCAATTTCTTCAAGATTCATAAAGTATTGCAGACCAAAACCAAGGCCTAGCCCCCCTGTCTCGTGGTCGCCAGCAACCATAATCAGAGTTTCGTTTGGATGGTCCATATAGAAATCATAGGCTTTAGCGATGGCCGCATCAAAAGCAAGTGTGTCATAGATTGAACCAGCCACATCATTAGCATGGCCAGCATGGTCAATACGACCGCCTTCAACGACCATGAGGAATGAGTCGTTTGTGGATAGTGCATCAATGCCTTTTTCAGTGATTTGTGCCAAGGAAGGTGTTGCATTGTCCTGCATTCTATCAATTTCATATGGAAGATGAGAGTAAGTAAAGGCGGCAAATACTTTCTCACCCGCCTTTGGTTCATAGTTCATAAATTCATCTGTATCTTCTTCAGAAACGAAGACTTGGTAGCCCTGGTTGCTAAACTGTTCGATCACATTAGTGTCATCTTTTCTCTTGGACTTACCGATGTCATTCTTTTGAGGGATGAAGTGACGGTAGCCCCCACCCGCCATAAAGTCGACACCGCTGTCAAGGAAGTCCACAGCAATTTCATTTTCGTTGTTTCTGTTTTCGTTGTGTGAGGCGAATGCCGCTGGTGTTGCATGAGTGAGACGGGTTGTAGAGATAATACCTGTCGCCATGCCTTTTTCTTCTGCCAGTTCCACAAGTGTTTTAACAGGTGTTCCATCTGGGAGCTGTGCAATAACGCCATTGTTTGTTTTATGGCCAGTGGCAAGGGCTGTGCCTGCCGCTGCTGAGTCTGTGATTAGAGTGTCTGCTGAATAAGTCGTGTTCATTCCCATAACAGGGAATTCATTCATTGTCAGGGTTGCAGTTGGATCATTTGTTTGGTGTTGCAAGTAGAACTCAGCAACTTGTCTTTGCGCAGAGCCAAGGCCGTCCCCGATAAAATAAAAAACATACTTTGGCAGAGTGCTGTTTATTTGAGTTGTCGCTGTTTGACTTGCATATGTCACCATACCTGATAATGACATACAGGCTGCCAGGCCAAGAGCCAAAGCACGTCCCATCATTTTCTTTGAAAATACCATTGAAAAGCCTCCTAAATAAATATATCTTCTATTGAAATCACTAAAATCAGTGTAGTCATCTATTGTTAAGGCCAGAAAGAAACCTTGTAAAATATATGTTATGTGGTGTTAAAAATAGAAAAACAAACCAATTTCGTAGACTATGCACTATACATAGAAAATAGACGCTTGCAAAATTATAGACGTGTATTCGTCTGTATACGCTTAAAAGTGCTTGCCCTAAAAAGGGCGGAAAGAAATAATAAAAGCTAAGAGATTCTCCCTATATGATTGCAGTTTTCCCGGAAATTTAGTATATAATGATAGGGGAGAGATTTAGGGCATATCAGTGACAAAGTCGTTAAGTTACCATCGACATGTTTTAGGGCCGTGAATCCTCTATATGAAGTTTTTGCATTGGCATGAGCTTGCGGGTTGCAAGACGCCATGATGCTAAAAAAGAGAAGGAGTACATTTATGCCACAGTTGATTATACATGCAGAAAATGACGGGCGAGCCAGAGTTAAGGCGGAAATGGTCAAAGCCCTTCGTACATATATGATAGAAGCTCTTGAGTTGAAACAGGAACAAGGACAGGTATTTCTGTATGAAGCCTTGCCCATCCACCGAGCGACAGCTAATGAGAGAAAATCTATCGTATTTATTGAAGTGAAAATGATTGAAGGGCGTTCAGACGAGAGAAAACAAGCTTTTGCGAAAGGGGTCACGGATATTGTGTCCCATGCTCTTGAGCTTGAAAAGAGCCAAGTTCTATGTCTATTTGATGAGTATTCGAGCAAGGCATATATAGGCGGAAAGTGAGAGAACAATGATTGATTTTCAAAGGATTGATGATAACATCAAGCCTCGCGTAAAGGACTTTATCCGTGAAAATTGGGGATCAGAACTAATGATAAGCCGTGGTCGCATACATGTTGTTGCCGATCTGGATGGATTTGTGATCACTGAAAATGAAGAGATAATTGGCCTGATTACATTTAGCATCACCTCGGGGGAATGTGAAATTGTTTCCCTGAATAGTATCAATAAGGGTCAGGGCATTGGGTCTATGCTCCTTAATTTGGTAAGCGAAGTGGCCACCCGAGAAAAATGCAGAAGGATTTGGCTCTATACGACCAATGACAATACGGATGCCCTGCAGTTTTATCAAAAAAGAGGTTTTGATATTTGCGGTTTTTACAGAAATTCTGTGGACATGGCAAGACAGATCAAGCCTGAAATTCCAAAGTTGGGTCAACATGGAATTGAAATCAAACATGAGTTTGAACTGGAAAGAGTTTTGTAAATCAAATTTATCTTTATCATAAATACAAGTGTCAATAAAACGCCAGTCCCCTTTGAGTGACTGGCGTTTTATCATGTAAGGCTAAAATTTTCCCCTAAGACCAATTGGGAAAAGACAGCGCAAGAATTCAAATAGGAATCTTTCCTATACGTGTCGAATCCCCTATATAAGGGTATAATTAAAGTGAGGCGATGGTTATGTTTGTTGGTATAGGCTATGTGAAAATCAGAATTTATGAAGCGTATTCTTTAAAGGATCGCAGACAGGTTGTTCGAAGTGTGACCCAAAAAATCGAGAAAAAACATAATCTATCAGTGGCCACCATAGATGATGGAAGTCTGTGGAATCTTGTTGAAATCGGTTTTGCAGGTGTTTCATCAAATAAAGCCATACTAGAGTCCATGTATAAACAAGTTGGCCATATTTTAGATGAAGACTATCGCTTTGAAGTGGTGGATTTTATTGTCGATATTCAAAAAGAGATATTGAGGTGATGCATATGGTATTTGAATTCAACATTAGAACATTTGAGACAGAAGAGTTTATTGAGATCACACCATATGTGTACAGAGCCGTTGAGGCAAGTGGTGTGGACAGTGGTATGTGTCATGTTTTTATCCCCCACACAACAGCTGGGGTAACTATCAATGAAAATGCAGATCCCGATGTGGTGGATGACATTCTTGGAGAGCTTGAGCTCATTGTTCCAAGAGATGACAATTATGCCCATGCAGAAGGCAATTCAGCGGCACATATAAAAAGCAGTATGATGGGCGTATCCTTACCCCTAATAATTTATGAGGGGGGGCTTTTGTTAGGGCGATGGCAAGGCGTGTATTTAGCTGAGTTCGATGGTCCACGAACCAGGACAGTTTATGTAAAAATAATGCCTGATCCAGAAAATATACAAAAGCTTCATATGGATGAAGTCAATGACACGTCGCAAGAAGCTGATTTTTCAGGTGAGCAAGAAGACAAGGACATAGAAAAGGTTACAGAATAAAGTGAAATAGATAGAATGCCCTGTCCTCCAATTAAGATTGGTGGACAGGGCATTTTTTTTAGATTATATCAGTAATATACTTGTACTCCACTGAGACAATACCATCAAGGGTCTCCAAATCTCTTTGAAGGTCTATGCCCCGAACCCCTTTAGGCAGGCGGGTGTGTAGGTGAAGACAAAGTTCTGTTTCATCGATCTCGTGGTCTTCAAAGTGGGCATCGTCATCACGTTCCATCATTAAGTTTGTGATTCGAACCCCTTTTTTTCCAAGCGCCTGGCCAATGGCACCGATTTGACCAGCCTTGTCTTTTGAAATAATAAAAAATTCAACTTGAATTCGTTTGAGGTTTTGACGCTGCTCCATATTGCTGAGTTGGTGAAGGGTGAAGTAAACCAGCATAAAAGCAAGCGTGGCCTCTATATATAGGCCTGCACCAATGGCAAGACCCAGGCTGGCAACGACCCAGAGTCCAGCGGCGGTTGTTAATCCCTTAATATTGGTTCCGTTGCGCATGATTGTACCTGCACCAAGAAAACCCACACCTGTCACAACCTGTGCTCCGAGTCGAGCGGGATCAAAATTCGCAAGGTGGTTGTACTTGAAGAAAATATCAAAGGAAATAATCATGATGAGGGCGGACCCGACACAAACCAGAGCATTGGTTCGAATGCCTGCTGGTCTATTCTTGTTGCCTCTCTCAAGGCCTATAAAACTCCCAACAATACAAGCCAGTGTGAGCTTTAAAGCATTTTCAAGATGCGTTTCCAGTGCCTTTGAAAGGTTTATTTTAAAGGGCAGTGCCTCACCTGAAAAAATAATGATTGCAAGAATGAATGCCATAAATCCCAGCATTATGAATGCAGGATCGTATAGTGCTGATGCTTGGGTAGATCTTTTTAGTTTAAACGTCTTCATCGCCCTCCTTAAGCCAGTGTATTGCTATAGAAATTAACATAATGCATGCATATTGTCAATTGAGCACGCGGCTCTAGCTTATATGAAATCTTTACCCCTATCAATAAAATAAATCTCATGAACATGTGGAATAACTTTATTCCCATAGGGTATACACATGACAAACTACCCTAAAAGGAGGGCACGGTAATGAAATTTGATTATGACATACTTATTATAGGCGGCGGTAGTGCCGGCATAACATCGGCTATGACAGCGATTGGCTTTGGAAAACGTGTGGCGATTATTGAGAAAAATAAACTTGGTGGAGATTGCACGTGGTCTGGTTGTATACCAAGCAAGGCTCTTGTGAAAAGAGCAAAGCTTGCCAACGAAATGTACAAGGCAACTGATCTAGGATTTGGTATGTGCCAACTGCCAGAAAATATAGGCATTATGGATAATGTCCGTGACGTTATTCATGGCGTCTATGCCCACGAGACGCCAGAGGTCATGAAGGCGAAGGGCATTGATGTCATTGAAGGTCAAGCAAAATTTATGGATAGGAATACAGTGGATGTTGGCGGAAAGCCTGTTACTGCAGATAAGTTTATTATTTGTACAGGATCGATTCCTTTTGTTCCACCTATCCCTGGCCTTGATAAAGTTGCTTACAGGACCAATGAAAATCTCTTTGAGATGCCTGAGCTTCCTGGAAGCATGGTCGTTATTGGGGGTGGTCCAATAGGCATGGAAATGGCCCAGGCTATGCAGCGCCTTGGCGTAAAGGTGACGGTTATCTTAAGGCGTGAGATCATTCTTGAAAGAGACAATCATGAACTCGGAAAACTACTCATGAAGCGCCTTCATAAAGAGGGCATTCGTTTTAGAGCCAACACGGAAATTTTAAGGGTAGATCCAGGGAAAATAACAATCAAGCACTATGATGAAAGTGAAGAAGTGGTGGATTTTGATGAAATTCTTATTGCCACAGGTCGCAAGACCAACTTGAACAGCTTGGGACTTGAAAAAATTGGTGTTGCCTACACAGACCGGGGCCTTGTTGTGGATGAACACTTGGAAACAACGCAAAAAGGCATTTATGGTGCTGGTGATTCCGTTGGACCTTACAGACTCAGCCATATAGCTGAAAACCACGCTATTATCTCTGTTGTAAATGCAAGTCTACCCGTTAAGCGCAAGGTCAACTATGATAATGTGCCTTGGGTGACTTTCACAGACCCTGAGATGGCCCATATGGGGATGAGCGAAGCGGAAGCTAGGGACTTGCTTGGTTCAGATTTAAGAATATACAAGCAGGACTATTCAGAACTAGATAGGGCAATAACAGAGAGAGAAACCCTGGGGCGTGCCATTGTATACTGTGATAAAAAAGGCATGGTCTACGGGGCAGATATTCTTGGGAATAGGGCTGGAGAGCTCATCCATGAGCTTCTCATGTTTAAGTTTTACGGAATTAGTTTAAATAAGGCAGCAGACATGATTTATGCCTATCCTACTTATTCTGAAATCATCAGAAAGCTTGGGAAAAAGGCTTACATCAGTGACCTTGAAAGGAACCCACTGGTGAAGGTCGCCAGCATGTTTATGGGCCGTGGGCGTAAAAAGACATAGATCAAGAGGCTTTCTTTCCAATAAAGTGTTATAATATTTATCAGCAGATTAAGAAACTTGCATGGTTTAGCCTGCAAGTTTCTTTCTATAATAAGGTGGGGCTTGTTATTTTGTGATTTCAAGTCGATCACTTAAATATTTAATGAAATAAGTGTTAACAAGTTCAGAGGAGGAGTAATAAAAGTGGCTGATAACAATAAACTCAACAGGTTGATTCTGTTGGCTCTCATGATCGCCCTTTCCTTTGTAGGTGCCAATATAAAGCTACCGGGCCCATTTAGTACAATTGCGCTTGATTCCTTTCCAGCGTACTTCGCTGGGATACTCATGGGTGGTTTTTACGGTGGTTTTGTTGGTCTTATGGGTCATTTAATGACGTCGGCATTATCGGGTTTCCCATTTGGATTGCCTATTCATGGCGCCATAGCATTGCTGATGTTTTTATCGGTGTATTTGTTTGCCCTAGCATCGAAGAAAGTTCATAGTATCCTGGGTATAATAGTGGCAATCGCTATGAATGGACTTGTCATGCCTGTGGCTCTTGTGACAGTGCCCGGCTTTGAATGGGAAATGGCTGTGGTGTTTATACCGGCTCTCGTAGTTGCAAGTGCTGTAAATGTCATTCTGGCAGTTGTTATAAATGGAGCCGTTTCAAAAACAGAATTGGCACGTGGATTTAAAGATGATGACCTATAGAGATGTGATACTTACACAACTTCAAAATGACCAAATTCTAGTTACGGGTTGTGACTCCTGTGGTGGAATTGGATTAAAGCGAGATGATACCCTTGAGGCGCCACCTGAAGTCGTAGGGGCGATTACTGCAAGGGTGGCCCTGCTTGAGGTTCTCAGCTTGGGGGCATCGGTGGTGAGTGTGGCTGTGCCCATAGCCAATGAACCTGATGCAACTGGAAGACGTCTTTTAAAAGGCGTTAAATCATGTCTTGATGAATTTGGACTTCGTGTGCCTGTTCTAACAAGCATGGAAAAGAATATGCCCACCTCGATGACAGCCCTAGGTGTGGTTGTCAACGGTCTAGCGAAAACCATAAAAAGAAGTCCCTTTCACAGGGGGGATGCAGTGTATGTTATAGGACGCCCCTCAGTCGGGCCTGAGGTTATAGATCATAGTGACAAACTTTTAAAGGCATCGACTATAAAGCGTCTTTTAGAAATGAACGCTGTTCGAGAGATTCTCCCAGTGGGTTCAAAAGGTGTGATGGGGGAACTGAATGATATGTTTGTGAGTCGAGATGAAAGTTACCAGCTTATAGAAGGGGTGGAACTGGATATGGAGAAATCCTGCGGACCATCTTCTGTGGCCATTGTCGTTGTGAAAAAAGACCTTCTCTTAGATTTTGATATTCCCACTGTTCTCATCGGTCATGTTGTATAGGCGATAAGGGACAGGAAGTATAGAGGGATGGATTAAAAAGACCACAAAATGGGTAGAATATTATAAAGAATATAAATTTAATTGTAAATTTTTTCGGAATTATGTTACAAAAACCTTAAAAAATCGCTGTTTCTACCGATAAATGATGTATAATTATAAAAATCGAATATTGTCGAATAAAGGAGCAGCGTATCCAAATGTAAAGGTGGGATGACCATGACTGCGAATTTGAAAGACAAAAGAGTGGACGGCCGTCTGGCAAATCAATCTGAGCTAAGTGAAATGTTTTACGTCAACGAGCGTTATGCAGATTTTGCACCACCTGCAGAAATTGATTTAACCGATGTTTTTGATCGAGTGGTTCGAATTAGAACTTTTACGTCCATGAAGGTTGGCGAGTTTATCGGAGTGGATATTAGAGTGAGTCGAGTGATTTACAGTGTTGTTGGCCGTGTGGAAACAGTTAAAGCAGATGAAACAGGCTACTGGATAACACTCTTTGTAGACTACGTGCCAAATGGTATGTTATTAGAACTTGAGGATGTTATTACATCTGCTATATAGTGGGTAAGATTAAATAATATTTTGAAGCGTATTTGTTAAAATCATAGTAACATAGTATAACCATAGCAAAAAAACTCCCACAAAAGGGAGTTTTTTAGTTGGGCGAGGGAATTTTGGAAACAAGTTTGTTGTTTTTCCAAATCCACCTACAGAAAATGATAGAATACAAATAGATAAGGCCTTTTGAAATATATGGGCATTTTTTGACGAATATACAATTTTCATGAAGAATCCGGGATTAATTTAAAGAAAAAGGGTAATAAATAAAGGACATCCAGTCCAAATGGAGAATTCATCTATTGTCTGGATTTTTTAGCGGGGTAGGTGATCAAAGTTGAAATACGTTGAAATCGGAAAAGTTGAACCAGGTATGATCCTAGCAGAAGCCATATTTAATGAAGATGGGACTGTTGAATTGTTGGGTGCTGGTGCAGAGCTAAGCGAGCGTCATATTAAGCTGTTAAAGCGCCTGGGGATTCTTGCAGTCAAAATATCAGATTTTGAACCGCCGTACTCGGGCACAAATCGAACTGCAAAACCAACTTCAGCATCCCTTGATGCAGATACGGTTGAAAGAGCTGCTAAGGAAGCAGGTCGTCGATATGATGTTGAAAAGTTTAAGTCAGAACTTGAGGAGCTAGAAGAAGAAAACTATGCTCCCGTGGTGACCAATGTCGTTAATGCCAATATGGTCATTAACGTTCTTACAGGTGATGGTAACACGCCAATTGACGTTAAACATGAAGAAATGATTGAAGAAACGAAAGAGATGTTCCATCATCTCAAGGAATCAAATGATATAGATTTATCTTCTGTGAAGGAAAACATTGAAGAAGCCCTTCCGGATATGATTCGCAACAACGATGTGCTTATGCGTTTAAACCAGTTGAAGGAATCAGATGATTATACATTTGAGCACAGTTTACGTGTGTCAATTTTAGCCAGCATGATTGGAAAGTGGCTTGGATACAGCAAACAACAGCTTGTTGAACTTGGACAAGCGGCCTTATTATTTGATATTGGGAAAATGAAAATTCCAGATTTTATATTGAATAAGGAAAAGCCTATTACAGATGATGAGTTTGAAGTGATTAAAAGGCATGCCCAGTTTGGCTACAGTGTGTTGATGAAAACGCAGGGCGTAACAAATAATATTAAGTATAGTGCATTACAGCATCACGAAAGACTGGATGGGAGCGGGTATCCCCTAAGATTAAAATCTGGTCAAATACATGAGTTTGCTAAAATTATCATGGTTTGCGACATATTTGACGCTATGACCACGGACAAACCATATAGAAAAAAAGTATCACCATTTAAAGCTGCAGAATATATTTCTTGGCAGTCGGGAACAACGCTTGATTCAAAAGTTTGCTATGTATTTTTGAGCAATTTGGCGGAGTTTTTCGTGGGCAAGAAAGTAAGACTCAGCACGGGTGAAGAAGGCACAGTTATTTACGTGGATGTGAATTTTCCGACGCGACCAGTCGTTCAAGTTGGTGAAAAATTCGTTGATTTAGTCAAAGAACATTCTATTCAAGTTGATGAACTGATTGAAAGACTGGATATAGGTCAGTAGGTCAAATGAAACATGGACTTGACACGTTCACGGTCTTGCTTTATGATATACACAAAATTAAGTCTATCCAAAAATTTGGATTAGATCGACAGGCTGTGATGGGAAAAGTAGAGGCGACACAGGAATATAGAGAGTATGCTGGTTGGTGAAAAGCATGCCCTGATGTGGTATTGAATTACACCCCTGAGCCATGGTCAGAAATGACCACGTATCGTCTGCGATAAAGGCGTTTGAGGTCGTTATGCAATGGTTTAAACATAACGATGAAATAAGGTGGTAACGTGAGAGTTTATCTCACCCTTATAGGGTGGGGTAAGCTTTTTTTGTATTCTAAAATCAGCTGTAAGCCCTTAAAAATTTATTTTAGAGGGATTGGCTGGACAAATAAGGTTTAAACAATGAGCAGTATGGATGAGTATGAACGAGTAAAAAGGAGGTCATGGGAATGACAAATGTATTTGATATCCTTCAGGAAAGAGGATTTATTGAGCAAATTACACATGAAGAGGAAGTGAAAGAACTTCTTGCTAAAGAGAGTGTGACATTTTATATAGGGTTTGACCCAACTGCAGACAGCTTGCACCTGGGGCACTTTGTTCAGGTTATGGTTATGAAGCACATGCAAAATGCGGGTCATAAGCCAATCGCACTCATCGGTGAAGGCACTGCAAAGGTTGGGGATCCAACAGGCAAGACAGATATGCGGAAAATGCTTACAAACAACACGCTGACAGACAATGGCAATGCCATTCGAAAGCAACTGGAAAAATACCTGGTTCTTGATGGTGAAAAAGGCTATGTGGCAAATAATGCTGATTGGCTTGACAACCTAAATTACATCGAGTTCCTAAGAGAAATTGGCTCAAAATTCTCGGTGAATAGAATGCTTCAAGCAGAGTGTTTTAAACAGCGTATGGAAAGCGGACTGACTTTCCTTGAGTTTAACTACATGATCATGCAGGGCTACGATTTCCTAGAGCTAAACAGACGTTACAACTGCAAGATGCAACTTGGTGGTAATGATCAGTGGTCAAATATTATTGCTGGTGTTGAGCTGACACGCAAAATGGAACAAGAGCAGGTGTTTGGCTTAACATTTAAGCTGTTAACGACGTCTGAAGGCGTTAAAATGGGCAAGACAGTAGCTGGTGCTCTTTGGATTGATCCAGAAAAAACAACGCCATTTGAAATGTTCCAGTACCTGCGTAATGTTGAAGATGCAGATGTTGAAAACTGCCTGTCCCTACTGACATTCCTTCCAATGGATGAAGTGCGTAGACTGGGAGCTCTTGAAGGGGCTGAAATTAACAAGGCCAAAGAAACACTGGCCTTTGAATTCGTTAAAATTGTTCATGGTGAAGAAGAGGCGAAAAAGGCCCTTGAAGCTGCAAAAGCCCTGTTTGCAGGTGGCGCAGATATGTCAAATGTACCAACCACAGAACTTGAAAAATCAGAGTTTGAAGGTGAAGGCATGGGCATTCTTGACCTAATGAATAAGTGTGGTCTTGCACCATCAAGAAGTGAAGCGCGTCGTAACGTTCAACAAGGCGGGGTATCCATCAACGGTGAAAAGATCACAAGCATTGATAGAAAAATCACTGTGGAAGATTTCGGAGATGAAGGCGTTCTTATCAAAAAGGGTAAGAAGAAGTTCCATAGAGTTTTATTTGCTTAAAGTTTGCTTATACATCCTTATGGCAAATCATTTAAGAAAAGGCTGAATAGAAAGATTGATCCCACAAGCTGTATTTGACACGGTTTGTGGGATTTTTATGCACCTATATGGAAATATGTAAAAAAGAAGGAATTCATACGGAAAATGTAGAATTGTATAGATAAGAGGATTTTCTATAGCCGTAAGACTCGACAAAGTGCCTGCAGTATAAAGGGTTTAACAAAAACAAAACCTAGGGTTAACATAGAATATAGAGTCGTAAAATAGCGAATCATTTATAATGAAGACAGCACAATGTACAGTTTAATCTGAATGTTTATTAATAAATTTGATTAAAAGTTAAAGTTTCAGAATATTCAAACCGATAATATGTATAAGAAGAGCAACTTGTTCACGGAGGTGAGTCAAAAGCGATTAAACTGGAGGTAAATACAGTGAAACGGCCAAGCGGCGGTTGAGCTGCAGGCCGAAAGGGGTGTCGCTATGGGAATGCAAGTTTATCAAGAAGGTTCTTATAAAGTATATAGAGCAGGACACAACTATATCGTTCACAATGCTGGCTATGACTTTAAAGAAAAACACTCACACGTTCATAATTTTCAAATCGCCAAGAAGCTCATTCATTGTGTCACACATCGCATTATACCAAGATCTTTTAACTTTTACCTTTTAACATCGCTCACACGTATTTCAGACGATGAGAATTATATCGCCAAGGTGGAGTCCCTTATTGAAGTGAGAAAACAAAAAGGAAAGAAACAGCAGTACTGCAACCGTTCTGCTTGATGTATATAAGACCCTATAAATTATATAAAAAAATCCCGCGAACACGTTCGCGGGATTTTTGGGTTTTAAAAGCCATTCTAATAGATTAGAATCAATCGGCCTTAGTTTAACCCAGTAACCTGTACCAGGTCATAAATCACTTGTGAAACCTCGGCTCTTGTCGCAGTGGCATCTGGATCAAAAGAGCCATCTGCTCGACCGGAGAAGAGGCCAAAACGTACGGCCGTATTCACTGCATTGAGCACATCTTCTTCCATTTCAGAAGCGTCAATAAAAGTGATTGGATCGTACTTTGGCTCAATTGTCTTTGTTTCAAGGTACTTTCCAAGAATTTCAGCCATTTCTTCACGGGTGATATTGGCTTCAGGATCAAATTCTGCTTCAGGTGCAATAAGTCCATTTAATTTGCTTGCGAAAATGTATGTGTCATACCACATATCCCCTTCATAGGATGTCTCAAAATCAAGGGCTTTCACAACAAGTGTCAGGAACTCAGCATGGGTGATGGTACCATCTGGATTAAAGGATCCGTCTGCATAGCCTGAAACGATGTCTTTTGAAGCAATTTTTTCAATGACAGATTTTGCCCAGTGTGCATCGGTATCTGTAAACTGAATTTCACGTTCCATAACACAGTACTGGCTAAAGTGACTGAGAGTGGCACGAAGGGTCCTAGAAGCTGCGTCATAGTTCCCACCAACATACTCCCACTGGCCCGTTGATTCGTTGTTGTAGAAGAGGCCGAGCTTGTCTGTGTCCACTGAATCTGTATCAATATCTAGTGGTATTTCAACATCCACTGGCTTTTTGAGCTGGTGGACATCCTCACTATTTTCATCAAGGCTTAGTTTAATGTCAATAATATCTCCAATTGGCTTTAAACTTTCTGTTCGAGCCTGTTTTTTCTGAATCTTAACGGCATCACTGCCCTTGACAGACGCGATGCTGAGTTCAGCGGAATCAGAGCTTGCACCATTCAGATTTTCTGAATCAATATGAAGCTTGGCGATGCCTGCATCGATTTCAAGAACAGCCTTGTTGGTATGTGCCGCTTGAATGGCTTTCTTATCAAGGTTGAGCTTAACCTCATTTTTTTCTGAAGGAGCAGGGGCTTTGATAACCACGCGGCCTTCCTTTGAAAGATTTTCTTTTTTGAATGTGTCTGCTGATATGTTTGTAGCGTCATCCTTGCTTGTGCTTGCGGAGCTTGCTGTATTGTTTTTCTTTGATGATCCGCCACCAGAAGACCCACTCGATTTTTTCTTTTTATCCTTCTTGTCATCGTCATCATCGCGATGGTTGTTGCTTGATGTTTTGAATATGTGCTGAGGTATTTCTATACGCTCGCTTACAACATGGCCACCATAATCAACAAGTTTAATGTAGAGAGATTCTTGGTTCTTTTCAATTGGTACATATGTGTTTTTCAGTTCGACCTTTAGTGGTTTTAAGAGGTCGCTATATTCAGCAAAGGATTCAGATTCATTCACTATGAGTTCCTTACCAGCTTTTAGTTTCAGCACTGGGAATGTATCACTCACATAGCCATTGAGTCTGACATAGTATTTGCCATTGATGCGCTTAAACTGAATTTTATTTGAGTCGATCGATAGAACTGGTTCAATCAGGTCTGCAAAGAAGGCTTGCTTGAATTCAACAAGGTTGCCAGCTTTATCGCTTGCAAGAACTGTGAACTCGTTTTTGCCATCTTCTACAGGCACTTGTCCTTCAAAGTCCCAGTTGCCCGTTTTGGTGTTAAATGTGCTTTCAACAGTCACGCCATCAAGCTTTAGGCCTGTTAAGGCAGATTCATCACTGACATGACCTGAAAATGCAACAGAATAGACGGTTTTTCCATCCACAGTTTCCTTTTCAATTGCTGGAGAATCCTCTGTGAACTCACTCCAGAATTCTGGAGAATCAATTGTAACAGTTGGTGGAACAATATCGTCAAGAACGGCAGTGCTAGGTTCTGTGTAAGTGTCGTCACTTGCTACAATCAGGGTATAGGCCTTCAAATAGTCCGTGCCTTCTTTGAAGCCATCAAGGACACTTGCTTTTGCTACAAGTGGGCTAGATGCAATATCAATCGTGATTGACGATCCCGATGTGGATTGGATTGAAGCCACTTCCGGATGTGCTGTAATGGCAGAAATTAGATTGTCATCTGTTGAAATTTTCACGGACTTATAGCCGTTATTTTCCACATAGGCCTTAATCTCTGCTAGGTATTTCTCTGAAACTGCATCCTGTGAGTTCAGTTTGTTTTTCATCTGATCCGAGATTGGATAAACTGCAACGAGCGGTGTTTTTCCTGCCGCCACATCAAATGACTCATCAATAGTGAGTGTCACTTTGTCATCAACATTCAGAGTTTTCTTAAATGTTAATGCAGAAGCATCATAGTCATCCATATAATAGAGGTCTTCATCAAATGCCTTTGTCACGACAATGGCACCATCAGAAGCGCTTGCGTAAGCGCCTTTAAATTCTGGTTCAAAGGTCTTTCCGGCCACTGTTGAAATGTCCTTGTGGACAGTGTAATTTTCAAAGAGTACATCTTTTAGTATTTTGTCCCCGCCATCATCTGTGACTGGAAGGCCGTCTTTAAAAGCGAATGAGAAGGCTGCTCCAATTTCAAGGGCTCCATTTGCCGATAAAACAAAAGGCACAAGTGTGTATGAGCCATCGGAATTTGGACTTGTGTTCTCTGGAACATTTTTCAGGCTAAGGGTGCTATCAGGTGAGCTGACAATGACCTTAAAGCTTCCGCCAAGTTCCATGAGACCGTATTTGCGAATGCCTTTGTATTTTCCTTCTTCCACAGTGATTCGTGAAGTTATTTTAGAAGGATCTTTTTCATCTCGAACGAAAATTTCGTTGGCTTTGGCCTGAATTGTTACAGATTCCAATTTGCCACCATCACCAAGTGATTGTTCAAGACCAGTAATTTCTGCACTGCAATTGTCTACGAAGACAGGGTAGTCATAGTGCTGCCAGTCTGCGTCTTCACCAACGATTTTGGCAGAAATACGGTAGGTGTATTGTCCATTTGGTGCTGGTTCACCGTTAATCAGACCATCCCAGAAGCCTTCGCCTAAAGATGATGTTTTGCCACCAGCGCCTGCGTCGTAATAATTTTTTCGCTTTCCATCCTTGTTATGGGCAATGGTTTCAACCAGTTTTCCATTTTCATCAAGAATGGTGTATTTAATCTGCTCTGCATTTCGAAGCAAAGACAAGTTGCCATAAATACCGCTTGAGCCCACTTTTTTACCTGACGCGTTTGTCACATGGCCTATAACCATATCAGATAAGTTTAGGCTGTATCCATTTGAAAACTCAGTGTAGCCTAAATAGTCGTCGGTTTGATCATAGAACAAACCAGCTTCATAAAGGCCAGGGTTTGTGTCATCAGGATACATTGTTTTATCAATAATCGGAAGCTGATCCCACTGACCATAGAAACCAAGGTATGGCATGGTTAAATCTGCATGGGTGTCGTTGGTATCAATAAAACGAATGAAGCCTTCAATAAAAGTTCCATTTTCAAAGGCATCTAAAATTGGTTCGTGAGAATCGGCGGCAAGTGCCTGGTCCTCGTCAAGATCGACAAAGAAAGAAACTTTGAGTGTGCCATCTGCTGGAACCGTGATGGTGTTTGAAGTCTTGTCATAACCATCAGAAGTTACATCGAATGTTAATCTTTCATAGCTTGTGGTTTCACTTGCGTCAGAAGCCTTTAGAACTGGCATGGCATCTGCCCAAATTTTATTGTCAAAGAGTGCTGCAGTGTTGATTTGTTGTTCGATTTCGTATGTGACAGGTGAATCATTGTGGTTTTTGAAGATAAGGTCAAATGCCACTTCACCCTTTGACTCAGAAATTTCACCTAGGTTAACTTCGCCCAGACCGGATTTTTTTTCAGAGACAGTTACAGGTGTTTCAAGAGCTCCGTAAAGGTCAAGGATACCTGCGCCTTGTTGTCTTGGTGAATTGTAGCACTTGTAATCGTCTGTGTAGAAATCATCAAACTTCTTGTGGGCCACGCCTTCAGAAATCTTAGGGTTGGCTGTGTTCATCATGAGAAGTTTGACCATTTCCTGTGACTTTTGACCAGATAGGGAGAAATCGTCACGAACACGTTGCATGATAGATGCCGATGCCCCAGCGATATGAGGGGAAGCCATGGATGTACCACTCATCATACCGTATGTGTTGTTGTTAAAAGTTGAGAGAATATCTCCCCCTGGAGCAGTGATTTCTGGTTTGATGTCTAGGGTGATTGGTGTTCCCCAAGATGAGAAATCAGACATTTCTCCAGCTGTGACATTGTCAATGACCACAGATTCACCTGTGAAAGTGACAGAGCCACCGTCTTTTTTAATCTTAAGACCATCTGAACGGCCCATGAAAACGGCAGGGATCTCACATGTTTCCACGCCTCCCATTTTCATAAGGGATTCTCCACCAGCCTCATGGTTGAAAATGATGGCTGCAATGGCCCCGTTTTTCATGGCATTGTCGATTTTTTCTTTAAATGTTCGGCCACCACGCTCGATAAGAGCTATCTTGTCAATGACATTGATGTTTTGGAATTCATCCGCACCACCTTGGCCACAGAAGACGGCCTGGATAGCTTGGTTTTCAAAAACATCAGCCGGGTCTTCCTCTGTGCCAACGCTAATGAAAATTTTATGGGCCTTGTCCGTTTTGTCTGTGAATGTAAGGGTTTGTGCAGAAAGCTTCTTATTTTCAAGGGAAGCCACTGTTATGCTCTCAGGTGTGACAGATGGTGAACCTGTGACCCCGATATCAGCTGCATATATTGGTAATTGTCCTTCATCAAGGGCACCATTGCCACTAAAGGAGGAGTTTCCAGCTGAGATTGCACAAACGATGCCTGCGTCAAGAGCACGCTGCACTGCCATTTGTTCAAGATCGTTGCTGTTTGGTGTTCCTGCTGTTGCACCTAAGGACATATTGATAACATCTGCCCCCATGGCAATGGATTCGTCAATGGCTTCAATAATAATGTCGCCGTATGTTGAACCATAGTTTGGATTATTGCTGAAGACTTTCATAGCCAAGACTTGAGCTTCTGGAGCGATACCGTTAATGCCGTCCTCATCTCCATTGGCCGCCACTGTTCCGGCAACGTGCATACCGTGCATGGAAGCGCCTTCGCTAATGTCTATAACTTCATTTGTCTTATCAAAGTAGTTGTAGCCGTAAGGCACTTTTTCTGTAAAGTACTTGCCGTTGAGGCCACTGTTTATAATTTTACTTGTGACATCAGTTTTATCGAGTTTAATATGTTCAGGATAATCGATCTTCATATCTTTATGTGTGTAATCGACACCTGAATCAATAACGGCAACGACTGTACCGCGTCCATCATACTTTCCATCTCTGTAAGCCAGTGCTTCATCAAGATTGACGTACTCACCGCTGTAATCCATCTCAGGACGCTTGTATTCATTGACTCGGTATACGGCTTTGACACCTTCTGTATTTTTAACCGCATCAATATCTCTTTCGTCCACGGTCATTGAGAACCCATTGAGGATGTTTGTATATGATTCATGGACATCAAGGTCAATCCCCGTGTCCTTTAAATCTTCCATAACATCTTCTTGTGTTTTCACAATGGCCTTTCTGCTTTCTGCATCAAGATCAGAAACAGATGTGCGCATGGTCTTCGCTAGATTAAGACCATACTCACCTTCAACTTCGACAATGACCCTGACGGGTGCGCTGTCGAGTCGAGAACTCTTTTGGTCGGTTACCTTTAGCGAGCCTGCAAAGCTTGTTGTGAAACTGCTAAGAACAAGCATGAGGACTAAAAGTAAACTCAGTCTTTTTTTGTACAAAAATATTCCCCCTTAAGAAATAGAAAGTTATACCCAGTTACAAATGGGTTTTTACAACAATTTAATTATAAAATGAAATAATTGCAATAATTCAGTCAATTATGTCATTTCAAGGTCGAAATATGTCGAAATAAAGAAAATGTATTAGAATTTGATAAAACACATTCGAAAACCGATGTAATTAGGGTGGTTTTTGATCAATATAGGGGACAGCTCGTAAAGGATTCTCATGCTTTTCGTTGACGCATGAAAGTGTGGTAAGCTATCATAGAAGTGAATGTATTTCCTACACTTATAAAGTGTCTCGCTCCTATGAGTGGATATTACATGTGTAGGATGAAAGAGACTGGAGGCTTCTTAATGAGAACGTGGTTTGCTGTTGAAAATTCCTTGGTGGATAGAAATGATCTGACAGCCTATGAGAAATTATGTGGCATGGTCTTAGCCAGATATGCTGGACGACCGGAGTTTGATCATTTACTGACCACAGACATCATTGCAGTTAAGATGGGGGTCTCTTCTGAAATGGCCTTAAATGCTCTTCGAGGGCTTGTGGCAAAAGGGCTTATAGATGTTGATAGCACTTCCGAACTTTTTGTTGAGGGAAGTGATCATCACATAAAAGACATTGAAGTTGGAACGTATATAGATGAAAAAGACAGGGGCATTATAAAATCTGACAGTCAAAAAGCCCAGGTGGAATCTGTGGTTTTTGAAAACTTAGATCATCTTGAAAATCAAAAGGATTCAGACCTGACCAGCGAGGATATTGAAGAAGATGGTTTTGACAATTTGGACAGGTTGCTTGCTGTTTCAAAAGAGGCTGAAAATAGGTCTGGTGATGATGAAGGACAAATGGAAGACAAGCCTAAAAAAGCACCCTATAACAGGGGGCTACTGAATTATCAAAATGCAAAGAGTTTAAAGGGACAGGATGTCCTTGAATATGATGTGAATCAAGTTTCTGAAAAAACGGATGATGTGGATACAGAAGTCCTTACAAAATCCATCCATGAACAGTCAGACTCTGTAAGACAGTGGATTGAAAAGAGCGAACCGGCGGTTGTGGCTTTTAGAGAAAACCAGCAGGCTCAGGTTCCTGATAGAGAAAGTCTGGTCTCTTCAGTTATGGATATGATTGAAGAACCCATCAACGACAGGCAAGCACGAATTATTCTTGGTCTTGCCCAGTATGATCTTGAAAAGGTCAGGAAATGTTATCATGTGGCCCAGAACACGCAGGTTGCAGATAAAATTGATATGTTGATTCATGAGCTTCAGAAAAAAGAAACACCAGAAGCACCAAAACGTGTCCCTAAGACGAGCCAAGTGGATCATATAAAACTCAATCAAATGAAGAAATATCAAGCCATGAAAAAAAATCAGTAAGTGTGGACAAAACCCTGGGGTTCTGAGGTTTTTATGGGCACAATATAGTTTGTAGTAAGACCAAATTAAAGAATACAAGGGTCCTTTGACCAGGAAGCGGTAAATTGTTTTACAGCGTCCTAGTCAAAGGACCCTTTCTTTATGGTAGGCCTTCATTTTGATTTGTTTTTGTAAAAGGTCAAAGCATGAACTGAGACAGGAGGGGTAATGATAAGATACCGCTAACACTTATAAATGGAGGCCAATATGATAGAAAAAATAAAAGAAATTGGGGATGAGTTTAAAACAATCTCAATGACAGGCACAGGGGATGCTGTCGTATTGCCTATTGCCTTCCTGTTTATAAACAACAGATGGGGAGCTCAGACAGCTGGACCCTCAACACTTGTGTTTTCCATATTCCTTATCTTGCTTAGAAAAAAGCAGGGAAAACCGCTTAAATATATTGCTCTCGGTTGCTTGGGAAGTGTAACTGCCGCTGTATTCACTTTGATAAGTCAGAGGTCTGAAAATTACTTTCTCCCCGATTTAATGGGCAACGCTTTCATACTCTGCATAGCCCTGGGTAGCCTTATGTATAAAAAACCCTTAGCCGCTTGGGCAAGTCACTTGACCAGGGGGTGGGACATAGAATGGTACTGGAGAAAAGATGTTTTACCGGCATATTACGAAGTGACCATTGGTTGGAGTGTTTTTTTCGCTGTTCGTGCACTCATTCAAATATGGTTTTTCCTTTATGGAAGTTTGCAAAGCTTAACAATATACAGCGTCCTAATGGGGGTGCCTGCAACCGTATTTGTCTTAACACCAACCTATATTTATGGAATTTGGAGACTAAAAGAGTTAAAAGGTCCCAGTGTGGATGAATATCTTGAGAAGGCTTCGCCTCCGTGGGTGGGTCAGAGAAAGGGCTTTTAAAATATTTACACATAAAAACACTCAGCCAGGGGTCGGGGACGGCTGAGTGTTTTAGGGATGTATTAAAGAGAGAGTTCAGTACTTTTTAGAGGAGATCTTCGCCTTCGGTCCAGTCTACAGGGCATAATCCGCCAGTTTGCAGAGCCTTTAGAACACGAAGTGTTTCATCTACGCTACGTCCGACGTTTAGGTCGTGAACTGTAGAGTATTTAACATCACCTTCAGGGTCAATAATAAATAGACCACGAAGGGCGATACCTGCCTCATCTATTAGCACCCCATAATCTTGGGATACTTGCTTAGTCATATCTGATGCAAGCGGGAATGTCAGCTGGCCTAGATCACCATTGATCCAAGCTTTGTGAGAGTGTTCGCTGTCAACGCTTACACCGAGTACATCGGCACCCAGAGCCTTGAATTCTTCATAACGCTTTGAGTATCCAGTGATTTCAGTTGGGCAAACGAATGTAAAATCTAGTGGGTAAAAGAACATCACTAGCCATTTGCCTTTATAATCAGCTAGGCTGACACGACCGAAGTCTTTGCCATCGCCTGTCGCAGTTGCCATATTAAAGTCTGGAGCCTTACGGCCTACAATTCTTTCCATTATGATATTGCCTCCTTTAATTTCTGTCACCCGGTGGGTGTTCGTCGTTTCTAAATACAGTATAGCACAATGAGTAACAAATACAATATTAAAATCATTACAAATTGAAATGATAACACTCGCAACTCTCTTGAGAAATGATAATGATTATCAAGACTTGCAAGCACTGGCTTATAGATGGTCTAAGGAGAAAGTTTTCTTGAAAAGCTTAAAAGTATACTTTTATAGTATTCTTACAAAGGACTGTAAATTTAATGGGAACTATGCATGTTTATGCTAGGCAGGTCTGTGTAAATCGTATATAATGTAACAAAATTGTAATGAGGAGTGAAAAAAATGAATAAGCAGACAATCATGAAAGATGTCCGCCGCATCGTGGTGAAAGTGGGAACTTCCACTCTAACCTATGACACTGGACTCCTCAATTTAGGTCGAATTGACAAATTGGTGAAACAGCTGTCGGATTTGCAAAATAGCGGACATGAGATTGTATTGGTAACGTCGGGCGCCATCGGCGCAGGTATGGGGAAACTCAGACTGCACGAAAGGCCCAAGACTTTACCCGAAAAGCAGGCCGCTGCTGCAGTCGGTCAAGGTGTTTTGCTTCATATGTACCAGAAATTTTTCTCAGAGTTTGGGAAAACCATCGGTCAGGTTCTTCTGACAAAGGATGATTTTTCTGATAGAAGACGATTTATACATGCGCGAGATGCGCTTTTTCAAATGCTACGTCAAGATGTTGTTCCCATCGTGAATGAGAATGATGCTGTGGTGGTGGATGAAATCAAAGTAGGAGACAATGACACTTTATCGGCTCTAGTGGCCAGTCTTATAGAAGCAGACCTGCATATTATTCTTTCCGATGTGGACGGTCTATATACAGATAACCCCCATACAAATCCAGAGGCTAGGCGTCTTGAAATCGTGGAGACCATTGATCAGAAGATTCATGACATGTCTGGTGGTGCAGGCACCAAGCTTGGAACAGGTGGGATGGCGACAAAGATAAATGCGGCAGAAATATCAACAGCTGCCGGTGTCAATATGGTCATAGCGGACGGCAGTGTGCCAGATGTCCTCAATAGGATAGTGTCGGGGGAAGAAATGGGCACTCTCTTTCTGGGGCAAAAGGAAAAAATGAAAGCCAGACAGCACTGGATCTCTTTTGGGAGTCGTGTGGAAGGTCATATATATGTAGATTTAGGTGCTGAAAAAGCCCTTCTCAATAAAAAGAGCCTCTTGCCATCGGGTATGACAAAGGTGGAAGGGGCATTTTTAAGAGGTGTGGCTGTGGAAGTTGTTTCAGCAGATGGCCATGTTATTGGCACAGGTATAACAAACTATGCCGCTGACGAGCTCAGGCATCTGATCGGTGTGAAAACAGACCAAATAGAAGAAAAAATCGGTTATAAGGACTATGATGAAATCATACATGTGGATAATATGATTTTAAGGAGGACATAAAAGTGGATATTCGTGAAATGGCGAAACAAGCAAGAGGGGCTTCTCGAAAACTTGCCGTGCTAGGGACGAAGGAAAAAAATCAGATTCTCGAAGCCATGGCCGTGGCTCTTGACGCCCGAAAGAAAGAAATCTTTGATGCCAATGCCCTTGATGTGGCTGCGGGAAGAGAAAATGGCTTAAGCAGTGCCATGATTGATCGTCTTATTATAAATGAAGAGAGATTAATAGGGATGCAGGAAGGTCTTCGAACTATGATCAGTCTCAGTGACCCAGTGGGTGAGGTTGAAAGTGGGTGGAAGCTTGAAAACGGTATTCACGCGTCTAAGGTTCGCGTGCCAATTGGTGTTATTGGCATGATTTATGAGTCAAGACCCAATGTGACTGTGGATGCATCAGGCCTGGCCCTTAAATCAGGCAATAGCATTATTTTAAGAGGGGGCAAGGAAGCTCTTGAAACCAATAAAATCTTAGCGACTGTTTTAAATGATTCTGGTATTGAGGCAGGTATGCCACAAGGGGCCGTTCAACTCATTTCGAGTACAGATCGTGCTCTTGTAAAAGATCTGGTTACAATGGACGATCTGGTAGATGTGATTATACCTAGAGGTGGCAAGGGTTTGAAAAACGCCATCGTTGCGCAAGCCAGTGTGCCTGTTATTATAACTGGAGCTGGTATTTGTCATATTTATGTTGATAAGGATGCAGACCTAGAAATGGCACTTCCTATAATAGAAAATGCCAAAATTCAGCGCCCGGGTGTCTGCAACGCTATTGAAACCCTCCTCATTCATAAAGATATTGATGCCAAGTGGATAAAGTCCATGATTGTGAGTCTCAAGTCCAAGGGGGTTGAAGTCTTAGGATGTGAAAAAACAAGGGCTTTAGCCCACGATGTTGGCTTGGCTGTTCAAGAGGATTGGGGCACAGAATACCTCTCTCTTAAAATAAGCATTAAAGTTGTCGAGGACATAGAGGCGGCCATGGAGCATATTGAAATGTATGGCACAAGACACTCAGAGTCAATTATTACGGAAAATATAAATGCAGCAGAATTGTTTTTAAATGGGGTGGACGCTTCGGCGGTTTACGTAAACGCTTCAACGCGATTCACCGATGGCAGTGTTTTTGGATTTGGCGGAGAAATTGGAATTAGTACACAAAAGCTCCATGCACGTGGGCCAATGGGACTTCATGCACTGACAACCACCAAGTACATTTTACGTGGACAAGGACAAATCCGATAGTATAAAATCAAGTCAGGGCGCTGAATGTTTCATGGTTCAGATGCCCTTTTTTTTTGCCTCTATTTCGAATACAATAAGAATAGGGTAAGAAATACGGAGGGGTCAAGCGAAGTGGACGATATTTTAAGAGTGGGACAATCTATAGAAATAAGGGAATACGGGGTGGATGACGCCCCTAAATATAGAGCCAAAATTCACGATGTGAAAAAGGAAATACTGGAAATTGAAATACCTGTGGTGGGCAGTGGTGCCCTTTCCATGAGAAGTGGCACATTTTATGAAATTATATATTATAAAGATGACTCAGTCTTTGTTCAAAAGACAGAAGTGCAAACCCGGTTTATGTCTGGAGCCATTGTCTGTGCCAGGCTGGTCATTCAGGGGGAGGCAAAGAAGCACAATAGAAGAAAATATTTTAGGTTGCCCGTCTTAGTGGAAGGCTATTCAAGAGGTGGGCGAAAGCCTTTTTCGGAGATGACGACAACCAATTTAAGCGCTGGCGGTATACGTTTTGTGACTCTTGAGAAGTACAAGGCAGGTCAATATATTCAAATTCGGATCACCCTAGGGGAAGACACACTGGACTTGCTTTGTCAGGTCATTCAGTGCTCCAATGTAAGAGATTCAATAAGACGTTTTGATGTCAGGGCGAAATTTGAAAAGATATCCACTAGGGAGGAAGACCTTATTTTGGGGTATCTATTTGAACAGCAGAGAGTCATGAAAAGGAAAGGATTGGCCTAAAATGAAAAAGGCTTTAATCGCTATACTGCTTTTTGTCATTGCCTTAACGGGGTGTGCCAAAAAGGCAGCGCCTGAACCCGAGATTGAGGATGTGCCTATAGAAGAGGAAATTCCTGAAGCAAAAGATGTTGAGAATTTACCTGAAGAGGCTTTTAAACGTGTTAGGTACCATATTCAGGAACAACTTCTGGTTTTTGATGCATCTCGTTTTGATGAAGGGCTGATGCTGGCTGTTCGAGAAGAGATTAACACAGGCCTTGATAAAGAGCAGGCCAAGTCTATTGTGGACGAGACCCTATCGGGCTATATGGATATGTGGAAACGAGAAATAGTTACAGAAAGTCTTGAATTTCTTGTAGGAGAATACTCCCGAAGGGATTTTGAAAAACTTATGGAAGACACATCCAATAAACAAATTAAGAGTATGGTTATTGCCTATGTCCTTGAAAAGCTTGAACAAGAGGGGTATCAGTTTGAGTGAATTTGCGGATGGGATTCATTTGCGAGGAGTTAAGAATGTATACAGTATTGATTGTTGAAGATGAAAAAAGAATGCGAGAAATCGTGACCACGTACTTTGAATCAGCAGGTTACAATGTCCTAGAAGCTTCAAATGGACTTGAAGCCATAGATTTATTCGAAAATGAAACAGTGGACTTGGTCCTGTTGGATATAATGATGCCACAAATTGATGGATGGACTGTTTGCAAGAGACTGCGCACAAAGTCAGACATTCCGATTATAATTATAACCGCACGAAGTGAAGATGAAGACAAGTTGCTTGGATTTGACCTTGGGGCGGACGACTATGTCACCAAACCCTTCAGTCCAAAAGTCTTGGTGGCTCGTGCAGAGGCCCTTCTCAAACGTGCTCAAGGGCGGGTCAGTGGCGATGAAGGCTTGATAAAGGCTGGCGAAGTCACTGTAAACGTCAATTCACGTGAAGTCCAGATTTGCGGCCAGTCCATTAACCTTAGTCCAAAGGAGTATGATCTCCTTCTATTTATGATGAAAAACAAAAACAAGGTCATGACTCGAGAAATGATACTTGACCAAGTTTGGGGATTTGACTATTTTGGGGACCTGCGGACGGTAGACACCCATGTTAAAAAGTTAAGAAGCAAAATGAATGGCTCTGCGGGGATGATCAAAACAATTATTCGTGCAGGGTATATGTTTGAGGTGAAGTAAATGCTGCGTGGAGGAATTTCAGCCAAGGTTTTTGCACTCATGCTAGCGATCTTCATTGTTTTTATCACAGGGGCCCTCTATATGCAGACGGCCTTTTTTGAAAACTTTTATACGACAAGAAAAGCAGAAGCGCTCGATCAAAAGATGGAGGGCTTTAGTGCTTTGTATTCCGATTCAGACTGGACAACACGCCAACTGCGGCTCAATACAACGGCCTTTGAAAGAGCCAATGGGGTTCGTATGGCCATTGTGGATGAGTCAATAAACATGTTGAATGATGAAACCTACTATATGCTTGTTGAAGACTATTCTGGTGTTGAAGTCAGCTTGGAACTAAATGCGTCTCTTAGTGATCAGGAATTTAGCCGGATCAAGGACATTCAAATGGGTGCTGAAATTCACGCGGAAGGCTTCCTTCTTGGGAAGGTGGAAAGTCTACACATGTCTCCAGTTCGCCTTGTGGTCGGGGATGAAGTCATAATTGACTATAAGCCGGTTTATGGCTATGACGGCTCCAGTGATAATCTGGACCGGATTGCTGGGCGCATGAAAGCTTCGAATCTCCCAACGGAAGAGGCCATTATCAAGGGGGTTGAAAGTCATGCCCTGTGGTCAGTTGTAGATTACTGGAACAGGCACTACAATATCAAAACGGCTTCCAACATGAAGGGGCAAAAAGAAGAGCTTATGGACAATCCTGAGAAACAAGCCTTTGTGTTTAGCGAGCCCATCTCTCGTGAGCGCTACTTGACCCGGGTTTATCCAATGAAAAAAGGGGATCAGATTCATTATGCTTTTGTTGTGGCATCCCAACTTCCCATACTTGAAGCTGTGGAAACCTTGAGTTCTTATTATGCCATAATTGTTCTCGCAGCTATCATTATGAGTGTTTTTCTAAGTTACTTGGTTTCCAGAATTGTGACAAGGCCCCTCCTAAGAATCAATACCATTGCGGGGCAAATGGCGGACCTTGATTTCAGCAACTATATTGAAGTCAGAACGGATGATGAAATTGGTCATTTGTCGCAAAGTCTCAATACTTTGTCCATGAATCTTCAAAGCAATATGGAAGAACTGAAGTTGGCCAATGCTCAACTTCAAAAAGATATAGAAAAAGAACGGCGCCTCGAGACCATGCGGCGGGAGTTCATAAGTGGTGCTTCCCATGAACTTAAAACTCCAATTGGCATAATACAGGGCTTTGCAGAAGGCATTAAGGATGGGCTTGCCCAAGGCAAAACGGACTATTTTGTAGATGTTATTCTCGAAGAAGCGGACAAGATGGATGCCCTTGTAAAAGATATGCTAGATCTTTCCCGCATAGAACATGATCCCAACAGCCTTGATCTTGAAATCTTTGAATGTGGGGCGTTTGTCAGATCTATCTGTGAGAAACTTGAGCCACAAATTATTGAGAGAGGCATGGATTTAAAATTAAGTGTTGAACTTGACCCAACCTTGGTCTATGCGGATCGGCGTCGTATGGAACAGGTTCTAACAAATGGACTCAATAACGCCATGCGGTATTCCTATGAGGGTTCAACAATACAAGTTAAGCTCAGTGAGGGTCGTCAGGCTGTACGGATCACAATTGTCAATCCTGGTGATCCAATACCGGAAGATCATTTGGCCCATGTATGGGATCGTTTTTATAGGGTTGATCCCTCAAGAAGTAAGGCCAGCGGTGGCTCGGGACTCGGTTTGTCAATTGTGCGTGAGATCCTTGTTCAGCATAATGTGGACTTCGGAATTTCCAATACAGATACAGGCGTCTCATTCTATTTTGAAATGAAGAAAGACAGATCATTCTAGAAAAGGTGGATTATGAATCAGATGAAAAAACAATTTATAGCATTCGTCTTAGCATCGTCATTCATGTTTCTCCTGAGTGGATGTTCCGAGTCAAATGAGATAGGTTATAAGACTCAAATTGAATACAAAGAACAATACTGCAAGGCTTTTAATGAAGCTGTGGAGAGTTCTAATCCAACCATAAACACCATATCTGTGATAGAAAAGTGTAAAAACAATCTGGATCAAGAAACATTCACCAAGTATGTATTAAGGTATGAAAAGCTTTTAATAGAAGAAAAAGCAGAGTTTAGCAACAAGATTTTTGATAGGGGCAATCATGAAGACCTCTATTCCTATTTTCCGAATAGATTCAATAAAAGTGGTATTGAAAACATAAAAGAGCCAGACCTTAAGGCGGTACTACTAGACCTTGTCCGCTCTGGCTATACCTTGGAAAAGTCAGATATGGGGCTGTATAAAGTTGAAATTGACTATGAAATCTTAAAGCGCTTTGAAGGGCATATTGCTAGGGAGGCCACAGATTACTTTGAGCTGATGGCTTTAGAGAAGCAAAAACCTTTAATTGATGAAAACGGCATTGTGGGCGACCCTGTAAAGGCCATGGAAAGGTTAATGAAGTATGATCTTTATATCAACCGTTATCCTAAGTCACAAAGACTTCTCGAGGTGAGCAACATTGCCAATGAATATTTACTTGCCATGGTTTTTGGCTATGAGGACAATCACCCCTACGATGAAAGTGACCTCATCAAGCCTGTCTACTATGACATATATTTAGAAATTGCCTCTTATAAAGAAGAAACACTTATGACAAAATTTATTGCAGGTTTGGTTGAGGCCTTAAACGCATCAGACAGGTACTGGACAGAAGACGTTTACAACTATATTATTCACTATCCTGAGTTTTATAGAAAACGGTATCTAAATTCAAGCGTCTATCCGGATGCCTTTGTAGATGTGGCCTATGGATGGACAAGCACGGATAGCTTGTATTACTATCCAGTTTTCAGTGGTATTACAGATCGGGCTGAAGAAGGGAAACTAAATTTAATGGCTCGATCTATTATTGAAAAGCGCATGCTTGGTCAAGGCTTTGATGGCATGTACACAGGTGGAAGCTATATCTGGAGTGACTTCGAGTTAACCTTTAATAGAAGAAACTGGATTTCTCTTCGTATAGATATTTACACTGAACAGGCTGATGAATCGTATTACTGGACAACCGAGGCCCTCAACTATAACTTGAAAGAGAAAAAGAATATTAGGCTTCGAGATGTGGTCGGTGATCAAGCGGGACGAGACTATATAAATAACAAGGTAAAAGCATTTTTCGAAGAAAGTCGTACGTATTACGCAGTTTCCTTAGAGGATTTTTATAAAAATTCAAACCCTGATTTCTACTTGTCAGATACAGGAATCTATATATTAGTGCCTGTAAACATGAATACAGAAACGACTGAACGGGTTGTTGAAATATTCATACCATTCGAAAAATTCAATACAAGTGTGGAGTATATATACAAAATTCCAGAGCAAAATATGGAATGATCATATGGTGTCAATAGGCCTTGAGTGTTGAAAATACTAGTTTTGAATAGGTAAAACAGCTTTGATTGGAAAGCGTTATGTATTTTACAGGCTTGTGTTTTTGTTCAAAATAAGCTTGAAGGATAAAAAAAATGTGATATAATCGCTAAGGTATAATCGATAGTCCGAAAAAATTCGGGCTATCTTTTATTTTATTATAGATCTTCTAAAAGCTCATATAAGAGCAAAATAAAAAGAGAAAATGAGACGGAGGTTTTAGCCTCCTGGAACTCTAGAAAGGTGTGAACGGTCATGTCAGATATGAAAAGGATCATGATCCTAATCGTAGGCGTTCTGACCGGAATAGCCGTCGGGGTCAGCGGTACATTTTATTCGGTAAAGAACCGCATTGACGTTTTGGAGATGAAAGCAAATGAAGCGGAAACGCTCGCTATAAAATCCGACAAGTACGAAATGGAAATTGAATCAATGAGTCAGGAAATGGAGCGACTCAAAAAAGAAGTTGAAGAAAAAGAAGAACTTGAAGCAAAAGTGAAAAGAATTGAAGAGTTCATTGATCTGGATTCTTACACAAATGAAGACCTGGAAAAGGCCAAAGATATTTCACTGGAAACACCACTTGACTTCAAGACGTCCCTTATACTAGTGGATTATGCAAATAGATACGACCTTAAAGTATCTCTTCTGCTAGGCATCATGGAACTTGAAAGTAATTTCAATCAATATGAAGTGGGAACATCTCAAGACAGAGGCTACATGCAAATTATTCCTCCAACGGAAAAATGGCTGGCCAATGCCTTCAAAGATGAACTTGGATTTGAATATGATCCAGAGCGCATTTATGAACCAGAATACAATATTGGGCTTGCTGTGGTTTACTTAAATACACTTAAAACAGCTTATGGAAGTAATTACAACCGTATTTTGTCGGAGTATAACCGTGGTCCATACAATCTCCAAAAATATTATGAAAAATATGCGACGTATGAAACAAGCTATTCCCGCGTTGTGTTGTCTAAAGCAAATAAGTATTTAGCCTACAACGATTAGAACAAATGAAAAGATAGAACAAATGAAAAGAACGTTTAGACCTCCAAAATTATATTTTGGAGGTCTTCTATTTAGTGACAATAGATAGACGTTAGATAGACACTAGATAGACATTCGTTAAAATGAAACAATGATCTACAACAGACAGCCTTTTGTGGAAAATGAAAGGGAAAGAAAGTCTAATATTAAGTCGAAAAAAGTCGAAAGGTTCACAAAAATGTAACCTTTTTACCTTTATCTTACTGGTAATTCATTTTGATATACGATATGATATACCTGCATGAAAATTTGAAACAAGAAAATACATAACAGAAACTTGTCCAGTTCTAGAGCGCTTAGGAAACAAAAATAAAAATCCACGCGCGGGCAAGGATTATTGAAAACTCATATAGGTTTATTTTAGGGAGGCTAACATTGAAGAAGGTTATGGCGCTCCTCGTGCTCGGAGTTTTGTCTTTGGGTATGGGGTCATTTGCGTGGGCAGAAAACGATGAGGCAAAGACTGAAATTGAAGTGTTAAAGGCGCTTTATGAAGCGGGTTATTACACTGTATCAGATGAAGAACTGACGGATGAAGAAAAAGATGCAAATGCTGTGAAGGCCTTCGAAGCTGAGTGGGGCTTTGAAGAGGATGGTGTGGTTGATCAAATTGTCGTGGATAAAATGTTGAGCATAGGCATGCTCAAGATGAGCGATATTGAAACCAAGGACTACACATTCTCAAAGTCATATTATAAAATAGGTGACAGACACAAGGATGTGGCTGTCATTCAAAGAGCACTTTATAAGAGCGGCTGGCTGAGTGATGATTCCCAGATCAGCGGATATTATGATGCAGCCACTGTGGATGGTGTTAAGGCTTTTCAACAGTTTTTTGAACTTGATGTGGATGGGATTGTTGGTCCGGCCACTTTAGAAATTATGGCTTCACGCGGTTTAACAATCATTGCTGAAGAAGTGACGGTGAGCCGTAGTGTGTCAAGAGTTCAGCACGGTGAGTATTTGAACTGGTGGTCAGACGTTAAGGGCAAGATCATAGACCGTGGAACAGAACTGAGAATACGTGATATATATACAGGTCTTGAGTACAATGTTATGATGACGTTTGGTGGCAACCATGCAGATGTTGAAGCCATGACAGCGGAAGACTCTAAAATCATCAAACAGACATACGGCGGTGACTTTAGCTGGGGCAGACGACCGGTCCTAGTTTTTGTAAACGACCGGGTCATAGCAGCATCTATGTCAGCTATGCCACACGCAGGTCGCGATGACAAGCCAGCGGAGGCCCTTGTTTATAATAGAAGTCTTGGTTATGGCTATGGCTACAACCTAGATAAAATTAAGAACAACGACATGGATGGTGTATGTGATTTACACTTTGCAGGCAGTACAAGACATCTTGACGGACGTCAGGACAGCAAGCATCAGGCTGCCATTCGCATTGCAGCTGGTTTACAATAATCAGATTCAAACGAATGACTGGTATCCCGTGAGTGACTCAAACAGTGCTCACGGGATTTTTTAGTGGCATGAATTTACATATCCAACCCGAACATATGTTATTATATAAGAATATAATACGCCGAGATATAAGGGGAGGCGAAAGACATGAAACAGACGATTTCAGTTAGAAATCTTGTCGAGTTTATAGATAGAAGCGGAGATTTAGACCTTCGATTTCAAGGCAGAAGCTCTGCGGTAGAAGGCACCAAAACCCACCAGTATATCCAGTCTCAAATGGGGGCTGATTACCAGGCGGAGGTCATGCTGAAAAAAAGTATTATCCTAGAAGGTGTTGAGCTGACTGTCCAGGGGCGTGCAGATGGTATTTTTATTGATGCGGGCATCACAATGATCGATGAAATCAAATCTTCTACAAGAGAATTAAGTGAAATAGATGATGCAGGTGTTCCTGTCCACTGGGCACAGGGAAAATGTTATGCATACATACAAGCTTGTGATGATGGGGCCCATCCTGAAGATGAGTATGGGGTTCAATTGACATATGTGAAACAACACACATATGAAACAAAGAGAATAGAGCAAGTGTTTACATTTGAGCAGTTGGAAGCCTTCTTTGAAGAAACTGTGGATCGTTATATTCAGTGGCTTTATGAAAGAAGAGACTGGTTAAGGTGCCGTGATAGATCCATTAAATCAGCAGAATTTCCCTTCAAGAACTACCGTAAAGGCCAGCGTGAACTTTCTGTGGCTATATACCAGACAATACGTGGAGGTCAAAGAGGCTTTTACCAAGCCCCTACAGGCATAGGCAAGACCATGTCTTCTCTTTTTCCAGGCATAAAAGCCCTGGGGCAGGGATTTGCAGACCGCATATTCTATTTAACGGCTAAAACAATCACACGTTCAGTGGCACAAAAGACAGCGTCACTTCTTGAAGAAAGGGGCATTCGCTTAAGACGTTTAACGCTTACGGCTAAGGATAAAATATGCTTCGAACCCGAAAGTGCCTGTAATCCAGATGAATGTCCCTATGCAAAGGGTCACTTTGACCGGGTCAACGAGGCCATTTGGGACATAATGGGGACGATGGATGCCTGGGAAAGGGAAAACATTGAAAGTGTGGCTATGAAACACCGCGTATGTCCCTTTGAGTTTTCACTTGATCTGGCCCTTTGGGCTGATCTTGTCATATGTGATTATAACTATGCCTTTGATCCAAGGGTATATTTGAAACGCTTCTTTGATGAGAGTTCAGATGACTATCTATTTTTGGTGGATGAAGCCCATAATCTAGTGGATCGGGCTCGGGAAATGTATTCGGCAGAATTATCAAAGGAAAAAATCATGTCGGTCAAGCGGGCTGTGCCCAAATGGAACACTTCTCTTATAAAGGCCCTGGAAAAAATGAATAAGGTCTTTTTAGAGTGGAAAAAAGACTGTGAAAAAGATGGATATTTTGTGGATTATAATCCACCAGATGCCATTTATCCACAGGTGAGAAAATTCCTTGAGCTGACGGAAGACTGGCTTCTTGAAAATCAGAAGGCTGACTGTTATGAAGAGGTGTTAGATCTCTATTTTGATGCCATGCGCTACATGCGTATTTATGAAATTTATGATGATTGCTATATATGCCTGTATGAGCAAAATGGAAAAGATATTCGTGCAAGAATGTACTGTATAGATCCATCTTTCAACTTATCGGAAAAACTGAAAAATGCTCGATCAGCTATATTTTTTTCAGCAACCCTGACACCGCTCAAGTATTATAGACGGATTCTTGGAGGTTTAGAAGATGATCCTATAAGGGCTTTTGATTCCCCATTTGACCCTGGTCGTCGCCTTATGATGCTTTCAAAAGGTGTGAGCACAAGATTAAAGGATAGGGAAAGGAGCATGGAAAGGCTCATACAGTATATTGAGAGCTTTGTGGAGGGGCATAAGGGCAATTACATCGTCTTTTTCCCATCCTATAAGTACTTAAACACGGTTTATGAGAGCCTGGAAATGCGAATGCCCCATATAGACTTTCAGATTCAAACCACAGAAACGTCTGAAGAAGAACGAGAAGACTTTCTTGAGGCCTTTCAGCCCGACCGAAAGGACACACTGGTGGCGCTTTGTGTTCTGGGGGGGATTTTCTCAGAAGGTATAGATCTACTGGGAGACCGACTTACAGGAGTCTGTGTGGTTGGAGTGGGCCTGCCCACTGTGAGCCTTGAGAATGACCTTATTCGGAAATATTTTGATGAAGAGGAATCGGCCGGTTTTGCTTTTGCGTATGCCTTTCCAGGCATTAACAAGGTCATGCAGGCTGCAGGGCGTCTGATACGGTCAGAGGAAGATGCTGGACTCATTCTTCTCCTAGATGACAGGTATACCAACCGCTATTATAAAAACATGCTTCCCCATGACTGGCAACCAGAGTTGCTTGAATACCAGGAGATGCAAGAAAAGGTCAAGGGATTTTGGAAGACCATCAGATCCCGAGTGATATAAGTTCACTAGGGATCTTTGCGTGTAAGGGCCTTCATGATAAAGACTTAAAAATCATGTCAATTAAAGGTCTGAATGTGAAAGAAGACTGAAAATTCTGTTAAATATTTTGTATAATAATTTTGTCTTACATATCAACTTGAGGGAGGGGAAATAATGAAGATTATTAAAAAAGGCAAAAAAGCTCAAACAGATCGTTGTTATTATGCTCACTGCGTAGAGTACTGGATGTAATGGTCTGAAAGCAATTAGAAAGCTCGCTTTCTAATTGCTTTTTTAATGCATGTGGCGCCTTCAAAGTGACATATATATTTGATGGCTATGCCAGATGAACTTTTACTTGGCAAGCCTTTTAATGGAATAATATTTTTTAGGGGAACCAATGACTAGGGCCCGTATAGATGTAGATAAAACTGGGAGAGAAGCATAATGAAATTGAAACCATCTAAATTTAATACACTTGTTTCCATTGATGCAGACAACACCTTATTATTTAATGCAAAGAACACGTCCTTTGTGGTCCTTGATGAGAAGAACCGAAGTATTTTAGATGAGACGGACCATCTTGAAAAATATGAAAAAGAAGTAGTGGAACACCTGATAGACATGGGGTTTTTAGTGCAAAGAGACATTGATGAAAAGCGGGTGTTGCAGTTTGAACAAAATAAGGCAGCATACAGGAGTGACACCCTTTTTATGACGATTGCAGTGACCCTAGACTGCAACATGGCCTGTGCCTACTGCTATGAGGATAAAACAGGCCAGTTTATGAATGATGAGACAGCTGGAGCCCTTGTGGAATTTGTTCAAACCCAGATGGCTGATTACAAGCGACTGCATGTCACTTGGACTGGTGGGGAGCCATTGATGGCACTGGACACAATCACAAGCATGAGCCAAAAGTTCATTTCGCTTTGTGAGACCACATCTTGTGACTACTACGCGTCCATTATCACAAATGGTGTCCTCCTTGACGAAGGCACCAGTAAAATATTGGGGAGAGACTGTAAAGTTCGTGATTTTCAGATCACGGTGGATGGTATGGCAGAAACACATAATAAGCGCAGGCTCATGAAGGACAAGTCCGATAGCTTTGATACAATCGTTAAAAATATCAGAACAGCCCTGCCCTATTCGGCCATTACCCTGCGAATGAACCTAGACAAAGAAAACTCAAAAGAAAGCTCAGATCTTGTGAAGTTTTTTTATGAGGATGAGGGCTATAAAGATCACCCTGGCTTTATGATTTCCATTAAGAATGTTAAGTCAACCAGCGGTTACGATAGTCATTGCTATAGCTGTCATGATTTTTTGCCACTCTATGAAGGGCTCATGCCGGAATTCTTAGCATCAGAAAAAATAGAAAAGTATTTTCCGAAATCAACAAATATGGCTTGTGGGGCGCAGTGTATGGCTTCTTATGCCGTTGACCCAGCAGGCGATTTATTCAAATGCTATGAAGAAGTGGGCAAGCCAGAGCACAGGGTGGGAACCGTATTTACCGACATAGATGTCAATAAACGAAACTTAGATTATATGTTTATGCCCCTACCTGAGGCCTGTGAGGACTGTAATGTCTTGCCCCTTTGTCAGGGCGGGTGTCCGATAGCAAGGATGGAAAATGGAAATGAACCCATTTGTAGTCCGGCTGCCAAGACGCTGGAGACTTACTTGCGGCACTATTATGACCAGTGGTTAAAAGAGGAATAGAGATGAAAAGTAATGTGTGGTTGGGCAAGGCTTCAAAAGTGCTTGTCCAACCACATTTTTTATATTTTTGCCCCCTTATGAAGGCAATAGAATAACTATTTACTTTGACGTCCGAACAATTATTAATGTTAATTCTAAGTTAATTCGGGTATACAGAGTACACGTTATGCGAAAAAAATATTAAGGAGGGTAGTAATATGAATATCTCATTCGGAATGATTACAAAGGAAATCACATCCGCAGAGCCATTAGACGAGTTTCTGGACAACGCAAAAAGATATGGACATGAAATATACAGCGTTGTTATCGCCCACTCTGGAGCCGCCAATCCAGACGCCATTCGAGAAATCGAAGAGCGTGTCCCAGTACACCTTGTAAAAATCAATGAAGCGGATGAGATGTGCAGCGCCCTAGAAGAAATCGGTATGTCAAAAGAGGCTATTAAAACCTTGGTGACATGCGAACACTTAAACGACTCTGGCCTTGTTGGTTACGGTAAAAACCGTAATAATGTGCTCATGAAAGCCATGCTAACAGGCTCAGATATACTTATATTTGTTGATACAGATGTGTATCCGAAACTTCTAGTTGAAACGGTCAATGGTGTTGTCAAGCAAGAAATTGACTTCATAGGGGAACATATGAAGTACCTCTCTATGGATTCTGTTATGATCACAACCAGTGACTACTCTGGTTACTACATTATCCCACCAATGAATTTTGATGGCATGGGGCACTTGTTTAGAGGGCTTCAAAAAGATAATGTATGCGACTTCTTACAAGCTGGCATGGAACACCACTGTTTTGTTCCAGCCAATTATCCAGACAGAAAGCCTTTTACAACCAATAAAATACTCGGGGGCAATGTTGCCATGAAGCTCAGTATTTTTGAGCATGTTCTGCCATTCTTCTCATCTATTTATGAGGTGGATGGAGAGAAATACTTAACAAGGGGAGAAGACACCCTTCTTGGCCTGGAACTGGAAAGGTCAAAAACATTAAATTGCATGGATATTGACCTTAGAATTTTCCACAACACATACGGTCATTACCCTCAAATTCCAGACGTCATAACAGATGAAGACATTAAGAACAGATTCTATTATGCATGTATGGGATGGATTGGTAGAAATCCATTCTTGAACTGGATTTCAAAACGAGATGTGAAAGAAATGCACCAGATGCAGAGAAAAGCCCTAGAAGTGGGTGCGCCTGCAGTGGCTAAGTATCTTAATGATGATAGATTTCTAAAATTACCAGAGGCCCTGGATGCATCTTATGAACACCTGGACACGATGATCGAACAATACCATGCAATGTCAAAAAGTTGGAAAGAGTTTATCGCAAAATATAAGAATTGGAGGGACGAATATGAGAGTGCTCATTATGAATCACTTTCCACTGGAAGGGTCCGGCAGCGGCATTTACACGATGAATCTGGCCAAGGAACTGAGTGGGCTCGGCCATAAGGTAAAAGTGGTATATCCGGAGCTGGGTGAGAAAACTTACGAGGGATTTGACAGCAGAGTGTTACTCTTTTCTGATGGCACACAAAATCGTCCTGATTTACCATATAACTTCCCTTGCTTCACATCACATCCAAGAAGCAATAACACCTACTACAACCTTTCAGACAAGCAGCTAAAAGACTATGTTGATCTGTTTGTAAAAGTGGCAAAAGAAGAGGTGGAAAGTTTTAAACCGGATATTATCCATGCCCAGCATTTATGGATCACACCTTATGCAGCGGCACAAACAGGCGTGCCTTACATTGTTACGGCTCATGGGACAGACCTAAAAGGTTTTGTAAAGGATAAACGGTATCATCCTTATGCCCTTGAAGGCGCTAAACACGCCAAGAAGATCATTACCATTTCAAAACAGGTTCACGCTGAAGTGAAAGAACTTTATGGTGCACCAGAAGAACAGTGCGAGATAGTTATGAACGGATATGATGAAAATCTCTTTGTGAGAAAACCCGACTTAAATGTCGAGTCTGTTCTAAAGAGCTTTCATATTGAAAAAACATCTAAGCATATTGTTTCTTTTGCAGGCAAACTGACCCACTTTAAAGGCATAGATGTGCTTTTAAAAGCAGCTAAGCATTATGAAAAAGACATAGGGGATGTTATGACCCTTATTGCAGGCAATGGTGAGCTCTATGACGAGCTCAACACTTTAAAACGAGACCTGGGTCTGAAAAATGTTCATTTTCTGGGGCATGTCAATCAAAATCAGCTTGTTGATTTATACAATATTGCCGATGTCTCCACAGTGCCTTCAAGGACGGAGCCTTTTGGACTGGTGGCTATTGAAGCCCTCGCGTGTGGAACACCGGTTGTGGGAACCAATCAAGGTGGTCTTCCAGATTTTATTACAGAGTCAGTGGGGACCCTGGTGCCCGTTGAGGACGACCTGGGATTAGCGGATGCTATAACACATGAAATTCAAAGAAAAGATAAGGCAGAGCGGGCCGATGCGTGTGCCCAGTATGCCCTGAAATATTTTTCGTGGAAACACTCGATAAAATCGGTTGAAGCGCTTTACAAATCACTTGTCGGGTAAGAATGCTTATAAGAGGCTTGATGTGATGCATCAAGCCCTCTTTGATTTTACAAATTCACAGGACGGGGTAAGAGCCTGTTATGAAAACTTGAAGTCTGACATACAGTCAGAAGATATGGGTAGGAATAAAGACACTGGAAAGGAGCGTATCAACATGAATATCAGTATGGTCATTCCAACATATTGGTCAAGAAAGAAAGAAGATCCCTGGCATGAAGGGGACGCCGTCTACGATCATCCGACACCAATTGATGGAGAGGACACTCTTGGACGAACACTGGAGAGCATTAAGACCTTAAAGAATCAGAATTTTAAGCTTATAATTCCTGTATGTCCAACCACAGATGACATTGAAGATGAGGCGGAAAGACGTGTAAGGGAAATTGTAAAAAACGCAGATCTTGATATTGATGTGTACTTATTTACACAAAAAAATCTAAGAAATATAAAGGCCTTTTTGAGGGAGAATGGACTTAGCGAACGGGCTAACGAGTTGTTGAATCAAAAGGGATACTCAAATGTAAGAAACATATGTCTGTACACAGCCCAATTACTTTCTTCAGACGTGACAATCCTCATTGACGATGATGAAATTTTTGAGAACACCGAATGGGTTGACATGGCCACCGAATATATAGGCAGAAGAATTTATGGCAAAGGCATTTATGGTGTTGCAGGTTATTACTTAAATAAATATGATGAATTTTATGATGATGTGGACATAGTGCCATGGATGACATACTGGAACCGATTTGGCTCAAAGACAAAGGCGTTTGATAAAATTATCGGTTGTGATCCAAGGTTGAAGGTGACACCATTTGCCTTTGGTGGAGCCATGGTCATTCATAAGAACCTCTTTAAGATGGTTCCTTTTGACAGCGCTGTTACACGTGGTGAAGATATTGACTATGTTCTCAACTCCAAAATGTTTGGCTTTGACTTTTTCCTAGACAATAAGCTGAGTATAAAACATCTTCCACCTAAGAAAAACCATCCAATTTGGAAGCGTTTTAGAGAAGATATATACAGATTCCTCTACGAGCAGGCCAAAATAAACTCCCAGTATGAAGTCAATAATATGAACCGGGTGACACCGGAAGATTTTGACCCTTACCCAGGTGATTTTATGAAAGCAGATCTTGAAGATAAAATTTTCAAGACAAACATGTTGCTAGCTCTTGAGTATCTTTCAGAAGGCAATGTGGAAGGGTGCAGGGAGTCCATCCGAAATGTTTACCTAAGCAAGTATGAAGCCTTGCCAAAAATAGATCCTTTTACAGAATACCGTAAAAAGCAAAAAGACTGGACCAAACTCATTGACATGACAATCCAGCATAGAGAGGTTCTGCGAAGAGAAGCGGAAACCAACAATGTCTCAAGGGTTATATACAATATTGATTATGAAAAGTATGCCAATATATCAAAACGTGTGATTGTGGAAAACCTACGTAAGTTCAGGTCGTTTGAACGATTCACAGACACAGAACTGGCTCGACTTGCCCAAGTGACGGAAATGAAAGCCTTTAATACAGATGAAAGACTCTTTAAAGAAGGCAGTGACAGTCTCCAGTTATTTATGGTCTTAAAGGGCTGTGTTCGTATTGTGAAATACAATGAAAAAGGGGAGGAAGTCCGCCTAGGGACAGTGTGTAGCAACGGTGTCATCGGTGAAACTTTCCTTGTTCAAGAAAAGACAAAATATAACTCCACTGGGCTGGCCAGTGAATTTGTTGAAGTTTTAACCATTTCCAAGCAGGATTTAGAGCACCTCATAGCGAATGAACCAGACTTAGGGAATAAACTTCTAATGATGTTTATTGACGCCCTTTACTTTAAGCTAAACAATACAAATATAGCTTATAAAGAACAAGTTCAGCAAGATTCTAACCTATCAGAAATGAACTAATGGAGTATAGTGGAGGTTATAATGAAAGTTAAAAAGGCAGTTATCCCTGCAGCGGGATACGGCACACGCTTTTTGCCAGCAACGAAAGCGCAGCCGAAGGAGATGTTATCCATTGTTGATAAACCAGCTATTCAGTACATTGTTGAAGAAGCGGTGGCTGCAGGTATCGAGGAAATTCTAATAATCAATGGTCGTAATAAAGAATCCATTGTCAACCATTTTGACAAGTCACCTGAGCTTGAAAATGCCCTTGAAAAAAGTGGAAAAGATGAGTTTTTAGAACTGGTACAGTCCATTTCTGGCATGGCAAATGTACACTTTGTCCGTCAAAAAGAAATGAAGGGACTGGGACATGCCATTCACTGTGCCAAAGCATTTGTGGGCAATGAACCATTTGCAGTTCTTTTAGGGGATGACATTGTTTACAATGATGAAAAGCCTTGTCTGAAACAACTAACAGAAGTTTATGAAGAAAAAGGTTGTTCGGTGGTTGGTGTTCAAACTGTTGACCCATCACAAGTTGACAAGTACGGCATTATCGCAGGGGATAAAATTGGTGAGCGAACATATAAGCTGACAGATATGGTTGAAAAACCAGCTGTTGATGAGGCGCCATCAAATGCGGCCATCCTAGGACGATATATTTTAACACCTGAGGTGTTTGGTCATTTAGAGAATACGAAGCCAGGTAAGGGTGGAGAAATTCAGTTGACCGATGCCCTACATTCCCTTTTAAAGGAACAAGGCATTTACGCTTATGACTTTGAAGGCACTCGCTATGACACAGGAGATAAGCTTGGTTTCTTAAAAGCCACTGTGGAGTATGCCCTTCGTCATGATCAAGTGAAAGATGGTTTCAAGGCCTATATAAAAGACATGGCAGCAAAATTATAAGACACCCTATGGTGTATAAAAAACAGGGCTCATGTAGAATGATTGTGTTCATCAATCATTCTCATGAGCTCTTTTTAATTTAAAACATTCATTCATTTTCAAGTCAAGACCTTTGAAAAGTATTCAGATTCATTAAACGTTAATGGTATTTTAATGTTACAAGTGTTTTGAAAAGGTATACTCATACTAGAAGTTGATATTAAGTTATGGGTTATGAGGAAATGGAGATGTCAGGAATGGATTTTAGTCTGCTTAGAAAAAAGTCATTTTTCTTATTATCATTTGGTAGTTTTGTCTCCCTAATGGGAACATTGATACAGCAGTTTGCTCTCTCGTTATATGTTTTAAACACAACCGGTTCGGGGGTTATGTTTGCAACTGTCATTGCTGTTGGAACAATACCGAGGCTGGTCTTGGGTCCATTTGGTGGTGTGCTGGCGGATAAGCTGGATAGGAAAAAAACTTTTGTCAGTCTTGATATTTTAAGTGGCTGTCTGACACTGATTTTTGCAGTTCTTTTTTACATAAAGGGTTACTTGAGTGTGGGAGAAATAATTATATATGTGGTTTTGATACAGGTGATCAATGCATTCTTTGAACCAGCAATCGCCACAGTTGTACCATCCATTTTGGAAAAGGAACAGTTAATGGGAGGCAACGCCTTCCTATCAACCATGCGTCAGGTGGCAAATGTCCTATCACCGCTTGTGGCAGGTGTCTTGTATGGTCAATTTGGTTTAACGGCTGTAATGCTTGTGAATGGAATTAGCTTTCTCTGTTCGGGTTTTAGCGAAATGTTTATAGAAATGCCTAAAATGGAGCTTACTCAAGATAAGATGAGTATAAAATATGTAATGGATGAGTTCCAGGTTGGTTTGAACTATGTGAAAAAATCAAAACTCGTGATTGGAATACTGTTTTTAGGCACCTTTGTAAATTTTGCTTTTGGTGGCATGTTTAGTGTTCTTTTGCCCTATATGTTTCTTCAAAAATTTGGTGTGAGTGAAACGCAATATGGTTTATTCAGTTCAGTGATCTGTATAGGTATGGTCGTCGGCCCTGGCGTTGGGCTTTTATGGGATAGATTCTCTACGACAGAAAACATTATTTCTAGGGCAATGTCCCTGACATCCCTTATGATGGTCGGGCTCGCCTTTTATACCAGCGCTTTTGTACCGCAGTACTACCAGACACCAATCCCACTAATGATTGGAACCGGTGTCTTTATGTTTGTCGCGAGTGTGCTAATTTCCATTATCAATGTTTGTATAGCCACACATATTCAAAAAACAGTCCCTCTTGAAATTTTGGGACGTGTGGGCAGTGTGATTTCTACACTTATCATGGCATCCATGCCAATTGGACAAATGGTATTTGGAGCCATGCTGGAAGTGATAGATCCATCAACAGCATTTTTAGTGACAGCTTTATTCGGTTTCGTTGGTGTGGGTGGTTTTATAAAACTCACCAGAGAACCTGGTCAAGGCATGTCTAAAAATGCAGCCTAATGTCTGACTATGGCCCTGTAAAAGGGGTTGAAATGCAAAGAAAACCCCATGCCTGGCCTTAAATATTAGGTCTAGACATGGGGCTTTTTAGCAAAATTAACTTACCGTGTTAGTTTGTACAGGGCATTGGCATAAATTCTTGTCATGGTTCTAAGGTCTTCGATTTCAATGTACTCATTCTTTTGATGTGCAGTCTCTTCTTTTCCCGGGAAAAGTGGCCCAAAGGCAACTGCATTGTCCATTGAACGGGCATAAGTGCCCCCGCCGATTGTTATCGGTGGTGTGGCGTCACCAGTGACTTCTGTATACGTGCCCATAAGCGCTTGTATAAGTTCATGGTCAGGTGGCAGGTATATTGGAGCCATATGTTCATGTTTTTCTATTTGAATTTTTGTAAATTCTAAGGCCTCTTCCATGCCTTTATAAACTGTGTCGACATTTTCTGTGATTGGGTAGCGAATGTTGACACTAATACGTCCCTCATCTTGTCCAAAATCTATCTCGCCAACATTAAAGACCAGTTTGCCGTATTCGTCTTCAAGGTCACAACCGATATTTTGACCATTGTAGTCTAGACCGATCAGACGGGCATAGTCGCGAACAAAGTTGGTCACGTCACCAATTTGAAGGTCTAAGTAGTTTAAAAAGTCCATTAAATATGAAATTGCATTCTTTCCGCTTTCAGGTGTGCTGCCATGAGCCGAAACACCAAAAGACTGGATAAGTGTTACACCATTTTCTTCAGTCATCTCAAGCTTGCCATCTTTGTCTTTGTTGTAAGCTTCAAGGATGTGGCTGATAGGCTTTGTCACCTTCAAGTGGGCTTCTGCATAATCTGGAACCATATTCGGCGCATTGCCACCTGCAATTTTAAGTATTTCTATGCCTCCATCAGGCAGTCTTTCTTCAAACTTTTTAACAAGGTCAAAAATGAGAATGCCCATTTCACCATGAATAGCAGGAAAATCAGCATCTGGTGTGAAACCCATGTGGGGTTTTTCTTCTTTTTTAAAGTAATAGTTAATGCCTTCCCATCCCGTTTCTTCATTTGTGCCTAGTATAAGGCGGACGCGCTTGTTGACAGGTACGCCTGCGTCCTTTAGAGCCTTCATAGCATAAAGTGCAGAAACAGCAGGGCCCTTGTTATCAATGGTGCCTCGACCGATGATCTTACCGTCGACCAAAGTGGCGCCGTAAGGATCGTAGTCCCAATTAGACCCTTCAGGCACAACATCGAGATGGGCTAGAACGCCGATAAGTTCTTCGCCCTCGCCAAACTCAATATGGCCACCGTAGTTATCCACGTTTTTTACGGTGAATCCCATGTCTTGTCCAAGTTTTAGTGTGTATTCCAGGGCATCTTGGACACCCCTTCCAAAAGGCATGTTGCCTTCAGCCGGTGCCTCCACGCTTTTGATTTGAATAAGGCCTTGAATGTCCTTGACCATGTCGTCCATGACTTGATCGATTTGATTTTTAAAATCCATATGTATTCCCCCTTCTGCCTCTATTTTAGTATGAACCTTTTAAACAGTGCAAGACCGCCAGAGACAACGCGTCTAAAAATTCATAAACGCTTGCTTGGCGGTCTGTTTTTATTTACTCGAACTTGTCGTAGTAAATGTGTTCTTCAGGCATACCCTTGGCCTGAAGTTTTTCAACGACAGAATCAATAACTTTTGGACTACCACAGAGGTAGGCCTCCTTGTCAGAGCCATCTTCAATATACTTTTCGATGAGGTCAGTGACACGGCCATCATCGCCAGTCCAATTGTCTTCCTCTTTGGCTCTGGATAAACAACATTTGAGTTCAAAGTTTGGCATAGTCTTTTCAAGGTCTTTTAGAACATCCATCATATAGAGGTCTTCACCTGATCGAGCACCAAAGTAGAAAGTCACTTTTCTATCAATTTTCTCTTCATTCATGTATTTGAGTATGGACATAATTGGTGCCATACCTGTTCCTACAGCCACCATAACCATTTCCCTGTCACTATGCTGATAATAGAAATCACCAAATGGTCCCACCACAGTCAAATCGTCATTTAGTTTCAAGTGTTGGTGAATGTAAGTGGTGCAGACGCCTTCAGGTACATAGCCAATGAAGAGTTCAACCGCCCTATTGTCAGATGGGGATGATGCGATGGAGTAAGCCCTGTAGACTTCTTCGTCATTCCCCTTATATGTTGGCGTAAGGATCTGAATGTACTGTCCAGGCTTAAACTTAATTTCCTTGTCCTCAGGCAGTTCCAGTCGAACATGTTTAATTTTTGGAGTCACTGTTTCAAGTTTTGTCACTGTATAGTCATACTGCTTAACATTAAAGAGTTCTTCAGGAATTTCAATTTTAATGTCCTCTTTTACCTTAAGCTGGCAAGATAGGCGAACGCCCTCAGCCTGTTCTTCTGGAGTCACGTAGCCTGCCTCCGTTGGTAGAAACTGACCGCCGCCTTCTTTTACATGGACCTTACAGTAACCGCAACTGCCTTTACCGCCGCAGGCCGATGGAATAAATATTTCTTCTGAAACCAAGGTGGAAAGCAGGGTGTCCCCGCCATCAACCGTATACTCTTTTTCATTATTAATAGTCAATTGTTTCTCGCCGTAGTCTCCTATGGTTCTATTGGCCAGTGAAAGGAGAAGGGCAAGAACGCCGGAAATGCCGGAAATAACGACAACCTGCGTAAGTATTACTGTCATAGGATTGCCTCCTTACTGAATTTGAACCATACCGGAAAAACCAACAAATGCAAGGGCCATAAGGCCGGTGATAATTAGGGTTATGCCAGGTCCTTCGAGTCCTTTTGGAAGTGGGTTCTTCTTAATGCGTTGACGAATGCCTGCAAGCATAACAATGGCAAGCGTCCAGCCTAAGCCAGAACCAACACCAAATGCTAGGGACTGCACCAAGGAGTAGTCTCTAATGATCATAAACAGAGAAACACCTAAAATAGCACAGTTTACAGTGATTAAGGGGAGGAAAATCCCCAGTGCGTAGTACAAACTCTGGAAATACCTATCGATGATCATTTCAACGAGTTGTACGAAAGCCGCAATAACAATTATAAACACTATGAATCTTAGGTACTCGATGCCAAGTGGCACAAGTATATAATGATATACCAAGTAATTAAGCAATGTGGTGAAGGTGAGGACAAAAGTCACAGCTTGACCAAGGCTCAATGAAGTTTTAATTTCACTGGAAACAGCTATATATGAACACATACCGAGGAAGTTCGATAAAATCATGTTGTTTGTAAAAATAGCTGCAAAGAAAATGACCATTGGATGTATGTCTATCATGCTTTTGCGCCCCCTTTCGCCGTGTCTTCATCACTAGGAAGAAGTCTTTTTGAAATCCAAATAACAATGCCCAACATGAAAAATGCACCAGGAGGCATTATCATGAGTGTCCAGCTGACCCAATTTGGTCCAAGAATATTGAATCCAAAGAGACTGCCGAATCCGAGAAGTTCTCTGAAAAAGGCAATGAACAATAGGACGAGTGCATAACCTATGCCATTGGCCAGACCATCAAAGAAGGATGGTATAGGCGAGTTAAACTGGGCAAAGGCCTCTGCTCGACCCATAATGATACAGTTTGTGATAATCAAACCGACATAGGGGCCAAGGGTCTCGCTCATAGCTGGGAAATAGGCTTTCAGAAATATATCAACCATAATAACGTAGCCTGAAATAATAAGGGTTTGTACCATCATGCGTATATGCTTCGGCGTATGATTGCGAAGAAGTGATACGGTCAGTGATGAAAAACTTGTTACGAACATGAGTCCAAGCCCCATAAACAGTGAGTTCATCATAAGGTTTGTTACAGCTAGGGCAGAACAAATGCCCAGTATTTGTCTATAAACAGGATTGTCGCCCCAAACACCAAGGGTGAATATCTTTTTTGTCTTAACAGCCATTTAGATCTCCCCCTTTACATCTTCTAACAGGCGTTCTATTTCTGCATTGATCATGTTTTGAACAGCATTTGATGTGAGTGTGGCACCTGTGATAACATCTGCGTTTCCATTTTCTGCGGGGTTGTAAATAACAAATTTGTCCATCTGTGCGCTGATGTCTATGCCCCTAAACTGTTCTTTAAAAGCAGTTTCATTGATCCGACCCCCAAGGCCTGGTGTCTCAGAATCCTTGAGGAAATCAATTCCAATGATTTCTGTAAAGTCAGGATCAATGGCGATATAGCCCCAGATTGAGCCCCAAAGTCCGGACCCTTGGAATGGGAAAGCGTAGCCAATGACTTCACCCTCTGAAACGGCTTGGTAGTAAGTGATGTCATCAATACTCTTGATTTCAAATAAATTCTTGTAAGCGTTTTGAACACTTTCTCTATCTTCAGGAATAGGCTGATCAAATAGATAGAGAAGACTTCTCTGATTTTTTAGAGCCTCTTGGGCTTCTATCAAATCAAGAGATGCTGCATTGAGCGATGCAAGAATAAAAGTGAATACAGCTGATATGATGATCATGAAAACAACAGGAAACAAGACGGGTTTTTTCTTCTTGTTAGCCATTTGCTGTCCCCCCTTTTACTGAGGCTTGTTTGTTCTTCTTGTGTGCTTTGAGGGCTTTGACCATTTCATCAAGAAGAGGACCAAAACTGTTGCTTATGAGAATAGCGAACATAACGCCTCCTGAAAAAAGGGCAAAACCACGAATTATAACTGTCAATGTTCCAATCATTAAGCCATAAATCCATCGACCTTCTTTTGTCTTTGGTGATGATATAGGATCGGTCGCCATAAAAACAGCAGAAAAAAGAATGCCGCCAGAAAGGAGACCAAACACAGGATTAGGCACTTCCTTGACATTTAAAAAATTAAAGGCCAGAGACGTGATGACAAATCCAATGAGGACACCAAAGGTAGATTCTTTATGCGCAGTCTTCGTATAAATAAGATAGCAACCTGCTAATATGATCAAAAGGGCACTCGTTTCACCTAATGACCCAGAAATATTTCCAAAAAGCATGTTTTCATAAGCCATGACTTCCCCTGTGTTTCGAAATGTCATGAGGGGTGTTGCATTGCTTACAGCATCAATTGTAGGTCCTATGTAACGTGTAAATCCACCGAAAACAGAATCCCGAATTGGGGCAACCCATTCGATGGTTAAAAATTTTGGAAAAGATACATAGACAAAGGCCCGTCCGACAAGAGCTGGATTGAAAACGTTTCGCCCAAAGCCGCCAAAGACCTCTTTACCAAAAATGATACCAAACACAATGCCGACAGCTGCGACCCAGTAAGGTGTTTTTGGAGGTAGTGTGAGTACAAATAGAATACTTGTGACAAAGACTGCTTCAGAGACAGGTTTGCCAGTGCTTCGCTTGAAAGACCATTCTGCTAGTACAGCAAAGAAACTTGTGCTGATAATAAGCGGAATGACTCGCCAACCAAAGTAGTAAACGGAAGCAAGAATGATCGGGAGCAGGGCATAGATGACTCGCCGCATTAGGTCTTGCTTCATGAATTTTATAGGCCCGATTTTCATGAATATTCCCCCTTAAGTTGTCCTGTCTCACTTTACAAGTTCATGTATAAAAAGATTAGACAGGTTTTTTACTCGATATGGACATACATACCCTATTCTTTTAAAGATAAATACAGAAAACGGAAAAAAAGTGGACAAAAAAAATGAGATATTCTAAATTATAAGTGAAGGCTTATTTATAATTTAGGAATACCGGACAAGAGTCAGGAGGCTTCATGAAATATTATATTATTACTGGCGCATCAAAAGGCTTGGGCGAACAGGTTGTAAGTCAACTTTTAAATAGTGATTGCCACATTATAGGCGTTTCAAGAAGCGGACACACTGAGCACAGCGCTTTTTCAAACTACACGGAACTGAAAGCTGATCTTTCATCTGTAAGTGACTTAAAAGAGCTTATTCAAAGGGCGAAAAATGAGATGGATCTAGAACGTGCATCCGAAATATATCTGATTAACAACGCTGGGGGCATTGATCCTGTTGGTCCAGTTGGAACACTGAGTCCAGATGATATAATGAAGAGTCTCACCCTGAATCTTGGTGCACCGATGATCCTTTCGAACGGATTTGTTGAAGGCTTTAAAGATGTAAAAGCCAAAAGGCGGATACTAACTGTTTCCTCGGGCGCTGGCAAAAGACCTATTTATGGTTGGAATGCCTACTGCATCGGAAAAGCCGGGGTTGATATGATGACAAGATCTATCGGGCTTGAACAAGGGGATGAAGGCATAGCAGCCATTTCTTTTGGTCCGGGCATTATGGACACAGACATGCAGGCCCAGATCCGCGCACAAGAAGAAGCTGATTTTAAAGATGTTGAGATGTTTAGAGGGTTTAAAGAAAAGGGCGATCTGCGTAAACCAGAAGATGTCGCCAAGCTTCTTATTCAAGTTTTGCATGATGAAACCATAGAATCAGGACTCGTTACTGACGTAAAAGAACTGGAGAAATAAAGTGGAGAATATTAAAGAATTAATTGATGAGATATTTCAAAAAGAAAGTTTAATCTTTGCTGCAATTAGCAATATACAAAAAGGTGTGGAAAAGACCTTTAAAAAGATAGATATTAAGCCTGTCTTGATTAAAGGCGAACGACTCAATCAGGTCACTTATCATTATGATAACAAGGTTCTCCATGAGAATTTAACAAATGATGAATCTGCTGAAAAGCTAAAAGAGCTTATGGTGACATATTTCCGACAAGCCATGCTCTATACCATAGATTCGGACTATCAGGTTCTGATCAGTAAGAAGGGCAAGGTTAAAATTCTTAGAAAACAACCAACGCGTAACAGTGTGGACCTATCCCATAATAGAAAAAAAGCCTACCTGCTTGAAGAGGGGATTCCCCACGATTTTCTTGTTAAACTCGGCGTTATGAATCAGGATGGCAAGGTCTTAACAAAAAAATACGACAAGTTTAGACAGCTTAATCGCTATATTGAGATGGTGGCAGATTGTATTCCCCATTTGCCTAAAGACCGGGCCATTAACATAATCGACTTTGGATGTGGCAAGGCTTATTTAACGTTTGCCCTCTACTATTATCTAGTAAAAGTAATGGATTTAAAGGTCAACATTATTGGACTAGATCTAAAAACAGATGTCATTGATTACTGCAACAAGGTGGCTGAGGAACTTGATTACCAGGGGCTAAAGTTTTTGCAAGGGGATATTCGAGACTATACTCAGGATGGTGGTGTAGACATGGTTGTGACACTTCACGCTTGTGATACGGCCACGGATGATGCACTCGTCAAAGCGGTGGGATGGGATGCGTCTGTTATTCTGGCGGTTCCATGCTGTCAGCATGAGTTCTTTAAGAAAATCCATAATCCTGTCATGGAACCAATGGAAAAACATGGTCTCATTAAAGAAAGAATGTCCTCACTGGTGACAGACAGTCTGCGGGCCAATGTTCTTGAGATACTTGGCTATCAGGTTCAAGTCCTAGAGTTTATTGATATGGAGCACACACCGAAAAATATACTGATTCGTGCTTTTAAAAAAGAAGGCAAGGTAGCAGATGCTATCGAAGAATATAAGAAGTTCAAACAGTTTTGGCATTTGGAACCCTACATCGAACAGGCCATGGGGCACAATTTTACAAGGCTTATTCGAGACGGGGTTAAAGAGTAAAGGACGATATTATGTTAAGGGTTTTACTATCACCAAGCAAGGAGCAAAGCTATAAAGAAGAAGCTGTTGATGACATGAAAATGCTTCCTTTTTTAAAGCAGACCAAGACTTTGGTCAATCACATTCAAGCTTTTTCAAAAGAAGACCTTGGGAAAATCATGAATATAAAAAATGATATTCTGGACAGAGTTTATGAAACATATCAAAATTTTGGACATACTGGGATACGGCCTGCCATTCAAGCATATAGTGGCCTTGCCTTTAGGCAAATACCAGTTGAGGCATATTCAGATGATGCCCTTAATTATCTAGAAGACCACGTTCGGATATTGTCCGCCCTATATGGCATACTAACGCCACTTACTGGCATTAGTGCATACAGGCTGGACATGAAAATGAAAGTGATAGAAGATAGTCTTTATGCCTTTTGGAAGAATGATTTGTCTCATCCCTTTGATGATGGAGATATTGTTATAAATTTGGCATCAAAGGAGTTTTCGCGTCTTGTTAAAATGCCAATGGTCACGGTTGAATTCAAGGAATATAAGAATGGCAAACTTAAGACCATTGGAACGAATGCGAAAAAAGCAAGGGGGATGATGGTTCATTATATGGTTGAAAATCGCATTGAGTCCGTTGAGGCCCTGAAAGGTTTTAATAAAGAAGAGTGGTGCTATGATGATAGTTTGTCTAGTGACAAGACCATGATCTTTACAAGGGGAAATGCCAATGCCTAACTTAAAGAGAATCAGTCAAATCACCTTTATTCTAGGTCTTGTGATGGGACTTGGAGCATTTGGTTATACACTTTATTTAAACCGGGTTTCTCCGCCAGGATTTTGTCCCATTAATCCGGCTAAACCCTTCATGTGGACTGGCGTGGCCCTACTTTTAACGAGCTTAGCTGTAGACTGGAAGATTTCAAGAGATGAAAAGAAGAGACTTTAGAGCGAAATGCTCCCTCTTCACACAAGTCAGTGAAAGAATGCAAAAAAACCACAGCTTTTTGCTGTGGCAGGAAATTTTGTTGATATCTCGGCTCCAAGATAATGGGGAATAGTAATCGGGAAGCTTTAGCTTCCTAATCAAGAAACTTACAGGCGTATTCATGGTTATCTTGGGTGGAGCCGAGAATCATGCGTGGAGTACCGAACACTGTATTACAAAAAAGCAATAAAGATGTTTCGATATATTAATAAATATAAATGAATGCATGGTGTTTGTCAACGCAATTGCATGCATTTAAATGAAATAAAATAAACCCACCTGACCGATTTTCTCTAAAATGGTCAGGTAGGGTTTTCTTTAAGCATCAGCTTGGGACGCTGTGTCGCTGGTCACAACAGTTTCGGACTCAACTGGAGGACTTGTATCGCCTTCATTATCTTTAAGGCCTTCATTTTCCCACTCGTCAAAGGCTTTCATAACGGAATCATAAGTGTCTTTAGAAATTTGTGGGAGTTCATCGCCCCAGATTTTTTCAGCTTCTTTAAAGCCTTTTTCAAAGGCATCCTTTAACAAACCTGCCTTAGCAGGATCATCTCCAGAGATTGTTTTTGCAAATTTCATAATGCGCTCAGTTGTGGATTCGACGCTGTAGAATCCACCTTCAGCAACGTCTGCCTGAGCCTCTTCAATCATTTCAGGCGTGATTTCTTCACCGCGTTCTTGTAGAATCTTTTCAATGGCAGCCTTCATACCCACATTTTGTCCATCGAGGGCATCTTTAACCATGAGGTAAAAAGCGCCATTCATTTTCTCATCCATTTGAATTTTTAACTTGTCAATTTCGGATAACTGAGTCTTGTCTTTTTCACCTAACTTGCCCTTGTCTTTTGCGATCTTAGAATAATCACCACTCGGTTTATCGGTTTTTTCCGATTTTTCGAAAATAACCCCTTTGGTTTCATCGGGCATCTTTTCAAGAGCTTTTTTAGGCACATTCACTTTGACAGTTTTTTTAGGTTGAGCTGCATTCGGCAGGCCAACAGATTTAATATCCATTCACTCGCACCTCCTTGCGCGAAGACAAACGTATCCCTACATTATATATATCGGCAGATTTATTCAAATATGTACTGAGTTTTTTCCTATTTAATATATATCTACATGATGATGTCTTAAATCAGCTATTTTTATTTGGCGTGTGGAGGATTATATGCGGTGATGGAGATTTGCATAGATGCTTGATAGGTGCACAAAATAATGAAGCGCAGAAATCTTTAGATTTTTTTTGATAGTCGTATAAATGAGTGGGTAAATGACTACCGGATTGCTTTTTATAAATCGGCAAAAAAATTTAAAGTCTCAACAAAAAATAGTAAAAGTATACTGTATACAATTTTGAGTGAGGTGGTGCAATAGGTCTGACAAGCAAACGTTTTCATTTTCCTAAGATTTTCCCGGAATACAGGTATACAAATGCGTTGACACTCTGTATACAATATACTATACTTACCACATACACATGTATGAAAAGACTAAGGAGGCAAAAAGTCAATGAGTAACAAAGTGATGAAAACTATGGACGGTAACACGGCTGCTGCTTATGTATCATATGCATTTACAGACGTAGCTGCTATTTACCCGATCACGCCGTCGTCAAATATGGCGGAATTTGTTGACGAATGGGCTGCATATGGCAAAAAGAATGTTTTTGGCCAGCCTGTCGTTGTATCGGAACTACAATCTGAGGGCGGTGCTGCAGGTGCAGTTCACGGTTCTCTACAAGGTGGCGCTTTAACAACTACATTCACAGCGTCACAGGGTCTACTTCTAATGATCCCTAACATGTACAAGATTGCTGGTGAGCTTCTACCAGGTGTATTCCACGTTTCTGCACGTGCGGTTGCATCTCACGCTCTATCAATTTTCGGCGATCACTCAGACGTTATGTCTGCTCGTGGCACTGGTTTTGCAATGCTTGCATCAGGTTCTGTTCAGGAAGTTATGGACCTTGGGGGTGTCGCTCACCTTGCTGCAATTAAGACAAGAGTTCCTTTCCTACACTTCTTCGATGGTTTCCGTACTTCTCACGAAGTTCAGAAAATCGAAACAATTGATTATGACGAATTTGCTAAACTGCTTGACTGGGATGCTGTAAACACATTCCGTAACAACTCTCTAAACCCAGAGCGTCCTGTTACTCGTGGTACTGCACAAAACCCTGATATTTTCTTCCAAGCACGTGAAGCATGTAATACATACTACGATGCTGTACCTGAAGCAGTAGTAGAATACATGAACGAAATCAGCAAGGTTACTGGTCGCGAATACAAGCCATTTAACTACTATGGTGCACCAGATGCTGATCGCGTTATCATCGCTATGGGTTCAGTTGTTGAAACAATTGAAGAAACAATTGATTACCTAGTGGCTAAGGGCGAAAAAGTTGGTATGATTAAAGTTCGTCTTTACAGACCATTCGCACCTAAGTACTTCTTCGATGTTCTACCTAAAACAGCTAAGAAGATCGCTGTTCTTGACAGAACAAAAGAACCTGGTTCACTAGGCGAGCCTCTATACCTAGATATCCGTTCTGCATTCTACGAAGAAAAAGAACAACCAGTTATCATTGGCGGCCGTTACGGTCTTGGTTCAAAAGATACTACGCCTTCTCAAATCAAGCGTGTATACGATGAACTGGCTAAAGACGCTCCAGCGAAGACGTTTACAATTGGTATCAATGATGATGTAACAAACCTATCTCTAAATGTTGAAGAAACAATCGTTACTGAGCCAAGTGGCACAGTTAGATGTAAGTTCTGGGGTCTTGGTTCTGATGGTACTGTTGGTGCCAACAAGAATGCTATCAAGATCATCGGTGATAAGACTGACATGTACGCTCAAGGTTACTTCTCATATGATTCTAAGAAGTCTGGTGGCGTTACAGTATCTCACCTTCGTTTCGGTAAAGAGCCAATCCGTTCGACTTACCTAATTGACGAAGCTGACTACATTGCATGTCACAACCAGTCTTACGTAACACAGTACGACGTTCTATCTGGTCTAAGAAAAGGCGGCACTTTCGTGCTGAACTGCCAGTGGAATGCTGAAGAGCTTGACGCAAACCTACCAGGTGAAATGAAGAAATTCATTGCTGAAAACGACATCAAATTCTTCACAATCAACGCGACTGATATCGCTGCAGAAATCGGTCTTGGCAACAGAATTAACATGGTAATGCAGTCTGCATTCTTCAAACTTGCTGACGTACTACCAGTTGAAACTGCACTTGGATACCTAAAAGAAGCGATCGAAAAGACTTACGGTAAAAAAGGTCAAAAGATCGTAGAAATGAACTGGGAAGCTGTTGACAAAGGCGCTGCTATCGAGCGTGTTGAAGTTCCTGCTTCTTGGGCATCTGCTGAAGCTTCATCTCAAGAAGAAGCTGAGCTTCCAGGATTCATTGCAAATAGACTTAAGCCAATGAACGCACAAAAGGGTGACAACATCCCTGTTTCTGAGTTTGTTGAGCTAGCTGACGGTACATTCGAAAACGGTTCTTCTGCTTTTGAAAAGCGTGGTATCGCTGTAAATGTTCCTGAATGGCTACCAGAAAACTGTATCCAGTGTAACCAGTGTTCATATGTATGTCCTCACGCTGCTATTCGTCCTTTCCTTCTAACTGAAGAAGAAAAAGCGAATGCACCTGAAGGCTTCACTACGCTGAAGGCTATGGGCAAAGACATGGGCGACTACGGATACAAGATCCAGGTATCAACTCTTGACTGTACAGGTTGTGGCAACTGTGCTGACATCTGTCCAGCTAAGAACACGGCTCTAGTTATGAAGCCACTGGATTCTCAAACTGTTAAAGAAATTCCAAACTGGGATTACGCAGTATCACTTCCTGTTAAAGATGACCTAATGGCAACTTCAACTGTGAAGGGTTCTCAGTTTGCACAACCACTATTCGAATTCTCGGGTGCATGTGCTGGTTGTGGTGAAACACCATACATGAAGCTTGTGACTCAGCTATATGGAGATAGAATGCTTGTTGCAAACGCTACAGGTTGTTCATCAATCTGGGGTGGTTCTGCACCATCTACACCATACTGCAAGAATGCTGAAGGCAAAGGTCCAGCTTGGGCGAACTCACTGTTCGAAGACAATGCTGAATACGGCTACGGTATGGCTCTAGCTGTTAAGACAATCAGAAAGCAAATGGCTGAAAAAGCGAATGCGCTTCTAGCTCTTAACGTTGCTGAAGACATCAAAGCGCCTTTCAAGGCATGGGTAGAAGGCATGGAAGATGCTGATGCTTCTAAGAAAGCGACAATCGAAATTCTAGCTGTTCTAGAAAAAGAAGTTGCTGACGCTGAAGCGAAGGAAATCTTCAAATTCTTCGAAAACAACAAAGATTACCTAATCAAGAAGTCTGTATGGATCGTTGGTGGCGACGGTTGGGCTTATGATATCGGTTACGGCGGTCTTGACCACGTACTGGCATCTGGCGAAAACGTAAACGTCCTAGTATTCGATACAGAAGTTTACTCTAATACTGGTGGTCAGGCTTCTAAGGCAACACCATCTGGTGCTGTTGCGAAGTTTGCTGCATCTGGTATGAAGATTAAGAAGAAAGACCTTGGTATGATTGCAACAACTTACGGTTACGTATACGTTGCACAAACATCAATGGGTGCAAATAAGAACCAACTGATGAAAGTTATGCAAGAAGCTGAAGCTTATGATGGTCCATCACTAATCATCTGCTACGCTCCATGTATCGCTCACGGCATCAAGACGGGCATGGGCACAACTCAGAACCGTATGAAAGAAGCTGTTGACGCTGGTTACTGGCATCTATGGAAGTACAACCCACTTCTATCGGCTGAAGGTAAGAATCCATTCATCCTTGAGTCTAAAGAACCAACAACACCATTCAGAGACTTCCTAATGGGCGAAGGTCGTTACACGACTCTAGTGAACGAATTCCCAGAAGAAGCTGAAAGACTATTCGCTAACGCTGAGCAAGAAGCTAAAGAGCGTTACGAAGGTTACGTACGCATGGCAAACATGGAGTACTAATCAGCTCTTATTTAGAGAAGGACCATGATTTATAAATTCAAATCCCCTAAACGTCTGATCAACGTTTAGGGGATTTTTTATGTTTCACATGTTTGACAAAGACCTCCTAAGGGAACATATCTAAAGAAGGATAATGTAGACCAAAAAGGAGGTCTTTCTACTATGAATGACAAGTTAAGAGGTATGCTCCTCGGAAGTTTTGTTGCCGATGCCTTGGCCCTTGGCCCGCACTGGATATATGACATGGATAAGATTGAAGATAAGTTTGGAGATATAAAGGGTCTAACAAGCCCGTTAGAAGATTCCTTTCACAAGAATAAGACAAAGGGAGACTTCACACATTATGGCGATCAGATGATGGCTCTGCTTAACCACTTAGTAGAGAGTGATGGATTTGACGTTGATGAGTTTAAAAGTGCATGGCTAGACTTTATGAAGGACTATGAAGGTTACAAAGACCACGCAACAAAAGACTCCATTCAGCTTTATTCATCCATTTCAGACATTGGTGGGTCGGACTCGGACGAACTGGGTGGACCTGCACGGATGGCACCACTTGTTTATAAACTTTGCAAGTTGGATCATGGTTTTGAAGATGCCGTGGTCCTTCAAACAAAAATGACACATACAGGTGGCGATGTCCTTGATATGGCAAGGGCTCTTGCTAAAATTCTAGATAAGGTCCTTGGAGGCAAAAAACCAAGTGAAGCCATGGAAGAAGTGGCTCAGGAAATGGGGGGTGTCATAGCAAACTATATTGAGCAGGGTATTGAGCATAATATTGTTGACCCACGGGAAATGATTCCTGTATTTGGACAGAACTGTTCCGGCAAGTCAGCCTTTCCAAGTGTCATGTATTTTATCAATCGCTATGAAGATGACTTTGAAGAAGCCCTAATTGAGAATGTTGCAGTTGGTGGTGATTCAGCTGCCAGAGGTATAGTTATAGGTATGATTCTTGGAGCATATCACGGAGAAAAAACCATTCCGAAAGAGTGGCTAAAAGATATGAAAGCCTATGATGAAATCCTAGCTTTTATGGACAGATAGAATTTATGAAGCAAACCGGCCTCGTTTAGGCGTAAAGGGGGTCGGTTTTTGTGTGCTCGAAAACAATCTTACAACCTTTTACCGAATTGACGCACATTGCAGGCATATTTCTGATAGACTAGGTTATAGGATTAGGAGGCGCTATTTTGAAAGCTAAAATATTGGCAGTTTTTGCTGCTGGATTGCTTCTGACTGCTTGTCAGACAGCTGATATAAATGAAAAAACACCTCAGGATGAGGTTCAAATAGAAAACAATGAAACATCTAGCGAGAATGTTGGGAATGAGGAAGAAAACACAGATGGTGAAGCTGAGACAGAGACTACTGTTGAGACTGAAAATGAAGGCTCTTCGGGAGAAGGTCAAGATGAGCAATCTGACGTAGATAAAACAGAGTCTGATTCCACTTCAAGTGATGAATTATCAAGACCTGAAGATGAAATGGACCAAGTGGAAAAAACGGAGGGGCAAGACTCCGAAAATGAGGTCTTGCTGGGATACATACCAAATGAGGACATAAAAACAGGTGTTGTCGAGGCTTGCCAAGTTTTATATGATTTGAAGAATCAACTCAATGGTGAAGGCCTGGAAACGATTGAATTCGATAATATTTATGACAAGTACTGGGTGCAAAAGTCTCCAGTAGGTACAATGGAGAGTTTAAGAAGCCATTTGAAAGCCTACTTTACCGATGAAGTCATACAGGACTTAATAGACATGTGGGGACTTATTGAGTATGATGGTCGACTCCTGGCACCAGAAATCTCAAAGGTCAACACATATGATCCCGAAAGCCTGGAACCAATTGTGTCAGAAGTGGATGAAGCGGCAAAGCAGCGCTTTATAAACCTTGGATTTGTTGATGAATCTGGAGTGAACCAAAGGACTCTCCTTGTCCTCAATCGCTTTGAAAAGGACAAGTGGAAAATCAACACAATGCCAGGCACAGGAAAAATAAAGCAGTATGGCAGGGCTATTATCCGTAATAAAGTTTGGATAGAAGGAGATGTGGAGTGGCACTGGCCTGATTTTATGGCATCAGAAGACCAAGTGTGGGACCGAATTTTAGAGCCAGTTCAGTCGGAGATTCGAGAACAGACTACAGCTGTACTCAATACATTTGAAGCGGATGAAGCTTTCAAAAAAATTGGAGCAAGCCAGCTGAGTTACTGGACATCATGGAAATACTCGGAAGACAATATTGATTATCCTCATATGGATATCATTTTGTCGGAGTATATGAAGTATGGCATTCATCCCAATCATGTAAAAGAGACCGTGACCCTGTCTAAAAATACCAATGAGCCTTTGGACTTAAGTGATTTATACAAGGACAAAGAGGGCTTTTACGAGACCGTGAATGTATATATTGACAAACATATGCGTGAAAACCCTCAAGGCTTTTATACAGATGCGGTTTTTGAAGGCATCAACGGGGCGTCACAGTTTTATATCACTGAGAAGGGTGTGACTTTCTATTTTCAGCTCTATGAGTATGCCCCTTATGCATTTGGCTACCCTGAAATAGAAGTGCCATTTCAAGTCCTTGATGGGACTTTGTCAGAACCGTTCCAAAAGTATTTGACTCAAACAGAGGAAAATATGGGTGAACCAGTAGACGAATCAGAAGATGAACCAAGAATAGAAAATACAGATTCATAAGGGGGATATATGCAATTTGTACATAAATCGACCAGGTTAAGTTGTGATCTTACACGTGCATTTCGTTATTTTACAGCACCGCTTTTGATGGAAAAATGGATGGGTCAAAAATCAAAAGTTGATTTGAAATCGGGTGGAGCCTATGGCTTGACTGTGACCCTTGAGGAAATTGATTGTGTTCTTGACACCTCGGGGAGCACGATTAAAACTTATGATCGGGAGAAAATCCTCGAAGTGGATTGGCAAGATTCCCTAAGTGGTCATGAGGCTTATGAACTCACAGTGCGATTTATGCCTTGTCGATCTGATACGGAGTATTGTTCAGAGATTCATTTGATGTTTAAACACAAGCATAGAACATTAAACGAGGAAGAAGTCAAAAGATATAGTGATATTTTTGAAGCCTTGCTTGAAAAAATAAGAAAGTGCCAAAATAAGGACTGGATTATTAAAGATTCAGACTTGACCATGTCTTGGCTAAAAGGTAAGGGGTTCTAAAAAGAAGCTGCTCATTATTAAGAGCAGCTTTTCTGTCAGTTTATGAAATTTTAAGAGCATATTTAACCTTTCGTGCGAACTGGAGTCCAAAATCATAGGCACTATACTTGTTTTGGCCACTGAGCAGTTCGTTGTGATCAATGACATGTGTTTCCATGGGCAAGTTAAATGATGTTCTGGCGCCAAGTTGTTCAAGGATGTAGGCAACGTGAAAAGGCAGCCTGCTGTGAAGCAGGTGTTCTTCAAGCTCGCTTTCAATTTCCCCATTAAGACAGGTCATTCTGTAGTTTGAAAACAACCAAGGGATTTGACTGTGAATAAGGGCTGCTGCACCTGAACCGATAATGCCAATAGTTTTTTGGTGCGTGTGAAAGTGTTTTAAGAGTTTGAACACATCCGGGGCAGAACAGAGTTCCTCTAGGGCTGCATAACCACCTGGGATAAAAAGTCCCACATACTGGTGGAGTTTTTCCTCAGTCATTTGTGATATGTTCTTTGGAAGAAGCATGAGAGGATCTGTTTCCATGAAGCCCTTATAGTACTTGTAGTCTTCCCTAGGAAGATGATTGAGACAGTTAGGGTCTTGTTTTGGCGTGTGTCCCTCCCTGGTCCCAATGTCTATGGCAAAGCCCTCTTTTATGAGGTGGTCGACCACTTCAACAAGGGAAAACTGATCATAACCCGTTTTAAGTATTTCACCATTCTTTAATGTAATTTGATCTTGAGATGTAAGCAGTACAAGAATATGACCAATCATAACCATCCCTCCTTATAGCCTTTATACCACAGGAAGCGGTAGATATAACCAATTTCGTTGAGGGCGTGAAAAATGAAGTATAGGGTTATAAGTTAAGTGATAAAGATGCCTGATAGATAAGACTAAATGATTTAATTTAGAAAGGCAGTCAACAAAGAGATCCAAGATGTGAGATATTGAAAAATATCTAGAAGAGCTAGAAAAAGAAATCTAGGTAAAGAGAAAAAGGAGAATTTATGTTCAATTATAAAATGACAATTGCCTATGACGGTTCTAAGTATAAGGGCTGGCAAAGACTTGGTACCACAGATAAGACAATTCAAGGGAAAATAGAAAGCACGCTTACAAAGCTCCTTGAGAAGAAGGTTGAAATTTATGGATCCAGCCGTACAGATGCAGGCGTCCATGCCAGAGGACAAATTGCCAACTTTAAGTTTCCTGAACCCCTGGATTGTGAACCCCTCGTGGAAGACATCAACAAGTATTTACCCGAGGACATCAAAATTTTAGATATGATAGAAGCATCAGACGATTTTCACTGCCGATACAATGCATCGGGGAAAATATATGCTTATCAAATATGGAATGGTGGCAAGCCAGATCCTTTTCTAAGAAATTATTTTGCCCATGTAAGCGAGCCTCTTGATATTAATGTCATGCGAAAAGCGGCCAATGACTTTGTTGGAGAACATGATTTTACAACATTTACATCAGCGAAAGCCAAGAAAAAATCAATGGTACGCACAGTCACAGGCATCAATATTGACCAAGAAGGCGAGCGTATTTTTATTCGTGTTTCGGGACAAGGCTTTTTACACAACCAAGTAAGAAGAATGGTGGGGGTTCTCATCGATATAGGCGCGGGCAAAAGAAGTGCAGATATTGTACCAGCCCTTATTGCATCAAAAGACCGAGCAAAATGTGGAACGACAGCGCCTGCTCAAGGTCTCTTTCTTGATAAGGTCAAGTACGAAAACTTTTAGCCCCCTAAACACATCCGAACTATCATAATTTAAGAAAACACCTTGATAATGTGACTGTTCTATATGAATAGATATTTCAAGGGTTTACGAGTTTACTGTACTTCATAAAAAGCTCTGAGTCAACCGTGTGCCAAGATATTTAAAGGCGGGACGGCAAACTCAGAGCTTTATTTATTTTAATTCGTGAAGTGTATAGGCGCTATTATATGGCCACTTCAGATCTTTTTTGCAGGTTTTTTAATTCGTGAAGTTCCTTACGGATCATGACTAAAGTCACCATAGTTGACAGAAAATCAGATAATGGGAAAGCGTACCAAATGCCCCATATACCAAAGAATCGTGGGAATATAAGCAACATTGGTATAAGCAGTAGGAACTGACGCAGTAATGACAGTACCATGGCTGGCTTGGCCTTGCCAAAGGCCTGGAAAACTGATGAACTTATAATTTGAATGCCAATAACAGGAATGGCTAAAACAACCACACGAAGGACTGGTATACCTTGGGTAACAACCGAAATATCCGAGGTGAATATGCCAAGTAAACTCGGTGCAAAAGTTTCTGCAATGGCCCAGCCAGCTATGGTATAAATAGTCGAGTATTTGATGGAAATAAAAATGGCTTCTCGAACGCGACCAAAGTTTTTAGCGCCATAGTTAAATCCGGCAATAGGCTGGAAGCCTTGTACCACACCGAAAAGTGGCATGAAAATGAACATGATCAGACGGTTGATCATACCGAAAATTGTAATGGCAACATCGCCACCATAGTAGCCTAGAGAGTTATTAAGAACGATAGCCAAAGCACTGCTGCCCACTTGCCTAGCAAAAGCAGGGGCGCCAACTGTGAATATTTCGGTCATAATAGCCTTATTAGGTTTAAGGTGATGGGGTTTTACTTTAAGCTGACTTTTGCCACTGTAAATGTAAGCCATGACAAAGGCAAATGACATGAACTGTGAAATGATTGTGGCAAGAGCAGCACCACGAATCCCCATGTCAAGGGTGAAGATGAAGATTGGGTCAAGGATAATGTTTAGCCCTGTACCAATTATCATAGAAACCATGGCAATAAAAGCATTGCCCTCAGCACGAATTAAATTATTTGATGCAACGGCAAACATAAAGAAGACACTGCCGCCAAATATGACTTGCATGTATTCTTTTGCATATGGCAGTAAGACATCAGATGCACCAAATATTCGTAGGAGCGGGTCAATAAACCGCAGACCAATAAGCACAGTGACTATGGCAATAGCGATGATAGAAATGTAGGCATTGCCTGCAGTGTTATCCGCTTTTTCCACGTCACCAGCACCAAGACTTCTGGAAATCATAGAAGCGGCACCAATACCAATCATTTGTGCAATGGCCATAATAAACATTTGAATTGGAAATGCAATGGCGAGACCGCCTATGGCCATAGGCCCAACGCCTCGACCAATAAAAATTGTATCAACGACGTTATAAAGGGCGTTGACGATCATCCCTATTGTTGCAGGCAAGGAGAGTTTCATCAGGACCTTTGAAACCTTCTCGTTGGCCAGCATATAATTTCGATCATTCATTTGACTCATTTTTGTCTTCCTCAACTTTCTTACAACATCTCTTTAAATCACCGGCACCATAATGTTTAAGAACATTATCACTGATGCGGGTCATGTAACTAATCAGCTGGTCAATTTCATCCTGATTAAATCCCTCAAGGAGCATATCGTTCCACTCCCTAAACATAGACTCGATTTCAGGGCGGATTTTTTCACCTTTTTCTGAAACAAAAAGCAAGTAAGACCGTTTGTCGTTTGGGTCCTGCCGTCTTTCTACAAATCCGTCTTGAATAAGTTTTTTTACAGACCGCGTGACATTGGCCTTATCAATATTGAGCTTACGTCTGAGGGCTTCCTGTGAAATGCCCTGTTCTTTATATAGAGTAATCAACACACCATGATGACTCTGTCCCAGGCCAATATCAGCCATTCTGTTTTTGAAAAATATCATTGCGTATCTATGTGAAATAGAAAAAAATTTTCCAATTCGTTTTCCAGTCATAAGACCCTCCTTTTATAGTTGCGCTCGCAACTAAATTATACACGAAAGAAGTTGCGCGCGCAACTACTTTTTGAAAATGAAATATATTATCATAATAATTTTACTTTGATTAAACGGGGCTTTTAAACGAGACTTCTACTTTTAAACGAGACTTCTACTTCTAAACGAAACTTCTAAACGAAGCTTCCTGTAACCGGGTTAGCTCTGATTGACCATATGCATGAAGTATGCTCATAAATTGCCTAAATCTTTAGGATGCAGATTGTCATTCGAATTGAACTCCATCTGGTTTCTTTGTGTTATGAATACCTCTATAAGGTGTGGGGGAGACATCTGAATACTGTTCTTCGTTCTTGAGTTATGCTTTAGTTATGAATAAAACTATATGAAATTAGGGATATTTGAATCTATACAAAGGACATCTAGATTGTTATAATGTACGATATTTATCAATCAACTTAGGTATTAAACAGAAAGAAGTGGCAGAATATGGGTCAATTTGACAATGACATTAAAATTGAAGTTGCATTAAATGACATAGACAGTATCAAAAGGTCTTTAAAAAAATACCAAGACCTGTTAAAGACAGACCAAGCGGTAGAAGACCAAGTGTTTCAGGTGGAGTTTGTTAAGCGCGTGGATGGGGAAATAAAAGCGCTTCAGAAGGAAGATGGAGACATAGACTTGTTAAGGTCCTTGAATGTATGGGAGGAAAGCACCCTGTCAAGAAGAGAGATCTCTTTAAATGAAAATGCTTCAGAGGTTATTTTGTTTTCGCACGCCCTGACATACGAAGCCCTGAAAATGGATGTGGTTGAGACAGCCAGAGAAATGGTTCGCTACGCCCGTCGCCACAATGACACTTGGGAAATGTGGATGGATGACATGGAGGTGTTTGGTGTAGAGGCGCTTTACGCCCTTTCCCAGAAGCATCCTGAATATGCCTATTTATTTGGTGCTTTCATCATTCCCTACTGGGATACAGAGCACGCTGATTACGCCCTATCTTATCCCTATGCCCTTGTAGACAAATTTGGACTTGATGACAATATGCTAAAAATGTTTTGCCACTGTGATAATAGTGAGGCCCGTGCCATGATGTTGGGCAGGGACTATTATGGTGAGTCTTTTGAAACTGACTTAGCCAAGCACTTTGAAGAAAATCCTCAGCGGTATGAGCGCTTTCAAGAAATTTTACTTGAACGTTTTAAAGATCAAGACTACTTACAGTATTCGAAACAAGATCACACAGCCCTGCCGGTACATGAATTTTACCAGACAATCATGCTTTCAAAAACTGAAAATCAGGGCAATTATGATCTATATGATCACCCCTGCACTGGAATGGAAAGTCCCTTTATGACCACAAGTTTTGATGATGAGGCCACCCTTCTTCACAGTAAGATAGAGAAGACTCTAGGACGTTCACTTACAGAGCCTTCAAGAGATGAAGATGATTTATATGAAGATTTATATGAAGATTATTGTGATGCGTGGGTGGACTTCTTTAAAGGTTTATGTGAAGGCGAAAGCGTCTGGAATTACATACAAACGGGTCAGGGAGAGGAGATTTTAGAGGATCTTAAAGCCCTTGATCTTGAGGCGTTTACAAAAGATCATGGATTAAAGCTCTATGAGGCGGTTAAAGAGGAGGCTTCCCAGTATGGTGGGCTTGAAAATAACATTGACCGTATTTTTGCAGATTATATCAATGCCTATTATGAAATGTCAGAAAAACCAGACATGATCACAAGAGTGAATGGGGAAGATATAACTGGTCGTGACATGATACTAAGAGCTCTAGATGTCCTACATAGACTGCTTCCTCATAAGGCTCTTGAAAATGACTTATATGAAAGAATCATAGAAGATAAGGTGATCAGTCATGAGGGCTATAATGCTCGCTATGATCAAAGGTTCAGTGTTGCAAGTGGCGCCTTTCAATTTATTATAGAGAGTGCCCTCGTTCCAGTCACTGACAAGCCTAACGCCGACCTCATGACTAGGGCATATCATATTATGAAACAGGACAGGACCAGCTTTTATGAAGGCCTTATAAAAGAAAAGGACCACCTAGATGCAGTTCTTATGTTTATGATGTTTGCCCTCCATGAAGACTATAAAAGTCGTCTAGGAGATGATGTGACAAAGAATATGATGGATTATGTTGCAAACCACTGGCTTGAAAACCTTCTGGAAAAAATCAGTGAGGATGGAAACTTTTCGAGCTCAGACCTAAAAAAAATAAGGGTTCATATTGAAGGGCCTCAAATGCCACCTCAAAGCCTTATGATGAAAGTCATGCAGGTGGGTTTGGATGGACTTAATCAAGATGAAAAAGCCTTGATAAAAAGTGCAAAGCAAGACCAAGTGTCTTTTGAAGAGGCAGTGGGTCTTTTAAAGACCAAGTTAACAAGGTATAGAGATGACCCAACAGAGCCTAGGGAATATATGATACTGACTTCATCTGATGAGGGCTTATCCTTCCTTCTTCCAAGCTGGTACTTTAGCATATTCAGGATACCTGCACCTTTTTCAAAGCAAATGGTCAGTGCTTTAAAACTCTTTGTGGATATAGCGCCGGTCAAGACGTTGAAAATGATTTCAGACATGTTGTATAGAAATTTTGATTCTGAATTAGATGAAACGAATGTTCTTTATGATATGGAACAGGATTTGAAAAAAATAGGCGTGAAAAATCATCATTTTATTGCCCTAGATATTGTGAAGGGCAATGGTGAGAAGTTAGACGCTCTCTATGAGGCTTACATTGAAAATGACACAAGAGGCGGTTTGTTTGGAGGTCCTTCAAGGGCTGAAATTGACAGGGCTCTTTTGGAACTTAAGTCTTACACTCAGGAAAACTTCATCACTGAGATTGCAAAAAGAGACAAGGCGAGCGTTATGGACCGGTACATGACCACTTTCAACAAAATGATGGAAAGCTATGTCCTAGAGTCCATGCCTCTTGTGGCTGTCTATACAGAAAAGATTCTGCAAACCTATGATGCCATTGCCTATAAGTCGTGGGACAACCTATCAGACGAGAAGAAGGAGAAACTTCTAAAGTGCCAGACGGACTTAAAATATGAAGACATTGTAGAGGACGCTTATGCCCAGCTTTTTTCACCGGGGTATGTTTTATTTGAAGAAAGTGACAATGACTTGCATCTCATTTGTGGTCATGAAATTCTTGAACTTATTAGGCCAGCTGCAAAAGATGGCAGTGATTTAAGTCAAATGCTTAAAGAAATAAAGTTTGTTCAAATCAATCAAGGCGATATTTCTAAAGAGGATCTTGCCGATATTCAAAGAAGCAAGACAGATATATCAAGAGGTCTGTCCCAGACCCTTCTTGAGTATATTCTCCAGGGACACCATGAAAAAGAAGCCCTGGATATATTCCATACATTTGAACGACCACGCTATCATGACAGTTTAAGAAAAAATTCTGTGTTCTTAACGGATGCCCAGCACGAAAGGTATTTGAAGCTGTTATTAACCACTGGTAAAGATGGATTTGATATGGGGTACAGACAAGGTGTGGATCTGCCCTTTAACTATGGTGTCAAACTCAAAAATTGTGGGGCCGCTCTTTCTGATATTGCCAAATGGTTGATTGATGAAGATGAGGTGGAAGCCTTTATTGGGTTTGCCCACAAGTATGGCTATGACTATGTTGTTGACTGGTCAATAGAAGACCGTCTGGACCTAATCGATTCCCTTAAAATGATTGAAAACGCAGAAGATATTATTGGGAAATTAGTGGATGACAAGATTATAAGGGTTAGAAACAGAGCCCTTGAAGCCCTTGAGTTTATTAAGGCACAAATTGAAGAATAGAAATGTGAGAAGCTGAAGAAAAGCGCAAGATGAATGAAATCATAAACATCGGCCTTTGCTTTAGGGACAGTATAAAGTAAAAGCCGGATAACACCTGGTCAACTCACGTATGAAAAATACGTCAACCGATCAGGTTTTATCCGACTTTGCTATTCATTTCTCTTCATTTTATGCTTGCAGTCTTGTCCTAATATACTTGTGGAGCGAGCTGATTTTGGGGCAATCAAATTTCAATGACTTCCCCGGCTTCGGGTGCATGAACACTAAGACCAAGCTTTTCTCGAATGGATAAGGAAAGAGCATCAACCGCAAGGGCTTCCCCGTGGTTTAAGAAGACGCGTTTCACGCCCTTAATAGAGGATAACCAGTGAAGCAGTTGGCTTTCATCAGCGTGACCAGAGAAGCCTTCTACACGAATGATTCGGCTGGCAACTTTGATGGTTTCATCTAAGATTTCAACAGTTTGGGCACCATCTAGTATTTTCCGTCCCAGTGTGCCTTCACCTTGGTAGCCAACAAAAATAATGGCTGTGTTTTCCTTCCAAAGATTGTGTTTTAAGTGGTGCCTGATGCGACCGGCATCACACATGCCACTGGCAGAGATAATGACCTTTGGTGTTTGGTCCTTATTCAGACCCATAGAGGTGTCCATCTCTTTGATGATATGGAGATTTTTAAATTTTATAGGGTTGCCACCGCCCACGAAGACATTTTTTACAGGTTCCTTGAAATACTCAAAATTCTTTTTGAAAATTTCAGTGGCATCAATGGCTAGGGGGCTGTCGATATAATATGGTATATCAAAAATATCTTGGCCTTTTTCATGGGTTTTCATGTAGTTTTTGAGTTCATAGAGTATTTCCTGGGTTCGTCCGACTGCAAAAGCGGGAATGATAACTGTGCCACCATGAGAGACGGCCTCAGAAATGGCTGCGGCAACGCGTTCGCCTCTCAGGTCCATATCCTTGTGCTGCCTGCCTCCATAAGTGGACTCCATAAAGACATAGTCAGCTTCTTTTAAGACAGCTGGGTTCGGGAGCAGTTGATTTTTACCAGTACCCAGATCCCCAGAGAAAATTAAATGCTTGGTCTGACCATCTTCTGTGATGAAGAGTTCGATACTGGCTGAGCCTAGAAGATGACCAGCTTCTCGGTAGATAAATTTTATGCCGGGAGCAACCTGGATTTCTTCATTATAATCAACGGGATTTAAGTATTGAAGGGATATGACGGCATCGTCCATGGTAAAGAGTGGCTCGATTTTATCAAGACCTGCCCGCTCTCTTTTCTTGTTCTCCCATGCCGTTTCAGCCTCATTAATCTTGCCGCTGTCCTTTAAAAGAACGTCAGCCAGATCGGATGTTGGACGTGTGCAGTAAATTCTATTGTGAAACCCACGTTTTACCAGCAGTGGTAAACGACCTGAATGATCAATGTGTGCGTGGGTAAGAATTACAAAATCAATTTCAGAAGGGTCATATGCAAAATCTTCCGAATTTAAAGCGAGGATTGGCTCTGGTCCTTGAAATAAACCGCAGTCAATTAAAAATTTGCTGTTGTTTGTCTCTATTAAAAAATTACTTCCAGTCACTTCGCCTGTTGCACCTAAAAAATGTACTCTCATAGCCTGCCTCCTTTTGCCGTATAATATGTTTCGGCTTTTTATACTTGTACCCGCCAGAAAAAAATGAACACAGAATAATGCACTTGCGGCCATAAATGTATATAATTGGGTCAGGTGTTACAATTCATTTACGAGAAGAATGAAAATGATAAAAGTTCACTGTGCAGGGGTATGTTATAATTACATACGGCTTTTGTCATAAAAATGTAACGATCTCAGGTCAACGAATAAATAGACCTGTGCTATAATTAGAGAGATGATATTTTGTTCGAAAAGAGGGCTAATACTAGGAGGTAACTGATATGAAGATGCTAAAAGTCATAGAGAAAAGACGCTCTGTGAGAGAATACAAAGATAAGGCATTATCAAGCAAAGATTTACAGGCAGTTATGAGCTATTGTGATACATATCCTAAACTATCTGAAAAAACGGATGTGACATTCAAGTTTTTAGAAGACGGTTCAGATGTAGCTTCTAAACTTGATGGTGTTGCTGGGTATTCAGGGGTGATGATTAAGGCACCTCATTACCTGCTTGTTATGGCATCTGCATCAGAAACAGCATATGAAGCTGCAGGCTATGCAGGTGAGTATGTGATATTAAATGCAACAAAACATAATATAGGCACTTGCTGGATTGATGGTGTTGGACAAAGCGATAAAATTAAGGAACTTCTTAATATCACGTCTGACCAATTGGTTATTGGGCTCATCACACTGGGCTATGCGCAGTATGAACCAAGACTTGCCAAAATCTATGATACAAACATGGAGGGTAGTGTTTCTCCACTTACAGATCTTGGCTACCCAAATATTGATCCAGAGTACTCTAAAGAACCGGTAAGCAATAGGTTATCAATTGAAGATATTTCCTACTTGAAAAAGTGGGGCGTAGCAGTGAATTCAGAGGAATTACAAAAAAGAGGATATGATCAAGTATTTTACTACATGCGTATGGCGCCATCTTGGGGCAACCGTCAACCTTGGCGATTTGTTTTAGATGGTACGAAAATCGTTCTTGTTATGGAACGAGATGACCGTGTGGATGATCGAGCAGAAGAAGTGGAAGCTGGTATTGCAATGCTGTACTTTGAAGTGGCAATGCATGATATTGGTCTTCCTGGTTCATGGAAAACAGATGACCTTGCAGATTCAAGCAAGTATGAAGTTCCAGAAAACCACTTCATCGGCGGTTACTACACATTTTAATTAGAATTGCCATAACCATGTGGTCTGAGGAGTGTTGATATGAAACGAAACAGACTATGGATAGGTTTTGTTGTCGTCTTGGTTTTTGGTCTTGTGCTGACGCCACTGCGTGTACATTTGCTAACAGCGGCAGAGGGTGCTGAAATTGAAGGCACTGAACCTGAGCTTTCTCTTGAATCAGAATCGGAAGAGGAAGGCACAACGGAAGTATTGATTATTGATACAGAAGAGGCGCCTGCTGAGCAAGAATCTGCCGATGATGAGTCCGCGGAGGATCCGGTTGCAGAAGAGGGAGAAGATTCTGGTGAAGTATCTGATCCAGCAGAGATTGAAACAATTCATGACGAGAAACGCCTTGTTTCTCAAATTGAATACAACGAAGATGGACATGAAGTGCTTGAAAAATACGATGAACCACTACCAGAAGGTCTCATTATGGAACTGGACTACACGGACTACTGGGTGAGTCCACAATATGTGGTTGTACTCAGCGGTTCGGTTAATATTCGTAAAGGGCCTTCAACAGAGTTTGAAGTTATCCGAAGAGGATACTACGGGGAGAAATTCTCCTTGTCTGAAAAAGTACGTGGCGAGTACTTCAGTAAATCTGACTCAGACGAATGGTTTAAGCTGTTTTGGTGGGAAAATGGAGAAATGGTAAGTGGATATGTGTATTCACCAATTGTGAGTCCAAGAGAATTCCGATTCAGTGAAATGTTTGAAAAAGTAACAGATTTAAAAGTTGCTGTAGATGCAACTGATACAGGTTACATTTATAACGTGGGCAATTCCGTAGGTCGACCACCACGCTACAAGGGGCAGTACCTAGAAGATGAGTATAATGTGCCAAGACATCAGGCTGCACCAGCCTATAGAGAAGCAGACTGGGATGCCAGCAACATGCGTTACATGCAAGATGGTATCTTACTCGCAATACTTGAAGAAACAGAAAGCTTTTATAAAGTTAATGCATATGATTATGAAGGGGAATACTATGTCCCTAAGCGTTATGTCACAAGACGTAACGCCATAGAAGACCTTAAGCAGGTTATTGTTGTCGATATTGCAAATCAGAACCAGGGCACATTTGAATATCGCGATGGCATGTGGCACCTTATTTCCTATTCCTATGCAACAACGGGAGCGGACTCTAAGTATAAAGAGCCAACCATTCCTGGGAGTTATCAGGTTATTGGGAAACAAGATTTCTTCCGTTACAGAGATGACATCACCAAAGTTATTGCAGGGTATGCACCATATGCTCTAAGATTCAATGGTGGGGCCTTTATTCACGGTGTTCCAGTAAATTATAAGCTTGTTAAACAGACCTTTGTCATTCAAGAAGAAATCCTTGATGAAGAAGGCAATGTTATACAAGAGCGAGTGACAGAAGAGCGTATTGTAGATCGCTTGGATCCTGGACATATAGAATATTCGGGGTCTTTAGGAACGGTTCCGTTATCTCACAAATGTGTACGAAACATCACAAGTCACGCAAAGTTCCTATATGACTGGGTTGTCCTAGGTGAAGCGTCAGTGGTGGTAATAGATTAGACTGATGCTGTTGGTCTGTAAGACAAAATAAAAACGACGGGGTGACCTATGAATAAGAAATACCTGCTCATTGGCGCAGTTCTCATTGTGGGACTGATTGCTGGGGGCAAATATGCAACAGATGTTGTAGCAGCCGAAAAAATAGCTAAGGAAAAAGCTGCAGCTGAGTTACAAGTAAAGATTGAAAATGAAGAAGCGCATCTGGCTCAAGCCAGAAGCGCTTTTGATACGTACCTTACAGAAGTAGAAAAAGAAAAGCTTGAACTTGTGAAAGAACAGGCTGAAGCTCAAAGGCAAGCAGAAATTGAGGCAAACACTTTTGTTGTCAAGAAAAAGAACACACCAGTCTATGCTTCAGCAGAGGGTGGAGACAGCATACTAAAGCTTGATAAACTGACATCTGTTTATGTAACAAGTCGGGTGCAGGATGAATCTGGTGTGGACAAATGGTATGAAATCCAATATAATTATGAAGATTTAGATACCATTGGGTGGATAGAAGCTGATAAACTGACGGCGCGTCGCCAAGACCTTATCTATAGACCATATGACAATGTGGACTATGAGGCCTGGGACAAAGTCGACAGTTATGAAAGCAACCCCTACACAGAAGCCAAGGGCATTTACGTGTCGGGTCATATTGCAGCCAATAAAAGACTGGATGATCTGATTGATCTGGCCAATAGAACAGCGCTGAATGCCTTTGTTATTGATGTGAAAGATGACAACGGCAATATGCTCTTCTATTCTGAGTCTGCAGCAAAGTATAGTCCATCAGCCAATGACCGCTACTATATTAAAGATATGGAAGCGCTTATGAAAAAGCTAAAGGACAACAATATTTATACAATAGCGCGAATTGTAACTTTTAAATCGCCAAGATATGCCAAGGATAACCCAGACAGGGCCATTCTAAGAAGATCGACTGGTCAGGTCTACCAAAGCAAGGACGGTGTACACTGGGCTTCGCCATATGACCGCGATTTGTGGGACTACAATGTAGGCGTGGCACTTGAAGCGGCTGACTGGGGCTTTAATGAAATTCAGTTTGACTATGTCAGATTCCCGGCTTCAGGCGGTGGCAAGCTAGATAGCAGTCTTGACTATAGAAACCATGAGAATGAGACAAAACCAGAAGCCATCCAGAACTTCCTGAAATATGCCTATACACAAATCTCTGAGAAGGAAGTTTATGTGTCAGCAGATGTCTTTGGATGGGTTGCTTCGGCTCAAAATGATGTGGGCATTGGCCAGCACTGGGAGGCCCTCACAAACGTGGTGGATATTATGTGTCCGATGATGTATCCAAGCCACTATGGCCCTGGAAATTATGGTCTTAGTGTACCGGATGCTTTCCCTTATGAGACAATCGATAGGGGCATTAAGGATGCACTAGAGCGTGACGCGCATGTGGACACACCAGCCAAACTCAGACCGTGGATTCAGGATTTTACTGCACGCTGGGTCAAGGGTCATATCAAATATGGACCGGCTGAAGTGGAAGCGCAAATTAGAGCGCTTGAAGACAACGGCATTAACGAATACTTACTCTGGAATGCAGGAAACTACTACACAGAGGGTGGTATTCGATAGTCATACCCTTAGGACTCAATGTAATTTGGTGGGTTACAAGGGATAAACCTTTAAACTTAGTCCTGTGAGACTAAAAAGGGTGGGGCAAGTGGCCTCATCCTCAGAACAACTGAGGAGGAAATGAATATGTTAAATCAAACGATTGCAGGTATGCTACTGGACATTAAGGCTGTAAGTATTGTTGACGAAGACAATCTGTTCACATGGGTCTCGGGCATAAAGTCTCCGATTTACTGTGACAACAGACTCACAATCAGCTACCCAGAAGTTAGGTCCACCATTGCGGATGGCTTTGCAGACAAAATCAAAGCCCAGTATCCAGATGTGGACATTATTGCAGGCACAGCAACAGCGGGTATTCCGCATGCCGCTTGGGTGGCCGATAGAATGAACAAGTCCATGGTCTATGTGAGAAGCACTTCTAAGGGACATGGTAAGGGCAATCAAATCGAAGGTGTTGTTAGGCCAGGCGATAAGGTTGTGCTGATTGAAGACTTAATTTCAACAGGCGGAAGTTCCCTTAAAGCTGTAGAAGCTTTAAAAGAAGCGGGTGCACAAGTCGTTAAAGTGTTTGGTATATTCAATTACAACTTTACAAAGACGGAAAAGAGGTTTGAAGAGGCTGGGGTGGCGTTTGAAACCCTAACGGATTATAAGACTCTTCTGCCGATTGCTATTGAAAGAGGTTATGTTCCGGCGAAGAAGAAGGACACACTCCTAAAATGGTGTGAAAATCCTGAAATCTTTACCAAATAAACCTATAAGTAAAGAAATCAATAATAAAATGAATCAATCTATAAAGAAAGGGGCTGTTGCAAAATACAGCCCTTTTTCATGTCCAAAACAGGGAGTGGATAATTCACACTTGCAAAGCCTAGAATTCTCCATTGCGAATATGCGAAACCCTGTTTTTCATCAAAAGTGGATATTATGTAACCAGCCCTTTTCTATATTCAGGGTGTTTTCCATGGAAATCAAACTTTTTTTAAGTTATAGACCACCTGGTATGAGATGATAATACGCCGGAATTATTAGAATATATAAACTTTAGATATTTTACTTTACACCTGGGTATTCATGTGTTAATATTACTCTTGTGCTGCTGAGGCACATAACCGACATGACCCATTAGCTCAGTCGGTAGAGTACCTGACTTTTAATCAGGGTGTCCTGCGTTCGAGTCGCAGATGGGTCACCAATAAAACGCCTTATCTTCGGATAAGGCGTTTTTTCGTGTATAATATTTTCGTGTGTATTCGTGTATAATAGGAATGAATGTTAAATGAGCGACTTGCAAAATATCATTCAAGAACTCTCGCCATAGTATATATAGATATTTAGGAATTAAAAATTATTCATATGCTATGGCGAGGGGATGGAACTGTAACTTGCAAGCGCCTGCAATAAAAATTCTTAAGAATTGTTTGTTAAACAAATACGAAATGAGCCCTTGCAAAATGACATTTGTGAATCATACCGACAGCCTGTCTAAATAGACATGTCCTTGTGCAAGCGCCAAAAATAGGAGAATGAAATGAGAAGAAGAAGAAAACCAGGATCAAAAGAAAAATTATTAAGCCATGTGGAATATGTAACAGAAAGCCCGCAAGATTTTAAAGGCAAATGGAAAGAAGAGTGGTTTAAGAATGATAACCCTATTCATCTGGAGCTTGGAGCAGGCCGTGCAGCATTTTCTATAAAATTGGCACAAAAGCACCCTGAAATCAATTTCATAGCTGTTGAACTCAAGGAAGAGGTTATTTTACCAGGGGTTGAACAAGCAAAAGAGCTTGGACTTGAAAATATTGCTTTTGTTTGGGTAAATATCATGAATATCCATGAAATTTTTGCCACGGATGAGATAGACCATATCTATCTTAATTTCTCAGATCCGTGGCCTAAGAAACGACACTATAAAAGACGTCTGACATACAGAGGTTTCCTAACAAAGTATGCAGAAATCTTAAAAGAGGATGGTCTTGTGGAATTTAAGACAGACAGTGACGTTCTATTTGAATTCACCCTGAATGAGTGTGCCCAGTTAAAACTACCTATGCAGGACATTGGGCTGGATCTACATAATAGAAATGATCTGGATGAGATCATTACCACAGACTATGAAGACAAGTATGTGGCGCAGGGCAAAAGAATTTTTAGAATGCTCTTTGGGCTTTCTCCCCTACGCGTGGATGAGAAAGCGTAAACTGGCCTAAAAATGAGGTGGCTTTATGGGCAAGTGGATTAGACGTTCAATATTTTTTCTAATCATTATTGAAATTGTATTTGCCCTGTCCGGGGCTTACGATAAAATGCTCGAGATGGAGATCATTGCAGCTTTTTCATGGGATGGATTTCGGGTCTTTATGAGTTGGTTTTTTGCTGTGTATATTTTCTTAATTATGGCTCTGGTATTCTTTGAAAATAAGAATCCAAGTAAAATGATTGCCTGGCTCTTGGTTTTGGCGGTCCTTCCCGGTGTGGGATTTGTATTTTATATTTTATTTGGACGCAATATCGCAAAGCGCAGACGTTCCACGAAAAAGAAAAACACAGACGAAAATCGCATGGCCTATGCAGCCAAGATACAAAGGGATATCATGCGCTATGTCACCTATTTTAAAGAAATGAACAGCCCGGTGGCCAGCCGTCTTGCCATGCTTCTTATGAACTCTGCCGATGCGCCTTTTTTAATCAATAACAGGGTGGACATTCTGACAAATGGCGACGAAACATTTTCAAAAATTCTATATGCCTTGGAATCCGCCAAAGATCATATTCATATGGAATACTATATTATACGTGATGACAAGATCGGTACAGAGATTAAAAACGTCTTAATTAAAAAGGCCAAGGAGGGCATAAAAGTCCGCCTTATTTACGATAGTGTGGGATGCTGGAAACTAAGTGCCAAGTATGTTCACGACTTGAAGCTTGCAGGCGTGGAAATGTACCCGTTTTTCCCAGTGGCCCTGCCTATACTTTCCCGTGAACTCAATTACAGGAACCATAGAAAAATTGTTGTGGTTGACGGACGTGTGGGCTTTGTTGGTGGTCTAAATATAGGTGATGAGTATTTGGGTAGAAGCAAACAGTTTGGCTTTTGGAGAGACACACATATGGCCATATGGGGTGAGGCTGTTTATGGCCTTCAAAACACCTTTATAAATGACTGGAATTTTGTTTCCAGACAAACCCTCGACTCAGAAGTCTTTTTTCCCAAGCAGGCTCATCAAGGCGACACAATCGTTCAAATTGCAGCCAGTGGACCAGATTCAGAATGGCACTCAATTGAACAGGCTTACTTTACCATGGTGTCATCGGCCAAATCCCGCGTTTATATCACAACGCCATACTTGGTTCCAGGTGAAAGCATGATGTCAGCCCTAAAAACAGCGGCCTTAAGTGGAGTGGATGTTAGGATTGTTATCCCTGCAAAACCAGATCACTTTTTGGTATACTGGGCATCAAGGGACAATATTGAAAGTTTGCTTGAAGCGGGTGTACGTATATACGCCTACGAAAAAGGATTTGTTCACAGTAAGGTTGTTATTGTTGATTCAGAGGTTTCCACAGTGGGCACAGCCAACTTTGACTTGAGAAGTTTTCAAATTAATTTTGAAGTCAACGCATTTATATATGATGGGGATGTGGCACAAAAACTTGAAAGAGACTTTTTTAATGATTTAGATGCTTCAAGTGAGATAAACCTAGAAACACACTTGAATCGTGGTATTCACATAAGATTTCTTGAGTCCCTTGGACGACTTGTATCCCCTTTGCAGTAGCAAGCTATCAAGCTATGCATGACACCACCTAAAATTGGAGGAAAGAATACATGATTTACTGGATTTTAATTGTTGCAATGATTTTGATAGATCGGCTGGTCAAGTATTGGGCTGTGACTTCACTCAAACCGATTGGAAGCATTCCTCTGATACAAGATGTTTTTCACTTAACCTTTGCCAAAAATACAGGTGCGGCCTTTAGCATCCTAAGGGGAAAACAGATATTTCTTGTTGTTCTGACGTCCCTTGTTATTGTAGGGTTAACATTTTTAATGGCTAAGAACATAAAAAATGGCGGCAATAAGATGATGACTCTGTCCTTGGCACTCATTATTGGCGGGGCCATAGGAAACTTTATCGATAGAGTTCGACTGGACTATGTGATTGATTATTTGAATTTTACCCTAATCAACTTCCCAATATTTAATGCCGCGGATGTCTTTATTGTTGTAGGAACAGGCCTTTTGGCGATTCTTGTGATCTTCTTCAATATTGAAATGCCGGATTTTAAGTGAGTTCATAAAAATAGCCGACACCTTTTGAATTGATGATTCAAGGGGTGTCGGCTTTTTATTTTTTGATTGATTGTTAAAACATGAATACTTTATGCTATATCTCGCCAAGAGCCTCCATGGCCTTTTTGATAATGGCTGGAGCCTTTCTGCATTTTTCTTCTGAAACAGCACATGGTGCAAAACGAATCCCTTTTGCAAGTGCAACAAGATAAAGATTGTCTTTTTTAATCTCTTCAGCGACGGCCTGTGGATTTTTGCAAGGCATGGAAATAAAGAAACCAGATTTAAACGGACAAGTCTTTAAACCGATCTTTTCAGCCTCTTCCATGAAGGCGCCTGATCTTTTGTCAAGGAGCTCACGGAAGACTTCACGTTCAGATTCTACCTTAGCGAAAAGGGCATCGTCAGAGAAAATGTCAGCAAGGGTTCTCATAGCCGCCCTGGTACCATTTGACCAAGCTGCACGGTTGGAGAAGCTACATACAGCCTTGAATTCTTCTGCAATTTCTTCAGTTTTTGCAACACAAATAATTGCACCACTTCTCATGCCATAAAGCGTATAGCCCTTAGACATACTAAAGCCAATAAGAACAAGCAAGTTCTCAGGTAGGTCGTTGAAGTATTTCATGAAAGAGCGCGTTTCTTCCACAGTGCCTGCAAAATCGATATAAGCCACATCGGCAAACAGGACAACTTTCTTTTCAGGGTTACGAGCACCCTTTCTAAGAATTTGCATCACTTCTTCCCATTCGGAATCCTCTAGACTAAAGCCCGTTGGGTTGTGTGCAGGGGCATTGATAATAACAAGAACCTGGTCTTGCTTTTCTAGAAGAGCATCAAACGCCTTATGGAAGGCATCAATATCAAAATTGCCATCTTCACGAAAAACATTATAAGTAACAAGGTCGCGACCATGCTCTTCGCAAATTGTCTTATAAGGTGCCCAGTACCAGTCTGAGGTTAGGACAGCGTCACCAAAGTTTGTGTAGTTCCAAACAGCATGTTTAATAGCGCCTGTACCACCAGGTGTAGCGACAGAACGAATGTGTCCGTTTGGTTCATAGCCTCTAAAACAAGCCTCTTGTACAGCTTGCAGGTACTCTGGAAGACCGGCGATTGGTGCATAGGCCGCCAGTTCTGCATCTGTAAGACCACGAATATGATCCATAACGGAATCCAAAAAGATCAAATTTCCATTATCGTCCATCATAGCGCCTATTGTAGAATTTGTTACATTTTCAAAACCATACTTTTCTGCTGCTTCTTGCGCGGCCTTGCTCGCTCCAAAGATTCTGTCCGGTTCAACAGGACGCTTGGAGTGAGGGGCAACCATTGAAAAATTGCTCATAAATATAACCCCCTATGTATAATATCTGAGGATATTATAACACAAGGGGTTAGAATTTTGGCACGATTTTCAACAATTGTTGCAATAGTTAAAATAACTTCACAAATCAGAAAAATGCTTAAGCGTGTTTCTGATTGAAATAATAGTTTACAAAAGATCCACCAACAATGAGGACAGCCCCTGTTAGGCTGAGTGCGTCAGGCCACTCTGACCAGATAATAAGTCCGAGAAGGGTTGAAAAGACAACGTTGGCATAGGTGTAAATTGAGAGCTGAGAAGCTGGTGCATGTCTATAAGCATTGGTCATCAGTAACTGGGCAACAAGGGCAGACAAACCGATTAAGACAAGGCTAAAGAGCTCTGTGCCAGTTGGTACAACAAACTGTCCTGCCGCCATGAATGGAATTGTCACCAGTGTGGAGAAGAGACAGAAATAGAAAACAATCAGTTTAGCGCTATCATAAGAGCTAAGCTTTCGTATGGTTGTATAAGCAGAACCGGCAAAAAATGCACCTGTTAAACCGATAAGCGCTGGGAAGAGTTCAAAATTAAATCCAGGCTTTACAACCAGTCCAACGCCCATAAGGGCCATGAGAATAGCGGCAATCTGATGTTTTTTAATTTTTTCACCTAAGAATAGCATGGACAAGATAATGACAAAAAATGGTGACAATTTGTTGATAATGACAGCATCTGATAGGTTGAGCTTAGATAATGATGTGTAATACATGGCCACACCTGACAGTCCAAAAACCGATCTGAGAAGAACCAGTTTGGGATTGTTGGGTTTAAAAGAAACCCTGTGTCTTAGCATGGGTATTCCCACTGCGATTAAGCCAATGAAGTTTCGAAAAAAGACTTTTTCAGCCAGTGGAATGTTTGGAACAGATTTTACAGCAGCGGCCATTATGGCAAAAAATAAGGACGAACATAAAATAAGGACGACCCCTTTGTTTTTCTCTTTCATGATTTCACTCCAGTCTATATTACAGGCAATTGATTTTTATAGTATACATCAGAATGATTCTCATTGCCATTTGAATTGGCGAATCTATAAAAAGTGTTCAAAATTTAGTCGGTGTTTTTTAATTTTTTTTAATTATTTGTGTGAAAAACACTGTACTATAATAGAGAGGGAAGATTCTAAAAATTTGCATCTTCTTAATAGGGGTAAAAAAGAAAATTTGGAGGGTGCGATGAAGGAACAAAGAAATTTAGAACAGGTTTTAACTGACTTTTTAACGAATATATTTAAGGGGATTCTTTATTCCCTTATGCTTGGACTTGTCGGTGCAATGCTGTCCTTTCTTATGAAATGGCCATTGCTGAAGGGGAGTTATATTTTAGTGCTCTCAGCCGGTGTTTTAGCTATGTTTGTGGCTGTGATTGGTTTTGTGGGCACACCGAAAACACGGTTTGAATTTTTCACTAGAATGAGAAAGAAAAACGGCAAGGTTGAAGAAATCAGCAAAGAGGAACTTGAAGAACTTGGTGAAGCAGGGGTTTCGCCCGCTGTGATCGGCACAGTTATGATGGTCATAGGCTTTGCCATAGAAGCATTCATGCATTAGGGTCAATTGGTCTTTGGTCGGACCGTTAATTTGACCTGGACGATTATAAATAATTATGGTGGTCCAGGTGTCAGCTTGCCAGATATAAAGGCAAGGATATATGAACCTTGGAAAAGGGGGATTTTATGGAACTTCAGAACATCATTGTCGAAATTGACAAGAGTATTGCACTGGTTAAGTTCAATCGTCCAAAAGCGCTGAACGCCCTAAACTCAGAGACCTTAAAGGAACTGAGTCAAGTGGCATCGGAACTTTCAGAGGATGATAATGTACGTGTCGTCGTGTTCACAGGAGAAGGCAAGGGCTTTATCGCCGGGGCTGATATTGGTGAAATGTCGACACTGACTGCGGAAGAGGGCCGAAAATTTGGCGCACTCGGACAGTCTGTATTTAGGAAAATTGAATTAATGTCAAAGCCTACAATTGCAGCGGTCAATGGTTTTGCCCTTGGCGGCGGCTGTGAATTTTCTATGAGCTGCGACATTCGCATTGCAAGTGAAAAGGCTAAATTTGGTCAGCCTGAAGTGACTCTGGGTATAACGCCAGGTTTTTCTGGTACTGTGAGATTGCCAAAACTTGTGGGAATGGGTAAGGCAAAAGAACTCATCTACACAGGTAAAATGGTTAATGCGCAAGAAGCAAAAGAGATTGGTCTTGTCAATCAGGTGGTTGCCCCTGAAAACTTACTTGAAGAAGCTATGAAAATGGCTAAGACGATTGCTGCAAACGCTCCGCTGGCTGTATCTTATTCAAAGTCTGCTATAAATAAGACTTGTGAAATGGACACTGATGTGGCCAATACAATTGAAGAAACTTACTTTGGACTGTGTTTTGCAACAGAAGACCAAAAAACGGGTATGTCAGCTTTCTTAAACAAAGAAAAGGCGACATTTGAAGGAAAATAAGACAAAGAGGAGTTTTGTTATGAATAAGATAGCTGTAATTGGATCAGGCACTATGGGCTCGGGTATTGTTCAAGTATGCGCTCAAGCGGGCTACAATGTGATTATGAGAGACATCAATCAAGACGCTCTTGACCGTGGCATGAAGACAGTGAATAAGAACCTGGACCGTCTGGTGAAAAAAGAAAAGATCACTGAAGATGCAAAAGCGGAGGTTGTCTCAAGAATCACACCGTCGCTGGATATTAATGACATTGCAGATGCAGACCTGGTTATTGAGGCTGCAACAGAAAATATGGAACTCAAAAAAATTATTTTTGCAGAGCTGGATGAAACCCTAAAGGCTGATGCTATTTTAGCAACGAACACATCTTCACTATCAATCACTGAAATTGCTGCTGCAACGAACAGACCTCATAAGGTGATTGGCATGCATTTCTTTAACCCAGTGCCTGTTATGAAACTTATTGAGGTTATAAACGGCATAGCAACAGATAAAGATACATATGATGCTATTTTTGGCATGTGTGAAAAACTTGGAAAGACAGCTGTTAAGGTGGAAGAAGCTCCAGGTTTTGTTGTGAATAGAATTCTGATTCCAATGATCAATGAGGCTGTGGGCATACTAGCTGATGGCGTTGCAACAGCAGAGGATATCGACAACGCTATGAAGCTTGGCGCAAACCATCCAATTGGACCACTTGCCCTTGCTGATTTGGTTGGAAACGATGTCAACCTAGCTATAATGGACGTGCTTTATGAAGAGTTTGGTGATCCTAAGTACCGTGCCCACCCACTTCTGAGAAAAATGGTGCGAGGCGGACTGCTGGGACGTAAGAGCGGCAAAGGTTTTTACGATTATTCAAAGTAAGACAATAGGCATATCCCCGAATATAATACAGGGTCGTCGATTCAAGTGACTGGATGTTGTTTTAATTTTGTTCGCTAACATTCTAAGCAAGAAAAAATAAGCAGATTTGATCCTTATGAGGGTCAAATCTGCTTTATTAATGCCTTTATAAATTTAAAGTTCACTGATTGTAAATTGAGCGACATGCAAAATACCATTGGCATTATTCAGAAATTTGGTCACTTTCGACTTCAGCAAGATCATTAGCAGGCTCGAAAGTGATATGGAAGCGTCCGTTTTCGTGTCTCATGTTGCCGAAGTAACGAACCGTTTTAGTGCCTTCTGGTGTTTTCCAAACAAGCTTGGCTTCTGTAGTGGCTTCATACTGAATGGTCCAGAAGGTCCAGTCATCAAGGGAACTTTCTGCGGTAAGAGGGTCATCGCCCATGATAATTTCTGTTGGTGCACCAAACTCTTGAACGAGTTTGTAAAGGGCTTCGCCGGCGCTTGAACCTCTTAGGTCGTAAGAACTGTATTCGGTGGCCTGGACCCTATTGTTCTTAATGCAGTAATACTTAAGAAAATCTGCATCTAAAGCAAATGGATCAACCTTCTTATTATCCGTTACATATCCATCTGCTCCCATTTCTAGACCACCGGAATAGATGATCTTTTTTTCTTCTGTGGCAAACTTTCTTTCTAGATCAGATAGTGGCATGCCAACCAGGCTCTTGATTTCCATCATATTCATGTCTGGTTCATACATCACACCATCAGACGACACATTCAGCCCCACTTCGTCTGACCAGTTTGTTTCAAGACCAAGACGGTCAGCATTTTCAAAGGTAAGGGGCATATAGATGACGCCATTGTAGTTAAGAAATGGATAATTTTCACCTTCCGTGATTTCTTCGCCGTTAAAGTAGACCGGTGCCTCATTGATGCTCGCCTTTACAGACTCAGCAGCAAAAGTTGGTGCGCATGTTGAAATTGCCAGTGCTGAAAGGGATAGTGCAATTAATCTTTTCATAATAACCTCCTAAAATTTGTAACGAGTATAAGCTGATTCTAACACGAAATTCCATTATATGTAAATAAATAAGTTGATTGTAATGAAAATGTAAACACGGACTTTTCTATATATGATAAAATGAAACGTAGTTTTGGGCAGGAGTATAGCCCACGGAAGGGGATAGAGATGAAGTACTATTTAAAAATTTTCCTGATCTCGTTCCTATGCTTTGCTGCCATGTTCGGTTCTGCGATATATGCTTTCACTCAATTTGCACCTGAGCCGGAAGCGGCCGTTCCTGACAAGAGCACAGAAACGATAGAAATTGGTATAGACAGACCTGAAGAAGAGGAAGTCGTAGACAATAGGACAGAGCTTCAAAAACTTGTTGATGCAAGTGGCCGGATCAATGTTCTTGTATTTGGTACAGATGGCGCACGTGCAGATACCATCATGCTTGCCAGCTATGACCCTGATGCTCAACAGGTGGATGTTCTATCAGTTCCGCGAGATACGTATCATTATGTGCCGGGGCATGAGCGTAGCGATCAGAAAAAAATCAATGCAGTGTACGGGTTGGGTAATGACGATGGTGGCTCCCTTGGAATGAAGCAAGAGATTGCCAACTTGTTAGGGATACCAGTACATTATTATGTAAAAGTAAGTTACAATGGCGTGGCAGACATTATTGATCTCATTGGTGGTGTGAAGATAAACGTACCATTTAACATGAATTATGACGATGAGTATGCCGATCCGCCTCTTCATATTCACATTAATAAAGGGTCGCAGGTTCTTGATGGCACCAATAGTATGAAATATTTACGCTGGCGTCAAAACAATGACGGCTCCAATCAAACGGGAGATATTGGCCGTATTAAAAGACAACAGGATTTCGTTATCGCTGCTGCGAAAAAAGCCATTAGTCCAAGACTTCCCGTTGTCATAAAGACAGCCTTTAGTTATGTCTATACGGACATGGGCATTAATGATGCTATTTATTACGCCAATAACCTGGTTGAGTTCAATACAAATAATATTGATACCTATAGACTACCAGGGGAGTGGACGGGCTTCTACTATGTTCACGATCCAGCAGAGACAGAGACGATTCTTGAGGAAATCTATTCCAAGGGTCAAGAAAAGTCGGAAGACACCCAGTAATTTGAGCCGAGGCTAAAGAAGACACTTAAACGCACCTTGATGGATGTTTGCAATGAAAGCAAATGACATGAGGTGTGTTTTTTATTTTGGGGGGTGGGTTCTGCCTAAGGAAATCCCAGACTTAATTTTACTGAGCCTGTCATTCTAATGAATTGTTGGTATAATGTTCATAGACGAAGTGAGGGGAGGTGTTAGAGTGAGCAAAGAAAAAAGCCATTTGTCTCTGGTTAAATTGGGCCTTGTCATCGGAGGCATAACGGGCCTTCTCAGCACAGGATTCAATTATAGTGTGCAAAAACTCATTGAGATCATGATGCTCTACCACCCCGTGTCCTTTAAAAGCAGGATGATTCTGATTCCCATTGTGGGAGGTCTCTTTCTTGGATTAATACATAAATATTTTATTGGTGAAGCGGACTATGGATTTGGTGTTTCTGGTGTTATGGAAGAAATAAAATCCATCAACAACTATTTGATGAAACCCTTGGTGGTCTTGGCAAAAACCTTTTCAACGATCTTTACATTGGCTATAGGTTGGTCAGCCGGAAAGCATGGTCCCATTGTTTACATTGGCGGTGCAGTAGGGTCTTGGATTGGATACACCTATAATTATTCAAGGGATCATATTAAAATCCTCATAGCATGTGGTGTGTCAGGCGCCCTAGCCGGTGTTTTTAATGAGCCTATTTTTGCAACCCTTTTTGTTTTAGAGGTCATTTTACACCGGGACTATTTGAAATACTTCACCCCTGTTACGGTTTCGGCGATTTCAGCGTCGGCTGTGACCCATGTGATCGGGCGTGATCAACGGTTTATACATATTGAAGGGGTCTTTAACATAGCAAGTGATATGGAACTGGTCTGGATGGTTGTTCTAGGTCTTGCCATGGGACTTGTTGCAGTGGCCTACATACGAACTTTGAAAACAACCCGACAGATTTTCTCGAAAATTCAGTCCCCGGTCCTGAAGGGCCTTCTTGGGGGTGGCATTATATCGGGGTGCGGATATTTTCTACCTGAGCTCTATGATATTCACCTCAATTCCACTGCGAAAATTGTAGAGGGACAATTTGGACTGAAAGTCTTAATACTCTTGGTCATAGGGAAAATAATACTAACAGGCATCACCCTTGGAGCTGGTGGCGTTGGTGGCGTATTTTCGCCAGGCCTTTTCATAGGTGCAGCCTCAGGGTATATCGTTGGTATGGGAATCGACATTTTGCCTTTTTCAAGCATAAGCGGTCCGGATACCTATGCTGTTGTCGGTATGGCTGCCATGTTTGCTGGTTTTGCGAACGCGCCTTTGTCAGCCACCTTGCTTGCTGTTGAGCTTACGGGGCAAGAGGGGCTGATTCTTCCGTTCTTAATCACAACAGTGGTGGCTAGTGTGGTCACAGAGGCTATTCAAAAGGATAGTATTTATGGACACTCCAATTTTGTTTGGGCTGGTAAAGAGACGATTTCTGATGAAAAAAATTCATAAATGACCTCAGGGTAAATTATTGAATTAATTTATATTTAAAGGCTGTAACAATTGTTGAAATTGCAAGTCTTTCCGTGTTAATATGCATTTGAAGCAAATATAGTCGTGGATGATGGCATATTGAAGAAGCGTAAGCTACCGTAGGAGAAAGACATGTTGGCTTAACCATGTTGAAACTCTCAGGTCGAAAACAGTATGTCGGACATATCCCTGGAGAGAACCGATCAGGTCATCGAAGAAGCAACCCTTAATGGGGAAACTTTCAGATAAAAGGACAGGGAACAAGAGCATCTTATTTAGGTGTTTTTGTTCCCTGTCCTTTTTTTGTTGTAAACCTATAGTCAGGCTGGCGCCAGTATATGAGGGGGTAAAGGTCGGGCTGTCAAAACAGAGGAGGCATAATTATGGAAATCATCAAGGGGATGGGTATGTTGGGGATCACACTCATCATATTCTCAGTGTTTAGTTTTAAGGCGCCAAAGGGGCAGAAAGCCATGTCAGGGCTTGCAGGTGCAGCGGTGGCCACTTTTTTAGTGGAAGCCATTCATAAGTATATTAGCGGTGATTTTCTAGGACTGGCCTTTCTTGGACAAGTGGGCGGTGTTTCAGGGTCTATGGGAGGCGTTGCAGCGGCAACGATCGTATCCATGTATCTTGGTGCCAGCCCAATATATGCAGTGACTGCAGGCGTGGCCTGTGGTGGAACGGGTATATTGTCAGGATTTTTAGCGGGCTATGCAGTGGGTCTTATTGGACCTGAACTGGAGAAGAGGCTGCCAAGTGGTCTAGATATTATTGTGGGAGTGCTTTTGATTGCACCTTTTGGAAGACTGATTGCTACAGCAACGGCCCCTTATATTGACACCACACTTGGCATGATTGGAAATACCATAGCTGTAGCAGCCCAGCAGTCTCCAGTTATTATGGGTTTTCTTCTGGGAGGGATTATTAAAATGCTGTGCACTTCCCCACTCAGTTCCATGGCCCTAACAGCTATGCTTGGGCTTGATGGGCTAGCTATGGGAATTGCATCTATAGCATGTGTGGGTGGTTCGTTTACAAATGGCATGGTCTTTAAGCGCTTAAAGCTAGGGGAAACATCCAATATGATTGGCGTTATGCTAGAACCCCTGACCCAGGCTGATGTTGTCACAGCCAATGCACTTCCCATTTATATGAGCAATTTTATAGGTGGAGGCCTGGCGGGAATGATGGCAAGTTTACTGGGCATCATAAACAATGCGCCTGGCACAGCGTCACCAATTCCTGGTCTAATTGCTCCGTTTGCCTTCAATGAACCAATCGTTGTTGTTCAGGCTATTGCACTTGCCATTCTAGGTGGACTTGCAGGGGGGCTCATCGGAACACAGCTTTATATGGCCTTAAGAAAAGTCGCGCGCAGTGTCAAAGAAAAATCCAGTACAAGACGCGGTGTGGCTGTTTAGGAAGTGTAAAGAACGAGGTTGATAGGCTAAACTGTTGATGAAATCAATAGGATATTAGAGAGCAGACATAAAGAAATCCCGGCTGGAGCTCATGTGAGCTCATAAGGCCGGGATTTGTGCTATAGCTTTAAATCGGCAATGACGTTTAAAGTCTATTTACTATTTTGTATTTGGGTGATTCAAGCCGAAGGCTTTTATTTGCTATCCACAATTTGCTGGCCCAGTTTATAAATGTCACCAGCACCCATTGTGAAGATTAAATCGCCTTCCTGAGCGTGCTCAGCTAGATAAGTCTTTATATCATCAAAAGAAGCGATGTAAGTAACCTTTTTGCCCTCTTCTCGTATTTTCGCAACAAGGTCCTTTGCATGGACCAAGTTTTCATCCTTTTCTCGTGCTGCGTAAATGTCAGTGACAATAACCTCGTCAGCGCCAGAGAAAGCGGTTGAGAATTCATGAAGGAGTTCATGAGTCCGTGTATAGGTGTGTGGCTGGAAAACACTGAAAATTCTGTTGTGAGGTACCTTATCGGCAGCCGCTAGTGTGGCCTTGATTTCTGTTGGGTGATGGGCATAGTCATCAATGACACGTGCGCCCTTAAAATACCCCAGATCTTCAAAGCGTCGTCCTGCATTTGTAAAGGTCTCAAGGGACTTGGTGATGATTTCACATGGAATGCCAATATGATGGGCAACCGCAACAGCACTTAGGCCGTTATAAATATTGTGTTGGCCAGGGATGCTTAAACGACAGGTCATAATCACTTGACCATTGAAGGCCACATCAAACTGTGGCAGACCCTTGTCATTAAATGTAATGTTTTTGGCCTGATAGACAGCGTCTTGAGTGATGCCAACTGTAATGACGGGACATGTTACATGTCCAATGACCTTTTTGGCATTGTAGTCATCTGCATTGATAATGAGGGCACCTTTTTTAGGAATTGACTGGGCAAATTTTACGAATGAACGCAGAATGTGGTCCAAGTTCTCAAAATAATCAAGATGATCTTCGTCAATATTTAGGATGACGCCATGTGTGGGTCTGAAGTTTAGGAAACCGTCCTTGTATTCACAGGCTTCCATGACAATAACATCGTCACTTTTTCCGATTTTTGCATTGCCACCAAGAATGTCAAGATGAGCACCTACAAGAAGTGTGGCATCCTCTTCTGAATGTGCAAGAATCACAGACAGCATAGACGTTGTCGTAGATTTGCCATGAGCACCAGAAATGGCAATGCTTTTTTTATACTGATCCATGAGCTCGCCTTGCATTTCGGCCCGGTTCAGTGTTGGAATTTCGAGTTCTTTTGCCTTTAAAAGTTCCACGTGGTCATCGCCAATGGCAGCCGTGTGTACAACAAGGTCTGCACCGACCACATGGTCAGGATGATGTCCAATATGAATTTTAGCCCCTTTTTTTGTAAGACGCTCCGTAATAATGGACCCTTTTAAATCGGAGCCCGTTACAATATACCCTTTTGCAAGTAGGATTTCTGCAATCCAACTCACACCGACACCGCCAATACCGATTAGGTGAACGTGTCGTGTATGCCCTTTAAGTTTGCTCATTTTATTCGCTCCCAATAGCTCTAGGATTATCTTCAGTAATTAAACCCGAATCAATCATGCTCTGTGCATCGCACACACGTACCACTTAGAAATCGTTCTTTTCGCGGTGCGTAAGCATTTCACATTTAGAATACGCGTGTAAGATTTCATTTTTAATGATGATAGCACGGAAATTATATCATAATTCAAGTGTATTGAAAAATATTGTAGGAACTTACCACGGGACTTTAAGTTGAAATTAATAATAATTACGAGGGAATGTTCGGATTTCTATTGAATAATATCCCGAAACCGAATAAAATGTTATACAAGAATACGAACATTCGGAGTGTGAATCCATGAGTAAAATGAAAAGAAACGAACGAATCGGTGCCATAGTAAAAATTTTATGTGACAGACCAAACAAAGTGTATACACTGAACTATTTCACAGAAATGTTTCAGTCAGCAAAGTCCACCATTAGTGAAGATCTTGTGATTGTCAAAAAACTAATGGAGAACCTGTCCCTAGGACGGGTGGAAACTATTGCAGGAGCTGCAGGCGGTGTAAAATACATCCCGTATGTGAGTCCTGAAAAGAAAAGGGAGCTTGTTGATGAACTCTGTGAAGTCATCAGTGATCCCAAGCGAATCATTCCAGGCGGCTTTGTTTATATAGCGGATTTGCTCTATAATCCGAGCTATGTGAAGCGTGTGGGCGAAATATTTGCAGAAAAATATGCAGAAGCTTCCATTGACTATGTTATGACAGTGGAAACAAAGGGTATACCATTAGCAATGATGACTGCAAGCCATCTAAATGTGCCCCTAGTGATTGCAAGACATAAAAACAAGGTGACAGAAGGCTCGACGATCAGTATCAACTATGTGTCGGGATCAACAGGTCAGGTTCAAACCATGTATGTTTCCAAGAAGGCTATTAAGCCAGGGTCAAACATCTTGATTGTTGATGATTTCATGAGAGCGGGGGGCACTGCAAAGGGCATGGCAGACCTAGTCAAAGAACTGGATTCCAATGTAAGTGGCATAGCTGTTTTAATTGAAACGCTACAGCCTAAGGAAAAAATGGTAAAGGGACATATCTCTATACTTATTCTTGATGAGTCAAATAAAGAAAAGGTTAGAGTGTTTCCAAGTGACGGACTCATGAGCTTATAACTTTGCCCGGTTAAGTTATAGGCATATTCTCAAAATGACGAAATTTTTAGATTATTTCAAAAATTTTCACTGATTTTGAAGGAAAAAGTGTTCCTTTGCCGAATAGTAAAAAATACGCATTGATTGACCAATGATTCGGCAGAAAGGTAGGGAACGCACGTATGAATGTAACCGATGTCAGAATTCGAAAGCTTCGAGATGAGGGTAAAATGAAAGCCGTGGTTTCCGTGACGTTTGATGATGCATTTGTTGTTCATGACATCAAAATCATTGAAGGACAGAACGGTCTTTTCGTAGCGATGCCAAGCCGTAAAATCGGTGAAGCAGATTACCGCGACATTGCACATCCTATTAATCAGGAAATGCGAAATTTGTTGACAGATGTCATTTTCGAGGAATACGAAAAAGCGAAACACTTATCAGAATCAGAAGAAACAGAAGAAACAGAAATTGAACAAACAGAAAATGTTCAAGAAGCAGAGCAGTAAGTCCAGTGACTTAGCAGTAAGTCTCTTGACTTAAAAGAATACAGGCGTTTAAGGTCAGGTGAATTGTCACCTGGCCTTTTATCATGCTGTTTATAATGAGGGCATTTGATGTTAATTAGTCTGAGAATAGACAGATCAATATTTTTTCTTGAAATCATAACAATTCTGAAAAAACACTCGTAATCTGACCACAATGATGTATAATAGTGGAGGCTTTAGCATATGAAAAGGAAGAAAAACTCTTTTTTGTTCGGATGACAGTCTTTCGCATTCGAAACACGAACATGATATAATGCGCTTAGATTCGTGATAATAGGGAGGATATATAATGAGTCAATTGATGTCAATTATTCTTGCAGCTGGTGCAGGGACTCGAATGAAGTCAAAAATACCAAAAGTATTACATAAAGTAAGTGGCCAAACCCTTGTCGACCATGTGGTGGACGCTGTTGAGGAAATTGGTTGCAATCACATTGTGGCGATTACAGGTCATGGCCGAGAAGAAGTGGAAGAACAGCTTCAAAGCCGTGGTGTCAAATTTGCCCTCCAGGCCGAGCAACTAGGCACGGGGCATGCTGTTCAAATGGCAGCTGACCACATTGGTGATGATGAAAACGTACTTATATTATGTGGGGACACACCACTACTTGAGCCTGCTAGTCTTAAAGGACTCGTGGATTTAATGGTGGAGAAAAATTATAGTGGCGCCTTACTGACAACCTTTGCCCAGGATCCAACGGGTTATGGCCGGATTCTTAGAAATGATAAGGATGAGGTTGTTGGCATAGTGGAACATAAGGATGCAACAGATGAGCAAAGAGCCATTAAAGAAATCAACCCAGCCGTTTACTGCTTTAAGGGTGATGTTCTTAAAAAGGCCCTTGGTGAGCTTGATAATAACAATGCACAGGGAGAATACTACCTTACAGATGTCATAGGCATTATCAGGGGGTATGGTCATGTCATTGGTGGCTATGCCGTTGAAGATGCATCGCAAATGTTAGGGGTTAACTCACGTGTTCAACTTCATGAAGCAGAACAAATTATGCAGTCGCGTATTTTAAATAAGCTTATGATTGAAGGTGTTACAATTATAAATGCAAACAACACTTATATAGAAAAGAAAGTTCAAATTGGACGTGACACGATTATATATCCGGGATCATATATTACAGGAACCACGACAATTGGTGAAGACTGTCATATTGGACCAGATGCCCGCATTGAAAATACCAAGGTGGCAGATCGTGTTGAAGTGAGATCGTCAACATTGCTTGACAGCTGTGTGGATGATGATACAAAGGTTGGACCGTATGCATATCTTAGACCAAAGAGCACAATTGGCAAGAATGTAAAAGTCGGTGATTTTGTAGAAGTGAAGAACTCAACGATTGGAGACAATTCGAAAGTCTCCCATCTAGCATATATAGGCGATGGCGATGTTGGTCAAAATGTGAACATCGGGTGTGGCGTTGTGTTTGTAAACTATGACGGTAAAAACAAGAACAGAACCACTGTGAAAGATGGTGCTTTTGTAGGTTGTAATGCCAATCTTGTGGCACCGGTTACAGTTTCAGAAGGCGCATATGTTGCAGCAGGGTCCACAGTGACTGAAAATGTTGAAGAGAAATCTTTAGCCATAGCCAGAGCCAAACAAGTCAATAAGACAGGTTGGGTTGAAAAGAAAAACCTATTAAAATAAGAGGCCAAAAGCCCCTTACGTAAGTCGTTTCAGTGATTTTGGGAGGTCAAAATGCATAGCAAGGGAAAAGCAATTAAAATCTTCGCGGGTAACTCAAACAATGAGCTAGCAAAAGCGATTTGTGGCGAACTAGGTGTTCCGCTGGGTGATGCGGAAGTTACCAACTTTAGTGACGGAGAAATTGCTGTAAACATCAAGGAAACAGTTCGTGGCTGTGATGTTTACGTGGTACAGTCTACATCTCGTCCAATGGTTAACCGCTATCTAATGGAACTGCTAATTATGATCGATGCACTTAAGCGTGCATCAGCTGGTCGTATCACAGCAGTTATTCCATACTACGGATATGCACGTCAAGATAGAAAAGCCAAAGCGCGTGATCCAATCAGTGCAAAACTGGTAGCAGATCTTATTACAGCAGCAGGTGCAGACCGCATGCTGACAATGGATCTTCATGCTGCTCAGATTCAGGGCTACTTCAACATTCCTGTGGATCACCTTGTTGGTGGACCAATTCTTTCAGAATACTTCGTTTCAAAGAAACTTGAAGATGTAACAGTTGTATCGCCAGACCTTGGGAGTGTTACGCGTTCAAGAGCTTTCGCAGACCGTCTCGATGCACCGATTGCCATTATAGATAAGCGTCGCCAACAAGCCAATGAATCAGAGGTTATGAATGTTATTGGTAATATTGAAGGTCAAACGTGTATCCTGATCGATGATATGATCGATACAGCGGGGACGATTTGCAACGCAGCCAATGCTCTGATGGAACGTGGCGCAAAAGAAGTCTTTGCATGTTGTACGCACGGTGTGCTTTCTGGTCCAGCCCTTGAAAGAATCAAAGGATCAGTGATCAAGGAACTGGTTGTTCTTGACACCATCTATCTGGATGAGTCCTTTGACATTCCAAATCTTAAGCAACTTTCAGTGGCGCCGATTTTTGCAGAATCAATCAGAAGAATTTTCCACAATGATTCTGTAAGCAAGCTGTTTGACTAAAATACAGCATAAATTTCATAGCCTTAAATATAAGCTATAAATCATTTAACCCCCAGTGCATGCACTGGGGGTTTTATTTATATTTATAAATATTTGTCGGAGGCCGAGTGTGAAGGGGTAAGAATCTTTTGAGACAAATATCTATGACAGGAGGGATTAAGTTGGCAGATAAGAGCAAAAAAATAGGGAAATCTGAAAAGAAACAAAAAGCAAAGAAACCTAGACGTGACAAGAAAATGAATGGAATGAGGCATAGAAGCATTGGAACGGTGATTATGATCATGTTTATGGTTGTCATAGTCACATCGCTGAGTGTCCTGGGATATATTTCATACTGGACAGGCACCAATATGCTTAAGAGCAATTTCAAGCAGATGACAGGGGAACTCTTAACCAGTGTGGAAGAAGCCACAACAAAGTATTTAAACCAGTTTGAGTTTATTGTGGACTATCTGTCAAAAGACTCCAATGTCCTGAGTGTAGACACCTTCTCGGATTCAGAAGAGTGGCTTATAAAGGTTCTAGATAATGTGCTGGAGTCACAATCAGATGTTTTAAATGTATACTATGCCCCTGATGCTGGTGGATTTTATGTTCGTCCGGCTTCAGAGCTTCCAGAAGGTTTTGACCCACGCGAGCGACCGTGGTATCAAGACGCTAAAAACGCTGGTGGTGAAACCGTATGGACGGATCCATATCAAGACACAGCAACCGGACAAACAGTCGTGACGGTTATTAAGGCTGTTTATGACGGCAATAAGTTTGATGGTGTTATTGGTATAGACGTCTCTCTTGCTAACATTTCAGAAATGATGAACGGTATTAAGATCGGCAAGAAGGGGTACCCAATCCTTATGGATGCAGAATTAAACACAATGACCCATAAAAATCCTGATCTCATTGGAAGCGCACTTCCTATACCGACTATTGAGGATGCTATGACAGCCAATGAACATGGATCGATAGATTATCAGTGGGAAGAGGATGACGGTCTAAAGGACAAGTTCGCTGTTTTTGGGACTGTGCCTGTTACAGGTTGGCGGATTTTAGCGACCATGTATGAAGACGAAATTGAAGAAGAAACCGCAAAGATTCTTCAAAATATCCTTTTCGTTGGTATTTTCGCTGTCATACTCAGTTTGCTGGCAGCATGGATATTCTCCAAATACATTTCAAAGAATGTCAATTCCATCCTTTCTGGAATGGAACTTGTAAAGCAAGGGGATTTGACAGCAGAACTTAAAGTCACATCTAATGATGAGTTGAAAGTACTCAGCCGTTATATTGAAGACACCCTTGATGAACTTGGGAGCCTCATTGGTAATATTAAAGGTGTTTCAGAGGATATCAACCATGCGGCTGAAAATTTGGCGGCCACATCAGAAGAAACAAGTGCTTCGGCAAGTGAAGTTTCAAGAACTGTTGAAGACATTGCAAGGGGGGCACAAGATCAAGCAGAGGACGCTGAAAAAGGCGCTATGATTGCCCGTCAGCTTTCAGATCGATTCAGAGAACTTACGGATAATATGGATAGAATGAAAACGTCCGCAGAGGAAGTGGACTCAGCCAATCAAGGTGGAACAAAAGCCATACATGGCCTGCGTGAAAAAAGTCAGCTCACCGACGAGGCCAACAATCAAATTGGTGTGGTTATTGATGAACTCAACAATAAGACCCAAGATATTGGCGCCATCCTCGATACGATCAGTTCCATTTCCGAACAGACAAATCTACTCGCCTTAAACGCATCAATTGAAGCGGCACGCGCCGGCGAACACGGCAGGGGATTTGCGGTCGTGGCTGAAGAAATCAGAAAACTGGCTGAAGAATCTGCCCAGGCGACTGATAAAATCAGGGATATTGTCATAAATATTCAATCAGATAGTGAAAAGACGGTTAAGAGTATGGGCAATGTGAGACGGATCAGCGAAGAGCAATCAGAAGCGGTTAAAGAAGTGAATGAGTCCTTTGTTTCCATTTCAAGATCCATTGAAGGCATACTTGATCATATTCAGGCCATTTCAGGAAATGTCAACGTTCTCAATGATGACAAGGAAGAAATCGTGTCTGCCATTGAAAACATTTCAGCTGTTTCAGAACAGACAGCTGCAGCGTCTCAGCAAGTCACAGCCACAGTGGAACAGCAAAACATTGCTGTTGATGAAGTGGCCCGGGCAGCTGAGCAGCTGAACTACATGTCAAAGAACATGAATGAGAATATCAGCAAATTCAAGATTAAATAATGGACAATAAAGGTGTATAATGAGAAAGGGAAAGCCCGGGCAACCGGGCTTTCCCTTGCAAAAAAACAAGTGAGGTATTAAATCCTCGTGAGATTTAATGCCCTTTCCTTGAAAGTACATACTTACTTTGGTATAATGAGCGCCGCAAAGTATGTCATATAGAAAAGAGGTGGGCGCATGTACGTGGTTGTAGGTCTTGGAAATCCAGGCAAAAAATATGAAGGAACACGTCACAATATAGGATTTGACGTTCTTGATTATTTAAGTGTAAAACTGGATATTCCAGTGAATAAAATTAAGCATAAGGCACTGATCGGTGAAGGGCGAATGGGCACAGAAAAAATACTTCTGGTCAAACCCCAAACATATATGAACCTAAGTGGAGAGTCCGTTATGTCGATTTTAGAGTATTATGATGTACCAATGGAAAATCTCATTGTTGTATATGATGATATCGACACAGATCCAGGTAAAATCCGCATTCGTAAAAAGGGAAGCGCTGGAACGCACAATGGTATGCGTAATATTATATTCCTTTCAAAAGACGACAACTTCCCAAGAGTGCGCATTGGCATTGGACGTCCAAGCGGTGGACGAGACTTGGCGGATTACGTTATAGGGCGTTTTTCCAAAGAGGAAGCCAAAGCCATGATTCCTGTCGTTAAAAACGCTGGAGACGCCATAGAAACCATGATCACTGACGGTGTTGATCTTGCTATGAACCGGTTCAACGGTTAGACGGGAGCAACCCAATGATAAATGCATTATTTCAACCAATGGAAAACGCAGTAGCCACGAAGGCCCTGGTCCGCAGTCTGGATGAGGGTTATCAAACGATCTCTGTAACAGGTGTTTGGGGAACTTTAAGTGCTCAAGTTATTGCCTTTACAGATAGAAAAGTGGATTCGGGGAGCCTCGTCATAACAGGTTCTGCCAAAGAAGCCAAGGCCCTTGTGGATGACCTGAATGCTTTTGGCAGTGAAGCCATGTACTTTCCAGCAAGGGAAATGGTCTTTTTGATGTATATGCCCATTCCAATCAAATTGTTCACGATAGGATCCGTGTCATTGAAAAGCTCCTTCGTGGAGAAAAAATTGTGGTGGTTACAACGGCAGAAGCACTGCTCATGCGATTGCCAGCTAAGCGATACTGGGAAATTAACCGCCTGAAATTTGTGCTCGGCCAGTCCAATGATCTTAAAATGTGCCTTCATACCCTTGTGAATATGGGCTATGAAAGCGTGGACATGGTTGAGTCAAAGGGACACTTTAGTCTCAGGGGTGGTATTTTAGATATTTATGCACCAAATATGGAAGACCCTATCCGTATAGAGTTTTTTGATGACGAAGTGGATTCTATAAGGGCCTTTGATCCTTCAACACAACTGTCACAAGATAAGATGGAAAGGGTTGAGATTGGCCCTTGTCGCGAAGTCCTTTTAGACGACGAAGTTCGAAAAAGACTCTCAGATAAACTGACAAAACGTATTTCTACAATAAAAAATGAAGAGCTTGTGGCAAAGCTTAAAGAACTCAAAGAACATGTGAATGAAGAAATTTATGTAGATGGTCTGGACCGATATTTTGATCTCATGTATGAAGAAGATGCAAGCTTAATGAACTTCCTTGCTAAAAGAACGCCAATCTTCATTTCAGAGCCAAGTCGGACCCATGAAAGGGCAGACCGATACATTAATGACTATAAAGAACGTTTTAAAAATTATTTTGAACGGGGCGCCCTCCTGGCGGACCAAGTCAACAATATATTCGGATATGACCGGGTGCTTGGTGATTTTGACAACCATCCAGTCATATTAATGGACAACTTAACAAAGCGCATTGATGACTTTAGACTGGACCAGATTATACACTTTCAGTCTGTTGAAGCCCCTCTTTTTCACGGCAAGAACAAGGCCTTGGCTGAGGAACTCATACAATGGCAAAAGAGAGATTACCACACAGTTTTAGCTGTTTCAGGAGAAGAAAAGGCAGAACGCCTTAAAAACATTCTTATAGATTATGATGTCAGTGCCATTGTGGCCAAAGACATTGAAACCGCTGTTTCCACAGGCCAGGTCATTATATGTCCTATGAACCTGAGTCATGGCTTTATATTAAGAGATATTCGTTATGCTGTTCTTACAGATAAAGAACTTTCCGGTGTTCACCGAAAGAAACGAAAGAAGAGAAAAACAGGTCAACTGATAAAGTCCTTCAACGAACTATCTGTTGGAGATTTTGTCGTTCACGAAGCCCATGGTATAGGCAAATATGTGGGCATAGAACAACTTGTGGTTGACAGTCAGAAGAAGGATTATATGCGGATCACATATTCCGGGGATGATGTGCTTTACATTCCTGTTGAAAATATGGATCTCATTCAGAAATATATCGGTAACGAGTCAGCGAAAACCAAACTGAGCAAACTCGGTGGTGCTGAGTGGAAACGTGCAAAGGCAAAAGCGCAGAAATCCATTGAAGACATGACCGATGAACTTCTAGCCATCTATGCGGCAAGACATGGTCGAGTGGGATACGCTTTTGGTGCAGACACCGAATGGCAAAAGCAGTTTGAAGACATGTTCCCATATGAAGAAACCCCTGACCAGCTCAAGTGTATCCGTGAAATCAAGGTGGACATGGAGAAACCAGCTCCGATGGAACGTCTACTGTGTGGCGACGTTGGTTACGGTAAGACAGAAGTGGCCATTCGTGCTATTTTCAAAGCGGTTATGGATTCCAAGCAGGTGGCCCTGCTGGTACCGACAACACTTCTTGCCCAGCAGCATTATGACAGGCTTAAGGCAAGGTTTTCGAAATTTCCAGTTAAGGTGGAGATGTTAAGCCGGTTTAGAACGGCCAAGCAACAGGAAAAAATTACAGAAGACCTTCGCGCAGGCGTACTTGACGTTGTTGTAGGCACCCATAGGGTCCTTTCCAATGATGTACAGTATAAAGATTTGGGTCTGCTTGTAATCGATGAGGAACAGCGTTTTGGTGTCAAACACAAAGAAAAGATTAAAAAGTTAAAGGAATCTGTAGACGTTCTAAGTTTAACGGCCACACCGATTCCGAGGACTCTTCACATGTCTATGATTGGTATTCGGGACATGAGTCTGATTGAAGATCCGCCTGAAGACAGATACCCAGTGCAAACCTATGTGACAGATTACGATGAAAATCTGATTGCAGAAGGCATTGAAAGGGAAATTGACAGGGGGGGACAGGTTTTCTTTGTTCATAATAGGGTCAGTGACATCGATCAAGTCACTGCTCGTCTTCAAAAGCTTGTTCCAGACGCTAAAATTAGATTTGCCCACGGTCAGATGAGCGAAGTCAAACTGGAAAAAATGATGATGAATTTTTTGAATCATGAGTTTGATGTGCTGGTTTGTACAACCATTATAGAAACGGGCCTTGATATATCCAATGTGAATACCATCATCATTAACGATGCAGATAAAATGGGTCTATCTCAGTTGTATCAGCTTAGAGGCCGGGTGGGCAGAAGCAATCGTATAGCCTATGCCTACTTAACGTATGCACGGGACAAGGTGCTTACGGAAGTGGCTGAAAAACGATTAAAAGCGGTCAAGGAATTTACAGAGCTTGGTTCTGGATTTAAAATTGCCATGCGCGACTTGGAAATTCGAGGGGCAGGCAATATTCTGGGCGCGGCTCAAAGTGGACATATGGCAACTGTCGGATACGAAATGTTTGTTAAAATGCTTGAGGAAAAAGTCCGTGACATCAAGGGGGAAGTTTCCTCTGCGCCGGTTGATACTCTAGTAGAGTACAACATCAGTGCCTATATTCCAGACACATTTGTAACCAATCCTCAACATAAACTAGAGCTTTATAAGCGAATTTCGTCCATACGCGATCAGTCTGATGCCTTTGCCATAGAAGAGGAAATTGAGGATCGCTACGGAACACTGCCAACGGTGGTTTATAACCTTATTAGGATATCCTATCTGAAAGCCCTGGGCATTCAGTCAAGAATTTTGCTCATTAAGGAAGAAGGCAATACTTTCCGTTTTGAGTTTAGGGATGCAAAGGATTTAAAAGCAGAAACGATCGCCCTGGTGACGCAGAAATATGGCAGACGAATTCACTTTAATGCAGGTTCAAAGCCATACTTCCAGTATAGGTTCCTCAAAAAAGCCATTTCAAGAGAAAATAAATTGCTTGAACTGATTACAGTCATGGAGGATATTGTCGGTTTCCAGAACGGTCAATATGAGATATAATAATGTTTGGAGCACTTATATGCGAGAATTTATACAGAAATTGACTAAGGAGTGAAAAGTAAAATGGGCTTTAAGAAAAACATTGCACTGGCACTCACGCTGCTGATGCTGGCTGCAACGTCTCTGACAGGATGCCAGCCCCAATCAGGTGGGGATGGGTCATCTGCGGGGGCATCAAAGGAAGTTGCTGTAGCAACGGTAAACGGGGATGTTGTATCAAAAACAGCGTATGATAATAATTTTGCGCTTATGGAACACGCTTACAATGATATGTTTGGTGAAAATATCTGGACCCAGGAAATTGGTGGACGTCCAGTAAAAGAAATTGTTAAAGAAGAACTTCTTGAAAATATGATCCGAGAAAAACTGATTATGGCCTATGTTGATAAAAGTGGATATGAGCCATCAGAAGAAGAAATCAAGGAAGCCTTTGATAACTTCAAAGAGGTTTTAGAGACAGATGAAGAAACAAAATCTTTCTATGAGGAAATGAGCTTTGGTGATGATTTTATTAAAAATCAAATTAAGTCTCAGTTCTATGCTGAAGAGTTTAACAATATGATTCGTGAAGACATTAAGCAGGATGAAGAAAAACTGAATGCCCTTTACGAAACGGAAACGGTTTTAGTGAGTGCAAGTCATATCCTCGTGAATGATGATGCCACTATGGCCCTTGTTCAGGAAAAACTTGACGCAGGCGAAGATTTTGCAGAGCTGGCAACAGAGTATTCTCAAGATCCTGCCAGTGCCTCAAACGGTGGCAGTCTGGGCTACTTCCCACGTGGGAAGATGGTACCAGAATTTGAAGATGTGGCCTTTAATCTTGAAGTGGGCGGCATCAGTGAACCGGTTCAGTCACAGTTTGGTTTCCACATCATAAAGGTGGATGACGTTCAAACCATTCGTGACCTAGAAGAAACAGGTGCCTCAGAAGAGGAAATTGAAACATATAAAAAGTCCATTGTCGATTCACTCTCGCAGACAGCCTATGCTGAAAAGGTCAAAGAACTCCTGGACTCAGCAGAAGTTGAAAGATTTCTTGAAAAAATAAACGACTAATATAGACCTGTAATTCTATAAAGGGTCTAAATTAGAAGACTATAATGAAAAACATAAGAAAAGCTGGTGTTTACCAAAGGTAAGCACCAGCTTTTTATCGTCTTATTCTAAACCAAATTTATATACTTTAATTTGGCACTGAATTTTATTTATGATAGTCAAACATAAGTTGAAGATCTTCTGCTAGACCTTGCAGGTCTTCTTCGTGTTCTACTTCATCTTTAAGGATCTGCATTGCCATGTCGTAAGTGATAAAATCCACGCCGTTGGTTTCCTTTAAAAGATTGTTGTAGACATCAATAGCACACTGTTCGCCCTTGATGTTTTGCTCTAATATAGCTTTTACAAAAGGATCTTCTGGCGTTTCATAGCCGCAAGTGGTCCATTTTTTCCAGTCATCAGGTGTAAGAACAGGTGTGCCGCCCAGCTGAACAATTCTGTCTGCAACCATTTCAGCATGTGTCATTTCTTCAGTGGCGTGTTGAATAAGTTCTGCTGCAATGGCATCCTTCATCGGGCCTTTTATGATTTTTGCCCCAATCCAGTACTGGTAGTGAGCATACCACTCATCAGCTAGAGCCTTGTTAAGCAGTTCAAGGATTTTGTCTTTTTTATCCCCTACAAGTTTTTGTCCATATGTACCCATTATATAACCTCCTTGTGATTCTTATGTATTGTTTAAGACCGCAACTAAACTATTCATACCCAAGTTGGAATGATTATAACAAGAGTTTTGAATGAAGCTAGACCTTTCACCCCATGATGGCTTCTGATATAATGGTTATGTTTTAGTAACTCAGGGCAATGCCCCTGACACAGGAGGAAATGATGACGAAAAAAACAGGACAATCCTTTATGAAGGGTGCCGCTATTCTTGGGGTTGCAGCAATCATTATAAAGGTTATGGGCGCCTTTTTTAGGATTCCCCTTGCGAATCTAATTGGCGATGAAGGTATGAGTTATTATCAGACAGCCTATCCTATGTATAACTGGCTGATTGTTATATCAACGGCAGGTTTTCCAGCAGCGATTGCTAAGACGATTGCAGAGAGAAATGCTGTAGGCGATTATTATGGGGCCCACAGGGTCTTTAAAACCATTTTAAAACTTATGGCGGCAGTGGGCTTTGTGGGCATGCTTGTTATGATGCTCGGTGCAGAATGGGTGACGACATATGTTAAGAACACAGGGGGATATTATTCTTTTCTTGCCCTTGGTCCGGCCATTCTATTTGTAGCCGTCATGTCAGCTTTTAGAGGCTACTTCCAAGGACTTCAAGATATGAAGCCCTATGCTTTTTCACAAATTATTGAACAATTTTTCCGGGTTGGTCTAGGGCTTGGTCTTGCCTTTATGCTCTTTGGAAAAGGGCTGGAGTTCGCTTCGGCCGGTGCCACATTTGGGGCCACTTCAGGCGCCTTTTCAGGATTCTTGATCATTTTTATCTACTACCAACGTATGAAAAAGAAAGGTGCGCTGGGGGACATTGACAACAAACTCCCAAATCAACCGGAAGAATCAGAGAAAGAAATTATTGGCAAGGTCATGAAAATTGCCATTCCGATCACAATTGGTGCATCAGTTATTCCTATTATGACAATGCTTGACCTCTTTATTGTTATGAGGCGACTGCATGATATAGGGATTGTGGAACAGGCCAATGACCTCTACGGTCAGCTGACAGGATATTCTCAGACCCTTGTCAACTTGCCCCAGACGGTTACAGCGGCGGTTCAAATTAGTCTTGTTCCTGCTATTGCAGCCCTTTCAGCCCGTCGAGCTGGTAAGGAAATGAACGAAACCATCGAAGCGGGTCTGCGTCTTGGTCTTATCATTGGACTGCCTTGTTCCCTCGGTCTGGTGACATTGGCCGAACCTATTATGAAACTGCTTTATCCCATGCAAATTGAAATTGCATCTAGCACAGGTTCCATTTTAGCCATTTTAGGGTGGGGGGTGCTTTTCCTCTCCATGTATCAGGTCACAACGGGTATACTACAAGGGCTTGGAAAGCAAAATCTGCCTGCGCGCAATCTTTTTATGGGAGCGATCTTAAAGGGCGTTTTAAGTTATACACTGGTAGGTATTCCGGCCCTTAACATTCGTGGTGCGGCCATAGCGACTGTGAGTGCTTTTGCATGTGCGAGTATTCTCAACTTTGTCAGCCTTATGAAAATTGTTGATTTCAAACCAAACTGGACAAAAATATTCTTTAAGCCAGCCATTGATGGTGCTGTTATGGTTGTTGCCGTAAAAATAACATACTTCATTGTGAACAAACTGGCCCTTGGTGGATTTGGGGTCTTAAATGCAGGTCGTGTGGCGACGGTTGCAGCTGTAGCTGTTGGTGGATTGACTTTCCTCATTATGATCTTTGTCACAAACACTCTAACAGAGGAAGATATGGATATGATGCCCGGCGGAAGCAAGCTTAAGAAAATTTCTAGAAAGCTCAGCTTTAGAAAGGCGGTTTAGATATGAATAGAACCATAAAAGTGGTGGGTCTTGGACCTGGAGGGATGAATTACTTGACCCTTGAAGCTCTTGAGACCCTTGAATCAGCAGGACTTGTTTACCTGCGAACAGAAAAACACCCCGTGGTAGATAAGCTAAGAGAACGGGGCATAAATTTCGAGTCATATGACGCTTATTATGAAAAATACGAAACCTTTGAAGAAGTGTACTGGAATGTTGCAAAAGATGTGGCCGAAAAATCTGAAAAAGGGCCTGTGGTATATGCTGTACCGGGCAATCCTTTTGTGGCGGAAAAAACGGTGGAACACCTTCAGACCCTTGCCCTTGAAACGGGTATTGACATAGAGTTTGTCCACGGTGCAAGTTTCATTGATGCCATTGTAACCCGTCTGAAAAGAGATCCAGTTCATGGGCTTAAAATAATGGACGCCATGCAGATTGAAGCCCAGATTCCTGATGTGACTATGGACAACCTGATCATTCAAGTCTATGACAGGATGATTGCCTCAAGGGTTAAACTGGCCCTTGGCAAATACTATGAAGATGACCAAGAGGTTATAGTTGTGAGAGGGGCAGGCATACCAGGGGAAGAGCGTATAGAAAAACTTATGCTTTACGAACTGGACCAGAAGGAAGACCTGCATGACCACTTGACATCCCTATACATTCCTGGCATTGCCATGGATGGGGAGAGAAAAAGGTTTTTTGAAGACCTAGTGGGCATTATGGAGATTCTAAGATCACCGGATGGTTGTCCGTGGGACAGAGAACAAACCCATGAGAGTCTCAAGCCTTACCTGATTGAAGAGGCTTATGAAGTTCTAGATGCCATTGACAGACAAGACTTATATGAGCTTGAAGATGAACTGGGCGACCTTCTTTTGCAAGTTGTTTTCCATGCGGCTATTGCTGAAGAACATGGATACTTTAACATTCATGACGTTACAACAGCCATAAGCAATAAACTCATACGTCGTCACCCGCATGTTTTCTCAGATGTGAATGTGGATGATTCTGACCAAGTCCTCACAAATTGGGAGGCCATTAAGAAAGAAGAGAAAAACGAAGACATGCATGTTGAGTCTATGGAACGAATACCAAATGGACTTCCTGCCCTCATGCGTGCCTATAAGATTCAAAAGAAGGCAGCAAATGTCGGATTTGATTGGGATGACATTAAAGATGCCATTGCAAAAATCCATGAAGAGCTGGATGAATTCTTAGAAATTTATGAGTCAGAAGACCAGGAAAAAATCACAGATGAACTCGGTGATCTTTTGTTTGCTGTTGTAAATGTTTGCCGTTTCCTTAAGGTTAGACCAGAGGTCGCTCTCAGCCATACCAATGAAAAATTCCTAAGAAGATTTCGTTACATAGAGGAGAAAACACTGGAAAAAGGTAAAATTTTAAACAATATGACCCTTGTTGAGATGGATAATCTGTGGAACAGCGCAAAAAAACTGGATTTGTAGCAAAAAATATTAAAAAAAGTATTGATAAAAACCGCAGTTTCAATATAAGATATAAATAGCCAATGTGAGCTAGAATTTCAACTGATTGAGGAGGTTTTACTGTGAATAAGGCGGAACTGGTAACAAGTATGGCAGAAAAGTCGGGTCTAACTAAAAAAGACGCGGAAATGGCTCTGAATGCTTTTATGAAATCTGTTGAAGAGGCACTAGTAGCTGGAGATAAAGTTCAGCTTGTAGGTTTCGGTACTTTCGACGTTCGTGAGAGAAAAGAAAGAAAAGGCCGTAACCCAAGAAATCCTGAACAAGTTATTGACATCCCAGCATCTAAAGCACCTGTTTTCAAAGCGGGTAAAGCTCTTAAAGAACTAGTTAACAAGTAATAAAAGTTAAAAGCAGCCTCGCTGCTTTTTTCTTTATATTAGAAAGAAATCACTTTTTTTCTAATATGTCCCTAGTGGATTCACAGCCTTCACTCGTGGAAATCCTTCTATGGAGTAACCGAGTGTGGGTTTTGTGAATGGCTTGGGTGGGATCTGGTGACAAGAAATCTACGAAATTTGAGTGACAGGCCGTAGCTAGACCATATATGAACCGACTGTGAGTATCTATATATGGTGTCGTTATGCCCTGGAGTTAAATTCTATAAATGGCGAGAGCCACTGAATATGGAGGCGGACTATGAGAGTGGACAAATATCTTAAGATCTCCAGATTGATCAAAAGAAGGACTGTGGCAAAAGAAGCCTGTGGACAGGGCCGAATTCTAATCAATGATAAAGCGGCCAAGCCGGGATCGGAAGTTAAGGTAGGCGATATTTTGACTCTGGGCTTTGCGGCTAAGACAATAAAAGTGGAAATATGTGATATTAAAGAACACGTTCGCAAGGAAGAGGCGACAGACCTGTATCGCCAGCTTCAAGATTAGCTGGAATCAGAAAGGGTATTAGCATGAAAGGAACAAGACGGTTTCTAAAAAGAAATAGGGTCGTTGTTTTATTTGCAGCTTTCTTTCTCATATATGTGGGTGTGACATTTGTAAGGCAAGAGATCAAGTTAAGACAGCTGAAAGTTGAACAAGCGGCGTGTCAGGAGAAAATTCTCTTACTCAATGAGGATGTCAAAGAACTTGAAGGAGAACTTGAAAATGCTTCAAGTCCTGAGACGATTGAGCGAATTGCAAGGGAAAAGTTGAAGATGGTCAAGCCGAATGAAATTATATACATTATTCAAGATGATGACACGCAGTCGGAAAGTGTTGTGTCAGAAGTTTCTGATTGATTCTTTCTGCCAGTAGCGTGTATAATATTTGAGGGAGCTATACCCTGTATTGTTTTTCAAGAACTTAAGGAGGATAATTTTTTTATGGCCATCGAAGTGGGTAAGATTTTCGAAGGGACGGTAACAGGACTGGCGAAGTTTGGTGCATTTGTTAAACTTTCAACTGGTGAAACAGGTCTTTGCCATATTTCCGAGATTGCTGACGACTATGTTAAAGAAGTTGCAGATCATTTAAAAGAGGATCAAGCGGTCAAGGTTAAGGTTCTATCCGTAGACGAAAAGGGAAAAATCAGTCTGTCTATCAGACAAGCGTCAGAAAACGGTGCATCAAAAAAGCCAAGTGACAGAAAAACAGGCCCAGACAAAGCACAGCAGAGTCGACCGCCACGCCGTGAAGACAAGCCAAGTGGAGGCGGTCGTCCAAGTCAAAACAGACCATCTCGCAACCAATCGCAAGATTATGGAGCAAGACGTCAGCAAAAACCAAAAGACTTTGAGAGCATGTTAAATGGTTTTATGAAGTCTTCTGATGAAAAGTTAAGAGATGTGCGAAAAGCAGCTAAGTCATCGGGGCGAAAAGGCAACGGTCACGGCACTAGATAATTGCACGAACTTCAAAATCAAAGCTTAAGGCCAGACGATCTTCCTTTGGGAAAGAATGTGCGCTGGTATAGATGCCCGGTATCCCCGGGTTTTTCTATGTCCAAAATAGGGCTTTCAATATGGTACACTGAATATAGTTCTAGCACTCGTAAAGACTGGACGGATCTCAAACGTGATCTGACGCCCTTGTTTTACGGGTGCCTTCGTGAAATGCTTGAAAGGCACATTGCCTTGAAGACGTTTGATTTGACAAGGAGGGAAAGCATGCGTGTAGCAGCGATAGATATTGGTACGAACTCCATTCGCCTCTTAAAGGCTGAAATTATAGATGGTCAGTTAAAAAGTGGCAATAAAGCTTTGGAAATGACACGTATTGGTGAAGGGGTTAACGAAACAGGAGAACTTTCAGAAGCGGGTATGGCAAGAAGCGTCAAAGCCTTAAAAGAATTTTATGAAGAGGCCAAGACATGGGGCGCTCAAAGGGTCTATGCCCTGGCAACAAGTGCAGTCAGAGACGCTCAGAATAGGGAGACTTTTATAAAGCGTGTCAAAGAAGCCTGCGGCCTGGACATTGAAGTGATTAGTGGAGACCAAGAAGCTAAAATTGGCTTTCTAGGCGTTTTAGCCGGCGTGGGAAGTGTAGAGGGCAAGATACTGGTAATCGACGTAGGTGGGGGAAGCACGGAGCTTATAGTGGGAGATTCGCAGGGAATAACCTTGGCAAAGAGTGTTAATGTGGGTGCTGTGCGAATGACAGGCAAACATATAAAGACAGATCCCATCACAGATTCAGAATATCTAGCTGTAAAAAAAGACATTGAAGACATCACAAGAAGCGTTCTTGACGAGATTAAAGCATATAAGATTACAAAAGCCATAGGCATAGGCGGAACGGCGACAACACTTGGCGCTATAGAACTCGAAATGGAAACCTATGACCGATATAAAATACAAAACACGGCTGTGACTGGAAAAGATATTCAAAACATGAATGAAAGACTCAGAAAACTGAACCTTGAGGATAGAAAGCAAATAAAAGGGCTACAGCCTAAGCGGGCAGATATCATCCTTGCGGGGAGTATGGTTATAGATCATATACTTGATACACTCCAAATAGATGCCATGCACATAAGTGATTTTGACAATCTGGAAGGCTGTTTGATGGAACGACTCATCCTTGATAAAAAGTAAGTTCTGAAATTAGAAAAATTATGTTGACAGTCCTCAAACACTCGTGTAATATATATCTTGTCGTCACGCCTGTGATGGCACTGTATTGCCTATTTGTGGCGGCGTAGCTTAGTTGGCTAGAGCGTTCGGTTCATACCCGAAAGGTCGGTGGTTCGAGTCCACTCGCCGCTACCATTTACTTTGAAAATTTCTTTTAAAAAAAGTTATTGACAAAGTAAGGGGTATCCGGTAATATAGGTATTGTCTTCGCGGGAAATTAACGCGAAGTTAACAAACCAGCAAATGTGGGAGTATAGCTCAGCTGGGAGAGCATCTGCCTTACAAGCAGAGGGTCATAGGTTCGAGCCCTATTACTCCCACCATTATGGCCCAGTAGTTCAGTTGGTTAGAACGCCAGCCTGTCACGCTGGAGGTCGAGAGTTCGAGTCTCTTCTGGGTCGCCAAAGGAAAGATACATCTTAAGATGTATCTTTTTTTTTGTGAAATTCCGTATTCTTTAAATGTGAGAAAAGACAATCTAAAGGAAAAGGCCAAGTCGTAGAGGGAACACGCTCTTTGGCTTGGCCTTTTTATTAAACAAGATTAGACATAAAAAAGCGAGTTTGGACCATGTGATAGGTGTGAATAATCATGGATTAAAGCGTTGAGAAATGAAAAACATTCAAAAAAATTGCACGAATAAAACCATTGCAAATTGACGGTTGTGGGGAATTCTGTTAATGTGAACATACAATAGCGCATAAAGCATATGGAGGATAGCATATGATCGAGATTAGACCGGCGGAGCAAGCAGACAAGTCGAGAATTGAAGAGATTTCAAGTAAAATTTGGGACGGTGACGACTATGTCCCTTTGGTTTTTGACAAGTGGGTCGCCCAGGAAAATGGAGAGTTTAGTGTTGTCACCATAGATGGCGTGGTGGCTGGTTGTACAAAAATCACTGAATTGCCTCATGATGTTCTGTGGCTAGAGGGTATTCGTGTGGATACAGACTACAGGGGCAAAGGACTTGGCCGAGAAATGGCAAAGTATCAAATACAAAGATCAAAAGAAATGGGATACAGTCGTTTAGAACTCAGCACCTTTGTCGAAAATTATGAAAGCATTGCTATCATAGAAAAGAATGGATTTGAGAGAGTGGCATCTTTTAAATTCCTGATGAAGGCGTTGGAAGAGGAACTTCCAAAATATGAAGCGCCTCGAGATATAAGTGAATTCCAACTTATCACAGACTTTGAGGAAGCACGGTCTATTCTCGATTTAATAAATACGAAAAATAGGCAGTCCTACATCAATTTGGACTGGACATTTTTAAAATGTGATGAAGAGATTTTAAAAGAATTGCTTTCAAGAAAAATGATCTTTAAATATAAGGACACGGTTTTTGCTTTCGGAAACTGGGAACAAAAAGATGATGGAATGACACTATATTTCATGTTTGGACCTCAAAAGCAGGAGATCCTTCACTATGTATTGTTTCAGGCACAAAAAAAGAACAGTTCAAATGTTATAATTATGTCAGACGGCGGTACAAAAGAACATGAAATTCTGTATAAACATGGTTTTATGCGTTTTACAGACATGGATAATGATGCTTTTGTATATAGATATAAAGATTCAGGCGCTTGCTAAATTACAGATCTGTACCCTTGCTAGACCATATAATAGAATTTTTGATTCTTAAATCTATATATATAGTATAGCAAGGGTGCTTGAATGATATTTTGCAAGTCGCTCAGACTAGCCAAATGTAAATTTACTGGGAATATTAAAGCAAGGCCTTTATAGAAAGTGTCTTGTAAGGAAAGGAGCACAAAATGTTAAGTCAGAAACTGATTGAAGATATTCTGATAGCAGCTCTGTCAACTGGTGGAGATTTTGCAGAAGCGTTTGTAGAAGACAAGCATGTTACAGCTATCGATATGATAGGTGGAAAGATCGAGCGGGCTAATTCTGGACACGATTTTGGCGTAGGTGTGAGAATATTTGATGGAACAAATAGTGTCTATGCTTATAGCAATGACCCAGGACGAGACAACCTAATTCGACTTGCAAAAGAAGCGGCAGTGTCTATAGCGGGCGTTTCTAAGGTCCAAGGTGTTCGATTGGTCAAGGGCGCTGTTCAAAGGGTACATACCATAAGAAAATATCCAGCAGATATTCTAAAAGGTGATAAGGTGGCCCTGCTTAAAAGGGGTTATGAAGCAGCCAAAAACTATGATGATGTAATATCCCAGGTCACAGGCTACTATCTGGATTCTGACCAAAATATACTCATAGCCAATTCAGAAGGCTTAATGAAAGAAGATAGACGCATTAGGACTCGTTGCGGTATTTCCGCAGTGGCTTCACTAAACGGAGAAATGCAAACGGGTGCGGCAAATACTGGAGCCCATCACGGTTTTGAATTGTATGATATGCATGACATGGCAGACTATGGTCGGGAAGCAGCCCGCATAGCCAAGACGATGATCCATGCAGACTACTGTCCAAGTGGTCAAATGCCTGTTATCATTGACAATGGTTTTGGTGGCGTAATTTTCCATGAAGCCTGCGGACATGGGCTAGAAGCAACGTCGGTATCAAAAGGGACATCGGTTTACACGGGTAAATTAGGTGAAAAAATAGCCAGTGATGTGGTCACGGCTATTGATGATGGTACCGCTGAAAATCAGTGGGGATCAGCCAGTATAGATGATGAAGGCACACCAACACAGAAAAATGTTCTTATCGAGAATGGCATACTTAAGGGCTACTTGGTTGACAAACTCGGCGGACGACGCATGAATATGGAAGCCAACGGGTGCAGCCGTAGACAGTCATATAAGTTTGAACCCACATCACGAATGAGCAACACATATATTGCCCCAGGAAAGAGCACGCCAGAGGAAATTATATCAGCCACTGAAACAGGTCTATATGCAAAAACCATGGGTGGTGGCTCGGTGAATCCTGCAACGGGCGACTTTAACTTTTCTGTCCAGGAAGGGTACTTGATAAAAAATGGAAAGATCGCTGAACCTGTCCGTGGTGCAACCTTAATCGGAACAGGTCTTGATGTCTTAAAGCGTATAGATATGGTTGGAAACAACCTCGAAATGGGACAAGGCATGTGTGGATCGGTAAGCGGGAGCATACCTGCAAATGTAGGACAACCTATGGTTAGAGTGTCTTCACTCACTGTAGGCGGTAGAAAGGCAGGTGCTTAAAATGGCAATTCAAGCCTGGAAAGATAAAATTTTTGAACTCGGCAGACAAGCGGGTTTTTCAGACATGGAAGTCTACTATCAAAGTGGTAAGAATTTTGAAGCCACAGTTTTTGAAGGGGATATATCGAAATATAGTGTGTCTGATGAAAAGGGAATGGCTTTTCGAGGGATTTTAAATGGGAATATGGGTTATGCCTATACGGAAATCATAACTGAAGAAGCGATTGCCCACCTGGTAGAAGAAGCTCGATCTAATGCACAAATCATCGAAACAGAAGAAGAAGTATTTATATACAAAGGTGGACAAGCGCCTAAGCCACTAAATTTATACAATGAAAGCCTACAAAGTGTGAAAAATGAAGACAAGCTAAAGTTTTTGCTTGATGTGGAAAAACATGCAAAGGCACTGGACGAGAGGGTATTTCGAGTGGCTTACAACCTATATAGTGACTCAGAGAACACCCTCGCCATTGCTAATTCTCATGGACTGGACATCAGCGAAAGGTCTAATTTAGCTCTGGCCTATCTGTCAGTTGTTGTGAAATCGGGAGAAGAGCAAAAGTCTGGAACAAAGTTTGTCTATGGCAACGATTTTACTAAGTATGATGCAAAAGCTATGGCAGAAGAAGCTGTTGAAGAGGCATTGTCTCAGTTTGGCGCTAAAAGTATGACATCGGGAGACTATGAAGTGGTGATACGCAATAAAGAGTCAGCCAGTCTCCTTCAATGTTTTGCACCGAATTTTTCTTCCGAAAACGTACAGAAGAATTTATCAAAATTGATAGGAAAGCAAAATGAGCAAGTGGCATCGACAGTCGTGACCATAACAGATGACCCACACCTAGAAGGTGGATTGATGTCAAGAAGCTTTGACGGAGAAGGGGTCGCAACAAAAAAACACAATGTCATTGAAAACGGGATTTTAAAAACTTTCCTCTACAACTTAAAAACAGCCAATGTAGAAGGCGTAAAGTCAACGGGTAACGGATCAAAGGCCTCCTTTAAGTCCTCAGTGGGGATATCTCCATCCAATTTTTATATGAATACTGGAAAGCTGAACCAGAAAGACCTAATTGAAGAGATTGATAAGGGGCTATATATTACAGGATTGCAAGGACTACATTCAGGAACAAACGCTATTTCAGGAGAGTTCTCCCTGCAAGCCAGCGGTTATTTGATTGAGAATGGCAGACTCACAAGGCCAGTTTCTCAAATCACAGTAGCAGGCAACTATTTTGATATGCTTTTTGATATTGAAAAGGTTGCATCAGACTTAGAATTTACATTGCCATCAGGTAGCAGTGCTTACGGATCACCGAGTATTCGGGTAAAATCTCTCACGGTGTCTGGTGAGTAAAAAATGACCGTGCAAGTCTTATGACATAAGGCATGGACAGACAAATGAGACTTGAATTTAAAGCAAAAGACCAACCAAAAGGACAATCCGCGTATGGATCGTATTATACTTAATACGGCCTATGGGCGGATTTTGTCCGGTTCAAATGGCCAAAGACCACAGGAATACATAGGATGGTCCTACGTTCACAAAATGTTCAAGGACAAGGAGAATTGTCCTATGCTACAATAAAACTGTAGATATTGGGAGGCTGTTGTCATGCTTGATGTTTTCGAATCCAATTTAATAAGGGATGGACTCCTAAAAAAAGGAGATCGTCTCGTACTGGGCGTATCAGGTGGCCCGGATTCGATGGCTATGCTTGACATGTTTCTCAAGATTAGAGAAAGGTGGCACCTTGGCCTTTTTGTTGTACATGTAAATCATGGTTTTAGAGGGGACCTTGCCTGTCGTGATGCCGAGTCTGTCGAGGCTTATTGCAATGATAAGGGAATTGAATTTTACAGGTTTGATTACGATGTCATGGACCTTTCGAAAAAATGGGGCATGTCCTTTGAAGAGGCAGGGCGAAAGGTCAGGTATCAGGCCTTTGAGGATGTTCGAAAACAAGTTGAGGGACACAGGATAGCAGTGGCTCAGAATAAGAATGACCAGGCTGAGACCATTTTGATGCGACTCATGCGGGGAACAGGACTCGATGGCCTTAAAGGCATTCCAGTTAAACGGGGGCCATATATTATAAGGCCGGTCTTGTTTATGAACCGCGCGGAGATAGAAGCCTACTGTGAAGACCAATGTCTTCCGGTTTGCCATGACCATACCAATGATGAAACCATTTATACCAGAAATAAAATTCGTCATGAATTGATTCCCTACATTGAAAAAAATTTCAATGGTCAACTCGTGGATGGACTCTTTCGACTCGGAAAAATGTTGGAGGATGATGTGGATTTTATTGAAACAAGTTTGGATGGTCTTTTACTGGAAAAGGGTATAAACCTTGAAAAAACAGATCAAATTGATTCAAAGTGGTTTAATACACATCATAAAGCCCTCCGTTCTCGATTGATTCGAAGGGTGGTAGATGTCAAAGGCAATGGCCTGAAAAATGTTTCCCATGCCCAGGTTGAGGAAGTTATAGACTTAATAGGAGCTCTGAAGCATGGAAAAAGGAAAATAATTTCCGGTATTGAATTTTCCTTGAAATATGATACGCTTTATTTTCGTAAGATAAATGTTGAAAATGACAAAGAATCACGTAAGTCTGTCAATAAGATGGAATTTGAAATCACAGAGTTGAGTGCGATGGAATACCAAGCCTATACTCTAATGTCAAATGAAGTCAGTGTTGATTTAGACAAAATTGATGGCAAATTGTCGGCACGCTACCGAAAGGATGGAGATAAGTTCCAACCAATGGGTATGAAAGGGAGGAAGAAACTAAAAAAGTTTTTTATCGACCTTAAGATTCCAGCAGAAATACGAGATCTTATTCCACTTGTTTGTGATGAGAGTGGCATAATATGGGTTGTTGGTCATCGTCTGAGTGAACGTGTGAAAGTGGACGATACAAGCCGTCGTATTGGGATTCTCAAGTGGCCTGACAGTTGTTGAAAATTTCTAAATATGATAGAATGAAGAGACTTTATTTGAATTGAGGAGGATATGGATGCGTAAGTTTTTCAAAGGGGCAACCTTTTATATATTGCTCTTCCTCGTCATATTCTTAATTGTGCAATTTGCTGGTGGAGGCAATCAGCAGGAAATTAAGGATTTGACGACGACGGAATTGATACAAAACATTGAAGGAGACTCAGTCCTTCAAATGGAAATCCTTGAAAACAACATCGTTCAAGGTAAGCTAACAGACGGTACAGTTTTTGAAACCCATGTTCCGGGTATGATTGAACAGCCGTTTGGCAATGAGCTTTATACAGTGATAAAAGAAAGTGGACTGTCACTGAACAGTGAACCACCAATGCCTACACCGTGGTTTGTGGATATACTGCCTACAATTTTCCTTGTGCTTTTACTTGTCGTTTTTTGGTTTGTGTTTATGCAAAATTCACAAGGTGGCGGCTCTAAGGTTATGTCGTTTGGTAAAAGTAAAGCAAGACTTATTAAAGATGATGACGGCAAGAAAATCACATTTGCTGATGTTGCTGGCCTTAAAGAAGAAAAAGAAGAGCTTTGGGAAATTGTTGATTTCCTAAAAAGTCCTAAAAGATATATTGAGTTAGGCGCTCGTATTCCAAAAGGTATTCTGATGGTGGGCCCTCCGGGCACAGGTAAAACATACCTTTCAAAAGCCATTGCTGGTGAAGCCGGTGTGCCATTCTTTAGTATTTCAGGTTCTGATTTCGTGGAAATGTTTGTTGGTGTGGGTGCGTCTCGTGTACGTGACCTGTTTGAAAATGCCAAGAAAAATGCCCCTTGTATCGTATTCATTGATGAGATCGATGCTGTGGGTCGTCGTCGTGGCGCTGGCCTAGGCGGTGGACATGATGAACGTGAACAAACGCTGAATCAACTTCTTGTTGAAATGGATGGATTCAGTGACAACGAAGGCATTATCATGATAGCAGCGACAAACCGTCCTGATATTCTTGATCCAGCCCTTCTTCGTCCAGGTCGTTTTGACAGAGAGATTACTGTCGGCCGTCCGGATGTTCGTGAAAGAGAAGAAATTATTAAGGTCCATTCTAAAAATAAACCAATCGCAGATGATGTGGATTTCAAAATGGTTGCCAAAGGCACACCAGGGTTCACACCAGCTGATATAGAAAATCTCATGAACGAGGCTGCACTTCTTGCAGCGCGTAAACATGACACGAAAATTCATATGGACACCATTAAAGAAGCGACAACGAAAGTTATTGCTGGTGTCGAAAAGAAAAGCCGTGTTGTAAGTGAGAAAGAAAGAAGATTGACTGCATACCATGAAGGTGGTCATGCAATCCTGGCTAGAATACTTCCAGACATGGATCCTGTACATCAGGTGACAATTATTCCAAGGGGTCGTGCAGGTGGATTCACTATGCAGTTGCCACAGGAAGATAGAAACTATAGAACAAAAAAGCAGATGGAAAATGAATTGATTGTATTGCTTGGTGGTCGTGTGGCGGAAAAACTCATTCTGCAAGATATATCGACAGGCGCATCCAATGACCTGGAACGTGTATCAGCTATTGCACGAAGCATGGTAACTAAGTTTGCAATGAGTGAAAACCTAAGCTCTATGTCTTATAGTTCAGAGGATGAAGTTTTCCTAGGCAAGGATATGACAACACGTAGAAATTACTCAGAGCAAGTTGCAGCGGAAATCGATAGAGAAGTTCGTCGCATTGTTGACAATGCCTATGAAAAGGCAGAACAACTTCTAACGGATCATATTGATAAGCTTCATGATGTCGCTGAGTCTTTACTAGAATACGAAACACTTGAAGCAGATGAATTTGAAGTGGCATATGACAAGGGTCTAGATGCTCTTCGTGATAAAATCACTGCGGATGAACAAAGACGTAAAGCAGAGCGCGCTAAGGCAAAAGAAGAAGCTGAAGCCGAAAAGCTTGCTTTTGAAGCATTAATCAATGCAAAGTCTGAACTTGAAGAAGAAAAGGCCCAAGCAGAAAATGGTGAGTCAGAAGAAAGCAACTCTGGTGAAGAGGAAGCTGTTGAAGCTGTGACACCAGATACATCGGACGATTCAAATAAAAATGTATAATAAGTAAAATTATAAGCCCCTTCACACCAGTGAAGGGGTTTTATTATGTGTATACAATAAGTTATTTATCATGCAAAGGCATCTTCAAATACTTCATCAAATATTTCATCATAAACACGCATCACTAACACACGTGACATACAAGAAAGTAATCATAATTTATAGCTAGTATGAAGGCGCTTGCCTAACATTTTTAGATAAAATGTTAGGTAAGTGGTTCAAGATTTTGAAAGTAAAGTGCTTACACAGTCTCAAGTCGGGTAAATATCTACATTAAGAGTGTGATCGCTTGCTGAAATTATTGGTATACATATGTGGACTTTTGTTCATTTCGTACAACTTTACTCGGATATAAACGGGTGTTATAATTTTAGCAAGTCATATTTGTAATGACAAGAAAAGTATGGAGGGGAAATTATGAAGAAATTTGTTATGTTTTTAGCAATGTTAGCACTTGCAGTAGGAACACTGGCTGGATGTGCACCACAGGAAGAGGCAGCACCTGCAAGTGATAATGAACCAGCAGCAGAAGCTTCAGAAGATATGGGTGAAGAAACTGATGCTGTTACAACCGCATCTATCGTCAATGATGCAGATGCACTTGTAAATGCACTGAGTGCTGATGGCACTTGGATCGCTGCAACTTTAAACGACATATCTGTAGATGATGAAATCGTTGTAGATGGTCAGTTCACACATAGGGATGCACCAGCTAGAAAGCTGGGTCTTTATACGCAAGATGAAGACCGCAATATCACAGCATCCTTTAAGCTGACTGCACCAAAAATGACTGTCAAAAGTGAAAACTTTAGAATCCAGGGTGGTACATTTGTAGGCGACGTATATGTTGAAGCGAATGGATTCAATCTCCGCGCTGGTGGTGTTGATGGCAATGTTTACTTTGCATCAAAAGAAGCTCTAGACACTTTCCTAATGAATGATGATGCTTTCATTACTGGAAATGTACAAGTTGATGGCGCTGACGTTGTAACCACTGCATCGCTCGTTGTTGATGCAAACGACCTGGTGAAAGGTCTTTCAGAAGAGGGGACTTGGATTGTTGCCGTGTATAACAATATGGCACTCAAAGAAGATCTAGTTGTTGCAGGCGAATTCACACACAGAGATGAAATTGCAAGAAAACTAGCGCTCTATACACAAGATGCAGATAGAAATATCACAGCGTCATTCACTGTTTCTGCACCAAAAATGCTTGTTAAGAGTGAAAACTTCCGACTACAAGGTGGTACGTTTGCAGGCGATGTGTATGTAGAAGCAAATGGTTTCGAATTGCGCGCGGCTACAATCGATGGAAATCTATACTTTGCATCACAAGAAGCAATGGATTCCTTCGTCATTTCAGATGACAGCTCTGTAACAGGAGAAACTGCGGTTCAGTAATTGCAATTGAAATGTGTTAAGACGTGCCTAGGCCTTGCAAAAGCAAGTCCTAGGCATTTTTTTAACCTTTTTTAGGAAGCACATTCTTAAAGTCTGTTACGATATGTTCAATAAATAGACAATTTAATTTCTATAAGCCCCTTCACATTCCTATGTAAACATCTGTATAATATGACTTGTAGATGCATATATATCCCAATCCAAATGATATGAACAATTGGGTGAAGTTGTTTTGCTTTAGATTGGCATAAAGAATCTAGGGTGACAGCTTTTAATCGGAATGAATATAAAGAGGTGACTTATGTCTGAGTTAAAAGTCGGTCTAGTATACGAGACAAAGAAAATTGTAGAGGAAGCAGATACGGCTGCTAAGTTTGGCAGTGGTGGAGTTTATGTTTTTGCAACACCAATGATGATTGGAATCATGGAAAATGCAGCAATGCACTGCGTGGCAGAGGCGCTTGGTCAAGAAGAAAGCACAGTGGGAATTCATCTTGATGTTAAGCATATGGCAGCCACACCAATGGGCATGGAAGTTCGTGCGCTTGCAGAACTCATCGAAATTGATGGCAAAAAACTTAAGTTTAAAGTGGAAGCTTTCGATGAAAAAGAAAAAATAGGCGAAGGAACACACGACAGATTTATTATTAATGTTGAAAAATTCATGAGCCGTCTGGAATCAAAAAAATAAATAATTCACATATAAAAATAAATTTCGAAAAATCCTTACATAAGAATATTGAAATTTCAACTATCAAGTGGGTTTTGACTTGAAAAAACAAGCGACTGCGTCCTGCCGAGATTGATAAAATATAGTCAATCTGATGAACTTTTTGTAACGAAACACTGGTAAATTATACGGATGTATGCTATTATTAACGTGCACATATTCAGAATATTCCGCGAGGATATTGCCAGGTCTGTATCTGGATGTCTCCAAACATCTAGTCGGTATGGATTGCACGGCATAGCGTAAAATCGTCGATTTTATTGCTATGCCTTTCATATTTTTTGACAAGGTGGTGCTTATAAATGAGAGAATTTTCAGTCAACAAGATTACCAATGAACTTAAAAGCATGTGTATGCAAGCCAATTACGTGCTTTCAGCAGATGTAAAAGCAAAATTGGAGACACAGTCACAAGCTGAAGTTTCGCCAATCGGAGAATCAATATTAAAAGATATTGTAAAAAATGCCGATATTGCGGAGAAAAATTCAGTGCCAATGTGCCAGGATACAGGAATGGCCGTTGTGTTTTTAGAGATTGGACAAGATGTCCACCTCGTTGATGGTGACTTAAAAGAAGCAGTCAATGAAGGCGTACGACAAGGCTATAAAGAGGGCTTTTTAAGAAAGTCTGTTGTAAAAGATCCAGTACTTCGCGGGAACACGGGTGATAACACACCAGCTATCATTCATATAGATATTGTCCCAGGTGATAAGGTGAAAATCACATTGGCACCAAAGGGATTCGGTAGCGAAAACATGAGCCGTTCAAAGATGCTTAAGCCATCTGATGGTATTCAGGGCGTTGAAGATTTCATCGTTGAAACGGTATCCTTGGCAGGTCCAAATCCATGTCCACCAATTGTTGTGGGTGTGGGTGTAGGGGGAACTATTGAAAAAGCTGCCCTGATGGCCAAGCATGCGCTGACCAAAGAACTGGAAGCGAAACACCCAGAAAGTCATATTGCTGAACTTGAAGAAAGAGCGCTTGAGAGAATCAACAAACTCGGTATAGGGCCACAAGGTTTAGGTGGAATCACCACTGCACTTGGGGTAAATATTGAAACTTACCCAACACATATTGCTGGCTTACCGGTTGTTGTGAACATTAACTGCCATGCGGCAAGACATGTTGAAAGCGTGCTTTAGGGAGGCGATCAGATGGATAAAAAAATAACAACACCATTGACACAAGATAAGGTGAAATCATTAAAAGCAGGGGACAAAGTCCTGCTTTCAGGTGTTATATATACTGGTAGAGATGCAGCCCATAAAAGACTCATTGATACGCTAAACGAAGGGAAAACGTTACCTTTTGACGTTAAGGATCAAGTTATTTATTATGTTGGTCCAGCACCGGCTAAACCAGGACAGGTTATAGGGTCTGCCGGTCCAACAACAAGTTATAGAATGGATGACCTCACAGTACCGCTCCTTGAAAAAGGCCTATCAGGTATGATCGGCAAAGGTGCGCGTTCTGACAAGGTGGTCGAAGGCATGAAAAAGAATGGCGCGATTTATTTTGCAGCCATAGGTGGGGCAGGTGCTCTTATAGCCAGTGCCATTAAATCGAGTGAAGTGATAGCCTACGAAGAACTTGGACCAGAAGCAGTACGAAAGCTGGTCGTTGAAGATATGCCTGTGTATGTCGTAATAGACAGTGAGGGCAACGACATGTATAAGTCTGAACGTGCCAAGTATGCTTCCGAGGAGGTCTAAATGGATTATAACAAGATGGCCCTTGAACTTCATGAAGAAAAAATGGGTAAAATTGAAGTGACATCAAAGGTTCCTGTTAAAAACAAAGACGATTTGTCAACAGCTTATACACCTGGTGTTGCAGAGCCATGTAGGAGGATTGCTGACAACAAAGAAGACGTCTACAAGTACACGGCAAAGGGCAATTTAGTTGCTGTTGTATCAGACGGTTCAGCTGTTCTAGGACTAGGCAACATAGGCCCAGAAGCCTCTCTGCCTGTTATGGAGGGCAAAGCGGTACTGTTTAAGAGCTTCGGGAATGTGGATGCATTTCCAGTTTGTCTTGATACACAAGAGGTTGATGAAATTGTCGAAACGGTTGTTCGCATGGCGCCAGTCTTTGGAGGAATTAACCTGGAAGATATATCAGCACCACGATGTTTTGAAGTGGAAGCCAAATTGAAGGCAAAGCTGGATATTCCAATTTTTCACGATGACCAGCATGGAACAGCGATTGTGGTGGCTGCAGGGCTCATAAATGCCTTAAAGCTCACTGGCCGTTCAATGGAAGAAACACATGTGGTCGTTAATGGTGCAGGCTCAGCAGGAATTGCAATAACCAAACTTTTGATCAGTTTGGGGATTGGGAATGTCGTTCTGTGTGATAAATTTGGTGCCATTCATAAAAAAAGCCAAGAAGCCAATGAAGCCCAGCTTCAAATGGCGGAAGTTACAAATAAAAACAATGAAACTGGTTCATTAAGTGAAGCGATGGTCGGAAAGGACGTTTTTATCGGCGTTTCAGCCCCGAACATTGTCACTGAGGATATGGTTTCAAAAATGGCAGACAAGTCCATTGTCTTTGCCATGGCAAATCCAGTGCCTGAAATTATGCCGGATTTAGCCAAACGTGCTGGTGCTTACATTGTCGGAACAGGACGATCTGATTTTCCAAATCAAGTCAATAATGTTCTGGCCTTTCCAGGTATATTTAGAGGGGCCCTTGATGTAAGAGCCAGAGATATAAACGAAGAAATGAAAGTCGCAGCGGCTTATGCCATTGCTCAGACCTTGGATGAAGGTGAGATTGACACTGAAAATGTCATTCCAAAAGCTTTTGATCCACGCGTGGGAGAAAATGTTGCGAAAGCCGTACGAAAAGCAGCGCGTGAAAGCAAAGTAGCAAGGCTTTAAAACCCAAAGTTTACAGGGTGAAAGTGAAATATATCAAGCAAAATATCTAGCATCTAAATACTGGACGATACATAGCAAATAATCAAGCTGTAAGTCCAATTGAATAACCTCAATATTTATGGGGATAAGGCAACCCCTTGTCCTTAAGAGTGAATATGGCGTGGTTATGATACAGATCCCTTAGGGAGGCATCTGTTCATAATCATGCCTTTTTATATTCAACCTCAGTGGAAGCTTATCTGGCCAGAAGTCACACGCTGAGGAGAGAGAAAATGAATCTAACCGTGCTTTATTCGTGTAGGGTGAGTGGAAAGCGGTGGGGTTCAGGCAAAACTAAAAGGAGGGTGCTTGCATGAAATTTGCATTTGCTGCATGGTTGATGAACCCTTTTGTATTAATGTTCATCGCCGTTGCAACGGGACTTATTTTCGGTAAAATCAGATTTGGAAAATTCAACTTTGGTATCTCGGGGACACTGTTCACTGGACTGATTCTTGGTTGGGCTATTATGCGCTACGGCGCTGGATTTGTTGAAGGTGATAGCGGTTATTCTGCCGCACAGTCAATGATTAAGGCTGGCGTAATCGACAAGAATTTCTTCTACCTGTTTTTAATTCTATTCGTTGCGGCAGTTGGACTGCTTGCTGCGAAAGATATCGGAGCTGTTTTAAAGAAATACGGCGCTAAATTTGTAATTTTAGGCTTTGTTATTACCCTTTTAGGGGCAGCAACAACATATGGATGTACAATGCTAATGAATGGTGCAAATCCATATGAGGTATCTGGTGTATACACTGGTGCCTTAACAAGTTCTCCTGGTCTTGCGGCTGCGATTGAAACAGCTAGAGCCCATGCCACTGGCAAAGTGGAAGAATATCCATCTATGGATGTTGAGGACAAAGAAAAACTTCTTAATATACTGGGTGTAGAAGGCCTAACGCCTGAAAACACACCAGAATTAAACGAAGAACAAGCTGATCTGTTTATTAAAACAGCAGAGGCTGGCATTGGTGTTGGTCACGCAATAGGTTATCCTTTTGGTGTTCTTATCGTAATCATTGCCGTTAACTTCTTCCCGAAAATATTCGGTATGGATGTTGAAGCTGAACAGCGACTCTTCAAAAAAGAAATGGAAGAAGCAAAAAATATGGCAAGTGGTGGCAAGCAAATCGAAGAAGTATCGTTTGATTTATTGGCCTTCATAGTGGCTTGTCTGTTTGGATACACTATTGGTAAAATTAAAATCAATCTGACCATGATTGGACTTGGATACTTCTCTCTCGGTTCAACAGGTGGCGTCCTTGTAGGCGCACTGGTCCTTGGGCATATTGGCAAGATTGGTTCTATGACATTCAGAATGAATTCAAAAGTACTGGGCGTTGTACGTCAACTGTCACTGGCATTCTTCCTGGCGATTGTTGGTCTACGTTACGGATTTAAGGTGTTTGAATCCTTGATGGGTTCAGGTGCGGTACTGGCTCTTGTTTCTCTAGCGATTGGTATTGTGGCTATGATGATTGGCTTCTTCATCGGACGTTATGTATTCAAGATCAACTGGATCATGCTATCAGGTGCAATTTGTGGTGGTATGACATCAACACCAGGTCTTGGTGCTGCAGTCGATGCTGTTGGTTCTGATGATCCGGCTGCTGGTTACGGCGCAACTTATCCGTTTGCACTTCTTGGTATGGTTATATTCACCATCATTCTACATAGACTACCAATGTAAAACCAAATTCAAGTTTATTCATGCTTGGATGATAGAGGGGCAGAAAAGCTGAATCTTTCAGAAAATTTGCTTATCAGCCGCATCATGAAAAACTTGGGTAAATTGTCAATGGATTCACATTGTGATACACTGACAAAGAGATAATCTGCATTGGGTCTTATGTTTCGAATGAGGAAAAGGTGATCGAATGGAACGTAATGAAATATTTGTAACTGGTTATGCTAAATTGCCGCAGGGGATTACAGCAGCTGAACTTTACTCGATTATTGCCGTGGGAATGCTGGTTGACAGGAACACGGGAATCATTTCGGATGTGGACTGTACCTTGGCCACTGAAATGGGCAAAAATTTTGTCAAAACTTTGGTTGTAGGAAAAGACCTCAACGAGGTAGACAACATCGATGCGGAGTTTAATGAGAACTACTACGGTTCGGCTAAAAAAGCTTTAATATCTGCCATTCGTACTTGTAACGAGAAGTTTAGACAAATACAAAATAATCCTAAATAGGGAATTGCAAAATATTGTGGTTTGCAGGGTTTAATATGATTTTCACTGGGTTGGAATGACCTTTCAACCTTCTAATGAAGATTAAGAGTTAGATGCTGATTTAAACACGTGTCTTTGGCGTGTTTGAGTCCATCTAGCTCTTTTTTGTTTCCAACATGAGGAGGAAAAAGCATGAGTGGTTTTAATGAAAGAATTAGAAACAAAGCATTTCTTGATAAAGTAATGACTGCCGAAGACGCTGCAAAGCTTGTTGAAGATGGCATGACAATAGCAACATCTGGTTTTACACCATCCGGATATCCGAAGGCTGTTCCGCTAGAGATAGCAAAAAGAGCTGAAAATGGTGAAAAAATTGGTCTGACCCTGATTACAGGGGCGTCTGTTGGGGATGAATTAGATGGTGCTCTGGCTCGAGCTGGCGTAACAAAAAGACGTTTTCCATATCAGACACAGAAAGACTCTAGAAATGGTATCAATGCAGGTGATATAAACTACGCAGACATGCACCTTAGCCACGTGCCGCAGTTTATTGATTACGGATATTTTGGTGAAATCGACTTCGCAATCGTCGAAGCTCTTGCTATCAATGAAGATGGTGGGATTGTCCCAACGACATCTGTTGGCGTGAGTCCACAGGCGATAAAAAATGCAAAGCGTGTTATAGTAGAAGTCAACACAACTCAGCCAATGGCTCTTGAAGGTGTGCATGATATTTACATGACTGAGAAGCCGCCATTTAGAAAGCCAATTCCGATTGAAAAGCCTGGAGATCGTATCGGTACAACTTTTATTCCGTGCGATCCTGATAAGATTGTTGCCATCGTTAATTCGGACATCGGTGACAAAGTTCGTCCACTGGGTCCAATTGACGAAGACTCGAAAGCAATTTCGCGTCATATTATGAATTTCTTCAAAGAAGAGGTCAAAGCTGGTCGCCTGCCTGAAAACCTACTTCCACTTCAATCGGGTGTTGGTTCAGTTGCCAATGCGGTGCTTGGTGGATTGGTTGATTCGGATTTCGAAAATCTCACGTGCTACACGGAGGTTATTCAGGATTCCATGTTCGATTTAATCGACGCTGGCAAGGTCACTGTTGCTTCAGGTACTTCGTTCACACCTTCTGAAGAAGGTTTGACTCGACTACTTAATAATATGGAACACTATGCGAGCCACTGTGTTCTAAGACCAATGGAAATTTCGAACCATCCTGAAACAGCACGCCGTCTTGGTGTTATTGCTATGAATACAGCAATCGAGGTCGACATCTATGGTCACGTGAATTCAACAAATATTATGGGATCACGCATGATGAACGGTCTTGGTGGATCAGGCGATTTTACAAGAAATGGGTATTTAACAATGTTTACGACTGTGTCCACGGCGAAAAATGGTGACATATCATCAATTGTGCCGATGGTATCCCATGTCGATCATACTGAACATGATGTTCATGTCGTTGTTACAGAGCAGGGTCTAGCTGACCTAAGAGGCCTGTCACCTAAGGAACGTGCAAGAAAGATAATTGAAAATTGCGCGCATCCTGATTATAAGCCTATGCTACTTGACTATCTTGAACGTGCTGAACAAGGGAAGTATAAGCATCTACCGCATAATATTGGGGAAGCGCTTTCCTGGCATGATCGATTTGTCAAAACAGGCTCAATGAAAGAAAAGTAAGAAAGGCTTGCAGCGGCTCAAAATACACATATAGAGCCGCTGCATACCATGATGCATTTGGCGGAAAGTATACAATTATACTTGGTGCCAAAAAAGTAAAATCCCCACGTTTTGTGTTATGCTATATGGGGTATCAGAGAGTATTAAAGGTCAAAAGGAGGAAACGGTTCATGTATCAAAAAGATAAACTGGACCAAGTGAAGGAAGCTGTTGAGGCATTTGAAACTAAAACAGCTGCTGCACTGGAAAAGCGCCCTGAAAGACAAGAAAAATTCTTTACAGGCTCAGGCGACGAAATTAACAGACTTTACACACCAGCAGACATTGAGAATCTAGACTACACAACAGATCTAGGGGTTCCTGGTCAATTCCCTTACACACGTGGTGTTCAGCCGACTATGTACAGAGGTCGTCTATGGACAATGCGTATGTATGCAGGTTTCGCTACTGCAGAAGAATCAAACAAGCGTTACAAGTACCTTGTTGAGCAAGGATCAGGCGGTCTATCATGTGCGTTTGACCTTCCAACTCAGATCGGTTATGACTCAGACCACCCACTAAGCGAAGGCGAAGTTGGCAAGGTTGGTGTTGCAATCGACTCACTAGCTGATATGGAAATCCTATTTGACGGTATTCCGCTAGACAAGGTTTCGACATCTATGACAATTAATGCGCCAGCATCAGTTTTACTGGCTATGTACATTGCTGTAGCTGAAAAGCAAGGCGTATCTTCAGATAAATTACGTGGTACAATCCAGAATGATATTCTTAAGGAATACATTGCACGTGGTACATACATCTTCCCAACAGAGCCTTCAATGCGTCTGATCACAGACATTTTTGAGTTCTGTTCAAAAGATGTTCCACTATGGAATACAATTTCTATCTCCGGTTACCACATTCGTGAAGCTGGTTCAACAGCAGCACAAGAAGTTGGTTTCACAATCGCAGATGGTATTGCTTACGTTGAAGCAGCTATCAAGGCTGGTCTTGACGTAGATACATTTGCACCTAGACTTTCATTCTTCTTTAATGCACATAACGACCTTCTTGAAGAAGTTGCTAAGTACCGTGCGGCACGTCGTCTATGGGCGAAGATCATGAAAGAAAGATTTGGCGCTAAGAATCCTAAGTCAATGGCGCTTAAGTTCCACACTCAAACAGGTGGTTCTACACTGACTGCACAGCAGCCTGAAAACAACATTGTTCGTGTTGCGATTCAGACACTTGCAGCTGTTATGGGTGGCACTCAATCTCTACACACGAACTCTAAAGATGAGGCCCTAGCGCTTCCAACTGAAGACTCAGTACGTGTGGCTCTGAGAACACAGCAAATCGTTGCTTACGAATCAGGTGTTACAAACACTGTTGATCCACTAGCTGGTTCATACTTCATTGAGTCTAAAACGACTGAAATCGAAGAACAAGCTATGGAATACATTAAGAAGATTGATGATCTTGGCGGTGCGCCAAAGGCAATCGATCAAGGATACATCCAGCAAGAAATTATGGATGCTTCTTACGACTACCAGAAAGAAGTTGAATCTGGCAAGCGTATTGTTGTTGGTATGAACAAGTTCCAAATTGAAGAAGAAGCTCCTAAAGATCTTCTAAAAGTTGATCCAGCGGTTGGTGAGATGCAAAAAGAAAAGCTTGTATCTCTAAAAGCTGAGAGAGACAATGCCAAGGTAGAAGAAGCTCTAGCTGCTCTACGTGGTGCTTGTGAAGGTACAGACAACGTTATGCCATTCATCCTAGAAGCTGTTCGTGCTTATGCGACTCTAGGTGAAGTTTGTGGCGTTATGCGTGAAGTATTCGGCGAATACCAGCAGTCAATCAATCTATAAGCCGAAGTCAGTAAAAATCAAATTCAACTTTGCTTTAGAGTTAAAGTCTAAAGTACTGGTAAGATACGAATAAGGAGGATTCAAAAATGGATCGACCAATTAGAGTTCTAGTTGCGAAGCCGGGTCTTGATGGTCATGACCGTGGTGCAAAAGTTATCGCGCGTGCTCTTCGAGACGCGGGTATGGAAGTAATTTATACAGGACTTCGTCAGACACCTGAGCAAATCGTAAGTGCTGCAATTCAGGAAGACGTTGACGTTGTTGCTTGTTCAATACTATCAGGTGCCCATGCGACACTTCTTCCAAAAGTGAAGCAGTTGCTTGTAGCTGAAGGCGCTGATGATATTTTATTTGTTGCAGGTGGCGTTATTCCTGGTGGCGATATTCCTCACCTAAAAGAAAACGGCATTGCAGAAGTATTTACACCTGGTACACCTACAGACGTGACAATTAACTACATCAAAGAAAACGTTAAGAAATAAGTCTGGTGATATAAATGACAAACTTGGGTGAAAGACTCTTAAGGGGTGAGAAGCGAGCAGCCGCTCGCCTCATCACCTTAGTTGAAAACAAAGACCATGAAGCGTTCGAGCTTTTGAAGTCGCTATACAAGGAAAGTGGCAATGCCTATGTCATAGGGATTACGGGACCCCCAGGGGCTGGTAAAAGCACTTTGACAGACAAGCTTGCAAAAGCCTGCCTTGCAGAAGGCAAAAAAGTAGGTATTATCGCAATTGACCCCACAAGTCCATTCACTGGTGGAGCTATTCTGGGAGACCGTGTTCGCATGAGCGACGTGGCCCTCCACAAGAATGCTTTCATTAGAAGTATGGGGGCACGTGGACACCTTGGTGGCATATCAGAAGCAACTGGTGCTGCAATAAAAGTACTGGATATATACGGATGCGACTATATTTTCATTGAAACCGTAGGTGTTGGACAGTCAGAAGTTGACATTGTCAAAACTTGTGACACAACTCTCATGGTTATGGTTCCTGGGCTGGGAGATGACATTCAAGCCATTAAAGCAGGGGTCATGGAAATAGGTGATGTCTTTGCTGTCAATAAATCTGACCGAGATGGGGCCAAAAAGACAGCGCGTGAGATCAATATGATGCTGGACTTTAATAAAAAAGATTGGCGCCCGCCTGTTGAAATGGTTATTGCAGTTGATAACCAAGGAATCGACAAACTGATGGATGCGATTCACTCTCACAGGGATCATATGGTCGAATCAGGTCAATTTATAGACAGAAGAATCAAGAATGCCAAGACAGAAATTATTGATCTTGTTAAGGAACGGATCGTCACGAAAATGATGGATCAGTCCTATAAGATAGAACTTGTAGATAAGCTCAGCAAAGAAGTGGCTAAACGGGAAAATAATCCTTACACGGCTTGTGAAGTTATCTATAAGGAAATTGTATAGCTGGATTTCTATTTAGAAATCCAGTCATGTATGTTATGAATAAATAGGCAGCCGACAACTGCAGCTGACCTTTTTCATAAGTATAATGACCATTTATATAAAAGATTATGACAATGAAGATATTTAGTAATACTAATTGTTGGAAACGTTTTTATAGGGATTGTGACGGGTTATAAAAATAAACCTAGTTAATCAAAATCATTTAAATATTTAAGCTGAATTCCGATAATTACTATTATTAAATGTGTACACTTGTATGAGTGGTTGTTAAAATTAAGAAGAATAAAACCTTTAAGGGGGCCTATGCAATGAAAGCACTAAAAGTTGACCATATTGGTATCGCGGTCAAAAATCTTGATGAAACTCTAAAATTCTACACAGATATCCTCGGTCTTGAATGCCAGGGCACTGAAGTTGTTGAAGAGCAAAAGGTACGTGTTGCATTTCTACCAGTTGGTGACACAGAAGTTGAACTTCTTGAGTCGACAACTGATGATGGTCCAATCGCACGTTTTATTGAAAAGAACGGCGAAGGCATGCAGCATATCGCATTTAGAGTGGATAACATTGAAGAAGCTATCGCTCATATGAAAGAAAAAGGTATGCGCATGATCGACGAAGCACCTCGTTATGGTGCGGGCGGCGCAAAAATCGCTTTTGTACATCCAAAGAGCTCAAACAGAGTCCTTGTTGAACTAAGCGAAAGAGAGTAATCGTTGCCATCTTCCACATGTGAAGAACTAAGAGAAATCCTTGGGAGGTACATACATGTCTATCAATAAGCTGGAAGATTTGCGTAAACGCCGTGCCACAATTGAAGCTGGCGGTGGCGCGAAACGTATTGAAAAACAGCATGCGAAAGGTAAACTTTCTGCACGTGAAAGAATGGCACTTCTGTTTGATGAAGGCACATTCGTAGAACTAGATGCATTTGTAAAGCACAGATGTACAAACTTCGGCATGGAAAAGCTTGAAGCTCCTGCTGAAGGTGTTGTAACTGGATACGGTCAAGTTGATGGTCGTCTGGTTTATGCATATGCACAAGACTTTACAGTGGTGGGCGGATCACTTGGTGAGATGCACGCTGCAAAGATTTGTAAAGTTATGGACAATGCCATTAAAGTTGGCGCACCAGTGGTTGGTCTTAATGACTCAGGTGGTGCTCGTATTCAGGAAGCGGTTGATGCCCTTGCTGGTTACGGTAAAATTTTCTATAAAAACACACTGGCTTCAGGTGTTATTCCTCAGATTACTGCAATCATGGGACCTTGTGCAGGCGGCGCGGTGTACTCACCAGCACTGACTGACTTCATCTTTATGGTGGATAAGACATCACAGATGTTCATCACTGGTCCTCAAGTTATTAAAACAGTAACTGGCGAAGAAGTATCAGCTGAAGCACTTGGTGGTGCAATGACACACAACCAAACTTCAGGTGTTGCACAATACATCGCTTCAAATGATGAAGAGTGTATTGCTGAGATCAGACGTCTACTAAGCTTCCTTCCATCTAACAATATGGAAACAGCGCCTGTATATGATTCTGCAGATGACGTTAACAAGATCGTTGAAGAGCTGAACTCAATCATTCCAGATAGCTCTAACAAGCCTTATGACATGAAAGATGTTATTACAGCGCTTGTAGATGATGGTGATTTCTTCGAGTACCAGCCATACTTTGCACAAAATATCCTAACGGGTTTTGCTCGCATTGGCGGCAAATCAGTGGGTATCATAGCGAACCAGCCTAAAGTTCTTGCTGGTTGCCTGAATATTGATGCATCTGACAAGTCAGCGCGTTTCATCCGTACTTGTGATGCCTTCAATATTCCGCTACTAAATATTATTGACGTTCCAGGATTCCTTCCAGGTACAAGCCAAGAGTACGGCGGTATCATTCGTCACGGCGCTAAAATGCTTTATGCTTATTCAGAAGCAACAGTGCCAAAGGTATCTCTAATTGTACGTAAGGCATATGGTGGTTCATACCTAGCGATGTGCTCTAAAGATCTAGGCGCAGACGTTGTACTTGCTTGGCCATCAGCTGAAATCGCGGTTATGGGACCTCAGGGTGCAGCGAACATTATCTTCCGTAAAGATATTTCAGATGCTGATAACCCAGCAGAAATGCGTCAGAAGAAGGTTGACGAATACACAGCTGAATTCGCAACGCCATACAAGGCTGCTGAACGTGGTTTTGTTGATGATGTTATCGAACCAGCTGCAACGCGTCCAAGACTTGTAGATGCGTTTGACATGCTTGCAGGCAAGCGCGAAAGCCGTCCAGCTAAGAAGCACGGCAATATTCCGCTATAATAAACAGACCATCGGGAAAAGAATAATTGAGGTGATACCATGAATATCATGGAGTTAATTAACAATTTCAAAGACCCGGTTCTGATAGAACAGTTGACACTTGGTCAAAAAATTAGTGCATCCCTTTTTGTAACACTTTTGGGTATGATCATCACGTTCACTGCACTTATTGTTCTTTGGGGTCTGACTGCTTTGTATTCTAAGATGGTTCAAAATGCAGAGGCTAAGAAAAAAGAGGGTGCCGTTGTGGCAGTTAAACCACAGGCCCCAGCTGCACCAGCTCCAGCAGCTGTTGAACCAAAAGAAGACGAAGAAGAACTGGTTGCTGTTATTTCTGCGGCAATCGCAGCTCAAATGGGCACATCAATGCACAATATTGTTGTAAGAAATATTGTTCGTGTTGCTGATGCGACACCAGCTTGGGGACAATCTGGTCGTTTTGAGCAAATGAATTCACGTATGTAAAGACGAATCTTAAGGGTTCCAACTATAACTGATATTAGCGACAGTCTAATCATAGAGAAATCTGGGAGGATGGATCATGAAAAAGTTCAACGTTACTGTAAACGGCAAAACATATGAAGTAGATGTAGAAGAAGTAGGCGGCGTGGCAAGTGCACCTCGTCCAGCGGCACCAGCAAGACCAGCGGCACCAGCTCCAAAGGCAGCTCCAGCAGCGGCAGCGCCTGCACCTAAGGCAGCTCCAGCGCCAGCAGAAGTACCTGCAGGTTCAGCGACTGTAACAGCTCCAATGCCTGGTACTGTTCTAGATATTAAAGTAGCAGCAGGCGATACTGTAACTGAAGGTCAATGTGTATTGATTCTAGAAGCTATGAAAATGGAAAATGAAATCATGGCACCAACTTCAGGTACTGTTTCAAGCATCACTGTAAACAAGGGTGCATCTGTTAACTCTGGAGACGTAATGATCGTAATCGGTTAAGTTTGTTCCAATAATTGACCATGCCCTGTTTATTCAGACACTTGGTCGAAAATTGAAACATAGACTTTAACCCATACGAAGCGAAAGGAGCGAAACAGATGATTCAAGCAATAATAGACTTCTGGGGGTCTACTGGTTTCCATGCTCTATTTACCGAGATGATGTGGGGCAACGTGGTTATGATCGCAGTATCATGTGTCCTGTTGTATCTTGCAATCGTTAAAGAATTCGAACCACTTCTGCTTGTACCGATTGCATTCGGTATGTTGCTGACAAACTTGCCTCTGGCAGGTCTAATGGCTGATCCTTTAATGAAGCTAGTAGAACTTACTCCAGATTTACACGGATATCCGAATATACATGTAGATCCGGCACTAATGCAAAATGTACCAGATATGGCTTATAAGCTGGACCAACCAGGTGGCTTATTGCACTATCTATACCAAGGTAATAAACTGGGAATCTTCCCACCAATCATATTCATGGGCGTAGGCGCAATGACAGACTTCGGTCCACTTATTGCCAACCCTAAAGCTCTACTTCTAGGTGCTGCAGCACAATTTGGTATTTTCTTCACGTTCATTGGCGCGATCGCTTCAGGTCTTTTCAATGCTCAGGAAGCAGCATCTATCGGTATCATCGGTGGTGCGGATGGTCCTACAGCGATCTTCCTAACATCAAAGCTGGCACCACACCTACTGGGTCCAATTGCCGTAGCAGCTTATTCTTACATGGCACTTGTACCAGTTATTCAACCGCCGATCATGAAATTCTTCACAACGAAAGAAGAAAGAATGATCAAGATGGATCAGCTTCGTCCAGTATCTAAGACGGAAAAGGTTCTATTCCCAATCCTTGTAACAATCCTTGTTACACTGATTGTTCCACCAGCAGGCACACTTGTTGGTATGCTTATGCTTGGTAACCTATTTAAAGAATCAGGTGTTGTTGGTCGTCTTGAAGACACAGCTAAGAATGCCCTTATCAACATCATTACAATCTTCTTAGGTCTGACTGTTGGTGCAACTGCAACAGCAGAACAGTTCCTAAAACTAGAAACAATCGCTATTATCTGTCTAGGTGTTGCAGCATTCGCTGTTGGTACATCTGCGGGTCTGATACTAGCAAAAATTATGAGCAAGCTATCTGGTGGCAAAATAAATCCACTGATTGGTTCTGCAGGTGTATCTGCCGTGCCAATGGCAGCCCGTGTATCACAGGTTGTGGGTCAGAAAGAAAACCCATCAAACTTCCTGCTTATGCATGCTATGGGACCTAACGTTGCCGGTGTAATCGGTTCAGCGGTTTCTGCGGGTGTGCTTCTATCCTTATTTGGCTAGAAGTGAATGCTTGTTTATGAAGCGTAAAGACTTACGTAAATGAAATAAAATGATACAATTAACAAACGACCGCTGCTCAGCAGCGGTCGTTTGTCTTTTTTGAGAAATGAATAGAAACAATCACCTCTTTAGATCAGAGAGGATAAGGGACCTAGGACGTGGGGGATATGCTATAATATCTGTATGTGAAGGTCAAAAACTGGGTTTAGAAAATGGATGTGATTATAAATGAAGTCCAGGATTATAGAAGCATTAAAAGAACACGCCCATACATTTATTTCAGGCGAAGATTTGAGCCAGAAACTCGGTGTGTCTCGCACAGCGGTATGGAAAGTCATAAAACAATTGAAAGCAGAAGGCTACCATATTGAATCTGTATCACGAAAGGGCTATAGGCTTATATCGGAGGGGGATACCCTCAATGCGGAAGCTCTGGGTGTGGAACTCAAAAATAGTGGTTTGATTAAAGACATTAAACATTTTGAAAGCATTGACTCAACAAATACATATGCCAAAGAAGCCGCGTCAAAGGGGGCATCTGAAGGCACACTTATTATTTCCGATGAGCAGGTTATGGGACGCGGACGGTTGGGAAGGACGTGGACATCCCCTAAAGGGACGGGTATTTGGATGTCTTTGGTTCTGAGACCTGATATTGAGCCAGTTCACGCTGCTAAGATGACTCAAATAGCAGCAGCGGCCATGAATGAAGCCATTGTTCAAACGACAGGCCTTGCGGCGGGCATAAAGTGGCCCAACGATATTATAGTGAACAAGAAAAAGGTTTGTGGTATTCTAACTGAAATGAGTGCAGAGCTTAACACGGTGAATTATGTTGTTGTTGGGATTGGCGTGAATGTTAATGTAGAAGCCTTTCCAGAGGAATTATGTGAGAAAGCCACTTCCCTTAAAATCGAATCAGGACAAACCATAAAGCGAAAAGATGTGGTGGTGGAGTTTGCCCATCAATTCGAAAGCTTTTACAAGGCTTATATAAATGAAGGAAATCTTCAGAGGACACTATCCTATTGCCGGGAACATTCCGTGACAATTGGTCAGCAGGTAAGGGTGATCCACAAAAATGAGACCCTATACGGAGAGGCTATTGATTTGAATCAAGATGGTGAACTTCTCGTTAAGTTTGAAAATGGTGAGGTGAAGCCTGTTTTTTATGGTGAAGTTTCCGTTAGGGGATTAACAGATTACATTTAAACCTGTTATTATATGTAGACATAAGAATTATAGTCAGTTTATATTGCAAAAAAAATGGCTTCATGATAGGATTTATTTTGCGTGAATGACTTATAAAAATACATGAAAAGACACCCGACTGTTGCGTTTAAACACGCAATAAACGTGAGAACAGCGGGGAAGAAGAAGGTGAAACCACATGTTATTAGCGTTTGACGTTGGAAACTCCAACATCGTTCTAGGTCTTTATAAATCTGGAAAGCTTATTACACACTGGCGGATGTCAACTGACAAGAGTAAGTCTGCAGATGAACTCGGCATTTTTGTGAATCAGCTGTTTCAGTATGAAGGTTTGAATCCTAAAGATGTGCAGGATATAATTATTTCTTCGGTTGTACCGACAATAATGTATTCTTTGCAGCACATGGCGATCAAATACTTCGATAAAGAAGCCATCGTTGTCGGGCCTGGTATAAAAACGGGCATGAATATCAAGTATGATAATCCACGGCAAGTTGGCGCAGACAGGATTGTAAATGCCGTATCGGCTGTGAAGAAATATGGTGGACCACTGGTTGTGGTTGATTTTGGGACAGCGACAACATTTTGTGCCATATCGGCGAAAAGTGAATATTTAGGCGGGTCCATCACCCCGGGTGTTAAAATTTCAAGTGATGCACTTTTTCAGCGTGCAGCGAAACTGACGCGTGTTGAACTGGTTAAACCGGATAATGTGATATGTAAAAATACAACCCAAAGTATACAGTCTGGCGTGATTTATGGCTATGTTGGATCAGTGGACTATATCGTTGAGAGAATGAAAGAAGAGCTTGCAGCGGATGTTGATCCAAAAGTTGTTGCAACAGGTGGTCTTGCAGGACTCATTGCAACAGAGTCAAAAACAATAGATGTTGTAGATAAGTTTTTGACCCTTGATGGTCTAAACTATATTTATGAAATGAATAAAAAACATTAAGAGCCAGTTTTTCTGGTTCTTTTCTTTTAAATAAGCGACTGAAATAAGTAAATGCCCTATGAACCTATAAGGTTAGGTTTATGTAGTAGAGAAATGAGGTGACTCTCATGAAAATTGGAAATGTTAAATTGTCTAGCCCAGTTATATTGGGGCCAATGGCTGGTGTGACAGATCTGCCCTTTCGACTGGTATGCATGGAATATGGTGCCGGCCTTTTAGTGACGGAGATGGTCAGTGCAAAAGCCCTTCACTATAAAGATAAAAAAACGGCACGGTTAATGGAAATTAGAGAAGAAGAACGTCCAGTTGCACTCCAGTTATTTGGTTCAGATCCTGATATTATGGGGTCTGTCGTGGAACAGATAAATGATCACAATCATGATATTTTAGATATAAATATGGGATGCCCGGCACCTAAAATAGTTAACAATGGTGACGGTTCAGCTTTGATGAAAACACCTGACTTGGCTAAAAAGGTGATTGAAGCGGTTGTAAAGGCATCAAGCAAGCCGGTTACTGTCAAAATTCGAAAAGGATGGGATGCGGATTCCATCAACGCAGTTCAAATTGCTTCTATTGCACAAGAGGCCGGTGTGGCAGCCGTTGCGGTTCATGGCAGAACACGGGATCAGTTTTATACTGGCAAGGCAGACTGGGGCATAATTAAAGAAGTCAAAGATGCACTCACTATTCCTGTCATTGGCAATGGGGATATATTCTCAATTGAAGATGCCATTCAAATGCGTGAGCAAACAGGATGCGATGGTCTTATGATCGCCCGAGGGGCTCAAGGAAATCCATGGTTGCTTAAGCAGGTTTCCCATTATCTGAATACAGGGGAAAGGCTCCCTCATCCTACAAGGGAAGAAAAAATACGAGAAGCCTTACGTCACTTTGATTTGCTTGTCGATTTCAAGGGAGACCATATAGGTGTCCTTGAAATGAGAAAGCACGCAGCGTGGTACTTAAAAGGGATTCGGGGTGGTGCAGTGATACGAAATGAAATCAACACGGCAACAAACCCTGACATGCTTCGAAGCCTTCTACTAAAAGCGATTGAATAAGGCCCCTTTCGAGTCTTGGGAGTATGATATTGATATGTGTGCTAAAATCCAATAAGGTATGGGCATAGCAGAATTATCATTATTAAAAGATATTTTATAAAATCTGCATTATAGCAATGTTTTGATGTCTTAATTTTGATATACTTTATAAGATAAGAATGTAGAAGAAGTTAAAGATAAATTTAATGATTGAGCTATTTGCAAAGATTAAGTGAATTGGCGAGGAAGGGTTGACGCTTTGGAGCATTAATTTTGCAAGAGCCTAGATTAAAAATAGAAAGGAGAGTATGGCATTTTACAAGATGCGATACAACAAGATTATGAGTCAAGAAGCTAATCAGGTAAGAAAAGTCAGTGAACAAGAAATGATTAGAATAAACAAGATGAATGAACTAAGAGAAAATGGTATTGATCCATTTGGCGCGGAGAAATTCATCCCAGAACATCATTCAGCTGATTTAAAGGAAAAGTATGCTGAGGTTACAAAAGAAGAACTAGCAGAAATGAATATCCCTGTAACAGTTGCAGGTCGAATCATGACAAAACGTGGCAAGGGCAAAGCTGGCTTCATGCATATTCAAGATGCAGTGGGTCAGATTCAGATTTACCTGAAGAAAGATGAGCTCACAGACCTTGAGTTTGGACTTTTCGAAAAAGCCGACATTGGCGACATTGTCGGAATCAGTGGCACGATGTTTAAAACAAAAACAGGTGAAGTGAGTGTAAAAGCAGGACGATACATACACTTAACTAAAGCCTTGAAACCACTTCCAGAAAAATACCATGGCATCCAAGATGACGAAATTAAGTTTAGAAAGAGATACCTTGATATTATCATGGACTCAGATGTACGTGATATTTTTATTAAAAAGCAGAAATTTTGGAGTACAATAAGAAACTACATGATCGATCATGGTTTCCTTGAAGTGGAAACACCAATTCTTGAGACATCATCAGGCGGTGCTGCTGCGACACCATTCGCAACGCATCATAATGCATTAGATATTGATGTATTCTTAAGGATATCAATGGGTGAGCTATGGCAGAAAAAACTTTTAGTGGCCGGCTTTGAAAAGACATTTGAGATCGGCAGACAGTTTAGAAATGAAGGTATGAGCCCTGAGCATCTACAGGACTATACACAAATGGAATTCTACTGGGCTTATGCAGATATTGAAGACGGCATGGAGTTTACAAAAGAACTCTATAGAAAAATCACGAAGGCTGTTATGGGCACATCTAAGTTTGTGTCTAGAGGCTATGAAGTGGATATGGACGCAGAGTGGGAAGTCTATGATTTTGAATCAATCATTGAAGACAGAACCGGTGTCAATATTTATAATGTTACTAAAGAAGAGTTAGAAGCAAAATTGGATTCATATGAGGTGGAGTATGATCCGAATGTTGGCTTCTGGAGACTTGTTGACCTTCTATGGAAAGTTGTTCGTAAAGAACTATCTGGTCCTGGATTCCTTGTTGGACAGCCCGTTCAACTGAACCCACTACCTAAGCGACAAAAAGAAGATCCAAGAAAAGTTGCTCAAATGCAGATTATTATAGCTGGTTCTGAAATGGGCAATGGCTATACAGAGCTTAACGACCCTATAGATCTTGAAGAAAGATTCAAGGAACAAAGGGCAATGGGCGAAGAGGGCGATGAAGAAGCTCATGAACATGATGAAACCTTCATTGAAGCTTTAAGATATGGTATGCCTCCAGCCTATGGATTTGGCGTATCTGAAAGACTATTCTCTGTAATGATGGATAGACCTATTAGAGAATGCGTTTTATTCCCACTTATGAGACCACTTAATAAGTAATTTAAGATAAAAAAACACAAGTTTAGTTATTAATATGAGGTTATGGCATATATGTGCTGTAACCTCATTTCTTGTATATTAAAGAAGAAACATGTAAGGCGAAGAATATGTGACTGGTTAATACATTCTTAACAGAATAGACTGAATATTACTTCTTTAACAAATGGGGTTGACGGTCCCTTGTCATGATGCTATTATAGTCAAGTACCGCACGACAGCGCGGCACAATAAACAAGTCAAAAGCATTGGAAATACAGGGATTCGGCGACTTTTCTAAATTTAGAAAAAAAGCTAGAAAAAATGTTTAAAATAATGCTTGACAGGAAATAATAAATAATGTTATGATAATTGAGTCGCCGGTTGGTGACGAAATACAAATTTAACATTAACTTGTTGATTTAACGGTCTTTGAAAATTAAACAGTATAGAATTATAACACGTTCAATTCTTTACCGCATCAAGACAAGGTCTAGATGCAAAACAATTGATTCGAAACGGATATAATGATAACAATAATTAGTCAGCATATCTGAGACGGACAAAACAATTTGAAACATTTTTTCAAAGAGTTTGATCCTGGCTCAGGATGAACGCTGGCGGCGTGCTTAACACATGCAAGTCGAGCGAGAAGCTTTTGACGGATCCTTCGGGTGACGGATGGAGTGGAAAGCGGCGGACGGGTGAGTAACGCGTGGGCAACCTGCCCTGTACAGAGGGATAGCCACTGGAAACGGTGATTAATACCTCATAAGACCACAGTGCTGCATAGCACAGGGGTAAAAACTCTGGTGGTACAGGATGGGCCCGCGTCTGATTAGCTAGTTGGTAAGGTAACGGCTTACCAAGGCGACGATCAGTAGCCGACCTGAGAGGGTGATCGGCCACACTGGAACTGAGACACGGTCCAGACTCCTACGGGAGGCAGCAGTGGGGAATATTGCACAATGGGCGAAAGCCTGATGCAGCAACGCCGCGTGAACGATGAAGGCCTTCGGGTTGTAAAGTTCTTTTCTTGGAGAAGAAAATTTGACGGTATCCAAGGAATAAGCCCCGGCTAACTACGTGCCAGCAGCCGCGGTAATACGTAGGGGGCAAGCGTTATCCGGAATCACTGGGCGTAAAGGGAGTGTAGGCGGTCAAGCAAGTCAGGGGTGAAAGGCATCGGCTCAACCGATGTAAGCCTTTGAAACTGTTTGACTTGAGTGCAGGAGAGGTAAGTGGAATTCCTAGTGTAGCGGTGAAATGCGTAGATATTAGGAGGAACACCAGTGGCGAAGGCGACTTACTGGACTGTAACTGACGCTGAGGCTCGAAAGCGTGGGGAGCGAACAGGATTAGATACCCTGGTAGTCCACGCCGTAAACGATGAATACTAGGTGTCTGGGGTCGAACCTAGGTGCCGCAGCTAACGCATTAAGTATTCCGCCTGGGGAGTACGCACGCAAGTGTGAAACTCAAAGGAATTGACGGGGACCCGCACAAGCAGCGGAGCATGTGGTTTAATTCGAAGCAACGCGAAGAACCTTACCAGGTCTTGACATACAGATGACCGGTCCTTAGCCGGACCTTTCCTTCGGGACATCTGATACAGGTGGTGCATGGTTGTCGTCAGCTCGTGTCGTGAGATGTTGGGTTAAGTCCCGCAACGAGCGCAACCCTTATTTTTAGTTGCCATCAGTTAGGCTGGGCACTCTAAAGAGACTGCCGTGGACAACACGGAGGAAGGTGGGGATGACGTCAAATCATCATGCCCCTTATGATCTGGGCTACACACGTGCTACAATGGTCGGTACAACGGGCAGCGAAGGGGTGACCTGGAGCAAATCCTATAAAGCCGATCTCAGTTCGGATTGCAGGCTGCAACTCGCCTGCATGAAGTTGGAGTTGCTAGTAATCGTGGATCAGAATGCCGCGGTGAATGCGTTCCCGGGTCTTGTACACACCGCCCGTCACACCATGGAAGCTGGGGGCGCCCGAAGCCCGTGATCCAACCCCTTGTGGGAGGAAGCGGTCGAAGGTGAAATCAGTGACTAGGGTGAAGTCGTAACAAGGTAGCCGTATCGGAAGGTGCGGCTGGATCACCTCCTTTCTAAGGAGAACGTACTCTATACTGTTTAATTTTGAGAGACTGTAAAGTTTCTTAAGAAGTGGGCGTATAGCTCAGTTGGTTAGAGCGCACGCCTGATAAGCGTGAGGTCGGTGGTTCGAATCCACCTATGCCCACCACTTCAAGAATTGAACCTTGAAAACTGCATATGAAATAAATTAGAAGACGAAAACGTATCAAACCAAGATAATTAAAACTAAGTTTTGAGAATTAAGGGAAGATACAGTTTCACTGAGGTAAACAAAACTCAAACTCGAATAATTACTCATTGATTAATATCAAGAGAACAGTTTATCGAAAATAACTTAGGTTATTTTAGAAAATTGGTCAAGTTAATAAGAGCATAGGGTGGATGCCTTGGCACTAAGAGCCGAAGAAGGACGTGGTAAGCTGCGAAAAGTCTTGGGGAGCTGCAAGCGAGCGTTGATCCAGGAATGTCCGAATGGGGAAACCCGGCTACTGTAATAGGTAGTCACCGTGCACTGAATACATAGGTGTACGGAGGGAGACTCGGGGAACTGAAACATCTAAGTACCCGAAGGAGAAGAAAACAAAAGTGATTTCCTAAGTAGCGGCGAGCGAACGGGAAGCAGGCCAAACCAGAGACTACGGTTTCTGGGGTTGTGGACGCATCATAAGTGATGGCGGTATTCTAGTCGAAGAGGTTTGGAAAGACCCACCGAAGAAGGTGACAGTCCTGTAGACGAAAGAAGAAGGCCCACGATGCGCACCAGAGTACCACGGGGCACGTGAAACCTTGTGGGAAGCCGGGAGGACCATCTCCCAAGCCTAAATACTCCTTAGTGACCGATAGCGCATAGTACCGTGAGGGAAAGGTGAAAAGAACCCCTGTCGGGGAGTGAAAAAGAACCTGAAACCCTATGTTTACAAGCAGTCGAAGAACTTTATATGTTCGACGGCGTACTTTTTGTAGAACGGGCCAACGAGTTACGTTATATAGCAAGGTTAAGGTGTTCAGCACTGAAGCCGTAGCGAAAGCGAGTCTGAAGAGGGCGTATAGTTGTATGGCGTAGACCCGAAACCGGGTGACCTATCCATGAGCAGGGTGAAGCTGAAGTAAAATTCAGTGGAGGCCCGAACCCATATCTGTTGAAAAAGGTTGGGATGACTTGTGGATAGCGGAGAAATTCCAATCGAACTCGGAGATAGCTGGTTCTCCCCGAAATAGCTTTAGGGCTAGCCTTGATGTGAGTGACGCGGAGGTAGAGCACTGACTGTCCTAGGGGGCTTCACCGCCTACCGAAGACTATCAAACTCCGAATGCCGCAGTCATATAATCAGGAGTCAGACTATGTATGATAAGATTCATGGTCGAGAGGGAAACAGCCCAGACCGTCAGCTAAGGTCCCAAAGTCCAAGTTAAGTGGGAAAGGATGTGGGGTTGCTTAGACAACTAGGATGTTGGCTTAGAAGCAGCCATTCATTTAAAGAGTGCGTAATAGCTCACTAGTCGAGTGACCCTGCGCCGAAAATTACCGGGGCTCAAACTTGGCACCGAAGCTACGGCAACGTTTAGACGTTGGGTAGGGGAGCATTGTATACGGGCAGAAGCTATACCGTAAGGAGTGGTGGACTGTATACAAGAGAGAATGTTGGCATGAGTAGCGAGAGGCAGGTGAGAATCCTGCCCGCCGAAAACCTAAGGTTTCCTGGGGAAGGTTCGTCCGCCCAGGGTTAGTCAGGACCTAAGCCGAGGACGAAAGTCGTAGGCGATGGACAACTGGTTAAGATTCCAGTACCACCGAAAGTCGTCTGAGAGACGGAGTGACAGGGAATGCAAAACGATCGCACCGATGGATGTGCGTCCAAGCGTCAAGTGAGAACCGGTAGGCAAATCCGCTGGTTTAATTGCAAGGCGTGATGGGGAGCGAAAAATAAGTAGCGAAGTCGTTGGAGAGTCCTTCAAGAAAAGCTTCTATCGAGACCTAGGTGCCTGTACCGTAAACCGACACAGGTAGGAGAGTAGAGAATACTAAGGCGAGCGAGATAACCATTGTTAAGGAACTCGGCAAAATGACCCCGTAACTTCGGGAGAAGGGGTGCCGCATTAGGGTTAACGCCCGAAGCGGCCGCAGAGAACAGGCCCAAGCAACTGTTTACCAAAAACACAGGTCTCTGCTAAGTCGAAAGACGATGTATAGGGGCTGACGCCTGCCCGGTGCTGGAAGGTTATGAGGAGAGGTTAGCGTAAGCGAAGCTTTGAATCGAAGCCCCAGTAAACGGCGGCCGTAACTATAACGGTCCTAAGGTAGCGAAATTCCTTGTCGGGTAAGTTCCGACCCGCACGAAAGGCGTAATGATTTGGGCACTGTCTCAACAATGGACTCGGTGAAATTGTAGTACCGGTAAAGATGCCGGTTACCCGCAGCAGGACGGAAAGACCCCGTGGAGCTTTACTGTAGCTTGGCACTGGATTTTGGTATAGCATGTACAGGATAGGTGGGAGACTAAGAAGTATGCACGCTAGTGTGTATGGAGTCACCGTTGGGATACCACTCTTGCTATATCAGTGTCCTAACCGTGCGCTGTTATCCAGCGTCGGGACAATGTCAGGTGGGCAGTTTGACTGGGGCGGTCGCCTCCTAAAAAGTAACGGAGGCGCTCAAAGGTTCCCTCAGTGCGGTTGGAAATCGCGCGAAGAGTGCAAAGGCAAAAGGGAGCTTGACTGCGAGACATACAGGTCGAGCAGGGACGAAAGTCGGACTTAGTGATCCGGCGGTACCGAATGGAAGGGCCGTCGCTCAACGGATAAAAGCTACCCCGGGGATAACAGGCTTATCTCCCCCAAGAGTCCACATCGACGGGGAGGTTTGGCACCTCGATGTCGGCTCGTCTCATCCTGGGGCTGTAGTCGGTCCCAAGGGTTGGGCTGTTCGCCCATTAAAGAGGCACGCGAGCTGGGTTCAGAACGTCGTGAGACAGTTCGGTCCCTATCCGCTGTGGGCGCAGGAAATTTGAGAGGAGCTGTCCTTAGTACGAGAGGACCGGGATGGACATACCTCTGGTGTATCTGTTGTTCCGCCAGGAGCACTGCAGAGTAGCTACGTATGGACGGGATAAGCGCTGAAGGCATCTAAGCGCGAAGCCCCCCTCAAGATAAGATTTCCCATCCTTTATGGAGTAAGACCCCTGATAGACTAACAGGTTGATAGGTCCAAGGTGTAAGTGCAGCAATGTACTCAGCTGATGGATACTAATAGGTCGAGGACTTGACCAATATAGATTTTGAGTCATTCCAACGTGAAACAAATCTTCTAAAATATTATCATGTGCAGTTTTGAAGAGTTCAATCTCTTTAAATACTGAAGTGTTTAATACAAGTCAATCGAGGCGCATATCTGAAAGAGCGAAGGCGCGTACTGTGGTACGTAACTGAGTGAGAGAAGATGTGCAACGAAGAGTGACGCAGTAGAAAACATTTCAGACAATGAAATCCGGTGATGATGGCGAGGAGGCCACACCTGTTCCCATTCCGAACACAGCAGTTAAGCTCCTCAGCGCCGATGGTACTTGGCGGGCAGCCGCCTGGGAGAGTAGGTCGTCGCCGGTTTCATTTTTACATTTTTCGCGAAAGCGTGAATATTATTCTGCTTCGCGGCAGAATTTTTTTAGTTTAATGAATAAACACACATGCGGGTGTGGCGGAATTGGCAGACGCGCTAGATTTAGGTTCTAGTGTCAATAGACGTGGGGGTTCAAGTCCCTCCACCCGCACCAATAAAAAGCGTAGAACTTTGGTTCTGGGCTTTTTTTTATTGTCTTCTATTCGATGTGGCCCCTCTTGATTGGACTGAATCATTTGATTAATCGGATGTTCGCTTAGTGGATAAAAGAATCAAAAATACAGTTTATAGGGTTAGAATAAAGTCAATATAGGGATACATTTTCTTAATCATAGACATATTTATTTACGATTAAAAGTCATATGGGTTATAATATATAGGGAAGCGAAATAATATCGTAAGTCGATTAGACGCTAAAGAGTAAAAAAGTCAGAAATGAAAAGCTAGAAGTCAATAAGCAAGGTATGACTTTGTATATTATTATAAGGAGGCCATATGCTAAAAGAACTATTTAATGCGGGACATGATTTTGAAACGTTTATGCAGGGCGATGAAGGAAAACATGTGGATAACGTGCGCCACTTTCTAGAGTTATCCTCAGATGCCATGACAGACGTGTTAACAAGTAGAATAAAAGAAATCGAGTCGGCACGACTTGTCGTATTTGGAGAAGTCTGGTGCCCTGATTGCATGATCAACATGGCTGTCCTTGAGTCTATTCATAGGGTCAATACAAACATTGAATATGCCATTCTTCCACGAGATGGCTATGAGGACAAGCTTAAGAGCTTAACACCGGACAGTTCAGCCAAGATCCCAACATTTATAGTGGTGGATTCCAATTGGAATGCTAAGGGCATGTTCTTGGAAAAACCACAGGTGGTAAAGGACGTTGAAGCTGGTGATGACCAAGTGAAAAGAATTGTCGTTAAACGTGACTATAGAAAAGGAAAATATATTTTAGATACAATTGAAGAGCTTGTAGAATTACTATAAAATAGACAGAAAATCGAATATTTAAGAGGATGAGCTAGAGCTATTTACTGCGGAATGTAGGGATGACTCTAGCTTATTTAATGAAAAAATTTATAAAGAAAGAACAAAATTAAAATTTAGATTCAAACTTTAGAACTGAAAAAAATCGGCATAAGGACGATTTTCGCATTGTGAACATTGGATTTTAATGCTACAATATATTGTGTTCGATGCGGAGTATAAACCGATCGACATACAACATATTGTGCATAGTGTGAATAACATGTGGATAATATGTTGATAACCATGTTAATAATATTGTTTCTAAAACAATTGATGAATAGTAGAAAATAGTAAAGGTGGAGTGGAGACGTTATGGTACAAGTCATCAAGAGGGATGGTCGACTTACGGACTTCAACAAAGAGAAGATCCAAAGAGCGATTGAACTGGCAATGAAAGAAACTGAAAAAGGTCTAGATACAGAATTGAGTCTACTAATTTCAGATGAAATCCATAAAATGGTGGATGAAAAAGACACTGTCGAAGTGGAAGATCTACAAGATATGGTAGAATTTTCATTAATGGCAAGTCCAAGAAAAGATGTTGCGAAGAGATACATAATTTACCGTAACGAGCAAGACAAAACCAGAGTTCGAAGAAAAGATAAGGATAGACTACTCACAGATGACTTCATCAGTAAGTATAAGCATACAGATTCTCCAATGACACAGCTTGGGAACTTTGTTTATTACCGTACTTATTCAAGATTTCTACCAGAAGAAAAGCGTCGCGAATTCTGGTGGGAAACTGTTAGAAGAGCTGTTGAATACAACTGTAGTCTTGCACCAACAACGCGTCAAGAAGCAGAAGAGCTATACGACAACATCTTCAATTTAAGACAGTTTCTATCGGGTCGTACTTTCTGGGTTGGTCAAACACCGGTTGCTGGACATTATCCTATGTCAAACTACAATTGTTCTTTTCAGATTATTGATAGCTTTGACTCATTTAGAGATGTATTTTATCTTCTTATGGTGGGATCTGGTGTTGGTGTTAGAATCCTTAATGATGATGTTTCAAAAATGCCTAAAACGCGAGTTGATTATGAACTCATTCATAAAGATTACACAGCCATTCCACGCTCTGAGAGAGAAGACAGCACAAGTCTTGAGTTCTTCTATAACAACACAGTGAAAATCACTGTAGGCGATAGTAAAGAAGGCTGGGTGCAATCACTTGATTACTTCTTCAAGCTTCTTTACAGCAATGAATACAGAAATATCAAGACGATTATTGTGGACTATGACCACGTGAGACCAAAAGGTGAAAAACTAAAGACATTTGGTGGGACTGCCTCTGGTCATGTGAGTTTGAAAAACATGTTCGAAAAAATCAGCCGTGTTATTAAGAAGGCTGGTATGCGTGATGGAGCGCAAGATGAAAAGAGACGCATTAAACTTAAGCCAATTGATGCACTTGATATTGCTAATATCATTGGAGAAAACGTCGTTGTTGGCGGTGTGCGCCGTACGGCGGAAATTGTTCTGGTAGACCAGGATGACAATGAAGCAATCGATGCGAAAACACATCTGTACAAGCAGGTTGATGGCAAGTGGGAAGTGAACAGAGAACTTCTACACAGACAAATGTCAAACAACTCAATTTACTATAGAAGAAAGCCGACAAGAGAGCGTCTTCACTGGCAGCTAGAGCGTATGCGTTATTCTGGAGAGCCGGGATGGGTGAATGCAGAAGCTGGCGAGAAGAGAAGACCAAACTTTAATGGTGTCAATCCATGCGGTGAAATTCTTCTAGATTCCAAAGGTCTTTGCAACTTGACAACAATCAATGTTTTCGCCTTTGTAAATCCGGATGGTTCACTGGACAAGGAAGGTCTATTCAAGGCTCAAAGACAATCAGCAAGAGCTGGTTATAGAATGACTTGTGTTGAACTTGAACTTAACAAATGGGATGAAGTTCAGCAAAGGGACAAACTCATTGGTTGTTCCCTAACAGGCTGGCAAGATATGGTCAACGCAACGAAGATGACCAAAGATGACCAGGCTCAGTTGCTTAGAAAGCTAAGAGCTGTTGCAAATAATGAAGCCAGCGCATATGCCAATGAACTGGGACTCACAGAACCACTGCTTGTAACAACTGTAAAGCCAGAAGGCACATTGTCACAGTTGCCAACAGTATCAAGTGGTGTCCACTATTCACATTCCCCTTACTATATTCGTCGTGTCAGAATTTCAGCAGACGATCCACTGGTGAAGGTATGCGAAGACCTAGGCTACCCTGTGTTCCCTGAAGTTGGTCAAAAGATGGAAACGTGCTCTACAAAAGTTGTGGAATTCCCTGTTAAAGCACCAGAAGGTACAACTAAGTATGATGTATCCGCTCTGGAACAACTGGAAAACTATAAAATGTTCATGGAAAACTATGTAGATCACAACTGTTCTATTACCATTCATGTCCGTGAACATGAATGGGACGCTGTAGAAGAATGGGTTTGGAACAACTGGGACGATACAGTGGCGCTTTCGTTCTTATCCTTAGATGATAACTTCTATGAATTGCTTCCATACGAAGCCATTGATGAAGCTGAGTTCATTCGAAGAAAAGAAGAGATGCAAGCCTTTAGACCATCTCTCATTTCTAAATATGAAAAAGAGGAAACTGAGTTTGATATTGGTGCGGATGGTTGCGAATCTGGTGCATGTCCTGTAAGATAATTTCAACTCAAAACAATATTAATAAGCCCTTCGACAAATGTCGAGGGGCTTATTTTCTTGGAAGGAATGACTTAATATATGGGCCAAAGGTCTTAGATTTTTATTGACAAAAGCCCAAAACTTCGATAATCTAAGCGTGGACTTAATGATAACCATTCTCAACGAAAGTGAGGAATTCAGTGAAATCGGAAAGAAGTAGTGAGAGTCGACTCATAGAGGAACTGTATTTAGGTCTACAGCTTGTTTTAACTTTGTTCCTATTAAATTTGGTGTTTCCCGTACTGGGCAAGACAAACCAGACATCAAAAGTGATGTTTGTTTCAGTATTTGTTCTGTATGTGTTTGGAAAGATTGTCTATTATGCGAAGACCGTTATTATTGACAATAGGGAGATGAAAAATCCTCCTAGCCGCACACTAACACTCATTGACGGAGCCTTTGTCTTTTGGGTCATCGCCTTGGAGTGGACTCTTGGTCATAATATAATTTCTCTTTTTTATGTGTACGTTCTGATTCAGGGCATTCGCTATCAGGGAAAAAGCCCCTGGCTCTTTTCTATTCCACCTGCGCTCATACATATAGGTCTCATCACAGGACAAATGGAAGAGTCCATCTTACAAGTGGAACATATTATCGAAATCCTCTTGTATTTTGTGATCGTAATTATTATTGATATTCCATTTAAGCAGATTTACAAATTGAATGAAGAAAAGCAATCCTATTACGAGGCCTTACAAAGAACAAATGATGAACTCGAACGAATGGCAACAACGGACTATTTAACGGCCCTTAGCAACCATCAGTCCTTCTACAGCTATTTTGATGAATTAAAGCTTCAGGCCATGCGAAAGAACTTTCCAATCAGCTTGATATTTATGGATATTGATGACTTCAAACACATCAACGATACATACGGTCACTTATCAGGGGATCAGATATTAAAGGAACTTGCTGACATTATCAAGACCTGCATCCGCAGGACAGATTTTGCTGCAAGATATGGTGGAGAGGAATTTGCTGTGATTTTACCCAATACAAACCTCGATGTTGCTGTCAAACTATCGGAGAGGATACGTAAAAAGGTCGAGTCCAATCGGTTCGAAGCAGGAAACAGTGCGATCAATGTAACCATTAGTATAGGTGCTGATACATTTAAGCCTGAACATGCCTGCAACTGCCTGTATGATTTTATAAACAAAGTGGATATGCTTTTGTATAAAGCCAAGAATAATGGGAAAAACCAAGTGCAGTACACCAAGTAAATGTTAAGAGTTCTTCATACATTCCATTATAAAAAATGATACAATAAAAGTAGAATTATTTTGGGAGGCGAAGTAATGAATACAAAACGTATGATGGACATAGCCCTTAATTTAGCGGGCTTAACGGAAGTTCCTGTAGACTCAGGCATTCATGTCGAAGGAACAGACATTAAAAAAGTGCTTATCGGTGTGGATATGGATACGCCGGAACTTATGCTTGGTGATAAACTAGGCGTCGATTGTGTTGTGAGCCACCATCCAATGGCAGGCACACAAATTATTGATTTTGCAAAGGTTATGGATATTCAAATTGACAAAATGGTCGAGTTTGGTGTTCCAATCAACCGTGCTCAAAAAGTCCTGAGAAAGAAGACCAGTTCTGTAGAGTTGAACTCTCATGTTCGTAATTTTGACAGACCATCTTCAGCAGCAAGACTGCTCAATATGCCTTATATGAACATTCACCTACCAGCTGATATAATTGGTGAAAATATTATGCAGGCTTATTTGAACGAAAAGGCACAAAGCAATCCAAAGATCACTCTACAAGACATTGTCGATGCAATCAATGATTTTGAAGAGTACAAAGAGACACTGGCCAAACCTGTGATTCGGGTAGGTGGTCCAAAGGATTATGCTGGAAAAATTGCAGTTCTATTTGCTGGTGGAACAAACGGCGGTGCTGCGGTGTATAAGTCTTACTTTGATGCAGGCGTCGGAACCATTATAGCAATGCATGTGCCTGAAGATGTAAAAAAAGCTGTTGAAGAGCAAGGTATAGGCAATATAATTGTGGCAGGACATATGGCAAGTGATTCCATCGGCTTGAATAAGATTGTTGAAGCTTGGGAAAAAGAAGGGCTTGAAGTAACAAAAATGTCAGGTCTTTAAACATTCATATTAGTAAGTGAAGAGAATTTTAGGAGATGTCTAATTAGACATCTCCTTTTTAAGTGGATGAAATAACTTTTATTTGACTGAGGGTTTAATATGTCTATGCATACGCGACGCATTAAAAAAATACAGGTCTAATTATTGAATGAAACCATAGAAAAACACGGCATAAATATGTACAAAACGCAACATAAGACAGACTAAAAAGAATATTTAGAAAATTATAATAAATGGAAAGGGTTTTCACAGGTTTATGTAGAATTAGATACCTTACACCAATTAAAAGGAACACATATAAGGAGGAAAAGCGACATGAGGGATTATAAAGTTGACAAAATTCGTAACGTTGCGTTGTTAGGACACGGTGGAAGTGGCAAGACAACTTTAACTGAAGCTGTTCTCTATACATTGGGTAAGACAAAAAGAATGGGTAAGGTTGAAGAAGGCAACACAGTTTCGGATTTTGACAAAGAAGAAATGACACGCGGTTTTTCTATTGGCGCATCTGTTATTCCTGTTGAATGGAATAATTCTAAATACAATATATTAGACACACCAGGTTATTTTGATTTCGTGGGTGATGTATTCAGTTCTCTTCGTGTATCAGGAGGATCAATTATTATGGTCGACGCAACTTCGGGCGTCGAGGTTGGTACAGAAAAGGCATGGACGTTTACGGAAAAGCGTAATATGCCTAAAATCATCTTTGTAAATAAGATGGACAAAGACAATGTAAATTACGTGAAGATTCTTCGCGAGCTAAAAGATAAATTTGGTAAGAAAATAGCACCATTTTGTGTTCCGATGGGAGAAGGTCCTGATTTTAAAGGTTTTATAAATGTAGTAGACCTCGTTGGGCGTGAGTTCAATGGTAAAGAATGTGTGGATGTTGAAATCCCAGCAGAGTATGAAGCAAGAATTAATCCTGTTCGAGACATCTTGATTGAAGCTGTGGCGGAAACAGATGAAGAAATGATGGAGAAGTATTTTGAAGGGGAAGAATTCACAATCGATGAAATCCACGAAGGCCTGAGAAAAGGCGTTTTAGCAGGTGAAATCGTTCCAGTTCTACTTGGATCTGCTGAAAAACAGATCGGCATACATACTTTGCTCAACATGGTTTATGACTATATGCCAACACCTTGGGACATGCACCAAGAAGGCTATGAAGGCGTAAATCCAGAATCGGAACAAACAGAAGTTAGAATGGTTGATGAAAAAGAACCTTTCTCAGCCTTTGTATTTAAAACAATCGCCGATCCATTCATCGGTAAGATTTCGCTCTTCAAAGTGTATTCTGGTTCCCTTACAAAAGATACGGAAATCGTGAATGCCAACAAGGGTGAAGGTGAAAAAATGAACTCTATTTTCCAGTTGAGCGGTAAGGAGCAGCTGGAATGTCAAAAAATAACGGCTGGGGATATTGCAGCCATTGCCAAACTGTCTGTTACTGAAACAGGAGACACCCTTTGCGAAAAAGGACATCCAATCGTTTATCCGGGCATAAACCTTCCAAAACCTTGTTTGTTTATGGCAGTTCAGCCTAAGTCAAAAGGTGATGAGGATAAAATTGGGACATCTCTACACAGATTGTCTGAAGAAGATCCGTCCTTCATTATTGAAAGACCAAAAGAGACACATCAAATGCTCATCGGTGGTCAGGGCAATATGCAGGTTCAAGTTATTGTCAATAAATTGAAAAACAACTTTGGCGTTGAAGTGGATCTGATTGACCCTAAAGTGGCTTATAGAGAAACCATTAAAGGAACTGCGACAGTACAAGGCAAGCATAAGAAACAATCTGGTGGTTCAGGGCAGTATGGGGATGTTCATATAAAATTTGAGCCATCTACAGAACCTTTTGTATTTGAAGAGAAAATATTTGGGGGCTCAGTGCCAAAGCAGTACATTCCTGCTGTTGAAAAAGGATTGAAAGATTCTCTTGAAAAAGGCATCCTTGCAGGTTTCCCTGTTGTAAATGTTAAAGCCACTTTGTTGGATGGATCTTACCATGCCGTAGATTCAAGCGAGATGGCCTTTAAAACAGCTGCACATATTGCGTTTAGAAAGGGTATGGAACAAGCTCGGCCAGTGTTACTGGAACCAATTATGAGTGTTGAGATTTATATTCCAGATGAATACATGGGTGATATTATGGGGGATATGAATAAGCGTCGAGGACGTATTCTTGGTATGGAACCTCATGAAAAAGGCTTCCAAAAAGTTATTGCTGAAGCGCCACAGTCGGAAATGTTCAAATATGCCACTGAACTTCGTTCTATGACTCAAGCACGTGGTTTCTTCAATATGAAGTTTGAGAGATATGAAGAAGTGCCTATGCAAATAGCCGTTAAAGTTATAGACAAGGAAAAGGTAGAATAGGTCACACCATAAGGTTAAACCATTAAATGTATACGAAATAAAGGGTTATCGATCTTTCGATAACCCTTTGCTTTTGCACGAGCACAAGAGAAACAAGCTGTATTCATTTCATAAGCCAAGACCACATAAGTATAATTGAGCATGGACGAGACAGGTTGTAAGAAGGCCTTATTTGTGTGTAAGAATTTGAATGAGAATACTGTGAGCCTGTGACATCCCCCTAAAAAAAGGTATAATAGAAATATGCAAACTCTTGTTCCCTTTTTGAGGGAAAGTCGGTGAGGTGAATTATGAAATGTCAGCACTGTAATAAAAATCAGGCCAGTATTGAGCTCAGTCAAGTTGTGGATGGAACAAAGGAAATCCTACATATATGTGAAAGCTGCGCACAGAAAATGAAACCATCGTCTCCACTTGTGAAAAGTGGTTTTATGTCAGGCCTACTGGATACAATAAATAGTTCAGCCCTTCAAGTCAATTACATAAAGACCACTGCATGTGGTGCATGTGGTATGACCTATGGAAGGTATAAGGAGCTTGGACAACTGGGGTGTTTCGCATGCTATGAAGCCTTTGGCGAAAAGTTGAATCCACTCATACGACGTATACATGGAAGTGACCGTCACACGGGTAAAATGCCTGTGAAATATAGGGGAAGCGCTAAAATTCAAAAGGAGGTTGTCCGTTTAAGAGGACAACTTGATCAGGCCATTCGCAGGGAAGCCTTTGAAGAAGCCGCCATGCTTCGGGATAGGATTCGAGTCTTAGAGCAAACAATTAAAGACAACAAGTTCACCAAGAAGCCAGAAAGAAATGGGGGAACAGAAGATGACGAAAAATAAAGAGACCTGCGTCCTCTGTTCAAGGGTGGAACTTACAAGAAACTTAAAACACTATCCATTTCCAAGCCTTTTAAGTGAAGAACTTCTTGATAAGCTTTTACATGAACTTCGCTATATTTTTGATTCCCCAAAAATCAAGGCTGAATATGACCTACTCTGGTCAAATGGAAAAGACCTTGGGAATGCACAGCAGATGCAACTTCAACTTCAAAATGGCTTTCAGCATAAGAAGTATGAAGACGCCTTTTACCAAATGGCTGAAGACCCACAGAAAAATTTGATCCTATTTTTAGGCGCTGGCGACCATATTCAAATGAAAAAGAGCAAATGGGGTTTGACCCTGGATGTACTTTGGGAAGAAATGAGTTATTTAGATGACTTGATAGATGCCTCGAGTGAATATGCATTCGATCCAGACTTGGGTTATTTAACAAGTCATGTGACAGATGTGGGAACCGGTATGCATGCCTCTGTCCTTATGCATTTACCCGCCTTGAAAGAGAGCGGACTAATAGATGATATAAACCAAGCTGCAGGTCAGTTGGGTTTAACTGTAACAGGTTTGAGTGATCAGGTTTTAAGAGGGGCTGGAGCCTTTTATAGAATAAAAAACCATGTGACAATTGGACGTTCTGAATGGGAAATGATCGATACAGTCACAGAAATCTCCAGACAAATTGCTCGTAAAGAGAATGAGGCCCTAGAGACCATATACATATCAAATCGGTTGGAAGTCGAAGACAAAATCAGTCGAGCCATGGGTATATTATCAAGCGCAAAGCTAATGGGGAGAGGGGAATTTTTGGACCTTATTTCCAGTGTTCGAATGGGAATAAGACTCAAACTCATTCAAGATAGAGCTTTATCAGATATTGATGCATTGATTTTTAATACAAGTGCAGGAACCCTTCAATTGGAAAGCGGGAAAGGGCTTAGTGCCCTGGAGTTAAAATCTCGTAGAGCTGATGTATGCAGGAGATTCTTTAAATAGAGGAGGCCGAGTATGTCCGTTTTTGAAAAGCTATCACGTTCAGCCAGAAAAGCAGTCAATACAGCATTTGATGAAGCAAGGCACCTCGGGCACAATTTTGTAGGGATGGAGCATATCCTTCTTGGAATTGTGAGAGTGCCAGACAACTTAGTCTCCAAGCGACTTCTTGAAAGTGGCATACGAATTGAGGACATAAGACTGGAAGTTATAAAACTGACAGGACAAAGCGTATTTCAAACAAATGTTGATGGATACACACCAAGGGCGCGACATTGCCTTGAGCAAAGTGCCATGATCTCCAAACGTTTGGGGTATTCTCAAATTGAACCGGAACACCTGATGCTGGCTATTTTAGAAGATGAACACTCAACTGCCTACGAGGCCATTGATTCCCTTATGGTGGATTTAAAGGTCTTAAAGACCCAGTTGAGCCAAGCAAAAAGCAAGGAAGAAAAAGCACCGGGAATAAATGAAGATGCTCCTCCTGCACCTGAAACCAGCGGTGTGAAAGGTCGGAGTGGTCAAGGTCCAGTTCGATCAGTACTGGTGGAGAAAAAAGAAAAATTAGTGGATAAATATGGTGTGAACTTAACATCCCTAGCCGCAGACAAGCGACTGGATCCTGTTATTGGACGTGAAATGGAAATAAAGAGAATGATACAGGTTCTTTGCAGGCGCACCAAAAACAATCCCTGCCTTGTTGGAGAGCCTGGGGTGGGCAAAACAGCGGTCATAGAAGGGCTGGCCCACATGATCGTCGATGAACGGGTGCCTGAGAAACTTCTTGGCAAGAAAATTGTTTCCCTCAATATGGGGATACTTCTTGCGGGTACAAAATATCGTGGAGAATTTGAAGAGCGCCTGACAGGGCTCCTAGAGGAAATACAGTCCGACAAGGACGTTCTGCTTTTTATAGATGAACTGCATACAATTATTGGTGCAGGTGGGGCAGAAGGTGCCATAGATGCCTCAAACATTTTAAAACCGAGTTTGGCACGAGGGGATATTCAAGTCATTGGAGCAACAACATCGGGAGAATATCAGAAATATATTGAAAAAGATTCAGCATTGGAAAGACGGTTTCAGCCCATCCGGGTTCATGAGCCCTCAGCAGAAGAAACACTTCTTATTCTAAAAGGGGTCAAGGAAAAATACGAGGCACATCATAGAGTTTATATTAAGGATCAAGCCCTGCGCGCTGCCGTGGAGCTTTCAGATAGGTATATAACGGACAGGTTTTTACCTGACAAGGCAGTCGACATTATTGACGAAGCTTGTTCCATGGTGCGCATAAACACGACGGGAGACCCTGCCCATATTGAAGCTTTGGCAGTTCAACTTGAACACGTTCGTCGGGATAAGGCCCTGGCCATTCATGAAATGAATTTTGAAAAAGCGGCAGAACTCAGGGACAGGGAACGGGAAATTATTGAACGTATCGAAATCGAAAGAGATTTGTATAGAGAAACCTTGGATATGAATTTGACTGTAGATCAGAATCATGTGGAATCTATTGTGGCAGAGTGGACAGGTATACCAGTTTCACGGCTAGCCATGACAGAAAAGGAGAGGCTCATCAACTTGGAAAAGCACCTCCACGAAAAAGTTGTCGGTCAAATTGAAGCAGTGGAGCTTGTATCAAAGGCCATACGCCGGTCTCGTGTGGGATTAGCCAACCCGGGAAGGCCCATAGGGTCCTTTGTATTTTTGGGTCCGACAGGTGTGGGAAAAACTGAGCTTTCAAAGACGCTGGCAGAAACCCTTTTCGGAGATGTATCAGCCCTCATTCGAGTGGATATGTCTGAATTTATGGAAAAGCACAATGTGTCCAGATTGGTGGGATCCCCTCCAGGTTACATTGGACATGAAGAGGGGGGCCAACTGACAGAAAAGGTTAGAAGGCAGCCTTATGCTGTGGTTCTTTTTGATGAAATTGAAAAGGCGCACCCGGATGTCTTTAACCTATTGCTGCAAATACTGGATGATGGCATTCTAACCGATTCAAAGGGGCGTAACGTCAATTTTAAGAATACAGTCATCATTATGACATCAAACATTGGCGTAGATAAAATAAAAAAGCAGGCATCAGTGGGCTTTGTCACAGACGAGGGCAGTGTAGACTATAAGGCATATGAGCGCATGAAAGAAATCCTCCTTGAAGAGATGAAACAAAGCTTTAGACCTGAGTTTATCAACCGTATAGATGATATTATTGTCTTTCATAAGCTAAGTGAAGAAGAGCTTGGAGAAATATTAGAAATCCTGCTCATAGATTTCAGAAAAAGACTGGACAAGCTGGGCATAGATATGACAATTACCCAGACCTTAAAGTCATTGATATGTGAACAAGGATATAGCGACACCTATGGTGCGCGTCCCTTAAAGCGAATGATGACAAAATATATTGAAGACAAGATTTCCGAGGAAATCCTTCAAGGTCGTATTGACCAGGGGGACCATATAGAACTTGATTATGATAAAGACGTTGTTATTACAAAGAAAGAAAAGAGTCAGTTAGAGGTGTAAAAGTGGCAAAGACGAAGACGAAATTTGTGTGTCAATCATGTGGATACAATTCTCTGAAATGGATGGGGAAATGTCCTGGTTGTAAGGAATGGGACACTTTTGTAGAAGAATTGGAAACACCCAAAGCGGCAAAAAAGAATGAAAGTAAGACGATCAGCACGGCATCAAAGCCGCAAAAGCTTAGTGAAATTACATTTGAGAATGAGGATAGAACTAAGACGAATATCAGTGAACTGGACCGAGTTCTTGGGGGCGGTATCGTAAAGGGCTCGCTTGTCCTAGTTGGTGGAGATCCCGGAATAGGAAAATCAACCCTTTTATTACAGGTGGCTGATCTGATCGCTCGGCAAAATAAGAAGGTCCTTTATGTGTCGGGGGAGGAGTCTATTAAGCAGACCAAGCTAAGGGCAGACCGATTAAAAGCGGGTAGTGATAATCTTCTTATTGTGGCAGAGAACAACCTGGACCGAATTTTAGCTCATATTGATGTGGAAAAGCCAGACCTTCTTATAACAGACTCGATTCAGACGGTCTATCATCCGGATGTGACATCAGCCCCGGGCAGTGTGTCACAGGTTAGGGAGGCCACTGGGATTCTTATGCGGGTAGCAAAAGGTCTTGGTATAGCAACCTTCATTGTGGGTCATGTTACAAAGAGTGGTTCCATTGCAGGTCCAAAGGTCCTTGAACATATGGTGGATACCGTTTTGTATTTTGAAGGGGAAAAACACAATGTCTACAGGATTCTTAGGGCTGTTAAGAATCGATTTGGCTCAACGAATGAAATCGGTATATTTGAAATGAGCAATCGCGGTCTCATAGAAGTGCAAAATCCCTCAAATCTATTTTTATCAAATAGACCGGAAGATGCCCCAGGTTCTGTGGTTATTGCTGCCATGGAAGGGAGTCGGCCTGTTCTGATTGAACTTCAGGCCCTTGTGTCTCAGTCCAGCTTTGGAAACCCTAGACGGATGGCCAATGGTGTGGATTACAACCGCGTTATTATGTTAATGGCGGTCTTAGAAAAACGCGTTGGGATGATGATAAGTGATCAAGATGGGTATGTAAATGTAGTAGGGGGAATGTCTCTGGATGAACCTGCGGCAGACTTGGCTATTATTACGGCGATCGCATCGAGTTTTAGAAATAAGGCAGTTGACCCTGACACTATGATTTTTGGAGAAGTGGGTTTAACTGGGGAAATTCGAAGTGTGTCACATGCCCAGAGTCGCCTTATTGAGTCAAGTAAAATGGGCTTTAAAAAATGTGTGCTGCCAAAAGGCAACATGGATGGCTTAGAAATTCCAGAGGGGGTTAAGGTCTACGGAATACAGTCTGTAGAAGAAGCCTTTGCAGTTTTATTTGGGAGGTAGATGATATGGCGTTAAAGCGAGAAATAGATCACAGGTTGTTGGAACCACTTAAGCTACTGGCGCCTGGAACAATCCACCGCGAAGGCATTGACAATATTCTCAACGCGGGCACCGGGGCCCTCATTATTTTCGGTGATGAAAAAGACGTGCTAGATATTACAGATGGCGGTTTTAAAATAGACACAGAGTTCTCTCCAACCCATTTATATGAACTGGCAAAGATGGATGGGGCTGTTCTCTTGTCTTCAGATGGGAAAAAAATTCTAAAAGCCAATACTCAGCTCAATCCAGATCCGAGCATTGAAACAATGGAGACTGGAACACGTCACAGAACGGCGGAACGTGTAGCCAAGCAAACAGGCCACCTAGTCGTGTCTATTTCGCAGAGGCGGGACGTCATAACAATTTACAAGGGCACGCTTAAATATGTTTTTAGAGAAATCAATGTTCTTTTGACAAAGGCCAACCAAGCCATTCAGACCCTTGAAAAGTACCGAAAATCATTTGATGATGCGGTGAGTGTTCTGACAACACTTGAAATTGATGACCTGGTGACCCTGAACGATGTATGTATTTGCATGATGCGGGCTGAAATTCTCCTGCGTGTTACGGCAGAAATAGAAAGGTATATCACAGAGCTGGGACGTGAAGGTCGACTTGTGGCCATGCAGATGGAGGAACTTTCCGGTCCTGTCGATGGAGAACTTCAAAATATTATTGAAGATTACAAGAAGGAAGATCGAGAACGTGATGACATATACCTGAGCCTTTGGAAACTGTCATCAGATGCCCTGCTTGATCCAATGAATATGGCCAAGGCCCTTGGCTATGTGACAAATGCAGATCTACTTGATACACCGGTCTTTACAAAGGGCTTTAGGGTGCTTTCAAAGATTCCTCGTCTACCTGCAGCGGTTATAAATAATATTATCCTGCACTTTGATGACTTTCAGGATATACTTGTTGCAACAAATGACGAACTTGATGAAGTTGAAGGTGTGGGTATGGTCAGGGCGAGAAATATAAGAGAAGGATTAAGGCGTATTAGCGAAAGAAGTTTGATTGATGCCAGCCGTTGAGGTTAACGTACATAAAGAAAAAGAGGATGCCGAAGCATCCTCTTTTTCTTTTCTAAGCATGTAGCAAAGAAACTATTGGTACAATGCCAATCTAATATAGGATTAAATCGACACGATTGGGGCTTAAATAATATAAGCATTTTCTCCGTGGAGCGTTTCATCAAGACCAGCTGATTGGTCTTCAGCTTTCACGCGGACTGGAGTGACCTTATCAATGAGCATGAGCAGGACATAAGAAATTATAAAGGCATACACAGATGCAAATACGACAGCGCCAACTTCAACAAAGAAGAAACGTGTGCCACCGTGAATTAGACCATCTGCGCCGGAAGGGTTGATGGCAGTTGATCCTAGAATGGCCAACATGATAACGCCGACAATGCCGCCAACGCCATGCACGCCCCAAACATCAAGGGCATCGTCCCACTGGAGTTTGTTCTTGAGTTCAACAGCATAGAAACAAACCACACCAGCTGTGATACCGATAATAGCCGCTTCACGAGGTCCAACAAAGCCAGCGGCTGGTGTAATTGTTGCAAGACCTGCAACGGCACCGGTTAGAAATCCGACAAACTTAGGTTTGCCTGTGTGTTTCCATTCAATAATCAGCCAAACAATGGCTGCGAAAGACGCTGCAATGTCGGTGTTCAAAAAAGCCATGGCTGTGATACCATCAACACGAAGTTCACTGCCGGCATTAAAGCCGTACCATCCAAACCACAATAGAGCTGTTCCAAGTGCAATCAGTGGAATACTATGCGGTTCGTGGTTTTTAACATGTCGCTTGCCAACGAAAAACACAGATGCAAGTGCAGCCATACCAGCTGTGGCATGAACCACAATACCGCCTGCGAAGTCAATGACACCAAGTTGTGCAAGAATGCCACCACCCCATACCATATGAGTGAATGGGAAGTAAACAAGAAGCAACCAAGCAATCTGGAAAATAACGTAGGCAGTGAATCGCACCCGTTCTGTAAAGGCCCCAGTGATAAGGGCTGGCGTGATGACTGCAAACATCATTTGATAAGCGATGAAAACGAGAATTGGTATATTGTTGTCGGCTGACAAAGCGCTTGTCAAATCGACACCATTTAGAAATGCCATATCGAGATTACCGATAACACCACCGATATCACCACTAAAACATAGGGAATATCCAACGGAGTACCATAGTATTGTGGTGATCCCCAGTGAAACAAAGCTTTGCATCATAATAGATAAAACGCCTTTTCGGCCCACTAGTCCCCCATAAAAAAAGGCAAGACCTGGGGTCATAAGCATTACAAGGCTTGTTGCTAAAAGCATAAATCCCGTACTGCCAGTATCAAAATTCATAAAACACCCTCCAATATTTTTATAAGTACAGAAAGTAATATTGCAAGGATCGTGCCAATTTGTGAAAGCTCTGTTTTCAAGGGATTACATATGAGATTAAGGGAAAAAGTGAGCCAAACCTGTCACACTGGGACAGGTTTGGCTCACTTTTTAAAAGCAATGGCTTCAAATCTCTAAAAGCTGGTTTATAAATCAATATTAAATTTGTTGATTTTACGATGAAGGGATCGCCTACTAATGCCCAGTGACTGGGCTGCTTTTGTAACGTTGCCTCCAGAGTCGATGAGCGCACTGCGTAGAATACGTTCTTCAGTATCTTCAACCTGTTCTGTGAGAGGCATATGCTTTATTGAAGAAGAGGCCAGAATCTTTTCTGGAAGATCCTGAGTTGTGATTAAATTGCCATCACTAATAACGATAATGCGTTCGATTATGTTTTCTAGCTCTCTTACATTTCCTGGCCAATCGTAGTTCAGTAGAGCTTGGAGGGCGTCATTAGAGAGGGCTTTTCTTTGTCCCTGACTGCTTAAGTCAATAAAAACCTCGATAAGTTCTTTTAGGTCTTCTTGTCTTTGGCGCAGGGGCGGGACAGTCAGTGGAATGACATTCAGTCTGTAATAGAGGTCTTCGCGAAAGAGACCTTCTGCGACCAGAGTTTCCAAATCCTTATTTGTTGCCGTGATAATTCGTATATCTAGCGGTATGGTTTCAGTGCTTCCCAGGCGTTCAAATTCCTTTTGTTGAATAATTCTAAGGAGTTTAAGTTGAATGAGTGGAGAAATGTCTCCGATTTCATCTAAAAATATGGTTCCGCCATTTGCTATTTCAAAGCGTCCGAGCTTTTGGGCATTGGCACCAGTGAAAGCGCCCTTTTCATGACCAAACAATTCGCTTTCCAGTAAGGTTTCTGGAAGGGCAGAGCAGTTCACTTTTACAAATGGTTTTTCTCTTCTTGGACTGGCCTCGTGTATGGCTCTTGCCACCAGTTCCTTGCCTGCGCCGGTCTCACCGTGAATATAAACAGTGGCGAGACTAGAAGCCACTTTATGAACCATGTGTATGAGATTTTTCATGGGTGGGCTGTTGGCTATAAGAATGGATTCAGCAGGCTTAATCCCACTGGAATCGGAATCTGAGTGGTTGAGAATGAGCTGGGTTTTCCGCACAGACTCAAGGACCTCGTCAATGTTAAATGGTTTTCTAATATAATCACTGGCCCCGGCTTTAAGGGCTTCAATGGCTGTGTCAAGGGTTGCAAAGGCTGTCATTAGAAGGACCTTAATATAGGGGTCCTTTTCCTTTATTTTTGTTAAGAGTTCCATACCATCCATCCCAGGCATTTTAATGTCGGTCAGGACAATATCAACAGCATATCTGTCGATGAGATTCAGAGCCAAGTCTCCACTTGAAGCGGTAAGCACTGAGTAGCCGTCATGCTTGAGCACTCTTTCAAGCATATTGAGAATGTTATTCTCATCATCAACGATCAATATCTGCGTTTTGTTCATTTGCCTTCCTCATTTCAAATATTATTTCTCAAGACGATCATAGGTCTTAGTGTTTATAATTTTCTACAGGTATTTTAATAATAATCTGTGTCCCTTCATGGGAGCTTTTAATGTCCATGACACCATTATGATTTTCAATAATTCGTGAACAGATGGAAAGACCTAGACCAGACCCCTTATCCCGTGTGGTGAAAAAAGGTGTGAAGATCTTGCTGACTTGTTCAGGATCGATGCCTTCACCGGTGTCAACAATATGAATATCCATTGTTCCGCTGACTTCGCTATAGAGTGTGACAATATCAATATGACCGCCTTCAGGCATAGCCTGAACTGCGTTCAGTATTAAGTTAATGAAGACTTGTTTCATTTGTTCATAGTCAACAAGAACCAAATCTTGTTTTGTGAACCTATGGCGAATCTGAATGTTTTTTGTGGACTGGTCCTTACGAATCAATTTGATGGTATCTTCAATAATATCATTCATATGGAAGCGCCCAAGTTTTGGTGTGTTTGGGCGGGCAAAGCTTAGGAAGCGGTCGATCATTGTGTCGAGCCGGTCCGCTTCTTGAAGAATAACATTTATATCAGAACGGACTTGCGTGTTGTCATCCACTTCCCTCAAGACAAGTTGCGCGTAGCCCCGAATCGAAGATAGGGGATTTCGAACTTCATGCGCAACGCCTGCAGCAAGTTCCCCAAGTTGTGAAAGTTTCTTAGCTCGAATGATACTTTCCTCAAAGTTGCGTTTGGCATCAAGGGGGTTAAGCAGGACCGTCAGTCCAATAAAGTGATCGTGGCTATCATATTGAATGAGCACGCTGTAATTGATCTTGCTTTCCTGGCCACCAGGCAGTTGTATAGAGCAAACTGCATCGTGGAGAGTCTTTTGAGTTTTGAACATGTTAGAAATGGAGACCAGCAGTGGTCGCAAGTGGGTTGATGTTTGCTGGGAAATTGACTGACCAAGAAGGTCTTCCTTGTTGACCTTTAAAAATTCAAGGGCCGGTGGATTGATAGATGATACAAGTCCGTTATGGTCTACGGTAATTATCCCACTGGGCAGGCCTTCAATTAACTTGTCAATACTGCCACGTATGAGATCAATGTGGGCAGCCTCACCAGACTTCTCCAGAACACGTTGCATCATAAAATGAAGCTCTTCTAAAAGAAGATCAAAGGAGTTGGCGAGATTTTTAACTTCATCACTGATGACAACGTCTGAAGCAAACTTCTGATTGTTGTCTATAAGGGCATTAGTCTTTTCCATTAACAGGCGAATGGGCAAGGTCACATGATGGGATATAATAGCTGATAGAGAGTAGAATAGAGCTAAAACCACCATAATGACATAGAAAAAATGTTTAGTAATCTCTTTTTTTACAAGAAGGGCTTCATCGATGTTTTGGGAAATTTCAATATACCACTGGTCTGTCTGACTGGGATATTTTATAAGGGGATGGGTCGCAATAATGACTTCCTGTCCACTCCTATCGGTAATTTGAACCCCAGATAACTGGTTTGATTCATCTTGGGGATCATATAGTTTTAAAGTGGCGGAGCCTGTTTGCCCAATTCTTATGTCATTTAAAATATCGTTTATAGCATTGAAGTTCATAACTTCTACAATGTGCCCAGTCACGTCTCCAAAGCTGTTGGTGAGTGATTTTGAAAAGTAGATATATTTTTTATTATCAATTTTACGAATATCAGAAGTATAAGATTCGTGACCCAGTAAATCAGGTAAAAGCTGATTCAGATCTAACCTTAGGGCAGGTGAAAGCTGACCTGATTTAAGGATAGGGGCCCCATCGTTATTATAGGTTAATACGGCATCGTATGCTTTGTAAGCGCTTATAACATTGCTTAAATAGCGGAGCCGAGTTTGGTTGGATATGTCAGGAAGTGTGAATATTTGAGACTTGGAAAGGACCTCTGCATCCGCAGAACGTTCAAAGAGAAAGCGCTCAATTTTATTGGATGTTAATGAAGCAAGGGTGAGAATTTCCTTTTCCTTATTGGTCAGCGTGTCTTCAATGGTATTTTGGTAGAATACAATTCCTAAAGTTATAGTCATTAATGTAGACATAATCATGAGCAGTCCCATGATCTTGGTTTGCTGGGATGCATTTTTAATTTTATGGATCATGGTATCTCCTTAGTCTTTTTTCTTGTTCTTATTATATGTATGTCATTATAAATTATACAAGAGCAAATTGATGGGGCGCCAATATGTATACTGTGCTCCCTTGTCATACCATGTCCGGTATTTTGCTTAATAGATGTTTTAGCATTATTCACAGCAGAAGCTTGTGATGAGCTGAATGAATTTAGAATAAACCTGAACAGACAAACCAGCAGAAGCAAAAAAGTGCATAAGAAAAAGCTGCAAGCCTATAAGGATGCAGCTGCTTTCAAATTTTGAATATTAATAAAGATTGTATTTACCTAGTGTCTGAATACGGTCATATTCTTTAAGAAAAACATCGTACAGATTCACATCAGACTTATTACACATAGCTGCAAGATAAAACATCAGATTTCCAATTTCGGATTCAATCTTTTCGCGGCAAACCGGGCATAATTCTCCAGAAAGTTCTGCATGACTGTGATCCTTTAGTTGATCATAGATAGCATCTTCAGGAAGATCCTTTGCGCTATTTGAAAGTTGCAAGCATCCACAAGTTGTGATCGTTTTTGCGACCGCCCTATTGACCTTTGATGATGCTTCCGAAAACTTTGTGATGATATCGAGCAGGCTGACATGACGGAAGAGTGCCTCATCAACACTATTTTGAAATTGATCGATTATCAAATCCTTCATGGTTTTACCTCCCTATTTTTGGGTTGTCGCCTAACTCATTTTATCATAATACTCTGAATATTTGAAGTCGATTCATGACTCTATAAGTTCATGTAAAGATTTCGTGAACAAGAATCCCATATTGCACGACTACAGTATTGACAGTGCCTGTGGCACTGTGATAAAATATTCGATTAATTTGACCTTTTCTGTATTTTTCTGCTATAATAGAGATACACTAGTTGACACAGGGAGGGAATATCATGTTTCAAATAGGCGATAAAGTGGTCTATCCGATGCATGGAGCAGGCATCATCGAAGGTGTTGAGGAAAAAGAAATACTAGGCGAAACACGAAAGTACTATGTGCTCCGGCTACCGCTTAAGAACATGAAGGTTCTTCTTCCGGTGGACAATATCGATCAGCTTGGTCTTCGCAACATCATTTCATCAGACCAAGTGACGGGCGTGTTTGGAGTCTTAAAAGAAGATATTTCAGCAATGCCTCAAAATTGGAATCGTAGATACCGTTCCAATATGGAAAAGGTCAAGAGCGGAGATATATATGAAGTGGCGGATGTGGTTCGAAACCTCATGCTGATGGATCGAGAAAAGGGTCTATCAACAGGAGAAAGAAAAATGTTAACGAACTCAAAGCAAATACTCGTCAGTGAACTATGTCTTGCAAATGACAGCACAGAAAAGGAAATTCTTAAATTAATTGACGATGCACTTCAAAGTTAGTGCAGGCATGATGAAATAAGAATAGCTTGATTTTAAAGCGCCTTCTGAGCTTAATGGATTTATATCCATTGATTGTTCAGAGGGCTTTAATTTTGCATGTCTAGCCTGAATATTCAAATAATAAGGGCCGTTTAAACGGAATATGTATAAAATATACGCACTCCATTACGAAATGATTAAAATGCATGGATTCGTGTTCCCTTTTATTATGTTTTTAGGTATAGTAATGCTATGGTTAAAAATCCCAAAACCGTGTTGTTGTGCGATTTTGGGGTATGTCAATGAATAGTGTTTCTCATGGAAAGGAGGAAATGGTGTGATCAAAAAAGTCATACGCGGTGTATTGGCACTGGCTGGTGGTTCGGCAGGATTTGCTTTCGGACTCGTGCTTGTACAAAGCCCGCAAATTATGGAACTACTTGGCGAGAGTAATCAAGCTGGACTTATACCTTTTATTTTACCACTCTTAGTGGGCATTCTTTTTGGATTTATCGTTTATATACTTGGACCAATGATTATACGTTCAGGTGTAAAACTTGCCAAGTACACAGAGTTAGAACTCGAAAAGATACCAACCAATCAAGTGATTGTTGGCACAGTGGGGCTTATTCCTGGTTTGATGATTGCGTATTTGGTGAGTGATCTGTACAAGATTATTCCAATACCATTTGTGAGTCAGGCCCTGTCAGTGGTGACTTATATTTTTCTAGGGTATTTAGGTGTTAGCATTGCCACCCGGAATTTATCGGATATGTCCAGATTGCCTGATTTTTTCAGAAAGCAGACTGAGGCGTCTGAAAAGGCCCAGGTCGTTAAGGTTTCTGGAGCAAAGCCAAAAATTTTAGACACGAGTGTTATTATTGATGGCCGTATTTCCGATATCAGTAAAACGGGTTTTGTGGAAGGGCCTATTGTTATTCCGGAGTTTGTACTGGAAGAACTGCGCCACATAGCGGATTCTTCTGATGCTCTTAAGCGAAATAGGGGACGCCGTGGTCTTGATATTCTTAGGGCCATTCAACAGGATATCACTATGGAAGTTCAAATCACGGATGCTGATTTTGAAGATGTTGCCGAAGTGGATGTAAAACTTCTTAAACTGGCACAAAAAATTGATGGAGTGGTTGTAACAAACGACTACAATCTCAATAAGGTGGCAGACCTGCAAGGGGTTCCAGTCTTAAATATCAATGAACTGGCCAATGCTGTCAAGCCTGTGGTTTTACCGGGAGAAGAGATGGTTGTCACAATCATTAAAGAGGGTAAGGAGTCCAATCAGGGCGTTGCTTACCTAGACGATGGAACCATGATTGTCGTAGAGGGCGGAAGAAAGTTCATTAACCAGACAAAACAGGTAACGGTTACAAGTGTTCTACAAACAGCTGCAGGTAGAATGATATTCGCAAAACCAGCTTAATGAAAAGATAAATTTTATAAAGTCCAGAAAAGGTGCCCAAGAGGCACCTTTTATTCGTATGGGCTTTCCTGAGTCTGCCATATGGCCTTAACTTGGTTACATGTAAAATATAGGTCGGTTCTTGCTTGAAATGATGCATAAAAGCAGAAGCTTTGTGCTAAAATATGAATGAGGTGATCTCATGAAAAAGGTGGTAGCCATAATACCAGCCGCGGGTAGCGGGAAACGGATGAATGAGTCCGTTAATAAGCAGTTTTTAAAAATAGGAGACAAGACCGTTATTGAAAGAACGCTTGCAGCCTTTGAAGCCTCTAAGCAGGTATCAGAAGTAATTCTTGTGACGAAATATGAAGAAATCCCTTCACTGAATAATATTATAAAAGCCTCTGGTATAAAGAAAGTCAGAAGCCTTGTAGAGGGAGGCGCTGAGAGACAAGACTCCATATACAATGGTCTCAAGGAGACAAGGTCAGACGATGATTGGATATTGGTTCATGATGGAGCCAGACCCTTTATTACCTCGACTATGATTGATGAAATGGTGGAGGCTTTGCTGATGGAAAATGAACAACAGGCTCAATCAAGGTACAAATCCCTCGTCATGGCCGTGCCTTCAAAAGATACAGTTAAGCGGGTCAAGGGGAATAAGGTGGAGGAAACATTAAATCGTTCTGAGCTGTTCAATATTCAAACCCCCCAGGCTTTTTCAAGAGAACTGCTTGTTGAGTCTTATGACAAGGCAATTCAAGCGGGGTATAAGGGGACAGACGATGCATCCATCGTTGAGTGGATGGGCCATGATGTCTTTATACATATGGGCTCCTATGAAAATATTAAGATAACAACACCAGACGACTTGTATCTAGGTGAAGCCATATTGAAGAAGAGAGGAGAAATATAATGCGAATAGGCACTGGATATGATGTTCATAAGCTTGTTGAGGACAGACCCCTTATTTTGGGTGGCGTTAAAATCCCCCATGAAAAAGGTCTTTTGGGGCACTCTGATGCCGATGTTCTGGCACATGCCATTATGGATGCTCTTCTTGGAGCTGGCGCCTTAGGCGACATTGGGAAACACTTTCCAGACACGGACAAAGCTTATGAAGGGGCATCAAGTATAGAGCTCATGAAAGCTGTTGGGGAAATTTTAAAAGAGAATGGCTACAAGGTTGGAAATGTTGATGCGACGGTTATAGCCCAGAGCCCTAAACTAGCACCATATATTTTGGACATGAGAAAGAATATGGCACATGCCCTGGGCATTGACCTTGATAGAATCAGTGTAAAAGCCACAACAACAGAGAAACTGGGTTTTGCTGGTCGAGGGGAAGGTATCGCTTCTGAAGCGGCAGCCCTTATTCATAAAAAATAGATTGAAGATGGATTTCATACGTAATTTACGCATGATCCATTGACAAGAGATTGTCAATTCTATATATTAGACTCATTAGAATACGAATGCGATGATAAAGACCAGTAGACAGTGACTGTTCGCAAGAGAGTGAAATCCACCGGCTGAAAGATTTCTCGAAATAGAGCTGTTGAACCTACTTTTGAGCACATGGAAAACCATGCGGATGGACCCGATATCGTCTTTGAAAGTGAACCCCCTGTGGGTTAATTAGAGTGGTACCGCGACCCTTCGTCTCTATAGAAATATAGATGATGAAGGGTCTTTTTTATTGTGAAGAAGATGCACTGTAGATATCACTTATGACCATCGTCTTCTGTGTAAACCTATAAGAAAAGGTTGTATTGTATAAACCTTGAAGAACATGGCCTCAGGGCCTGGGATAAATGAAGGAGTGAAAGTTTTATGAGAATGAATCGCATGTATATGCCAACGCTTCGTGAAGTGCCATCGGAGGCTGAACTTCCAAGTCATCAACTGCTTTTAAGAGCGGGTATGATTCGAAAGCTTGTTGCTGGAGTATATTCTTTTCTACCACTAGGCTATAGAGTTTTTAGAAAGGTAGAGCAAATTGTCCGTGAGGAAATGGATAACATTGACGGTCAAGAGGTTCTTATGTCTGCCATTCAGCCAAAGGAACTATGGCAAGAGTCTGGTCGTTGGGAAAAGTTTGGTCCAGAAATGTTTAGATTAAAAGATAGAAGTGGTCGTGATTTCTGTCTTGGTCCAACACATGAAGAAATCTTTACTGACCTGATTAAGAATGAAGTGAATTCTTATAAGCAGTTGCCTTTAAATCTTTACCAAATTCAAACAAAGTATAGAGATGAAAAACGTCCACGTTTTGGTTTAATCAGAGCCCGTGAATTTGTTATGAAGGATGCTTATACTTTTGATAAGGACAGAGAAGGCATGGTTGAGTCCTATGAGATCATGTGGGGAGCCTATGCGCGTGCTTTTGAAAGATGCGGACTGAAATTTAAGGTTGTTCAAGGGGACGCTGGCGCTATGGGTGATGGTGTATCCCATGAGTTTATTGCCTTATCAGAATATGGGGAAAGCTATATTGCTTACTGTGATTCATGTGATTACGCAGCAACCGATGAAAAAGCTGCTGTTGTGTATGACGTGGCTGACAAGGAAATGCAGGAAATGAAAAAGGTATCCACACCGGATATTAAGACAATAGATGATCTTGAAACATTCTTTAACACAGGGCGAGAAGCCTTTGTTAAGACACTTCTTTACAAGGCAGGCGACGAAATCGTAGCGGTTATGATTCCAGGGGATCGTGAACTGAATGAAATCAAGTTGGTCAATGCAGTGGGCTGTGCTGAGCATGAACTTGAAATTGCCACAGAAGAAGATGTTGTAAGGGTTACAGGCAGTGCAGTTGGTTTTGCAGGTCCAATCGGTCTTCATGAAAACATTCGTCTCTTAGTAGACGAGCGTGTCACAAAAATGAAGAGCATGATTGTCGGTGCCAATGAAACAGACTACCACCTTATCAATGTGGCTTATGGTAGAGACTTTGAAGGGGAAGTTGCTGGAGATCTTCTGATGGTTGTTGAAGGCGACACATGCCCTACGTGTGGCAAGCCACTTGTAATGGACAAAGGGATCGAAGTGGGCAACATCTTCCAACTTCAACTTAAATATTCAAAGGCTTTAAACCTTCAGTATCTAGATGAAAATGGAAAGAGCCAGTACGTATGGATGGGATCACATGGTATCGGTATCTCAAGAACCATGGCTGCCATTATTGAACAGTACTATGATGAAAGCGGAATTAAATGGCCACTGACAGTGGCACCTTACCATGTTGTTGTGACTGTGGTAGATGCCAAGAAATCTGTACAAATGGAACTGGGTGAGAAGATATACAATACTCTCAAGAAGCGTGGCATTGAAGTTGTGCTAGATGATCGTAAAGAGCGTGCAGGCGTTAAGTTTAATGACGCTGAGCTGATTGGCTTCCCACTGCGTGTAACTGTTGGCCGTGATGCCAAAGATGATATGGTCGAGTTTATTGTACGTGATACGGGCTCAAAGGAAAAGATTGAGTCAGAAAAAGTCACTGATCAGGTTCTTGACTACTTCAACCAAGTTGGATTTGAACTATAGGGGGACGCTATGAGCGAAAATTATAAAAAGTTTCAGCACAAGAACTGTGAATACTTCCCATGTCATAAGGGTGTCAGTGAAGACGTTTATAATTGCCTGTTCTGTTACTGTCCTTTATACATGCTGAAGGATGCCTGCGGGGGGAATTTTAAGTTTACCCACGGTATTAAAGACTGCTCTGACTGCACCATTCCACATGGTGAAAATAGTTATGAGTACATTATGAGTAAAATGAAAGATGTTATTGCCATTGGCAGTGACTTTGATGCAGACTAAGTAAACCCATCATATGAACGCCGTATATATGTGGTTTTGAATGTTATAAAAATCCCGAAGGCAAAAGGCCTTCGGGATTTTTATGTCTTAATGTGTATTCTTTTATAAAGATGCTATTCAACAAGTCTTGCAACAGGAATGGCACGTTCGAGAATTTTCTTTCCATGTGGGGACTGTAAAATTTCTTCAGAGAGGTCTTGTCCAGCGTCGTGCTGGCCCATATGTTGTCCTGTTTTCCATTTGTCTAGGTGGGAGACATCATATACGGTACCGTCGACAGCCACGTAAGCTGGTTGACCATCTTGTCCGTTGTATGTGGACAACTCATCAAGCGTCATCTCTGGCAGTTCATCTTCTGCCTCAAGGCCTTCGTCTGTTGCGGTGGTTTCATCGGGCGTGTTTTCGCTGGATGAGTCTTCAGTCACTTGTGTGTCTGTGCTTTCTGCCGCCGGCTCAACAGGGGCAGGTGTACTGCAGCCAGAAAGAATCAACACTAGGGATAAAATCACTAGAAGCAAAAATGTTATTTTTAATTTCATATAAAATCCTCCATATCATCATTCTGTAGTTCTACTAAAAATGAGATTCCTTATTCACTTACATAAAGGTGGATAATAAATACCCGGTCTTTGTGAAAATATGCGAGTGACCATGAAGAATTATAAAGATCAAGGCTCTTTATAAATATATTTGAGCGCTTGACCTTTCAAGATTGCATAAGACTCGCGCATGGTATAAAGTTATGATAGAATAAATAAGATTAATTTGTGCCCCATGGCGGGCTAAAGATTTAAGGAGGATTCGCAATGTCAGTACGAGTGAGATTTGCGCCAAGTCCAACGGGTTATGTACATATTGGCTCGCTAAGAACGGCGCTGTATGACTATTTATACGCAAAAAAACATGATGGAAAATATGTTCTTCGAATTGAAGACACAGATAGAACAAGACTGGTGGATGACGCCCTGGACAACCTACTTGAAGCTGTTGAGTGGGCTGGTGTTATGCATGATGAAGGTCCAGTTCATAATGAGAGCGGTGAAATGGTTCAAATTGGCGACAAGGGGCCTTATGTACAATCAGAAAGATTACATATTTACAGACCATATGTTGACCAGCTTATAGACGAGGGGCATGCTTACTACTGCTTCTGTTCTAAAGAAAGATTGGATGCTGTTCGTGAAGAAAACAAGGAAAAGGGAATTTTCTCTGGTTATGACGGACATTGCCGCGACCTATCTGTAGAAGATGCTAAAAAACATATTGAAGCGGGCGAATCTTATGTTGTAAGACTAAAGCTTCCAGAAGACAGAGAAGTTGTTATTGATGATATGGTGCGTGGTCGTGTTGTTATGAACACAAATGATTCAGATGACCAGGTTTTACTGAAGGCAGACGGCTTTCCAACATACCATCTTGCTGTTATAGTCGATGACCATCTTATGGGCATCACACACATTATTCGTGGGGAAGAATGGCTGCCGTCAACGCCAAAGCATGTTATATTATATGAAATGTTTGGATGGGACGTGCCAAAGTTTGCCCACCTTCCAAACATTTTAAATAGTGAAAAGAAGAAGCTTTCTAAGCGTCACGGTGATGTTTCAGTTGCTGATTTTAGAAAAAAAGGCTACTTGCCAGAAGCTCTTATCAATTTCCTAGCCCTTGTTGGATGGAGTCCTGAAGGCGACCAGGAAATTATGACGATGGAAGAAATGATTGAGAAGTTCTCCTTTGATCGTGTTTCTAAATCCGGTGGGGTCTTTGACGTACAGAAACTGAACTGGATGAGCAACCACTACATTAAAGAAGCTGACCTTGACAGACTGACTGATCTGGCCGTGCCATACGTTGTTGAAGCGGGCTACCTGACAGAGGATGCAGTGTCTGGTCATAAGGTTTGGTTGAGCCGCATTGTGGATCTTTCAAGAGAGTACTTGGAATACATGGCTCAAATTCCAAAGCATGTGGAACTTTTTGTTGGTCAAGAAGTGAAGCTTGAAGATGAAGAAGCTAAAACAATGGTTGAAATGGACCATGTTCCAGCTATGCTTGAAGTTTTAAAAGCCAAACTTGATGAAGCAGAAGAATTTGATGCGGCGTCTGTGAAAAAAGCTTTTAAGGCCACTCAAAAGGAATCTGGTGTGAAAGGCAAGAACCTGTTTATGTGCACGCGTGTTGCATTAACAGGTCAAGTACACGGTCCAGACCTTATGGAGATTATTTCAATTCTTGGGCGTGACCTCGCTAAAAAGCGCATTGATTTCACGCTTGAAAATTTGTGTAAGTAGGCAATCTGTCTTAATAGGGGACGATTGTTTTACAGAATAATAATTATAGTTATACTAAAATAATACAAGAAACATAAATGATAAAATAAGATAAAACATAAATTGACAAGGGAGTCAGCATTATTGCTATGACTCCCTTTTTGTATTTTGAATGGCGTGAAAGAATTTCTATATTTGAATGGTTAAATTCGAATATCAGTATAAATATTTCATAAATGTAATATGTTTCGTGGCGCGAAACAGCCTAGGACTTATGAATATATGTTAATATTATGGTATTCATATAGAGTCTGAATAATAGGCACTCTTGTCTAGCAAGGACGTGTTTAGGGAGGATTTAGACCTAGAATTTACAGATTATTTGGAATTCTCAGTGATGTTTTGTTGCAATCATACTATTTATTCATTAACACACACTTTATTCTGAATGATAAGAGAAAGGGGACTTCGGCTTGAAAAGTTTAAGAAACAAGATTATTTTACCTGTGGTATTGGTGGCTCTCATAGGGGTGGCTATTATGGCATCACTCGTTTTTCTACAGGTAAGTGATCGACTGACAGCAAATGTTGAAACCTTAGCAACCAATAAGGTGGAAAAGCTTGTAAGTGGTACAGATTCTCAACTGGTACAGTGGAGGGATCAAATTGAAATGCTGTCGCTTATGGATTTTGTCCGGGCAGGAAATTTTAATCAGCTTCAGGTGTTTGTAAGAAAAACCAATGTTTTTGAAGACTTCGATGCACTGATTATGACTGATTTAAAAGGGGACTTCCGTGGCACGAACAGAACCAAAGGGAATATGGCCGAAGAAGATTATTATGAAACTGTGATGTCAGGGGAAATTGTGATCACAGATCCCATGCCTTCACAGGATGGTAAAAGAACGGAAATATTTATTGCAGCACCTGTCCATGACGATTATGGACAAGTGACAGGGCTTATTGGTGGATTGGTGGAACTTAGTAAACTGACGGAAACAATCAACACTGAAAAGATAGGCGAAACAGGTTTTGCCTTTATGACAACAAAAGAGGGTCTTGTCATGGCACATAAAGAGGAAGCCCTTCGTTTAACGGACAATATCCTTGAAGGAAAACCACAAGGTTTCGCAGATGTTGCCCAGCGTATGGTTGGTGGTGAATCCGCTGTAGAGAAGTACAAACTAGATGGGGAAGAGAAAATCATTGCCTATAAGTCAGTGGGATTAACAGGGTGGCCTGTGGCGATGACGGCCACTTACCAGGAAGTTATTAGTGACATCTTTGTTCTTGGCCGAACCATGACCCTCATCGGTGTGGGGATTGTGGTTGTCCTTGCAATTATTGTTTTTATTGTGGTGAACAGGTCAGTGAAGCCCCTTGCTAAAATGACACAGCTAACAGAAGCCATTGCAAAGGGTGATTTGAACGTTCAGGTCGACGTCAAAACCAAGGATGAAATCGGAATTCTTGCAGGAAACTTTAATATTATGATCGAGAGTATGCGCAGCCTCATTCGTGATGTGTCTGGAATGAGTGAAAAGGTTCTATCCACATCAGAGCTCATGATGGATTCCACAGGAGAGGCCAGTCGTGTTTCTGAGCAGGTTGCCGAAACCATAAGCGAAGTGGCAAGAGGGGCAACAGAGCAGTCAGAATCCACCCAGCAGTCAAGTGAGATGGTCCAAAATCTCATAGAAGGCATTGGGCGTATCGCAGCCAACGCCGGCGAGTCAGAATCCATGAGTGATCAGGCAAGAGAACGTGTAGATGTTGGGTTTGAAACAATATCAGCACAAAAGAACAAGATGGAAATGAACAAACTGGCCACAGAGCAAGTTGGTGTTAAAGTGAATGCTCTGAGCGAGAAATCAGATAAGATTGGACAGATTGCAGATGTTATTAGCAGTATTGCGGGACAAACGAATCTCTTGGCCCTCAATGCCTCTATAGAAGCGGCTAGGGCTGGTGAACATGGCAGGGGATTTGCAGTTGTAGCTGATGAAGTCCGAAAACTTGCTGAAGAGTCAGGAAGCGCGGCCCAAGGCATTGGTGAACTCCTTCTTGATATACGAAAAGGCATTGAAGATGCAGTAAAAGAAATGTCCAAGGTAAGAGCCATTGTAGAAGAGCAGGAGCAAGCGGTGGATACAACAGCACAGGCTTTCGATGATATACTCAAGGCCGTTAAAGCCGTTATGGAAAACACCAATGAAATGACAAAAGAGTCTGGTGAACTCACTGCATTCTCTTATGTTGTTGGTGAAAACATAGAAAACATAGCCAGTATAACAGAACAAAACGCCGCAGGAACAGAAGAGGTGTCGGCATCCACAGAGGAACAAACGGCATCCATCCAGCAGATTGCATCCTCTGCTGCTGAATTGGCAGAACTGGCAACAGAACTTCAAAGTTCTCTACAAAAGTTTAGAGTGGATGAGAGTAAGCGTGGTCCAGAATTACAAGAGTACAAACCAAGTGTTCAGAACGTATCTGAACCTAGTGATGTTCAAGTGGGACAAGCTGTATCAGAGGAATTTTCAGCCTTTGGGGAAATGGAAGAAGATCCGAGTGCTGACCCTCTTCCACAAGGTGTTTACTATGTTGAAGACATGGAAAATGAAAACACTGATAAAATGGATGAGGATGATGAAGCCTGGGACTGGAATGAACCGCAGCCTCAAGATTTTGATAAGGTGGTTGAAGGGGATGAAATTGATTCTGACCAGGAAGTTGAGGAGGCATTGAATTCTCAAAAGGACCAAGGGTTTGATGAGGATAAGAACAAAGCCTAGGATGATTTTATTAAAAAAGGTCTCTCGTTTTCTTAAGCGAGAGGCCTTTTAACATATTGCAAAGCCTCTTGATTGGTCTATGAGTATGTGGTATTGTAAGATCATCAAAAGTAAGCATATTATTAAAAAACACTGAGATCAGGAGAGTACATCTTCTAGAATGATAAAAGCGCCACGCACAGACGGTGCGAATAGAGAAGAAGGTCAAGGCCGAAAGCCTTCTTATCATGGAGAAAATGGAAATGCACCTGTGAGTGGATCACTGAAACTGGGTAGACTTTACTTGTAAAGTTTCACTTTATTAAGTAAAGCGGGATTAGGCTGATACGGGTTACGCCGTTACACGTTCCTTGAGATGTGTCCTATTTTTTTATAGGGTACAAGCAAAGTGGAATCGCGGTCCCCCTGCCTTTGTCGGTTAGGGGGATTTTTTGTACGTGTTTAAAAAGGTCTATATTACAAACGGAAATGTTGCAATAAGAGAAAATATAGACATTTAAATATGAGGCGCTATGATCTAATAAAATTCAGACAAGAGAATACACCGCTTTTGGGGAAATTGATGAAGCCTGTTATTCGATGTCGAAAGGAGAATAAGCTATGAAACTTTTTAACAGTATGACAAGACAAAAAGAAGAATTCGTACCCATAACACCTGGCGAGGTAAAAATGTATGTGTGCGGACCAACTGTGTATAACTTTTTTCATATTGGAAATGCAAGACCCTTTATAGTTTTTGATATATTAAGAAGATACTTTGAGTATAGAGGTTATAAAGTCAACTATATTCAAAACTTTACTGATGTGGATGACAAAATCATTAACAAGGCCAATGAAGAAGGGGTTTCGGCTTCTGAAATCAGCGAGAAATATATTCTGGAGTATTTTAAGGATGCGGACGCTCTTGGGGTCAACCGTGCAACTCACCACCCTAAGGTGACAGAAACGATGGATGAAATTATTGAATTCATAAAGGTTTTAGAGGACAAGGGTTATGCCTATGAATCAAAGGGCGATGTTTTCTTTGATTCAGTGGCCTTCAATGGCTACGGTAAGCTGTCTGGTCAGAATATTGAGGAACTAGACTCTGGTTCAAGAATTGATGTGGATGCGCGTAAAAAACATCCATCAGATTTTGTTTTGTGGAAGGCAAAAAAACCAGGTGAACCTGCATGGGATAGTCCGTGGGGTGAGGGCCGTCCTGGTTGGCATATTGAATGTTCAGTAATGAGCACAAAGTTTCTCGGAGAGACCATTGATATTCATGCAGGAGGACAAGATTTAATCTTCCCACACCACGAAAATGAAATTGCTCAGTCAGAAGCCTACTCTGGTAAGCCTTATGTAAACTACTGGATGCATAATGGCTACATCAATATCAATAATGAGAAAATGTCCAAGTCAAAAGGGAATTTCTTTACAGTCAGAGACATATTAGAAGAGTATGATGCTGAGGTTGTTCGCTTCTTCATGCTGTCTGCCCACTACAGAAACCCAATAAACTTTAGCCGTGACTTGATTCAAGCGGCTGAAAATGGTCTAGAAAGACTTTATAATGCCAAGGAAAACCTTGAGTATTTCCTTGAAAATGCCAAGGCTCAAAATTTCCTTGACGGTGAGAAAAAGATTGAGGAAGACCTGTCAAAGTTCAGAGACCAGTTTATTGAGGCTATGGATGATGATTTAAATACAGCAGACGGCATAGCAGCTATATTTGAACTTGTTCGTGAGATCAACATTAAAGTCACTGCAGAGTCATCAGCGGCACTGATTCAGTTTGCCCTAGATTTGCTTGGTGAAATGACAGATGTTTTAGGTTTCTTAAATAGAGAAAAAGGCAACATAGATGCTGACATTGAAGCCCTAATTGAAAGACGCCAAGATGCACGTAAAAACAAGGACTGGGCTGAAGCCGATAAGATTCGTGATGAGCTAAAAGCCAGAGGTATTGTTTTGGAAGACACACCGCAAGGTGTCAAGTGGTCGTACGTAAAAAATTAATGGAGCGTTTATAAATGGAAGCATTTTTAGAAAAGATAGGCATGGACACAATGGATGAGCATGGGGTTCGACAAATGAACCCTCTCGTCCTTGCTTACATAGGGGATTCGGTTTATGACCTTTATGTGAGAACATATATAATTCATAAGCAAAAGGGTATGGTCAACGAATTGAACAAGTTGGCAGTTGGATTTGTAAAAGCGGGATCACAGGCTTTTGCAGTCCGTGCTTTAGATGAATTTTTAACAGCGGAAGAAAAGGGTATGATCCGTAGGGGTCGCAATCAAAAGTCTATATCTGTGCCTCGAAATGCCAATATGTCGGAGTATCGTTACGCAACAGGCTTCGAATCCATGTTGGGCGCACTTTTTTTAAGAGGGGACAAAGACCGGATACAGGATATTATGATTGAAGCGATTCATGCCATTGAAAATCGGGAGGCCATTGAGGTGGAACTGGTCGCCAAGAAAAAAGGTGGAGATGAAGATGAATCGTAGGGAACGTGGATATGCTGTAGCTGTTGGGGTGCTTCTTCTGGTGCTGGTCCTCAAGTCAATCGTGTTTGACCCAGTTCATCTGGAAGACCCGTCTGAAATTGAATTTGCAAATTGGGTTGAAACAAAGATTGAAGAAGAGTTTGATGGCTTCTTTTATAACAATAGTATTTTTGTTCACAGACTCGTTTCTGTAAAAACAAAAACAGAAGAAGATGTGGAGCTGTACGTCGGTAAGGTTAGACGATATTTTCTTGGTGTTCTGCCCCTAAGTGAGCAGTATATAAAGGAAAAAACAGCTGCATTTGAGTAGGGGTTAAGGAGTAAGAAATCATGAAGGGTATTATTGAAGGTAGAAATCCTGTCATTGAAATATTAAAGTCAGGCCGTGATGTGGATAAAATTTTAGTAGCCAAAGGCAATAAAGAGGGCTCCATCCATAAAATCATCGCTATGGCAAAAGACAAGAAAATTCCAGTTCAAGAGGTGGATCGCCGTAAACTGGATCAAATGGCGGAGTCCGATAATCATCAAGGGGTTATGGCTTATGTGGCGGCTTATGAGTACGCAGATTTGAATCAAATTCTTGATGGTCTGGAAGCAAAGGGTGAAAATCCATTTTTGATCATTTGTGATGAAATCAATGATCCTCATAATTTGGGGAGCATACTGAGAACCGCCAATGCCACAGGTGCCCATGCGGTGATCATTCCCAAAAGACGCTCTGTGGGTTTAACAGCCGTGGTGGCTAAGACCAGTGCAGGTGCCCTAGAATATACGCCTGTTTGTAAGGTGACAAATCTGTCAAAGACCATGAAAGACCTAAAGGAAAGAGGCATTTGGATTGTTGGTGCTGATATGGCGGGTGAGAATTATCACTTTGAACAGGATATGCTTGGGAAACTTGCCATTGTTGTAGGAAGTGAAGGCAAGGGCATCAGCCGTCTTGTAAAAGAAAACTGTGATTTTCTTGTCCGTATACCTATGCTGGGTCAAGTCACATCCCTTAATGCATCAGTTGCTGCGTCTGTGCTTATGTATGAGGCTGTCAGACAAAATCACATCAAAAAGTAATGGTGTCAGGATGGTTTGCTTTATACTCAATGGTATAGGGCACATTGGTGGCGCAGATTCAAATTTTCAAATGTGCCAGAAAAAAAATTATAAATCTATTTTTAAGTTCAATGAAACTTAATATAAGAGTGTTCCGTCTCTCCTGGGTATAACTATGGTCGTGAAGTTGTGCTCAAACCTAGTGAAATAGTGCTGTGTAGCCACAGGTATAAGAAATTGTAAACTTACGATTTCTGTAATACTTAATTGCTTGGGACAGAAAGTGCTTTAAAAGCTTGACAAATAGCGAAAAGAGAAGGCCAAAATCTTGACGCTCGATTGTTCATTGGGTTATAATGAATTCAGGCTTTTCAGCTAGTTCTATTTCAGCTAGTTTCAATGGTCAGGGGGGATTTGCCATGGAACCATGTGTGCGTGTCGAGGACATAGTATCATATCAGGATCTATTGGAAGAAGAAGTCGTTGCGCTTGCTCGCGATGGCGATGACAAGGCATCAGAGTACCTGATCAAGAAGTACAAGAACTTTGTACGGGCTAAAGCGAGATCATATTTTCTCATTGGGGCTGATCGAGAAGATATCATTCAAGAAGGCATGATTGGGTTATTCAAAGCCATTCGAGACTTTCAAGTTGATAAAATTTCTTCTTTTAGAGCCTTTGCGGAATTATGTATCACACGCCAGATCATTACGGCCATTAAAACTGCGACAAGACAAAAGCATATACCTCTAAACTCTTATGTTTCATTAAACAAACCGATCTATGATGAGGAATCCGAGCGTACGCTCATGGATGTTCTTGCGGGAGCGAGAGTTCTTGATCCAGAAGAACTTATAATATCTCGTGAAGAAGTACATAGCATTGAAACTAAAATCGGTGAAGTTTTAAGTGATCTTGAGCAAGAGGTGCTGTCTGACTATCTTCAAGGAAAATCTTATCAGGAAATTGCAGAGCATTTGGATCGACATGTAAAGTCGATTGACAATGCCCTCCAAAGGGTAAAACGTAAACTGGAAAGATTTCTTGAGGTTAGGAACTGACTGATGTAGCGTCGCATGACCTGCCCATGTAGCTCAGGAGGTTAGAGCGTCGCCTTGGTAAGGCGGAGGCCGGCGGTTCGAGTCCGCTTGTGGGCTCCATTCAATTTGGAACGAAAGACACTCGGTTATTGCCGAGAAAAAAGAGACTGTTAAGGAGGAACTTTAAAATGGCTAAGGCTAAATTTGAAAGAAATAAGCCACACGTTAACATTGGTACAATTGGTCACGTTGACCACGGTAAGACAACTCTTACAGCGGCAATCACAAAAGTACTATTTGATCACTACCAACTAGGTGAGCGTGTAGATTTCGAAAACATCGATAAGGCTCCAGAAGAGCGTGAGCGTGGTATCACAATCTCTACAGCACACGTTGAGTACGAAACACCAGCACGTCACTACGCACACGTAGACTGCCCAGGTCACGCCGATTACGTTAAGAACATGATCACAGGTGCTGCACAGATGGACGGTTCTATCCTAGTAGTATCAGCTGCAGATGGTCCAATGCCACAAACACGTGAGCACATCCTTCTATCTCGTCAGGTAGGCGTACCTTACATCGTAGTATTCATGAACAAGTGTGACATGGTAGACGATGAAGAACTACTTGAACTAGTAGAAATGGAAATTCGTGAACTGCTATCTGAGTACGATTTCCCAGGCGACGACACGCCAATCTTCCACGGTTCAGCTCTAAAGGCGCTAGAAGGCGACGAAGAGTGGGCAGCGAAGATCATCGAAATGTTCGAAACAATCGATGAGTACATTCCAAACCCAGAGCGTGATGTAGACAAGCCATTCCTAATGCCAGTAGAGGACGTATTCTCAATCACTGGTCGTGGTACAGTTGCAACAGGTCGTGTAGAGCGTGGTGTAATCAACGTATCAGAAGAAGTAGAAATCGTTGGTCTAGCAGAAGAAAAGCGTAAAGTTGTTGTAACAGGTGTTGAAATGTTCCGTAAGCTTCTAGATAGAGGCGAAGCAGGCGACAACATCGGCGCACTACTACGTGGTGTACAAAGAACAGAAATCGAGCGTGGTCAAGTACTAGCTAAGCCTGGTTCAGTAAACCCACACACGAAGTTCGAAGCACAAGTATACGTACTAAAGAAAGAAGAAGGCGGACGTCACACACCATTCTTCAACAACTACCGTCCACAGTTCTTCTTTAGAACAACAGACGTAACAGGCGCAATTGCTCTTCCAGAAGGTACAGAAATGTGCATGCCTGGGGACAACATCGAAATGGTTGTAGAGCTAATCGCACCAATCGCAGTAGAAGAAGGCCTAAAGTTCTCTATCCGTGAGGGTGGACGTACAGTAGGTGCTGGTTCTGTAATTAAGATCCTAGAATAAGAATTAAACGACTGCTTAATAAGAAGATCATAGGGCTGGGATCTCCCAGCCCTTTTCTTGTCCCAAGGTGAAACAATGATGCAAGGTCCTAAAATGGGAAAATGTAGTTGAAATTGTTTTTATAAAGTGACAAAGAATTCGTGACTTCTAAAGCTAAGACTTGATGATCTTTGCTGAAAATACACCATTTGGAAGCATGAAAAAAGCCGAATAAAAAATGATTGACACGCCTATTTCTTTGTGATAGGTTAAGTTAGTGATGTTACAGTGGTGTATGTTGTGCGTAGACACATACGGCATAGATTATATAAATACTAATAATCTTAGTTAGGAGGTGTCAGGATGAGAGTGAAAATCACGATGGCATGTACAGAGTGCAAGAACAGAAATTACAACACGACGAAGAACAAGAAGACGACTCCAGATCGTGTTGAAATGAAGAAGTACTGCAAATTCTGTAAGAAGCACACAGATCATAAAGAAACAAAATAATAGCCCGGACGATTCGCGTGATTCAAATATGATTTGCGGTGTGTTTTGCTTGCCTAGCTTTCAAAACGCGTGCATATAAATAAGTGAATTTCCTGGACAATCCGAGCGGACAGCTTTGGAACGCAGACAAACAAAATCAATCCGAAGGATGTGAATGCAATGGCTGCACAAACAGATGTACAAAAGAAGGGGAACAAAAACTTCTTCAAAGGTGTACGTGCTGAACTTAAAAAAGTAACTTGGCCAAACAAGAATGAGCTTCTGTCATATACAACAGTGGTGCTTGTTATCTGTGGTCTTATGACGGCAGGCTTGTGGGTTGTGGATGCGGTATTTAACAACCTTCTAAAGTTGGTCATGTAACTTAAAGTATTGAACATGGGAGGGCGGCGTCTATCGTCATCTTATGATGGAGGGTAGGATCTATGTCTGAAAGAGAAGCGAAATGGTATGTTGTCCATACGTACTCTGGACACGAGAACAAGGTAAAAGCGAATATCGAAAAAATCGTGGAAAACAGAGGCATGGAAGACATAATCCTCGAAGTAGCTGTTCCCACAGAAGAAGTCGTAGAGATGAAAAACGGCAAAAAGAAGATCAAGTCTAAGAAAATTTTCCCGGGCTATTGTATCGTGAAGATGATCATGACGGATGAATCTTGGTATGTTGTTCGTAATACTCGCGGCGTAACTGGATTTGTTGGACCGGCATCGAAACCTATTCCGCTTACTGATCAAGAAGTGGTTAATATGGGCATTGAGGAAAGACAAGTTGTCGACATCGACGTTGTCGTTGGCGACATGATTCGAGTTGTATCTGGACCTTTTGATACCTTTGAAGGTGTCGTAGAAGAAGTTCATCCAGAAAAACAATCTCTAAAGGTTCTGATATCAATGTTTGGCCGAGAAACGCCAGTAGAACTCGAATTTTCACAAGTTCAAAAGCTGTAATCAGCTTGAACATATATCAAATGTTATTTATCAAGGAGGTGTAACGCATGGCTAAGAAGGTTATGGGTCTGATCAAGCTTCAGATTCCTGCAGGTAAAGCTACTCCAGCTCCACCGGTAGGTCCTGCACTAGGTCAGCACGGCGTTAACATTATGCAGTTTACAAAGGAATTCAATGCAAGAACAGCAGATCAAGCTGGTATGCTTATTCCGGTTGTAATCTCAGTTTACCAAGACAGATCATTCTCTTTCATTACTAAGACTCCACCAGCGGCAGTTCTTATTAAGAAAGCTTGTGGTATCAAGTCTGGTTCTGGCGTGCCTAACAAAGACAAGGTCGCAACAATCACTCAAGCTCAACTTAAAGAAATCGCTGAGCTTAAAATGCCTGATCTAAATGCTGCATCAGTTGAATCTGCAATGCGCATGATCGCTGGTACTGCACGTTCTATGGGCGTTGTAGTCGAAGAGTAAGTTTCCGTCCTCGTGGGAGGATCGTACCGCTATTACCACAAAGGAGGTAAAGTAATATGGCAAAAAAGGGTAAAAGATACTCTGAAGTTGCTAAGCTAGTTGATCGTAGCAAGTCTTACGATGCTGCTGAAGCAATCTCACTACTGAAGCAAACTGCTAAAGCTAAATTTGACGAAACAGTTGAGCTTCACATTAAACTAGGTGTTGACGGTCGTCACGCTGACCAGCAGGTTCGTGGTGCAATTGTACTACCGAACGGTACTGGTAAATCTAAAAAAGTTCTCGTAATTGCTAAAGGCGAGAAGGCTGAAGAAGCTAAAGCTGCAGGCGCGGATTTTGTTGGCGCTGAAGATATGATTCAAAAGATTCAATCCGAAAACTGGTTTGATTTCGACGTTCTTGTTGCAACACCTGACATGATGGGTCTTGTAGGTCGTCTAGGTCGTGTCCTAGGTCCTAAAGGTCTTATGCCTAACCCTAAGTCTGGTACAGTAACATTTGATATCGAAAAAGCTGTAAACGAAATCAAAGCAGGTAAAGTTGAGTACCGTCTTGACAAGACTAATATCGTTCACGTTTCGATCGGTAAAGTGTCTTTCGAAGACGAAAAACTTGCTGAAAACCTTAATGCACTAATGGAAGCTATCGTTAAAGCTAAGCCAGCGGCTGCAAAAGGTATTTACCTGAAGAGTGTTACAATGACAAGCACAATGGGTCCTGGTATCAAACTAAACCCAATTCAATTTTAATTATTTTTAAAATTAGTATTGACAATTATATAGTACCGCTATATAATATGCTTGTTTGAAAATGAATACACACCGTAGACAGTAGGTGCGTAAAGCTTAATTTCCTACCGAGGTATTGATAAATGCGTTCGTGAAACTATGTGCATGAGCCAGCCTCTCTACTTTGTCTAAAAATAGAGAGGCTGTTTTTATTTATTGATGCCAGAAAACTGCTTTTTAAGGAGGTGGACTGATGTCAAGCAATCTAGATCGTAAGAAGGCGATTGTTGAAGAAATCAAAACAAAATTTGAAGGTTCTCAATCAGCAGTAGTTGTTGATTACCGTGGTCTGACAGTTGAAGAGGTTACTGAACTTCGTAATAAGTTCCGTGAAGCTAACGTTGAATACAAAGTTTACAAGAACAATCTTGTGAAAATTGCAATCAAGGATACAGCTTTCGAAGGCCTTGCAGCTGATCTAACAGGTCCTAATGCAATCGCATTCGGCCTTGAAGATGCTGTTGCACCAGCTAAGATCGTTAAGGATTTTGCAAAAGATCATGAAAAACTAGAACTTAAATCAGGCGTTGTTGAGAGCGTATACTACGACAACTCAATGATCATGGAAATCGCCAATCTTCCATCAAAAGAAGAACTTATCGGCCGTTTCATGGGTTCTATCAAGGCTCCTGTTTCAAACTTCGCTTACTTCCTGACAAATCTTGCAGAGAAGAAAGAAGAAGAAGGCGCAGAAGCGTAATATTTTTATCAAATTGTAATTTACTGTTTAGTGAAACATATGTATATCGGAGGTGTTCGTAAGATGACTAAAGATCAAATCATTGAAGCGATTAAGGGTATGTCTATCCTAGAAATCAAGGAACTAGTTGAAGCATGTGAAGAAGAATTCGGCGTATCTGCATCTGCACCAGTTATGGTTGCTGGTGGAGCTGCTGGCGGAGCTGCAGAAGAAAAGTCTGAATTTGACGTTGTTCTTCAATCAGCTGGCGCTAAGAAAATCGGCGTAATCAAGGTTGTTCGTGAAATCACTGGTCTAGGCCTAAAAGAAGCTAAGGCTCTTGTTGATGGTGCTCCTGAGACAGTTAAAGAAGCAGTAGCTAAAGAAGAAGCAGAAGAAATGAAAGCTAAGCTTGAAGAAGCTGGCGCATCTGTAGAACTTAAGTAATTTTATTACGGTGTGTTCATTGCGACGGCTGGAAATGGAAACATTCCCGCCGTCGCTTTAATTCTACATCCCAAATCTTCGATTTGGATATGTAGTTTACTCCCAGAACGGAGCGCAGCGAAGTGAAGAGAGTGTCTTCCTGACTGCCCGAAGGGCAATTGAATCCCAAATCTTTGATTTGGATATGTAGTTTACTCCCTGAACGAAGTGAAGAGAGTGTCTTCCTAACTGCCCGAAGGGCAATTGAATCCCAAATCTTCGATTTGGATATGTAGTTTACTCCCTAAGCGAAGCGCAGTGCAGTGACGAAATATTTCCTCGGAATGTTTTACTGCAAAAGCAGGACGTGTCTGGTGATGAACATATGAGCACACAGCAATCTTCGTAAATGAAAAGGAAGAACTTTAGAAGGATCTGAAGTTCTATTTTTATGGCATGAATTCGTGGTAGATATTTACTTGGACGGGACAAGATTTGTCTAAGTAAATGCCCCGTCTAAGTAAATATTTATTATACATGACTTAGCCCGGATGATTCATGACGTTTATCCATGATTTGCAGCGAATTGACTTTGACTTGCTGCATGAATACTCTTAAATCAAGTCATTTCAAATATCTTGCATATCAAAATAAATTCTAGCAATAATCCGGACATAAATTGAAAGTATTGAAGAATACTATTGACACGATAATCCAAGTGTAGTATCATTTTATAATGCCATACGTATGTAAAGTTGATCGTTAAAATCGGGGACATATCGCTTTTTTGGCGTTTTTTGTGTTTCGATGGGCGACTTTATGTATAAGTATATATAGTGCCCTTACGTGTTTGAATGCAGGTCCCGAAGATCTAATGTGGGAGAGTCAGGAAACACGGGGGACGGTTTGTTTGTAGGTTAAGGGAAGTCTCCCTAAGAAATATCAAGATGAATTTTCATCCACGGAGCCTTTAATTATTTAGCATGAGGGGTGAAGTTTGAATGCCACAGCCAGTACAGCTCGGTAAAGTTGAACGTATGAGTTTTTCTAGAATTCCTAAGATTCTGGATATGCCAAATCTTATTGAAATTCAGATGAAGTCATATGAATGGTTCCTAGAAAATGGCCTGATGGAAGCTTTTCAAGACATCTCGCCAATTCAGGACTACACTGGCAACCTAATCCTAGAGTTTATCGACTACGAACTTAATGAAGATCCTAAGTACGATGTCGAGGAATGTAAGGAGAGGGATGTCACTTACGCAGTTCCACTGAAAGTACAAGTTCGTTTCATTAATAAGGAAACGGGCGAAGTAAAGGAACAAAAAGTCTTCATGGGCGATTTTCCGCTGATGACAGACAAGGGAACGTTTATTATCAATGGTGCTGAACGTGTAATCGTTAGCCAGTTGGTTCGTTCTCCGGGCCCATACTACGATGTTAAAGTCGATAAGTCTGGATCCAACTTATACTCTACGACGGTTATTCCGAATCGTGGGGCATGGCTTGAGTACGAGACGGACTCAAACGACATTGTTTCTGTTCGTATTGACCGTACAAGAAAGCTACCAGTGACAGTTCTTGTAAGAGCCCTTGGCCTTGTTTCAGACCAGGAAATCATCAATTTCTTTGGTGAGGATGAGCGTCTGCTTAAGTCTTTAGACAAGGATAACACAACAACAAAGGCTGAAGCTTTGATCGAAATTTATAAGAAGCTTCGTCCTGGCGAACCACCAACAGTTGAAAGTGCGACAAGCCTTATCAACTCACTATTCTTCGATGACAAGCGTTACGACCTTGCCAAGGTTGGTCGCTACAAATTCAATAAGAAACTTGGTCTTCTGAACCGTATTGAGAAGGAAGTTCTTGCTGAAGATGTTGTTCACCCAGAAACAGGTGAAATCATCGCTGAAGCCGGCATTAAAGTTGAACGTGAACTAGCAATGGATATTGAAAATGCTGGCGTAAAGTCTGTTATCGTCCTTGGCGATGACGACAAGCCTGTCAAGGTTATCGGCAATCACTTTGTTGACTTTGACAAGTATGTACAAATTGAAGGTCTGCCTCGTATTGACCGTGCTTACTATCCAGTTCTTAAAGAAATCCTGGATACTTACACGGAAGAAGCAGATATTAAAGCAGCGGTTGAAGAGCGTTATAAGGAGTTAAATCCTAAGAACATCATTCCAGATGATATTCTGGCTTCAATCTCTTACATTCTAGGTCTTCCACACCGCATTGGTAACGTTGATGATATTGACCACTTGGGCAATCGTCGTATTCGTTCTGTGGGGGAACTGCTTCAAAACCAGTTCCGTATTGGTCTTTCTAGAATGGAACGTGTTGTTAGAGAAAGAATGACAATTCAGGATATGGATGTTATCACGCCTCAGGCTCTGATTAATATTCGTCCGGTAGCAGCTGCAATTAAAGAGTTCTTCGGTTCATCACAGCTTTCGCAGTTCATGGATCAAACGAACCCACTTGCAGAACTAACGCACAAGCGTCGTCTATCGGCTCTTGGTCCTGGTGGTCTTTCGAGAGAGCGTGCGGGCTTTGAGGTTCGTGACGTTCACTACTCTCACTACGGCCGTATGTGTCCTATCGAGACACCTGAAGGTCCTAACATCGGTCTAATCGGCTCTCTATCGTCATTTGCACGCATTAATGAGTATGGCTTCATTGAGTCGCCATATCGTCGTGTGGATAGCGAAACAGGCGTTGTGACTGGTAGGATTGATTATCTGACTGCAGATGTTGAGGAAAAATGTGTTGTTGCACCAGCGATTGAGCCACTTAATGACGACATGACCTTTGTCAATGACAGGGTTGTTGCGCGTCGTCATGCGGACATTGCTGAATTCCCAAGCACGCAGGTGGATTACATGGAAGTTTCTGCACAGCAGATGGTTTCTGTGGCAACTGCGATGATTCCGTTCCTTGAAAATGATGATGCCAACCGTGCCCTCATGGGTTCCAACATGCAGCGTCAAGCGGTACCGCTAGTGAAGGCCCAAGCGCCTATCATCGGTACAGGTATGGAAGGTATTGCAGGCCGTGACTCTGGCGTCGTAAGAATGGCAAAAGAGGACGGTGTGGTTGATTATGTATCTGGTGACCGCATTACGATTCGTCATAATGATGGTTCAAAAGAACATCACAACCTATTAAAATTCAAGCGTTCAAACCAGGGCACTTGTATCACACAAAGACCACTGGTTGACAAAGGTCAGATTGTTAAAAAAGGTGAAGTGATCATGGACGGTCCATCCACGGAAATGGGTGAAATCGCACTTGGCACAAACCTACTGATCGGCTTCATGACATGGGAAGGCTACAACTATGAGGATGCCATCCTACTGAGTGAAGAGCTTGTACAACAAGATAGACTGTCTTCTATTCATATTGAAGAATATGAGTCAGAAGCTAGAGATACAAAACTTGGTCCAGAAGAAATCACGCGCGATATTCCAAACGTAAGTGATGATGCTCTTAGAAACCTTGACGAACGAGGAATCATTCGTATTGGTGCTGAGGTCAATTCTGGCGATATTATGGTTGGTAAGGTAACGCCTAAGGGTGAAACTGAACTGACAGCAGAAGAAAGACTTCTTCGTGCAATCTTCGGTGAGAAAGCACGTGAAGTACGCGATACATCACTTCGTGTACCTCATGGTGAAGCTGGTATCATTGTAGATGTAAAAGTATTCACGCGTGAAAACGGTGACGAGCTGCCTCCGGGCGTAAATGAGCTTGTTCGCGTTTACATCGCTAAGAAGAGAAAGATCCAAGTCGGTGATAAGATGGCCGGTCGTCACGGTAACAAGGGTGTTATCTCCCGTGTTCTACCGATTGAAGACATGCCGTTCCTGAATGATGGTACGCCACTTCAGATCGTTCTTAACCCACTGGGTGTACCTTCTCGTATGAACATCGGTCAGGTCCTAGAGGTTCACCTTGGCATGGCTGCTAAGAAGTTCGGATGGAAGGTTGCAACATCAGTATTTGATGGTGCGAAAGAGACTCAGATTATGGATCTGCTTGAAGAAGCAGGTTACCCTCGTAATGGTAAGATGACTGTTCGAGATGGCCGTACAGGTGATGCATTTGATAACCCTGTTACAGTTGGCTACATGTATATGCTAAAACTTCACCACCTTGTAGATGACAAGCTTCATGCACGTTCTACAGGACCATACTCACTGGTTACACAGCAACCACTTGGCGGTAAAGCACAGTTTGGTGGACAGCGTTTCGGTGAGATGGAGGTATGGGCACTTGAGGCCTATGGTGCGGCGTATACTCTACAGGAAATCTTGACTGTCAAGTCGGATGACGTTGTAGGCCGTGTTAAAGCATACGAATCTATCGTTAAGGGTGAAAACATCCCTGAACCTGGAATTCCTGAGTCCTTCAAGGTTCTTATTAAAGAACTTCAGTCTCTTGCGCTTGACGTAAAGGTTATGAGAGATGATGAAGGCGAAATCGCTATCAAAGAGTCAGACGAAGTGGAAGAGTCAAGCCTGGTTTCTAAAGAAGTGCTTGGAGAACAAGTACCAGGAACCAAAGACGAGTCTGATAACTTTGAACGTAAAGGATTCACGGTTGATTTCCTTAAAGAAGGCAACGAATAACTCTGATCGGAAGGGAGAGGTAGCCCTTGCTCGAATTTAACAATTTCGATTCAATTAAAATCGGTCTTGCTTCACCGGAAAAAATCCGTGCCTGGTCAAAAGGCGAGGTGAAGAAGCCCGAAACTATTAACTACAGAACACTTAAGCCGGAAAAAGAAGGTCTATTCTGTGAAAAGATCTTTGGCCCAACAAAAGATTGGGAGTGTCACTGTGGTAAATATAAGCGTGTTCGCTATAAAGGCGTTATATGCGATCGTTGTGGCGTTGAGGTCACAAAGGCAAAAGTACGTCGTGAGAGAATGGGTCACATCGAATTAGCTGCGGCTGTTTCTCACATTTGGTACTTCAAAGGTATCCCTTCTAAGATGGGTATCCTTCTTGACATGTCTCCAAGAGCGCTTGAAAAGGTTCTTTACTTTGCTTCGTACATCGTAATTGACCCAGGTGAAACATCACTAAGTTTCAAGCAGCTTCTAACGGAAAAAGAGTACTCAGACTACCGTGAAAAGTTTGGAAACGACTTTAAAGCGGCAATGGGTGCGGAAGCTGTCAAGGAAGTGCTTGACCTTATCGACCTTCCAAAGCTAGCAGAAGAACTTGCTGCAAAGCTGAAGGATGCAACGGGTCAAAAGAAGGTTAGAACGCTTCGTCGTCTTGAGGTTGTTGAGGCATTTAAAAAGTCTGAAAATAATCCAAGCTGGATGATTCTAGATGTTATTCCGGTTATTCCACCGGATCTACGTCCTATGGTTCAGCTAGACGGTGGACGTTTTGCGACATCGGATCTTAACGATCTGTACCGCCGTGTTATAAACAGAAACAATCGTCTAAAGCGTCTTCTTGAACTTGGCGCGCCAGATATTATTGTTAGAAATGAAAAGCGTATGCTTCAGGAAGCTGTCGATGCGCTGATCGATAACGGTCGTCGTGGCCGTCCTGTTACTGGACCTGGTAACAGACCACTTAAGTCTCTGTCTGACATGCTTAAGGGTAAGCAAGGTCGTTTCCGTCAGAACCTTCTAGGTAAGCGTGTCGACTACTCTGGTCGTTCGGTTATCGTTGTTGGTCCTGAACTGAAATTCTACCAGTGTGGTCTTCCTAAGAAGATGGCTCTGGAACTTTTCAAGCCATTCGTTATGAAGAAGCTTGTTAAGGACGGATATGTACACAACATCAAGAGCGCCAAGCGTATGGTTGAGCGCGTTAAGCCTGAAGTTTGGGATATTGTTGAAGAAGTGATCAAGGAGCACCCAGTTATGCTGAACCGTGCCCCTACGCTTCATAGAATGGGTATCCAGGCCTTTGAGCCAGTACTTATCGAAGGTAAGGCGATTCGTCTTCACCCACTGGTATGTACAGCTTACAATGCCGATTTTGATGGTGACCAGATGGCGGTACACGTTCCTTTATCAGTAGAAGCTCAAGCGGAAGCAAGATTCATGATGCTTTCTGTTAACAATATCCTTGCACCTAAAGATGGTAACCCGATTACGACACCATCTCAGGATATGGTTCTTGGCGCTTACTACATGACTTTCGAAAAAGATGGCGAGCCTGGCGAAGGCATGGTCTTCAAGGACTACGATGAAATGATCATGGCTTATGAAAACAAGGTTGTAACACTTCACTCGAAAGTTAAAGTGCGTATGAAGAGTGCTAAAACAGGTGAAATATCACTTGTTGAATCAACGGTTGGACGTTTCATCTTCAACGAGCAAATTCCACAGGATATTGGCTTTGTTGATCGTGATGCGGATCCTTACTCGCTTGAAGTCGACTTCCTATGTACGAAGAAAAAACTTGAAGAAATCATCGCTAAGTGTTTTGCAAAGCATGCAAACACGGTGACAGCGATTATGCTTGACCATATGAAAAATATGGGCTTCAAGTATTCTACTCGTGGTGCGGTAACAGTTTCTGTTTCGGATATGGTGATTCCACCAAAGAAGAAGCAACTGATCGCAGATGCGCGTAAACTTGTAGACAAGTATCAGAATGCTTACCGTAAAGGTTTGATTTCTGAAGATGAAAGATATAAGAAGATTATCCAGACATGGACTCATACGACAGAAGATGTTACTGATGCCCTAATGGAAAATCTAAGTGATCTGAACAACATTAAAATCATGGCCCACTCCGGTGCCCGTGGTTCTAGAAACCAGATCCGTCAGCTGGCGGGTATGCGTGGTCTGATGGCCAATGCAGTTGGTAAGACCGTTGAGATCCCGATCGTTTCAAACTTCCGTGAAGGTCTTGGTGTCCTAGAGTACTTTATCTCGACAACAGGTGCACGTAAGGGTCTAGCCGATACGGCACTTCGTACTGCCAATTCAGGTTACCTAACACGTCGTCTTGTTGACGTGTCGCAGGATGTTATCGTTCGCGATACAGATTGTGGTACAGATCAAGGTATCATCGTTAAGGCATTCATGAATGGCAATGAGATGATCGAACCATTCATTGAGCGTATTGTTGGACGTTTCCCTGCTAAGGAAGTTCTACATCCTGAAACAGGTCAAGTTCTATGCGATACAGATACAATGATCTCTATGGAAATTGCTCAAAACATTGATGCTTCTGGCATCACTGAACTGGAAGTTCGTTCAGTACTGACATGTGACACTGATTACGGTGTTTGCTCGCATTGTTATGGTGTCAACCTAGCAAACGGCAAGCCGGTTAATGTTGGTGAAGCGGTTGGTATTATTGCGGCACAATCAATCGGTGAACCGGGTACACAGCTTACAATGCGTACTTTCCACACCGGCGGTGTTGCCGGCGGCGATATCACCCAAGGTCTTCCCCGTGTTGAGGAACTTTTCGAAGCACGTAAACCGAAAGGTCTTGCGGTTATTGCAGAGCTTGCTGGTACAGTTTCCTTTAGAGAAACGAAAAAGAAAAAAGAAGTTGTTATCACATCTGACAGCGGCGAAGTGGCATCAAGCCAAATCGTTTTCGGCTCTCGCTTGAGAGTTGAAGCTGGTGATCGTGTGGAAGCTGGCCAAATGATTACAGATGGTTCTGTAAATCCACATGATATTCTTCGCGTTGTAGGGGTAAGAGGTGTTCAGGAGTATATTACTTCTGAAGTCCAAAGAGTTTACCGTCTACAGGGTGTTGATATCAATGATAAGCACGTTGAGATCATCATCAAGCAAATGCTTGGTAAGATGCGCGTTGACAACCCTGGTGACACGAAACTTCTTGAAGGTTCGGTGATCAGTGTTCGCGAGTTCAACATTGAGAACAAACGTGTTGCTGAAGAAGGCGGAGAGATGGCTACTGGTATAAGATCACTTCTTGGTATCACAAAAGCGTCTCTGGCAACTGAGTCATTCCTATCAGCGGCATCATTCCAGGAAACAACACGTGTCCTGACTGATGCAGCGATTAATGGCAAGGAAGACCGTCTGGTTGGTCTGAAGGAGAATGTCCTAATCGGTAAACTAATTCCTGCCGGCACTGGTATGAAGAAGTACAACGATGTGGCAATTCAAAAGCATGAGACCCTTCAGCCGGCTGAAGATGAATACAAAGTTCTTCTTTAACAAAAATAACATTGACAGCTGTAAAGGCTGGTGTTAGAATATTGAAGTGTGCCAATGGGAGCCCACGCCTTTTTGCGCCCTGAAGGAGGTTGTATTATGCCGGTTCAAGAGTTGCAAATACTTGATCGGGATCATCTGAAGATCGGGGTCAAGCAGTCATCAAGAGCGATAACTGAGGGTCGTGCCCTGAAGGTTTTCGTCGCGAGAAATGCTGAACAGCATGTGACGAGACACATAATAGAGCTGGCTGAAGCCGCTGATATTGAGATTGAATATGTCGAAAATATGCGCGTGCTGGGTCTAGCTTGCAAAATAGACGTTGGTGCTGCGACAGCAGTTATAACTAAATAAACTAATTTAAAAATGGAAGGAGGTGCATGGAATGCCTACTATTAATCAGATCGTTCGTAAGGGTCGTAAGCAGCAAGTTGAGAAATCTACTTCGCCAGCTCTTCAAAGAACTTTTAATACACTTAAAAGACAGAACGTGGCACAGAGCGCGCCATTCAAGCGTGGTGTTTGTACGTCAGTTAAAACAATCACGCCTAAGAAGCCTAACTCCGCGCTTCGTAAGATTGCTAGAGTTCGTCTAACAAACGGTATGGAGGTTACTGCATACATCCCGGGTGTAGGTCACAACCTACAGGAGCACAGTGTTGTTCTTATCCGTGGTGGTCGTGTTAAAGACCTTCCGGGTGTTCGTTACCACATCGTTCGTGGTGTTCTTGATACAGCTGGTGTTTCTGATAGAAACCAGTCTCGTTCGAAGTACGGAGCGAAGAAGCCCAAGAAATAATAGCAATTAATTTAAGCAATAAACCACCTCTTCCTTCTAGCCATAGAAGGAAGGGGTTTTATCAAGTTTATATGGCGCCAACGACAATTCAACATTTTGTCGAGTACCGATGAAATCATTCATTGCAAGGAGGGAAGAGACGTGCCAAGAAAAGGTAATGTTCCTAAGAGAAAAGTTTATGCTGATCCTGTTTACGGATCTACAGTGGTAACAAAGCTTATCAACAACATCATGCTTGATGGTAAGAAAGGTACTGCTCAACAAATCGTTTACGGTGCATTTGAAATCGTAGCTCAAGAGACTGGTAAAGATGCTCTTGAAGTATTTGAAGCAGCCCTAGACAACATCATGCCTGTACTTGAAGTTAAGGCTCGCCGTGTAGGTGGCTCTAACTACCAGGTTCCTGTGGAAGTTCGTCCTGTACGCCGTCAAACTCTAGGTCTTAGATGGATCACAGAGTATACACGTAAGCGTGGCGAGCGTACTATGAAGGAAAAGCTAGCTAAGGAAATTATGGATGCAGCAAACAACACTGGTGCATCAGTTAAGAAAAAAGAAGATACACACAAAATGGCAGAAGCAAACCGTGCATTTGCACACTACAGATGGTAATAGCCAAAAGGCTACTACCACTGTATGTTTGTTAAAGCATATTCCAATAGTAGAAATTCGTAAGAGAGAGGAGGATACACAATGGGTAGAGCTTTTTCGCTTGAAAAAACTCGTAACATTGGTATCATGGCTCACATCGATGCAGGTAAGACTACGACTACAGAGCGTATTCTTTTCTACACTGGTCTAACTCACAAAATCGGTGAGGTTCACGACGGTGCTGCAACGATGGACTGGATGGAGCAGGAACAGGAGCGTGGCATCACGATCACTTCTGCTGCGACAACTTGCCAATGGAATGACACACGCATCAACATCATCGATACACCTGGTCACGTTGACTTTACAGTTGAAGTTGAACGTTCTCTACGTGTACTTGATGGCTCTTGTGCAGTTTTCTGTGCAAAGGGTGGCGTTGAGCCTCAGTCTGAAACAGTTTGGAGACAGGCTAATAAGTACCAAGTTCCTCGTATGGCTTTCGTAAACAAGATGGATATTACAGGTGCTGACTTCCTTCGCGTTGTTGGTATGATGAAAGATCGTCTTAAAGCGAACGCTGTTCCGATTCAGCTTCCAATCGGTGCTGAAGACGACTTTGAAGGAATTATTTCACTTCTAGATATGAAGGCAATTTACAACACAGATGACACTGGTATGAACACGGAACTTCGTGACATCCCAGCTGACTACATGGAACAAGCTGAAGAATATAGAGCAGCAATGATCGAAGCTATCGTTGAAACTGACGAAGAGCTAATGATGGCTTACCTTGAAGGTGAAGAGCCAACGAAAGATCAGCTGGTTGCAGCACTTCGTAGAGCGACAATCGCTAACGAAATCGTTCCAGTTTGCTGTGGTTCTGCATACAAAAACAAAGGTGTTAAGGCGCTTCTTGATGCGATTATCGACTTCATGCCAGCTCCAACTGACATCTCAGCTATCAAGGGTCTAACACCTGATGGCGAAGAGGATGATAGAGCTTCTGATGATAGCCTACCGTTCTCAGCACTTGCATTTAAAATCATGACTGACCCTTATGTTGGTAAGCTTGCATTCTTTAGAGCTTACTCAGGTACGCTTGATTCTGGCTCATATGTATACAACTCTACAAAGGGCAAGAAAGAGCGTGTTGGTCGTATCATGCAAATGCATGCAGCTAAGCGTGAAGAAATCCCAACTGTATACTCAGGTGATATCGCAGCAGCGGTTGGCCTAAAGCATACAACGACTGGTGATACTCTATGTGATCAGGATCATCAAATCATCCTGGAATCTATGGAATTCCCAGAGCCGGTTATCGAGGTTGCTATCGAGCCTAAGACTCGTGCAGGCCAAGATAAAATGGGTATCGCACTTGCTAAGCTTGCTGAAGAGGATCCGACGTTCCGTACTTATACAAATGAAGAAACTGGACAGACAATCATCGCTGGTATGGGTGAGCTTCACCTTGAAATCATCGTTGACCGTCTTCTAAGAGAATTCAAAGTAGAAGCGAACATTGGTGCACCTCAAGTTTCTTACAAAGAAACAATCACTAAAGAAGTTGAAGTTGACTACAAGTACTCTAAGCAATCTGGTGGTAAAGGTCAGTACGGCCACGTTAAGATCAAAATGCGTCCTAACGAACCAGGTGTGGGTTACACATTCGAAAACACGGTTGTTGGTGGTTCTATTCCTAGAGAATATATCGAGCCATGTAACCAAGGTTTCCAGCAAGCTATGGAAAATGGCGTTCTAGCTGGTTTCGAAGTGGTTGACGTTAACATTAATCTTTACGACGGTTCTTACCATGATGTCGATTCTTCTGAAATGGCCTTTAAATTAGCTGCTTCAATGGCGTTTAAAGAAGCTATGAGAAAAGGTAACCCAGTACTTCTTGAGCCTGTATTCAAGGTTGAAGTTATTGTTCCTGAAGAATACACTGGTGACGTTGTTGGTGACCTGAACTCTCGTCGTGGACAACTTGAAGGTATGGAAGTGACACATGGTGCACAAACAATCCGTGCTTTTGTTCCGCTGGCAAACATGTTCGGTTATGCAACTGACCTTCGTTCTAAGTCTCAGGGCCGTGGTAACTACACAATGATCTTCGATCATTTTGAGCCACTACCTAAGAATCTTGCTGAAAAAGTAATGGAAAATAAATAATCACTGTAAGGCGGCGGTTGACCGCTGGTCGACCGCCATTACATATGTGATTACAAACATAAGCTAAAATCCGTAATACGAGGAGGAATTTAAAATGGCTAAGGCTAAATTTGAAAGAAATAAGCCACACGTTAACATTGGTACAATTGGTCACGTTGACCACGGTAAGACAACTCTTACAGCGGCAATCACAAAAGTACTATTTGATCACTACCAACTAGGTGAGCGTGTAGATTTCGAAAACATCGATAAGGCTCCAGAAGAGCGTGAGCGTGGTATCACAATCTCTACAGCACACGTTGAGTACGAAACACCAGCACGTCACTACGCACACGTAGACTGCCCAGGTCACGCCGATTACGTTAAGAACATGATCACAGGTGCTGCACAGATGGACGGTTCTATCCTAGTAGTATCAGCTGCAGATGGTCCAATGCCACAAACACGTGAGCACATCCTTCTATCTCGTCAGGTAGGCGTACCTTACATCGTAGTATTCATGAACAAGTGTGACATGGTAGACGATGAAGAACTACTTGAACTAGTAGAAATGGAAATTCGTGAACTGCTATCTGAGTACGATTTCCCAGGCGATGACACGCCAATCTTCCACGGTTCAGCTCTAAAGGCGCTAGAAGGCGACGAAGAGTGGGCAGCGAAGATCATCGAAATGTTCGAAACAATCGATGAGTACATTCCAAACCCAGAGCGTGATGTAGACAAGCCATTCCTAATGCCAGTAGAGGACGTATTCTCAATCACTGGTCGTGGTACAGTTGCAACAGGTCGTGTAGAGCGTGGTGTAATCAACGTATCAGAAGAAGTTGAAATCGTTGGTCTAGCAGAAGAAAAGCGTAAAGTTGTTGTAACGGGTGTTGAAATGTTCCGTAAGCTTCTAGATAGAGGCGAAGCAGGCGACAACATCGGCGCACTACTACGTGGTGTACAAAGAACAGAAATCGAGCGTGGTCAAGTACTAGCTAAGCCTGGTTCAGTAAACCCACACACGAAGTTCGAAGCACAAGTATACGTATTAAAGAAAGAAGAAGGCGGACGTCACACACCATTCTTCAACAACTACCGTCCACAGTTCTTCTTTAGAACAACAGACGTAACAGGCGCAATTGCTCTTCCAGAAGGTACAGAAATGTGCATGCCTGGCGACAACATCGAAATGGTTGTAGAGCTAATCGCACCAATCGCAGTAGAAGAAGGCCTAAAGTTCTCTATCCGTGAGGGTGGACGTACAGTAGGTGCTGGTTCTGTAATTAAGATCATCGAATAATCTTTTTTAAGATTATCTGCTTGCACTAGCAACTGATCTGATGCTGCTTAGCGGTTATCAGTTTTGATTCGAGATTAATGAATGCGTAAAATAAAAACCCTGACCGGTTATATGTTATATGATTATATAGGCCACTCTTCGGAGTGGTCTTTTTTAATGAATGAGAAAGAAATGGAGAATATAATATCCTCGCATTTATGTCTTAAAAATGTACATTTAATTAAAAAGCATTGAAAACAATCTATGAAAAGATTAAGCCATCTAGCAGGCATGACTCGATAGCCTCTTCATGTGGATCCTGTGTAAAGAAAGTTTAGGAAAAGCTCAAAAATCAAATGGCGTTGTAGAATCACTTCAGTTTTCATCGAATATACCTAGGGTATAAAAGCACTTGAATAAAAGGCGTGAAAAACGGCAATCGTTATACGGGTAGGCAGGTTAAAAAAAACTTCAAAAAGTTTAAGAAAAAGTGTTGCAAATCTTGAATTTATCTATATAATAATAGGAGTGCAGTTAAAGCACGTGATGACGTGTTTCTACTATATAAATAGAGCGGAACATCTATTTTATGTAGCAGAAACATGTTATGCTGCAAAAGCAAGAGAAAAGAATTCTAAAAAGCTCTTGCAATCATTAAGTGTTTCATGTATACTAATATAGCGTGTTTGAACTGCGATGATGCAGGAGGTTACTAAATCGGGCGTCCTCCCGATTAAGAGAACTTCTGCGGAGAAGTGTCCATTCAGAGAAATGGGCGACCGTTTTCCGGGCGTTTTTAATTTGTGGTCCTCGATACACCCGGACCAGTGTGCTAGGGAAACGTCGTACAAGCAACGTCGTACGATGAAAAGGAGGGAAATTTAAATGAGCAAAGCTAGTCAAAAAATCAGAATCAAACTGAAGTCTTACGATCACAAGGTTCTAGATGCATCTGCAAAGAAAATTGTTGAAACTGCAAAGACTACTGGTGCGGAAGTATCAGGTCCGGTACCTCTTCCTACTAAAAAGGAAATTGTTACTATTCTAAGAGCGGTACATAAGTACAAAGACTCTAGAGAACAGTTTGAAATGAGAACGCATAAGCGTCTTATTGACATTCTGAGCCCTACACCAAAGACAGTTGATTCTCTAATGAGACTTGACCTACCTGCTGGTGTGGATATCGAAATTAAGTTGTAATACTAAGATGTAAGGTTTCAATAGATTCCGATCGATGAAATCTGATTGTTTTAGTATGATTGCGTTTTTTTGACGTAATCCGCTGTAAAATTTATCGGAGGTGTACCAATGATTCTTGGTAAAAAAATCGGTATGACTCAGGTATTCAACGAAGACGGTGTGGTAACACCTGTTACTGTTGTTGAAGCTGGTCCTGTAGTCGTAACACAAATCAAAACTGTAGAAACTGATGGTTACAATGCTATCCAAGTTGGTTTCTCAGATCAAAAAGCTCAAAGAGCTAACAAGCCACTTAAAGGCCACTTTGACAAGGCTGGCGTTTCGCCAAAGCGTCTTCTAGCGGAATTCCGTGTTGAAGATACTGCAGCGTTTACTGTTGGTCAAGAAATCAAAGCGGACGTGCTTGAAGCTGGTATGATGGTTGACGTAACTGGTACTTCAAAAGGTAAGGGTACTGCTGGTACTATCAAGCGTCATAACCAAAGCCGTGGTCCTGAAACTCACGGTTCTAAGTACCACAGAGGCCCTGGCTCTCTGGGTGCTGCATCCTATCCTGCTCGCGTTATCAAAGGCATGAACATGGCTGGCCACATGGGTCACGAAACAGTAACGGTTCAAAATCTTGAAATCGTTCGTGTTGATGCTGAGAGAAACATTGTGCTTGTTAAAGGTGCCGTTCCGGGCCCTAGAGGCGGTTTTGTAACGTTTAAGAAAACTGTCAAGAACAACAAATAAGAGCTAAGGATTAGGAAAGGAGGAAAGAACAGTGCCTAAACATGATATTCTTAACGTATCTGGCCAAAAAGTTGGTGAGATCGAACTGAATGACAGCATTTTCGCTACTGAAGTGAATGAAGCTGTACTACATGAAGTCGTTAAAAACTACCTAGCTAACCAAAGACAAGGTACATTCGCTGCAAGAACACGTTCTGAAGTACGTGGTGGCGGAAAGAAACCTTATCGTCAGAAGGGTACAGGTCGTGCTCGTCAGGGTACAACTCGTGCGCCTCACTTTGTTGGCGGTGGTGTTGCTTTTGCTAAAAAATCAAGAGATTTCTCTTACAGACTAAACAAGAAGGTTAAGCGTCTTGCTCTTAAGTCTGCACTATCTGCAAAGGTAAACAATAATGAACTTATCGTAATCGACGAGCTAAACCTAGAAGCTCCAAAGACAAAGGATATGGTGAACATCCTATCTAATGTTAATGCAGCTAAAAAGGCTCTAGTCGTTACTGCTGATAAGAACGAAAACGTAATTCGTTCTGCTAACAACATCAAAGGTGTTGCAACTGCAGAGGTCCTAGGTGTGAACGTTTATCAACTTCTACACCATGACACTTGCATCATCACTAAAGATGCTGTTCAGAAGATCGAGGAGGTGTACGCATAATGAAAACATCATACGATGTAGTCATCAGACCAGTGATCACTGAAACTTCAATGATGGGCATGTCTGACAAGAAGTACACATTCGAAGTACACAGAAGCGCTAACAAAACTGAAGTTAAAGACGCTATTGAGTCAATCTTCGGCGTAACTGTAGCATCTGTGAACACAATGAACGTTAAAGGCAAGAAGAAGCGTATGGGCCGTAACGAAGGTTACCGTCGTAGCTGGAAAAAGGCTATCGTTAAACTTACTGCCGACAGCAAAGAAATTGAATTCTTCGAAGGCATGTAATAAATACTATAATTCGTAATTAAAGGAGGGAATCACGATGGCAGTTAGAGGTTTCAAACCTACGTCTCCTGCAAGACGTCATATGACGGTTTCTACATTTGAAGAAATCACTACGTCGAAGCCTGAAAAGTCACTCGTTGTTTCACTTAAGAAACACTCTGGACGAAATAATCAAGGTAAGATTACAATTCGTCATAGAGGTGGCGGCAACAAAATCAAGTACAGAATCATCGATTTCAAGAGAAACAAGGACGGTGTTCCTGCAAAAGTTTCTACAATCGAATACGATCCAAATAGATCAGCAAACATCGCACTGCTAACATACGCAGACGGTGAAAAGCGTTACATCCTTGCTCCTGAAGGTGTTGAGGTTGGTACTGAGATTTTCTCAGGTCCAGAAGCTGATATTAAGCCTGGTAACGCGAAAATGCTGCAAGATATGCCTACTGGTACTGTTATTCATAACATCGAGCTAAAGCCTGGTAAAGGTGGTCAGCTTGCACGTTCTGCTGGTATGTCTGCACAGCTTATGGCAAAAGAAGGCGATATGGCTCTTCTTAGACTTCCATCTGGCGAAACTCGTTACGTACGTAAAGAGTGTCGTGCAACAATTGGCGTGGTTGGTAACTCAAGCCACGAAAATGTTACAGTTGGTAAAGCTGGTCGTAAGCGCCATATGGGTATCCGACCTACAGTTCGTGGTTCTGTAATGAACCCTAACGATCACCCTCACGGTGGTGGTGAAGGTCGTGCGCCAATCGGTCGTCCATCTCCTGTTACACCATGGGGTAAGCCGACTCTTGGTTACAAGACTCGTAAGAAAAATAAGCAATCTGACAAATATATCGTTTCACGCAGAAAGTAACGGTAATAGGCATATAGAGGTAGGACGGATTGTCGGATCTGCCTCTAAAGCCTTCGTTTTGAAAGAAGGGAGGATTCACAGTGGGAAGATCTCTTAAGAAGGGACCTTTTATTCATAAAGGACTACTGAAGAAAATTGAATCTATGAATGAAAAAGGGGAAAAGCAAGTTGTTAAGACTTGGTCTAGAGCATCTACTATTTTCCCTCAAATGATAGGCCACACTATCGCTGTTCATGACGGTCGCAAGCACGTTCCAGTGTACATCACTGAGGATATGATCGGTCACAAGCTTGGTGAATTTTCACCAACAAGAACGTTCCGTGGTCACGGTGGAGATAAAAAAGGTAAGATTCGTTAATTCGAAATTTTGTTTATACGATCGGAAGGAGGTTAACTAATGGAAGCTAGAGCTCTGAATAAACACGTTCGTATCTCTCCTCGTAAGATGAAGCCGATCGCTGATCTTGTTAGAGGGAAAGACGTAAAAGAAGCAAGCGCGATCCTGAAGTTTACACCGAGAAAAGGCGCTCGTGAACTACTAAAAGTTCTTGAGTCTGCTGTAGCTAACGCTGAAAACAACTTTGACATGGATGTTGAAAGCCTATACATTTCACAGGTATACGCGAACCAAGGTCCTGTTATGAAAAGATGGAAAGCTGGTTCAATGGGTCGTGCGAACCCAATCCTGAGAAGAACGAGCCATATCGGCGTTGTCGTTGCTGAAAAAGAATAAGGAGGGATTAACGCATGGGTCAGAAAGTAAGTCCACACGGTCTTCGAGTTGGCGTTATTAAAGACTGGGACTCAAAATGGTATGCTAATAAGAAAGATTTCTCTGATCTTCTAGTTGAAGACTTTGAAATCCGTAAATATATCAAGAACAATCACAAGCGTGCAGGTATCGCTCGCATTTATATTGATCGTGCTGCTAACAGCAAGGTTAAAATCAACGTTTTCACTGCTAAGCCTGGCATGATCGTAGGTAAAGGTGGCGAAACAATCAAGAAGCTTCGTGCTGAGCTACAAAAGATGACTGGTAAAGCTGTTCAGCTTGACATCTCTGAAGTTCAAAACGCTGAAGTTGATGCACAGCTGATCGCTGAATCTGTTGCATTTGCTCTAGAAAGACGTGTTGCATTCCGTCGTGCTATGAAGCAATCAATCGGCAGAGCTATGCGTCAAGGTGCTCTTGGTATTAAGATCCAAACAGCTGGTCGTCTAGGCGGCGCAGAGATGGCACGTACTGAAGGATATGCGGAAGGCAATGTTCCACTATCTACACTTCGTGCTGACATCGATTACGGCTTCACTGAAGCAGATACAACTTACGGTAAAATCGGTGTTAAAGTTTGGCTGAACAAAGGTGAAGTTCTTCCTAAGCCAGGTGAAGGTCGCGTTCTTACTCGTCTAACTGCTCGTGAGCGTAAAGACAACAAGCGTGGTGGCCGTGGCGGTAACAGAAGAAACAACCAAAACAGAAAGCCAAGAAACAACAACAATAAAAAATAATCCTTTTGTCTAGTAGTTTGAGGAAGGAGGCAATGCACCATGTTGATGCCTAAAAGAGTTAAGCGTCGTCGCCAGCATAGAGGCAGAATGACTGGTCAAGCCCAGCGCGGTAACACTGTATCATACGGTGATTACGGTCTAGTGGCTACAGAGCCAGCGTGGATTACGTCTCGTCAAATTGAGGCTGCGCGTATCGCAATTAATAGAAAAATGAAAAGAACGGGTAAAGTCTGGATTAAGATTTTCCCTCATAAGCCAGTTACACAAAAGCCTGCCGAAACTCGTATGGGTGCCGGTAAAGGTTCACCAGAATACTGGGTAGCTGTAGTAAAGCCAGGTAGAGTTATGTTTGAACTATCAGGTGTTGATGAAGAACTAGCACGTGAAGCTATGCGTCTAGCAGCTATGAAACTTCCAATTAAGTGTAAGTTTGTTAAGCGTGAAGATGCGGAAAAGGGTGGTGAAGCATAATGTTAGCTAAAGAGCTACGTGAATTGACAGATGCGGAACTGCATACAAAAATTAACGATCTTAAATCGGAACTGTTCAATCTAAGATTCCAGCTTGCTACTGGTCAGCTGGATAACCCTATGCGAATTAAAGGTGTCAAGAAGGACATCGCTCGCGCTAAGACGGTTCTCAGAGCTCGTGAGATCAAAGCCTAAAGGAGGTTAACGTCGTGGAAAGAGGCAATAGAAAAGTCCGCGTTGGCCTAGTAGTCAGCGATAAAATGGATAAAACAATCACTGTTAAAGTAGAAGACTTTATTCGTCATCCACTTTACGGTAAGCGCATCAAGCGTTCAAAGAAATTTAAAGCACACGATGAAAACAATGTTTGCTCCATGGGCGACCGTGTAAGAATCATGGAAACTCGTCCACTCTCTAAAGATAAGAGATGGAGACTTGTTGAAATAGTAGAAAAAGCGAAGTAGAGCTGTCGGAAGGAGGATAATCACATGATTCAACAAGAAACGCGATTGAAAGTTGCGGATAACTCCGGCGCTAAAGAACTGCTTTGCATCCGAGTACTAGGCGGATCAAAGAGAAGATACGCTAATATTGGCGACGTCATTGTTGCTACGGTTAAAGATGCAACACCAGGCGGAGTTGTTAAAAAAGGTGCCGTTGTTAAAGCGGTAGTTGTACGTTCTAAAAAAGGTGTACGTCGTAATGACGGAAGCTACGTTAAGTTCGATGACAACGCAGCTGTAATCATTAAAGAAGACAAGAACCCAACTGGTACTCGTATCTTCGGACCTGTCGCAAGAGAGCTTCGTGAGAACAAGTACATGAAGATCTTGTCTCTAGCACCGGAAGTACTGTAAAGGTAGGAGGTGTAGCAAGTGCATATTAAAAAGGGTGACACGGTGGTTGTTATTGCCGGTAAAGATAAAGGTAAGAAGGGCAAAGTCCTTCAAGTATTCCCTAAAAAAGAGCGCGTGCTGGTTGAAGGAGCTAATATGGCGACTAAACACCAGAAACCGACTCAGCAAATGCAGCAAGGTGGAATTATTCATCAGGAAATGCCTCTGCATGTTTCAAATGTAATGATCTGGGACGAAAAAGCTAAGGGCGGTTCTCGCGTTAAGTTCGAAACAAAAAATGATAAAAAAGTGCGTGTGGCTGTTAAGTCCGGCAACGTTATCGATTAATCATCGCCGAAAGGAGGTAACAGAACATGGCTAGACTAAGAGAAAAGTATGATAGTGAAGTAAAAAAAGCACTTCATGATAAATTTGGATACGATTCTGTAATGGAAATTCCTAAGTTCGATAAGATCGTGGTAAACATGGGTCTTGGTAGTTCTAAAGATAATCCTAAAGCTGTAAAAGCTGCTGCAGAAGAAATGGCTACAATTACAGGACAAAAGCCTGTTATTACAAAAGCTAAAAAATCAATCTCTAACTTTAAACTACGTGAAGGCATGTCAATCGGCTGCAAAGTTACACTACGTGGCGCGCAAATGTTCGAATTCATGGATCGCTTCATGAATATTGCACTACCTCGTGTACGTGACTTTAGAGGTGTTAATCCTAACGCATTCGATGGTCGTGGTAACTACACAGTAGGTATTAAAGAACAGCTGATTTTCCCTGAAATCGAGTACGATAAAGTAGATGCTGTCCGCGGTATGGATATCACATTCGTAACAACTGCGAAGACAGATGAAGAAGCTCGTGAGCTGCTGAAGCTTATGGGTATGCCATTCAGCAAATAAGGAGGGATCGCAGTGGCTAAAAAAGCAATGAAAGTCAAGCAAGCTAGAAAACAGAAGTTTTCTACACGCGAATACAATAGATGTCGACTTTGCGGTCGTCCGCACGGTTACTTAAGAAAGTTCGGTATCTGTCGTATTTGCTTTAGAGAATTGGCTTACAAAGGCCAAATTCCAGGTGTCCGTAAGGCAAGCTGGTAATACGGAAGGGAGGTAAACACCTATGATGATCACAGATCCAATTGCAGATATGCTTACGCGTATTAGAAATGGCAACATGGTTCGTCGCGCATCGGTTGATGTTCCTGCATCAAACACAAAGAAGCGTCTTGCAGAAATCCTTCTAACTGAAGGTTTCATCAAGAGCTATGACGTCATCGACGATGGCAAGCAAGGTATCATCCGTGTTCAATTGAAATACGGTGAAAATAGAGAACGAGTTATTACTGGTCTAAAGAGAATTTCTAAGCCAGGTCTACGTGTTTACGCTAAGAGAAATGAGATTCCTAAGGTACTAGGTGGTCTAGGCATCGCTGTTGTATCGACTTCAAACGGTATTATTACTGATAAGGAAGCTCGTAAGCTTGGCGTGGGCGGCGAAGTTCTTTGCTACGTTTGGTAATTATTGAGGAAAAGTAGGAGGTGCGACAATGTCACGAGTTGGTAATTTGCCGATCACGATTCCTCAAGGGGTAGAAGTTAAGGTTACTGATAAAAACGTAGTAACTGTTAAAGGCCCTCTTGGTGAACTGAGCGAGCAGATCGATAAAGACATTAAGATTTCTATCGATGGTGACACTCTGACTGTAGAGCGTCCATCAGATCTGAAAAGATTTAAAGCTCTACACGGTCTGTCTAGAGCACTTATCTTCAACATGGTTGAAGGTGTTACAAAAGGATACGAGAAGAAACTTCAAATCGTAGGCGTTGGTTACAGAGCTACGAAAAAAGGCAAGAACCTTGATCTACAACTTGGTTTTTCTCACCCAGTTTCAATGGAAGATCCTGAAGGCATTACGACTGAGTGCCCATCAAATACAGAGATCGTTGTAAAAGGTATCAACAAGCAACTTGTTGGTAATTATGCAGCTAAGATCCGCGATTGGAGAAAGCCTGAACCATACAAAGGTAAAGGTATCCGCTACGTTGATGAGTATGTAAGACGTAAAGAAGGTAAAGCTGGTAAGTAAAGGAAAGGAGTGACATAGGATGATCAATAAGCAAACTAAAAACAGTATGCGTCAGTCACGTCAAAGACGTGTTCGATCAAAAGTTCTAGGCACTACTGAACGTCCAAGACTAAACGTTTATAGAAGTCTGAACAATGTGTACGCACAGATCATCGATGACACGACAGGTACTACGCTGGTTTCTGCCTCTACTCTGGAAGCGGACATTAAGAGCCAAGTTTCAGGCACAGGCAATAAAGAAGCAGCGAAAGTTGTCGGAGAAGCTGTTGCAAAAAGAGCAATTGAAAAAGGCATAGATACTGTTGTATTTGACAGAGCTGGCTATCTGTACCATGGTCGTGTTAAGGAATTAGCAGACGGTGCACGTGCAGCTGGTCTGAAATTCTAAGGGAGGTACAATAATGGCGCAATATAAGATTGATGCGAACAAACTTGACCTCAAAGAGCAGGTTATTAATATTAACCGTGTTACGAAAGTTGTTAAGGGCGGTCGTAACTTCCGCTTTAGCGCACTTGTGGTTGTTGGAGATGAAAACGGTCACGTGGGCGTAGGTACTGGTAAAGCACTTGAGGTACCAGAAGCAATTCGTAAAGCTATCGAACACGCTAAGAAGAACATGATCTTTGTTCCACGTGTTGGAACAACAGTTCCACACGAAATTAAGGGAGAGTTTGACGGCGGTAAAGTACTAATCATGCCTGCGCATGAAGGTACTGGTGTAATCGCTGGTGGCCCTGTTCGTGCAGTCCTTGAGCTAGCAGGCGTTAAAGACGTACGTGCGAAGTCTCTAGGTTCGAACAATCCAAAGAACATGGTTAATGCGGCTCTTGACGGTATTCAAAGAATGAAAACTGTTGAAGATGTTGCTAAACTTCGTGGCAAGACGGTAGAAGAGATTCTTGGATAGGGGGAAAACACCTTGGCTAACATCAAGATCAAACTCGTAAAGAGTACTATCGGCGTAAAGCCTAAGCATAGACTAACGGTTCAGGCCCTAGGTCTGAAAAAAATCGGTCAAGTGGTTGAAAAGCAAGACAACCCTCAAATGAGAGGTATGATTGCACAAGTATGCCACTTGGTTGAAGTAGAAGAAGCTTAATAATAAGGAGGTGTCAACATGAAGCTACATGAACTGAGACCTGCTGCAGGTTCTACTAAAAACCGCAAGCGTATTGGTCGCGGCGGCGGTTCAGGACAAGGTACGACTGCTGGTCGCGGTATGAACGGTCAAAATTCTCGTTCTGGCGGCGGCGTTAGACCTGGTTTCGAAGGTGGCCAGATGCCACTATTCAGACGTCTTCCAAAGCGTGGTTTCAATAACTTTACTAGAAAGAACTGGACCATCGTAAACGTTGAGACGTTAAATAGATTTGAAGACGGTACAGAGATCACTCCAGAACTGCTTCTGGAAACAGGCGTACTTAGCAAAGTTGAGTACGGCGTAAAGATCCTTGGCGACGGCGAACTAACAAAGAAGCTTACAGTCAAGGCAAATAAATTCACTCAGTCAGCTATCACTAAAATCGAAGCTGCAGGAGGAAAGGCAGAGGTGATCTAACTTGTTCGCAACGCTGAGAAATGCTTGGAAAATACCTGATTTACAAAAACGAATGATCTACACATTGATGATGATTGTCGTATTCAGATTAGGTGCCCACGTTCCGGTACCTGGTGTCGATGCGAATAAGCTAGCGACACTTTTCGCAAGTGAAGATGGACTTTTTGGATTCTTTGACCTACTATCTGGTGGTTCATTCAAAAACTTCTCATTATTTGCTCTGGGTATATCGCCATACATCACAGCGTCGATCATTGTTAACTTGCTTCAGATTGCCATTCCGTCTCTTGAGCAATTAGCGAAAGAAGGCGAAGAGGGTCGTAAGAAACTTGCACAGATGACTCGCTACGGCACAGTTATCTTGGCATTGATTCAAGCAATTGGTATGAGTGTTGGTATTTTCAGACCTGCTTTTATCGATTTCAACACAATGTCAGTCGTAATTTCTGTACTGACTCTAACTGCCGGTACAGCATTCCTCATGTACTTGGGCGAAAAGATCACTGAAAACGGCATTGGTAATGGTATATCACTATTCATCTTTGCTGGTATTATTTCAAGACTGCCAATCAGCATCCAGACAACAGTATTCAAGGTAATGAGTGGAGACACTTCAATCTTTGCAGTGATTCTGTTCGCAGCTGTTGCGATTGCAGTTATTATGGGTGTTATATACATTCAGCAAGGTCAGAGAAAGATCCCTGTTCAATACGCTAAGCGTGTTGTAGGCCGTAAAATGTACGGTGGACATAGCACACACATTCCGCTAAAGGTAAACCAGGCGGGTGTTATTCCGGTAATCTTCTCAATGTCTCTGCTAATGTTCCCGATGACTATTGCACAATTCATGCCACAAAGTAGTTTCTACGCGTTCATGAGTGCAAACTTTAACACAGGCAGCATCCTGTACAACACCCTGTATGCGCTACTTATCATTGGTTTCACGTACTTCTACACTTCAGTGACATTCAATCCATATGATGTTTCTGATAATATGAAGAAGAACGGCGGATTTGTGCCAGGTATTCGTCCTGGTAAACCAACAGCAGAATATCTGATGCGTACACTAAACAGAATCACATTTGCTGGTGCGATCTTCCTAGCGTTTATCGCAGTTATGCCGAATGTGGTTGCAGGCCTTTCAGGTTCAGCATTCCGTTTTGGTGGCACATCACTACTGATCGCTGTTGGCGTTTCAATTGAAACAATGAAGCAAATCGAATCTCAAATGATTATGCGTCACTACCAAGGTTTCCTTAAGTAGTACGAACAGGAGAGGGATAGCATGCGATTAATTTTATTAGGGCCTCCAGGGGCTGGCAAAGGTACACAAGCAGCAAGTATTGTCGATAAGTACGATATTCCTCATATTTCAACGGGAGACATCTTCCGTGCAAATATCAAGGGTGGTACGGAACTCGGCAAGAAAGCGAAGTCATATATTGACCGCGGAGAACTGGTTCCGGATGAAATCACTGTAGCAATCGTTGAAGATCGACTTGCTCAGGATGACACAAAAGCTGGTTTTCTGCTAGACGGATTTCCAAGAACGGTAGAGCAGGCAGAGGCGCTTGACAAAGCCCTTAACAAAATGAACTGCTCTCTTGATTGCGTTCTTAACATCCAAGTTGATCCTAGCGTTTTAGTAGAACGTGCTGTGGGTAGAAGAATCTGTAGAGCTTGCGGAGCGACTTACCACATTCAGTTCAACCCAACAAAGGTTGAAGGCGTGTGCGATAAGTGCGGCGGCGAGCTTTATCAACGACCGGATGACAACGAAGAAACTGTTTCAAACCGTATTCAGGTTTATATGAACCAAACGTCACCACTGATTGATTACTACACGAAAAAAGATATTCTTGTAAGTGTGGATGGTCAAAGAGATATTGACGTTGTGTTTGAAGACATCACTTCTACGTTGGGGAGTCTCTAAAATGATTATCCTGAAGTCGAAGCGCGAAATTGAGACGATGCGCGAATCTGGAAAGATCGTCGCGCACGTCCATGGCGTGCTGCAGTCTCATATAAGACCGGGAATCACAACCAAGGAATTGGATGAAATCGCTGAAAAGGAAATTCGCAAGCATGGTGCAACTGCTGCATTTAAAGGCTATGGTGGGTTTCCAGGAAGCATATGTGCCTCCGTTAATGAAGAGGTCGTTCACGGGATTCCCAGTGCTAGTCGAGTGCTGAAGGATGGCGACATAATTAGTATTGACATCGGCGCTCTTAAAAACGGATACTATGGCGATGCGGCGAAAACATTCGCTGTGGGTCAGGTAACTGAAGAAGCGAGCAAGCTGATTGAAGTGACAAGACAAAGCTTTTATGAAGGCCTGAAGTTCTGTCGCGTTGGATACAGACTATCGGATGTATCTAATGCCATCCAAAGCTACGTTGAGTCTCATGGTTTTTCCGTCGTTCGAGATTTCGTCGGACACGGCATAGGAACCAATCTGCATGAAGATCCTCAGATTCCGAATTACGGCCCACCAGGCAAAGGTCCTCGCCTTGCTGAGGGCATGGTCTTAGCGATCGAGCCAATGGTCAACGCGGGAGGATATTCAGTCGAGATTCTTGGAGACAAGTGGACCGTTGTTACAATAGATCGTAAAATGTCTGCTCATTATGAGCATACCCTAGCGATCACTGATGACGAGCCAGTGCTTCTAACGAGTCTGGATTAAGCGAGGTGGCAGATTTGGAAACAACGAAGGATATACAGATCGGACAATTTGTCAGGTCTAAAGCCGGACGTGATAAGGATCGAATTTTTATTGTCATGAAAATTGTCGATGAAAAGTACGTTCTGATTGCAGATGGTGATCTTCGGAGGATCGAAAAGCCGAAAAAGAAGAAGATCAGACACTTGGCGCTTCTGTCGAGTGTAAGTACAAGCCTGAAAGATAAGCTTTCGGGTGACGGAAAGATCAATAACGCCTATGTGCGTCGTGAGATAGAAAAACTGGGATTAAACTGATCTAGAACTCTGTAGGAGGGATTTGTCTTAATGGCTAAGAAAGACGCTATTGAAGTCAAGGGAGTCGTAGTAGAAGCCCTGCCTAACGCAACGTTCAAAGTCAAGCTTGAGAACGATCACATCGTTTTGGCACATTTATCTGGAAAGCTTCGTATGAACTTTATCCGGATTTTGCCTGGCGATTCAGTGACGCTTGAGCTGTCACCGTACGATTTGACAAAAGGCAGAATTACTTGGCGCGGTAAGTGATTTAAGGAGGGACAAGAATGAAGGTTCGCCCATCTGTAAAACCGATCTGCGAAAAATGCAAGATCATTAAGCGTAAGGGTAGAGTCATGGTTATCTGTGAAAACCCTAAGCATAAACAAAAGCAAGGTTAATAACTTGATATATACACCAGCGTTAAGGCGCGGCTGAGAAATGTTCTTTCTGCTGGTGTGGTTACTATATATATCTCCAAATCATCTGTTTTTATGATTCACAATGAAGTTGTAAAATGGGAGGTGCACTAAATGGCACGTATCGCAGGTGTTGACTTGCCAAGAGATAAAAGAGCTGTTATTGGTCTAACATACATTTATGGTATTGGACGCAATGTATCAGCTGATATTCTTGCAGCGGCAGGTATCAACGAAAGTACGCGAATTAAAGACCTAACGGAAGAAGAAGTTTCAAAACTTCGTTCTATCATCGAAGCTGATTACACAGTTGAAGGTGATCTTCGTCGTGAGGTTGCTCTTAATATTAAGCGTCTACAAGAAATTGGATGCCAACGTGGTATCCGTCATAGAAAAGGACTTCCTGTACGTGGTCAGAAGACTAAGACGAATGCACGTACACGTAAGGGTCCAGCTAAAACAGTAGCTAAGAAGAAAAAGTAGTAAAGGGAGGTTAGACGCATGGCGGCTAAAAAAGCTCGTAATACGCGTGGCAGAAAAAAAGCTCGCAAGAATATTGACCGTGGTCAAGCTCATATTCAAGCGACTTTCAACAATACAATCGTTACGCTTACAGACAATAGCGGAAATGTAATCGCATGGTCAAGCGCAGGCGCTCTAGGCTTCAAAGGCTCTAGAAAGTCTACACCATTTGCTGCACAAATGTGCGGCGAAGCTGCAGCTAAAGCAGGCATGGAACATGGCCTTAAAGCTGTTCAAGTATTTGTTAAAGGTCCTGGATCCGGTCGTGAAGCAGCTATCCGTTCTCTGCAAGCAGCAGGTCTGGAAATCAGCATGATCCAAGACGTTACACCAATTCCTCACAATGGTTGTCGACCACCTAAGAGAAGAAGAGTATAATAGGAGGTGCAAGACTAGATGGCAAGATATACTGGACCTAGTTGTCGACTGTGCCGCCGCGAGGGTCAGAAACTGTACCTAAAGGGCGACAGATGTTACTCAGATAAATGTGCTATCAACAAGCGTGAACACGCTCCTGGTCAGCACGGCGCACGTAGAACAAAACTTTCAAACTACGGCGTTCAGCTTCGTGAGAAGCAAAAAGTTAAGCGTTTTTACGGCCTAATCGAGAGCCAATTCAGAACAACATATGACAAGGCTGCTAAGCTTGAAGGTAAGACTGGTGATAACCTTCTTAGACTTCTAGAGCTTCGTTTTGACAATGTTGTGTACCGTATGGGTCTAGCGACTTCTAGAAAAGAAGCTCGTCAGCTTGTTGTACACGGTCACTTTACACTGAATGGTAAGAAGGCTGATATTCCTTCAATGCAGCTAAAAATTGGCGATGTTATTGAAGTTAAAGAAAAAAGCAAGTCTTCATCAAAATTCAAAGAAGCTACAGAAAAAGACTACACGGCTCCTAACTGGGTAGAAGTTAAGGAAATGGGTGGTAAAATTGTAGCTGAACCTTCGAGAGAAGACATCGATCTTCCAATCGAAGAGCACCTTATCATCGAGCTTTACTCCAGATAATTGAATGGATTTTAACTGTCCTCATAGAATTGGATAACAGCGAAAGGGAGGGTTCGATTCATGATCGAAATTGAAAAGCCGAAAATAGAATGTGTTGAACTAAGCGACGACTTCACATATGGTAAGTTTGTTGTTGAGCCTCTAGAACGAGGCTATGGCATTACGCTAGGCAACAGCCTGCGCCGTATCATGCTTTCTTCCTTGCCAGGCACTGCTGTTAAATGGATAAAAATCGAGAACGTTCTTCATGAGTTCTCTACCATTCCTGGTGTAAAGGAAGATGTGGTTGAGATTGTTCTTAACCTAAAAAACCTGGCTGCAAAGATCAACTCAGATGATGATACGAAGATTCTTCGTATCGAAGCAAGTGAGCATGGTCCTATTACTGCGGGTGACATTATTGCAGATGCTGATGTTGAAATTCTGGATACAGACCTTCACATTTGTACTCTTGAAACTGATGCCACTTTAAATATGGAAATTGCCCTTGCAAAAGGCCGTGGATATATTCCAGCTGACCAAAATAAGGACGCTGGACTTCCAATTGGTATCATCCCAGTTGACTCAATCTTCACGCCGGTTAAAAAAGTTAATTTTGCCGTTGACAAGACGCGTGTCGGACAAGTCGCGGACTACGATAAACTGACTCTAGATATCTGGACTGATGGTACAATCAAGCCAGACGAAGCTGCATCGCTAGGTGCTAAAGTCATGTCTGAGCACCTTAATCTGTTCATTAACATGACAGATGCTACGGCTGGTGTTGAGATCATGGTTGAAAAGGAAGAAGACAAGAAGGAAAAAGTTCTTGAAATGACTATTGAAGAACTCGACCTGTCTGTACGTTCTTACAACTGTCTGAAGCGTGCTGGTATCAACACTGTTGAAGAGTTGACTGACCGTTCTGAAGAGGACATGATGAAAGTTCGTAACCTTGGCAAGAAATCTCTAGAAGAAGTTAAACATAAGCTACATGACCTTGGTCTGGGCTTAAAAGAAGAAGAAGAATAAGATGCGTTAGGAGGATATGATATGGCTAGATATAGAAAGCTTGGCCGTACCTCGTCGCACCGTGATCTGATGCTGAGAAACCTGACTACAAGTCTACTTGAAAAGGGTCGCATCGAAACAACTGAAACACGTGCTAAAGAAGCACGTCGTCAAGTTGAAAAAATGATCACTCTAGCGAAGCGTGGCGATCTGCATGCACGTCGTCAAGCTGCTGCTTATGTGACGAGCCCAGCTGTTGTTCAGTCGCTGTTCAACGAAATCGGACCTAAATACGCTGACAAGAACGGTGGTTACACTCGCATGTATAAATTAGGCCCTCGTCGTGGCGATGCTTCGATGATGGTTATCATCGAGTTAGTGTAATCAAATTTGCGAAAGACAATTCTTGTCGGAAGCACTTGATGCGTGATAAAAAAATAAAGCCTGATGAATTCATATGGATGAATCATCAGGCTTTTATTCATATGGAGATTTTGTTCATTTTGATTGGAGTTCAATTGATCTTGTATGAAGAGGATTAAACAATGAATGTGTATAGAGACTACGAACACCCAGCAATCTATCGATCGCTGTGGTCGCTAAACGCGATGAGTACATAAATTTAAAAAAACACAAAATCAAGTAAAACTTGATTTTATATGAAGTGTATTGAGTGCACTAGAGCAACCTATCGGTCGCTCATGTCGCTGACGCGTCCTATACAAATATATAAACAATCACCCAATTTTGTGCGAGCAGGGTTAAGTGTTAGATTTATATGGAGACTACGAACACCCAGCAATCTATCGATCGCTGTGGTCGCTAAACGCGATGAGTACATAAATTTAAAAAAACACAAAATCAAGTAAAACTTGATTTTGTGCTAAATATTGACAGTGATTTTATATGAAGTGTATTGAGTGCACTAGAGCAACCTATCGGTCGCTCATGTCGCTAACGCGCCATATACAAATATATAATCAATCCCCCAATTTTGTGCGAGCACAATTGGATGATTGATTATATATTTGTGCATTGCTTTGTTTTACGCAAAAAAATCACATTTCCGGGGAAATGTGATAGAGGGGATTCTACTACTTTTTAAACAAGAGGAATTTATATAAACTAAAGATATAGTAAGTCCAAATATCAAAGTTTTCTTACCCGTCGATAAGTACTTCTTTGATAATATTATTGTAGCGCACTTATGCAAATAAATATTATCATCCCGGTTACAAAGAAGTTACTAAAGAGTAACAAGCCCCTTTCAAAAGAATTTAAATTTACTGTGAACGCCGTTGTGACGGGCGCTTAGAAAAGGTATAATGGGTTGATGAGAACAATAATCAAAGCTGAAATCTTTTGAAATAGGAATGTGAAAAAGATGACAGGCCTAAAGAAAGTGTGGGAATGACATGATTAAAAGTGAAAATCTGAAATTCCAATATAAAAGAGAAAATCAGGAGACCATCGCCCTAGATGGTCTAAATATAGAAATCCCTAAAGGGGAGTTCACAGTTATTATTGGACACAATGGATCTGGTAAATCTACATTTGCCAAGCTGGCAAACGGTATACTCCTTCCAAGTGGAGGCTCTATTTTTGTCGGGGGGATGGACACTAAGGACCATGAAAAGATTTGGGAAATACGTAAGACCGCTGGCATGGTCTTTCAAAACCCGGACAACCAAATTGTGGCGACCATAGTGGAAGAGGATGTGGCTTTTGGCCCTGAAAACTTAGGCATCCCATCAGATGGTATCCGAAAGCGCGTGGATGAAGCCCTCCATGCAGTTGGCATGTATGAACATAGAAGAAAGCCACCGCATTTACTATCAGGTGGTCAAAAACAGCGGATTGCCATTGCAGGGATACTCGCAATGAAGCCTGAGTGTATTATTCTTGATGAACCGACAGCCATGTTAGACCCTGCTGGAAGACGTGAGGTTGTTGATACAATACGTAGATTGAATCGTGAAGATGCTATGACCATTGTGCATATTACACATTACATGGATGAAGCCGTAGATGCAGATCGTGTGATTGTTATGGAAAATGGAATTAAACTGCTAGAAGGGACCCCGGCTCAAGTATTTTCCAATGTAGAGAAACTTCAAAAGATGGGACTGGATGTGCCTCAAGTCACACTTTTGGCCCACGAGCTGAGGAAATCAGGTCTGGATATTCCTGCTGATATTTTGACAGTAGAAGATATGGAGAAAGCATTATGTCAATTCTTGTAGAGAAACTCAATCATATATATGACATCGGTAGTCCATATGAAACAGCCGCTTTAAAAGACGTGAGTGTTCAAATAGAGGCCGGAGAGTTTATCGGACTTATAGGACACACAGGATCAGGAAAATCGACCTTGATCCAGCATTTAAATGGACTTTTGAAGCCAACCAGCGGCAAAATTGTTGTCAATGGACTGGATTTAACATCAAAGGGTATCAAGCTCAATGCCATCCGAAAGAAAGTGGGATTGGTTTTCCAGTATCCCGAGTACCAACTCTTTGAAGAAACTGTGGAAAAAGACGTGGCATTTGGACCCATGAATCTCGGTCTGAGCGAAAGTGAAATTTCAAGTCGCGTTAAAGAAGCCATAGAACTGGTTGGCCTTGATTATGAAGCCATCAAAGACAAATCCCCATTTGAATTGTCTGGAGGACAGAAAAGAAGAGTGGCTATAGCTGGTGTTCTTTCAATGAATCCTGAAGTTCTCATACTTGATGAGCCAACAGCTGGACTTGATCCACGGGGCCGTGATGAAATACTTGGGCAAATTAAAAAGTTACATGTCGACAAGGAAATCACGGTAATATTGGTATCTCACAGTATGGAAGATATAGCGAAAATGGCAGACCGACTTATTGTAATGGACAAGGGACAGGTGGCCCTTGATGGAAAACCTCAAGAGGTTTTCATTCATGCGGATAAGCTTGAATCCATTGGACTAGGTGTGCCTCAAATAACCAAGCTGACAAGCGCACTTAGGGATCGTGGCTATAATATAGCTGGCGATATCATCACGGTAGAGGAAGCGAAAAAAGCATTGCTCACTCTTATAAAGGGGGATCATAATGCTTAGAGATATTACAGTCGGACAGTATTATCCAACAACATCATTTGTCCACAAACTTGATCCAAGATTTAAAATTTTATGTGCCTTTGCATACATTATGTCATTGTTTGTTGTGGACGCCTTGTCCAGTTATTTGATTGTACTGGGCTTTTTAGGCATTGCAGTGCATTTTTCAAAAGTGCCCGTTAAGTTCATGTTGCGTGGTCTCAAACCCATAATGTTCATCATTATATTTGCATTTGCAATCAACATGTTTTTAACACCAGGGGAGATATTTATTCAGTTCGGATTTGTAAAGATCACTTATCAAGGGATTGAGCAGGCTCTTTTTATGGCCTTTAGACTTATTTTCTTGATACTGGGTACATCACTGCTCACCCTCACAACATCACCTATTGAACTGACAGATGGCTTAGAAAGACTTTTAGGACCATTTAAGAAGATCGGTGTGCCCGCCCATGAACTGGCTATGATGATGACCATTGCCCTTCGCTTTATTCCAACCCTTCTGGAGGAAACGGATAAAATTATGAAGGCCCAGATGGCCCGGGGCGCAGATTTTGAAAGCGGTAATATTGTGGCAAGAGCAAAAAGTCTAATCCCCCTCTTGGTCCCCCTATTCATTAGTGCTTTTAGGAGGGCTGATGAACTGGCTATGGCTATGGAGGCCAGATGTTATAGAGGCGGAGAGAATAGAACACGTTTAAAAGTCTTAAAGTATACCTATAGAGATATAATCGGTCTGGCTGGATTCACAGTCTATTTAGGGGTTATGATCACTGTACAAGTTGTATTCTAGGAGGTTAACTATGAACATTAAAATAGTTATTGAATATGATGGCGCAGATTTTTATGGGTGGCAAAGACAACCTAACTTGCGAACGGTGCAGGGGGAAATCGTTAAGTGCTTAAGTGCCTTAGCGGGGCATGAAATTCTGATTGACGGTTCAGGTCGTACAGATGGTGGTGTACATGCATATGGCCAGGTGGCAACTTTTAACTGGACGGGAAAGATTCCAGTGGATAAACTTCAGTATGTTATGAATCATAGACTGCCCAAAGACATTTATATAACCTCACTAGAAGAGGTTGATACAGATTTCCATGCAAGATTTTCTGCTTGTGGAAAGTGTTATACTTATAAGCTTTATAAATCAGATCGACCGAAACCATTAAAAAGAAGACATGCTTATAGGGTTCCAAAGACCATAAACGTATTAGATATGAAAGAAGCTGCAGCCCATGTGGTTGGAGAACACGATTTCAAGTCATTTATGGCCAGTGGTAGTTTTGTCACTGACACTGTTCGTACAATTTATAAGGTGACAATAGATGAAGTCGGCGATGAAATTCATCTTCGTTTTTATGGCAACGGATTTTTGTATAATATGGTGAGAATACTGACAGGCATGCTTGTTGATATAGGACTGGGTATAAAAAGACCAGACCTGGTTCCTCATATAATAGAGTCAAAGGACAGGACGCTGGTTGAGCACACAGCGGCTGCAGAAGGATTATATTTGACAGAGGTTTACTACAATAAAGAGACGCTTGAGAGGGCTCTGAAGAGCTCAGAATGACCCCCTGTCAAAAACTCTGAAACCCTTGATATGACTTGTCAAAAATTAATTGCAAAAAACAGAAAATTAATGTTGATTTTACTTGACGAACTGCATGCTATGTATTAGAATATATGTGTTCTGTGCCCACTAGGTAACGGTAATTAAAAACCCTTTATGCCCCGGGTTTTTTACAAATATACGAAACGGTGAAATAATTCGCAAGGAGGAACTTCCATGAAGTCGTACATCGCTAAGCCACATGAAGTGGAAAGAAAATGGTACGTTGTTGATGCTGAAGGCAAGACACTTGGTCGCATGGCATCTGAAGTTGCAACAGTACTAAGAGGTAAGCACAAGCCAACATACACACCACACGTAGATACAGGTGATTTTGTAATCATCATTAACGCTGATAAGGTTGTACTAACTGGTAAGAAGCTAGACCAAAAAATGTTCAGATGGCACACTGGCTACATCGGCCACATGCGTGAAAGAACATACCGTCAAATGATGGACACGAAGCCTGAAAAGGTTGTTTTCGAAGCTGTTAAAGGCATGCTTCCACACACATCATTAGGCCGTCAAATGGTTAAAAAGCTAAGAGTGTACAGAGGTGCTGAGCACAATCATGCTGCTCAAAAGCCTGAAGTACTGGACATTTAGTCGTAGGGAGGGAATAGAAAAATGGCAAACCAATATCAAGGTACTGGTAGAAGAAAAAAATCTATCGCTCGAGTTAGACTAGTTCCAGGAACAGGACAGTTCACTGTAAACGGTCGCGCTCTTGAAGAGTATATTTCATACGAAACTCTAAGAGAAGACATTAAGCGTCCTCTTACAGTTACAGAAACAGAAGGCAAGTTTGACGTTATCGTTCGTGTTAACGGCGGTGGCTTCACTGGTCAATCTGGCGCAATCCGTCATGGTATCGCGCGTGCCCTATGTCAAGTGGACGCTGAGTTGCGTCCTGCACTAAAGGCAGAAGGCTTCCTAACTCGTGATGCACGTATGAAGGAAAGAAAGAAATACGGTCTTAAAAAAGCAAGAAGATCGCCTCAGTTCTCAAAGCGTTAATCAGCTTTTCAGAACAGATTATTTCGATTACAAAAGGCATTGCAGATTTATCTGCAATGCCTTTTTTTAGTGCCTTTTTAACGGTTTCTATTCAATTAAAGGATTAAGTCGACTGCCGGAGCAAATATTCCATCGACAACCTATATAGAACCGGTTGAATGTGGGAGCAAGAGGACGGATTTTTTATAAAATCATTCTAAGACAATGCTTTATGATGTTATGATAAAGCGCAGAAGTAGTCAATAATTCGATGTATTAAGGTCTATGAACAGCCAGGTCATAAGGTGCGATTTGTGATTCCAAATATTAAAAGGGGGACTGTCTAAAGATAGTCCCCCTGATTGCTTGAAATGTATAATTTTCATATAAGATAAATTATCCAGCTTAGGGATTGAGATTAAGAAGATTTTTCTTGGCTAAATAAGTTAACATCAACCTTGTTGTAAGGAATCTCAATATCTTCTTCATCAAATTTCATCTTAATGGCTTCCATTAAGTCAAAGTGAACTGTCCAGTAATCTTCAGCCTTAACCCAGACCCGAACTGTGTAGTCAAGTGAACTCGAATTATGAGCCCCCAGACGAATGGTCCATGCAGGATCCTTTAAAATGAGGTCATGGGAAGAAACCACAGATTCAATAGCCGCCTTGGCTTGTGAAACAGGGACATCATAAGATGTACCAAAAACAAAATCGACACGACGTGTGTCTTTGGTGCTGAAGTTTGTGATTGTTGAGTTGGCTAAAGAGCCATTAGGAACAGTGATTACTTTATTGTCAGGTGTGGTAAGCGTTGTGTAAACAATACCGATTTCTTGAACCGTTCCTTTCGCACTGCCTCCTTCAATAAAGTCTCCGACCTTGTAGGGTCTTAAGACAAGAAGCAAGACACCACCGGCAAAGTTAGAGAGAGAGCCTTGAAATGCCAGCCCCACAGCGAAACCAGCTGCACCGAGTAAAGCAACAAAAGAAGTGGTTTGAACCCCTGCAACAGATGCTGCAGAAATTGCAACGAGAACCTTAAGCGTCATGCCAACGACTTGTTTCATGAAAGCGTTAAGGGACTTGTCAACAGACTTATGATCCAATGTTTTTTGAATCAACCTGCCAAAATAATTTGCCACAGGCCATCCAATAAGAAGGACAATGATTGCCCCAGCAAGGTTAAAAGCATATTGCTGAATGATTGCCATATTTAATGTCATAATAAACCTCCTATATGTAATAAACAACTCTAAATAGATTATACCAATTTTGGATAAATTGTAACCCTAAATTTGAAAACTTGCCCAAGAAGTAACGAAAATATTAAAATAATGGGGATGTACGCATTTACATAGTGGTGTAGGATATAATAAGAATAAAGTTGGAGGGATAAATATGAAAACAGGAATATATAAGCAAGTTAGTTTACCAAAGCTCAACAATCTTAAGCCAGGGTTAGAGTCAACGTGTTTAAAACTCATGGAAGAAGCTGGGGAACTGGCACAAGTCATAGGCAAATTTAGAGGACTCAACGGTGAAGACACAACCCTTCAGGACAAAGAAGTTGTTGATAGAATAAGCATGGAACTTTTAGATGTGGCACAGGTTGCTGTGTCTATGATGTTTGTTTTAGAGGAACAATACGGTATAAACATTGACGAAAAGGTTGATGAACACATCGATAAACTCTTGAAAAAGGGTTATATGGTAGAAAAATAGTTAGGAGAGTGATTTTATGTCGATACATGGTGGTTTTTTAATGCCTCATCCGCCCATTGTTATACCTGAAGTGGGGCAAGGACGGGAAAGTGAATGCCAAAATACTGTAGATGGTATGAACAGGGCGGCAAGAGAAATCAAGAAAATTGCACCAGAGACCATCGTCTTAATCACTCCTCATGGCCCAACTTTTACCGACGCCATAGCCATTTATGATGACAGCAACTTAAGAGGTGATCTATCCAAGTTTGGCGCGTCATCTGTCACCTATGAAAAGGAAGCTGATGATGAATTCATAGATGAGCTTCTATTTATTTGTGGGGAAAAGAACATCCCAGCGGTGAGAATAGACAAAGATCTTCGAGACAGATTTGGAATATCAAAGACTCTTGACCATGGTGCTGTTGTCCCCCTACATATTATTGATAAAGTGTATAAGTCCTATCAATTGGTCTGCATAAGTTATGGTTTTTTAGACCATGAAATGCTCTACAAATTTGGACAAGCCATACAAAGTGCTTCGGATTATCAAGCAAAGAAGACGATCATAGTGGCAAGTGGTGACCTCTCCCACAGATTAAAAAATGATGGACCATACAAGTACCATCCTGATGGGCGTGTGTTTGACCAACAACTCATAGACTTATTCAAGGAGAAAAGATTCTCAGATATTGTTTTAATGGAGAGTCAACTTTGTGATAATGCGGGGGAATGTGGCAAGAGATCCATTGATATTATGCTCGGGGCACTGGATGGATATGATAGAAACGTTGAAGTCTATAGCTATGAAGGTCCTTTTGGTGTTGGATATGGTGTTATTGGTCTAACAGATTTAAAAAGAGATTTATCGTTTGAACTTTTACCGGCGATTCAAGATGGCATGAAAAAAGCCCATGAGAAACGACTTGAAAATGAAGACGCTTATGTAAGACTGGCGCGTGAAGCTGTGGAAGAGGTGGTTCGTACAGGCAAAAGACTTGCTGTCCCAGATCTGCTTCCAAAGGAAATGCTCGACAAGCGTGGCGGAACCTTCGTTTCTATAAAAACAGCTTCGGGTTTACGAGGATGCATGGGAACCATTGCAGGCACACAGGTCAATATAGCAGAAGAAATTGTAGAAAATGCCATGAAGGCTGCGACGGCAGATCCAAGATTTCCTGAAATCGAACCGACGGAGTTATCAGGACTCATTATTTCTGTAGATATACTGGGCAAAGCTGAAAAAGTGGAAAACATTGCTAGTCTTGATCCCGAAAGGTATGGTGTCATAGTAACATCGGGATACCGTAGAGGTCTGCTTCTGCCTAAACTGCAGGGCGTCGATACAATCAAAGATCAGATTGATATTGCATTAAACAAAGCAGGTATATCAGCTGATGAGGAATACCACGTTGAAAGATTTGAAGTTATTCGGCATGAGTAAACTGGATAAAAAAGGGCGGAGGGCATATGCGCTTCGCTTTTTGTATAAAAGAAAGATGTACAAACCATGAATGACTCTAAAGTTAACAGAATGGTGGTTAGATGTTAATAATAAGTCGCTTAACTCAGAATTTATTCACAATTTTGTGGATAACATGTGGATATACCGTGGAGTATTAACTGATTACTGTGAGTCAATGAGAAATTAAAGTGGAGAAACTGTGCATAAGTGTATGAACTTGTGGATAACAGAATATTAAGTATTCTGTAAAAGAAACATATCCACAGAAGATGTATACACTTATGTGGAATACCTGTGTGATTAAGAGCAAAACTGTTCATAACCCATGGAAAACCTGTGGGTTTTGACTCGAGTTATCAACATATAAAGGATGTCGATATAATGAAAATATTTAAGAACCTTGTCATTGCCATACTAATCGCAGTGATTGCTTATTTTGGATACATGACCTATCAAAAGTCTCAGAAAGACATACAAGCTATAGAGACCCCGCAAGTGGTCGTTCTTTCTAAAGACGAAATTCTCACCATGAATCTACCGGGAGAGAATCTTGAATGGCTGGATCAAAGAGGATGGGTGCCAAGTGCCTTGCTTGATGCCTACTATATTTACTCAGACTTTGATGCTGAGGAAGATCTGGTGACTATAAGTGATGGATTTGATACCATTGTTTACGATATGGCTTACGAACAAGCCACACTCAATGGCCAAGAGTTTTCTATGGACAAGCCACGTGTGGAAGATGGGATGCTGTGGATCCCCCTAGGTCAAATGAAAGACGTATTCCACTTAAGTTATGATATTAATGAAAACACGAAAACAATTTTTGTGAAGGACAACACACTAGATTACACATTAGGAAATGCTGAATATGAAATTGACCTTCTCATGTCACCGGGGGAGTCGCGTATTCTTGATGAGATCAGTGAAAAAGAATCTCTTGTGATCACAGACTATGACGAAGAATATATTCGTGTTATGACAGCGGATTATCAAGTGGGATTTGTGCCATCGGATGTCATCGTGAAAACGTGGGAAGTGAAAGCTGAAGTAGAAAGCAAAAAATCACCTATTGAAAGAGACCAACCCGTTTTTTTAACTTGGGAAATATATGGACGGGGCTACGACACAGACAAGATCGGACCAATGCGAGGGGTCAATGTTATATCACCAGCCTGGTATGCTCTTTCAGACGACTCTGGTAATTTTTCAGCCAAACCCAGTGAGAATTATATAAACTGGGCAAAAGGAAGAGACTATGAACTTTGGGCACTGGTTTCCAATGATTTTGATGTGAAAAGAACGAATACCTTTTTACACAGCACCACAGCGAGGAAGCACTTCATCAGTAATCTATTGGCTGAATATAGTCATAAAGGATATGAAGGCATTAATATTGATTTTGAAAATGTCTATAAAGAGGATAAGAGGCAACTGACCCAGTTTGTGGCAGAGCTCACATCGGCCTTTCGCAGGGAAAACATGGTCGTGAGCATGGACGTTACGGTTATGGGTGGCAGTGACACCTGGTCCAAATGTTATGACAGAAAAGCTCTTGGGCACTTAGTTGATTATCTTGCTATAATGACTTATGATGAACACTGGGCCAGCAGTCCAATCAGTGGATCCGTATCATCTTATAACTGGATGAAGTCAAATATGGAAAAAATCGCACAGATTGTACCTTCTGAAAAACTCCTTCTTGGAATACCATATTATATGCGTGTATGGACAGAGGTTCCATCAAGAGAAAGAGCCAATGCGATGGATGTGGATTCAGGAGTCCTTAACATGCCCAATGCAGAAAAGTGGATTGAAGAAAAAGACCTCCATCTAATATGGGACGAAGATGCCAGACAGCATTATACTGGTTATATTGAAAATGGAGCTCTCAAAAAAATATGGTTTGAGAATGCGACATCAATAAGAGAGAAAGCCACACTGGTTAATGAGTTGAAACTGGGGGGCGCAGCAGTATGGAGACGTGGTTTTGAGACCCAAGACATATGGGGTGTTATTGATGATGCCATAAAGGCGAGGTAAAGAGGTGGTTTAGTCGTGCAAATTAATATGAAAAAAATGATTCGCTACGTCATTGCTATGATCATAGGTTTGTCTTTAACTGTTTATGGCGTGATAGATTTAACCGTTGCCAAATATGGGCCTAAACCCATGTCTGATGCTGAAATCATTGAGCGGGCTAAAGACCTGGGCATGGTGGATATTAAAGAAGAGTGGCTTGAATCCCAAGAGAACGAAAGCGATAACTAAAGATTCATGTGTACACCCCTTGATTATTTGGTATGAATGATAAAAAGGAGGCGGGGACTATGGAACAAAGAACCCTTGTTATCATTAAACCAGAGGCGGTTAAAAAGAAATTGATAGGCAGGATTATTTCAACATATGAAGAAAACGGCCTACGCATTGAAGATGCCTACATCACCGTGGCAAGCAAAACCTTGTTGGAAAAACACTATGAGGAACACGTGGGTAGAGATTTTTATACTCCCCTTCTTGAGTTTATGAGCAGCGGCCCTGTGGTTCTTATGGTGGTCGCAGGAGAAAATGCAGTTGAAGTTGTCAGGGAAATTAATGGCGCAACCAATCCAGCCAAGGCGAGACCATGTACAATCCGCTACAAGTACGGAACCAATGTACAAATGAACGTTGTGCACGGCGCCGCAACAATAGAAGATGCTGAAAGAGAAATAGATATTTGGTTCCCGAATGATTAACTTGATTTTAAATGGGAGCTCATGTATGCTATTAAAGGTCATGATCAAGGTATCATGGCCTTTTATAATGGCGTTGTTTTAGAAAATAGAGGTTATTATGATCAGACTGTCTCAAATCAAGCTGTCTCTTGATGAGGATAAATCAGCACTAAATAAAAAGATAAGCAAAATGCTCAAGATACCAACTCAAGATATAGTCAAGTACCGAATTTACAAGGAATCCATAGATGCGCGCAAGGGCCAGGTAAAGAAGGTCTACACAATTGATGTTGCGGTAAAGAATGAAGAGCGTGTGCTTTCTAGGAATAAAAAGCTTCAACAGGCACCAGATTTAGAATATAAGAAGGTGGAAAGTGGTCAAGAAACATTAATTGGACGACCAGTGGTTGTCGGTTTTGGACCAGCAGGCATGTTTGCAGCACTCCTCCTTTCGGAAATGGGATATAAGCCTCTAGTGGTCGAACGTGGACAAGATGTCGATGCTCGAACTCAGACGGTGAACACATTTTGGAAAACAGGTCAACTCTGTGAAGAATCCAATGTGCAGTTTGGTGAGGGAGGCGCAGGCTCATTCTCTGATGGCAAACTTACGACGCGTATTAAGGATTTAAGATGTAGAAAAGTATTAGAAGCCCTTGTGGAAGCGGGGGCACCAGAAGAAATTCTATATAAAAACAAACCTCATATAGGCACAGATAAGCTCAAGCCAACCGTTAAAAACATCCGTAAAAGGATCGAGCAAAATGGTGGAGAAATACGATTTAATACAAGGCTAGATGATATTAAGATTGAAAACAATGAAATTGTGGGTCTTATTCTGTCAGATGGTCAGGCCATAGCAACAAATGCGCTTGTTTTAGCTATAGGACATAGTTCTAGAGACACGTTTGAAATGCTAAAAAGAAAAGCGGTGCCTATGCAGGCCAAGCCATTTGCTGTTGGTGTTCGTATTGAACATCCACAGGATATGATTGACCGGGTTCAGTATTCCAGCGAAACGAGGCCACAAGGTCTAGGTGCCGCAGAGTATAAACTGACCCATCAAACAGAAAGTGGTCGAGGGGTGTATACATTCTGCATGTGCCCAGGTGGGCTTGTGGTTGCGTCCTCTTCTGAAAAAAATGGCCTTGTGGTCAACGGAATGAGTGAATATGCCAGGGATAAGCAAAATGCCAACAGTGCCCTTCTTGTTTCAGTGACACCAGAGGATTTTCCATCAGACGATCCACTATCGGGCGTTGCCTTCCAAAGGATGCTTGAAAGAAAGGCTTTTGATATAGCTGGAGGCGATTACAAGGCACCGGTTCAGCGTGTGGATGACTTCCTAGAAGGCAATAAAACAAAGATAGAAGATCTTGGAGATATTAAGCCAACATATACACCAGGCGTTATGGGTGTAAACATGCTAGATATTTTTCCTGAATTTATAATAGATGCCATGCGTGAGGGGATTCTCGCCATGGACAAGAAGTTGGATGGGTTTGCCCGCGGTGATGCAGTCCTTACTGGGGTTGAGTCGAGAAGTTCATCGCCTGTGAGAATTCATAGAAAAGAAGACAGCCTAGAGTCAACTGAAGTAAGTGGACTCTATCCATGTGGAGAAGGCGCAGGGTATGCAGGTGGAATTATGTCCTCAGCGGTGGATGGCATTAAAGTGGCAGAACAGATAATAATGAAATTTAGTAATAAAATATAGTCAAGAAGACAATTCAAAGGGAATAAAAAGGTTGAAAACCGGTGATTCATTGCTATAAGCAATAATTACCGGTTGTTTTTTACATAAAAATACATTAATTAAATTGTTAAAATGCAAACAATTCAGAATATTGCAAGTTAATTATTGAAATGAAGGATGGAAACCGCTAAAATTATAGCGGGTGTTATTAAAAAAATTGAATAGCATAAGTAAGTTATTGCATGCGGTCTAAGAAAACGTTTGTCTGAAATATAACAAGGAAAAGTCTGAAAAATGTGAAATATTCTATTGTCATACTTGCAAGGGTGTGCTAAAATTTTAAGAAATTATTACAAACTGTTAACAAGATACAGTTTGTCAAAAATGCATATTTAGATGGATGGGCCATCTGAATATAGAATTGATATGTAAGGGGGAAATAATTATCATGGAGAACAATAATGTTCAACGTGACGGCTTTTCGTCGAAATTGGGGATCATAGCAGCGGCAGCCGGATCGGCAATCGGTCTAGGGAACATATGGAAGTTCCCATACATCACCGGTATTTATGGTGGTGCAGCATTTATTCTTGTTTATCTTGTTTGTATCGCACTTATTGGCCTACCTGTTATGCTTTCTGAATTTGTTATTGGACGTAGAGCGCAAAAAAATGCCATTGGATCATTCCATAAGCTGGCGCCTAAAACACCTTGGTTTGCAACAGGGTGGTTGGGTTTTGCAGCGGCATTCGTCATTCTATCATTTTACGGTGTCGTTGCGGGTTGGACGCTGGATTATGTGTTTAAAGCTATTATGAATGCATTTGCAGGTCAGTCGCCAGAACAACTTGGGGATATGTTTGGTGGTCTGATAACAAGTAGTTTTGCTCCAATTGCATAGCAGTGGGTCTTCATGGCTGCGACTGCAGCGGTTATCCTTGGTGGTGTTAAAGACGGTATTGAAAAATACGCAAAAATTCTTATGCCTTTGCTATTGGTTATTATTTTTGTGCTGGACATCAGAGCCGTTACACTCCCTGGCGCAAGCGAAGGTATTTCCTTCTTATTCCAACCTGATTTTGCAAAAGTGACACCAGAAGCTGTTATGTCAGCACTTGGTCATGCCTTTTTCTCATTATCACTTGGTATGGGTACAATGATCACATACGGATCGTACATTAGCAAGAAAGAAGATTTAAGTGTTACAGCCCTTCAGGTTACTATTGCTGATACAGGCATCGCCCTTCTAGCAGGTCTTGCAATATTCCCTGCAGTCTTTGCATTTGGTATTGAACCTGGCGCGGGTCCTGGTCTTGTATTCATAACACTTCCAAACGTGTTTAATCAAATGCCTGGCGGATACTTCTTTGGTATTCTATTCTTTGTACTTCTTGCTGTTGCAGCCTTAACTTCATCTATATCAATCCTTGAAGTTGTGGTTGCATATTTTGCAGAAGACCTCAACATGGATCGAAAGAAAGCCACAATTCTAGCAACTGTTGCCATCACACTTCTGGGTTCAGTGCAGTCGCTTTCAAACGGTATGCTTAGTCATATTCAGATTCCTTTCCTAAATCAAGGTTCAATGAATTTTATGGATTGGATGGTTCTGCTTTCAGACCATATGCTTCCGGTCGGAGGTCTATTCATTTCCCTCTTTGTTGGCTGGAAGATGGCAAAAGGAGATGTCGTGGACGAAGTTACAAATGGAGGCGTGCTGGAAGAAAAAACTTGGACAAACATCTATCTGGTGCTTACAAAGTATGTTGCTCCAGTTGGTATTATCGCAGTTATAGCAAATATGCTAGGATTCTTCGGCTAATAGAGTTAACTAATATTAGAGACAATAGAAATATACTGGGAACAGTATAAAAAACTTAAACCTGACAATCTAAAAGCATGTATACACGGGGAGACTGTTAATTCACAGTCTCCCCATTTTAATTTTATTGATGGATCTAGCAATGCACTTAAAAAGTCATGTATAGGAGAATCCACTGAAAACAGTATTAAAAGCTTTCGGCATACGTGGTTTGGCGAGCAATAGCTGTTTGCAATAGACGTGATATCAGCTTCAATAAGTTGGGCTATAAAGATTAACAAGAGCGGTGGCAACACTGGGTGGCAAAAAAGAGAAAAAGGACCAACCGAAGTCAGCCCTCTTTCAGGGTAAATATATAATGAGTATTAGGGTTAGCGTTATTTAGCGAGAACTAAATTTTAAATTTAGTGATCTCTTCACAGTAACTGCACGCGTATTCGAGTTCACCATTTCTTGACACAAGATCGAAGGTTGGTTCACAGTAGACGTCGTGGTTTGTGATACATCTTGGGTTTTTACATTCGAAAAGTCCAGTGATTTTTTCAGGGATAGAAACCTTTTGCTTATCTATAAGTTTTCCTGAACGAATGATGTTTACAGTGATGTTCTCATCGATTAAGCCAAGGGCTTCTAAGTCCACATCAAATCTATTTTCAATTTTGATAATGTCTTTACGTCCAAGTAGGCCACTTTCTACATTCATAACAAGAACCACAGGGTAGTCAGTCTGTTCAGAAAAAAGTTTGTTAAAAACCTTGATGCCGTTGCCTGATGTAATATGATCAAGAACGATGCCGTTATCAATACCTTTAACCTCTAGCATATGGGCCCACCTCCAGTAATTTTGTAATTAAAGCCATTCTTACATACACACCCATGCGCGACTGCTCAAAGTATACAGCGCGTGGATCCTCATCCACATCGTAGTCAATTTCATTGACACGTGGTAGAGGGTGCATAATAATCATGTCATCCTTAGCCGTTTTTAGCTTGCTCTTTGTAAAAATGTAGGAATTTTTTAGTTTCAGGTAGTCTTCTTCGTTAAAGAAACGTTCCTTTTGAATGCGTGTCATATAAAGAATATCGATTTGATCAATAACTTCTTCGACATAGCGCACTTCCTCAATTTCAACATCGTATAAACGTTTAAGCTGCTTTTTTAAAGACTCAGGCAGTTGCAGTTCTTCTGGAGATATTAGGATGAATTTCTTTGTACCAAAGCGTGCCAAAGTGCGGATGAGCGAATGCACCGTTCGGCCGTATTTTAAGTCACCACAAAATGCCACAGTGTGACCTTCGATGGCGCCTTTATAACGCTTAATTGTAATTAGATCAGTCAGCGTTTGCGTTGGATGCTGATGTCCACCATCGCCGCCGTTGATAATTGGTACTTCAGAATAATGAGAAGCAAGTTTTGGAGCGCCTTCTTTTGGGTGGCGCATTACGATAATGTCAGAGTAAAAACCCATAACGCGGATTGTGTCCGCTAGACTTTCTCCTTTTTTAGCTGAGCTCGTGTTTGCATCAGCAAAGCCAATCAGTTGGCCACCAAGTCTTAGCATTGCAGAATCAAAGCTGAACTTTGTTCGTGTGCTTGGTTCGAAAAACAGAGATGCCATGATTTTATTCTGACATACATTTGAATAGTCGCCAGGATTCTCCCACATTTTTAGGCCAAGATCAACCAGGTCGTTGATCTCGTCTACACTGAGATCCTCCGGCTCAATAAGATGACGGATATTTTCCATTCAATTTTCCTCCTTTTTGACTTCACTGAATCAATTTAAAGGTATAAAAAAGCCTTCTTCCCGCGTACAGAAAGAAGGCATATGACCTTTACACATATACAACAACCTTCTCAACCTCTCGGGCCAAGTTAAAGGGCTTATGATGTTGGCTACATCGTAACACAAAAGAAAATATACAGCAAGCAAAAAAATCAATCAAATATCTAAAAAATTCTTGAGGGACAACTCTTTTTTCTGCTCCAGAAGTTTCCCTTCATCTAAGGCAAGTATAAAAATTGGTCACTTACTGTGAAATAAAAAAGATTCAAAAAAGAATAGGTCTTATAACTTGACAGTTTTATAAGACTTGTGATACCTTTAATAAAACTTTAGACGATGCCTTTAAACTGGGTACGAGAGACCTGTAAGGCTTGGACAAACAGAATTGAACCTGCCGGTGGTAGGTGTCAAATCTGTAAATTATTATGTCAACAAGCCGTTACGATCCGTCGTAATGGCTTTTATTTTTGCAAACGAATCTAAATTAGGGTTAGATTGGTCAGGAGGCGTATTATGCGTACACTCATCAAAAATGGCACGGTGGTTGATCCATCTCAGAACCTGTGGGAAGTTATGGATGTGCTTATTGAAAAGGGCACCATTAAAGCCATTGAAAAGAACATTCAACCAGAAAAAACGGATAGGATAATTGATGCGACAGAAATGATTGTAACACCAGGATTTGTAGATGCCCACGTTCATCTTCGAGAACCTGGCTTCACACAAAAGGAAGATTTGATAACAGGCACGCGTGGCGCTTTAAAAGGTGGCGTCACATCTCTCGTATGCATGCCCAATACAAATCCGGTGATGGACAGTCTAGAGGCTGTCATGGAACTGCAAAAGGGAATTCAAAATAAGGCATTTGTCAAAGTTTATGTAACAGGAGCAATATCTAAAGGGCTACAAGGCGTTGAAGCGGCAGAATCAGAAGCGATTCTTAAAGCAGGCGCTGTTGCACTTACGGATGATGGTAGAACCACTCTTGACACATCACTTATGACAGATGCTTTTTTACTAGCTAAAAAACATAAGGCACTGGTGATGACGCATAGTGAGGACCATGAGTTGACATCTGAGAATAGGACAGAGCCAAGTCCAGTCATTGCAGAGTCAGCAATTGTCAGAAGGGACATTGAACTGGCAGCCGAAGTCGGTGGGCCCCTTCATGTATCCCATGTCAGCACAAAAGAGGCACTTGAAGCCATTAAAGAAGCCAAGGCACGTGGAGAAGATGTCACATGCGAGGTTGAACCACACCATTTGGTTCTGTCTGAAGAAAACTGTGATCCAGCTTCAGCTGCATACAAGGTCAACCCGCCTATAAGAAGTGAAATAGATCGTCGAGCTATGGTAGAAGGTCTAAAAAATGGAACGGTGGATATGATTGCTACAGATCATGCGCCTCATGAACTTACCACAAAAGTTGGCAGTTATGAAAAGGCATCCTACGGATTTAGTGGCATTGAAACTGCATTTTCTATCTGCTATACAAAACTTGTTAAAAGCAAGGAAATAAATTTGGATCAGCTCGTTGAACTCATGACAAGCAAACCAGCTATGAGACTAGGACTTCCTGTTGGGAGTCTAAAAATAGGAACAAGCGCTGATGTTAATATAATTGATTTGAATAAAGAATACACAATTGAGCCAGAATCATTTGAAACAAAGGGTAAAAACACACCTTTTAAAGGATGGAAGGTTTATGGACAAGTCACACACGTGTTTGTAAATGGCGAGTGGAAACTAAAAGGAGGCAAGGTTAATGATTAACTTAATATCAGAAATCAAGCGTAAGAAGAGTGCAGTGGTTGTGGGACTTGATCCAAGGGTGGATCAGCTTCCAAAAGAAATTCGAGATAAGCACAATCTTCAGTCTGACCCCTCGGCTACAAACATTGCAGCTGCAATCTTTGACTTTAATAAAGGCATTATTGATGCAGTGGCAGACTATGTGCCAGCGGTTAAACCACAGATAGCCTTCTATGAAGTTTATGGGTCAGCTGGCTATGAAGCTTATGAAAAAACTGTGAAATATGCCAGCGAAAAAAATCTCTATGTTATTGGTGACGTAAAAAGAGGTGACATAGGATCCACATGTGATGCTTATGCAAAGGCACATTATGAGCACATTCCGACAGATGCCATTACGGTCAATGCCTATCTGGGAGAAGATGGGGTCAAGCCATTCTTAAAATACACACGGAGCGCTGGCAAGGGTATGTTTATCCTGGTAAAAACATCGAATCCGTCATCAGGGCAGTTACAAGACCGGAAAATTGATGATGTACCCGTGTATGTTCAAATGGCAAGATTGGTCAAGTCTTGGGGAGACGATTTTGTGGATGAGTCTGGCTACACACCTGTTGGTGCTGTGGTTGGCGCCACATATCCAGAGGAACTTGAAACACTTAGAAAAGAACTTCCTAATGCATATTTTCTCATCCCGGGATACGGCGCTCAAGGCGGCGGAGGCAAAGATGTTGTAGGCGGATTTAACAGCGATGGACTCGGTGCACTTGTCAATTCCTCAAGAGGTATTATCTTTGCATACGAAAAAACTGGGGAGGCTTATCAGGAAGCGGCTAGAAAAGCAGTGATAAAGATGAATGAAGATATTAACACTGCCCTTGAAGAAGCAGGAAAGAAATACTGGTAATTTCAAATAGTAATTTTCAAGTCAGTGAAAAATAAGGGGTTAGATCATGAAAAAGTATGCAAAAGAGACATGGATTTTATCATGTGACATGATTGAAACAGATATTTGTAAGATCATTGTAGAAAATCCATATCCAGAAGTAGGCATTAAGGCAGGTCAGTTCTTTGGAATTATGCCGTCTGGAAGATCAAACAAACTTCTAAGACGACCAATAAGTGTTTGTGAGTGTGATGAAAATACAATCACATTTCTAATTAAAGTTCTCGGAGAAGGCACGGATGAACTTTCAAAGCTTAAAGCAGGGGAAAAATTAGACATTATGGGTCCGCTGGGCAATGGTTTTGATGTGGATGGTTCTAAAAAGGCTCTTGTTGTTGGTGGAGGCATTGGAACGGCACCACTGGTTCAACTTTTAAGTGAACTGGAAAATCAGGGACAAAGAAATGTCAGAACACTTCTCGGTTATAAAGAGCGACCCTATGGACTGGACCTGTTTGGCAAGCATACCAACAACTTGCTAACATCTTCAGAAACTCTGGCAATGCCACACAAAGGTTATGTTACAGAGTTTATGCTAGAGGCCTTAAAAACGGAAGTGTACGAGATGGTATATGCATGTGGACCCGAACCTATGCTGAATTGTATACAGGCGGTTTGTAATGAACTGAATGTACCTGTCCAGTTATCTATAGAAGAAAGAATGGCCTGTGGTATTGGCGCCTGCCTCGTATGTACATGTAAGGTACACTCTGACAAGGATGATGAAGGCTACGATAATGTAAGGACATGTAAAGAAGGTCCCGTATTTCTAGGAACTGAGGTGATATTCCATGACTAAAGTGAATATGAGTGTTGACTTAAATGGTTTAAAGCTCCATAATCCAATCACTGTAGCATCAGGAACATTTGGTTTTGGTAGAGAGTATGCGGACTTTATTGACTTAAATGATATAGGTGCAATATCGGTAAAAGGTCTTACTTTAAAGAAGAAAAAAGGAAATCCATCACCAAGACTTGCAGAAACCCCTATGGGAATCATCAATTCGGTTGGTCTTCAAAATCCAGGTGTGGATGTATTTATCAAAGAGGAAATTCCATTTTTAAGACAGTTTAAGACAAAGATTATAGCCAATGCCAACGGAAACAGTGTAGAAGAATATATTGAGATCGTGGAAATCCTGAGTGACGCGGATGTAGACTCAATAGAGCTGAATATATCCTGTCCTAATGTAAAAGAGGGGGGCATGGCTTTTGGTACAAATCCTGAGATGGTAAAAAAAGTTGTTTCACAAGTCCGCAAGGTATGTAAAAAGCATCTGATTGTTAAACTCAGTCCGAATGTAACGAACATAGGTGAAATTGCAAAAATTGTAGAAGCAGAAGGCGCAGATGCGGTTTCATTGATTAACACATTAACAGGCATGGCTATCGACATACACACGTTTAAACCGATTATTGCAAATAGAATAGGTGGCGTTTCTGGACCAGCAGTTAAACCAGTTGCGCTAAAAATGGTTCATGATGTATCACGAAGTGTCAAGATCCCTGTACTTGGGATGGGTGGTATATCAAATTCTGAAGACGCTGCAGAGTTTCTATTGGCTGGTGCAACGGCTGTGGCTGTCGGTACAGCAAACTTTAAAAATCCATATGTATGTAAAGAAGTTCTGGATGGATTACACACTTATATGAAAGAAAAAAAATTCACTTGTATAGAAGATATTCAAAAAGCTTTTAGATAATTCCCCTTACCTACGATAAGCAGATGACTTTATGACTGTCTCCGAATGGAATCTATCCATTCTAGAAAGAGTTTCATGATTTCATATATAAGCGTTTTTAATAAAGCGGGATTGGTTTTAAAGAAATATTGAGGATATAAGACGTTTTAAAATTAAAATAACCAGTGATTTCAGATATAGGATTCTGGATAACTGGTTATTTTTTTGGAGTTTCCATAGAAAATCCAATTGTCAGAATAATACAACAGCCGGATGCCCCAATATATCGATTAAATATTGGGTAAAGGCGGGGGAGAAACCACAATATATAGTGGTTTTAAGGGGCACAAAAACCGATTTTGTAAAAAAGGGAAAAAGTTATTGAAAAAGCGTTGACATGCTTAGCAAAATGATGGTAGTATATACGAGTCGCCAACACGACACGCACAAATCAAGAAATGCTCGAGACACTGATGGCTACTTAATTGGACAACAATTGTACGACCAAACATCTCGAAAAAAACTTGAAAAAAGTGCTTGACTCGAATCACATGAAATGTTATGATGATTGAGTCGCCGGTTGAAAGCGACAAACGAAAAATCAACATTGAATAAACACAAAACAAGTTGATTTCGGTCTTTGAAAATTAAACAGTATAGAATTATAACACGTTCAATTCTTTACCGCATCAAGACAAGGTCTAGATGCAAAACAATTGATTCGAAACGGATATAATGATAACAATAATTAGTCAGCATATCTGAGACGGACAAAACAATTTGAAACATTTTTTCAAAGAGTTTGATCCTGGCTCAGGATGAACGCTGGCGGCGTGCTTAACACATGCAAGTCGAGCGAGAAGCTTTTGACGGATCCTTCGGGTGACGGATGGAGTGGAAAGCGGCGGACGGGTGAGTAACGCGTGGGCAACCTGCCCTGTACAGAGGGATAGCCACTGGAAACGGTGATTAATACCTCATAAGACCACAGTGCTGCATAGCACAGGGGTAAAAACTCTGGTGGTACAGGATGGGCCCGCGTCTGATTAGCTAGTTGGTAAGGTAACGGCTTACCAAGGCGACGATCAGTAGCCGACCTGAGAGGGTGATCGGCCACACTGGAACTGAGACACGGTCCAGACTCCTACGGGAGGCAGCAGTGGGGAATATTGCACAATGGGCGAAAGCCTGATGCAGCAACGCCGCGTGAACGATGAAGGCCTTCGGGTTGTAAAGTTCTTTTCTTGGAGAAGAAAATTTGACGGTATCCAAGGAATAAGCCCCGGCTAACTACGTGCCAGCAGCCGCGGTAATACGTAGGGGGCAAGCGTTATCCGGAATCACTGGGCGTAAAGGGAGTGTAGGCGGTCAAGCAAGTCAGGGGTGAAAGGCATCGGCTCAACCGATGTAAGCCTTTGAAACTGTTTGACTTGAGTGCAGGAGAGGTAAGTGGAATTCCTAGTGTAGCGGTGAAATGCGTAGATATTAGGAGGAACACCAGTGGCGAAGGCGACTTACTGGACTGTAACTGACGCTGAGGCTCGAAAGCGTGGGGAGCGAACAGGATTAGATACCCTGGTAGTCCACGCCGTAAACGATGAATACTAGGTGTCTGGGGTCGAACCTAGGTGCCGCAGCTAACGCATTAAGTATTCCGCCTGGGGAGTACGCACGCAAGTGTGAAACTCAAAGGAATTGACGGGGACCCGCACAAGCAGCGGAGCATGTGGTTTAATTCGAAGCAACGCGAAGAACCTTACCAGGTCTTGACATACAGATGACCGGTCCTTAGCCGGACCTTTCCTTCGGGACATCTGATACAGGTGGTGCATGGTTGTCGTCAGCTCGTGTCGTGAGATGTTGGGTTAAGTCCCGCAACGAGCGCAACCCTTATTTTTAGTTGCCATCAGTTAGGCTGGGCACTCTAAAGAGACTGCCGTGGACAACACGGAGGAAGGTGGGGATGACGTCAAATCATCATGCCCCTTATGATCTGGGCTACACACGTGCTACAATGGTCGGTACAACGGGCAGCGAAGGGGTGACCTGGAGCAAATCCTATAAAGCCGATCTCAGTTCGGATTGCAGGCTGCAACTCGCCTGCATGAAGTTGGAGTTGCTAGTAATCGTGGATCAGAATGCCGCGGTGAATGCGTTCCCGGGTCTTGTACACACCGCCCGTCACACCATGGAAGCTGGGGGCGCCCGAAGCCCGTGATCCAACCCCTTGTGGGAGGAAGCGGTCGAAGGTGAAATCAGTGACTAGGGTGAAGTCGTAACAAGGTAGCCGTATCGGAAGGTGCGGCTGGATCACCTCCTTTCTAAGGAGAACGTACTCTATACTGTTTAATTTTGAGAGACTAAAATCTCTTACAAATGCACTGCGAGCAGATTTTTGCACCTACCAACGAGTTAAGGCGCGTATCTGATACGAACCTAACCTTTTGGTGAGATGCGTAGATATGTTAGCGAACCATTTGAATAAAGTGGGGGTATAGCTCAGTTGGGAGAGCACCTGCCTTGCACGCAGGGGGTCGCAAGTTCGAATCTTGTTACCTCCACCACTAGCCTATTCAAGGCACAATTCTTCTGAAAGTTGGGAAGAATTTTTAGATTGAACCTTGAAAACTGCATATGAAATAAATTAGAAGACGAAAACGTATCAAACCAAGATAATTAAAACTAAGTTTTGAGAATTAAGGGAAGATACAGTTTCACTGAGGTAAACAAAACTCAAACTCGAATAATTACTCATTGATTAATATCAAGAGAACAGTTTATCGAAAATAACTTAGGTTATTTAAGAAAATTGGTCAAGTTAATAAGAGCATAGGGTGGATGCCTTGGCACTAAGAGCCGATGAAGGACGTGGTAAGCTGCGAAAAGTCTTGGGGAGCTGCAAGCGAGCGTTGATCCAGGAATGTCCGAATGGGGAAACCCGGCTACTGTAATAGGTAGTCACCGTGCACTGAATACATAGGTGTACGGAGGGAGACTCGGGGAACTGAAACATCTAAGTACCCGAAGGAGAAGAAAACAAAAGTGATTTCCTAAGTAGCGGCGAGCGAACGGGAAGCAGGCCAAACCAGAGACTACGGTTTCTGGGGTTGTGGACGCATCATAAGTGATGGCGGTATTCTAGTCGAAGAGGTTTGGAAAGACCCACCGAAGAAGGTGACAGTCCTGTAGACGAAAGAAGAAGGCCCACGATGCGCACCAGAGTACCACGGGGCACGTGAAACCTTGTGGGAAGCCGGGAGGACCATCTCCCAAGCCTAAATACTCCTTAGTGACCGATAGCGCATAGTACCGTGAGGGAAAGGTGAAAAGAACCCCTGTCGGGGAGTGAAAAAGAACCTGAAACCCTATGTTTACAAGCAGTCGAAGAACTTTATATGTTCGACGGCGTACTTTTTGTAGAACGGGCCAACGAGTTACGTTATATAGCAAGGTTAAGGTGTTCAGCACTGAAGCCGTAGCGAAAGCGAGTCTGAAGAGGGCGTATAGTTGTATGGCGTAGACCCGAAACCGGGTGACCTATCCATGAGCAGGGTGAAGCTGAAGTAAAATTCAGTGGAGGCCCGAACCCATATCTGTTGAAAAAGGTTGGGATGACTTGTGGATAGCGGAGAAATTCCAATCGAACTCGGAGATAGCTGGTTCTCCCCGAAATAGCTTTAGGGCTAGCCTTGATGTGAGTGACGCGGAGGTAGAGCACTGACTGTCCTAGGGGGCTTCACCGCCTACCGAAGACTATCAAACTCCGAATGCCGCAGTCATATAATCAGGAGTCAGACTATGTATGATAAGATTCATGGTCGAGAGGGAAACAGCCCAGACCGTCAGCTAAGGTCCCAAAGTCCAAGTTAAGTGGGAAAGGATGTGGGGTTGCTTAGACAACTAGGATGTTGGCTTAGAAGCAGCCATTCATTTAAAGAGTGCGTAATAGCTCACTAGTCGAGTGACCCTGCGCCGAAAATTACCGGGGCTCAAACTTGGCACCGAAGCTACGGCAACGTTTAGACGTTGGGTAGGGGAGCATTGTATACGGGCAGAAGCTATACCGTAAGGAGTGGTGGACTGTATACAAGAGAGAATGTTGGCATGAGTAGCGAGAGGCAGGTGAGAATCCTGCCCGCCGAAAACCTAAGGTTTCCTGGGGAAGGTTCGTCCGCCCAGGGTTAGTCAGGACCTAAGCCGAGGACGAAAGTCGTAGGCGATGGACAACTGGTTAAGATTCCAGTACCACCGAAAGTCGTCTGAGAGACGGAGTGACAGGGAATGCAAAACGATCGCACCGATGGATGTGCGTCCAAGCGTCAAGTGAGAACCGGTAGGCAAATCCGCTGGTTTAATTGCAAGGCGTGATGGGGAGCGAAAAATAAGTAGCGAAGTCGTTGGAGAGTCCTTCAAGAAAAGCTTCTATCGAGACCTAGGTGCCTGTACCGTAAACCGACACAGGTAGGAGAGTAGAGAATACTAAGGCGAGCGAGATAACCATTGTTAAGGAACTCGGCAAAATGACCCCGTAACTTCGGGAGAAGGGGTGCCGCATTAGGGTTAACGCCCGAAGCGGCCGCAGAGAACAGGCCCAAGCAACTGTTTACCAAAAACACAGGTCTCTGCTAAGTCGAAAGACGATGTATAGGGGCTGACGCCTGCCCGGTGCTGGAAGGTTATGAGGAGAGGTTAGCGTAAGCGAAGCTTTGAATCGAAGCCCCAGTAAACGGCGGCCGTAACTATAACGGTCCTAAGGTAGCGAAATTCCTTGTCGGGTAAGTTCCGACCCGCACGAAAGGCGTAATGATTTGGGCACTGTCTCAACAATGGACTCGGTGAAATTGTAGTACCGGTAAAGATGCCGGTTACCCGCAGCAGGACGGAAAGACCCCGTGGAGCTTTACTGTAGCTTGGCACTGGATTTTGGTATAGCATGTACAGGATAGGTGGGAGACTAAGAAGTATGCACGCTAGTGTGTATGGAGTCACCGTTGGGATACCACTCTTGCTATATCAGTGTCCTAACCGTGCGCTGTTATCCAGCGTCGGGACAATGTCAGGTGGGCAGTTTGACTGGGGCGGTCGCCTCCTAAAAAGTAACGGAGGCGCTCAAAGGTTCCCTCAGTGCGGTTGGAAATCGCGCGAAGAGTGCAAAGGCAAAAGGGAGCTTGACTGCGAGACATACAGGTCGAGCAGGGACGAAAGTCGGACTTAGTGATCCGGCGGTACCGAATGGAAGGGCCGTCGCTCAACGGATAAAAGCTACCCCGGGGATAACAGGCTTATCTCCCCCAAGAGTCCACATCGACGGGGAGGTTTGGCACCTCGATGTCGGCTCGTCTCATCCTGGGGCTGTAGTCGGTCCCAAGGGTTGGGCTGTTCGCCCATTAAAGAGGCACGCGAGCTGGGTTCAGAACGTCGTGAGACAGTTCGGTCCCTATCCGCTGTGGGCGCAGGAAATTTGAGAGGAGCTGTCCTTAGTACGAGAGGACCGGGATGGACATACCTCTGGTGTATCTGTTGTTCCGCCAGGAGCACTGCAGAGTAGCTACGTATGGACGGGATAAGCGCTGAAGGCATCTAAGCGCGAAGCCCCCCTCAAGATAAGATTTCCCATCCTTTATGGAGTAAGACCCCTGATAGACTAACAGGTTGATAGGTCCAAGGTGTAAGTGCAGCAATGTACTCAGCTGATGGATACTAATAGGTCGAGGACTTGACCAATATAGATTTTGAGTCATTCCTAGTGAAACAAATCTTCTAAAATATTATCATGTGCAGTTTTGAAGAGTTCAATCTCTTTAAATACTGAAGTGTTTAATACAAGTCAATCGAGGCGCATATCTGAAAGAGTGAAGGCGCGTACTGTGGTACGTAACTGAGTGATAGAAGATGTGCAACGAAGAGTGACGCAGTAGAAAACATTTCAGACAATGAAATCCGGTGATGATGGCGAGGAGGCCACACCTGTTCCCATTCCGAACACAGCAGTTAAGCTCCTCAGCGCCGATGGTACTTGGCGGGCAGCCGCCTGGGAGAGTAGGTCGTCGCCGGTTTCATTTTTACATTTTTCGCGAAAGCGTGAATGTGTTTCCTACCTGGGGGTAGGACAATGATAAATTGGCCCCTTGGTCAAGTGGTTAAGACACCGCCCTTTCACGGCGGTAACAGGGGTTCGAATCCCCTAGGGGTCACCACTTATTATTATATGGCCCAGTAGTTCAGTTGGTTAGAACGCCAGCCTGTCACGCTGGAGGTCGAGAGTTCGAGTCTCTTCTGGGTCGCCATTTAAATGTGCCGGTGTAGCTCAATTGGTAGAGCAACTGACTTGTAATCAGTAGGTCGCGGGTTCGAGTCCCATCACCGGCTCCATTTATTTTTTTATCGGGGTGTAGCGCAGTTTGGTAGCGCATCTGGTTTGGGACCAGAGGGTCGCGGGTTCAAATCCTGCCACCCCGACCATTATAGAAAACCATCATTCAATGAATGATGGTTTTTTCGTATGTGCGAAAGTTTCATAGAATTTGATAACGATAAGAATATATACAATCCTGGATTCAAGTCGGTTTCGCAGCTCATCGTAGTGTCAGCAATGATCGCATAGCAAAAAACTGCATGTATGTGTTTTCACTTTGTTATTGTAGGTGAAGACAATTGAAACTTTAAAAATAATTAATGATCAAAATTCAGAGAAATCTGCTCAAATCTCTTGAAAATGATATTATAATGATGATACATAAAATAGTAAAAAAGTAGGATAAAGCTTTGGGAGCTGGTGACCTTAAATGTTTACAAGAAACAAAATTACAAAGCAATCGATAGCTATTACAGCTTCAATCATTTTATGGGTGATCTTTTTTCTTTGGACAACGAACAATGATTTTAAAAGAATATCTATTATAGATGAGTATCAAAATGAAACAATTCAGGTGAAAAGTTCCTTGAATGTTTATATTAGCGGATTGATAGACTTAAACACATCTATTCAAGACCTAAACTTTAAAAATAAAAATGAACCAGATTTCGAGCAGGCTTTAAAAAGGCGAGAACAAATACAGGCTGAATACGTAAATATCAGTCAAGCTGTCCTTCAAATGAATAAAGTACATTTTCCAGAGCGGAGGATACTAGATAATTCATATGATAGGATGAAAAAAGCGGCAGATGCATTGGATGCGCTTTCCCAAAACATTTTATTAGAAAGTCAGTTGGTAAGTGGATCAAATCAAGAAGAAAGTATAGATGCAGGTTTTATTTACGAAAGTCTGGCTAAGGCGCATATGCATACAGAAAATCTAGATAAGATAATATATCTTACCGAAAAGAATAGATTATCAATTTTAAAGACCATCAAGCATCGTACATTTACGAGTATAGGCATTCTTATTATAATGGTTGCTTTTGCATATGTTTGGATTGTTCATATAAAAGTCATGTATCCTCTAAAGAAGATTCGCAATGAAATTGGTGTGAGCACAGATGGATACCATCAAAAAGCAATCACCAATAGTAGAAATGATGAAATTGGTGAGCTGATAGATGCATACAATCATTTTCACAATAAAACGAACACGATTGAGGTTTTGGTGAAAAAGTTAAGTGAGCATGATCACTTTGAAGATATTCTAGATTTTATATTTTCAAGTTTTAAGGCCTATATACCATATAATCGAATTGGCATTGCTGTGCTAACATCGGATAAAACACATATAAGAGCGTTGAGTGCTCGTTCAGATAAATCAATTAAATTGGGGAAGAACTACACTGCTAAACTTAGTGAGACAAGCTTAGAATCTATTATCTCATCAGGAGAACCACGTGTTCTAAACGACTTAGAAAACTATTATTCCCTAAAGAGATATTCCGAATCAACAAAGCTTATGCTGGACGAAGGCATGCGCTCCAGTGTGACATTTCCCTTAATAGTACGTAATGAATGTGTCGGGGTGGTATTCTTCTCGTCAACACAAAAGAATTGTTATGAAGGACAACATATAAATTTCCTAAAAACCATAGCAGGATCTCTAGCTTCAGCTTTTGACCATAGCTTTTTGCATGACCAGCTTCTTGTGTCCACCATTCGAGGCTTTGCCCAATTGGTAGAATCTAAGGATTCGGATACAGGCAATCATATAGATAGAATGCAGACATATTCTGTAATGATTGCTGAACTTCTCTATAAAGACGGTGTATACAAAGATATTCTTGACGATAGTCTGATTAAGCAAATTAAGGATTTCAGTCCACTACACGATATTGGCAAAGTTGGTATTCCAGATGGCATTCTTTTAAAGCCAGGGAAGTTGACCCCTGAAGAGTTTGCTTTGATGAAAACCCACGTGTCTATAGGATCAGACATATTAGAAGATATGAATGACCAAATTAAGGGAGAAAGTCGAGCTTTCTATAAAACAGGGATAGAGATTGTCCGCCATCATCATGAAAAATATGATGGAAGTGGTTATCCTGATCAATTAAAGGGAGAAGATATTCCATTATCCGCTCGCATTGTCGCTTTAGCCGATGTTCTTGATGCACTGACAAGTAAGCGTCCATACAAAGAAGCTTTTGATATGGAAAAGGCGAAATCAATTATAGGTGAGGGAAAAGGAAAACATTTTGATCCCAAGATTGTTGATATTGTCCTTGCGAACTGGTCAAAATTTGAAAAGCAAATTAGTGATTTCTATGCTGCTGAAAACCAAAGCGGCCTGGCTATGATTTCTTAAATACATTATATTGTGTATAATATGATGTGGAAATACTAGATATACCTTAAAACGATGTCGAATATGGCATCGTTTTTTTCTTAGATTAGGGAGACATAGACATGTAAACTATAGGTGGTATTTTTCAGAATTATTTTTTATTTAAAAAGCCGTTGACACAATCTCAGGAAGGTGCTATTATATACAAGTCGTCAACGACAGGCCAGCATTGCTAGCGCGAGAAACGGTCTGTTACCAACGAGTACAAGAACTTTTCAAGAAAAAAACTTTTTAAAAAGTTCTTGACAAATTCGGATGACACTGGTAAGATAATAGAGTCGCTGGAACACAGCGCTTAACAAAAAATCAATCAAGTTTTTACATAAAACAAGTTGATTTAACGGTCTTTGAAAATTAAACAGTATAGAATTATAACACGTTCAATTCTTTACCGCATCAAGACAAGGTCTAGATGCAAAACAATTGATTCGAAACGGATATAATGATAACAATAATTAGTCAGCATATCTGAGACGGACAAAACAATTTGAAACATTTTTTCAAAGAGTTTGATCCTGGCTCAGGATGAACGCTGGCGGCGTGCTTAACACATGCAAGTCGAGCGAGAAGCTTTTGACGGATCCTTCGGGTGACGGATGGAGTGGAAAGCGGCGGACGGGTGAGTAACGCGTGGGCAACCTGCCCTGTACAGAGGGATAGCCACTGGAAACGGTGATTAATACCTCATAAGACCACAGTGCTGCATAGCACAGGGGTAAAAACTCTGGTGGTACAGGATGGGCCCGCGTCTGATTAGCTAGTTGGTAAGGTAACGGCTTACCAAGGCGACGATCAGTAGCCGACCTGAGAGGGTGATCGGCCACACTGGAACTGAGACACGGTCCAGACTCCTACGGGAGGCAGCAGTGGGGAATATTGCACAATGGGCGAAAGCCTGATGCAGCAACGCCGCGTGAACGATGAAGGCCTTCGGGTTGTAAAGTTCTTTTCTTGGAGAAGAAAATTTGACGGTATCCAAGGAATAAGCCCCGGCTAACTACGTGCCAGCAGCCGCGGTAATACGTAGGGGGCAAGCGTTATCCGGAATCACTGGGCGTAAAGGGAGTGTAGGCGGTCAAGCAAGTCAGGGGTGAAAGGCATCGGCTCAACCGATGTAAGCCTTTGAAACTGTTTGACTTGAGTGCAGGAGAGGTAAGTGGAATTCCTAGTGTAGCGGTGAAATGCGTAGATATTAGGAGGAACACCAGTGGCGAAGGCGACTTACTGGACTGTAACTGACGCTGAGGCTCGAAAGCGTGGGGAGCGAACAGGATTAGATACCCTGGTAGTCCACGCCGTAAACGATGAATACTAGGTGTCTGGGGTCGAACCTAGGTGCCGCAGCTAACGCATTAAGTATTCCGCCTGGGGAGTACGCACGCAAGTGTGAAACTCAAAGGAATTGACGGGGACCCGCACAAGCAGCGGAGCATGTGGTTTAATTCGAAGCAACGCGAAGAACCTTACCAGGTCTTGACATACAGATGACCGGTCCTTAGCCGGACCTTTCCTTCGGGACATCTGATACAGGTGGTGCATGGTTGTCGTCAGCTCGTGTCGTGAGATGTTGGGTTAAGTCCCGCAACGAGCGCAACCCTTATTTTTAGTTGCCATCAGTTAGGCTGGGCACTCTAAAGAGACTGCCGTGGACAACACGGAGGAAGGTGGGGATGACGTCAAATCATCATGCCCCTTATGATCTGGGCTACACACGTGCTACAATGGTCGGTACAACGGGCAGCGAAGGGGTGACCTGGAGCAAATCCTATAAAGCCGATCTCAGTTCGGATTGCAGGCTGCAACTCGCCTGCATGAAGTTGGAGTTGCTAGTAATCGTGGATCAGAATGCCGCGGTGAATGCGTTCCCGGGTCTTGTACACACCGCCCGTCACACCATGGAAGCTGGGGGCGCCCGAAGCCCGTGATCCAACCCCTTGTGGGAGGAAGCGGTCGAAGGTGAAATCAGTGACTAGGGTGAAGTCGTAACAAGGTAGCCGTATCGGAAGGTGCGGCTGGATCACCTCCTTTCTAAGGAGAACGTACTCTATACTGTTTAATTTTGAGAGACTGTAAAGTTTCTTAAGAAGTGGGCGTATAGCTCAGTTGGTTAGAGCGCACGCCTGATAAGCGTGAGGTCGGTGGTTCGAATCCACCTATGCCCACCACTTCAAGAATTGAACCTTGAAAACTGCATATGAAATAAATTAGAAGACGAAAACGTATCAAACCAAGATAATTAAAACTAAGTTTTGAGAATTAAGGGAAGATACAGTTTCACTGAGGTAAACAAAACTCAAACTCGAATAATTACTCATTGATTAATATCAAGAGAACAGTTTATCGAAAATAACTTAGGTTATTTTAGAAAATTGGTCAAGTTAATAAGAGCATAGGGTGGATGCCTTGGCACTAAGAGCCGAAGAAGGACGTGGTAAGCTGCGAAAAGTCTTGGGGAGCTGCAAGCGAGCGTTGATCCAGGAATGTCCGAATGGGGAAACCCGGCTACTGTAATAGGTAGTCACCGTGCACTGAATACATAGGTGTACGGAGGGAGACTCGGGGAACTGAAACATCTAAGTACCCGAAGGAGAAGAAAACAAAAGTGATTTCCTAAGTAGCGGCGAGCGAACGGGAAGCAGGCCAAACCAGAGACTACGGTTTCTGGGGTTGTGGACGCATCATAAGTGATGGCGGTATTCTAGTCGAAGAGGTTTGGAAAGACCCACCGAAGAAGGTGACAGTCCTGTAGACGAAAGAAGAAGGCCCACGATGCGCACCAGAGTACCACGGGGCACGTGAAACCTTGTGGGAAGCCGGGAGGACCATCTCCCAAGCCTAAATACTCCTTAGTGACCGATAGCGCATAGTACCGTGAGGGAAAGGTGAAAAGAACCCCTGTCGGGGAGTGAAAAAGAACCTGAAACCCTATGTTTACAAGCAGTCGAAGAACTTTATATGTTCGACGGCGTACTTTTTGTAGAACGGGCCAACGAGTTACGTTATATAGCAAGGTTAAGGTGTTCAGCACTGAAGCCGTAGCGAAAGCGAGTCTGAAGAGGGCGTATAGTTGTATGGCGTAGACCCGAAACCGGGTGACCTATCCATGAGCAGGGTGAAGCTGAAGTAAAATTCAGTGGAGGCCCGAACCCATATCTGTTGAAAAAGGTTGGGATGACTTGTGGATAGCGGAGAAATTCCAATCGAACTCGGAGATAGCTGGTTCTCCCCGAAATAGCTTTAGGGCTAGCCTTGATGTGAGTGACGCGGAGGTAGAGCACTGACTGTCCTAGGGGGCTTCACCGCCTACCGAAGACTATCAAACTCCGAATGCCGCAGTCATATAATCAGGAGTCAGACTATGTATGATAAGATTCATGGTCGAGAGGGAAACAGCCCAGACCGTCAGCTAAGGTCCCAAAGTCCAAGTTAAGTGGGAAAGGATGTGGGGTTGCTTAGACAACTAGGATGTTGGCTTAGAAGCAGCCATTCATTTAAAGAGTGCGTAATAGCTCACTAGTCGAGTGACCCTGCGCCGAAAATTACCGGGGCTCAAACTTGGCACCGAAGCTACGGCAACGTTTAGACGTTGGGTAGGGGAGCATTGTATACGGGCAGAAGCTATACCGTAAGGAGTGGTGGACTGTATACAAGAGAGAATGTTGGCATGAGTAGCGAGAGGCAGGTGAGAATCCTGCCCGCCGAAAACCTAAGGTTTCCTGGGGAAGGTTCGTCCGCCCAGGGTTAGTCAGGACCTAAGCCGAGGACGAAAGTCGTAGGCGATGGACAACTGGTTAAGATTCCAGTACCACCGAAAGTCGTCTGAGAGACGGAGTGACAGGGAATGCAAAACGATCGCACCGATGGATGTGCGTCCAAGCGTCAAGTGAGAACCGGTAGGCAAATCCGCTGGTTTAATTGCAAGGCGTGATGGGGAGCGAAAAATAAGTAGCGAAGTCGTTGGAGAGTCCTTCAAGAAAAGCTTCTATCGAGACCTAGGTGCCTGTACCGTAAACCGACACAGGTAGGAGAGTAGAGAATACTAAGGCGAGCGAGATAACCATTGTTAAGGAACTCGGCAAAATGACCCCGTAACTTCGGGAGAAGGGGTGCCGCATTAGGGTTAACGCCCGAAGCGGCCGCAGAGAACAGGCCCAAGCAACTGTTTACCAAAAACACAGGTCTCTGCTAAGTCGAAAGACGATGTATAGGGGCTGACGCCTGCCCGGTGCTGGAAGGTTATGAGGAGAGGTTAGCGTAAGCGAAGCTTTGAATCGAAGCCCCAGTAAACGGCGGCCGTAACTATAACGGTCCTAAGGTAGCGAAATTCCTTGTCGGGTAAGTTCCGACCCGCACGAAAGGCGTAATGATTTGGGCACTGTCTCAACAATGGACTCGGTGAAATTGTAGTACCGGTAAAGATGCCGGTTACCCGCAGCAGGACGGAAAGACCCCGTGGAGCTTTACTGTAGCTTGGCACTGGATTTTGGTATAGCATGTACAGGATAGGTGGGAGACTAAGAAGTATGCACGCTAGTGTGTATGGAGTCACCGTTGGGATACCACTCTTGCTATATCAGTGTCCTAACCGTGCGCTGTTATCCAGCGTCGGGACAATGTCAGGTGGGCAGTTTGACTGGGGCGGTCGCCTCCTAAAAAGTAACGGAGGCGCTCAAAGGTTCCCTCAGTGCGGTTGGAAATCGCGCGAAGAGTGCAAAGGCAAAAGGGAGCTTGACTGCGAGACATACAGGTCGAGCAGGGACGAAAGTCGGACTTAGTGATCCGGCGGTACCGAATGGAAGGGCCGTCGCTCAACGGATAAAAGCTACCCCGGGGATAACAGGCTTATCTCCCCCAAGAGTCCACATCGACGGGGAGGTTTGGCACCTCGATGTCGGCTCGTCTCATCCTGGGGCTGTAGTCGGTCCCAAGGGTTGGGCTGTTCGCCCATTAAAGAGGCACGCGAGCTGGGTTCAGAACGTCGTGAGACAGTTCGGTCCCTATCCGCTGTGGGCGCAGGAAATTTGAGAGGAGCTGTCCTTAGTACGAGAGGACCGGGATGGACATACCTCTGGTGTATCTGTTGTTCCGCCAGGAGCACTGCAGAGTAGCTACGTATGGACGGGATAAGCGCTGAAGGCATCTAAGCGCGAAGCCCCCCTCAAGATAAGATTTCCCATCCTTTATGGAGTAAGACCCCTGATAGACTAACAGGTTGATAGGTCCAAGGTGTAAGTGCAGCAATGTACTCAGCTGATGGATACTAATAGGTCGAGGACTTGACCAATATAGATTTTGAGTCATTCCAACGTGAAACAAATCTTCTAAAATATTATCATGTGCAGTTTTGAAGAGTTCAATCTCTTTAAATACTGAAGTGTTTAATACAAGTCAATCGAGGCGCATATCTGAAAGAGCGAAGGCGCGTACTGTGGTACGTAACTGAGTGAGAGAAGATGTGCAACGAAGAGTGACGCAGTAGAAAACATTTCAGACAATGAAATCCGGTGATGATGGCGAGGAGGCCACACCTGTTCCCATTCCGAACACAGCAGTTAAGCTCCTCAGCGCCGATGGTACTTGGCGGGCAGCCGCCTGGGAGAGTAGGTCGTCGCCGGTTTCTAAAATGTTCCAAGGTAGCTCAATGGTGGAGCAACCGGCTGTTAACCGGTAGGCTGTGGGTTCGAGTCCCACCCTTGGAGCCATTTATTTGGCCCCTTGGTCAAGTGGTTAAGACACCGCCCTTTCACGGCGGTAACAGGGGTTCGAATCCCCTAGGGGTCACCACTTAATTTAATAATGAATGTGAAAGCATTTATTTTGGGAGTATAGCTCAGCTGGGAGAGCATCTGCCTTACAAGCAGAGGGTCATAGGTTCGAGCCCTATTACTCCCACCACATGCGGGTGTGGCGGAATTGGCAGACGCGCTAGATTTAGGTTCTAGTGTCAATAGACGTGGGGGTTCAAGTCCCTCCACCCGCACCAAATTTTGCGGAAGTGGCTCAGTGGTAGAGCATCGCCTTGCCAAGGCGAGGGTCGCGAGTTCGAATCTCGTCTTCCGCTCCATTTAAAATACGGAGAGGTACCGAAGTGGTCATAACGGGGCGGTCTTGAAAACCGTTAGGGTGCAAGCCCACGTGGGTTCGAATCCCACCCTCTCCGCCATTTTATTTTAAGATTTGCCCAGATAGCTCAGTCGGTAGAGCAGGGGACTGAAAATCCCCGTGTCGGTGGTTCGATTCCGCCTCTGGGCACCAAGAAAAGCTGTTTACAGATTTAATCTGTAGACAGCTTTATTTGCATATATAGGATCTTTAAAAAGAATAGAGTTCTTAAAATTATTTATGTATAAAAATTAAATGAAGCGAGGAAATACCCAAAAGTGAGTGCAAAGATGCAGCAAACATTATAGAATATTAAGAAGGCAAGTGACACGTTGCGAATATTCCAGTGAGAGGTTGCCTTTGCATTCAGAAAAGAATGTGTAATATAAAGACAGTTAGAACAGTGTTTGAAATAGCAACAGAAATATAGAAAATGACCATATAAAAGGGGGCTATTCTATGCCGGTTGTGGATGTGAATCTACCGAGAAATCCATATAAAATTCATGTAGAATGTGATTTGATACAAAATATTGCAAGCTATGTGACCATGTATTACTCAGGTCAAAGGATTTCAATTGTTACAGACGAAAATGTTTCGAAAATCTATTCGAGAAAGGTTGTGGAAGTTCTCGAACACGCTGGTTTTATGGTTGAAGTATTTGCTGTTAAACCCGGGGAAGGGAGTAAGAGCTTTTCTACTTATGAATTTGTATCCGAAAAGCTTATTGAATCTGGGCATACGCGAACAGACCCTATTCTCGCTCTAGGTGGCGGCGTTGTTGGTGACTTGGCTGGATTTATAGGCGCAACACTCCTTCGTGGAGTGCCTGTGATTCAAGTTCCAACAAGCTTGCTTGCTCAAATTGACAGCAGTGTTGGCGGAAAGACAGGTATAAATCTTAAGGCAGGAAAAAACCTACTAGGCGCTATTCATCAGCCAATAGCGGTCCTTATTGACCCTTTGACCCTAGACACTCTTCCACATAAATATCTTCGTGATGGTATAGGTGAAGCCATAAAGTATGGATTTATAAATAGACCTGATCTTCTGGATTTGTTTGAAGATATTGCTACTAAGAAGGCACCATTTAAGAGTGTTCTTGATTGTAGAGAAAGCATTATCGAGTTGTGTTGTGCTTCTAAAAGAGACTTTGTCGTTCAAGATGAAAAAGATTTTGGACAAAGAATGATTTTAAACTATGGGCATACCATTGGCCATGCTATTGAAAAATTTCACAATTATAAAGGTTATACCCATGGAGAAGCTGTTGCGATGGGCATGTATTATATACAAAAAATTTCTGAGCATCACGGTCTTACCCAAAAGGGACTTGTCAAGAGACTGGAAGTTTTACTTAAGGCCTTTGATCTATATCAGCCAGAGACCAAGGCCAGTCCAGATGTTTGGATTGAAACGATCGCAAAAGACAAGAAAAATCTGAATGCAAAGTTAAATGTAATACTTGTTGAAAAACCTGGTCAGCCCATTATTTATGAGACATCACTGGATGGGTTTTACATGATGATGAAGGAGGGGCTGTGATGGGTAAAATGATAATTGAATCAGCACGACTGGGAGGATCGGTCAGTGCGCCACCATCCAAGAGTCTAAGCCATAGGATCATGATTGCTGCGGCATTGAGCCAAGGTCAGTCCATCATAAAGGGCATAAAGGAATCCGTTGATATACGAGCAACAAAGACTTGCCTAGAAACACTGGGGGCCGAAATTGATTTTTATGAGAATGAAATGAAGATCAATGGAATGGGTAGGCCGACGGCATTAAAGGACACGACAATGTTCTGTGAAGAATCTGGATCGACTCTTCGGTTTATGATTCCCATAACGGCCCTATCAGGACAGTTTGCATGTTTTGAAGGCAAGGGAAAATTAAAGACACGACCGATAGATCCCTATTTTAGTATATTTGATCAATCAAGGATAGAATATACATATGATGGCCACTTGCCCCTTACCATAAAAGGGACATTAAAGTCAGGTGTCTATGAACTGCCTGGACATATCAGTTCTCAGTTTGTTACGGGGCTTCTTATGTCACTGCCTTTATTAGAGGGTGACTCAACCATCAGAATGACAAGCAAGCTTGAGTCAAGGGACTATGTGGATTTAACCATAGATGTTATGGCTATGTTTGGGGTTGAAGTAGACAATCATAACTATGAGTTTTTTGAGATAAAGGGATCTCAGGCTTATATGGCAAGACCAGTTCGCGTTGAAGGCGATTATTCTCAAATGGCTTTTTGGGCAGTGGCTGGATGCATTGGTTCAGATCCGATTGTAATAGAGAATACGTCTGAAGAAACCCGACAAGGAGACTCAAGAATATTCAAAATCATTGAAGAAATGGGTGGACGGGTTGAGTACAAAGAAAACTCTATCACTGTGCATCCGAGTCAAACACATAATGTAAAAATCAATGTGAGTGAAATTCCAGATTTGGTTCCTATCTTAGCTGTTCTTGGCAGTTTGAGTCTGGGGACCATGCATATATATGGTGGAGAAAGAGTTCGTTTAAAAGAATCAGACCGATTAAATGCCATAGCCACGGAAATTAATAAAATTGGTGGGCAGATTGAGGAAACACCAGACGGCCTAATCATTAAGGGTGTGACATCATTGCAAGGGGGGCGAGTTGAGGGGTGGAATGACCATAGAATTGTTATGGCCATGGCCATCGCTGCCATATCTTGTAGTGAAAAATTGACTATTGAAGGTTGGGAAGCCATTAATAAGTCATACCCTGAGTTTTTCAAAGATTATCAGAAATTAGGAGGTGTTGTCAGTGAATGGAACATGGGGTAGTTCACTTGGTCTTACGATCTACGGGGAATCCCACGGAAGTGGACTTGGGGTGGTTATCAACAACTTGCCGCCAGGTATTGAACTGGATTTAACACGGATTGAGTCAGAAATGAAAAGACGACGACCAGGCACTTCTAAGATGGCAACACCGCGTCAAGAAGCAGATGCCTTTGAGATATTAAGTGGTTACTTTGATGGACATACAACTGGGGCTCCTCTGGCCATATTGATCAGAAACACCAATCAGCGGTCGAAGGACTATTCTAAAGTGAAGGATGTGCTAAGACCCGGTCACGCTGACTGGAGTGCCTATAAGAAGTACAAGGGGTTTCATGACTATAGAGGTGGCGGACATTTCAGCGGAAGACTAACTGCTGGAATCGTATTTGCAGGTGCTGTGGCTCAACAGGTGCTGGAAAAGAAAAACATAAGAGTTGGAGCGCTTGTCAAATCAGTCGGAGGGGTTTACAGCAGTGTGCCCAAACTGGTGGAAATCATGAATGATGATATTAGCCAGTGGAAGGCACAAAAACTGCCGGTTTATGATCCTGTTCAAAGAGACAAAATGGAAAAGCTTATTGAAGAAGCACGGCTGGAACATGATTCTGTGGGTGGTCAGATATATGCTTTTGCAAGTAATGTACCGGCTGGTCTGGGACAACCCTTCTTCCACTCGATGGAAAGTCGGATAGCACATATCATGTTTTCTGTTCCAGCGGTGAAAGGCATTGAGTTCGGGGCGGGTTTTGCCCTTTCAGATATGAGAGGCATAGATGCCAATGATGAAATCTATATTGAAAATGAAGTTATAGAGTCAAGAACCAACAATAATGGTGGGATATTAGGGGGGATAACCAATGGAATGCCTGTGGAAGTCACTCTGGCCATTAAACCGACACCATCCATTGGAAAATTGCAAAAAACTATAAATATAGAAACAGCAAGTCCTGTTGACCTTTCGGTGGAGGGCCGACATGATCCTTGTATAATACCACGGGCTGTCCCAGTTATTGAATCCGTTCTTGCAATTGCCCTGCTGGATGCTATGATGGATGAAGGGTTTAAGTTCTAGTGGTTAAGAATAGGCTGGAAGGTGGAAACATTTGAAGTTAAATGATTTTAGAAATGAAATAGACGCTCTTGACAAAGAAATTGTGGAACTGATTGTAAAGCGAATGGAGATTTCAAAGGCGATCTCTGAGTATAAATACAAGCATAATCTTCCTATTCGGGATGCCAATAGAGAATCTGAACTGATTAAAAACAGGACAGAACATATAGAGGATTTGGCTTTGAAAAAGGCCCTTGAATCTGTGTTCGAAGCAATTTTAAAATCAAGTCGAAATGTTCAAGCGCTGGTTCAGGACGAACTGAAATAGACTGTCTTTAAACAGTCGACTTGTAAGGAAAAAAGAAGATTGATTATGAAAAGATAATCCCCTTGTATCTAAGTGATACAAGGGGAATTTTTCGTTCTAAGTGTTTGTGAAAAAGCGAGGTTCTATCACAAACAAAGTCTGTATAGACTTGTATTTCAGAATAATCTATTCATTACATGGGGACATGATCGACTTTTTATCCTGTGCAAAGGCCGCTTATTTAGCATTAGCAGCAGAATTCTGAGCTTTCAATTTTGCTTTTTTAGATTGAGGCATATTGACTAGGAATATCCCTGATGAAACCAGCACAAGAGATAAAAGAATCTCCGAATTCAATGACTCTCCAGGTATAAAAATGGAGGAAAGAATTGATCCCCAAATCGGTATTTGAAACTTGTAAATAGAAACACGGCTGATTGGGTTCTTACTAAGTAGGGTAAACCAAATTCCAAAGCCAGCAGATGAAATCAGAGCCAAGTGCATAAATATTGGAACAATATCCGCAGTGATATGAATAACATTACCACCTAAGGCAAGCCATGAAATTATAATCATGATGAAGGACCCGGTAAACATTTGATAGCATGTCATGACAACTGTATCCATACGACCAGATAGCTCCTTTGCCATAATTGACGAAACAGCGCCTGTGAGAGCTGCCATTATGAGCAGGCCCTCTCCATTCCACGCGAAGCCACCTGTGAGGGGACCTTTGGCAAGATTCACATAGACCACACCGCTGAATCCGAGAATGAGTCCGAACCACTTTTGTCGATTCATTTTGTCGTTTGCATAATAAAAGTGCGGCAAGACGATGGAGAAAAATGTTCCTAGAGATGTCATAATGGATCCTTTGACCCCTGTTGTATTTGCAAGTCCATTGTAGAAGAAAAGATACTGCAAGGACGTCTGTACGATACCAAGTGCAACAAGAGGCAATATGACCTGTTTGGTGATTTTTAATTTTCTCTTTGTAACGAGGATGAAAGCAAGCATATAGACTGCCGCAAGGAAAAATCTATATCCGGCAAATTGAAGCTTGGTTGCCCAACCCGCACCGCCTATATCAAGAGCAGCATAACTCACTTTCAGTGAAGGGAAAGCACTGCCCCAAAGAGCACAGGCAAAGGTGGCAAGAGCAAATATCGCGATGGGATGTTTATAAAATTTGTCTGACATAATAATCTTCCTTTATTCTGTAACCTTTACGATATTGTTTTGAACTATAATTTCATGTAACATTAAGATTATACTACAAATTGTACGCGTGTCACTATGTGTAAACAAAATGTAGTATACTGTTATGGCTAAGAATTTAGAAGAGGAGTATGACTTTTGGAAACGATCATGAATATATTCTTGAATATCCGACTGCTGGATATTGTTGACATTTTCATAGTGGCATTCGTCTTTTACAAGCTATTGTCTCTTATTCGTGAAACAAGGGCAGAACAGCTTATAAAAGGGATTATTATTCTTCTGGTTGTTTCAAAGTTGAGTGAGTGGGCCAAACTGTATGTTGTGCACTACATTCTCCAAAACACATTGACACTCGGGGTTGTTGCCCTGCTCATTGTGTTCCAGCCAGAGATGAGACGAGCGCTAGAATACATAGGACGAAGCAAACTGCTGTCCAAGTCCTTTGCAGAAGTTGACAGAGAAATTCTGCAGGAGTCCGTGGACCAGGTTGTGACGGCTGTGAGTACCCTTTCAAGAGATAGAATAGGTGCTCTTATTGTCATGGAAAGAGATACCGGCATTAATGATATTGTAGAAACTGGTGTTAAAATTGATGGCAAAATCTCAAGTGGATTGCTGATTAACGTATTTATTCCCAACACGCCTCTACATGATGGCGCTGTCATAGTGCGTAAAGATAAAATACTTGCAGCGGGTTGTTTTTTACCCCTGTCAGAAAATCCGAACTTAAGTAAGGAAGTGGGCACAAGGCATAGAGCGGCTCTTGGAATTTGTGAGCAGTCGGATGCCATTGTCGTTATTGTTTCAGAGGAAACCGGTGCTATTTCCATAGCTATGGATGGCAAGCTTTCAAGATTCCTTGACCCAAAAACATTGTCCAGTAAACTCATGGAGGCCTTTGAGCCGGAAAATGAGAAGGCCTTGATATCGAAAAAGAGATGGAGATTTAATAAATGACTAGACCAGCATGGGTAAGCCGTGTTGCAGAAGTGTTTAACGGCAGCAGGCTATCAAGCAACACGGGACAAAAAATAATTTCAATACTTTTTGCTATCCTGTTTTGGCTGTATGTTATGGATCAAGTCAATCCAGAAATAGTGAAGGAACTGGAGAACATCCGCGTTGAACTCCTTAACACCCCAAGTGTCACTGAAAATGGCCTGATCATTATGAATGAACAGGAACACTTTGTGAATGTGAAAGTGAAGGGGCGTAGAAATGACCTCTTTGATGTGACGAATGAAGATGTTCGTGTGACGGCTGACTTGACGGGCTATGGCAAGGGCGATGTGAGCGTTCCTCTTGAAACCCGTACGTTCAATGGGAGCTTTACAGTGGATGATCTATCCAAAAAAGAAATAAAGCTATTTTTAGATAGAGTTGTGGAGATTTCAAAACCTGTCAACCTTGAGGTCACAGGTGAAACCAAAAGTGGCTATGTGAAAGGTGAACTTAGCTTTGAACCACAGGAAATTATTGTGAAAGGTCCAGAGTCCTATGTCAATAATGTCGCCATGGTTTATGGTGAAATGAAGATTGATGGCACAACAAGTGACCTTGAAAAAGAAATACCTGTCAAGCCAGTCGATAATGACGGCAATGTGGTCGGCGGTGTTGCCCTTGGAAGAGACTATGTCCGTTCGACAATTGGTATATCAAAATTAAAAACCCTTTCTCTTAACGAACGCCTAACAGGTCAAGCCGCGGATGGGTATGAAATCGTGAAAATACAAATTAATCCTGCTGCGGTAACTGTCCGTGGTAGTGAAGCTGATATTGATGGATTAGACAGGCTCTATACCATGCCTATTGATATTTCAGGGATAATGAGTACGGCAGATGTGGAAATCCAACTGGACTTGCCAGAGGGCATCACAGCGCCATACCTCAATGTACCAGCTATAGCGACGGTTTATGTAGAAGCCTATGAAACAAAAGTGTTTGAGATACCAGGCTCAAGTATTGAAATTAGAAATATGAATGATGAGTACCTGGTCACGCAAAGAGATATCTCTGGTGTGGTGCGACTCACCGTTCGAGATATTGAGTCGGTTATGGAAGATGTCGATGTATCATCATTTGAGCTATATTATGATGGTTCAAATCTAAAGCCGGGCATTACAAATGAAATTGTCGTCAAGGTGGAACCAGACCAGACCATAAAGACCATAGAGGTGGATTCTGATTCTGTACGTATTCCAGTCCGCCTAAAAGAGCTTATCAACGACTACCAAAACGAGGACACACCAAACGAAGACTCTTCTGAAAATGAAGATACGAGTCAAGGGTCGGGTGGCTCACAGTCCCCTTCGGACGATAACATAAATGAATAGACCTTTGATGGTTGAGATAAGAGAGCCCTTTCGTTAAAAAATAAGACTCTTAAAAAAGACTGCAAATATTTGCAGTCTTTTTTGTTGTTAAAAGCCCAAACATGATAAAATGGATGTGGGTCAAGCTTACAAGACCTAAGATATGGCAGACAAAAACAGAATCGTGGTCATATCAGGTCCATTTTTAGATGGAAAAGATGATTTGTAGACCACTTAATATGAATAAGTGAATTTGAAAAGCGATAGAGAAAATATAGTGACAAACGAGAGTTGAGGTGGCCCATGAAACGGGAGATTGAACTCATTTTAGATTCAACCCACGATGCTATGATTGCGGTTGACAAAAAAGGCATAATAACTGTGTATAATGCTGCAGCAGGTAAGCTGACAGGAAAAGTACCCAGTCAAGTCATTGGAAAACCAGTTACTGAGGTGGTCGATACGACCAGACTCCCCTATATACTAAAGACAGGCGACTCAGAGCTTAATAGAAAACAGATGCTTGGAGACATTGAAATAGTCACCAACCGCATGCCTGTAAAAAACGAAATGGGAGAGGTCATTGGTGCCATTGCGGTTTTTAGAGATATTACGGAAATACATGCTCTAGCAGAGGAAATCACCAATTTACGGGAAGTTCAGTCCATGCTAGAGGCTATATTAAATGCCACTCAGGATGCCATATCTGTTGTGAATCAAGATGGTATTGGCTGGTTGATAAATCCAGCTTACACAAGACTAACAGGCTATACTGAAGATGATATTATTGGCAAGCCATCCACTGTGGACTTGGCTGAAGGGGAAAGTGTTCATTTAAAAGTGCTCGAGACGCAGGAACCTGTAAAAGGCATGTATCATCGGGTAGGGCCCAATAGGAAAGAGGTTATGACAGAAGCAGCACCTATTATAGTTGATGGAGAATTACGGGGCAGTGTTGCGGTAATACATGACTTGACAGAAATCAATAAGCTCGTGTCAGAACTGGACCAGGCAAAGCAAATTATCCGAAATTTGGAAGCCAAGTACACCTTTGATGACATAATTGGCAAGAGTGAACTCATGGAAGCCACCATTGCTAAGGCGCGGCTTGCTGCGGAAACACCTGCAACCATTATATTAAGAGGTGAAAGCGGAACAGGAAAGGAACTCTTTGCCCATGCCATCCATAATGCATCTGAAAGAAAGTTCAATCAGTTCGTTCGAGTGAACTGCGCAGCCATTTCTGAGAATATACTGGAAAGTGAACTTTTTGGCTATGAAGAAGGGGCCTTTACAGGGGCTTCAAAGGGTGGGAAGATTGGTCTGTTTGAGCAGGCCGATGGTGGCACCATATTTCTTGATGAAATTGGGGAAATCAGTCTGACCATGCAGGCAAAACTCCTGCGCGTGCTTCAAGAAAAAGAAATTGTACGCGTCGGGGGCACAAAACCAGTCAATGTGGATGTAAGAGTTATATCAGCAACAAATGTAGATCTTGAAAAGGCAGTTTTTGACGGTGGTTTCAGAAAGGATCTCTACTACAGACTCAATGTTTTTCCAATACAAATTCCTTCACTCAGAAATCATAAAGATGACTTAGACGCCCTTATTAGCTTCTTGATCAACAAGTACAATCAGGAGTACGGAAGGCATGTCAGCGACATCAGTCAGACAGCTATGGCCCACATATTGTCCTATGACTGGCCTGGAAACGTGAGAGAACTTGAGAACTACATTGGACGGTCAATGATCAATATGCGCATGAATGAAACGATCTTAGACCGTTACCATATGCCAGCTTTTCAGACTAATATTTCTGATGGTGGACCAATTTATGAAAGTCAGGGACATGACCTGCCTGATATTCCTATGAATGACCGCAAACTTTCCTCCCATCTGGATGCGATTGAGAAGAGACATATTCTTTCTGTTCTTAGAATTAATGATGACAACAGGGAGCAGACGGCAAAAGATTTAGGCATATCCTTAAGATCCCTTTACTATAAATTAAAAAAGTATGGCATTCACTAGCCCAGGATGGTCTGTGATTTCAAATTTGACTTTTAAAGATCGTAAGACAATCAATGCTGTGTCAAGGTATCCCCATATCCGTTTCAGTTAAACGGTATGGGGATTTTATATTTTAAAACAGGTCCAGTTTATTTAAACGTGATGATGTCTTGACTCTTGTATGAATCAAGAAGCTCAGGCGCAAAGGCCATATACAACAAGCGCATCTGCTAGAACCCCCTGAAAAATATGCTTAAAACACTCATAAAGCGAAATATGACGAAAATTTAAAAAGTACGAAAAGTGCACCAATGCTGGACTTGAGGTGACGATAAATTTATTTTAATGTACAGGAAAGGGGTAAATAGCGATTTGTAGAATTAAATACTAAGAGATATGAACGTGAAAATAGGGGAGGCGTATTATGAAACGATGGGGCGTTTTAGCGACAGGGGTTCTTATTTTTTTGCTCGTGTATGCTATCCAGTTGAGTGAAGATCCAAGGTATCCTGATGTGAACCTTGACCGGATTATGGAGCATACAGAAATGTTAATGTCAGATGCCTTTGGTGGAAGAGCGACAGGCACCGCAGGAAACAGTGAGGCTTTAGACTATATTGAGTCAAGCCTGGGCGATGTTCTAAGGGAAGCCAGCAAAGACAAAGTGTTCATGAAAAGGCAAACCTTCAATGTGCCTGTGATGAAATATGAAGACAGACCTATATTTAGTTTTCTTCCAAATGAGACACCGGAAGAAATAACTGAAAAATCAGAAAATGAAACGAGTGACAATCGTGTTCAGCTCATGTACGGTCAGGATTTTCTGACAGAAAATAGACCGAGAAGCGGGAACATAGATTTTAGAGGTCAGGCCATACTGGTGACAGATAGTATTTATGATATTGAGCCAGACTTGCTAAAAGACAAAGTTCTCATCACTCAGATGAACCGTGTGACAAATGATTTTATAGACGATGCTATAGACCGGGGTGTTATTGGTGTCTTAAATCAGTTTACCAACGGATTTGATCCAGATGCAAGACATGTTTCTGAAGACACGAAACTGAACTTGAGGGTTGACTGGAAAGTCGGAAAATCGATTTTTGTAGGCAGCCTAAGTAAAACAGCATTTGATTTTCTGAAGGACGAAGCTAAAAAAGAAGGTAATTTGATCAAGGTCCATTCAAACCTTGACCCAATACAGGCATCGGGGTATATGAGTGAGAAGGTCACAGGACATATTCAAGATGTCCACATAGAATCAATTGCAAGTTACCCTCTCGTAAATACCAGCAATATAGTGGTCAAGTTTCCTGGGAAATCGCCTGAGAGCGGAGCGGTTATTATATCATCTGACTTAGATGGATACGGCCAGGAACTAACAGGGGAGATTTTGCCATCAGGTGGTCAAGCGATGGGAACAGCAGTTGTTCTTGACTTGGTGGACTTGTTTTACAAACTGGACATTGTAGCGCAAAAGGATCTCTATTTTGTGTTTTTAAATGGGTCAAAGCAAGGCGAGTATGGAATGGAAGCCTTTATGTCTTCCGTGGATCTTAATCGTCAAGTGGAATGGATACACATTCAGAACTTAGGCGGTGTCCTTGACATGCCCATCGTATTTGGGGATGCACTTGCAACCACGTCAACCAGGCAATCAGCCCTCCAACTTCGCCTCATGATGCATGCACAAGATGTTGGAGTAGGAGCAGTTCGTGGGGATACAGCTGATCCAGTACCTGGATTTCAAAAGTTGATTGATATGAACATTCCCCATGTGATCATGTCCTCAGGATCAGATGTCTATACGGCTGGGGATGATCTTGTAGACCTTACAAGAAATAAAGTTGATGGCGTGAGCCAAGTTTTAAGGAGTTTTTTACTAAGGGATGTTTTAAAGCAAAATCAAGCGGATTACTTGAATGAAAAGTGGGTCTGGGGTGGCTTTATGCTAGGCCTCATGGTCTTATTCTTTATGTTGGTAAACAAACTGGCAAAGGTTTATCCGAGTTTCGAATGTATGGGTATTAATATTCGTAGTATAAGCCATTCCAGACCATTTAGACTGCTTTCAAATACAGTTTATTTTGCTGTTCCTGCCCTGGTGCTCATACTTTTTATGATCTATCTGCTTTTGTTTCCCAAAAGCTTTGTCACCACAGAATATTATGGCCTTTATAGCGGTTATTCGCCTTACCTGTATTTAAAGCAGACAGTCATGTTCACTGAGAGGTTGCTGACAAGCGGGTTTGCCCTAAAAGGTGTTGGCAATGTGGATATGCGTATACTGTCCAGCCTTATCACAGGATCATTGAAGCTTGTGGTGCCAGCCATCGCAATTAGTCTGATGATCGGATTTCTTAAAGGGGCTGTGGATAGCTACAGACCAACAGATGGTAAGAATTTTATATCCCTTGCCCTCTTATCTATGCCTGATGTTCTCGTGGCATTTTTAGGCCTTCAAGTGATTATATTATGGTCAAAAAATGAAACCCTTGTGAACATGATTGAAGTCGGGGCCATGCGGGGCATCGTTATGCCGGTGTTAGCCCTGTCGATTATTCCTTCAATATATGTTAGCCGCCTTGCACTTATTGCAGTGGAAGAAGAGCGACATAAGGGTTATGTAAAAGGGGCGCTTGCAAAAGGCGCGACAAAAAGACAGGCCTTTATAGGCCATTTGCTGCCTGTTATGATGTTAAAAATTTTGGACGCTATGCCATCAGTAATGAAACTCCTCATTGCGAATTTAATCATTGTAGAATACTTTTATGGATACCCTGGTATTGCCAATTATTTAATCACTCATATGGATTCTGTATCACTTGTGCTTATATTATCCATGGGCATAGGCATTATGTATTTGGCCTTGAGTCTTCTATTCAAAATGTTATCCACTATTTTGAATCCGATGAAAAGGGGGATCCTGTAAATGAAGCGGAAAATTAATATGCCATTGGTGCTTGGTGGACTTATTTTATTGATGCTCCTGTCTGTAATATTGGTGCCTAGCTTTTATACTAAATACAACCCATATGCAACAGAGACCCTAAAGTCTTATCAAGATGACGGCGGAAACTTTAAATTTATGACACCACCGTTTGCGCCTGATGAGAGACATAAACTCGGGACAGATGAAATGGGCAGAGATTTGATTAGCCTGATTGTGTATGGTGCAAGACTAACCATCGGGATAAGTCTCATGGTTGTGTTTTTTAGATTTTTGCTCAGTCTCTTTATTGGTATTCCAGCGGCCTTTGGCAATCCAGTGGCCCAGGGGACCATAAGGCTGTCCAATATTATTTTTAATTTTGTGCCCCCTCTTATTATTTGTGTCATAATACTAAAAATACAGTTTTTTGAGTCCCTTCCTAAAGAACTTTCCTTTTGGGTTTTTGTATTTATGCTGACGCTGGTAGGGTGGTCAAGGGTTGCGGAAGTTGTCCAGTCTCGATCAGAGGACATTCTGGGACAAGACTTCATTCGCAGTGAAATATCCATTGGTAAAAGCAGACGTATGATTGCCCTAACCAATGTGGTGCCCCATTTGGCAGCGGAAATGACCGTAATGGCATTTATGGAAATTGCCGTTGTGCTGGGTCTTCTCATGCAACTGGGAGCCTTCATGGTCTTTATTGGGAATTTACGTATTGTGGAAAAATCAGATAGGGGCATTATCATCTCTAAACCCATGAGTTTTGAACCGGAGTGGGCGGCCATGATGGGGGCTTCAAAAACCTACCTTAGATCGGCCCCTTGGTTGGTCTTTTCTCCGGCCGTGGCCTTTTTTATAAGCATTTTGGGCTTTAATATGTTTGGCGAGGGGCTTCGCAAGGCACTGCAGGTTCAAAATTCAAAGTTTATGACCCGGGTTAAGGGCTACAAGAAACCCGCTCTTCTAGGTGTTCTGATAATTGGTATTGCTTTTGCCTTATCGCAAAATGCTGGGGAGAAAGGCTCCCTCGCTCCACCATCAGAACTGCCAGATTTTGCCGTGGTTCGGCAAGATAATAAAGATATGGCGGATTGGTTGGAATCAAGAATGATAGACCAGGGGCTCAAACCAATTGATAGTAGCTATAAAACAGCATATGATTTTACCCCATATTGGTTGACTGAAAGTGCAGAACTCGAATTAGATGGAGGCCAAGTGCTGGTAAGACAGAAAGACTTTGTTGTAGCAGGTTATGGAAATGGTCAATTTAATGGAGTCTTATACGATGGAAGAACCGTAGATGTTCTGGGTCATGAAGACTTGCAACTGAGTGGTGGTGAGCTTTTACTCCTTGACGGAACCTACTACACCCAGTCAGCTGTGGAAGATTATATAGATCATATTGGAGCGTCAAACCATATCGGTGCAGTGATTGTGATTATGTCTGATTTGACCACAATTGATAACTTAGGGAGCTTTAGAGCGCAAATGCCTGTTTTATTTGTGCGTCAGGGTCTTGACTGGGACATTGGAAGCCAGGCCAAGATTCGTGTTCAGTGCGCAGAAATAGAAGGTCAGGGGATGAACCTATATGGTGTTATTGAAGGCAAAACGGACAAGGTGAACGATGAAGCCATTATTATTGGAGGCCAGTACAATTATGAGTCGCCTCAGGAGCGTGAAAGCTTAATTGCCATGTTGGAACTCATGGAAGCCTTTTCAAAGGATCGTCATAAGCTGGACCGCAAGGTGATTTTTGCCTTTTGGGATGGAAGCCATACATCGACAGGCTATGGCTTGCTGGAGTATTTGAAACATCCATTATACGCCCCAAAGGACACTGCGGTTTATCTGGATGTGTCTGTTGTGGCTGACCAAGGTCAAATACTCTTTGGTGACAGTCATGCGCCACATTCCCGATTTTATGGATGGAGCCTAGCCCAGCGTGCTGGGAAAATTGGCCAAGACGTCGATGTTCAAATGACAAAGGACCTTGTCAAAAGCCGTCCTGATATTTTTACAAGAGGTCCGTCGTGCATCCATGTTCAACTAGGTGATATGGATGGGATTGAAACTAGGACTGGGACTGGAACTGGAACGAATAGACCGGCCTATGTCACCGAAGACCTAACGGGCTTTATTTACGATTTGATCTTGGGAGGGGCTTACTGATGATGGAGCGCGATAAAGAACAAAATGAAAACATACTGGAAATTGATGACTTAAAATTAAGCCTACCTGTCGGAGCCAAGTACGTTGAAATCCTGCATGGTGTGAGCATTGATGTTAAAAGAGGCAAAATACTGGGCATACTTGGTGAAAGTGGTAGCGGAAAGACAGTGACCATGACCGCGGCTACGGGGCTTTTAGACCAGGGCTACTGCGATATTCACCAGGGGGGCGCATATTTTCATGGGGAGGATCTTCTCAAGCAAAATGATAAGGCCCTGGCAAGTATTCGAGGGCGACAGATTGGCTTTGTTTTTCAAAATGCCATTGATTCCATGAACCCTTATAAGAAAGTGAGAGGTCAACTGGAAGAGGTCTTTAAGCTCCACAATGTCAAAGTGAACGCAAGGAGAATTGAAGAGGCTCTTGAATCTGTGGGCATAAAGGACTCAAAAAGTGTTCTCAATATGTATCCAAGTCAGTTGAGCGGAGGAATGGCCCAGCGTGTCATGATAGCTATGGCAGGCCTACTCGACCCCGACCTTATTATTGCAGATGAACCCACATCGGCCATAGATGCTTCCCTTAGAAAAATGGTTCTGGATCTGTTTATAAGCGTTAAGAAATCAAGGGGGATCAGTATTGCCATGATCACCCATGATTTTGATGTGGTGGCTTATGCCTGTGATGACGTGGCTGTTATGTATAGTGGTTTAATTATGGAAAGCGGTCCTAAGACGGCTATCATGAAGCATCCAAGGCATCCTTATACCGCTGGACTTATAGAGTGCGCTCAGTCCCTTGGAAAAGGAGATATTAATCTATTTGAATTACCAGGGCATCCCCCCTCTCCGCAAGATTATGAAAATCTCTGTCCCTTCAAGTCAAGATGTGATCGTGTGGTGAAAGCCTGCACGTCATCCCTGCCACCTGTTAGACAAGTTGGAGTCCAGTCGATTCGGTGTCACAATCCACTGGAGGTGAAGGTTGATGAATAATCCTATTATTGGTGTGAAAGAAGTCAGCAAAACATTTTATGTGAAAGCGGGTCTCTTTGATAAGCAAAGAAAAGTGAAAGCCGTTAAGAATGTCAGTTTTCAGGTGTACCGAGGAGATTGTTTTGGACTGATTGGCGAGAGTGGATCGGGAAAGACCACGGTGGGAAATCTCATTTCTAGGATGATTAATGCTGATAGGGGGGACGTGACTTATGAATCAGCGTCTATTTTTGATTATTCTCACCAGGATTTGCAAAAATGGCGTAAGTCGTTTCAGGTTGTTTTTCAGCAGTCCAGGGAATCACTAGATAGCAAAAGAACGGTTCGTGAAATTATGATAGAACCGCTCCATATCCATAGTGTTGTTCCTAGGAAAGACTACGAGGTCGAATGCGAGAGGCTTCTTGGTCTTGTGGGCCTGGGTCCCATGTTTATGGACAAGCTTCCAACAGAATTGAGTGGTGGTCAAAAACAAAGGGTCGGTATTGCAAGGGCCCTGGCTGTTAGACCAGATGTCCTTCTTCTGGATGAACCCTTAAGTGCTCTTGATGTGAGTGTTCAAGGGCAGGTGATCAATCTGTTGAATCAGTTGAAGACGGATATGAATTTGACCTATATACTTATCACCCATGATTTGAATGTGGTTCGACAAATGTGTAATCGTGTGGCCATTATGCGTCTGGGGGAAATTGTTGAGATGGGAGAGGTTGAAAAAGTCATGGATATGCCTGATCATGACTACACTAAGAAATTGATAGAAGCCTCAGAACTGGGGCATGGTTAAGGTGGATCATAAAAGGATTAACACATAAAACATGGGCGGACTGTAAATGTGAGAAGATAAAACCTGCAAGGGATATGCGGGATGTGACTTATAAATTTTAAGTGTTGGATGGACTCATTTAAAGGAAGATTATAAGGGAACATATTAATATGTACAAAGAGAATATAGAGATTATTTAAGGAAGAGCCCAAGTGTTGAAAAAGCATGTTGCAAGTTTGCAATATGCTTTTTTGCATAGAGGACACATTTGTAAAAGATGGCTCGTAAGATCTTTACATAGAACAAAAGTGGCTTATAATCATATGTTCAGAACTCAAAACGCTGGTTTTTTAGTGATAACTATTATCATAAAAATGCAAGTGAATGCACTTGGTGAATGATAGTGCAACATTTTACATGCAATATATTGCACTTGTTGTGAAAACGTTTTTCAGCGCATGCTCAATTCAAAAAAATGGAATGAGTCATTCCAATACTTTGACAGGAAATTATAAATATCATGTCAAAAATAGAAACTTGGCACGCAGCTTGCACTATATATAAAGCGGAAATACATATGGAGGTGAAGGTTTTGGCAAGAGAGTACGTACTCGCGATAAACCCAGGTTCAACTTCGACAAAGGTTGCTTTGTTCAAGGATCTGGAGAATGTGATCCAAAAGAATTTAAGTCATGGTACAGATGAACTAGACAAATTTGAGAAAATCACTGACCAGTATGAGTATCGAAAAGACATGATCCTAAGCTGGATGAAAGACGAAGGCTATAGCACGAGTCAATTGAAAGCGGTTGTGGGCCGAGGTGGTCTTTTAAAGCCAATGCCAAGTGGCACTTATAAAGTAACAGCACCGATGATTGAAGATCTGAAAATCGGTATTCAAGGCGAACATGCATCAAATCTTGGCGGCATTATTGCCAGAGCGATTGCAGACGCCGGTGAAGTGGAAGCCTATATAGCGGATCCAGTTGCTGTTGATGAATTTGAAGATGTGGCACGCATTTCCGGAATGCCAGATATTAAAAGAAAATCATTGCTTCATGCCCTGAATATTAGAGCCATTGCCCATTCGGTTGCGGCAGACAAGGGTGTACACATCAATGACCTGAATTTGGTTGTTGCCCATCTAGGAGGCGGTATCTCTGTCGTGCCTATGCAAAAAGGCAAGATGATCGATGCCAACAATGCCAATGAAATGGGACCTTTCAGTCCTGAGAGATCAGGCGGTCTTCCGGTTGGCGATATTGTTAAAATGTGTTTTTCAGGTGAATACACGATGAAGACCCTAAAACCTAAATTAAGAGGCAAGGGTGGACTTGTGGCCTACCTGGGAACAAATGATGCAAGAGAAGTCCTAAAGATGATTGAATCTGGTGATGAAAAAGCCAAACTTGTATTTGAAGCCATGGGGTATCAAATCGCCAAAGAAATAGGTGGTATGGCAACGGCCCTGAAGGGGGATATTGATGCCATTGTACTGACAGGTGGCGTGGCTTACTCAGAATACTTAACAAACTATATCAAAGACATGGTGGATTTCATCGCACCGGTAATTATTAAGCCCGGCGAAGATGAAATGACAGCACTCAATGAAAGTGTTGTACGTGTTCTAAATAATGAGGAAACTCCAAAAATCTATGAGAATGAGGTGAACTAAGTTGATCACTAATTTTGAAGATCTACTAAAAGTTGCAAAGGACCGTGGCCCCAAGACGATTTCTGTAGCCTGTGCCCAGGATTCAGACGTTATGCTTGCTGTTGAGGCTGCCCGTTCACAAGGGATTGCAAATGCAATTCTTGTGGGTGATAAAGAAGCTATTGAGAAAATTGCTGGAGACCACAAGATTGATCTTGGCAATTATGAGTTAATCGACATTAAAGACATGGCTGAAGCATCACTAAAGGCTGTTGAGCTTGTATCTACTGGCAAGGCGCATATGGTGATGAAGGGGCTCGTTGATACAGCGATTATCCTAAAAGCTGTTCTGAATAAAGAAGTTGGCCTAAGAACAGGTAATGTTCTAAGCCACGTGGCGGTATTCGATGTGCCAAGTTACCCAAGAATTCTAATGGTAACGGACGCTGCAATGAATATTGCTCCAGATGTACAAGGTAAGAAGCAGATTCTTGAAAACTCTCTAGTTGTGGCAAATGCACTGGACATCGATGTGCCTAAGGTTGGCGTGATTTGCGCTAAGGAAAAGGTCAATGAAAAGATGCCGGCGACTGTGGATGCTGCTGAGCTTGTTCGCATGAACGAAGCGGGTGAAATCAAGAACTGTATCGTTGGTGGACCATTTGCCCTTGATAATGCAGTTTCAGAGGAAGCTGCTAAAATCAAGAAAATTGACCATCCAGCAGCGGGTAAATGTGACATCCTGCTTGCTCCAACAATTGAGGCGGGCAATGTTCTGTACAAGGCTCTAAACTTCCTTTGTACAGCTCAAAGTGCAGGCATCATTGTAGGCGCTAAGGCACCAGTTGTGTTGACATCACGTGCAGATAGTGACGCATCAAAGCTGAATTCTATTGCACTTGGCGTTCTGATGGCAGCAAAAATGTAATATAAGCCGATCTTATATGACGGTGAAATAACACATTATATAAAATATAAAGAGAAAAATGGATTTGATGACTAAAGTGAAGGCTCTCCGGCAAAAGAGCTGGCTTCTAGATCATTGTCAGGTCCATAATCCCGGCAACTGTCTGGGAATATATATAAAGTCCCGAATACACCAATTCGAGGATGATGAAAAGAGAACGTTTGGGAGAGGCATTAATTAACGGTTAATAGATCACGTGGTGATCTGAGTCAATGAGGCGGAGAAAACAAAAGGCAGGTGCAAGATGCAAGAATATCGTATTCTAGCGATCAATCCAGGTTCAACATCTACAAAGATCGCAATTTTTGATAATGACAAATCAGTGTTTGAAGAAACACTTAGACATCCAGCTGAAGAGATCAACAAGTACGACAAGATCTTTGATCAGTATGACTTTAGAAAGAAAGTGATTCTTGACACTCTAGAAGAAAAGGGAATCAACCTAACTAAACTTTCTGCTGTTGTGGGTCGTGGGGGCCTACTAAAGCCGATCAAGGGCGGTACGTACAATGTATCAGCTAATATGATTGAAGACCTTAAGGTTGGTGTTCTTGGTGAACATGCATCTAACCTTGGCGGTATTTTGGCAAATGAAATCGCATCATCACTAAACATTCCATCATTTATTGTTGACCCAGTTGTGGTTGATGAAATGCATGATGTTGCAAGAATTTCTGGTATGCCTGAGCTTGAAAGAAAGTCTATCTTCCACGCTCTAAACCAAAAGGCTGTTGCACGTCGTGCGGCTGCTGAAATGAACAAGCCTTATGAAGAATGTAATTTTGTTGTGGCTCACATGGGTGGCGGTGTTTCTGTTGGCGCTCATAAGCTGGGTCGCGTAATTGATGTTAATAACGCACTTGATGGTGAGGGTCCATTTAGTCCTGAGCGTGCTGGCGGTCTACCTGTTGGTGATCTTGCAAAGCTATGTTTCTCAGGCAAATACACACTTGCTGAAATCAAGAAGCTGATTAAGGGTAATGGCGGTCTTGTGGCTTACCTGAATACGAATGACGGTCGAGAAGTAAATAAGATGATTGAAGCGGGCAACAAGGACGCTGAAGTGATCTACAAGGCAATGGCTTACCAAATTTCAAAAGAAATTGGTGCATGTGCGGCTGTGCTTCAGGGTAAGATTGATGGCATCATCCTAACTGGCGGTATCGCTTATGACAAGCAATTCGTGCAGTGGATCAGCGACAGCGTTGAGTTCATGGGCAAAGTGATTGTTTATCCAGGTGAAGACGAAATGAAAGCTCTTGCTGAGGGCGGACTTCGTGTTCTTAAGGGTGAAGAAACAGCTCAAGAATACAAGTAAGATAATAGGACAGGTGAAAATGAACATGTTAAGTGATAATCGTATTCGTCTTATAGTGGGCCACTATGGTAGCGGTAAAACAGAATTTGCTGTGAATTACACAATGAAACTTGCTGGACTTGGTCGAAAAGTTGCAATTGCAGATATGGATATTGTAAATCCTTATTTTAGATCAAGAGAGAAAGCTCAGATGATGGAAGACGCAGGCGTTCGTGTGATCAGTGGTGCAAGAGGCCATGCTGCTAATCTGGCTCTACCAATGTTGACGGCAGAAGTACAAGCACCGTTACAAGATCATTCCTATGACCTTGTTATCGATATCGGTGGTGATGCAGCGGGTGCGACAGCAGCATCTCAGTACAAGCGGTACTTCATAAATGGCGATTATGACATGTTTTGTGTTATTAACCGTTATAGGACGGAGACGTCGACTCTTGAAGGCTGTATGTACCATATAAAGACGATTGAAGCGACTCTTGGAGCTAAGGTGACTGGTCTGATCAATACGACGCATATGCTTAGAGAAACAACTGTCGAAGATGTTCTATACGGACAAGAACTTGTTGAAAAAGTGTCAAAAGAGCTGGATATTCCGGTTCGTTATGTGGCTTCCCTAGAAGATGTTGCAAAGCAACTTCCAGAGGATTTAAGTGGTGAAGTATTCCCACTTCAAATGTACATGCGACCTGATTGGCTCTAGACCTAAATAATAATAGACCTGGAATATTCATGGATATTCCAGGTGATATACCGAAAAATAAGGAGGGTATAAACGTGGCTGCAAAAGGTAAAGTAATATTTAACGAAGATATTTGCAAAGGCTGTGGTCTTTGTACAACAGCTTGCCCAGTTAAGATCATGACGCTTGATACAGACCGTATCAACAAGAAGGGCTACCACCCAGCAACTGTAACAGATATGGACAAGTGCATCGGATGTGCAAACTGTGCAATGATGTGTCCGGATTGCGTTATTACTGTCGAAAGAGAAATGGTATAAGGATAGCAGGGAGGAAACAACTAAAATGGCTAAAGTGCTTATGAAAGGTAACGAAGCAATTGGTGCAGCTGCTATTAAAGCAGGATGTAAATACTTCTTCGGTTACCCAATCACACCTCAAAATGAAATTCCTGAGTATATGTCAAAAGAAATGCCAAAGAATGACGGCGTATTCCTACAGGCAGAATCAGAAGTTGCAGCAATTAACATGGTATACGGTGCTGCTGGCGCCGGTGCTCGAGTAATGACATCTTCATCTTCACCAGGTATTGCTCTGAAGCAAGAAGGTATCACATATATCGCAGGTGCAGAACTACCTGCAGTTATTATCAATATCGTTCGTGGTGGCCCAGGTCTAGGTGGTATCCAGCCTGCACAGTCTGACTACAACCAGGTAACTCGTGGTGGTGGTAATGGCGATTACAAGCTTCTAACATATGCACCAGCAAATCTTCAGGAAATGGTTGACCTGGTTCAAGAAGCTTTCGATCTAGCTGACTTCTACCGTAACCCAGTTATGGTTGTTGGTGACGGTATGATCGGTCAAATGATGGAGCCTATCGAGTTCAAGGAAATCAAGTCTGGTAAGACGCTTCCTGAAAAAGACTGGGCAACAACTGGTACAAAGGGTTCAAGAAAGCCAAACATCATTAACTCTCTAGCGCTTGATCCTCAAGATCTAGAAGACCACAACATCAAGCTTCAAAACAAGTACGATGCAATGCGTCGTGATGAAGTTCGCTATGAAGAATACAATATGGAAAATGCTGAAATCGTATGCGTTGCTTACGGTACAACATCTCGTATTGTTAAGAATGCAATCGATGCACTTAAAGAAGAAGGCATCAATGTTGGTCTTATTCGCCCAATCACTCTATGGCCTTTCCCAATGAAGCCATTCGCAGACATTCCTGCAACTGCTAAAGGTATCCTTACAGTTGAAATGTCTATGGGTCAGATGATTGATGATGTTAAGATTGCTAATGAAGGTCGTCTACCAGTTGATTTCTACGGTCGTTCTGGCGGTATGATTCCGGAGCCAGATGCGATTAAAGAAAAGATCAGAGAAATGGTCGGAGGTGCAAAATAATGTCAGTCGTATTTAAGAAGACTCAAGGTCTTGTAGATAAAGAAACTCATTACTGTCCAGGATGTACACATGGTATTATTCACCGTATCACTGCTGAAGTTCTTGAAGAACTAGGTGTTTTAGGTGAATCAATTGGTGTAGCACCAGTTGGTTGTTCTGTACTAGCTTATGAATACTTCAACTGCGACATGCATGAAGCGGCTCACGGCCGTGCACCTGCTGTTGCAACTGGTATTAAGCGTGTGCACCCAGAAAAAGTTGTATTCACTTACCAAGGTGACGGCGATCTAGCTTCAATCGGTACTGCAGAAGCTGTTCACGTTGCGCACAGAGGTGAAAAAATCACTACAATTTTCGTAAACAACGCTATTTACGGTATGACAGGCGGTCAGATGGCACCTACGACTCTAATTGGTCAAAAGGCGACAACATCTCCACTAGGTCGTACAGTTGAGCACTCAGGCATGCCTCTAAAGGTATCTGAAATGTTCGCTACAATCCATGGCGCTGCATATATTGCACGTGTATCTGTTGATACGCCAGCTAACGTTCGTAAGGCTAAGAAGGCCATCAAGGAAGCCTTCCAGTGCCAGATCGACGGCAAAGGATTCTCAATGGTAGAAGTACTATCAACTTGTCCAACAAACTGGGGAATGACTCCAAAAGATTCTCTAACTTGGTTACGTGACAATATGATGCCATACTACCCAATGGGTAACTTCAGAACACCAGAGGAGGACAAATAGAATGGTAAACGAAAAGGTTATTTGCGCAGGTTTTGGTGGCCAAGGCGTTATGTCTATGGGTCAGCTACTAACATATTCTGGTATGGTTGAAGGCAAGCAAGTTTCTTGGCTACCGTCTTACGGTCCAGAAATGCGTGGCGGTACAGCAAACTGTAACGTTATGGTTTCTGACAAGATGATCGGCTCTCCAATCATCACAAACGATGCATCATGTGCAATCGTTATGAACCTACCATCTCTTGAAAAGTTTGAGCAAGATGTTGTTGAGAATGGTCTTGTACTTGTAAACAGCTCCCTGATCGAAAAGAAGGTTTCTCGTTCAGACGTTAAGGCTATTTACATCCCAGCAAACGAAGTTGCCAATGAACTTGGTAACGCTCGTGTTGCGAATATGGTTATGCTAGGTGCATACATTGAGCTAAACAGCCCAGTGGAACTAGCAACTGTAAAAGAGACACTTACGAAGCTATTTGGCGCTTCTAAGTCTCACCTTATTCCAGTGAACGAACAAGCTCTAGAAAAGGGCGCGGCTCTTGCTAGAGAAATGAAGTAAGAGATTACTGGAAATAACCTAGGTATAGACAAATCCTTAGATTGATTTGTTTTCATACTCCTAATTTTCATCACTTTCAGAGTGTGTTACTCTGAGCGGAAGGTAAACTTCCTGTAGCGCTTATGTTGCCCTTTGCAACAAAAGCGTCTCACTTACCAATTACTCATTCTCTTGTTGTTGCGCCATATCCCAAAAGGGGTATGGCGTATTTTCTCGCGTTAGGCAACAGGAGTGCATGAAAAAATGGGTGATTCCAGAAATCAAGCTCGCTTGAATTTCTGGAATCACCCATTTTTTCATATGGTCCGCGCCCGCGGACCAAGAAATCGCAGATTTCGAGGGCGAAGCTGAGAATCACCAAGAAATCGCAGATTTCGAGGGCGAAGCTGAGAATCACCAAGAAATCGCAGATTTCGAGGGCGAAGCTGAGAATCACCAAGAAATCGCAGATTTCGAGGGTGAAGCTGAAAATCACCAAGAAATTGCAGATTTCGCGGGCGAAGCTGAGAATCACCAAGAAATCGCAGATTTCGAGGGCGAAGCTGAAAATTACCAAGAAATCGCAGATTTCGAGGACAAGTATATACTTTCAAGAACTTAGCGGGTGTAAATAAGGAAATCAAATTTTTTAGGCTCACGACTGTGCGAATATAGAGCGGAAGTAAATTAAAGATCCCACAAAAAAATCTAAGAACAAAATAAATCACACATTCCCAAGAATAACCTGTTAATTCTCCTTCATCAAAGGTATAAATTAAGTATTAAAAGTGCTCATTAGAATATACATACAAAAAATTATTCTAATAGACAGGTAGGTGACGGGTATGAACATTGGATTTAAGAAAAGGTTAATAGCATGGTTGATTGATTTTGCCATCACGAGTCTTGTGGGAATTGTTGCGGCTATCAGTGCGGCTTCATTTATTGGTGTGGAACTTGGTCCGGTGCTTATGGATGAAAAACCCATGGTTATGGCAGGGGTCTATTTCTTTCTACCGCTGATCATTGACTGGCTGTATTTTACCAGTTTTCATAGCAGTAAGAAACAGGCGACTATTGGTAAGCAAGTGATGAAGATTGTTGTAACATCAGACATGGGTGATCGTTTGACATTTGGTCGAGCCACGTTACGATATGTTGTTAAGGCCTTATGCATCATGACCCTAGGCTTTGGATTTATTCCAATAAAATTTACAAAGAGAAAGCAAGGCCTACATGACCTTTTTGCAGGAACGGTGGTTGTAGATGGGGAGTGTTGTGATCATTCCAATGTGACGGATTTGCTCAATTATGTGGATTCTCCAACCCATAAGAAGGCCAAATAGACAAGCTCTTTTTTGAAAACGAAATTTTTAAGTATACTACAAAGAGCATATAACCTGCAATTTGTAACAGTGACTAGACTGGCTAAATATAAAAGCCCTGAAAATATTCAGGGCTTTTACTTATGGGTGGTGTCAGATCAAAGTCCCTTATGGGGCAAAGTAGAATAGGAAAAAACCATTGAGTATGGAGAATAAGATTATATGTTTTTAAATGGAAAGGCAAAAAATGTTAAATATTAATAACATATATGGATAAAATAGTTATTGCGTAGATCTATAGTGTAAAATGGAATTGGATATGAAGATTTGGACTTTTCAGACGGGAGAACTTTCACTAATTTAGGCACTTGCAGTATCAGTCATTCGCTGGCAATAGAGTGAGACCATGCAGGCTGCTGAGTTGCGAAAAGGAGAATAGAAATATGACTTTTATGAAGTTCGCTGGAAAGAAAGAATTAAATGGTATAAAAGAGAATAAAAAAATCAGATGAGTGTTAGAGCAAAGATCGGACTCACGGTCTGTATGCTTTTAGCCCTGGCAGCGACTGGTTGTGAAGACAGCAAACAGAATGAGGCTGACCAATCAAATGATCCACCAACGATGGATATAGGGGAACCTCACGGCACAGCGGGTGATAATGAAACGACTAAAAGTGAAGATATGGGGAGACAACTTGCAGTTGAGTATTTGGAAAAAAAGCTAGAATTAAATGAACAATACGAATCCATAAAAGATTTGTTTGATGGACTAAATACAAAAGACGCATATAAGGAAACTTTAAAAACCATACAGACAGATAATATTGATTATGTCTACCTGGCTTTTGAAGATGACACTTTTCAGATAGTGCCAAAGCAGGAACTGCCTCCAAATTATGTTCCATCAGACCGTCCTTGGTACATCGGGGCCCTTGAAGATGGTCATTACGAGGATGAGTACTTGGATGCTTTTTCTGAAAAAATGTTTTACTCTATAGCAGAACCAGTGGGAAATGAAAGTGTTGGCGAAGTGGTTCTAGGTATTGACTTTGTTCTTGAAAAAGACAGGGAAAAAGCTGAGGCTTATTCCAACTATATCTTTAATGAAATAGAAACGAAAAGTGAAAGGGACCAAGTGAACTTTATGGATCCCCAAGATCAAAGCAAAGGTCTAAGGCTAAGTGATAAGGACATACAGGCGTGGGAAGACTCTATTTTAAAGCACTCTCAAGCACTTGGTACACAAATGGGTGAAGAAGACCTAATGGGCCTTCTGAGAAGTGTATGCCAAGAAAATCCTCAAGTCGTCACAGCCTATATTGCATCGCCTGAGGGGGCTTTTTACTTGTCAGAGGATATAGAGCTTCCTGAGGACTATGACCCTAGGAAAAGGCCTTGGTATGACAAAGCGCTTGAGGAAAAAGGACTCTATGTTGCCGAACCTTATGAAGACATAACAACTGGTCAAATGATCACATCAATTTTCATGGAACTGGACAAGGCACCAGAAAAGGGATGGGTCCTAGGTGTGGATTTGGGTCTAAATGAGTAGCAAGTAAGGAAACAATAGGAATCGAACGGAAGCATTCATGTGGGGAATCTGACTTGTGGGGTGGAAGATGGAAGGCACAATTGGAAAAATTATAAAATTGTCCTGGCCTGTTATGGTCGGGACAATTTTACAGTCGCTTGTATACACCTGTGACTTGTTCTTTGTATCAAAGTTAGGAACTGTATTTGCTTCATCAGCCTCGCTGGGAACGTCTGCGGCAGGCGTCGTTTTTGTTATGTCTGCCATTATAGCGGCAGGGTCTATCGCTATTGCAGCAAGAGGATTTGGAGAAAACAACTGGGACAAAATAAGATCGGCAACAGGCAATGGTCTTTTATTGGCCATTCTTTTAGGTCTTTTTATCGGCATTGGCGGCCGCCACATTTCTGACTTTGTTGTACGCAATGTATATGGGGCCACAGAAACCAGCACAATTTTGTATACGACCACATATCTAAACATGGTGCTTATGGGGACGGCTTTTGTCTTTGTCAATTTTAGTATGCGAAATATTTTACAAGGCATTGGCGACACAATGAGTCCTTTAATAATATTTGGCATTACAAACATACTTAATATTATCCTAGATCCCCTTCTCATATTCACGCTGGATATGGGTATTGGAGGGGCGGCCCTTGCCACAGTGATTTCACTTGGTGTGGGTAGCATTCTTGTGGTGATTCGGGTGATACAAAAAATATTTGAAGGCAAGTCGACCTTATTTTTTTCATATTTAAGGATAGAAAAATCACGGACTTTGCAGATTCTAAAAGTGGGAAGCTGGGCCTGTATACAGCAAATTGCCCGTCCGATTACAGGCATGCTTATGTTTGCCATTGTTCTTAGGGCCGGTGGCAATGCAGGGACAGCAGCTTTTGGTATTGGCGGTCAGCTTTTTAGTTATACTTTTATATTTTTGTCAGGGCTTTCTGTAGCCATTTCCATCATGGTGGGGCAGGCTCTTGGTAGGGGTGATGAAAAAGAACTGGATCATTTAATCAAAGAGGGTCTTAAGCTGGGCGCCATTAACATGGTCGTGTTTGCAGTGCCATACGTTATTTTTCCAGATATACTTTTTAAAATTTTCCTTTCAGATCCTGAAGTGATCTCCATTGGAGTAAACTATCTTAGAATTGTCTATCTTGGCATTGTTGTGGTCATATTCCCTGTTATTTATGGTGGCGTTTTTCAAGGGGCTGGCGATACGAAGCCAGCTATGTTATCATCATTAGTGGCAAATATGGTCTTCAAGGTTCCTGTTGCGTGGCTCCTTGTAACCATTTTTGATATGGGCATAAATGGTGTTTGGTGGGCAGTTGCAGGATCGGTGTTTGTAGAAGCCGCCGTCGGACACTTTTACATTAAGAAAGGCAGTTGGAGAGCGTTTCAACTGGAATAGGGTGACATATGGAGTTTTTAACAGCAATGCTGCTGATACTTGTTGCAGAGATGGGAGACAAAACTCAGATCGTGGCCATGGCTTTTGCAACAAAATACAAGATACACCAGATACTCATAGGCGTGGCACTTGGATCTGCGGCCAATCATGGACTTGCTATCCTATTTGGAACATTCTTAACTCAGTATCTAGACATGAAGGTCATTCATACAGCAGCAGGACTTCTCTTTTTACTCTTTGCCTTCCTATCGCTTGACATAGAACCACCTGAGAACGAAGAAGACAACAAGGAAAAATTTGGGCCCCTTCTAACAGTGGCTTTGGCTTTTTTTATAGGAGAGCTGGGGGACAAAACACAATTGACGGCTCTATCCCTTTCGACGGATGCCTCTTACCCCCTTCTTATACTTCTTGGGACAACCAGTGGAATGGTTTTAACCAGTCTTCTGGGAATATTGATTGCACAGCGTTTTGGTGAGCGTATACCAGAAGAAATTATGAAGGTGCTTGCAACGGTAGCCTTCCTTATTTTTGGCTGTCAGAAGCTTATTGATGCGGCGGGACTGTTGAACATTCAAGGCCAGTGGCTTGCCGTGGGACTTGCACTGATATTTCTTGTAATGGGTCTACGCTATAGAAGTTTTCATCTTAAGGTACAATCGATTCGGCGTACAAGACTTAAGCAAAAATCTGCAGAACTTTACAGAACAATTAATCTTGTGAAAAGTGGTTTAGAATCTATGTGCCGAGGTGAAGAACACTGTGGGAAATGTAAGGGACACAGTTGTCTGATTGGTTATATGAAATTGGTCTTATCCCTGCTTGAAAAAAATGAAGATGTGCCAGATCATACTCTTCAAGTGGTCAAGAATTTGATTCACCGAGATGTGCCTCCAAATATGCTTTACACGACGATGAAGGCCCTTATGACTTACTATAGCAGCCATCCAGAAGATTTTAAAAAGAATAAGCCTTTAAGGGAAATCAGAAAGGCACTGGAGGCCCTTCTACTTATTGAAAAACCAGGGGAGATCAAGACCTATGCTGAGTATGAAAAATGGATGACAAGCCATTTAACAAAGCCTGACGGCTTAAACTAGGCAGACCTGATAGATAAGTGGTCTTGGGTTTTTATGAGAATATAAAAAGTAATTAATGGAAGCCCCCTCTTGATGAGGGGGCTTTAGCGTGCAGAGGAAGACCCACGTATGTTCTTGCTGGAGAGAATCCGTCTGAGCTATCAGTTCAAAAATGTGTCTTCCAGAGGCCTGGGGGAGATGTTGACTTCTGCTGGAGGCTAAGGTTATATAGGCCATATCAAGGCCAAAGAGGAAAAAGGTACACCCATAAGCAGCATTATGGTAAAATAAAAACAGTTTGACAATAACCCTTATGGTGGGTAAATTCAGGAGGACGTAAAGTGGGTAGATTATTCGGCACAGATGGTGTGCGTGGTGTAGCTAATGTAGAGCTTACAAATGAATTGGCATATAAGCTGGGTCGCTTCGGCGCTCATGTTTTGACTGAAAATAAAGATAAAGCAAAAATATTAATTGCCAAAGACACAAGGGTATCTGGCGATATGCTAGAATCAGCAATGATATCGGGCATTCTGTCAGCAGGGTGTGATGTGATTAAAATTGGAGTCTTGCCGACGCCGGCAGTGGCCTACCTTGTAAGACATCTAGACGTGGATGCTGGGGTTATGATTTCCGCATCGCATAATCCGGTTGAGTATAATGGCATTAAGTTTTTTGACAACAATGGCTTTAAGCTTCCAGATGCTGTAGAGGAAAAAATTGAAGACTATATTTTGAATGATAAAGACCTTGAACACAACCCTTCTGGTACAGAGCTTGGACGTAAAACGGAAGTTTTCAGAGCCATGGACTTATACGCTGACTATGTGAAGTCAACAATTGATGTCAATTTTGAAGGCATAAAAATAGCTGTGGATGCTGCCAATGGCGCGGCCTATGAAGTGGCGCGAAAAACGCTTAAGGATTTAGGGGCTGAAGTGACTTGCATCCACTCTGAGCCTGATGGTTTTAATATCAATGCAGGCTGTGGTTCCACACATCCAGAAATGGTTGCTGCAGAAGTGATTTTACAAAAAGCAGATATTGGACTGGCCTTTGATGGGGATGCTGATAGACTGATTGCAGTTGATGAGACGGGCAAAATTGTTGATGGTGATAAAATCATGGCCATTTGCGGAACCCACATGAAAACAAAGGGTAAGCTTAACAATGATACAATTGTCGCTACAGTTATGAGCAACCTGGGTCTTGATATAGCTATGCAGGGGGAAGCTGTAAAACTGGAAAAAACAAGAGTTGGCGACCGCTATGTCCTTGAAGCCATGAAGGCGGGCAAGCATAGTCTTGGTGGAGAGCAGTCTGGTCATATTATTTTCCTAGACCATAACACGACTGGAGATGGTCTTCTAACGGCAGTGCAACTCATCAATGTTATGAAGGAAACAGGTAAGAAGCTTTCTGAACTGGCAAGTATTATGGACACCTATCCACAAGTTTTAAAAAATGCCAAAGTGACTAATTCTAAAAAGCACGACTACACAAGTGACGATGTGATCATAAAAAGAATCGCTGAGGTGGAAAAACATTTTAGTGGTCAGGGCAGGGTTCTTATTCGCCCATCAGGCACAGAGCCGCTTGTACGTGTTATGATAGAGGGCAAGGATCAATCTGAACTCAATCAGTTTGCTGAAGAGCTCGTTGGTTTGATCGAAGAACGATTGGGTCGATAAGAATAGGTTTTATTTAAAAGTTTTTATGGGCCTGGATGGGTTTTAAGGGGCTACAGTAAGGCACTTATGCCTCACTGGTGTCCTGTATATAATTCTGATTTAACAAGTGTCTTATGATGAAAATAAAAGAGCATCAGCAAGACTGGTCATTAAACCAGGTTGCTGATGCTCTATTTTGATTGCGTTATAGTCTTTTTTCGCTAGAAAGCACAATTTATATTGTGTCAGCCCTGTCACTAATCGACCATGAGATCTTCTTCAAGCCAAACTTTTAAGAGGTCTGCGGTCCTCTTGAAGGTGTCCACCTGAACGGTCTTGTCAAAGTCATATTTCTTTATGCTGTGGTCATACATAGGGTCATAATAATTGACCATGAGTTCTTTGGCAACAGTTACAAAATCCCCATCTTTAACAAGCTCTTGCAAGTGCTCGACGGGTTCATTGCCCATGTAACGCCTAATTCTGTCAATGGCTTCTAGGAGTTCGGTATTGCCAGGTTCAAGATCTGTGTATTCAGAAATAAGATGCTTGGCTCTAAAGTCAATATCTGCATCAATTAGAACCTGATACCCAAGGGCCATCTGGTCCTTGACGCATTTAGGGACAAAGAGTTTGCCAATACGGCGACTTTCGGCTTCAACAAAAATGTACTTACTCTTTCTATTTTTCAAAGTGTGGAAGATATAAGACTCAAAGGACTTTGTCGAAGGCTGTTCACCAAGTCCAACGCCTCCCAGGAGAGACCCCCTGTGATTGGCACCGCCTTCTAGGTCTAGAACATCCATTCCAAGATCTGTGAGTTCATCGAGAATTTTCGTCTTTCCAACCCCTGTTCTACCGTGGAGGACGATGAAGCGCACGTCCTGGCTATGGGCCTCTATCCCCCGAATAACAGCTTTTCTGTAGCCCTTGTATCCATCCTTCAGGTAATAGACTTTTTCACCAAGTCCGTTTAAAAGCAGAGCCAGAGAAGTGCTTCTCATGCCACCTCTTGCGCAGAAAAGCACAATTTTCTTTCCCGTTTCCTTACGGAGTCGAATGATTTCTTTATAAAGCTTAGGCAGCTTTTGTGAGACAATCTCCACACCGTGCTCTTTGGCGTCTTCAGGAGAATCATGCTTGTACATGGTTCCGATTATTTTGCGCTCTTCATCGTTAAAAAGAGCCAGGTTCACAGCCCCGTATATTGTGGCTTCCTCATGTTCAGCAGGGCTGCGGACATCTAAAAATAGACAGTCCTTTTCATTTAACTTTTCAAATTCTATAGGCAGTAGCATATAATGGCCTCCGTATCCATGTCCGTTTTGATTATATGCAGTTTAAGTATTATAAAAAAACATAAATCATTGAGATAATATTAAAATTAACATTACTATCATAATGTTTGTTGTGACTTTATTCAATAAATTTTGTGAAGATTTCCCCATATGCCCTGATTAACTCCGCCAGTTAATAGGGTATATAAATAAGATAATATGAGCATTAGGAGGAAAAAATGGCTAATATTCTCATTGCTGACGATTCAGTTGTCATAAGAAAAACATTGCGTCGCCTGCTTGTAAAAGGCGGACACGATGTCATAAGCGAAGCATCCAATGGTCAAGAGGCGTTTAATGAGTACAAGCTTCACCAGCCAGATATTGTGACATTAGATATTACTATGCCTCTAATGGACGGGATTGCCGCACTCAAAAAAATTATTGAGAGCTTTCCAGATGCTCGTGTGATTATGATCAGTGCCATCGAACAAAAGAATCTTGTTTTTGAAGCACTGGAAAATGGAGCAAAACATTATATTATTAAACCCTTTGATGAAAAAGCAGTTCTTGAAATAATTAAACTCGTTCTTGAAGAATAATTAAATGAAAATGTAAAGCGTATTAAAACCACTCACCTTGGCGTCTTGAAGTCACTGGGTTGAGTGGTTTTAATATTGTCTTAGGTTAGAACTGTATTTCGTATGCAAATTCAAGCTGGCGTCTGTAATCAAGTTCAACAAAGTCTGTTGGTTTCACGTTGGTTTCTTTTTTTTCAAAATAATGAAGGTCGGCTATTTTGAGCATTTTGTAAACGAACTGGGAGCAGAACATAATGTTAGGCTTGTGGGAATACCGAAGTAAGAGGCCTAACAAATTATAAGCGCTGCCTTCATCATTAATTTTTTTAATTTCATCAATAAGACGCTTTTTCTGCTCGAATGTGGTTTTAAGTTTGTAAACCATAATAGACGCATCAGATTTCTTATTGAAATACTCGACCATTTCGGCGTTAAGACCAGGGGGGTAGACCTTCTCCCCGCCGTTGTAACTGATAATTGTCTTCAGTTCATAATCAAATGAAATGGAAGCGTGGTTGTATTCTTTATTGGTAAAGAGTGAGATCATCTCACTGGCGGCACTGCCGGTGTTTGAAATGATGATATAGATATAGGGGTCTTCCAGGCTTTTGTAGGCCTGATAGAAATACTCCGAGGTTAAGCTTCCGTTATTGACATATCGACGGGAACTATGTCTTGGAATGTCCCTAAGAATTTCATCAATGTTTTGCCGTGACATGCTCTTTCGAGCTTTTTGAACAACTTGAAGCTTGCTTTTAATGGCTTGTTTGTTGTGCCTAAATGTGTGGAAACTAAAGGATGCCAGTTCATCTATAGAAGGGAACAAGAACTGGGTGTATCTTTTTGATGTGAAAATGTGATCAATAATAAAAGGCACACATATAAGCAAAACACCGATAAGCTTTGCTGCTGATTGGGGTATGCCAAGAAGCCCCTCGCCAAATATACCATTGCTGTTAAAGAGCAGCTTAAAAGCCAGTACAAGTATATAGGTGATGGTCAGTGTGACACGGGACTTGCTTTCTTCCTCAACACGCAGGGTGCGTCGAATCATAAGCATGGTGATCAAGATATAGGCTAGGGCAAAGAGTGTTTCATCGCCATAGAATAGCAAAGCAACCATTATGAAGGCTGCAAATATGTTCAGTAAGCTAATTAATTGTTTCAAACGGTTCATTTTTTGACTCCATCTTCAGTTTTTAGGCCGAAAAAGCTTTAAAATTCTAGCTTATCCGGTTCAAGGATATGTTCATTATAATATCAGGTTTTGTTCAACCTGTGAACTACCCAGAAATAGTACCACTTTTAAAGACAATTTGCCCGTTTTTCTCAGTGGCTGTCAGTTCACTGCGAAAGACATTGTTTTTAGGATTTTGCTGGATAATATCTAGTATTTCCAGAAGCTTGGTTGAAAAGTCTCTAAAGGTCAGGCTTTTATAGTCCATGCCTTCCTTATGATAAGACAGCAAGACCCAGTTTTTGAGGGATTCTGTGCTGATTTTAAGATCAATGGGATAAGCCCTTTTATAGAGTTCAAAAAACTCGTCTGTAAAATCAGAGAAGGCCTCATGGTTTAGGGGGGATAACCATATGACTGGCTGGCGGAGATCCCCTAGATTCCTGCGTTTTGGGTCAATGGCTTTTCCGAGTCTTTGTGAAAGGGCACCATAGGTTGAGAAGCCCTTTTCCTCATTTTCAAGAAGACGAGGTGTCGTCGACATGACGAAAAAGGTTTGGCTCAACTCATTGGAACTTGTCAAATCTATAAGCTGTCTCAAGTTGGCGTAAGCGGTCATACGAATGTCACTGCGCTCATCAATAATAAGGTCCAGTTCGTCTACGAGCACCACAAAACCCCCATAGCCTAAGAGGGGGATAAGGTTTGAAAAAGCCTTCATAAAATCCATCATATTGAACTTGTCAACAGAGCCGACGATGCCGAACTGCTTTTTTAAGTTGGATGGAATGTTCTTTTCTCCTGTGATCCAAGCCGCTACCGCTTCTGATACGCTAATGTTCTTTTGTATACGGGCTCGAATATAGGTTAGAAAAGACCGAGCAAAGGCGTTGTTATATCGACTGAGGGTCTGTATAACAGTGTTTATTTCCTTAGCTGACTGTGCCTTGTTGGGAGATGTTTGTAAATTTTCTATCCATATGTCAAAGAGGTCATCAAAACTGGATTTTCGACCTTCGATGGTTTTAACAAATAGATTGTGCATGATCTGATAATACATTTGTTCAAGGTTGTTAAAACGGAAGGCCTTATCAATTTGAATGTGGGATACAACAAAGTCCTTTTCGAGGGCCATGGCCTTTAGATGGTTTAGCATAAAGGTCTTGCCAGACCCATACTCACCTATGATCCATTTGACAGAGCTTGTTCCACTTTTGACATTTGAAAAGCATCTTTCAAACTCCAGTGTTTCCTCTTCTCGACCGACACAAAGACGTTCTGGCACAAATGCAGGCACCACACCATTTTTATAAGCATTAAGTACGGATTTGTAGTCTGAATGTTGCAATGCATCTACCCCCAGTGACGAACTCTAATTATGATGATGAATCGTTAAAATTTTCTGTTAAATCAAGTCGTCAAAAAAGTGAGCAAGTCAGGACCTGCTCACTAGATTGTCTAGTCATATTTTATCTGATTTCTATTTTTTAATCAAACCCAGGCCTTTACAAAACTTCAGATTTAGACCTTGACCACAAAACTTATAATCATAGTGTTTCATAAGTATTCATTATTTAAGGTGTGATGAAGGCTTTTAATATGAGTTTTTATGGGGCTTAAACCAGAATGTCAACTTCATGAACAGAGCCAACACCACCGTTTTCCTTGAGATACACACCGCTTTCTCGAAGTTGACCATTTTGATCAAAACCGCTGTCGGTGAGTTTGTATTCAGTGGATACAGACCCTAAATATATAGCGCCCACATTGGCATCGATTAGGCCAGTTAAAACCATTTGACCTGAGGCATCCATTGACCAGATCTGAAGATTTTCAAATTCAAGATCGTTCTCATCGAGCCAGCCATTGTTATCGCTGTCAAGCATACGCATTTCTGAGTATCCATGCCCTGATTGTGGTCCAAAAAGCTCTGAGCCATCATCAATTTCTCCATTTTTGTTTCTGTCAAAAACGAGAAATCCACTACCATCTCTCGGCACGCTCATCTCATCCAGTTGACCATCTAAATCAAGATCAAACTGAATTTTTTTGTCTGCCAGTCCGGGCGGGATGCTGTCAGTCTGAATGACAATTGGATCGATCAAGGCTTGCCCAGCTTGTATGTCAATGCTTTTACTTGTGTGTGTTTCCCGGCTCATATGCATGTTTAAATCAAATTCCATTTCTCGACCATCACTGCTTTTGACTTTCCCTGAAGCCTTAAAGTCAAGTTTTTCAGATTCAGACTTGCTTTCTGAGTGGTGGAAGCGCATTCCCCAACCAGATACCTGTGCAGGGAATAGGCCTTGACTCTTTTGCTGACTTGGTTGACTTTTCTGGGGGCGTCCCTTTTTAGGCCCTTGCCTTTTCAAGCGATTGTCCTTTAGTCCGATTAAATCAAACTTAAAAGGTTTGCCGGTTACCCAGGAAATCAACTTCTCAAGCAGACGGATTTTCATGCGGTCTTCATCTGAAAGATAAAGGTCCAGTTCATCTTCAATGTCTTCTGGTTCATAAATAGCGTCTAAATGGTCGGTGTTTGCTATGTCGTTTTCGGCGAGGCCCATGCCTTCAGGCGATAAGCTCAGTGCATCTTCCTGTAAGCGTGGTTCCACTTTCCATAACTGGAGCATTGTGCGTGAGGTTTCCGTCTTCTTGAACTCTCGATTCGCCTCCATGCTTATCGAAGAACTCTCAATCCTCATATTGTCTCACCTCCGTGTAGACTACAACAATGTCCTATATCTATATTATCGTTATAATTTTCTGAAAATTTAGCGGTGATTGAAAAACAGGACTTTAGACCGGGCTAGGTCGTACGTATGAGTGGGTATGTAATGAATACAGATAAGGGGGGACAGGTATGTATCATCTTGTATTATTTGACGAAAAAGCATTTATTAGAAGTAGAATAAAGGGACTTCTCAGCTTATCAGACATTCGCATACATGAAGCAACAAGTTATAACCAGCTTGTAAACTATGTTGATCATGACTCATTTAATGTGGATGTGATTATGGCCGATCTTAATTTTGAAGATCCCATTTTGATGGAAAATATGAAAGAGTTTAGGGCAGAACATAGAAATATACCCCTTATAATATTCACTTCATCGTCGACAAGAAAGTTTTTTGTCAGCGCCATGAAACTGGGGGCCAATGACTATATACTCAAGTCTGTGGAGGACAATGTTCTAATCAGCCGTATTAAAAGAAATGTGGGGCTGACAATCCCGGCAACATCACCAGGCAGCGAAGGCATAAAAATGACCATCGATATTACAAGGTATTTGGCTGGAGAAATTCGAAAAGCTCAGAAAGGCCAGTATGCCATGACTGTTTGCTTTAGCTCTATTATGACAAATGAAGGCGCCGATGCCAGTGTCCATGTCTCGCCACGGTTCTTAAACCAGCTCCAGGGGACCTACTGGGAAACTGACGCCCTTGTCTCCTTTGGTCTGAATCATTTTGTGAGCTTTTTTCCTTTCTGCGGAAAAAACGGAAGGCATATTGTTGAATCCAAGCTTCAGTCTATCTTTGAGACACTCAAAGATTCAGACACCAACCTGGCATCCTGCAAGCTGGTCAATGATTATGTGACTTTTCCTGAAGATGGCTTGACGAAAGAAGATATTTTGTCAAAAATGATAGAAGAGATGAACAACAAATAGTTAAGGAGCCCGGAGAACGTGCCGGGCTATTTTACTGATTTAAGATAAGTGGCTAAAATAGGACCAGTCAAAGAGCTGGACGTTGAAATGAGCGAGAGTGTGGAGAAGATATGTCTTACGATTGTATTATTATAGGTTCAGGGCCAGCGGGCCTTATGGCAGGCAATTTCTTAAAGGGCGTCCATGCCCTTGTTTTAGAAGGGGAGGAAAAACCGGCTCAAAAACTGCTTTTATCTGGTGGGGGTCAGTGCAACTTTACCCATGATGGCCCGATAGAAGGGTTTTATGATAAATTCGGAGACCGCGGGCGTTTTGTACGAAAAGCCCTTTGTGGATTTACAAATGCCGATGTCATGGATTATATGACCAGTCGTGGGGTGCCCCCTCATGTTAGGGAGGATGGTAAGGTCTTTCCAAAAAGTATGGATGCTTGGGATGTTTTTAGGGCTCTTCGAAAGGGGCTGGAATCAAATGAGATTTCCCTTCTAAAAAACCAAAAGGTTGTCGATATTGATAAAACTGACCAAGGCTATCAAGTTGTCACATCAGGAGGACGATATATGACAAGGTCAGTCATTTTGGCTGCGGGTGGAGCCTCTTATCCTATGACGGGGTCTGATGGGTCTGGCTATCAGCTGGCCAAGATGCTGGGTCACAAAATTGTTCCACCAAGGCCGGCCTTGACTCCAATCTATATTGAAAACTTTAAACTCACAGATCTGGCTGGTTTGTCCTTTCCAAAGGGGAAAATCTATCACTATAGAAATGGAAAGAAGCTTGCGGATTACACGGGAGATGTTTTAATCACGCACACAGGTCTAAGCGGTCCAGGGATCCTCGACAATAGCAGAGATATGTGTGCTGGTGATGTGGTTCATTTAAAATTTCTATACGAAACAACCTCAAGAGATGCCCTAGAAAATGACATGTTAAATGGACATAAAAAATTATTGAAAACAATCCTTATGCAGCATATGACAAAACGCAGTGCTCTCAAGCTCCTCCAGCTGGCTGAAATTGATGAAAATCAAAATTGTGCTGAGCTTGGAAAAAAGGCTCGAAAAAAACTGCTTTCTTATGCGGAAGCCTATCCCATGACAATTAAGCAAATGGGGAATATGAAAAGTGCTATGGTGACAGCCGGCGGGGTTTCTCTTAAAGATGTAAAAGCGGGAACAATGGCCTCGAAGTGTTCAGAGGGCTTGTTTTTTGCAGGGGAGATTCTTGATGTGGATGGCAATTCTGGAGGATACAATATTCAGTGGGCCTTTTCCAGTGGGAAAATGGCTGCACTTTCTGTACAGTCCTATTTGAAAGAGGTGTCTTATGGCAAGTAGATGTTCATGGTGCGGGGATGATCCCCTTTATGTGAAGTATCATGATGAGGAGTGGGGGATTCCTGTTCATGATGACAGAGTGCTCTTTGAGTTTCTCATACTGGAATCTGCCCAGGCTGGTCTGAGCTGGATATCCATACTAAGAAGACGTGAGAACTACCGTGAAGCCTTCCTGGGGTTTGATCCTGAAAAGGTTTCGAAACTAAGGCAGGAAGATGTGGAAACCCTTATGAAAAATGAAGGGATTATTCGCAATAGAAAGAAGATAGAGTCAGCTATAGGCAATGCAAAAATATTTTTAGATATTCAAAAGACCTATGGCAGCTTCGATAAATACCTTTGGGACTTTGCTGGAGGGCAAGTGATTACTGGTCATGCTGAAAGGCTAGAAGATGTGCCCGCTAAAACAGAGCTTTCAGAAAGGCTTAGCAAAGATTTAAAAAAACGGGGGATGAAGTTTGTAGGCCCTACAATAATGTATGCTTACTTGCAAGCTGTAGGGGTTGTCAATGACCATGTTTTAAGCTGTGATTTTAGGTAGATTTGAAATTGGAGTGAAATGAGTTCAGAAATGGAATTATGACACTTTGAGGAAATTGTTCAAATTTATTGACAATGAATATCAATCCGTATTAAAATTGTCATGTAAATGATAATTGATTTCAGGATGGAGGAAATCGCATGCCGCTAAAAATGGCCAAACCTGGCAAAAAAGTTGTTCTCAAAGAAATCGCGTGGGGACAGAAACTAAGAAAAAAGCTTCAGGATATGGGATTAACACCAGGCGTAAGATTTGACATCGTATCAGCAACAGCTGGTGGTCCGGTCATTATAGACATTAGAGGAACAAGGCTGGCCCTTGGTCATGGAATTTTATCAAAAATACTGGTTGAAGAATTATAGACCCTAAAGAACCGGCATTAGATTTTTTAATAAGAAAGTTTGCAACTCGCTGCTCAGAAATATGGGTAGCGGGTTTTCCTGCGTTTTTAGGGATTTAACATAGAAAAGGTGAAGATATGAGTGGATTTAAAGTGGCCCTTGCCGGCAATCCCAATTGTGGTAAAACAACACTCTTAAATGGATTGACTGGTGCACGACATTATGTTGGAAACTGGGCTGGCGTGACCGTAGAAAAAAAAGAAGGCACGATTCGCCATAAGGGTGAAGACATTACGATTGTAGACCTACCAGGCATTTATTCCCTGTCGCCCTTTACCCTTGAAGAGAGAATCTCCAGGCAATACATTTTAGAAGACATGCCAGACATGATTATCAATATCGTGGATGCCAGTGCCCTTGAGCGAAACCTATTCTTGACGTTCCAGCTCATGGAACTTGGCAGACCTGTTATTATTGCCCTGAATATGATGGATGAAGCTGAAAAACGAGGCATAAAAATTGATGTGGAGGGCCTATCAGAAGCTCTTGGTTTACCCATTGTGCCGATAGTTGCAAGAAAAGAAAAGGGCCTTGACGCTCTTATGGACATGGTTTTAGACCAGGTTCACTCAGGTGCAAAACTTGAAAGCAAGCCCATAAGATACAGCGAAGATTTGGAGCAAATGATTCAAGGTGCAGAGCATGTGATTAATCACATTCCAGACCATATCAATAAGAGATGGGCTTGTATTAAACTGCTAGAGCGTGATGAAATGCTTCTGGAAGCCTATGATATAAGTGGTATAGATAGCTTGCCAGCTGTAGACGAACAGATCGCCAACGAAAAATACAGGCTTATAAACGATATGATGGAAACCGTCGTAAAAAGACCCGACGAGAGCTATGACAAATTGTCAGCAAAGCTTGACAAATACATCTTGAATCAGTGGATTGGAATTCCAATATTTGCCTTGGTTATGTACTTTGTTTTTAACATGACCTTTACCCTTGGGGGATATGGTGTGGATATACTGGACGTCTTTTTTTCCGATCATGTTGCAGGCTTTGCGAGTGCCCTGCTCATGCAGATTGGTGTGGCGGACTGGATGCAGTCCCTTATCGTAGACGGAATCATCGGCGGTGTTGGCGGAGTTCTGACCTTCGTGCCCAATATAGCCATCATGTTCTTCTTTATTTCAATACTGGAAGACAGTGGCTACATGGCCCGAGTGGCCTTTATAATGGATCGGTGGATGACCAAGGTCGGTCTGAACGGAAAGACCTTTATTCCTATGATTCTTGGATTTGGGTGCAATGTGCCTGCTATTATGGGCACAAGGACACTGGAAAATGAAAACGACAGACTCATTGCCATATTGATCAACCCATTCATGTCCTGCAGTGCCAGATTGCCAGTTTATATTTTGTTCGCATCAGTCTTTTTCAAGGGGTACGAATCACTTGTGACTTATTCCCTGTATGTCTTTGGCATACTGGTGGCCCTTCTTATGGCCTATCTCTTCAGAAAATTTTTGTTTAAGAGTGAGGAAACGCCATTTATTATGGAACTTCCCACTTATAGATTGCCGATTCCCAAAGCGCTATTTATCCATGTTTGGGAACGTGTGCGAGGGTATATTGTAAAAGCAGGAACCGTTATTTTTGCAGCTTCAGTTATCTTATGGGTCATTACCAGCTACAACTTCAACGGACCGGCCATAATAACAGAAAGCTTTGGTGCGTCTATTGGTAAGGTCATAGCACCGGTTTTCAAGCCCTTGGGATTTGGCAGATGGCAAGCGGCTCTTTCTCTTTTAACAGGTATAGCCGCAAAAGAAATTGTTGTTTCCAATATGGCCATTGTTTACGGCTTTGCTGATCCAGAAGCGACCAGAGCTTTTGCACAAGTTCTTCAAAGCGAGTTTACAGCCCTGTCAGCCTATGCTTTCATGGTCTTTGTGTTACTCTACACCCCATGTGTGGCTGTGATCGGCGTTATTAAAAGAGAGACAAACTCGTGGAAATGGACTGGTTTTTCTGTGGCTTACCAGATTGCAGTGGCTTGGGTGTTTGCGTTTTTAGTCTATCAAGTGGGCCGTTTGCTGGGATTTTAATGACAGGTCACGGCGGTTTTGATAGAAAAGGATCAACCAATAAAAGAGGTGAAAGACTTGGGAACAATTATAACAGGCCTCCTAGCTCTTTTGATTTTCGGCTATGGTGGCTACCAAGCTTATAAAACAATCAAACAAGGGGCTGAAGGCAAATGTCAAGGATGCTCTTGTGGTGATTGTGAATCGTCGGATTGTGCCTCCTCACTGGGCTATATAGATTTTTCAGATTTAGAAGAGGATTCTGAGCAGTGCCCAGATAAAAATTCTCAAAAAGACTTACGTCAAAAACCTACAGAGGATGAAAACGCCAATGACTAGAAAAACCCGTTCATTACACTAGAATAGAGTGTTGTGAACGGGTTTTATTGTGGTTTTATAGAGATTTATTTTTGACCATTTGACCCAGTTAGGTCACTAAAAGAAATCCTATTTTGCTCGCGGAAGAGTATGAGTTCGCCAGCGTAGTTTTTTAGGCCGTCGTAATCTTGTATGAAGATAGATTTTCTGTTTTTTTCGATCAGCCCCTCCTCAACAAACTTGTTCAGAACACGGGCTAGGTGTCGGTAACTCGTTCCAAGAAGATCAGCCATGTCGGCGTAAGATTCATCAAGAATAACCTCGACCTTGTCTATGGCAAGGGCAAGAATATAGGCTGCCAGCCGACTTTCGAGGGTATACAGCAGGTTGACGGAACTTGCCATGGACTCCTGGTATGTTTTTATAGCAAGGCTTTTGCCAACAGCCCTTAAAAAGGATGTATCTTCAAAAAACTTATCGACCATAAGCTCCATAGGGATGGCCAGACAATCGCACTCGACGAGGGCTTCCACGTGACAGTTGCAGCCCATTTTAGGATCATTCATAAGCTCCACATCCCCTATGACCTGCATGGGTTCATAAAAGCTTAGCAGATAGGACTTACCATTTTCCATGACTGTGTATATCTTTGCACGTCCTCTTACAAAGAACATGAAGTGGTCTAGTGGTTCACCGCTTCGGGCCAGGTATTCACCGCGGTTATAGCGGATTATTTTCATATCATTGGGTTCGAGCTTATCAAACCAGCTGTCTAGTTTGTATTTTTTTATGTAATTTTGAATCAGGTTGGTGTCGTTAATAAATTTCAAAAGGAACCTCCCGTGGGTATGACATTCTATATGATTAGTATACATGATATAATTTCATTCGAGGTGAAAATATGAGATATGAAGGCAGGATATTTCGCCCACCCAGTGAGGCGAGAAGTTATATTTTACAAGCAACAATAGGGTGTAAGCATAACACATGTGCATTTTGTGACATGTATTTTGAAAAAGACTTTCGTGAAAGACAAGAAAATGAAATTATAGAAGACATCCAGATGGCCAAGGCCTCAGGTTACCGCCCAGACCGTGTTTTTATTGCAGATGGAGATGCACTCGCCATGGATGAAAAAAAGCTTGAGAGGGTTCTTGATGCGGTTAGAGAGACCTTCCCGGACTGCAGGCGTGTGGGAATTTATGCAACGGCAAGTGATGTTAATGAAAAAGGACTTGAGGCGCTTTTAAGCCTGAAAGAAAAGGGGCTAGGCATTATATACCTGGGTCTTGAATCCGGTGACGATGAGGTCCTAAAACGAATGTGTAAGGGCGACCGGTCACAGGCCATGATCTCAGCAGCTAGACTTGTGAAGAGGTCAGGCATAAAATTGTCGGTGACGGTGATTTCCGGACTGGGTGGAAAATCCAGATGGAAGACGCATGCCGTGGAAACCGGCAAAGTTTTAAGCCAAATGGATCCGGATTATGTTGGCCTGCTCACCCTCGTGTTAAGCGATGAGACACCAGTGACCCAGTGGATAGATAATGGGACGTTTACCCTTTTGAAACCAGATGAGATTCTTCGTGAAACCAGGTTGATGCTTGAAAATATGGCAGTGACCAACTGCGCATTTAGGAGCAATCATGCATCCAATTATGTCAATTTAAGCGCCCAACTTCCAAGGGAAAAGGACAAGGCCATTGCTCAAATTGATCATGCTCTAGAACATGCAGGATATAAGCCGGAAGGGTATAGGCGATTATAGTCTTTATTCAAACTGTTTTATTATAAAATTGGATGGGTATCAAAATAGCATCCTAACAAATTTAAACCGGCATTATTCTCCTAGGTTCAAGTGATTTAAAGACTGGGCATGGGGTGTATGAATAATTTGGTTTGAAAGTGGAATAGATTAGATCACAGATGATTGTAAAATGATCTGTTCAATCAAAAAAGGAGGCAGGGAAATGGATTTCTTATTTGATCCCATATCAGAAGAATATGCCGATGCAATAGTGAGCTGGAAAGAATCCGATGGATATGCCTGCTATGACGCTGAAGGCAACGAAACAGAACTTGATGATATGTTGCTTTCAGGTGAATTTGACTTTTTCATCGTAAAAACAGATTCCGGAGAGCTGCTTGGATTTATTGAATGCACCTTTGACGAAGAAGGGGTGATGGAAATTGGCTGTGCGCTGGTTCCAGAATTCATGGGACAGGGGCTTGGCTGTGAGTTTATCTCAGCGTGTATGGAGTTTGTTCTAGAACATTACGATTACGGCAAAGAAACCATTAAAACCCTTTTAAAACCTGGAGATGTTCATGCTATAAAGGTCTATGAAAGGGTTGGATTCTCAGTGGTGGATGAATCAGAAGAATGGGTAGAACTGGATATTGAGTTGTAATTGAGAGTATAAAAAGGTAGAAAAATATACTGAATAACCTAATAAGTCTAAGAGCTTAGACGCATAATAATTAGGACTAGAAAAGGAGGCTGAAAGGTCTCCTTTCAAAATTTTGTGTGCCTGCTATGATAGTCATATATTTTTTTAGATCCGATTATATCTTAGGACTCAATCATGCCAATAGGACAGGCTATTTAAGAATCAAAAATTCTATAATATAATATGACCAAGGTGTGAATCTGCAATTTTGAAAGCACTGGACCCAGTACAATCTGATAAAATATTAGAAAACGGGTCGAAGAAGAGATGAAAGTGAGGAAGCGACCATGAACCAGACAATTGATTTGCTAAAGAGTCACAGATCCATTCGAAAATATAAGGATAAACCTATTGACCAAGCAGTTTTACAGACCCTCATTGAGTCAGGCCAGTGGGCATCAACATCGAGTTATGTTCAAGCTTACTCTGTGATTCGTGTGAAAAATCCTGAAAAACGAGAAGCCATGGCTCTTTTATCGGGAGATCAAAAAAATGTTCGAACAGCACCAGAATTCTTGGTCTTTTGTGCAGATCTAAACCGGTTAAAAAAGGCTTGCGATATACATGACACACCTATGGAGGATGGGTTTATCGAACTCATGCTTATAGCATCCGTGGATGCGGCCCTCGTGGCTCAAAATGTTCTTGTTGCTGCTGAAAGTTTAGGTCTTGGAGGCGTTTACGTTGGTGGCATTAGAAATGATCCGGACAAAATGAGTGAGCTGCTGAACTTACCAGATCGCGTTTACCCAGTGTTTGGCTTATGCCTTGGCTGGCCAGATCAGGATCCGGATAGGAAGCCAAGACTCCCTCAGTCCCTTGTCTTTTTTGAAGACGAGTATCAGGAACCGGATGAACATATACTAGAGGCTTATGACGCCCATGTAAAAGAATATTATATACAGCGGACAAAAGGGAGGCTAGACCACACTTGGACAGAGCAGATGTCCCAAAAGCTGGGCAAGGAAACCCGACCTCATATGCTGGATTATCTGAATAAGAAGAAATTTGCTCAAAGGTGAAAATATGGTCATATATGATGTGGTTTTATTTATACTGCCAGTCTTGCTTCTGATACATAAACAGGTCTTGGTTGTGTTTCAGAAACACCTGATAATTATGCTGGCCCTATCTTGCCTAGTGCCTGTAGCACACCATCTGAGTGCTGGATTTCGCTGGCAGATGACATTTTTATATGTGTTTTATATCCTACTGGTTTTGGTGGCCCTTGTTCTCATTGTGAAAGCATCAGATTTTAGGCTGGGCTATAAGGGTCTCAAACGACTGGGATTGATTGTGACTTTGATATCTATACTGTTTTCCGCGGTTTTTCCTGTGGGACGGCTGTACATGGTCAGTGGCCCCTATAAAGTGGGGACGGCGAGTATGACTTACACAAGTGATATACGCAGGGAACTCTACGGCAAAAAGTATGATACGGCGCGCGCCTTCAATATTCAGTTTTATTATCCTGCAGACCGAACGGGCTCAAGAAGAGCCCCTATGATTGAAAACAGTGAGGTTGTTGAGCAGGGACTGTCTAAGACATTTGGAGTGCCTAGACCCCTAACAGATTATTTGAGTCAGTTGAAATCAAATGCTTGGTATGATGTAGGGGTGAGTGAGCTTGAAAACATGTATCCTGTGGTGATTTTATCCCATGGATGGAAGGGGTTTAAGAATATCCATAGTGATACGGCAGAACAATTGGCATCAGAGGGGTATATAGTTGTTAGCATTGATCACACCTACGGGACTGTCGGTACAAAAATGGACACAGGTCAAGTTCGGTTTCTCAACCCTGCGGCCTTGCCTGAAAGAAGTGAAGATGATGACTTTCTAGTTTATGCGTCAGCACTTGTCAACACATACCGTGGTGATATTGATGAGACAATTGATCTTTTATATGACATGAATCAGACCGGATATAATAGCATTTTATCTGGAAAAATGGATCTTTCAAGACTGGCGCTAATTGGACATTCTACTGGTGGCGGTGCAGCAGTCCTTTCATCAATGAAGAGGGACAATGTCAAGGCCGTGATTGGTTTAGACGCCTGGGTGGAACCGGCTAAGCCTAGTGAAATTCTTTCGGGTGTGCATGTGCCTTATATGCATCTTAAAAGTGAGGCTTGGCGTGGGGGCTTCAATGAGGCCAATTTAAATATGCTCTTTTCCTCGTCAACAGATGACCGTTGGCTTATAACCCTTGATGGGACCAAGCACACGGACTTCACTTTCCTGAGCAAATTGTCACCTTTAAGTGAGTTTTTAAGGCTGTGTGGTCCCAATGGCAAGGAAGCCCACCAAATTCAAAATGAGTTGACTTCCGCCTTTCTAGCCTATTATTTGAAGGGCAAAAATACAAAAACAGCCATAGGCGATGTCATCAAAAAATATGAATCGACTAGGGCTGAAGCGGTTTACATGAAATAAAGGTATGGACTATAGGAAGTTGTAATGCTGAATGAGAAGAAGTGCTGTGATATGTCCTGGGTAGAATAAATATCCGACCATACGCGGCACTTTTATTTTTGTAACAGGGTCAAGGAGTATGGGAAATAAGGCAAAGACACTCATGGCCTGGATGTTGTTTTTGGTGGATATATAAGCCCAAAAACTAAGTAGGAAATAAGACAACATGGTTTTATTTTCATCTCCATAAGTCATATGGAAAATAAGAATCATCATTAAACCGTAAACCCCATACGAAACAGGAAAAAAGTGACCAATTGCCAGAAGACCAAATGATAAGACCTTGAACTTGGATTCGAAAAGCTCAATAATAATCAGCCCAATGAATAGGGTGAACATAATATTGAGTTTACCAGGCACAAAATATATATATGGAATTTGTGATATGAGTCCGAAAATAAAAAGTCTGCCGGCATACTTTACTTTGCTCGATGTGTAACGGTAGCCCCTGGCGATGAGAAAGGCAAATATGGGAAATGACAGTCGTCCAATTATGCGCCACAGCATTTGTGACGGGAAAAACATATAGCCAATATGGTCAATCAGCATGGTCAACATGGCTAAAAATTTTAAGAAATCCCCTTTTCTATTCACAATTTACCTCCATCAGATATGTTATAATACCATAGTAGCATAAGTTTGAGAGGACACGCCATGACCACAGAAAAAGAAAAAAATAAATCTTTTGTGTATATACTGCACTGCGCTGACGATACATTATATACGGGCTATACAACGAACGTGCACAGACGACTTGAAGAACATCAGGCCGGCAGTAAAAAATGCAAGTATACCATGGCGAAAATTAGACGACCAGTGGTCTTAAAGCAAGCATGGGAAGTGGAAGGAACAAAGGGCAATGCCCTTAGGATAGAAGCTTTCATAAAAAAACTGAGCCGGATCAAAAAAAATAAATTGATCTCGAATCCCGATCAGCTATCAAGCTTATATAGGGAAAAATCGAGTCAAGATATAAAATGTTGGACTATAAAAGATGTGAATTATTAGGGAATGCTCTGCGAAAACTGTCGAAAAATGTCATAAACAGACAAAAAAAGGAGAGTTTTCACAAAATGCGTTCATAAAGCTATTTGGAGGGTATATATGCGACAAAGCACAAAAAAAATCATTGCCTTGACGATTGTAGGTATCATGGTTGTTTCATCATTTTTAACAATTGTTACAGCAGGCTTTTATTTGTAGATTATTCTTTATGTGAAGTGTTAAGTATAATCACTTTGCCATGTTGTTACACGTAAACCCATAGTGTTCACACTGGCTTCATGAAGTGTATATGCACCTGTGTAAAATCATGACATGGGGCGAATCGGGTTAAAAAACTTAAACTGAAATAGGGCAAGGAGGGCGGTAACGTGTCGGTATTCTTTAGAAGGCTGATCGTACTGATCCTTTTCATAGCACTTGTGGGCACATTCTATTATTTCCAGTTTGTCGAAGCTGACTCTGCACCAGAGGGATATTCCTTTAGGGATGATTTCAAGGGCATTGACCGAGACTTCTGGTATATTGGTGAATGGCAAACTATGTTTACAGCGTATGATAAGGTGTCAATTAAAAATGATATATTAACCGCTGAAATCACTGAGACAGACAGAGGTCCTTTTTTGCTGTCACGACCTATTCCAATTGAGGAAGGGGATGTCATATCTATTAAACGTCGTGTGAAAATGCATTATGCCAATGATAATTTCACAGGGGGTATGGCCATTGTACAGACATCAGATGAGCAGCTCAAACCCGTTGTTCTTGAGAACAATTGGGGAAGAAGTATTGGTGATGGCGTGGCTTTGGTGGAGTATGTCCACAGCTACAATGAAGAGTCTGAACGACCAGGACGGGATATTTTTAGAGTTATGGGACCAACCTGGAAAACAGATAATGCCTATGCTGTTGTTGAACCAACATTCGATGACTGGATAGAAGAGGAACTTGTCTTTGATACAAGGACCAATCAGATTGTATACAAACTAGGAGGCAAGGAATACCGGGTGGCTGGCATGCCAATAACACGACCGAGTATTCGTGTCTTTATGCATTCTTATGGATGGCACACCGGTCATTATATGAAACTGGACTGGTTCGAAATAGAAGTTAAAAATATGCGTCTAGGCAGATAAACTAGAACTGTGAACCCGTCGAAGGTATATCTGCGACGGGTTCTTTAATAATTATTTGATGTGTTGGTATGGAGGTGACAACATGCTAGAAATTTATGATAAAACAAGTCAGCAAGTGCCGATTAAGGCCTGGGTTGGAAAAGTGGAGGATCTGGAACATGGTTGCCTCCATCAAGCTAAGAATCTGAGCACCCTTGATTTCATTCATAAATGGGTGGCCCTCATGCCTGACACACATCAGGGGTATGGCATGCCTATTGGTGGTGTTGTGGCCATAAAAGACTATGTGATTCCCAATGCGGTTGGTGTTGATATAGGCTGTGGTATGGTTTTCACCCACACAAATATTGCCCTTGAAAAATTAACAGAAGACAAGTCAAAAGAGATTATTAAGCGAATTATGGATGAAATCCCCTTGGGATTTGCCCATCACAAGGAAAAACAATCGAGTCAAGTCTTAGAAAAATTTTTGAGTGAAACGGACTATGACTATAGTAAAATTGGACATTTGTATCCTGAGATAGAAGCCTCTTGGTATCAAATCGGAACGCTTGGCGGTGGGAATCATTTTATTGAAATACAGGCTGATGAAAATGATGAACTTGGTATAATGATCCATTCTGGGAGCCGAAATTTTGGATACAAGGTGGCAAAATATTTTAATGAAAAAGCCAAGTCATATTGCAAAAAACATGGCGGTAAAATAGCGGTTAGACACCAACTGGCCTATTTGCCAGCAGACTCAGAAGCTGGTCGTGACTATTTGGCGTGGATGACCCTGGCCCTTGAATTTGCCCGCGAGAACAGGCGGGTTATGATGGAAAAGGTCAAGGCCATCGTAGCAGAAATGTTTGAGGATGTGACTTTTGGTGAAACCATAAATGCACATCACAACTATGCTTCCTTTGAAAGACATTATGGAGAGGATGTCTGGGTTCACCGCAAGGGGGCTATACGGGCAGAAAAAGATATGCTCGGCATTATTCCAGGTGCAATGGGAAACCCTTCATATATAGTTAGGGGGCTGGGCAATGAAGAAAGTTTCAAGTCCTGTTCCCACGGAGCAGGTCGACATATGAGTCGTAAAGCGGCGATAAAAGCCTTTAAGAAAGATGATGTTATAAAGGATCTCTTAGATAAGGGCATACATGTTGGTGCACCAAGGCAAAGTGTGCTGACCGATGAAGCGAGATTTGCCTATAAAGACATTCAAGAAGTGATGAAACAGCAAAGGGATTTGGCTGAAATTGTGCGGTCTCTTCGCACAAGACTGGTTGTAAAGGGGTAGTGTGTTGGCAACTATAACAAAAATCGAAACGCAGAAGAAAAACAAGGATAGGTACTCCATATTTTTAGATGGGGACTTTGCCTTTGGTGTTCATGTTGACGTGCTTGTCACGCATGGGTTACGCAAAGGTATGACCCTTGAAAAGGATGAACTGGAAGCTCTTATTCATGACGAGAGCGTGAAAAAGGCTGTTCTGGCTGGGATAAAACATATTAGTTATAAGCAACGAACAAGTAAAGAGGTTCGAGATAAATTAATCAGTCTTGAACATACGCCTGATCAAGTTGAAGAAGCCATTGATAAACTCATAGAAATGGCCTTTTTAGATGATGAAAGATATGCAGAAGAGTTTGTTGACACAAGACAACAGCGTTATGGGCGCAAAAGGATATTCCTAGAGCTGAAAAAGAGGGGCATACCGGAGCATATTGCTCAAAGAGCACTGGATGAAATGCTCGATGTGGATGCTGGCTATGAAACAGCCCTAAATATGGCTCGTAAGAAATATGCCCAGTGCTCAGACATTGATCCAAGAAAAGCAGCGACAAGAATTCAAGGGCAACTCCTAAGAAAAGGCTATTCCTATGATGTGGTAAACCGCATTATTAAAGAGCTGGGTGTGTTTGATAGGTCCTAGGTTTGAGACAACTGAACAAGGTCAAGAAATTATAAAGGGATATTCTTCTCAAAATCCGCAGAATGGGAAAAGAGAAAATATCCTTTTCTTTTGTAGTAAAGTATTCAAGAATAACTATTTCGTAACCTAAATACTTTGGTAGACATGTTATAATATCCACTGACTTCATGTATACTGGGCATGATAAAAGAGGCAGATTTTAAGTGAAACATTTTATGATACATAAAATGTCATTCGGTTATTTATTCAATAAAGACAGTAGTGGAGGCATAAGAATGAAAAATTTTAAGAAGCATTTGCCGGGTCTGGCCGTGGTTTTTGTAATCGCATTTTTGTCAAAGGCTCTTGATGGATACCTTTCCACTTGGGTTAAGCTTGAAGCCCTGACCATTGGCATTATACTCGGCATGGTTTATTCCAACACCGTGGGTGTTCGGGACACCTTAAAGTCAGGGATTCAATTTTCATTAAAAAAACTTTTGAAAATAGGAATTGTATTACTAGGTTTTAAACTTAATTTTCAAGCCCTTATAGAACTTGGGCCTAAAATGTCACTGGTTGTGGTTGCGTTTGTGCCACTGGTCTTAGTAACAGCCACATTTCTAGGCCGTAAAATGGGAATTGGCAAGAAATTAGCGGTTCTAATTGGTGTGGGCAGTTCCATATGCGGGGCTTCTGCCATCGTGGCTATGGCGCCAACCATTAATGCTGAAGATGATGATGCCATTATAGCTGTCGGTGTTGTCAGCTTGCTTGGTGCCGTGGGTGTCCTTGTATATTCTGCCTTTGCCGCAGTTTCGCCATTAACGGATATTCAGTACGGACTGTGGTCTGGTCTATCCCTTCAGGGCGTGGCCCATGCCCTAGCGGCAGCCTTTGCCAGAGGGGATGTAGCAGGGGAAATGGGAACCTTCATCAAGATGGAGAGGGTTTTAATGCTCGTGCCAATGTCTGTAATACTGGGTTCGATTTTTGCCGATGGTGGCAAAAATAGTGGTGAAAAGAAGCGGGCAGCTTTTCCTATGTATGTTCTGTACTTTATCATTGCAGGGATTGTGGCTTCTACAGGCTTACTGCCAGAAAATATAATCAAGCTTCTTGGGAAAACCAGCAGCTATTTGATTTTAATGGCCATGATCGCCATGGGTCTTATGGTCAACTTTGCCAGCCTGCGTGCCAAAGGGGCAAAAGCCCTTGTAATGGGTGCAGGACTGTTTGCAGGGATTGCTGCTGTAAGTTTGGGGATTGTGACAGTGCTGTTTTAAGCTGCTAAAAAAAAGCCTCCTGGATTGACTGGTTAAAGGTCAGTGTCTAGGAGGCTTTTGTGATTTTTGAGTGATTTTAAGGAGCGGATTATCCCTTCACATGTTTTAAAAAACCACGTTCTAGGCAAACTGGCAGGGAAAGTTCCTTCAGGCCGCTCTCAAACTCTATACGGATAATGTGCTCGTTGATGTCTTCAATTTGTCCCGTTCCAAAGCGTTCGTGGGATATTAAGTCACCGGCTTTAAAGGTGTTTGAGTCTATGAGGGTGTCAGTTTTTCCGGGGGATTCGTTGGTTTCGTACAGTTGACCAGTTTCCTTAACCTCCTCAATGAAAACAGAGGGTTTGACGTATTTTCCACTCCTGAATTTTGGAGCAAGAATTTCTAGGTTGGTCTTGGCCCGGCTCATGGCCACGTAAAAGAGTCTGCGTTCTTCTTCAATGCCATGAATATCCCCTTTTGTTGACTGTTCTGTGGATTTTTTTGATGGAAAGACGCCGTCATCCACATCAATTATGAAGACATTGTCGTACTCGAGCCCCTTGGATGCATGAATGGTTGATAGACGCAGGTCAGATGTGGTTCTTGACGCTTCTTTCATAACCGTGGTCAAGGACTTGATTCTATCCATAAAGTCTACAATAGAACTTGTATGCCGTGCCACTGTTTTTAAAACCGTAAGCAAATTTCTAAGGTTTTCAAAATGGTAGCCCAGTCTCTTTGAATTTTCCTCAAGGTATTCTAAATAGCCCAGCTCGGTCTCAATGAAATTTATAGCCAAGTGAGGGGCTAGGTGAGGTAAGCTGTCAAATCGATCCGCAAGACCGCCCCAAGTGTTTCTCTGTATGGGTTTTATGGTCGGTATGCTGAGGAGCACTTCAAAGACTTTTCTGTTCCTTAAATTGGCCTTGACATACTTGAGGCCCTCCCTGGATATATAGCCATTCATTTTAAAGCAGATGCGTTCAAAAGCCTCAACATCTTGAGGGACAAGGGCCAAGTTCATAAAGGCGTAAATGTCTTTAACGAGCCAGTGTCTTAATAGGCTGTGACCAGGGTCACGGATGGTGAAGCTTTTTCCCTTCCGATCAAGAGCGTCCACGATGGAAAGGGCAGATATGTTGTTTCTGTATAGGACGGCTGTTGTGCCATTTTTTTCATAATCCACAATATAGTTGTTTCGGTCCTCGATGGTGTCAAAAACCTTATGTTTAACTGGGTTGCCAGTGGGTTTGCCAGACTGCATTTTCTTTTCGTACCGGTGTTCATTGTGACGTATAATATGGGCGCAGGTTGACACGATTTCGTGCGAGCATCGGTAGTTTTTTGACAGATAATAAATCTTGCCACTGGGGTAGATTTTATTGAAATTGAGAAGGTACTCAGGGTATGCGCCTCTGAATCCATAAATGCTCTGGTCGTCATCTGCAACCATAAAAATGTTTTTCTGATCGCCTGCAATGAGTTTAATGATTTCGTGCTGAATAAGGGATGTATCTTGAGTTTCATCGACCTGAACATAGGGAAACTTCTTTTGATAATAGGCCCTAGTTTTATGGTGTTGTTTCAATATTTGATAGGCCATAGTGAGCATGTCATCAAAATCAATTAGATTTTTAGTGTCCTTTTCTGCCTCATAAGCCTTAAACATTTCTGCAAAGCGAGGCATGGTTATGCCGTACTTACTCGCATTATCTGGACTGAGCATCATATTTTTTGTATATCCGATGCCACTTGATAATTCTTCGAACTTGTCATCGGTGAGAAACTCTGATGTGTATTTCTTGTATATGCCTGAGAGCAGGAGGCGTTTTGAAATTTTGCCACCGCTGTCTTCGATAAGTTGGTATTCTTTATTAAAATGTTTGCCGTAAGCTTTTACTATGCCATAAGCAAACCTATGAATGGTTGAGAAGTTAATTCTGTAAGGGTAGTGTCTAAAGAAAATGTCTTGATAACGAGCATTCATATCAAGAGCAGCAGCTTTAGAAAAGGTCACAGTAAGAATTTTTTCAGCAGGCACATTCATTTTTTCAATGAGATAAACGGTGCGACAAAGAAGCAGAGTTGTCTTACCGCTGCCGGGTACGGCGAGAGTGAGAGCGGGTCCAGGCCCGTGCATAGCAGCGGTTGCCTGTTCTTCACTAAGTAATAAATTTGTTTTTTCCTTCACTTGATCTATAAATGCCATAATCTCCTCCGTTTATAGAGTATACCACGACTGTCAAGAAAACAGATGTAAAAAAATGTAAAATAAAGCGTCTTGTTTAAAGTATATTTCTGGAAAATTTCAAGCCATATAAACATATGTTAATAAAAATAGTCTCTTTATTTCATTCGCTTAAAGGACTTCTTAACTCTTGGTAATAAATGAGCATATGTTATCATCTTATGCTATAATTTTTCTGACATTAGGATAATGTGTTTTTACTACATTAAATGAAAGAATATTCAGACAAAGATTTGCGTGTGTCTATATTATAGAGAAAAGGCACAGTCAGATACGAATAAAATATTAGATAGAGAAAAGTACAAGTCATTATTGGTGAGTGTAAACAGGATAGGAGGCATGAGATGGGAACATTTACAAAAGGCGTAATAGCGGGTCTTGTTATTGCCATTTTCTTTGGATTTATGACCATGACATTCATGTCAGAGTTGCCTGCTGAGGGCGCAAATGATCCGGAATATGAGCCCGTTGAAATGAGCATGCATTATAAGGAACTTGTTGCTTATGATGAGGCCCTCGTTATTGGGGGACGGGTTTTCATTGATGCAGGACAAATGGCTCAGCTTCTTGAAAAAGATGTTGACTGGAATGAAACAAAAAACAGGTTATTGATCAATGACCGCCCGGAAGATGTTGTTAAAATGAATTACTTAAAGGATTATCCTTGGCCTAGGTTTGAGCAAATTGGAGATGCTTTTTCCAATCACTTCTTCAGTGCCAAATGGATCTACGGAGAGTATGGCGCTGTTCAAACTGTAACGTTTTCAGGCAGGGACATGCTCGATAAACTCCATGAGTTTAGATTCGTGGTTTTCGAGGATGGATCAATTGAAATTGAGAACTACCGCGTGAATGGTCAGGACATGCCTTCAGCGGTTCTAGAACAGACACTGCTGGATGTCTATGGCGTGAAGCCTGATTAAGTTGAAAACAGGTGTTTACAACTTATTTATATTGTAATAATATAGTTGAAGGATATCGACAATAAGCCAATGGTGTATTCCATTGGTTTTTCCTTGTCTTAGGCATAACCTGGCGTATTCATGTAATTTACTAACGATTTGTGAGTGACACATAGTTTCAGCACCTCGTTGGCAAATTACATGGATAAACCAGGTATAACCCGTTCGGGTATATAACAGATTATTCACGACACTGAACCATGGTCTGCGGGCCTGTTTGATTGCCTTTGCTTAGAAACATATAAGGATCAAGGTCAATTGAATGCCCAGCATATCAAGAGCAAGTTTCATGAGTGTTCTGAAACAAAGCAAGTATTTGGTCAAAATAACCGAGTTAAATCCGAAAAACTCGGGTAGCAACCGAAACGAATACGATATTATATTGGTAGGAGGAAATATCATGAGCTACGAACTGTTAAAAACAGAAAAGAATGTTGCAACGATCAACATCACTGTTCCTGCAAAAGATTTTGAGGAGGCAGTGCAGAAAACTTATATGAAGGAACGTGGTCGTTTTAACCTTCAAGGTTTTAGAAAAGGCAAAGCACCTAGAAAGATCATTGAAATGAACTACGGCGAAGGCGTTTTCTTTGATGGCGCTCTAGAAGTTGTTCTTCAACCAGCTTACTCAGAGGCTATTGACGGTCTTGAAATTGAGCCTGTTGCACGTCCTGATATTGACATCAAGGAAATTGGCAAAGGCAAAGATCTTGTTATTGAAGCGGTTGTTGCTGTTAAGCCTGAAGTGACTCTAGGTGACTACACAGGTCTTGAAGTGGAAAAAGTAAGCGCTGAAATTTCTGATGAAGATCTTGAAATGGAACTAAAGAAGCAGCAAGAAATGAATGGCCGTCTGGTATCTGTTGAAGACAGAGCCATTGAAAATGGCGACACTGCAATTATCGATTTTGAAGGTTTTGTAGATGGCGTTGCATTTGAAGGCGGAAAAGGTGAAAACCACAATCTTGAAATCGGTTCAGGTTCATTTATCCCTGGCTTTGAAGAACAGCTTATCGGCAAGAATGTTGGTGAAGACGTAGACGTTAATGTGACGTTCCCTGACCAATATCAATCTGATGAACTTGCAGGTAAAGACGCAGTGTTTAAAGTGGCTGTAAAGGGTATAAAAGTAAAAGAACTTCCAGAACTAGATGATGAGTTTGCTAAAGATACATCTGAATTTGATACGCTTGAAGAACTAAAAGCAGATATCAAGGCGAAGATGGAAGAGTCTGCGAAGAGCCAATCAGAAGCAGCTACTCGTGATCGCGTAATCGATGCTGTTGTTGCAAATATGACTGCAGAAATTCCTGATCAAATGGTAGAATCTGAAATTGATGGCATGCTTCAAGATTTCGAATACCAACTTCGTTACCAAGGTCTAGACCTTGAAAAGTACCTACAATTCTCAGGTACAACAATGCAAGAAATGCGTGAGCAAATGCAAGATGATGCACTAACACGTGTTAAAACATCTCTAACTCTGGAAACAATCTCTAAGAAGGAAAACATTGAAGTTACAGAAGAAGATCTAGAGAAAGAATTTGAAAGACTTGCTGAAATGCAGGGTCAATCTGTAGATGAAATTAAGAAGATGCTTGGTAGTCAAACAGATTACATGAAGGCGTCTATTGAAACTAGAAAAACTGTGGACTTCCTTGTTGAGAACGCAAAACTAGTATAATGGATTGGAGGGAGTGCTCATGGCTTTAGTACCATATGTAGTAGAGCAGACCAGTCGCGGCGAAAGATCGTACGACATTTATTCAAGACTCCTAAAAGACAGAATTATTTTTATCGGTGATGAAATCAACGATCAAACGGCGAGTGTGGTGGTTGCCCAGCTCCTATTCCTAGAAGCTGACGACCCAGACAGAGACATCAGTGTGTATATCAACAGTCCAGGTGGTTCTATCACTGCGGGCATGGCGATTTATGACACGATGCAATATATTAAACCAGACGTATCCACAATCTGCGTTGGTATGGCAGCCAGCATGGGTGCATTTCTTCTAACAGCAGGTACAAAAGGGAAACGTCTAGCTCTTCCAAATGCCGAAGTTATGATTCACCAGCCACTTGGTGGCACAAGAGGTCAGGCAACTGATATTAAAATTCACGCGGAGCGTATTTTAAAAATGCGTGACAAGCTGAACAGAATCATGAGTGAAACCACAGGTCAACCTCTTGAAGTTCTTGAAAGAGACACTGACCGTGATAACTTTATGAGTGCTGAGGAAGCTGTGGAGTACGGTCTCATCGACAAAGTTGTTGAAAACCGTAAGTAGAAACGAGGTAGGATATGTCCAAATACGATGACAAAAGACAACTCCAGTGTTCTTTCTGCGGCAAGTCGCAAGACCAAGTCAAAAGATTGATTGCTGGTCCAAATGTCTACATCTGTGATGAGTGCGTTGCCCTGTGCAATGAAATCATTTCAGAAGAAATCCATGATCATCATGATTTGGATCTGACGGACCTGCCAAAGCCGGCAGAAATCTATGAGATTCTGAATGACTATGTAATTGGTCAGGACCGTGCGAAGAAGACGCTGTCTGTAGCGGTGTACAACCACTATAAGCGTATTCACACAGATACTCACCATGATGATGAAATTGAACTGCAAAAGTCTAATATTCTCATGATGGGTCCTACTGGCTCGGGTAAAACCTTGCTTGCTCAAACACTTGCAAAAATCTTAAATGTACCTTTTGCTATTGCAGATGCAACAGCACTGACGGAAGCAGGGTATGTTGGAGAAGATGTTGAAAATATCCTGTTAAAGCTTATTCAAGCAGCAGACTACGATATTGAGCGGGCTCAAAAGGGCATCATTTACATTGATGAAATCGACAAGATTGCCCGCAAGTCTGATAACCCATCAATCACAAGAGATGTCAGCGGCGAAGGCGTTCAGCAGGCACTTCTTAAACTTATTGAAGGCACTGTTGCCAGCGTTCCACCTCAGGGCGGACGTAAACATCCACACCAGGAGTTCTTACAGATTGATACGAAGAATATTTTGTTTATCTGTGGGGGCGCTTTTGATGGAATCGATAGGATTATATCAAAACGCACTGGTAAAAAAGCGATGGGCTTTGGTGCAGAACTTCAAACGAAAGAAAAAATGGAGATTGGTGTTCTTCTAGAAAAACTAGAGACCCAAGACCTTCTCAAGTTCGGTCTGATCCCAGAGTTTGTTGGTCGAGTTCCGGTGAACGTATCACTGCATGAACTGGACGAAGAAGCTCTAATGAAGATCTTAAGCGAACCTAAGAACGCTCTTGTTAAGCAATATAAGAGACTCTTTGAAATTGACGGCGTTGAGCTGGAATTTGAAGAAGAATCTCTCAAGGCTGTTGCAAAACAAGCCATTGAACGTAAAACAGGTGCGCGTGGTCTTCGAAGCATCGTTGAAGGCACAATGCTTGATATTATGTTCGATATTCCATCCCGCGACGATATTAAGAAATGCATCGTTACGAAGGAAACTATCGAAAAAAATCAACAGCCAACCCTTGTTCTTTCTGAAGCAAAAAAATCAAAGAATAAGAAGACGGATGATGTTGAAGAAGAAAATGCATCATAGTTCTTATGGAACTGTTATTATAAGCTAAAAGGAGCCGATTGATCGGCTCCTTTTTCTTTGTATGCTCAACATATGCTGTATTAAAATAGATAATATCTTTTCACGTATTGTTTTCATATTTTGAGTCACAAGAGATAGTGCGGTTTTATAGGGGTCTTATATCCTTGATTCTATACAATGCATAGCTGGCGCCTAAGCCAGGCAACAGAATAGACAAGATCATGTATTTTTTAGCTTTTGTAGGAGCATAGAGCTTGAATAAACCATAAAAACTATAAAAAACAAGGACAGAAAAAGCCAAAGATGCAATGGTTCCAATAAGAGCCACCTGATTAACTACCAGATATAGTATGAAAGCACCTGGTAAGATAAGTTCAGCATTTTCATATACCTTGTCTCGAATAGAGATGGTTTTTATAAGTTTGCCCAAGATAAAAAAGTTGCCGGCAGGTATCCAAGCCAACCAAGCATTTTCAATGTTTTTCTTCTGTGCCATTTTCATAAGTGATAAAGAACTTATAACAAAGCTTATAATACCTATCACGCAAATCACCAGTGCAATGAATACGATGCCAGGTTCAAGATAGTATAAAAAATCCATAATTTTCCTCCTTTCTTCGAATAGAATAATACATTTGGAATAAAATGTCAATTGCTGGATGATGAAAGATGTGCTAAAAATGTGAGTTGAAAATTGAGGGGAAATTATAATGCATATGCTTGAAAACCAGTTTTTCGAATAAAATATTCAAAAAAACATACATTTACAAGGCTAAAACGAATTTTACAAGGCAAAAACACCCATCAATTGTGAATATTCCTTGAACAATAGGCCGAATTTACGACTTAGGCTTGCGAATCTCCCAGTAAGTAAGTATAATTTAGCTAGTTTCAATAGATTTTAAGCTAAAATAAGTGTATATAAAATAAAATTTAGCTTGAAAGAGACAAGTTTGAGTATGAATAGAGTAACGATATAAAGACCGCAATAATGAATTATAGAGATTTGCGGCAACAAAGGAGATGAGAACATGGGTCAAGAAATTAAGAAATATGTCGAAATGCCCCTGATTCCTCTAAGAGGTCTATCTATTTTTCCATATATGGTATTACATTTTGATGTTGGAAGAGATCGTTCCATCAAGGCGCTAGAAGAGGCCATGATTAAAGATCAAAAGATTTTTCTAACAACACAAATGGACATTGATGTTGACCTTCCTGAGGAAGGTGACTTCTATGAAATCGGAACCATTTGTAAAATCAAGCAAATGCTTAAGCTCCCAGGAGACGCTATTCGCGTTCTTGTGGAAGGTCTAAGCCGTGCTAAAATTGCAGAAGTCCTTCACGATGAGCCTTATTTTAAAGCATCAATCCAGGTGTTTGATGAAGAGGATGTTAAAGACAAGGAAACAGAAGCACTTATGCGTGCATGCGTGAATGCCTTTGAACGGTATATCTCAGTGAGCAACCGTGTTTCGCCTGACGTTATGGTTTCTGTGCCTACAATTGAACAGCCAGGACGTTTTGCCGATACGATGGCGTCTCATATGGTTCTGAAAACAGATCAAAAACAGCAAATTATTGAAGCTGTGACTGCAAAAGAGCGTCTTGAAGTCATTTATGAAATGCTTCTGAGTGAGATTGAAATCCTTGAAGTGGAAAAGGACATTAATGACAAGGTCCGCAGTCAAATCAACCAGCTTCAAAAGGAATACTATCTGCGTGAGCAACTTAAGGTTATTCGTGAAGAACTGGGTGAAGACCACTCTGGTGATTCAGAAGTCGATGAGATGCGTAAGGCTCTAAAAAAACTGAAGACGTCTAAAAAGGTCAAGGAGAAGATTGAAAAAGAAATTGATCGTCTTTCCAAGATGTCGCCGTCTTCTGCAGAATCAAATGTTATTAGAACTTACGTCAATACAATTTTAGAACTGCCTTGGAATAAGCAAACAAAAGACACCCTTGATCTGACTAAGGCAAGAAAAATTCTTGATGAAGATCATCACGGTCTGAAAACGGTTAAGGAGCGTGTGCTTGAGTATTTGGCTATTCGTGAGCTGACTCAAAGCATGAAGGGTCCTATTATTTGTCTGGTGGGACCTCCGGGTGTTGGTAAGACTTCCATTGCAAAATCCATTGCCCGTTCACTCAATAGAAAGTTTACGCGTATGTCCCTAGGTGGCGTTCGTGATGAAGCTGAAATTAGAGGGCATAGAAGAACATATATCGGTGCCATTCCAGGTCGCATTATTACGGGTATAAAGGAATCGGGCACGAAAAATCCTGTTTTCCTATTTGATGAAATAGACAAGCTTGCAAGTGACTTTAGAGGTGATCCTGCGTCAGCCCTTCTTGAAGTGCTTGATCCAGAGCAAAATAAAGACTTCAAAGACCATTATCTAGATGTTCCTTTTGATCTTTCAAAGGTTTTATTTGTGACGACTGCAAATAGCCTCAATACGATTCCAAGACCTCTGCTTGACCGTATGGAAGTCATTAGAATCAGTGGGTATACAGAAGAGGAAAAGCTGCAAATTGCCAAGCAGTACCTTGTTCCAAAGCAGCTTAAGGAACATGGGTTAACAGATGACAATCTCCAGCTTTCTGAAAAGACTCTCAGAGCCATTATCAATAATTACACGAGGGAGTCTGGTGTGCGTGAACTGGAAAGACAGATTGCTTCTGTTTGCCGTAAGGCCGCAACGCGAATTGTAGAAGAAAAAGTCAGCACGGTGCGCTTTAACACATCAAACTTGAATAAGGCTCTAGGTATTCCTAAATATCGTCATGATATTATTGGAGAAGAAGACCAGGTGGGCATTGTAACAGGCCTTGCGTGGACGGCTGTTGGTGGCGAAACACTCTCCATTGAAGTCACACCTATGAAGGGCAAGGGACAACTGGTTTTAACAGGCCAGATGGGCGATGTTATGAAAGAGTCAGCACGTGCAGGCATCAGTTATATTCGTTCAATATCTGAGAAATTTGAAATGCCAGAGGATTTCCATGAAAAGATGGATATCCATATTCATATTCCAGAGGGCGCCATTCCAAAGGATGGACCGTCAGCGGGTATCACTATGGCAACGGCAGTGCTTTCAGCCTTGACTGAAATCCCGGTCAACCGAGAAGTGGCTATGACAGGGGAAATCACGTTAAGAGGTCGTGTTCTTCCAATTGGTGGACTTAAGGAAAAATCACTTGCTGCAAAACGCGCCGGCATAAAAAAGGTGCTGTTCCCTCACGATAATATTAAAGATTTAGAAGAAATTGATGATAAAGTGAAAAAAGCGATAGAATTTATTCCAGTTAAGAACATGGATGAAGTTCTGGAGCATGCTCTTGTAAAACCTAAAAAGACGACGCGTCGCAAAAAGGCAACCAAGAAGGAAGTAAAATAATGAAGATTAGTGAAAGTAAGTTTATAATCAGTGCGGTTAATCCATCACAGTATCCAGAAGATGAGCTGCCTGAGATCGCTATGGCTGGTCGTTCGAATGTGGGTAAATCATCTTTGATCAACATGTTGATCAACAGAAAAAACTTGGCTCGAACAAGCTCCACACCAGGCAAGACTCAGACAATCAACTTCTATGACATTGACAGCAAGTTTAGATTTGTTGACCTTCCGGGATATGGGTATGCCAAGGTTTCTAAGACACAAAAGGCGGCTTGGGCAAAGGTTATGGAAACATACCTAAACAATAGAAAGACCCTTCTGGAAGTCATCCAGTTGGTTGATTTACGTCATAAGCCGACAGAGCAGGATGTTCAGATGTATCAGTGGATTCTTAAATGTGGCTTTAATGGGATCGTCATAGCAACAAAGCATGACAAGGTTAAGGCCAGTCAACTTGAAAAACAAAAGAATTTGATTCGAAAAACACTGGGTATGCCTGATAATATGCCTGTCTATACGGCTTCTGCAACAAATCGCTATGGAAAGTATGAAATATGGGACATGTTTAACCATTTGTTTGAACTCAATGGTTACGATGTTCATGTGGAACGACAGACTGAAAAGTAAATCTTAAGGCACCTAGAACATTTAAAAAATGTTCTAGGTGCTTTTTTATATAAGTGAAGATGAACTTGTTTGATATGATGGTCACGAGCTTGGGATTTTCTGTATTAAAAAATGTACAGAGCATGATATAATGGGACTGTTGAGAGTCATAAACCCAAGTTAAGGGGGCGAAAATGATTTCGAATCGCTTTTTTCACAATAAAGTCATTATAGGTTTAATCGTGATGACGGTGGTCCTGTTTTTGGTATTTGATGTGGCCACACAGTTTCTTATCCGCGCTGAATTTGATGAGAGGGTAAGAGACAGCGTGGCATTTCAGGCCATGGAAACCAATGAGGTTTTAAAGGATCTTGAAGAGGGGCTGTCATTAATTGATAAAAGCATGTCTTTTAATATGAACAATGCATTAAAAGGGCATGTTGATATTGTCATGTCTATTATTGAAGACAGGCAAAAGAACATGGCGAAAAATACTCAAAATGCCCAAAATTCCCTTGAAGATCAAGAGTCTATCATGATCGGACAAAGGGAAATTTTAAAGAACATTGAGGCTTTTAGGGAAAATATGGATGGCACAATGGCTGTGTATAGTCTCGATAAGGGGATGCTTCTCTATCCGAGTGGAGAGAGTGGGCGGATTAATCTCTACTTTAATTCTCAAAATAAGGACATATTGAAAAGCGCTGTGTCAAAGGGCAGTCTATTTGGAACCATTAAGACGACAGATATTTTACGTGGTGAGTCAATACTAAGCGGATATTTTGCATATGAACCCACCTGGAAATGGCTTATTTTTGCCGTTAAGGAAGGCGAACGCGCTGAAACGTACAGAGCGTATGGTGAAGACATTACCATTCGAAGTGGCCTGAGTGGTGCGATTGCTTATGATATTGTTGAGTCTGCATTTGTTCTTAATCCATATTACTTTTATGAATTTGGTGTGGAAAAGGACCTCATTGGACGAAAAGTATCTAAAATAGACCTAAAAACCAACAAGGACTTAAGTGAGCTATACAGTGAAAATAAGGACGGCTTTGTTGAGTACGCCATATTGAATGAGGCCACTGGTCAGGCAGAAGAAAAGCTGGCCTATATACTTCAGTCTAGTGATGAGAAGCATATCATTGTGGTTGAGGCTGATGTTGAAAAATACAATGAAGTCACATCTGAGATTATACTAAAACTCAGATTAATGGCTGTGACAGCCTTCTTGGTATCGCTCCTTATATTGGTTCTGCTTTATCAAAATTTTGTGATACTCATTGATCCCATTGCTGAGCAGCAAGGAGGTCGATCATAATATGAAAAAACAGATAAGAAATATTGCCAATGCCTATGTGCTTGTGGTTGTTCTCATGGTCATTCTACTCTTGTTCATTGCAATTAGAATGGTGGATGTTTATTATAGTGACAAGGCTGGTCAAATACTGGAAGCGAGAGCCTTGGAGCTTGAAAACCTATATGAAAACTACTCAGGTGCAGGAGAGGTTTTACAAAAGCTAAGTGATGACTATGTCAACAAAGACATTGTAACGCGCATGGATGGGATTGTTGACATTCTTCATACATCAAACCCTGGCTATCTTGAGGCACTAAGTGTTGAAGATGAAGTCATGAAAAACTTGGAGGGGCAAAAGGTATTTATGGTACCGACAGAGCGTTTTGCCAAGTTTATGGAGTCTTATTATGGAAAAAATCTTGAACTATTAACAGACTCTGTTCAGTATTTTGATCACTTTGAAAAGCAGGACCACTGGCGTGTGGCGACAAAATACTGCGAGGACCATGATATTGTCATTGTGGCTTCAGAAAATATTTCGCAGTCAGATGTTATGCATCAGCAGTTTGAAGATAGTATTGAAGCTAGAATCGAAGAACATATTAGGCGACAACCTATGGGGGTTAGCCTCATGGTTATTGGAAGCGATCGTTCAATTATATATAGCTCTGAGGGCTTAAATCGATTTGAGTCGGTGGAAGTCTTAGATATGCGAACAGGGAAGAATGTGTTTGAACTTGCCAGTGAAAAAGACTCAGGGCATTTTGAGTATCAAATAAAAACACCAAGTGGTTATAAGGAGTATTATGCCTTTGCGCGGACCAGTCCCTCTTATGGGGCCTATTTGATTTTAAGCTTACAGAAGAAAAACCTTTCGGCTCACTTTGGCAAGGGGACGGGTATATTTTTAAAAACAGTGTCAATTCTTCTTGCTCTCATTTGTATATGGACCATTTTCCGATTTAGAAGTGTCTTCAAAGATGTTCCTGATTCTAAAGACAAGAATCAAAGTGAAAGAGGCTCTTATTTTTAATAGGGTCTAGTGGAAGTTTTGCAAATGTTTTTATTCAAAATTGGTCTAGACAATGATATTCTATTATAGTGGTATGGGAGTACAAACTCCTTTTATATACTTTAGGAGGTATGAAAATGGCTAAAAAACCAGTGGTTACGATTAAAATGTCAACGGGTCAAGTCATCAAAGCAGAACTTTACCCGGAAATTGCACCAAATACAGTGAATAATTTCATCTCACTCATTCAAAAAGGATACTACGATGGACTCATATTCCACCGTGTTATTCGCGGATTCATGATTCAAGGGGGTTGCCCAGACGGAACAGGTATGGGTGGTCCAGGGTATGGTATCAAGGGTGAGTTCAAAATTAATGGATTCACAAATGACCTAGATCATACAGCAGGCGTTTTATCAATGGCTAGAAGCCAACATCCAGATTCAGCAGGATCGCAGTTCTTCATTATGCACCAGCATTCTCCGCACCTAAATGGGTCTTATGCGGCATTTGGTAAGGTGATTGAAGGTCTTGATGTTGTTGATGAAATCGCAAACCAGTACACGGATCATTTTGATCGTCCATCGGAAGAGCAAAAGATGGAAACTGTAACTGTTGAAACGTTCGGTGAAGAGTACCCAGAACCAGAAACAGTTTAATAACTAAGAATACTCAACAGGGCTTATATGGTAGAGAACCAAATAAGCCCTGTTTTGGAGGAAAAAACATGCGAAGTAAGCTTAGAGTAGACAATTTTGCGGGTATTGTCATGGTCATTATTTTGAGCATGATTGCACTGGAATTCCTGTTTATATTCAGCGTTGTTCAGAACAGTTTTGAGCAGCAGCAAAAACAGGAGTTATCAAGGTATGTGTCCTTTATAAGCCAGTCATTAGATGAGTCAATGGCTGTGACCAAGGACTATGATGCCCTTCAAAATGCAAATTTATATGAAAAGGCAAAAAATGCCCGAAATGACCTAGAAGGTCTTGCGGCCATTGACATAACCAGTGAACACCTTGAAGAGGTCAAGAAAAAGCATGGCTTCACCAATGTGGCTATTTTTGTGCCTTCAGATGGTGATGTCATCATTTTAAATTCTACCAATGAAGATGAAATAGGTATGTCAACTAAAAAATGGTCATACTGGCACGATGCCTTTCAACAGCTTTTAAACAATGAGACAGTCGATGTGGGACGAGGTCAGTATTTCCAAGATTTCTGGGTTGGACCGAAGACCAAGTCTCATACTCTGAAGGGCTTTTATAAGTTTGGATACATTCATAATCCAAAAGAGAAATATATAATCAATGTCTATGTTCAAAGTGATGAAATGATCGCAGACAGAGCAGCAGGCAGTGTCAACAAGACCCTTGACGATATTAGAGACAATATTGATTATGTTGACCATATTGGTATTGTAAAAGCCGATATATTAAAGGCTTATAGGAACACTGAGTATGAAGGGTCTAACAAAGAGCCCCTCATATTATACGGCGATATAAAAAATACGGGTTTTACAAAGATAGATTATGATGTCGATGACTTGATGGCATCTGGGGAAATGCTATTTGAAGACCTAGACCGAAACAATCAAAGACTGGTCCTGAAAAAACTCAATGAAAATGAGATGTTGGTTATTATAATCAATAACCTGAAAATGGATGAACTCCTACAAAAGTTCATGCTCATAACCATTGCCCTTACAGTTGTGGCCAGTGCGGCTATCCTCGTTGTAAACTTCTGGATGATTCGTAAGTACGGCGCTTTGCTCGATGTTCAAAGAGACAGACTCGACCTAGCTAAATCCTTTAAGAAAACGATTCAGAGTATGCCTTCAATGATTTTCCACTGTAAAAAGAATGAGTATGGTGACATCGTTCTGACCTATAATGATGGTATGGCATTTACTGCAGATGAAGTTGTGCTCACGGATTCTGACCATGTTAAGTTGGAAGCTATATATTCCAGTGATTTTGTAGATAAGGCCAAAAAACATCTTATAAAGGCTTTCAATAATGGAAAGAGCCGTTTTGAAGCTTCGCACAACGGACGAATCTTCGATGTTCTTGTGTCACCTGTTGTGGAATCCGGTGTGGATGCAGAGGGGCAAGTTATTGAGGTCATAGGATTTGGGACCGATATTTCTGAGAGACTTACACGTCAACGCTCGGCAGAATATTTGGCCATGCATGACCAGCTCACACCCTTACCAAACAGGCGGGCTTTTGCAGAACGCATAGAGGAGCATATGGCAGCTGGCAAGGAAATGTTTATCGTATACTTTGACCTCGATCAATTCAAAAAGGTCAATGATGCCTATGGTCACCAAGTTGGCGATGAAGTTCTTCAGCAGATTGCTGAACGCTTCAAGCTCTTCACCAATGATGCCTTCAAGATTGCCAGAATGGGTGGAGATGAGTTTGTTGCATCATGCTATGACTTATCACAGGATGAAGTGGAAGTCTTGACACAGCGTATTATCGACACCATATCAAAGCCGATTGAGCTTGATGATGTGACTTGTACCATTGGGGCAAGCGCAGGCATTAGTCATTATCCTCGCGACGGGAAGTCTACTGAAATTCTCATAGCCAAGGCGGATAAAGCCATGTATGAGAGCAAGGCTAAGGGGGGCAACTCCTACAAGGTTGCGGACTAGGATAAAATTTAATCAATATACTTTATCATCTGGTGGAATCTAAAGACATAATGGGGCTGCAAATCATGCAGCTCCTTTTCTGTATAAGGAAAAGTGCCATAAGCGGCCATTAATAGGAGAAAAAGGTATAGGGGGATGGATCTTCGTTGGAAAAGTTTTGTACTTCATGTGGGGAGGCTTTGGGCCAAGACAGCAAGTATTGCGGAAATTGCGGTCAAAAGGTTAGTGGTGAAACGGATCAAGCGAATCTTGTAGAAAAAGAATCACTAGGTAAGAGTATGGAAGAAAAACAAGCAAAAAAGAAAAATGGAGTGACATATAAACGGAAAAAACCAAAAAAGAAGAAAGAAGTAAGAAAGAATGCGAAGAAGACAATAGATTTGAATTTGCAGAATGAAGAGGCAGGCCAGAACGATCAGAGAAAACATAAAAGTAAAAGACCAATCGGCAGAATTGCCCTGCTTGTTTTATTATTAGTGATGGTTGTTTTTAAAGAGGACTTATTGCTTTTCAATGTAGGGCTCTTTTTGCTTGTGGCGGGCTGGACCCTCTTTGGCATGGCAAACCCCAGATTGGCACTGCCCTGGTTGCCGCCAGAGAAGAGAACAAGACCAAGGCTCCTACTTAGAGGACTCATCAGTTCAGTATTAATAGTTTGCATTATAGTTTGGAGTCTGCCTGGCCCGGTAAATACGGATACAGGCAGTGGAAACACAGACAGTGGTTCAGTGGAACTTATAAGTCAAGAAGATGTCATTCTTGTGGAAGACCCCTCAAATATTCCACTTGGGATCACACCAAAGCAAGTGAGCTTTGCTGATGGTCTTCAAGTGGTGCTGCCAGGTATGGGCATTGAAAACACAGAAAGCCTAGAAATTCAGCCTATTGAAGCAGGGCCGGACCTTGACGATAATATTAGCAAGGTTCATGCATCCTATGAAATCACACTTGGAGACCATCATACTTTTGATGGACATTTGGAAGTGTCTATCCCTTATGAGGCATCTGATGTAATAAGTGGTCGTCCTGAAGATGTTTTAGAGGGCATGTACTATGACGAAGATTTAGGGCAGTGGATTCCTGTTATGACTGAAGTGAAAGAGAGCCGAGCGGTTCTTTATATGGACCATTTGACAAAGGTCACCCTTGTTGAAAGCGCTCGACAAAAGGCAAGGCCGACCTTGAATTTTAATGACTCAAGTTCGGATATTCTTTCGCAAGCGGATGAAATATTGAAAACTGGAAACATGGACAAAATGGAGCTTGTCGGTTGGAGTCAAGCTATGAATCTATATGGCTTTACAGGTTCAGGTGTGACTCTGGCAGATGAAGTTCTCAAAGTTCAAAAAATGGGCAAGTCAGGAGACATCATGAAGCACCTCGGTGTGATGACAACCCTAACCCAAGTCTATATGGAAATTCGAGACGGCAACTATGACTCTGCGAAAATAACATCAACAAAGGGTTTTATAAATTTTGCCATTGCACACTGGGGGAGTTCGGCCCTTAATATTGCTGGCGTGGGTATTTTCTTCATAGACTATTCCCTCAACACCTTAGGGAGTGAAGCGAAAGCCTTAAGACAAGGTTTGCTGGATGATATATACGGAGAATATTACAAGAGAAATTATAGAAAGCCAACAGAGTGGTACAATAAGTTTTGGGACATAGCGACATCCGCTCAGTCACAGGAAGATATGAAAGTTCAAGTTGAGAAAGAAATAAAAGACTATACAGCAATGATATGGTCAGATGACGGAGCTGTGGCAGAACTTCAAGCAGAATTACAAGGTCACGGATGGACTTTTGAAGCGGGTTTCACTCAGGAACAAAAAGAAAAACTTGAAGCCCAGCATCGAGCCTTTCTCATTCAGACTTTACAACCTGTTTTCAAAACGGTGGAAAAAAATCTGCGCATGCGTTTCATTAAAGAAAAAGTTGAAGCCGAGCAAAGAGCGTTGAACTACCTAAATGGCGTTTTCTATATTGATGTCAATTTATCAGGGGGCATGCCAGGCAGTACGGTAAAATCAGAACTAATTAAAGATGGTGTTATCTTAGCCATTGGTGAGATGTACACATTAACAGATCCATATACAAATAATTTGGTGGCTAAGTTTCAGATGAAGCGTGGAGACTATATTATTCTTGGCAGTCCAGACGAAGTTCAATTGACACAGATAAGACCTGATGGAACCACAGATGTTCAGATCAAGGCTCTTTCATTCACAGACTATGGAAGGGGATATGTGAACTTCGCTTTAGAGGCGCCTCTGTTTGATGATTCTATTGAAGACCAAACTTATGCTGATTCATATGATGATGGGGATGCGGTGATTGATACATCTGGAGTGGATGACAAAGTAGACCACCAAACAAAAGAGGAGAAGGTTGAGACCCTACGTGATGCCTTAGGCGCCTTCTTTGGCGTTATTGAAGAGTATGCCCACCGAACAGATGATGAAGCTGTAGGTATTCTTCAAAGATCCTATGATGAATTGATTAGAGTTGCAAAAGACATGGTTGACATGTCAACAACAACGGGGACCTTCACAAGGGACTTTGAATATGATGGAGACTACTGGACCGAAGGTGAGTATACCGTTGTGTCAAATGCACTTGAGTACGTGTACGCTTACTATGACGAGCATGATGAGGACACATCAAGTGCTGGTCAAAACGATTATGACAGTGATGAAGACTATGATGACGGGACAAGCGTAAGCTCTGATAGCGGATTTGTGGATATTAGCGATGCAGAGTACAATGCCCTCAGTCCGTCTGAAAAGGCCTACATTGATTTTAGAAGGGCAGAAGCACTGATGATGGCGCTTCCCGAAGGTGAAAAGAAAGAAAAGGCTCGAAAAGAAGTCGAAATGTATTACAAAATATATATGAACTCTTTAAAGCAGTAATTATCTAGTTCAAGCATATATTGGGTCAATAAAAAAGGCAGTGCCTTGCAAGTTCTTCTAAGAGAACATCGCAAGACACTGCCTTTAGATTTTAATTAAGCTTTGTCAGAACAGCAAAGAACATTTTCGATTTTATGTTTTACCATATCTTTAATGGCTTGACGGCCAGGTCCAAGATACTTTCTAGGGTCAAATTCTTTTGGGTTTTTCGCGAAGTTTTCACGAATAGAAGCTGTCATAGCAAGACGTAGATCTGTATCAATATTGATTTTGCATACGCCAAATTGAGCCGCTTTTTTCAGCATGTCTTCAGGAACACCTTGTGCGCCTGGGATGTCGCCACCGTATTCATTACACTTGTCTACAAACTCTTTGATAACAGTAGACGCACCGTGTAGAACGAGTGGGAAACCAGGAAGCATATTTGTGATTTTTTCAAGACGTGCGTAGTCAAGCTTTGGTTCACCAGTGAACTTGTAAGCACCGTGGCTTGTACCGATGGCGATGGCAAGAGAGTCACAACCAGTGCGTTTTACAAAATCAACAGCTTGATCAGGGTCAGTGTAAGTTGCATCTTCAGCGCTTACGTTAACTTCATCTTCAACGCCAGCCAGTTTACCAAGTTCTGCTTCAACGACAACGCCACGAGCGTGTGCATATTCAACAACTTTTTTTGTAAGGGCGATGTTTTCTTCATATGGAAGGGCAGAACCATCTATCATGACAGATGTGAACCCATCATCAATACACTGCTTGCAGATTTCAAAGCTGTCACCATGATCAAGGTGAAGTGCAATATCAAGGCCAGTGTCTTCAACAGCTGCAAGAACCAAATGCTTCAGATATGCAGGCTTTGCGTATTTACGTGCGCCAGCAGATACTTGAAGGATTAAAGGTGCTTTTGTTTCCTGTGCAGCTTCAACAATACCTTGAATGATCTCCATATTGTTTACATTAAATGCACCGACTGCATAACCACCCTCATAAGCTTTTTCAAACATTTCTTTCGTTGTTACAAGTGACATAGGTATCCTCCTTGTTATGTATCCATGTGATCCAGCGGATCATATCATTAGTACCGAAACGGCGGGCCAGAAAATGTCCTGGTTTAGCCACGGTTCGGTTATAGTGTAGCACAATAACGCACACCTGGCATGCTTAATACCCATATTGATATTAATCAAACTTTTCACAAATTGACTATCTAACTATAACTATGTGATTTCAATGCTTATCGGATTATATACATTTTTTTAAAACTTTCATAAGAGATTTGAATATAGGCTTGACTCTGTTCTTACAACAGACCTTATGCTTAAGATGAGGTGAGAGATATGAAAATGAATCAAAATGCACAAACATTCAATACCTATGCAAGGCCAATGATAGTGAGATCCCTGTTTGGAAGCTTAATGCATACAGCCGACAGACTGATAGCGGCCCTTTTTATTGGTGCATCAGCCCTGGTGGCCACAACGCTGATTACCCCACTTATGTTTTTGGTGGCAGGGATAGCCATGCTCTTTATAAGTGGGCTGGGCGCTTATGTTGGACTTCTCATAGGACGGAAAAATGTTAAAAGAGCCAGTCGGCTTTCAAGCGCGGTTTTGAGCCTTATGGGAGGGATGGGCATTCTTCTGGCGATTCCAGGCTTGTTCTTCAGCCAGGAACTTGCCTATATACTTGGGGCAAGGGGGGGCCTGTTGACCCTGTCAGCTGAGTATTTAAAACTGTTTTCCTTGTCCTTTCCCTTCCTCTTGCTGGGACGCGGGCTTGATGTGCTTGTTCTCAATGACGGGAGTCCAGCCTATAGTTTTAAGGTCAACATAGCCGCCACTGTCTTAAATTTGCTTTTAAATGTGTTTGCAGTGGCAATCCTTGGTATGGGTATTAAAGGACTGGCCCTTGCAACGCTTGTGAGCACGGCCTTTGAATGTGGAGCTGGATTTTATTACTTCCTTTCAAGAGAGACCATTATTAAATTTTCAAAACCCCTATTTGAGTTGAAGGCTCTATTTAGAGTGGTCTATAATGGCATAAGTGATTTTGCAGTCATGGTAGTGGAATCGGTTATGGTTTATGTGGTGAATATGGCCTTTATAACATATTTGACACCTGGGCATTTTGAAGCTTATGCTGCAGCAAACATCATTATTTCCATGTTTTATAGCATATACTTGGGTGCCTCTATGGGGCTTCAGCCCATGTTTTCCAAAATGATGGGAGAGAAAAAATTTGGTGGATTAAAACCCCTGATCGCATATTCTATTCGAAAAAGTTTTGCTTATGGTCTACTTGTATATATAGGCTTGATGCCATTTGCAAGATCAATATTAGGACTTTTTCTAAAGAGTGAAGGGAATGTTGAAATAGGTGTATTCTTCTATTTGACCATAGGGGCAGCGACTTTGCTTTCCAACTTACCACTACAATTAACCATATTTTTTACGGCTATAAACAGACCCATGGAATCGGCCCTCATATCGTGTGTTCGTACGCTTGTACTCATACCGCCAGTTGTCTTTGTATCTATAAAATACACTGGAGCTGTGGGCGTGGCCACGGGATTTGCCGTGGCAGATGCCCTAATGATTCTAGGTTTAGTGGTCTTTATGAGTAGACTTAAAATTTCAAAGCTGAAAGTGCTGGAGTGAAAGACAAAGACCTGTTGATCTTAAAAAGCTAAGGAATGCCATGAAGGGTCCAAAATATAAAAAAATGCCAGAGTATTATCTGTTAAAAAAACAGTGATTTTTTAAGGCTGTTATTTAAGGTATTTTCCATGGGAAAGTTTGTGGTATAAAAGAAATATGCGAGCGGACAGATGAGCCCGGAAAGGGTGGCTGAAGTGGAAAGAAGAAAGTTGATAAAAAGTGAAGTTGCAAGCATGTTTAATACGACCGTGGAAACATTGCGACACTATGAAAAAAAGGGGCTTATCCATCCTGAAAAAAGGGAGAATGGCTACCGCCTTTATGGATTTGAAGACCTCCAAATGCTCAGACAGATATTTTTGTTTAAGGAAATGGAGCTGTCTTTGGGTGAAATGAACATGTTGATTGATAAGCACTTAAATGAGGCAGAGTATTTGGATCTTTTAGAAAGACATCAAGCGAAACTCAAAAGCAAAATTGACAGGCTGACAAAAATTCATGCTGACATCGCCCAGCTGAGAGACTTGTTAAGCAAACAGTCCGCAGATTTGTCCTTTCTATTAAGAGACCAGGGCGAGCGTTATTTGTATGTTCTCGACCCCCTTGAATCAGAGGTTATGGATTCTCCCAAAAGCTACTATGACAAGTTTGAGTCCTATATAAAAAAGAAGGCTTATTCGGAGAAGACCCTGATGATTTTATATCCTTATGATGGGCTGAACAAGGGGACTGATATTGAATCTAGGATTTGCATTGAGGTGCCAGAACCTGATGAGGGTGTTGAAGTCTTAACAGAGGGACTCTACTTGTCCATATTCTATCCCTTCAAGCATGGGAATTTATTTGAACTGCCAAGTCTAAGAAAGAAAATAGACGCATATTTGGTAAGCCAAAATCTCAAGCGGGTGGGTGACTTTGTTATTGAACTAGAACACCCAGAGCTTTCTCTTTTTCTTGAAGAGGACAGAACTGTGTTCGAGCTGCAAATTAAAGTGGAGAAAGTTGCTTAGGGCATGGGGAATGCATGCAATAGACATGGTTCATTGTGAAATGGTATTTACCCAATAAAAAAACGCTGTCTGAAAACCAGACAGCGTTTTGATGTATAAAATTAAAGCTTATCGTTGCTACCAAATACGTTCATAATCTTGTGGTATACAACATCAGTGATTGCTTCACGAGCTGGACCTAGGTACTTTCTAGGGTCGAACTCGCCTGGCTTTTCGGTGAAAACTTTACGCACATTGCCAGTAACAGCAATACGTAGGTCTGTATCAACGTTGATCTTGCAAACGCCTAGGCGGTTTGCTTCACGAAGCATTTCATCTGGAACACCCTTCGTTCCTTTTAGGGAACCACCGTTGTCGTTGCAAAGTGCAACAGCTTCTGGATAAACAGAAGAAGCACCATGTAGAACTAGAGGGAAGCCAGGTAGTAGATCCATGATTTCTTTTAGACGATCGAAATCAAGTTGTGGTTCGCCTTCGAACTTGTTAGCACCGTGGCTTGTACCGATTGCAATTGCAAGAGAATCAACGCCAGTTCTTTCAACAAATTCTTTTGCTTGTTGTGGATCAGTGTAAGTTGCATCTTCTGCACTTACATTAACGTCATCTTCAACGCCAGCCAGCTGGCCAAGTTCAGCTTCAACAACAACGCCACGCTCATGAGCGTATTCAACAACTTTCTTTGTTACAGCGATGTTTTCTTCGAATGAGTGGTGAGATCCATCAATCATTACAGAAGTGAAGCCTAGATCGATTGCAGTTTTACATGCTTCGAAGTCAGCACCGTGGTCAAGGTGAAGCGCTAGGTCAACACCAGTGTCTTCAACCGCTGCTTCTACAAGCTTAAGTAGGTAAGCTGGACGCATGTACTTAAGAGCGCCTGAAGATACCTGTAGCATGACTGGCGACTTCGCCTTTGCTGCTGCATCTACAATACCCTGTACAATTTCCATGTTGTTGATGTTGAAAGCGCCGATTGCGTAACCGCCTTCGTATGCCTTTTTGAACATTTCTTTCGTTGTAACTAATGCCATCGTTACACCCTCCTAAGAATATTTTACACTTTCATGAATAATTACTCATTGTCATGAATATTTTATAAACGTATTATCTCTGTCGTTCTGGCTGTCTCTATGCTATGATAATCCATATAACATAAAGAATATATGTAAGTTACTGATCTTTGTCAAGCTAGGAAAACGATTGGCGAAAAAATAAGGCTGACTTTCATGAGAAATGACAAATATATTGATATAACTTGCAATAAATAACAACAAAAATAGGAAAAAGTGGTTATAGTCCCGCGGGATGCGGGACGTCCAACGACCCGCGAAAGCGTTGAAAATACACGAATATAAAGTATAATTATTAAAATTAAGGAGGACGTATGCGTTTAGATAAATACCTAGGTAATATGGGGTGTGGTTCAAGAAAAGAACTCAAAATAATGATCAAAAAAGGGCGAGCTACTGTGAATGGACAAGTGGAAAAAGACCCAGGCAAGCATGTCAGTCCAGACATGGATCAAGTGGAATTTATGGGTGAAACTATTGGATATAAACCACTGGTTTATATTATGCTTCACAAGCCTGATGGATATGTATCCGCCACGGAGGATTCGAGAGAACAAACTGTTTTAGAACTTATTAAAGGATATGACCACTACGAGCTTTTTCCAGTTGGAAGACTTGATAAGGATACAGAAGGCCTGCTTATACTATCAAACGACGGAAAAATGGCCCATAATATACTCTCTCCTAAAAAGCATGTGCCCAAAAAATACTATGCAGTCATTGATGGCCAGGTGACAGAGGCGGATGTGGAGGCCTTTAAAAAGGGTGTGACACTAGACGATGGTTACGAGACCATGCCTGCTTGGCTGACCATACTCAAAAGTGACTCCGAATCGGAAATTGAACTGACCATTATGGAGGGGAAGTTTCATCAGGTCAAGCGCATGTTTGAGTCGGTTGGAAAAAAAGTGACATACTTAAAACGTGTTCAAATGGGGGCCTTGAAGCTTGACGAAAGTCTTGGACTAGGAGACTACCGTGAACTTAGTGAAGCGGAAGTCTCAGCTCTTCAGCAAATAGATATTTAAAAAGCGTGTGCTTTATGATTTCATAAAGCACACGCTTAAATTTTGAAGTAGGATGGACGAGACTGCAAATATAGTCGCTTGATTAAAAGCTTTATTGTCCAGAAATCTTATAAATAATCTCATCAAGAGACATATCAGTTGATAAATCAAAAGTACCGCTTCGAAGTTTGGCTCCAAGACCGAGTTCTTCAACGCGTTTAATAAATGTTTGTGTATCAGGTACAAGCCCCTCTTCTTCAAGCAGGGTCCCAATAGAATAGCCTGATGATCCAGACTCAATCACAATGGTTTTTTCCTGACCGACTAGGTTGACTTGTGTACCGCCTGGTTTGGCATCAGTAGATGTGGAGCCTGTGCCCTCCGTGTCCCCACCTGTTGCAGGATCGGCGCCTTCTGTTTGACCAGCTTCACTGCCTGTCTCTTCTGTAATGACAGAGTCGTCATCACCAGCTTCTTCAATATCTATAATGTTTGGATCCTGGCTGATCCCCTCTGCTATGTCTGTTTTTTCAGGGATCGTTATATCAAAGGCCAATGAATCTGAAATTTTCCATGAAACGACAAAGAATATGAGAGCGACGATGATCAGGGATAAAACAATATCACTCACATCGTATAATATATCTTTAATTTTTTCGAGCATATTAAGATCTCCTGTCCGTTTTTACACCAGTCTTTAATGTGGATCTGGTTTCTTCCAATAGCATACCACATTAATGGGTTAATTCCAATGGCTCAGTAGGTTTCAAAATAGTTAAAACCGTGATACAATCTACATAATGAAAATATCCGCCAGGATAAGCAGGGGGCTGTGATGGAAGCATTTTTTGAGTTGAAAAGACAACATGTCAAATACATACTGGATTACATAGAGAGGCATGATTTTGCAACTCATGGGTTTTACTATGGATTAAAAAAAGTGAATGGGGACTGGACCCTTCGCAATGGTAGCACATTTTATGGGTATATTCGGGATAAGATCATGATCGGAATGGTGTCATTTTCCTCAACTAGGGTTATGACGTGTCATTTTGAAGATGATAGCATATACAATAAACTGGATTTTCTTAAAGTTATTCGTCAATATAAGCCAGGCATTATAAAGGCAAGTCCTGAGGATTTGAAACGGATTCAAGGGGTTTTAACCCGTGTCGCCATATGTGATGACATTGACTTATGCAGTGTTATGCATGTGAACAAAGACACCTTTAAACCATCGGATCAAAGCCACGGTATGGTGGTGGACGCAGCCCTTATTCCCATTCGAGATGCTGTGCCCTTTTTGCTGAGTGTGGAAAAAGCCTTTGGAAGAAATCCTTTAACGGTCAATCAGCTAAAGGACAAAGTTGGTGCCATAGAGAATTATATATATTACATAGAAGATAGCCAAATCAAAGGACAGGCCGTCATTGAGTTTGAAACAAGGACATTTGCCCAGCTCGGCGGGGTGTTCACAAGGCCATCGGTCCGGGGCAAGGGCGTTGGGAAAAGGCTCACATCGGTCTTAACCCATCGTATGTTAGGAAAGAATCTACATGTGAACTTACTTGTTATGAAGGACAATATAGCAGCCATAAAAGTCTATGAGGCACTGGGATACAAGCCTGTTTATCAAATGGGACTTATGGCAATACGCGAGATATAAATATATGAATGATGTATACGGAGTGAGATAAATGAAAACAGTTCAAATAGGAAAAAATGAAGCGGGACAAAGACTGGATAGGTTTTTGCTTAAGTACCTCAATAATTCCAGCCGGACCAATGTCTACAAGCTGATTCGGAAAAAGGTCTTCAAGGTCAATGGCGTCCGTGTAAAAGAAGACTATTTCTTAGAGCATGGTGACAAGCTTGATATTTATTTAAGTGATGAGTCCTATGAAAAGCTAGTAAAAGCAGAAGTTCAAGTTGAAGCAAGTGATGTGGGCCTGAATATTGTTTATGAAGACGATGATATTCTTATTGTTGACAAGCCGAGCGGCGTTCTGACCCACCCGGATAAAAATGAGTTTAAAAACACCTTGTCATCAAAAGTTCAAGTGTATTTGAAGCACATGAGCTCAAGAACCTTTAAGCCAGCCTCCATTCAAAGGCTTGACAAAAACACGAGTGGGCTCGTGATCTTTGGAAAGAATTATCAGTCGTTGAAAGAATACAATGAACTTATGAGAAACAGGAAAATCAAGAAATTCTACCAGTGTGTTGTAGAGGGTGTTGTGAAAGAGGCTGGAACGGTTAAGGGATGGCTTGTCAAAGACGAAGCCAAGAACAAGGTGAGGCTTTCGCAAAATCAAAAAGATGACAAGGCCAAGTTTTGTCATACAGACTATAGGCCTCTAAAAGTGATAGGCAATTACACACTTTTAGAAGTGGAACTCCACACTGGAAGATCCCATCAAATCAGAGAGTCTATGCGCTATATTGGCCATCCTATAGTGGGAGACAAAAAATACGGTGCATCCAAGGAGAAAAATGTCAATTCTCAACTCTTACATGGGTATAAATTGATTATCAACAATAATGCGTACACAAGCGAATCAGAAGAAATCAGGAATTTTCTTGATTCTATAAAATAAGACAGCTGGAGGAGTTCGCCTATGATCAGGTCCTACAATGTAATAATTAAGCTAATAGACCGCTATGATTATGGTGGTGCGCTGGAATTACTATCTGAAATCGGACTTGAAAACTCTGATGCAGCAGTGCTCATGGATTCATGTAGATATGCTGTTAACTTTGATTTTAAAACAGCCAGACACCTTTTATATAATTTGACTGAGGAATATGAGAATTCAAAGGATATCAGTGAGTTAAAGGACAATCTTCAAGAACTCATTGATGGGGACCCGGATGCCATGTTTTCTGAACTCCTTGAGAACACCAAATTTCAAATTGTAAACGAGGAGTACATTGATTTTTTAAGCCGAGTCTATAGGTTTAAAGAAGCCATATTCAAGTATATGTTTGTGGAACAGCATCTTAATAGATCCAGATTTACATTTATGCAACCTATGATGCAAAAAAGACAGATACTCAAGACACTTCGCAAAAAGTATAAAATTTTCAACTCCAATCTGATTTTCGGCATAACCACCTACTTTAACCGCTATCACAAGGATGACTACACCTGCCAAGAAGTTGTTCATATAATGAATGCGGAAAAAATGATGAATCTCATTGAACTGAGAAATGATTCTATAGTGGGCCATGGATTTTCCAGTGTCAGCATTGAAGACATTTATAAATATTATGGAAATCCGTATAACGTGCTTGATGATTTTAGGCTTTGTGTAGAAAAGCTTGAAATAAAGATTAATAGATATAAGTATTCGAAAATCAACGATATGATTAGAGAACAGCTTGATGAACTCAACCGGTCATATATTCCAAATTACACGGGAAAAGCGTATCTGTTTGAATAGGGATGATGTCAGATGTTAAAGGAAATCTTAGAATGGAGTAAGGCCATAATTATTGCCCTGGTTGTTGGGCTTGTTATGACTGTTATTGTGAGGCCGATACTTGTTAAAGGACATTCTATGGAACCGACCTTGGGAGACAATAACTATCTGCTTATTGAGCAGGTATCCTACCAGGTGGGACATCCTCATAGCGGAGACATTATTGTGTTTAAGTCTGACTTATTCAGCAACGACGGCACTCAAAGAGATCTGATTAAAAGAGTTATTGGCGGGTCTGGAGACCATATAGAAATTCATGATGGACAAGTTTTTCTCAATGAGAAAAGATTGAATGAAAATTACCTGAAAGAAAGATGGACAGGCGGAACCATTGATGTCTTTGTCCCGCCAGACTGTGTATTTGTTATGGGGGATAACAGGGGCAATAGCATGGACAGCAGAAGCAACGAGGTCGGGCTTGTTCACGAAGAACAGATCCGAGGAAGGGTTTTAATAAGACTTTTTCCAGTTAGCAGATTTGGCGCAATAGACTAGTTAAAACGCTTGAAAAACTTCAGATTAGACCGCTGCAAGACCCTGGTTTGTACTTTTCAAGTTGCTTAGTGAAATAGGGGGAATAGACATGACTGAACGCACAATTAACGTAAAACTTAAAGATGGCCATGAAATTAAGGTGCCCTACGAAATGCGTCTTGAAGATTTAGCAAAGCGCTATGGTGGTGAGAATGAACCACTTATTGTGGCTGCACGGGTCAATAATAAACTAAGAGAACTCACTTACCACATGCAAGAAGATGCCGAAGTGAGTTTTGTGAGTATAACAAGTCTCGATGGAATACGAATTTATCAAAGATCCCTGTCTTTTGTTTTTATTAGGGCGGCTATGGAACTGTATAAGAACACCCATGTTCGGGTTGAGCACTCCCTAAGCGGCGGACTCTTTTGTGAGTTTGATTCTGAAGAAAAAATGACCATAGAGGACATAGCAAAAATAAAGAAACGCATGGAAGAAATCGTGAAGGCCGATGAACCTTTCTATAAAGAGGCGGTTCCAAAGGCTGAAGCCAAGGCTATATTTGAAAAGTTCAATATGGAGTCCAAGATTCATTTACTCACCTACAGGGAACATGACACCATCAACCTGTACACGTGTGGCTGGCTTCAAAACTACTTCTATGGTTACATGGTGCCAAGCACAGGATACTTGGAAGTCTTTGACTTAATGCCTTATGACGATGGGGTTATTTTACGCCATCCAAATAAATCCCACCCCTTTGACCTGCCTGAATTTGAAGAGCATCCTAAGCTTGCTCAGATTTTTAAGGAAGCTGAACGCTGGGGAGAAATTGTCGGCATAGATTATGTGGCTAAATTGAACGATCTGATCAAACACGGCAAGCACTTTGATGTGATAAAAATTGCTGAAGCCCTACATGAAAAGAAAGTGGCTCATATTGCAGATATGATTGCGGAAAGTGGCAAGCGTCTGGTTCTGATTGCAGGTCCATCCTCTTCAGGAAAAACGACCTTTGCCAACAGACTTATGATTCAGCTCCAGGTAAATGGTTTAAAGCCTGTGACAGTATCAACGGACGATTACTTTGTTAATAGAGACAAAACCCCACTTGATGAAGATGGCAACTACGACTTTGAGAGTGTTCAAGCGGTGGACACTGAGCAGTTTAACATAGACCTTGAAAGACTCCTAGCGGGGGAAGAGGTTCAGCTACCAACATTCAACTTCCAAATTGGAGAGCGGGAGTACACGGGACAGTCTATGCAGATTAGTGAAGACCAGCCTATTATTATTGAGGGCATACATGGTCTTAATGAAAAACTAACAGAGGCCATTCCTAAAAAGGACAAGTTTAAAATTTACATCAGTGCACTAACCCAACTCAACATTGATGACCACAATAGAATTCCTACCACAGACACCCGACTGTTAAGACGAATTGTACGTGACAACCGTTACAGGGGTCATAACGCGCAAAGAACCATCGACATGTGGCCTTCGGTAAGGCGGGGGGGAAGGAAGAAACATCTTCCCATTCCAAGAAGATGCGGATGTTATGTTTAATTCAGCCCTTGTGTACGAACTGGCTGTGCTTAAAAAGCATGCAGAACCCCTACTTGAAGCAATTGATGAAACGGAGCCGGAATATGTGGAAGCCAAGCGTCTTCTTAAGTTCTTAAGTTACTTCGAGTCAATAGAGAATGACAATCTTATTCCTTACTCGAGTATATTGAAAGAGTTTATAGGGGGCAGTGGTTTTAGACATGCAGAAATGGACGAATAGAAGGGGCTTGAAATGCCATACGAACTCATAATTTTTGATGCAGATGAAACGCTATTCGATTTTAAGAAGTCTCAGGCAGTTGCACTGGAAGAGAGTGTGAAAGCCCATAAAATTGAATACCCCTACGATAAATTGAAGCTTGTGTATGAAGAAATTAATCACAAAATATGGATTGAATTTGAAAAGGGACTTATAAAAGTGTCTGACTTGAAAGTTGACCGTTTTAGAAGACTCTTTAAAGCGCTCGATTTAAATTTAGATCCAGTGGTATTTGCAGGGACGTACATGGAAAAACTCAGTGAAGCCTCTTTTATATATGAGGGCGTGGTGGATTTACTAGAGCGCTTGAAAGATCGCTATAAACTAGCCATTATAACAAATGGCCTCTCTTTGGTGCAAAATAAGCGAATTGGACAGTCTGATATTCACCACTACTTCGAGGAAATTGTGATTTCTGAAGATGTCAACCTCGTCAAACCTGATCCAGAAATTTTTGATTATACACTTGAAAAAATGGGACACACATCAAAGGACAGTGTTCTAATGGTGGGGGATAATTTAAAGTCCGACATTTTAGGTGGTATCAAAGCAGGCATTGACACATGCTGGCTCAATCCAAGAAAAAAGAATCGCGACGCTGATATTGAGCCAACATTTGAACTTGAAAGTGTACTGGAGATTGAAGATATACTGTAGAGATTAAGACAAGCTATTTTAGACCAGAATTAAAAAGCTGAAAAATGACATGGAAAAATGAACCCTAGTGAACCCTATAGAGTAGACAAAGAAAAAAGTCTACCCTATAGGGTGTTTTTGATAAAAATTATAGATTTCAACTTTGACAAGATTTTTTATAAGAATGAGGGTGGGAAAATGTGTTTGAAATACTTATTCGAAATTGGAATGAAATCAATATAGGAATGCTGTCATTTGAATGGATGTGAGATTTGTACCAGTATCATGATATTTGTGGATATTTGAATATTATCAATTTAGATTGCTTTGCATCATGTGTTTTGGAAGGTGGATTGAGCAATTATTGTAAAATATTTGAGTTTATATAAAGGAAATCACCAACTTATGTCGAAATGAATACATTGTGTGAATCGAGTATTTTCAGGTTCTTTAGGCAGTATTGAGAGGTCAAAAATGAGTAAAATGGACCGAGACCAAATCGAAATGATTAGAAACTTCATTATGCCATTTGTCGTGGCGATTATATCGATGTTTGTTTTAATGACAGTTGTTTTATGGGAACCATCGATACGCGGCTTTCTGCATAGTATGAATTTAGAATCCGTTATCACACTTTTGGAGTTTGGGTGTATTGTGGCGTTGTTTCTAATGTTTAATACCACCTACTATGCATATTTGGGCAGCAAAAAACTACGGATGCTGGTATACGCCGTGGCTTTCTTAATTGCGGCCTGCTTAGAGCTTATGATGATTATATATCTAAAGGGAACACTCTCCACAATTTCTATGGACCAACTGCCACTTATGTTTCTATATATGGGTGTGGGACGATTTATCATGGCCCTTGGAATGTTTGTAGCGGTGTTGATTTCAAGAGACAGGCAGGTTGGGAAACATTACAGATACCTAACGCGCTTTGCGCCTATTATGATTTTTATTATTATCATAGCCCTAGAACAAAAAACAGAAGCCTACGTGCTGGGCGTCTTGTCGACAGTCAATCTCTCTGTGGCATCGATTATGTTTGAGTTTACAAGTATACTTCTGCTTGTGATTGTTCTTATGTACTATCTTAGAATTTATTTGCTTGAACAAAATAGAAATGTGATTATAGCTTTAACCAGTTTGGTTCTTATAAGTTTCTCCCATGCGGTCAGAATTTTGTACCCAACACCGGACCAATTATCCGTGGTGGTATTCAACACTTACCGGTTGTTTGGATATGCCATGTTCCTTCATGCCTTATTTAAACTCAATATTGGCGAACCGGGTGTCAAAAAAGAAACCACAGAAAAACAGATTAAGCTATATGCTGAAAATCTAGAGAAAATAATTGATAAAAGAACCAGTGAAATCAGAGAGGTGAATGCCCGGCTTATTAAAGAGCTGGAGTATGCCAAGAGTATCCAGCAGTCACTTCTTCCACTGAAAAGACTAAATTTCAAAAATACGACCTTTATGTCGGAGTATTTTCCTTGTGAAAGACTCTCGGGAGACTTTTACGATATATATCGTATTGATGAAGACAACATTGGCATGTATGTTCTTGATGTGTCAGGTCATGGTATTTCTGCAGCCTTAATGACCATGTTCTGCAATAACTTCATTAAGTCCACAGAAAGGCTCATCAAGCGTTATAGGGGTCTAAAACCCCATAGAAATTTAAAGCACTTCTATGAAGAATTTAATAAAATGAACTTCCCGGAAGAAATGCATATGGTCATATTCTTTGCATCTTATAACATAAGTACAAGGACCTTAACTTACTGTACTGGTGGTATGAACTGTTATCCTATCCTTGTTCGAAAGTCTGGCGAAGCGGAATTTTTGAATCAGAGTCAGGGCTTTCCGATCTGTCAAATGAGCGAGTTTTTCACTCCAGAGTATAAGAGTGCCAAGATTGACTTAATGCCAGGGGACAGAATTGCGTTTTACACAGATGGACTCATAGATAAGTTTAAAAATAAGGTTATGGATCAGGATGAATTTGTGGAAATTCTAATGGAGCACCGTCATGACTCACTTAAAAATTTAAATAACAGCATTGTTCGACTTATTGAGCCAAATGCAGAGCAGCTTGAAGATGATATAACCTATTTCATTATGGAAACATAGGGGAATAGACATTGATCCTGCCCTGCTATTCATATAAGAAAGACGGCATAGTTTGTAAAACCTAGGAATGGATCAAGTCCACTTCTTAGGTTTTATTTATTTGATTTGCAGGATGCGCCCTCTTTCGCTCACAGTAAAGTTGTTGCAGTAAAGCTGTTTAAGTAAAGAGTCTGAAAGATTTAGAATTCAAATTGCATAAAAGCATAATTGGGGGCTTAACTATAAAAAAATAAAATGAAGAAGGCGGAGCTCTTATCATAGGGACATGTCACGGGTATGTCCTGGTAGTGGGTAAGGAATACGTTTGCAAATTTGACGGTTAAGTTATAGAATCATATAATGGATCTAAACAATCATTTAGACACTTGCAACTTGCTTTATCGCTACCATCACTTTATTTTACCTAAGTCTTAGGACTTAATTGCCTTGTGGAGGTGCGCTTGCAAGTTATAGTCGAAATTTTGTAAACGGTTAGCATAATTCTTTGTATATAATGATACAATTGTGATGATCACTAAAAATATACAAAACGACATAAAACCAAGCCTAGATTGCACCCAGGTGCAAAATCAGAATGAATAGGTTAATGAAAGCATAAAAATAGAGTTAAATAAGGGGAAATTGGAGATATGAAAGAGGTACTGGTTGTCGATGATTTAAATATGCTGAAGGCGCTTTCTAACAGTTACCGCATCAGAATCATTGATGCATTTGAAGGCAAACCTGCTACAGCAAAGCAAATATCAATGAAGTTGGGCGAGCCCCATTCCAAGGTGAATTATCATATAAAATCACTCGCCAAGGTGGGGATTATTGATCTTGTTGAAGAGGTGCCTAAGTATGGCGTTATTGAAAAATACTATATGCCAGTGGCAAAAACATTTGTCTTAGATAGTAAAACTGTTCAGGGCGATGATACCGCGCAAGACTCACTGAGTAAGGCTGTTTCAGCTTTGTTCGAAAGAATATCTAAAGATTACTATCAATCGGTGCAAAATAAGAAGAACTTTCCAAAAGGGCAGGCTCCGCTGAAATTTGTCAACTATAATGGTGACTATTATTTGACTCAAGATGAAGTGAAAGAACTCAACGACAAAGTGAATACACTTATTTCGGATTATTTGGATGATAAGTCAGAAAAGCGGGAGAATACGGTACGCTACTCGGCGGCAAGTGTTTTTGTGCCGCTTGACGATGGCAAGTCAACAGATAAATAATAAATGTGAGAGCCGTCCATATGACGGCTCTTTTAATTTGTGAATGAGGCCAAAGCTTTTTAGTCTGTGATGGTAGAAACAGTCCAGAGAGATCAAGAAAATAAAAACAAAATGTAATGACTACAAAATTGAAGCAATATTCATTCTGTGGTATCCTTATGACTGACGTATGCGAAGTGGATGACTCGATGATCATATAGACTTTGGGAGGAAAACCATGTATATAGGTTGCCATATATCAATAGCGAAAGGCTTTCATAAAGCTGGTGAGGACACCGTGAAGCTTGGAGGAAACACATTTCAGTTTTTCACACGAAATCCAAGGGGGGGGAAGGCCAAAGCCCTTGACGATTCAGACATTGACAAGCTAAAAAGGCTTATGATGGAAAATGATTTTGGTCCCTTGCTGGCTCATGCTCCTTATACCATGAATATGGCATCCAGCAAAGCGGATGTTAGAGCCTTTGCAAAGCAGGCTTTTAAAGAAGACTTGGAAAGACTAGAGAAAATACCATGCAATTTGTATAATTTTCATCCAGGGTCACACACAAAAGATGGAATATCGGTGGGAATAAGACGCATTGTTGACATTTTAAATGAGGTCTTAACAGGTCAGGAATCGACTTTTATTCTTCTTGAAGGCATGTCAGGAAAAGGGACAGAGATTGGTTCAAAATTCGAAGACTTACGTGATATTATTGAAGGCGTCGAACATAAGAACTTGATGGGTGTTTGTTTAGACACCTGTCACTTATATTCTGCTGGTTATGACATTGTGAATGACCTGGAAGGCGTCCTTGAAGAGTTTGATCGTATAGTTGGTCTAGATAGGCTTAAAGCCATACACTTGAATGATTCAAAAATGCCTTTTGCATCAAATAAAGACAGACATGAAAGAATTGGTGAAGGCACGATTGGAGAAGAAGCACTGATAAAACTTGTGAATCATCCCAAGCTGAAACATCTGCCTTTTCTCTTGGAGACACCTAATGAGGCGACTGGGTATGCAGCGGAAATTGAGAGAATGAAAACAAGTCGGCAGGGCGTTTGAGAAAAACAGAGGAATTGTATTAAAATCTAAACAATTTGAAGGGGATTGCCCTTAGACATCGAATAATATAACAGAGAGTAAAAGTTTACATAAACAAGTTTGAGTTTTTTGTAAGCGGAAGATGGGATGGTTTAATATGGAGGGGAAACATTCGATGTTGAAATGGAAACATGTCACGGATGGCCCAGACCTAGAGCATGTACGTATGCTGTTCAAAGAGTATGCGGACTGGCTGGGCATAGATTTATGCTTTCAAGGGTTTGAAGAAGAACTAGAGTCATTGCCAGGAGCGTATGCGCCTCCACACGGGGCCCTGTTTCTAGTAATGGACGATGAAAAGCCGGTGGGATGTGTGGCTCTAAAAAAACTGGACTACAACATTGCGGAATTAAAAAGGCTATATGTGAGACCTGAGCAGAGGGATAAGGGACTGGGTAAAAACCTTTCTATGCAGGCCATTGATGTGGCTGAAGCCTTAGGCTATGACTTTATTCGCCTGGATACGTTCGGACGGATGGACAAGGCATTAGAACTTTATAAATATTTGGGATTTGAAGAGATTCAGCCTTATTATGACAACCCTCAGCCAGATGCAATTTTCTTACAAAAGCGACTGTAAGGGCTGTAAAAATTTACGAATTCAACTTTGTTTTTATGTGATATTTGACACTGATTCTATAAATCAGTGTCTTTTTGATGAGAGGCCATTGACATTTTGATTTTCAGAAAATAGAATTTTCGAGTAAATGATTTTAAATCAGAGGAGGCCGATCATGCAAAGTTATGTAGTGAATAGGGTGCTTAGCAACAATGTTCTCATGGTTGAAAGCGGTGACGAAAACCACATATTGATTGGCAAAGGCATTGGTTTTGGCAAGAAAAAAGGGTCTGTTATTGACAATCTGGATAAGGTAGAAGAACAGTTTATTTCCCTTAAAGGCCTGGATAAAAATGAACATGACAGGTTTATCAGTCAAATTGATCCAAACGTCATTGAGGTTGTAAATGATGTTTTGCTGCTATTTGAAAACACCTTTGAAATCAAACTTGATTCCGCAAACAGAGTGGGTTTAATTGACCACGTCAATTTTGCTGTCAAACGTATTCGAGAAGGTGTGGAAATTGTAAATCCATTCCTTTTTGAAACGGAAATTTTATACCCTGAGGAATATGAACTGGCAAAGAAGGCCATCAAGAGGATTGAAGAGGCTTTAGGGATTGAAATTCCCCAAGCGGAAATAGGCTTTTTAACCCTCCATTTCTATGGCGGCAGAAGCAATACCAGTAAAAACAAAGCTCTTGAGCACTCTAAAATGATGAACAGCATCATTGGCCATGTAGACAGTAAAATTGAAGGTGGCCTTGATAAAAACGCATTCTTTGGAAAACGATTTATTTTTCATCTTTTGGGCGTTATGCGCCGTGTCATGGATGAAAAGACCACAGAAAATTTGTTTATGGATCAGATAAAAAACAACTTAGCCCTTGAGTTTAAATTGGCTTATGATATTGCTAAAATCATGGAACAGACACTTAGAAAACCTGTTCCAGAGTCTGAAATGGGCTACATTGCAATGCATTTGCATAAACTATCAAACAAATAATGATGGATTTCCTTGCATAAAAAACGTTTGAAAACACAACAAGAAAAATCGTTGTCAAGAAAACGTTTTTGTGATATATTGCTTTACGTATCGTAATTCGTGTGCGCACAAACGACATTACATGGGAGCATTTCAACAAGAATTAATCAAAATATGAAGCAAACAAAACGAAATACTAGACACAAATTATTTTACGTGTAACTGATTCGATCAGGCATGAGTAAGAGATTTGTATGAAACAGGCAACCCCTGTTTTGTTCATCTTTTGCTCGTGCCTTTTTATTTTTTTGAAAAGGAGCGAGAGACGTGTTTAAGAAATTATTTGGGGTACTACAGCAAGTCGGAAAAGCACTAATGCTTCCAGTTGCCATTTTACCGGCAGCAGGCCTACTCTTGGCTTTTGGAAACGCATTCCAAAACCCAGCTCTACTGGTTAAGATACCTGCTATGGGAGCAGACTGGTTCCAACTTATTGCGAGTGTTATGGAACAGTCTGGAGGGATTGTCTTTGGCAACCTGCCACTTCTATTTGCAGTTGGCGTAGCCGTTGGTCTAGCAGGTGGAGATGGCGTTGCTGGTCTTGCAGCTATTATTGGATTTTTAGTTATGAACACAACAATGGGTACGCTTCTGGGCATTACGCCAGAAATGGTCGCAAGTTCTAGTGCATATGCCAATGTTGTCGGCATACCAACCCTTCAAACCGGTGTATTTGGTGGTATTATTGTGGGTGTTTTAGCGGCATCAATGTATAACAAGTACTACAACATTGAACTCCCACCTTATCTGGGATTCTTCGCAGGCAAACGATTTGTACCAATTATTACAGCCCTATCGGCTCTTGGACTGGGTGTGGCAATGTGCTTTATATGGCCACCAATCCAGGAAGGCCTTAATGCGTTTTCACAAGGGATGATCGATAAGAACAAAACCCTATCAGCTTTTGTATTTGGTGTTGTAGAACGTTCTTTGATTCCATTTGGACTACACCATATCTTCTACTCGCCATTCTGGTTTGAATTTGGTGAGTATGTGAACAGTGCAGGTGAAATTGTACGTGGTGACCAAAGCATCTTCTTTGCACAAATTAAAGACAATGCCCAACTGACTGCAGGCACATTCATGACAGGTAAGTTCCCATTCATGATGTTCGGTCTGCCAGCAGCAGCCCTGGCAATGTACCATGAAGCCCGTCCAGAACATAAGAAGATGGTTGCGGGTATCATGGCGTCAGCAGCGCTGACCTCATTTTTAACAGGCATCACGGAACCTATTGAATTCACATTCCTTTTTGTTGCACCACTCTTGTTTGCTATTCATGCACTTTTTGCGGGTCTATCATTCATGGTTATGCATATCTTGAATGTCAAAATTGGTATGACCTTCTCAGGTGGTGTCATTGACTACCTTCTATTTGGTGTCATGCCTAATAGAACAGATTGGTGGCTGGTTATTCCAGTGGGTCTAGGTTTATCTGTAATTTACTATCTGGGTTTCCGTTTCGCTATTCGAAAATGGGACATTAAGACACCAGGACGTGAAGAAGTCAGCGAAACAGAAGCCGTTTCAAATGTGTCTGTTGGTGAACTTGCAACAGAAGTTCTAGCGGCTCTAGGTGGTAAATCAAATATCAAGACCCTAGACGCTTGTATTACAAGACTGCGTGTCATTGTTCACGATATTAAGAATGTTGACAAGGCAAAACTAAAAAAGCTAGGTGCATCAGGTGTGCTTGATGTCGGCAATAACATTCAGGCCATATTTGGACCAAAGTCTGATACCCTAAAGTCTGAAATGCAGAGTATCATGGCAGGCAATGCACCAACTAAAAAATCCATGACAAAAAAAGAGAAGACGGTTGCAAGAGGCACAGATGTTTTTCATGCACCAATTAAAGGAAAACTTCTTGAACTCAAGCATGTACCCGATAAGGTCTTTTCACAAAAAATGATGGGAGACGGATTTGCTATTGAACCAGCTAACGGAACCGTGGTGGCACCAGTGAATGGTAAAATAAACGTTCTATTCCCAACAAAGCATGCTATTGGCATCACTTCAGAAAATGGCAGAGAAGTTTTAATCCATTTTGGCATTGATTCTGTTAATCTTCAGGGAGAAGGCTTTGAAGCCCTTGTCAAAGAAGGCGATGATGTTCAAGCAGGGCAACCACTTCTAAAGGTCGATCTTGAAAGTGTTAAGGACAAAGTGCCGTCAATTATTACACCGGTAATCTTCACAAACCTTTCAGAAGGCGAAAAAGTTGTACTGTCTTCAAGCAAGACTGTTGAATCTGGCGATGCAGATGTGGTGAAAATTGCATAGAATCAGAGCAGGTTGTCTTGATAGAGCGATTTGCAAAATATCATACAAGAACTCTCACCAACCATATATAGATATTTAAAAGTCAAAATTTCATATATGGTATGACGAGAGCATAGATCTGTCATTTTGCAAGCGCCTAGATAGATAGAGTACTTTTAAAATAAATCAAACAAATCTGGACCATTCCAACATATTAAATCAGTATGGGATGGTCTGGATATTCTATTAGGCATGACCATGTCATGTGTGTATGAGTCGTAGAGTATTTGTGAGTTATTTGATGTATTAGGAGGAAGACAAATGGAAAAGTCAGTTAAGATTGTAAATGAGACCGGTGTACACGCACGTCCTGCAGCAGCTCTTGTCGAGCTAGCAACAAAATTTAAATCAGAAATTAATATAGAAACGAGCGGCAAGAAAGTGAATGCAAAATCCATTATGAATATTCTGGGCCTTGGTCTTCAAAAAGACACAGAAGTGACGTTTTCAGCAAATGGCGATGATGCCTCAGAAGCTGTAGAAGCACTTACAGCACTTGTTGCATCTGGCTTTAGTGAAGCCTAGGTGGTGTTTAAAATGATGAAAGGTACCAGTGCGTCTCCGGGTATTGCAATAGGAAAGGCCCTCCTTCTTAAGGATGAAATGCCGGTTGTTGAGAAAATAAGTATTGAAAGCCCTCAAATTGAAAAAGATAAATTCGCTACTGCTTTGACATCTGCCAAGGCGGAACTGGCTAAAATCAGAGATAAGGCAAAAGTAGAGATGGGAGCAGACAAAGCTGCCATATTTGAAGCTCATCTTATGCTGCTTGAAGACCCTGAAATGATCAGTGGAACAGAGTCTAAGATCGATCAGGATATGGTCAACGCAGAGTATGCTTTTAATGAAGTCATCAATCAGTTCATTGCAATTTTTGAATCAATGGACAATGACTACATGCGTGAGCGTGCAGCAGATTTAAGAGATGTGTCTACACGTGTTATAAAGAATGTGATGGGGATTAAGTCTGTGGATTTATCAGCCCTTGATGAAGAAGTTGTTCTAATTGCCCACGACTTAACACCATCAGAAACAGCCATGATGGATAAGGAAAAAGTGGTTGGTTTTATCACAAACATAGGTGGAAGAACATCTCATACAGCCATTATGGCTCGTTCGTTAGAAATTCCAGCGGTTGTGGGACTTGGAAATATCACAGAAGCAGCTATCGATGTTGATATGGTGGCCATAAATGGTGACTCCGGTGAGGTGATTTTATCTCCAGATGCTGCACAACTTGAGACATACATGAATTTGAAATCTGAATACGAAACAATGAAAAATGCCCTAAAAGAACTTACAGGACAAGATTCAGTGACCCTAGATGGTGTGGGTGTTGAACTGGCAGGAAACATAGGAACGCCAAAAGATGTTAAGGGCCTTATAAAAAATGATGCTGAGGGTGTGGGGCTTTACAGGACTGAGTTTATTTATATGGACCGAGACACTCTACCTACAGAAGAAGAACAATTTGAATCGTATAAAAAAGTATTAGAGTCTATGAACCAAAAGCCAGTTGTTATAAGAACTCTGGACGTTGGGGGCGATAAGAATCTATCTTACTTGAAAATAGATGAAGAGATGAATCCATTCCTTGGTTACAGGGCCATTCGTTTGTGCCTAGATGAGGTGGAAATCTTTAAAACACAGCTTAGAGCCCTTCTTAGAGCCAGTGTTTATGGTCAACTTAAAATCATGTTTCCTATGATTTCAAGTCTGGAAGAACTTAAGGCGGCAAAGGCTATTCTCGAGGCGGTCAAAGTTGATTTGACTGCAGAAGGACTTGCGTATTCTGATGACATTCAAGTCGGAATGATGATTGAGGTGCCATCGGCTGCAATTAATAGCGATATATTGGCCAAGCACGTTGACTTTTTCAGCATTGGTACCAATGACTTGATTCAGTACACATGTGCTGTTGACCGAATGAATGAAAAAATTCATAAACTTTACAATCCATTTAACCCAGCTGTTTTAAGACTCATAAAAATGGTTATTGAAAATGGTCATAAAGAAGGTATTTGGGTTGGTATGTGTGGTGAAATGGCTGGAGATGAGAGAATGATTCCGATTTTACTGGGTCTTGGTCTTGATGAGTTCAGCATGAGCCCAATTTCAATTCTTCCAGCTCGTAAACTGATTCGCTCATTAAGCGCTGAGGCAATGAAGCGCTATGCCGATGAAGTTTTAAGCCTTGATAGTGCTGAAGCTATCGAAGCCTTTATTGCAGAAAAAGCTATTAAGGCATAGATGTGAGTGATCGATTTTACAGGTCTTGTGGCCTAAAATGATAGAGAGAGGTCCTGTTTAAGTCTTAAAACTTGAACAGGACCTTTTGGGTTTTTAACAAATTTGAAATAAGCATGCAAAGAAGATGCTTTAAATAAGATAAAACAAGTGGGAAAGCATTTTAAAAAAACTGTATACATATATGTATGTACTTAATGGTTATCAATTACCGTTAGGTATTAATGAAACGTAGTTCGAGTGGTTCGAATACGGTTGAACTAAAACGATAAATATTGTGTGAATTGTTTGACAATTCAGACTACAGAAATAGCTATACAGATTGGTATTGCACGATTTAAACATATTATTGCACCTGTTAAGAAAATTTATTATTTTCCCTTTTCTTACGAGAAATTTTGTGATAAGCTGTCGGTGCTGATGAAAAATGCAGAAGATTGACATTTGGTAAAAATGTGTTTAGGGAAAAGCACAGTCCAAGTAAACGTTTTCACGCAAACTCAGCGGGGTTATTATCTATCACTATTAATCTATTTTGAGGAGTTTTAAGTTATGGGAAATTTATTAAGCAAGTGGAATGGCATGAGCTTGGTAAAGCGAATTATTATTGGTCTTCTTGTCGGTATTATGCTGGCAATGATGGTTCCAGAATACGCTAAACCAATTGGTATTTTTGGTATACTATTCGTAAGTGCACTTAAGTCAGTTGCACCTATTCTGGTATTCTTCCTAGTTATGTCTGCAATTTCACAGCATAAGTCGGGACAGAAAACAAATATGAAATCTATCGTAGCCTTATACCTTTTCGGTACATTTATGGCAGGTTTCTCAGCAGTACTTGTAAGTTTTGCGCTCCCTGTAGAGCTAACACTTGTTGAAGGTGTAAACAGCATCACACCTCCAGGTGGCGTAACAGAAGTTCTTCAGAACCTTCTAATGAACATTGTTGCTAACCCAGTGGTAGCACTGAGTGAAGCGAACTATATCGGTATTCTGACATGGGCAATTCTGCTTGGAATGGCTCTTAAGAATGCACCTGATTCTACTAAGACAATGATCGTTAATTTCTCAGATGCCCTTTCTCAAGTGGTTCGTTGGGTTATTAACCTTGCACCATTTGGTATCATGGGTCTTGTATTCAACACAATCGCAACAAATGGTATTGGCGAACTACTAAGCTATGGTCGTCTGCTTGTTGTACTTGTTGGTACAATGGCATTCATTGCACTTATCGTAAATCCATTGATTTCATTTGCAATGATCCGTCAAAACCCATACCCACTGGTATTTAAGTGTCTACGTGAAAGTGGTATCACTGCATTCTTCACACGTTCATCTGCAGCGAATATTCCTGTAAACATGAACCTATGTGCTGATCTTGGACTTGATAAAGACAACTATTCAGTTTCTATTCCTCTAGGTGCTACAGTAAACATGGCAGGTGCGGCGATTACAATCACTGTGCTAACACTGGCTGCTGTTAACACACTTGGTATTCAGGTAGACCTTGCAACTGCAGTTATCCTTTCTGTACTAGCGGCTGTATCAGCGTGTGGTGCATCTGGTGTTGCAGGTGGCTCACTGCTACTTATACCACTGGCTTGTTCCCTATTTGGTATTCCAAATGAAGTGGCAATGCAAGTTGTTGGTGTAGGCTTTGTTGTAGGCGTTATTCAGGATTCATGCGAAACGGCACTTAACTCTTCTACAGATGCCCTATTCACTGCAGTATCTGAAATGGCTGAGTGGAGAAAAGAAGGTCGTCCAATCGTGATTAAGACTAAGAAGACAACGGCTTAATATTAAAGCTTAAATTTTACGGAAGTGACTTGGTTCTGATTCTATGAGCTTTACATTAAATCCGTAATCGTTTTAAATAGTGCCAAGTTGAAATGGTACAAAAGCATGAATACGTAAAAAGGTCTTTATTAAGACTTAAATATTAATAGAGCAAGTTCTACAATTTTATGGAATGAATTGGTGGAATATATGAAAGTGGGGATGTTGAAAAACATCCCCACTTTTTTTGTTGTGAAAGAGCCTTCATTTGAAGAACAGCCTCTGTTACTATGCACCCCTAGGAAAAATATGATAAAATGCGTTAAGAATTATTAAAAAAAGAGACGTGAAGGCAGACAAGTGTTAATTGTATGCAATAATATTTGTATAACTATATTGAAACACGCGCGCCTCATTAAGGATGGTTCTATGAGACTCTATTCTAAACTTTGGATAATGATCACGATTTTACTTATTACAACGGTTTTAGTCAGTGGCAGTTTGGTTGGACGCTATGAGTTTAATTTGGCAGAACAGTCAATGAAGAGGAACTTAATGAATGTGGCCAACACAGTTGCACAAAATAAGACAGTTCAAAAGGGACTAGAAAACAAAGAGGCAAAGAGTATACAAGCCTATGTGGACGACCTTTTAAGAGTCCTTGATGATGTGGAAATTATAACTGTGGCAGATATGAATTCCATACGGTATGGTCATCCCAATATAGAACGTTTGGGAGAAAAGTTTGTCGGTGGAGACCAGGACCGGGTTGTTGGGCAAGGTGAAAGCTATTTATCTATTGCAACGGGAACTATGGGACGTTCAGTGCGTGCCTTTGTCCCTATTTACTCTAACGGTAAGCAAGTGGGGTTTGTTATGACAGCTCATATGTATAACTCTGTAATGGCCAAGCAAAGACAGATGGAGAAAAACTTTTCCATATACTTCTTTTGGGGTATACTCATTGGGAGTTTTGGAGCCTATTTTATTTCCCGGGACATAAAAAAGAGCCTGTTAAACTTAGAACCCAATGAGATTGTGAGACTTCTTCGCAATCAAGATGCTATTTTAGAATCGGCCAGAGAAGGTATATTAGCCATAGACTCAGATGAGCGAATAACGCTGATTAACCAGTCAGCCATAGAAATATTAAAGTGCCAGGAGAGTGAAATTATAGGCCGGCCTATACTTGATGTCTTTCCAACAACTGGGCTTATACGGGTCTTAAAAAGTGGAGAAGAAGAAATTGGACGTGAAAAGATTATAGGAGAAACCCATATTTTGGCCAATCGAATTCCCATTTATGAAAATGGAGAAATTATTGGGGCCATGGCCACCATTTTGGACAGGACTGCCTTTGTTAAAAAAGCAGAAGAGGTGACAGGGGTCAGGATTATTATAGACGCCCTGCGGGCCAACTCTCATGAATTTCGAAACAAGCTCCATGTACTTCTTGGGCTCCTCCAACTGGAAAAGTTTGAAAAAGCTAAAGAGTTTATACGTAATGTAAAATCAGAAAACGAAAACCTTCACAGGATGGTGTCCTCAAAAATAAAGAATCCTACAATAAGTGCCCTTCTTCTAGGCAAGTACAACCGGGCCCAGGAAGAGGGAATTCTCCTTTATCTTACGGAAGACAGCGACCTAGAAGCCATGGTTTGGTGTTCGGATGATGATATCATCGTAGTCCTTGGCAATCTGATTGAAAATGCCATTGAAGCCATCTCCAAAGCTCGACAAAAAGATGGAGAGATTCAAATCTATATCAAAGGTGATCAAGACGAACTGGTTTGTCAGATCATTGATAACGGACCGGGCATACCGGAAAATGAAATAAATAAAGTGGTTAAGAGAGGCTATTCGACGAAAAAGGGGTCTTCAGGTATTGGTCTGGATCTGGTGAAAAATGTTTTAAAGCGTTATGATGGCTGCTTGACATTAAAAAGCAAAGATAAAGAAGGCACAGAAGCCATTGCCGTTTTTAAGAGGGGGTAAAGGACATGTGGAAGGTAATCGTAATTGAGGATGATCCAATGCTGGCAGATATCCATAAAAAATATGTGGACAGTCAGGAAGCCTTTAAGTGTGTGGCAGTGATCCACGATGCTGAGAACGCACTGGATATTATAAAGAAACAAAAACCAGACCTTATACTGCTAGATGTCTACCTGCCTCACCAAAGTGGCATTGAGTTTTTAATAAAGCTAAGGGAAGAAAAAGAGAGTGTGGATGTGATTTTAATCACCGCGGCCAGAAACGCAGAACAAGTTGAAACTGCCTTTCGCTACGGTGCCATTGACTACTTGGTGAAACCCTTTGAGTTTTCACGACTGGACCAGGCATTTGAAACATATAAAAGCAGACGGGCCGCGACAGATGGCGGTGGTGTTATAAGTCAGGAAGAACTAGACCGAGCTTTTGGAAACACCTATCTCGACAAAGATGACGTATTGCCAAAGGGGCTCAACGAAAGAACCCTTGAACGTGTTAAAAAGGTTATAGAGGAGCTTGAAGAAGCTGTAAGTATTGATGACATTGCAGTTGACGCGGATATTTCAAAAGTGACTCTAAGACGCTACCTAGACTATCTTGAAAAGACCAATCTTATAGAGATTGAAATGGCCTACGGATCAAGGGGAAGGCCATCGTATAGGTACAAGAAGAAGATTTTCAAGCATATTTGAGACCAAATCAACCTGATTGCATAATAGGGTTAAGAAGTGGGCTGACACATAAATCTTTGACAGGAAAGCAAATTGAATAAAGGATATTTTAAAGGAATTGGTAAAAAATTATCAATTTCTTTTTTTTGCGCTTTAATTTCATATAAATTTAGAAAAGTATACGGCAAAGGTTTTCACATGTATGATTGACTTAAGAAAGTCCTGCAGGCCTTTGAACATTGGAATGATTATTGATTCATTTTATTGAAGGGGGAGTACTTGTGAGCACAAATGTGGCACTTGAAAAAGAACAAAGTACAATAAAAAATGAAGGCAGAGCCTTTAAAATAATGGACATGAATATGGGAATTTTTGCAGTTTTGTCTTTAGTGACTCTGGCAGCTGTATACATGGAAGCCCTACCCAAAGGCATGGTCGGGGCCTTGCCACTCATGATGATTGTAGGCGCCGTTTTAAATGAACTGGGCAATAGAACGCCCCTTGTCAAAGACTATCTAGGCGGGGGTCCGATTGTTATTATTTTTGCATCGGCTGCACTGGTGACTTATGGCGTTTTACCAGAATACACAAAAGATATAATGGTGAGCTTTATGAAAGGTGAAAGCTTTCTTAGTTTTTATATAGCGGCCCTCATCACAGGGTCCATACTAGGTATGAACAGAGACCTGCTTATCAAGGCCTCAGTCAGATATTTGCCCATAATTTTAAGTGGTGTGGCTGTCGCCCTCCTTATGGTTGGCACGGCTGGTATGCTTCTTGGGTTTGGTTTTAAGGAAGCTGTTATGTATGTTGGGATTCCAATTATGGGAGGCGGTATGGGCGCAGGCGCTGTACCACTGTCGCAAATTTTTGGTGACGCCCTTTCCATGGATCCAGCCATGCTTATGTCAAAAATGGTACCTGCCCTTGCCCTGGGAAATGCAACAGCAATCGTTATTGGGGGCATGCTCAACCGTATAGGCAAAAAACAGAAGTTCCTATCTGGAGATGGACGTTTAATGAAAAAACAGTCAAATGTTGTGGTCGAAGACAGCACTGAATCTAAGATAGATCTTGCAAGACTTGGTCAAGGCATCCTTATTGCAACGACGTTCTTTGCTTTTGGAAAACTGCTGGGTAAAGTTATTCCGCTACACTCCTACGCCCTCATGATTCTATCTGTGGCCATAGTAAAAGTCTTGGGTCTCGTGCCAAAAGAGTATGAAATGGCGGCCCATCAGTGGTTTAGATTTGTTATGAAAAATTTCACACCGGCCCTACTCGTGGGTATTGGTGTGGCATATACAGACCTAAATGCAGTTATAAACTCATTTAATCTGGTCTATGTTGTACTGGTCTTTGTGACGGTTTCTGGCTCAGTGATTGGGTCCGGCTTAGCAGGCCACTTCCTGGGCTTCTATCCAATAGAGGCGTCTATCACAGGGGGACTTTGTATGGCCAACATGGGGGGAACAGGAGATGTGGCTGTGCTATCAGCCTCAGACAGAATGGAACTCATGCCATTTGCTCAGATTTCCTCTAGAATTGGTGGCGCATTTATGTTAATTCTTGCGACAAGTCTTTTAGGACTCTTCTTTTAAATAAGCCTCCAGGCATTAAAACATTTGCATAAGATAAACTCATGTTGCAGAAATCCCTATCAAGCCACACCCCATCCTGGCTGAGATGGGGATTTTTGCGTTCGCAGTTTGTTTTTGGTGTGTGTTGATATATTCCCGTAGGGTAATAATAAAATAGCATGACTTTTGATTGTGTCAAAGCAAAGTTAAATAGGAAGGCTCATTCTTAACAAAGTGTAATGGAAAATAAGAAATAGATAGATGAACATTCAACTAATATATAGTAAAATTATTCGTATAGGGCATAAGTACTACTTGTTTTGGCGTGTTTGGTGTAGGTCGATTGGAGGTTAATTTATGAAGTTGAAAAATAAGTTGTTGTTACCGGTCATATTGGTGCTTGTGGCATCAATCACTGTGCTTGGGTTTGTTATATTTAATCAGATTGAAAACGAACTTGTTAGAAACCTGATAAAGGAGCAAATGGATAGTCAGTTGGATAATTTAACGGAAAATATTGTAACAAGACGAGAAGTGGAAGACACATTTTTTAAGACCCTAGATGATAAGAATCTGGACCTGACTGAAGCGGTGGCAGAAATGATTAAGTACGGTCCAGAAGCTCTTGAAACAGGAAACATGATTGATATTGCAAAGAGTATAGGCGTGGATGAAATCCATGTGGTCGATGGAGACGGTGTCCTTCAACAGGGCAATATTGAAGGCTTTTTTGGTTTTGATTTTAACACCACAGACCAAACCCTTCCTTTTGTTGATTTGATAGGCAAAACAGATGGAAGACTAGCTCAAGAGCCATCACTGCGCGGTACAGACAACGTTCTCTTTCAATATATAGGTGTTTCAAGAAAGGATGCACCTGGTGTTGTACAAATTGGTCTATCCCCGCAATATATTGAAGAACTCCAAGATGTTATAGGCATTCAAAGCATGATAGAAGGCCTCAAGGTCGGTAAAAGTGGATACGCCTATATTATTGACGGCGACGGCACAACCTTGTACCATAAGAACCCGGAAAATGTGGGAACAAACATCAGTGAAATACCTGTATTAGCACCACTGGCCCAGTCAGACCAAGGTTTTTTTGACTATATCTATGAAGGCAACAGAACTTACGCGTCCTTTAGAAAGTTAGGGGACTGGACACTTGTAGCCACCCTACCAGAAGCTGATTTTGCCAGCTCCATTCAAGATATTATGAGAAGCATTACCATTATTATGGTTGCTGTACTTATTATTGTTGGTATTATTATCACAGTGATTGCATCCCGTCTGTTCAAACCTATAACACAAATGGTTGACAACATGGAACATGCAGGCAATGGTGATTTAAGTGTAAGAATGAACTTAAATTCAAAAGATGAACTTGGCCTACTTGCCAAGAGTTTTAATAAAATGCTTGCTGATATTCAGGCGCTTATCAAGCAGACGCATGAACTTGCGGATGATATCACCCAGTCTACGATTGAAGTTCAGAGCATTATTGATAATGTCACTATGAGCAATGATGAAATATCAAGATCTGTTGAAGAGATTGCCCAGGGAGCCACATCTCAGGCACAGTCTTCAAGTGACTCTGTAAGGGCCATGAATAATTTATCAGATCATATAGACAGCGCATCGACAGGACTCAACCAGACGACAACACTGACAGAGGACGTCTTAAGTAGCAGTCAAAAATCTGAATCCTCACTTAAAACCCTTCGGGATAATTTTGAAAATAATGTTTCAGCCACCAAGGTGGTAACAAAGAGTGTTGATGAACTCGCTAAAAAGTCTTCAACGATCAGTGAGATCATAGTGACCATACAAAACATTTCTGATCAGACCAACCTACTTGCTCTTAATGCAGCTATTGAAGCGGCAAGAGCTGGTGAACAAGGTCGCGGTTTTGCAGTGGTTGCAGAAGAAATTCGAAAACTGGCGGAACAGTCTTCTAAGTCTTCAGATGAAATCAATGCCATCATCTCAGAAATTGTAGAACTTGTGAACAACACAAATGAAACCATTTCAGGCACCAATACAGCCATTGAAAAAGTTAACGATTCTGTCAATGAAACAGAAAATATATTCCATGAAATCAATGTATCAATTGAGGACGTTTCAAATCTTGTGACAGACCTAGGCAAACAGTTTAATGATGTAAACATCATTAAGACGGAGGTCTTGAGTGAAATTGAAAACATTTCAAGCGTTTCTGAACAAACAGCTGCAGGTTCTGAAGAGATCAGCGCATCAACGGTACAGCAAACAGACAACTTGCGTTCCATTAGTGATAAGATCAGCGATAATAAACGACAACTGGATCATCTTAATGAATCGTTGAGTGTTTTTAAATTGTAATGAACTTTAAAGTGTGATTCTCCGGCAGGCTTTATACAGCTTGCCGGAGTTTTTTCGTGCCAATAACTTGTGAGACAAGTATAAAATCCTGTCACAAAAGCATATGGCTTTGTGGTAAAATGCAATCAAACTTCTATGAAGTATGTATAACCAGAGTTTAAATGAGACAATTTATATGGAAAATTGATTTAGGAATAACATAGGAATAACTTCGTTTGAAAAGGTTAGGGCAAAGTTCAGGGGGCCTATATGGTATTTTTAGATTTACTGGTAGAAGCAGATGATAAAGAGAATATCCAGTCAGTGGAGTACTTTGGGGACGAAGAAGAGTGGTACCACGGCATAGACTGGTCTTTGTACAAGCATCAAAATATATTTGAAGTTTTTGGTATGAAAAAAAGCGAACATGAAAATCAGATTCTTGAGTTTCAAGGCCGTTTTTTTAAATATCAAGCTCTAAAAAGAAAAAAAGGGACCCACTACTACTTTAGTAAAGCCCTGGTCATGAAAGAGCTTTTTGAGCAAACCCTTGAAAAGGTCAATGAAGGTGTCCAAATATATGATAAAAATGGATACTTCGTTTATAGCAACACTGCCAGTCAAAAACTTGGTGACTACAAGGCCCAAGACTTTGTTGGTAAGCATCTCCTAGACATATACGAACTCACAGAGGAGATCAGTACAACCCTTTCCGTGCTCAGAACCAGTGAACCGGTCTTAAACAGGTGCGACATATTTAAGGGCAGGGATGGGACTGAGCTTATCACAATCAACTCAGGCTACCCCCTAGAAATTGATGGGAAGATTATGGGAGCGGTTAGCTTTGAGGGAGACATGACCCTTATGAACAGTATCAAGAATAAGTCCTTTAACTTAGAAGCCTTTGTTCGCAATGAACAGCCCCTTACAAGAAGAAGGGGATTCGAGTTTCATGACATTATTTATAGTTCAGATAAAATGGAAGACATAATAAGATTTGCAAAGAAAATATCACTAACAGATACAAATATCCTTATTAGTGGAGAAACAGGAACGGGCAAAGAACTTTTTGCCCAAAGCATTCACAATTACAGTCCAAGACGCGACGGTCCATTTGTTGATATAAATTGTGGGGCTGTGCCAACCAACCTAGTGGAAAGTGTGTTTTTTGGAACAGAAAAAGGGGCATTTACAGGCAGTGTGAAGAAAAAAAGGCCTCCTTGAATTGGCTGACGGTGGAACCTTGTTTTTAGATGAGGTCAATTCCATGAGTTTAGACATGCAGGCTAAACTTCTAAGAGCCCTTCAGGAAAACAAATTTCAAAGAATTGGTGGACATGATTATATAGAATGCAATGTTAGAATTATTGCGGCGTCCAATGAAGACTTGAGAGACCTGTCTGCAAGAAACCAGTTTCGAAAAGATCTTTACTACAGGCTGTCATCGCTTTGTCTCGATGTGCCCCCCCTACGAGATAGAAAAGACGATATTCAAATACTGATAAATCACTTTACTAGACGTATGGGGCAAAAATATGGAAAAAGAAAATTGGATTATAGCACAGGCTTAAAAAAAGCTCTTACACTTCATGACTGGCCGGGCAATATAAGAGAACTGGAGCATGTCATAGAATATGCTGTGAATCACATGAAAGATGGTGTTCAGAGCCTGACAGTTCATGACCTTCCTGACTATATGAAGGCAACTGGTGGTGTGGAGCTTAAGCAGGAAAAAACAGAAATATCCGTGCTTGTGAATGAAGGAGAAACCCTTGTTGAAAAGCTTTCAAGCCTAGAAGAGGCCATCATTGAAAAGGCCCTATTAGACCACATGGGCAATGTGACAAAAGCAGCCCAAAGTCTTGGTTTAAGTCGTCAGAGCCTGCAGTATAGAATTGGAAAGTTCACATAAGACTCTATTGAAGGTTTAAGAGCCGTCACAATAAAGTGAAAACAGTAAAAATCACTGAAAACCAAAAAGTAAGCCAATATAGAGAAAAACGCAAAATAATTTTGCACATAAAAAGAAAAATAGCAAAAATATTTTGCGCAAATTTCCTTTATATTGAAATGCTCTGTGTTTATGAATGGAAACCGCAAAATAATTTTGCGGTTTTTTCTAAATAGAAGAGGAAATATGATGTGGATGATCATGCATTATGCAAGCGGAAATTGGAAAAGGTCGTGATTTCAAGGTTTGGCGCCTTTTGTTTTCAGAAAATTGACGCAACTTTAAAAGTTGGCTTCAGATTTGCAATATATAGAGATGAACATATGCATATAGGGGAATTATACATTTTATTAAGGAGGAGTATATGTCTGTTGAATCTTCAGCGAGCAAATCGAACAGTCAGAGTGTAACCAAGAAGCAAAGCATCAGAAAAGGCGTTTTTATACCATCTTTTCTCGTGGTTGGCGGAGCGGCACTGCTGGGCATATTCAATAATGAAATGCTTTCAAGTGTTGCAATGAGCAATTTTACATTTTCTCTTAGAAGCTTTGGATGGCTTTATCAGTTGGTGTCTATAGTGGCCTTATTTTTTGCCATCTATATGACTTTTTCAAAACTTGGAAACATTCGGTTTGGTGGAAAGGATGCAAAACCAAACTATTCTTTTATGGCGTGGTTTGCCATGGCACTTACAGGTGGTATAGCAACAGGGGTTGTCACCTATGGTGCCAATGAGCCCGTTATTTATTTTGGAAACATTTACGGTGAACTCTCCCAACTGGGAATTGAGCCAGGCACAGCGCAAGCTGCGATTTTTGCCATTGGGCGGTGCTTTTACAACTGGAGTTTTATTCCTTACGCGATGTACTCCATATGTGGGATGATCATAGCCTATGTTTACTTCAACAAAAACCAGTCTCTTTCGGTGACAGCTTCCCTTGTGCCCCTCTTTGGGGAGAAGGTCACAAAGGGTATATGGGCCAATATTATTGACACCCTTTCCCTACTGGCCATTGCCCTGGGATTGGCGTCGTCCCTTGGAGCTGGACTGGCCCTAATTGGGTCTGGTTTTGAAACGGCTTATGGCATTCAGCAAGGCCCCCTTCTTTGGTTGGTGCTTGTTGGGGTCATAACAGCCACTTTCACGGTGTCATCCCTGGCGGGAATTGACAAGGGCATACGAAAACTTTCAGACATCAATGCAAAAGTTTTCTATGTTCTTCTTGGCCTTCTCATCGTGGTGGGACCAACTGTCTATATGCTTAAACTGTCAACAGCGGGTATGTCTATGTGGCTGCAAAATTTTTGGGGCTGGGGGCTAGATCCAAGTGATGTGGGCGGAGAAGCCCTGGTTATGTGGTGGACTCTTTATGACTGGGCAATATGGATTGCTTACGCCCCACTTATGGGAATTTTCCTTGCGGTTATATCTTATGGTAGAACCATTCGTGAGTTTATGGTTATCAACTGGATTATGCCATCGGTTTTTGGCCTCTTATGGTTTGGTGTTTGGGGATCAACAGCGATTTACTGGCAGCAAAACGGGGAACTCGACTTGGTTGGAACGATCACGAAGTCCGGTGCAGTATCAGGCCTGTGGGCTTTTTTACAGCATATGCCCCTTGGGATGGTGTTCATACCGATTGTCATGATCACCTTGATCCTGTCCTTTTCAACAGCGGCCGATTCTATGACAAGAACCATTGCCAGCCTATGTACCAAAGACATTGAGTACAATGAAGAACCGCCAAGATGGCAAAAACTCTTATGGGGTCTTTCTATTGGAGCCATTGCCTATTTTATGGTCGCTTTCGCAGGGGGCGCTCAAGGGGTTGATGGGGTCAAGTACCTGGCTGCTGCCGGTGGATCGACTGTATTATTTGTCTTTATCCTACAGGTTGCTTCTGGCATAAAAATGTTCCTGTTTGAAAAAATAGAAGATTAGTTTTGGAGGCGACTATGGTTAAGGATAATCACTTAGAGAATATAGACAGCATTGCCTCAAATACCCTGGTGCTCGGAGAAAAAATTTCAGTTACTGACCTGGTGAACGTGGCAAGGCATGGGTATAAAATACAGTTTTCACAGGCCTATAAAAACCGGGTCATCAAATCACGGAACTTGGTAGAAAAATGGATTGATGAGGGGCGGGTTATGTATGGTATAACCACCGGATTCGGGGCCCTTAGCACCTGTCTTATCTCAAAAGAGGAGACAGAGAGGCTTCAAAGAAATATTATATTGTCCCACGCAACATCAGTGGGACGTCCCCTTGAAGTGGAAGAGGTCAGGGCAATTATGCTGTGCATGCTCCAAAGTCTTGGACAGGGCTATAGTGGTGTCAGCCTAAATCTGCTTGAAGCCATTCGAACATTTCTAAATGCAGAGATAACGCCTTACGCGCCAGGCGATGGATCGGTGGGGTATTTGAGTGTAGAAGGACACATTGGTTTGTCTTTAATAGGTCTTGGAAAGGTCTATTACAAGGGGCAACTGGAAACGACACAGCACGTGCTTGAAGCGCTGGATCTTTCGCCGGTTGTTTTGGGGGCCAAGGAGGGATTGGCTCTCATCTCCGGAACCACGAGTCCAACTGGACTAGCAGGACTGGCTATTTATGATATGCTCCAGGCTGTTCAGTCGGCAGATGTTATTGGCGCCATGTGCCTTGAAGTCACTAAAGGCACACTTCGAGCCTTTGATGAAAGGCTTATGAGCGTTAAACCTTATAAGGAACAGGGGCAAGCAGCATCAAATGTGCGTCGTGTTCTAAAAGGATCTCAAATAGCTCAAAAGCACCTGGATTATAGATTGCAAGATGCCCTGTCCATGCGGGCATTGCCTCAACTTCACGGTGCTTCAAGAAGGGCCTTGAACAATGCCCTTGAAGTGGTGGAAGAGGAGTTAAACTTTACAGGAGACAATCCAATAATATGGCAGGATGAGGATGGTGGACAGGCTCTTTCTGGCTGTCACTGTGACGCTTCATATGTTGGCGTGCAAATGGATGCAAGCGCCATAGCGGCGACAATGGTTGCCAAAATATCTGAGCGTAGAAATTACAGGATGACAACGAGCACCCATTCAGAAATGCCCTGGTTTCTCATAAAAAATCCTGGAGTTAACTCAGGCCTTATGATTCCCCAGTATAGTCAAGCAGGCCTGGTCAATGAAATGAAGATGCTTAGCACACCTGCCGTGGTAGACAGTATACCAACATGTGGTGGGCAAGAAGATTATGTCTCCATGGGATACAACGCTTCGAGAAAAGCGATGAAAGTGGCTGAAAAGTTAGAATATGTCTTAGCCATTGAGCTCCTGTCAGCCTATCAGGCCCATCAGTTTATGGAGGGGCTAAATCCCAGCCCGGCTGTGAAAGCACTCATTGAAGAAATCGGGAAAACCGTTCCTATGATTGAAGAAGACACCTTTATTCAGCCCTATATAGAAGATCTAAAAAAGCTGATTCATTCAGGAAAATTGCTGGCTGTTATTGAAAAAATAACCGGAGAATTGGAGTGATACTATGAAGGTCGATTTGGCAAAAATATTCTTAACACCACCGAGAAGGCTCTTTGAAAGAGTGGTCTTATTTATAATGCTGGCCGTATGCTTTAGCATATTCTTTCGACCGCTTCAGTTCACAAGTGTTCCCCCAGTAGAAGCCGTACTGACTGCCTTTATGCCAGCGGTGTCTATATCTTGGGGCTGGATTGTCCTTATGCGCTTTGTCTTTCAAAAGACTGACTACGTGACAATAAAGTAAGGACCGACCATGTTTATCATATGCTGGCACAGCGTCAATCCACATTTCGTTCGTGTTGGCACCACAATCCCTTGCTTGAAAGAGCAGGGGATTTTTATATTTTGAAATGAAGGCAATCTGTCTTTTGATGATTAAAGTTTCTCAGGTTTAGAGTAGTAGTAACCTTGAATACACTGGCAGCCTGACGCCTCTACAATCTTGACTTGTTCAAGGGTTTCAACCCCCTCAGCGACTGACACACAGCCTGAGTTATGAATAAGTTCCACTATGGAAAAGAACATTTGTCGAGCGGTCTTATCCGTGACAATATCATCAATAAGAGACTTGTCAATTTTAACTTCATCAAGGCTGATTTTTTGCAGGTAATTTAAAGAGGAATATCCAGACCCAAAATCATCGAGAGATATTTTAAAGCCATTTTCTCTTAGAATATTGATTTTACGATTTACATCCTTAATATTATCTATGAAGACATCTTCTGTGATTTCTAATACGATGCAATCTCTGGGAATATCGTACTCTATGGACTTGTTTAAAATATGCTCCACAAATCTATCATTCATAAAATAAAGTGGGCTAATATTGATGGAAACAGTTACGCCTGGACGGAATTTATAAACGAGGGCTTTATAATCAGACATAACATAGTCTATCATTTTCTCAGTCAATTCGAGAATAAGCTTTGTTTTGTTGAAAATTGGAATGAATTCACCGGGACCAACAGGACCAAGAATGTCAGAGGTCCACCGCGCCAAGGCTTCTACGCCTATGACCTTGCCAGATGATGTGACAACTTTACTCTGGTATACAGGGTAAAATTCATCATTTTTAAGACCTGTCTCGGCATGTATTTTTAAGACAGACTCATGTTCAAAAACGTTATAAATGCTTTTGGAATATTTAAGGACTTCCAGATCCTTAGTCTTTGCATATTGCATGGCAATGGTGTTTTTCTTGTAAATATCCTCAAAGTTTGCGGTAGATGCATGAAACGCAACATAGGAAACTGTGAAATCAACATTCACTATGAACTGTTTTTCATAAAAAGCATTTCTCCAGAAATCTTTTGTGGTATTGATCCAATTTACTATGGTGTCTTCATGGTCTGTGGGGACCCAAATACCGAATTCATTGCCACCAAGTCGTGTCACTATGGAATCTGAAGTGGGGCGGTTATTCTTGAGTTTTTGTGCAACGCTTTTAATGATGTCATCACCAAAGGAGAGACCATACAAAGAATTAATCATTTTCAAGGATTTTATATCAAGGAGTATAAAGTGACCTATTGTATCAGAGCTCTTAATGTCATCATCAAAGTGCTGGGTCATATAGTTTAAATTCGGTAGACCTGATAAATCATCGTAGAAGGCAATTTTTCTTAACTCTTTCTTTCGATCTTTCAAGGATTTTATATGATGGCTTAGAGATTTGAGCATAGCGTTGTATCCCTGAACCAAGTCCATCAATTCATCGTTTTCCTTTGGTTCAGGAACCGGTGGCATGACGGAATCGCTCATGGATTTCATTGACTGCGTGACAGCATAAATTGGGTGAAGTAGTTTCTTTATGTAGACATTGCTATAAATAAGGGCGAGAAGAACAGTGAGCGAAAAAATACCGACCATAAACAGGGTAATGCGTGTTGCAGATTGATTGAAGTCTGAAGCGTATGTCGTTGCAACAACGGTCCATCCCCATTTGGGTTCATACTTGGAATAGGACATTTTACGTCCAATGTCCACTTGGTTTGGATAGTACCAGTTATAGTCGAAGAATCCACCTTTTTTACCGATTCTGATTTGTTCTTGAACAACATGAATCTTATCCTTGTCCGGGGTCACGACATCAAAGACATATTCTCCCTCAATATTGGGATGCATGACTTCATAGCCTTGATTGTCGTAGGCGAGAAAGTATCCATTTTCCCCTAGATTAATGGGGGTATTGAGTGTCCGGCTTCCATCTGCTTGAAGGGGGCCTATTAACGAGACCCTAATCTTTTCTTGTGCGGATTCACGAGAAAGAGCGCCAGCATCAACACTCGCCTGTATGGCTTCAATCTCCTCTATAGCCAGGTAGACAGCATTTTCAAGAATAATCTGTCCTTTTTTTTCAAGTTCATTTCTTGCCAAAAAGTAACTTGGAATGCCCAGACCAAAATTAGCAAGCATGAGCAAAATAATTATAAATTTCGTCAATTTTCTCTTTAGAAAAGTGCGCTTTGTATTCATAGTATTCCTATCTTTTCTGGACGCCGTATTAGACGCATGTCCAAAATTTTCATTGAATTGTTTTGTGACTAGCAATTTCAGTCCTATTGAAAGGTATATCATAGCTAAAGTTTGAGGTTTGCAATCATCTGCTCTTAGGGCAGGTATATAGAAGCGTCTCATGTATTTATTGTAACTATATACGTATTACCCATAAATATAACTATACAATAATGGATTAAGTTATTATTTCAGGCGCTTGCAAAATTATAATCTATACCCTTGCTATACCATGTATAGAAGTTTTGATTTTTAACTCTCTATATATGGTATAGCTAGGGTGTTTGAATGATATTTTGCAAGTCGCTCAGGTGAAAGTTTGAGTTTAATAAATCTGAAGGCATCTAAAGTACTAGAAAGTAAATCACTAAAATTCCAGGGCTTTATGGTGATAGACATTTAAAATAAAGTTTTAAAAAAAAATCATCTGAAATAAGCAAGAAAGGCAAGCTTCTCCTCAATTATAAATTCCACTCCGATATCAGCAGATAGGTCTTTGTAGAGAGGGTACTCTTGGTTACCAACAATCAGTGTATGCTTGGCCACAGGAGATATGCTGTAAACTAGGCTTTCCATGGGCTGGTCAATATCGAGGAAATTGATGTAGCCATCAGATGTGTCGACACGCTTACCAGCTGATTCGGGAACACCGGCGCCGAAGGCCTTAAACCTTGTCCTATCCAGTATAATCTCCAAATCATCATCAATGCGAAATGTCTCTTCCCAGGGTTCTAACTCTACGGAATGGATCCACCGCATGGTGAATTCGTTTGAGTCATCAAGGGGGATGTCCATAAGAGCCTTGTGGTCACGAATATCGTATAAAACAAGAAAACGATCGTGATCTAGCTGCGGTATAAGAATGGCGCAGGCTATGAGGGTGTATATTAGAGTTCTTCTTTTCATAAAGGGACCATCCACTTCTGTCTAGGTTGGAGTAAAGGCGGATTGAGTTTTTTTATTATACTACATTTAAGCCCTCCTTAAGAAAGACTTAAGGTCTGGTTCTTACAATAGATATATAGGAGGGTGAGAAATATGAATAAAATCAAAGCCTGTCTGCTCATTCATGGATTTGGGGGTGGCCCCTTTGAACTTGAATTGCTTGACGAAAAACTTGAAAAGCAAGAGGTAGAGAACTTAATAGTAAAAAGCCTGACCCTTCCAGGCCATATGAAGGGGAGAAAAGCTCTTGGTCAATCTTCGTATAAGGACTGGATACGTGCTGTGGAAAAAGCCTATGAAGACTTATGTCAACGCATAGAGCCAGAACATATATGTATTATTGGATTTTCTATGGGCGGTTTACTGGCAAGCCACTTGGCCACAAAATATGCGGTGGGGAAACTGGTCACCATTAATATGCCCATATACTACTGGGATTTTAAGAATGTATTTTCCAATATACTCAATGATATTAAAAAAAGAGAGTTAAGGGCGGTCAAACGCTATATAAAAAGTTGTTTTATGTACCCTATGGGTGCCCTAATACAGTTTAAATTGCTTCATATTAAGACAAGACGGTGTGTAAAAAAAGTCACATGTCCTATACTGGTTGTCCAGGCTAGGGATGATGATGCAGTCAACCATAAAAGTGCAGACTATATTATGAAAAAGGTTCAGTCAAAACATAAAGAAGTTATTTACTTTGATGAAGGTGGACACGGACTTTTAATGGGCGATAAGGCTGAAGGGGTTGCTGAGATTATAAGTAAAAGCATTCTATATTAGGGGCAAAAATACTTTGCAACTGATAGGAGCAAACTGGACAATAGGACTAAGAATGAACAGGCCAGCAAGAGCCTGTTTTTTTATGGAAAAATACACAAAAGGCAACAAATTATCTGGACTTATTCAATAAGTAGGCCAATTGTACTATAATGGAAGGGGTTGAAAAACTAAGGTGGTCGATTCTGTATAAAAGAATCTAGTGAATAAAGAGGTTAGACATGATCAAAATACGACTGAAAGAGCACCTTGTCCATTTGTGCAGTAAAGACGGTGACTGGCAAGAGAAAACATGGGACATAGACTGGTTAGAAAATAAGGGCAACATCTTTGAAGTGAAGTTTAAAAGGTCCAATCAGGCCTACAAATACACAAAAAACCGCGTGCAGTTTGAAAAAGGCCCAAAAGCCATAGACCTAAGCAAAACAAAACTTGTATGGAGGGGCCAAGTTCAAAATAATGCGGTCGAAGCCTATTCGTTTAAAGAGCATATTGTATATTACACCCACACAGGTTTTAGAAAGGTCTGTAAGGCACCAGAAGTAAAGCTTATTGAATCTTGTATAAAAGATAAAGACGTTGCCAGTGTTTTGGCCTATCAAAAAGACTTGGCCAGCTACCTTGAGTGCGAAGGCGGAGACAAGCCTTTTTTACAAGGTCAACTAGAAGGTATCGGGGTCTTGTCAAGAGAGTCTACCTTAGCCAGTTATTTAAAGGCAGATAATAATGCATATGAAGACCAAGAAGATCTTTTCATCTATCCCTTTGGTATAAATGAAAGTCAAAAGCAAGCGGCAGAAGCGTCTTTTCAAAATAAAATCAGTGTTATACAAGGTCCACCAGGGACCGGTAAAACACAGACCATACTCACAATCATTGCCAATGCCCTCTACAGGCATCAAAACGTTGCAGTTGTATCTGGCAACAACTCTGCAACGAGCAATGTCTATGAGAAGTTAGAGAAAAATGAATACGGATTTTTGGCAGCGTCCCTTGGCAATAAGGGCAATGTGGAAAGATTTTTAAAAGAAACCCAGTATAAGCAGGGGCATATAGAGAACTGGATAAAAGATGAAGAGGCCATAAGCGAATCGAAAGAAAGTGCTCTTGAGGAGCTAAAAGACTTAGATCAACAGTTAAAAAAACTCAATGAAAGACAAGTCCTCCTAGACTATAAAACCCAACTTGAAACAGAGCAGCGCCACTATCTTAAACGGAAAAATATCAAGGCTATAAATTTGAAAGACTACGTTCTTGTGGGGTCCTGGACAAGCAGGCAAATACTAACCCTTATATCAGAACTTGAAGCCTTAGAAATGCAAAAGAGCGACCTGAAAATCATGGATAGGGTTCGTCTTTTTATTAAATACAGGTTTAAAAAGTTTAGAATAAAAAAAGAAGAACTTATTGGCCTTGTACCGGCTATGCAAGTTTATTACTACGAAAAGGCCATAGAAGAAACGAAAGAAAAAATTGAGTCCATTCAAAAGAGTCTAAAGGCCAATCACTATGACGATTTAATGAAGTCATTTGTTAAGCGGTCCCATCTGCTTATGAAACACATGGTCTATGAAAGAAGAAAAGAAACGGAAAACATCTATTTTGACAAGAAAACCTATAAGACGGACTTTGACCGGTTCATTAAGAAATATCCTGTTGTATTAAGCACGACCCACTCCATAAGGATGTGTATTCCCGAAACATTCCTCTTTGATGTTTTAATTATTGATGAGGCCTCACAAGTGGATTTAATGACCGCATCCATAGCCATGTCATCTTGTAAGCGACTGGTTATTGTAGGCGATCCTATGCAACTTCCCCCAATTGTGACTGGCCCCATGAAAAAAGCAAATGATTTATTGGTTCAAAAATATAAAATTAATGAAGCCTATAACTACGAAAAACACAGCATTATAGATTCTCTAGCGATTTTATATAAGGACAATTTGAAGATTACACTGCTAAAAGAACATTACAGGTGCCATCCGCAAATTATTCGCTTCTGCAATCAAAAATACTATAAGGACGAGCTTGTCATAATGACTAAGGAAGCAAGTGGAGACAATCGATTAAGGCTCATAAAAACCGCTGAGGGCAATCACGAGAGAAGATCTCCAAATGGTGGCTGGATCAACCGAAGAGAACTTGAAGTGATTCGTGATGAACTCCTGCCAAATATAGAATACGGTGACGAAAATATTGGCATTGTCACCCCCTACCGGGAACAAGCCAATTTAGGCCATATTGTAGGTAGAAAGGAAATCTTAATAGAAACGGTACACAAGTTTCAAGGCCGAGAAAAAGACTCAATTATACTGAGCACAGTCAAAAAAACACTAGATGATTTTAACGATGATAAAAGACTTGTCAATGTGGCTGTATCAAGGGCTGTGAATGAGTTGAGCGTTGTAGTGGGAGCGGGTTTTGAAGCCAGACATGGTAGCCATATTGGGGACCTTGTTAAATACATAGAGTATGTGGCTGGGGATACCGGGGTCTATGAGAGCAAAAAGGTTTCAATATTTGACTGCTTATACAAGGAGTATTCTGAGCTTTTAATACCCCTTTTAAAAAAGCTAGAGAATGTTTCAGAGTACAAATCGGAAAATCTAATGTACACACTCATTAAAAATGTTCTTTCAGACCATGAAAAGTACCAGTCCCTAAGTGTTGTGCCCCATTTTCCACTCCACTTTTTAATTCATGACCAAGAAGGCCTGAGCCAAAGAGAGCATGAATTTGTTAACCACCCATTCACCCATACGGATTTTGTTATATTTAATAAACTCAATAAAGAACCTGTCCTTGTTATTGAAGTGGATGGCTATGCTTACCATGACAATGATGCAAAGCAACTTGAAAGAGACAAGATAAAGGACAAGGTTCTAAAAAGTGCTGGCTACAAGCTTATGCGCTTTTCTACGATTGGCAGTGGGGAAGAGGAACGTTTGATTGAGGGTCTTGATGGGGTGGTGTGTTGATGTTTGAGTTGGTGAAGAGAGTTTTAAGTGATTTTGAGGATTCAGTATATAAGTTGGGATTGCAAGTTATAAGCTGATAAATGAAAGTAATATAGAAAAATGAAAATACCGCTTGGATTGGTAATTTCGTTTTTTTATGGTTCAATGCTGTGTGATTAAGGATTAGGTATGTAGTTGGTTAGATTTTTGCTGAGTGGGTTTTGAAGGGGTAAGTGGTGAATTGTTTACACATTAAATGTAGTTGAAAATATTCGACTCCCTTTAAAATATTCAAATGTTTCCCGTAAAGCACAAAATAATATTATTGATGATTTGCTTGTTAAACTAGATATAGCTGGACATAGAGAGAAGTACCCCTACGAGCTATCCGGAGGGGAATGTCAACGTGTTGCTATAGCGCGGGCTTTGGATACTGATCCAGATCTAATTTTAGCCGATGAACCAACAGGGGCGCTTGACTCAGAAACTGAAAGTATGATTATTAATATAATGAAAAATTTAAATAGAAGTGGAAAAACAATTGTTATTGTGACCCATGATTTGAAAGTAGCAAAGTCATGCAACAGAATTATTACACTTTGTGATGGTGTTGTAATGAGTGAATGCAAGGAGAATACCAATCTATAGAGGAAAAGAAATCTTCAATATATGGTTGAAGATTTCTCTTTTATACAATATGAAATATATGATTTTTTAATATTCGTATGCTTCTTACCCCAACCCATCATAAAGCCGAAGAAAATTATTAAGTCGCTTAATACTGCCCTCAATGTCTTCTTTAAACTCGGCAAGTTGGTCGCGGCCTTGGTCGGTAATGCTGTAAATTTTCTTTCTAGGTCCGGCGTCGCTGTCGGCCCACTCAGATGTAATGCAGCCCTTTTTCTCCAGTTCCGACAACTTCCTATAAATAATGGCTGTGTCCAGCCTGTTGCCAGGAACAATTTCATTTAAGGTGTTGAGTATACCCAGGCCGTGGTTTGGTTCTAGTGCAACGGCCAGGAGTATAAACGCGGGTGCGTGTCGCCCTCTTTTTTTGAATGCATAAAACACCATCCTAAGTTATTTTCCAAAAAGTTGCTTAAGCTTCTACGTATGCCTACGCAACTTTTTCAGCTCTTTGTAATATTTCATCTTGGTTTTCAGACGTTAAAAGTTTTTCCATTATAAAGCCACCAACAACATAAACACTTAAGCTGGTTAAGACATGTATGCTGGTAAAAACACCGCCCAGGTTGACCCATTCAAACATAAATATTGGGAGCTTGACACTGGTCCAGGCTCCGAGAAAGAGAAATACATAGGCCAGGCGGGCCCCTTTTCGAATAAGAAGTGCAGCCACTGGAAAAGCCACCACAAGGGGACCAGCTCCAACAGAGCCTAGAAATATGGCTATGAGTCCGCCCTTAATGCCTGACTTCTTCCCCATATATTTTACCATGACTTCCTTGGGAACCCAAACATCAAGAAGACCAATCAATATGAAAATAGGTGGCAAGACCATGCCCACTGACTTAAAGTTACTGGTGGCGTTTTTTGTAGCGATGAGGCCTTTGTCAGGACTGAATATAAATAGGAGGGCTAATAGAAAAAAACCGATGACAATGAGTTTATTGCTTTTTACAAATGAAATCATAAGACACCTCCAACAACGATTATAAATAGAAGACTTGCCACAAGGGCAAAAACATTTCTAAGCACAGCGGCTTTTTTGCCAAAATACTCAATCTCCATGGGTAGGCTCACCAGACCAACCCCCATAAGGGCGGATAGAAAACCAGCCACTTGAGGATAACCCGCCCCGTTTTCAAGCAGGGTCTTTCCAAGAGGAAAGGCGATAAAGCTTGGAATGAATGAAACGGTTCCAATCCCCAGTCCGAGGAGGATGCCATTAAGACCGGACTCCCTACCAAAAATTTGACTGATTGTGTCAGCGCTGATCAAGCTAAAAACAACACCCATGAGGACCATCATGCCAATCAGCATAAATAAATTTTTCATAAATGAATTGTAGGCTTTTATTAGGGCCTTTTTTGTTTTTTGCCTGTCTTTGAAAAAGGAGGCCGTAAGCAGACTGCCTGCTATTAAATAAAATAAACCGTCCATATATTTCTCCTTATCTATATGTTAAATGCATATACCGTTTTCAATATAATATCTTGAAACGATCTATGTGTCAATAACATATAGCCTGGATAAATAAAACCCCAATTGATGAGTCTGCTTTGGACACGTATCAATTGGGGTTATTTACATTAGTAATTTGTAGCTGTTTGAAGCACTTCGCGATCCCCAGACTTGTGAGGGAGGAAGTTGGCCGCAAGGGCGAATAAGATTGCTGGTAAGAGCCATCCAAAGCCTGCTGTTGCAAATGGAAGTTTTGCTAGACTCATCTGGACAAAGTCAATTTGAATGTTCATAGAAGCTAGGGCATCGAAGATGCTGACACAGAGAGCTCCTGCAACGGCGCCCTTGTAGACATTTTTATTCTTAATAAAGCTATCAGCCAGGCCGAGTAGGATGAGGACAATAGCCACAGGATAAACAAGCACAAGGAGTGGCACAGCCAATTTAACAATTTGCTCAACCCCTATGACAGACATAACAGCACTAAAAACAACTGTCGAAATTACGATGGCCTTGTAGCTGAGGCGACCATTTGTAAGCTTTGTAAATAGTTTCCAACAATAGCTGTTAAGCCAATAGACGTCGTTAAACAGGCCGCAGAAACAACAATACACATGCTGACTTGTCCAAGGTTTCCAAGAACGCTATTTGTAATGCTAACAATTAGTTCAGCTTTTGGAATATCTGCTGGGAAGACACCGCTTGCAGTGGCCCCTAGGTATAGAAGACCGCCGTAAATGGAAAGAAGCCCTAGTCCTGCAATAAGACCTGCTTTGATGGTCATGCTAATTTGCTCTTTTTTATCCGTATAGCCTTTTTCAATAAGAGAGATTAAAACCATGCCCGCCATGACAATTGAGGCAAGAGCGTCCATTGTTTGGTAACCATCAGTGAATCCCTTTGAAAAAGGCAGGGAAACAGGTGTGCCAACAGGAGAGCCAATTGGCGAAATAATGCCTTTAGCAATGATTGTTACAGTAACAATCAAAAGAACTGGTGTCAGTATTTTGCCGATTTTATCTATAATGCCAGATGGCTTAATAACAAAGAATAAAGTGATTGAGAAATAAATAATAGAGACAATCATTGGATTGATGGCACCGAAAAGTGGTTCAATACCAATTTCATAAACAGTCGCACCTGTACGTGGAATAGCCAGTAGAGGACCGATGGCTAATATAACAATAGACCCCATAATGACAGAAAAAACAGGTCCTACCCGGTCACAGAGATCGCTGATTGTACCGCCGGCCTTAGAAACTGCAATAACCCCGAGTACTGGCAGTCCAATGCCTGTTAATATAAAGCCCACTAAGCTAATGAGCCACTTGTCTCCAGCCATCATACCGATTGCCGGTGGAAAAATCAGATTACCTGCCCCGAAGAACATGGCAAAAAGTGCTGCCCCGATTAAAACCGTGTCTTTCGTTTTTTTGTTCATAATTACCCCTCCCAATATATACATGCCGTTAAGACACTTTCAAGTTCCTTACTTGTACATATATAATTGCAAAGCTGATGCCAGTTTTCAGATTTTTAAAAATTAATAAACAACAAGCACTTGTTGCAAAGCTTTGAGAGGTAAAAAAATTAATTTAACCCTTTAAAACACTTTTGCCGGTCTCAAAAAAGAGGAAATGGATTTCCTCTGAATAGAAACCCATTTCCTCATGAATTTTGACATTCTCTCATGAATGTTTGTTTTGAAGTGTTTACTTTTTCTTCAGATCATATTCTTTGACCTTGTTGGTTAACTGACGACGGGTAATGCCCAGTATGTTGGCCGAAACTTCCATCTTGTAATCGTTTTCTTCGAGAACCTTCTTAATATGGTCTATCTCTGTCATCTGCCGGATTTCCTTTAAAGTTTGTGGCATAGGACCAGCTTTTTCAATACGTTCTGGCAGGTCATCAGGTGTGATGGTATCCCCTTCATGAAAGACGACAAGACGCTCAATGATATTTTTCAGTTCACGTATGTTTCCAGGAAAGCTGTAGGCTTTTAATGTATCAATAACTTGTGGTGCTACCTTTGGAACGTCCATCCCCAGGTCTTCCGATGGTTTTTTTACAAAATGAACAACCAAGTCTTCAATATCCTCGGGGCGCTCACGCAGGGGTGGAATCTCTAGGGTCACAGAGCTGATCCGGTAGAAGAAGTCCTCTCGGAACTGACCACTATCAATCAAATCTTGTAGATTTTTATTTGTGGCTGTGATCAGGCGAAAGTCCACGTTAATGCTCTCGTTTGATCCCATGCGCTCAATCATCTTAGAATCAAGAACACGGAGTAGTTTGACTTGAGTGGATAGGGGGGTGTCAGCAATTTCATCTAAAAAAAGTGTGCCCTCATGTGCCGCTTCAAATCGCCCAATTCGGTCTGACGTGGCGCCGGTGAAAGCGCCTTTACAATGTCCAAAGAGTTCAGACTCCAGGACGTTTTCCTGTAGGGCGTGGCAATTAACAGGGATAAAAGCTTTATCGTTTCGTCGGCTTTCGTGATGAATGTATTTTGCAAAAACTTCTTTGCCAACACCAGATTCCCCAAGGAGGAGAATATTGACATGACTACGAGCCGCTTTTTTCGCCATTTCAAGACACTTGGTATAGGCCTTGTTTTTGGATGTGGGAATCAGAGGGCGGTCTCCTGTATTTTCTCCATGAGCAGACCGTCGGCGCTTTGATTCGTAAAGACCTAAAATTTCAGTCACCAGCTCGTCGGGGTCGTTTCCTTTAACAAAGTATGAGTCGGCCCCTTTTTTCATAGCTTCAACGGCATTGTCTATGGTGGCATAGGCTGTCATGAGTATAACAAAGGTCTCCGGTGTTGAAGCCTTAACGTGTTCAAGGAGCTCCATGCCATTCATTCCATCCATCATAAGGTCTGTCAGAACAAGATCATAGGGCTTTAGCCTGAGTTTAAAAAGGGCTTCATCGCCACTTGACACGGTTTGGATGTTAAAGCCTTCAAGGCTGAGAATTTTTTTGAGGACCTTTGTGTATTCCACTTCATCATCGACGATGAGAATATCATAATCTTCAGCTTTCATGTCTTACCTCCTGGTTGTGTCCTTGTGTTGTGGAATGACCAGAGTGAAGGTTGTGCCTTCGTTCAAGTTGCTATCCACCCGTATGCTTCCATTCATTTTCTGAATTTGATTGTATACAATATAGAGTCCAAGACCTGTGCCTGACCCCGGTTCCTTGGTTGTAAAAAAGGGATTGAAAATACTTTCAAGGGCATCAGAGTCTATGCCACAGCCTGTGTCTGAAACCAGTATAACCATGTCTGATGCACTGTCCATAACATCAATCTCTATTTTGCCGCCTGATGGCATGGCATCAATGGCGTTGTTGATAAGATTAATGAGGACGTGTTTAAGGGATTCAGAATTTATATTTCTGGTCATTGCTTGATCACAGGCCAGTCTAAAATCTATGTGACTGGTCTCCATAGACTTACGGCTCAGGTCATAAAGATTGGTGATCAGCTGATAAATGTTGGTTTCCTGGACCTTATTGTCAGTCAGCCTAGAAAAGTTAAGAAGATTGTCAATAATACGGTTGGCCCGTTCAACAGACATTTCTATAACTGTCATGGACTCGTCTTTGTCTTCTTGAGACTTGCTCCGCTTCATAAAATAGCAGTTGTTACGGATGATTCCAAGCGGTGTTCGGATTTCATGGGCAATCCCAGCAACCAACTGACCAATAGCCGCCATTTTCGTTGATTGAACCAGGCTTTGCTCGCCTAGCTTGAGGTCGGTTATGTCTTCCATAACCACAAGGATGCGGGCGCGGGTCTGGGGGAGCTGATCAAGAATATAGGTCTGGATTTTATAAATTCGCTTTTCGTGTTTTATTTCTCGCATAACAGAGCGGTTTGTGTTAAAGGTTTCTCGAATTAAGCAAGATGAACAATCGGATCCAATGATACCATTGACGTCTTTGCAGTGGGTGCCTTTAACATCTTTGCTGGATACGTTGTATTTCTCACAAAAGCTTCTATTGGCATCCTTGAGGTAGCAGTCTTCATCAATAACCACGAGAAGGTGGGTCAGTCCATTGAAGACCGTTTCCAGTTCGTTTTTTGACATGCGCAGGGCATTGGTCTGACGTTTGACTTCTTTTTTGAGTTGTAGGTTCCAAGCGGACAGGGCAGCAGCAAAAACCCCAATGAGAAGCAGGATGTATTTGGCAATGAGCATGGTTTTACTTGATGCACTGCTTTTTGTTATAAGTGGCGAGATTCCAAACCATTTTTGATAGATCATCTCCATGGTTCTTTTCTTTTTCAGACCAGCAATGGCCTTGTTAAGAATCTTAATAAGTCTCGGATTGTCTTTATGCACAGCGAGAACAGCCTCACGCTCATAGAGGTAATCGCTTAAAATGATGTACTCATTGTTGAGTTGGGACTTGGTAATAAAATAGTTCATGACCGACTCGTCCCCAAGGACGGCATCGACCTGGTTGTCAGCAAAAAGTTCAATGGCATTTTGAAGGTCTGCTGTTTCAATACTTGTGACATTTTCAAATTCGTTTTCAAGATATTCAAATACAAAATCGCCTCTATTGCCAGCGATGGTTTTTCCTTCAAGGTCATCAACAGACTGGATGCGGGTGTCATTTTTTCTTACGAGTATAGCACCACGCTGATAGTATATGGGGTCGGAAAAAAGAAATTTTTTGGCCCGTTCCTCTGACTTATACATATCGCAAATATCCGTTTGACCCGATTCAAGTTGGGCCAGGGCATCATTCCAAACCAGAGGTTTGAATTCTATAGGCACCCCGAGTTCAATGGATAGAGACCGTAAATAGTCAATAACAAGACCTTCGTATTGCTGGGAGCCTTCGTTGACATAGCGCAGGGGTGGGGATTTATGGTCTGCACCGTAAATAAGGGTGTCTCTTTTTTAAAGGTAGGCCATGTCTTCATCTGAAAGACCGGCACTTGGAGACAGATAGTCTATAAGGGTCATGTCGTATTCAAGCTGGATAAGACTGTTTGCAAAGAGCAAAACAAGTACAATAGACATGCCAATGAGTACACGTTTTATCATGGAATCACCTTTCGAATAATCACCAGTTTCTAAAAAGGTGTGATTATAACAATACCGTTCAGGCGCATTTTTATTCTGTAAAGTGGACAATGTCATTTTACAAGGGCCTGACTAAAAAGGACAAATGGAAATTGCCCGTCATGTATAAATATATACCAAGGTGAAGGATATGCATAGGGGGATTGAGGGGGAAGTGGGGTGGATTAATATGAAAAAATGGTGGGAAACTACTTATAACAGTAGAGAAAAACAAGAAGCGTAGCTTTAAGACAAGATAATCTTCAAGCCAAGCTCTTGATTATAAAAAGAAGTTTAATTGGTTTGATTTTAAGCCCACTTTTTAGTCTTCAGTAAATAGATTATAACTATAACAGCTGAAATTAGCCCTGTAATGATAATGCTGGATAGACCCTTGCTGGGCGTTTCGTTGACGATATAATAATTTCCATTATGGAATTTGAAAACATATTTAGCTTGACCAGCTTGAGCGGTGTCGTATGTCTCACGTCCATCGTTTTCATAATGAAAGTTTATTTTGTACTTATTAAAGAATACATGTTTCGTAAACAAGGCGTAGCCGAACGGCTTTTTCTCATTTTTTGTTTCATAAATAAGTAGGACCTTGTTGCCTTCTTTCCAGATGTCAGTCACTCTAGCTTCAAGAGTATCAATTGTAATGGTAGAGTTTATTACAGAATCTAAGTCGAAGGCATAAGCATACTTGAAAATATTATATATGGAGAGTGAAAAAATAATCATGAGTATAAGTAGTGCAACTTTATATTTTGTTTTCACGACAATTATCTCCTTCCTGATAGGAAAAAGTTGGTCCTAATAGGAATGTTAACTAGGACCAACCTATAGATTGATTAAAATTACCAGTCTACGCCTGGATATTGATGAGAGTAAAATTCATTAAACAACCAAACGGCAACCCTAAGGATAGGTATACTCAATCGTCGACTCTTTTAGCTTCATAAAATGTTTAATTTTATAGGAAATTTTCTTTATATCAAAAAACCAGGCCGAGAACATTTCCCAAATCATGACCCATCCCCCTATGGAAAAGCCCTCTGTTAGGACACGGGTCAGTAGTGTATGTGGCAGGTAAGAGTCAAGGAGTGCTCCAATGACAAGCAGGACACTGCCTACCATAAAAAATGCAATCGTGTCACGAATCATACGCATTCTGTGGTTTTTAAGTTTGCGCATTTCATATTCAAAATAGTTATACATTCCAGATATGCTCTTCTTTTCTCTTGAATCATTCTTTTCCTGATTGAGTATATGAAAATTGATGACAAGGGGCATTTTTGCCGGAATTTCATAGGAACATTCCAGTAGATATTCTGTAAGGTCATCATCTAAATCGCGGTTATTAAACGGTGAGAAATCCCATTCGCTGTAGGCATCTCGGTAATCTTCAAGTTGTACATCAATAATAAAGGTCTTTTTCTCGTGGTTATACTTGTATAAACGCTTGAGATCCTTCATTTTCATCACTAAATTCCACCCTTATACATAGAATAGCCAAACCACACCTTGTTGCCTTGACGAGTGATTTTAACTTAGGCTTATTCTAGCTTATTTTTCCTAGATTGTCCTTATTTTTTTCTTGTCATTTTTCATATATATTGATTGTTTTTTTATAGAAGTAGAGCAGATCGAATTAAAATCAGAAAAAAATAGAGAGTGAATCAAGATAAGAATAGGGCGTCGATATAAGCACATATCTGGTAATTAATATCAAGTGAAGTTAAAAGTGATTCAGAATCTTGCGACAATATATCGGAACGCCCCTAAAATATGATAAAAAACATGGCATTGATATTGCAATATATTAAAGCAGTTTAATCAGTTATTTGCTAAGGGTCACATAAACATAAGCACTGAAAAGGGGGAGAATACAATTAATTTTTTACTAGGGCTTATTACAGGCATTCTTGTTACGTGGGGCATAGGAAGCCTTGTTTTAGGCAAACAAGATAAGACATCTAAACAAGAATATGCTGGAATAAAAGACACGTCAGACTTAAACTGGATACTCGACATACAAAACAAACTTGAATTAAAACTGGGTCAGGTCAAATGGCTGTCTAAGGAAAATGATGATATTTTTAAAGACATGTCTAGTAAGCTTAAAGAGGTTCTCAAAAATGGGGAGGACAATGTGGCCAGTACTGAGCAGACCAATGCAGCTGTTGATGAAATGGCAGAACTCAGTGACCAGTTAAACACATATGCTGAAAAGTTGAATTCGGAGTCTGAAATGTGGCAGGAACACTTTGAAAGCAATCGTGAATCCGTGGCTTCAATCTCTGAATTTATGATGCAGGCTCAAGATAATAATAAGACAGCCAATAAAAGAAATCAGGACCTTGGTGAGTCTAGCATGGAAATACGAAATATACTGGAATATATCCGTGACATTTCAAGTCAAACCAATCTATTAGCCTTGAATGCATCCATTGAAGCAGCAAGAGCTGGGGATGCTGGTCGTGGATTTGCCGTGGTTGCAGGGGAAATAAAAAAGCTTTCTGATCAGACGGATAAGGCCATAGGGGACATTGAAAGTATTATTGCCCAGTTTAACAAAAAGCTAAATGAGTTAACAGATTGTCTCCATGAAGCTTCAGTACAGTTCGAGCAAGTGGATGAACAAGTGGACCAAGCCAATGATTCATTTATGAAAATGCAGAACGCTTCAGAAAGCATTCAAGGTATAATTGGTCATTTGGCAATCCAGTCCAAAACACAAAAGAGGATTTCCTCAGAAATAAGTATGGCTGTTGAGGCCATATCAGATTCGATTATAAAAACCCATGAGAATACGACGGCTACAATGAAGTCCACACAAATGATGCAGGTGAAAAATAAGGAGATCAACAAGAGTAATTTGGCCCTGTATGACATCAGTTCTTCTTTGCATAAGCAGGCTCAATCTATAAAGGACGGGAATGATATTTATGTAGGCATTAATCCATTCACGTCGCCTGACCGGATTAGTGAACTTTATACGCCCATCTTGAAAGAGGTGTTTGCCTCTGTAGATAAACGTGTTCGCATTATTATTCCAGAATCATACGAGGCTATTTATGACTTGCTAAACACAGGTAAAATTGACTGCGCTTGGCTTTCGCCACTGGCCTATGTCTCAGCAAAGGAAAAGTGTAGTATTGAACCGCTTGTATCGCCACAAGTCAATGGTACAGCTAAGTACAAGGGGCTTATAATAAGCAAGGCCTTTAGTGGTTTACATGCATTAAGAGGATCAAAATTTGCCTTTGTGGATGAGAAGAGTGCCTCGGGGTATTTATACGCCAAAGCCCTGCTCGAAGAAAAAAATATTTATGACACCATCTCTGAAATGAAATTTCTTGGTAGCCATGACAAGGTTATTGAAGCTGTAAATAGCGGAGAGGTTGATGCGGGGGCCACCTATGATGAAGCTTTTGATAGCTATAGTGAAAAATCTAATATTCAAATCATTCATCAGACAGATGACATTCCAAAAGATGTGATCGCCCTCAATAAGAAATCAAATCTTGTCCACCTGGATGAAATGAAGGCGGCCTTGGTGAACTATAATGGCGTCAACCCTGCCAATATAACGGGTTTTGAAGAAACAAGTGATGAAGGCTATGATGTTGTCCGTGTTCTAAGTTCTAAAAGCTCATAATGAGTTGCGGGTTAAGAAGAATTTTGGGTGTAGACATATAGGAAAATGACATAAAAACACGCTTAGTCAAAATTACTAAGCGTGTTTTTATATATATAAATAAAAGGATTTCTGCGAGCACTCATAACAATTAATGTAAAATAAACATGGAAATCATAAACATTCAATTGAATTAAAACAAAACTAATGTTAAAATATTTTTAACGATTCAAATACTCAGATTTAACTCAAAGAATCTGGCATATTATATGCAGTGGGGTCTGCGCTTATTTCCGCCATTTATCATGCGTCTGGCCCATAATCAGGCATGTAAATCAAGATAAGATGTGGCTCATAAGGTTTAGCCGACATCTAAAATTTCGTTTATTAATAAAGTGAGAAACATGCTAAAAAGCATAAACAGGAGGCCTCATGATCGAATTTAGACCCATAACAAATGAAAATTTTAGAACCTGTATAGAACTCAGTCCGGGAGAAGCGGGGAAAAAATTTGTTGCAGAAAATGTTATCAGCATTGCCCAGGCCTATGTGGCCATGACACAGAAGACATGTATCCCTATGCCTTATGCAATTTACAATGATGAGACCATGGTTGGTTTTATGATGATGTCATTTATAAGAGCTGACCAAGATGAAGACATTGATGAAGATATTTATGAGATTTGGCGTTTCATGATTGATGAAAGTCAGCAGGGAAAAGGCTATGGCAAGGCTTCTCTTTTGAAGGCCATTGAAATGATAAAGACCTACCCACACGGAAAGGCTGACAAGATTTATTTGTCTTATGTTCCTGGCAATGAGACAGGAAGTGGACTCTATAAATCTGTCGGATTTGTAGAGACAGGAAACATGGACCGCGGCGAAGTCGTCATGGTTTATGATTTAAAGAAAAACTAGGAGAAATCATGTTCGGATTAGACAGAAAAATATTTAAGGGCGCCTATAAATACTTTATTGGTGCCGGTGTCAGTATTTTCTTTGCGGCTGTCTTTCAGCTGTTAAGCCCAATTATTATAAAGCTTATTATTGATGTGAATATAGAAAAAGTGCCCGTGGAAGATCCTATCCTTGCAAGAATTGGAGACCTGCTTTTCAGCAGTGATGCACTGATGACCAATCTATTTGTCGCAGCGGGAGTTATTGTCTTTTTCTCGATTGCCCGGGGGCTCACCCTTTACTTTAAGGGAAAACTTGCGGCTATAGGTGCAGAAAAAGTCGCCAAACGGCTAAAAGATGAACTCTTTGGACATATTCAAGCTTTGGATTATAAGTTCCATGTAAACACGGAAACAGGAGACCTCATTCAAAGGGCAACCTCAGATGTGGAAACCATTCGAAAGTTTCTTGCCAACCAAATTATTGAGGTGGTTCGCGCTATATTCCTTCTCGTGGTTGTCACTGTTTTTATGCTAAGTCTGAGCGTTAAATTAACGGCTTTTGCCCTATCTCTTATCCCTATAATCATTGCCTACTCCTATTTCTTTTTCTTGATTGTTAAAAAGGGATTTGTGAAGGTGGAAGAGGCGGAATCTGAGTTTACAACCGTAGCCCAGGAAAATCTTTCAGGGGTTAAGGTCGTTAGGGCCTTTAATCGAAAAGCCTTTGAAAAAGACAAGTTTGATCAAAAAAATAGAAAATTCACGGATGAACTCTTTAAGCTCATTCGAAACATGGGATTCTACTGGGGCATTAGTGATTTCTTGTGCTTCTTACAGGTCATGATTACCGTTGTAGCGGGTACGTATTTTGTTGTGGACGGGCAAATCACTGTAGGGACATTCGTTGCCTTTGTAAGTTACGGAAATATGATTATTTGGCCTGTAAGAATGATGGGGCGACTCCTTACGGATTTTGGAAAATCCAAAATTGCAGGTGGAAGAATCCATGAAATTCTAATGGAAAAACAAGAAGATGTCACAGGTATAAGACCTGATTTAAAGGGAGAAATGGCCCTAAAAGATGTCCATTTTTCATACGGTGACACCAAGGTCTTAAGAGGTGTTGACCTATCTGTCAAACCAGGACAGATCGTGGGTATAGTTGGACCGACTGGATCAGGTAAAACGACTTTAGCAAATGTCCTAATCGGTATGCTGACACCTGAAGAGGGGGCGGTGACCATAGACGGAAAATCCCTTAAGGACATTGATAAAAAGCATCTGCGTAAACAAGTATCCTTGGTTATGCAAAACACCTTTCTTTTTGCCAAGTCTCTTGAAGAAAACATTAAGATTTCCAGTGACCATCTAGGGCGAGAGGACGTGGAAAAGGCAGCCAAGGTTTCATCGATCCATGACAGCATTATGGGATTTGAAGAGGGTTACGAAACCCTAGTGGGTGAAAAAGGTGTTTCTTTATCTGGTGGACAAAAGCAAAGGGTGGCCATTGCTAGAAAAATCATTGAAGATTCCAAGCTTATTATTTTTGATGATTCTCTAAGCGCTGTGGATACGGATACAGAAATTAAGATTATAGAAGCTTTGAAAACACTAAAGGACACGCTGGGAATCGTCCTAATATCACATAGAATCACATCTGTGATGGATGCTGATGTGATTTATGTTCTTGAAGATGGGCTTATTACAGACCACGGCACGCATGAAGAACTCAAGGTCAGAAATGATTTTTATAAGGAAGTTTGTGACGTTCAGGAAGCAGGCTACAGGGAGGAAAAACATGCTTAAACAACATAAGAAATTAATCATGTACCTCTTTAAGCCATTTACGGGTCGCTTCGTTTTGCTGTCAGCCCTACTCATGCTTATTGCGGTACTGGATGCAGCCATCCCCTATGCAACAAAAATTGCGATTGACAGGTTTATAACCCCTATGACAACAGAGGGGCTCGTACCGTTTGCGACCCTATATGCGGGCATTATACTTGTCTTTGGGACTTTGATTGTCATATTTATAATCCTTGCCGGTAAGCTTGAGTCAGGCATTGCTTACAGGCTGAGAAAAGAATCTTTTGATAGGATGCAGGACTACAACTTTTCCTACTTTGATGAAGAGGGGGTTGGCAAAGTTCTTTCAAAGATCACATCAGATATTGGCAAGCTTTCAGACATTATTTCATGGGGGCTTGTGGATCTGGTATGGTCAATAACATTTATGGGGATTATTTTAGGCGTCATGTTCGTCATCAACTGGCAGCTTGCGGCTATAGTATCTATTGTCGTGCCTATTTTGGTTCTAGTGAGTTATTTTTTTCAAAAGAGAATTTTCTTTATGCAAAAAGATGTGAGAAAGCTCAATTCAGAAATTATTAGACTCATTAATGAAGGCATCACTGGGGCAATCACATCAAAGACCCTTGTTACGGAAACTAAGAACACTGGTGAGTTTAAAGAAGTCACTGAAAATATGAAGGACAAGTCCATTAAAAGTGCTGTGCTTTCTAGCATTTATACACCAGTTGCCCTTAACATCGGATCCCTTAGTGTGGCTCTTGTGGTTGTTGCTGGTGGATTCTATCTAGACAATCACTTGATTTCTTTAGGAACACTGATTCTTTTCATTAACTACTCCAGTATGATATTTGACCCCATTACCCAGGTGGCCCGTGTTATTTCTGAAATTCAGGCAGCAAAAGCTGCGGCTGAAAGGGTGCTTAACCACTTGGCACAGGAGAGGTCTATGCATGTGGAAGACCCTGTGGCTCATTTTGATATTAAGGGTGAAATCGACTTTGAAAATGTTGATTTTTCATACGATGCCAGAGAAACTGTGCTGACGGACTTTAATCTCAAGGTGGGGGCGGGGGAAAAAATAGCCCTAGTCGGAGAAACAGGATCAGGTAAAAGCACAATCGTCAATTTAATTTGCAAGTTTTATGCACCAACTGGTGGACGTATGAAGCTCGATGGTGTGGACTACAGCGACATCGAAAAAGAATTTGTCCAGTCTAACCTAGGCTATGTGCTTCAGACACCGCAATTATTTAGTGGAACCATCCGGGAGAATATTCGCTATGGCAGGCTAGATGCCACAGATGAAGAAGTGGAAGCAGCAGCACGCTTGGCTCAGTCAGAGGACTTTATACTCAAGTTAGAAGAGGGCTTTGAAACAAAGGTTGGAGAAGGCGGTGCCAAACTTTCCTCAGGGGAGAAACAGCTCATTTCCATTGCACGAGCCATTCTTGCTGATCCAAAAATATTTGTTCTTGATGAGGCCACATCTTCAATAGACGTAAATACGGAAAAGCGTATTCAAAAGGCCATTGAGAATGTACTGGCTCACCGAACCAGCTTTATTATTGCCCACAGGCTTTCAACCGTAAAATTTGTAGACAGAATCATTCTGATTGCAGATGGCAAGATCAAAGAGATGGGGAGCCATAGAGACCTTATGCGAAAAAAAGGCGCTTATTATCAGCTTTATATGAACCAGTTTGTATAGCATGCACCACTGTCGAGCCGTAGACTTATTGGTATGGGCTATGGCTGATAAATATATATTATGGCACTGGGATGAGTGGAAACTCTTCCTAGTGCCTTTTTAAGGTCTGGATCGATTAGAACCATGGTGAAAACCTTGTGATGTCGTTGAAGTATATACTGATTGAGATAATAGAAGCTTTACTTTTAATAGGAAAGGTAATATGATACCTTTATGAAGGAGTAAAATTATGAATAATAGAAATTTAGATGAAGATTTTTTTAATAGGCAATTAAATAGGGCGAAAGATCTTTCTAATTGTGGTGCTTATGATAAATGCTATGAGACGCTTAAGGCATTGGTGGAGTGCGGATATTCCTGTCCGTTAGATTGGGAGAGGTTCGCACCTTTAAAAGACCTTGAAGGGTTTGAAAGTCTTAAGAAAACAAATAATAAAATAATAGATGAGACCAATCAACATACAGCGATGAGATATTTTATTGACTATCCAGAAAATTATTCAAACAAGAGGGCGTATCCCTTGCTGATAATCTTGCACGGTGACGGATCAGGAAGCAACATAAACACGTTCCGAAATTTTTGGAAGCCCTATCAAGACGTAAGAAAGAAGTTCTTAAATTTATATATACAGTCTTCACAGTTCCTATACAGTTTCAACTATGGTTGGCTGAATGATCCTGACAAGGCGCGAAGGGATATTAGAAAGGCATTTGAAGAGATCGGCCACTCACATCCTATAAAGAGGGATAGCGTAATCATTGGTGGTTTTTCTGGTGGCGCAATTACAGCAATCGATATAGCTCTATCAGAGACTATTCTAGTAAAAGGTTTTATAAGCATATGTCCAGTAATGAAGCCAGAATCATTTTCGATGGAGACTGTAATATCTGCTAAAAATAGAAATTTGAAAGGTGTTTTTATTGAGGGTGAGAATGAAATACCCGTTCATGCAGAAGAGGATATGATTCGTGTGTTCCAAAAATCAGGAATGGCGTATCAGTATTACATCAATAATGATGCCGGCCACAACATACCGGAGGCTTTAGAAGGATTTCTTCAAAAATCCTTGGTGTTTATAAGGGATTCACTTCAGTAAAACCACAGGAGGGTGTATGAATAATAAGAGACTAAACGAGGTTGCATCAAGTCAAGCGCCTGGGCTGGGACACTGTTATGATCCCAATCAGAGCAAACACAGTATGACGGTAGAACGTCCTAAAAAAAAGAGTGGCTTGTTCCCTATGACAAAAAAAATCTTAAAAAACCACTTGCAAAAAAGTTTAGAATCAAAAATCAGTAAGCGTCATATATAATTTAGCGAGTCTATTAAAGAGACGACTTATGAAGGCATACAATAAAATATCAAACAAATGTCAGACAGATGAAAAGACATTATTGAACCACTAAGAGGTGAAACCATTTGAAAGAAGAAGCCCTACTTAAGAAAAAAGCAGACATTATTGGACAAGTGTTTTGTTCTGCAAACATGTTGCAATTTATATCAGATAGAAGTTTCAAGGAAGACAACTTAACAACAAAACAGTGGATGCTCTTAGCCACAATGGAGAAATTTTTTGATGAACCACCTGGAATCAAAGATTTGGCTAGTAAGATGGGACTAAGCCACCAAAACGTGAAGCAGTTGGCTCTTAAACTAGAAAAATCGGGCTTTGTCAGACTTATAAAAGATGACAAAGACAAGAGAATCTCCAGAATTCATAGAACGGATAAAGTGGAGAGGGTCTTTGGTGCTAGATACCATAAAGATAAGGACATGATTGAGCGAATTTTTGAGGAATTTGAGCCTGTAGAGATTATCAGCTTGTTTGATGGTCTTAATAAATTAATCGATAAATTATCAGAAGTGGATGGCAAGAACAGTTTCTAAATAAGAGCGTTGAGCCTCTAGGTAAGGAGAAATTCTATGTTAAGTAAAATAATAGATACAGAATTAGCGTATTTGAAATGTTTTTGTGAAACAGAAAGTGATCAAGCATCCATCCGTTTTAAGGACGATCAGTTAAAGGATATGCACTCTCATCACTTTAACTATATACCTGAAGACATATCTGATGAAGTGTTCGTAGAAGAAGTGAAAAGGGCAGTGACACAAAAGAAAAGCTTGGGACAAAGTAATTTTAGGATTTTGACACATAAAGATATATCAAAGGATCTTCTTTCCCAGTTGCCCATGATGGCTGAGGGTGAAAAATTTGATTATTATGGCATAGAAACTAAAAACTATCAAGCGATTGGATCCCGTGAAGATGCAAGGCTTGAACTGGTTAAGGATCAGATCACAGAAGAACATGGAAAGTATGTTGATGTGGCTGCAAATTATATGCATATGACCATGGATTTTGCCATAAGGCGGATAAATAGAAAGTTTAAAGTATATATGGATGAAAACATCCCTTTAAGCTTATATGTCTGCTATGACAAAAATGAACCGGTAGGAAACTGTGAAGCCTTTATAAATAGGGACATTATGAAAATTGAGGACTTTGATATTTTGGAGATGTATCAGCGAAAAGGGTTTGGATCGCATGTTCTTAGGCACTTGCTTGAAAGGGCTTTATCTCAGAATATTGAGTTTGCATACCTTGTCACTGATCATAATGACACTGCAAAGACTATGTATGAGAAGTGCGGCTTTACACTCATGGGACACAGAACAGAGTTAAGCTTTAAAATAGAATAGGTCATTTAAAAGATAAATCAAAGCGATGGACTAGGGATATTTCCCCGGTTTATCGCTTTTTTTATTGGCTTCTCACGGATTTTTCAATAGAGACTCTAGGGGGCAATAGAGACTTATGGGGCGTTCAGTAGAGACTTAAGGATTTTCAAGCCAATAAGGCTTTTTATAAAGATTGTTATAGATAGGATGTTTTACAAGGCCAATAATTACTATTTTTAAATAGGGGTAATAAGTGTATATAGGATGTAAATAATGTCAGGAGTGAGATGCATGAAAGAAAAACGTGTTATTTTTGTGGTCATTATTCTTATTATGGCACTGGTTGGATACGGTGCATATATGAACAACAGAAAAGTTTATGTTGGCTTTGCCGCTGGTCTAAGTGGGCAGTGGTCCCAGCTTGGTGTGCAGGTTAGAAATGGTTTTTTGCAAGCTGTGGAAGATATAAATGCTGAGGGCGGTATAAATGGGTATGAAATCGTACCAATAATCATTGATGACAAAAATGACAACACATATGCCCAGAGCATGTTAGACAAGTTGAATGACAATAAGGTTGACTTCTTTGTAGGCTTCTCTGTAAGTTCAATGACACTGACGGTTGAGTATTTCATGGAAAATTCGGACATGCTTATAATCAGTCCTACAATGAGTACCAATGACTTGTCAGGGATTGATGATAATTTTATTCGAATATGCAATGCCAGTTCGGAAGAAGCATATAAACTGGTTGATATGTTAAAAGATGAGGGCCTTCATGAGTTTTCCATTCTATATGATATATCCAATCGACCCTACACAGAACCCCTTCATGACATTATTGTAAATGATACTTTAGACAGTGACTTGAAACTTGTCCTTGATAGACCCTTTAATTCCCATGATGATGACTACGACGTCTTAGTGGATGAGGTTGTGAAGTCTCAGGCCAAGCAAGTTGTAATATTGGCCTCTGGTGTGGATACGGCAGACTTGGTTCAGCGGCTAAGAATAAAGGGCAGTCAAGCTGTTTTTTATAGCAGTGCTTGGTCAACCACACGGGATCTACTTGAAAATGGCGGTAAGGCCATTGAGGGTATGCGGGTTGTGGGGCTTTATGATATTGCTTCAGAAAGACCAGAATACTTGGAATTCAGACAAACCATGATAGATAAGTTTGATGCAGATCCCACATTTTCTCAAATTTTCGGCTATGAATCTTTAGTGGTTTTAAAACAAGCGGTTGAGCATGTGGACTCATTTGAAGTGAACAAGGTTAAGGAAGCAATTCTGGAACTAAAAGAGTTTCAGGGCCTACAGCAAAAGCTAGTTTTTAATGTCTATGGAGACATGGAAAGAGATTATTTTACCTATGAAATAAGAAATGGTCAATTTGTTGACAAGGATTAGTGACACTTGATTAAAATCTAATGACAAATATGAGGGATACCTATGAAACAAAGCCAAACAAATACTGACAGCATAAAAGATAGAATGATATCGGTGAACATTTATAAAGCCTGGGTTCCAACCATTCTACTGGCTTTAGTTCTTATGCTTGTAAGCGTTTCTTTTTCAGGGTATCAAATCTTTATAAGGTCTCAAGATGTTATCCACTCAATTGAGTCATCCATTGCCACATATCTTGAAAGGTATATCAGCAGTTTAGATGAAGTTTACTATGCAATTTATAAGCAAAATCCCTCAAAGGTAAGGATGCAGAAAGCCTTAGACGCCTATAACGAAAGCAACAGGGATCTTATAAAAATATGGGTTATTGATGAAATGGGACGTTCTGAAATCGGCACGCCGTACGCGTCAACAGACAGTGGCTATGACCATTCAGGGCATGAGTATTTCTATGGGTTAGAAGATGAGGGACAAATAATTTGGTCGGATGTTTTTATTGTGATTGGATCAAATGAACCAGTCGTCACTGTTTCAAAGAAATTTGAAGATGCAGTGGTTGTGCTTCGAATAAATTTAAAAGATTTAACCGACTATCTGAGTGTCTTTGATATTAGTGAAAATTCCAGTATAGCAGTGACAGACTCAAGGGGAGCCTACTTGGCTCACACAGACGGTTCTTTTGTTGCAACAAGGGCCTATGACCCTAACCGAATAAATCTTATGTCTGTAAGACGGGACTATGTTGACTATAATAATAAATTTATGTATGCCTATCATACATTACTGGGAGACACGCAGTGGAGTATTATATATTACCAGTCTTTGTCAGATTTTATGATGCCCATCGTATTTATCATAATCAGTGGTCTTATTATTTTGGTTGTGATCGGATACAGGGCTGTATCAGCAGTCATGAAGCTCAATAACGATATATTATTTGAATTAAATGGACTTGTAGATTGGACCAAGAGAGTTAGCCTAGGAGCCTATGACAGGTCGCCGCGAAAGCACTCATTTGATGAGTTTGAACAGCTTTCATCTTCTTTTCATAAGATGATTAATGACATTTTAAATCGTGAGCTAGAACTTCGCAGCAAGAAACAAGAAATTGTTGAAATCAATGAGAGTCTTGAACTCGAAGTGCAAAAACGCACCCATGATTTAGAAATGTCCCTTGAGGAACTCAAGAAGACACAGAGGCAACTTGTGGTCAAAGAGAAGATGGCCTCACTTGGAAATTTAGTGTCTGGTGTGGCTCACGAACTTAATACACCAATTGGAGTGGCTGTAACAGCGGCTTCATACCTTGAAAAGAAGAATCAAGATATCCATGAAAAACTTGTCACATCAAGTGTTAATAAGCACAGTTTTATTGAGTATATTGGAATTGTGGATGAGAGCAGTCAAATAATCCTAAGAAATATGGAAAGGGCCTCAGAGCTTATTCAGAGCTTTAAAAAAGTGGCCATAGATCAAGAAAAGATGACCATGGAAGCTATGGATCTTAAAACCGTTGTTGAAGCGACGGTCATGTCCTATAGTGTGGAGTTAAAGAACCATGGCGTCCAGTCTGAACTTAAGTTTGAGGGAGACTTAAAGGGATATTCTTATCCAGGGGCGATTTCTCAAGTCCTTGCCAACCTTATTCAAAACAGTTTAATGCATGCATTTCAGGATGAAAATAATAACATTGAAAGGGCAACTATTGGTATTGAGTGTGCTTCAAGCCCTGTATCCAAGTATTATGAAATTCGTTACTGGGACAATGGTAGGGGGATAGATGAAAGTCACATTGAAAAAATATATGATCCCTTCTATACCACTGCACTTAATTCTGGAGGAACGGGGCTTGGAATGAATATTGTTTATAATTTGATAACAGGCCTTCTAAAAGGTGAAATAAGATATGATCGAAAAGATGCTAAAGGCGTTAATTTTATAATTACCATACCTAAGCACCTTTAGTTTTATAAATGGTTCTAAAAAGCCAGACAGCAAATGGGAACAGAAGCGATGGAGATGGTGACATGTATAGAAAAATCAATCAAATAATAGGCCTGTTTATGGTGACCTTGATGATTGGAATGACAGGCATTTATGCCTTCGGTCTTGATGATGAGGGATTAAAGGGACAAAGCGTTCTGGTCTTACATTCCTATTCAGAAGATTTCATCTGGACAAGAGACTTGCAAGAGTCCATAAGAGAAAGTTTTGAATCCATTCAAGATCCCTTTACAATGCGCATAGAATATATGGATTCAAAGAATGCTTATACAGATGCCATCAAAGAAAGGCTTTTTGACCTGTATAGGACCAAATATGCTCCAGGTGATTTTGACATTGTAATTGCCACAGACAACATTGCCTATAATTTTCTGCTCGAATATAAAGAGACATTGTTTGGAGATATTCCTGTTGTAGCGACAGGGATTAACAACACTCATCTTATTGAAATGAAAGACAGATTCTATGTTATAGAAGAAAAGCCGGATTATGAAGCCACCATAGATTTAGCTATAAGGCAAAATCCAGAAGCAGATGATTTCTATATCATACTTGATGAAACCACAACCAGTCAGTTGGTCAAAGCAGAACTTGATCAGGTATTAAAGGGGTATAAGAATGACTTTAAGATCACCTATATTCGTGACCTTAGTGAGAGCACGGCACTGGATATGATAGAAGGGCTAGACCAGACAGATATACTTTTGTTTGGACTTTACTTTACTGACCCGGATGGAACCGCCTACACTTATTATGACAAACCACGACAAGTGGCTCAAATGGCAAATACACCAGTCTATGTATTTTGGGACTTTCAACTTGGTTGGGGGACTCTTGGGGGGAAAGTGGCCCATGCAAGTGTTTATGGAGAACGTGCTGTCGACAATGCAGAGAAACTTTTAAGCGGTCGTGAAATCGCTGAAATTTACTATGATGAAGGCTTATTCGGAGAATATATTTATGATTATGAGGTCAGTCAGAGATACAATTTGAGTGACTTCCCCAAAGAAGCCATTGCCATGAACAAACCCCAAACCTATTTTGAAAAAAATAGAGACCTAATTATGGCTTTCATAACGACAACGGCGGTTTTGCTACTAGTAATGCTACTTCTCATTCTAGTTATTAAGCAAAAAATGGATAACTTAAGCAAAGATGAAAACATAATAGAGCTCAATAAGGAAGTGATTGAAACCCAAAAGGATCTTATTACAACCTTAGGAGATGTTATTGAAACAAAGTCAGAGGGCACTGCCAATCATGTAAAGCGGGTATCACTTATTACAAGATTACTCGGCGAAAAATATGGTTTGAGTGACAGGGATTTAGATATTCTTGAAATGACATCTCCTATGCATGATGTTGGGAAAATTGGCATATCAGAAGACATATTAAGTAAAAAGGGTAAACTCACTAAAGAGGAATTTGAGACCATGAAGTTTCATACCATGATTGGTCATGAAATTCTAAAAAATCAAAACAAGGAAATACTCAATTATGCCTCGATTATTTCAAAACAGCATCATGAGCACTGGGATGGGACAGGGTATCCCGATGGAATAAAGGGAGATGATATTCATATAATGGCCCGTATCACTGCAGTTGCTGATGTGTATGATGCCCTAAGAAGCAAGCGAACCTATAAGGAAAGTTGGCAGGTAAAGGATGTTATAGACTTTTTCAAAGAGGAGAAGGGCAAGATATTTGATCCAAAACTTGTAGATATACTTTTAAATCATGTGGATGACATAGAATCCATGCGAGAAAAATATTCAGATACACATTCAAGATCAATGGACCTTCTTAATCAGAAAGTATAATTTCAACCAGCATCATAAATATATCAATTGTTTATAAGGAAGTGACGAGGGTATTTATAAAAAATACTAAAAAGGTATACAATGAGAGGTGGATTTTATGACTTCCTATCAAAAAAAGCATATTGATGAAGAAACTTTAGAAGAATATGAGACCTTACACACAAATTTTATAGGTAATCATCATGAAGATGAGGACACACTGGATAAATATATGCATGACTTCCTCATCGAATCATCTGAAAAAGAGCTATAAATTTAAGGGATTGATATTTGAATGTTATTTGAATGATATTTTGTAAGTCGCTCACTTAAAAGATCTATGAAAACTTTTTGATTTCATAGATCTTTTCTTGAGAAGTTATGGGCGTTTTTTATCAAGGAGAAAGCATCAATAAGAAAAATATGTGTGCAAGATGTGTAGGAAAGCTATTAGAAAACCCGAGAGCTATGCAGTTAAATAGAAAGCGAGCGTTACTATGGAGAATAAAAAGAAAGTGTTTGAGAGCTATAAAATAAATAATAAACTTGAACTACGCAACAGACTTGTCATGGCGCCTATGACGACTTGGAGTGGAAACGGTGACGGTTCTGTTTCAGAGGCAGAGCTCAAATATTATAGACATAGGAGTGAAGGCGTGGGTGCCATTATTACTGCAACCACTTATCTTGAACCACACGGAAAAGGGTTCTCGGGACAATTTTATGGAGGGGAAGATGAAACACTGCCTTCCTTGAAAGCGCTTGCTGATACAATACATAAAGGAGGCGCAAAAGCTATTTTGCAGGTATTCCATGCTGGGCGAAAAGCCAATCCTAAAGATATGCCTGATGGTCTTACAGTGAGTGCGTCAAATGTTGCAGCAAAACGAACGCCAGACAATGTCCCAAGAACTATGACAGAAGAAGAGATTTTGTCGACTATTGACGCATTTAGGAAGTCGGTCAAAAGAGCTTATGAAGCGGGTTTTGACGGCATTGAAATCCATGGAGCCAACACCTATTTGCTCCAGCAGTTTTATTCGCCACATTCCAATTACAGAATTGATAGGTGGGGAGGCGATCGGGTAGAGCGTTATACCTTTTTAAATGAGGTCATCCAAGCTTGTTTGGATGAAAGGGATAAGCTGTCGAAGGAAGACTTTATTGTTGGCTATAGATTCTCACCAGAAGAAAACTCCAATCCGGGGATCACTCTGGAAGACACGGACTACCTTATTGACAGACTGTGTGAAAGTGATTTGGACTATCTCCACATTTCATTGGCAGACTATAGACAAACCTCCATCCGTGATGAAAAAAGCACAGAAATTATATTGGAACGTGCTGTGAAACGTATTAATCACAGGAAACCATTTATAGGGGTTGGAAGCGTTTATAAAATGCAAGATGCCCAGATGATCCTTGATTATGGTGCTGAAATAGTGGCTCTTGGCAGGCAACTTCTTATAGATGGAAAGTCCGTTGAAAAATGGGCCAGTGATCAATTGGCTAATGAACTGTATAGTCCACAAAGAAAAGAAGAAGAGCATATTCCTTCCCAGCTTCATGATCGCATCATGAAAACACCTAACTGGGTGCCTAAAAAAGAATAATTTTCATATCCTATTATTCATTGTCACCACAACAGCCCCTCGTTTGTTTCTAGCCTGGACACGGTGATGGGCATCTTGAATACGGGTTATATCGAAAACATCGCCAACTAAGGGTTTTAAAAATCCTTGTTGTGATATTTGGCTAAAGAAATCAATATCTTCTGATGTTGACTTGGATACATCAAATATAAAACGCTTATTTTGACTTTTTTTAGCGCTTTCAATGAGAAGTGGCAATCTTGCAAGAGTGCCAGTGTAACTGCCCCCATTATGAAGAATAGACTTTATGCCACTTATTGTTGTATTGCAAACCATATCAAGAATAATATCGAATTTAAGGTTGTTTTTACTGCAATATTCAATGAGGGTTTGTTTCTTATAATCTATGATATGGTCTGCGCCAAGTTCTTTTACGTAATCTGTATCGCTGGTGCCACAAACCCCTGTAACGTTTGCGCCGAAGTATTTAGCGATTTGAACTGCGTAGGCCCCCACTCCGCCAGCCGCTCCAATAATGAGAACGCGCTTGTGAGAGTTTATGTTGGATTTTTTCAAAAAGTATAGGGCTGTGATTGGTCCAAACACAAGGGATGCAGCTTCTTCATGACTTAAATGATCTGGCTTGAGTGAGATGGTTTCATCTTCAAATATTGTGAGAAACTGAGCATGCGTTCCTGAGTTGATCCCAAATGACCCATAAACTTCATCTCCAACTTGAAATTTGGTAACAGCCTTTCCAACTTGGGCAACACGCCCTGAAAAAGTTGTACCAAGAATCTTGTTTTTAGGTGTGATAGGTCCTGCAAAAAGTCTGGCAATAAAGGGGTCACCACTTCTTAAATGACAGTCTCCGGAGTTGACCGTGGTAGCAAATACCTCAACCAGAACTTGTCGGTCCTGTGGTACAGGTCGGGGCACATCTTCTATAAGCAAAACATCTGGACGACCAAATTTGTGGTAGCGGACGGCTTTCATCATTTTATCTTTCATGTCTTCACTCCATTCTCATACGTGTAAGGTATTTATCTTTGAGAACATTATATAAAGACTGAGAAAAGTTTTCATTGACTTAAGTTAATACAATCACTGTCCCTTGGCAATACGTTTTTTTATGCGACTCAGGGACTCTGGTTTTATGCCTAAGTAACTGGCCAATTGGTGCTGGGGAACTCTGTCAATGAGACCGGGTCTTTTTTCAAGCAGATTTTTGTAACGGGCTTCAGGCGATAGAGAGGCATAGTTATAGAGGGATTCATTGATCTCGCCAAGTTTTTCTCCCATCATAAGATTGACCATATCTTTGAGGGCACCAAATTTCTCAAACATGACCTCCTCACTGCTAGAAGGACTATAGATAAGAATACAGTCTTCAAGGCAGGTCAAGGTGTATTTTGAAGTTTGATCATGAATGCTTTCGTTAAAGATATTGATCCACTGTTCTTCTGTATAAAACTCACTGGTGACTTCATCACCATCTTCATTGATTCGGTATTGGCGCACACATCCTGAAATGACATAAATGCAGTACTCTGCCATTTGTCCTTGGTGGAGTAAAATGTCGCCTTTTTGAAAGGTTTTTATGGGGATGTTGCTGACCACTTCTTCTAAAGCAGCGTCATCCATGTCTGTATAGGATTTTAAGTATTTAACCAGTTGTTGATCTATTGTTTTATCTCTCAATGGAAAAATCCTTTCTTTATAAATAAGTATTTTACATGTGCTTGAGTCTAGTTATAGAATACACTAAAATCGTCTATTTAATCTAACTAATAAATGAAATTGTCCTTTCCAATAAATAAATACAGCTTGTGATAAAGCCGTCTTTAAAGTTAGGTTGTAAAGAAGATAATATAATTGCCGATATTGTATAATGAGGTCTACTGGAAATGGTATAAAAGAATGATTAAAGCTAGGGGATTGTATGAAAAAAATTGCGATTATGACTTGTGATAAGTTAAAAGATAAATGTTCTGGCACCCACTGTTTTGAAGCCTTTCATTCAAGATCTAAGGCATTTGAGATATACAGAGACAAGGAAGCACAAATATGTGCCTTTTTTAGCTGTAATGGATGTGGTGAAAAGTTGACGGAGTCTATGGACTATATACTGAATCAATTGCTGCTCAAAGAGGTAGACACCATCCATATGGCCCTTTGTATAGATGTTGAGTGTTACAGACATAGTGAAATCGAAAATGTTCTTTTAGAAAAAGGATTCAATGTGGTTTTGGGGTCTCATTGATGTGTGACTGAGAAAACTTTATAGGCGTATATGTCGGCTTATGATATGTGATTAAAATGTTATGATGATTATAAGAGGTTTTGTTGATATAGAATAGTCATTAAAAAGGAGCATAGAAATGGAAACTGTTTTTTATAAATGCGACACATGTGGTTTTACCCATCAAGTGCCTTCATACTGGACGGGGTTTGCACCGGAAAAAGAAATTGAAATGGAACATATCAACCTAGAATCAAAGGATATGTGCCTTGATACTACACTAAAGTTGATTGAAGGATAGATTTAAAAAGACCATAACAAAAGTCTTGTACAGTAGAAGTATTTTAGATTCTGTAGTTAGAACTTTTATAAGGCCAGTCATACTCTTTTGCTATACATAGGAAAAGATGAATATGAGGGGAATGACTCCTAAAATGCCTAAAGAAATTTTGGGGGTTAGAAAATTAAAATTTGATAGAATGGTTTTAAGCATGTGGATAACGTTTTATTCGCATGCTTTTTTTGTTTCAATATGGGATTTTGCTTTGAGGGTCATGGGGATTTTATGATATACTGAACCATGTAAAAAATATCCAGTAAATTAACCATTGTATTTTCTAATGTAAAATATGGTATTAAATAGTATTTTGTGAATGACTGATCAATCAGGGGGAAAATTATGTTTAAGAAAATGACGGCACTACTACTGACAGGCACACTGCTTATGGGACAAATGACTTTTGCAGCAGAACTTTCAAAGTTAGAATACACAAAGCAACTCGTAAAAGGCCTGGGCTTTGAGGTTAAAAGCGCTGAAGAAGCCTACAATAGAAAAACAAGTGAAAGTGAAGACATTATCTACACAGCCTTCCAAATGGGTCTACTCAAAGGTGTTTCGTGGGATTTTGAAAGTCCGATGACTGAGGAAGAGCGTGAGGTTATTCTTGGGAATGCTATGGGGATTCATGAGAAAAACAAAGGCAGTAAAGACAAATCCGATTCAAATAAATCAGATCAGGAAGATGAAGTTTCAACGGAATATACGTCAAATTCAGAAACCGTTGAATACGACTTTTCAACACCATATGGCGAAATCAAAAAGCCCACAGACATTAATGTGAATGACAACATATGGACAGATGAAGAATTTCATAATTTGCTTATAGAAAATCCTAGAATGTTCAAAAGGTCGAAAATTGCTAGAGATAATGAAGATGCTAAAACTGCCGAATACTGGGGAGAAGAGTGGTATTACAATACAGATACAAAAAGTATCATGGTGTGTAAAGATTTTGTTGGAAAGAATGAAGACGGGCGCAATGTCTATAACTATATCGACCTAGATGAAGTCACAAATGGTCGGGGTGTTGCTATCATGAAAGCACTTCTTTATCACGCACAACAACATAACATGAATTTGCAGTTTATGCCCCAATATGATTCAAAACAATTGAGAATCAGAATTTCTGAAAAGGATCATGGTGGTGGCAATATTATCTTCCTTATTACCTATGCACCAGAGAAACGAGATTTTTTATATGGAGACATAGAAGGCTATGATTCCTCTATCAACCCAGTTGAAACAGAGTGGATGATAGAGCGTCTTTGGGACTGGAATATTTATTACGATAATGGACTGCATAATAAAGATTTCTCTAGGGAAGAACACCGAGATTACATTATGTCTTATGATTTTGCAGATCAAAATTATGCAGATTTTATGTATGGCATTTGTGATTATATTTATGTAGATGGTATGGATGTTTATAGAGAAATGATGAAAGCCCATATACAAGAAGAATACGAATTTTTTAATGATATAGAAGAGGTAGAGGATCTACGTATAGTGGAGACAGATCACCAGGAAATCTATATAGTCGATCAGAAAATTCATAAAGATATATATGGTGTAACATTTGGAAAGTAGGTGACGTTGTGAAAAAAAGTATATAGCTTTTTTACTCATAATAACAACATTCCTATCCAGTATAAGTTTTGTTATTCATGCAGATCAGCCAACATATGCCTATGATGTGATTCAAATGGCAAACTATATAAGAACACACTACCTCTATGATGAAGAAGGTGCCAGATCATATGTGGAAGATGTTGTTGGAAATGATAACTATTATACAAAAGGAAATAGAGTGGTTAATATAGCCATCCTAAGAGACTTCAATAAACTTGTCTATACATATCCCAAGTATGACTACTATGGATATAAGGGACAAGGCGATTATCAGAAAGATGAAAAGGGAGAGTGGCACTATAAGATTTTGGGTTACCTATACAATGATGAAACAGAAGTGACCAATCCCCATTTTCCAAACACAGCAGGGACAACACCCTTCTTTTCAACATATAGGAATAAGAACTGGATTGAGACCAAAGGGGCAAGCAAAACTTGGTTGGTTGATGATTCCTTAGCAAAACACATGCTAGCTTATAAAAAAATATATGCCCAAGATGGTGGGGGCTATGTACCAGGCAGTATCAATATTAAAGATGATGTACTCGGTGGAAAATCGGTGGATGAAGCAAAAGAATACGCCATCTACCAGACACCATCCACCCTTAAAATGACGGGGTCTGTGAGACTGTGGCATAGGCTATCATCAGGGAATGAATATTACAGGACACTGGACGTTGCTCCAGTGCCTTTTTCCTTACCACAGCTTGAAATATCCGTGGAAAAGCCCCTTTATGAATTTGGACAAGAAGAAATGACCAAGAATGTAAAGGTGACAGCGGAAGTCTATTTTGATGATTTTGATATGCTTGATGGATGGGATATAAGAAAATATATTGACCATGCTCTTATAGAAGTCAACGGGGAAAAGCAAGAAGTATATTTTGAAGACGGAAAACTCAAAGCTGATTTTGTATTTGAAGAAAAGCGCACCAACTTTAAAAGTGGTGAGGTTGACACTGTAACTTATAATGGTCGTGCCAAAGTTGTCGCACAGGAACTCTTTAAAGATGAATTCACTTGTCTTGGTGAAGCCTCAACCAATATTCTTGTCAATACAGGAGAGGTCGAACCCTACTTCGTCATTAAAAACAATGGCGTGGACGTAACAGACGATGTGATTGAGTATATAGACTGGCAGGACGTAAACCTGACCTTAGAGCCAAATAATAAGGTCAGCAAGCCAAATCAAATCACAAACGTATTATGGACAATGCAGGGCACACCAAATGCCTTTAAATATGGCAACCAAAACGTCACATACACTATGACAGAACCTAAATTAAGCACCCATGCAGACAGTAACGGCACAGCCACCTTCACAATGAAAATTTTCACACTATACAAATTTGATTATGGTGGACTAAATGGTATAACTGAATACACAGTGCCACATACTGTGACATTTAAAAAGATTGATGAAGATGAAGAAGACCCAACATTGCCACAAACAAAAGAACCAGTGGCAAAATTACGTGCACCAAGCAAGGTGCGAATGGGTGACAGGTTTACCCTAAGTGGTACAGGGTCTTATGATCCAGACGGTGAAATTGTTGACTATGACTTTAAACTCCAAGCCATCAGAGAAATTGAGTGGCTTAACGATGAAAAATCAAAGGTGAAAGCCACAGTCATGTCAAAGTCAGATAATGACATAAAGCTTGTTGTTACAGATGATGATGGTCTGGAAGATACCACAAGTGACGATATTGAAATCCTCCCACCGATTGAAGCGAGAATGCGAGTGGATGGTCTAAAAAAGGTGAATCGTAAAGTCACTCTAAATGCCAGTGAGTCTATTGATGCCTATTACTTCCCTATAGATGATTACAAATGGACGATCACGCCCCTTGATGGGCAGTCGAATACAGTTAATTACGGCACGAGTGATACTGCAAATATCAATTATGAAACAAACAACAAGGGTGAAAGGGTCAATGTCCTAATCAAAGAACCTGGGGCTTATCAAGTTAAGCTAAATATTCATGCCCAGTGTACCCTTGAAGGAGACGAAGATTATGAAGCCAGTGATAGCTTATCATTCCCTATAATGATCCAACCCGATCTGAAACCAAGAGCAGGACTTACAGTTATATCCCTTGCCCTTCGTGACAAGATGGATGATCTAAATGCAAGCATTGAAATGCTAGACACATCATATTCAGAAGACGGAGATCAAACAAGAGTCAAGCAGTGGTATGCTCGTCATGACTCTGACAATGATGGGGATAGAACAGATGAAACATGGACGCCAATAGGCACAGCAAAAGTCCACGAACTCTATAAGACCAAAAAACTGGGTGATTATGATTTCTACCATGAAGTGGTGGAGGTTATTCCAGAGGAAGATACCATATCAAAATTTCTAGCAGAAAGTGACTACTTAACAGATAATTCCCTTGATCAAGTCTATCAGGAAAAATACTGTCATGTGGATAATGTGGCACCTATTATTTCAACAACAGCAGAACTGGAAAAAGAAATAGACCTTCTAGTTATTACTGATGAAGATGGGGAAAATTACACAAACCTACTTGCAGAGGTCAACAAGCTGACCAAAGAAATGTATGAGCGCAAGATTGGTGTGAATCATGAGATTGTAAATCTGATTGATGCTCAAAAGAATACGATTGGTCTTAAAAAAGAACAAACGTATAACTGGGCGAGAAATTGGTACTTGAACTTTGACTGGGCTTTTTTTAGAGAGTATGACTATAGCCCACACTATGGCCAATCGGAAGACGAAATAATAAGACCTTATAGTTTCAAAACCAAAGGCGGTGTTGTTGAAACAAAGCAAGGCACTGTAGATGAAATGCTTAAATTTCCAAGATATCCTGATGCTTATGGAGAATTTCAAGGGACGCCATATGTTTCTTCTGATGATGAAGATTATGTTCTCAGAAATTTAGATGTGAATATATATAATGAACCATATGATTTTTGGGGAAGTTATGATTTTAAATTGCATGGATGGTATTCAAACTATCTTAGATTAGCCCACCCATATGATGCGCATGATTATTGGTATTATTCTAATGATCCGTGGGCATACAATTTTACTGGTTGGTCTTCTTGGAGCGACCTTGAAGATTCATCTAAATTTCCAGATTTACTATATCCAAAAAATATGGATATTCTTATTGATAGTGGTTGGTCACAAAGTAGTTTTGTAAGTGAGACAGATAAAGCTTTTGAAGTGCCTTTTGTAGAGTCATATATTGATAAATACAAGGATTCGGAAAACGATAAACACCTAATTTTAGCATTTGCAGATGGTCGAAATTTACACCTACCAAAAAGCTTAAAAGCACTGATTGAAAGTTATGGTTTTAAAGTCTATATGAGTATGGATGAATTTTGGGGTGAGTTTTCTCCAAATCCCCCTAAAGCTGTTGATATTGCTTTTCAAGATAAAGGACTCTATGCCAAGACTAAGTACAATAATCAACTTGTCAATCACGCTAATGCACAAACTGATAAATTGTATTACAGATACCAAAAGCGTGAAGATGAATACGTGGATTATGAACATTCAGCATTAGATGATATGTCCGTTGTCGAACCTCAAACAGAGGGTGTACAGAAACTAATTAGTATCCCTTACTACATTCAATTAAATTATAAATTTGTAGGAAATGATAGAGATAAGTCAGGATATGTTTACAAATATCCCGATGGAGACACAGAAAGCTTTGATACTCGATACAAATGGGTTGATGCAGGTAATATATTCGACAAGCTTGTAAACTCTAAATATACTTCATTTGAAATAGGGACAACGTTCAATATGGATTCTGGCAAATCACTGGACGTTGAAAAGGTCTGGTCTGGTGGGTCTCAAACAAGCTTTATAGCAGAGTCAGGTGGAGACTATTATTTTGTTTTTAATGACGTTAATAACAATGACAATAATATTCATCAAAGTTACGAAAAAATAGATATATCAGGAATTAAAAAGGTCTATAAGTTTCAAGAAAGGACACCTGTAAACGGTTATTATTTTAGTGTAGATGTATCCGATGAAGATGCTAACATAGAATGGTATCATCATAATAAGACCAAGGATATATTTATCATAGAGGATACAAATGGTGGTTATATGGCGTGTTGGATGGATTATACTTACTCTCTATATAAAGGGTACAGAGGCCAACGTATGCGTTCAGACTTTAAATATCTAAAATTTGAGAATGAAGATCAAATTGCATTTGATACTGCTGATTATTCTATAAAAGAATCAGATTTAGATATGGAAAATGTCTATATAAATTCGACAGTAGGAAAAATATATCAGTTTCTACCTGATCGAAAATGGAGTATAAACATACCTGATATGCCTATTCGAAATGGTTGGGGAAATTATTATATAGGTGTTCAATGCCAGAGAGCACTTCGTGAATTTCCTAATGATAGACTTGATGATTACAGAACATCATGGATGGTTGTTGATGAAAATGGAGACTTATACCTCGATGGTAAAAAAGAAGTATCAAATGCCCTTGTTCCTGCACTGGATATAAATGAAACGCAGTACAGGTATGCATATGTGGGTACAGATGGCAAAGTTTACGGAAGGGGCACATCCAACAATGGTCAATTTGGGCACTTTGGAACAAACGATACCTACAAGGAAGTTTTCAACTCTCCTTATACACTTAACGCGGAATACTCATTGAAAGACTATGCAAGCCCCTACGACATATCATCACAATCCCCCGACTACATGATGGTCGGTCGTGGTGCTTATTCAGACATTACAGCCAAACTCCTAGAAGAATACGCTGACTATGAAGATACAGAAACAGTATTCATACAAGTTGGCGACACCATAGACATTGGAGGCTTTGTCCTTGACTATGAAGGGGACTCAATTTACGAAAAACGTATAGATGTGAGCCACGACAACACATACTTTGATAATGCAGATACAGCTTGGATACCGCCTGCTGATTTTGATGAACCTGTCAGAGTGGACGTACCAGGGCGAATGGAAATTCGGTTAAGAGCACAAGATAACCCTGTGGGAAATGATGAAAGATTCGCAGAATATAGGTACTGGAACAAGGACAAGACAAGTATTGAAGTGATTGCTCATAGACCGCCTATCGCTAAACTAGGTTACGCCCTAGTTCCGCAAGGGGACGGGACCTTTAACTTCTCTGGTACAGACAATGGCTCATACGACCTTGACCATAGTCAGTCTAGGGCGGACAAGGGAATTGTCGATAGACAGTTTTACTACAGAAAAGAACTTGATCCGACGTGGACAGAGTTTAACGGCACACTCCCTATTGAAAATGGGGTTAAGTATCAATTTGCCCTTAAGGTCAAAGACCTTGAAGGGGCTTGGTCTGACTATGACACAGTAGACATAAAAATAAACGGTGAGCCATTTGTTTTAAATGCATCTCTAGATCCATCCTATCCAGTGGGGGTGCCTGCTGGTGAAGACGTTAAAATTACGGCCTCTGTCTTTACACACAAGGCCATCGATAAGGTCAGTGCAGTCATTAGTGATCCACAAACAGGCACCATCCTAGGACAAGTGGACCTAAATCAGGTCTCAGTGAATGGGATGGAAAGAAGCTATGAAAAAACATATGGACTGCCATCGACACTAAAGGATAAAGACCATTACAATGTTAAGGTGACAGCCAGACCAAGTGACGGATCACCAGAAAAAGAAGTGGTCTTAAGACTCAATGTTTTGACCCCAATAAATCTAACGGGTGAAATCAATCCATATACGATAAAAAAGGGGAGGACAGGCATCATAACGGCAAGCACAAGTCAGTATGCCAGCCAGTGTCAGGTCGACCTATTTTCTAATACTGGCACACCGGTAAGCATAGACCTGCAAGCGGATGGACAAGATTCAAATGGCAATAAAAAATGGAAGGGGCAATATATTTTTAATGAAAACCATCCAGAAGGCATTTATGAAGCCAAATTCATAGCACAGACAGATAACGGAAACAGGGAAGAGACCATAGATACATTTAAGTTCATCCCAAACCAAGCCCCAACAGTAACCTACCTATCAAAAACACCAAACTTCATCTACGAAGGGGATGACGTACGTCTAACATTCAGATTGAGCGATCCAGACGGAGACCCCCTAGACGTTCTCTTTGAGTATGCCAAGGAAATGGATGGTGAAAGTGGTGGACAAATAAACTGGCAGGTTTTACATTCTAAGTCAGATGTGTCATTAACACAGGGATCAGGTGGAGGATCAAAAGACTATACAGTGGATTTAAATTCTGTAGACAAAGCAAGTTACCATATACGAGCCATAGTCACAGACCCCCTAGGAGAAAGTGGACAGACCCAGACAAGCCTCTCTGCAGAAGAACTTTCTGTAAGCGGTCAAGTTCATCATGTGGATAAATGGAACGAAAATCGCATGGCCTACAACAAGTCAAAGTCAGGGAATGACAACACCCCAAGACCCTATGACATGTTCTGGTCGGGTGAGCAATTTGACCTTGAAGCGGTCACAACAGAGCTGGCGGATGGGGCGACCACCACATGTGAGTCAGTCCGGGTTGAAATTTTAAATAAAGGTCAGTCAACAGGCCTGAGCTCGGGAACAAATGCATGGACATGGCAGGGGGAACTCTGGGACGAAGTCATGATGGACTGGCCAGACGGTGTCATAACCTTCCGCTTTACAGCCAGCTTCAGCAATGGCATCAAGAAGACATATGATGTGGATGTGATTCTTGATAACAGAGAGTCTTACTGGCAGATTCATAGGTTGTTCTAGTCGTCATATACCTTGCCCAATACTATTTAGAGGGCGAAGTCCTGATTTAACTTAGTATTGTTGGATACCACTGCTATAAAACTCAATCTGATGACATGAATCAATATATTATAAATCTAGAGTAGAGCCTTCTAATAAAAAAACTTAATAGAAAAACTTAGATTAAAACCATCTAAATTAAAAACCGCTTAAGGAAGAGTTACATACTAGTCCCTAAGCGGTTTTACTTGTACTATAAAGTTTATTGCTTTAAATTTGTAAAATAAATGAGTATATGGTCACCAATCAAACTTCAGTTGATCAAAGCCTACTGCTCCATCGGCATAGTTTCGTCGCCGCCCCACTCGTAGATAGAACCTTCATAGTTTTTCACATTCTCATAGCCACCGGCTCTGAGGATCATGGTTGCATAACCAGATCGAATGCCCATCGTTCAGTAGAGGGTGAAATCATCTGTTTTAGACACATCGAATGCGCCTAAAATAGCATCAATTTCTTCAACAGATTTCAGTGTGCCATTTTCATTTAAGAACTCAGTCCAAAGAATATGCTCAGCGCCCTTAATATGGCCACCGCGTGGCTCGCCAGCGTTTTGAGAGCCTTTAAACTCTTTTTCTGTTCTTACGTCGATAAGAAGCTCAGTGCCTAAATTGTTAAAAATCTCATCTTTCGAGGCTCTGAAACTTTCATCGTAATCCTTTAAAGTGACACCAGCACTTGGTGTAGGTGCTGAAACTTCGTCACTTGTCAGTTCGTATCCAACTTCTTCCCAGTATGTTGTACCACCGAGTAGAATTTTAACGTTTTCAAGACCGGCCAAGCGGAGCTGCCATGCCCCTCTACCATCAGCGCCAGGGCCTTTGAAAACATTGGAATAAAGAACAACCGTTTTGTCATTATCGATGCCAAGATTAACTAAAGTCTTTTCAAGGTCATCCTTTGATTTGATTGTGCCCCAACCCGCGTCGCCCGGCTTACCAATTTTGTCTGAAAAGGCATGTAGACCAATGCCGATGGCACCGTCAATGTGACCTTTTGCATATAAGTCGGGTTTGTTGCAGTCAAGTAAAACCAGATCCTCAGATCCAAGCATGTCGTTTAGATCTTGTGGTGTGATGAAGTAGTCGCCGTGTGGATAGACCGATAGATCAAATTCATCCACTGTGGATGGATCAACTGCTGGTTTACTTTGACATCCTGTAAATACAAGCATTGTCATCAGCAGAAGGATCAGGGCGACTTGTTGCTTTTTTAGATTTAGAATCATATTCTCCCTTTAATTCCTTTCTTACTAAAATATTTTATCTGCCACTTGCTTTCGACAGATTGAGATCGTCTTGCTTACTATTTTCTTTCCTCTTGTTTCGATCAGTCCAAACTTTCTTAAAGAGCATGATCATGGCGCTTAATGCAAATAAGACGAGTAGCCCCATAACAACTGTACGAGTTGTGCCTGTCAGCATGCTTCCAATATATGAGTATATGATCGTTGCAGGAAGTTGGCCGATGCCAGTGGCAATGAAAAAGCTCCAAAAGCTCATTGACGTTAAGCCGGCTGCATAGCTGACAATGTCAAAGGAAACAAACGGTAAGAGCCGAGCAATAAGAATGGCATAATTACCATATTGATCAAAGAAGTCGTCAATACTTTCCAGTGCATATTTGCTCGTAAGCTTCTCAACAACATCTCTACCAAAGAAGCGTGCAATGTAGAAACAGAGTGCAGCACCTGCCATGGCACTTGTCCATGAGAGTGCGGCTCCTTTTACCCAACCGAAAAGACCTGCATTGGCAAATGTGATGATAAATGCCGGTAGCGGTGCGGCGATGGATTGTAAAATCATGAGAAGAAATGAAACAATCGGAGCCCAAATTCCAAACCCAAGTATGTAGCCTCTTGCTAAATCCACATCAACATTTTGTAAAATGAAAATGGCTTGATTGACGTTCACTCGAATCGCTGGAATAAAGAAGTAAAGTGCAGCGATCAGAAGAACAACAGAAATTTTTATTAGAAGTCCTTTAGTTTTTTTCAAGTGATTTTCCCCCTTTCAAATGTCTAAATTATAGGCTTGCAGAATTACACAATTTAAGCCGTCACTATACCATGCCTAGACCTGTGAAGATTCATTCTAGATATGGTGTAGTAACGGCAATCGAATGGTATTTTGCATGTCGCTCAAGTAAGTCTATCACATAGAGAATGTCTTTGTTTATTCAAAAAAGCTATACTTCAAACTTAAGTATTTAAAATTTGAATGTAAATACTGGAAGGTTCTACTGTATATTGAACAGTGAGTACAATTTCAAATGGTGGCAGACTATAAGAATGTAAATGCTAGAAAGTTTTTATAGTGAATATGATTTTTGTGTTCCGATAGTTTGAAATGACCGCTGTAGAAATTAAAAGTGAGATTAAAAGTGAAATTAAAAGTGAGATTATGAGAGAAATCACGAGAAAAATTACAAGAGAAGATAATCGCTCAGTTGATTCAAAGTGGGGCAAATGAAATGAAAAAACAAAAGTTAAAAAAATACATACTCTTGATGCTTGTTGGCCTGGTTATTATATTATGTTCACAACATCTAAAATATATTACTCCAACGGTGGTCAGAGATTTTCTGGTTAAGTTTGGGCCGTTGGCTCCCATCGTTTACATAGTTCTATTCACCTTTGTTCCTCTTACGCTTTTTCCTGATGCGGTTCTTGCGATTGCAGCTGGCCTTGTATTTGGCATTGTGCCGGGGGCAGTTTACACAATGATCGGTGCGGCCTCGGGGGGGACGCTTGCATTTTTGATCACTCGAAATATAGGACATGAAGCTGTGCTTAAAAAGCTTGAGTCCCATAGTAAAATAAGCCACATGATAGAAGAAAAAGGGTTTCTAATTGTTCTTATTATGCGCCTTATACCTCTCATTCCTTTTGATGTGATAAGTTATGCGGCAGGGGCAACCAACATAAAGTATAAAGATTATATGCTTGCAACCTTACTAGGGATTATTCCAGGTGTGACCATATTGGTCACAATGGGAGATGGACTTGCATCACCAGACCAGCCCAAGCTTTATATGGCTATTTGCGCTTTTATAGTTCTGCTGGTTTTAGCGAAAAAAGGACATAAAAGATTGTTTTCTGAAAAGGGCATTCAAGTGAGTGATGAAGTATAATTCCTACAAATGATAGAATAATAAACCTCTCTTCATACAAACAGATACTGAGTAAAATCTGCTTGTATGAAGAGAGGTTTTTGAATGTGTTCACAAATGGTGTTTTGTCATAAACAATGTATCTATAAAATTTTTGTTGCAGGAAGATCAGGGACATCTAATGACAAGATATGTTCATGCTCCCGTCGAGCCAGATAAAAGGCACTAAAGCTTATAAAAAGACACACTGGTATAAGGTTAAAAGTCGCCTGAACCCCTATAAGGTCATTCAAATATCCAAAAATAAGATTTGTCATAAAAATTCCTGTAGATGTTGCTATAGCAGAAATTCCAATAAAGTATGAACTGTCTCGTCCGTAGGTATCATTGACTATGGTAATGGTTGTCGGATAAATAATTGAGAAGAAAATACCTGATAAGCCAATGGCATAAAGGAAGACGCCTCCAAAAATTTGCCCTGTAAGGATAGAAACCGCTGCCAGGCTTGCACAGGCTAGTATGCCATTAAATCGGCTGATTCTATGAAATACAAGGCCTCCAAAAAGTCGACCAACTGTAAAGACTCCATAAAAGAGGGTTGAGTAATAAGACGCTTTAGAAGGTGTATAGCCATAGCCCTCTTGAAAAAAATTAACGATCCATGTGCCCACTAAAAACTCTGCTGTGACGTAGAACATCAGAGCCGTTAAAAGTGCAAAGCTGAGTTTTTTATGAATGAGCTTGCTCCTATGGTTCTTGTGGTCATCGGAAGGTTCTCCGGGTGAAAACCAGACTAAACATGCACTGATAAGAAAAATGAAAATGGCACTTGTGAAAAGTGTCCGCCAATCGTAGCCCATGGTCAGGTACCAACCAAGGAATTTCTGGTAAACAGTCGATCCAAAGCCGAATATGCCATGACCGAAGTTCATTATTATGGCAGGGGCTAAAATTGTAACCATAGGAAGCATGCTATTGAGTCCTATAACAAGCATGGCTGTTCCACTGGCCATGCCACAGTAGCCTGCGAGTAGTATTAGCCAGGACTTTGCACTGACAACCACACCAATAGAGGCTGCAATAAGGATATAGCCTGTTGCAATAATACGCTTGGGTCCAAATCGAAGACAGTATTTGCCGGCTAAAAAGGCAAAAGCCATGGATGAAGCCTGAGCCACACTAATGATCATTCCCATATTTGTATTGTCAATACCAAACTCAGCCTTGAATGTCGGCACAAAAAAGCCTCTAAAACTTGCACTGAGTGCGGCCAACATCATGCCCACAAAACACATGAAAAATATATAATATTGGTGGGACTTCTTCATAATTCACCACTCATTTCTAAACAAATAAACATCTCTAATTGAGTAAATTAGATTTATATTGTATGCATAAAGGATATATTTGCTTCCAGTAGATTATAAATCACAATAGGGGAAAAGAAAACATCAAATGGTAAATCAAATATAAATAAAAGCCATTTGCTAGATTAAGCAAATGGCTCATGGTATTCAGGTTGGTTGAATTATTTCTGTGCCTCTTCAAATTTTTCAAAGATTTCTAGATTTTCTGGGAAGCGTCCCAATTCTTTTTTTGAAAAGACCAAATTATCATTAACGACCACTTCAAAAACCCCGCCTGAAGACGGAATAAGCGTCACTTGGCCAACGTCATTTTTATAATTTCTCAGCAGAGCCTCTGCCAGAGCTGTTGCCTTAGCCACATAGCCTCACGACGTACAATACTCAATAGATAGTTTTGGTTTCATTACATATCTCCCTTCAATAAAGGTCTTTCAATAAAAGACATTCAACAGAATTCATTCATGTATAAGCCATTCATGTAGAAGCCTTTATTATGAATCTCGAGATAGATCAATCATCAAATTTAATGAGAAATGACCTATGCCTAATTTTTTTCAGTAATACTATACTATTTATATCCTATTCTAGTCGACGTAATCATAGGGCTTTTTTATTACGATTATAAAAGATTTAGACTAAGCTTGGTGTATGGCTTGTCTGCTCTTATCAAATGTCTCTTGCGAGTCTACGCGTCTTGGTGGTAACAAAAGGGGAAGGATGACAAAACCAATCAGTGCAGGTGTAACCCATCCAAAACCACTTTGTGAAAGAGGCATAGCACTTATGAGATTTTGTACCCAATCAATTCTAAAACCAGCGGTAGCAAGACCATCAAACAGGCTTACAGCAAAAGTGCCAATAACAGCCCCTGTAAAGGCTAAATCGCTTTTAATAAAATTGCTCAGTAAGTTTAAAACAATAAGGACAATTGTGACTGGATACATTGCTACCAGAAGCGGTGATGCAAGATTCACAATCATGTCCACACCAAAATTCGATATTAGGCCACATAAGATAACAGTCAAAGTCACAATGGTCTTATAGGACACATTTTTATTGCTTAAGTCGGTGAAATACTCACCAATGGTGGCTGTGAGACCAATTGATGTTGTAAGGCAGGCAAACGACACACAAAGCCCCAATATAACCTTACCCGTGTCTCCAAGTATTGCTTCCACAATTGACACAGTCAGACTTGTTTTGCTTAGAGTGCCTGTAAAAATTGTGGTTCCTGTGGCGCCTAAGTACAGTAGGCCGCCGTATACCAGTAAGAGACCTAGACCGGCAATTATAACAGAACGAAGAGTCATAGACATTTGTTCTCTTTTAGACTTGTAGCCCTTTTCTAAAAGCGAAGCAATGACAATGCCTCCTAAAATGGTTGACCCCATGGCATCCATTGTTTGATAGCCACCATAGAAACCGTAACGAAAAGGTGATTTAAGGCTTGTTTCAGTAATAATCCCCATAGGTTCAGTGACGCCCTTGAAGATGATAATACCAAGCATAACCAGGAGCACAGGGGTTAGAATTTTACCAATTCGATCAATAATACCAGTTGGATTAATCGTCAATAGCCATGTGATGACAAAAAATATAGTAGCGCTTAAAATGGGTGAAACGCTAGAAATATTTGGAGCGATGCCCATTTCATAAGTCGTTGCCGCCGTACGGCTAACAGCCACAAGACCTAGAGACGTGATGACGACTGTACTATAAATTTTACTGATTGTATTTCCAGTTCTTGAACTGAAGGATAAGAGCGTTCCGCCCGCCGACATAACAGCCATAATGCCAAGTAAGGGTAAAAGTATACCTGTTATGCCGAAGCCCGTTAGAGCTTTTGTCCACTGTGTACCAGAAGTAAGTCCAACAGACGTGGGAAATATAAGATTCCCTGCGCCGAAGAACATAGCAAAAAGTGCAAGGCCAAGGATGATGCTGTCTTTAAATGATTTTGTCATGAGTTCACTCCTTTATATTATGGAATAATATGCCTATAAGTGCTGAAACAACTAAAGTATAGTTATATCCTACTTTAAAGGTAGAGAATGTTTCAATAGAGTTAATATAATGTTGATATATCAGGTGAATCATATCGGAAAGTTTACAATTACTGAAAACCACGCTGTGATAACGTTTTCAATATATCACTAAAAAAGTATATTAAGAAAATGTTGAAAAAGGATATAGATATATGACTATTTAGAAATATAAAATGAAATACCAATCAATTCATTATAAAAAATTGAACATTCAATAAATTTGATATAAAATAAAGAAAACAGGAGAGGGGTGAGCGACATGAACAGTCGGATGATACGAATGAATACGAGTAAAGCGGTGATGTTATTTTAAAAGGAACTCGTATTCGGAGGTAATTATAATGATGAAACTTAGAAATCTTGTGGATGATAGAGCGACTGCAAAAACCATTTTAGATATGTGGACTTTCCATGATATTGATTATGATGTAATGGATGAGTATAGACGTTCGGCAACAGCAATTTACCCCTTTATCGATGATGGAAATGTGTACATACTTAGATTTTCTCCAGAAGATGAAAAGTCAAAATCCTTTATTGAATCAGAGCTAGACTACATCAGTTATTTAAGATCAGCGGGCATTAATGTCCCCAAAATAGTAACATCTCGTCAGGGGAATACTCTTGAAACAGTGGTCATTGATGATGTTAAGTATTATGCCAATGTGTTTGAGCGTGTGAGGGGGCAAAGGGTGGATCGTATTGCCCTTGATCATTCCCATTATTTTAAATTGGGGCAGAGTTTAGGGAAACTTCATTTGGCAAGTGAAAAATATAGGCCATCTGAAGGGAAAAGGATCCGTCCAGACTATAAAGACAAGCTCAAATGGGCAAAAAATGTTTTAATAAGTCAATACCAAAACGGGCAGTCATGTCATGAGAAAGCCCTAGAGGTCATTGAAATTTTAGAGTCTAAACTAGACTATCTTCCGAAGGGACAAGAACATTTTGGTCTGATTCACTATGACTATGACCTTGATAATATATTTTATGATGATGAAAAAGAGAATGTTTGGATCATTGATTTTGATGATGCAATATACCATTGGTACTATCTTGACCTTCTTAACTTCCATGATTCACTAAAGGAAGACCTGCCACAGAAAGAGTTGGAGGACGCCATGTGCACCTTTAACGAAGGCTATGAGTCCGTAAAATCAATTGATCCATCTGTAAAGGCCTATACAGAGCTTCTAAAAAAATATTCAGAGTGTATTTCATATGCTGTTTTCGTTTATTCTACAAGCGAAATGACAAAGAACCCACCCCAATGGATGCTGGATATTAAGAAGAAACTTGATCATAAAATGACCAGCAAAAGAAAGCTATTTGTAGAATGGTTGGAATAGGCTTGAAAGGCAAGATGGAATTGAATATAATGAAATCGACAAAATGAATATCATGAATTATGGGAGCTGTTATAAACGGCTGAGAGTGAAGATGAATCTTCAGACCATCCGACCTGATCTGGATAATGCCAGCGTAGGAATCATAACAAGCATAGCATTGTAGATGCATGTGTTACGTTAATGGCACGCCTTCAGACTCTGGAGGCGTGTTTTTTATATGAATTTAAAGTGGACAAGATGTCTAGAAGCGCTAAAAATTAGGAATGAAGATAATTGTCAATGAGTATGTAATAGCTCAAGTTTGTATTTTGAATTATATTTTTCAACTAAGCAAGATCGAGCGTTTTTAGATGACAGACCTGATCAGCAAAAGACGCTTAGAAGTAGAAGAGGCAGTTAAAATAAGATTTCTAATGAGGCATATAATAACCTAAGTATGAATGGAACACAAAAGAAGAAAAAGATAACAAATAGGAAATAAAAAGGCGTATAAAAAGGGAAGTATAAATAGGAGATCAAATATGAACATAAAAGAGTCAATGAGACTTTACCTTGTAACAGACTCTGCTTGGAGCACACAAGAAACATTCTTAAGCCATGTTGAAGAAGCATTAAAGGGTGGGATAACCTGCCTTCAACTTCGAGAAAAGAACATGTCTTTTGAAGCGTTTGTGAAGCGTGCAAAAGCTGTAAAGGCACTATGCCGAAAATATAAGGTGCCATTTTTGATAAATGACAACATTGATGTGGCAAAAGAAGTGGATGCAGATGGTGTTCACATTGGACAGGGTGATACGACTGTAGACGTGGCGAGAAGAAGGCTTGGACGAGATAAGATTATCGGTGTCACATGTAAGACTGTGGATCAGGCCCTGGAGGCGGAAAAAGCAGGAGCCGATTATATTGGATCGGGTGCAGTCTTTGGCTCAACCACTAAAACAGATACCAATAGACTGGATCATAGAATTTTACGGGAGATTTGCCAGACCACATCCATTCCAGTTGTTGCTATTGGCGGTGTAAACGAAGAAAATATTTTAAGGCTCCACCGTACAGGTGTTGATGGGGTTGCAGTTGTTTCATCCATACTGGCTAGGCCAGATAAGAAACTGGCTTCAGAAAACTTACATAGACTCAGCGGAAAGATTATAGAAAATAGAATGCCCAAAGTCCTAACCATTGCAGGGTCGGATTCAAGCGGGGGTGCCGGTATACAAGCTGATTTAAAAACAATTGCGGCACATGGTTGTTATGGAATGAGTGTGATTACGGCCTTAACTGCCCAGAACACCCTCGGCGTTCAGGCCGTTGAAACATGTACCCCAGACTTTGTAAGAAGCCAAATGCAGTCTGTTTTTACAGATATCGTGCCTGATGCTGTGAAAATAGGCATGCTATCCACAAAGGCAGTGGTTGAGACCATTGCAAATGAACTGGAAAATCTTAAGTCAGAAAACCAGAATGCTGTTCAAATTGTCCTTGACCCAGTTATGATTTCAACGAGTGGAAGCAAACTGCTTGAAGATGACGCCATTGATGTCTTAAAAGAAAGGCTCCTTCCCCTAGCGAGGGTTATTACACCAAACTTAAGTGAGGCGCAGCTCCTTTCAGGTCTTACTATCAAAACAACAGAGGATATGGTAAAAGCAGCAAGGGTTATTTCAGAGAACTTTGGTGGGGATATATTAATTAAAGGCGGACATTTAGATACCCATGCCAATGACCTGCTCTACACTCAAGGGAAGATACTATGGTATGAAGGGGATAAGATTGATAATCACAACACACACGGCACTGGATGCACCCTGTCATCAGCCATAGCCACTCATTTGGCCATGGGGTATGATTTGCCAGAAAGCATAGGAAAAAGCAAGGCCTATTTGACGGGAGCCATTTGCGACCAGTTGGATTTAGGGCAAGGTAGAGGGCCGCTAAACCACATGTATAAGGGTGTCCTATAATTCACCTAGATCAAGTAGTTTTTCATAACTAACAATTAGAATAGACTGATTATCAATAATTTTTATGAGACCATTTGTTTGAAAGCCAGAAAGTTTTCGACTGATGGTCTCTCTTGTTAGGCCGATGTAGCTGGCCATTTCTTCCCTTGTCAATTTTAAAGGAATCTCAATGCCTTCTTTTGTACGCACGCCAAATTCTTCTGATAAATGAATAAGAAGCTTGGATAGCCGCGTGTCAACATCCTTTATGGTTAGGGTTTGGACCAATTCTTCTAGGGACCGAATTCTATCATAGGCTGATGCCATAATGGCTGGGATAAGTTCTGGATAGGACTCAATGAGGCCATCAAAGTCAGCTTTTGAAATCGTGCATATATGAGAATCTTCAAGGGCCACAGCGCTGAAGTCAAAAATGTCCCCCTTGAGTAGGTTTATATCACCAATAAATTCCCCTTCAGAAAGAATATATAAAATCTGTTCCTTGCCTTCTTTATTATGGCGAAAAATCTTTAAACTCCCACCGTTCACTATATAGAGTTTATGAAAGGGCTCACCTTCTGAAAAGAGGGTCTGTCCTTTTTCTATTTGAATGCGCTTTATGAGTCGTGTCACTTGTCCCAGCATCTCATTGGAAAAATTCTCAAACAAAGAAACTTTTCGAGCACAGTATTTATGATTGCAAGACACACATGTTCCTATTATTTTCATGGCTTCTCCTCCTTGTAGGCGTATAACTTATTATCGCAGTGATTTGAATCACATTCAAGACGATTAAAGTTAGATACAATGAGTTCAAAGATAAGCAGAGACACGAAAACAAGCAGTGACAGATAAGATTTGTTTGATATTTTGTAGAAATGAACTCATATAAAGGAGTAGATCAATGAAAAAAATTACTGAGAATACCCTATTAGGTGATATTGTTGCCAATTTTCCAGGCGCAGGCGATTATTTCATAAAGAGACAGATTGACTTTTGTTGTGGAGGAGACAGACCCCTGGCTGAAGGCATTAAGGAATCTGGATATGACAAGGAGACATTGCTGACAGAGATCAATGCTCTTTATAAAGAATTTATTAATGATGAGAAAAAATATGTAAACTGGGCAAAAGAAGACAAAGACAAACTAATTGATCATATTATGAAGGCTCACCATCAGTTTTTAAGAGAGGAACTCCCTGCCCTGAGTGGTCTGATTTTTAAACTGCTAGGTGTTCACGGTGAAAATCATGAAGAACTCTTTGAACTACACAAGCTATTTGCCGGCCTTAAAGCAGAACTTGAAAGTCATTTGGTCAAAGAAGAAACGTGGTTATTCCCAGCCGTTAAGAAGCTGGAAAAATGTCAAAATGAAGAAGAACGAAATGAATTGTTAAGCCTTATTGAAGTCCTTGAAGATGAGCACGATACAGCAGGCGATGCGCTTAAGAAATTAAGAGAGATCACGAATCACTACATGCCACCGGCAGATGGTTGCCCGACTTATAAAATGACTTTTGACAGACTCAGAGCCTTTGAAAAGAACATGTTCGAGCACGTACATCTAGAAAACAACGTTATGTTTAAGGAATATGCGTAAAAAGGAGGATCACATGGGATTTAAACTTACAGATCATGTCACTTGGGTAGGGAAAATTGACTGGGAACTAAAGAAGTTTCATGGAGAAGAATACTCGACAGATAGGGGGTCTTCCTATAATGCTTACTTGGTTCGTGATGAAAAAACAGTTTTAATTGATACAGTGTGGCTGCCCTATGACGACGAATTTGTTGCCAAGCTCAAAAAAGAAATAGACTTAAAGGATATTGACTATATAATTGCCAATCACTCAGAAGTTGACCATAGCGGGGCCCTGCCTGAACTACTTAGGGAAATACCAGATACACCTGTTTACTGCACGGCAAATGGAGCCAAGATGCTAAAGGCCCATTATCATGAAGACTGGAACTTTGTTGAGGTGAAAACTGGGGACAAATTAAACTTAGGGTCAAGGGAAATTATTTTTGTTGAAGCCCCTATGCTCCACTGGCCAGACAGCATGTTTTCTTATTTAACAGGGGATAACATACTCTTTAGCAACGACGCATTCGGTCAGCATTTTGCCTCAGAAATGATGTACAACAGCAAGGTAGACCAGGCAGAACTCTACCAAGAGGCTCTGAAATACTACGCAAATATATTGACGCCTTTTAGCCCGCTTGTGACTAAGAAAATAAAAGAGGTGCTAGCCTTCAATTTGCCTGTAGATATGATTGCACCAAGTCACGGTATTATTTGGAAAGATGATCCTGCACAAATCATTCATAAGTATTTAGAGTGGGCAGATAGTTATCAGGAGAATCAAATCACCCTTGTGTATGACACCATGTGGGATGCCACACGTACTATGGCACAAACCATTGCTGAGGGCATAAAATCTGTGGATCAGGATGTTGTGATTAAACGCCTTAACACAGGCAAGCTCGATAAGAATGATATTGTCTCTGAAATTTTCAAATCAAAAGCCATTCTCATGGGATCACCAACCATTAATAATGGGATTTTGTCTTCAACAGCGGCTATGATTGAAATGATCAAGGGCCTTAAGTTTAAAAACAAGAAGTTCGCATCCTTCGGAAGTTACGGATGGAGTGGAGAAGGTGTGAAAATCATAGATGAAGAACTGGAAAAAACGGATATGAATAAGGTTTTAGAGGGTCTTAAAATCAAATGGAAACCGGATGACGAGGCCAAAACAGAGTGCTATGAATTTGGGCGAGAATTTGCTAAGGCTCTACATGACTAGGTGTTTATTAGACCGGATAAATTATTAAAACATATATCAAAGCGTTCGTTCCCACTTAAAGGGAGCGGGCGCTTATTTTTTTGAATAAGAAAGAAATCATGTACAGGAGATTCTCACATAAGCGGTTATATAACATCAATGCTGATCTCTTAATTGAATGTTATCACACATACATATTGATTTTTTCAGGACCTGAAATTCTGTACATAACATGGTGGTTAATAAGATGAGCGACGGATTGAAATACAAAAAAAATTTTAAACACCCCTTGACCTTGCCCTTACGGCAAACAGTAGTCTAATACTATAAGGTTGTTTGTTGAGAAAGGAGTAGGCATGAAAACTATTTTAGAGGTGGATCATCTCAAAAAGTATTATAGGGGAAAGAAAGCGGTTGACGACATTGGTTTTCAAGTGAGCGAAGGAGAGGTATTTGGATTACTTGGGCCAAATGGAGCGGGTAAGTCAACCACAATTGAATGTATTTTGGGCATAAAAAAGGCCACAGAAGGACATGTGAGTTTGCTGGGTTTTTCAAACCCCTCACCTAGATCAAAAGGCTACACTGGGCTAATAAAAAATATTGGTGTCCAGTTCCAAAGAAGTTTCTTCCCAGACCGTATTCGCGTGGGAGAAATGTGTGAAATGATCAGTGCTCTTTATAATGATCCGCTTTGCTATGAAAGTTATTTAAAACTCTTTGGCCTGCATGACAAAATGAATCAGGATGTGTCTAAGCTTTCCGGGGGAGAACAACAGAAGCTGTCACTTATTCTGGCCATCCTCCACAAGCCAAAACTTGTTTTTTTAGATGAGTTGACGACAGGACTTGATCCTGAAGCACGCAGAGAGGTCTGGGCTGTTTTAAAGACCCTTCAAAGACAAGGGCTTACAATTGTTTTAACATCACACTATATGGATGAAGTTACGAACTTATGCGATAAGGTCATGGTTATAAAGGAAGGACAAATGATTTTTTCTGGGAGCATACAAGATGCTTTGAAGTGGACTGGAAAAGACAATATGGAAGATGCCTATTTGAGCATTGTTGGAGAGGAGGCAAAGCGTGAAACGCTTATGGATATTATATAAAACAGAAATGAAACTTGCCCTAAGAGAGTTTTCCGGCATTTTATTCGGAATTATGTTGCCTGTTGGAATTATACTCATCATGGGAACAATATTTGGGGATAAAACTGTGGAAGGTCAGACTTATACACAGCTTCAAAGGGCTATCGGCGGGGTTATTACAGTGGGACTTTGTGCAACAGGACTTATGGGGGTGCCTCTGACAATCTCGGGTTATAGGGAAAAGAAGCTGCTTAGAAGGTTTCAGGTTTCACCCACATCACCCGCCCTTCTTATGGGTGTTCAAACCCTCTCCAATTTCACAATAGCAGTCTTATCAACTGGGGTGGTCTTTCTTGTAGCAAGAATGGTCTTTGCTTATAAGATGATAGGATCACTGGGTGATTTTATTGGGGCTTATGTTATTGTAGGGGCTTCAATATACAGTCTAGGGTCCTTCATTGGCAGCGTTTCAAACTCAGTGAAAACGACAAATCTCCTATGCACCTTGGTTTACTTCCCCATGTTTTTCTTGTCGGGAGCAACAGTGCCCTATGAAATTTTACCGAGGGGTCTCCAGATGTTTTCAAGTATCATGCCTCTAACGATGGGTATAAAACTCCTAAAAGGAGTGAGCTTAGGCGAACCTATAGTGAATTTCAGGCTTGAAGTTATAATTCTTTTAGGTCTTGCTATCCTGTTCACAGTGGCGTCAATGAAGACATTTAGATATGATTATGAGTAAGGGGGTGCCTTATGTACTCAATAGGCCTATTTTCTAAAATGAACCGCATAACGACAAAAACCTTAAGACATTATGATGAAATTGGTCTTCTGAAGCCCGCCCATGTGGATGACTTTACTGGGTACAGGTACTATTCAAGTGACCAGCTCGTAAGGCTTAATCAGATTATTACCTTAAAGCAAATGGGCATTGGACTAAGTGATATTGGCAAGATCCTTGAACATCCAGAAGGTGTTGAAGTCTTACTATCTATAAAAGAAAATGACTTGCTTAAGCGTATAGAAGAGCAGAAAAAAATGCTAAAGAGTGTTCAAAATTACATGAAGCGAATAAAAGGAGAGTTGACTATGAAATATACACCAGTTGTTCGATCCCTTCCAGACGTTATTGTAGCATCCATGCGACTTATCGCTCCCGACTACGATTATTACTTTGAGATAATTCCCAAAATGGGAGACGAAATGAGAAAACAAGGCGCTGTATGTGCAGAACCGGAATACTGCTTTAATATATATCATGATGGGGAGTACAAGGAAAAGGATATTGATGTGGAAGTGTGTGAAGCGGTGGTAGACTACTGTGAGGACACTGAATTAATTAAGTTTAAAAAGATAAAGGGCTATAAGGAGGCCCTCTGTGTTCTACACAAGGGACCTTACTCAACACTGCCCGATGCCTACAACTTCGCCTTTGAATGGGTTAAAGACAACGGCTATGAAGTGGTGGGCCTACCTAGGGAAAGTTATATAGATGGAATCTGGAACAAAGACTCCGATGAAGAGTGGTTGACGGAGATTCAAATTCCAATTGGAAAATAGGAAAAGGAAGAGGCTTGTTTAAAAGCCTCTTTTTATTGCTATAATAAAACTACACAATATTAATGTATATTAAAAAGTATACGAAAGAGGTTGCTATGAATTTATACATGATCAGTCTAGGTGGTAAGGTAGAAGGCGCTAACATTGAGGTTCATGATGTTCAATTTATTGCTGCAAATGATATTGATAACTCAATAGAAACCTTGAAGAAAATGTGGTATGGTGAACCGCAATCCCTTCATATGGATAGCCACAAGCATATTAGTAGTACCAATGGTTATAGCGTGAAATTGTCTAAAGCGAAGCCCGATCAAAGTTTAAAATTGTACTTTATCTACTTAGGAAAATATGATGAAAGCAACACGCAAGAATTACACTATGTGGATTTGGTAGTCGCTAGGAATGAAAAAGATGCTAAGACAAAAGCTTTGAGACCAGATAGAGAACCATCTGGAACACATGTCGATGCGGTTGTTGATGTTGAGGCAAAACTCCATGCAGCAGATGGTGAGACGTATTACCTAATTCTTGATGCACTTGAGGCAGGACATGAGGCAAGTTTAAACCCAGTTTCAGATGTAAAACCGGACTGGAAAGGGTTTAAAAAGCTTTATTAAGATTGAATGTGACATGACAATTTTACACTATAAAAGAGAGCTAATTACAAAGTAATTAGCTCTCTTTTTTATGCTGTACTTCGTCTTACAGAAAGCATAGATAAGTAAAAAATGATAAAATTTTAACGTTTAACACGAAAAAAACGCTTTAATATCCTTGAACCAAACGCTCTTTTAAAGATTGTACGGATCTTCTGCTTACTGGAACTTGTAAATTCAGTTCTTTCAATTCTAACAGACGTTTTTCATATTTCACTACATAGCTAAGATTGACAACATAACCTTGATGTACTTTAAGAAAATCATTGTTTAAATGATCGCATATTGCTTTTAGTGATGAACGAATTTTTAGCTTGTTTGAACGTGTATATATAACAACATCTTTGGACACTTTTTCAAGAGCGATTATATCAGTTTGAAGAAGTTTAATAATCCGATTGTTAAAACACAGTGTGATTAATGAGCTGTCCTTAGTCTTAGAATCCAGAATAAATGATATCAAATAGTTTTCAAAAGTAAATGCATCATCCCTTCCAACAAGTTTAATTCTACTGTTTGGTAATTCCCCTAATATAACATTTTGATTTGGATTAAGAACAAGTATTTCACCGATTTGTTTTTCGGGGAAAGCCGACCAGAGTTTGTCATATTCCTTCATGTAAGTATTATCAACAATTACAAGATCAACAAAGTTCCTCATTTTCAGATTTTCACATGCGTATTCAATATTTTGAAAAATGAATGTAAATGTATTGTTGAACTGATTATGCTTATTTATTTTTTCTTTCAGCATACAGGCATAATCGTAATCTTGACTGATTATAAGAATGATCGTTTGTGTTTTATTGCTCATACATTCCCTCCATATATTGTTTTACGTAATGCTCAGTATACATCAATTTTTTTCCTAGTATCCTAAATTGTCATAATTGTTAGTTAAAATAGCATAATTGAATTATTGGTAATTTTAATCCTTAATGCCATATTGGTGTTTCGAATGACCAGTTTTGTCCAATCGGTGACCGTTCGATACTTGTTGTTGACCGATTTTTCTCACAAAAGTGCACAATGAGAATCATATGTAATAAATGTAATAAAATGGTGTAACATAATTTCAGAGTATTTGTGAAATTCGGACGCGTGCGAGAACAAATGCCAATTACTCAATAAGGAGATCAATATGAATTTCATTAAAAATCCTAGCAAAATATATGTTCAGGGACTTTGCTACACATGTACAAAGTGTGGTTTCAAATGCGAAGGCATGTTTACATGCACTTGCGACATACTCGTGTAATTTGGAGGCATAAGAATGAAATATATTAGAAAATCAGCATTAACTTATGAAATCGGATTTTGCATTGGATGCTACCCAAACAATTGTGGTACCCAGTGCTTTAAAGATCGTACAGAAGATTAGGACATAAAGAGATTATTTTGAAAGGAGGTGAGTGCATGAAGTACGTAGTAAAAGCTGCATCTGCTTTTGAAGCTGGATACTGCTACGGTTGCATTAAGCAAGATATAAACAAATGTGACAAGCAGTGTTTTGACAAAGGTTAGACCAGGAGGCAGAAATGAATTATATCAGGAAATCAGACACTAGACATCAATATGCTTATTGCTTTGGTTGCTGGAAAGATTGTATTAAGGTTTGCGGCTTCAATTGCTTAAAAGTTTGTATTGAAAATGGAAATCAGGAGGGCTAAGAAATGAATTATATTAAAAAATCACAAAATGGCTACAAAGAAAGCTATTGCTACATCTGTGGTGGTCAGTGTGCTAACGTTTGTGGCACTCAGTGCTTCAAAGACAGAACAGATAGCTAATAGAAGGTGATGAATATGAAATATATTAAGAAACCTAATAACACGAATACTGTAGCTTACTGCTATGGATGTGCGTTACAAAGCATTAACGACTGTAAAAAGCAATGTTTTGATAAGGGGTAGGCAATGAACTACATACGTAAAGCTATTTTGACACCTAATTACGGCTATTGTGTTTGTATAGGTGTTTGCGATAAATGTGATTATCAATGCTTAGGTCGTAGTTAAATTATGGCCTGTAGGATTCCTACAGGCCACTTTTAGGAGTTCCTGATGATAGTGTTAGAAATTGATAAAAAACATTCTGAAAGTATTCAAACTGAATGGTTTAAAGAAAAAATGAAGTCCCTTGAAAGACACTTTAAATATAGTGAAATAGTTCAAATATGTGCAGTTGATTCAAGGGAAGAGTTTAAGAGTACTATAGGTATCGATTTTCCTGAGTGGGTTATTGCAGCAGCTTTAGATTCAGTTGTATACCTGATCGAACCTCGTAATTGGATGAACAAGCATTCTATAGATCAGATTGTCGTTCATGAGTTGGTCCATGTACTGGTTAACAAGAAGCCTCAAAATATGCCGTTGGCATTGTATGAAGGAATAGCGCTATATTTTGCTGATCAAGTTAATTCTGATTTCAAAAATGTGGCGAAATTGAGTATTGAAGAAATTGAAAACTTGACTTATGAGGATGAAATGTTTTATGAATATGCGGGTTATTATGTGATAGATCAAATCAACGCTATTGGACTTGATGAAGTCATTTCAAATATAACAAAGTAGAAACGAAGGTGAAGAATATGAAGATTCGAAGATCAAATAGAAGTGATACCCCTGAACTCTCAAGACTATATTACCAGTTATCTGAAGATCATTTTTACAAGGAAAAATTCACTGACGATGCACCTGATTTTAATAAAGCTATAGATGTGTATGCAGAAAAAATTCACTCAAAAGATATCGTCATTTATGTTGCTGAAGAAGACAACAAGGTCTGTGGATATATTGAAATGCACCTTAAAAAGTCAGATGGTGATTTCTTCCTTGATGATTATTCTTATATTCTTCATGCGTACGTAGATTCTGACAAGCGTGGATATAAGGTTATTAGAAGGCTATTTAAAGCTTGTGAGGACTACACGAAAGAATGTGGATTAAAGTTCATGCTTCTTGATGTTTATAGTCACAACGAAAGAGTTCAGAAATTAGCACAACATTTTGGTATGGGTGAGTATAGAACAAGATATCTAAAAAATCTAGAGGTGTGTTGATGTGAAAACTATTAGTAGGTTTTTGAAGATTTCAAAGAAATACTGGCTATTTCAAGTCATCGGATTTATTCTGACGGTTTTGTATGCCTTAGCATATTTCGCCTCACCGATAATTTCGAAGTATATGATCGATGAGGTATTGCCAAGTGAGTCCTACAATAAGCTGGCAAGTGGGATAGCTTTATTTTTATTAGTGTGTATTATGCAACCAATTGTTGGTTATCTTAAAAATGTTCTTTTTATAAGTCTTAGTGAGAAAATATCAAACTCTTTACGGCTTGAATTATTCGACTCACTACTGAAAACGAAATACAACAAGCTATATCAATTGGAAAAGGGAATGATCATTTCACGAGTGCTTCATGATACAGAGAATATTGGGAGTTTTATTACGACTTTCTTTGTGTCGGCGCTTAAGAACTTCTTGATCATTATTCTAATTATTGGTGCAATGTTTTATCTTTCGCCAATGCTTACCACTTTAGTCTTAGTGATAAGTATGCTGAGCGCGTTAATAGTAATGCGCTTAAGCTTCAAAACACGCGAATTTGCATCAAGAACTTTTGATAGCAGAGATAATATAAGCATTTTAACTGGTCAAGTTATTGAAAACATTGAGGTTATTAAATCGTTTTTAATGGAGACAAAGTTTGTAGATTTCTTCAAAGAGCGCTCTACGAAATATATGGATGTATCGTGTGATTTAGGAAAATCAAGACAAAAGCATATTGTAAGTGTGGAATCCATAGTCGTTGTCTGTACAATGCTGATTTATGGATACGGATTTTTTGGAGTAATGCGTGGATTTATGTCTCTTGGAACTGTAGTCGCTTTAGGTCTTTATTTCCAAATGCTTGTACCAGCAATTGTTGAGCTAACAAACAGTAATGTTCAGTTACAACAAGCTGTACCAAGCCTTGACAGGATAGAGGAAATTCTTGGTTTGCCTAAAGAGTATTCAGGGAAAAATGCACTGAAAAGACTTGAGTCTATCACTATTGATAAGGTTCACTTCTCTTATGTTGAAAATGCGAAGGTCTTTGATAATTTTTCATTAGGCGTAAAAAGAGGTGAAATACTTGGGATTAAAGGTGAAAACGGATCAGGTAAAAGCACTTTGGTCAAAATGATTATGGGACTCCTTAACGCAGACAATGGGCAAATATTCTTTAATGAGTCTGAGATTGCATCTTACAAAATTGAGAGTATTCGTTCTCAAATCACGTATGCACCACAAAATGCAAAACTTAATAGTGATACTGTTATGAGCAATATAAAGTCCTATGATGACTCAATCACGGATGAGAAAGTATTCTCAGTGAGTCGAGATATTGGATACTTTGATGACATTAATGCACTTCATAATGGTTTTGAAACGGTGGTCTCTGAAGGGGGAAATCTTTCAGGTGGGCAGATGAGAAAAATCAGTTTACTAAGAGCATTTGTGAGGAATTCAGATGTCTATATACTTGACGAACCTTTTACCGGACTTGATTCAGAGAGCTGTGAATTACTTATAAAGTATTTAAATAAAATTAAGAAAGATAAGATCATACTCATTATTTCTCATAATACTATGTCAGAGTTCATCTGCGATAGAACGATCACTCTAAAAAGTGACGAGTTCATGGAGTGTGTATCTGAGCCAAAGAGAATGATCAATTAATCAACCAATTAGTCATATCAAGACGAAGGAGGGAAAGCTATGAATTATATTGTGAAGCCAGAAAACTTATTTAACAAAGGATACTATGTTGAAGGTCTGTGTTACAAATGTAAGCAATGTAATATTCAGTGCGTTAATGAATTTGTCTGTCATTACTAAACGAAATTTAGAGAATATACATTTTAAACTTACTAGTTAATGGAGGATACTATGAAGAAGTCAAATTATAATAAAGTATGGAAACTGAAAAATGGAAAAACACTCGCTTTTAACTCAATGACATGTGCACTTGCTGAGGTTGATGAAAAGTTCCTTGATATCTATGAGAACTTCGATTCGATTGATTTTGATAATTTATCTGATGATCAGGCGAACATGATTGATCAGATGAAAGAAGGTCACTTTGTAATTGATAATGATCTGGATGAAATTAAGCAAATTGAGTTCAGACATTATAAAGGCAAGTATGGTAATAATGGTCTTGGTTTAACTTTAGCACCAACACTAGCTTGTAACTTTAAATGCCCTTATTGCTATGAAACGCCAGATTCAAAAGTGATGGATGAAAATGTACAAGCTGCAATTGTTAAAATGGCAGATGAAGCCCTAAAAAGATCAGATAGCCTAGATATTACCTGGTATGGTGGTGAACCTCTACTAGCTAAGGATCTTATTTGGGATATGTCATCTAAGTTCATTGAAATTTGCGAAAAGAGAGATGCAGATTACGGTGCATATATGGTGTCAAATGGATATCTATTTAAAGAAGATGATCTTGAAATGCTTAAAAAGAGCAGAATTACAGCTATGCAAATCACAATCGATGGACCGCCAGATGTTCACAATACAAGAAGAGTTCTCCATAACGATGGTGAAACTTTTGACGAAATTCTATCAAATATTAAAATGTTAAAAAATGGTGGAATTAAGGTTAACCTTCGTGTGAATATCGATAAAACAAATATTGATCGCGTGCCAGAGTTACTAGATATTCTAGTTGAAAATGGATTAAACTCAATGCCAATCTCATTTGGTCAAGTAACAGCATATACAGAGGCTTGTAGTTCGATTTCAGGATCATGCTTGAATACAAAAGAGTATGCAGATTGGAATCTACAGTTCCAAAAGCAGCTAATTGACAAAGGTTTCCCAGCAAGTAACTATCCGTATTACCCAGGGATCAAAGCAAATTACTGCTGTGCTGACCAAATTAACGCATTTGTTGTTGATCCAAATGGTTACATGTATAAATGCTGGAATAATGTTGGCTTAAAAGACGAAGCAGTTGGCAATGTAAAAGAAGTATTCAATGAAATTGTTGATACAAAATATGCGATTAATCATGCTAAGTGGTTAACGAACACACCTTTTACTGTTGAAAAGTGTGTAGAATGTTCATTACTTCCTGTATGTATGGGTGGTTGTCCACATGTTTCGCTACAAGATGGTACTGTAGACTGTGAAAAATGGATCTACAACCTAGATGAAGTTCTAGAATACACTTTTGATATTAAGTAATTAATAATTCATAGCCATAACTTGACATATATTGACACTATACTTTGTTTTCTATAATATATACATGTATTAGTGGTAATGAATTGTGGATAAATGTGTTAATGGTTAATGAAAGGTAGGTTGCTGCATGAGAATAATAAATGCCATTATGGTTATTGGATTAGTGGTACTAGCAGCAGGTTGTGTTGAGATTCAATCAACAGCAAAAAATGTAGTATCTATTTCATCTCCAATTGAAATAACTCAAACGTTTGAAGATGAGTTTGAAGCATTAGATGTGATTGAGCTTGTAATTGATGGCTATGCTGGAGACATTAAAATTAGTCAATCGGATGATACTGATAAAGTAAGTTTGGTGTCAGAACTTGTTGTAAGAGGACGAACTGAGGAAGCTGTGCAAGAGGCAGTAGGAAAGTTAAGATTAGCATCAAAGATTAGTAGCAACACAATGACGCTTAAGGTTGAATCTAAAAAGATTATGAACAATGATGTCAATTCATTGAACAACACATATACTTTAATTATTCCTAAGACGATAGTTAAGCTAAATATTATGAATGACACAGGTGATACTATTTTAGACGGAAGTTTTGAAGATGTGGTGGCAACGCGTGATGTTGGTGATCTTATTATAAATGGTGCTGTCAATAACCTTGACTCTAAAACAGACGTTGGCGATGTTAAGCTGGATGGAAGCATAGGATCAATAAAATTAAAGAGCAATGTTGGTGACGCAAAGCTGGTTCTTAGAGAGAATGTTTCAAATAGCAACCTAGAAATCAAGCATGATATTAGTGATGTGAAAATTTATCTTCCGAAAGGGAGCACAATATCAAATGATTCGAACACCAATGCCAAGATCAAGTCAACTGATATTACATACTCTGATGATGGCGTTACGATCAAGAATAATTCAAAATCAATGACAGAAATCATCATTTATGACTTAGAACGACTTAACTAATTTGCATTGTCTAGTTAATGAATAAGAATGGGGCACAGAACAAGATTAAATTAATCTTGTCACTGTGCCTCTTCTTTTATTGATAGCAAAGCTTTATAACAGTATAGACTCAATTTCCTTCCAACTGGAAACAATGTTGCCGTCATACTCATTGTAGTCGGTTTCTTTAAACTTAAAGAGATACTTTTCAGAGGCCTTGGTGGATCGAAGGTTCTTGGGATGATCATCAATGAAAATAGAGTCTTCTTCCATCATGGCCACACGTTCCTTGCCGTAGCCATTGCCTGATTTGTTGATGAGTATGATGATTTCATCCACTTCTGGCAGGTGTTCCTCTATCCAAAGGACCTTCTTAGATGCGTTCATAGGAAAAGCTGAAGTGCAAATGATGACATTGTATTTTTCAACGAGACGACCAATAACCCGCTTGGCGTCATCGTAGAACTCAAGGTATTTGAAGAAATCCTTGTCTCCAAAATAATCTTTTATAACCTGTATAGGGTCATCTTCATGTCGGTGTATTAAGGGACAAACACCCTTATAGGCCCAGTTTGAATGTTTTTCCCACTGTGCAGGTACAAAATCTTCATAGTCACTGTAACGCTCATTATACATTTTGCAAATGGCCTTGTCTGCATTCACTATGGTTGAATCAAAATCAATATATAAGTCTTTTTTCATTTCTTCCACCTCTTTAATCAAATACGAGTCACTTTTCTCAGTATAGCATACTGATGGGAGGGTGCTCTATTGTCAAAGTTTATAGGTTCAGTCAAAGACTTTATTATTGATACATAGAGCAAACGCGATATACTACATGTTACTATGTTTCTATGTAATTTATGGGCAATTTATGGAGAAATATATCATATCAACTGACCACAGCGGTTGTTATTATGGGTGTAAGCAGATTCATTATATGTTATAGTGAAAACTTAAAATTATATTTGCAAGCCATTATAATATAAGCCTTATAATTTAATCCTTATAATTTAAACCAGTTAGGCTGGAGAGTCCAAATAAAAAGTGGCTGAAGAAATATTCTCCAGCCACTTATATAAAACGGAATATATCCCTATTTTAAATCAAACCGGTCCGCATTCATAACCTTATTCCAAGCTGATACAAAATCACAAATGAACTTGTCCTTGGCATCCTCACAAGCATAAACTTCTGAAATAGCACGAAGTTGAGAGTTTGAACCAAAAACAAGGTCTACCCTTGTGCCAGTCCACTGGATTTCACCGGTTTTCCTGTCACGACCGACATAAATGTCTTCTTCATCTGGACTCGGCATCCATGCTGTTTTCATATCGAGAAGGTTAACGAAAAAGTCGTTGGTTAAGGATTCTGGTGTTTTCGTGAAAACGCCATATTTTGTGTGTCCATAGTTTGTGTTAAGAACACGCATGCCGCCAATAAGGACAGTCATTTCTGGCGCTGTAAGACCCAGAAGCTGAGACTTGTCGAGTAAAAGTTCTTCAGCGCAAACCGCATACTTTTTCTTTTGATAGTTTCTAAAGCCATCAGCTACTGGCTCAAGAACAGCAAAGGCCTCGATATCCGTTTGATCTTGTGTGGCATCTGTTCGGCCGGGTTCAAAAGGCACCATAACATTTTGACCAGCATTCTTAGCGGCCTGTTCGATGGCGGCTGCTCCACCGAGAACAATCATATCTGCAAGGGAAATTTTTCTTACCTTTGATTCCACGTTGAAGTCTTCGCGGATTTTCTCAAGCACACTTAAGACTTCTTGAAGTTTCATAGGTTGGTTGACTTCCCAGTCCTTTTGTGGGGCAAGTCGAATACGAGCTCCATTGGCTCCGCCTCGCATATCCGATCCCCTATAGGTAGAGGCAGATGCCCAAGCGGTTGTCACAAGCTGACCTAAGGTGAGACCAGAAGCCAGTATTTTCTCCTTGAGCATTTCTTCATCCTGCTTATTGATTAAATCATGGCTGACAGGTGGTACAGGGTCTTGCCAAATGAGTTCTTCATCAGGCACCTCTGGTCCCAAGTATCTTGAGCGAGGCCCCATATCACGGTGGGTCAGTTTAAACCAAGCCCTTGCAAAGGCGTCGGCAAAATCATCTGGATTTTCTAAAAATCGTTTTGAAATAGGCCCGTAAATAGGATCCATTCGAAGGGCCATGTCAGCCGTGGTCATCATAGGTGGGTTTGTCTTATTAGGATCGTGGGCATCAGGGACTGTTTTCTTTGCTTCTGGGTCAGTTGGAATCCACTGCCATGCCCCGGCTGGACTTTTAACCAAGTCCCAGTCATATCCAAAGAGGGTCTCAAAATAATTGTTGTCCCACCTTGTTGGTGTGGCATTCCAAGCGCCTTCAATACCGCTTGTGATTGTGTCACCTCCATGGCCTGTGCCCTGGCTATTTTTCCATCCTAGGCCTTGCTCTTCTAAAGGGGCACCTTCTGGTTCTGGTCCAACTTGTGAGGCGTCTCCTGCCCCGTGACATTTCCCAAAGGTGTGACCGCCTGCAACAAGGGCCACGGTTTCTTCGTCATTCATAGCCATTCGAGCGAAGGTTTCACGAATATCTCTACCAGAAGCCACAGCACTTGGCTCGCCATTCGGGCCTTCTGGATTGACGTAAATAAGGCCCATTTGTACCGCAGCCAGTGGGTTTTCTAAATCCCGGTTGCCGGAGTAGCGTTCATCATCCAGCCACTCCATTTCAGTCCCCCAGTAAATGTCTTCTTCGGGTTCCCAAATGTCTTCACGGCCTCCGGCAAAGCCAAAGGTTTTAAATCCCATGGATTCAAGGGCGCAGTTGCCTGCAAGGATCATGAGATCGGCCCAAGAAATTGATTTTCCGTATTTTTGCTTAATGGGCCAGAGCAGGCGTCTTGCCTTGTCAAGATTGGCATTGTCGGGCCAACTGTTAAGGGGTGCAAACCGCTGATTGCCTGTGCCGCCACCACCACGACCATCGCCCATCCTATATGTACCAGCACTGTGCCAAGCCATCCTAATAAAAAGACCGCCGTAGTGTCCCCAGTCTGCAGGCCACCAGTCCTGAGAATCTGTCATGAGCTTAAAAAGGTCTTCTTTGAGGGCAAAGTAATCAAGTTCCTTAAAGGCTTTTGCATAATCAAAAGATTCATCCATAGGGCTGACTTTTTCAGAATGCTGGTGGAGAATTTTTAGATTGAGTTGGTTGGGCCACCAATCTTTGTTGCTCGTGCCACCTGATTTGGCGCTTGCCATGTGACCAGTGACAGGGCATTTTCCCTTGCTTTGCATGAAATTTTCCTCCTTTGAGTTCTTTACATTTTGGACAGTGAGATAAATGTGATTGGAATCAGTGTCGGATGAAGCGTTAGAAGGTGAATGCAGAGTTGAGCGACATAAAATAGTATGTATGGTTGCAGATTATATATTGATTTGTTTTTATTTATATGTGGAATACCGCTAATGGGAACTTATAATTCTGTGTGCCTTCTTGTCAAAAAATGATACCCAATTTTAATATGTCTATACAAAAATCCTTTGAGTATGTTACTATGACCCTAAGAATGTTTAACAGTGGACGCGCTGTGTGCATAAGAAGGCAGTAACTGACAATTTGAACGGAGGCATCCATGTCAAAACTTGTACTTATTGTGGTTGTACAACTTATTTTTGTACCGCTACTGACTCTAAGAACAATAACAATGGTTAAGAACTTGAAGGTATTGACCGCTGTTTTTGGGTTTCTAGAGGCCCTGGTGTATATATTTGGTCTAGCCATTGTTCTTTCTGGTGAATCGACCTATATGGAAATGTTCGTATATGCCGTTGGTTTTTCAGCGGGACTCATTGCGGGGATATCGGTGGAACAAAAATTGGCCATTGGCTATTCCACTTTTATGGTAAATATCAATCATAGAAATGATGAAATGGTTAAAGCCCTAAGAGACAGTGGCTATGGTGTAACGCTTTTCTCTGGAGAGGGACGAGACAGTGGGCGTGTGAAACTTGAAATTCTAACCAAGAGAAAAAAGGAAGCCACCCTGCTCAAAATCATTAAGACTTTTGAACCCAATGCATTTATTATTTCCTATGAGCCAAAGACATTCCACGGTGGCTACATCAGCGATATAATGAAAAAGAGAATGCAAAAGAGACGAAATGGCGCCCAAGTGGTTGGTAGTACAGCAAGCTTTATTGGACGGTCCATTAAAGAAATTCGTTTTGAGCTAAAAACCCTGAGTCGTGCCTGGAAGAGTAAGTAATTTTAAATATGTGAATGACTGATTTAAAAGTGTCTTTATACTTCGGTTCCTTGATGAAATGAAGGCAGATTTCCAACACAAAAACCCGTGAATCCATATGGATTCACGGGTTTTATTAATTGGGCGACTATGTGAAAGCGCCTGAATTTCATTATTTTTCGGAAGATAAGTCGTTTTCGACCGTCCTCTTGAAGTCCCACATCATATAAATTATAGGACCAATACATAGTCGGTAGATGTTTAAGGGGTTCTATTTGTAGTTCAGAGTACGTTCTTCGATTTCCTTGCGAACCTGTGCAATAAAATCATCTTGAGACATAGAGCCCTTGTCCCCTTCAATACGAGAACGAACAGATACAGCCTTGTCTTCTTCTTCCTTCTGACCGACAATAAGCATATATGGAGATTTGCTTAGCTGGGCTTCACGGATCTTGTAGCCGATTTTTTCAGCACGTTCATCAATTTCCACTCGAATGCCGTTTCTTCTAAGGTTATTCACAACCTCATAAGCATAGTCATGATATTTTTCAGAAATAGGAAGAACCTTAACCTGAACTGGTGCTAACCATGTTGGGAAGGCGCCAGCATACTTTTCAATAAGCATAGCCAGTGTTCTTTCGTAGCAACCAATAGATGTTCTGTGAATGATAACTGGGTGCTTTTTCTGACCATCTTTATCGATATAAGTCATATCAAAACGCTCTGCAAGGGCAAAGTCAATTTGGACAGTGATGATTGTGTCTTCTTTGCCATGAACATTTTTAAACTGAAGGTCAAGTTTTGGACCATAGAAGGCCGCTTCCCCTTCGACTTCCTTATAATCCAGTTCAAGGTGGTCAAGGATTTCACGCATCTTGTCCTGTGTGCTCTCCCATACGTCAGCTTCGCCGATGTACTTTTCTTTATTGTTAGGATCCCACTTAGAGAACTGGTAAGTGATGTCTTCCTCAATGCCCAGCGTTTCCATCATATAATTGATAAGATCTACACAACCCTTGAATTCTTCTTCAAGTTGCTCTGGCGTAACCACTAGGTGACCTTCAGAGATTGTGAACTGGCGAACACGGATCAGACCATGCATTTCACCTGAAGACTCATTTCTAAAGAGTGTTGACGTTTCACCGTAGCGCACAGGCAGGTCACGGTAACTCTTTTGCTCAGCCTTGTACACAGAGAACTGGAATGGGCAAGTCATAGGACGAAGGGCCATGGCGTTGTCAATATCTCCAGGTTCTCCAGATTCACCGGCTTCAGGAATAATAAACATACCATCACGGTACTTGTCCCAGTGTCCAGAAAGTTTGTAAAGGTCAGATTTAGCCATAAGTGGTGTTTTAGTTAAGACATAACCACGGCGCTCTTCCTCATCTTCAACAAATCTCTGAAGGGTTTGAACGATTTTCGCTCCCTTAGGCATAAGGAGTGGAAGGCCCTGTCCAATGGCTTCTGAAGTTGTAAACAGACCCATTTCACGACCAATTTTATTGTGGTCACGCTTTTTAATTTCTTCAAGCCACTCTAGGTGTTCATCAAGAAGCTTTGCTTTTGGGAATGATACACCGTAAATACGCTGAAGCATTTTGTTTTTCTCATCGCCTCTCCAGTAGGCACCTGCAATACTTAGAAGCTTAGAGGCTTTTAGTAGGCCTGTGTTTGGAACGTGTGGTCCCATGCAAAGGTCAACAAAGTCACCCTGCTTGTAAAAGGTAATGACTTCGTCTTCTGGAAGGTCTTCAATGAGTTCAACTTTATAGTCTTCGCCCATTTCCTTACACATTTTAAGGGCTTCTTCTCTTGAAACCACCATGCGTTCAATTGGAAGTTTTTCAGAGCTGATTTTTTTCATTTCCTTTTCAATCTTAACAAGGTCTTCTTGCTTGAATTTTACGTCAAGATCAAAATCATAGTAGTAACCACGGTCAATTGATGGACCAATCGCTAGTTTAGCTTCAGGATATAGGCGCTTTACAGCATGGGCTAGAAGGTGGGCCGCAGAGTGTTTAAACACTTCCACACCAGCTTCATCTTTATAGGTGATGATACTAACCTGATCGCCTTCTTTAAGAATGTGGGATACATCCACTAGTTTTCCATTCACGTCGCCTGCGAGGGCCTCTTTGGCTAGACGTCCACTGATGGACTTTGCTAGATCATAGACGCTTGCTCCTGATTCGATTTCTCTTGATGAGCCATCTTTGAGTAAAATATTCATAGTGTGCCTCCTTGTATAAATGGGCGTCTTTCACAGTTTCGCTTAAGAATCATGTCAGATTCCACTTTGGGATGTTCATGACCTAAGTCTATGGTTTTGAAATCGCCTAAAATAATCAATTGATCGACTTGCAAAAATATCACTTGAGAGTCCCTACCATGACATAGATAGATAATTAAGAATCAAAAATTCTATATGGTATGGTGAGGAAGTGAATCTGTAATTTTGCAAGCGCTTGAATACATTTGTCTATTTGCAAGACATACAACAAAAAATAAAAAAATCCCGTCCCTATAATCAAGGACGAGTTTATCGCGGTTCCACCTTCGTTGCCAAACGGCCACTCCAAGCGCACTATAGTACAGTGCAACTTATTATATCGTAACGTGATAGTCCGTTGAAATTTCAGCAGTGTTTTAAAATATCATAAAATGCTAGCCTAGTCATTCAAAGCTCAGGAGTAGTATTCACAAAGTCGTATTTGAAGGCGCTTGCAGCCTGGGGCGCTTTCTCTCTAGGAAATCATTTTTAGATTTCTTTAAATCGTACAGTGCTGTTTGTCTCCATCATAGCCGATTATTAAATTCTTTATCATATTATACTCACTTATGTTCTTATGTCAAGATAAGAAATGTAAATGTCACAATAAAGGGTATATAAATAAAGAGTGTTAATGGCTAATTATATAATGAAAGAGGTGGAGAAAAGGTGGGGAATAAGAAAATCTGGATCATATTTTTAGGGTTACTTTTGCTGATGCCTTCTGGTCTTGCTTTTGCAGAGGAACCTTCTGTGTGGGCAGAAGATTCTATCAATGAACTTAAAGAAATTCATTACTTTAGCGATGAGGCATTTCAGAATTATCAAAAGGAAATTACTAGAGGTGAGTTCATTTATTTTGCGGTGGGAATGTATGAAATTATGTCTGGACGAGAAATTGTTTTAGACGAGGACATTTTCTTTACAGACACGACAGATATTTATGCCCTAAAAGGGGCCAGCGTTGGCATCACAGCAGGCATAGGAAACAATCAGTTTGGGTATGATCAACCACTGACAAGAGCCCAACTTGCTACATTTATGGTCAAGGTCTTATCCATACTAGAGGTTCCAATGACACCCGGTTCAGATGACCTTTTTTTAGATGATGGACAAATACCTTCATGGGCAAAAGAATCGGTGTATATGGCTAAGAGCAATAATATAATATCTGGTGTTGGCAACAATGCCATGAACCCTGAAGGCAGTGCAACTGTTGAGGCAACTATGACAGTTGTGAATAAAATTTTAAAAGAAAAAAATGGATTGCCTGCCCTTGATCAATTTGGGAACAGGGTGATAATCGATATATATAAATCTGTGAATAAGAGTGCCTCAATTGACACAAGGACAAATGACCAGGGGTCATCTAATTTCACAATTCTTGAGACCACCTACGAAGATGAGATGATCTCGGTCGGCAAGGACATAGAAATCAAGTTGCCAGCTTTTTTTGATGGACAAGGTAAAAGCCTGGTTGTTGAAGAAGTTAAACAGGCGAATGAAGTGGAAAACGCTCTTACTATTTATGATATTACCCTTGAAGATGTGCATGAGCTTGATACCTATATTGAAATTATTATTCCATATGACAATAAAGTGAGTGAAGAAAGTTTATATGCCGCATATTTTAATGAGGAGAATGAAATTTGGACACCACTGCCTTATTCCTTAGATAATGGACAGGCAACAGTTTATACAAATCATTTGTCTTGGTTTGGACTTTTTGAATCAGAAGACAATGATAATACTGCAAAGAAAGATGTTTCAGAGATGGATTATGACAAGGCTATGCAGATTTATAATGATGTTTCGTCGAGTGGAACCGTTAATGTCCCTTCAGCCATTGAAGAAGGTTGGAAGGGTGTGACATCTGGATTGAGTCAGATTGGACCATCAACCACCTTTTTAGAAGAAGCCATACAGATGGAAGCCTTTAAAAATATAAATAATCAATTGGGGAATGTTGGACTGGCAACAACGGGTCTTCAATTTGTCATAGATTTTTCAAAAGGTGACGATAAGAGCATGGCAATAAATGCCACTAAATTTTACATGGATCAGACCATTAGCAAGTACTTTAGCACATCTGCCCTCAAAATTGCATCTTTAGGGACATTTGCTATAGATTATTCTCTCAATGCATTTGCAACGGAGGCCATTGAGGGGCGATATGCCCTACACGAAAAGGCGTTTTATGAGTTTTACAGAAGTGATTCTTCTGTAAAAGACCTTTATGTCAATAGTGGTAGAGGGTCTCATGTTATGTGGTATAAGAAAATCAAGCCTCTATTTGATAAGGCCACATCTGCTGAAAGTGCGAAAATTGAAATAGAGAATATGCTAGAAGAATACTCAAATAAGTACTGGGAAAATGACGAGAATGTATATGAGTACATGTCATATGTATCAGAAGGGGGCTGGACGGCTGATGCTGGTTTGAATGAAGATATGAAAAAATCATTGTCTGCAAACCTATATGCCATGACGGCTAAGTCCTTAGAACCAGTCTTCACCCAGATCGCCAAGAACATCAGGATAGAGCAAGAAATGGACTTATATAGAAAAGAGGAAGAGGTTAGAAAACTCTTCAAGCACCGAACATCTTTGAGAGTCCAGATACTAGGCGACGAAGGTCAAACGAGTGGTATAAATGTGAATGTGCTCAATGAAAACGAGGCTGTTTATTCAGCGGTGACAGATTCCAGTGGACAGGTCACATTCGAATTTACCAACGCGGAGTATGTTAATAACAAAAGACCAAGTGTTGTTAAAATTGAAGTGGATGATAAGACCTACAACCAAGATTTTACTGTTGATGGTATAGAGGATGATGTCTTGGTTCAAATTCAAGTTGACAAAAAAGAAGAAGTGGTTGAAGAAAAAGCTGATGAGGCGCCAGAGGAAGACGTTCTTGAGGCAGACGAAAAAACTGTGCAAGAGAGTGGTGAGGTCACAGAACTTGATGAAACAGTTGATGAGAATTCAGACCAGAGCATCGTGGAAGATACAGATGATCCATATAGAAAGTTCATGAGTGATCACTACACATTCAACTTCAGTGAAATGGAATATAAAGAAGGTCAAAAGCGAGTCGATTATGTTTTCAAAGAAATTCCAGATATGAGCAAGCGATATGCTCCAATTTTTATTGTTTTCTATGACGCTGAAAGAACACAACCGAAAATTGTACATTACACTCTAATAAATGATCATTACACCGAACACAGTAAAGTCAGAAGAGATATGGACTTAAGAGTCAATGACAATCAGTATGGTGGTTTCGAGAAATATTCAGAAAACGGAATCCTAATTCAAGAATATTACGAGTCTTATGACGGGGATGACTGGATTATTGAGAACACCTATTATGATGAGAATGGGAATTGGTTCAGTACGACAAAGATTGTTAATGATGAGATCGTATCACAAGACATAAGAGAATAAGGGTTAAATTATGAAGTCGGAATGTTTAATTCCGGCTTTTTTTTGTAAAATCACTCATTGTCTGTGTTTTTATTTTATATTATGCAGTCCACTAGAAGGTGTCTTGGTGAAGATGCTCATAGTTACATTTAAAAAATTCAAGTTTTAAATTTCAGGAAATTTAGGGTTATGATCTTGCGGACCGAACGCTTGTTTGTTAAAATAAGTTTAATGAACGTCGATTAGACAAAGAGATAATTGAGGGACTTACAAAGTACCACATTAGGGTCATTTGGAAAAGCAGACATAGATTTGCGCTTCGTAAATGTTTGTATGTCTGTAATATCTGTATAGGAGAGAAGTGGCCAGAGTCTGTACTTTGCAAGCGTCTAACTTAAAGTAGTGTTTAGGAGGAGTCATATGAAAGCCCAAATCAGCTTAATCACCATCTGGACAGATCACATTGAAAGAATGAAGGCCTTTTATAAAGAGGTACTAGGTTTTGAGATTATTAATGACCTAGGTGACTATGTAGAGTTTAAAAATGAAGGTGTACGATTTGCCATATGCAAACGTCAGGTCATGCATGACTACAGTGAGGCCTTTAAGCTCATGCGTACAGGACAAGCTTTTGAGTTGGCCTTTCCATGTGAAAATGTTGAGGACTTAGACAAAACGTATGCATCATTAATTGGCAAGGGTGCGGTGGAAATCCATAAACCTGAAAATATGCCGTGGAACCAGAGAACGGCACTTTTTGCTGATCCTGATGGCAATATTCATGAGATTTTTTGTGAACTGAGCGACTAGCAAAATATCGCCGAAGAACCCTTCTTATATCATTTACTGATATGAAAGAAGCAAAAATAGATATAAAAAAGTTAAATTCTATCTATGCATGATAAGGACGTGAATCTGTAATTTTGAAAGCCCCTAAATTAGCGATTAAATATATAAAATGGAAGCCTGATTTTATTTAAAAACATATTAAAGGACCGGTGACGACCATGCCCATGCAAATAACAATAGATGAGTTGAAGTGGTTTTTAATAGAATACCAAGGTCTGGGAAGTCTAAAAAAGTATGAGAGAAAATCTGGTGTGATAGACTTCATGAATCAGGTGGGGTGTATTCAGTACGACCCCCTAAATGTGGTGGGAAGAAACAGTGACTTGGTCCTTCAAAGCCGTGTTAAAGACTATGATTCCTCGATATTAGAAGAACTTCTTTATAAAGACCGGACCCTTGTCGATGGATGGGACAAGCAAATGTCAATTTATAAGGCTTCGGATTGGTCCAAAATGAAGCGGGTGCGTGAAGCCATGGCTTTAAGCACTGAATCCACGCTGAAAAAACGAAAATCCCATGACGCCTTAAAGCATATTGATGCGGTTAAAGATGCTCTGAAAGAGACTGGGCCAACAAGACCAAGTGGCATAGAACTTGGTCAGGTTGAGCGTGGTGTATGGGGGCATGGTAAGATTTCCAGTGTTGTTCTCGATTACTTGTTCCACAAAGGTGCTGTGGGGATTCACAGCAAAAGTGGAACTCAAAAGATATATGATTTTATTGAAAACTTGATGCAAAGTGATGTGATTCAGTCTGAGGAGGGCTTTGAATCTGAAGAAGCCTTCATGGATTGGTATGTGAAAAGAAGAATAGGTTCTATTGGCATGTACTGGGCCAAACGTGGTGATGGCTGGCTGGGCAAGTACCTTTCGGTAAAAAAGAAGCGTACAGAGTCCATTAACAGACTGGTGGAAGCGGGAGATTTGCATGAAGTTGAAGTGGAATCAATAGATGATAAATTCTATATTCGAAGAGAAGACATGCCTCTTTTAAAAAGTCTGATTCAGTCAAAGTCATCTCACAAGCCAATCCGTACGAATGTGGCTAAAAACAATACAGAAAATGAATCAGGCTACGATCCGGATGGGAACTTAATACATAGGTGTAATGAGGAGGGACCAAGTGAGGACAGTTCTGTTCGCTTTATCGCGCCCCTGGATAATCTGATATGGGACAGAAAACTAATTAAGGATGTCTTTAATTTTGACTATGTCTGGGAAGTCTATAAACCAGTTTCTGAGAGGCGCTTTGGGTATTATGTTCTTCCGGTTTTATACGAGAATAATTTTGTTGGACGATTTGAGCCAGACCACCTGAGGGGTGGCAATGTTTTAAGGATAAAAAACTGGTGGTGGGAAGAAGACACCCTTGTTGATGATGCCCTAAGACAAACTGTTGTAAAAGGCTTTGAAGATTTTGCCCGTTATCTGGGCGTAGAAAAAATTGATGCGGACTTTGAACAATTGTTGAAGTAAAAGACCTGAAGATCTTAGAGTCTCATTTAAAACAGTATTCAAGCACCAACCATAATAAAGGCTGAAAAGAATAAAGACGCAGTAGAGTAAAGCTTGAAAAGAATGAAGTCGGAACATAGTAAAGACCAAACATAGTAAATAACGAACATAGTAAATAACGAACATAATAAAACAACTAATAATAAAGAGCATTCACAAACATGGAATCTGTTGGTGAATGCTCTTCTGTTTAGATTTAGAAAACCATTTACGTCATTCTATATGCATATAGCAATGGAAATTATAGTAGAAATCATAGAACAAGTCAAAATATATCCATCAAAAATTTGACTTGGCAGTAACCTCGATTAGGGACGAGGTATGTTTTTGAATCCTGTATTAAAGCAGATTTTTAAAGCCTACCATGATAGGTTCTTGAAAGAACCTCCTCTTGTTGTGCTCGACTCAGTCTGTTGAAGTTAACAGCATAACCTGAAACGCGTATAGTTAAATTAGGATAGTCTTCAGGCCTTTCCATGGCGTCCATGAGTTTTTCACGACTTAAAACATTGACATTGAGGTGGTGGGCAGCCTGATCAAAATAGCCATCAAGTATGCCAACCAAATTTTGAACCTGTATCCCATCGCTTTTGCCAAGGGCCTTTGGCGTGACTGAGAAAGTACACGAAATACCATCTCGACAGGCTTCATATGGGACCTTGGCGACAGAGTTAAGGGAGGCTAGGGCGCCGATCTTATCCCGACCATGCATAGGGTTAGCGCCTGGGGCGAATGCGTCACCAGACTTTCGGCCATCAGGTGTGCTGCCCGTTTTCTTTCCATAGACCACGTTGGATGTAATGGTCAAAATGGAGAGGGTGTGTTCTGCATTTCGGTAGGTTGGGTGGTGGCGAAGCTTTTTTATAAAATTTTCAGTAAGCTCACTTGCAAGATCATCCACACGGTTGTCGTCGTTGCCAAACTTAGGATAATCACCTACGATTTCAAAATCTATCATATAACCTTGATTATTGAAAATCGGCTTAACTTGTGCGTGTTTTATGGCTGATAAGGAATCTGCCATGACAGATAGACCAGCAATGCCAAAGGCCATATAGCGGTGAACATCGGTGTCATGAAGGGCCATTTGAGTTTTTTCATAGGCATATTTGTCATGCATGTAGTGGATGATGTTCATGGCACGAACATAGTTTTCACAGAGCCAGTCGAGATAGGTATCCAGCCTGGATCTTACTTGGTTAAAGTCAAGTGTTGGTGATTTAAGAACATCCATTTTGGGGCCAACCTGGATGTTAGAAGATGTATCAAAACCACCATTAAGAGCCAATAATAGGGTTTTAGGCAGGTTGCATCTGGCACCAAAAAACTGCATTTCCTGACCAATACGCATAGCGGAAACACAGCATGCTATGCCGTAGTCATCTCCATAATCTTGACGCATTAAATCATCATTCTCGTACTGGATGGCGTCGGTTTCAATAGAAAGTTTTGCGCAGTAATTTTTGAAGGCCTGAGGTAAATTTTTTGCCCAAAGAACAGTCATATTTGGTTCTGGAGCTGGTCCGAGATTGGTGAGCGTATGTAAAAATCTAAAGCTGGATTTTGTGACGAGGGTTCGCCCATCTTGTCCCATTCCCCCCAGTGATTCAGTGACCCAGAGAGGATCACCGGCAAATAGCTCATTGTAATCTGGTGTACGCAGTTGCCGAGCCATTCTTAGCTTTAAGACAAAGTCATCAATAATTTCTTGAACAGCGGATTCAGTCATGGTCTGATTTGAAAGATCACGCTGGGCATAAATATCTATAAAGGTGCTGACGCGGCCCAGGGACATAGCTGCGCCATTTTGTTCTTTAATGGCGCCCAAATAACCGTAGTAGAGCCACTGGACAGCTTCTAGAGTGTTTGTTGCTGGCCGGGATATATCATGGCCATAAGCGAGGGCCATTGTTTTTAATTTTTTTAGAAAATCAATTTGTCGGTAGACTTCTTCAGAAAGGCGGATAGATTCTTCGAGCATGGGGCTATTTTCAAGGTCTCTTTTATCGGCTTGCTTATGAGCAATGAGGGTGTCCACACCATAGAGGGCAATCCGTCTATAATCGCCAATAACACGACCGCGACCGTAGGCATCAGGTAGACCGGTAATAAGACCTGACTTACGCATTTTAAGAATCTCATCGGAATAGACTCGGAAAACACCATCGTTGTGGGTTGTTTTGTATTTAAAATGTTCCTCTATAGAGTCCCCAAGTTTATAACCATAGGCTTCACAGGCTTGTCGTGCCATTCGTATGCCTCCAAAGGGATTAACACCGCGCTTTAGTGGGGCGTCGGTTTGCAGACCATATATGATCTCTTCGTGGCCGTGGATCAGTCCCTTTTCATAGCTTAATAGAGATGAAACCCTATCTGTGTCAATGTCCAGAACGCCACCTTTTTCGAGTTCCATTTGTTTTAACGCCTTAAGATGATCAAGGAGTTTTTGTGTTCGTTTAGTCGGCGGTGATAAGAAGGCATGATCTCCATGATAGGGGGTGCGGTTTTTAATAATAAAATCCCGAACGTCTATGGTGTCACACCATTTGCCTTTGTTAAATCCATTCCATGCACTTTTCTTCATAATAATCCTCCTGTTTTACTTGCCCAGGTGGACATAGAAAAACCGACACACCTGGGCTACTTGCGCCCAGGCGGTCGGCTAATTACGAAATTCATTTCAATCCCCCGTGGTAGACTCCACTTTTTCCGCCAGTCTTGAAATGTTATTCAAATTATAGCTTTATTATCGAACGTTGTAAAGGAAAATGAATATATTGTTCATGAATTGGTCAGACTTCTGTAAGTCTTACAAAAAAAACCAGAGAACTTACTTTGCATCATTTTCCATAAGTGCAACGCGTAGACAGTGCCAGCCAAGTGTTCCACATTTAACCCGAGCAGGCATTTTTGAAAGAGTTTCAAAAATTTGTGCATCTTGAAGTTGGTTTTTGTCCTCCGGGCTGAGTTCATGGCCTTTTATCATTTTTGAATAAAGGTCTGTGAGGGTTAGAGCTGTTTCCTTGTCTTGTCCAAGAATCAAATCGATCATAATGGACATAGAGGCTTGAGAAATGGCACAACCTGTTCCTGTAAACTTTGCATTTTTAATAAGTCCCTCCTCAACTTCTAGATGGAGGGTCAGGTCATCACCGCAGTTGGGGTTGTGGCCTCTTTCTGTGTGGGTGACAGTTTCAAGTTGACCCTTGTGAGGGCTGTTTCGATTGTGTTCTAAAATAATTTCTGTATACATTTGATCAAGCATATCCAAAGACCTCCCTTGCCTGAGCCAGAGCACTGATAAAGTTGTCCACGTCCTCTAGTGTGTTGTAAACTGCAAAACTCACCCGGCATGTTGATGACAAGTTCAAATGCTTCATAAGGGGCTGACAGCAGTGGTGGCCTGCCCGAATGGCCACGCCGTGATGGTCTAAAATAGTGGCCACGTCGTGGGGATGGATGCCTTCTACATTGAATGTGATAAGACCACCACGCTCAGACGAGTGGCTGGGACCATAAATAGTAACCCCATCCATATCACTGAGCTTTGAGTAAGCATAGCCTGTAAGGCGCTCCTCGACGGATCGAATGTTTTCTACTCCAATGGCATCAATATAGTCGAGTGCAGCATGAAGTCCAACAGCACCATAAACATTTTGAGTGCCAGCCTCAAGCCTTTCTGGCAAAGGGGCAAAGGTCGAAGTTTGCTCCTCGACGTATTCAATCATATCGCCACCGCGCAAGAAGGGTTCAAACTGTTCTAGCAGATCGGTTTTGCCATATAAAACCCCAATGCCCTGTGGTGCAAAGATCTTATGGCCTGAAAAAACAAAGAGGTCTATGTTAAGGGCTTTCACATCAATAGGTATATGACCGATGGCTTGAGCCCCATCAACGGCAAATATGCCTCCGTGGGCGTGGGTGATTTCTTCAAGGCTTTTTAAGTCGTGAATGGATCCTATGCCATTGCTGATATAAGGCACAAGGACGTATTTTGTCTTGTTATCAATCTTGCTTAATTCAGATTTTGGAATATGACCTAAATTATCGCAGTATAGATATTCAAGTTGAGTCCCCTTAGCTCTGGCAACCATTTGAAGGGGGAGCAGGGCGCTATGATGGGCCGTGATTGAAGTGATGATTTTATCACCAGGCTCGATAGAATGCATCAAGTAACCATAAGCAATAAGATTCAAACTTTCTGTGGTATTTCTTGTGAAGACACATTGAGCACTTGAATCGGCATTAATGAAACCTCTGACCTTTTCACGCGCCGCATCATAAGCTTTTGTGGCTTCAATGGAAAGTCGATGCGCCCCGCGGTGGGGGCTGCCATGACTTTGATTTGTATAGTTTGAAAGAGCATTCTGCACATGAAGGGGCATGTGGGTTGTAGCGGCATTGTCCAGGTATGTGAGGGCATGATCTGTACTGAGTATGGGAAAGTCAGACCGTATACGTCTTACATCCATTTTTGTCGTTAGATTCATAGCATCCACTCCTTAAGACCTAGCAGGGACAAGGGCCTGCTTGTTCTCACTTAATCGCACTTCAAAGGCAGATAGTATTTCTTCACGAAGAGATTTTATTTCAAGTTCTTCAAGGGTTTCAGCCACGGCAGCCGTTACCAGAGTTCGGCGGGCTTCATCTTCAGAGAAGCCTCGGCTCATCATGTAGAAGAGTAAATCTGTGTCCATTCGTCCGACACTGGCAGCGTGTTCTCCAATAACATCATCCTCTTCACACATGAGGGCGGGAATGGAGTCGGAGTTCACATCAGGGCTGAGTATCAGAACAAACTCTTCTTCTTGTCCCACAGCGGTCTTTGAACCAGACTTGAAATCAAGGGTCCCTCTGAAGGTTTTACGGGCTCTATCACCAAGAGCGCCCTTGGCTAAAATTTTCGATTGTGAATGGGCACCAAAGTGTTGTGCCATGTAGGAAATATCAAGCAGATCATCACCAAATCCCAGGTAGCCATTATAGACTTCAAACTGGCTGTGGCGGCCTTTCAAATCTGCTTGGCACCCAAGAGCTTTAAATGAACCACCAATTTGATAGTCAAAGAATCGCACAGTTGCCCCTTCTTCCACTTGAAAATGTATATTGTCAAAAAACTCAGAGTCTGAGCTTAAATCCTGAAAGCGGACAATATCAAGGGTGCTTCCTGGTTCAGCTATAACACTTGTCACTCCATGGTGACGGGTCTGGTGGGCATCTGCGTTTGTATAGCGTAAGACAACCGACATGCTGTGACCAGACTTGGCATGAATGAGGTTGCGTTCTGCCATAGCGGGTGTTTGTGACAGGTCATAGTTGATCTGTACTGGGTTTAGACGATCACTAGACTGGCTTGAAGTGATATGAAAGCCATTTCTGCTCTTTGCAGATGTGTGGCTAATAAAGGCATCGCCTAGATGATTTTTGAAATTTTTTTCAGAAGCCAATAGCAGATCAAGTACAGCCCCGTTTCCATCTGGATCAAGGGGATGCATGTCTGTTTGGTTGTCCTTATTTTCTATGGTAAAGGCTGCAGAAGATATGGTTCTGTTCAAAATATCTTCTGGTAGGGGGGCTCGTCTCCATTTGGGTAGAGCATGCCCCTCAAAGCTCTTTTGATGTTCTGATTTATATGTCATGGGGGCCTCCTATCCTATTGTGCCTTCAAGTTCAATCTCTATAAGTTTATTGAGTTCCACAGCGTACTCTAGCGGAAGTTCTTTAGTAATGGGTTCCACAAAACCTCTAACGATCATGGCGCGGGCTTCATCTTCTGGAATGCCCCTGGACATCAGGTAGAAAATGGCTTCATCGCTAATGCGTCCTATCCGGGCCTCATGTCCAATATCGACTTGGTCATTATCCACTTCAATGATTGGAAGGGTATCAGATTTTGACGCACTATCAAGCATAAGAGATTCGCAGTTGACAGTCGATTTAATGCCAGTTGCATTTTTTGTCACACGAAGAAGACCACGGTAGAAGGCGTGACCTCCGCCTTTTGAAATAGATTTTGAATGGACTGTGGAACTTGTGTTTGGCGCTGAGTGAACCACCTTTGTGCCAGTGTCAAGATATTGGCCTTCGGCTGCGAAGGTTATGCCGGTAAATTCTGAGGATGCGCCTTCGCCTCTAAGTATGCTCATTGGATAAAGCATGGAAACCTTGGAACCAAATGAGCCAGAAACCCATTCAATACGGCCTCGTGCATCAACAACGCAGCGCTTTGTGTTGAGGTTATACATGTTTCTTGACCAGTTTTCGATGGTAGAGTAGCGTAGGGTGGCGTCATCTTTAACAAAGAGTTCGACAGCCCCAGCATGGATATTTTGAACACCGTATTTTGGTGCTGAGCACCCTTCAATAAAGTGAAGTTTTGCCCCTTTCTCTACAACGATCATGGTGTGTTCAAACTGACCAGCGCCTTTTGCATTGAGCCTAAAATAGGACTGAAGGGGAATATCAACTTGAACCCCTTCTGGAACGTAAACAAAGGAGCCACCTGACCAAACTGCTCCATGTAGGGCAGCAAACTTGTGATCGTTTGGTCTAATAAGTGTCATAAAGTACTTTTTAACAATGTCTTCGTGGGTTTTAAGGGCTGTGTCCATATCTAGGTATACGACGCCTTGTTCACGAAGTTCATCCTGGAGGGAGTGGTAAACAACTTCCGAATCATACTGGGCTCCAACACCAGCTAAGGACTCTCTTTCAGCTTCTGGAATCCCCAGTCTGTCGAAGGTCTCCTTGATGTCATCGGGAACGTCGTCCCAAGTGGTTGACAGGTTGGCATCTGGTCTCACATAGTGGACAATGTTGTCTACATCAAGATCAGACAGATCTGCGCCCCACATGGGGATGGGTTTTGAATTGTATATCTCCAGCGATTTCAAGCGAAAATCCGTCATCCACTCTGGTTCATTTTTTTCCCTAGATATTTCACGAATGATGTCTTCTGTTAAGCCCTTATCGGTCTTAAATGTGTGCCGTTCTTCATTGACGATGTCATAGACACCGCGGTCAATATCAGCAATTTGTGATTTTTGTCTGCTCATTAGGCCACCACATTTCCCTTGATGGACTCATAACCGTCTTTTTCAATACGGTCAGCAAGCGAAGCATCTCCACTGAGTACAATTTTGCCGTCAACCATAATGTGGACATGGTCAGGCTTGATGTACTGAAGAATTTTGTTGTAGTGGGTGATGACAAGCACAGCATTTTCAGGGCTTGAAAATGCCTGAACTTTCTCATAAACCGTACGAATGGCATCCACATCAAGCCCTGAGTCTGTTTCGTCAAGAATGGCCAGTTTGGGGTTTAGCATAGTCATTTGAAGCATTTCGTTTTTCTTTTTTTCACCACCGCTAAAGCCTTGATTCAAGGACCGAGATGCAGCGTCCCTTGGCAGACCAAGTTTGATAATATGGCCGTCAAGCTCTGCTTTCATGGAAAACATGGAAGGCTTTTGGCCATTGTTTTTTTCTGTAAGAGCCTGTCTAATAAAACCTTCAACAGACACACCTGGAATAACTTGCGGGTACTGGAAGGATAAAAAAAGTCCAGCACGTGCACGTTCATCCACCTTCATTTGCAGCAAGTTTTCTCCGCTGAATGTGGCGTCACCTGAAACCACCTCATGTTCAGGGTGTCCCATAAGTACATTGGCTAGGGTTGATTTTCCCGCACCATTTGGGCCCATTATGACATGTATTTCGCCAGGTTTAATGTCAAGATTGACGCCTTTAAGAATATTTTTTCCTTCCACTGATGAGTGGAGCTGATTGATTTTAAGAATGTGTTCCATATTGAGCCTCCTCAATTCCTAGTAAAATGATCGGAATTACATGTCCATTCTACAAAAGTACACTAAAAAGGTCAACAATATGAAGAAAATAAAAAATATTTATAGATAGAATATAGTATTTGATTCTTAATATTTATACACGGTATAGCGGGGGTGTTATTTTACAAGTCGCTCAGACTAAGCAAATGATCGAATATCAAATGGTTGTATATAAAAAAAATTTCCCTTGGAATAGAGTTTTATATTCCAAGGGAAATTGAAAGAAAACATATTTTAGAAAGCGATCACGAAAGCAAATCTTCTATGGATTTAGTGACCATTTCAAGAGAATGGTTACGGGAAATATATTCTATTTCCTTTTTCATGCCTTCAAGCCTTATTGGGTGATCCATTAAGTAAGTTACAATCTTGCTGATGCGTTTCACATCACGGACTTCCACTGCAATATTGACAAGGGTGAGAAAATCGAGGTTTTCAGCCTCTTGTCCAGGAATAAAATAAGGCACAATCATTGGAAGCTTTTTTATGAGGGACTCTGAAACGGTTAGTCCCCCAGGCTTTGTCACAATGACATCAGAAAGCTCCATAAGCTCATGTATATTGTCTGTAAAACCAAGCACCTCAATATCAAGTCTGGAATTTGAAAGCTCAACAAGCTTATCAAGCTCTGTCTTTAATGTCTTATTGGTTCCACAAACAACATAGAGTTTCATGTCTCGGTCCATATTGAGAAGATTTAAGAAAGCCTTTTTCATAGGGTCAAGCCCCATACTGCCCCCCATGAGTAAGACTGTAAATGGTGCATCAGCAGGTTTGACCACACCAGATGGCTTGTAGAACTTCGGATGGATGGGGATTCCTAAGTTCTTGATACGGTCCTGATCAATGCCTTTTTCCATAAGGCTTTCATTGGTAAAATCACTGCCTGTTATGTATAGGTCAACTTCCTTGCTCACATAGGCATAGTGGGCTTCAAAATCTGTTACAACCGATATGAATGGGCCCTTGTAATGTCCTTTGACCTTCAGTCGGTTAAAGACGCTGACTGCAAAGGTATGGGTGCCAATGATAAGGTCAGGTTCATAGCTTAAAACAAGCTGTTTGGCTCGTCTGTATTCAGCGGCGACAACCATTTTAGCAAATCGACCATGGATCCATTCACGGTTACTCATATTGTATAGTCTGCCGTAAGTTTCAGGAAACTTGCTGGCAAGAACATCATACCCATCTTCAACGAGCATTTCTAAAATTTTGCTTTGTTCTCTGATAAAATCCACACGTTTCACTTCATGTCCTCGGCTTGCCAGTTGAGCTTCAAGTGTTTTTGCCACTTGGTTATGACCCGCCCCCGTTGAAGCTGTAAGTATTAAGATTTTCTTCATTGGATTTTCTCCTTACCCCCAAATGAAATAGTTTACTTCATTATTATTTTACACAGTGCACAAGGATTTGTCACAGTTTTATCATGAGTGAATCTCTTCCCATGTGGTTCGTAGAGCATGTTTCCAAAACGGTATAAGAATGACGAATAGGATCAAAAAAACGATGTAATCAATGAGTGGTGTGCTAAATTTAATGAGCAAGAGGTGGAGACCTCCTAATAATCCGGTGCAGACCATGCCTGCGAGTGATCCTTTCATGTGGCCATCTTGTGTGACCTGAAAGCTTCTTGAAAAAGGAAGGCTGGTCCCGTTGAGCATGGAAATAATAAGAACCATATAAATGGTGTTGATAAAAGCTATGCCCATATGGGGAACAACACGAATTCCAGCGAGGATCACCATTAAAACAGCGGTTATAAAGAATGGTGGCACACCAAATTTTATTATGGCACTTTTATAAGTCCCAGAAATGATTGGATAAGGGTCCTCAATAGGGAGGACTTTGTAAAGCCAAGCCCCTTTATAATACTTACTTCGGCCAACGAAAATAAAGACCGATGGCAAAATAAGGACTGAAAAATAGATCCAAAGATACTGGTTAGATGTTCTAAATGATTCAAGGGCCTGAGAAATTCCGCCCGTGTCACTGACCAGTGTTGCCCCAAGTATGAAGGGGAAGACAATGGACAGGGCCATGGAAGGGTAGACCTTTTGCTTGAGTTCTCTTTCACTGCTGAGCATTCTGTATCCAAATTGGAAGGCTGCCTGTTCATCTTTGCTGCGACAGAAAATTTTTGATAGTTTTTTTACCCGAACTTGCCTGCGGTTGTAAGCTTTAGATGCATGTTTGTCACTTGTGTTGAGTTTTACAAGGTTGGCCTCAAACAGTGGCGTGATCACCTTAAAATGCAAGATGATGAAAACCAAAGGAAGACAAACCCCCAGTATTGCCAGGAGGATATAAAGGAATCCACTTTGTCCTGACAGGAGGGCAAAGGGAGCCGCAAACCAAGTCGGAGGCAGTAAAATAGTCCACCACTTAGGTGTGAACTGGACATGAACGTTTGAAAACTCAAACATCCTTGCAACAACTTGATACCCAAGTGTCATGGCAACAGTCAGCATAATTTGAATGGAGCTGATTAAATCCTTAAGTTTTTCTCCATCAAATTTCTTCAGAACCAAAACATACATAAGCGATGTTAGAAAAATGACCACCATGACCATGAAAACAAGCATTAAAAGAAGCAGCAGTCCCATGAGAATGCCTTCGCTATATGCTATGCCAATCAGGGGAATGAAATTCAAGCTGCCTGTTATAAGACTTAGGTAAATGCAAATATGGACAAGCTTTGCTGCAGATAAGGTTCTGGAATCTACAGGAAAGGCCATGAGTATGTTCTTATCACGAATGTCGAGTAGGACGCTGGAAAAATCAGAAATCATTGTGGACATGATTAGGAACATAGATATGCCCATGATGATTGAAATTTTACTAAAAATGGGGATGGGGATGAAAGCCATAATTCCGGGCATAACACTGAATAGGGCATACATCCATAAAGACTTAAGCATATTGTTGCCCTGCCCGGTGTCATCTTTCCCCTTTTTATTATTTTGGATGGCGGTTGGAATACGCCTTGAATCCATGATCAGTTTTAGGTTCAAAATTTTGCGCATGGTCCCGTAATCAATGCCCATTCTAGTAAAGACCCACTGAAATCTATCAATGAGTTTGAGGGATCGAAACTCCATTAAGAAGACCTCCGTTCCAAGATGTTCACAAATTTCTCAGCGATTTCTGCATGCTCGGTGAAGCCGGTGAGCTGATTGAAAATATCTTGTAGACTGCCTTCTGCATTTTGTGCCCTGAGGTCTTTGAATGTACCATCGGCCACGATTTCGCCAGAAGACAAGAGTAGAATTCTATCTGATATTTTCTCAACCACTTCCATAATGTGCGATGAGTAAAAGATGGTCTTGCCTCGGGCTTTAAGGCGGGCGAGAATTTCCTTAAATACCATGACACTGTTAGCATCCAGGCCACTAAGGGGTTCATCAAGAAAGAGAATATCAGGGTCGTGAATCATTGCGGCGATGATCAATAATTTTTGTCGCATCCCCTTGGAAAATGAAGAAATACGGCTATGATAACTGTCCGAAATGTCGAATAGGTCAAGAAGACCCAGAGCTTTTTCATCGATTGACTCTGATGTAAGACCATACATGCCCCCTACAAATTCAAGGTACTCACTGGCTGTCAGGTTTTCATAAACTTCAGACTGTTCAGGGACATATCCGATTCGATTTTTATAGGACCAGTCTCCTTTTTCAAGGGGCTGTCCAAAAATTTCAATATGGCCGGCATCTTTTTCAAGCATACCAAGAAAAATTTTAACAGTTGTGCTTTTTCCAGCACCATTTGGACCAATGTATCCAATAATTTGACCTGGGTAAACTTTAAAGTGTATGTCTTTTAAGACGACCTTGTCATCGAAAGACTTTTTCAGTCCTTGTACTTGTAGAACGGGTTCAGTCATAGTATCACCTCTTATTTAGACTGCTGGAGGACTTGTAAATAGACATTTGAGTCTCCACCTTTGTAAACGAGAAAAAGTTTATAGCACTTTATAAAAATTAGAAAATGAATCCAGAAAATATAATAATCTTTTGGAATATTATAACATTCATAAAGGGGCTTCAAGATTAAAAAAAGATTAATTAGATGGATAAGGAATTGGCCACTTAATAATGTGCAGACATTCATCGGTATATGATCCAATTGCGCGAAACAGGTGGGTTCAGTATAATGAGGGTATGGCAAAGGAGGAGAACGCATGCGGTATCAATCAGTAGAATACATTATGGACCAACTGGATATTGAAGTGTTTTCCGTATCGGATGTTGGAAACAACCAAGGTTTAAGTGATATTTATGATAGAAGAGCAGCCTCTGGCGATTTGTCGGGTTTTGAACCCCAAAAAGATTTTAGGTGCACGCCCAAAGAAGCGCTAAAAGGGGCAAAAACAGTTATAGCTATAGCTGTGCCCTATGGTATAAAAAACAGATGGACGTCTGGAACCCCTAGAGGCTTTGTAACAAATATGGCTTGGGAGTTTGACTATCATAATGTGGTGAAAAATAAATTAGATCAAATAAAAGAAGCCTTGCTACAGAATCATCCGGATGCCAATTTTCTCACAGCAGTCGATACGGGTCCAATCAATGATAGAATGACGGCATATGGTTCCGGCCTTGGATGGATTGGTCGAAACCAATTTATAATAGATGAAAGGGTCGGGAGTGGCTTTTACATAGGACTTATAATAAGTGATTTCAAGGTGGAAGGGGCCAAGCCTTGGCGAGAAAACTTTGAGTCGAAATGTGGAAATTGTAGAAAATGTCAGTCTTCTTGTCCAGCCAATGCTCTGACTGGAGAGTATGACTTTCATGGGCAAAGATGCATATCCTCTTTGACACAGTTCAAAAGGGATTTGACCTATGATGAACGCTACCGCATAGGCAGAAATCTTTATGGTTGTGATATTTGTCAGTGGGCCTGCCCCCATAACAATCAAGTATCAAAGATTCCAGAAGACTTAACACGCAGGACTATAAACACTGTGGATCCATTTGAAATACTAGGGCATAGCAATAAATCATTCAAGCGGGAATATGGACATATGGGCTTTGCTTGGCGAGGGTTGAAAATTTATAAAAGAAATGCCCTCATTGTGATTGGAAATGACAGACAAGCCAAGGACTTTGACCGGGTTAGGGATATGCTTCTATCCTTACCAAGTGGACTTGAAAGCTATGGCCTTTATGCCATGATGATGATTAGCCCTCAAAAAACAAAGGATTATTTAGAAGATAAGGCTCTTAAACAAAAACGTTCAAATTCTGTTCCTTCAGAAAATATAACCATTAAAGTAGAAAACACTGAAGCTGATCATAAAAATAATGATAAGGCAGTAAAGAATGAAATACAGTGTCTCCTAGATGAATTCAAACTTATTGAAGAATGGATGCGCTATAAGTTCCGAAATCTAGATACTTCTGAAAAAGAAAAGTGGCTGATTAAAAAGTAATCAGGACTTATAAATCATAGGTGGTTTGTTTGGAGATTGATTGGTTTGAAAATAAGACTTGCTTTACAAGATAGAGGGTCAAAATATTTTTGATGTGATTTTGTAAATTGCTCAGATAAAAAACAAAATATAGAGGGTGAGACATATGAAAGATGTGAACCTGCTTTTGGCAGGCAACTTAAGAAAAATAAGGGAAGAAAGAAATCTGTCTCTAGGACAACTGGCAGACCTTTCTGGGGTCAGCAAGTCAATGCTTGGGCAAATAGAAAGAGGGGAAGCCAATCCATCCATCGGTACAATATGGAAGATAGCCAATGGTCTGCGGGTGTCTTTTACATCCTTATTAAATGAAGAAAATCAGCCGGTGAAAATTGTTCACAAGTCAGATACGCACATGGTGGCCCAAGAAGACGATAAGTTCAGACTCTATTCTTATGTGCCTTTTGATCCAAAACACAAGTTTGAGCTGTATACTGTGGAGCTTGAAGTGGGATGCTTTCGTGAGTCTGATGCCCACGTAAGTGGTGTTGAAGAATATCTTCTTGTACATGGAGGGGATATTGAGGTGGAAATAAATGGGCAGACCTATAAGCTGACAAGTGGAGATGCCATGACCTTTGTGTCTGATGCTATTCATACGTATAGAAACATTGGCGAAGAATTTGCCAGTGCAACAATTGTGCTTTACTACCCAGAGTGATTGCAATAACTGAATGTTAGATCTATTATGCAAGGTGTTGAAAAATCATGCAAAAAGTCTAAAAGTCTGGTGTACAGTATAGTGCACCTGTGGTACAATATAAGCGAATATCGAGGAAAACGTTGTTAGAGGTCATTGGCCTTTAACATTAAATAGGAATTGAAGTGACTTACACTTTATGTTGAATGGAGGATGGAAACATGAGCAATATTCATGATCTACCGTATCTACAAGGTCAAGTTCAAGATCTTAAAGATCAAGGCGTATTTAGAAAGCTTCCAACACTTAATGGTCCTTGTGAAGCTGTATGCATGCTAAATGGTAAAGAAGTAATCAACCTATCATCAAACAACTACTTGGGTCTTGCAACACACCCACGTGCGAAAAAAGCGGCTATCGACGCTGTTGAAAAGTATGGTGTTGGTGCAGGTGCTGTACGTACAATTGTTGGTAACATGGACATTCACGAAAAACTTGAAAGAAAACTGGCAGAGTTCAAACGTGAAGAAGCTGTTATGGTATTCCAATCTGGTTTTAACTGTAATGCTGGTGTTATCCAGGCTGTTACAAATAAGGGTGACCTTATCCTTTCAGATGAGCTAAACCACGCATCTATCATTGATGGCATCAAGCTGTCTAAGGCTGACAAAGCTGTATTCAAGCATAGTGACATGGAAGACCTAGAGCGTATTCTGAAAGAAAAGCGCGACCAGTACAATAATGTACTAATCATCACTGATGGTGTATTCTCAATGGATGGGGATATCGCTAAGCTTCCAGAGATGGTTGAAATTGCTGAAAAATATAACTGTATGACATATGTTGATGATGCTCACGGTTCTGGTGTGCTTGGCCAGAGCGGTCGTGGTACTGTTGACCACTTCCACCTGCATGGTCGTATTGATTTCATCATTGGGACACTCTCTAAGGCCATTGGCGTTATTGGTGGCTATTGTGCAGGCCGTCAGGTTATGCAAGACTGGTTGGTACACCGTGGTCGTCCAATTCTATTCTCTACAGCACTGCCTCCAGCGGCGGTTGGTGCAATCACTGAAGTGGTTGACATGCTTACAGAATCAGAAGAGTATACAGACCGCCTATGGTCAAACGCTCGTTTCTTCAAGGAAAAGCTTGGTAAACTAGGTTTTGACACTGGTAAGAGCGAAACGCCAATCACGCCAGTTATTATTGGTGATGAAGCAAAAACTGTAGAGTTTTCAAAGAGACTTCTTGAAAATGGCGTTTATGTTTCACCGATTGTATTCCCAACAGTTCCTAAGGGAACAGGCCGTGTACGTTGTATGGTAACAGCAGGTCACAATGAAGAAAACCTTGCTCAAGCTGTAGAGGTATTTGAAAAAGTTGGTAAGGAAATGGGTCTGCTTTAATAGATGCCTTATAAATAATTTTAAAGGTAAATAAACGTAAGTTTTGTGGAAGCGATCCCTGTTATGGGGGTCGCTTTTTTGTGTTTAAAAAAGGTCGATTAAAAATCATATTTCATAAAAGGTTTGAATTAAATATATGCTTTTTTAAGAGATAGTAGCCTAGTGTGAAGCTTAGTGAGGAACTTTTTAAAAATAAATAGAATGTGACGATGTTGATTTGTATATAAAGTGTACGTATATGTTTATAAAAATTATTCTAGCTTGTTTAGAAATGATAAAAAACGGTATAAATTAGAAGTGATTGACATATGTATAATATATTTACTAATGGTACGTGCGTAGCGTGGTAATAGGTAAATTATTAATGAAAAGGAAGACGAAATAGAAGCATACAAGGAAAATGTAGGGAGGGTATGAGTGTGAGAAAAATTTTTAGAAGAAGATTCGCAATGATCATGGTGTTAACCATGGTTTTCACCTGTATTACGCCTGTCCAATCCTTTGCTGGGACAGATACATTGAATCCTGAGGCGGATAAGAGCTTTGATCCATATGGTGGTGGATTGAATTCTACAGAATTATACATAGGTTCTGCTACTGGAGATTTTGGACTCGAATGGATGAAAGGCGCTATGAGATTCGATATTAGTGGCCTTAGTGGTAATATCACCTCAGCAACATTGAGGATATATATTTCTACAGTTCAAAATGGCTCCAAACTGGACGTGTATGGATCTGAAGATACTACATTTGATGAAACGAATGGTACAGCGGTTTCGCAAGATACAAGTATTAGTGTTGGAAGTTTGACAGTTGAAACATCAGATTTGAATACTTGGAAGGAAATTGATGTGACCAGCTATTTGAATACTAAATATCCTGGGGCATCAAAAGTGTCATTTGTAATTGTAGGTGACGACAATAATGGAGATAGATACTATTTTGTAGATAGTAGTGAAGGTACAAACCCACCTCAACTGGTAATAGAAACAGGAATACCAGGCACATTACAATTTGACCCAACCACAGCCAGTGTGGCAGAGGATGGTAGCACAAAAGACTTAACAGTGACAAGAACCGGTGGCAGTGATGGAGCGGTCACAGTGGACTACGCTGTAACAGGTGGCACAGCCACAGGGGCAGGGACAGACTATACCCTAGCCAGTGGAACACTGAGTTTTGCGGACAGTGAAACGAGTAAGACAATAACAGTGAGTATTGTTGATGACAGCACATACGAATCAGATGAAACAGTGGAAGTGACCTTAAGTAATGCCACAGGAGGCGCAAGTCTTGGCACAGACAAAGTGGCGACCTTGACCATAACAGATGATGACGCCCTACCAGGCACATTACAATTTGACCCAACCACAGCCAGTGTGGCAGAAGATGGCAGCACAAAAGACTTAACAGTGACAAGAACCGGTGGCAGCGATGGAGCGGTCACAGTGGACTACGCTGTAACAGGTGGCACAGCCACAGGGTCAGGGACAGACTATACCCTAGCCAGCGGAACACTGAGTTTTGCGGACAGTGAAACGAGCAAGACAATAACAGTGAGTATTGTTGATGACAGCACATACGAATCAGATGAAACAGTGGAAGTGACCTTAAGTAATGCCACAGGTGGTGCGAGTCTTGGCACAGATACCGTGGCGACACTGACCATAACAGATGATGACGCCCTACCAGGCACATTACAATTTGACCCAACCACAGCCAGTGTGGCAGAGGATGGTAGCACAAAAGACTTAACAGTGACAAGAACCGGTGGCAGTGATGGAGCCATCACAGTGGACTACGCTGTAACAGGTGGCACAGCCACAGGGTCAGGGACAGACTATACCCTAGCCAGCGGAACACTGAGTTTTGCGGACAGTGAAACGAGCAAAACCATTACGGTTTCCATAGTGGATGATGGCACTTATGAATCAGATGAAACAGTGGAAGTGACCTTAAGTAATGCCACAGGTGGCGCAAGTCTTGGCACAGACAAAGTGGCGACACTGACCATAACAGATGATGACGCCCTACCAGGCACATTACAATTTGACCCAACCACAGCCAGTGTGGCAGAGGATGGTAGCACAAAAGACTTAACAGTGACAAGAACCGGTGGCAGTGATGGAGCCATCACAGTGGACTACGCTGTAACAGGTGGCACAGCCACAGGGTCAGGGACAGACTACACCCTAGCCAGTGGAACACTGAGTTTTGCGGACAGCGAAACGAGTAAGACAATAACAGTGAGTATTGTGGATGACAGTACATACGAATCAGATGAAACAGTGGAAGTGACCTTAAGTAATGCCACAGGTGGTGCGAGTCTTGGCACAGACAAAGTGGCGACCTTGACCATAACAGATGATGACGCCCTACCAGGCACATTACAATTTGACCCAACCACAGCCAGTGTGGCAGAAGATGGTAGCACAAAAGACTAACAGTGACAAGAACAGGTGGCAGCGATGGAGCGGTCACAGTGGACTATGCTGTAACAGGTGGCACAGCCACAGGGTCAGGGACAGACTATACCCTATCCAGTGGAACACTGAGTTTTGCGGACAGTGAAACAAGCAAAACCATTACGGTTTCCATAGTGGATGATGGTACATACGAATCAGATGAAACAGTTGAAGTGACCTTAAGTAATGCCACAGGTGGTGCGAGTCTTGGCACAGATACCGTGGCGACCTTGACCATAACAGATGATGACGCCCTACCAGGCACATTACAATTTGACCCAACCACAGCCAGTGTGGCAGAGGATGGTAGCACAAAAGACTTAACAGTGACAAGAACCGGTGGCAGTGATGGAGCGGTAACAGTGGACTACGCTGTAACAGGTGGCACAGCCACAGGGGCAGGGACAGACTACACCCTAGCCAGTGGAACACTGAGTTTTGCGGACAGTGAAACGAGCAAAACAATAACAGTGAGTATTGTTGATGACAGCACTTACGAATCAGATGAAACAGTTGAAGTGACCTTAAGTAATGCCACAGGTGGCGCGAGTCTTGGCACAGATACTGTGGCGACCTTGACCATAACAGATGATGACGCCCTACCAGGCACATTACAATTTGACCCAACCACAGCCAGTGTGGCAGAAGATGGTAGCACAAAAGACTTAACAGTGACAAGAACAGGTGGCAGTGATGGAGCGGTCACAGTGGACTACGCTGTAACAGGTGGCACAGCCACAGGGGCAGGGACAGACTATACCCTAGCCAGTGGAACACTGAGTTTTGCGGACAGTGAAACGAGTAAGACAATAACAGTGAGTATTGTTGATGACAGCACATACGAATCAGATGAAACAGTGGAAGTGACCTTAAGTAATGCCACAGGAGGCGCAAGTCTTGGCACAGACAAAGTGGCGACCTTGACCATAACAGATGATGACGCCCTACCAGGCACATTACAATTTGACCCAACCACAGCCAGTGTGGCAGAAGATGGCAGCACAAAAGACTTAACAGTGACAAGAACCGGTGGCAGCGATGGAGCGGTCACAGTGGGCTACGCTGTAACAGGTGGCACAGCCACAGGGTCAGGGACAGACTATACCCTAGCCAGCGGAACACTGAGTTTTGCGGACAGTGAAACGAGCAAGACAATAACAGTGAGTATTGTTGATGACAGCACATACGAATCCAGCGAAACAGTGGAAGTGACCTTAAGTAATGCCACAGGTGGTGCGAGTCTTGGCACAGATACCGTGGCGACCTTGACCATAACAGATGATGACACGGCACCCGTGGCAGGTGTTATTCAGTTTGATCCAGCCACTGACACAGCCAGTGAAGATGCTGGCACAAAAGACTTAACAGTGACAAGAACCGGTGGCAGTGATGGAGCGGTCACAGTGGATTACGCTGTAACAGGTGGCACAGCCACAGGGTCAGGCACAGACTATACCCTAGCCAGTGGAACACTGAGTTTTGCGGACAGTGAAACGAGTAAGACAATAACAGTGAGTATTGTTGATGACAGCACATATGAATCCAGCGAAACAGTGGAAGTGACCTTAAGTAACTCTACAGGAGGCGCAAGTCTTGGCACAGACAAAGTGGCAACACTGACCATAACAGATGATGACACGGCACCCGTGGCAGGTGTTATTCAGTTTGATCCAGCCACTGACACAGCCAGTGAAGATGCTGGCACAAAAGACTTAACAGTGACAAGAACAGGTGGCAGTGATGGAGCGGTCACAGTGGACTACGCTGTAACAGGTGGCACAGCCACAGGGTCAGGGACAGACTACACCCTAGCCAGTGGAACACTGAGTTTTGCGGACAGTGAAACGAGCAAAACCATTACGGTTTCCATAGTGGATGATGGCACTTATGAATCAGATGAAACAGTGGAAGTGACCTTAAGTAATGCCACAGGAGGCGCAAGTCTTGGCACAGACAAAGTGGCAACACTGACCATAACTGATGATGACACGGCACCCGTGGCAGGTGTTATTCAGTTTGATCCAGCCACTGACACAGCCAGTGAAGACGCTGGCACAAAAGACTTAACAGTGACAAGAACCGGTGGCAGTGATGGAGCGGTAACAGTGGACTACGCTGTAACAGGTGGCACAGCCACAGGGTCAGGGACAGACTACACCCTAGCCAGTGGAATACTGAGTTTTGCGGACAGTGAAACGAGTAAGACAATAACAGTGAGTATTGTTGATGACAGCACATATGAATCCAGCGAAACAGTGGAAGTGACCTTAAGTAATGCCACAGGTGGCGCAAGTCTTGGCACAGACAAAGTGGCAACACTGACCATAACAGATGATGACACGGCACCCGTGGCAGGTATTATTCAGTTCGATCCAGTTACAATCAGTGTTGGTGAAGGTGAAAGCACAGCAGAATTGACTGTAAAAAGAACGGATGGCAGTGATGGTGCAGTCTCTGTAGACTATGCTGTAACAAGTGGTTCAGCCATAGGCCTGGGAACAGATTACACCTTAACAGACGGGACACTGAATTTTGCAGACGGAGAAACGAGCAAGGTTATTGAAGTCATTATAGTTGATGATGCCATTGAGGAATCCAGCGAAACCATAGAAGTAACCTTGAGTGATGTGGCAGGCGGTGCGAGTCTTGGCACAAATAAGAGTGCCACAGTAACCATTACTGATAACGATACGGCTCCAGGAACAATTCAGTTCACAAAAGTCAACGTAAGTGTTTCAGAAAACGCTGGAACGGCAAGTCTCCCTGTTGAGATGACAAGCACCAGTGACGGTGCTATAAAAGTTGATTACGCTGTAACAGGTGGAAACGCGACTGGTTCGGGTGTTGATTTTAGTCTGCCAAGTGGAACGTTAATCTTTAATGCTGGTGAAACGAGCAAAACAGTCAGCATAAGTATTGTTAATGACTCGGTTTTTGAGTCAGACGAAAAGATTATTATAACGCTGAAAAATCCAACATCAGGTTTTACCATAGGGGCGAATAAATCAATCACAGTGACCATACTGGCTAACGACACACCACCTAAGAATAGTGGATCAAGTAATAATGATAACAATGAATCTAATACCAATGAATCTGATACCAATAATGACACGACTAATAATGACAATACATCTAACACCATTATAAAGGTCAATGGTAAGACAGAGAATGTTGGGACGGAGAGCGTGAACCGTGTAAATGGAAAAGTGACTAGAACTGTAATCATCAATCCAACATTGGTTGAAAACAGGATCAAGTCCAGTGTGGCTTCGAACCAGACACGGGATAATTTCATTGAAATTCCAATTGAAGATAGTACATCGTCGCAGGTGAAAGTCTCGCTGACAGGAGATATTGTCAAGCTCCTTGAAAGCAATGATTTTACAGTAAAGACAAGCCGAAATATGCTTTCTTACAACATACCGGCAAAAGAATTTTCGATTGATAAAGTGGCTCAGAGTATGGGGATAGACCAAGACAAGCTTGAGTCTATCGAGGTTGATATTGTGATCACTCAAAGTGATGATGATATGGCTCAGGCATACGAAAACGAGATTATCAAAAACAATTCTGTGCTTGTTACAAAACCAGTTGAGTTTGAAATTCTTGCACGCACACGGGATTCAGAGGGCAATGAACAAGAAACTCGTATCACAAGATTTAACGATTATGTGGATCGGGTTATGGAAGTGCCAGAGGGGGTTGATCCTGACCAGATAACAACAGGCATTGTTTTCAATACTGATTTAACCTACAGCCATGTGCCAACCATAGTTTACGAAGAGGATGGTAAGTATTACACCAAGCTCAATTCACTGACGAACTCAAGTTATTCTGTTATTTGGCATCCGGTGGTTGTTGAAGCAACAAAAGGCCATTGGTCAGAATCCATAACAAATGATATGGCCTCGAGACTCATCCTCATGGACTACGAAAACTACGATCCAGATAAAGCTGTGACACGAGCTGAGTTTACAGATTATTTGGTGAGAGCACTGGGACTTTTAAGAGACCTAGATGAAAAAGATGTGGCCTATGAAGATGTTGGTATGGATCATCCATATTCTAAATGCATTGCTATTGCAAAAGATTGGGGTATAATCAGCGGTTACCCAGACAACACATTCAGACCAGACGAAAAAATCACCCGTGAAGATGCCATGTCCATCTATGCATCAGCAATGAAAATGACTGACTGCAAGGCAGGATCCCTCAATAAAATAACAAACTATGAGGATCTGGCTGAAATTAGTGCTTATGCCCTAGATGACGTTAGAACTGTGGTAAACAGTGGCATATTTAGTGGAAGAACAGAGACACATTTATCACCAAAAGCCAGTCTGACCCATGCGGAAAGCTTAGCAGCTATAAGAAACCTCCTCATTAAATCGGAGTTAATTCAGTAATTAAAATTATATTGCCACGATACCATGTGGGACATTCCTGCTTAATAGAAATAGAGCTGTGATTAGTGGGGGTTGACCTATATGGTATTGCGGCGATCAGTCAATGACATTTGGAAAAAGACTGTAAGTTTAAGACACTTGTAGAAAGATTGATTCATGGATGAATGAGTTATATGAGGACTTCCCTGGATTGAAATTTCTATTAAATGTATAGCGACTGCAAGCAAATATGATTTGCATGTTGTCTAGTGTGATGTTTCCAACAGAGAAAAGGCATGGTTTGAAAGGAGTAAAAATATGGAACCAATCTTAGGTCAAATTCAATTATTCCCTTTTGGGTTCGCACCAGAAGGGTGGGAAGGATGCGTAGGACAAATTCTTCCAATTAGAGATAATGAAGCCTTATACGCAGTTCTTGGACTAACGTATGGCGGTGATGGGCGAAACACTTTTGGATTACCAGACTTACGAAATGCAATCCCTATTGATGGCATGTGGTACTGTATTTCAATGGAAGGTATGTTCCCAAGGAGAAGTTAGAATGGTTTGGTATTTGAAAAATTACTGGTTATAGCACCGACAGATACCAAAGGTGTTCAAGAATAAAAAATATGGATAAAAGAGTTTAAAAACAATAAAAAGAGGCGAGAAAATGCCTGCTAATAAAGGAGAGATAAAACATGGACCCGATTTTAGGTGAAATTCAATTATATGCATTCACATTTGGCATGCAAGACTGGGCAAGATGTGAAGGACAAACTCTACAAATCAGCTCATATCCAGCCCTTTATTCCCTACTGGGAGCAAAATATGGTGGTGATGGCCGTGTAACATTTGCCCTGCCTGATTTAAGAGGTGCTGAACCTATACCTGGCATGGCATATCATATTGCTATGAAAGGTATGTTTCCACAAAGGTCTTAAGGAGGCGGTTCAAAATGTCAAAAAATATTGTTTTAAATAGTCGACTTTATTCTAGTCACAGCGTAATACCCTTCACTCCAGATAGAACCACTGACGGTTCAGGCCATCCTTTGAGTCGGTGGCTCTGTGGAGAGGTGCCTTGTTGGTTGGCTATTGATGCGGGTCAACAAACAACTGTCAACAGGTGGGTTGTGTATCAAATGGGGGGGACAGTGGAGGTTGCCTGAGTACAATATGAATAGTTATTCCCTAGAGGGCAGTAATGATAGTAGGAACTGGGATGTAATAGATAGCGTAAGCGGTAATACTTCATATGTTACAGATGAAGACTTTACACCTGCTACTTATAGGTATTTTCGAGTACATGTTCATAGTGGACTTAATGTGAATCCCCAAATGGCATCTATTGAAGAATTTCAACTTTATTCAGTGCAACCAACAAGTTCGCTGTTGACAAATATTATCTTAAGTCATGGCACCTTAAGTCCAGGTTTTGCATCGACTACATATAATTACACCACAACAGTACCTTTTGGCACATCAGCCATTGCGGTCATGCCAACGGCAGAAGATCAAAATGCTACAATCAAAGTGGATGGGAACACGGTAGAAAGCGGTACATCTTCACAAGCCATTCCTTTAAACGATGGAGAAACAAATATTCAAGTGCTTGTCACGCCAGCGGTGCCTGGAACGGACAGTACCTACACTATAAAGGTGAATAAGGGAAGCAATCCATATCTAAGTGAGATCGTTATCAGTGGATATATGGGTAAGCCAGTGACAATCAATCCAACCGATGGAACTTTTGATTACACTGCAACAGTGCCATCAAATGCTTCAAGCATTAAGGTTAAACCGACAGCTCAAGACTCTACGGCTGAAATCAAGGTGAATGGTCAAACTGTAGCAAGTGGAGATTCATCACCAGCGATTCCAATGAATTCAGGTGCAAACACTGTGACCATTACAGTGCAACCATCATCAGGCGGTTCAGCGGTACAGTACAATCTAACAATCAATAAATAATGAAAGAAAGACCTAGATCATCCCTATATCATAGATAGATATTTAAGCAGGTCATCTATATACGGCGTAGGGGTGATTTTTCCATGAAATCTTGAAAGCTTAGTTGGTTCATATATAAGTCATTAGGAGTTGGTGTGCTATGAAGAAAAGTCACAAAATTCAATTAAAGGAGTATACAGATGTCTTGCTGAAGTCTGAAATCAGATATGATGAACTGAAAGAGGCTGTTGATGCTTCCTATGACCTGTATAGAAGTGTCTCGGGATTAAGAGAAGACGCACCTGCATCACGAGAAGCGGTATTTTTACCGACTGGAAAAGCCATTGATTCCTTTGAAGCGGGGATGTGTGTGAAGGAATTCATGCGGACTAAGAAATTTGTTGCAGGCCTTTATGAGGCGATCCTCGAAGCGCAAAACAGATTTCCAAATAGGAAAATACATATTCTATATGCAGGCACTGGACCTTTTGCAACCTTGATGCTGCCCATGACATCGATTTTTTCGCCGGATCAAATTAAATTTACTCTACTTGAAATAAATAAACACTCCATTAACTGTTTGAAAAAACTTATCACTGAGTTTGATGTTTGGGACTATGTTCAGGATATTGTTGAGACAGATGCCAGCATGTATTCACCAGATAAATCTGAATCCATCCATATTTTTCTTACAGAAACCATGCAACGCGCATTAAATAAAGAACCACAGGTCAGTATAACTTTGAACTTAATTGATCAAATCGAAGAAAATGCAATTATGATTCCTCAGAATATTAGAATTGATGCAGTTCTTTTTGACCATAAGCGAAACAAGCAGAGAATGTTTGGAGTAGAAGGTGCTAAAGACGACTATTATGAAGTGTTAGGCAGGGTCATTGATTTTGATAGGGGGATGGCAAAAATGCATGGTGCAAGCTATAGAGAGAATAGAAGAAACTATACCCTCCCAATTGTTACTATAGAGTTTCCAGAAAAGATTGATCAAAGATTTTCTTCAATAAAATTAATGACACAAATCCATGTTTACAATGAACATGTTCTTTCCTATTATGAAAGCTCGCTAAACCTACCAGAAAAACTCCTTGTCATTGAAGATATAGAAAATCTTCCAAAACATTTAGAGTTACAGTATGTTATCAGCGATATACCTAAGTTTAAGATTGTAAACAGGTCTTGAAAGGTCATTCAAAAATAAAATTTAAACAGTAAAATTACAGTTGCCATAACTGTATTTCAGGTGCTTGCAAAATTACAGGTCTATACCCTTGCTATACCATATATATATTTAAGAGTTAAAAATTTTATATGTGGTATAGCAAGGGTGCTTGAATGATATTTTGCAAGTCGCTCATTTAAGAAAATAGATTAAAAAACATGCCCCGAGGTGCGTTCGTTAAAAGACCTGTGAATCCACCAAGGGGCTGTTGCTATACACATGTAATTAAATTATGCGAAATACCTTCTCAATATACTCACTTTTCTAATCAAACTCACCTGGGCCTTTTCATAAAGCGATCAGAGTTTCTTTCAAATCCATATTTCTCATATAGATTGTGAGCATCTTTGGTGGCAAGAACACCTAATAGCCCATCAAAATCTTTGGTATGCATTATGGTTTCCATGAGTTTTTGTCCATATCCTTTTGCGCGAAAATTTTCATCAATAATAATGTCACAGATCCAAAAAACTGTGCTGTAGTCAGTGACAACACGGCCAAAGCCAACCAGCTTCTTATCAATATAACAGGTATAGCATATGGAGTTTTCGATGGAACTTTTTATAGATTCACTCGTTCTATCACTTGCCCAGTACGATTGACTTAGTAAGTTTTTAACCGCTGGGACAGAGATGTCTGCCTGGTTGATTTTAATTGTAAATTCCTTTGTATTCATATTTTCCTCCCATTTTCACATTGATTGACTGTAAAAATTGCCCTTAAAGTCTTGGTTGAACTCAAGTTGCGCCCTAGATGATCTCATATAGTAGGTATGTAAACTTTGTGTAAGTCCTTTTGCCTTAGTTTACGAAAGTCTAAAAACTGGTACAATTATAAAAAAGTAAAACTGTACTAGTACAAAAAGGGGGGAGGGCTTATGGCAAAGCCAATAAGATACACTGATATAAAAAACGAAATACTAAAATATATTGACACAAAGTCAGTGAAGCCTGGTGAAAGATTGCCATCCATCAGATTTTTCGCTAGTAGACTAAAATCCAGCAAGACAACTGTTATGCGTGCTTATAAGGCGCTTGAAGATGATCATCAAGTCTACGCCATACAAAATAGTGGATACTATTATATAGGCAAAACGAATCAAGAAAGAGAGCATGGGAAACAAATTATTAATTTTCGTTTGGCCGTACCTGAGAAAAAGCTTATGCCTTATAAGAGTTTTGAACACAGTATAAAGAGGGCTGTGGAGGTGTATAAGGGGGATTTGTTTACCTATGGTAAAAGCGAGGGGCTCCGAGAACTTAAACTGGCATTAAGAAAGCATTTAATGAAAAGGCAGGTTTACACTGACGTTGAGAAAATTCATATAACAAGCGGAGGGCAGCAGGCACTCTACCTACTGTTAAACGTTCTAAAAAGCTCTGAAAAGAGAATAGCTATTGTTGAGGAGCCCACCTATTCTGGCCTATTAAGGCTTATAGAGAGAAGCAATTTTAAATGCATAGGGGTGAAAAGAACACATGACGGGCTGGATTTAAAGGAACTAGAGAACCTATTCCAAACCGGTCAGGTTTGTTTTTTTTATACGGTGCCCAATTATCATAACCCCCTGGGATCATCATTAACATCAAGTCAGAAACAGGCAGTTCTTAAGCTGGCTCAGACCTATAACGTGGAAATAATTGAAGATGACTATCTGGGTGATTTAAATTTGGACCCTAAGAATTTTCCCTTGCATTATTATGATACACAGGACAGGGTCATTTATATATCGAGCTTTTCTAAATCCTTTATGCCTGGCATTCGTATTGGGATGATGGTTCTACCAAAACGCTTTAAACAGATATATTTGCTAGAAAAGCACGCCTGTGACATTTGCACATCGGTTTTAGCTCAAGGGGGATTACAGTTATTTATTGATTCAGGCATGTATGAAAATCATATTAAAAAGGTAAGGGCTAGGTATACAGAAAAAATGAATCGGTTACGAAAATATCGCGACATTCTTTGTTCATTTGGGGTCAAGGTATATGTTCCCCATACAGGCATATTTGTATGGATGGAACTGCCTATAGGCATGAATGCCCACCACCTGGAAAATCAATTGTATGAAAAAAATATCCACGTCTATAGCGGCAGGCATTTTTTTATCAACTCAATATCACAGAAGAATGCTATCCGCTTATGTCTTGCCAATGTAAGCATCGAAGACCTGGATCAGGGCTTAATGGGCATTGTCCACGAAATAAAAAGCACAATGTCCTCTTTGCCTGTTTAGAAAGTTAGAGAAAGAGAATAAGATAATTAGGCACATGGTTGAAAAAAAATTGCAAAACTATGAATATAAATTGAAGGATATTCACAAAGTATAGTAAAATAGTATTATAGACCCATAGGGGGTATAAAATACATAGTTTGACATGAGATATTTGTGCTTGTAAAAGCAGAGAGATATATTGCTCGAAAAACGGGTATATAAACACTTGAAGAAGCCTAATATGGAATTGGGAGGTCTAGTTATGAATAAAGACGAAGGTATTTTGCTGGAGAGTGGAACGGGTGAAGTGGAAATTTTAGAGTTTACCGTAAAGGGTGAGCATTATGCAATCAATGTGGTAAAGGTAAAAGAAATCCTTCACATTGACAACATTGCCAAAGTACCAAATGCCCATCCGGCGGTTCCAGGCATTTCTTTGATTCGTGGTGACGTTGTGACTGTCATTGACATGCGTCAAGTCCTTGAGAATGAAAGAAATGGCAATGTAAGCAAAAGCATGACACTTGTATGTGAATTTAATCAAATGAAAGTGGCATTTGCTATTGATGAGGTTCTAGGCATCACTCGTATAGGATGGGATGATATTAAAAAGCCATCCTCCATCACGAGCTCTAGCCTTGTTATTGGTAACATCAGTCTAAATGACAGACTTCTGATGCTTCTCGATTTTGAAAAGATCGTAATGGATATTAGCCCTTCAACTGGGATCAACTTAGAACGTGTGAAAGATGTGGAATCAAGAGATAGAACCAAGTATAAACTTCTTCTTGCAGATGATTCCCCAATGATTCGTTCCGTGCTTAAAGATACTTTGGAAGCGGCTGGATTTAGAGATATGCGCTTCTATGACGATGGTCAGCAGGCTTGGAATTATCTAGAGGACTTGGTGGAAAACAAGGGTGAGAATTTCAAAAATGATGTTCACCTATTGATTACAGATATTGAAATGCCTCAGCTTGATGGTCACACACTGACGCGGCGTGTAAAAGAACATAAGATACTCAAGAAACTGCCTGTGATCATATTCTCGTCACTTATTACAGGGGATTTGAAACATAAGGGGGACTCTGTTGGAGCAGATGCCCAAATGTCAAAACCTGAAGTTGGAAAGCTGGTATCACTTGTTGACTCGCTCCTGACTCAATACGAATTCAAGTAAAATAACCTTAGACTCAAAGAAAAATTAGCAGTCCATTACGGCTTGTCATCAAGTTGTAGTGGACTGTTTTTGTTTGTGAGTTTGCTTGATTTTAGAGAAAAAAGCCTGGTCGATATATGAGGCTCTTTCAAGGCAATACTTAACTTTTCTATCTTCCTAGAGGGAGATGTTATCTGTATTGCAGAGGAATTTATAGGAAAAATTGCAAGTCGCTCAATTGTAATAATTGCTGTAAGCACTGGAAAATACACAATGTGTATAAAGCTCCTGACCTTTTAAGAAAATCTTAATAAACTTCTCACATAGCATTAATATGTGATCTATAGAATAAGAGTAGATCAAACCAAGAAAAAGGTTAACAGGAGGATCGTTATGAAAAAGGTTATGATTCTAACAGCTTCGACTGGTGAAGGTCATAATGCTGCTGCAAAATCACTTCAGGACAAGTATGAAGAAAAAGGCTATATCACATATAAAGTTGATTTTTTAAAAGAGTCTTCTTCAGTTATGAACACCCTTGTTGCTGATGGGTACCGCGTCATAGCGCAAAATTTTCCGAATGTGTATGGGATTATGTATGAAACCGCTGACAGAAAGAACTTTAATAAATTGACGCGTGGTGGCTATTACACCATTGAACGACGTATTATAAATAGACTAGAAGAAGTGAAACCGGATATAGTGATTGCTACCCACCCATTTGCAGTGGGGCTCATAGATCATTTAAAACGTAAGAATAAGGCCGATTTCAGATTCATGCAAGTTGTAACAGATTTTAAAGCCCACTATTCTTATATTTCTAGCAATGTGGATGCCTATATTACAGGCAGTGAGTATACGAAGAAAACCCTCATTGAAAGAAATGTGCCAGAAGATAGAATTTACCCCTATGGCATCCCTGTCAATAAAGAGTTTCAAGAGCATTCAGACCCACGATATATACGTCCAGGTCTGAATAAAAGATTTCATGTCCTCGTCATGGGAGGCAGTATGGGATCAAAAGATATTTACAAGGTTGTTGAAAGACTCGTGGTGGACTCAGAAAATTATTATTTAGATGTCGTATGTGGCAGGAATAAAATACTCTTTGACACCCTCACAAAAAAATACAACCATGCTATATGCGCTGGAAAAATAACAATACATGGTTTTACCAGAAAAATTCCAGAAATGATGGACGAGGCAGATGTAATTGTGACAAAACCAGGAGGTTTGACGACCACTGAAGCCCTTTCAAAAAAACTGCCGATGATCATCCCCTTTGCCATACCTGGACAGGAACAAGAGAACACAGACTTCCTTGTAAAAGAAGGGGTTGCCATTCGAGTGGATGAGATTGAAAGTCTGCCAGACCGGCTTGAATATCTAAGAAAGAACCCTCGACTTTACAATAGAATGGTTTCCAATATGAAACGTATATCAGACAAATATTCAATAGATAAAATAGTAGATCTTTCTGAAACGCTGATTAGTGAAAGAGGACAACCCTATAAGCGTTTGGCGTTAAGGTAAGGAGTGAAATATTTTGAAATGTGATGTATTAATACTGACAAGTGCCTTTGGAAATGGGCACAATAGTGTTGCATCTGCAATACGAGAGCAGTTGCTTGACAAGCAGCCTGGCCTGAAAATTACAACAGAAGACATTATGGATATATCGACACCAAAGGCGAAAAATGTTTTCTTTAACATATATACTTTACTTACAAGAAGTCATCCATCCGTTTATAATTTCTTTTACAAAATCAAAAAAGACATTCCCAACAACGCAATGGATGAGGTTCTATACAATATTTACTTAAAGCGTGTAGGAGATTATATAGAAGAAAGCAGTCCCAAACTGATCATATCAACATTCCCTTTATGTAGCGGTTTTGTTTCAAAGGTCAAAGAGAGATACGGCATTGATGTGCCCCTTATCACAGCCATCACAGATGTGGTGGACAGTTGGGAATGGATACACAATAAAACGGATATGTACTTTGTACCGTGTAAACGCGTTGGTGAGAAGCTTGTCCTAAAAGGCATTGATGAAGACAAAATAAGAATCACTGGGATTCCGGTCAAAAAAGAGTTTTTAAGCAGTCAACGCAATGAGAAAAATTTCAGACAGGTTCTTATAATGGGAGGTGCCATGGACAAATTGGGCCTAAACCCCTCCTTGCTCGAAAAACTCAACAAGATTCCAAACACTCGAACCATTGTTGTAACAGGGAAAAATGAAGACCTTTATGCAAGACTTACAGAAGGTGTGTCATTTGACAATGTGGAAGTATTGGGATATACAAAAGATGTGGCAAAGCTCATGGATGCATCTGATCTGGTCGTTACTAAACCGGGTGGTGTGACGCTCTTTGAAGCCATTAATAAAGAAATTCCTGTTATACTGAAAAGTTCTATGGTGGGACAGGAAGAAGAAAACGTAAACTTTATAAAAACAGCTGGAATAGGTATCTTAATTGAGGGAGAAGGCTCACTCTACAACCAAGTCGAGCATGCCCTAAATGATCCAGACAGCTTGATGAGCCTCAGAAAGAATATAGAAGAAATTAAAACAGAAATGGAACCACAAAAGCTTGGAGCCTATGCCCTCGAGCTAATGTAGGTGGTGGATGATATGAAGCAATTTATAAAAAGTCATATTAATATGATTGTGCTTGTGGCCCTTTTGACAGGGACATTTTATGCTATATTTTCTAAGCTGGATATGACCAACTTTATTGAGACCGTGAGGAAAAGTGATCCACGGTTTTTACTTGGCGGGCTTGTGTGCATGCTCGTTTACTGGGGAATTGAGGCTGGAATTCTAGATATTCTTTTAAAAAGGGTTTATCCTAAAACCAAGTTCTGGACAGCCCTTAAAATTACACTGGTGGGCCAGTATTATAGTTTTCTAACCCCCTTTGCCAGTGGTGGACAGCCAGCACAGCTTTATGAAATGAAGAAGGATGATATTCCTATGACAGGTGCAACGGCAGTCCTTGTCAGCAAGTTTATTCTGTTTCAGGTGACTGTGACAATTTATGCCCTGATACTCACCCTTTATAAGTTGCCTATGATTATGGGCAATTTAGAGAAAGCGTCGACATTTGTTTTTATAGGTCTATTCATAAACACATTTGGCCTTGCTGTCATCATTATGATTGCTTTTAATTCAGATAAAATGAAGGGCATATTTAAAAGCCTGATTCATTGGTTGCATAGAATTCACCTTGTTAAGAAACCAGAAAAGCGTATAAAAAAACTCATAGAGTTTGTTGATGAATACGATGCGTGTATTAAAACCTATAAGGATGATTGGAAACTCACCCTGGCTATGTTCGGGGCATCCGTTTTACAAGTGACAGCCTTTTTCTCTATAACATTTTTTGTGTATAGGGCTCTGGGGCTTAGCGGGGCATCCGTTTATCATATTATTACACTTCAGGCCCTACTTTATATGGCAATTGCCTTTATACCTTCTCCAGGGACTGTAGGGGCTGCTGAAGCTGGATTTGCTATGCTTCTAGGTTCCGTCTTTTCATCAAATATCATAGCGGTGGCCCTGCTTTTATGGCGAGGCATTAGCTATTATTTTGGTCTTGTTGTATGTGGTCTATTCACCTTCTACCTCTACTTATTCGATAAGAATCGTGACAAAGGGTTTACCCAGGTGGCATAGACGCACTGAAAACACTATATAGAAATTCACTACCCACAAACCTAGAAATAGGCCTTGTGGGTTTTTCTATGTCTTGTAAATGACATGCTCATAGCAAGAGGGGTCTGATAGAGGGCTGCCTTATTTTTTAATGGGTCATGGAGACAATAATATTTGATAAAGACAAACAAACGGTCTCAAAGTTTTTTGAAAGGGTGTAGAAATCATAAAAATCAATAAGGCTGAAAGTAGATTTAGGATTATTTAGAGTAAAAGAAGCAACTATTGTGTATGTATGGGATGTCTGCCGAATGAATTTTTCAGAATTGAAACTCAATATATTAAATTTAATAATTAGTATTGACTTCACTTTTCTTTAAAACTATAATAAATCGTGCAAAAGTTTAGTAAGAATAAACAGTCACGCCTATAATAGTGAGCGTGAAATGAGAATAAGATGGGAGACGACATGAGAATCGGTGAAAAAATCAAACGATTACGACTCGAAAACGGACTGACCCAAGAAGAACTGGCCAACCGGTGTGAGCTTTCAAAAGGCTTTATTTCACAGGTTGAACGAGACATGACATCACCCTCAATTGCAAGCCTTGTCGATATACTTGAAAGCTTAGGGACCAACCTTAATGAATTCTTTAGTGAAAATGAAGAAGAAAAGCTTGTTTTCACCCCAGAAGATGCCTTTGAAAACATCGACGAAGAACTTGGCTACATACTGGACTGGGTTATACCAAACGCTCAAAAAAATGCGATGGAGCCTATTCTTTTAAAAATACAACCAGGTGGCAGTTATCAGGAAGACACACCGCATCAAGGGGAAGAATTTGGCTATGTCATGCAGGGCATGGTTCAGGTAAAACACGGGAATAGAAAGTTCAAAGCAAAAAAAGGCGATAGCTTCTATTACAAGTGCAATGCCAATCATAATGTTATTAATATTGGAAAATCAGTTGCGAAAATTATCATGGTAGGAACCCCACCTAATTTTTAGCAGGCACACATAAACCATAGGACGTAATAATGAAGGGGAGTGGAACTGAGAGATGAGTTCAAAAATCATCCATGGTGTAAATGTCGTAAAAGAGTTTGACGGCACGCGCGTTGTCGATGGGATTGATTTCTGGGTGAAGCCGGAAGAATTTCTGACAATTCTTGGACCGAGTGGATGTGGTAAGACCACAACACTTAGAATGATTGGTGGCTTTGAAACACCAACATCGGGTCAGATCCTATTTGACGGTAAGGACATCACACAAATACCACCATATCAACGACAAATCAACACAGTGTTTCAGCGGTATGCACTTTTTCCGCATATGAACATTTATGAAAATATAGCTTTCGGACTGCGTATAAAAAAAGTTCCTGAGGCTGAAATAAAAAATAGAGTGGAAAAAATGCTCAAGCTTGTTGAACTCAATGGTTTTCAAAACAGATCGGTCCGCTCCCTATCGGGGGGACAGCAGCAAAGAATTGCCATTGCAAGAGCCCTAGCGAACGAGCCAAAGGTCCTTCTTCTTGATGAACCCCTTGGTGCTCTTGACTTGAAACTGCGTAAGGAAATGCAGTATGAACTCAAGTCCATGCAGCAAGAACTGGGGATCACTTTTATATATGTCACCCATGACCAGGAAGAAGCCCTGACCATGTCAGACAAAATTATTATCATGAACGATGGCCGTATTCAACAAATTGGATCACCAACGGATATATACAATGAGCCTGAAAATGCCTTTGTGGCGGACTTTATAGGCGAGAGCAATATCATTGATGGCATTATGCACGAAGACTTCATGGTGTCATTTGCCGGAAGCACATTTACGTGTGTGGACTCAGGCTTTGGGAAAGATGAACCTGTCGACGTGGTAATTCGTCCTGAAGACATTCTGCTGACTAAGCCAGAAGATGGAATGATTCAGGGTGTGGTGGACAATGTTATTTTTAAAGGTGTTCACTACGAAATGATCGTTATGCAGGGACAAACAGAATGGATGATCCATTCCACGGATATGGTGGAAGAAGGGTCTGATGTAGGCATGCGATTTGATCCAGACGAAATACATATTATGAAGAAGGTGAAGACGAATGCTTAGAAGATTCAGCGCCATGCCATATGTATTTTGGAGCGCTGTGTTTATTATCATTCCGCTCTTACTGGTGGCAGGCTACTCAATTACAATGCGTGATCCTGATACAGGAAATGTTGTTATGACCCTAGAGAACTTTCAGAAGTTTGTGGACCCCCTCTATTTAAAAGTCTTATGGAGGTCTGTGAGACTGGCCGGAGAAGCAACTTTGATATGCCTCATTTTGGGGTATCCGATGGCCATGATCTTGGCGAAAATGCCAGCAAAAACCCAGAGAATAGCAGCACTTCTCTTTGTACTCCCGATGTGGATGAACTTTCTTTTAAGAACCTATGCGTGGATGTTTATTCTAGGGAAAACAGGTATTGTCAATCGGATTTTGGTGTTCTTTGGACTTCCAGCGGGAAATTTTCTTTACAATGAGGGCGCTGTCCTTCTAGGCATGGTTTATAACTTCCTGCCCTTTATGGTGCTTCCAATTTATACTGTTCTCACCAAGATTGACAGTTCCATTGTAGAAGCTGCAGAAGATTTAGGCGCCAATGCCATAACTGTATTTAGACGAATTATTGTCCCACTTTCCATACCGGGCATTATATCCGGCATAACCATGGTCTTTATGCCAGCGGTGTCCACATTTGTTATTTCTGCCCTCCTTGGCGGTGGACAGTTCATGCTGGTTGGTAACCTTGTTGAACAGCAGTTCCTCTTAGTGAACAACTGGCACTTTGGTTCGGCAATATCCATGATCCTCATGGTGCTCATACTTATATCTATGGCCGTTTTAAACAGATATGATACGTCAGAAGTTAAAGATGGCGGGGTGAGTATGATATGACAAAATGGGCAAAGCGAATATACACAGCCTTGATATTTCTATTTTTATACGCCCCAATCATTGTGCTGATTGTTTTTTCATTCAATGCAGGAAAGTACAGTGGCAACTGGGAAGGATTTTCTTTTAGATGGTATCAGGCTCTAGTGGAAGATAGAAGCATTATGAAGGCCCTATACTATACACTGACAATAGCCTTATTAAGTTCTGTTATAGCAACAATTATTGGGACCTTTGCGGCCTTTGGAATACACCACATGCGACCTGTGAAAAAGACAGTCATGCTCAATGTGAACAATATTCCAGTGCTAAATCCAGACATCGTAACTGGTGTGGCTCTTATGACCCTATTTGGTTTTGCAAAAATGCGGTTTGGTGTGAGCACAATGCTTATCGCCCATATAACATTCAATATTCCATATGTTATATTGTCGGTCTTACCCAAACTCAAGCAACTACCGCAAGATGCCCTTGAAGCAGCAATGGACCTGGGGGCAACACCCTGGTATGCCTTTAGAAAGGTTATACTGCCCGAAATACTGCCAGGCATAGTAACAGGCTGTTTAATTGCCTTTACCCTGTCAGTGGATGATTTTGTCATCAGTTTCTTTACCACAGGAAATGGTGTCACGAACCTGTCTATAGCTATTTTTGCCATGGCACGTCGTGGTATAAAACCTGTTATAAATGCACTATCAACGATTATGTTCGGTGTTGTCCTCGGCCTGCTTCTTATTATAAATGCACGCTCGGGCAATGTTACGGAACTTGATGTGTAAAAGACGATAAAAGCAAGATTGACAAATGAAAAAGAGAATTAATTGGAGGGATAATCATGAAAAAATTTACATCGCTGTTACTTGTGTTTGTACTGACTTTGTCAGTGCTTGTAGGATGTAGCGGCCCGGAAGATGATCAGGTCACACTGAATGTCTACAACTGGGGAGATTACATTGATGAAAGTATTCTAGAAGACTTTGAAGCGGAAACAGGCATCAAGGTAAACTATGAAATGTTTGCAACGAATGAAGATATGTACGTTAAGCTTAAGCAAGGTGGCACAAACTATGATGTGGCTTTTCCATCAGATTATATGATTGAAAAAATGATCAAGGAAGATATGCTTCATAAAATTGACCTTGAAAAACTAGAAAATTATAAGCTTATTATGGATGAGTTCAAGGGTCTGGATTTTGATCCAGGTGAAGAGTACTCTGTGCCTTACATGTGGGGAACAGTGGGTATTCTTTACAACAAAAGCATGGTGACTGATCCAGTGGATTCATGGGACATTTTATGGGATGAAAAATACAAGGGCAATATTCTTATGATGGATTCCCAGCGTGACACATTGATGGTGGCCCTGAAAAAACTAGGCTACTCCATGAACACTAGAAGCACAGAAGAACTTGAACAAGCAAAAGAGGCTCTTATTGAGCAAAAACCTCTTGTTCTAGCTTATGTGGGTGACAATGTGAAGGATATGATGCTTTCAGAAGAAGCGGCTATGGCTGTGGTATGGTCAGGTGAAGCCATGCAGGTTATGATGGAAAAAGAAGGTTACGACTACGCTTATCCAAAAGAAGGCACAAATCTCTGGTTTGACAGTGTCGTAATCCCTAAAACATCAGAGCATGTTGAAGAAGCACATATGTTCATTGACTTCCTCAACCGTGAAGACATTGCCCTGAAAAATGCTGAGTACATTGGCTATTCATCTCCAAATGTGGGGGCAGTGGAGCAAATATCTGAAGACATTAAGGCCATGAGCGCAGCCTATCCAGACATGGACAAGCTAAAGAACTCAGAAGTTTTTCTTGACCCAGGTGACTTTATTGAAGAGTTCAACCGCGTTTGGACAGAACTAAAGGCTCACTAAATAAAATTCTACAATCAACCACCCTGTCGAGAGCATCGGCAGGCTTAAAAACCCTCGAAGTCTCTTCGAGGGTTTTATATATTTACAGGGATTGAAAAGGGTTTTATTGGATTGTCACGAATTGATATTAAGTGGCTAATACTGTATCTTGGAGTAGGATTCTAACTGAAATGTTACCCTTTCACCAGTGTAAAACCATATTATAGAACTAGTACAATAAGGAAAGTGAAATGTGAAAAGTAAAAAAAATTAATGGAGGCCGAAAGTGAAAAGAGTAAAACTTATGGGGCTTCTCATTCTTTTGGCTGTTTTCAGCACAGGTTGTATCGGGACAAACACATCTGTCCAGGGGCTTCTTAAACCCCCAAAACTTCCTGTCAAGCTTGAGGAAATCAAGCAAGTGCTTGAAGAAAAGTATGAGACCGAGCTCGAATACATAAATCCAATAAAGGGTGACCACACCAATTCAACACAGTTCGTGGACCTAGACGGTGACGGTGTGGATGAAGTTCTTGTCTTTCATAAACTGGAAAGAGATGCAGAACCCCTTCGTGTCACAGTCCTGTCTAAGACAGAAACTGGCTGGATTATTGATGAAGGCATCAAGGGCATAGGTTTTGATATCAGCCGAGTGGAATACAGTGACATCAATAAGGATGGCATCTTGGAAATCTTGGTTGGATGGCAGGGCGGCAACACAACGAAAAAAGGTCTGACAATTTATAGATACAGCGGTGGATCTATAGAAGTGGCCTTTGATACATCTTACACAGAGTTTGCCATTGGAGATATGACCGGGGATGGGCAACTTGAGCTCATCATCATAGACCTAAACCGCACAGAAGGTATATCAATGGCGACAATCTATGATTCAGACTTTACCTACCTGGATGAAGTCCAGATGGAAGGCTTTATAAACGGATACTACAACACGGTTATGGGCATGGCGGCAAAAGACCAGCTGGGACTTTTTGCAGACGCTTCATCAGGGGCCCATTCAGCCTTTACAGACCTTCTGGTATACAAGGATGGACAGCTTGAAAATGTCTTCTACGATTCAAAGTGGAGACTGGTAAACAAGACCTACAAGGCTTATCCTGCGGATTCAACCGATGTGGATGGAGATGGCATTATTGAGATTCCACTTCTAAGATCACCTCTTGGCTATGAGGGCAGTTCCATGGCAGAAACAGAGTGGATCACAACTTGGTATAAGTGGGATGGTAATTCCGGCCTCATATTTAACTCTGAGAGTTATGCCAATGGAAGGCTGGGCTTTGAGTTTCATTTTCCATTCAGATGGAAGCAAAACATAACAGTTGGTATTGCAAGAGACCAGCTTAACCATGTAACGCTCTATCATGTGGACTCTTACTCTAAAGACCAAACGCCTGTGGTGGAATTTGTTGTGGCAGACAGAATTAAGGTGGAAAGTGGTGTTTTATCATACACGTCCGATGGATATTCTGAACTGGCAAGAACCCTAGACCGGGTATATTATGCAAGGGTTCACGATTTATCTGAAAATGAAGAACTGGCCCGCATTGGAGTGACATTTGAAGAAGTGAAATCCGGTTTTAGACTGGTAAAATAATAATCTAGAGGTGATATATATGGCAAATATACTGATTTTAGAAGATCAAATAGAAATACGAGATTTTGTGGTTATTAATGTTAAACGTGCAGGACACAAGGTTTTTGAAGCTGAAACAGGTGAAAAAGCACTGGAAATTTTCGAAGAAAATGATATTGATGTGGCTGTTCTTGACGTCATGCTGCCTGGCATCACAGGTTATGAAGTGTGTGAACGCATGAGAACGAAAAATAAGTATGTTGGAATTATTATGTTAACAGCCAAATCGCAGGAACAAGATAAACTTACAGGTTTAATGAGTGGTGCAGATGACTACATGACAAAGCCATTCAGTCCTAAAGAACTTGTGGCAAGGGTAGATTCTCTGCTTCGCAGGGTGAACCTGCTTAAAGATGATAAGTCAGAAACCTTCGAAGGCGGACCTTACAAAATAGATTTTGAAGCCCGTCAAGTTTTCAAAAACGATGAAGAGATTGATTTGACCCAGCTTGAGTTTGCCATTGTGAGCCTTCTGGTTAAGAATGCAGGCAAATCTCTGAGTCGAGAGTTTATCCTTGACAATGTATGGGGAGAAAATTTCTTTGGTAGCTTTAAAATAGTGGATGTCAACATCAGACGTCTGCGTCAAAAGCTTGAAGATGATCCTTCAAATCCAGAATATATACTGACTGTTTGGGGCTACGGCTACAGGTGGCGAAAGGAAGACTAAGTATGACCGGAATTAAAAAGCGGTGGGTTAGGAACTATATCCTAATCATACTATTCATCGCCCTGGCTGTACTGGGAACATTCCTCTTTACGATTCAAAGATTCTATTACAATTTGGCATATGAGAGTCTTTACAATCGCATGAATGTGTCTGCTGGCTTTTATACAAAGTACACAGAGACTCAAAAGCTCAGCCTGGATGAAATTGGACAACTTATACTTCGAGATTATCAAGACAAGGATGTTGCAGAACTTCAAATACTAAAGCCTGATGGATCTGTTCAAAATTCGTCAACAGGCTTCACGGCCAACACGAAAATAGACAGTGGGGACTATCATGACGCCCTTACCGGCAAGCAAGGTTACTGGGTGGGAAAGAATGCCTTAACGGAAGAGCGGGTCATGGGTGTGAGCACCCCCTTAAAAGATGACCATGGGAATATAATTGGTATTCTTCGCTATGTTTCATCCATGCAGGAAATCGACATGCTCTTATACCGGTATCTCATGTACTCAGCGGTTATACTCGCTGGCATCATTGTTATACTGCTTATACTCAGTTTGACATTCAGTCGGTCTATTTTAACCCCAATCAATGAAATCACCATTGCTTCAAGAAAAATGGCAGAAGGAAACTTTGATGAAAAGGTCCCAGTAATTTATAAGGATGAACTGGGAGTCTTAGCTCAGACCTTGAACTCCATGGCCGATGAAATTCAAAAGACAGAACGATTGAAGAATGACTTTATATCATCAATATCCCATGAAATAAGAACCCCCTTAACTGCGGTTGCAGGTTGGGCTGAGACCATATTAACAGGTGATTTATCCGACCGTGATGAAGTGGAAAAGGGTCTTCAGGTGATTATGCGAGAAACGGGTAGACTTTCTGACATGGTTGAAGAGCTTCTCGATTTTTCAAGGATTGAAAGTGGTCGTATGACCCTTCATTCTGAACTTTTTGACCTTAGAACGGAACTGTCAGACATTGTTGAAATATACAAGGCAAAAGCAGACAAGCATGGCGTTGATCTCTTTGTCTCCCAGCCAGATGGCAGAGCTCCCGTTATTGGGGACACCAATAGAATACGTCAAGTTATTATTAATATTGTCGACAATGCCGTTAAGTTTTCTCCTCAGGGCGGTGTCATACAGATTAACCTAACGGTTTCAGATTGGATTGTTCTTGATATTATTGATGAAGGCTCGGGAATTTCTGAAGAAGATTTAGAAAATGTCACAAAAAAATTCTACAAGGGATCCTCAAAAAGATCAGGAAGTGGCCTTGGACTGGCCATTTCCGATGAGATTGTTAGACTTCATGGTGGAGAGTTACGCATAACAAGTGAAGTGGACCAGGGCACAACAGTGCAGGTATTACTTCCATATGGAGAACCTGAACAGGTAGAAGGATAATATGCCATGCTTTTGAAATATTACCTTGATATTTCTCTAGGCTCAATGGGTATAGTATATGAAAAATATTAAAATGGAATGCTATGCTATTTAAATGGACAGTCTTAGTGGATGGACTTATAATACGGTTTGTTCAAAATAAGAAGGGGGACAAGATATGAATGCACTTTTTCTGATACTCAATGATGTGTATCTACTTGAAGAAGTACACGAAATCATGTACCAGTGCGGAGTTGGTGCCACAACGATTGACAGTCGGGGCATGGGCAAGGTTCTGGTGGACAACGAAGTGGATATCAGCATGTTTACAAGTATGAGAAGGTTGCTAGAAGGCAATAAGCCTTATAATAAACTCATTATAAGTGTCATTCGTGATGATCAAAAACTTGATCTTGTCATTAAAACCCTTCAGGAAAAAATCACAAACATCTATGAAAACGGCATTGGATTTATGTTTGTGGTGCCAGTGAGTGCATGTTATGGCTATAAACTGGAAGAGAACAATTCAAGAACAGCAAAGACCAGATAAAAAGACACTGGGGATGTTGAAAAACATCCCTATTTCTATGCAAGAAAAATTAGGGAAAAGGTCTTACTTGCAAGACATCAGATCTCATACTTGAACAAAAAGCATGCCGGTGTCTGAGTTTGTGACAGAATCGAAAAATGTCGAAAATAAGTATTAACACTTTCTTAAGCACCACATAATAAGGACATAAGTATGATATGATAGGATGTGTTAAAACGACTTGGAGGGCTATTATGCAATATCGCATTTCATCTCCGATAAGGCGTCTTGGCGCATTTCTGATTGAGAGTTTTTTAAACATTTTGATATTAATTATCCTACCTTTGTCCTTATCAGAACCTCTTGGTGAGAATCTGCCCTTTGCCGTACTCGGAATATATATAAGTTACATTGTCATTAAAATGTATTTTTGGACCCGGAGCACAACCCTGGGCAAGGCCCTGCTTCATATGCGCATCGTTGACACGATCACATGGGAAAAGCTAGGGTTTTGGAAAGTTGCCTACAGACAAACCATTGGAAAGTTTGTATCCTTTGCAGGCCTAAACCTGGGTTATATATGGATTTTTATTGACAGCAACCATCAGGCATGGCACGACAAAATTGCAAGGTGCTATATTGTTGATGAAGATGTCCTGGTACAGGGCAAGGTCAAGGTAAAGGACTATGACCCATACGTTAAGGGATAAAGCTGTTTTCTGTATGCACTCGGACTGACACCAAAATAGGATTTGAATGTTCTGCTGAAATAGCTTACGCTGGAAAATCCACATTCAAGGGCAATTTCTGTGATGGACTCAGAGGCGTTTTCAAGACGTCTTCGTGCAATATGACACCTGTATTCATTTAAGTATTCCACAAGAGTTCTTCCTGTAGCGCCTTTAAAAAACCTGCAAAAGTAGCTTTGATTAAAGCCTGCAACAGAGGCTATATCAGAGAGGGCAATATTGTCCCTGTAATTTTGCTCAATGAAGTTGAATATTTTCTTTAGCGTCTCCTTTTGCGTGGAGGCGTTTTTATTTTTTTGCATCCCCCTTGTTGACGCGCTGTGGTGGGGTGTTTTTTTGTTGCTTTGGGGTTCTATCATGCGTTTGTAATCTGCAATCTTAGCAAGCATGTTATATATATCACCGAGGACACCCAGGGTGCTTGGCTGCGGCCCATCAAGCAGCTTTTCACTCATTCTTACAATGTGCTGTTCAATATCTTGGCGAATTTTTTCATAAGGTCCATCCTTTTCAAGATATTTATTTTGAGTATGAAGTGGAAAACAGTCTGTAGATGTATGCAGGCGTGCAGGGTCAATAAGAACCACATAGTGGTTGTGTTTTGTGCCGACAGTATGGATGTCAAAGGCATCTATAAGGATAATATCGCCACATTTAGGCCTGAGGAGGTCGCCATTGAGATAGAGCTCTGTTTCATCAGACAAAATCAGTAAAATTTCATAACTGGAATGCCAGTGGGTGTAGTTATAGCATGGTGTTGTGACAGACTCTCTATTTTCAGTGCTTGTGTAATTGATCATGTGTATACGCTGGTCTGACTCATTTGAAGTAACGAATTTATAGAGTATGAGTGGAAGATCAGACCGATTGTAGGTCAAGTTTTCATAAAGAGGGAACATGATTATCTCCTTAACTTCTAACAAAGTCAATATTGTACAAATTCTTGTCAAGAATACTGTATCATATACCGCATAAATTAGGTACTCTTAACATATAAAATGCACGATGTTTTGAATGAGGAGAATATCATGAAAGAATCGGTGAACTATAAATCTATAATTGCAGTGGCTCTGCCTGTGGCGCTTCAAAGTCTAATCCAAACATCCCTAGGTGTGATAGATCAAATGATGGTTTCAAGGCTAGGTGGCACTGTTATTGCAGCTGCAGGATTGGCGACCCATCCCTTTACAATTTTACTCTTTTTGCTTCTGGGTGTGTCTGGCGGAACAGGCATATTTGTTGCACAGTACTTCGGGAACGGACAGTATAACCGCATATCAGATGCGGTCAAGGTGTCTTATCAATATGGCTTGTTGATTACACTTCCCATCATGTTCTTTGCTGGACTTGCACCTGGATTTATTCTTCAATTTTTCACGAATGACCCTGAAGTTATTGCAGCTGGCACAGAATATTTGAAGATTATAAGCCTCACATTTTTACCCCTCATGGTCATACTTATAAAGAGTTCTGCCCTTAAAGCCTGTAAAAATGTAAAACTTCCCTTTGTGGCAGGCGCGGTTGCTGTCATTGTTAATACAGGCTTAAACTATGTCTTTATTTATGGTCGGGTTCCTTTGTCGGCTGGGGACTAAAGGGGGCAGCCTTGGCCACTCTTATAGCCAGATTGACCGAAGCCCTCATATTATTTGCCGGATATTTTCATATGAAGAGAACCCTTGAAATGGCTCCAGTTCAGATTTTTTCAAAGGCAAGCGCTTTAATGCTTAAAGACTATAAAGCTGTGACGGGCCCCCTAATTTTAGGGGAACTCGTCTTTATAACCAGCATAACCTTTTATACCATTCTCTACGGGAAAATGGGAACAGTCGAGATGGCAGCGGTGACGGTCTTGGTGCCCCTTCAGAACATCACCTTTGGTCTATTCTCTGGTATGAGCACGGCTGCGGCCGTTCTTATTGGACATGCCCTGGGCCGAGCAGAAGGACAAAGAGCCCAAGTCTTGGCAAGGGCTATTATTAAAGTGACCACAGCAGGGGCGCTTATTTTATGTCTCATATTTGCCCTGATAATGCCTTATTATCTTGATCTATTTGCCCTTGATTCCCAAGTGCTCGAAATGGCAAGGGGCTTGGCATGGATGATTGTTCTATTCTTACCCCCCCGCGTCCTTAACATGGTTCTTGGGGACGGCATTATTCGAAGTGGTGGGGAAACTGCTTTTATGCTCAAAATGGCACTATTTTGCTTGACGGGCATAGGTATTCCCATGGGGGTCATTGCTGGATTTTATTTAAAGCTGCCTCTGGCCCTTGTTTATGTGGCTGTTTCTATAGAAGAAATTATTAGAATGTGTATTGGACTAGCCAAGATGCACAGTGGATCGTGGCGAATTAATTTGACTGGTCTTTCTGAAACAGCTAAGGAAAGAGAGTGTTTGAGCCTATAGATCAAACATGAAGTCCATCAAACACGAAGTCCATCAAACACGAAGCATGAAACCCTGTCATGTAAATTATTTATATATAGTGTGAAAACATAGACAAAGAATATGACCTGTGTGATCTCATCTTCACTGGATGAATCCACAGGTTTTTTCGTTCAAATGCAAATATCAGGAATTGACACCGAGAAAGGGCTTGTTTTTCATTACAAGAAATAGGTCTTTATGAGGTAATTACAAATTTGGTTAAATTGTCAGAATATAATTGAAAATGCATGCCTTCTTTAGTAAAATTGATATAACGTTGATATATCAGTTTGATATTACACAGGAGGGGAAAACATGAAAGAAGTCAGATGGCATGGCCGTGGCGGTCAAGGTAGCTTTACAATTGCAAGACTTCTGGGGTCTGCTGCAGTGATTCATGAAGGGAAACACGCCCTTGCATTTCCATCGTTTGGACCAGAACGGCGGGGAGCACCAGTCCTTGGTTTTACAAGAATTTCAGATGAAAAAATCAGAGACAGAAGTGAAGTCCAGGCCTGTGATTATGTGGTGGTTCTTGATGAGACACTTATTGACGAAAGCACAAATCGTGGACTACGCGAGGGTGGAAAAATGATCATTAACACAACCCAAGCGGACAAGTACAAGGATATGTTTGGAGACATTGTGGTTGGTCTTGATGCAACGACCTTGGCTCTAGAACATATTGGACGGCCCATAACAAACACAGCCATGATGGGGGCCCTTATCGCTGTTTCAGACATCGTGGACCTTGAATCGGCTTTGAACGCAGTCGAATCAGAGATGAAATCAAGCATAGCTGAAAAAAATAAAGCACTTGTCAATGAAGCATATAAAATTGTGAAGGGGGTCTTGTAATGAAACCGAAACTACAAGCCTACAAAAAACCGGCCAAAATAAGTGATTACCCCAAGACGGTTGCCTTTCAAGGCGGACATCTTGTGACTATGAACTCAGGCTGGCGGACATTCAAGCCCGAGGTGAATACAGACGCTTGTGTGGGGTGTTTAAGATGTTATCTTGTCTGTCCTGATGGTGTCATATCAAAGACGGAAAACAACAAGGTAAAGATTGATTACGACTTTTGTAAGGGGTGCGGTGTCTGTGCCCATGAATGTAAGCCAAAGGCGATTGATATGGTCAAAGAAGGAGGTCACGTCTAATGAATCAGACCCGTGTATTTGTTTCTGGCAATGAAGCGGTTGCCCTGGGGGTCAGACTGTCAAGACCCCATGTTATATCGGCCTATCCCATTACCCCCCAGACCATTGTGGTGGAAAGGCTATCAGATTTTGTGGAAGACCAGAGTCTAAAGGCTGAGTTTCTTCATGTTGAGTCCGAACATTCAGCGATGGCGGCAGCGATGGGGGTCAGCTCTGTGGGAGCACGTGCCTTTACAGCCACATCATCCCAGGGACTTCTCCATATGGCTGAATGTGTTCATTATGCCAGCGGTGGTCGTTTTCCTATTGTTATGATGAATGCCAACCGTTCGGTTGCAGTGCCTTGGAGTATTTATGGTGATCAGAGAGATTCTCTTGGTCTTCTTGACTCAGGCTGGATTCAAGTTTATGTGGAAGATGCCCAGGAGGCACTTGATATGACCATTCAAGCCTACCGGATTGCGGAAGATGAACGCGTGATGACACCTTTTATGGTCAATCTGGATGGCTTTGTTTTGACACATACCTATGAACCTGTCTTTGTTCCAGACCAAGAAGCTGTCGATGCCTATCTTCCAAAGTTTGAAACGGATAATAAAATGGATATAGAAACCCCTAGAAGCTTGTGTTTTTCAACCACACCAGATGACAACATGGAGTTTAAGTACGTTCAGCACGCGGCTCTTTTAAACTCAGTGGATGTGATTGAAGAAGTGGATAAAAATTACGGAGATGTTTTTGGACGCTATTATGGAGGCATGACAGACGCATACAAGACAGAGGACGCAGAAGTGGCTATTGTGACACTTGGATCTGTAGCTGGAACAGTTCGAACGGTTATAGATGAGATGAGACAGGAAGGCCACAAGGTGGGCATGCTTAAAATAAGGTATATGCGCCCATTTCCAGAGAAAGAACTCATAGAGCTTGCAAAGAAGACACCTGTACTGGGCGTCTTGGAGAAAAATGTTTCTTTTGGCTATGAAGGCACAGTGTACACCAATGTTAATTCGGCCCTTGCCAATATGGAAAAGACACCAAAAACATTTAATTTTGTTGCAGGCTTTGGTGGTCGTGACGTTTCAAAAGACCATGTTCGCCAAATGTTTATGGAGCTTCTTGAAAACAAAGAGACCTCTAAGCGCGTTCAGTTCATAGGAAGGGGGTGTGAAATCGATGTCTAACCAAAAAATAACCGCAAGGAATATGACAGACAATGAGTACTTTTATGGCCATAAGGCCTGTGCTGGCTGTGGAGCCAGTGTGGCTGTTCGCCTTGCACTAAAGGTGCTGGGAGAGCGTGCCTACTCTGTTCTGCCAGCCAATTGCATGTCGGCAGTTAGCTTTATTTATCCGCAGATGGCCTTTGCCACAAACGCCATGATAGCACCATTTCCTGCAACAGGGGCCATGCTATCCGGAGTGGCGGCTGGCCTGAAAGCTCTAGGCATTGAAGACTGCCACGCTGTTGGTTTTGCTGGCGATGGTGGTACGGCAGATATAGGTTTCCAGGCTCTATCAGGGGCCATTGATCGTGGTGATAAAATTATTTATATTTGCTATGACAATGAAGCCTATATGAACACAGGGATTCAAAAAAGTGGATTAACACCTTATGGTACAAAAACGACAACATCACCTGCTGGAGAAAACCTGCCAGGGTCTATACGCCATAAGAAAAATATGTTTGAAATCGTTGCAGCCCATGGCATTGACTATGCTGCAACAGCAAGTATTGGTTACCCACAGGATTTTCTGAATAAGATGCAAAAGGCAAAAGAGTGTGAAGGCACATCCTACATTCATATATATGCCTCTTGCCCAACAGGATGGGGTTCACCAACCCACACGAGCATTGAAGTGGCCAAGCAAGCTGTTGACACTGGCCTTTGGTATTTGGCGGAATATGAAAGGGGAGACTTTACCCTCAATAAGAACCCAGAGACTTTTGCAGATGTGAAAACATATTTAAAGGGTCAAGGTCGATTCAAACACTTGAAAGACGATGACATTGATGTGATAATAGAGAACAGAGATCGCCAGTGGGAACGTATGCGTAAGCGCTGGCTATAATTCGAAATTACTTTGTTATCTAAGGAGACAGGCATGCCTCAGGACAATCAAAATATATTTGATATCATCTTAAATCGCATCATAAATTTAGACTATGAACCGGGTCGTTTAATCAGTGAAAAACAGCTCATTGAAGAGTTCAGCGTGAGTCGTACACCAATCCGTGAGGCGCTACTTAAACTTTCGGAAAAGGGTTTTGTAGAACTTGTTCCACGTGTTGGCACATACGTCACTCAGATTGATCTTCGCAATGTGAAATACGCCTATGAAGTAAAAAAGCGTCTGGAAAGCTTAGCCTGTGAACTGGCAGCACAGCGCATAAGTGAAGAGGAGGCAGATAAACTACTTATTCTGGCAGATGAGATTAGTGATCTAAGCCCTCAAGAAGACTATGAAGCTTACATAGAATTTGACTATAAGTTTCGTAAGGAAGTAAGACGCATTTCAGGCAACCCCTACTTGATTGAATATTTAGAAGACCTGAACATAAAAACCATGCGATTTGTCAAGCATATTGAGTACAAAATGGAAGATGCCCAGTGGTATGATGCATCCGTCAAAGCCATTGCAAAAGCAATAAAAGAGAAAAATCCTGAAAGGGCAGGTCAAGAAATGGCCAAGCATTCAGATGTTTTCCTAGAAGAGTTGTCAAAGCGATTCTTTATATAATAAGGGATTGCAAAATAGAATAAATATCTATCCACGATATAGATGTAAGCAAAATAATAAGCGCCAATTTCCTGTAGAGAATACAGAGAGAGGCGCTTATTTTAATGCTCCCAAAATAAATGAATAAGGGAGACCTTGACATATTAAAAGACCAGGCGTAAAATAAAATTACAAACCGAATGAACGTTCAGTCTAAAAAGACAGGTGTTAAACCCAGCATACAAAACAAAATTCCACCAAAATGCATATCAAATAAGAAATCAGAGTACAGGACAGAATGAGAAACAGAATACAAACCAGAATACAAACCAGAACGGAAAACCTGATTACAAGAAGGCTGAAATAAAAAAAGCAAAAATGAAATATAAATAGCGCACGTTTAAAAATTGCTAAGCGGTATTCAAACAAAGGCTAGGAGGATGATCATGCAGTACAGGGAAATTCCGAAAACAGGGGACAAAATATCGGCAATAGGTTACGGATGTATGCGCCTGCCAACTCGGGCAGGACGTATTGATGAGAAAAAAGCAGAAGCTCAAATCAAATACGCTTTAGAAAATGGGGTCAATTACTTTGACACAGCACTGCCATACCACAATGGGGAAAGCGAAAAATTTCTTGGCAAAGTTTTTGAAGGCGACTTGCGCAGCCAGGTCAAACTGGCAACAAAACTGCCTCCTTGGCGGGTGAAAACAAGGGAAGACATGGACCGAATCTTGTCTGAGCAACTAGCAAGTCTTCGCACAGACTACATTGACTACTACCTTATTCACGGTATTCAAGACAAATTTGAATGGGACCGGATGGTAAAGTTGGGTGTCCTCGATTTCTTAACAGAAGCCAAGACCAAAGGGCTTATAAAAAACGTGGGATTTTCCTACCATGCAGACAAGAATTCTTTCAATGAGATTATAGACGCCTACGACTGGGCCTTCTGTCAAATCCAGTACAGCTACTTAGACGAGAACAATCAAGCAGGAAAGGCTGGACTTGAATACGCCGCATCAAAGAACATAGCTGTTTTTATAATGGAGCCCCTACGTGGCGGTATGCTGGTTGGTAAACTGCCTAAAAAAGTCCAGTCCATTTATGACAAGGCTGGCACCAGAAGCTCGGCAGATTGGGCCATAAGCTGGGTTCTAAACCACAAGGAAGTCACCTGTGTTCTATCAGGCATGAATGTGGATGAACACATACAAGAAAATATTGAAATCGCCAAGAAGGCTTTGCCAGGGTCCCTTTCAAAAGAAGAAGTAAACCTTATCGAGAGCGTGAAAAATAAGTTTGAAGAACTCATGAAAGTGCCCTGTACAGGCTGTGCATACTGCATGCCTTGTCCAGCGGGTGTTAATATTCCAGCCTGTTTTGAACAGCTTAACAACAAATCCTATTTCGGTCTTTTAAATGCAAAGGGCATGTACATGATGCAAACAGCTGGACTCATGTCAGAAAAAACATCAAAGGCATCACAGTGTATAGACTGTGGAAAATGTGAAAGGCACTGTCCCCAGCATATTGAAATTCGTAAAGACCTCAAGCAAGTGTCTAAAGAACTAGAAGCCTTTTATGATCCAGCCCTCGTGTGGGTGGCTAGAAAATTCTTAAATGACTAAAAGGCGTGAGTCAAACGCGCCCTGTCTAAATCATTCATGACTTATTGGGGATGCACTTGCCTATTTATCGTCTTGGCTTTATTGTCTTGATTTGATGGTCTTAATTTCATAGTCTTGATATCATCCATCTATGGTCTTCATACAAACAGACATATGTCATAGTCACATTAAAAAAATTCTATGCATGCTGTTATATATGGACTGAAATGATATAATTTAATAAGGAACCATCCATATAGATGCAAATGATAGGAATGAGAATATGAGTGTTCAAAACGATAAAAGGCAAAAGGTGCTTGATGCAACCTTAAAACTTATAATGGAAAATGGGGTCCAGGCCACATCCATGTCAAAGGTTTCAAAAGAATCTGGCGTGGCAGTGGGGACTATTTACCATCATTTTTCTAGCAAAGAAGCAATCATCACAGAGCTCTATAGACACTTCAAACTTGAGATGGTCAAGGCTATGGATTTTGGTGACATGGAAAGTTACAGTCCAGTGGAGGCTTTTAACAAGACCATTCTTCGACTTGTTGACTTTTCTAAAAATAATCCTGATGCCCTAGAGTTTTGCGAAACTTTTGCCCTGTCTCCTGTTATAGACAGACTTGTTCGTCAAGAGGTGGAAGCGTCATTTTATGCCTTCACAAAGAAATTCTTTGCCCAGCTTAAAAACCATGACCTCATTGACGACATCAGTGAAGAAATGCTTATTATTTATTTAAATGGTACGGTGTTTTCAATGGTTAGAGCCTTAAACTCAGGACAGATCAAGTGGTCAGATGAAGAAATTAAACGATACCTAAAAGTGGTCTGGTCGGGTCTAACAAAAAAATAATACTTTGAAATGGTAGATATTATAGGAAAAGGTCATTCCAGAATCCCAGGAGCCTGTCTAAGCAAAGACAGGGCCTGGGATTTTTTTCATGCAATGTTTTTTAAGGCTCATATTCACATGGGCCAAAATCTAATGGTGTTAAATTTATATAGAAAACACATTCTAGTGATGATTGGGACAAGAATTGGGGTAGAAAAAATGAAAATGGACTTGAAAGGGGGAATATAATGGATGACTTAAAAAGAACACCGCTTTATGATGCCCATCTTGCCCTTGGTGGCAAGATGGTCCCTTTTGCTGGATGGGACATGCCTGTTCAGTACAAGGGTCTTGTTGTAGAGCATGAAGCTGTAAGAAACAAGGTGGGACTCTTTGATGTGTCTCATATGGGTGAAGTGGATGTGGACGGTCCACAAGCACTGGAATTTGTAAATTATTTGGTGGTGGGCGATGTTAAGGCCTTAAAACCGGGACAGGTTCTTTACAGTATGATGTGCTATGAAGATGGTGGTATTGTTGATGACCTTCTTGTATACAGAAAAGCCGACACATCCTTTTTACTTGTGATCAACGCAGGCAATATTGAAAAAGATGATGCCTGGATTCGTGATCAGGCGTCGAAATTTGATGTTTATGCCAGAAATCGGTCTGATGAGTATGCGCAGTTGGCTATTCAAGGGCCTAGAGCCCAAGCTGTCCTTCAAATGTTGACAGAAACCGATTTGAACACCATTGGTTTTTTCGAATTTAAAGAAGGCGTTTCCATTCACGGCGTGGATGCACTGGTTTCAAGAACAGGCTACACAGGGGAGGACGGTTTTGAAATATACTGTGCCCCAGAATATGTGGAACGCATATGGTTGGAAATTCTAAAAGCAGGAGAAATAGAAGGTATTGAGCCCGCTGGACTTGGCGCTAGAGACACCTTGCGATTTGAAGCCACTCTGCCTTTATATGGAAATGAAATCGACAAGGACGTCACACCTCTTGAAGCAGGACTAGCGTTCTTCGTCCATATGGATGGAGATGACTTTATTGGCAAAGAGGCACTCTTAAAGCAAAAGGAAGACGGTTTAGAGCTTAAGCTTGTTGGATTTGAGCTCATAGACAAGGGTGTTCCACGCCATGGCTACAGCGCGCTCCATAATGGGGATGTGATTGGCAAAGTGACAACCGGCTACAAGTCGCCAACACTTAAAAAGGTGATAGGCCTGGCCCTTCTTGACATCGAGTACACAAAACTTGGAACAGAGTTCGATGTTGACATAAGGGGAAAACTGAAAAAAGCGGTTGTGATCAGTAAACGGTTTTATAAGAAAAAGTATAAAAAAACCTAAGGCAAAAAAATGAAGGCAGAAAAACAAATCCCTGTCCACTCCGCAATGGATTAATAAACGAGGATAGAGGCAAGGGGTTAGGTTTTACAAGCGCATAAATACAAACAAATAGGAGGGCAAATCAATGAAAGTATTAAGTGGACTGTATTATTCAGAAGATCATGAATGGGTGCGTGTGGAAGGAAATATTGGATACATAGGCATTAGTGATTTTGCCCAGCACGAACTTGGTGATATCGTGTACGTGGAGTTGCCAGACGAAGATGATGAGTTTGAAAAGGGTGATTCGCTGGGGGCTATCGAGTCTGTAAAGGCAGCATCTGATGTTCTGATTCCTATTTCAGGACGTGTCATTGAAATTAACGATGAACTGGAAGACGCGCCGGAAAAAGTTAATGAAGATGCATTTGACGCATGGCTCATCAAGGTTGAAATTTCAGATGAAGGCGAATTGGCAGACCTGATGAATGCCGAAGCCTATGAAAAGTTTATAAAAGAAGAATGATTCATATAAAATATGAGCCATCTTAGAATCATTAGGAGGTGATGCAGTGCATAGATATATTCCAAACTCTGAACAAGATAAGAAAGACATGCTCAAGGCCATTGATAAACAGTCTATAGGTGACCTGTTCACAGACATTCCAGAAAAGTTTCGCCTAGACCGTGATTTGAATCTGGACCCTTCAAAATCAGAACTTGAAGTGGACAGACTTTTAAAGTCCCTGGCGGCAAAAAACGCCAACCTGGATCATTTAACATGCTTTATGGGGGCTGGGGCCTATGACCACTTCATACCAACCATTGTCAATCACTTGGCAGGACGGTCGGAGTTTTATACAGCCTATACACCCTATCAGCCAGAGATCAGCCAGGGCACCCTTCAAAATATATTTGAATACCAGTCACTCATATGTGAGTTAACAGGTGTGGATGTGTCCAATGCTTCAGTTTACGATGGATCACATGCTGCAGCTGAAGCGGCCATTATGGCATGTGCCGCAAAAAAAAGAGACAAGATGCTCATTTCTAATACGGTGCATCCAGAAACAAGGCAGGTCCTTAAGACCTACTTCAAGTTTCGGGGAATGGAACTTGTTGAAGTGCCTATGAAAGCTGGCGAAACAGACTACGAGGCCTTAAAAGATCTTGCTGATAAATCAGTTGCAGGTGTTCTCATCCAGTCGCCAAACTTCTTTGGTGTGATTGAAGACGTTCAAAAGACATCTGAAATCATGAAAGAAAGCAAAGGTTTAACTGTGGTGTCGGTCGATCCCATATCTCTAGCGGTCCTTGAACCGCCTGGGAATTTGGGGGCAGATATTGTCATCGGAGAAGGTCAAGCCCTAGGCAACGACCTGGCTCTAGGTGGCCCTTACTTTGGTTTTATGGCTGTGACGAAAAAGCTTATGCGCAAGGTGCCAGGCCGTATATGTGGTCAGTCCCTTGATGAAGATGGAAAGCGGGCATTCGTATTAACCTTGCAGGCAAGGGAGCAGCATATAAGAAGAGAAAAAGCCACATCCAACATTTGTACCAATCAAGGCCTCATGATACTTAAGGCTGCAATATACATGAACACAGTGGGAAAAGAAGGCTTAAAAGATGTCGCCCTTCACAGTATGAAAAAGGCCCACTATCTTCATAAAAAGTTGATTGAATCAGGCGTGGCAGAACCTGTTTTTGACAAGCCGTTTTTCAAGGAGTTTGCAGTAAAACTCAAAAATCCTGTGGCGCTTGTTAATGAAGAACTTCTTAAAAAAGGCATATTGGGCGGGTTTGATATCAATAGCCACTACCCTATGTCCAATACCATGCTCATAGCAGTGACAGAAAAAAGAACGAGAGAAGAACTAGATGATTTTGTGAAGGCGCTGGAGGTGATCAAGTGAAACACTATGAAAAACTGATTTTTGAAGTGTCAAAGCCTGGTCGCAGGGCCTTTTATCTACCCGAGCTTGACGTTGACGATACATCCATTAATGACATGCTTCCGAGTGAATATATACGAAAGGAAGATCCCGATCTTCCAGAAGTGAGTGAAGTGGATATTATTCGTCACTACACGAATATTTCGCAAAAAAACTATGCCATCGACAAGGGTTTTTATCCCCTTGGGTCATGTACAATGAAGTACAACCCTAAAATTAATGAAGATGCGGCGGCAAACCCAGGTTTTAAAAACCTGCATCCATATCAGCCGGAAGCAACAATCCAAGGGGCGCTGGAACTCATGTACGAGCTTTCAGAAATGCTCGCTGAAATTTCAGGCATGGATAGGGTTACCCTACAGCCAGCAGCAGGTGCTCAAGGGGAACTCACTGGTCTCATGCTGATAAAATCCTATCATGAAAATAGGGGAGACCACCAGCGTATCAAAATGATTGTGCCGGATTCAGCTCATGGTACGAATCCTGCCACAGCGGCCGTTGTGGGTATGGAAATTGTTGAAATACCATCTGATGCCCAGGGCAATGTGGATATGCAGGCTCTAAAAGAAGCTGTCGGAGATGATACGGCAGGTCTCATGCTGACGAATCCATCTACCCTAGGTCTTTTTGAGAAAAACATCGGGGACATTGCTGAAGTTGTCCATGAGGCTGGCGGGCTTCTCTACTACGATGGTGCCAACATGAATGCCATCATGGGCAAATGTCGTCCGGGCGATATGGGATTTGACGTTATGCACTACAATCTCCACAAGACCTTCTCCACACCACATGGTGGCGGAGGGCCTGGTGCTGGACCAGTGGGTGTTAAAGAAAAACTGACACCATTTTTACCGGTGCCAATGATCGAAATGAAGGAAGACAAGTACATTTTTGATTATGATAGACCCCTGACCATTGGTAAGCTGAAAAGCTTCTATGGTAATTTCAACATACTGGTGAGGGCTTATACCTATATTAAAGCCATGGGACGGGACGGCATTAAGGAAGCGGGAGAAACGTCCGTTCTCAATGCCAACTATCTTATGCATCAAATGATGGACGATTATCAGATTCCAGACAATATGCTATGTAAGCATGAGTTTGTGGCTGCCGGTTTAAAAAATGCAGCTGAAGGCATAACAACCCTTGATGTGGCCAAGCGAATTATTGATTATGGCTACCATCCACCTACAATTTATTTTCCGCTTATTGTCCACGAGGCTTTAATGGTTGAGCCAACTGAGACAGAAAGCATGGAAACACTGAATGATTTTGGGCATGTCATGCGGCAAATTGCCCATGAAGCGATCTCAGAACCTGAACTCCTTAAAAATGCACCGCATAAAACACCCGTCAGAAGAATTGATGAAGTTAGGGCGGCGCGTGACTTGATCCTAAAGTATAAGGATAGCTTGAAGGCAGATGAGGCATAAGAAATAAGAATCAAAGGCTGAACACAAACATGTCTTGTGTTCAGCCTTTTTTTGTTAAGAGTTTTGCAGTGATTTAACTATAGGACAAGTCCATATAGAAAAATAAATACCTAGGCACAAGGGATGATGGCAAAAATATTTGTAACAATATACATTTGACATAATCCGCTGACTATTGTTAAATTGTATACAATCAATAGAATAATTATAAACAATATACATATTCAATATGCATGATAATGGAGGGCATTATGACGCGACTTGAAGGAAAAACCATAGCCAAGGCCATGCGAGAAGACATGGCTAAAGATCTTGAAAAATTAACAAGTGCAGGTATAAAGCCAGGATTGAGGGTTATTTTAATAGGCAATGATCCTGCCGCAGCCTCCTATGTGAGAATGGTTGAAAAACGTTCAAATAAAGATGGTCTTGATGCACAAGTCATTTACCTTGAAGAGACCGTGGCAGAAAACGACCTGATCGAACAAATACAGACCTTAAATGAAGACGAGGCTGTTCATGGCATTCTGGTACAAATGCCACTGCCCAAGCATATAGACAAAAATAAGGTTGTAGAAACAATTTCGCCAAATAAAGATGTGGATGGTTTCCATGAACTCAATGCTGGCAAGCTCTATGCAGGCAAAGATGGACTCTATCCCTGCACCCCATACGGTGTAATCCATATGCTTGAATACAGTGGTATAGAAATCGAGGGCAAGCATGCAGTTGTTATTGGTAGAAGCAATGTTGTCGGTAAACCAGTGGCCATGCTCCTCCTACAAAGAAATGCAACTGTGACTCTGTGTCATTCAAGAACAAAGGACCTGTCTAAGCATACAAAAGAGGCTGATATACTTATAGCCGCTGCAGGTAGACCCCATATGGTTACAAGAGATATGGTCAAAGAGGGTGCGGTCGTTATTGATGTGGGCATCCATGAAGTGGATGGTGCAATCACAGGAGATGTGGACTACGATTCAGTCAAAGATGTTGCAGGTTTCTTAACGCCAGTGCCAGGGGGTGTTGGTACAACAACCATAGCAACATTGTCCTGGAACACAATTAAAGCGGCACTTAAAACTCTATAGCTTTAAACTGAAAAAACTCCACCAAGGGCTTCTATATAGATAACGATCCTTTGGTGGAGTTTATTTATTTTCACTGATCTTAACTTTTACTCATATTGGTTCTCTTTTTTAGAGAAGAATTCAGCACCATCCTCATAATACATAGGCCAAGTGTCAAACCATGTGGCCGTTTTTACACTTTTAACACGGTCGCTTACTGGAATATAGGGCTTGATGTCAATTAAAGGCGTCCCATCGAAGGCATCGATGTAGGCGAGCGTGACTATGCCTTTTTCCATATCCACATTTAAGACCGGACAAATGGAAGACGCCACGGGGTTGGGTCTGTATGGAGACCGACATGCAAAAACGCCAGCCTTTGTCCCCTTACTGTAAGGCAAGTCTGTAACCAGGGTTGCTCGAGCCTCTTTGCTGTCTTCTTGATCCGCCCACCACAGGACATGAATATAACTGAACTGATCAAGCTCAAGCAGACCGTCTTTATAATCCTTATCAAGGACAAGTTCAAAAGTTCCCTTTTTAGCCCGAATGTTTCCAATAGATCTTAATTTCATAATCTAATCTCCTTCTTCATTTAAATAGTCCTTTGGCTTCTGTTCAATAGCGGGGCGGGGCCCCTCACCAATAGAGTATGTCAATTGCAGGGCCTTTGCCTGACCAATCCTGCTCAAGACCTGACGAATCTTGCTCAGTATTTTTCCTGTTGGTCGGGTATAGTAAAAGCAGAGGAAGAAAGGAGTCGCCTATGCTAAAAGAACCCACTATTAAAGAGGCTTGTGCATTCAAAATGATTGGAATGAATTTCTTTGGAAATCCATTTGTCCATGCAAACATGTGGAGTGAAGAAAATGGAATTGGTCAGCTATGGAGTCGTTTCGGGAAATGGTTGCACTCCAATTTTAAGGTTATTGAGAATCCTGAGAACACATCAGTTGCCTATGAAGTACATATCGAATCAGATCAAATGGAGACCACGGGAGAATACGAGGTCTTTACAGGCATTGCTGTAAAAAATTTAGATCATATACCCATTGAATGTGTAGGAAAGGTCTTTCCAAAGACCCAATATGCCGAGTTTACATTAGAAGGAGATGAAATAACGTCTGACTGGACCCAGTGGATATTTGAAGGCTGGATGCCCCACTCAGGCTATATGTCATCCGCCCCTTATTCCATTCAAGTTTACGATGAATCCTTTAAAGGGATGGATGCTCTTGATGGGGTCCAGATAAAGGTTCTTATTCCCATTAAGAAGGTAGGGGATGACAAGTGACACCCACTATGAAGGATTCAATATCAAAGGCTATTGCATATATTGAAGAAAATCTGACTGAAACTTTAAGGGTCAAGGATATGGCAAGTGCTGCTGGATATTCTGTTTATCACTTTTCGCGATCATTCACCAAGTTGACTGGTCATAGTCCATATGACTACTTATTTAGAAGAAAACTATCGGAAGCGGCTTATGATGTTTTACAGGGGCGACAAGCCCTTACTGAAATCGCCCTAAAGTATGATTTTGAAAACTACGAAACCTTTACAAGAGGCTTTCAAAGATTGTTTCATGTGAGTCCAAGTGCCTTCAGAGATGGTGGAAAGGTTCACCTCTTACAGTGGAAAAGGCGTATTTCTGATGACTATATTGACCATTTAAACGGCCATGCCTATAAGCAGCCACGCCAAGTTCACTTGCCTGAATTTGAAATCAGTGGAAAAATAGTGAGGGACAGACGTTTTCTCGATGACGCAGGCCAGTCTCTAATCAGATGGGACATGGGCGCGGAATACATTCATTTTCATAGAGATCACAAGAATCTGAACGAATATGCTTTTATGAAAGGGTCTGGGGTCTTGGGAAAACACATAAATGAATGTAGTGAAATGATGCCGGATTGGGTAAGTAAGAAAGTACCGGGCGGGGACTACTTATTATTTGAATACAAAGGGTCTTACTTTAAAATTCAAAATGTCTATACCTATATATTTGAAACATGGTTGCCCCTAGCGGGGATAAGCACAGATGTGCCTTATGTTTACGAAAAAATAGTGGGCGGTGATGACATCGTGAAGGTCTATATTCCCTATGTTCGTGTATAGGGTATGCGTTTAAGACTAGGAAATCATGGTTTGAAATGGATAAAGGGTACTCACTCAGGTGTTTGGGAAGCGTACATTTATAATTGGGATAGAAATTTGTATCTATACAGACCAAAAGGGTGAAATTTGATCATTTGAATGGTGGTTAATAAATAAAAGGAGAATAAAAAACTATGAATAAATGGAAGGTTGTAGAACTGACAAGTGAAAACCTTGGGAAATACCCACTCGGGTGTATTAAAAGCCCTAAACATATCGGTTACAAGGGTAAGACCCCTTGGTTTCATGAAATGAGAGAAAAGGGTCTTATAATGTTAATTCTTCTTGATGAGGATGAAAAGCCACAGGGATTTCTTGAAATGATGCCAGGCAAGCACACGTGGCGGGCTGTGAAGGCAGAGGCCTTTATGGTCATTCACTGTCTTTGGGTCATCTCTAAAAAAGTACAGGGTCAAGGTGCAGGACAGTTCATGTTAAAAGAAGCTGAAAAAAGGATAGGAAAGGATCATGCAGGCATAGCCGTTGTGACAAGCGATACATCCTTTATTGCCTCTTCAGAAGTTTTCAAAAAACAGGACTACAAAAAGTCAGATGATAAAGGTGTGTATGAACTCTACTATAAATTACTCAATAATAAAAAAGCCACAGAAGTTGAAAATCCCTCCTTTAACCACTTCAAGCCAGAGGGGTATAAGGGGCTGAATATGCTCTACGCTCTTCAGTGTCCAATGGAGATTAAGTGGAAAGAAGACATCGAGCAGTTTTGTAGTGAGAACAATATTGATATTCATATGAAATGCATAGAAAGCCCAGAAGAGGCTCAAAGAAATCCGAATCCACTTGGAACCTTTGCTTTGATTTATAATGATGAAATTATTGAAGACCATCCGGTCAGTTTAGGAAGGTTTAAAAATATAGTGAAAAAAGACCTTAAGCTGATGCCAAAATAAACAGGTGGTGTAAGATCTTTGTAAAGTAGAATGTGGGAAAATAATCCATGATGGGATTCATCAAATCCCCCGTGGTGTGGGGGAGAAAATAGTGTATAATAGCGTTAGTTATGACATTGGGGGTCTTTGTCATGTTACAGGACATTTTACAAGGAGAGGTCATCTTGAATTTTTTTATCGGTGGTGTGGGCATCACGGCGGTTATTGCTGTGTTTGCCGTGTTCAAAATGGCTGGGCAGGGCGAAACGATAGATATTGATGAAGTCATAAATGACTTCCGCGTCTTGCGATCGGCATTTATTCAGTACAAAAAAGAAGACAAGGGTCTATGTGAAGACCTAAAAACACTGATTCCTTATATGAAAGAAAATAGAGACATATTATGGGATCGTTACAGCATTTCTATTGATCAGAAATACATGATCGTCAAGGATGCCAAGAAGGTAGACGCCGAGCAGATTCTAAAAAGAATCGGAGGGGCTTCCTTTGTTAAAGGCAATAAGTTGTTTTTAAGTTTTAGCAGTATTAATACAATAAGCAAGGTGGAACCAGTCGCTCATTTTAAAATCATACCAGCTGAAGGCTATACCACTACAACTCGTATAGAGTTTGATCATTCCATGTCGGTCACAGAAGACAATGAAATCAACGATGTGAAGTGGGAAAATATGCAAAGTCGGTATGCTGAACCGGGAATAAAAAAAATTCGTCTAAAGGTTCAAGATAAGAACGGCAACTGGTCAGAGTGGACTGAACAGCAAATCGTGGTAAAGGAAATTAAAGGTGTTAAAAGCATTCATGCAGGCTATGACACCATATTTGTCGTGCATAACAACGGCAAAGTGGATGGATTTGGTCACAATGAGTTTGGCCAGCTTGCCATGGGCAACACAGAGTCGGCAACAAGGCGTAAGATTTTAAAAATGGTTGATAATGCAGATCAAATTGTCGGCGGGGAGTTTCATACCGTGATCCTAACCAATGACCGAAAGGTCTTTACATGTGGCAGGAATCATTTTGGTCAATTGGGACTGGGCGACAGGACAGACACAATAACACCAAAGCAAATTTGGGGTCTTGATGGCATAAAGCAGGTTTCAGCTGGAGAAAATTTTGCTGCAGCCCTATCCACTTCAGGTCATGTTTATACTTGGGGCAACAACGAGTACGGACAGCTTGGTGCAGAGCCAAGTTACTTTAAAGAGATCCCTGCTAAGGTGGAGGGCGTTGAAAATATCAAGGCCATATCTTGTGGAAGCACCCATATGCTAGCTCTTGGATTTGACGGAACGATTTATAGCTGGGGGGATAACAGGTATGGGCAACTAGGGCTTGGGTTTAAAGGCAAGCACAACGATCCCACAGTGACCACTGTATCTGGTGTCAAGTATGTTTGTGCAGGCAAAGGGTTTAGCCTTGCTATAACAGAAGCTGGAAAAGTTAAAATTTGGGGAATAAACTCCAAAAGTCAGCTTGGGATTGAAGGGGAATCAGAAGTGCTTTTCCCAGAAGAAATATTAGAACTTAAGGGCGTTGTAGAACTGGCAACAAAGGGAAACTTTGTTGTGGCCCGTGATGATATTGGTCAAGTTTATACTTGGGGCCACTATAGTGGTGTAGATGATGACTACCCAACCAAACCTGTCAAGGTAGGTGAGCTCAAGTATATTAAGTCTGTTGCTGCGACAACGGGGGCTGGATACGCAGTGGATGAAAAAGGTGAAGTCCTCCGCTGGAATAGAAATATCTCTAAAGTGGAAAATGTTCTGTTTTTTGAAGATGATACGGATGTTTCTAAAAATGGTACAGAAAAGAAAACGGCCCATGCAGGCAATGGTAAAACCAAAGCCTCGCGGTCTTAGAGTATGATACAAGCCGGATTGAGCGATCAATTCGGCTTCTTTTAATTTTTGAAAAGTCAAAAGTACAGTAAAAGTACTTTACGTAAACTTCACAAAATCATGAACGTTTTGTAATATAAAATGTTGATATTTCGTAAAATACCTGTTATATTAATGAGAATAGATTTGAAATGTGAGAGTAATTATACGAGTGAGTGAATAAATAGTTAAGAAGGGGTGGTATTTTTGAAGAAATTTAAGCGCGTATTAGTTGCTAACCGCGGCGAAATTGCCATTCGTGTCTTCCGTGCATGTCATGAGCTCGGGATACGTACAGTGGCAATCTACTCGAAAGAAGACAAAAATGCTTTGTTTAGAACAAAAGCTGATGAGTCGTATCTTATTGGGAAATCAAAGGGGCCGATCGAGGCTTATTTGGATATTGATGAAATTGTCAAGTTAGCGAAAAAGAAGGGTGTTGACGCCATACATCCCGGTTATGGTTTTCTATCAGAAAATCCAGAACTAGCAGAGAAGTGCGAAGAAGCTGGAATCACATTTATTGGCCCGAGTCCAGACATGATGATTCGTATGGGCGACAAAATTAAGTCAAAGAAGGTTGCATCATCAGTGGGTGTCCCTACCATCCCTGGTTTTGAAAAACCACTTCTTACAGACGAAGAAGCCATAGAAGCAGCAAGATACTGTGGGTATCCGGTTATACTAAAAGCTTCCGCTGGTGGTGGCGGACGTGGTATGCGGATTGTAAGAGACGAAGCCCACCTGTTAAGTGAGTTTAGAAGCGCAAGAAATGAAGCAAAAAAGGCATTTGGCATTGAGGATGTTTTTATTGAAAAGTTCCTAGAGAACCCAAAGCATATTGAGGTTCAGATTCTAGGCGATACCCACGGAAATATTGTTCATTTATATGAAAGGGACTGTTCCATCCAAAGACGTCATCAGAAACTCATTGAGTTTACGCCGTCCATTGCTCTTTCAAAAGACAAAAGACAGGCCATTTGTGATGATGCTGTTCGAATTTCAAGAGCAGTCAACTACAAAAATGCAGGCACAGTCGAGTTCTTAGTTGATAAAGAAGGCAACCATTACTTTATCGAAATGAACCCACGAATCCAAGTGGAACATACGGTTTCTGAGATGGTGACAGGCATTGACCTTGTTCAGTCTCAAATATTGGTGGCTCAAGGGTATGCCCTGAATTCACCGGAAATTGGTATACCATCACAGGAAAGCATCAAGGTGAATGGTTACGCTATTCAGTGCCGTGTGACAACAGAAGATCCAGCCAATAACTTTGCCCCTGACACAGGTCTCATTGATGTTTACCGGTCCGCATCTGGATTTGGTATTCGACTCGATGGTGGCAATGGATATACCGGGTCTGTTATAAGCCCTTACTATGACAGCCTTCTTGTTAAATGCACTTCGTGGTCAAGAACCTTTGAGGATGCCATTAGAAAGTCAGTTAGAGCTGTTAAGGAAATGAGTGTTCATGGTGTAAAAACCAATATTCCATTCCTGATTAACGTCCTAAACCACGAGCATTTTAGAAGTGGCACATGTGATACAAACTTCATAGGCAATCACAAGGACCTATTTGACTTTACAGCCAAGCAGGATGTGGAACTTAAACTTCTGAGATTTATTGGCGACAAGGTGGTTAATGTCACAGGTGGAACCAAACCTAACTTTGATGTTCCAGTGGTACCTAAATATGAAAAAATAAAGGATTTAAAAGGTACAAAGCAGATTCTTGATGAAAAGGGTCCTGAAGGTCTTGTTGATTGGATCAGTTCTCAAAAGAAGCTCCTCCTTACGGATACAACCATGCGTGATGCCCACCAATCCTTGATGGCAACCCGTGTGCGTACCCAAGATCTTAAGAAAATTGCAAGGGCAACATCCCACTTAGGAAAGGATTTATTTTCCGTTGAAATGTGGGGCGGGGCCACTTTTGATGTTGCCTACAGGTTCTTAAATGAATCGCCGTGGGAACGCCTAGATGTGCTTCGTGAGCGCATGCCGAATGTTCTGCTTCAAATGCTCATTAGGGGATCAAATGGCGTTGGTTATAAAAACTACCCTGACAATGTGATCCGCGAACTCATAGATGAGTCGGCAAAACGCGGCATAGACGTCTTTAGAATATTCGACTCTCTAAACTGGTTTAAGGGTATGGAAGTGGCTATTGACGAAGTCCTAAAAACCGGCAAGGTGGCTGAGGCTTGTATTTGCTATACTGGTGATATTTTAGATGAATCTAGAGACAAGTACTCTTTGAAATATTATGTTGATCTTGCAAAGCAAATTGAAGCGTCAGGTGCACATATTCTTGCCATTAAAGATATGTCAGCCCTCCTCAAGCCTTATGCGGCCCACAAGCTTGTTAAGGCCCTTAAAGAAGAGATTTCCATTCCAGTGCATTTACACACCCATGATACAACAGGCAATGGGGTGGCGACTATCCTGATGGCTGCAGAAGCAGGTGTTGATATTGTAGATACAGCCTTCAATGCTATGTCGGGTCTAACATCGCAACCGGCCCTGAACTCCGTTGTGGCGGCGCTTAAAAACACGGATAGAGACACTGGTATTCACCTGGATAACATCCAGAAAATTTCTGACTACTGGTCAAGTGTGAGACCTGTTTATTCAGCATTTGAATCGGATCTCAAGTCGACGAGTGCAGAAATTTATAAGTTTGAAATACCGGGTGGACAGTACTCAAACTTAAAGCCTCAGGTTGAAAGTTTTGGTCTGGGTCACCGCTTTAATGAAGTCAAAGACATGTACAAGTCTGTCAATGAAATGTTTGGTGACATCGTAAAGGTTACGCCATCTTCAAAGGCAGTTGGCGACATGGCCATTTTCATGGTACAAAATGACCTGACACCAGAGAATATTATGACAGACGGTAAGGACAAGGCTTACCCAGACTCCGTTGTGGCTTATTTTAGCGGAATGATGGGACAACCAGCTCATGGATTCCCAGAGGACCTACAAAAGCTTGTTCTCAAAGATGAAAAGCCGATCACGGTGAGACCGGGAGAACTTCTGGAACAGGAAGACTTTGATGCCTTAGACAAAGCCTTAAGAGACAAGCATGGCATAGAGCCAACAAAGGCTGACCTCATCAGTTCTGCCCTGTATCCAAAGGTCTTTGACGACTATCAAAAATATATTGCTGAGCATGGTGGATTTAGCCGCATGGGATCAGACATTTACTTCCATGGACTTGAAGAAGGCGAAACATGCGAAGTGGAAATTGAAGAAGGCAAGACCCTCGTGGTCAAGCTGCTTGAAGTTGGTAAAGTCGATCTTGACGGCATGAGACGTCTGGCTTTTGAAGTCAACGGCAACAGACGCGATGTCATGATAGAGGACAAGTCATCCAAGGCCACGGTTTCAGGCGGAAGTGCCAGAAAAGTTATGGCAGACCCACTGAATCCGCTGGAAATTGGATCATCTATTCCAGGTAAAGTGGTAAAAGTATTGGTGGCTGAAGGGGACTCTATTAAGGAAAACCAAACTGTGGCCATTGTCGAAGCTATGAAGATGGAGACAAATATCACCTCAGGTTGTGCTGGTGTTGTGGAACACGTTTATGCCAAACCAGAGCAAATGGTGGAGTCTTCTGAACTGCTTCTTTCGCTAAAGGCAGACGATTAAAAGAGAATAACTAACCTGCCCTTTGACACTTTAATAAAGACAAATACTAAAAAGCTCCCAGTGGATAACACATGGGGGCTTTTCTTATAGGGAAATATGAGCTTTCATTGAAGAAAAGGAAGGGTTTTTATACAATGTGTCGAATTTAAAATAATTGGACCCAAAATTATTTTGAATTTTCATGGGATAGACACATTAAAGGTCCATTCATAAAGAAAAGTTCTCAAATAATCTGGTATAGAAATATTTTTACACTTAAGTGCCATCGACTTTTTTAAAATATGCATATATGCCTATAATATAGGGTATGAATATCGTGTTACAAATATTACGAACGAGGGGGTCTCATGACGACTATGCAAGATATGCTATTTCAATCCGATCAACAATTAGATAATGAGCATGATGACACCATCCTGTTTGCCGACGATCGTCTAGGTGGTGAGGAAGAGAGCAGTAGCACCCCTTGGAAAATTATCATCGCAGATGATGAAGAAGAAGTCCACGCAATGACGAGAATGGTTATGAAAAAATTCGAGTTTGAGGGCCGTGCTGTTGAGCTCATCAGCGCATATTCGGGCAAAGAAACCATAGAAATTATGGTGGATCAACCTGATGTGGCAATTATTCTTCTGGATGTGGTCATGGAAAATGAGAATTCAGGTCTTGAGGTTGTAAAGAAAATTCGAGATGAGCTGAACAATCCTTTTGTACGTATTATTTTGCGTACAGGACAACCAGGACAAGCACCTGAAGAAGATGTTATAAGAAACTATGACATCAATGATTATAAATCTAAAACAGAACTGACTGTTCAAAAGCTTTATACGGCAGTCATTGCTTCCCTGCGTGCCTATCAGGGCATGCGGATTATTGAAACAAACCGTATTGGTCTTGAAAGAATTATCAATTCTTCCAGGGACTTATTTGAAATGCAGTCCCTTAGGTCTTTCAGTAAAAACGCCATCATGCAGATGTGTGAACTGATTGTAAGTGACAATATGGACGATGCCCCACTCAGTGGTCTTGCGGCAACAGTTCGAAAGGGTGAACTCATTGCCATTGCTGGAACTGGTGACTACGAAACCTATAGCGGTTTTCTCGTTAAAGACATTCCAGATGACAGCCTTCAAGAAGATTTTGAAAAGGCACTGACCATTAGTGGAAGCTATTTCAGAGACAATGTCTTTATTGGACACTTTAAGTCTCTTAATAACAATGAAAGCTTGTTTTACATTAAAAGCTTTAGACCATTTGAAGATTTTGAGAAGAATCTGCTCAAAATACTTTCATCCAATGTGTCTGTTGCCATAGACAATATTTATTTGAACAATGAAATTGTCGACACACAAAAAGAAGTTATTTTCACCTTAGGTGAAATTGTGGAAACAAGGTCTAAAGAAACGGCAAACCACGTTCGTCGAGTGGCGGAGTACTCATGGATATTAGCCCGTGCCCTTGGTTCAAGCAGTGAAGAAGCAAATATTTTAAGACTGGCCTCGCCGATGCATGACATTGGAAAAATCGGTATTCCTGATTTGATTTTAAATAAACCTGGAAAATTAACACCGGAAGAGTTTGAGGTCATCAAAACCCATACCATTATTGGGTATGAAGTCTTGAAGCAGTCTAACAGACGGATTATGAAAACAGCGGCAACCATAGCCCTTCAACATCATGAACGCTGGGATGGCCAAGGGTATCCATATGGAATTCTTGGAGAAGAAATAGACTTATTTAGTCGAATAACCAGTGTGTGTGATGTTTACGACGCCCTGAGCCATAAAAGAATTTATAAAGATGCGTGGGCTGAAGAAGAGGTCCACAACTATATCAAGAGCATGCGCTCAAAGATGTTTGATCCAAATGTCGTAGACAAGTTTTTCGAACACATCGATGACATCATAGCCATTAAAGAAAAATATCCGGACTAAGGCAGATTTTATCAATGGTCCAGATCTATGATATAATGACTAAAAACGGAGAGCTGAAGGAGCGTGGAGTCGTGAAGGAAAGAAGAAAGTTTAAGAGACTGCCAGTTGAAATTAAACTAACAATAGAATCCTTGTATCGTCAAAATAATGAATCTCTCGAGGAAATGAATGAATCCATTGTCGTGACAGATGTGTCAAAGACAGGCATTGGGTTTATGTCTTCAACAGAGCTACCGATGGATTATTATTTTAATGCAAGAATCGAAATTGATGAAGAACGCAAGTTCTTCGGCGTTATGAAAATAATTCGTAAGGCACAAGATGAAGATGGGTCCTACCATTTCGGATGTGAATTTGTTGGTATGGCAGACATACTAACAGGTTGTCTGGATGAGTATCAGGATGAGCTTGGATTATAATACCACAACGCCCTCAAGTTTAAGACTTGCAGGGCGTTTTTGATGTCGAAAATATTTGATACAGCCCATTCTCTTTATTCCATAAAGTATTTTTTTAAGTATCAGGCGCTGGCAAAATTACAGATCCGCAGCCTCGACATATCCTATATGGATATTTTCAATAAAAATATCATATAGGACATGTCGAGGCTTGTAGAATGATATTTTGCAAGTCGTTCAGTATAAACTGTTTAAGATGATAATGAAGGAGCGATTAGATGAAAGCCATATTTACATATGATTACGGCAGTGAAAAAATGGACTCAATACGAAAGCTCGGCTATGAAATTGATATTGTTCATGAATCTGAGATTGAAAACAACAGCCGTGTTAATGATGCGGAAATATTAGTTTGCTATAATCCCTTTGATAGAATTGACGTGAGTGAGATGGAAAAACTCAAGTGGATTCAACTTTCAAGCATTGGATTTGATCAACTGCCGGTTGAAGACGTTTTGGATCAAGAAATAATTGTGACCAATAACCAGGGTGGATATTCAAAGCCTATGGGAGAATGGATTGTCATGAATATACTTGAAATCCTCAAAAACAGAAAGAGCTTTTATGCCAAGCAAAAAGAAAGAGTCTGGAAACTGGATTCTGGAATTTTAGAGCTTGTTGATAAAAAAGTGGCCTTTCTAGGAACGGGAACCATTGCACAGGAGGCAGCGAAACGTCTACAAGGTTTTGAAGCCAATATTATTGGCTTTAACACGAGTGGCCATGACACAGACCACTTTGACGCGTGCTACAAAATAGACGATTTGGAAAATCACTTGCCCCAGCTTGATGTGGTTGTTGTTACCCTGCCACATACGGAAAAAACCCACCATTTCATGAATCAGTCACGTATGAACCTTATGCGAGATGACTCTATACTTATAAATGTGTCTAGAGGTCCCAATGTTGACGAGCAAGCCTTGATTGATGCCCTAAAACATGATAAGTTTTTAGGCGTTGCACTGGATGTTTATAGTTCAGAACCACTTTCGAAAGACAGCCCCCTATGGGATATTGATAGGGCCTATCTTTCGCCCCATAACTCATGGGTGTCAGAAATGAAAAACGAACGACGATTTAGAATGATCTACAAGAATATGCAGAATTATATAGAAGGAAGACCACTGGTCAACAGGGTCAATATTGCACGTGGATATTAGGGAGAATTACATGAAATTATTACTAGACACTCACATCCATACTTTAGCCAGTGGACATGCATACAGTACACTTGCAGAGTATGTGGAAATGGCTCGGGAAAAAGGCCTTGAACTTATAGCACAAACCGATCATGGTCCTGCTATGCCAGGCGGCCCCCATGCTTTTCATATAGGCAACCAACGTGTCTTGCCAGAAGAAATGAATGGCGTGCGTGTGTTAAAAGGCGCAGAAGTCAATATAATTGATTTTGATGGGCGTCTAGACCTCGAAGAGCGGTATATGAAAAATTTAGACTTTGTCCTTGCCAGCCTTCACGATGTGTGCCTTTATCCAGGCAACCGTGATGAAAACACAAGAGCCCTCATTGGGGCTATGGAAAACAAGTATGTGGATGCCATCGGGCACTCAGGAAATCCGGCATTTCCTATTCACATAGAGGCCTTTGTAAAAGCAGCCAAAGAAAATGATATTATGATAGAAATCAACAATTCTTCTTTTGGAAAGAGTCGTGTGGGCAGTCGAGAAAACTGTGAAGAGATTGCACTTATGGCAAAAAAGCATGGTGTGAAACTCATAGCGGGAAGCGATGCACATGTCAAGTATGACCTGGGACGTTTTGATTATGCTCTTGAAGTCTTTAAGCGCCTCGAAATTCCAGAAGAACTAATAATGAATACGTCGAAAGAGAAGCTTTTAAGTCATCTACGTCAAAATGGCAAGAAAGTCTAATGGTGAAATCATGAAAACACAACTGAGAAGTCTTGAACTCGATGACCTAAAAATATGGTTGTCAGAGCAAGGTGAAAAGCCCTTTCGGGCAAAACAGATATTTGAATGGGTGCAAAAAGGTATTACATCCTTTGACCAAATGACAAATATCTCAAAAGCCCTGCGATTGAAAATGGATGAGGCTTTTTTACTTGATAATGTAAACATCGTTAAGTATTTGGACTCCAAGGACAAAACAAGAAAATATCTCCTGTCTATGAATGACGGTGAGGTCATTGAAGCGGTTCTTATGCGCTACAAGCATGGAAACAGCATCTGTGTGTCCACCCAAGTGGGGTGTAAAATGGGCTGTACTTTTTGTGCATCCACTTTAGGGGGCATGACAAGGAATCTAGAAGCAGGAGAAATACTAGGCCAAATTATGACCATTCAAAATGATATTGGTGAAAGAATCAGCAATGTCGTATTAATGGGCAGCGGAGAGCCTCTTGATAATTATGATGAAGTCCTCAAGTTTTTAAGACTGGTCAACCATCCGCAAGGTTTAAATATTAGCATGCGACACATTACCCTGTCCACATGCGGCTTGGTAAAAGAAATAGATCGTTTGGCTGAAGAAAAACTTCAGATCACCCTAGCCATTTCACTGCATGCGGTAACGGATGAAAAAAGAAGCAGTCTCATGCCTATTAACAGAAAATATGACCTGGATACACTTTTAAAAGCCTGCCGAAATTATACGGATAAAACAGGAAGGCGTATTACCTTTGAATATGCTCTGATCGAAGGAGAAAATGACCATCAGGAGGAAGCACGTCAGTTGGCCAAGAAGCTACGTGGCATGCTATGTCATGTCAACCTCATTCCAATCAATCCTGTTGAGGAAAGAGGGTATAAGGCATCCTCTAATAAGAATATCACGAAGTTTCAAAAGATATTGAAGGATTCAGGCGTTGAAACAACCATCAGAAGAGAACTTGGGTCTGATATAAATGCGGCATGTGGCCAGTTAAGAGCCCAGCATTTAGAGGAAGAAAAATAAGTATAGATCCATATACCCGAATTAAGGTCTTAAATTATTGTAAAAGAGACGAAGACCGTTCTTCGATCGATCTAATATTAAGCCATTCATGTCCATAGTCAAATTCCATGACTCTGTCCACATGAATGGCTTTTAATTTTGTAAGCGCCTGTTTTATAAAAGTAACAAAAAAGTAACCAAATGCTTGTGATTTAATCTACATTTTACAAATGTTCAGAATCCATCCCCATAAATACCTAAACAGGTCCGAGTGTATCCTTTAAGGCAAACGTTTTATGTGTTGAAATCCGAATGTTCCTAGCAATAATTTTTTTAATGTTTTTGAAGGGATCATTGCGATTAACATAGAATTAATAATCAACAAGAAAGTTTTGAATAATCTGATAATAATGAGGTATATGTAACTCATAGATACTTTCTTTGTAGATGTAAGGAGGAGATTCATATGGTTAAAATCATTGCAGGAGAAAAAGGTACTGGAAAAACAAAGCGTATGATCCGCATGGCCAATGACGATGTGCAGTCGCTCAATGGTCATGTTGTGTTTATTGACGATGATAAGCGTCATATCTACGATTTAAACCACGATCTCAGATTTATGTGCATGGAAGAATTTCCAGTAAAAACACCTGAAGAATTTTTCGGTTTCTTGTGTGGCGTCATTTCCAATGACTATGATATTGAAAAGGTCTACATTGATGGCCTACTAAAAATTGCTGGCATTAATGAAAGAGACTTACCATCCTTTGTCCCTCGACTAGAAGAGCTGACAAAGCAGTATAACTTTAACGTCGTGTTCACGGTGAGCGGCGATAAGCAAACATTACCTAATGAAATAACTCCTTATTATATTGAATAGCAAAAACCACTTATTGAATCAAATTCATGAAGAAGGTGACAATGGCTGCAACGAATAGTTGCAGCCTTATTACTGTACATTTAAAATAAATGAATATTTTCAACTGCAGAAAAATATACCAACCTGTGTGGTGTGTATGATGTAGAGTTACCACATCAATCATACTGAGCAGACGTCTTGGCGAATTATAAATATAAAAAAAGAACAATTTTCTGGTCATGCCAGACGATTGTTCTTTTTTTAGTCCTATTGATTAAGACTTCAGCACATGAAATGTTTAGAATACTGTATACAAATAGATAACAAATTCTTAACAATGTGGATTTGTTCAAATAAAAGTTACAAATGATTGGTATAATTACTTTGGGAGAAAACCTTTTCCTAGATATTTTTTGATGTCTTCAGGGTCACTGAAATTATCTAGAAGCATTTCCTTGTCAGTTTCTTCGAAATAAACGAGGACTTCAGCTTTCCCTTCAAGAAAGGCTTTTTTGACGGTGGATTCTTTTACTTCACGAACCTTGGTTTTATGATGCTTTATTTTTTCAAAAGTTTTCGTGTAGTAGCTGCCGAAAAGGCTAATAACTTTTGTGTACTGATTCATGTGTTTACCTCCTATAAACATGGAACGCTTTTCAGAGTATGCGTTCATGAATGACTTTCATAGGATAGTATACCATGTTATCAGCCATATACTAAGCCCACAATGATTCGTTTTTGAAATTACATGTTTATGACGAGTCGGTGGGATTCATTGACAGCTCAATATGTCTACGGTAATATATTGACTTGTGTGAGTCTAATTGAAGAGATCGTACTGAAAGGGGATCGGTCATGGACAGTAGCAAGAAGATAATGGTTTGCGTCACTCAGCAGAAGTCATGCGAACGTCTTATAGAAAAAGGAATGAATCTTGTTCAGAGCGAGCAAGATGAACTCCACGTGATTCATGTTGTAAAAGAAAATTGGAAGTATTTTGGACAGCTTAGAGAATCAGATGCACTGGAATATCTATTTGATGTATCTAAGACCCACGGCGCCAGCTTAACAGTGAAAAAAGCCACAGATATTGTGGAAAGTCTAAGTGATTTCGCTGAAAAGAATTCTATCGACATGATTGTTATGGGTGAATCACTTGAGCCATCAGCTCAGCAGAATATGATCAAGCGACTTCAAAAGAAAACATCTAAAAAAATGAAGTTTAGCATAGTCCCAGTTGCGGACATACCCTCAAAAGTTGGATAGGGATGCCCCTGTCTAGTGAAAAATGCTTTTGTATATAAATTGCACTTGAGTCATTTGAATGCTATTTTACGAGTCGCTCAATTTAAGGTAATATACGAGGGTCAAAGTCAGATTTTGAATACTTAGAGTATAAATCCCGATGAGAAAATCATCGGGATTTTTTTAGGGTATACCAAGTAAAAATTTCTATAATATCCATATGGAGGTTGTGATGAATCAAAAAAATCGGCAGGATAGATCAGTGCTTGTTTTACTGCTTGTGGTGATCGTTCTAAGTGCTTTCATTTATAAAAATTACAGAGACAATTTGACCAGTTCAGAAGAAATAGGAGCCTATATTAGCAAAACAACCCGAACCGCCCTCCTTGTCACCTCACGAAATACGGTCTGGGAGTATAACGTGGACAATTCAGATTTACTCAATACGGTGGAGCAAAATCAAATTCTAGTGAGCGCCTATGACTCGATCATGTATTCTGGAAACGAGACATTTTCGAATGTTAACAAGTACGTTGAAGCAGTATGTATAGACTTAAAGGCACTGGAAAGAGCGATTAAAGAAGGCGATGACAAAAGTGTTTCCAGAGCGCAAATGCGTGTGGCTTATTCAATGAAACAGGTCAGGGCGTCAGCAGAAGCACTGGAAGAAGACATTGCATATCTTGATTTAGAAGATGAAGCCATAGACAGGGCATGGCATGAAGCCTTTCTATATGAAAAGGGCCCCATTGCAGAAATTCTCAAAAGGCATTTTCCTAAAATGCATGAAATGCAATAGAAGCATTTGAGTTTTTATAAAAGTCTAAAATGACAGAGAACTATGTGATCGAATAAGGGGGCGAAAATAGTATTCGTTCTCAGAATTTCATATTATTATTTTTATACAAAAATAATAATATGATGTTGTAAGTGAGTCCTAAAAGGGTAGACTTAAAAGGTGTAGTATAATCCTGGCTATAGGACTTGGAAAATGCCTGAGTGGAAAATTATTGTCTCTCTAGGGCTCATATTTCAATGATAAGTCACCTAGTATAGAATAAGTTCATATTTCGTCTAATAAAATTCAAATTATATGAAGGAATTTGGATGTTGGTATCGAATCTATACTAGCCGGGATAAAATCGTAATTTTCAAACAACTGAAGGAGGGTAACATGTCAAGGAAACTACTTTCTTTCATCCTAGTTCTTGCAATGGTCATGTCAATGAACGTTGTGACATTTGCAGATGAGGATGGAACAGAAATCACAATTGTACATACGAATGATACACATTCACGAATCGACGAAGGCAAATACGATGGTATGGGCTTCGCGAAAATCGCAACTAAGGTTGAGGAGCTTCGTGCACAGAACCCGAACCTATTGTTGCTAGATGCTGGGGACACGTTCCACGGCCAAACAATCGCTACACTTGTTGAAGGTGAATCGATTGTAACTATTATGAACGCTATGCAGTACGACGCTATGACAGCAGGTAACCATGATTTCAACTATGGTCAAGAAAGACTTCTTGAACTGGCTGAAATGGCTAACTTCCCTGTTATGGGCGGTAATGTTAAAAAAGATGGTGAGCCCCTTCTTGATGAATACATCATCAAAGAGATTGATGGCGTAAAAGTAGGTATCTTTGGCCTATCAACACCAGAAACAACTTACAAGACACATCCACTGAATGTTATTGGTCTGACATTTGAAGACCCTGCGATCCAGGCTCAAAAGATGGTAGACATGCTTGAAGGTCAAGTTGATGTTATCGTGGCTCTAGGTCACCTTGGCGTTGATGAATCTTCAACATACACATCGGAAGCAGTAATCAATTCTGTTGATGGCATCGACGTGTTCATTGACGGTCATAGCCATACAGCTCTTGAAGGCGGTAAAATGGTTGGCGATACACTTCTTGTTCAAACTGGCGAGTATGACAAGAATCTTGGTATTGTAAACCTTATGGTTAAAGACGGCATGGTAACAGCTGAAGCAAGCCTATTCTCAAAAGAAGCTGCTGCTGATGTGACTCCAAACGCAGCAATCGTTTCTGTTATTGACGAAGTGAAAGCAGAAAACGAAGTGATCACAAACGTCAAGGTTGCCTCTACATCTGTAACTCTTGATGGCGAACGTGGTCAAGTGCGTGCTGGTGAAACAAACCTTGGTAACATGATTGCTGACGCCATGATCGATGTAACGGGTGCAGACGTTGCCATTACAAATGGTGGTGGTATCCGTGCTTCAATCAACCCTGGTGATATCACTAAGGGCGATGTTATTACAGTTCTACCTTTTGGTAACTACGTAATGACAAAAGAAATCAAGGGTTCAGACATCCTTGCAGCGATTGAACATGGTATTGATTCTTATCCAGAAACAAAGGGTGCATTCCCTCACATCTCTGGTATGCGTGTTGAGTTTGATCCTAACCAACCAGCCGGTTCAAGAATCGTTAAAGTTATGGTTGGCGGCGAAATGCTAGATCCAAACGCTATGTACACACTAGCGACAAATGATTTTATGGCTTATGGTGGCGATGATTACGGTATGTTCGCTGACTATCCAATCCTTGGGGAATTTGATGGTCTAGATGAAGTCCTAATCGACTACATGGCTAAGGTTGATCCTGCAACTGTAAAGGTTGACGGTCGTATGATGGCTCACGAAATGAAGAAGGCAGAAGCTATGACGTACACAGTTATGGCAAATGATGTTCTTTGGAAGATTGCTGAGAAATACGACATGACTTATCAAGAGCTTGCGGAGTACAATAACTTAGATAACCCGAACATGATCTATGTGGGCCAGGAACTTATGGTGCCTGCTAAGTAATTATTGTACAAGATATAGTAAATGATCGAATTTATCCGGCAAAGTAAATTCGTAATGTTATGAAACCAGAATAGCTGTAATATTAGGGATAATTCCACTAATATTACAGCTATTTTTTCGTTTTTTGCTTTTATACAAACTTTAAATCATAACGATTAATAGGGTTAGGGGCTATATTGAGATTTTTAGACCTTATATGATTTTGCAAGTGGGAAAAACATAAGGGAAAAGGGCATGTCTTTTGGTGAGCGAATATGTCTTTTAGTGAAGAAATTAAAAAGAGTCATAAATAAAATACAATGAAGATGAAAGGTGGGTATGATATTATAGAAAGGGTCATTGCCATATGGGCAATGCGTAAAGAAAGGTTCAAAGGAGATTGGTTTGAGATACAATACGTATTCAGGGCATTTGAAAGAAAAGTACGGTGAAAAGGTGTATAAGATACCTGTCAATTTGCCCCTGACATGTCCAAATCGAGATGGTGAAGTTGCTTGTGGCGGATGCACATTTTGTGGTGATGTGGGAACGGGGTTTGAAGCCCAGTCCAGTGCACTTAACATCCAGGCGCAGATGCAAAACAATATAGATTATATTCAAAAAAGATATAAGGCCAAGAAGTATATTGCCTATTTTCAGAACTTCACAAACACTTATATGCCGCTGGATGTCTTTGAAAAGAGGCTGGAAGAAGCTTGTCTTGAAAATGTGGTGGAAATTAGCGTGTCTTCAAGACCTGACTGTATTCACGAAGCCTACCTGGACATTCTTGAAAAGATTCGAGATAAGCATAAGGTGAATATTTCTGTGGAGCTAGGCCTGCAGTCCATAAACCCTCTAACCCTCATGAAAATCAATAGGGGACACAATTTAGCAGAATGGATTGATGCCGTGCGCCGAATACAGGCAAGAGGCTTTGAAATCTGTACCCACCTTATTTTAAATTTGCCATGGGATGATGACCTTCATATAAATGAGGCGGCCCGGATTATGTCAGCTATGGGTGTACGCCATATTAAACTACATTCTCTTTATATTTTGAGAAATACGGAGATGGGTCGGCAGTATCAAGCAGGTGAAATTGAGATTATTGAGTTCGAAGACTACGTCAAGCGTGTGGTGGATTTCATTAGACACCTCCATCCTGATACGATTATACACAGGTTGGCAGGACGGGCGCCAAAGGAAGAAACTCTTTTTTGCAACTGGGATAAATCATGGTGGCTTATAAAAGAAGCCATTGAAAATAGAATGGAAGCCCTAGATGCTTATCAGGGGGATATGTGTGATTATTTAAACGGTAAAGCTGTGAAGAAATTTGTTCAGAGTTGATGGATGATATTGTATAATAGAGGTGAAGCCCGTGAGTATATTACTGATTTGGGATATTGATGGAACCCTTATTAATTGCAAGGGTGTTGGACGAAAGGCCATGAATGATGCCTTTTTAAAAATGTTTGGTATAAAGTCTGGCTTTGATGGTGTTTCCATGTCCGGTCGCCTTGATGAACGGATTGTTCGTGATGCCATGCGCATTCATGGCATAGACTTATCAAATTTAGATGACTTTTACAAAGCCTATGGTGAGGCTCTGGTTCATCAAATGGAGATTCATAAACCCTATGTCCACGAAGGTGTTCAGAGTATTTTAGAGGAAACCAGCTTGTCTGGGCAAGTTTTGAATGCTATTGGTACGGGAAACTGTCTAGTTGGCGCTCAAATGAAGCTTAAGTTCACTGGTCTTGACCACTATATGAAACTGGGTGGGTATGGCAGCGACCATGAAAAGCGTGACACCCTCATAAAGGATGTTATCAAACAGGCCCATCGTTTAAATGGAGTTGCCTTTGATAAGACCAAAATATTTGTCATTGGTGATACGCCTAGAGATATTATCGCGGGACAAAAAAACAAAGTGAAAACCATAGCACTTGAGACAGGTGGATACACAGCTTCTGATCTCGAAGCTTTTGATCCTGACTTTGTCTTACCATCGCTATTAGATAAAGAGGCATTTTATAGAGCAATTGAACTGTCTGTAAGCAGCACTTAGACATAGTAAACAAGTGGTTTAAACCATGTCTGAACAGGGGGAATTCAGTGTGAATCAAATTAGAGAGTGGAAGAAAGTACTTATACCATATGAACAAGCTGTGGACGAGCTTAAAATAAAGTTTAAAGCCATTAGAAAGCAGTATCGTGATGTAAGCGAGTATTCACCAATTGAATTTGTCACTGGCCGTGTAAAAAAAATATCGTCTATATTGGAAAAGTCTAAAAGACGTAATATTCCAGAGGACAATATCGAAGAACTTATGGAAGATATTGCAGGCATCCGTATTATGTGCCAGTTTAGAGATGACATATATAAGGTTGTGGACTTGATTCGTAAGCGTGATGGAAAAGACCTGAGAATTGTTTATGAGAAGGACTATATTTCCAATCCAAAGGGCAGTGGATATAAGAGCTACCATGTTATAATTCAATATCCTGTTCAAACGGCTCTTGGAGAACAGTCTGTGCTCGCAGAAATTCAGATCCGAACGCTGGCCATGAACTTCTGGGCGACTATTGAACATTCACTTAACTACAAATACAAAGATAACATTCCAGAGAATGTGAAAAATAGACTGAGAAAATCTGCTGAAGCGGCATCGAATTTAGACGAAGAAATGTGTGAGATTCGAAATGAAATCATCAATGCACAGCTTTTATTTGAAGAGAAATCAAATATAGTTTTCGACATTACCCACAATATTCAACTCCTTCATATTGCGGGACAACAGGATTTGGCCTACACATTCCAAGAAAGATTCGATACGATATGGGAGTCATCGTCGGTAAAGGATCTGGCAGCCCTACTTGCTGATATCAAGTCGGTTATGCCAAGGTATCAGATATTTACTGACACAGAAGAGAATGAACGAAAAAGAACGAGATAGTGCCTTTTTCGAGACATCTTAGAAATTAAAGACCATTAGGTAAGCAGGTGTAATATGGCATTATATGCAATTGGAGATTTACATTTAAGCTTTTCTTCAGACAAACCCATGGATGTGTTTGGAGAAAACTGGAATGATTATGAAAATAAAATTAAGGCCTACTGGGAAGCGAATATAAAAGAGACGGATACAGTGCTTATACCAGGGGATATATCATGGGCCATGCGTCTAAGTGATGCCCTGATTGATCTAGAATGGATACATAAACTGCCAGGACGTAAAATACTCCTTAGGGGCAACCACGACTACTGGTGGGCATCGCTAAAAAAGTTACAAGCCCTCTATGATGATATGGATTTTCTTCAGAATAATTTTTATGAATACAAGAGCGAGGAAGACACATTTGCCATATGTGGTACCCGTGGCTGGCTTTGTCCCAATCCCAATAAGTTTGATGAAAACGATCAAAAAATATATGAGCGGGAATTATTAAGATTGAAGCTGTCCCTTGATGCGGCTAAAAAAGCAGGTCATGAAAACTTTATTGTTATGACACATTATCCACCAACCAACGATATGAAAGAACGATCAGGATTTTTAGAAGTATATGAAGCATACGGTGTCAAAAAAGTTATTTACGGTCACCTCCATTCAGAGTATGCTTTTCAGACAGGGCTTCAAGGCGAACATGAGGGCGTTGTATACCAACTAACCTCCTGTGACTATTTGAACTTTCAGGCTCTTAAAATCATCGATTAGGCATATACGGTTCAAGCTGATTTGACGAGAAATTATCCGGTTTAGACATTGATCTAAACTGGATTTCTTTTTTTGTGCGAAGTTCGTTGTGTATACATGAATAAAATTAGGAAAACTTGTGTAAATATATAATAACCAGAGGTTGGAAGAAAAGGACGGAATCCTACTTATAGATCTAACCTTAGGAGAATTGACACAATACTCTAAAAGAAGGCGGTGATTTGATGATTCAAACTCCAAAATTCAAAGTCGGTGAATCGTTCACAGTTCAAAAGCATGTAACAGAAACAGATACGGCATTGAACTATGGAAGCGGGCAACTGGAAAATCTATTTGCGACTCCAAGTCTTATTGCAATGATGATCGAAGCAAGTGCAAGACTATTGGATCAGCAGCTGCCGGAAGGTTTCATCACTGTAGGTAAGTCCGTACACGCCGATCATGAAAAGCCAACAACCCTTGGTGAAACAGTGACGGTGAAGGTTACGATTGACGAAGCGACAGATACCATGGTGAAACTTTCAATGGAAGCCTTTGATGAAGTTGGACAGATTGGTACCGGTCAACATGTTCGTTATGTTGTCAACAAAAAGAGCTTGCTGGGAAAAGCCAACAAGCGTGAAGAAGCACTGGAAAACCATGACTTCTAAGTGTGAATAAGCATCAATTATTAGAGAGACTGTTATTACAACAGTCTCTCAGTTTGTAGAAAAACGCCAAAACACTGCATTGCTAGATAAAAACCGCTTAAATCATGTATTCAAATAGGTTCAATAATTGGATTTTATCTGCGCCATGTCTTTCTAAATTATCTGCAAGTTGCTGATCTGACGACTTTGTCGACAGCCAAAGAGACTGTTATCATAACAGTCTCTTAATTTGTGGAAAAATTTGAAGTTTGCCCTGTTAAGTCGTTTAGCTTATTAAGTCGTTTGCTTTGTTAAAGGGGCTGAACTCAATTCAATTTAACTTACTGGAAAATAAATTTTAAATTTAGTGCCTTGGCCGGGACTGCTTTCGATATCAATGGTACCTTGCAGCTGTGAGGTCACAAGAGAGTATATAATGTGGAGGCCAAGGCCCGTTCCACCATCGTGCCGTTTGGTTGTGAAATAGGGTTCGAACACATGGGGCAGATGATTTTCAGGTATGCCAACACCGTTATCTGTATAGTCAATAAAAAGAATATTCCCCTCCCGTTTCACGTCAATGGTGATTGAGCCGTTTTGCATATTTTCAAAACCATGTTTTAAAGAGTTGGTAATGAGGTTGGTGAGTATCTGTGATAATAGACCAGGGGTTGTCACCGCAAACAAGTGATCATCACAGTTGACTGTCACTGTATGAGATGTTCTCTTAAGCTTGGGCTTAAGGCTCATAACGACTTCATCAATATAACTTTTTAGTGCAATACGGCGCATTTCAAGAGTGGCCTGGTCCATGTTGAGAATGCGGAATGTCTCAATATTGGAAACGGCCTTTTGTAAATTGTTAAGAGTGATATTGTAAGCCTCATTGTAGTGAGACACATCTTGTTTTTTTGGATCAACTAGACCCTTGACCTCGCTGTCCATAAAGCTAAGGGATGTTATGGCGGTGCCAATAGGGGTGTTGAGTTCATGCATAAGGCCACCAACAAGCTCTCCAAGGGCAGCAAGGGTCTCGCGCCGAATGAGCTGGTCCTGAGTCTTCTTAAGTTCCTTCAAAGAATCACTGAGTTCCTCATTGGTATCCATAAGCTTGTCTTGGTAGAGATTGACCTCTTTCACAGATGCCTGAACAATCTTCCATGAACTGAGTATGGATATTGCAACCATGATTAAAATAAGTATAAAAGACATGGTAAGCAATCGATTGATTGGACGGTGTAAGTCAGTGAGGATGATGTTGTTTTCAACAAACCAAGGGGTTCCAATAATAGGTACAAGAGTAATGGCATATCCATTGTGTTCAAAATAAATGCCGTTTTCTGGTATTGTATTGAACTTTATTTGTGATATGCGCTCTTGCACATGTTGGTTTTCTATAGGGTCAAAACTAAAATTTAAAATGGTCTCATAGGATTCGGACAAACCAATGATCTTAAAGTGATCATCCTTGTCAAGTTTGCGCTTAACGAGCTGTTCAAGTTTTAAAGTCGGAAAATAAACGATGTTATATCCGAGATGCTTGTCATCGCCCGAAATGAGCTTTGTTGCAATTCTAAAGTAAGTTTTTTCATTTAGAACAATAGGAGCACTGATATACATGTCTTCATTCATGAGCTTTGCCGAAATGGATGGAAAATCAAGAGAAGGCTCTGTTGTCCCGTGGCGGGCCACCACTTGACCCTTCTGATCAATCCATATGGCACCTGATGCCTCGCGGGAAGCTTCTACGCCGTCTTTAAGTTTAGGATTAATGCGGTCAGTGGCCTCTTCTAATGAAATTTCATCACGAATAAAGCCTTGCAGAGCCGTGCGCATTTGAGTGCGACTGCCAAGCTGAAAGGCTACAGAATTGAGTTTATCGACATGTTCCTCAATAATAAGAGAGTATATTTCCCCATGATCAAAAAAATCCTCTTCAGAAGCCGCATAAAGGGTGCCCCGTAAGATAAACCAAAAGGTAACAATGGAAATCAAAGAAACTATGATTAAGGATATTATTATATTGGGGAGCAACTTGTTTAAAAAATTAATCTTTGACATAAACACCACCTCAAATGGTATGATATATGTGATACATACCCAATTAAAGGCGAATGTCATATAGATGGAGGAAAAAACTATGCATAATGAAAATAAAGTGTTTAATCCTAAGAATATGAACAAACTAGAACATCCAGATCGATACAAGGAATTGCCGCCCCAAGATATTCTCGATGCGGTAGGGCTCGAATCTGGGCAGGTTTTTGGTGACTTTGGGTGTGGTATTGGTTACTTCTCCATTCCTGCAGCCGAGCGTGTTGGAAAAGATGGGCATGTTATTGCCATGGATATTAGTCAGGAAATGCTTGATGGTTTGAAAGACCGCTTGGATGATGCTCATAAAAGCAGAATCACACTGACCAGGGATGGCATTGAGGGCGGTTGCCTCGATGTGGCTATGATTTCAACAGTTCTACATGAAGTGGATGACCCACAACTTTTTCTCATTGAAGCGTCTGCTTCATTAAGGCCAGGGGGTAAAATTGCCGTTCTTGAATGGATGAAAGAAAAAATGGAGCAAGGACCAAAATACGGTATTCGTATATCTGAGCAGGAAATGATTCAAATGCTGATTAAGGCAGGCTTCTATATGGAAAAAACAATCCATTTATCGGATCGCTTTTACCTTATAATAGCTGTTAAAGAATAGAATTGATTGGTGAATAAAAGGTATATATACTAGCACGTCAGATGCAGGCAAAATAGGAGGCAAAATGTTAAGCAATATTAAGGCGATTATCTTTGATTTGGACGGGACACTTGTGGATTCCATGTGGATTTGGAAGCAAGTGGATATTGACTACTTAGAAAAACATGGGCATCCCCTTCCAGATGACCTGCAAAAGGATATTGAAGGTATGAGCTTTACAGAAACAGCTCAGTATTTCAAAAATAGATTCAATATAGAAGACGATATAGATGACATAAAGGCTGAGTGGAATGCCATGGCCTTAGATCTTTATACTAATAAAATTGAGCTAAAACCATTTGTTCAGGAGATGCTCGAAGTTTTTAAGGCAAAGGGCCTTCCTATGGGGATTGGAACATCAAACTCTCCAGAACTGGCTGACGCTGTTATTAAGGCCAGGGGGATTGAAAGGTATATTCAGTCTGTGCGAACGTCTTGTCAGGTTGATAAGGGCAAACCAGCCCCTGATATATTTTTAAAGGTGGCTGAGGACCTAAATGTTAGGCCAGAACACTGTCTGGTTTTTGAAGACACCCACGCCGGTGTTAAGGCGGCAAAAAGCGCAGGCATGAAAGTGATTGCCATCTATGATGAACTTTCTGCAGAGTTTAGAAGTGAAATTGAGGCAGATGCTGACCACTATTTAGAGAGTTACAGTGCCCTTCTTGACCAATTGTCATAATACTGTAATGGCAACATTAAAATTTTTTTGATAGACTATGTATGGTGATAGAAGTACAAAGTCACCTAGAGATTTATTGAAAAGACAAATGGTCAAAAAGACTTATAATGGAGTCTATAAAATTAACATTTAACCAAGCCATTTGCTAAAGTAGTAAAAACATGATCATACCAAGGAGGTGAACAGGATGAAAAAGCTGATCGCAAAAGCTTTTAAGCAAGATAAAAGCGATATTTATAAGTTAAGATCCCATATGAAAGCAGGCACAATGGAAGCCGTTTACGGGATAGGTGTGCCCATTTTTATGGACACCAAGACAAATGAATATGCGATAAGAAGCAATCATTCTGACACCAATTTTGATTTAAGTGGGTTGACAGTTTCCTAGATGAAGCGCTCTCTAAGTATAGAGTTTAGTTCTTATCATACGATGAATTATTTTTAAGTATAGATGCTTTAAGTATAGATACTTAGGAGGATTTATATACTGATATTGAACCAAAAGAGAACTCGAATAGATATTTTGAAAGTCGCTTAGTATATTTAGAAGATGTAGAGATCAAGCTGGAAATTAAGCTGACTACATAAAGCCGAGACCCTTAAAATTACCCCATGTGTTCAGATGTTGCATCTGGGCATTAAAAGAATTTTAGGAAAGCTTATAAATCAACTTCTTATAGAGTAACTTATAATGAGAAAAGTATTATAAGGCATATTTTATGGGATGAAATTTATAAAATAAAATTTACTAAAAGAAATTTACTAAAAGAAACCATGCCTGGATATTATATATTCAGGCATTTTTTAATTGAGCTAGGACCAGTCGACTGAAGTGGTTGAGCTCATTGTCTTGCAAAAATAGCATCGAATTATTGGTGCGTATAATTTTGCAGGCTACTTAAACTGGCTATAAATTAAATCACTAAGTAAAAACCGAATGTGAAAATAAGTCATTTGCGAAAACAAGTGTTTATCTTACTATCACAGGCTAGATTCAAGGTTTAAAAAGGTGAAAATATAAATCAAAAATCCGGAGGTAAGATTATGATCGTTTTAAATATAGAACACGTAAAGAAAAGTTATGGTGCTGAAAGCATCTTAGAAGATATACATTTTGATATACAAGATGATGCCCGTCTTGGACTGATTGGAAGAAACGGGGCGGGAAAAACCACACTTTTTAAAGTTATTAGTGGAAAAGAAGACCCTACAGAGGGGTTTGTCCACAGGGCAAAAGGTGCCCAAATTGGATACTTAGAGCAAATTCCAAAATGGCCAGAGAATATGACCGTCATGGAAACCCTTGAAAGTGCTTTTAAAGACCTAACCGATATTCATACAGCCATGCGAAATATGGAAAAGCAGATGGGACAAGTCGGTGGAGAGGCCCTTGAAGACCTTATGGAAAACTATGATAGGGCTCAAAAAGAGTATGAAATTGGAGGGGGATATGACATAGAAGAAAAGCTTGGACGGATTACAACAGGTCTAAAGCTAGAGTCATTTATACATCAATCCTTTGAAACCCTTAGCGGGGGAGAAAAAACAAGGGCCATGCTGGGGCGTCTACTACTGGAAGCGCCGGACATCCTCCTGCTTGATGAGCCGACAAACCACCTGGATGTGGAATCGGTGGAGTGGCTGGAAAGCTTCTTAAAAGAGTATAGGGGGGCTGTTCTAATAGTTTCCCATGACAGATACTTTCTTGACCGCACGGTGAACACAATTGTTGAAATCGAGAGGAAGACAAGTCGCGTTTGGCAGGGCAACTACAGCAAGTACATGGCTGAAAAAGATGAGTGGCTCAGACAGCAACTCAAGGCCTATGAGAATCAGCAAAGAAAAATCAGAGCCATGGAAGAAGCCGCTCAAAGGTTTAGAATCTGGGGCGAAATGCGTGACAGCGATAAGATGTATGCCCGGGCCAAATCCATGGAAAAACGTATTGACCGTATTGATAAAATGGACAAGCCTTTTGAAGACCAAAGCAATATCAAGTTAAACTTTGAAAGCAGTGGACGGTCTGGCAAAGAAGTTTTATCCATGGAAAACATTTCTGCTGGATATGACAAGATAGAGCTTTTTAAAAACGTGGATATGGATTTGCGTTTTAAGGACAGGGTGGCCCTTGTTGGTCGAAATGGGATAGGCAAGTCAACCCTATTTAAGTTGATTCTAGGCACAATGGAGCCGATGGACGGAAGACTTCGACTAGGCGCTAGAACGCATATTGGATATCTAGCCCAAGATATTGCCTTTGAAGCGCCTGACCGAACAGTGCTAGAGTACTTCAATGCTGAAACAGGCTACAATGAAGGACCCTGCAGGAGCAAACTGGCGAGATTTTTATTCATTGCTGATGACGTTTATAAAAAAGTTTCCTCCCTATCGGGGGGCGAAAAAGTCCGTCTTAAGCTGTGTCTTATGATGGAACAAGGCATCAACTTTTTGATTATGGATGAGCCCACAAACCATGTGGACATTCCGTCGAGGGAGATGCTTGAAATGGCTCTTGAGAATTTTGATGGAACAATCCTCTTTATATCCCATGATAGATATTTGATTAATAGAATTGCAGATAGGATACTGGAACTCACTGAAGATGGACTAACGGATTTTGAAGGAAATTATGAAGCCTTCCGTGCCCTTAAAGAAGCCCTCTTACAGGCCCGAATGAATGCAGATAATGCAGAAAAGGAAAAGAAGGCCAAAAACTACCGGGATTCTGATGAAAAGAGAATGAAAAACGCTGAGAAAAGGCGGGTAAAGAAACTCGAAAAGCTAGAGCAGGACTTGGCTGAAAAAGAAGTTCAAATTTCCGATGTGGAAGGAAAGCTTCATGGGTCTGAACTGGAATACGACGCTCTTATGAAACAGTATGACATTTTAAATGCCTTGAAATCAGAATATGACACCCTTATGGAAGAGTGGATGAGTCTGCAAGACTAATTAAAATGCCTTGTGGCAAGAAGGCGGATAAGATATAATAATCTGAGATAAATTTTGACTAAAAAGACTGACAAAAAGCTGAGATGCTACGGGATTCTCAGCTTTTGTTTTTGTTTATGAACTGGACATAGATTGTCTTGATATAGATTTTATTGATATAGAGTATACGAATAAAATTAATGAATTAGTAGAGCGGAGGTTGTCATGAAAAGAGGCAGTATTATTGAATTAACCATAGATCGGGTGGCTTTTCCATCAAAGGCTATTGGAACTTATGAAGGTCATAAAATTCAGGTCAAAGGGGCACTACCGGGACAGAAAATCAAGGCCCGCATAAAAAAGAAAAAACAAAATAGAATAGATGCAACAGTTCTAGAAGTTTTAGAACAGGCTCCAAATGAAGTGGAATCTTTCTGCCCGCACTTTGGACGTTGCGGTGGATGTGCCAGACAGACCCTAAGCTATGAAGACCAAGTCAAACTAAAGGGCGATCAGGTACAAGGTCTTCTTGAGGAAGCGGGCGTTAAAGACTATGAGTGGGGCGGCGTTGTGGCCTCACCAGAAATTTATCATTACCGAAATAAGATGGAGTACTCCTTTGGTGACGAAGAAAAGGGGGGTCCGCTTACACTGGGCATGCACAAAAAAGGCCGTTACCATGATGTTGTCACAGTGGACCAGTGTAAAATTGCGGATAAAGACTTCAATGTGATATTAGCAGAGACCCACAAGCACTTTATTGACAGGGGAATTGCAAAATACGACGGTGTCCGTCACACAGGGGGCTACCTTAGAAATTTAAATGTTCGAAAAGGCAAAAAGACAGGCGAAATTCTCATTGGTCTATCGACGTCTTCTCACGAAGAACACGACTTAAAGCCTTATGTGGACATGCTTCTTGACCTTAAACTTCAAGGCCACATTGTGGGTATTCTTCACATCGTTAATGATGGCATAGCCCAAGTTGTTCGCGGTGACTATGATGTGCTGTATGGCCGTGACTACTATATGGAAGAACTTTTCGACTTAAAGTTTAGGGTGTCCTTCTACTCATTCTTCCAGACAAACACCCTAGGTGCAGAAGTTCTATATGAAAAAGCCATGGAATACATGGACCACATTGAGTCAAGAAATGTCTTTGACTTATTTAGCGGCACAGGCACCATTGCTCAAATTATGGCTGAACGGGCAGACCACGTAACCGGTATAGAAATCATTGAAGACGCCGTGAAGGCCGCAGAAGAAAATGCCAAGCTTAACAAGCTGGATAACTGCGATTTTCTAGCAGGTGATGTTTTTGTTAAACTGGATGAAGTGAAGAAAAAGCCAGATGTGATCGTTGTCGACCCACCACGAGTGGGCATACACGAAAAAACCTTGTCAAAGATTCTTGATTATGGGGTGAAAGGCATTACCTATATTTCCTGTAACCCAGTGTCACTGGCGGAGAACTTGAAGCAGATGCAGGAAGCGGGCTACAGTGTTAAGAAGGTCTGCTGTGTGGATATGTTTCCTCATACGCCGCATGTGGAGACAGTGGTGCGACTACAACGCCAGAACCCTTGATTTTACTGGAGTTTAAGCACTTTTATGACTTCTTTAGTTTTAGCAAAAATAGCGAAAATTACCCCCAAAAAGACCTAAAAAGGAGTATCAAAATTAAAATCGCAATATGACCTGGTACGTGGGAACACGTCTACCAGCAGTGTATTTTGAGATTTGAAAATGGAAGTTTAGATAGTAAAATGCCCTAGATTCATAAGTGTAGAATCTAGGGTTTTTTAGGTGCGCCCAGCATGGGCGCAATCTTATGGGTTAAAGTCCCTAACGCGTCCTAGTAGTGGAAAGCGTATAGCCAATGGCAAGGGTGTCCTCGGTGACGAGGAATCTGAAGGAAGCCGGATGGCAAATCTCTGGTCTGACGAACAGAAATCACATATAAGGCATACTTTTGTGGGTAAGATTGCCTAACAAATCAAAGCCCAATAACTACTCGAGAACAAAAGGTGTAAATGTGGCAGATAGATGGAGAGGAAGATTGCGTTCTTACCTGGGGAGATCTCATGGACGTGTGGAAACAGAGTATGAAACACGGTTGAAATAAGATTTATCATGAGAAGTCAGCAGAAGTCATAGTACTATTGCAGGTATAGATGCGGTAGGAAGGACGGAACTTTAGGAGATAAGAGTCAATGAATGTTACTGAAAGTAAAATTAAATGCAGACAACTTCATAAAGAAGGCTATTTACAAAAAGTATCTGTGGAACAGAGAGGATATGTAAAAGCGCATGATTTACCAAAGATAACTGAAAACAACCTTATCGACAGTCACTTGGAAGGTAAATATTTACTTGAAAAGATTGTATCAAGAGACAACATGAATAAAGCATTTAAGAAGGTAAAATCGAATAAGGGAGCATCAGGGATTGATGGCATGGAGGTTACAGAGCTTAAACTTCACCTTGAAAATCATGGTGCAACTCTTATAGAGCAAATTTTAGGTGGTAAATATAAACCACAAGCAGTAAGAAGGGTAGAAATACCTAAAGAAGAAAAAGGAAAAGTGAGAAAACTAGGTATTCCAACGGTAGTTGATAGAGTTGTGCAACAAGCAATAGCACAGATACTAACGCCGATATTTGAAGAGCAATTCTCGGATAATAGTTTTGGATTTCGACCTAAAAGGAGTGCTCATGATGCAATGAAGAGATGTAAGGAAAACATTGATGAAGGCTATAAATATGTGGTAGATATGGATTTAGAGAAATACTTTGATACAGTTAATCATAGTAAATTAATTGAAGTTTTATCAAGAACCATCAAAGATGGGCGAGTTATTTCACTGATTCATAAATATTTAAGAGCAGGAGTTATTGTTAAACATACCTTTAAAGCAACAGGAGTGGGGACACCGCAAGGTGGACCGCTAAGTCCGTTATTGAGTAATATCATGTTAAATGAACTTGATAAAGAATTAGAACGTCGTGGTCACCGTTTTGTGAGATATGCAGATGACCTAATGATATTCTGTAGAAGTAGGAAAGCTGCAAGAAGAACATTGACGAACATACAGCCATTTATAGAAGGAAAACTATTTCTGAAAATAAATAAAGAAAAGACAGTAGATAGCCATGTAAGAAATGTAAAATTTCTAGGGTTTACTTTCTATATTTTCAGAAAGAAAGCAAGACTACGCATCCATCCAAAAGCAATATATAAAATGAGGAAACGAATTAAAGAATTAACCTCAAGAAGTAATGGATGGGGAAATGACAAACGACGAGATAAATTGAAAAGCTATATAATCGGCTGGATAAATTATTTTAAAATAGCGGATATGAAGACACTTCTAAAGAAAACCGATGAATGGTTTAGAAGAAGATTAAGAATGATTTATTGGAAACAGTGGAAGAAAATCAAAACGAAATTCAAATACCTAAAACATCTAGGTATAGAAGAAGGTAAAGCATGGGAATATGCTAATACAAGAAAAGGCTACTGGAGAATATCCAATAGCCCAATTCTTAGTCGTAGCCTTAGCAATCAAAAATTAAAGGATATAGGTTACATCTTTTTCTTTGATTACTATAACAAACAAGTAACTGTAAACTAAAGAACCGCCAAGTACCGAACGGTATGCTTGGTGGTGTGAGAGGTCGGTCATTCAATTAATGAATGACCTCCTACTCGATTGTTTAAATTATGAAATCTGGAAGAAAGTTTTGAATTAATTCCTATGTTTGAGTTTGCAATCATTCGAGTAAAATCATAGAAGTTTACGGTTATAGTCTTTGATTTGCTCATTATAAGTCATACAGTAATTAACCGTAGAATTCATCAAATTTCTATCTGTAACAAAATCTTGAGGGAAGATTATGCTCATTATGTGGGTTATGTACTTGTAGAATTTGTTATCGAATTTTATTAGTTTCTCTTTATACTCTTCAATATCAAGAGATTGGCGATTAACTATAGGAACTCTCATATTATTGAAGGCAAACATCATCAAAGATGGATTAATGCCTAAATCATCAAAGTAAAATGATCCTCTGTGTTTCATGAAATTCCATTTTTCTCGAATATCCCTCACTAAGTTGTCGTTAAAAAATACTCTTAAAATGTAATCTCGTGTCTTATAATCTTCTAATAGGCTAAGATTATAACATAGAACTTCAAAATTACACTCTTTAGCTGTGTCGTTATAAATTTTACTTGTCATCAATTTATCGTTTAAATCAGTTCGTATACTAAACCATACTAATTGCCAGCTGAAATCCACCAAGAAATTGTAATAGTTCAATGCATTCATTATTAGTTGGGTTTTAACAAACTTGATTGATATATCGTCTTGAGCAAAATCTCCAAAATTTTCATTATCAATATAATGTAAATTAGCTCTTGCTATACAGTATATGGAATAAATATCACTTAATTTATGAGCTCAATAAAGTATATTCTGATTTTGTAAGCCATAGTTTAATTCATCGGCTCGATAATCAAGAAAATAGTGGATATCATTTAATTTGTCATATATATTTGCCAATGTGCTCCCTCCCTTCTGAATTTTTCATGAAGTGCCATAGTTCAAAATCATTTATAACAGACTATTTATATAAAATAGACGTTAGATATATAGGAATTTCACGTTTATTTATTACCTTATTTGCAACACTTAGTGCTCGCCCACCGTCAGATATTGTTTTTGTCTTAACTTGTTTATAAGATGTACTAGTGTACTTGAATTCATCTTTTAGAGCGTCGTAATAAGATTTATCAGCTAAAGATATTTCATTACTAAGTCTCTCGATAAGATGAGCGTCTGCATTACATTTTTTTGCGACTTTACATGTTTGCCATATTATAAATTCTGCATAAGATGATTCAGGATTTGCTTTGATTTGCGGGACTGTTAAACCGTACACTTGCATTTTGTATGAATAATCTTGAATCATTTCTTTTGACCAATACGACCCTATATTCCAACATAAAAAAAGATCCAAGTTTAATTGGTATAATTCATTACATATAGCATCATCACTTATGTCTCCATTTAGTAGTACTAAATCAGCTGTATCGATATTTTCAAAACTGTTTGCAATTTTGTAACCCGCTTTAGAAATTCTATTTTCTGTAGCTTTTACACAATATTCGTTGACTTCTATTGAAACTACTTTGTGACCTGCGTTCAACAAGGCTAAAGTACTTTGACCAGTACCACTACCAACTTCAAGTATTTTGGGATAATCTTTAACACAGTCACACATCCATGAGTAATTATTATTGTTATCTAGATTATCAGCGCTAGCATCCCATTGCTGGGCATAGAGTTTTTTAGCATCTTTTGACATAAATATCCTCCCGTTTAAGTTAGAAATTTTTACTAACTTAATATTCATAAACCTAAATCCTTTCCCCATTCTTATCAACAAAATATCCTTCAAATTCACAATCCAAAGCATCTGCAATAGCTTCTAATTCATTCATAGAGAAATTATCTCTTTTGAACTTATTTGCCATGTTCTGATTTGTGGTTACAAGTCTTTTGCTAAGTTCTACAATCGTTACATTCTTTCTTTTAAGTAAAATCCGGATCTTTTCACCCATCGTTAATTTCATTAATTATCACCTGCCTAAGTTAAATAATACACCTATTAGTGAATAACTGCAACGATTTTAGAGAATGTCTGGTTCAGAATGTCTTGCTATTTAGAAAGTAAAATAAGTGCCTTAATTGCAAAATTAAATTCCATACCTAGTTGTTAAGTTTTTAGATAAATCTCTTGTAACTATTCAGTCACAGCTTTAAGAAAATCCATTGATTGACCTTTTAAAGCAGATTTAATCGCAGTATATGAATTGATACCATGCTTAGCCATAGTTCCTAGATAAGACATAATTCTTACAAAAGTATCTGCACCTTCTTTGGTTCTGAAAGTTCCTGATACCTTTTGTTTCACTTTAATCATTCGGACATCACGCTCTGCTTGGTTATTATCAAAGGGAACATTGAAGTCATTTATAAATAGACAGACTTCCCCCTTGTGGGATGCAAAGCGTTCAATCAAAGCTCTGATTTTACCTTTTTTATGGCGACCACGTTTACCTTTAGGTTTATCAGGTATTGGATTCGCCTTTATGGCTTCTTCTACGATGGCATCGTATTTTGAATTGAAATATTTCAATTGATACTCGCTTAAAGTTGTATAACCATCATTCTTTAAGGTATCCTTTAGATTTTTCATCTCAAGAAGCAGATTGATCATATTTTCAGCCCATATCTGTTCTGGATAATTTTCTATTACACCAGTCAGTTCCCTTAATAGGTGTGCATTGCAGATTCCATGATCAACGTTTTTATATGTAAAATACGGTTTCCAAAAGTCATGTATCGCTATACCTTTAAACTCAGGGAGGATACCACTTGAGTCCATCCCTATTGATCCCCGCTTTTCTTCTACTGTCAAATAAGTGAAGTGGGTATTTGAAGCATTATGAACCCAGTGAAGTTTTTTATCTACACGTAAACCTGTTTCATCAAAATGAGCAAGATCTAGTGACTTGACCTTGTCACGAATAAGATTTACGGTATCTTCTAGTTTTTCACTTACATTGGTAACCATAGAATGAATTGTACCTGTACTAATGGGCAGATTGAATACTGCGCTTAAAATATCATGAGTACGTTTGATGCCTACCATACCAGCAGTATTTAGTGTAACAGCAAGCGCTTTCAAATTGTCACCATACTGAACACGCCCTTTGATAGACTCTGGAAACACACCAGATATGACTTCATTGTTTCTATAGGAACATTCACATGTCATTACCTGATGAGCTGTAACCTTTGTATCAATAATGATATCGATATTATATCTAGTTTCAGAAACCTGACATGCATCACACTGTTTTTTAAACGGACAGTTATTACATTCTTTCGGAAAATGCTGTACTGTTTCATCAGGAGTTTTCATAAGTTTAAGTCCGTTGCCTTTGTGCCCTTTCTGAGCACCGGCAGATTTGCCGGAAGGCTTGCGTAAACTCTTTGGTTTAGGTTTTTTAAGCCCATCGCTTGAAGGAGGTTTAGAACTGTTATTGCTGTTTTTATTGAGGCTTTCCTTCAAGGTCTTGATGGTTTCTGCTTGCTCAGCATTAGTGGCTATCAGACTATTAATAATATCAGTTTGATTGTTGATTGTGTCAGTTTGATTGTTGATTGTGTCAGTTTGATTGTTGATTGTGTCAGTTTGATTGTTGATTGTGTCGGTTTGATTGTTGATTGTGTCGGTTTGATTGTTGATTGTCGTCGTTAAAGATTCAACAGCAGCGGTAAGTGTGTTAATTTTATCCATTAGCTCTTTAGTTGTTTTTGAAGAAAAATCGTTATTCATGCTGCTATCTCCTCTCTTTTTTTAGCTACTTATATTATAGCATAAAATGAGGTTAAAATCCAGTATTTTCAATAGTTACAACTGGATTTTAAAAGAAAAAAACAGGCTATTTTTCTTTGCGGAGCAGAGTATAAAAGTACGAAAATCCAATAGTAAATATCCTAGATATTTTCACCTGTCTGAATAGTTACAATCTCTTTAATAAAAGGAGATGTACGAGTATGGATTTTTGCCTTACATAAAATTGAATAGTTGATTAGTTTCATTCAGGAAAGCCAAAAATAGATGGTTTTCCTTTTTCTTTTGTTTGATATTTTCATCGTTTCTTGTTACGGTTGATTAGCTGGTGGCCGTATCAAAGGAGGCAGATTATGTCTAAATACCTAACCTATGATGAGCGATTAGAAATCGAAGCCGGATTAAAGGTTGGTCTTTCTTTCGGAGCCATCGCTAAACTTATATCTAAGGATAGAACCACAATAGCAAAAGAGATAAAACGTAATCTCATTATTAAAAAAACAGGTTATGGTGGATATCCTTATAATGCTTGTAAACTAAGGCTTAAATGTACTAGAACCAAAGTATGTGATGAATGTAAGTATCCATCCAAACCTTATTGTAAGAACTGTAAAATCTGTAATGATGGGTGCCCTTACTTTGAAGAAGATATTTGTGTCAGCAAGTTCAAGCCACCTTATGTCTGTAATGGTTGTAACACATTACCTAAATGTACATTGGCGAAGCCTTATTACAGTGCCATTGATGCTCACAATAAGTATTCTGAGAATATTTCTGAATCAAGGAGTGGCATCATTACCAATGAAGCCGAAATAGCAAGAATTAACGCTATTATCTCACCACTGATTCGGAAAGGTCAGTCCATTCACCAAATCTATGCCAATCATGTGGATGAACTGATGTGTAGTGAAAAGACCTTATACAACTACGTTGATGCTTGTTTGTTTGATGTCAGAAACATTGATCTGCCAAGGAAAGTCAAGTTCAGACCACGTTATAAAAAGTCTGAGTTCAAGATTGACAGAAAGTGTCGTATTGACCGTACGTATAAGGATTTTACGGACTATATGAACAAGTATCCTGAAACATCCGTTGTCCAAATGGACTCTGTTGTTGGTAATAAAGGCGGCAAAGTTTTATTAACATTACACTTTGTAGATACCAGTTTTATGATGGCATTTATACGTGATGCAAACACTTCCAGGTCTGTTATTGATATCTTTGATTATCTCTACAGAATTCTAGGCAGAGCTGACTATGAGAAACTATTTCCTGTGTTTCTGACGGATAATGGTAGTGAATTTTCTAATCCAAAAGCTATTGAATATGGTCCTATAGGAATTCTTAGAAGCCGTTTGTTTTATTGTGATCCAAGTGCTCCTTACCAAAAAGGGGCTATTGAAGTGAATCATACATTAATTCGTAGAATTCTTCCAAAAGGCTCATCGTTTGATGACCTGACTCAGGAAGATATCTTATTAGTGATGAATCATGTAAATTCTTACACACGCAAAAAGCTGAACGATAAAAGTCCCTACGACGCGTTCAGCTTTTATTACGGAAAAGAACTACTGGGTAAGCTAGGCTATGTTTCAGTTGCCGCTGAAAACATTAACTTAACACCAAAACTTCTCAAAGATTAAAACTGTAAACCGAACAAACGCCACCAGCATTATAAGTTAACTTAATACCATAAAAACAGGGGTGGATTTTCCGATTACAAAAAACCGAAGGAATCTTGACCTCTATTTATGATGCCATTTTATTCATGTTTACATATGAATTATAGCAAAAATACAGCTAAAATCATAACACTGCTATGGAATTTTGTTTACAAAACGAGATATTCAGTTGCAAAAGGTGCATTATGTTTACAAAAGGTTACTTCGATTTTCAAAACGGGAAATTGGTCTTACAAACGGGAAATCCGTTTTTCAATTTACCGTAAAATAAGTGAAATCTTGATTAAGTTAATTATTAAATGTATTATCACATTATAAAGTGAATATTAGAAAGGAGCAAAAAAATCATGAGTAAAATTATAGCCGTAGCATCCCAAAAGGGTGGAGTGGCAAAAAGCACGACATGCAGGAACGTAGCAACGATTTTGGCAAAGGAGGGTTACAGAGTTTTAGCAATTGATACGGATAATCAAGCTTCAATGACAGATTGTTTTGGTATTGAGAAACCTGAGACCCTTGATACGACACTGTATCATTTGATGATGGCTGTTATGAATGAAGATGATCTTCCACCAAAAGATAGCTACATACTAAAAAGCGATGGAGTGGATGTCATCCCAAGCAGTATTGAAATGTCAGCCATTGAAATGAACTTGGTAAGTACTATGAGCAGGGAATACGTTTTAAAAACAATTACAGAACAGCTTAGAGATGATTACGATTACATCATTGTAGATTCAGCTCCATCTTTAGGTTTAATGACATTAAATGTATTGGCTGCTTGTGACAGTGTATTGATTCCGGCAACACCTGAGTATCTATCGGTAAAAGGACTGGAACTATTGCTTCATACAATTATGAAGATTAAAAGAAGGATTAATCCAAGTATTACTTTTGAAGGCATTCTGCTAACCATGTTTGATGAACGTACCAATCTATCAAAAAATATGATTGAAATGGTGGATGAAGCTTATGGTGAGCATATCAAAGTGTTTGATATTAGAATTCCCAAATCTGTAAAAGTTGGAGAAGCCAATCTTCAAAGTAAATGTATCGTAGATTATATGCCAATGAATAAAGCTGCTATTGCATATCAGGAACTGACAAAGGAGTTGATTAATAATGGATAAAACAAAAATGAAAAAAGTTGAAACGTTTGCCTCGATCTTTGGTGAGAATCATAGTGAAGTGCCATCTGAAAAAACAGATGGCACCACGTCATTAAAGCTCGATGAGCTTATACCTTTTAGAAATCATCCATTCAAGCTTTATGAGGGGGAACGATTTAATGACATGGTTGAGAGTATTAAAAACTATGGCGTGATTGTTCCCATTGTTGTAAGGAAAATTGATGATAAGTTTGAAATATTATCTGGGCATAACAGAGTTAATGCAGCTAAAGATGCCGGGTTAACTGAGATTCCAACGGTAATAAAAGAAGGACTCACTGAAGAAGAAGCGACATTAATTGTCACTGAAACAAATTTAATGCAACGATCTTTTTCAGAACTTGCTTACTCTGAAAGAGCTACAGTTATTGCGACTAGACATACAGCTATGAAGAATCAAGGAGTAAGAAATGATCTGTTAGATGAGATTGAAAAGTTATCGAAAGCTCCTGATTTGTCAGCTGATTCAACTTTTCGCCCAATGGGCGAAAAGTTAAGGTCAGATCAAAATATTGGTGAAGAATACGGTATTTCCCCAAGAAATATATCAAGATATTTACGTATCAACGAATTAAATGCACCATTAAAAGACTTAGTTGATGAAGGCAAAATTGCTATGCGAGCAGGCGTTGACCTTTCCTATCTATCACAGGAAAATCAAGAAATGGTGGAAGCCATTATTTCTGAAAACACCTTTAAAGTAGATATGAAAAAAGCTGCACTTTTGAGAAAGTATGAGAAAGAAGGAAATCTAAACTGGAATACTGCCAAACAGATTATCAGCGGTGATATGTTAAAAAGCACTGGAAAAGTCAAGCCATTCAAGATTCAACCGACAATCATTTCAAAATATTTTAATCCAAATGAAGACAAGAAGGCTATTGAAAAAACAATTGAAAAAGCTCTTGATTTTTACTTTAGCCAGATGAAAAACCAATCACATGACATAGAGGAGGGGGAGGAGTTGATTGAGTAGACTGACAGAAATCAAGGGAATTTATGATTACATCTTAAAAGAAATCATGCAAGATGAGCAGGCATGGAAAGACTTTCTAAAGTTTCACGCAAGGATATATAAGCACAGTTTTAATAATGCCGTGCTCATATATGCCCAAAGACCCGAAGCTACCTTAGTTGCTGATATGGAAATCTGGAACCGTCGTATCGGCAGGTGGATTAATAGGGGAGCTAAGAGTATTGCAGTCTTTGATGATCAAAGTGCTTATTTAAAACTAAAATATCTGTTTGATATTGAAGATACCCATGGTCAGCCACATACCATTCCTAAAGTATGGCAATTAAATGAAGCATTAGAATCACAGTTATTAGAAAGCTTTAAAGCTAATACGTTGTCAGAATGGATTGCAAGGCGCACCCATGAATCAGTGATTGCTTATACCTCGGATATTCAGCAAGGTCTTGAAAAAGAATTGTCTAAGACTAAATTATCGGGACTTCCCCTTGAAGGTGTTACAAAACAGTTTATACAGTCTCTCGTTGATAGTATAGAGTACATGACAGCCATTCGCTCGGGTATTGAAGAACCTAAGTTAAGTAGTTTAGGTGCATTTAGTACAATAACAGATTTTGATACAAAAGCATTAACCTTAAGATTAGGCTATCTGACAAGCACAATCTCAGAACAAATTTTAAGAGAAATTGAAAGAGAAATTAAGACCATCAAAATAGAAAAAAGGAGTGTGAACGTCAATGAAACCAGTAGAACTGAGTTACCAGGAAGTACAAGGGATTTATCATCCTCAGATTCAAATCTCGAGGGAGGAGAGTTACGACAAGAAGCCACTAGGGAAGTACGGGCAGATGGCGATGAATTACCTGAAAGAGGAACACATCAATCGGTACAATTATCTAGTGACAGAAGGGACGCTGAGTCAGCTGATGCATCAAGTGAACGAGGAAGCATGGGAGAGGATGGAGAAACTCCAAGATCAGATGTTACAGAAAGAACCGATACAGAACCCAACAAACACTTATCAGAGTTATCGTCACAGGGAGATGATCCGAACGAGAGCAGAAGAGATCGTTCTGGAGGAAATCATCTTCAAGGTGAGATAGAAAAGGACTTAGAGCTGCCAGAGCGTAGCTCTTTTTTTATGGAGCTAACAGATGATGAACTGATCGATAAGGTACTACTAAGAGGTTCAGGATTTCAAGGTGGAAAACAGCGGATTGTTGATTTCTTTGCTGAAGAACATACTGCAAAAGAAAAAGCAGACTTTCTAAAAAATGAATATGGTACTGGTGGTGGTTCAGTTACATTCTCTGATGATCTAAGCGGTTTTGAAAATCATGACAGTAAAGGGATTACAATTGATCTTTATAATACTGATAAAGAAATTCATTTATCTTGGGCTAAAGTAGCTTCCGGTATTGATGCCTTAATTGCTAATGGTAAGTACTTTGAACCCCGTTATAAAAACGATAATCCACCAACAAGAAAAGATATCTATCAACCAACATTATTTGACATCAATTACGCTGAAAATGATATAAGACATGAGAATTATAAAAAGCTAATGAAGATTGCCCCTGGTATCTTAAGTGGACGTTATCGCTATATGAAGCTTAGAGCAACTGGTTTTATGGATCTTGTCATTGAAAGACTCTATGAGAATAGAATCTCTCTATCCCATTATTACGAACAAAATGGAGATTTAATGAGTGATCCGGATATGGAACTCATAGTCGATCAAAAGCAAAAAACATTAACAGCAGCCACTTTTCAGCAAGATAATATGGCAATCTATCATGAAGCGTATCACGGTGATGAATTGGTTAATCCTGATTTAGAAGATGAGCTAAATGACTTTCTCAAAGATTGGTTATCGAATATTGCTAGGCAAGGTCACATTGTTTATAAGGCTTATTATTCAGAGGATGTAGACGAGGCGAACGAAGAACCGACTTTTGATGATAAAGGTCATGAAATCCTTGTTGAAGCACCTTCAGAAACAGATGATTTATTGGATCTAGAACATGAGGATCTCCATGAGTATCCATTAGAAGTAGGCATGGAAGTGGATATTGAGGGAAGAAAATTTCAAATCGAGTCCATTGACTATGATAGCAATGCTGTATCTCTTATGGATTTAACCTTTGCAGGACAAACTGGATATCCGATTTTCAGAAAAGAAAGTGTTGATTTTGTTATAGATATTCTTCCTAATGAGAAGCCACTTACTGAAGAAGAAAAGTGGGGCATTGTATCCATTGGCCCAGTAAAGGATGAAAACCAAAAGCAGGAACAATCTACAAAAATCAATTATCAGTTTTCACCTGAAGATGAAATTGGTATTGGTGGGCTGAAAACAAAATTTAGAGCCAACATTGAAGCCATTAAAACTTTAAAAGTCATTGAAGCAGAAAACCGTATGGCCACGGAGAAAGAACAATCCATTTTAGCTAGATACGTCGGTTGGGGTGGAATGCCTCAAGCTTTTGATATGGGGGCAAGTGGCTGGAGCAACGAATACGGTGAACTAAAAAAACTGTTGTCACAAGAAGAATATGATAGTGCAAAAGCCTCAACACCCAATGCACATTATACATCCTCTGTTGTCATTCAAAGCATTTATCAGGCACTTGATCAGTTTAGTTTTAAAAAAGGAAACATCTTGGAACCTTCCATGGGCGTTGGTAATTTCTTTTCCCACCTTCCTGACTCTATGCATAAGTCAAAACTCTTTGGTGTTGAACTAGATGATGTATCAGGACGTATTGCAAGGCAGCTCTATCAGAAAGCGCAGATTCAAGTAAAAGGCTATGAAGAAACTCAGTTTGAAGATAACTTTTTTGATATAGCCATTGGCAATGTTCCTTTTGGTAATTACAAAGTATATGACAGACTTTATGATAAGCATAATTTCATGATCCATGATTATTTCTTCGCAAAAACCCTAGATAAAGTACGTCCTGGTGGCATAATTGCCTTTGTTACCAGTAAGGGAACCATGGATAAAAAAGATCAAGCCGTCAGGAAATATATTGCTGAAAGAGCTGAGCTGATTGGCGCCATTCGATTGCCTAATACTGCATTTAAAGAAAATGCCAATACCGATGTGACAGCAGATATTCTTTTTCTTAAAAAAAGAGAACGTCGGTCGGTGGAAATACCAACGTGGTTATCGGTTGCAGATAATGAAAACGGGGTCCCCGTCAATCAATACTTTATTGACCATCCCCATATGATGCTTGGTGAGATGATATTTGATGAAAGGATGTTTGGTAGTGACAGCCGTTATACGACTTGTATTAATACAGATAGCAACTTTAATTTAGAAGAAGCACTATCAGAAGCTGTTTCTCATCTTGAAGCTGAAATCGGATATTATGAGCAGGCAAAAAAAGAGGACAGTAACGACATACCCGCTGATCCTAAGTACAAGAATTATTGTTATGCCTTTATTGAAGAAAAGCTTTATTACCGTGAAAATTCCATTATGAGATGGATGGATTATACCGGTAAGACTCTTGAACGGATTCAAGGCATGATGGCGATTCGGGAGATAACAAGAGAAATAATTACACTTCAAACGGAAGGCTGTACTAAAGAATCACTTGAAAAGGCTCAAGAGAAGTTAAATCAAATCTATGATGAATTCGTTAAAGATTATGGTTATATCACCTCAAGACCCAATGCCAATGCCTTTCGTGATGACAATGACTATCCACTTTTATGTTCTTTAGAAGTGGAGGATGAAGATCATCATGTTACAAAGGCAGATATGTTTACAAAACAGACCATTAAGCCTTATGAATCCATAACCGATGTAGATTCTGCTTTTGAAGCATTAACAGCATCCTTAAATGAAAAAGGCATGGTGGACATTCCATTTATGGCTGAGCTTTATGATGAAGAACCAGAAGTTATCATTAAAGAGCTTGAAAGGTACATCTATCTGAACCCTGAAAAGTATGATGAAAATGATGCTTTGAGAGGCTGGGAAACTGCTGATGAATATCTCTCAGGTGATGTGAGGCAAAAGCTTAAATTTGCCAAAGTCTTTGCTGATATGAATCCGGAACTCTTTTCAAAAAATGTGACTGCCCTAGAAAAAGTACAACCAATTGATCTTGAGGCCAGTGATATTGATGTGAGGTTAGGAACCACATGGATTGAACCAGCAGATTATGAACAGTTCATCTATGAGACCTTGAAAACGCCGAGATATTATCACAATACCGGTGGCAGAAATGAAATCAAAGTTCACTACAACAATTATAATGCAAGCTTTGGTGTTGAGAACAAAGGATTAGATGGGTATTCAGTTTCAGCCAAAGAAACCTATGGTACTTCAAGAATTAATGCTTACTACATCATTGAAGACAGCTTGAATCTTAGAAATTCTACGGTTAAGGATCGTGTTGAAGATGGAGATACCGTAAAATATGTTATCAACAAAAAAGAGACCATGCTGGCAAGAGAAAAACAATCTCTGCTAAAACAAGCCTTTAAAGAATGGCTATTCAAAGAGCCAGAGAGACGTAAAAAGTATGTCGATTATTACAATCAGCACTATAACAATATCCGCCTTAGAGAATATGATGGCATTCATTTAAAGTTTCCAGGAATGAATCCGGACATTAAATTGAGAGAACACCAAACAGCTGCCATTGCAAGAATTATCTATGGTGGCAGTACACTTCTAGCACATTCAGTAGGTGCAGGAAAGACTTTTGAAATGGTTGCCAGCTGCATGGAACAAAAGCGACTGGGACTGATTAATAAAGCAGTCCTTGTTGTACCGAATCACTTAACACAGCATATTGGTAGTGAGTTCTTAAGGCTTTATCCATCGGCAAATATCCTAGTAACCACAAAGAAGGACTTTCAAAAATCGAATCGAAGACGTTTTGTCAGTCGTATTGCTACAGGAGCTTATGATGCTGTTATTATGGGACACTCGCAATTTGAGAAAATTCCTGTATCGAAAGAGCGTCAGGAAGAAATGATTCATAGGCAAATCAATGATATCTCTGCTGCTATTGCTGATGCAAAAAGAAGTAATGGTGAAAATTGGAGTATTAAGCAGATGGAAAAACTCAAGCTATCATTAACAGCTGAAATCAAACGACTTCATGACAGTCCAAAAGATGATGTCATCAACTTCGAGGAACTTGGAATTGATTGTCTTTATGTTGATGAAGCCCATTATTTTAAGAACTGTGCTGTATTTTCAAAGATAAGAAATGTTGCGGGTATCTCCAATACACGAAGCAAAAAATCTATGGATATGCTAATGAAAACTCAGTATATCCAAGAAATCAATCAAGGACGTGGGGTGATCTTTGCAACCGGAACGCCCATCAGCAATTCCACGACGGAAATGTATGTAATGCAGCGTTATATTCAAAATAAAGAACTAGAAGCAAGAGGTATTCATCACTTTGATGCATGGGCAGCCCAGTTTGGCGAAGTGGTTTCAAGTCTTGAACTAGCGCCTGAAGGAACGGGCTATCGCTATAAAAGCAGATTTGCTAAGTTCTCTAATTTGCCAGAGCTAATGACTATTTTTAAAAACATGGCAGATGTAAAAACAGCAGACATGCTTAAACTACCTGTCCCAAAATTAAAAGGTGACAGTCACAAGATTGTTTCAGCGGATACCAGTGATTTTACAAAAGAGATCATGGAGAGTTTTGTTGAAAGAGCAAGTGATATTCGAAATGGAATGGTTGACCCACGGATTGATAACATGCTGAAGATTACCAATGAAGCAAGACTTTTAGGACTTGACCCAAGACTTCTTTATGAAGAAGCACCAAATGAACCCGATAGCAAAGTCAATAAGTGTATTGATAAGGTCTTTGAAGAATATAAAGAGAGTGATGCTTTTAAAGGAACACAAATCATATTTTGCGATGTGGGAACGCCTAATACAGATGGGCGTTTTTCTGTTTATCCTTATATCAAAGAAGAATTGATAAAGAGAGGTATTCCAGAAAAAGAAGTTTGTTTTATACATGATGTGAATAGTGAAGCTCAAAGAGAAACCTTGTTTTCAGATATGCGTAGTGGCAACAAACGCATTATCCTTGGTTCAACTGCCAAAATGGGTACAGGAACCAATATTCAAGACCGTTTAATTGCCCTTCATCATTTAGACTGTCCTTGGAGGCCAAGCGACCTGGAGCAACGGGAAGGAAGAATCTTAAGACAAGGCAATCAAAATGAAGAAGTCAATATTTATCGTTATGTCACAAAAGGCACTTTTGATGCGTACCTCTGGCAGATTGTCGAGAACAAACAGCGGTTCATCAGCCAAATCATGACAGGAAAATCCGTTGCAAGAAATGCTGAGGATATTGATGAAACTGTATTATCGTTTGCAGAAGTCAAAGCACTGGCGACAGGTAATCCATTGATTAAAGAAAAGATGGATATTGATAATGAAGTCAGTCGTTTAAGCCTTTTAAAGTCTGAATACAACAGCAGAAGGTATGCCATGGAGGATAATTTCACCTATAAATATCCAAAGCTAATTCAGCAGGCGAAACAGCGCCTTGAAGGATTGATTAAGGACATCAGCAAGCGAGACATGAATAAGACAGAAGAGTTTCAAATCAATATTGATGGCAAATTCTTTGATGAAAGGGAAAAAGCCGGAACTTATCTTCAAGTGCTGTTATCAAGACTTGAACCGGATAAAGAAGCTCATGTGGGTACATTTAATGGATTTGATCTCTTAATCCTAAAGAATAATTTCTTTAGCCAGCAAAAGATGATTCTTCATGGTCAACAAAAATACGAAGTTGAATTTGGAGAAAGTCCTCACGGTAATATGGTCAGGCTTGAAAACCTTTTAGAAGGGCTTGAAAAGCGCATTGAAAAAACGGAAAGCCAGATTGATGAGTACGAAAGAAATATGATCCAGTCCAAGGAAGAATGGGAAAAACCATTTATGTATGAGGAAGAATTAACGCAGAAGCTAAAGCGACAATTCGAGCTTAACGCTGAACTGGATATGGATAAAGGAGAGGATGTCATAGCAGTGAGTGAAGATGATTTTAATGAAGATGTGATAACTGAAGATGATGAAGAAATGACAGTTTAGCAGGGGGTATCCCCTGCTTTTTAAATGGAAGGAGTGGAATTTAGTGACTAGACAAATGATTCAAAATGTCAAACAAGAAAACGTCATTGAGTTGATGTGTGAGGTGCTGGAGCTTTCAGAAAGCTCCGAAAAGAAAGTGGCAAAAGCAGTAGAAAAATTAGGCATTCAGACATTCTTTACAAGCATTGATGCTTTGGATGTTGATGAAGCTGAAAAGGACAGAATTAAGGCGCTTAAAGAAGTTATTGAAGCTAAAGCAAAATCATTAGAAGCATTGGAAGGGGGACAGTGATATGGCAACAAAAGCAAAATACTCGGATAGCTTTTTTCAAAGCTTAAATAAACTGACCGGTATTCCAATGAGTAAATTAAAAAGTTATGCAAAAGAAAATAACCCGTTTAATATCTTGGAACATCCAGGTGTTGTTGATCCTAATGACAGACAGCTTGAAAAAATCAATAAACTCAATGAATTTATTGCCTCTTATAATGTGCTGAAGCTGGATCAGGAAAACGAGAAAATCACCTTTAAATCTCCTAATGATTCAGGGAAATACTTCGCTTCATTGCTTGGTGGTGTGAAGGATAAGGAAAGGTTTTTGGTTGCCTTTTTAGACAACAGCAATAGCATTATTGAGCTTAGAACAGTGTCGCAAGGCACTACCAATATGGCAGTTGTATATCCAAGAGACATCCTCAAAATGGCTCTTGCAAATGATTGCAGTAATATTTTGCTTTCGCATAATCATCCCGGCGGCAGCTTGAAAGCTTCTCGTGAAGATATCGCTTTAACACAGCGTATAGTCGATATCTTTAAGCCGCTAGATATTAATGTTATTGATCATATTATTGTAGGTGGTTATAGCTTCAGTTCTATGGCTGAAAACGGAGTGTTACCAAGCAATAAATTAGATGTTGCAAATTATGATCCAATTGAACTGACAGCAGCTGAAGAAGAACAAGCTGAATATATTTCAATGGATGAAGAACTAGAAATGCAGGAGGGATAATCGATGAATCAAGACAGAACAAAACGTATTCGTGAAAATAACGGCGAAACCATTGCGTGGATTCTTGGCGCAACAGGTGAACCAAAGGAAAAGATTAAAAGCTATATTATGGAGCAGGGCATTAAAGCTTTTTTACTACACCATAGGTCTCTTGAACTTGCCTCAGAAGAGCACGAGAAAATTGGTGTATTAAAGCGAGTGATTCAAACCTTTGATGGGGATATTGAAACAATAAACTTTGGTGATATGGATGAGGGGTGTTAAGCTTTGAAACGATTTACAGAAGCTGAAATTAATGAGGCAAATAGCATTAATCTCATTGCATATGCTGAAAAGATTGGACTTAATCTCAAGAAGGTGGGTAGTTCCTATAAAGTCAAAGATTACGGAGGACTTTACATCGATGCAACCGGAGCAAAGTGGAATTGGTTTTCTAAAGATACTGGTGGTGGTCCTATACAATTTGTTATGGAAATGGAAGGCAAGAACTGGGTTGATGCGGTGTATACACTTCTTGGTACAGAAAAAAGTGATTTTACACCAAGACCTGAACCTATTGATGATGAAAAAGGAGCGTTTGTATTACCGGATAAAAATGATACTTATAAACATGTAATTGCATATCTAATTCAGTCAAGAGGTATTGATAAAGAAGTTGTTTACGATTTTATAAGTCAGGACAAGCTATATGAAAATACTCATAGGAGCTGTGTCTTTGTAGGCTATGATGGAAAGCAAGAACCGAAATACGCCAGTGTACGCAGTACCAATACTAGGGGGAATTCCTATCGGGGAGATGTAAAAAACTCTGATAAGGCATTTCCCTTTTCCTATGAAGGGAGCAGTACGACGGTATGTGTTTTTGAATCACCCATTGACCTGATGAGTTATTCGACATTGCTTGAGTATCATGGCATCCAGTCTTTTGATCATCATATGATTTCACTTGGAGGTGTAGCTGATCGAGCATTAGATTATTATTTAAAACTTCATCCAGAAATCAATAGAATTATGCTCTGCCTCGACAATGACGAAGCAGGGCATTTTGCTTGTCAGCAGTTTCATGAAAAGTATCATGAGAATTATAAGCTGCTAAGGCATAGTCCGACTGGTAAGGATTTTAATGAAGATTTGCTTGCGATTCAAAAGAGTCATCAATCAGAGCATGTTAATGAGCCATCAGCCATTTATAGCTTAGATAGGGATATGGAAGAAGAAATGGAGCTTTGAAAGGAGGCGGTTTATGTATTTCTTAAATAAGGATCATGCTTATAATTTTCAAAATATGATATTAAAAGATCGGACACATCCAAGTGATTTGGAAAGGATGTCACTTTTCTATATCATTGGTGGAAATGAAGATTTATTTATCAAGCGTCAGCATATCTATGATTTCAAAAATCATGAAATCAATCCGGAAGTATTAGTAAGTGGAGAAGTAGATCTTTGTTCCAGTAGCAAGGCATTAGTTAGGCTTGCATATAATCTCTTTAATGGTTATGAAGATGAATACACTACGCCAAGAGATCTGTTTTATAATCTAGACCGTAAGAACTTCCTGGTTGCCAAAGGTGGAATTGATATGCGTTTTAATGCGGATACTGAAAAAGAAATAGTAGGGGAACTTGAAGAAGAGATGGAAATTGAGTTCATCTGAAAGACTATTCAAAATTATGGTATAATATGGTTATTGAGAATTGAACATGTTTAGGATTAAATCCAATGATTACTACTGTCTATTTAATGATGATTAGTAAAACTATGACTCTGAATATCGAAATGAAAGTAGAAAAAGGAGCTGATTTTATGAAAGTTGTTATGTTTTATATAGGCATGGTGGCAGGAGCTGTACTTCTGGAGCAGATGGTCAATGCGACTAATATCATGAGAATAGAAGTAATGTTCTAGGGTTTGTCCGTTAATAATATGTTAGAGTACATGGGAGGTTCGATTCCTCCCTGCTCCGCCAATAAATGGAGGTGAAACCTTGGAAACAATAGAGAAATGTATTTATTGCAATAAAACAGAAGACCTATCTATTTCTGATATAATCCCTTTTGCTATTACCGGTGCTAAACTAAAAAAGAAATTTGTTTGTAAAGAGCATAATAGCCAGACTAATAAAGAGTTTGAAAGTGATTCTATAAAGGAATTAGATTACTTTAGGAACCAGCTAGGCTTTAAAACACGAGAAGGGGCTTCTATAAAATATAGAGGTAAGATTGTAATTGATGATTTAGTTATCAAGAATGTAGATTTAAGTGATAAACAATTTTTTTATACCCAGCAAATTCTTAGTACTAAACAAAATGGGCATAAGATAATTCTTGGTAATATTAATCTTCTGAAAGAAAGGATAGGTGTTAATCCAGAAGAAATTGATAGTAGTAAAATCTCAGTAGAATATAAGTTTTCTATTGAACAACTTTTCATGTCAACAAAAATGAAAAGAACTGTAGCAAAAATTGCATATGAATGGCATTGCTACAAAAACAGTGTTTCTGGCTATAATGTAAAATTTGAGGATATTGTTTCATTTATTATAGATGGTAATGAAAAAGATGGCATAGTGGAATGTGTAGTGGATGCTCATGCTTATAGTGTAGCAAGTCAATTATGTGAACTTGGTACAAATAGCATTTATGAGTATATTGATAATGAAGGTAACTGTTTTGTAATATTCAATTTTTGGAATGTAATTATTTACAAAGTTAAAGTTAGTAAGAATAATAATGCCACCTGTAAAAAAGAGAATTTCATTGAAATGGAAAGATATAATGTAGATGGGACCAAAGATAGTATAACCTTTGGAATATACAGCTTGAATGGCGGAATTGATGTCATTTCAGAATCATGTGAAAAAGCTATGAAACGGCTATACAATTTATACATTAGAAATCTTGAAATGTTGTCAACACATACTGTGGTAACGGTATTCACTTTGAGACAAATGATAGATGATTTACTTTTAGATATCAAGTATTTAGAAAATGAAAATTCAACAATTGCAGATTTTCTTAAATATGAAGAGTGGAAGCGTGTAATTTTAATTAAAATATTATTGGTTTTCAGTCAAACGACAGAATATAATTTTGATGCGTCATTTAATTTTAACCTTCAACAAATCCTTGGAACACATGAGTTTTTTAGAATTAATAGAGATGATCTGAACGAATTAATAAAAAAAATAGTTGAATCATATAAAGCTGGAGAATTGATATTTGAATTGAGGAAGGGAATAGATTTTTTTGATAAATGCTATCAGAGTGAAATTGACAGAATCAATTCGCAGTAAGCTTTTATTTTCAATACCCCAAAGACCGAATAAGAAAGCTCTGCTTTCATGAGGGCAAGCTTCCACAATGTATGACATTGTGCTTGATGGGAGTTTCCCATACCCTTTTAATTCTTGGGAGCGTTGCTCCCAAACCCTCAGTTGATTCTCATAAAGGTAGGTGGTGTTATGAATAAATCTAGGCGAATCAACTTAAGAGTTACAGAAAAAGAATATCAAAAAATTGTAGGTGAAGCGAAAAAAGCAAATCTTAGCATTAGCAGATATGTCTCTCTGTCCGCACTGGACAAGGAGATTATTTTTTTTGAAGATATTAAAAGAATGAATCATGAATTATCCAAAGTCGGAAATAACTTAAATCAGTTAACTGTATTAGCTCACCAAGGAAAAATTAAAGAAGTAAATCTAACGAAAACCAGAGAAGCATTCACCGGTTTGTGGGATGAGTTATGCAAATTAGTGAAACGGAAGGGGTGAAACACATGAAATATCACATTTACCAGTACGGACCCGGATGCAAATGGATGGATAATCTACAGGAAGCTGCTGAGTATTTTAAACAATTGTCGGATGACGGTAGATATACGGCTATTGGGATTACTGAAGGAGCATATGCAGTTGATGTTGTAATTAAGGGACAATACGCTAAAGGACAAGACTTTCTAATATCACAAGACATTAGGCAATCAAAACTTTTTGAAGAAAAACCTGAAAAGATGATTGGTGCATTATCGAATCTATATGAAGCTGTAGGTGTTAAAGCAGAAATTAGTCAAAAGATGATTGAAGACTTAAAGGATTTAGCCAATGAATTAGATCAACAGTTAGACGAGATGTAGAGCTTATGGCTGTTATTGAATTTATTAACGGGAAAAACAATACCCTATCAGCGCTCAAAAGAGTTCTTAAATATATTATCAATCCGGCTAAAACAGAAGAGAATCTTAAAGGTGGTCATAATTGTGACGTTAATACGGCTTATAACGACTTCTTTATGATAAAAGAACTCAACAGTAAAACAAAAGGAAGACAATATATCCACTTTACTCAGAGCTTTGCACCATATGATAAGGTGACTCCTGAAATCGTCAAACAGATTGCTGATGAGCTGGTTCAAATGGAAGCATTTAAAGGTTTTCAGGTTGCTTATGCAGTCCATACAGATAGAGACCATCTTCACACGCATTTTGTTGTAAATACTGTTAATAAGGAGACAGGACATAAATGGAAACAAAGTGCAGAACAGCTTCAAATGATGAAAGATTATTCCGATGAGATTTGTAGAAAATACGGATTGATTATTACTCAGGGCAAATCAGGCAGCCATGTCAATCGGGGCGAATACCGTTCTAAAGAAAAAGGACATAGCTGGAAGTATGAACTTTATTTAGCTGTGAAAAAAGTGAAATGGATTGCCAGAAGCAAAGAAGAGTTTATAGCTAATATGAATGCATTAGGCTATCAAGTGGATTGGAGTGATACTAGAAAGTATATTACTTTTACAAATTAAGAGGGCAAAAAATGCAGAAACAGAAAGCTGTATCCTCCAGAGCATTTTACGAAAGAAGCACTGTTAAAAGCTTTTGAATTAAATAGCCAGAGGATGGATGCTAAGCTTTCTCGAAATAAAATGGAAATGCTTTTATCGGCAGTACAACTTGTCAAAATGGATGATCCATTAGATACCGGTAAGAACTATCCATTATCAACACTGGAAGGGGAAGCACTCAAAGAAAAAATTGAAGAATCAAAGAAAGGAAAAGGTCTTAACTGGGACAAAGAAAGTGAAAATAGTATGTAGAAAGGTGGACGATTGAATGAAAAAATTAATGGAACTCTACAATCAACTCAAACCATTGCAGGCAGATGGATTAAAAGATGGCTATCGTAAAATTTTAGAACATGATGGGCATGTTCTAGCTATGGGTAAAATGCAGGTAGGCTTTGAATTTGTGACTTGGCGATATACCTATGATGGTAACTTCGTTACATTGGGGCATTATTTTACAAGTCTTGAAGCTGCAAAAGAAGATTTTGCTAAACGAGCAGGACTTATTAATGCCAATCGGATGTTTGGCGAAACAGATTTAAAGTTAATCCATTCAAGCCTAGTGAATTATGTGGGGCTTAATGGTAACTTGAATTATAAGGACGAAAAAGCCATCGGTTCGATTCTTGAAAAAATCGAATTGATTGTCCCGGAGATTCTACGCCATGAGAAGCTTGAAGACCTCGAAATGGTTGCTGATGACGGGATAGAACTGTGAGGTGATGTGAAAGATGAAGTATAAACAACTGAAGCTGATGATATCAGCACTAATATTTCTTGTAGGTTTATGGATGAATATTTATTTTTCCACGAACCTACATTTTTTATTGTCAGGAAAAATGAAGGTGTTATCTTTTATCCCAATAAAATCATGTTTTGAAAGTATGACGGCAAGTGGTCAACATTTGTCACTATTTCTTTATTTACAAGGCTTTATCCTTCTGTGCTCTATTTATTTCTATCTGGCAAATATGAAGCCCTATCAATCAGATTTAGAAGCAATTACTCCTGATATAGCAACGCCGGTTAGAGCAGGACAAATGCAATTTGGATCAGCTAGATGGCTCACAGAAGAAGAAAAAAACAAAGGCTTTAAATCTATAAAGCTTAGAAGAAACGAACTAAAAATATTAATGGAAAGGATCAGGCTGGATGAAGAAAAAGAATACTGTTCAAAAAAAGAAAACTTATCCCAAGGAGAAACCCTTCAAAGACTATCAGAAAGAAGTAATGAAAAGTCAAATGAAAAAGACTTACCAGAAACCGATACGCAGGAATATCCGTTACCCAAGCTAAACCAAGGCGGTATCGTTGTTGGTTTTCATAAAGAGGGAGATACTGAAAAGATATTTTACATTGATGAGGATACTCATAGTCTCTGTATTGGTGCAACACGATCAGGAAAAACAAGGTCTGTAGTGCTTCAATCTGTTGGACTACTGGGACTTTCAGCTGAAAGCTTAGTTATTAGTGATCCAAAAGGTGAAATCTTCACTTATACCTATCCCTATTTTGAAGTTCTTGGTTATGAAGTGATTTGCATTGATTTTAAAAACCCTCTAAAGAGTGATCGGTATAACTTCTTACAGCCGGTCATTGATGCCATTGATGAAAATGATATTCCTAAAGCAGTTGATGCCACATGGGATTTAACAGCTGCCCTTGTACCCGAAAATAGCCATAATGAAAAAATATGGACCAATGGAGAAGCCAGTATTATTGCAAGTGCCATTATGGCAGTCGTTTATGATAATCGCAATGGTAAAGATAGAAGATATCAGAACATGAGCAATGTTTATTTCTTCATCAGTGAGATGTGCAAAGTGGTGGATGGCGCAATGCCTATCATTAAATACATGAAGAACATGCCGGCACATCATCCTGCAAAAGCCTTACTTGCCATAAGTGAAGTTGCTCCAAGCAAAACTAGGGGATCATTTTATACTTCAGCACTGACAACATTAAGGCTGTTTACAAACCCACTCATTCATTCTATGTCAGAAGCCAGTGACTTTGACTTAAGGAAAATGGGAACAGACAAGCAGGTACTGTTTATTGTTCTTCCTGATGAAAAGACAACTTATTATAGTTTAGCAAGTCTCTTTGTTAATCAATGCTATATGCAACTTGTTAAAAATGCAGATGAGAGAGGTGGACGATTAAAAAGACGAGTTAACTTCATGCTTGAAGAGTTCGGTAACTTTGTTAAAATCCCCGATTTTGCAAATAAGCTGACTGTAGGTGGTGGTAGAGGCATTCGCTTTAATTTATTCCTTCAAAGTTTTATGCAATTAGATGAGAAGTATGGTAAAGAAGTCGCTGGAACGATTAAATCTAACTGTGAAACTTGGCTTTATCTTCAGGCAGATGATTTGGGAACTTTGGATGAAATATCCAAGAAGCTGGGGAATTACACTGTATCTACCTATTCTTTAAGTTCATCTCATGGTAAATATTCTAATCCATCAAGTTCCCATAGCGTTAATCTGACCCACCGAGCCTTATTAACGGTGGATGAGATCAGACGAATCAATAGACCATATACATTAATCACTTCGAGAAATCACCCGGCAATGATGCAAATGCCAGATTTATCGGAGTGGTTTTTTAATACCCTCTTTGGACTTGGAGACAAAGAACATAACAGAAAGGTGCGTGAAAAAAGAGAAGGAAAACGAGATCAGAGAAAATCTCCTAATGCCATTGATACATGGAACATTTGGGAGTATTACACCCAAGAAGAAAAATCGAATTTTGTTTATAAGCGAAATATGAAAGGCGGTGAACAAGGTGAAACTTAAATCACTAAAAATGAAAGCAAGAAATGCTTTAAAGACAATCTTTGGAACACTGGTCGTAATAATGATATCAACGGTTCCAGTTATGGCGGATACGGTTCAAGACAGTCAAATTGTCAAAGGCACTGAAAAATTGATTCAAGATGTAACGACATGGCTAATGGTTTTAGCTCCCATTGTCGGTGTTTTGCTGATTATTTATTTCTTCATCAGAAGGAGTGCAGCAGATGAAATCGATCAGAAGAAATGGAACAACCGTATTGTAACGGTAATTGTTTCAGTTATAGGAGCAGTTCTAGCTTCTGCAACACTTAATCTGATTATTGGTTACTACGTTTAATCATGGGCAAGTCCCGATTAAAAATAAAAAACAAATTTAAACTTACGGAGGTAATGAAATGAGAAAGTTAATGAACAAAGCACAAATGGAAATGGCAAAAGTAATGGTTAAAGGAAGAGCAATTCTTGCGGGAAATAGTGGTGAAGGAATGGTTGATTCGGCGGTCAAAATTTTGATCTCGATTGTCATTGGCGCATTGCTATTAGCGGGTTTGTACGCACTTTTTGGTGACGTGATTTTGCCAACTTTGCAAGAGCGTATTGAAGAAATGTTTAACTTTGCAGGATAAAAGGAGAGAGATGACAATGAATAAAAATAAAAGGCAGTGGTTAAGTTTTATTTTAGTTTTAAGTATATTATTATCCAACTTTTCAGGGTTGGTTTATGCAACAGAAAGTTCTTTCGCTGACGCAAGAGGGCATTGGGCAGAGGACGTCATAAATCGACTCACAGAAAAAGGTATCGTTCATGGATATCCGGATGGGCTGTGTCATCCGGATTCAATGATTACAAGAGCAGAGTTCTCTGCTCTTGTTGCACGAGTAACGAAGCTTCAGCCTAAGGATAAAGAGGTTGATTTTACAGGCTTTGAAGATATCCAAGGAAATTTTGCTCAAGAAGACATTGAAAGGCTTGTCGACGCAGGGATTATCCTTCAAGAAGAATATGGGCAGTACTATTATCCAAATACGCCGATTACTCGAATAGAAATCATAAGAATGATGGTTCGTTCCATTAATGAACATTCTCATGATGAAAATTTCACAGAGGATGCAAATTTTACGGATATAGCTGATGTATCTAAAGAGGACCTAGAATATATTTATCACGGTAAACAACATGGAATTATTTCAGGATATCCGGATGGAACGGTTCGACCTGAGGGAAAAGCTACTCGTGCAGAAGCCTTTTCCATGCTTGATCGGCTGTTTAAAATCAAAAATGAGATGGAGCAGACACAAGAGGAAGTGACGGATGAGGTAGAACTTATTGATGAAACTAAAGAACATGAGCAGACATCGGGGCATCGTCCATCACGTGTTCCGGCACCACAGTATCACTTTGAAGTTCCTAAAACGGCATATGTCGATGAGGAAATAAGCATTGTGCCAGAGAGCCGTTATGTCAAATCTGTTAAATGGACTGTTAGCAAAAATAATATTCCTATTGGACTTAACACAGCTATCGAAGGAGAGTTAACAGCTGATGGTGGTTTGGTTAAAATCAAATCCATGGGTAGCTATACACTGATGGCAACAGCGATGAATAGTCGAGGAAGAACGGTAACCCATGAGCAGACAATAACAGTCTATCCCAATATTACAACAGAATTAGATTTACTAGAAAAAGCGCATACGGATACATCGGTTATTGTTGATTTGATAACCGAAAATCTTGGAGAAAAAGATCTTGAGTGGTCGATTAAACAAGATGATAAAGTTATTGAGATGGACTCAGCTTTTACAGGAGAATTGTCAAATGAAGGTGGTACTGTACAATTCAAAAGTCAAGGGACTTATGAATTGATAGCAACCATTGAAGATGACTTGGGAAAGGTTATTACTGCATCGGATACAATCAACATTTATCCTGTAGCAAAAATTAACCTAGAGATGGAATCAATTACACATTCGGATAGACCAATCACCATCAAAACGGAAACAGAAAATATAGGAGACATGGAGCTTCAATGGACTCTGGCACGAAATGGTGAGGATATTCCGATTGTTGATTTTATTGAGGGTGAAATTACTGCAGGAAAACAAAGGATTCGTTTTAAAGAAAAAGGCGTCTATAACTTAACAGCTTCGGCTACCGATGAAACCGGTCGAGTCTTTACAGATAGTACTTCCGTTATGGTATATCCTGTAGGCTCTGCCGGTTTTTATTTGCCTGAACTATTTCATACAGATGATACGGTAACCGTTGAAGCGACTTTTAATGAAATTGGAGAACATCGTGCAGATTGGACCTTACTTAAAGATGGCGAACCAGTCGAGATTTCCAAGGTTACAACCGGACAATTAACGAATCAAGGTGGTGAATTACGTTTTAAACATAAAGGACAGTACATTTTAAGAGCGTCTTTCACTGATGATGGTGGAAGGAGCTATAGTTATGAGCAAACATTCAAGGTATATCCGGTACCTACTATAACGTATTCACTTCCTGAATACGCTCATACGGATACAGACATAAAGGTAGATGCAAATAGTACCGAGATCAATGACTTGACCGTTGAGTGGTTGCTTGATAATACCTTTGGATTTCAAGATTGGTCTACTTATGTTGATGGCACACTAAATAATGATGGAGGAACCATTCAATTTAAAAGAGCAGGCATCTATGAACTGGTCGCACGAATAATTGATGAAACCGGTCGTGTATTCTTATTTGAACCAGGAGATAGGACAGAGGTGTTACCGGTCTTAAATATCGATTTTGAACTTCCTAAGCTTGCCTATACGGACAGCACAATGGATATAAGAACACATGGTAACAATAGTGTTCTTCCTGTTGAATGGAAGATAACAAAAGATGGCGAAGAAATTTCTATGAATAAAGCCATTTTGGGTGAACTGAATGCTTATGGTGGTAAAATAACCTTTCTTAATGCGGGAGACTATGTTTTAACAGCAACGATAACAGATTTTCTTGGTCGAAGTTTTTCCCATAGTCAAGAAATAAGTATCCATCCAGTTATTCAGTATACGTTTACGATGCCTGAATCCATACATTTCGGAAAGACATTTGAGGTGGAAACGAGATCGTTAAACCTTGATGAAAATCAAGTGAAATGGACATTAGAAAAAACTGAAGAATCAGTTGAGTTTGAAGGAGAACTCACAAATGATGGAGGAGAAATAGCAATCCGAGATACCGGAGAATTTGTTCTTACAGCAACAATTATTGACCCTTACGGTCGAATGTATCAATCATCTGAGGGGATTGAAGTGACGAACACAGCACCGGAAGTCACTTTATCAGCAGTACCAACTCGAACAGCTAAGGAAGGAAAATTCTTCGTCAACATTGAAGCCAAAGCAACAGATGCCGATGGTGATGCAACAACGTTAGAATACGAAGGAAGAATGGCGGATGATTACTATGAAGTTGACACCCATACAATAAGAGTTCGTGCAAGAGATGAGGCTGGGTTCTATTCTCCGTGGTTGGAAAAGAGCTTTACAGTAGTAAATGCATCGCCAACAGTAACATTAAAAGTAACGCAAAGCAGAACCACTAAAGATGGTAAGTTCTTGGTTGAAGTTGAAGCATCAGCAACAGATGATGATGGTGATCAGACAACATTAGAATACGATGGAAGAACTCCTGACGATTACTATGAAGTTGGTAATCACGTGATACGGGTAAGAGCAAAAGATGAGGCTGGCTTCTATTCTCCGTGGTTAGAACAGAGCTTTACAGTAGTAAATGCAGCGCCAACATTTACGTTAACAGCGACTCAAACAAGAACCACTAAAGATGGTAAGTTCTTGGTTGAAGTTGAAGCTTCAGCAACAGATGCCGATGGCGATGCAACAACGTTAGAATACGAAGGAAGAACGGAGGATGATTACTACGAAGTAGGAGATCACATTATACGAGTAAGAGTAAAAGATGAGGCTGGCTTCTATTCTCCGTGGTTAGAAAAGAGTTTTACAGTAGTAAATGCAGCACCAACAGTTACATTAACAGCGACCCAAACAAGAACCATTAAGAATGGTAAGTTCTTGGTTAATATTCAAGCCGAAGCTACAGATGCTGATGGTGATACAACAACGTTAGAATATGAAGGAAGAACTCCTGGTGATTACTATGAAGTAGGCGATCACATTATACGGGTAAGAGCAAAAGATGAGGCAGGGTTCTATTCTCCATGGTTGGAAAAGAACTTTACTGTAGTAAATGCAGCGCCAATAGTAACACTAACAGCAACGCCAACTAGAACCATTAAGAATGGTAAATTCTTGGTCAATGTTCAAGCCGGAGCGACAGATGCTGATGGTGATCAGACAACATTAGAATATGAAGGAAGAACGCCGGACGATTACTATGCAGTCGGTACTCATACGATAAGAGTTCGAGCAAAAGACGAAGCCGGAGCTTATTCACCATGGTTGGCAAAAAACTTTACTGTAACAAACTCAGCGCCGACAGCGCCGGTCATCAGTCGATCACCAAGCGGTAACAGCGTTTCACCGGGGACACCAGTCACCATTACAGCCCTAAGTACAGATCCTGACGGAGACTCGATTTCCTATATTTGGGATGGTCGTAGTTCAGAAACACAGACATATCCTCGTGGGAAAAATGTTGTTCGTGTGAAGGCAGTCGATGCTGCCGGAGCTGAATCACCTTGGGCAGCCATTGTCTTTTTCGTGGCTGATGCAAATGGTGGCGGAGGAATGACTTTGACCGGTCCGGATTCTGTTATTTTAGAAGAAGGTCTGGAAGGGGCGACAATTACTGAATATACCTTTACCGTTCCTCCAGTATCCGGTCATAGCGGAAGTGATTTTGGTCGTGTACGAGGATATAATGTAAAAACAAAACAATGGGATCAGCTTGACTATGAAACAACCAAGAATGGTATTACATTCAGCAGAACATTGAGTTCAGGGGTTTATTCCCAACTAGAATTCTATTACTATACCAATCACAATTGCATGTACAACAAATCAAATATCACCTATTCAGTAAAGTATCACTTTGAGTAGAAAGAAAATATCAAGAAAGTGGCTTAAGTTATTCTTAGGCCACTCTTTCTGAAAGGAGGTCGGAAGCGATGGAGTATGTCATCATGCTATTAATTGGAGCCATATTAACAGGCTGTTTGGCATATGCAAATACACTCTTAGATGGCCTTGTTCCCATTGCCCTTCATGCAGAAGACTATATGGATACACTTCTTGGAACCAGTGGGATAAGTGGAATATTTGATATTTTCTTTTCATTTGGTGTTTCACTTATTGTCTTAAAATTTCTAAAAAAAGGTTTTGAGAGGTACATTTTATGGACGGAAGGTGATGCAGAGATTGAACCCATTATGCTACTTACAGGTTTCTTCAAGTCACTTGCGATCGCCATTAGTTTTCCAACATTATATGGTTGGTTGGCAGAAATTGTTGAAGACTTAAGCAATGAATTAATTACCACTGTCTCTAATGATATGGCAACGGATTTCAGTGCCATTATTACCGGTATTACTAGCGCAGGAATTTTCACAGGTATTGTGTCCATCATCTTCTTCATCTGCTTCTTTATGCTGTATGTACAGTTCCTAATAAGAGGACTTGAAATTCTGATTCTTAGAATAGGTCTACCCCTTGCCTGTGTGGGCTTAATGGATCAAGACAATGGCGTGTTTAGAACCTATATTCAAAAATTCTTTCAAAGTACAACAGCGGTTTTAGTCCAAATTGTCTTGGCAAAACTCGGTGTTTCGTTAATGCTCAATGCCCATGTGTTTTGGGGACTTGCAGCTCTTTTATTAGCTTTAAGGACACCGAAGTTCTTACAGGAATTCTTGATTGTTTCAGGTGGAAACGGTGGCGGTGGCATGATGAACCGAATTTACTCAACTGCTCGAATATACCAAATGGGAAAAGCGGTATTTACAAAATAGAAGGATGGTGAGGCAGTGGAACTTTTAAAAGAAATGGCTGATGCCTTCATCCTTTTAATTCGTGTAGGAGCAGTTTTAAGAGTCGTTCACTGCTTTATTCATATAGGAATCGATGAAGAACAAGGTGCTAGCTATAAAAAGAGAATGAAAAACACAGTAATCTTTTATGTCCTAGCAGAGAGCATATGGCAGATTAAAGATATAGTGATGAGTTATTACATGTGATGGAGGTGCGTATGGAAGAAAGAAAAAAGAATCCCTTGTATATTCCCCAAGGATTGAAAACAAGGGTTGAGATTTTTGACGGGTTCGGTAAAGAAGAGTTATTTAAAACCATTATTGTAACTATAGTTGTTGGCATTCTTGATATCCTGTATTACCTAATTTTTAAGAATACGGTGGTGAGTATTGTCACCATTCTTGTGGCAATTGCAGGAAGTGTCATGATGTTGACGAAAGACCATACCAATATTTCAGTAGTGGATCAGGTTGGGTTTATGGTTCGTTTTGCCAGGTCGCAAAAATTTTATCCTTATAAATATCAAGATGAATGGAGGTAGTACGAGTGGAACGAACCAATAAAGAAAAAGTGTTGTTAAAGATGGAAAAGGAGCTGGCAGTCATCTCGGATGGTAATTATGACTTGAGGTCTGGTGAAAATTATATGACTGCTGAAAGTATCCATTATGCAATTAGAAAATGGTTTTTGGAAGAACACATTCCTGATCATATTGCTGGATTGATGGCAAATCAAGATGAGCCACTGGAAAGAATGTATGATTTCTATGTGGATTCCGGTTATTTAACAAAAGAGGTTGATCATAAGCGCTTCATTAAAGACTATACGACATGTCTTTACTATGAACATTTAAAAAGTATTCTTCATGAAAAAGTAGAAAGAGAATATCAGCAATTTATTGAAGAATTCAAGCAAAAGTCACCTTATGATATGCCTAAATTGATTACAGAAATGACAGTAAAAATGCAGACCTACAGTATCTTTCGATATGATGATCAGTTTGATTTTACTGAGAGGTATTTTGAAAATCTTATCCCTATTGAAAACATCCTAGATAAGGTTTATAAAGCTTCTGAATTGAAAAGTGTATCAACGAATGATTTAGGGATTGTCGAAAAAGAAGTTAACAATAGTCTTATGGATTTGGCAAGAACTACAGAGGAAAATCAAGCAGTCGAGGATGATGGCTATGAAATGGATTGATATGATGCAGTACATTCATATTGTTCAATTGGTATCCTTCATCATGCTATTAACTTATGCTGCCATGATTGACCTCAAGACAAGAACAATACCGGATCATATACCTGTGCTAATCATTCTTATTGGATTGATTGATATTGAACCTATATCAGCAGTATTAGGGCTGATGCTTGTTCCTTTGCCTTATTTTATAATGGCACTTCTTAAAGAAAACAGCATTGGTGGTGGCGATATTAAACTAATGGGAGCATGTGGCTTTTATTTAGGCTTACAAGTTGGATATGTAGCAAGCATACTGGGGCTATTGTTTGCGATTATCATTCATTTAGCTTATAGCGTGATTGGAAGTAAAAAGATGACTAAAAGCATACCACTTGCCCCATATCTAGGAGCAGGCTCTTTAATAGCACATTTCATAGTTAGTTAACAGAAAAAATAGGAGGAATTTAAGTAATGAAAAAAATAATCAGAAACAGAACGGTTCTTGGGATAGCTAGTATAGTGCTATCTCTTATTATTTGTTTTGGATTGACCCCATTATTCAATCAGGCGATTTCTGAGAAGGTATCGGTTGCAAGAGTAACAGAGAATATTCAAAAGGGTGAGCGAATTACATCAAAGATGATAGAAACGGTTGAAATTGGTGGATATAATCTGCCACATACAGTTTTACGTCAGGAAGAAAATATCATTGGTAATTATGCCTTAACAGAACTTCATACAGGTGACTATGTTTTAAATTCTAAGATTTCAAGTAAACCGCTTGTAAATTATGAGTATTTGACGGATTTTGATGGTAGTGAACGAGCCATATCTGTCAGCATTAAAAGTTTTGCTGCTGGGTTGTCAGGAAAATTAGAACCAGGGGATATTGTTACTGTCATGGCTTCTGATTTTGGAGATATGAGAGAAACAGTAAGTCCTGCGGAGCTTCAATATGTAGAGGTGCTAGCAGTGACAGCCGGAACGGGTCTTGATACAGATGAATATGAAATAGATCGAGAAGCAATAGAAAAAGATAAAGAATTACCAGCTACAGTGACATTAAAGGCAACCTATGAACAAGCAAAACTCCTTGCAGAAATGGAAGCCAAGGGTAAAATTCATGTGGTCTTTGTGTATCGTGGTACAAAGGAAAATGTAGATAAGTTCTTGGATAAACAGAAGTTAATATTATCTGAAAGTATTGATGAAGCGCAAAAGGATGCAAATGAACCCGATGTTACCAATCAAGAAGATGAGGTACAAGGAACTAGTCAAGAAGTTGGGGAACAATTGGAGGAAGATAACAATGAAGAATAATAAAATCATTGCTATATGGGGCAATCCCAATAGCGGAAAAACTACTCTCAGCATTAAGATTGCAAATGAACTGGTTAAAAAAAATAAAAGTGTCATATTAGTGATGGCAAATCCATTCACTCCGGCTATTCATACAGTACTTCCCTTTACAGAAACAAAAGATCAGTCATTAGGAGCGTTATTATCTTCTATTCAGATTTCACAGGAAAATATTTTGAAAAAGTGCATTCCAGTCCAGAATACCAAAAACTTAAGTATTTTAAGCTATCTTCATGGTGAGAATATTCGAACTTATGCAGACTATGGGAAAGAGAGAGTTCTTGATTTTTTTATTCTGTTAAAGCATCTTGCAGATCACATTATTGTGGATTGCAGTAGTCAGTTTCACCATGATTTACTGTCAAGAGGTGCACTTGAATTATCAGATCAAGTCATTCGTTTAATATCACCAGACTTAAAAGCCATTAGTTTCTATGACGCTTCGTTACCTTTATTGGGAGAGCGAAAATACAACGTGGCAAATCATATTAAGATATTATCCAATGTGAAACCAGAAATGCCTAAAGATATTGTTGGGAATCGTTTTGGTGGTATTCAGAATGAACTGGATCATTGTGAGGAACTTCAACGACAAGTACTAGAAGCGAGACTCTTTGAAACACTAACAGATAAAAAAAGCGAGGGTTACAATAAGCAACTTCAAAGCCTTATGGATATATTGTTCTTTGGTGAAGATGATCATGAGAAAAAAGAAAAGAAGAAGGAAAAGAAACTTAAAATTGCTTTTCTCAAAAAAGGGAGTGATGCGTAGATGAGTGGCGTGTTTTTAGAATCAGCAAAGAATATCCGAGATTTTTCTGATATCCTTCAGGAAGTGCAGGAATATGTATCAGGGAAATATGCAATTTTAATATCCTATGACAGTGAAAAGCAAAAAGAACAGATGAAGTCCTATATTACCAAGTATTTGATGGATTATTCTTTAGCGGTTGAAGATATGAACCTAGACGAGTTGGTAGAAACTCTATACTCAGAAATGGCAGAGTATTCATTTCTAACGAAGTATTTGTTTCGTAGTGACATAGAAGAAATAAATATCAACGCATGGAATGATATTAAGGTCACTTATTCAAATGGCGAAATTTTACCTATAAAAGAAACATTTAATTCACCAAGGCATGCCATTGATGTTATTAGAAGACTACTTCATAAAAGTGGTATGATTATTGACCAGTCACAGCCAATTGTTGTAGGTCATTTATCTGAGCGTATTAGAATCACAGTTTTAGGACAAGGTGTTATTGATCCTGCTGTTGGTGTTGCGGTATCTATTCGTATTGTCAATCCCAAGAAACTGGTTAAAGAGGATTTCATCAGACAAAATACAGCAAGTGAAGAAATGCTAGACTTCCTGTCATTGACACATCGATATGGTGAAAGCCTTTGTATAACAGGAGCAACATCTAGCGGTAAGACGACACTCATGAGTTGGATTCTTTCTACACTACCTGATAACAAAAGGCTATATACCATTGAAAACGGTACAAGAGAATTTAATTTGGTCAAAAAAAATGAAAAAGGTGAAGTTATCAACAATGTTATCCACACCGTAACACGCCATAGTGATGATCCAAAACAGAATATTACCATGGTTAAATTGCTTGAAACAGGACTTACAGTTAACCCCGATTATATCTGTGTAGCAGAGATGAAGTCGGAAGAAGCATTTTTCGCCCAAGAATCGGCAAGAACCGGCCATGGGGTAACAACCACCATTCATGCAAGCTCTTGTATTGCTACCTATTATCGAATGGTAACCCTTTGTAAACAGCGATATGATATGGATGAAAGAACTCTGTATAATCTGGTAACAGAAGCCTTTCCCATTGTTGCATTTTCAAAGAAGTTAGAAGACAACTCAAGGCATATCATGGAAATTACCGAATGTGAAATCAAAGAAGATGGTTCAAGAGAAATCAGGACGCTGTATAAATTCAATGTAATGGATAATGCTTTTGTTGATGGCAAACTTAAGATCATTGGAGAATATGAAAAGGTCAATGACATATCATCATCTCTTGAAAAAAGACTTTTAGAAAACGGTATACCAAGTAACCTATTAGAACGGTTTAAAGGAGGTGGGAAGCATGAATAGTTTATTGTTTGTCGCATTTATAGCAATGAGTATAGGTCTCTTTGTGGCATTTGGACTTTCACCCTTTGATATGGCAACGGAGATTCTAAAAAAGAGAGCTAAAAAGGAACAGGCATTAAATGAAAGAATCAAAGCATTAACCAGTAAGAAAAAGAAAAAAGGACTGAAAAAGCTTATTGATGAAACCAAACATGTATTACAAATGACCAATAAAGAAAATCTATTTATGCTGATTGTCATTCTATCCCTAGTATTTATGGCCATCGGCTTTTTTATTGCCATTACACTAGGTAATATGTTTCTTGTGCCGGTACTAACTATTGGGTTTTCACTAATTCCTTTTTGGTACGTCCAATTTACAGCGACAAAGTGGAAAAAGGGACTAAACAGTGAACTGGAAACAGCTTTATCAGTCATTACAACATCTTATCTAAGAAGTGAGAGCATTATCACAGCTATCGAAGAAAATGTAAACTATATCAATCCACCGGTTCAGAATGTGTTTCATGCTTTTTTAACACAAACGAAATTGATTAATGCCAATACAAAAATGGCACTGGAAAGCTTAAAACCAAAAATAGAAAGCTCGGTATTTCATGAATGGGTGGATGGGCTTATTGATTGTCAGGAAGATAAAAACCTTAAAAGTACGCTGACACCTATTGTATCTAAATTATCAGATATGAGAATGGTCTCAGCTGAACTTGATTATCTTCTATATGAACCAATTAAAGAATTTGTTACCATGGCAATATTATTAGTTGGCAACATACCACTCATGTATATGCTCAATAAAGATTGGTATCATACCTTGATGTTCACAGGCATTGGTAAATTTGTACTAGCGGTCTGTGGTATTGTCATATTTGTTTCATTAGCAGCGGTCGTTAAATTATCTAAGCCTGTGGAATACAAAAGGTAGAAAGGGGGATATGATGATACAAATTTTACTTTTATTTTTGATATCCTTTTCTTTAGGTGTGTATCTGATTTTGAAGGATGTATTAAAGTTGCCTTCAGGACGAGCTATTAAAGCGGTTCACGTCATAGATAAAAGGGAAAGAAAAAAATCAAAGAATCTTGAAGTGTTAATCAATGAGTGGGCTATTAGGTTATCTAAAGTAGTCCATATGACAGATTACAGCAAACGAAAACTTACAGCGACTTTAAAATCGGCAAATATAAAGCTCTCACCAGAAACATTTGTTGCGAGAGCTTGGCTAAAAGCGGGGATGATGCTACTTTTTATAATCCCTGCTTTATTTATTTTTCCAATGGTGTTCCCAGTTATATTGTTTTTAGCAGTAGCAGTTTATTTTAAAGAGATTCGAAGTGCTGATGAAGCTGTCAGAAAAAGAAGAGAAGATATCGAGTTTGAATTGCCACGTTTTGTTTCTACCTTATCTCAGGAATTAAAAGCCAATCGAAATGTGCTTAATATCTTGGAAACCTACAAACAAAATGCAGGCAAGAGTTTTAAAAATGAGCTAGAGATTACCGTGGCAGACATGAAGTCAGGCAGCTATGAATCAGCCCTTACAAGAATGGAAGCAAGGCTCAACAGCCCATCGCTGTCTGAAACGATTCGTGGGCTTATTGGTGTACTAAGAGGTGATGATGGTGTTGTGTATTTTCAAATGTTATCCCACGATTTGAAACAGCTAGAGTTACAACGATTAAAAACAATAGCCATGAAAAGACCGGCAAAGATAAGGAAATATTCATTTGCAATGCTCTTTTGCTTTTTGATGATGTATCTATCCGTTATGTTTGTTGAAATTATTGAAACCCTTGGGAAACTATTTTAGGAGGTGGTCGAATGATAGAGATTTTAAAGTCGAAACGGGGAGAGGGATATATTGATGTTGTGGTGGTTGTTCTTGTAGCGATGATGGTCATTGCTATGGCAGTTAAGGTCTATCCTGTTTTTGTAGTGAAGAGTGATTTAAACACATTTGCTAACGAGCTTGCAAGGGTGGCAGAGATTGAAGGACGAATTGGTTCAGAAACTACGGCCAAAAAAAATGAACTCAGGGCAAGTCTTGGGATTGATCCAGCAGTGAACTGGTCTACATCAGGGAATATTGATCTCAATGAAGAGTTTAGCGTTGTTTTAACATTACCTGTAGATATTGGCTTTTTTGAATTTGGCTCCTTTCCCATTACCTTGACCGCTAAGGCAACAGGCAGATCGGAGGTATATCACAAGTGATGAAAATCATAAAAGATAAACAAGGCAGTGCAGCGATCTTTGCCATTGTCATTATTTTATGTCTGATACTTCTCTTTACAGTTGTAAGTGAATACTTAAGATTACAAATCATAGCAAGTGGTGTCAGATATGCCCTACAATCTTCTGTTATTGCTGTAGCGACTGAAAACTATGATGAAGTCTACAACGGTTTAAGAGAAGGTTATTCTGGTGGTTATCAGTTAGATGAGGTGGATAGATGGGAAGAGCGAGTTGATTCAGGTGCAGTGCTCATGAAATTAAGTGATAAACTGGGACTTATCGGCGGCAATAAATATGCAGGTGGGTATTTGGAATATCGCTTATACGATTTGGATATTCAGATTAATAATGCGCCTTTTGCAATGAGTGACAATAACAACAGATTTGAAGCAGAAGCCTGGGTGACACTTCTTGTACCTTTATCATTTGGTTGGGAGCACTTACCACCAATGGAGATTCGACTTAAAGTTAATGCTGGGTATAGTCCAAAGTTCTAAAAAAATAAGTGAAGTATAGACAAATAAAATCACTGATGATAATATGTATATATAGAACATGTATAATTTATACATATTGTTATTGGAGTTGATGAACATGAAAAATAAACCATCTATAAATCTAAATGAACCAAGTTTCTATATCTTATTGGCATTGTCAAAGGAGCCGATGAGTGGTTACGAACTAACAAGAGACATACTAAATATCACAAAAGGTAGACTTGAAGTAAAAACTGGAACAATGTACCCAACCCTAAAAAAGTTGTTGAAGCTTGAGCTCATTGAGCAGATCGACGAAACTAGCCAAGAAAGAAACAAGAAGATATATCAATTGACAGAAGAAGGGAAGAAAATCCTTCAACATGAAGTTGATATGCTCAAAGAAAAATTAGAAGAAGTAAAGTTAATTATGAACGAAACCTAAGGAGGTCGTGGATATGAAAAAAATGAATTCAAAACAAATAACTTTGGTTACAGGAACATCTTTAATCATAGTTGCAGTAATATTCGGTGCTTTGATTTTTTCGAAGCTCAATACAGGGGAAGTTGCAAAAGACATTGTATTATCTGAAAATCAAGATGATACCCCCGTTGCAGAAGAAATAGAAGAAAATGAAGAAGTTAAGCAAGTCGTTGAAGTTCCTAAAATTCAGGATACTGAAACAAAGCTGACAGAAGATAAGAATGAAGTTACAGTCATTGATGAACCAATGCCTGAACCACCAGATAAACCAGAACTAGAAGCGCCAAAAGATAAACCTGAAACTAATGACGATATAGAAAATATGGATAATGTGCCAGAGTACAAGGAAGAAGATTTAGTTGTTGAACCTGAGGAAGTTGTTGTGGTGAATGAACCCCAAGAATCAACAGAACCAGAGCCAGAGCCAGTAGTAGAAGAAGAGAGCGAAAGCAATTTAGTACCATCATCTAAAAACCCATTTTTAAATCCAGAGAATGCGGCAAAACCTATAGAGTCAAATGGCGAAGACTATTATGAAGATGGAAGAAAAGCTGGTGAAGGCGACAAATTTTAACCAATTAAAAATATTTTAGACAGTCTCTTAGAAAGTAGGAGCTGTCTTTTTTTATGGAGGAATGAAAATGATGAAGAAATTTAAAAGTGTACTAGTACTATTTCTTGTCATGGTATTATTGATTGGTTCTTTAACCGTATATGCCGATGACAATGCTGATACAGGTTCAGGTGATACAAGTAATGCACTGGATGGTAAAGGGTTTTACCGTGGCAGTGAATATATGTATAAAGTATCTGTATATGTTGGTTTGTCAGATCAAGCTGATAAGAATACAAATTTAAGCTCAGATTGGAAAATGATTGGCTCAAGACCTATATATGTTAAACCATCCAACTTTTCAATGCCATCAAACGTGTTTTTTGGTATTGAAAATAAAGTGAGTTATCAAGAGGGAAATGCTTTAACACCTAATAACAGTCCAATCATAGTTACTGACAATCCACCACCAATACCAATTACGAATGGTGGTAATATAGGCTCTGTAAAATCCTATTTTGGAGATGTAAATACGCTTGATATGTTTATAAATTATTTTGCCACTCAAAAAGGAACTTCTAGAGAAGGTCTAGTTAAAAACATAAGTTTTACTATTGAAGGTGATAGAAAATTCTATCCCGCAGAAGAAATCCTGCCCATCAAAGTTGATGGCCAATATCAAAATAAAGTGCCATGGCTTATTGTGTATGAACCTGTGATTATTTCATACCTAAAAGACCGTACAACTATATTAGCCTTTACTGCCACAGAATATGCCTTAGCTCAAAAGCTAGGGTATTTTAATTTTAGGGGTGGAGCTGATGGGCAGTATATTTCAGGGATGACCCATTCTGATTTGCCAAATTCAATTTTTTTAGAAGAAAGTTGGTTTGGTTATCCGGTAACGTCTGCACTTCCTGATAATGTGTATTGGGATTTAGATCGTATCATAGCAGGCGGTGGTTGGGGTATGCGCCTATTAAAGGCGAATTCGGTCAATGTAGTTGAAAATGATACAGAGTATGACTATGGGTATCGTGTTGACACAGATGTTATTACGTCAGTTCGAATTTACGCAAGTGATGACATAACGCCTGATAACCGCCATGTAAGTGAAGCTGCCTACAAAAATCCAGTTAAAAATACAGCCACTGTAACCATCACTGCCAATGGCTATTCAAAGAGTACAGAAGTTGTTATTCCTAGTGGCGGTTCAGAACTTGTTTGGCTCAAATGGCATACTCCAAACATGCCTAGTGATGTAACAATTCAAGTAAATATTAGTGGAAACAGTGCAGCTAAAATTGATGGAACAAGTCGAAGTGCTACTTTAATTGGTAAAGTTGTAGATTTAAGCTTGAGCGAACCACCAAATCCAACGGCCAATGAACGAAACAATCATTTTACCTTACCAAGTATTCCGGTAAAAGCAGAGAAAATTAATGCGAATTGGGGTGTGTATGATTGTAACTGGATTCCAAAATGGGTATGGCATCCAAAATGGGAATGGGAATCTGATTGGCAGAAGGATTACTATACCTATCATCATTCTGGTGGATGCAGAGATACTGATGGTGATGGAGATGACGATTATTGCCCGGGGCACAGAAGGTATCGCTGGGTTGATCGAGGCGAGTGGGTTGATAACGGTCATTGGGTAGATGAAGGACACTGGGAATATGATTATACGAACTATAGTGCCAGTCTCACAGGGGCGATGACATTAAAACCAGATGAAAAATCGCCAACCGCTGACGGAGAGGTTATGAGATCAGGCTATGGTGTGAATATCAATGTTTCAACCTTCCCAACAACCAATGCACCAGGTTCTCACGTTACCAATGCTCAAAATGTTATTACCTATTTCCCTGAGTTTCATTATGACACTTACTGGAGGTTGCTGGATGCAACGGGATATGGTGAATTTGCTTTTAAGGATAATAAGTATTCAACATATAATAGCCGAGTTCATTTTACACCACTATGGTTTCCAGATGGAAGGTATAGTGTCTATTCAGAAATAATTGATATGTGGACGCCAGATGGCATGCTTAGAATTAATTTAAATGACGATGTGACCATTGATGGAGATTTATACATGGACTGGCACATAGGTAAATTAAGATAAAAAATTATCCGAGTAAAATAGTAGAAAAGCCAAAATTAAAGCCTTTCTTATATAATTTTACTCGGATAACTTTACTTTGATTAATTAGTTACTTTGATTATATTTGTTTAAGAATGTCAACAATCCAACTTTGACAGGTTCGATAGATTGATTGTCAATCATGGAAGTATTTAACACTTCTCCCCTTTCTCGCAAGTATTTATTCGCTAATTCAGGAGTAACGCTCGCATAAATAGTTGTTGACATTATTGAAGAATGACCTAAAAAAGCTTTAATTACAACAAGTGATTCACCACATTCTAGCATATGAACTGCTATGGAATGTCTGAAGGAATGAGGTGTGTATGTCTTTTGTCTGAAAAGATGTGGATAGTCATCCTTGGATTTTGTAACGTATTTTTTTACTACTTCCTCAACACAAGAAATAGACATTTTTTCATGAGTTCTACTCGAAAAAACATGCCTTAATCTATCATTTTGGCAAGAAACATCCAAATTTCTGCTTATAAGATAACTTTTAAGCATTGCAGCACAATTTTGTGGTATTGTTACTAAACGTGCTTTGTTGCCTTTACCAACAAGTCGAATGTTAGTTTCTGTACCAAAGTAAAGGTCATTTAGAGTTAAATCACATATTTCTTGAGCGCGAGCACCACTTGCATATAACAAACTGAGCAACATAGTATTCCTTTTACCAATAGCTGTCCCAATATTTGGTGCCTTAAGAATGATTGAGATTTCTTCCTTTGTGAAATACTTGATGTCTGAATTTTTTGGTACATTTTTCTTTGGGATTGCAATGGTATCTGAATGAAAGCGTAAAGCTTCTTTAAAATTATTCTTCAAAGCATATTTTGCAAATGATAGAATTGCTGTACGCCTTAAATTTCGTGTAGCCGGAGAACATCCTCGTTTTGTTTCAAGCCACAATAAAAATGCTGAAATGTTTTCAGATGTAAGAGTATCAAATGTAATCTTATCTGGAGTTACCCCTTCTTTCTCATACAAAAATTCATAAAGCAATTGAAATGCATATTGGTATGAAATTATGGTATTTTTACTCAAACCTTTCACATCTGGCAGATAAGAAAAAAAATAGTCATTAAGTGCAGTTAGTAATGTATTAGTTTTCAATGAAATTCACCTCCGGAAATAAGTTCCCTATATCAGCATTTACTCTTTGGTGTGACTGTGTATATACCGAATGATTAGAACGTAAGTAAGCTTCAGTTTCTTTGATGCTATCGTGTCCTAAATAAGCAGCTAAGAATGGAGCGGTATCTTCAAACCTTCGCCCATCATTCTCAGATTTAAGGAATGATTTCAAAGTAAAATAATGTCTTAAGCAATGAGGGCAAGGTCCTCGTTTTCGATTATTTTGTTTTGCATAATTAATGCCAGCAGCTTTTAACACTCGTATAAACCATTCATAAAATGTATTATTTTTAAATGGATTTCCGGGCTGAAAGTCACTTTCAAATAGATAATCACTACAAATACCATCAACTTTTGTCATTTCTTTATAGGCCTTTAAAATTGCAGTCAATGAACTATCCATCGGTACAAATCGCTGCTTGAGATTCTTGGCTTTCGTAATAGTAAGAACCCCGTTTTCAAGGTCAATATTCTTCCAACGCAATGTAAGTCCTTCACCTAATCGCAAACCACATCCAAATAATATACGCAGAAGAACTGGAAAAATCAAAACTGAGTGAGAAATCCTGCTACGTGCTTCAAAGTTGTCTGCTGCTTCAATTATCTTATTAATTTCAGTATCTGAAAATACATAAGGTATATAATCATTTTGAAATTTATAGGAGTCAGGATAACTTGCATCAATTTTAAGAGAATTGAGATATTTAGTAAAAGCCCTCATATGAGAAAGATTTTTTATTTTAGTTTTTGCACTTACATCTCTAGTTTTTAACCAAGAGGATATGGTATCAGCAGGTAGTTTTTTTTCAATATAATTAATTGTATCCAGATACTTATCCAGACTTCTTAACGAGCTTTGAACTTGATCAATATATTTGCCGTTTTTAGAAAGTAGATGCAAATAGTTATTCATTTCAGTAGCAAAAAATACTCTTAAAGACGTATTTCATTGGAAGTCACCTCCAATCTTGTGTTTAGATATTCAGCAAGTTTTCCAGTTGGCATTGGAACTTCAATTGCACAAGTCCGAAGAGACTCAATATCAAACGCTACATAGTGCTTGATGGTAATAGGATCTTCATGGCCAAGAATTTTTCTGACTACATCATAAGGTACTTTTTCAGCTACCAATTCACTTGCAAATGTCATTCTTAATGCGTGAGCTCCTTTTTTTCGTTCACCCACATCAATTTCAGCATCTTTAATGTATTGACTAATAAACTGATATATAGAACTTGTAGTTACACCTCTGATTGGAACTACGGCTGACAAGAAAATATTTGGGATGTCTGAATCCGGTCGTGCTGTGGAAATATATGATAGCAATGCATTCTCAATTTCTGGTAGAAGTTCTAGATGTTGCGATACTTGCGTTTTTTCTTGAATGAAGTTGATTTCTTTATTTTTGAAGTCAATATCAGTGATCTTTAATTTAACGATGTCTCCAGTGCGAATTCCGAGCCTTAATGCTAAAAGTATTATTGCATAATTCCGTTTTCCCGCTTTAGTATCTAAATCAATACTATTCAAGATTTTATCTGTTTCACTCTTTGTGTAAACCGACGGAACAGGCCGCGAATATCTAAATGAAGGTACAAAAAACGAATAATCATCTTCAAGATATTTCTTTCTAAATAGGTAACGCAGGAATTGTCTTAATACTGAAAAAAAGCTTCGTTTTCGATTCTCAATTTGTGACAGGCTATATATATTTTCCGCTGTAATGAGTTCAATACTTTTTACATTACATTCATCAAATTTTTTCAGTACTTTAATTAAGTTGAACTGATAATCTTCAATTGTTCTTGCCCGAAAACCACAGGATTTTAAGTATTCGATAAATTCTGAGAAGATCTCATCGAATTGTTCAGGGCATTTTTTAGTTTCTCTTTTTCTCCTAGAAGCTAAACTTTTCCCATTTGTAAAAGAATCAAATCTGCAAAGCGTACTATTCATTGTTTTAAAAGTATCCTTGCTGTAAATTATTGATGCTTCTTTTAAGAAGTTTTCAGCTGCTTCTTTAGAATAATTGATATTATTATCAATCATAAATTTTTTAAATTGTTTTACTGCAGATTTGAATTTATAAATGGTGGTTTCACTATATCCGATTTCAAGGAGGTGTTCAAAGAACAAATCCCATTCATCAATTAAGAAACCCTTGTCAACAGAGTTAATTTCATTTACCATATTTTTCTTTGTACACTAAATATGATTATTTAGTATAGCGCTCCTTTCGATTTTATTTGTTTTGTTTATATCCTTATGATGTAAAGTAAAATCCGTTGTAGATAAGTCACTTAATCGTTATTATCATTATATATCTAAGGCAAAATAAACTCATATTAGAGAATCTAGTAATAGAAATAATACAATAAGCAGAAGACTGAATGGGGCATTAATTAAAACAACTAACCTATTAATTTAATTTTTGAGTTAATATTAGAGTTTCATGTAACATAAAATTATCCGAGTAACTATTTATGAAAAAGGCGTAGTTATGCTCTTTCCATCTGAATTACTCGGATAATTTTTTATCTTAATTTACCGATGTTATTCGAGTTCTCGGATAACATCGGACCAAAATAGAGGGGGAATGAGACATGGCAATAGACCCGGCAACACTAAAAGCAGCAGCAAAAATTGCTACTACAGTTTTGTCAGATGAAAAGGGCAGGCGAATCGTATTGGTTGCCTGCCTTGTTCCATTTATCATCATTCTACTAGTTTTATCATCACCATTTGCCATCTTTTTTTCAATACTTGATGGTCAAGAAGAAACGGTATCGGTTATCAGTGTATTGGATGAAATGAAAGAAGATTTTAGATATAGCGTACAGCAGGAACAAGCCGATTCGACCGCAGATATCATTAAAACTATAGTTATGGGAAGTGAAAACGGGGCACTAATTGATAATTCCGAAGACGTGTTGATTGCTTTCGCTGTGAAATATAATGTGACAAAAGATGATGCAGAGCAGATTGCAGTTCTATCTGACAATCAACTAGAAAAGCTTAGACAAGTCTACCTAGATATGAACGTAATAACCACTACTTATGAAACCACATCAAAAGAAGTTGAAGTCACGACAACGAATGATGATGGAGAGTCGGTTACTGAGACTAAAACAGTTACAACAACCACTAAAATTATTACTATTGACAGTTTGACAGCAGAAGATATCGGTGAAATTTATGGATTTGATGATGTGCAGAATCAGATGATTGCTGAAATGCGTCAAAGTGGATATGGTATATTTATGGCTTCGGGTAACAGCAAGACTTTTCTGGCTAGGGAAGAAATTGAAGAGATAAAAAGTCATATCTCCGAAGGCACAATCATCGAAAGTGAAAAAGTTGTTGAAGTAGCAGAAAGCTTAGTCGGGAAAGTGAATTATTTTTGGGGAGGAAAAAGTCTAGCTATCGGATGGGATAATCGCTTTGGAACAGATATGGAAGTAACTTCACCGGGAAGCTCAACTACAAGTACAATACGTCCCTTTGGCTTGGATTGTTCAGGCTTTGTGACTTGGGCATTCGTTAATGCAGGATTACCTGCTAATTCAATTGAATCAACCATAGGGCATGGCACAACAGCTCAGTGGAATGTATCTACAAGTATTCCGGCAAGTGCAGCAATGAAAGGCGATCTCGCTTTTCTTGCAATACCAGGAACGAGAAAGGTTAATCATATTGGTATCGTTACAGGTAGAAACGATAACGGACAAATCATGGTCATTCACTGTTCATCAGGTGCTAACAACGTTTCAATATCAACAGCAGAAAGTGTTGGTTTTCTATATTATAGAAGACCGGCAGTTCTAATCAATTAAAGTCAGGAGGTTAAGCATGAATCCAGTATTACCAATTATTATGATTTTATTATGTGCTATTGCAGGAGCAGTAGCATTTTTCTTTTTAAAGAGACCAAAGCAACTAAAGAATGATCAGATTAATGAGAATCAAAAGACAGCTCAGGAGTTTGTTAATGTGAAAGATATTCATGATAGATTCTTATATACAAGAGATGGTCAGATTATCGCTTATATTAAGATTCACCCCATTAGCATAGATTTATTTTCAGACAGCGAAAAAGAACAGATTTCAAAGGTTTTAACAGCTGAATTATCTAGTGTTCAGAAACCCTTTAAGTTTTTAGCAGTCTCAAGACCAGTCGATATCACACCACTGGTGAATGAGTACCAAAGTCTTTTATCAGAGACCAAAGATCAAAAGCAAAAAGAACTCCTCAGACATGAAATCATGGAGATTAGCAATTTTGCTACCAGTGGTGAAGTTATAGAAAGAAACTTTTTTATCATGCTTTGGAGTCGATATCGAGAAGGCATAGAATCGGATTTGATTAAAGAGTGTAAGGAAATGATTCAAAAGTTTGAAAGTGTCAACATTCATTGCGACATCATAAAAGAACAAGAAATAACTAGGCTGTGTAATTCTATTAATAATCCTGCATATATTTATTATGAGTAGGATAATTTGGTGAATACGATTATAAAATATGGTTATAATAAATGCTATGCAAAATTAAAATTCGATACATAATGTATCGAATAACAAAAATATATTTACAAATCAAGTGTTTTGTGATAAGATTTATTGTAACCGGAGGTGTATGTAATGAAAGATTCTATGATTCGTATAAAAGAAGCTGAACTCTATAATATAAAAAATGTTGAATATGGAAAAATTGATTTTTCAAATGATAATGCATCATCAAAAAAATTAATGCGTTCTGAGATCGTTGGCATATATGGTCAAAATGGTTCAGGTAAAACAGCATTTGTTGATGCTATGTGGCTTATTAAACACCTTATAAGTGGAAAAGAGCTACCTAAAAACGCAGGTGATTATATCTTTGAAACAGAAAAAACAGCGACGATCAAACTTGGTTTTGATTTGAACCAAGGTGACCATGAGTATCAGATTTTCTACGAAGTAGAGATTGAAAGAACAGATGAAAACAAAGCTAAAGTCATTCGAGAAAACTTAACGTACAAAGAGCTTATTGATGGTGCTTGGAAAAGTAAAGCGGGAATTATTGATTATCACGTAAAAAACAAAGAATATGTTTTCAAACCGGTAAAAAACTATCGTTTACTCACTTCAAATAATGCTGATGTTCAAATTGATTTAGGTGTTGCGAAAAAAATGTCAGATAAAAACAGTACCTCTTTTGTTTTCAGCAGTGAGTTAGAAGATATCATTAAGAAAAGCGATGCTTTTAAAAACTACACAGATATTATTATAGCTTTAAAACATTATGCCAATGTTAATCTGTTCATCATAAAGAATCACCATTCAGGAATGATTAATATGAATGTGTTAATTCCCTTTAGTTTCAGGTTATTGGATGAGAAAAAGGTGACACAGGGAGATTTGGCAATAGGTCTGTTAAAGCCATCGGTTGTACCTGAAGAAGTATATAATGTTGTGGTTAAAATTATTGACCAGATGAATATTGTACTTGAGACCATTGTTCCAGGTCTTAATATCGGTTTGAAAAACCATGGCAAGCAACTTAGAGAAGATGGTAATGAAGGGATTCGGATTGAATTGATCTCCATAAGGGATGACATAAAAGTGCCTTTAAAATATGAATCTGATGGTATCAAAAAAATCATCTCAATATTGAGTACTTTGATAACAATGTTTAATAATCCTACAGTTTGTATGGTGGTTGATGAACTGGATGCCGGCATATTTGAATATTTACTCGGTGAAATTCTTCAGATTATCAGTGAAAACGGAAAAGGACAGTTGATCTTTACTTCTCATAATTTGAGACCCCTTGAGATGCTAGATACAAGTTCGATTATATTTACAACAACGAATCCTAAAAATCGATATATGCGTTTTACAAATGTTAAGAGCAACAATAACTTGAGAAACCTGTATTATCGAAGCATTAATCTTGGTGGACAAAAAGAGGAAATCTATAAAGAAACCAACAGCTTTGATATCAGTCGTGCCTTCAGGATTGCTGGGAGGGTGATTGATGAAAACTAAAAAAGTCATTCTATTTATTGTAGAAGGTGTCACAGATAAAACATCATTAGGTGGCATTATTGATAAATTGGTTTCGTCGAATCTGGTAAGGTTCTATATAACCGGAGGAGATATAACCAGTGATCGATTTTCAAATAGCTCTAATGCCATTACAAAAGTCAATGATCATGTTAAAGCTTTTCTAGCAAGAGAACTAGGAATAAAAAAGAGCGATATCATTCAGATCGTTCATCTAATCGACATGGATGGGGCTTATATAGAAAGTGATCAAATTCAAGTGGAAGAAGTAGAGGAATTTGCTTATTCGGAATCTGCGATTATTGCAAACGGGGTAGAGCGTGTTCTTGAAAGAAACAGTAGAAAACAGCAAGTCATTAATCGATTATCACTCTGTCCAAAGATATCCGGTATTCCGTATAGCATGTATTATTTTTCTTGTAATCTTGAACACGTTTTGCATAATGAGATAAATTTGGCAGATGAATTGAAGATGGAGTATGCTGAGAGGTTTTCTGATTCCTATTATAAGACGGAAACGACATTTATTGACTTCATTCGAGATGAACAGTTTGCAGTTAAAGGCGATTACAAAGAGACTTGGGAATTTATAAAACTTAACGGAAATTCCCTCAAACGGTATAGCAATTTTCACTTGTTCTTTGAATAAAAAAAGATAGATTAACTAAGTGAATATAATCACGAGAAGACACAGCACATTGATGTTGTGTTTTTTTAGTGCAAAAAAATGGAGGAAAAGTGAATGAAAAAGACACAGAACAATCAAGTAACAGTTAATAATAGCCTATTAAATATCATTACTCCAATCGGCCTTGAACTCAAAAGAAACAGCCTGATTGTAGGTGAAAATAAAGGAAGAATTTATGGTATCGTCAAGTACCCTCAAAAAGTCGATTATGGATGGCTAGCAAAAATTACAAACATACCCGGAACAGTCGTCGGCATTACATTTATACCGATCGATAATGGTGAATTTATTTCAGGATTATCGAAAAATGTCATCCAAAATCGAAGTGCAGCGGATTCAGCCAAAGATCCACTCATTCGGCAAAGGGCAGAGCAAGCAGCTATGGATGGTGAAAAGATCATGCTTCAAATTGACAGAGAAGGTGAAACCGTTGGAACCATGATTATATCCATCATGGTGATTTCAAGGGAAGAAAACAACTTTCAAAAGATTTGCAGAAAAACAGAAAGTATCATTGCCACAAGTAAAGCTAAATTAAGAATTATGGCAAATCTACAAGAACAAGCATTTAAAAGTGTTGCACCATATTATACCCTCGATGAAGCGATTGGAGAAGTACTTAAAAGAGTCATTCCAATGAGCAGTTTTGTCGGGGGTTTCCCTTTTTCATCTTCCGGTTATAATGATGGAACAGGTTATTACTTTGGACGTGATAGTACAGGTGGTCTTGTAGTTCTTGATCCATGGAAAAGAGGTAATGACAGAACCAATACCAATTTTACCATTATGGGTGTGGCGGGGGTTGGTAAGAGCACCGTCGTAAAGCATATTGCTCTTTCGGAATATATGAAAGGAACTAAAATTATCTTCATAGACCCCGAGAGAGAGTACCAAGAAATTACAAAGGCGTTGAATGGCGACTGGATTAATACCGGTGGTGGTGTCAATGGTAAAATCAATCCATTGCAAATCAGACCCACACCTGTAGATGATGATGACAAATATTATAAGGATGAAGGTCATGGTATGGGAGATATGGCCATTTACATGAAGAACCTTGAAATCTTTTTTAGCTTATACTTACCTTCTCTATCAGATAAGCAAAGAGCAATTCTTAAGAACGTGCTAATCGAACTATACAATCATTTTGGTATTAGATGGGATACAGATATTAATATATTATCGAATGAAGATTTTCCGGTTTTTTCAGACCTTTATGAACTGTTCAAAGAAAAGGCTAATAAGGAAAAAACTTCATCAAGCAAAAATGAATATGAAGAGTTGGCGTTACTGTTACAGGATATAGCTCTTGGTAGCGACGCTTTTTTATGGAACGGTAAAAGCACAATCAAGACAAGTTCAAGATGTATCTGCTTGGATACTCATGATCTACAAAACACCAGTGACAATATCAAAAGAACTCAGTATTTCAATATCCTTACGTGGTGCTGGCAGCAAATGAGTTTAGACAGAAATGAACCGGTTTTATTAATATGTGATGAAAGTTATCTTATGATCGATCCCAATGTGCCGCAGTCTTTGGTGTTTTTAAGAAATGTTGAAAAAAGAGCTAGAAAATATGAAGCAGGGGTAGCGATTATATCCCATTCAGTTGTTGATTTCTTAGATCCAAAGATTAAGCTTTATGGACAAGCACTGCTTGACATTCCGGCTTATAAAATACTGATGGGTTGTGATGGCATGAATTTAATCGAAACCAAGAAACTATACAACCTAACAGATGCTGAAGAACAGCTATTAGGTCAAAAGAAAAGGGGAAATGCCCTTGTGATGATTGGTTCTAAAAGATTGCATGTGAACTTTCAGATACCAGATTACAAATTTGAGTTTATGGGCAAAGCCGGTGGAAGATAGGAGCGTGGACTTTTGAAAAAGAAACTAGTGATAGAATTGATCATTTATATTGTAATTGTCATCATTGGAATCATAATGTTGATTATGTACCAGCCAAAAGAAGTGGAGATAGTATTGCCGAAAGATTTTCAAATTGAGCAGGAAGGAGGTGCTGGTGATGCTTTTATACCTATCCAGTAACGAGAAAGTTAATATGATAGATTTTCTCCATGATGAGCATGGAATGATTATTAAGAAGTTATCTGGTATGTTTTCTCTAAAACAATTTGTTCTTAGTGATATGAGAAGCTTAGAGCATTTTAACTATGTGCTTATTGATCTAAAAGCGCTTAAGGATACAGAAGACGAAATGATGGAAGCTGTAATTGGCTTTAGGAAGATGTTCTCTTCAAGAATGATAGTTTATATAGAAGCGATTAAGGAACAAGAGAAACTCATTTTACAGCTTATTGAAGCAGGTATTTATAACATTGTGACATCGGCAGATGTGGCATCCTTTAAAGAGGAAGTTCTTAAAGCTATTAGCGATCTTGGAATAAGCAAACGTGAAGTTCAGTCAAAGCTTATTCAAGAAGATGTAATGGAAACCAGCACCTTTACATCATATTCTTTCTTGAAAAAAGATATTAAGATTGCTGTCACTGGGGTGCAGCACCGTGTTGGTACGACGACCATGGCTATTAATTTGGCAAATTACTTATCTAACATTGGCGCTAAGGTATGTTATGTAGAAGCAAATGAACATGACCATTTGAGTAAGCTTCCGGAGTTTTATCAGGGGATGACAACGAAGGAAGATATCATCCTATACAATGGAGTGAAATATCTTTCGCTCCATTCAGAGTGTCATGATGAATTTGATTTCATAATTTATGACATGGGCGTAATCAACAATAGGATCATAGGTGTCATTAGAAAAAATTGCGATGCTGCAATATTTTGTGCAACAGGTAAGCCTTACGAAATTAATGATATGGTAAATATCGAAAATCTGATTGGTGAGAAGCTCATAGGCAAAGTGTTATCTTTTGTTGCTGAATCGGATAAAAGAAAAATTCAAAAGCAATGTGGAGGTGTATCTTTTTCAAATTACACACCCGATTATTTTGATGGAGATACTAACGAAGAGGTTTGGGAAGACGTAATTACCAGATTTACTAAGTAATATTGAAGGAGGACAACTCATGACTAATAAAGGGAAAATGATTGAAAGTGTATATAAAGCAGATTTAAGCCAGAGAGCAACGCTGGTTATTTTTTATTTGATTAATAGAGCAGACCAGGAAAATACTTGTTTCCCTAGCATTAAAACCATTGCTAAAGAGTGTAATATAAGCACTAGAACAGTTCAAAGAGCATTAAATGATCTTGAAAAAACCGGTTTTATCACTCGAGAAAGTCGGTTCCACGAACAAGGAGGACAGCGGTCTAATCTTTATCACCTGATTGAAGTAGAGACTACTAATAACCTGGACTCTCTTGATTCAGAAATAGGATGTGAAATTTATGAAGAAAAGAATATGCTTTATGATTGTGAGCAATCGATAAATATAGAAGATGGTTGTACATGTACACGAGTGAATTTAGAAAATAATGAGGAAACACAAATAACCAGCAATACTCTTGAACAAGTAAACTTCGACTCTTTATATGCAACAATGACAAATGAAAATTTACTGTCGGGGACCCTATGCCATGATGGCGTACCTTGAATTACTCACTCTAATATATAGGGATATTGAAAGCAGAAGTATAAATGATTCATTCATACGATAATGAATACAGGTTTGATTAACAAACACATTTAATTTAACTTCAAACTGATTGACTAATTGCGTTCAAACGAATAAAATAGAAATTGGAAAGTAATTCATATAGGTTATATTGATAATATCTCTAAGGAATGTTGATGTTAAGAGGTGCATACTATGTTTGAATACATGACAGTAAAAGAAGCGGCAAAAAAATGGGGGTTATCGGTGCGGCGTGTTCAGCTTCTATGTGTTGAAGGAAGAATTGAAGGAGCAATAAAACATGCTTCTGTATGGGCGATACCGCAAGATGCTCAAAAACCAAAAGACGAACGAATTGTGAGTGGAAAGTATATAAAATCTAAAAAGAATAATGAATAATACGACACAAAACCAAATAAAGAGAGGGAAAAGCTTTTATGAATAAACAACAACTGGCAGCAAAAATATGGGAATCAGCAAATAAAATGCGATCTAAAATCGAAGCTAACGAATACAAAGATTATATATTAGGATTTATATTTTATAAGTACCTTTCGGATAAAGAGGTCCGTTTTATGCAGAATAAAGGTGCTACCGTAGAGGATATTAAGAACTTAAGTGAAGAGGATGCTGAAACTGTCAAATATATTCAAGGTAATATAGGATATTTTATCGCCTATAAAGATTTATTTTCTACTTGGTTATCAATGGGGAAGGATTTTGATGTTTCCAATGTTCGTGATGCACTTTCTGCTTTTAGTCGATTAATAGATAGCAATTATAAGAAAGTTTTTGATGGGATTTTTGAAACTCTGCAAACAGGTTTATCAAAGTTAGGTGAGAATGCTGCTTCACAGACAAAAGCCATCAGTGATCTTATTCAGTTGATTAAAGATATTCCGATGGACAGCAAACAGGACTATGATGTATTAGGATTTATTTATGAATATCTTATTTCAAACTTTGCAGCTAACGCTGGTAAGAAAGCAGGTGAATTCTACACTCCACATGAAGTATCACTTTTAATGAGCGAAATTGTTGCAAATCATTTAAAAGATCGAAATGAAATCCAGATTTATGATCCGACGAGTGGTTCTGGTAGTCTACTTATTAATATTGGCCATTGTGTTGCTAAACATATGGATGATGATGACAATATCAAATACTATGCTCAAGAACTTAAACAAAATACTTATAACCTCACCCGTATGAATCTTGTCATGCGTGGTATTTTGCCTTCAAATATCACAACTCGTAATGGAGATACACTAGAGGACGACTGGCCATATTTTGAAGATGGTGATCCGGTTGGTACTTATAATCCACTTTATGTGGATGCGGTTGTTTCGAATCCTCCTTATTCACAAAACTGGGACCCAGAAGGAAAAGAAACTGACCCACGTTATGCTCGTTTTGGTTTGGCCCCAAAAGGTAAAGCTGACTATGCTTTTTTGTTGCATGACCTGTATCACATTAAACCTGATGGTATAATGACCATTGTTCTTCCGCATGGCGTTTTATTCCGTGGGGGTGAAGAAGGAACAATTAGAAAGAATTTAATTGAGAATAATCATATCGATACTATTATTGGGCTGCCAGCCAATATATTCTTTGGCACAGGTATACCAACCATTATTATGGTACTTAAGCAAAAACGTCAGAATACGGATGTACTTATTATTGATGCATCGAAAGGTTTTATTAAGGTTGGCAAAAACAATCAGTTGCAGGCATCAGACATTAAACGAATATCCGATGCTGTATCAAAGCGAAAGGATGTGGCGAAGTTCGCTCGTAAGGTAAGCCGTGAAGAGATTAGAAGCAACGAATATAATCTCAACATCCCTCGTTATGTGGATTCTTCTGAGGCGCCTGAAAGCTGGGACATTTATGCGTCTATGTTCGGTGGTATTCCTAAAAAGGAAATTGAAGAACTTTCTGCATATTGGCAGGCATTCCCTGGGCTTAAAACGGTTTTGTTCAATGAGAGCTCTGATGAACATATGAATATTGCAGAAGGTAATCTTAAGGATATTATTAATAATCATTCCGATGTAGTTTCTTTTAAAGAGCTTTATAAAAAAGCTTTCACCGGCTTTGATACTATTTTGTACAGCCATCTTATAGATGAGATGGAAACATTAAATATTTCAAGAGAAGAAGCAATTCTTAGTGATGAAATATTTAATCGCCTTGAATCTGTACCGTTGGTGGATGAATACAAGGCATATCAGCTTCTGGATAATGAGTGGAATAAGATTGGTGTTGACCTTGAAATGATTCAAACAGAAGGTTTTAAAGCTACGAAACAAGTTGATCCGAATTTAGTTGTAAAGAAAAAGAAGGGAAAAGAGGTTGAAGTTCAAGAAGGTTGGCAAGGAAGAATTATTCCATTTGAATTAGTCCAAGATATGCTACTACATGAGGAAGCGGCAGCATTAAAAGAAAAAGAAGAACGGCTTATACAGGTAACTTCTGAACAACAAGAAATACTTGACTCATTAACGGAAGACGAAAAAGAGGAATTAACAGATGTCTTAAATGATGATAACACCGCATTTTTGACGAGCTCTGTGACAAAGGCTTCTAAAGAGCTGCTCAAAGGACATGATTCAGTAGAGTATGCGAAGGATAGCCCTGAGGGCAAACTACTCACTATGAACGATTTATTAGATGAGGAAAAGGAATTGAAGAAGAGCATTAAAACAGATTCAGCTAAATTACATTCACTTACAAAAGATACAATTGAAAATTTGACGAATGAAGAAGTGTATGCTTTGTTAGAGAAAAAATGGATTTCACCGCTGATGGAAGAATTACATCAGTTACCTATAGCCATTCTCGATAATCTTGCAGTAAAAGTACAGGAATTGGCTGATAAGTATGCCAGCACTTTATCAGATGTAGAAAAAGAAATATTAGAGACAGAAGCGACGCTGTCATCTATGATTGATCAGCTTACAGGTAGCGACTCTGACATTGAGGGACTGATGAAATTGAAAACTCTGTTGGGAGGTGAATGATATGGCTGAAAAAGTAAATGTACCTGCTATCAGGTTTAAAGGTTTCACCGAAGCTTGGGAACAACGTAAGTTATCCAATATATGCTCAATGCATGCACGAATCGGATGGCAAAATTTAAGAACATCAGAGTTTTTAGATACCGGGGATTACTACTTAGTTACAGGTACAGATTTTGACAATGGACGAATTAACTTTAACACATGTCATTATGTTGAAAAAGAACGATATGACCAAGATCCTAAGATCCAGATTGATAATGGAAATATTCTTATTACAAAAGATGGTACCCTTGGAAAAGTCGCTCTTGTAGAGGGTTTAGATAAACCTGCAACATTAAATGCAGGAGTATTTAACGTGACAATTAAGTCAGGAAATATAGATGGTAAATATCTTTATCAATATTTGAAAGCACCATTTTTAATGGACTATGTTAGCAAACATGCAACTGGTGGCACAATCAAACATTTGAATCAAAATATTCTTGTAGATTTCCCTGTCCTGCTACCAAAAGTTGAAGAGCAAAGAAAATTAGGAGAGCTTTATCATAATCTCGACAACCTTATCACCCTTCATCAGCGTAAGCTTTTGAAGCTAAAAAATGTAAAAACAGCCATGCTTGAAAAAATGTTTCCGAAAAATGGAAGGGATGTTCCAGAAATACGTTTTTCTGGATTTACTGAAGCTTGGGAACAGTGTAAGCTCGGTGATTTAGGTCGCGTCGCTATGAATAAACGGATCTTTAAAGATCAAACTTCAGAAAAAGGAGAGATTCCATTTTTTAAAATTGGGACATTTGGTGGGGAGCCAGATTCATTTATCACTAGAGAATTGTTTGAGGACTATAAATCAAAGTATCCTTATCCACGGAAAGGTGATATTTTAATTTCAGCTTCTGGGAGTATCGGTAGAACTGTTGAATTCACTGGAGATGATGAGTATTTTCAAGACTCAAATATAGTTTGGCTTCAGCATGACAACCAGGTGCAAAATACATTTTTGAAACACTTTTATTCTATTGTGAAGTGGGATGAATTAGAAGGTAGTACTATAAAGAGGTTGTATAATAAGAACATCCTCGACACTCAAATAATGCTACCTAAACCACAGGAACAAGAGAAGTTGGGACTCTTTCTTAATAACCTAGACAAGCTTATCACCCTTCATCAGCGTAAGCTTGAAAAATTGAAGAATTTAAAAAAAGCATGCTTAGATAAAATGTTTGTGTAGAAAGGAGCGTGATTTTATGATATTTAAGACAGAAGCGGAGTTTGAATCTGCCTTGATTAAGGCATTGAAAAATAAGGGCTGGGAAGATCATGTTCTAAAATACCCGACTGAAGAAGACTTACTAAAAAATTGGGCAGATATTTTATTTGAGAATAATCGTGGAATTGATCGCTTGAATGATGCTCCTTTGACTGATACAGAGATGCAACAGATATTAGAGCAAGTTTTGGAACTTCGTAGTCCATTAAAACTTAATGGATTTATAAATGGAAAGACGGTATCCATAACTCGGGATAATCCTGAAGATCCTTTACATCTTGGAAAAGAAGTTAGTCTAAAAATTTATGACCGCCGCGAGATTGCTGCTGGACAAAGTAGATATCAAATTGCTCAACAACCAACCTTTAAATCGAAGTCGAAGGTTTTAAACGACCGCCGTGGAGATTTAATGCTACTTATAAATGGCATGCCAGTTATTCATATTGAGCTGAAAAAGAGCGGTATCTCTGTAAGCCAGGCATATCATCAGATTGAAAAATACTCTGATGAAGGCGTTTTTTCAGGAATCTTTTCTTTAGTTCAGGTATTTGTTGCAATGCAACCGGACGAAACCGTATATTTTGCAAATCCCGGTCCAGATGGTATGTTTAATAAAGATTTTTATTTCCATTGGGCAGATTTCAATAACGAACCCATCGATAATTGGAAAGATATTACGACCTACCTTTTATCGATTCCAATGGCTCATCAATTGATTGGTTTTTATACCGTTGCCGATGATTCTGATGGTGTATTGAAGGTTATGCGAAGCTATCAGTATTATGCTGCAAACGCAATATCTGATCGTGTGTCAAAAATCAACTGGAGTGATAAACAGCTGCTGGGCGGCTATATTTGGCATACAACTGGTTCTGGTAAAACAATGACGAGCTTCAAGTCAGCACAACTTATCGCTAATTCTAAAGATTCTGATAAGGTGATTTTCTTAATGGACAGAATTGAGTTAGGAACGCAGTCACTTCATGAGTACCGTTCTTTTGCAGAAGATAATGAAGAAGTTCAAGCGACTGAAGATACACACGCTCTTATATCAAAACTGAAAAGCGATAACCCCGCTGATACACTGATAGTAACCTCAATCCAGAAGATGAGTAATATCAAAGATGAAGAAGGGGGCTTGAATGCTGCTGATATTAAAGCTATGAACTCAAAACGTATTGTCTTTATTGTGGATGAAGCACATCGTTCTACTTTTGGTGATATGTTGATAACTGTTAAACAGACCTTCCCAGATGCAGTGTTCTTTGGATTTACAGGAACACCTATTCAAAAGGAAAATCAGAAGAAGAAGAATACAACTTCGACAGTTTTTGGTGATGAACTGCATCGCTATAGTATTGCTGATGGCATTCGTGATGAGAATGTTCTTGGTTTTGACCCATATAAGGTTCTGACCTATAGGGATATTGATCTGCGTAAAGCGGTAGCATTAATGATTGCAAATGCTTCTACAGAAGAAGAGGCAATAAAAGATCCGAAGAAAGCAAAAAAATATTATCATTACATGGACTCTGTTAAAGTAAAAATGGCTGGTTATCGAGAAAAGAGTGGTAAGTACATTAAAGGAATTGAAGACTATCTACCAAGAGAGCAATATGATTGTGACAAGCATCGGAAAATGGTTGTTCAGGATATTATTGATAACTGGTTCAGACTAAGTCATGCTTCAAAGTTTCATGCGATTTTTGCTACGAGCAGTATCCCAGAAGCCATTGAGTATTATAGACTCATAAAAGGTTTAAAGCATGACTTGAAAATTACGGCACTCTTTGATCCGAACATTGACAATAATGGTGGTGTAAAGTTCAAGGAAGATGGTCTTGTTGAGATTATGGAAGATTATAATGAAAGGTATGAACAAAACTTTACCTTTGCTACTCATGCAAAATTCAAGAAGGATATTTCAGCACGTTTGGCTCATAAGAAGCCTTATGAGCGAATCGAGCGTGAGCCCGAAAAACAGCTTGATATTTTGATTGTTGTCGATCAGATGCTAACAGGTTTTGATTCCAAATGGATAAACACACTTTATATGGATAAGGTACTTAAATACGAAAATATTATTCAGGCATTCTCTCGGACTAACAGACTATTTGGTCCTGATAAACCTTTCGGCACGATTCGTTATTACCGTTATCCAAGCACGATGGAAAGAAATATCAGTAGCGCTGTAGCTCTTTACTCTGGAAACAAACCTTTAGGATTGTTTGTTGAACATTTGGATTATAATCTAGAGAAGATGAATCAAAATTTTGAAGATATTTCACGTTTATTTAAGCAAGCAGGTATAACTGATTTTACTCATTTACCTGATGATGTGAATGAATGCGGTAGATTTGCTAAGTTGTTTAGTAGTCTAAATGACTATTTAGAAGCTGCAAGAATACAAGGTTTCACTTGGAAACAGAATAAATACCTTTTCGAAAATCCTAAAAAAGTTGTGGAATTGGCATTTGACGAGAAAACTTATCTTATTTTAGTTTTGCGTTACAAAGAGTTGTTTACAGAAGGCGGCGGTGGAAGCGGTGGTGATATTCCGTTTGATATTGATGGACATTTGGTAGCCATTGACACTGGTAGAATTGATACTGATTATATGAACTCACGTTTTGAGAAATATCTCAAAGTATTACGTCAAGATGATATCAACCAAGAGCAGCTACAAGAAACTCTCGATGAGTTACATAAATCTTTTGCGACTCTTACTCAAGAAGAACAGAAATACGCAAATATCTTTATACATGATGTTCAAAGTGGAAATGTTGAAATAGAAGGTGGTAAGTCTTTCAGGGACTATATAACTGAATATCAATTCCGTGCGAAAAATGAACAAGTTCGACAATTAGTAAGCACTATAGGTGTTAATATTTCAAAGTTGGAAAACTTAATGAATGTTGGGGTTAACGAAGCAAATATAAATGAATATGGAAGATTCGATGACCTTAAAAGTACGGTAGATAGGGATAAAGCAAAAAACTATTTTGAATTATTGGAAGGAACGACTATTCCAGAGTTCAGGTTGAGCATAAAAATTGAAAAGCTATTGAAAGAGTTTATCTTAAGTGGTGGCTTTGATATTAATGACAATATAAATTGAATAGCTTCAGAAATTACAGTAATGAACAGATAGAACGAAAAGAGTCAGAAAATGGCTCTTTTTTTTACTTATGGCTTACACTGATGAAGGGTGATAAGGTTGTCTATTGATTTCAAGAACTCTCCAATCTGTTCTTGTTCTTCTATTTCCGGAATCTTGATTGTAGTGTTCTTAACTAAATCAGAATTTAGATTTACTTGACTACCTGGTTGCCCAAATTGTTGCCATTTAGGACGAAACATTTCAAACCACTGGAACATAAATTCTTGATCAAATTTTGGATTCAAGAAGATTAAAAATCCATCATGAACACCTGTCTCAACATAGTTAACTACAGGCTTTCCAACTGTTGCAGCTATACTTAAAAGCAGATGTGGTTCATACAATACTCTTGTCTTCTCTTGACCTGCTTTTGATATTCTTTGCTCTAAAAATCTAATCCTACCATCTTGTTCAGTTACATCAGATATTCTCAACCATCCGACCTGAGATTTATCATCAAACCACATGGGATCTTTTATAGGTCTAGGACTTGCACCACGTACAATATCCGATAATTCTCCTAACTTACGCTGTTCCCAAGGAAAATTGTAATTCGTAGATATATAGATCTGACAAAAGTGATTTGAAATCTTAAACGATTGGGAACAGCGTGAGTTTGAAGAGGATATTTTATCAATACAAACAGGCACAAATATGTTGGGATCAACTAGTAAAAAGGGAACTCCTTTACTTAAAATGGGTAATATTCAAAGGGGCTATTTTAACTTAGAAAAGCTAGAACGATTGAACGAAGCTGATAATGTTGAAACTGAAAATATAGTTAATTATGGAGATTTTTTATTCAACACTAGGAACACACTAGCGCTAGTTGGAAAAGGTGCTACATGGACTGGAATCAGTGGTCTATATGCATTTAATAGTAACTTAGCTAGATTTGTTTTCAAAGATATTGATACGGTTTTCTTCAACTATTTATACAATACTAAAGATATGATTAGACAAGTTAATCAAAGAGCAATGGGAAGTACTAGTGTTGCTGCAGTTTATCCAAGGTCTTTGAGTACGATTAAATATAAGATTCCTTCTGAAAGTGAGCAGAAAAAAATCGGAGAGTTTTTGATGAAAATCGACAACCTTATCACCCTTCATCAGCGTAAGCCAAATGTATAGATTGGAGGAAATAAAATGCTAGATTCTGTGAAGAAAACAGACTTGTTTCATGAGTATTATTCATTATGGATTAGAGTTTACAAAGAAGGTGCTGTAAGAAAGGTTACCATGAATAAATATAACTTAACTGAACGATGGTTAAAAAAATTGATTCCTAATATGAAGATGTGTGACTTAAATCGAATTAATTACCAAAAACTACTTAACGATTATGCAAAGTCTCATGAGAGACAAACTACAATGGATTTTCATCACCAACTGAAAGGAGCTATAATTGATGCAGTCGATGAGGGTATAATAGATAGAGATCCCACACGCAAAGCCGTTATTAAAGGAAAACTACCTAAAGATAAAAAACCTAAGTATTTGAGCTATTTTGAACTTCAAACTTTATTGAAAAATCTATGCTTAGAAACACAGGTTAATTGGGATTGGCTAATTCTTTTGATTGCTAAAACTGGACTTCGTTTTTCTGAAGCGCTTGCATTAACACCGAATGATTTTGATTTTTCACATCAAATACTTTTTGTTAATAAAACATGGGATTATAAGGGAAACAGTGGATTTTTACCTACTAAAAATAAATCTTCAGTTAGAAAAATTCAAATTGATTGGCAAACTATCACACAATTTTCAGAATTGATCAAAGTCCTGCCAAAAGATAAGCCCATATTTATAAATGAAAAAAAAGTATACAACTCAACCGTTAATTCTATTTTAGATAGACATTGTAAAAAATCTAAAATACCATCAATATCTATTCATGGGCTAAGACATACACACGCCTCGATTTTATTATTCTCAGGTGTTTCAATCGCAAGCGTAGCACGTAGACTAGGACATTCTAATATAACAACAACTCAAAAGACGTATCTTCATATAATACAAGAATTAGAAAGCAAAGATGTAGATTTAGTAATGCGATCTCTATCTGGATTAGTAAATTAAAAATTAGTATTGAGCTTACGCTGATGAAGGGTGATAAGGTTATCAATTTTCTTAAAGAACTCACCGATTATCTCTTGTTCCTCAGATGATGGGACAGATAATTCAGCATTTCTGATATTATCTGAGTTTAGCGAATCAAAAGTTGATCCACTTGAAAGTTTCTTCCAATATCCGTCATCATTCATCTTTACAAGATTCTGAAAGATAAATTCATTGCCCTTAATTGCAGCAACGCCACGTCCCAAAACCACATTATATGCGGTTTTCCCCATTTCACCTGCAGGTGCACGCACGCTCATAATTAAGTCACCCGCATCTGCTTTTTTTGTTACTTGAGTAGTCCATATTCTAGGAAAAACCCATCCATCTTTTAAATCTGCATTACCTTGAACAAGAATATAGTCACTAGGTGTATCTGAGTACGTATTCCCATCAGGCGATTGTCCCATAATAATATCCACTTCCTCGCTCAACTTACACTGTTCCCAATCGTTTTAGTTTAAAGTTTTAACAGATAGTGCTCTGATGAGATATTTACTTTATACCTAAAAATGAGAAAAATCAAATTTCATAACACCAGAACAAGATCTTGGATTATGCTTTTAAAAAACAGGTCAAATGAATAATAATCTATTTTCTTTGATCATATAGTAGTAAGCAAATGGTTGTTTCTGGTAAAATATAAATGACTTAGTTTAGTAAAATAATGACATGAAAAGGAGCACGAAGAATAAATTGATTTCAGAGAGGATTTAGTACCTCGACTAGGATTTTTAGGGAGTGACAGTATTTAAATTTGGATAACAATTAAAATGAGAACTATATTCATTAGAGAGGTGAAAAAATGCCAGCAAGCTCAAAACTAAAACCACTATATATTATGAAGATATTGCTTGAGAAAAGTGATGAAAACCATCCATTAACAGTCAATGATATCATTAATGAGTTGGCTCTCTATGATATTCCAGCTGAGCGTAAATCCGTTTATACGGATATTAGTCTTCTGGAGTCATTTGGACTAGATGTTATATGCGAAAAAGGTAGGTCAAATAAGTACTTTATAGGTGAGCGTGAATTTGAATTGCCAGAGTTAAAGTTGTTGGTTGACGTAGTACAGTCATCAAAGTTTATTACACATAAAAAGAGTAAGGAACTCATTAAGAAAATTGAAAAGTTAACCAGTGTGTATGAAGCAAAAGACTTACATCGTCAGGTGATTGTTAGTGATCGTGTTAAAACTATGAATGAGAGCATCTATTATAATGTCGATGCAATCCACCAAGCCATTCAGTTATGTAGGAAAGTGAAATTTAAGTATTTTGATTACACTGTGGACAAGCAACTGAAATTTAGGCGAAATGGAGAGTTCTACTGTGTAGATCCTTATGCATTAACCTATGCTGATGAGAATTATTATCTAATTGCTTATCATGAAAAATATAATGATATCAGTCACTTTCGGGTAGATCGTATGACTGAAATTGAAGTTTCAGAAGAGGATCAGCCTGAATTGAAAGAGTTTAAAGATTTCAATGTGGCAAAATACTCTAAGAAGGTTTTTCAGATGTTCAGTGGTGAAATGCATTGTGTAGAATTGAAATTAGATAATTCTTTAATCAATGCTGTAATTGATAAGTTTGGAAAAGAAGTAAACATCTTTGATAAATCTGAGGATTCGTTCAGAATCTCGATAGAAGTGGCTGCTACAGGTACTTTTTTTGGATGGCTCATTATGTTTGGTGATAAAGTGAAAATTATTTCACCACAGACAATGTGTCATGAGTTTAAACAATACTTATTAAATGTGACAAGTCTATATGAATAACAGTGAAAGCATTCTAAAATGAGTGCTTTTTCTGTTGCTATTTTAGCTTGAATGAAAAACTAACTTCCGCTTTCCCTAGACATTAGTCGTTGTAAGGGTAAAATCCGTTATTTTCATTCTGCTTGTTCTTGGTTTTCATCCTAAATGCATGTATAATACTAATAAATTAACTAAAAATATCGGTTTTTTCGCATAGGAAAACGACCACAGGAAAGACATTGCTAAAGTAAGTTCCGCCGGTCTAAAGTTTGCAGTATTAACTTCCGCGATATCTATCCGATTTTTTTAGTTCTTTTTTATTTGCCTAAGTCTTCTAATAATGTTCTTTTGATGTATGTTGGATCCACTAAATCCTCTGTTAGCTTGACTTCGTCAGCTGGAATCTCCTTAATCGACAGTGTATCAAGCAAGGTCCGATCTAGTAGGATTTTTCCCAAACTAAAGGGCGTCATACCATTCAATCTTTTTCTTGAAACACTGTTGATATGATTCATCAGATTCGTGACTTTGCTCTGGGTTAGGAAATCAAATGATTTGCCCTTTGGCAAAACATATCTGATGAACTCATGATTCTTTTCCAAGCGTCCCTTCTGATAGGAAGCATTTGGATCACAGTAAAACACTTTGGTTCTTTTCTCCCCATTTTTACCGATTTCAAGGGCATCCGGCATTAGAAATTCGCTACCATTATCAGTTAACAGTAGTGGGATGTTATTCTTGAATACGTCATGACCAACTGAATCGTAAAAGCTGTTAAAGACCTCTAAAACACATTCTTGCGTGCAATTATCCAACAAAAAACCAAACATCATTGAACTTCTTCTGAAGAACAATGTCATAATCACTTTGCCACCTTTAGCGCCTTCAACGGTATCAAGTTCTACAATATCGGTATCCGGATTTTCAGCGATGTACTCTAGGAAATCCTCATAGCTTCTTGTTGCCCTATGATTGGATTTTCTTTTGGCTACGGGCTTTTTCTTACGTTTCTTATATTTGCACTTTCTTTTCAAATCAATGTTTCTGGTTGTGAGAATGTTCATATCAATGTAGTTATACAATGTCCTTTCAGAGCAATCCATCTCTTCTTTATGATTGGCGTAAATATGAGATATTGGTTGACCTTTTAGAACAAGTGGTGTCACCAAATCATCTAACTTTTTCAACTCTGAAGGCGTCATATTTATGCCTTGGCGCGACGATTCTAGCTTTTCCCTATAAATAGCGTCAGCCTGCTTTGCACTGTATCTGTAACGATTTAAAGTACAATGGCGCTTGCTTTCGCAACCATTACAGACATGTGGAAACTTTTTTATCGTTGCACAGGATTTAGTCTTGAAATCCGAACAGATTCTCATGCAGTGGTGGGTTGTGCAGAGTTTGCAAAACTGATTGCACCCATTACTGCATAGATGTTTCTTCTTGCATGCATCCCAGTTTACACATCCACCTTCAAATTCGTACCCACTCAGCTTGAAAACTCTGTTTTTCTTTATCTCTTTCGAGATCGTCGTCGGATCTTTTTCTAGCTTCTTTGCAATATCCTTAAGTGACATGTGATGCTTCAATGAGTCTTCGATGAAGATGCGATCATCTAATGTTAAGTGCTTACCTTTAGCCCTATGTTTTACTGACATATATGTTCTCCTGTTCTATACCAGGATAGATATCTTACTCAGTATAAGCTATAAACTCTTGCAAGAGTAACTTCAGGTCTGCAAAGGTAAAATCCGTTTATCTTCAAAAAACGGAACTTAGAATTTCATTTTAGGTGTTGCTATTTTATAAGGTGTCCACACTATGGGACATAATATGTGATATAATCCCATCTTTGACAGTTGCGAAACAAAAAAAGCTTGGAATCCATTGGAAATAGTGGACTCTAAGCTTTTGTGTTGTTTTCAAAAAGTGCGTAATGTTTTTACGATTTTGTTATTTTAAAAATTTTTTTCATTTGTCTTGTATTTACAATCTGATAATCTGTACGAAAGTCAAACGCTTCATGTAAAGCATCGGTTAAATCTGTTCTTGTGTATGTAGGTATGTACCCTTCTCCTTTTATCTCATAGAAATTCATGTTTTTTAAGCCACTAATAATCTCATCGCAAGTAAATTTTTCTTCAAGTTTCTTTTCCAGTAATCTATAAATAATTAATGAAATAAAACAAGTGGTAAAATGTGCTTCTATCCTGTCATCACGACTTAAATAAACAGGTCTTGCTTTGAATTCGCTTTTCATAATTCTAAAACATTCTTCAATTTCCCAACGCCTATGATTTACCTTGATTATTTCAGAAACATCATCTTCAAGATTAGTACATACACCATAAAAACCATCATAAGCTTCTTCCTTAGAGATAAGGTCTAAATCAATGTTATAGATTTCTTTCTTTGCAACCTCACCATCACGAGTAATATTTATCTTTTCAATAAATCTTTTGTAATCGTTTTGGTTGTGCTTTTTAATTTTTGTGGGATTGGTATCTATAGTCTTTTGAGCACGTTCTATTTGAGAGTTTCTGATTTTACGTTGATAATCTCTGTATTTAAGAGAATATGTAACAACTAACCTTTGTTCTAAACCGTTTTCCTTAATCCAACGTTCCTTGTAGAAAATTTTATCTTTATCCTTTTCATGATCAAGTGCAGAAATATCATAAATTTTCATATCATTAGAAAGCTGCCATCCCTCAGAATCAAGAGCCCATTCTTTTAAATGTTTTTTTAATTTTTTTATAGACTGAGTTGTAATAAAAGCTCTTTCATCTTTATCATTAAACTTTCGGTTATCTAAAGAAGCTAAACCGGCATCAGTACATACAACAAACTTAGAAAGCTCGAAATCAGATAGAATTTTTTTCTCTAAGGGCTTTAAAGTTAGTTGCTCATTTGTGTTGCCTCTGTTAATGCTAAAGGCAAGAGGAATACCATCTCCATCCATGAATAAACCCATTTGAACGATAGGATTTGGTCTATGCTCTTTTGATGGACCATATTGCTTAATACCATCTTCTTGCTCAATTTCAAAGAAATAATTCGTGCAATCATAATAAAGCACACCAGTATTTCTTTTAGAAACCTTCAAACTATTATTATATAAAGCAGCTTGAATAAAATCTGTTTCCTTAGCAATAACTTCCAGTGCTCTATAAATTTGATGCAAATCAAAATTAGGCTGTTCAATAAATTTAGAAGAAAGCTTAAATGTTTTAAGCTTTGAAGCAGGAAAGATAACTCTACTATAAATCAATCTGGAAAGAATAGAATTAAGATCAAAATCAAATTTATACTTTTTAGATATTCTATTACAAATTTTATGTAGTCCAAGCTCATGATATATTTTCTGAAGAAAAAGATAGCCACCATTAAAAGAACGTTGTTCATCTTTATCAATTATCTTTGCGGGAGAATATTTAACAAGCACTTCACGTTTTTCTTCCTTTTCTTTTTTATTAAGCTCTTTGATATATTCTTTTGCCCATTTATATGGATCTGCACCATTAAGTTTTTCTCTGAGTTCAGCTTCGGTACCTAGTTTCTCCACGATTTTGGATGAATTTGATTGAGTCTTGCTATTATAAATAGATTTTATTACATAAAGTGAAGCTGCATTTTTAGATTTACTTACCTTAAGCCTCATTTAGAACATCGCCTCCTTATACTATTTATATTATAACACAGTGCGATAAAGTGCGATAGTACAAAATGTAGAATTTGACAAAAAAATAAAGCCATTACAAGGCTTATAGCTATTTTTTTCTTGTTCAACTGTCAAACTCCCGTCCGTTTATCTTCAAAAAACGGAACTTAGAATTTCATTTTAGGTGTTGCTATTTTATAAGGTGTCCACACTATGGGACATAATATGTGATATAATTATAATGGAATAATTTAACACAGAAGGGGGTTTTGAAATGACTGGAGATAAACACGAATTATTGATTAAATTATTAGCCGTATTAATTGAATGGAAAGGCAATATAAAAGTATTACCTGATGAGGCAGATGCTGTGTTCAATCGATTTAGCAGCTATTTATTACATAACACTAAAGTGACACCACCTAAAAATTTAAGGGATGTCGTTCTTTGTCTAAAGTATCATTCTGTTGAGTCATTAGGTTTCTATTTAAATGAAGATTTAAAGGATAACTATATTATAAATGAAAACGGAGGGCTTGATGAGGAAATAGAAAGATGGTATGAGTCTACACTGCTTAAAGATGATGTGGATCAGGATTTGGTAAGAAAGTTCCTATTTGCGTGTAGAAGTGAATACCAAAAGACTGAAGACCCTAAAATAGCAGAGATGTATTCTGAAGTTAGAGCTTTTATTAATCCAAGAAATTACTATGTCACTACAGATAGAATTATGCGGTTGATTAGTAAATATTCAAACGTTTCTGATGCGATTTTAATGATAAAAGACTGGTATGAACCAGTTAAGGTGAAGTCAAAGGAAATGCTTGTGTGTCCTGTATGTGGAAAACTTCTCTCAAATGGCTTATTGAATGAAAACCGATGTACAGAGATGTGCATGTATTACCGTGATAAAGCTTCAGTTGTTCCTAAAGAAACTTTATTAGATGAACGGTTAAAATACAAAAGTTTAAAACGAGGGATCTATACATTTACACTTATACCCGGTATATCAGAGCTTCGTATGTATGATCAGCTAGTTGCAAAATATGCCGAACACCAAGTGAAGCTTTACCCTGAGATAGATAAATTTGATATTAGTGTTGAATCAAATGAAGGAAGAGTTTTAATTGATGTAAAAGATTTTGCATCGCCGTATGATTTGGTAGAGACGTTAGTGAAAAACCAATCTTTTATAAAAATGGATAGCACTGATTTAAATGATACCATTATTTTAGTAATTCCTGAGCATAGAAAATTTTTATACCATGCGGGGGATTATAAATCGATAGTTAAAAGAAAAATTGCCAAGGCTTCCAGTAAAGTCTTGGTGCTGTATGAAAATGAATTGTATAAGAAAGTAGGTGAGATCTTCGATGAGTATTAATAAGAAGTATAGAAGTATGATAGAAGAAAACGGATTAACAATTGATCCTAGCTTGTTTAAGAGAATAGAATTTGTTATCTACTCATTACATAAAGTTTTGGGTGAATTTGAAACAAAAACGGCGAATATGTATTTTACCCAGTATCACAAGAAGTATTATAAAACAAATGACTCTGATAATCAGATTTTATATATGCTTCGTAAGAAATTTCACCAATATTATAGTAAGAAGCAACTGAAAATTGATTTGGAACAATATTTAAACATACCTGAAAAATATCGTTTATTCATCGAGCATGACGATGTTTTAATTTTAAATGCAAAAATTATGATCTTTGTTGATAGAGCTGTAGAATATGATGAACTGATTGACAAATATCTTGCGAGTAAACCTAAGACACCAAAGTATATTGAAGATGATGGATATTATGAGCGCGTAATTCGATTTGGTGAAGGGTATGATGAGAGTTTTAAAACAAAACGATTTGAATTCACATTGGATGTAAGTAAAGATAAAGTTATAAAACAATTGCCAAGATACCGTGAAAAGCAAGAGTTGAAATTACCACTTGATTTTGACTGGGAGAGGTTCAAGAATAAGTTAGGTGGTAATTGGGCACAACGTCCAAGTATTCAAATAGATGCCTGTGAGGATTTTGATAATGAAATCGAATATAAAGGTCCTGTTCATATAGTAGGTCTGCTTGGTGCGGGTAAATCTACATATATTATGCAAGAAACAGCTAGGTTATTAGAGAATAATGCTATTAAAATAGGCATTATTGAACCTAATGTTGCTGAAGTCATCAAAACATATGAGGCGTTGATGCAGTTGGGCATTAATGCCGTTCCGATAATTGGCGATTCACAATTAAAAAAACATAGACAGCGGTATATGAATTCTAGACTTACTGCATCGGACTCTTTTGATGCTATCAGCAATGAAAATAATACTGTATTTGAGTATCTGTCAGGGCAATGTTTATTGAGTCACCATGCTAATGATTACGATATTTTAGCAGGTAAATTTCCATGTAATCGATTAAAAAGAGAAGATAAAACACAATCATATGACTGTCCATTATTTACGTCATGTGGTCATTTTAAAAAGCATTTAGATTTGGTTGAAGCTGATGTCTGGATAACAACGTCTCATTCGTTATTAGCATCTAAAGCCAACCCATTAGTTGATCCATATAGAAGAACATACTATGAATTGTTTCATGATCATTTAGATATTATTTTTGTTGATGAGGCGGACTCGGTTCAAGAAGATTTTGATAATCGTTTTATGGACAATGAAATATTCTATGGTGGTAACAATTCAATTATGCGCAAGTTTCAAAAGGTTGAAGAGTTCTTAAAGCAAGAAGGACTAGGGAATGTGGAATCAGAAACACATCGATGGATAATCAACTTTCCACATTTAACACAGTTGATTAACCGATTAGAATACTTAATTGTAAATTCACCAGGATACAGAAAATATCTAATCGAAGATACCATTACGCCAAGGAACCTCTTTTTTTCAATAATTGGTCAATTAGCTGATCCTGAAAGTGATGAAAGTAAAGCGTTTATCGAGTGTTTGGAATCATTCCTTCCGTTATCAGAAGAGTTAAAGCTTAACGAACAGTTAATGGAGCATCAACTATTCAGACTTTATGATAAGCTATCTAAATGTCCGAATGTTGGAAATGCAGGACTAATTATTGAAGAAATGTTGAGTGACTTTCTTGATGAATTTGATCTGATTTTTAAGAAGTCAAAATCAATTGCTGATGTTAAAAAGCTTGCGCTTAAGAAACTTGAATTGTTTATTTATATTGTTCTTATTGATTATTATTTTAGGATACAAAACAATACGATTGATAATCTAGAAAGTAAATTGCATGAGATCAACTCGATATTTTCTGCGTTTAAGTTCTATAACAAAGATTTTATTCATTTGATGTCAGAGTCAGTAATAGGTAATGATTTGGATATAAATTGACTTTAAATGATGACAAGAGGCTATATGTTCATTTGTTTAATTATTCAGGGGTAGGACGATCATTGATTGAGGATTGGTCTTATATTAAAAGTGAGTTAGGAAAGAAGGGACCGGCAATCGTCATGTTGTCAGGAACAAGCTATGCACCTGCATCAGCACATTTCCATATAGCTGAAGAACCAGCCTTTTTATTGAAGTCTGAAAAAGAAGAAGGAGATATTAACCAATCAATTCATATAAAATATGATTCAAGTGATAAGCCAATAAAGATTTCTGGCGTATCTGATTCATTTATGAAGAAAGAAAAGCTAAAAGAGTTAACAAAACAGCTCATGAGTGATATTCGGTTTGAATTAAGTTACTGGCGAGGAGAAGGGCAAAATAGAAATGTTCTATTGATTGTAAATAGTTATGAGTAATGTCGTGTAATAGGGGATTATTTGAGAGACAGAAACTTTGACTATAGGGTGCTGAGCAATAAAAAAATACTAAGTGAGGATGAAATCAATACTTCTCAGATTGAAGAGATATCATCTATTGGAAGTATTGAGGTCTTGGTTGCACCATTATCCATTATATCTAGAGGTTATAACATTATAGATCAATCGGGTAACTCTTATTTTGGATCAGCCTTTTTCATGATTAGACCTTATATTTCTCCTGATGATCTCACATACAATTATAGAATCCTAAACTCTATCATTGGTCCAATAATGGCAGAAAAGAGTCGTACACATTCGCTGGATGAAGCTTTCTCGTATGTCCGAAAGTTTGCATATGGTATGTTGAACCAATTTAATGAAAAAAAGTTTTGGAAGCATCTTGATTCAGACCAAAGAGCCATTTTATCTTGGTACACTTTTATACCTATAAAACAAGCAGTAGGAAGAATGCAAAGAAATGGCTGTTCGTGTCGTGTTTTCTATTGTGACGGTAGTTTTGCCAATGATATCGATGGAAAACTAACAAACGGAGTAAGTATGTTAAAAGCATGGGAAAGCAATTTATTAGATGTTAATGAAGGCACTGGTAAGATGCTCTATGGAAGATATTTAACTGGGCTAACTAAAGCCATTGCTGATTTTGAAATGATTTATGATGAGGAGGATCTATTTTAATGCCAAAGAGACAAAAGCTACAATTACATCAATTTGAAGTGAACAGCTTAAATGTAATAGATAAAAAGTTATTTATCTATAGTTGGCCTGCAAAACTCGTTCAGTTTCTAGAACAAAAGAAAGATGGGTTCAATTTACATTACGCTGTAAAAAATCTATCAGAAGCTATTGGCTTAACAATAGATGAGGTAATCTATGCAAGGAATAAACCATGGAAAGAACTAAAGGTTGAATCGGATTACTTCTGGTTATTTGCGCTAAATGAAGTGAATACTGATATATTGAAAGCAAGAATATCTGAATGGTTATTGGCAAATAAACTGAATGAGTTATCTTTTGATGATATAACATTTGATGATCCAGTGGCGATATCCACGAAAGGTATTTTTGAAAAAAAGTTCATGCTTGACCTTTATGGTTTACTGCCTCAGTTATATAATTTCGAGTTTTGTAAATTGCCTTTAGAGATGGAGTCAATTAATGAGCAACTTGAATTCTATCCAGTAATTGATACTGAAAATGAAAGTACCGCAATTTCAAGAACCTTTGAGTGTATCGATCGAAAAAAAGATGTTGAGAGATTCTCTTATGCAATTACATTTAAAATTGTAAGTAATTGCGAATATCCTGACAAGATATTTTTAAACGTATACACTGGAGTTAAAGTGTGGCTGTGTAGGTCTTTATTCGATTATGATAAGAAGATTAATTATATTAAAAAAGATCAAGGGCATAGCGTCTATGTATATAAGGAAAATGAATACATAGATAATGCTAAAAAGAAGTTTGTACGATTGATGTATGGGCGTGGTGATGGTATGTCCTATACATTTAAGAATTACTCTGATAGGCAATTAGCGAAGCAGTTAGAACTAGATTTATTGTCAGCGATGAATGCACCAAATGATTACAATGAGTTTGAGACACCTAATGATCAAATTGTTTTACTGACAAATAATAAAAGGACTGAAAGGGTAAAATACGGAGCAGGTTTACCTGAGCGTCTAGATGTTTTCAAGATTGTTTCGGAGCGATTTCCTGAACTTGAACTTCGAGATAGGTTAATAGCGGTCAAAAGCGAAACGAAATTAACAGTAAGTAAAAAGAAGGCACTTAAAGATATTGAAAGATTTAATGATTCGCAAGATGACCTTGAGTTTATTAATGTTGAGAAGGATAACTTTTTCCATCAGCATCCACCTGTTTATATTCCAAGAGGTGAACAAGTTATTTTCGAAATTTACACTGAAAATTCTAAATTAATTGATGCAGCAATAGAGTTCTCAAAAGAAATTCTATCCTTGAACATGCCTATGGATAAATATACTTATAGGAGTTGTGATGGCTATGAAGTTGTTTTCAAGCCAAGGAATGGGATGATTTCTCGAGGATTGAGCAAAGAAGAGCAGAAGGATAAAAAACTTAGGAAACGTGAAGTCATTGATGAACTTAAGACTGACCATTATGTAACAGAACATGTTTTATCTTTAATAGATATTGATCCGTTCCATACATCTGATGATGAAGAGATTAGAAAACAAGATCCTAAAAAGACAATTAGAAAAGCTTTTAAAGAAAAAGCAAGAGTAACCCAGTTTATTAACAATTTTAATCCAGAAGAACAAGTCGATAAGATAAGGTTGGTAAACGCTGTTTATGACTTGCTGTCTGCAGCTGGATTCTTGGATTCTAATTATATAAAATACAAATTTAACGAGAAAATACTGCTTGGGTTATCAGCAGTGAAAAACAGTAATGGCAAGATTATTGCGTTATCTAAAATTGAAGATGGACAAGTTTTATATAAGATTTATCGTCTTTGTGACGATAAATGGTATTCTATACATGAAATTTTGCCTAAGTTAAGGTTTTATGATGTAAATCCTATTCTGAAATCTCAAACTGATAAGAAACACTTTCATTTCTGGATTTCAAAGCAACTAAATCAGATCAACATCAATAGTAAAGAGTGTTATTTTTTCTTTGACGCATCACTTAGATATAGAGTGTGGTCATTTGCAATGAATGGTCAATTAGATTTAGATAAGTTGCGACTTGTGAATGGTCAACAAATAAAGTTTACTAGAGTAAATACTACTGACGAGGTTCCTGAATATAACATTTTTAAGAATGATAGCGATACTGAAGGATTAAATAGATACCAAGGATTGTTCACGAAGAATAACAAAGTTTTTTATAGTGTTGGCGCTAGGCCAGAAAACTTACAGGTTAATCTCAAAGCAACTAGATTAACGCATACAAAGAAAATGATCGGAAAGCAAAGAGTGGTTGAATTTATAACTCTAACTGATGACCACGATGAAAATATTTGGCTTGCAACACAATGTCATGCCCTTAGAAAGCTTAATTTGACATTTGATGCTTCAACTAAATATCCACTACCGATATATTTAAATAATCGTTTCGGCGAGTATTTAGATGTACTTTAATACGATTACAGGAGGGACTAGATGAAATTCGGAATAAGAACACCGAGCTTGAAAAAAAGAATATCTGCCAGAACAAGCTTAAAAAGACAAGTTGTACATAAAGCAGGTCTGAAAATGCCACGAGGATATGGGTGGGTTAGGAATCCAAAGAAATATGCATACAACAAGGTGTATAATCGAACATCATTTGATATTTTTAAGCTTCTGAAAAAACTGTTTAAATAGATTGGAGGTACTAAAGATGCGACTTTTTTTAGGGAAGTTTAGTAATAAACATCCGGAACAAATTGAAAAGAAATTTTATTCTGCCGGTGATGAAAGCAGTAGCTATTATGGCGAAGTTAAACCTGGGGATTATGTTTTTGCCTCTTATGAAGGCAAAATTGCAGCTTTATGGAAAGCCAAAGAATATACCAAATTAAAGAATACAGTAAACCCCAAGGATGATGGGGTATTGCTTTTTGATGAAGTGAAGAAGTATGACGATGTTAGTGTAACCAATGATTTTACAAGATATAAGTATTTTATTCATGATCTGAATCTAGTCAATAAGGTGACAAAGAGTGTTAAAGGGCTAGGCTTTATTCCGATAAAAACGACGGATGATTGTCCACCAAATCCCGAAGACATTGACTTCAAATCCAGTAGTGTCAATATATATATTGCTTTGGAGGATGCCAGTGTTAATTACAAAGAAGGGGATATTAGAGTAACGATTGATAATCTTGAACAGATGAAGATTACTAGCATTGATCGTTTTGAGAAAGGCAAGTTTATAGTATATGAAGCGTTCAATAAACTTTATGAAGAAAGAAACGCTGATGACGGAAAATATACAATTAGAGAGCTGAACGACTATGCCTTAGAAGATCAAGCTTCTCAGAAACGCAAGTTTTTGATTACACTGATTGAAGAGCTTGAAAGTAATGGCTATTATAAAGTTTCAAGTGCAATTCGGTTATATGATAATCTTCTGGTTGGTAGAAAACGGTCAGCAAGTGCCAAGGCGGGAAATTCTGACATAAAACCGAATAATGCCGCCCACGATGAAGAAGTTTTTGAAGATGATAATGAACAATATCAAATGTTTGCAGGACTCCTTAATTTTAATCCCAATCTCATTTTATATGGACCTCCAGGAACTGGTAAAACATACGCAACCAGAAAGATTATAGACCATTTTGAAAATAAGTATTTTAAGACAGGTGGAAGCTATAAGGTGGCGGAAGTAGAAAATAGGGTCAAGACCATTACTTTTCATCAATCATATTCCTATGAGGAATTCATTGAAGGTATCAGACCGGTTCTGAATGATGATGATTCAGGAAAAGTGGGTTACAAGTTAGAAAATGGTCTGTTTAAGGAACTGTGCATAAATGCAGAGAAAGAGTTGATAAAAAGGCAGAATAATGCTGAGTATGTGGACATGATTCATTCTGAAAGTAATATATGGAAAGTATCATTAGGAGAAAGAAAATCAGACGATGTTTTTAATGAATGTATTAAAAGCGGTGATATTGCAATCAACTGGTTGGATCAACTTGATCTTAGTAATATGACTTATGATGATATTTTAGCTGAACTTGGAGATGAAAGGGATTTTGGCAATAAGCCGACTCAAAATGCAAATTCAGTAAATTCTTTCGTAAATGATATGACGGTTGGTGATATTGTTCTTGTCTATGACAGCCAACAGACCATTCGCATGATTGGTGTGATTAAAGCTGATTATAGATATGATACAAAATATAGTTATAAACATAGAAGAAGCGTCGAGTGGTTCACAGAGCTTAGTTATCCCATAAACATCCATAAGTACAACGGATTTAAGAACTTGACATTGAAAACGATATATGAGTTATCACGTATTAGTGTTTCCGATGTTATTGAAATGGTTACTCAAAACAGTTTGGTGAAACAAAGTCATGAGGACAAACGAGAAATTAAGCCTTACTACATGATTATTGATGAAATCAACAGAGGTAATATTGCCAAAATCTTCGGGGAATTAATTACGCTCGTTGAACAAGACAAACGAGGGAAGCTAAAGAGCTTACTGCCTTACTCAAAAAAAGAATTCTCTGTACCAAGCAACTTGTTTATTATAGGTACAATGAACACAGCAGATAGGTCAATAGCAGCAATAGATACGGCATTAAGAAGACGTTTTACATTCGTTGAAATTGAACCGGATTCAGGAGTTCTGGCACAATATGATAATCCAATTATCAATGACACCGTTGATTTGACGAAGTTATTAGATGCCATCAATGAAAAAGTCATGGATAAATATGATCGTGACCATAGAATTGGACATGCCTATTTTATGGGAATTGAGTCATTAAGCAATTTATATCAAACTTGGTATTACAAGATTTTGCCATTGCTTGGGGAATATTTCTATAATGATACTGAAACCCTTAAGTCAATTGTAGGTAAGAGTTTTTATGACCAATATGGTAATGTTAAATACCTTTCGCTACATAAAAAGGATGATGAACTTTCTGAATTTGAAGAGAAAATCATCGATATTTATAGGATGAAAGATAATGGATGAAACAAAAATTATTAGAATATTTGAAGATCGACAAACAAAGGTTAATCTGACGGATCAGAATATTAAAGACATTTTGCTTATGAAGAATGTTATTGGAGAAAACAATGTTGTCCTTCAAGCAGATGGTAAGTTGTTGGTTAGGCATCATGTCGGATTTATTCAAATAAATAAGACAAGGTTATTGATATATCCTAAAATATCAAAACGGATGACCGGCGAGGATGAGTTTGAAAAATCTTTTAAGGTATTGATGAGATTGCTTTCTTATTCAGGCTTTGAAGGTGTAAAAAATATACCAACGCCGCAAAGCATGGACAAATATAATGGCGATTTGCTGGAACTCTTTATTGGCTTATTTGTAGACGAATTATTACTACAGTTTAAAAGAGATATTAACCGTGGGTATAACCATCAATTAGAAAACCAGACGTTTATTAAAGGCAAAGTAGATTTTGTAGAAACTGTAAAGAAAAACAGCTTTAAAAAGCACCTTCATTATGTAAGGTATGACCAGTTCAGTGAAAATATATTGCTGAATAAAGTTTTTAAATCAGTCATTCAAAACTTGATATCAAGAACGAATTCAAAGCGTAACAAAATCAAGTTAAAACAATCACTGCTTTGGCTTGAAGATGTAGAAGAGATGGCTCTTGATAATGATATTTGGAAAAATGTAAAATTCACTAGACATAATTCTAAGTATGCACCTGCTTTTAATATGGCCAAGTTGTTTTATTATAATTCAAGCCCAAACTTAAATGCAGGTGATGAATATACCTTTAGCTTTTTAGTGCCGGTGAATCAGTTATTTGAACTGTATTTATATAAAGTGTTAAAGAAGCATTTGGTTAGAGATTTTGAGGTAAAGTATCAAAGTCCAATCAAGTATTTAGCGCACAGCGAAGATAAAAATTATTTGCAGCTAAGACCGGATATTACTTTTGTCAGTGGTAGTCAGGTAAAATATATTGTTGATGCAAAGTACAAAGAGGTGCTTTATGAGGGACAGGAATTAAGTGTTACACAGGCTGATATTTATCAAATGCTTGCTTATAGTGTCAGGTATGAGTGTGACAATATAGCTCTGATATATCCCAAATTATTGACAGATGAGCAATGTGAGTTACTAATTCAAGAATTTAAAATAAAAAACTATGAGCGAGTTGTGTCAATAAAGCTTATACAGGTTGATTTGGAAATTGAACCAAGTCAGTTAGCCAGAGACTTGGCAAGTACTTTAGGCTATTGTAATGAAGGATATGAAACACCTATAAAAATTAGTTAAATAAATCGGTGGTGATTATATATGGAAAAGAAAAGTCGCTTTGAAGGATGCCTTATTGGCGGGGCTGTTGGAGATGCTTTAGGCTGGCCTGTCGAATTCCTTAAACTTGATGAAATAAAGAAAAAGTTTGGTGATAAAGGGGTTATTGAGCTTACCCAGCCAGATTGTGGCAAGGCAGAAATCACAGATGACACTCAAATGACGATGTTTACTGCGGAAGGTATTCTTCGTGCAGAATCAAGATTAAGAAATAAAGGAATCTGTCATGCGCCTACAGTTATCTATTTTGCATACCAGCGTTGGTTAACTACACAAGGATATCCGAAGAAAGAGTCTTTGGACTGGATCTATGATGGGTGGTTAATGAATAAAAATAAGCTGTACGCAAGAAGAGCACCAGGAAATTCATGTATCACTGCTCTTTTAAGCGATGATAAAGGAACTCTGGAAAATCCAATCAATAACAGCAAAGGCTGTGGTGCTGTTATGCGATCAGCACCGTTTGGATTATTTCTGGAAAAGAATAGTGCCTATGAGATTGCAAAGGAATCAGCAGCACTGACACATGGGCATCCAACCGGTTATGTAACGGCTGGAGCATTAGCCTATATTATTGCTGAGATAGTTGGTGGAACAGGATTACGAGAATCTATATTTAATACGATTGAAAAACTGAGTTCAGAAAATAGCGGTATGGAATGCACTAAAAAACTTAATCAGGCTTTAGATTTATCTGGAACTGATATACCGGATTATAAAGCTATCTCAGAAATCGGAGAAGGTTGGATTGCTGAAGAAGCATTAGGTATTAGTGTATTTTGTGCTTTAAGATATGAAACTGATTTTAGAAAAGCGCTTATAGCTTCAGTAAACCATGATGGCGATAGCGATAGCACAGGTTCGATAACTGGAAATATGCTTGGTGCATTACTTGGCATTCAAAATCTCCCGCAAGAATGGCTTAAATCAGTTGAGCTTTTTGAAGAAATTATTGAATTGGCGAACGACTTATTGTTAGGATATCAAGACAATGATAGCTGGTGGAAAAAGTATCCTGGGTATTGATAAATCCAGAGCATTATTGATACTTTTGTTCAAGCAAATTCATTTATTCATCCAACCAAGAGAGGAGTGAAAGATAAGTTGATTTCAGAGAAGATTGTGATTGATAAGTTAGAAGAAAATGATATTGATGCTTTTGAAGTGGATACTTTAGATTCTCAACTAGAAACACTAATTGCTCTTAAAAATAGTAATGTTGAAGAATTTCTCCGGTTCATTAAATCCCATGATATTACAACCGTGTTTTACAACAAGGCATTTTATGATCCTGATATCTTTAAAATAACAGATGAAGAGATTAACAGATTAGATGATGACTTACTTGAAGTACTGACAGATGAAATAGATAATTACAACACTCAAACAGATGATATTGATTTTTCTAGACCTATTCAAATAACTTACTTTGCATTATATCAAGGGCAAAAAGTTGGCTTTTTTGAAAGTGATTATTGGCATTTTGATGAAGGATTGTTACTGGGAAAAGAAAAATATTTAGATTTGATCGATTCATATGAAAGTGTCATTGATGACGTGCTTGAAAGACGCAAAGAAACTGAAGAAAAGCTGAGATCAGATTTGGAGACCTTAATATCTGAGGATGAGCAGTTTTTGTTATGCACAAACCAAAGACTTCGATTAAGTTATATCCAGCAACTGTTAAATAAAAAGAATATGGGGCAATATCGGGAATTATTTACGCACGGTTCAGAGTTCATTAATCCTCGTACAGCCCAAAACTATATTGATTTAGTATGGAAGAAGTTAAAAGTTTCAAAATAGTTGTTAATTAGAACTTTGCAAAGGGGGAAGGGGAATGGCAATTAACTATAAAAAATGTCCCAATTGTGGTTCGACTAATGTTCTTGGAATTTTATATGGAATGCCAACACATGAAGCTTTTCTAAAGGCTGAAGCAGGTGAAATAAAGCTGGGAGGTTGCTGTATAACGGGCAGTGATCCTGAGTATTATTGTAAAGATTGTGAACATGAGTGGGATAAACAACAGGCAATTGATTATGCATATAACCAAATGGAATCGCTTATAACTTCAGTTGGTGGGTATTTTGGTGGTTATTATGAGGTAGAAATCAATTTGAAAAGTAGAGAATTGACATGGAAGCATTTTGGTGGGGGAAATGATGAATCTTATAGAAAAGTGTTTCGGAATACAACTGCTGATAAGCTGATTGAAGAGCTTAAACTTATTGAGTTATTGAATTGGAAGTCTGAATATGTAGATCCACATATTCTTGATGGAACCCAGTGGAGTATTGAAATCGTTAGAAAAGGACGAAATATTAAGAAACATGGAAGTAATATGTATCCCGATGGGTGGGAACGCTTTTGTGAAATTATTCGAAAGATTTCCGGGAGAAAGTTTGAATGATAAGGGGATTATGTAATGAATGTAGAATTATTATTGCAGGAATTATCATCAGTATCAAAAAAATATGAATTGATTAACCAAAAAACTGGGGGTTATTTTAATATATTCGAAATAGCTAATATTTGGTCAGATGAAGTTACTATCTGTAGGGTATTACACGAAATTCTTTCGCCTGAAGGTACTCATTTTCAGGGGCGCAAATATTTAAGAACATTTATCAAAGATGTTCTTAGAATTGAAATGCCAGAAACAGAGTTGGGAACTGCAAAGGTATTCCGTGAATACAGAATAGACAATAATAGGCGTATTGATTTAGCTATTCAAACAATAAATTATTTTATTCCTATAGAGGTTAAAATATTTGCAGGAGAACAAGCGAACCAATGTTTTGACTATGAAAAGGTCGCTAAGAATTCAAAGGTTTATTATCTGACCAGATTTGGAGAATGTCCAAGTGAATACAGTGCAAAGGGGTTGGCTAAATCTGGTGATGGATATTTAGAAGTCTCTTGTGTTTCTTTTTCAGAGGATATTTTAAATTGGCTTGAAAGCTGTGTGTCTCAAACAGAGACGATGAAAATAGCTCCAATTCGTGAAGTATTATTTCAATTTATGATGACTATTCGCAAATTTACGAATCAGATGGAGGATGAAAAAGAAATGGAAATATTAGATGTACTTATGAAAACACCTGAAAATATAAAGAGTGCCATAGCTATTCAAAATTGTGTTGACCAGGCTAGGCTAAGTCTGATGAAGAAAATGTTTACTAAGATCGAAGAGAAAATCGGTAGAACTAAGCTGGAAAATGAATATGATTACGCCTTTAACGAATATAAGAAGTGCAATGATTTCTATAAATATAAGTATTCAACCTATCCCGGAATTAGCTATGAGTATAAATCAAAAGTAAAACCTAATGTAGATATTTGGGTTCGTATTGAAATTGATAATCATATATTTGTAGGCTACTGTTGTCCAGTAGACGGAAATTCTGGAAAGCAAGCATTAACGGAAGACGAAATTGAAAAAATTCTAGGTGTTGAACCGTATATTGATAATTGGTGGGCTTACTGGGAATATGCGCCAGAAGATAATGATGCGCTTAGCCCAGATTTTAAAGGGGCGAATGATCCTTATTTACAGCTTTTTGATGAAAGAGATTTAGAACAGTTTACTACTAAGTGTGCTGACAAAGTAATTGAATTATTAGATAGATAACAAATTCGAAAAATCTTTAAGGAGGGGTGCTAATGCTAGAAAAAGCAATACTTATAGCGATTAAAGCCCATTATGGGCAACTAGACAAGGGTGGACAACCCTATATATTACATCCGTTAAGAGTTATGCAAAGCTGTAATTCAGATTTAGAAAAGATATGTGCTGTCTTACATGATGTTATTGAAGATACGAATATATCATTAAATGAGTTGAGAGAAGAAGGCTTTTCAGAGGAAGTTTTGGTAATCTTAGATTTATTGACGAAAAAAGAGCAAGAAGATTACAGTACATTTATTGATAGGATAAGTAAAAATGAAACAGCATGTCGAGTCAAAATTGCTGATTTGCAGGATAACATGAATCTTTCACGTATTAAAAGCCCAAGCATAGAAGATAAAAAACGAGTAGAAAAATACATGGATGCATTCGAAAGATTACATGGGGTTCTATATCCTGAAAAGGATAATATTGAAGACTACTATGAAATTGAGATTAATGGTTGTGTTACACTTCCTAAAATTGTAACTGAAGATCAATTCTATGAAAAATTCATTGGGTTTATTGAAACAAATCACTGGTATTTTGGTGGTGGAATTAACATAGTTGAGGAGGACGAATAAATGAGTACATTCACAGCACAAATTTTAATAGGACACGATCATCGATATGGTGGTGGTATAATCCCGAGTCATGCAGTATTCTTGTCTGAAAATAGCAGGCCTGCGTGGATATTAAAGAATCTGGATTTATTTGAAGAAGGGAATGAATCCGAATTTATTAGATGGATTCCAACTATTGATAATATGTTAGATGATGCCATGTTGTTGATAGGTGTCCATGTGATTAAAGATGAAGCTGTTATAAAAGCGGCAAGAGAATTTTGTAAGGTTGATAATTTGAATGATCTTGAGTTATATGAAGCCTTTACCTCGGAGGATTTACAAACACTTTATGAGCTTGTTAGAACTACAAGCATTGAGTATAGCATTGCTTTAACTGTATTTAATGAGTCTCACATTATCAATCAATATAAGACACTAGATCAGTACGAGTGTAGAGCAAATGTATTTACCGTTACCCATAGCAATTATAAAAATAGGTGATGATTTTAATGGACAAAATCGAATGCTGTATATCAGAATTTAAAATAAATACTTTTGATCCTTCTAAGGATAAGGCTGAATTGATTCCTGATGAAAAAGGTGTTTATTTGATAAGTGTTAAGAATATTAGTCAGTTACCAGAGCAAATGAGAGGCGTATTTTTCAATAGATTTAACGAGCGTGAAGTGCTTTATGTTGGATTGTCAGGTGGTAGAGGGTTAAGAAAACGTGATTATAGAAATCACTTTAAAGGAACTGCAAGGAATTCAACACTCAGAAAAAGCTTAGGAGTTTTATTTGGATACGAAAAAGTTCATAGCAGAAATGAAGCTAAATCAACAAAATACAGATTCGATAATGATAGTGAGCAAGAGTTGAGTCGATGGATGAAAGCAAATCTAATGATGCATTATTGTACGGGGCTTGAGAATGTTGAGTTGATTGAATCTATATTGATTGAAGCTTTTAATCCACCTCTGAACCTTGCAAAGAATAAAAACGAAACAAACAAAAAATTCAGACAATATTTAAGCAAATTGAGATGCTCAATATGATTGTCTGAATGTGTGGTTATGTCGAAGTGAAATCATCAATTTGCATTGCCAAAAAATCACTTTTCAAATCGACTGGAATATTGAATTGAAGACCAGCAGTATTCATAATCATAAGTTTAATAGCTAATAAATGTGTATCTGTTTCAAGTAGGCTTGCTGTTTCGTAAAAATTATAGCCTAACTGAAACAGAGATATTATATCATGATTCGGCAATAAGATTTAAAACATCAACATTCATGCAGGCAGCTATTACAAAAGGGTTTCTGATCAAAAAATACCATATCATAGTAGTTCACGACAGGATAAATAGGCTTTGAAAAGTGATGAGTCTAAAAAAATACTTTAATAATGTGACTTATTGTATGTTGACTTATTGTATTCAGATGTTTAGAATTAAAATTGAGGTGATATGTATTTATGGATATTAAAAGTGTTTTTGCGAATAATGTAAAAAAATATAGAACTAAAAAGGGATTATCGCAAGAAGCTTTTGCGGAGAAAGCCGGGTTACATAGAACCTATATTAGTGCAATTGAGCGTGAAAAAAGAAGTATAGCATTAGAAAATATTCAAAAAATAGCAGATGCTTTAGAGATAGAGACATATTTATTATTTATCTATATTGAACCGGAAAAAAAGAAAGGAGGTAGATTGGGAAATGAGAAACTATGAATTGCCAATAGAAACGGTTATTGCTAGACTTGGTTATAAAGATTCAGAAAATATTATTTATTATAGTGAATTTAATGGATCTAAATATACTAATCATATAACCAAAATAGTTACTGAGATTAAGCCATATGCAATTTATTTTGTAGATGAAAAACCATTTATTATTTTTTTTGATAGCCTTTTTGATGATGCTTCTTTTAAAATAATTAGTAAAAAGGTCTGGAACGCTCAAGTTCCTGTTGCGGTATTTTGTGATGACCAAACAGTCAAAATTTACAATGGAATGTCCTTAAATTTGTCATCTTATGTGATAGAGAAAGCTACAGAGTTTTCGGTAGATAGTTGCTCTATTGCTTCAGATTTTTCATATGTAGAAATAACTAATCCTATGTTTTGGGGAAAGTTTTCGAAAAGATTCTCTACCCCTAATTTGAACAAGTTTTTACTATCAAATATTACTTATTTAACTGAGCAATTAAAAAATACTTATCATATAAATTTTGCTACAAAATTGGTTTTAAGACTTATTTTTATAAGATTCTTGATTGACCGTGGAGTCGATTTAGCGTATGGAAATTTTTCTGGTAATATTGAGCAGGCAAAGAATGAACTTTTGAAATATTTGAGAAATAAAGATTCTATATATACACTGTTTGCATACCTCAAATCAAAATTTAATGGCAATCTTTTTGACTTGGGTGGTGAAATTGAATGTCCTGAATTAACACAGGATGTATTTAATTTGCTTGCTGACTTCTTATCTGGAACAATTTCAATGGAGGATGGTCAACTATCATTATTTGCAATGTATGATTTTAATATTATTCCAGTAGAGTTAATAAGTAATATTTATGAAATTTTGCTTGGACGAGAAGCTAGAGATAAAGACAATTCCTTCTATACTCCTAATTACCTTGTTGAGTACATTTTAGATAAAACGACATTAGGATTCTTAAAAGAACACTCAGAATATACTATATTAGACCCAGCATGTGGTTCGGGTGTTTTTTTGGTTGATAGCTATCGCCGTATGGTAGAAGAAAATTTAAGTGGAAAATTGTATTGCGACGATGATGATTTACTTAAATCGATTTTAACTAATAATATTTATGGTATAGATATTAACGAAGAAGCGATTGATGTGACAATATTTTCTCTTTATTTAACTGTTTTGGATTATAAAGATCCAAAATCTTTATCAACTTTCACGTTGCCAAATTTAAAAGGAACTAATCTATTTGTTTGCGATTTCTTTGATGATGAAGAACTTAAAGGACTAAAAGATTGCAAGTTTGATTTTATTATTGGTAATCCACCATGGGGTAATGTAAAAACAGGTCTTCATTTAGAGTATTGTGAAAAAAATGGATACAAAGACAAACAACAGAATAATGAAATTTGTAGAAGCTTTGTTTTTAGAGCAAAAGATTTTAGCCATGCTCGCACGATGTGCTGTTTTATTTTACATTCCAAATTACTATACAATCAAAAACAGCCATCTAAAAGATTTAGAAGCTTCTTATTAGAGAAGACAAAAATTCATAGTATAATTGAGATGTCATCTGTTAGAAAATTGGTCTTTGAAAACGCGGATGCTCCTGCTGTGATAATTTCTTTTAGCTATGAAGACGGAAACAACTTGGACAATATTTTCAATTATACATCTATTAAACCCAATATTTTCTTCAAATTATTTAATATTATTGTTATTGAGAAAAATGATATAAAATATATACAACAGGATATGTTATTAAAATTTGATTGGGTTTGGAAAACTATTGTATATGGATTTTCAAATGATATAAACTTAATAATGAAATTGAAAAATCACTTCTGCACTATCTCAGAAGCAATCAAAAAGCAGGAACTTCCTATTATTATAGGAGCAGGAGTAGAATATCAAGATGGTGACAAGAAGGATGCTTCTCATTTAGTTAATAAAAAATTACTTGATTCACAAAAAGGAGTAGATCATTTTTTTGTAAACACAAGTAATACTACTCTATTTTTAAAAAGCAAAGTGCATCGTCCTCGAGAAAGAGCATTATTTGTTCCACCATATGTGTTAACACCTACTGGAGTGAACTGTAATAATTACAAATTGAGGGCTGCTTTTAGTGATGACGAATTTGTTTGTAAAAAGACCATGTATATTATTAAGGGATCCGAGGAACAAAGACCATTTTTAATGAATTTAGCTGGCTTACTAAATTCATCATTATATTCCTACTTAAATCTTATGTTAGGAACTTCAATAGGAATTGAACGAGAGCAACGCTTTATGGGAGAAGTATTAGAGTATCCTTATATTTATTCTGAGGATATTGTAAATAAAACTGAGAATATTCATAGAGAAAAAAAGAAAGATGACTTTTTTGATTTTTTAGATTTAGATTTAAAAATAGAGGAACTTGATAATTTGGTTTTACAGGAATTTAGACTAAAAAACAATAAGTTTATTGATTATGCAATTAATATTCAGATACCAGAACTAACTAATACAGATATTGAGAGCATCTATAAAAAAGTATCTAATGAGGAGTTGATTGCATACAGTGAGAGCTTCACTAAACAATTTGCTGCTATTTATCAGCGCGTAGAAAAGCATATTGGCATTAAATTCTATCAAAACGTACTTAATAAATTTTCTATATTTGAACTTTCGGTATTAAATGGCATATCAGATAATACTATTGATTTTATTGAAGATACGGATAGCGATAAAACATTATTATCAAGATTTTCTGTATATTCTCATAATGACAAGTTTCATCAAATAAGAGATGTTATTCATTTTAGTGATAATTCATTTTTTATCATTAAACCTAATCTATATAAGTACTGGCATCCTGCAATTGCAGAACTCGACCTTGCTGATGTTATGGAACAAATAATGAATGATGCGGGAGGTGACAATTGATGGGGGGGTTTAAGCAGCAATCTATAAATGAAGATTTTCAAAAAGGTTTTTATGATCATATTGTTGAAACAATAGAAAAATGTTGTAACCTAATGAAGCAAAATTGTATTTCATCAGGACGTAAAGTTAAAAATCACGAGGTAAATATACAGAACCATTTGTTTTACTATTATCTAGACAAAAATTCTGTGCTAGAAGAATTGGAATGTGATATGTTTCCAATTTCATTTCAAATTGAAACACCGGAAACGTATGATGAAGACACAGATACATTTATAGGAAGATGTGACATTAGAGTAACATCAAATAATTATTGGGTAAATAAAAATAAAGAAGACTATTATATTATAGAGTGTAAACGAATTGATGGAAGTTCACGTCTTAACAATAAATACATCGATGAAGGAGTTTTTAGATTTGTAGATGAACCACCCAAATATCCGACTTGCCATAATAAAAATATTATGTTTGGCTTTGTTGTGAAAGATATTGATATTCAAAACAACTCAAAAAAATTGTCAGTTCTTAATAAGAAAAAATTCAAATTTAAGGCACAAGGAGACTTGAGTGTAATAAAGGCCGATTCATCAGTGGGATTGTATGAGTATATAAGTGACTATGCTTTATCGGACAAACCATTACAATTGTTACATATCTTTTTTGACTTCTCGCCTTTAATAAGAATATCATAAATATTTCAAGGATTAAAACGATTATATCTTGGTGACTACGCCGATGCTTTAGTGCACGTTGATCGGTAAAATAGAGCATCTCTTCCGGAGTCAGTGCAGTTATTGTATGGGGCACTGACCAAGTCCCCGTCCTGGGCGGGGCCAGGTCATCAGTTAAACTGCTAACCTTAAAATAGGATAACGATACTGAACGTAGTCAAGGATCAAGATAAACTCGCTACGCTCGCCCTTGACTACTATTGAAAGTTACTGGTTAAAACTTAAATATGTATTGACATAATGTTCATTTTTTGCCAAACACACTTATATTAATCGTATTATTTTTTAAGGGGTATTCACCAATGTTCCGACTACTAAAAGGAGTGAGATATCCTTCCAGTTCATTCTCTAGTCCCTAAGAAATCGCTTTTTAAATCAATCGGAATATTTAATTGATACCCATTTGAATTCATGATCATAAGCTTTACAGCTAAGAGATGAATGTCAGTCTTGAGAAAACAAGCAGTTTCATAAAAGTTATAACCTTGGCTAAAATATTCTAATACATCCTTCGTTGAAAATAATAATTCAGCAGCAAATAGATTGGCTTCATATTCTGGTTTGCTTTTCATATCATATATGGCAAATTCCTGTAGAGTATGGTTTTCGGCTATATGTCTGTGGAGTTGATCATGTCCTAACTCATGGGCACAAACAATCCTTTGAAGGGGTTCACAAATCTGATCATTAATAATAATGAATCGATTGTGGCCATCTCTTTTGTAGAATCCTTTTAGCTTGCCAAGGTCCATAAACAAAACATCAATATTCATGTAGGCCGCTATTTCAAAAGGATTCCGTGTCTTATATTTCTTTATGAGTCTAGTTGAGCGGTTAATAATGTAATCGTTCAAATCATTCCTCCCCCTTAGAGAGATTTTGAGAAATTACTCTTCCTTATCTCGATATTTTTTCGGAGTATATTTTTTGTGTTTTTCTTTTGAGCGCCAGTAAATCTCGGTGATTGCCTTAAAAACTTTATCTTGATCTTCTTCACTTAATTCACCTCCAGCAAAGAGCAGGGCTGTTTCATTGATAAATGATTCAGCCTTTTTTTTACCCCTATAGCCATATTTCTCTGTGGCATCAAGCAAAAAAGATTCACTTGCTGATAATAAATAATCTGTTGAAACATCAAAAATTTTACATAGCTTTATTATTATTTCTTTCTTTGGTTGCCTTTCATCATTTTCATAATAAGCTACAGCACGAACCGTAACGCCTAATGCAGTGGCAAGATCAGGCTGGGTCATGTTACGTTCGTTTCGGAGAAGTTTAATCTTACTTCCTAATGTCATAAGTACACACCTCTTCTAATATTTTCAGTTATCATTTAACAAGTATTGACATGAACATTTAGTTCATGTATAATGAACAAACAGAACGAGTGTTCGCATGTAAATATTAACACATAAATACTATAAAAGTCAAGAAAATCAATGAGAAGAGGTGAGGCATATATGGGAAAGGCGACGAACGGCCTTGAAAGATTAATGAACTCTTTTAAGGCTTATGATGAATTTGATGAGAAAGTATATCATGATGCTCATTTATTACTCGATATATATTCAGATGTTTTGTGGGGCATAAAAAATAGCTATACCAATATTGTTTGCGAATGCAAAGAAATATATGGTGATGCTTCTGTTGCGGTACTGGATGTTATAACAGAATTTGGTTCAGATTTGAAAGCAAAGCTTTTGCATGAGCAATTAGAAGATGCAGAGGCAAGTAAAGTGATTATTGACATAATTAATGCTGCAATGCTCAAACTAAAAACTTATCCGAATAAAGGTGAACGGTATCATGAGATTCTAAAGACTACATATTTCTCTGAGAAAAAATATTCAGAAAATGAATTGCTGGACATGCTGAAATTGTCACGATCAACATATTTCAGACAAAGGAAAAAAGCTATTTCGCTATTTGGCGTTATTTTATGGGGATATGTATTGCCGGAGTTTATAAGTAATATGAGACATAATTGAGACGGAATTGATACTAAATAGAGACTGCTTTGGTACTGACGTGGTATTGTCAATAGGGTATAATGGGTATGCTGGAAGTAATAGGCATATATTGACCTCTGCATTTGCAGGGGTTTTTTAGTACCTTTTTTCAGCTAAAAAATAAATATAGGCAAATTTTAGGCTAGAAGTCAAAACGACTTCTGGCTTTTTTTATGCCCTTTTTTAGGAGGGAAAAATGGTGAATATCTATTATGTCTTAATTCGTGGGCCGTAACTTTTTATTTTGTAAAGAACAATTCATTAATTACAAAATAGGAGGTATGTAACATGAATCAATCAGATGATCAGAACAAAGAACCAAGGAGATACTTTATTCCGGTAGATGGCAAATACTATGAAACGACGAAGGAAATCTATGAAGTTTACTATCGTATGGATAGAAGAGAGCGGTACTTAGAAGAGCGTGACTTAAAAAAAGGCGTCGTTAATTTCAGTGATATGGGATACAGTTACTGCTCAGCAGAAGAAATCTTATCGGATAAGGATACGGATATTGAAACAGAAATCATGAATAAGATGCTTATGGAAACAGTTCTTGAAGCGATTTCAATTCTAGATGAAGAAGAGAAATGGCTCATCCAAGAGCTGTTTTTTTGTGGGAAAAGTCAGAGGCAACTTTCAAAAGAAACAGATATTCCACTGATGACAATTAATAATCGTAAGAAAAAAGTGTTGGATAAATTAAGAAAACAATTAAAAATCTAAAAAAAGTTTGGTACACCCCCCTTCATTTTTCGGCTTAAGAGTGAAGGGGATTTTTTTACCCCTCTGAACCTTGAAAAATAGTAAATCTAATTTTACTCATATTCAATATTTTAGGTACGTTACCTTGTGACCGTAAGGAAAGCGACATAAGAGGATGCGCCATGACTGAGATATCAGAGCGACAACATCCGGCTTTAAATTATCTAGTGGTTAAGATAATTCGCCATGATCCACAAGGGGAAATTTGAACGATACTTCTGCCAAGTCCTAAGTATCCTATGGATGGCAGCCTGACAGATGATCAGGAGAATACAGCCTTTGCCTGGAAGCCAATGGCATGGGTTGCTTCTATGAGGTCAATGACTATTGACCGCCTAAAGTATTTATTAACTATATTTTAAAGAATCGCTTAACAGTACAAACGTACAACGAAGTTGTTTTGACTTGGTTCTAGGTTTGTGCTGTTAAGTGAAACAAACTTAACTAAAGGAGAAAAGATGGATAATATACAACCAAATTTAAATACAAAAGAAACTCTAAATAAAGTAATCGGTGAAAAGTGGATAACGGAAAATTCAAAAGGAGTATTCATTGTAAAAGACTGCATCTTAGTGCAGAGTTTTACCGGAAAGAATTACACCTATCGTGTTGTCAATTATGTTACAGGTGATCAAAAGTATTTATTTTACAGACGACATGAATTGACAGAGCAAGATTACGGGGGCGTTATTGATAAAATTAAAGTCTTATCTTTTTATGATATGAAACGAGCGGCAGATGGCTCTGAGATGATTGATGTTATCTTCAAGGATATCTTTCCCAAGTATGGATTTGTTGTACGAGAAGAGCAGGTCGAGTTATCAAAGCATATATATGAAAACATGAAAGAACGGAAGATATCCTTGAGTGATATTGCTGTTGGTCTTGGTAAAACTCATGCTTATCTAATTGCAGCTATCGTGCATAATATTTTTTCGAAAAAAGGTAGTTTCTATAAGCAAATTCCAATTGTGATAACCACATCAAGCATTGAACTACAAAGCTCAATCATAAAGGAGTACATACCAGAGATTTCTAAAATGCTGATGGAAAATGGCATTATCTCATCACCAATCACCTGTGTACTTAGAAAAGGTAAAGAAAACTATGTTTGCGAAAATCGGTTAAAGGATTATTTTCAATCATTAGATCCCAAGCGTAAACGCTCTAGTGAATATAAAGGTCTACAAAAATTAATTCAAAATAGAAATATTGATCTTGCTGATGCTGAAGATATCAGCGGTTATGATAAACGAAAAATCAATGTGAAAAGTAGCCAGTGTATGAAGTGTAGTAAGTTTAAGACATGTGCTTTTCAGCAGTTTATGAAACAGGCGAGGAAAAGCACCTATAATTTTCAAATATGCAACCATAACTATTATTTGGCAGATATATTAAAAAGAAAAGATGGACGGAGATCATTATTGCCGGAGTATCAAACGGTCATTATTGATGAAGCACATAAGTTGATGGATGCTGCAAATCAGATGTACGGATCAATCATCAATGAACATGAGGTTTATCACTTGATGAAGAAGATATCACCCACACATTCGCAGAAGAAGAGTCATAAAGCATTAAAAAATTTAACGAATGAGGTGATGGCTCTCAATCAAATGTTCTTTGATGTGTTGACGGAACAAATCCCTGCAAAGGCATTTTCTGATGATACAGAAAAATTCCCAACAACAATCACTTCAAGAGCTATGAGGCTTTTGAAGAAAATGGTATTAACCATTCATGAAATCAGTAAGAAAATGAATTATACGGCAAGGCAATCTCTTATTGATCTTAGAACAGTGATGGATGGGTTGAGGGTATTTCTATTAGAAACAAATATCTATTGGATGGAAAATCCTAAAGCCAAAGGTCAACGAATGCTGGCATCTATTCCAAAAGTCATTAGCAAAGAGTTAGGAGAAGACCTTTGGAAGGCAAAGCGGTCCATGATTCTAACATCAGGAACTTTAGCAGTGGATGGAGATTTCAGTTATATCAAGCATCAACTTGGCATAAATCCAATTAGCCATTGGAAAATAAATGAACTTACCAAAACATCGCCGTTCCATTTTAAAGAAAATTGCATGATTTATATTTCAAAGAAGATCCCTTATCCCAATGCTGATGATGCAGCATACATTCACGAGGTCAGACAAGAGATATCAAGGTTAATTGATGCTTCCAATGGTCATGCCTTGGTCTTATTCACATCATATAAACCATTGCGTTTGATATTTCAGCACATCAAGGAAGTGCATCCAAATCGACAGCTGATAGCAATGAAGCGTGGGAGAAATACAGCAATCGATGAATTCAAGAAAAGTCAAAATTCTGTTCTATTTGCAACCGGAAGCATGTGGGAAGGCGTTAACATACCAGGAGATATTTTATCCCATCTAATTATAGTGAAGTTACCGTTTCCAACACCAGATCCAATCAGTGATTATGAGAAATCATTATATACGGATATGAATGAATACCTTAAATCAGTTTTAATACCTAAAATGCTAATAAAATTACGACAAGGAGTCGGAAGACTGATAAGAAGTGAAACCGATACAGGGGTTATTTCCTTATTAGATGTCAGAGCTAGCGACAATGGTCGATATCATCAAGATGTCTTACATGCGCTACCTGAATGCAGAAGAGCAGAGAGTATTGAAGAGATTCGAACCTTTTTAAGAGAGAAAAAAGAAAACTCATATTTTGAATAGAATAAACTGGAGGAAAGAACAATGGACGATAGATTAAAATTTAGTGAACAAGTGACAATGTTGAATCACTTAAGAAATAAAAAGTTAATTTCACCAATTGAGTATGATAAGATCAAATTATTTATTAAGAAGAAATATAAAATCGGTATTTATGCAATGGAGTAAAACTATATTTACAAAAATACTTAGATGATTGCCGAAATAAGTAAATATGTAAAAGGATTTGCCTTCTCAAAGTAAGTTTAATTCTGAGAAGGCTTTTTTGTTATGTCGAAAAAATAAGCGAAACATGGTCTTAATTTATGATTAATGGTAAACTCGCATCAAACATAGATGAAATTAATGTAAGGAGGACTTTCAATGGGAAAGGTTAAAGTTATTGAGGCAAGTAAACAATCAAGAAGACAACGAAACAGCTTTATAGAAAATCAATTAAGAGTTGCAGCATATTGTAGAGTTAGTACAGATTCAGATGAACAGAAATTGAGCTATCAATCTCAAGTGCTTCATTATAAACAATTAGTTGAAACAAAACCGGAATGGGAACTCGTAGACATCTATGCCGATGAAGCAATATCTGGCACACAGATTAATAAACGTGTTGATTTCCAAAGGATGATTAATGATGCTCTTGAAGGTAAAATTGACATGATTATTACAAAGTCAATATCCAGATTTGCAAGGAATACTTTGGATACCTTAAAATATGTACGCTTATTAAAGGAAAAGAATGTAGCCATCATGTTTGAAAAAGAAAACATTAATACATTGACCATGAATGGTGAAATGCTCTTGGTTATTCTAAGTTCTCTGGCTCAGCAAGAGAGTGAATCCATTTCAGCCAATGTTACCATGGGGCTTAAAATGAAAATGAAACGTGGTGAAATGGTTGGTTACAATGGCTGCTTAGGTTATGATTATGATTCAGAAACCAAGACGATTTCTATTAATGAAGAAGAAGCCGATATTGTACGATATATTTTTAGACGATATGTTGAAGGATCAGGATGCTTTGTCATAGCAAAAGAACTTTCTAATCTTGGTTATAAGACCAGACGAGGAAGTACCAAATGGCATGAAAGTACTGTTCGAGGCATTATTAAAAATGAAAAATATAAAGGAGACCTTCTTCAAGGAAAGACATTTACAGTTGATCCAATCACACATAGGCGTTTAGATAACATGGGTGAGAAAGAACAGTTTTATGTAGAAAACAATCACGATGCTATTATATCGGATGAAATGTTTGAAAGAGCACAAGAAATTTTAAGAATGCGTAGCAAGAAGCACAGCAAAAAGAATAATTCGAGAAAGTACAGTCGAAAACATGCCTTTAGCAGTTTGTGCACCTGCGGCTTTTGTGGTGGCACCTACATAAGAAGAATTTGGCATCATGGAACTGATCATGAAAAGCCGGCTTGGCAATGTGGCAAAGCAATAAAACAAGGTAGAAAAACCTGTGGCCATTCAAAAGGCATTCATGAGAGCTTTTTAGAAGATGCTTTTGTAAATGCATATAATAAGATACAAGAATTGAATACTACTGACATTGAAGAATTCTTTAGTAATATTGAAGACGCTTTAGATATAAGTCATCTTAGTGATGAAGTGAATGAGTTGTCATCTAAAATCAAGAAGTTGGAAACAAAATCACAGACGCTCTTGGATATGCGATTAGATGAAAAAATTACAGAAGCAGACTATGAAAAGAAATACAATGATATTGAAGAAGAACTTAAAGCCTTTAGAGATGAACGAAACGAAAAATACGAAGCACTTCAGGGTGAGGAATCAATCACAACAAGAATCAACGAATTCAGAAAAGTGTTGGCTGAAAATCTAGAAATTAAAGAATTTGACCGTGATATCATGGATAGCTTAATTGACAAGATCGTTATTGGAGCAACAGATGAAGATGGGAATCCAAATCCTTACGTGGTTACTTTTGTATTCAAAGCAGGGATGAAATTCAATGAAGAATTCTACGAGAAAATTGCCAATCCATCTGGTATAATTGAAGCAGGCAAAATGTCTACTTACGCAACAAACGAGAAACAACTAGCGTGTACCTATGCCCCTAACAAGGCACGTGGAGACGGTGATAGAGATACAAAGAGAAGAATCCTTGAAATAGTTGAATTTTCAATGCATACAGACATTGAGACGTTTCGTGAAAATACCGATGGAACACGGTCCAGAGAACGTGTAAAAGAGATCCCAATAAGGTTGGCTATGTGGGATTAGCAAAAAAGGATACAAGAAAGAGCTTTCTACAAAATATTGTAGAGGGCTCTTTTTTGGTGCTTAAAACTAAGTTTATGCGTATGTCGGGAGGTTGGATTGGAAATGAGCTGCAAAACAGTTGAGTATAAAGATGAGGTATATCCAAGCAAGACAGCTTTCGTAGAAGCTTATGGAATCACAAGAAATCAACTAAGGCATAGAACCGAAAAAGGGCTTAGCATGGATGAGGTGCTGAATCCTGGTAAAAGACCAAATGGTATTGCGGAACGGAACAGCAAAGCTATAACGTGTTTTGGCGTTCCGTACTCATCGATTAAGGATCTGGCAGAGCATTACGGATTGAAGAGATCAACGCTTAGCAAAAGATTAAATCGTGGAGGCATGACACCTGAAAGGGCTGTGCTGATGTAGTAGTAAAGCATTACATATGTAATGCATATGGATTACAAAGGGTGATTCGAATGAAAATAAATGAACTGCTCTATTTGTACACTACGATAGACCTTACCGCTACACAATATAAAGTTTTGCTGCTCTTGCGTTCAGGTGAGAGAACCCAAAGTGAAATAGCCAAAGAGTTGTTTTCGAAGAGGCAAAACGTGAATAAGGCTTGCAAAATTCTTGAAGGCATTGGATTGATCGTTAGATCAAAAACAATAGGGCGTAACGTTTATTTTAAAGTGGTTGATAATCCGGATGTACAAATGAAGGGGCAAACAAGTCTGATATAGACGGACCGAATAAGATATATGCGAAAGTCGAGGTAGATACTATGAAAATGGTAGATTTTATTTTGATAAAAAAGGGAATGGAATTGAACAATGACAATAGGATGGATATTTCTCTTGATGGTTGTCCAAGCGATCACGGATTCACTAATGATTGGAGTCTTTGTCATGAAGATGGGCATGGGTGTGAGTCTTGTTGGGATAGAATCGCATTAGAGACAGAACAACTATGGACAAAATCAGGATCATATTGTGTGGTCAAAGCTATTGATCCAATTACTGGCGTGAAATTGTTTGAGCCAAAGCATGGAAGTCGATGGATCGACTTATCTGTGTTAATTGCTAATTATACTTTAATTACATCAAACAATGTTAAAACAGGTGATTATGTGAAGTGTATTAAAAACAACCGTGTTGAATATCCTGATACTCCTGCTGAATTTGATGTTGAAATAGGAGAAGTTTACAAAGTAGAAGGAAGAACAGATAACGGAAATCTATTACTAGAAGGTGTTAGTGGATTTGCCTCTCCAAGTTGGTATGTTCCGTGTTTACAAAGATAATGATTCTTTAGCGTGAACGGGCATGCTCGTTCACGCCCCATAAGATATTTGCGGAGGTGGAGTATGTTAGCTAATTGGAGAGATAGAACGAAAGAAGTCGAAAGCACTAAGCATCTTCTGATAAACACGATCGAATTAATGTTCAATGTTGAAAACAAGTCTGATTTATATGCATTGCACCACACGGCTATTAAGGACATGGAAATGATTTATCAATACAACTTATCACGTACAGTTGGTTACGATGATGGCATATGTCCTGAATGCGGTGAAGCGATGCAACTAATGAATCATGATGAAGAAAGTAATCCTATTTACTGGTGCTCTGAATGTGAAGAGGCGCCATACTAAAGATGATATTAGCGTGAAAGGAGCATTAAGATGGCTATTAAAGGTGTTTGCGGATTAAGCGTTGACCAAGAAGAACACATGATGCGTGTTAATGAAGACCATAAGGCCTGCGTAGGTTATAAATATAAAGATGGGCTGACCGTAACTGAAACTTGGCTTGACGAAAATGAAACGGTTTGCGTTAGGGTCAAAAATGGTGATTGGTATCACTATTACTTGGATGGCACTTGGGGATAAGATGATTTATGAGATTAAGTAAAAAGGCTTGGTACCAAGTTTAAGATACCAAGCAGTTCTAATGTAGTGTAACTTTAGGATAACATTTTTATAAAAACTGCAAATGATGTGATAGATGCACATAGAAACAAGACTGCATTAAAAAGCTTTTTCTCTGATGGTAGGATACACTGAAAAAATTCAATTGCACATACCAATGATGCAATCAATGCAATTATAGTATAGCTGCCAGTTCTTAAAGCATAAATCGAACTCAGTAGTGCTACGATAGAAATGATCAGTTTGACTCTGTTCATTAATATCCTCCTTATTCATTAAATTCGTCTTTTTGAATAGATGATTTTTTCAGTATCAGAAGTTTTGAATCATCGTAATTAAATCAAATTTTGAAATCTTATTCAGTTCAATTTACATACACGACAATAGGATATAAAAAAATGATTTGATACACAATATAAATTGCATGTTAGATCATCGAACAATCATATTCAACTATTTTTGACATGAGCAGCGAATTGAAAATTGACTAAATTAAAATAATTTTGAACATTTATGAGTACAGTACAAAAGAAATTCAGAAAAGGAGACAAAAATGGAATACTTCGACACAACCCAAGAATACCACCTAGATGATTACCCACTGAACGCCATAGAAGATTATATTCAACCTAACAACTACAACAACATCTTCTTCGAAAAGTTTGCAAAATTGACTTATAAAGAGCTGATGGTACCGGTTATTGAAGAGATTAGATTTTACAAATTGAAATCTGAAGACAACGGTAATCCATACTTTAGAATTACATTCCATAGAAAAGATGTAGTGGTTTCACATATCAGCATTGAATCAGACTTCAAAGTTGAATATGACGATACAGGAGATCTGAGGATCGCTGCGATATAACCACTAGGGATATATGATCTCTATTACAGATTTATAGTCCATTACTACGACAGGAGGAAAAAATGAAAACAAGACTATTCATAGGCGACGACAAAGGCAGAAGAATGTACAAAGCCCACGGTGGAACAGATAAAGGAACAAGCATCATCTTGCCAAATGCCATATGTAGAGGATATCAAATAAAAGACGAAGACAACCCATTAAAAAGAAACAGGATTCAAAATCCCCCGAAAGTGAAACTCCTTGATGCCATGATTGTTATTGATGGCAATGAACAGACGAAGCAAAGGTATCATGTTGGAGAGTATGCCATTGCCAATAATAAAGGAGACCTGGTCAATATGAGCAGGGGTGTTCACAAGTATACACCTCTTCAGGCGCGATATACATCGGCTATTCAATTTATAACCCATGCATATTTAGCATACGAGCTTGGTCATAACGATGTCCTTATTCACGCAGAGTCATGTGTGCCCCTTGGGGAATCTGAAAGGGCAGAAAACGAAGTGGTGGCCACGCAAAACAAGGATTTTCTTAAGGACTATACTGAAGCAATAAAAGGCAAAAGCATTGAGGTTCGTTTTTTAGACCCAGCCTTTAATGGTGCAATTGTAAAACTTGAGTATCAAGATCAGTCATTTTCAACAGAGGGAAAGAATGCACTTTTAGCAGAAATTTATGATGCGGATACAATGGAAGCCAATGAAGCCATGGAAATGATCTTGTCACAAGGCGGCTTAATTGGTCTTAACTTAGGTTCGACCACCACTGATCCTGCAGCCATTAATAAAGACCATGATTATATATCGGCTGCATACTTCAGTATTGATGACGAAGGCACAACCAGTATAGTGGATAGGATGCTAGAAGTTTTAAAAGTGGATTATGACTATGAACCAGATCCTATTTACCTTGATTATCTAATAAGAAATGGTGGGTCCGTCTACTACAACGATGTAGAGATTAATATTAGAGATTTGGCCGTACCACTTATAGAGGAAGTGCTAATATCCATTCGTACAAAGTTTATTAACAAAGCCAGAAGACGAGGATTTAAGTATAATGAGCTTCCCGCAATGATCCTGACAGGTGGATTTGTTCAAATGATCAAAGAAACATACTCAGAACTTATGCCGTTTCTAAAAAGTCTTATTCCAAACTGCAAAATAATGATCAGCCAGCATCCCTTGTTCCGAGAAGCAGAGGGGTGTTTTATTTGGTCAAAATTAAGATATATCAACCAAGTAGAACAGGAAAAGGCAGCCTATTCAAGTTTTGCTGAAGGGACCAGCTAAATGGCAGGAGATTGGGAAGGCGGTGTATGTAAAAGGTATAAGACACCCGTTATAAAGACTTCAGAAGAAGAAGCGTTTTACAAGTGGCTCAATGAACATAAGAACAAAAACAGACTAATAACAAGAGCCTTAAAGACCCTCTGGAAAATTGATTCAGGAACATTTGAAACATGCCAGAATAAAACTTCAAATGTCACTACAGACAAGGACGTAATAAATGATCAAGGACCAAGTCAAAACCCTAAAAATCATGACCAATCAACCACTGAAGGAAATATAAAAAATGAAACAGTGACTAATAGACCAAATTCAAGTTTGACATTACCAAGTGGGTCAAGTCTAAAGAATTTGACCAAGCTGATTAAGTCATGAAAAAGAAAATAAGCAAAAGTAGCACCTTTTAATCCAAAAAGCAAAAAGGTGCTACTTTTTAATAAATATCGAAGAAGATATGCCATGTTTTTCAAAAAACAATGGAAAAAGTATTACTTATTAACCATAGATCATTGAAAAGTGCTACTAAATAACAAAAAAGGTGCCACCAAAATATGAATAAGTGCTACCAAAATATAAAAAAGTGCCACCTAAATATGAAGAATATGCTAACCAAGCAAGAAAAAACAACATAAAAACACAAATAAGTTTTAACAAAGGGCTTTCTACCAAGAAGGCTCTTTTTTAGTACTTATTTTTAAGAAAGATGGTGAAAATATGCCCTTGCCAATTAAAGGTGAAGCGCAAATGGCCTTGTCCATGATCCTCCATGGGTCATTAACAGACAAGCCAAAAGAGCGTGAAGACAGAGATTATAAAAATACAAATAGAAATGACTATGGTTATGTACAAATTACATTTGGAAAGTACAAAGGTGACAAAACCATAGCAAACGTAAAAAGCGCAAGGACGGTTGATACCTTCCTAAAGCTTGCAGAGCAGGACAATGCCATGTTTTTTAACCCGAACACCTTAAGAACAGCAAGTCCTGAAAAACGTTCAAATGATGCTGTTAGATGGATTAATACAGTTGCTATAGATATTGATGCTGTTGACATGTCTCTTGATGAGTTACTAAAGAATATCGAAGATGTTGGCCTAAACACACCAACCATGGTGAATAAGACCCCGAAAGGGTTTCATGTTTACTGGATATTACAAGAACGTGTTCCAGGCTATAAATCCGCCCGAGCGCTTTACTCATTGATCAGTGGACTTATGTGTGATGTTCTACCTGGGGCTGATCATGGATCAAAGGCAGTCTGTTCATTCAAAAGAATACCTAGAGATATTGCCTATTTTGATCCTGAAGCCACTTGTGAACTAAGAGAACTTCAGGAATGGTACAACCTCAATAAAAAGTCGACTGTAAAAACAAGAGCTTTTGATCGAGCGACTGGAACAGGTAAAAACATACTGGATACGACAGCTGCACAGATGCTACTAGAAGGCATTCATGAAGGTGGTCGCAATTTGGCAGCCTTCTGTCTTGCAAAGCTATATAGAAGGGCAGGCCTTACATATGAAGAGACTTTTGAGGAACTTCTAAAGTGGAATACCAAAAACAGTCCATCACTTAAAGTTAGTGAACTGCGTAGCCGTGTTAAGAGTGCCTTTAGAAACAGGGATATGATTCCGTCAAAGCTCATAAAAGAGCTTACAGGCGAAAGCATTGCTAAAGAGTTATTTTGGGTCAATCATGCACGCACAAGAGAAGAGCGGAAGAAAGATCCCAAGGGTCGTATACATATAAGCGAGTGGATACAGGATATAGAAAACCTTGTAGAAAAAGAAGGTGTATGGGAAGGCAAGCAGACTGAGCTTGCAGCGCTCCTAGAGGCACCAGAACGCTCCATAAAAGAAGCCCTAAGACAAATAAGAGAGAACCCCGACTCGAGAGTACTAGTTACCTCAACAATTGGTAGAGGGGCAAAAACAACACTCACAAAAAAAGACCATGTTGAAGTCAATGTAGAGGACGATGAGCATGTCGAAAACGAAGAGCAAGTCCAAGAAAAGCATGGCATGACAGGCGCTCTGGCTCCTGAAAAAAATGAAGAAATAAAAGGTGCACAGTCCCTTAACCCTTTCTATAAAGGCTGGTGGGTGGGCGAATCCGAACCGCCGGGAGGCGAATTTGGCTCCCAACCTTTCGCCGTGCGCTGTGGACCCTCTGGAGCTTGTGTTCAGGTGCATGGGTTTGGCAGCTGTGCACAAATCCAGAAGTCCACAGCGCACGCGCCCGAGGATGGCGGGCATGCCCTTGCTCGAAAGGAGGTGAGTCAAAAAGTGAAACAAGCAAAACCCCTAGGATATTTCAATACAAAGGCAAAGAACCTGGACATAGAAGCCCCCAAGAAGGGAAGTGGTTGCAGTGAATTAGTGAAGATTAAAGTTAGCAAAGAAGAGCTCAAGAAACATTATCCGGACAAAGACAAAAAGCAGAAAGGATGGATATAATGACAAAATTATCAGAGAAGGCCGAGTTAGTAATGAGCCGCCTAAATCAAATTGCACAGGGGTGCTTGAAAGCCACCAAAGGCGAAATCACTAAAGGCCAAATCACTTTGGATGAAAAGAAAGAAATAGCAAGGACAATCTGTATTCGAAGTGTTCGTAGGCAAGTTGTAAACAATGAGATCGATCATGACGAAGCTAAGTACATTGTGAAGTGCCTGGATGAGACGATTAAAGAAAGTATGGGGGCTTAGAAATTGGAGTCTAGAAGTGCAGTTATTACATCAGCAGATAAATCAGCTTGGTATGCTGACTTAATACATGAAACCATTGAGGTGACAGAGTCCCCCATTATATTTGCAGATCCTTATACCAAAGAGCCATCTGAGAAAGATGTGTTTGTATTAATGGCATCTTACCAGGAAAACCAAGAAAAGAAGAATGGCCACAAGTCTTACAAAGGCATAAGTCGAGGGTGTTTGCAGTTTCATGATGAGGCTGCTTTTAATTTTGATTTCTAGTCAAAATGTATAAATCAAAATATATTAAAAATCTAGTTTGAAACTATGGGAGGTTTAGAAAATGATTGAAAACATATTGAAGGTGGAGGCCATTTATTCACTAGCCAAGAAGACCACGATCTATGACCTGATTGGTCAAATGCTTGATTTTGACTTTGGTCTAATCGGAACAATTGGTGCAGTGCTTATTTTTGGATTCTCAATTTTCATAGGCGGCTATTTGCTATTTCTAGTAGGCGGCATTATTTACAAATCTGTTGCTGCTGCAGCTGCAGAAGTTTGGGAAGCAGATCACCTTAAGAAGCACAAAATGCAAAAGGGCAAGGGTAAGGTTATACTGGCAGCTGTCCTTCTTGTTGTCGTACTAACAGGTAGTGGTGTAACATTCTTTATCAAAGCTGGTGAAACAGTGGAAAAAGGTGTTGTAAATCCAGCCACAGAGCTTATGGAAAAAGCAACAGATGGAAGCGATGACGATGAAGAAGATGACGAAGACGACGATGAAGAGAATAAAAGTGAAGACTAAAGTTTAATGACTAAATTACAAAGACTAAATTACAAAGACTAAATTACAAAGACTAAATTACAAAGACTAAATTACAAAGACGATAAGGAGAGAATCAAATGAATTCAAATGAAAAAAAGAATCTTATAGCAGGAACTGTGCTTGTAATAGCGACCGCAATTGCTGGTATTTCATATGTTGCAGGCAAAGTGGTTGAAGCCATATCAAAAGACAATGATCCAGGCAATATAGCTGAAAACAAGTTAACTGGAAAATAATAATCACAAAAAATGAGGTGGAAAAATGACATCACCTTTTGATAGGTATCAAGAGTATTTTCAACTCACTGGTCAAGTGGCCGATTATGTAAAAGACAACTTCTCGGGATTTTTTGGAGCATTAACAGTTATACTAGGACTTCTAACGGTTATGGGTATAGGCTTTGGCCTTGTATGGATCATTCAGCAAACAAGCCATAAGCTACACGAAAACGGAAGGTATTCAAAAAAGAAGTTACAAGTGGCCGTAACAATATTGGTTGTAAGCCTACTAGTGGCGAGTGGTTACAGCATAATTATCTACAGATTTATTCATCATGCAGTCAATGTTGAAACCATCATAGAAGGATCAGGCTATGAACCAGTGATCGAAGAACCTGACTATATTCCTCCTGAAGACACGGTGTGGGAGTGATATGTATGTTTAAGAAAAAGCAGGTTACGGAAGTTTTAGAAAAACGCTTAGTTGTGTGTGTCTCTTCAGAAAAGGACATTTTAAAGACACTTTTATCCTGTATTGATGAAGACATAGCCACTGCCATACCAGCAACAAGTAAACAAGAATATGATGAAAAGGTAAAGGCACAAGAGCTGGATGATGTGGTTATATGCTCAGACGTTATGGATGATGAGGCCTTAGTCAAATGGATTTGTGAAATTCCAGAAAGACAGCTTGTTTTTCTTATTGAAACAAGGGCTGTGAATTGGCACTTTTTACAGAAAATCATAGATGAAGGTGTCCAGATCATTGACAAAGAAAAGCTGATTGAGCTTTATAGCCCTGAAGAAGAGAGGCTTCCACCTCAAGAAGAAAAGCAGGCGTCAAAAGTAAAAGAGGCTCTTGGGAAAACAGTAGCAAAACTTAAACCTAAAAGACCTAAGCTAAATCTTAGAGGTGGAAAAGACTCATCGAATGGCAAAATCAAAAAACTAGATCAAGAAAACAACTTAAAAAAAGAGCCAGATGAGAATGAGTTAAACCACAGTCAGACTTTACAAGGTGCTGAAAGCGGAGAAGAAGGCATCCAAGAAGATGTGATTGTAAAACCAAAAAAAATTGCACTTAAAAGATTCAGTGAGAAGAAAACAGGCACTGTTTTAGAAAAAGAAAGAGTTATAAGAAAAATTAAAGTCACTCAGGATCATGTGGTGGTTAAAAAGCAAGTTCATACAAAGTTGTCTAAAGATCAGACAACATGCAAAAGAGTTCTTATAACAGGTCTTAAGGCATCAGGAAAGACAACATATGCCCTTAGCTTTGCATGTTCGCTAGCCAATTTAGGTAGAACAGTAGCGCTTGTAGATTTAGACAAAATGTCTAATAGAAGTCTGGCTTCACTATGTGTGAAAGATGAAAATGAAGATGGACTTGATAAGCTCTATGAGGGTCAAGTAACACCATACATGCTCGATAAAAGAGAGAATATAAGCCTTTTTACATCTGTCAGTGACCACAAGTATGATTCTAGAGACCTTGGTGCCATGTTGAGTTTAGCAAGCGAAACATTAGACACCATGGTTATTGATGCACCCATTCAGGACATAGATCCACTCCAACGTTATGATCATGTAGTTTTTATTATAGAAACTTCACCCTCAAAATTAGATGAACAAATGGACGCATTAAGTGAGCTATGTGACCTTAAACTTGGCAAGATCAGTATTATTGCTAATAAGCATACAAAATCTTGTATAAGTCGTAGAAACTTGAGAAAGAAAGTGAGACAAACCACTGGTATTTACAATAACAATATTCACATTTCAAAGTTCAGCATAAAAGATTTAGACTACTTCAGGAAAGCTTATTATGAGCCCTTAGATGGTTCAGGTCTAACAGACACCAAGCAGGTCGCAAAAGAAGTTATATATGACTTAAATCTTTAAATTACTGATTAAGCAAACATAAAAGAAAGGAGGTTCCTATTGAATATAGCAGTTATAGGCACAAGGGGATCGGGCCAAAGCTTTTTCATTGACCATACAGCACAATTGCTCTCAAAGGCAGGTCACATTGTGTGCGTGTGTGATAAATCTAAAGCAAAAAGCATATATAGAAAATATGCTCTTAACAAGGAACAAGAAATGAAAATCGCAACAAAAGTACATGACAACTACACAGTCATCCCTGGTGATGCCCAGGACAATGAACTTAATAACTCATATGATTTCAATTTCATTGATATGGAATATGAAGACCTAGACCTTGTAAAACTAGACAACATTCAAATGCTATGCGTTGTGACAAACCTTGATTATCATAAATATCAAGATATGTCACAACGCTTTTTAAATGGAAACATTCCCGGAGGAATCGATACTAGACTTATAATCAATGAAGTTGTTCATAGACATGCAAGACATGAGCCCCTCATTGTCGGACATGAAGGCACATTTAAAAGCATTTCATTTCTTGATTTTGATGGACATTCAAAGGGGATTGATTTACATGGTCGAATAAATGGCCACACAAATGTAATGAAACTAAGCAGACACACTAAGATGCAGATACACAAGATTTGTACAGACCTATTTGGACTAAAAGAAAAACTACGGAGGCTAAAGTGATGAAAGACAAGCTACTTAGACTGTTTCGCCCAAGATCACGGGGCATCCATATAAAAAGAAACACAGTTCTCCGTATTATAGTCCTGGCATTCTTTATAACGGCACTAATCAGTGCCGTTATAGGATTCTATGAACTATACAGGGTGAAACAAGTCAGAATACAAGCAGCAGAAGAAGCGGTGGCTCTTGCAGAAGCAAAGAAAATAAAGGCTGTGCAACTAACTGAAGCAAAAGGGCCGGACGACATTATCGGAAAAGATTATAAAATTGTATATCTAGATCCAGACAAGCTTCCCCAAGAAGAGGACCGAATAGAGATTAGCCTTTTAAAAAGTCATGAGTTCAGGGCCAGACGCACTTTGTCAAAAGGCATTATCTTAACTAGAAACGACATTATTAGAACTGATGACTGGCTTCCAGATGAGGTGAAATTAAGGCAGTATAAAGATAAAATTACCATACCTGAAGAAACACAAGTCGGTGAAAGTGTTGATGTTGTTCTTACAAGAAATTATCCTGACGGAACATATGAAGAATTTATTGTGCTTTCAGATAAAAAAATAAGGTACTTAAATGGGTCAACAATAAAGTTCGATATGAGAAACGATTTAGAACGTTACCTCATGGGAAGGGCAATCACAGAAGTTATGTATGGAACAGAATATAAGTCAGCCATGCATTTGGATCATTATATTGACCCAGATCTACAAGGACAAGCTAGGGTGACTTATTTAAGCACTTTAGAAGAAAGTGATAGCTTGAAGCAATTATTAGAATCATCCGATGAAGAATCTGATGACAATGGAAATTCAGATAAATCAAATGAGGGACAAGATGAAAGTCGTGAAGATATCAATGTGAAAAATGAAGATCAAAGCATAATTAATGGCACGACAGAAGAAAAAAGCGAGGTGAATAGTAGTGCAAGTGATTCAAGTACGACAAATTAGCCGGGGGCGAGGATCAGCAACGATTAATGGGATTCTTATAGCCATGACCTTAAGTGAAAAGTACCACAGTAAAGTTTTACTTATTTCAGATGAAAGTGCAGCCGATTATCTGGGGTTGGGGTACGATTCTGAGCAAATTCGCATCTTTAACTTTATAAGAACCAACACCCTTGATGGCGTGCGACTGGAAAGGTATTCTTCAGGCATAAGTCCAGGTGTGAATTACCTGCAGATGGAGCAAAGCAAAGTAGAAGATCTAGAAGCCCTACTAAGAGCAGCTGAAGAAAGCTTTGACTATGTTGTCCTTGATCTTTCTAAAAGACTAAAAGTCAGTCATGAACTGATTCGACTGGACTGTTTGCCTCAATGCGATAGGGTAATAGAAAACTATTTTGATGACTTAAGGACAGAGGTCAGACAGTTCTCAAGCAAGCACATTCAAGTGATTGGAGCCTATCAAGACAGTTTGAATCATTATAGAATGCAGACTATAAAAAAAATATACAAGCACAAATTTATGTATGGTGTGCCGTTTGACAGTGGACTCCATAAGGCGTGCATGAACAGGACTCTAAAAAACTATGCAAAAAAATTGTGGTTGAGAGAAATGGTCCTCTTTTTAAAGCACTAGATCAGATCACGACATGTATTGAAAAACTCGAACTGGAAGATGCATCATAAAAGTTGATTTGAGGTGGAGCATGAAAACATTAGAACATTCCATACAAGGTCTAATAGAACTTGTAAAGTATTATAAAAATGAATATGAGAAACTCAAACCCATTGAAATATATTCTGATGAGCTTGAGCGTAAGCGTTTTATCGAAAGACGAAAAGACACTATAAGAGAATTTAACCAGGCATCTTATGGGGATGTTTCATTGAAGGTCAACGTTAAGACATTTCTAAAAAATATCCTAACCGATAACAAGACCCGCCATGATGCCATTCGATTTTCAAATGCTTATACACATTTGAAAGATGATTTTGTTATTACACCAGATAATATTGAAGAATTTATTAAGTTTCATCCGAAGAGCTTAAGCACAGAAATGAAGTTTAGAATATTACTGGAACACTTTAAAAAGAGTCATTATGAAGATGCCCTAGTCCATATGCTGTATACATTCGACTGGATGAAACCAAGGGCAGATAAGGCAGGCGAAAAATCCTATTTTATTGATAAAGAGGATATAGATAGGGCCTTTAAAACAACGCGTGTGAAAATAAGCTATGAAATGAAACTTGAGATTTTGATTCAACTCATCTATGAGCAAACATTTGGAAATCGAAAAATTGATGAACTTCTTTACCAAAGAACCTTGGAAGGGGTTAGTGTAGGTTCGTATGGTCTTCCGGAAGGTATATGGTCAAAACGACTCAAGGATGTACAACTTCCAAAAGCAAGCGATGCTGTTTCCATAACTCATATGAATATCAGTATCAGACTAGAGTTTTTAAGCCTTGGATCGTTTGATGATTTGGAAGACACGGTCATGCAGCTCATCCGTTCAAATGATGGGGCTACCATAAATGATAGAGCACCGCATTACCAAGGAGATCGGCAGGGGTCGGACAGAATTGTAGCCGTAAAGCCACCCCTTGGTGAATGCTATATGGCCTGGGTTAGGATACATGGCCGTCAGGCCTATAATCTTGAAGAGCTGATTCGAGGCATTAATGTGCGTGACCCAAATTATGAACCACCTGATAACACAGAGGTGCTCTTAACAGTCTTAAAGCTTATCATTCGTGGCGAGTTAAACCTTTATATACATGGCGCTCAAAACTCAGGCAAATCAACGCTTCTTTTTGCCTTAGTTGACTTAATGTATCCAGAATTAAGAATTAGGTGTGCAGAGTCAAAGTGGGAAGCCCTGCTTCGAGCCAGGCATCCATTTAGGAATATAGCATCCTTTCAGGAGACGCAAAAAGTTGGAAATACAGAGGGCATTACCTTGAAAGAAGTTTATGAGAAGTCCCTTCAAACGGAAGGCGAAATAATGATACTCCCCGAAATACGACGCGATTCAATATACTCACTCTTTATTACAACAGGTAACAGGGGGGCTTATGCGACACTCTTTACAGGACATACAAAAGAGGCCAATAATGTCCCACTTGAGATGGGCAATTCACTTCTGACATCTGGCCAGTACAGCTCTTTGAATGAAGCCTTAAGAAGTGTATTAGCCACACTGCCCGTGTCACTTCAAGTGGTTGTCGACAAGGTAACAGGCGCACGCTATTTCAATTTATTTGAGTTTAGACCAAGAGCAAGACAGATTATAGACTATAGGCAGACAAGGGGAGACAGGCACTTAAATCTACTGGAGTCTATTGCACAAAATCTCTTCAGGGATGAGGGCGCTTATGACACCGTTCCAATTGTTAAATATAATTTTGAGAACAATCGCTATGAAAAGTTAAATGATTTTTCGAAGACTCGAGAAGAGCAAATATATTATAGCTTGCGTTCAGTAGAGGATAGAAGAGAACTGAGAAATTTTAAAGACAAAGAGAGTCAGATAGAAAGTCAGATAGAGAGGCAGGTGGCTTGTGAAAAAGACATTTAAGAAGCTGTCTAATAATTTTTTTGCACTCCTCATGCGCATAGGGTGGAACAGAGCCTTTTACGGTAGAGTAAGGAGCCTCTTAAAAGCCACTGAAGGACTAGATGACACAAGCGTGATGAAACGAGCAAAAACCATGATGGTTCATTCTTATGCAAGTAGTGTTTTTATATCTGTGATATATGCAAGTTTTACGAAGAACCTGGTGTTTGCAGGGGTTCTTTTTTTTATTGTCCTCATCACTAAATTAACCCAAGTGATTAACACAAGAGATGTTCAGGTCAACCTTAAAAATGGATTTGAAATTTTAGATGAAGAGTTTAAGAATGCAGATTCCAAGATAGAAAGCACATTTTCAAATGCTGTAGAAAAGTCAAATGGGGGTGTGAAAGAAGGCTTTTTTAAAATCTTTAATATTGTAAAAGCACCAAGAGAAAAGGCTGAAGCCTTGCTAGAACAATACTCAAATGAAAGCCACTGGATCATGTCCATTCTGGCGAAAGCGAGTCATTTCGTAAAACGCCATGGTGACCATGTTACAGAAGATGGTGCAAGCACCTATCAAAAAGTTGTAAGGCTTTTACAGAAAGAACTTAATGCTGATTATTTGAACTCAGAGCATGTTCGATTAAGGGCAAGGGGACATGGGCTTCTCATACTGGCCCCAATACTTCTAATCCCCCTAATAGACAGATATGTAACCTTTTTAGCCAAGAACATAGGTATTACAGACCTACTTATCAATGGCTTTTATAATAAGCCTTTAGGACAAAGCTTAGAAATTTTTCTGCTTGTTATGATGGTGTCCTTTTATTCTGACTATTTGGAAACAGTAAGTCAAACATCGCTCTTATCAGTAATGGAAGACCCTTTAGAACCACTGTTAAAGGTTAAGTGGATCAATCGCATGCTTAAGAAGAAGGTTCCCAAAAGACATACCAGAGCCTATATTAAGCTGAAAAGAAAAATAGTTTATTCAGGCCTTAGCAGGAAGGTAGAACTGCATATTTTGAGAAAAGGCCTCTATTTGATCTTGGGTGTGGTTTTAGGCTTTTTCATCATCAGTTATAGCGTCCTTTACAGAAACCATATGCTATTAACAGACATTGGTTATGGAACATCAGACGATATATACCAGACCAATATAGTCAATATAAGCCTGATGTATGATGAGGCAAAAATAAAAGAAATTGTAAAAAAAGAAGCTGCGGTCATAAGGAAATTAGCTGATATAAGTCAACCAACAATATCACAAACTAAGCATATTATGAAAGATTCGGACTTAGTCATTCAAAATGAATTAACCGCCAAACGACTCATTCAAAAATCGAGAGAGTATGGCATAAAAAAGACTGACCTGACCTTTGGGGTTCTCCTCATAATAGCATTTGGAGTGTATGGATATGTCTATCCCGACCACAACTTAAATAGACGACAGAAGCTCTATGGAAGTGCCCTGCTTTATGAAGAAACTATGAAGCTTAGAACACTTGTGTTATCACTTAAAGACCAACACAATATGACTGTTGAAAAAGTCTTAAAAGAGCTTCAGAAGGCATCAAGTATTTTTAATGAATCTATTATTGAAATAAACACAGGATTTTCAAATCACAAGGGACGGGAGGCGATAGAAAGGGCTATAGAAGAAATTGAGTATTATCCTTTCCAAAGTTTATTAAGCAGGCTTATAAGCGCAAGCACTAAAATGAGTGTGGCAGAGGCCTTTGATGATATAGGCCTAAGCATAAGTTTTGCTGAACTGGAAAGGCGGGACAGACAAGCATTTATTTCAAGCAACCAAGTGGCAAAAATACAGGCACGTTCAGAGCTCATTATTAATTTAACCATGTTTGGCTATTTTTTAATGCCTGTTATCGTTGCTGCATTCGTGAAGTTTTCAAATTTAAACATGGTAAGTGTATAGGAGGACATGGAAATGAAAAATATTTTTTCAGATGGATCAAATTGGCTATATGTTGTAATGGGTGTGGCAATACTCAGTATTGGTGTTATGGCTTTTCCTAAAATAATGAACATGGTCAATGCAGGCAATGGTCAGTTGGCTTACGCTGAAGAGTCACAACAAAGCCTTGAATACTCAGGTTTTGAAACAGGAGCCAACCGTCAGGGCTACGAAGTGATTGGGCTCATAAAGCAGATCAAGAATTCCAACGCACCGAGGATGCGGGTGGTTGTAACCACAAGGTCTGGTGAAACAACAACTTATGGCTATGCAAGCCCTACATCAGACACTTATGTGGCCTATGACATTAATGACCCATCAGATGATGATTACATTGTTGAATCGGACAATTATGAAATAACCGAGATTAGAACAGGTCCTAACGACGTGCTAGAAGGCTTTACAGCTGAGGAGTATCACTAATGAACACTGTTTACTCACAAGGATCAAGGCTTGTAATGACCTTCCTTGTAACCATTGTTTTAACAGTCATGGGATGGACTCAAATCGACAAGAACTATAAAGACAATGTCACCAGAGCCACGACAGATTTAATTGAAACAGTAAAGGTAGAAGGCTATATAAACAAAAGGCTTATGGAAGATTATTTAAAAATTCTCTCTCAAAGATCTGTTAAGCTAAGGCTTATACACGAATCTGGAGGGTTCAAAGAAAAAAAAGAAATTTATGTAGACTATGAAATACTGGAAGCCGTGTTCAATACACCTGAAGGAACCTATAAGTTTAAAGAAGGCGACTATTTACTTATTCAAGTGAATGGTCGTCTTTTTAACAGGGAATGTGTGATCAGTAGGCGAGGGGGGCATGTGGAGCATGAGGGGTATCATTAACACAGCAGGAATAATCTTATTATTGTTTGCATCCACTGTTGTTTTCCTAAGCTGGACAGCAAATGAATATGCCTATGACATAGAAAAAGAATATGAATATGCCCTAGCAGCTGCATCTAAAGACGCCACAAACCATTTGCGATCGGACCTTACAAGAACAGCAAAAAACAATAACCTTGATGGTTTTAAAAGGGAGTCTAATGATTATGAAATAAACATTCAGGCTGTTAACAAGGTCTTTTTCAAAACCTTTCATGACAATTTAAGTCGTGATCATACTAGGACTGAAGTCAGTAACAATTTAGTCCTTATGATAGCAGCATTTGATGGCGTTATGACCTGGTCCGGAAAGGACTACCTTCCTGCTGAACCTTATTTACATTATAACGAGCCAAGTAAAACCCTTTACTTCTTTACACTTGGGGACACATTAACTGTAAAACGGGGAGGGACATATACAACGACAAAACTAGAAAGTGAAGCCAGTCCATACGATTTTTTAACAATGAAAGAACTCAAAGCCAAGGCCATTATGGATACTGTTTCAAAGCGAATTAATGGCATTGCAAAGTTAAATTATGCAACAAAACAAACAGGTCAAGGGCCTGTTTTTAATTTGGCCACTTATGACAAAGTTCAAGTGGGGGGCACACAGGATTACAATCTTATTGGTAATGTTCTTAGTGCTCCTGCTGTAATAGCTGTTTATGACATTGCTATACCAGGTGGGAACAAGACTCTTAGGTCAGTTAACATTGGGGGGACTGAACTCGGGCTTGAAACTGAATAATTTGAAAGAAGGGTGACACTTGATTATAGACAACAAAAAGGTGCTCCAGTTAGTTTGTTTAGTTGGATTCATATTATGGATTGGAACTATACTGAGACTTACGATTAATTTTCCCGATTTTACAGTAGGATATTTTATAGGTCTGATCATTGGGATTTTCTATAAAAAGCTTTTACCAAATGGGAATGGAGGCTAGACTATTGGTTAACGACAAACTCTTATTCACTGTAGTAATCCTGACATGGGGACTGTGGGGAATTATTGAGAAAAAAATACTTTCATATACTGACACAGCCTCATTTCTTCTAGTATATACAGTTTTACAAAGTCTTATAAACATCCCTCTATACTATTTTGTGATGAAATCTAATGATCAGATATTCGTTTTGAAAAAGGAAGTAATAATATTCTCAGTGCTACTTATCCTTATACTAGCTGTTGGTGATTTTGCCCATGCTGAGTTACTTAGAAAAGGCACCGCTGGAAGAGTCATATCGCTGACATCAGTTTATCCAATTATTACAATGATTCTATCAGCGGTGTTTTTTAAAGAAATCATTACAATTCGCTCTTTTGGTGGTGTGATATTAATATGCTTAGGCCTCATCCTAGTCCGCTAAATTCAAAATTGAAAGAAAATTCAAAACTATGCTTGACACTAGTATACCTGTATGTTATACTTATTACAATATAATACTATAGGAGGAAATTATGGATACGAGCATATTATCAAAAGAAGACCTACTGCAAATCATTGAAGAGTAGTTTATGACATACGAAGAGGCTAGAAACTATCTAGGTATAAGCACAAGGACCATGAGCGATTTTACAGGCAATGGCAAGCGTAAAAGGCTGACCAGTGTCAAAGAAGGCATTAAACTTTACTTAAGATCCGACGTAGAAAAAGTTGATGAAGAAACTGAAAAGAAACGTAAAAAATATGGTAGAGGGCCACAAAGGAGTGACTCAAAATGATGAAAACTAAAACCCTGGCACTGCTTTTAACAGGAATACTAGTTCTTGCAAATATACAGCCAGCCTTTGCAAGCTCAATCTCAAAACTTGAGTACACAAGGCAACTTGTCAAAGGCTTGGGCTTTGAAGTCGAAAGTGCTGAAAATGCATATAAGAGAGAAACAAGCGAAAGTGAAGATATTATATATACTGCCTTCCAGATGGGCCTACTCAAGGGCGTTTCATGGGATTTTGAGAACCCAATGACAGAAGAAGAACGTGAGATTATTCTTGGGAATGCTATGGCCATTCATGAAGATAATAAAGACATTAAAGACAAATCTGATTCAAATAAATCGGATCAGGAATATGAAGCTTCAAAAGAAGATACGTCAAATTCAGAGACCGTTGAATACGACTTTTCAACACCATATGGTGAAATCAAAAAGCCCACAGACATTAATGTGAATGACAACATTTGGACAGATGAAGAATTTCATAACATCATGATAGACAATCCTAGAATGTTTCATACACATGTTCGCACTTTAAATACTAAAGAGGGCAAAATTGAAGAATATTATGGTGCAACTTGGTATTACAATACAGATACAAGACGTTTCATGGTACGTGATGGTGTGGTTGGCAAATATGATGATGGAGAAGATTTATATAACTACGTTGACCTAGATGAAGTCACAAATGGTCGAGGTATGACTATCATGAAAGCACTTCTTTATCACGCACAAAAGCATAATATGAATTTGCAGTTCATGCCTCAACCTGATTCAGAACAATTAAGAATCAGAATCTCTGAAAAAGATCATGGCGGTGGCAATATTATCTTCCTTATTACCTACGCACCAGAGAAACGAGATTTTCTATATGGAGATATAGAAGGCTACGATTCATCTGTAAATCCTGTTGAAACAGAGTGGATGATAGAACGCCTTTGGGACTGGAATATTTATTACGATAATGGACTGCATAATAAAGATTTTTCTAAAGAGGAACACCGAGATTACATTATGTCTTATGACTTTGCAGATCAGAATTATGCAGATTTTGTCTATGGCCTATGTAATTATATTTATGAAGATGGTATGGACGTGTATAGGGCAATGATGACAGCCCATATACAAGAAGAATACGAATCTTTTCATGATATAGAAGAAGTAGAGGATATGCGCATGGTGGAGACAGACAATCAAGAAATCTATATAGTCGATCAGAAAATTCATGCTGATATATATGGTGTAACATATGGAAAGTAGGTGACGTGGTGAAACAAAAGTATCTAGCGTTTTTACTCATAGTATCAATATTTCTATCTAGTGTAGGCTTTGTTTTTAATGTAGAAACACCATCCTATGCCAATGATATTTTCGATGAATATCAAGTGCGTCAGATGGCTGAACGTCTTAAAGAGGACTACGAAAATGATGAAGAAGGTGCCAGATCATATGTGGAAAGTGTTGTTGGAAACGAAAATTATTATACAAAAGAAAATAGAGTGGTCAATATAGCCATCCTGAGAGACTTCAACAAACTTGTCTATACACATCCAAAGTATGACTATTATGGCTATAAGGGACAAGATGACTATCAGAAGGATGAGAACGGAAAATGGCACTATAGGGTTTTGGGATATTTATATAATGATGATACAGAAGTAACCAATCCCCATTTTCCAAACACAGTAGGAACAACACCTTTCTTTTCAACATATATGAACAAAAAATGGTTTGAGCCGGATGGGGCAAAAAAAACATGGAAAGTTGTTGACGAGGCTTTAGCAAAACACATGTTATCTGTTAGAAAAATATATGCCCAAGATGGTGGGGGATACGTGCCGGGAAATATTAATGTCAAGGATGATGTATTAGGTGGTAAAACGGTTGATGAAGCTAAATATTATGCCATATATCAAACGCCATCCACCCTTAAAATGACTGGGTCGATAAGACTTTGGCATAGAATTCAATCAAATGGAAATGAATATTACAGGACACTGGACATTGCTCCAGTGTCTTTTTCATTGCCACAGCTTAAAGTGTCTGTAGAAAAGCCCCTTTATGAATTTGGGCAAGAAGAAATGACCAAGAATGTAAAGGTGACAGCAGAGGTCTATTTTGATGATTTTGCAAAACTCGATGATTGGAAAATAGAGAACTATATTGACCACGCTCTTATTGAAGTCAACGGACGAGAACAAGAAGTCTATTTCCAAAAAGGAAAACTCAAAGCTGATTTTGTATTTGAAGAAAAGCGCACCAACTTTAAAAGTGGTGAGGTTGACACTGTAACTTATAATGGTCGTGCCAAAGTTGTCGCACAAGAACTCTTTAAAGATGAATTCACTTGTCTTGGTGAAGCCTCAACCAATGTTCTTGTCAATGCAGGAGAGGTCGAACCCTACTTTGTCATTAAAAACAACGGTGTGGACGTAACAGACGGAGTGATTGAGTATAAAGACTGGCAAGACGTAAATCTTACCTTAGAGCCAAATAATAGGGTCAGTAAGCCAAATCAAATTACAGACGTACTGTGGACGATGGAGGGGACACCTAATTCTTTAAAAGAAGGGAATAAAAACGTCACATACACTATGACAGAGCCTAAATTAAGCACCCATGCGGACAGTAACGGCATAGTCACCTTCACAATGAAAATCTTCACTCTATACAAATTTGATTATGGTGGATTAAAAGGCATAACTGAATACACAGTGCCACATACTGTGACATTTAAAAAGATTGATGAAGATGACCCTGACCCAACCTTGCCACAAACAAAAGAACCAGTAGCAAGACTAGGCGCACCAAGCAAGGTGCGAATGGGGGATAGGTTTACACTAAGTGGTGCAGGGTCTTATGATCCAGACGGTGAAATTGTAGACTATGACTTTAAGCTTCAAGCCATAAGAGAAATTAAATGGCTTAATGATGAAAAATCAAGGGTGAAAGCCACAGTCATGTCAACGTCTGATAATGACATAAAGCTTGTTGTCACAGATGATGATGGCCTAGAAGATTCCACAAGTGATGATATTGAAATTCTTCCACCGATTGAAGCCAAAATGCGGGTGGATGGTCTTAGGAAGGTAAATCGTAAAGTCACTTTAAATGCCAGTGAGTCTATTGATGCTTATTACTTCCCAATAGATAACTACACATGGACGATCACACCTCTTGAGGGGCAATCTAATACAGTTAATTACGGCGCGAGTGATACTGCAAATATCAATTATGAAACAAACAACAAGGGTGAAAGGGTCAATGTCCTAATCAAAGAACCTGGGGCTTATCAAGTTAAGCTAAATATTCATGCCCAGTGTACCCTTGAAGGAGACGAAAACTATGAAGCCAGTGATAGCTTATTATTCCCTATAATGATTCAACCTGATTTAAAACCAAGAGCAGGACTAACCGTTATATCCCTTGCCCTTCGTGACAAGATGGATGATCTAAATGCAAGCATTGAAATGCTAGACACATCTTATTCAGAAGACGGAGATCAAACAAGAGTCAAGCAGTGGTATGCTCGTCATGACTCTGACAATGATGGGGATAGAACAGATGAAGCGTGGACACCAATAGGCACAGCAAAAGTCCACGAACTCTATAAGACAAAAAAACTGGGGGATTATGATTTTTACCATGAAGTGGTGGAAGTCATTCCAGAGGAAGATACCATATCTAAATTCCTAACAGAAAGTGACTATTTAACAGACAATTCCCTCGATCAAGTCTATGAGGAAAGATACTGTCATGTGGACAATGTAGCCCCTGTTATTTCAACCACAGCAGAACTGGAAAAAGAAATTGACCTACTTGTCATTACGGATGAAGATGGGGAGAATTATGCAAACCTACTTGCAGAGGTCAACAAGCTGACCAAAGAAATGTATGAGCGTAAGTTTGGTGTGAATCATGAGATTGTAAATCTGATTGATGCTCAAAAGAATACGATTGGTCTTAAAAAAGAACAAACGTATAACTGGGCGAGAAATTGGTACTTGAACTTTGACTGGGCTTTTTTTAGAGAGTATGACTATAGCCCACACTATGGCCAATCGGAAGACGAAATAATAAGACCTTATAGTTTCAAAACCAAAGGCGGTGTTGTTGAAACAAAGCAAGGCACTGTAGATGAAATGCTTAAATTTCCAAGATATCCTGATGCTTATGGAGAATTTCAAGGGACGCCATATGTTTCTTCTGATGATGAAGATTATGTTCTCAGAAATTTAGATGTGAATATATATAATGAACCATATGATTTTGGGGGAAGTTATGATTTTAAATTGCATGGATGGTATTCAAACTATCTTAGATTAGCCCACCCATATGATGCGCATGATTATTGGTATTATTCTAATGATCCGTGGGCATACAATTTTACTGGTTGGTCTTCTTGGAGCGACCTTGAAGATTCATCTAAATTTCCAGATTTACTATATCCAAAAAATATGGATATTCTTATTGATAGTGGTTGGTCACAAAGTAGTTTTGTAAGTGAGACAGATAAAGCTTTTGAAGTGCCTTTTGTAGAGTCATATATTGATAAATACAAGGATTCGGAAAACGATAAACACCTAATTTTAGCATTTGCAGATGGTCGAAATTTACACCTACCAAAAAGCTTAAAAGCACTGATTGAAAGTTATGGTTTTAAAGTCTATATGAGTATGGATGAATTTTGGGGTGAGTTTTCTCCAAATCCCCCTAAAGCTGTTGATATTGCTTTTCAAGATAAAGGACTCTATGCCAAGACTAAGTACAATAATCAACTTGTCAATCACGCTAATGCACAAACTGATAAATTGTATTACAGATACCAAAAGCGTGAAGATGAATACGTGGATTATGAACATTCAGCATTAGATGATATGTCCGTTGTCGAACCTCAAACAGAGGGTGTACAGAAACTAATTAGTATCCCTTACTACATTCAATTAAATTATAAATTTGTAGGAAATGATAGAGATAAGTCAGGATATGTTTACAAATATCCCGATGGAGACACAGAAAGCCTTGATACTCGATACAAATGGGTTGATGCAGGTAATATATTCGACAAGCTTGTAAACTCTAAATATACTTCGTTTGAAATAGGGACAACGTTCAATATGGATTCTGGCAAATCACTGGACGTTGAAAAGGTCTGGTCTGGTGGGTCTCAAACAAGCTTTATAGCAGAGTCAGGTGGAGACTATTATTTTGTTTTTAATGACGTTAATAACAATGACAATAATATTCATCAAAGTTACGAAAAAATAGATATATCAGGAATTAAAAAGGTCTATAAGTTTCAAGAAAGGACACCTGTAAACGGTTATTATTTTAGTGTAGATGTATCCGATGAAGATGCTAACATAGAATGGTATCATCATAATAAGACCAAGGATATATTTATCATAGAGGATACAAATGGTGGTTATATGGCGTGTTGGATGGATTATACTTACTCTCTATATAAAGGGTACAGAGGCCAACGTATGCGTTCAGACTTTAAATATCTAAAATTTGAGAATGAAGATCAAATTGCATTTGATACTGCTGATTATTCTATAAAAGAATCAGATTTAAATATGGAAAATGTCTATATAAATTCGACAGTAGGAAAAATATATCAGTTTCTACCTGATCGAAAATGGAGTATAAACATACCTGATATGCCTATTCGAAATGGTTGGGGAAATTATTATATAGGTGTTCAATGCCAGAGAGCACTTCGTGAATTTCCTAATGATAGACTTGATGATTACAGAACATCATGGATGGTTGTTGATGAAAATGGAGACTTATACCTCGATGGTAAAAAAGAAGTTTCAAATGCCCTTGTTCCTGCACTGGATATAAATGAAACGCAGTACAGGTATGCATATGTGGGTACAGATGGCAAAGTTTACGGAAGGGGCACATCCAACAATGGTCAATTTGGGCACTTTGGAACAAACGATACCTACAAGGAAGTTTTCAACTCTCCTTATACACTTAACGCGGAATACTCATTGAAAGACTATGCAAGCCCCTACGACATATCATCTTCAAGCCCTGCCTACATGATGGTTGGCCGAGGTGCTTATTCAGACATTACAGCTAAACTCCTTGAAGAGTACGCTGACTATGAAGAAACAGAAACGGTTTTCATACAAGTGGGTGATACCATAGATGTTGGTGGTTTTGTCTTAGATTATGAAGGGGACTCCATTTATGAAAAACGTATAGATGTGACCCATGATAACACATACTTTGATAATGCAGATACAGCTTGGGTACCTCCTGCTGATTTTGATGAACCTGTCAGAGTGGACGTGCCAGGGCGAATGGAAATTCGGTTAAGAGCACAAGATAACCCTGTGGGAAATGATGAAAGATTCGCAGAATATAGGTACTGGAACAAGGACAATACAAGTATTGAGGTTATAGCCCATAGACCACCTATTGCCAAACTAGGTTACGCCCTAGTTCCGCAAGGGGACGGGACCTTTAACTTCTCTGGTACAGACAATGGCTCATACGACCTTGACCATAGTCAGTCTAGGGCGGACAAGGGAATTGTCGATAGACAGTTTTACTACAGAAAAGAACTTGATCCGACGTGGACAGAGTTTAACGGAACACTCCCTATTGAAAATGGAGTTAAGTATCAATTTGCCCTTAGGGTCAAAGACCTTGAAGGGGCTTGGTCTGACTATGACATAGTAGACATAAAAATAAACGGTGAGCCATTTGTTTTAAATGCATCTATTGATCCACCATATCCTGAAAGCGTACCAGCAGGGGCTAATATAACTATCCATGCAAATGTATTCACATATAAAGCCATGGACTCCGTAAAGGCATATATCAAGGATGGAAATGATCTTATAGCAGAAGTTGACCTCTCTCAAGATTCTGTTGATGGTATGGAACGAAAGTACTCAAAGACATACACGCTTTCAAATGATTTGCCAGACAAAGACCACTATAAGGTTATCGTGGTCGCAACACCCAAGGACGGATCAATTCCAAAAGAAGTGCCATTAAAATTAAAGGTGGACACACCAATTTCCGTAAAAGGCACAGTTAATCCGGATAGTATAACAATTGGGCAGACGGGTACATTAACAGCTCAGACAACCATCTATGCTGATGAGTGTCAAGTCAACCTGTATGATGGCACGGGCAAAGCGGTCTTAGTAAACCTACTAAAAGATGGAGTCCCTTCAGGTGGTATGCAGAACTGGAAAGCGACTCATGTATTCAATGAAGATATGGAAGAAGGCACTTACACAGCAAAGTTCCATGCTAAGACTGAGAATGGAAATGAGGCTGAAGATAGTGTTTCATTTTATTTTATTCCCAACCAGGCGCCAACTATAAGCTATAAACCGATTGATCAAGAAAAACTATATGAAGGAGACGATGTAACGGTTATATTTGAGTATGATGATCCAGATGGCGACAATCTGCAGCTAAATGTTTATAAAAGCATGGACCAAGGCGCTACATGGACACTTATACAAGAAAAAGTTTCTTGTAGTGTACCAGGATCTTACGAACAAGTATTTCAAGATCTACCATCGGGAGATGTATTGTTTCGAGCAGAAGTCTTTGACCCTCTCAGTGAAAAAGGAGAAACACAAGGGGCAATTCGTGTAAATCCAGTAGAGTTATTCAACTTTCGTGTAACTCTGATCACAGATCACGCCTTTAAAGATATGAGTATGCCTATTTATGTAGGCAACATGGCCGTTGATGAAAGCAATCACAAAGATAATAAGCTCATGAAACTAGGCTATGCCTTCAATTTTGAAATTGACAGTAAGGGGCTATTTAATGATGATGACACAGTACTCATTATGCCGAAGTTTACAACAGAAGCCGGTGAACCCCTTGATATGTACTATGAAGATGAAATCAATGACATGATTTTAGGCGTTTCTGGATCAGGCGGGACAAGAGACCCCAATGACAGATTTAAACTCTACTACACAGGCGACATGAAACCGGGTGAAGAGCTAGGATCATTCTCCGTGCTTATGTTACCAGTAGGCCTTAGAAGCATACAGGAAAACTATGAAACATGGAAAGGACGGTACGGTCTTCCAACATCAGCAGTACTTGTAAGAGAGGGCACAGAACCAAGAGACGCTAACAATCACTACAAGGGAAAAGTTGTTGTTGAGTTTGTACCGCAAGCTGTCAAAAAAGGAAGTGTCCGTTTTAACTATGTGCATTCCGGTATGTGGGAGAAAGAACGGTTTGAAAATGGAGGAAAGATCAATATAGTCAAATACGATAAGTATAATCAAGGTGAGTGCATCCTCATAGATGCAAGCACATCAAGTCAAGATGACTATGATTCAGATCGGTTCTTAAGATAGGAAAAAAAGTAAAAGAAAAGATAGGAGAAAAAGACATATGGAATTAATCCTGAGCCTAGCACTTTGTGGGCTTCTTTTTTATGTCTTAAAACAAAAGAAGCTTATAAAAGAACTGCGCCGATATAGTTTAATAAAGGGCATTACAGAGTATACCAGTGAGACCCTCAACATTACCAAGTCAATTCGCGATGTGAACACCTTGTTTTTACTGGAACTTGAAGAACATTTAAGTGATTCGACAATTTTTTTATGTCGTGAAGAAAGTTTAAATGTTCTCGACTCAACCATTGATGATGAAGCTCATGAAAGAAATCTAAGAAAAATTTGTGACTATGTTCATCCTGAGGAGGCTGATTTTCAAGATGCTTTTGAAAATGGATACATTAAGTCCATTGAAGAAAAGGGAGGTGTTGCACTTACTTATCCAACTGCAGAAGAAAGACATATTAAAAGCGCAGTATGTGTGCCCTTGAAATCAACGGGTCAAGTGATGGGTTACTGGCTGATTGAACACACTAAGAGACTGCAGCATAGTTTAGACATGAAGGAAATTTCCATACTGGCCAGACACCTAAGTATGGCTCTTGCAGCAGGTTTAAATGCTTATAATGATCCACTTATGCAAATTGCCAAAAGACAGTATGTTGAAGAGTATATGAATGAACTGATTAAAGACCGTACACCATTTTGTACGGTCTTTGCTGATATTGATCATTTCAAAAAAGTGAATGACAATTATGGTCACGACGTTGGAGACGAAGTGCTTAAGATCGTATCAAGTATTTTAAAGGACAGTGTACGTGATAAAGATCTAATTGGACGATATGGCGGAGAGGAAATCATTATATGTATGCCTGAGATTGACATCGAAAACGCAGCCATGCGCATCAATGAAATACGAACCAAAATAGCCCAGTTAGAGCTAAGTGTACCAGAAAAACCACCCCTGTATCTAACGTGTTCATTTGGTCTTTCTAGCACGGAAGAAATGGATAATATAAATGTGCCGAGTCTTTTAAAATTAGCGGACCAACGAGTTTATAAAGCTAAGGAAGGAGGAAGAAATAGGGTGGTCATATCATGAAAGTCATAAAAAGATTTATTATAGGGATATTTGTTTTTATCATGATTCTTATAATAATTATGGGTTCGGGTGGATCACAAATGGGAGCTTCAAAGAGTACGAGCGTGTTATTTGATGCCCTAGCAAAAGAATATGGGCTTGCTATAGATGGGCATTTAACAAGTCAGCAAGCCGAAGCTATTATTGATGCCCTTGATCCATCGGATAAAGAGCTCAAATTAATCCATAAAACATTGCCGTATTCTGTGGTTGATTTAAAAACATTCCTTGGGGCTGAGCGCAAAAGCTATGGTTCAGGTGTGATTCAAGGTGAAGTAAGAGCGTTTCAAATTATTGAAGATTACGACTATAAAAATTCAAACGCCTATCTTGATGATAGGGAGGTCACAGACGTTCAAATCTCAACGCATGAACTTTATCAGCAAAAAGACCTTGAGTATGATTATAGAGTGCCTTGGCAGCTTATTACTGCCTTTCGATTCATGACCAAGGAGAAAATGGATGCTGATCTTTATAGAGCCATGCTCTCAGATTTTGTATATGCAGTGCCCTATACACCTTTTGAACACAGTATATTTGATGTCAAAGCGTTAGACATGAACCCACATATACCTGCAGATAATAAAAGGCTTTATGTACCTATCAGTAGTGATTTTGAACCCCTTCCAAGTGTTCCTTTGTCTACAAATAGAAAGTATATTCGGGTCAATGGTATTCAAGAAGTCACAACTGAGACAACAAAATGGGTGTATAAATACAGACGTGACAAAGATGGCAAAAGAGTTTCAAGACTTGACAACAAAGATAAAGACATTGTAAGAGACATAAAAGTAGAAATGGCCACACCAAGACCTCTGGTTATACGGTCCTATCTTGGAGATCATCATTACAAGTATAAAAGAGAACAAGTTATCCGCAAAAGAATTGATTACGATTATAATGTCAGTAAGTATTATGACAATGATGGAGACTTAAGAAAAAAGGTCGTAACACGTAAAACGGTATACTTAACTTCAGATAAAATGGTTGAAGATGGTGAACAGCTAAAAGCAGACAAGACGAAGTACATAGACTTTTTTACAGATAACAATTTCCATGAAAATGATGCGGTGTTCTTATTGAACCTAATGAGTCTACTTCCAGGCAGTGATGAAATGGCCTCAAAGCTTTCGACAAGTTTCGACAATGAAGGTGTTCTGTATATGAAAAGTGGAATGAGCCGGACTGTATACAGCTATATCAAACTCAAACCATCAGAACTAGAATTACCTATACCGCGATTTTTTCAAAACGATTCAAGATGGTCAAATCTTCCTTTTGGGGGTTCAACTGTTGGTCGGGCAGGTTGTGGTCCAACGTCATTTTCCATGGTTTTAGCAGGTCTCACCGGAAATGTCATAACGCCACCTGAAATGTGCCAGATTGCAGCAAATGGTGGCTTCAAAACAAGTGAAGGTCTTGCGTGGTCGTTTTTCAAGTGGGCGGGAAATAAGTACAATTTGCAAGTAGAAGAAATATACCCCACAGCAAATGGCAATCAAGAAATGGTCGACCTACTTTCTCAGGGGCACCCGGTTATTGTATCAGTTCATGAAGGCCACTTTACAAGTGCTGGCCATATTATAGTGCTAACAGGTGTCACGCCAGATGGGAAAATAGAGGTGAATGATCCCTATGATCCGCACATGACAAAAAATAGAGCTTGGTCCCCATCCATAATATTTGATGAAGCCAACGTGTACTTTGTTATTAAAAATCCTGATGTTCAAAACCCTTCTGAAGAAGAGCGTGATATATAAAGATAAAGTAGAGTAAAACGTAAAGAAAAGTGAAGCGTAAATGGATAAGTAATTGACTTGCAAAAAAAATCATATAAAGAACCTCATCATAATATATAGATGCTTAAGAATGAAAAATTTATATTATTTAAGAATTGCCACAAATAGCACTACAGGACGTAGAAGTGTAATGTTGCAAACGTCTGAAGTAGAAAGGAAATGAACTTGAGACATATTATTAAAAAATTAAAGAACCATCCCAAGGTCATATTTATGATTTTAGGATTGATTGTCGGAGTCCTTTTCATAGGGCTTATTTTTATGCTTACGAAACAGTATTTTATTAAAACCGAACCAGTGGCCAAACGCTATGACAAAATTAAGGAAATCACTAATATTGCAAAGCCCCAAGCCTTGGTCGAAACGCAACCAGACCCAGAAATTGAGGGGCGTAGTAAGACAACTATAAAAAACCGCTACTTGCTTTTTGAGAATATGGATATGGAAATGGTGGAGTTTGCTCAGAATCAACTTGAAGATTTAGCAGTATTTTTACTAGACCTTAAAGAACAAGCCTTTGATGAACAGGCTCAACAGAATGATATAGAAGCATACTTCACTACCAATCAAGACATGATTTTAAAATTTCTAGGTGAAATAAGTCTTAAGGAGTTCGAAAAGTTGTCTAACGCTCTTGTGCAAGAAGATATTAATTTGACTTTAAATGAAGACTTCACCCAGCTAAAAGGTGCAGGCCTTGTCCTGTTCCGTCTAACAAGTGGATCACTTGAAATTGAGTGTACCTTGGGACTTGAGAAAAAGACCTTTATATCCCAACTAATCAAATACTGAATGTAATAGAAGGGAGGTAAGCCTATGAAAGTATGGCAGTGGGGCGTTGACTTTGTCACGACCGTAATTGGATCATTCCTTGGATCATCATTTCAAACAGGTGCCTATCTATTTGGCACATATGTACTTATGACACCGCTCATGATTGAGTTTGAATGGATGAAAACCCCGTGGGTGGTCGCTGTTGCTCTTGCCATTATCATATCGATAATATTTGTTATTGTGGGCATTTTCAAAATGTATTTTAAGAACGATGCAGATATTGATTGGAACAAGACATTTAAAATTGTCATTGTGGCCATATTTTTATCAACAGCCACAGTGTTTGTGGTAGATTTTTTCTCATTCGCCTGGCATATGACAGCCAATCAGCTTATTAAGCCCGTTCTTATAAGAGAGTATAAAACACAGGCCAATGAATCCTTCATAGCTCAGGAAGATCTGGAAGACCACGAAATTGATTTTGATGCCTTTGATCCTTCAGCCCTGCTACTTCTTAGCTATGGTGCAGGTCGTGGTATACCAGAAGCTGAAACACCAGTCGGTGGAGGCAGTTTGTCTGAACAGCTTGATGAATATACAAATAGTGGCGATGAAGACATCCCAGTGTATGAGTATTTTCTAATTCGTAATGGAGGGGATGGATCTCTCACAATGGTCCTGGCCATGATTTTAGCCTATCTTATGGGCCTACTTGGCATATTTAGAATGGCAGTGCTTATGGTCCTTGCTATAGGAGGGCCACTTTGGATGGCCTTCGTTATTTACTCAACGAGTTGGGACACCTTGAAAGTGTATTTCTATATGGTTAATCTCACTATAGCCATAGGCTATATATTCGAATTCGCATGGTTTATAAATGTAATGATTAGTCGTTCTGGCCTACCCTTTGGAGTCCAAACCATTGCCCTACTCATATATTTGGCAGCTATGGCCTTCACAATACTTGTATGGATGAGGGGCTGCATGTGGGCAGCGAGAGAACCGATTACTCTAGGGGCTGCCACATTTGCCAAACATTATGGTGGGGTTGCCCTTAAACTTGGTGATAACCTAAGCGATATGGGGCAGTTTTTTGGTTTTGAAAAAGTACAAAAGGCCGGAGATGAAATGTCTATTCACGGAAGTGCCATGGATAAGCTTTCAGACGATTTAATGAATCAGAATATAAATGATGGTATTAGAAACCATATGGACGCCCTCCATAACCATGAGCGCTACCACTACTATGAAGAGGCCAGTCGAAAACAAGCCTTTCTAGGAACAAGCTTTGGAGCACATATGGAAAAATCAAACTACACAGGAGTTGTTGCCCTTGGAATGAACACTTACGAGTTTACAGACCTCCTAGAAAGGGAAGGCCTAGCCGATGTGATCGATATTGATGGAGAAGATGTTTTCATAAAGGATGAATACTTAGAAGAAGCCCAGCAAATACTGAAAAATGCCTACATGAATGACAACCTAATGGAGGTGGCTTATGATGGCGCACCAGGACATATTGTTGTGAATGATGAAGTCCTAGACAATATTATAGAAAATGCAGAACAAGAAGAGATTGACCTAATGAATGTGGTCCATATTCAAGTTGATCCAGGAGGACAACTAAAAGAAATGCGATCAAATATGAAAAATTATGCTTCACTCGACAAAGATGACAACTTAGTTAAGATGCCAGGAGGACTTTTAGGCGTCAACTTTGAGGATAAGAAGCGGTATGAAAATATGAAAGGGGTCTTCAAAGCATTTGGTGTTGAATATACAGACAATAAAGACCAGTCCATGTTTATAAACGAAACCCAGTATAAGGCTCTAGATGAAAAGTTCAATACACTCCATGCATTAAAAGAGTTGGGGGTTGACTCTGGTTTTGAAGCCCTTTACAACGCAGATACTGAAGAAGTGTATGAAGTGGATAGAATCAAAGAACTGCTCCACTCTCTTGACGTTGGATTTGAAGATAAAAACACCATATTTATAGTAGATGAAGACGTTGAAGACACAATAGAAAGCCTTCTAAGCACAATAGATGAAGAGCTTGAGGTCAAAGAACAAAGACGATACATGGCCCTTAAAATGGAAACAGAATATGCCTATGACGACCTTAAAAGGGAACTTTACACCCAACTACCAGCAGGCAGCATATTGACAGAGACAAGCAAAAGCCGTAAACGAAAAGAAATTATGATTGACCAGGCCTATGTTGAGGAAGCCATGAAAACAGTCAAGGCATATGACAAAAGACAGCCCTACTGGCTGGCTGAAGATGGCATGTACATTACAAAGCGAAAAGGCGGATTTATTTTATATGAAACAGATCCACCTGAAGATGGGCGTTTTATGGGATTTGCCCCAGTAAGCATTAAGGGAGGGATTGCACATTGAGTGAAGTGAATCAATCAACAGGATTAAGACTTAGAACACTTTATCAAGACCTATCAGGAGATATTAAACTCTTTGGGTTAAAAGTGAATCAAGGCATTATATTTCTAGCAGTGCTGATCTTTTCAGTCCTGCTTTCTTTAATTATGCCAATTGGAATGAGGCTAACAATTTATGCATCTCTAGCTCTAACATATGCTTTTCTCTTTCTAAATGTGAACACATTTAGAAAGACGCTAAAGCAAAATAAAAGAGATAGAAAAAATGCTTCAGGAGAATATTTGTGCGATTTAAAAAACATTGACTATATCTCTGAAGACAAAGAGGGCAACCAAGTCGTATTCACAAAAAATACAGTGGCGCCCTAGGAACTTGCCCTGGGAGAGCAAAAAGAATCAGAAGCCAGAGCCTGGGCTATGAATCTTACAGAACTTGTTTGCCATAGACAATGTGAAGTGAGTGTATTCGCTTATACACATATGGAAAAGGAAGCCCATTTTCAAAGGCAGTACGAAAGAGGTCTTAATGAGAAAGAAGAAACGAAAGATTTAACCCTAAATAGGGTCGACCATCATTCAAGACTTAGAACAGCATCAATGGAAGTGACCTATATTAATAGAATTAGGCGCCTATACGGCGACACAAATGACTATGAAATGGAAGACCTAATCCACCTTATGCCAGGTATAACACTTGGGCAAAGTGCCATATTGAAGTTGGCAAGTCACCTTAGTCCAAATGCAAGGCGAAAACGAGGAAAGTAGGTGTAATGTGCAAAAGATAAGAGAAAAAATCAATCACGACATTAAAATTGAAAACACTAAGAGTCAGGTCAATGGCACCTATAGTAAAACCATACTTATTCATAAGTTCCCGAAAAAGGCAACGCCAGGATTCCTATATGCCCTTGCCCATGGAAGTCATGTGGGCATTGATGAAAAGACCCTTTCAAAAGGCAAACCTGAAGAGTGGGCTTCTAAACGAGTCGATGTCAATCTAGCCTGGCACTTTAAAGAGGCTGAATTTGACTTTACGCCACTCGGTAGAATGCTTCTTACCAATAAACTAAAAAGGGTTAATGCCAAAATTGAAAGACAAAGTAAAAGCACAGATATTGCTGAAGTGGTTGACCCCTCACTTATTGAAACTCGCAATGGTCTTATGGATATTCTTAGATCAGACAGGCCCAATGACTACTTAGAAGTCCACTATGTTATGACATTCAGCTCCAATGACAAAAAGGCTCTTGATGACAGTCTGAACGCCTTCACAAGAGAACTAAGAGACCAGCAGCAGGGCTTTAAGTTTAGAAAACTAAATAGAATGCAGGCCGTTGGTCTACGGGCAGCATGGATGCTTGGGAATCCAAGTAAACTTACCAAGAGGTACTCAGGACAGATTGTGAATCAGGACCAACTTGCAGCGTTTTATCCATACCTAGATGGTAGTCTGACCCAACCAGAAAAGGGTGTCTACATTGGCCATAGATCACCCAATGGCACAACCGTTCACATTGACTTTACCATAGGCTCAGATGGTCAAAATATTCTGGTCATAGGAAAGACCGGAAAAGGCAAGTCATTTTGGATAAAAGGGCTTATGGAAGGTCTTAGAGAAGCTGGGTTTAAAGTATACTACTCTGACCCTGATGGCGAGAGTAAAGACAAGATTGAACGCATGGGTGGCAAGTATATTGACCTTACCACCAACAATTCCATTTATGTCGACCCAGTTATAATACAACCTGCCCTCATGCCTCAAATTGATAAAAAAGCCTATTCGAAGGCCGAACTAAAAAAAATCGCAGAGTGCGATGCCTATAGGTATCAACAGGCTATGGATGACACCCTTTCCCTTGTTTCGACCCTTTGTGACGAATCTTGGGGAACAGGGCTTTCCAATGCAACGCAGTTTGCCTTCATGCAAATGTATGCCAGTGAAGGGGTTAAAGAAGATGATGATGGCACATGGGACTTAACCCAGGGCAATCCAGAAGTAAAGCTCAGAAAGCTTTATGATGTTATAAACATGCACGGAAAAGGCCAACGCCTAAATGAAGATTATGAACTCAGGTTTATGAAAGAATCTAAGGCCTTATCTGACGAACTCTGGACCTACTTTGAAGGTGGCAATCGCCATATGTTCACCAATCCCATTGATTATGATGAACTTTCAAAGTATCAAACCATAGGCTATAAAATTGCAACAGATCTTAATGATGACTCCAAACCATTTGTTAAGAAAATGGCCCGTATTAGATTAAGTATAATATCAACAATCAATAACAGGTTGATTATGAGAGACAGGCTTCTAAGAACCTGTTTCTCGGCAGAAATATTTGATGAGTTTCAGCGTTCAGGCAAGGAAGCTGACACAAAAGCAGTGGCCTATAGAGCCATGACGACATCAAGAAAATATAACTCTATGGCCATTATTGGACTGAATGATCCCACTGTTTTAGAGGACGGTATTTGGAGTAATGCAAGTCATAAAGTCCTTTTTTATGTTGAAGAAAACCTTATTCAAAGAACCAGAGAAAAACTCAAAATGTCTGAAGGACTCGTTTCAAAATGGTATAACTTAAAGCAGTATGAATTTATATATTCACAGTCAGATCCTGTCACCAATCAAGATAGAAGCGATATTTTAAGAATGTATTTACCAGAAGAAGAGAACAAACTGGCAGCCACTCGAGGCGTGGAAGGGGAAAATGCTGCTTAACTGTTAGGGGCGTTACAAGGTGCATTGAAAGACACTTAAAAAGCACCTCAAAATGTAAAAATGAATTTTAAGGCACATTACAAAGCACATTTTAAAGCGCCTGAAAATACGAAAACGTATTAAAGGGTGATTTTTTATGTGCTTTTTAAGGCGCTTTGTAAATCCCCTCAAAATCATATAGAAAATTGGAGGATAAACCATGAATGTTTTTGGAATTGGTCAAACTGATAAAAAACTAAGCACAAATTCAGTGAAGGTGACCACACGTCCAGTTGAAGAAGTGCATAAAAAATATAAGCACGTAGGTGAATCAAGTACGACTGGAGACGAACAAGAAACAAAGCGTAAAGAACAACGATTTCAAGAAGAGGCGCTTGAAAGTGGTCAGAGTCATACTAAGAAAGAAACCACAAAAGAAACTAAAAATGACTCTCTAAAAGACCCTAAAAAGAAGCCAGGAAGGCGAAAGAAAACTAGACCCTTACTTGATGAGAGAATTCCCATTCATGTGAACCCGGATATGAAAGAGCATTTATATAATTTCTTTAATGATTCGGCAAAAATGAGAAAAGCACTACTGCAGATGAGTGACTACAAGGGCGGAATCGAATAGAGAGGTGACCCATGGTATCAATAATAGGTGTGATGTTGTTCATTGTCCTGTCTTTTAAAGTCATAAAAAATATTGAACCAACTTTAAAACTCCTACGCAATGTATTAGGTATTATTTACTTTACAATTATGATTTACAAGGTGCAGACAGGTGAGACGTTTCAAATAAGTTCTGAAAACCTAGACCTTATTAAAATGCCTGTAGAATGGTTTTTCAACACAGGCATTGCAGGTCTAACGGGTTTTGTGACAACAGCTTTCACAGTATTTATGGATATACTGGCAAAAAGTTTTGACGCATTAATGAAGGTGGTGGGATAAATGAAAGACAAGGTACAGGCAAGGCTAAATGAGAAAAATGAAGTCATAAAAAAGAGAGCAAAAGACCAAGTGACCTCATCACTGAAATGGCTTGAAAGCAATAAAAAATCCTTTACAAGTCGGACACTAACAATGGGCATTATCCTCTTGACCCTAAGCATGGTGCTAAAAGGCATAAAATCGGTTCTACCAAGTTTTTATAAGACTATAAACATCATAGAAGGCTATGATCTTATTGAGTGGTCAGAACTGACAGGATGGGGCGTAACATTGATCGGTGGTGTCCTTTTCTTTTGTTTTTACATATATCCAACTCTTAAGAAGATACTTCTGTTTTTCTGGACACCAGTCTTTTATTTGATTCTATTTGTGCTTTCTATTGTGTTTAGAATCCTTGAATTATTAGGCGTAGGGGCAGGATTCATGAAAGCAGTACGCCACTGGGTGCCACAGTTAAGAATGAAAAAGAACAGACAAGATGAAAACAAGGATAAAGAAGACGAATCATCTTTTGAAGCCTTAAAAAAAGAACGTGTACGTAAGAAACAAGAAAAAAATTCAAAGAAAAATACTGTCATACCTGGCTCTGTAAAGCTTATAGAAAATGGTCCAACCTACTGCTTTGATATAAAACCAGAAGACAAAGAAAAAAGCAAAGCCATCGGTGACAAGGTTAAAGACCGCTTTTATTTTGCTTGTCAAAAATATGACCTTGAAGGCATAAAGGTAGAAAAGGTCATTAAAGGCCCTTCAGCAACAATACTGTGCTGCAACATAGGGTCAATGCCCCTATCAACCCTTACAAAGCGACAAGAAGATATAACAAGAGAAATGCATGTAGATGGAATACGAATAGAGAACGGACATGGACTTGTCAATGTCATAGTGCCCTGTCGGGCGGAAGAACGAGAGTTTGTCCAGTACTATGAAATCATAAAAGACTTTAAACCAAGCCCAAAGAGTCCTATAGAAATCCCAATAGGCAAGCTGACCACAGGCGAAATACTCACGGTAGATATAGCCAAACAGCCCCATATAGGCGTGGCTGGCCAAACTCAGTCAGGAAAATCTACCATGATCCAGGTGCTGGCCAGTTCTCTACTTATGAGGCATGGTCCAGAAACACTAAGGTTTTTAATGATAGACACAAAAATGGTAGAACTGACTTGTTACAACGATATTCCACACATGATAGGCAGTGTTGTGGTTGATCCTGATAAGGCCGTTGAAGCCCTTTCTAAGGTGGAATTACTCATGCGGTCCAGGTACAAAACCTTTAGCAATGTAGGCGTAAAGAACATAGAACAATACAATGCAAAAGCGAAGGAACCAATTCCATACACCATTGTTATTATAGAAGAGCTTGCTGACTTAATGATGAGCTCAAAGCTTAGTGAAACAACGGAAGACCTTGTGACCAAGTTTGCCCAGCTAGGAAGAGCAGCAGGCATACACCTCATTATTGCCACACAGCGCCCAACGGTTAAAGTTATGACCGGGCTCATTAAGGCCAATGTACCAGGACGACTTGTTTTTACAGTATCAAATTCGACAGATTCCATTGTGGCCCTCAATGAAGGCGGTGCAGAAAAGCTACTAGGCTATGGAGACGGACTTTATAAAACATCAGGTTTTAAAAAGCCCCTTCAGTTCCAAAGTGGATTCATAGATGAAACAGCAGTGGAAGGTATAGTAAACCACTGGAAAGCCTATAGCCCAGAGAAAGACATTACGAGCATAGATGAAGAGATAAGAAGTGATTTAGAAGGTACTGAAAATAAGACAAAGGATAAAAGAAATGAGTCAGCATCAAGAAAATCAGGGGTCAAAAATAGAGCATCTGCAACACATATGAGTGATGTTGAGATAAAGATGAAATCTGGGGCAGAATTACAACGAAAGCCAGACCAAACAATGAAGCCAAGCCACAAAAGTAGTCCAAGGACAAGGCAAAATATGAATGTTATGCCACAGTCAATACTCTCTTCAATAAGCAAGACAAGACAGACAGCCAAGATAAATGAAGTGAGCAGCGAAAAAGAAGACATTAATGGGGAGGCTAAAGAAGGATTAAATAATGAATGTAATGATAAATACAATGATGTAGCCAGTGATAAATTCAATCACAAATCTAAAGATAAATCAGAACAAGGTCTGATAGAGTGCGAAAATTTCAATCAAGGTGATAAAGATGAAGTTGTTGAGACTATGAATGACCATTTCGGTGATGACAAATCTAATGCATCTAGTTTAACTGCGTGCAAAGCAAATAATGAGCTAGAACCTGCTGGCCAAGCTGAGTACATAGAAAATTGTATTGAAGTAGAGCCATCTAGAAGAAAAGCTATAGCTTTTCAAGAAGACAACGTGATTAGACGTGACAAGAGTTTAGAAGAAAAGCAAAAGGCAGACCCAAAAGAAAATACAATAGAGAATCCAGAGATTCTTAAAATATACTCTAATTTGGATGAACAAACGCTAAGGGTAGGTGTGTTTGTCGCGGCGGTTCGATATAAAAACAAGTTTACAAGTGAACCAATCCTACCTTCAACCAGGAATATTAACGACATACTGAAAATGAAAAAAGAAAGACTATTAAAGAGTATGACCCTGCTGCATGAAAAGAAGGTAATTCAAAAGTCAGAGAAAAAAGGCAGAAATTCTGAGACAAAAATACTCATAACATATGATGACGCAGAAGAAATTTTAAGGGTTTATAAACCTGAAATTTTAAAAACTTAAGTCAGGCGTTTGCAAAAATACAGATGCACATTTTCATTAAATCGTATTAAATTTTGATTTTTTAATGTCTATCTATATAAGAAATGACGAGGGATTTAAATGGTATTTTGCAAGACGCTCAAATGAAATTGATGAATGGTTCCCAGGTATAAAAAGAATGGTTCCCACAGTGTAGAAAATTATAAAATATTAGCGTGGGAACCATTTGAGTAATTCGTAAGAACGTTGAAAATACACAAAAGTTAAAAAGTGAACCATGTACATAAGAAAGGAGTTTTTCATATGACTTATAAGCGAGAAAAATATGAGAATGATCTAAAAAATTACTTGAGTGAAGACGTATTTAAACATACAAAGAGAGTGGCCACTTATTCAGAAAGACTTGGGAAAATAATTGGATTAGATCAAATAGAGCAAGAAAAGCTATATGTGGCTGGACTATTTCATGATGTTGGAAAACAGATGATAAAGAGCAACATATGGCATAAGACTGACAACTTAAACCGAAATGAGTTTGAATTGGTCAAGAAACACCCCATAAAGTCGTATCAGTATATGCTTGACTCTGAAGATATATTTTTGCAGGATTTATCAGATATCGTTAAGCATCATCATGAGAATTTTGATGGAAGTGGATACCCATCGGGACTAGAAAAGTTAGATATTCCCCTCCTCTCTAGAATCATTGCTGTATGCGATGGTTTTGACGCGATGACTTCAAAACGATCCTATAGACCATTTGCCTACTCGGAAGAACGAGCACTAAAAATCATACGAGATAATAAAGGCATTAAATATGACCCATTTATTGTTGAAAGCCTAGAGTCCAATTTTAACGAATTTGCAGGTCAAAATAGAAATAGGAAAAAGAACGCCATTCATCAGGCGGTATAGAATAAGAAGAATCTAAAGATTGGAGGTGAAGGTTTTCAACTATAAAGACCATTTAATTGTTGGTGGGGCCACATATGCTGTATTTACAGTAGCAAGCGGACGTTTCACTCTGGATGGATTGGCAGTGGCATGTTTCTTTTCAGTATTAGCAGATGCTGACCAACTTCAAAGTAAAGTGTCACAACTCCTGTTTAATGCATCAACAAAAGTGTTTATGATTCTATCTGTGGTGATACAATTTATAGGATCAGCTATAGTAGCACTTAAGATTAGCAGCCACTTAAGCTTTTTTCAGGAGGCCAGACTAACCACCGTATTACTGTTCTTAATATTTTTCATTGTTCTAGAACCAAATGAAAATTTTATAAGACGACGAGCTGCCGAAACAACAAGTTTAATCTTGCTTTTATACGGATTGTATAATGGCAGTTCAATACTTGTGTGCGCAGGCGGTATCTGCCTAACTTATACAATTGCAGGCCATAGAAGTTTTGTTTCGCACTCGGCGCTGAGTCTAGCAATTTTATACGTCATGGTAAAACAGCTCTATCCAATTTATACTTTGCCAGTGCTTTTAGGGTACGGCTCGCATTTATTTGTTGATCATGTATTCGACCATGACAAATGTCCCTTAGCATTCCCAGTAGATTTGCTAGTAAAGAAGCATAAGTCAGAACATACAAAACGAGACCTGATATTAATAACAATCAATCTGCTCATTGCAAGTGGGTTGTTTTTTAATGCATGAAAGGAAGAAAAATATGAGTAAACGAATTGAATCACTCACGAACACGCTGTACTTCACAGAGTCAGACGATATCGAAGGAGGTATCAAAAAATCCACTAACGTTGGAGAAGATGCCTTTGTGTTTTGCGAAACCATAAACGCTGAGTTCCCATGGCTTAAGGAAGAGCAAGACTGGAGTGATGGGTTTAGACATGTCTGGGTGAGTGACGTAGAAAATGTCATTTTCACATATTGTGAAGGGGATGTTTCATTGTGTATTTATGAAAATAAAGGATCCTATGAAAGAGCTTATACAGAAGCAAATGCATTCTATAAGGATTTTTAGAAGCAGAAGAGAGTAAACCAAATAGTGAGATTTTAAAAGAGCCATGACTTTGTTTGAGTCATGGCTCTTTTGCGTTATATGGAAAATCTATGTAGACGAAAACAATCTAACCAAAAAACAAAAAGAGACGCCAATATACGCCTCTTTTGCATGGTATTCTGATCAATTATTGATCATATTTGGGAGTATTACGCTATGTAATTGTTATTATATGGTTAATAATGGAAAAAGTCAATTATAATTGTAAAAATATTCTTACAAGTTTTTAGTAATAGTTTATACGAAAATCAAAAAAATATAATTTAGGGAAGGGAAATAATGGTTTGTGTTGAATAAGTAATGGCTGGGAGTGAATTTTAGTCGTATAAACTGCGGTTATATGAGTATATATGATGGTTGTAAAGTGATAAGTTATGTAAAATTCAAGACCAAGTCTTAGCATAGAAGTATATTAAGCTAGTTGCGAGCATAGAATTAGAGCATGGAGAGCAATGTCGAGTGTTTTTAATAGAATATTTTAATTGGAAAATGACTTTATTTAGAATTGTGGTCAACATGTATAACACAGTTTTGAAAAGTGAAATAAAAAAATCAAAGACGTTAGTGTGTTTTATTGGTGAGCAAAATCAGCTAGTGTGAGAATGATAATCTGGCCTTGAACAATACATAACACAGCGGTACCCGCCATGCGCCGAGTGAATAGAGTTTAACTTTGAACTGGGCTTTTAGAATATTCCCGACATCCACAAATATTGTTAAGATTCGAGCGCACGACCGTGAACCGTGGGAACGTTAAGTGACATTTTAAGGAGTACATAATGGACATTAATGAGAATATGTTTGAAAAGCTCTATAGATATTACTCTGATTTTCTTGGATTGATAATCCAAAATGTTATAGGAATCTCATTGATAATTAAGTTCTATTCAAAAGAATCTACAACTGTATATACCAATGGTGAGTTTATTGTTAAAGATTGTATTGTGTTATTGTTCTATGCAGCAGTTTTAATATTATCTAATCTATTCTGGTGTAGCTGGAACTACAAGTTCCCAAAGGCTAAAAAAAACACTCATGCAATTGCAGTTTGTCTAGAAGCTGAAAATTTTGCTGATTATATATATATTAGAAAAGTTTTTATCCGTAGATTCAAGAAAATTGTTGAATCTAATGACGAGCTTAATATTAAAGTAGTTTTCTTTCAGTATTTATTATCTAAAAAATTAATGAATAAAAGCATAGATAGACGTAGGAAAATTTTTGCCAAAAGCAAGTATAATCTTATAATTAGCGGCACAGTCGATCAAGGAAATCTATCAACAGGACCAGCCGTAAAAATACAGGCAAGCTTAGGTGTACTAACAAGCAACTTAAATCAGCGTGTTCAAGCAGGACTTGCAGATGAACTTGCACGTGTATTAGATGATTATGTTATTAATGAAAGTGATGACTTAAACGATAGATTTGAAGTAGGAAAGGAACTGTCAATAGTCGTAGAGTATATTTGTGGTATCGCAAGTGTATTATCAGGTGAATTTGATTATGGACTAAAAGCCTTTCATTTTGTTCAAGAAAGTTTATTGGATTACAAACTTAATAGGAAGGCAATCAATTATATTAAAAGTCGAATTGAGTACGTTAGCAATCAATCGTATTTAGCTTCAATAAATAAGGCATATATGAAGTATCTGAAGACTATGGAAAATGAAGATGAGATTGTAATAAGAGAAGCATTAGAAATCATGCAAGGTATGAAACATGTTGAATATGACTATCACTTGGGCATGGCATCCATTGAGTTTTTAAGTGCAAGAAGTATTGATAAGTGTAGATATCATATTGATAAATGTAAGGAGTACAAACCACGAGATGTGGCATGGAAGTACAGCAAAGCGTTTATTGACTGCTATGATGATAAACTAATGACCTCATATAGAATGTATAAAAAGATACTAAAAAAGTATTATTCAGATATTTTAGGTATAGAGTCTTATATTACTAAAGTGCTCTCATTTGAACCTGACAAAATTCAGTTTAATTTTGTCTTAGGTATGATCAATGAAATTTCTAAAGAGGATTACAAATCAGCCAAGGAGTATTATAAAGAGTTTTTGAGCACTGCCAAAGATGAAAAATTTACAGAAGTAGTAGGTGAAATTGTGGAACGAGTCAGTCGACTATAACTCCTTAAAACTTCACTTAACACAGCGGTGTCCCGCCATTCGCCTGGTGGTGTCAAAGTTAATGCTCTTATATTGTTTGGTGCATTGACTGAGCTAAAGGTGTTGCAATAGAAGGCGAACGACCGTGAACCTTGGGAACGATATGCAAAATAATTATAAGCTTATAATAATAAGGAGAGTATATGAAACTACTAAAATTTATTGGAAAACAGATTCATGGATATATTGATGTAGATATTTCATTTAATGATGATATATCAATATTAATAGGAGGGAATGGTTCAGGCAAAACCACTGCATTAAAGTTAATGCAAGCACTTATATCTCCATCATTTGAAGAGTTAATTACAATTGATTTCAAATTTATTAGCCTCGAGTTTATACATAGAAAATCTAGTGCGAGTATTGAGTGCCGTAAAGATGATGAGTACATTAGATTGAGATCATCACAGACAGAGGAAGAACTAATCATTGATAATATAGACAACTCAGAATATGAGTACTTACTAAATAATGACTCTAATCTATTACAAGAAAAAATACAAGAGTTACCATTGAAATATAGGCGACATCCAGTTATTGAGTATATTGTAAAATTGTCATCTCCAATATTTTTAGGTCTTGAAAGAAGAATTGAAATAAGTGATATTGATGAAAGAAAATTATACAGAAATAAGCCAATATATAGTGAATCGTATTCTAAAGCAGCTATGAATAGACGTCTTTACTCAGGAAATCTCAGTTCTAGTTTGTATGACGCACAAGTTTTAATCTCAGATTTTTACCGAAAATTGAAAAGACGAGATGATGCCAATCTTCTCAAAATGAAGGAAGAATTACTATTATCGTCTTTTAAATATCGAGAGTTTGATATGATAGCTTTTGATCAGAGTATGAAGAATTGGAATAGAAAACGAGATCTTCTTAATAAAAAGGATGAAGTACTTGAAGTGTTAGCAAAAATTGAAGGTGAACGCACTGTATTAACAAAAGAACTAGCACTTTTTTTTGACCGTATTGAAAAACTTTTACAATCTGAGAATACAAAAGAAGACGATATTAATCTTGAATTAATTATTAATATGACACAAATTGATAAGATATTTGAGTTACTTGATATTGTCCAGAAGCATAAGGAAACAACTGATAGAATGTACAGTAATATCAACAATTTTATACATATAATTAACAAATTTTTCATTGATTCTGATAAAACGATAGAGCTAGATTCATTGGGAAAAATCATTATTAGAAGACCAAATAGAAAATCATGTCCTGTAACATCGTTATCATCTGGAGAGAGACAGCTGTTGGTTATATTTGCACATGCATTTTTCAATAAATATAATGCAAATGAGAAAGTTTTTATAATAGATGAACCTGAGCTTTCACTTCATCTAAGGTGGCAGCAGATATTTATTGAAACAATTGTTGAGAATTGTCCTAAAACACAATTCGTCATGGCAACACATTCACCAGATATTGTGGATGATTATGAGGAAATGGTTAATAACGAGTGGAGGTGTTAGTATGTTAACATCTCGAAAGGCATCTGCAAAACATGCTAAGCATTTATTTCTAAAAGATTATAACGATATAAATTTTTATATTGAAGACAAAGATAAAGTTACTAAAAAGGTATTTCTCCAATTACTGAAAAGTACATTCCCTGAACTTAGATTAAGTAACATTTTTCCTTTAGGAGGAAGATCCGAAGTTGTTAAAGAATGTAGAAAATCTCAAGAAAAAGGTGTAAATGAGAAAGCTATTTACATAATCGATGGTGATATATACTTATTAACTGGCGAGTTTAATGAGCTGTATACAGATCTGGACGATCTCACGAAACTATTTGTACTACCAAGATATTGTATTGAAAATTTTTTAATTGAAGAAAAATCAATTTCTGATTTGCTTGACGATGAGGATCAAACACGCGACAAAATTGATTTAGAGTCAGAATTAGCATTTGAAAATTGGTTAAACAAGCAATGTGAATTGTTTAAAGAACTATACTTACATTATGCAATTTCAATGAAATTGAAGATGGGAATACCTACAATTTCTCAGAAGCTTAGTTCATTAATAAGTTCAGGAAGTGGAGACTTAGATGCTGAGAAGGTGAATCGTAAGAGCAAAGAAATAAAAGAGAAAATTATTGAGTTATATGGTGAACTGGTATTTGATGAAGAGTACAATCGTATAAAAGGAAATATAAATGATAATTGTGATTTTGCACTGAAATATGTTTCAGGTAAAGATCATTTATTCCCCTTGCTCCTTTTAAAAGCAAATAGCATTGTAAGAATAAAATCTTGCAATGATAATTTAAAAATAAGACTAGCTAAAAAGGTATCTAGCGATACTTTAACTGAGTTGTATGAGTTTACAACAGCGCTATATCCAGCTTAGAATAACTTCGCATAACATAGCAATTACTAGAATGCCCATGTTATATAAAAATAGGGGCTTTTATATTGGTTAAGTGTTCCAATAGAGTATATGAAATATACATATAGGGGCACAAAATACAGCGTTTGATTAGACGCTTACAGTCCATTTGAAAATTCACTAAAAAATCCTTTGATGCTAGAGGTTATTTCAAGCCCTAGTTTCAAAGGATTTTTATAAAATCTAATTTCAATCATCACAATAGTGGGGGCTCGATTCGCCCTTCTGTTTTTCAACCTTTAGCAAAAGACTAAATCATTTCAAAGCAAATTATTTAAGTGCGAAGTTGAACTTTTCGTTGAGCCAAGTATGTGAAACTTATTATACCTCATGCGCTTCTTATTTTAATAATAGAAGTTAGCTTCAAGAATACCGAAATCTACACCGTCAACAAATATTCGAATTTCTAGTTCCTCTGCTCCCGCAAGCGAAACCATAAACATATCAGGTTTTATGCCGCCTTTAAATGTTTTAGATCGATACTTCAAAATTCCATCACACCAAAATTCAACGTAAGCCCAGTTGTTATCATCTACTGCGTTTTGAGATGTCGAGTTTGTAGCTATCACGCCGGATAATAAATCGTATTTACCATCCAGTATATACAAACGGCTTTGGTAAGCTGATGCTCCCCAATATCCCGATCCGCCATTGTGGGTTATTGATAAGCCATCTAAATATGTATTGTTGAGATTATCTGTTTGAGTTGCTTTCCATGCTCGCACATTCATTCTTGAATATATTTTTTCTTCGGGTCCTTCGTTGTTAATAGTGAAAGGTGTTAAATCAGCCAGTGAAACATCTTTTATTAGAGCATCTTTTGTTTTCTCGGTGTATCTTTTCGTATTATAATCGCTTTGATCTAAATATTCCCCATGGTCATACATCCAGGCTAATTGCTTATGTGCCCATGCATAACCCATACTGGAAGATTTTTTTATTAAAGTTACCCCTTTGTCGGTATCAACACTTACGCCCAATCCTTGAAGGTAAGATAGCCCTGCTAAATATTTACATTGAGAGTCGCTAGAATTCTCCCATATTTCCACGGCTTTCTTCTTATCTTGTGAGACTCCCTTGCCGTCAAAGTAGGCAAATCCAAGGTATCTTGCGGCAGAGTCTAATCCCATACTATTTGCCTCATTAAAGTACTTAAATGCTTTCAATTCATCTTTTTCGACTGTAACTCCATATTTATAGATATAACCTAGAGCATTTAGAATGATTGGATCACCCGAATTGACGTGACCGATAAGATGGGTCTTTGCCTCCTCTATTAATTGGATAGCTTTCTCTTCATCTTTCAATACTCCATAACCGCTATAGTAACATCTGCCTAAAAAGTACGTTCCCATAATATTTCCGTGTTCATGTGACTCTAATAGCCACTCAAATGCAACTCTCGAATCCGTATTTTCGAAATACTTTAGATAACCTAGGTAAAACTGTGCTTCGCCGTTTTCAGAATCCAGAATAATTGATCCACTTGAAATTGCATTTAGAGTTGCATCATATCCTATGAGTTGTAGATCCAATATACTGATGTCAGCTTCGCTGGCATTATCTGTATCACTGTTAATTACCAATGTATCAGAATATGTATCTGCGTAAGTTATTGTGCTTACCATGAGTATCACAAATAAAATCACTGTAAGAATTTTTTTCATTTTTTTCTCCTTGTTATTCCTTGACATACTTTATTCCATGTGCTGAGGCCTGCAATGAGTCAGTGTTGATATAATAAGCTATGCGATTATCTTCAATTGCACTCAAAACTTCTCCAATTGATTTTTCGGTATAAAATACTATGGATGATGAAAAATCTTCATTGTTTATGTATGCGTTTCCTGTAAAAGTATTGTATGGATAAACTCCTTTGCCGAGAATAGTATCCGAATACATAAACTCAAGTTGTGTATAGCCACTCTCTGATTCTAGTAAATTGTAGCATGCAGGGATTATAGCAAATGTTTTGCCAATAATTTTGAATCCGCCTAAAGAGTTAGCAAATTTATTGCTGCTTTCAGATAACGCATGATCACCTGATGTTGCAACTGTAGAAGTCAAAGCAGAAATGGTCGCATCTGTCACAAACTTAAGAATATCATTTTCTTTTGGCTTTGGTGGGATACCTACATTGAGGTTACTCATATACATTTCTGAAATAATAAAATCCTGAGGCATAGTGATTATATAACTCAATACGGCTCTATCTTCAAGGCCATCTATGTTGAACGTTATTAATGTTCCATTGTCTTTACTCGGTCCAGGCATAACGCCAAATGGGTTTCCTTTAGTAAAATTTTGCTCCGAAGAAATGGATAGTTCAACTTTTAAATCAGTGTTATTTGATACACTTGCAGCAAAGAGGTTAACGTTTGGTTTAAATTCAATATTTTCGCAACCAAATATTTTAATTGATCTCCCCAATGAATTCGCCTCACTAATGCCCATTTCTGGTGGAATAAGACATGAGACATAGGGGGTTGAGGAAGATGCCTCTTCGGGCTTTGCGTAAAACCTTAGTAGTAGTTCGGTTGGCTTGGTAAATTCTAGATTCACTTTAGATTCGAAATAGTACTCATTCGCACTCACTCCGTTGTAACTAAAAACCGAGGTTTCTTGCTTAATTGAGAAAACCTCATCAAGAAACAATTCATTTCCCGTGTCTTTTTCTATAATTTGCATGACCATGCTGTAATCCTCTTGATATCCAAGTGCCGACCATTCAAATAAGTAGGGTTCACCGCTTAGCAACGTGTTGGGAACATCAAGCATACTAATCGTTGGCGCGGTCAGATACTCTTGTTCTAAGGCATAAGACGGCGACAAAGTAAAAAAAATAACAACTATACATAGCAACACCACTTCAATTTTTATTTTCATTTCTCCCTCCTCTTTCTATTGTCTGAATACTAATACTATTTATAATAGTATAATTATAAATAATTAGCCTAAATTATATATTATTCTACCATAAAAATACACATTCTAATCTAAAGTTCTTTATCTGTTGACAATATGCTTTTGCCTTCATATATGACATCTTATAATCGCGAGAAAATGTTGGATGTCAACGTCAGTAAAAGAGTTATACAATGTTGAATGTGTTGATATATGTGGGAGAAACAATATGAAATGTAGAGACGTTTCGGAATCTTTTTTTGATAGAGTTAAAGTTAAGTAGTTCAGAGATAAAATGATAGTATATTTATTTGGAAAAAGAATAAAATCAATAACTCGCTATTAGCACGAGATACTATTGATGGTGTTCTAATAGATGCATTGGGCCAAGATTGTTATATAATAGAATATGAAGTCAGTAGTTAGCTTAGTAAGAATTATTCTCCACACAAAATTAATACCATCTCTATTCTTTATTCCCCCAAAGGACTATCTTAGTTGTCAGCCCTTTTATTTATATCAATATCAAGAATATACTCATTGTTATCAGTGTCTAAATCTTGAACCCTTCTAAAAAGATCATCACCACATGATATATCGGAGTAAATTGCATAACTGTTTCCAAATCTGAAGCGGATTATTTCAGTTGTTGAATCTAATTTGATTGTCGACCCATCATAATTTTTTATGCTTGCTGATGAAAAGTCTATATAATGGTCATTTTTAGACTTAATTACTTTAATAATAGAATTTTCGATTGGCGTTACGGTTTCTAATTCATCAAATTCGTTTTCATCATCATTATGAGAGAATTTCTTTGCTTGAAGTAACGTATAAGTTGACATAGGTATATCGTTATCACTTACTGAGAAAAGCTCATCTTCTAATATATCAAGTTCAGCAGGAAATTTTATGCCTTTAGAAGTTAATGAATCTAAGAGCTGCGGAGTATAGTGAATTTCAGCTATGATGTTTTCTTCACTAAGTTCGGCATTAGATTCATTATGGTTGTCTGATGCAAATAGATCATCAATTGAATTTCCTATCCAATGGGTAAATGAAGATAAATTAGACATATCAAAATCTAACTTATTTATAAAAGTTATAGTACCAACAAGCACTGTAAGTATAACGAGAGAAATGTATATTCGTTTTGGTATATTCTTTAAATAGGATAATGGATTGACAAGAGCTCTTGTTCTCCATTTACTAACACTTTTTTCTAAGTTGGAAACTTCTTTGGAAAGCTTATTAATCTTATCGTCTTTATTACCAAGCTTAAACTCAAGTTGACCAATTTTAGAGACATGTTCATTGATTATTCTGTTTAGAGAAGTGAACATTTCATTATATTTATTGACTTGAGCATCGAGTTCTTTCTCCTTTTGTAACAACTGTTGTGTTACAGATTGGAACTGATTGTTTGCAGTATCTATAGTTTTGTGGAGTTCTCTTCGAGAATCTTGGTTAACAACTTCTAAAGAATCTTGATTTTCAATTGTATCTTCAACTTGTGATTCTTCAATAATCCGGCAAATGTCATTTAGACGTGTGGCATCAGTTGGAAAGATACTTTGGATATACTCCTTGACTTGGAGCAAGGCACGAGCATATTCTGATTGTCTTTTCTCAAGTTGCTTATAAATTTCATCAATACCAATGTCTTGTTCAATATCTTCTTTAGTTTTACTCAGTGCATCTCTAAGCCAAGATGTAATCATGGAGCTGATTGAGTAAGTAATTGTTAATGACACCTGGGCTCTTGTCATTGCTACGTAAACTTTCTTTTTTTCTTGAGTGGATACTTCACCTGTATGCGGAAAAAAAGACATAGAAATACATGCTTAAACTCAAGTCCTTTGGAAGAGTCACGTGTAGTTAATACAATTTGATTGTCATTTGGAGAAAAGTTTTTTTGTTTTCATCATTTAATAAATTGTAAAAGTTAATTGATTGGTTCTTGAGTTGTTTTGTTAAATAATGATATGATTCTTTCAGTTTTCCAGATGAACCATGGATTATGATCGCAATGTCTGATGGAATTGCACCATATGTCTTTGTTAAAACAGAGATCTGTTCAAGAATGTAATTGATTTCTCCTTTATAATTATCAAAAGATACAACTTTCGGAAGAGGTCCACGTCTCATGTTCGAGCTAAGGTTGGATATAAATCGATTATGAGTTGGATTATAACTTTCTTTTTCTTTGGAACCTGAACTTTCAAGATAATTGTATGCGAATCTACCAATTTCCATGGTACCTCGATAGTTAATTTCTAAGTTTGTAATGTCATGATCGCTAAGTGATAAGCCACTGGATCTAAAGTCAAAAGAGTCATTTTGTGAAGCATCATAAATGCTTTGAGCCCAATCGCTTGCAATTATTATATGTCCTTTAGAACCATCTTCGTGTAGTGGCTTTCTGCATTCTATTAGAGTATCAAGTCGCTGTTTACTTAAATCTTGGGACTCATCAACGAAAATATAGTCATAGACTTGGTTAACGGGATTGCTAAACTTACGATCAAAATTTTCAACTTCGATACGACTGTAAAATTTTGTGTTGAAATAGTTTTCTTTAAGCCAACCAACTAAGGATTTATTAAAGCAAGTATAGAGTATCTTAGCATTTGGATAAGTATCTAAAATATGTTTTGCCTGAGTCGCCATGATAATGGTTTTCCCTGAACCTGCGACGCCTCTTATGAGATGATCGTTTGTTGGGATTACTAAGCTCTCGCTAATTTGTTGATCTTCCATGAGTGTAAAAATTGAATCAGGATTTCCTTTGATTATAATTCGTGGATTAATAGTAGCTTTAATTTTTTTGAAGACATCATCTGTTATTGGACCTAAAAGAGAATGTTTCATTCTATTAATAAGCATGTCATATAGCATTTTTTGACCATCATCAAAGTCAGAAGTGAGAATTAAATCAAAATCATCTTGAAACATTGTGTATTTGATATTGATTAAGTCTGCAAACATTTTATCCGTTTTAGGACACTTAAGAGTGAAAAAATCGTCTTTCGATAGATTTGGGAAAGCAATTATTCGGTTTACGCAAATTGGTGAATTGCTTCTGTTTTTTGAGTTAAGTACACGAATCTCTTCATATGATTTTAGTTGGCCATATAGAGAAGCAGCATATCGATTTGACTGAGAATCTGGATTAGAGTTATATCTCATAGTTCCATTGCTGTTTCTAACAACAATTTGTGATGGATCAGCTTTAACTAGATCATCGAAATAACTAAGACTCCAATCTTTCACTTCTACAATAAATACTCCAAACTTTCTATCAACTAAAATTATATCAACTTGGCCAGTGGGAATATTGTATTCATAGTAGACTTCTGAATTTGTATCTAGGTATTTTGCCATAAGTTTTGCAAGTGCGTATTCGCCTTGCTGTTTAGTTTCTGGAAACTTATCCGGGAATAATTTTGCCATTGTTATACTCCTGAGAATTTGATTTTTATCTATTTAGAAATAACCAGTTATGTTCTTCTAAAATAAATTGACTCCTAAATATTATACATGGCATAGGTCAGAAGTTGTAGGAAAAAGTACCAATTTTATAATAGAAGTGATAAAATATACTATATACAAAATTGAAATAAGCAATGAATCATGTGGGAGTGATTTAATATACTGGGTGGAAGAGTGGCATAGCTTGAAGAAGGTATGATGTTTGTTATGCGAAAAATTTGAATCTGGACTTGGTTCTTTTGCAGGAGTTGATTATTTCGTAGAAATAATAGATATGGAACAGTTAATATATGATGGAAATATGAGAGGCATAGGAAATTCAAATCTATTGAATTAGGATAAATTAAAGGGAGAACTATCGATGACAGATTTTAGAGGTAATTTATCATGTGTTGATTCGAAAGAATTTACTCAAATTGAGGTTTGGTTATCAGGAAAAGAATTGAGTAGAAACAATTGTTTGAACACGATGAAAAGATTAGGTGCAACTACTAATGAGGAAAATTCTAAAACAAGAAGAACAGATTATTATGTGCTAAGTGATACAAAGGCATGGGAGTATTTTAAAAAAACGTATCCAAAAGCTCTGGAAACTAGACGTGTGAGAAATATGGATGATTTAAAACATACTGTATTTGTAAAAAACGTTCAATAAAGAAAATGTAATTCATAAAATTAGATTTGAATTTCCTATTATACAGTGTGGTGGGTGTAGACTATCTTTTATTGAAAATAAAAAGTGGAGCTGTGCCTATAACCTACAGGACAACATGGAGGTCAAAATGGCAAAATTACAAAAACCAGGAGAAAAACCAAATAGACCTGGAGAATATGTGGAACGAGGCCCTAGAGGTGGACAGGTTCCAAACGCTAGAAGTGTAACGATAGAACCAGGTGATGATAAACTACCACCGACTCAAGAAAAAAGACGTACTTGGGAAAGAAAGTAGCTTTAAATATTTATTTTATTAGAAACAATAAGTAGAAAATGTCCTGTAGGTTGTAATTTAAATAAACTCAGTGATTACTTTACTAGATAAGCTTACTTTAGAATAGGAGTACCATCATGAACAATATGCTATGGGAAAAACATTGGAGATATTGTAGATTGCTTGAACAAGAGCTTGATGAGATGGGAGTTTATATCGAATTTGATCCATTGAACTTTCAGTGCTTTTCTATTAAGTTACTACGTCTTATAAATTCAGCCATGTCAGAGTTTGAAGTGGTTTCTAAAGAAATTTGTGCAAATATAAATAATGATATTAATGCAGAAAAACTTAATATTAGTCAAATTAGAGATATAATCCTCAAAGAATTTCCTGATCTAATACAAACAGAGGTCAAAGTATTAGACATGAATTATTCTTTTCATCCATTCACTGGATGGGATCAAAAACCAAGGTTAGATTGGTGGGATAGTTACAACTCCCTCAAACATGATAGAAACAATAACTTCAACAAAGCCAATTTGTTGCAAGCCATAAAAAGCGTTGCAGTTCTTAAGGTAATGGTGATGATTCTTAGAAAATACTCAAGTACCTGGATGCCTGCTACAACATGGACCCTTCTTCAAGTTCAAGAGAATTGGTAAAAGAAGATAAAATTGAAGCGATTTAAAGAAAAATTTAATTTTTCAATACATAATGTTTCAGATAATAAGATTCGATTCAATTGCAACACTGTATTTAGCCTATAGCAAAGATATCTAACCAGTAGAAAGCAATTCTATAGTGAATTACAAAATAGCCACTGAGCCCCTACAAACAGCTCAGTGGCTATTTTAGTATAAGTAATTCAAAATATTAAAAAGGTTTTACCTTAAATATCAAAAGTATTACTCTTGATATCTGTAATGTATAATATACTAGTGTATGAGCATAAAAGTTTTCAAAAATCAGATGGATGAAATTATTGCAAACTGGTGACTGTATATGTGTCGGTTAAATAAAAAGTACCAGCAGTATCAAAGCAGCAATCATTCACAAAGTATTATGGAGAAATCAATCATAAATACAGAAAAATCAAAGTAATGACTATAAAAACAAAACCAGTTATAAAAACTGACAAACATAAATTGGGAGGACAGTCATGATTACATCAGAAGAGATTAAAAGAAGGTTATGGGATGGCGCCAATGAACTCAGGGGGTCCATGGACGCAAGTCGATATAAAGACTATATGCTAGGGCTCATGTTTTATAAATTCTTAAGTGATAAAACCTTAGAGACTTTCAGAGAAAATTCTTCTTCAGAAGCCGTTACGGAAGAAGAACTTGTTAATGCTTTCTTAGAAGATAAAGAAAAGTATGGTCAAGAGCTTGAAGATGCAATCAGAATGGTTCAGGGTTACTACGTATCGCCTGAATACCTATACCAAATTTGGATTAGGGATATTAATAACGGGAGTTTTGAAGTTCAGAAAGTTGCCGACAGCTTAAACAACTTTGAACGCTCCATGGTAAGCACGGGTGAGTTTAATGACTTTAAAGGACTATTCTCGAGCTCGACCTTAGATTTAACAGATACAGCGCTAGGGAGTAACCTCCACGAGCGAAGCAACAATATTAAAGCCCTAATATTATTATTTGCAGACCTGAACATGGTTGCCCTGCAAAAAGGAGATGTTCTCGGTGATGCATATGAATATTTAATTGGCCAATTTGCCATGGAGTCTGGTAAAAAGGCGGGCGAATTCTATACACCACACCGAGTGAGTGAAGTAATGGCTCAGATTGTTGCAAAAACAACAGATATAAAGTCAATATATGACCCGACGGTAGGATCAGGTTCACTATTACTTACTGTAAAAAAACATTTAAGTAAAGAGCAACAAGTTGAACTAAAATACAATGGACAAGAAAGAAATACAGCCACATATAACTTAACAAGAATGAATTTGCTTCTGCATGGTGTGCGTCCTGAAAAAATGACAATAAAAAATGGAGACACTCTAGGTGTAGATTGGCCGGAAGACCCTGAAAATCCAGCCGAAGGTATGCTTTTTGATGCAGTTGTAATGAACCCACCATATTCAGCAAAAAACTGGAATAAGGCAGGTTTAAAAGTCAGCGATCCTAGATTTGAAATTGCAGGGACCCTGCCACCGGACTCCAAAGGGGATTATGCCTTCTTATTACATGGCTTATATCATTTACAGATAAATGGAACCATGGCCATTGTTTTACCCCATGGCGTTCTATTTAGAGGGTCTTCAGAAGGTAAAATTAGAAAGAAGCTAATTGATAAGAATCATATAGATGCCGTAATTGGCCTTCCAAGTAATATGTTCACGAATACTGGAATACCTGTTGTTGTGCTAATCTTGAAGAAAAACCGGAAACTATCAGATCCTGTATTGATGATAGACGCATCTAGTAACTATCTAAAGGTTGGTAAGCAAAACGTCCTTCAAGAAAAGGACATCGCAAAAATAGTAGATACATATGTAAGCAAGTCCGAACAGCCTGGATTCAGCCATCTGGCCCATAGAAAAGAAATTATTGAGAATAATTATAACATGAACATACCAAGGTATGTGCAGGCAATAGAAGAAGATATACCGCATGATGTTGATGCTCATTTACTGGGCGGTATACCGAAAGACAATATTTCTAGCCTTAAAATCCTTAATGAATTGGTTCCAGATGTTTTATACAAGAATCTAGAAGAAATTAGACAAGGCTATATGAAACCTAACAATTCAATTGAGGAAATTACAAAGGAAACCTTGGAGCATGATGAAGTTCTGAAAATATCAGAGAAACTCAAAAGTGATATCAATGAATATATTCAAGAGTACTGGAATACGTTAAAAAGCATAACAAAGGACTCCAATATAGTAGAACTTGAAGATTCAATGCTTGATGAAATAAAGAATCTTTTAAAAAAATATAAATACATAGATACTTATACCGGATACCAGGTCATAGCTGAGACATGGAAGAGGGCCTTACTGCATGACACAGAATTGATTGCAAAAGAAGGCTTTTATAAAGTTGGCAGAACGAGAGAGCCAAATATAATAACGAAAGGCACAGGCAAGAAAAAACGTGAAGAACAAGATGGTTGGGTAGGCGCAATTATACCTAATATGCTTATAGCTGAGCTGTTATATACAGATCAATTAAAAACTCAAGAAACCATGCGTACTAAAATTCAAGAGCTAGAGATGGAGCTCTCAGATTTACTTGAATCAGCAAAAACAGAAGATACTGAAGAAAATGACGCTCTAGTTGAAGTTGTCAAAAAAAATAAAGATGGTGACCTAGGCGATTCATTTGACAAGAAAGCATTAAGCAAAGAGCTAAAAGAGGTTGAGAAAAAGACACCAAAATATGACATGTTAAAAAGAGTCGATAAACTCATGTCAAGCATTTCAACACTGTCAAGCAACTTAAAGAAAGAAGAGAAATATCTCAAAGAAGCCGTTCAAGACAGAATAACAGAATTAACTGATGAAGAAATAGATGAACTAATGTATTATAAATGGTTTGGAAATACAGCAAACGAGATTACTGATTTATTAAACTCAGCTTTAAAGAAAGAGTTAAACACACTTAAGACATTAGATGAGAGATACTCAGAGACATTAGACGACTTAGATACACAGATTGAAAATCTCCTTCAAGAGTTTGAAGACCTTAAGAATGACCTGGTGGTGGTGTAATGTCTGAATCAAAAAAACAAGTGCCTAGGAGAAGATTTAAGGAATTTGTAAATGCTGAAGAGTGGGAACAGCGTAAGCTTGGAGAGATAACTGATCTAATAACGGGATACCCATTTGAAAGCAAGAAATTTTGTAATGATGGAATACGGTTAATAAGAGGAATGAATGTAAAAAGAGGGTTCTTAGATTATTCTAGTGAAGCAAGTGAATTTTGGCATACTTGTAAAGGTTTAGAATCATATTTGTTAGAAGATAGAGATATTCTAATACAAATGGATGGAGCATTAATTGGAAAAAGTTATGCTCAAATAAAGCAATATCAACTGCCTGCTTTATTAGTCCAACGTGTTACTAGAATTAGAAGTAAAAATGGAAATATTGATATTGACTATATTTATCAAGCGATTCAAAATAATTTCTTGACTTATATAAGTGGGCTTAAAACTGAAACTGCGGTACCCCATCTAAGTCTGAAAGATATAAATGATTTTGAGGTCAGGCTCCCTAGAATTGATGAGCAAATAGTAATTGGTAAATTTTTTAAGGAACTAGACAACCTTATCACCCTTCACCAGCGTAAATTAGATAAACTAAAATCCATAAAAAAAGCATATCTAAATGAAATGTTCCCTGCAAAAGGCGAAAGAAAACCTAGGCGCAGATTCAGAGGGTATACTGAGAACTGGGAACTGCGCAAATTAACTGATGAAGTAGAAATCTTTGGTGGATTAACTTACTCACCTAGTAATATGGTGAATGATAATGGAACTTTAGTACTTAGATCATCTAATGTAAAGAATGGCGAAATAGTAGATGCAGACAACGTTTATGTTGCTTCAGAAGTTGTTAATGTGGATAATGTCAGAGTTGGTGATGTCATTGTGGTTGTTCGTAATGGATCACGCTCATTGATTGGGAAACATGGTCAAATAAAAGAGCCGAGTGACAATACAGTTATAGGAGCCTTTATGTCCGGATTACGATCGGAACATCCTGAGTTTATAAATGCGCTACTTGATACAAAACTCTTCAAAGACGAAATTGATAAGAGTCTAGGAGCTACAATTAATCAGATTACAAATGGCATGTTTCATCAAATGGAGTTTTATATACCTAGTTTTAAGGAACAAGATGAAATCGGAACGTTTTTCAACGAACTAGACATCCTAATAACCAAAAACCAACAAAAACTAACCAAACTAAAAAACCTAAAAAATGCATACCTCAACGAAATGTTCATTTAAAGGAAAGGAGAAAAACCATGAGCAATGCACCTAAAAATGCTTCCGAAAAAGCATTTCAAGAGAAATTTGTTAAAGAGTTGGAAAAGTATCAATGGGAATCTCCTGATTTTTTAAATGGCAATAAAAAGAAGGTCACAGTTAATGATCTAATCAAGTACTGGCGATCAGAACTAAACCGAATCAATGCTGACCAACTTGAGAATGTTGAACTGACCGATAATGAGTTCAAGCAAGTTATGGCCAAGGTGAACCAAATAAATAATAGTTATGAAGCTGCCAAAGTTCTATCAATGGAAGGCAGTATAGGCAAAATAGATGGCATACATAGAGATGACCACCCTGAAGTCACGCGTAAGCAGGTTACCCTAACAATATTAAAAAAAGTAGCCGTTAGTGGTGGTGACTCAAGCTATAGAGTGGCACGTGAAGTTGAAACAGAAAGTGGTAATCGATTCGATATTGTACTGCTTATAAATGGTCTGCCCTTAATTAATATTGAGCAAAAGCGCACGGATAAATCCCTTGATGAAGCTTTTGGCCAGTTTAAAAGGTATTACAAAGACGGAGAGTACTGCAATAATTTTATGGCTTTTTCTCAAATGATGGTTATGACCTCAGAAGTAGCAACCCGTTATTTTGCAACGCCAAAATCAGTAAAGGATTTCAACCCTGTATATGTTTTTCGTTGGTCAGATAAAAGTAACAATCCTGTAAACGAGTGGCAAAATGTGGTTAAACTTTTTCTAAAGATTCCAATGGCGCATCAAATGGTCGGGGATTACCTGGTTATCGATGAAGCAAAAGATGAAGAAAATCGTAAGCATATGTTAATGCGGCCCTACCAAGTATATGCTCTACAGGCCGTTGAAGGAGCAGCGTTTGGGTCTGATAATGAAGAAGGAAATCCCCATGGGGGCTATGTCTGGCATACAACGGGAAGCGGTAAGACAATTACAAGTTTCAAAACAGCCCTCTTTTTAACCTTGCGGGCAGGTTTTGATAAAGTTGTATTTCTAGTGGACAGACGAGAACTAGATACAAAAACAAGTGAGAATTTTAAAGCCTATGCTTCATATGAATCTGTTGATGTGGATGATACCAAGTATACATATCAATTAAAGAAGAAACTAAAGTCAGCGGGTAATGGCATTGTAGTAACGACCACATTTAAATTGAATATACTTGTTAAAGAGATGTTTGAAGCTCAAGATCATTCCTTGGCAGACAAAAAAATGGTCTTTATAGTGGATGAAGCACACCGCACAACCATGGGACAAATGATGGGAGAAATAAAAAAGTATTTCAAAAGTCAGAGTCTGTTTTATGGTTTTACTGGAACCCCTTTATTTGATGAAAATAAGGTAAAAGGACGAATAAACGATAAAAGTGAAGTGATAAATACCACTGAAAAGTTGTTTGGTCCCAATCTACATGACTACACCATAGACCAAGCCATTGCTGATGGTAACGTACTTGGTTTTTATGTGGACTATATAAACACTGGTGAGTTTAGAAGTCATGACGACTTGAGGGACCAGTTAATGGATAAAATGAAAGAAGACAATCCTACTCTTTCTGACCGAGAAATTGAAAGGAAAGTTCAGTCTTATTCATTAGCTGAAGTGGAAAAAAAGGCCAGCGAACTCGATATTTTAGTTTATCAAGATGAAACGCATATACCAAGAGTTGTATCATCAATGCTTGATAATTGGGATCAACAGTCACAAACTAAAGAATTTAATGCCATTTTAACAGTACAATATAAACATCGTGTTATTGCCTACTATAATGAGTTTCAGAAGCAATTAAAAGATAGAAATGAAAAGTTAAATATTGCGATGACTTTTAGCTTTGGAAATGAAAATGATACAGACAATATTGCCAAAGACATAAAAGAGAAAATGTTCAAAGATTACTCAACTTTCACTGGTATAAAGTTTCTGGTAGATGATAAAAAACATGGCGAAAGAGCATATTTTGATGACATTGTGGACAGAACGACACGTGGAGGAAGTGGCAGAAATCCCAAGAATATTGATTTGGTTATTGTGGCAGATCAACTTTTAACTGGTTACGATTCTAAAAGATTAAATACACTGTATGTTGATCGGTCAATCAAACAGCAGAATCTTGTACAAGCATACTCTAGAACAAATCGAGTATATGGTAGTGAAAAAGAGTTTGGTACAATTATTAACTTCAAATATCCAGAAATGACACGAGAAAAGGTAAACACAGCTTTAAAACTCTACAGTAGTGGTGGGAGTAATAATAGAATAATTGTTGATACATATATAAATTCAGTAAGAAAACTTAACCTTAAGTTCGAAGAAATGATTCCAACATTGCCAAACCCTTCAGACTGGCAACTCTTAGAACGTGATGAGTCAGCTAAAGAAGATTTCATACTGGCCTTTAAAGATGCATCAGACCAGCTCAATTTTGTGCAGCAGTACTATGAATACAAATGGGTTGATGCAACATTTGGCCTTAATGAGCACACTTGGCTCAAATACATAGGGGCATATAAAAATCTTACTAAAAAAGATGATTCCACAGATGGACCTGTAGAAATAAGAACCTTGGTAGGTAGAACCAAATTATCTGGAACCCAGGTGATTGATGCAAATCATATTTTGACCCTGATTGGTTCTGAGGTAAGAAATGAGAACGGCATTCAAACAATAGATCCTGAAATACTTAGACTTGTTTATGAAAAAATACAAGAACTAAGTGACATGGGCGAGAGCAACAAGGCAAGCATGCTAAAAGAGTTTGTGGATACCGAACTGCTCCAGGGCAACTTGGATTATAATGTACATTTTGATGATGCGTTTAATGACTGGAAGCAAGGCAAACTTAAAAATGATGTGACCGACCTTGCTAAGACATGGGGCATAAATAACGATTGGTTGTACAAATCGGTTTTATCATTTTCAACCATAGCCCCTTCGACAGTGCCTTACATTGATGAAATAGTTAAAAGTATAGATTATGACTCTGCTCAAGATCAGTCAGCAGGCAATAAACTAAAACATATGATGAAATTGACGAAAGCTTTACCCGATAGCATAAAGAATTTAAAACTAAAATACGAGTAAGTCAAAAGCATATTATCCACTAAAAAGCGATGTAGCCCAACCACATCGCTTTTTTTAATACCACCAATACCTCTAAACCACCCGAATAGACCGAGCCACACCAACCTTATGTGTAATATATCCCATGGACTCCAACCGATCCAGTCGCTTCTTAACAGTAGAGAGAGAGTTCTCGTTGCAAATTTTGAGAAGTTCCCGGTAGGAAGGTGAAAATCCTTGTTCTGCATAATAGTCTTTGATTGCTTTGAATAGATTAATATCCTGAGTTGTAAGTTGTAATGACATATAATCTCCTCCTAAAAACCGAACACGTGTTCGTGTTTTTTCTTTATTCTAGCATGAAATTGTAGTATTTTCTAGTTAGGGAGTTGATTTTTATGAAAAAAAGGATGATAAATCCACCGATTTCAAGATTAGGTGGTAAATCAAGATTAAGAAAAGCGATTATTGAGAGAATACCAGAACATACATGTTATACAGAAGGCTTCTTTGGCGCTGGATGGGTTTATTTCGGAAAAGAGATGTCCCAAGGTCGAAGTCATAAATGATATTGATGGCGAGCTTATTAATCTTTTTAGAGTGATTAAATATCATGCTGAAGAACTGAATCGTTACTTGAACTTTGAAATTATAAGCAGAGACCAGTTTAAATGCTACTCTGAACAGAACACCCAAACACTAACAGAAATTCAAAGAGACATTAGGTATTTGTATTTAGTCAATTACTCATTTGCAAGCAAAGGTGGGAACTTTGGCTATTCTGCTGTTCAAGGGCCGAAAAAGAAGCTCAATAGTGATGAATTACTAATCGCAATTAAGAGAAGACTTCAGAACACATATTTAGAAAATTTGGATTATAAAAAGCTGATAGACAAGTACGACAGAGAAGCGACCTTCTTCTACCTTGACCCGCCGTATTATGACACAGCCATTGACTTTCACAAACATAACCCTATTACCTTTCAGGAAATGGACCATATAGAGTTAAGGGATAAATGCACGAATATGAAAGGGAAGTTCTTGCTATCAATAAATGATCATCCCTGGATCAGGGAAATCTATAGGGATTTCAAAATTGAACCAATAGACGTCAATTATTCCTGTGGTAAGGGGAAAAATGAGAATGCACAAGAGCTGTTAATCAGTAATTATTAGTTTCTATTGCTATATAGTTGAGTTTTATTCCAAATGGTCAAAAAATAAAAAGATCATGTTGACCATGATCTTGTTTAAATATGGGGTTGGACGTTATGACAAAAACTGATCTGAAAAAATACATCATATGTAAAATACGAAGAAAGCGAAATAAATGCAATGCTATAGATCAAGGTAAGCCAAATCAATAATGGCATCAATCAGTTTTTTTATAGATTCCACTTTGTCTTCAGGAATATCTTGACCTTCAGGTAGTATGCCACGTTCTTCGAGTTTTGCGATAATTATATCAGCAATTTGGGAGTCGGTAGAATCTGATGCATTTGCCATAACTGATGATACGATTTTCTTAAGTTCATCATTAGATGGAATGTCAGTTAGCCCAAGGATATAATCTGTACTAACATTAAAAAGCTTAGAAAGGTCAATTAATACATCGCCTTTTAAGGCGGTTTGGCCACGTTCTATTTTTGAGATAGTCGATCTATTTGTATTAAGTTTATAGGCTAGATCATCGATAGTCCACTCTTTTGTGTTGCGAAGCAATCTAACGCGCTGTCCGCTTATGTTTGACATGAATACACCTCCAAGTGAATTGTAGCATGATACATCAAAAATGCGGTTAAAAATATCAAAAATAGAGAAAAAATCTTAAAAAAAGATTGACAGTCTTCAAAAAGTAGATATAATGTACACAAGGAGGAGCTAATATGAAGACGATGACGATCAATACTGACGACCTAAGAGGTCTTAGGGCCAAATATAAAATGAATCAGGAAAACATGGCTGAGATATTGGGTATTTCCATTGCAACTTATCAGCGAAAAGAGAACGGTGATTCTCAATTTTCACTAAAAGAAGCTTATGCAATAGCAAATTTCTTTGAAAAGTCAATTGACGATATATTCCATGCTGTTTCTACGAGTTCATCTTGAGAGTATATATTGAGTATATAATTAAATGTAATCAATTTCCATATGAAGAAAGGAGCAAAAAATGAACGCCTTTGAATTTGGAATAACCTACCTGCATGATCAACTTGAGATTATGATAGACAGTGATCTAAGTTATCAAAGCAGAATGAAAGAATTAAAAGCACTTAAGCTAAAAAATGTGGATATGGTCAATGAATACCTGGACCTGAAAAAAGAACATGAAATCCTTGAAGAAGAAATATTCAAGATGATAGAGTTTATATCATTTGTTAGATTCAATAGAAAAGAATATCAAAAAAAGAAAAATGCCGGTGCAAAAGCAACCGACAAAGAAAAATTAACTAATAAAATTATAACAGAAATGAAAGAGAATGCAAACACATATTCCTTAATTTCTTCAGGGGGTGCCCTTCAAGGGGAACGCTTGGTGCTTGCTGAACATTAAAGCAAAAAAAGCAATGATTACGAAATATAATCATTTGCCTTTCTGAATTTTATTAATTTGTTCTGCATTGCAAATGGCAGAGTCAAGTAGTGCGGATATAGCTTCAAGCATTTCTTCAGTGATTTCTTCACCTTCAACAATAAGGCCTTTATCACGAAAAATTTTATATATTTCTTCGGCAGCTTGTTCTCTTTTAGACGAATCATAATCATTGTCAACTAAGAAATCGACACTCACGTTAAAAAGATTAGCCAAATCGACAAGGATTCTTTGCTCCTTTGGAAATCTGTTGTTTGCTTCATAGTAACCAATAACACGTGACGATATTCCAATAGCATTACCAACATCAGATTGTGATAGTCCTTTTGCCTCTCTGAGGGCTTTGATTTTGTCTCCAAACAATATGATCACCTCAAGAAAAAGTATACCATTTTGCGTGATTAGAAAGTATGATGCGAACAAAAAGTTCGCATTTATATAAAAAGTTGAATAATGTTCTAAAAAATCATTGACAAAACTGTTAGCATTCTATACTATAAAAGTGCGAACAAATTGTTCTGCAAACACATTGTATATAGGAGGAGGTTCTATTGAATAATATGAAAGAGTACAGAGAGGAAGTTGGATTGACACAGGTTCAAGTTGCTGACTCTCTTCAAATAACTCGTGAGTATGTTTCGCTCATTGAGAGAGAACAACGAACACCGGGATTTAAGCTTGCACAAAAGATATCAAAGCTTTTTGGAAAGAGTATCGAAGAAGTATTTCCATCAGAATAGTAGAAGAGGAGAGTCTATGAATGCCTTTGAATTTGGAATAACCTACCTGCATGATCAACTAGAGATTATGATAGACAGTGATCTAAGTTATCAAAGCAGAATGAAAGAATTAAAAGCGCTTAAGCTAAAAAATGTGGATATGGTCAATGAATATCTGGACCTGAAAAAAGAACATGAAATCCTTGAAGAAGAAATATTCAATATGATAGAGTTTATATCATTTGTAAGATTCAATAGAAAAGAATATCAAAAAAAGAAAAATGCCGGTGCAAAAGCAACCGACAAAGAAAAAATAACTAATAAAATTATAACAGAAATGAGAGAGAATGCAAACACATATTCCTTAATTTCTTCAGGGGGTGCCGTCCAGTGAGCACTTTCCTAGCAGATGTGGTGCAAATTAAAGAGTCTGAAAGAGCCCTAACAGCCTTCATAGAACAGAACAGACCCACTACGATAAGAGGATATGTAGAACAGGTAGATGATGCTATGTACTTCAGATCAAATGTAAGAGACCAGAAAAAGATAGTTGAAAATAAGAAATTCTTTGAAGTGGCCACTATGACTGAGGCTGATATAAATCTATCTGGTTTAACGGATACTGAAAAACGTGTACTATTGAAGAGACTTGAAATGCGGACCAATAGTTTTCGTGAAGTGGATAAAGCGCTTGGTTATAAAACAGATGGTTCTTCAAGCTACCAAATATACAGAAAGGCAATAAAGAAGATTGAAAAGTATTTATTGCTGCCATCTGATCAAAAGTGTAGAAGTTTATTGAGCGAGCAGCAATACAATATATATGAATGCATGAAGTTGAACATGACCAACAAGGAAATTGCTGAGAAGCTTGGTTGTAGCCTTGGAACAGTTAAAACGTCAAAAAATAGAATTAGAAAAAAACTAAATCCTTTGAGCCAGTTAAGCGTTCCGGTAGAGGGGGTTAACGAAAAGGACTAGTTTTTAATGACAGGTAAAGTGTGTCTATTATAGTTAACAACTGAGACGTTTTCAAAGTCTGAGTTTTTTACTCACATGTAGGTAGGCGAAGATCAATGATTTTAGACATATAAAGCTAAGCAACCTAGTCAAAGGGGTTAACGAAAACGGCTCTTTTTTAACGACAGGTAAAGTGTGTCTATTATAGTTAACAACTGAGAAGTCTTCAAGGCCTGAGTTTTTTACTCACATGTAGGTAGGTGGAGGTTAATGATTTTAGACATATAAAGTTAAACAACCTGGTTAAGGGGGTTAACGAAAACGGCTCTTTTTTAATGACAGGTAAAGTGTGTCTACTCAAAATTCTAAGTATTAATACATATAAATGCTAAACAGTCCTTTAGATGGGGCTGTTTTTTATATGCAAAAGACTCCCAGGAATGGAGCCTTCAGCATAAATACTTAGATTAATTGGCAATCAGAGAATTTATGAAAGGATTAAATATGAACAATACTATAACTGAAAGACTCGACTCAGCTAACAAGTTCCTTAGAGACCTAGCAACACTCACTGGCTTAGGGATGATAAAAAATGAAATTATTTATATGGAAGTAAGTGATGATGATGTAATGCTGGTTAATCCATTTGGGGACAATGTGCCATTTCACAAGCTTAAGCGTATACCAAATTATTCGGAAGCAGTACAATTACATCTTGTAAAAGCCAGCGAGCTTTTTCTAGAAGAATTACACATAGCACTTGCTCTATTTATTTCTGATGGGAGCAAAATTGAATATGGCTGGATTCATAGTCCTTACTTTATGTGTGATTCTGAACTACGTGAAGGCATAATTCAAATAGGACGTACACTTGGAATAATAGAGCCCAATACATATTGGGATTGTAATTTCAGCATACTTGATTATGACAGAACAGTGCTTGGTGATATATACAAGTATTGCTTTCAGCACAAACTGGATTTCATATCATACCATGTCTTTGCTAAAGCAATGGGATTATAAGCATGTGTATACAAACTAATACCTCTAAGTCAATTAGGCATCCCAGTCGAGGGGGAACGAAATCGCATAGTTTTTAAATAATTTCTATTAAATATGTTTATATCATTTAGATTTGGCAGGATATAATATTAATGAAAGGATGATTCATGTATGACCCATTCTAAAAATTTAAAGTATGCCATAGAGTTGGCCCTTTTAAATCAATTAAGTTCAGAAGGGGAATTGAGCGAAGTGGAAGCAACGCTTGTTAATGAAAGAATACATGTTAAACATGGGGTTACAAGAAGACGTTACAATAGAATGAATAAGTAGAGGGATTATGAAGACTATAGAACGCATACCACCCAAAAATGAAGTGAAAAACCTTGGGGCTCGTGAATCTTTAGTTAGAGTGGCACCGTACTGCCGAGTAAGTAAATCAACTGAAGAACAGCTCACAAGTTTTTCGAATCAAAAGTCTCATTATGAAAGGCTTATATCAAATAAAGATGAATGGAAACTTGTTCGTATATATGCCGATGAGGGGATATCAGGAACAAAGACAGCAAATCGACACGAGTTTAATCGAATGTTCGAAGATGCTATGAATGGTAAAATCGATTTGATCATTACTAAATCAATATCTAGATTCGCAAGAAATGTTGTAGATACCATTACGTATGTACGTGCTCTGAAAGATCGTGGTGTAAGGATCATCTTTGAAAATGAAAATATAGATACCATGGCCATGGAAGGCGAGTTAATGTTGACGATCTTAAGTGCAGTTGCTCAAATGTATGTTGAGAACTTATCTGAAAGTGTTAACTGGAGCCTAAAGAAGAAAATGGAGAAAGGTGAGCTTGTTGGATTTTCAGGATGTTTAGGTTATGATTATGATACAGAAAACCAAAAGATCATCATAAATGAAAAAGAAGCTAAGATTGTTAGGCTAATTTTTTCTAGGTACTTAGGTGGTGCTGGATGTTATACCATTGCCAATGAATTAAAGAAGATCGGATATAAAACAAAAAAAGGTTCTAGTCGTTGGCATGAAAGCACAGTAAGGGCAATCCTAAAGAATGAGAAGTATTGTGGTGATGTCCTTCAAGGAAAGACGTTTACCACTGATGCACTGAGTCATAACCGTGTCATTAATAAAGGGCAAAAATCTCAGTACATGGTGCGAAACAATCACGAACCAATTATTGAACGAGAAGTTTTTAATGAAGCAGCTAAGATCATGGAAGATAGAAGAAAAGCTCAGAATCTTAATGGTCAAAGACAAAGACATAGTCAAAAATATGCATTCAGCAAGAAAATATCATGTGGATACTGTGGATCATCATACATTCGAAGAAAACATCATTCAAGTAGCAAGTATGAGCATTATTCCTGGACTTGTATTAAACCTAGCAAGGGATTTAGACGTGAATGTCCACATAGTAAGTCAGTCCGTGAAGATATTATTGAACAGGCATTTATTGAATGCTTTAATATATTATTAAGTGAAAGTGATGATGTAATTGCTTCCTTTCTAAAGACTGTTGAAGAGAGTTTGAAAAACGTTGATCATTCAAAAAAACTTAAATCACTTAATCATGAAATCAGCAAGGTAAAAGATAAAATGGATAACTTAGTAAAATTAAAGATCGAGTCGAAGATCAATATTGAAGTTTACGAAAAAAATAATTCAGAACTAGAAATGGAGTTAGATGCGCTTAATAAGCAACGGGAAAAACTAGAAAACTATATCTCAGAAAACGCTAGTATATCTGATAGAATAAAAAAGTTTTCAGTCTTATTAAAGAATAATAAGTTGATGAGTGAGTTTGATCGAGAAATATTTGAAACCATAATTAGCAATATTATTATTGGTGGTAAGAACGAATATGGTATTGACTCGCCATACTTGATTACATTTATTCTTAAAACAGGGGCAGAAATGACAGTCGATGTCGATAAAAAAAAGAATTGTTAGTTGAAAAATCTTTGTATTCTTTTTCAACAAGCCCCGCATGTGGAGACTGTAGTGGAGTTGGTTAGAGTTTAAAAGGGGTTCAAGATTTAAAAACTGTAGAAAAGATAATTTTGCCAACGGAGAAATCACTCCGTTGGCAATTTTGCTATTTTATCAAACAAATCAGCTGTTTTGGTTTGCATTTTATTGGTTACGTAGTTTAGGTATCTATGAGTGCTGTCAATTTGGAGTGGCCAAGTCGTTATTGAACGTCCTTAATATTAGAACCATTTTCAATAAGCATAGTGGCGTGTGTGTGTCTTAATGAATGGTAGTTGAACTTTTTAGATAAAGCTCATATTGAAGAATACGAGAAGCGCATTTAAAAGTCTCTACTAATGATATTGTCACTGCGCTACTAAAATGCCACATAATTTATGAAAAGATAGTGACAAACTATACTTACAACATCAATCAATAATGCATAATTAGTTTTTACCAAAGTAATTCACATACCCAAAATCTATGACAAATAGAAATTGCGATTAGAATACAAATCAATCATCCACACTATTGCAATTTCAAATTGTAATATATATTAGAAAAATCAGGAACAATTCAAACGTAAAAACTTGACAAAATAATTATCCTGTGATTTAATTGCGGTAATCAAATAATACGTATGCTCGTTTTAGCCCCTGGGTTAAAACTAATAGAAGCACTGAGTTTCACTTTGTTAGGGCCTATTTATAGGAAAAGTGAAACTCAGTGCTTTTTTCGTATTTAATGACATATTTTGTATTTTGATTGGTGTTCTCTAAGAAAAAACGAGGAGGTAGAATTCATGTTTAAAGTTAAAGTGTTAAGCAAAGACGATGTGGTCAACGTTTTGGAACTAGAGCAAGTCATCTCGGTTGTGGAGGGTGTGTACAGAGCGAAAAATAGCAATATGACTGAAGTATGGCCAACGGTTTTCTATGATTTTGAACCAGGCAGGGCAGATATGGACATTAAATCAGGTTACTTAAAAACCGAAAAAATGTTTGGACACAAAACGGTAACCTGGTTTGGTGAGAATGCAAATAAGGGCCTTCCAACACTCATTGGCATGTTAACTGTATTTGATGCTCAAACAGGCAAACCCCTTGGAATCATGGATGCCTCTTATATTACAGGAATTCGTACAGGAGCCTCAGGAGCCATTGGTGCCAAATACTTGGCTAAGAAAAATTCAGAAAACCTATTAATTATAGGGGCGGGCAATCAGTCCCCCTTTCAAATAGCTGCAACTTTAAAGGCTGTACCGACTATAAAAAAAGTCCAGGTGGCATCTAAAGACTACTCAGATGCGAAAGCCTTTATCGATATGATTGCTGAAAAACTGGAAGAAGAATTCAACATAGACACTCAAGGCTTAGTCTTTAATGCAGTTATCGATCTGGAACAAGCTGTTAAGGAGAGTGATGTAATTATTACAGTCACACCCTCCAGACAACCTATCATAAAGAAGGACTGGATTCAAAAAGGCACACATATTTCATGTATAGGTGCAGATATGGAAGGCAAGCAAGAAATTGATCCAGAAATCCTAAAATCGGCAGTGGTCTATGTCGATGATTTTGAGCACTGCCAAAAGGTTGGTGAGATTGAAAAAGCCCTAAAGCAAGGAATTATCAGCCCTGAAGATATAATTGGTGAAATTGGTGAACTCATTTTGGGACAAAAAAGTGGCAGAGAAAATGATGATCAAATAACTGTTTTTGATGCAACTGGAATGGCTCTTCTTGATATAGCAACAGCTAAGCTGGCCTTAAAACTAGCGGATGAAAAAAACTTAGGAACAGTGGTAACAATTTAAGAAAGGAGAAAATTTATGACCTTTAATTATGAACATGTTAAGAATGCCTATGAAAACATCAAAACTTATATTCCAACGACTCCCCTTGAAGAATCATACTATTTAGGGGATCAGGACTGCAAGTATTACTTTAAACTAGAATCATTTCAACGCGCAAAAAGTTTTAAAATAAGAGGCGCACTTAATAAAATGCTAGGCTTGTCAAAAGAAGAGAAAGACTCAGGTGTAGCGACTGTTTCATCAGGCAATCATGGGAGCTCTGTCAGCTATGCGGCCAAGCTCCTGGGCATCAAAAATGCAGTGATCATCGTTCCAAAAAACACACCACAGAGCAAAATCGATAAAATCGAGTATTTCGGTGGCACAGCAATGCTTCTAGGTAAAGACTGCGATGAAGCCTATGCTTTAGGGATGAAATACATTGAAGATAATAAGCTGACTTTTATTGATGCATATTATAATGATCCCAAAATATATGCCGGCCAAGGAACCATTGCCATTGAGATTCTAAAGCAAAATCAAAATATAGATACAATAATTGTACCTATAGGTGGTGGTGGTCTTATTACTGGGATTGCTGTTGCAGCTAAGGCTATAAATCCGGATATTAAAATAGTGGGCGTTCAAACAGAAGCATGCCCAGCTATGGTCATGGCCTATAAAGACAATGTGTTTTATGAGACATATGCCTCTAAGGAGTCAATATGTGATGCTTTGCTTGGTGGTATTGGGAAGCTAAGCTACGAAATGGCTAAAGATTTAGTCGATGATTTTATAGTCGTGTCTGAAGAATCAATTGCCAAAGCAGTTGCGTTTATGGCAACAGAAGAAAAGTATATTGTAGAGGCGGGCAGCTGCACCACAGTTGCTGCAGTAATGGACTATAAAGATAGAATTGGCGGAAACAATATAGCCTTGGTATTATCGGGCGGGAATATTGATGGGGATATATTGAAATCAATACTTTGTAAACAATAAACACTCCCATATAAGAGTCTTGTAGGTTCAATAAAAATGATTTGTGGCGAAATAATTAAAGCAAATGCCCCTTACAAGTGCGTAAGTAGTGCTTTAAGGGTCATTTGCTATTTCTCATATTTGATTTTATAAAACATCGCTTTATGGGTTTTGAAAGAATCTAATTCTCCACACCAATGTGAGTCATGCTATTTGCGTCAACATTACCAGCCTTTTTGATGGGAATATTTACTGGAGCCTATTTTGATCCTAGCAATCAGAAACACATTATGATTGTTACAGATTTGCTTAGAGGTCTGATTACACTTTGTGTCACTTATCTTGAAATGACAAACATACTAAGTATTCAAATAATGAAGCGAACCAACACCTAAAAGTTAGACCAAAAAAATCTAATGGCTAGGAGGTTGGTTCTTTTTTCGTAAGGATTGGCATACTATTTGCATATTATTTCTTCAGGTAGAACTTTTTGTTTATAAGGGGGAAATGAAGTGCATAATATTGTGGGGATACTATTATTAGCTGTAATTTTTTTTATGATAATTGACAGACGTAAGCTTAAGAGAAGCTTTACTCTAGGAGAACAGGAAAGGGTGAATCTAGGAAGTGGAGATTATGAGGACTTAAAAGTCATATCAGATGACTATATGAAGCTCATCAGTAATTTTACATTTTCAACAGAAGCACTGTATTTGGAAATGAAAGATGTTCTGTGCAAAATCGAAGGGCTATCTGCAAATGCAGAGGAACAATCAGCGTCTGTATCTGCCATTGAGAACTTTGTTGAAAGCGTAAACCAAACGGTTTTGTCTTTTGCTCAACACGCATCCGAAATGTCTGAAATAAGTAGCCAAGCACATAAGACTGTTCATGAAAACCAACTTAAGATCACAAAGACAGTTGCAATGTACGAGATCTTATATAAACAATTGCAAGTGTCAGCAGAAAAAATAGAGGGTCTTGAAGAAAAGACCAAGAAAGCAGATACGCTTATTGCAAGTATTGACAGATTGTCAGATCAAACGAACTTACTTGCACTCAATGCATCAATAGAGGCTGCAAGGGCAGGGGATGCTGGCAGAGGGTTTTCAGTTGTTGCAAATGAAGTGAAAAAACTATCTGGCGAAACATCAAATGTTGTAAAAAGCAGCACTGAACTTCTTAAAGAGATCATTCGTCTTGCTGATGAAACGCAAGCGTCTATGAATGACACTGTATCAGCTATTCATGCTCAGTCAGACCGTCTGAATATGACTGTGAATGAGCTCGTTGAGGTAGAAAGTGTAACGGATTCTATGTCAGTTGCAAATGCTAAATTATCAGCTGGTACAGGTAAACTTGTTGACTCGTTCTCAGACATACTCGACATGTTAAAGGATATGACCTTAGCAGTGGAAGACGTTGCAATGACAGCAACTGATGTCAATCAATCCGTCGATTATGAAACACAAATGGTGAATCAATTGACTTCGGCACTTGATGCGTTAGGTGAAACCAATTTAAAATTCGGCTTGAAAGTAGATGGCTTGTCGAGTGAGCAACGTGAAAAAAATGTCGTGGTTGCAACTTCGCCTTATGAACCATATGTGATATATGATTCTAAAACTGGAGAGATCGGTGGTATTGATATTGAACTAATAAGGTCTGTTTATGAGGGGTCTGATTATACCGTTGATATAAGAATAGTGCCTTGGGAGATGTCTCTTAAAATGATAATGAAAGGGGTTGCGGATCTTCTGCCTACAATTTCCTATAATAAGGACCGCGAAAGGTATCTTGAGTTTTCCAACCAATATAGAAGCACAAGTACTTTTGCATTCTACACTCTGGCATCAAAGGCATATAAAATTGAGACACTAAAGGATCTGGAAAGAAAAAGAGTTGCTGTTTTAGAAGGCTACTCATATTTCAGCTCGTTTGATAATAAAACTGAGATCATAAAAGATTACAACGTAAAAGAGGAAATAATGTTTCGTAAACTAAGAAAGGGTCAGGTTGATGTGGTAATAATGAACGAACTAAGTGGTGACCACTGGCTCAAAATGCACGAAATGAATAATGGTGTAAAAAAGGAGAAGTACAAGCACATGAAAGCAGATGATGCGGAAACGATGATGGGTTTTAGCAAAGCAATAGACACTAAAAAGAAGCTTGAATTATTTAATAGGAGGTTAAAAGAGCTTAGTGATAGTGGTGTGCTCCATAAGATTGAAAAGAAATACATGCTTTAATTATAAGGTGAAAAATGTGAATGGAACCTATGAATGATTGCAGCTCGATAAACCAAAGTGATAAAATAGAAAATAAGATCAAAACGGTATTTGATAAGGCGTTAGCATATGTAACAAGGCTGAATACTGCTCTAGTAAAGATGATGTGGTCAGGGATAAGAGATCAGAGGTGAAGCAATGTCAAGTGTTAAGGTCGCATTAATAGCTGGTTCTGAAAAAACAATGATAGATTTGATCAAGCAATTGAAAGAGTACACAGGCGACGAAGTGGAAGTACGGGGTTACTCAATAGATACAGGCATTGACGAACCTATATCTGAAGGGCTGGTCATTATATCAAGTCAACTGGCCAAAGACGAATTGGTGAAACTTGGTTTGCTTGATTTGAACACAGAGCACATTGTAGCGAGAAGAACAATTAGCTATGATCATTTGGACAAAGTGGTTGAGATACCACAAAATACGAAAGTCCTCCTGGTAAATGATGTGGAAAGATCAAGTGTTGGCGTTATAGAACACTTGAAGTCATTGGGGCTGGATACATTAGAGTATATTGCCTATTATCCTGGGTGTTCCATTGACGTTTCAGATATAAAAATAGCCATTACACCTGGAGAAACCGATAAGGTTCCAAGCACAATTGAACAAGTGATTGACATTGAATCAAGAATTATGGATTTTCAAACAATCACCCAGATACTGAACAGTTTGCAGATATTAAACCAAAAGTCGGGACTGCTTTCAGACCATTACTTAAGAAAAATTATAAATATTGCCAAGCGACTTGCTCAGTCCAGAAACAAAATACTAGAGTTGAATACACATCTTGAGAATGTTATAGATGATTTGAGTCAGGGTGTTCTTGTATATGATCAAAATGGTCGAATTATTGTATTCAACGAATCCCTCAAAAATATTATCAGCACAAGTCAAAGTGTTATCGTTGGAAAACCATTAAAGAGAGTTATCAATAATTCTGACTTGCTTGAATATCTGCTGAATCCTGGAGAGGTTAATGAAAAAATAATGAACTTGGATGGTATTGAGATCGTCGTTTCGAAAGTTCTTACCAATCAGGGAAAAGCTGTATTGACAAGCTTTAAGAAACTAAAGGCAGCTATTGATGAAACGGATAGAATGAAGCGTGAGTTTATCAGTCGAGGGCTTTACGCAAAATACACCCTTGATGATATTATTGGAAGCAGTCAGGCCATTGAAAAAGTCAAAGGCATTACAGAAAAGTTAGGAAAATCTGAACTGACCATGCTGATTGAAGGTGAAAGCGGGACAGGAAAAGAACTGTTTGCCAGTGCAATTCATAATGTTTCAAGAAGACACAATGGACCATTTTTAGCCGTGAACTTTAGCGCTTTGCCAGATGACCTTATTGAAAGCGAGTTATTTGGTTATGAAGAAGGCGCTTTTACAGGCGCAAAAAAAGGTGGGAAAGTGGGGCTTTTTGAGCAAGCGGACGGAGGCACAATATTCTTAGATGAAATTGGAGACACATCCTTAAAGCTTCAAGCTAGACTCTTGAGAGTATTACAGGAAAAAGAAATAATGCGGGTCGGTGGCACCAATATAAAATCAATAGATGTGCGAGTGGTTGCAGCAACCAATAAGGACTTGCATGAAATGGTCAATAGAAACGAGTTTAGAGAAGACCTTTATTACCGTTTGAAAATGGGTTACTTAAAACTGCCACCTCTTAGGGACAGAAAATCGGACATACCTGAAATCTTAAGATATTTTGCAGAGACAGAAATGGTTCGATCCATTGTCATTGAAGATGATGTAATAAATGAGTTAAAGACATACGACTGGTTAGGTAATGTAAGAGAACTGAGAAATACATTTTCATATATGTTGGCTGTGTCTGATGGCAAGGCCATTACACTGGACAGCATTCCAGACAGAAGCTTCTTTAAAGCAGGCAGTATAAGCGCTGAGAACAGAATATTTGCCAGTGCTATTCATGAGGTTACGGATGAAAATTTACTGATTCTAAGGGCGATTAAGACCATAAACGAAAGGCATGAACGGTGTGGTCGAGAAAAAATTTCTGAATTAACTGAGGGGACCATGTTCGAAATGAGTCCTGGTCAAATAAGGAATCGGCTGGACAAGTTAGAAAAGCGGGGGCTGGTTTTAAAGAAGAAAGGCAAACATGGAACGATACTAACCAAAGATGGTTTAAGAATACTAATGGCTAATGGCGACCAATAAAAGTTTAATGGTCGCCATTAAGCTTTTTTTGAGCAATGAATTTGGTGAGAAATGTAATTTCTAACCCCTTAAAGTGCAAAATTAAGCAAATTAGGCTTTTATAAAAACTGGCATGCGATTTGCAATATTAATAGGTGCTAGAAAAACTTTGTATTAATTCTAAGGGGGAAGAAAAATGGTAAAACCGAATCATGTAACGGAACCTGCCGTTACACCAGAACCAAACAAGACATGGAAGATGCCAGACACATATGTCATTATTTTTTGTATTGTGGTTCTTGCGGCACTTTTAACGTACATTATTCCAACAGGTCATTTTGATGTTCTTTATGAGGTGACAAATGGCACAGGCGAGCAAATTGCTCTTGTAGCAGACGGTGATACAAACGATTTTGAAATGAATGGAGATGTGTACACAGTTGATGCATCTGGTGACAAAACATTTGTCCTTCTTGGAGAAGAAGAGATCGGCTCAATTAATAAGTCAAAAGCAAAGGCTGTTAATTACTCGAATGACTTTGGTGCGAGTTTCAAGGTGGTTCAAGTGTATGGCGATTATCAAACAGAAGGCGAAACCAAGGGCATAAAAATCTTTGAGAAGTGGGGCGGCGTAGGCTTCCTTAACTTTGCATTTGAAGGATTTGTCTCTGGAAGCAAATGGGGGTCTGCGGTAGGTGTCATGGCCTTCATTCTTATCGTAGGCGGTGCGTTTGGGATTGTGCTTCACACAGGTGCTGTTGAAAATGGAATTTTAAATCTTATTAGCAAAACCCAAGGTCGAGAAGTTGCAATTATTCCTATTATGTTTGTTTTATTCTCATTGGGGGGTGCCATATTTGGTATGGGTGAGGAAGCCATTCCATTTGCCATGATACTGGTGCCGGTAATGATAGCAATGGGATATGACGCTATAACCGGTATTATGATCACTTATGTTGCAACTCAAGTCGGTTTTGCTACTTCATGGATGAATCCTTTCAGTGTGGCTATTGCGCAAGGTATTGCAGGGGTTGCAATCGGTTCAGGCAACATGTTTAGAATGACAATGTGGGCGATATTCACTATTATTGGCACTCTATACACGCTTTCATATGCAAGGAAAATCAGAAAAGATCCAATGAAGTCAGTATCTTATGAAACAGATGTGTATTTTAGAGATGACCTAAAAGATAAGGAAAATAAAAAAGCCCATTTTGGCCTTGGTCATTCACTTGTACTTCTAACTTTGGCTTTAGGTATGGTGTGGCTCATTTGGGGCGTAAATGCCCATGAATATTACCTGCCTGAAATTGCGACGATATTCTTCACAATTGGTATTGTCTCGGGTATTATTGGCGTTGTATTCAAGCTCGAAAATATGTCAGTGAATGATATTGCTATCTCTTTTAGAAGTGGAGCAAAAGACCTTCTGGGTGCAGCTATGGTTGTTGGTATGGCTCAAGGCATCGTTTTAGTACTCGGTGGCACTGGAGCAGCAACTGACACTGTCCTAAACACAGTCCTTAGCGGTATGGTTGGAGTTCTTAAAGGTCTTCCTACAATGCTTGTGGCTTGGATCATGTTTGCATTCCAGTCTGTTTTCAATTTCTTTGTTGTTTCTGGATCAGGCCAAGCTGCACTCACAATGCCCTTAATGGCACCATTAGCTCAACTTGTTGGTGTATCTAAGCAAGTTGCTGTTCTTGCATTCCAACTTGGTGATGGATTCACAAACTGTATAGTTCCGACATCTGCTGCGCTTATGGGCACATTGGGTGTTGCTAGGGTTGACTGGACGCAGTGGTTGAAGTTCCAAGTTAAGTTCCAAGGTATTTTGGTGGGCGGTGCAACAATCGTAATGTTAGTAGCGGTTGCTATGGGCTTTTAATGGATGATCGAATAGAATTTCATTAAGGAATAAGGAGGCATACTTTGAAAAAAAGCTGATACTATTGTTTTCCCTGCTGCTTTGTCTGAGCTCTATAAACATAACATTTGCAGATACTGATATTAATGGTTCACTTGTTATAGTTGGGGGTGCGCTTCGCTCTGACAATGATGCAGTATATGAGAAGTTTATAGAACTAGCAGGTGGAGCTGAGAATGCGAGAATAGGAATCGTTCCGGCTGCTAGTGGTAGCCCACATAAATACTCACAAATGTTCTTTGATGACATGGTTACACGTGGTGTTCTTCCTGAAAATGTTATTGTACTGCCACTTGCAGTAATAAATGACAAGCGATCTGAGAATGTAGACGAATCAGATTGGGCGGAAAATGGCAATAATCCCGATGTTGCAAATTCAATTGAGAACTTAACAGGTATTTGGTTCGTTGGTGGAGATCAGACACGAATTACAGATGTTCTCTTAAATGAGGACCAATCAGCGAGCCTTGTATTAGAGGCAATATGGAAAATTTATAAAAATGGCGCTGTGGTTGGTGGAACAAGTGCCGGTGCGGCGATTATGAGTGATGTTATGATTGCAGGAGGCGATAGTCTGGGGGCGCTAGCAAATGGCTTTGTGAGTGAATATGATGATTCAACTCTTGACTATCAAAATCAGGGCGGTCTTATTGTAAGTAAGGGTCTAGGTTTTTTCAAATATGGTGTTATTGATCAGCATTTTGATAGAAAAGCTCGACTAGGCAGGCTGGCAGTGGTGACACAGGCCACACAGAAGGTTTATCCGGTTTCATTTGGCGTTGAGGAAAACACTGCCATGATTTTTGACAATGTCACTAAAACGGTATCTGTAATCGGAACCGGAGGTGTGTTTGTTGTAGATGCAAGTGATTCGAGTAAAGCTTCAAGCATTTCTAGCTATGAAAACATTAAAGTGAGTTATATCAAAGGATATGATACTTACAATGTGAGCACAAATGAATTTACAATGGATGAAAACAAGTACACAACAGTGGGCTATGAATATCTTGCGACTGAAAATCCAGATACAACAGGTTCTCTCAGTGCAAATCAGAAATTAAACCAATTTATTTCATATGGGTTGGTGGACAATGCCTTAAGAAACGAAATTAAAACGTACCTCTATGGTCTAGATGGAAAGGGCTTCGCGTTCACATTTAAAAATGTTGATGACACTGAAGGCTATTGGGGACAAAGTGGTGCAGCAGATGTATATTCTTTTAAAAGTGTAAGAATGGATATTGAACCAATTAAGGTTGAAATTCAAACAATTTTAGAAGACTAGCTAAAGATATTAAAGGTACTTGGCAGACAGAAGCATGGTCTTGTTTCATGCTTTTGTCTGCTGAAAAATCGTTTCAGCATGATATGTGCTAATGGTTGCATATGAGTACCAATTAAGGAAGTGATTCGAGTTGAACTACCAGAATTTAATTGAAGATAATTTTGATTCATATATAGAGGACCTCAAATCATTGGTAAGAATACCAAGTGTCTTTCGAGAGGATCACAGCAAAAAACCATTTGGTTCTGCAATTGATAGATCGTTGAAAACGATTTTAAAGATTAGTGATAGACTCGGTTTTAAAACATATTATGATCCAGAGGGATATTATGGCTATGCAGAGGTCGGTCAAGGGGAAGAGCTGATAGGTGTTCTTGGTCACATTGATGTTGTGCCTGCTGAGGATCTTGATAAGTGGCACTCGCATCCATTTGATCCTGTTATCAGAGATGGGAAAATCTATGGTCGAGGCACTCAAGATGACAAAGGACCGACATTAGCAGCTTTGTATGCTGTGCATGCATTGTATGAATCCGGGATTGCCTTCAATAAGCGTGTTAGATTCATATTTGGCACAGATGAGGAAACCTTGTGGCGAGGCATAAATGCTTACTCAGAAAGAGAAGAGATGCCATCTTATGGATTTTCTCCAGATTCGAAATTCCCCCTAATCCACGCTGAGAAAGCTCTTATTCAAGCGAAACTTATTGGGAATGGGATGACAGGTGTTTCAATCCATGCAGGAGAAGCCTTCAATTCGGTTCCTGCAAATGCAAGTTATGAAGGCATGGACAGATCGCACCTTGAAAATGTTTTGAACAGTCTTGGATTTGACTTTGATTCATGTAAAAGCAGTACAAATGTTGTTGGTAAAAGTGTTCATGCACAGGTTGCAGATACTGGTGTCAACGCTGCTGCAAGGCTGTGTATTGCTTTAAGACATGTAAGTGATGCAAATAATGCTATAAGGTTTGTAAGTGAACAACTTGCAGAAGATGCCCATGCAGAAAAAATATTTGGGAAGGTCGAAGATGCTATTTCAGGAAAATTAAAAGTTAATTTGGGCAAATTGAAAGTTGATGATAATATTTCAGAACTCTCCATGGATTTAAGGATACCTATATCGGCAGATGTTGAAATGATTAAATCAAAGCTAAAAAAATCTGCAGAATCCTATGGAATGGAGTTTATAGTTCATGATTATCTCAGACCAGTCTATGTGCCTCTTGAATCCAAACTGGTTAAGACTTTAATGACGTCATATGCGTCTGTAACTGGAGATCAGAAGAGTAGACCACTGGCGGCAGGTGGTGCAACGTATGCAAGAGCACTGGATAATTGTGTGGCTTTTGGAACTGTTTTTCCAGGAAGAAAGAAAACGGAACATCAGCCCAATGAACACATCCAGCTTGAAGATTTGAAACTGGGTATGATGGTGTATGCAGATGCGATTAAGCGTCTACTTGTAACGGATATTTTGTAGGCAATAAATAAGACAATAGCGTAAGGATTGAAGACAGCACTGATAGGATTATTGGTGCTGTTTTTGCTGTGATAAATGTGTTTAAAAACAAAAGCTCCCCTATCATCCATTAGATAAGAGAGAAGCATTCATTGTTTTTCAAGGTTTATTCGGTTTTCTTGTTTAAGCTTTCAATATGCTCATGAATCGCTTTCATTTCCAGTAGTAGTTCTTCAAGCACAGAATACACATGATTCAGTGTTTTTTCCTCTTTCATTTCTTTATTACGTTGAATTTGATTGTTAATATGATAGGGGTTACCAACTTGATCGTGTTTCATAGCCATGCGCAAATCCTCCTTTAGATCTCTAGCCACATTTACCTTCAATAATAGAATAACTAAACTAAAAATTCTTACCATATTGATTTACCCTGAAAAAAGTTGTGAAAACACACTTGCTAGACTTTGACTAAGTTATGAAGATGGTTTACATGGTCTTAGGTTTATATAGGACTTTGGCTATGAAAATCCCATTAAGCAAACTGCCTTATGTATCCTTTTGATTTTTACGAAGTGAATCGACTGCAACATAATAACAAGTGGGATGAACTAACTGAAGGGCATTGTTTTAGGCTGTACAGAATTTCCACTTATGATTAAGCAGAAGGATGTTTGAATAGAAGTTTTAAACACAATAGAAGAAGTTTTAGAAACAATAGAAATTTTAAACACAATAGAAAAGTTTTAGACACATTAGAAATCCGCTCTAAAGCAGGTGTGGACTCTGATTTGTAAATGGGGGATAGAGTGGTCCCTACTGGTCGTTTCTGCAAGGCTGTATACCGACTTTTAAAAGCGAAAAGCCCTCTGAATAAAATTCAAAGGGCTTTTTGTGTACGCATATATGAAATCTTTACGAATATTAGACTTAAAAATCACTTAGATTTTGAACTTAACGATAATATTTTCATCAAGGGTACGGAAGGTGAAGGACTCAGTGATAAAGAACTTCACGGACGTTGATGTATGGGAGTCGTATCCGATAGAGAAGTCTTGTCCAATTGTCAGTTCAATGTCTTCATGGTCATGAGGGACGAGCAGGGCACCATCAAGGGCAAGGGATGGAATCACTTCGCCGTGAATAACATCCTTAATGGCTTGGATGAGTGGATACCCTTCAAAAGTACCACCTAGGCGCTTGTAGGCTTCTTTGCCAACAATCAGGCTATAAGGCCGTTCTGCATAGGATTCCCTGAGTAAGAAGTGGGCTTCAGAAATGGCGGTCATAATATCAGATGCAGATTTTCCAAACTTGAGAGAATGACTTGCTGCTTCTAGTAAACCTTGAATGCCAGCGTCCTTATTACCGTTGAAAATAGATTCTTCTTCATATAGGGCTAGGCGTTTCGTGGCTTCTTCAAGACTGTCCAGATTAATGTCTTTGGCGCCACGCTGAATATTATCCAGTTCCCATTTGTTGAGTTCAAACATGGTTCGCGCTTCAACAAGAGCTTTCACTTTATGTGTGCCAACTTTTATATCAGATTCCTGCTTGTCTTTGACTTCAAGTCGACCCTCAGGCACAGCGGCGTAGTCCCATCCCATAGGTCCTTTTACATGAACCGCTTTTCTAGCTGAAAGGACAGACTTGAGTACGTCTTTTGCCCGGTCATCAATTTCATTCCAAGCCTCTGTGGAAAGAGGTGCTATATGTCTTTTTAAAATATCCATTCGTTACCTCCTGTATAAGTATTCCTAGTGAGCTATTTGCAAAATATCATTCAACCTCCCTCGTTAAATCCTATATAAACATTTAAGAATCAAAAATTCTATATTATATATAGGGAGGGCAGAAATCCGAAATTTTCAAAGCGCCTGATATATGTCTTCCAGTGTGTCTGTACGATTACTATTTCATATTTCCAATATTTAAGTCCTTGTCACTGCTTTCGCTAGCGTCATCTTCACTTTCTGCCGCTTCTTCCACTTCAAGAATTGGTGCACTTGTGAAAAGGTATGTACGGAGCTGTTCGTCCCAGCCATCCATATTTCTACGAAGCCATTCAAGGGTCATACAAGCGTGTTCAATTTCTTCATCACGGTTGTGGGCCATAATGGCTTTCAGTTCAGCACTGCTACTGGCATCAACTCTTTGCTGGTACCAATCCACAGCTTCAACTTCCTCTTTAAGGCTGTTTAAGGCACGAACAAAATCTCGTGTTTCATTGCTAAGCGTATTTGCTGGTTCATGATAGTTTGTCATAAATTTTACCTCCTATAGTATGTGTTTCCCATTCATACTTACCCGGCAGTTGATACGATAATCGGGAATATCCCAATAATTGTATTACCAATATTTAATAAAACGTATGAAGAAAAAGTCAGAGTGAGGACTAATAAATCTGGGTGTGTACATTCTTATTTAAGGGAATGTGTAGCGCATTATATATTGGTTCCTGAAAAACGTGTAAAATAATCGGTAGACATAATAAAAGATGTGGTAAGTATGATATACAGTTTTCTATTAGAGAAAAATTTTGAGAACCTTTATAGAAAACCTTTATAGAAAACTATTACAGAAAACTTTTGTAGAAGTCCTTCATGCATATACTAGAGGATTGGATAGAGTCACACAGCAAGGGGGGGAACAATGAAAAATAATAGATCAGCAAAACCACTGCCCTGGTTGGCAGGCGTAGCGTTTTTCATAATGGTTGGCGTGAATGGGATGGCAAACGCCCTCCCTATAAATGGGCGGACAACTGGGGATATTTCTAATGCTTATAAGAATTTATTTGCTCCAGCGGGCATAACTTTTTCCATATGGGGTCTTATTTATCTCTTTCTATTCGCCTATACAATATATCAGTTTAAGTATTATAGAGGAGATAGAAATAAAAACAGCCACGGAGATAGCGAAGTGAACAAACAAAGGGATGCTGAAAATCATAAGGTAAATCCAAACAAGAATTCAATTCACAATCATAAGCAAAGTGAAAACCAAACACGAAAGGCCCTAGTAGACAAAATCAATAAGGTTTATATAGGAACGTCTGTCTTAAATAGCATTTGGATATTTGCATGGCATTATGATTTTATCTTTATGAGTCTTCTTGTCATGATTGGTCTGCTTGTGAGTCTCATTCGCATCAACTTATGGTTAAGGCCTGAACGGTTTAATAGACTAGAAGCCCTTGTAGTCAAGACACCCTTTGCCATCTACTTTGCCTGGATAACGGTTGCAACCATTGCCAATGTCACTGTATGGCTGGTCTCCATCAACTGGACTGGCTTTGGTATTGAAGACTATATTTGGACATGTCTAGTGATCGGGATTGGAGCGGTCATTGGAATAGCGACTATGCGCAGATTTAAAAGCATCCCCTATGGTCTCGTTTTAGTTTGGGCCTATGGCGGTATTTTACTTAAGCACATTTCACCTGCGGGGTTTAATGGTCAGTATATGCCAGTCATTTTAGTGGTTGGGGCTTGTCTTCTTATGTTTACAGGGCAAGTGAGTATTCTTTTTATTAAAAGGCATACCAGTTTAAATGGGTAGGAAGGCGATTTGATTGACTATAACTGATAATTTTACGTGTTTTAAAGTGCGTGATCCAGTGTAGTTCATAAGAAGTTTGCCTCATATACTGGATTGTATTGAGTCGGGTATAGTAACTTCCCTATTCAAGCAGGGGCGTCTTGCATAGTGGCACGGAAACCTATATAGTGTAGTCTTGTAAACAATAGTTACCTGAAGTACAAGACATTTAGGAGTTCATATGAAATATACTTTTGCAAAAAAAATTAATAAAACATTCTACTATGGCTGGGTGATCCTCCTGCTTTCTGCACTGAGCACCTTCTTTTCATCACCGGGTCAAACATATTCCATTTCCACTTTTATAGATTCTTATATAAAGGAATTTGGTTATTCCCGGACCATGATTTCCACAGTCTACTCTGTTGCAACAATCCTGTCGGGTTCCCTGATTGTATTCATGGGAAAGGCTGTAGACAAGTTTGGCCAAAGACGCATGCTTGTTATTGCAGGAACAATGCTGGCTGTGTCTTGTATGTTTAATAGTTTCATTATCAATGTGCCTATGATATTCTTCGGATTTTTTATGCTAAGATACTTTGGACAAGGGTCGCTTACGCTCATACCGGGGTCTCTGGTTCCGCAGTGGTTTGATAAGAATAGGGCCCTTGCCATGAGCTTACTGGCCTTTGGAAACATGCTTGGAAATATGATTGTACCTGCCTTTAATACATACATGATTTCAATTGTCGGTTGGCAAATGGCCTGGAGAGGGTGGTCCTTACTTCTTCTTGTGATTTTTGTTCCACTTATGGCCTTTTTTATTATCAACAAGCCAGAAGATATTGGCCTGCTGCCTGACAATCAAGAAGTAAAAGATCAAAGTGATCTTGATATGGAACTTGAAAAAACGGAGCGGGAATCATTTCACTTAAATGAAGCCTTAAGAACAAAAGAGTTTTGGTTTGTGGGCATTATATCTATGATGGTGCCCCTGATCAGTACAGGGATGATGTTCCACTTCTTTTCCATTATGTCTACAAAAAATGTGAGTCCTGAATCGGCCGCCCTTGTTATTGGTCTGGTTGCAGTTCCGGGATTTTTCATGCCTGTTCTTGCCAGTGCTATTGTGGACCGGTTCCGGTCTAAATATATTTTATCTGTCACATCAGCTTTAATAGCCCTAGACCTACTTTTCATGTTGTATGTCAAGACAACCCTGATGGCGGCAATCTTCATTCTTATTTATGGCCTTATCACCAATATGCAGAATGTGACTTTAAACGTGATTTGGGTCAAGTATTTTGGAAGGCTTCATCTGGGAAGTATTAGGGGTGCGGCAACGGTCTTCATGGTTATAGGATCAGCCTTTGGAACTGTTCCATTTGGACTGTCTTACGATTTAACAGGGAGTTACTTCTTTGTTTTTCTTGCTATGGCAGGACTAGCGGCTATGGGCATACTCTTGTCACTTTCCATACGTAAGCCTGTAAAGCCTATAAATAATCTAGAAGCCTAGTCGCCTATTAGATTCTGGCGCGTGTAAAATTACAGATCTGGGTTCTCTTCATACCAAGTATAGAATTTTGATATGTAAATATATATATGGTATGACGAAGACTTTTAAATGATATTTTACAAGTTGTTTTAGGGTAATTCTTTCAAAAAAAAATATATAAATATAAATATATAAATATAAATATATAAATATAAATATAGAAATATAAATATAGAAATATAAAGAAAGGGAGCCTTGTTAATACTGGCTCCCTTTTGCTTTGATGAATAAACTTAAACTGTGGATTTGTAATGATTAATTTGATTCACTGCAAAGGCAAATGCGTGATTTAAATAGCTATATTTTACATGTCGCTCAATTGTCAGAGTTGAGAGTATAGATTCAAGCCCATATAGATTGAATTACGACATTAAAACACATACATTTGGGCATGTAGATTCAGAATATACCTATAGTTTAGGACTCTGCTGAGACCCACTTGGTCTTAATTTTCAAACGGAATAGATTATAAAAGAGGGCTGTTCCTGTTAGATACAGAGCAATGGTGAAAATGTATGGTGTGTTGTAATTGAAATGCTCCATAAGCCAACCACCGATAAAAATACCCAGTGCCCGGGTTAGGTTATTGGCCATCGCCCGCATTGCACTCATAAGTGGGCGGTGATGGGCTTCTATTATATCCATAGAGATATTACGAATAAGGGGTTGGCCCATATTCATAAGGGAACTTCTAAGGAAAAATGACAGGGCCACGATAAGAAGTCCCTGGGGAAAACCAATCGCCAGAAGAAGCGGAATGCTCGCAATTTGTGTAAAGACAATGGTCTTATAGGCACCAACTCTTTTGCTTAAATAAGGCACGCTTAGTCCGCCAAAAACTGTCCCCAGCTGGGCAAAGCTTAAAATAAGACCAACAATACTTTCCGTGGTGGTGAGCATGTATTTAAGGTATACACCGAAAAACGGCACAACCATGCCGGCGCCTAGACCAATTGATCCAGTATAGAGTAGGAATTGTATGTTGCGCCTTGTATAAAAGCCCTTAAACTCATGGAAATCTAATCGCTTAGTAGCGATTTCTGCCCTTGGTTTTAAAAGAATCAGCGGAATAAGGGCCACTAAACTCACGGCACTCACTATGACCAGCGCATAGCGAAGGGGTAAAATACCTTGACCCAAATGGGTCTGGAATAGATCCGCTAGTATACCTGTGACAAGGGAGCCGGTCATAAAAGCTGCATTTCTCGTAGCAAATGTAAGACTGAAGGCGTGGACACGCTCTTCTTCACTTGTTTGATTATAAATAAATGGGGATTCAACAGTCATCATAGCTGCTTGACCCAGTCCGAAAATAAGGGCTATGAACTTCATAACCATAGTGGATTCGGTCATGACAATGGCTATGCTTGCTGTGCCGACTGTAAGCAGTCCCAGAATCAATGTGTTTTTATGGCCGAATCGGCCAGAAACAAAGGCTATGATTATTGTGGATAGTCCTACGGAAAGTCGACGTAGAGATAGAATCGTCCCCACGATGCTTTCGGGATGGCCAAGTTCTTTTAAGTAAATGCCAAAAAAGCCGTTAAAAGAAGCGGATGTGAGTCCGTACAGAAAGACAACAACTATGAACTTTTTAATAATTGTATTTAAATTTTTATAACTCATAACTTAACTATAACAAGTATTATTTAGGGATGCAAATATATAGGGAGTCGAAATAAAAGGCATAGATAGTGATGAACCCAATGAAAAGATGATGCTTGCCTGTTTTAGACATCTAATAAATATAAATTGATATGGTATCAAGTCACAAGAATCATAGGAAGAAGTAAAAAGAATGCAAAAAGTCCTATAATAATAGAAAATATATCAAACAAATCGAAGAGGATGTATTATAATGGAATTTGGGCTTGTTAAATTAAATCTTAAAACAAAACAATTTTAAATAAATGAAACGAATAATATATTTGACTCAAAATGCGCTAACATTTAAACTTGGGCCTGACCCTAAGGTGGAGGATAAAATGAATAGACAAAATATAAAACGCGTCTACAAAAGAGATATAAAAAACACTTTAAAAAATCCAATTGCCCTTATCATCATATTTGCGATATGTGTGATTCCCGCCCTGTATGCCTGGATCAATATTGTGGCCTGTTGGGATGTGTATGAGAATACAGGCGGTCTTCCTGTTGCTGTTATCAATAATGATGAGGATGTCCTATTTGATGACGAAATCATCAATATAGGTGATGACGTCGTCGAAGAGCTTAGAGAAAACGACAAAATAAAGTGGACCTTTGTTTCAAGGGATCAGGCAGACAAGGGACTCAAAGAAGGCACCTACTATGCATCCATTGAAATACCTGAGTCTTTTTCTGATGATTTTATGTCAGTGCTAGAAGAAGACCCCCACAAACCCCATATTATATATAAGGTAGATACAAAGTCCAACCCCGTGGCGGTTAAAATAACGGACACAGCTAAAAATACCCTTGTGGAGCAGATCAAGAGCAACTTTGTTGCAACGGTTAATGAAACAGTTTTCAAGTCACTGAACGATATAGGTGAAGATGCGGACACTAAAAAAGAAGACCTTATCCGCATGAAGGATTTTATTGTCTCAGTCAATCGCAACATCGATTTTCTGGATAAGGCCCTTGAGAATGTCACAACAGGGTCAGTGAACTATGAAAGTTTTATGGAAGAAATACATGCCTTGTCTCCTGAGGTGGAAAGAAGCATAGAAACCCTAGAAAAAAACACTCAAAATAGAGCCGAATTGCTCCTAAATACTGAAATCATTATCAATGGAGCCCTAGATGGCCTTGAAAATAACTTTTATCAGGCCACAGAGTCAAGTGAAAATATTCATAAGCTCATAAATGATCTAAATGATACCCATGAAGAAATGACCGAAAATGATATCAACAAAACGGTCTTAAAAATCAATTATCAGATCAATGCCCTGGATGCTTCCATTGAAGCGACTAGGGACTACCTAGAAGTTGTTGAGGACGTTGAACTGGATGATGAAATCGACTCAGCTCAGGAGAGAATGACTGGGTTTCAGGGGCGTATTGGACGGTTTGAAGACCAGCTTGTGAACATGCAGGATGCCCTGAGCGGTGTATCGGGATCTATGGGGTCTGTGAGTGATGCCCTAGAAAATCAGATAGATGATTTAGAGGACAGCACCCAGGCCATTGATGAGGGGCTCGATAGTACGATTGACCAGTTAAAAGCTCTTAACAGTGGTTTGGGGAGTCCGGTTATTCAAGGGGCCATCAACCAGCTTGAGAATATTCAAGATGCTGCTCCCCTTCATAATTTAGGGGATGCTTTAGAAGGTTTAAAAGAGGGACAGGATAACATTCAAGACCAAGTGGATACTGCAAATGCAAGAGTTGGTGATGCCATTGAGGCCACTCAAAATATTGATGACGAGATCGACAATGTCCTTGTCTTTTCAGAAGATTCCAAGGAAGTGAACGAAAATCGAGATGAGAGGCTAGAAGATGTCAGCGGTGAACTAGAGAGCATCCAGAAAAGCCTGCGCGATCAGAAAGAGCAAATTGCCCAGATTGAGGAACACCTAGAAGACACCAATGAAATTTTAAGTGACAGGTTAAACACTTTAAGTGATACAGTGGCAACCACATCCAGCCAGCTAAAAAATATTGAGACCAGATTTATTGCCTACACTCGAAAAGATATTAATGAAATCATTGATCATTCAATAGACCGGGCCAAAAACACCAGTGTGCTTCTTGAGTCTCTTAAATCTCTCAATGACTATATCAAATCGTCATCAAGTGCTTCATCACAAGGGGGACAATTAACGGCTGATTTTGCTGCTGAACTAAAGCGCATGTTAAACGATGCCCGCCATACCCTTGATGTTGTAGGGGATGAACTGGAAATGATAGATAACAGGGATATATCCCTCATTATAAGCCTGCTTCAGAGCAACCCAGAGTTTATGGGAGATTTTATGTCCAGCCCATTTGACCTTCAAACGGAAACCATAAATGCCATTCCAAACTATGGGTCGAGCATGGCGCCGGTCTATTCCACGCTGGCTCTTTGGGTGGGATGTCTCTTTTTAAACTCTGTACTAAAAGCCCGTCCGGGACAGTTTGATGGCGCTAATGAAATGACGGTTCGCGAGAGGCACTTTGGAAAAATGCTTTATTTTTGGACTCTGGCTATTTTCCAAGCTCTAATTATAGCCGTGGGAGATATATGGCTGTTAAAAATACATGTGGTCAATGCCCCATTATTTATTCTATTCGCGGTGCTTTCATCCATTGTGTTTTCAACCATTACTTTCACGCTCATGGCGACCCTGAGTAATTTTGGTAAGGCTCTATCCATCATATACATGATTTTACAGCTTGCTGGCAGTGGGGGGACTTATCCCATTCAAGTGGATCCCCTTATTTTTAGGATACTGCAACCCCTTTTCCCATTCACCTATTCCATCAATGGGTTTAGAGAGGCCATCGCAGGGCCCCTGCTTATCAATGTATTTTTGAACATCATTGCCCTTATTATATTTGCAATTGTCTTTATAATATATGGCTACATGATGGTGGAAAAACTCCATCCAAAGGTGGAAAAGTTTGAACAGAAGCTAAAAGAGTCAGGACTAGGAGAATAGTAGAAAGGATAGGGTCGTAGACATGAAACATATAACTGACTGGATAGAAAAAATAAAACACCTTATCTGGGATAGGGGCCTAAAACCGATTTTAATCCTCTTGCAACATGATTTTAAGACGATGGGGAAAAATATGGCGGCGCTTATTATAGTCCTTGGCCTGTGCTTGCTCCCATCCCTTTATGCATGGATTAACATTTATGCCAGTTGGGATCCCTATGCCAACACTGGAAATCTTCCTGTGGCCATAGTCAACAATGACAATGGCGCGGTTTTTGATGGCAAGGTCATCAATGTTGGAGAGAATATTATTGATGAAATGAAGGAGAACACTTCCATCAACTGGCACTTTGTTGACCAGTGGCAAGGCAATTATGGCCTAAATGATGGCCGTTACTATGCCATGATTGAGATTCCATCAAACTTTTCCGAGCGCTTAACCAGTCTGGGGACATCAACGCCAAGAAAGCCAGCTATTATTTATAAAGCCAATGAAAAGCTCAATGCCATAGCGGCAAAGATAACAAATGTGGCAAAGGATAAACTGGTGGGTAACATTCGAAGCAATTTTGTAAAAACGGTTAATGAAGAGATATTTGAAACCTTTAACGAAGGGGCGGATAAATCAGACGCCGACTCAATAACACTCAGTGATTTAAAGGCAGACCTTAGAAGCCTCAGTGAAAACATTGAAAACATATCAGGCCACCTGGAAAATGAGAAGGGCAATGACCAGAAATATCAAAGTCATTTAAGGCAAACCAGTGAACGTATGGACATCGTTCTTGACAAAATGAATAGCCTTCAGGCCATTGTAAGAGCGACCTCACGCTTAAAGAGTGCCCAGACAGATGCCTTTACTGAGAAAATTGAGACTCTGAGTGCAGGCTTATCAAATGTTCAGGCCCTCAATGAAAAGAATGAAGCCCTTATTGATAAACTCATAGCCATCAATGACAACACCCTTGATGAAGACTTCTTAAGCATTTTATCGAGCACAAATAGCATCTGTACGGACTTAGAAGAACAACTTGATGAAAACATTGAAGCCCTTGAAAGCCTTGATCCTGAAGAAGACAAGAATTCTGTTCAATTTACCATCAGTTCTTTGACCTTTATGCAAAAGCTCGTAAACCAGGAACGGGATAAATTACTGCTTTTAGCGTCTACAAAGAAAGATGATGAGAAAAGAGAATTTATTGAAGACCAACTCTATCTGCTCAAGGACTTAAGCGGTTCTGTTTCTCAGCGGTCTGGAGAAATTCAAGATTTCTTTAACACGACTTTAACACCGACAATAAATGCCTTGTCCACCAATATGATTGCTTCTTTAAGTGATACAGCTGACTTGGTGGAGGCCTTAGAAGTGGCAACATCCCAGTACAGAGCTACGTCAAAGTTTGTCATTGCGACTCGGGATATGGCTTTTTCACAAAAGACCCATGCCATTGATATTTTATCGGAACTCAACACAGATATTGAGGATGTCCTAGATAGACTTGATGATGTGGATGAAGAACAACTGACAAAGCTTTACGATTTGATTCGCGATAACCCGACGGAAATAACGGATTTCTTGGCGGAACCCCTTGATGTGGAAGTTATAGAACTTTATGAAGTCGAGGCTTTTGGCATTGCTATTACCCCGTTTTACACTGTCCTGGCCATATGGGTGGGTGCCCTCTTAATCAGTTCCATTTTGAGTGCGAACAGCCACTGGAATCATGGCTATAGCATGGGACATGTCCATATTAGTAAATTGATTTTATTTTTAACAATATCCCTTATTCAAGCAATGATTATTGTTCTGGGAGACATAGCCATACTGGGGGTGGCACCAAAGGACACGGGTCTTATGTTCCTATTTGCAGCCCTGACATCGGTTACTTTTGTAAGCATTATATTCACCCTGGCTTCTGTCCTTGGCAATGTGGGAAAAGCCATTGCCATTGTCATTATGATATTCCAAATTGCAGGGTCAGGTGGCATTTATCCTATTGAAACCAACCCAGAGATATTTGGCATTTTGCAACCCCTTTGGCCATTTACCTATGCCATTGGCGGATTTAGAGAAGCCATACTGGGCCCCGTGCCTGAACAAGTGACAGGCCATGTTCATGCCCTTTTGAAAGTGATTGCAGTGGTTCTGCCATTTGGACTTCTAAAGAAGCCCCTGCATCCACTGATCCACTTCTTTGAAGAAAAATTTGAAGAGTCGGATTTGAAGTAGGGTGGTTTGTTTAAAAACTTTATAGTTTTAATGAATGATAGAGCTGTTATGGAAAGGTTGATGCTAGACCTAACCTGACAGCTCTTTTTAAATGCTATAAATTAGACTCTCTATGAATCGTATTAAGTAACAGTTTTAAGTGCCTTTGATTAATCTAAGGTCGCTCAAGACACAGGACATATGAAAGTTTCCCTACAAAAGTTACTTGTTATATTTTATTGACTAAAGTGTTCTATGGTCTTAGAGGTCTCTGTAAGTGCTTGAAAATATGTTAAAGGCACGAAGCTAGTGTGAATATTATAACAATGTAGATCTGACGTTATAATGGCTGTGTCCAGATATTAGGTGAGCGATTATGAAGTGAACACTTATGAAATGAATAGCGCCATAGGTGCCAATATGGATTTTCATGTATGAGTATATTCCATATGTCTGAACTATGCAATTTAACCTAATTTTGTAAGTCCATCAGAAGTACGTTTTGTACGAAAATAATATTAATAAATCATATTGACGTTAGATAAAGCGTCAAATATAATAATGGTGTATCAAATAAAAGAACGTCGTTCTATAATAGAGAACAGGCGGAAGGAGACTGCAATGTCACAAGATGAAATCAAAGTAAAATCCCTTTATAAATCCTTGAAAATACTAGAGTGTTTTACTAAGAACACACCTGAACTGGGTGTGACAGAAATCAGCAATATGTTGCAACTATATAAGAGCAACGTTCACAATATGCTGTCCACTTTAGAGGTGGCTGGATATGTTGAAAAAAACCCTAGAAATTCAAAATATCACTTAAGCAACAAAATGCTTGAGTTCTCATATGTTGTTACAAGTCGTTTTAATTATCAGAACGTGGTTTATCAAGTAATGAAAAGGGTGTCTGATGAACTGGGAGAAATGATGTATTTTGGAGTGCCTCATGGCGCCTATGTCCTTTATATGTTCACAGCCTATCCAACATCTTATGACAAGGACTATCCATTCCGTTCCATAATGGGAGAAAAAGCCCCCCTCTACTGCACATCCGTTGGAAAGGCCATGTTAATGGCTATGGATGAAGAGGAAATTGTTCAGCGTATTGATATGGAAAGAAAAAGCTATACGCCAAACACTCTGACAGAGGAAGAGGCCATCCTAGAAGATATAAGAGAAGCCCGCGAGCGTGGCTATGCCATAGATAACATTGAGCACGAAAGAAATGTAAAGTGCATTGGCGTTCCAATTTTCGGGAGCAATGATGAGCTTATCGGCGGACTGAGTATATCTAGCACCGCTCATGACTTTGATGATGAAAAGCTTGTACGCTGTGCAAACGTTTTACGAGATGCTGCCTATGAAATAAGACGGAAGCTCTAAGTATATTACTCTATTTAGACAAATGGGTTGTAACTGGCTTTGCCAGAAATAAATAGATTATTACATGGGAGGTAAAAATGAAAAAGTGGTTAGTTGTTTTAATGGCACTGGTCATGGCACTATCTCTAGTGGCGTGTGCAAGTGGCAATGAAACACAAGAAGAGAGTGGGAGTGACCAAGCTGGTTCAGAGGTTTCAAATGAGGAAAAAACAGAGCCTGTGAATCTGATCTTCTCAGTGAATGCAGTTCCAGGTGATGCGCATTATGAAGCTATGATGGCATTTAAAGAGGCTGTTGAGAGCAAATCAAATGGAAACATCACAGTGGATACGTTCCATTCAGGTTCACTCTTTAAGCAAGATCAAGAGTTATCAGCTGTAAAAACAGGTCAAGCGGATATCGTTTACCTATCTGCACCATGGTTGTCTGAGAATTCCCCTTGGATATCAATGTTTAGTGCAGGCTATATGTTCAAAAGCTATGACCACATGACACAAGTTCTAAATGGTGAAGTGGGCACAGAAGTTTTCGAAAAAGTTGTTGAAGAACAGGGCATCCGACCACTGAAGGCCTTCTATCTAGGAACACGTCAAATCAATCTTGTAGAAGACAAAGCGGTGAAAACACCTGCAGATTTGAAAGGTGTTAATCTAAGAATGCCAAATTCAGAAGCGTGGCTCTTCCTTGGTAAGGCTCTTGGAGCCAACCCAACGCCAATCGCATTCTCTGAGCTTTACATGGCTCTTCAAACAGGCACAGTTGATGGACAAGATAACCCACTGCCAACAGTGAAAAATGCGAAATTCTATGAAGTTACAAAGTCAATTTCCATTACAAATCACCTGGTAGACAGTGTATGGCCGACAATTAATGAAGCCAAGTGGAATTCTTTAAGTTCTGAACAGCAAGACATCGTTATGGACGCTATGGAAGAAGCAAGAAACACTTGTGACACTTTAAATCGTGACCGTGAAGCGGAACTGGTTGAATTCTTCAAAGGCGAAGGTGTCAATGTTTACGAAGCGGATGTTGATGCATTTAGCGATGTGGTATTAAAGCAGTACATAGAAAATGAAGATTTGACAGCAGACTGGGACATGGATCTCTTTGAGAAAGTTCAAGAAGCTGCAAACTAGATGAAGAGAGACGTTAAGACATGGCTGGCTTTTGATATTCCCCAATATCGGTCAAAGTCAGTCATTGTCTAACGCCTCATCTTGAACCTTAATTATACAACATTCGGAGGGATAATGTGAACACTTTCAAAAAGGTTCTATACAAAGTGAGAGATGTTTTCGAGATATATATATACCTATATGCGCATTTATCGTGATGTTTATGACATTTGTTGTTCAAATCATATCCAGATACGTATTTAAGTTTCCGCTTACATGGGCATATGAGGTCACTGTCATTGGGTTTTCATGGACGGTTATACTGGGCGCTTGCTATGCAATGCGTCAAAGAAACCATGTGAAATTTACCTTGATTTATGACATGCTCAGTCCCAAAATGGCAGCACTCACAAGACTTGCGGGTAATGTCATCATATTCGTTACGTTTCTTTTGTTGATTCAACCATCAATGGAGTACGTAAGCTTTATGGGATTCCAATCAACATCGGTATTTAAAATTAAATTGAGCTGGATTTTCTCAGTGTTTGTGTACTTTGTCGTTTCAATTATTGGATACACACTTAGTGAAATTTGGGAAGATATTATGATCTTAGTGGATAGACAACCAGCTATACAAGAAAGTAGTGAGTATTAATGAATATTGCATTGTGGGCCACTTTTGTGGTTTTCGTTCTCATATTTCTATTACGTATGCCGATTTCCCTAGGTATGATTTCAGCAGGCTGTGTGTACTTTCTCATGAAAGGCACGGATTTAACATCAGTGGCAAATCACGTGATGAATACCTACTACTCCAATTACGTAATCATTGCAGTACCGTTATTTATTTTTACAGCTAATGTCATGAACTCTGGTCGTGTGACAGAAATGATATTTAAATTTGCCAATGGACTGGCAAATGGAAGACGAGGGGCACTTGGACATGTGAATGTCATTGCCTCATTAATTTTTTCTGGCATGACAGGATCAGCCATTGCAGATGCATCTGGACTCGGGAAAATGGAGATAGATGCAATGAAAAAAGCGGGTTATGACGATGAGTTTTCATGCGCTATAACAGCAGCATCAGCGACAGTTGGTCCAATATTCCCACCGAGTATTCCCCTGGTTATGTACGCCATGCTTTCGGGCGCATCAGTTGGGGCACTTTTCCTCGGAGGGATGGTTCCAGCAGCCTTAATTTGTTTTGGTCTCATGGCATATGTGACAGTGGTCTCTAAAGTGAGAGACTATCCGCGTGAGAAGAAAATGAAAATGCGTGAATTTATTCAGTTCACAATCCAGGCATTACCAGCCCTATTAACACCGGTTATTTTGCTAATGGGTATATACACAGGCGTTATGACGCCAACAGAAGCGGGGGCTGTGGCAGGTATTTATGCTATGGTTGTTTCGCTGATTGCCTATAAGGCTCTTGACTTAAAAGGTCTTATGGAAATTGTAAAAAACACAATTGTAGACACAGGCTCTGTCAGTTTAATGATTGGCGCAGCAGCTGTGCTTTCGTATATTGTTGCCCGTGAACAACTGGCAACAGACTTGGGAAATTTGGTTCTAGGCTTTACAGATAGCAAGTATGTTTTCTTGCTGATGGTCAATGTCATCATACTCATTCTGGGAATGTTCATTGATACATCAACGATTCAATTGGTATTTGTACCAATTATGATTCCTGTAGCCAAGGCTTTTGGGATTGATCTTATTCATTTTGGTCTTGTGGTGACACTGAACATGATGATTGGTCTTTCAACGCCACCGTTTGGAATGCTTTTATTTATAACAGCCGGTATATCGAACACCTCCCTCAAGGGGGTTATGAGAGAGATCGCTTGGCCAATTGTGGCTATGCTTGCTGTTCTAGCATTAATAACCTTTGTTCCAGAAGTGGTCCTATATTTCCCAAAACGATTCGGTTTAATGTAATAAAGTGAGGAAAAAAATGAATATAGAATATAAAGGTGTTTGGCCGACCGTGATTGCTGCCTTTGATACAGAGGGCCATTTGGATATTGAAGCCAATAAATCGATTACAGAATATTTGATCAATAAGGGCAGTGATGGCTTGTTTGCTGTTTGCCAGTCCAGTGAAATGTTTTTTTTAACTCTAGATGAAAAAGTGGCTCTGGCACAATCCGTTGTAGAAACTGCAGATGGACGCGTTCCAGTGATCGCATCAGGACACACTTCTGACACTATTGAAAAACAGATCGAAGAGCTGAAAGCCGTTTCAGAGACTGGTGTAGATGCCGTGGTCCTTGTGAGCAATAGACTTGCAGCAGAAGGTGAGGGGACTGATGTTTTCCTTAAAAACCTTCAGATAATACTTGAAGCCATGCCTGATGTGAATTTTGGCATTTATGAATGTCCCTATCCATACCGCAGGCTTCTTAGCAGTGAAGAGCTTAAGTGGTGCGCAGATTCTGGAAGAATCGTTTTTCTAAAAGATGTGAGTTGTGACACCGCGACCGAAAAAGAACGAGCTAAAATCGTAAAAAATTCTGATTTGAAGCTCTTCAATGCCAATACGGAAACCCTTATGGACTCACTAGAATTTGGCTATCATGGCTACAATGGGGTTATGGGAAATTTCCACATAGACATCTATAAATGGTTGTTTGAAAACCACAGGTCTGCGCCTGAAAAAGCCAGAAAAGTACAAGCATCATTAACCCACCAGAGTGAGATCGAAAAGTTTGCATATCCTGTGAACGCCAAAAAGCACATGATGGCTCATGGTGTAAAAATGACACCTGTTTCAAGACGCCTAAGCGCAGATAGCTTTGACGATGAAGCTAAAAACCGCCTAGAAACATTGCTTGAGTGGGAAAGAAACACCCGTGAAATGTTGAACATTTAAAGGAGATTCGTATGTTAAAAGGCATTCCTAATATTATTTCTCCGGACCTGCTTAAAACACTTCATGAAATGGGACACGGAGACACTTTGGTGATTGCAGACGGTAATTTTCCTGCTGCGTCCTGTGCAAAAAAACTTATTAGACTTGACGGTCACAGTGTCACAGATGTCTTAGAGGCGGTGCTTACCTTAATGCCACTTGATAAAACACCCCATACAGATCTAGTTGTTATGGACACTGGAACGGACAAAGTACCTGAAATATGGCGTGAGTTTGAAAAACATGCAGACCAACTGACAAAGTTGGAAAGGCAAGCCTTTTACAAAGCCGCCCAAAATGCATATTGCATCGTATCGACATCAGAGAAAGCCTTATTTGCGAATGTTCTTTTAACAAAAGGTGTATTGTAAAAGAGGTATATTATGCAATTTAAAGACTTAGTGAAAGAATCTATGCTCGTAGAACGTGATGCAATCACTGAACTTATAGAAAGCAGTGCAAACGACTATGAAAAACTTTGTGAAGCCCTACTTGACTGCCAAGGAAAAATAATATTCATTGGTGTCGGAAAATCTGGGCATATAGGAAAAAAACTCGCGGCAACTTTTTCAAGCACAGGTTCAGCCAGTTTCTTCATTCATGCCACAGAAGCCGTCCATGGAGATTTGGGTATGATCCACAAAAACGATATCGTCATTCTTATTTCAAACAGTGGGTCAACTCAAGAGGTCCTAAGCACACTACCAACCTTAAAAAATATTGGTTGTTTAACGGTGGCCCTGACTGCAGGCGCAGATTCGAACCTAGCTCGTGAGTGTGATTATAAGCTGGTTTATCCTAAAACCAATGAAGCCGACCATTTAAATCTTGCTCCAACAGCTTCTTCCACAATGGCCTTGGTTCTTGGAGACGCTATTGCCTGCGCCCTTTCAAAAGCCAAGTCTTTCGAGAAGGAGGACTTTCATCTTTATCATCCAGCGGGAGCACTGGGGAAGAAGCTGAAAGAGGTGACAGTAAAATGAAAAAAATAGCTGTCGTCGGATCATTTGTCATGGATCAAATAGCAAAGGTTGATAAGTTTCCTAGCCCAGGTGAGACCATTATTGGGACCACCATAAAAAATTTTCCAGGGGGCAAGGGAGCCAATCAGGCTGTTGCAAGTGCTCGACTAGGTGCTTGTGTGAAAATGTTTGGAAAAGTGGGAAACGATGCAAATGGAAAGACTTTCTTAGATTTGTTTGAGCAAGAAGGTATAGATGTGTCGTCTGTTACAAGAGACGAACAAACCCCTACAGGAATGGGGCTGATTCAAATCAATAGAGATGCAGAAAATAAGATTGTGGTTATTCCCGGAGCCAACCACAGTTACACAATGGAGAACCTCCAGAGTGATATGGAGGCTATAACGGCATCTGATCTTGTTGTCACACAACTGGAACTTCAAAATAAAATCACCTTTGAACTGATAAAAAAATGTTCAGAGAAGAAGGTGCCCATAATTTTGAATCCAGCTCCAGCTGTACACATACCAGATGAGATTCTAAGGCATGTGACTTACTTAACGCCCAATGAAACAGAACTGGAAATACTAAGTGGTATGAAGGTAGACAGTGAAGAAAAGTTGAAAGAGGCCATAAAAAAACTCTTAAAACTGGGAGTGAAAAATGTTATTGCCACCCTTGGTAAAAATGGTGCTGTGATTGGAAACGCAGATGGGTTTGACTTTATAAAGGGCTACTCTGTGCGTCCGCTTGATACGGTGGCGGCGGGAGATTCCTTCAATGGAGCCCTAGCGACTTGCATCGTAAGTGGTATGGATTTAAAAGCATCCGTGAAATATGCCAATGCTGTAGGCGGTATCACAGTCACAAGAGAGGGCGCTATTCCATCCCTGCCCCTTAAGGAAGAAGTTGAGATGTTTTTGCAAAGCTAAAAAATATAATCTAAGAGCCTGTAGATAAGTAGATGACAGAATAATATATCCGTCTAATGACCGTATTTTATACGTGACTTGGACGGATATTTTTATTTGAGCGACTTGCAAAATATCATTCAAGCACCCTTGCTATCCCATATATAGAATTGTTGATTCTTAAATCTATATATATGGGATAGCAAGGGTATAAATCTGTAATTTTGCAAGCGCCTGATTTAATGTCTGCTTTTGTTTATCCACTGCTTAAAAAGACCTCATGAGGTTTGAATCCTTTTAGGCACAATTTTTCTTGTTTTTAAATCCTCTGTTTTCCTGTACAATATTAACTCAGAAGGAAATGACACTTTCAGAAACCGCATCAACATGATAGCATCATAGGGAAGACAAGATATTTAGGGTTGAATAGAATAAAGACATTACAGTGAACCGATTGTAGGAAAACGACTGTAGTGAATTGAGTCTAAAAGAGTAAATACAAGTGCAAGTATGCCATCCAAATAAAATGGAAATATAGAGGACAATAAAATGAAAGTAAAAAAGAAATCCACATCAAAAAAAAGTGGTCGATCAAACACAAATAAAGGCAAAGGTTCACCAAAAAAGAAAACTTCAGGACCAACAAAGGTACAGGATAAAAAACATTCAAAACGCGGAAAATCCACAAAGCCATCACTTGATCAAGGACCAGTAAAATGTATTGACCTCAATGCTGAGGGCAAGGGGCTTGTAAAAATCGGAGGCAAGCTACATGAAGTGCCAAACCTGCTTAAAGGTGAAGAAGCCACGCTTAATAAGTTTAGACATAAAAACGGTGTTTCTTTCGAGGTGGGGCAAATTGTGAAGCCATCAAAAGTAAGAGTCAAGGCACCCTGTCCCTACTATGAAAAATGTGGAGGGTGTCATTTACAGCATATGAGTCTTGACGGCCAAAAGGCATTTAAAGAAAAACAAGTCCTCGATTTAATGAAGGGCATGGCCAAAGTGGGGCCTATAGAGTCAATGGATCATCCCTATGGCTATAGAAACAAAAGCCACATCACCTTTGGTTATGATGGCAAGGGTCAAAGCATATCTGGCATTTACGCGGAAAAAAGCCATAGAATCATTGAAATGGACAGGTGTCTCGTTCATCACGAAAAGGCTGATGCAATTGCTGTAACAATAAAGGACATGCTTAAATCATTTAAACTTCAGCCTTATGATGAAGATTCCCAAAGAGGTTTTTTAAGACATATTCTTATCCGCAGAGGGCACGTGTCAGGGGAGATTATGGTTGTGCTTGTTGTGAGTGGTCCAGTCTTTCCATCAAAGAAAAACTTTGTAAAGGCCCTTAAAAAAGCGCATCCCGAAATAACAACAATTCTTATGAACGTGAATAACAGAAGAACAAGCATGGTTCTGGGAGACAAAGAAAGCGTTCTTTATGGAAAGGGTTTTATCACGGACACCCTTTGTGGTCTCGATTTCAAAATATCAGCCAAGTCCTTTTATCAAATTAATTCTGTTCAGACAGAAAAACTTTATAATAAAGCCTTAGAATATGCCCAGCTAACAGGGAAAGAAAAAGTCATTGATGCCTACTGTGGCATTGGGACCATTGGTCTGATTGCGGCTAAGAATGCCAAAGACGTTATTGGCATAGAAGTGAATAAAGATGCCGTAAAAGATGCTATTAACAACGCCAAGCAAAATGGTATAAAAAATGCCAGATTCCACCAAGGTGATGCAGGTGCCTTTATGGTTGACATGGCAAGGCGTGGTGAAAAGGCTGACGTGGTCTTTATGGATCCGCCGCGTTCTGGCAGTGATGAAGCTTTCCTGTCAAGTTTGGTCAAACTTAAGCCAAAGAGGATTGTATATGTTTCGTGTAATCCAGAAACACAGGCAAGAGACTTTAAATATCTTCTTAAAAATGGCTATAAGGTCAAAAAAATTCAGCCTGTAGATATGTTTCCTCAGACCCATCATGTGGAGACTGTGGCTGAACTAGAACTCATATAAGTATGATGGCACCTCATCAATGAAGTATTATATACGGTTAAATTAGACCAGAGAAAGAGGCAATAAATGCAAGGCACAATAAGAGATAACATAAAACCAGGTACAAAGGTTAAAGTCGTACAAAAGAAAGACCAAAGAACCGGCCAGCTCACAGAAGGCACCGTTCAAAGGCTGTTAACAAAGTCAGCCAACCATCCCCACGGTATAAAAGTCATGCTTGAAAGTGGTATTGTTGGTCGTGTCAAAGAAATTCTTTAAGCTATAGGCAGGCACATTTTTCTATAGAAGAATTTAAGAGGAATTTAGAGAGAATTTAAGAAGAATTTAGGAAGAATTTAGGAAGAATTCAAAAAGATTTTAAAAAGTATTTAAGAAGTGTTTAATGTGGAATCAATCGGTTTATTTTGATTAGATCTGTCTTTTTTAAATCGGGTCTATTGGGTGATGTTTGTAATATTTACAGTAGAGTCCTATTCTAAGCCTGACCAAAGTGAGGTGTGGCGAGAAAATTATGGTTTACAAGCCTTTATATCCTGTGTATAATACAGATTAATCAAAAGACCAATGAATTAAACTTAAAATGAATGATGTGAAACCGCTGATTAAGAAGAGTAGGCATAAGCGTAGAATTTTTAGAGAGCTATTGATGGTGAAAATATAGCAATTCGACCTATGGTGAATGGACTTATGAGGGCAATGCGAAAGCTTAGGCAAGTAGTATTGACGGAAATCCTAACCGTTATGATGGAAGCGTATGTTGGTACGTGACATTCATTTAGGTGGCTAAACAGAGTATAACTTCTGTCCTTTTTGGGACAGGAGTTTTTTGTTTTTTGTAAAAACAAACTACAAATATGAGTGGATCATACTTGTAATACGTAGGTCACGACACATAATAGCGAAGTTAAAAATGAATTTTTTATTCAGAATTGTTCATGGGGCTTGGCTTGGCCGTGCTCGAAGCCTATTTACAAGTTGATCATTTAAATATTAAAAGGAGTTGATGCTATGGAAGATGGTTGGTGGTGCGTATGTAGAGCTTTATAGGATAAATAAAAAGGAGAAATACAATGGAAATTCAAAAGAAAACACAAAATCAAACTACAAAGAAAAGAATACTAACAGGGGACAGAACCACAGGTAGACTCCATTTGGGACACTATGTTGGAAGTTTAGAAAATAGAGTGAAACTGCAAAATGACTATGACACCTTTATTATATTAGCTGATGTTCAGGCCCTGACCACACACTTTGAAAGGCCAGAACTGATTCGAGAAAGCATTTATGATGTGGCCATAGACAACTTGTCTGTCGGGCTTGATCCAGACAAGATAACCATGTTCTTGCAGTCGAAAATCAAGGCCATTGCAGAGTTGACAGTCTTTTACTCTATGATCGTATCTGTCAATGCTCTAAGACATAATCCGACAATCAAAACAGAGGCAAAACAGTATGGTTACAATGATCTAAGTTATGGTTTTCTAGGTTACCCAGTCAGCCAGGCGGCAGATATAACATTTTGTGGGGCCGACCTTGTACCAGTGGGAGAGGACCAACTGCCCCATATAGAGCAGTCTAGAAAAATTGTTCGCAGGTTTAACAGTCTCTATGGTCATGAGGGAGATGTGCTCAAGGTGCCTCAAGCTATGGTTAGCGCCACACCTCGCCTTGTTGGGCTTGATGGAAAAGCGAAAATGGGTAAAAGTCTTGGCAACGGTATATTTCTATCAGACTCAAGGGAAGACGTCCTGACCAAGGTAAAATCCGCTGTAACAGATAAAAATAGAATCAGTATCAAAGACAAGGGCAATCCAGATGTGTGCACTGTCAGCAAATATCATAAGGCTTTTAATGAAAAGGATTATGACAACATATGCGAAATGTGCAGAAATGCAGACATTGGGTGTTTTGCATGTAAAAAGCTACTGGCAGAAAAACTCAACACACTGATGGAACCATTCAGAGAAAAAAGAGCCTATTATGAAGCGCGCAAAAATGAAGTCAAAGACATTATTCATGCCGGCAGTGAAAAGGCCAATAAAATTGGCGATAAAACAGTTGAAGCGGTGAAAAAATCCATGCAAGTTTATTTGTAGCTTGTGCTTTCCTGACATGTATTATCAAATGACCTAAAAGTGTGTGTGAAAGTCATGTAAAAAGGTTTTTATCTGGGGTCTGATGTTATACAATGGTTACTGTTGCTGGTCTAATACAACGCAACAAGCGAACATTTTCATAATGTATTGAGCGACTTGCAAAATACCATTCAAGAATCAAGAATTCTATATTAGATATAGCGAGAGCCTATATTTTTCATTTAGCAAGCGCTTGTATGAAGAATTTTTTTAACAAAATCGTAATTAACTAAAAAATTCACAAATAGTATACAAAAATGATGTATAATATTCGCTGTAAAGAACAATGGACATTAAACGGATGAGCACCAAATTAGTAAAGGTATTAAAAGATAATATGTGAGAATGGAAAGGACAAGTGTATGAGCATTTCTAAAGTAACGGATGGCATATATAAGCTGACAACAAATGTTGAAGATGTGCTGTTTGAAGGCTTGTGGGATATACCAGATGGCGTTTCACTGAACTCATTTGTGGTTAAAGGTGAAAAAACGGCTCTAATTGACGGATTTTGTGGATGGGACGGCGTTCCTGAAACATTTTTTAAGATGCTAGATGATATGGATGTGAGCATTGAAACAATTGATTACATCATCATCAATCATATGGAACCAGATCACTCAGGTTGGATTGAAAACATTCAAAAGCTTAAAAGCGATGTAAAAATTATTTGTAGCCGTGCAGCAAGTGGTATGCTTGATGCATTCTATGGTCATGTTGACAATGTTCATGTTGTCAAGCACGGTGAAACCCTAGATCTTGGAAATGGTCACGTTCTAGAGTTTGTTGCGGCGCCAGGGGTTCACTGGCCAGACACAATCTTTACCTTTGATCAAAAAACAGGGACCCTTTTCTCTTGTGATGCATTTGGATCATATGGAAAAGTGGAAGCAAATGGTTATGATGATGAACTAGATCAAAAAGCCATTGACTTCTATGAAAGAGAAGCCCTAAGATATTATGCCAATATCGTGGCGGCCTTCTCAAAAATGGTTGTTAATGCCCTAAAGAAGACCGAGCACCTGGATATTAAAATTATCGCACCAGGCCACGGAATTGTTTGGAGAAAAAATCCTCTAAAAATTGTAGAAGACTATGTGCGTTATGCGTCATATCAAGAAGGACCTGCTAAAGAAAAAGTAACACTGCTGTGGGGCAGTATGTACGGTATGACAAAAGCAGGTGTTGATAAGGCTGTTGAAACCTTAGAAAAGTCGGGCATTGAATATGATGTTATCAACATTATGGAAACTTCATGGGGCTTTATACTGGGTTCCGTTTGGGAATCAACAGGTGTGGTTCTAGCCATGCCAACCTATGAGAACAAAATGTTCCCAACAATGGCAGCTGCTCTTGAAGAAATCGGCAAGAAAACGGCCAAAAACAGACTGGCTTTCCGCCTTGGCTCCTTCGGATGGGCTGGGGGTGCAGAAAAAGAACTGACTAAGATTATGGAAGACACGAAACTTGGATGGGACTTTATCCCGAGTGTAGAGTTTAAAGGGTCTGCAAAGCCAGAAGATCTTGAATCTATTGAGAAGAGTGTCTTAGAATTGGTTGAGAAAGTAAAAGCAAAGCATACTGTTGAGTGTGAAGTTCAAGAATCAGCTGTATAGATAGAAGTCTTCCCCTAGGATTTCATGGGGGCGTATACCAAAACATAAATTTTTAAAGCACGGTGAGAGGCAAAGGCCTTTTACCGTGCTTTTTTTTCGTCCTGATCGCGCTTGAAAATCGGGGTAAAAAGCTGGGATTATCAAACGAGAAAACTTAATATATTAAACTTATAAAAAAGTATTGCTATTTTATTCTAGAGGATTTATAATTCATCTAGCAAAAATAATTCACGCTGAAGTCAGCGATACTTTAGGACCTTCCAGGGTCAAAATATGAAAGGTTGTGGTAATAAAAAATGAAAAATACAAACCAATTCGCAACACCATTATTTGACGCTCTTGTTGAGTATGTGAATAATGACACTGTTCCTTTTCATGTTCCAGGACATAAAAAAGGAAATGGGATGGCAAAGTGCTTTCGTGATTTTGTTGGTATGAATGTTTTGTCAATGGATGTGACTGTCTTTAAAAGTGTGGACAGCTTACACAACCCAAAGGGCCCTATTTTAAAAGCGCAAGAGCTTGCTGCAGATGCGTACGGGGCCGATCAGAGCTTTTTCTGTGTTCATGGCACATCGGGTGCCATTCAAGTTATGATTATGAGTGTTGTTGGATTGGGCGATAAGATTATCGTGCCTAGAAATGTACACAAATCAGTTGCTGCGGGCATTATACTGAGTGGATCAGAGCCTGTTTACATGCAACCTGAAATAGATGAAAGTATTGGTGTGGCGCTTAATGTTACACCTCAAACAGTGGAAGCGGCTCTTGCGGAAAACCCAGATGCCAAGGCTGTTCTTATTATTAACCCAACTTACTATGGTGTGTCAGCTGATATTGCTGAAATTGCAGATATAGTACACCGGTATAACATTCCACTTATTGTGGATGAAGCCCATGGTCCCCATCTTAAGTTCCATAATGAACTTCCGATTTCAGCTATGGAAGCGGGGGCCGACATGTGTGCCCAGAGCACTCATAAGTTAATTGGTGCAATGACACAGGGGTCAATCCTCCATGTGAAGAAGGACCGTGTGGATATAAAACGTGTAAAGACAATGATGAATATGATGCACACCACAAGTCCATCCTACATTCTAATGGCATCTCTTGATACAGCTAGAATGCAGATGGCAACAGAAGGGGAAGACCTGCTGACTAGGGCAATCGAACTGTCTCACGACCTAAGAAGAGACATCAACGACCTACCAGGCCTCTACTCTTTTGGAAAAGAAGTGCTTTTAAAAGAAGGTGCTTTTGATTTTGACCCGACAAAAATCACAATCAATTGTCGTGGACTGGGCATATCTGGTTATACTCTTGAAAGAATCCTAGCAGATGAGTTCATGATTCAAGTGGAAATGTCAGATCTTTATAACATCTTGGCTGTTCTTACAATTGGAGATGATGAAGTTTCTACGGGTAAGCTTCTTGGTGCCCTGAAAGAAATCAGTGAAAGATATGGGGAAGTGGAGTATATTGAAAGCATATTGAATGTGCCAAGTATTCCTCCGCGGGTTTTATCTCCACGGGATGCCCTTTACAGCAAAACGAGATCAGTTGCCCTAGAGGAGAGTATTGGTGCTATTAGTGCTGAAATGGTTATGGCATACCCTCCTGGGATTCCTATACTATGCCAGGGAGAAATTATTTCCGAGGAAATTGTTCAGTACATTAAAATGCTAAAAATGTCTGGTCTTGACGTCCAGGGCACAGAAGATACAGATGTCAATAACATCCGCATCATTGATGAGCAAAGAAGTTATCAGTTTATGCCAACGGCATAAAAGTAGGTTTTAGATAAAGCACCAAAGGAAAGGACCATCAGTTTGAATGATTTGAGTCTAGAAGAGTTTGGGATTGTTAGAAAAGCAATACTTCACGTTGTATGTGAACTTTTCGATTCTGAACGCCTAAGTACTATGGATGAGCAAAGAAAACTTAACGAGATAAAACTAAGTGATGAGGAAGTCGCTTTGGTCTCAACCGTTGTAGAGGATGAGTTCGATATTATTTTACCTATCCAGTTCCTCGACCGTGTGACTTCCTTATACGATATCATACACTTTGTGCAAAGATCTGTTTGCTCCAGTCGTTAAGAATAGGAAAATAGGAATAACTTTTGAAAAGAGGCATGATTATGACAAGAGGCATACGCTATGAAAACTTTGCGTTAAACACGCTTCAACTCATTGAACTGGATGAAAACATTCGAATTAGAAATGGTATTATTGAAATGCTTGCTGGACAAATGGATTGTAACCAGGCAAATATCACTGGTCAAACACTTATATTTGCTGAGCTGGGCATAAGTGAAAGGGCCATTGACAAACTCATTATCGGAATAAAGGATGCCTATGGTGTTATGATTTTCAAAAGAGACTTTCGGAGTTTTATGACAGTCAATGACTTGATATCATTTGTTAGAGAAAAGTATAGAGGAAAATTATAATCAAATGATAAGAAATAAAATAACAAAAAACAAATATGAGTAAATAAAGCAAAGACAAGTCCTGTATCAACTGGACCTGTCTTTTTTATTTAAAAGTTGACGCGCGTCTATTGCTTTTATAAGCCACCGGATTAAAGTTTTATACGTTGGCCTTCTTCATTGCTTTTGAATGCCGCCTCGATGATTCTAATGGTTTCAAGAGCGTCCTGTGGTGAAACTGGCACTGGTTTTCCAGAAACAATGGCTTGGTAGAGGTCGAGATAGAACTGCGGATAGCAGCCAGCTTGACTTGTAACCTTACAAGGGGCATGTCCATCAAGTATCAAATCTCCGTAAAGGTCACTTCCTTCCTCTCCCCAGCCACTGTCATTTATATTTTTTCCTGAGCGCAGGGCCTCTTCTTGAACATCAAGACCATACTTTACGAAAGATCCACTCTTGCCAAGGAGTAAAAACTTAGGAAGTTTGGCGTTTACAAGAGCGCCGGCTGTCAATGACACCTTTAAATCTGGGTAGTAGAGGATAATTTCAAAATTGTCATCAACAATGCCTTTTCTTTGCTTGCGGATATCGGCAAAAACCATATCTGGTTTTCCAAACAGGCTTAAAGACTGGTCAATAAGGTGAGACCCCAAGTCATAGACGATGCCTGACCCAGGTAGGGGCTTTTCCTTCCAAGTTTCCGACTTAACAATGGGACGAAAGCGATTAAAAGAACTGTGGTATTCTACAAGGTCTCCAAGATCACCGCTTTCAATGATTTTTTTTACGGTTAAGAAATCACTGTCGTACCGGCGGTTGTGGTAAGTTGTTAAGAGTTGATCGGTCGTCCTCGAAATTTCAATAAGTTCTTGGGCCTCTTTTGAAGAAACGGCAAAAGGTTTTTCTATAAGAACATGTTTGCCACTTGTCATAGCCTGCTTTGCGTATTCAAAGTGGCTTGTATTTGGGCTTGAAATAACCACAAGCTCTATATCCTTGTCAGAAAAAATATCTTCTGCAGACGCAACCACCTTGGCCTGTGGGTGTTCTTTGTTGACGAGCTGTGCCTTGTCATGATCAGTTGTAACAACTGTCTTAACGACATATTGAGAAAGGGACTTTAGAATTGCGCCATGAAAAAAACGACCAGAAAGTCCGTATCCAATAATGCCAACGTGAATTTTACGCATAATGCCTCCTGTATCCTATAGGGGCTTGCCGGTTTAGGGCAAGTTTATTAACAGATGAAAGAAAAATATAAATTGATTCTATTATAGTATTAAATTTAGCATATAAGACCGCCTCACGACAAATTAAAGGGGATATTGTATTCTGATATTAATTGTACTAAAATAGTGATATATTCACGGCGTGTCGACCATCTCACAAAAATAATGATATGGCTCCTTGAGCATTCATATGCCACGTGGGCTGTGAATTTTATTAGGTTAAGTCAACATAAGGTATAAATAGGGTAAAATATAGGTGCTTGTAAAATTTCTTGGATTGTCTCATGACCACACCATTAAATTCTACAAGTCTTTCAATGAACAATACTCAATACTAAAGGAGAAAGAACAAATGTTATTATTACACTACCCATCATGAACAAGCAGTCGTAAGGCCAAGGCTTGGCTGGATGAAAACGAAATTGCTTATGATTTAAGGCTCATTCACAAGGATAATCCCAAAGCGGATGAAGTGAAAAAGTGGATGGCGCAAACAGGTTTAGACCTTAAAAAATTCTTCAACACAAACGGAAAGATGTACAAGGAAGCCAACCTCAAAGAGCGCTGGGATAGCTTAAGTGAAGAGGAACTTCTAGAAATTTTAGAAAGCGACTGGCTCTTTCATAAAAGACCCGTTCTTGTCGGAGAAGATTTTGGACTGACTGGATTCAAAATTAAAGAATGGGAAGAAAAGTTTAATAAATAGTTTTTACAAACCCTCAAAATTGAACAAATAAGTATAAAAGCTCTTGATGCAAAGACATACCTTGCTCAAGGGCTTTTTCTCATTACATTTGAAATGTTTTACTTTCAATTTGTAAACTTTAAGATGGTCAGACTATTTTGAAGTTCTACGAATTTTGAAAAAACATCAAAAATCAGATAGAGTGATAGGTATAGACAGACCGGTAGAGATAGAAGGGGTTGTTTTATAAAGACCTCATAAAGGGTATAAAAATAAGTAAAGTGAAAAATAGGTCCATCCTCTTGGGGACCAGACAACATATAGTGGCATTTGAGCGACTGCAAAGCACTAGGCAATAGGACATCACTTAAATCTATAAATTTGCAAGCGCCTAATCTAGACAAGCATATCAAAATGAGGAGAGACGCATGTTAAATCAAAACTGGATCAAAAATGCATTTTACCAACTCGTTTCGGTACGAAGCGACAGCAACTCGGTTTATGAAACGATTATTGAAGACGCCTTGCTGAACATACTTGGTCAGCATCCATACTATCAGGAAAACCCGGATTACTATGGGGCCCATCCTCTTGTGGATGACCAACACTCCAGAGCCGTTGTGTGGAGTCTGGTCAAGGGTCTAGGAAAAAGAACCTTTGTTATGATCAACCACCACGATGCTGTGGACACTGTTGAATATGGTCACTTAGCAGAGTTGGCCTTTCGCCCGGATGATTTAAAAACTGCCCTTTTGAAAAAATCCAAAAACAAGAACATCTTGAATGATGCAAACAATGAAAAATGGATATTTGGACGAGGGACAGCAGATATGAAAGGTGGTCTTGCCAGTCAGCTGGGCGTTGTGGACATGTTCACCAAGAACAAAGACTTTGAAGGCAACATACTATTCTTATCTGTGCCAGATGAAGAGACCATTTCAAACGGAATGTTGGCAGCTGTGGAGCTCTTAAAATCCCTTCGAGAAGAGTATGATTTTGAATATGACCTAATGATCAACTCTGAACCCTATTTTAATCAGGTCAAAGACAAGGCTATCATGTTTGAGGGGTCGGTGGGTAAAATTATGCCTGTCGTCTATGTAAAGGGTGTCAAAAGCCATATTGGTGATCCCTTTGCTGGGGTCAATCCAAGTCTGATTTTATCTGAAATTCAAAAGAGAACAGAACTCAATCCATCTTTATGCGATGTTCAAGGACTGGACGCATCTCCACCACCTGTTTGGATCAATTTAAAGGATAGGAAAAAGGCTTATGACGCCTCCATTCCAGAAGCGGCCGTTGGCTATTTCAACTGGCTTACTTTTTCAAGGACGCCATCTGATGTGTTAAAAAGTATGAAAATGCTTGCAAAACATGCTCTGACAGATGTCCTATTACGCAATCAGCAGGCCTATGACACATTTTGCATGATGAACCATGAAGAATCAGACAACCTGGAATACAGTCCTGTTGTCTTAACCTTTAAGGAGCTATTCGACCAAGCCCTTGAAGAGGGCGGTGAGAAGTTTTCCAAGAACTACAAGGCTTATCTTGATGACGTAAACAGTGACTTTAAGAAAAGCCGTGTGGCCCTTCCAGAAGCGGCATTAAAGCTTATAGAGTTTGTTGCGGAGTATGTTGATTTAGAAGGTCCAGCCGTTGTTTTAGGACTATCAGGACCTTATTATCCTCATATTTCTAATGACATCATTGAGAATGGAAATAAATACGATTTACTGGACAGGGTGAACAGAATATCAGAAACAAGATTTGCCTTAAAGTATCAGTCCAACAGCTACTTTATGGGTATTTCTGACTTAAGCTATGGCGGTTTTGTCGGTGACGAGAAAGATATTCAGGTGATTTGTGACAACAGCCCGGGTTGGGATGAAATCTACCATGTTCCATTTGACGCCCTTAAAGAACTTTCTATGCCAGTGGTCAATATTGGACCATGGGGCAAAGATCTTCATAAAACCACAGAGCGGGTCTTTGGGCCAGATGTGTTTGAGCGAATTCCTCTTATTTTATATGATCTAATAAACGATATATTGGATAATGCATAATTCATCAAATAGTCTTAGAGGATAACAATTTGGGTGATTAATGACAATGTAACGGAGGCTAAGATGCCAGAGAAAGACAGTAAAGCAGGTGTGTTTAAGGATCTCATGGAAATGGACAACCATGTTTTAACCATAAGAGAAATCGAGCATATTGCAAAGTACAAAGCGGTTTTTGAACAATATGAAAGCAAATATTCGGGGAGATTATACTCAACAATATTACTGTCATTAACCCACGAATCCTATGATGAAGATAAGGCCAAGCGCTTGTGGGATGGTATTGTCAAGCATTATGAGCGTATGGAAAAAATTCTTGGTCGAAAAGTGGGGGTTGTTGTCAGTGCCCTAGACTATATGCAAAATATAACCTTTGATCTTCAAAGTCCTTGTTTAATTGAAATGGAAAAGAGCATGCTTGTTGTCAATACCACATTAAATGATGAACTGACGGGACTCTATCTGCGAGATGTTTTCGACATGGTATTGGTAAAAGAAGTGGAAACATCCATGCGGCTCAATTCTCCTCTATCCCTTCTTATGATTGATATTGATGATTTTAAAGTCGTGAATGACACATACGGACACCCAAAGGGGGATGAGGTTCTTCATGATATTGGCCGGACCATAAATGATTGTATTCGGACCATGGATTTTGCCGCCAGATATGGCGGAGAAGAACTTGCGGTTGTTATGCCAGGAACAAGTCTGGATGAAGCGGTTAACGTTGCAAAGAGAATTAGGCGGGCAATTGAGGCTCTGAAGTTTGATGACTTTGGGGTTACAGTGAGTATAGGCGTGGCACAAACCACCAACGTACTTTATACACCAAAGGCCCTTGTTGAGGCATCGGACAAGGCACTTTACGAGGCCAAAGAGACAGGAAAAAATAAGGTGGTCACTTTTTAATGAGGCCCTTATTAAAGCAAACCAGTTTAATATTAGTCTTGCAGACCTTAAAAAGAAGGTTTCAAGGCTAGAAAACGTTTTCTATTTTGATCAGACCCCTGTATAAAATTGCATAGTATGCTATAATGGCATATGTAAGTCAATTGAATACTCATGTTATTAGGTGAAGTAAATATCTGTAGTAACTAAGCTTGAGAGCATTTATATGTTTGGTCTAATCGCCCGAACGGATAGATGTAATCCTGCTGCAACATGTGAAAAGGTATTGAAAAATCTTTTTAAGAACTGGGGTCTGTATAAGTCTGAAATGGCTTATACTGAATAATCTTATATAGGTTGTTCAATGTGAGACATAAAGGTCGAAGCTTAGACACTCTAACTCTTTTAGGAGAGTTAGAGTGTTTTTTTTGTATTAAAGAGCAAAACATTCTTAGTGCCACTTACCTTATCTGCCGTCAAATCGACGCAAATATTAATCCTGGTGTTTGTAAAAAGACACATTCAAAAAGTTCGCAAACAGGACTGAAAATTTTGATTTATAAAATCATAGAAGCGGTAAGAAGACTGCAATAAAAATGTCCCCAGTGTTACTTACTGTGGTTATTGACTATGCAAAATCAATGCATATTTAACCATTTTAGGCTCATTTATAGAACCGGTTAAAAACCAGAAGGAGTGAAACATATCATGGAAGAGTCACAGTTGAAACAAGATATCATCAAAAAAGTAGAAGAAGAAGGCATTGACCTAATACGACTACAGTTTGTTGATATCTTTGGATTTGCAAAAAATGTATCAATCACATCGGAGGAACTGCCAGGTGCCCTAGATGGTCAGCTTATGTTTGATGGATCGTCGGTGGATGGTTTTGGTCGTATTGAAGAATCAGACATGTATTTGGTGCCTGACCTTAAAACTTTCCAGTCCAACTCTTGGAATCCAAAGGAAAGTGGCGTTGCCCATATTATTTGTGACGTTCATGGACCTGACGGAAAGCCATTTGAAGGCTGTCCGCGCGTCATTTTAAAAAAGGCCCTTAAAGAGGCTGATGAAATGGGATTCACCTTGAATGTTGGACCAGAAGGGGAATTTTTTCTATTCGAAAGAGATAACAATGGTAAGCCTGTCTTCAGTACCCATGACGAAGCCGGCTATTTTGATCTTTCTCCAATTGATTTGGGTGAAGAAGCCCGCCGCGATATGATTGTTGCTATGAAAAATCTAGGGTTTTCAATAGAAGCTTCCCACCATGAAGTGGCTCCTGGACAGCATGAAATAGATTTTAAGTATGATGAGGCCCTGCATACAGCCGACCAATGGATGATTTTTAAGCAAATCGTCAAGTCCATTGCCCATATACATGGTCTTTATGCATCCTTTTTGGCCAAGCCCTTCTCAGGGGAAAATGCCAATGCCATGCACTGTAATCAGTCCCTTGCAAGGAACGGGAAAAATGCCTTCTATGATTCTAAAGATGATTTAAAACTCAGTCAGACAGCAAGATATTACATAGGTGGACTTTTAAAGCACGCAAGAGGAATTGCGGCAGTCTGTAATCCAACTGTGAATTCATATAAACGCTTGGTACCGGGCTACGAAGCACCAACCAATATTGCTTGGTCTTACTGCAATAGGTCAGCCCTTATTCGAATCCCCCTAGCAGGGGCTGAGAGAACCCGGGTTGAACTGAGAACGCCAGACCCAATGGCCAATCCCTATTTGGTTTATGCGGTCATGTTAAAGGCTGGACTTGAAGGCATAAGAAATAAGATAGAACCACCAGTAGCCATAGATAAAAATGTCTATGATGCCGATGAGAATGATCTTAAGCGGTATCCAAGAGACTTGTTCGATGCACTCAAGGCCATGGAAGAGGATCCGCTCATAAAAGAAACTCTAGGTGAACACACCTTTAATATATTTATGAATGCCAAATTGAAAGAGTGGAAACGCTATGAACAAACAGTTCATGCGTGGGAAATCGAGAATTATTTTAATAATTATTAGGCGCCTAGAAGTTACAACTCAGGACTTAAGTTTATGCTTAAGGGATAAATTTATATGCTAAGCATTTGATTCAGCTTTTAAGGCAAGATGGTTCTGGTGCTTGAATTTAGGCCTTTAATATAGAGGCAACTATACTTTAAAAACAAATCAAACTAGATTAAACATATGCAGATGACAATTGCGTCAAAACATCTGGAACTATATTCGCAGGAGGACAAATTATTGAGAGACTATAAAACAATAGAAATGTGGAAAGACGTAACAAAAGAACAGTGGGATGACTGGGCTTGGCAAACAAGAAACCGCATCACGACACTGGAAGCGCTAAAGCAAGTGATCAACTTGACGCCAGAAGAAGAAGATGGTGTGAAAAAGTCACTGGAAATTCTACGCATGGGCATCACGCCATACTATGCAATGCTCATGGATAAAGATGATCCAAAGTGTCCGGTTCGTATGCAAGCTGTACCAACAATCCATGAAACACACAGAAGTGAAAACGACATGGATGACCCACTGCATGAAGACCATGATTCTCCAGTTCCGGGTCTGACACACAGATATCCAGACCGCGTTCTTATTCTTATCACAGACATGTGCTCAATGTACTGCAGACACTGTACAAGAAGACGTTTTGCAGGCGGAAAAGACGACAGCACGCCAATGGAAAGAATCGATGCGGCTATCGAATACATTAGAGGCGCAAAAGAGGTGCGTGATGTCCTGCTATCAGGTGGAGACGCCCTGCTTGTATCAGATGACAAGCTAGAATACATCATCAAGAAGCTAAGAGAAATCGAACACGTTGAAATCATTCGAATTGGTTCAAGAACGCCAGTCGTAATGCCTCAACGTATCACAGAAGATTTTGTTGGCATGCTTAAAAAGTACCACCCAATCTGGTTAAACACACACTTTAACCACTCAAAAGAAATCACGCCAGAGTCGAAAAAAGCCTGTGAAATGCTTGCGGATGCAGGTGTGCCACTGGGCAACCAGTCGGTTCTGCTACGCGGCATCAATGATTGTACCCACATCATGCGTCACCTTATGCATGACCTGGTGAAAATTAGAGTGCGCCCATACTACATCTACCAGTGTGACCTTTCAACGGGTATTGAACACTTCAGAACACCTGTGTCAAAGGGGATTGAAATCATTGAAGGTCTTCGTGGCCATACATCAGGCTATGCTGTTCCAACATTCGTTGTGGATGCTCCAGGGGGTGGCGGTAAGACACCAGTCATGCCTCAGTACGTGATTTCCCAGTCACCAGAGCGTGTGGTTCTAAGAAACTACGAGGGTGTTGTGACAACATACTCAGAACCTGCACCTTATAAGCAAGACTGTGAATGTCCTGACTGCAAGCCATCAGACGATAAAACTGGTCATGAAATCACAGGTGTCGGTGGTCTTTTAGAGGGGCATAAAGTACATCTTGAACTGGCAGATTTAAAAAGAAACGAAAGGTCAACTGGACATGAATAAGATGGGGATTGCTATGGTGAGTCATATTACACTTGGAAACATGATAAAGCTTTCATATAAAAACCAGAAAAAAGATAGGAATGAAAACTTAAAGAGCAAGATCAAGTCTATAAAATAAAATATATTATAATGTCAGTAAAAGAAAAATGTTTATATCGAATCTTCAATTGTAGAACTCACACACATGAAACTTTTGAAGGCAGATGATTATAACCGGCTCATGTAGGAACTGAAATCAAGATGAGGAATTGCATCAGATGGCAGTTTTTATGGGGCCGGTTATTCTCAGGTCAAAATATATAAACCATCTGTTTTCAAAGTCCCGCTCAGGGTAAAATATACTTTAAGCTCTTGTAAATATATATAAGTCATTCCTTCGTTCAAAATGTTGTGATGATTAAGACATGATGCTTTACAAGTTGCTCATTTAGTAGGAATAGGGAGGTTATTATGTCGAGTGAATGTTCGAGATGCACCGTCGCACCAAAGTATAATATAGAAAATTGTAGATTGTTCATTGGCATAGGGGCAGATCATTTGTATGAGAAAGTTTCAAGGCTCTTAAAAAAGACTGGGGTAAAATTTGTCCCCTATAAGCGCCATCTTACTGCAGAAATCGAAAGTCTAGAAGCCTTTGTAGAGGCCGTGGATAACACAAATGTTTTAAGTTCAGTTGAAATGAACGACATTTATATCTTGCCGGTTCAAACAGATGAAGCGCCAGACTATGGATCCTTTGTGGACTCGAGGAGTTTACAGTATTGGTCAATCCTCTATAAAAATAAAGATATTGTGGATGTCATAGAAAATGAAGGGATTAAAACCTGGTTTCAACCCATTCTCAGGGCATCAAATCTTGAGCCCTTTGGCCACGAAGCTTTATCGAGGGCTTTTACCAAATGTGGCAAACAAGTGCCGACAGAAGACCTTTTTAAGGTGAGTAAGAAACTGGACCTGCTCTATAATTTGGACAGACAGTGCAGGCTGTCCAGTATAAAAAATGCGGCAAGCTTTGATCATTTCACAGGGAAATTGTTTATAAACTTTATTCCAACGGTCATATATGACCCAACCGTATGTCTTCGCACCACCCATGCGGTGGCAGAGAAAACGAGTCTAAAGGCCCAAGATATTGTTTTTGAAGTGGTTGAAAGTGAGTTTGTCGAGGATTATAGCCATCTGGCAAAAATACTGGAGCATTATAGGAGCAAAGGCTACCAAACCGCACTTGATGATGTTGGATCGGGATTCTCCACGTATTCTAAATATGAAATTCTAAAAACGGACTATATAAAAATTGATAGAAGTGTAATAGAAAATATACAAGATTCAAAAGCCAACCAAGTCTATTTGGACCATGCCATTGACTTAAAGAAGAAAACTGGCGTTAAGGTCATTGCAGAGGGCATTGAAACCCCTGAAGAATACGAATATGTTAAAGACACTGGTGTTGATTTTGTGCAAGGCTACTACTTTGCCAAACCCAACGACAAACCCCTTTTATAAAGAGAATCGGTGATTATTCATAAAAAAATGCAAGGTATAATTCGTTACAGAAATGTCATATAAGATTAGATACTAACCGCGTGTATTTGACAATCATGATTATAAATGATATAGTGATTAGGTACGAGTTAAGAAATGAATAATCCCGTGAAGTAGATTGTAGAAGTAATTTGGATTATAAGTATGGGTACGTTGTGTTTTGACGGACTTGTATTAGTTTTCCGTTCGAATAATGAAACTACAAGCGAAAAATGTTTTAAGAACTGGGGTCTGCGCAGGTCCGACAAGGGGATGCGCTATACTATCAAGCGGTGGTATAATGTGAGTCGTAATGGCGAAACTTAGGCACTCTAACTCTTTTTTTCATAGAAAAAGAGTTAGGGTGCTTTTTTTATTGCGCGAAAACAGTAAAAGTAATTTAAAGGTAAAGTATTGGAAGGGAGTTGGTATTTTATGCCGAAGAATATGCATAAAATTATGGAAGAAAAGCTTTATAGCCGAAACTTCAAAGGATTCGGAATGGATATGAATCCGGTGGTCTCACTTGGAGCAGGTTTAATTGTATTGATATTCTCTGCATTTGCCCTATTTAATCTCGAGCAGGCAAACGCAGTTTTTGTAAGCGTAAAAAGCGCAATTGTAGGTAATTTTGACTGGTTATTCATCTTATCAAGTAATTTCTTTATTGGGGTGTCGCTATTTATAGCCTTCTCAAAACTGGGAAAGGTCCGTATTGGCGGCGTCAATTCACGACCAGAGTTTAGCAACTTTGCTTGGTACTCTATGCTTTTATCAGCGGGTATGGGCATTGGTCTTATGTTCTGGGCAGTTGGTGAACCGCTGTATCATAGTGAATTCTTACCACCCATCTTTTCAAGTCAAGACGCAATGACACAATCACTTGCGACGACTTTCTTCCACTGGGGATTCCATCCATGGGGGATATACGCACTGATTTCATTGGCACTGGCATTCTTTGCTTACAATAAGAAGTTGCCGCTGTCATTACGTTCCGTATTCTATCCGCTTCTAAAAGATAAAATTTTTGGTTTCTGGGGCGATCTTATTGATATTCTAGCCGTGGTAGCATGTCTATTCGGTCTTGCAACATCACTTGGTCTAGGCGTTCAGCAGATCAACAGTGGTCTGACATATCTCTTTGGAATTGAATCAAGTGTAACCATGCAGGTTATGCTCATCGCAGTCATAACTGGTATTGCAACGATTAGTGTTGTTTCTGGTATTGACAAGGGTGTTAAGTTCCTTTCAGAGCTCAATATTAAAATGGCATTCATCTTCATGGTTGTTGTTTTAGTTTTAGGTCCAACAGCATTCATTCTTAAAACATTCAGTAATAGTTTAGGACTATACCTAAACGATTTTGTACAGGCATCATTCTTTATTTCAACAGGAGAAAGCACATGGCAGGCAAGTTGGTCTGTATTCTACCTTGCATGGTGGATTTCATGGTCACCATTCGTAGGTATGTTTATTGCACGTGTATCTAAGGGTCGTACGATTCGTGAATTTGTACTAGCCGTTCTGATTGTGCCTTCACTCTTATCATTCATGTGGTTATCAGTGTTTGGTGGTACGGCAATTCATATCAATCAGCTATTTGATGGTGCTTTGTTCTCAACAGTTCAAAACAACCTACCAGTTGCGCTCTTTGAAATGGTGTCATACCTTGAAAGTCCAATGCTTGAAGGTTTCATTCGTACAGGTCTTTCTATTTTAGGAACACTACTAGTTATCTCATTCTTTGTAACATCAAGTGATTCAGGGTCTTTGGTTGTTGATAATATCACATCTGGAGGTAAGCTTGATTCACCAGTGCCACAGCGTGTGTTCTGGGCATGTATGGAAGGTTTTATTGCTGCGGTTCTTCTAATTATTGGTGGTCAAGAGGCCTTATCGGCTCTACAAACAGCCGTTATTAGTACAGGACTTCCTTTTGCCATCATTCTAATACTCATGAGCTTTATGCTTATTGACAGTGTTAGAAAGTCTTACCACAAGCAAAGAGAAATTAAACAGCGTGATCACTTCGAAGAAATGATTGACGAGTTTGACATTGTGACAGAAGCAGACACAGAAGAGAGTGATGTTGCATAATGAAGGGAATAAGTCCTAAAAAAGCATTACAAAGACGTAGAAAAATGAGTCATTTTATTGATGCAGCTGATGAAATTATATCTGAGAAGGGTATAGAGTCATTGACGATTAGAGGTGTGAGTGACATCGCTGGGTACAATAGTGCCACCCTGTATGGTTATTTTTCCAGCCTGGACCACTTGATTTATTACACCTATATGAAGCACATCACTGAGTTTGATCAGTTGCTTCGTCCTGCCTTTGAAATGAGTGGGAAAGCTTCTAAATCTTTTGAAGTGACTTGGAGGCTATTTTGTAAGTTTGCTTTTGAAAACCCAAATGTTATTTATACATTTATGTTTTCACCTTATTCCAAGAATTTTAGCGAAATACTTGAGGACTATAAGCAAATCTATAGCAGTGATTTCAAAAGTAGTTTGGGAGAAGGCAATGAACTCCTTTTTAAGGACTCAATCTTTGATGTTGTCCTTGTGAAACTCCAACTTTTTGAAAAGGGATTGAATATCAGCGAGGCGGAAATTGACGAAATGAACAGTTTTATTCAAACTTATTTTCAAGGCCAGCTGGTAAGACGAATGACATTTGAATCAGACTTAGACATTGAAACATATATGGAACGAATGGTTCGTTTCGTAGATCAGATTGTCTGGTCATATACAGCAAAAAAGAAAGCGTAAAAGGAGGGGTTTAATGCAAAAGAGTGGAAGAACGCCACTGTTAAGAGCTAGAAAACTAGAAAAGGTGTTTGATATTGGAGAGATCTATATCAAACTCGAAGGTGCAAATCCGACGGGTCATAAACACGACAGGATTGCTGAAACAATTGTTAAAGATGCCATAGCACGTGGCCTCAAAACCATTGTGGTCAATGGTTCTTATAGTTATATTAGATCAATTAAATATTTTGCAGAATTAGAACAGATTCGAATTATTGTTCCAGTCTTCAAGAAAGAGGCTTGGAAGTCAAGACGATTTGATGCTTCAGAAATTGTGAAATTTAAAAATATACAAGACGACGCTATGATGACTGTTCTAAAGGAGTATGCTTTTGATCAAAAGGCATATCTAGCTGTGGAAGGTCATTCCAGCACGCATCTCAGCCAGATGTCTATGGAAAGTCTTACAGAAGAAATATTTAAAAAGGCCAAGTTTAATATTGATACAATTTTTACAAAACTAAGCTATGGCTATACATTAACCAGTACCTACAGCACCATGCTTCGCTACTGGATTGATGGGCGTATAGACAAGTATCCAAAGGTTATTTGTGGAACTTGGGCTGGGGCCAACAGTATTTATGAATACTATAAAAAGACCAATGAAGTTCAAGACGAATCGGTGGAGGAAAGAGAAGAGAATGAACAACCTGCCAACCGCATTCAAATTGATAAGCAGCTTTTAGAAGAATCTCTTCAAGCGGTCTTTGAAACAAAAGGGGAAATTCACCCTGTGGATGAAGCCCTGCTTAAAGAGAGTGCTAAACTTTTAAGAAAGTACGAGCACATTAAGGTGACACCAGATGAGGCTTATCCCTTTGCAGCATTTTATCAAATGGCGAATAGCGGTAAATTGACACATGGTCGCCATGTCATTGTGCTTAATGATGCAAAAAGTATCGTAAAAGTGGACAATCTAAATGATTTTGATGATGTGTCAAAAGAAAAGTTGATTGAACTCACAAGAGAGTGGTTGGCTCAGTATTCTGATTCACTTCTTGAAACAGAAGACGCCATCCATAATGCTATGGAGAGTGGTTACATTCTGCTTGCATCGAGAAATGATCAGTACGAGGGCATATGTGTCCTTGTTCATACAGGGTTTGAGAACTTCATTCCAACATATCACTTGGCTTATGTCGGTACAGACAAGACAAGTAAGGGCCGTGGCGTTGCCACAGAGCTTATACAGAGAGCCATCGACCTATCCGAAGGCAAACTGTCATTACATGTGGACCTCGACAACAAGGGGGCCAAAAAGCTTTACGAAAAGCTAGGATTTAAGCACTGTTATAACCGTATGATTTATAAAGAAGACCAGTGATTCAATCAAATAAGAAGCCTGTAGACCATCTAAATTGGCCTACAGGCTTTTTTTATGGAAGTCCTATTATGCTCACAGGAATTATTAGTCAGTTGGTTCAAGCAAGATACCACTTTTTGAAACATCAGTCACAGTACAGCGGGTTTGATCAAAGCAACAGGGCCTTGTCTTGCCAGAGGACAACATGGAGCAGGTTGTCATAATGCGTTTTGATCGTGTGTTGGGGTTCTGGGTAAATCGTATCCAGCGGAGCCATTGCCACTGTGCTTTAGGTGTAAGTGTCTGCCAAGATTGAGTGACATGGTGGTGGACTAAAGCGTGGTGAAGGTCTTGAGGAAGGTCAGGCCTGAGCCAGTCACTTTCCACACTTAACTGGATCAAAATGTCTCCAATGGGCTGACTTTCATAACTCTTATCAATGTGGGACATAGCCTCGGGGCTTAGTTCAAGCCAGTGACCACCGCGTCCATCCGGTTCGAGGGGGAGGACGACTTCAAAACCAAGTATTTCTATTCGGCCCATAACCATGCCCCTTGAAGGAAGGGCTTGGCTGAGCTCTTCAGGCAATCGTATTATGGGGTGGGTCTTGATCATCTGTATTTTACATTTAAAGACATAGGGTTTCATAAGGTGTCCTTTCAGTATTTCAAAAGCAGTTTGGGTGTAAAACCAGTCTCAACTTATTAGACAATTCAAATAGAGGTTTTGATGCTTTCACTTGTATTTCTCTTTTATGATTTATACCCACAATCTGAAAAGAGGACAACATCCATCCAAAAGAAATTAATCGCTTTACTATCACAGATTAATTTTGCTTACGTAAGGACACTGGCTAGGGCCTCAAGGGCATTTTTATCAAAGGTGTATCCACCGCTGGTTTTATGTAGAATCCCCTCAGATTTAAACCACTGGATTGTATGGAGCAGGTGCCTATAACTCACAGCCAGGTACTGGGCTGTTTCTGTATGCTTCTCACTAAAGAGACCATCGCATTCACATTTCAAAATGTAATCTGCCAGTCGATGTTTTAGTTCATAGTGCTGTTGTTTGGCATTGAACCATGTCCTGTCAAGAAGCTTTGAGCCAATATAGCGTGTCATCTCAAGTAGAAATTTGTTTTCTGAGAGCAGGTGAAATTTTGCACTTGTCATTGGAACTGCAAGGCAGGTGGTCTGCCCAATGGAAATGACATCTTTGGGGTGATCTTCGACGCCAACCAGAGTTAGCTCGCCTATAAGTTCCTTCGGGTGAACGAAATGAACAATACTGCTAGACCCATCCTCATGCAACATGGAAATCTTGGCTTTACCTTTAACCAAGAGATACAAATAAGAAATGGGTCCACCTGCGCTGATAATTTTGTCCCTGTTGTCAAATGTATGAATTTCAAGATGAGATTTAACAGGGGTAAAAAGGTCCAAATCAGACTGGACAAGGTCTGCAAGACCTTGTGGTGCATGGCTAAGAGAATATTTTTTCATAAGGGCCTCCAAAGTGTGAGATATCTCATATATGAGTTTATCATATGTCTTTTATACTGAGGGCATGGATCTCTTATATTGCAGACACCTATTAAATGATCGTTAATGAGGAGGCTATCATGATAAGTATTCAAAAGTTATTTAAGTCATATTTGTTTTACATGATGTCAGCGTTTGGCATTAGCTTGACCATAAAGGCCAGTATTGGTGTGAGCAGTTTTAACTCTATGAACTTGGCATTTTCCAGTGCCTTTGGTATAAAGGTAGGCACAATGACAATGGGGATAAATCTTGTGTTCCTTCTCATATATATGAGTCTTACACGGTTTAAATATAAGCATAAGTATACAATTCAGCTGGTGTCATTCATATTGTTTGGATCCTTTATAAACTTCTTTACTTACACGGTACTTGGCGATCTTGTGATAGGACATTATGGTTTAAGGCTCCTAACGGTCGCCCTTGGAACTGTCATAGGCGGCGTTGCCATAGGCATGATTATTTCATACAATACAATAACCTTTCCCATTGAAAGCGTCTGTGTGGAACTAGAGAAGAAGACAAAGGCTTCATTCGCTTTTTTCAGATATGGTGTGGATGTGTTTTCAGTTGGTGTATCACTATTTATTTCCATGCTCTATTCTTTGCCTCTCTACGTTCGAGAAGGCACCTTGATCAGCCTGCTCATATTCACATTTACGATGAATGCCGTTAAGAGCAAGTTCAATGAGAAACTGGCATGAAGCCCCATCGACGAATTTAGGAAAGAAATATATTTGAATGCGTACAGAATTTTGGAATGGGTACAAGTTTTAAAAGGACAAGCAAAGTATTTGTCGAATATTAAAGAACGGTCAAAAATATAAACTTATATATAATTACAAGGATTCGATTAGGAAATAGGGGGCGTTCGAATGTCTATTGGACAACGTATTGAAGACACAATGAATTTTATGATGGAGATTTCCACATATATAGCTGATAAAAACCATGAGGTGGATCAGCTAAATAGAACATTAAGTATGTACAGCACGCTATTTGATGTGAATAAATACATGAATAAGAACTTGGAAATGCCCAAATTGCTTCCTATTGTAGAAGATGCCATGAAAGCCACAGTGGGTGTTAATCATGCAGCTGTCTTAATTAGCAATCATGACAACGCATGTAGAGTAAAAGATGTGGAAATAACATTCAAGCTTATTGATGATATGGATGTGGATGACTATGTATGCTATGAAGACTTAAGCGAAGCTTCCGTTATTGGTATTGATGAAGGCTGTCTTTTTATTCAAAGGCTTGACCTGATCAATGATTTTAAGGGATATTTGGTTGGCTACTGGAATAGGGCGGATGCTGTGGATCAAAACAAGCTGGACTTCCTAAAAATACTGGGGGTTCAAACAGCCCTTTCAGTCAAGAGTTCACTCCTTGTTGAGCACTTGATGGAACTAGCAGAGAAAAGTGAATAAGACAAATAACTTGCTTGACTAAGTTTTTTATGAATGCATATAAAATAAAGGCCCGATAAATGTAAGATCATTTATCGGGCCTTTTCATGAGCCGAATTATGCGGCTTTATTTTCTTCTTTTTTTCTTTTGTTTTCAGCGTTTTTTTCTTTTTCCCATGTGAGGTATTCATTCATAAGAGCAAGAGCACGCTTTGTAGCCTTGTCTTCAACCTTTGATGTGTCTTTAAGCACGCGTGACATTTGCATCATTTGCACTTCAAGATACTTTGGATTTTGAAGACGGTCAACATTGGACTTTTGCTTCTTTTTATAGTTTGAAGGTGACATTGTTTCCTTTAACATCAATAGAATAAATGCGTTTTTCTTCTTCTTAGGCACTTGTCTTACCGTCACATAAAGCTGGTTGAAAAGTTTGTCAAGATTCTTCTTCTTAAAGTGGTTGTAAGCAAAGTAACCACCTGCACCGATGCCTACAATAGCGCCAACAATCCAAATAATAGTCGTACTGTCCATAAATTCACTCCTTATACGTTATGTAACCTATTAAATCACAAAAACGTTGAAAATGCACGTGGAAATTGAAAATTGAAATACAAGTGTCGCATTTTTAAATTTTTAGTTTCAAAATACGGCTAGGACGCCCTGCTTTTCCCACTATTTTCTTACCGGTGATGTCAATATAGCCTGCATTTTCTAATTTTTCTATAATACGGTTCATGCTCCGCAGAGAGTTTCCAAACTCTTCAGAGAGTTCATGACTTGTGAATTGATCCTTCTTATAAATGTCCATAATGCATTTGAGCTGGTAAATATTATTGACGCTGACACCACTCTTTTCAGAAATTTCCTTAAAAGTCGTGTCCAGTTGTGGAAGTTTGTCATTATTGACCCTGTCAAGGGGTTTTATGCGTTCCATATGCTTTCTATCATAAACCACAAAACACTGGTCGCCCCCCATCTTTAGAGCCTTGTTCTTTCCAATTAGGGCGCTGGACTTGGCCTCTCTCGCTGTGATGCCAAAACCAATCCCCACACTGACTGTGTTTTTTGTTTTCTTTTTAATGGCTCTAAGAATAGGCAGTTCCCTTAAGTGATGGGTTTCTGATTCTACGATTTGTTTTGTGGTGAATAAGAGATAGTTCTTTTCAGTTTCCACAACAGCAGCCTGTATGCGCTGGGCAAACTTGTAGACTTCCTCGGTGATTCGAGTCTTTTGAAGCATAAGACTGTACTCATTTTCAGAGATAATATCATATTCATCACTGGTATCAATCTCCATGGAAATAACAACAATTTGACTGACTGTTAAGTCTTCATACTTTATTTTGTCGAGTAAGTCATGGAGGGTGTCTTTTATGGCATTTTCGTTTGGTGTGAGAAGCATACAGGGGATGCGACTGTCTTCAAGGGTCTTATAAATATTGGAAACCCCTGTAATGGCCAAGGCGTTTTCATGGGACCTGCAATGGTTGGCGTGAAAATTATACAAGTCATCCATAAGGGATTCATTAAATATATTAATCTGAGAAACATTTGTATGATAGAGGTTCTGGTCAAGTTCTAGATCTGCGTAGATTTGTCTGACCGTTTCTTCAGGGTAAGAATCAATACTGATCTGGGTGATGTCGTGGTCGTACTTAAGCATTGCTTTGATAAGAGCCCGCTGAAGTTGACTGTCATCATTTTTTAAATAGACCCAGGGATTTTGAGAATGCATGTTGTGGTTCATAATATCATAGAGAATTTTTCCAGTGAAAATGACCCCGTCAAAATCATCAATATGCTCTTTGAGAAAGTGTGTTGTGGTCTGTACTTGACTCATATCAATCATTTCGATTGGAAATGACTCAATATTTGAAAAACTGTCCTTAATAACTAAATCCACTCGTTTGATATTATCAGGGTGGCCAACAATCGCTACACGTTTCATTTGTGCTCCTTTACTATTCTAGCCAAGTGTCTCCATACTCAATACATATTTTATTCTTCAAAATAATTAAAGTCAAATTAAAGACACTATAAAGCGTGTTAGGTAAATGATATGCTTTAATTATCTAAGACTCGTAGAAAGATGGAGGGAAAAATTATGGTGAAATATGTTGCAGAACCATTTAAGATTAAAATGGTTGAACCGATGAAAATGACAACACGTGAAGAGAGAATTGAAAAACTAAAAGCGGCAAATTACAATGTGTTTGGTTTAGACTCAGATGATGTTTACATTGATTTCTTAACAGATAGTGGCACTGGTGCCATGAGTGACAAGCAGTGGGCTGGCATGATGTCAGGAGACGAATCATATGCGGGCGCTCGTGGTTACAGAAGACTCAAAGAAGCTGTTAAGGATATTTTCCACTATGAATATGCACAGCCTGTACACCAGGGGCGTGCAGCAGAGCAGGTTCTACTTCCAATTCTTCTACAGAAGGGTCAAAAATGTGTTTCAAACATGCATTTTGATACAACAAGAGGCCATGTTGGCTTAATCGGCGCAAGAGCTATAGATATTGTTGTACCAGAGGCTAAAGACACTTCAACCTATATGCCATTCAAGGGCAATATGGATCTTGAAAGACTTGAAAAATACATTAATGATGAAGGGGCAGAAAACATTGGCCTAATCATTATGACAATCACAAATAACTCAGCGGGTGGTCAACCTGTATCTATGGCTAACCTGAAAGCGACAAAAGAAATTGCAGACAAGTACGGCATCACTATGATTATTGATGCGGCTCGTTACGCTGAAAATGCGCACTTTATTCGCGAAAGAGAAGAAGGCTATGCTGATGTGGAAATCATAGATATTGTTCGAGAAATGTTCAGCTATGCAGATGCCTTTACAATGAGTGCTAAAAAAGATGCCATTGTAAATATGGGTGGTCTCATCGGCGTTAAAAATTCTGAAGAACTTTATACAAAGGTTAAAGGACTGACAATCCCATATGAAGGCTTTGTCACTTATGGAGGTCTTGCAGGTCGTGATCTTGAAGCCCTTTCCATTGGCCTATATGAAGGTCTTGACAAAGACTACCTTCGTTACCGTGTGGGTCAGGTAGAATACCTTGGTGGAAAACTACAGGAGCTTGGAGTTCCATTCCAGTATCCAGTAGGTGGTCATGCCGTCTTCCTAGATGCAAAGGCCCTTCTACCACATATTCCATACTATGAGTTCCCAGGTCAAGCCCTTGCATGTGAACTTTATATTGAAGCAGGCATCCGTGCATGTGATATTGGTTCATACCTCCTTGATCTTGATCCTGAAACAGGTGAGCAGCTGGAAGCGGAAATGGAGTTCACTCGTTTAGCCATTCCAAGACGTGTTTACACACAAGCCCACTTTGATGTTGTTGCAGAAGCCCTTGCAAAAATTAAGGAAAGAGCAAGCGAAATCAAAGGCTACAAAATCACATGGCAACCACCAGTTCTACGTCACTTTACTGCAAAACTTGAACCAGTTGACTAAGATAGTTGATTCCACGCCTTATTAGAAACTGTATATTTAAATAATATAGAATCCGCTTATTGGATGTGTTCTTAATACACTCAATAAGCGGATTTTTACATTTGGGTGTTAGAACATATGGTAAAGCGCTAAGGGGCTGTTTGCGAGAATTGTCGAAAAATTTAATGTTCACTTGTAACTTTGTGTGCATATAGATGCTTTTAGGTGCATATAATATCTAAAAATTTAAAATTCCAATTATTACGATAATGTCATATATGTTTCGAGTATCGTAGTATAGTCTCTTGTGTCCTTTCCTAATATGTGTAAAATTCATTTTATACAAAGGCCTAAAAGGAAAAAAATGAAACTTTATGCAATTTCCCATGAATTTATATGTTTTTTTTTGTACTTTTGCGATAAACTATAAGTAACAATTTTCGACTAATTTCGACATGCGTAGTAGAAAATTAAAATCAGTAAATTGGGGGTTTTGAAAAATGGCTGATCTAAAAAAGAGAAATGAAGAAAATCGCATCAAGCGAGGCATTGGTTTCAGAATGATCATGGTTTTTGCACTGATTATCATCATTCCACTTGTCATTATGGCATATGGTATGTTTGGGAAATCAACGTCTATTCTCAAAGAGAACAGTGAAAACACTGCGGCAGAATTGATGCAACAAACAGAGTCTTCGATACATAACTATTTAAAAAAATATGAGGTTATGGTCAAGTCGATGGGGGAAAACAGTGGGTTTAAGGACACAAACAAGCTTTCTGTTTTCGGAGAGCGACACATTATTGGATTTGATTCCGACTTTAAGTCAACGTTCAGCGACGATCCAAACAAAGTGAAAATGTGGGAAATGCTTGATGATATTCAGTCACTGAATCCTGAACTTCAGTGGGTCTATTATGGAACTAAAAATGGGGATATGTTTGAAAGACCTGATGGTGAAGTTGGAAACGATTACGATCCTAGAAAACGCCCGTGGTATCAGGCGGCACTTGAAGCAAAAAATATGATCTGGACAGAGCCTTACGCTGATTTTACAACCAATGAACTGGTTATCACAGTGGCCAATCCTGTTTATGGGTCCGGAAGTTCCCTTGAAGGCGTTGTGGGCATGGATGTGAAGCTCACAGAAATGGCAAGCGAAATGAATGCTCTTAAAATTGGAGAAACGGGATATGTCTTCCTCGTTGACCAGAAGGGCAATTTTATGACATATAGAAATGCCAAGCTCATTGGTATGCCTCTAGTGTCAGATGCAAAGGATCTAGACGAGTCCATCAAGACTGTTTATGCTGAAAACGATCAGGATTTTAATATGATCTCTGAAGGCATAAAAAATAATGAGGAAATCGTCCAGCTTAGTGGCGGAAACTATGCCGTTTTAAAACCAATCGAGCGTTTTGGTTGGACTATGATTGGTGTCATCAATGAAAATGAGTTTAAAAATGATGCCTATGAAATATTACAGTGGCTTATGATTATTGGTGCTGTAACCCTTGTCATTGCAATGACGGTTTCTGTTATATTTGCAAAGGGCATTACCAAGCAAATCAAGAGCGTTTTGACGGGCATGGAAAAAGTTCGTACAGGTGATCTAACAGTTGATATGGAAACACATTCTAAAGATGAAATTGGCTTATTGAGTTTATATTTTGGAGAAACAATTGAACAGCTAAGCCAGTTGATTAAGAATATTCAAGATGTATCAAAAGATGTGACCCTTTCAGCCCAAAGTCTTGCGGCGACATCAGAAGAGGCCAGTGCTTCAGCTGATGAAGTGGGTCGAACTGTTGAAGAGATTGCAAGAGGTGCCAGTGAGCAAGCTCAAGATGCAGAAGCCGGCGTTATTGTGGCTCAGTCCCTATCAGACAAGTTCAACATGCTTGGCTCTAAAACGGATTCAATGATCAAGGCCACAGAGGATGTTGTTCAGGCCAATGTGTCAGGCACGGACATGATCAATGAACTTAAAGATAAGACTCAAATGGCTGAAAATGCAAACATGCGCATTGAAACTGCCATAAGTGAACTGGACAACAATACCCAGTCAATTGATGCAATTCTAAACACCATCAGTGATATTTCTGACCAGACCAATCTTTTGGCACTGAATGCTTCTATTGAGGCGGCAAGGGCTGGAGAACATGGTCGCGGATTTGCTGTTGTAGCAGAAGAGATTAGAAAACTTGCAGAAGAGTCTAGTTCAGCTGCAGATGACATTCGAGATATTATCACAAAGATTATTGCAGACAGTTCTAAGACTGTTGAGGAAATGCGTACAGTTAAAAATATTGGTTCAGGACAAGCCGAAGCTGTAACCAATGTGGATGCTTCTTTTGAAACCATTTCCGTATCTGTTTCTAAAATTGTTGAAGAGATTTATGGCATAAAATCAGCTGTAGAAGAACTTCTTGGAGACAAGGATAAAATAGTTGGCGCTATTGGAAACATTTCAGCTGTCTCAGAAGAAACAGCGGCTGCTTCAGAAGAAGTAAATGCTTCGATGGACCAGCAAATAATGGCTGTTGAAGAAGTGGCAAAGGCGGCTGAACGTCTTAATGAAATTTCGATTACCCTTAACAGTGAATTAAGCAAATTCAAGGTTACCAAATAGGGAAGAAAATAGAAAAGAAAATAGAAAAGAAAATAAAGATTAATATTCTACATGTGAATTGGAAGAAATGACTGGTCAGGAGAGACTATCATATTGTAGATGTTTTAAAACACAAGGCGGGTTCTATAGAACCCGCCTTGTGTTTTTTGAAATGGGAATGGAGCCTTCTGTAATTTAATACGTATTACGAATGTAAAAAAACAAAAAAGTTTCTGAATAACATATCCATATAGGGTAACTATAGAGTAGAGGTCTATTATCGAGGTGGTTTAAAAATGGATAAACGGTTGTTAAGACAGTTAGAAATAGAACGGGTCATTGCCAATATAGCCAATCAGTTTATAATGTTTGAAGATCTATCTGAAGCTATAGATTCAGCGCTTTCCAAAATAGGCATGGCCAGTCGGTCGAGCAGGGCTTATGTTTTTGAGTTTGATATGGAAAAGGAAACCATGTCCAATACATATGAGTGGTGTGGGCAAGGGGTTACACCTGAAATAGATAACTTGCAAGATCTGCCTGTAAGTCTTTTTCCCTGGTGGATAGAGAAAATCTCCACTGGTAAGGTTTTAAATATTTATGATGTGGATAGATTGGGCCCAGAAGCAAGGGCGGAAAAGGAAATTCTTCAGGCTCAAGGTATAAAATCTGTACTTGTTCTCCCCATATATTATGATGGTGTTCTGCATGGATTTGTTGGACTGGACGATTGTCTACACACATCAAAATGGATGGAAGAAGACGAAGTTTTATTGGGATTGGCTGCAGACATATTTAGCAATGCATTTGACAGACTAAAAACGGATATTGAGCTCAAGCAGACCAACGATGAACTTTCAAGTGCCCTCAGGGACATTCAGCGGTATCAGATGCGATTGATTCAGCAGGAACAAATGGCTGCAGTCGGACAACTTGCTGCTGGAGTGGCTCATGAAATCAACAATCCACTGGGATTTGTCATGAGTAACTTTCAGGTGCTCAAAGATTATGTGGACAAGCTTATCGGATTTGCGGACAGTCCAAGCTCTTTAAGCGAGTCTGATGCAGATACCTTCAATTACATAAAAGAAGATATTGATGACATGATGGATGACTTTGAGTCTGGCTTTGAAAGAATAAAAAAAATAGTCATGGGACTTAAGAGTTTTTCCATGGTGGACAGTCAGGTTGAAATAGGAGAATATGATTTTTCTCTGGGCTTGGAACACACCCTGACCCTTTTACATAACCGAATTAAACAAAAGGCCAATGTTGTTGTAAATGTGCCTAAGGACCTGCCAACCATAGAGTGTGATGGTAGGAAAATGAATCAAGTCCTGCTGAACTTAATCACCAACGCCCTCGATGCTATTGAGCAAAGGGGAAAAGACAGGGGCACTATAGAAATTAATGCATGTATTAAACACCAAGCCCTCCATTTTGATATTTCCGACAATGGAATTGGCATACCAGAAGAATATCAATCGAAAATTTACCAGCCATTCTTCACAACGAAGCCTGTTGGAGAGGGCACTGGAAATGGACTCAGTATCGTTTATGATACAGTTGTATCCGTCCATAGAGGGTCTATCGCTTTTGAATCAAAGTACGGACAAGGCACCAAGTTCCGATTTGAGATACCAGTCAAGAACAGGCTAGAAAAAAATGCAGATGCCTAAATAAAAACCGCCTATCCCAGGACATATAAGGAGATGGGCGGTTTTTGTGTTGGCTTTAGGTATATTCATATCCATGTATAGTCATAGCCCCTTTAACCGGACGTTAACATGTGCAGTTCTTGTACTATTCTAACATGTCAAATTTTGCTGTGATAGACAGGGTAGGGTATAATAAATGAGTATTCATAAGGAGGGGAAATCATGCGTACAAACAAAGAAAAAGTGATTATGCACAGTGTGCAAGGCAAGGTGGCACATCCTAATTTTGCAGGATATAGGGTGGACACAGACGGTAACCCGCATGTTATACCAGGGACGGGTGCAATTAACTACAATGTGAAAGTCGGAGACTCAGCATATGGCTGGGCTGGCGATCATATCGAACCAGGTGTCACAATGAAAAATAAGGACACACGTGAGAATGCAGCACTCAACATATTCTCATGCATTGGCAACGAAGCAAGGATTGTCAGTGGTGAGGCAAAGGGTGAAAAAGGCTTTGTCACAGGATCCCATGGTGGCGTGGAACATGTTATGGTTTATTTTGAGCAAAGCGTTTTAGAAAAAATGACTTTAGATGACAAGATCCTTATAAAGGGGTACGGTCAAGGGCTCAAATTGCTTGACTATCCAGATGTAAAAGTCATGAGTATTGATCCAAATCTCTTTGAAAAATGGGGGCTTAAAGAAGTGGACGGCAAGATTGAAGTCCCTGTGGTTGCAGAAATTCCACACGGTCTTATGGGATCGGGCGTTGGATCTGGCTATTCTCAAAAAGGGGATTACGACCTGATCACATCTGACATGAATGAAATGAAAAGACTGGGTCTTGACCAACTTCGCTTTGGCGACTTTGTGCTTATTAAGGACACGGATTGTTCCTTTGGTCTTGGTGGATTCCTGCCAGGGGCTGTGTCCATTGGCGTTGTTATACATTCAGACTGCATTAAAAACGGTCATGGACCTGGTATTTCAATCGTTATGACAACAAAAAAGGATCTTCTGCGTTCAAAAATTGATAAGAAAGCCAATATTGCAGATTTGATGGGCGTTTAGACATCAAGCATTTAAGAAAATATTAAAGATCTTTAAATATAAGAATAGGGGTGTGAAAACATCCCTATTTTTGTGTGTGAAATTATTAAGAGCCAGATAGCGATTTGATTCACATACAATAGAATAGATTACGATTCGTAATCAAAAAAGGCTAATGCTAAGTTTTTTACTTGTGGATTACGACAATGTGATCAATATGATTGAAAAAGGTTGAAAGTGCAATAAAATCGTATATAATAATGCCGTTGAGGGGGAGAGAAAATGGACAGTACGGACTACAAAATATTAAAAATACTAAAAGAGAATGGTCGAATGTCTCATGAAGAAATTGCAAAGCAAGTGAACCTTTCAAGACCAGCAGTCAGAGCGCGTATTGTTGCCCTAGAGGCCAAGGGGATAATATTAGGCTACTCTACATGTATTGATTATGATGCACTTGGGTATAATATCCAGGTTTTTGTCTATATTAAAGTTTCCAAAATGAATTACGACGAAATAAAGGCCGGTATTATAGATGTTGCATCTGAGAAAGTGGTTATTGACGAACTCTATAGGATATCTGGGGAGTGGTGCTTGCTTTTAAAAGTCATGTGTCACTCGCAAAATGATATTACTGAGTTTGTTGATGAAATATTGAGGATTGACTGTGTGGTGGCTACCAATACAGTGTTTATATTTAAATCATAGAAAACGAGGACAAAGACATGATGGTACAAAACTTTATGGGAGAGATCGCAGCTCTTTCAACGGCGGTTTGCTGGGCAGTCACTGCGACGTCTTTTGAACACAGTGCAAAAAAGATTGGGTCGATGAATCTCAACCTGTCTAGACTTTTTATAGGACTATTCTTCTTGTCTATGTTCACATGGATAACGAGGGGCTATTTTCTTCCCCTTGATGCAGGCCTATCGGAGTGGTCTTGGTTGCTTGTTTCAGGTCTTGTCGGGATTGTTCTTGGTGACCTGCTACTATTTGAAGCATTTGTTCTTATTGGCTCACGAATTTCCATGCTTATTTATGCCAGTGTGCCTCCTTTAAGTGGTGTAATGGCATACCTATTCTTGGGGGAAAAAATGACAGGACTTCAAGTTCTCGGAATGTTTCTGACCCTGTCTGGGATTGCATCCGTTATTCTGGTGGCTGAAAAAGGCAGTAAAAAAGTTAGCTTCAGTCATCCTGTTAAGGGAGTCCTGTTTGCTTTTGGTGGCGCTTTTGGTCAGGCCGCAGGTTATATAATCGGTAAATTTGGTATGGCGGCATATGACCCATTCTCATCGACACAAATTAGACTCATTGCGGGAATTATTGGGTTTGCGGTTCTTTTCACCATTCGGGGACACTGGCCCAAATATGCAGAATCCTTTAAAAGAACAGATGCCCTGGCCACTTTGACCCTGGGATCATTCTTTGGTCCATTTTTAGGCATTTCCCTGTCGCTGTTTGCAATACAGCGTATTAATCCCGGTGTGGCGTCAACGCTCATTTCCATAACACCAATTATTTTAATTCCTTATGCCTTTTTCGTGAGAAAAGAGAAGGTCGCGCTTCGAGAAGTTGGGGGAACCCTACTGGCCCTTGTGGGTATAGGCGTCATGTTTATGTAGGAATGAGTGCCGCCGTGTTTTGATTTGGACCAGTGTGGTATGAATACTCCATCAATATAATGTGGAGGATTGAAATGAAACTGGAAAAATTACAGCACTTAGAGAATGAATTTTTCAAGGTTTATCCAGAAGGATTTGATGCACCAGATTTACAGGAAATTGCAAAGAAGCATAAAATGGATAAGATGCAGACCTTTGTAAAAGAAAACTTTGCCAAGGATAAATTTGAAAGTACGGAAGAGGTGTTTGAGGATTTTGTGAAGCTCATCAGCAAATCATCCCTTGTTTCCGTTTTTGAAAAAACAAAGTTTCGAAACGAAGCCAAGATTATGACAAGTGGAGAAAAAGAAGAGCTCGTGGCGGGAATATATGCTTTTTTGTATGGAAATCAAGCACAGGGGTTTGCAAAACAGTTGGCTGTTCTTCAAAAATATAAGATGGCAAAATGGCCAATTCTAACGGTTCTTGGTCTCTATATGAATCCCAATCATGAAGTTCTTGTAAAGCCAACAACGGTGAAGGGCATTCTGAAATATTTTGAAGTGGAAGAATTTCAGTACACATCAAAAGCCAACTATGCGTTTTATGATGCTTACAGACAATTTATAAATGAGATTAAGAGCGAAGCGGGAGAACATTTACACATAGATAATGCAGCTTTCTGTGGATTCTTGATGATGTCGATAGAGTCTTAGTTCAAATTAATATCAGGTGCTTGCAAAATTACAGATCTATACCCTTGCTATACCATATATAGATTTTTGATTCTTAAATTTCTATATATGGTATAGCAGAGGTGCTTGAATGATATTTTGCAAGTCGCTCAATATAATAAGGTTTTCAAATATAATAAGTCCTAGTCGTCCCTTTTTTGAAAAAGGGACGACTAGGACTTTCTTATGTGGTCAGTCAATCAAATCCAAGCTATCCTATAGATTCTGAAAAGATCTGAATCTGGTTTTTGCCTTTTGACTTGGCTTGATATAACATTCTATCAGCCTGTTTAAACAAGTTTATGTCATCAAAATCACTTAATCCAATACTAATTGTAAACTGAACCTTATTAGACAAGTGTATCAGTCGAGTTTGCTCTATGGTTTCACGGAGGTCTTCAAGACATTCAAGAATGTTTTTTCTATTCTTGTCATCAAAAATAATTGCAAATTCCTCTCCACCAACTCTTGCGATGAACTTGTCATCAGGGCAGACACGTTTTAAAATAGCTGCGGTTTCCCTTAGAACTTGATCGCCAGTATCATGACCGTAAGTGTCATTGATAGACTTAAAATCGTCAATATCAATAAGGGCTAAGTGGACAGGGCCTTTGAGGTTGGCCATTTTTTCAGTGAATGCCCGCCTGTTCCATAAGTCAGTTAAACTATCTGTTGTTGCGAGTTTTTCCAGTCTTTTCTTAAGTTCTATACTCTTGGTGATATCGTTGATTGTCCCTTCAGTGAAGGTTTCCCCATCAATTGTATCAATGATCCTAAAGGTTATTTCAGTCACAACTTTTTTTCCGTCCAATTTGACCATTTCCATTTCACGCATATCCTGAGGCGATATAGACCCGCTTAAAGTGGCTTTGAATTTAGCCCATTGAACCGGATCGTCAATCATTTTATATGTGCGGTCTTTTAGGGCCTTATGCAGCATATGAGCTGATTCAAAGCCCAATATATTGGCAAGTTTTGGATTAACCATACGAAAGCCGCTTTTACTGCCGAAACGAAAAACGCCAATGGGGATGTTCTCAAATAAACTTCTAAAATGGGATTCACTCCTGTTGATAGCCTCAACAAGCTCAATAAGCTCCTCATTGGATGTTTCCAGTTCTTCATTCATGTCATGAAGTTCATGGGTTCTTTGACTGATCAAATCTTCTAGTAACTCATTGTGCTGTGTCAATTTATGATTCATTTCTGTATTTTCTTTAAGAAGATCTTCAGCCTGGTTATAGGCAAAAGTAAATCGTTTTGCCAGGGTAAAGGATTGGCAAAGTATCAAGACAATCAGGGCAAATGGGGTGAGTGAAGTCGTACCAATATAACCGGCTTCATATAGCATATCATTGACTGCTGAAAAAATAAGAAGACTGGTGCCAAGCATCATGACTAGGGCGCCTGATTCCCTGTATTTAAAGGCGCTTATAATAATGTAGCAGAGATATAGAATGCCAAGGCCTATAACAAGTTCAAAAGGCACGAGGAGCATGTCAAAGACCGCAGCAGGAAAAATTAGGGTCGTTATAACGGCGGTGACTGTAGAAAGAACAATGAATTTATCTAAGCGACTTTTATGAAATTTTCTGAATGTGTGACTTACGAATAAAATCACAAAAAGTCCAACACTATAAAAAGCAATATAGGCGACTTTCATAAAAATTTCCCACTCAAGATTAGGAAAAATATCGTAAATATAGCGATTGCCAACCATGAGAGAGCGAACGGAAAAGGCTAGGCATAAGAGACTAAAGTAAAGTGCCGCCTTGTCGCGTTTATGGAGGTGGTAAATCATTAAATGATAAAGAGCCATAATGAATATACCGCCTGCAGCTATTAAGTCAAATGCAATACGACCAGAAACATGTCTGTTAATAGCCTGTGGAAGCCCTATATAGAAGTCCTTTATAACAAATCGTCTATGGTTAAAATTGGAGAAATGGATGATTAACCGAGTGGTGTCTCCACTTGGCTTGAATGACCCAACTACGGGTTTCCACTGGGCGCGCGTGGTCTCTTTTGTTTTACCGGGCACACCATTTTCTGCGATAAGTTCACCATTGGCATAGATCTTAAAAGCTGATGATATATATGTGGTTTCAATGGTCAGTTCGTCAACATCCACAGGTGTTAGAATATCCAGCATGAGGGTGCCATATCCCTGAGATCCAATGTATTTTTGTCCGATGTTTTTGTGGGTCCAAGTCTGAGGCACAGTGACTAAGTCCTTGTAGTTTTCTCGGGCACAAAAATCAATATTTGGATCGACAAATTCATTCCAGACAATCTTCCACTCTCCACGGAGTTTGTGTATATCAGTCGTGGAAAAAGAGGCTTCATTTAAATTTATGGTGCCGTAATAGGCACTTTTAAATTGGACATCTGTACAGGCTGTTAGGAATAAAGACAGAAAACACAGACATAATAGGATTATTTTTTTCATGGCTTTGTAACCTCAAAAAAAGGTCCATTATGCAGCATGGGTCCGACCTTGGATTTGTCCAAGGCAACATCTTTAAGATTTCGCAGTGTGTTTGATTCCCAAAGCAAAGGTCGCGGATAGTCTATTCCAATATCTTTTGGGTGGATGACCATGGAAACATGTGACCATTTTGATGCTTGAAGAAGTTGTGTAAGTTCGCTTGAAAAAAGTTGCCCACTAAGCAAGATAAGAGCCCCTGTTCTAAGGGTGCTGCTGATGTCATCATAGCTTACCTTTTTAACGTCCAAAATGAATCCCCCTCATTTTTATCGAAACACATACAACCTATTATCCATATGTTAACAAAACGAGGTTATTAACATATCAAGCGCTTGTCTGTTTACAAAATCACCATCCCCTGGGTCCCAAAACAGGCATGTAGAAAGTAGGAGTGGTGGAATGTAAAAAGGCTTGGACCTCTGTACAATTCTATGAAAGGCGCTCACAAGGATAAATATGAACATTTCGATATAATTATATTTTTCTACTATTATACCAGAAATATCTAATTCCGTGTCTTACCTATAGAAAATCTGGAAAGCTCCAACATAAAGATTTTGATTGTCTATATAGAATAGTCAAAGATTTATAGGGTGCTAAGACTTGATTAAAACAAGACCGTGATATATAATGATAACGAAAACCGATAACGAATTATGATAATACAAATTCATTTTCAAGTCTATTGTGTCGTTAAGAGGGTATAACTGGCATATAAGAAAAAGGAGATGCTCATGAAAGAAAATATAAAACACACAAGCAATGTGAAATGGACAGCCTTTTTAAAAGATGTTCTGCTATGCTCCTTGGGGGCATATGGTGGCCCTGCTGCCCATTATGGCGTTTTTACAGATCAGATGGTGACAAAAAAAGCCTATCTGACTGAAGAGGAGATGGTGGAACTCATAGCGCTTAACAGTGTTTTACCAGGACCGACAAGCACTCAAACCATTGTTTCCATTGGCTATAAAACAGGTGGACCGGGCTTGGCATTTTTGACCATGCTCGTTTGGGCCCTTCCGGTTCTTTGCATGATGACAGGGTTGTCTTTTCTATACCAGATCCTTAAAGAAATGAACATTTCTCAAGATGTTCTTAGATACGTGGGACCAATGGCTGTTGGCTTTATTATTGTTGCGGCGTACAGGATTGGAAAGAAGGTTATAAAGGGAAAAATGACAGTGGCCCTTCTCGTGTTCGGCGGGTTAACAACCTACTTTATTAGAGCACCTTGGATATTTCCTCTGGTTTTACTTTTGGGTGGGCTTGTCAGCATCCTCTTTTCAAAAGAAAAAAACATATGGAATCATGTTAAGCTGAGTCCACCTTGGATATACTTTATGACCTTTGTTTTTTTCGCCCTTATGAGTTTAGGACTGGCATATGTTTCTGACAACCGAATAGTGGATTTGTTTGAAAGCTTCTATAGATATGGATACCTGGTCTTTGGAGGGGGACAGGTTGTCATTCCAGTCATGCATACTGAATTGGTTGGATTAAAAGCTTATATGACCAACCAGGAGTTTCTAACAGGGTATGGACTTGTTCAAGGTTTACCAGGCCCCATGTTTAGCTTCAGTGCTTATGCTGGGGGCATGGCAGCTAGAGGCAGCGGGACGGGAATCCAGATTTTAGGCGCACTGGCGAGTGGCATAGGAATTTTTCTTCCTGGCCTTCTTCTCATATTTTTTGTCTATCCAGTATGGGAGAAGCTCAAAGAAATAAAAGCTGTTAAAATTTCACTTCTTGGCATAAATGCTGTTGCTGGTGGACTCATAACCACTTCCGCAGTCGTGCTCATGCAAAGAAGTGGCCTACATTTTGACAATTTGCTCGTAACACTGATGACTGTTGTCTTACTCATGACAAAAAAAATTCCAGCACCCCTGATTGTTATACTAGCCATAGGTTTTGGGATAATGATTTAATGGGATTTTAGAGGAAAAACCACAAGACCATATAAACTGAAGAGATAACAATTAGATTATGAAAAACAAAGCCCGAGTGGTGGTCAGGTATTAATTGAACTGGCCACCACTCGGGTTTTTTGTATTATAGATACCACTGCTGGGAACAAGGTACGTCAAGAATCTGTGCACATGGCGCACTTGTTGTTTTTATGTATATTATCGGGATCAACAAAGCGACCGCACTTGACACAGGCCACATAATTCTTGTTGGCACAGGATGCACATAATGATTCTCCATCGCTTCTTGTGAAGGAAGAATGTTCTCGTCCGCAATCAACACAATTATACATTTCACCACCTCCATGACAGTCATTTACCCTGAAAGAAGGATTTGTAATCATTTGTAAACTTGAACTCGGGGAAAAAGTTCAGTATCCTTAAGAAAAAGTAAGTGGATGATGTGGATTAAAAAAGGTTAGGAGATTAAAATGAAACCAGAGACTATACTGAGTCAGCTCAAATCATCTCAAGTGGATTATTTATTACATGAACATCCGCCTTTATATACAGTGGAAGAAGCCAAGGCTTACGATGAAAAAATGCCAGGTGGACACTGTAAAAATATGCTTGTCACGAATAAGAAAAGGACGAGTTTCTTTTTAATTATACTGGAGTCTCAAAAAAGAATGGATTTTAAAGCCTTAGGTCAAAAAATCGGTATTAAGGGACTGAAGTTCGCCAAAGAAGAAACCCTCGAAAGATTTGATACTTTTTCGGGGTCTGTGTCCCCATTCATCGTTCTTGAAGACTCTGAAAATGAAATTGATGTATATATTGATAGGGACTTGCTCAATTATGACCGTTTGAACTTTCATCCCAACATCAACACCCTCACTGTGGGCGTGGAGACTCAGGCTTTTACGGACTATATGAAAAGGGTCAATCATGAAATGTTTCCCTTACAGTATCCATAAAGAGCAGATGAATAGAATAATGGTGATATAGTGATATTTTTAAGTGGAACTGTTAAAAATTTTAATTTCACCTTTTAATTTTATCGTCAATGTATTACCATATATACCGATTGGATGAAGGGTATCTTCACACTGCAACGGATACTTGATGGGGTGAAAGACATGGATGATAGAGTGAAATCTCTAAGACAAGAACTTATTAAAAATAAACAAGGAAACAATCCGTGGCGCCCAGTGGGTTTTCATATTCTTTTTGGATTTCTTTGGATTTACTTATCAGATAGACTGCTGTCTATGGCCATTCATGATAGAGCTGTCTATGAATGGGTTCAAACCTTCAAAGGTGCCCTTTATGTAACGCTTACAGGTGGGGCTTTATATTTCCTTATTCGAATGGACAACTCTAGAATTTTTTCCCTGAATAAGTCCTTGAGTATTCAGAATGAAGAATTGGTGGCATACTCCGAGGAGTTAACAGCCGCAGATCAAGAGCTCAATAGCAAAGTGAATGCGCTGAATGATTTAACAGAAAAACTAAAAAAGCGGGAAGTGGAGCTCCTTGAATTGGCTACCAAAGACCACTTAACGGAACTGCAAAACAGGGTCAAATACGAAATGGATTTGGAGGCCTATCTTCAAATACATGAAAGTTTTAATGTGTTAATCGTGGGAATTGATGATTTTAAAAAACTCAACAATTATCATGGGCACAATTACGGGGATGCCCTGCTTAAAATTGTAGGGCAGGCACTTTCTAGTACTATAGGGTATAGCCATGTTTATAGAAGTTCAGGAAGCGAATTTATTATCTTATTGCCCCCTGACTATAAACATTACGAAGAGGAAAGTATTTTTTTAATTAAGGAAGCCCTAAGCCGTATCCAGTGCGTGAATGGGCTTGTGTATACCCCGTCGGCTTGTATTGGTGTTGTTCGTGTGAACAAGGGCGAAGATGTGGATAGTGTTTATAAAAAATTAAATGTGTCCCTTTTGCATGCAAGAGAAAATGGCATTAATACGGTGAAATCCTATAGCGAAAACTTTGAGAAAAAGCAGTTCTACAATATTCAGTTGGATGAAGCCATTAGAAAATCCATGGATCAGGATTTATTTGACCTAAACTTTCAGCCTATATACAGTTTGAAAAGTGGGCAGATTGTGTCTTATGAGGTCCTCCTTAGGTGGCCGAACAATGAACTTGGGGAAAAGAATATTGGTCATGTTATTGAAAGGGCTGAGAAGACGGGACAAATCCTTGATCTGGACAAATGGGTGCTCCGCGAACTGATTCGTCACCTTAAATCATCACCAAATATATTTATGGGAAAACGGCTTTCCATGAATGTGTCATCACGTTCCTTTCACTCAGATCATTTCTATAAATATTTCATGAGAGAAATGAAAGAGGCAAGCATACACCTGTCTATGATTGAACTGGAAATCACTGAGTATTCAGTGATTGAGAACCTAGACAAGTGTAGAAATATAATGGAAGCCTACAAGAAGGAAGGGGTGAAAATTGCCCTTGATGACTTCGGCACCGAGTTCTCCTCATTAAATTACTTGAGTAAGCTGCCCTTTGATACGCTAAAAATTGATAAGAGTTATATTGACGATATAGAATCAAACAAAAGAGATGAGGCTATTGTCAAACACATTGTTGACTTGTCTAGAAACCTTGGGCTGATTGTTATAGCAGAAGGTATTGAAACTAGGGGGCAAGAGGATATACTCAAGAGTATGTCTTGCGACTGCGGCCAGGGATATTTGAAATCAAGACCTGTGGATATTTCTATTCTGGGGAACTTAGTGGGCTAGTACCTCTATTTAACGAGACAGGGCAACACGTAAAAAATAGATCAATAAAGGAACCACTGGGTATATAATTCTCAGTGGTTTTTCTTGTCTTAGGACAAGTTAAACTTGCACATAGAGTTGTGAAAAGTATAACTTGCGAATTTTTTTGATTTTTACGAAATTTAATTGATTGAATTTAGAAATAAATCAAAAAAAGCTAGACAATTATGCTGTGAGCCAGTAATATCAATGTATATGCATTATACATTCGATTATGCATAATTTAACATTAAATGGAATTTAGTTCCGGGGGGAGATATTATGAAACCATCTTTGAATGACAAGTTATCTGTAATTGGTGTTTCAATGGATTTAGGCGCAGGCACTGCGGGGGTAAGTCTTGGTCCAGCTGCACTTAGATATGCAGGCATTATTGAAAGACTCGAAAACATTGGCTACGATGTGAATGACACAGGCGACATCGTTGCAAACAAGCCAGAAAGCGCTATCACAGAAGGCACACACTTAAAAAACCTAGGTGAAGTGTCTCGTGTGAACAAGCTCCTTTGCGAAAGAGTCGACAGCGAAATGTCACAGGGACGTTTCCCGCTTGTTTTAGGGGGCGACCATAGTATTGCTATTGGAACAATTGCAGGTGTTTTACAGCATAAGAAAAACCTTGGCGTGATTTGGTTTGATGCTCATGGAGACATAAACACGGCAGAGACATCACCATCGGGAAATATTCATGGCATGCCTGTCGCTGTTAGCCTGGGTCATGGTCATGAATCCCTTACAGAAATAGGTGGGGACGATAAAAAGATCAAGTCTGAAAACATCGTATTCATTGGTTGTCGTGACCTGGATGCCGGTGAAAGAAAAATGCTGAAGGCATTTGGAATAACAGTATTTACAATGCATGAAGTGGACAGAATGGGCATGACAGAAGTTATGAATCGTGCCATTGCCATTGCATCTGAAGGCACAGACGGCATCCATGTCAGCTTCGATGTGGACAGTCTTGATCCAACACATGCAATTGGAACAGGCACTCGAGTGCCTGGTGGCCTAACATACCGCGAAAGCCACTTGGCTCTTGAAATGATCGCAGAAACAAATAAAGTTGTAAGCGCGGAATTTGTAGAAGTGAATCCGATTATTGATATTAAAAATCAAACAGCTAAGCTTACGGTGGAACTCATTGGGTCCCTCATGGGTGAGTGGCTCATTTAAGAACTGAATAGTGCGCATAATTTAGGGCTGAACCAATAAAGTAATGTCTTTATTGGTTCAGCCCTTTTTTTATGAGTATTCCTTCCAAGTCCATGCGATTCGGATAATAAGCAGCAGACAAATGACTTCAATGCCTCCAAGAAAAATATAGTGAAGGGCAAGTGACCCACCCCCTACAACAAAAGCTATTGTTATAAGCGCTGCAGCAATATTCAAATTACGATTCATCTTCCACTTGAGCGTTCTAGATAATAAAATCATAGCAATGGGAATTTCCAGAATTAATGCAGCGATTAGCATAAGCTCTCCAGTGATATTGACACCATCAACAGTGCCGGAAATTGCTGCTTGAAGACTTCCCGGTATCATGAAGGACAATATATCTGCAAAAGCCATATTGAACATAATTACAATCCACAATGTTGAAATCAATATTCGTGTGTCAATCTTTTCAAAAAACTGTCTTTGACTCATTTTTTTCTCCCTTATCCCTTGTTAAAAGATTTATTATAATCAGGATACAGAAAGAGGATTAGAATTCCCTGAGAAAAACAAAATGACAAGACTTTTATTTTAAAAGATCCAGAACAACGCTATCAAGCTGGGATTTATCGCATATGTCATTATGGAGCACGGGACGCTTGTCAATATCCTTAATAGGTGCAGGAATATCTAAGCCGGCTTTCTTAGAAAGCAATTCAACCAATTCAAAGTCAGAAAAGGCATCCACATCTTGACCAAGACCCTCAAGCACGCTACGTGGGAACTTGAAAGGGCTCGCTGTTGAAGCGATAAGTGTTTGTGTCATGTCTCCCGTTTTGTTGACATAGTCCGTGTAGACCTGGTATGCCACAGCTGTGTGGGTGTCTACAGTATAACCGTGGTTTTTGTAAAGTTTAGAAATAGCACATACTGTGGCTGTGTCATCTGCATAGCCGCCATAGAAATCAGCCATATTTTCTTTCATTGTTTCATTGATGGCATAGTGTCCCTTTGTTTTTAAGTCGTGCATTAATGAAGCAATGACAGAGTCATCATTTCCGCTTAAGGCATATAAAAATCTCTCAAGATTGCTGGAAATCAATATATCCATAGAGGGAGAAACCGTAGGGATAAATGGTCTGTTTAAGTCATAAACCCCAGTGTTAAAGAAATCCGCGAGGACATTATTGGTGTTTGATGCACAGATAAATTTTTTCACAGGCAGCCCCATGTTTTTAGCGTAATAGGCTGCAAGTATATTGCCGAAGTTGCCTGTTGGTACGACCACATTTATTTCATCACCTAGGGCGATTGTCCCTGTTTTAACCAGCTGGTAGTAGGCATGAACATAGTAGACGATTTGTGGGACCAGGCGACCTATGTTAATGGAATTGGCAGATGATAGAATATAGCCTTTTTCTTTTAAAAGAGACTTATAGGCTTCATCGGTAAAGATTTTTTTAACCCCATTTTGGGCATCATCAAAGTTGCCATTGATTCCAAAGACATGGGTGTTTTGTCCCTCTTGTGTGATCATTTGTCTTTTCTGAACATCACTGACGCCATCTGTTGGGTAGAAGACAACAATATCTATGCCGTCCACGTTGGCAAAACCTTCAAGGGCAGCCTTTCCTGTGTCCCCAGAAGTGGCTGCTAGAATAATAATGTCTTCCTTTGTACCGAGTTTCTTGGCGCTGGTCGTCATGAAGTGCGGCAGTATAGACAGGGCCATATCTTTAAAAGCCAGAGTTTTTCCATGGTATAGTTCAATGAAACTGGCCTTGTCACAGGTATGAACCGGTGCAATTTGAGAATGCCTGAATTTATCATCATAGGCTGAGAGTATACACTTATCAAGCTCCTCAGATGTAAAATCAGTTGCAAACTGACTTAAAATAACCTTTGCAAGGGCTTGATAGGACAGGTCCTTGAGCTGACCATCTAAGAAATCGAGCTTTGGTATCTCTGTGGGTACAAAGAGACCACCGCCTGATGCTATGCCCTTTACAACAGCTTGGGCGAACGTTAGGCTTTCATCGCTTGAACGGGTTGATTTAAAGTGAAGTGTTGACATAGTGCCTCCTAATATAAAATAAAGCCCTCTCTCACAAGTGCAGTATTCGTAACTAAAGGGGTTAAATATGAACGTTATGAAACAATTTAACCGTTACATATATACTATAGAATTTTATTCAAATTTCAACCTTTTTGTGTAAAGTGCTTGTGTTTTATTAAGAAAAGTACAAAAGTGTTCTTTTGATGAATCACTCGGACATTATATTGGACATTGCTCGCAAAAAAGGACAAAAAAGAAGGAAAAGATAATGGATAATCTTTGATAAAAAACTAACATTCAAATCTGTCGAAAACGTTAGAAAATAAGGCTTGTAAGCTTTTTGAAAACTATTTTCAAGACGTGAGAAACATGTTAAACTATGTAGTCAATAGCGCTTATTGTATACACAATAAATGAGCGCTGGAGCACATAAAATAGGTTGAAGATTAGATTTAAAATAGAGTAAGGAATGGAGTCGTCTTATGGCACAACATATAATCGAAGAAGCGAAAAGATGTTTACAGTGTAAGAATGCCCTGTGTAAAAAGGGGTGTCCCGTTGGAACACCTGTCAATGATGCGGTGGAGATGTTATTAAGTGGTCAAATTTCCGATGCAGGAAAACTACTCTTTGACAATAACCCACTGTCTATTGTCTGTTCACTGGTGTGTCCGCATGAAAAGTTCTGTGAAGGAAGCTGTGTTCTTGGTCGCAAGGGCAATGCTATCCACTGGAGTACCATTGAACATTATATTTCTGACTACTACCTCAACAAAATGGATCTACAGCCTCAAAGAGATCCTGAGAAAAAAATTGCTATAATTGGATCGGGACCTGCAGGCATTACTTTAGCTTTCGTACTGGCACAAAAAGGATATGACATTACAATATTTGAATTAAGAGATAAAATTGGCGGTGTCTTGCAATATGGGATTCCAGCCTTTCGTCTACCAAAAGACATTCTCGACAGATTAAAAGACCAACTGGTCAATATGGGGGTTAAAATTAGACCCAACACCTTAGTGGGACCAGTTATTACAATTGATGACTTATTTAGAGATGGCTACAGAGCCATTTTTATAGGCACAGGGGTTTGGAATCCAAAGCCAATGCGCATTAAAGGAGAAAGCCTAGGGCATGTTCACTATGCTATAGACTATTTGAAGAACCCTTCAAGTTTCCAAATTGGAAAAAAAGTTTGTGTGATCGGGGCAGGCAATGTTGCTATGGATGTGGCACGAACTGCTGTCAGACGCGGTGCAAAGGAAGTTTCGATCATGTATAGGCGGGCTGAAGAAGATATGCCAGCCAGTCAGCATGAAATAAAGTACGCCAAATTAGATGGTGTAAAGTTTGAGTTTTTCAAAAGTCCAGTTGAAATTAATGATGATGGTATAAAATACTATGAAACAAAAAAAGTCACAGAGGACGGGCAAGAAAAGCTTATAACCCTTGATGGGCAAGATGGGCGCGAGGGGACACTTGAACTCTTTGAGGCAGATACAATTATTATAGCTGTCAGCCAGGGACCGAAAACAAACATCATAGCCCATTCTAAAGGCATTGAAATTGGAAAAACAGGCCTTGTCTCTACAGACAATTGCGGTCGGACAAGTCGCCAAGGTGTATTTGCATCAGGGGATGTTGTAACCGGCGCCAAGACGGTTGTAGAAGCGGTCATGTTTTCAAAACGTGTGGCAAATGCCATTGAGAGCTATTTGGATTCAAGCGCAGAGACTTGCGAATAAGCCCAGAAACTCACGTTCATTTCACAGCAATTAATAGGTGAGCGACTTGCAAAATATCATTCAAGAACCCTCCTGGTAGCCTATATAAATATTTAATAATCAAAAATAAGATTCGCATGTTCACGTTCTAAAATAAAAGGCTGTGTATGAAAAAACCTTTCAAAAGGGCCTTTGTTTCAAAAGGGTGGACCTGCGAATCTTTTTCTTATATATAGAACTGATAAAACAAATAGAACTGATTTCAGAATAAAAGTATTCTACAAAAATGACTTGGCTTCTTCATATAAATCAGTATCTTCTTTATGCATACGCTTAAGGACTGCATCAAAGACCTGGCTGGATGCTGCCTTAAATGTATCCTGATCCAAAAGAATTTTAGACTTTGTATTATACTGGTCTTTAAACTGCATGTAGGTTTCACGTAAGTTGCCCATCTCGTCCATGTAACGTTCCGTTTTTTTCTTTAATGGATCGTTGCCCTTTTTAAGAAGGCTAGGGTAAAGATATTTATCCTCACTGTTTAAGTGTATTTTTAGTTTACCGGCCAGGGCACTTATATGTCTAGCTATAACCAAACCGTTGTCTTCTAAGTTTCCCTGCTCGATTAAAGTCATGGCTTCGTGGATGGTTTCGTAAATATCCTTATGTTGTCTTTCTAAATTTTGTAGGGTTGTCATATAGTTTCTCCTCTCAATAAATGATTGAGTCAATCACTTTTTGTCTATGAAGAAAGTATAAGGTTTTTATATGTACTGAGCGGTAACTCAAGTTACGATTATAAAAAAAGCTTGTAAATATAAAAAATGCTTTCAAATGAGCGACTTGCAAAATATAAAAAACAAGCTTTAAATTTTGCAAGTGCTAGGCAACAAACGCTTAGGTTAGTCTTAAAAGTCAAAGGGTATAAAAATAGAGACAGTATTATAAACCTATAAAAAATAATGTGAAGAAGTTTTCACCAAGCGGGTGATGAAATGGATAAAAGCAATATTGACAAAATAGACATACAAGAGAAAAAGGCCAAATTAAGGGGATTGACTTATGCTCTTCTCCTATGTTTTTTTATGCTTTTAATTTCATCCCTCATATATATCACAGTTCGAGATGATATTTACAATGAAATTGATGAATCACACTATGGACTCATTTTTAAGCTTGAAGAAGACATGAATCGAACAATAGAAGGCGTTTCGGAATATGCCATTTATTTAAGTCAATTTCCAGAAACCGAAAAAGCCCTTTATGGTCATGTAGAGGCACTTGAGAATACGGCATCAGTTATGCAAACCATTTGCCAGCACAATAGGGGTATAGACCAATTTCGTCTTTTGAATAATAAAGGACAAGAAATCGTACGAATCAATGTAGATGATTCGGGCAAGACGAGCATCGTTGAAAAAGAAAACTTACAAAACAAAGGGGACAGGTACTATTTTAAAGAAGGTATGAAAGCAAATCAGGGACAAATCTATATGAGCCGACTTGATTTGAACACTGAAAAAGGGGAAGTCGAAATTCCACATAAGCCTGTTCTAAGAATGGCAGTGCCTGTAGACAGAGACGGAGATCGGTTAGGGCTTGTCGTACTAAATTATAAAGGTGACGCTATCTTTAAAATGATGGAAAGTGAACATGCACACAGCAATGATGACGTGATTCTTTTAAATCAAGAGGGATACTATTTAAAAGGCTTCAGTAATTCTGTTACGTTCGGATTTGATATTCAAGGCCAAGAGGGTCGTGGTTTTTTTAAGGATCATCCACTGGTATGGGACCGCATGAAAACCAGCGGGACAGGTAAGTATGAAAGTGAACGCGGATGGGTCTATTACAAGGAAATGCAGCCCATTAAAACGCAGGTAAACCCTTCAAGTTTAAGGTCATGGTTTATATTGATTTCCATACAACAAAAAGAAATTAAAGAAGAACTGAAACATCTTATTTTAGGCCTTCAAATAGGCAATGTTATTCTCGTTCCCCTCTTTATATTACTGGGGTGGACGCTGGGGGACTACCAGATTAAGAACAAATATTACAAATTAACCCTAGAAAATCAGGCCCGTGTAGACGCTTTAACAGGACTCTTTAACAGACGCTATGCCAATGAACTCCTTCAGTATAATATTGACCTAATAAGCAGGCAAAACGGAAACCTTTCCCTTGTCTACATTGATCTGAACAATCTAAAATTTGTGAATGACACATACGGTCATGAAATGGGCGATCTCATGATAAAATCGGCAGCTAAGGCCATGATGAAAAGTGTCAGAAAGACAGATGTGATCGGTCGAATGGGAGGGGATGAGTTCATGATTGTCCTACCTGATTGCACCATAAGCAAACTACAGGAAATAATGGGTCGTATAGAACGAAGATTTGAAGAGGTTGGTCGAGCAGAGTTGGGGCAAAGCTGGTCAATGAGTTGGGGGTTTTCCCAGTGGACTAAGGAGGATGACACTGTTACAGATCTTGTAGACAGAGCTGATAACGCCATGTATAGACACAAGAAGATCTTCAAAGAGGCCCCAAAAAATAAGGAGAAGTAAAGTTCGTTCTTTGGGTCAGAACAAAATAAAAGCAAACTGAATAAAAAGAATACAAACAGGGCTAAGTAAATGCCCTGTTTTTCAATGTACGAATATCGCATTTATAAATTCCTTGAATACTTGAGAGTCAACTAGTGAAATATTCGATTGGATGGTCCCGGGTTAGTATGACATATTTAGATAAGCAAGAACGTTTAAAGACTTGATGGGAGGCTATTATGGAATTAAAAAAAGAGTTACCTGAAATTTTCGAAGAATTTTCTGAAGCAAGAAGAAATGGATTTATTGCAGCAAAGGCTTTTAAGGAACAAAACAAGCCTATGGTGGGGACTTTCTGTACATTTATGCCTCAGGAATTACCACTTGCTATGGGCGCGGCAACGGTTTCACTTTGTGCGACGTCTGATGAAACAGTAGGCGATGCTGAAAAAGACCTACCACGTAATCTTTGTCCGCTTATTAAATCCAGCTATGGATTTGGGAAAACAGATAAATGTCCTTACTTCTACTTTAGTGACCTAGTGGTTGGGGAAACAACATGTGATGGCAAGAAGAAAATGTTTGAGCTTATGGGAGAGTATAAACCAGTACATGTTATGCAACTGCCTAATAATCCAACAACAAAAGAAGCCCATGACATGTGGAAGGCTGAAATTATCCGCTTAAAAGAATCGCTTGAGACACAGTTTGAAACGACAATTACAGAAGAAGATATTAAAAAGGCCATTAACCTTAAAAATAGAGAAAGACAAACACTGAAAGACTTCTATTCTCTTGGAAAGCTAAACCCGCCAGCCATTAGTGGTGGTGACCTTCTGAAGGTTCTATATGGCAGCACTTTTAAGTTTGATAGAGAAGAAACAATTAAAGAGGTTTCGGCTCTGACTGATAAAGTTATGAAGGAATACGAAGCTGGCAAGAAACTGGAGCAAAAACCGAGAATCCTCATCACAGGATGTCCTATCGGTGGCGTGACAGAAAAAGTTGTAAAAGCCATCGAAGAAAATGGTGCAACTGTGGTCTTCTATGAAAACTGCATGGGTGCCAAAGCTGTTGAAGATAATGTGGATGAATCCAATCCTGATGTTTACGAAGCTCTGGCAGAGAAATATCTAAAAATTGGATGTTCATGTATGTCGCCAAATGAAAACAGATTTAAACTTCTCGACAGAACAATTGATGAGTACCAAGTGGATGCGGTTGTAGATGTTATACTACAAGCCTGTCATACCTATGCTGTAGAAACTATGAATGTTAAGCGCTTTGTGAATGATAATAAAGGAAAGCCTTATATCAGTGTGGAAACAGATTATTCAACATCTGATATTGGTCAGCTAAACACACGTATGGCAGCATTTATTGAAATGTTATAGGCGTACCCATGTTAAGTATTGGAATTGATTCAGGATCGTCGACAACTAAAGGTGTTCTCTTTGATGGAGACAGAGTTCTCGACAAGGTCATATGGCCAACAGGGGCCAATCCGAAAAGAACCATAAAAACCGTACATGAAAAACTTTATGAAAGTGCAAGGGCATTGGGTCACGACGCCTACACAGTTACCACAGGTTATGGACGTGACTTGCTGGAAGAAGCAGATAAGAAAGTGACAGAAATCACGTGTCACGGCAGGGGCGCAGCCGTTTTGCATAAAGATGTTGCTACTGTAATTGACATTGGAGGCCAAGACAGCAAGGTGATTTGCCTTGACCGGGACAAAAATGTCCGTGATTTTTTAATGAATGACAAATGTGCAGCGGGCACAGGACGATTTGTTGAAGTCATTATGCGTTTGTTACACCAAGACTTATTTGATTTGGATGACTATGTTCAGGCATCAGAACCAACTAAAATAAGCAGTATGTGCACTGTCTTTGCAGAAAGTGAAGTGATAAGTCTTCTGGCGCAAGATATTCCAGGAGAAAGCATTGCCAGAGGTGTTATAGCCTCTATTTGTGAAAGAACCTCAACTTTCTCAAAGCGACTGCCGATTGAAGGCAAGGTGTTTTTTAGTGGGGGCTTGGCCCAGTTCAAAGTTATACGAAATGACCTTGAAAAGTGCTTAGGCCTGGAAGTTGTTACCCATGAAGACGCCCAGTTAACAGGTGCTATTGGAGCGGCAAGCATAGGCATGCAAAAAATTAAAGCACTATAAAATATAAAGCGTTATAAAATATAAAGCACTATAAAATATAAACCGCTTAACCGTAAAGAGGACGTTTTGTTCGCCACACGGTTAAGCGGTTTTATTGTATGAATTATTTTTGTGGGCCTTAGTCAGTGTTTAAATCATGGCCTTCACAAAAAGATTTAAAGGCATTTAGGGTCTTTTGTGTCTCTCTTTTGAACATGGATGGCATAAAAATAAAGAGGAGTCTGTAAAAGAGCTTATTGGAATAAAACTCTTGCTCACTTACGTAAGTAGTCGAATGATTTGGCTTGCTGATAAATTCATCTGTTGAAATATTTTCAACACCGGAAGACACATACATGGCACTTATATAGTCCGGAAAATGCTGTTCTAGAATGGTTTCTTTAATGATCATTTCCTTGTTCTTCATCATAAAATGATATTGATGGACAGCGTTTACTTCAAAGGCAATCCCTTCAATATTCTCAATTCGAGTCAGACCTTCTTGCCACACAGGTCGAAACTCTAGATTTTTAAACAAGGCGATAACTGCATCACGGGGCAAATCGATGGTCACTTCACATTTGTATTTCATAAGTCCTCCCAAGTGCTTTGATTTATGGCTTGCTTAAATGGTATATAAAGACTAGGTTCTTACAAGCGGTCTGTTGAAACTTTTTATAAAGTATACATACCTAAATAAAAACCATTCATTCATATTGTTAAGACTTGATAAAAGTCAGTAAACATTGGATACGTTTTAAATAATAAGTATAAAAGAAACGGTAAAAACAGGAGGTATTATGAGCGTAATTCTATCAAAAAAAGCCCTTGGGTTTCACTGGGAGACTCAAGACCCATTTCTATTCTGTGCCCATCATCTTGATAAATACCCTAAGGGAACAGACCAGCTCGGACCAGCCATGCCCCTATCACGAAGAAATTTGGGGCAAGACTTCGATTTGAGCAATGACTGGAAAATGTATCATGGTCGGACTGTTCCTGGTTTTCCTGAGCATCCTCATAGGGGATTTGAAACAGTCACAGTGGTTCTTGAAGGCTTTGTGGACCACTTTGATTCGAAGGGGGCTTCGGGACGCTATGGTCAAGGGGACGTCCAGTGGATGACAGCTGGAGAAGGCATGCAGCATGCAGAAATGTTTCCTCTGGTGCATTCAGACAAGGAAAACCCACTTCATCTATTTCAAATATGGCTCAACCTGCCCAAAAAAGATAAGTTTGTAAAGCCTCATTATAAGATGCTATGGAGTGAAGAAGTTCCCATTATTCATTTAAAGAATGACATGATTTTAAATGATGAAACCGCAAAAGAAGAAAGCAACATAAGTGTGACGCTCATTGCGGGTCAGTTTATGTCAGTAGAATCTGCAAAACCCGCGCCTGATTCTTATGCATCAAATCCAGAAAGCGAATTAAGCATCATGCTGGTCAAAATTGATGAAGGGGCAAAATTCACATTGCCAAAGGCTTCAGATCATGTAAAAAGAGCCATATATCACTACAAAGGACAGGGCATTAAAATCAATAAAGAAATCCTTGAAAAAGAATACCAGGCCTATGTTAAGCCCGAGGCATTGTCCATTGAGAGTCAAGGCAAAGAGGCTGAAATTCTCATTTTGCAGGCTGTGCCTATAAATGAACCTGTGGCCCAGTACGGCCCCTTTGTTATGAACACAATGGATGAAATCCGAACAGCCTATGATGACTATCAGAAAACAAGATTTGGTGGATGGCCATGGGATAGGTCTGATCCTGTTAATCCTAAGGACAAAGGGCGTTTTGCAAAGTACGAAGATGGTCGGGTGGTATATCCAGTAAGTGAAGACCGTAAAGACTAAATGGCATTAATAAAGATTTTTAAAAAATGGGAATGAAAGCTTATATCACTTATGATTGTGGGTAGGTCTAACTAAATGAGCTTTTTAGGAGGATGCCTTTATGAAAAAATCATTAGTTATAGATAGCGAATTATTTAAAACATTATTTGAGGTCTCGGGTGATGCCTACTGTCTGATTCAAAATGGTCGGTTTATTATGTCTAATAAGAGCAGTGAAAACATGCTCCAAGCTGAAGATGGTCAACTCATTGGAATATCACCTATTGAAATATCCCCGGCCATTCAAATGGATGGAAGACGTTCAGATGAAAAGGCTAGGGAAATGATAGACCTTGCTTTAGAAAAGGGATCGCATAAGTTCGAATGGACGCACAAGAAAATGAATGGCGAACTTTTCCCCACAGAAGTGGTATTAACCGCAGTTCCAACGGAGGACAAAGATATTCTTCTAGTGGCGTGGAGGGACATTTCAAAGCGACGCTCCCTTGAACTGGACAATATGAAAATGGGAGAAAAGATAAAACTGTTAACAGACTCCTCTCATATAGGTGTTTGGGAGCACAATGTCAAAACCGATGAGCTACACTGGAATGAATCCATGTATGAAATATTCGGCGTGACAAAGAAATCAAATATGCAAAAACCGATACATATATGGCGCAAATGTGTTTCCAGAGTGGATATGATCCGACTGGAACAAATGATGCAAGAGGCCATAGAAAAAAAAGACAGATTTGATGCGGATTTTTCTATCCGAACAGATGGGGGAGAGGTCAAGCATTTGAGAACCTTTGCCAACAGCCTTGGATTTGAGGACACAACAGAAACCATTGTTGGCATATGTATTGACAATACAGAACGCAAAGAGTCCATGCTCAAGCTTTATGAGGAGAAGTATTCAGCAGAAACGGAACTGCTTCAAGCCATGAAGGCCAATCAAGCCAAAAGTATGTTTCTTGCCAATATGTCCCACGAAATTCGAACACCGATGAACGGCATTCTTGGATTTATAGACCTTCTCAAACAAACCACGCTTGACCCTGAGCAAGAAGACTATGTCAATGAAGTCTATACGTCAAGTGTGACCCTTCTTCAACTTATATCAGATGTGCTTGATGTGTCCAAAATCGAGCAGGGACGGGTAAGCCTTGAGTCGATTCCTTTCAACTTAAGAGCCACCATTGATAACATTGTGTCTATGTTTAGCAATCAAGCCAAAGATAAAGAAATAGAGATTTATCCTATCATTCAAAGCGATTTTCCTGACATGGTCATTGGAGATCCCACAAGAATACGTCAAATTATCGTCAATCTTGTCTCAAATGCTGTAAAGTTTACCCACGAGGGAGAGGTCACTATTTATGTGGGGAGCGAAGTCAAAGAAAACGACAAACTAGTGGATGTCACTGTGTCTGTAAAAGATACGGGCATAGGCATTGAACCTGATAAAATCCCAATACTCTTTGAGCCCTTTACCCAGGCGGATGCGTCAACCACAAGGGAGTTTGGAGGAACGGGACTTGGGCTTAACATCAGTAAAAATCTCGTTGAACTCATGCAGGGGTCTATGCAGGTGACAAGCCGGATTGGAGAAGGCAGTGAGTTCGAGTTTAAGCTACCCCTAGGTATTGGAAAAGCACAAATGCCAGATGAGCAAATTCATAATGAAATCGGTGACAAGCGAATTCTGATAGTGGATGATAATAGGAAAAATCGTAAAGTGGCTATGGGCTACATTGAAAAAATTATTGACCATATTGTGGAATGTTCAGGTGGTGACCAGGCCATTACCACCCTACTGAAAGCGGCTCGAGACGGAAAGCCCTTTGATCTGGTCATTTGTGATTTCCAAATGCCAAGAATGAATGGCGTGGAGCTGGCCCAGGTGATTAGAGCCATTCCGGCCATCTCAGACGTGACATTTATTGTTATGAGTTCTTCCCATGACAAAGAAGAGATACGGGCAAAGTGTGATGGGTCTATAAATGACTTGATCATGAAGCCAATAAGGCGAAACCAATTTATCACACATGTCTACAATTACTTGACAGACGAAAAACTGGATGAGAGGAGACTAGAAGCCCAAAATGATGAAAATTGCTTTGAGAAGAAGTCCCTGAAAGTCTTGCTGGCTGAAGACAATAAGACAAATCAAAAGCTGTTTGAAAACTATATGAGCAAGTTTGGGGCAGAATGTGACTCAGTAGATAACGGAAAAGAGGCTTTTGAAGCTGTCCAAAGCGGACAGTACGATGTGGTATTTATGGATTGTCAGATGCCAGTTATGGATGGTTATGAAGCAACGAAAAATATACGCCAGCTAGATGGCAATGAATCTAAAACCCTTATTGTGGCTCTGACAGCCAGTGCCTTTGAAAAGGATAGAAAGAAATGCTATGATGCTGGGATGGATGACTATATCACAAAACCTTTAAACTATAAGCTTTTAAAAGACCTGCTTGATGACGTTATGAAAAATAAGGCAAACAAGGAGAGGGGAAGCGGTTTAGAGAATAGGGCTCGTGGAGAGCAAGCACCAGAAGATCAAAAAAGACAGATGCCGGTCTTTATGGAAGATGCCATGAAAACCCTACATGAAATCACAGAAATCGATTTGAACGACTTGGAATGTATGTACCATGATTTTCTTGAAGATCTATACACAGAGCTGACCAGAATTCAAAATCACATAAAGGAAAATGACTTCACAGAAGTTAAGAAAGATGCCCATAGGTTAAAAGGCAGTTCAGGAAATCTTCAACTGCACGCCTTATACGATCAGGTCATAAAACTGGAAGAAGGCGCCCACGAAGAAGATGTACTCAAGTGTAATAAAGCCCTGCACAATATTGAGAATGTCATGAATGGTCAAAAGATAGGGTAACTGGGGTAGAATTCAATAATAATGTATTATGTAGATCCGCTAAAATGGTGGTAGGCAAAATTGCAACTTGCCTTTTGATTTTAGCGGATTTTCTATGCGCTATATCCAGTGACGTGGATGAAAAGATAGCATAAGGTCATATCGAAAGAAAAGAGGATTATTTAGTTTGACCCGGCTTGACAGAACATGGTAGTCTGAACTTGTCAAAAGAAACTGAAAACACAGAAAAAACTGTATATTTATACACGATTCATAAGGAGGCATATCATAAAATGAAGAGCATAGAAGGCAAGTCATCATCCGAGTGGCAAGCGGAGTTTCCACGGCTTCATGACTTGATGGCGCTTAGAGAAAGTTTTTGGACCAACGATGATTTGATGTCATTTGACCAAGCAATTAGACGTGTTAATCTGACCGATGCCCATGTTGAAGATGCTAAAGAAAGACTGAAACGTTTTGCCCCTTATATTCAGAGGGTCTTCAAAGAAACGGAAAAAACAGGAGGCATTATAGAGTCTGAGACCCTTGAAATTCCAAAGATGAAAAACTGGATGCAGACCTATTACAATGTGAAGATTGACGGACAAGTTCTTTTAAAATGCGACAGCCATTTGGCAATATCAGGTTCTATAAAAGCCAGGGGGGGCATTTATGAAGTTTTAAAGCATGCTGAGGATTTGGCCATACAAGGGGGCCTGCTAACAACAGAAGACAACTATGAAATACTTGATAGCGATGCCTTTAGACGTTTTTTTAATCAGTACAGCATTGCCGTTGGATCAACGGGCAATTTGGGTTTGAGCATTGGAATTATGAGCGCCAAACTAGGGTTTAAGGTTTATGTGCATATGTCGGCGGATGCAAAACAGTGGAAAAAGGACCTGCTTAGAAGTCGTGGGGTGACTGTTATTGAGTATGCATCAGACTATAGCAAGGCTGTCGAAGAAGGGCGCAAACAATCTGATACAGACCCTATGAGCTACTTTGTGGATGATGAGAATTCAGAGAATTTGTTTTTGGGATATGCTGTGGCTGCCAGTCGGCTGAAAGAGCAACTTGATGACATGGATGTGAGTGTAGATGCAGATCATCCTCTTTTCGTCTACCTACCATGTGGAGTGGGTGGTGGTCCAGGCGGCGTGGCTTTTGGTCTAAAACTTGTCTTCAAAGATCATGTACACTGCTTCTTTGCAGAGCCAACACATTCGCCCTGCATGTTGATTGGACTTATGACCGGGGCCCACGACAAGCTGTGTGTTCAGGATTTTGGTATAGACAATAAAACACAGGCAGACGGTCTGGCAGTGGGGCGTCCATCGGGATTCGTGGGAAAGACTCTTGAACACATGATAAGCGGTGATTACACCGTGGATGATGATACCCTGTTCAGGCTATTGACAGCCCTAAAAGACCAAGAAGACATATTTATGGAACCCTCTGCCTTTGCGGGTCTAATAGGGCCTGTAAAGTTATTTCAAACACAGGAAGGCCTAGACTACTTAAAAGACCAGGGCCTGGTAGAAAAGATGAAAAAGGCAAGCCATTTGGCCTGGGGCACGGGGGGGCAGCATGGTTGTACAGTCTGAAAGAGAAAAGTATTATGCAAGGGGTCGGGAATTACTAAAATAGGCGCCTGTAAAGAAAAATTAACGCAATCTGGTTTTTGATGTGTGTAGATATAGTGCAAGTGAATCAAATGATTTTCAAATGCGAAATTTTCGAATTATCTGGCAAAAAGACGTGGGAAATCATAATAGAAAATTATTATAGAACTTTTAAGTGATATTGAATAAATATGATTGACTTGACATAGATATGAGCCTACAATGTGATGTGGTTGTTAATGAATTAACGAAATTACTGAAGAATCTGAATATTTTACCATTCGATTCCTTGTCGGGGGGATATCGGCAGGCGGATCAAAAATATAAGGAATGATTCAGACACGATTGGAGGCTTCTTATGGAAACCGCATCAAAGGTTGCAGTTAAGGCAGAAAAAAAATTAGCAAAAAGTATGGGATTGGCAGATGCCATGGTCATGGTTGTGGGCATGGTTATAGGTTCTGGCATATTCTTTAAGACATCGACAGTTTTAAACCATGCAGGAAATCCTTTTCTTAGCATTATGGCATGGCTGGCAGGTGGATGTATAGCAATGGCTTCGGCTCTTACAATTAGTGAAATAGCCACGGCCATCCCTGAAACAGGTGGTGTTTTCGCCTATCTAAGAACACTTTACAGTGAGAAAATGGCCTTTTTATATGGCTGGGTTCAGTCACTTATTTATGTGCCAGGTTCTATAGCGGCTTTATCTGTTGTTTTTGTAACACAGGCCACATTTTTTATACCTATGAATGATATGAGTCAAAGACTTTTGGCTATGGGAACCATTCTCTTTTTAGTGGTTGTCAATATTATATCTACAAAGCTAGGCAGCAAGGTACAAATTTTCGCAACTGTCGGCAAACTGATTCCCATTGGGATTATCATTTTCTTTGGTCTGTCAAGCGGTTCAGCTGGCGGCGTTAAGGCAGTTACAACCGTAGCGTCAAGCGCAACAGGTCTAGCGGGATTTGGTGCAGCCATGCTTGGAACACTTTGGGCTTATGATGGTTGGATTGGTGTTACAAATATTGCAGGAGAACTTAAAAATCCTGGAAAGGACCTTCCAAAAGCCATTATATTTGGTTTATCAGCTATTATTATTGTTTATGTATTGTTTAATACAGCCCTTATCAATGTGGTTCCAGCTGAGAGCCTAATGGGATCAGAAAAACCAGCAACAGATGTGTCTGTGGCATTATTTGGAGACGCTGGAGCAGCTTTGATTGCTGGTGGCATTATGGTTTCAATATTTGGAGCCTTAAACGGCTACCTTATGACAGGGGTTCGAATTCCATTTGCCATGGGACAAAGAGGACTCTTTCCGTATTCAGAAAAAATTGGTCGTCTAAGCGACAAGGGAGCAACACCAGTGAACGCCCTTGTGCTTGAAGGTCTACTGGCTTGCCTTTATGTACTTTCGGGATCGTTTGAGATTCTTACCAACTTGGCCATGTTTGTGGTTTGGATATTCTTCATTATTACTGTGGCAGGCATATTCAAATTGCGTAAGTCATTTGGACATTTAAAAAGAACATACCACGTTCCGCTATATCCATTTATGCCAATTGTGGGCATCGCCGGCGGACTGTATATTGTCATTAGCACAATATTCAACGATGCTTATACAGCAGGGTTTGGAATTGCCATCACTCTGACAGGCCTGCCTGTGTATGCAATGATTAAGAAAAAAGCAAAGTAATATACAGTGAAATAGAGTAATAAAGTGGTAAATAGTATTTCGACTGGATGGTTCCTATTTAAGTTATGGGGATAGCTTCAATAGACAAGGGATTTTCCGCAATGAGAAAATACGAAACGCTAAATACTGAGTAAACGTTATTGGGAAATTGATTCAACAACCAACGATCGACTTTGTCGATAAAATGAAACACGTGCCTAGATGGCACGTGTTTTTTTATGACTTACTCGGAAAGATCCTGTGACAAAATGTCCTGCATACGAACCATGTCCTTGTCCCCGCGACCTGAAAGATTAATCACAACAATTTTGTCAGAAGATAGTGTTTTAGCCAGTTTGACACCATAGCTAACGGCGTGGGCACTTTCAATAGCAGGAATAATACCCTCTGTTTTTGAAAGAAGTTTGAAGCCGTCGATGGCATCTTGGTCAGAAGCTGTAACGTAGTCACAGCGGTTTATGTCCTTAAAATGACTGTGCTCAGGCCCCACACCAGGATAATCCAGCCCAGCTGCAATAGAATGCACCGGAAGGGGTTCTCCCTTGTCGTCTTGAAGGTTATAGCACTTAAACCCATGTATAATACCTGGTTTTCCAAGGGTCATGGTTGCGGCATGCTGACCGGTTTCCATACCAGTGCCAGAAGGTTCAACCCCAATCATTTTGACGGATTTGTCATTATAGAAGGCATGAAAGAGTCCCATAGCGTTACTCCCCCCACCAACACAAGCCACGAGGTAGTCGGGCAATTGACCTTCCTTTTCTCTCATCTGATCCTTGACCTCTGAACCAATTATGCTCTGAAATTCTCTAACCATAACGGGATAAGGGTGGGGACCAACAACAGATCCCAGCAAGTAGTAGGTGTCTTCACAGTTGGTGACATAATCCATAAGGGCTTCATCAACAGCTTCTTTAAGCGTTTTCTGTCCAGATTGTGCTGGGACCACCTTGGCACCAAGCAGTTCCATTTTAAATACGTTTAGAGCTTGTCTTTCCATATCTTTTTCACCCATGTAAATGGTACAGTCCATATTAAAGAGGGCACAAACAGTGGCAGTGGCCACGCCGTGCTGGCCCGCACCTGTTTCAGCAATGATTCTGTTTTTATTCATGCGTTTTGCCAGAAGCACCTGACCAATAGTGTTATTGATTTTATGGGCGCCTGTATGGTTTAAGTCTTCACGTTTTAAATAAATTTTTGCCCCGCCGGTTTGAGTCGTTAGGTTCTGTGCAAAATACAGGGGATTTGACCGACCAATGTATTCTTTTTGGTAGTATCGCAATTCGTCCTGAAAGTCAGGGTCATGGATGTATTTCACAAAGGCATTTTCAAGGTCCTTTAAGGGTGCTTTTAGGGGATCGGGAACAAAAGCGCCACCATAGTCACCAAAGTTACCGTCCATATTACGAATTGATTGTGTGCCTGTTTGATTTGTTGTCATTTTAAATGCCTCCTCAGATTGTGTTTGTTTGAGTTAGGCGCCTGGAAAATTCAGAGTTTATCCATCACTTGATTTTATTTAGAAAGGCATATCACTCTTCTAGATAAAATCAAGTGATGGAAACAATGAGAGTTTGCAGGTCGCATTTTAAGTAAAAGATGTTTGAATAATATTTGCGTCTTAGCCTTCATGTGTCATGCATGATATGCCCTCCTAGTCATTGTGCCTTGATGTTAAAGATAAAATGTTTGGAATGTGTGCTTGAGAGTTACAGGTTCCAAAAATACAAAAAGCCCCCTATGCGCTATGCGCATAGAGGGCGATATTTATAATTTCGCGGTGCCACCTCTGGTTAGAAAAAACGAATGGTCTTTTCTGTCTTTTTCAAATACGGGATAATGCATCCGATATTCTATCTCTGTAACGGGAGAAGCCCGGGGCACCTACTTGTAAACTTTCAGATTCCACTCCTGAGTCCATTCAGATCAAGTAACTTTACCGGAATCCCACCATCCCCGGCTCTCTTAAAAAGCGCATTCATCTTACTCTTCCCAGTCATTGTTTTCATTGTGATTGAGTTTTCATTAAGTTATTAATAAGCAGTTTAGCTCAAAATATGGTGACCTGTCAAGATAAAGATTCTATATTAGTGAAAAAAGTTGAAGGCTTATTTGCTAATTATCTTACTCTATGGCCTGAATCATGATACAATCAGTATCTCTTCTAATAAGGCATATCTTGTCAAGAATCCAATTGAATTTTAAGATAGAAGAGAATAAATCGCATAAATTTGGGTTGTGAAATAGATAATTCCTAAGTATTTGATTTATACATGGATATTTTGCAGGTCGGTTAACAAATAGAAGGTCTTAACATGGATTTCAAGCGGGCAGAGCATAAAAGTGTGCCTGAAAAAGAAAAGAGAAGTGATTAATATGAGTCAGAAAGCGTTCAAAAGCTTTGATTTAAGTGAAGAAATATTAAAAGCCTTGGATTTAATGAATTACAATAATCCAACAAAGGTGCAAGAGAATGTGATTCCAACCATTCTACGAGCCCAAGACATGATTGTAAAATCACAGACAGGCAGTGGGAAAACAGCAGCTTTTGCTATCCCTATTTGTGAGTTGGTCGACTGGGAAGAAAACAAACCGCAAGCCCTTGTAATAACACCGACAAGAGAGCTGGCCATGCAAGTAAAAGAAGAAGTTTTTCATATTGGCAGATACAAGCGTATCAAAACCTGTGCCGTGTTTGGAAAGGCACCCTTTCATATTCAAGCAAGGGAGCTCAAGCAGAAAATGCATGTGGTTGTGGGAACACCAGGCAGACTGATAGATCATCTTGAACAGGAAACCCTTGATCCATCCATGATAAAATATCTGATTATAGATGAAGCGGATGAAATGCTCAATATGGGTTTCATAGATCAACTTCATGAAATTATATCCCGCTTACCAGAAGAGAGGGTGACACTCCTATTTTCTGCAACGATTCCAAAGGATATTGAAAGTCTGTGCGATGCCTATATGAAGGCGCCAGAAACAGTTGAAATAGAAAGTGAAAGTCCAGCAACAGATCGCATCAAACAACTTCGGTACGATGTGGATTCAAGGGACAAGTTTGATCTTTTCAGAGATCTGACCATACTTGAAAATCCAGACACTTGCATGGTCTTTTGCAACATGAAAATTCGTGTGGATGAACTTTATGAAAAAATGAAGGACCTGGGCTATACCTGTGGGCGAATTCATGGAGGCATGGCACAAAGAGATAGAATGCGTGAAATGAATAGTTTCAAAAAAGGAAAATTCAGATACCTTATTGCAACGGGGGTGGCTGCGAGAGGGATTGACGTCGACAAGGTATCTCTTGTCGTAAATTATGATATTCCAGAAGATCCAGAAAGTTATGTTCATAGAATTGGTCGAACGGGTCGAAAAGGAAGAGATGGCCGTGCCATCACTTTCGTTACGGAAACGGACGGGCAGTATTTATCTGAGATCGAGACATACACAAATACAGAATTGGACCTACAGAATTTTCCTGACGAAGAAGCTGTAAAAAAGTGCCCTGCCAGCCTTTGAAGATAAAATGAATTCAAAGCCTGAAGTCAAGGAAGACAAAGGCGCCAAAATGAATGAAGATATACTTAAAATTCATATCAATGCAGGGAAAAAGCAAAAGATGCGTGCCGCTGATATTGTTGGAACCCTCTGTGCCATTGAAGGCATGACAAAAGATGATATAGGTATTATCAATATTCTGGACATATCCACTTACTTTGAAGTCTTGCATGGAAAGGGACCTATGGTTCTAAAAGCCCTCCAAAAGAAAACCTTAAAGGGGAGAATTCGGAAGGTGAGCAGGGCTGACGATGAGCTTTGGCCAGGAGAGAAAAGTGCCCGCCGAGGGCGTGATTTCCAGTCCCGGGCACAATCCGGTGGAAGAGATGAGAAAAAGCACTGGAAGAAAAGCCGTGGTTCGAATAATAAATAGAATGAAAAGCATGGATAGCCCTTCAGGGTCAGTGTCCATGCTTTTTTTTGCCATAAAGTTCAAGTCAACTATAATGTTATAATAAAGGCAGACGATCAAGGAGAGGAAAGGAAGGCACATTATGGACCCAAAGTATGCAGTGCTTATACAATGCCAAATTGCTAAAAACAGATGCAGTGGCTTTGCCTGTACGAATGCATTTTATAACAGAGATGAGATGTTCAAGGATTATCCACCGTCAACCAAGTATATTGCATTTACTTGTGGAGGATGCTGTGGCAAGGGTACAGCCGCCAAACTAGAACACTTCACGAAAAAGCTTGCCAAGGCAGAAGGTTTGTCAAAAAATGAAATTGTTGTCCACCTGGCATCCTGCATGGTGACAGACAATCACCACTATGACAGGTGTCCCCATGTGGAATATATAAAAAAAATTATTGGCAAACATGGTTACAACAATATTGTGGAAAAAACTTATATCAGCAAGAATGCCCATAAAAGAAGATGTGAAGGGCAATATAATACATACGAATAGACCCATATAATAAAGTTAAAAAAACATATAAAACATATATAAAACATATAAAAACATATAAAAACATATATAGAAAAATAAAAACCGCTTAAATCAAGTCCTGAAATTGGGATGATTTAAGCGGTTTTGTTCTATAGATTAAATTATGGATTTAATAAGCCTTGTGGAAGCCATGCAAGTTTCTATAAATCTGCAAGTTCAATTTCATTATTTTTAAGACGCTTTATAAGCTCTTCCACTTTTGCTTTAACAAGCTCACGTGTTTTTCTAAAGTCTTCAATAGGTCCACCCGATGGATCATCAAGGCCCCAATCTTCCGAGTGACGATTTGGAACAAAAGGACACTGTACATTACACCCCATAGTGATAAGTAGATCAAGTTCCTCTGGAATGTCGGTGAGAAGTTTTGGCTTGTGCGCACTCATATCAACACCTGCCTCTTCCATGACTTCAACAGCGAGAGGTTTAACCTCAGGATAGTTTTCCGTGCCTGCTGAATAAGCTTCTATAATGTCGCTGCCGAGAGTTTTTGCAAATCCTTCAGCCATTTGACTTCTACAAGAGTTGTGTACACATACAAATGCAACTTTATATTTCATATTTCGTCTCCCTTATCTATTTGACTTTGACTGGATTTATAGTGGGCGATCAGCAAAAAACATTTGTAAAATGAATTTTGCATGTGCCTCAAACTTTATTCTTATACAACGTTAGACCATATAAGCATATTCTAATATAGATGCAATACATCTACAATCTTAAATTATAAATATTTCAGGTGGTCAAAAACTTGCATGTAATTTATGATACAAGCGGAAATGTTGATCGAAAATCATAGATCTTAAATTTTCAGGCATGACAGAAATCTCTTGCTATATAATGTTTTAATGCATATGTCAGATAATTCCTAATAATTCGAATAGAACAACTTTGACGGAAATGTAATATTTTCTGATATAATCTATCCTCGGATATTACTTTTAGTTAATAATCCGATTTGTGTGTGAGTCAAGAAGATTTTATAACGGAGGGAACTATGGAATTATTAAACTCAATCGTGTCATTTATGAACACGATGCTATGGTCTTATGTTCTAATTTTTATGTTAATTGGGCTCGGTTTGTATTTTACACTTAAATCAGGCTTGGTTCAGTTCAAAATGTTTGGAGAAATGTTCAAACTGCTTACTGAAAACGCATCTAAGTCAGTGACAGGCAATAAGGATGGCGGTGTATCATCGTTTCAGGCCTTTTGTATCAGTACCGCTTCAAGGGTTGGAACGGGCAATCTAGCCGGGGTGGCCCTAGCTATTGCCGTTGGTGGCCCAGGTGCAGTTTTTTGGATGTGGCTTATCGCCCTTATTGGCGCGGCTTCTGCGTTTGTTGAAAGCACACTGGCACAAATTTATAAGATTGAAGATCCTAAAGGGTTCAGAGGCGGTCCAGCATATTATATGGAAAAAGCCCTCGGTCAGCGATGGATGGGAATTTTATTCTCGGTTCTTATCACCATGTGTTTTGGACTTGTATTTAACGCGGTTCAGTCAAATACGATCACGTATGCTTTCAACGAAGCCTTTGGTATTGATCGACTGACTATGGGAATTGGTATTACTGCTGTTACAGCCCTCGTCATCTTTGGTGGGGTTAAGCGAATTGCTAGGGTGGCAGAAGTTATTGTACCTGTTATGGCAATCGCCTACGTCCTCGTGGCAGCATATATTCTGATTATGAATATAACAGCCATTCCTGGAATTATTGCTTTAATTATTAAGAGTGCCTTTGGACTGGAGCAGGCTATCGGCGGAGGTATCGGTATAGCAATGATGCAGGGCATAAAAAGAGGCTTGTTCTCAAATGAAGCAGGCATGGGAAGTGCACCAAATGCAGCAGCAACAGCTACAACATCCCATCCAGTCAAGCAAGGTCTAATTCAAACACTAGGCGTCTTTACAGATACACTTCTAATTTGTAGTGCCACTGCCTTTGTTATATTACTAAGTGGTGTCTACAAAGACACATCCCTTAGTGGAATTCAGCTAACGCAAAATGCTCTTAGCACAGAAGTTGGCGCATGGGGAGCGACTTTCATTGCTGCTTGTATACTTCTGTTTGCATTTAGCTCAATTATTGGCAATTATTATTACGGGGAGACAAACATCGAGTTTATAACATCGAGCCCACAGTGGCTATTTGTTTATAGAATAGCTGTGGTCGCAATGGTTGTGTTCGGTTCTGTGGCAAAAATAGGAATCGTATGGGATCTGGCTGACCTTTTCATGGGTATGATGGCCTTCATAAACTTGATTGCCATTGCCCTACTTGGTAAGATCGCCTTTGCAGCCCTAGCAGATTATAAATCTCAAAAATCCATGGGTCTTGATCCGGTGTTCACAAAGGGAACAATACCGGGCATTAAGGGTGTGGACTGTTGGGAAGACAAAAAGGCTACAAAGAAGTCTGCCTAGGATACACCAAACGAAGCACCAAACAATACACCAAACGAAACACAGGCGCTTGCAGGATCACAGATGCATCCTTTTTCTAGACCTTGTATAGAATTTTCAATTCTTAAATATCTATATATTGTATAGGGAGGGCTCTTGAAGGATATTTTGCAAGTTGCTCAGACGATAAGTAATTAAAAATAAGAATAAGAATAAGAGACCTTGCACAAAAGCAAAGTCTCTTATTTTATAAGTGTCTTATAGTTTAAGGCCGTAATACAAATGGGAGCAAAGGACCCCATCAAAGTCCGCAACGTTTGGAAGATCGCCCCATTTCTCAAAGCCAAACTTTTCAAGCAGTTTTATGCTGGGGGTGTTCAGGCTCAGAAGAATAGCAACCATATCCCTGTAACCAAGAGCCTTGGCTTTTTCAATGGCAAAGGGGAGGAGCTTTGATCCAATGCCCTGTCCCTGGTAGTCGTTATCAATATAATAACTGACCTCAGTGATGTAGCGCATGGCTTTTCGTCCTGGGCGGTAACCACTTAAATAAACATAGCCAACGACACGACCGTCTATTTCGCAGGCGTATAGGGGATAGGCCGGGTCTTTGTGGGCATCAAACCAAGCTTGTCTTTGTGAAACTGTGAAGGTTTCTGTATCAGCAGTGCACTCTTTTCTGATGATGGCCTGATTGTATATGTCGGTCATGACCTTTAAATCACTTTGTTGAGCTTGTCTTATTATCATTACATCCTCCTGACTTGTTTTTCTCAATAATTGTAGCATAAAAGTGGTGAAAAAAAGTACTAGACATTGCATATGGAGCATAGTAAACTGTTTACAACTATATATTTTTTTAGGCAAGCGACTTGTAAATCTGATACGTGCTTTAGCCTTTATAGTATGTCTAGATATTTATGAAATCTAAACTCCAGATATACTATAGGGACTGACCACACGCCTGATTCTCAAGCCGCTTAAATTTTAAGGTATCGGATTAAATATTTAGGAGGGTCATTTTGATAAAGCAAAAAAGTGTGAACCGTTGGAGCGTTGTATTTGGCGCTGTGCTTTTGCAAGTTTGCCTCGGGGCGATTTACTCTTGGAGCTTATTTAATCAGCCACTTATGGATAAGTATGGTTGGACGAACGAGCAAGTTGTTATGACATATTCTATTGCCATCTTTGTCTTTGCTTTTTCAACGATCTTTTCAGGTCGTTTGCAAGATAAGATCGGGCCTAGAAAAGTTGCTACAATTGGTGGCATTTTATATGGTGGAGGTTTGATTCTTGCTTCATTTTCAAAATCACTGCCTGGTCTTTATTTTTTTTATGGCGTCCTTGGCGGTGCCGGTGTGGGTTTTGCATATGTATGCCCCCTGTCCACGTGCCTTAAGTGGTTTCCAGAGAAAAAGGGGTTTATTACAGGCATAGCCGTTGGAGCATTTGGTGGGGGCAGCCTTGTTTTCAAGTCCCTTATTCAGCACTTTTTAGAAGCTGTTGGTGTCTCTCATACATTTCTTTATTTAGGAAGCATATATTTACTACTTGTGGTAATAGGAGCACAGTTTTTAAAAGTGCCGGATCGTTTAGATGCACAGAAGGCATCCACATTGACAAGCTCTGTGGATTTTACAGTGGGTGAAATGATAAGGCAAAAATCATTTTACTTCATCTGGATCATGTTTATGCTAGGGTGTATGCCAGGGTTATTGGTGATTGGTCTAGCGAAAGACATTGGTATAGAAGTTGTTGGTCTTGATCCTGCGACTGCGGCCAATGCTGTGGCTTTAATAGCCCTTTTTAATGCTGGTGGACGACTGGCTTGGGGAACCATTTCTGATAGGATTGGACGCATAGAGGTTGTCCTGATCATGTTTATAGTAACAGCTGTTTCCCTTGTGACTATGGCCGTTTTTCCACGAAATGCCCTGCTTTTCTTTATATGCTTGGCTGGGATAGCTTGTAGTTTTGGTGGATTCCTCGCACTATTTCCAACCATCACAGGGGAAGGTTTTGGTATGAAAAATATTGGAGCCAACTATGGCGTTGTTTATCAGGCCTATGGTATTGCAGCCATTATTGGGCCCATATTAAAAAGGCACTCCAGCGGGTTTACACAGACTTTTATAATGGCAGCCTGCTTCGCTGTAACTGGTGCAATCTTAGCTCTTGTCGTCAAATCCATGCGTAAAAGAGAGCAGGCCCTTGTGGCAACGAAATCATAAATATTCGTATTGGCGGTAAAAAGCTATAAAAATAAAACATGTCATTTTCGCCCAGTCAGTTTTAAACTGACTGTTTTTTTTGAAATTGACCACATGTCTTACTTAAAAGCGGAGAGGAATTGCTTTGGGCCTTGTTTTTGAAGACAGTAAAGGTATTATGCATAATGTATACATAAATCATTTGTAGTTTATAGGTTCAAGTCGTATTTTTTGTTTTGGGCATTGACTTAAAACTCAGACCTTGTTAAGATGTATTTGCGATTGATAATCATTATCAACGAAAAAGAATAGCATGCGCGAGACAACAAAAGAGAGACAACTAGGTCGAACCAGTATATCTGTCTTGTGAGGGGACAGTTGGTTCAAAAGGAGAATCCCAATGAAAAATATCACAATTGTTTATGGGTCAACAACAGGCTCAACGCAAACAGCCGCTAATATGATTGGCGAAATACTGAAGGCAAAAGGTTCGGAAGTGGCCATCCACGACGTTTCAAAAGTTGATACCAGTGTCGTAGCAGGGGCAGACCTTGTTTTACTGGGAGCATCGACTTGGGGAGAAGGCGATATTCAAGATGATTTCCTTTCTTTCTATGATTCCATGGGCAAAGACCATTTTGCAGACAAGGCTCTAGCCGTATTTGGATGCGGTGACAGCGCCATGTTCCCCCATGTTTTCTGTGAAGCGGTTAGACTAATCGAAGAAAAAGGCACTGAGAGCGGAGCAAAAGTGATAGCTGAGGGACTAAAAATTGATGGAGATGTTGGCTCAAATGAAGCACAAATTTCAGACTGGGCAAAAAGCTTGTTTTAAAGTGTCCTCAGGCAAGGCATGAATCCATTCCAATAGGTTCTACCCACCTAATGGGTCATGTCAGTTTCATACATGTGAGCACAGCACCAATTTCATCACATATCGTCGATGATTTGAAAAATTAACAGCGCCTCGGTTTCAATATTTATTTTGAAACCAAGGCGCTGTTTTTTTGTTTGATCATTCTATGTTGCTTGATGGTGTCCTTTTTCTTTGTGCCTTCTCTCATGCAAGAGAAGGGCTTCTTTTTTATCAAGACCTCCAGCATAACCGGTAAGGGCTCCATTTTTTCCTATGATTCTGTGACATGGAATAATAATGCTTATAGGGTTATGGCCAACGGCCCCGCCTGTGGCCTGCCCTGACATGGTCTTCTTGCCAAGTCGTTTCGCAACCAATGCAGCAATTTGACCATATGTGGATGTCTGCCCGTAAGGCACTTGCAAGAGGGCGTCCCAAACGACTTTTCTAAAAGGGGTGCCAGAGGGCGCAAGGGGGATGTCGAAAGTTTGTCTTTCTCCATTTTCATACTGGCTGAGCTGGTCCATAAGCTGGTTAAAGGTTCGAGTAACCTGGCGGGGTATTTCAGAGGGAGAGTCTACCCTATTTAACCAAATGGCATCTGCATCTATGCTGGGAAAGTATTTTTGATTTTCAAACCACAAACCACATAAGGCGCCCTCCCCACTGATTTTTGCAGTGAGCCTTCCCCACTGACTTGTTATTCTTCCATAGAACATGGCTGATCCTCCTGTATTCAATGCACGGTCATAATACACTCGTGTAATCATTATCTATGCTATATCTGGCTTTCATGCTAAGCCCATAATTAACATGACTTTGAAAAAGTCCATCCTATGATAATGATTTAGGCAAAAGCGTGTGACTATTTGTGAGAAAAGGCTATTCTGAGAGGCTATACCACAAGGAAAGGGTGTAATAGCTCCGCCAAGGATGATATTTCTTGGCGTGATTCACCGCCGCCTTTTCAAAGTTTTTTTGCATCTTGCTTTTAGAAATAGACTGGGATTCAAGATGTTTTTTATCATATATGCGTTCCTTGTTTTCATCTGTAAGGGTATCCATGAGGGCATGTCTAACACCGACATCGCCTTCAAGAAAAATATCTGGCCAGCTTAGGGCACGCATAGTCAGGTAATCAGCTGTCCACGGCCCTATGCCTTTTATGGAAAGAAGGGTTTTGCGCGTGTCTTCTACGTTTCCACAGGCATTAAAATGAAGATCTCCACTCACAAGTTTTTCTGCCAAGTGCCTAATAGCATGGGCCCGACTTTTAATAACGCCTAGAGGGCCTAAAACTTGGGTGACTTGGTCACCAAGTTGTACAATGGTCTCTGGACTTGGGAAGATTCGATTAACCTGTGGCCAAGGCGTTTCAATATGTGATCCAAGATGATCAACAAAACGCCCCGCTATGGTATGGGCAGCTTTCACAGTGATTTGTTGACCCAAAATGGCTCGTGTGCTCATTTCAAATCCGTTAAAGGCTCCAGGCAACCTCACACCCTTTTTGATACCTGGTGGCAAGCATCTTGGGTCGAAATCTAAATCAAAAACCCGTTTAATCTGGCGAATTACATGTTGGATGATCGGTAGCAGGGAGGGGCTGAGTCTACAGGCGACTTGCATTTTTTTAGGAATGAACTTAATTTCAATCCATCCCTTATAAAATTTATCTTGAACGCTTGTGGCGTATGCCCTACGATAAGTGTTGTCGTCAGAGACCATCTCAACACCACGAACACATCTTGCCTTCAAGAAGTCAAGCATTTTCAGGTGGTCATAGGGCGGCCGATAAGAAAGATAAATTATAATACCATCTGGAGGTCTGTTTACATCTGTGCTTTTTCGAATGGTTGTGGGGGTCAATCTATAATGCTTTTTAAAGGTAGCATTAAATCTTGAAACACTTCCAAATCCAGACGCCAAGGCAATGTCACTTATCTTGAGCTGGGTGTCTGTCAGCAGAGATTTTGCAAGGAGCAGACGTCTTGTCATAATGTACTGTATAGGGGAAACGCCCAGTTCTTCAATGAAAGTCCGGTGCAAATGCCTGGTTGAGATACCCAGTTCCTTTGCGCATATAGCAATGATGCCTGACCCATATTGGTGGTCCTCGAAAATTGAGAAGGCCTGTTTCACGATTGCAGATTTCTGCTTATATTCTGAATAGGCAGGTGCCAACTCAGGCCGACATCGCAAGCATGGTCTATACCCAGCAGCTTCTGCTAGTTCTGTCGTTTCGTAAAAAGTACAGTTCTCAGATTTTGGGGCTTTGACCTTACAAATCGGACGACAGTATATTTTGTGGTCTTTACAGCTGTAAAGAAAATGCCATCAAATCGTCCATCTTGTGCTTTGACTGCTTCATAGCAGTCTTTGTGAGTCAGCATGTTATTTCCCTCTCTTTAGGTTGAAAATTATATTAATCCTTGTAACTATTATATAATATTTTCCTCCTCTATCTTATCGTTTTCGGACATGAATGTGAAAATCCAGCGGGCATTTTATGTCAAGCTGGCCACGCCTGTGAATAGACTCGCAGATTCTGTGTAGAATAAGAAAACCGCTCAAAGAAGATATTGAAATCACCTTTTGAGCGGTTTTTATGTTTAGTGTTTAAGTCATTATTTTGCTAAGAATGCCTTTAAATTTTGATAAGACCAAGTGGTCATTGATGGTGGAAATTTTTAAAAGGCACTTGGTTTAGTTGAGCTGAGCCTCAATTTCACTAGCAAAAGCAAGGGCATCTTGGTTGGAAGAATGAGACAAGATTAAAATTGTTGTGTTTTTATCGAAATTGCGTTTTGAAAGAACAACAGGACCATCCACATCACTTTCTAATTCAAAATGGTGTTCTAGGTCGTTTATCGTATCCACCCATTCATACTTGCTAATTTGTGGGGAATTTTCACTTTGCAGGCTTGATTCGTAGTGAAGGGCCATGTCAGGTGATTTTGCAAGCGCGCTTAGATCACCGCTTCGGTGTACCACAATATCGTTCTTAATGACAATGGCAGTGCCATCAAAATTTGAGTTTTCGCGAAGGGTATCAATAAAATTGCGGATGTCCATGGCCATTTGAGGAACGTCTAAGCGAAAGGCTTTTTCTTCTTCTGTGTAGTTCACCTGGTCCTGGATAGGAAGAATTTCGGTGAGGGGCACTGCTGAAACGTCTTCAGAATCAGCGTAGGCTGTGGACGTGGTCAAACAAAATAGGGCGAGAGTTATTATTATTTTCTTCATGTGTTTCATATGTAATCTCCTTTAGATTAGATTCTAGTTCACTTGGGCACTTTGACAATAGAAGTATGGCTCATCTTAATCATATGATCATATGTAAGATAAGACTTTGCTTTATTTTTCAAGTGGCTTCATTGAGCCAGGCCAAGTGAAATCAAATTCACAAAAATAAGTCACTATGCCTGAACCGCTTACAAACTGCATAATTAATCAGACGTGCGACTATATATCAGGCAACTTCTGTGATTATACCAAATAAAAAGGTAGAGAATTGACTTCGTAACAGGATTGAAATGAAATAGATATGAAAGTGTCATACCGTAAAACAAATGCAATGTAAGGGTTACTACTAGCTAGAGTTCGGGTAGGAAAAGAAGAGATAATTCTTAAAATTTAGAAAGGCGTGAAATGATGAGAACATATATTGGACTGGATATAGGTGGTACAAAAATACTGGGATCTCTATACACGGAAGATGGCATCTCTTTAAGACGGGTCAAGAAAAAGACCAAGGCATCTGAAGGCATTGATAGCGTGCTCAAACAAATCTTCAAAGTCATAGATGGTCTTATTGAAGATCAAGATGAAAAAATAGAACTGCTGGGCATTGGAGCAGGATCGCCTGGAATTATCAAAGATGAAAGGCTGGTTAGTTTTTCACCCAACATTCCTTTTAGGGACTTTGATTTAGGAGAAAAAATTGTAAAACGTTATAATGTTCCATTTGTTCTGGGCAACGATGTCAATGTTGCCATGTATGGTGAATGGAAGGCAGCTCATATTGTTGATGCGAAAAATGTACTGGGGATTTTTGTTGGAACTGGGGTTGGAGGCGCCATCATAATCAATGAGAAGCTCTATGTGGGCAAGGGGGGCGCAGCAGAGTTTGGGCATATGGTGGTCAATCCAGAAGGGGCCTATTGTGGATGTGGGTCACAGGGCTGTCTTGAAGCCTATGCATCGAAAACAGGCATACAAAGTGCCATAAGAGGTCAAATTAGAAAGGGTAGAAAAACAGTCCTTGAAGAATACTTGAAATCAGATGGTGCAGTTATCAAAAGTTCCAGCTTGAAGAAGGCCTATGAAGCTGAAGACAGTTTGGCAGTAGAAGTCATTGACCGGGCGGTTTACTATTTGGGCCTTGCCATGGGCACACTTTTAAACCAGTTCCATCCTGACCTTGTCATACTTGGGGGTGGCATAATGGAAGCCCTGGGTCAAGACCTAATTGAGGGTATAAAAACAGAAGCCAAGCGGCATGTTATGCCAGGGCAGATGGATGGTGTTGTGTTTGAACTTTCTCATTTGAGTGATGATGCTGGCATTTATGGCGCCTATGAACTGATACGGGACCATTTGACGAAATAGATGTCATTGCAAGGACAGTTAAAAATATACAATGTTTGTAGCCTTTTGCTCAGGGTATGAAATTACCAGGAGGGGAAGGGTATGAAAAATATTATGTTTTGGGCAAATGTGACGTCATACATAGTGCGGCTGGTTCAAGTGGAGTATGATATGACCTATGCTGTTAAGGCGGCGTCGTTAAAATACCACGTCTCAGAGTCAGAAATTCTAAAGCACTGTGAACTTGATCAAGATACAAGCTTAAGAAATTGAGTCCATTTCAATAGGGCTCAATTTTTATGTGCCCTTTCATTTGCGCTTAATGTGTTTAAAATGACCAGAACATAGGAGGGATTACCCTTTATATGTGTGTTTGACATAACAAATAATACGTGTTAGAATTCATTCGGAGTCGAACGAAAGGAGGAAAGAGTATGAGTGGTTGCTTATTAGGATCTATGAGACAAATTGTTCATCTAGGTGATCAGTACATAGCAAGACGATTGAAAGAAGAAAATTTGCCCATTCTAAGTGCCCATATACCGCTTTTTTATATTCTTCCCCAAAACGGAGACGGCATCCTCTTTAACGAGCTTTGCGAAAAATGGAGTAAGTCAAAGTCATCTTTGTCAGATATTATCACCAAATATGTAAATTCAGGACTTATAAAACGCTGTGAGTGTCAAGAAGACAAGCGAAATATCTATATTGCCATGACACCTCAGGCTCAAGAAATTAAGCGTGTCTTAGATAAAATTTGTGGTGAGATCAATGAAATTGTTTTTGGGAAGACACAACCCCAAGACATTGACACTTTCATGAAAATTATTGAAAACATGCTATCAAGAGGAAAAGAAGTGCTTTAGCCGAGGCAAAAGTGTTTTTTTGCCTATTTTGTTCGTTCTCGAACGAACAAAATAAAACAAGAAGCAAAATTTGAAGAAACGTGGAGGTTTATTATGAATCAAGTTATTGACGTGTTAAAAGCCAGACGGACAACAAGAAAATTTGAAAGTGAACAGATTAAGAACCATGAGTTAGAAGCGATACTAGAAGCGGGTATATACGCGCCAAGTGCTCACAACATGCAGCCATGGCACTTTACTGTCATTCAGGATACGAGCCTTTTAAATCAATTAAATATTGACGCCAAAGAAACGGCGAAACATTCAAAAGATGAAATGATCAGAAAAATGGGTGAAAATGAAAAGTTTAATATTTTCTATAATGCCCCAACCATTGTGCTGGTTTCTGGGAATGAGTCTGCAATGATGCCTGTTGTTGACTGTGCTGCGGCCACACAAAATATGCTTATTGCAGCTGAATCATTAGATGTGGGGGCCTGTTGGAATGGCATGGTCAGCTTTGCCCTCAATGGCCCTAAAAAGGATGCGTATATGGAAAAACTAAAAATTCCGAGCGGATACAAGCCATACTATGCCTTGGTTTTAGGCTATAAGGCAGTTCGTGCAGCCAATGCACCCAAAAGAGCTCAAAACACAATTCAATATATCCGCTAAAAAACAGCCCCTAGAAGAAGGTATTCACCTTCCGCTAGGGGCTGTTCTATTTTACAGTAATTTTAGACTTTCCAGACACCATCAAGGCTTCTGGGGTCTTCTTCAAGCGCATTTGAAAGGGCTTGATTTGTCCGACTTCGTTCTAGGGAAAAACTAAGTAGAATTAGAACGGGGCCAATCATCATGCCTAAAATTGAAACCACATACATGGCTTGTGAAACTCGATCTGGGAAGAGGTAGCGGTACATCTCATACCCATAGAATTCACAAGCAAAAAAAGAAATGCAAATGATTAAAGTGATAAGAGCCAGTCTGATTTTTGCTCCAAGGCTGTCATATTTAAACAGCATGACCGTTACGATAAGAAGGGCCAAATATAAGTAATGAAAGCCCATTTCATGGGGCATGTATATAAGCATTTGTGTGGTTACAGCGATGTAGGAGGCTGTTAAGGCAACCAACTTGGATAGCTTATAGTGCTTGTAGTTATAAGCCAGTCGTGCACATATTAGTCCCAGCCCACAAAAGAATTGTGTAATGGATGCCCAAAATGCACCGTAGTACATGAATAGAACTGGGAAGGCAAAACAGTAAAAAATACTTACATCAATATAAGTTTTCAGTAAAAGGATAGAAGTGTCAATGGGTGTTCTGGTAGAAGAATGAATTTTCATCAGGGGCCCCTTTTCTTCACAGTTACAATGGATAAGAATAGACTATATTTCACTTAATCTGAGCGACTTGCAAAATATCATTTAAGAACCGTCGCTGTACTATATAGAATTTCTATAATACACCGTCTTACATATTAAAAAAGTCTTTTATGTGACATAATCGCTTTTATTCTACATTTTTCTACAATATTTTTACCCAAAAACCTCAACCAATACGACATGTTTTTTTAGTGGTTTTAGCATTATTGTATACAATTATTCATTGAAACATGTATTTTCTTGTGTTATTATGAATTAAAATTCGTGAGAAAGGTTCGGAAATGGTCTAGGAGGTAGATATGATTCGATTGGTAGCAGAAGGCGTATTCATTAAAGATGGTCTTGAGATAATAAATGAAAAAGAAAGCATGTCTAGTAAAGAAGTTTTAAGACGAAATACAATCACATACGATATTCTAAGTGGTCACAACACCAGTGGCAATGATGACCAGCTGGCCATACGATTTGATGCCATGGCATCTCATGATATAACCTATGTGGGTATTATTCAAACTGCAAAGGCCAGCGGAATGAAAACATTTCCGATTCCATATGTTCTAACAAATTGTCACAACAGTTTATGTGCTGTTGGGGGCACAATCAATGAAGATGATCATATCTTTGGTCTAGCCGCAGCAAAAAAATATGGTGGCATTTATGTACCAGCCCATCATGCTGTCATTCACCAGTATATGCGTGAGGAAATGGCGATCTGTGGGGGCATGATTCTTGGGTCTGACTCTCATACGAGATATGGTGCTCTGGGAACCATGGCCATTGGTGAAGGGGGACCTGAACTCGTTAAGCAGTTGATGAAGCGAACTTATGATATTGCCTATCCAGAGGTGGTTGCTGTTTACTTGGAGGGGAAGCCTCGCAAAGGTATTGGCCCTCAAGATGTTGCATTGTCAATCATTAAATCAGTTTTTGAAAGTGGTTTTGTAAAAAATAAAGTCCTAGAATTTGTGGGACCTGGCATAGAAAATCTAACAATTGATTTTAGAAATGGCATAGATGTTATGACGACCGAAACGACATGCCTAAGTTCCATATGGTGTACGGATGAAAAGGTCAAAGACTTTTATAATATGGTCGGTAGGCCCGATGACTATAAGCATTTAAAACCCCGTGACACAGCCTACTATGACGGTATGGTCCATGTGGACTTGTCACAGGTAGAAGCTATGATTGCCCTTCCCTTCCATCCAAGTCATGTTTACACAATTGCTGAAGTGAAGGCGAATGCAAAAGCTATATTCTCTGAAATAGATAGCAAGTTTAAAAAAGAAAATCCGCATTTGAATTTTGAACTGGGACTTTCTAAGAAAGTGACTTCCCAAGGGGTTCGTGTCGATCAAGGCATTATTGCAGGTTGTGCTGGTGGCACGTATGAAAACATCGCCAAAGCAGCATCAATATTGACAACGGCAAAGAAAGTGCCGGGCTTTATAAGCACAAGTGTTTATCCTGCCAGTGAAGCTATACATTATGAACTTGTTAAAAATGGATCAACAGGCAAGCTCATAGAAGCGGGCATTCCAATGAAAACAGCTTTCTGCGGTCCGTGTTTTGGAGCCGGTGATGTGCCAAGTCACCAGGCTTTGAGTGTCCGACACACAACCAGAAATTTTCCGAATAGAGAGGGCTCAAAACCATCTGATGGACAAATTGCATCAGTTGCCCTTATGGATGCCCAATCTATTGCAGCAACGGTTGTAAGTGGTGGGCTTCTCACAGCGGCAACAGATATTGATTTTGAAGATGTCGATGTGGCATATAGCTTCAACCCCTCTATTAATAAAAACAAGGTCTATAATGGATTTGGCAATCCTGATCCAAGTGTGGAACTGGTTTATGGTCCTAATATCACAGATTGGCCACAAATCAGTCCATTGGCTGATCATGTTCTTCTTAAGATGGCATCAGTCATTCATGATGATGTTACAACAACCGACGAACTCATACCGTCAGGGGACACATCATCCTATAGGTCAAACCCGCTAAAACTGGCTGAATTTACCTTGTCTAGAAAAGATCCTGCCTATGTGGAACGTGCAAAGGCAGTACAAGCCCTTGAAAACAATAGGCGGGACTTGGTTTCTGGAAAAACAGATGTCTTAGATGATGATTTAAGGGACCTTGTCACAAAGGCTATGGGCGTTGAGTCGAAGGCGGATATTCTAAATACCCTGTCCACACTAAGTGTTGGAAGTGTGATCTTTGCCAATAAACCTGGAGACGGTTCAGCAAGAGAACAAGCGGCTTCTTGTCAGAGGGTTCTAGGGGTTCTAGGCAATATCGCAGGAGATTATGCAACAAAACGGTACAGGAGCAATGTTATAAACTGGGGGATGCTCCCTTTCACAACCGAGAGCAAAGATTTCCAAGTGGATGACATCCTTCTTATAAAAGATATAAAAAAGATGGTTTTACAAGGGCATGAAAAAGTGGAGGTCCTCTTATTTAGAGGCAGAGAGCAGCATAATCTTACCTTGAAATTAGAAAACTTGTCGAGGGAGGAAAGAAAGGTTATTCTTGAAGGCTGTTTAATGAATTTCTATGCGAGCGAATTAAGTGAATAGATGGCTGGAAACCTGATATAATAGAAGTGCATAGCACTTCTATTATGCTTGTAGACAAACTTTGAAATCCTGTCTTGCAGGATCAAGTTTACAACAAGCTGGTGACACATTCAGGAGGTATCAATGTACGGATTGGTATTGCAAGGCGGCGGGACGAAAGGCAGTTATCATATTGGCGTTTGGAAGGCCCTTAGGCAACTTGGCATTGAAATCGGTGCTGTGACCGGAACTTCAATAGGGGCTTTAAACGGGGCTTTCATAGCGCAAAACATGTTTGATGAAGCCCTTGGGGTGTGGGAAAACATTAAGGTTAATGATGTTATTGACACCGATGAAGATGTCTACTTAGATTTTATGAATTTTGATATAAATTTGAATAAAACAGAAAAGTATTTTGAATACTTTAAAAAGGTTGTAAAAGATAAAGGTCTTGATGTTGCACCATTAAGAAATTTAATTGAAACCCATCTAGATGAAGACACGCTTAGAAGTAGTGGGATAGACTTTGGACTTGTGACAGTATCATTGACGGATATGAAACCCATGGAGCTTTTTGTAGAGGATATACCAAAAGGAAAGCTAACGGATTATCTACTGGCATCGGCCTTCTTACCAGGCTTTAAGCCTCAGGAACTAGACGGCAAGCGGTTTGTTGATGGGGGCGTTTATGACAATTTGCCAATTCACTTAATTACCCAAAAAGGCTATAAGGACATCATTGCTGTAGAAATGGGATCTGTGGGGTTTGTTAGACGCGTTAAGGATTCTGATTTGAATATTATTAAAATCCAGCCGTCGGGCGACATTGGTAAAATGTTGCAGTTTGACCAATACACGGCCAAGAGAAATATTGATATGGGTTACTTAGACACTATGAAGGTTTTTGGTCGCCTTAAGGGAGAAAAATATTATTTTAAAACCTTGCCAGAAGAGGACGTCTTTTTAAAGGCCTTTCAATCCCTAGAGGATGATAATATTATGAAAATGGCCGCCGATCTGGGTATATCAGAGGGCAATCCTAAAAGAATTCTTTTTGAAAAGCTTATTCCTGAGCTGGCAGCTATGTTTGACATGGACATAAAGGCTGGATACAGGGAGATCACCTTAAAGATGGTTGAGTACCTTGCGAGTGTGCTGGAAATTGAAAGATTGAAGGTATATGACTATGAAGATTTTGAACAAAAAATACTGGAAGTCGTGAAAGATAGAAGCACCACACTAACCTTCTTTAAAGGCATGCCGGCTTTTTTGAAGAAGACATCCCTCATTAAGTTCACAATGAAAGATGACATACTCATCCACTGGGCACAGATTATCACTGATTCCTACTTAGAAAGAGTGCGCGACTAGGGGTGTCAGACATGGGCAAGGATAGCCAGTGAAGTTGTTCAAGTGGTATATAAGTATGGTAATAGAAAATAAAAGAATATTTTAAATCAGACGCTTTCAAAATTATAGATCTTTGCCCTTACCAGACCATATGTAGAATTTTAAATCCTAAATATTTATATATGGCATGGTGAGGGTTCATGAATGATATTTTGCAAGTTGCTCAAATAAAAATGCTGACATCCAGTTTTGGATGGTCCAGCATTTTTTTCTTTTTCCACTTACAAAGCAGTGGGGGACGTGATGACGACGCAAGATCGTTAAAATATAGTCATTCGTTCACAAAAAGTTATCAAAGTCATAAGAAACATTTCAGTATTCGTCCAAACCCCGTTCATAATTTAGGAATAATATTATGAAGGACATTAAAGTGGGATCACTTATCATGAAAGGTAAATCAGTGTGTTGATCAAGTGCCCGTATAGAAAGAGAGGGGTTCAAAGTGAAAAGAAATAGATCGGTAAAGCGTTTGATCATAGGTGTTGTGGTGACAGCACTCATTGCTTCAGTTTCATTTACAACAGCGAGAAATTTAATGCTTATAAAAGAGAAACTCCAAGTACAAATGCAGGAATATGGGAGCACAATTGTTGATCAGGCCATACATAATTTTGAGAACATACATGGCAGCCAGACTCTAATTGATGATCTTTTGAGCAAGAATATCGAAGTGGCCCTTGATTCAATCAATTTGATGGATGAAGACATGTTCAAAAGTATTGATCAAAATGAACCCAATGCGGGTGAAGAAAGTGCTCTTGATGAGTTCAATCTTATTGCCCCAAGTGGAGAAATTGTATATTCCAACATAGCCAGCAATATAGGACAAGTTTTAGATAAAAGCCATCCTGTTATGCAAGTTTTCTCGTCAGGGACAAATAGAATGATTGAAGACATTCGTAAGAGTTCGACAGATGGAAACTTTTATAAGTATGGCGCAATAAAAAAAGGAAATATGGTCATTCAGGTTGGTGTAAATGCCAACAAATATATGTCTTTGAAGGACAAGACAAGCATGGCTCATGTGTTAGGCAGTATTGCTCAGAGTGAGGATATAAATTACTCAGCCTTTTATGATGCGAACGGCAAAAAGCTAGCGAGCTCAGAGACGTCAATGACTCAGACCTTTGATGAAAAAGTGAAGACGGCTCTTTTAGGCAAGGCGGCTGGTGGATTGGTTGTTTCTGATGCTTATGGTCCAACCTATGAAATTGCTAAACCGGTTTATGACCAGGATCAAGAACTTATAGGTGTTGCAACCTTAGGGCTTTCCCTTGACAAAAATACAGCGGCTTTTGCAGAGATCATTCGGACCACTCTCATAGAAGTCATTCTTTCCAGTCTGCTTATTGCTGGCTTGCTCTTATACATTATAAATAGGCTGCTTGCTCCACTGAAAAGAGCGCAAAACGCCCTTGAGATTATGGGCAAGGGTGATTTTAGAGTGGAAATTTCAAAAGAAGACCTTGAAAAAAATGATGAATTTGGAGATATGACACGGTCTCTTAACAAAATGCAGGAAAATGTGCGTCGTCTAATTGATACTGTACAAAACAATTCAAGCCAAGTGATGGCTTCGTCAAAAGCCTTATCAGAGTCCACAAATGAAGCCAATGTAACAGGGGCAAGTATTGCAGATGCCACAGATCAAATAGCAAGAATGGCAACGGAACAAGCTGATCATATAACTAGAATTGTATCGGGGGCCCATATACTTGGCACAGAGATTGAGAGCACTGGTCACCTTGTAAATGGAGCCTATGAACTTGCTGAACAAACTAATAAGCTAAGTAAAAAAGGCCAAGACATTATGTCTGTTTTACTCAAGCATAATATGGAAAACAACGATAAGTCTGACCAGGTCACAAGGGTTATTGCTCAGGTTCAAAATTATGTTGTGGAAGCAGAAACCATCATTGAAATTATCAATAAGATTGCCAGCCAAACCAACTTACTCGCCTTAAATGCATCTATTGAAGCGGCAAGAGCGGGAGAATCTGGTCGGGGATTTGCCGTTGTTGCTGATGAAATAAGAGCGCTGTCGGATGAAACTGCCAAAGCGACAAAAAATATTGAAACCATTATTGAAAATATCCAGCATCATACTGGGCAAGCGGTGCAAACAATTCACCAGATGGATGACAGCCTCAAACAGCAAAATGAGTCTATCGAATCCACTTCCGACATTTTTGAATCCACTTCTGGGGCCATAAACAATCTAAGTGGAAAACTGAGTGAAGTGCAAGAAAAAGCACAGGTTCTAGAAGGCGGAAAGAATAAAATCATAAGTGCTATGGACTCTATATCTGCCACCATACAAGAAACGTCTGCAAGCACTCAAGAGGTTTCAGCCTCAATGGAAGAGCAAACGGCTGTTATTGCAGATGTTGATGTTCATGCAAATACTTCAAGAGATCTTGCTGAGTCCATGAATAAAGCCTTGTCTAAATTTACAGTATGATACGTGAAATATACCATAAGAAATTCATTGATATACCGCTCAGACTTGTTTTGTGGCATAATGTTCTAAAGCGAACAACTTGCAAATCGTTCACATATAAATTATTGTAATGAAGTTTTGCAAGGACAAAACAAAATAAGAAATGGATACTTTTAAAAGTATACTAGGTGAGTTTATGAATGGGCATGTTTTAAACACCCTATATGAAAACAAGATCAACCATGCATATGTTATTAAAGCACTTGAAGACAAGATGGCGACCACGGTATTTGAGTTTAGAAGCACTGAAACCCCAGAACTGAGTTATGCTGCCATATGGCACGAAGATAATATTGTGTCACTTTTTGGTGATAAGGTATGGTGCCAAGAATGTTTTCACCAGTATTTGGGCTACTACAGTTTTTACGATATAGACCCTGGACTGATGGAAGCTTTGTGTGCGGATGCAGACATGAGAAGACTTAGTAACTATGATTTAGAAAACCATTATTTAATGCGTCTAGACCATAATGGGATAAAAGAAATTGTAGATCGGTTTAAGGCGCTAAACAGGGGCGATCGGTGCATTAAAGAAGTTAAGACCATTCAGAATACGACACGCTACCAGTATTTAGAAAGAGATGGTCGAATACTGGGGTCGGTTCTTTTGGAAAAAATCACAGAGAATGTCTTTGTTATTTCTGAAATGTTGATTAAGAAACCCTTTAGAGACAAGGGCTTTGCCTTTGATTTCATATCACGTCTTCTTGGAGGAAGAATCCCACCAATTACAAACGGTGTTGAGAATGAAATTATTCTCCATGTGGATGTGAAAAACACACCTGCCCTAAAACTATATAAGAAGCTTGGATTTAAAAAGGTCGGTGCTTACCAAAATCTTGTTCATAAAGATGATTAGTTTTCAACAAGTGATGTCGTGAATAATGGAGGATAATCTTACTATATTATGATATTATAATATAGTGAACCCTAACATAATGGAACAATAACGAGGTGACTTATGAAAAAACCAATTAAACTGTATACTGTAACAGGATTCTTAGGTGCGGGAAAAACCAGCTTTTTAAAGCATGTTCTTGAGCGTTCTGGTGATGCTAAAGTTGGCGTGATACAAAACGAATTTGGGAAAATTGGAATAGATGGTGACATCATTCGAAAAGATGGAATGGAAATGATCGAGATCAATCGTGGGTCTATCTTTTGTTCTTGCCTACAATTGTCCTTTATAGAAGCGCTCCAAGAAATGGCAGATAAAAATGTAGACTATCTTTTTGTTGAGGGGTCCGGTCTGGCAGATCCATCCAATATGAATGAAATACTAGAAGCACTTCACTCGGTCAAGCCAGAGGCCATGGACTACCGTGGTGCCATTTGCATTATAGATGGTGCACACTTTTTAGATCAACTAGAAGAAATCGAAACTGTAGAAAAACAAGTTCGTCATGCTCAAATGGCTATTGTTAACAAGTCGGATTTGATTGAAGATGGCACAAGGGCAAAAATTCACAGTGTCTTAAATGATCTAAAATCAGATATAGTCATTAAAGAAGCAGAGTATGGTGCGTTTGATTGGGACTTCATGAAAGAAGACCTCATGCATTTAAGTTCTATAAAGTTTGATGAAACGTCTAACAAGGAAGAAAACAAGCCCAAAACCCTCCATTTAACCACTCAGGAAATCATAGATAAAAACAAGCTGATTGATTTCATTGATGCAATCAGTCAGGACTGTTACCGTATTAAAGGATTTGCAAAGCTAGTAGATGGATGGCAACAAGTGGATGTGGTGGGACGCCGAGTTGATTTTAAACCGATCCCAACTCGGGATGAAGAAACACGCCTTGTATTCATTTCCAAAATAGGGCCTCAGGTGATCAAACCAATCTTCTCGCACTGGGAAGAGTCCGTAGGCACAAAAATGAAACTCAGATAAATGGATGGCAACCTCCCATACGCTTAAGGACTTTTCAAAAGACTCTTGAATCGAACTGGTTGCAAAGTCTTAAAAAAGTCTAGAAATCGGATGTTTATCTTAATGATCTTTTAAGGCTTTTTTCAGCCCCCATTAAGGACAAGACCTTATTATGATTACATAAATGATGAAGCGTTCTAAAGGAGGACACTATGCTAATTACAACAACACCTACACTAGAGAATCAACCAATAAAAGATTATTTGGGCATTGCCAATGGAGAAGTTATTATTGGTATAAATGTGATTAAGGATTTTACAGCAGGGCTTCGTGATATTTTTGGTGGCAGAAGTGCGACATACGAAAATGAGCTTGTACGTGGTCGTGAAGAAGCCATTCAAGAAATGAAATCACGCGCTAAAAAAATGGGCGCCGATGCTGTTGTTGGCGTAGATATTGACTTTGAAGTGCTTGGACAGGGCGGATCAATGATGATGATCGTTGCCACGGGCACAGCCGTTAAGCTATAGCATAAAAGAGCGTTGGCAAATGGAATCATAGATTCTATAAGTCAACGCTCTATTTTTATTTAAAAGGAATAATATTTGCCCCAGTCTCAGATTCGTATAAGGGGCGAGGTGATTAATCAATGACAATATCCAAATTCTTTAGAGAGGCCAATGTGTTCACCACGGCAAATATAAGAACAGCTGCCAAATTGGCTGTTGTGCTGTCTTGATCAAAACGTGGAGACACTTCAGCAATATCAAAACTGATAAATTTGCCACTCATCATAATGTATTTGAGAATTTTTATAACTTGTTCTGGGTGGAGTCCAACGGCCTGTGCTGCGCTGACTCCAGGGGCGTAAGCCGCAGAGAAAACATCAGAACAGATTGTCACATAAATTTGGTCATGAAGCTTTAGAAACCTATCCACTTTATCAAGGATCGGCCAGATGTCTTGATTTACCATATCCTTAGCAAGAACATACTGGACCCCTAAGTTGTTGGCCGTTTTAAAAAGGGCCAAGGTGTTGCTTCTTTTCTGTATGCCCAAGCACATATAGCCGTAGTGGTCACCACTTTCCTGGCAGATGTCTGCAATTTGCCTAAACATAGTTCCAGAACTGCCACCATTTGGATAGGGTCTTAAATCAAAGTGGGCGTCGAAATTTATTATGCCCAGCTTGTCTTTTCTATCTATTGATGCGTTATAGTCTTTTATGCCACAGTAGTGACCAAATGCTATTTCGTGGCCACCCCCTAAAACGATAGGGTACATGTTTCTTTCTAGAATTTTTTTCACTGTTTGTGAAAGTATTTCTTGTCCCTTTTCAAGTTCGATGTCGTGGCAGTAAATATTGCCTGCATCAAAGAGTCTTACATCTTCTTTAAATTGGCAGGGTAAGTTGGAAAGTTCCTTGCGTATACTTTTTGGCCCTTTGGCTGCGCCAGCGCGGCCTTTATTTCTTGTAACACCATCATCACAGCAGAATCCAATAAAGCAAATTGCCAGTGCACCATCAAAGGGCTTAGCAGATTCATCGAGTAGATCAACCGGTTCAATCCATTGATGCCAGCGGAATGCGTCATAATCGTCATGGCTGTCAATTCGACCTTGCCATACATTTGCGTCTATTGGATGATAATGTGTTTTCATTCTAATCGCCTCCATAGTGTAACTTATATCCGGATGAACAGTTCATTATAACGGCTTATCGTCTTTGAAAAGTCAATGACAACCTGATACTATTAAGTGTGTGATTCACTGAAGATCCATTATGGTTTAAGAAGACATATCATGAGAATCGTTTATAAAGTTTGCTAAGTAATAGATATTTTAGAATCGTAAGTTCTATAATGGGTATCTTGGTGACGTGGATCCTTAATTTTGCAAGTTGCTTTTCTAAATGTATCATAATTGAATGTCAGTACAGGAAATAACATGGTGAGGATAAGACCACCAGGGCCGTGTGCCCTTACAAACCAGGAGCAAAATATGAACGAGTTTATGTACATTATATTTAAGACCCATTCAGATGGTATGGCTATGGAAAGAAAGCTAAAAGCAGCGGACATTGATCATGAAATTGTTCCAACCCCCCGCCAATTTTCCACAAGTTGTAGCATATCTATTAGAATAGATGAAAAAGATCTAAGAGAAGTTCAGGCCATTCTAGCCTATAGCCCAACTATTAATTCTCGTGGCATACATAAAGCGAAAAAACGTAAAAAGGGACTTTTTCGTAGAAAATAATATATTTTTTAACGAAAAGTATTTGATAATCGTCATATAAATAGAATTGGTTCGTAAAAGATCAAACAGAAAATAAATCACTCATCTCATCTTTTCTATACAATTCCGATGATATTAATACAGTTTAAAAATATGAGCATGTGGTATAAAAACCTCTCAAGCCTTTAAATGTTAATAATTGCTTAAGCGTTGTCAAATAGACGTATATTCTTCAAAAATGGAATAAATTTTAAAAGAATTGTCGAGATTCCTTGAAAATAGTGTTAGAATGAATTAAAATAATATTACATTTTTTAACATAGTTTAGGAACTCATTTTTCTTAGTTTGAAAATCGTCAAGTAATAGAGTCAGACGTAAAATACGAATACGGGGGTATAGGCATGACACATGCAAAACGATTGAACAAATTGGCTTATGAAATGAACAACTTTGTACGCAAGCATTATAAAAGATTTGACAAGGATGAATACAGATTGTCAGATATTGAACGTGAAATCATATTACATATGTACTATAATCCAGGCATTTCACTTAAAGAAGTGAGCAGTCATTTAGATGTTCCAGGCAGCACTCTTACAAGCGCCCTAGATAGACTGGAAAGAAAAGGGCTGATGACTCGGGTCAAAAAGGAAGATGATAAAAGATCATTTAGACTTATGCCGACAGACCAAGGGGAAACAATGCTTGAGAGAAAAGAAGTCCTTCATGAACGTGTGTTCACAGACCTTTTAAGTGTTTTGAATGCGGAGGAGCAGGCGCAATTTGTAGACCTAATGGATACAGTTCGTTCTAGATTGAAAGACAGATTTCCATATTAAGCTATTCATGGCAGGGCACATGGTCCGATGAATAGGCAAACTAAGATAACTTTATAGATGAACAGCTCCATAGTGAGCGCTAAAAATCCGTTTGGTCAACCAAACGGATTTTTTTACTTTATTTTATCTATTTAACTTTTTATGTTAGACATGGAATGTACAATATATGTTTGAATTCTCAGCATTTGGGTAAGAATATCCAAGTGCAAGTTGTATGAACAGTCCGATCTAGGGTTGCTTTTTTGCAAGTTTTTCTATTATACGTGGATCATTTTTTCGAGTACACTTCGGACAGGGTGATGTTTCAATGTACTCACACAATTCGTAGTGCCCACCTTCTATTGTAAGTATATAACCACCTACAAGACTCTTTGCAACCTTCTTTCTGGCATCGTTGTACAACCTTTGAAAGGTTGAACGGCTGACACCCATAATATCCGCACCTTCATGTTGCGTGTGGTCTTCCAGATCCATAAGACGTAGTGTTTCAAGCTCTTCTAAAGTCATATGGATGGAAGTACCTGCCGAGGATTCATGTGATGGCCCGGTCGGGTGAAACTCCCTGAATTCGGGCATCTGACAAATCCGGCGTGGTTTTGTCGGTCTAGCCATATTTCCGTACCTCCTTCCCTATATCGTATCAAAAAAAACCTTTGATGAAAAGAAGGAGTGTGTCTCCACATGCAAGTTAGTGGAGGATAGCTTTCAAAACAGCGATAAGACCAATGCCAACAAGCATGACGATGGCTAAAGGGAGAAACAAGGCAAAGGATAGTGGAAGTATAGCAAGAACCACAAAAGCTCCTATAAGGCCAATGGCAATTCTTAATATTCCAAAACCCAGTGCAAGGGTTACTTTTAAAACAATAAATAAAAATAACAGGGCAAATAGTATCTCAAACATGATATAGCCTCCTTTGATATGTGAATACTCTATGTTTATAATGTACGCCTATTCGATTAAATCTGTCTTTAACATTCATTAGAATTCCATTAAAAGATTTCATCTGTATTGCTTCCGGGCAGGTCATGGAAATAGAGTTTACAAATGATCGGCTTGCAAAATGTCATTCAAGAACACTCGCCAGGCCATATATAGAATTATTATTCTTAAATATATATGGTAGGGCGAGTGCAAGGATTTATAATTCTGCAAGCGCCTAAAATAATAGAATGGAAGATATAAAAATGGAATTGAGGATATAAATATGATGGAGTTAACATCGATTTAATCAAGCGATTCAAGTATTTTAATACAATATTATGGAATGAGATAAAGAAATAAGTTGATGAAAATTCATAGTCTAAGATGTGCAACCAATCGATGGGAAAAAATCACAACAATATACACAGAATTACATACACAGAATTACATACGCAGAACTGCGTGTGACAGGAATAGGAAGAGGGGCTTTTTATGAGTCAAAAAATGGCGGCAGTGGCCTATATCGGATCAAGGGTTCTGCAATTTAGAATAACAGAGGACGGAAAAGAAAGCATCAGAGAACTTGAGTTTATGGAGAGTCCATCAGACCTGGGACACCAAACATTTTCAACGGGACGAATACGCTATGAATCAGTGGAAACCCTGTGTGAACGCGTTAATGACTTTAAGATCCTCGCCAAGGCCTATGACATTACAGACATCAACTTATTTGCGACGACGGCCCTGCGTGATGCCATAAATAGATATTACATACTGGATCAAATCAAAATCAGGACAGGTCTTGATGTGGAAATTATAGAAGATGCAGAAGAAAAAAAGAATGTTTTATGACCGTATTATTCAGCATGTGGAGTCCCATGATGCCCTAAAAAACAAGAATGCTGTTATTTCATATATTGGTACGGGAAGTATAGGCGCCACATATTATGACTCCAGCCATATTGTACACACTCAGAATATTCCCCTGGGCACATTAAAACTGAGAGAGTCCTTAGGGGATAAATATAGGGAGTCTTCGGATTTTTATATATTCATGGAAGAGTATTTGAGCAATCCCCTCCAGCTCTTTAGCAGAAGTCTTCCAAATAGCGGTATTGAAAATATGATTGTTTCTGGAAAACAAACGGATCTATTGACCAAACTCTTTGATATTACTCTTGAAGAGGAAGTGGGATTTATAAGCCGGGAAGATTTTCTTGAAAAATATGATGAGATAAAACATGATACACCTGAGCAAATCGCCTATGAGCATGAACTTCGTCTGGCCGAGGCCGAACTGTTACTTCCTGCGCTTTGCATTTATAAAACCATATTTGAAATGACAACAGCCAAGACAATGACAGTTATTCAAATGAAGTTTTCAGACACCCTTTCCTGGAAAATCCATGATCCTAAGGACTACAAGGAGAGGATTCTTATATTCAGAGACCACACGGTGGCTTCCAGTCGCTATATGGCCCAGCAATACAATTATGATGCCAAACATTCAGCGGCTGTTGAGGAAAGGGCTCTAGAAATATTTGATGAAATAAAAAAATACATGGACTGGGTAAGAAAGATAGGTTGCTCCTTCAGGTCGCAGCCATTATGCACAGTCTTGGCGAGTTTGAAGGCACGGAAGTCTACCAGCAAATTGTGTACGATATGCTTAAATGTTTTAATATAGTCGGTCTCAGACAACAAGACATGATTGTGATTGCAGAAGCCAGTTTTAAGGCCATGCATCATACAGATGAAGGAGATTTCATTGAACCAACACTATCAAAAGGACAACAAATCAAGATTACTAAAATGGCTGCCATTCTTAAAGTGGCTGAAGCCCTCGACATCAGTAGAAAGCAAAAGTTCAGAAAAATCGATATCAGCACATCAGGGAAAAAACTCAGATTTTATGCAGAGTGTGGACAGAACTTCATCCTTGAAGAATGGGGATTCGCAAGAGCCTCTATCTTCTTCAGAAGAATCTTTGGCATTGAAGCAAAACTCTCGGTTAAGAGGTGTTACGATGAGTTATCCTAATGGGTCTAAAAAGTACATAAACAGAGAAGTGTCCTGGCTTGATTTTAACTATAGGGTTTTAGAAGAAGCACAAGATGAAAGTTCCCGCGTTATGGACCGCTTAAAGTTTCTGGCCATTACAGCATCTAACTTAGATGAGTTTTTTATGGTGCGTATGGCCGGTATTCTCGACCAAATTGAAGTGGGGTATGAGAAGAAAGACCCCGCAGGCCTTTCTCCCAAAGAGCAAATTACCTTGCTTTCAAATATGTGCCATGACATGGTTCATAAGAAATACACCTGCTTAAACAAGTCTCTATTGCCAGAAATGAAAAAGCATGGTGTGGAAATTTTGTCTTACGATGATGTGGCCAAGGATCAGAAGAAGTATATAAATGATTTTTTCGAAGAGGTTGTCTTTCCGGTTATAACCCCTATGGCTGTGGACAACAGCCGTCCTTTCCTCCTTTTATCAAATAAGAGTCTAAACCTAGCGGTTAAGCTCATGATTGATGACGAGATTAAGTTGGCTGTGCTTCAGGTGCCTTCTGTCATTGATCGTTATATGCGTATTCCCGGAGAAAACAGGCATTATATACTCCTAGAAGAAATCATAAAGGCCAACATTAAGAGTCTTTTCAAGGGATTTGACGTTCAGTCTGTTTATGCATTTAGGTTAACAAGAAATGGTGACCTTGCCATTGATGAAGATGAAGCTGAAGACCTACTTATTGAAATAGAAAAATCCATTAAAAAACGCAAGTGGGGAGCGCCTGTAAGGCTGGAATATGAAAAGCATATGGATGACGATATCCTGACATATCTTATGGACAAGCTTGACCTTCATGATGATGATCTTTATAAAATCAATGGCCCGCTCGATCCAACCTTCTGGATGGATTTCTCCTTTGAACCAGAGTTTTCAGACCTACGTGCAGAGCCTATGCGGCCTCAACCAGCAGAAGATTTTATTGGGTATGAGAACGATATTTTTGAAGCCATTCGAAATGGAGACAGTCTCATGCATCATCCATATGAAAGTTTTGATCCAGTTGTGGCTTTTGTCAATCAGGCGGCCAGAGATCCAAAGGTTCTTGCTATTAAGCAGACACTATACCGGGTCAGTGCAGATTCTCCGATCATCAAAGCCCTCATTCAGGCCGCTGAAAATGGAAAGCAAGTCACAGTTCTTGTGGAACTCAAGGCTAGATTTGATGAAGAAAACAATATTATCTGGGCAAAGCGCCTTGAGCGTTCCGGGTGTCATGTGATTTACGGTTTGGTTGGCCTTAAAATACACTGTAAGACAATACTGGTAGTCAGACGAGAAGAAGATCAAATAAGAAGATATGTCCATCTGGGCACAGGCAATTATAATGACTCAACGGCTAAACTTTATACAGACCATGGGTATTTCACGTGTAGGGATGCCTTTGGGGCAGATGTGTCAGCCCTCTTTAATCTCTTAACGGGCTATGCCAAGGAACCAAAATGGAAGAAACTTGCCGTTGCCCCTGGTAATCTGCGCCAGTTTTTCATGAAGTCCATTGACAATGAAATCAAATTGGCTCGTAAGGGGGAAAAGGCGAAGATTATTGCTAAAATGAACTCTTTAGTAGATGAAGACATAATCAACAAGCTCTATGAAGCCTCCCAAGCGGGGGTTAAAATCACACTCATTGTACGTGGGATTTGTTGCTTGCGTTCAGGCATAAAGGGGCAAAGTGAGAACATAAAGGTTATCAGCATAGTGGGAACCTTCTTAGAACACAGTCGAATCTACTATTTCCATGATGGTGGAGAAAAGCGGTATTATTTATCAAGTGCTGACTGGATGCCGAGAAATCTCGATAGACGGGTGGAAACCCTCTTTCCGATTGGGCCAGATCATTTAAAGGAAAAGCTGGATGAGATGATGGACATAACGCTTCAGGATAATGTGAAGGCGCGCATTCAAAACCCTGACGGGTCATATAGCCCTATTGACAGGGAGGGTGAGCGCTATGAATCCCAAGTTGTATTTCATAAAATGGCCAAGCGTATCGCGAGGGAAAAAAAAGAAGCCCTCATGCAAATGCGTTCTTAAACCTGATGTTTTATATGCTAAAAAATAGGAGACCCATATGTGGAAAAACATATATGGGTCTCTTCAATGGTTAATACAAGTAAACTTTTGTGTAGTTTTGTCATCATTTTGTTACTCTATGTATAATATATGACGAAATGGTTATGATTTGTTTACAATAGCCCCGCATTAATTGCGGCTACAATTATGTGTGTGCTACTATGAGATAGAGATGTAGCAAGATTATATCAAGGAGGGCATTATGCTAGATTTATTTTCGAACCTGAATCCAGTGGCAACTGGAATTGTGGTGACTATTTTTTCAATTTTAATACTAACAGTTATACTCACATTCGTTATTAAAAGAAAGTACTCAACAATCATTCAGGACCTAGAGAGTCCTGAAAATAGAGCCAACGGTGTGTTCGCAGAACATGCACTGAACAAAATGGTTGATGACTACCATAAGGCTGTAGAAAACAATGTTGATGAAGTCAACACATATGCAATTATTGAAAAGCATATGGCAAAGAGCTTCAGTGGATATGCTGTTGCAGAACGAATTGCATCAAGATCGATTTCCCTAATGGTTATTTTAGGTCTACTGGGTACATTCTATGGCTTAACACTCTCTATCGGAGAGATAGTTACCTTGCTGGGCTCAACAAAGGGCAGCATTGTAAATGATATGACACCAATTATTGATGGACTTATGAGTTCTCTTCAAGGCATGTCAGTTGCATTTGTAACGTCGCTTTGTGGTATTGGGGGGTCTATTATTGTAACTCTAATCAATATGGCATTCAGCATTCAAGCAACAAAAGACCATGTCTTTGTGTGTGCAGAAGAATACCTTGACCACTATGCTGGCAAAAAACGTGGTGGCGCAGTGGTTGCAGGTGCATCTGTTGACCTTGGCCTAGACCAATTTGGCGACAAGCTAGAAGAAAACCTTAAAGAACTTACAAGCGCACTAAGCTACAAGCTCAGCACTGTGGCGACAGAAATGTCAAACACAGCTGAGTCCTTGAATGGTTCCATTGGTAAGTTTGATGAGAGCATTCAAACATTTGCGGAAAACACTAGAGATTTCTCAGAGTTTAATCATGACTTAAGATCAAATATCCAGCGTATGAATGTATCTTTTGATGACTTTTCAAACTCCATTAAATCAAGCACAAAAGAACTGAAAAACGGACATCAGGTCCTAAGCAACACCCTTGAGGTTATTGGTAAAGAAAGAACAAAATAGGAGGTAAGCCATGGCCAAGTACAGAAGACGACGTGGCACTGTAGAGGTGGAACAGGAAAATTTCTGGCCAGCTTTTACAGACATCATGTCAACCATTGCGCTGATCCTCTTTTTCCTCATACTCATTTCTTATTTAAGTAACATTATTGTCAGTAAGGATTTAGACCTTAAAAAGAAAGAGCTTGCAGAAGCAAAAGCGGAAATTACAAGCGCCCAGGACAGACTAGACTTATTGCTTGACCAAGTTGAAGAAACAAAAGCAGAAGTTGAAAGAGGTCAGCAGGCCCTTAAATTGTCTGAAGATGAAATAGAAAAACAAAAAGAAATCATAGCCAATTCCAATAAAGAACTTGGTGATTTAAGAGATAAGCTTCACGGCATTGCTGTTCTAAGACTTGACGTCCTAGACAAGGTAAAGGTCTCTATGGAAGATAGCCTAGAAGCCAGCAATGTGAATGGTAAGGACCTTGTTAGGATTTCTGACACAGGAAATATCATCATTAATGAAGGCTTTGTATTTGACACGGATTCATACAAGGTAAAGGAAGAGGGCAAGGTGCTTCTTGATAAACTGGCCCTAGCCTTTGAAAATGTCCTTTCAGATGATGAGGTTCGTGGCTTTATTGATGCCATTGCCATTCAGGGTCACACCGATGAAAGAGGCAGCAGCTCTTATAATAGAGAACTATCTGCCAACCGTGCCGCAGCTGTTGTAAATTATCTTCTATCTTCCAATGAAACCCTTGAAGAAGAATATGGAGCTTACTTCACAGCCAGCGCCTACTCGGAGTACCGTCCTGTTGACCCAGGCACGTCAGAAGAAGCTTACGCAAAGAACAGACGTATTGAAATTTCAATGATCTTAAGAGATGCCCAGATTCAAGATGTGATCAACAATTATCTTGAAGATTCCATTGGCATTTTTGAAGAGTAAGACTTAGTCCCTCAAACGCAAGTTTATAGCATATCAAAGCCCCTGTATCCAGTTTGGATGCGGGGGCTTTTTACATCAATTTAATAGTAAGGGGAGGGTTTATACATATGAGGTTTGCCCTACAATCAAGAAGTTAGCTTTTTTTATTCTACAAAAAAGATAGAAAGCCTTGACCCTGACGCTACGTTAGGGTGTATCATAAAGATGAGCTCAAATAAATGATCATTTTTAAGGAGGGTATACCATGGAATATACGGTCAAGGCACTTGCTGACATAGCCCAAGTTACAGTTCGTACTCTACACCACTATGACAAGATTGGCCTGCTTAAACCCAATCATGTAAATGCATCAAATTATCGCATTTACACAGACCTTGAAGTGGAAAAGTTACAGCAAATTCTCTTTTTTAGAGAGTTGGACTTTAGTTTGGAAGAAATAAAGAGGATACTGGACAGTCCAGCGTACGACAAAGTCAGTGCCCTACAATCTCACCGTGACCTCCTTGAAAAAAAGAAGGCCAGACTGGATATTTTAATAAACACAATAGATAAATCCATAGAGGAAAGCAGAGGTGGCATTAAAATGAATGCAAAGCAGAAATTTGAGGGGCTAAGTAAAGAAACTTTACAAGCTTATAAGGAAGAAGCCAAGAAAAAATGGGGCAAAGAAATCGTTGAAACATCAGAAGCCAACATGAGAAAGAACAATCTTACAGAAGAAGATTTGCAAAAAAGACTTGAAGAAATATTCACGACTTTTGCAGAACTAATGCAGAGGCAAGAAAAGATATCTGACAAAATAAAATTAGATGAAGGTGTATTGGAAGGCGAATTAAAAGAAGAAATTGGAAAAGCTGTCGTGAGCCTGCAAGACTACATGAACCAGTTTTACACTTGTTCAGATGAAATGCTTTTAGGCCTTTCAGACATGTATGTCAACGATGAGCGGTTTTATAAAAACATCAGCCGTTTTGGAAAGAAACTGCCAGAGTTTATAAATGAGGCTGTAAAAAACCATGTAAAAGCCATGAAGGACGACATATAGTCTATTAGGAAAAAGTCATCCAAGGCAAATAGAGTACAAGGCAAGACCTATTTTTATCATTCTGGATTCTAATAAGCCCCCTGTCTCAATTGAGCGACTTGCTAAATTACAGATCTATACCCTTGCTATACCATATATAGATATTTAAGAATCAAAAATTCTATATTTGTTATAGCAAGGGTGATTGAATGATATTTTGCAAGCGCCTGAATTAGGAGAGAGGGGGCTTTACTATATTAAAACAAAGTAGATAATCTTGAGACCTTATGACTTTTCTTGACTGAGCTTAGAGGCCACATCAGGCACAAACTTTTGGTCAGATATTGGCGGTCTTACATAGCCAGAGTTGGCCTGCCTTTTTGGCAGTTCTAACTTTTTAGGGACTGTATTTTCGTAATCAAACTGGTCGAGCAAGTGGCTGATACAGTTTATGCGAGCATTTCTTTTATAGTCGGATTCAATAACATACCAAGGTGATTTGGCTGTGTCGGTATACTGGAACATGATGTCTTTGGCCTTGGAGTAATCCACCCAACGGGTTCTGGCTTCTAAATCCATGTCACTGAGTTTCCAACGCTTTGTAGGGTCGTCGATTCTATCTTGAAAGCGCTTTTCCTGTTCTTCATCGCTGACAGAAAACCAGTATTTAATAATGGTAATGCCAGAGCGGATGAGCATTTCTTCAAACTGGGGCACCGACCTGAGAAAGTCCCAGTATTCATCTTCAGTACAAAAGCCCATGACCCGTTCAACGCCAGCCCTGTTGTACCAACTCCTATCGAATAAAACCATTTCACCAGCGGCCGGCAAATGGGCCACATAACGCTGAAAATACCACTGGGTTCTCTCTTTTTCAGTGGGCTTTGGAAGAGCAGTCACCCGGCAAATCCTCGGGTTGAGACTTTGGGTAATACGCTTGATAGTCCCACCTTTACCGGCGGCGTCTCTACCTTCAAATATAACCACGACTTTGAGTCCTTTCTTAACAATCCATTCTTGTAATTTTACAAGTTCTATTTGAAGTTCAGCCAACCTTTTCTCATATAGTTTCTTGGGCATTTTTTTAACTTTCATGAATCTCCCTCCTCTTTTATATTAATTTCTTCATACCACTCTTTCATGTAAATTAATCTTGTGATCTGATCTGACGATAATAATAGTAGGCATAGGCTCAGAATTGTCATATACTTTTTATAAGCCTTGACCAGCTAAAATGTATTGGGCGTGAACAGAAGACTTATAAGACGTGTTTTGCAAGGCCTAGCTGGTGGGTAAATATAAAAGTAATCGACTAAAGTCATTCAGTTGAATAAAAAGAAGTAAAGACAGATCCCTATAAAACATTTCACTCATGGGGAGAATCGTGTAATGAAAAGATGGGGTTTAGGATTGAATTAGATGATAAATTTGGTTTTAAATAAGACATTTGAAATGTAAAAACAAAAACGGTGTGGGCTAGATAAGAGGTGGGAGAATGCGGCGGATAGGTATACAATTTAGATTTTTTATAGCACTGATCTTGGTGGCTGTGATTCCACTTGTTCTATTTGGCATTTACGGATACAAGTCCTCTTCAGATCTGGTTGAAAGAGTCGAAATGGAAAGGATGCGTTCTTTTCATGCTTCCATAGAGTATGACATTGAAAGTTATTTTGAAAATTCACAGGTGGATTTGGAGTTCTTAAAGGATCTACTGGCCGTGGACTGGGCAGAACATATGGGGACTCATAATGTAAGTGATCATGATGATGACTTTGCAAAGCATACGGTTTCCACATTTGTCTCTTTTCTTGAGACGCATGGACATTATGATCATTTAAGACTCTTGGATGCTTCTGGTATGGAACTTATTCGAGTAAACAATATCAATGGTAATCAAGTGGTCATGCCTGATGACCGTTTGCAAGACAAGTCGGACAGGTATTATTATAAGAATGCTATGAACCTTGTGAGTGGTGAAGTCTACACCACTGCCATTGATTTGAACATTGAGAACGGTCAAATTGAGCAACCTAACAAAGCAGTCATTCGGTATGTGGCACCAATGGACCTGCTTTCAGAGAATTCATCAGTTCGCTATTATTTGATTGTAAACTTGAATGTAACCTTTTTGCTCGATGAGCTTCGAGACCGAATTGAAAACAGCCCTTATGATCATACCTATATGACCGATGATAAAGGCTACTACCTTATTTACAAATCTATTGAAAAGGAGTGGGGCGGTCCAAGCAATAAAAATACTGGGGCTTCTCTGAAAAACGATGTTGAAAACACATCCTCTTGGCAGGAAATTGACTTATTTGAAAAAGTAACAGGTGAACATGGGCAAGGCCTCGGACGGTTGAAAAATGAATTCGTTTACTGGACACCGCTTCACATAAATACCCTATCTGGAACCAGACTCAATTTGCTGACTGTAGAACCAAGGGAAGATTTTATGGCACCGGTATATGCATATTTGCAAACATATCTTGGGTTGATACTAACAACTATGATTGTTCTTTTTATAATAAGTATATTGATTGCTAGGACGCTTTCGCATCCAATTAAGCATATTGCCAAAGCTGTGTCTGAAATTGGACGGGGAAATTTTAACACGCCTCTTGAAGTCAAAGGAGGCATGGAAGTGGAAGTGCTGGCCTATGAAATTAAAAAAATGGCCTTTGAGCTGGAAAGCAGCTACAGGGATATGGAAAGCCGAGTTGAAGAACGCACAATAGAACTTCAAAATGCCCATGATGAAATGGAAAGAATGGCAAATACAGACCCCTTAACAGGCATATTCAATAGGCACTATTTTAATAATTATATTGAAGACTTAAAAAGGGACAAGCGAATAAAAAACTTAGCATTAATCATGCTCGATGTGGACAGGTTTAAGTACATTAATGACCACTATGGCCATAATGTTGGAGACGTCGTTCTGCAAGAAGTGGCAAAAATGCTCTCAGGTCATGCAAGGGGCAGTGATTTTGCTGTCCGCTATGGAGGCGACGAATTCTTAATAGTCCTTATGGCAGGAGAAGAAGAAGCCATTAAGTCTTATATAAATCGTATTGAGCAGGAACTTAAAACTTGGAATGAGAGCACGGAGATTCTTGACCATGACATGGAGTTCAGTATCGGCTATGACATTTACACAAATGGAAAACACATTATGGATGTCGTTAAAATGGCTGATGAAAGAATGTATGAAGCCAAAATGGCAAGACGAAAAGAACGCGGACAGGTGGGCCGGGTGTAAATCTAGCCTGACAAGAAAGACATACGTAAGGCATAAACAGAACGACTGACTAAGACACATGGGGATAAATAAGCGAGGACAGAATATGAAGTATATGGTTGGAATCTCACAGTGGCTTGCGGGCATCATTGTTTCTCTCTTGCTGCTAACAATGAGTATTAGTATATTTGCTTATAATGAAGACATATACATGAAGCTTTATATGGACAATAATGTGACAGAGCGAACAGGCATGGATGAAGAAAATCTAAGCCATGTCACAAAGGGGCTCATAGCCTACATGCGGGGACAGGCAGAAACACTTGATATGACCGCAGAAATTCATTCAGAGGAGCGTGAAGTTTTTAATAAGCGGGAAAAAGACCACATGGTGGATGTGAAAAAACTCTTTCTTATGAATGAATCTATAAGAGGGGTGCTGTTTGGAACAGTCCTTTTCTTTGTTGGACTGGCGGTGTGGCGAAAGCAGTATGGCTATATAATGAAGGTTGGACTCAAGCAGGCAGGGGTGAGTTTGATACTGGCTGGAACAATGCTGATTATTGCCTTCACCGATTTTAATAAGGCCTTTATTAAGTTCCACCACCTCTTTTTCACCAATGACTTATGGATACTTGACCCAAGAACAGACACTTTGATTCAAATGCTCCCAGAAACATTTTTTAAGAGCATGGCCATGATGATGTTTGGAACTTGGTTTGTCATGAGTGCCCTTTGTGGCGGGGCATCTTACTTGGGACTTCGTCGTGAAGAGTAGATCAAGAAATTGAATATAAGAATAAAGCACAGTGGTTGGATTGTTATCTGATTGCTGTGTTTTTTATTTGAATACGATTTACATGTAATCACAAATGAATGTTATTGAGTTAGAGTTGTATGGTAAAATAGATATTAATTGTATAAAAATTCAAAATTACATTTTGTTTTTTAAGCCGATAAGTAGGTTGGACTGTGAAAAAATCAGGGGACGTATTATATACAATGTTACCGACTATAAAACCAATATATAAGTTTTGAAATTAGCAGAATAATAAAAGAACATAAAATAGTTAGAATCATAAAGAATTATATTTAAACTATTTAAGTTCATTAGAAATTAAAGGAGATCAGGATGCAACTAAAACTTAAACGTGTACTTCTAGTGGCTTTGTTAGCTATAACTTTAGCTGGTTGCTCTAGTGGAGGAAGCACCACGACAATGAATTCGATGGATGCAAAATATGAAGCAGGATTAAAGGATGCTGCAAGACTTGCCGAGTTGAAATTATCAAGAGAAGAAGAACTAGAACGTCATTATGGGAAGGGACTTTACTATGTTGATTTTGAGAAAGAGGAAGATGAAATCAACATGAAGTTTGCAGAGAAGTTCGAGGCAGTCTACAAGAGCAAAATCACCAATCTGGATTATCCAATTCATGCGGTTGCAAATATGGAGATAATGAATGACAGTCTTCAAAAGTATAGAGAGGGTGAAATTACATTTGAGGACATTTATGAGAATCAAATGATTCATGTGCGCAGGGCTATGATTCGTTACTATTTGTTTGGTGATTTAAGTGTAGGAGAAGGGCTTACAGTAGAGGACAATTATGAGATGTTAGCAAGCTCCTTCACTGATATTGCCGGCGGTTTGCCGTTTATTGATACATTCATTGTTGATAAAAAGCATAAAAGTTCAATTTGTGAAATGCCACAAATGGACTATAAGGAGATGGCGATATATCTGAATGGTAAGAAGATTGAGTTTAATACTTTGATAGTAAATGGTAATGGTTACATTAATAGTGAGTTTGATGATGATGTTTTATCACGTCTTCAAGATAAATATAATGAGGAGTTTATATTTATAAAAATTGATGATGATCCCAATGTTGATAGATTTAATGATAGGAATGCTCTTTGTATTCCTAAAAGAGACCCAGAGATTGAGTTCTATGCCCATACTATGAGAGATAAATATTTTTCTACACTGACTCAAGGCATTATTGGGAAGAGAATGAATGAAATCATTGATGAGTTTGGACTTAGTGATAGGGTGGTTCAGTTTACATTTTACGAATCAATGGATGAATTTGATGATGAAGATGAAAGGTTAATAGGGAAGATTGATACAGATGCTATTGTTGATCCGCTTGAGTTTGTTCAACAGAATCGTAATGGAGATTATGAAACAACATTTTTCTATTTAGTAGAACCAGGTGAGAGTGAAGATACAGAGCTATTAGAAAACCTTGTAGATGAAGCTTTTTTTAGTACAAAAGATGATCATGGAGAAGCTTTATTAGTTCCCGATGCTCAGGTGTTTCAAGTATCGAAGGAAAATAGAAGAATTATAGTAGATGTGTTTAGAAATGAAATCTATGCTGAAAACTATTTTAGACAAGGAATAAGCAGTGTTAGCGAAGCATTAGCAACGTACTTAATTGATCGAGGTGATACTGAAGGATTCTTACTATTAGAAGTGTTTGGTGAAATGATTAAAGACTAATAAATGGAGACTATTAAGACTATCAATAACTGCAAATTTAAAATATTGAAGATGAAATAAAGAGTGTTATAGATAAATACTCTGACATGCTTAAGGATAATACAACTTGGAGCGATGAAGAAATTGATGGAATGTCAACACTTTATTAGACAACTTTCTTAAGGTGTGAATATTTGTAAGTAGTTGGTGGCAGATAGCCCAAAGATGAGTGCAATCTGATATTGTTGTACCAGTTCACATAATCGAATAACTCAAGTCGAAGCTCGTTTAGATTTTCAAATGCATGTTGATACACAAACTCGACTTTAAAAGATTTGAAAGTAGCTTCAGCTACAGCCTTATCATCCCTATATGTTAGCCTAGTTGTCGGGAGGTGAAATTTACTCTATCATTGAGAGTAATGCGAAAAGGAGAAACCCGATGCCAAGATATAGTAAACAACTGAAAGCAAAAATAATAAAACAAATGTTGCCGCCACAGAATGTGAAAGTCAGCGAGTTATCAAAGCAACATAACATCCCTGAACAAACCCTTTATAAATGGAAGAAAAATGCTAAAGAACACGGCGCAGTAATACAAACACATACCAAAGGTAGCGAAAAATACACGAATGAAGTAAAGCTAAATATTATTATAGAAACTGCTCATTTAAACCAACAAGAGCTTTCAGAATATTGTCGTAAAAAAGGACTTTATGTTGATGAAATCAACGCTTGGAAATCAACGTTTATTACCGGTAAAACTACATCTGATAACGAAGTAAAAGAAGAATTAAAGACTAAAGATGCTGAGTTGAAATCAGTGAAAAAAGAGCTCATTCGTAAAGAAAAAGCATTAGCTGAAGCAGCCGCACTACTGGTCCTCAGAAAAAAGATGAATGCGATTTGGAATTCGGACGAGGAAGATTAACTTCAGCATCAAATCGCTTAGCAGTAATGGAAGTTATCGATGAAGCTGTATCATCTGGCGCTCGACAATTCATGGCATGTAACGAGGTTAATATAAGCGAAAGAACGCTGCAGCGTTGGCGTTTGGAAGGTGAAAAAACGAAGGATAAACGTCCTGATGCAATCAGACCTACACCTCAAAACAAACTTAGCCCAAAAGAAGAACAAGCCGTTTTAACGGCAATGAATAAACCTGAACATCAAAATCTACCACCGTCACAAGTCGTACCTAGACTTGCTGATAAGGGAATATATATTGCCTCAGAATCTACCTTTTATAGAATTCTTAACGAACATAAGCAAAACAACCACCGCGGGAAGTCAAAACAACCCGTAAAACGCCATATGACAACACATCAAGCCACAGGACCCAATCAAGTATGGATGTGGGATATCACTTGGTTGCCAGGAGCAGCTAAAGGCATATATTACTACTTGTATTTAATACTCGACTTATATAGTCGTAAGATTGTCGGATGGGAAATCTGGCCAAATGAAAGTGCTGAGAATGCAAGTGTACTCATACGCAAAGCATGTTATTCAGAGAATGTGCTTTCAGGCCTGCAACCGCTAGTTCTTCATTCTGACAATGGTAGCCCCATGAAAGGTGCATCGCTTTTAACTACGTTATATTCTCTTGGTATTGTGCCATCAAATAGCAGACCACGAGTAAGTAATGACAACGCTTTTATTGAATCATTTTTTAAAACTGTGAAGTATATGCCGACATTTCCACACCATGGCTTTGAGTCTATTGAGATAGCACGTGCGTGGGTTTTGGAATTTTCGAAATATTACAATACTGAACATCGACATCGTGGTATCAAGTTCATGACACCTAAAGAACGACATGACGGTAAATCAAAAATGATAACCGAAAAACGTAATAAAGTGTATCAACAAGCACGATCAAAAAATCCACATAGGTGGAGTAGATCGACAAGAAACTGGGAAGTGGAAGAAACAGTGTATTTAAACCCAAGTAAAGTGGACATTCAGAGAGAAAAAATTAGCTAAACACGACAACTATGTTGACATACAGCGTCATACGGACAGCCCTTTTTACTAAGCGACCTATCGATTTCAAATGTATCAAGGATTCCATCGATCGCATTATTTTTGAACTCATTTCCTCGATCGGTGTGGAATATGGATACTTTCCGTAAGTTATGTTTAATCGTTGCAAATGCTTGATAGACAAGTTCTGCATCTTTGTTTGGACCAGCACTATATCCTATGATTTCACGGTTGTGCAGGTCGAGTATGAGGCAGACATAGTTCCATTTACCATCAACACGAACGTATGTCAGATCGCTGACTACAACTTCAAGAAGTTCACGTTCATCAAAGTTTCTATCCACTACATTTGGGACTATATCTTCATTTGGAGCTGATTTATAAGGTTTGTATTTTGCAACTGTATAGCTTGAAACCAAGCCGTTCTCAACCATAATCCGTTTGATTCTGCGCCGAGAAACTTGTTTACCTTCTGTCTGAAGTTCTTTGCGAATACGACGTGTTCCATAGCTTCTACGGCTTGCTTTATATATGCGAATCACATCGTCAGTGTATTCATCTGTTTCTTTTGTATCGCTTGATTTTGATTCGTAATAGTAAGTACTTCTAGGTATTTTCAGGACGGTACACATTGCTGATATCGAGTATTTATCAAGGTTTGCCTTGATGATTTCTACTTTCGTCCCATTATCAGCGCTGCTTGCTTTAAAATGTCATTTTCCATTTCAAGTTGTTTATTGCGTTTTCTGAGTTCGATAAACTCTTTTTCAGCTTCACTTAGATTATCTTTCGTTTTAAATGAACCTGAACTTTGGTGTTGCTCTATCCATCGATTCAACGACGATGGTGTTAAATCATACTCTTTTATAATTTCAGACTTGCTCTTACCAGTTAAATAGAGCTGAACGATTTGTTCTTTAAATTCATCTGTAAACTGTCTTCTTGGGCGTTTTGTTTTAGACATTGTAATTTCTCCTTCTTATTGGTCTTAGTTTATATGACCTTAAGGAATCTGTCTAACTTAGTGTAACCGCTCCATGATGCCTATGTTGAATCAAGAATAAGTGTAAGATTTTTCAAAACAGATTATGAACCAGAACATTTGAAAGAAGAATTAGAATTAACAAAGGTAAATCTACAAAATACGTATTCTTCGTATAAAGCTTTAGAAGTTGCCATACAAAGCCAGATTGATTATGACTGGGATCCAAGAAGTTTAGGAAAAGATAATGTAAATGATCGTATGAAAGAGTTGTTAACAAAATCAAAAGATGGTGAGCTTACTCAAAGCTTGTATAACACGATGGAGTTTCTATTCAATTAAAGATAAGAAATATGGAGCTTCATTTTCATATATAAGTTTTGAAATTATCAGAATAAAAAAGAGCATGAAAATAGTTAGAATCATAAAGAATTATATTTAAACTATATAAGCTCATTAGAAATTAAAGGAGATCAGAATGCAACTAAAACTTAAACGTGTACTTCCAGTGGCTTTGTTAGTTTTGATGTTAGCTGGTTGCTCTAGTGGAGGAAGCACCACGACAATTAATTCGATGGATGCAAAATATGAAGCAGGATTAAAGGATGCGGTAAGACTTTCAGAGTTGAAATTATCAAGAGAAGAGGAACTGGAACGTCACTATGGGAAGGGACTTTACTATGTTGATTTTAAGAAAGAGGAAGATGAAATCAACATAAAGTTTGCAGAGAAGTTCGAGGCAGTCTACAAGAGCAAAATCACCAATCTGGATTATCCAATTCATGCGGTTGCAAATATGGAGATAATGAATGACAGTCTTCAAAAGTATAGAGATGGCGAGATTACATTTGAGGACATTTATGAGAATCAGGTGATTCATGTGCGCAGGGCTATGATTCGCTACTATTTGTTTGGTGATTTAAGTGTAGGAGAAGGCTTTAACGCTGAAGAAAATTATGAGTTGCTAGCGAGTTCTTTCACTGATATCGCTGGCGGATTACCATATATTGATATATTTATTGCTGATGAAAAGTATAAAAGTTTGATTTATGAAATGCCACAAATGGATTATAAGGAGATGGCGATCTATCTTGATGAGAGAAACATTGATTTCGATGCACTAATAATAAACGGTAATGGATATCATAATAGTAATTTTGATGATGATGTCTTATCACGTCTTCAAGAAAAATATAATGAGGAGTTTATATTTATAAAAATTGATGATGATCCTAATGTTGATAGATTTAATGATATGAATGCTCTTTGTATTCCTAAAAGAGACCCAGAAATTGAGTTCTATGCCCATACTATGAGAGATAAATATTTTTCTACACTGACTCAAGGCATTATTGGGAAGAGAATGAATGAAATCATTGATGAGTTTGGACTTAGTGACAGAGTGGTTCAGTTTACATTTTACGATACCAGAGATGACTATAGGGAAGAGGATGAAAGAATCAGTGGCAAGATAGATACAGATGCTATAGAAAATGAAATGAAGTTTATAGAGGAAAATCGCAATGGTTACTATGAAACAACATTTTATTGTTTGAAAGAACCTGGTGAGCTAGAAGATAAAGAACTATTAAATGAACTTACAGATAAAGCCTATTTTGACTTAAAAGATTCTCAAGGCAATTCAGTTCTTCTAACTGATTATCAAGTGGTTGAATTAAGCGAAGAAAAAAGAAGCCTTGTAGTTGATGTATTCAGAGATGAAATCTATGCTGAAAACTATTTTAGACAAGGAATAACCAGTGTTAGTGAAGCATTAGCGCTGTATGTCAACATAGTTGTCGTGTTTAGCTAATTTTTTCTCTCTGAATGTCCACTTTACTTGGGTTTAAATACACTGTTTCTTCCACTTCCCAGTTTCTTGTCGATCTACTCCACCTATGTGGATTTTTTGATCGTGCTTGTTGATACACTTTATTACGTTTTTCGGTTATCATTTTTGATTTACCGTCATGTCGTTCTTTAGGTGTCATGAACTTGATACCACGATGTCGATGTTCAGTATTGTAATATTTCGAAAATTCCAAAACCCACGCACGTGCTATCTCAATAGACTCAAAGCCATGGTGTGGAAATGTCGGCATATACTTCACAGTTTTAAAAAATGATTCAATAAAAGCGTTGTCATTACTTACTCGTGGTCTGCTATTTGATGGCACAATACCAAGAGAATATAACGTAGTTAAAAGCGATGCACCTTTCATGGGGCTACCATTGTCAGAATGAAGAACTAGCGGTTGCAGGCCTGAAAGCACATTCTCTGAATAACATGCTTTGCGTATGAGTACACTTGCATTCTCAGCACTTTCATTTGGCCAGATTTCCCATCCGACAATCTTACGACTATATAAGTCGAGTATTAAATACAAGTAGTAATATATGCCTTTAGCTGCTCCTGGCAACCAAGTGATATCCCACATCCATACTTGATTGGGTCCTGTGGCTTGATGTGTTGTCATATGGCGTTTTACGGGTTGTTTTGACTTCCCGCGGTGGTTGTTTTGCTTATGTTCGTTAAGAATTCTATAAAAGGTAGATTCTGAGGCAATATATATTCCCTTATCAGCAAGTCTAGGTACGACTTGTGACGGTGGTAGATTTTGATGTTCAGGTTTATTCATTGCCGTTAAAACGGCTTGTTCTTCTTTTGGGCTAAGTTTGTTTTGAGGTGTAGGTCTGATTGCATCAGGACGTTTATCCTTCGTTTTTTCACCTTCCAAACGCCAACGCTGCAGCGTTCTTTCGCTTATATTAACCTCGTTACATGCCATGAATTGTCGAGCGCCAGATGATACAGCTTCATCGATAACTTCCATTACTGCTAAGCGATTTGATGCTGAAGTTAATCTTCCTCGTCCGAATTCCAAATCGCATTCATCTTTTTTCTGAGGACCAGTAGTGCGGCTGCTTCAGCTAATGCTTTTTCTTTACGAATGAGCTCTTTTTTCACTGATTTCAACTCAGCATCTTTAGTCTTTAATTCTTCTTTTACTTCGTTATCAGATGTAGTTTTACCGGTAATAAACGTTGATTTCCAAGCGTTGATTTCATCAACATAAAGTCCTTTTTTACGACAATATTCTGAAAGCTCTTGTTGGTTTAAATGAGCAGTTTCTATAATAATATTTAGCTTTACTTCATTCGTGTATTTTTCGCTACCTTTGGTATGTGTTTGTATTACTGCGCCGTGTTCTTTAGCATTTTTCTTCCATTTATAAAGGGTTTGTTCAGGGATGTTATGTTGCTTTGATAACTCGCTGACTTTCACATTCTGTGGCGGCAACATTTGTTTTATTATTTTTGCTTTCAGTTGTTTACTATATCTTGGCATCGGGTTTCTCCTTTTCGCATTACTCTCAATGATAGAGTAAATTTCACCTCCCGACAACTAGGCTAACATATAGGGTTAGCAACATACTTAATCGATAGAGGTGAGTCAGAAGGATTCTTGCTTATGGAAGTTTTTGGAGTTGTGACAGAAGACTAGAAATTAGGATGATAATACAACTTGGAGCGATGAAAAATAAAATAGTTATAGGAAATTATCTTCTAAGCTAATGATTGAGTGAGCTTTATTATAATTTTAGATAAATAAAGGGGCTGATAATATGAAAAAATTCAAAATTGATAAAGAGGTATTTGACTTGTTTCCAGAACTACAAATTGCAGTATTGGATTTTAGAAATCTTGACAATAGTGAGGTAGGGAGAGCGATTCACCTAGAAAGAGCTTATAAAAAGATTTCTAAAATTGCCTATCAGAACGATATTTTGCATACATACATCAATGATTATAGTCAGGCGATGAAGAAAATTAAGCGGAAAAAGGGAAGTTTAGCTTCTATTGAAGCTATGGCAAAACGAGTTAAAAAGGGGAGTAGCATATTTTCAGTTAATCCAGTAGTTGACTTATATAACTATATATCATTAAGTCATTTGTTTACATGTGGCGGGGAAGATTTAGATTGTATTGAAGGAGACATGGTGTTAAGTTTTGCGAATGGCAATGAAAGCTTTGTTCCACTTGGAGAAACCGAAAACAAACCCCCAAGAGAAGGGGAACTAATTTATAAGGATGATATAGGTACCGTTGTGAGAAGTTGGTTATGGCGTGAAGCTGATAGAACAAAAATTACTCGAAAAACAAAAAATGCTTTAATATATATGGAGTTAATTAACTCAAGCAGAGTCGAAGAGTTTGAAATCGCAGTTAAAGAGTTAGGTGAAGTTATAACAAGTGAATTAGGTGGAACTTGTTCAAAAACAGTAATTTCCAGAGAAATGCCTGAGTGTATTATAGAGCCGTAGACTTAAATTAGAAAGTAAAGCAGAAACAAGAATAGCATCCTATAACACAGCGGTGTCCTGCCATTCACCTGGTTGAGATAGAGTTTCTAACATTGCTAAGTTTATGTTTCTGAATTTGCTTAAAGTGTTGCAATAGAAGGCGAACGAGCGTGAACCGTGGAAACGTTAGAATTATAAAGAATTATATTCAAACTATATAAGCTCATTAGAAATTAAAGGAGATCAGAATGCAACTAAGACTTAAACGTGTACTTCCAGTGGCTTTGTTAGTTTTGATGTTAGCTGGTTGCTCTAGTGGAGGAAGCACCACGACAATTAATTCGATGGATGCAAAATATGAAGCAGGATTAAAGGATGCGGTAAGACTTTCAGAGTTGAAATTATCAAGAGAAGAGGAACTGGAACGTCACTATGGGAAGGGACTTTACTATGTTGATTTTAAGAAAGAGGAAGATGAAATCAACATAAAGTTTGCAGAGAAGTTCGAGGCAGTCTACAAGAGCAAAATCACCAATCTGGATTATCCAATTCATGCAGTTGCAAATATGGAGATAATGAATGACAGTCTTCAGAAGTATAGAGATGGTGAAATTACATTTGAGGACATTTATGAGAATCAGGTGATTCATGTGCGCAGGGCTATGACTCGCTACTATTTGTTTGGTGATTTAAGTATAAAAGAAGGCTTTAGTGCTGAAGATAATTATGAGTTGCTAGCGAGTTCTTTCACTGATATCGCTGGCGGATTACCATATATTGATACATTTATTGCTGATGAAAAGTATAAAAGTTCAATTTATGAAATGCCGCAAATGGATTATAAAGAGATGGCGATTTATCTTGATGAGAGAAACATTGATTTTGATGCACTAATAATAAACGGTAATGGATACCATAATAGTAATTTTGATGATGATGTCTTATCACGTCTTCAAGAAAAATATGATGAGGAGTTTATATTCATAAAAATTGATGATGATCCTAATGTTGATGGATTTAATGATATGAACGCTCTTTGTATTCCTAAAAGAGACCCAGAGATTGAGTTCTATGCCCATACTATGAGAGATAAATATTTTTCTACACTGACTCAAGGCATTATTGGGAAGAGAATGAATGAAATCATTGATGAGTTTGGACTAAGTGACAGAGTGGTTCAGTTTACTTTTTACGAATCAATGGATGAATTTGATGATGAAGATGAAAGGTTAATAGGGAAGATTGATACAGATGCTATTGTTGATCCGCTTGAGTTTGTTCAACAGAATCGTAATGGAGATTATGAAACAACATTTTTCTATTTAGTAGAACCAGGTGAGAGTGAAGATACAGAGCTATTAGAAAACCTTGTAGATGAAGCTTTTTTTAGTACGAAAGATGATCATGGAGAAGCTTTATTAGTTCCGGATGCTCAGGTGTTTCAAGTATCGAAGGAAAATAGAAGAATTATAGTAGATGTGTTTAGAAATGAAATCTATGCTGAAAACTATTTTAGACAAGGAATAAGCAGTGTTAGCGAAGCATTAGCAACGTACTTAATTGATCGAGGTGATACTGAAGGATTCTTACTATTAGAAGTGTTTGGTGAAATGATTAAAGACTAATAAATGGAGACTATTAAGACTATCAATAACTGCAAATTTAAAATATTGAAGATGAAATAAAGAGAGTTATAGATAAATACTCTGACATGCTTAAGGATAATACAACTTGGAGCGATGAAGAAATAAAATAGTTAGTTGTCATTTTTACTTAAGTTAATGAATTGTAATATGTTTGGTATTATACAAATCGGTTATTGATTATACAGTGATGTTTTAGTAGGATAAGTTTATATAGTAATTATTTGGATGAATCAGTAGTAAAAGGTGAGGGATTCTATGCTTGATAGTGTAATCATAAATAAGGTTTTGTCATTGCCTGATTCAGAGGTAGGTGGAGATAATGCACTTGATGGATTTGAGTTTCAAGTGTCAGCTGCTATTTATCTAGTGTTTGAAAACCTGCAGAATAAAAAAGAGTTCACTTTAGTATATGAGAAACTCGAGGATTTTATTATATTTACAAACAAGGTCAGCTTATACCAAGCTAAAAGTATTAACAATAATTTAACACCAAAAGTTCTATATAAACCAAGTAAAGTAACTAAGAAGAATAACTCATCGCTATCAATAATTGAAAAGATGTATGACAATTATAGTGTAGTTCAAAATGAATTACCAAACTGCGTTGTAGACAATAATTTAATCATCTGTGAGAATCAAACGTTTTCAAAAAAACTTGGAGCAATCCAAGAGATAACTAAACTTAAGTCGATAAATTTTGATTCGCTCTCAACATATACCAAAAATGAGATAATAAGAAATACTAAGCATGGTATGTATGATTGGGCTAAGATAAATGCAATAAGGCTCATACCGAAGTCCAGACACGAAGAAGTCACAAGAGTTTATATTGAGGATGTCATAAAGGATTTAATTGGTGAAAACAAGGTAAACAGTATTGCCTTGTATAACTCAATGACAAGTGAAATTAAAAAAATACGAAAAGAGAAATCCACACTATCTAGAGATTTTATAATGGGAGAAATAGTAAAGTTTGCCTCATTTGACGATGATGTCATGTTTAATGAGTGTGTATTTCTTTTGAATGATGATGACAAGAGAAACTTTAAGATTAAACTTTCATTTGATCAATTTAAGAGCTATGTAAAAATTCCTAATCATCCTACTTCCATGGATTATGATTCAATATTTGATCTATATAACAATAGGTCATTTAACACAATCGATGAAATTATTCATCACATAAATTCAGTTGAGAAATATGAGGAACTTCGCATACGATTGGAAGAACATGAACTGAAAGCACTTGTGTTGTTGGTAGTTGCAAAGGAGTCGAATATATGAATTTCATAATTAATGAGTTTTCTATTATTTCTCCAATTGAGAAGAAGGCTTTTAATCATAGCTTTGATAGGAAAATAAACTTAGTGGTAGGCGAAAAAGACGCTGGTAAATCAACATTAGCAAGATCGATGATGTACACGTTAGGATGTGAAGTTAAAGATTTCGAATTTCAAAATGAGCATGCTAGTAATATATACATAATGGATTTTAATATTGAAAATGACAACTACATACTTATCAGAAGAAAACTGAAAATTGGAAGAGGAAGTAATTTTTTTAAAATTATTAAAAACAGAGATAATACTTACGATTTTTATGATACGAAAACTTTTACTGAGTTCCTTAATGAAATTATGGGAATTGAAGTAGTTACAATGGGAATAGATAAAAAAGAGACACAACTTTATCCTAATCATATTTTCTTGCCATTTTATACAGATCAAGATAATAGCTGGCAGGATTACATGGATAGTACTTTTAATGGAATTAAGTTTATCAAGAATCATAGAAAAGTAGTATTGGAGTATTTTACAGGTGCGAGACCTAATGAGTATTACAGACTAAACCTGAAAAAAAGTAAATTAAAGATCTCATTAGATGAATTTGAAGCATTGATTAAAAGTAAAGAATTAATTATTGATGAGAACAATAGAAATATTCATATAGTGGAGAATATCGACATAGATACATTTAAAGAGCAATATAAGTACTTTTTAGATACATATAATAACATTATTGAAACTGAACATAAACTAAAAAAAGAGCTTAACGATAAAATGTACAAACGGAATACATATTCAGAAATGAAGTCTTCTATTGAACTTTCTATAAATGACATGATTGAGAACGAACTAAATAGTAAGTGTCCTAACTGTAAGCAAGTTATTAGTAAGAGTCTAGAAGAAAACTATGTTCTTTATTTAACTAAAGAAAACTTAATAAACGAACGAGAAAAAGTGAACATGTTCCTTCATGACCTTGAGGAAGATATTGAAGTTAGATTGAATGAAGTATCAGAACTTAAATATATTGACAGCGAGATAAAAGCTAAGTTAGATTCTACTTCAGAGTTAATTGATTTGGCAAATAGAGCTGATAGTTATGCTCTAAGTAGAGTGAACATGAAACTTAAGGCTGAAATAGATTCACTTAGAATTAAGCGCGATAGAAAAAAAGATGAGCTTGAAGCAGTTGAGAAAAGCTTATTAAAATTGAATAACAAAGATGTTTCAAAGACTTATAAAGAACTTATGATAGATTCATATAAAAAACTGAATATACCTTTTTCATATAAAAATTACTATACTTCAAATTTAGAAAGTGTAAAAATAAACCTGTCAGGTGCAACGAAAGTACAAGCCATATTGGCACAGTACTTAACTATATATGAAATGGCTTGTAACACTAGAGGGATCATAAAAATACCAATGTTTATTGATACTTATAGGAAAGATGATTTTAATGAACCTGAGCTTGATAGAACAGCAAAATTCATTTTTGACACGTTAAAAAGCAAACATCAAGCATTCGTTTTTATGTCGAATAATGAGCAAAATATCGATTCAATTAAAGGCTATAATTACTCAAGACTTGATCTATCAACGACAGACAGGGTATTGAACCAAGATTCAGATTTAATAATGAGAAAGTACTATGATTATATAAGTAGCGCACAGTAAGGTTGAAAATCGTAAAAACAACAACTAACACAGCAATTCCCAACATGCCCCTTTTATTTAAAATAATAGGGGTTTTTACTGACCTAAAATGTTAGAATAAAATATGAAATAGACATAGAGGGGCACGATCGGGAATTGTGGGAACGTTAGAGACATTCCACTCAGTTTGACTTGGATATAGGTAGAATTTACATACAATCTATAGTTATGAGTAAATAATGAAGCTAAAGATAGTTCTGAAATTGAAAAAAATATTGCAACACATGACGAACTCTTTGAAGCTTTATCAGATGAAAAGTATATGCGAGGAGCACCAAAAGAAGTATTGAATTATAAAAAAGCGCTTTGGCATGGGGTAAGTTTGATTGAAGAAAAGGCATTTCGACTACGAATATGATTGTAGAAGTACAGGCAATCATTGAAGGTGATAATGTTGGGATCAGAAAACAGTCTGGCACTGTATTGATGAATGAACAAACAGGTGAAGTAGTTTATCGACCGCCTGAAACTGAAGAGGAAATTCGAATTTTGCTGACGAATTTGGAGAATTATATCAACAGTGAAGATGAAATCGATGAACTTATTAAACTAGCAGTTGTTCACTATCAATTTGAAAGTATTTATCCATCCTATGACTGAAATGGAAGAACAGGAAAAATGGTAAATATCCTGTACTTGGTGTTAAAGGACCTTCTTGATTCGCCAATTTTATATTTGAGTAAATATATCATGGATCATAAGCAAGAGTATTATCAGTTAATCCAAGGTGTTCAAAACGAGGATGACTGGGAATCCTGGATTTTGTATATTTTAAAGGGTATAACTCAAATGGCTGCAGAGTCTTTAGAAATTTTGAAGGATATAAATGCCTTGATAGACAAGACGAGCGAAGAAATAAGAGAGAAGAGTCCAAAACTATATTCACGTGAGTTGGTAGACGTTATCTTTAAAGAGTTTTACACAAGAATATCAAATGTAGAAAGCACATTGGATGTAACAAGAAAGACTGCTACGAATTACTTAAATGAGTTAGTCGAAATAGGTGTTTTGGAAGTTGAAACAAGAGGCCGTGATAAAGTATTTATTAACAGACGCTTTCTGAATATAGTAAATAATTAAGATGAATCGTTCCACGATCTGCTAACACAGCGGTTCCAAACATGCCACTTTGGATTGGCAACCTTTTTCCAAACAACTTTTACTCGAACGCACATTGTTTAAATTTTACGGGTGTCATGTAATTCAAGGAACCATGAATTCTGTGATTATTGTACCAATTCACGTAATCAAGTAATTCATACAGAAAATCATCCAGGCTATTGAATATTCAGTTGAATGCAAATTCTGTTTTGACCACCTTAAAGGTTGCTTCTGCCACAGCATTGTCGTATGGGCATCCCCTTTTTACTAAGTGAACGTTTTATTTTGAAAGTATCCAGTATTTGATCAATTGCTTTATTCTTAAATTCATTACCTCTGTCTGTGTGGAGAATGCTGAGTTTATCTAGTGAAGTTTGAACTATTGAAAATGATTTGCATACAAGGGCACTGTCTTTTTTAGCACCAGCAGAATGGCCGATTATCTCACAATTGACCTCATTTTCAATCTTATCATTATTACAAGACGCTTTATGAACTTTAAATTGCTTGACTGTGTATTGAGAGACAAGACCATATTTTTTCGTGATCTTGGCAATACGTTTCCTAGAGGTGATAAACTTAGTTTTGTGTAGTTTCTTTTTGATTTTACGGGTTCCATAATTGTTACGACTTTCCTTGAAAATCTTTATGACTTCGTTTTCTAAGCCGCTGTCAACTTTATTCGGTGCGGCATTATAATATATATAAGCCTTCTAGATATATTTATAACCTTGCACATGGCGCTGATATTGTACTTATGCTTATTGGCATGAATAACTCCTACTTTCGTCCCGTTATCAGCACTGCTTGATGCTTGTGCTCGAAAGGGATAAAATATCATTTTCCACTTCCAGTTGTTGATTTTGTTTGCAAAGGCGGATTAGCTCGTTTTCTTCCTCAGTCCGATTGTCCTTAGCCTTGAAGGAACCAGACGATGGAACAGATACCTTAGTATGGGTGGCGATGATGTCTTAAAAGTGGACAAGGATCTGATGCATATGTATTCAGATCAGGACAAATTGGTTTTTTGTGATTACAACTTGTCAGATCTGACATTTAAAACAGATACCACATCTGATGATTTGATTTTAGAAATAGAAAGTTGCAGTGATAAAATCACAATTCAGGATGGACTTACCTCTTCTTATAGACAAATTGAAGAGTTTGAGTTCCAAGATAACACAGTTAGAAGTGTAGATGTCCTTATTCAAGCTATGAATAAATATTCTGAAAAAAAAGTGTATAGTTAAGTGAAATGCTTAAAAGAGATGAGGGTATTACAACGAATGAATTGATAACATTTATTTATCTAGAATAATATTGATAATTAAAGTAATAATGTAAAGATGGTTGAATATTAAATTGCTATATAAAAGTGGGGAGCGATATTAGAGATCGCTCCCCACTTTTGTTGTATTTAAAGTACATTTTAAATCATGGAGTTTTTTTATTGGAACAGAGCATCCCGGTGATTGAGATAGAAATTATTATTATCCAAGTGCGCATTGTTCAAAATCCTTATAATTACTTTTTACAAAAAATCACATATTCATTACATTTAGTTGATAATTTATGATAAAATGAAGCGTATTTGTATAAAAATAGAAAATAATCTTATTCAAAACAAATGTAGTTAGATTATTTTCATCTTAAGATGTATTTTACAAAGAAAATAGTGTCAGGTAAATATCTTATTCAAGATATGACCTTGAATGACCACAAATGGAGTGTGATAGAAATTGAATGAAGAATCAAATGTAGAAGAAGGTTTAAACTTGAAAAGTTTAAAAAGTGTTTCAGCAGTTGCTGGGATTTTGGGGCACCCTTTTGATTTAGGGAAGACGATCCATGAGTTCTCTATTTCAACCAACCCAGATCAAACAATGTTAATACGAATACTTAAAAGGGCTGGGTTTAAAACAAAAGTTCATACATACAAGAGTAAAGGTCTTGAGAAAATGCCTTTGCCTGCGCTTATTGAAAATGAAGATGGAGATTATATAGTTCTTGCACAAAAGAGAGAAGACAAGTATTTAGTTTTTGATCCTGATCAGAATAAGCCAGAGTTACATACAGAAGAAGAGATTCAGATATGGTGGACAGGTAAAGCCATACTTGTTGCAGATAGAAAATTAATTAACAGTAAAGTTAAGTTCGGGATTAAATGGTTTATACCAACAATTAAAAAGTTCAAAAAATCATTCATTGAAGTTTTGATTGCATCTTTTACATTGCAAATACTTGGGTTAGCAGCCCCTCTTGTTATGCAAGTCATAATAGATAAAGTTCTTATGCATAAGGCTTTATCCACTTTGAATGTTCTTATGGTTGGACTTATTGCTATAGCTTTATTTGAAATGTTTTTATCACTAGCAAAGAACTATGTTTTTTCGCATACGACGAATAGAATTGATGTGGTTCTGAGTTCAAGGTTGTTTAATCATTTATTTAGATTACCAATGAGTTATTTCGAAACTAGACGTGTTGGCGATACCATCGCGCGTGTGCGTGAAGTGGAAAACATAAGAAGATTTTTAACCGGAGCCCCTCTATCCAGCGTTTTAGACCTTATGTTTATTGTGGTCTATCTGGTCGTTATGTGGATTTATTCACCAACACTTACAAAACTGGTGCTGGCTATTTTACCACTATATGTGGGTCTATCAGCCATTGCCTCTCCACTGTTTAGAACAAGACTTAAAGAAAAATTTACAGCAGGGGCGGAGAGTCAGTCATTCTTGGTGGAATCTGTATCTGGTATACAAACTATAAAATCATTTGCACTTGAACCCCTAAGCCAAAAAAGGTGGGAAGACAGGGTGGCCGACTATTCAACGGCTTCTTTTAAAACGTCAATGGTTGGTGGAACAGCAGGTGCTGTAGGTCAGTTTATACAGCGCGGTGGAGATTTAGGCATTTTGTGGCTTGGTGCTCATATGGTTATGACAGGGGACATAACAGTCGGTCAACTCATAGCTTTCAGAATGTTATCAGGAAGAGTCAGTGGACCAATTCTTCGAATAGTACAAATGTGGCAAGAGTTTCAACAGACCAGTGTTTCTATTGAAAGGCTGGGCGATATTTTTAATGCTATACCAGAACAAGGGGCTGAAGGCCAACGTGTTCAACTTCCGCAGATCAGAGGTAATATTGGGTTTGAAAATGTAACCTTTAGATATAAAACCGATGGCCCAGAAATTCTAAGAGACTTAAGTGTCAATATAAAAGCAGGTACAACTGTGGGTATTGTGGGTCGAAGTGGTTCGGGAAAGAGCACCTTGTCTAAACTTGTTCAGAGGCTATATACCCCAGAGCGAGGAAAAATCCAAGTAGATGGCATTGATATTTCAATGGTAGATCCAGCCTGGCTAAGAAGACAAATCGGTGTTGTGCTACAAGAAAACTACCTATTCAGTGGATCGGTTAAAGAAAATATATGCATACATTATCCAACGGCATCAATGGAACAAATTGTTCACTCAGCAAAGCTAGCCGGTGCTCATGATTTTATACTTGAATTGAGCGATGGGTATGATACACAAGTTGGTGAAAAAGGAGCGGCTTTATCTGGTGGACAAAGACAGAGAATCGCCATTGCGAGAGCTTTATTAACAAATCCTCAGATACTAATATTTGATGAAGCCACATCAGCGTTAGATTACGAATCTGAAAGAACAATCCAAGAAAATTTGGAGAGCATATGTAAAGGGAGAACAGTATTAATCATTGCCCATAGGCTTTCAACAATTATGGGATGTGATGGCATTATAGTTATGGACAAAGGACAAATTGTTGAAATGGGAAGCCATAAACGACTGATTGAACGTAAGGGTTTATATCATTACCTCTTTAGTCAACAAACGAAGGACAATCAAAACGAGGGAGGGGTCAGCCATGAAAACATCATACGAAAAACAACTTCATAGTCAGTTTCAGCCGGCTGCAATTGAGATTATTGAGTCGCCTCCAAGCCCTATTGGTCGTGTATCTATATGGATGATATTTATCATTTTCATGTCGGCTATAGTATGGGCGTGTATTGGTGAAGTTGATCAAATTGCATCAGCAAGAGGAAAGGTTATTCCACACGGCCAGGTAAAAACGCTACAGACATCAGATCAAGGCGTTATAACTGGCATATTTGTTGAAGAAGGTGACATTGTAAAAAAAGGACAAACACTTTTGCAATTAGACTCTACATTTAGTGAAATAGATTTTGCAACTGCCCACAAGCGACTTGAAACAATTGAGCTTGAAAAGGCTCTGCTTGAAATGGAACTAAACGACGAACAGGTTGATGATTTAGATGAAACCACCTTAAACTCATCTGAACTGGCTTATCACAAGCAGTTAAGGCGCATGCGTCAGGAAGAATACAAAGAAAAAGCCTTACTGTATGAGATTGAAATATCAAAGGCTTTGAAAGAGAAAGAAAAAGCAGAAATTGATTTGGAATATTTTAAAAAACAGGAAGATATCCTAGAAGAACAAGTTAGTAGAAACAAGGCTCTGCTAGAATCGGGAAGTTTATCAAGAATTGAGTACGAAGACAAGGTTTCTGAACTGGAGTTAATGCAGAATAAAGTACATTCAGCCCAGGTGCTTATTACATCAACAGACTCAACCATAGCTCAGGCCAATCAAAACCTAATCACTTTAGAACAGTCCTATAGGACAGAACTTATTCAAATGATTGTTCAAAAAGATAAAGAACTGGTGGAGGCACAATCTGACCTGGAAAAAATGGAAAAGAAATTTTCTATGCACAACTTAGAAGCCCCTGTAAGTGGCCGTGTTAGTGGCATAGGTGCGCATACAATTGGTGGTGTCGTTACATCGGCACAGCCAATTGTAACCATTGTACCAGAGGGGACGCCCCTTGTAATAGAGGCAAAGGTCCTCAATAAAGATATTGGCTTTATTGAAGAGGGGCAGGCTTGCGATATTAAACTCGATGCATTCTCTTTTCAACGATATGGTGTTGCAACAGGAAAAATAACATATATAAGCCCCGATGCCTTTGAAGATGAAAGACTAGGCTATGTTTATACCATACGTATAAAACCAGATGAAGAGTTTATACCCCTTGAAAATAAAACACTCAATATGACCCCTGGAATGACGGCCAGCGTTGAAGTCAAACTCGATAAAAGAAAGATCATTGAGTTTTTCTTGCCAGCTATTGATTATGTTAAGGAGAGTTTTGAGTTGTAGTAATTATTAGAGTATAAGCCCAAAATAGAAAGGAACAAGTAAAATGTCAGATCAAGTAAATGAAAAAATGTTGGAGATACAAGAAGTGACGAATACTATATCCACATTAGTTACTGAAGAAAATACAAACTATAAGTTTAATGTTAATGGAGAGATAGAAGTTTATAAAGATGGAAATCTAGTTGGAGGAAAAATTAAATCTGTTTCTCAAGTAATTCAGGAAAATGACTTAACCGAAGAAGATACAATAACAATTAAATCAATAGGAAGCTTTGCTTATATTGCTAAGGAAGGAACTATCATTGGCGTTGGGCACACAGAAAAAGTAGATGGTATTACTGAATTTCCATTGCCTTCATCGGAGTTGGCTTTAACTGTTGGTTGGTCAGCTGATATTACAGGACAAGTTTCTGAAGTGACAAATAATCTGAATGTTAAGGTTGGATGCAATACATTGAAGAGCTTAGGAACAGCTTTTAATGTTGTTAATGGAGCTTTAACTCTAGTTAAACCCAACTTAAGTTCAGCAGACGTGATTGATGATGGTTTTGCAAAAATTTCATTGGTATTGATGGGAGCAGAGGCTCTTGGTGTATCAGTGTCACTCCCGGTATCAGTAACTATTGGCGGTGTGGGGTATGCATCCAGTAAAATAGCATCAGAGTTAGACGAGTTTCAGGCTAATATGCAAAGTTCATTCAATAGGCACTATGAACCAATAATTAATGCGGCGAATGAAGCTGGGATAGAATTAGGTGGCTACGAGACTAATCTTATGTCACATCTAAGAGCTTTGAAAATGCTAGAAGAAATGAATGATGCACGTGAGGCTGAAGTGGTTAGATGTGAGCCTATAATTTTAGATTTAGATGGCGACGGTGTAGAAACAAATGGCTCTGAGAATGGTGTTTACTTTGATTTAGATTCTAATGGATTTGCAGAAAAATCTGGATGGGTCGACAAAGACGATGGCCTTTTGGTTCGAGATGTTAATGGAAACGGTATTATCGATGACGGAGCAGAATTATTTGGAGATAGTACGCTTCTGGAAGATGGTACCAAAGCTCCAAATGGTTTTGCTGCACTTACTGAGCTAGATGAAAATAGAGATGAAGTAATTGATTCACTTGATAGTGCGTTTAACGATCTAAAAGTATGGAAAGACATTAACTCAGATGGCCAATCATCTGATGATGAACTTTTTCAATTAGAGGCATTAAACATAAAATCTCTTAATTTAAGCAAAACAGATGAGTTTAAAGTACTCGATAACAATAATGCTATTCAAAGTATAGGGTCATATACAACTAAAGATGATATCTCTATGGAAATGTCAGAATACTTATTCATTACCGATAAAGCCGATACAATTTCAACAGGTGAAGTTGAGGTGCCAGATGAAATTAAAAGTCTTCCAAATCTGTGGGGAAGTGGGAACTTAAATAGTTTGCAAGTTGAAATGATGGAAAATGAAGAATTGAAAGTTTTAGTAGAGTCATTCTCTAAAGCGAGTACATATGATAAACGAAAAGAGATTTTAGATTCAATTATGATTATTTGGACAAAAAGTGAAAATGTTGATGAAAACAGTCGAGGGGTCAATATTGACGCAAGGAAATTAGCTGCTTTAGAAGTGTTAAGTGGGAGAAATTTTGAAGGCGTGAGCGGCTCTAATCCTAATAGACCAGCTGCGATGATTTTGAACAATATTTATAATACGTTTTCATCAATGTTTTATACAAACTTGATGAAAAAAACACATTTAAGGAACTTGCTAGAAGATGTGGTAGTGGAAGTTGATTTGGATACAAAAACAAGCAATAAGAATTTTGAAAAATCAAAAATAAGAATTCAAAAAATGATCGATGAAAATATTGAAGTTGGAAAAGATATTCTTCGTGAGTTTATTGTAGTTACAAAGAGTTATATGGATAGCGATGATAATTTCAAAAAATTCTGTGATTACTTTGTACAGCAAAACACAGAACTTGCATGTGCTGTTGATCTAGGCTTAAATGGCGGTATTATGGGAAATAATCAGAAAAATATACTTGAAGGTTTAAATGGTGATGAAATTATTGCTGGATTTTCGGGTGATGATGTTTTAGGTGGGAATGGTGGCTCAGATACCCTATATGGTGGAATAGGCAATGATACCCTAGATGGTGGATCTGGAGATGACAAGCTATACGGTGGTTTTGGAGATGATGAAATAGATGGTGGATCTGGAGATGACATACTTATAGGAGGAACAGGCAATGACACCCTAAAGGGTTATAGGGGCAATGATACCTATGTGTTTAGTAAGGGTTTTGGTCAAGATGTTATAGACGAAAATGCGTATATATCAAGTTGGGGAGAATCGGATCGTTATGATATAGGATCGGTGGATAGCATACATTTTACAGATATAAATTCTGATGAAATAGAGTGGGAAGCGAGTGGGTCAGACCGAAATGATATGAGTCTGAGGATAAAAGGGACAGAAGACGTAATCACAATGCGAGACTATATAAGTAATTCGAAAAAACGTATAGAGCGCATAGAATTTGGAGACGGAGAAGTATGGGATGAGGCGACAATAGAGTCGAAGTTTAGCAGTATTGAAAATAGAGGTACAGAAGAAGCCGATGAGTTAAAAGGTTCAGATTCAAAGACATTTTCAGATAAGTTATATGGTCAAGGTGGCAATGACATCATAAAAGGTTACAAAGGCGATGATGAACTTTATGGTGGATCTGGAGATGATGCCTTAGATGGTGGAGAAGACAAGGATACCCTATATGGTGGAATAGGCAATGATACCCTAGATGGTGGATCTGGAGATGACAAGCTATACGGTGGTTTTGGAGATGATGAAATAGATGGTGGATCTGGAGATGACATACTTATAGGAGGAACAGGCAATGACACCCTAAAGGGTTATAGGGGCAATGATACCTATGTGTTTAGTAAGGGTTTTGGTCAAGATGTTATAGACGAAAATGCGTATATATCAAGTTGGGGAGAATCGGATCGTTATGATATAGGATCGGTGGATAGCATACATTTTACAGATATAAATTCTGATGAAATAGAGTGGGAAGCGAGTGGGTCAGACCGAAATGATATGAGTCTGAGGATAAAAGGGACAGAAGACGTAATCACAATGCGAGACTATATAAGTAATTCGAAAAAACGTATAGAGCGCATAGAATTTGGAGACGGAGAAGTATGGGATGAGGCGACAATAGAGTCGAAGTTTAGCAGTATTGAAAATAGAGGTACAGAAGAAGCCGATGAGTTAAAAGGTTCAGATTCAAAGACATTTTCAGATAAGTTATATGGTCAAGGTGGCAATGACATCATAAAAGGTTACAAAGGCGATGATGAACTTTATGGTGGATCTGGAGATGATGCCTTAGATGGTGGAGAAGACAAGGATACCCTATATGGTGGAATAGGCAATGATACCCTAGATGGTGGATCTGGAGATGACAAGCTATACGGTGGTTTTGGAGATGATGAAATAGATGGTGGATCTGGAGATGACATACTTATAGGAGGAACAGGCAATGACACCCTAAAGGGTTATAGGGGCAATGATACCTATGTGTTTAGTAAGGGTTTTGGTCAAGATGTTATAGACGAAAATGCGTATATATCAAGTTGGGGAGAATCGGATCGTTATGATATAGGATCGGTGGATAGCATACATTTTACAGATATAAATTCTGATGAAATAGAGTGGGAAGCGAGTGGGTCAGACCGAAATGATATGAGTCTGAGGATAAAAGGGACAGAAGACGTAATCACAATGCGAGACTATATAAGTAATTCGGAAAAACGTATAGAGCGCATAGAATTTGGAGGCGGAGAAGTATGGGATGAGGCGACAATAGAGTCGAAATTTAGCAGTATTGAAAAAAGAGGTACAGAAGAAGCCGATGAGTTAAAAGGTTCAGATTCAAAGACATTTTCAGATAAGTTATATGGTCAAGGTGGCAATGACATCATAAAAGGTTACAAAGGCGATGATGAACTTTATGGTGGATCTGGAGATGATGCCTTAGATGGTGGAGAAGACAAGGATACCCTATATGGTGGAATAGGCAATGATACCCTAGATGGTGGATCTGGAGATGACAAGCTATACGGTGGTTTTGGAGATGATGAAATAGATGGTGGATCTGGAGATGACATACTTATAGGAGGAACAGGCAATGACACCCTAAAGGGTTATAGGGGCAATGATACCTATGTGTTTAGTAAGGGTTTTGGTCAAGATGTTATAGACGAAAATGCGTATATATCAAGTTGGGGAGAATCGGATCGTTATGATATAGGATCGGTGGATAGCATACATTTTACAGATATAAATTCTGATGAAATAGAGTGGGAAGCGAGTGGGTCAGACCGAAATGATATGAGTCTGAGGATAAAAGGGACAGAAGACGTAATCACAATGCGAGACTATATAAGTAATTCGGAAAAACGTATAGAGCGCATAGAATTTGGAGACGGAGAAGTATGGGATGAGGCGACAATAGAGTCGAAATTTAGCAGTATTGAAAATAGAGGTACAGAAGAAGCCGATGAGTTAAAAGGTTCAGATTCAAAGACATTTTCAGATAAGTTATATGGTCAAGGTGGCAATGACATCATAAAAGGTTACAAAGGCGATGATGAACTTTATGGTGGATCTGGAGATGATGCCTTAGATGGTGGAGAAGACAAGGATACCCTATATGGTGGAATAGGCAATGATACTCTAGATGGTGGATCTGGAGATGACATACTTATAGGAGGAACAGGCAATGACACCCTAAAGGGTTATAGAGGCAATGATACCTATGTGTTTAGTAAGGGTTTTGGTCAAGATGTTTTAGACGAAAATGCGTATATATCAAGTTGGGGAGAATCGGATCGTTATGATATAGGATCGGTGGATAGCATACATTTTACAGATATAAATTCTGATGAAATAGAGTGGGAAGCGAGTGGGTCAGACCGAAATGATATGAGTCTGAGGATAAAAGGGACAGAAGACGTAATCACAATGCGAGACTATATAAGTAATTCGGAAAAACGTATAGAGCGCATAGAATTTGGAGGCGGAGAAGTATGGGATGAGGCGACAATAAAGTCGAAGTTTAGCAGTATTGAAAATAGAGGTACAGAAGAAGCCGATGAGTTAAAAGGTTCAGATTCAAAGACATTTTCAGATAAGTTATATGGTCAAGGTGGCAATGACATCATAAAAGGTTACAAAGGCGATGATGAACTTTATGGTGGATCTGGAGATGATGCCTTAGATGGTGGAGAAGACAAGGATACCCTATATGGTGGAATAGGCAATGATACCCTAGATGGTGGATCTGGAGATGACAAGCTATACGGTGGTTTTGGAGATGATGAAATAGATGGTGGATCTGGAGATGACATACTTATAGGAGGAACAGGCAATGACACCCTAAAGGGTTATAGGGGCAATGATACCTATGTGTTTAGTAAGGGTTTTGGTCAAGATGTTATAGACGAAAATGCGTATATATCAAGTTGGGGAGAATCGGATCGTTATGATATAGGATCGGTGGATAGCATACATTTTACAGATATAAATTCTGATGAAATAGAGTGGGAAGCGAGTGGGTCAGACCGAAATGATATGAGTCTGAGGATAAAAGGGACAGAAGACGTAATCACAATGCGAGACTATATAAGTAATTCGAAAAAACGTATAGAGCGCATAGAATTTGGAGACGGAGAAGTATGGGATGAGGCGACAATAGAGTCGAAGTTTAGCAGTATTGAAAATAGAGGTACAGAAGAAGCCGATGAGTTAAAAGGTTCAGATTCAAAGACATTTTCAGATAAGTTATATGGTCAAGGTGGCAATGACATCATAAAAGGTTACAAAGGCGATGATGAACTTTATGGTGGATCGGGAGATGATGCCTTAGATGGTGGTTATGGTGATGATCACTACATTTTCACCACAAGTAACGAAGGAAGTGACACAATAACAGATGCACATGGTTGTGATGATCTCCTTCATACAGCAAAGATAGAGAACACGATTTTTGAAATAAGTAATAAAGACTTAGTCATAAGTTTTCACGACAATGAGGATGAGGTGTTAGTGAAAAATAACTGTATTGAGAACTATGAGTTTAACGGTGAATACTTAATTACGTCTAGCCAAATCGATTTATTAATCCAATCTATGAATGAATTCTGTACTGAAAACGGGGTTACAAATTGGAATGATGCATTAAATACTCATCGTGATGAGACTATCGATATAGTGTTTAGTTTTGCCAGTAAAAACTAATATCATTTATTAAGAATAGTTGCTAGGTCAACTTTTAAATTTGATCTAGCAACTTTCAGAATATAATACTTAAAAATATAAAGTTCTATTTTTAGTGAATAAGCCAGAAGATTATCTCAGATATCAAATGCATAAAACAAAAATGGTGTGAAACAAGAAAGCGAGCCAACAATGCAAAAACAAAAAAGGCTAATAGCCCTAATAACCATAGTGAGTATGATTATTGTTTCAGGATGTTCAAGTTCATCAGGTGGAAGCACGGTAATAAACGGTGGTGATCAAATTGAGCACTCTAAGCAAAAACAAGCCTATGAGCTTCAAGAAACAATCAATAAAGAAAAAGAAGATGTGGACAGACATTTTGGAAGCGGCTTTTACTTTGAAGATTTTTCAGAAGAAGAAGCTGAGTTAAACGATTATTTTGCAAAGCGATTAGAGGCAGAATTACAATCGGTTAACAATGTAGAATTTGATTTTGAAATGAAAATAGAAAATGAGTACTACAATGACAGCCTAAATGAATATAGAGAAGGGGCACTAGACAAAAGTGTATTTTATGACGAACCAGAAACATACATCAGAGAAATAGACTGTGCAATCACTATGTTTGGTGGAGAGTATACATTTGATGAATCAGTAGCTATATCATACAAGTTAGAAAATATAGAAACCAGATGGAACAATTTTGGCGACTGGAATGGTGATGGAGATGTAACAAATGATGGTGTAAGAAAATGGGAAGTTACATGTATTGATTACGACTTAACAAGAAAGCAAATGGAGGGCTATGAGTTCAATGGACCAATTGGTGCAGATGATCCATATGTCTCTCATATAACAAATTATGCATTTGACACACACGAAGGCAGTTCAACAGCACGAGAATGGGACTTTGAAGTTCTGGATCGATTAAAAGAAAAATACAATGAAGACTTTGTGTTTATCGAGCCTAACATAAGTAGTCCCACCCATCAAAGTGTATATGCACCGGTTTCAGACGAGTCATTAGAGTTTGTAACAGAAGTTTATTCAGATGAACCGAGAGACACTTATAAAAGTGTATTGGCACAAAAGGTTCTTTCAGAAAAAGTAGATAAAATCATAAAAGATGCAGGTGCAGAAGACTATATTGTGCAGTTGAGTATACCAAACAGTCCGGATCCTACATCAGATCCTTATGCAAAGCCTTATGATACGTCTAATATATCTGAAAATGAGAATTTTTTGGATGAGGTTTATTTGGATAATAGTTTTCATATATCACTTTATTTTTTAGAAAGTAAAGAGAATATAGATTTTTTAAAGATAAAAAATATAGTATCTCAAATTGACAGTCTCGTAAGTGTGATGAGTCATTCACATGTGGGATGGTTAAAACGAATTAGCATATTTGTGTTTTTTGTAGAAATTGATGAAAATCACCGGGAAATAGTTGTGAAGGAGTTTAAAGAAAATACTATTACTGAAAAAGAGTTTCGTGGATATTCAAGTCTTGAAAATATTCAATATGACTTATGGAAGACTGATGCAGATACTGATGCTTTTAAATTAATTGATATAATCGGTAAGTCTCATACAGGAGTGTTAAAAATTTTGCAATATGATGAAAGTTTGACTATAGAAGAGTTCGTTGAAGAATACAAAGTTGAAACGAAGTATGATTAAGGAGGATGTACAGAATGAAATACATTATTGATGGAGAAAGAGAGTTATTGAATTTACAGTTGGAGCTAGAGTCGCAAGAACGAAAGCATGACCTCACCCAAGTATCCTATGTCGTTTACGAAGAAGACTACTTTGCAGGCACAAGACAAGAATACAATGAAAAGCAAGAAGAAATTAGTGGCCTATCTGCAACACGTGATATGCATAAAAGATTTTTTGAAGTTTTGGTGCTAAATCATTATGGTGTAACCAATGAGAACGGTGAGGACAAGATTAAACTTGCACATGATGTACTGGACCAGTTAAATGAGGGAATGAAAGAAAAGGAAATCAAACAAATTATAGGCGATTATGTTGATGATGTCAATGAAGCCTTACCTTCAGTAAATATGTATCTTAAGTACAAAGAAGATATTAATGAAAAATTAACGGTTATTAATAATCACTCGGGTCGTTTAGTAGGCATTTACAAAAACAATGGTGAGCTCACTGAAGACGGTTACAATAAGAACCTCTTAGGATTTGCCTATTTGCCAGATGCAGAACTGGACACAAGTGGAGAAGACCACAAGAAAACCATATCAAATATAGTGAATTTAGCACAATTTGGCGCAGGGAGTCTTATAAAGCCAAATGCATTTTTACAAGGTGCTAAGGAAATCATGCACATTAGTGATCATTTAGATGAACTGGTAAAATATACAAAAGATGAGTACATTAACAACAACTTAAACAACATAGCTGCAAAGATAGGCAAAATAAACGACTCACGTAAAATATTAAATGAAAAGATAACAGAACTGGAAGCGACAGGAGAACTTAAGAGTTTAACGCCTGATGAGCAAAAAGAAATTAACGCAATGAAGTGGTTTGCAGGAGCCATTGCCACAGTTATGATGGTTTCAACCCCACAGACCCTGGCATGGCAACTGGCATCATTCAGCATTTCAGCGGGCATTGATTTTCTTAAATCAGCATATGAAGATATGATATCAAAAGCTGATGGTCGGTCTGAGTACTTTAGATACCAAGGTATGGTTAAAGATGGTGATGATATACCATTTCCAGCTTCACCAGAATATTTATCTCCAAATGAAGACGATTCTTTTGTCACTTTATCAAAGGGATTTAACTCGGCTATTGCAGATGCCACTATAACAAATAAAGTTAAGGGCAACAGCAAAAACAATTCAATAAAAGCCATAGCAGGTGACAAAAATCATCTAATTGGTGAAGGCGGCGATGATGCTCTTGTAGGATATGATATGAGAGATACCCTAGAAGGCGGAATTGGTTCAGATGTTTTAGAAGGTAAAAAGGGCACAGATATACTTAAAGGCGGCTCTGGAGCAGATATATATGTTTACAATGATGGCGATGGAAAAGATGTAATTGAAGATAAAAATCTATATGACAACACAATAGAAAATAATAAACTCGTTTTAAAAGGGATTAATAAAGACGACGTGCGGTTTGAGTTCAATTCTGAAAAAATGACCGCAACAATGATTTTTAAAGAAGACGAGTCAAATAAAGTCGTGCTAAAAGACGCGGGTGGTTTTTTTGTAACCTACGATGGCAATATAACCAAAAATACGAATATATCGGAAATTCAGTTCGCAGATACAAATGAAACGATAGACCTTAATCAGTGGATCTTTATGGGATCAGATAACGGTGATATAAGTGTACACGCAAATGAGCACAATAATCAGTTATATGGATTTGACCACAATGACACTTTCTTTGGGGAAAAGGGAGATGATTACCTTGAAGGTGGGCATGGTTCAGATACCTATGTGTATAACCTGGGAGATGGAAAAGATTTAATTAAGGAAGTTAAATCTGAAACGGATAAAAATAAAATTGTTATAACAGGAACACAAGATGTCACTATACGAGAAGCAGAAGAAGACCTAATAGTAACAGTTGGAAAGACCGCTCAAAATTTAGGCAGTATTCGAGTGGAAGATGGTGCAACAGAAAATTTAATAGATAAGATACAAATTTCAGAAGGTACAAACCATCTACATTTCGGTTTAAAGGGTTTTGATGAATTTGAGAATTTCTCAACCACAAATGACAAGTACATTTTTAGAGCAGGCGATGGAGAAGATGTCATTCATGATTATGTTAAGACAAGACGTAATGGTGAAGAGTTTATAACAAATGCAGGTCAAGATGAACTGGTGATTGCCGGATATGCAAAAGACCAAGTTAATTTTGCCATAGAAGGTGACGACCTAATCGTTAGCTTTTCTGGAGAATCATCCGATCGAATTGTTATAAAAGAGTACATGGCGGCATCTTACCTAGGTGGTAGTGGCTTAATTGAGAAATTGAGATTTGTCGAAAAGAGTTCAAGTGGAGTGGACCCGAATGCTGGTGATGTCATATATATTGGCGAATATTTATCAGTAGCAAATTCAAATGAAGCTGTATTAGAGGGAACTGCAAGCGGTGAATACCTACTTGGAAGAGAAGGCAATGACACTATCAATGGTAATGGTGGGAATGATATTATCAATGGTCATAGTGGAAAAGATATATTGCGAGGACAAGAAGGTGAAGACACACTAAAAGGTGGTTTAAATATTGATCATCTTTATGGTGATATAGGAGATGATCAACTTTATGGTGATGAGGGAAATGATTATCTTTATGGCGGATCTGGAAATGATCACTTATACGGAGGAGAAAATCAAGATGTAATCCATGGTGGTAGTGGAAATGACACATATTACTTCAGATACGGTGATGGAAACGACATAATCAATGAGGGCTCATCGGATATAGATACTATAGTATTTGAAGATGTGAAATCTATTGATGATTTAAGTTATGCGAAGACGGATGATTTAGTTATTTATTACGGTGATAACTCTGTAAGAATTACTGATTATTTTCTAGATGATAAGAATAAAGTTGAAAAAATCAGAATTGGAGACGAAGAGTATTTAATAAAAGACCAGTTAGTGAGCTATAGCTTCAATGAAGTATTCGGTACTAATAGTGATGATAAGTATATAAGAGAATGGAATGCTAATACCAATTCATATGACACAAAATCACCAGGTATTAGAGGAATAAGCGGTAGAAGAAATAATTTATATGGATTAAATGGGGATGATGACTTAATTGGTATGGAGCTTGATGATCGCTTATATGGAGGTCAAGGCGATGATACCCTTAAAGGTAAGGGGGGGGAAGACACATATTATTTCGAAGGAAACTTTGGAGAAGACATAATATATGACGCGGTTTCAGGCGGTCAAAATAAAATTCATTTTACTGACTTAAATAAAGAAGAACTTTACATATGGAAAGACAGTAAAGATTTAGTATTAGAAGATAAGAAAAATAGAAACAATAGAGTTATTATAAATGATTTTTATTCAAATGAAACGTATAACAAAAATATGTTCGATGACATAATTTTTAATAAAGAAAATCAAAGAGTTGAGTTTGAGTCAGTTGTTGATCGAGCTGTTGATGTAAAAGTTCTTAAGAAGTTTTCAGTGTTAAAAAACCAGCCTAATTTAAATCTATCAGATTACTTAGATGGTGATGTGGTTAATTTACATGTTGAAAAAGAGAAATTAGTGTATAGAGACTATTTAGACATCTTGCAAGAGTATGACTCAAATGAAAACATAGAAATCGAGTTTTACCACAATGCAGCAGTTTTTTATAGAGATGGGCAAATGATAGATGTTGGATACAATCTACATACTTTAAAATTTAATGAGAATACGGACTCTGAGACAAGTGAGCATTATAGTTTTGAGACGTATACACCTCTTGTAGCTGTATCTGGCAATGCAGGAACGATTATAGAAAGTTTCTCTAAAGCTAAGAATATTGAAAATCCTGTACAAGACCTTTTAGATGGCAAGTTGGATGATTTTGAAAAGAAAGAAAGTAATGAAGGGAATGAGGGCCCATCTAGCAATGATCCAATTTATTTTACAAAACCAACGAGCTATTATTATGGACACGTAAATTTCCCGAAATCGCAAATAAAAGTTGTGGTTGAGCGTGATGTAACGAAAAAATATAAGAGTGCAGAAACTGTTCAAACTCCTATAATATTAGATCTCAATGGTGATGGTATACAAACCACATCAATAAATAATATTGCATATTTCGATCATCAAGATGATGGATTCAAAGAAAAAACAGGGTGGTTAAGTAGAGAAGACGGGCTACTCGTTAGGGATATTGATGGTAATGGTCTGATAGAAAGTGGACGAGAATTATTTGGAAATAATACTTATTTAGAGAATGGATCAAAAGCGAGCGATGGATTTGAAGCTTTGGCCGCTCTGGATAAAAATGGTGACGGTGTTATTGATTCAGGTGATGAAAATTTTGGTGAACTTAAAATTTGGAAAGATGCAAATGGCGATGGTAACTCACAAGAAAATGAACTACACAAACTAAGTGAATTTGACATAATTCGTCTAAATTTACAAAACACATTAAAAAATGAAACAGATGAAAACGGCAATATTCTTTTCATGAAAGGCACATATGTGAAGACTGATGGAAGCATTCACGAAATGTCTGACTACAAATTTAAAGCAAATATGTTTGACACAGTAAGCACAAGTGAGAAGGAATATGATGCATTTGAAGATCTTCCCAATTTAAGCGGTGTAAGTCATGTTGTATCATTACACGAAGCTATGAATGATGACGATGAACTGTTAGAGAAAGTTGAAGCATTCGTGAAAAAGCCATCCAGATCAAATGTCAATGAAAAACTTCAGGAAATTTTCTTTAGATGGATGGGGGTTAATGAGATTGATCCCAATTCACGTGCATGCCCATATGGACATTATATGGATGCTCGGAAAGTTAAAGTTCTTGAACTAGTCTTAAATGATAAATATGTAAATGTGTACAATCAAAGCACTGTAAGACCTGAAGCCGCTAAACTGCTAATAAGTGCTTATGATTCGATTTTTGATGTCTTCAAATCCAGAATGATCCAAGAGGGACCACTTAAAGATATTTTAAATACTATTAATTTTACACATAGTGATACTGAACGACGAAGAGCATATGATTTTGAAGAAACAGGAGATTATCTAACACAAATGATGGAGACTGATCCAGAAAAAGCTTATGTAAAGCTACAGTTATTAGGAGAATTTGCTTCTCAACACGATATACTCATGGATTCTGCATACATAGAGTTAGTTGATGCATTAATTGAATATGATTACTGTTTCGGAGACTTGTTTGATGAGCCTGTTATTTATATGAAGCAAGTTTTATACAATGGTGATATTCGTGAGGGAAGTCCCCAAAATGATGAAATTAATGGAACCGTGGATAGAGATTTTCTGTTCGGATATAATGGTGATGATATTTTAAGTGGCAACGATGGGAATGATATCTTAGATGGCGGCACGGGCTCTGACAAGTTATATGGAGGAAGTGGAGACGATGAAATAATAGGCGGCTCTGGCAATGATCACTTAGAAGGACACTATGGAAGTGACACATATAAGTTCAACCTAGGGGATGGAATGGACACGATCCTTGAAAATGGAGTGAAAGGTTTAAACACCAAAGACAAGATAGTGTTTGGAGAAGGCATTACACCAGAATCGTTAGTATTAAAAAAATCATCAAATGACCTTATAATAAAAATAAAGGGATATGAAGATCAGATCTGCGTGAAAAACTACTACTCTACATCAGACTCGTATAGGTACAAAATAGAGGCTCTAGAATTCAGTGATGGAACAGTATGGGATAAAGAAAAAATAGAAAGCCATCCAGTAGAAGGCACCTCCGGCGATGATACATATAAGGGAACAAATTCAAATGATCATTTTAATGGCTTAGAGGGCGCAGACACTGTATATGGATACGGTGGAAACGATACATTAAATGGTGGAGCAGATGATGATACTTTATATGGCAACGATGGGAATGATATCTTAGATGGCGGCACGGGCTCTGATACGCTGTATGGAGGAAGTGGAGACGATGAAATAATAGGCGGCTCTGGCAATGATCACTTAGAAGGACACTATGGAAGTGACACATATAAGTTCAACCTAGGGGATGGAATGGACACGATCCTTGAATTTGATGGGTCAAATTCAAATGCCAAAGACAAGATAGTGTTTGGAGAAGGCATCACACCAGAATCGTTAGTATTAAAAAAATCATCAAGTGACCTTATAATAAAAATAAAGGGATATGAAGATCAGATCTGCGTGAAAAACTACTACTCTACATCAGACTCGTATAGGTACAAAATAGAGGCACTAGAATTCAGTGATGGAACAGTATGGGATAAAGAAAAAATAGAAAGCCATCCAGTAGAAGGCACCTCCGGCGATGATACATATAAGGGAACAAATTCAAATGATCATTTTAATGGCTTAGAGGGCGCAGACGCTGTATATGGATACGGTGGAAACGATACATTAAATGGTGGAGTCGATGAGGATACCTTATACGGTTATGGTGGTAATGATTTGCTAAATGGTGGAGCAGATGATGATACTTTATATGGCAACGATGGGAATGATATCTTAGATGGCGGCACGGGCTCTGATACGCTGTATGGAGGAAGTGGAGACGATGTATTAATAGGCGGCTCTGGCAATGATCACTTAGAAGGACACTATGGAAGTGACACATATAAGTTCAACCTAGGGGATGGAATGGACACGATCCTTGAATTTGATGGGTCAAATTCAAATGCCAAAGACAAGATAGTGTTTGGAGAAGGCATCACACCAGAATCGTTAGTATTAAAAAAATCATCAAGTGACCTTATAATAAAAATAAAGGGATATGAAGATCAGATCTGCGTGAAAAACTACTACTCTACATCAGACTCGTATAGGTACAAAATAGAGGCACTAGAATTCAGTGATGGAACAGTATGGGATAAAGAAAAAATAGAAAGCCATCCAGTAGAAGGCACCTCCGGCGATGATACATATAAGGGAACAAATTCAAATGATCACTTTAATGGCTTAGAGGGCGCAGACACTGTATATGGATACGGTGGAAACGATACATTAAATGGTGGAGCAGATGATGATACTTTATATGGCAACGATGGGAATGATATCTTAGATGGCGGCACGGGCTCTGATACGCTGTATGGAGGAAGTGGAGACGATGTATTAATAGGCGGCTCTGGCAATGATGAGTTAGAAGGACACTATGGAAGTGACACATATAAGTTCAACCTAGGGGATGGAATGGACACGATCCTTGAATTTGATGGGTCAAATTCAAATGCCAAAGACAAGATAGTGTTTGGAGAAGGCATCACACCAGAATCGTTAGTATTAAAAAAATCATCAAGTGACCTTATAATAAAAATAAAGGGATATGAAGATCAGATCTGCGTGAAAAACTACTACTCTACATCAGACTCGTATAGGTACAAAATAGAGGCACTAGAATTCAGTGATGGAACAGTATGGGATAAAGAAAAAATAGAAAGCCATCCAGTAGAAGGCACCTCCGGCGATGATACATATAAGGGAACAAATTCAAATGATCATTTTAATGGCTTAGAGGGCGCAGACACTGTATATGGATACGGTGGAAATGACACATTAAATGGTGGAGCAGATGATGATACTTTATATGGCAACGATGGGAATGATATCTTAGATGGCGGCACGGGCTCTGATACGCTGTATGGAGGAAGTGGAGACGATGTATTAATAGGCGGCTTAGGAGATGATGAGTTAGAAGGACACTATGGAAGTGACACATATAAGTTCAACCTAGGGGATGGAATGGACACGATCCTTGAATTTGATGGGTCAAATTCAAATGCCAAAGACAAGATAGTGTTTGGAGAAGGCATCACACCAGAATCGTTAGTATTAAAAAAATCATCAAGTGACCTTATAATAAAAATAAAGGGATATGAAGATCAGATCTGCGTGAAAAACTACTACTCTACATCAGACTCGTATAGGTACAAAATAGAGGCACTAGAATTCAGTGATGGAACAGTATGGGATAAAGAAAAAATAGAAAGCCATCCAGTAGAAGGCACCTCCGGCGATGATACATATAAGGGAACAAATTCAAATGATCATTTTAATGGCTTAGAGGGCGCAGACACTGTATATGGATACGGTGGAAACGATACATTAAATGGTGGAGTCGATGAGGATACCTTATACGGTTATGGTGGTAATGATTTGCTAAATGGTGGAGCAGATGATGATACTTTATATGGCAACGATGGGAATGATATCTTAGATGGCGGCACGGGCTCTGATACGCTGTATGGAGGAAGTGGAGACGATGTATTAATAGGCGGCTCTGGCAATGATCACTTAGAAGGACACTATGGAAGTGACACATATAAGTTCAACCTAGGGGATGGAATGGACACGATCCTTGAATTTGATGGGTCAAATTCAAATGCCAAAGACAAGATAGTGTTTGGAGAAGGCATCACACCAGAATCGTTAGTATTAAAAAAATCATCAAGTGACCTTATAATAAAAATAAAGGGATATGAAGATCAGATCTGCGTGAAAAACTACTACTCTACATCAGACTCGTATAGGTACAAAATAGAGGCACTAGAATTCAGTGATGGAACAGTATGGGATAAAGAAAAAATAGAAAGCCATCCAGTAGAAGGCACCTCCGGCGATGATACATATAAGGGAACAAATTCAAATGATCACTTTAATGGCTTAGAGGGCGCAGACACTGTATATGGATACGGTGGAAACGATACATTAAATGGTGGAGCAGATGATGATACTTTATATGGCAACGATGGGAATGATATCTTAGATGGCGGCACGGGCTCTGATACGCTGTATGGAGGAAGTGGAGACGATGTATTAATAGGCGGCTCTGGCAATGATGAGTTAGAAGGACACTATGGAAGTGACACATATAAGTTCAACCTAGGGGATGGAATGGACACGATCCTTGAATTTGATGGGTCAAATTCAAATGCCAAAGACAAGATAGTGTTTGGAGAAGGCATCACACCAGAATCGTTGGTATTAAAAAAATCATCAAGTGACCTTATAATAAAAATAAAGGGATATGAAGATCAGATCTGCGTGAAAAACTACTACTCTACAACTAAATCGTATAGGTACAAAATAGAGGCACTAGAATTTAGTGATGGAACAGTATGGGATAAAGAAAAAATAGAAAGCCATCCAGTAGAAGGCACCTCCGGCGATGATACATATAAGGGAACAAATTCAAATGATCACTTTAATGGCTTAGAGGGCGCAGACACTGTATGTGGATACGGTGGAAATGACACATTAAATGGTGGAGCAGATGATGATACTTTATACGGCAATGATGGGAATGATATCTTAGAAGGCGGCACGGGCTCTGACAAGTTATATGGAGGAAGTGGAGACGATGAAATAATAGGCGGCTCTGGCAATGATCACTTAGAAGGATCCTATGGAAGTGACACGTACAAGTTCAACCTAGGGGATGGAATGGACACGATCCTTGAATTTGATGGGTCAAATTCAAATGCCAAAGACAAGATAGTGTTTGGAGAAGGCATCACACCAGAATCGTTAGTATTAAAGAAATCATCAAGTGACCTTATAATAAAAATAAAAGGTCATACAGATCAGATTTGCGTGAAAAGCTACTACTCTACATCTTACTCGTACAGGTACAAAATAGAGACATTAGAATTTAGTGATGGAACAGTATGGGATAAAGAAAAAATAGAAAGCCATCCAGTAGAAGGCACCTCCGGCAATGATACATATAAGGGAACAAACTCAAATGATCATTTTAATGGCTTAGAGGGCGCAGACACTGTATATGGATACGGTGGAAGCGATACATTAAACGGTGGAGCAGATGATGATACTTTATACGGCAATGAAGGCAACGACACACTAACTGGCGGATTAGGTGCTGATATGTTATATGGATGGAGTGGGGATGATATATTGATAGGCGGCTCTGGCAATGATCACTTAGAAGGATCCTATGGAAGTGACACGTACAAGTTCAACCTAGGGGATGGAATGGACACGATCCTTGAATTTGATGGGTCAAATTCAAATGCCAAAGACAAGATAGTGTTTGGAGAAGGCATCACACCAGAATCGTTAGTATTAAAGAAATCATCAAGTGACCTTATAATAAAAATAAAAGGTCATACAGATCAGATTTGCGTGAAAAGCTACTACTCTACATCTTACTCGTACAGGTACAAAATAGAGACATTAGAATTTAGTGATGGAACAGTATGGGATAAAGAAAAAATAGAAAGCCATCCAGTAGAAGGCACCTCCGGCGATGATACATATAAGGGAACAAATTCAAACGATCACTTTAATGGCTTAGAGGGCGCAGACACTTTATATGGCAACGATGGAAATGACACATTAAATGGTGGAGCAGATGATGATATTTTATACGGTTATGATGGTAACGATGTATTAATAGGCGGCTCAGGAGATGATGAGTTAGAAGGACACTATGGAAGTGACACATATAAGTTCAACCTAGGGGATGGAATGGACACGATCCTTGAATTTGATGGGTCAAGTTCAAATGCCAAAGACAAGATAGTGTTTGGAGAAGGCATCACACCAGAATCGTTAGTATTAAAAAAATCATCAAGTGACCTTATTATAAAAATAAAAGGTCATACAGATCAGATTTGCGTGAAAAGCTACTACTCTACATCTTACTCGTACAGGTACAAAATAGAGACATTAGAATTTAGTGATGGAACAGTATGGGATAAAGAAAAAATAGAAAGCCATCCAGTAGAAGGCACCTCCGGCAATGATACATATAAGGGAACAAACTCAAATGATCATTTTAATGGCTTAGAGGGCGCAGACACTGTATATGGATACGGTGGAAGCGATACATTAAACGGTGGAGCAGATGATGATACTTTATACGGCAATGAAGGCAACGACACACTAACTGGCGGATTAGGTGCTGATATGTTATATGGATGGAGTGGGGATGATATATTGATAGGAGGCTCTGGAAATGATCACTTAGAAGGATCCTATGGAAGTGACACGTACAAGTTCAACCTAGGGGATGGAATGGACACGATCCTTGAATTTGATGGGTCAAATTCAAATGCCAAAGACAAGATAGTGTTTGGAGAAGGCATCACACCAGAATCGTTAGTATTAAAGAAATCATCAAGTGACCTTATAATAAAAATAAAAGGTCATACAGATCAGATTTGCGTGAAAAGCTACTACTCTACATCTTACTCGTACAGGTACAAAATAGAGACATTAGAATTTAGTGATGGAACAGTATGGGATAAAGAAAAAATAGAAAGCCATCCAGTAGAAGGCACCTCCGGCAATGATACATATAAGGGAACAAACTCAAATGATCATTTTAATGGCTTAGAGGGCGCAGACACTGTATATGGATACGGTGGAAACGATACATTAAATGGTGGAGCAGATGATGATACTTTATACGGCAATGAAGGCAACGACACACTAACTGGCGGATTAGGTGCTGATATGTTATATGGATGGAGTGGGGATGATATATTGATAGGAGGCTCTGGAAATGATCATCTAGAAGGTTCCTATGGCCATGACACATATAAGTTCGACCTAGGGGATGGAATGGACACGATCCTTGAATATGATGATTCAATTTCAAATGCCAAAGACAAGATAGTGTTTGGAGAAGGCATCACACCAGAATCGTTGGTATTAAAAAAATCATCAAGTGACCTAATTATAAAAATAAAAGGTCATACAGATCAGATCTGCGTGAAAAACTACTACTCTACAACTAAATCGTATAGGTACAAAATAGAGGCACTAGAATTTAGTGATGGAACAGTATGGGATAAAGAAAAAATAGAAAGCCATCCAGTAGAAGGCACCTCCGGCAATGATACATATAAGGGAACAAACTCAAATGATCATTTTAATGGCTTAGAGGGCGCAGACACTGTATATGGATACGGTGGAAACGATACATTAAATGGTGGAGCAGATGATGATACTTTATACGGCAATGAAGGCAACGACACACTAACTGGCGGATTAGGTGCTGATATGTTATATGGATGGAGTGGGGATGATATATTGATAGGAGGCTCTGGAAATGATCATCTAGAAGGTTCCTATGGCCATGACACATATAAGTTCGACCTAGGGGATGGAATGGACACGATCCTTGAATATGATGATTCAATTTCAAATGCCAAAGACAAGATAGTATTTGGAGAAGGCATCACACCAGAATCGTTGGTATTAAAGAAATCATCAAGTGACCTAATTATAAAAATAAAAGGTCATACAGATCAGATCTGCGTGAAAAACTACTACTCTACAACTAAATCGTATAGGTACAAAATAGAGGCACTAGAATTTAGTGATGGAACAGTATGGGATAAAGAAAAAATAGAAAGCCATCCAGTAGAAGGCACCTCCGGCAATGATACATATAAGGGAACAAACTCAAATGATCATTTTAATGGCTTAGAGGGCGCAGACACTGTATATGGATACGGTGGAAGCGATACATTAAACGGTGGAGCAGATGATGATACTTTATACGGCAATGAAGGCAACGACACACTAACTGGCGGATTAGGTGCTGATATGTTATATGGATGGAGTGGGGATGATATATTGATAGGAGGCTCTGGAAATGATCATCTAGAAGGTTCCTATGGCCATGACACATATATCTTTAAAGGTGCCTTTGGAAAAGATATAGTAAGCGATACTGAAGGAAGCAATACACTTGATATCAGAAAAAATATTAATGATTTTATGTTTAGTAAATCTCAAGACAGTTTGATTATTGAAGATTTCAATAATACTAACTCTATCGAGATTAAAGGTTCTGATTCAAGTTTTGAACCAATTAAGTTTAATAATGGTATAAGTTTAGAAATGTCAAAAATCGACCTGCTCATCCAATCAATGAACGAATTCTGTGAAACAAATGGCATTGGCAATTGGGAATCAGCTTTAGAAAGTAAGAGAGATGATGTAGAGCAAATTATATCTAGCTATGTAACAACAGTATAATTGAATAATATACTCTAAGAGCTGTTCCAAGATAAAGCACATTCAAGCTTATCTTGGAAACAGCTCTTTTTTTCATCCCCAAACCGAACACCTGTATGGTACAATCAAGACAGTAGTCAATAAAAAATAAATGTAGAATAAACAAAAAATACTGTTTAAAAAACTGTCTGCCAATAGTCAATCACAGAGGTGATCAAATGCTGAGATTCATCGTCGGGCGTGCGGGCTCTGGCAAGAGCCATAGAATTCTTAAAGAAATGTCAGCCGCCTATGACAAGAAGAAAACGGACAATTTAATACTCCTTATCCCAGAACAATACTCCCTTGAAGCCAGTGCGGACTTCATGGAGAAAATGGGACAGAAGGGACATATACATTTAGATGTTTTAAGTTTTAAAAGACTGGCTCATAGAGTTTTTGAAGAAACGGGCGCAACAGACCGGGTTCAAATCAGTGAGCTGGGCAAGACCATGCTCCTAAGACGTATTTTCGAAAAGCATGGCAAGGACTTGAAGGTTTATGGACGTATGGCAGGACGAAGTGGTTTTATGGAGTCCTTCAACAGCCTTATTGCTGAAATGAAAAGGGCTCAAGTCACTGAAGCTGATATGGAAAGGCAATTAGAAGGCCTTGAAGATAGCCTTTTAAGACGAAAGTTAGAAGACATAACAACCTTGTATAAAGCCTTTAACGAGCAAATGGAACAGGCCTATTTTGATGACGAAGATGTCCTGAACTTGCTTATAGAAAAAATAGATGAGGCCACATTTTTAAAGGACATGAAAATATGGGTGGATGGCTTCAATGGATTTACCCAGCAGGAGTATGTTGTCCTTCAAAAGCTCATGGAAAAAGCTCCTTACATGACCATAGCCCTTACATATGATCCAAACAGAAACACACCTGACCGTGACCTCTTTAATTCAACAGAGAAAACATTTAACAAGCTAAATGAAATGGCTCTTGAAGCCGGGGTCAAGGTGGAAAAACTACATATTTCCCACGGGCACATGGATCGCAATAATGAAAACAAGGCGGATAGTGTTCAGCGTGAAACTGCAAAAACGGATAAAGAAAAACCAAACCAGTGGTATATTCAGTACGCAGCGTCTCAACTATTTGCCTATCCTTATAAGGCCCTTTCAGAAAAACAGGAAGGTGTCAGGCTCCTAGCCTGCCAAACCCGACACTCTGAAATAGAAAAAGTGGGGCGTGAAATTATTAATCTGGCTAGGGAAAAAGGCTACACATGGCGAGATATAGCTGTTGTCACACCCGATATTCGTGACTATAGTATGCACATCAAGCGGACCTTTGCCTCAATGAACATTCCCTATTTCCTCGATGAAAAACGCAGTGTTATGAACAGCCCTCTGGTGCAGTACATTTTAGGGCTGCTCAAATTCTTTGCCTATGGTTATAGGTATGAAGACGCCTTTCGTGTATTAAAAACAGGCCTAAGTGGTATTGACACAGAGTCCACACAAATTCTTGAAAACTATGCTCTGGCTTATGGCATAAAAAGAGGGGCTTGGTGGCGTCCTTTCACAAAGGGAAAAGAAGAAGAAGTAGAAGTCGCGGAGGCCATTCGAATCCAGTGGATGGATCAGCTTGAGCCTCTCAAGAAGAAAATACTAAAAGCAAAAACCATAAAGGAAATCTCCGAACAAGTCTATAAACATATGGAGAGAACAGACCTTCATGAAAGACTTTCAGATTTTACAGCCACCTTATTTGAAAAAGGGCTTCTCGATCAGGCCAATGAATCAGCCCAGGTTTGGAATGCCACACTAGAAATCCTTGACCAGCTTGTAGAACTGATCGGTGAGGATGAAATTAGCCTAAAAGATTATATAAAACTGCTTGAAACTGGTTTTGCCTCAACAGAAATCGGTATTATTCCCCCTGCCAAAGATCGGGTTTTAGTGGGCAACCTAGACAGAAGTCGAAGCCATGACATCAAGGCACTCTTTGTTGTGGGCGTTAATGATGGCAAGCTCCCGGGCGTTGGAGACACGGGAGGCATATTAAGTGATGCCGATAAGGTCTTTTTGAAGGATGCTGGCATGAAATTTAAGTCTGACTATGAGACCCTCTCAGAAGAAGAACAGCTTTCTGTCTATCAGTCGCTGGCAAAACCAACAGACAAGCTCATACTGTCCTATGCCATGAGTGATAATGAAGGTAAGGGCCTGCGCCCCTCTGTTTATATAGAAAGGCTGAAAAAAATATTCCCAGACCTCAAGCTTGAGTCTGATATTATGACCCATGTTCGACCAGACATGGACAAGGTGTCTACACCGGAATCCACCTTACAAGCCCTCATTGAAGCCAAGCGTGTTCTAAAGGACACAGATAAATCCGATCCTTTTTGGAACACCGTAGAGGACTGGTACCAGTCAAGCCAAACCTATAAAGACCGGTATGACATGGTTGAAGTGGGCTATGACCACAAAAACCAAATTGACTCCATTGGAAAAAGCCTTGCTGGGAAACTTTACGGGACGCCGCTGAGAAGTAGTGTGAGTCGTTTTGAAAAGTATGTCCAGTGCCCTTTTGCCCATTTTGTGTCTTATGGCTTAAAGCCAGAAGAAAGAAAGCTATACCAAATTGAACTGCCTGATTTAGGGACAATCTATCATGAGTCGGTGGAAAAGTTCAGTTATATGCTTGACCAAGAAAAACTCAACTGGAAAGACCTGACCCGTCAAGACAGCGACAGGATTATAGACCAGATTATTGATGATGTAGCGGCAAGTTATGGACACAATATATTTGAGAGCACAAAGCGCTATGAGTACCTCATCAAGCGCATAAAACGTGTGGGCAGAAGAGCAGCCTGGACCATTACAGACCAAATTAAGTCCGGTCAATTTTCTCCATCGGCCTATGAGCTGGCCTTTAGAGAAGGGGGCGGACCAGATAGTGTGCCACCCATACTACTAGAACTGCCAAATGGTGACACCATCTTCCTTGAAGGTCGAATTGATAGAATTGATGTCTACAATGATGGGGAAGAAAAATATGTCAAAATTGTTGACTATAAGTCAGGCAGCCGAAAGTTCCACTTATCTGATGTTTTTTATGGCCTTCAAATTCAGCTGGTGGTCTACTTAGATGCGGTTATTCAGAATGCCCATTACCTAAAGGCAGACGCCCTCATTCCAAGTGGCATGTTTTATTTTAAAATTGATGATCCTATGGTGGAATCGGACACTTACAATCCAGAAGACATTGAGGCACAAATACGACAAGCCCTTCGAATGGATGGCTTAACGGTTAAGGATGTGAGTGTCATAAAGGCTATGGATGAAAGTCTTGAGCCTGGCAGTAAGTCAGAGGTTGTTCCTGTTGAACTGAAAAAAGACGGAGACATTTCTTCCAGATCATCTGCCGTTGAAGCAGAAGACTTCAGGCTCCTCATTGAACATGTCAGGGCCCTTATGTCCCAGATTGGTCAAGAAATTGTGGGCGGAAAAGTCAAGATTGAGCCATGCCGTTACAGTGGTATGACATCATGCGACTACTGTCCTTACAAGGGAATTTGCCAGTTTGACCAACTCTTTGAAAACAACAGGTACAGGTATATGAAAAAGAAAAAAGACGACGAAGTCTTAGAAGATATACGCAAAGAGTTTAGTGATAAAGATATAAATAATACTCCATTAAGCGAGAAAAAAACTGAGGAAAAAACTGAGAATAAGAAATCCAGCCATAAAGAATCCACCAACAAAGAATCCAGCGACAGGAAGGGGAAGGACAATGCCTAAATGGACAGATGAACAGCAGGCGGCTATTGAAAGCAGACAGGCCAACCTTCTTGTGTCGGCGGCAGCTGGCTCTGGCAAAACCGCTGTTCTTGTAGAAAGAATCATACGACTCATTGTAGAAGATGAAATTGATATAGACCGACTACTAATCGTGACCTTCACCAATGCAGCAGCAGGGGAAATGCGGGAAAGAATTATGAGCGCCCTGACAAAACTGGTTGCAGACGGGGCGGAAAATGAAGCCTTTTTAAGAAGGCAGATTGGTCTCATTCACAGGGCCAATATTATGACCGTCCACGCCTTTTGTATTGATGTGGTCAGACATTATTTTTATGAAGTTGACCTAGACCCGGCTTTTAGGATTGGCGACACGTCAGAATTAAGTCTTATGCTGGAGTCAGCCCTGGAAGATGCCATGGAATCGGCCTATGAAAGAGAAGATGAAGGTTTTCATAATTTGGTTGAGTCTTACGGGACAAATCGGTCAGATGAAGCCTTAAAGGAGCTCCTTTTAAAGCTTTACTTCTTTATTCAAAGTCAACCTGACCCCCTGCCTTGGTTGCAGTCGCAGTCCGGCCATTATCATGAGGCCAAAAACATCGACTCAAGCCAGTGGATGAAGGGCTTAATCAGTCTTATAAAAGAAGACCTCTATATGGCTGAAGATGTTATTTCAGAGGGCATTCGAGTATGTGAACTCCCAGATGGTCCCAAGCCTTATATAGAAACCTTCAGTTCTGACTTACAACTTATTAGAACCCTTCAGGTGGCTGCAGATGAAGGCTTTGACGCCCTCTATACAGCCTTTAATGACATGAAGTTTGTCCGCCTAAAGAGTATTAAAAAAGCTGAAAAAGAAAGCTTGAATCCAGAATTGATTGATGAGGCAAAGGCCATTCGTGATGTCCTTAAAAAGAAGGTTGTTGATCCTGCTGGTAAAATGATCACGCGTAAGGACAAGAAACGTCATGCAGAGGAAATGCTGACACTTGAACCCATGATGGATGCCATCTATGAAATCATTTCCGAATTTCATAGCAATTATATGGAAGCCAAAAGAGAAAAAAACCTTCTTGACTTTAATGACCTGGAACACTTCACCATAGACGTTTTAAAAAGTGATGAGGTGGCAAAGGCTTATAGAAATCAGTTTAAATATATATTCCTCGATGAATATCAGGATTCTAACATTGTGCAGGAAACGATTATTAACCGCATAAAAAAAGACAACAACCTCTTTCTAGTGGGGGATGTCAAGCAAAGTATTTACAGGTTTAGACTGGCAGACCCAACCTTGTTCTTAGAAAAGTATAAAAGCTATTCCAAGGATGAGGGGGCGATTAGTCGCCGTATTGACCTAGCCAAAAACTTTAGGTCAAGACCCGCAGTTCTTGAAGGTATAAACTACATATTCGAAAGACTCATGTCCGAATCCTTTGGGGAAATGGCCTACGATGAAGACGCCAAACTCTATCCGGGGCTGACATTTGAACCCTCAAATGAAAAGCCTTTAGAACTACTGGTTATTGATGGCGGGGCTGATGACAGTCTGGAAGACCAAGACCTTATAGAAATGAAGAAGGTGGAACTGGAAGCCCATGCTGTTGCCAAACGGGTACAGCGTTTAATTGATACAGATATTTATGATCCCAAAGTGCAGAAAGCAAGGCCAGTCCGATTAAAAGACATTGTGGTTCTTCTTCGGGCCACACGGTCATGGTCACAAGTGTTTGGGGACGTTTTTGCCCAGTACGGACTGCCCCTGTATTCCGATGTGGGTGGTGGCTACTTTGACGCCCTTGAAATTGAAATTTTTATGGCCCTCTTAAAACTCATTGACAACAGCCATCAAGATTTGCCCCTCATGACGGTGCTTCGCTCACCGGTGGGAGGCTTTACAGTGGATGAGCTGATTCAAATCAGGCTCTTTTGTCAAAACTGTTCCTATTTTGAGGCCTTTAAAGAAGCGGGACAAGTAGAAAGTGCCCTGTCCTTAAAGATACAAACATTTATGGATAAACTGAACCAGTGGGTGGAAAACGAAAGAATCTGGCCTCTGGATGAGTTCATATGGCAAGTTATGGTGGACTCAGGTTTTTATCATTATGTTGGAGCCATGCCAGGCGGTACTGGCAGACAAGCCAACTTGAGACTCCTCATTGACAAGGCTGGACAGTTTGAACGTCTAGGATCTGGAGGTCTGTTTGAGTTTATTGGATTCTTTGAGAAGTTAAAGGCGTCAAGTGGTGACATGGGAACGGCTTCAACGATTGGGGAAAGTGAAGATGTTGTCCGCCTGATGAGCATTCATAAGTCTAAGGGACTTGAGTTTCCAGTGGTGGTTTTGGCAGGCGCGGGCAAAAACTTTAATTTAAGAGACACCTATGACAAGGTTCTTATGCATAAAAATTACGGTGTGGGTCTTAGATACACAGACCCAGAAAACCGTTATTACAGTGAAAGCTTGCCACAAATGATCATGAAACGACAGCTAAAGTCAGAAAGTCTGGCAGAGGAAATGAGAATTCTCTATGTGGCTCTGACTAGAGCGGTCGACAAGCTTATTATCACGGGTACAACAGGGCGGTTTGATTCTGACTTAAAAAGATGGATGCGGGGGCCGGCAAGGTATAACCTATCCAGTGGAAAGTCCTATATGGACTGGATTGCCTCAATATTAAGCCGTCATCCCGATGGAGAGGCTCTGCGTAATTTGAGTGAGATGCCTGTATTCGGTGACTCAGACGATGGTGGTGCCAGATGGCATGTTCAAGTTGTCAGGAAGGATGATTTGCTGCAAACAGGGCTAAAAATAATAGATCGGTCTGAAGAAAATGATATAGACCCTGAGGACTCTATAGAAATCAATGACGACAAGAATCAAAATCAGGATGCAAGTCTAGAAGCGAGTCTAGAAGCGAGTGTAGATGACAGTGTAGAGGAAAAGGTCAAAAAATGGTCTAGCGAAATAGCAAGACGACTGGACTGGACCTATCCGATGACTCAGAAATTAAATATGCCTTTTAAACTCTCAGTTTCTGATATGAAACGGGCCTCTCAGACAGGACTTGATGGTGCGAATATCCATATTCCTGCTCTGGTTCCAAAACCAAAGTTTATGGAAGGGCAGAAAAAGAAGTCGGGTGCAGACATTGGCACCCTCCATCACTTTGTTATGCAGCATCTTGATCTGACAGGTGATCTGTCCACAGAGGGCATTAAGAGACAAATTCAGGATATGGCTCTTAAGACCCTTATTGAAGAAGATGATATTGAGTATATCAAAGCTAAGAACATAGCTGATTTCTTTATAAATCCATTGGGACAACGTCTCATGCAGGCCAAGGCTGTTCATAGAGAAGTTCCATTTATATTAAGCAAAGAAATTGATGGTTCAGATGTTATGATTCAGGGGATCATTGACTGTTATTTCGAAGAAGAGGATGGTCTTGTTATCCTTGACTATAAAACAGATTTTACGGGCACAAAAGGGACCCATGCAGTTGCTGAGTCTTACCGTGTTCAAGTGGAACTTTACACAGAAGCTTTGACACGCCTTCTTGACAAGTCTGTAAAGGGGGCCTATATTTACTTCTTTGATGCCTCGGAAAGTATAGAAATAATGTAATTCAGGTCCATGCAAAATTACAAATCTAAGCCCTCGCTATGCCTAATTAGAATTTTTAAAGCTTAAATATCTATGTAGGGGATGGCGAGGGTTCTTGAATGTTATTATGCAAGTCGGTCAATTCGCAGATACGTGTTAATGAGGTTTTATGCAAGCTATGATGGTGATGGCTTTTGACATGGTTGGTACAAGGAAAATGCCTATATATGGTTTATTTGCTTGCATTTGCTTGTGGAATCAAAATAAAATTTCAAATGTAATGAATTTGTTCACAGAAAAAACCATTAAGCCTGTTATACTGTATATGAATCGGGTTTTTGATGGAGGATCTAATGAAAAAAATGATTTTACTGCTTGTCCTCCTGCTTATGTTAATGGGGTGCCAAAACACGGACCCATCTGATGAAATCATAACAGGGGAACAGGATAATATAGAGACAAATGAAGAATTAAATAATGCAAATAATGAAGGGGATACAGGGGAGAAAAAGCCTGCGATAAAAGATGAAAAGGCAGTGCTTGAAGCTCTTGACGCTCTTGCAAAAGAGAGTGTGAACCCTTCTGAAATCAATGCTTTTTTGAAGAATCATATCAGCAATTTGGGCATTGATTCAGCCAATTACGCCCTTATTACATATTTGGAAGGCATACTTAACTATGCTGGACGCGTGGATTCAGAACTATTAAGTCCGTCCTATCAAGGATTGGCTCAAGAAACCTTTGGTGAGATAATTAATATAGAAAGCCTTGAAAATGTAACAGATCAAGGCTTTGTTGATACTGTCGAAAAAATTTATGCCAATGGGTTGAAAGTGGAAAAGGATGAAAGCTACTATATTGTGGTTGTAGATTTTGAAAGACTCCTCAAGGAGTTTGGAAACGAAATTGGGGAAGATATAAAATCCTATATTCAGCTGGTTGACACAACCCTCAGTGAAGACATTGACGTGGGGAGTAAAGATGAAATGAACCGCGTGGCCATGTTGATTGTAGAGTACGATAAGTATCTCAAGACATATCCAAATAGCATGGTCTTTGAAAGCGTTCAGTCCAATCGGGACTGGCTCAGACGTATGTATTTTCTTGAATCCACATGCAATGAATATGCACTGGGAACGGGAGAAAATGACTATGTTTTAGAGAGCTTTAATGATGTGATTCAGTTTTATCCTGGCACTGAACTAGAAAAACTTACCCAAGGCTTTATTGGTGAGTTTTCAAAGGCCGGCCAGAATAAAAACAGAGTTCTAGAAGCCTTTTTAGAATATTATGATGAAGGCATTTCCGGAACATCTCTTGAACTGAGTGAATCTAAAACTTCAGAGGGGATGGTCTATCCTAAGTTTGATGGTCTGGAAACAGAAAATGTAATTGAAAGGCATATGGTTGGTCTGCTGAGTGATCTTAAGGATAAATATGCACCAAATGACCTTAAGGACTGGGACTTGAAACAAACCTATGACATTTCTTATATGGACAAGTCGTCTGTTTCTGTGGTCTTTCAGTTCCATTTAAACAGTCCTAAATTTCCAAGTTTGTCCATAAGAGATATTGAAGGCCATACATATGACTTTGAGTCAGGGCGTGTCTTAAACTTAGAGGCGGTTCTTCCAACAGAACAGGAGTCATTCACCCATCTACTAGCTGACCTGCGTGGTTATGGAAAGGCTATGGGTTTTGACATGTCTGGTATTGATGAAGACTGGACAAGCGTCTACAAAACAAGAGACGGCATAGTCCTATATAAGGGAACCAAGTATACTGGACATAGTGCAAAAATTCTTCATGTGCCTGATGACCTCATAGCACAGTGGATTGATGAATAGAGATCTGACTTTCATTGAATGAAAATGATCAAGAAGGAAGCAAAGCAAATGACAAAGTAAAATATTCAAGACTGGTGACGTTACGTGCCAGTCTTTTTGTAAATTGAAGACTTGAACATGAAGGATGATGGCCTCCATTTTAATAGTTGGGCTGTGGCCAAGAACTGATAAGAACCATTAGATTGAATAAGAGGAGGAGAAATGACATGAGGGTGCTCCATACATCAGATTGGCATTTGGGCAAACACCTTGAAGGGTTTAGCCGTTTAGAAGAGCAAAGACATTTCTTAAATGAACTCTATGAAATATGTGATGAAAAAAGTGTAGATGTCGTCATCATTGCGGGGGATATATACGACACAAGCAATCCCCCTGCACAGGCAGAAAAACTCTATTATGAAGCCATAAAGAAGATTTCTAAAAATGGAAAACGTCCTGTTTTTGCCATTGCGGGCAACCATGATAATCCAGACCGGATCCAGGCTGCTTGGCCTCTCGCTTCAGAACAAGCCATTCTATTGGCTGGACATCCCAAAATGGATGGTTATGAAGGCACCTTTGGAGACTACGAAATAAAATGGTTGGGGGATAACGTTTACGCCCTAAAAATAAAGTCAGAGACCTTGAAAGTGGGACTCCTACCTTATCCATCTGAAAGAAGGCTTGGAGAAGTCCTATCTGAAAGTGATGATGAAAAACTTAGACAGGCCTCCTATTCAAAACGACTGGAATATATATTTGATGGCATGGATACCCATTTTTCAGAGGATGCCTTTAATATTGCAGTCAGTCATATTTTTGTTATGGGGGGACAAACAACAGAATCAGAACGTCCCATTCAGATTGGGGGCACCTTGGTTGTTGACCCGCATCATCTTCCTAAAAAAGCAGACTATATTGCCCTGGGACATTTACATAGACCCCAGTCTGTAAAACACTCTGAAAAACCAGCCTTGTACTCTGGGGCGCCCCTCCAGTATAGCCGCAGTGAAATAGCCTACTCCAAGTCTGTTCATATACTCGAAAAGGATATGGAAACAGGCCTTGTGGATATGGAAGAGGTTCTACTATCCCTGCCAAAACCCATCGAGGTTTGGAAATGCAGTGGTATTGATGAAGCCATTAAGACCTGCGAGGACAATAAAGACAGGACGGTATGGGTCTACCTTGAAATCACAACCGATGAGGTTCTGGCTCAATCAGATATAAAGACCCTAAAAGAGATCAAACCAGACCTCCTGTCTATTATGCCTATAATGGATAAAAAAGAAGATGTGCTCAGTGAAAGAAGACCAGAAGAGAAGGGCTTTGAAAATTTATTTACAGAGTACTATGAACATACACGAGGCGCAAAGCCCAGTGAGGCTCTCCAGTCTTTGCTGGGAAGTATACTGAATGATGAGGTGGATCATGAGACCGATCAGACTGAAGATCAGTGGATTGAACAGTTATATAGAGACACAGACAATTGATTTTGAAAAACTGACAGAGCGTGGACTCTTTGGTATTTTTGGTCCAACAGGCTGTGGGAAGTCGACCATTTTAGACGCAATTATTTTAAGTTTGTATGGCCACAATAGACAAAAAGGCATTCCACGTAGTACAAATGAATTCATTAATACCGCAACAGACCAGTCTTCAATTGGCTATGTCTTCGGTCTGGATACGGAAAACGGTGTGAGAAAAGTCAATGTGGAAAGAAAGTTTAAGCGTACAGAGACAGGACTTTCAACGAGTTTTTCCAGACTTCAAATTATGGACGAAGACGAAAACGTCTTAGAGGTATGGGATAAAACCACAGACGTAACAAACCAGGTTGTAGACCTTCTTGGCTTGACCCGTGAGGATTTCATGCGTTCTGTCGTTCTGCCGCAAGGAAAATTCAGTGAATTTCTAACCCTTGAAGGCAAGGAAAGACGAGATATGCTGGAAAGACTATTAAATTTAAAGGCTTATGGCAGTGCCTTACAAATGAAAATTAAACGGCGTGGAGACCTTGTTAAAAACAGTCTGCTCCAAATGGAGGGGGAAATGAAGAGATATTCTGATATAACCCCAGAAGCCTTACAAGCCGTGAAGTCAGAATATAAAGAAATCCTGGAAGAAGAAAAGAAGCTAGAAGCTTTGTCTAAGTCTCTTGAAAAGGAAAAAATCCAGGGGGAGGCCCTTTATCAAATTATTGAGAATCTCAAATCAGTGGATAAAAGTCTCCAAGAATTGAATGAAAAATCCGAAAGCATGGCCCGGGAAGAGAAGACCATTGAAAGGGCACAAGAAGCGGATAAAATTTGGCCTTACTACGAAAATCACTTGAAAAACGACATTACGGTCAAACAACTCAAGGAAAAAATAGATCAAACTGAAAAGGAATATGACCTCAGCCAGAAAGCTTATAAGTTGACTAAGGAAAAACTGGACTTATTCTTAAACACATATGATGAAAGAAAAGACCAGCTCAATTTAAAGAAATCGCACCTTGAAAATGCCAGAGACCATAAAAATAAGGCACTTGTCTTAACCAAGGAAAGACAAGAGCTATTAACTGACTATAAAAGACTTCAAGCCCAAGGCAAGCAAGAGACCATCAATCTTGAAAATGCCCAAAATCAAATGGTTGAGCTTGAGAAGAAACTTGCAGATCTTGAAGAAGAAAAAGCGTCTTATCAGGTGGATACCAAGGAACGGGAAACCATCATGCAGGGGCTCAAAAAAGAAGAGGCTCACAAGGAGATCACCAAGCAAATTGAAAATATTGATGGGGACATTAAAGCGCTCGCTATAAAGTTGAAAAAAGCCGAAGAGGACTTTAAACAAGCCGAAGTGGTTCAAAACTCTTGTAAAGATAACTTAGAGAAAAAACGAAAAGAAATTGAAAGTCTATCCAGTGCCCTTCAGACACTACCAGAGAAAAAAAGCGTCTTAGAAGCAGAAAAAAATCAAACCAATCATGAGGTGGCAAGTCTCATAGACAAGCTTAGTGAAAAAAATAAGCTGACTGCAAAGAGACAGACTCTTTTAAATGATAAGTCCAGCTTAGACAAAAAACTGAAAGTCCTTAGCAATGAACTGAAAAGTGCAAAGAATGACCTGGATGAAGCTGAGAAAGAGCGTTCTGTATACTGGACAGAAAAAGTCCTGACTCAAATGGCCAAGACCCTGGAAGAGGGGGATGCTTGTCCGCTTTGTGGCAGTTCCAGCCACCCTAAGTGCCATGTTTCATCAGAGGTGAAAGATGACTTTGACTGGTCAGGTGCAGAAGAAAAGTGGCGACAAGTAAAACTTGATTACGACAGAGCTGTATCAGACTTTGATCACTTGGAAAAAGAAATTTCTGAGGTGGATACGGCACTGGAAGTCTACAAGACCATCACTCTCGACGGTCAAAGACAAAAAGAGGATTTTCTTAAAAAAGTATCAGAAGAAATCGACCAAATTGATAAGGCTATTCGTGAAAACAAGACCTTGTATGAAAAAGCAGTACATGAAAAGAAAACTCTTGAAAATCAGTTGGAATTAGAGCGCAGTAAAGTCACAAAGGCTCACAGCCTTTTCACGATGGTTAAAACACAACTGGCATCCAAAACAGACCAAGTCAAAGGTTTAAAAGAGGACTATGACAGACTCAGTCAGGAATTAGACTATGACAAGAATGGCTATAAGTATAGCGCCCTTTATGAGGACCTCAAAAAGAAAGATGAGACCCTTGATAAAACAGATAAAGCCATCAAAGGTGTTCGACAGAACCACAAAGACCAAAATGCAGCTTTAGACAGTTTAAAAACGGATCATCACAAGACTCAGCTAAAAATTCAGTCCATCATTGAAAAAGGGAGTGGCCTAAAAGACAGGATTGAAAGTCATGAAGCCGAGGTAAAAAAAGTTGTTGGAGACAAGGACATTGAAGTCATCTACAAGGACACCTTAGATACACTCGAAAAGTTAATAAATGACCACGACCTCATAAAAAAAGAAGCCCAGGCTTCTGAAGAAAAATTTAGGAAATTGGCATCGACTTTAGAGAGTCAAAGAGCTCAAATGGGGCTTTCAAAAGAAAACCAGGCAGAGAGTCAAAGGGTCTTTCTCGATGCATTAAAAGCCTCTGATATTCCTTCAGAAGAGGTCTTGAAGGCGGCTCATATGGACAAAACAGAGCTTGATCAGAGAAGGCAAAAACTGAAAAGCTACTTTGAGGCGCTTAGCATTCAAAAGGATAGAAAGCAATCTCTGGAGAAGCAAAGAGATGGTAGAAATCTCTCAGAAGAAGCTTGGAAATCCATACTGGAAAAATTTGAAGATACGAAAAAAGACTTGGCAGATAAGAAGGAAAAAAGAATTCAGCTGGGTGAGAAGGTCAAAAATTTAGAATCAGAGCAAAAGAAGTTGCAAGATACCCTGAAAAGATATGATAAGTATGAAAAAGTTCAGGATCTTATACAGGATTTAATGGACCTTGTTCGAGGCAATAAGTTTGTTGAATACGTGGCAGTAACCCACCTTAAATACATCGCCCGAGACGCATCCAAGAGGCTCATGGATATAACCGGGCATAGGTATAGTTTAGAGCTGGATACGAAGGGTAATTTTATTATATGCGACCACTTTAACGGGGGTGTCAAAAGAGATACAAAAACCCTATCTGGTGGCGAGACATTTTTAACGGCCCTGTCTTTATCCTTGGCCCTGTCGTCTCAAATCCAGTTAAAAGGTCGTACGAATCTGGAATTTTTCTTCCTAGATGAAGGATTTGGAACCCTTGATAGTGAACTACTTGATATAGTCATGACGTCACTTGAAAAACTCTATCACGAGAAACTCACAGTGGGCATCATATCCCATGTGGATGAACTCAAGAACAGAGTGCCAATCAAACTGACAGTTGAACCTGCCCAGGCAGGGGTTCATGGAACGAAAACTAAAATTGAAGTGACGTAAGTTAAAAGCAAAGGTGGGACCCAATATGATGACGCTTGACAGTGAACTACAAATAGCAATTAAGGCAGCAAGAGCTGCTGGTGAAGCAATACTCAAGGTTTACAAAAGAGACTTTGAAGTGGATTTAAAAGATGATAATTCTCCACTGACTGAAGCAGATTTGAATGCACATCATATTATTGTTGATATTCTTCAAGAGGCCTTTCCCAAATACCCCATACTTTCGGAAGAGTCTGTTGATGATTTTATCCCAGAAAAACATCCGTGGTGCTTTATTGTAGACCCTCTGGATGGAACAAAAGAGTTTATTAAAAAGAACGATGAGTTTACAGTTAATATTGCCTTAACCTATGAAAAGATAGTTGTCATGGGTGTGGTTTATGCTCCAGTTTTCGATGAACTCTATTATGCGGTCAAAGGCCATGGCGCTTTTATTGAAGAAAAGGGTGTTAAAAGACCCATAAGAGTGTCGGGGAGAACGGATAAGTTACAAGTCCTTCAAAGTCGATCGCATCAGTCGAAAAAATGTATGGAATACGTTGAGACAAACCAAGATAAAATTGATAATGTCACACGAATGGGGAGTTCCCTCAAAGGCTGTCGAATTGCAAAAGGAGACTATGATGTCTACTATAACTGTGGCAGGACCATGATTTGGGACACAGGTGCCATGGAAGTGGTTATTGAAGAAGCCGGTGGTATTCTCAATCAACTTGATGACGAACCTATTTTTTATGATTTGAAAAAGCTGGTCAATGACAAGGGTTTCTACATTTTGAACGATATTCGCAATAAGTTATAAAGCAAACCCAGATTATTCGCGATGATCGTGTCTAGTCTGGGTTTTTCTAAAGAATCCAATAGAGGAGATAACTATGGAAAAAGGATATTTTCACGTGTACACAGGGGACGGAAAAGGTAAGTCCACAGCCGCCTTTGGTCTGGCCTTAAGAGCTCTTTGTGCTGGGAAAAAAGTTTATATTGGTCAGTTTGTGAAGAATATGAAATACAGTGAAACAAAAATTGAAAATGTGATGGATGGCATTAAGATTATCCAGTTTGGCAAGGACTGCTGTATTGATAGGGCACCTGATGAAGAAGACAAAAGACTTGCATTAAGCGGGCTTCATGAATGTGCCAACATTCTTCGTGAAGGCAAGTATGACCTTGTCATACTCGATGAAGTGACCATTGCTACATATTTAAAGTTTATTGACCCTCAGACTGTCCTTGATGCGGTTAATGGTCGAGCGCCCCATGTGGAAGTGGTTGTGACAGGTCGCTATTGCCCTGAGCTTTTAATGGATCAGGCAGACCTAGTGACAGAAATGAAGGAAGTGAAACATTACTACAGTCAGGGTGTTTTATCAAGAGAGGGGATTGATTGCTAATGTCCAAATATAATTTTGACGAGATTATAAATCGAAAAGGGACCAACTCTATAAAGTGGGACCATCTCGAATCGAGGTTTGGACGAGATGACCTCCTGCCTCTATGGGTGGCTGATATGGACTTTAAATGTCCACCGGCAGTCATTGAAGCTATGAAAAAAGTGGCTGATCATGGCATATATGGTTATGTGGCTCCCGGAGAAGATTATTTTAAGGCTGTTACTGGATGGATGAAGCGTCGATTTGACTGGAATATCGAAGTTGACTGGATCATGTTTATGGCCGGAATTGTACCAGCCATTGGACTGGCTGTAAAGACTTTTACAGAACCGGGAGATGGTGTGATTGTACAACAACCAGTCTATTTCCCTTTTATGAGTGTGACAAAGGAACTGGGGCGAAAAGTCCTCAACAACAGTCTTGTGGAGACAGAACAAGGTTATGCTATGGATTTTGAAGACCTTGAAGAAAAGGCCAAGGACCCGACCACAAAGATGATGATTCTCTGTTCCCCACACAATCCCGTAGGTAGGGTCTACACGGAAGAAGAACTGAAAAAGCTGATTTCCATATGCGAAAAACATGATGTTATTATAGTATCTGACGAAATACACCAGGACCTTGTGCATGCGGGCCACAAGCATATACCAACAGCCAAGCTCGCGGGACCAAATGCTAAAGTTATCACATGCACAGCGCCAAGCAAGACCTTTAATGTGGCATCCCTTTTTCCATCAAATATTATAATTTCTAATGAACAATTGAGGGATAGATTCAAATTTGAACTGGACAAGCTCCATCAAATGCCATCCCCCTTTACAATCGAAGCTGTTATTTCTGCTTACAACCATTCAGAAGACTGGCTAAAGGAACTTCTTTTATATCTATCAGATAATATAGATTATGTGAACCAGTACTTAGAAAATCATCTTCCAAAGGTGAAAATGAGAAAACCAGAGGCAACCTTCCTTGTGTGGCTTGACTTTAGGGCCTATGATTTGACACCTCAAGAGCTTGAGAGAATTATGATTGAAGATGCTCAGCTTGCCCTTAATAAAGGATGGATGTTCGGTCGCGAGGGGCAAGGACACATGCGCCTTAATGTCGGTTGTCCTAGAGATGTATTAAGCGAAGCCCTGAACCGAATTTACAATGCTTTAAAAGACAAGTAGGCTAAGTCTTACATATAAGCAATACCGATAAGCAATACCGATAAGTAATACCGATAACCAATACTGACACGTCAGTAGCATATTCCTTTCAATGATAAGACTTGAAATGGTAGCTGAGCTACAAAGACTTTATACCAAAGCATGGGGGCTAAGTGGTGTAATATGATTGGTAAAGGTAAATACAAAAAATAATTGGCGTCAGTCACTTGATGGATTGGCGCTAATTTTATGCAAAAATTTATTAATGTTTATTTTATAAACAAGTGTTGACAAAATAAGCTTGTGTTGTATAATAAACATGTGATAAGAAATTATGAGGTGAGTGTTATGACAAATCGTGAACGTGAAATATATCAGTTGCTTCGTGAAAATCCTATGATCAGTCAAAAAGAAATTGCTGACTTACTTGGCATCCAGAGATCCAGTGTTGCTGTGCATATACTGAATCTCACAAAAAAAGGTGTTGTAAAGGGCAAGGGCTACATCCTTAGTGAAGGGGAGTATGTTCTAGTCATCGGCGGTTCCAATGTTGACATCACAGGTTTTCCGAAAGACTTACTGCGCCTTGAGGATTCCAATCCTGGTTCAGTGAAAATGTCACTAGGTGGCGTTGGGAGAAACATTGGTGAAAACTTAGCCCGTCTGGGTATGTCAACAAAAATGATGACGGCAGTCGGCAAGGATGTTTACGGTCAAAAAATTATTGAAGAAAGCAGATTGATTGACTTAGACATGAGCCAGGCTCTGGTACTTGAAAATGCATCCACATCAATTTACTTAAGCATTATGGATGAAGAAGGGGACATGAAGCTGGCCCTTTCGGATATGGATATTGCTGAAAGAATTGATATAGACTACATTAATAAAAATGCGAGACTTATTCGAAATGCAGCGGCAGTTGTCGTAGATGCCAATTTGAATCAGTCGGTGCTTGAGTATCTATTTAGCAATTTTAAAGACGTAAAATTCTTTGTGGATACGGTTTCAGCGGCAAAGGCCATGAAACTAAAAAATCTACTGGGCTATGTCCATACAATCAAGCCTAACAGAATTGAAACTGAAGCCTTGACAGGTGTGAAAGTCAAAACTGTTGAAGATGCTTACGAAGCCATTGACGTTTTCCTAAATCAAGGCATAAAGCAGGTTTTCATAAGTCTTGGACAGGATGGCGTTGTTTATGGCAGTGAAGACAAGAAAGAAATTTTCAAGCCAAAACAAATAAAAATGGTCAATGCCACAGGTGCAGGCGATGCTTTCATGGCAGCGATTGTCTTTTCTTGGATCAATAATTTTGAACCACTAAAAACACTGGCTTTTTCCAGTTGTGCATCAGCACTGGCTATAAGCTGTGCGTCAACCATTAATCCAGACCTCAGCGAAGCCAAGGTCAATGCGCTAATGGATGAACTTTACAACATTTAGTTTGACTCTGTTAAATAGTCAACATATGCGCAAAAGCGCATCTACAATATATGAGCAGTAAAGGAGATATAAAATGGATCTAAAAAAATATCTTGATATTACCCCAGAGGTACAGGAAGCACTTGACTCAGGCAAACCAGTGGTTGCCCTTGAATCAACAATTATTTCACATGGTATGCCATATCCACAAAACGTTGAAACAGCACGCCGTGTTGAAGAAATCGTACGTGAGAATGGTGCGGTACCAGCAACGATTGCTATTATCGGTGGACGTTTAAAAGCAGGCCTTACGCCTGAAGAACTAGAGTATTTTGGTAAAACGGGTATGGCTATTAAAAAAGCCTCTCGTAGAGACCTGCCTTTTATTGTTGCAAAGGGCATTGATGGCGCGACAACAGTTGCATCAACAATGATCGTTGCTGAACTGGCTGGCATCGAGCTGTTTGTAACAGGTGGTATTGGTGGCGTTCATAGAGGCGCTGAAAAGACATTTGATATTTCTGCAGACCTTCAGGAACTGGCTAAGACAAATGTTGCTGTGGTATGCGCTGGTTGTAAGTCGATCCTTGATATCAACCTTACGCTTGAATACCTAGAAACATTTGGTGTACCAGTTGTTGGTTTTGCTACAGATGAGTTCCCAGCGTTCTACACGCCAAAGAGTGGTTTTGGTGTGGATTACAGAGTGGATGATCCTGCTGAAGTGGCTACAGCGATTCGCTCTAAGTGGGACCTAGGTCTACAGGGTGGCATGGTTATTTCAAACCCAATCCCAGAAGAATTTGCTATGGACCATGACGCTATTACAAATGCCATTGATTCAGCTGTTAAAGAAGCTGAAGAGAAAGGCATTAAAGGAAAAGACTCAACACCATTCCTTCTAGGTAAAGTGAAGGAACTTACAGGTGGTAGCAGTCTTGAATCAAACATTCAACTGGTTTACAACAACGCACGCGTTGGTACAAAAATCGCAGTTGAACTTGCGAAAAACAAATAAGTTATTCCGACTTCAATTTAAAAGGACTCTCAAGCGTTTTTGCTTGGGAGTTTTTTTACGCGAAATGCAAAGAAATGCAGTTAAAAACCAAAGGTCAGGGATCTGAGAGTTCACTCTCAAGTCCCTGGCCTTTGGTTTTTAACTATCTGGCGCGCATCGCGACAGAAGCAATCGAAGATTGCTCTGTGCTTCATAAGATTCCAAGACTAAAGAAAGATGAAGAAGTAATGACCAGCAGATCTGAGAGTTCACTCTCAAGTCCCTGGCCTTTGGTTTTTAACTATCTGGCGCGCATCGCGACAGAAGCAATCGAAGATTGCTCTGTGCTTCATAAGATTTCAAGACTGAAGAAAGATGAAGAAGTAATGACCAGCAGATCTGAGAGTTCACTCTCAAGTCTCTAAACCGAAATAAACTGAAATAATAAATTCCATTAAAGGTCATGCCCTTATCCACTCCAAGACCTTGAAAATTCAGAATATTTACTTATGTCACTGGTTGTCACTGACACCAGTGGTTTAAGTGACGCTTTTCAAAAAGTCATAGGACGCGCATAATAAGATCACGAATTCGAGTTAAGACGCATATGCATAGCGGACAAACGTTTTCAAGGAGGGGGAAATTTTGATTCAATCAACCACAGTAGCTGGAACGAATGATGATGCAATGTCATTCAGAGATAGGGTTCAAAAATTTGGACGTGTTCTATCGGGCATGGTTATGCCAAACATTGGCGCATTCATAGCATGGGGACTTATAACTGCTTTATTTATTCCAACAGGATGGATGCCAAATGAAAATCTGGCAGCCCTAGTTGGACCAATGATCGTCAATATGCTTCCACTGCTTATAGGGTATACAGGCGGTAAAAATGTGGCAGGCACACGCGGCGGCGTTCTAGGCGCTGTAGCTACAATGGGGGTTGTTGTCGGTTCAGATGTGCCTATGTTCTTAGGGGCCATGTTAATGGGACCACTTGGCGGTCTTGCTGTCAAGAAATTTGATCAAGCTGTTCACGGAAAGATTCCAAGCGGATTTGAAATGCTTGTGAACAACTTTTCGGCAGGTATTATAGGTACAATTCTAGCCCTTGCGGCATACCTGGGTATAGGTCCTGTTGTATCAGGCCTTAACAATGTTTTGTCAGCAGGCGTACATGCCATCGTTAATGCAGGCCTATTACCACTGACATCAATCTTTATTGAACCAGGTAAGATTTTATTCTTAAACAATGCCATGAATCATGGTGTTTTAGGCCCTCTTGGTATTGCTGAGTCAGCAGAAGTGGGCAAGTCGATTTTCTTCTTGCTAGAGACCAATCCAGGACCAGGTCTAGGTATTTTACTGGCTTACTGGATGTTTGGTAAAGGCAATGTGAAACAGTCTGCACCAGGTGCAGTGATTATCCATTTCCTTGGCGGTATTCATGAGATTTACTTCCCGTATGTCCTTATGAATCCTGCACTGCTTCTAGCCGTTATTGCTGGTGGTGCCAGTGGTGTAATGACATTTTCACTTTTAGGTGCTGGTCTTGTTGCAACACCATCACCTGGATCAATTTTTGCTCTACTTGCTATGACGCCTAAAGGCAATTTCTTTGCAGTTATAGCTGGTGTGGTTATTTCTTCAGCTGTGTCATTTGTTGTGGCATCCTTCTTTGTTAAGAAGACCAAGATTGATGGGGCGTCAGAGAATTTAGAAGAAGCCAAGGCAAAAGTTAAAGATATGAAAGGTCTGAAAAAGACGAGTGTATCTCTCATTGTCTTCGCATGTGATGCAGGCATGGGTTCTAGTGCGATGGGCGCATCTTCTTTAAGGTCTAAAATCAAAAAAGCAGGTCTTAATATTGAAGTTAAGCATAGCGCTGTTGATGAAGTGCCACAAGATGCAGACATTATTCTGAGTCATGAAACCCTGACACATAGGGCAAAAGCAAAGGCGCCAAATGCTGAACATATTTCGATTAAGGAATTTGTTAACAATCCAGTATATGATCAACTGGTAGAAAAGCTAAAGGCCAACTAAAGTCATCAGAAAACTCACATATACCTAATTCGGAGTCAGCGTCAATTCATGATTGGATTGACGCTGATTCCATGAGAAGAGTTATTTACTTTTGTCACCATTCGATATGGTCAAATATCAATCATTTTATTAACATTCTCTTCGATAATCGGATATAATATAGATAAATATTCAGAATTGTCACCATTTTCGGAGGGGAATATGGCTCATCAAATTTCAAAGCGAACCAAGCGAATAATAGAACTTCTTATTGAACAGGACACATACGTTTCTGGCAACTGGATTGCCAAGCAACTTGGTGTCAGCAAAAGAACGGTTTTAAGAGAGATGAATGAAGTGGAGCGCCATGTAAAAGAAAATGGTGCAGTCCTAGAGAGAATACCAGGCAAAGGGGTTCGTTTAAAAGTTTCAGATGAAAATTTAAATGACTTTTTACTTGGCATTGGTGGAACAGCTGTAGAGGAATACTTTAACCCAGAAGAACGACAAAGGTATTTACTCATTGAACTGATTAGCACCAAAGAGACACAAAAACTGTATTACTTTGCTTCTAAGTTGAAAATATCTGAAGCCACAGTCAGTCATGACCTTGACAGAATTGAGGGCTGGCTTGAAAAAAGACATTTGAAGCTAATTCGTAAACCTGGCTATGGGGTTAAGGTGGAAGGTCACGAGCGGGACATTCGGAAAACGATTGTCGAGCTTGTTTATGACAATTTCAGTCGAGATGAATTGATGACCTTCCTTCGAAGACAGTTTTCATCAAGTGTCCATGCTTCAACTCGGTCTGACATTAAAAAACGACTCCTCAATATTATAGGTGACTCAACCCTAAACGGTATTGAAACAGCTATAGAAAAGTCCAGTGTTTTAAGCAAATATCAAATTGCTGATAACGCTTATGTTGCTCTTGTTGTCCACCTTTCACTGGCTGTCCAAAGATTGATGGAGGGGGATGAAATCAGATTTGATGCCATCTTACTTGAAGAACTGAAAGAATCTCCAGAATTTGAAATGGCTCAAAAAATCATTGATGCTGTATCGGATATTTTAAAACTGACGATTCCTATAGATGAGGTTGGCTATGTGACAATGCACATACAAGGGGCCAAGTTTCGATCCATCACTGATCAGGACACAGCCTTTCGAATTCACGATTATGAAATCATTCACTTGGCGGAACAGTTGGTTCAGATTATGGAACGTAAGGCAGGCATGATCTTAAGCGACAACAAAAGACTGCTCACGGACTTGGTTAACCATATGGGACCGGCATTTACCCGTATTCGCATGGGTATGGTGATTCGAAACCCTCTACTCGGTCAAATTCAGTCTCAGTATATGACTTATTATAACTGGACCAAGGAAGCTGCAGAAATTATTGAACAGAGACTGGGCAATAAAATTCCAGAGGATGAAATAGGTTATCTCACAATGCATTTCGGGGCTGCTATTGAATCATCCATGAAGAAGAAAGATTTGATATGGCGAGTCATTATAGCTTGCAGCACAGGCATTGGGTCATCGAAATTATTAGAGTCTAGGGTTAGAAAACTCTATAAAAACATACGGATCGTCTCCATACGATCAACGATTGATATTGAAAAAGCCATTGAAGAAGAAAATGTGGATTTTATTATTTCAACGGTAAATTTAGCGCAGACTATGGTGCCTACAGTTGTGGTGAGTCCTCTCCTTCTCGATGAAGACGCACAAAAAATTGAAGGCACAATGGCAGAAGTTATACCAAAGCAAATAGATAATTCAACAACTGATGGTTATAGACTGGTCGACAAACTGGCTAGGATAAAACAAGTGGCCCATGCAGGTGAAGTTCTACTGAAGAATATCTTTTTCCTGATATCCCAAGCAGATACCACAGAGGCCTTGGTTGGTGAAATAGTCAGTGAAATTAGCCCTCATGAGGCAGGAACACTTGTGAGAGATTTTTTAAAGCGGGAAGAGTACGGCAGAACACAAATTGCAGGAGGGGCAGGCACCTTACTTCACTGTAGAAGTGGTGGTGTCAAAGAAATACAATTGGGGTTTGTCAAAACAGACAAGGGGTGCATTGGATATGATTTTGCCCTTGTGATGGTTGTGCCGGAAAATGTGCCCTCAGGTGCTAGAGAAATTCTAGGAAGTCTGACACAGAAAATTTCTGAGTCAGAGGATTGGATTATGGCCATAGCAAGAGGCAATATAAAAATGACTTACACGTATTTAGAACAAGTTATAGATGAAGAAGTAAGAGCTACTTTGAAAGTTTTGGAGGATAAAAATGAGTAATCAGATGGGTGCACATCAGAAAATACAAAAATTTGGACGCACCATGAGCGGTATGGTTATGCCTAATATCGGGGCATTTATAGCATGGGGGTTTATTACAGCCCTCTTCATTCCAACAGGGTGGATTCCAAATGAAAAGTTGGCAGAACTTGTAGGACCAATGATCACCTACCTGCTTCCCCTATTGATAGGGTTTTCGGGTGGCAATATGTTTGGCGGTGCAAGAGGTGGCGTCATAGGTGCTGTTTCGACAATGGGTGTTGTCATTGGTGCAGATGTTCCTATGCTATTAGGGGCAATGATTATGGGTCCGCTTGGTGGATTCCTGATGAAGAAAACTGATGATTTCACACATGGTAAAGTCCCAAGTGGATTTGAAATGCTTGTTTCAAATTTTTCGGCGGGTATACTTGGCACTCTCTTAGCACTTCTAGGTTACCTGGGAATTGGGCCAATGGTCCTTATCATAAACGCTGGACTTGAAAGCGGCGTGCGGACAATTGTCGAAGCAGGTCTGCTACCACTTGTGTCTCTATTTGTAGAGCCCGGTAAAATTTTATTTATGAACAATGCCCTAAATCATGGAGTCCTTGCACCTTTAGGCATTCAGGAATCAGCTGAGCTTGGAAAGTCAATTTTCTTCCTGATAGAAACCAATCCAGGACCAGGTCTTGGAATTCTGGTGGCTTACGCACTCTTTGGAAAAGGTATGGCAAAACAGTCTTCACCTGGTGCCATTATCATTCTTTTCTTGGGTGGTATTCATGAAATTTATTTTCCATATGTTCTTATGAATCCTCTAATGGTTCTGGCAGTGATCGCAGGCGGTGCCAGTGGTGTGTTTACATTCGTATTAACAGGCGCAGGCCTTGTGGCAACACCATCTCCAGGTTCGATCTTTGCCCTGCTAGCCATGACGCCGAAGGGACATTTAACAGGTGTTCTAATGGGCGTATTGGTATCAACAATTGTTTCTTGTGCTGTGGCAGCTCTTGTTCTAAGACTGACATCTGCGGGCAAGCAAAATGATTTTGAATCAGCCCAAGAAGCTGTAAAAGACATAAAGGGTAAAAAAGAAAGCACTTCAAATGGACGCATTTCAAAAAAAGATGAAAGTGTCGTAAATGAAGATCGCCCGGTGGCGAAAGAAATGCAGTTAAAAGACTTGGACCCAGAAAATATTCGAAAAATTGCCTTTGCATGTGATGCTGGCATGGGATCAAGTGCCATGGGCGCGAGTGCTTTTTCTAAAAAACTAATGAAAAGTGGATACGACATAGAGGTTGTCTATTATCCAGTTGATGAAATACCGCATGGCATCGACCTGGTGGTGACCAATATTAGTCTGACAAATAGGGCAAGGACGAGATTGCCTCAAGCTGTCCATATTTCGATTAAGGATTTCTTTAATGATCCTGCCCTTGAGGACCTCTTTAACTTCATTGTAAATGGTCAGTCAGGAAGCCTTGAATCTGAAGACAAGTCCAGTGCAAAAGCAAATAAGGTTTTAGAAAGTGAAGCGGTTATTGTTGGCCTTAAATCAGAAACAAAAGAAGAAGCCATTCAAAGAGCGGGTCAGAAGTTGGCTCAGATGGGCTATGTGAATAGCGCATATGTTGAAGGTATGCTAGAGCGTGAAAAACTGACGACAACATATATTGGCTCCAACGTTGCCATTCCTCATGGAACCAATGAAACAAAGGCCCATGTTAAACAGACTGGTCTGGTTATATTACAGTATCCAGAGGGTGTGGATTTTGGAGATGGCAATACAGCCTATTTAGTAATTGGTATAGCGGCACTTGGCGATGAACATATGACAATACTGTCTAACATTGCCGAGTCGATTGGGAATGTTGAGGTGCTGGAAAAATTAAAAACCACAGATGATCCAAGTGTGATTTACGAGCAATTTTCCAGTATTGGATAGGAGAAACCATGATTATAACACTAACAATGAATCCAGCTATAGATAAAACAGTGACGATAGATGCTTTTGGCGTTGATAAGGTGAATAGAATTGGGAAGTCAAGACTTGATGCTGCCGGGAAAGGCATTAACGTGTCAAAGGTTGTTCGAGAACTTGGTGGACGAACCAAGACAATTGCCTTTTTAGGAGGGGCATCTGGAGATTTTATTAAGGAAACCTTGGAAAAGGAAAGAATTACCCTTCTTGATGTCCAGGTGGATGGAGAGACTCGAACCAATATTAAAATTGTCGATCCATTAAACAACACATACACAGATATAAATGACTCTGGTTCTGTGGTTGGACAAGAGCAACTTGAAGTGTTTGAAAAGAAGCTTATGAATTACGTCACCAGCCAGAGTGTGGTTGTCTTTACAGGCAGTGTCCCACCAGGCATATCAAAGGACATTTACAGAAAATATATTGAACGGGTTCAATCTATTGGGGCCACAGCAGTTTTAGATGCTGATGGAGATCTTCTCAAGCAGGGGATGCTCGCAGGTCCAAAAATTATTAAGCCAAATATTCATGAACTTGAAAATTTTGCAGGTCGTGAACTGAAAACCATTGATGAAATGGTTGAAACGGCAAAGATATTTATTGAAAAGGGGACAGAACTTGTTGCCCTATCTCTTGGATCAGAGGGCGCCCTTTTTATCCAAGCTGACAAGGTCATTAAGGCTAAGGGTCTAAACGTGGATGTGAAAGGAACTGTTGGTGCAGGCGACGCTATGCTGGGAGCTATTTGCTACGGCGTACATAAAGATCTTCCTTTTGAAGAAGTGGTACGTCTGGCTATTGGAGCATCTGCAGCCAAGGTCTGTATGGAAGGCACTCAGCCTCCATCACTTAGTCATGTATATGAGCTTTCTAGAAAAGTTCAGTTTGAAGAAATTTAGGAGGACAATATGAAAGTAAAAGGCGTAAGAATGCATGGACCGCTTAAGGTCTCTATGGATGAATTTGAACTACCTGAAATTAAAGATGATGAAATACTTGCAACGGTTGTGACAAACAGCCTATGCATGTCAACATACAAGGCGGCAAAGTTGGCTGAAGGTCATAGACGTGTGCCTAATAATATTTCAACAAACCCAATTGTCACAGGACACGAGTTTGCAGGTGAAATCTTAAAAGTGGGCAAAAAGTGGGAGAATGATTTTAAAGTCGGCGAGAAGTATGCCATTCAACCAGCCCTAAACTACATGGGTAAGCCAGATTCTCCAGGCTATTCTTATGAGTACTTTGGCGGCAATATGACTGTGACAGTTATTCCAAATGAAGTTATGGAACTGGGGTGCCTGCTTAAATATGAAGGAGAAGGCTTCTTTAATGCATCCCTTGCAGAGCCAATGTCATGCATTATAGGCGCTTACAATGCTCAGTATCACAGAAAATTTGGTGAGTACAAACATTCTATGGGTATCAAGCAGGGCGGTTATATGGCACTTCTTGCAGGTGCGGGTCCAATGGGACTAGGTGCCATTGACTATATTATTAATAATGATGTCAAGCCATCTAAGTTGGCTGTTGTGGACATTAGCCATGAAAGACTCACCCGAGCAGAAGAAATTATCACAGTGGAAAAAGCTGCACAAAACGGCGTAGAACTGGTTTACATCAATGGAAATGAAGTGGACACGCAAACAGCCCTTATGGAATTTGCTGACAATGATGGCTATGATGATGTCTTTGTATATGCCCCAGTACAGTCTCTACTAGAAATTGCAGATGCTGTTCTCAGATTTGATGGTTGCCTCAACTTCTTTGCAGGCCCAACTGACGAGAAGTTCAGTGCCAAGTTCAATTACTATAACTGCCATTACAAACAGACGCATATTGTCGGAACAACTGGTGGCAACACGGATGACTTGATAGAGTCTCTTGATAAGACGGCTAAAAAGCAAATTAATCCTGCTGTTATGGTCACACATATTGGTGGTCTGAATGCAGCATCAGAAGCTATTGTGAATATGCCACACTTAGATGGCGGGAAAAAACTGATCTATACGAGTGTTGAGATGCCTCTAACAGCAATTTCAGATTTTGAAAAGCTGGGTGAGAAGGATCCTGTTTACAAAGAACTTGCAGAGATAGTGGCCAAGACAAATGGGCTATGGAATGTCGACGCTGAGGAATATCTACTGGCAAACATGAAGAAAATATAAATAAGGTAAGAGGTGTAGAGATATGGTGAAAAGAACGGTTAAGGTTAATAATGGGCATGGTATTCATGCCCGCCCTGCAAGTCTAATTACAAAGTCAGCAACCAAGTTTAAATCTAAGGTTGAAATGGTATGTGATTCAAAAAAAATAGACTGTAAAAGTGTTATAGGCATTTTGAGTTTAGGGGCTAAAAGTGGTTCAGAAATCACAGTTCAGGCAGAAGGTCCCGATGAACTGGAAGCAGTAAAAGCAATCCAAAATCTGTTTGATAGCAACTTTGGCGAGTGGGTGGAAGTTGTGAAAGGACAAGTTGTACAAAAGGGGATTGCCATAGGTCATGTGAGGTGGATCCAGGAAGAGAGTCATGTTGAAATAACATATGTTGAAGACCCGAAACCAGAGATACAAGCCTTTCAAGATGCTATAGAAACCGCTAGGCAAGATTTGAGTAAGTTGAAGAAGAAAGCATCTATTGAAGCGGGAGAACACGAAGCGCAAATATTCGAGGCGCATTTGATGATGCTTGATGATCCAAGTCTTATTGAGCCGGTACTGGATCATATAACAAATGAAGGCTTAAATGCCATCTCAGCCTGTTATAAGGTTTATGGTCAAACCATAGAAATGTTTGAGAATCTTGAAGACGATTACCTGAAGCAAAGGGCAACGGATATTCGAGATTTACGAAAAAGACTCATCGGAAATTTAACGGGTGTGGATAAAACAGTCGGATCAGATTCAAGTGTTATATTAGTGGCACATGAAATTACCCCTTCGGATACTCTGGAGATGGACAGAAATCTATTGGCAGGGATGTTGATGATGACTGGTGGAGAAACTTCCCATACAGCTATACTTGCCCAGTCACTGGGGATACCGGCTCTTGTGGGCTGTGGAGACAGCTTAAAGGACATTGAAGATGGCGCACTGGTGGTTCTCGATGGTATGCAGGGGCAAGTGATTGTGAATCCAGATGAAGCTGTTCTTGACAAATACAAGAAGATGCAGATAGCTTATCAGGAAGAAAAGAACGAATTGAAGCGGTTTATAGGCTTAAAATCTCAGACGCAATCTGGTCAATTGGTGGAAATAGCTGCCAATATTGCAGGACCATCTGATTTGATTTCGGTCTTAGAAAATGATGCTGAAGGTGTGGGTCTTTTTAGAACTGAATTCATCTATATGAACAGGACATCTGCACCCAATTTACAAGAACAGATTGAAATTTACAAGGAGATCCTTGTAGGGCTAGATGGTAAAACCATTATTTTTAGAACCATGGATATAGGTGGCGACAAGGAAGTGGATTACTTGGGCATTGAAACAGAGGCCAACCCATTCCTTGGCTACAGAGCCATTAGGTATTGCCTAAAGGAAAAGGATTTTTTCAAAACACAAATTTCTGCCATTCTACAGGCTGCAGTTCATGGTAAAGCAAAGATTATGTTCCTTATGATTTCTTCAGTGGAAGAGTTCCTTGAAGCCAAAGGACTTGTTCAAGAAGTTATGAATGAGCTGGACCAGGAAGGTATAGCCTATGACGCATCTGTGCCACTGGGAATTATGATAGAGATTCCAGCAGCTGCGATCCTAGTTGATGATTTTGCGGAGCACGTGGACTTTTTCAGTATTGGTACAAATGATTTAACCCAATATACCCTGGCTGTTGACAGACAGAACAGCCTAATTGCCCACTTATATGATCCTATGCATCCTGCGGTTCTAAGCCTGATTGAAAAAGTGGTGAAGACCGGGAAGAAAACGGACACATGGGTTGGTATGTGTGGAAATGCTGCATCAGACCCAAGGATGATTCAAAAGCTTATGGAGTGGGGCATTGATGAAATTTCAGTTTCTCCATCTAAAGTCCTTGAATGTAGAAAGTATATTCGGACCTTAAAGTAGTTTTTACACATTAAGTAAATACCATTCTCTCTCAAATGGTCATATAAAGTCAATCAAGGCAGGTGCTGATCTATTGATCGGTGCCTGTTTTGATTTATTAGAAGGCCACAGCTTTTGTGTTATAGAAATGAATTTTTAGGCCTATGACTGGAATAAGAATGTATAAATCCGAAAGAATGAATATACGAAGTGATTGTTAACCTGATGATTCTAACGGGTTGACGATTTGTGATCTTAAATGTATCATAGTCATGATAAGACATTTATATTATGGATGGAATAGCCTTAATTCAGAAGGCAGAGGTCGCAAAAGATAAGAGAGTCAGGAGATACTTATGATCTGGTACCCATACACACAAATGAAAACAATGGCACCCCCCATAAAAATCACAGGCGCAAAGGGCGTTTATCTTCACACGGAAAATGGAAAGCTTATTGATACAACCACTTCATGGTGGAGTGTGATACATGGGTATAATAACGAGGAAATTAATGAAGCCTTAAAAGCACAGGTCGATAAATTTGCCCACGTTATGCTAGGTGGACTCAATCACGATCCCGTTATAAAATTGTCCAAAAAACTTGTTGAAATGCTTCCAAGTTCACTCAACCACTGTTTCTATTCAGATTCAGGCAGTGTTGGTGTGGAAGTGGCTCTAAAAATGGCGGTTCAGTATTACTTCAATAAGGGTCAGGCCTCTAAAAAAGGGTTTGCTGCCCTTGAATATGCCTATCATGGTGATACATTTAAAACTATGGCTGTTGGGGACGATGAGGACTATCATTTGGCTTTTCCTGAAAAAGAGGGAATATACCATATTCCGCCTGAAAGCGAGGCCCTTGAAGCCCTCTTAGTGGAAAAGCATGCTGAAATTGCAGCCTTTATAGTTGAGCCCCTCCTACAAGGCGCTGGTGGCATGCGTATGTACGACATTGCTTTTTTAGAAGACGCTAAGGCGATATGCTCAAAATACGACGTACTCTTAATTTTTGATGAGGTGGCAACAGGGTTTGGCAGAACAGGCCACCGATTTGTCAGCGATGTGGTATGTCCTGATATTTTAGTGCTGGGCAAGGCATTGACAGCAGGATATATAGGACATGCTGTAACGATTGCAAGTGACAAGGTTTTTGACGGGTTTTATTCAGATAAGCCAGAGCATGCCTTTATGCATGGACCAACATTTATGGGCAACCCCTTAGCCTGTACAGTGGCTCTTAAGTCCATAGAGATATTTGAGCGAGAGAACTATATGCAAAAAATTAAAAGCATAGAATCTCAGTTGAAAGAAGCTTTTAAAGATTTTAAATCAGACAAAGTCAAAGAGGTTCGTATAATGGGTGGTTGTTTATGCCTAGAGGTCTATGACAATAAGGATTTAAAGGGTTTTTCCCAGTATGCACTTAATCACGGCATTCACAGTCGACCATTTATTAATTATATATATGGCATGTTTCCCTACATCATAAAGGAAGAAGAACTAAGCCATGTGTGTGGTGTATATAAACAGTGGTTCGCCGAATAAGATGAATGATAATAACCATGTCAATATCACTAATACGAGGGCTTAAGCAAATACTTAAAAAAATTTCTTTTAGAAGAAAATTGGGAATTGTTAAAAGAGTTAAATATATAACAGAACCTTAATCTAAGGTTCATACTTTTGTAATTGTAATGATTATTGTCTGGTGGTACTATATGCATGTTGAGTGTTGCAAAAGTATTATACAAGCTTGAAACAGATTATTTATTCCCCCTTTATCATATTCAAGCCCCTTACAGATGTTTCTGACCGAAAAAGAAACATCTTTTTTTTTACGCGAAAAGCAAAGAAATGCAGTTAAAATCAAAAGCCCAGGGATCTGAGAGTTCACTCTCAAGTCCCTGGGCTTTTGATTTTAACTATCTGTCGCGCAAGGCGACAGAAGCAATCGCAGATTGCTCTGTACTTATAAATATTGCTCTGTATTTACTTTGATATTTAATATGCTCAAACCAATATCGAGAAAAAAGTTGATGAGTTGCCCCCTAACCAAAGTTAGGTTGTTTTTTAGTGCATAAACTGTATTCTATGAAGAGCTGGTCTAAAGATGGATTTAATTAAGGAGCAATCAAGCTGAGAGATGCTAAAAATAAGTATTTACAAGCCTATAAAATCTATTCTTGGTATGAAATCGGTGAAATGTCCCTAGATTATGAGCAGGAAATCATTATAGAAAACAGAAGTTATTATAAATGCACAGATGTTAAATGACTGTATTGACAGACACTTCAGTGATTTTGACTGTGTCCGTTGAAGCGCTAGGTCCGTATGGGGGTTGTCTTGATTTCAAAACATTCAAATACACACTTGTAAAACAAGAAGAGAACAATTGGGTGTTTAATGATTTTTATATATTGAGACTTATGCAAGGGACGTAATTTCGTAATGGTAAAAAGGAGGCAAAAGGGTGAAAAGAATAAAGCTGCGACCATTTAAAGAATCAGACTGGCAAGATCTCCATGAATACTTGTCAAACCCGGACGTTGTTAAGTATGAACCCTATTCTGTACACACCAAAGAGGAAAGTTTAGAATGTGCACGCGATAGATCAAAAAGTGATGCTTTTTATGCTATTGAGGAAAAATCACTTGGAAAAGTGATTGGAAATTTATATATGGCTCCGTTTGGTCCTAAGGATTACAAGACTTGGATGATTGGATATGTTCTAGGGGAAAATTACTGGAAGAAAGGCTATGCCAGTGAAGCTGTCCAGCTATTATTAAAAGAACTCTTTATGGAGAAAAATGTCCATAGGGTGATCGCAATGTGTAACACACAAAACGTAGCCTCATGGAAATTGCTTGAGAACAATGGTTTTAGAAGAGAAGGCGCCTTTAAAAAAATCGCCTATTTCTCAAAAGATGAGAGTGGTCAGCCCAATTGGCATGATTCATATATGTATGCCATGCTTTATGAGGAATGGGAAAAGATAGACGAGGGGATAAAATGAAACAATCAATTGTACACATTGCCTTGGTGGTAAAGGATTATGATGAGGCCATTGAGTTCTACACAAAAACACTGAACTTCGAGTTAATTGAAGACACCTATCAGCCAGAACAAGACAAAAGGTGGGTTGTGGTTGCCCCTCCTGGATCAAGTGGGACAACAATTTTACTTGCAAAAGCATCGAAGCCAGAACAAGAAAAGACCATTGGCAATCAAACAGGGGGCAGAGTATTCCTCTTTCTAAACACAGATGACTTCTGGAGGGACTACAATGACATGATGACAAAGGGGGTCGAATTTGTAAGAGAACCCAAGCGTGCCGAATATGGAATGGTTGCTGTTTTCAAGGATTTATACGGAAATCTATGGGACTTACTTCAGTTAAATGAGGATCATCCCTTGAGTCAGAGAAAATAAGGACACCCCACTGGTCAGTGTTTTGAGAAGGGAGGAGATAAAATGACGCTTAAAAGGCTAGAGGATATGATTTCAAATGAAAAATACAGCGAAGCTGTGGCCTATATAGAAGCGGATATGGTGGAGGTTTTATCAAATCATAATTTGTTCGTAACTATTCAGACAGGTGAAAATATCTAGGATATTTACTATTGGATTTTCGTACTTTTATACTCTGCTCCGCAAAGAAAAATAGCCTGTTTTTTTCTTTTAAAATCCAGTTGTAACTATTGAAAATACTGGATTTTAACCTCATTTTATGCTATAATATAAGTAGCTAAAAAAAGAGAGGAGATAGCAGCATGAATAACGATTTTTCTTCAAAAACAACTAAAGAGCTAATGGATAAAATTAACACACTTACCGCTGCTGTTGAATCTTTAACGACGACAATCAACAATCAAACCGACACAATCAACAATCAAACCGACACAATCAACAATCAAACTGACACAATCAACAATCAAACTGACACAATCAACAATCAAACTGACACAATCAACAATCAAACTGATATTATTAATAGTCTGATAGCCACTAATGCTGAGCAAGCAGAAACCATCAAGACCTTGAAGGAAAGCCTCAATAAAAACAGCAATAACAGTTCTAAACCTCCTTCAAGCGATGGGCTTAAAAAACCTAAACCAAAGAGTTTACGCAAGCCTTCCGGCAAATCTGCCGGTGCTCAGAAAGGGCACAAAGGCAACGGACTTAAACTTATGAAAACTCCTGATGAAACAGTACAGCATTTTCCGAAAGAATGTAATAACTGTCCGTTTAAAAAACAGTGTGATGCATGTCAGGTTTCTGAAACTAGATATAATATCGATATCATTATTGATACAAAGGTTACAGCTCATCAGGTAATGACATGTGAATGTTCCTATAGAAACAATGAAGTCATATCTGGTGTGTTTCCAGAGTCTATCAAAGGGCGTGTTCAGTATGGTGACAATTTGAAAGCGCTTGCTGTTACACTAAATACTGCTGGTATGGTAGGCATCAAACGTACTCATGATATTTTAAGCGCAGTATTCAATCTGCCCATTAGTACAGGTACAATTCATTCTATGGTTACCAATGTAAGTGAAAAACTAGAAGATACCGTAAATCTTATTCGTGACAAGGTCAAGTCACTAGATCTTGCTCATTTTGATGAAACAGGTTTACGTGTAGATAAAAAACTTCACTGGGTTCATAATGCTTCAAATACCCACTTCACTTATTTGACAGTAGAAGAAAAGCGGGGATCAATAGGGATGGACTCAAGTGGTATCCTCCCTGAGTTTAAAGGTATAGCGATACATGACTTTTGGAAACCGTATTTTACATATAAAAACGTTGATCATGGAATCTGCAATGCACACCTATTAAGGGAACTGACTGGTGTAATAGAAAATTATCCAGAACAGATATGGGCTGAAAATATGATCAATCTGCTTCTTGAGATGAAAAATCTAAAGGATACCTTAAAGAATGATGGTTATACAACTTTAAGCGAGTATCAATTGAAATATTTCAATTCAAAATACGATGCCATCGTAGAAGAAGCCATAAAGGCGAATCCAATACCTGATAAACCTAAAGGTAAACGTGGTCGCCATAAAAAAGGTAAAATCAGAGCTTTGATTGAACGCTTTGCATCCCACAAGGGGGAAGTCTGTCTATTTATAAATGACTTCAATGTTCCCTTTGATAATAACCAAGCAGAGCGTGATGTCCGAATGATTAAAGTGAAACAAAAGGTATCAGGAACTTTCAGAACCAAAGAAGGTGCAGATACTTTTGTAAGAATTATGTCTTATCTAGGAACTATGGCTAAGCATGGTATCAATTCATATACTGCGATTAAATCTGCTTTAAAAGGTCAATCAATGGATTTTCTTAAAGCTGTGACTGAATAGTTACATTTGTTCAAGACATTCAGAATGTTAAACAAGATACCAGAGGGCTATTTCACATCAAGTATGTCAGTATTAATCTATGCAGCTCTTTCCTTTGCTTGTGGGAATAATAGAGGACTAATTTTGATGATTGAAAAAGTCATTGTGGAAAATTTCCAATCAAGTGATGAAGAAGTGTTCTATTACGCAATAAAGGCAATAAGCAGCACATCGCAAGATGTTGGGCTAAGAATCGATCTTGTTAAAAAAGCTCTTGAAAGGGTGGATTCAGATACGAGTGCAATGATTTTAGCCTATGCCCATCTTGTTTATGCACAATTATTGACTACGGCGTGTGATTATATAAAGGCAGAAATAGAATATAAATATGCCGTGAAAAAATTTGGACAAAGCAAGGCTTATTTTCTAGAAACAATGACATTTACAAACTACGCCATTTTTAATAATTTGAAGGGCAAACATAAAAAAGTTATAAGAGAATCCAGGCAGTTTCTTAATGAAAAAGGAACTATTTTTGAAAACTTCAACAAATACAATTGTATGGTAGAGATGGTTCTCGGAGCTGCCTATAAAAATATTGGTAAAGTAGCAATTGCAAAAAAGACATTGGAATCAGCCATGAGAGACATTTACAAATTAGAACTGGTTCATATGTATGCCTATCCATTCTATGAGTTGTTTGAATGTCTTATTATAATGCATTCAAATGACGAAATCATGAAACATGTCGAGACTTTTACACAAGCAGTATCGCAACTCAATGACGAGAATATTAGTCTATTTATCCACTATACCGATATATACTTAGCCCTAAAATACGATAAGATACCTGAGAAATCTGACATTGAGGCTTTTGAAATTGCGTGTTCATATGCTAACGACAGTGGCATGATAAATTATTTGGAGTTGGCGCTGGAGTTAAAATTGCTAAACTTATCGGACCTATTCAATATTGATGATTTAAGAAAAAAGTATGAACGTTCAAATTATATGGAGTTAAAACTGGAGTCTGCCAAATGCAGTGCTTTGTTTTTAAAATGGTATGATGCAAATGGTTTTATTGATGAAGCTAAAGCCTACTGTTTAGAGTTGCTTGAAAAATGCTTGGACATAGGAAATGTGTTTTTGTTGATTAAGTATAAGACACTCATAAGAAAGTATATAAAGTATATACCCGAAAAAGTGGCGACCGATGTGGACGAGTTATACCCGGCGTTCAATGGAGACTTGATTAATAAAGGCATCTCCAACCCGTATGATCTAACGGAACGCGAACTGGATGTTTTGTCTTTGATAAGCGAAGGAATGAGCAATAAAGATGTGGCTATGAAGCTTTATATAAGCGTTGGAACAGTAAAGTGGCATTTGAATAATCTATATGGAAAAATGAATGTAAAAAGTCGATATGAAGCTATTGTAATAGCCAAAGAAAAAGGAATATTAAATAATAAGCTCAAATAAAGCCCTAACTCGAGTTAGGGCTTTATTGTAATTTTAATCTCCTTACGTTCTACTTAACTCAGGTCATTTAGCGGGAAAACGGTCAGCCACATCGCGAATAAGCTCCATAAAACGCATAGATTCATCAACCCAGGGGCTGTGACCAGAATGCTCAAAAACAATATACTCTTTTTCTGGGGCTTTAAGTTTTTCAAAGTAGTCTTTTGAAAAGTCTTGAGGGGCATTTAAATCATGTTTCCCCACGACAAATACAACTGGTATTTTAAGCTCTGGGTACATGGTACGCACATCGTAATCATAAAGCTGGGGATAAACAGTGTTAAAGGTAGTGATCATGCCTCGAAAATAATTAACCTTATCAAAAAGGGTATATTCAGGTCCCATGACATCAGTGAATGTATCATATCCAGGCCCATGGATGTCGGGATTGTTTGACATGATTTTTGTTAGTGTCATGAGTGATTTTGACGCCTTCCAAATCATGTCTTTTCCATGATAAGGTGGAGGTCCTTGTTCTTTAAGGGTTTTAAAGAGATCCGTGTCATTTTCCTTTGCATAGGAAAGGGCTGTTTTATAATTACGGACTTCAGTGGCATCAAAATCAACCATTTGTCCAGTGGTTATAAGGGCCGCATAATCTTCTGGAGAAGCGTTAGCCATCATAATTCCAAGAAAACTTCCCCAGGATTCACCAACCATATAAATTTGATCCTTGTTGAGTTGTTGCTTTAAAAACTGTGTTAATGCACGACCGTCTTTTAAGTAATCACCAGGTGTCAAATCCTGAATCATTCTAGAATTATATGACTTTGCAGCGCCGGGTTGGTCCCAATTTACCACCACAAAATCGTCTTCCAGATCTCTAAGAAGACGGCGTGTGGCTGCAAGTTGTGACCCACCAGGCCCGCCTGCTAAAAATAGTATAACCGGATTGTCTACATTTTTTCCCCGAATGGTAATCCACTGTTTTCGGCCATTAAGCTCGACCATCATCATTTCAGAAATACTATTTTCTATAATCTGACCTTCTTTATCCAAGATGGGGGGCGTCTTGGCCGTAAACATTGTTACAACCTGAAGAATTAACAGGACTATGATGACAAATCCCACTATCAATATAAAAGACTTTGCCAAATATTTTACTGCTTTCATTTTCATACCTCACAAATCAATTTTTCTATCCGAGCACTTTGCAATGATACCTTTGCAAATGCTTTAACCTTTAGCATATAACCTTGATAGAGCATTAAAAGAGGTTTTGATATATGCGTTCTCATGAGGTATCTTATATTGAATGAAATAACATGCCCCCTATCCATGGTTAGGGATTTGTTGTGAATTGAGGATGAATAAATAAAAAAACCTCAGCTTACAGGCGTATAAGCTGAGGCCTTATAGCATGTGTAGAGGGGATTAATCGTCTACACGTGTTGCTTTATTCAGACACGATTTCGGCAAAACCGAAGAACCATGTACTACGTGAATTTCTTTCCCAATCAACCACTTTTTCTGAAACCATAATAGGGTCTGTGTAGTAGTAGATTGGAAGATATGCAGAAGCATCCATTATCATGTCATGGGCCTTGTATAGAAGGTCAAATCGCTCTGCTGGCGCTTGCGTTTTCGCTGTTTCTATAATTTGATCGTATTCAGCAGAGTTCCAATTCGCATAGTTCATAGGAGAATTGGAAATGAACATGCCAAGGTATGTCATTGGATCAGAATAGTCACCTAGCCATCCCGCACGGGCAATCTGGAAGTTCCCTTGCTTTCTGGTGTCTTGGAACACAGCGAATTCCTGATTTGTTAGAGTTACATCTATACCAAGATTTTGTTTCCACATTTCTTGAATAGATTCTGCAATGGACTTATGACCTTCCGATGTATTGTACATAATTTCAAGAACGGGGAATCCTTCACCATCAGGATAACCAGCTTCAGCTAAAAGTTCACGAGCTTTTTCAACCCCAGAACTGTCAACAGGAATACCCGAGTCACCTGCTTCAACTGCAAACACATTGCCATTGTGGTCTCTGGATGACTGCGAAACCATTGTTGTTGCAGGAATTTGACCACCTTTTGTTACTGTTTCTACAATAGCTGTACGATCGATCGCTAAATTAAGAGCACGGCGAACTTTTGCATTGTCCATAGGTTCAACTGTAGTATTAAAAGCATAGTAATAAAGACCATCTTGAGGTAAAATCATGAAACTTGGGTCTTCAGCAAGCAGACGTGGAATTTCAGCATTTGGCATGGAATCAATGACGTGAATTTGACCTGATTCATAACCTGTTAGTGCTGTGGCTTCATCCACGATCATCAAGGCTTCTATTTGGTCAAGGCTCACTTGGTCAGCCCGCCAGTAATGAGGGTTCTTAGTGAGCACTATGCGGTCTGCATTCTTATATTCTTTAAGCATAAAAGGTCCATTTACTACAGATGTGTCTGGGTCAACTGCCCATCCACCATCAGGCCCTTGAACAACTGCCGATTCTTTCACCGGGAAGAATGTATAAAAGGCAGTTAAGCCAAGAAAATATGGTGTCGGCGATTTCAGTGTGACTTCAAAAGTCTGTTCGTTTATGGCTCTAAAAGTGTCAACATTGGCCTCTGAAAAAATGAACATGTACTCAGAAGCTGTGGCCGGGTCAAGAACACGATTCCACGCATATTCAAAATCGTAAGCTGTTAGGGACTCCCCATCGGACCACTTAAGGCCATCTCGTAAAGTAAAGGTATAAACCAGCTTGTCATCGCTAATCGTGTAAGACTCTGCCATAGCAGGTTCAAGCTTGCCATCCACTTCTCGCATAAGTCCCTCAAACATATTATTAATAACATCCCCACCGTCAGAAGCAGCATTTAAGCCCGGGTCAATCGTTTTCGGTTCAGAACCAATATTCCAAACCAGTGTTTGAGCCACTTCGGTCGCTGTATTTTCTGCCAAGTCATTACTTTGCTCATTGCTATTATTCTGTTCACTGCTTGCATCGGTGGAAGAATCACTCGTTTCCACTTGCGGATCTTGAGTAGAGCCACAACCCACCAGTGACATAGTCACAAGCGTCATAACTATAATAATTGAAATAAATTTTCTCAATGCTCTCTCCTCCTTAAGAATACACCTGTCTGATTACGTCCCCTCATCGACACATTAACGACTTGGTAAAAGGTTATCAGAAGGGAGGGCGGTTGAAACCTAACTAAAGTTAGGTTCTCAGACTGCATTAAATTCCTTTATCCTGCCTTGCTCGTGTTTTTCTGGTTTAATCACGTACCCCAGTACACTCAAAAACATAAAAAAAACATAAATCTCTTTCCTATGGGTTAAGATCTATGTTCTTTGTAATTGTGTTATGAAATTTTTATTTGTACCAGGTTTGTGGTGTGGTCATTGAGGCTAAACACTTGTTCTCCACTGGATGATAGGTTTTCCACCTGTTTTAATATACCTTCAAAGATTTCAAGCAATTGTCTAGATAAATCATTGGCCTCGTCATAAGCCTTTCGAGCCTTCGTCTCATTGCCCTCTTCAATGGCCTCAAGCACTATATGTGCTTTCTGGTGAAGGGCGTTGTGGCGTTCATTAATAGCCGCCCATTCCTCTTTAATCGAAGGGTGGTGGACTTCAATGGAGTGGTAGAAGTGACCAAAACGACATTTGTGACCATCTGCCTGAATGGGCATAGATTCCATGCGTGTGGCCATTTCATGAAGGCGATCCATCCATTTCTTGTGGCTGTCTAATGCACCATTGACATGGGCTTCAAACTTGCTATTACTGATGTGGTTTACACCTCTATTTACAGTGGTTGTGAGACCTTTTACCACTTTGGAAATTTCATCATCGATTTCTGAGATCTGACCAGCGGCTTTAAAGGCTGTCTCAGCATCAACACTAATTTTCTGAGCCATCGCTGAAATGTCTTCAGAGGATTCAGCTGCCGTTTGCATGGCAGATGAAATTTCACTTGTCGTTCCACTGATCTGTTGACTTAGCCCAGTTAGATCGTTTATGTATTCAACTGTCTTTTCTAAATTGTTCACATTGCTTTCAAAGGAGATGCTCACAGCTTCCAGCTTGCCGGACATTTCTTCAGAGGATGTCAGGGTATGATCCACACCATTTCGACTGGCTTGGGTTGTTTGTCGAATATTGCCCATAAAAGCATTCATGTTGTCCAGCTTTGATTTGGTGTCTTCTGCAAGTTTTCTAATTTCCTCTGCGACAACGGCGAATCCACGCCCATGTTCTCCAGCTCTAGCGGCTTCAATGCTGGCATTCAGGGCCAGTAGATTTGTTTGATCAGCAATTCCCGCGACCCCTTGTACAATTTGATCAACTTCTAAGGAGATATCTTCAAGTTCACTGATTTTAGCAGATAAGTCTCTGGCATTGTCCATTACGGTGTCTTTTAAGTTGTTGATATTGTTCAGCTCTTTCATACTTTGCTTGTTGACTTCGATGAGTTCGTTAGATTGCGAGCTCAACTCTTCCATTGTACGTGCTTGTGTCAGAACCGATGTTTCCACCTCTGACATACTAGCCGTTGTTTGCTCAACCATTGCCATATTTGACTCGCTGGCAAGAGCAAGGCTTTCAGCGAACTTGCGAAGTTCCTTAGCAATATGAGACATCTGAACATCGAAATCACTCAGGTTGGAACTCTGTGTCAGTAAGTCTTCAAGATAGCCTGCTGTTTTTTCATCATTTTCTAGAAATTTTTCAAACAGTTCCAATATATTTTCATGTTTTTTAACCTTTAAGCCTTTTGGTGGTATAGATTCAACACCGCTGGCCTTTTTTTGAACATGGCTAAGCACCTTATCAACTTCTGCGCAGTTCTTATTCCTGACGAATTTCCCGAACATAAAACCCTCCATTTACAGTATGTGTAATGATTATAATAATATAGCCGTTAGCCCAACAATAACATATTATAGGAAATTAGTCATGTTTAATAAAGTAAAGTTTTTGTACTATAAAGATTAAGATTTTAGGTCTATATAGTCAATGTTACATGCTGATTCAAATACATAAATACCCATTTTGGTGAGTAACTTTAATTACCAAAAATGATATGATATATATTAAGTTAGAACAAATTGGGGGAGGAAATGTATGAAGAATGGGGAAAAAATGTATCAGTTAGACAAGCTGATAGAGGAAAAAACTTATGATAGGGCAGTGGAATTTATAATGTCTGAATTTTCAGCACTTATAGATTCTTATGAGAGGCAGAGACTTTATAAACTGATTGATCAAATACCAGATACGTGTTTATCAAGTGCTAAAATATGCTTGATTATAGGCCTTGTTGCCTACTATGCAGGGGATAATGATAAGGTGAATAGCATGCTCCTAAAAGCTCAAGTGATTGGGATTGAGTCATCTGATGAAGCCGTACTAAAACAAGCTGTCATGTGTATTTCTATGGTGACAAAAACCATAAAAGAAAGAGTGGAAGTTGCTCAAAAAGGTATTGGATTGATTGATGAAGAAACGGACAGGGCTATATCAGGTCACATATATATGTTTTATGCACATGTGCTTTCGGCCCTACCTGACTTTGCAAGGTCGCAAACAGCCTACCACAAGGCAATTGATGATTTTTCACAGAAGAAAATGAGATTCAAAGCCACACTTGCTACGCTAAACTATAATATACTCCTCAACACCAGGGGAGACCACCATCAGGTTATATGGAATTGTTCTGAGTTTATAAACAAGTCAGGGTCTGTGCATGGTCAAAGCAATCAATATTTATTTATCGTTGAGTCCGTGTTAGGTGCGGCCTATATTTTGACAGGAAAAACAGCCCTGGCCACAAGCCTGCTTGAAAATGCACTCGTTAAAGCCTACAACTTGGAGTTTGTCCATATGTATGGTTTTATTGTTAATTGGCTATTTGAAGCTTATTTACAGCAAGGGCGGGAAAATGAGATCGTCCACATGCTGAGAAAATATGTAACTTCAACCAAGCCTCTAGGTGATATGTGGATACAGCTTATGTACCATCAAAAACAAGCAAGGTATGCTCTTCACTACAATAAGAAACCTCAGCAAAAAGATGTAGAAGCCCTCGAAATATGTTATGAAATGCAAAAAGAGAACAGTTGTATTTACCTAATTCAAATCATGACAGAATTGACCTTAAAAGAACACTCGAGACTGGCCAGTCCCCTCGTTATTGAAAAAAAGCTGGAGCAATATAAGTACAAGGGACTTAAATCTGATTGTATACTTTTAAATCTTTTGCTTGCTATGTGGTATGATGCAAGCGGTGCAACGGAAAAGGCCCTGCCCTATTTCAATGAGGCAGTGGCCCTGAGTATAGATTGTCATAGCGTTTACTATTTAAACATGTATATGGATCTCACAAAAAAATACAAAAAGCATTTAAAACAAAATCAAATGAATAGCCTAAACGAGATGGGCCTGGAAATTAAAACAGTAAAAGACCAGTGGGAAAGCAATGCATTTGACTTGACCAGCAGGGAATTTGAGGTCTTAGCCCTCCTAAATGACGGTCTAAGCAACAAATCTATTTCTGAAAAACTCTTTATTAGTGTTGGAACTACAAAATGGCATCTTAACAACATTTATGGAAAACTTGGGGTTGGACGAAGGACTGAAGCCCTTACTTTTGCAAGAGATCAAGGTTTATTTTAATCATTTTCCAAAGACTAATTTTACATAACGGCAATACTCTTCATGCATAGTAATGTGAGAAAGGTCATCGAGATTTTTACACATTTCAGTGTTGTACCACTTTTGATCTTCATAGCCTGCATTGAAGCAGTCCCAAAGATTGTCTCCCATGGTTTCTAGATTTCTGTAAATGCTTCTTATGTTGCTGAGTTTATCAGCAAGTATTATCATCTTCATGTCAAAATCAGCATCATTTTTGACAAAGTCAAGCATATATTGTTTTCGTTCAGACCATGGCCTTGATTTATCGGGTTCTGAGCATCCTTTAACAAGTTCAGCGACCCTGTTTCCAAATTGATCTTTTATATCGGAAAGAGTGACATAAGTGTCCTCAATCGTATCATGTAAAATACCTGCAATGACAACGTCTTCATCTGCATTCATGGCAAGAAGCATCATACCGACTTCAATGGGATGTGCGGCGTAAATATCTCCGTCCAGCTTTCGGATTTGCTTGTCATGGGCGTTGAGAGCAAGTTGTATAGCTTCATATAGTCTCATAAAATCACATCCTTTTTTGAATGATACAGTGGTGATATGTCATATATGCCCAAAATTATGGAAATCAACCATCATGGATTCCTTCTTATGTGTTATATGACGCTCTGTAAGGGTATATTTGCCACATGAGGACGTTTCTGTCCGCATTATACTAGAAGAAAAGACCTTGGAGGTGGCAAATGAAATCTATAGATCAAAAAACCGTTGAAACAATAAGGCTACTCGCTGCGGATGGCGTTCAAAAAGCCAATTCTGGACATCCTGGATTGCCAATGGGTGCAGCGCCAATGGCATATGTCCTATGGAAGGACTATTTAAGAGGGAGTGCGACCGATCCCTCATGGGATAATAGAGACAGGTTTGTGCTTTCGGCTGGACATGGGTCCATGTTGATTTATACCTTGCTCCATCTATTTGGTTATGATTTGTCTATGGATGAGTTGAAAAACTTTAGACAAATGGGATCAATGACACCAGGACATCCCGAGTATGGTATGACCGTAGGTGTAGAAACGACAACAGGACCTCTGGGACAAGGCATCTCTAATGCAGTTGGAATGGCCATAGCAGAAAGACACCTGGCCGCAAATTTCAATAAAACCGGTCACCGCGTGATTGACCATTATACTTATGTTATTGCGGGGGATGGAGACCTTATGGAAGGGGTTGCAAGTGAAGCGTGTTCTCTTGCGGGTCATTTAAAACTTGGCAAGCTTATTGTGCTCTATGATGATAATAATATTACAATTGATGGTGGAACAGATAAGTCTTTCACTGAAGATGTGGGTAAACGATTTGAAGCCTATGGATGGGATGTGGTCAGTGTCCGTGATGGAAATGACCTGGAGAGCATATCAAGTGCAATAGAAAAGGCAAGAATCGATACGACAAAACCCACCCTCATAAAGGTAAAAACTGTTATTGGATATGGCAGTCCAAATAAGGCTGGAACATCAGGTGTTCATGGTTCGCCACTGGGTGAAGATGAATTAAGATTAACAAAGGAACTCATGGGTTGGGATCCAGATGGATCTTTCGTGATACCTGATGATGTCAACGAACATCTCAAATCCATCATTGATAAGCGTGAAATTGAGCGATTTATGTGGGAAGAAAACCTAGAATCCTATTTTGAAGCTTATCCAGATATGAAGCAAAAATGGGAAACTTGGCATGAATATGAAATGCCTAAAGAACTGCTTGAACATCCTAATCTTTGGAGCTCATTCTCAGAAAAAGAGGCCACTAGAGCAAGTGGTGGACGCATGATCAATATTGTTAAAAAATATGTGCCAAATCTCGTAGGTGGGTCTGCAGACCTTAATGCTTCTACAAAAACCTATTTAAAGGATTGTGGTGATTTTGATTGGGATACACCGGAAGGTTCAAATATATTCTTCGGTGTTAGAGAACATGCTATGGCAGCCATTATGAATGGTTTATCCCTACATGGCGGACTGAGGGCATTTGGCTCAACATTCCTAGTGTTTTCAGACTATATGAAGCCTTCATTAAGGCTTGCAGCCCTTATGGGACAACCTGTTATCCATATCTTTACCCATGACAGTATAGGCGTTGGAGAAGATGGTCCAACCCATCAACCTATTGAACATGTCATGATGCTTAGGGGCATTCCGAATCTTCATGTTTTCCGCCCTGGTGATCCAAAAGAAACAGCAGTGGCTTGGATTGAAGCTCTTAAGCACACTGAAGGTCCATCGGCTATTGTTCTTACACGACAGGCACTTCCACCACAAGAAGGTGTCCACAAGGGATCGCACCATGGCGCTTATGTCCTTCTCAAGGAGGATGGAGACCACCCAGAAGTCATACTCATGGCAAGTGGTTCAGAAGTACCTGTGGCAGTGAATGCAGCAAAACTTCTTAAAGGCTCTGGAATTGATGCTCGTGTGGTTAGTATGCTTTGCCAAGAGCTCTTTGATGCCCAAACAGACCAGTACAAGGAAGATGTCTTGCCAAGCGCTATAAGGACAAGAGTTTCTGTTGAAGCGGGTATAACTATGGGCTGGGAAAAATACACAGGTCTTGATGGACTCAACATTGGACTTGACCGATTTGGCGAGTCTGCACCTGGTGATGACCTCATGAAACATTTTGGGTTTGAGGCAGAGCAGGTGGCCGAAAAAGTTAAAAAATACTTGTCTGTGTAAGGAAAGTCTCAATCATTTTATACAGGCACTGAATCATTAAACAGATGGAAACCGCTTAAACGTGTGCTTAGGGTACATGGCTTAAGCGGTTTTTAATATATTAGGACAAAGAGAAGTATAAGACGGCTATGTAAAACTCATCTTTGAATTGAAAATAAAATTTTTCTAAAGATTGACTTGTGTAAAAATACGGTATATTGTTTGAAAAAAATTGATAGGGACTATATACCTTGTAGAAACAACACAAACCAAACTTTTTGCAGGAATCGTCGAAAAATGTCGAACGGTCATGAAGTCCAGTGAGGATAAGGTCACTAAGAAAAAAACACAAAACACCATATTTTTTTTAATTTCATAAGAACTCTTAAAACCGATTTTAATTCTGTCTCTTGCCTTGTTTATAAATTTTCGATTTGCTAAAATATTAGGTGAGAATAAAAGAAAAAGCATTTATGAACACCTACTCGGTGAGAGTGGGTGGATTTTTTAGTGCTTTTAGATCTATATGTTGTGTATTGAATCTTTATACATACCATATATTGTGGGGAGGATCATAATGCTTGGTAAAGTGGAAAAACGAAATGGCGCAGTGGTTGACTTCGATCGAATGAAGGTTGAAGATGCAATTTTCAAAGCGCTCGTGGCAACACACGACAGCAAATCCAGAAAGAATTTAAGAAAACTCGCGGAGGTTGCAACAGACTACACCATCGACAATTTGACTGAAGTTTGCAACAATCATATCACTCCAAAAGTGGAAGATATTCAAGACGGGGTTGAAGTTGTCCTCATGAAAATGGGGGAATACGAAACAGCTAAGAAATACATAAAGTACCGCTATGAGCATAAACGAATGCGTGAAACCAAGAAGACAGCCATGGATATCATGGGTATCTTTGATGAATACATAGGACAGAGCGACTGGACAGTTCGTGAAAACTCCAATATGTCATACAGCCTTCAAGGCTTAAACAATCATGTTATTGCCAAGGCAACAAAGACATTTTGGCTAAACACAGTTTATGATGAAAGCATACGTGAAAGCCATGAAAATGGTGATATGCACATACATGACCTGGGTCTATTATCGACATACTGCTGTGGCTGGAGCCTTGAAGATCTACTTATGAATGGTTTTGCAGGGGTTTCCGGTAAGGTAGAGTCTTCACCAGCAAAACATTTTGAAGCAGCCCTTATGCAGTTGGTTAATTTCATATATACATTACAAGGAGAAGCCGCAGGGGCACAAGCGGTATCAAATTTTGACACCCTCCTTGCACCCTTTGTTCACTTTGACAATTTAGACTACAAGAAAGTTAAGCAAATCATGCAGACTTTTGTTTTTAATATGAACATTGCAACACGTGTGGGTTTCCAAACGCCATTTTTCAATGTGACAATGGATAAAGAAGTGCCTTCAACACATAAGGAGTTGCCGGTCATTATTGGTGGAAAGCGTATGTTTGACCACACATATAAAGAGTTCCAAAAAGAAATGGACATGATTAATCTGGCCTTTTGTGAAGTTATGATGGAAGGCGATGCACGTGGTCGCGTTTTCACTTTCCCAATACCGACATATAACATCACAAGTGACTGGGACTGGAATAGTGAAGTGACAGACAAAATTATGGAAATGACAGGTAAGTTCGGCATTCCGTATTTTAGCAACTTCGTTAATTCTGATCTTGATCCCGAAGACGTCCGGTCCATGTGTTGTAGACTGCGTCTTGACAACACGGAATTAAGACGTCGTGGTGGTGGTTTATTCGGTGCAAATCCAAAAACAGGATCCATTGGGGTGGTGACCATTAACCTTGCTCGACTAGGATATACTTCAGATACCCTTGAAGCCCTGTTCGATAGATTGGAAAGACTCATGGAAATCGCAAAGAATTCACTGGAAACAAAGCGTACCATCCTTGAAGAAAATATGCATAGGGGTCTTTATCCATATTCTAAGCACTATTTACATGATGTTTTTGAAGCCAATGGTGAATACTGGCACAACCATTTTGCAACAATTGGACCAAATGGTCTGAATGAATGTATAGCCAACTTTACCAAGGGAACAGAAGATATAACAACACCTGCTGGCAAAGAGTTCGCAGAAGAAGTCTTAGATTTCATGAATGAAGTGCTCATACGATTCCAAGAAGAAACGGGACATCTTTATAACTTAGAAGCCAGTCCTGCAGAGGGAACAGCTCATAGATTTGCAAAGCGTGACCTGGAACTCTATCCAGATATCGTTGTTGCAGGGGATGAGTCACCTTATTACACGAATAGTTCTCAACTGCCAGTTGGCTTTACAGAAGATATTTTTGATGCACTAGACCATCAGGATAGCCTCCAGGTACGATATACAGGCGGAACTGTTTTCCACGGTTTTATTCCAGAGAGAATAGAATCCATTGAGACGCTGAAAAAACTAATTCAAGGTGTGAGCAGTGGTTACAGACTGCCTTACTTCACAATCACTCCAACATTTAGCATTTGTCCGACACACAAATACATTGCTGGTGAAGAACCGATATGTCCAGAATGTGGTGCACAAACAGAGGTTTGGACACGGGTAGTAGGGTATCACAGACCAGTTCAGAACTGGAATGATGGAAAACAGTCTGAGTTCAGTGATAGACTTGAATTTGAAGTGTCATAATCAAAAGGTTAGAATAAAACCATAGCATGCTGTGGGATACAATGAACTTTATGATACAATGAATTTTAGGAACAAGGGCTATTTATGTTCATAGTGTAAGCTAGACATGAATGGCTCTTTTTTATGAATAGAATGTTTATAAGTCTTTCAAATTGAACGACTTGCAAAATATCATTCAAAAATTTTTGTTATACTATATATAGATATTTAGGAATCGAAAGTTCTATATATGGTATGACCAAACTATGTAACTGTAATTTTGTAAGCGCCTAAATTAGAAAGACGTGGAGGTTGCCATGCAAATTAAGGGATTTCAAAAAACGACATTCATAGACTATCCGAACAAAGTCGCATCCCTTGTTTTTACAGGAGGATGTAATTTCAGATGCCCATTTTGTCATAATGGTGGTTTGGTGGTAAACCCAAATCAATACCCAACAACACTTCCTGAAACAGTCTTTCAACACCTCCAAAAAAGAAAGGGCATTATAGAAGGTCTGGTTATTACCGGAGGTGAACCAACATTAATGCCAGGGCTTAAAGCCTTCATAAAAGCTGTGAAAGATATGGGAGTGGCTGTGAAACTTGACACGAATGGAACCAATCCAAGTGTGTTAAATGATTTAATAGAAGAAGGCTTGCTTGACTACATTGCCATGGACATTAAGCATGTGTTCAGTAAATACAGCTCAGCCATAGGTCCAAGTCGAGTCGATCTATCTCAGGTTAAAGAATCTGTAAATATAATAATTAACAGTGGCCTTGATCACGAGTTCAGAACCACTGTTATAAAGGGCATGCATACAGAAAATGATATAGCCCTTATGGCAGATCAGGTTCAGGGGGCAAAAAATTACATCCTTCAGCAGTATGTAAAAACTGAAGGAGAAATCATGCCCAACACCTTCAAATCTTACACAATCGAAGAACTTGAAAGCATCATTGAAGCCATAGGCACAAATCACAAAATTGAATGCTTTAAAGCGAGGGGCAAGTATTAGACCTTGACGCGCTCATTTTTTACACCTATAATGTGACCAGACAGTCATATGGGAAGGAAGTGCTGGTTGTGCCACATCAAACTTTTTTTAATTTACCTAAGGAAAAACAGCAAAGAATTATAGATGTTTGCATTGATGAATTTGCAGAAAAGACATATCACAATGCAAGTATAAGCAATATTGTTAGACAGAGTAAGATTGCCAAGGGTAGTTTTTACCAGTATTTTGAAGATAAGAAAGACATCTTTAAATATATCCTAAAATATATGGGAGACAAAAAACTCGCCTACTATTCTGAAATCATTCCAAGGATCAATGAAATGGACTTTTTTGAACTTTTAAAAGCCTTTTATGTCAGTGGCGTGGTTTTTGCAAAAGACCACCCCAAACTAACGAAAATCGGTAATTTTGTGTTAAAAACAGATGATGAAGATTTGAAAAAAGAACTGATGAAAGAAAGCGGAGCCAGGTCAAGTGATTTCATGTCTATGCTCATAAAAGGGGCAATAGAACGCGGTGAGCTTCGATCTGATATAGAGATTGACTTTATAAATCATATCATTCAATCAATGAGCCTTTCTACGATTGACTACTATTATAAAAAACATGATAGTCTTGGTGAAGAAGAGAAGGACTTTATTCATCTAACGCATCAAATGGTAGACTGCCTTAGAGATGGGCTTTCAGGCCAATAGGGCTGGGAGAATAAAGCTTTGAAAATATAAATAGAGAGGCACTGAAAACAAGAAGGAATTGACAAATATATGAATACAGTATATCATGACCACATAGTCACATGACCGTGTGGTCATTTTTTTACGAGATGTATGACTGGTCAGTCATAATTCCATAGGAGGGACAGTATGATCCTTGTTAAAAATCTGTTTCACTCATATACAAATAATGAAATGTATGCTGTTGAAGATGTCAATTTTAGCATTCAAAAAGGAGAAATTTTTGGTTTTTTAGGCCCGTCCGGTGCAGGAAAATCAACCACGCAAAACATTTTGACAGGCCTACTTGATATTCAAGGCGGACAAGCGAGCATTGATGGTGAAGATGTACGAAAAAAATCTCAAAAGCTCTTTAACATCATGGGGGTTTCCTTTGAACAACCCAATGTCTACAGAAAGCTAACGGCTCTAGAAAACCTAGAGTTCTATGCAGATTTATTCAGTGTGCCAACAGAAGACCCTAAAAAACTGCTTAAAATGGTCGGGCTTGAAGATGCTATGCACAAAAAAGCTGGTGCGTTTTCAAAAGGTATGCTCCAGCGCCTTGTTTTTTGCAGATCCATGCTTAACAAACCCAAGGTTTGGTTTCTTGATGAACCCACTTCAGGACTGGATCCAACAACAGCCAGTCGAATCAAAGACATCATCAACGAAAAAAGACGCCAAGGGGCAACCATTTTCCTGACGACCCATAACATGTATATTGCTGATGAGCTCTGTGACCGTGTGGCATTTATCAATGAAGGAAAAATTGCTGCAATGGATACTCCAAGAGACTTAAAGCTAAAACATGGTCAGAAACTGCTGCGCGTAGAATATCTGGAAGGAAATGAACTGATTCAATCTAGTTTGTCCATGCGAAAAGAAGAGGATAAAGCCCTGCTTAAGAAGCTCATTGAAAATGGACAAATTGACACCATGCATTCTCAAGAAGCCAGTTTGGAACAAATATTTATTAAACTGACAGGGAGGGGGCTGGACTAATGTTAAAAAGAATTTTAACACTGATGAAGAAAGATATAAAACTGGTAACAAGAAACTGGTACTTATTCATCACAATCTTTGTAGCGGTCCTGTTTAGTCTCTTGGTGAACTTTGTTATTCCTGAAAATTTAAGTTTTGAGCCAAGAGTCTTTATCCTTGATGAAAGCGAAGGGATGGCCCTTCATGCTATGGCAGTAGACTTGGCATCAAAAGATAATGGCACAATGGTTAAAACAAGACAGGCCCTTGAGGAGAATGTGAAAGAATCAAGAACCAGTTTGGGAATGGTCTTAAAAGGAACACTTGAAGACCCAGATGCGGAATTTGTGCTTCATGGATATGAAAACAGTAAGTCAAAGGCCTTATTAAGGTTGGAGATGGATGATTACTATGGAAAAATTACTAAAAATATAGATGTGCCCATAAAACAGATTGGAAGTATGAGAAAAACTTATGAAGTCACTTTCAATCACTCCCTTCTTCCCATGTTTTTACTGATGGAACCTGTTCTCATGGGGCTATTTTTTATAGCCACCCTCATGCTTTTTGAAAAAGCAGAAGGGACAGTGGAGGCCTATGCTGTTTCGCCAGGAAAAACCTTTGAATACTTATTTTCAAAAATAACTATCATGTTTCTTCTGGGCCTTGTATCCATGTACTTTGTTACATTCACCACAGTGGGTCTGCGAGCCAATATAGGTTTAATGTTATTGATCGCTCTATCTGGAAGTTTTTTTGGTTCCAGCCTTGGTCTTTTTATAACAAGCTTTTTTGACAGATTGTCAAAAGCCATGGTCTGGATTATCTTTGTCTCCCTTCTGTTATCAGCGCCATTTGCATCTTATTATCTTCCAAGTTTTTCACCGCTATTGATACGGATGATGCCCACATATTCATTGTTGTTTGCTTTGAAAGAAACCATATACCAAACAGGGCAAACTGATATTGTGTATAAGGCAGTAGGTCTTTCGTTTATGACGGGTATGATCTTATTTGGAATGGTCTATACGCGTTACAGGAAAAAGTTGGTATAGGGAGGTGGATTCTATGTTAAAACGGATTATGAGTATTGTAAAACGTGATTTTAAGAGCAGTGTGAGAGAGTTTATACTGCTTTATATTATGATAGCTCCCTTTATACTGGCTTTTGGACTGACCTTCTTTATTCCTTCAGTGGAATCAACGACCATGCAGTTTGCCATTCACTCGAATGTAGAAGAAGACTTTTTAGAATATGCCAGGCAGTTTGGGGTGGTAGAAGTTTTTGATTCTCAATCAGCCATTACAAAGAGGTTGTCAGCCATAGATGAAGTGATTGGTGTTGACTCAAATGGAGATGGTCTGGAGATACTGATTTATGGTGATGAACGGGAAGGGGCTCAGGAACTTGCCATAAAAATGGTGCGGGCCTATGAAAGTGGAAAAACACTTAATGACTACTCATTCTCAAGCTTAGGCGAAAGTGAATCGCCGGTGGCTTTGATTGGAGTGATCAGCCTGTTTGCCATGGCCCTGGCTTTAGGTGGCGGAATCATTGGACTCAATATAATTGAAGAAAAAGAAGAAGGAACAGTTCAGGCCATTCATGTCAGTCCTGTTCGACAAGTAGAGTTTTTTGCCGGTAAAAGCATATTGGGGGCCCTAATAGCTATGATCCAAATTATTGGGATATTATTTATTGTTGGTTACGGCGATGTTAACTTGGCTCAGACAATTGCTTTTAGTTTTGTCAACCTAACAATTCTCATTCTTTTAGGCTTTTTAATTGGTGTTTTAAGCAGCAATCAAGTTATGGGGCTTGCCAATATGAAGTTTCTATTTTTGCCGATCGCTGTATCAATTTTGGGGGCGGTGCTTGTGCCAGCAAACTGGAAGTTTACCCTTTACTGGTCCCCATTTTACTGGAGTTATCTGGGGTATGAAAAAATTCTTCAAAGAACTGCGTCGTGGTTTGATATTGGACAGTACAGTCTTTATATATTGATTCTCTTTATTATGATTTTCTATTTTTCAAAGCGGTATATAAAAAAAGGACTGACACAAACTTCATGATGTCAAACGTTTGTAATACATGAAATGTCGATCCTCTGTTAAAATGGAAATAGATGATGAATCTTAAGACAGATATGAAGGGGGATTCGATATGAAACGTGTTTTGGTTACAAGAGATATTCCGGAAAGTGGAATAGAAATGCTTCAGCAAAAATACGAGGTTGTTGTTAACAGGGAAGATATACCCATGACAAGGGAAGAAATGTTAGCAGAATTTCCAAAGTATGATGCTGTATTAACAGCACTTAGTGATGTTATCGATGAAGAAATTATGAGAGCAGCACCAAATGTTAAGATATTTGCAAACTACGCTGTTGGATTTAACAACTTTCATGTAGAGCCTGCCAAGAAATTTGGTGTGGCTATGTCGAACACACCTGATGTCTTGTCGGACTCAACGGCAGAAACCGCATGGGCCCTTTTGTTTGCAGTCTCAAGGAGAATACTTGAAGCTGATAGGTATGTGCGCGAAGGCAAGTGGAAGCGGTTTTCTCACAAATTACTTCTTGGTCAAGATGTTTATGAAAAAACAATTGGTATTATAGGGGCTGGAAGAATTGGTCAGCGCTTTGCTGAAAAGGCAAGGGGCTACCATATGAGAATTCTCTACCATAACAGGTCTCGGAACCTGGACTTTGAGAAAAGGTTCAATGCCACATATGTGGAACTGGATCAGCTCTACGCACAGAGTGATTTTATTTCCTTGCACTGTCCTTTAACAGAAGAGACACACCATTTGATTGATGAAGAGGCCTTTAAGAAAATGAAGTTTTCATCAGTGATTATAAACACGTCACGAGGCCCTGTTATAGATGAAAATGCCCTAGTCAATGCTCTTAAAAATAATGAAATATGGGGCGCTGGTCTGGATGTGTACGAAAACGAACCAGAAATTCATCCAGAACTGCTTGAAATGGACAATGTTGTGTTACTGCCCCACTTAGGAAGTGCCACATCAGAAACCAGAGAAAAAATGAGTCAAATGGCAGCACGAAACATTATTGAAGTGCTTGAAGGACGAGAACCAATTAACTCAGTTTATTAAATAGAGAGACTTGCAAAATATCATTCGAGAACCTCCGCTATACCGTACAGAAAGATTTAAGAATCAAGAACGCTATATAGGGTATGGCAAGGGCATAGATCTGTAATTTTGCAAGCGCCTGAATAAAATAAATGACCCCCATGTAAGGACATTTGTCTAAACATGAGGGTCAATTTTTATTATATGCTTAAACTATGTTAAGGCGAGAGAGCATTTAATGTGCTAAAACGCCAGCGCTTACAAGCAAGTTTGTGATAACAAAGAGAAGAGGTATAGATAAAATGGTTCTAAAAACAAAGACTTTAATAACGTCTAGGAAGTTTAGTCCAATCTTGCTTTTTACAAGAATCATACCAGTCTCAGACATGAAGACAAGTTGCGTGAAGGCTAGAACACCAATAAAGAATCTGGCTGATTCTGAAACAGCTTCCCCAATGAAGAGGGCTGGAAGGTACATATCTGCAAAGCCAACAACAGCTGCAGGGGCCATCATTTTTGCAACTTCACCACTATAACCTGCTAATTGGAAAACGGGAATAAGTGGGGCGCTAATAGCGCTGAAAAAGCCTGTATATTCTGCGACAATTAGTGAAAAAGTTCCTACAAACATAATAATAGGCAAGAAACCAACATAGACATTCACCACACCCTTTAGAGCGTCTTTCATAGCTTGAAAAAGACTTGTATTTTCAGCCATTTCAGTGGCTTGTGAATAAGCGTATGATAGAGTGGATTGTCCATCAGGAATTTTAACAGTGGATGGTGTAGCGCCTTCATAATATGTTGCCTCAAACTTATTAAGTGGCATTCTGGAAGTAATCATCGCAAGAATAACGGTTATTAGAGCAATTGACCCATAAAAAATTGGGAAGATGCTGGAAAAACCAAGTTCTTCTGCAACAGCGGAAGCAAAGGCAATACCTACGATTGAGAAACTTGTTGCGATAACATAAGCCTCACGCTTGTTGTAATACCCCCTTTGGTACTGGGTATCTGTTACGACAATACCGATGGTTCCATCACCAACAAAAGATGCAATGGCATCTACCGCTGAGTAACCAGGAACCTTAAAAAGCTTTTGAACAATCGGACCAAATAGTATCCCAATGAACTCCACAGAACCAAAATGCGTGAGCAGAGGCAGCATTAAAAGGCCAACGAAAAAGGTGATGTAAAGTGTGGTTAAAAGACCACCATTACCTGCCATGACACCGCCTGTATTTGGATCGAGAATCATGTCTGCAAAAGGCATGCCCTCAAACCAACCTAGAAGGACCATAAGGTATAGGAATGACCCACCAATTCTAAGGATCTGATTGGGCCAAGATGTTTTAAAGACAGAGTTCCAGAAGTCGCTCTTAACTGTAATCCAATTAAAGAGGAGGGTCCCAAGAAGAACAATGCCAGCGCAGACCATGGTGAAACCTATGAAAACATTTAAAAAGTTTCCAGTGATCAAATTAATGATATGTGAAATAGCTATTTTTTCTTCCCCCATGAATTGAAAGGGAACAAGGAAAAAAATAAAACCCGCTAATGATAGCAAAATAAATTTAAACTTACCCAAGTGAATAAACCTCCATTTTTTCTTATGTTTTTACAACAAAGCCAGTATAACATGGTCATTTTGACGATGCAAACATTATACACAAATATGAATAAAAATACATATTATTCAGGTTGTTTGAGTATTTATGCGTTTTTAATATCGAAAATCAGCATTTTTATGTATAAACTGTATACAAATATTCTATTGCGCAATCGTCCAATGTTATATGGTATGTAAAATGCCAGTGTCTTAAAGACAATCTAAAATCACGAATTATGAATAACGTGTGTATATTCTTGAGGTGAAATTAACTTTCTGGATGGCGTTTTGGAAATATCATAAAAGACAAGAGCTGAAAAGAAACTTTGACATTGCAGGAGAAGACATCTATAATGGTGTAAATTGATCGTGCAAGATTAAAAGGAGGTTTCTATGAGTCAGAGTGTACTGAATCTAGATAGACAACTGTGCTTTAGAGCATATACTGCTTCAAGGTTGACCATTCGACTATATAAGCCATTACTCGATAAAATTCATCTAACGTATCCTCAGTATGTTGCAATGATGGTGCTGTGGGAAAAGAAAAGCATTGGTTTTAGAGATTTGGGGAAGAAGCTCCATATGTCTACAGGAACACTAACACCAGTAATTCAGAGACTCGAAAAGCTTGGATATGTGAAGAAGGAAAAGCATGAGACCGATGATAGAAAAACTGTTGTTGTTTTAACAAGTGCTGGAAAAGCACTTATGCCAGAGGCTGAGAAAATTCCTGTAGCCCTTGCCAAGGCGCTAGGATTATCGGTGGAGGCCTACAAAGAATATGCAGATATGCTTGACGACTTGTTGTTGAGACTTGAAAATGCAAAAATAGATATTGACTAGTTCATCATCTGGTGTGGGAAAGATAATTTCTCACACTTTTTTATTTTAGTTGACGAAATCGAATATTTTAGATATATTAATCTTGTAAGATTGATCTAGTAAGATTAATATGAAAATCCAGTATTTAGTTCATAGGAATGATTAATAAGATGGTGAAGTGACAAAGACTTTTGCATAGATTTAAGCGCGTTATCCAGGGAAAAATTGCATAAAGCGATGGAGGGTACGAATGAAAACATATGATTTGATTGTTATTGGATCTGGATCTGGTGGGTTGACATCGGCATACACAGGCCTGGGATTTGGGAAGAAAGTATTGGTTGTAGATAAAGAACTTCCAGGTGGAGAATGCACTTGGTCAGGCTGTATACCGAGCAAAGCTCTGATAAATGAAGCCAAGAAGGTTTATAGCGCTAAAAAGCTTGTCGGCGACTTTGAATATGACACAACAAAGGCAATGAACAGGGTTAAAGATGTGATCGCTAAGGTTTATGAAGGCGAATCTGTGGACAAACTAGGTGAGGACGGCATAGAGTTTCTACAAGGCCATGCCCGATTTGTTTCTCCAAAAGAGATTTTGGTTAACGGACAAACATATTCAGCTAAAAAATATATTATTTCAACAGGGTCATCACCTTTTATTCCTCCAATAAGGGGTATAAAGGATGTACCAATACTTGACAATGCGTCTTTGTTTAAACTCAACAAACTGCCTGATTCAGTTATTATACTCGGTGCAGGGGCAATTGGTACTGAAATGGCCCAAACAATGAATCGGCTGGGGGTTGAAGTCCACCTGGTTGAAATGTCAGACCGAATTCTAGCAAGAGAAGAAGCTGAGTTTAGCCAAAGGTTAGAATATATATTGGCTGATGAAGGGGTCCTCATTCATACGAGCACCAAAGCCCTTTCAATAGAAAACAGCGAAGACGGTGTGGTTTTAAGTGTGGAGAAGGCTGGAAAAAAAGCTTCGATTATTGCAAAAGCCCTCCTTGTGGCAACAGGCAGACAGCCAAATGTTGAGGGTCTGGGTCTTGAAGAAGCAGGCGTTGACTATGACGATAAAAAAATACATGTCAATGCTTATATGCAGACGTCACAAAAACATATTTATGCTGTAGGAGATGTTGTTGGATCTTATCAGTTCTCCCACGCTGCCAACGTTGAAGGCATTCAAGCTGTGCAAAATAGTCTTTCCCCAATAAAGAGAAAAGTCAAGGATAAACATATGGCTTGGGTTACTTTCACTCAGCCTGAATTTGCAAGAGCAGGCCTGTTGGAGTCTGAAGCTCGTGAAAAATATGGGGAATCCATTCGTGTTTACACCTTTGATTTTGACCATCTCGACCGGGCTGTAACCAAGGGGAGATTCCTAGACATTGATACAGCTTCAGATATAAATGAGGGTGTTAAGATTATACTTAGTGCTAAAGGAAAAGTGCTTGGCGCTTCAATCCTTGCAGATCGTGCAGGCGAAATGATTGGAGAAATTCAGGTTATAAAAACTTTGAACCATAATTTCAGCAAACTCTCAAAGGTGATTCATCCATATCCAACCTACAGTGAGGTTTTTAATAAAATTGGAAAGAAAGTCGCAATTGACAATATTTTAGGTCATCCACTTGTAAAACTGTTTAGAAAGTAGGGATTCAAATGAAATACGGACTTTTAATTCTTGGTCTTATACTTATTATTGCTGCAAATATGGTTATTAAGAACAATAAGACCCCAGAACTTGGACATGAGAATGGTGTATTAAAGGAATTATCAAAAAAACCAAATGGTGTTTCAACTCAGACAAATCAGTCAGAAAAGAAGGTCTTGCCTATACCTTTCAAAGGTGATTTGGAATCGACAAAGGCTGCAATCATCAAAGCCAGCAAAGCCTATGGCACTTGCGAAATCATTGAAGAAACTCAGACCTATATTCATATGATTTTTGTTACAGGCACAATGAAGTATAAAGATGATGTTGAGTTCTATTTTGACACTCAGAGCAAACAAATTGAGTACCGATCAGAAAGTCGTGTGGGATACTCTGATATGGGGTTGAACAAAGATAGATACAAGTCCATTGTGTCGACTTATGAGTCTATGGACTAAAGGTTTTTATAAGAAGGAGTCCAGGCATCTCTTATAGAATAATTATCATTAGATAAGATCATTCAGTTCGGGAGGACATACGACCATGGACAAACTCCTTGAAATTTTTAGAGTCTTTCCCGAGTTTGAAAGCAAAAGGCTACGATTTAGGGATATTAAGCATACAGATGTTCATGATTTATATGAAATATATAGCAATGGAGCCACTTTAAAATATCAGGTTATTTCCCCCTTTAAATCAGAAAAAGAAATGACCAGGTATGTTGATGTCATCCATGATGGCTATCAAAACAGGTACTTTATACGTTGGGCTCTTGAGGAAAAAGAAAGCGGAAAGCTTATAGGATTAATATCACTTCATCATTTAGAACTTTGGAATTACAAGGCGGAAGTGGGTTATATACTCAATGAAAACTTTTGGAATAAGGGTCTGACGACGGAAGCCTTGGAAAAACTTATGGAAAAGGCCATAAAAACATGGGGGTTTCATAGGATAGAAGCCTTGATTCATCCTGGCAATATACCATCACTCAGGGTGGTTGAAAAGCTAGGGTTTTACAAGGCGTGCTATAAGAAAGAGTGTGCATTTGATAGAGAAAGCAATACGTTTCAAGACAGATTGATGTATGTGTATTTAGCCAAATAAGTTTTGAGACCACGCTGTCTTATTGCAAGTCTCTTATATTATTCAAGACTTGACAAGTTGCCAATAGATTTTTGGCAGCTTTTTTATTATTTCAGGCGCTTGCAGAATTATGGATTCACAGTTTTGTCATATCAACGTATAGAATTTTTGATTTTTAAATGTCTTTATATGATATGACGAGGATTCTTGAATGAAATTTTGCAAGTTGCATAGCCAATGGTTAGGTTGAGTAATTGTAATTTGGTGTCTACTAGGAAAAGTGAAAATCTGTGTATGGCTGACTTATAAGGGGATTTTAGAAAAAAGTAAAATTACAGAATTTTATAAAATGATTATATTTATTGTTAAAAAAGTTTTAAAATATTGAAAAAGTATTCACATATACTGAAAAAATGAGTATTATATTGATAATAGCATTTGATTTAAAGACCTCATGAAATCTATATTTGACGTTAGCAAACAATTGCAAGTCAGTCATATAGTGTGCTTTGAAAGTGGTCATGTAGATATTGTGAGTGAATGGCGTGGATACTTTGGAGTTCTTTAAGAACGAAGGGGGCATTTAATTGATTAACGAAAGAATAAAACAATTAAGAGAAGAAATGAAGAAAAACGGTATTGATGTTTACATCATTCCAAGTTCTGACCCGCATCAATCTGAGTATGTTCCAGAGCGATGGAAATCTAGAACATGGATTACGGGTTTTACAGGGTCAGCAGGCACCGCCCTAGTGACACTAGAAAAGGCGTATTTATGGGCTGATGGCAGATACCACATACAGGCTGCTGACCAATTAAAGGGTTCAGAAATTGAACTCGTTAAATGGGGTCTTGAGGGTGTGCCAGATGTTCATGAGTGGTTGGCAGAAAATCTTGAAGACGGTAAATGCATTGGTTTTGATGGCAATGTGGTCTCTTTAAGCACAAAAAAGAAATACGACGCGCAGGCCCTGCCTAAAAAGTTTACATACAAGACAGAATTGGATTTGATCGACTTGGTTTGGACAGATAGACCAGATATGCCAAGTGATGAGATTATGGTTCACCAAATGCCTTATGCGGGCAACACCGTGGAAGAGAAGCTGACAAAACTTCATAGTGAAATGGAAAAGTCTAACACGGACTATCAGATTATTACAACCCTTGATGACGTGGCATGGTTGTATAACTACAGGGGCAGTGACATAAGCTATAGTCCCGTAGCTTTGGCCTATGCTGTTGTGAGTTCAGAAAACGCTTGGCTTTTTATAGACGAAAACAAGCTAAGTGACGAGGCCAAAACACATTTTGAAAACAGCCGTGTAAATATTAAGGCTTACCAAGATATTAATGCCTTCTTGTCGAGTCTTCCAGCAGATGCTCAGGTGGCCTACGATCCGTCTCAGATTTCAGTTGCCCTTTATGCGTCACTATCAAATGATGTGATCCGTGTTGAAAACAGCAATCCAGTTGCAATGCTAAAATCTATGAAATCAGATGAAGAAATTGCCAACATGAGAAACTCTCAAGTGCGTGATGGCGTGGCTATGGTCAAGTTTATCATGTGGCTTGAAGAAGCTGTTAAAAATGGGGAAGCTTCTGAATTGAGTGCAGAAAAAATGCTGTGTGAATTCAGATCAGAACAAGAACACTTTGTTGCGGAGAGTTTCCATACCATAGCCGGCTATAAGGAGCATGGAGCTATGATGCACTATTCAGCAACAGAGGCGTCAAATTATACTCTTAAGCCAGAAGGGTTTTTCCTATTTGATTCTGGTGGAAATTATCTTGATGGAACGACAGACATTACCAGAACAGTGGCCCTTGGTCCAGTTTCTGATCAAATGAAAAAAGACTTTACCTTAACTCTAAAGAGCCATATTGCCCTATCTCGATTAAGATTTTTACATGGGGCGACAGGGTCAAAAATTGAAATGATTGCCAGACAACCAATGTGGGCTGAAGGCCTTGACTATAAATGTGGGACAGGACACGGTGTTGGATATTTTATGAATGTTCACGAGGGCCCGCAAACCATGAAAATGGACCCAAATCCAGTCAAATTGCAACCAGGTATGATTCTAACCAATGAGCCAGGGGTTTACAGAGAAGGCCAGTATGGCATTCGTCTTGAAAATACCCTTGTCATTCAAAAGGACATTGAAACAGAGTTCGGTCTTTTCTTAAATTTCGAGACCATCTCCTATTGTCCGATTGATACAAAACCTATTGCCAAAGAAATTCTTTCTGAAGAAGAAGTTAAGTGGTTGAATGACTACCATAAAACTGTGTTCGAAAAACTTTCTCCATACTTGAATGAGGATGAAAGTTACTGGCTGGCACAGGCAACAAAGGCTATTTAGTTTTAAGTGATACATTAAAGCTAGGAAGAATCATATATTTAAACAGAATATGCGAAAAGCTGTCAGGGACATTGTTCCTGACAGCTTTTTATGTTTGGCTTAGAAACCGATTCATTAAAAGCCGATCTAATCAGACATTTGTTAGTGGCTCTGATCAATACACTCAAGACTTAATCATTTTTCTCGAGCACAATATCTTTACAATACGCCTTGGCTTCAGCAGAGTCATACTCCCAATTTGGCTGAAAGTGCTTATTGAATAGTTCGTTCATGGCCGGGTGGAAGTTTAGTCCGCCCCAGGCTCTAGTCTGACAATGTCTACAATATGCGTATACAGCACTAGGAGACTCAGATGAACTTGTTGTATAGAACTCATCATACTGAACCTTATTATGACATGAGTTGCAGATATATTTCGACATTTTTCACCTCGTTTTATCCCTAAGATTTCTATGATATAATGGTACAACGGTCGCGGAAGCGAAGCAAGAACGAATCCGAAAAAGACGTGTTTGGAGATGATGTCATGGTCAAGGGAATTGGTGTGGACATAATTGAAATCGATCGAATCGAAAAAGCAATGAAAAAGACAGATCGTTTCTTAACGCGGCTTTTCACAGAGCGTGAAATAGCCTATTTCACGTCCAAAAATATGAAGGCAGAATCCGTGGCTGGAAATTTTGCCGCAAAAGAGGCGGTAGTAAAGGCTCTCGGCACAGGTTTACGTGGTTTTCAGTGGACCGATATTGAAATACTTAGAGATGAACTGGGAAAACCGGTCGTTTATCTTTACAATGGAGCAGATCAGGTAGCGAAAGATTTGGGGATTTCTCAAATTATGCTTTCTATCTCACATTGCAAGACGTATGCGGTAGCAAATGGCGTGGCAGTATAAGGGGTTGATCTTATGAAACTTGCCTTAAATAATGAAATGCGTGAAATTGACAGGGTAACAATAGAAAAGTATGGCATACCTGGCATTGTCCTAATGGAGAACGCTGGTCGTGCTGTCGTGGATGAAATTAATAATTTAGACAAACCTGTCAACAAAGTTTTAATCTTGTGTGGCACAGGCAACAATGGAGGCGATGGTTTTGTCATTGCAAGACACCTTCACAATCAAGGTGTGAAAATCAGACTCTTTATTGTGGGACAACCGAAAGATATTGCTGGGGACGCATCCTTAAACTTACAAGTTCTTAGGAAGCTCGATATTCAAATTGACAATGTGAATGACCAAGGTGGACTCATAAAACTTGAAAAGCTCATACCTGTTCACGATGTGGTTGTGGATGCAATTTTTGGGACTGGTCTTTCAAAAGAAGTTCAGGGCATTCATGCAGGTGCCATTGATGTGGTGAATCGCTTAAGTTTATGCACAGTTTCTGTCGATATACCATCAGGAATAAGTGGTGATACAGGAAGGGTTATGGGCAGCGCAGTAAGAGCTCATAAAACGGTTACATTCGCCTTGCCTAAACTAGGAAACATCATGTATCCAGGTGCAGATTTTAATGGTGAACTTGTGGTTCGACAGATTGGTCTGCCTCAAAAGGCCATTGGCGAAGTGGATATGAAGCATCATATAATAACGGAGGAGCGTATTGTTAAGCTCTTGCCTGACAGACCACGCAACTCTCATAAAGGAACGTATGGGAAAGCACATGTTATAGCTGGAAGTTCAGGCATGACGGGTGCAGCCATATTGACGTGCAAGGCGGCTTTAAGAAGTGGTCTTGGTCTTCTTAAGCTCTATATACCAGAAAGTCTCAATTTGCTGATCACAACCAGTGTTCCAGAAGTTGTCACGATTCCTTTAAATGAAATGCGACGCGGTGTGATCAATATCAATCAAATTACGAAAATTATAAAAGAGTCCTCTGAGGCTGATGTTGTGGCTATAGGACCAGGCTGTGGCATGTCCAGTGAAATGTCTGAACTGGTTCGACAAATGCTTGATGAAGTGGAGTGTCCAATGGTCATTGATGCAGACGGCCTGAATGTTTTAGCCAAAAATGTATCATGGCTGGACCACAAGAAGGCGGATATTGTCCTCACACCACATCCAGGCGAAATGGCTCGGTTGACAGGTTTGACTGTGGAAGAAATCAGCGAAAACCCCATAGATATATCCAGAGAATTTGCCCAAAAACACGGTGTGATTCTCGTATTAAAGGGATCGCGTACAATTATTGCAATGCCTCAAGGGAACGTTTTTGTCAATTTAACAGGCAATAGCGGTATGGCAACAGCAGGCAGTGGTGATGTTTTAACAGGCATTATCACAGGCTTCATAGCCCAAGGCATGAAACCATCTGATGCCGTTCTTTTAAGTGTCCATATACATGGTCGTTCAGGGGATATTATGGCAGGACGCAAGGGTGAGTTTGGCCTTCTAGCAGGCGATATTGTGAGTGGTTTGACACATACACTCATGGAACTTGTCGATTAATTAGGGTATAATTCGAGAGTGAAGTAAACTTGGCTTTTGCTGAAAGGCAAAGGCCAATTGTTCGACTTGAATTGTCGAACAATTCTTTATAAAGCAGGCGCTTTCAAAATTACAGACATATGCCCTCGCTGAACCATAGATAGAATTTCTGACTCTTAAAATTTATATGATAGTACAGCGAAGGTTCTAAAATGATATTTTGTAAGTCGCTCAATAAACAGTATATTTAGACAGATGAAACTCAACAAGTGTATGATTTTAACCGGGGGGAAGAAACATGCAACAACAACTGAGAAGACCCGTATGGGCGGAAGTAAACCTAGACCATCTTGCACACAACATCAGAGAAGTGCGCCGTGTGACAAAACCAGATGCCCTTGTAACAGCAGTTATTAAAGCCGATGGTTACGGACATGGGGCTGTGGAAATCGGAAGAACACTCCTTGACAATGGTGCAGACAGATTCGCTGTTGCCACATTGACAGAAGCTGTCCAGTTAAGAAGAGCCTATAAGGATGTGCCTATTTTAGTTTTAGGGTACACACCTGAAGAAGACTCTGACGAAGTCATTCGGCATAATTTGATTCAGACTGTGTATGCTTTTGAACAAGCTGAAGCCTTAGATAGGGTGGCGAAAGAGAATAAGGTTACAGCAAAAGTCCATGTGAAAATTGACACGGGCATGGGGCGTCTAGGTCTAAGGGCTGAAGATGATGCTGTAATTGTGACAGAGTATATTTCTAAGCTTGGCAACATAGAGGTTGAAGGGATCTATACCCACTTTGCGGTCGCAGATGAAGTGGATAAATCCTACACACTGGGTCAGGTCAAAAAATACAATGCAGTCATAGAGGCACTTGAAAATAGGGATATTCATATTCCAATCAAACATGTATCCAATTCAGCAGCCATAATAGACTTACCAGAAATCAATTACAATATGGTCAGAGCAGGTATTATGCTCTATGGATTATATCCTTCCCATGAAGTTTCTCATGAAAATGTGAAATTAAAAGAGGTTATGAGCCTTAAAGCTAGAATTAGTCATGTAAAGGATGTTGGTCCAGGTGTTGGAGTGAGCTATGGTCTTCTGTACACAACGGACAAGCACACGAGAATTGGAACAATACCCCTTGGTTATGCCGATGGTTACACCCGCCTATATACAGGTCAGGCAAAGGCCATTGTAGGTGGAGAAATCAGACCTATTATTGGACGAATTTGCATGGACCAGTGTATGGTTGACTTAACAGGACTTGATGTACAAAGAGGGGATGAAATCACACTCTTTGGCACTGGTCAAGATAAGTTCATATCTATAGATGAAGTGGCTGGTTGGATCAATACTATCAATTATGAAGTTGTTTGTATGATTAGCAAAAGAGTTCCAAGGGTATATAAGGCACAGGATGAAATTATCCAAATTAAGGATGCTCTTGCAGTCCTATAAGGTAATCAACCTTTAATCTTAAAATTGTGTTACTGTGAATTTTCTGTATATTACAAATATAGCTTATCGCTTTACATTGTGGTAATCTATTATTATAATGACTTTGTCCCTTCATACATACTGGCTAAAATTGGAGGTGTCCCAGATGAAAGATATTAAGCAAGTACAAATCGAACTGCCGGGTGAATTAATGGCAGAACTAAAGGTTGGCAGCAACCCAGAAATGATAAAGAGGAACTTAAGTAGAGAATTTCATTTCAAAGCGCCAATTAAAATGGATGGTGTACTGGAAGAATTACGTTCAGGTTATGAGCGCATGGCTGATATCAATCTAAACATGGCCGAATCAGGTTTGTGTTCGGATGTTGGATGCCTAGAATCCTACGAGAGCCAGCTGGAAAGCGAGGACGATCTTGATCGTTAAACGAGGAGAGGTGTATTTCGCAGATTTAAATCCGGTCGTGGGATCAGAACAAGGGGGACAAAGACCCGTTATTATTGTGCAAAACAATGTCGGAAACAAGTATAGTCCAACGGTTATAGTTGCAGCAATCACTGCAAAGATTTCCAAAGCCAAACTGCCTACTCATGTTGAGGTACGTAAGGACGAAGTTGGCCTGCTCAAAGATTCCGTCATACTACTCGAACAGATTCGTACCATTGATAAGCGAAGACTAATTCAAAAAATTGGTGCTCTAACACCAGAACTTGTTGAAGAGGTAGATCGCGGATTAATGATATCACTCGGCTTGTTCGAGTCTACATAGTGGCACGACCCTAAATAACATATTTTATTAAATTATAAGCCAAGCATATGCTTGGCTTTTTATATTGAATAAAAGAATAGGTCTTTATCGGTCCCGACCCCTTTAGCAAATAAAATCTGGTATGGTATTGTGTTACGAAGTGGTTTCAATCCACACAAGCTTTTGTAATAGGAAATTATTTATAGTAAAATATACGTGGAAACTTAGACGTTTCTTTTGGGATTTAGAGCTTATGATAAATTGCATCAATGGTGTCGTGAAATAATAAGCTGTTTTGTAGGCCGTTAATTTATTTTACCAACATGGATGATGAAAGTATTTACGGATCATTTGATAGAAGTTCTTGTGGGAATACTAGGAGGCATAAAATGCGAGCATTTAAAAATATAGGATTGGTGGCCTTAGGCCTTGTTATCGGTTTAACGCTTACAGGACCAAGACAAATGTCTCAGGCGGCGCCAGGGACAGAATCAGACCCCCTTGTCACGTTGAGTTATGTGGACAAGAGATTTGAAGAACTGGACACGTATCTTGAATCAAAACTTGCTGAAGAGTCTAGTCCCTCTTCAAATGGGGGTGGGGCCCTGTTTGAAATTGTAGAAGTCAAGGCAGGCAGTATGGTCTATCTTGGAGACAGTTCTGAGTTCATTCTCAGATCAGGTGAAGGGGTGGCCATTGCTTCAGCCAATGGGGGACTTGCCAATCTAACGGAAGGCTATGATATAGCGCAGGGCAAGAAAGTTCCAAAGAACCACCAAATACTTAATCCCCAAAATGATGGTCGTGGAGTGGCCATTACAAGTGATGCATGGGTTATGATCAAGGGGCCTTATACAGTTGTAGAAAATTAGAGCCAAAATCACCATCCAGCCCACATATGATTTTTAATTCAGTTCAGAGGGGATAGTCAGCCATGACTCGGTTGGGGCGGTGTTATGGTTAATAATGGAAGCACGTGCATAGCGGCAAAAGCAAGAACAGGCTTTTGCCTTCTCTATGAAAGAAAAATTATATATGAAAGAAAAGTTATATATAAAGAAAACATATATTATGAGAGAAAAAATATATAATTCAGGCGCTTGCAAAATTTACAGATCAATGCCTTCTATATACCATATAGAATTTTTTGGTTCTTATGTTTCTATATATGGTATAGAAAGAGTTCTTGAATGATGTTTTGCAAGTCGCTCAAATAGAAAGACAATACATATAAGGAATTGGTGGACGATTATGCTAAAAAAATTATACATGATTATACTGGTGATCAGTCTAATTGTTGTGGGGATTGTGGCCTTTGACAGAATCGGTGTGGAAAGCGCCCACAAAACTGTAGAAATGAGTCTTGACTACGAAGAAGCAAAACTGCTTGCAGACCAGTCTGAATACGATCTTGCCTACTGGTTTAAACATTTCAAGTCGCTGGGCTTCACAAGTGTTGCTGTAAAGGAAAGCACTCTTGAAAACTTAAAAGCAGACCAAAAGCCCATTGAGTATGAGGTGATGGCAAAATTCACTGAGGACATTTACTGGCAAAGCCGTGTATCAGAGAAAGTGGCAAACTATGTAAAAAACTCAACAGACAAGTTTGACATGATCGTTCTAACAGAGTCAGAAGTATGGTATGACTTTATAATGGAAGGTTTGTCAGAGCGCTACCCTAAATCTTTCTTCAAGGGCTTTGAAGGGGACAACTACGTTATTGTTTTAGATGGTGAGCCTGAGGAAGGTCTCTATGCAGAAACAGGCTACTTGGTTGATGAAGAAGGGGAAGGTAAAAGGACCCTACGTAAGCTTGTGGATTCAAAACTCAGCTGGATTGGTCTTGGCTTTGATGGTGATGTGATCGCCCAAGTTCAGGCAAGTGGTTTGGAAGTTTTGCCACGGCCAAGTAATTTTGACAGATATCCAGAAAAACTGGTAGAAGCCTTTGAAAATGAAATGAAGGCCTTTGATATTTTACCAAAATACTTTGTTTTTCAAGGTGAGTCCGTTCTTGGATACAATTCCAAAACAGAAAGTCTTGATGACATTTACAATTATATGAAGGAAAATCATATATCAACAGGCTTAATAGAAACCGGTGTACAAAGGTCTCAGGTTAAGCAAGAGGGTCTGGTCAAGTTAACAGAAATGCTTGATTATGATGCTGTACGCGTTTTTCCTGTAGTGGGATACATCCAGGAAAGATACCAGTGGTATGGCTATAAGGGGGCTGAGGAAATTGAGAACACAATTTACCGGGCCGTTACGGAAAGAAATATCAGAAGTGTCTATTTTAGACCATTTCGGGATAAAGACAATGAAATTATTTATATAACAGACCCAGAAATTTATACAGAATCCTTTAATAATTTGCAGAATAGACTGGCAGAGCACAAAATATCATTAGGAAATGCATCAAAGCTAGCATATAATGAACCTGGTGTTATTAATTTATGCGTGATTGGTTATGGTCTTGTGGTTCTTGGAATCATTGCACTAAACAGCTTATTTCCGATGCGTGATAAAGTGCAGGCCCTTCTTCTATCTGTGGGAGTTCTAGGGGTCACAGGGGCAAACTTTGTGGTGCCGAACCTGTCTGTGATTGTAATGGCACTGGGGGCATCTGTTCTATTCCCAACCCTAGCTGCAATTGCAATGATGGATGTCTTAAAGCAGTTTATAGTGAATCGACAAATAGATAAAATGCAGAGCATTATATTAAAAGGTCTATCCCTACTTCTTATTGTGGCCTCAATTGCCATGGTGGGGGGGATATTTGTTGGAAGCATTTTATCAAGTTCTGCCTATTTGCTTGAAATGGAATTCTTTAGAGGCGTCAAGGTGAGCCAACTGGCTCCGCTGGCCCTATTTTGTATTATATATATATTGCGATTTGGCTATGACAGACCTATACGTGATATGAGTGAGAACGAAACCTATATTTTCGATCTTAAAGCACTGGTAAATGAACGCATCAAGGTTCTCCATCTCCTAATACTGGGAGTGGTAGGGATACTTGGTGTAGTATATATAGCTAGAACTGGACATGAAACAACAATTCAGCCTTCAAATCTTGAAATGTTGTTTAGAAACTTCCTTGAGTACAATTTCTTAGCCAGACCGCGATCAAAGGAACTGCTTCTTGCTTTCCCATCGGTTATGGTTGTGTCTTACTTTGCCTTAAAAGGGTGGAAGTCATTGGTATTCCCGTTTGCGGCGGTTGTGATGATTGGTATTACATCAGTCGTCAACACATTTAGCCATCTACGTGCCCCGCTTTACCTATCCATAGCTCGTACCATTTATGGAGCTGGATTAGGCGCCCTGATAGGAATTGTCGGTATACTGATTATCAATGTCCTCGTACGTGTTCTAGTGAATTTGAGAGGAAGATATCTGAATGAATAAGGCACTCATATCAGGCTATTATGGATTTAATAACCTGGGTGACGAAGCCATTCTTGAAACAATGATACGCTCGATTTCCAGGATGGATGAAAAAATTGAATTGACAGTCTTAACGGCGTCCCCTGAAAAAACGGAGCGTGACTTGGGCATTAAGACTGTACATAGATCAAAAGTCTTCTCGGTTATAAAGGCTGTAAAAAATACAGATGTGCTTATTTCAGGTGGTGGTAGCCTACTTCAAGACACCACAAGCAAGAGAAGCATTCATTACTACCTGGCTGTGATTATTTTTGGATTGATGTTTAGAAAAAAGATAATGCTCTATTCTCATGGAATAGGGCCTGTGAATAAGGACATCAATAGAAAGATAATGAAATGGGTGTTGCAAAAGGTCGACGCCATTACGGTGCGGGAAGAAAATTCTAAAATTGATCTCATCGATATGGGCATTCAGCCCGATAAAATACATGTCACAGCAGATCCGGTTGTAGACATGGAAAAAATAGAACTAGATACGGGTCAAAAAATAATTAAAAGGGCTTTTAACAGACCAATTGATGACAAGCCTATTGTAGGCCTATCAATGCGTACAAAGGATTTTAAAACCCGTGCAGATAGACAAAAATTGAAAAACCTGATACAATCACTGACTGAGTCGTATAATATCCTAATGATCCCCTTTTATATAAAAGAGGATTTGGATATTTGCAACTTTGCAAAATCGGATACTGTGGCTGTAATAGACAAAGAATATACGGCCAGTGAGATTATGAGCGTGGTGGAAAATCTGGATGCCCTGGTGGGTGTTCGACTTCATTCGCTTATATTTTCAGCAGTTGCTGAGGTACCGCTGATTGGTATCTCATATGACCCCAAGATCGACTATTTTCTTGAGACCCTGGGCCTTGAAGCTGTTTGTACGGTGAAGGATTTTAATTCAGATAAGATTAAAATGGCACTGGACCAACTTATGGACAATCATGACTCAGCGAAAACCTATCTTAGAGAACATGTCAATGAACTTCAGTTGAAGTTTAAGACCAATGAAGCGATTCTTGGAGACTTAATGCAGAAGGGGAAGTAAGCATGGACACCAAATCGGTCAAAATTCTAGGCGTAAGAATTGATAAGTTGAATGCTGATGAAGCATACAATAAATTTCTGTCTCTGTTCAAGCAAGGTACATTTAATGCAATATACACACCAAATCCTGAAATCATCATGATGGCACAGGAAGATCAAGATCTAAAAGATGCACTCCTAGATGCATCCCTTGTGATTCCAGATGGGATTGGCGTTATTTACGCATCACGTATTCATAATCTTGGGCTTGAGGAAAGACTGCCTGGTATTGAATTTATGGAACGCATGCTCAAGTTCTGTAACAACACGAATGGATCTATTTTTATCTTAGGCGGAAAGCCAGGCATACCTGAAAAGGCATGTAACAAAATCAAGGACAAATATCCAAATATAGAAATAGCGGGGTATCATGACGGTTATTTCAAAGATGATGATGAGCTGAGGGTCGTTGATAAAATCAACGAAGTAAAGCCCGACATTCTATTTGTTGCCCTTGGTTGTCCTAAACAGGAAAAATGGATTTATGAACATAGAAAAATACTGAACACAAAAATTGCTATGGGTGTGGGTGGCAGTGTTGATGTTTGGGCAGGATCGTCAAAACGAGCGCCTAAAATATTTATTGATCTCAACCTGGAGTGGTTTTACAGACTGCTCAGGGAACCTAGCCGAATAGGACGCATGATGTCATTGCCAAAATTTTTGATAAAAGTTTTGCTATCGCGTGATGTTTCAAAATAAATGTACACCTGGATTGCTGATGAAATTGGTAATCTGGGCCAAAGTAAATGATTTTGCCTGAGCATGGTCATTTGCTTTTTCTATGTTGTTTTACAGGTGGATCGAATCTAAAACACTTCTGATTAAGTCGAAAAGACCTATTTACATGACATATGACATATTCACAAGTCTATTAAATTATATAAAATTTTCATAAGATTATTTAAAATTTCAAAGATACTGTCTACCTCAGACGACCTGAATTCTTTGTTTTGGAAGATCCTAAGATAATTTGTCATGAACTTGATTAGGGCATTTGTTCCCTTGCATGTTCATTAATCTATGTTATAATCGGATACTGTGAGCTGATTCCAGCGCAAAATGTGATTATTTCAAGGGTTCACATTTAATGGAAGGACGTGTCTTATGTCAAAGAATTTGTATAAAGTGATTCTGGATTATCTACTGCTAACAGTGGGAACATTCCTTCTAGCGGCAGGACTCGTACTGTTTCTTGAACCAAACACGATTGCGCCAGGTGGCGTAACAGGGCTTGCCATAGTCATAAAAAAATTAAGTGGCATTGAGATTTATGTGACCAACATTTTAATCAATGTGCCCCTTTTCATTGCAGGTGTTTATGTGCTAGGACGTTCATTTGGCGTCAAAACAGCATATGGAACAGCTGCACTTAGTGTGTTTTTATGGATGTTTTCAAGGGACAATGTTTCCTATATGGCAACAAATGATGTGCTACTGGCTTCAATATTTGGTGGCATTATGGTTGGTGTGGGAATCGGTCTCGTTTTTAGAAGCGGCGGAACAACGGGAGGCACAGATTTAGGCGGTGCAATACTGAATAAATTATTCCCAGGCTTTTCTATTGCAAAAATGATGATGATTCTAGATTTATTTGTAATACTTGCAGCTGGTGTTGTGGACCAGCGCATAGAAACATCACTCTATTCCATGATAGGTCTATATGTGCTTGTAAAAGTCGCAGACTTTATAGTGGAAGGTCTTGATTATTCTAAGTCGTTTCATATCATCACTGATCATCCTCAAGAGATTAGTGATGTCATTATAGAAAAATTGGAACGTGGTGTAACGAGTCTTTATGGTAAGGGCATGTACACGGGCAAAGACAAACAAGTTTTACTTGTTGTGGTTAACCGTGCACAGGTCTCGAAGCTCAAAGACATTGTTATGGAAGTTGATCCACGTGCATTTATAATGGTTTCAACAACCCATGAAGTCCTTGGCGAAGGGTTTAGAGAAATAGTTAATCCATAACCTAAAGCGTTTGTGTTCTTACATAAATCACAGCTTTAGGAAAAACGAAGGGAGAAACACACATGAATCAGAATGTTGCTGAGCTTAAAGCTACAGCGAATATCATGCGTCAAGATATTGTTCGTATGATTAACGCGGCAGGCTCGGGCCACCCAGGTGGTTCACTGTCAGCTGCCGACATTGTTGCAGCACTATATTTTAACGTTATGGATATTGACCCAGAGGCACCAAAGAAAGAAAACAGAGACAAGTTTGTTCTTTCAAAAGGTCATGCGGCGCCGGTGCTTTATGCAGCACTTGCTAACCGTGGTTACTTTGCTAAAGAAGAACTGCTAAAGCTACGTAAGTTTGGTGCAATGCTTCAAGGTCACCCAGACATGAAAGGCACACCAGGTGTTGACATGTCAACAGGTTCTCTAGGCCAAGGTATTTCCACTGCAGTGGGTATGGCACTAGCAAACAAAATTGATGGCCGTGACAACAGAGTTTACACTCTACTTGGCGATGGCGAAATCAATGAAGGTCTAGTATGGGAAGCTCTAATGGCAGGTGCTCATTACAAGCTAAACAACCTGACAGCTATCCTAGATTACAATGGTCTTCAAATTGACGGTTCAAATGATTCTGTAATGGGCATTAAGCCGGTTGATAAGAAGTTTGAAGCTTTCGGATGGAATGTTATTGAAATTGACGGCCATGACATGGACGCTATTCTTGCAGCATTTGAAGAAGCAAAAAAAGAGACTGAAAAACCTTCAGTTATTCTTGCTAATACAGTTAAAGGTAAAGGTGTTTCATTCATGGAAGGCGATTACGGCTGGCATGGACAAGCACCAAGTGATGAGCAGCTTGCTCAGGCCCTCAAGGAACTTGGAGGTGACTGCTAATGTCTAAGAATATTGCTACTCGTGAATCATACGGTAACGCTCTTAAGCGTATCGGTGGAGAAAATAATAATGTAGTCGTTCTGGATGCTGACCTTTCAAAGTCAACAAAAACTGCTGTTTTCGGTGGTGCTTATCCTGAAAGACATTTCAATATGGGTATTGCAGAGCAAAATATGATCGGTGTTGCTGCTGGTCTTGCTGCATCGGGTAAAATTCCTGTGGCTTCATCATTTGCCATGTTTGCTGCTGGTCGTGCGTTCGAAGTCGTTCGTAACTCAGTTTGCTATCCGAAACTAAACGTAAAAATCTGTGCAACACACGCAGGTGTAACTGTAGGTGATGATGGTGCTTCACACCAGGCCATCGAAGACCTATCAATCATGCGTTCACTACCAAACATGGTTGTTCTAAACCCAGGTGATGACGTGACAGCTCAAAAAGCTGTTGAGGCTATGCTTGAGTATGTTGGACCAGTTTATGCACGTTTTGGTCGTGCAGCTGTGCCAGTGGTTCACTCAGAAGACGTTAAGTTTGAAATTGGTAAAGGCATTCAAATGTCAGAGGGTACAGATGTAACAATCATTGCTACAGGTATTCTTGTTGCTGAAGCCGTTGAAGCAAAAGAAACACTTGAAAAAGAAGGTTACTCAGTACGTCTAATCGACATGCACACAATCAAGCCTATCGATACAGACATTATCGTAAAAGCTGCAACAGAAACGAAAGCAATTGTAACAGCTGAAGAACACAGCATCATTGGTGGTCTTGGTTCTGCAGTTTCAGAAGTTGTTTCTGAGCACGCGCCTACAAAAGTTGTACGTGTTGGTGTCAAAGATACGTTCGGCGAGTCAGGCAAGCCAGACCAGCTTATGGAAGCATATGGCCTAAAAGCTGTAAACATCGTTGAAGCTGTAAAATCAGCTCTTGGTGAAACAGTGGCTGTTGAAGCTGTTAAGTAATAGATGCATTAAATCAACCTTAATATAATAACGCCACCTAGACATGATTATTATCATGACTGGGTGGCGTTTTTTGTTGGGCTACTTATGTTATTCGTTTTTCAAAGGTGAACCGTAATTTTTTTATCAGTTTACAATGTGGTTAATTGGAAAAAAATCAATGATTTTCAAGATATAATTTGAGGGTGGTGTTCTTCATAACTTAAAAAAAGCATATTAGAAAGGGGTAGAATAAGATGAGAAAACTAAGTGTACTACTAACAATAACAATTCTTTCAACTCTCTTTCTATTCATATCAGCATTTTCGAAATGGGAAGTGCATTCTATATTATTCCAAGATGAAGCCATTCACATTGATTATTCTTCAAATGATAGTGGCAATGATTTTGCAACCTTGATTAAGGAGCTAAATGAATTTTCAGTGACGCACGATTTGAATATAACTCAAAATAATTTTGTGAGTCAAAAGAAAGTCAATATATACAGCACCAATTTTAATGATGATAGAGATTACAAAATGCTTAGGGGGAGTCAACCTGAAAAGAAAAAATATGCCTCCAATAGAGCGGAATCTAATGATGTGACAAGTGGATACTTGATTTTTCCAGTAACACTCTTAGATGTAAGAGTGTTTGAGTTTGATCAGGTGAATAATGTAGGTATTAGCAATACATTTTATGTGGACACTTTAAGTATAAAGGCTAAAGAAGATTTTGTTGAGATTTTTTCAAAGTATGGGAAGGTTACTTTCGAATCGACAACTGAAAGTAAAACAGTTTTTTTTGAACCTCTAGCACTTATTATATTTATTATGTGTTATGTCATACTGGTTATCGGTCTGGTTTTTCAATTGTTTCATGAACGTAAGCGTTTAATGCTGATGGTGGTGTGGGGGTATAGTCAAACTAGGTTAACCATGCAGTGTTTGAAACATATGATGCCTTCGTGGATAGCCCCCATTCTGATTGTCCACTTTGGCCTTGGATTCTATGTCATTTATTTTAATCAACTTGGGTACTTTACTGAACTATATTTTATATTATTGCTATCGATTTTATTAATATTAATTTCTGTTGTCATTGCATCAAGCCTAATTATTAGGAAGTTAGTGAGCTATAGTATAACAGAAGCCATACAAGGAAAAATTCGATTTAAGAATATGGTTAAGTTATTCTTATTTATCAAAACAGTGACTATCATAGTCTTTGTTCTGATGCTATCTAGAACGTTTACTCAAGTTGATGAACTAAATAAGGTGAAAAAGGGCATGGCCTATTGGGATAATACTCAAAACATTTATACAACTATAGTTGGTGGGCGATTTGATGAAACATTAAAGGATTTAAAAAAAGACAGAAAGTACAATGATAGAGTTCTGGGGTTTTATCATGATTTAAAGAAAAAAAAACATGGATTCATTATGGTTTCTGATAATTTTGGTAGAGTAAATAATGAAGATGGAACATGGACCTATTTTTATGAATTAGATACGCAAGGTGATGAAGAGATATACTCTCCAAATGGTAGACGGGTTACCATTGACGATAACTACCTCAAAGTAAATGAAATAGTGAAAGCAAATGGAGAGAAAATAAACTCAGAAGATTTTATAATAGAGGATGATGTATTAAATATTCTTGTTCCATATAAACAAAAATTACATGAAAAAGATATCATTAGAGCCTATAAAGAATGGTTCTACTTTTATAAAGCGGAAGTGGATAATATATATAATGAAGCTTTGAAGTTGCCAATAAACAGGAAAAGTATCGCTGTATGTCAACATAGTTGTCGTGTTTAGCTAATTTTTTCTCTCTGAATGTCCACTTTACTTGGGTTTAAATACACTGTTTCTTCCACTTCCCAGTTTCTTGTCGATCTACTCCACCTATGTGGATTTTTTGATCGTGCTTGTTGATACACTTTATTACGTTTTTCGGTTATCATTTTTGATTTACCGTCATGTCGTTCTTTAGGTGTCATGAACTTGATACCACGATGTCGATGTTCAGTATTGTAATATTTCGAAAATTCCAAAACCCACGCACGTGCTATCTCAATAGACTCAAAGCCATGGTGTGGAAATGTCGGCATATACTTCACAGTTTTAAAAAATGATTCAATAAAAGCGTTGTCATTACTTACTCGTGGTCTGCTATTTGATGGCACAATACCAAGAGAATATAACGTAGTTAAAAGCGATGCACCTTTCATGGGGCTACCATTGTCAGAATGAAGAACTAGCGGTTGCAGGCCTGAAAGCACATTCTCTGAATAACATGCTTTGCGTATGAGTACACTTGCATTCTCAGCACTTTCATTTGGCCAGATTTCCCATCCGACAATCTTACGACTATATAAGTCGAGTATTAAATACAAGTAGTAATATATGCCTTTAGCTGCTCCTGGCAACCAAGTGATATCCCACATCCATACTTGATTGGGTCCTGTGGCTTGATGTGTTGTCATATGGCGTTTTACGGGTTGTTTTGACTTCCCGCGGTGGTTGTTTTGCTTATGTTCGTTAAGAATTCTATAAAAGGTAGATTCTGAGGCAATATATATTCCCTTATCAGCAAGTCTAGGTACGACTTGTGACGGTGGTAGATTTTGATGTTCAGGTTTATTCATTGCCGTTAAAACGGCTTGTTCTTCTTTTGGGCTAAGTTTGTTTTGAGGTGTAGGTCTGATTGCATCAGGACGTTTATCCTTCGTTTTTTCACCTTCCAAACGCCAACGCTGCAGCGTTCTTTCGCTTATATTAACCTCGTTACATGCCATGAATTGTCGAGCGCCAGATGATACAGCTTCATCGATAACTTCCATTACTGCTAAGCGATTTGATGCTGAAGTTAATCTTCCTCGTCCGAATTCCAAATCGCATTCATCTTTTTTCTGAGGACCAGTAGTGCGGCTGCTTCAGCTAATGCTTTTTCTTTACGAATGAGCTCTTTTTTCACTGATTTCAACTCAGCATCTTTAGTCTTTAATTCTTCTTTTACTTCGTTATCAGATGTAGTTTTACCGGTAATAAACGTTGATTTCCAAGCGTTGATTTCATCAACATAAAGTCCTTTTTTACGACAATATTCTGAAAGCTCTTGTTGGTTTAAATGAGCAGTTTCTATAATAATATTTAGCTTTACTTCATTCGTGTATTTTTCGCTACCTTTGGTATGTGTTTGTATTACTGCGCCGTGTTCTTTAGCATTTTTCTTCCATTTATAAAGGGTTTGTTCAGGGATGTTATGTTGCTTTGATAACTCGCTGACTTTCACATTCTGTGGCGGCAACATTTGTTTTATTATTTTTGCTTTCAGTTGTTTACTATATCTTGGCATCGGGTTTCTCCTTTTCGCATTACTCTCAATGATAGAGTAAATTTCACCTCCCGACAACTAGGCTAACATATAGGGGTATCGATGAACTAGACATCAATGTGGTTTATGTGGAAGATAATCAGAAATATTTTACATATAATATTTTTAGTGGAGATGAAAAGAATTATGTCATTGATCCTGTTGCAGTCATTTATAATGATTCAATGGATACATCTTGCATTGGTAGCATTGCCACAAGGGCATTGTTTTATAAGGCAAGTAGTAATATTTCGGCTTACGGTGAGATATTACCTTTAATTCAAAAACACAATACATATGAGATCATTGGAGCATATTCGGTTTATAGCGACATGAATGGCTACTTGTTTAAGTTGATAGAAAGAATTTATTTTAACCTTATATGTGCGGTCGTTGCAGCAATTGTACTATCAGCTGTATCAGCTTTTTATTTATGGTTTTACTATCAAAACAATTCAAAGAAAATATACATTTTACATTTGCATGGATATTCGTTTTGGGAAGCTCATAAGCAGGTATTGACAAATTTATGTATGACAAATCTTATTGCAATATTGGTTCTAGTTATCATTACACGTTCAACTCTGATTATATTTTATGGTCTGATGACTATATTTTTTATTGAGAGTATTGTGGTGAGTGTTGTTGTGAAGAAACTTGATAACAATAATTCAAAATTAATTATAGAAGGTGGAAGACTATGATCCATGTAAAAAATGTAAGTAAATCGTATGGTGAAATAAAAGTATTTGATAATTTTTCAGGTAATGTAGAAAAAAATGAGTTTATTTGTATTACTGGGAAAAGTGGATCTGGAAAAACAACTCTATTGAATATGATTGGGTTCTTGGAACACCCTGATCAAGGAGAAATTGAGATAAATGGATTAAAAGGCATCAATAAGAAAGAAAAGATGCACATAAGGCGTAAAACTATAGGTTATGTATTTCAAAATTATGCCCTCATCGAAGATGATACAGTTGAGAAAAATTTACAAATTTCGAGTATGTACAGCCCTGATTTTAACAAAGAAAAAGCCAATCAGACACTTGAGCGTGTGGGTTTGTCTAAAAGTATTTTAAGAAAACAAGTCTATCAGTTAAGCGGTGGTGAAAAACAAAGAGTTGCACTTGCACGAGTGATGCTTAAACCGTTTGATGTCCTACTTGCAGATGAACCAACAGGCAATTTAGATGATGAAAATAAAAATGCAGTGATTGATATTTTATTAAGTCTGAAAGAAGAGGGAAAGACAATTGTATGTGTCACACATGACCATGACTTGGCAAATGTAGCAGATAGAATTATCAATATTGATGAGTTAATTTATTCTATTTAAAAGAATTTATGAAGAGTCAGGAGAGAAAGCCATGAAAAACTTAAGATTCATCCTATACGACATTATGTTAATTTTACTAACGGTTGGAGTCCATAAGTTCATTTATAGGAAAATGTTATGGGGATACGGCAATTTAGCCTTCTACTGGGGTATGTTTGTCCTTGTTTATGCATGCCTAAAGTCAATAATATACAAACCCATATACCAGCGGTGAGTGGATGAATGAAAGAAGCCCTATAATCATAATATTATGTCATAGGGCTTCTTTCATTTTCCCCAAAATAAGAAATATTCCAATAGAATGTTGTTCAATCCAAACAACGGGTATGACTAATAATAGTGACTTATACTGTGCATGGGCCTAAAAAAATGAGAAACGTTATGGACTATAGTCATTTTTACTACTACGAATATTGAAAAAATCAATCAAGTAGACTATGCTAGAAATAGGTCAAAATAACTAATGAAGAAGGGGAAAATATGCGTATAGTACCTACAGAACTCATACCAGAGGACGCAATTTTAGCAGACACGCTTTATACTTTAGATGGACGTGTGCTTCTTAAAGAAGGTGCCAAGCTTACGGCACGTATGATTGAAAAAATAAATTCTAATAGTATTTTCACGGTCTACATTCACGATGAACACATCGACAATGAAATCAATAAATTGGTTGACCCCCACTTACGACATCAGGGCATGATGCTTATAAGAGATATTTTTAATGCAGCAGGTCATAGAGACACCCAAGGCGAGTGGAAGCCTCAATCAATATTTGAGTATGTCGATGGCCTCAATAAGCTCACAGATGATGTGATTTATGATTTAAGCTCAGCAAAAGATGCCCAGCTGGAATATATTGATATTAAGAATGTGGACAATTATCTCTTTAGCTCGGCATTTAACACCGCCATTTTATCTGTACTCATTGGCTGGGAGGCAGGGCTTGGAAACGAAATGATACGTCAACTGTTTGTGGGCGCTATCTTCCATGACATAGGCATGGCCATACTTGACCCTGCTATAACCTATAAACATGGTGAGCTGACTCAAGAAGAGAAATTGGCTGTATTAATGCACCCTAAAAAAGGGCATGCTTATCTAAAAGAACATGCATTTTTGAGCGCCTATGTGAAGGCCATCACCCTACAGCACCACGAACACCTAGATGGCACAGGTTACCCCAATAGGGCCAATAAAGAAACCATTCATCACTTGTCTCAAATTGTTGGCATTGCAGATATATATGATGCCATGACATCAGATAGACCATATAGAAGGGCTCTGACTGCAACTGAAGCCATTGAGTTTATCATGGGTGGAGCAGGCAGACACTATGACATGGACTTGGTCAATATATTTGTAAAAAAAATCAATCCCTATCCGACCGGGTCGCTTGTTAAACTGAATACAGGTCAAGTGGCTGTGGTCGACCATGTACCAAAGGGCTTTCCACTTAGACCAGACATAAGAATTATAAGTGGAGAAAAAGGTGCTTATGAGTACACGCCTATAAGTTTGAGACAAAGCAACAACATTACTATTTCAGAACTACATTTCAGTGCTGAGATAGGTTGATTCTGTGTAACCAATCAAATATAAAAATAATTTATGTTGACAGCAATTGAAACCACTGTTATTATGTATCTGAACTTAATAATGCGCTTTATGGTATCGATTTCGATCGATTTAAAAGGGAAGACTGGTGAAAATCCAGCACGGTCCCGCCACTGTAAAATCTGTGTTTTATCAATATGCCACTGTTCAAAAGAATGGGAAGGCTGATAAAACCATACAGATTGAGTCAGGAGACCTGCCATGAAGATCAATACCGAATGGCCCACGAGGATGGGTGGTGTTACGATCGATAAAAATTCGACTTGTACATGACCCCCTTCATTTTTGAAGGGGGTTTCTATTTCACAGGATTATCTCAATCAAGTGACATGGAATGTGCGAAAAAGCGAATGTCAGCATGACATTTATCGAAAAACGTAATCCGTCTGCCTGTGGTAGGCGTTTTTTTTATCCTTTTTCATGCATGGAGCAAGGATCACTTTTAATCAATTCGTTTATGGAGGTGACCCTGTGTCTCTTAGTTTACAAACTGTTTTTTTAAATCCATTTGCACTCATTGCAGCAACAATCGTTTTAGGTGGATATTTTGGGAAGTTGAATTTTAGAGGATTAAAGCTGGGAAGTTCCGGCAGTTTATTTGTAGGCTTGGCACTGGGATATTTTATATACAGTGTGTTGGTTCAACCCTATGCAACTGCGTCAGAGGTTCCAAGTCAGGTCTCTAAAGTTCTGGTACAAGGCCTGGTATCAAGCTCCCTTTTTACCATGAGTTTAATAGGCTTTATTGCACCTGTTGGACTTTTGGCATCTGCTGATATTGCAGATGTCATAAAAAAATATGGACTGCGCTTCGTCATTTTAGGCTTTCTAATAACACTGTCTGGAGCCCTTTCAAGTCTTTTTTTCATAAAATGGCTTGGAAACGCCCAGAGCACTGGGATTATAGGAACCTATGTGGGGGCTTTAACGAGTTCCCCAGGACTGGCTGCAGCCCTAGAAGCAGTTGGTGGTACAAGCGCTTCATCGGAATCCCTTGTGGGACTGGGATATGCTATTGGTTATATACCAGGTGTTTTGACAGTTGTCCTTGGCATGCGGTTGGTGCCCAAGTGGCTTGGCATTTCTATGGAGCAAGAGTTAAAGAAAGTCAGTACAGATGTTTTGGCTGGAAAGAGCAGCGATCAACCAGCCCAAGACTCTAAAGAAAGCTTTAATGTTGTGGTATTTATGACTGTTTGTCTTCTAGGTGTCATAGTAGGACAGGTAAAACTGTATTTCGGTAGGCATCTGGGGTGGATCGGACTGGGATCAACAGGAGGGGTTCTAATTTCAGCCCTTCTCATTGGCCACCTCATGACAAGCAGGTACCAAAGTATGAAAATGTCTCACTCAGCCCTAAGTGCTGTTAGAGATATATCGCTCAATATGTTCTTGGCTATTGTAGGTCTTCGGTATGGTTATACGACAGTCATTTCGATTGCGTCAGAGGGCCTGGTTTACTTAAGCGCAGCCCTAATCAGCGCACTTGCAGCCATGGCAACGGGTATAATTATCGGACGATATTTTATGAAAATGAATTGGATCGTTTTAGCAGGGGTCATATGTGGTGGAATGACAAGTACTCCCGGACTTGCGGCGGCACTGGAATCCTGTCAATCAGATGAAGTGGCGGCTGGTTACGGAGCCACATACCCAGTTGCCTTAATATCGATGATTATGTTTACGAGGCTAATGACCTACCTGGTTTAAAGGAGTATATAATGACTGAAAATAAAAAAGAAATTAAAAACATTGAAAATAGAATAAGATGCCAATCCTTGCTTGATAAAGTGGTGAAAGCAGATGAAGCTGTGTGGTTGATTGAAGATGGTATGACAATTGCCACTTCTGGTTTTACCCCTTCTGGCTATCCAAAGGCGGTACCTCTGGCACTCGCGAGGAGAAAAGAAGATGAAGGCTTAGATATTAAAGTCAATCTTATGACAGGGGCATCAGTGGGAGACGAACTTGACGGGGCATGGGCCAGAGCAGGCTTAATTGACAAACGCTTGCCCTACCAGACCAATGAATCTCTTAGAAAGCATACAAATGATGGCAAGTGCAATTACTTGGACATGCACCTTAGCCACGTTCCCAACTATACAAAACTGGGATTCTTAGGGGCTATTGATGTGGCTATTGTTGAGGCCCTTGCAATCACAGAAGAGGGGAGTATTATTCCGACCACTTCTGTTGGGGCAACTCCAACATATGTGGATATGGCTGAAAAGGTTATTATAGAAATCAATACAGCCCAGCCTCTTCAACTGGAAGGGATGCATGATATTTATATGCCGCAAAAGCCCCCTCTCAAAGCGCCTATCCCAATTTTTAAAACAGAGGATAGGATTGGGGAAATCTCCATCCCGTGTCATCCTGACAAAATTGCTGCCATAGTGTATTCGGACATTCAAGACAATGTCAGACCCCTTTCACAAGTGGATGAGACATCGCAAAAAATTTCGAATAACCTTATTGAGTTTTTAAGGAATGAGGTTAGAACCGGCAGGCTAGACCACACACTTTTGCCAATACAGTCGGGTGTTGGCAGTGTAGCAAACGCAGTTCTTTCAGGTCTGAACCATTCAGAATTTCATGACTTGGTGTGTTATACAGAGGTCATTCAGGATTCCATGCTGGACCTCCTAGATAGTGGCAAGGTTTCTGTGGCTTCGGGCACTTCTATCACGCCATCTGAAACCGGTTTAAAAAGATTCCAAGACAATATTGACTTTTACAGGGAGAAAATCATTCTACGGCCACAGGAGATTTCCAATCATCCAGAAGTTATTAGGAGACTGGGTGTCATTGCCATCAATACAGCCATTGAAGTTGATATTTACGGCAATGTCAATTCCACAAACATTATGGGATCAAGGATGATGAATGGTATTGGTGGCTCTGGAGACTTTACCCGTAATGGTTCTATCTCTATTTTCACCACACCTTCAGTGGCAAAGGGTGGAGATATTTCAGCCGTAGTTCCTATGGTGTCTCACTGTGATCATACAGAACATGATGTAATGGTCATTATCACAGACCAAGGCGTTGCTGATCTTCGTGGATTAAGTCCAAAAGAGCGGGCGTGGGTGATTATAGAAAATTGTGCCCATCCAGATTATAAAAAAGACCTCCATGCCTATTTCAACAAGGCCAAAGATGGGCGCTTTAAGCATACCCCACATATTATTGGTCAGGCTCTAAGCTGGCATGACAGATACATGAAAACAGGCAGTATGAAGGGGTAATAAGAAGGGAACTAAGATGGAAAATAAGATGGAAAATAAGATGGACATCCCCCGATTTATATATAGATAAAGTGACTGCAAAATAAAGCGATGAACCATCACTATACCGTGTGTAGAGACCAAGGAGCAAATCATCTATATAGGGTATAGTGATGGCTGGTCATTGCTATTTTGTAAGGCGCTGAAAATGAGTTGCAAAGACGCAACTTTTGGCTGCAACGAAGCAGCCCCCTCTTCTAAATGGCGCAAAATGCGCGAATAATTCAACGATGTTAGGCACTGGCCAGGCGATGATTTAATTAACCCTTCATTCATCGCCTATGCCTGGCATCCATTCAATCTCAAAGGAGGTTGTTTCATGAAAAAAATTAGGGATTTTGCCATATTGAACATAGGCATTCTTGCAACAGCTGTAGGTCTTCATTACTTTCTAATACCTGCAAATTTAGCTGTGGGTGGCGTAACGGGATTCGCTATGGTCGTTAATGCCTACCTGCCCTTTATAAGTATAGGAACATGCATGTTTATTATGAATATTCTTCTGTTTGTACTGGCCTTTCTTCTCATTGGGAAAGAGTTTGGTGCCAATACAATCTATTCTAGTTTTGCTCTTACCGGGCTTATTGCCTTACTGGAAGGGCTCACGCCTTTATCAGCCCCTCTTGTTTCAGATTTAATGATCAACCTCATTTACGGCATTGTTATTCAGGGCATAGGCATGGGCATCCTCTTTCATCAAAATGCATCAACAGGTGGGACGGATATAATTGCTAAGATTCTTAACAGAATGTTTAAGATAGACATTGGCAAGTCACTATTGCTGTCGGATTTTCTAGTGACACTTATGGCAGGCATGGCATTCGGGCCCGTCTTGGGGATGTATGCTGTTCTTGGGATTGTCATAAATGCGGCTGTGATCGACAATCTCATTGAAGGCTTAAACAGAAAAATAAGCGTGTCCGTTATTTCTAAAGACTATAAGCAAATACAAAAGTTCATTTTAGAGGATTTAGAACGCGGTGCAACGCTTTATAGGGCACAAGGGGCATACTCAGGAGAAGAAAAGGCCGTCGTGAACAGTATTTTATCTCGACGAGAATTCGTGAGACTCAAACAATATGTGCATCAACAAGATAAAATGGCATTTGTGACAGCTTCCAATATCAAAGAAGTTCTAGGTGAGGGCTTTGCATTTGATTAAAATAATACTCTAGAAATGATAAAAGGGGGATGGTTCTATGGCAAAGGTATATCAACTTAAAGTTTCCCTAAGAGGGGTTAAACCGCCAGTCTGGAGACGAATTTTGGTGGAAGACACGATGACCTTTATGCAGTTACAGAAAACCGTTGATATAGCTTTTGGTTGGCCCCTGTCAAAGTTTAGTGCTTTCAAAGTAAGAGGCATCACGGTGTGCCAGCGGCACTCTCATATTGATGTATTAAAAGAATGTCTAAACAGCATAACGACCCGCCTCTTTGTCTTTAACCTAGAACCGGGAGACCGTATAGAAATGAAACAAGACATAGTGGACAAGTGGACATTTGATGTGAAAGTGGAAGCCTATATGGCACCAGATATGAAAACCGCATATCCTATCTGTGTGGATGCTATGGGGATAACACCGCCTAAAGAACTAGGGAGTCCTAGGGAATACGCCCAGCTTCTTCAAGCTCTTTCAGATGAAAATCATGAATCCCATGCTTTTTATAAATTTGAGTATTCAAATTTTGAAAAGGAAAATACCCTAACCATAAAGAAAATTAATCACAGGATGATTGCATTATGAAAACGTTGCCCTATTGACGACTCAAAGGATTGACACATATGAAAACAGAGAAAATTTATTCAACATGAATTATAAGCATTCAAAATATTTAATTTATTTCATATTTTCTGTTGACATAGGGAGGTGAGACTCGTATAATCAGTATCAACAAATCGACGAACAATTCTGTTCCAAGATGGTAAAAAAATCGAGCACATTATAAAATGCGTCGATGGAGATTAAGATTTCTGAAAAACACGGACTTCAGAGAGTTAGCGATGGTGAGAAGCTAACGGCGTGCAGAAGTTGAATGATCACTCCTGAGCAGACAGGTCAAAAATTCGTGAGTAGACCTGAACGTTTGCCCTCGTTATCGGGCTAGAATTCGCTTATATATCTATATGAGCCGATTTGAAACAAGAGGTATTCCCGATAAAACGGAATGCAACTAGGGTGGTAACGCGAACCGTGAGGAAACGTCCCTAGCTAGACGAACACAAACCGTATAATTATGTATCAAAATAGAATATAAGCATTTTAAACGCAGTGAAGAAGAGGAAAGTTTTGTCACTCACACATAGAGAGCTGGTCTTGGTGGAAATCCGGCGGTGATACGAAATGATTAGTAGCTTCTGAGCGGCTTTGTTGAAAAGAAGTAGGCAAAGACGGGATCTCCCGTTACAGAGAATAGGATTCGCTAAAAGTTTGGCCGATCTGAACCAAGGCAGTGTAAACTGTGAATTAGAGTGGTACCATGTGGGAAGGCTCCCTCATCTCTATGAACGATATGTTCGTGGAGATGAGGGAGCTTTTGTTTTATAAAGACTTGCAAAAAAAAAGAAAAGCAGGTAGGCAAAAGCAGACGGGAGAATGAGTACACCTTGGTAAGTGAGATGCTTTTCCCCAACGCATTAAAGACAGAATATTGCGTGAATTAAGGATTGCTAAAAAAGGAGGGGTTCGATGAGGACTCAAGTGACTGCAAAACTGGAAGATGGCGTGAATACGATGCTCAGAGTGGTAGGCACACTCAGGCGCAAAGAGTTTTATGTGCTGGATGTCGAAATGCGAGATCTAAGCGGAAAGGCGGGATCAGAACTCACTCTAACCCTTGATGGTGATGGTGATCTGACACGGCGCGCAGTGCACCAAATGGAAAAGGTCTATGGCGTGAGTGGCATTAAAATGCTATAACGTTGCCCAGCAAGTTTGTGAGTTAAATGACCTCAGTGACATGGATCATAAACCATACAGGACAAAGACCCAAGTTTATAAAGATAAAGAATCAAGGGATGACCTTTAGGAGGGTATGAAAATGAAAATGTATTACGATCAGGACAGTTCTCTACAAGCACTTGAAGGCAAGACCGTGGCAATCATCGGGTATGGTAGTCAGGGTCATGCACATGCAAAAAACCTAAAAGACTCTGGTGTTAAAGTGGTGATAGGGCTTTATGAAGGTTCAAAATCAGTGGACAAAGCCCTGAATGATGGATTCACAGTCACATCTGTGGATGAAGCGGCAAAACGCTCTGATCTTGTTATGATGCTCATTCCGGATGAAAAACAAGGGGACGTTTATAACAAGTCTGTCAAGCAGGGCCTAGAGCCGGGCAACGCCCTAGCTTTTGCTCATGGATTTAATATTCACTTTGATCAAATTGACCCGCCTGCAGATGTGGACGTTTTCATGGTTGCTCCAAAAGGACCAGGCCACTTGGTGCGTCGTGTTTATGAAGATGGTAAGGGTGTTCCTGCACTCTTTGCTGTTCATCAAGATTACAGCGGTAAGGCAAGGGAACTTGCTATGGCTTATGCAAAGGGCATTGGTTCTACAAGAGCTGGTCTGCTTGAAACCACATTCAAAGAGGAAACAGAAACAGACCTTTTCGGTGAGCAGGCTGTCCTTTGCGGTGGTGCCACAGAGCTAATCAAGGCAGGCTTTGATACACTTGTTGAAGCAGGCTATCAACCGGAAGTTGCATATTTTGAGTGCTTACACGAAATGAAACTCATTGTCGACCTACTGTATGAGGGCGGATTTGAAAAGATGCGCTACTCCATCAGTGACACAGCTGAGTATGGTGATTTTATGGTCGGCAAGAGAATTATCACAAAAGACACACGCCAAGAGATGAAGTCTGTTCTGTCAGAAATTCAAGACGGAACATTTGCGAGAGAATGGCTGACAGAGAATAAAAATGGCAGACCGCTTTACAACCGCATTAAAGAAGACGAGCTTGAACACCCTATGGTTGATGTGGGTAAAAATCTACGCCGTATGATGAGCTGGATCAAAGACCAGTAATACTAGGCACACCACAAGGAGTCGACAATATGAAAAGCAATAACATAAAAAAAGGTATTGAAAAAGCCCCACATAGGTCCTTGCTAAAAGCACTAGGCATGACCGACCGTGAAATAGAAAAACCCATAGTCGGTGTGGTAAGCGGTTACAATGAAATCGTACCGGGCCATATAGGACTCAAACCCATAGTAGAAGCTGTTAAAAAGGGGATTTTAGCAGCGGGAGGCACCCCGGTGGAGTTTCCAATGATTGCGGTTTGTGATGGACTTGCCATGAACCATGAAGGTATGAAATACTCCCTTGCCAGCCGAGAAATTATCTGCGATTCAGTGGAAGTCATGATGACAGCCCATGCCCTTGATGGTATGGTCCTTGTTCCAAACTGTGATAAAACAGTTCCTGCAGCACTTATGGCAGCCGCTCGACTGAATTTGCCAAGTCTTATACTTTCTGGTGGACCAATGCTCGCAGGCCGAAATGCCACAGGCAAGTCAGACTTGATCACAGTCTTTGAAGGTGTTGGGGCGGTAAAAGCAGGACGTCTGTCTGAAGAAGACCTCGGTCAAATTGAATCTGACGCTTGCCCAGGATGTGGGTCTTGTGCGGGTATGTTCACGGCAAACTCCATGAACTGCATGGCTGAAGTCCTAGGCATGGGCTTGTCAGGCAATGGTACGATCCCATCAGTGTTTGCTGAGAGGGTGCGTCTTGCCAAAGAGGCGGGTCACCAAGTTATGCGTATGATAGAAGATGGTGACACACCGGAAATGATTATGACTGAAGACGCCTTTGAAAATGCTCTAACTGTTGATATGGCCCTTGGCTGTTCAACAAACACAGTCCTGCACTTAACGGCTATTGCCCGGGAAATGGGTGTGGATATTCCCCTGACATGGATTGATAAAATCAGTGGAGAAACACCAAATCTTTGTAAGTTGTCCCCGGCAGGGACAGACCACATTGAAGATTTATATTATGCAGGTGGCATAGGGGCTGTCATGAACGAACTTAATAAAAAGGGACTTCTGAATACAGAATGCTTGACAGTTGATGGTCGAACCATTGGAGAAAGATTTATAGAAAGAAAAAGTGATGTGATTCGCTCAATAGATACCCCTTTTGCTCAAGAAGGGGGCATAAAAGTACTCAGGGGCAACATTGCCCCTGACGGCGCTGTGGTTAAACAGTCAGCTGTTCTGCCTGAAATGATGCAGCACACAGGTCCAGCCCGTGTTTTTGATTCAGAAGAAACATGTTATAAGGCCATATTAGATGGTGAAATAAAAGAGGGCGATGTGATCATTGTCAGGTATGAAGGTCCAAAAGGTGGGCCGGGCATGCGGGAAATGCTTTCACCAACAGCAGCCCTTGGGGGTATGGGTCTTGATTCCAGTGTGGCTCTAATCACAGATGGTCGGTTTTCTGGTGGCAGCCGGGGAGCAGCCATTGGTCACGTGTCTCCCGAAGCTTGGGAGGCCGGTCCCATTGCCTTTATAGAAGAGGGAGACCGGGTGGAAATTGATATTGCAAATGGGCGTATTCATTTGGATGTGACAGATGAAGTTTTAAATGAAAGACGTAAAAACTGGAGTCAGCCCGACAAACCAGCAAAGGGCTATCTGAAAAGGTATAGAAAACTTGTATCTTCAGCTGATTTAGGGGCGACGTACAGGTAACAAGGGGGAGTAGAAATGCAGTTAACGGGGGCAGAAATTTTACTGGAATGCTTAAAAACCCATGACGTAAATACACTATTTGGCTATCCTGGCGGTGCAGTCATTCCACTTTATGATGCCTTGTATGATCAAATGGACTGCTTCACCCATGTTCGTGCGGCGCATGAGCAAGGGGCTGTGCATGCAGCCGATGGTTATGCCCGTTCAACTGGCAAACTAGGCGTATGCTTTGCCACATCAGGTCCAGGGGCAACCAACACAGTGACGGGAATTGCCACAGCCTATATGGATTCTGTGCCCCTCCTTGTCATAACGGGTCAAGTGCCTAGTGTTCTTCTGGGAAAGGATTCCTTTCAAGAAATTGACATTACTGGTATGACTCTGCCGATCACCAAGCACAGCTATTTAGTGCGTGATGTCAATGAGCTTGCTGGCGTCCTAGAAGAAGCTATGAGTATTGCTGTGACAGGCCGGCCGGGACCAGTTCTAGTGGATATTACAAAGGATGTTTTTATTGAAAAGACAAACTTTACACCTGCTGATCCTGCCATGAAAGAGGTGCAGGGCACGCTTAAAATTGAGGGCGACCTTGACCTGGCAGTCAAATGGGTCAATGAATCTAGGAGCCCTGTGATTTATGCAGGAGGCGGTGTGGCACTAGGAAGTGCAGAAAAGAGCCTCATGTTTCTGGCAGAAAAGGGTGACATTCCTGTGGTCAACACACTCATGGGACTAGGATCCATCCCAAGAAGCCATGAACTTTCCTATGGTCTTGTGGGCATGCATGGATTTTCCGAAACCAACACAGCGGTCACGGAGAGTGATCTCATTATTGCAGTGGGGGCTCGCTTTAGCGACAGGGTTATTGGCAATCCAGATGCCTTTGCCAGACAGGCAAAAATTATTCATATTGATATTGATAAAACGGAGTTTGATAAAAATATGAAAGCTGACCTAAGTCTGTGTGGAGATTTAGAGGTCTGGTTGAAATCATTAGCTTATTCAATTGATGCTTGTGATCGAAGTGCGTGGAAAGATAGAATTAACAGCCAGAAGAAGTCCATTCAATTTATTGATGAAAGTGTGAGTCCGAAGAGCATCCTTGAAGCTGTCCACAAAAGAGTTGGAGACGCTATTGTTGCAACAGATGTAGGCCAACATCAAATGTGGACAGCCCAGTACTGGCCTTTTAATAGAACAAGACAGTTCTTAACTTCAGGTGGTCTTGGAACCATGGGGTATGGTCTTGGTGCTGCCATTGGGGCAAAAGTGGGCAACAAAGACGAACATGTTGTCCTTGTGACGGGAGATGGCAGTTTTAGAATGAATTGTAATGAGCTGTCCACGCTTGCCGCTGAAAATATTCCTGTGACCATAGTGCTTATGAATAATGGTGCCCTTGGCATGGTTAGACAGTGGCAGAAGCTTTTTCAAAATGAAAGGTATGCACAGACTTGCATTGGAAATGAAACTGATTATGTTAAACTTGTTGAGGCTTATGGAATAAAAGGTTTCAAGGTCACAAATGATAAAGAGTTGGAATGGGCTATGGCTTGGCAGGGGCACGGGACCGCGCCGGTTCTTATAGATTGTCACATTGAAAAAAATGAAGACGTCTATCCAATCGTTCCTCCAGGACGACCTATTTCAGAATTTATATTGGGATAATTTATCTGTATAATGAAGTAAAGAGAAAAAGCCAATGAAGCGACAGGCCCCCTGTCCTTGATTGGCTTTTTTAAATATCTATTAAAAGCTCTACTTTAACCTTTGTTAAAACCCTAATTCTGTAAAACGTGATTTCATCCAGTCGCGCTTTAGCATGGTCCTAGAAGGATTTTTGATTGATATTGGTCTCAAAGGGCAGACTTGAGATTGCACTTATAGATGGGGTGTGGATGTTTTATACAAAAAATAAAAACTTTATCTTGTTAAAATTCTATTATTATACCATTTTTCAAGTGGAATTATCAGATTATTTGTTATAATAGTAGCGTGGGCTTATAAAGGCAATCGGGATTTTCAAGATAGCATATATCAATTTATATGTGTTATCTTGAAGATACCAACGTAAATATATAAGTTCATCATGAATATTTATCAAGGAGAGTGTAAAATGACAGATCAGCAGGATATGAACCAGTTCATGGATGAAATTGATAAGTCTATGACAAAACTGGAAAAAGGTGCAATTCTAAAAGGCACAGTTATGACTGTAGGTGAGGAAGACGTAATTGTAAACATTGGACATATGTCGGATGGTATTATTACGAAAAATGAACTCACTTCAGAAAGTGGCAAAGAGCCATCACAAATCGTTTCTGAAGGCGACGAAATTGATGTGTATGTATTAAAGGCTGACGATGGCGAGGGCAATGTGGTGCTTTCAAAAAAACGTGCAGACCAAGTTGTGGTTTGGGACGAACTGGCTGAAGCATTTGAAAACGGAAAAACAATGGACATTACAGTTAAAGAAACTGTAAAGGGTGGCGCTGTAGCCTTTGTAAAGGGTGTGCGTGCATTTATTCCAGCGTCTCAGCTTTCCGTGGCCTATGTTGAAGATCTTGAATCCTTTGTGGGGCAGGAACTTAATGTAAAAATCATCGAACTGAACAAAGAAAAGAAGAATGTTGTGCTTTCTCGTAGAGAAGTGGAACAGGGTGAGTTAAAGGAAAAGCGTGCAAAACTTTGGGACACACTTCTACCGGGTGACACAATGAAGGGCGAGGTTAAACGTCTTGAAAAGTTTGGTGCTTTTATTGATATTGGTGGACTTGACGGCCTGGCTCATATTTCTCAACTGAGCTGGAAGCGCGTGAAGCACCCAAGTGAAGTGGTTAGCATTGGCGACCAAGTGGATGTTGAAATTCTAAGTGTGGATAAGGAAAAGAATAGACTTTCACTGAAGGTTCTTAATGTACAGGATAATCCTTGGGATAATATCAACGCTTACCACAATGTCAACGATGTGGTTGAAGGCACAGTTGTCCGTGTGGCTGATTTTGGTGCATTTGTTGCTCTTGAATCAGGGGTTGAAGGTCTTGTTCACGTTTCTGAAATTTCCAATGAACACATAAAACACCCTAAGGATGCTCTTCAAGCAGGTCAAAAGGTTGAAGTTCGTATTCTTGACATCAAACCAGGAGACCAGCGCATGAGCTTGTCTATCAAAGCAGTTGATGATGATTCGGCGGCGGTTGAACAAGCTGTGGAAGAGTTTGCACAAGAAGGCGATGCAACAGCGACACTGGGAGATGTTCTTTCTGATAAACTAAAGGACTTCTTCAAAGAATAAATGAAAGCATATCATAAGTGTTATATAAGTGAGTCATTTTAACACAAGTGCTAGATGCTGAAATTATATGAACCCTCTAAGACCGAACGCATGGCTTAGAGGGTTTTCGTGTAAGTAAGTCTATACGGGGTATAACAGACCATACCAGGCAAATGATTCAAAGCACAAAGGAGAACAAGTATGAAACCGATCAAAGGCATGAACCTCTTTTCAGGTAACGGGAATCAACCAGAAACACAAGTGCGACTGGGGTTATTTCACATTGATGTTCATATACATAGAAGAATACCCCTTTTAAAAATAATTGTAGCAGGTATTGCCCTGATCTATTGGCTAAAGACAATTGAAAGACCTAAGCCATAAACTGAGAGAAAAAGATTTTCTATATGAAAAGGTTGTGATCAAGCAGCCTTTTTTTTATGCCTTTTTTTTAGGATTTGTGTTATATTTCCTTATTCCGCTTACAGAAAAGCCATATGGAAAAGACTGAAACCGTGATTTTTGATATAATCAAGACCAGACAATATGTTCTGTGCATAATGACATGGGAACATATGAAATGAATCGATATCGAGAGGGTAAAGTATGGATTTTGTAGTACTGGATTTTGAGACAACGGGTCTTCGCAATGAAGACACCATTATAGAAATTGGATATGTATGGATTCGTGATGGAAAAATAAAAGATGAGAGAAGCACACTTGTTAATCCAGGTAAACCCATATCAAGAAGAATTACTAAAATAACAGGTATAAGCACGGAAATGGTAAAAGATGCACCCTATTTATCAGATATTATTGAAGGCTTTTCTAGATTTTTGAGAGGCAAATTAATCGTGGCTCACAACGCCTCATTTGACATGCGTTTTTTGAACAATGCTTTAAAAGATGCAGGACTAGATCCCATAAATGAATATATTTGTACGATGCGAATGTTTCGAGCCTATAAGAAAGAGATGGGCATATCCACACCGGGAGCTAAACTATCTGACCTGACGGCTTTTTTCACTCTTCATAATGACAGGGCCCATAGAGCCCTTGAAGATGCACAGGTGACAGCCAAGGCTTTTATGAATATGGCACAGGTTCTTGATTGGAAGAAATGGATTAGTGGCAAGACTAAGCCAAGGCAAAAAACGGACCGGGTTAAGCAGTACGAAACTTGTCTTGAAAAAGGTATGGATATACAAGACATTGCACAAGCTATGAATGTCAAAGAAGCCACTGTTATGAAGTATTTTTATGACTGGATCAATGGAGAAAATTATAAAATTTATGAAGCCTATATTCGTCGGCAATTGCCTGAAACGAAGACGATTATGCTCATTCTTGATGCAGCAAGACAAGATGGACGAACGAAAAAAGTCTACGATTTGGTTCGCGATCACGCAACCTTTAACCAAGTTCACTTGGTTATGAAAATAAAGCAGTTGAAGTTACAAAGTTTATTTGACCTGGAAGACCAAGCATGAGAAAAAGACCATTAAAGTTTGATGATGAGACAAAAAAGAGAATGATTGAAGACATACAAGTCTTTTTTAGAGAAGAACGGGATGAGGATATTGGTGACCTTGCAGCCATGCTGGTTCTGGACTTCTTTACTGAAAACATGGCTATTGAAGCCTACAATCAAGGGGTTCGTGACACACTTCGGTACATGAGCGAGCGGGTCGAAGATGCCTATAGTTTAGAAAGGTAGGTCAAATCTACAAGGGACTTCCTCAAGGGATTTGAAACTATCATAGACACAATCTTATAAATAATATAGACGATAAACTTGAACCAGGGGGACTATATGAACATTTCAGAAGTGAAAATGACAGATGCAGAAGCACTATTTGATTTTTGCACACGATTAAGGGAAGAACATGCTGAGATGTCCTTTGCTGATGTGACATCAATCAAGGATGTTATATCGTGGATTGAAAATGATCATGAGCACTTGTTTATGATGCGCGAAGCCAACCATATAATAGCCCTTGTTAAGGCAAAACAAGGACATGAAGGAAGAAACCACAGTGCCTTTATGTCGGCAGCGGTGCTTAAGTCAAGACGGGGAGAAGGACTGGTGAACAGATTGGCAGAAGAGGTCTACCCCCGTTTAAAAGAACGTGGTATTAAAATTGTAAGAGCCTATATTTACAGCAACAATCATTCCTCCATTAGCGCCGTCTTAAAAGAAGGGTTTCACTGCACAGGTTCTGTACATATGCATCATTTTAATGAAGCAACAAATGAATGGGTGGATGATTTAATCTTCCATAAATACTTGTAGTGGAGTGTTAAAATGAAAAAAAATTTGAAAACAAAATTTAAAGTTACAGCCCTATGTGTAGTGGCCTTGTCTTTACTTGCTTGTTCTGAAGAGTCGTCCAGACTCGATCCAACATCACAGATTGAAGACTTAGAGATGGTTATTACAGCAGAACAGGGGCGGGTTCAAACCCTGGAAAAGGAAGTATCAGAATTAAAGATTCAGCTTTCGACGGCCCTTGATAAAATAAATGAACTCGAAAATGTTTCTAATAATTTGCCATCAGAAACGGGTCTGAGTGACCAGGTTAGAAGAGAGAACGCAGAACTGGTACGCCTTGTTTTTCAAAGCATGACAGACGGTCTGGATATGAAAGCTTTAGAGGGTCTCATATCAACATATGATAGTGTGTATAAACTTTCAAAATCGCCCGAGGAAGACAAGGGGCTTATATGGGTCACTGGAAAGAAAAATCAGGGGGATTTATACTTGGTTTCTAGTGAGGGTTCTGACTCTAAGGGGGCTTTGCCCATTTTCTTAGGACGTTTTGAAAATCTGACCCTAGCCAAGTGGTCACCAGACAATAAGCACCTTATAATTGAAACAGAAAGCAAGGGGCAGTTGAAAGGTCATTTAATAAATATTCAGACCCAGGAAACCCTGGCTACAATGGAGTATACAGGTCTTCCCATATGGGCACCAGACGGGCGTTTTTTTGTTTATCTAAATGAGAATCCCAACGAGTTATATACTGGGACAGAGACGCGTGACATGTATGCCACAGGTGTCTTTATGTACAGCTTTAAGACCCAGTCTTTTAGCATAATTGATCCAGGGGGAAGTGACTATATCTGTAAAGATCTAGGCGTTAAAGCCAGTGGTGAAATAACATATATTCAAAAATTTAAAGAAGGGAAAGAATCATACGCCAGTGTGCTTATAGATTAAAGTAAGGAGGAAAAAATGAAAATATGGCCTTTGGGAACTGGAGGATGGATGCCGGCTTTTGGGAGACAGACAAGTGCGACACTCATAGAGTATAACAATCGCTTAATCCTTATTGACGCAGGCACTGGCCTATCGAGATTAACGGATTTTTCCAGTGTTCTTAACCGGTATAAGGCGGTTGATCTGATTCTAACCCATTACCATCAGGATCATATCATGGGACTTTTTTTCTTGCCCAAGTTCTTAAAAGATAAAATGCTCACCATTTGGGGACCGGGTAAACCATACTATGATAGATCTTGTCAAAGTATAATCGAAGATAGTGCCAAGCAACCCTTTGGAACAACGGGTTATGAAACAATTGCTATGCAAGTTAAATGCAGGGATTATACCGAAGAAGGGTTTAAAATTGGCCCTGTTCAAATTGGCATCACAAGGCAGAATCATACCCTGCCGTCTTTTGGAATTACCATCGATAACAAGCTTCATATTGCAACGGACACGGATGTGAAGGCTGATGTTTTCTTGAAACCAGTTAAACTCCTTCTGCATGAATGTTGGGCACAAAGTAAGGATCAAGCCAAAGAACATGCCAGCATGGAAGCCCTGCAAGAAGCCTATGAAAGTCAAAAAATGGACACGAGGATTGAAAGTATTGGCATAATTCATCGTAATCCAAGCCATTCGGACACAGAGTACGCCCAGTGGATGAAGCCCCCTTTTTCATTGTTCATGAAAATGAACTCATCAAAATATAAAAACTTCTGGTAAGCTGTTTCCTGCTTACCTTTTTTTGCCTTTAAAATAAGTTGGAAAGACATTTAAATCACAAAAAATGTTCTAAATATGCAATGAAGACCAAAAAAATGTTTTTTTATGTTTTTTTGAACAAAAGGGTAATAAACACCTAACAAAAGGGTATTATTCATGTAAAATTAACAATTTTCAGAATAAATCAAAAGGAATTATATGGTTTGATCTTGAATTGTTATATATAGGCGTGATGCTTTTAGAAAACTTGAATCTTGTGTGACCACAGCATGAGTTCGAGATTTCATCAATACATGAATGGTATTTTGAAGTGTCAGGTCAATATATGAATAAATCTGAAAGACAAAATAACAAGTTTTGGCGAAAGCATGAAATACATGTCAAAAAAGTGTTGTGATTGTCAATTCGGGTATATTCCTTCAATGGCAAAAGAAAATCAACCACATAAGATGGGGGGAATACATATGAGCATCAATTTAGACAACTATAAACTTACTTATGGTCAATTGACCGCACCATGCGAAATGGATTGCTTGAGTTTTGACTCAACCGAAGAACTGGCACCACTACATGGCATCATTGGACAGGAACGGGCTTCCAAGGCAATGGATTTCGGTCTGAGTATTCGTAAAAGAGGTTACAATGTCTATGTGTCCGGAACTTGGGGGACTGGTAGAAACAGTTATGTCCGCCTTTTAACGGAGGAACAGGCTATTAAACGTCCAGTTCCAAATGACTGGGTCTATGTCAATAATTTTAAGGATTCTCACAATCCACTGGCCTTGAGTTTTGAACCAGGCCAGGGCAAGGAATTTATTAAAATTTTTGATAGAACCATTGAATTTCTAAAAAAAGAAATTAAGAATGTCTTTAACAGCAAGGATTATGAAAACACCAAAGCCATGGTTCTTCAGGAGTACACCAGAAACAGTGAAAAAGTCATAGAAGAGCTCAATGTCATCGGTGAAAAATATGGCTTCATGTTCACTCAAAATGAAAGAGGCCTGGTTAGCATACCTCTAAAAGAGGGCGAACCAATGAGTGAAGAAGAGTATAGAAGCATCACTGATGATGATTACGAAAAACTTCGTTCGAACTCCAACAAGCTTAGCCTCGAAACCGTAGAGCTGTTTAACAAGCTTAAGCAAGAAGAGGAAAGCTACAGAAATAAGGTCAAAAACCTGGATGAGCAAATGACCCGCCGTGTGGCCAGCTATCACTTAATGAACATTCGTGATCGATTTAAGGCCAATGATGCTGTAAAAGATTATCTTGATTCTGTGGTGGATGATATTGTTGAACATGTGGACCATTTCAGAAGTGATGGCGAACAGCAACAACAGCAAAATCCGCTTATGATGCTTCAGGCAAGAAACACTGAAGCCTTCTTCGATAGATACAAGCTCAACATGTTTATTGACAATTCAGAACAAAAGCATGCGCCAATTGTTTTTGCATCCAACCCGACCTATTATAATTTAATGGGACGCATTGAGTACAAGAATGAACTGGGTATGATGAAGACAGACTTTACTATGATTAAACCGGGAGCCCTTCACGAAGCCAATGGCGGCTATCTGATTGTGCTCGCCAAGGATATTCTTGTCAATCCATTGGCTTGGACAAGTCTTAAACGGGCCTTGCTCGATGAAAAAATACAAATTGAGTCCATTGGCAGCTTAACAGGATCTATAGTTTCAACGACTTTAAAACCTGACCCTGTGCCACTGGATGTTAAAATTATCGTAATTGGTGATCCGAGAACGTATCAGCTCCTATATGCCTATGATGAGGAGTTTAGAAAGCTCTTTAAGATCATGGCTGATTTTGAAATGACTCTAGAAAGAGATAAGGAGACCATTGAAAAATTATCTCGCTTTATTGCACGCCATGTACACAAAGACAATCTAAGACACTTTACCAAAGGGGCTGTGGGCAGAATTATCGAATTTAGCTCTAGAGAAGCCGATGATCAAGACAAGTTGAGCTCCCACCTCAACAAGTTGGTGGATGTCCTTTACGAATCAGATAGCTGGGCAGAATACTACGGCGATGAAAAAGTGGAAGCTGAACATGTGGAAAAAGCCCTCAATGAACTTGAAAATCGAAACAATAAAATTGAAGAGAAAGTTCTTGAAATGTTTGAAAAGGGCGACTATCTCATTGATGTAGATGGATCAAAAGTCGGTGAAATAAATGGTTTAGCTGTTATGGGAACAGGACAGTACCGCTTTGGAAAACCAAGTAAAATCACAGTTTCAACCTATAAAGGCCGAGCGGGTATTGTCAATATTGAAAGAGAAGTTAAGGCTTCTGGATCAAGCCATGACAAGGGCATCATGATTCTAACAGGCTATCTTGGTCAGAAATTTGCACAGAAAAAACCTCTGGCACTGACGGCGCAAGTTGTTTTTGAACAACTCTACTCAGGGGTTGATGGGGATTCAGCATCAAGTACCGAGCTTTACGCAATCCTGTCGAGTCTAGCAGGTGTTCCGATTAAGCAGTCTATTGCTGTTACAGGATCGGTGAACCAGCGTGGTGAAATTCAACCAATCGGTGGCGTCAATGAAAAAATTGAAGGCTTCTTCAAGGTGTGCCAGATGAAAGGACTCACAGGAGACCAGGGTGTCATGATTCCACATCAAAATGAAAAGAATCTAATGCTTTCTTCTGAAGTGCTTGAAGCAGTGAAGGAAGGCAAGTTCCATATTTACTCCGTACACACCATTGATGAGGGTATCGAAGTCCTTATGGATATAAAGGCCGGTAAACGCACAAGGAATGGCAGATTTGAAAAAGGCAGCCTGTACAATCTGGTAGACAAGAGACTCGAAGAGTTGGCAGAGCCTATTGCCAAGAGAAAATCTGATTTGAAAAACGAGAAATCAGAGGCCGCTTCAAAGGAGACTTCCACGACTTCAAAAAGCAAAAAAACAACAAAAGACAAGGAAGAAAAAAAATAAGGTCCTGAATCAATGAAACTTGCATAGCATGATTTTACACCCCCGGATACACCTGCTGGTCAAGCAGGGGCCGGGGGTTCTGTGTATCTTTCATTAGTTTAATAGACCAAGCGGGAAAATAAATTAGTGGTTGACATTAAAATAAATTTAATGAATAATAAAGTTGAATGTATAAGGGCATATTTTTGAATGAATGATTGGCCTTATGAATGGACTTTATTAAAGAATGTTTAATAAGGAGGCCAAATGATGGAGTGGTCAGTATTTGAACTTGAGAATAAATTTGTAAAAGTGGAACACGATGTACTTGATAAGATTCCTGTCCTACGTTTTGTACCTAGACACTACGAGGGTGTTCTACCAACAGTTGTCTACTACCACGGTTGGCAGTCGTCTAAAGAACATTTGCGTTTTCAGGCCATGACCATAGCGAGTTTTGGATATCAGGTTATACTTCCAGATGCCTTGTACCACGGGCAGAGGGGAAGCATAGATTATGCGTCTTCTAATGTTATAGAAAGACATTTTTGGGAAGTGATTTTTAAGAGCATTGAGGAAGCGCCTAATTTCTTGAGTGCCATTATCAACACATACAAGACGGATTATAGAAATATTTTCTTGCTGGGTGACTCTATGGGTGCCATCACTATTCCAGGAATTTTTAAAAGAACACCACTTGTGAAAGGGATGGCAGCTATTAATGGCGTTTTCAACTGGACAAAGGCGATCCAGAGTGGAATACTGCCCCAGGATGACCGCTATAAAGACAAGATAGAAACCTATGATTTATCAAATCAAATGGCATTAATGGGTCAAAGACCTGTTCTAATATTGGCAGGCATGGAAGACAAGCAAATTCCAATACAAGGTCAAAAAGAATTTTATAATGCAGCCTTAAAAAATGGTTTTTCCATCGAAATGATTGAGTTCTCTTGTGTGGGCCACAGGGTCACAACAAGCATGCTCCACAATCTTATTACATGGCTTGACTGTAAAAGCAGCATTAAATAAATGAGGTGATGACAACTACTATAAAAATAGATAATATAACTTTCACACATGAGGGGGCTCTGACCCCCATTTTTAAAGATGTCACAATAAATATTGATACCAATTGGCGCCTAGGCATCATTGGACGCAATGGACGTGGAAAGACCACCTTGCTCAATCTAATAGCTGGTCGTTTAGAGCCTCAAAAGGGCATATGCGCTTGTCCAGAAAAGGTCTCTATGTTTCCTGTCAAAGTCAATGATGATTCAGAAACTGTGGCCCATCTTATCAAAGATTTAATAGGTCCTATTCGAGCGATTGAAAAGGAACTGAAAGTCCTAATGGGACAGACATCACAAGAAGCACTCGATCGGTATGGAGACCTTATTGAAAAGTACGAGTTTTATAGAGGGTATGAGCTGGATGCCCTTATAGAACGAGAAATCAGACTTTTAAGCCTTGCTCCCAAGTGCTTAGAACAAAAATATCTTGAACTCTCAGGTGGTGAGCAGACAAAAGTTCAAATTGCGGCCTTGTTTTTAAGACCCCAGAGTTATTTGTTGATTGATGAACCAACAAATCACCTTGATATTCATGGGCGTGCAGAGCTTGCTGACTACTTAAGCCAAAAGAGGGGCTTCTCATTGGTGTCCCATGATCAAGCCTTTATTGATGAATGTTGTGACCACATACTAGAGATTGGTAAGTCTGGCATCAAGATCGAAAAGGGAAATTACTCTTCCTGGGATGAAAACAGAAAACAACTTGAAAATTTTGAGCTTGAGAAAAAAGCCAAACTGGTTAAGGAAGTGGACAAATTAACAGCCTCCGCCCGTATGGCCAGAGGCTATTCTCATAATAAAGAAAAAGAAAAGATAGGTGCTGGAGACAAGGGCTTTGTAGGTGCAAGATCTGCTCGTCTCATGAAGCGAGCAAAAAACCTTGAAAACAGACGTGAAAAAAAGTTGGATGAAGCAAAATCTCTTTTGAAGTCTTATGAAAGCATAAGGCGGCTGGAACTCAAACAAAAAGATCTTGATCAAGTGAAATACTTGCAGTTTCATAAGGTTTCATTTGCCTATGGGGACAATAAAGTCATTGAAGACTTAAACCTGACTGTGAATAGGGGAGATCGCATTTGGTTGCGTGGGGAAAATGGTGCAGGCAAATCAACCTTACTCAAGCTGATAACAGGTCAACTGACCCCAGACGATGGCTATACACACAGGGCCATAGACCTTAAAGTGACCCAGGCCTTCCAGGACATGCCCTTCAAATCAGGGCTGGTTAAAGACTATCTTGAATATTATCAAACAGATTTAACAGCATTTGTTAGAATGCTTGATTATTTTAATATGGATGTCGAGTATCTTGAAAGGGAGATTGCCACTCTAAGCGAAGGGGAACGTAAAAAGCTTGACTTGGCGAGGGCTTTTTCATCAGATGCTCCCCTCTATATTTGGGATGAACCCCTTAATTATATGGATTATCATTTCAGGGTTCAACTTGAAGAAGCTGTGCTAAAATATAAACCGACCGTGATCTTTGTAGAACACGACCGGTCATTTGGTGAGAAGATTGCCACTAAAACAGTGAACGTTTTTTAGAAGGCCAAGACATCTGTAGTTTGACTTTAAAACAGGAAGGCTCAATGTTAAAAAATTCATCTGCAAGAGGTCGGTCTAAATGGCCTACTGGCAAGTAATAAATTTAGACTCCGTAATGATGCCGTCAATCCGAATATCATGATCTTCAACGGGTAAGCTGTCAATGATTTGAAGATCAAAAGCCAAGGCAATTTTAGGAACAGTTGCCTTCATGAGTGGAATAAGTTGGTCATAGTAGCCGCCACCATAGCCTAGACGCTCCCCTGATTCAGTAAAGGCCACACCAGGCATAAAAACAAAATCGATTTGGTTTGGCTCAATAAATGTGTCATGGGAAGGCTTTGGTTCTAAGATCCCAAGAGGGGATAAATCCATATCGTCGAAACTGTCGATCAGACAAAGTTCTAAAATGGGAGACCCCTTTTTGACACGGGGAATGACCACCTGTCTGTTATTCTTCCAAAGCCACTCGATGATTGGTCTTGTTTCAACTTCTTTTCTGAAGTCCATGAAAATCATCACATAATCAGCGTTCTCAAGTAAGTTTAAAGTCGTGATTCTTTCAAGAATATCACGGCTTTTTTTGTGCCAGATTTCCTCTTGTAAAGCTCTTCTTTTTTGAATCATTTCCTTCCTGAGTGTCTTTTTCATATCTATCCTCCAAAATTGTAATCATTATTTAATCAAAAACGTTTCGTAATCAGGCCTATACCCATTATAATAAATAGTAGAGAAGATTTTTAAGTTTTTTGTCGTAAATTATTACAAAACCCGAATTGTTTATATTGAACAAGTTGTGAAATGGCATTTTCAACGTTTCTGGGTTAAGATAGGTCTAAATATAGACCTAAGATAATTTACGTTTACAAGCACTCGATATATTATGGTGAGCGATCTGCAATATCTCATGGAAGTGTGGCTGAATTATCATCAAGATAGAAGCCGATGGAGTTTTATAATTGCAAGCGCCTAGATGGCAATAAACGAAGGACAAAATGAGAGGTGTTTCAATGATACAAATGGTAGGGGTATCGAAGCGTTATGGAAATGGCATGTTGGCTGTTTCTGATATAAATATTCACGTGAAAAAGGGCGATTTTGTTTTCCTGGTGGGCACAAGTGGTGCTGGTAAGTCCACGGTCATTAAAATGCTTTTGAAAGAAGAAAATTGTACCAAGGGTCGAATCATTGTAGATGATGTGGAAATTACGAGACTTCATAGAAGGCAAGTGCCTTTTTTAAGACGTAAAATGGGCGTGGTTTTTCAGGACTACCGCCTGCTTCCCAATAAGACCGTTTTTGAAAATGTTGCCTTCGCTATGGAGATAACAGGAGCATCCCAAAGGGAAATTCGTAAGAATGTTCCTATGATTCTGTCCGTTGTTGGACTTGCAGACAAGCAGAAATGTTATCCCAACCAGTTGTCAGGTGGAGAACAGCAGCGTGTGTCCATTGCAAGAGCCATGATCAACAACCCACCAATCCTAATTGCGGATGAGCCAACAGGCAATCTTGACCCGGAAACATCTTGGGACATAATGAAAATACTAAAACAGATTAATAGACGTGGTACCACAGTTGTGATGGCCACCCATGATAAAGAAATCGTAGACATCATGCAACAAAGAGTTATTGCACTAGAGAATGGACGTGTCGTCCGCGACGAAATGGGAGGGCTTTACGGTTATGAAGATTAGTCAGTTTAATTATACAATAAAGGAATCCATTAAGAATTTATGGAGAAACAGGATGATGTCCTTTGCCTCCATGTCTTCAGTGGCGGCGACCTTACTTATTCTTGGGATTATATTCATATTGATTATTAATATTTCCAGTCTTGCACAAGGGGCAAAAGATCAGTTTGACACCATTCAGGTTTATCTGGTGGATGAACTTGAAGGCCAGGAAGTTGAAACCGTTGGCCAACAGCTCTATGCACTGGAAGGTGTTAAGGAAATTTACTTTGAAACAAAGCAGGACGCTCTTAATAAAATGAAAATGGAGTGGGAGGACAATGGCTACCTGCTTGAAGGCCTTGAGGAAAATCCTTTGCCGAATTCCTATATAGTGACCTTGTATGATATAGGCTATTCTGATTATGTTGTCGAGGAAATTCAGAAGATTTCAGGCGTGGAGGAAGTCAAGTTCTATCAGGACGTCGTTATGAAGATTATTGAAATCACAAACTATATCAAGAATATTGGTATGGTCATCATCTTCATTCTGGTTGCAATATCAACATTCATCATACACAATACGATCAAACTGGCCGTCAATGCCAGACGTCGTGAGATTGGAATTATGAAGTATGTTGGTGCAACAAGTTGGTTTGTCCGCTGGCCATTTCTTCTTGAAGGCACCCTACTAGGTATTTTTGGTGCGGTACTTGCAATTGGTGTTCTTCATATAGGCTATGCCTATACTTATAGCATGTTCACTTCAAAGTTTTATGTGCTTATTGCTGCCTACTTGGTTTCAGCCCAAACTATAACGGCCGACTTATTGGTTATATTTATTGTTATTGGAGCGGGTATTGGGGCACTTGGCAGTCTATTATCTATGAGACGATACCTACAAGTTTAAAGGGGGCAGAAAATGACTCAACGAGATAAATCAAGACCGATTCTTCTTCTACTTTGTCTTCTTCTAATCGTTCCTGCCATACCAAACACACTGTCGTTTGGTAATGATGAACTGCAAAACACATCAGATGAACTCAATAAAATTGAAGGTGAATTGAAGGCTATCGACAAAGAAAGATCCAACAAAAAATATGAAGAAAACAAGGTTTTAAGAAATATACGGGATCTTGAAACAAATATCAAGAAACTTGAGTCGGAGATGAATCGTCTAAACGAAGAAGTCTCTGCGACAGAAACTAAAATTTACGACACACAAGAAAAATTAAAACAGGCCGAAGAGGGTATTAATTTAAAGACAGATCTTCTGAATTCCAGGTTGCGTGTCATGTATAAGACTGGACAGGTTGGATATCTGGAAGTATTACTGGGATCATCAGATTTTGAAGATCTCATGACGCGGGTGGACATGCTTCAAAAAATATACACCCATGACATCAATCTCATCGATTATATGACTGAGCAAAAACAGCAAGTGGCTGAAAGAAAAGCCCAGCTGGAACTCTATAAAGATGAGAGACAAGTTCAAATCAATGAACTTGATGGCAAAAGAAAGCTTCTAAGAGGGGATATGGCTTCCTTGGAAGGGGCAAAAGTGGCTCTTTCCAAAGACTTAAAGGCTCTTGAAGCCAAAGAGGATGAACTGGAAGAAGATGCAAAAAAATTAACGCAAATCCTGAAGAGTTTGAAGCTTCAAGCCACTTATGTTGGTGGTCAAATGGCTTGGCCTACTCCGGGGTACACACGCATCACATCACCGTTTGGTTATAGAATTCATCCAATTTACAAAACGAGAAAACTTCATACAGGGATAGATATTGCCATTCCTACAGGAGGCGGCATCACAGCGGCTCAAGCTGGAACAGTGGCTTACTCAGACTGGTACGGGGGTTATGGAAAGGTTATTATGATCGACCATGGTGGTGGCATTGTAACCCTATATGCCCACAACTCCAAGTTGCTTGTGAAGGTGGGACAGAAAGTGAGTATCGGAGAGTCAATTGCCGAGGCGGGCGCAACTGGGAATGTAACTGGAGCCCATCTTCATTTTGAAGTCCGTGTGAATGGTGAAATGACCGATCCGATGGAGTATGTAAACCCGTAGACAGAGATTGAGGTGTCAAGATGTTTAGCAAAAAAACGATCGTCATATGGGCAGTTGTCATTCTGCTCTTATCAAATGCAGCAACCGGTGCGGTGGTCTACTTTGGAATGAGTATGTCACAGCTGGCTTCACTGGAAAGTGGAAACGGTGTGACCATTACCAAGGAAGACTATGAATATTACCAGTCCTTGCATGAACAAACCAAAGACGCCATTGAAGTGGGTGACAAACTGCTTATTTCAAAGGATGAATATGCGGCTCTTAACGAGGACAAGGAGACCTTTTCCAAGGTTATTGAACTCAGAAAGTTCATATTAGAAAATTACTATAAGGATTTTGATGAAGAAAAATTTATTGACGGTATCCTAAAGGGACTCTTTATGTCGCTTGAAGACCCTTACTCTGTTTATATGGGACAAGAAGAATTTGAAAGATTTACAGAGAGCAATGAAGGCTCTTATGGTGGTATTGGTGTTATTGTAGCGCCAACAGAAGATGGATTTATCACTGTGGTTTCTCCAATTGAAGACACACCAGGAGAAAGAGCCGGACTCAAATCTGGTGACAGGATCATCAAGGTTGAGGGAGAAGATGTTAACGCAGAGCTTATGGATGAAGCCGTGCGCAATATGCGTGGAGAACCTGGCACATCAGTGAGCATAACCATTTTTAGAGATGGTGTTGCCAATCCAATAGATGTCTCAATAACAAGAGAAGAAATTCGACTCAAAACAGTGAAGTCGAGAATGTTGAATGACGATCTGGCCTACATTCGAATTTCCATGTTTGATCAAATCACTGCCGATGATTTCAAAACCCACATGGATGGTCTCTTGAAAGAAAATCCAAAAGGGCTTGTCATAGACCTTAGAAACAACCCTGGGGGCTCTCTAGGTGAAGTGGTTGATATTGCAGATCAACTACTCGGCAACCAGATGATTGTCTACACTGAGAACAGAGTGGGACAAAAACGTGAATACAAGTCAGGTTTTATGAAAGTGGACCTTCCAATCACAGTCCTTGTTAATGGCGGTTCAGCCAGTGCCTCAGAAATACTTGCAGGGGCCATTCAAGACACGGATTCTGGAACGATAATTGGTGAAACAACCTTCGGTAAGGGGATTGTACAAACTGTTATTCCGCTTGATGACGGGACGGGCTTCAAATTAACAACTTCGCAGTATTTTACACCTAACGGACGGAACATTCATGGTATAGGTATTGAGCCGGATGTGGTTATAGAAATGCCAGATAGCTATTATGAAATCGATGAGCCAACAGATGAAGACGACGTTCAACTACAAAAAGCCATAGAGGTTTTGAACGATCAAATTGGAGAGTAATTAATGAAAAGAATACCCTATATAGCATATTTACCCCTCATCATATCATCGATGATTGCCTACAAGCTCATTGATCGAATTGAATCTGTGGGTGGGTTTTTGCAGCTGATTGTGACGATATTAGTGCCTTTTATTTGGGCCTTTGTCATCGCCTATTTGGCCAATCCCTTACTAAAGAAAATAGAAATGAAGTTTAAATTAGGACGCGGACTCAGCATTGCCATAGTGTATGCAATTATCGTCAGCGTGGTTGGCCTCTTCTTCACGTTGGTTATACCGAGTATTGTTCAAAGTATCACCGACATTCTGCGAAATGTACCTGGGTATGTTGACACTGCAGAAGCTTGGGGAACACAGCAATACGCTGAAATGGAAAGACTGGGACTGATTGAATCCCTTGAAAACTTCGATGTGACTTCAATGCAGGAAATATTTGATCGGGCATCTGCATCATTCAACACAATCCTGACAGGCGTTCTAACGGGTGTGTTTGGTGTGACATCAGGTGTGTTCAAAATATTCATTGGTATGATTATTTCCATATATATGCTCAAGGATAAGGAAAACTTTATTGGGGGTATAAAAAGAATCAACTATGCTCTATTAAAAGTTGAACACGCGGACAAAGCCGTTGCTTTTATGAAAGAGGTCGATGAGATTTTCTCAAAATACATCATTGGAAAAATGATTGATTCCTTGATTGTTGGGATTATATGCTTTATGGGACTCTGGTTCTTGAAAGCCCCATACGCACTTTTAATGGCTATTATTGTTGGGGTCACAAATATGATCCCTTACTTTGGACCATTTATTGGTGCTGTGCCGGCTGTTATTATTACCCTGTTTACAAGCCCAATTACGGCCTTGTGGGTAACGCTCTTTATTATTGTCTTACAGCAACTTGATGGTTACATCATTGGACCATTTATTTTAGGTGATTCAGTAGGGCTTTCCCCTTTCTGGATTATCCTTGCCATTCTCATAGGTGGTGGTCTCTTTGGCATATTGGGCATGTTGATTTGTGTGCCTGTTATGGCTGTGGTTAGAAATATGTTTAGCCGTTATATCAATAGAAGGCTGGATGAAAAGAGTTTAAGCTTTGAAAAGCTGGACGTTGATTCGAGATAAGAGACGCATCTTGCTAAAATCTCAATAGAATTGCTTCATAAAAAGAATATTTTTATAAAATTTATATGAAGATTGACAAGTCCTCGATGTGTTGGCCTTAACTCCAACATGTTGAGGATTTTTTTTGCCTAGAATTGAATTTGACTAAGGTGAAAAGAGTAAAGGGGCAATGTTAATAATACCTGATGTGTCATGAAACACATATATAATGAACTTTTTATGAAGTCTATTTAATGTGGATAATTATTGTGATATATTGATGAGGTCATGAATATTCTGGCTTAGTTGAACCATTATCCCTTCATTGGGTATGAAGATAAATATGGGGCTTTGGCCCGCGAAAATATCCCTTCAAGAAAATTTGACGAAGGTTTATGAAAAGCATATAATAGATATGGTATCGAACAAGTGTTTGGCGAGAGGTGACATATGAATCATTTTAAAGTTGTATCTGAATTTGAACCCACGGGTGATCAGCCGAGAGCCATTGAAGCCCTTGCTGAGAGCATTACCGAGGGCAATAAATGCCAGACCCTCTTAGGGGTTACTGGTTCGGGCAAGACTTACACAGTGGCAAAAGTCATTGAAAAAGTGCAAAAGCCAACCCTGGTTATTGCCCATAACAAGACTTTGGCAGCTCAGCTCTGTAGTGAGTTCAGAGAGTTTTTCCCTGAGAATGCCGTAGAATACTTTGTTTCATATTATGATTACTATCAGCCAGAAGCTTATGTGGTTCATTCGGATACATTCATTGAGAAAGATTCCTCAATTAATGACGAGATCGATAAACTGCGACACTCGGCGACAGCGTCATTATATGAGCGTCGAGATGTTATTATAGTGGCTTCCGTTTCCTGTATCTATGGACTGGGTGCCCCGATTGATTACAAAAAAATGGTCGTTTCCCTTAGACCTGGCATGGAACGTTCGAGAGAAGACATACTGTCTAAACTTGTGGACATTCAATATGTTAGAAATGACATAAACTTTGTCAGAAACACCTTTCGGGTGCGAGGCGATGTCATTGAGATTTTTCCTGCAGCAGCGTCTGAGAATGTTGTTCGAGTGGAGCTCTTTGGAGATGAAATTGACCGCATAACAGAAGTGAACGCACTAACTGGTGAGATCATTGGAACAAGAGATCGTGTCTCCATTTTCCCTGCATCCCACTATGTAACCAGCAAAGAGAATATTGAAAGAGCCGTTGTGGCCATAGAACAAGAATTAGAAGAACGTATTGCCTATTTTAAAAGCGAAGGCAAACTGGTCGAAGCCCAGCGCATCGAACAGCGTACGCGATACGATATAGAAATGTTAAAAGAAATGGGATTTTGCCAAGGCATTGAAAACTACTCCAGACACATCAATAATCTGCCAGCAGGGGTAAGACCCTATACGCTCATGGATTATTTCCCGGATGACTATATGGTTGTTGTGGATGAATCCCATGTGAGTTTGCCTCAAATTCGAGGCATGTTTGGTGGCGATAGGTCTAGAAAACAGAATCTTGTAGAGTATGGATTCAGACTGCCGTCGGCCCTTGACAATAGACCTCTTAATTTTGGGGAATTCGAAGAAATCATGCCCCAGGGTCTTTTTGTCAGTGCCACACCAGGACCTTATGAAAAAGAGCACAGTAAAAAAATAGTTCAACAAATTATCAGACCAACGGGTCTACTTGATCCACCGATAGAAGTGCGACCTGTCAAGGGACAAATTGACGATCTTTATTCGGAAATTCTAAAAAGAATTGAAAAGAAAGAGCGTGTCCTTGTTACCACCCTCACAAAGAAAATGTCAGAAGACCTTGCGGACTACTTTAAAGAAATGGACTTAAAGGTTAAATACCTTCACTCGGATATTGATACCATAGAAAGAATGAAGATCATCAAGGACTTACGTTCAGGTGTCTTTGATGTTCTTATTGGAATCAACCTCTTAAGGGAAGGGCTTGATCTGCCTGAAGTGTCCCTTGTGGCCATCCTAGATGCTGACAAGGAAGGTTTTTTACGTTCCGAAACATCTATGATTCAGACTGTTGGACGTGCCGCACGTAATTCAAATGGGTATGTTATTATGTATGCCGACAAGGTCACAAGGTCTATGCAAGTGGCCATAGATGAAACCGAAAGGCGTCGTGAAATTCAGCAGGCCTACAACGAAGAGCATGGTATCACACCACAAACTATAAAGAAAAACATTCACGCTGTTATAGAAGCAACGAAAGCAGCAGAAGATGAAGAAGAGTATGAAGCGGTTCTTAATGAAGACCTTATGGAACACGAATCGCTTGAAGGATATATAAAAGAGCTGGAAGAAGAAATGATGGCAGCTTCACAGGCCCTACAGTTCGAAAGGGCTGCTGAACTACGTGATAGAATCGTGGCTCTGAAGGAAAAGTTAAGTAAACAGTAGTGAAACACCAGCACAAGCTGTGTTTAGAGGTGACTTATGAATAAAAACTACATTGAAGTTAAGGGTGCAAAAGAACACAATCTGAAAAATATTGACATCAAGCTCCCCCGTGATCAAATGATTGTTGTTACAGGGCTCAGTGGTTCGGGTAAATCCTCGCTGGCTTTTGATACGATTTACGCAGAAGGACAAAGACGCTATGTGGAGAGTCTATCAGCTTATGCCAGACAGTTCTTAGGACAAATGGAAAAGCCGAATGTGGAATACATTGAAGGCTTATCACCAGCCATATCCATTGACCAGAAAACAACCAGCCGTAATCCGCGGTCCACAGTGGGAACGGTCACTGAAATCTATGACTATTTAAGACTCCTATACGCTCGTGCAGGCACACCCCACTGTCCGGTGTGTGGGGAAGAAATTTCCCAGCAATCGGTGGATCAAATCGTTGACCAAGTTATGGGACTTGAAGAGAGAACCAAGGTTCAAATTCTTAGTCCAGTCATTCGTGGAAAAAAAGGCACCCATAAGAAAGAACTGGCCCAGCTTAAAAAAGAGGGATATGTTCGTGTTCGTGTCAATGGAGAAATTAGGGAGTTTTCAGAAGAAATCACCCTAGAAAAGAATAAAAAACATAATGTGGAAGTGGTCATAGATAGAATTATTATCAAGGCCGAAGCCAAGCAAAGAATTTCTGATTCCATTGAGACAGCGCTGAAGTTGGCCGATGGGGTTGTCATCATCAATGTTATTGATGGAGAGGACCTAACATATAACACAAACTTTGCATGTACAAAACACGGCGTGGGCATATCTGAAATGGAGCCCCGAATGTTTTCTTTCAATGCACCATATGGCGCATGTGAAAACTGTAAGGGCCTAGGTCACTTGCTCAAGGTTGACCCAGAACTTGTGGCACCAGATATGAGCCTAAGTGTGGCTGAAGGCGCCATCGTTCCTATAGCTTCATCGGGAGAAGGCACATATTATGTTCAAATGGTTGAGTCTGTTTTGAAAGACCACGGCTATGATAGTGATGTGCCTCTTAAAGACATGTCAGAGGAAGCCGTTCATGACATACTTTACGGTACAGGTGACCGTGTTATTGAGTTCCACTATGAAAGCAAGTATGGTGGGGTTAGAAAGTACAAGGCTCCATTTGAAGGCATGATTGGAAACTTGGAAAGACGTTATAAAGAAACCAACTCAGATTACATGAGACAAAAAATAGAAACATACATGAGTTTAACACCTTGTGAGGCCTGCGGAGGCCAGCGACTCAAGCCAGAATCTCTAGCGGTGACATTTGGCGGCAAGAATATATTTGATGTGACAGAAATGGCAGTGCGCGATTCTGTAAACTTCTTTTCTTCTGTTAAACTGGATGCCAAAAAGACTAAGATTTCCGAGCAAATTTTAAAAGAGATCAATGCAAGACTGTCCTTCCTGCAAAATGTTGGTCTTGACTATCTCACCCTGTCGAGATCTGCTGGGACATTATCCGGAGGGGAGTCACAGCGTATAAGACTGGCCACACAAATTGGTTCTGGACTGGTGGGGGTTCTTTATATCCTTGATGAGCCAAGTATAGGCTTACATCAACGAGACAATCAAAAACTCCTTAAAACCCTTAGAAACTTGACCAACATAGGCAATACCCTCATCGTGGTTGAACATGATGAAGAAACCATAGCGTCGGCAGACTACATTGTTGACATTGGTCCAGGGGCTGGAGAACATGGGGGCCATATAGTTGCAGAAGGTCCAATTGAAGATATTCTAAGCAACGAAAATTCCTTAACAGGTCAGTATCTGTCAGGAAAAATAAGCATTCCTATTCCTGACAAGAGAAGACAACCAAGAGAAAACTGGATAAAAATTGAGGGGGCAAGAGAAAACAACCTTCAGTCCATAAATGTTGAATTTCCAACAGGCGTGTTCACCTGCGTGACAGGTGTCTCTGGCTCAGGTAAGAGTTCTCTTGTGAATGAAATCCTCTATAAGTCTGCAGCGGCAAGCTTATATAGAACCAGAACAAGGCCGGGCAAGCATGATTCCATTCATGGACTTGAACACATAGACAAGGTCATAGACATCGACCAGTCCCCAATTGGTAGGACGCCTCGTTCAAATCCTGCAACTTATACAGGGGTCTTTGACCATATAAGAAACCTCTTTGCATCCACCAACGAAGCCAAGATAAGAGGGTATCAAAAAGGTCGATTCAGCTTTAATGTTAAAGGTGGGCGTTGCGAGTCCTGCAAGGGCGACGGCATTATAAAAATTGAGATGCACTTTCTCCCTGACGTCTATGTCCAGTGTGATGTATGCAAGGGCAAACGCTATAATAGGGAAACCCTCCAGGTTAAATACAAGGGCAAGACCATTGCGGACGTTCTTGATATGACTGTTGAAGAAGCCCTAAAGTTCTTTGAAAACGTACCGGCCATTAAGAGAAAGCTTCAAACCCTTCACGATGTTGGGCTTGACTATATTAAATTAGGACAACCTTCCACGCAACTATCCGGTGGGGAAGCCCAAAGAATTAAACTGGCTTCAGAGCTCTCAAAGAGAAGCACAGGCAAGACCCTTTATATTCTCGATGAGCCGACCACAGGCCTTCATATGCATGATGTCAGCAATCTGATTCTAGTCCTTCAGCGCCTTGTTGAAGGTGGCAACACCGTGGTTGTTATTGAACATAATCTGGATATGATAAAGTGCAGTGACTATATTATCGATATTGGTCCTGAAGGTGGAGACGGTGGTGGCATGATTGTCGCTCAGGGCACACCCGAGCAAGTGGCTAAGAAAAAGAAATCCTATACAGGTCAGTTCCTGAAAAAAATATTGTAGGCTTTAAGGCCGTATTTATGGGGTTTAAATATTTAAGGATTTTAAGACTAAGATGAAGACCCTTAAGAGCTTGAGTAGACCAAGTCTTAAGGAAATAAAACAGAAGAAATGAAATAATTATACGAAAAAAGTAAAAGTATCAGTTGAAACAGCAGAAGTTTTGTGATAACATTTTCCTAGCACAACGGCGTGCATGATTATGAGCATCGGGGCTCGCAGTAACTAGATTACTGCGAGCCCTTTTTTTGTGACTGGGAGGTCATGCCGTATGAGTGAAGAAAAACAAAGAGTCATACAGGAATACGTTCCTGGCAAACAAATTACCCTGGCCCATGTGATTGCCAATCCCAAACAGGATGTGTGCAAAAAACTTGGTCTAAATACAGAAACCACAAGTGCCATAGGCATTCTAACCATCACACCTAGTGAAGGGGCTATCATCGCTGCTGATGTGGCCACAAAGGCATCCGGTGTTGAAATAGGATTCCTAGATAGATTCAGCGGATCGCTGGTCGTATCAGGTGATGTGGGTAGTGTTGAAGAAGGTTTGAAGGAAGTCTTAAGTGCTTTAAGCGACATGCTTGGTTTTACACCAGCAAAGATTACGAGGTCATAAGATGGCCAAAATAATGTTTGTGGGAAAAACCCAAGTGGGAAAGACAACGCTGATTCAAGCCCTCAAAGACGAAGAACTCAGTTATAGAAAAACCCAAGCAGTGGAGTATCATGAAAGCATTATTGACACACCGGGAGAATACATTGAAAACCCTAGATACTATAATGCCATTGTCACCATGTCCTTTGACGCTGATATGTTAGCCCTTGTACATGATGTGACCAGTGATGCTTGCTATTTTCCCCCAGGCTTTGGTGATATGTTTAACATTAAGGTGATTGGCATTTTAACGAAAACTGATGCGGAAGATGGAAACCGGGATAGAGCTGAAAATTGGTTAAAAGAAGCAGGAGCAAGCGAAATATACTCTGTAAGCGCTTATGCCAATGAGGGCATTGATGCACTTGCTGAGCTTCTGAAGTTATAGTTTAACTATTAAGGGGAGTGGAGTTATGTGTAGGAAGATTGTCATTGCCGATGATGAACCTATAACACGTATGAATATCGCTGAAATGCTTGAAGAAGCAGGTTATGAAGTCGTTGGTCAAGCGGCTGATGGCTTTGATGCTGTAGAAATATGTAAAAGAAACAGACCGGATCTAGCCATGCTGGATGTGAAAATGCCATTACTTGACGGCCTTAATGCCGCAAAGATTATTATATCTGAAGGGTATGCAAAAAGCGTTATGCTTCTTACAGCATACAGCAGTAAGGAGTTTGTTGAAAAGGCAAAAAATGTTGGTGTCATGAATTATTTGGTCAAGCCACTTACGGAAAAATCCATTCTTCCAGCTGTGGAAATTGCCATACATAATGCAAGCATGATTTCTGACTACAAAGAAGAAACCGTAAAAATGCAAGAAAAAATCGATGCACGTATTGTCATTGATAGGGCCAAGGGCGTACTTATAAAAAATCTTGGTTATTCAGAAGAAGAAGCTTACAACTACATTCGTAAGTTGAGTATGGACAAAAGAAGTACAATGAAGGAGATAGCACAAATCATTTTACTCAATGAAGAGACGAGGTGACAATGTGTTGGAGAAACTTTGCAAGAAATTCACAAATCTAAGTGATGAGGATATTGATAAAATCAAATCGGTGGAAAGCAATTTACCCCTTATAGCCAACCTATTTCGCACAGACGTTTTTATCGACTGTATGACACGGGAAAACGGTGTGGCGATTGTTGTGGCCCAAGCGGGTCCAAGTTACAGAGCATCCATATATAAAGAGAGTGTCATCGGGCAGTTTGCATACAGACGTAATGAACCCGCGGCTATTAGAACACTGGAACTTGGGATGCCCACAAGGGATCTGCGAGCGGTGACCCAAGAAGAGTTGCCTGTTAAGCAGACTGTGGTTCCCATTAAAAATGATATGGGCAAAACCATTGCCTGCCTGATCGTTGAAATGAATGTTCAGGATTCAGAAAATGATGATGCGCGAATGCAGATTCTTTCTAGAACAACAGAACAACTCTCAGAAACCCTCATGTCTTCCATGGACGACAAATTGATCATTCAGCCATACCTAAGCGATGGCATTGTGATATTTGATTCGGATGGCTACTCTAGGAGTTTAAATCCAGTGGCGGTTATGCTGTATAGAAAACTAGGGTATAGGGATGAACTGGTCAATATTCCATTTGATGATTTAACCCTTGATAATAAAAGATTTGATGAAATTCGTGAATCAGTAACCATCACAGTGTCAGAAGTCGAAATTGGAGGCAGAACCCTGCATATCAAATATGCGAACCTGTCCCTCAGTGAGTCAGATTTTGCTGGACTTATTATGGTCATAAAAGACATTACAGATAAAAGAGCTGTTGAGAAGGAATTGATTTCTAAGTCGGTGGCAATACGAGAAATACATCACCGGGTTAAAAATAATTTACAGACAATAGCCAGCTTATTGAAATTACAATCGAGAAGAATTGATAATAAAGAAGCAAAACACGCCTTTGATGAGAGTATTAGTCGGGTGATCAGTATTGCGGTAACCCATGAAATACTGGCTCAAAATGGTGTGGATGATGTTGATGTGAAGACAATTCTAAAAAAAATCACTCAAAATGTGATCGGTCTTCACTCATCAGCCTGCAATGTAGATGTCCAAATTGAAGGAGACACTTTTGAAATTTCCTCCGATGTGGCCACATCTATAGCACTTGTTGTCAATGAACTGCTTCAGAACAGCCTAGAATATGCATTTCCAGACCGTGACGAAGGCAACATTCGTATTGCCATTCAACGTGGCATACAGTATTCCAACATAAGTGTTGAAGATGATGGTGTCGGTTTTGACATTAAAATGTCCCGTAAAGGCAGTTTAGGCATGAAAATTATCACAAGCATTATACAGGATAATTTGAAAGGACGTTTTGATTTAGAAACTGGAGAAAATGGAACAAAAGTGACATTTGATTTTAAAATGAAATCAGATGAGATAGAGTAGCTAGCAACGAAAGCCATGGTCATCACTGGTTTATAAAACTTTATTTTTTCAGTCTAATGCCCCTAAATTTATATGTTATGCCCCTAATAAATAGATTGGGCGACTTGTAAAATATCATTCAAGACCCCGTCCTATACCATAATTAGATATTTTAGAACCACAAATTCTATATATGGGGAGGCGCTGGATCTGAAATTTTGCAAGCGCCTAGATTAAAAATGATAGATCATAGAATTATGCCCCCCATAATTCACCCCGGAGAAATCCGGATCACGTTAACGACCTCGGCACTTGCAGTATCAAATATGTAAGTCGCCAGATGTGAAAATAAAGCGGCAGTAAAACAGAATATTGATGACTGTACAATGGCGTACTGGAAACAACAATGGTGTTAAAACACGGTAATTTACCGGGTTTTAGCACCATTTTTTGTTTCACTAATTTCGAAAATATAGATTTTAAAAAAGCGGATTAGAAATGAGGGAGACGATGAAAGATTCACTCTTTAGTGTCGGAATAGACATCGGCACATCAACAACTCAACTCGTATTCAGCAAATTATACATAGAAAACACAGCATCGGCATGGACAGTTCCAACGGTGCAAATTATTGATAAAGAGATTGTCTATCGCAGTGACATCCATTTCACACCCCTAAAAAGTGAAGAAATAATCGATGCCCAATCTGTTCGTGACTTGATTGAAAAAGAATATGTAAAGGCTTCCATGAAACCTGAAAATGTGGACACCGGCGCAGTGATCATCACTGGAGAAACAGCCCGCAAGGAGAATGCTGAGGAAGTTTTGAATATGCTAAGCGGTTTAGCTGGTGACTTTGTTGTTGCCACAGCTGGACCAGACCTTGAAGGGGTTCTGGCAGGTAAAGGGTCAGGTGCCTGGGAATATTCAAAGGCGCATAGCCGTACGGTTATGAATTTTGATATTGGTGGTGGCACAACCAATGTGGCCATTTATAAAAATGGTGATGTGGTTGATTCAGCCTGCTTTGATATTGGCGGTCGCCTTATTAAGGTTGATGAGAGGGGCGCTGTGACTTATATGTCAAAAAAAATGAAGGCCCTGTGTGACCACCTAAACATTGCCTTAAAAGTAGGTCAAACCATGGAAAAAGAGGCTTTGGGTCTCATAACAGAGACCATGGCAAAGGCCATTGTTCTCATCGCGACCCACCAAACGCAAGACCCAATTTACAAACTGCTTATAACAGATCATGGTCTGAGCTTTAATGGAAAGATTGATGCAGTTTGTCTCTCGGGTGGTGTTGCAGATTGTATGCATAAAAACACAGAGGAAGATTTCCCTTATGGAGACATCGGGGTCAAGCTAGGACAGAATATTGACAAAATCTTAAGAACAAGTGGTCTGGTTGTTGAAAAAGCCATTGAAACAATTCGTGCCACTGTCGTAGGGGCAGGTTCCCATACAACAGATGTCAGCGGAAGCACCATAAGATTTGATGCATCTGTCCTCCCAATTAAAAATATACCGGTTATAAGACTCTCTGCTCAAGAAGAGAAAATGGCGGGACAAGAGCGAGTGGATGCCATAAAAAAAAGAGTGGACTGGTTTAAAGGACAAAGCAGTGGTGAACTTGTAGCCCTATCTCTTATGGGAAGCAAATCGCTGGGATTTGATGACATGCAGGTTTTGGCAGAGGACATTGTTAAGGGCATGGAAGGCATAAGAAAAAACAGATTGCCACTGATCGTGCTCCTAGACAATGACTTGGCCAAGGCGCTTGGACATAGTTTAAAAGGGCAATTATTACCGGATGAACCGGTAATTTGCATAGATTCGGTGACCGTGGACAACGGAGACTACATTGACGTAGGACGACCAGTCGCTGGTGGACAGGTGGTTCCGGTGATCATAAAAACTTTGCTGTTCGGGTATTAGGACAGGAAAATCGGGTGAGAGGAGTAGAAAAATGAGACTCAAAACATCATTATTTGGTCACAGCTATGAATTTGGCAGTGTCAAAGAGGTCATGGCGAAAGCCAATGAAGAAAAGTCCGGCGACAAGCTGGCGGGTATTGCAGCAGAATCAGTAACTGAAAGAGTTGCTGCAAAGGAGGTACTCAGCCATTTAACGCTTGAGGACATCTTTAACAATCCAGCGGTACCTTACGAGGAGGACGAAGTCACACGTGTTATTTATGATGATCTGAACATGAGAACTTATGAAGAGATCAAGCATATGACAGTGGGTGAACTGCGTGAATGGATTCTAAATGAAAAGACAAGTGGAGATATGATCAAGCATGTTTCACGGGGTCTGACATCAGAAATGATTGCGGCAGTAACAAAACTTATGTCCAACCTGGATTTGGTTCACGGTGCGAAAAAGATTCGAATTACAGCACATTGCAACACGACAATCGGTGAAGACGGGGTGCTTGCATTCAGACTGCAGCCAAACCATACAACAGACAACCTGGATGGAATTATGGTTTCCCTGATGGAAGGTCTAACATATGGCGCAGGGGATGCGGTTATTGGACTGAACCCTGTTAATGACACGGTTGAAAGTGTTTCAAATGTACTAACGATGTTCGATGAATTCAAAAGAAAATGGGATATTCCAACGCAGCAGTGCGTTCTTGCACATATAACAACACAAATAGAAGCTGTTAAACAAGGTGCACCAACAGACCTGATCTTCCAATCCATTGCAGGGTCAGAAAAAGGAAATGAAGCCTTTGGCGTAACAGTGGATCTTATTCAAGAAGCCCAAGATCTTGTCTTAAAGCAGGGCACTTGCACAGGACCAAATGTTCTGTATTTTGAAACAGGCCAGGGATCTGAACTTTCAAGTGACGCCCATCATGATACAGATCAGGTCACAATGGAAGCAAGATGTTACGGTCTAGCAAGACGATTCAAGCCATTTATCGTAAACACGGTGGTTGGATTTATTGGACCAGAATATCTGTATGACAGCAAGCAAGTTATCCGTGCTGGTCTTGAAGACCACTTCATGGGCAAGCTATCAGGCGTTTCAATGGGTGTTGACGCTTGTTATACAAACCACATGAAAGCGGATCAGAATGACATTGAAAACTTGGCAGTGCTTTTAAGTGCGGCAGGCTGTAACTATTTCATGGCAATTCCTGCAGGCGATGACATCATGCTCAACTACCAGTGTACTGGCTACCATGAAGTACCAACACTACGTAGCACAATGGGACTTAAGCCAATTGGTCCGTTTGCTGAGTGGCTTGAGAAAATGGAATTTGTTAAAGATGGCGTGCTAACGGATCGTGCCGGTGACGCATCTGTGTTTATGAAATAGAGAGGAGGCCCGTCATGAATGAGAATCAATTAAAAAGCATGATTGAACAAATTGTTAATGAAATGAAGGGTTCACAGGCAAGCGAACCTGCAAAGGCGACGTGTAGCGTCAATGATAGTGATGCGTGCTTAGCTGAAGACATTACAGCGTACGAAATGGAAGACTTTCTGCGTGTGCCGTCTCCTGAAAACGAAGACGCATATAAGAGCTACAAGAAGAACACACCTGCACGTGTGGGCATCTGGAGAGCTGGTCCGCGTTATACGACGGAGACTATGCTTCGCTTTAGAGCTGACCACGCTGTGGCTCAGGATGCTGTATTCTCAGATGTTTCTGAAGAGTATCTTGCAGACAAGGGTTGGCCAGTGCTTAAAACACGTGTGGAAGATAAGGATGAGTACATAACAAGACCTGACCTTGGAAGACTTCTTGATGATGCATCAGAGAAAGAGCTAAGGACACTTCAACCTTCGGCGCCTCAAGTTCAGGTTTATATGTCAGATGGTCTGTCATCAACAGCTATTGAAACGAATGCTTATGATACTTTCAAAGCCATTGAACAAGGTCTTAAAGGACATGGTCTGACTATGGGTAAGCCTTTTTTCGTGAAATACGGTCGTGTTCCGGCAATGGACCACATTTCAGAAATCACAGGTGCTGATGTAACAGTTGTGCTTATTGGCGAAAGACCTGGTCTTGCAACAGGCGAGTCTATGAGTTGCTACATGATCTACAAGGGCAAGGTTGGTAATAAAGAATCTCTTCGTACGGTTATCAGTAACATCCATAAAAATGGCACACCAGCTGTAGAAGCCGGTGCCCATATTGCTGATGTTATCAAGAAAATTCACGAAATGAAGAAGAGTGGCGTCGATTTAAAACTTTAGGAGGTACTGAAAATGAAGAATGATCCTTTAAAGGCCAGTGTACTCAGCGTCAAAATGATTCCCAATGTGGATGACGATATGAAAAAAGAACTGAATCTGCCAGATGATCATAGATCGATCGGCATGATCACAACAGATTGCGATGATGTGGGTTACACAGCCTTAGATGAAGCGACAAAAAAAGCAGAGGTATCTGTTGTATATGCCAAGTCCTTCTACGGTGGTGCGGCCAATGCAAATACGAAACTGGCTGGCGAATTTATCGGAATCCTTTCTGGTCCGACACCGGCTGAAGTTAAAAGTGGTGTCAACGCAGTGATTGATTTTGTAGAGAACGATGCTTGCTTCTACAGTGCAAATGAGGACGACAGCATTGCTTACTACGCTCACTGTGTGTCAAGAACAGGTACATACCTGTCTAGCGAATGCAACATTCCTGAAGGCGAAGCCATTGCATATCTGATTGCTCCACCAATTGAAGCCATGTATGCCCTTGATGCAGCCCTAAAGGCAGCAGACGTTAAAATGGTACAGTTCTTTGGACCACCATCTGAAACAAACTTTGGCGGCGGTATGCTCACAGGCAGTCAGTCAGCTTGTAAAGCGGCGTGTGATGCATTTGCAGATGCTGTTATGTTTGTAGCAGACAACCCGACGAAGTATTAGGAGTCCCTTATGAATCGTGCTATTGGACTTATTGAAACCAAAGGGTATGTCGGCGCCATTGAGGCGCTTGACGCGGCACTGAAATCAGCCAATGTGACTTGTCAGGGCAAGGAACTCTCAACAGGTGGTATGGTGACCGTTTACCTGTCTGGTGATGTTTCAGCGGTACAATCAGCTGTTGATGCAGGCAGTTCAGCGGCCTCGAGAGTTGGTCAACTTGTGTCATCCCATGTTATACCTAGACTGGCATCTGGTCTTGAAGTTCTTTTTCAACCAGATGACAGTGAGAGTAATACATCTAAAGCTAGACAGAAATTAAAACAAGCGTCAAATGAGAAGCCGCAAGAAGAGCAAAAACAAAAGAAAAACCTAAACATCGATGGTCGTAATAAGAGCACTCAAGACCCTGACATAAATTCAATCAAGCAAGACGCTGCAAGTGGTCTAAATGCAGATCAGTTCAAGTCAGAGAAAAATGATTCAGTGACTTCAAATTCAGAAACTGAAAAAGTGAAATTGAATGAAGTGGACTGCGAAGAAGAAAACTCTGATGTTGAAAAAGAGAGTCAAGACAAAGTGACATTCGGTGGTAAAAGCTATGATGTCTTTGGAAACAGTGGCATAGTCAAACTAAAAGTCACTCAGCTTAGACGCCTAGCTCGACAGCTTGAGATCACAACAATGCAGCGAAACAACATAAAATACGCGAATAAGAAACAACTCATAGAAGCTATTCGCGACCATATAAAAGGAGGTCATTAACCGTGGTGAATTTGGATAAAGACCTGCGATCTATTCAAGAAGTAAGAGATCTGGTCAGCCGAGCAAAAGAAGCTCAAAAATCATTTTCAAAACTTGATCAGGCATCTATTAACAAGGTCGTTGATGTACTAGCAAAGGCGGCATTTGAAAACGCAGAGAAGCTTGCCAAAATGGCAAATGAAGAAACAGGATTCGGGAAATGGCAAGATAAGAAGGCAAAAAATGTCCTTGCCAGTGAAAAACTGAATGCTTATATGAAAGATATGAAAACTGTAGGCATCCTAAATGAAGATGCAGAGAAAAAAGTTGTAGAGATCGGTGTGCCAATGGGTGTTATTGCAGGACTCATTCCATCAACAAACCCGACATCGACAGTCATTTACAAGACTTTGATTTCTTTAAAGGCGGGGAATAGTATAGTTTTTAGCCCACATCCATCCGCATTAAGATGCATTTCAGAAACAGTTTCTGTTTTAAAAGAAGCTTGTATCAAGGCGAACGTTTCAGCAGATTTGGTCAGCTGTATTTCTATCCCAACCATGGAGGCTGTTGATGTTCTTATGAAGCACGATGATGTCAACATGATTCTAGCTACAGGTGGATCTGCGATGGTTAAGGCGGCTTATAGTTCTGGCACACCGGCTCTAGGTGTTGGCCCGGGCAATGTGCCTGCATTCATTGAGCGTACAGCCGACGTAAAAGTTGCAGTGGAAAAAATCATGCGTTCTAAAGGCTTTGATTACGGCACAGTGTGTGTGTCTGAACAGTCGATCATTGTTGAAACATGCAATGAAGACAAGGCGCGTCAAGCGATCATAGATAATGGCGGTTTCTTCTTAAAGGGGCAAGCCCTAGAAAAAGTTAAAGCCATTATGGAACGTCCAAATGGTGGCATGAACCCTGCTATTGTAGGAAGAAGCGCTCAGTACATTGCTGACATGGCTGGTATTGAAATTCCTGATGGAACGACCCTTCTTCTTAGTGATGAACCAGGCGTTGGCAGAAAGCATCCTTTCTCTAAAGAAAAGCTGACACAGCTTATGGGCTTTTATGTTGTAAATGACTGGAAAGAAGCTTGCGAACTTTGCATTCAGCTTCTTGAAAATGGTGGGTTAGGACATACTCTATCACTTCATTCAAATGATGAAGATGTTATACGAGCTTTTGCCCTGGCCAAACCGGTTTCAAGATTCCTTGTGAACACACCATCAACACACGGTGCTGTTGGTCTAAGCACGGGACTTGCTCCATCCTTCACACTAGGCTGCGGCACAGTGGGTGGCAGTGCTACAAGTGACAATGTGACACCACTAAACCTGATTAACAAGCGTGCTATGGCTTATGGTCTTGAAACAGAAACGCCAGCACCAGTTAAAGAAGAGGAAAACATCGACATTGATGCCATTTGCGCGATGGTGATGGAAGCCCTTTCAAAATAAACACTTGAGAATATCATGAAAATTTATGGAGCCTCATAGGTTAAACTTGGTTTTCTTGTAAGGCCTAGAGAGCTTCAATACAAACAATAAATAAGATGAATACCTAAGGAGGATTTTTATTATGGCTACACTAAACGCACTTGGAATGATCGAAACTAAGGGACTTGTTGGCGCAGTTGAAGCAGCAGACGCAATGGTTAAGGCAGCAAACGTAACACTTGTTGGCAAGGAAAAAGTGGGCGGTGGTCTAGTAACTGTTCTTGTACGTGGTGATGTTGGTGCTGTTAAGGCGGCAACGGATGCAGGTGCTGCAGCGGCTGAACGTGTTGGCGAACTGGTTTCAGTTCACGTTATTCCAAGACCACATGGCGAAGTGGAATCAATTCTTCCTTCAATCCTTTCAGCTGACTAAGCACTGGATAAGGAAAGTGGGGAGTCTACGTAGACTCCCCCTTTAAAGGAGGCAGGCCATGAGTGTGATCACGGAAAGTGTACTAAGAAGTGACTTTAAAAAAGAGGTTCCAAAGGTTTTAGAAGTGAAAAAGAGTGATATTTTAACACCTTCAGCCAAGCAGTATTTGCGTGAAAAGGGTGTTGAGCTCAAAATCACAGAGGCTCTTAAAGGGAAGTCAGATGGAGAAAACAACTCACAAAATTCTGATGCAAAAGCAAAACCTGAATCTGGATATAAAACAAATGACTACAAGCCTTTTGAAGTCATGGAACAGGGATTTCAGCCTAAATTTGTATCTGAATACGATGGAGGCATGTACGAAGAAAAACCAGAATACATGACCCATTTATATGGAAACAGGCTTGTGTTCAAGGATGATGCTCGTATTGTTTTTAGGGGGAAACTGGACAGTTTTCAAAGCCGGATTCTCTCTCTCCAGATCACATTAAAAAATCTGGGCATGGAAGACCTTGTGACGGATCTAGAAGAAGTTTTAGAACTCACACGAAACATCCTAATGTCAGAAGTGAAAGATTTGCCCCTTGAGACTGGAACGCTCTTTGGACTAGATGAAAGCGGAATTAGAGCACATTCTCATAACCCTAAAAAGTACTATGGTGTCAAACATTTTGTACCGGATGCAAGCATGGGTGAGGCTATTATTGGCCTAAATGCTTTACGAACTCAAGTCAGAGAGCTTGAAGTGGCTGGCATGCAAACATTTAGAACGGGCACTGTGGTAACACATCAAGACATTATTCGCACTTTGAATCGACTTAGCAGTGCGATCTATATTCTAATGTGTCGAACGCTTGGGGAACACACAGCAAAAAAATAGGAAGTGTAATTATGAAATCTGAAGATATACGTAAATTAGTGGAAACCATTGTAGAGCAAATTCTTGGGCAAACAGGCCTAAGCAAGACAGTCGACAGCTTCCAAGTGGAAGCATCGGGACGACACGTTCATCTGAGCAAGGAAGATGCCATGACCCTGTTTGGAAAGTCTGAACTGACACAAGTCAAGGAACTCTCTCAGCCAGGTCAATACCTTTGCAAGGAGAAAGTGACACTGATTGGACCAAAGGGTGTGATCTCTGGTGTGGCGGTGCTTGGCCCTTGTCGTTCAAAAACACAAGTTGAAGTGTCAAGAACAGATGCCCGCGCTTTGGGTCTACGTGGTCTTATAAGGGATTCCGGAGACCTGGAAGGCGCTGAAGACATAGTTATCTCTGCCGGTGGCAAGTGCCTTGAGGCAAAAGGTACAGTCATAGCAGCAAAACGTCATATTCATATGCGTCCGGAAGAGGCCAAAGCCCTTCAAGTGACTGACAAAGATATTGTCATGGTTAAAGTGACAGGCGAGCGACCTCTTGTCTTTGATGACGTCCTTGTACGTGTAAAGGATTCGTATAGACTGAGCATGCATATAGACTATGACGAAGCCAACGCTGTCGGTCTGACGAAAGACTCAGTGGGAAAAATCATTCAGGAAAAAGGTGATCGCTAATGAATTTGGAGCAAGCCAATCGACTTATTGAAAAAGCATCCAGTGCCATAACAGAAACATTTCCCTCTAAGGGCCAGTACCGCGTGGGAGTCGATCTTGGTACAGCCTATATCGTTTTGGTTGTTATCGATGAAAATGACAATCCAGTGGCAGTGGAACTTGAGTTTGCTCAGGTTCTTAAAGATGGTCTGGTTGTTGACTATATGGGAGCCTGTGACATAGTGCGTCGTCTGAAGGGGAAGCTGGAAGAACGATTGGGTGAAACATTGCTCCATGCTGCGATAGCCATTCCACCGGGGACGACTGAAAAAGACACGAAAACCCATCAATATGTTGTGGAAAGCGCAGGACTTGAAGTGTGCAATATTGTGGATGAACCAACGGCAGCCAATGCGGTCATAGGAATGAAAAACGGAGTCATCGTTGACATAGGCGGTGGCACGACTGGTTTGTCCATTTTAAAAGACGGTCAAGTGGTGTTTGTAGTGGATGAGGCCACAGGTGGCACCCATGTTAGCCTTGTGCTTAGTGGCCATTTCAAGGTGGACTTTCAAGAGGCGGAAGCCATTAAGAAGGACCCCAAAAGACAAAAGGATGTCACGCATATTGTCAGACCTGTGTTTGAAAAGATGGCTGAAATTGTCGCACAAAATATTGAAGGCCACAGGGCAGATGAGATTTGCCTTGTAGGTGGTACTTGTCTCCTGCCGGATGTGGAAAAGATATTTGAGAAGAGAACAAGTATAAAAACGTGTAAACCAGATCAACCCCTACTTGCTACGCCCCTTGGGATTGCTCTGAATTGTTTCCCGCAAGGAGGCGATGAGTAAAGTGAACGATCAAATAATTAATGAAGTGGTAAAAGAAGTTTTAATTCGCATAGGACATTTGAAACCACTCAAGCTTTTAAAAAACGCAGATTACGATGCTGTCGATTTAATAGGTTTAGAAGAGACTTACGGCTTTCGTACTGTGAAGCAGGAAGATATTTGGAAGGATAGACATCCTCTATTGATACCAAGACTGACCAATAGACAACTCATATCCATATACAATGGAAATCCGTGTGATCTTGTAACGAGTTGTGTGATCAAGGGCCTTCTCATAGGTGCCAAGGTCTATGTTTTCGAAAAAGACGTTGAACTCCTGAACTCTGATATTGCTGATACCCCTTTTACAAAGCGATATAAAGAAGCCTATGAACTCCTAAAAGCTTCTGGTCTGGATGTTTTTGAAAACACGACAAAAGAAGGCAACCTGACAGCAAGTGAATATGAGCCGGTGATAGAGGCTTTTAAAACAGAAGCGGACCCTGTCCCTATGAAGACGTTCAAAAAAGAGGTTCAGTTCAAAGACAGCAAAGTCCTTGGACAAAAACAAGCAGAGTCATTTATAAACACTGGCATGCAGAATTTGTTTATTGAACGAAAGCACCTGGTTACACCTCTTGCTAAAGACATGTTACGTGAAGCTGGTGTGGTTATTGAAGTTGTAGATTCATAAAAGTCGTTAGGTTCTTGGTCAAGAAAGGTTGGATCTATGATTCTAGGTAAAGTTATTGGTCATGTTTGGGCAACGCGAAAGGAAGAGTCCCTTAACGGACTTAAGTTTCTTGTGATTAAGCCCATTGACCATTTAAATGGTGCGGACAGACCTGAAATAACAGCGGCTGACGCAGTTGGAGCAGGCATAGGTGATACGGTTATGGTGGTCAGAGGCAGTTCAGCTAGAAAAGTGCTTCAAAAAGATCATTGTCCCATTGACGCTATGGTTGTTGGCATTGTTGACGAAGTGGATGTGGATGAGACTGTGGACATTTAGGAGGCAAGATTTTGAACTTCATTGAAAACGTTAAAGCATCAGGTATTGTAGGTGCGGGCGGGGCAGGATTTCCTTCCCACGTTAAATTCAGTGGTCAGGCCTCATGTTTCATTGTCAATGGCATTGAGTGCGAGCCACTTCTTGAAACAGATAAGTATTATATGAGACACCAGGCAGCTGACCTTGTGGCTGGTGTGAACCTTATTTCAAAACAAATTGGGGCCACTCGATCAGTTATTGGAATCAAGGCGAAGAATAAAAAAGAAATACAAGCCGTGCGCAGTGAGATTGAAAAGCAAGGCCTTGACATTGAGATACACGAATCAAAAAATTATTACCCCGCAGGGGATGAACAGATGCTGATTAAAGATGTGACAGGTGATAGTGTTGCACCTGCATCCATTCCTTTATCTGTGGGTGTTGTTGTATCCAATGTGGCAACTGTGATTGACGTATATAAGAGTCAAAAGCAGACGAAGTTTGCAGTGACCCATCGTATTATCACTGTAACGGGAGCGGTTCATAAACCAACCTTAATTCATGTCCCTGTGGGAACAAGGATCTCCGAATGCATCGAGCTTGCGGGTGGAGCAAGCCTGGCAGACTTTAAAGTCATTCTTGGGGGCCCTATGATGGGAGCCCATTGTGATGGTCTAGACATTCAGGACACATATACAAGCAAAACCCTGGGTGGCATTATTGTACTTGCAAAGGACCATCATATTTTTGAAAAGGGCGGCTTATCAGACGATCAGGTTGTAAAACGTGCATCTGCAGCATGTATCCAGTGCCGTATGTGTACGGACTTGTGCCCAAGATACTTGAATGGTCATCCCCTTGAGCCCCACAAGATTATGCGGGCTGTTGGAGCAGGCACGAAAGATTTTGAAGCTTTAAAAAGTGCCCAGTTATGCTGTGAATGCGGTGTGTGTGAGATGTATGCATGTCCCATGGAAATGTCACCAAAGAAAATGAATCAGGCTGTTAAAAAGCATTTGTCGCAAAACGGCATACGCTACACGCCAGAATCTGGGGAGACAGTTTCCAGTGACATGAGACCTTATAGGCAGGTTCAAACGGATAGGCTGGTTGCCCGTTTAGGTCTAAGTCCATACATGCATATTCACCTAGACGATGTGATAAGATACACACCCGAGTCGGTGACTATAAAGTTAAGGCAGCATATTGGTGCGCCAGCTCAACCTGTCGTTAAAAGTGGACAATATGTTGAGACAGGTGCTTGCATTGCTAGAATTCCTGATGAGGCACTAGGTGCTCAAATACATGCAAGTTTATCAGGCCGGGTTGAGGTCTATGAAGATCGTATTATAATTACAGCAAACCAGGTGGAGGAACAAGATGATTAGGACTCTAGGATTAATAGAACTCAATAGCATTGCCAAGGGCTATGAAGTGGCTGATGCCATGCTTAAAGTAGCAGATGTGACGCTTTTAAAGGCCCATTCCATTTGTCCAGGGAAATTCATAGTCATGGTTCATGGAGATATTGCAGCGGTCAAATCTTCTGTTGAAACTGGTGTGGAGATTGCTGGATCATATATGGTGGATAAACTTGTACTGCCAAGCCTGCATGCAGGCATTATTCCGGCTATTACAGGCACATCCACTGTAGAAGTGAATGATGCTCTTGGAACACTTGAATATTTCAACATTGCATCGGCTATTATCGCAGCAGATGCTGCGGCAAAAGCGGCTCATATTTCACTCATTGAAATAAGATTAGGTTACGCTGTAGGAGGCAAGGCCTTTGTGACCCTAACTGGTGATGTGAGTGCAGTGGAGTCTGCTGTATCAGCGGGTCAAGAAGTTGGAAAAAATAGTGGTATGCTATTTGGCACCAGTGTTATTCCAAGAATGCACCCGGAACTAAAGGCGGCTATACTGTAAGCCAAGGAGGAAGCAGATGGGAAAAGTACTGCTTACGAAAAAGAATTATAAAGAACATTTAACCATTATTGATCAGACAGTTTACATGGAAGGCAGTTTTATTGTTTCACCTGGTGTGAAGGATATTCTTAGAAACCAGGGCATTGCCATCAAGTATGGCTCTCGTCCAGCTAGTAAAAAAGATTCAAAGAAAGATATCCAGGAGAATCAAGAGACTTGTTCTCATAGCCATATGACATCCGTTCATGAAAGTGAACAAGCTGTCGAGGCTGGTCAAAATAGTGAAGATAAAAAAATGTCAGCGAATGAAGTTACACGTATAGTGAGGCAAGTTCTTGAAAACTCGTTTGACACTGTTGATGAAAACTTGATTGAAGAGGTCCTGCGAAGGCTTCTTAAAACGTATACATTCTAAACACTGGAGGGGAAAAAATGAGCATTAACGAAATCATCGTTTATATTATGGTTGGCTTCATGGTCTTAGGTGCAATTGATAAGATTATCGGTAACAAATTTGGACTAGGAGAGCAGTTCGAAGAAGGCATCATGGCCATGGGGTCACTTGCTCTAGCTATGGTGGGTGTTGTATCCCTAGCGCCTGTGCTGGCCAATATTCTTGAACCTGTTGTCGTGCCGCTTTATTCTGCACTGGGTGCAGATCCATCGATGTTTGCAACAACACTTCTTGCAAATGATATGGGTGGCTATCCGCTGGCTATGCAGCTGGCTCAAAGTCAAGAGGCAGGACTTTTCGCTGGTCTGATTCTTGGTGCTATGATGGGGCCTACGATTGTTTTTACAATTCCTGTTGCTCTAGGCATCATTAAAGAAGAAGACCATGTATTTTTAGCGCGTGGTATTTTGGCAGGTCTTGTGACAATCCCTGTAGGTTGTCTGGTGGGCGGTCTTGTTGCTGGTTTTGAAATCGGTATGATCATTAGCAACCTGCTTCCAATCGTTATTGTATCGGTTCTTCTTGCTGTGGGGCTTGCTATGATTCCAAAGCAAATGATCAAGGGATTCATCGTATTTGGCAAGGGTGTTGTAGTTGTTATCACAATTGGTCTAGCGGCTATTATTATTGAGACAATGACAGGCATCGTTGTGATTCCAGGCATGGCTCCTGTAAGTGAAGGTATTGAAATCGTTGGTCACATTGCCCTTATGCTTGCGGGTGCATTCCCAATGGTTGCGGTTATAACAAAGGTGTTCAACAAGCCACTGCTAAAGATGGGATCTATGCTAGGTATGAACGATGTATCGGCAGCTGGTATGGTGGCAACACTTGCTAACAACATTCCAATGTTTGGTCTTATGAAGGACATGGATGAGCGTGGTAAGGTTATAAACGTTGCTTTCGCAGTAAGTGCATCTTTTGTATTCGGTGACCACCTAGGCTTTACAGCTGGTGTGGCTCAAGAAATGATTTTCCCTATGGTTGTCGGCAAGCTTGTTGGTGGTGTTACAGCTATTATGGTAGCTCTAGTCCTTGTAAAATACCAATCAGCTTCTAAAGCAGAAAAAAAGGCAGCATAGTTACATAATCTCGAATCCTGCTTGGATAAGTATGTTTGCAGGGTTCGAGTGTATCAAAATCAGGAAAAGAAATCCTTAAGCGACTTGCGATACTCTATATGAAAATCTCTGTTGAAGCTTATGAATTTTATATGGTATTTCGAAGACTCTAGAGTGATAAGAGTCAATATTTTGCAAATCGCACAAAACGGATTAAAAAGAAGTGAAAAAATAAAGAAATAGAATGACTATGAATGAAACATTTGAGAAAGTGGGATTCAAAGTGGAAAATATTCAACGTGAAATGATCGAAGAAATTGTACGCAAAGTTATTGAACAACAACTTGGACAGGCTTCTTCACCTGGTCGTGTTGTAGATAAGAGCGGTGTGATTTCTGTAAAAGCAGCTGATATTAAACCTGAACCGTTTGACACAGGAAAAGAAGGCGATAAGGTCTTCTTAACGGATATATTCTCTCTAGATGAAAGTCCAAGAATTGGTGCAGGCATCATGGAGATGGACCAGACTGTATTTGACTGGACTCTGAAGTATGATGAGGTTGATTACATCATTGACGGCACACTGGAAATCATCATTGATGGTCGAAAGATTGTGGGTCAAAAGGGCGATGTGATCCTTATTCCAAGGAATACAAAAATCCAGTTTAGCTCACCGGACAAATGCCGTTTTATGTACGTTGTTTATCCTGCCAACTGGGAACAGCTATAGATAAGAGAAAGAAGTGATAATGTGGATCGTTTTGTATTATCCACCGAAATCATCAGTGGTCATGATGGTCTAGACTACTTAAAGACACTAAAAGCTGATTCTGTGTGCATTGTATCAGATAAGGTCATGGTGGAACTTGGTGCCGTTAAACGGATAACTGATATTTTAGACTCTAGGCAAATTGACTATCATATATTTGACAGTGTTGAAGCCAATCCATCTCTTGAAACAGTGTACGAGGGTCTTCATCATATTATTGAAAATAAGCTAGGGGCTCTTATTGCGGTTGGTGGGGGTTCAGTCATTGATGCGGCAAAAGCCATTATATATTTCTGCATTAAGACAAAAGAAATATTAATTGAAACCTCAAAAATTGTGAAGCCAGAGTTTGTGGCCATTCCAACCACATCAGGCACTGGGTCAGAAGTGACGTCATACTCTGTGATTACAGACCATGAACATCAACGCAAGATACCATTATCTGATAAGATTATGCTTCCAGATGTGGCCATTCTTGATCCGACCTTTACAATGAGTGTGCCCAAGGGGGTTACTGCAGACACGGGTATGGATGTGATCACCCATGCTCTTGAAGCCTTCGTGTCTCCGGATGGGTCATCCCTTTCGACCATGTATGCACAAAATGCACTAAAAATGGCTTTTTCAAGTCTGTTGAAGGTCTATTACAATGGGCAAAACCGAGTGGAACGCGCACGAATGCATGAAGCGAGTTGCATGGCGGGTGTGAGTTTTACAAACGCTGGTTTAGGTATAAATCATAGTTTGGCCCACACTTTGGGCGCTCATTTCCATATCAGTCATGGTCGTGCCAATGCCATACTTCTTCCAAAGGTGGTTGCCTTTAACGCTGGGCTTACAGATCAAACATTTGAGAGCCATGGGGCCCCATATGTGAAAGTGGCATCTTTGCTTGGTATTGAAACGGACAATTCGGCCACAAGTATAGAGGCCTTTGTGTCCCTCATTGAACATTTCAATGAAAAACTTGAAATACCTCATGCCCTAAGGGATATGGGCATTGACCGAGAAGAATACTTTAAAGCTGTTCCTCAAATGGCTGAAGACGCTCTTATGGATATGTGTACTAAGACAAATCCACGCCCGGTTTCTAAAGCGGAATTGGAAGGCATTTTGTATTCAATTTTCTAGCCCTTTGACATAAAAGGCTTAGAGGGTTTAAAAAGTAAAAATAGAAATATGCCGACCTATAGCCAGACAGCCTTTATAAGTGCTCATGATAAACGATAAGATTATACGCTTTGAACTTTGATTGGCTAGTTAACTCATGCGGTCTCTCACACAAATTTACACCATATGTTTTGATCAAAGTTTTAATACCTTTGCACTAAAGAAGTTTGTAGGCACTAAGGTGGAGAAGCTGTAAAAGATTAAAGTTGAGTCAAGAGAACTATAAATTGTTACGACGAATATAAAAAGACATCGGCTTGTCTTATAGGTTTGGTTTTGGGGCTGTTGAAGAATGAATGCTATATGTGATTCATTCCTCAACAGCCCCTTTTTAAATTTATGAAACTGGTAAAATAAGAAATCGAAGTTTCTGTCATTCCAATGTTAAAACATCCTGTATAAAACACCTTTATAAAGACTGAATCCTTATAAGCTCCTAGATGAACAACCTGCAGTATATCAGTTTAGCCTTTTCGTCAGACCGTAATAGCTGTTAAAAACTCACAGGTTCTATATATGCATGTTGAGGACTTAAATCTATAAATTTGACAGTGTTTAAAACAAAAAATCCCCCTGCATAAGAAAATGGGGGGATAATAATTTATGTTTAAATATAGACTTTTTTAATACTCGCCAACTTCATGCATTTGAAGGCGTTTAATTTCTTTACTGAGCAGGAAGGCAATAATATGTTGAACCTTGTCCTGTGGTAGGCTTGCCTTAATATGGCCTTGCTTGTCCTTGAGGAAAAGCTGAATGTCTGCCCCTTCCACATAGAAGCCTGCAAAGTCTCTAAATGTGTAAACACCTGAGTTCGAACGTATTGGATCATTCAATGGGAACTCAAGGCGCAGGTCAATGCCCTTGATGATGATGGCGTCGTTCATAAAATGAACCTTGGTTTTCTTTTGTGTTATGAAAAGAAGGCCAGCAGAAACGAAGAGCCAAAAAATCGTACTGATTATAACTTGAGTGAGTGTCACATATACACTGCCACGAGCAAAAGGCATAATGAGAATGACAGCTATGAGTATGGCATAATAAACGCCTTGTCGCGTATAATTTTCATTCATGGTCACTGAAAAGAAAAATTTACCCGGGTCATAGGCCTTTGATGTCATGAAATGCCGAACGAGGGCTTCAACACCAGGAAAAATGATAATTATAAGTGCAAGTGTGCTGTTCAACAGGTTTAGGTCTGTTGCAAAAATGAAATCGAACTGGGGCATGACAAATGAAAATATTGTGATGCATGCCATAAATGCGATAATAGAAATAAGACTGCGATGCTTAAACATGTAAACCTCCTTTATTAGCCCAGGGCGTCACTTAATAATACAAGAATAAGTGCCATAAAATAGAAAGTCATCACCAGGGTCACTACCATTATAAACTTTAATGGCGCCTGTGAAAATGAAATAGATATTTCAATTTTGAAATATGTTCGTTTTATTAAAAGGCCTTCGTTTCTATCCGTTTATATGCTTGACTTTAGTAGCCTAAGTCATGGGTAGAGTATAGTTGAGCTATGAATATGTATTTTCAGAGGAATCCGTTCGAAAGTCTTGACCGACTGGCTTGAATAAATCATTGACATTGAATGGGATAAAGTCAAATAAGTCGATATATAGTCGACAAAACTTGTGCATATATTTAATAAAGGATATAATTTTTCTAGAGGTGTAGACGAGTGAATATAAAAGATCAACTAAAAAAACTACCGGAGAAACCGGGTGTCTATTTGATGAAAGATAAGGACAATCATATTATATATGTGGGCAAGTCCAAAAACCTTAAGAATAGGGTCACATCTTATTTTAGAGGTTTTAATTCCCATACCACCAAAGTCCAGACCATGGTTGTCAATATCACTGAGTTTGAGTACATTATCACCGATACAGAAATGGAAGCGCTGATTCTTGAAGCAACCCTTATTAAAAAGCATCAGCCTAGATTCAACATCCTTCTTAGAGACGACAAGACTTATCCTTATATTAAAGTGACTATGAATGAGCACTTTCCAAGGGTTATTAAAACAAGAAGACTCTTAAAAGATAAGGCCAAGTATTTTGGTCCATATACTGATGTGGATGCGGTTAATAAAACCATAGATACCATTAATAGAATTTATCCTATAAGAAAATGCAGTCGAAATTTGGAAAAAAACAATGAGAGACCCTGCTTGAATTTTCATATTGGTCAGTGTCTTGGCCCTTGCAAGGGAGATGTACATCATGATGAGTACATGGAAGTCATCGCAGAAATCATTCAGTTTTTAAGTGGCAAGTACGAAATGCTCATTCCTAAAATAGAGGATAAAATGAAAGCGGCAGCCGAAATCCTTAATTTTGAAAAGGCCGCTATGTATAGAAATCAGCTCGAGGCCATTCAGAGGCTTCAAGTGAAACAGCGTGTTGTCACAACATCTGATGTCAATCAGGATATTATTTCATGGGCACGTGAAATGGGACAGACATGCATTATGCTTTTCTTCGTAAGAAGCGGAAAGCTTATAGGCAATGAGAAATTCATATTAGATGATACTGAAACGGAGTCTATAGGTGAGATACTATCCAGCTTTGTTGTCCAGCACTACAGCGGAACATCCTTTATACCAAAAGAAGTTATCTTGTCGGATACGCCGAATGATCAAGATCTTCTTGCAGACTGGCTGACTCAAAAGGCTGACTACAAGGTCAAGGTTCTTGTGCCTAAGCGTGGGGAAAAGAAAAAGGTGGCCGATCTGGTCAAGAAAAACGCCGAGGAGTATATTGAGAAATTTAAAGAGCAAATTGAAATTGATAAGTACAAACGACAGCTTATACGAGACAATTTAGAGTCCTTGCTTCAAACGGGCAAGCCCATTCGAAGAATAGAAGCCTACGACATTTCTAATATTTATGGGGTCTTGTCGGTGGGGTCTATGGTTGTCTTTGAAAATGGTGTAAAAAAACGTAGTGATTACAGGCGGTTCAAGGTTAAGACCATTGAAGGGGCTAACGACTATGGTTCCATGATGGAAATTTTGTACCGGCGTTTCAAGCGGGGGCTTGAAGAATTAGAAGAGTTAAAAAAGACAGGGGTGGACAAGGGAAGTTTCTCTGTTTTTCCAGATTTGCTTCTCATAGATGGCGGTAAAGGTCATGTGAATAGCGTCCTTGATGTACTTAAGGCTCTGGATATTAATATTCCTGTTGCAGGCATGGTTAAGGATGATAAACACAAAACCGATCGTTTGTATTATAATGGAGATATGGTGAACCTGAAATCCAATCATGAAGTCTATAGATATGTGGCTTCCATTCAGGAAGAGGTTCATAGATTTGCCATTGAGTACCATCGGTCATTAAGAAATAAACAAATGACATATTCGGTGCTGGATGACATTCCGGGGATAGGTAAAACAAGACGTACCAACTTGATGAAACACTTCAAATCCATAGAGGGCATTCGACAGGCAACTGTGGAAGATCTCCTTGAAGTGGATGGCATCAATCAAAAAGTTGCTGAAGCTATTTATGATTACTTTAACAATAAAATGGTTCAGCAGGAAACAACATAAATAGAATCGGATGTTCATGAATATTAAGCAGATTTGATTACAAATGCGCTTGTGAAGAATCCGAGTAGAAAAAGACGGGAATAAAAAGCTTGTAGCAATACCGCTGTAAAGTGACCAAAATATAAGGCGGATTGTTACGAAAGGAGATCATATGTCAAATCTATATCAGGTACTGGAAAGGGGCTACTCGATGAGGGTCGTTAAAGTTGAAGAAGTCATTACTGATCTCGAGCTTGAAGTGATTAATGATGTAAGTGTTGATGCAGAGGTCAAAACGCTTGAAATTAACAGATGTGGTTTGCAATTCGCTAATTTTTATGATCATTTTGTCTATGAGCGCATTCAAATTGTTGGTAAAAATGAATGGGCCTATTTTGACACTTTAACACCGGATCAAAAGGCAGAAATTGCAGATCGATTCATGTCTTATGACGTTCCGGTCGTTGTGTTCACGCGTGACCAAGAAGTTTTCCCTGAAATGCTACAGGCGGCAAATAAGTATGGACGTTTGATTGCTAGGACCACACAGGCAACGACGTCATTTGTGAGTCGACTCAGTGGGTATTTAGAGGAAAAAATGGCTCCAACCGTAACACTTCATGGTGTTCTTGTTGATGTGTTTGGTGTTGGAATATTGATACTAGGTAAGTCTGGCATAGGTAAGTCGGAAACGGCCCTAGAACTTGTTAAGCGTGGTCACCGTTTTGTGGCTGATGATGCCATCGAAATTGTTAAGACACCAGATGGGGCCCTTGTGGGAAGAGCGCCAGCCCTGATTCGAAATTTCTTAGAAATTAGAGGCATTGGTATTTTAGATGTGGCTAAGCTATATGGTCTTGCTTCCATTCGTCACAGCAAAATCATTGATATGGTGATTCAGCTGGAAGACTGGGAAGAGGGTAAGGCCTACGACCGTCTTGGTCTTGAAGACAAGCATGTTGAAATCTTGGAGGCCCAAGTGGCAGCCATTCACGTGCCAGTCAAGCCAGGCCGTAACCTGGCAGTTATCCTTGAAGCGGCTGCGACTAACCACAGACAAAAGTCTGAAGGCTATAATGCTGCCAAGGAACTTGATAGAAGACTGAGAGAGAAGTATCAGTAAAATTTATAAAAGAAGTATTTGCATGAAGACAAAAAGCACCGCTGGGGAACCGGGGTGCTTTTTATTTTGAGGCGTTTCAACACTTGCAAAAGTCTTCTCAGTTATATCCTCGGTTACGAAATCTAGGTAAGCAAGTAAGTCAGAGTTCCCGAAATTTTCTTGATTGTTCTTATCAACATAGAACTGTTGTTTTTCAATACTCTTGTCATTAAGAGTGTATTTAATGATTCCGTACCATTTAGAAGACTCTAAGTATACGATGATAGCTGTATTTTCCTCCGGCGTGTTTAAATGATAACAACTGTACTTGTTGACAGGCCCTTCGAGGTTTGGATAACTTGCAGGGGGTAATAGGGCAAACTCACCAATTGTTTCTGAATTGTTTTCAAATATATAATTTATTTGAAGTTTCTTTACTTCAGGCTTAACAACATCATTAACCACTGCAAAGCTATATGTATTTGTAAGTGAATAAGGTTGTCCATTATTTAATTCAAGTTGGACCAGAGACACAGAGTTAGGTTCATGTATCCCGGATGCGCTATCAGAATCGTTTAATGAATAAGATGCAATATTTGAATTTACAATAATGAGTGTAAATAAAATAGCTATAATACATGATTTACAGTGTCTTGATTTAAAATGTTTCAATTTAAAATATTTCATTGTATATTCCCTTTTCTTCCGATAAATGGTTTTCTGTTCCTATAGAATTATATTATATGGATATTTTAATATCAAAGTTTGTACCATATTGAAACCTCTTAAATGATTGACAATTAATATTCGTCTTATGTACAAGTCCAATAATAACCCTTCTCATTACAAATGTGAAAATTATGTCGAATTTATCAGAAAGTATATTTACAGTATTCCTACTTATGATATAATAGGGCTTGTACGACATTGTATATTTTTTAACTAACCTATAACTCGCCAATACGAATGGTTTCAGCCGATCGTATTGGCGATATTAGTATAGAGCATATCCTAGTGATTTACTTGGGATTTTTCTATTTGCCACATAATATTGTATACAGTATCCTCAAATGGAAAAAAATGATTTGTTGGATAGATATACATTTCAGCCGCGAGGCTATTTTTGATGGCTGAATCAGGGAAAAGTTGTAAAAATGTCTGTCGTTTGCGTGAATTTTCTGATAATTTATGCAAACGTTTGGAAGATAAGTGTAAATGAAGAATATGCTCTTTTTAATGCTTGTTTTAGTTAAGGCTTTAACAAGAAGAGCCATTAAAGTTTGCATATTTACATTAATAGATCCATCATGTTAAACCAATTATGAAGGAATCTTGCAAAATACAATTTTATATTGTTCGCATAGAAATGAATTGACAATGGTCTATTCTTTTCTATGCGAACAAGTCAAATCTGTATGGCAAGTTCATAGGTAATTCATGGAATCCGCGCCTCAATAGCACTTTCGCTATTATCGGATTAACCATAAGTTAAAATAAAGGGAGGAAAGAAAGACCATGGCCAAAGATCTTCTATCACAAGAGAAATTTGCCAAACTCGATGAAGCAATTGCTAAGTATAAGGGAACAAACGGTGCCCTAATGCCAGTTCTTCACGAAGGCCAACACATTTTCGGTTTCCTACCACTGGAAGTTCAAAAGCATATTTCAGCTGGACTGAACATTCCTATGGCAGAAATCTATGGTGTTGTAACATTCTACTCACAGTTTTCATTGGAGCCTAAAGGCGAGTACCATATTGGTGTTTGTCTAGGTACAGCTTGCTACGTTAAGGGTGCACAGGCACTTATCGACAGAATCAGTAGAGATATTAACGTAGAAGTCAACAAGACATCAGAAAACGGAAAGTTTTCACTTGAAGCGACACGTTGTATCGGTGCATGCGGTCTAGCACCTGTACTAACAGTAAACGAAGACGTATACGGTCGTCTAGTTGAAGCTGACATTCCAGGTATTCTGGAAAAATACCAAGGCTAAAACCAAAATTATTCACGAATAGGATGATTTTTGGTTAATAAATTGATAACTGAGGAGGTAGCTGCATGAAATCACTAGCAGAACTCGCTAAAATTAGAGAAGAAGCTCTAAAAAAAGTTGATATTCGTAAAGATAGAAAAGGTACTCGTATCGTTGTGGGTATGGCAACTTGCGGTATCTCTGCAGGCGCTCGCCCTGTTCTAACTTCTATGATTGAAGAAGTACAGAAGAGAAACCTAGCAGACGTAGAAGTAACTCAAACTGGTTGCATCGGCGTATGTCGTCTTGAGCCAATCGTTGAAGTTTACAAAGAAGGCGAAGAGAAAGTTACTTACGTAGAAATGGATGCTGAAAAGGCAAAGCGTGTTATCGCTGAGCACATCGTAAACGGTCAGGTTGTTTCTGAACTAACAATCGGATCTGTTGAAAAGTAAAAACCATAGTTTGAGGAGGTAAACACATGGATTTCGTAAGATCACATGTCCTAGTCTGTGGTGGTACTGGATGTACATCATCAGGCGCTTTAGATATTGAAGCTAAGTTCGCTGAAGAACTAGCAAAACATAGTCTTGAAAATGAAGTAAAAGTTGTACGTACGGGTTGCTTCGGTCTTTGTGAAGCAGGTCCAATCGTTATCGTATATCCTGAAGGTTCATTCTACAGCCGTGTTGACGCAAAGGATATTGCGCGCATCACTGAAGAACACCTTCTAAAGGGTCGTATTGTAACTGATCTTCTATATGCTGAATCAGTAGCAGAAGATGAAATCAAGTCTATCGACCAAGTTGGTTTCTATAAGAAGCAACAGCGTATCGCTCTACGTAACTGTGGTGTTATCAACCCTGAAGTTATTGACGAGTACATCGCAATGGACGGTTACAAGGCTCTTGGTAAAGCTCTTACAGAAATGAGCCAAGAAGAAGTTATTGAAGAAATGAAGAAGTCTGGTCTGCGCGGCCGTGGTGGCGGTGGCTTCCCAACTGGTCTAAAGTGGCAGTTCACTTACCAGGCTGAAGGCGATCAGAAGTACGTTGCATGTAATGCCGATGAGGGTGACCCTGGTGCATTCATGGATCGTTCTGTTCTTGAAGGTGACCCACATGCTCTTATTGAAGCAATGGCAATTGCAGCTTACGCTGTAGGTGCTGATCGTGGTTACGTATATATCCGTGCTGAGTACCCAATCGCGGTAAACAGACTAGAAATTGCAATCGAACAAGCTAAGGAATACGGTCTTCTAGGTGAAGGCATCTTTGGTACTGATTTCAACTTCGAAATGGAAATCCGTCTTGGTGCTGGCGCATTCGTATGTGGTGAAGAAACAGCTCTTATCGCTTCTATTGAAGGCGAAAGAGGTATGCCTCGTCCACGTCCTCCGTTCCCTGCACAAAAGGGTATCTGGGGCAAGCCAACTCTACTTAACAACGTAGAGACTTACGCTAACGTACCTCAAATCATTCTAAATGGTGCTGACTGGTACTCTAGCATTGGTACTGAAAAATCAAAAGGTACAAAAGTATTTGCACTAGGTGGCAAGATCAATAACACTGGTCTTCTTGAAATCCCAATGGGTACAACACTACGTGAAGTAATCTTCGAAGTGGGTGGCGGTATCCCTAACGGTAAGGCATTCAAGGCGGTTCAAACAGGCGGTCCATCTGGTGGATGTCTGACAGAAGAACACCTAGATACGCCAATCGATTACGATAACCTTGTAGCACTGGGCTCAATGATGGGTTCTGGTGGTATGATCGTAATGGATGAAGACAACTGTATGGTTGACGTTGCACGTTTCTTCCTAGACTTTACTGTAGACGAGTCTTGTGGTAAGTGTACACCTTGTCGTGAAGGTACGAAGCGTATGCTTGAAATCCTTGACAATATCTGTGAAGGCAAAGGCACAATGGCTGATCTTGAAAAACTTGAGACTCTATCTCATGCAATCAAGGACTCTGCTCTATGTGGTCTTGGCCAAACAGCTCCAAACCCAGTTCTTTCGACACTAACTCACTTCAAGCATGAGTATATTGCTCACGTTGAAGACAAGAAGTGTCCTGCTGGTGTATGTACAGACCTTCTACAAATCGTTATCGCTGACGGTTGTATTGGTTGTACAGCTTGTACACGCGTATGTCCTGTTGATGCTATTGAAGGTGAAAGAAAAGCACCTCATGTCATTGATCAAGACAAGTGTATCAAGTGTGGTGCTTGTATCGACAAGTGTCCAGTTAAAGTTATCGTTAAACAGTAATTTTCGTAAGAGGAGAGGTGTAAAACAGTGTCTATGGTTAAAATAACTATGAACGGCATGGAAATGGAAGTGCCGTCAAACTATACTGTCCTGGAAGCTGCGAGAGAAGCAGGTATCCACATTCCTACACTATGTTTCCTAAAAGACCTTAACGAAGTGGGCGCTTGCCGTGTCTGTGTAGTTGAAGTTGAAGGAGCTCGTACACTACAAGCATCATGTGTGCTTCCTGTACGTGATGGCATGGTTGTAAAAACAAATACGAAGCGTGTTCGTGCATCACAAAAGATGACAACTGAACTGCTTCTTGCAAACCATAATAGAGAGTGTCTAACTTGCTACCGTTCAAAGAACTGTGAACTTCAGAATCTTTCTGAAGAGCTAGGTATTGAAGGTGTTGAGTTTGAAGGCGCTAAGCGTGAAGCAAAAATTGATGACAAGTCGTTCTCAATCATTCGTGACGCAAGCAAGTGTATCCTTTGTGGTCGTTGTGTATCAGCTTGTAAGAAGTCTCAAGGTCTTGGAATCCTAGATTTCCAAAACCGTGGTTTCGAAACAACAGTTGGTCCAGCATTTGATGTTTCAATGGCAGATTCACCATGTATCTACTGTGGTCAGTGTATGATCGTTTGTCCAGTAGCTGCACTACGTGAAAAGACTGACATTGAGCGTGTATGGGACGCAATTGAAGATCCAGATGTTCACGTGGTTGCACAAACAGCTCCAGCTGTACGTGCGGGTCTAGGTGAAGAATTTGGTCTTCCAATTGGTACGCGTGTAACTGGTAAAATGGTTTCAGCGATTCGTCGTCTTGGCGTTGATAAAGTTTATGATACAGACTTTGCTGCTGACCTTACAATCATGGAAGAAGGCACTGAGCTTCTTAATAGAATCAAGAACGGTGGCAAACTGCCAATGATCACGTCTTGTTCACCAGGTTGGGTTCGTCACGCAGAATTTAACTACCCAGATTTCCTAGAGAATCTATCGTCTTGTAAGTCTCCACAGCAGATGTTTGGTGCTGTAGCTAAGACTTACTACGCTGAAAAGCATGGCGTTGATCCTTCAAAGATCTTTGTTGTATCATTCATGCCATGTACATCTAAGAAGACTGAATCTGCTCGTGAAGAGATGAATGATTCAGGCTACCGTGATGTTGATGCAGTAATTACAACGCGTGAGCTGGGTAAGATGATCAAGCAAGCTCGTCTTGATTTCCACAACCTACCTGATGAGTCTTATGACCAAGACTTTATTGGCGAATACTCAGGCGCGGGCGTTATCTTCGGTGCAACTGGTGGCGTAATGGAAGCTGCTCTTCGTACTGTTGCTGACGTTCTAACTGGTGAGGACCTAGAGAACTTCGAATACCATGCTGTTCGTGGTATTGAAGGCATCAAGGAAGCCACTGTAACAATTGGTGAGCTAGATGTAAATGTAGCCATTGCCCACTCTACTGCAGAAGCTTCAAGACTTCTTGATATGGTAAGAGCTGGCGAAAAAGACTACCACTTCATCGAAATCATGGGTTGTTCAGGCGGTTGTGTATGCGGCGGTGGCCAGCCACAAGTTCCATCACAAATCCTTAACACTGGTATCGATGTTCGTGTTGAGCGTGCAAAGGCTCTATATGAAGAAGATACAGTGATGCCTATTAGAAAGTCTCACAAGAATCCACAGATCACTAAGATCTATGATGACTTCTTCGGTGAGCCAAATAGCCACAAGGCACATGAACTGCTTCACACGCATTACCATAAGCGTGAGAAGTTCGATATCTAATAGATATTAGACTGATGTGTTAGACCTTGACCGGTTGTATGATATAAGTTAACTTAAACGCTATGCGTGTCCTAAATGGGACGTGCATAGCGTTTTTTTATTTGCTGACATAAGCTGAGCTAACTCTTGAAGATTTGGTGTCACCTTATATGCCTTAATAATAGGAAAAAAAGCGAGTGAGGTTTGAATAAAATCATACTAAAATCGTAACATGTATATATTTTACATATATCTAGTTTTACGATTTGTATTTTGTATGAATCTACTAAAATCATGTTTGGACACTTAAACGACATAATTCGACTTAATTTGACTAGAAAACACTATATGAAAATGATAAAATTGTTACAAAATAGAAATAATATGTTTCTATGTTTGAATCTAAATTAGAAGTAGGCCATGAAAGCCATATAAAAGAATTGAGGGGGGATTACGAAAAGAAGATGACTTACACTGATTTAGTTTCAATATAGTAAAACATAAATAGTGAACAAGTGAGTTGTGTTTTTGTTAAACTAAGGAGAAAAACTATGATGAAAAGCAAGAAGAGAAGCATGAGGATGCTGGCTATGCTGTTGATAATGATACAGTTAGTGAGCCTCGCTTCATTTAGCCCGTCTTTTGCAGTGGTAGGGGTAGATGACATTCCCCAACCAAGCAATCCTGAGAAAAGACTGTTGCTGACAAACAAAGACCTATTTCTAAATGAAGTCTTTAACGACCCGCAGTTTATAAGCGACTGGGCCTATCTTGCCCACTATCTAGGCATTGGATGGTGCGGTGGCACAGGTGAAAACGGAATTGGTCAAGATTTTGATGTAAGAAAAATTGATAATCAACTTGATGCAGAGAAATATAAAGATGATTTTGATGATTATAATAATCTCCCATTCTGGGTTATTGAAGCCAATTACGATAAAAATGATCCATATGCAGATGGATATAGATCTGATGAAAGACTTAAAATGTTTATAACTGATGCAGCTATCATGTTTGATGCAGACACGCTTGAGTTTGGCCCTGCCCTTCATTCTGAGCTTGAACCTGAAGCCGTTGTATCAAAAGTCATTCGTAACTTTGGGAGCACGGATTTAACATCTGTTGTTCAGAGTGATTTTTCTGACAGCACATCTAAAACAGTAACGCATGGCATAAATATAGGCACAAAATTCGGTGTTGCAAATGAGACCGAAGCTGGTGGCAAGATTTTTGGTATTGGTGTTAACCACAAAACAACCGTCAGCTTTGAGTTAAGCGCTGGATACAACTGGTCAAAGGCAACTATGGACAGTCATACACTATCACGTATGGCTCAAGAAAGAGTTAGTGTGCCACCTAATAGAAAAATGTCAGCAACGATTTATGCGCTGAAGAGTAAGGTAAGCTTCCCTTATCAAGGGGATGTTGTACCGGTGTATAATATGACCCTATCTGGGTTTTACAGATACAAAGACAATTCGTCTTGGGGGCATGATGAGTCTCGACCAGATGCTAGAATAAAATTTGGTAATTTCTCATACGAGTCGTCAGATGAAGCGGTTGAAGGTATGAACGCGCTAGATGATTTGATGAACCAGTATATAAATCGGTCTATTGAAGGCAATTCACAGACTGACTGGCAATGGGTTCTTGATAAGTACACACCCTACACCATAAAAAATCTCATCGGTAAAATTGCAAAAACAAAGTATGTTGCTCGTATAAATGGTCGATTCAGTCAAGTGGATGGTGCCATCTTCCAATCTGTTATCAAAGACTTGGGTGCTTTAGGTAACCAGGATGTTGGTCTACCTGAACAAACGGACCATGACTCTGATCCAGTTCATGGCGGTGACTCTCTGTCAAAACCACAAACGGAATCACGTATAAACTTAGCCAAAGGGAAAACAGTCACAAGCAGTGGATATATGCAAAACCGCGGTCCTGAAAAAGCTTTTGAAGGATATGTTGGTGAAATAAATGACTGCTGGCAGTCCCTAGACAAGCAAAATGCAGAGCCTAATGGTGGTAGCCCAGATGGCTATTTAGGAGAATGGATCAAGGTTGATCTTGGTGGACTGAGAAAAATTGACCATGTGGCTGTGTCCCATGCGGGAGCATTTGGCTACTCACCAGTAAGTAATAATAGAACATTCACGGTCTATGTCAGTGATGATGACAAATATTATACAAGTGTAAAGGTGATCTCAGATAACACTGAAGATCGCACGGATATAGCCCTACAAGATGAGGATGTGACAGGGCGCTACGTTAAAATTTTAGTCAATAGACCTGGATACTTCCCAGATATGGATGCGTTTGCAGCTTGTATATATGACTTGGCCATTTATGGCTACGATTTTGAACCGGTAGAGTATAATGTGACTTATGCCGGAAATGGAAACACATCAGGTCATGCACCAAGTGATGATGAAGGTCATTATAGACATACGAATGTAATCGTCAAGGACAATGTCGGTAACTTAGATAGGACTGGTTATGATTTTGCTGGGTGGACAACCAATCCAGATGGAACTGGAACGATCTATAACCCAGGAGAGTCTTTTAAAATGACAGGCAGAGACCTGACCCTATACGCCAAATGGGAGGAAACGAAAGATGTTGCCTATAAGAAAGCTGTAACAGCCAATCACTCGATTTCTTATCATCCTGCTGAAAATGCTGTTAATGGTACAATGAGAAATCTGGAGGACAAATGGTGCACAACTGTTGGAACAGGTAATCAGTGGCTAGAAGTTGACCTAGGCCAGAGTTATGACATAGACAGCTGGATGGTTAAGCATGCAGGGGCCTTCGGAGAGGACAATGGCTATAATACAAAGGCCTTTAAATTACAGTATAAAGAAGTGGACACCTGGAGAGATGCTGCCGTTGTCACCAACAACACAGACAGTGTGACTGAAGGCACAGTCAATCCTTTCAGGGCACGATTTGTACGACTTCTTATAACAGAACCGACAAATAATGGTGATCCCGCAGCGCGAATTTTCCAATTTAAGGTTTTTGGTGAGGCAGTATCGGACGAATCATATCATGTCTACTATGACGGAAATGGAGCCTTGGAGGGCAGTGCTCCAGTCGATGATAATGAATATAGAATCAATGACGCCGTACAGGTGAAACCAAACACTGGTAATTTGGTTAACCCGGGCTACAGATTCGCCGGATGGAACACCCTTCCAGACGGCAGTGGCGACGACTATGAAAGCAGAAGCTATTTTAGAATCAGTGGTGATTATGATGTGACCCTATATGCCAAGTGGGAGAAAGACTCAGACCTAACAAACGTTACGAAGAATAAAGCTCTTACAGCAAGTGGTGAAATGGCAGAACATCCAGCCTCAAATATTGTTGACGGTTATGTGGATGATCAAAGTGATAAATGGGCCACTGATTCATATCCAAAATGGGTGCGCGTCGATCTAGGCGATACATATGAAATCAGTCGCTGGATTGTTCTGCATGCAGAAGCTGGCGGGGAATCAGAAGATTATAATACAAGGAATTATGAGCTAAGGGTCAGTGAAACAAATGAAGATGAATCGAGTTTTAGAACGATTGATTTTGTTTCAGACAACACGGCATCATTTACGGATAGAACTTTGTCCAATCCGGTAAATGCCAGATATGTTGAACTAAAAATAAACGACCCAAATAGTGCCAACGATTTATTTGCCCGCATTTATCAGTTTGAGGTTTATGGTAAACCTTGCAAGACTGTTTTCTTTGATGACAATGACAGCACAGGTGGTTCCACACCAGCAGATATTAAATGTGCTGAGGCTTCAACTGTTTCAGTACCATATAACACAGGGATTCTTAGCAAAGATGGATATAGATTCCTTGGGTGGAACACTGAGTCCAATGGGACTGGAACAAGTTATGCCGAGGGCGATACGTTCCCTATGACAGCAGAAGATATAACCTTATATGCTGAATGGAAGGCATCTGAGTTTACAAATGTTGCTCTTAATAAATCAGTCGAGCAGAGCTCGACAGATCGTGGCGCAAGTGCTGATATTGCAGTAGATGGCATCACAAAGGGGGACAAATACGCAGGTCAAATCACAAGAACAGAGTATGAAACGAACCCTTGGTGGATTGTTGACTTGGGTAAAGAGTATGAAATAGATTCAATAGATATCTATAGTATGCTAGACAATCCTATAGAATTTTTAGACCACTATGAGGTTTCAATTTTAGACACCAATAAAGATGTGGTCTGGTCAGAAATACAATATGATTATCCTGAACCAAAGACAGTTTTAGAGACTGGTGGCGCTAAGGGACAGTATGTTAAAGTACAACTTAGAAAATATGGCGTTCTCCAATTGGCAGAGGTTCAAGTCTTTGGCAAAGAAGTGATGGCTCAACCAAAAATGATGACCATGATGATGGATATGCCATTATTAGAAAGTCCACTTGAATATCAAGTGACCTATGATGGTAATGGAAATGATGTAGGAAGGGTACCGGTGGATGAGTCAAAGTATTTAAAACAAGATCAAGTTAAGGTTTTAGGGCCTGATGAATCATTCTTTAAAGAAAACTTTGCGTTCTTAGGATGGAACACTCTTGCTGATGGAAGTGGAGTAACCTATTACGCAGGTGATGTGATAGACAGCTTATATGACAATATCACATTATATGCACAGTGGGCCGAAATGGTTTCCGAAGAGCCTCAAGTGGCTCCAGAAGAAGTTGTAGAAGAAGCAATTGAAGAACCAGAAGAAGCTATAGAAGAACCCAAAGAAGCTATAGAAGAACCCAAAGAAGCTATAGAAGAACCCAAAGAAGCTATAGAAGAACCAGAGGAAGCTATAGAAGAGCCAGAAGAAGCAATTGAAGAACCAGAAGAAGCTATAGAAGAGACAGAAGAAGTAGTAGAAGAACCAGAAGAAGTAGTAGAAGAACCAGAAGAAGTAGTAGAAGAACCAGAAGAAGTAGTAGAAGAACCAGAAGAAGCTATAGAAGAATCAGAAGGAGCAATAGAAGAACCTAAAGAAGCTATAGAAGAGCCAGAAGAAGCAATTGAAGAACCAGAAGAAACTATAGAAGAGACAGAAGAAGTAGTAGAAGAACCAGAAGAAGCAGTAGAAGAACCAGAAGAAGTAGTAGAAGAACCAGAAAAAGCTATAGAAGAACCAGAGGAAGTTATAGAAGAACCCAAAGAAGCTATAGAAGAATCAGAGGTGGATGTTGAAGAGCCAGTGAAGTTAGAAGAGACACCAGAAGAACCAGAGGTCTCTTCAGATATAAACCCATAATACCAAAGAGAACTGATGGTGTGCCAATAACAGGTATGCCATCAGTTTTCTTTTTGGTGTACCAAGAGAGAATTTAAGAACATAGTGGTCTAAGTGAAAGAATTTTTACGAAAAAGACAAATGTACATACTACATACACATGGAAGTCGTATAATAATCTCAAAAGATATTACGGAAATCGAGGTGTGCATATGTTAAATATTGTTATAGGCGACTCAGCGGGTGGTCTTTTTCGCTACAAGTATAAACTTAAAGAGGAAGAGCTTTCTGACAAATTACTCGTGGTTGGGGATGATTTGTCACTGGGCCCTATTAAAGAAATAGACGGGCCTTCTGGAATAAGGAAGAGAGCCAAGTGGCTAAAAGACTTTTATAATGGCTTGGGGCAGACCCACTATGATGAAAACTTAGACTTTGATGAAGCTTTTATAAGGACACATAAGACCATACATAAACGTCTTGATCGTTTAAATGCAAAAGGGGAAGCTGTCGTGCTTTGGCATGGCCCCAATGCCAGTGACCAAGTGGCACTTCGCTATTTGGTATCAATAATAGAGGTCGACCATATTTACGAGGTCAACCTCGACGGTGTCGATTTCTCGCAGTGTTCAGAAAAGCCTTATTATGTTCGGTCTTTGGGAGAATGCGCCCCTGATTTTTTTGATCATCTTTCAGCTCGGCAAGAAAAGATGTCAATTGACAGGATAGAAAAACTCAAAAATGAATGGAAGTATTTAAGAGAATCAAGCTCAGTCCTTCGGGTCATGGACAAGTTTGAAATTAAAGTGGCCGATGTGGACCATTTTGATACAGAAATAATTCAAAAGTGTACCTTTAACTTTGAACCGGCACCGAGGGTCATTGGTCGATTTCTAGGAGAAACAAGAAAGTTTATAAATGATGCATTCGTTGATTATAGACTGAGGGCTTTAATCGAAAAAGATCAGATATTAATGGCTGGTGAAATGAAGAGCATGCGTGATTACTGCGTAAAGCTGAAGTCAAACTTAGCCAAGTGTCTCAATGAATGTTTTGATGTGGAACCGCCAATAGATTCCGATGGCTATCAACATATCCTTCTTGAGTCATGCACAAGTAAAGTGGGCAACAAGCTTAGCCAGAGGGTGGATTTAGATATAACACCAAAAGGAGACTGGGGCCAAATAGATTTATCAAACAAAATGATACTGGACTATAATTTAGATAATTGTCTGGCTGTAACATGGTACAATGCTGGAAAAAGGGTGTTTGGTATGAAAAAAGCCAAAGTCCTTAATGTCGAAGTTAGTCGCCAAAGTATGCGTAGGGACTATGGAAAAGATGTGGTCCACAAGACAATTCGTCTCAGGTTTGAAGGTGCGGTTCTAGAATTGAAAATTAAACCTGATCTTGAAGTGACCTTGATTCCATAAAGACAAATAACGAGGACGCTGTAACATCTTACAACTTGGTGAATGTTGGATGATATTTTTTTATCGATTTGGATATGAATAAAAGGAGTGGACAAAAATACAAAGTGAATCATTCTAGGAGGTGTAATAATGAGTGTTAAAAGATACAAAAAAATGATGGAAGAACGTGATAGAGAGTATGGCTGTCATAAGGCTTTCAAGTTTCCAATAGAAATTTGCTCAATCGTTATGGTTGCCATAAGTGCTGTTGCCTGGCTGGGTATGATCGGTGTAAAAAAAGCTGGCGGCAAAATGCCATGGGAACAATAAATCAAAATGTTATCTTGTAGGAAACTTCGAAAGACAAGGCGCGGATAATATCCGCTTAATGAGCGTATTCGCATACGTGATTTAAGCGGATTTTATCCTGCAAGGCAGTATTTCGGACTTTATCTGCAAGCTAAAGCCTCCTAAGATTTTCTTAGGAGGCTTTTTCACTGGAATCATACTGGGCGGTGTGCTGGATGAAGTCTTCAATGTTGTCTATAAAAGCCTGGACCACGAAGGGGTCAAAGGCCTTTCCGGAATCCCTTGTAATAATCTGTAGGGCATGATCTATGGAAAGAGCCTCTCTGTAGGCCCTGTCACTTGTAAGGGCATCAAAGACGTCCACCACAGATAATATTCTAGACCTGAGGGGAATGGCCTCCTCCATTAAACCGTAGGGGTAGCCTGTCCCATCAAATTTTTCATGGTGGTGGAGAATGATTTCTTTGACTTCTTCAAAAACAAAGGATGCTTCAAGTATTTTATGACCAGCAATGGGGTGGTTTTGAATAAGCTCAAACTCTTCCTCTGTGAGTTTGCCAGGCTTATTAAGTATATGCTGGGGAATACTCACCTTTCCAATGTCATGCATCAAGGCGGCAGTATAGAGCTGGTCGACCTTGTCAAACTGCATTATATAACCTAAAGACCGTGCCATTTGAGCCACCCTGTCAGAGTGGCCCTTGGTGTAGTGGTCGGTGACTTCCATGGTTTTTACAAGGAGCTGAATGGTTTCAAAATAGCTTTTTTCGATCATTCGGTGTTGCCTTTCAAGGTCGTTGGCAAGCTTGTTAACGGATTTTGAGAGTTTCACGATTTCAATAGCCCCATGCTCAGGCAAGACATCTGAGTACATGCCCGATGCAATGGATTCAATCTGCCCAACATTTTTTTCAATCATTCTAGATGTCTTAACCGTTTGGAAAAGAACCGTGCTCAATATGGCAAAGAGTGTCAGGCATGCGATGGATATAATGGTTGTCATACTACCTGTGAAGAGGGCAAGGATATTGGTTAGAGAAAACTTCAGATGGAGCCAAGAAACGGCAAACTGTTTGTTGGGAACGGGAAAGTGCATCCATATAGTATCCTCGGCCCCTTTTTCGATTAAGGTCTCGCTGGCCTTGTCATCCATCAATAAGTGCTCGAATGCAAAAACATTCAGGTTTTCCGTTAGATCAGTAACCTTACCAATGCTCAGGGTCCGACCAATTAGCACGACGCCTGTTGGCGAAAGTTTTAAATCATCATAGGCTGGCATGGCCGCAAAGACATAAAGATGGTCATAGAAGGACTGGAATTCTATGTGAATCTTATGGTCAAGCAAGGTTTGCTGAACAATAGCCATTTCGCTAAGCTGGGCATAGGAAAGATTGCCAAAGGCCATTTCTATATTGTCCATGGGGCTTGAAACATATATGGAATGAACGTCAATTTCAGCCCTGTCATATAAGGCATTTGCAATGTTTCGCGTGATCCAGATTCGATCATTTGACTTGAGGGCGTGAATTAGGTCTGTGTCGGTGGAGTAAGATTTTAGAATGGCCTTTAGTTCACTGGCCTCATGCTCGAAATAATTGTCTATAATGGTGTCAATGGATGTGTACATATCTTCAATATACTTGTCTTTTGTGGCTTCAAAATTATAAAATATTGTGAAGGCCATGAGTGGAATGCCTACAATAAATGCTACAAGAAATATGGCTATAAATTTATGGGATAATTTCACGGTAATCGTCCTTTCTACAAGAACAATTATCATGTAAAATTTAGACTTTGGGGTAAAGAGCGTGTAAAGTTCTCATTAAGAATGCGTTCTGACCATTACAGTCTTGCTTCAAACACTACAAAATGGTACGCTATTTCAGTAAAGAAAGGGGCGGTAACAATGGCAAGAAAAATGCCAGTCATCTCAATTGAAGGTGGCGACGGAACAGGCAAGACGACAATGCTTGAAAAACTAAAATCGTATTTAGATACGAAGGATATAGATTTCATGGTCACTCGGGAGCCTGGTGGTGTTCGAATTGCCGAACTTATCCGTGATGTGATACACAATCCGGACCACACGGAAATGGACCCGAAAACAGAGGCTCTTCTTTATGCGGCGGCTAGACGTCAGCATCTTGTAGAAAAAGTGGTTCCAGCAGTTAAAGAAGGAAAACTTGTCATTTTTGACCGCTATGTGGATTCTTCTATGATCTACCAGGGGTATGTTAGAGGCCTAGGTGTAGAGGCAGTCTATGAAATGAACAGATTTGCAACAGAAGACTTTATGCCTGACAAGACCCTCCTGTTTGACCTGGATCCAGCGGTTGGACAAGAGCGTATTCACAGCTCAGGTGTTCGTGAAGTGAATCGTCTTGACAACGAGGGCATGGCCTTTCATATGAAAGTCCGTGAAGGCTATTTGAAACTAGCAAAAGATCATTCTAAGCGGATCGCCTTGATTGATGCATCGAAAAGCATGGACGAGGTTTTTGAAGATGTAAAAACAATTATAGATGACTTATTGTTAGAATGGGAAAAATAAGGGGTGGATTCATCCCTTTTTTAATAGAATCAAGAGTAGGTAAATGCCCTATGAAAATAGGCAAGAAGTAATCAGGTGCTATTCAGGAGACTGGCTATAATAAGTCGCATCTGGATTAAATGAGAAAGCAGGGGGTTCTATGAACAAGCAGGGTTTCGATAACGAGAAATATCTTAATCAGCAATTTGAAAGCATTTTGGAACGTGTAAAAGATTATGATGGAAAGCTCTATTTGGAGTTTGGTGGCAAGCTCATGTATGACTTTCATGCGGCCCGTGTATTGCCAGGCTACGATCCAAATGTAAAAGTAAAGCTGCTAAGCCGTTTGAAGGATGAAGCGGATATTATCGTGGCTATATATGCAGGGGACATCGAGCGAAAGAAAATGCGTGCGGACTTTGGCATAACATATGACATGGAATGTCTAAAACTTATAGATGATTTTAAAAGATGGGAACTCAACGTAGCTGGTGTGGTTATTACCCGTTACGAAGGACAGCCCGCGGCGACTCAATTTATGAATAAGCTAAAACGCCGTGGCATCAAAACCTACACACACGGATATACAAAAGGCTATCCAACCGATATTAACAAGGTTGTAAGCGATGAAGGCTACGGGGCAAATCCATATATCGAAACAGAAAACAAGTTGGTTATTGTAACAGCCCCCGGTCCAGGCAGTGGTAAACTCGCAACATGTTTGAACCAGCTCTACCATGATTCTGTTCAAGGGAAAAAATCTGGTTACGCAAAATTCGAGACATTCCCAATTTGGAATGTGCCCCTCAACCATCCAGTGAATATTGCTTATGAGTCAGCAACGGCAGACCTAAAGGACTTCAATGTCATTGATCCATACCACATGGAGGCATACAACAAAACCACTGTCAACTATAATAGAGATGTGGACAGTTTCCCACTGCTCAAGCGTATTCTAGAAAAAATTACGGGAGAGGCATCTGTTTATAAGTCGCCAACAGATATGGGTGTAAACATGGTTGGTTATGGCATTGTTGATGATGAGGCTGTAAGACATGCGTCTCAGCAAGAAATCATTAGAAGATGCTATGTATACGAGTGCGAGTACATGAAGGGCCTTGTTGATAAAGAGACCGTTGAACGCGCAGAACTTATCATGGAAAACCTAGGCCTTGTTAAAGAAGATAGATTGGTTGTAACGCCAGCACGTGAAGCAGCTAAGGGATGCAGACATAAGAATGCAGACATCGTTTCTTGCGGAGCGGCAATCATGCTTAAGGATGGAGACATTATCACTGGTAAAAACTCTGAAATCATGAATGCTGCATCGAGTGTGATTCTAAATGCCATTAAGCATATGGCTGGCATTCCAGATAATATCCACCTCCTGTCTCCAAGTGTTATTGAATCTATTATTGATCTTAAAAAACGCTTAAAGGAAAATTATGAAGCCCTAAGCCTTCAAGAAACATTAATAGCTCTGAGTATAAGTGCTACAAACAATCACACTGCAAAAGTTGCTCTTGAAACCCTTGAAGCGCTTTCAGACTGTGACTTCCACTGTACACACATGCTCATACCAGGAGACGAGTCAGAAATTAGGAAGCTGGGCATTCGACTAACGTCTGACCCACTCTTCCCAAGCAATGACTTATACATGAAGTAAGATGTATTTATATTGTAAGTGTTCTTATTAAGCAAGCGTTTAAAATGGCATTCTAAGTCTTATTCAAATGAATAGATTTTAGGGTGCCTTTTATTATTTTGTAGGGGATGACAATATTAGAAAAACCTAACTTAAGAGGGGGTCAGTTTTATTCTAATATGGTAATATAATGGTAAGAAAAGTATTAGGGGGATAATATAATTATGAAACTTAGAAAAAAATGGGGGCTATTTTTGCTGATTGCCCTGCTTGTGGCAAACGGTGCCTCACTATCATTCGCGGGTAGTGATGAAGAAATGAAAGAAAAACTTATTGACCAGTTCATCGCCAAGACCAGAGAAGTTTTTCTAAATGAAGAGCTTCCGGCTCAAGGTCGGGTTAAAACAGGATTTGGGCCCTTAGGAGAACCGCGATATACGGAGTATCCTGAAATTACAGACGCTATGATAGAAGAGCAGATTCAAGAACGGTCTGATGAAATAAGGACCATACTTAAAAAGCATACCCTAGAGAATTTAAGCCTGGGATATGAATACTATGTGGAAAAATTAAGTGGAAACGCTTGGTTTTCTTGGTCGCCTTCAGACCACGATCCCAAGTCCCTGGTCTTAGAAATCAATGAAATGTCTATTGACCACTCTTTTTCAAATGCCAAGATGCGTGCAGAAATGCAAAATGAAAAAGAAAAACACCAGCAAGAGATGGACACTTATGAAGAAAAGTGGCAAGGTGGAATGATATCACCGGACAAATATGAAGCTGTTCAAGAATGGATCGACAAGGGGTTTGTCCCAGAATACATCCAGGGGCACTACCAGGCTTCAGTAAGCCACGGTCAGTTCTTTGATATTTTTGTCACGGGCGTTTTAGGAAAGTATAATGAAAAGCTTAGTCGTGCTGGCACTAAGTATACAAGCGAGCTGGAGTTTAAGTCGCTGACCAGAGAAAACTTTTTATCGAAGATAGACTTCGAGAATCCTGCTGTAAGCAGTCAACCAGAAAATGTCCAGATTGCTTATGCACTGGGTCTGATAAACAGTGGCGATATTGAGAATCTGAAGCTAGATGCTCCCTTAACAAGAAAAGAGGCGGCGGTTTATCTTGGTCGTTATATTCAGGCATATTCCCAGGACCGACTTATTATGGAGGACTATTTTGAAGATGTCTCTGACTTAAGTGATGAGGAAGGCAATTATGTGGAAAGGGTATATGGTTGTGAGTTTATCGATGCATACAAAATGTTCGATGAAACGCCATACGGACAAGTTCTTGAACAGGGTGCCTTTAACCCTGATGGGAATATGACCGTGGAAGATGCCATTTTGGCTATGACTAGAATGGATAAGGAAAGGCATTTCTACTTCGTAAAGCCTTATAATACCCTTATTTTGAGAGGTTTTATCCCGGTTCAAATCCATGAACTCATGTCGGGCTTTGTTCTTGGTGATAAGAGTGTGGCGATGAAACGAAGTGGCTATGATGGAAAATACTATTCAAGCTTAAAAGCCAATGAGTATGAGTATTACATAAACAACAGCTTCATTATTGAAGAAAACAGTGAAGGTATTAACGGGTTGTTTTTAAATCCAACCATTGATGAGGGTGACCTTTTGAATCTTAGCTTGGTTGATAAAATTCTTCGGGGTGTGGCTGTGACCATAGACTATGACTTTATTACGGTGGACTACAATAGTGATGACTTCCTCGTTAAAATTGAAAGAAAAGATGAGGACGGCCTATTCACATATAGGGCTGGAATAGAATACGAGAAAAATAGTGAATTTTATCCTATCGAAGCGGTTTCGAGCACACAACTTGTCGCTGAAATGGATAAACATAAGTCGTACATCCCTAAATATGAAGAGGAAAAAAAGACATATTTAGCGCCATCAGACAACGTATATCCTAAGCAATGGATGACATTAAGAGATGATGGAGAGTACGAATATTCAGACCTTAAGTTCACGGGCGCTAAGTATGGATACGCCCTGGGGACAGACCACAAGGTGGAAATCAACGGACAAGAGGTAGAGGCCTACAATATTGGCGGTTTACTGGCCATTGAACTGGATGCCCTTGGACTGGCTGGATATACTTATGATGTTGTTTCAAGTGATATTATTGGTCAAGGGTATCATATCGAAAGAGGGGAAATCAAGCTATATGCGCCAAAGTCTCCGGATGATATTAAGCCACTGACAAGCATAGATCAAACACAGACATATGAGCCGGGCCAGGTGGCCTATGAACTCATTGGCGACAAGTACGACATAGGCATATATGTAAAAGATACAGATGAAAAAATTGGTGCAATGCGGTCCTTTTTAACAGATGCAGGCAAGCAACTGATCCTTGTAAATGCACTGACTAGAAGGGAGTATTTCCAGATGCCAGACTATGCCTATTTTGATCATGGTCAGAGACATGTTCGAAGTCATCAGGTTGAAGGCAGTGGATACCCCTATATGTATACGAACAGCAATCATTTGGCTATATTTGATCGAAGGGATGGAGGTATGACAAAAATAACCCTTCTCTCATATGATGAACTTAATGCCCTTGATTCAGTCTATAAAATTATAAATGCATACCCGCATAGCGAAAGCGTACTTTTAGATGAGTTTGAACAAGAAGCGTGGCAGGCCGCAAAGAAACTTGTATCTGAGTCAATTAATGACAAAATGTCACCCGAGGAAAAAATAATTGCCATTGGACAAAGACTAAAGAGTTCTGGCTATTTATTAGACGGCCTCATGTATAACAGTATGTACCGCTATAACTTTGATGGCCCTTATGAGGCTCTTGTGGAAGGCTATGCCAACCAAATGGGGTGGGTATTTGCTTTTGATATGTGTCTTGGTGCAGCAGGACTAACAGAATATGCGGACAGTGTGTCTGTTTCTTATATACCACCCCTTTATCCAATTGAGATTATTGAGTAACTGAAGTGTATTAATGCTGAATCATGTGATTCAGACATTAACAGGAAGTATTAATAATAAATATCAGTATTAAGCTTCAGTATTAAGCTTCAGTATTAAGCTTCTGTATTAAAGCTTAATATTAAAATTCAAGTAAGAGCCTTAGCGATTTAAACCGCTAAGGCTCTTATATTTTAGTCAATTAATTTAATCCCTACAAAACGCCATCATCAATCACTTCAATAATAAGTTGGTCAATGCTTAAACCATCTTTAGAGACGGCAGTGAAATATAAATCTTTGTGAACATACCTATTGGCAAGGCTTTCGTCTTTTTCGTAGCCATGATTTTTCATAACTTCTGAAACATCTTCAAGTGCATCGCCTACTTGGATACCATAAATCCTATCATCAGAGTTTCTAATGGTTACACGGCGAACTGTGTCATTATCAAGTCGAAAACCAATATTGAGACCAGTTTTTACAAAAGTGTACTCATAGCCATAAACACACATCTCTTGTTCTGGGGTCTCACCTAGAAGATCAAATACAGTATCAGGATCTTGCCCAAGTTCAATGTCGTGGGCTTGTATATGGCTGTTGATCTCATCATAGTTAGGAGATGCTTCGCATCCAATCAAGGATAGGAAAAAAATAGCAATGATTATGTAAATAAATGAATTCTTCATTACTGCACTCTATTTTTCTTCAGCCAGTTCAGCGTCTCTCCACCCAATAATGCCACCTGGATAGCGGTAGACATTCGTGTAGCCTAGCTCTTTTGCGTATGCTGCACCTGCGTCGCTACGTCCACAAGCTGTGAAGCCACAGTAAACAACAATCTTTTTATCCAGATCATCACCGAGGAGGGCTTTAAAATCCTCTTTTTCGGCATCTGTGGCATCAGCAAGACTGGATTTAGGCATAACAGCATTGACCGCTGTTGGAATATGTCCTTTAGCAAAGAAATCAGCAGGCATGGTGTCGATGAGCACCATGTCTTCGCCAGACTCAATCCACTCATTAAGTGAGTCCGTGTTGACCAGTTCATAACCACCCTTTTCGACAGCATTGACAAGTTTTATGGCAGCTGCTTCAATTTTGACTTCGTTGCCGTCTTTTGCCGTGCCCACTTGGCTTGCTGCACCTGCAGAGCATCCTGCAAAAAGTGAGAGTGCAAGTGCAAGTGTCATAATTTTTAATAGTTTTTTATTCATGTTCCCCTCCAAAATAATTGTTAACAGAGTAACAGGCTGTAGACAACTTTGAAAGAAACCCTTCAAAGTTTACTACAGCCTGCTCGCATACCAGGAGATATGCACACCTTTACAATTGAACAATACTCATGCATAGTTTAATCTCTTGCACACCATTATTCAATAAGAAATGGATAAATATAGAAAAGTTAAATCCCTGCGATCTCATTATTAGATATACTAATAATCACTTTTTGAGTCGAGAATTGGATTGTGGGATTGAAATTTCCGGATTAAAAGAGACTATTCCTGAAACTTACTATGAGGAAGTTATAGGGGATAATTTTATGAGGCGATCACTAGAGAATAATTTGAGGAATCTATACGAAAATCTAATGAAACTAGGGTCTCTCATATTAATTTATGATATAATTAATTGATTGAATTGTGAAAATAATAACCAAATCATATGGGTGAAAGTTATTATTCGCCTAGATTAAGCCACAGGAAAATGAATAGGTCTTTTCAAGAGCATTTCAGGGGGAAGCCCGTGGATAATTTAGGATAAAACTGATAAACTATTGAGTTAAGGAGGTACACATGGTTATAAGAGATATCGCTGATTTACTCGGCGGTCACGTACTTGTAGGCCATGAGTATCTGGAGCGGGATGTTAAAGCTGCGTTTGGGTCGGATTTAATGAGTGATGTTCTGGCATACGTGGGGGATGAGACAGTTCTATTAACGGGTTTGACCAATCATCAGGTCGTGCGCACAGCGGAAATGCTGGATCTTAAAGCCATCATTTTTGTCCGTGGTAAATGCCCACCAGAAGATGTCGTTACCCTTGCAAAAGAGCAGGGCATTGTCTTAATCGCTACATCGCATACACTTTATACCGCATCCGGTATACTTTATTGTAACGGATTGCAAGGCATTAGCAAGTAAGGGGTAAATACATGGAGCAAGGGATAGTCAAAAGTGAAATTGGCGCTGCAATGAAACTTGAATATGATATTGAGAAAGATGATTTTTCTAGAGCTGGGGAAGCCTCTAGTAATCTCAAAAAGTTACTGAAACAATTGGGAATTGATTCTGGAATCATTAGAAGAATTGCAATTGCAAGCTATGAAGCAGAGATTAATGTGGTGATTCACTCTCATGGTGGAAAAATCACGGTTTTTGTGAAATCCGATTGCATAGAAGTCTTTGTGGAAGACGAAGGACCAGGTATAGAAAATGTAGAACTGGCCATGACAGAAGGCTTCTCAACTGCAACGAGTGCTATTCGAGAACTTGGTTTCGGCGCAGGCATGGGTCTGCCGAATATGAAGCGATGCAGTGACGCGTTTTTCATAGAATCGAAATTGGGAGAATCCACTAGATTAAAAATGGTTTGGAATTTGTAATCTTGTGTCTATCAAATAACATTTTGAAAGGTGCAAAGTGAACAATCCAGTCAATATGAAATCGGGGGAGCAATTGATGAAAGAGTATTGGCATTCCGTCATACTTGAAAAAGACTTTTGCAATGGTTGCACCTACTGTCTGGATCGGTGTCCGACCCAGGCCATTCGTGTCAAAGACGGTAAGGCACAAATAATCAATGAAAGGTGCATCGATTGTGGTGAGTGTCTGAAAGTTTGTCCATTCCATGCGAAGGGCGCACAGACAGATTCACTAGAAATGCTTAACAACTACAAATTTAACATTGCCCTGCCAGCGATTTCGCTTTATGGACAATTTGAATTTGATTATGACATGAATAAAATTATGAATGGGCTCTATGAACTTGGATTCGACTATGTCTATGATGTGGCCTATGCGGCAGACATCATTACAGCTTACCAGCTTGATAAAATCAAGGAGTCGGATCGACCTAAGCCCTTAATATCAACATATTGTCCTGCGGTCACCAGACTTATACAAATCAGGTACCCATCCCTGATCGACCATATAATTCGCTTGGAATCCCCTATGCAGGTTTCTGCATGGATTGCCAAACGGAAAATTATGGAAACAACAGGTCTGGCATCGGAGGATATTGGCGTGTTCTATATTACCCAGTGTCCAGCCAAGATTACCAGCATAAAAAATCCTCTAGGGATTGAAGACTCTCACATCAATGGGGCAATTTCCATAGAAACCATTTATACCAAGCTTCTTCGAATCTACAATGACATTGACGTCAAAACACAGGTTCAAAAAGCATCGGCAGGTGGAATTGTATGGGGCATGGTTGGTGGCCAAAGTTTTGCTATGGGCATTGAAAATTACATGGCTGTGGATGGCATTGAGGAAGTGATAAAGGTCCTTGATCGAATCGAAATGGGCAAACTTACAGATGTGGATTTCCTAGAAGCTTATGCCTGTGTCACCGGATGTGTTGGAGGACCTCTTAATGTGGAAAATCCCTTCATAGCCAAAACACGGGTAAGGATGCGGTCCAAGCAAACACCGCGTATTGAAGACCTTAGTTCACTTAAGGTTTATGACAAGAAACTTCTGGAGTGGGACCAAGATATTAAGCCATATCCAGTGCTTAAGCTTGACACAGATATAAGAAAAGCACTTGAAAAGATGTCTAAGATTGAGGAACTCTTTCAAACCCTTCCGGGTATAGACTGTGGTGCTTGTGGTGCACCGACATGTAGAGCGCTTGCCGAAGATATTGTTTTAGGCAAGGCAAGTATTGATAATTGTTTAGTAAGAAACAGCTCAGATGAAGAGTAGGAGGTTGCAGCGTGAAAGTTAAAGACTTAATTGACAATCATGGATTTAAACTGCTAAGTGGTGGACAGACAGATAGGGAAATAACAGGTCTACAGTGCTGTGATCTGCTCAGCTGGGTTATGGCGAATGGCAAATCAGACAATGCTTGGATCACGGTGCAAACCCATAACAATATAATTGCAGTGGCATCCCTGCTTGATTTTGCCTGTGTCATCGTTCCAGAAGGCATTGACGTATCAGCAAATGTTATAGAAAAAGCTGCTGAAGAGGATGTTGTTCTTCTAGGAACTGAAATGGGTTCTTATGATATATTCAAATGCCTGTATGAAGCGGGATTAAAATAATGAAAATATACTATGATTTGCACATTCATACCTGTTTGTCCCCTTGTGGGCATGAGGATATGACCCCCAACAATATTGTGGGAATGAGTCAAATCAAAGGATTAAATATAATCGCCATCACCGACCATAACAGCACTGCAAATTGTGAAGCAGCCATTAAGGCAGCGGAAGGAACTGGGCTTGTTGTGATTCCGGGCATGGAACTTGAAACACTGGAAGGTGTTCATCTTGTGTGCCTGTTTCCAGACCTGAAAATTGCAAAATCATTTCAAAGAATAGTTGATCTTCATCGCCTCCCTATAAGGAATAGAGTGGAGAAGTTTGGGCATCAGCATATACTCAATGAAAATGATGAAGTTATAGGGGTGGAACCTAATTCACTGATGGCCTCAACATATTTAGATATTGATACGGCCATTGAAAAGGTCAATGAGCTTGGTGGCATTGCTTTTCCAGCCCATATTGACAGACCCTCGTATAGTGTTATTTCAAACCTGGGGTTTATACCGCCTTTTTGGAAAATCACAACAGTGGAAATATCAAAGTATCCTGGTTCTGAGAACTTTGAAAACGATCCGCAATATACCGAGAAATACCATGTGCTGAGAAACTCAGATGCTCACGATCTTATTAGAATATCGGAATGTGAGAACTATTTAGAATTAGAGACATGCAGTGCAAGAGCGCTCTTTGAATATTTAATGAGTCGAAAATAGATTGCTAGGAGAAAGGGATTTAAAATGAGAGAATTGTCTTTGCACATTCTGGATATAGCGCACAATTCTATCGCTGCAAAAGCTGAAACGCTACGCATTGCCATTATTGAAGACTTTGAAAAGGATCAATTAACGATTCGAATCAAGGATGATGGCAAGGGGATGGATGAGGCAACTTTGAGAAAAGTGGTTGACCCATTTTACACTACGAGAACAACGAGAAAAGTTGGACTGGGTATCCCTATGTTTAAGGCTGCTGCAGAGCAGTGTGGCGGGAGTTTTGAAATCAAATCTCAACTTGGGGTTGGAACAGAGATTGACGCTATATTTCAACATAGTCATATAGATCGGGTGCCTCTTGGCAACATGACAGAGACCATTATAACAATCATTATGGCCAATATTGACATGGATTTAATTTACACTCATGACATCAATGGCAAAAAATTCACCCTTAATACCAGGGATATAAAGAAGACACTGGGTGACCTGCCCATCAATAACATGGATGTGGTTATTTGGCTCAAAGGATACATTCACGAAAATTTAGCGGAACTCTCAGCTGGACATGGGAATGGAGAGGTAATGCATTGAATTTGAAAAAGACAGGTCAAAGACTTCTGCTTGCAACCATAGCCATTCTTTTTATGTCAAATTTTCTTGGATTGTATGGGATATGGAGACTGACTCTTGGAGCCTTTGGTATAGGAGCGGCCTTTGTGTTAATACTTTTTGGTGGCATTCGACCACCTGAAGAGTAGAAAGAAACGCAAAAGACTATAAAAGCAAATACAAGGTCATATCAGAGACAAAAATACATGTAAATGCTATTAAGATTTAGAAAAAATATATAGAAACAAGTAAATAAAGAATAAAGCAAAATAAATAAGAACTATATATGCTATTTAAAGCCATGATTGATTACCATTCCAGTCATGGTTTTTTTTGCGCCTTGCAAATGTAATAAAATTCCAGTAAACTTAAATGGAATAAAATAACAATAGGAGAGGCTATGAATATTATAGATGAAGTGAAAAAAAAGATTGGAAATTCAAAAGGTATATTTACAGTAGAAGCGGTTATTGTTTTCTGGGTGGTATTTATGGTGACTATGGTGGCCTTTACACAGATGGCTTGGACCTTTCAAAAGGCCTATACGGCCCAACATGTTCATAATGAATTGACACACTCTGATAAGACCATCCAGGTAGCGGTTAAAACAGAACTGGTTATAAACAAGACGGGGTACGCCTATGAAAGTCAAATTAAAAGGCGCTGGAGTGAAATCGATATAGATAAAAGGCTCTTTTGGCTGAGAACAGCAAGAGATGTCATTATGAAGGTGATGAAGAATGAATAATCGTGGAAGCATTACGGTCTTTTCAATACTGGTTATGTTTGGCGTCATTGTTGCGTTTTCAATTTATATGAATACCTTGGCTCAAGGATTAACGGAAAATAATGGTCTTAGGGTGCTTGAAAATGCCAGTCGCAATATCCAGTCTGCATATGACCATGCCTTATATTTTGAATATGGTCTGCTTGCATACGAGGAAGAATCATTAAAAAGTGAGTTTGATAAAAGCGTAGAGTCTGGTCTTTCCGGTCGGTCTGGTATGGGTATTTTACCCTTTCAGACTGTAACAAACTATAAAAAGGGATATGAAAAAAAGCAGGATTTGACACAACTAGATCTTGTTAGAGACCAAATGCTTGCTCAAGCTTTGATGAATGTTCCTAAAGAGTTTTTAGAACATCAAGATGTTGTAAAAAGCATGTTTGAACGTGCCCATAATGCAAAAAATAAAATCAAAGACATTAACAAAATAACTGACAAGATTGAAAAACTGAAAAAATATAATAAGAAACTCGGCAAGTGTTTGAACCGAGCAAAAAAAGTTGAAGACTGGATGACCGTTTATTTATCATCCAAAGGAAAAGTCAGGGTCAGTACAAGTCAACTAAGAAATGTACAAAAAGATATTGAAAAGTCTATAGCGAACAGTCTTGATGATTTCAGAGAAATTTCTGATCTTATCAAAGTGGAGAAAGATAATCTAGAAGAAGAAAAAACAGCTTATCCAGATCAGTTTAGAGAAGAAATTGAGCAGCAACTCGATGATTTTCTAGTCGGCAACAATGCTGTGGCACTTGGAGAAATTGATATTGAAGGTATCTATGTAGAAAAAAATTATGTGAATATGGTTCGAAGTCATTTTCAGTCTCAAACAAATGATCAGACCCTCGTGAATGATTTGATGGAGAGGTATGGGTACGGACTGGCTGCAATGAAGCAAACTCTTAGTGATATAGAAGATTTTGAAGAGGATCTTAAAGCAAGATATATTGATGACCTAGAAAGAATAAGGTCACTAAGAGAGGATGGTTCAGAATACGATCGCAAAGAAGCCAAAGCCTTAAGGAAAGATGTAATGAAAGAAATGCGCGAGGATGCAAAAGACTTTCTAGAAGATATAGATGTAAACATCTCATTTCCGGATGATGAAAAATGTAATGACAGGGATTTAGAAAACTATGTTGAGGACACAAGATCTAATGAACTACAAGGTGAAAAAGAAGCTGAAGATAATATGACCAAGGAGGATAAGGCAGAAAACTTATCAGAAAATGAGTTGACCACTCAGCAAATGGAGGAACTCCCATCAAGGCAACTAAAAGATAATCCTTATACTTACAAGGCCCTTAGTCAACCAATGATTGTGGAATATATTATGGGAACCTTTAGACACCGATTAACAGGCACCCACGAAGATCCCTGGGATTTTTATGAGAAAGCAGACAGACCCACATATTTCAGAGATGGGGAGATTGAGTACATACTCCATGGCTCAGCTAAGGAAAAGACAAATAGACATTGGGTGGCAGGCGAAATTTTCTTGATCAGAGAGGGTTTTAACATTGTCCATGTCTATACATGCAAAGAAAAAATTGCCCTTGCTAAACAGTTTTCAACAGTTGTGGCGCATCCTGTATGGACAAAACCCCTTTACTATCATGGACTTCTAGTGGGGTGGGCCAGCCTAGAGAGCGCTCTTGACGTCCAGTCGATTTTAAAAGGAGAAAAAGTAGCTGTACTTAAACTCAGTGATAAGGACTGGAAAACAAGTATAAGGGGGGCGAAAAATTCAGGCGGTAATAATTCAAGTTCAAAAACGGTGACAAATGGTTCTACTGGCCAATCTAATAGTGGATCGGCCAAGGGCAAAGGCACTGGTAAGAAGTCATTTAAAGAAAAGGGGCAGGCTTACATTAAGAACATGAACATGAATGAACAAGGGTATGATTTCTACTTGAGATTTTTACTGAACTTGAAAACATTTGATCAAAAGAAACATGTGTTAAGAGCCCTTGACCTGATCGTTGTGAATAAGAGTTCAGAGAACGCAAAGGTGGACGACTTGATCTCTCTAGAGGATTACTGGACAGGCCACCTACTTAAATTGACTTGGCCAGAGGGAGGGGTAGAGTATGAAGCGGAGTACGATTAAATCAACCCTTAGAAAAAATAGAGGCTCCTTGTCAGTGGAAGCTATTATAACCACAACAAGCCTCCTTCTCCTTCTCTTTACCATGTCAATTTTTCTTCGGCTTCACTATGTTTACGACTCTGTAGACCACAGTATATACAACGCCAGCAAACATGTTTCAGTCAATGAAGGCTTTGTTCTGCTGGCAGGGTCAAACGGGGCGGGGGAAATGAATGCCCGCCCCATCTTAGTCAAGGCCATGATAAAAAACGAAATCGCTAAAAATAACTTTGTTTCAAGATGGGAGGAAAAGGCTCTTAAATCATTACAAGTCAGTGAAGAGGCTGATTTTGATGTGGCGGCAGGGGCAGGGACTTACAAAATCACCTACGACTATCCCCTTCCAGCAGGTCTTGATTGCCTTCAATTAACACATCAAATTCGTATTCGAAGCATATGGAGCAAAGGACAAGTAGAGGCGGGACTGGCGTCAGGCAAAGAGGATGTGGTGAAAGCCTATACCTCTGAGCACGGACGAAATCATAAAATATATCATATATATGCAGACTGCTGGACTTTAAAAAGCAGTTGGAAGTCACCAGGTTCTGTGGAAACCCAAGATGAAGCCAGTCTTTCGGGGTATAGGCTTTGTAAGATATGCGCCAAAAAGAATGAAGCTGACGCTGAAAAAGAATAGTGTCCCCCTATAGGTGTTATAAGGGCAAAATTAAAACTTTGAAGCAAGCATAAAGTTAACAATATGACATATTTCACGTCATGTATTCGGATATTCAGAAATTTTCGATATAATATAGTCCATAAGATGACATTTTATGACCAAGTGTTTTACATATTTCAAAAAAGAGAAAACCAGGAGGAATACTTATGGATTCAAGATTAAAACAGTTGGCTGAGAATTTGGTGAGCTATTCAATCAAGCTTGAAAAGGGCGAAAATGTCCTGATAAACTGCGTTGGAGATACACCGAAGCCTCTTGTTAAAGCCATTGTAAAAGAAGTTCACAGAGTTGGAGCCAATCCTTTTGTAGATATAGTTGATCCAAGCATTGAAAGGGCTGTCACCATGGAAGCCTCGATGGAACAATTGGCCCTAAGACGGGAAAGAGATTTAGAATTCATGAAGAAGATGGATGCCTACATTGGTATCAGAGGGTCAAATAATGTTACAGAAATGGCCGATGTGCCTGGGGATAAAATGCAGGCTTACATGAGTCAATTTGCTTCACCGGTGACTGACCAACGTGTGGACCACACAAAATGGGTCGTTCTTCGCTATCCCAACAATGCAATGGCACAACTTGCAAATACAAGTCTGGAATCATTTGAAGACTTTTACTTCCAAGTGTGCAATCTAGATTATAAAAAAATGTCAAAGGCCATGGATGGCCTTGTGGAACTTATGAATAAAACCGACAAGGTTCATATAAAAGGACAAGGAACGGACTTGACATTCTCGATCAAGGGACTTGATGGTATAAAGTGCGATGGCGAGCTGAACATTCCAGATGGCGAAGTCTTCACAGCGCCTGTTAAGGACTCTGTCAACGGGATTTTATCTTATAACACGCCTGCTGTTTATCAAGGCTTCACATATGAAAATATTGTGTTGGAGTTTGAAAATGGTAAAATTGTAAAAGCCACTGCCAATGACACAGACCGTATTAACAAAGTTTTTGACACAGACGAAGGGGCGCGTTACATTGGCGAGTTCGCAATCGGAGTGAACCCATATATACTAAAGCCGATGAAAGACACCCTCTTTGACGAGAAGATAATGGGAAGCTTCCACTTCACACCCGGGGCAGCTTATGAAGAGACAAACAACGGAAATGACTCAAGCGTTCACTGGGATCTGGTATGCATACAAACCCCAGAATATGGTGGCGGAGAAATCTATTTTGATGACGTGCTCATTCGAAAAGACGGCCTCTTTGTTATCCCAGAACTAGAAGCCCTCAATCCTGAAAATCTAAAATAAGAGGTAAATGATCCAGCCTTGTGATGATTGACTGTCGTTGCAAGGCTTTTTACATTGCACAAGTGCAGGAGTGTATTCAAAATTTTACAATTGTTTGAATAGGGTGTGTTAAAATAAAGAGACAATCCAGGAAGGTCTCAAGACAGGTTTGGGGAGAATTGTATGTCAAGTTTAAGAGAAATGTTTTTTATTTTTTTGAGAATAGGTGCGCTCACCCTTGGGGGTGGCTATGTCATGATTCCGATTATGGAAGATGAAATTGTCCATAAGAGAAAGTGGATAGACGAAAAAGAGTTTATTGATATTCTTGCTGTGGCACAATCCTTCCCAGGAGCCATTGCTATTAACACATCTATTTATGTTGGATACAAGATAAGAAAGCATGTCGGTGCACTTGTGGCTTGCTTGGGCCTTATTTTGCCCCCTTTATTCATCATTTCAGGTGCGGCGGCCCTTATATTAAAGTATGGAGAAAACACTGTCACGCAAAAGTTATTCATGGGAATAAGACCTGCGGTTGCTGGTCTTATAGCTGCGGCAGTGATTAGACTGTCAAAGAGTCTTGAGCGAAACAAATTCAATGGTCTAATGGCTGTGGCCTCATTTGTCATTGTGGCCATACTAGGATTTCATCCAATTGCGGTTATTACTGGATCTGCCTGTATAGGCTATGCCCTTATGCGCTGGATAAAGGGGGAAGAATAATGGTCCTTCTACTTCAAATTTTTATGACGTTTCTAAAAATTGGTGCATTTAGCTTTGGGGGTGGCTATGCGGTCCTTGCTTTTATAGAAAAAGAAATTGTTCTTAGCAAGGGGTGGCTGAGTCCTCAGGAATTTATAGATGTTGTGGCCATTTCTCAAATCACACCGGGCCCCATTGCTGTGAATTCGTCAACCTTTGCTGGTTTTAAGGTGGCTGGCATACCAGGGGCTATCGCAGGCACCTTAGGTGTTACGTTGGTGTCTTATATTCTAATTGTTACTGCGGCCTCAAAACTTGAAAATATGAAAGACAGTTCAGCTATTCAGTGGATATTTTCAGGCTTAAGACCAGCTGTGATCGGGCTAATTGCATCGGCGGCTTACTCTATAGCCAAGTCGGCCGTGGTCGATCTTAAAGGGGCGGGTATAGCCATATTTGCCTTTGTGGCCATTATCAAAATGAAATGGCATCCCATTATAGTTATTGGCTTATCAGGGGCACTGGGACTGCTGCTTTACTGATCTAGGGCACACCCGCTGTATAGGGAACACAACTAGAAATACAACTAGAAACACAACTAGAAACACAACTAGGAATACAGAATAAAAAGAAATTGGAATAAAAATCAAAAGGAGGCGGGGACAATAAAAAAGTTTATCGTACCAGTGCTGATCGTCATAATCATTGCCCTCAGCGCATCAACCTGGCATTTTTACAAGCTCTATGAGGAAAGTCAAACCTATTTGGTCAAGGACTATTATAAGGACTTAAAGATTGTAGGGGCCAATAAAATCAAAGACGAAATATTCTTAAAGGCCAATAAAAAATGGTGGATCAAGGCTGATGCAGCCATGAAATACATCGATAGAAATATGTACTATTCTGGAAGTGGCAAGCGGGTTTATATGCCAATTGAGTCACTGGATTTAAAACTGGAGAATCGAGAACTCACCAGCTACCTTATTGGCAACCTTGATAAGATTAATATGCCAGTACGGGTGATTGACGGTATAAAGTATCTTGAAATTGAACAACTTGAAAATATTTATCCTGTACGACATGCCTATTACGCTGAGAGAGGGGTCCATGTCCTAGTCAACAATGAAATGGGTCTTAAAACAGGTATAACCTCAGAATCGGTCCGTATAATGGAAGACCAAAATGCAGAGGGTCTCGAAGTGGGCAAACTGAAAAAGGGAGAACTGGTCAATATCCTTAGAACAGAGGATTCGCATATGCTTATCCTTTCCCAGGAGGGGGCATTTGGCTATATACCATCAGCCAGTGTTCCAAACCCTGAAAAGGTGGAGATAAACAACCAACCTGTTCGTGAGTCACAAGAAAAGGTCATGTTGGAGCGAACGCGTTTGGTCTGGGAGCAAATTCACGACTACAAATATTATGACAGTCTTATGAAGTATGGTCCTGATGAAGGTCTTGACGTTTTATCTCCGACTTGGTTTAGTTTGAATGTAGACGGAATTGTTTTGAACATTGCTGACCAGGCTTATGTGGATGCAGCCCATGAAAAAGGCCTTCAAGTGTGGGCTTTGTTCAGCAACAGCTTTGACCCTGACTGGACCCATGAAATGCTATCGAGCGATAAACTAAGGTCAAAGGTCATTGCTCAAATTATAGCCTATACAGCCATATATGACCTAGATGGCATAAACATTGACTTTGAGAATGTTTATATGAAAGACAAGGCGAATTTTTCAAGCTTTGTGGCTGAACTTTCTCAAATGCTCCACCAGCAGGGCCAAGTGGTGAGTATAGACGTGACTGTTCCCTGGGGCAGTGAAAGATACTCCCTCTTTGCTGATCGTGTGGCCCTGGCGAGTTCTGTGGATTATGTTATGCTCATGGCTTATGATGAACACTGGGCATCCATTCAAAGTCCGGGGTCGGTGGCTTCAAGAGATTGGGTGGAAAAGGGCATTGAAAAATCCCTAGACCTGATACCGCGAGAAAAACTAATTTTGGGAGTGCCCTTCTATTCCCGGGTATGGAGTCAAATAGGAAGTGGTAAAGTTTCATCTAAAGCCGTTGGCTTTAATGGTCAGAAAGTCTGGCTTGAAAAGACCGGAGCTCAAGTTAAGTATGATCCTGAAACGGGACAAAACTATGCTGAAGCTGTGGTCGATGGTGTTAAGCAAAAAATATGGCTGGAAGACCATGTGTCATTAAAAATGCGTCTTGATATGGCTAAGAAATACAATTTACCAGGCATAGCTGGTTGGAGTTTACTCTTTACAACTCAAGAGGTGTGGGAGCAAATATCTGAGGAGTACCCTGCAAAAGGAGAAAACCAATGACCTTCTATAAGAAATTAAGCAAGTATTATGATATTGTTTTTAAAACAGGTCAGGCTCAACTCGACCTGATACAGTCCCATGTTCAAGCGGGCGGTCGAATACTTGACATAGGCAGTGGAACAGGCACCTACGCCATTCCTCTTGCACAACTTGGTTACGATGTTGTTGCCCTTGACTATGATCAGAGCATGATCGACAGATTAAGAGACAAGGCCCAGGCGCTTGAGCTGCACATTGATAGTTTTGCCAGGGATATGATGGGGCTGGACGACCTGATTGAAGATGAGTATGATGGTGTTCTTTGCATCGGCAATACACTGCCTCATTTAAAAGATATGGATGAAGTGAAAGCATTTCTGAAAATAGTCATAAAAAAATGTCCCATGAAAGTGCGTTTGTTGTCCAAACTGTGAATTATGATAGGGTCTACAAGCACAATGTGACCAAACTGCCCCTTATTGAGCGCCCCGAAAACGGTGTGGTTTTTGACAGATCTTATGAAATGCTTGATGAAGGCCGTATAAAGTTCTTGGGAAAACTGCAAATACCAGATGGCACAGTGTCTGAGTCGTCGACAACCCTGCTCGGTATACGACTGAATATGTTAAAAGAAGCCCTTATAAAAGCTGGCTTTGAAAATGTAAAAGCTTATGGCAGTTTTAAAAAGGACCCTTGGTCTGATGATAGTTATGCCACAGTGGTGGTTGCCAAGAAGTCATAAAGATTGTATGTGTCAATAAAATGTGGCTCTGTAAAGAACAATATTTAAGATGAAGAGAATAAACCATAAAAAGGCTGATTGAAAGCACGCTGGCATACGGTGCTTTTTCAATCAGCCTTATTTGATAAAATAGAAATCAGTGTATTGAAATCATGTACTTATGCTTCATTTAGAATAGAATGCGTGGTTTTAATTAACCAATTGACAGTATATCCCGTGCTTCATCAGGCGTGGCAATGCCACGGCCTGTGGCCTTGGCAATACGCACAACACGCTCTATTAGGGATTCGTTGGTTGCCAGTGTCTTTCCCTCGTAGAAAATCACATCCTCAAGGCCTGTACGTACGTGTCCGCCCATGGCAATGGCCATTGTGACCATTTGCACCTGAGACCGTCCTATGCCTGATACAGTCCAAGTTGAGCCTTCTGGAAGGTTATCAACCAAGTACATTAGGTTTTTAGGGGTGCCTGGCAAAGAGCCGGGCACATTCATAACCAGATTAAAGTGTAGAGGGCCTTTTAAGATGCCCTTTTTCTTTAAGTAGACGGCATTATGAAGCATGGCTCCATCAAAGACTTCAATTTCTGGCTTGATGCCAAAATCGTTCATTTTTTGTGCCAAGTCATGAATAAGCTCTGGGCTGTTGGCATTCACGCTTGTTGGAAAGTTTGAAGATCCAGTGGATAAACTGGCCATCTCAACATTTAGATCAAGCATCTGTCCACGCCAGTCTGCTGAACTTGCAGAACCACCTCTAGCGCCAGTGGATACTTGTCTGATTATATTAACATTCGTCTCGTCCAGACGATCGAGAACTGCCTTGAACAGTGACCGGTCGCTTGTCGGTTTCAAGTTCTCGTCTCGAACGTGGATATGTGCGATAGAAGCGCCTAGATTGGCGCAGTTCTGGATGTTTTGCACGATTTCCTCTGACGTTAGGGGGACATGCGGTGTCATTTCCTTTGTCGGAACATTTCCCGTTGGCGCTACCGTTATGATCAGCTTGTTCATGGTACATTCTCCTTCCGCTTCTGAGGGTATCCATTACTTTTTCAATGCCAAGTGTGAGTCTTTCAACAATTAGATCCACTTCATGTCTTGTAATATTTAGAGGCGGTGCAAGAAGAATATGATCGCCCTTATATCCAATGAAGCAGCCCCCACCCGGATAAACGACTAGGCCCTCTTCTAGACAAGCTTCCATAATTAGCCCCTGTAAACGTTCGTCATTTTCGAATGGTTTTTTTGTTTTTTGGTCTGAAACAAACTCAATCCCAATCATAAGACCGAGACCTCGAATATCACCTACGATAGGGTATTCATAAAGTGGTTGTAGCTTTTGCATCAAGTATTTTCCTTGATTTTCAGCATTTTTGACCCAGTCCTCCCGTTCAATGATAGACAGAACCTTATCGGCCACAGCGCAGGAAAGGGGATTGCCGGCGTAAGTATGCCCGTGGACAAAATGACCACTGCCGTTTACCATTATTGTGTCAAAGATCTCATCATTGGCAATGGTTGCCCCAATTGGAGTGTAGCCACTGCTCATGCCTTTGGCCACGGTCAGGATGTCTGGTGTGATGCCAAAGTGGTCAACTGCAAAATTTTTGCCTGTGCGACCAAAACCAGACATAACTTCATCTAAGATGAGCAAAATATCATATTTGGTACAGATTTCTCGAACCATTTTAAAATAAATTGAGTCAGGGTACACGCCTGGTGCCGCAGAACCTATAATCGGCTCTGAAATAAAGGCAGCCACATTTTCAGGCCCTTGACGGAGGATCTCCTCTTCAAGAGCTTCAGCAGCGAGTACACTTGTATCGTGTAAGGTAACAGCATGCCATGGATTCCTATAGTGATAAAACTGAGGAATTTTCGGGAAGTTTATAAGGATGGGGTCATACATTTTACGACGACCTGTTATACCTGTCATGGACAGAGCGCCTAGGGTGTTGCCATGAAAAGAATTCCATTTGGAAATAATTTTCCATTTAGAGGACCCCTTGCCATCACGTTCGACGAAATATTGTCGAGCCATCTTTATGGCAGCTTCTGTGGCTTCAGAACCGCCAGAAACAAAGTAAACATGGTTTAGACCTTCAGGTGCCCATTTGACAACGCGGGCAGCCAATCTTTCGATAGGATCCACTGTCCATCTTGAAAGATGGGTGTATGCAATTGTTTTCATTTGCTCTGCTGCAAAGTCAGCAACCTCTTCATTGCCGTGTCCGATGTTTGCTACTGCTGAACCGGAGCATCCATCAATATACGCCTTGCCGTCTTCATCGAAGAGGTAAATCCCCTTTCCGTGTGAAACTTTTGGATAATACCAATTCTGGTTTCTATAAAACACGTTATTTTGGGGTGCATTCGTGCCGTTCGTGGTTTCGCCTCCTACGGGTGCTTTTGCAGAAAATGATACGTTATGTGTTATATACCCAATCAATATAAAAAATAAGGATTAATCCCAAGACAAGTCTGATTCAAGTCATATGGGAATGACAATAAAAAAATCCAGTACAAAAAAAGCTTGCGCGATTTTTGTACTGGATTTTATCTGCTAGGTCAAGATGGGCTGCATCATTACCGCAAATAAAGCAGTTGTTTGCATGCTGTTACGACTTATTCATTTTCTCGCTTCGCCACTGATGATAACGCTCTATGGACTGCTTGACAGCAACGCATATAGCCTTTTGTGAATGGCCATGGTATCTAAAGCTAATGGCATCGATTAGATCCTGAACAGAGTCTTCATGAAGGTTGAATCCAACAATGATATCTTTCAGGAACATCTTTGCCTCATCCGTTATAAGGGTGCATGACATATCTGTGACACGACCTGTTTTATAATTGATGACGAGCCCGACGCCGACCACTTCCACGAGTTGACCAGCGGCCATATTGCTTGGTAGCTTAGCGTATGAAATGAAGTAAACCGTTTCACTATCATAGTGTTTCATGGGATCACTCACTCCATTTCTACCACAGATTATACACGAAAGATACTTATTTTCAATAATATTTTGCAAATTTGTGTTAAAATTTTAATGAGATTTTTAATTTGATTCTGGAGTGAGCGACTTGTAAAATAGGATTCAATAATTCTCGTCATACCATATGTCATACCATATATAGATGCTTAAGAATCAAAAATTCTATATATGGCATGATGAGGATGTGAAGCTGTAATTTTGCAAGCGCCTGGGATAAGCATTTCTCCTAGTTTTATAGGGCGTATATGAAAATATGTAATAAATTCGTGGTATCACATATTAAGGTTTCTTGTGCACAATATATAGATACTTCACAATTCGTTTTTCTATATATCGGGTTGAGATGGTGGATGACAAATGATTTAAAAAAAATTGATGTCGGGGGAAGCAAATGATCAAAAGAGATAGGGTGACGGAGGTTTTTTTTATAGCCGCGGCCACTGCATTGATGGGACAAGTTTATATTCATCCATTTAATTCTTCCTTTAGAATATCACTGGGTATTGTAGCTATGACACTTTTGATTTTGAAATTTGAAAAAGTGCCTATTGCCATAACCGGATTTATTTCAGGGGGAGCCATTTTTGGTTTTCGTGTTTTTCTTGACTATGTTTCAACTGCAGCAGACATCATTCCAATTATGAATAAGCACATACCTGCGGCCATATTTTATATGATTGTCGCTGTTATGTACTCGCAACTTAAGATTAGAAATTATGCAGATTATCCGGTCCAGCTCATATTCATGGTCAGCATTTCAGACATTATGGCCAATATAATGGAAGTTGTCATGCGCCAGGAATTTGATGGGACATCAGCAGACGTGGTCCTTCTGGGCCTTTTTATAGCCGGGTTTGTTCGGGCATTTTTGATTCTTATTTTATATTCGGGGCTCAGGTTTTACAGTGTTCTCCTTTTAAGGGAGGAACAAAATGAGAAGTATAAAGAGTTTCTTCTTATGAGCGCCAAAATGAAAGCCGAAATTTTCTTTTTGAATAAATCCATGGGAGATATTGAGTCGGCTATGAACCGGAGCTACTCTATCTATTCAGAACTCAAAAATGATGAGGTTGAAATTGATCAAACCTATATAAGCCATCTTAAGGGACGGCTCCTAAACTTATCAAAAGATATTCATGAAATAAAAAAAGACTCTCAAAGGGTGATATCGGGGATGGAAAGTCTCCTGCCTGACCATAGAAATAAGGAACATATACTGATTGGTGAAGTGCTTGAAATCATACAGGAAAACACCAAGCGTTATGTCAAAGCCCTCAATAAGGACATAGAAATCGTTCTTGATATTGGGGATGACATGATTATAAATGACTATCATTCCCTTATAAGTGTCTTGAACAATCTGATTAATAATGCCATTGAATCCATTGAGAAAACAGGCTTTATTCATATATCACAAAGAAAAGAAGGGCCTAATTTGGTTTTTGAGATCACAGACAACGGGAGTGGAATAAAACCCAAGGACCTACAGGCCATTTTTAAGCCTGGTTTTTCAACCAAGTTTGATAAAAAAACGGGAAGAATGTCTACGGGAATAGGCTTGACCCATGTGAAAGAACTTGTTGAATCCTATTATAAGGGGCAATTGTATGTGGAATCAGAAACGGAGAAAGGAACAATGTTCAAAGTGTACATTCCTATAAAAAATATACAAACAAGCGATTTTCTTGCTTAAATACAGGATAAGGAGATACATCAAAATGGAGGTGGGGACCTAAGTGAAACCAAGAATTTATCTGGTCGATGACGATATAGGTGTGCGAACAATCTTATCCAACATCATTGAAGACAATGATTTGGGCATACTCGTAGGGGAAGCGGAAGATGGGGAGCAAGCTCTAGGTGATATTTCAAAGCTCAAACCAGACCTTGTTTATGTGGACTTGCTCTTGCCAAGTATGGATGGAGTTGAGATTATAAGCCGTGTTCGGAAGCATGATCGTGACATGCAGTTTATCATGATTTCAGAAGTCACATCGCAGGATATGATCAGTGAGGCCTATAAGTCAGGGATTGAGTTCTACATTAACAAGCCCATCAATGTTGTTGAGGTTGTGACCATCACGCAAAAGGCCATCGAAAATCAGCGTATCCGTAGAACCTTGAGTCAAATCAATCAAACGCTTAATGCTGCGGCAGGCCTAACAGCATCTGCCCACGTAGAAAAACAGGTTATTGTCAACGAAACACCAAGGACTGTGGCTCAGAAGCTCTTCACTGAAATCGGGATAATGAATGAAGCCGGGGCTTCGGATCTTCTTCATATGGTTGACATGATTATTGAAGATATGGCTTTTAGCAAGAGCAGGCAGATGGCTATAAACATGTCCAAGCTATATGAAAAGCTAAGTGAACATTACAAAGAAGAAGGTGTTACCAAGTCGGTTTCTAAAAAAGCCATTGAACAGCGTGTGAGACGATCAATTCACACAGGTCTTCAAAATATAGCCAACTTGGGCATAGAGGATTTTGGAAACTTGAAATTTGAAAAGTATTCCAACAGTTTATATGACTTCAAAGATGTTAAGGCTGAAATGGACTTTATCAGAGGGCGGTCTAAATACCATGGCAAGGTAAGTGCCAAAGGATTCCTTGAAGGCGTTATAAACATTATTCAAAAATAGCAAGGGAAGATATTATGAAAAAAGATACGCTCTCCAGATTTTTTATTGCACTGATTCTTGGAGGCATATGTGGTATTGTGGTTTATTCAGTTCGCATACCACTGCCTGTTTTGGATGTGCTTCACAAAATATCTGGCACTGGAATAACTGTGTTCAATTCAATGATAAAAATACTGATTTACCCCCTGGGCTGTTTTGCGTTTATTGATGCTTTTCGCCTCATGTGGAGCATGATACGTGGACATTATAGCGGGGGGGGGGATTCAGTGCGCACCTATATAGCCACAACCATATTGGCGGTTTTGCTGGCTATATTCATAGGGTCCTTGCTGTATGATGGATTGGGTGGTTTCATGGACTTCAGTCCCTGGTTGGAGGCTAGAGAAAATGTCATTATGTCCAGCCGATTGGTGGAGACCTTAACGAGACTGCCCCTAGAAATTGTATGTGCCCTTTCTGCGCTTCTCGGGGTTGTCCTAGCTGAAATCGACAAAGGGAGAGGAGAAATTCGACCACCGGATAAAGATGGATTTAAAACGATGTACAAGCGTTTTATTCAGATTATTTATAAGCTTTATACGGTCTTGCCCCTAATGATTTTTCTGGTTTCTTTTGAGCTAACAGCAAGAACGGGGACTGCTGTGTTTCGTTTTGTCCTCTACTATGTTATATCGGTCTTTGTCCTTGTGGCCCTTCATGTTCTTCTTGTCTATAGTGGGACCATTAAGTTGAAGCTAAAATTATCCCCCTTAAAGTTCTTTGAAAAAAGTGTCTCCCTAGTGCGTGTGGCAGGGTGGACCATAAACAGCCAAGAAACGGAACCCATTACCATTCGAACCGCTACTATAAAATTAGGCGTGCCGGAGAAAATAGCTGAAAATGTTGTTCTGGGTGGAACGACTCTCAATATGGATGGGACCGCTATTATGCAGGCCGTGGCCATACTTCTTACAGCCAATGTGTACGGCATTGTCTTTGATTCTTCAAGCCTATGGACCCTGGTTCTCATGGTTGTTATAACAGCAATGGTCACAACCGCAGGGACCTTGACGGGGATGTTTACCCTAGGCATAATATTTCATGTTTTTGGAGTGCCAGTTGAACTGTTGGCAATAATTATTTCTATAAGCCATGTGGTCAGTGTTGCGGTGACACCTGTCAATATTCTTGGTGATTTGGTCGCCGCTATGGTCGTGGCTTCAGATTTAGGGAAATTAGACAGAGATGTTTTTAATAAGTAGTCATAATGCAAGAATTTCAATTGTTCTTGCATTATGACTTTTTTTATTGGGCTGGAATATATAAGTTTGGAAAAAGCGAAAACGTGCGGAAATTACCATAAAAAAAGAGCGAAAACTGTTAGAATACGCCTTTAACTGCGTATAAGTATAATGAAAAATATTAATTGATTAATAAAGTTCGTCTTTGAGTGCGGATTGTATCTACAAAAAAACATAATAAAAGTATTGTAAAATGCATGAAAGTGATCTATAATATTCATATAGACAAGATTGTATACGATTATTCAAAAATGGAGGTATGGCAATGGACAAGAACGTTCAAAACAACTACGTTAAGGTTGGCGTCTGTAAGAGATGTGAAGAAGAGAAAAAAGTTAATCGCTTTGGACTTTGCAAAACTTGTAATTCAGAAGTAGATCGCGAATATGCAATGCTATACGGTTTTAAAACAATGGAATACTAAGTCGGACCAAAGGATGAAAACCAATGGAAAGCCATCAAACGTGAAACGACGTTGCCGTGTAAAGGTAGCGTCGTTTTTGTATGCAGTCATAAAGAAGCGTGGAGAATCTGGTTAAAAACTAAAATTATACAAAAGATTTGACCCAGTGACTTGTTACAGGGTAAAAGTAAGATTATAATGTGAATGGATAATACATATACGACAGAGAGAGTTCCAGTGTGAAAGGACTATTATTATGAACGTTATAAAAGAAACCACAGGTATCCAGTTAGATGGATTCGATATAGAACGTATAATTATAAGAAACAAGAACAATATAAAATTAAGTGTTTTGTCGGTAGGCTGCGCCATTGAAGGTTTTTATGTGCCCGACAAAAATGGACAAATTGAAAATATAGTCCTTTCTTATGACGATGTGAAGACCTATCTTGAAAACCCTGACTATTTCGGCAGTATTGTTGGTAGAACAGCAGGGCGAATTTCAAAAGGGCGCTTCAAGCTAGAAGGTCAGACTTATGAACTTGACAAAAATGATCAGGACTATAATTTACATTCAGGCAGAGCTGGCTTGCAAAAGAAAAACTGGAAAGCCGAAATTGTTGAAGAAGGCAGTGCGGGAGGCGTGGTCTTCACCCATGAAAGTCCTGATGGCGACGGTGGATTTCCGGGGAATGTAAAGCTTTGTGTGAAATATATTCTTGATGAGGACAACACACTTCATATGACATATGAAGGTGTAACAGATGCCCCAACAATTTTAAATATGACAAACCACACTTACTTTAACTTAAGTGGAGATGTAAATAGACAGGTTTTTAATCATAGATTGTGGATCAATTCAGAGCAGTTCGCACCGATTCAAGAAAATGGTTGTCCTGTAGGTCTCCTAGCAGGTGTTGATGGAACGGCCTTTGATTTCAGAGAGGAAAAGACCATAGGTCAGGACATTGGAGCCAATGAAACGCAGATAATGCGTGGTGGTGGATTTGACCATCCGTTTTTACTTGAAAAGAGTGACACCCCTCAAGTCAAATTGAGTCATCCTGAGACAGGCAGACAGCTGCTGGTATGGACAGACCAAGACGCTGTTGTTGTCTACACGGCCAATCATTTAGACCATAAGGCCATTTGCCTTGAAACACAAAACTTGCCAGATCATGTGAATCGCAAAGGCTTTCCATCCCAAGCGGTGACACCGGAAAAGCCATACAAGGCCCAGACAAAAATTCATGTAGGCCACGTATAACAAGCAGGGCCTTTAAAAAAGTGATAATAATAAAGACTTCACAAACCTTTTGATAGGGATGTGAAGTCTTTTTATAATATACATTATATTTTTGTGGATGAAAGTAAGTACAAAACGCCACTTCCTAAATTTGATATTTTTTGAGTTCTGATTTTAGGTTAATGGACAGCTTCTCAAGTTCAACAATATAATCTGCAAAATCTTGAAGCTGGTGAGTGAACTGTTGTACATTGGCGCTCATTTCCTGGCTTGATGCGGAGTTCTCTTGTGCAATGGCAGCCAGTGTATGCATGTTCTCAAAAACTTCACTAACTTTTTTGGTTTCAGATTGAAGTCTTAGAGACAGTTCAACAATACCTTCAGCAACATCTGAAATCTGGTTGGTTGCAGAACGATTGTTTTCGGCCACTGTATGAAGTTTCTTATTGCCATCTTCAAGGGCCACAAATTGGTCAGCCACTTCTGTAACCATATGATTAACTTCTTCAGTAAATAGGTTGAGGTTAGAATTGATCGTGTTCACAGCGTCTTTTGAATCTTCAGCAAGCTTACGAACTTCCTCAGCTACAACGGCGAAACCACGTCCGTGTTCACCTGCACGGGCAGCCTCAATAGAAGCGTTTAGAGCAAGCAGATTGGTTTGTTCAGCGATCGATTCAACTGTAGAAACAATATCAATAATATCTTGAACCTTTGTTGAAAGGTCTTGACCCAAGTCATTAACCCCTGCAAACTTTTCACGAATATCATTTAGGTTAGAAGAAACATCCTGAAGCTCTTTGAATGAAGTTTCAATGTTAGAAACAGCAGCTTCTAGGCTGTCTTTTCTCTCAATTTCCTCTTCAGTCAAGGCATTAAGTGTTTCGATATTACCACTTAGTATATTCACTGAACTTTCAGTTTCAGTGGCTTGGTGAGTGGCGCCTTCAGCAACTTCCTGAACATTGGTTGAAATAATATCTGCCACTTCAGTCATGTTATCAGCGACATCCTTAAATTTTTGATTGAAGTTATGAATGTCATCAACCCCACCTTTGAAGAGGATAAAGTCTTCACGAAGGGCTTCTTTTACACTGCCGATTTCTTTAAATATATCTTCGTAATTGTCACCAGTGCTTAAAACAGTATCATTATCAAACTTGAGATTTTTCATATCTTCAAGTTCTTCAAGTGTCGCATGTGTTGGAGACCAAACAATTCGAGCGGTTGTAATGCCGACAACCAGTGTAATAAGACCGCCAATGCCACCAACAATCCAGTCACCTGTTCCTAGTCCAGTAACAAGCGTTGTAGCAATTGCTGGCAGGAAGGCAATCTTAGCCGGTGCATATTTTAAGAATCCAAGTGATAAGAGCTTGGTCATTTTATAAGATTTATAGACCTTGGTGCCTTTTTCCACTTTAATTTTTATAACCATCTGGTGGGTGCCATCAGACAACTGAGACCGGTCCAGTATTTCAGTCTCCATTTTTTCGTTGAAGTATTCAGCAGCCCCTTCAAGAAGCCCCTGGAAGTATTCAAAGAGCCCTCGCTTTGATTGATAAGTGATTGTAAATGTCGTATTATCAATCTCCGTTGGAATGAGTCTAGGTGGTTTTGCACCTTTAATCATTTTAGTAAGCTGAGCATGGACGCTGTCCATCATGGTTAAGAAAGCCTTTAGGCTTGATCTTTCAAAAAATGAAGGAAACCACTTGCTAAAACTAATAATATTATGGCGTCCTAGTGTTCTCCATACTTGTTCTGTAGAAATGCCAACTTTGGATCCAACGTGGCCCATAACACCAAAAATAACATCGTCTTGGATATCATCAAGAGGAGAAATTATTTTGCTTGCCGACCAACCGATGGATTCCATTGCTTCCACTTTTACATTATTTCCCCATACATTTTCGATGGTATTTAACCAAACCGATACTACCGAACCTTTCATATAAACCCTCCTCGGAAATTACACTCTATTAGTGCAATTATAACAGATTTTCATTATATATGGATGATATATAGATGAATAATTAAAAAATGTTGAGATTGTGGGGAACTTTCCTTATACTTATTCCCATTGTTATAAAAAGAAACCAAAATAAGGTGGAATAAAAAAAACACCATATGAAATAAATTCACATGGTGTTCTATAAAAAAATATTTGGAGGGTTGATGCTATTTGTTTGACATATACTGATCGTATTCAGTTTTTATAGATTCAATAACATTGTGAACAGTAGACATTTCAGTCAGTTTTATAGCGTTTTGTCCTGCGAAAACCAGACCGTTTTCTGTGTCGCCCTCAACAGAAGCCACAAGGGCGTCGGTAATGCAGTAAGGGGTTGTTGCAGGGTTACAGCCCTTAAGACAGGTATAACATCTGGTAACTTTGTGTGCCCCTTCTTTGGCCAGTTCTGTAAATCGGTTTCGAATGGCGCGACCAGGGAGACCGACTGGACTGACTATAATTTCGATATCTTCCTCATTGGCATCTATATAAGCCTGCTTGAAATTTTCATGTGCATCACATTCTTCTGTGGCTACAAAACGTGTTGACATTTGAACCCCTGATGCACCGGCTTCCATCATTTCAGCCATATCTGCACCTGTATAAACACCACCGGCTGCAATAACAGCCACCTTACGACCATACTTTTCTTCATAAGGTTTTAGAGCCTCAACCACTTCAATAACAAGATCCTTTAAGTTTGGCCATTTATCAGCTTTTAGGTCATCAGGCGAGAAGCCTAAGTGGCCTCCTGCAAGGGGACCTTCAACGATGACAGCATCAGGTAGAAAATCATACTTTCTACCCCAAATCTTTGCGATGGTTGCTGCCGCTTTACCAGAAGATACAATTGGGGCAATTTTTGTCTTAGACCCTTTTACAAGATCAGGCAGGGTTTTAGGCAGACCTGCTCCAGAAATAATAAGGTCAGCTTTTTCTTTAACAGCTGTCATAACAAGTTCAGTATAATTTTTTGAAGCAGCTAGGAAATTAACCCCAATAAAGCCACCTGGAGCCAGTTCTCGAGCTTTTCTAAGTTCTTTGATAAGGCCCTGAACGTTGGCAGCAGCATTATCTGTTCTAAAGTTCTCTTCTTTGTAACCTGGTTGAGCACCAGAAATAATTCCGATACCCCCTTCATTAGCAACCGCAGCAGCTAACTTGGACATGGAAACGCCAATACCCATACCGCCTTGAATAATTGGCAGTTTAACGTTCATGTCCCTAATTTTAAGTGTTGGAAACATACTTTATACACTCCTGACTGAGTCCCACTGTTCATATCACAACAGTCTAATTATAAAACTGCTATTTTTAGCATCTTGCAAGTGTCTGACACCCGCAAGTGTCTAATCTACATCCCTAGACTACTATGTAATATTGTATATCAAAGTAGAACTACAAGTCAACACTAGATATTAATACCAGATACTAAAAATATTTGGATAAAGTTTGAAAATAATTTGCAATTTACCCCCTCTATGATAAAATGACCATGAACCTGATAAGGTCAGGTTGGATGGTATCCTTGGGGAGCCATACCATGTGCCTAGTATTACAGACAATCCCATACGCTTGGACACTCACAGAGGTGTCAGATTCTGCTCGGAGCCTATGGACAGAGACAGACAAAGGATGATGTGAATCATCCAATTTCTGAATGCCTGCCTAGATGCAGGTTTTTATTATTTACCCCAGAATATGATATTCAGGGGCTATGGGAGGGATGAACTTGAAAATTGGCTTTATCGGCGCTGGCAAAGTTGGAAAGGCATTTGGAGCTTACCTCGTTAAGCATAAGCATGTATTATCCGGCTACTTTAGCCAGAGTATAGAATCAGCCAAAGAAGCTGCAAGCCTGACAAACAGCGGGTATTACAGCAGAATTGAAGATCTGGTTAAGACCTCGGATTTGATATTTATCACAACGCCGGACTCTGTTATAGAGACAGTGGCAAATCAAATTGCGAAGATTTATTCAGAAGAAAATTCGATAAGGAGCCTCGGGCTCTTAAAAGGAAAAACATTTGTTCATATGAGTGGTGCACATTCCAGTGAATGTTTAAAGGTCCTTGAGATAAAAGGGGCTGATGTGGCATCGCTTCATCCAATTCAGTCAATTGCGGATGTTGAGACTGCCGTTAAGCAGCTTGAAACAAGTGTGTTTTCTATTGAAGGTACGCAGGGGGCCCTAAATTCCTTAATAGAATTATTAGAAAAAATGCAGAACACATATTTTACAATTAAAAGCGAGCAGAAAACCTTGTATCATATGGCGGCGTGTACGGTGTCCAACTATCTTGTGACACTTGTCGACGCAGGTCTATCCATGTATGAATCCATTGGAATTGATAGAGAAACGGGATACAAGGCGCTTTATCCACTTATACGTGGTACAGTTGAAAATCTTAAGCACATGGATACCAAGGAAGCCCTTACGGGACCCATCGCACGCGGTGATATTAACACGGTGAAAGCACATCTTAATGCTGTTCATGACAAGCAACTTGAAGACTTTTATAGATTTCTTGGACAGGCCACTGTCAGGATTGCCAAACAGAAGTCACATGCAGACAGCAGTAAGTTAGGGAAACTGGAAGAGTTGTTAGATGATGAGGTGAAATCATGAACAAGGGCAAATTTACGGTATCTTCTTTTATTGCATTTAAAGAGAATGAGAAAAAAATATCTATGCTGACAGCATATGATTATTCAACAGCCAAGCTTTTAGATGAAGCGGGTGTTGATACAATTCTAGTGGGTGACTCACTGGGCATGGTCATGCTGGGGTATGAAGACACATTAAGTGTAACAATGGAGGACATGCTCCATCATACAAAGGCGGTTGCACGTGGTGTGAACAAGGCTTTTGTTATTGGAGACATGCCATTTATGAGCTATCACATTTCTATAGAGGAATCCGTTCGAAATGCGGGTCGATTTATTAAAGAAGCAGGAGCAGACGCCATAAAACTAGAGGGTGGAGCGGATGTTATTGACAAGGTTCGTGCCATAGTGAAGGCTCAAATTCCAGTTGTAGGCCACCTTGGTTTAACACCACAATCTGTAAATATGTTTGGTGGTTTTAAGGTTCAGGGTAAAAGTGAAGCACAGGCCAAAAAGCTGATTGAAGAGGCTTTGCTTTTACAAGAAGCCGGTTGTTGTGCAATTGTCCTTGAGTGTGTGCCAGAAAAACTTGCTAAAATCGTAAGTGAAAAATTAACCATACCAACTATAGGGATTGGTGCAGGCAAGTACTGTGATGGTCAAGTTCTTGTTATACAGGATATGCTAGGCATGTACTCAGATTTCGTGCCTAAATTTGTGAAGAAATTTGCCGACGTGGGCTCTTCTATGAAAGAAGCCGTGGCTGAATATAAAAAAGAAGTGCAAGACATGACATTCCCAGAGGAAAAGCATACTTTTAAAATCAAGGATGAAGTCCTTGAGAAACTCTATTAATATTATCAGGAGGTCCTTATGGAGCTATATACAAGTGGGAGTGCGTTAAGAAATCTCCTTAAAAGCCTGAAAAGACAAGGTCGTTCAGTTGGCCTGGTCCCAACCATGGGTTTTTTGCATGAAGGCCATAAATCATTGATGGATAGGGCGAGGCGAGAGAATGATATTCTTGTGGCAAGTGTTTTTGTCAACCCAACACAATTTGGTCCTGAGGAAGATTTAGAAGCCTATCCAAGGGATATTGAAAGAGACAAGGAAGTTATGGAATCAGCGGGTGTGGATTATGTATTCTACCCGACTGTTGAAGAAATGTATCCTCAGGGATTTAGCACATATGTTAATGTGGAAGGCTCACTTACATCACGCATGTGTGGTGCAAGCAGGGAGGGGCATTTCCGTGGCGTTGCTACAGTTTTATCCAAACTCTTTAATATTTGTGTGCCAGATAGAGCCTATTTTGGAATGAAAGACGCCCAACAGGTTTCGGTTGTTCAAAGAATGGTTGAAGACATGAACTTTGACTTAGATATCGTACCATGTCCTATTGTTCGTGAACCAGATGGACTGGCTCTAAGTTCCAGAAACACATATTTAGATGCCCAGCAAAGAAAGGATGCACTCATTCTTTCTAAGTCCCTAGGTCGTGCACGTGAAATGATCGATGGAGGAGAGCGGGAAGCTGCTGCCATTTACGCTGAAATGAAAAGAATGATCAATACCATAGAGTATATGAAAATTGACTATATAGAAATTCTGGATGCAAAATCTTTAGAACCTTTACAGACACTTGAAGGGGATGTGCTTATTGCCCTTGCTGTTTGGGTTGGAAAACCAAAATTACTAGATAATATCAGGTTGGAGGTTGAATAGATGTTGGTTAATATGTTTAAGGGTAAAATTCACAGAGCTGTTATTACAGAAGCCAATCTAAATTATGTAGGGTCAGTGACAATTGATAAAACACTTATGGATGCTGCTGGTATACTTCCAGGAGAACGGGTTCAAATTGTTGATAATAACAATGGATCAAGACTGGAAACATACGTTATAGAAGGTGAAGCGGATAGCGGTGTTATTTGCCTCAATGGCGCGGCTGCAAGAATGGTACAGCCAGGAGATGTATGCATAATCATAGCTTATTGCTGGATTGACCAAGATAAGGCTCTGGATTTTGAACCCAAAGTGGTCTTCTGTGATGAAAATAACAGGATTGTTGAAATGGCTACATCCGAAACCCATGGTGATATAAAGTAAGTCATGCTTTTATTGAATAATAGGATAAAGATTTAAAGTTAAGGCGAATCGTTGATCTCAGTATAGAGACCAAAGGTTCGCCTTTATATTTATATTAAATCGTGGTTGTATTATTTGAGATTAGGGGTATAATCAATAATGAGTGAGTAATCACTCATTATTCTAGATTCACTTTTTTAACATGTATATTCATAAGTGAACGACTTGCAAAATATCATTTAAAGAGTTTCAACATAAGGTGTATAGCTATTAAAAACTAAAAAACTCTATATGGTATGTTGAAAACGCAAATCAGTAATTTTCCGCACGTAAATAGGAAATTGACTATACGGAGGTATTTATGAAAAATCTGTCTACAAAAGAAAGAATCCTTGTATCAGCCATTAAAATGTTTTCAAAAAAAGGCTACTCGGGCGCATCCACATCAGAAATTGCAAAAGAGGCAGGCTGTGCAGAAGGAACGATTTTCAGATACTTTCCAAAGAAAATCGACCTCCTAAAGCATGTGGCAGAGAACTTTATAATTGAGTTTTCAAGCAACATAGCAACCAAGTTACTTTACAGACTCCTAGAAGAGAGTGATGACATGACGCCTGAAGAATTGGTGGAGGCCCTTATACGTGACAGGATCATGCTGGTTGAAAAGAAAATGGAGATATTAAAAATTGTTGTTTATGAAATCAACTTCCATGATGAAGTCAGCAAAATGTTCTTTGATTCTTTTAAAGCCAACGTAGAAGATATTGGTGCAGAACTTGTCAAAGTGCTTGCAAAAAAACTCGATAAAGAAAACCTAGATATCTATATGATTCTTCGAACGGTTTTCGGACAAATTGCAGGTATTATTTTTCATTTCAGACTCATGGGGATTGTTGACGAAAAGGAAAAAATGGCCGTTATGGATGACATGCTCAAAACGTCAGCACAAGTTGTTATTAACGGATTAAAGGCGGTGTAGAAAATGATCACGAAGCAGTCAAAGCTTGTAATTGCAGTGACAATGAGTTTACTACTTCTAACAGCCTGTCAAGCACAAGCATCAAACTATTATACAGGCACAGTGGAGAGCGATAAATATACTATTATGTCTGGTGTGTCAGGTGAAATAGAGGAAATATTTGTTAAGGAGGGACAATGGGTTGAAAAGGGCGATGATATAGCCCGTATTGACTCAAGTGCGCTTGAAATTGAAAAAGGAAAACAAGAGGCCCTTCTTGCCGGTGCTGAAGCAGAACTTGCCCAGATTGTTAAAGGGGCAAGGCAGGAAGAAGTGAATCAAATATATAAGCAAATTGACCAGCAGGATGACCAAATAGCAATTTTACAGGACCAGCTTAATCATGCTTTTGACAGCTATGAGAAGACAAAAAATCTTTACGAAAGCGGAGCTGTCTCCAAGCAGAAACTGGATGATGCAAAACTTTTAAAAGACAATGCGGTATCGAAAAGAGACCAGGCCAAGGCCCAGAAATCCCTTTTTCAAGAGAAGTTAAATCTTGTCCTAGAAGGGGCCACTGAAGAGGAACTTCTAGCCGCTCAGAGTCGTGTTGAAAGTGCAAAATGGGGTGTGGCGTCAGTTCTTAATAAGATAGAAGACACACATATTCAGGCCAAACACACTGGAACCATAGAGAACATATATGTGAGTGAAGGCGAACAGTATCAGGCCACATCAAAATTTGCAGAAATCCTTGATCTGGAAAATATAAAGGTCAAAATATATGTGGAGGAACTGAACCTTCATAAGATTGGTGTTGGTGATGATGTTGTCATCAAAGTGGATTATGACGAAAGCTTAGAATACAGAGGACGGGTTGAGTTCATTGCAGGAAAAGGTGAGTTTACGCCTAAAAATTTGGAGTCAAAGGAAAACAGACAGGAAGTTGTTTATGAAACGCGTATTCGAATCACCAACAAGGATGACAGATTGAAACCAGGCATGCTTGTGGATATCTATTTAGGAGATGATTTGAATGAATAAGGAGGAAAATTCAAAATATCTTATTCAGATTAAAGACTTGAAAAAAACCTTTGGTGATATTGATGCCGTGGATGGAATCACCTTGAACATTCCGCGGGGAAAAATATTTGGCATCCTCGGGCCCAATGGGGCAGGGAAGTCGACCCTAATCCGCATGCTGTGTGGTGTTTTAAGACCCACATCTGGAAAGGGGACAGTTTTTGGCTATGACATTGTCAAAGATGCAGAAACCATAAAACTCCATATAGGTTACATGTCGCAAAAGTTTAGCCTGTATGAGGACTTAACTGTTTATGAGAACTTGAAATTCTACACTGAAATCTATAATGTGGGCAAGAAACATGTAGAAGAAAGAATTGACCAAATCATTAATATGGCAGGTCTCAGTGGCCGCAAAAACCAGATCACAGGCACCCTGTCTGGGGGATGGAAACAACGTCTGGCCCTTGGCTGCACTCTTATTCACAAACCGGATCTTCTCATACTTGATGAGCCAACAGCTGGGGTGGATCCAGTATCAAGGCGAGTGTTTTGGGAAATCATATATCGACTTTCAAGACAGGGAATCAGTGTCCTTGTGACAACCCACTACATGGATGAAGCAGCGAGTTGTGATGAAGTGGCATTTGTTTTTAGGGGTCATATTATTGGACAAGGGGCCCCGCAGGAAATTATTGATGAAATGGGTGTTAAAAGTTTAGAAGATGTTTTTATTAAGTACGAAGAAGAGGTGACGGGAAATAAGGTGGCCAGTTCTTACGATGAACTTAAGTTCCTTCTAAGAGAGGAGGACCAGTCATGAGTTTAATGCGACTCTTTTCAGTGGTAAAAAAAGAATTTATTCATATAAAGCGTGATGTGCCCAGTTTGGTGATTGCCCTCCTTATGCCCATTATATTTGTTCTGCTGTTTGGTTACGCTGTGAATACGGATGTGGAAAAAATCGACATGGCCATTTTGGATATGGACAAGACCTACCAAAGTAGGGAACTGATAAATAAGTTTCATGCCACACGCTATTTCACACCGACAAGATACCTGAACAACACAGGTGAGATTCGAAGATCCATTATGGACAATTCAGTTGATGTGGCTCTTATTATTCCATCTGGCTTTGGCAAAAATATAGAAAAAGGGGAAAAGGCAACGACTCAGCTTGTCATTAATGGTGTTGATCCCACAATAGCTAGAACAGCGCTTCAAAGCAGTGTTATGCTATCAAGGACTTACGTTTTTGAACTGATAGAAAGCTCAGGTTTTAACTTGACAGAGAATATGGAGAGACTGGACGTACGAACAAAGGTCTGGTTCAATCCTGATCTTGAAAGTTCAAAATTTATCGTGCCAGCTCTTATAGGTCTTGTTATGCAAAATATCACAGTTATACTAACCTCCTTCTCCCTTGTTCGTGAAAAGGAGCATGGGACAATAGAACTCCTTATTGTAACCCCAATACGGAGCGCGGAACTCATAATTGGAAAAATGGCTCCATATGTTATTATTGGCACCATTGACTTTTTACTGGCACTCTTTCTAGGCACCTGGTGGTTCGAAGTCCCTGTTCAGGGATCCTTACCCCTATTAATAGTCCTCGGTGTTCTGTTTGTGATGTGCGCACTTGCCATTGGCATGCTTATTTCCTCAATAGCAGACAACCAGGCCCAGGCCATGCAGATGGCTCTTTTATTTCTTCTTCCGAGCGTTATTCTTTCTGGCTTTATGTTTCCAAGAGAGGCTATGCCCCTTCCAATCTATACGGCTGGATTCGTGCTTCCCGTGACATATTTTATTAATATTTTAAGAGACATAATTTTAAAAGGGGCAGATTTTAGCTATCTTGTGGATGATACCATCGCCTTAGGCGTCTTGACGGTGGTTCTGCTTATAATCGCTTCAACGCAGTTTAAGAAACGACTGGATTAAGAAAGGTCTTATCTGTTTCCGATATAATACCAATATGAAAATAAGAACATTATAGCTTGAATCCCATGGACTATTTCCGTGGGATTTTTTATGTGTACAAGCTGTGTACAAACAATTAAGAAAGACTTAAAGATGCATAATCAATCAAAAAAACACATTTTTTTAATTTAATTTTAAGACTTATTTGTTACATTACAATAGGCAAAATAAGATCAGGCGCTTGCAAAATTATAGATCTGTGTCACCGCCATACATATATAGAATTTGATTTTTAAACATCTATATATGCTACAGCGATGGACCTTGAATGATATTTTGCAAATCGCTCCGATAGAAAAAGTATCAGCCATACAAACAAGGTATGGAATGTTACAGGAACAATGGTGAGAGGAGGTCAAAATTGGGGATATTAATTAAATACACATTTCGAAATATTAAAGAACATAAATTTCGAACGTTCTTAATTTTATTATCCATAATGTTATCTGTGGGACTGTTCTTTGCATCGCTATCCATATCCGATGCCTTAACAGATCTTATTATGGAAAACATAAAAAGTTATATAGGAACAGCAGAAGTCTACGCAGGTCCAGGAAGATTCAATGATTCAGGTTCCATAAAAATGAAAGAACTTGGTGATGTTTCAGAAGACGTAGAGTATGCCATTGGAGTTGTTGAATGGGGCGTTAAATATAGAAACAGCGAGGACAAAACCCAAACGCTCAATCTCAAAGGATACAGACTGGAAGACTTGGAAATTCAAAATCCAGTAAACTTTGTAAAGAGTCTGGGGCCTTCAGCTTACACTGGCAAAACAGCAATAGTTGGCCAGGCCTTTGCTGAGAAAGAAGGTTATGAACTTGGAGATTTCGTACCACTTATTTTCTCTGATGACGACATCAAGCGATTCAAAATCGTTGCCATAGCAGAAAATAAAGGGTTTTTTAAAGAGAATATGACCTTTGGTGAAAAAAACCCAGAGTTTATTGTACCGCGCGAAACCCTCAGTCGGTTCCTTGGGTCGCCTAACCTTGTAAACACAGTTTACTTTAAGACGGTAGACGACACCAAAATGCAAGAGACTATAGAAAAAATTAAAACAGTTTATAAAGACGAATACGTTGGTGAGATGATTTCGAAGTCAGAAATTAAGTCACAGGTGGATCCGATCCGGATTCCATTTATGTTCATGCTTATTCTTGTGGTTCTTATTAGTGTATTCATTATTTATACATCCTTTAAGGTAATTACCCTAGAAAGACTGCCGATGCTTGGCACATTCAGAAGTATAGGGGCAACCAAGAAAATGACAGACTTTATCATGCTCTCAGAAGCTACAATTTACGGTGTCCTTGGAAGTGGGATAGGTTGTTGGTTAGGCTACGGCATGTTAACAGCTGTGACCCATCTCATGTCATCGAGTATGCTTGGTGGTGGCACAGTTGAAAGAATTGTCTATCCACCACTATACATGGTTCTGGCCTTTGTCTTCGGAATGATACTTTCCTTTGGGAGTGCCCTGGTTCCTATTGTTAAGACATCAAAGATTCCAATTAAAGAAATCTTGTTAAACATTATAGAAGGCACAAAAAAGAAAAGAAAGTATATGCGTTATGTAATAGGAGCCATCCTAGCGGCTTTATCTATTCTCATACCGATCCTCATGTCAGAGGGCATGATGGCAGCACTTTCAGGCGGTCTTGGTATCATACTTATGATATTTGCCCTTGTTTGCTTTGTACCTGCCTTGAGTGACGGTTTTATAACGATCTCTGAAAGATTTTTTGCAGCCGTGTTTGGCAATATTGGTATGCTGGCTGTAAAGAATATGAGGGGCAACAAAAGCACATATGATAATGTCATACTTCTTACAATAGGTCTGGCAAGTATGTTGACCATTAGTACAATGGGGGCAGGCATGCAAAATGATCTTCTTGAGTATTTCAATACCAGAACCTATGACCTTGAAGTCTATGTGGACTCAGAGTCGTCCCAAACGACGGTTCAAAGAATCCTTTCAATAGAAGGGATAGAAGACACGATGATTTATCAGAATTCATACAGTGCCTTCACCTATCAGGGCGATGAAAAGCCATTTTTAAATCAACTTGTTGGTATTAGCACAGACCGTTTTGCAAACTTTGTTCAGTACGACATACTCAATCATGATAATGACCGTGAAATATTCGAGGATGTTTTGACAGGACGAAAATTAATTTTGGGAACGACAATTCGGGACAAGTACAATTTAAAAGAGGGTCAGGTGCTTGATCTGGATACAGGTCGAGGCATTCGAAAATATGAAATTATTGGTTTTATCAAGACCAAGGATTCAGATGGTAAAATTGGCATCACCTCAAGACGGAACATAAAGAATGACTTGAAACAGTTTTGGGGCACCACAATGGCTATGAAAATAAAACCTGGCTACGACATAGATCAGATGAAAGTCGATGTGGAGGAAAAACTAAAAAATCTCGATTGGTATCGCGTTGAAGTTATGAAAGAGCTTAAGGAAAGATACATGCAGCAGAATTCAACATTCATCATCATAATTTCTGCATTCTCGGTTGCAACAGCCTTGATTGGCAGTATTGGGGTCATGAATAACTTCCTTGTAAGTTTTCTTGCTCGCAAAAAGGCTCTGGCCATCTATGCTTCAGTTGGTATGAGTAAAAAGCAAAGAAAACAAATGATATTGATCGAGGCCATATCCGGAGGCATTATGGGAGCCGTGTTTGGTATTGCCACAACACAGCTTATGATGTTTAGGGTTTCAAACCTGCTGGAAAAGGCAGAAATATCACTTGGTGTGAATATGACGATGAGTTCGGCTATGCTCGGCATGATTGGAGCAGTATCAGTTTGTCTGATTTCATCCCTAGGTGTTCTGAAAAGATCAGGCAAAGTGAGTATAATTGAAGAATTAAGATATGAATAGGAGGCGCGTATGTCAGTCGTAGTTGATGTAAAAGATGTCTGCAAAAATTTCGTGCTTGGAAAAGAAGAAGTAAAAGTTCTAAAGAGTTTAGACTTTCAAATAAATAAAGGTGAGTTTGTTTCTTTAATGGGCCCTTCCGGTTCAGGTAAATCAACCCTCCTGTATTTAATTGGCGGTCTTGACAATCCGACTGATGGCCAGGTTCTTATTAATGGAAAAGAACTTAAACTTATGAAGGATAAAGAAGAAAGCATTATGCGTCGTCGAGAAATCGGTTTTGTGTTTCAGTTTTACAATCTGATTCCAAACCTGAATGTTGAAGAAAATGTTCTATTACCAGTGCTCCTTGATGGTAAGAGTCCAAAAAAATACCAGGGTAAGCTTGATGAAATACTAGATCTTGTCGGTCTTTCTGATAGAAGAAAACACACACCAAGAGAGCTTTCCGGCGGCCAGCAACAGCGTGTGGCGATTGCTAGAGCCCTCATAAGTGAGCCGGATCTGATTCTTGCCGATGAACCCATCGGTAATCTTGACAGTGTCACAGGGACAGAAATCATGGAACTCTTCCAAAGAATCAACAAGGAAAAAGGAAAAACCATTGTACAGGTTACGCACTCAGAGAGCGCGGCACAATACGGAACAAGAATTATAAGACTCAAAGATGGGAGGCTGGTCTAATGATCAAGAAAATTGCACTAATGGGAATAATTATGGCATTTGCAGTGACTGTAACAGCATGTGGAGGTGGCGGTGCAGATGCTGCTGCGGAAGATGGTCAACCTGTAGGAGACCCAGTGGCTGTGGAAGAAGAAGTTCCAGTCAATGAATCTGTTGAGGCTTATGGTATTGTCGAAGCAACCAACGAGCAAAGTATCAGCGTTGATTTCAATGCACGTGTGAATAAGATTTATGTAAAAGCTGGAGAACGAATTTCAAAAGGCGACAAGCTTGTGGACTTTGACATCAGTGTCCTCGAGAACGAAATTGCAAGCAAAAAAATGGAAATCAATGAAACACAGTATGAGCTTGATAAAAAAGACTACTCTGTTTCAACCCTTGATCTAGATGTTAAAAATGCTGAAGCACAACTTTCTGAGCTAGAAGAAGAATTTGAGAAGAAAGAGGCTCTTTATAACAGTGGTGCTGTGTCAAAAGATGAATATAACAAGCTAAGCGATCAAATTGAAGCCCAAAAAAGAACTTTAGACAAATTAAAACTTAATTTAAGAAGCACAACAAACGAAGTTTCTGGCAATCGTCAGTCTCAAGAAAATAGAATGACAAGACTAAAAGATGAGTTACAGCGTCTTGAAGACAAATATAAAAAAGCAAACTTCGTCAATGGCAATCAAATTGTCTCAACTATCGAAAACGGAGTTGTGTCAGAAGTGGGTTCAAAAGAAGGCTCATATGTGGATAGAGAAGTCAGTGTGCTCACTATCGTTGACTTAGATTCAAGAATTGTCCGCGCTGATATAGCAGAAGAGTTTATTGGAAGAATTTACGAAGGTCAGCCAGCGGTTGTCACATCACAGGCTGTGCCAGACAAACAGTACACTGGTAAAGTTGTTCGCATTTGGGGAACATCTATTAAAAAAGGTGGCGAGACAATCGTACCGATTGAAATTGCCCTAGATGATATGGATGACAAGCTCTTTCTAAACTTCAATGTGGATGTGAAAATTGAACTGGATCAAAAAGAAGACTAAAGTTCATTGAGGCATTAAAAGGCTATAAAAGAATATGGAATGAATATAAAAGAGGGCTGTGTAATAGAAATACACAGCCCTCTTTAAATTTTACCCCAAAATGGCGAATTACTTTCGAGTTTCGCTTTGAGCACACTCTCCATCTAGGCCAAGAAGAATATCCAACCCATGATCAAGAACAGGCATTAAAACCTCAAGATGTTCTCGAGCGGCCTTGGGACTGCCTGGCATATTGACAATCAAGGATTTCTTGCGAATACCTGATGTGGCTCTTGAAAGGGCAGCTTTGGGTGTGATTTTTAAACTTTCAAGACGCGCCAGTTCGCTAAGGCCAGGGGCCCTTCTCTCAAGAATAGCTTCGGTGGCTTCAGGTGTAACATCACGCATGGAAAAACCGGTACCACCTGTTGTTAGAATGAGATTGACCTTCATCCGATCAGATAGTTCGATGAGGGTATCCATGATTGTTTTTTGATCATCTGGAATAATACATTCATGAACAATGTCATAGCCATCATTTTTAAGCATTTTTGATAAAAGAGGACCGCTTGTATCTTCTCTTAGCCCTTGACTGCCTTTATCACTAACGGTTACAACTGCCGCTGTAAACATGAGATCACTCCTTTTCTTTGTATCGTGTTATTATTATTATAGCATTATGAAAAATATCCTTTTAAAAAACATTGGAGGTACACATGAAAAAATTAAACATGACGCCAGTACATGAAGCCATAGATAAAGCCCTTGCAAGTATAGAAAAAAGTAAAGGGGTCAAATCACTTCCTATCCATTATGCCTTGGGGCACTGCCTGGCTCAATCAATACAAGTGACTTTCGACCTACCGCCGTACTCAAAATCCACGGTGGATGGCTATGCTGTGAGAGCTTGTGATATAAAGAATGCCAGTGCTAAAAAGCCCATTTTATTGAATGTGGTTGGACAGAGTGAAATGGGAGAGTACAACCCCATACCCCTTAAGGAAAACGAGGCCGTTTATGTACCAACTGGGGGCATGGTCCCTGAGGGAGCAGACACAATGGTCATGATTGAGAATACGAATTGTGGCAAAGAGACAGTTGAAATTTTCATGCCTCTTGAAAGTGGGACCAATATTATTTATAAAGGCGATGATCTGAAAAAAGGAGATTTGGGCCTTGAAGCTGGTGTCTATATAAGACCCCGTCATGTTGGAATTTTAGCTTCAATGGGGGTGGAAGAAGTGAATGTTTTTGAAAAGCCTAAGGTTGCAATCATTTCAACAGGGGATGAACTCATAGAATTTGGTCAGGCCAGGTCTGGAGGACAAATCTTTGACATTAACACCCACAGCTTAAAAGCTCTATGCGGTTCTTATGGTCTTGAAGTTGTGTATTCACGTGTTGTTAAGGATGTCTTTGATGCCTTGTGCCATGCCATTAAGGAAGCTGAGGCCCTTGCAGATATTGTACTCCTTTCTGGCGGAAGTTCTGTTGGTGAAAAGGATATGACCCTTGATGCTGTCATGACGCTTGAGGGCGCAAGAAAAATTATTCATGGTCTTGCATTCAAGCCGGGCAAGCCCACTCTAATAGCGGATACGCCAAAGGCTTTGATTCTTGGTTTGCCAGGTCATCCTGTTTCAGCCCTCATGGTCATGGATACTATAGGAAGACGTCTGCTGAATGGGATTTGGAATGTGAATATTGAAAAGAGACACACCATAAAGGGTCGCCTGACAGAACCTGTCATACCAGCCAAGGGCAGAGACACTTGTCAAATGGTATTTGTGCAAAGCACAGAAAGGGGGCTAGAGGTCAAGCCACATCAAGGCAAATCGGGCATGATCTCCTGGATGGGATATTCAGATGGATATATTCTAGTCCCTTATAAGGCCGGCAAACTTGAATCGGGTTCAGTGGTGACTGTGTATTTATGGGATAATAATAGTCCTTTGATCCAAAACGAATGGATTTAGTGGCGTTTTCTCATAACAAGTTGTAATATTTCAACAAGAGGAAAAAAGCTTCAAATTGAAGGAATAATCAGAAAATAAGGTTTTTTGAGCGAATAAGACATGGTTAAGTTATAGGATTCATACATTTTATCGTAAATATTCTGCATTGGATTTATGCGCCCCCTCCCCTAGTATAAGAAATGGAAAGCTGGTTACATGTTAAGCGTTTTGTATAACATCTTTAAGGGGGAGGAAACAATGAGTAAGAATTTATTGGCACCATCTGAAATTGCTGAAAAAATGTTGGATGTATCTGTCAAAAAAGCGAGGAACACGTTCGGGAACATGTTCCTTCTAGGGGTTATGGCCGGAATATTCATCGCAATTGGTGGGGCGGCAGCAACCGTTATGTGGGGCACCACAGGGGACTTAGGTCTTTCAAAATACCTGGGTGCGGCTGTGTTTCCGGTGGGACTCATTCTGGTTATAATCGCCGGTGGAGAATTGTTTACGGGGAACAATTTAATGACACTGGGACTTATGAATGGGAAAATCACACCAGGTGAGTTGATGAAAAATTGGTGTGCCATCTATTCAGGCAACTTTTTAGGCTCTATACTGATTGCAGTTTTGGTTTATAAGGGGCAATTGTGGGGGAGTGCAGATGGTTTAAATCTCATAGGCCAAAAAGCTGTAGCCATTGCAAGTGCAAAAGCAGGACATTCTTTTTCAGTGGCTTTTTACAGAGCCGTATTATGCAATATTGTGGTTGTTCTAGCCGTTTGGATGGCTCTTGGAGCTTCAACGGTTCAGGGCAAGGTCCTTACTTTGTGGTTCCCGGTCAGTGCCTTTGTAATGTCCGGCTATGAGCACGTGATTGCAAATATGTTTTTTATACCTGTGGGCATGTTTTATGGAGCGCCAGTGACATGGAGCGGCATGATTGTATCTAACTTTATTCCGGTAACCCTTGGAAATATCATTGGTGGCGGTGTCGTTGTGCCAGTTGCCTACCATTTCATCTATCTTCACGGGCGAAGGAATCGGGATGGTAAAGATTTAAAAATTGCAGCCTAAAAGATCAGGTGAATTGAGAAAGGCCCATCATTCGGGCTCAATCTACAAGAATTAATAGGATATATGAAGTCATGAGAGTCCGCCAAGAAAAGGGTGAAAGATCCCTGGTCAGGGCGGACTTTTTATATCACATTTCTTGTATTATGTTAACTCCTCATGTATACTATTATGAACATGTTTTTGAAAATAAACTGAATCGTAACGACATTAAGAGAAAGACATTATATAATAAAGTTTGAAAAGCGCTTAAAGTATGTACCATAAGGAGTAAAATGTGATCAAATCAACAGCTGATGCACTTCTAAAATCGTTAAGACCAGAAATTGTTTATATAGATGAACCGATGAACAAACACACGTCATTTAAAATTGGTGGACCAGCCGATGTGCTTGTCATGCCTCAGACAGTAGAAGACGTTAAATGTGTTTTGGACATTTGTAAGGAACACGCCTGTCCATGCCATATTGTTGGCAATGGAAGCAACCTGCTTGTAGGAGATGATGGCATTAGAGGTGTCGTTCTCAAACTCTCTGAAAACTTCAGTGGCGTAGAGATTGAGGGAGACAAAGTCAAAGCAAAATCAGGTATTCTTTTGTCTCAACTATCAAATAGGGTTGTAGAAAAATCATTAGGCGGATTTGAATTTGCTTCGGGTATACCAGGCACTTTAGGTGGCGCAGTCTTTATGAATGCAGGTGCCTATGGTGGAGAGATGAAAGACGTGGTTCGAGAGGTTACTGTCCTTACTCAAAGTGGTGAAGTCAAGACCCTATCGAATGAAGAGTTGGATTTCGGGTATAGAAGAAGTGCAATCCAAAGAGAAAAACACATTGTTTTGGAAGTTTCTATGGAACTTACAGAAAAACCGTATGACGACATTAAAAATATTATAGATGATTTGACGCACAAGCGTACAACAAAACAGCCCCTGAGCCTACCGAGCGCAGGATCAACATTCAAGAGACCAGAAGGTTATTATGCTGGTAAACTGATTGATGATGCAGGCCTTCGAGGGATTCGCTATGGGGATGCGCAGGTATCAGAACTGCACTGTGGTTTCATTGTCAACAGAGGCAAGGCCACGAGTGAAGATGTTTTAACACTGATCAGTCTGGTTCAAAAAGTTGTATATGATAAGTTTGGTGTCGAGCTCGAACCCGAGGTACGGTTATTCGGGAAGGAATAAGGTATGAGAATTCTTTCAGATTACCACACACACACAACATATAGCCACGGAATAGGCACAATTGAAGAGAATGTTGAGGCCGCTAGAAAAGTTGGTCTTAAAATACTCGCTATCAGTGATCATGGTCCAGGACATATGGGCTTTGGCATTAAAAAGCGTAAGTATAAAGAAATGAGACAGGTTATTGACGAAATGAATGCCAAATACGATGACATTGAAGTTTTACTTGGTCTTGAGGCCAATGTCCTTGATGTTGACGGACACCTTGATGTTGACGAGGAAATTCTAAAACTCAATGATATTTTGCTGGCGGGCTACCACTTTGGAAGTCGGCCTGTTCGTCTTGTTAGAGATATGATCCACCATGCAAATAACTACTTTAGTAAAGAGGGCGTGGCAAATAAAAAGCTTATGGAAGCCAATACGGTTTCCCTTATTAATGCCATGAAACGGTATGACATTGATATTCTCACGCATCCCGGTGCAAAAGGCCCCATTGATGTCAAGCGTGTGGCTCAGGTTGCATCTGAGACAAACACAGCTCTTGAAATCAATGCCAGTCATGGTTTTTTAACACTTGACCAAATCAAGGAAGCCATGGCTTATGATATAAAGTTTTCTATTAACAGTGATGCCCATCATCCAAGGGACATAGGAAATTTTAAAAAGGCAATCGATCGGGCAAATGCAGCTGGTTTAAGTTATGATAGGGTTATTAATGCCGTAGAATCATAGATGAGAGACTTACGCCTTGGAATTGTTAATATTAGCCTAAGTTAGGAGACTTATATGGAACTGGTGATTATAACAGGCATGTCTGGCGCCGGAAGAAGCCAGGCTATGAAAGTGCTAGAGGATTTTGGTTATTACTGCATAGACAATTTACCCCCAGTTCTGATTCACCGGTTTGTTGCACTTTGTAATCAGAACACAGAAGACATTGAAAAGCTTGCCCTTGTAACAGATATTCGAGGGGGCGTATTCTTTAAGGACCTTCAAAAAGAAATGGAAAATCTAAAGGCAAATGGCCTTGACTTCAAACTCTTGTTCTTGGATTCTTCAGACAAGGTTCTTATCAAGCGCTTTAAAGAAGCTAGACGGTCGCATCCTCTTAATCCAAATGGCTCCATTGAGTCAGGCATTGAAGAAGAGCGTGTTAAGCTTTCGAAGTTAAGAGAAATGGCGGACACGATTATTGACACAAGTGGTTACAACATCAGTCAATTCAAAAGTGAAATGTCAAAAATATTTAGGGAAGACACAGAGCAATCGAATATGTCTATTTCCATCATGAGTTTTGGCTTTAAAAAAGGCATTCCTCTTGATGCGGATTTTGTTTTTGATGCGAGGTTCCTCCCCAATCCATTTTACGTAGAAGAGCTAAGAATTCAAACAGGCAATGACAAAGACGTACAGGACTATGTTATGTCTTTTCAGGAAAGCCATGATTTCTATAATCAAATTGTGAGCATGGTGCAAACAATTCTTCCTCTTTGTGAAAAAGAAGGGCGTGCCCAGCTTATTATAGCCATTGGTTGCACAGGGGGACAACACAGGTCAGTGACCCTTTCAAACCGGCTGTATGCAGAACTAAAGGGACATAAATACACGGTTGGCATTACCCACCGTGAAATTCGATAGAATTAGGTGTTGTTATGGAAACGGAAACAAAGATTGTTGCACTTGGTGGAGGAACGGGTTTATCCATTCTCCTAAGGGGCCTTAAAAAAGTAACATCAGATGTAACAGCTATAGTTTCAGTTGCTGATGACGGCGGTGGTTCCGGGGTTTTACGCGAAGATTTAGGTATGCTTCCACCGGGCGATATACGTAGCTGTATTTTGGCGCTGGCGAACACAGAACCAATTATGGAAGACCTAATAAAATACAGATTTCAAGAGGGCGGTCTCAAGGGGCAGAGCTTTGGAAATCTCCTTATAGCGGCCCTTGTTGGTATATCAGGAAGCTTTGAGGGCGCCGTTGAAAAAATCAGTGACATCGTTGCAATAACAGGACGGGTTTTGCCTGTCACACCGTCAGAGATGACCCTTGTGGCAGAACTTGAAGATGGCAGTCGGGTGGTTGGCGAGTCCATGATTCCTGTAAAGGTTTTGGAGTCGGGGCAGTCTATCCGTAAAATCCGAACCAAGGAAAGGCATATTAAGCCTTTGTCAGATGCCATAAAAGCCATTGAAGAGGCAGATATTCTCGTTATGGGACCGGGAAGTTTATACACGAGTATTATTCCCAACCTTCTGGTGGATGATGTGACCGAAGCAATTTGCAAATCTAAAGCCAAGCGAGTCTATATCCCCAATATCATGACTCAGCCAGGAGAGACGGATGACTATACTGTTAGAGACCATGTTCAAGCCCTGGTGGATCATGGAAGCAGTGAAATGATAGACCTTGTCCTCGTCAATGATACACGGGTTGATGACATTGATCTGGAATATTATGAAGCGGAAGGGTCCACACCAGTTTACTTAACGGATGAGGATAAGACGTATTTGGATAATCTCAGCATTGGATATAGAACGGAAGACTTCATGCTGATTGACAAGGGCTATGTGAAACATGACGCCCAGAAAATTGCAAAATGTCTTGTGGAACTGGTTGGAACAAAGATATATAGAAAAGAAGATGAAGACTAGCAGGGGCCTGTTTGTGTATTACAAACAGGTTCTTTTATTTAGATAACCCCTACTTGGAAAACGTTTTCTGTGGTAATATGAGAAATGAATAGGTTTTATTTCAATATTTTGTGGCAAAACAGGACTTTAGACTTTAAGTAAAATTAACATTGGTGTGTTATAATGCTCCAAGTGGGACAAGGCCTGCCTTATATTGCATGTGGTGTGTTTTAAATTCTACCTTTGTATGGTATACTAATTAGATAAAAGCACCTAAGAAGCAATAAGGAAGTGAAGCCCTGTGAAAACAGTCACAAGTGCAGGTGGGGTCGTCTTTCTGGGGAACTCTGTCCTCATGCTTCGGAAGTTCAACGGAGATTGGGTCCTTCCGAAGGGGAAAGTGGAATCAGGCGAATCCACAGAACAAACCGCGCTTCGAGAAGTTAGGGAAGAAACGGGCGTTAAAGGACGAATTATAGAATTTCTCGGTGAGACGAACTATAGATTTAAAAACTGCTGGAGCCAAAACGAAGTCATTGAAAAAAGAGTTCTGTGGTATATTATGGAGGCCAAAACCACCCATACCGTGCCACAAAAAGAAGAAGGCTTTGTAGAAGCAAAATTTATTCATATTAACAGGATCGATGAAACTGTCAAATATGATGACGAAAAAGATATGATAGAAAATGCAATCCGCATCTATCAGTATTCGAAAGAGTGATGAAACATGTCGTTTTCTTCTACGACTAAAAATGAGCTCTCAAGGATTAGATCAGAAGGGCCATGCTGTCAAATGGCAGAGCTTTCAGCTCTTATTAGGACCAGCGGCACGATTATGTTAAAAGGATTGTCCCGGACTGACCTAAACATATTAACTGAGAATCCTGCAATAGCTCGATTAATTTTTACGTTTTTTAAGAAAAATTTCAGTATCCACACAGAAGTGGTTGTGCAAAAGAATAAAACCCTTAAAAAAGGAAACGCCTACCAAATTCATATTGAAGATGCAGGCGATATTTTGAGAGCGCTGGGTATACTTGTTGATGTAGATGGTTTTTCAGGTATAAATGACCAAGTGCCCCTTTTCCTTTTGAAGGATTCTTGTTGCAAACGAGCATATATCAGAGGCGCCTTTCTAGGCGGTGGGTCTGTAAGTGATCCCGAAAAGGGCTATCACCTGGAGTTTATCACCCACAGTGAAGAATACGGAAACTCTCTGAAAGAACTCATAAATGAGTTTGGGCTGGAGTCAAAATTGATTGATAGAAAGTCCAATCACATTGTATATCTAAAAGAAGGTGACCAAATCGTAGACTTGCTGAACATTATTGGTGCCCACAAGGCCCTTCTCGACTTTGAAAATGTGAGAATTGTAAAGCAAATGCGAAACGATGTCAATCGCCTGGTAAACTGTGAAACCGCGAACCTGAATAAAACTGTTAATGCAGCTATGAAGCAGGTTCAAGATATAAATTTAATCAAGTCTGTGGTTGGACTGGGTGCCTTGCCAGATGGGTTATCAGAGCTGGCAGAGTTAAGACTGGAACAACCAGAGGCGAGTCTTAAAGAACTTGGGGAGATGCTTGATCCACCTGTAGGTAAGTCGGGGGTCAATCATAGGTTCAAGAAAATACACAAATTTGCGGAGAGTCTCGTTAATTAGGAAGGTGGATCGAAATGATCAAAAAAACACTTAACATCACGAATGATTCCGGCCTTCATGCTAGGGCTGCCGGTAGATTCGTAGAAATGACAAATCAATTTAGTTCTGAAATTTATGTTGCAAAAGAACATATCATGATCGACGGCAAGAGCATCATGGGTATTATTTCAATGGGCGTTCATAAAGGGGACGAAATTGAAGTGACAATTGAAGGCGTAGATGAACGCGAAGCTATGGATGCTATAGAAAATCTTATTGTAAATGAATTGGCAAATCTGTAATAAAAAGGTGCAATCATTGGAATTACAGGATTTTGACACCACACACATAAGATGCAGCAGATGGAGGTCCTGAGTTGATGAAACGAATACCAAGGGGTATTGACGCGCTTAAATCTGGGATGATTCTTGGGGAAACTATTTTTGATTCTTCAGGCAATACGCTTTTGTCAGATGGAATTATATTGAGACAGGCGTACATTGAAAAAATCAAGGGTCTTGGATATTTGTCAGTACAAATTCAGGTTGAAGCAAATGAGACAGTGAAAGTAGAACAAGAAATTGAAAATAAAGACGACTCTGCTGCTTCGAGAGACCTAATTATTCGGACAACACGGGAAGAAGCTACAGTGCTTGTTAAGTCATGCATGAAAAATGTGTCGGTGGATACAGAGATTGATGTTGATAAACTCTATTTAATTGTCAATACAATTATAGATGAGATATTTTCAAGTGAAGAAATCACAGTAAACTTAGCTAACCTCAAATCAGTGGACGAGTATGTTTTTGAACACTCGGTTAATGTCTGTATTTTATCGGTTATATGCGGTATTTACATGGGCTTTAACAAGGTCCGTCTGGTTGAGCTTGGAATAGGAGCCCTCCTACATGATATAGGCAAGGGACTGATTTCCCAGGAAACACTCAACAAACCGGGCACTCTGACATCAGATGAGTTTGATGAAATCAAGAAACACACAATTCTTGGTTATGAGGCCCTTAAACGGATTCCAAATATCACAGAAACATCGGCGTGTGTTGCCCTATATCATCATGAACGCTTCGACGGTGCCGGCTATCCAACCGGGAAAAAGGCTCAGAACATTCATGTGTATGCAAAAATTGTTGCTGTGGCAGATGTTTTTGATGCCATAACATCAGATCGCGTTTATGGGGCAAAAGAGAATCCCTATAAGGCCATGGAGTATATTCTAAAGTCCAGCGAAGCGCATTTTGACAAGGAAATTGTCAGAGTCTTCCTCAAAGCTGTAGGGTATTATCCACTTGGACTGAATGTAATATTAAGCACAGGTGAGTATGGCATGGTCACTAAAAAAGATCGAGACTTGCCAACGGTTAGAGTGCTTATTGACAGTCGACTTCGTCCAATAAAAGGATACTATGAAGTGGACCTTAGAAAAAATCCAAAAGTAAGAATTCATGATATAGATCCACACAGAAAGCAAATGGGATACAGTCAATTAAATGATGGGATCTCAGGGTAGAGAAGAATATACAACGCTGAGGCACCTCGATGAGGTGCTTTCAAATTGTTGACTAAAATACGATGCATTGGAGGCACGACATATGAGAGCGCGTATGTGTATAGTTCTGTTGATTATTATGATATTAATAGCAGGTTGTCAACAGGATGAAATCATTGAAAACCCATCAATCACATCTAGAGAATGGAATTTAATACTAGAAAGTGCAACTGGCACCACGGTAACACTATACTATACCAAGGACGATGAAAGACTGGAAAGATGGCTTACCAGAACCGTTGCCCCAGGTGTTTTATCAGAAAATGGGATCAGTCTTGAACTCGTAAGGAAACCGATGACTGAGATCATGGAAAAACTTAGTGATCAAAAAATGAATGAAATTGACACGGGGTCCATTGACCTCATTTACTTTGATGACCATTCTTTTAAAAAGCTCAAATCAGATGAACTTCTTTATGGGCCATTCCTTGAGAAGCTTCCGAATTATTATGCCAATGTTAACAAAGAAGATTTTGAGTTTATTTATGAAGATGGTATAGCAACAGAGGGCTTTTACATGCCAGTGGGACGAGAGCAACTTGTTTTTATTTACGATGAAGACATGATTCTTGATCCGCCAACGTCTATGGAAATATTCGTAGAGACCCTTCGGACTGCCCCTGGCCAGTTTTCCTTTCCGCTACCACCAGAAAAATCTGGAGAGCTCTTTATGGAAACTTTTGTGGCGGCTTATGTGAACCATGAAAAATTATACCTCGCTCAGCCAAGTCGTGATGTGATAGAACCTATGATTCAGCCGGCTATTGACGCTCTTAGAAAGCTCAAGCCAAAGCTTTGGAAAGAAGGTGCTATGTTCCCGGAAGATGAAGAACACCTGGACCAGCTCTTTTACGATGGCAAGGTGAGTTTTTCCCTGTCAACGGATACAAACAAGGCTTCTAAATATGCAAAAGCTGAAGTATATCCATATGCGGCAAGAGCATTTATAACCGATGAGGGCACTGCAGGAACAAACTCAGGCGTCGTCATAGCCCATAATGCTCCGAATAAGACTGGGGCCATGATCGTAGCGAACTATATGCTTTCTGCCAATGCTCAGACAGAGAAGTATGAACCCTCAAACTGGGGCAATATTCCTGTGGTTGACACCGATATCATGCCAGAAGAAGATGGAAAAATGATCAATCGTGTATCTATTAAAAGAAGTGATATGAAGCAGGAATTACTCAACAATCACAGGGTGCCGCCAATGCCGGTGGAAATTAAGAAAATTGTATCTGAGATTTGGCTGGAAACACTGGAACCAGCAGTTGAATAAGAATAAAAGGAGTTTATAATGAGTGGTCAATTCGTGCATTTGCATCTGCATACAGAGTACAGTCTGTTAGATGGATTCTCACGCATCTCAAAACTCTTTGAAAAAGCGAAGGCGCTAAATATGGACTCCGTGGCTATAACAGACCACGGGGTCATGTTTGGCGTCGTTGATTTTTATAAAGAAGCGAAGAAACATGGAATCAAACCTATAATAGGCTGTGAAGTGTATATGGCGCCAAGGTCAATGAAGGACAAGGATGGGCGCGCTGATAGAGACCAGGGACATCTGGTTCTGCTTGTTGAAAATGAAATCGGATATAAGAACCTGATACACATGGTGTCTCTGGGATTCATGGAAGGTTTTTATTATAAGCCCCGTATAGACTATGACTTACTTGAGAAGCATAGTGAGGGACTCATATGTCTAAGTGCCTGTCTGGCAGGAGATATACAACAGCACCTCATCAATGACAACTATGAAGCTGCTAAGGCTCTGGCTCTTAGACTCCACAAGATATTTGGACCGGACAGGTTTTACCTTGAACTTCAAGATCATGGCATAGAACTACAGAAAAAAGTCAACATGCAACTGGTTCGACTCAGCAAAGAAACAGGCATCCCCCTAGTGGCATCAAATGATGTGCATTATGTTGAAAAAGATGATCATGATGTTCATGACATTCTTTTATGTATTCAGACAGGAAAACTCCTTGATGAAGTGGATCGGCTCAGATTCCCAACACGAGAGTTCTATTTAAAGTCCCCAGACGAGATGGAGGCTTTATTTCCCTATGCCCCAGAGGCTATTGAAAACACAGTGAAAATTGCTAAGCGGTGTGCCTTTGATTTCGATTTTGATACCCTTCATTTACCAGAGTATCCCCTTGAAGAAAAAGAAGATGCCACACTTGAATTAAGGCGTCTTTGTGAAAAAGGTTTAAGGGAACGCTACTCAGATATTGATGATGAACTCACAAAGCGACTTGATTTTGAACTCAACATTATAAAAGAAATGGGATATGAAGATTATTTTCTCATCACCTGGGATTTTATAAAATTTGCTAAGGATAATGGGATTATTGTGGGACCTGGACGAGGCTCTTGCGGGGGGAGTTTGGTGGCCTATGTTCTATATATTACGGATGTTGATCCTATTAAATATGACCTAATTTTCGAGAGATTCCTCAACCCAGAGCGTGTCACAATGCCTGATATTGATATAGACTTTGAAGATGAAAGGCGACAGGAGGTCATTGACTATGTCGTTGAAAAGTATGGTAAAAATCATGTGGCCCAGATCATAACATTTGGAACCATGGCTGCCAGGGCTGCTGTTCGAGATGTGGGGCGTGTGGTCAATATTTCTTATCAGGAGACAGATAGAATTGCAAAGGCCATTCCATTCCAGTTGGGTATGACCATTGAAAAAGCCCTGAAAATGAACCCAAAGCTTCAAGAAATCTATGACACCAACGAGAATGCCAGACGGGTGATTGCAGCAGCAAAATCTGTTGAAGGAATGCCCCGTCATGCGTCAACCCACGCAGCAGGTGTTGTTATTTCTAAAAAGCCAGTGGACAATTATGTGCCGCTTTATGTCCATGACAACAATGTGTCCACGCAGTTCAACATGGTTCTTCTTGAAGAGCTGGGCCTGCTTAAAATGGACTTTCTTGGACTTAGAAATTTAACTGTCATCAAGGATGCCCTAAAAATGATAGAGGCATCAGGAAAAGAAGTGCCGGACTTTTCGACTATGGAAATGGACGACGAAGCTGTCTATACCATGATTGGAACAGGAGAAACCCTCGGGGTATTCCAACTGGAGTCAAGTGGTATGAGACGTTTTATGCGTGAACTCAAGCCGACGGAGCTTGAGGATTTAATAGCAGGGATATCCCTATATCGACCTGGTCCAATGGACTCTATACCAAAGTACATTGCCAATAAGAATAACCCGGATGGGGTGACTTACGCCCATCCAATGCTCAAGCGAATTCTAGAAGTGTCCTATGGGTGCCTTGTCTACCAAGAACAGGTTATGCAGATTGTTCGTGATCTTGGAGGTTACTCCTATGGGCGGTCTGACCTTGTAAGGCGCGCTATGTCCAAAAAGAAAATGGACGTTATGGAAAAAGAGCGCCAGTACTTTATCTATGGAAAAGAAGACGAAAAGGGCAATGTGGAAATTGAAGGCTGTCTCAGACGAGGTGTGCCAGAAGACGTTGCAAATGACGTTTTTGATGATATGATTGATTTTGCAAAATATGCCTTTAACAAGTCTCATGCAGCGGGTTACGCTATTATAGCCTATCAAACAGCCTATTTGAAAACCCACTATCCTGTGGAGTTTATGGCAGCTCTCATGACCAGTGTCATGGGGCATCAGTCAAAGCTGGCCCAGTACATACAAGACTGCAAGCGCATGGGCATTGAAGTCCTACCGCCAAGCGTCAATGAATCTGTAGGCAAATTCTCGGTTTCTGGAAAGGCCATTCGTTATGGTCTGCATGCCGTGAAGAATGTTGGAAGTGGGATTATTCGTTCTATTGTTGAAAATAGAAATGGAGATGGATACACAAGCTTCCTTGAATTCTGTGAGTCGATTGAACCAAGAGAACTCAATCGAAAGGCCATTGAAAGCCTTATAAAGGCAGGGGCCTTCGACGAGTCAGGGGAGTTTCGCTCTCAACTTTTAGCCGTTTATGAAAAAATAGTGGATGGTGTACAACAGGAGAGCCGAAGAAACGCTGCGGGTCAAGTGTCTCTGTTTTCAGGACTGGAAGCTGATGTCCCTGATGTTTTTACAGCCTATCAGTTGCCTAGAATAAATGAATTTCAATTAAAGGTAAAATTGGCTTTTGAAAAGGAAATGCTGGGTATCTATCTTAGTGGGCATCCATTATCTGAGCATACAAAATGGGTGGAAGCTGTGAGCACAATTAACATGTCTGAACTCAAAGATGCTCAGGAAGATGGATCTATTCACAAGCGGGATAATGCTCCAGTCATTATAGCTGGTATGATTGTTGGTAAAACAGAGAAAATGACAAGAAATAGCACAAAGATGGCTTTCATCACTCTCGAAGATTTATATGGCCAAATTGAGACCTTGATCTTTCCGAAAATTTATCAAAGATTTTCAGATATATTAAAAGAAGATGATTTTATAATATTGACGGGCAGATTAAATGTAAAAGAAGATGAAGACCCTAAAATCATAGCAGATTATATATATCCCCTTGATGAAGAGCATGTTGAAAAGATTTCTAAGATGTCAGAGGCAGAGAAGTCACGTTTGTATCAAAGAATCAATAAGAATAACAGACGTGATACATGGAAGAAATCGAAAGTTCGTGATGGACAACTTTCTCATAAAGGAAATGGACACAAAGAGTCCCGCGGGATAAAAAGCGGTGTTGAGCCATCTTCTATCCCAAGTGAAAAGCTGTATTTGAAAGTTGATGTTTTAGATGATGCAATTTTCAGACAATTGAAAGAAAAGTTGCTTACTTCGCCAGGGAATACACCAGTGGTAATCTATGTGGCAAGCCAGAAGAAAAAGCTTACAACAGCTTCAAATCTCTGGGTTTCTGTCAATGATGACCTTCTGGACTTGGTAAAACGTTTTCTTGGCGATGACGCTGTCATATTGCAATAATATGCAAGCGATTTCTTGACATATTTCATGATTTTTAGTGCATTGTATTGATATTCATACTTAAATCAATTAAAATAGGATTTGTATGTGAGCCTGAAAGTTTGACCTATGAAAATAGTAGAACATAAAGTCCTTATCTGATTGACAAATGACTTATCGATAAATGCGCTATATATAAATAGCATTTACTTGAGCATTTGTTTTGGGTAGGACAGGAAGGCCTCTTGCATAATACTGCCGTGGCACGTCGAATGCAAGCTATAGAGACAGGCAGGGTTGTTTCTATATTTTGTATGCGATGTGCAGTACCAGTCATTATGCAAGATGCCCTATGTAAATTCTTGAAGTATGAATTAGGAGTGATCTGATGAAGAGAATTGGTGTACTTACTAGTGGTGGCGACGCGCCAGGTATGAATGCTGCCCTACGTGCAGTTGTACGCGTTGCAATTTGCAGTGGACTAAAAGTATCTGGCATTAAGCGCGGATACCAAGGTCTTATTGAAGGCGATATTGAGGATATGGATGTGTCATCTGTTGGCGATATCATTCATCGAGGCGGAACAAAGCTTAGAACGGCACGTTGTGAAGAGTTTAAAACTCCAGAAGGTCTAGAAAGAGGTCTGGAAGTTCTTCGCATGTTCAATATTGATGGCCTGGTGGTCATTGGTGGAGATGGTTCATTCCAAGGGGCGAAGAAACTAGCTAATGCAGGTTTCCCAACCATTGGTATTCCGGCAACGATTGATAACGACTTAGAGTACACAGACTATACAATAGGTTTTGATACAGCACTAAATACAGTTGTAGATGCAATTTCAAAGGTTCGTGACACATCAACTTCCCACGACAGAGCGTCAATACTGGAAGTTATGGGTAGAAACTGCGGCGATATTGCTCTATATGCTGGTTTAGCAGGCGGTGCTGAAAGCATCATTATCCCGGAACTGGATAATGATGTGGATGACATCTGCCGAAAGCTGATTCAAGGCCGTAATAGAGGTAAACTGCACAACATCATTCTTTTAGCAGAGGGTGTTGGCAAGCCTTACGATTGGGCAGAAACAATTTATGAAAAGACAGGTGTGGAAGTTCGTGTATCTGTTATTGGTTACCTTCAAAGGGGTGGTACACCAACAGCATTTGACCGAATTTTAGCGAGCCGTATGGGCGCAAAGGCCATTGAACTTCTTCAAGAAGGCAAAGCGGGTCGTGCACTTGGAATCAAAGGTCATGACATTGTTGATTTAGATATTGATGATGCACTGGAAATGCATAAGAATATCGACATGGATCTTGTTAAGACTGCTGGTCAACTGTCCATCTAAAACTAGGTAAATTGCGCGTGCGTGTGCATTCATAAGGGAAAAAGGAGTGTCTTGATGAAGAAAACTAAAATCGTTTGTACGATTGGTCCAGCGAGTGAAAAGAAAGAAATTTTTATGGAACTTGTTAAGAATGGTCTTAACGTAGCAAGAATGAACTTCTCACATGGTGATCATGCTGAGCATCTAGCACGTTTTGATCTTGTTAAAGAAGTCCGTGAAGAGCTAAACACACCTGTTTCTATTCTACTAGATACAAAAGGTCCTGAAATCCGTACAGGTAAGTTCAGTGTGCCAGTTGTTGACCTTGTTGAAGGACAAGAGTTCACACTGACAACAGATGACTATCTGGGCGACCAAAATAAGTGTCAAATTTCTTATGAAGGTCTGCCAAAAGACGTTAAGCCAGGCAACATGATTCTAATTGATGATGGTCTTGTTGGTCTTGAAGTTATTGAAGTTAAAGGGAATGATATCATCACAAAGGTTCTAAATGGCGGCCCTGTTAAGAACCATAAAGGTGTAAACGTACCTGGCGTTTCAATCAATCTGCCTGCAATCACACCAAAAGACGAGTCTGACATTAAGTTTGGTATTGAAAACGGTATTGACTTTATTGCGGCGTCATTCATCCGTAAAGCTGCTGATGTCCTTGAAATCAGAAAAATTCTTGAAGATAATAATGCGCATGACGTACATATCATCTCTAAGATTGAAAACCAAGAAGGTCTAGATAATCTAGATGAGATTCTTGAAGTATCTGACGGCTTAATGGTTGCTCGTGGTGACCTGGGTGTTGAAATCCCAACTGAGCAAGTGCCACTTGCACAAAAGCTTATGATTAAGCGTTGTAACGAAGTGGGTAAGCCAGTTATCACAGCAACACAAATGCTTGACTCAATGATCCGTAACCCACGTCCAACACGTGCGGAAACAACAGATGTTGCCAATGCAATTTTTGATGGCACAGATGCAATCATGCTTTCAGGTGAAACGGCTGCAGGTAAATACCCTGTTGAAGCGGTTAAGACGATGGCAACAATTGCACAAGCGGCTGAGGGATCACTTGACTACGAACGCGTTCTAAAGAGTGTTCAAGCATCTAAATCAGATGATTCTGTGACTTACGCTGTATCTCATGCCACTGTAAATACGGCAATGGATCTAAAGGCATCAGCTATCATCACTGCGACAGCATCTGGCTTTACAGCAAGAAAAATTTCACGTTTCCGTCCATGTGCGCCAGTTATTGCTGCGACTTCTTCAGACAAAGTTCGTCGTAAGATGAACCTTGTATGGGGTGTTGAAACGGTTAAAATTGATACAGCAACAAGCACTGACGAAATTTTTGACCTAGCGCTTGAAGCTTCTCGTGAAGCTGGCCTAATCAAAAAAGGCGACCTGGTTGTTATGTCAGCGGGTATTCCAGTTGGCGTTGCAGGTGCAACAAACCTAATGAAAGTTCACCTAGTGGGCGAAGTGCTTATCAAGGGAACTGGTGTTGGTAAAGACACAACAGTTGGTAAGGTTTGCATCGTTAGATCTAAAGAAGAAGCCGAAGCTAAGTTCAAAGAAGGCGACGTCATGGTTACAAACGCAACAGATAAAGACTTGATGCCATTTGTTGAAAAGGCATCGGCACTTATCGTTGAAGAAGGCGGCTACACATCACATGCAGCTATCGTAGCGCTTTCACTTAAGAAGCCAGCCGTTGTTGGTGCGAAAAAAGCAACAGAGCTTCTTGAAGATGGCGAAACAGTGACTATTGATGCTCAAAAGGGTATTGTATACGAAGGTGAATCGCGCATTCTTTAAGCGGTTGCCAAATTTCTCAATGAGCATATTCTTTGTTTAGAATTAAAAACGGATTGATTTATGAAGGGGTGCCACGATTTTCGTGGCGCCCTTTTAGATTGCTGAAATATCCAAAATCCTGCGTTGCTGTATAACTTCCGCTTCAATCACGTATGCAGATACGCTCATAAAGCGGAAATTATCCGCGCCTTGACTTTCGAAAATTTCAGCAATCTAAAAACTGTAGGAAATATCCGAAATCCTGCCTTGCTATATAACTTCCGCCTCAATCCCACCTTTACAAAAACTTTGTTGAAACTAATTGGAATAAGAATGATGTTATTTAAGGCGGGTATAAGTAAACATAGGGTGAATGGTGGTGAGTATATGAGGGTCAAAGAAGCCTTAAAAAAGTGCATAAAGCCAGTTGGTGTCGTTTTCATTATTATGCTTGTGGTTGTTTCATGTGTACCAGGCGATACCATTGTCAGCGATGTGAGCATAGTGAATTTTGTCGACGTCGAGGAGCTGGGTCATAATTCGTCAAGTGAAGTGATCGACTCAAAAGAGACCTTCTACAACACATTGACGCCTGATGAGCAGGACTATGTTCAAATGCTCAAATTAAGTGGTTCCTTGCCTGTGGCCATGCGAATAGACGGAACGATCACAAGGCAAAAAAAGGGATTTGGTATGGATGGATTTCATTACAACCTCTTAATGCTCTTTGCAGAATATTTGGAAGTGCCTGTGGAAATTAATTTGTCCAGTTTTAACAGATACTTTGAAAACGATGGATTTATTCCTTCGGATATAAAAGTCAACGAAAACATTCGTTACACACCGGATGCTTTTGATGATTCCTTAATGCTGGTGGACAATTTAACCATTATGCCCTGGAGAGAAAAACTCATGGACTTTATCGAAATTATACCAGTGAGTGTTGTTATAATGACAACCGATGATCTCATCATAAATGATTTGCAGGAGTTGAATGGGCTGGAAGTGGCCGTGACTGCGAGCACATCCTATGCTTCCATAATGGAGGACCTTATTAAAACGTATGACCTGGACATAAAAGTCAACTATGTTTCTGATAGTCATAGAGCAAAGATAATGATGCTTGAAGGGGGCGCTGATTTTGTTTTTAGAGACAGCAACACGGCCCTTTATGAAGCTGTAAATAACGATAGATTCAATGTAAGCTTTTCTGTGAGCAAACCCGATAGCATTGGGTGGGCCGTCGAAAAAGACAATCAAGTTTTAAAAAGCATTGGAGAAAAGTTTATACGTTACACCATTGAAACCGGTGAACTGGAAGACCTTTGGGTTAAGGAATACGGCATTCCCTTTCGAGCCTATTCCGATATACTCCGTGTGATGGACTACACCAATAAAAATTGATGGAGAGGATTCTATGCGCTTTAGAAACAGATTGCTACTACTAATAATTCCAATTATACTCCTGACTGTCTTTCTTATCACGGCTGTTGTTGTGTATACATCAGGTGTCAACATAAAATCACTTCAAGATGAAATTATTGAGTACAGACTTGAAGTGGTACATGAGTACATTAAGACAGAATATAAGACCCTGGAACGTGTTAATTTACAAGACACCCTTCTTTATGCAACCCAGTCAAAGACGAGGGCATTTGAGTTTATTGAGCAAACTGAACTGCACGGTGGACGCTTTGTTATTATAGATTCTAAGAACAAGGTTGTGTTTCATTCTGGCAAGACAGAGGTTAGTGTACCAAGCACCACCAGTCAGTTTTTAAAAGACAATTTAGGTTTAAATAAAAAAATACAGTCAAAATCCGATGGCCACGTTTTACTCACTTACTATGAATATTTTGAACCGTGGGATTGGTATATTTTAGCGGTGGTTGACAAGGATATTATCTATCAAGATGTTTATAGGGCCATATGGTTGTCAGTGGGCGCTGGACTGTTGGTTTTGATAGGAGCCATTATTGTGATTAGACGCGTGGCATTAATGATTTCTCAACCCATTGAAGACTTGACGATGGGAACCCTTGCTATGAGAAATGGGCAATATGATGTACGGGTAAAGAGTGGTGGCGAAGGAGAACTCAGCGAACTGGCAGATTCGTTCAACACCATGGCTGAGGAGATTGAAGACAATTTCATTCAAATTCGCTCAAAGTCAGAAAGTCTGTCCTTACTGGCATCGTTTGCTGCGGGCATGGCCCATGATTTAAAAACACCCATAGGCAATTCAAACACCCTGGTGTCTTATTTAGAAGAAGAAGTAAAGAAGTTTAATAAGGCCTATGAAAACAATGAGCTTCGTAAGGGAATGGTGGAGTCTTTTATAAAAGAAATGGAAGAGTCTATTGATATTATGTCTAAGAACATTTCCCAGGCCACTGAACTTGTCACTGGCTATAAAACAGTGTCCGTTGACCAGTTGAATCGAGAAAGACGGATGATTGACCTTAAAAGTTATGTGAGTGAGGTTCTTTATACACTTCGGCCTAAATTAAAAACATCAAACATAAAAGTCAACAATAACGCCGAAGATGATATTATCACATGGACCTATCCAGGAGCCATATCACAAATTCTAACCAATTTGATCATGAATTCTCAAATTCATGGATTTGAATCTATGGAAGAGGGACGTATTGACATCACAACGAAAAAAGAAAATGGCAACATTGTTATGATCTATGAAGACAATGGGGTTGGCATCTCCGAGGAGAATTTGAAAAAAGTGTACGATGCCTTTTTCACAACCAAGCACGATAAAGGCGGTAGCGGACTTGGCATGCATATTATTTATAATCTTGTGAAGTCCTTGCTACATGGGACTGTTGACTGTGAAAGTCAACTTGGACAAGGGGTAAAGTTTACTATAGTTTTTCCTGATGAAGCTCAAAATTCATGATAGAATGATCTGAGAGACTAATTAGGAGATGACGAATATGTATAAAAATGATGCACTTGTGCGCCCGCGTTATGCTGAAACAGACCAGATGGGTGTCATATATCACGGAAATTATTATGCCTGGTTTGAAGTGGGGCGGTCTGACTTTTTTAGGTCATTGGGTTACACTTATAAACGCCTGGAACAGGAGGGGATTATACTTCCTGTTGTAGAAAGCAGTTGTAAATATATAAAACCAGCCATGTATGATGAAGAGGTTCTCATTCGAACATTTGTGGAAATGCAAAAAGGCATTCGAATTGGATTTAAGTATGAGGTCTTGCGAAAAGAAGATGAAACCCTACTTGCAGAGGGGCGGACACTTCATGCCTTTGTGGGAAAAGACTTAAAACCTATTCGCCTAAAGACACTAAGTGACCAGTTTAAAGCAGTGCTTGAAAAGGTGCGTCCATAATATTGGCTAATGTATATAAAAGCAAATAAGCCCCTGAAGTCGTATTAAAACAATACAAACTTCAGGGGCTTTTCAAATTTTATGAATCTGAAATGCATACTTATGGACAATCATGCTGTCGATTATAACTTGAATCTATTCTATTAAATATTGTGGAACAAGGTCCCTGCGAACAAGATCGGCATAGCTTTCTCTTCTACGGATTAGATGGGCCTCTCCCTTGTTTAAAAGAAGGACAGCCGGACGGGGGAGATAGTTGTAATTGCTGGACATGGACTCGGTGTAGGCGCCCGTTCCAAAAACAGCAAGAAAGTCTCCACGTGAAGGGCTGTCAAGTTCAATGTCCCGAATGAGAATATCACCTGACTCACAGCACTTGCCAGCCACAGTTACAAGTTCGCCGTGTTCGCGGTCTTTTTTATTGGCAATCTGAGCGGAATACTTTGCAGTATAAAGGGCTGGCCGTATGTTGTCGGGGATACCTCCATTTACAGACACATAGGTTCGGACATTTGGAATATGCTTGACACTTCCAATCTCATAAATTGTCAGACCTGCATTGGCAATGAACCAGCGTCCAGGTTCAATTATAACCCTTGGCATGGGATGGCCAGAGCCTTGAGACCAGGTGGTGATTTTATTCATAATTGGGTCGGTAAAATCCTTAAGGGACATTTCCGTATCAGATTCAGTATACCGCACACCGAATCCGCCCCCAGTGTTGAGCTCAGAAATCTGGAAACCGGCCTTAGCAATGTCCTCAGCCAGTTTAAGGACCACTTCAAGCGCATTGAGATGAGATGTGTTGGATTGCAGCTGAGACCCGACGTGGAAATGAAGTCCAAGGGGGTCGATGAAGTTCGAGCGGCCTGCATAAGTGTATTCATCAACCACTTGTTCAAGGGGGATACCAAATTTTGAGTCACGGTCGGCTGTGGCGATGTAGGCATGTGTCCTGGATGACACTTCAGGTGTAATGCGAAATAGAACAGAGACACGTGTGTTTTTATGGGCACAAATTTTTTCCAGCATTCTAAGTTCAGATGGATTATCAACAATAATCCGTCCGACTTGAAGGTCAACCGCCTGGGACAATTCCTCGTAAGACTTGTTGTTGCCATGGAAAACTATATTTCTCATTGGGAAATTGGCTGTTTGAGCAACATACAATTCTCCACCTGACACAACATCCAGACCCATTCCGTATTTTTCAACAAGTTTGCACATGGCTGTGTTGAGAAAAGCCTTTGAGGCATAGACCGCTTGAACATGATTGTATTTATCTAAAAAGTCCTTGTGGATTTCCTTTGATTTCTCCTCAAGTCTGCTTTGAGAAATCATTAAAAGGGGTGTGCCATATTCTTTTGCAAGCGCAACGGTGTCGCAGTTATCAAATAATAAGTTTGTAGGTGTAAGCATTGCATGTCCTCCTTGAAATTCAATGAAATATCGTTTGCCATCTATATATTCAAGAAGCGTGCCAACAATGCTGTATGTTCTAGGTTTTAGAATATACTTCCCCAAGCATAAAGATCCTTGCGAAGGGATTCATGGAAATTGTTCGAGCCTTCGATTAGGCTATTTTGAACCACGCCCCCTTGCGAGCCTGTGGAATGGACATACTGTCCTTTGCCTAGGTAGAGGGCGATATGGCCGGGGAAATAGAGGAGATCGCCTGGTTTTGCAGTGGCTTCGCTGATTTCATGGACCAAATAGTCAGGTTGTATAACAGCGTCTCTATAGATGGAAATACCATTTATCCAGTAAGCCATAAAGGTGAGACCAGAGCAGTCTATGCCCGCTGGAGATTTGCCACCCCACTTATAGTGTGTTCCCATATAAGAAAGAGCATCGGAAACAAGACGCTGTCTCAAGGCGCTTTCATCTTTAGGGTTAGGTAAGCTTTTGTAAGGGCGAATCCATTCGGAACGGCAGTGGCCTTGACGACCATCATGTAGTTGAACCTTGCACCAACCCTGTATGTCGCAATCGTCTTCCATGAGAAAGAGACGGCTGCCCTTTGGAATGTTTAGGAGGGGACGTCCACGGTAACTGGCCTCAGGCATAATTTCTGCAAAAGGGGACTGCACATAGGCATTACACTTGTCCATCCAGTCTGTGGGACTCTTTTTAGAAATATCTGATCTGTGCATCCAGCCCTTATACTTGTACTCCATTTCCACAAGACACCAATCGTCTTGCCTTTCCACTATATTGAGCTTCATACCATATAAAGCTTGATCAGCCAGTTCAGATGTTTGACTTGGCTTTAATAGCAAGTCAGCGAATGGGGATATTACAATATAATTTTTAGACACGTTTGACCTCCTCATACATGCATTTGGCGATTTTTCCGATACATTCCATGCCCTTGATTTCATCAGCTTGTCCCTGTATGAAAACACCGATAAGGTAGGTGTGACCACCAGCCTTAAAGAAGCCTATATCATGCTGAATACCCTGGTTGAGTCCAGTTTTATGGGCTAGTTCTACACTTTCTGGAAGAAATCGTCCGAGCATGGTTCTATCCCTTTGTTTGGATAGGACGTCAAGCATCCATATAGATTTTTGGTCTCCTAGATTGGCACTTTGAAAAACACCTTCAAGAAGCTGGACTGCATCAGCCAAAGAGGTGTGGTTTTCAAGTCCATGATGGACAGCTTGCGTGTCCATCATTTTACGTTGTAAAGTGGTTTTGTCTGCACCAAGCCTTCTGATATGTGCATTGATCTCCTCCATTTGAAGAAGGTCGATAAGTAAGTTGGTAGCGGTGTTGTCACTTAAAATAATCATGAGTGTGGCCATGTCATCAAGACGCCATGAGACTTGTTTTAAGTCAGATAGTAGGCTGAACGACACCTTTTCCTTATGGGGAACAAGCAAGGTTTGGCCAGGATCAAGAGACGATTTTTCAAAAGCTTCAGCACACTTTGAAAGTATAAAGAGCTTTATAATACTGGCTGATCGCATTTTCATAGAGGCATTTCTTTCATATAAAATTTGGCCTGTGTTTAAGTTCTTTAGTATGAGGGCCAAATCTGCCTCCTGTGATTGAATAAGACTGTCCACGTCATTAAAGTTCATATGGCCTCCTATGTATTAAGACTGTATTAAGACGAAAGTAAGTAAAGCCGATCCACTCCATGAGCCTTAAACTAATTATAGCCAGTATAAAAATCAAAACAGGTACTGTTTAACTTGTTAGAAGGATCGTTTTATACTGGAGGTTCTACCTGTCCAATTTAGAATGCAAAATACATTCCATAAGATGCCCTTTATAAAAAATCACTGTAGTATTTCTTTTTATTGCTAACATAATGTTTAACGGCGTCTTTATAAGCAACGATCAAAGCCCGCTGGGAACTACCCCAGTAGCGCTTTTCAATCTCGCTGATAATGTCCTCCGATACACCATTAAATTTTTTCCCCACAAAAAGAGCCCGTACAAAGCTTTTGGTTTCATCAAGAATAAAGGATGCTGAAGCATCCACAATTTCATCTGTTTCCACGTTTACGGAAAAGCCTACAAAAAATTGCGTATAAACATTCATAATCGGGTTGTCGGGTTGCGTTCTTCCGTGTCCGACAACATAAACAGTATTCATATCCATATAACCCCTCCATAGTCTTGTTTATTAAGTATAGGTATTATAATTTAAACCTGTCAAGTTGGTAATTGAGACACTTTGTGATATAATATAGAAAATTCAGAAAATGATATTCGTTCGATATGCTCACAAACGGCTAAACGCCGCACGTATCAGTGTATTGGGTCCGAAACCTTGTGTTTCGGGCCTTTTTTGTTTGGGGGAATACAAAAAATGGAAGATGACATACTGGATCTGGTGGATGAAGGCATAATTGCTGTAGACAGCGCTGGATCAATTTGCATATTTAATAGAAAAGCCAAGGAAATATTCGGAATTGATTCGTCCGCAAATACGGACTATCCGTCCGGAAAACTGGAAGACGGCGATGTGGTTGTTTTGGCGATCACATCACTGGGGCAAGATGATGGTCATCTGACACCGGGCCTTTTAAAAAAAATTGGTGTGACGAGAAAACTATCTAAAGATGCTGCAATTCTAATCATTGGAGAAGTTGGGGGACAAGAAATCGCCCAGGTGAAAACTTCAGATTCGCAAGGCTTTGGCACGAAACTTGAAATGACACATATATACAAGGGCAGGCGTATATCCACACAAATTGACCTATGTGAAAGGTCAATAGACATTATTATTGATGGTCAGAATTATCAAGTGGAGTTCATACAAAGTTTTGGACATATGGTTGTTTTATGTGGAAAAACAGGGGCCGTTAAGTTTGTACAGTCAAAGGGCTACTCCTTCAGAAAGGAGTCGATTGGAGACCTTCTTCGTGGGGAATCATTCAGGGGCCAGTCTAAGAATGAATCCATTGATTTATTGGGTCGACCTATTGATGAGGTCCTCAATGAACCCCTCTTGCTTAGGCAGTTGTCGCAAACAGCAAATGGACAAGCAAAAGGTTTTAGAAAAAATTACTTAAACATTCATGGACGACCGGTTCTTTGCTCCTTGCAAAATTTAGAATCCAACGGTTTAGCAAACAAGGCCCTTCTTAAAGTGGAAGATGTTTCAGAGTTTGACATGCTTATACGAGAGAGAAATGAGGCACTAAAAGAGTTACAAGTGTTTAGAAATAGACTCCTACTGGATAAAGAGCTTGATCCATTCCCACAAATTATAGGGTCAAGCCAAGAAATGAAACAGGTGAAAGGACTGGCTAAAAGTGCCTCAGCCAGTCAGTCCACCGTTTTAATACTAGGAGAAAGCGGGACAGGAAAAAACGTTATAGCCCGGGCTATACATGAGAAGTCATCCATACGTAATAAGCCATTTATTCAGGTCAACTGCGGTGCTTTGCCTGAACACCTTATAGAAAGTGAACTCTTTGGATATGCTTCTGGCGCCTTTAGTGGGGCCAGTAGTAAAGGCAAGCCCGGTTTTTTTGAACTGGCAAGTGGAGGCACCCTCTTTCTAGATGAAGTGGGAGAAATCCCCTTAAATGTTCAAGTCAAACTTCTTCATGCCATACAGCACAATCAGTTTTTTAGGGTAGGGGGCATTAAGGCCATTGATGTGGATATACGTATAATCGCTGCCACCAACAAGGTCCTTGAAAAAGAAGTTATAGCTGGTCGATTTCGAGAGGACCTGTATTACAGACTTAATGTACTTCGTATCACCTTGCCGCCCCTGCGAGACAGGGCAGTAGACATTCCTCATCTTATAAATGCTCTGCTTCCAAGTGTTTGCAAGCGACTTGGAAAGCCCATAGTGAAAATATCAAAGAAGGCTGAAAACAAGCTGATGCAGCACGCATACCCGGGAAATGTCAGGGAACTAGAAAACCTATTGGAGCGGGCATTAAACATGGCGGAGGCCACCATTGACGCGGACCACATAATTTTTGATGCTTTAAGTCAGACTTATGAGGGTCTAGAACAAAACCAACAGATGCCGGACCATGACAATACGTCAAAGTCCTTAAAAAGCATAATGCAAGAACTTGAAAAAAAAGAAATCGAAAAGGCATTGAAACACCACGCAGGCAACAAAGACATGGCACGCAAGGCGCTTGGCATTGGAAAATCAAGCTTTTATGAAAAAATGAAAAAATATCAAATAGCTTTGTAGGGTGTTTACATTAAATGGAGGCACAAATTATGATTTTAGAGTCTATAGAAATAAAGCAAGTGGATATTCCCTTGGAAAAGCCCTTTAAGACTGCACTTCGAACACTGAGCACAGTGGTTTCTATCGAAGTGACAATAAAGACGAATACAGGGCATGAGGGGTATGGTGCGGCTTCTCCTACAGCGGTTATTACGGGAGACACAATCGGTTCAATAAAGTCAGCTGTGCAAGAAATCTGGGTAAGAATTAAAGGCCGGTCCATAGATGACTGGGATACTCTAATGACCCTTATAGACAGTGGCATAGTGGGTAATTCAAGTGCCAAAGCCGCTATGGATATTGCTCTTCATGACCTTAGGGCAAAACAATACGGTGTCCCCCTCTATAAGCTTTTAGGAGGCGCTAAAACCCAGCTTGAAACAGACATGACTGTGAGCCTTGATAAACCAGAAATAATGGCACAAGATGCTGTGAATGCTCTTAGAAATGGATTCAGGGCCCTTAAGGTTAAGCTGGGCAATGATTCTGAGATGGACTTAATGCGAATGAAGGCTATTTATGACGCAGTAGGAAGCGATGTGAAAATAAGGTTGGATGCCAACCAGGGGTGGTCAAGAAAAGAAGCGGTTCGTTCTGTTTTGAAAATGCTTGATACAGGAATTGACATTCAATTAGTGGAACAGCCTGTTTCAGCCCATGACTTAGACGGTATGAAGTACGTGACAGACAATATCCCCGTGGCTGTTTTGGCAGATGAAAGTGTGTTTTCTTATCAGGATGCAATCAAAATTATTCAAATGGGCGCAGCTGATTATCTTAATATTAAACTCATGAAGACTGGTGGCATTGATGCCGCTATGCGAATCACCTCGTTTGCACAGGCCTATGGCATAGAGTGCATGATTGGCTGTATGATGGAGGGTCCAATTGGTATTGCCGCCGCAGTTCATTTCGGGTGTGGAAGGCACAGAGTGGGCCTTGCAGATTTAGATGTTCCATCAATGTATAAAGGGACCAGTGGAGATCATGACCGAGGTTTTATCAGAGAAAATGCTTTCTTGCGACCAAGAGATTTGACTGGGCTGGGGATTTAGATGAAATACAACTTAGTTAGGGATTGGGTCTAGCCTTATCAGACCGATTACATAGAAAAAGGGAGGAATACAATGATGAAGAAACACTTGGCCTTAATAATGGCGCTTATGATGATTATAGGTACACTTGCAGGATGTGCCCCATCACAAAATGAAGCTCCGAGTACTGAAACAGAGCCAGCTGAGCAAACAGAAAGTACAGACACACAAGAAAGCACTGAGTCAGAGCCAGAAGAAATGGCTGAAGAAGTGGAACAGACACTTATTTGGAACCTCGGATCAGAACCTAAAACCCTTGACCCAGGTCTAAACACAGCCGTTGACGGCGGTGACATTATCAACCACTTGTTTGAAGGGTTGATGCGTGAAGTGAATGGCATTCTTGAACCAGGGATGGCTAAGAGCTACACGGTATCAGACGACAAACTCACTTATACTTTCGAACTAAGAGATGCCCAGTGGTCTGATGGTCAGCCAGTGACAGCATATGATTTCGAGTATGCATGGTCAAGAGTTATTGATCCAGAAACAGCTTCAGAATATGCGTGGATTTTTGATGAGGCCAATGTGGATAGCTTTAGAGCCCTTGACGAAAAAACATTTGAAGTGACCCTTGAAGTACCATCTCCATATTTTCTTGGTTTAACAGCCTTTTTCACATTTATGCCAGTGCGTGAAGACGCAGTTGAATCAGGTACAGACGGCATGTGGGCCATTGATCCTGCAAAGAGCATTGCCAATGGACCATTTGTCCTTGCAGACTATGCAACAGGTGACAAGCTTGTCCTAGAAAAGAATGAGAAATACTGGAGAGCAGACGAAGTCAATCTAGAACGTATTGAGGCCCTTATGATCGTCGACCAGTCAACAGCCTTAACGGGCTATGAATCAGGTCAGGTTCATGTGATTGATGATATGCCAACCGCAGAAATTCCAAGACTTTTAGCAGAAGATCCAACATTTATGATACTGCCATACGACGGTGTCTATTATTATATTTTCAACACGAAAGTCGCCCCTCTTGATGATGTTAAGGTGAGAAAGGCTCTAACACTGGCTATAGATAGAACAGCCATAGTTGAGACAGTTCTAAAAGGTGGTCAGCGTCCTGCCAAGAACATGGTTTCCCAAGCATCAAGAGATGCAAATGGAGACGTGTTTGCAGAAGTGGCTGGTAGCTTTGGAATTCCAATGGACGGCAGTGGTGTCGAAGAAGCCAAGGCCCTACTGGCAGAAGCGGGTTATCCAAATGGTGAAGGGTTCCCTGAGTTTACACTGCTATACAACACATCAGAAAGTCATAAGGCAGTGGCAGAAGCCATTCAGGAAATGTGGAATCAAAACCTAGGCATCAGCATTCAACTAGCCAATCAAGAATGGGCGGTTTTCCAGGACACAAGAAGAAGTCATACATTCGATATTGCCCGTGGTGGATGGATCGGTGACTACTCAGATCCAATGACTTACCTGGGTTTATTCTTAAAAGGTGCTTCTATGAATCATGCCCAGTGGGAAAATCCAGACTATGATGCCCTTATTGAAAAGGCTAGTGTGGAGGATGGGCAAACACGTTTTGACACTCTACAAGAAGCGTTGAAACTGGTAATGGAAGACCATGCCTACCTCCCAATATACTACTACACAGATCAAATTATGGTTTCAGAAGATGTTTCAAACTGGGAAAAAACCACACGAGGCAACTGGTGGTTTGGTTTTGCTAAAATGGTTGAGTAATTCAGTTTGAAATCTTTATGAAATATAGAATTGGGTGTAGAAATTAATCCCCTCTACACTTATGTCATAGGTCTTGGCACAAGAGCATATTGCCCCAAGCTAAGTGTGTGTAAGGACCGGACAATGTGTGGCTGTCAGACATTATTTTATGTCCTGACAGCCATTTTTCTAGTCAACATTTATTCAGGGATTGAGTTTATTGCACTATGTGACGTTATTATAAAGGGATGCATAAAATGAGAGACACAAGACTATACAATCTTTTAACACAAGGCAAAATGATTGATCAGACCACTTATGAGATCGACCTTGATTATGGGTTTGATGAAATGCTTATCACATGGAATGGTGTACTGGAAAGATCGGACGAAATTGAAATATACTTTGAGCTCTTCTCAAAGGGCATTTGGTCTCAGACCTATAAATTACTTAGGTTTACTCGGGGGAAAAGAAGAGGCGGTTACAGTCTACAAGCTGATGCTTTTGGAAGCTTAGATATAGATGTTTTTAAGACCAAAAAGGGCATGGAAATAGGTAAAATACGAGTGCATATACTAAGTGAAAGTGAGACGGAATCCAGTGGCTGTGTTCTCGCCTCAGGCGTATTTGTCTCATTGCTAAAAGAAGGGCAAGTCAAAGAGAGTCAAGAAGGTATATCGTGCTTTATGCCTGCACCGGTGCTTGTTCAATATCCTGTTGATAAGATCGGGCGAAGAATATGCAGTCCGACCAGTTGTGCTATGGCCATGAATATATTCGGGAAAATTGTCCTTCCTGTAGACTTTGCGGCTTTGGCATATGATTTTCAAAACGATATATATGGAAACTGGTCAATGAATATGGCTGCGGTTTCCCAGTATGGGCTTCGTGCGGTGGCCAGACACTTTATGGGTATTGATGATCTTGTAAACAGCATAAAAAAAGGACATGCGGTGGTTGTTTCCGTCAAAACCGGGAAAGACAAAGGTTTTACAGGTGCCCTTCAAACATATCCAAATGGTCACCTGATGCTTGTAAGAGGATTCGAAAAAATAAATGGGGTCTGGTGCGTGATGGTTTGTGACCCTGCTGACTTTGACGCAAGAAATTCAAAAAGAGACTACCCTGTAGAAGAGTTGCTAGAATTTTGGTCGGGAGTGGGCTATGAAATAGGACCAGTGAAAACCAGTAAAAGAGATGAAGGGGACCAGATATTTGACAGCATAAAAAAGTGGATGCCAGGGATCAGTTTAGACCTGCGCTACGGGACGGACAATAATATTTTTGGAAGTCCAGTTTATACAGAGTCATTGGACCGGTTTCAAATGCTTCGCATAGGGACACTGAAGAAATTGACATACGCCCACTGGTTGCTCTCTCGCAAGGGGTATGGCTTAAAAATATGGGATGCCTATCGACCTCTGGCGATTCAGCAAAAGCTATGGGAGGTCCATCCTGATGAACGGTTTGTGGCCTTTCCAGAGAAGGGGTCAAAACATAACCGTGGGTGTGCTGTCGACTGCACCTTGATAGACGCATCCGGCAAGTCTGTGTTTATGCCAAGTGATTTTGATGATTTTAGCGAAAGAGGTCGAGCGGACAGAAATGACTTAAGTCCAGATGTGAAAACAAATATTGATGTCTTGCAGTGGGCTTTTCGAAAAGCTGGATTTGAAACCCTTGAAGATGAGTGGTGGCATTTCCATGACAGCGACTGGAAGAATTATGATATTCTTTAGTTTTCAATATTAGCGATAATAGGCAAAAGAAAAAGCAAAAGAAAAATCCACCCCAAATGCCTGTTTAAAACAGGTTCAGGGTGGATTTGTTTTTTATTCAATGTTTAAATACATGCTTGGTTCAAATGAGCGACCTAGAGTATAGCCATGAAGTTCACCTTCAGCCATGGAATCCGTTATGATTATGAGTTTTTCAACCCCTTCAATACTGAAAGTCGAGTATACAATACTATCCATCATAAGTCGTGCGTAAGCATCATCAGCATCATAAGCTGTTTGAATTTCATCACTTAGCTTGAGTGTTAAAACACCACTATCCAGTGATTCTTCAACAATATCTATGCTAGAAATCACAGGTGGATAAAGATCATTTCCCGTATCCACACCATTTTTAAGATAGGCAAGCATTTCAGAAGCTGAAGTGGCCTCTACCTCAACAGGTGTCAGATACAAGTGGTCTGTTTCTGTGTGTAGACCCATATAGGCTTCAGGCCCTTTTGGCTCATTGTATCGTTTGCTTAAGTCAAATCCATTAAGTGGTTTATCTGTTCTGTTATCCACTGAGAACTTAACACTTGAGACATTCTCAATATGAGTCATGGTGTTAATGAGAGAATGCATCATAAGGTATGTGTCATCTGTACCAGTGGTGAATTCCTTATTCTCATGAGAGTTTGTATGCAGTGTCACAGTGCCTGTTGAAGATGAAAAGCGTGCGACAGGAATATATGGTGCCGGAGACTGGGAACTGAGTCCACTTTCCTCTGATGGCCCATCGCGAAGGGCATTGAGAGTGGTTCGAATGAGATTACCACTATAAGAAATTTCCCTAGAAATTGGAACAAGATAGTTCCTGCTTTTATCTGTAAAATACATGGTAATGAGTCTTTTGCCCCGGGCTGCAGATTCTTGTGGACCCTTATAAGAGGCTTTTCCATAATATGTCACTTGAAGGGATTTGTCTAGTGGCGCCCTCAGGTGGTCACTCTCTGAAGAGAGCGTTAAGGTGTAATGACCACTTTTTAAATTGAGGTCTTGAAGGGTGGCTTTAATGGTTAAGGTGACCACATCTCCATTTATATCTGTTGAAATAAGTCTCTTTAAGTCTGAATTTTGAAGTCGTTTGACTATGGTGGTCTCAGATTTTGTGCTGCCCTGATAGATTTCAAGTTGAATATCGTTAGTGAAGTCTGAAACCTGATCAGCTTCAAGAGACGATGTGCCTACAAATTTAAAGTTTAGACTGTCTGGATTGTAAAGGTAGTCAAAATCAAAATTTTCGTATGTAAGATCGAGTGTGGCTTCCTCTAACACTGGGCTTTCTTCTGGCTCAGTTTCCTCTTCGGCCGCCTCTGGAAAAGAAATATTTAGATTCAAAATTTCAGTATTGATCGGAACGGCTGACACCGTAAAAGCTATGATTAGAACGAGTATAATGTTCGCTAAAATCCGTGACATAGAATCCCCCTTATTGTCCCCTAATTTTATGAAGCTGATACTTTTGTCTTGGGTTTAAGTCGTTACCTTATTATTATAAAATAATTATTGAATTAATGCCATTGGTGATATATATTTTATGTTGAGCTTTTTCTAGAAAGTGGTTAAAACTTGGCATAAACAAGTGATTTCAGACACCAATTTAACAAATTATGACCTCCACTTTTATAAATAGGGTAGGTAAACAGATAAGTTGTTTATAAATGTGTGATATATAGATGTGTGGTATATAATAGAAACAATTCGATGATTGATGTATAGAGTATAAGACTGGAAGGTTTAAAAATGAGTATACCTGTTCAAAAGAATGAATATATAGAGCTGGATATAGTGAGTCTTGGAGAAGCGGGCGAAGGCATTGGTCGTGTGGATGGTTTTACGATTTTTGTTCATGGGGCTGTTCCGGGAGATAAGGTGAAGGCCAAGCTGATAAAGGTCAAAAAAACCTATGCTGTGGGCAAACTAGATGAAGTCATAAAGTCATCTGAGGATAGAGTGGACCCGCCTTGTCCCTATGTGAGCCAGTGCGGTGGCTGTCAAATCCAGCATATTGATTACAAGGCCCAGCTTGCCTATAAAAGAGAATTTGTTCAGTCCGCTATGGACCGAATTGGCAAAATAGATGTTGAAGTTCTGCCAACCATAGGGATGGATGAACCGTTTCGGTATAGAAACAAGGGGCAGTACCCTGTAGGGGGCACAACAGACCAACCCAAAATTGGATTTTTCAAGGCCAGAACCCATGAAGTGATTGATGTGGATGTCTGTAGGTTACAATCCACTTCAGCGGACAAGGCCGTTAGCATAATAAGACAAGAACTGCCTAAGCTAGGATGGCCTATTTACAATGAGAAGACCCACAAAGGATTTTTACGCCATGTTCTCATACGGACAGCCCACAAAACAGGGGACATGATGGTTGTTTTCGTTGTGAAGGGCAACAAGTTACGAGGTGCCCAGCCCCTCATTGACAGACTGCTTGCTGAAGTGCCAGAAATAAAGAGCATTATACTTAATGAAAACAAGTCAAAGGGCAACCGCGTTCTTGGCTTTACCAATAAGACCATTTGGGGCAGTGACAAAATCACAGATTATATTAAAGACCTGTCTTTTGAAATATCACCACTATCGTTTTTTCAGGTCAACCCTGTCCAAACGGAAAAACTCTATAGCAAGGCACTAGAATATGCTGAACTAACAGGGGATGAAACCGTATTTGATATTTATTGTGGTATTGGCTCGATTTCTTTATTCCTCGCTCAAAAAGCCAAGCTGGTTGTGGGTGTTGAAATTGTGGAAGATGCTATTAAAGATGCCCAGGCCAATGCAAAACGCAATGGTTTTGACAACACAGACTTCCATACTGGAGCGGCTGAAACAATCATTCCTGAACTCTATAAAAAAGGCTATAAGGCCGATGTGGTCGTGGTTGATCCACCAAGAAAGGGTTGTGACGAAATCGTTCTTAAGACCATAGCTGACATGGCGCCAAAGCGGGTGGTTTATGTGTCCTGCAAGCCATCAACCCTAGCCAGAGACCTTCGTATACTGGAAGACCTAGGTTATAAAACGGTTAAAGTTCAGCCGGTTGATATGTTTGCTCATACTGGGCATGTGGAGACTGTTTGTGAACTTGAATTGAAAAAATAACATTAGAGAATAGAAAACTGACTGAGTCTAGTAAGCTCAGTCAGTTTTTGATTATATTTAGTCTCATTCGTATTTACGGCTTGAATTGATTTTCTAGAACCACCTACTTTTTCAAGGCAACAGGGCTTTCAATTGAATAAACATCATGCCTACGATGTGCAAGAAGAGGGAGTTCGGTTCGAACTTGTGAAACCAGAGCAAAGTCCAAATCAACAAGTAATATATCCTCGAATTGCTTTAACTGGTCAATGATTTCACCCCATGGAGAAACTACAATAGAATGTCCCCAAGAGGTGTAGCCTGTTGCAGAATTTCTTGCGGGTGCTACACCGAGTGTAAAGAGTTGATTATCGAGAGCTCTCGTTCTAAACAAGATGTCCCAATGACTCGGTCCGGTTGTCATATTGAAAGCAGCTGGAACAATGATAGCCTCAGCGCCTTTATCGACCATGATTCTAGAAAGTTCAGGGAACCTAAAATCATAGCATATACATAGCCCAAACTTTCCAAACTCGGTTGTGAAGACTGTAGGTTCATATCCAACGGAGAGCACATCAGATTCCTTAAAAGACTGCCCGTTTTCAACATCAATATCAAATAAGTGAATTTTTCTGTGCTTTGCTATTTGCTTTCCATTTCGATCGAATACGTAAGATGTGTTGTAAATTTGTCCATCTTTGTATTCCGGTACAGACCCTGCGACCAAATATACATTGTTTGTTTTAGCAGTATGACTTAATCGTTGCCATGTTACTCCGCCTTCAACTTCTGAGTATTCCTCGAACAAATGTGTTTGATAAGGGCAAAGAAACATTTCAGGCAAGATCACCATGTCAATTTTTTTATCGGATAAAGATGTTATAACTTGTTCTATTTTATCGATGTTTTCACGTTTGTTTTGAGAAACGTCAATTTGTAATGCTGCAATTCTCATTTTGGTCTCCTTTTGTTATTTCAGTTGGCCTCGACATTCCACGTTAACTTCATGGGCTACATATCCATTCTTAATAAAGTAAGCTGATTCATGAAGATTTACAACAGGACAGATATGATTGGGGATGATTTCAATTTTATCGCCCACAGAAACAGAATCTGAAAAAGATTTACTGTATATAATTGCGTGTTCATCAAACACGTCATAAATTGTGACACCATCAAATCCCTTAATGAGTCCTAGACCAGTTGTTGTACACATCCCTTTGTTTCTTCTTTGTGCGGTTAAACCTTTAGCGCCAACATCTAGTATGACACGCTCCTCCGTGGGTTTACTCATTACAGTTGCAAGGATAGTAGCTGCACACCTATCGTGACTCCCGAAAGCATTTCCTTGTGAAGCATCCATGAAAATATAAGTACCGGGTCGAATTTCAGTTATTCCATCCAAAATGGTAAAATCGTGCATGAGAGAGGGGGTGGAGCCGATACTCACTGTACTTATTTCAAAACCTAGTGATTTCGCAATCTCGACAAACTCAAGTGTTCTCTTTTGGCTTACCAGATGAATACCTTCTAAATCAATTAAATCTTTAGCACCATAAGAGTGACCATCATGAGAAAATATGCCTTTTAACTGGATGTGTTTACAGTCTTTTAGATGTAGAAGCAATTCTAAGAAATCACTTTTTTCTATAACGCCAGAACGTTCTTCACCAACTTCAATTTCTATTAGAACCTGAGCTGGAGTATCGGATTTTGAAAATACAGATTCTATCATTTTAGCTTGTGCAATACTATCTAGACCAAATGATATATCTACAGTCTTACTTAACGTCATAATGCGTTCTAGTTTTTTTATACCTACAATTTCATTTGCAATGAAAATGTCATTTATACCGTGAGCAGCCATGACTTCAGCTTCGCCAACTTTTGCGACAGCTATGCCTTGAGCGCCAAAATCCAGTTGTTTAAGAGCGAGCTTTGGGATTTTATGTGTTTTCGTATGCGGTCGTAGAGTCACCCCTTGGGCATCTGCGTATTTTTGCATTCTCATACAGTTGTCTGTGACTTTATCAATATCGATGAGTAGTGCTGGTGTATCTAAAAGTATTGATTTCATATTTAGTCCTCCTTACATATTGCGATTGCTTCTATTTCTACAAGACAGCCACCATGTAGTGTGTTTGATGGAACAACGACACGTGAAGGTTTATGTTCGCCGAAATACGCTGCATAAACTTTGTTAATTTCAGGCCAGTAAGCTACATCAGGTGTGTAAAGTCTGCACTGAATAACATCATCTTTTGTGGAACCAGCTGCATCTAATATAAGTTCAAGATTTTTCATTGCCTGCCATGCTTCTTCTACAATTTCCCCAGCACATTTACCTGTTTCGGGATTTACGGATAATTGACCTGAAATATATAGTAGTCCATTATGAACAACTCCCGGAGAGTAATGGCCTCCGTCTTTAGATGTAAACTGAGTGGTAATTTTTTTCATGATTGACCTCCATAGTCATACTTTTGATTGGCTATAAATTTATATTGCAAGTGATGTGCCAAGTTGTGAAAAAATTTGACTAAGGAAAGTGAAGTGATGGTATAACACTTGGAAATGGCGGATGATGTCAGAATATAAGTGATAAAAAAGATTGAGATGTTGATATTGTGGAACGCGTTAATTTGATATACAATCTAATTAAACGGGATGTGGTTAAAAGGCGAACGGGATAAACCCGTTAAGGATGGTGGCGTTGTGAAATATAATTTGAGTGTCATAACGAGGTTCTCATGGAGTTGTGAATTTCTTCAAAAGCAGTTGAACTATTTATTTGGAGAATTATTTAATGTAACTTGCCATTCGGCGAATACGACCCCAGTATTACCAATTTTTAATGCGGATCTTATTTTACTTCATGAACCATCAGCACTTGTCGATATGCAAAAGTACATTAAATGTGATTGTCCGCTGATATTGATGAGAAGAACAATTACATCCGAAGCATTGAAGGTACTAAAAAAAGTACCAGAGGGTGTATCTGCAGTGGTTGTTAATGCAACAGACTACATGGCACACGAAACCATGACGAATATTTACCAGCTTGGCATTAATAAAATTGAGCTTATACCTTGGGCGCCAGACAGTAAAAGGACATTCCCAGATGTGGACTATATCTTTACACATAGATTGTACGACTTTCTTCCTGAAACAGATAAGGAGACGATTATTCTTGGTAGTAGGGTAATTAATGCTGATGTAATTATGGATGTTCTGAGCTATTTTAGTGTTGATATGACGACAATAGATAAAGTATTTAGTAGGTATATTTCCATTGTTCCAAGTTTCATTAAGGGTGTACATTCATTACTGGAAAACAACAGGTTTTTATCAGCTCAGTGGAATCTGCTATATGACAAAATCAATCAGAGTGTCGCAGTAATCTCTTCAGATAATCACATCACCTCTTTTAATAGTCAGTTTGGTGATCTCATTAAACCTTTAGAGGGGCATTTTATTTCATTAGAAGAACTAATTACTTATAAACCTCAACTTTCAATTCTTAGAACAGAGGGTCAAATACATGATGAAGTTGTTGATATTCTTGGGAAAAAGCATATTTTGAACATCAACTTTTTAGATGTAGACAATAATAGACTAGGAAGAATTATAAGGCTTGAGCCATATAGCCAAATAGTTTCAACGCATCAGAGTGTGCATAAGAAAATTATAGGTGATGGTCATATTGCCAAATATAGTTTCGATGATATTATTGGGAAACATCAATCAATTGTAAATATTAAAGCGCTTGGTAAAAAGTTCGCTGAATCTGATTTGCCAGTTCTGATTTATGGTGAAAGTGGTACAGGGAAAGAACTTGTTTCCAGTACGATTCATAACCGATCTAACCGATCAGAGGCGCCATTTATTGCAGTGAACTGTGCGGGTATTCCAGATACTTTGTTAGAATCGGAATTTTTTGGTTATGAAGGATCAGCATTTACAGGAGCGAAAAAAGGCGGTTCAGTGGGACTCTTTGAAAAAGCCCATGGTGGTACATTGTTCCTAGATGAAATATCTGAACTACCTTATGCGTTGCAAGGGAAACTGCTCAGAGCAATTCAGGAAAAGGAAATTAGGAAGGTTGGATCGACCCAAACCATAAATGTCGACGTGAGGATTATTGCTGCATCTAACAGAAATTTAGAAAATATGATTGAAAGCGGAGTATTCCGAAACGATTTGTTCTTCAGACTAAATGTGTTTTCATTGACACTCCCACCTTTACGAAATCGATCTGGTGATGTTAGATTACTTTGCGATCGATATATGAAAGATAAGGGACGCACAGCGACAAAAGCATTCTACAAATTTGTTGAAAAATATGATTGGCCAGGAAATATTCGAGAATTACAAAATATTGTAGAATACATGAGTGTCGTTTGCGAAGGTGCATTCGATATAGCCTGCTTGCCAAGTTATATTAAAGATAAGGGAATTCTTAGCAGTTTATTTGAGACAAACTCTGGTGGTTTTGACAATATTCTGATTCTCAAATCAATAGCTGCGTGCAAGGAGATAGGCCAGAGTACAGGTAGGAGAAATTTAAGTGCTTATATTTCATCCTCATATTTCAACATTTCTGAAGCTGAGGTGAGAAAGGCTTTATCAGATCTTAATGAAAAAGGATTCATTACAATCAAGAAAGGACGAGGTGGATGTTCTTTAACCGACTTGGGCCGTAGGTATTTAGAACGGTATGACATTTAGGTTATTTTAGTGATCCATGATTGTGACAGAAGCAACCATAACCAATAACAACACTCCACACATGTGGAGACGTGCGTACAGCTAATTAGAATTTAGAATGGTTTCAAGACTTATATACCGTAGGAAAGTTAATTTTGCCAACCTGTTGCCAACGGAGATTTTACGCCGTTGGCAATTTTCTATTTTACCAAACAAATCGGATGTGTCAGATTTTATTAGTTGAGTGGGAACGCGTCTACCAGCAGAATTTTATGGTTTAAATTGGCAATTTAAAAAGTAAAATGCCCTAGATTCAGAGGTTAGAATCTAGGGCTATTTAGCGTATAAATAAGGTGAGCACAGAACTATTTCATTCAGAAAATGTTATAAAACATTTAATTACTCCTATAAGAAACCGAGAGGCTGCCCTCTCGGTTAAGTTTAAAATATGCAAAATATAAAACGCATTATTGGATAACTGGGAGATAACCGTTGTAAGCAAGTTTAGGATCAAATGGCACGTCTCTAACGACAGCCCATGTGTTGTAGCTGCTAGTCATAGAAGGGATTCTATGGAATTCAAAATGCAAGTGGATGCCAACGGTGCCTGAGTTAGACATAGTAGCAATCTTTTGACCTCTTGAAACATTATCACCAACGCTTACTAGAATAGAGTCTACGTGAGTGTAAACTGTTCGATAATAAGTTCCAGGAGCATTAAAATCAGCGCCGTCGTGATTTATGGCAACCACATTCCCATAGCCTTCATTGAATATACCCACAACTTTTCCTGATTGTGCAGCATAAACTGCTTGACCTTTCAACCCAGCCTTAGTTGGTCCGATATCGATGCCTCTGTGTGGTCTGGTACTTCCATTGCTATTCGTTCTCTTTGTTCCCCAATCACCATTTGTTACTATTCGTCTTGAAAGAGTGGGCCATGCGAAGTACGTTTGGTTTGGATTAAACTGGTACTCAGAGTTTGTAGGATAAGATCCTGCAAAAGTTGCTGATGATGCGATAATCATTGCCACTGATAGTACAAGTAGTGTTAAGCGTTTCATAAATAAGTCCCCCTTACTTCTGTGAACAGATGAATTCTAAAGAAAATAGAATTTACTAACCTTACATTTTGTTGATGAAATATTCATTTTTAGAAAATTCTGAAAAGTGAACAACTTCAAAATATCACATAATTTGGTTAAAAGGTTCAATAAATCATATTTAGACATCAAAGCATCACAATCGACAAAAAAGAGGGGATAAATTGATTTTCACTGGAAATACCGTGGTCCAGAAATTCCGCTTATGTGACCAAATGATAATGGATTTCCATTACATTTTTTTGAGGTTTAAGGTTACTTAATGGTCCTAAAGCAATCAAAATATTTCTGCAATCATTATCTTGACCATGCAAGGGTATGAAATCAAACCTGACCAAATCTCCACAAGTGATCATGTAAATAGGAGCAGACAACTGGTATAGTTAAAACATGAACCACGGTCATATAAAAATATATAAGCCATAAATTTTAGGAGGCCTCATGAAAACAAGTCGTGGAATGGAAACCTACAACAATATTCTTCAAGCCACAGAACAGCTCTTTGAAGAAAAAAGCGTTAGTAAAATTACAATCAATGATATTGTTCAGCGTACAGGCATTGCAAAGGGGACTTTCTATCTCTATTTTGATTCTAAGGAAGCCTTGGTTCTAACCTTTATGGAGGAAAAGTTCAAGTATGCTGACAAGTGGATGCAAGATATAACATCAAGGGGCTATAGGGATGAGGACATTTGTGAACTTATAGATTTTTTAGTCAACTTAGTTAAGAAGCATTTTAATATATTGAAAGTTATGCATAATGTTAGGTTTCAGGGCTTTATAGGCTTAAAACGACTGGAAGACATGTACATGAAAAAGTACCTTACCCCCTTTTCCCTATGGCTTGAAAAAGGTCGACTCGAAGGGGCGTTTCATATAAATGACGCACAGTTCATGGCAAATTATTTAATTGTTACTCTGCACGAAGTTTTTGACCGTGTTATAAGGGATGAGTTTCCCTTTTCTATAGATGATGTCGGCGACGAGCTCAAGCTGATCCTATTAAAGCTCCTCAAATAGATGATTTGCAAAATGTCATTCTAGTAATGCCGGTAATAGGAAGCACAATTTAAGAGCATTAAATTAGAAAGTTGGTAGAGGGTATGACAAGATTTAGTCAGTATATGGGCCAGAATCAAGACGTATTTGTAAATTGCTTAATATATAGTCAAACCGCGCCCAATGTTATTTTTATCATGACCCCCATCGGTTCGGTTGACCATGAACTTGCACTTGGAAATTACAGGCCACTGGTTGAAAAGGGTTTAAACGTTTTCGCTGTAGACCTCCCGGGCACTGGAAAGAGTTCCACGGGCACATTCACTTACGAGAATATTAAAGAGGCAATAAAATCTGTTGCGGCCTTTGTCATGAAAAATTATTCGGCACCAATACATTTATATGGTGGCACAGGCACAGGGGGCGTCATTGGACAGGCCCTAGCATCTGACCAAGACTTAGAGTTCTTTAAATCTTTTAGTCAGTTTGGCGTTGGTAATTATAAAGATCTTTCTATTTTAGGAAACGACTTATTTCTAAAACGAGCCTATCCTGTTCTTAAGCTGGTCGCAAACCTATATCCCAAGTATAAGGTGAAATTCAAAATTCCAAAGTATAAGGGGTATAATGCTGAGAAGGAAAACCAGTGGTACTTTGACACGATGAAGGCCCATCCAGGCATATTTGATTTGCCTTTAAAACTGGTGCACACCTTATTTTGGCTTCTGCTGGCAGAGGAAAGCCCGTTGAAAGACGGGCCAAAACCACCAACCCTTGTCATGGCATCAAGGCATGACCGTTATTTCAAGGAAGGGTATATTAATAGCTATTATAAGAGCCTTGGTTCAGAAAAAAAACTCCACTGGTTTCATGACAGCCACTGTATTTTTGTCTGGAACGCACAAGCGCTGGCAGACCAAGTGTATGATTGGATAGAATATACGAATAAGCGATAAAAGCCAACTATATTATTAGTTGGTTTTTTACCATTTTAGAACGAGTGAGGGTAATGCTGGATACATTAAAACTTCGAACTTCCATATAGAATATTATTAACCAATAATACTATTAATTTTTATGTTTTACAATTATTGTATTATATAGTATATTGACTACGGTACAATAACATATTTACGAGGAGGAAACATTGAAAAAATTTAAGCAGTTTATAACAGGATTAAGTTTAACAGCGCTTGTGGCTGTTTCTTTAGCTGGATGTACAGCAAGCAATCAAGCAAACCCAGAAGTTAATGCCACACAAAGCACAGACAAGCAAGAAGTGGTTGAACTAAACTACTATTCTCATTCAGATGAAAATGGGGAACGCCTTGCACTAATTGAAGCGTTTGAAAAAGAAAATCCAGGTGTTAAGGTCAATCTGGTTGAACTTCCAGCGGATACAAACAAGAAACTCAGCATGATTTCTACAACACTTCAAGCTGAGAACGCTTCACTAGATATTTTTGATGCAGATGTGACATGGGCTCCTATTTTTGCTTCGGCTGAGTGGGTGGAACCTCTAGATGACTATTTGACGCCAGAAGAAATGGACGCCTATTTACCAGGTGCCATGCTTGCCAACTATTATGAGGGAAAGCACTACGGCATACCATACAGAACAGATACAGGCATGCTTTATTACAGGAAAGACCTTTTGGAAAAATACAATAAACCTGTTCCAACAACATGGGATGAACTGACAGAAACCGCTAAATTTATCATGGACAATGAGGGTGGAAATATGTCAGGCCGTGCAGGGTCTTGGAAACAATACGAGGGCCTGACATGTAATCTAACTGAATTCATATGGAGTTATGGAGGTCGTGTTCTCGATGAGAATGGGAAGGTTGTGCTCAACTCAAAAGAGTCTGTTGCAGCCCTCAAAAGAATGACTGACATGGTTAATACAGATAAGATCACACCTGAAGGGGTTGTTACGTTTGGTAGCGGCGGTGCCAGAGCGGTATTCTTTGCAGGCGATATGGTCTTCTTAAGAGACTGGCCATCAGGCTGGAGTAAGTCGCAAAACACAGAAAAGTCAAAGGTTGTTGGCAAGGTAGGTATAGCGGCACTTCCTTCTGGATCTGACGACATGCAGAGCTACTCAACTCTTGGTGGATGGCAGGTTATGGTGTCTTCATTCTCAGAGCATAAGGAAGAAGCCATTGCCTTTGCCAAGTTCAGAGCGAGTGAGTATGCCCAAATTGAAATGGCTAAGCGGGTCAGCCACATTCCGAGTTTAAAGGGTCTTTATAGCAATGATGAAGTTTTAGAAGCCATGCCCTTTCTAGAACAAATGTATCCAGCCATTGCCAATGCCTATCCAAGACCAAAAACACCGTTTTACGCTGAGCTTTCTAACATTTTACAAGTGGAAGCTCAACAGGCGCTTATTGGCAACAAAACACCAGAACAAGCCATTCTTGATGCAGATGCGAGCATTAAGACTTTACTGGAACAATAGAATTGGTTCAAACACTGAAAATCAGCTAGTGAGGTATACCGCACTAGCTGAACTTCTATGTTTTGTGAATAGGAGAATGTAATGAAAAACAAAAAACGAAAAGAGATCATGGGTTACCTATTCCTAGTCCCAGCCATAATACTAATAGCTGTTTTTGTTATTTATCCAGTTCTAAACACCCTTTATCTAAGCTTTTTCAGCCTACGGATACAAACCCTATCACAAGGGGCAAAATTTGTGGGGCTTAGTAATTTTAAAAAAATACTAGGGGACAAGCAGTTCATGACATCCCTGGTGTTTACCCTAAAGTTCACTTTTATTGCAGTGTTTCTAGAAACCATAGTGGGATTCTTCTTCGCATCGATCATGAATAAGAGCTCTAAGATTCAAGGTCTTATTCGAACAGCAATTTTAATCCCGTGGGCCATACCGACCATTATTTCCGGTTTGATGTGGCAGTTTATGTACAGTCCGCAGTACGGCATCATCAATCATTTGCTCATTCAATTTTCCCTTATTAAAGAAGCCATACCTTGGCTTTCAGAGGCTTCGTGGGCAATGGTTGCAGTTATTATAGCAGATGTTTGGAAAACAACCCCCTACATGTCCCTGCTTATACTGGCTGGCCTTCAAACTGTTCCAAGTCATTTAACCGATGCGGCCGCCATAGATGGGGCAGGGAAGATTGAGTCTTTCTTCTATATAACTCTTCCTATTATAAAACCTGTTCTAATGGTTGCGGTCCTATTTCGTGTGCTGGCAACCTTTAGAATATATGACCTTATTGTTGTGTTAACAAATGGAGGGCCTGCCAACCAAACATCGAGTTTATCCCTTTATACCATCAACACTTACTTCAATTTCGGAAACATAGGGTATGGATCGGCACTGGCAACGGTGACATTCATAATATCCCTTTTGATAAGCATGCTATTTCTGAATGTCCTTAAGACGAAAATTCAGGAGGCTGAATAAATGAAAAAAATAAAAAATAGCCTGTATATGATGGTTCTTGTTTTCTTTTTAATTCTTATTTGCTTTCCTTTTCTATGGCAGGCCATTAGCTCTTTTAAGACACAAGTGGATTTATTCAGCATTCCCCCAACCATTTGGCCATCAAAACGGACCCCTGAAAACTATGTTGACGTTTTTACCAGACAACCCTTTCTTTTATACATAAAGAACAGTTTTATCATAGCCAGTCTATCAACGCTCCTGTGTATAACAGCGGGGTCTATGGCCAGTTATTCACTGTCACGGACACAGATAAAGGGCAAGAAACTCTTTTTAATTTGTCTGCTTTCCATCACACTCTTGCCCCCTATTTCAATTGTTAATCCAGTGTATAGGCTCATGCAGTCCTTTAATCTACTCAACACTTACACAGGTCTTATACTGATTAATGCAACCATGCAACTGCCTATGACAGTTTGGTTCTTACAGGGATTTTTTCAAAACATCCCAGCATCCCTTGAAGAAAGCGCTGAAATGGATGGGGCAAGTATCTTTCAAATATTCTACAAAATTATCCTGCCAGTGGTTGCACCAGGCATTTTCACAGTCAGTATTCTGGTTTTTATCGGTGCATGGAACCAGTATTTATTTGCTCAAATTCTAAATCCTCTTAAAGTTAGAAGAACCATTACAGTGGGGATTATGCTTTACCAAACAGATTATACTATTCCATGGGGAACCTTAACTGCGGCGTCTATTGTTGTAACTGTCCCCCTCATAGTTCTTGTTTTAGCCATGCAAAAGCGGATTGTTTCTGGTCTGCTTGATGGAGGAACCAAGGAGTAGGAATAGATATGGAATGAAAGAGAGAAGCACTCATGAAAGTGGATATGTCATCCACTTACATGAGTGCTTATTTATTGATAGTATGGTTTGAACAATGTAAAAACCCCAGAAGATTTTCTTGTGGTTATTCCAAAGACAACGATATTGTTAGATGTACTCATGTCTCACTCTTTAACGAGGATATCATCTGTTCATTAAAAAATATATCTGTAAATAGTGTAAAACTGAATAAAAATAAACATGGAGTAGACAAGCACGTATAGAAGAATCTTGGTCCGATATGCTTCAAGCAAATGCGGGAGGATTATAACCAAGATCATAAGATTATAAAAGACAAAACTAGCATTTAAATTATCCTTGTAAAAAAAGTAAATACATATGGCTGAGGAGGAGAAAGATAGGGCCAGTTGCTGTTTTTTATAACGTGTCATAGGTGTGTCTCCTTTACGTGAAAATTTTGTTCTAGTCAAGGATCAATTTGTAAAGAGAATAGTGAGGCGTTTCCATTTGAGAGGGTCTTGCAAAATAGCATTTAGGAGTCCTTGGCATACCAAGTATAGATATTTGTGAACCCAATATTCTATATTTGGTTTAGCGATGAGGTGGATCAATAGTTTTAAAAGCGCCTGAGTTAATTGAATGGTAACATAATTTTGAGTGTGATGTGGGAAAATATGATAAAATAAGTTCAAAATGGAATTTCGGTATTTGAACGTATCACATGAAATCGACAGATGGGATATGAAAAGGAGAAAAGTCAATATGGGAAACCCAAGAAGAATTAAGGCTGCAGACCACTTAGTAGAGAAACACCAGTTATCAACAGATCCACCACCACCAGGCTCATTGTTTTGGAAACTGTGGGACTCCAGCAAAGACATTGCACAGAAGGCTTTAGAAACTGACTTTTTAAAGGGGCTCAAAAGAGGAGACCTAGATCCAGTCAAATTTGGGGCCTTTAATGTAAGTGACGCCTACTATTGTTTTAAGGGAACAGACTACTATGAAGCCGCCGTAAAACACGCAGACAATCCTGTTTTGAAGGACTTTCTACTGGAAAAGGTGCAAAGCTATGTGGACTATAACGAACGTTTTCACGAGACCTGGTTTATTAAAGATGCCAGCAGCATAGTGCCACCACCGATATGTGAAGAATACAGTGCCTTTGAATCCCGTATTTCAAATGAAGAAGACCCCATATACACACTGATTCTTATGTTGCCTTGTGAATACTTGTGGGCATGGCTTAGTGAGGAAATGCTTCCAGCTGAGCCGACAAATATTTATGGGAACTGGATAAAAGAAAATGATATTCCCTTTATTGGGTATGCCATGGGCAACTTTCTTGATGAATATTTAAAAGAAGACCCAAAGGCCATTGATGAAGACAAGGCTGTTAAAATTTATAAACAAGCCATGGAGTATGAGTATAAGTATTTTCTGAGTGCGACAGAGTAAGTGAACGCTGTTTAATCTACCACATTTAAAAAATACATGAATGAAAAGCCCATTAATGCGTAAATATAGATAAGTGCATATTGTTAGCATATTCACAAAGGTTGAATCTCAAGGATTCAACCTTTGTTTTGCAATGAAAACTGGACTAGGTCCTTAAACCTACAATAATTGAAATATTTTGTTTAATATATCAATATTTTGTCACAAAAAAGGTTATAATAAGGCCAAGAGGTGATATTTTGAAGAAAAAGAGAATAATTCCCATTAACTATATAAATCTTGCTGTGGTCCTGACCGTGACACTTGTTATAGCTATTTTGACCCAGAACATTATAAGTGAACTCACAATAAGAGACATAAAAAATGTCACACGTCTCACATATACAAATATTTATGCAGAAATCACCCAAGAGCTTGCAGAACCAGTGAACACATCTGTTGTAATGGCTCAAAACACCCTGCTCTTTGACTTCATGGATGAAGACACACCTGAAACAGAGTCAAAACTGGCTGAGTACCTGTCTGCCATACAGGAGGTAACGGGCTATGAGTCAGTTTTTGTTATACCAGATAGCACCTTAAGTTATTATCACCCCGGTGGAACAGATGCCAAGGTGGATCTTGAAAGTGATGATGCCTACTGGTACACAGCTAGAATTGACGCAAAAGATTATTACGGACTTGTTGTCAATACAGAACAGCTTGATGACTTGGCCCTAACCATCTATGTGGATGCAAACATCAATGATAAAAATGGGAATTTTGCTGGTATTGCTGGGGTTGGTAAGCGAATTATCCACCTTCAAGACATATTGACAAGCTACTTAGAAAATCAAGGTGTTGAAGCGTATATAGTAAAAGATAATGGTCTTATTATGGTTCATAAGGACAACGACATTATTAAGAACACATCCTTTTATGACTTAGAAAATATCCCAAATGATGCCATTGATATTCCATCCAGTCAAGAGAAACCCCTTGAGAAAATGATCGACGAAAGGTTTTACATCATCCACCATATTCCTATGATTGATTGGTATTTGGTGGTGAAAAAAAGCACCTCTGAATTAACAGGCACCTTGAGTCAATATAGCATCCAGATCATAACAGCTTTGGTTTTGGGAGCCATGATCATTCTCATAGTCACCAATTATGCAATATCCATGTATAAGAATCAGATCATCAGCCTATCGAATATTGACCATTTGACAGACATACCCAATCGAACTATTTTTGAAAGCAATTTAAGCGAGGCCTTAAGAAACACCCATATTCAAAGATTTTCGCTGGCCCTTTTTGATCTTGATAACTTAAAACACATTAACGATAGTTTGGGACATGACAAGGGGGACTATACCCTAAAGCTTATTTCTGAATTGGCAACAGATTTATTTGATAGCCCTGACTGCGTTTCAAGAGTAGGGGGAGATGAATTCGCTGTGATACTTTATAGACCAATCCATGAGGCTCAGAGTCTACTCGAAGACTTTCAAAATAGGATTAAAACAAACATCAATCTTCAAAAAATAGGGGCGACAGTTAGTGTTGGTATAACTGAAAGCAAAACAACAGATACGGAAACGGATATTTATAAAAGAGCAGATGAAGCCCTTTATAGGTCAAAGAAGACAGGTAAAGATAAAATTCATATTTCATAAAAAAGCACCTCGGATTCATAAGATTGTCTAAGGTTAGCCCTAGTCTAAAACGCTAGGGCTTTTATGATGCCTAAGTATATATAGTATGATGGTGACAGCAGTTTAGACTTTATTGGGGCAGATACTCTATAAAATAGGTGTATATTTAGTCTTTTAGACCACTGAAATTTGGGTATATGTATGTATCGGTTAAAGGAGGGAACCATGAGAAAAATAATATTTTTATTAATGATGGCTGTTATAAGCCTTAGTCTCATAAGTTGCAGTATAAACGAGGAAGAAAGCATTTTGAGCAAGGAAAAACCAATCACGGTGACTGTCTGGCACTACTATAACAGAACGACAAAAGAGGCATTCGATGCCTTGGTTAGTGCTTTTAATGACACAGTTGGTATGGAAAAAGGAATTGTTGTCGATGCAAAAAGTCAAGGGGATGTCAATCAGTTGGCTGAGGCAGTATTTGATGCGGCCAGTCAGTCTATTGGGTCAATGCCCCTGCCAGATATTTTCGCTTCTTATCCTGACAATGCATTTCGTGTTCATGAAATCGTTCCACTTGTTCCGCTATCAGAGTATTTTTCTGAAGATGAGCTTGCTGCTTATCGCTTGGAGTTTTTAGAGGAAGGACAATTTATTACAGACAATAAGTTTTATATTATGCCCATTGCAAAATCATCTGAGAACTTATATGTCAATAAGACAGCTTGGGAGACATTTGCCAAAGAACATAACTTCACCACCGATGACCTGAGCACGTGGGAGGGAATATACAATGTTGCACAGACCTATTATAATGAAAGTGGAAAGGGTTTTTATGGTCTGGATGCACTGGCAAACTACATCATCGTTTCATCGAAACAACTAAACGAACCTCTTTACACCTATTCAGAAGATGGTACCGCACAGTTTCATATAAGTGAAAAACTTGGTAAGAAAATATGGAATTATTATTATAGACCCCACATACAGGGCTACTATATCAAGTCAGGGCGGTTCAGTTCTGATGATGCCAAAACTGGGGCAGTGCTCTCTTATACTGGTTCAACCGCAGGTGCCCCGTATTTCCCTAAAAATGTTGTTGTCGATGAAGATCAAACCATGCATATTGAACCTTTAGTGCTTCCTTATCCGTATTTTGAAAATGGAGATAAGGTTTCCATACAGCAGGGGGCAGGCATGTCTATCACTAGAAGTGACAAGGCCCATGAATATGCATCAGCTCTATTTTTAAAATGGTTCACTCAGACAGAGAACAACCTGAGATTTGCAGTTTCAACAGGGTATTATCCATCAAAAAATGAAGCACTTGATGGAGAAAAAATATTAGAAGTGGCACAATTAAATGATGCCACTCAGGGTGCAATCATCGAGTCTATTAAGGCTTCGACCGTCATGTTTAATGAATATAAGTTATATAACAACAAACCCTTTAAGGGAAGTTATAAGATGCGCGTGTTGCTGGACACATTCTTACTTGAAAAAATTCAGTCAGATCTGATTTTACTGGAACAAAGGGTTGAGTCTGGTGAGAACAGAGAGGCTGTTATTGAAAGTATGACTTCAGAAAGCGCCTATAATAAGTGGATGGAAGAGTTGTCGGCTGAGGCGGATAAAATTCTGAGAAATGTGGGAAATGAGTAGCTATGTTCAAAATGAAATCATCTAAGTCATCAATTGTAAATCGACTGACGCGGTCTATAGTGCTTATAATTGTATTACAGACCATTATTTTGGGTGCCATTCTAATTGGTGGCGGCGTCATTCGACAAGCAAATTTGAACGCATATCAGCTTTTTCATGATAAGGTGACAAATCGAAAGTATTATATTGAAACTGAAATGAAGAATAAATGGATCAATTTTGATCCTTACCTTAAAAACATAAAATACAGTCTAGAGGAAGAGTATTCTTTAAATGAATCTATCACTCAAGAGCTTATTGATGTCATTAGAAACACCAGGGTTACAGGTGCCTACCTTATGTTGCTCCCGAGTAATGGAATCGAAGCACATTTGCCATCCATATATTTAAGGGATTATGATCCCATAATGAATAGTTACGCTTATGATGATATATATATGGTCGCTGGTCCAGCTGAATTGGCAAAGCGTTTTAACATGCCACTAGACCAACTTTGGCGTCCTTATTTTAATGTTGAAGATGGACATGCAGACTTTCTGAAAAAGCCATATGACAGTACTATGGTCACATCAAGGGTTGATCTGCTCGGCTACTGGAGCAAGCCCTTTAATTTGGAAGAAGGCGATATAGATGTCATAACCTATTCCATCCCATTTTTGAACACTGAGGGGGATGTTATAGGCATCATGGGCATAGAAATATCCTTAAGTTACTTATATGATTTCTTGCCAACCAATGAATTGCAACCTCAAGATTCACTGGGATACTTAATCGCATACAGGTCAAATGAGACGGCACCCCTTAGACCAATTGTTATGAATGGGGCCCTACAAAAGCGAATGATTCAGGAAAATGAAGCTCTAAGTTTAGATAGTGTCAATCCTTCTATGAATTTGTTTCAACTAACCAATCATTTGGGAAGTGAAAATATATATATGGTCACTGAAAAAATAGGCCTATATAAGAATAACACCCCCTTTGAAAATGAAGAGTGGTTTTTGGTGGGTATAATGCGAGAAGACCACCTGCTAAGTTATAGCAATCGGATTAAGCAAATACTTTGGGGAGGCCTTTTGCTTGCGATCCTCATTGGGACCACAGGGGGCATTTTGGTTAGTTATCAGATGACAAGACCTATAGTAACCCTAGCTGAACAAGTGAAGAGATCTGGTGGGCGAAACCTCTTCGAATTCGATAGAACGGGTTTTGATGAACTTGATGAACTTTCTTCTGCGATTGAACGCGCCCATGAAATGTCGGTGGAATCTGCGTCAAGACTTTCAAAGATTGTCAATATGACAGAGGTGCCTATTGCCGCTTATGAAATTGATAAAGAAAGTAGAACCTTCTCTGTGACAACCAATTTTGGAAAAATTATAAGCCAGGACCACATAGAATCAGTCACCTATGAGGCGTTTATAAAGGCGCTGGAAAGTAAGCTGATTAAAGTTGATGGAGAGCCTGACATTTTTAAAGTTATATCAAAGAAGGACAAGTGGATAAGACATCGCCGGTCTGAAACAGACAATATGATCATTGGAGCGATCGTCGATGTGACGCAAGAATTTATGGAGAAAAAACGCATTGAACACGAACGAGATCATGACCATTTGACAAACATACTTAACCGCAAGGGCTTTGAATGGGAGTTTGAGGCATGGTATGCGAGGGCGGTACAAAACACATGTGCCCTCATCATGTTTGATCTGGACAATTTAAAATCTGTCAACGATCAGTTTGGACACGAATGGGGAGACAAGTACATTGTAACCTTTGTAAAGTCTCTAATGACCATAGGACCATCTGATAAATCAATTGTGGGTAGAAGGTCTGGGGATGAGTTTGTATGCCTTCTTTATAACTATGATTCAAAGGATGCGGTTCGGAAAATTTTAAGTGATTTTTATGAGAAATTAAGTAGTGAACCCTTGGTCTTTCCTAATGGGACGCAAAGACCCGTGGGTGTGTCGGGAGGGCTTATATGGATAGAAGATCACTCTCTTGAATACAAGACACTCCTCCACAAGGCTGATGAAGCTCTGTATCATGCCAAAGCATCAGATAAGGGCATGTATTATGAAAGTCAAAACATATGATGCAAATACGCTGAAAAGCCCCAGGTAATAATCAAATGACCTTGATATTTACCGGGGGTTTTCATTTTACAAGGCTTAAAAAGTTAACCCTTGACTCTGGATCAACTCCAGGGTTTATACTGTACTCAGAGGTGATATAAATGAAGAAATCTCTTTCTGATAAGGGATATATTTCCATTGGTCATGCGTCAAAGCTGCTCAATATGTCCATCGACACAATTCGATACTATGAAAAAATTGATTTGATACCGCCAATAAAAAGAAGAGACAGTGGTTATCGAAAGCTTGATTTTACTGACCTGCTTCATTTGAAAGGCATTGCCTACCTGAGGCAGTGTGGTCTTTCTACTGATGAAATTAAAAGTCTCTTTTCAAAACCAGAATCAAAAGACCAGGTCATAACAAAAGCTCTTAAAGAACTCGATCATAAAATATCAGCACTGCAAGCGTCTAAGTCATTTCTACTCGAAGCCAGAGCAGAACTCCAAAACTTCGAAAAAAGCAAAAAAATGTATGCATCCGAAAGCATAAATCAAAGGTTTGTGCCGCTTTCTACCAGAGCATTTTCTCTGAAAGATTACTTGGAAAGTGATGACATAGCGTGGCTAATTCCAATTGATGACGAGAATTTAGAGCTTGTACAAGGTCAGTTCGTTAAAGACGATACAAAAGAAAGTGAGCAGGTTAAAGACACGCTCTATTTGACAAAAAGTTTTGAGTTTACAAATGATGATGACGTAGAAGATGAAATCTATGCCCTTGTAAAATATGCCCTTGAAAGGGGACATAAGATTGCAAGCCAGGTGTTTTTAACGATTTATAGCAGGTCGTCCTGCTTCACAGGCATTTCTCTTGCAGGCAAACTTTTCTTAGAAATTGAAAAGGAGGGACATGGAAGTGCAGATTAGAAAAGGTTTTGATGAGAAGGATAGGTCACAAGCGACAGCTATATACCTTAATGCTTTTAAAAGAAAATTTGAAAATCTAATTGGCGAAGAAAAGCTGATTCAGGGTCTGTTTGAAAAAGCCCTTGACCCGACGTACTGTGTATGTGCCTATGAGGATGATAAAATAATTGGAATTGCGGGATTTCATGAAGGCAGTCATGGATTTGTAGACATCAAATACGGAGATTTTATCAAGATGTTTGGTTGGTTTTATGGCACTTGGAAAGCGGTCATAACCGATACGCTCTTCACAAGAAAGCCCTCATCCACCGATGTGTTTTTAATGGATGGCATTGCTGTAGATTCCAACTATCGGGGGCTGGGCGTTGGTAGCAAATTGTTTGACGCTCTTATAAGTTATGGACAGTCCACAGGATATAAATATATTCAGCTGGATGTGATTGATGAAAACCCAAGAGCCAAAGCCCTATATGAGAGACTTGGTTTTGAAAAAAATCCTATGAGAGAGTGTCTAGTTTGTTCTCAGATCGTATTGGAGTGTCTGGTGTGACCACTATGGTAAAAGAATTGTAGGGAGCCTATGAAAAAAATAGCAATACTCGGTCTAGTAATAGGACTTTTAATGATGTTATTTGTATTTGATCGACTAGAAAATTTTCAAATTGCATATGGGTCGGCGGAAGAAATAAGCTTTACAAGTTCAGGACACAAGCTTTCAGGGACCCTGTATTTGCCGGATTCTCCGCCCCCATATAACGTGGTTTTTTTTATACATGGGGATGGCCCCAAAGACAGGACATCAAATGGAGATTACGTCTTCATTATGAACCACTTGCTTGATGAAGGCCTAGCCTGTTTTTCCTATGATAAAGCAGGGGTAGGGGGCTCGCAGGGAAATTGGCTAGAACAAACAATGAAGGACAGGGCCATAGAGGTCGAACGTGCCTTAGAGGTTCTAAAGGACAGACCTTCAGTTCATAAAGTAGGACTGCTGGCGTTTTCTCAAGGGGGCTGGGTCATTTCTGAAATAGCCCAGTCTAAGGCAGACTCTGACTACATGGTTCTTGTTGGTGGTGCTATTGACTGGCTTGATCAACACATGTATTATGAGTCAAAGTTTGCACAGACAATGACCTATACGGAGACTGAGAGAAAAGCCTATCTTGACTATGTTAAAACCTATGACAAGTTTATTGTAGAAAACGACTATAAGGCATACAAGGCTTATGTGTCTAAGTTTGACTATGATAGCCCCATGTCTAGGGAGCGCTTCAACTTTGCCCACATAAATTCTGGGGCCAATGCGACATCGGGGATTGACCATATTAATGTGCCCTTCTTAGGTTTGTTCGGTGAAGATGATCAAAATGTAGATGTTCAAAACAGCTATAAAACTTACAAAGAAATTTTTGACCAGAGGGGCAAGGCTGATTATAAGCTTATTATTTTTCCAGAAGCCAGCCATAGTCTTTTAAGAAGCCAGTATGAAGGCAATGAAAATAGGCTTATAGCCCATAGCATTCTCTTTGGGGATAAAATTTTCGTCAGGGACTATCTTCAGACCCTTAGTGAATGGATCATTCAGCAGGAGGGCTCCAGTAAAAAGTGAATCGACTCTGTCGACAGTATAAAGCGATGCTGTTTATTAAAACAGCATCGCTTTATGTCCAGAAATCTTGTACAATATAAGCATCATTTACAAGTGCATCATCTCTGGAGGACACTGATGAAAAATAAAAATACGAGTCTTTTAGAAATACATCTGGCCGTTTTACTTTTTGGCGTCTCAGGTTTATTTGGAAAACTTTTGGCCCTGCCATCCATGATCATTGTTCTTGGCCGAGTCTTTTTTTCAAGCACTTTTCTACTTATTCTGATTTGTGTCTTAAAGAAAGATATGAGGCTAAAGGAAAGAAAGCATTACTTGTACTTGATTATACTTGGGGGCGTTCTTGCCATACACTGGACCAGTTTTTTTGAAGCCATTAAGGTATCCACAGTGGCTATTGGGCTATTAACGTTTTCCACATTTCCTGTCTTTGTCACCTTTATGGAACCCTTGTTTTTTAAAGAAAAGATTAGACTGTCAGACGTGATTATAGCCATTGTTGCTTTTGGTGGAGTCATCCTTGTCATTCCAAAGTTTACAGTGGAGAGTGCTGCCGCACAAGGTGCGCTTTGGGGCATACTCTCTGGCTTCACCTATGCAATTTTGTCTATATTAAATAGAAAGTACGTTAAAGACTATTCCAGTACAGTGATTGCCTTTTACGAGCAGATTATTGCAACTGTTTTACTGATGCCTTTTATATTTGTAGAAAGTCCCGCTATTAGTATGAGAGACATTGCTCTACTTATACTACTGGGAACGGTATTTACGGGGATTTCCCACACACTTTTTATAAATGGACTTAAGAATGTCAAGACCCAGGCAGCTGGCATAATTTCAACCCTAGAACCCGTTTATGGTATAGTGTTTGCCACTATCCTATTGGGAGAAATCCCTTCCATGAGGGAGTTGCTTGGTGGTGCGATTATTTTGAGCACTGTTTTTTATTCAACTGTAAAATCCAAGTGATAAAAGAGAATATTCAAATCAGAATAAACAAACTCAAATAAATGAGCCCCTTATTTTCTCACATGAAAATAGGGGCATTTTTATTTGGGATGGTAAATCCTACGGTCTTACTAAGATATAATTTAATTCGATATGTAAAAAAATGAAATAGAATACTTTTATTAGACTTTATCAGTCCAACTCACTTATAATGACGATGATATTTGTAAAGAATTGATCTTAACTGAGCGACATGCAAAATATCATTCAAGGAGCCTCGGTCTACACTATATAGATATATAAGAATGAAAAATTCTATATAAGGCATGGCGAAGGCATAGATCTGTAGTTTTGCTAGTGCCTGATTAAGAAATACGGAAATAAAGCAAATGGCAATGGGGTGAGTCTATGAAGCGAAGCAAGGAAATAATATTGGTGTCGCACTGTATTTTGAATGCCAATTCTAAGGTTGAGGGTCTGAGCGAATATTCAGGCATGGTTAAAGAACTTGTAAGTTTAATCTTTGAAAGAGGGGCTGGCCTGGTTCAATTACCGTGTCCTGAAATGCATGTTTATGGAATCAGAAGGTGGGGACATGTCAAAGAACAGTTTGACACACCGCATTTTAGACAGGAATCAAGAAAAATTCTGAGCCCCCTTGTAGATCAAGTTGAAGACTACATAAAAAACGGATACCGCGTTCTGGCCGTGATTGGTATAGACGGGAGTCCAAGTTGTGGGGTCTTTAAGACTTGTAGCGGCAACTGGAGGGGGGAGCTTTCAACAAGTGAAGGCCTTGAAGACATGCTCAGTCATGTTTCATTGATTGAAGAACCTGGTGTGTTTATGGAAGAGCTTCAGAACCTCTTTATAAATAGAAAACTGGATATACCATTCATCGCTCTTGACGAAATGAATATGTCTAGTGGCATGGAAAAAATACAAAGTATACTTAGATCCTAGGGGGAAGAAAATGTTACAGCAATTAAAAAAAGTGGGTTTGTTTGCATTGATCATGGCATGTGTTTTGACGCTTGCCGCTTGCACGGGTTCAAATAGTGAAGTGTCGGCGAGTGGGAACGAAAATCAAGTCGAGGACCTGTCCTGGTCAAAGATTGAAGAAAAGAATGAATTGGTGGTAGGTCTATGTGCAGCATATCCACCATTTGAATCAAGAAATGAAGAAACAGGAGATCTTGAAGGCTTTGACATTGATCTTGCAACAGCTCTTGGTCAGGCTTTAGAAACACCTGTGAAGGTTGAAGACGCTGAGTGGCAAGCCCTTCTTGGGGGACTAAATAAAGGTGATTTTGACGTTTTGATCACTTGCATGTCTAAAAAAGAAGCTGCTGTTGAAAATGTGAACATGAGTGATGTATATTACAATTTGAACGATGTCATTGTTGTTCGAGAAGGCTACGACGCCATTCAATCAAAAGACGATCTAAAGGAAAAAACAGTGGGCGTTCAGCTTGGATCGGGTAGTGAGCAGATCGTTGATAAAATGGAAGGTCTTAAAGAAATCAAACGATACAATTACAATCCAGAAGCCTTTATTGATTTAAAACATGAAAGACTTGATGCGGTTGTTGTTGGTTATGCGTATGCAGTGAACCATATCAAAAAAGAAGGTGGCTTTGAAGTTGTCGACACACCTGTTGAATCAGCGGAAATCGTTATGGTTATGCGTCATGGAGAGGATGCTTTGACTGAGAAAGTGAATGAAGCCCTTCAAGCTGTTAAAGAAAACGGTGCCTATGACCAAGCCATCAGCAAATGGCTAGAAGTGAAATAATGAATTGGAATAAGGGTGAACCTTGGTTTGCCCTTTCTTTATTGTAAGGGAGCTTGCCATTGAAATTTCATATAATATTTGATAATCTCACATATTTATTAAGAGCAACAGGTGTTACGGTGAAAATTACATTGTATGCATTTATCGTGGCAGTATTCTTGGCCTTTTGCATAGGCACTTTGAGATCAAGAAAGAATTTAGCACCGATTATAAGCTGGATGCTTTCATTTTACATAGAAGTTTTCAGGGGCACGCCACTGCTTATACAGTTGTTTTTTATATACTATGGTTTGCCATCTATTGGACTCAACATGTCCAGTTTTACAGCCGCTGTTGTGGGCTTGTCCTTAAACAGTGCCGCATACATGGCTGAAATAATACGGGCCAGTCTGTTATCGGTGGATAAGGGGCAGGAAAAAGCGGCTTATGTCCTGGGGTATTCTAATTTACAAACTCTGTTTCACATTATATATCCTCAAGCCATTCGCATAGCCCTTCCATCACTTATGAATGCATTTTCAACCTTGCTCAAGGAGAGTTCTTTAATTTCTGTCTTGGCCATTACTGAGTTAACCCGTAGTGGTCAACTGATCTACACAAGGACGTATAGGGCTTTTGAGATTTATTTGACACTGGGACTGATATATTTTCTGCTGACATACTCAGTTTCACAAATATCCAAACAAATTGAAAAGCGAGTCAGTATAGCCTACGAAGATTAGGAGGTTTTCATGAGGCGTAACCCCGTTTTATCCATACAGGGCTTGAATAAAAGCTTTGATGACCTCCATGTCTTGAAGAATGTTGATATGGAAATTTACAGTGGAGACACAGTGGCCATCATCGGTTCAAGTGGTTCTGGAAAAAGCACACTATTACGATGTATATCAAACCTAGAACAAGCCGACAAAGGGTCTATTGTTTTAGCGGGCACTAGTATTGATGCCCTAAGGTGCGATAGAACCCGGAGTCAAAAGGTGGGGATGGTCTTTCAGCACTTTAATTTGTTCCCGCATTATTCAGTGGTTGAAAACATTTATAAACCGCTTGTAGCTGTACAAAAAATGCCAAAAGATGAGGCCATTAAAATTGCAAATCAACTCCTTGAAAAAGTAAGATTGATGGACAAGACAAGTGCATTCCCACAGCAGTTATCGGGTGGGCAACAGCAACGTGTTGCCATAGCCCGCGCCCTTGCTATGAAACCAGAAATAATGCTATTTGATGAACCCACATCAGCCCTTGATCCAGAACTCAAAGGCGAAGTTTTGCAAGCAATACGAGACTTGACCCGTGAAGGCATTACAATGATTGTTGTGACCCATGAAATGGAGTTTGCTAGGCAAGTGGCTGATCGAGTTGTATATATGGATGAAGGCAAAGTTATTGAAGAAGGCGAAACCGAGACGTTTTTTATGTCCCCTCAAAATGAGCGGACTGTTCAGTTTTTAAACAAGTCATCATAGGAAAAGAAGAAATAAGTATGAATAGGTAGAATTGTTACTGATTTAAGTTTGAGGAGGTATTATATGAATGGTTCGGCATTAGGCAACACACGTGCAATGGTCTTTGCCTCTATGGGCATTGTCATTAACATTGTTTTAGGCACAATTGTACAGACGTTTCAAATACCACTGCTCTTTTTAGATACCATAGGCACAATACTTGTGAGTGTTGTTTTAGGACCTTTTGCAGGGGCCTTGACAGGTGGTTTAACCAATGTGATTCAAAGCATGATCACAAACCCTAAAGACATTCCATTTGCTGTGGTGAGTATCGCCATAGGCCTTATTGTCGGTTTTGTGGCCAAAAAGAGAAAATTTGATTTTAAAACAGCCTTTGGAACGGGTCTTATACTGGCTGTGGTTGCACCTCTAATTGGCACGCCGATTGCAGTCTTTGTTTATGGAGGCCTCACTGGTGGCGGGACAGATCTAATCTTTGCATGGATGCTAGCCAGCGGATCAAAAATATTCACAGCAGCCTTTATACCAAGGGTGGCAGGTAATATTATCGATAAGATTGCCAGCTGTCTAATTGTGGTTTTACTCATTAAGCGTATTCCCAATCATCTACTGGATAATATGAATGTTCAGGACCAATCAGGTCGCTAAAACACTGATTGTTATTATAAAAAACCAGCGTGAAAGTTCACGCTGGTTTTTTGCTTGGATCGCTTGTAAAACTATAAGTTAAGGGAAGGCAATCTTTCTAAATGAGATTTTTTAAAGAAGGTTCAATATCTCTAGGGTCAACAGGCGATTCAAAGCGTTCAACCACATTGCCCTTTCTGTCTACTAGGAATTTTGTGAAGTTCCACTTGATGGCATTGCCCATCGCAAAAGTTGGAAACTTTTCATCAATCATGGCCTTGAGCATCTTATTGCTTGGGTTTGACATATCAAAGCCTTCAAATGGAGCGGCTTCCTTCAGGTATTCAAATAGGGGATCGGCCTCGGCACCATTTACATCAATCTTATCAAACGTTGGGAAATCAACCCCGAATTCTAGGGAGCAAAAAGACTGAATTTGATCGTTGTTGTCAAATTCCTGGTTCATGAACTGACCACATGGGAATCCAAGAACGAGGAAGCCTTCATCCTTATAGGATTCGTATAAATTTTGAAGGTCCTTAAATTGCGGTGTGAATCCACACTTGCTTGCTGTGTTGACAATGAGAAGGGGTTGACCTTCATAGTCACGAAGGGAAATAGTCTTTCCATCCATAGTTTGTACATTAAAATCGTAAATGTTCATGTGTATTCTCCTAACTAAGCGTCTTGTAAAATATCATTCAATAATCCTCGTCATAAGATAGTTAGATATTTAAGAAATTAAAATTCCATATAAGCTATGACGGGTCTAATCTTCATTCATGGAGCAAAGCACCTTATCAAGGTACTTCTTGAGCATAATAAGATCCTCAATGTCGCCCTTATAATCCCCAAGCAGTTGGTCGGGCACATCTACAATTTGCTCTTTTAAAAGAAGCCCTTTTTGAGTCACTTCAACAATAACCTGCCTGTCGTCATGAGGACTTCTGTATTTATTTACATAGTCCATGGAAACCAGTTTTTTTAGAACCGGAGTCAATGTTCCCGAATCTAGGTGAAGTCTCTTTCCAAGTGATTTGAAATCAATCTTTTCTTCCTCCCAGAGCACAAGCATGGCAACGTACTGGGTATAGGTCAGATTATGCTTTGACAATAGGGGCTTATAGAGTTTTATAATTTCTCTGGACAAAGCATACAAGGGAAAGCACAGTTGATTGTCTAGTTTTAGTTTTTCAAAGTTATTCATAAACCCACCTTTTGATTTTGTTAAATTTAATTGAGCTAAATCAAAATACATTTTTATTATATACCTTTCAATGAATTTGTCAAACTCATTTTACGAGATGTGTATGAATCTCTTCTGCCTAAACGTGGTCTTTATGTTTCTTAGGTGTGGAATCTGGTGTGCCTGCAATGAATAAGGCGTTCATCAAGTGGGTATTTGTAGTGGGTGTCCTTTAATAAAGGTTGACAAGTTTTAAAATAAAGCCTAATATAAAATTGACCCCCTAGGGGAGGGGTATCTTGAGCGGTACTAAAACTATCAAGCACCCTTGCTATACCATATATAGATATTTAAGAATCAAAAATTCTGTATATGGTATAGCAAGGGTACAGATCTGTAATTTTGCAAGTCGCTCAGATTAAGTGACTTAGATTAAATTTTATAAAGATAAAAAATTATGCGAGGTGTTAAGATGGAAAAAGTCCTAATTATCGGTGGTGTGGCGGCAGGCGCCACAGCAGCCGCAAAAGTAAGAAGACTTTCAGCAGATGCTGAAATTACTATTTTAGAAGCAGGGGCAGATATTTCCTTTGCCAACTGCGGCCTACCCTATTATATTGGTGGGGACATAGACAGCCGGTCAAAGCTTATACTTCAAAGTCCTGAAAGCTTTAACGACCAGTACCGCACAGCTGTTTACATCCACACGCAAGCAACTCAAATTGACAGGCAAGCTAAAGTGGTTCATACCCTTAACAAGCAAAGCGGTGAGAAGAAATCATTTGAATACACAAAACTTATTCTAGCCCAGGGGGGAAGACCCATTGCACCGCCACTTCCAGGTGCAGATCAGGATCATGTTTTTAGCCTGTGGACCCTTGATGACATGGACAAAATAGACAATTATATTTCTGATAATGCGCCAAAGACTGCCGTGGTTGTGGGTGGTGGATTCATTGGTCTTGAAATGTCGGAAGCTCTTGCCAAAAGGGGCATGAAGGTATCTGTTATTGAAATGATGCCCCACGTTATGGGGATTATGGAAGCGGAAATAGCAGGCTTTATACAAGAGGAACTTCAAGCTTATGGTGTTGATGTTTTCACGAACAGGGCTCTTAAATCAGTCGGTGCGAAAAGTGTACAACTTAGTGATGGCACACAAGTGTCTGCTGACATGGTCCTCATGTCTGTTGGTGTTCGTCCAACCCTTAAACTGGCTCAGGAAGCAGGTCTTGAACTTGGACCAGCTGGCGGACTGCTCGTTGACACGACGCTCAAAACGAGCGATGACAACATATATGCTGCTGGTGACATGATTGAACTTGAGCACCGTGTTTTAGGCAAGAAGGTAAGAATTCCTCTGGCTGGGCCAGCGAATCGACAAGGACGGATCGCAGCAGAAAATGCCATGGGACATAGGCATGAATACAAGGGCTCGATTGGAACATCAATTGTTAAAGTCTTTGAAGCGGTTGCGGGCATTACGGGTATTTCCTTAAAGGCGGCAAGAGCTGAGGGCATTAATGCCGATGCCATAGTTGTCCATAAGGAGAACCACACCACATACTATCCGGGCGCTCAATTGGTTTCGGTGCTTGTTGTTTATGATAAAGACACAGGCACTGTTCTAGGAGGACAGACTGCAGGGTATGCAGGTGCTGACAGGCGGCTTGATGTCCTTGCCACAGCGGTTGCCGCAAAACTTACAGTTTCTGATCTTGCAGATATGGACTTCGCATACTCTCCACCACTGGGAAATGCCAATGATGCAATAAACATGGCGGCATACACAGCAGAAAATAGGATGACAGGCTTTTCGCCAGCCTTGACTGTGAACGAACTTGATGACTTTTTAAAGACAAACAAGGCCTTTTGGATTGATGTACGAGATGTATTCTCTTATGAGAATGCCCATGTGGACAAGGCCCTCAACATCCCTCTTGAAATGCTTTCTGGCACACTGGATCAACTGCCTAAAGACCAACTTATAGTTCTTTATGACAAGACAGGGAAGAAGGGACACCAAGCGCTCAGGACCTTAAAAGGGGCAGGTTTTAATAAGGTGATTAATGTAAGTGGTGGATTTGTCAGCTTGTCAAATTACGTCCGCTCAGTAAGACCTGAAAGCTTTACACTGGATTTGCCAAAACCACAAAATAAGCAGATCGGCCAAGCCACTGAGAAAGAGGAAGGCGGGGCTCAAAAGGAAAGTGAAAACAGCCAAGGGAATGCACTGGCTAGTGAAGATGTAAATGCACCTCTGATTATAGATGTGCGTACGAAAGAAGAGTTTGACCATGGGGCTTATCCAGGCGCAATCAATATTCCCCTCGATGATTTAGAAGACAAATTATCAGAACTGGGAAGCCTTGACAGAGAGATTATTCTCTACTGTGCATCTGGGGCAAGAAGCGCTTATGCCCTTAGAATGCTGAAATTTAACGGTTTTACCAATGCTGAAAATGGTGGTGGCATTGCAAGAATGATGGCGCGCTATAGAAATTCGGCTATGTAAATATAAAGTGGCTCAGACCTATCGGTCTGAGCCACTTTTTTAAAGACAAATATCTATTTTTTAACCATAATGCACTCAGAATGTCCCGAGTCCTCATTGATTTGAGTGTCGATTATGTCAAAACCGCGCCTAATATAGAATTCAAGAGCCTGGGTGTTTTCCTTATAGACAGCCAGTGTCAAGTTTCCATAAGTCTGGTAGGCATACTCAAGGAGTTTTCTACCAGTGCCCTTGCCTTGATGAGAAACGGCAACGAAAAGGGCACCAATATAGGATTTATCCAGAATGCTGATAAAGCCCAAGAGTTCTCCATTCTCAGTGTACACAAATGTATCACTTTTGGGGATGTATACATCTCTTATGAGAGCATAGTTTTTCTGCCAGTAGGCTTTTGAAATAAAGGGGTGGCCCTTGATTGTGGATTCCAGCCACAAGTTCATGACCCGGTCAATTTCCTGTGGGTTAGTCTTTAACTTTCTGATCATCATAATACTCCTTGTTGATATAGATTCATTAACTGTCTAAATTCACAATAAGATTAGATGGGCTTCTGTGCATAAGTACCTCGCTTTAATTTTAATAGCTCTAGACTAGCACAAGTTAGGTGGACTGACAACGCATGTTGGAATAAAAATATGTTGGATCGTCTTGATTTTGCCAAACCTGCAAAGTGATTTAATATTAGTGAAGATAGCATATAAGAAATTATTAATGCAGACGATTATTTTCCCCAAAATTTCAATCTTTAGATTCACGAAATTTAATAGGACAATAGCGTATATTAGATTTTCTCTGTGTGTTAAAATGGTTTTAGTAAACAATGTGACTTATTTTAATAATATATAGAAACCATTGTCCAGTAAAAAGATAAATAGGGATGTTATCACTCTACTTATTATAATCTGGTAAGATAAGCCACGGATACTACAAAAACCTGAAATGCGTTAAAGGATATGATAGATATGAAAAAACTCACAGTGGGCATATTGGCGCATGTTGATGCAGGGAAGACAACCCTGTCTGAAAGCATGCTTTATTTGAGCGGCAAAATTAGAAAAATTGGTCGTGTGGACAATAAAGATGCCTATTTAGACACATATGAACTTGAAAAACAACGGGGTATAACCATCTTTTCAAAACAAGCCGTCATGCAGTTTGATGATACGGAAATCACCTTGCTCGACACACCGGGACATGTGGATTTTTCCGCTGAAATGGAAAGGACACTGCAGGTTTTAGACTACGCCATATTGGTGATCAGTGGAGCTGACGGTGTTCAAAATCATACGAAAACAGTATGGGAACTCCTTGAGTACTATAAGGTACCAACCTTTATATTTGTCAATAAGATGGACCAAGCCGGAACAAGCCGGGACTTTGTGATGGCGTCCATTCATAAAAATTTAAGTGACAGGTGTATTGTCTTTGATGGAGAAAGTAATACGAATGAAGGGAAGCTTTTAGATAAAGAGAGCCAGTTTAAAGAAGAAAGGGATGAAACCCTGGCCCTATGTGATGAAAGGGTCATGGAAAGTTATATTGAAACAGGACGCGTGTCGGATGAACAAATACAGAATCTTGTTGCAAAGCGAAAGGCCTTTCCTGTCTACTTTGGATCAGCCTTAAAACAAGAGGGCACCAAGGCCTTTGTTCAAGGGCTTATTCAGTATTCAAAAAGAAAAGACTACCCCAGTGCATTTGGTGCCAAAGTTTTTAAAATATCCCGTGACGAAGATGGCAACAGACTGACCCACTTAAAAATCACAGGTGGACAAGTCAAAGTCAAAGACACCATTGAACTTATGGAGCAGTCTGAAAAAATAAATCAGATTCGTGTGTATTCAGGCGAAAAATATCATACAGAAAGCACCCTTAAAGCAGGCGCAGTATGTGCTGTAACGGGTCTTAGCTTGACAAGGCCAGGACAGGGGCTGGGCACAGAGAAAAAGTCAACAGCTCCTCAACTAGAGCCGGTTTTATCCTATCAAGTGGTCTTGCCTGATGATGTCAGTGAAAGACAAATTCTTCCCAAGCTAAGAGAACTGGAAGAAGAAGAACCAGAACTTAGGGTGCTGTGGAATGAAGTTCACCAATCCATTCATATACAGGTTATGGGAGTAGTACAACTGGAAATTCTTCAGTCTTTGATTGAAGAGAGGTATGGAGTGCTTGTTAGCTATGGTCATGGAGAAATAGTCTATAAGGAAACTGTCGCCAGTCGGGTGGAAGGCGTTGGTCATTTCGAACCCCTACGTCATTATGCTGAAGTCCATCTGCTTATCGAGCCTGGTGAAAGGGGCAGTGGGATGACTTACGGCACCCGTTGCAGTGAAGATATTCTTGATAAGAATTGGCAGAACCTTGTCCTGACCCACTTGAATGAGAAGACCCACACAGGGGTTTTAATAGGGGCACAGTTGACCGATGTAAAGGTAACCCTTGTATCTGGTCGTGCCCATAACAAACATACCGCTGGGGGGGACTTCAGACAGGCGACTTTTAGGGCCCTACGCCAAGGGCTTATGGAAGGTGAATGTCTCTTACTTGAGCCCTATTACAAGTTTAAACTTGTTCTTCCAGAGCAAATGGTGGGACGGGCCATGACCGATGTTGATAAGATGTATGGAACTTGTACTTTGGAACAGACCGATGGTGAAATGGCAATCATAAGTGGAGTGGCTCCCGTTTCTAGGATGCAGAATTACCAACAAGACCTTCATGCTTATACAAAAGGAGAAGGCAGACTTTCTATTGCAGTAAAAGGCTATGACATTTGCCATAATGCGGATGAAATTATTGAGCAGGTGGGGTATGATCCCGAGCTGGATGTTGGCAACCCGACCGGCTCAGTCTTTTGTTCTAAGGGGACGGGCTATTACGTCCCATGGGATGAAGTTAAAAGCCATATGCATGTGGAGGCCTATTTAAAAGCAAAAAAAGGACTTGAAGATGAAAAGAATCTTGAACCAGCAGACAGGGGTTCTGACGATTTTATCAGTCTAGAAGAAATTGATTCCATAATAAACAGCACCCATTTTGCCAACCAGGGGCGAAAGAATATTTGGAAAAGAAAAGGCAGTGCTAAAGAAAGTCACTACCTTTCACTTGCAAGTCCAAAACACTCTTATCAGAGCCGAATCAATACGGAATCAGATGAAGAGTACCTTCTTGTTGATGGTTATAATATTATTCATGCATGGCCTGAACTCGAAGAAATTTCTCGCGAAAGCATGGAAGGGGCCAGATTAAAGCTCATTGATATTTTAAGCAATTACCAGCCCATCAGAAAATGCAAAATCATGCTTGTATTTGATGCCTACCGCGTTCAGGGACGTAAAGAGTCCGTTGAAGAAGTAAACAATATACAAGTTGTTTATACAGGTGAAGCCCAAACAGCAGATCATTTTATTGAGAAGTTTGCCCATGCCAATAAAAGAAACTATAAAATCACTGTGGCCACATCAGATGGTCTTCAGCAAATCATCATCAGGGGGGCAGGGGCCAATCTTCTTTCTGCCAGGGACTTAAAGCATGCTGTGGACATAGCTGAGGAAAGACTGCACTCAGAGCATTTGAGCGGAAAAATTAAAGTAAAAGACACCTTGTCAGATGCCTTGCCAGATGAAATAAAAGAAAAACTCCAGGCTGATATGAAAGATGAAAACAGTCAGTAAAATATATTGGAGTAGGATCAAAAGAGCCCTAGGGCAAAGAAATTAGACGATATTCACAAGTTTGCTAAAGAATTAAAAGTAGATATAAAGTACCGACCAGTCCATGGATCTTCGTTAAGAAGACACCATGGACTTTTTTAATGGTTTTTATATGCCAAAAAAAGGGTAGATTGCAATTAAGGCAAATCCTATTTAATAGCATGTTTGATAATAGGAAAAACCATAAACACCATATATAAATTTCACAGTAACTTGAAGGGGGCAGACCATGAAAGGCCAAAAAACACTCATAATAGATGACAACAATGAAAACCTAAAAGTGGCAGCACGCATCTTAAAAAATGACGATTTACAGATTATTGTTTCCAATAATGCCAAAAAAGGCATACAAATAGCGAAAGAAATCAAACCAGATCTAATTTTGTTGGATATACAAATGCCTGAAATGGATGGATATGAGGTGTGTCGCACCCTTAAAGAAGATGAAAGTGTTATGGATATTCCTGTGATTTTTATGACTGCCAGCACCGACGAGAGGTCTATAAAAGAAGCTTATAGGTCAGGTGGCGTTGACTATATTGTCAAGCCCGTTAGAAAGTATGAACTCATTTCTAGAGTGCAAACCCATCTAAAACTATCACAAGTTATTAAGGAGCTTGAGCTGGCAGCCGTGACGGATGGTCTAACTGGGCTTTTTAACCACAACAGGATATTTGAAATTTTAGATCATGAAATAAAAAGGTCCGTTCGCTATAAAGAGCCATTTTGCATTCTTATGGCGGATATTGATAAGTTTAAAAGTGCCAATGATACATATGGTCATCATTTTGGAGATGATGTCCTAGTCAGTGTTTCTAAATGCCTAAGAGAAACAGTTCGTGAAACTGACTATGTGGGACGGTATGGGGGAGAAGAGTTTCTCATTATCATGCCAAACACAAGCCTAAATGCTGGAAAAGAAGCAGCGGAACGTATTAGAAAAAAAGTTAGTGAAATTGACTTTGACAACGACTTCAAATTGACCATTAGCGGTGGTGTCATTGAATTTGATGAAAGTCTTTCAGCCCTTGAAATGGTTGACAAGGCTGATGAATTTTTATACCTGGCAAAAGAGAATGGAAGAAATCAGATGGTGAGTGAATAATGGATAAAAACGAACTGGTTTTTTATGAAAACTTAATTGAAAACGCTTCTTTTGGTTTTGCAGACCATGAATTTATTTTCGACGAGAATGGCCTTCCTATAAATTATGTCTTTAAGAGAGTCAACAAGGCTTATGAAGACATTATTGGTATACAAAGAGAAGACATCATTGGCAAGAGGGTTACAGAATGCTTTCCAGATATGGATAAGGATAATTTTGACTGGATAAATTTTTTCGCTGAGGTGGTGAAAAGCGGTCAAAAGACAGAAATCGAACAATATGCCATGAATATGGATCGTTGGTTTCGTGTGGAAGTGGATCCTTACTCGAAGACCTGCTTTTCAATAATTTTTACAGATATCACCAATGAAATGATCAAACTCCATGAAGTGGAAAAACAAGAAAAGTATTTTCAGCAAGTTCTGCTTTCTATTCCCGACATTCTCCTATCGGTTAATGCTAAGGGGGAAATATTAAATTGCAATATTGGGCAAGACTGTAAAAGAAAAGAGCCTACATCAAATAAATCCCCTAGGCGATTTGATCAGATGTTTGACGAGAACGTATCTAAAAGGCTGACTGCCTATGTTCAAAAATCAATAGAAAAAAATGAAAAATACATCATCGAATATGAATCACAGACCGGTGGAACACTTGAATCCTATGAGGCTCAAATCGTACCTCAGTCTTCTGAAGAAGCCATTGTTCTCATTCACAATATTGATAGAAGAAAGAGTATGGAAGTTGAAATTGAAAAAAACAAGAGAAATTTAGATCAATTCTTTAAACAGTCGACTGTAGGCATTTTTTTTATGATGCTTGACGAGCCCGTTGCGTGGAATCATGACTCTGATAAGGAAAAACTTTTAGACTATATATTCAGCCATCAGCGCATTACCAAGGTTAATCAAGCCATGTTAAATCAGTATGTTGCAAAAGAAGAGGATTTTATAGGGCTCACCCCCAATGATTTCTTTGAACATGACATAGAAGCTGGTCGGGCTCTATGGAAAGATTTTTTTGACACTGGTCAACTCCATATAGAAACCGATGAGAAGCGATTTAATGGCGAAGACATGTCTGTGCTTGGAGACTATGTATGCTTTTATGATGACAAAAAAAGAATCACAGGGCATTTTGGTGTTCAAATCGATGTGACAGATCAGAAAAAGGCTGAAGAAAAATTAAGAGAAAGTGAAGAGCAACTCAGACTGACCCTAGAGGCCACAGGCGAGGGCATATGGGACTGGGATATAGTAAATGATAGTATAAACCATAATACCAGATGGTATGAAATATTGGGGATTGAAGAAGAAACACACGATCATTCTGTTGAATTCTTTTTAGAATGTATATATGAAGGTGATAGGGCGTCAGTACTCGAGCGGGTTAACTCATGTTTAGAGGACGATTCTGTTTATGAAAGTGAACACAGAATGGTCAAACCGAGTGGTCAAGTTATTTGGGTTTTAGATAGAGGGCTTGTTGTATCAAGGGCGCCGGATGGCCAACCCCTTAGAATGCTGGGAAGTATTTCTGAAATCACACGTAAAAAAGTCCTTGAAGAACAAATCAAACTCACAAGGGACCTGTTTTCAGCAGGACCAGTTTTTATAGTGGTATGGACCGTTGATGACCAGCTATCCCTGACCTACATTTCAGACAACGTCAAAGAGCTTCTGGGATATGATAAATCTGAGATTATGCATCCAAATTTCAAGTTTAGAGACATTATCCATCCAGAGGACTACGAGAACTATATGAATAGGATCAATGACTATATTGAAAATAGCCATGAGGACAACCACTTTGAACAGTCCTATAGAATTAGGTTAAAAAGCGGGGAGTACCGCTGGTTTTATGACTTCTCCATGCTCTCTATGAGTGAAAATAACAAGGTAAGTGAAATTAGGGGCTACCTATATGACCAAAGTTATCAGAAGGATATTGAAAAGGACCTTGAAGAAAAAAGTTTCAGGCTGGACAGCATCATAAACGGAACCAATGTGGGCACATGGGAGTGGAATGTACAAACTGGCGAGACGGTTTTCAATGAAAGATGGGCAGAGATGATAGGCTACAGCCTAGATGAGTTAAGCCCCACAACCATTGACACCTGGATGCAGTATGCCCATGTAGAAGACTTAGAAGCCAGTGGTCAAGCACTGAATAACCATTTCACCGGCAAAATCCCTTACTATGATGTGGAAGCTAGAATGAAGCACAAAAATGGAGATTGGATTTGGGTCCATGACAGGGGGAAGGTTGCCACCTGGACGGAAGATGGCAAGCCCCTTATGATGTACGGCACCCATCAAGATATTACTGCAACCAAAGAGAATGAACGAAAAGTGAAGCGCTTTAGTGAACTGCAACAGATTATTTTAAAAGTTTCCAAAGACTTTATAAACGCCGATATTTCTAAGTTTGATGAACTCACCCATGCAGCCCTAAAAGAGCTGGGTCAATTTGTCAGTGCTGACCGGGCCTATATATTTACTTATGATTTTAATAACAAGACAACTTCCAACACCTTTGAATGGTGCGAAGAAGGCATTTCAGAGGAAATCCAAAATTTGCAAGATGTGCCTCTGGATTTTATTCCAGACTGGGTGGAAACCCATAAACGCAAGGAGGCCTTATATGTCTATGATGTGAGTGGGCTTACAAGGCCAGAAGATCAGGGGATTCGGGACATATTAGAACCCCAAGGAGTACAAAGCATTTATACCCTTCCTCTGTTTAAGAAGAATGATCTCATTGGCTTTATAGGCTTTGATTCAGTAAGAGAAAAGCACAGGTATGCAGAAAAAGAAAAAGCCCTTCTGACCATATTTGGCGAAATGTACGTCAATTTTAGTGAGAGAGTCAAAATCTCAGAAGAACTAAAAATAGCAGCCGAGCAGGCCAAGTCAGCAAGTGTGGCCAAGTCAGAGTTTCTTGCCAACATGAGCCACGAAATCCGCACGCCAATGAATGCGGTTCTTGGTTTTTCTGAAATTCTTAAGGGCTCATTAGAAGATGAAAAACTGCTCAACTATGTAGAAGGCATTCATGTAGCAGGTAAGAATCTGCTAAATTTAATTAATGATATTTTAGACTTGTCAAAAATAGAAGCAGGCCATATGACCATTTCCACTGAAGAAATTCGAGTGAAAAATGTCCTGCAGGAAATGATGGATCTCTTTAATATGAAGGCCAGAGAAAAGGGCATTGATTTGATATGTGACCAGGATGAAAAACTTTCAGCCTTTATTACAATTGACGAGGTGCGCGTAAAACAAGTCCTACTCAACCTAATTGGTAATGCTATGAAATTCACATCGGAGGGCATGGTCAAGATCACTGCGGAGGTGCTTAGACAAGGGGACGAAGATATGGACATTGCTTTTCGTGTCAAAGATACGGGCATAGGCATTCCTGAAGATCAGCAGAAGAAAATTTTTGACGCCTTCACCCAGCAAGATGGTCAAAGCACGCGTAAGTACGGTGGCACGGGCCTTGGGCTGGCTATTTCACGCAAGTTGGCTTCGATGATGGGCGGGGAAATCACACTGGAAAGCCAAGTGGGTCAAGGCTCTCAGTTCAGTCTGGTCTTAAATAACATAGCTTATAGAAAGGCCGCTGTGTCTCCTGATGAAGATCTTGTCAAAGTCAAAAAGGAAGAACAATATGTTTTTGCGCCTGCAAGGGTTTTAATTGCAGAAGACATATACTCAAATATTGAGGTTTTGCTTGGTCACTTAAGAGAGTATGAATTTGAATTTTTTATATCAGAAAATGGCAAAGATGCCCTAGAAAAAGCCAAAATCTACAGGCCAGACATTATATTAATGGACATGCAAATGCCTATTATGAGTGGCTATGAAGTCACCAAAAAATTAAAAGAAAATCCAGACACCAAGGACATGACGATTGTGGCAGTGACTGCTTCCGTTATGAAGGACGATGAAATGCGCATAAAAGATATATGTGATGGCTACTTAAGAAAACCATTTATCAAGAATGATCTCTTGTTTGAATTGTCAAGACATCTAGAGCATGATCTTGTGACAAAGCAAGATGTAAGTTCTAAAAATAATAAAATAGGCAGTCAATATGACCTTCCTGAAGCGTTGAAAGAGGCTATTGAAGAAAAATTCATGGACCGGTGGGCTTCAATAAACACACTCAAAATCGGTACAGACATTCAAGCGTTTGCCTTGGATCTTCTTGAATTCTCTAAACAGAATAAGGCTGAAGATCTTGAGAAGTATGCTCAAAAACTATACGATTATGCAGATGAGTTTGACATTGAGAAGATGGAAGTGCTCTTTGAAGATTTTTATAACATGGTTGTGGGATCAGAAGGTGAAGAAAAAGTGAATTAATTAGATGGTTATATCTAAATTGAGGTTGGTAAAAGGGGGAGAGCTTATGTCAGAAACAGTTCAGGGGCTGATACTGGTTATAATATTTAGCTTGGTCAATTGGGGGCTATACATTTATCGCGGTAAGATGACCTATAATAAAAAAACATACTACACACTCGTGTCACCAGATGAGTTCACTGCAGATGAGAAGGAGGTCTAGTTCATGTATAATCTAATGGTATACATCTTTATTGGACTATTTCTTGTCATGCTGGTGCAAATTATTCTGATCAAGGTGAAGGGGAATTCAATTGACCATATGGAGAATCAAGACCGTATTGATGAACTCATGTCTTATATTAAGGCTGGAAAAGGGTCCTATGTGGATGCATCAGGACGAAATGTTCTTATGATAGCCGCGGCAACCAACTATTATGGAAAACGTGGTGAAAAAAACTATTTAGATGTTGTAAAGACAGCGGTACAGGCAGGTATAAGGGTAGATACCAAGTCGTTGGTGGAAGAAAAAACAGCCCTCTTCTATGCCCTTTCCAGTCCAAGTGGCCGTGAGGTGGCAGAGTATTTACTGGCCTGTGGTGCAAACTCTATGGCGACTGATAAGAAAGGTCGCATTCCATTGTTTGAGAGTATAAAGAGAAATGGGTCTGGTGCCTACGACCTGATGGTGGAAAAAACATCTGATATAAACCATCAGAGCCAAGAAGGGGTCACGGCCCTTATGGTGGCTGCTAGATATATGAATATACCTGCCATACACGATTTGTTGGATCGCGGCGCCAATGTCAAACTCGTGCAAAAAGATGGGCTCAACGCCTATGATATTGGTGAAAAACATAAAAAAGAGTTTTATCAACGTAGCGGGGACAGTGCCTCATCGAATAATGATGACAAGCATAATCATACAATTGATGAAGTTGTACGCAAGCTCTACTGCGCTGTACATGACAAACCTTACAAAGCAAGAAAGTTTGTTCCTAGACAAACAGAGAACATGGCGGATGATTTAGACTAGAAAAATATAGAGGTCAGTATCATAGCTTAAGGCATGAAAAACTCAAGTAATAAATCCGTAGGAGGGACTGAAGACACCTCTTACGGATTTTAATTATGTCTTATAACCTATTCATTTTGCATATCACGATAGCCGACGACTTGATTTCGACCATGAGCCTTTCCAAAGTAGAGGGCGTCATCAGCGTGCTTTATAATTTCTTTTAAGGCCAGAGGCTCATCATAAACGGCAACTCCAATGGTCAGGGTGATATGGTCAAAATCTGATATGTCCATGCATGGCATTTTCATATCTTTGATTTGACTGCAAATTCGCTCTGCCAGTTGCATGGCATCATCGTAAGCCGTTTCAGGTAGAACGATTATAAACTCCTCACCGCCCCATCGCCCGACATCGTCGTAATTTCTGACCTGGTCTTTTAGACTCTGACTAAGTCTTTTGAGAACCTCATCACCAACATTGTGGCCATAGGTGTCGTTGACATTTTTGAAGTAATCCACATCAAGAAGTAGGACAGAGAAACAAGTTCCCTTTCTTTCAAACTTGGAAATTTCCTTTTCCATACTTTCAATAATGGCTCGCCTGTTACCTAGGTTTGTAAGCGGATCACTTTTAAGAAGACGATTCATGGAATCGTTGAGCTTGACCCGATCTGTAATATTTTTTCCATTGGCTACAAGATATTCAATTTGATTGTTCTGGTTATAAATTGGACTCATGGAAAATTCAATGTGCTGTACATCACCATTGAGATCATAGTGAATCACATCTCGTTTGGGATGGCCTCCCAGTCGTGTCTCTTCAATGGAAAATTTAATAAAGGATATGAGTTCCTGAGACCAGTTCCACCATGGTGTATCGTAGAAAAATTCACCAACGAGCTGGTCTGAAGCCACATCGATCATAGAAACAGCGGTCTGGTTGACGAAGAGTATTCGTCCTTCAAGATCAAGCACAGCCATAAGCTGAACAGCTTGGTTAACGACCTGTTCAAACTTCAATTGGTTGTTATAGGCTTCAAGGTTGGCGTGAACTTTCTTACTATACTGGAATATTATTGTGATAAGAAGGAATATGACCACCCCAATCAATAGTTGGTCGCCAAGGGCGTTGAAATAAAGTTTGGACAAATCATTTATAACGATTAACTGCCAGTCGAATAGCTGAATGTTCATTTTTTTGACAAGATAGTCATTGAACTGGTGGTAGATATTGTCTTCAAGACTGAAAAACTCTGATTCATCAATACCAAGTGTGTCTAGATAGAACGCAATAGGGACGACACCGTCTTTCGCATCGGTTTTGTTTGTTGCAATAATTTCCCCGTATTGGTTGATGAGAAAATATTCACTATCTGTACTGGTGCCCAGTTGAACAATCTCTTCTAATTCATCAAGGGTAATATCTATGGCTAGGGCACCACGGAAGGTATTATGGTGGTAAATAGGCTTTGAAAGTGTGACCATCATGCCTGCTCCAGCTTCGTCTTCATAAATCTTTGTAGCAACAATACTTCTTTCAGGATTGCTTGTGGGGGTTATTTCAGTGAAAAAATCATGGGTAACTGTGTTGGGTGTAAACATGTATTCTGAAGGGGCAACTCTAGGATGAATATTGATGAAGTTGTTTTGAGACACATAGTAAATCCACTGGATACTTTGAAGATTTTCTTTTGCTGTTTCAAAGAAAGGTGTTAGGAAGGCTGCGCCATACACTTCGTCTAGTATGGCTTCATCCAGTGTGTCAAAGTTTCCAGTACCACTTAAGCTAGACCCCTTTTCTCCAAGTGTCACATCAGCATAGAATTGATTGCTATCACTGAAGTAGACTATGTTTTCAAGTTCCCTGTGGTCGGTGGCATCATAGTCGTGGTGGCTTTCTAGAACATTGCTGATCAGTTTGAGGTGAATCTCACTATTGTTGAGTGTGGTTCTTATATCACTTGACGTCTCTTTGAGGTCATGGGTGATGCCTTGTAAAATATGGTCATATTTTTCATTCACATCTCGAAAGCTAATATAGATAAGAAGAACGACAAGGAGACTGATGAAGAAAATTAGAGCGTTCTTTATATATTTATGTGTTAACATTTCCTTCACCTCACTTCCAATTTAAAATACTATTCCCGATTAGACACATAAGAATAAAGTATTGGAAGTATACCCGATTTATATGTATGTGAAACCAGCAAGGCAGAGGATGAGAGTGCCATTTTCTTGTGGTCCTGTGTTAAACTATACATAACTTGGGGGCATTATAGGTTTCTATAAAATATCCTTGTACATATGGTTATTTTAGGTATTGTTGTGATCATAGCAAACTATGGCAATATATTGCGTAATTTTATAAAAAACGGGAAAATACGGATTAAGAATAAAATTGGATTCTGTATGAATTGAAGGAGAGAATATGATTGATATAACCGCTTTACTAAGTCAATCTGGGGTTGGTCAGGACTCAATTCGCTATGCGTCTGGCTGTAAAAAGGCCAAACATGGTGTGACCTCAACCAGGGGACCTGTGGTCGCGTGGAATATAACAAAGCGATGCAACTTTACTTGCAAGCACTGCTATTCAAGTGCCGATTTGAACCCAGGACAAGAAGAACTAGGGCTTGATGAAATAAAATCCGCTATAGATCAAATGAAAGCTCTCAAGGTTCCTGTGATCCTTCTTTCTGGAGGGGAACCCATGATGCATGAGCATATTTTTGAAATCATTGAGTATATCAAAGCCTCTGGCATCCGGGTGAGTCTATCAACAAATGGGAGCCTGATAACGAGAGACACAGCTTTAAGACTGAAATCCTTGGGGGTATCCTACGTGGGAATCAGTCTAGATGGTATAGGAGAAATCAACGATAGATTTAGAGGGGTCAAGGGCGCCTTTGAAAAAGCAGTGCAAGGCATAAGAAATTGTAATGAAGCTGGCCAAAAAGTTGGCCTGCGCATGACTGTTCACAAGCATAATGTGTACCACGTGCCGAGCATTTTAAGCTTTATGGAAGAAGAGTCTGTCAAGCGTATTTGCTTTTACCACTTGGTGCCGTCTGGAAGAGGGGTTGATATTCAAGATCAAATGATGTCCCCTGAAGAAGCCAGAAAATTTTTAGAGTCACTTATTGACTATACGAATCAACAGGACATGGTGAATGATCCGAAAGAGATTTTAACGGTAACCAACCATGTGGATGGCCCTTATACTTACATACTTACAAAAGATAAAGATCCGGGCTTGGCTCAAAACGTGCTGGAAAAACTTAAAAACAACAAGGGGAATCGTTCGGGGGTTGCCATTATGAATATGGACTGGAGTGGCAATGTGTATCCGGATCAGTTTTCGAAGTTTATGCCCCTCGGCAGTGTTCGAGAAAAGTCCTTAGAGGAGATTTGGGTAAAAGGCACAGAGGCCTTGAATCAGCTCAGAAATAAAAATGATCACTTAAACGATCGGTGCAGAAACTGCAAATGGCTGGATATTTGCGGTGGAAACCTAAGGGCGCGTGCCTATATGACAACCGGTGATTTATGGGGACATGACCCTGGATGCTACTTAAAGGATGATGAAATATGATACTTTCATGGAATACGACAAAAAGATGTAATCTGTACTGCAAACATTGTTATAGGGAGTCAGATGAAAATCCAGCCCTTAATGAATTAACCACGGAGGAAGGCTACAAGCTCATTGATGAGATTGCCAGGACAAAGGCCTTTAAAATACTAATTCTTAGTGGGGGAGAACCTCTAATTCGTCCTGATATTGAAGACCTTGCCCGTCACGCTAGGACAAGGGGTCTTATACCCGTACTGGGTACAAACGGGACATTGATTACAAAAGAAAGGGCCAAAACCTTAAAAGAAGCAGGGGTTGCTGCAGTGGGTATTAGCCTTGACTCTGTATGTCCTGAAAAGCACAATGATTTTCGTCAAACCCCGGAAGCCTTTGAAAAAGCGCTTGCTGGTATAAAAAATGCCCATGACGAAGGCATTCGTATACAGATCAACCCCACTATCACAAAGGACAATGTGGATGAGATTGACAGCCTAATAGAAATGGCAGAAAAACTAAAGGCTGGGGCTCTCCATCCATTTTTCCTGGTTGAGGCGGGACGGGGCAAGTGCATGACGGAAAATGCACTCTCTGATGAAGAATATTTTGAAGCCTTAAAGAAAATTATGACCCTGCAGGGGACCAGTCAAGTGGAACTCAAGCCCACATGCGCCCCACAGTTTATGAGTCTTGCAAAATCCATGGGGGTCAAAACAAGGTTTACCAGAGGTTGCTTGGCAGGGACGAGCTACTGCTGTATTTTGCCAAGTGGTCAAGTTCATGTTTGTCCATATCTTCCCATAGAAGCAGGCCATGTCCGCGACAAGGCTTTTGATGAAATTTGGTCTGAAAGTGAAGTCTTTATTAAATTACGGGGGCAAGTGAATTATGAGGGCCTATGCGGAACATGTGAGGACCATAACATTTGTGGCGGCTGTAGGGCACGAGCCTACTACAAAACAGGTGACTTTATGACAGCAGACCCTATGTCTGCCCACTGCTATAAAAGACAGGAGGGACTTGATGAATAATAAGGAACGTGCTGTACTCAATGTTATTCAGGAGGGGATGCCCATTAGCAAAAGACCCTTTCAGGATATTGGAAGACAGATTGATATGTCTGAAAGCCAAGTGATTGAAGTCATTGAGTCTTTAAATGAAAAGGGATTGATTCGGCGATTTGGTGGTATTGTTAACATTGCTGAGCTCGGTGTTGTCAGCACACTTGTCGGCCTTCGAGTCCAACCAGAAGACGTTGAAAAGGTTGCACTAGAAATAAACACCTTAACGGGTGTCACACATAATTATGAAAGAGATGATGCCTTTAATTTATGGTTCACCCTTATGGAGTCCAGTGATGAAAAACTACATGAGAGACTGGAGGCTGTTGAGGCAATGGAGGCTGTAGAGTGCCTCATTGACCTGAAGGCAAAGCAAAAATTTAAAACAAAAGTGGTCTTAGACTTGTAAAGGCGGTGAAGCGTTTGGATAGCAAGGACTTAAAAATATTAAAGGCCCTTTCTGGAAATATTCCTATATCAGAACAGCCATTTTTAGAATTGGCTCGTGGGCTTGGTATGAGTGAGGATGAAGTGATACAGCGTATCAGGGTCCTTCAAGAAAGTGGCGCTTTAAAGCGGATTGCCCCCATTCTCTACCACCACAAAACCAGGTACAAGTTCAACGCCCTCACAATCTGGTCAGTTGACCCATCTAGGGTAGAGATTTTAGCAGACTGCCTAATGTCTTTTAAGCACGTGAGCCACGTGTATGAAAGAACCACTTGCGAGGCTTGGCCTTATAACCTGTATGGAATGGCCCATGGGACAAGTGAAAAAGATATTGAAGATATTGTTGAGGACGTTATACATAGAGTAGGAGATATGCCCCACAAAGTCGTATACACCGTCAAGGAGTGGAAAAAGACAAGCCCTGATTTGAAGTATTTGCTTGCACAAAGACCAGTGTAGACACTTGATAAGAAGAAGGGCTTAATTAAAAGAAAAACAAGGCTAGAGATAAACGAAATAAAAAAGGAAAGACCCAGTGACCGAAGTGAAGGGCTGGGTCTTTTTTTGTGTCTGCCTTTAAAACGATTAAGATATGTCTGGGACATATTACAAAAATAATACAAAACGAATAATACATGGTTACAATTTTGCTAATATTATACATTAGACACATCTAAGTTGCTATAATAGAAAATGTTGGAACTAGAAAATGTTGGTTGTATTAAAACTTATAAGGATTAAGAAGCAGATAATCCTTTATAAGTGTCTAGAAACCATATTTGCTCACTTATAGAGGGAGGGGAGTGTTACGGAACTCATACGATTTGCGTTTAGCGGTGTGAATGTCATACCGACTTTGTTGCTGCTTCTAATACAGTGCTACTGGATAGTGGTGACCCTGGGCTTTTTTGATTTAGAATTTATGGATATTGATGTTGATTTGGAGAGTGCAGAAGGCATAGGTTTTTTAAACTCGCTGGCACTATTCGTCAACTATGGGAACGTACCTTTTGGACTTGTTTTAAGCTTAATCATTTTAAACTTTTGGATACTCATGATGCTGACATATTATTTGCCAATACAAGCGGGAGGCATAATAAGCTTTATTTTGCTCTTTCCAGCATTTTTGGCCAGTCTTTACATCACAAAGTTTGAAGTTCAGCCCTTAAAGGCTCGTTATTTTGAGCAAAAGGAAAACAACGATATTGAACATAGGGTGCTGAATAAAAGATGCCAGCTTCTATGTTCTTTGGAATATGGGCGTCTTGGTCAAGCAGAAATTAACCAAGACGGTGTGTCCATTGTAATAAATGTTAAAAGTCATTTTGAGGGCATTTCTTTTGAAAAAGGAGAATATGCACTTGTCCTAAAAAAAGATGACAAAGATATTTATTACATTGGAAAGTTATTGTTGGGAAATGATTTCTATAAGGAGATGGAGGAAGTTTAATGGGTTTTTTAACACAAGTCGGATTTGTATCAGTAGGCACAGGCATACTGGTCATCCTAGGACTGCTATTCTTATTTTCAAGATTCTACAAGAAGGTGGAGCAGTCCAAGGTTATTATTAGAAATGGTGTAGGCGGTCAAAATGTATGTTTTGGTGGTATATTTGTCGTTCCGATCATTCACCACTATGAAATTATGGACATAGCTGTTAAGCGTGTAGAAATTGCCAGGGAAGGTAAAGAAGGTCTAATTTGTAAAGACAACCTACGTGCCGATATTCGAGTGGCGTTCTTTGTGCGTGTTAACCAAACGAAGGAAGATGTCCTTAAAGTGGCACAATCATTAGGCTGTAGACAAGGTTCAGATCCAGATACCCTAACGGCATTTTTTGATGCGAAATTCTCTGAAGCCCTTAAAACAGTTGGTAAGAAATTCGACTTTGTAGAACTATACACAAACAGAGAAAAATTCAAAGATGAAATATTACAAATCATTGGCACAGACCTAAATGGTTATGTGCTTGATGACGCTGCAATAGATTTTCTGGAGCAAACGGATATTAAACTTCTAAATGCAGATAATATTCTTGATTCAGAAGGTATTAAAAAGATCACAGAACTGACTGCCAAACAAAGAATTCTGTCAAATGAAATTGAAAGAGAAAGAGAAAAGACAATCAAACAGCAAGATGTTGCGGCTCAAGAGGCTATTTTCGAGCTTGACAAACAACGTGCTGAGGCAGAAGCCAAGCAAAAAAGAGAAATATCCATTATCAAGTCAAGGGAAGAAGCAGAAGCAGAAAAAGTTGCACAGGAAGAACGCTTCAAGTCAGAACTTGCTCGTGTTAAAACGGAAGAGGAAATTGGTGTTGCTGAAGAAAACAAGCTAAGACAGATTATTATTGCGGCAAAATCAAAAGAAAGCACAGAAGTTGTTGAAACAGAACGTGTTGATAGAAAAAGGCTGCTTGAATTGACGGAAAAAGAAAAGCTTGTTGAACTTGCGACAATTGAGAAAGAAAAGCAAGTTGAAGTGGAAAGAAAGAACGTTCAGACTGTTATTCGCGAAAGAGTGGCTGTGGAAAAAGACACAGTTGTGGAAGAAGAAAAAATCAAAGACACTCGTGTCCTTGCTGAGGCTGATCGTGTTAAAAATGTTGCTCTTAAAAAAGCAGAAGAAGATGCAGAAACACAACAAATCAGAGAAGTTAAAGCTGCTGAAGCGGCTAAGATGGCAGCAGAAAAACAAGCTGAAAAAGCTATTATTGATGCAGATGCCAAGCTGAAATCGTCACAAAAAGAAGCGGAGGCCATTAAGGTCATTGCAGATGCAAAAGTTCTGGATAACTCAGTGGACGGTGTTGCTGAATCTAAGGTTATCGAAGCTAAAGCTATGGCAGAAGCCAAAGGCGAAGCGGCTAAGGTTGAGGTTAAAGAAAAAGAAGGTATTGTTATCGCTGAAAACCTTAAGAGAAAGTACCTTTCTGAAGCAGAAGGCATCAAGGAAAAAGCGTCCAGCATGAAACTTCTTGATGAAGTTGGCCGTGAGCACGAAGAGTTCAAACTTGAACTTGATAAAGAAAAAGAAGTTCAACTTGCAAGAATCAATATTCAAAAAGACATTGCAGACGCTCAAGCCGCAGTTATTCAAGAAGCGCTTAAGTCAGCGAAAATTGACATTGTTGGCGGTGAAACAATGTTCTTTGATAAGATCATTGGCTCTATTTCACAAGGTAAGTCTATCGACCGTCTAGTGGACAATAGCGATGTTCTATCGGATATTAAAGAAACACTTGTGACTGGTGATCCTGAGTACTTCCAAAAGCAACTCAAGAGCACGATGGGACGTTTTAACCTATCCTCTCAAGACCTGATGAACTTAACGATTTCAGGGGCCATCGGCAAAATGATGAAATCAGCCAATACAGCAGACAAGACAATGCTTGGAAAACTGCTCGATACAGTTCAAAAAGCAGGTGTGGCTGAACTTCCGGCAAATATCGTGAACACGACTCTTGGAGAGTAATATGGATAACGGTACTTATGAAGTTATAAAAAGCCGTCTGACCAAGCAAGGGGACGACTTATTAGGGAAAGCAGAAAAATTAAATGCTGTTAGAAAGGATGTCTTTGGTTCTATTGAATCAAAGCTCCTTTCCAGCGAGAGAATTTTAACAGACAACAACTGTATTCCAAGGGATATGGCGCCTGTGGATGACTGTTTTCTCTTTGGATACAATGTTCATATTGGTCTGAAGCAAAAGGTAGAACTGGCAGATGTGTTTTCCATTTATAGATATGATCAAGAGGGATTCACAGCGCAGTCGCTTGAAATGATCAATGACGACCAGTTCAAAAAGGATTTCGATGATCTTTACAAGTACTACAAGAACACATCTTTTGCAAAGTTCACCATTATGCAGCCGTATTTTTATATGGTTTTTCAGGTGGGAACCAGCGCAACAGATATAAAAGCCTTCAAATGGCAGGTTGATGGCAAAAAAATGACCTATGTGGATTCCAGAAGTGAGCATGAGGTCAAGTTTCATCTTGGAAACGAACTCAATTTCATTAAGGCAAGCAGGGAACACCAAAGAAATGGTATGCACCCCCATGTGTCTATTCTTGACAAAGTCTTTGTGGAGACCATTGGCGGAGACTTGACCATAAAGGTTGAAGACAATACCGATGTGGGCAAGGGCATATACTCTGAGGATGTTGAGGATAAAGACCAAACCCTTGATGATGCGGAAATATATTATGCAGACCTTGACCAGCTCATTATCCTTAAAATTTTGCCTTATCAGGAAAAGGACTACAGGTATTTTGTTTTTAACAACAAGCTAAAAAGCGTTCAACGCATTGACTCCATAGAGCACACATGCAAGCTTCTTCCAGGAGGGCATGGTCTTATATTCCCACAAGGCTACTATTTGCAAAATGGAGAGTTTAAACTGTTCGATGTGCCTGTCGAAAACCCTGTATTCGATGAACTGATCACATCTCCAAATGGAGAAGATTTTCAGTACATTTTCTACAATATGGACAGTGGCACATATCTCATTTACAACTACAATATTATTGAGCAGACCATAGATACGCCCATTGTATGCAGTGGTTACTCTCATTTCTGTAATGGGGAAATGCTGGTGTTCAGACATGAAAAGGATCCGAGAAAAAATCATGCTGTCCAGATATGGCAGACCCCTTATGTGGGCAAGGACTTTGAACTGGCTGGCAACCATGACTCCGAGCTCTATAAAATAGGCAATAAAGATGTTGTAAATTGTATAGCAGCTTGTCGGGGCATTGGAAAACTCATCAAAAAGGCGAGAGCTACCAAAGTGTCTACCTTGATATTGTTAAAGAAGCTCAGACGACTCTGGACCTTTATTTTTGGCTTGACAAGGAAGATGCCTTTCATCTGGCTGATGACCTGAAGAAGATAAAAGAGACAGCCACCTTTGCCATAGGCGAGTTTGAAAAAGTCATTCGAATGAAAAAATCCACTGAAAAACAAGTGGATCAAGTGACTGAGCAAACAGAAGAACTCTTGAAGAATCTTGAGTACGGCACCTTTGAAAGTGTTGACGAGTACGTCAATGTTTTGGGCCAAATACGAAATCTACGAGGGAAGATTGTCTCCCTTCGTGATTTAATGTATACGGACCTTGAGCATGTGGATAAACTCGATAAAAGCGTCAAAGAAAAAAACGATGCATTTTCTGAGCAGTGTGTACACTTCCTGATTAGTCCAGATGGTCTACTGCCTTATGAAAGTGCCATTGAAGACTTGAAAAACGGCATTGAAGAGGTGACAAAGTCTCAAGAAGGACAAGAGCTTGCTGAAAAAATGGACAAGACATCAGAAGACTTGGAGCTTCTCATGGATATTGTCAGCAATTTTAAGATCGAGGATCCAACGGTTTCCACAGAGATCATTGAGAAAATTTCATCCCTCTTTTCTAAAATAAACAACGCCAAAGCCCAACTAAAAACAAAAATTGACGCTTTTTCAAAGAGTGAAATGACCATTCAGTTCAACGCTCAGATGAAATTATTGGGCCAGGCTGTGGCCAATTATTTGGAAGTGTCAGATACAGAAGAAAAGTGTGACAATGCTCTCAATAAGGTCATGGTTCAGCTTCAAGAACTTGAAGGAAAGTTTGCAGAGTTCGATGAGTACGTCATAAAACTTGATGAAAAGCGTGAAGAAATTTACAGTGCATTTGAGTCAAAAAAACAGGCCATTTTAGACAAACTCAACAAAAGACTTGTTGCCCTATCGGACTCTTCCGAAAGAATTATCAATGGCATTGAAAACAGAATAAAAGCTTTGGAGTCTGTGGAAAAAATCAATGGTTACCTGGCCACAGATATAATGGCTGAAAAAGTTCGGGATATTATCTCAGAGCTCCGAGAACTCGGAGACAGCGTTCGAGCAGATGAAATCAGTTCCAAGCTCAAGTCCCTTAAAGAGAACACCATCAGACAGCTCAAAGACAGGCAGGATTTATATCTAAATGGAGAAGATGTCATAAAGCTTGGAGAGCATCACTTCTCGGTCAACCGTAAAAACATTGATCTGTCTATAGTTCAAAAAGATGGTCGTCTCTTCTACCACATCACAGGGACAGACTACTGGGATGAAGTCACCCATGAAGAGGTTTACAAGTACAAACATGTCTTTGAACAGAGTATGATCTCTGAGAACATTGATGTCTATAGAGGGGAATATCTGGCATACATAATGTTTAGAAATGCCAGTGACCAGACCTATAAAAGTTTGGATGAACTTTATAACATGTCTTTACCCCAGCTGACAGAAGCGGTAAGGACCTTCATGGAGAAAAGATACCAGGAAGGCTATACCAAGGGCGTTCACGATGAAGATGGTGCTAAAATACTCCACGGTCTTCTGGAACTCTATCATAATGTAGACCTGCTGATTTACCCTCATGATATTCGGTCGGCGGCTCGTCTGTATTGGAATAGCATGCTTGAGCCTTCAGATAAGAAGATTATGAGAGAGCGACTTGGTCATCTTTCAAAAATAGCATCGTTCTTTGATTCAGAACCTAAACCGGATGACTATCTGCCTTTTGTCATTGATAGACTTAAATCAGCCCAGTCTAATTTTTCTTTATTTAAGTCGACAGATGTTCATGAAATGGCCAGCTATCTATGTAAGGAACTTCTCAGTGGGTCTAACTTTGTTATTAGTCAAGATGCCAAACGTGTTTATGATGGCTTCGTATCATATCTAAGAGACAAAAAAGCCCTAGACACATTCACTCAGTCTCTTCAAAATTGTTCTGAAGACTTAGAAGGCCAATACTACTTGACCAAAGAATGGGTCAGTGCCTACTGGAAAGAACAAGAACAGGCTTCTGAAAAACATATAGAAGTTGATCCAGAAGACTTAAGCGGTGTCCTTGGGGAAACTGTGGTTCTGCTCCTTGAAGATGAAGTCAATATGGATAGTGTTGTTCAGTCCTCTACAAAAGCGACCATCGAGGGGCTGGTTGGAACCCACAATATACTAGAGAATGGGGGCTATAGCCTCCACTATACGGACTTCATGGACAAAATGAAGGACTTCAGTGAAAGGGTTGTTGTGGACTATATAAGGTATCAGGATATTAAAAAGACCTTGATTAAAACCTTTAAGGCTCAGCTTCGTCTGGATGACTTTAAGCCAAATGTTCTTACGTCTTTCGTGCGCAATAAGCTCATAGACGATGTTTATCTACCTCTTATAGGGGATAACCTCGCCAAACAAATTGGTGTTGTGGGTGACAATAAGCGAACAGACTTAATGGGTCTTCTGCTCCTTGTATCTCCACCGGGCTATGGTAAAACAACCCTCATGGAGTACATTGCCAATCGACTCGGCCTTATTATGGTTAAGGTCAATGGACCTTCCCTGGGCAATGAAGTGACCTCGCTTGATCCTTCAAAAGCAAGTCATTCCAGCGCTAAGGAAGAACTAAGAAAACTTAATCTTGCCCTGAAAATGGGCAACAATATCATGCTCTATGTGGATGACATCCAGCACTGTAACCCAGAGTTCTTGCAAAAGTTCATCTCTTTATGTGATGGACAGCGTAAGATTGAAGGGGTCCACAATGGTGTTGGTCAAACCTTTGACCTGCGTGGCAAGAAAATTGCAGTGGTTATGGCAGGCAATCCATATACAGAAAGTGGAGAGAAATTTAAAATACCAGACATGTTGGCCAATCGTGCCGATGTTTATAACCTAGGGGACATGCTTCGTGAAAATGAAGAGGCCTTTAAACTCAGCTATATAGAAAACAGCCTGACATCCAACCCTGTCTTGTCCAAACTGACCAATAGAAATCAATCTGACTTATATGGTCTTATTGAGATGGCGGGTGGGGCAGATCGAGAAAGTGTGACCCTAGAAGGCAACTACACAGCTGATGAACTAAGTGAGTATGTGCAGGTGCTGGAAAAGCTAAATGTGGTTCGTGATATCGTTCTAAAGGTGAATATGGAGTATATTTATTCTGCGGCCCAGGCTGACGAATACCGAAATGAACCAGCCTTTAAACTGCAAGGGTCCTACCGTAATATGAACAAGATTGCTGAGCGCGTGGTCTCTGTAATGAATGACGATGAGCTTTTTGCACAGATTGTTGGTAGTTATGAGAACGATTGTCAGACCCTGACGTCCGGTGCGGAGTCAAACATGCTTAAATGGAAGGAAATCAATAATTGTCTCACTGATGAAGAAGGTATGCGATATGATCAAATCAAGCAGGTCTTCAATAAGAACAAACTTGTCAAAGGTGATGACAAAATGGGACAAGCCGTGGTTGTACTCAGCGACCTGACAGATGAAATCGCCTCCATAAAAGAAATGTTTAAAAACAAGCCAGCATCAGATGGACAGCCATCAGGTGAGTACGTTAATGTTCTGAAAGATTTGACAGAGAACATACGGAGAATTAAAGAGGTTTATGAAAGGCTAGACCAAGACAAGGTCAAAGATAAAAAATAGACATTCTTGCATCCATTTAATGAATAAAGATATCAAAACAGAAAGTCTGCTTACCCTTAGCATGGGCAAGCAGACTTTTATTTTTTGAAAGTTTTATGACAAATTTCATTCTTGTCTGGACCTGAACTTCCTATATTGTAGGGGCGTTCGCTTGTATTTTGCCTTAAAGGCCTTCCCAAAATTAGAAGGGTGGCTGTAACCAACACGCGAGGCGATAGCTTCTATGCTTAAATCTGTGGTTGACAGTAAATTCGCGGCGTGAGATAAGCGCATGTCCTTGATATAACTGCCAATGGTCATCTTGAACATTTGGCGAAAGCCCGAGGTCAGTTTTTGCTCATTCATGTAAAGCATCTTGCTGAGCTGGTTGATCGTGGGCGGGGTTTGCAAATTGTCATTGATAATGGACTTGGCCCTTTGAATGCCCTGAATGTCTTCTGATGTAAGCCCTGTTGCGTGTAGGCTGGTGATATCTAAGGCTGCTATTCTATCTGGGTCATAAAAGGCTGTGGTTTCTGAGTTTTCGAGTTCAGAACTGATCAAAGCGAGACACTCAAAAACCTTTGCGTGAAGCGTCAGGGGGGTGAGAGTCTCATTTTTAATGGCATTATCAAGGGCGTGGAGGACGTCAATAACCCCAAGGGGCAAGTATAAGATGGCGTGGTTCACACTTAACTTTAGGATATGTTTTAGGTCAGGAAAGTCAGTCGTTAAGCTGGCCAGATGATCCATGTTCACAAAAATTTCAATCCCCTTATAGTGTTGACCTTTTTTCCAGTTTTGTAGGCCACAGACATGGTCTTCGATGGCTAAGAAGGGGGCTGGCAAAAAGTTTGTGATGGGTCTATTATCCATTTGAAATTCTGAGACCCCGTCTAGTACGAGGCCAAAGCGAAGCTGTCTATCATTGGTGTGAAAGTTCAAACTGAAAGACTCTGGAATTTTATAGTCTGCTGAAATGAGGTCATAAGATCCTTCTTTGCTAAAAAAGGCAATATGTCCTGTCTCAAGCCCTTTGGCATCTTTATAAACAAGACCAAAATCCCTGCGCCTGCTAAAGGGGGTTGACTTGTAATCTATGTGGTTGAGGAATTTTTTCTGGAAGTCAGTAAGGGTTCCCATGAGCGTGGCACCTTTCTAAAATAGTGCAAAACATAAAAAAAATAGTGATTTGTTCGAAACGCTTGTATTGATAATGAATATCAATTATAATCCTTTTGCAAGTGCGTTTGATAATCATTTGCAATAAGCGTGTAAGTCATTATATCCTATTTGTCTACTTTTGATAAGGTCATGGACAAACTTAGGAAAGGGACAGTATTTTAAATTGGGGTTAATATGAATGAAGTAAAAGCAGTAAAACTTAGTGTAGGCTATGGCGGGGCTGATATTGTGAAAGCCGTTGGCATCAATATACCTGTGAATCAAACCACAGCTATAATCGGACCGAATGGGTGTGGCAAGTCGACCCTATTAAAGGCCATATCCAACATTATTCCCTATACAGGGGATGTGATTGTTGGTGGCAAGAATATTGAGACTTATTCACGAAAACGCCTTGCAAAGATTTTAGCCATGTTGCCACAAAAGCCTGAAGCGACAAATGGTCTGACTGTGGAAGAACTGGTTGCCTATGGGCGTCACCCATATGTATCAGGAATAGGGAACCTTCGTAAAGAAGATTATGACATGATCCAGTGGGCCTTGAAGGTGACGGGGGTTCTCGATTTTAGAAAGAAGAAAATTGAAACGCTATCTGGCGGTCAAAAACAACGTGTGTGGATTGCCCTTTGTCTGGCACAGGACACAGAAATCATATTTTTAGACGAGCCAACGACTTATTTGGATATATCACATCAGTTAGAAATACTGGAGATCCTGAACGACTTAAAAGAAAATCATGAGAAGACCATTGTAATGGTCCTGCATGATTTAAATCAAGCCTCTAAATATGCTGACTATTTGATTGCATTAAAGGATGGACAGATTGTGAAAGAAGGCTCAAGTCAGGAGGTTATCACCAAAGGTGTGCTTAAAGAACTTTTCAATATCAAGGCAGACATTGCCCCTGATAAGGAGACAGGCAAACCTCTGTGTTTGTCATTCAATTTACTATAATTTTAGGCATAAGCTGTTTTTATAAAGCTTGATATCAGTAATGCTGATACAAGGCTTTTAAACTGAGGAGGAATCATGAAAAAGTATTTAGCAATTTTATTAGCAATGTTTATGTTAGCGGGCTGTGCCCAGGCACCGATCACAGACACGACGGAAATTAACTCACAAGACAGTGAGAAAACGCAATCCAATCAGGGGCAAAATGAAGACCAAATACAAAATGAGGATCAAACACAAAGTGAAACATTCACATATCAGTCTGAACATGGTGACATTGAACTACCAACTGACCCTGAGCGTATAGTGGTTCTTGACGCATCGGCGGCTGGCGCGGTCCTTCTCTTTGATGGCAGTGTTGTAGGGCATGAACAGTGGACGGGACATAACGCGTTATTTCAAGACCGTCTAAAGAATTCAACTGAGGTTGCTACTGACAATCTTGAGCAGATTCTTGCCCTCAATCCAGATCTTATTGTCACTTCACCTTCTAATGAGAACTTTGAAGAGTTGTCACAAATTGCCCCGACTGTTTCTTTTACATACGGAAGATTGAACTACCTTGATACCATTATCGAGTATGGCAAAATGCTCAACAAAGAAGAGAAAGCCAAACAGTGGGTCGAGCGCTATCAAGCTAAGGCAAAAATAGCAGGGGAAGCCATTAAATCAAAGTACGGCGAGGATGTTTCCATTTCAGTTATTGAAGCCTATGGAGATGAAATGTACCTTTATGGTGACAACTGGGGTCGTGGCACCCAAGTTGTGTATCAGGAAATGGGCTTAAGAATGACTGATCCTGTAAAAAAAGTGGCCCTAACAGATGGCTACTACAGTATTTCGGCAGAAGTGGTTCAAGACTATCAGGCAGACCTAATGATACTATCACAATTTGAAGGGTCAAATACAGCATTTATGGAAACAGAAACGTGGAATAACATTAAGGCTGTTAAAAATAATCAGGTGCTTATGGTGGAAGGGGAGTCGTTTTATATGACGGGCCCCATCACCCTAGAGTATCAGCTGGAAACCATAGAAAGCTTTTTTACCAAGTAAATGAATAAGAGAAAAACGGTAGGGTTGGTGCTAATGCTGTGTTTTGTGTTGGCATCAGCTTTTCTTGTGGCTTTGGCTTTCGGAGCTGCTGACATACCCTTTCAGGACGTGAAAGCATTTATATTTAGCAGGTACCAAAACGAAAACACATTAATTCTTAAAGAACTGAGATTGCCTAGAGTACTGGCTTCAGCCCTTGCAGGTATGGCCCTTGCTGTTTCGGGTGCCTATATGCAGGGCATGACTCGGAACGCCCTTGCCAGCCCAAGTTTATTTGGTATCACAGCAGGGGCAAGTGCTGTTTTAGCGCTCTCATTAGCACTTTTTCAAGGGATGGATCAATATGGTGTTTTACTGGCTTGTCTGACTGGGAGCACAGCATCAGGGCTTCTTGTTTTCTTTATAAGTTTACGGGGCAGACATAGCTTAAGCAACAATAAAACTGTCCTTGCCGGTGCGGCGGTATCAACACTTCTTTATGCAGTGGCAGATGCCATATCTTTGAGGTTTACAAGCTCTAAACAAATGGCTATGTGGGCAAGCAGTGGTCTTATCGGGGTCACGATGGAAGAAATATTCATTGTTCTTCCCATTATAATCATTGGATCATTTACGGCTCTCGTCTACTCAAAGAAATTGACCCTTGTCAGCCTAGATGAGGAACTGGCTGTTTCTCTTGGCGAAAATGTAAAACAACTGCGAATTATATTTTTCTTCATGGTCACATGTCTAACTGGGGCGGCAATAGCTCTTTCAGGCAGCCTGGTCTTTATTGGTCTGGTCATACCGCATTTTGTAAGACGGCTTGTTGGTGGTGACTATAGAAACATTGTGCCGTTTTCCATGTTCACAGGGGCTGTTTTTATGATTCTAGCCGACCTCCTGTCAAGAACTATAAACGCACCTTATGAAACCCCAGTGACGGCAATAATGGCTGTTGCAAGTTATCCAATATTTTTATATGTTGTGCGAAATGGAGGGATAGCAAGTGATTAAAAACCGTCGTGCAAGATATATAAGCTATGTTCTTTTATCTTTGGCAGTGGGGATTGTATTTCTTTATGGCCTAGCTCATGGATTCATAAAAATGGACATGGTGGATGTCCTTAAAACACTTGTGGGAAAGGGCACCAAGGCATCAACGTTTACAATATGGACTCTAAGAATGCCGAGGCTTATAATCACTCTAATTATGGGAATGGCCCTGGCTTTAAGTGGCAGTGTCCTTCAAACGCTGACACGGAATGACTTGGCAGATCCGGGTATACTGGGTATTAATGCTGGTGCTGGCCTTGGTGTAACTGTGGCTTATTTAAGTCTAGATTTTTCTGGTGCGAGTATTGTCTACACCTTGCCTATTATAGGCTTTGTGGGAGCTATGGGCACTTTCCTTATAACCCTTATGGTGGCCAGAGAAAAAGGTGGTCAACTCAATGTGGACAAATTGGTTCTAACCGGTATTGGCAGTGCTATAGCCATATCCGGCATGATGATCTTATTTATTTCATCAGCAGAACGTGAAGATGTCCAGTTTATCTATAAATGGTTAAGTGGCAACATATGGGGAGACAAATGGGCATTTGTCCATGTAAGCCTAGTGGTCGTGCTTCTTTTAATGTTTTTAGTTTTCGCAAAGGCACGCACCATGAATATATTGGGCCTTGATAACATATCAGCCCAGAGTCTGGGGGTTGATCTAAAGCGGGAAAGACACGCCCTTATCCTATATGCTGTGGCCCTTGCTGCAGTGGTTGTATCGGTTGCTGGGTCTATTTCCTTTGTCGGGTTGATTGTGCCCCATATTGCAAAAAAAATATATGGTCCCAAGCACCAGTATTTTTTAGTAGGGAGTGTCTTGTTAGGAGGGCTCTTTTTAATGGGGGCTGACTTGATTGGACGGAATATATTTCCACCTCAAGGGCTATTGCCAGGGATTGTCGTGGCTATAATTGGAGCACCTTACTTTTTATATTTGGTTGTGAAGAGCAACCATTGATGAGGGGCTAAATTCTATGAAAACGAGTAAACTGATGCAGATATACGCCAGGTCTAATTTAATCCTAGATAGTATTTACGAGCTGGCGATCACGCCTGGATCAAAAGTGGATGGGGCAAGAACTGTAGAGGGGGTATGCGGCTTTCCAAAAAAGTCATTTAAGAAAGAAGACCCTTAAAAATTTCCGCGCAAGACGTGCCTGTGCTTTCTCTACATGTTAAAATGAGGAGTAGAAGCTCAAAATAATGAGTGAAAGCTCAAAACGAGGGATGGAACTTCAAAAATGAAAATAGGCCCTTAAAGTCAGGCATTGAAACTTTAATTGAAACTTTAATTGAAACTTTAATTGAAACTTTAAATGAGGCCAAAAAGGAGAAACCAGTGAAAGTCAAAGCCAAGATATCCATTAAACAAGTTTCCATGAAACAGCTCATGAAATGCCACGATCTAGAAACCGTGTCAGGCTATTGTCAAAGCTGTAGTAATTTTGGAAAAAATCATTCTTGTCCTGAGTTCAAGTTCTCCATAGATGACTACTTAAACCAATACAATTACGCCACGGTGATTATGACCCATATTAATACGGATATAATAAAAAAAGAGAGTGAAAGGCTTAAAGAAAAGACCTTTACATCAAGGGTCTTTAGCAATTACACAAAAAACAATCCAAACGTTCAAACAGACTGGAAGTCCCAGTTATCCATGTACGTTTTCAATCTTGTAAAGGATCATATGGCTCAGGAACTGCTTGAACTGGAAAAAGGTCATGAAAGTGTGGTGGGGCTTCCACCAGGATCATGCACATCTTGCCAAGTTTGCACCAAAACAAAGGGGCAGGCCTGTGTTCACAAAGATAAATTGCGTTACTCTCTTGAAGCCCTGGGTTTCTTAGTTTCAGATATCTATGAACGGTTTTTTGATATGCAACTGGGCTGGACAGAAAATGAACTGCCGGAGTCTTTTAACACGTGTAGCGCCATTTTGTCTGGTGAGCAAATAGACATCCAAACCATAGAAAATGCCCTAGGCCCTATCGAGGTGGAACTATAGTGACTTATAAAAAGCTGACTTTCGAAATGTATATGTCGGAACCGGCCGGTAAGCGTTTTAGAAATCTAGAAGACAATCAGACGCTTCAAACTGTGTTTGAAGGCTTGACCAGGCCTTCATCTGTTGATGGCATGATTGCTTTTACAAAAGAGAAGCGTCCAGCTATGGAAGCCGTTATTGAAGAGATTGAAGAGACGTATGTGGAAAAGGGCTTGCTTGACTTAGAACACATCTATAGATACCGACAAATACTGGGCTCCATGATAAGATATATTATGGGCCATTATGGATACTGGCCTGGTAAGGCCAAACCCCTGAAACGGGGGCGATTTGTAAAAACTGCAATTGTCTATTATAAGGCTTGAGACATTGGATGGGATAGGCCTATTTCAATGAGAATGGTTATCGTTGACTTTGATCAAGCATTATACTATAATTCTAGCGAAAGACCTGAATTTTACAGGTTTTCACAGAAGAACCACTGCAAAAGAGAACCACAACAGAGTAGAAACACAACAGAATAGAAACACTACATAGGAGGACATTATGAAGAAAAGACTAGCCATATTGACCCTGGCATTTGCCTTAGTATTTGCTCTAACAGCATGTGCAGGGAAGACGGAAACAGAAACGACACCGGCAGATAAAGAGCAGGTAGAAGTTACTGACAGTCAAGAAGATAAGACTGTTACAGAAGAAAATACGGAAAACACAAATACAGAAGAAGCAAGTGATGAAGAAGCTGAAGCCCCATCTGAAAAACCTGTTTTAAATATTGGAACCCTAAAAGGTCCAACGGGAATGGGTATGGCACAGCTCATGGAAAATGATGAAGCTGGCCAAAGCGCCATTGACTACAACTTCGAAATCGCCGGTGCACCGGATCAAATCATTGGAAAAATCGTCAAAGGCAGTGTTGATGTTGCCGCTGTGCCTTCAAACCTAGCAGCGGTCTTAGATGTAAAAACAAAGGGCCAAGTTCAACTTTTAGGGGTTAACACTCTGGGCGTTTTATTTATTGTTGAAAATGGGCAAGAGATACAGTCTATTGAAGACTTGAGCGGTAAGACAATCCTTGCATCTGGCAAGGGGGCTTCTCCTGAATACGTATTAAACTACATATTAAAAGAAAACGGACTGGATGAAAGCGTGGCTGTTGAATATGCAGTTGAGCACTCTGAAGCAGCCGCAAAGACCATTTCAGGGGATTCACAAGTGTCGCTTTTACCACAACCTTTTGTAACGTCAGCCCTATTAAGTGGCGAGTCAACTAGGATTGCCCTTGACTTAACAAGCGAATGGGAAAAGGTAACAGACGGATCCCTACTGCCTATGGGTGCAATTATAGTCAACAAGGCCTTTGCAAAAGAAAATCCTGAGGTCATTGAGGCATTTATGGAAGAGTACAAGGCATCTGTTGACTTCGTGAATGAAAATCCAAAAGACGCGGGTCTTTTAATTGAGAAGTTTGGTATACTGCCTAAGGCCGCACTGGCAACAAAGGCTATTCCTAACTGCAACATCACATTGATTGATGCTCAAACTGCCAAGCCTTCTGTACAAAAGTTCCTAGAAATCCTTCATGGATTCAACCCAAAGGCTGTTGGCGGACAGTTACCGGAGGACGCATTCTACTATGAAGCCCATTAAAATCAGAGAAGGATTATTAATCCTTCTCTTTTGGATTGCACTGTGGGGGCTTATTTCAGCCCTCGCTGACAACTTCATAGTGCCTTCTCCACTACGGACTGGCCAGGTGCTGATAGGCTTACTTATGAGCGGGCAGACCTATGGGATTATCTTGTCGAGTCTTGGTCGCGTTTTACTGAGCCTGCTCATTGGCATCGTCTTTGGCGTTGTATTTGGAATTCTTGCGGGTCTAAACGAGTTTGTTTACAAGCTCTTTGTGCCTATGGTCAACTTCATTACGGCCACACCTGTGGTTTCCTTTATAATTATACTCTTTATGTATATTAAGAACGATTCCCTGGTGCCTGTTATCTGTGGCATATTGCTTTGCTTTCCAATCATATATAACAATGTTTTACACGGTTATAAAATGGTGCGTTCTGAGCTGGTTAATATGTCCCAAGTATACCGAGTGCCCATGCATAGAAAAGTCCTTAAACTATATGTTCCAAGTACCCTGCCCTATGTGTTTGCAGGCATATTAACAAGTGTGGGCATATGTTGGAAGGCCACGATTGCGGCTGAACTCATTGGTATTATAGAAAACTCAATTGGTCTGCAGCTGTATAATGGAAAGGTGTTTTTAGAATATGACCACGTTTTTGCATGGACCATTTTGATTGTCCTGTCCAGTGTCATGATTCAAAAATGTGCCCACTACTTTATTCAAAAGATCAATATATATGAAAGGTTCAAGGTGATTTAATGGAGCTTGTAAGCATTTCAAAATCATTTGGGCCTTTAGATGTGCTAAAAGACTTTTCCCTACATATTTCAAGTGGAGAGGTTGTCTGTCTTCTTGGTCCGTCGGGATGTGGCAAGTCAACCCTGCTTAAGATTATCTCTGGACTGGATCGGGATTTTACAGGGCATCTTAGAGGCTTTGACAGCAAACGTATATCCTATGTTTTTCAGGAAAGTCGACTCATTCCTTGGTTGACGGTTCGGGAAAACCTCCTTTATGTTTTAGAGGGTCAAGTTGCCTCTGAAAAACTTGAAGACCATATTGAGACCTTTTTAGAAAGGGTTGATCTTTTAGACTTCAAAGACAGTTACCCCAACACCCTCAGCGGTGGCATGAAACAGCGGGTGTCTCTTGCCAGAGCCTTTTCCATGCCCCATGACATCCTTCTTTTAGATGAACCCTTTCAAGGGCTTAACATTGAGCTGAAGGACCAACTCATGGGCCTGCTTGAAAGCCTTATTGAACAGGACAAGAAGACGGTTATTATGGTCACTCATGATCTCGAAGAGGCTTATAGGCTGGGCGATACGGTGCTAAAACTGACGGGAAATCCTATTTGCGGATTTGAAATATTAGATGTGGCGAAAAAAATAACTAGGCATAAAAATATAAAGAAGAGATGAACAAGGAGAGTTAGAAGGATCTGCGTAGGGTCTTTTAGGCTCTCTTTTAATTTATGTCATAAGACTATGACTGACAGGGTATAAAGTAAGTAACTTGAAGAAAAACATAGTATGAATAGATCAAAAGACCAGGAGGTGTTCTTATGTTGGACGTCATGCATGTGGCTTCGTATTTTTTAGGTAGGGCATCTATGACACCTCAAAAGTTAGAAAAAATGTGTTACTATGCCCAGTGTTGGGCGCTTAAGACTTTAGGGCGTAAACTCTTCAAAGAAGACATAGAAGCTTGGATAAATGGTCCGGCCATAGCCCAACTGCATAATCATTTTAAGGCATATGGGAGGAATAAAATCCCCATGATGCCTCTTTATGATGGGTTCAAGAAAACGGAGTCGGAAGTTTTAGAGACGGTTTTCGAAAACTATGGTCATTTCAGCGGGGAAGAGCTAAAGTGGCTTTCTATGCATGAAAAACCTTGGAAACATGGGCGTGAAAATCTCAAAGACTGGCAGGCGTCAAGACGTATACTTTCAGATGAAAGCCTTCAAAGCGTAGGTCTTGAGTATGTGGACGCTATAATGACAGACTATGATGAGAAGCCCATGAGCTTTGGATTTAAACTTTGGAATTTTGACTTGGCACAAAATGAAGATGCCCTCAATCGAGGGGGATGGTTTCAAGAAATCATGATGGCCATGGCAGATGTCACTGGTATGAAGAAGTCAGAGCTTAAACAGAAAAATTTACTTAGGCAGCTGGGCGACAAGGCTAGACTTCTTGAAGCTTATGGTCTGACTTTTACACCAGAACATAGGGAACAATACCATATTGAAGAAATTGTTCTCGTAAAAAGAAGGTGTTCCATGTTTGGTGTCTTTATTGGTGATGTCTTTCATATTGTCTGGTTTGTATCTGAGAAATATAAGGGACCAAGTCTAAAGGTAGATGAGCGGATCAACATGGCCATGAAAGTTGAAAGACAAAGAAAAATGACCAACAAACTTTTTGAACTTGAAAAGGAAAACCAGGATCTAGAGCAGCGTAACAGGGAGTTGTGGGATCTCTTAGATGAGATGACAGATCCTAAAATTAAGAAATATAAGCAGTGATCTTGAGAATAATATTTTCATTTATAGGCTTTATGCATTAGAATAGTAGGAAGAGTTGTAAATGAAATGAGCGTTCTGGAGGTCAGAAAATGAACAAAATTGACAAAATGTATATAGATAATATTATCGAAATCATGGAAAATGGCAGCGATGATTTTGATGGAAACGTTCGGCCTGTATATAAGGATGGCACCCCGTCCCATACCAAATTTATCACCCAGAATTTTGAGAAATACGACATATCAAAGGGGGAGTTTCCCATTGTCAATCTTCGCCGTATAGGGTGGAAGTCCGGCATTAAGGAAATATTTTGGATTTATCAAGACCAGTCCAATGAACTGGAAATGCTTAAGGAAAAATATAACATTCACTGGTGGGACGAATGGGCTGTTGGAGATGGGAAGACCATTGGCATGCGCTATGGAGCGACTGTAAAGAAATACAACTTAATGAGTGGCCTTCTTGAGGGCATTAAAAATCAACCCTATGGAAGACGCCACGTGATCAGCCTCTGGCAGGAAAATGACTTCTGTGAGTCAGAGGGCCTTAACCCATGTGCTTTCATGACCATGTGGAGCGTACGCAAGAAAACACAAGCTGATGGTCAGGTCAAACGCTTTTTAGATATGACCCTTGTCCAGCGGTCGAATGACTACCTCGTGGCGGGACATATCAATAAAATTCAATATGTTGGTCTCATGATGATGGTTGCAAAACATTGTGATCTTGAGCCCGGTGTTTTTGCTCACTATACACACAATCTCCATATTTATGACAGGCACTTTGACCAGGCCAAAGAACTTATTAAACGATTTGAAGAAAATCCTGACCTGCCGCAACCCAAACTGATTTTAGATACGGATAAAACCAACTTTTTTGATTTCACGATTGATGACTTTAAGATGGTAGACTATGCACCTTTAAAACCCCAATTGAAGTTCGACTTAGGCATATAAGCATAGCCCTTGCAGTTTTATAAGTTCATGTTGACCTTATTTCTTAGAGGACATGGATATGCGAACATGAAATTTTGCATAGCGGTCAATGCATAAGCACAAAGGAGGCCTTATGGCAAATATCAATATTATTGTTGCAATTGGACTACATAATGAAATAGGTCTATCCAATGCCCTGCTTTGTCATATCAAACCCGACCTTGAGTATTTCAAGAAAACGACAAAGGGTCATATTATGATTATGGGCAGAAAGACCTTCTTATCCCTGCCAAATGGTCCCCTAAGCGGGCGTGATAACATTATAATCACGCGGCAAAATGATTTTGAGCATGAAGGGGCCCATGTTGCTAGAAGCATTGAGGAAAGCCTTGAAATCGCAAAAAAACTTAATCCTGATGAGGATAAAGAAATTTTCATTATTGGCGGTGGAAGCATTTATGAGCAGTTTATGCCCCTGGCCGACAAGCTTTATATAACACATATCTTTCAGGATTTTGAAGCCAGCGTCTACTTTCCTAAAATATCTCAGACGTGGGAAGTGGAACAGGTTATTGCCAAGCGGGAAAATATCGAGCACATGCATCCACATGTGTTTACAATTTATAAAAAAAAAGAAGGCAAGTAAAAGCAAATATATGCAAATAATAGGCGCTGGATTCAAATATAGTTTATCTGTATTTGAGTCCAGCGCCTATTTGTTTTGCAAGAACGTGACATGTTTTCTAAGAAAATTAGCCCTCAACCTGCTTAAAATGATCGAACATCATGGAATAATGGGCCCGCCCCTGGGACTTAGACCGGAGGTCCGTTGCATACCCAAAGAGCCTTGAAAGGGGCACTTGAGCTTTTATAAGCTGTCCTCCAGCAACCAGTTCCATACCTTCTAAGACACCGCCTCTTGCATTAATGTCGCTCACCACATCACCTACATAATCCTCTGGAGCGTTAACTTCCACTTTGAAGATAGGTTCAAGAAGTATGGATGCCCCCTTTTCCAGGGCTTCTTTTATGGCCATAGAGGCCGCGGTGAGAAAAGCCACTTCCGTGGAATCCTCATCGTCAAATGCGCCGTCATAAAGATCGACATTGACATCCACAACTTCATATCCGCCAATGATACCACTGTCAAGAGCTTGTTTAAAACCTGCCATGGCAGCGTCAATAAAATGTTTTGGAAGGGTATTCTTTTTTATGGAAGTTGTGAAAGTATGACCAGCGCCTCGTTCATTTGGGCTGACCCTGACCTTAACACGGGCGAACATATCCAGCCCCATGTTTTCTTTGGAAACTCTGCTTTCTATATCAACGGTTTTAGAAATGGTCTCCTTATAAGACACTTGTGGCTTGCCAACGTTGGCTTCCACGTGGTGTTCCTTAATCATCCTATCCAGTATGACTTCAAGATGGAGTTCCCCCATGCCTGAAATAATGGTTTGTCCCGTATCGGGATGAATGTAGGTCTTGAAAGTTGGATCTTCCTCAGCCAGTTTGCTTAGAGCATCAGTGAGCTTGACCTCATCACCGGGGCTTTTAGGTTCGACGGCAACGGATATAACCGGGATGGGAAATTCCATTGATTCCAAAATGATCTGTGCATTTTGATCACTCAGGGTATCCCCTGTGGTGGTTTGCTTTAATCCAATAACAGCCGCGATGTCGCCTGCATGGATGGCTTCAATCTCCTTGCGTTTATCGGCATGCATTTGAAGGATTCGGCTGACACGTTCCTTTTTTCCCTTGGTGGCATTATATACACTTCCACCTGTTTTGAGTGAGCCTGAATATACCCGCAAATATGTTAACCGCCCTACATAGGGGTCAGACATAATCTTAAAAACAAGGGCAGAAAATGGTTCGTCATCATCAGCATGTCTCTTGTCATCTTGACCGGAAGGCTGGTGTCCTTGTATGGGTGGCACGTCAAGAGGCGAAGGTAAAAAGTCTACAACGCTATCAAGTAAAGCCTGAACCCCCTTATTCCTATATGCCGCACCACACAGAACAGGCACAATAGCACCTGAAATCGTGGCTTTTCTAAGAACGGTAATAAGAGTGTCTTTTTTTATGTTTTCGCCTTCAAGATACTGCATCATAAGGGCATCGTCATATTCGGAAAGTGTTTCAACAAGGTGAATACGCCATTTTCTGGCTTGGTCTTCAAGGGACTGTGGAATGGCTGTCAGTTTAACTTTCTCACCAGCCTTGCCCTCATTGAAGATGGCTTTCATATCAAGAAGGGAAATCACCCCTTCAAAATCGTTTTCGGCACCTATAGGAATTTGAATGGGCACAGGGTTGGCGCCCAGTTTGTCTTCGATCATGTCAACAGACCTGTGAAAATCTGCCCCGATAATGTCCATTTTATTGACAAAAACAATACGGGGGACATGGTAATGGTCGGCCTGGCGCCAAACAGCCTCCGTTTGGGGTTCAACCCCGCCCTTGGCATCAAGAAGAACCACAGCACCATCAAGAATACGAAGGGACCGCTCAACTTCCACTGTGAAATCCACATGTCCTGGTGTATCAATAATGTTGATTCGATTGTCCTTCCAGTGGCAGGTGGTTGCTGCAGAGGTAATGGTGATCCCTCTGGCTTGTTCCTGTTCCATCCAGTCCATCACAGTGGATCCTTCGTGGACATTCCCAATTTTATGGGTGAGGCCAGTATAGAATAAAATGCGCTCAGTTGTCGTGGTTTTTCCTGCATCGATATGAGCCATGATGCCAATGTTTCTGGTTTTATCAAGTGGGTGTGTTCTGCTCATATTTTGTCTCCTTCTAGTCATATTTTTAATATTTTGGTTTTCGGACTTTCACCGTATCATTGTCTCTTTTACCCAGTTTTGGATACACTTATCGTAGGTGCGAAGATTTTGACCAATTTGTAAGAGCTCTAGGGCCTGAGTGGGGTCTCAAAAAGGTCATCAGATGGTATGATAGAGGAGGCGATAAGAAATGTAAGCCAATAAGTTTTCAGAGCATTATAAAGGCACATGGTCTGGTTTTAAGAAGTGGGTGAGGGTTTATGGAAGATGCACTAAATCATACACAAGACAATAGAATGGACAATATAAGCCTGGAAGAGGGGCTTTTTAGAATCATACAAGCGACTGAACCCATAAAAGACATGGAAGAAGTGGATTTGCTGGATGGACTGGGACGTATATGTTTTGAAGATGTTTATACCACAATGAATCAGCCCCCCTTTGACAGGTCTCCTCTTGATGGCTACGCCCTAAAAGCAATAGATTCTATGGGCGCCAGTGAAGACAACCCCATAGAACTAGAGGTTATAGATAGCGTGTTTGCAGGGGATTATAAAAAGATCTCGGTTGACAAAGGTCAAGCGGTGCGTATTATGACCGGTGCCCCTATCCCCAGTGACTGTGACGCGGTGATTCGTCAAGAGGACACAGACTATGGCGAAAAAAAGGTAAAACTATATAAATCTCTTAATGCCCATCAGAATTATTGTTTTTCAGGAGAAGACTATAGGGCAGGAGAAAAAATTGTAGAAAAAAGCTCAATACTTACAGCGGATCGTATTGGTATAATAGCAAGTGCGGGGGTAAGTCGGCTTCGCGTGAAAAGACAACTAAGGGTTGGGCTTCTCACAACAGGCGCAGAACTTGTCATGCCTGGCGATAATAGACCAAGTGGAAAAATATACAACAGTGGCTTTTTCACACTGGCTTGCCGACTCAAGGAAATGGGTTGCCAGGTCATTCCCTTTCAATCAAAAGGGGACGACCTTGCAAAAACCTGTCGGTCTATTGAGACAGACATTTCTAGGGTTGATGTTTTAGTAACAACGGGTGGTGTATCTGTTGGACAAAAGGATATTATCCATCCTCTTATACAAAAACTAGGGGCAAAAAAATTGTTTTGGAAACTCAAACTAAAACCTGGCTCCCCGGTTTTGGTAAGTCTATACAAAGGCAAGCCTATTATAAGCTTGTCGGGCAATCCTATGGCTGCAGGCGTTACCTTCGAACTCGTTTTCAACCCCTATTATGCCCATGTTATGGGGTGTCAGGCTCTTATGCATGAAAAAAAAGAGGCTGTGCTTGTTGGGACATATGATAAAAAGAGTCCTGTGCGAAGGTTTATTAAAGCCTACAGTGCAGTCGACAAAGTCTACTTAAGCCGTAGACAAATTGCTTCAGGAAATATATTGTCATCAAAAGATGCCAATTGTCTTATAGATGTCCCTAGTGGCTGTAATGGCCTCAAGGACGGGGACAAAGTGTCAATTATTCAGTATAGGAGGCCATAATGTCAGGAGAATTTACACACTTTGATGAAAAGGGAAATGCTGTGATGGTAGATGTTTCAAGCAAAGATGACAGTATACGTACAGCTTTAGCAAAGGCATCGGTGCTTATGTCAGAGACCTGTTTTACAGCACTGAAAAATGGTCAGGTGACCAAAGGCGATGTTCTGGGCGTGGCCCGGGTGGCTGGCATAATGGCTGCAAAAAAAACATCGGACATTATCCCCATGTGCCATCCTCTGATGCTGACAAAGTGTACTGTCGACTTTCAACTGAAAGACAACAAGGTTTATATAGAAGCCTTTGTTAAGACCACAGGGAAAACGGGTGTTGAGATGGAAGCTTTGACAGCCGCATCTTCAGCAGCTCTGACTATATATGATATGTGTAAGGCTATAGATAAAAAAATGATTATTGAAAATATATACTTGGCAGAGAAAACGGGTGGTAAGAGTGGGAAATTCGTTCATAAACCTTAAACGTGTTACAACAATTTTTTATGCCCTATGTACAGTGTTTATAGCCCTGCCTCTTGTGAGTTTAGTGGTTTCAAGAACACAAGCTTCTGTGCTTATGGGAAACCATGTCCTGGCGGATGCCATAGGGGTGAGCCTTAAAACATCTTCAGCAATGCTGTTCATAACGCTGGTCATTGGCACGCCAGCGGCATATGCCTATGCGAGAAATCAGTTCAAAGGTAAAAAAGTTTTAAATGTGGTGTTAGATCTGCCTTTAATTCTGCCTCCTGCTGTGGCTGGTTTACTCCTACTCATGACCTTTGGTCGCAGGGGATGGATTGGCGGTTTACTCAGTTATATGGACATTCAGCTTCCCTTTACCATGGCTGCAGTTGTTATGGCACAATTGTTTGTGGGTCTGCCAATATATATCAAAACAGCAGCGCAGGGGTTTATGGGAGTCGATGAAAGGTTGGAGCTCACAGCCATGACCCTGGGAGATTCAAGGCTAAAGGCCTTTTTGAGAATCACCCTCCCCCTTGCCTCGAGCAGTATTTTAACAGGGGCTATTATGGCATGGGCAAGGGGCTTGGCAGAGTTTGGAGCCACAATTATGTTTGCAGGGAATCTGCAAGGTCTTACCCAGACCTTGCCCCTGGCCATATACTCCGCTATGGAGACAGACACGGGGGTAGCCTTGGGGATTGCCCAGGTCATGGTAGTCGTATCCATGATCCTTCTAGTGACAGTCCATATTATTGACAAAGGCAGGCGAGATCATGTTAAAATGTCAGATTGAAAAAAAATAGGTCCCGTCATGATTGACTGTAACCTTGAAGTGCAAAAAAATAGATTGCTTTGTGTTTTGGGTCCATCTGGGTGTGGAAAGACCAGTTTGCTTAATTTGCTTGCGGGATTTAAAGAGCCTGAACAAGGGGAAATATCTCTTGATGGTGTGGTCTTGTATGACGGAGAAAATGCAATCAACCAATCTATTAACAAGCGGGGGATTGGATACATCCAGCAAGAGGCCTACCTTTTCCCTCATTTGAGTGTAAAAGAAAACATGCTGTATAGCATTCCTAAAAAAGACAGGACCAAGTATGAGCAAAGATACCGCCAGTTTATAGACATGTTCAATTTGAAGGGGCATGAAAATGAAAGACCGGGTGTCTTGTCTGGGGGACAAAAACAGAGAGTGGCCATTGGTCGAGCCCTTATGATGTCTCCAAAACTCCTGCTTTGGGATGAACCCTTCAGCGCCCTGGATCATAAGATCAGAAAAGAGATGCAGGATCTGGTTCTTGCGGTTAAAAAAAACCTAGGCATTCCCATGATCTTTGTCACCCATGATCTTGAAGAAGCCTTTGTACTCGCAGATGATTTAGCTGTCATGGAGGACGGAAAAATCCTTCAGTATGGTGAAAAAGACCATGTTTTGAAGGCGCCTGTTTCAGGCAAGGTCAAGGGTCTTATTGGAAAAAATACAAAAAAATCACCCTTTATTTTAGGTGTATCAGGATACTCCAACTCTGGCAAGACAAGACTGATGGAACACTTGATCAGTGGCCTTAAAAAAGCGGGATATAAGGTGGGAACGATCAAGCACCATGCTGGAGACTTTGAAATTGACACACCTGGCAAGGACTCCTACAAGCACAGAAAGGCTGGATCAGACCGAGTTATACTGGCATCAAATGATAAGTGCGTGAGTATTCGTGAGCGCTCTATAAGAGACTCAAATGATACCATCCAGTTGAGCGATCTTATTGAGGAACATTCTGACATGGATGTGATTCTTTTTGAAGGCTATAAAAGATCTCCTTACAGAAAAATTGAGGTGGTAGGTCAAGAACAAGGTCAAGAGCTTGCCTGTGATCCCAAAACGCTCGTTGGTATAGTCTGTGATCAAGGTCTGAATGTAAAACCTAACAGCCTCCCACAGTTTAAAACAGATGCTTATGACAAGATTCTTGACTTTGTGATACGCCAGGTAAAGGAGCATGAATGTGAAAGATAGCAAGGGACGCAGTATAGATTATCTCAGAATTTCAGTCACCGATAGGTGTAATCTAAGGTGTATATACTGTATGCCAGAAGAAGGGGAAACATATAGCCTTAAAGAGGACCTTCTCACTTATGAAGAGATAATGGAAGTTGTAAATGTTGCCGCTGAACTCGGTGTGAAAAAAATAAGGCTAACAGGTGGGGAACCTCTTGTAAGAGAGGGACTTTGTCGACTTATCAAGCAAATAAGGCAAGTTGAGGGCATTGAAGAAGTTTCTATGACGACCAATGGCCTGCTTCTTTATGAGATGATAGATGATTTGCAAAAGGCAGGCTTGAACCGGGTCAATTTGAGCCTTGATAGTCTGAAAGATAATGTATTTGAAACCATTGTTAAAAAAGCCAACCTCCATCATGTTATGAAGGGGCTCAAACGGACACTGGAACTTGGTTTAAAAGTAAGGATCAATGTGGTTCTTCTTCAAGGCATTAATGATAGCGAAAGCCTTGATTTTGTTGAACTTGTAAAGACATATCCTGTTGATGTGCGGTTTATTGAACTCATGCCCATCGGGAGGGGCAGACTGTATAAAGGGGTTAGCAACACTCTTCTTATAAAGAAAATTAAGACAGCAGGCTATAACTTAAGTGAAATAGCCCATGATTCGGGCAGTGGGCCCGCCCGCTACTTTGAGTTAGAAGGGGGTCTGGGCAATCTTGGTTTTATCAGCCCAATGAGTCATCAGTTTTGTGATTCTTGCAACAGGATCAGGCTGACTTCAGAGGGATTTTTAAAACTATGCCTTCATTCCGGACATGGTGTGGATCTTAAAAAGCCCCTTCGGGATAAAGTGGCACGGTCTGATTTGAAGGCCTTGATAGGGGCGTCCATAGCATCTAAACCAAAACACCACCAGTTTGGAAAAGCATCAGCTGACGAAGACGATAGACATATGAATCAAATAGGAGGCTAAAATGGCTAAGATTATTGCGGTTTGTACCAGTGAAAATAAGGGCACTCAGAAAACACCCCAGGCGTTTATTGATCTTATTGTTGATCATGGCATTAAGGGCGATGCCCACGCGGGCAATTGGCATAGACAGGTAAGTTTATTGTCCTTTGAAAAAATTGAAGCCTTTAAAGCCAAGGGGATTGATCTGGAAAATGGGGCATTTGGTGAAAATATCATTGTAGCAGGCATTGACCTGTCTGACCTTCCGGTGGGAACCATTCTAAAAGCGGGGACGGTTACCATGGAGGTCACACAAATAGGAAAGGCCTGCCACCAGCACTGTGCCATATACCATAAAGTTGGGGACTGCATTATGCCCCGTGAGGGCATCTTTGCCAAGGTTATAGCTGCGGGACGTCTAAAAGCGGGAGATGAAATCTATGTTGAGGCCAAATAGGAAAAAGAGAGTCTGGGGATTTGTCTTGGTTCTAAGCGCACTCATGTTGTCAGCTTGTTATAATGATGGTTCTTCTGAGGGGGACAAGGACATTATTAGGGTGTTTGCTGCATCATCCATGACAAACGCCATGCAAGACATGAAGGCCGGGTTTGAAACGGAATATCCGAATAAAGACATTCAACTAAATTTCGCCGGGTCAAAAACCCTGCGCAGCCAAATAGAAAATGGTGCCCAGGCAGATATCTTTATTTCTGCAAATGGTAGCCATTATGAGGCCCTTAATCAACTTAATATGATACATGAGGGTCGGGCCCTGCTTGAAAACAAGTTGGTCCTTATTGTTTATAGTGGGTCAGAAGTCAACATTGAAAGTTTGGATGATTTGACCCAAAGTTGTCAGATTGTATTGGCTCAAGAAGGCGTGCCTGCTGGAAACTACGCCCGGGAAATCTTGAAGAAATATGGCGAGGCAAATTCGGCAGATTATCAAGAAAGAGTGCTTTTAAACCTCGTTTCTGAGGAATCCAATGTCCGTCAGGTTCTGATGAAGGTGGCCATGGGAGAAGCAGACGCAGCTCTTGTGTATAAAACAGACGTTACGGAGAATGTCAAAGATAGCCTTCGTGTGATTGATATTCCTGAAATGTACAATGTTACAGGAACCTACTATATGGGCATCTTAAAGGGCGCTGACGACGGAGCACGTGTCCTGTATGACTATGTTTTGTCTGAGCGTGGGGATGAAATTCTAGAAAGTTATGGATTTGCTCCAATAAAGGAGTGAGTTTCGTGAAGCTTAATGACAGGTGGTTGGGCAGTGAAGGATGTGATGGTTTGATAAAAGCGACGGGAATTATTCTGACTGGAGGACGGGGGCGACGTCTTAATGATAGGGACAAGGCCCTTATAAACTATAAGAATATGCCCTTTCTTTTTCATGTTCTTGAAGCCCTGAGGGGGTTTGAAGAAATTATCATTGTCACATCAGAAAGAAACTATGAAAGCCACCTAAACAGTATAGAAGCTTGGAAAAGAGGTCACTCTTCTTATATAAAGGGAAGGCAAAACATTGAGGTTGTAAAAGACATAATACCTGAAAGTGGACCAGTCGGTGGAATATACACAGGCCTCTTCACTGCCATGTATGACAGAGTTTGTATTCTTTCTGTTGATACCCCCATGGTGACACAAAGCTTGGTTCGTTATCTTATTGATGTGGACAGCGGTAATGGCAAATCTGTTACACTGCCCTGCGCAGATGGAAAGGTTCATCCGCTGATTGGAGTTTATTCCAAATCACTGCATGGCGATTTTAAGAAAGCTCTAGACTCCAGACAGCTTAAACTCATGAGGGTGATAGAAAATTTCCATCTAGACCTTATAAGACAAGAAGATCTGATGGAAAAAGGATTTTCAACTAAAATATTTGCCAATATCAACACCCAAAATGACCTCGATCGCATCTAGGTCATTTTTTTATATGAGCGACTTGCAATATCATTCAAGAATCCTCATTGCACCCTCTATAGATATTTGCGAAACAACAATTGTGTATCGGGTACGACGAGGAAAGACAAGAACTTTTAAAGAGTCTGTTTGAGCGAAATCTCAGCGGGCTCTTTTTCTGTGCGGTTTGATCAGTGGTATGACACAAGGGCTTAAGAGTTCGTCTTGTGTTGATTGGAGGATATGCAAGGTTTGCATAAAAATACAACTTTCGCATAAAGCTATACAAAATATGTAAATTGCAAAACAAATGTGGCTAGGAAAGCGTTTTCGTCTAATTTGAAGGAAAGAAATAGCTTTTTAGCAAAAATAAATTCAAAAAAAATTAAAAAAACTATTGAAATAAAAAAAGACATATAGTATAGTTAATAAAAATTATGAATAAAAATTCACAAAAACTTATAAAAAAACGGAGGGGTATGAAATGAAAAAATGGTTTGTACTTTTAATGACAACAATTCTTATGGTAACAGCTTTTACAGGGTGTGCTTCACAAACGCAAACAGAATCGGAAGGGCAAGAAACAGAAACCAAGCAAGTGATTAAGGTCGGGCTTGATGACGCTTATCCGCCTTTTGAATACCATGACGAAGCAACGAATGACTTGATTGGTTTTGATATTGATTTTGCCAAGGCTCTTGGAGAAGAAATGGATGCAGAAATTGAGTTTGTTCCAACCGCGTGGGATGGTATTTTCAATGGTCTGAATACTGGGCAGTACGATATGATCATTTCCTGTGTGAGCATTACTCCAGACCGTATAGAAGCTTTTGAAATGACCAAGCCATATTTGGCAAATGGCATTGTCATTGTTTCAGCAACAGGGGGGCAAGAAGCAGCAACCATTGAAGATTTAGCTGGTAAAAAAGTAGGTGTTCAGCTAGAAACCACAGCAGATATTGCTGCTAAAAAGTTTATTGAAGAAGGCTATGATCTCTCTTTATCGCAGTTTGACTCTGTTATGGAGGCGTTTGCTGCCCTAAAGGGTGGTTCAATAGAATATATTCTGGTTGATAGTTCAGTGGGAGGCTTTTATATTTCAAATGATCCAGAATCCTTTGAAATCACATCAGGACTATTGTCAAACGAACCCATTGGCGTGAGTATTGCCAAAGGCAATGAATCTTTGGCAACAAGCGTGAATGAAGCCATTGCCTCATTACAGGAAAGTGGAAAAATGACTGAGATTTCTCAAAAATGGTTCTCAGCAGACTTTGCAACAAAAATTGATGAAGAGATTAAGGTGATTGAGTAGGCAATTTAAAAGACACTTCAAAGTGACCTGCCCCGTGGTGGGTCACTTTTCTAATCAAGCGACTTGTAAAATGGCATTCAAGAATCCTCATCATAAAATATATGGATATTTAAGAATCAAACGTTCTATATATGTTATGACGAGAATGTGGATATGGAATTTCGCAAGCGCCTGAATCAAGAAGTTCATATATCATATTCAAATCAGATCATAATTATAGGATTATCAAACGGGAGGACAATCCATGCTAAATCCAGTACAGATTGAAGCCATACTAAAAGGAACAGGATACACCATCGTCATAGCCGTTGTCGCAGTACTTGTGGGTATTGTATTCGGCATGGTTGTAGCGATTGGAAGAATATCAAAAAACAAACTTGTAAATAAAGTGGCCTGGATCTATGTATGGTTTTTTAGAGGCACACCGCTCTTATTACAGCTTTTTATGATTTTTTATGCCATGCCCCTCATCATGAAAGATGTTTTTGGAAGACCCTTTCCAATGGAGCCCCTGGTGGCTTGTTTTATAGCATTTTCATTGAATTCGACAGCCTATCTTGCAGAGTTTTTCAGGGCAGGCATTGAGTCGATTGACAGTGGACAGATGGAAGCAGCCAAGGCTCTTGGAATGAGTTATAACCAAGCTATGTTTCAAATAATTATACCGCAATCATTCAAAAGGTTACTGCCATCGGTTGGCAATGAGTTTATCATGCTGATTAAAGACACGTCGCTGGCATCAACGGTTGCTATATCTGACCTGCTCAGAACCACAAAGACAATGAGTAGTTCTTCGGGAAAGTGGATCTACTATGTTTATGCGGCAGCTGTTTATCTGGTCTTGACATCGATTATACAATTTGGGTTTGAAAAGTTAGAGAAGAAGGTGGGCGTGTATGAGTAAGGGAACTAAAGAAATGATAAAGGTTACAAATGTCCATAAATATTTTGGAGATCTTGAAGTCTTAAAAGGTATAGATTTTTCTGTGGCAGAGAGTGAAGTTGTTTGTGTCCTCGGGGCAAGTGGTTCTGGAAAGTCCACCCTGCTTAGATGTTTGAACCATCTTGAAAGAATCACATCGGGAGAAATATATATTGATGGAGAACTGGCAGACAAACGTCAGGCAGATAAAGACCTTATTGACATCCGACCAGAGCATGCCCAGGTTCTTTGTATGAAGCTCGGAATGGTCTTTCAAAGGTTTAACTTGTTTCCCCATTTAACAGCTGTTGAAAATGTCATGAAGGCGCCTATGCTTGTAAAAAAAGTTAAGGAGTCACAGGCGCGTGCCCATGCTATGGAACTTCTTAAAACAGTTGGCCTTGAAGACAAAGCCCACGAGTATCCTTCCAGACTCTCGGGAGGCCAGCAGCAAAGGGTTGCCATTGCAAGAGCCCTTGCGATGAAACCTAAAATTATGCTCTTTGACGAACCCACTTCAGCCCTTGATCCCGAACTTGTTGGCGAGGTGCTTGAGGTTATGAAAAAATTGGCTCAAGATGGAATGACCATGATTGTTGTCACCCATGAGGTGGGCTTTGCAAGAGAAGTGGGAGATAGGGTTGTATTTATGGATGGTGGCGTGATTTGTGAGGAAGGAAGCCCATCGGAAGTTATTGACAATCCAAAGGAAGAGAGAACGAAAAGCTTTTTTAGCAAAATACTATAAGTGTCAAATTGTAGTGATTTCAAGGCTTGTATCAATACAGTTCTAATTATGTTGACTGAAATTAAATAATTTCTTGTAATTTCGACAATTTTCGCGTATAATAATATTAGAAATTGTTGAGATTGGGTACGAAATAGGAAATATGTACTCATAGAAATCGATCAAACATTTAAATTATATATGTCATTGCAAAATTACTTTACACATCACACCACATATTGCAATCATCGCAGCAACCCGATTTCAGCGATTGAATGAAACGAAACCAAAACCTCCATCTTAAGATGGAGGTTTTTTTATGATAAAGGCTCTTCTCTTCAATGATATTTCACAAGTCGCTCATGTATTAACTTTTTATCTCCTTTATAAAAAGTTTATTATTTCATCCCTTATGGAAAGACGCCCCTGTAAATTGGGTATAAACCTAATAATGTAAGAAAAGCAGGTCAGAATCTATCAATTTAGTTGAAATTTCAAGTGTTATAAACTTATAATGTTGTATAGGGACACTAAATAAAATTGAGCATCAGACAAAACTGTAAATCGGGGAATATGTTTCGGGAGTGGAGATCATAATGAAGTTAAGGGATGTATCATTAAGAACAGCGGTTATATTACCGACAGTGATAATTATGTTAGCCATTTTGGCTCTTTTTGTCGTGCTTAACACAAGGGACTATGAGTTTCTAGCAGAAGAACAGGGGTCAAGAATACTGGATGCCTTATATAGGAATACGGAGCAGCGATTAAGCGCTCTTCTTGTTGAGCCGATGCGGGCCAATGCATTTTATAAGGATTATATTACCAGAGAAATATTGTATGACTATCAGGATCTTGAAGAGGTCGAAAAATATACACTGGATTTCATGACACAGCTCAGAGAGACCCTCCCTCAAGTCAGTGTGATCAGCTATGGAGATGAGCTTGGAAATTACTTGGGCTACAGATTAAACGAAGACGATATGTATGGTCTCATGTTGAAAGATGCGCGTACAAATTTTGACTTGAACATATATGCAGGCCAAACCATTGATACAGAACTGCTTGCAGGTTTTAAAGATTATGATCCAAGAACCCGACCTTGGTATTTGCCTGCAAAACTTGATCCGACAGATCGGTGGTCAGATGTCTATGTAAATTATGATGAAAAAATGGAACTTGCTATCACAACATTTGTTCCCTTTTATAATGATAAAGAAGCGTTTACAGGTGTCGTTGGCATTGATGTGAAGTTAAACATGATCAATGATTTTCTCATCGCAGAGGATATGAAAGGCAATGGCGTCATTTATATAGTTGATGAAGACTGGAACATTTTGTCTCATTCTCTTAATACAGATTTTGTAAAAGTTATCGAAGGCGACCCGCCAAGCGCAGTCATGCTTTCCGCTTTGGAGGCAGAAAATCCTCTGATCCGCCAAAGTGCGGAGTTTATACGAGATCAAGAGACCAAGTCAGGAGAGGTGCAACAAATTTATGTTGACGGGCAGAGGTATTTTACTATGGTTTCTCCTTTGAAAGACCCTGAGGGGCTTGACTGGAATATTGTTGTGACCATACCTGAAAAAGATATTCTTGGAGCTGTCAAAGAGAGACAAAACACAACCCTAAGAGTGATTTCACTGTTTCTTGTTGTCGCTATGGTTGGTGCCATGTACCTATTGTCAAAAATAACAAAGCCCATTCTACAAAGTTCGGAAGCGGCACTGCAATTGTCAGAAGGGGACTTTGAAACAAAACTGGATATAGATGGTTTGCAGTTGTATGAGACAAAAGAGCTGGTTATTGCTTTTAACAACATGTCTGACAAATTGAAAAATTATTTTAGCAGAATAAAGAAAAGTGAAACCAAATATAGGTCGTTAATAGAAAATGTTGATGACATGATATACAGCATTTCAAAAGATGGCATATTCTTATCAATGAATAACAGTTTTGAAGAGGCCCTTGATATTAAAGCGGATAGCCTTATTGGAAAGCCCTTTACTGAAATTTTTACAAGTGATGATGCGATGAACTACTGGCTTAAAATGTATCATGAAGTCTTACAGAGTAAGGAAACGATCAGTTTTCCTTTTGAGTATTTTGATGAAGATAACCAGAGAAAAATACTTAATGTAAACTTGATTCCTCAAATGAACACAAAAGGAGAGATTGAGACGATTCTTGGGACAAACACTGATATTACAGAGCTTGTAGTCGCTCAAGATGAAATAGAGAGACTGCTAAAAGCAGAAAAAGAAGAACTTGAATCACTTGTGATGCAGAGAACTGCAGAACTGGAAACGACCATGCAAGAGTTAAGAGAGCGTGAAAGGTTAGCCTCCCTAGGAAGTTTGGTGGCCGGCATAGCCCATGAAATCAATACACCGCTTGGTGTGGCAGTAACGGCCAGCTCATACATGGAAAAGATTAATAGTGGGATTTTTCAGAGTCTTAAAGAAGGGTCTTTGTCTAAGCAGTCCCTCATAGAATATATAAAAACCATGGATGAAAGCACAGAAATAATAAATGCCAATTTGTACAGGGCATCTGAGCTTATACGAAGTTTTAAGGAGATCTCGGTTCAACAAAGTGTTGAGAAACTACAGGTCTTTGCGGTAGAAGATTACATTCAAGATGTTCTTCTGGCCTTAAAACATGAATATAAGAACACAGAGCATACATTTGAAGTGGACTGTGATTCAGATCTTGAAATCAAGAGTTATCCAGGTGCTTTTTCTCAAATACTTACAAATCTTATAATCAACTCCTTAACACATGGATTTGAAGGTGTTGAAAAAGGTCTGATGAAGATAAAGGCTTATATGGATGAAGAGGACTTTATCTTTGAGTATGAAGATAATGGAGTGGGTATTTCTAAAGAACACTTGGCCCATATTTTTGATCCATTCTTTACCACAAACCGAAAAAAAGGTGGTAGTGGCCTTGGCCTGAATATTGTATATAACATTGTCACAGGCAAGCTAAATGGGAAAATACAATGTGACAGCGACGTGGGGCAAGGCGCAAAGTTTGTTATAAGGGTGCCAATTGATAAGCATATAGCATAAGAATTTGAGGTGAACATATGGATAAATGGGATATTGATGATCTGGAACTGGATTTCCTTCAAGATGACATCGAAGATGAAGAGGAAACGGTTAAAGAAACATATAAAATAATTGTGGCCGATGACGATGAAGAAATTCACAGAGTGACAAAGATGATACTGCGTGACTTTGAGTTCGAAGGAAAAAAGCTTGAGTTCATCGACACCTATTCAGGGATAGAAACCATTAAAGTCCTTGAAGAAGTGAATGATGTGGCCATCGTTCTTTTAGATGTGGTTATGGAAAAAAGCACAGCAGGCCTTGAAGTTGTAGAACATCTCAGAAACATCTTAAAAAACAATATCACCCGGATTGTTTTAAGAACAGGTCAACCAGGCGAAGCGCCAGAAGAAAAGATTATACGTGATTTCGACATCAATGATTATCGACTTAAAACAGAATTGACTGTCAAACGACTGAATACGACACTTTATTCAGCACTTCGAAATTATAGGGATTTAAGGCGACTGGAAAGGCATAGAAACGGTCTTGAAAAAATCATCCAGACAAGCGCCAGACTCTTTGAACACAATTCATTAAAAGATTTTTTAATGAGCATACTCAATGAACTCTCAAACTTCAATGGTGACAGGAGCAATATGCTCTATATTAGGGAAAACATAAACCAGTCATCCAATGGATTTGTCACAATGGAAAAGCAGAATAAAAACACCATTGTTGCGGCAACGGGCAAGTATGAAAATTTTGTTGGAAAAGAAGTGGAAGCCGTTCCCGATTTAAGTTTTATCAACAAGTGGATGCATAATGATAAGGATCCAGGAGCCATTATTCATTCGGTGGATGACGGCGTGATTATACAAAGCAGCGGAAAAAGTCATTTGAGCAACTACATTTATATTGAAGGGGAAAAGTCAGGTTTTGACATGGATCTTATTCAGCTATTTTTGTCCAACTATTCCATTGCCCTTGATAACTATATATTAAATAATATGGTCAATACCACCCAGAAAGAAATCGCATTTGCCTTGGGTGAAATTGTGGATAGCCACCATGAAGAAACTGGAAGCCACGTTAAGAGACTTTCAGAAATGATGTATCAGTTCTGCTTGTGCAATCACTATTCTTATTCAGAAAGCGAGATTGTTAAAGTTGCAAGCACCATGCATGATCTAGGCAAGATTGCTATACCGGATATGATCCTTAAAAAGCCAGGTAAATTGGATGCTGAAGAGTTTGATGTCATTAAGTCACACACAACCCATGGTTATAAAATACTTAGCAATTCCGATTTAGAGGTTTTAAAAATAGCAGCCGACATCGCCCTAAACCACCATGAGAAGTTTGATGGATCTGGTTATCCTGCTGGGAAAAAGGGGCGTGAGATACCGCTCAATGCACGTATGCTCTCAATTGTTGATGTTTTTGATGCTATGACCCATAGACGGGTTTATAAAGAAGCGGAGTCAAAGGAAGAGGCTATCGCTTATATTAACAGTCAAAGAGGCAAGCATTTTGATCCCAACTTGGTCGATGTTTTTATGAACAATTTAGATGCGATTGTAAAGGCGGGAGAAGAGCTATAGAAAATTTGAAACCATTCAATCATTGTTTATAATCAAAACAATGATTGAATGGTTTTTCATATGTAATAAATTGTGATACAATGTAAGGCAGTTGAGTCAAAATAGTCATTAGACATCAGAATCACGATATATGAGCCCTATAAGGGCGTGTCAAAAACTATGAAGATCGAGGTTGCCTATGGAACAATTTAAAAAGCATAAGTGGTGGATTGTTGCAATTTGTTTTGTTTTATTTGTGGTCTATGCTGTTGAAACGGCACCTATTCAAGCATTTGAATTGCTTGTTGACGGAAGACAAGTTGCTTACATAAAAGACAAAGAAATTGCAGAAAATTATATAGAAAAAATGAAAGACACATACTCAGAATCTGGAAAGTATGAAGTGGATCAGGTAAACCAAATTGCTTTTGAAGGCGTAAAGGTTCCTGAGTCCGACATAGCAACAGAAGACAAGCTTTCAGAAATCCTAGATGAAAACATAAATTTCAACTTGTATGGCTATACAATTAAAATCGATGACGAATCCTTCTTTACTCTGAAAAGGGAAAGTGAGGCAGAGGCTCTTCTTGAAAAAATCAAGAAGCAGTACGTGACAGAAGATGTTGATTTTCTTGAGATTGATTTTGTGGAAAACGTTGAAATTTTAAAAGCCCAAGTGAAGAAAATCGATATAGCTGACTATGAATCGGTGTGGGCTGCTTATGAATCCGGCAAAGAAGAACGTTTAACTTACAAGGTTGAAAAGGGTGACACAACTTGGGATATCGCCAGTCGTTTTGGTCTGTCGATAGAAGAAATCGCCCTCGCCAATTCTGATAAGGATCTTACAAAACTTCAAATTGGCCAGGAAGTCAATTTGAACCTGCCAAAGGCATGGATCAATGTGCGGACGGTGGCCAAGAAAACTGAGGAATTGCCGATTATTGCAAATACCTATTACGAAAAAGTTGACACCATGTATGTTGGTGACTACAAGCTGAAAGAACAAGGGCAAGATGGTCTTAAAAAGGTTGAAGTTGAGACAACGTATGTGAATGGCATACTGGAGAATGAACAGATTCTACAAGAAGTCGTCGTAAAAGAGCCAACATCTACCATTATGATGACTGGCACAAAGTGGAAAGAAGTGACGGCATCGGGTGAATTCAACAATCCAGCAAATGGAAAACTCACATCGCGTTTTGGAACACGCTGGGGACGAATGCATGAGGGCATTGATATTGGAGCACCTGTCGGAACGGCTATAAGAGCTGCTGATGCAGGCGTGGTCATATCGGCTAAGTATATTTCTGGCTATGGCAACACGGTTATTTTAGATCATGGCAACGGCATCAACACGCTTTACGGTCATGCCAGCGAACTTCTGGTCGTTGTCGGACAAACGGTTGAAAAGAATGAGCTGATTGCACGTGTGGGCAGAACAGGATCAACAACAGGTTCGTGTTTGCATTTTGAAGTTCGAAGAAATGGTCAGCCGATTGATCCACTGCCATATTTAAATTACTAATTGAGCGACTTTAAAATATTATTTAAGAATCTTCGTTATACCATATTTAGATATTAGAGAAGATGTGGATTAGTAATTTTAAAAACGCATGAAATCAAAGGTTGTAAGTACAATAAACGAAATCAAATAACAAAATCCACTTAAGAAATGTAGTCATATACATTCATTAAGTGGATTTTTTATTTGGCTTTTATAGTTTGGCGACTTGCAAAATATTATTAAAGGTCATCATAACCTTTAGGGGCATAGAGGGTGTTTGAAAACAAAGCTTGTTTTTGCTCATCAGTCAAATATTTTATAAGGACTGTACGTATGACAAACTGATCAATAACCACACCCAAACCACTCAGAAGAAAGAGTAGAAAAATGCCATGAAGTTCAAAGGTCATATAGACCCCTAGGCCAATGAGACCTGTGCAGATAAGCGTGACCCAAATGTGCTTGTGTGACAAGATGAAAGCTTGCTGTATAAGAGGTTTTAGCTTGATGTCGATAAGAGCCAGGGTAGGCAAGGCGTAAATCAATATAAAAATAACCTCTATAATGACTGCAAAGTAAACAATGGTTAGTGAAGATAGAGCCCCTTCCATTTGACTGAACAATTCAATAGCAAAGCGACTTAGACCAATCAGGGCATATGAAAGACCCCAAACCGCAGAGGCTTGCTTCCAGTTGCGTTTGAAGCTTTGTATAAAATTTTCAAGGGCATAGCCTCGGCCTTCGAAAAGAGTTCGGTCTATGGAAAACATCATGGCTGTTACTGCGGCACCAAAGCCCAGACCAAACGTTAAAATGGATATTGTTAATACTATGAAATTGAGCAGGGTCAAATCAAATAATATGGCTCCATATTTACTCAGACCACTGTCTTGATCAAAAAATCGCATGATAACCTCCAAAGTGCACTATTTAATGTATCATTTTACAAGTGCCTATTATTCATAATATACTTGCTAAATAAAGGGGTCAAATGCTTCTAGAAAATTTAGAACTTATGCTAGATTATTCTTAGCAATTACGTATAAACTGACTTACAATTTTGAATGTGGAATATGGGAGGCATATATATGACAAATCTTAAAACAATCAAGAAAGAATTGTTTAAACATATCGATGAAGCAGGGGGACGGCTGGCTTATGATGTTTCAATGAATAAAGGTGACCTTCTCTTTTTTATACACGGTATAGGATGCAATAAAGCATCCTTCAAGCATGTATGGGATGCAGTGGAGTTAAAGGCGTATTCAAAACTGGCTGTTGATTTGATGGGCTATGGAGCATCGGATGGTCCAGAAGGTTTTTCGTATGATATGAAGGATCAAGCCCGGGCTTGTTTTGACCTTATTTTGTCTTTGGGCTTTGAAAAAATTCATGTGGTGGCCCATAGTATGGGCGGTGCTGTCGGTATTCTTTTAGCACAAATGATAGAGGACTCTGATAAATCATTGGAAAGCTTTGTGAGCGTAGAGGGAAATTTTATTGCCAGTGACTGCGGTCTGATCAGTCGAAAGATTATTGGAATGGATTATGAGTATTTTGAGAAGACGCACTTCAATTATCTTAAGGAAAATTCATCCCTATCCTATGATATGGGGGTCAAGGAATGGTCGCGCCAATTCAATGATGCCAATCCCCTAGGATTTTATAGGTCGGCATATAGTCTTGTGAAATGGTCAGACAGCGGTGATTTGCTTAAGATATTCAATAGCCTTCATTCAAAGAAAGCCTATATTTATGGGGCCGCTACGGAGGGGCTTGAAGTCCTTGGCGTTTTAGATGAAAAAATATGCCACCGCATAGAAAACTCGGGTCATTTTATAATGATAGAGGCACCAGAAGCCTTTCATGTAACCCTTAGAGATATTGTTCGCAGAGATTAATTATAAGGATAGTTTGATTGAAAAAAAGCACAGAGGCGTTAGCCCTGTGCTTTATCTGATCGCTTGTCTAAATGAGAAAACTCATCCATTAAAGTCTGAACGGCAGCAATTCTTGCGTTGATTTTCACTTGGAAAAGTTCTCCGCGTCCGTACCAATCGTTGCCCTCATGGACATATAGTGATTCTAGAAATGCTTTTAAGTGTTCGTAAGTGTAGTTTGGGTCGTTTTCAAGCTGGTCTTTTGTTGTATAATATATCTTGTCATAAGCTTCGTCGAATGCTGTTTCAAAATGGTCATCAAAAAACATAAAGCGCTCCTTTCATGCATAGTTTTATAAAAAAACTTTTAAAGTTAGAATGAGTTGCTAAAGCATCAAGGAAATTATACAGGTAATTGGTGTATGTTTCAAATAAAAAACATAATCATATCAAATTTGAAATGAGTGTGGAATGTCTAAGTCAATTAGATTTTTAAGAAAGTCAGAACAAGTATAGATTCGGAGTGACTGAATATGAGCAATCAAAAATCCAATAAAGCCCCTATGCAAGTGGAAAGGGTTCGACAAGTGGAAGGCTTAAAATACCTGAACACATTTGTTATTGACTATAAAACGAAATCAGGTCAAAAAAAACAGTGGGAGCTTGTTTCCAGACAGAATCAAGACAGGTTGGAAAAAGAAATATTTCAGGATAAGTCCTATACTGACGGCGCCATGGTCTTTGCCACAGATGAAGAAAAAACCAAGGTGGTTATATTAAAAGAATATCGGGTGAGTGCAGGCAAGTATGTCTATATGTTTCCGGCTGGTCTTGTGGAAGCTGGTGAGTCAATAGAAAAAGCCAGTGTGCGTGAGTTTAAAGAAGAGACCGGCATGGGTTTTGTACCCAAGTATGTGGAAAGAGAGCGGTATGTTTCTGTGGGCATTGTCAATGAAAGGGTCAACATAGTATATGGCACATATTTTGGACAGGCTTCTCAAAAGCATCAAGAAGACAATGAACATGCTGAGATATTGATTATTGATAGGGAACAGGCCTTGTATATACTGGAAAATGAGGAAGTGTCTATCAGGACAGCTATGCTTCTTCAGGGTTTCTTTCGTTTAAACCCCTACTTTCATGGTTAAGAACCTGTCCGCTTAGAGCAAGAAAAGACAGGTTTATTCCGAGGTAAACTGATATCTTATTCATAAGGAGATGGCGCTATGAACTGGATTGAGAACTTAAATAAGGCACTGGATTTCATTGAGGACAACTTAGATAAAGAGATTGATCCGGAAGAGGTTGCTAGGGCTGCTTACACTTCCAGATTTCATTTCCAAAGACTCTTCACAATGGTGTCGGGTTACAGGCTGGGAGAGTACATTCGCCAAAGAAGACTCTCGGTGGCTGTTTCTGACCTGCGAAAGACAGGGGTTAAAGTCATAGATGTTGCTATGAAGTACGGGTATGATTCTCCAGAAGCGTTTTCAAAGGCTTTTAAAAAGCTTCATGGGGTTTCGCCTTCCACAGTGCGCAAAGATGACAAAAGCTTTCAGGCCATTCCTCCGTTAAGATTTCAATTAACTGTGAAGGGAGAGGAACATATGAATTACACAATCATCAAGAAAGAGGCATTTGATATTATTGGCTATAAAAAGCACGTGAGCACTAAAAACAACGAAAACTTTATTGAGCTTCCAAAGTTTTGGGACAAGCTCCACGGCGAGGGCAAGGTGGAAGAATTGGCAAAAGCCGCTCCTGATGGAGACGTTTTAGGGGTGTGCCTCAACTACAATGATGGGGATGAAGAGTTTGACTATTACATTGCTGTACGCGGCAATGATGCTGGCTCAACAGATGAGGACCTTGTGAAGGCAAGAATACCAGAAAGCACCTGGGCTGTTTTTACCCATGCAGGTGAATTGCCAGATGCCATTCAGAATTTGTGGAAACAAATATATCATGAATGGTTTCCAGCAACAAATTATCAGCATGCTGGAACCGCAGAACTTGAAATTTATCCAACGGATTGCGAATGCCCAGATGGTATGAAATTTGAAATATGGATCCCTATTATTGAAAATGATAAGTCCGCATCAAAATAAAACCCTTTAATACGCAAATGCCAAGTCCAGCTCGAGGTTCGTGCTGGATTTTGGTTTTTTTTTATACTAATATAGAAACAGGCACTTATAAAGAAACAGACACTTATTAAGAACCAGACACAAGCCATTGCCACATCATGTTTGAGTTTGACTCTATCAAGATCTATGCAAGGTATAGTGCTGGCTTTTTATGTGTATATTGAGACGAGCCTATTTATAAAGGTGGTGAAGAAAATATGGACTATAGCTTTTCACAGTGGAAAGAGATATATAGAAAAAGAAGAGATATCGAAAAACCAGTTGGGCGTTTTGCACCGAGTCCAACGGGTTATATGCATCTTGGCAATGTTTGGGCGGCACTCTTAGCCTGGCTGGCCGTAAGAAAAGACAATGGAACAATGATCCTTCGCGTTGAGGATTTAGACCCTGATAGATCAAAATCCCATTTCACAGACCGCATAATCTCAGATATGAGATGGTTGGGGCTGGACTGGGATGAAGGCCCTCAACTTGGCGGCGATTTTGGACCCTATACCCAAGACCAGCGCAGGCACATTTATGCTTCAGCACTGAAAGATCTTCAAGAAAGAAAACTGGTGTACCCTTGCTTTTGTACAAGAAAAGAACTACGTGCTGCCAGTGCCCCTCATAGGGAAGATGGAATTTTTATCTATAACGGCAAGTGTAAAGAACTCAGCCATGACCAATTAGAAGAAAATCTTGAAACGAAACGCCACGCATATCGCATTGGGGTGCCAGATAAGGAATACAATTTTATTGATCTCAATTATGGGCAGTATAAGCAAAATTTAGCCAAGGACTGCGGAGATTTTGTCCTTTCAAGAGGTGACGGTGTGCATGCCTATCAATTGGCAGTGGTTGTGGATGATGCACTTATGGGAGTGGATACCGTCGTAAGAGGGTGCGACCTGATTGACTCAAGTCCCCGGCAGATCTTTTTGCATGAGTCCCTGGGATTTTGCCCGCCTAAATTCGGGCATGTCCCTCTTCTAAAAGGAGAAGACGCACAGCGACTTTCTAAAAGGCATAAGTCCCTTGATCTGGCATACTTGAGGGAAAACGGATGGACAGCCCAGGAAATTATAGGTCTTCTTGGGCATAAAGCTGGACTTATTGATAGATTTGAGGCTGTAAAAGCAGAAGACCTTATTGAAGCCTTCGACTGGAGTCGCTTGCCCCAGAATGACATTGTACTAGAAGACTCTGAACTTATAAAATGAGAGACTTGAGTCATTTAATTGAAAAACCTCTTTTAAAAGCCTCTTTGTTATAGATCGGAATTAATATATAATAGGTCACGGTGTTAAGAAATTGCTTGATATGTACTAGGAGATTCAAATGAAACAAGAAAAAAACAAGGGGTGTGTGGCCGTTGCCTTAAGTGGGGGTGTAGACAGCACTGCTGCTGCGATTCATCTTATGGACGAAGGATACACATGTTTTGGCATCACGATGTATTTGTTTGACTTGCCAGATGAAAATGGCATTATGAAACCACCATCATTTTTAAAGGATGCTGGGCGTGTGGCAGAAGAACTTGGCATAGAACATCATATAATTGATATGAGAGATGTTTTTAAAGAGAAAATCATGTTGCCCTTTGCAAAGGCCTATTTAAGTGGGGAAACCCCCAATCCGTGTGTGCTTTGCAATAGGGAGATAAAGTATGGGCTGCTTTTAGAAGAAGCCGTAAAACTTGGTGCAGATTACATGGCAACTGGTCATTATGCTAGAAATATATTTAATCCAGCGACTGGACAGTATCAACTCTTTAAGGGGCTTGCTGATAGGAAAGATCAGGCCTATGTTATGCATGGTCTTACACAAAAACAGTTATCTAGAATTCTTTTTCCGAATGGGTCTTACATGTCTAAGGAAGATATTAGAGAAGTTGTGGCGAAATGGGGAATTTTCACTGCCAGCAAAAAAGACTCAATGGGTATATGCTTTGTACCACATGGAGATTATGGAGCTGTTATCAAAGACCTCTTTCCTGGGACAATCGAGGAAGGCAATTTTGTCGACTTAGATGGTAATGTTCTTGGGCGACATAGGGGGATTGTATACTATACTGTGGGTCAAAAAAGAGGACTAGGCATTGAAACCACAGAACCGATGACGGTTATAGAAATTGATTCTAAGCGCAATCAAATTGTTTTAGGACCCGATGAAAAGACTTACTCCAAGGCCATAGTAACAGATACGTTTCACTTAATTAGTGAGATGAAAAGTAAAATCCCGGATCGTGTCCAGTTAAAAATGTTCAATTGGGGTCTTATGTTAGATGCATGGACAGAAGAACTGGAAAATGGTCAAGTGAAATTTATATTCGAAAAGCCTGAAAGGGCTCCTGCATGTGGACAACATGCAGTCATATACAATGATGAACAGTTGCTTGGCGGCGGGAAAATCGTAGCCATAGTGAAATAGTTCATACAGGAGGAATACATGGCTCTTGAATCAAAGAAGCTTATTTTTTCATTTGATATAGAATCAGATGGCCTATACGGTGAAGGTTTCGCTGTTGGTGTGGTTATAATTGATGTTGAAACTGGACGTATTGTGAATGAATTTTCAGGTGTTGTCGACAGTTACAAGGTGACGGATCGTTTTACAAAAGACAATATTGTTAAGTACCTGCGAGAAATGCCCAAATACTCAAACACGCATGCCCTGCGTGAAGCATTTTGGAAGTTTTATATCACCTACAGGACAGAGGCGGAAAGACAAAATCGTGAGATCATATTCCTTGCAGACAACTGTGCACCTGTTGAAGCAAGATTTCTGAGAGATTGTGTCATGGATGACCATAAAAACAGGAAGTTTAAGGCACCGTTTCCATTGATTGACCTTGCAACCGTCTTGTTGCTTAATGGTTATGAAAACCATTTGAATAGGCGGGCTTTTAGCAATTGTCCAGGCAGGAAACATCATCCTCTTGATGACGCCGCGGCCAGTGGTCTGACATTTTGGAAGCTCGTGTATGGGAAAAAAAGCAATTAAAAATAAACATTTTGTAATAATTATACTTTTATCTTATAATGATTGATGTAGGCGTGACATGATAATAGGAATCAATAACCAAGACTGTACCATACATAGATACGAATGAAAGTGGATATCTATATATGGTATATTCTTGGTTCGAAGAAATGATTCTAGTGTGCCTAAGAAACGATTAAACCAGGGTACCACGTTTGAAACGGACGCAGTGCTCTGGTTTAAGTTCTATTCAGACAGATAAAGATAAGCCCTGTATAGGGCACATAACAAGTTTGGAGTGGCAGTGTATGGACAAAAATTTCAGAATACTTAATCTAGACATCAGATACGATGACATTAAACTGTCAAATAAGCCTTGGAAACCAGCCTTAGCCTATGTGATTTTTGGCTTCTTGTGGATTACTTTTTCTGATTCAGTCTTGTCATATTTCGTAAGTGACATGGACACATATGGGAAGATCCAGATGTACAAGGGGTGGTTTTTCATAATAGGCACAGGTTTTATGCTTTACTATATGATAAAGGCGGACAACCACAAGGCCTATAAGATGACCAAAGAAATCGCCAGAAAGAACGAGGAACTTGTCACCTTTTCGGAAGAACTGGTGGCTATGGAGGCAGATCTTGAAAAACAACTTGTGGACTTAAACGCCCTGACAAAGGACATTAAGCATCAGAAGGATTTTATTAATGAAATATTCAACTCTAGCAATATGCTGATTATGGTCTGGAAACCATGCGGAGAGCTGGTAAATTGCAACACATACTTTAGGGAAATGCTCCAACTGGACAAGTCGCCACTGGGGGCAAAGTGGACAGAGGTTTGTCAGCTTGAAGAGGACGATATTGATTTCCAAGAGATCACACAAGCTATATTAAAAAATGGGAAAGTATCTGATATTGAAACGGAAGTTCGAACAGAAGCTGGAGAAATAGTCAATATCATTTGGAATATGTCCTACCTGGTGGATCCTGTAACAAAGGAAGACGTGATTGCTTCTTATGGCGCAAATATCACAGGGGAGCGCCAAAAAGAAAGAAGACTGCTGGAAGTGGCAACGACAGACCCTCTAACAAGTCTAAAAAACAGGGCTGCCTTTGAAAGTGAAATCGTTGATTGGATAGAAGAAAAAGAAGCTTTTACACTATATCTAATCGGACTTGATAATTTTAAATACCTAAATGATTTATATGGCCATTTATACGGTGATATTCTTCTTGAAAAAATGGGAAATGTTCTTTCAAGAGCCTTTTCAGGGTGTCGCATATATAAATGGAGTGGAGATGAATTTTTAATAGTGGATGAAAAGTCAGAAGTCGGTGATGTCAACCGCATGATACGATCCATTATGTCGCTTGTGATAAATAAATGGAGCCTAAAAGATATTGAGTATAGTTCATCTGCTTCGGTGGGCATCGTCCGTTATCCCTATAATGGATTAACCTTGTCCAACTTGGCATCAAATCTGGATATAGCTCTCAACCACGCTAAGAGAAACGGGCGGGGCCAACACCAATTTTTCTCTGAGACCTTTATGGAAAGCATCCGCTATGAAGCGGATTTGGAAGATGCATTAAGCACAGCTATTTTGGAAGATGATCTTGAACTGAACTATCAGCCCATTTATGACATGTCGACCAATCAAGTGGTTTCCTTGGAAGCCCTTTTACGCTGGCCAAACAATCCGCTTAACGAGAGCAACATTGGCAGGGTGATTAGCTTGGCAGAAAAAACAGGACAAATCACCGTTATTGATAAATGGGTGATTCGCAAGGTCTTTGAGGACATCCAAAATCATCCTGCATCTATGGGAAAGGTACAGGTATCGATCAATATTTCAGTCCAGTCCTTTCATTCTAAGAATTTTACAAGGTTCTTGCAGGAACAGTTGAAACTATATGAGGTGGACCCGCATAATATTGAACTGGAAATTACAGAGTATTCCTTAGCGGAAGACATAAATAAGTCAGCTGAAATCATTCACAGCATAAAGGCCCTAGGGGTCAAAATTGCCCTTGATGATTTTGGAACCAAGTACTCATCATTGAATTATTTAAGCAAGTTGTCCTTTGACGTCTTAAAAATTGACAAGTCGTATATAGATCATATTATGACAGATTATAAGGACCAGGCCATTGTGAAGCATCTCATAAAGCTTTCTAGTGATTTAAGTTTAACAACGATTGTGGAAGGCATTGAAAATGCTGAGCAAAGTCGTATTCTTATGGGGATGGGGTGTCAGTATGGTCAGGGCTATTACTACTGTAAGCCCAAACCCCTTGATGAAATCCTAGGCATTTTCGACGGCCGCTTCCGATATAAAACATCTTAAGAGCATTTCAACAAACTTCTAAGCTGTCGACTTTGTCGACAATTTAAAATGACGTCAGACCAATAGGTTCTGACGTCATTTTTTTAAATTTCATTCCATGCAACATATTTAACAAGAGAAGCCACGATTCGTTCAAGTCCCTTTTGATCTTCTTCATCAAAACGTTCGAATTTTGGGCTGTCAATATCAAGGACGGCGACAACTTCATCATCCACAATAATGGGGAGGACAATTTCTGAATTGGATGCAGAGTCACATGCGATATGTCCTGGAAAATCATGAACATTTTTAACCAGTTGTACAGTTTTTGTAGAAACGGCTGTGCCGCAAACCCCTTTTCCAACTTCAATATCAACACATGCAGGTTTTCCTTGGAAAGGTCCAAGTTTCAACTTGCCATTTTTCATAATGTAGAAGCCAACCCAGTTGATGTCCTCAATGAGTAAATCAAGTAGGGCGGATGCGTTAGAGAGGTTCGCCAGCCAATCGGGTTCGTCCCCAATGAGCCCCGTTAATTTAATGTTCATATACTTGTATAATTTGTCCTTTGTATCAAATATAACCTTATCTATTTGTTTCATAATGACCTCCTTAATATTTGAACCATTATACCATTATCGAAAGAATAAGCGAAATATAGACATACTGCTTGAAATCATTCAATTTACTTAAAGGGTGTCTGATCACTGCGGTCAAATTGAAAGAGTGACCAGGGCTCCGAATTGTGGGGATAGTCTACAATACATATCTCTTCCCCTGAAAAGGGGTGCTTAAAGACCAGTCTGTGAGACCAAAGGGCGATCTGTGTCCAGTTGCGATGTCTCCTGGCCCTTGGATTGTATTTGGCATCTCCCCAAAGCGGGAGTCCATGTGCTGCCATCTGGACCCGGATTTGATGGTGACGACCCGTTTGGAGTTGAACAAGCAAGAGGGAGAGGGGCTCTCTCTTATTTTGAACGGTCTCAAGGGTTTTGTAGTCAAGTCTGGCTTCCTTGGCACCTTCGTTATTTTTATGAACGGCCACACTTACGTTCTGACCGCTTTTCTTTTTTAGGTAGTCAACCAGTGTGGCTTGAGCTGGGTCAGCATGACCGCAAGCAATGCACAAATAACTTTTGTGAAAGTTTCTTTCCTTGATACACTGGGTCATTTTATCAGCAGCGGTCTTTGTTTTCGCATAGACAATAATGCCGCCAACTGGTCTGTCAAGTCGATGAATCACAAAGAGTTTTTTATGATTTAAGTGCCTTTCGAGCTGACTGCATAAATCAATATCACCTGAATCGTCTTTTTGACTGAGAGATTTTGGTGGTTTTTGCACTATAACTATATGTTCATCTTCAAAAAAAATCTTCATGTATGCCTCCGTCTGTTAGGGTCCAAGTCTGGTAATTTTTCAAAGGAAGTGATAAGGACTTTGGACTGAGTTTATTATACCTTTACAGCCTTTTAGGCACAAGCAGAGAAAGCGGTTGATTCGAATGTGAGAGATTCATGAATATTTCTGGTAATTTATTCATCCTGCGTTATGGATAAGTCCCTGTGGGTATACAAAAAACAAACCAATAGATTGGAAGGGGGAAGGACAATGTCAGTACATTTTTTCTATAATTATCGAGATGAATTGGTGAAAAAGTTGAAAGAGCATTATGCTGATGATGTTAAAAGTTGGAGGAAGCAGGAAGCCGAAAAACAACAGTTGAATGAAGCGGAGGCCATGCTTAAAAAGTACTTCAATTCCCTTGTCGATGAACTTGAGGATGTGATTGAGGCATCTAATGAAGAAATTGTCTTAGAGGACAATGACAATGTCATGGAATTTAGGATTCAACAAAACTTTGTGCGTTTCACTCGACAGGACAGGGCCATTCAAGTTAAGGTTGGCTACTATGTAACGGAAAATGACATGGTCGAAACAGCCATTCTTGGATATGTGGTGCCAGGCGACAAACGGGCTGTTATGAAAAAAGTTGGTAAGATTCATGATGGCAGCACATTCGATGAGAACACGATCAATTACTATTTGCGCTCTGCTTTTAGCGAGTGGCTTCAAAATTTGGTAGGGACCAACGAAGAAACTGTATAAACTGGTTCTGCACTGAATTTCGTCAAGGATCTGATGGTGATTGAATTTGAAACAAGCTGGTTGTTAAAAGAATATTTGAAACGAAAACTGACATCCCGCTGAATGAAGATTCAGTAGGATGTCAGTGTGTTTTTCCTATGCTTTTTTATCCATAAACAAACCTTGGTACCAGGCCAATTGGTCTTCTTCTTGAGTGGTTGGCGGTTTTATGGCTTTGAGCCTGTGATAAAAGTCAAAAAGCTTTCTTAGAAAGCCACCCGATTTTGTCAAGAATACAAAGGCGTCAGGATGGTTTTTAAACTGGTCTTTCATTCTTTTTCGCTTCATCCTGAGGCTGGAATCAGGCTCCACAGAGACGGAAATTATATGAAAGTCTGATTCATACTGCATGACGAAATCTATAAGGGCATTCAAATGCTCTGTTTCAAAGGTTTTATCAAACTCTGAAAGGGCCTCAACCACGTGATTATGGGCTTCGAAAATTTCTTGAAGATGATCTAAAAAATGATCAGGGTCTTCTTGTAGGGCGGCCCATGCTTCTTCAAAGTTTTGCTCTTCACTGTAAAAGTGTTTGTATTCCTCACGCATATCTTCCAATTTGTCATACATAATATCCATGGACAAAAGTTTATTGGAATCATTATCGTCAGTTTTGGGATTGGAAGCTTTAGACTTTGTAGGACCCTCCACCTGTGCATGTTCGCTATAGGTGGTCTTGCCTTGTCTCAAATGGTTTATAGGTTTACCGGCTTTTGAAGTTTTACCGATTTTCATAAGATCACCACCAATAAAATAGATTTCCCGCTTGTACCACTGGGTTACTATATATATCGGCATAAATTGTATAATTTTCACATTTGAAATAAAAATGTTGTGAAATACGGAATACTGTACAAAAACGCAAATTGCATCTTGTTCATCTTATACTTAAGCTAGATTATTTACGTGTATATTTCGGCTTATATGGTAAAATATTCGTAGTGACCAACATAGATCGAAAGGAAGGCTGATTTAGTGTCCACAAGATTTGAAGAGATGAGAAGAACCATTGCGGATCGCTTGCTCGATTCGAAATTTTTAGATAGGTATCAACTGGACGAAGAGAAGCTACATAGATTTCTTTACAGTGATCATTTTCATAAAGCCCTACTGAGCATTATTGAAAACAGCAATTATGATTCTCGGACTCTATATGAGGCCATGATGCCACTGCTTAAAGATATTATGCCTGCTGATCATCCGGAAAATGTTCTGGATTACATATACAAGTTTGTACTGCGCCTTGCATTTCCAAATGCTCTGGAGTTTGATGTCATTGATGAAATGGAAGCGCCTTGCCATGTCTATTTACAAGCTCTGAAAACCCTGTCAGAATTCCAAAAGACGTCACAGGATGGATCTTGGCAAAGTCGATACCCTATGGAGCTTTTAAGAGAGAGGGATATAGAAAAGCTCGAGGATGATTATGAATACAGACGTCTTCTAAGAGCCTTTGATGAGGAATACACCTACGAGCTTATGAAACTCAATCAAGAGGTTGTTGGATATTCCACCCTTGATCATGTATGTGGTGTTCACTATTTGGCTATGAAAGTGGCCAGACAGCTTAAAAGAGCGGGTATTCCCCTCGATATGGGCAGGGTATCTGGTGCGGCAGCTGGTCATGATGTGGGGAAGTACGGCTGTAAAAAAGAAGAACAAAAAAGAGTGGCTTATTACCACTATTACTATACAGGAGAATGGTTCAAAAAAAGAGATATTGTCTACATTCGTAATGTGGCAATCAACCATTCCACATGGGATTTGGAACTTGAAAACCTGCCGATTGAAGCTTTGATTCTCATATACAGTGATTTCAGGGTCAAGTCTAATGAAAATCGTCAAATGACATACTACACACTTGATGATTCCTTCAAGGTCATCCTTGAAAAGCTAGACAATGTCGATGAAGCCAAGGAAAACAGGTATAGACGTGTCTATAGAAAACTTAAGGATTTTGAAGAGTATATGTTTTATATGGGTGTCAATGTAAACCCAGATTCTGCTTACGAGTTGCCTGATGACTTTAAACCAGAGTACGATCATTATTCCCTCCTGCAAGGGAAAGATATTATTCAAAATGCCAAGTATGCTTCAATCAGTCATAACATTAGACTCATGCACCACCTGCGTAATGAGACATCCCTTAATAAAATGCTGGAAAGCGCTAGAGATCTTGGCGATTTGAGTGGTCTTCGTGGCTATATTGAAGTCCTTGAAGAATATCATCCGTATTTAACGCAAAAGCAAAAGCTGATCGTTATAAAATTCTTGTATGAACAGCTTATTATGCCTGAGGAAGATATACGCAAACAATGTGCGGCCCTGCTTGGTGTCGTCATCGGAACCTATGATGAAGAACTTCGAAAAGAGCTTCCAAAGGATGCCTTGCTAGAAAAACCGGAAATCATGTCCATCGACCTATTCCAAAAATACCTGGAGGCCTTCTTCTATCCAGACCAAAAGATTATTGGAAAGCATAGGGGCTGGATCAGCTATGCCTCTAGGAGTATGGTTCGGGCTTACTTCAAGGCGCAAATGAACTTATCTAAAAAATGTGATGCCGTCGAAGTCTTCCTGTCCTACCTAAGACGACCACTAGACAATAACGACATCCGTTTTTACTTGCTTGCAACCATCCCTGGTCTGCCTTTTAACGATTGTACAGAAGACCAGAAGAATGAAGTTGTCAACTATGTTTACGGTATGCTTGTGGCAGAGCATCTTGAGACCAAGCTGGCTGCCTTTAGGGCCCTTAACGAAATGATGCCTTACGCCAAGGAAAGGCTGCAGAAAAAACATAGGGTGGGTGAGACCCTAAGTGAAGGTCTTGAGGCTTCTCCAAGTCCAGCCCTTAACTATGCACGCCTAAAACTGGTTGAGACCCTAGAGTTAGATGAAGATATTCGTGAAAGATATGCCAAGCCTTGCCGCCAAGACCTTGCTGAAATATCGACCCTCTTCTTGAGCAATTTAAAATCAGCCACCCATTTTATAGCCAAGAGATTTCAGGTGGACTTGCTTGTGCGCCATACCATGGACGAAAAATATGACAATGCCTTTTACACGGCTATGCACTTTTGCAACCTCTTAAAGGTGAGTGCGGTTGAGACCGTTAGAAATAGAGCTGGTGCAGGCCTCATAGAAATTGTACCCTATCTGTCTTTTGAGCAGAGGAATGACATTGTCGTGGAACTTTTAAGAGCCCTAGAAATGGAATCCTACCAATTTACAAGGTATATTCCCCAGTACCTAGGCCGTATACTCATGTACATAAAGCCTGTTGAGTTAGACGAGATTCTTGATAGTTTTCAAGAGAAAGTCAAAAGTGCAAATGCCCAGATCACAACCCTTATGATCAAGACTGTAGGCTATGCTTTAAGTCACTACACAACTTACAAAGAAATGTGTGTGGATGACGACAAGGGTTACCACAAACGTATGGTGACCATGCTGGGAATTCTCTTTAATGGATTTGTGAATTATAATCCAGTGGTCAACCAAGTGGCCTTCCGTGTCATTGGCCAGAGGATATTTGAATCAAGACACATGAGCCGTGAAATGAAGACGGAAATATTTAAGCTGTCCATCAAAAAAATAATGGCTCTTATGGTGGATACTGATGAAAACATAGAGTTAGTATTCTTCAACAATTCTGCTGGACTAAAAAATATATATAGGTTTATATCCGACTATTCTTTCGATGAGGGCTCCATAGAACTCCCTGAGAACAGAAAGGTTGCCTTTTTCCCAGGGGCCTTTGATCCATTCAGTTTGAGTCATAAGGAGATTGCAAAAGAAATTAGGGACCTAGGCTTTGAAGTTTACCTCGCTGTCGATGAGTTTTCATGGTCAAAGCGAACCCAGCCTAACTTGATTCGAAGAGACATTATAAAAATGTCCGTGGCAGATGAAGTTGACATTTACACCTATCCGCGTTATTTGCCGACGAATATTGCCAATGTAAACGACTTGAATGAACTTCGGGTTAAATTTAAAGATTCCGATGTCCATATTGTTGTTGGTGGGGATGTTATCGTGAATGCATCTGCCTACAAAGACCCTCACGAAGAAGGGGGAATAACCAGTTTCAAACATGTTGTGTTTGATCGGATTATTCCAAATGCACCAGACCGGGATGCAGCCTTTAAAAAAGCATTTGACATGTTGCCGCAAGGGTCTGTGCGTTTACAGCTCCCAGAGCAGTTTTCAAATATCAGTTCAACGCAAATTAGAAATTATATTGATGACAACAGGGACATATCAGAGCTTGTTGATCCGCTGGCTCAAAGGTTTATATATGAGCGTGGACTTTATCAGCGTGAACCTATGTACAAGGAAATACTCACAACAAAGTCTCTAACTCTTGAAATCGTTGAAGAACCCACACCAACGCTTCTTGAAGAACTGGCAACAGTGGTCAAGTATGACTTCAGTGAGGCCTACACACGCTTTAAAGACGTTTCCAACAAAAAGAGCTTTAGGCTTCTTGTCCTACGGAGTGTGGAAGACAATAGGAGGATCATTGGTTTTTCAGCCTTCCACTGGTTAAGAACCATAGACATCTACTTGGAATTTGAAGATGAGTATTTGTCAGATTATATCAGGGATCATTCCGTGGGAAGGCTTGTGGTTATTGATGGCATCTATCGAAACGCAGATGACAAGTCGCCTAATGTGGAGCAACGGCTGTTAACGGAAACCCTGGCCTTCTGTTTGTCCCGAGATTATAGCTATGCCATTTATAAAGATATGATCACAGAACATGTGGACACCAAGCTGACCAATGTATTGAGGATGCAGGGCTTTCTAAACGTGCTGGGCAAGGAATCAGGGGAATCTGTATACGTTGTCAATATGTCGACACCTTGTACCCTAAATATGGATGCAAAGTCTATGTTAAAGGCACCGTTTAGGGGGTCGCCTAAGGTCTTAAAGGCTATAAAAAGAAGCCGAAGCAGACTGCAGAAGTCCCTTACAAAACTTTATCCGGGACACCTTGTTCTGTCCTTTGACAGAACCATGATTTATGAACACCTCATTAAGAAAATTTGTGATGAAAACAATATGCCAACAACGCCTTTGGTGCCAAAGACAAATGGGGATGCCATGTGTGTTCCGTTTGGACAAATATTCAACAGGTGGAGGTTGCCCAACACTGTGACCAAGTCATTGCATACAGAGAAATATTTTACGTCGGATTTGAGGCGTCATGAAATCATGGCTGCACCGCATTACCTTGATTTAGAGAATCAAGTTAAGACAATCAAATCATTCAACAGACCTGTCATCATTGTGGATGATCTCCTAAACAAGGGTTATAGAATCAATGTTTTAGAACCCCTCTTTAGGCAAGAAGAGGTGGAGATAAAGAAATTCTTTGTAGGCATTCTTTCAGGACGCGGAAAAGCCATCATGGAGCGGGCGAATATCGAAGTGGATTCAGCCTATTTCATACCGCGCCTCAAAGTTTGGTTTACTGAAAGTAAAATGTATCCTTTTATTGGCGGGGACATACTTTGGCGTGGAACGACACCAGAGCGAAGTCTTATACCATCAATTAATTTAATCCTGCCTTACACCTTCCCTTCCTATATACGGGATGCGTCAAAGCAGGCCATTTATAAGGTTTCAGAAATTTGCCTTATAAATTCCATTGAAATTCTTGAAGCCCTGGAAGAAGAATATCAAAACCACCATGAGCGCATGTTGACTGTGGCTCAACTGGGTGAGGTTATATTGTCTCCTAGAATTCCTGATAAGGGCTTCAATATTGACTACGATATGAATCATAAGGCAACAGATTATCTTAAAAATGAATTGGAACATCTAAGAAGACTTAGAAACACGTTCCGTTAGATTTGGTTCGGAGGGATGACATGAAGGTTTATGACTTAAAGATTTATGACTTAGAAGAAGCTTTTGGACTAACACTAGAAAATCTGAATTTGGACCACAAAGAGCTGGCCATAGATGATTTGGAGCTGGAATTTAAAAAGGGGGATAAGCCCCTTGTCTGGCTGATTCATGATGAGGCCAAGGAAGCTAAGTTGACTTATTGTGTGAACCAGGTTTCCGGTCTTGGGCAGTCTGCAGAGAAGGTGACCTATCTTGACAGTTCAAGAGATGAACCTTTAGATCTGCCTGATTTCATTTTAAATAGGATTGAAGATAAAGGCATACGTGTTATCAATACAGGACAGGCTGGATGGCAAGACCATATTTTGCCCCTGCCAGATAAAAAGTGGCGTGTTAATGTATTGGGCCTGGGCGATGTGGGTGGAACCCTGCTGACGGGTTTAAGGCTGATGGGACATGGGACAATATCAGAAATTGGTCTATTTGATCTCGATTCAAAGCGTCGCCGAAGGTGGGCTCTTGAACTGGGACAAATTTTAGATCCCAATATCAAAGATTACCCAACCATACGCGAAGTGGAAATGGATGATCTGTTCGATTGTGACATGTTTGTATTCTGTGCCAGCAGGTCTGTGCCTCAGGTGGGTTCCAATGTATCAGATGTTCGAATGATTCAGTATGAGAGCAATTCAAAAATTATTGTGCCTTATGCAAAAATGGCGCGGGATAAAGGATTTAAAGGCATATTTGCAGTGGTTTCAGACCCTGTTGACCAGCTTTGTTACAGGGTCTTTAAGAGCTCAAACTTAAATGATGAGGGACAATTTGATGGACGGGGATTAAAGGCGGAACAAGTTCGTGGCTATGGGCTTGGTGTCATGTTTGCAAGGGCTTCCTACTATGCCCAGTGTCATGGCATACCTTTTTCAAATGGACGGGCCTATGGGCCACATGGCAAGGATCTTGTGGTGGTTAATGACCCTCAGAACTATGATGAGGCCATTTCACAAACCCTTACAGACCTGACTGTCAAGGCAAATCTTGAAGTACGCGAAGCGGGTTATAAGCCTTTTATAGCACCAGCCCTTTCCTCTGGGGCCCTATCGCTGATTAACACCATGAATGGGAACTGGCATGACAGCGCCATTATGATGGGTGGTGTTTATATTGGTTGTCGGAATAGGCTCACAAACAATGGACTTGAGGTGGAACGACAGCCCATGAAGACCGGAGTTGTGAAAAGACTTGAACATGTGGTGAAGGTGTTGAAGGCATATGTCTAGTTTAGGTGCAACAGTACATGTTCTAAGATTCTCAAGTCAACCTGTATCCCCTGGAAAGTCTTTGCGTATAGATCGGATGATAGAGGCAGCCGTTAAGGGATTAGAACCAAATGTGGTGCGCTGTGATGTTAGCAAAATGAACGGACTCAAAAACAAGCGAATCATTGTGGCCATTGATGCGGATGAAATAGGTGGTCAAAAAGAGCTTTATGACTGGTTAAGGCGATTAAGTCAAGACTATCAAGCAAGTGGGTGTCCTCCGCTCAGTGGGTCAACGGCTTGTGTGCTGGTTAATTCTGACGGGCCATACTATACCAAACGATTGGCCCAATATGCCATTTTTCATATGAACCGATTTGGCTGTCGCTTTCTTGGCCATCCCCTAGTTGAGGCTGTGGCTGATCTACAAAATTTTAAAACCTGGAAAAAAGTTGTTGATATACCACTGGAAAAACTCCTTGAGGCCAAGTGTTCAGAACTGGGTGTTCGACTTCGGGATTTTAAAGTGGCAGGCATTAAGAAACCTAAAATACTGGTGCTTCATTCCAGTTCACATGACACTTCAAACACCTTGAGACTATGGTCTATGGTGGCAGAACACCTAGAAGGCTTTGAAATGAAAGAGCACCGTATTGAAGATGATAAAATTGCTGAGTGTAAGGGATGCAGTTTTAAGACCTGCATGCACTACTCTGAAATGAAAAGCTGCTACTATGGTGGCATGATGGTTGAACAAATTCTCCCCGCTATGGAGTGGGCTGATGCGGTTATATGGGTTTGTCCCAATTACAATGATGCCATCTCGGCCAAATTAATGGCTGTCATCAATCGAATGACTGTTCTTTACAGGCGAATAACATTTTATGATAAGCGTCTTTTTGGCATTATTGTGTCTGGAAATTCAGGCAGTGACTTGGTTATGACCCAGCTCCTAGGTGCGGTCAATATCAACAAAGGTTACATGTTGCCACCGCAATTTGGATTTTCGGCCATTGCCAATGATCCGGGCAGTATTGAACAAGCCACAAATATACATAAGCGGGCAAAAGCTTTTGCTGACAATATCAAAGCGGAGTTTGCCCTAGACTTAGTGATACTTTAAGGGCAAGGTTTCTAACAATATGAAAAGAAGTTTTTAAGCATTTTGTATAGGTTTCAGACCACTTAATTATGTGTGCATCATACGCTTATTAAGTGGTTTGTAGTTTGTATACATTCACTGAATGCTTGAATTCTTTTTTGGAAAATATCTTGTCATCGAATCGTAATAAAAATAGTTGTTGAATAATCTGAAAATTCTGTTATAATAGAATTATCAAATAAACAAAGTGAATTCACAAATTGATGTATCTAAGAATTTGGAAGAGGTGAGACCACCAGGTTGACGTTTAGAATCGAAAGTGAAACAGAAGTTAGTTCAAGTTCTAAGGTGTACGTCAAAGGAGATGGTGCCGCCATATTAGAATCAGGTGCAACATAAATGAAACATATGAATTGTAAACTATACACAAGTGATTAAAAGCTACTTTCTGATTATAGAGGAGAGTAGCTTTTTTAATGCGCAAAGTATCGACGACCAAGTCCCCTTTCCTAAAGTTTTCTAAAAACCTTCTATTCTCGAACCAATCGTTGAAAAATTCTATCTGTTTCCAATCCAATTTAAGAATTAAAAAGTATACGTTTCTAAAGAATTATATAGACAGACGTGAATGGATGCGTTCATGTCTTCTTTTGATGTCGTAAAAGTGAAGTTTTTACTTAAAAGCGAGGTGGTTAAGAGTCTAAACATTTTTTTCAATAGGTTAGCGGAGCTTAAAAAAAGACTGAATAAATATAAAGTCTATGAATAAAAATACATATAAGAGTTTACGGTTTTTATGTATATTTACATCCAAAATCAGTAAAAGTGTTCATATAACTGGAAAAAACTCGAGCGAATAGAATTGCACATCGGATAAAAGTTTCAAAAGTGTAACAGCGAAAAGAATAAATATGCGTAGATAGGGTAAATCGTAGACATGTAAACTTTCAAAAGTTAAGTATGAGGGGAGGGGCATTTCTTATAAGGACTTATTATCTTATTGGCTATAGAGAGGAGGAAGTCGTTTGAAGAAACGTCTATGGCGGCTAATTAGTGTTTTACTCATATTCACTATTGGTTTTGCAGGGCCGCTGGGGAACATTGCGTTCGCACTGGCTGATCCACTGGACACTTTTGACTTTGATCTGGGCACAAACCCATACATAGAGTTCAAAAATACGTCTGGATCATCTATTGATGTGAATCCAACGGGAAAAATTAACTTTACGATTCAAGGAACAAGTTTAGATGAGGCGATCCTGGACAGCACAAACTCTGGGGACAATAGTCTTATTGAGCCATTTGCTGTTCAGCTCATCAACGCCGACACCAGTCAAGTGGTTGATGTTCTTGAAGCCAAAGGGGACCTATTTAACAACACCATTCAAGATGTGCTAAGTCTTGCTTTTATGTTAAATGGAACCCCTCTTGACAATGACACCAACTACCGGATTGAATTTTTAACACCAACCATTAAGACCCTTCTTAATCGAGTTGGACAAAGCATTTATATTGGTAGTGGTGATCCGTCATCCAATGTTAGTTTTAAACTCATGCAGGCAGATGGGAATGACACCCTTGTTTCAGAAAACATATCTGTGTTCGAAAATTCTGCTCTGTCAGGGACAGAAGTTGCTGGAACAAAGGAGTTTGATGGATCAAACACACTTGAGATTTCAGGCCCAACAGTCACTATGGACCTGGGAGATCTTTCAGACTATGACAATGTGGAAAAGGTTGAACTGCGCTTTGAAGGAGACCAGGCCCTGAGTTCAGAATCTCTATCCACCATATTGGCAAGTTTGAATGAAGGCAGTGACCTATCAGGCAGTTTTTCTGTCCTCAATGGGTCTGGCCCTTATGTATATGGAATTACTGTTTACTTGTCGGGACCAGCAACAGGCACGTCAAACAGTCTTGTTTTAGAGTTTGATGAAACAGACATGGCCATGCTAGAGCCGGTATTGTCAGACTATATAGTTGATCAGAAAGCCACAGGGAACGTCTATGTGCTGGGCTACAACAGCAGTGATGAAGTTGTAGGCTACAACCTCTTTACTAATATAGATGATTCTGTTCCGTACGTTGACGGCAGTTTTGTCTTTGATGGGGTTCAGCCGAATTTCACAGGCTACTACGAGACACCGCCGACCCTTATGGCTATGTATACAGGCCACACGGCTGACAACTTGCTCATAAGCGGAGAGACAAGTTTTGACAATGGTTCGGGCACGCAGACCATCCCGTTTACACTGGAAATGTATCATACAGGCAGTGGGAATTATAAAGTGGATGGTCTAGGCTTTGAAGACTATACGGATAAACTTTTTGAACAAACAGGTTCAGTCAATATGATGCCTGTGAATATTTTTGAAGCCAACACCATCACCCTAACAGGTGAAAATGTCTTCCAAGAAAGCTTCACTAGAACATTCACTTGGGAGCCTGACGCAGACACAATCTTAGAATATTTCTCTGATGATCATGGAAGTCGAGTTCATCTCAAGACTTATCAAATAGGTCCAAACTTCAATGACATTGAGATTGATATGCCTCAGTACAATGGCAACACAAGTGATTTGGCAATGGATTTATACTACAACACATCGACCACTTCAGGCGGGGCTATTATAGCGCCATACAGCCTTTTTGAAGCGAGCGATTATGAAATGTTTTACGATCCAGGCCCAGGCTCAGAAATGAGAACGCTTGGAAAATTTACAGAAGATGAAAGCTACACAACACCATATTTAGGCTTTGACGGGATTGACGAAGAAGGTGGATACTTTACAGCTGAACTTCGATTTAACAACCCTGATATTTCACTGGGAGACGTGAAATACTTAATTCCTGTTCAGCAGGAAGAAAACATGATCAAGTTTGATGAAGAACAACCAGACCCGCATGTGGAATATTTTGATGGCTATGGAGATGGCGCCTTCAAGTTCCTCGTTAAGTTTGGTTGGGATGATGACTCCATGATCGAGGAAAAGGTATTTCTTGATCAGTTCACATCAAACCTAGAAAAGTACATCAGCCTTGACCACAAGGATAAAGATGTATCAGGCATTGGCATAACAAGTATTGAAGGCTATAGGGACTCATTTGACACCATGGCAAGTGAGACCGATCCATATAGCTTTGCCCTAGTGGGCATAGACACCCTACCACCAAGGTTCACGCAAATGGTCTTTGAAGGAGCCGCCTATGTGGAAGGCACTGGAGACATTGACCTAGACTATGATGATGAAACAGGTGAACTCGTGGTTTATGGTGACAACGCCGGACAAGGTACAATTGAGTTCCACCTTGTTAAAGATGGTGTTTCTAGTAAGGTTAAGAAAACTTTTGAAGTGGCCAGCGCAAGCAGCTCAACAAAAGATTATTTCTTCCAACTTGGACAAGATAGTTTTGTGAGTCCTGAAGAAATCTTAGCAGGATCAACCTTCTTTATTGGTTTTGAGGATGCTTACGGCAATCCACTTGTTGAAACGGTAAAATCAGAACTTATCGTTGAAACACCAATTGATTCCTATCTAGTTGATGAAACAGGCAACTACTTACTCAACGCTGAGCTAGGTCTTATTCCAACGACGGAAATTCCAGAACCGGTTTCGGGATCGGCCATCGTATGGGAAGAAATTGTACATCTACAGTCAAATGATGATGGCAAGGTCTTTGGATCCGTTTATCCAGGCACCTACCTGGCCTTTAATTTGGAACTAAAAGATGACCAAGGCAAGCGGGAAGAGTACCCAGTAGACATGGAACTTTCCATCCCAGTCAGTGGACAGAAAGAACCATACACGAATGATATTGTACTGCCTGCACACAATGTGTATGGTCAGTCCTTAAGGGCGGCCAATACATCCTACAGGGAGACAATCGTATTTATAGACGCAGATTACCTAACAGCCCTACAAAACGCCATGACAGACCATGAAAACTGGGAGCTGTTTGATGTACTCGAAACTTTCTATATTAAGAAAGTGGAAACAGACCTGGATGGGTCCTTTAGCACATATCTTCGTCCACAAAAGAACAGTAGTGAAATCACCTACGCTCTTATTGGTAAATTTGAAGGGGAATCTGTCATTGGACCAAAATCAGTGGCAGGATCGGCCGTATCAAAGGCCAGCCCATTCACTTTTACAGTATCCAGTGTGTCAACAAATGGCATTGAAGCCATTGAATTCCCACCGCCAACACTGACAGGTGTTCTTGAAAATTGGGAAAGCACACCAGTGGCCCTTGAAAATGTCTTTATCGAATTAAAGGGCGACAATGGATTCCACTACGCAACAATCACCGGAGAAGATGGCGCCTTTAACCTGGCTGTCAACGAACCGGGCACTTACAATTTAAGTGTGGCTAGAACAGACTGGGATATGGATGGAGAGGGTCTCCTCTTTGTTGATAAAGCCGGTTTTGACACAGTCACACTGACTCAAAATGATATTGATAACATTGAAGCAGGTTCACAAAATCCTGTTGACATGGGCACTGTAACCCTTCCAAGTCCAAACTTTGAAATCCAGTTCCAAGTGGATGGACAAGATGTTGGTCAAGGGGAATACAGCAGCATTATGATTGAGCAAGTGGTTGCAGAAGGTGAAGAACCACCTGAGTTCCACGTGCCAACACAAACCGGCGGTTTCACGCTCTACTTGCCAAGTACAGACTATGAAATCACAGAGTTTAACTATGGCGAACTATGGTTAGAGCCTGAAACACCACTAAGTTTTAACATACCATCAACAACATCACCGTATTATATAGCCCTTGATGATTACTACAATGGGGTTATAACGGTTGAAGATGAAGACGGCGCACCGCTTGCGGGATATAGGGTTGAAACTCAAAACCTTTATAACAATTGGTGGAGAGGGGCAACAACTAACGCACAAGGTAAGGCCTACTTCAACTTTGAAGTGCCTGATGATGGAAGCGATGCAACCATTGAAGTCAGATCATATGTCTTCAAGGACAAGTGGTATGACCTCTGGGATCAGGACAGTCAAAGTTATGAATCCTTCACAGTCAATAAGAACCATGGCGGCACAAATGCCAAAGCCTCTTATACCATCACTGTAAGGGCACCAAACTTTACAGGTAGTGTGTTTACTGACCAGGCCAAGACCGATCAAATTTTTGATGGTCACCTAGACGTCAGAAAAGAAGCCTCCACTGCTGGAGATTATGACCAGTGGTACTGGATCTATATAGACCAAAGTGGCGACTTCTCATTTGTACTGCCTGAAGAAGGCACCTACATGATTGAGTCAGCAGGTGCACATACAAGCACAGATCCAGACCAGCAGTGGTTTGAAATTGGAAAAGCAATTGAAGTCAAACTTATAAACAGCAAACTGGTGGTTGTGGAACCAGGCACGACCACACCGATATCCATGCCAATTGAACTTGGCCCACAACCGGCCAACTTCTTTGGTGACTTGTATAAGACAGGGACGACACCATACCTTTCAAGTGTTGATCCTGAGGAATATTATGTGGCAATGCTTCTAAGGGAAACAGGCGTTGACCCTGTAGCCTTTGAGTTTGAACCATGGAAATACGAGCGACGCGTTGAAGTGGCGCAAGACGGTAGCTTCAGTTCCAAACTTGACAGCAGTAAGTCTTGGGAAGTCTACGCCGTAGAAACGTCCCGTGGTTGGTTTGAGTACAGCACGCCAGTGACTGTGACAGTTTCTGAGTCTGTGGCCAATACCATTACGGCACCTGTACCAAACTTTAATGGACAGATTGCTGGATTCGAAAATGCTGAAATTCTCAATTTAAGACATGGACGCGTTGAACTTGAAAACATCGATGGCACCCAGTGGATGGGCGCAGACATTGATGAGACAGGCTTCTTCGGCAAACAGTTAGAAGACGGTTCTGTATGGTTCATTAGGGAATACTTCTATGAACAAGAAGACCCGAACAAGCCAGATACAGATCCGACCAAGTGGTCTCATACCCATGTGAGACTGGATAAGAAAATAACAGTGGGGACGAATTCGGATGGAATCACTCTGGCACCAAACTTTAAGATTGATTTGTCCGCATCAAGTGATTTAATATCAGCCCCTACAGAAGACTATGAAAACTTCTTCAACGCCAATATCAGACCGGTACTGACCCTGTCAGATTTTACAGCCAAGTATCCAAATGATTCTACCAAGGCGGCGCAGGAGTATGAACGGTATCAAATGAATCCATGGGAATTTGGCACATGGGTAGAAGGCAAGTACAATGACCAGACAAGCCATGTTGAGTTCTTCACCTTCCTCGAAACAGGCAGTTATGAACTCATGGATGTTAATGGTCAAAATGTATTCCTTGAAATCAACGAGCCGTTTACACTGGATGGCGCATCCTCAAGTGGTGTGACATACAACGACACAGCAGGCTCATATACAATGGATGTGGCGTTCACAACCAATGTTGAGGGAACCATCACAGAAAACGGTCAGCCTGTTGATAGGGCATGGGTAAATTTCATGCGTACAGACCTAGACTGGGATGACCACTCGGCTATGCGGTGGTTTGGAACAAGCACAAACGCACAAGGTCAGTTTGCACTCAACCTACCGAGTGATGAGGTGGATGACGCCTCAACAAGTGAGTTTGACAGCGATGACGCTTATGCGGACTACAAGCTTGAAGGCTACCACACAGAAGGTCAATGGGCCGGTAATGTATGGCAGCCAGGCCAGTGGACCCCTGTTGGCTTTAAGTTCAAGATCAACGATGCTGGAGAACTCCTGGATAGTTCAGGACAGGCCCTAGCAGAGATTACCGTGGCACCAAATGTCACTGGAGAAGTTTACAAGATATTTAAGTCTCACGACAAGGCCAGCGACTTCTTTGGCACACCAAGTGCCGGGGACTACGCAAAAATTAAGCAGGCCTGGTTAACGATCTGGCCATATGACAAGTCAGATCCAGACTATGAAATTCCGTGGGAGGACTGGGAAGAGTCCATTTGGACTGAGACCAATCCAGAAACAGGAAACTTCACAATTATGCTTGATCCAGGTGACTATATCGTGACAGAAGCCTCCGTGAACAATTTCTGGTTCAGACCAGACACAGTCTTCACTGTGGACGCAAACGGAGACTTGGTGGATGAAAGTGATGATGCGGTTGAAAACGGCAAGCTTGTTATTCAGCCAGAAGAGCCAAACTTCAAGGGCACAGCCTATAGAGACTCTGCTAAGACAACACCACTCAAATGGGGTTGGATCATGCTACGACCAGCAGAAGCCTCTCAAGAAGATTGGGAAAGCACAGTATGGATCAATACGGATTCCAGTGGTGATTTTGAAATGAAACTGGAAGACGGAAACTGGAAAGTTATAGAGATGGGCAATTATGATTTCTGGAAGCGTGTGAACATTCCGTTTACCGTGGCAGGATCAGAGGTAACATCATCAGTTGCAGGCTTTATGACAAATGGCCTTGCAAGTGTGTATCCACCAGATCCAAATCTAAAGGGTCTAGTGAAGAACAAGTCTGGAAATCAGGTCTTTACAAATGCTTGGTTGACAATCAAGCCGGCTGATGCCAGTGACTATGACTGGGAAAATGCCCTATGGACCGAATACAGGCTACGTGATGATGACACCTACAGATTTGAAATGAACATTGAACCAGGTCAGTACAAGGTTACAGAAGTTGGCGCATATGACTTCTTCTATCATACGGACATTCGATTCACCGTTTCTGAAAGTGGAGCTGTCACATCGTCAGCCCTTGAAAATGGCCTGCTTGTTGTCGAACCGCCACAGCCGAATTTAACAGGTACGGTTTATGGTGACACAGACAACGACGGCAATGATGATGACCCTGTTGCAAATGGTTGGCTGGGCATTGCCCGCTATGAAAATGGCAAGCAAGTGACCATGGAAGGTCAAGCTATATCAAGCTCAGCTTATAAGGATGAATGGAGCAACATGTACTGGCAACACACACGCTGGACAGAAACAAATGGCAGTGGTGGGTACGAAATGAATCTTGACACGGGCACATACCAAATTATTGGTGTGGGTGGTCAAGGCGTATGGTATCAACCAAGACTTGAGTTTGAAATTGAAGATGGTCAAACAACCATTCTGGATATTTCAGAGCCAGGGCCAAATGTCACTGTTACAGTAACAGGTGTACCAACGGCAATGCAGTTTGCAAGCTATGCGTGGCTGGATGTCTTTAGAGAAGTTGATGGAGATCGATTCTTTGAACCTGTTGAATTTGTTGAAAAAGATGGAAATGGCAACTTTATCTTTAAAGGCAATTTGGCAAGTGGATCGTATACAATCGGCTTCTTCGGTACAGATTTAGGCGGTCTTGAGATCGATGATGCAAGCATGACTGTTAGTGGCACAACCAACAAGACGGTCAATGTTGGTCAAGAGACTGGTAAACAAGTTGTTGAAGGTCAAATTCTCAAAGACACATCGGCACTGGGTCAAAAAGCATGGATTAAAATTGAGGGCACTGTGGATGGAAACACTGTGACCAAGAAGACGCAAACCAATGTGAATGGTGAGTTCAAGTTTAAACTGCCAGACAACACGGACTGGACAGTTGTTGAAATCAGTCTCATCGAGGGATACTTGCTGCTTCCAGAAAGTCCTGACTATGAATTCAATTCAGGCACATCGGCAAGTCCATCAGCCGCTTGGAATCTTGATATTGGAAGTTTGCTTCAATAGGACAATAGGATGTGGCAATGAGGTGGCCACATGAAAGGCCACCTCATTTATAAACAGGAGAGGTGACGCATGAAATATACAATTAGAAAAACTTTCACGAAGCGCTTCCTCATCTATGCACTGATCACAATACTAGTGATGTCCGCTTATCAACCTGTAAGTGTAAGTTACGGTGTGGAAGATGTTAATTTTACAGTGACACCAACCTATATCAACAGCGACTTGTTGCCAACAGTGGTAACGGTCACAGCGGATAAAAGTGCATTCACAGTTGGTTCTGTTTATCCAACGCTCATTGACGCTTCAGACAATTCACAGTCCTTGTCGATTGTGAGTTCGTCAGCCACTGAGCTTAAGTTTACAGTGCCAGCGGGTGTAAGTGATGGAACGTATAAAATTAGAATAAGTGACCCTGAAGGCGACCAGGGCACAACGACAAAGTATTACGAAGCGAAAACAGATTACTCCATTGGCGCCAGCAGTGTGACGACCACCACGCCATTTGACAGTTTTCCAAAGGGCTACGATGAACAGCAGTCTGTAACAGTGACGGGAAGCCACACAAGCTTCTCTCAGGGACAGACGACTGTTGAGCTTCTTCAAAATGGATCGGTGATTGATTCTGCCAGCATCACATCCGTGTCCAGTTCAGGGACAGGGCAAAGCCTTGTTTTTGCAGTCAGCACAGGGCTGACAAGTGGTACATATGATGTGCGATTTACAACGGGCGATGATGTGGATACGGTATCTGGAGGTCTTCTTGTTAGGGGGACACCAGCGGTTGTCCTTGACGAGACTAGTTTTACGGAAGGCTACAGTCAAACCAATGTTGAAGTGACTGGGACAAACACAGGCTTTGATTCCAATACCCAGGTTCAAATCCTAGACTCAAATGGTGACCCAACAGGCAAGGCAGGGACCACAAATGTCATTGATTCAGACACCCTTAACTTTAATGTTCTGACAGGTCTTAGCGCAGGAGATTATACGGTTAATGTGACAACAGGGGTGGAGGAAGCCAGTGCATCCCTCACAGTCTTGTCTCCTTCAGCGGAACTTAGAAAGCAGTCAGACAATACGGCGCTTTCAAGTATTGGCCACTATTTTGGAGACCAGAATTTAAAGTTTATAGGCACGAATACCAACTTTGACAGCAACACCTCCTTAGCTGTCTTTAAAGGGGAGACACAGATTAGCGGGGCCATTTCAGGAACGCCATCTGTCAACAGTTCTACAGAAATTCTCTTCACACTTTCTGAGTGGACATCCAGTGTGGGAACGGGAGACTTGACCGTGATTGCAACCACAGGGGACGAGACAGCTTCAGCGACCCTAAGTGTTGTTGAGCCATCAATCAGCTTAAGCTACAACTCTGATGCTGTTGAAGACAGTGTCATAGCTGGTGGCTATAAAGAATTTACCATCGATGTGGATGGCACGGACGCCTTCTTTGAATCAGACACGACTGTGAGTGTCGAGTCCAGTTCCACAGAATATGTCAAAGCAAGCAGTGAAGTATTTACAGATGCGGAAAACCTAAGGTTCACCCTTGAGACAGGCCTATCCGAAGGAACCCATACAGTGACCATAGACCTTGATGGAGATGGATCGGGTACAAATACTTACACAACAAGCATCGAGGTTGGTCCGAGTGCATCCATTCTTAGTGTTTCTCCGTCCAATATCCTCAGAACCAAGAGTTCTGCGAAAACATACACAATATATGGTCAAAACACCCACTTTGAAGCGGGGACGCCATCAATTGATATTGGCGGAACAACGAGTGAGGATATAAGCAACATCAATGTCATTGATGCAACCACCCTGACCTTCGACCTTATTCCAAGCACGGTGGATGTCAACGGAAGTCTAGATTTAGATGTAACCGTTAACTCTTCAGTCATAAGTGAAACGGCTTCCTTGACAGGTGCCTTTACCGCATCCAATCAGGGGATAGAAGCCACGCCGGAAACCTACTATACCCTTGAAAAGGGCAATGCGACCATCACTATATCGGCTGAAGGTTTTACCTATAACTCAAGTGAAAGCAATATCTCAGCCAGCGTTGGGGGCTCTTCTGTAAGTGTGTCAAGAAATTCGGACACAGAAATAACAGTGACCCTGCCAAGTGGTGTGTCATCAGGATCTCAAGAGGTTCTTGTTGACAATAATGGAACCCAGTACACAACAGCTGTATCTGTCGTAAAAAGCCAACAAACAAGCAATACACCGGCCTATAAGGTCTATGGATATGCGACAAACAGTGATGGCAACATTGTGGTTCAGGGCAACAGCACCCTGGATTTCGATGCGACTTATGAGCCTGTGATTGTGGCTTCAAGAAATGGAACGGACTATTCAGTTTCCTTTACTTCCATTGATGAGTCAGCCAATACACTCACTATGACCCTACCGGATGGTTTATCAGCTGGATACTATGACATCTCACTCACTTGGTCGTCAGGGCCATATGCTGGCAACAGCTTGACCTTGTCCAACTACCAAATTAAAAATGAGATTGATGCCATTGATATTTATTATTCAGGGGCCATTGCTTCAAATAGAACCGTTTATTTGAATGGTTCAGGCACTGTAACCTTTACGGCCATTGCAAACATTGTAAATGGGTCTGCCAGCACAAATAAGACAAGTGAGGCCACTTGGACATCAAGTGACACGTCTGTGGCAACCATATCCGGTGGTGTGGCGACTGTGACAGGACGGGGCACGACCAATTTAACAGTGGCCTATGATGATGATACAGACACCATTACCCTTTACGTAAAGGGTCCAGACAGTATTGCCATTAGTGGTTCTGATGCCAATATTCGAATTGGCGAATCTGTAACACTGGCAGCAGAAGGAACATATGGAGACAGCTCCACAGAAACCCTTACAGCCAAGGCCACATGGTCAGCATCCAACACAAATGTAAGCGTAAGTAATAACGTCGTAACGGGACAAGAGTCGGGCCAGTCCGTTGTGAGTGCAACATACGGTGGTACAAGTGGAACATTTGATTTCACTGTGTCTTCCATCGACTTTACCCCATCAACCATCCGATCACTTGAGCTTGGAAATAAGACAGTGACGATTGATGGGATTGAAACAGGCACGACAATTGACAGCTTAACTGTAGGGGGGCAGTCTGTCACCCCAACTGATACAGGCACGGCTATTACATTTGTGCCACCATCAGGTTTATCTGCTGGGAGCCAGTCTGTTGTCGTCACAACGGGCAGCAAGACCCATACGGCGTCTCTGACTGTTGTAAGCAGTAGTATGGTCTTAAGCACCCAGCTTCTTGAAGAAGGCTATGAGGCCTTTACCATGACAGCCACACTTAAAAACACCCAGGTATCTACAGGACAAAAACCGACAGTGACCTTTGATGGTGATACGATTGCGGCGTCAAGTGTGTCTGTGGATGAAAGTGCAGATACGGTTTCTTTCCCAATTGAAGCGGGTAAGACAAGCGGTGATTATGATGTAACTCTGACCTGGACAGCAGGGGACTACTCAGGCAATAGCTTGACACAACCCCTCAGTGTTGCAGGCGAGATTGATTATACCCTATCAGGGGCATCATCTGTATCCATTGGATCATCAACCCAGTTAACTTTGGTTGCCAATGTGGATGGAACAGACCAGGATGTGACATCGGGTGTTGAATGGTCATCGTCTAACACGGACATTGCCACAGTGAGCAGTACGGGCAGTGTAACGGGTATATCGGCCGGTTCAGCAACCATAACAGCGACCTTCCAAGGTGAGTCTTATACAAAGATCATCATTGTGCCGTCAAATGATACAGGCGGTGGAACAGGTGGAGATGACGATGATGATTCAGGTTCTGGCGGCGGTGGTGGATCCAGTCCATCTGGAGATTCAACATCAAGCGGTTCGACTTCTCAGCCACAAGACGTCTTTGATTTAGATACAACCAGGGGTGTCACAAAGCAAATCCTACAAGATGTGGATAAGCTGACACCACAGGAAGCCATGCGAGACGTGGGATCCATTGCGGCAAGTGCTAAAAACAGCTTGTCAAGCATGGATGCCAGCCTAGACGAAGCCAAGGAAATCGCAGATGCCTTCTATGAAATCAATGTGAAGGTCCTTAATAAATCAGATGTGACAGCCATAGAGTCGAATAGCATAGCATCTAATATGGCCCTTGTCATTGGCGCCTACGTTTCAAGGGATGACGTTAGTCCATCAGAAGCCCTTGTATGGGCGGACAAGGTCATAAAACAGGTTGGTTCAGAAACCATGATTAAGACAGGTCAAACTTCTAAACTGGCCACTCAAGTGGCATCTGATGTGATCGACAATGTGGTTGTAAAACTGCTTAAGAAAAATGTGAATGCCGACACGGCCACAGCGGTCTTTGAAACATTTGTTAAAGATGTGGCCCAGAAAGCCATTCGACTGGATACAGCCGGGGCAGACCGGGCAAGACTTGTTAGTCGAATGATTCAAACAACAGAAGATGTTGTTGAAATTGCAGGTCGTGTGGAAGAAAGTGCATTTGCACAGTCTACAGTCGGTGCTGAAACGACACTCAGTGTCGATCAGAACACCCTTATGTTGGCAGCCGGTAATGCCATTCAGAAGACAGAAGACCTCCGTCTCCTTGTGGCTCTAAACACAGCGGTCGATCTTCAAGATCGGATTAAGCCAAGACTGGGTCTCAATCTACCAGATGTTGAGGGCAATGTAAAATTGAACCTGAATGCCAATGTGGTTCGAAGTGTCAAAGACACAGGCGCTGAAATTAAGGTTCGAGCAAAAGGCGCTGAATTTGTATTCGCGAGCGAAACCCTTGAAGAGTTACAGGACAAGGGCATAAACCTCCAGGTTGGTCGAGTGGGGAAACTGGAACAGACCCTTTACTTAAAGGATATGGCCCTATCCCTCCGTTCCAACATTGCTCAGGTTGACAATACCAAGCAAATCGAGCTGGATGGTTATTCAGAACTAATCAATAAACCAAGTCTCAGTCTGAATTTTGATGAAAATGTGATCTTTGTCCCTGAATATGTGAATGTCTTCGTATATGATGAAGACAGTGCACAGTGGGAATTTGTAAAATCACAAGTGGACCAGGCCAGGGGCAAGGTCAGCTTTAAACCACCACACTTTAGTGTGTACTCTGTTGTAGAATACTCTAGGTCATTTGATGACGTGAAGTCCCACTGGTCAAGAGACTTTGTTGAAGCTATGGCATCACGAGGTCTGACAAGTGGTGTGTCAGAGACCATGTTTGGACCAGATTATTCTATTACAAGGGCTCAATTTGCAACCTTGTTGGCAAATGCCCTAGGACTTGAAGGACAACCGGCATCAGCCTTTAATGATGTTCCGCAGGACACTTGGTATTACAGACCGGTCAACTTAGCCTATGAGGCGGGTCTTGTATCAGGTATGGGTGATGGCATGTTTAATCCAAATGCCAATATCACCAGGGAACAAATGGCTGTTATGATCGCCAAGGCTTATAAAATCATGCTAGGATCAGATATGATCGGTCTTGAATCTACAATCACCGATATGAACAGTGTGAGCCCATGGGCGAAAGATGCAGTTAAAGCGGTTGACTACCATGGCGTTGTTTCAGGTTTTGAAGATGGTTCTTTCAAACCAAATGACAATGCAACGAGAGCACACGGCATTGTTATGCTGAAAAAACTTTTAGACCTTAAATAAGGGATTTGAGTTTATAGGTGGACATGCCAAGAGCTAGACATAGAAAACTGAGGACCAGTCTATCCAAGACAAGTCGACCGAAACTTAAAAGTCTATAACAAGCAGAAAAACAGCCGGTGTGAACATTCACACCGGCTGTTTTGATTTTAAATTATATTGGTTTGAGAGATAAGCCCACTTGCTATAATCTTACTTGTAGGAGCTAATATCTATATCATCAATCCAAATCGTATCTTGACCAGAGAAAGTAATCTGCATAGAGTCAACGCCAGAAGCACTCACTTTACTTTCGACCATTTCCCAAATGTTTGCTGCTCTAGGCACGTGCTTTACATCCTTTGTAAAGACGAGGTTGCCATTTTTATAGCCTTTGAATTGGATATTGACTGGCTCTGTTCCGTCAGAAAGCAGCCACATTGAAATGATGGAGTTGCTTTCCATTTCAAGATCCTTCATTGTGATTTGAGCATCGCCCTCGGAAAGATCCATTTTGATGGATTCTGTACCACTTCTATACAAGTTGGTGTCTTTTGAAATATTCTCATCTGTATACTCAATCAGGTACTTTGAAAGTTTCTCTTGAGGGTTGGCTGTGCTGTTTTCATCATCATCAAAATCTGTCATATTGTCAACAACATAGTTAAACTCTTCGCTTGCAGGAAGACTCCACTGCTTGTTTTCATCTTGAACCTTGAGTTCAACCCGGTATGTGCCGGAGTTTTTAATGATCAAGTCCAGATTGTCGTCCTCTGACGTTTTAAGTTTCTTCTTGCCATTCTCAGAAACAGAGAAGACGCTCCATTCTGACATGACAATGCTGTTGTCCTTGCCATAGGCTTGGCTGGTATTCTTGAAGTGTAATTTGCCATCGATTTCTTGGCGGACAAAAGATGCTTCAGGCAATTTACTTTCTTTATCTGCAAATGGATTTGCGAAAGCGAATATTGCTGCCACAAGAGCTAGGGCTATTAGAATAAGAGCCAGCGGACCTGCATTTCTTTTTTTGTCAGGGGCATCGTCTGCTTCATCAAAAATTTCATTAACCACTTCAAGGCCTTCTAGTTCCACCTCTTTTTTACGTGGGTCTTCTTGATTTGTTTCTGAATCATTTCGTTTGTCTTCAGAATCTGAAGCGTCTGCGCTTTCCTTGGCTTGGTCTGTAGAAGCCGTTGATGTTGAGGCATCACTCGGTGTGCCAACAGCTCCAACAATAGGCGGAACAGCCTTGTCGTTAGAATCGGCTTCATAAATAAAAGTTTTCTTAAAGGCAGTCACCAATTCTTCCAGATTATTATAAACACCAGAGTTGACCTTTAAACTGTTTAAAAAGGCATCGACCTGCTCTTTTGTTTGACCTTCTAGACTGCCACCCTTACCTGTGTTAAAAATCACTTCAAGGGTGCCACCAATTTTATCAACAACTTGATCAAAACCATGTCCGTTTTCGATTTGCTCATCGACAATTATAAGCTCATTTAAAAGCAGTTGGTCTTCACGAACAATAATTTGATTGTCATCAAGAAATATGCTTTTAAAATAATTGTTAAACTTGTCGTAACTCAATGTTTTTTCCATGTATGTATGTGCAAGGGCAATTCTTTTTTCAGAATCTGCAATAACCCCTTCCAGATAGTTGTGTAGTGACATGCCCTCTTGATAATCAGTGACAAGGACAAGTTCATCACTATTGTCTTCAACATGTATAACATTACTCAATGCATTTTGCGCTGTTTCTAAAAAGTCTGGAGCCAACTGCGGTCCTTTTTTAAAAACATTAATCACAACCACATCATCAGGATTGTTGACTTGAGCCCCCATCATAATCTTCTGATATGGGTTTTGTTCAAAGACTTCCAGCACATTAAATTTCTCAGTGTAGGATGTACTCATACGAAAACCACCTTTGCTTTTGTATACCGTTCAAGAAGACCACCTTATGTCTTCTTTTACTCAAACCATGACAAGTTTACCCACACTTAAGATGCCCCTTGGAGAAAATTCTCGAAATTGTGCCAGGTCTTCTAGATGCAGAGATGGCTTAAATACCAAATGCGAGCAAGCAAAAAGTGGAAAAATGTATGGTTTGTGGTCTATTAATTCTAAATTATGTAACTCACTGCATGAGATTTCCAGTGAAAACCTCATTCTTTCCATATATTATATAATAAGTATGCACATGTTTAAAGTCTCAAAATGCAGATTTTCCAAAGGTTTAATATACCTGTAACATAAAAATTTGTTAGAATGTAATTAAGGAAAGGTGGTGCACAAATGCTTCGATTTTTACATTTGTCAGATATACATTTAGATGCAGTTTATGGACGATACCCTGAAGTTGTGCGCTCAGCACTTAAAGCAGGTCTTAAAAAGTCTTTTGAGAAGGCTGTAAACTTTACCATTGAAGAATCCCTAGACTGTTTGGTCTTGGCTGGTGACATATGCGATAGACCGGAAGTGTCTTATCAAACAGAGCGGTTTCTAAGAACGCAATTTCAGAGACTTCTAGATAACAATATACACGTGATCATGCTCCACGGTAATCATGACCCTTCCCAGAACTTTTCATGGGTGGATATGGGGGACAATGTTCATGTTGTGAACAGTCCCGAGCCAGTTAAAATAGACCTTCAAACCCATCGGGGGCATTCCCTTGTCATTCATGCAAATGGATTTGAAAAAAGGGAAGAAAAGCATTCTAATTTAGAAGCATTTGAAATGGGCAGTAAGGATGCTTTCCATGTGGGTGTCATGCACACATTTACAGTTGGAGGCACATCCGCAAATGAACATGATCCTTATATGCAAACAACATTTAATGAGCTTATGAGCAAGAATTACGATTACTGGGCTCTTGGACATATTCATAAAATGCAAATGTGGCCTGAGTACAAGGCGGCTTATTCAGGATCGTTACAAGGCCTGAATCCTAATGAAACGGGTCCCAAAGGGGGCATCTTAGTTGAAATTCATGCTCCCGGAGAACAGGCTCAGTTAAGTTTTAAGGATTTTTCTGTCCTTGAGTTCGTAACCCTATATGAGGACATTGAGGGAGAAAACGACCAACTTCATGATGTCTCAAAAAAAATCGTAAAAGGCATTGAAGCCTATAAAGCAGAAAAAGCAAATGAGAATAGACCGAAAAGTCTAATTGTTAAACTCGTCCTTGAGGGCTCAACAAACCTTTATTCAGAGTTAAAGAGAGTTCAGACACTTGATGAACTGACTGCGGACATAAGGGAAAACGCACAAGTTCTTTACATTGACCTTGTCACGGATAGACTAACCCCTCATTTTGATAAACGTCATATACTGAAAGGGTCTCCCTTTGCATCTTTTATAGACAGTATTATGCAAGATGGTGTTATGAGAGAAGAACTCTTAGAGTATGCTAAATCTGAGTCATTCGCAGAAATGCCAGAAGCTGGGCCAGACCAAGTAAAGTGGCTAAATGATTTATTGACACAAGTGGGAAATGAGTGGTTGGTAAGAATGGTGGATAACAATGAAAATTAAAGACATTCAGCTGAAAGGATACGGAAAGTTTATCCATGAAAATGTGAACTTGAATTTTTCAAAGGGCCTGAATGTAATCTATGGGAAAAACGAAGCAGGCAAGTCGACAATACGACATGCCCTATCAGAACTTCTGTATGGTTTTCAGGCAAAAAAAGTGGACAAGCACCCCTATTACACAGGTGACACAATACATATAAGCGGAAATTATCATGACCAGTCAAATGAAACGGTTCGGATTGAACGTTCCTTTGACACAGAGGCGAAAGGCAAAAAAATTATGGGTCCCCATTTACTTGAAGTGGGGAATACAGCTTTATCAGACATCGGACAGGTGCCATTTTATCTATATAGGGGCCTGTTTGAAATGGACTTATCTGATCTTGTTAAACTTGACGGTCGAAAATGGACGGAAGTTGAAGAACAAATTGCCCTCCAGTATGGTTTAGACAACATGCTTACGCCACAACAAGTCCTCAGTGATCTGGAAAATGAAATGCATGAACTTTGGCGTCCTCATAATAGGGGGAAGTTTAAAGTAAAATCCATAGATGAAAAACTTTTTAGACTCCGAGAAGACAAGAGAGACCATATTATTAAACGCAAGAGTTTTGAAGAAAAAGTTAAGAAGAAACAGAGCATTGAGGATGAAATCAAGAAGCTTTCTGATGATATTGACAAGAAGACCCTGTGGCTTCAGCAATCGGAGGCTCAGCTTGACGCCTTTAGAAAACTAAGTGAGGTTAGGGAGATCGAAATGAAGTTGGCTTCCAATAATATTGAGGCCATTGATCTTGAAGACTACCATTATCTTGTTCGGGAAAACGAAAGCCTGCGAAATGAAAAATCGGAGATTGAAAAAGAAATTGGTCATTTGCAAAAGAACAAAGTCCAGTTGACAGATCTTGAAAAAATGGCCGTAAATGACCATGAAATAAGCAGCTTATATCATGCCTATCATTCAGCGTACGAGGCGTATAGCCAGCAAAAAGATGCTTTAAAGCATGCTAAAACGCAGATTGAGCAAAGAAGCCTGGAACTGACATCTGACCCCTGGAATGAAGCCTTATTAAATTACTGGAGGGTTCTCAATGTAACAGGTCTTCATAAAGCGGTTAGAAATAGGCTCAATGTATCGTTTAGGAGTACAAGTCTCTGGACTTTATTTCTGATAGGGGTGGCAGTGGCTCTTGGTGGACACTACTATGAAGTAAATTATGCAAGGATGGGTGGTGGTGCCCTTTCCCTGCTTACACTGATTCTAATGGCATCTTCAATCGGCAAAAAAGTTTTTGAATATGGAGATATTCAGTTCAACAAGGGCGTTTGGAAAAGCAAAGATGTTTTCATAGATGCCTGCGAAAAAATGAAGCAGGTATCAGAGGGGTATCATCAACAAACGGTTCAGGTACAAGCCCTTCGTGACAAGTATAAAAAGAATCAGCAAAAACTTGAAGAAACCATGATGAGATATGGGTATGAAAAAGGACAAGATCTTGAAGAAAAAGCCCTTGAGGTTCTGCATTGTCAAAACAAATCAAGGGACAAAGAAAAAGAATTTGATTTGTATCAGTCAAAGTTAAGTGACTTAAACAGCAGAAAAAGAAAGGTCAGCCACAGCCTTATGATGAATCAAAGAAAGCTCAATGTTTATCGTAATGAGCTTGAGAAGCTAGGGGGTTCAGTGGAAGAAGCCCTTGAAAAACTAGATACCCTTATAGCCCTAGACCATAGAAGAAAAACTTTGATCGAACAACTTGAAACCTTTGAAATATCAAATCCAGGGCTGGTCATGTACAAAAAGTTTGTTGATTTTGATATGCGTATTGAAACAGAGCGAAATGGGATTGGTGCAATGAAAGAGAAGCGCGAAGACCTTCGTATTGAGCTGATGGCCCTTCACAAGGATGAAGAACGTATATTTGAAGATCAGAGACTGGATGCTGTTGAGGCAGAAATAGAGAAGCTACAAGAACAGCGAAGAGCGACAATTGACCAGTACAATCAGTTGAAAATGACACATACCCTCATTGCCTTTGCGGATAAAACATTTCGAAAGAAATTTCAACCCGATTTATTGACAGAGGCATCAAAGCTATTGGATTTGTTTACAGATGGTCGATACAATGATATAGCTACAGGTGAAAATGGGAATATACAGGTAAATGACACCAAAAAGGGGCGTTTTATCCCTGTACATGATTATCTGAGTCGTGGTACACTAGAACAGGTTTATATGGCTCTTAGACTTGCGGTTGCACAGACTATTGATAAGACGGAACAAAAGCTTCCGATTATACTGGATGAGGTTTTTGTTAACTGGGATCACGAAAGATTAAATAGTGCCTTGAAGGCCCTTCTCGTTATGAGTGAAGAGCGTCAAATCATCTATATGACTTGCCATGATTGGATGGCTGAAAAACTATCTTTGGAGTATGGAGCCAACCAAGTCACTCTAAGTTAAAGGTGTATATAATAAATTAAATGAGTGTGTCTGGTGATTTTATAGAATGGGTCAAAATAAAATTTGTTGAAGGTTGTGAAAAAAGTGGTAAGAAAATCAACTGAGCAGCGCGCTTTTGAAAAGAGTCGTAAAGATATATTAAAGCTTTCTGATAAAGAAGTTGGAAAAGAAGAAGAACAGAAGTATGCATGGGAAATAGAACTTGAAGAGTATAGGAACAGAAAGCGGTTGGATCGCTTTCTGATACTGGGCGCCCTGTGTGGCATCCTTTCCCTTCTTATTAGTCTTTATGTTTTGTATGGACATGTTTATGGATTGTAGACAAGTGTAAGAGGTGTAATATGAGATCAGAAGAGCGGCTGTCAGTCGCATATAAAATTTCCAAAGTGTCCATTGTTTTAAATGTCTTGCTTTCTGGTGTAAAGATCATAATTGGCGCTATTTCAGGCTCTGCAGCCCTGGTTGCAGATGGTTTCCATTCAGTGTCTGACGTCATCACAACAATCATGGCTATGATTGGGGTTTATGTATCTGGTCAAAAAAGTGACGAAGACCACCCTTATGGGCACGAAAAGTATGAACCGGTTATGGGAAAGCTCATGGCCACATTCCTGTTTGCTACAGGCCTGTTGATAGCCTTTAACGCCATAAAAAACATTCAGGCGGGCAATGTTCACATACCTAAGGGAACGGCATTATACGCGGCTCTTTTATCCATTGTGGCTAAGGAAGCTATGTACCATTACACAATGCGTGGCGCAAAGAAAATTGAGAGTACGGTCTTAAAAGCAGATGCTTGGCACCATAGAACGGATGCCATTTCATCTGTGGGGTCTTTCATAGGCATTTGGGGCGCTATGAATGGCTGGCCATTTATGGAACCCATCGCTGCTATAGCCATTGGTGTTTTGATTATTAAGGTTTCTGTTGATATCTACATTCAATCCATTAAGGAGTTGATTGATACAGCGGCAGACCCTGCAACTTTAGAAGATATCCGGGATACAATTGTTGATACAAAAGGTGTTATTGGGATCGATGATTTGAAAACAAGAATTCATGTCAACCGCCTGTATGTGGATGTTGAAATATCGGTAGATGCCCACTTAACCTTGCGTGAAGCCCATAATATTGCTGAAGATGTACACGACAGAATAGAAGGACAAATACCTAAGGTGAAGCACTGCATGGTTCATGTGAATCCTTATGGTGAGAGGTAGGGAATAAGGAATGGATGTTCAAGTATCATTATCAGAAAAAATCAAAGAAGTGGCTCCAAATTTAAAATTAGGTCTGTTGGAAGCCCATGTAAAAGTGACAGATCATAATGAAACACTTTGGGAAGAGATAGATGCAATGACTGAGAATTTTGATCTTGAAACTTCAGATATTGCCAAACTGTCTCCTGTGAGTGCCGCACGTAAAGTTTACAGAGCCCTTGGAAAAGATCCCACTCGATATAGATTGTCCTCCGATTCACTCATGCGAAGAATCGTAAAGTCACAAGGTCTGTATAAGGTCAATGATGTTGTTGATATAAACAACTTGCTTTCCCTTGAATGTGGTCATTCTATTGGCACTTATGATCTTGATAAGATTCAAGGACCTATTGTATATGATGTTGGGACCGCTGATGAAGAGTATAGAGGTATTGGGCGAGGTGTATTAAACATTGATGGCCTGCCTGTCTTTAAAGATGAATTGGGTAGTTTTGGGAGTGCCACTTCCGACTCAGAAAGAACGATGGTAACGACACAGACCAAAAGGATATTAATGAATATTATTGCCTTTGACGGCGATGCATCTCTAAATGACTGGATGGATAAGGCTGCTTGTCTTTTAGAAACTTATGTTGAGGGGCAGGTTACGAAACGATGGATCGTGGAATAACAATATTTTGAGCATTTTAAGAGACCTCAAGGGGTCTCTTTTTTATGTGTGTTTTTCAAGTCTGAGGCGAGAGGCATTATTCATGAGATTTCATGATTAGCGACGTGAAATGCTGTGAGCTATATGGTGGTGACGTTTAAAAAACATCACTATGGAATCACTGATCTTAGAAGCGTTAAAATGTTACATTGTCTACGACTTTTGGGTATAAACACCACAAGGAGGTGATTACGTGTCAAAGCTAAGTAATAGAATTGTACTGGCTATAACTTTACTGACCATTCTTGTGTCCTTTGCTATGGGATACGTAATCATTGACCGTGCTTTTGATATTGTCGAGAAAGAATCACGTCAAAAGCTGATTGAAATGGCCCATCGTATTGGAAGTGAGTTTGACTACGAGGTAAGAGAAGTTGAAAATATAAGAGAGCAAGTCAACAACTTGGTTGAAACAACCTTTGATCTTGCGGCGCTAAGGACAGACCCAAATTACATGGACAAGTATAAGGACCAGATTGCACCTATTATTGAACGTATGGCTTCAAATGCTAAAGTGTCAAGGTCTGTGTATGTCTTCTTTGATCCAGCTTTAGACGGGAAAACGAATGATGTTTGGTATGCTGACTTGCATGGAACGGGTCGTGTTTTTCGTCAAGAAGAGTTTGATATGTCTTTTTATGAGAATCCATCACCTGAAAAGGACTGGTATTTTAAGGCTAAAGAACTAAAGCGTCCGTACTGGACAGATCCATACAGGGGCAATGCCTCTTTTGACAGTCACTTGATTTATATTTCTCATACAGCACCAATCTATGTGGACAATAAGTTTATTGGTGTTGCTGGAGCTGATTTCTATTTCGATGAGCTCAGGAACAGAATAAGAAATATAAGCCTTTATGAAACGGGCTATGCTGTTCTTTTCAACGATGAAATGGAAGCGCTCATTCATCCAACACTGGAAGAAGGGGTTTCTTTAAAAGATATAAACAAGGGTGAATATATATGGTTGGCAGAGAAAATGGAAGCAGGAGAACCTGTTATTGAATACACTTGGGTGGATGGCACGCAAAAAATTGTTGCTTCAACCAGGCTATTAAACGACTGGATTATAGCTGTAGCCCCTTCTAAAGAAGAGGTTTTTCGATCTGTTGAGAATATGAGAAAAATGATTTGGGTTGTGGCCCTTCTTGGAGGATTCATTGCTGCTCTGGTCGGCTTGGTTATAGGCAGAAAATTGGTTAAACCCATAGAACAGATTGTCCTGGATATTAACAAAATTGGTCTAGGTGACTATGACAATAGCATTAAAGAAGTTTACAGGAAAAGACGGGATGAAATTGGAATCCTAGCCAACTCGGTTGAGAAGATGAGAGTCACTCAGCAGAAGTCTTTTAATGAAATTAATGATCAGAAATTAAAACTTGAAAAGAGAGTGGAAGAAAGAACTCAAGAACTCATTAAGACCAATGAGTATCTGGAGGAATCCATGGCCAAACTCGAAGAAAATCAAGCGGAGCTTATACTAACAAACGAGGCCCTTGAAGATGCTTTAGAAGTCACTCGAATGACACAAAAGCAACTTATAGAATCAGAAAAAATAGCATCTCTTGGATACTTGGTAGGGGGCATAGCTCATGAAATCAATACACCGGTAGGAAATAGTGTGACGTTGATCACTTACATGCAGAGAGAATCAAAAAGTATTTCTCAAAAACTGGAGACCGGTCAAATTAAGAAAAAAGACTTAAGTGATTTTGTAAACTCCACTCTTGAGGCTTCTGACAATATCTATAAGAACCTTCGGATGACAAGTGACCTTGTCAATCGATTTAAGCAACTGGCAGCTAGTGAATCCATAGAAAGTGTCATACATTTCAATGTACACGAGTACTTGAGTTTAATTGTTAAAAGTATGGGCATTGCTCAGGAAACAGGCTCTATTCAGGTTGATATTGAAGGGGATAAGAATTTGGAGATTCACACAGATGCAGGAAAGTTCTCTCAGATATTTACCAATCTAATTTCAAATTCTTTACAGCATGGATTCACAAGCAGTAAAGGTGGAAGCATTCGTATAAGCTATGAAAATGTTGGGGATGACTTATTTATTAAGTATGAAGATGATGGTCGTGGTATTGAAAAAGACTATCTAGACAGTATTTACACACCGTTTTTTACAACAAAATTTAGCGGTGAGACCAAGGGTCTTGGTCTAAATATTGTCTATAATGTTGTGACCAAACTATTTAATGGGTCTATCCGATGTGATTCGGAGGTGGGGAGAGGAACAATCTTCTTTATTAAGTTGAATATTGAATAAGAAACCATGGGATGAAAAAAGACGTACAGCAGTTTATATTTGCAGTTTATAAGCCAAATTTAACCGAATTCTAATACTTTTTACTATAAGTATAATGTAGAATATGGTTAGAGGTGGTGAGAAATATATGAGCACGCTAAAGGGCTATGTACTGCGCAGTGACATTCGCTTGTATCTGCTTTTCAATAGAGAAATTCAAAACAAAATACTGGACAGACTTTTACTCGGCTTAACAAGACTCTTTGATACGCCGGCTGTGATTGCATTCGTGCTTGGTGTTTATATTTATAGTTCTAGTACCGGGCATCCCATAGGAAGACACCTGCTCTTGTTATTATGCGCGAGTGAAGGGGTTACCCATCTTATAAAGATTATAGTGAATAGGGCCAGACCCTTTGTTTCCATTCATGAAGCCCTTTTTGAATTTGTGCCACCCAAAGACGTTTACTCTTTTCCATCAGGACATACTTGCGCTGCTTTTTCCTATGCGCTGACACTGATGTTTTTCTTTCCGGCCTATAAGCTTATATGGTTGTCAATAGCAGGTCTGGTTGGTGTTTCAAGAGTTTATTTAGGGTATCATTATCCAACCGATGTTATTATTGGCGCCATGATACCCATCCTTATGAAAGCCCTATTACTAGGGTCTGGTTGGCTTTAGTGAATGAATTTAAATATAGCTAAAAAGCCCTAACAGATAGCGATTAACGCCATCCTGTTAGGGCTTTCATATTTGGATCAAAATAAATGTCGTCTAGTAGGGTCTATTTGTCAAATGCACTTAGGTCAAGAGCCGTAAATTGGTCTAGATGGGCTTTTAGTTTATTAGCAATAATTTCAACACCACCATCCACGTCGGACTCAACGTTGATTGGAAGAACTGGATCATGAAGAGACAGTCTAACAAGGAACCAGCCTAGGGCATTTTCAGAAGTGCATGATAGGCGCATGCCTTCATAACTGTTTGGAACGATATTAAAGTCTGGATTGGCCTTAGCAAAATCATTGAGACTGTCTATGACATCTTGACCATAGGCCTTAAAATCATCCAGTTTTATTTTAACGCGAAACTCAGCGGCTTCTTTTGGTTCACGCAGGTCGGCAATGATTTCTGAAAGACTTTTGTTTTCTTGACGAAGCTGTGAGAGCTTGACTAGGATCTTTGTAACGATAAATGCACCATCATCAAGAAAATAGTTTTCTTTTAATGCACCATGACCAGAGGTTTCAATAGCCAGTGCACTATGGATACCCTCCTGGTTCAAACGCACAGATTCATTGATAACATTCTTATACCCTCTTTTAAAACGATGGTGCTTGCCCCCAATAGAAGGTATAAATTCTCCTAGGCCATCTGAAGTGACTGAGTCAGTGACGATCGTTGTGCCTGGTGTGTCTGAAAGGACAATGGCACTCATGAGAGCGATGAGTCTATTTCTGTTAATGATCTTGCCGCCTTTGTCTACAATGGCTGCTCTATCAACATCCGTATCGAAAATGATCCCCAGATCTGCATTCGTTTTTATTGTTGCTTCTTGAATGGACTTCATAGCCTCAGGGTCTTCGGGGTTGGGCACATGATTTGGGAACATACCATCCGGTTCAAGATACTGGCTTCCGCCTATATCTGCGCCAAGTGGCTTGAGGACCTTATCAGCAAAGAATCCGCCGGCACCATTGCCTGCATCCACTATTATATTCAAACCATCAAGGGGTGTGTTGTAAGCGGTGGGGTGATTAACATGTTTTCTTATGTAGTCCACAAGATGGGCACCATATCGGCTGATCAAATCAAAGTTTGAAATAGAACCAACTTCCACATTTTCTGGCACTTGATACGTAGATGCGGATGTTAGAATGGCTTTAATGTCAGGTTTATCAAGACCTCCATCCTTAGTAAAAAACTTCATGCCATTTCTATTAAAAGGCAGGTGGCTGGCTGTGATCATGATAGCCCCATCGCACTTTGTCTCTTCAAATATTGTTGACATGAACATGGATGGTGTTGATGCAATACCACAAGAAAGTGCACTTGCTCCGTGTCCAGTGAGCCCTTTTAATACGCCACTCATAAGGTCTTCGCCGCTAATTCTTGAATCTCTACCCACTGCAATTTTTATTGACTTAGCAGGTTTGTTTGTCTTTTCTGAAATCCATTTCACAAAAGAACCAGCAATAAGTTCCACTTCGTTTTTTGTGAGTGATACAGGTTCTCCCTCTACACCTTCAACAGCGACACCTCGTATATCTGAGCCGTTTTGCAGCTTCATCCACTTTTCAAGCATAATTGCCTCCTTACAATCCCTTTTAGAACGAGAAAAAAATACGTACTCAAACATTATACCGAATTTATGGTAAAAGAAAAATAAAAAATGAAAATATAGGGACAGTCTCTGATATCATATAATAAGGTATGAGGAAAATATGATTCTGGGGTGATTCTTTGAAATTAATAGATATGCACTGTGACACATTCTATAGAATGAAGGAATGCTCGACAAGACAAAATATATTAAAAAATCTATTGCATGTGGATGTGGAAAAACTTAAGAAGGCCCACTCGTATCTGCAATGTTTTGCCCTTTATTCGGATGTTGAGGAATGTCATAAAAAAGGCGTGGGTCCGTGGGAGTACATTTTAGAATTGTATGCCCTTGCTAAAACAGAAATTGAGGGCACAGGTGGCCTTCTTGAAGTGGCACGCAGTATGGAAGATGCTGAGCGAATTCATAAAAACAATAAAGTGGCAGCCCTTATTACGGTTGAAGACGGTGGAATTGTTGGGACAGATATGAAAAAGCTCGATACGCTCTACAAAATGGGCATAAGAATGCTTTCCCTTACATGGAATTATTCCAATAGTCTGGGACATCCCAACCTGCCAGAAACACGACATCTGGGGCTTACAAAGTTTGGGCGAGACCTCGTTTCAAGAATGAATGAGCTGGGCATGGTGGTCGATGTGTCCCATTTATCAGATCAAGGATTTTGGGATATAGTTGATCAAACGCAAAGTCCTTTTGTGGCATCCCATTCCAATGCTAGGGAAGTTATGGGACATTTGAGGAATTTGGATGACGCTATGATCAAGGCTCTTGGAAATGCTGGTGGGATCATGGGGCTGAATTTTTGTCCCTATCTGGTTGCAGACAAGAACAGCAATTTATATGTGGCTGATTTGGTTAAGCACATTCACCATGTGATCAATAAAGGTGGACGGGACTGCGCCGCTATAGGCACAGATTTTGATGGTATGAATGGGAAACTTGAGATTCAGCATATAGGAGAAATGGACAAACTTTATCAGGCATTAAGGGCATCTGGGCTTAGTGCTTGCGATGTGGACCATGTCTTCTATAAGAATGCTGAAAGGGTTTTTAAAGATGTGATGGGATAGGATCGGTGTATTATGAATAAAATAGATTGGCTTTTAGACCAGCTCAAAGTGTATTTTGAAAGTGAAGCCACAGGGCATGATTATTGGCACGCTTTACGGGTGTATAAAACAGCCCTGGCAATTGGTGAAAAAGAGGGAGGAGAGGTCAGAATTATTCAAGCGGCTGCCCTGCTTCATGATGTGGCGGACTGGAAACTGGACAAGGATAAACAAGAAAAGGGAAGAGCCAAAATAAAGCAGTGGCTAAGTGCCCTAGATTATACAGTGGATGAACAAAAAAAGTTCATGAGATTATAGACAATATGTCATATAAGGGTGGAACAAACAAGGATAAGGTGCTTTCGTTAGAAGGTCAAGTTGTTCAAGATGCAGACCGACTGGATGCTATTGGTGCTATTGGTGTGGCGAGAACATTCGCATATGGTGGTGCCAAGGGACGACCAATGCACAATCCCGACTTGGAACCCGCTGATTTTGAGGATTTTGAAGCTTATAAAAAGCATGAAGGGGCCACGGTAAACCACTTTTATGAAAAACTCTTTAAATTGAAAGAGTTGATGAATACAAGATCAGGGAGAGTTATGGCTGAGTCAAGAGATGCTTTCATGCATGCTTTTCTTGACCAGTTTTATGCTGAGTGGGACGGATTATTATGATAAAGTCTTTTGAACCCATTGTGGGAAAAGACCCAAAAGTTTTGATCTTAGGGTCTATGCCCAGTGTAATGTCTTTGGAAAAGTTTCAATACTATGGCCATCCGAGAAATCAGTTTTGGCCTATACTGGCCACTTTGTTCAAGGAAAAACTAGAACATCCGTCAGATGACCAGACATATTTATCAAAATTAACTTTAGTGAAAGACAGGGGCATAGCCATTTGGGATGTCCTAGACTCTTGCGAGCGGGAGGGGAGCCTAGATTCCAATATAAAAAATGAAAGTCCCAATGAGTTAAAAACATTTTTGGAGGAACACCCAACCATTAAAACTATAATTTTCAATGGAGGCAAGGCTGAAGCGTCATTTAAAAAACATTTTAAAGCCCTTTATAGGGATAAAAGATACACATATATTAAGATGCCCTCCACAAGTCCGGCCTATACCTTGAAATTTGAAAAAAAGACCCTAGTCTGGACAAGCATTTTAAGATATTTGGATTAACTTCTGAAAAAGAAGGGGCAACTGACTATGAAAATAAAGAGGGATTCGTAAGATAGATGCTTACGAATCCCTCTTTTGATTGTTTAAAAGAATGTGAAAGATTATAAGTCTTTCAGAGTTGAACGATCTGGTCTTTGAGGAAGAATTGATGAACCTTTGCCACGAAGGAGAATATCAGCTTCATCAAGCCCGGTTTCCCTTGAAATGATTTTACGAACGCGCGGGCCACAGAACTGGCCTTGACATGGTCCCATACCTGCACGTGTTCTCCTCTTAATAGCATCTAGGGAATTGATGTCTATTCCACGATGAATGGCATCAACAATTTCAGCCTCTGTCACTTTTTCGCACCTGCAAATAATATTCTTATCAGGTGATGGGGCATCAATCTGACCATCAAACCCATGGGTTTTTGACTGAATAATGGCCTTGCGCTCAGGATCAAAATCAGGCTTGCTTTCAAGGGAAAGTCCCTCTTCTATTAGAATATCTCTAACATATTCTGCAATGGCCGGTGCCGATGTTAAACCTGGAGAATCAATACCACCTACATTAATAAAGCGCTTAATGGGTGAAGCTTCTATAATGAAGTCTTTGTTGTGGCTGGTTGCCCTTATGCCCGAAAATGATGTCAAGACATGCTTCATGTCAAAATCAGGCAGGGACTTTCGTGCGGTATCAACAATATGCTTTAAAATATCGGCATCTGTATCATTGTCATTTCGAACTTGGATTTCCTGTGCATTTGGTCCCAGCATTAAGTTGCCGTGATAGGTTTGCGTAACCAATATGCCTTTACCGGCATCAGTTGGTGCCTGAAATATAACTCGACTGATTTTTTTGCCTTGGATTTTGTTAAGCAGGACATACTCGCCTTTTCGAGGTGTGATGGAAAAAGTTTTTGCTCCAACCATGTCAGCCACCTTGTCGGAAAAAACGCCTGCTGCATTGATAATCCATTTGGAATGAATAGGACCTTGTGAAGTCTTGATTGAAAAATCATTATCTGTTTTATCTATAGATAGAACTTCGTGCATGAGCTTGAGGTCAACGCCGTTTGAAACAGCGTTTTCAGCCAGAGCAATAGTCATCTCATAGGGCGATGTTACACCAGAGGCTTCGCAAAGCAAAGCCCCTCTCACCGCTGGGTTTAAATTGGGCTCTATGTCTAGTACAGCCTCACGCGATAAGTGTTTGAGGTGGTGCAGACCATTTTTATGACCACGTTCTATAAGCATTTCAATTTTTGCATCATCAGCTTCACTGAAGGATAAGACCATAGAGCCACACTTTCTGAATCCAAAATGAAGCTCAGCATCCAGTTGATCAAACATCTGGTTGCCCTTTACATTGAGAACCGCCTTTAGTGTGCCGGGTTCTGCATCGTATCCACCGTGCACAATACCACTGTTGGCCTTTGATGCACCGCATGAAACGTCGTTTTCTTTTTCTATAAGTGCAATATTTAAATTGTACTTTGATAGCTGTCTGGCGATAGCACTGCCTACGACACCTGCACCAATAATCGCTATATCGTATATCATAATGAGCCTCCTTAACTGGTTGTCATATATACCCATTTACTTGAAGAATATATACCAATTATATATGCAATTTTTATGCCAAAAAGATATTATGTCAAAATTGATATTATTACAAGACGCATTTCTAGTCATCCCCATCCAGAATGAGTATAAATACTGGGTTTAGCTTGGATGCTATTAAAAAAGAGGCGATGCTTGAATCATCGCCTCTTTTGATCTGTATCTAAATGCATTTTTGTCATGTATAAGAAAATCTCAGTGGACTAATAGAGCGTCATGACATCAAATATGTCATATAAATCATCATATGGCACAGTCAACGAGAGGTCATAGTCATAGGCATCAGTGAGCTCATGCTTACTAAATGACAACACAAGGCCATATTCGTCGAGGGTGAAGGACATATCCTCAGGAAGGGTATCAATGTTCTCGATGAATTTGAACTGATCACTGTAGTTGGCTTTAAGTGATTTAAGAAGCACAGGTGAAAATACACTATGGGGTTTTCCTAGGAAGCTTTCCAATGAAACCGCCTTACCTGTTTTCATGTCAAATAAAACATTGTTTTGGGTGCTTTCATATTGTCCGTTGGGATTGGTTATACTTGCATATAGGGTTACACCATAGTAGTTTCCAACAACAAATGATCCGAAGCTGTCTTCGCTCATTCTTACCTTGCTGTTCTCAGACCATCCAAACTTATTTTCAGTGGCATGGAACCACTGTTTTATGGCAGTGTTAATCTTTTCTTCTGCTGTTGGATTATGTGGTATCTCAATCCTCTCGATGTTTCTTGATAGATTCTCTGAATAAATTGAGTCCATCTCAACGCCAAGAGAGTTTTGAAGTCCGAACGCATTATGGGACGAAATCAAATTTCCCACTTGGTCGAAGCTGTTGTTGTCATTATCAAGGTTTTCTACTAGGTCAATAAAATTGATGCTAAGCTTTCCAAAGTTTGTTTGACCATGACTTTCGGCAACATCCTTGAGCACAGTAACCAGAGGACCTTCAAGGTCGCGCCAGTACTCCATATTGATGCCTTCGATGCTATAGAACATTTCGCTGATAAGATTGTTATAGGCCGTATTCATTTGACTGGTCATGAAATCGCTTGATCTTGCGTAAATGGCTTCTTCTAGCTTTAAGATATCATCTGCCATTGCGGAAAAATCATGTGGGTAAGCACCATACTCGTAGTTTTGTACTTTTTTGTTCAAGTCGATCATTAAGTTGACAGACTTTGAAAGGGAATCACTAAAACCTTGAAGGCGTGTCCAATCCGTTTCAACCACAGGTGTTTCTTCATAAGTTACAATGCGCAAATAGGCATCTTTGAGATCTTCGTATTTCTTTTTAGTGACCTCATTCTCAATGTTTTCAATGTTTTCTAAACGCCACTGGTTGTCCATGTCTTGAAAACCAGTGAGTCGGTCATCGGAAATCATGTCAAACCAATCATAGCGGATCTGATTCTGTGCCAATAATAGTCTAGAAAGAACTATGTTGGCTTCATCAGGCGTCGCAAGTTCAAGATTGTCCTCCATAAAAGCAGCTATTTCAATTGCGCTCGGATTGGAGTTCATGAACTCAGAGAAGAGCTGAATAAAGGCATGCTCCTCCTTAGTAGGTGTGCTGGAAGCCTCGTTATCAGTTGTAGATATGTCTTCTTTAGAATCTGTATCAGCAATCACCTCCTTGGTTGAGGTGTTTTCGTCTGTTGTAGATACGCTCTCAGATGAAGGGGCGCACCCTGCTAATAGGGCCACTGTAAGACAGGTGGCTAAAGCAATTTTTAAATGCTTATTCATAAAATCTCCTTTCGATCGTCCTATTGATTGTAATCAAAAGATGTGTACGTTTTGTGTAAAAAGGCTTAAAAAGTCCTTAATCGGAGTTTATACATGAATCTCAGTCCATTTGTGACTGTTAAATCGCTTCAATATGATGGCGTTAAATACAAGGAACGAAATGATTTCAGCTATCCAAAGGCCTGAAACACCATATTCTAGCCAAATAATGGTTAGGTAAGAAAATGGGACAAAAATAACCCAAAGTCTAAGCATGGTAATGACCATGACTGTTCTTGTGTCTCCCGCACCTCTAAGGCCACCAGATATTCCAATCATAAAGTTAAGTAGTGGCTGGTTGACTGCCATTAAAATCATAGTGGACATGGAGGATTCTATAACAGCAAGGTCCGTTGTAAATATACTCAATATGGGCCGTCTGAATACTAAGAAAAGCAGGCAGGCAAAGCATCCCCAAGCTATGGATAGGCCATAAGAAACTGTGCCGACAGAGATGGCCTTGTCCCTGTCATTTTCACCAAGAGATTTTCCTACAAGTGTTGCAGCAGCTATAGAAATGCCAACCGCTGGCATGAAGGATATGGATTCAATGTTTATAAGTATTCGAAAAGCGGCTTCTGAAGCTGTTTCTAGCTTGGATATAAATACCCCAACAACCAGAAAGGATGTTTGCATTAGTCCCTGTTCCATGGCACCAGGGAGACTGATACGTACAAGGGGTTTGATAATGTCTTCTTGGAACTTCATAAGTGACACCTTTAGGTGAACCCGTTCATGAAGTCTAAAGCAAATAAATATATAGGCCAGTACAGCTAGTATTCTAGAGAGAGAGGTTGAAAGCGCAGCGCCTGCAATGCCCATTTCCGGGAATATCCATACGCCTTTAATAAGAACATAGTTGCCTATGATGTTAAGGACATTGGCCACCCCTGTAATGACCATAGGAGAAAATGTATCGCCAGCGCCTCTTAAAACAGAAGCAAAAGAAAAGGATAAAAACATGGCGAGCATACCATAAGCAATTATTGAAAAGTATGCATCAATCATCTGTGTCACTTCAGGTGTTGTATCAAATATCATGAAAATTTCGTCTTTAAATAGAAGAGAAAGTGTCATAACAACCAGGCCGATGATACCATTTAAAAGAACGGTTTGGCTTCCGATTCTATTTAGGCGGTCAAAGTTTTCTTCACCATAACTTCGAGACACAAGGGCTGTGGCCCCGGTGTTAAATGATGTGAAGACAAATATCAGCGTGTACATAATGCTGTTGGCAAAACCAGCAGCAGCCAAGCCAGAATCGCCTATGAAGCGGCTGATCATGATGGTATCAGCCACACCAAGCATTGTGTTAAGTGCCATTTCAACAATTGCGGGCATAGCCATTGTAAGAATACTGAATATTAATGTGCGTTTAGAAATGATGTTTTTTAGCATAAGCCCTCCTTTGTGTTTAAGTACTCGAACGTACTTTCGTTAAAAATATTTTCACGTCTGTACTATTATAGGGGGTGTTACTGACTTAAGCAAGATATTTTTTAAAGAATATATGTAAAACTTGAATTATATACAGGTTTTATGAACATTTGTATAAAGACGTCCAATTTATACCCAGTATATTGACCCTAATGCGATGACTTTAGTAGAGAAGCTAGTTGAGTTTGTGCTAAAATGAATTTAAATGCTTTTGCTAGCAAAAGTGTATGGTTTAATTCTATATGATCAACTTGAAAGGTATCGATTAATAATTCTTGCATAGGTGGTCTGGAAATAATGAAGGACCTCGACGAACAGGATTTTTAAAAGGGCTCATATAATGAAAGTTGATACTTTTTACCAAACAACCCTAAAATGTCAGAAAATTCGTTGGTAAAAAGTATCAGGAAAACCTTTCTCAATGTGTTGAAGCCGGGACAAATGCCAAAACACAAAATTGGCACGTAAGTTGCATAATAAATAAGCAGGAGGAGATTCAGTGGGAAATCTATTAACAAAACGTTTAAGTGAGAACCCAATCGTTGCAGCGATAAAGTCAGCTGACAAGTTGGATGAAGCATTAAAATCCAATGTGGAAATTATTTTTTTACTGACAGGAGATGTTTTCAATTTAAAAGAAATGGTGGATCGGATTCATAAAAGACGCAAGGCTGTCTTTGTCCATGTTGATTTAATTGAAGGCATTGCAGCAGATCCTGTAGGTCTTCGCTTTATCTGCGAAAGCGTTCAACCGGATGGTATTATTACGACAAAAGGTCATTTGATCAAAGCTGCTAAGAAGATGAAAGTTCTAACAATTCAACGTTTGTTTTTACTCGACTCTCTGAGTCTTGACACCGGTATTCATTCCATCAAAACCCATAATCCGGATGCCGTTGAAATTCTGCCAGGTGTTATGCCAAAGGTCACAAATCAGATCGTGGTGAAGACGGATAAACCGATCATCGCCGGGGGACTGATCAAGGATAAAGATGATGTGATCCAAAGTCTTAAGGCTGGTGCCATGGGAATATCAACAAGTGCACAGGATATTTGGGAACTCTAACGGAGGTGTAGAATTTGAAGCATGTAGGGACAATTATAGGTACTGCCATTGCAGGGATGTTCGTAATGAGTGTCTGGGGGGCATTTGCTGGCGAATATGGAATTGGTGGTGGATGGTTTGCAGGTTTTGCAATCATCGGAACAATGTGGTTTATGAACCACTGGATCGGACTAATCAATAACGACGGTGCTTTTGTAGACATGGCGGTTGGTATTGGTACTGCTGGTTTTATGAGAGGTGTATTCGAAGGTGGCGTTTCTGCTGGTATGGAATCACTTCCAACACTTGCTGTTGCACTACTTGGCGGACTAGCTGGTGGCGTTATGGCTAGACAGCTGGAGCAAATGAAGGCTAAAAGTGCACAGGTTGAAGAAGAAATTTCTGTAGAAGCGAAGGGGGCATAATAATGAGCACAGCAGCAATTATCACAACGTTTTCAGGCGCATTTATTTTCCCGTTTCTCATTCGTTTATGCTGGGGAAAAATGTGTGACGCATGGGGCGCAATCGGTGGCTGGATGGCAGCAGGATTCATAGTTGGCACAGCATGGACCCTAAACCACGGTGTAGGTTTTATGGTTCAAACTGGTCCGGCGTGGGTTGATATGGCATTTGCAGCAGGCGCAGGCCTATTTATAGCATCTGCTATGGATGGCGATGATGTGGGCAAGGGTCTGACAAATTTATTTTTCGCAATCGTAGGTGGAACACTAGGTGGATTTATTCTTTCTTGCCTAGGCTAATATAGAATTATTAATTGTGAGCAAACATTTCGTAAATATGTGGAGTGAGATCACTCCTCATTAAAGATGAATAATGGGAGGCATGCACAGTGGAAAAGAAATACATCTTGGCGCTAGACCAAGGCACAACAAGTTCAAGAGCTATCATTTTTGATAAGGCTGGCCAAATTGTTAGAACAGCACAGAAAGAATTTACACAAATATATCCAAAAGCTGGTTGGGTTGAGCATGATCCTATGGAAATTTGGGGCACGCAGTCAGGTGTTGCTCGTGAAGTTCTAGAATATGCTGGCATTTCCCCACAGGAAATCGCTGCCATTGGTATCACAAACCAACGTGAAACAACTGTTGTTTGGGATAAGACAACTGGAAAGCCAGTATACAATGCAATTGTGTGGCAGTGTCGTCGTACTGCAAACATTTGTGATAACTTAAAAGCAGCTGGTCATGAAAATTATATTCGTGAAAACACGGGTCTAGTTGTTGATGCATACTTCTCTGGTACAAAAGTTAAGTGGATTCTAGATAACGTTGAAGGCGCTCGTGAAAAAGCTGAAGCTGGCGATCTTCTTTTCGGTACAGTGGATTCATGGTTGATTTGGAATCTGACACGTGGAAAGAATCACGTAACAGATTATACAAACGCTTCAAGAACAATGCTTTATAACATCAAAGACTTGAAGTGGGATGAAAATATTCTAGAAGCTATGAATGTACCAGCAAGCATGCTTCCAGAAGTTAAGCCATCTTCAGAAGTGTATGGCGTAACAGACCCACAAACATTTGGTGGTGCTGAAATTCCAATCGCAGGTATTGCTGGTGACCAGCAGGCTGCTCTATTTGGTCAAGCGTGCTACTCTGAAGGTATGGTGAAAAATACATACGGTACAGGCTGTTTTATGCTGATGAACACAGGCGAAAAGATGGTTCCATCTAAAAATGGTCTTCTTACGACAATTGCATGGGGCCTTGATGGTAAGGTTGAATATGCTCTTGAAGGCTCTATCTTTATGGCTGGTGCTTCTGTACAGTGGCTTCGTGATGAAATGAAAATGATTGATGACGCTAAGGACTCAGAATACTTCGCAACACAAGTTGATGATACAAATGGCGTTTACATGGTGCCTGCATTTGCTGGTCTTGGTGCACCTTACTGGGATATGTATGCAAGAGGTACTATGGTTGGTCTGACACGTGGTGCCAACAGAAACCATATTATTCGTGCAACGCTTGAGTCTATAGCATATCAAACGCGTGACGTTATTGATGCAATGCAAGCTGATTCAGGTATTGAACTGACTGAGCTTAAGGTTGATGGTGGCGCAACTGCAAATGACTTCCTAATGCAGTTCCAATCAGATATTCTTGGTGTTGATGTAAGACGTCCTCAAGTTGCTGAAACCACAGCGCTTGGTGCAGCTTACCTAGCAGGTTTAGCGGTTAAGTTCTGGTCTTCTAAAGAAGAAATTGCTAAGAACTGGGCAGTGGACCAAACATTCAAGAACGAGATTCCTCAAATTAAGAGAGATGAGCTATACGGCGGATGGCAAAAAGCTGTAGAACGTGCTAAGGCATGGGAAGAGGCATAGGCATTTGCTAATCAGAAGTAAATGATATATAATTAATGTAATAAATTAATATGAATGGCAAGAGTATGAGAGCCACAATTAACCGGTCTGCGGGAGCAGGCCGGGTTAATTGTGGCTTTTTTGGTTTCGATAATTTCCCGTATACGGCGTTGTCGTCCATATTTGAAATGGTCACGTACTTAGGTAGGCTCCCACCTCAAATATAGACTCCGCCTTGACTACAGAAAATTCTATTCACCAAAAATGTTAGATTCAAACTTATATGAAGGTCTTACAAGACAAAGATATTTACGTGAAAATTTATTGTGTGTGAGCGATAATTGTTAGGAGGAAAATCTGTTATGTATGATATAGCAGTAATTGGGGCTGGTGTTATTGGAACAGCGGTTGCTCGTGAATTAAGTCGATATAACCTAAATATCGTCATGCTTGAAAGAGATAATGATGTGGCTTGTGGGACGACAAAGGCCAATAGTGCCATAGTCCATGCAGGCTATGATGCTTCTGCTGATTCTATGAAGGGCATCATGAACGCAAAAGGCAATGCCATGTTTGGTGATGTCTGTAAGGATCTAGACGTTCCTTTTGAACGTATTGGGTCACTGGTTGTTGCCTTCAGTGAAGAAGATATGGTGACACTACAAGGCCTACTTGAGAATGGCCAAGCGCTGGGAATTCCTGGCCTCGAGATTATTGACAGCAAGACAGTGTATGAAAAAGAACCTAATTTGAATCCAGGTGTACGCGGGGCACTTTATGCGCCATCAGCTGGTATAACAGAACCTTGGGAACTTGCAATTGCATATGCAGAAAACGCCATTGAAAATGGCGCAGAGCTTAAACTGAATTTTGAAGTAAAAAGTATTGAAAAGCAAGAAAATGGTTTTGAAATTAAGAGTGAAAATGAAACGATTCAAACTCGTTTGGTTATAAATTGCGCAGGTGTCTATGCGGATAAAATTCATAACATGGTGGCAGATGCACCAGAGTTTAAAATTCATCCAAGACGTGGACAGTATTTCTTACTTGATAAAACAACGGAAGGCTTTGTGGATCATGTGATATTCCCTTGTCCTTCAAAGATGGGCAAAGGCACCCTAGTTGTTCCAACTGTGGATGGCAACATTCTTATTGGACCTGATTCGCAGGATCTGGGAATGGATGACAAAGAAGCCACAGAAACAACAGGAGATAGACTGGCATATGTTCGTGAAATGGTTTCGCAACTCACAACCAAGGTGCCGTTCAGAGAGCAGATCACTGAATTTTCAGGTCTACGTGCTGAACCAGATGGTGGTGACTTTATCATAGACTGGTCAAAGTCAGTAAGTGGTTTTTACAATGTTGCAGGCATTAAATCACCAGGGTTATCCTCAGCACCAGCAATCGCAGAACGTGTCCTTGAAGCTGTTGTTGAGACCCTAAGTCCAGAAGAAAAGACAGATTTTAATCCTGTAAGACGCCCGCGTGTGAAACTGGAAGATTTAAATGATGATGAGCTACAAGCTCTCATTGAAAAGGATCCACGATATGGTCGAATCATCTGCCGCTGTGAAATGATTTCAGAAGGTGAAATTGTAGATGCCATTCATAGAGCGGCTGGTGGAAGAACAATAAATGGTATTAAAAGACGTGTTCGACCAGGTGCTGGCCGTTGTCAAGGTGGTTTCTGCGGCCCGCGTGTCCTAGAAATTTTAGCAAGAGAACTGGATTTGAATCCAACTGAGATTGCCCATGAAGGCAAAGACTCGTATGTACTTATTGGTGAGACCAAGGCCTAAGGAGGGAAAGTCATGAAACAAGTGGATATCGTTGTCATTGGTGGCGGCCCTGCAGGTCTTGCAGCTGCTATTGAGGCACGAAAAAACGGTGTGAAAAATATTTTAGTTATTGAACGTGACAGAGAGTTAGGTGGCATCCTAATGCAGTGTATCCATAATGGGTTTGGACTGCATGTCTTTAAAGAAGAATTGACTGGCCCTGAATATGCTGAACGCTTTATAGAGGAACTCAGCCAAATGGGTATTGAATATAAACTTGATACAATGGTCACTGACATTTCCAAAGATAAGGTTGTCAAGGCTATGAACACAGAAGATGGGCTTATGACCATTGAAGCTAAAGCTATTATTCTGACAATGGGCTGTCGCGAAAGAACACGTGGTGCTATTGCCATCCCTGGTTCCAGACCAGCGGGTGTTATGAGTGCAGGGACGGCACAAAGATATATCAACATGGAAGGCTACATGGTGGGCAAGCGTGTTGTTATACTAGGTTCTGGTGATATTGGTCTAATTATGGCAAGAAGGATGACCCTGGAAGGGGCAGAGGTCTTAGCGGTAGCTGAACTAATGCCTTTCTCAGGCGGTCTAACAAGAAACATTGTTCAGTGTCTAGATGACTTTGATATACCGCTTCTTCTATCCCACACCGTACAAGAAATTCGTGGTAAGGACAGACTCGAAAGTGTTGTAATAAGTCAAGTGGATTCAAACTTTAAGCCAATTCCAGGCACAGAAAAAACATATGAATGTGACACGCTTCTGCTATCAGTTGGACTGATTCCAGAAAATGAGCTTAGTAGAAGTGCAGGCATTGAAATCGACCCTGTGACAAGTGGACCAGTTGTCAATGAAGCTATGGAAACATCGGTGCCTGGTATATTTGCCAGTGGAAATGTTGTCCATGTTCATGACCTTGTTGATTTTGTTACAGCAGAAAGCCGACGTGCTGGTGAGAATGCTGCACGTTATGTTCTTGGACAACTTAAGCAAGATGGACCAATTCAAAAAACAGAAGCCGGACACGGCATAAATTATATTGTTCCGCATACAATTAGAAAAAGTAATATTGAAAAGGATGCCACACTCTTCATGCGTGTGGGAAATGTCTATCATAATGCAGAACTTATTGTTAAAGCAGACGACGAAATAATCATGACGAAGAAGAGAAGACATATGGCACCAGGTGAAATGGAAAGCTTAAAATTGCCAGTCGACAAACTTCCAGAAACAGATGCAGTGATCACAGTAGAAGTGGTTGAGGAGGTTATTCAAGATGAAAAAGCATCATGATTTGGTGTGCATCGTCTGCCCGATGGGATGCAGACTGACACTGACCAAAGATGAAACAAATCCAAAAGGATATAGTGTAGAAGGCAATGTCTGTAAGCGTGGTGAAGATTATGCGATAAAAGAAATGACCAATCCAACGCGCATGTTGCCAACAACTGTAAAAATAAAAGAGGGTTTCATAAGCAGGCTTCCTGTTCGTACGACAGAGGCTATTCCAAAAGAACTCATTTTTGATGCTATGAAGAAAATTAATGAAGTGGAAATGGAAGCGCCCGTAAAATGCGGTGATGTGGTTATAAAAGACATTCTAGGGACAGGTGCAGATATAATCGCAACGCGGAGCATGAAAAGACGATAAGTTAAGATTTGGGGGGGTTCGGTTGAGAATAAGTAGTATACCCATCCAACGTATCAGGGAGAGGGGAATAAGAGCGCCAGAGGATTATGATATTTTCTTTGGCTCATGGACTCAAGGTGTCTGTATTCTAGACCATGCCGGGATCGTACAGTATGTAAACCCTGCTTATGGTCAGATATTCAGGCAAAATAGGGCATCTTTGATACATGCCAATGTTTATAAGCATCTAAACGATGAATTGGCAATAGATGCCCTGAAAAGAAAAAAGCATGTTAAAGGCTATTTGCAGACTTATATAGGAGAGCATAAAATTTATGCTGAAGCCACACCAATGCTGGATGATGGTGAATTTTGCGGTGTCCTGATACAGTACGAAGAGATGGAGAGTGCAGACAATCAAATTGTGGATATAACAGGATTTATTCAAAGTGGTCAAACAAAGGCACTAGAAAATCCTTTTCCCGAAATTGTGACACGAGACAAGCGTTTTATTAAGGTGCTTGGCCAAGCGCGTCGTGCTGCACAGACAAATGCAACCATAATGATACAAGGCGAAAGTGGGACGGGTAAGGAACTTGTTGCACGCGCGATTCACAAACACAGCAAAAGAAATACAGGCCCATTTGTCGCTGTCAATTGTGGTGCTATACCAGCAAACCTCATTGAATCAGAATTGTTTGGATATGAAGCGGGAGCCTTTACTGGGGCCGCTCGACAAAAAAAGGGGAAGTTTGAAATTGCAAATGGAGGCACCCTCTTCCTCGATGAAATTGGTGACTTGCCCCTTGAACTTCAAGTGAAACTCCTTCGTGCGCTACAAGAGCGTGAAATTGAAAGAGTGGGTGGATCACATCCGATTGCGGTTGATGTGCGCATAGTCACAGCGACCCATTGCCAGCTCCAAGAGATGGTGGAAAAAGGAAGTTTTAGAGAGGATTTATACTACCGCCTTAATGTCGTGCCAGTAGAACTGCCAGCGCTTCGAGAAAGAACGGATGATTTTCCGGTGTTGGTGGATCACTTTATGAAGAGGTCAGCAGAAAACTTAGGGATAGAGCAACCCATTATGACTGAAGAAGCAATGACTTACTTAAAAACTTATGATTGGCCTGGCAATATCCGAGAACTTGAGAATACCATGGAACGTGTCCTAATCTTCGTGGATGATGGTTACATTGACGTTAACGATCTTCCGCGCAATATTTCCAAACACTACAATATGCAAAAAACAACTCAACCGACCACGGGACTAGTAAACCTATCAGCCTTCAACGATGTTGCAAGCTTTGATAGCTATGAAAAAGAGATTATCGAACTTGCCCTAAAAAAGCATGGAAGTTTTAACGCTGCAGGAAAAGCCCTTGGATTAACACATAAAACAGTCGCTGCAAAAGCTAGAAAATATGGCTTGCGTGATTAGAGCGATTAGATAAGACCCCCAATTAGAAAGAGTTCTGTTTGGCTATAGCCAAGCAGAACTCTTTTGTGCTTTAAATCATACCGGGGTATTTACAAAGAATTGTGACTCTGGAGACTTTAATATCATTCGGGATAAATATAAAGCGGCGGTACAAGTATATCTTTTTTATAGGGAATGTCTTCTGAATCTAGCCCGTTAATACGCATGAGATAGTCAGCATGGTCGGTGGATCCATAATATTTAAAAGAGACCTCAACCAAAGTCAAGTGCTCCATATAGGGTTCTAAATAAACAGGCAAGCAAACTTCATGGGATGCAATATATTGGTAGTCAATCAAGGGGTTTAAAATCTCAATTAATTGGCTATGCTCATTGGTTCCATAAAAGTCGATTGAGATGGTTTCAATAAGTTTCTGCCGGTCTAGAATGGCCCTGCTTGTATCATGTGAAATAAAATGAGTGAAATAAGAGGCAAGGGTTGGATATGACCCGTTGTTCATTATCTCAGGAAAAACTTTGTTTACGGCATAAGCTTTATGGTCATGAAGTTCGGTGGTATCCGTAGCACCATCATTGATTTTTCCGGGAGGCGTGCCTGAGATATCGGGAATGAGGTTGAAATTTTCCTCCGCCTCATCATTGTCAAGTATAGTCATATAGGCTGTGGTGGGTGGTGTATGAAAGGCTCTAACAGGTGTATGATCAACAACGACTTGTTGTCTGTAAATTGTCGGGGCCAGGAGTGTCAGAAGTAATAGACTGAAGCTAAGGAGGCCCTTAACTGTTCTAAACAGTGTGTAGCGAGCTGTTTGTCTGAACTCTCTAACCTCATCAAAAGTCATTATAACCCATGCATAGCCATTGTCTTCAGACACAACACTCCCCATAATCAGATGATTTAACTGATGGCGTTCGACAGCCTGTTCAAATAAGTTAACATTGACTCGAAAGGCATTGGTATCAATGCTACCAGCGGCTATAAGGGCAATCATATCACCTTTTAAGAGCCTGTGAGTGATTTTGAAAAGGGTCATGATTTGTTCTGATTTAAAGTCCACTTCTCCGATAGGAGGCACCTGTTTCTCAAATAGAATATATTCAAGTTTGCCTTCTCGACCAGTCTTTAAGCTGAAATGCTTTTCGTTATCAAGACGGCTCCCGTTAAATGTTGTAAGGTCCCCTTCGCGGTATATATATACATGATTTTTACCAAAATTAAAGAGGATTAAGTGGTCGCCATAAACAAAGGCAATGGTCAAGTTTAATCGGACCATGTCATCCTCCCCATGTAGACTGTTCCAGTCTTGAACAGTTTTATTGAGCTGAAAGATAGTGTATTTAATAAGATTTACAATTTTTTTTCGGTTTTGCTCAAGATCAAGCGCATTGATTTTATTTTGAAAAGCATGTATGGAGTTTACAATCTCATCAGGGAGCTCTTTTGACTCAAAAGGTGTAATTAAAAAGGACAACTGAGTGTATTTTTTAGAATAGCGTTGGTGAAGACTTGAACGATTTAAGGTTTTAATGTGTCCTTCATGTAAATAGGAAATAAAGAGACAGTCTCTTTTGCATGTTTCAGGCATATGGGTCACTACATCAAGATGCATCGAAGTGATTCTTCTCATTACGCCACCTCCTTACAGATTTGCGTCGTACAGAACTTCTTTCCATCCTGCTGTTTAGATGGTCAGACAACCAGGTGAAGAAGTAGTGTCGTTTTTCATTGAAAAGAGGTTGCTTTCCAAATGTGACATAATCTATCTTTTTCAAAAATTTAATGGCTATGACAAGGGAAAAAATGAAGGTTGTAATTGAACTCAACATGAATCCATAGCCATAATATTCCAAGCCATAGGGTATAAATAAATAAGTGAAAACAAGATTGGTTAAAAAGAAACACAGTGTTATCAAGACAGCATGAACCCTTGCTTCAAAATAGAGCATAACAAGCATGATGACGAAGACAAAAATATTAAATAGAGCCCCGATGCCTGCAATTTGAAAGATGGTCCTAACAATGATGGGACCGCCGAGCAAATAGAATATTTGTGGAGCCGTAAGGATAAGTGTTGCAGAAAGCAATGCCTGTATTTCAAAGGTGTATGCAATTTGCCTGTAAAGAGATCGTCTCATGTCCTTGTTGGCAATAAGAATTTGTCGGTATGTGCCTTTGCCATTCACCAGACTATAGTATTTTTTATAAGTGTCATAGAACTCGATTTCAATAGAAACAATAAACAGCACCATTGTAGGTATGATGGTCAAATAGGCCAGGAAAATGGCGTTGTCGTAAAGCGGTGCATAGAGGTAGGTGTCATAAATGCTGACGCCCACAAAGCTAAACCACATGAGAATGTCATCAATCCATAATCCCATTGTGTAGAACAAACCCACCATAAAAAGAGAGGGATACTTATCAAGTGTGCGCAAGAAATCAAATTGTAGATTGTTTCCGTATTTAAAGTTTCCAAAGAAAGTATAGGCTAGGATTATAAGGGTGCATGTAATGCCAGATAAATAGGCAAATAGCAAGTTGCTGCCTGCTTGAAACTCAGAAAATGGAAGCGGATAGTTTGCAAGAGCAAGGCCGAGCCCTAGAGTGATTGCTCCACCGAGAATATAAGCCTTTGATATTAGACCATAGTCTTTTACAGCACTTAAATAGACCATGATAATCCAAATCATAGACAACATGATAAAGAGCATGATGGACATAAGTTTATATGGTACAGGCAGATCTTTTCCATAGTAAAAGAATATGGCGACGCAAAGGTTTAAAAAACCAACCAATTTTGTAAGTCCAATTGATGAAGGCTTTATGTAATCATATGATTTCAAATACAGCTTATCAGATATGTAGCGTGTTATTATGAGTTGCCAAGGTGCAGTGAGAATTTGTGAAAAGACAAAAGAGTACACAATGGTTCCCATAAAAAGGTCTCGCTGAACGTTCTCGTTGATGATCCATTCAGAGAGTATGACAAGAGCATTTACTGTTAGAACCGCAGCAATCCATGGACCTGCAGCAACCAGGGCAGAGTAAAGATAAGCCTTGGTTCTTTGAGTAAAGGTTTCTTCTTGAAAAAGTTTTTTTAGAGTGAATCCAATTCCAGCCATAATATCACCTGTATTTGTCGTAAATGCCTTTGTAGGCTTGTGTCAGCATCTTGTTGCTGTATAGATTTTCCACCCGAACCCTTCCATTCTTTGCAAATTCAGCACGCTTTTGCGGGTTATGAAGGAGGTCTAAAAGACTCATCGCAATTTTGTTAGGTGAAACAGGTGGAACAATAAGACCAGCCTGTCCGTAGTCGTCATTTGTTCCTTCAAGCAATTCTTTGCAACTGCCCACATTGGTTGCCACAAAAGGAATACCACTGGCCAATCCTTCTAAAATGACAAGGGGCATGCCTTCAGAAATAGATGTTAGGGCCAGTACATCTATTTTTGGCAAAATGTCGTGAATGTCGATGCGACCAGTAAAGGTAATAACATCCTCAAGGTCAAGTATAGAAACAAGATTTTGACACTGTTCATAGTAATCTTCATCTTCATCCGTTGGTCCAATTAGAAAGAGTTTGGCCTTTGGCTCAGCATTGCTGACCAGTTTAAAAGCCCTTATGAGTGTTAAAACATCCTTAATGGGGACAACGCGGAGGATAGACCCAATGTTCATACGCCCTTCAACGACTGGTTGAACCTTATATTTAGAAGGTTCAATGCCATTGGGGATAATCTGACAACGTTCCTTAGGTGCTCCGAGTTCCAGTTGAATTTCATGGTTTCTATGAAATAGTGTGACAATGTCATCGGCTCTTTTATAAACCCCGGTGGATATGAAATAAAAGAAGTCAGTCCACAATTTTTTGTAGGTTTGCATGAGCCATCTGGATTTCAGAATGTCTTCTTCCCGTTCGCGGGCATATATACCATGTTCAGTTAAAATGAGTGGCTTGTTATACTTTGCCTTGGCCATGAGACCGATAAGTCCAGCATATCCAGTTGAAACACTGTGGTATATATCCGCCTCGGGAATGGGGTACTGCATTAAGTGAACCACAGGCAGCAACATTGATCGTATTGTCCAAAAGAATGCATTGAATTCATGGGTGTTATACTCTTCCAAATATTTTCTTCGAATAAGTTCCCAAAAAAGTTTTGTTTGTAGGAAATTAAGTGTATTCCCAATCTTTTTTTTATCAGAAATAGAATGTGTAAAAACATCCCAGTCGATGTCATCGTTAAAAAAAATAAAGTCATTAATGGATGCCTTGCCTTCTTTGGAAAGACGTGGTTCAAATATAAATCTCTTGTGCTTCAAATTTAAATAGGTATTGAGATAGTTGGTTGTGACCTTTTTTATCATAGGAGGCAGGTCATATTTATAATTTGGGTACGTTTCTGGGTCTGGCACGAGTGATAAAATTTCAAAATCATGCTCAGGCATTTCTTGTACAAGGCGATGTATCCATGTAGAAACCCCACCTGAAATATAGGGGTATGAGCCTTCGGCAATAATACAAATTTTCATGAAATCCCTCCTTCTTTTGTCCAGAATACGACATAGGGCATAAGATTTGCGGGCAGGATGTCAAATCGTTTATTCAGGTGATTTGCATAGTGTGCCAGTTTGTGGAGTCTGTTGTTTCTGTATAAATAGTTCATAATATAGAGGTGTCCGTTAGGATCTTTTGGGTACAGCCGCGTGTATTTTTTTAAGACGGTTAATAGTTTTTCATCATATTCAAGCTTTGTATAGGAATTCATTATTTTTGAATATATCTTTTTAGAATCTGGTTCAAATTCCAGTTGTTTATAAAGAAGTTTAATATAATCTTCTCGAATAATCCTCTCCACTTCAATGTCCATAAGCTTAGATTCAAGATATTTTTCTGTTGCATCGATATAAGCCATTAAATTTTGCGGAGATTGATTGGAAAGGTATTCATTTCTTGTTTGACTGATTTTATCCTCAAATTCATTTTCAAAGGCATTCAGTGCTGTGGCAGCATAGTGGGTGACTTCAATATCAGCATCATCTAGGCTGTCCTTTAACAAATAAGAATAATCAGAGTCCCTGCCACTGAGCATGGCTGAAATCATGTCTTTTTTTGTATCATGCTGGGAATATAAAAACTGATCTTGAATGCTCATGGTTTTAACATCACTTGAGAATGAGGTTTGGGATTCAAGGTCTAGAATTCTCTCGTAGAATACATACTTTTCATATTCGAATAAGAGTGTTTGATTGTATTCAAAATAAATCACAGAAAATTGAGTAAAACCAAAGGCCAGTGGGCCAAAACCAGGTAGTATCATAAAAATAAAGTAGGGATAGATCATATATCTTCTTGGAATACGCCTAACAAGAATGATTGATGCCACAGTAACTACAATATGAACCTGCCAGTATAAAGATGTAATGGCAGGTGATTCAAAGTACTGGACAAAGAAGACCAGATCAACTATGCCGAGTATGGCTAAAAGACTGGATAGTACATATTTCATATTTCCACCTCATTTATGTGTTGACCGGGGCAACCTTATACTCAAGGTTTTTTAAGATCCTTTCATTGATTATGTTGAATGCTGTAGGTGGGGTTGCTGGTAGAAGAATATGAATCGTATTAGATGCTTCTTCATAGCTGAACACATCCACTGACCGCATAAAACCAGATAGGTTTAAGTGGATGTCTTCAAAGTTGGCGTCGGTGAGCTCGTATTTCAAATAGAGAAACTCAAGTCCAAATTCAGATTCTCGTCTTTCTTCTTGGATGAGTCGAGTTTGGAATTCCTTGTATTTTAGGAAGTTGGTTTCTTCTAAGTATTTATCTTCACGCAGTTGTGATTCAACATAAATGGCTTGACCAATCGAGCGACTAACCCACTCTACAATAACCTTAAAAAGATTAAAAGCGTACTCTGAGAGAACGTCGAAATCCATATCTTCAATGTTAATAACAGCTATAACAGAACCATCGTGTTTAATGGGTGCTGACATTAAAGGGAATTCGGCCTCATCTGTGTCGTTCCATTTGAGAATTTCAAGGTTGCTAACGACTCTTTTAAATCCGACCGAATGTATGGTATCAATGGTTCGTATATCTTTTCCAACAACTTTTCCCATTCTAAGCTTTAAACGCAGAAGGTCAGAATTTTTTCGATCAACAGTATAAATGGATACCGTTGTGGCATTGACAAATTTCTTTAATATGCCCATGGTTTCAGTATAAACAGATTCAGGATCAAGAGAATCCAAGTTGGATGCTATTTCATACAAGGAAAGAATGCTGTGTTCTGCGCCAATAATCTGTTTTTTAAGGTCCTTGTTAACGGCCAATGATTCCTCGTATTTTCGACCCAGTTTTTCAAGACTGGTTTCAAGAAGGATAATTCTATTGTTTAGGCGCTGGGTCACAACTTCATAATTGTCTTTGAAAATCCCTAGTATTACAGCGGCCCAAAAAATTGAAAGAATATACTTGTAGTATCTTATGTCACCAAGCAGAGGTAGAAGTTCTCCAAACTGATCTTGGTAGACCATACCATAAAAAACTGTGCATACAATGGCACCTAGAATGCCCATATAGTTGCCATAACGAATACCAATCATTGCAGAAATTATAATAAAAGGGTGTGGACTGGCAATGAGAAAGGCATCTGGTGTGACTGCGAAAAAATAGTAAAAAACTATGACTGTCATACATAGTAAAGTCACTTCAAGGAGGCCATAAATCATTTTTTTTCGGCTCATAAAAAACCTCCTATTCGCTTAGACCGCCGCTGTATGTAATCAGTGTTGCATCTTGAACGCCATAAACCTTTGAAAGGCCATCGATAAATTTGGTGTCTGCCCCCATCAGCGTGATTTCAAGGGTCAACTCTATGGAGCCTGCAGAAGCTGTTTTTGATTTGATCCTATAATCGAGGGAACTTATAATCTTAAAGACATCTTCTTTTGCATCCTCAGAGTAGTGAATGATCAACATATACACATCATTGGTGATCCTATACCGGGCAAAAAGGGTGATGACCAGGCCGATAAACAAGGATCCTATTATGGAAATCATAAAAAGACTGGCGCCACAGGAAATACCAACTGCAATGGCCCAAAACATAAAGACGACATCGAGAGGGTCTTTAACAGCAGTACGAAAGCGTACAATGGAAAGGGCACCAACCATACCCAGTGATAAGACTAAATTCGAACTGATTGTCATGATTACAAGGGCGGTGATTTGCGTCATTAAAACAAGGGACACATTATAATTATGAGAATAAAGAGGCCCATTGTATGTTTTTCTGTAAATATAAAAAATAAACATGCTGACACCAAAAGCAAATAGCAGGGCTATAAGGATGTCAACAAAGGATATTGAACCGAAAAAATCCGACTTACTCAAACTGTTTCTAAGCAGGTCTGTGAATGTGAATTGGTTCATAAGTGTAAACCGGTTCATTGTGTGCTCCTTCCTTGTGGTGTCTTTATGTGTTAACGAGTAAACTTAAAACTTCTATCAAGCTGCAATCTTGAAAGGCTATATTTGGAGAATGCCGTTTGTGTCGTGTCTATAACTTGAATCAGCTCCCTAATATAGTTTGGTAAAAACCTTTTATACTTTACCTCGAAAACATAAAGCGGCTCAGTCATAATAGGATTTGATGCCGGTTTTTTTGTAAACAAATCTTCTGATGGCAAACTGGACTTTATGTGTGCATCAAAACAGATTCGAATGCCTTCATAGTTGAGGAGATAAGCTTCTCTTTTATACTGGACAACCACCTTGGGGGTTAAACGTCGTGACTTACAGTCAATGACAAAATCCTTGTAAAGAGAATGGTCATAGGCATTTATATTGAGGTAAAGTGGATCTCTCAGAGCGGTCATTACAATTGATTTATCAATACGCATGTCTGTTTTATAAGTTATGCCGCCTATTTTTTCCTTTTTCTCAAGTTTAATAAAAGCATCAGAGTGATCATAATACCGAATTCGAAACTTTTTGCGTTCGAATACCCCATCCACCTTTTCGTAGAAGGATGTATCGAAGGGATCATCAAAGTATATGCTACTAACAGTATAGAACTCCCCACCGGAATTATTGGGGTCGATTTTGAGGACTCTGGGGAGCAATTGTTTTAGTAAGTAGTAGTCTTTTTTTCCAATTAAGTACTTGAGTTCAAAACGGCCGGAACGTTCTCCCATGCAATCACCTGTTTTCTTTTATGACAAATTTCTTGATACCATACCGCACTGCGCCTGTATCATCAACGATTTCATCCATGGCAACTTGCTTATGTCCCTTGGCATCAATGACAGTAACGCGCCAGTAGTACACACCAGGTTTTAATGAACGGACTGAAATTTCATTGAAATTGAGAACTTCTTCGTAAAAAACGGTATCGAATGTTGATGTTGTGCTGAGTTCAAAATGATATTTTAGGGCATCGCCTTGAATATCAAACGAACGGTCCCAGCTAAACAGACTGTATTCACCAAGGGATGTGGCGTCACCTAAAAAAATAGGCATTGGCTTTTCTAGACTGTCGTAATAGCGCTTTAAGTTTTCATCAAGTATGGTTTTGAGACGCTCAGCTTCTTCAACGTGCTGTTCTAAACTAGCTCTTAAATGATTGACATCTGGTTCTCTAGATATATAAGGAAAAACAACTGACTCGTACTGGTCAATCATACTTGGTAAATCCATTTCTGAAAGCTGATAGTAAAGTTCATCAACACGACGGTTGAGTTTTTCAATATTGTCCACTTCTCTAAAGTATCGGCTGTGCAAGTTGGTGCTCCAGTAGTTGGCAAGGCCAAGGCGCCATGGTGGAATGTAGTTGGACTCAAAATCTTTGACTTGATTATAGTAATCAAAGGCCCCATCATAGTCCCAAGGAAGAAAATAAAAATGCTCTAGATTTTTCGGTCGATAGAGCATGAAATTTTGAGTGTTTGTATCCCTGTTATCTAGGAGTATATTCACTGCCAACCAAGTCAGGTAGTTGTCTATTTGAAAATGCTCAGTCATAACCGTATCGATGTTTACAAAGTAGCTGTTGACATCCTTTAGCATGTCAATAAGTTCAATGTGGTCACCGCCGTTTTCTATACCCAAAATCTTTTCGAAATCGTCTTCATTGTATTTCTCATCGGTGACAGCACGAATGTCTTCATCCATTTGGAAAAAAAGTTTTCAGCCTTATACACTTGACCATCTTCATCTAGGCCATGGCTTTCAAGGTAGTCATCGTCGATGGACTCAACGTGGGTAAAAAGACCATAATCAACAAATTCTGCGTCTAAGTCACCTTGACTGAGATCTTTAATAAAGACGTGCATAAATTTCGTTCTTAGACTTGGAAGATGATCAATTTCTTTCATAATGTCAAAGGCCAGTTTGTTTCTAAAGCGGGTGATATCGTATGGGTGTTTATTAAGGTTTATCTTATCAAAGCCCAGCCACCGTCCCAGTCTGTTGTTGAGGTTGACTCGGTAAGACTTTTGATCGGCCAGTCTTGTTGACCGCCCTCTGATTTCTATTGTGGCGTTGGCATCTGTAAGTCCATAGCCGTAGTCCCCAACTCTAGGACCTTTTAAGTCACCCTCTTGAAATAAGACGGGCAACTCTGGATCATTTAAATCAAGGTAGTCTTCATCGTTATTAATATCTCTAAAAGTGAACCTTTGCAGGGAGCCGGGCGGTGTTTGGAAGACCGTTAAGTAAACCACATGGACCTGAAGGGGATCGTCGTTTTCGTATATACTGAGGTCTTCTTGTATATCTGGCGCTTCAACGAGTTCCTCGCCAACACCTAGTATGTTTTCTCCAGATTCGCACCCTGTGAGGATGAGGGACAAGAGTATCAATATAATGAATGATTTAAAAAGAGATTTCATAGCATCACCTGTCTTACCGAATGTTGATTTATTGAACGATGGGAAATAGAGTCCTCCATATAATTAGAGTGGTTTATTATACTTAAGTACCCATCTAAAAGCATAATATCTCAATATTGTAAGATTTCCCACTAAAACTATCGACTTTTTTCGACAAAATTTGCAAGGTGATGCAACATTGGTATTATGCTGTTTGCGGATCTTTCGTAAAGCTAATAAAAATGTTATAATTTAGGTTGTTGATAAAGTTAAGAATTATTTGACAATGTAGGAAGAGGGAATATTATGGCAAAACTTAGAGAAAGAGCCGAAATCCCAGAGCAGTATAAATGGGATATTGAATCAATGTATGAAACGAGTGACCTTTGGGAAGCTGATTTTAAAAGAGCACAAGCTCTTATACAGGAGATCAGCGCCTTAAAGGGGACGGTAACAAAAAGCAAAGATAGTTTGTTGAAGGCCTTAGAAACTGATTTGAAACTAGACCGAGTCTTAACCAACATATTCACTTTTGCAAGAATGAAGCAGGATGAAAATACAAAGAATGCAACTTACCAAGCTATGACTTCGCGCGCTGAGAGCCTTGGAACGGAAGCATCCAGTGCAAGTTCCTTTATTGTTCCGGAAATATTGGCAGCTGATGCGGATCTTATTTGGAGCATGGTTGAGTCTTCAGAGGCATTGTCATTATACAAGCAGTATCTTGACAATATCATGCGGAGCAAGCCCCATGTTTTGAGTGCGGAAGAAGAAGAACTTCTTGCAAGTGCAGGAGAGCTCGCTTCGGCGCCATCTAATATTTTTGGTATGCTCAACTCAGCGGATTTAAAATTTCCAGTTGTTAAGGACAGTGAAGGCAAGGATCTTCAATTGTCCCATGGAAACTTTATTCCAACCCTAGAATCGAGAGACAGGAGACTGAGACAAGATGCCTTTAAGGCCTACTACAGTGTTTATGAAGACCATAAAAACGCACTGGCCATGATGGTACAATCTGAAGTCAAAAAGAATATATTTTATTCAAAGGCAAGAAAACATAGGTCGGCCAGACATGCATCACTTCATAAGAACAACGTGGATGTTGCAGTGTACGACAGCCTGGTGGATGCTGTGAATGAGTACTTGCCAGCCATGCACAAATACATGGAACTAAGGAAGAAAGCCCTTGGTGTGGATGCCCTTCATATGTATGATGTTTACACGCCGATTGTTAAGAACGTGGATATGAAGGTGCCTTATGAAAAGGCGACAGAAACCGTTTTAAAAGCCTTAGCGCCTCTGGGACAGACCTACTGTTCTGTGGTGGAAAAAGCTTATGAAGAGGGTTGGATTGATGTATATGAGAATGTTGGAAAGAGAAGTGGTGCTTATTCGTTTGGCACATACGATTCTAAACCTTTTATACTTCTAAATTATCACGACACCCTTGATAATATGTTCACCCTTGCCCATGAAATGGGGCACTCTATGCATAGCTATATGACAAGAAAAAACCAGCCATATGTCTATGGAAACTACAGCATTTTCCTAGCAGAAGTGGCATCTACAACTAATGAAGCCCTCTTGACAAATCATTTGCTTGAAACATTAGAAGATGAGACAGAAAAGCTCTACTTGCTTAACCACTACCTTGAATCCTTTAGAGGCACAGTTTTTAGACAGACTATGTTTGCAGAGTTTGAAAGAGACATCCACTCTATGGTTGAAAGTGGACAGGCTCTGACTGCGGAAGTCTTATCATCCCATTATCGAAAGTTAAATGAAAAATATTATGGACCAGCAATGATTATTGACAAGGAAATTGACTTGGAGTGGGCAAGAATTCCTCACTTCTATTACAATTTCTATGTTTTCCAGTATGCCACTGGTTTTTCAGCGGCTGTATCTCTGTCTGAACAAATACTAAAAGAGGGTCAGCCGGCTGTGGATAGATATCTAAACTTTCTTGGAGCAGGCCGTTCGGAGTATCCGCTGGATATTATGGAAAAAGCGGGAGCCGATATGCGTTCTGGACAACCTGTAAGAGATGCCCTTAAGAAGTTTTCAGAACTTGTCGATGAAATGTCTGCTCTTTTAGAAGAATAGGAGGTCGAAAATGGCAATTGTTCAGCTAATTATCGTGCCGATTGGGACAGAAACACCGAGTGTCAGCCGATATGTGGCAGCCTGCCATAAGGTGCTTGACAATTACAAGGAACTTAAATACGAGTTGACGCCGATGAGCACTTGTATTGAGGGTGACCTTGATGTAATCTTAGAGGCTGTTCGTCAAATGCATGAGGTGCCCTTTGAAAACGGAGCCCAGCGGGTGTCCACATCAATAAAAATTGATGACAGACGGGACAAAGAGGGGACTATGGAACAGAAAATCAAAGCCGTCATGGAAAAGTTGTAACTAACATATTTGATCCCAGTCATGAAAAGATAGTTTGTGACTGGGATTTTTATTGCCCTAAATAAATCCAAGGTAAAAAGGCTCAAATAGCAGGGCATATTGGATTATAAAGCGGGTATAAGAGGTATGACTTTAACTCTTGGGGGGATAATATGAACTGGATAACAGTAAAATTGAGAAGACTTTCTACAAAGTTGTATTTGGTGTTTATACTTATGTTTATAACCCTTACATCTGTTGTGGTTACAAGTTATGTGGCCATAGAAACCCAGCGTCAACATCTGATATTAACAGATGTTCTGGGAGAGCAGGAGATACTGACTGAGCGGGTCACTTTTACACTGACAAGCATTGGGGAAATGGGCCTGAACAATGTCAGTGACTACAAGGACATTGTCAATGAAAAAAAAGAATTTGTTGACACTTACTACAACCGTGTCAAAAATATACTCATTGGTTTTAAAAACTATGAATTTGAGTACACGCCTGGTAATGTGATAGAACTAGACTTTTCAGACGATTTTAGGGTCGAGTTTGATAAGGCTGTAGACATAACCCTTGAAATATGGAATGAGATGCAAATTTATAAGGATCATCTTACAGATCCACAGCAGTTAGAGGATAGAAGCCAGTATAAAATGAAGCTTGAAGAACTAAAAGTTCTCAATGACAAGATTCTTGATAATGCAGGCTTTGTCGCTCGAATTTGTCGGGAAGAAGCTGAGCGAAAAATGGCATTGAGCAAGAAGTTTCAGTATGGTTCGATTGTCTTTTCTATGGGTGCACTTGTACTTTTGATCTATTTGATCACAGCTAATTTTTATAATCCTATAGTAGAAATTCGAGCCATATTCAAGAAAATGAGTAAAGGTGATTTAACAGAAAGGTTCCAAAGGACACGGGCGGATGAGTTTAAAGATTTATATGATAACTTTAATTTTTTTCTAAATAACTTGGAAACTATTTTCAAACTGGAAGACAAAATTATATTTGAGAATCAGTTGGATGATATATTGTTGTATATGTTTAGTGAATTTGGAGCTTTTATACCATTTATTCAAATTAGACTAGAATATGAAACCTTGCATGGGACACATATAGAACGAATTATCAGTGGTGGGGATGTGACGGAGTACGAGCACGATGACCATCTTATAAAGAAATATGACGATGTGACACGTGTGGCCAGTCGAATTGCCTTGCCTATTAAAGTTGAAAAGAATAATTTCGGGACCCTTTATTTGGAGTTTGATTCAGAAGATGATATAGAAGAGAGCCATATAAGTTTTACAAAATTACTAAAGGAGAAAATTGCCTTTGCCTTTTACAAGGGTTTCTTTTTAAAGAACCTATTAACCATTGTGACCAATGGACTCTCCGAGATGACAGAAGCACGTGATCCAGAAACAGGCAATCATTTAAAGCGAATGTCCCTTTATTCGCAAATTATTGCTTCAAGACTTTATGAAGCGGGGGTTTATAAGGAACATATAAATAAAGCCTTTGTAGAAAACATATTAATATGTGCTCCTATGCATGATATAGGGAAGGCGTCTATTCCGGATAGCATATTATTGAAACCAGGTAAGTTAACGGATGATGAGTATGAAATTATGAAAACACATGCTGCTAAAGGCTATGAGGTTCTTGAACATATTGATAGAGATTTTAAAAGATTTAATGTGAATTATTTCTCGATGGCAGCTCAAATTGCCCTAGGACACCAGGAAAAGTATGATGGATCAGGGTATCCTGGTGGAAAAAAAGCGCTTGAGATCCCTATTGAAGCACGAATATGCGCTTTGGCTGATGTCTTTGATGCCTTAACATCAAGGAGGCCTTATAAAGAAGCCTTTCCTTTGGATAAAAGTTATCAAATTATTAAAGAATCATCGGGCAGTCACTTCGACCCCGAGGTTGTGGACGCTTTTTTCAGTGCACAGCATAGAATTGAAATGGTTTATCATGCATATAAAGAAATTTAAAGCCAAACGGATCAATACCATAATCGACCGCTCTTCGCCTTGGCAGAGCGGTCGATTTTAATTATCCTGTAACGATGTCAAAGGCAAATTAGATGTATAATGATAAGTGTACAGCTTTAACAAACCAATATAAAAAACAATATAGAAAAAAACAATATAGAAAAATTAGTATTGAAAAGGAGATATCTATGCGCTTTATAAAAAAATCTATTGTGGGGCTTTTATGTCTAGCACTGGCCACGTCGTCACTGGTTTCATTTGCCCTTGAAGATAATAGCCAGGACAATCAGTTTAATCTCTACTATGCATTTAATTCAAACAGTCAATTTACCAGCTTTATGAACCGAGGTGTTTCTGATCGTGTTAAAAGTATTACCTTTGGCTGGGCCAGCCTGCAGCCTGATGAAGAGGGTGTGTTGAAGCTTGAATACAATAGTGGAGACTTCCGTATTCCAAATGGCTATGAGGCTGTTCTAAAAGAAGCTCGAGATAATAATGTAAAAGTCTATTTAAATATATTCTATAGTGGGTCATATGACAATTTACTGGGGTCAATTGAAGCCTTGACAAAAGATATTCAAAATTTAGTAAGTGGAAGCAAAGTGGAAGGCCTCTCTTTTGATGGTGTTGTCATAGATTTGGAAAATCTTCATAGTGATGACCAAACAAACTTTTCTGCCTTTGTTTGGTTCGTGAACAGTGCTTTAAAGAGGGATGATAAAGAAGTCTATGTAGCGCTGCAACCAGGTCGAGGCACACAGTACAATATTTTAGACAAGCACACAGATGGTTATATATTTATGTTCCATGATTATGAACCTAAGTATTATAGTCTTCCGGTGAATGAATCAAAGCCTGTGGTAACCCCTTTGGCACCCATGGACAAGGTCATGGATGACTTGAAAAACGAACTAGACTTGATAAGTGAAGAAAAGCGGAGCAGTGTTATGCTTCAGCTTAACTTGGCAACGGCTCAGTGGAAAGTGAAATCTGGTGTTATTGCCGGTCCGGGTGGAGAACGCTATCCATACAGACCAACCTATGAATCTCTGGTACAGAGAATGGCTATTCTCGAAAGGGAAGACGCCCAAGGTTTTAAAAGATTTGAGGATGGATCACCCTACTTGCACTACTTCGACAGTGCTGACGGCACTTGGAACTCTATTTGGTATGAGGATGAAAGTAGTTTGAAGGCCAAAATTGAGGCCGCTCAAGACTTGGGCATTAACAATTTCTCTATTTGGAGAATGGGCAATTTACCTGAAATCAGCAGATATAATTTGAATATTCCAAAGGCCCTTCAACTGATCAATTAAACAGTTTAAATGTATCAGTTCTAACAGATGATCCGTAAGGGATATGGTGGCATAAGTTTGTAATTTTGCAAGGCTGTGAATTAATCTTCATGAAAGCTTGGGCGAGCACCATCCATTTGCTATAATGTTTACAAATGGTTTGTTGGGAGGCAAAGATAATGAATACAGAATTTTTCAAAGGAAATCGAGAAGCTTTTGTGGAGAAACTTCAAGATGACAGTGTGGCGGTGTTTTTTTCTGGCCAGGCCCCATATTACTCGGGTGACGGTCAATACCCTTATACACCCAATAAGAATTTTTATTATTTAACAGGCTTGGAACGAGAAAATTTCGTCCTTCAGTTTGTAAAGAAAAAAGGTAAGACAAAAACAACCTTGTTTATAGAAAGACCCAATCCAGACATAGAAAAGTGGATTGGTATAAAAATGCGTAAGAATGAAGCGAAAGACATTAGCGGTATAGAAACAATTGCATTTGCAGACGAGTTTGAAAACCAGTTTAACCGCCTTCTCATGGATGGTGATTTTGAAAGACTATATCTTGACATTGAAAGACAAGGCTTTAAAACACCAAAAACATATCCTATGATCTTTGCGGACCAAGTAAGAGATAAATACGCTTTCGTACAAATCAAAACAGTCCAAAAGATTATGGCTGAACTTCGTGTTGTGAAAAAGGCAGAAGAGGTGCAAGCACTGAAAAAAGCCAATGGTCATACTAAGGCGGGATTTGAAGCCATTCTAAAAGCCATTGAACCTGGCCTTAAAGAATATGAAATGTCAGCCCTTTTCGAGTACAAGGTAAGATGTTCAGGCTCCAAAGGTCTTGGATTTCCTACAATTGCAGCATCTGGCGGCAATGCAGTGGTTCTTCACTATGTTGAGAACGATGCCACAATGCAGTCAGGAGACCTGCTCCTTCTTGATTTTGGTGCCCTTCATGACAATTATAGTGCAGATATAAGCCGGACGATACCTGTTGATGGCAAGTATACAGATAGACAAAAGGTGCTTTATAATATAGTTCTTAAAGCGCAAGAAGCGGTTATTGAAGCCATTAAACCAGGTCTACCATATGCAAAACTTAATGAGATTTGTAAGGAAGTCCTTCTTACACAGTGCAAGGCCATAGGCTTATTTGAAAAAGATGAAGACCTAGCCAAGTACTACTACCACGGGGTGGGGCACTATCTTGGACTTGATACCCATGATATTGGCAACCGTGAAACGACGCTAGAACCAGGCATGGTTGTTACAGTGGAACCTGGCCTATACATTGCCGAAGAAAATATTGGTATCCGCATTGAAGACGATATACTGGTTACCGAAGACGGGTTCGAGAACCTTTCTCTTGGTATTCCAAAGACCGTGGAAGAAATAGAAACATTCATGTCAAATTAATCAGTTAAACAGGAATTGTTTTGGTTCACATGGTCAACTTGGGCTATAATGAAAATGGTACATAAATTTCCCGCTGCATAGGTTATGCGGCGGGAATCATAATGGAAGTGATTTTATGGCAAGAAGAAAATATTTAAAACCTGAAGAAATAGAATTTGTAATAGAGGAACTGGAAAAACTTTATCCGGACGCCAAGGCAGAACTTGATTTTACAACACCTTTTGAACTACTTATTGCAACCATACTATCGGCCCAGTGTACGGATGTTCGCGTTAATATAGTCACAGCGGAACTTTTTAAAGTGGCATCGACGCCCCAAGATATTGTGGAGATGCCCCTAGAGACTTTACAGGACTATATTCGAACTTGTGGCTTGTACAAGTCTAAATCTAGCAATATTAAAGCGACATGCGAAAGACTTGTGAATGAGTATAATTCAGAAGTTCCAAGTGACAGGGATGAACTGGTCAAACTCCCTGGCGTTGGACGAAAAACAGCCAATGTTGTTGTCAGCAATGCCTTTGACCAACCGGCGATAGCTGTTGACACCCATGTTTTTAGGGTCTCTAATAGGTTGGGACTGGCCCACAGTGAAAATGTCCTTGAAACAGAAAAACACTTGATGAAGAGACTTCCTAAAGAGAAGTGGTCTAAAACCCATCACACACTTATATTTCATGGTCGAAGACAGTGCAAAGCAAGAAAACCAAGTTGTGAGACTTGCCCTGTAAACAGTGTGTGTCTTTACCATAAATATAATACGAAGTAACTCTGATACCCACTTTTTTCAGTCAAATGGATAAATGTCAAATAGATAGAAGCGAGTAGGCAAGTAACTAGGAAAGGTAAAATGGTGGACCGTATGAATTCAATGCCACTGAATCAGCAAAACTTAATTTTTTCTCTGGATATCGGAACACGAAATGTGGTCGGAACAATCGCAGAGAAAGTCGATGAATCTTATATCGTTCATGACTATGAAATTATGGAGCACCCTGATCGTGCTATGCTAGATGGACAAATACATGACATAGACAAGGTGACCCGAGTTGTTGAAAAAGTAAAGGCGGCCCTTGAAGACCGCAGTGGTATTGAGCTGAAGAAGGTCGCCATTGCGGCAGCAGGACGTGCTCTCAAGACACAGTCTATTCGTGTGGAGAGAAATCTTGATTACACGCAGGAAATCGAGAAATCACTTATGGATAGTGTTGAAATGGAAGGGATTCAACTGGCTCAGCACAAGCTTGGGGAAACAGATCCTCTTGCTGAAACTAGGTATTACTGTGTCGGATATTCTGTGGTTAATTACTATCTTGATGGTGGTATGATTATCAATCCTAAAGGGCATAGGGGGTCAGTCTTATCGGCAGAAATGATAGCGACCTTCTTACCCCATATTGTTGTGGACAGCTTGTATACAGTTATGTCACGCGCTCATTTGGAAGTAATTAGTCTGACTCTGGAGCCGATTGCAGCCATTAATATTGCCATTCCTCAAAAACTCAGATTGCTAAACTTGGCCCTTGTGGATGTTGGGGCAGGCACATCGGATATTGCCATCACAAAGGACGGCTCCATTGTTTCATATGGTATGGTGGACATGGCTGGCGATGAAATTACAGAGGTTATTGCAAGGGAGTTCCTGCTCGACTTTGATGCTGCAGAAGATTTAAAGCTTAGACTTATGCGTGAAGAAGAATTAACCTTCAGTGACATTGTGGGTATACCATATACCATGCATAGAAATGACATATTAAAAAGACTTGATTCGACTCTTGATAAAATCACAAAGAATATTTCTGATAGGATTCATGAAGTCAATGAAAAACCACCAAGTGCTATATTCTGTATTGGTGGAGGTTGCCAAGTGCCAGGATTTACAGAAAAACTAGCGGCTTGTCTTGAGTTGCCAAAAGAAAGAGTGGTAATAAAAGGCACTGAAATGTTAGAAAATATTGAGTTTAAACCAGATCCGTTAAATGGGCCTGAATATATAACACCCATGGGGATTGGGTTCACAGCCTTTAATGATCGAGAACACGATTTTTTACAGGTCACAGTGAATGAAAAACCGATTCGACTTTTTAATTCGAAGCAGTTGACTGTCTCAGATGCGCTTATCCTAGTCGGTTTTAATGCTAGAAAGCTTTTAGCAGAACGTGGTGACGCCTTTCAGATCACCTATAATCAGGAGCAGAGAACCATACTGGGAGACTACGGTGAGCCGGCACGTATTTTTATTAATGGGGGCCCAGCAAGCCTAGATACCAAGTTGAGAAACAAAGACGCCATTCACATTGAACCAGCTATACCTGGACGCATACGTGAAATGCGACTGGATGAACTTGTGGACATTCACGGAAAGATTCAAGTGAATGGGCATGACATTGGCCTGACACGCGGTGTTCGGGTCAACGGAGAACTTAAAAATGAAAATTACATTTTAAAACCAGAAGACACTGTCGAAGTTCTCGACATTCAAAATATAAACGACCTTGCAAGTCATCTTGACCTTTCTCTTGATCATATTGGTTTTAAGGTCAATGGACAGATGGCAGAGCCAGATCGAGAAATTAGAAGAAATGACACAGTTCAGTGGGTTAAACTAGAAAAAGAAGACCCAGATATTTTAACTGTGGACGATGTTGTTGAAGAAATTGATGTTATAAGAGAAAGTGCCCATGCCGAGCAGGTGATTCAGGAAGAGGAAAGTCGTGGCCAGGATCAAGGGGAAGAAGAACTTTCGAAAATGTATCATCTTATGATCAATGGCAGTCCCGTACAAATTGAGACAAAGAAAAAGTCCATGATCTTTGTGGATATATTCGAACATATAGATTTCGATATAAGCACACCTAAAGGTATACTTGACTTGAAACTTAATGGTTCTAGGGCAAGGTATACTGATATTCTAAAAACGGGTGATGTGATTGAAATCGGTTGGAGGTAATAATGTCTGAAGCGCTATATGACAAAGAAGTAAAATGTCCTGTATGTGACATGAAGTTTAAGACAAAAAAAGTGAAGACATCACATGTGAAGGTCGTAAAGCGTGATTCGGATTTTTGCGCTTATTACAAGGATGAAAATCCGACATTTTATGGTGTGTATGTTTGTCCAAAATGTGGATATGCCTCTTTTGAGAGCACATATCAAGACATTTCAGTGGCTCAAGTGGCACAGGTTCGAAAAAAGGTGATGTCCAACTGGAGTGGAAAGGACTATGGTGGCGTTAGAACACTGACCGATGCCATAGAGGTCCATAAAATTGCCCTTCTTAATTTCAATGTTATGGAAGCCAGCAAATTTGCCATTGCAAAGGCTTGTCTTCGTCTTGCCTGGTTTAATCGAATGCTTGAAAATGAAGATGTTGAAATGCAGTTTATTAAGCATGCAGCAAACTATTATGAACAAGCCTTCACAAAAGAGGATTTTGAAGAGGCTGGCGAAGAAGAATATATTGTTTACTATGTCTTAGGGGAGTTGAATCGTAGGTTGGGCGAGTTTAGGAAGGCCACCTCATTTTATGATATGGCCATACGCCACCCTGACATTGAAGATAGAAAACAAATTAAGCAAATGGCACAGGACCAAAGAATGGTCGCTTCTGATGAGTATAGAAAACAGAAAAATGCAGAGGCAAGCAAAGGAGAAGCATAATGAAGGGGAAAGTCACCCTGGTGACAGGCGGGGCGAGAAGTGGCAAGAGCTCGTTTGCAGAAAAGATGTGTTTTGACTGTGGAGAAAAGGTCGGATATATTGCAACGGCTGCGGCCCTTGATGAAGGTATGGTCGACAGAATAAAAAAACACCAGTTAAGGCGGCCAGATGCATGGACGACATTTGAGAAACAAGACCATATTGATGAAATATTCGCCAAGGACAGTTCACAGGCATTTGATGTTTTCTTATTAGATTGTCTTACCGTTCTGGTCACCAATATAATGCTATCGGATTCATCCATTGACTGGGATCAGGTTTCAAGAGACCGTATTGATGGTATTGAAGACGACATCTTGAATCAAGTGAATAAATTGGTCGATATTGTTTTAGAAAAGGGACACGACCTTATAGTGGTTACCAATGAAGTGGGACTAGGGATTGTGCCTGAAAACAGACTTGCACGTGTTTTTAGAGATATTGCCGGAAAAGCCAATGAGTTGGTGGCATCTCGAGCACAGGAAGTCTTTTTTGTCGTTTCTGGCATCCCGATGAAAATAAAGGGGTAGGGATATGAACCAACTCATACTCATGATACAATTTTTTACAAGAATACCGATCAGCATTCAAGTGCCTGCATCGAATTCCGATTTCGCCAAGGGGGTCAAATGGTTGCCCTTGGTTGGACTTCTGATAGGGGGTATACTGGCGGGGATTCACACTATGTGTGCCCCGTATTTTAATGCCCTCACACTGTCTGCACTGGTGGTTTTTCTTGAAGTGTTTTTGTCAGGTGGTCTACATCTTGATGGCCTGGCAGATGCTTTTGATGGACTATACTCCAATAGAGGCAAAGATAGAATTTTAGAAATTATGAAAGACAGTCGCATCGGATCAAATGGGGCCCTTGCCCTTATTGTTCTGATCACTATGAAAATCGCCTTTTTAACAAATCTGTCAGTTGCGGATAGGACGCTTGTGGTTTTATTTATGCCATCTATATCAAGATTTGGAATCGCCCTTGGGTCATGGCTGTCTGTGTATGCCAGAGACGAAGGCATGGGTCAGTTTTTCATAGGCAATGTTTCAAAAGGACAGGTTCTTTCAGCCCTTATTGTTGTTGCAGTGCCCCTGGCGGCTTATCCACCGGGTTATATTGTTCTTGGGGGATCAGCCCTATTTGTACACTTTTATGTAAAGCATGTTAAGCGGATAATTGATGGTATGACAGGTGATACATTAGGAGCTATGATCGAATTATCAGAACTTTTTCAGTTGCCCATTTGGATCATTGTCATACAGCTAATAAAGTAGGTGATTGCAGTGCGTTTTATATTGGTTAGACATGGAGAAACACAGTGGAATACAAGTGGCCGGTTTGGTGGCTATACGGATGTGCCTCTAAATGAAAAAGGTAAGTTACAGGCTGATAATGCTGGACGCAAACTCATGAATGAAAGCATAAACAAGGTGTATTGCAGTGATTTATCAAGAGCAAGAGACACCGCGAAAGCCATTATGAAGCATCACAATTTGCCTATTCACTACAGTCAGGACATTCGAGAAATGAACTTTGGAAAATGGGAAGGTCTGACTTACAAGCAAATTCTTGAAGACTATCCCGACCTATCAAAGAAGTGGGTCGAAGACTATACAAATGTGGCTTGTCTTGAGGGAGAATCCCTAAAGATGTTCTATGACAGAATTGCCGATGCCTTTAAGAATATAAGAGAACAAACCCTGGAAGATGAAACGGTTTTGATCGTAGCCCATTCAGGGGTTATAAAGGGAATTTTATGCAAGGAAATAATAGGTTCAGTGGATGGGTTTTGGAAATTCAAAGTTGAAAATGGTGGCATTGTCCTATTGGAATATGATGGTGATTTTCCAATACTCAGTGCTTTAAATATGTAAAGAGGTGATTGAATGCAGCCGCGGATTGTGATTTCGGGAACCCATAGCGGAGCAGGGAAAACAACGCTCACAACAGGTGTTCTAAGAGCTTTATACAACCGGGGACTTAAGGTCCAACCATTTAAAAGTGGTCCAGATTATATTGATCCTGCGTTTCATTCTTTTGTGGTTAGTCGTGCATCAAGAAACTTAGATGTATGGATGCTTGGAGAAGAGACGACGAAGAACTTGTTTGTAAAAAATGCAAAAGACGCTGATATTTCTGTGATTGAAGGCGTGATGGGTCTATACGATGGACTCGGCACACAGAAAGACATGGGGAGCACAGCGCATTTGTCAAAGGTCCTTAGTGCGCCGGTTATACTCCTTGTTGATGGGAGTGGTATGTCAGCCAGTGCTGCAGCCATTGTTACAGGCTATAAAATGTACGACGAAAATGTGAATATCGCAGGTGTTATTCTCAACAATATGCATGGTGAAAAGCATTATAATTTACTTAGACAAGCCATAGAAAGAGATACTGGTATTCCTTGCGTAGGATATTTAAATAAAAACAGTGCCATCTCTTTAAAAAGCAGACACCTCGGTCTTGTGCCATCAGGAGAAGTGGATGAACTTGATTCAAAACTAAATGAAGTGGCTTCCATGGTCACTGAAACGGTTGATCTAGATAAAATTATTGAAATTGCAAGAGGTGCAAGTTTAGTAGAAGGTAAAAGTACACCAGTTATTCCCCGCGTTGACAAGCCAGTTAGAATTGCAATCGCTAGAGACAGGGCTTTTAATTTCTACTATGAAGACAGCCTTGATTTGATTGAAGAATTAGGAGGACAACTTGTTCCATTTAGTCCAATAACTGATAAAGACTTACCAGAAGATATCGGTGGCATTATTTTGGGCGGTGGATTCCCAGAAGTGTTCGCCAAGGATATTTCTGAAAATCTATCTATGAAAAGCGCTATAAGAAAAGCGGCGGATGCAGGAATGCCAATCTACGCTGAGTGTGGCGGTCTCATGTATTTATGTGATTCTATAGAAAATCTTGAGTCAATAGAGTATGACATGGTGGGTATATTTCCGTTTAAATCTAAAATGACCAAAAGACTCCAACGCTTCGGATATGTCGAGGTTGAGGTGGCATCTGATTCGCCGATTTCAAGCGAGCATGAAGAGACGTTCAAGGCTCACGAGTTTCACAGGTCCATTGTAGAGCATGGGGACAAGGGAAACTTTGCATATCATGTGACCAAGGCAAGACCGGGTGAAAAACATGTTCAGTGGTCGTGTGGACATTTGTATAAGAACTGTCTTGGAGCCTATGCTCATGTACATTTTTATTCGAATATCAATCTAGCTAAAAACTTTGTCGTAAAATGCAGCAATTATATAAATGCTGGAACTGGAAAGGACGTGTAGGGTATGAAGCCTTTAAAAAATAAATCTATTATGATTCAAGGAACAGGGTCATCAGTTGGTAAGAGTATAATCACAGCGGGTCTTTGTCGTGTTTTTTTACAAGATGGACATAGTCCTGCACCCTTTAAATCACAAAATATGGCACTGAATTCCTTCATCACTGAAGAAGGGGGCGAAATGGGCCGTGCACAGGTTGTTCAGGCTGAGGCAGCGGGCATTAAGCCGACTGTTTTAATGAATCCCATCTTACTGAAGCCTTCTACGGATAAGAAAGCACAAGTGATTCTAAATGGTAAAGTGCATAACAATATGTCTGCAACGGAGTATCATGACTACAAACCAGCCTTAAAGGAAATGATTCACAGTGTATACTCACAGCTGCTTGACCAACATGGGCTTGTTGTTATAGAAGGTGCTGGTAGTCCTGCCGAGATCAACCTTAGAGAAAACGACGTTGTAAACATGGGAATGGCTGAAATTGCAGATTCTCCTGTTCTCCTTGTCGGTGATATAGACAGAGGCGGTGTCTTTGCATCCTTATACGGCACGATTATGCTGTTGACAGAAGAGGAAAGAAAACGTGTTAAAGGGGTCATCATCAATAAGTTTAGAGGTGATGTGGAGATTTTAAAACCAGGTCTGAAAATGCTGGAGGACTTAACGAATATTCCTGTACTCGGTGTTGTACCGTATTCAGATATTCGTGTGGAAGACGAGGATTCCTTGGCAGAAAGATTCAATCATAAGCAAAATTATGATGCCCAGGTTCAAATTGAAGTGCTTTATCTCCCGCATGTTTCCAATTTTACAGATTTCAATGTGTTTGAAACACAAGCAGATGTCAATGTCCGGTACGTTATGCGTGGAGAAGCCATTGGTGATCCTGATGTGCTTATTATTCCAGGCTCTAAAAATACCATTGAAGACTTAATATACTTAAGAAATTCAGGTTTGGATGAACAAATCTTGAGACTAGCAAGAAAAGGCAAACGTATTGTTGGCATTTGTGGAGGCTATCAAATACTTGGTAGAACTCTGAGAGATCCAAAGCATACAGAAAGTTCTGTGGCAGAAACAAACGGTCTAGGACTACTTGGTATTGATACGGAGTTTGCGGTTGAAAAGACCACAACTCAAGTGGATGCTGTGATTAACCATGACCTAGAAGGCGAGTTTGGTTCAGTGAAGGGTATGGACGTTAAGGGGTATGAAATTCACATGGGTCAATCTGAGCGTGATCCTGATGTTAAACCGTTTGTGCACATTCAAAGTCGTTTGGGTGAGTCTGTTGATGTTTGGGATGGAGCCGTTAATGCTGAAGGCAATGTTATGGGGACTTACATTCATGGTGTCTTCGATGATGTGAAATTCTGTAGAACATATCTCAATGCCATTCGTGAATCAAAGGGACTGGAAGCGCTTGAAAGTGACATAAATAGTTTCGATGATTTTAAAGAGAAAGAATACAATAAACTGGCTGATATCATGAGAGAAAATCTTGATATGGATCAAATTTATAAGATTATTCAGGAGTGGTAAAATGCTGGCATTTTGGTTAGGCTATATGGCTGATATTGTTTTTGGTGATCCTTACTGGATGCCGCATCCTATCAGGCTGATTGGCAAACTCATTGAATGGACAGAGTCTGTGATTCGGCAAGTGGCCAAGAAAGACCATGCCCTCAAGGTTGGGGGTGTGATTCTTTTAGGTCTTGTGGTTGGACTTTCCTTTTCTGTACCCTATTACATTTTAAAAGGGGCAGCGGTCCTATCCCCTTGGTTGGCATTTCTTCTGGAGGCCTTGATGGTTTATCAAATTTTGGCAACCAGATGTTTGGATGTTGAAACAAAAAAAGTGAGACTGGAACTGGAAAAGAATGACCTGAAAAAGGCCCGTCAAGCGATTGCCATGCTCGTTAGTCGAGACACGGACATGATGGATAGGGAAGATATTATTAAGGCAGCCGTTGAAACCATGACGGAAAACATAGTAGATGGCATCATCTCTCCAATGTTTTATATGGCCATTGGCGGAGCCCCATTGGGATTTGCCTTTAAGGCTGTGAACACCCTAGACTCTATGGTGGGATATAAGAATGAAAAGTACATGAACTTGGGCTGGGCTTCGGCAAAATTTGATGATCTTGCAAACTATGTGCCAGCACGAATCACAGCGGTCCTGGTTATAGGGGCGGCCTTCGTCTTGCAACTGGATTATAAGAATGCCTACCGTATTTTAAAGCGTGACAAAAGGAACCACAGCAGTCCAAACAGTCCTTTGTCAGAAGCCCCGGCAGCCGGGGCACTGCGCATTGAGCTTGGAGGAAAAGCCTGGTATTTTGGTCAAATGTCGATGAAGCCCACAATGGGAGATCCTCTGGAAAAACCAGATGTCGTCCATATAGTACGATCAAGCAAACTAATGTATATGACAAGTTTTATGGGAATTGTGCTGGCAACAGCATGTGCCTATGTCATTCGATAAAGTTGGGATGAGTAAAATGAAGAAAGAACACGGTGGTAATGTATACAAGGTGAGCCGTGAGACTGGTATGGATATTAAAGACATTATTGATTTTAGTGCCAATATCAACCCATTGGGGATACCGGCTTCTGGCAAAAAAGCCATTGAAGAAAGCATTGAAGGACTGGTGAATTATCCAGATCCGGATTATATTGATTTTAGAAAAGCCATTGGGAGACTGCATGACCTTGACTACGCAAGTGTTGTGCCCGGCAATGGGGCCATAGACAGTCTTTTTGCTGCTGTTGAGGCTGTTCAACCAAAGAAAGTTCTAGTCAGTGTTCCGAGTTTTGTGGAGTATGAAAAGGCTGTGGAAAAATCTGGTGCTGAATATGTGCCATCTTATAGGCTGGAAGATGAGGCGTACACCTTTAATGTTGATAGATTTATTAATGATATGAAAACAGATATTGACCTTGGTGTTATTTGCAATCCCAATAACCCGACAGGAGATATAATTGGGCCTGAGGATATTGAGAAAATCCTTAAACATTGTCAAAGTATTGGAGCATACTTACTTGTCGATGAAGCATTTATGGAATTTGCTGAACGTTTGGGTCAGGAAACATGCATTGGACTCACAGAAAAATATAAGGGGCTTATTGTGTCAAGGTCTCTAACCAAGTACTATGCTGTACCTGGACTAAGGTGTGGATATTTAATAACAAAAGATGTTAACATCCTAGAAAAATTGTTAAGTAAAGCCCAACCTTGGAAACTCAATCATCTGGCTGATCGCTTCAGCCAAAGCGTTGTCTTTGATGAGGCATATAATAGTCAGACCGGGGCATGGTTTCGTGAAGAAAATTCTAGTCTGAAAAAGGCGCTAGACTCTATACCTGGACTTAAAGTCAATGACAGCTATGCCAACTACTTGTTTTTTAAGTATGAAGGAGGCGCCGATATGGCCAAATCACTTCTTGAAAGAGGGATTATGATTCGGACTTGCCATAACTATGATGGCATGGGTGAAAATTACTTCCGAGTGGCCATCAAAGATAAGGCATCAAATGAAAAGCTTATTATGGCGCTTAAACAGATTTGTGAGTAGGTGGTCGAATGAAAAAAGTTGTGGTAAAAGTTCCAGGGAGTTGTGGTGAACTGATACAGGGTTTTTATGGAAAAAATGAAATGCTCGTTTCTTATGCCATAGACTGTTTCTCCACGGTGACCCTGACTGAAACAAAACACTACAAATTATGCATGGACCATGTGAACGCCAAGGCTGTGGTTGCCTTTAAAAGGGCATGCGATTATTTTGAACTGGATCCCAATGGTTTTTCAGTGGATATAAGTTCTGACATTCCCGTTGGCAAGGGCATGGCCTCATCAACTGCTGATATAGTCGGTGTCCTATCTGCTGTTTCTATTTATGCAGGGTGTAGACCAAGTGCCCAGTGGTTGGGGAAAATAGCTGCAGATATTGAACCCACAGATAACATTATGTTTTCTGACTGGGTCTTATTTGATCACTTGAATGGATGCGCCGTGGAGTCACTTCAAACCATTGAAAATTTAGGCGTTTTGGTTCTTGAAATGGATGACACCGTGGATACGGAGCGCCTTAGACAAGAAGGGGCTTTTAAGAAGTCTGACAAGCCAAGAGCTTCAAAGGCTCTCGACCTATTAAGAGAGGCCAGCGAGTCTGGTGATTTGAAAAAGTTAGGTATGGCTATGGAGGTCAGTGCTTTTGAAAATCAGATCGTCTTGTACAAACCCTTTCTAAAAGAACTCATTGATCTAGCGCATGGATTCGATCTCGTTGGCATCAATGCGGCCCATAGCGGAACCGTTCTGGGTGTGGTCTATGAATCTGGAAAAGATATTAGCGGATTTATAGAATCGGCTATGGAAAAGGGGTATTTGACCCCATATAAAAAGAGATATATACATAAAATAATAAAGGGCGGTCCAAGAATAGAGATATTCTGATTGTTATTATGGAGGCTATACGAATGGAAATGATCATTAAGGCTATTATATTGGGTATAATAGAAGGGTTAACAGAATTTCTCCCGGTATCTTCTACGGGACATTTAATACTCGCAAATGACTATTTAAGCTTTGAAGGAGAATTTGCAAATCTATTTGCAATTGTTATTCAAAGCGGTGCCATTGTGGCAGTGCTAATATATTTTCGAGATAAGGTTTTTCCGAAATTCGAATCTAAAGAGAATATGAAAGACTATGTGAGTTTATGGAGCAAAGTGGTTGTTGGAATCATTCCAGCTGGCTTTCTGGGTGTTGTTCTAGGTCTTGATGAAGTCATAGAGCAGTATCTTTTCAGTCCGGTTCCTGTTGCAATAGCCCTAATATTGGGTGCTTTTCTAATTATGTTCGCAGAGAGCAGAATGAAGGATATTAAGGTTGAGCATGAATCAGATATTACATACAAGCAAGCCTTTATTGTTGGTTGTGCACAGTGTATGGCTCTTGTGCCAGGCATGTCCCGTTCTGCTTCAACGATAATAGGTGCTTTGTTCTTAGGGTTTAACAGGTCGGTCGCTGCTGAGTTTTCTTTCTTTCTAGCTATACCAACAATACTGGGAGCAAGCCTTGTTAAACTCCTAAAAGCTGGTTTTGGATTTACGAGTTTTGAGTGGGTGGTTCTTGGCGTGGGAACATTTGTATCCTTTATTGTTGCTTATGTTGTTATTGCCATGTTTATGAACTACATTAAAAAACATGATTTCAAAGTGTTTGCGTATTATAGAATTATTCTGGGCATTGTAGTACTTGTGAGAGCCTTAATGTTTTAAGTAGGGCCTTCCTTGAAAGGAGCATTATAAATGGATAAAGTTGTTATTAAGGCCTGCGGTCAATATGATGTGCAACTTATTAAAGCAGAATTGGAAAAGTCCATAAATGCCCTTGGGGGCCTAAATACTTATGTCCAGTCGGGAGAACGGGTTTTATTAAAAGTAAATCTGCTTATGAAAAAAAGACCCGAAGAAGCAACGACAACACATCCAGCTTTTGTTGAAGCCTTGGCCAGTATTTTCATCGACCATGGTTGTGAGGTGATTATTGGTGACAGCCCTGGAGGGCCTTTCACTGTGAATGCCCTTAGAGGTATTTATAATGCCTGTGGTTATGAGGATATAAAAAACAGGTTGCCAGTTAAGCTGAATATGGACACTGAAGCTGTTGAAGTTGTTAATGAAGGGTGTAAGATATTAAAACGATTAAGCGTAATCCGGGTTATGCATGAAGTGGACAAGGTTATTTCCGTTTCAAAGCTGAAAACCCACGGGATGATGCGCTTCACAGGTGCTGTTAAGAATATGTTTGGCACAATACCAGGACTCATAAAAGCAGAGTATCATTTTAAGATGCCAGGCGTGGAAGAATTTTCGGATATGCTGGTAGATGTATGTTACAATGCAAATCCAGTCTTGTCATTCATGGATGGGATTGTTGGTATGGAAGGGGCTGGTCCTTCGGCAGGTGACCCTCGACACGTAGGTGTCATTCTTACATCAGCAAGTCCATATGCGCTAGACCTTGCTGCAACATATATTGTCGGTATGGAGGGGCAAAGTGTACCAACGGTTGAACGGTCCATAGAGCGTGGGCTTGTTCCTGATCATCATACAAAGCTGGACCTGATAGGAGATCCAATAGAGGACTTTTATATAAAAGACTTTAATATACCTAAAATCGGTAATCCGGAATTTTTAAGAAGGGCACCAAAGCCAATCAAGCAAGCAGCAGACTTTTTGCTCAAGCCAAGGCCTGTTTTTAGTGAGACGACCTGTATAGGCTGTGGAGAATGTGCCCGATGTTGTCCCCCAAAAGCTATAGTCATGGAAAATGGTAAACCGCAGGTGGATTTAGAAATCTGTATTCGTTGTTACTGCTGTCAGGAACTTTGCCCTGCTAAGGCTGTTGATATTCATAAGCCTATTCTAAATAGGATATTGTTTAAGTATTAGTCATTCCAATGACCTATCAGACGAAAACCTTACAAGTAAAGTAGACTATAAAAAAATATAACGATTTGTGAATTAACTTAGGTCCATTGAGCAATTAATTGTATGACATAGCATGGAAGCATGAAAAATATTAGCCTTTTGCGTAAAGACTTTGTGAAAAATTGCAGATCACTGGGTATACAAAAAAAGAATATGCTATAATAGAGTGAGTCTGAATCAGGAGGGAATCAAATGAAGGTTGAATATATTAATCCATTTATAAAGGCAACAACTGAAGTTTTTAAGACAATGCTCAACACAGAAATAAAAACAGGTAAGCCTTACATTAAAGCAAGCCCTTTCACTGCAGATTCACTAATGATTATGGTCGGTATAACTGGTGAAATTCGCGGTCAAGCGTCTATAACAATGAATGCTGAGCTTGCGAAAAAGGTTGCATCCACAACGATGATGGGGATGCCGGTCGAGGAGCTTGATGAATTATCTAAAAGTGCCTTATCAGAACTAGCCAACATGATCATGGGGAATTCAGCCACATTATTGTTCAATGCAGGTGTGAACATAGATATTACACCACCTACGTTAATGATGGGTGAGAATATGCAGGTTTCTGCAGGTTCTATGCGTACAGTATGTGTGCCGTTGTCATGTGAACTTGGGGAAATAAATCTCGATGTATCAGTTAAGGAGTAATTGTGTCAGTTAATATTGTTTTATTTGAACCAGAGATTCCACCGAACACAGGCAATATTGCTCGAACATGTGCTGTGGCGGGTTGTAATCTTCATCTAATCGAACCACTTGGTTTTTCAATTGATGAAAAAGCAGTGCGTCGTGCAGGACTTGATTACTGGGATGATGTGAATATTGAAGTTCACGCCTCTTTTGAGGCCTTTTATAGTAAGTATGGAGACAAGTCAATATACTTCTGTTCTACAAAGGGTGAAAAAGTTTATTCTGATGTGAAGTATGAAGAAGAATGCTACCTTGTTTTTGGAAGAGAGAGTTCTGGTCTCCCAAATGATTTTTATTCCAAATTTAAAGATCAACTTATAAAGATTCCACTCATGGATCTTGAGAGTGCTAGATCATTAAACTTATCTAATGCTGCAGCAATTATAATATATGAAGTTCTGCGTCAGCATGATTTTCCTGGACTTATATAAATATCACTTACGGATAGCCCTGGAAATTGTGAAAGAAAAGTTGTAATGAAAATCTATTAAAAAGATTTATGAATGCCTTTGTGGTGACATGTACATGTCACCACGAAGGCATTTTTGTGCTTTTCCAACAAAGTAATGGTCTCTTCCTTTTCAAAAGCAAGTATGTGCGTTAACATAAACATAACAAAAGCTGGTCTGTGTTAAGCGCTTTTCTTAGAATTCTTGCCAAATGGTTTGTAAAAGTTGATAGTTTACCGGAAGCGCATGTGTATAATAAAACTTTTTTCAAAGTAAATATAAGTTTCGAGTTTAAAAAAACTCTTGTAAACATGTGATTTAAACACTTGTAGGATTTCCAAAAAAATCAATTAACGCATATTTAACGCATTTAACAAAAAACGCTCTTTATATTAACAAAGTTAACACAGTCTTAACAAAACGGCGGATGTAATGTTGTACTATAGTATGGGCTGATCAAGGGAAACCTGCAGCGAGAAAATTGCACTGAGGGGAATCGTGCATTTAACGGTTAACAGGAGGATATAATGAGTAACGGTGAAATGATGACAAGCTTCATTGAGCTTTTCGGTGGCTTAGGTTTATTCCTATATGGAATGAGCGTTATGTCGGAAGGTCTTGAAAAAGCAGCAGGCTCAAAAATGAAGCGCTTTATCGAAATTCTTACAACAAACAGAATTATGGCAGTTATTGTTGGTGCTTTTGTAACGATGATCGTACAATCATCATCAGCAACAACGGTTATGGTTGTTGGTTTTGTTAATGCGGGTATTATGAACTTAACACAGGCTATCGGGGTTATAATGGGTGCCAACATTGGTACGACAATTACTGCCCAGCTTGTCGCTTTTAATCTAACAGCCATTGCACCTGTTGCTATTGGTCTGGGTGTTGGACTAAAAATATTTAGTAAGAATCCTAAAACGAAAAAGTATGCTGAAATTCTTCTGGGCTTTGGTATCCTATTCATGGGTATGGATGTTATGAAGCATTCAATGAAGCCACTAAGAGGCTATGAAGGTTTCACAGACCTACTTATGAGTTTTGGCAGTGGCCAAATTCTTGATACAGTTCTTGCGATCTTCACTGGTTTTGCTGTTACAGCAATTATTCAGTCTTCATCTGCTACAACGGGTATTCTAGTAGCATTAGCAAGTCAGGGCATGCTTCCAATTGATGCGGCATTCCCAATTCTACTTGGTACAAATATTGGTACATGTGTGACGGCTATGATTTCATCTATTGGTGCCAATAAAACGGCTAAGCGTGCAGCTGTCATGCACATGATGTTTAACGTAGTTGGTACAGCCTTGTTTGCAATCCTTCTTGCCAAACCGGCACTTTGGTTTGTTAAGGAGTTCTGGACGTCTCCAGAAAGACAGCTTGCCATGATGCACACCACATTTAATATTGCAACAACACTACTTCTTGTAGGTTTTGCGCCGTTTATCGTTAAGATGGCCGAACGCCTTATCCCAGTTTCTGAAACGGAACTTAGAAAACTTAAAGACGGTACGAAATACGTTGATGATAGAATCCTTGAAACACCATCTATTGCTGTGGTTCAACTTATGAAGGAAGTTCTTCATATGGGTAATGTTGCCATTGAAACACTTAAACTTTCAGGGGAAGCTCTGCTACAGGGCAATGAAGAAAAGGCATTAGAAGCCTTTGAAAAAGAAAAAGAAGTCAACCACTTAGAGCACGCCATTATGGAATACCTTGTTAAGCTTTCAAACTTAGATATTTCTGCGGCTCAAAGAACAACAATCGATGGTTTGTTCTCAACTGTAAATGATATTGAACGGGTTGCAGATCATGCCGATAACATTGCTGAACTCGCCATGGAGCGTGTAAGCAATAATTATGCCTTTAGTGAAAAGGCCATTGGTGAACTTGATTCCATGATGAATGATTGTATCAGTGCTTTCCAAGAATCACTTAATGCACTTCATTCTTATGACAGACCATCAGCGCAACGTGTTATTGAAAGAGAAGGCTATATAGATTTGCTTGAGAAGAATCTTCGTAAGAAGCACATTGAAAGACTGAACCGAGGGAAATGTGAACCATCTTCAGGTGTGATCTTCCTAGATGCCATCAGTAACCTGGAACGTGTTGGCGATCATGCATCAAATATAGCACTTGCAGTTCTTGATCAACCAGAGCAAGAATCAGCATAGATAAATATGTAAGAGAGACCACCTATTTCAGTGGTCTCTTTTTTATTCCATATTTTGAGTGTTGATAGGCCATTCTGTATATCATATTATAGTGACATATCAAATTCGGATAAAGCGCAGACATGTGACTTAAATTGTTCGAATAGAAACAAGGAGCAGAATATGGGTTATAAAATTATTGCAGATAGTGTTTCAGATATTCCAAAGGACATTCGTGAAGCACTGGATATTGAAATTGTACCACTGGAAGTTAACTTTCCGGGCAAGTCATATAAAGACAGCCTTGAACTGGATTCAAAAGCATTTTTCAAGATGCTTAAGGAATCTGAAGCCTTGCCAACAACTTCACAAGTTAATCCAGGTGAATTTATTGAAGTTTTTAAGAAACATCTAGCAGAGGAAGATGAGTTGATACTTGTAACACTTTCATCAAAACTTAGCGGAACTTATAGTGCTGCTGTCACAGCAAGGTCCTTTTTAGATGCAAATGATAAGATCACAATTATTGATAGTGAGTCTGTTAGCTTGGGCTATGGTCTCATGGTTGTAGAAGCGGCCCGCATGAAATCTCAAGGCGTTTCCAAAGAAGATGTTATTGAACATATAAAATCTAGAATAGGCAAGGTTGAAAATATTTTTGTATTCGATACGCTGACATATTTGCATAAGGGCGGTAGACTTTCAGCTGGTGAAGCTATGATTGGCGGCCTTCTCAATATCAAGCCAATTATCACTGTGGAAGAGGGAGAACTAAAACCTCTTGATAAAGTGAGAGGTAGAAAAAGAACAATTGACTGGGTTATTGAACGTATGAAGGCCAGTGAAACTGATTTTAATAATGCGACGGTTGCAATTTATCATGGTGATGACTGCGATTATATGGAAGCATTTAGAAGTAGAATTGAAAATGAATTAGGGGTAAAAAATTGGATTATCGGTGAAGTCGGAGCAGTTGTAGGGACACACAGTGGCCCGGGATGTGTTGCAATCAGCTATGTTAGCGATTAATAACAAGTTACAAAAATTTCTTGATAAAAGTTTGCCAAAGTTCTTGCGTAATAGAGAATCTTTATATATAATGATAAAGCAATAACAAATATTAATGCAAAGTGATTCAACTAACATAATTTTGGGTACGCTTTGCTTCTGGAAGAAAAGACCGGGAGAGAATCAATTTTGATCGCCGAAGGGCCAAGCTAATGCTCGCCAAGTATTAGTGAATTTCTCAGGCAAAAGGACCGGTTTTGGACAGAACTCTGAAGAGCTACGGCAACGTAGCACCGACGGGGCAATTTCACTATAGTGATTAGTGGAAGAATCTCTCAGGTTAGAAACAGAGAAGGGCGGCAAACGTGTTTGCCGTGCCTTCTTTTTTTATTTCTCGCGAAATCGTTTTCCTGGAGGCTGATAAGCATGAAGTATAAGCTTATAACAAACAACTCATTTGTAAATGATGAGTACTCAAAGCCTGGCTTTGATAAGAATCTTGAAGCACTGATTTATAATCCAGAAGACGGATTTCTAGAAATACTGAAACGAGTTAGGGACCTCATACATGAAGGGTACGAACTTCTAACCCATCCATTAACTGGTAGCGTGAAGCCTTATGAAACGCCGTTTAAATCAGTCGCTGTGAGCGCGAAAAAAGGCAGTCTAAATATGGACTCCCTAAAAATCATAGAAGATGCAATCGTACTCACTCAGAAATTTTTAGATGATTATGAGCATAGAGAATTTTCTGAACGCGTTTACAATGATTTTCGATTGATTGACTACAATCTCATTAAAAGTGGTATTGAAAGTCTGAATCAGTTCTACTAATTCTAGACTTTATAAATAAGCAGGCTACTCCTAAGAATTTTATGAGTGGCTGAAGCAAGAGGTAAGTAATATGAAATCTTAGCACTGAGGATGTTCGGTGCTAAGATTTACGATCAAGGGGTATTTGCCTAAGAATATTCCGAATATTAAAGGAACATGATCGTGGTCATTGTATAATCGCGATTGCAAAGTCTTGAGGAGGAAACAAAATGAATAGTATCTACGACGTAGTGGTCATTGGTGCAGGCCCAGCTGGTCTAGCAGCAGGTCTATACGCAGCAAGAGCTAAAATGTCAGTTTTGATTCTTGAAAAAGATCGTACTGGCGGCCAGATTGTTACAACTGATGAAGTAGCAAACTACCCTGGTTCAATTCCTGAAGCAACAGGCCCAAGCCTAATCGCTCGTATGGTTGAACAATGTGAAGAGTTTGGTGCTAAGACTGAGAAAGATGCTGTTGCATCTCTTGATCTTGATGGTGATATCAAAATCATCAAAACTAAAAGTGGCAAAGAAGTTCAAGCGCGTTCAGTGATCGTTGCGACAGGTGCTTCTCCAAGAAAACTTGGTTGCCCAGGCGAGAAAGAGCTAACAGGTAAGGGTGTTACATACTGTGCAACATGTGATGCTGACTTCTTTACAGATCTTGAAGTGTTCTGTATTGGTGGCGGTGACACAGCTGTAGAAGAAGCTATGTTCCTAACTAAATTTGCTCGCAAGGTAACAATCGTTCACCGTCGCGACACGTTAAGAGCTGCTAAGTCTATTATTGAAAAAGCAGAAAAGAACGAAAAAATCAACTTTATCTGGAACTCAGAAGTTAAAGAGATCAAAGGTGAAGGCATTGTTGAGTCTATGGTACTTCGTAACCGTGAAACTGGTGAAGAAACAGAGTACCTAGCACATGAAGACGATGGCACATTTGGCATTTTCGTATTTGTTGGTTACATTCCACAAACAGACCTATTCAAGGATGTTCTTGACATGGAAAATGGTTACCTACTAACAGATGCGAACATGAAGACAAATATCCCAGGTGTATTCGCTGCTGGTGATGTTCGTGCTAAGTCATTACGTCAGGTTGTAACTGCTACTGCAGACGGTGCTATTGCCGCTGTTCAAGCAGAAAAATATATTGAAGATAAATTCCACGCTTAATACAGGAGGTAATTGAAATGGTTGAATTAACTAAAAACAACTTCCAAGAGGAAGTACTTGATGCTTCTGGTTTCGTGCTTGTTGATTACTGGAGTGACGGCTGCGAGCCTTGTAAAGCTCTAATGCCTGATGTTGTTGCTCTTTCTGAAGAATACTCATCAGTTAAATTTGGTAAGCTAAACACTGCTAAGGCAAGAAGACTTGCTATTTCTCAACGTGTTCTTGGCCTTCCAACTATCGTTCTTTATAAAGATGGTGAAAAAGTGGCTGAAGTGACTAAAGATGACGCGACTAAAGATGGTATCAAAGCAATGCTCGAAGCAAATATCTAATAAGAAATTATAGCTTGTCAACGTTCTATGCATAGCGTATAGAACTGTTACAATAAACCAGGAGGTGAACCCTTTGCGATTAGAACTTGGTGAAATCCTTATTAAGGATGTTCAGTTCGGCGATGCTTCTAAAGTGGAGAACGGCGTACTGTATGTAAACAAGGATGAAGTCATCAATTTGGTATGCGAAGATGAGCACATTAAGAGTGTTAATGTTGAACTCGCAAGACCGGGTGAATCAGTAAGAATCACGCCAGTTAAAGATGTCATTGAACCACGTGTGAAGGTTGATGGCAAGGGCGGAATGTTCCCAGGTGTAGTTTCAAAAGTAACTACAGTTGGTGAAGGTCGTACTCACGTACTTAAAGGATCTGCTGTTGTTACTTGCGGTAAGATCGTTGGTTTCCAGGAAGGTATCATCGATATGGATGGTCCTGGCGCTGAGTATACTCCGTTCTCGAAGCTTAACAATGTGTGCCTTGTAATCGAACCAGCTGATGGACTAAATCAGTATGAGTATGAAGCAGCAGCTCGTATGGCGGGCTTAAAAATTGCTACATACCTAGGTGAACTAGGCCGAGATGTAGAGCCTGACAACGTTGAAGTGTTTGAAACAAAGCCTGTGTTTGAACAAGCAGCAGAGTATCCTGAACTACCTAAGGTAGGTTACGTATACATGCTACAGACACAAGGTCTACTACACGATACTTACGTATACGGTGTAGATGCGAAGAAGATTGTTCCAACAATCCTTTACCCTACTGAAGTAATGGATGGCGCAATCCTAAGTGGTAACTGTGTATCGGCTTGCGATAAGAACACAACTTACCACCACCTTAACAATCCAATCATTAGAAATCTATACGCGAAGCATGGTAAAGAAATTAACTTCATGGGCGTTATCATTACAAATGAAAATGTCTACCTAGCTGATAAAGAGCGTTCTTCTAACTGGACTGCTAAGTTTACTAAGTATCTTGGACTTGATGGTGTGATCGTATCTCAGGAAGGCTTCGGCAACCCAGATACTGACCTTATCATGAACTGCAAGAAAATCGAAGGCGAAGGCGTTAAAACAGTTATTGTAACTGATGAATATGCTGGCCGCGATGGTTCTTCTCAATCACTTGCCGATGCTGATCCAGCTGCAGATGCAGTTGTTACAGGCGGTAACGCTAACGAAGTGATCGTTCTACCTCCAATGGACAAAATCATTGGTATGCTAGACTACACTGATCGTATTGCTGGTGGTTTCGACGGATCCCTTAGACCAGACGGTAGTATCGAAGCAGAAATCCAGGTAATTACTGGTGCAACAAACGAGCTTGGTTTCAATAAGATGACTGCTCGTACATTCTAAATGTCTTTTTGTGTGTGAACAAAGGCGAATTGAACGTAAGAACTGAACTGAAATATACTTTTACAATTTGAACAGTATTTGAATAGAAGAGAGGAAGTCACGAATGAATATTCTTGAAAATAAGAAGATCATCATCATTGGTGACCGTGACGGCGTACCTGGTCAAGCGATCGAAGAGTGCGTTAAAACGGTACCATCTGCTCAAGTCGTGTACTCTGCTACAGAGTGCTTTGTCTGAACGGCTGCAGGCGCAATGGATCTGGAAAATCAAAATCGAGTAAAGAACCTTACAGAAGAGCACGGAGCTGAAAATGTAGTTGTACTATTTGGTGCAGCTGAAGCTGAATCAGCTGGACTAGCTGCTGAAACAGTTACTGCTGGCGATCCTACATTCGCTGGTTCACTAGCTGGCGTTGAGCTAGGTCTAACTGTATTCCATGCAGTAGAAGAAGAATTCAAGAGCGCTGTTGATGCTGACGTATTTGAAGATCAAATCGGCATGATGGAAATGGTTCTTGAGTGCGACGAAATCGCTGAAGAGATGAACAACATCCGTAGCGAATTCTGTAAATACCTTTAAGCTTTAAAAGCGACAAATAGCATTAAAACTCGATTAAGATTTAAATTCCAGACATTGCTTTATGAGACACGGGTCGTGTCTCTAGGTGCTGACCAGACATCAGCAAACATCGAATTCAATTAGAATTCAGAACAATACTAGTAACATTTTGATTTAGAATTACACAAACGTTTCGATATTATTATCTTCGGTCCTGTCCAAGATTGGACAGTCGAAAAAAATTTAAGTCCGAAGGGAGGGATCCTCGTTGGCCCGTGGTAATAACCACAGGGGCTAGAGGCTAGATATGAGCATAAAAGTTGTGCATTATATCAACCAATTCTTTGCAGGTATTGGTGGCGAAGAAAAGGCTGACATTAAACCAGAAGCTCGTGACGGATTCGTCGGTCCGGGTATGGCATTAAACAAAGCACTTAAGGGCGAAATGGAGATCGTTGGCACAATCATTTGTGGTGACTCTTATTTCAACGAGAATCTTGAGGAAGCGAAAGCGGAGATCCTTGAGATGGTAAAGAAGTACGAGCCAGATATGTTTATTGCAGGTCCTGCATTCAACGCAGGTCGTTATGGTGCGGCTTGTGGTGCTATTTGTAAGCACATTCAAGATGAACTAAACATCCCTGTAATTACGGCTATGTATGAGGAAAACCCTGGTGTAGATATGTTCCGTAAGGATCTATACATCGTTCAAACAGGTAACTCTGCAGCAGCAATGCGTAAGGCAGTTCCAGCGCTAGCTAAGCTTGCTATCAAAGTATGCAAAGGCGAAGAACTTGGAACACCTGCAGAAGACGGATACCATGCACGTGGTCTTCGTAAGAACCTTTTTGTTGACAAAATTGGTGGTGAGCGTGCTGTAGAAATGCTAACTGCTAAACTGGCTGGCAAAGAGTTTGTTACAGAATATCCAATGCCTGAGTTTGATAATGTTGATCCAGGCGCTGCTGTAAAGGATATGTCAAAGGCTAAAATTGCCCTTGTTACATCTGGCGGTGTTGTACCTAAGAACAACCCTGATCACATTGAGTCATCTTCAGCTTCAAAGTACGGTAAGTACGATATTGAAGGTGTTCTTGACCTTACAGAAGCAACTTACGAAACTGCACACGGCGGTTACGATCCTGTTTACTGTAATGAAGATTCAGATAGAGTTCTTCCTGTTGACGTTCTACGTGACATGGAAAAAGAAGGTCGCATTGGCGAACTATATAAGTATTTCTACACAACTACTGGTAACGGTACATCAGTTAAGAGCTCTAAAGCTTTTGCAACTGAATTTGCTGCTGACCTGGTAAACGACGGTGTGGACGCTGTTATTCTGACTTCTACCTGAGGCACTTGTACTCGTTGCGGTGCAACGATGGTAAAAGCAATTGAAGCGACAGGTATTCCTGTGGTTCACATTTGTACAGTTGTTCCAATTTCTCTAACAGTTGGTGCGAATAGAATTGTTCCTGCAATCGCTATTCCTCACCCACTTGGTAACCCTGCTCTTACAGCGGTTGAAGAGAAGAAGCTTCGTCGTGAAATCGTTGAAAAAGCACTTGTTGCTCTTGAAACGGAAGTAGACGAACAAACTGTATTTGAAGGATAATTCACAGGGTAGGGGCGTTAATTCGCCTCTCCCTTTTTTAAAACAAGTTTAATGGGCTTTTGATATGCAAGAGCTTTCGTAAAAGATTATTGGAGGTGTAAGGAATGAATCATGCAGTTGTAAAAGCAGCAGGCTACGTTCTGGTACACACGCCGGACATGATTCTTCACAACGGTACAACACAAACTGTTGAGAAACTAACTAATCCGGGTTCAGAGTACCTGCAGGCGGTGCCAAAGCATCTAAGAACATTTGAAGAAGTTGTTAACTATGGTCCAAACCAGACTTATATCGGCAACATGACACCAGCAGAGCTAAATGAGTTAGGTATGCCTTGGGTTGGTAAGGATGTTCCAGGCGCTGATCGTTTCGGTCGTTTCGGCGAAATTATGCCACAAATCGAATTCATTGGTTTGCTAAAAATGTCAGATGTATTCGACCTTGTTCAGCTTGAAAAAGGTTTCAGCAAGAAAGCTCATGAAGCTTACAGCGGTCACAAGTTAGCAACAGAGGCTGAGCTGAAGAAGCTCGAAGGCGGGGTAGAACAGTCAGTACTTGAAGACCTCGTTCAAAATCATCATGCAGAAGCAATTTACCATGAAGAGAAGCTCGTTGGTTGTGTTAAGAGAGCTCATGACGTTGACGTTAACCTTAATGCGCACGTAATGTACGAAAACCTTGTAGTTAAGGCCTCTGGCGTACTTGCGTTCAAGCATCTTGTAGCAAACAATGACATTGATCCAGCAAGCATTGATTATGTTATTGAATGTTCTGAAGAAGCTTGTGGTGATATGAACCAGCGTGGTGGCGGTAACTTTGCTAAGTCTATTGCAGAAATGTGTGACGCTGTAAATGCGACAGGTTCAGATACACGTGGTTTCTGTGCTGCACCAACGCATGCCCTTATTCAAGCGGCATCTTTAGTAAAGGCTGGCACATACGAGAATGTTGTTATCGTTGCAGGTGGTGCGACTGCAAAATTAGGTATGAATGGTAAAGACCACATTAAAAAAGAACTTCCGATTCTTGAAGATGTTCTTGGTGGATTTGCGGTTCTTATCAGCAAAAATGATGGCGTAAACCCAATTATTCGTACAGATCTAGTGGGTCGTCATACTGTGGGTACTGGTTCATCGCCTCAGGCGGTTATCAACTCTCTAATCACTGCACCACTTGATAAAGCTGGTCTAAAGATTACTGATGTTGACAAGTACTCTGTAGAAATGCAAAACCCTGACGTGACAAAGCCAGCTGGTGCAGGTAATGTTGCGGAAGCAAACTATAAAATGATCGGTGCTATCGGCGTTAAGCGTGGAGACATCGAAAAGAAAGAAATGAAAGCATTTGCAGAAAAAATTGGTATGCCAGGATGGGCTCCAACTCAGGGGCACATTCCATCAGGTGTTCCATATCTAGGATTTGCAATTGATGACCTTTCAACAGGCGACATGAATAGAGCAATGATCGTAGGTAAGGGTTCCCTATTCCTAGGTCGTATGACGAATCTATTTGATGGTGTTTCTGTTATTCTTGAGAGAAACCCAGGTGAAGTAGAAGAAGCTGGCTCAGTTTCTAAAGAAGAAATCAATTCAATGATCGCAGAGGCTATGCGTGGTTTTGCACAGCATTTGCTGAGCGAATAAAGGGGTGAAACCATGTCAGAGAATACAGCTGTAAAGAAAATACTGGGCAATGCGTTTGTTGAAATTGCAAATGCGATTGAAACAGGTGAGTTCGGCAGCCGTACAAAAGTTGGTTTAACAACTTTAGGTAGCGAACACGGAACGGATAACCTAGTTAAAGGTGCAGAGCTTGCAGCAAAAGACGGAAGCTTTGACATCGTTCTTATCGGCCCAAAAGTTGAAACGACACTTGAAATCGTAGAAGCAAACACTGAAGAAGATATGCACAAGCGAATGGAAGAACTGCTTGATAGTGGTTATATTCAAGGCTGTGTAACAATGCATTATAATTTCCCAATTGGTGTTTCTACAGTCGGACGTGTTGTAACACCGGCAACTGGTCGTGAAATGTTTGTGGCAACAACGACAGGCACTTCAGCGACAACTCGTGGTGAGGCTATGCTTAAGAATGCTCTATACGGTATTGCGACAGCAAAAGCCATGGGCATTGAAGAGCCAACTGTCGGTATTTTGAATGTCGATAATGCACGGGGTGTTGAACGTGCGCTTCGTCAACTTGACGAAAATGGATACAAAATAAACTTTGGTGAATCAGGTCGTGCAGACGGCGGATCAGTTATGAGAGGGAACGACCTTCTGATGGGGTCTGTAGACGTCATGGTGACTGATACACTTACAGGCAATATACTTATGAAGATGTTCTCGTCATTTACAACTGGTGGCTCATACGAAGCAACAGGCTTTGGTTATGGTCCGGGAATTGGGTTTGATTATGACAGAACAATTCTAATTCTTTCTAGAGCATCAGGTGTTCCTGTTGTTGCAAACGCTTTAAGATATGCGGCTTCACTTGCAAAAGGAAAACTAAATGAAGTGACTAAGTCAGAGTTCGAGAAGGTTAGAGCGAATGGTTTTGACGAAGTTGCCGCAAGTCTTGCGCCTAAGAAAGAAGCAGCATCATCAAATGAAGGTCCTGCAGTGGCACCGCCAAAAGAAGTCGTTACAGGCTCAATTTCAGGCATTGATATTATGGATCTTGAAGACGCTGTAGAAAAGCTATGGAGAGCTGGCATCTATGCTGAGAGCGGCATGGGTTGTACAGGTCCAATTGTAATGGTGAACGAAGCGAGGGAGCAGGATGCTCTTAAAATACTAGCAGAAGCTGGTTTTGTTGCTAAGGAAGCCATTCCTTGCTAGGAATAGCACTATGATAGAAAATTTATTGAAGCTGTTGAGAAATCGACAGCTTCATTTTATTTTTTGATGCTGGACATGCAAGCGAAAAGTTACAATTAAGAAACAAATTAATATATATACAGTGAGTTGTTCGTAAAAAATGAAAGATTCAGAAAATTAAGATGTTCGAGATCAGTAATATAGTGATTTGTTTGAAAAATACAGTTAATTACAATGTGGTTACAATACCGGCATAATGTATAAAAATGTATTGATTTTTCCATATTCTACTTCTATAATATCACTTGTGGTCAAACCACATGGAGTTAATGAGGAGGAGAACAACAAATGAGAAAATTTATGGCACTAATGATGGCAGCTGCTCTTGTAGTTATGCCGCTAACAGGATGTACTAAGGACGCAGCAGCTGAAGAACCAGCTACGACTGAAGCGACAGAAGGTACTGAAGCAACAGAAGAAGAAACAACTGAAGCAACAGAAGAAGAAACAACTGAAGCGACAGAAGAAGAAACAACTGAAGCGACAGAAGAAGAAACGACTGAAGCGACAGAAGAAGAAACAACTGAAGCAACAGATGAAGAAACAACTGAAGCGACAGAAGAAGAAACAACTGAAGCGACAGAAGAAGAAACGACTGAAGCAACAGATGAAGAGTCTACAGACGAAGCAGCTGAAGAAACAACTGAAGAAACAACTGAAGAAGCAGCTGAGTAAATTCTTATATGAAGCCCCTGGCAATTGCTATATGATGTGTAAATTGCAAATTGGTAATTGTCAAGGGAAACTGAACCTTTGTTAAGTTTGTGTAAAGAAGCGATATTTTATAAAAAATCGCTTCTTTTTCTGTTTGTATAAAAAGTGCGTGAAATAGCTATAAACCCCAATATATCAACGTTTACTAAGCGTGGCGTTATATGTCCCGTTGAAAAAGTCGAAATGTACTGAAAATTAAAAGGGAAAGCGTTTGTAGAAAAAACATAAATTAATGTACTGGTTATTGATTCTTTTATACAAATATGGATATAATATTAGTGTTTCTTATTATATTAAAGTTTTGAGGGCGTTAATAAAACTTCAGGTTGTTGCTGTATTCTTTTAATTTTTAGTATGATTACATGTTTTAGAATATAAAATGATTACATACCGGTACCAGTTTTATCATTTGTATACTATCTACTATAATTTTAAAAGAATAAAGGAATTCAGTGACACATGTAGAAGCATATTATTGCCAAACAAAACAAGTATTTGGAGGAGGAAGTTTAATGAAAAAGGCACTCTCATTGCTACTTGTTGTACTTCTAGTTGGTTCTATGCTAGCTGGTTGTGCTGCTGAAGAGCAAAACGCTGTTGTAGGTATGATTACTGATACGGGTGGTCTTGGTGACCAATCATTCAATGACTCTGCTTGGGCAGGTATGACAAGAGCAGAAGAAGAATTTGGTATTTCTAAGAAGGTTCTAGAATCTGAAACTGCAGATGACTATTTCCCTAACCTAGTATCTTTCGCTGAAGAAGACGCTGACCTAGTTGTAGGTGTTGGCTTCCTATTCAACGAAGCTATGATTCAAGCGGCTGAAAAGTTCCCTGAGCAAAAGTTCGCAATCGTGGATTCAGTTGTTGAAGCTGATAACGTTGCATCAATCACATTTGCTGAAAATGAAGGATCTTTCCTAGTTGGCGTTATCGCTGGTATGCAAACTGAAACAAACAAAGTTGGTTTCATCGGCGGTATGAAGTTCCCACTAATCGAAAAGTTTGAGTATGGATTCCGCGCAGGCGTTAAGGCAGTTAACCCTGAAGCAGAAGTATTCGTAAACTATGCTGATTCATTCGAAGATGCTGCAAAAGGTAAAGAAATCGCTCTAGTTCAACATCAAAAAGGCGCTGACGTAATTTATCATGCTGCTGGTGGTGTAGGCGTTGGTCTTATCCAAGCAGCTGAAGAAGAAGGCTTCTGGGCAATCGGTGTTGACCAGGATCAATCAGCTTTATCTCCAAGCAATGTACTTTGCTCTATGATCAAGCGTGTTGATAATGCAGTTTTCCAAACAATCGAAGCGGTTCAGAACGATACATTTGAAGGTGGCGTTTCATTATTTGACCTTAAGGCAAATGGTGTAGGCTACTCTGATGATGCTGGTAACCTATCTGATGAACTAAAAGCTGCTGCTGACAAGTATGCTGATGCTGTTAAAGATGGTACAATCACAGTTCCTGCTACAATGGACGAGTTTGAAGCTTTCGAAGCACCTGCACTTTAATAAGCACTTGATTATTTCATAACAAATAGTTATAATTAGTAGTCGGGTGTCATATGACATCCGACTCTATTTTATTCTCTAGGTAATGGAGGGAAATGTAATGCCAAATGTCGTAGAGATGCGGAACATCACAAAAGCGTTTCCAGGAGTTGTGGCAAATGACAATGTGGATTTCTCCCTTGAACAAGGCGAAATTCATGTACTTTTAGGTGAAAATGGCGCTGGTAAAACAACGCTTATGAACCAATTGTACGGTCTATACCAACCTACTTCTGGCGAGATTTACATCAATGGCAAGCTGGTGGAAGTCAAGGATCCAAATGTTGCGATTAGTTTAGGTGTCGGCATGGTGCATCAGCACTTTATGCTTGTAGAACCTTTTACGGTTGCGGAAAACATTATCCTAGGCATTGAGCCTAAAAATGGCATGAAGCTTGACATGGCGAAAGCCGTTGAAGATGTAACAAGAATCTCAGAGCAGTACGGTCTAGCGGTTGATCCAAACGCTAAGATCCAAGACATTTCTGTAGGCATGCAGCAAAGGGTTGAAATTCTTAAAGCTCTTTATCGTGGCGCAGAGATCCTAATTCTTGATGAACCAACAGCTGTACTAACACCACAGGAAATTGAAGAATTAGGAACAATTCTACGTGAACTTGCAAGCCAAGGAAAATCGATCATCCTTATTACGCATAAACTTAAAGAGGTTATGGTAATGAGTGATCGTGTAACAGTTATCCGTCGTGGTAAGGTTATCGACACGTTGGATACAAATTCTACAGACACTGATGGTCTGGCTGAACTTATGGTAGGTCGTAAGGTCAAGCTTGTCGTTGAAAAAGGCGATATGAAAGCTGGCGATACGGTCCTAAAAGTCGAGAATTTGAAGGCACTTGATAACCGACAGATTCCAGCACTGAAAGGCGTAAGTTTCGAAGTAAAGCGAGGAGAAATTTTTGCTATTGCCGGGGTTGATGGCAATGGACAGTCCGAGCTAATCGAAGTAATCACAGGTCTCCGTAAAGCAACTGATGGTAAGATTCAACTTAAAGGCAATGATATTACTGGTGCTAAAACAAGAAATATCATTGATGAAGGTGTATCTCACATCCCAGAAGATAGACACAAGCGTGGTCTTGTGCTTGATCATACTCTGGCTGAAAACTCTGTTTTGGGTGACCACCTGAAGGAGCCTTACAGTAAGAACGGAATTTTGGACTATGATCATATTCACAAGCACTGTTTAGAGTTGATTGAAGAATTTGATGTTAGGACTCCAAATGAAAAAGTTGAGGCGCGTTCATTGTCAGGCGGTAATCAGCAGAAACTGATTGTTGCCAGAGAACTCGTTCGTGATCCTGAGCTTCTGATCGCTTCGCAGCCAACACGTGGTGTCGATGTTGGTGCGATTGAGTTTATTCACAAGCGTCTTGTTGAGCAGAGAGATCAAGGTAAGGCAGTTCTTCTAGTTTCACTTGAACTAGATGAGGTTATGGCACTTGCTGATCGTATTGCTGTTATATACGATGGCCAGATTGTTGGTATTGTAGAAGGCAATGGCGCGACTGAAAAAGAACTTGGTATCATGATGGCCGGCGGTAAAGCCGATAGCAAGGATGAAAAATAGCGAGGTGAGGACATGGACATCAAAAAAGAGAGTAAACTTCAGCTGATCTTAGATGGCGTAAAGTTTCCACTCATGGCAATTATCTTGTCATTCCTCGTGGGTTCACTATTTATTATTTGGACAGGAAACAATCCATTAGTGGCATATGGTGCTCTATTTGGTGGTAGTTTAGGAAGCATGAGTCGTATTGGTGAAACACTTCTTAAAACAACACCACTGATATTTACAGGTCTTTCTGTTGCATTTGCATTCCGTACTGGTCTATTCAATATCGGTGCTGAAGGTCAATATGTAATGGGTGCCTTGTTTACTGTATCTGCAGCGTGGATTTTTAAAGGACTACCTGGATTTTTACTTGTACCGGCAATTCTTGTTTCTGGTGCACTAGGTGGTGCTTTATGGGCAATGATCCCTGGTATCCTTAAGGCCAAATTGGGTATCCACGAAGTTATTGTAACAATCATGTTGAACTATACGGGTCTATTCATTGCGAACTTCTTTATTCGTACTGTCTTAAACCCTTCTACACTACTTGGTACAGAACAAAAGGCTTATTCAGTTCTAGTATCAGACCACGGAAGACTGACGCAACTATCGGATATCTTCCCTGTCTTTGGAACATCGAGTGTTAATACTGGTATTATTCTGGCTGTGATTATAGCTGTTATTACTTGGTACGTCTTATTCAAAACAACATTAGGTTATGAAATTCGTTCAGTAGGTAATAACCCATATGCAGCTGAATATGGTGGTATTAATATTTCTAAAAATATGATTTTAGCTTTTGCAATCTCTGGTATGATGGCAGGTCTGGCGGGTGCAACACTTGTTGCTGGTCTGACTTATAAGATTGACCAATCGTCACATTCACCTGGTTATGGTTTTACAGGCATCGCGGTTGCGCTTGTTGGTAAGAACCATCCATTAGGTGTTATTGCTTCAGCGCTTCTATTTGGTATTCTTTCAAACGGTGCACGTAAAATGCAGATTGCTGGAATTCCAAAGGAAATCGTTGATATTATTCAAGGTCTAATCATTATATTTATTGCAGCAGAAGCAGTCCTTAAGTATATGCCTGATCTTAAAGCCAAGTTCTCAGGCAAGAAAAACAAGGAGGTGGCGTAAGGTATGGAAGCTATCGTACTTTTTATGGCCGTTATCGCCTCGGCGCTACGTCTGGCAACGCCACTGATTTTCTCGTCACTTGGCGGCACATTTAGTGAGCGTTCAGGTGTTGTTAACATTGGTCTTGAAGGCATTATGATCATGGGTGCGTTCTTTGCAATCCTAGTGACAGATGTGACTTCATCACCTTGGTTGGGTATTCTTGCAGCAATAGTTGCAGGTATTCTTACATCATTAATTCTCGCTGTACTTGCTATTCACTTAAGAGCAGATCAAGTTGTTGCGGGTGTTGCTATTAACATGCTAACAGCTGCCCTTGCTGCGTTTTTACTTGAAATGGTATGGCATCGTTCTGGTCAAACAGATCCTGTGGAATTTGCACTTACTAGAAACCCATTTGAATTTCTAGAAGGCATTCCAGTCCTAGGACCACTTTTTGCCGGTCTAAACCCATTCGTGTACATGGCATTCATTGCAGTTGCAGTGGCATACTATGTCCTATTCAAAACGCCATTTGGTCTTCGTCTTCGTGCAGTTGGTGAACACCCTAAGGCGGCTGATACAGTGGGTATTAATGTTTACAAAATCCGTTACATTGCGGTTATGATTTCAGGTGCCCTTGCTGGTATTTCTGGTGCATCCCTATCTCTTGGAACAGTTAACCTATTCCGTGAAGGTATGACATCAGGTAAAGGCTTTATCGCCCTAGCGGCAATGATCTTTGGTAAGTGGCATCCAGTTGGTGCACTATTTGCTTGTTTATTCTTTGGACTTATGGAAGCTATTCAAATACAAGCTTCATCACTTGGTCTTGATTGGATTCCATCAGAGTTTCTACAAGCGGTACCGTATATTGCAACTGTCCTTGCACTAGCAGGCGTTGTAGGTAGAGCAGTTGCCCCAGCGGCAAGTGGCGAACCATACGAAAAAGGTCACCGTTAAAACTTAAATTTAAACCATTCAAAAGCGATCTCATTGAGGTCGCTTTTTTTTAATGGTACGATCCAAATCTATGATTTGGAGCATCGTACCTTACTCCCAGAGCGAAGCGACGAGAGTATCTTCCTGCCTGCCCGAAGGGCATAAACGATCCAAATCTATGATTTGGAGCATCGCACCTTACTCCCAGAGCGAAGCGACGAGAGTATCTTCCTGCCTGCCCGAAGGGCATAAACGATCCAAATCTATGATTTGGAGCATCGCACCTTACTCCCAGAGCGAAGCGACGAGAGTATCTTCCTTTGGCAACATATTTCAATATAAAGATAACATGCCAAATACTGTATGAAACATGACATAAGTCATAATGAAAACGATTCTTTATGCGAATTTGAAATTCCTTGTATAAAAGTACAATTGGAATTAGGATAGAGAACGAATATAATAGAATGTAAGATTTGAGAGGTGATATTATGAATATATTTAGCACAGCAGACAAATGGCAGGGGCAAGGGTATGGGTTCATTATGGCAACCATAATTGAATCTAAGGGGTCTACGCCGCGTCATAATGCAAAAATGCTTGTACGTGAGGATGGACAACTTTCTGGAACAATTGGTGGTGGACCCGCTGAATACAAGGTTATTCAAGATGGATTAAAGGCACTGAAAATGGAAAGCAACTCAATACAGGAGTACATATTTGATAAGAATGTAGAAGGTGGACTTCCAACGCATTGTGGTGGCGCAATGAAAGTTCTGATTGAAGTTTTTCCAAAGAAGAAAAGAATTGTTCTCATTGGAGCAGGCCATGTGAATCAAGCCGTTATGAAAATTGCCAATCAGCTCAATTGGTCAATCGTTGTGGCTGATGACCGTCCCGAGTATGCCACAAAGGATTTATTAGATAGGGCAAATGACATATACACAGACAAGTCCATTGAAAAAGCGGTGGAATGTGTGGGTGTGACGGACGAAGATATATGTGTTATAGCAACAAAAGATTGTGATTTGGAGGCTTTGAGAGAGGCCTTAAAATACCGACCAAGGCATCTTGGTATGATAGGGAGTAAACGCAAGGTAAAAAAAATATTCGAGACGCTCATGGATGAGGGCGTGTCACAAGACATTCTAAACGAGGTGCATGCACCAGTGGGACTGGATATAGGCGCTGAAACGCCTATGGAAATAGGTGTTAGCATCATGAGTGAGATAATTGCTTTTTTAAACAATAAGACAGGGACTTGTATGAAAGACTGGGTGAATGATCAGTGAGAAAACCACTTGTCGTTATACGTGGTGGAGGAGATATAGCAACAGGAACATGCAATAGGTTGTTTCATGCAGGATTCAAAGTTGTTGTTTTGGAAATTGGCAAACCCACAGTCATTCGACGTGCTGTTTCTGCTGCATCAGCGGTGTTTGATGGGGAATGTCAGGTTGAGGCAGTAAACTACATACATGTTAAGAGCGTTCAGGCTATTGATAAAATTCTTCAAGAGGGCAATGTGCCGGTTTTGGTTGATCTAAATATGGACAGCTTGATCGCATTAACACCTGATCTGCTTGTTGATGCCACTTTGGCAAAGAAAAATATGGGACTCTCAAAAGATTTAGCTCCATATGTTATAGCTCTTGGGCCAGGTTTTTTTGCTGGTCAGGACTGCCATGCAGTTATTGAAACCAGTCGGGGACATGATCTTGGACGTATTATTTATAGGGGCGCAGGCAAGGCAAACACAGGTATTCCCGGTAATATTGAGGGTTACACTGAGGAAAGAATTATTCGTTCACCTGGGGCTGGATATGTGGCTCATTCTTGTGGTATTGGTGATCTTGTAGAAAAGGGCCAGTGCATAGGGCAAGTGAACAATATTGATATATATGCTGAAATTTCAGGTGTTATCAGGGGTTTCATTCACCCGAAAGTTGAAGTTTTCGAGAATATGAAAATAGGAGACATTGATCCAAGGGCAAATGTAGAAGCATGCTATTCTATTTCAGATAAGGCAAGAGCCCTGGGGGGATCTGTACTAGAGGCCTATCTAAACTTGTCTGGTGGCTTACGTATAGAAGACTAGTTTAAAAACAATAGGTGGACAAGGGTTTTGGCCACTTTCTTAAAATGCGGATCATACTTTGTGCACTTTATTTACATTAAACAATCTATTTTAGAAATATAAGTTTAAAAGAAGGATGTATAATTGGATATTTTTAGCTCAAGTCTGGTGTCGCATTCAAAATGATTGGTGAAATCAGACTTTTTGAGTGCATGTAAAACTTTCTATGCTGGTGGTTTACTGTTATAATGAATATGTGTTCATACTATAGTTAACCTGTAAAATATTATTTATATACAGATCAGGTATTCGCAGCAGAAGAATGGGGTTGGGTTTTGCGATGAAGATGAACTTTAATTTGAACTTGATTCAAACGCAAAAACTAATAATGACGCCTGAACTAAAACAGGCGATAGAAATACTACAATACAATTCACTCGAACTAAATGAGTTCATTCAAGACGAATTGCTTAGCAATCCAGTGCTTCAAAACACTTCTGAAGATGCAGATGATGTGTCAAATAAGGAAGCCGAGTCTGAGAAAACATCATCTGATGAAGAAGATGTTTACGACAAAATTGACTGGAAAGAGGTCGCTGGTGAATTTGAAGATGGTCGAGGTCGCCAAACGAGCTATGAACAAAAAGAGGATGTCAACTACGATAATTTTGTTGCATCAGAAGAATCTTTATCCGAACATCTTGAGTTCCAGCTTCAAATGACAACCTTGAGTGAAAAAGAAATAAAAGCTGCTTTATATGCTATTGAAAACATCAATGAGAATGGATATTTAGAAGTGGATTATGATGAAGTGTCAAGATATTCAGGCCTTGATCCAGATAGTGCCGAAACTGTAATACAGACCATTCAGACATTTGATCCACCTGGTGTGGGAGCCAGATCACTTGAGGAATGTCTCTTGATTCAGTTGACGCATTTTGATGATGATGTTTCCTTGGAGTGTAGAATTGTTGCTTCCTATTTAGATGACTTGGCTTCGAATCGAATTCAAAAAATTGCTAAGGCCTTAAACGTGCCTCTTGAAGAAACTCAAAAGGCGTGTGACCGAATTAGGAAACTGGAACCAAAGCCTGGACGCGAGTTCGCTTCCCTTAGAGATGTAAGATATGTTACACCAGATGTCTATGTGGACAAGGTGGATGGCAAGTATATCATTCGTGTGAGCGAAAACTCAGCGCCAAAACTTTATATCAATTCTTACTATAGAAGCTTGCTTAGACAAGAGTCTGTGAATGAAAGTGCCATAGGATATATAAATAAAAAGTTGACATCAGCCTTAAAACTCATCAAGAGCATTGAACAAAGACGAAACACTATTTATCGTGTGGTGGAGTCTATTGTTGAATTTCAATATGACTTTTTTGAAAAAGGGCCTATGTATTTAAAACCACTTAATTTGAAAGATGTGGCAGATGAGATTGGTGTTCATGAGTCCACTGTGAGTCGTGCTGTCAATGGAAAATATCTTCAGTGTGGTCAAGGGCTATTTGAAATGAAACACTTTTTCCAAAGTGGTGTTACAGGGGCCTTTGGCGAAGGCGTTTCTGCGGAAAGCATCAAGGTCCTTATAAAAGACTTGGTTCAATCTGAAAATCCTAAAAAGCCATTATCTGATCAAAAAATATCCAATGAACTGGGTAAGGCCGGAATAAAGGTGTCAAGAAGAACTATAGCCAAGTATAGGGATGAACTCAATATACCAGCAACATCAAAGCGTAAAAGATTCTAGAAAAGTCATAATGATTTTGATGTCTTAAGAGGTTTGATATGACAGATTTAAAGTGTTGTGTATTCCACGGAAAAAGTGGTCCGCTACAAAAAGCATGGAAGGTCAGGGAATGTGTCTTTGTGTATGAACAAAACGTTCCTAAAGATATTGAAAGAGATAGCTATGACCAATCAGCTTGGCACATTGTGGTCTTTCATAAGGAGGACGCTGTTGGCACAGGACGACTGTTCGAACTAGAAAAAGGTCATTATGTCATTGGACGTGTGGCCGTTTTAAAGGATCTTCGGCGTAAAGGACTAGGGCAAGTTATCATGAAAGCACTATTAGAAAAGGCTTGGGAAGAAAAGGCTCTAGATGTTGAGTTGCATGCTCAAAAAGATGCCGTTCCCTTTTATGAAAACTTGGGATTTGTCAGTGAAGGACACATATTCAAAGAAGCTGGCATTGATCATATAACCATGAAAATAAAAAGACCAAATTGATAAGACTAGGCTATCTCATTATTGAGATAGCTTTATTCATTTAAAGACAAGGGACACGTCGCTTTTTCCTGAAGCTGGTCACTTGATTTAAGAGAATGATCTAGGACATAGAATCTAAGGCTTAATATAAATTTTACAGTGATAATACAGGAAAACGTTATCAAAAATAAGCTTCAAACTTGGAATCATCTACGGGGTATGGTATGATTAATTTGACGGAGAAATTTTTTTTACTTCAGATGGGACGAAAAAGATACGCCCGGACAAATATTGTCCCAGGAGGCTTCCAATGCAAAAGAATCCATTGTGCATTGACTGTGTAAAAATCAACGAAATATCAACTGTGCTAAGAATGGTTGCGCCTGAGGCTGTCGATCTTCTTGAAGACAGATATAGCATATTGAAAATGGTTAGTTTCTTACAACCAGTTGGTCGTCGCAGTCTATCGACAAAACTGAATATGACAGAACGTGTGATCCGGAAGGAAGCCAACCGTCTAAAAGATCAAGGATTGGTCGAGTTTTCACTGGAAGGTATGGCCATTACGCAAGAGGGACAGTTGGCGCTAGAAATGTTGACCATGTTCTTCCATGACTTACGAGGTCTGAGAGACCTAGAAATTCAACTTGCTGAAAAACTTCAGATCAAGAAAGTCATAATTGGGTCCTCTGGTCTTATGAATGAAGAATTGACACTTCAAGAACTTGGCCGAAGCGCTTCTAATTATTTAAGATCTATTATTAGAGATGGCTCTGTAATTGGTATCACTGGTGGTACGTCTGTTTATAGCATTATTGAGGGTTATAAAAAAGAAAAAACCCCGCTGGAAAATGCAATAGTTGTTCCAGCACGTGGTGGTTTGGGTAAGAAAACAGAGTACCAGGCAAACACACTTGTTGAAAAACTAGCTGAAAAGCTGGGTTCAAATTATAGAATGCTTTACACACCAGATAATCTTTCTGCTTCGGCGATTGAGAGTCTAAAGAAAGAACCAGAAATTAAGGAGATCATTCAAGTCCTTGATAACATGAGCATCTTGGCCTTTGGCATAGGGAAAGCTCAGAAAATGGCTGAAAGAAGAAGTTTAGATGATGTTGAAATTGGTAAGATTATCGATAAGGGCGCAGTTTCAGAAGCCTTTGGTTACTACTTCAATGAAGCCGGTGAAATAGTGCACGAAATCAGTACAATAGGTATTGATCTCGATAAATTTAAGGCAATTGAAGATTTAATTGCCGTAGCGAGTGGACAGGAAAAAGCGGAAGCTATAATTTCTATCTGTAAACTCAATCGTAATTTGGTCCTGGTGACCGATGAAAATGTGGCTAAAATTATTTTGGATAAACACACTTAAGGAGGACAATTTAGAATGAAAACTAAAGTTGCAATCAACGGGTTTGGTAGAATTGGTAGACTGGCATTCAGACTTATGTTCGGTACTGAGGAATTTGAAATTGTTGCAATCAACGATCTTACAAACGCTGAAGACCTTGCATACCTACTAAAGTATGACACTGCTCAAGGTGGATACAAGCAAGATGCAATCACTGCTGGTGAAGGTTCTATCACAGTTGATGGTAAAGAAATCAAAATTTACGCTGAGAGAGATGCTAAGAATCTTCCTTGGGGCGAACTAGACGTTGACGTTGTACTAGAATGTACTGGTTTCTACGTATCAAAAGAAAAGTCTCAAGCACACATCGACGCTGGCGCTAAGAAGGTTGTAATTTCTGCACCTGCTAAAGGCGATCTAAAGACAATTGTTTACAATGTAAATGATGATGTTCTTGATGGTTCTGAAACAATCCTATCTGGTGCATCTTGTACGACAAACTGTCTAGCACCAGTTGCTAAGGTTCTTAATGATAACTTTGGTCTAGTAAAAGGTTACATGACTACAGTTCATGCTTACACAAATGACCAGAACACGCTTGACGGACCACATGCTAAGCCTATCACTGCAAGAAGAGGTAGAGCTGCTGCTGCGAACATCGTTCCTACGTCAACAGGTGCTGCTGTAGCTGTTGGTAAAGTTCTTCCAGAACTAGCTGGCAAGCTTGACGGTATGGCTCTACGTGTTCCTACGGTTACAGGTTCTGTTGTAGATCTAGTTGTTGAACTAGGCAAGAATGTAACGGTTGAAGAAGTAAACGCTGCTATGAAGGCTGCTTCAAACGAAACACTAGGTTACACAGAAGATCCAATTGTATCATCTGATATTATCGGAACAAAGTTTGGTTCACTATTTGATGCACTTTCTACAAGTGTTATGGAAGTTGAAGGCAAGCAACTTGTTAAGATCATCACATGGTATGACAATGAAATGTCTTACACTGCACAACTTGTAAGACTTGCAAAGAAAATTGCAACTATGTAATTAAAAAGAAGTAAATACTTAAGTGCCCTGAACTCCCAAGTGGGGTTCAGGGCTTATACAGGTTAGACTTAAAGGCACCCGGATTATCCACGTAATCCATTAATGAACCGCGTTCACGGGTTGATTACGTGAATAATCCGGGAAATAGAGCACTCTTCAGGAGGAATCTTCATATGAGTATGTTTGACAAGAAATCGATCGAAGATATCGAAGTAAAAGGTAAGCGTGTCTTAGTGCGTTGTGATTTCAATGTTCCACTTGATGGCGATAAAATCACTGATGAAAGCAGAATCAAGGGAGCACTTCCAACGATTAAGTACCTTAAAGAGAATGGCGCTAAGCTAATTCTTTGTTCACACATGGGTAAACCAAAAGGGGAGTACAAGCCTGAACTTTCTTTAGCGCCTGTTGCAAAGAGACTTTCAGCCCTTCTTGATACAAATGTAATCTTTAATTCTGAAGCTGAAGTTGTTGGAGAAAAGACAAAAGCAGCGGTTGATTCAATGAAGGATGGCGATATTGTTCTTCTTGAAAACACACGTTTTAGAAATGGCGAAACAAAGAATGACGAAGGTCTATCAAAAGACCTTGCTTCACTGGCTGACCTATTTGTTAATGACGCATTTGGTACAGCACACAGAGCGCATTCATCAACTGTTGGTGTTACACAGTTCCTTGACACTGCAGCTTGTGGCTACCTTATTCAAAAAGAGCTCAAGTTCCTTGGTTCGGCTGTTGAAACGCCAGTTCGTCCTTTTGCAGCAATTCTTGGTGGTGCCAAGGTTTCTGATAAAATCAAGGTTATCAACAATCTGCTCGAAAAAGTTGATACACTTGTAATCGGTGGCGGTATGGCATACACATTCCTTAAAGCGCAAGGTTTCGCAATTGGAACATCACTTGTTGAAGACGACAAAGTAGAGTATGCAAAAGAGATGATCGACAAGGCTAATGCCAAAGGTGTTAAGCTTCTTCTACCAGTTGACAACATCACAGCGGACAAGTTTGCTGCAGATGCGGCGCCTGTTGTAACAGAAGATCAAAATATTGCTGATGGATACATGGGTCTTGACATTGGACCAAAAACAGCAAAAATCTACTCTGATGCAGTGAAGGAAGCTAAAACGGTTGTTTGGAATGGTCCTATGGGCGTATTCGAATTTGAGAACTTTGCTAAGGGTACAATTGCAGTTGCAGAAGCTCTTGCAGAGTCAGATGCAACAACAATTATCGGCGGTGGCGATAGTGCAGCGGCTGTAAACATTCTAGGGTTTGGTGACAAAATGACGCACATCTCAACAGGTGGCGGTGCATCTCTTGAATTCCTAGAAGGTAAAGAACTACCTGGTATCGTAGCGCTTAACGATAAGTAATTATCGCTGAAGGGAGAGCTTATAATGAGAAAGCCAATCATCGCAGGCAACTGGAAAATGAATAAGACGATCAAGGAAGGCGTAGAGTTTATTGCGGCTATCAAAGATCAAGTAAAAGATACAGATGTTGAAGTGGTTGTTTGTGCACCTGCAACACTTCTAAAAGACCTAAAGCTGGCAGCTGATGGTACAAATATTAAAATTGGCGCACAAAATATGCACTTTGAAGAAAGCGGCGCTTTCACTGGTGAAATTGCACCAGCAATGCTTAAAGAACTAGATATTGACTTTGTTGTCATCGGTCACTCAGAAAGAAGACAATACTTTGCTGAAACAGATGAAACAGTCAACAAAAAAGTTCTTAAGGCTCTTGAAGTGGGTATTGGACCAATACTATGCGTTGGAGAAACTCTCGAAGAACGTGAGTCTGGTAAAATGAAAGATGTTGTTAAAGTACAAATCCAGAAGGCATTTGCAGATGTTTCAGCAGAAAAAGCGGCTGAAGTTGTTGTTGCTTATGAGCCGATTTGGGCGATTGGTACGGGTAAAACTGCAAGCAGCGCAGATGCAAATGATATGATAGCATTCATACGCGAAGAAGTTGCAGCACTTTACAATGACAATGTGTCTGAAAAAGTTCGTATTCAATATGGTGGCAGTGTTAAGCCGGCCAATGTTGAAGAAATTATGAATGAATCAGATATTGATGGCGCACTCGTTGGTGGTGCAAGCCTTCAGCCAGACAGCTTCGTTCAACTTGTAAATTTTTAATCTGGACGAATCAAGCAAATTTATAAGATTTTAGTGCAGCCTATGGCCGTATGATTATTCTCTATGAAGCAACATACTGCCATAGGACCTGCATTTTCGAATTATTTGTACGACTAGTCTAGGCTTAAGGAGCTGATGAAACAATGAAAAAACCTGTTGCACTCGTTATTTTAGATGGTTGGGGTGTTAATAAGGCGGAAGTTGGAAATGCTATTGAGCATGCCAATACGCCAAACTTTGACCGTTATATGGCAACATATCCAAATACAAAAGTGGCGGCTAGTGGTCTAGACGTTGGTTTGCCAGATGGACAAATGGGGAACTCTGAAGTTGGCCATTTGAACATTGGTGCAGGTCGCGTGGTTTATCAAGAGCTGACACGTATCACAAAGTCTATCAAGGATGGAGATTTCTTTGAAAACGAATCCCTTGTAAAGGCTATGGACAATGCACTCATAGAAAACCGCAGTCTTCATGTAATGGGTCTGCTTTCTGATGGCGGTGTCCACAGTCATATTAACCACCTTAAGGGTCTTGTTGATATGGCTAAAAAGAAGGGCTTAAATAATATTTATGTACATGCCTTCCTAGATGGTCGTGATACACCACCAAGAAGTGCTGTTCAATATATTGAAGAACTTGAAGCCCATATGGCGTCTGTTGGCATTGGTGAAATTGCCACTGTATCAGGTCGCTATTACGCAATGGATCGTGACAAGCGTTGGGAGCGTGTGGAACTTGCTTACAATGCCATTGTCAAATCTGAAGGTCAAACTGCACAATCAGCCGTTGAAGCGGTTGAAAGTTCTTATGAAAAAGGTGAGAATGATGAGTTTGTTCTGCCTACAGTTATTCTTAAGGATGGCAAAGCCACTGGGCAACTTAGAGAAAATGATTCGGTTATTTTCTTTAACTTCAGACCAGACCGTGCCCGTGAATTGACGCGTGCCCTGGTTGATGTTGAGTTTGACGGATTTGCTCGTGAAAGATTTGACCTTGAGTATGTATGCCTAACACAATATGATGTTACAATAGAAGGTGTAAGTGTTGCATTCAAACCGCAAACCATTACTAACACACTGGGTGAGTATGTAAGTGCACAAGGTCTGAACCAGCTTAGAATTGCTGAAACAGAAAAGTATGCCCATGTTACGTTCTTCTTTAACGGCGGTGTTGAGGAAGCGAATCCAGGCGAGGATCGTGCACTGATTCCTTCACCGAAGGTCGCAACATATGATCTTCAACCTGAAATGTCAGCGTATGAAGTGACGGACACCCTTCTTGCTAAACTTGATGAAGACAAGTATGATTTTATTGTGCTGAACTTTGCAAATCCTGATATGGTAGGTCATACAGGTGTATTTGATGCAGCTGTTAAGGCTGTAGAAGTTATAGATGACTGCTTTGCAAAAGTATGCGATAAAATAGTGAATATGGGTGGTCAAGTTATTATCACTGCAGACCATGGTAATGCTGAAACAATGGTTGATCCTGTGACTCAAAAACCTATGACAGCACATACAACCAATGTTGTACCTTGTATTCTAGCAGGTGCAGGAGACGTTTCACTAAGAACTGATGGCAAGTTATGTGACTTTGCACCGACACTTCTTCAACTATTAAAGCTAGAACAACCTGCTGAAATGACAGGCACGTCTTTAATTAAATAGAAAATGCAATAGTAGGCTTTTGGAAGTATTTCTAAAAAGCCCTTGTTTATCGGTACCCGGGACGGAATCGATACATGGGGACAGGGTGAAAATGTCCCCGATACTTACTGACAACAATTATAAATCGTCATGGGACGGTTTATTATAAAACTATCAAGGCTAATGGAGGTATTAGTATGTCAACAATCGTTGGTGTTTACGGTAGAGAAATTCTTGACTCACGTGGTAATCCTACAGTAGAAGTAGAAGTTTATCTAGAAGACGGCACAATGGGCCGTGCAGCAGTTCCATCAGGTGCATCTACAGGTGCTTTTGAAGCGGTTGAGCTTCGTGATGGTGACAAGGGCAGATACCTAGGTAAAGGTGTATCTAAAGCTGTTGAAAATGTAAATGATATCATTGCTCCAGAAATCATCGGTATGGATGCTTTTGATCAAATCGGTATTGATAAGGCTATGATCTCTCTAGATGGTACGCCTAATAAAGGTAAGCTAGGTGCAAATGCTATTCTTGGCGTTTCACTGGCAACAGCTAAGGCTGCATCTAACACTCTAGGTCTTCCTCTATACCAATACATCGGTGGCGTGAATGCAAAGCAACTGCCAGTGCCTATGATGAACATCCTAAATGGTGGCGAGCATGCTGACAACAACGTTGATATTCAAGAGTTCATGGTAATGCCAGTTGCTGCTGAAAGCTTCAAGGAAGCTCTACGTACAGGCGCTGAAATCTACCATAACCTAAAGAAAGTTCTTACAGCTAAAGGTCTAGCTACAGGTGTGGGTGACGAAGGTGGTTTCGCTCCAAACCTTTCTTCTAACGAAGAAGCACTTCAAGTTATTATTGAAGCTATTGAAGCTGCAGGCTACAAGCCAGGCGAAGAAATCCGTCTAGCTATGGACGTTGCTGCAACTGAGCTATACGACAAAGCGTCAGGCAAATACAAGCTTTCTGGTGAAGGCATTGAAATGACATCTGAAGAAATGGTTGATTTCTACGCAAACCTAGTAGACAAGTACCCAATCGTTTCTATTGAAGATGGCCTTGACGAAGAAGATTGGGAAGGCTGGAAGCTAATGACTGAGAAGCTTGGAAACAAGATTCAGATCGTTGGTGATGACCTATTCGTAACAAACGTTGAAAGACTTTCAAAAGGTATTGAAACTGGTTGCGGTAACTCAATCCTAATCAAGCTAAACCAAATCGGTTCTCTTACAGAGACACTTGATGCGATTCAAATGGCTAACCGTGCGGGTTACACTTGCGTGATTTCTCACCGTTCTGGTGAAACAGCGGATTCAACAATTGCAGACGTTGCAGTTGCTCTAAACGCTGGTCAAATCAAGACAGGCGCTCCAGCACGTACTGACCGTGTTGCTAAGTACAACCAACTTCTTAGAATTGAAGATGAACTTGATTACCTATCAGAATACCCAGGTATGAAAGCATTCTTCAACCTAAAGTAGTCTTTACCAAAAAGACATTTACTATATAGAATATAGTTTCGAGGAGCTTATGCCGTTTGGTGTAAGCTTCTCCTTATTAAGTTCTATATCAAACAGAGTCATGTTTGTTTAATCCATTACCTTTTCATGAATAAATAAGGTAAATGATTTAAATTGAAAATATCTACAAATGCGTTCTATCACACTGAAAATAGGAAAAGGTTTTCAAAGGCTTAAACCCTTGAAATCTTGTTGCTTTCTATATTACGCTGTGATAAAATGTGCTTGTTAATGAAGAACAGAGGAGGAGTTGCAATGACTATGCTAGTCACTGCAGTCTTCGTATTGGCATGCCTTGCACTGATCGCAAGTATTTTACTTCAATCAGGTAAGCGTGCAGGTCTTTCTGGATCAATCGGCGGTGGCGCTGAACAGATCTGGGGCAAGCAAAAAGCTCACGGTATGGAAGCCGTGTTTGACCGCATTACGAAGATTGCCGCAATCGTCTTTATTGCAGGCGCGCTATTGCTCGTTATCATGCAATAATTTTTTCATGTTTGGGAGAAGTTACGTCATTACGTACTAGATAAAAAGAATGTAATGGGGTTTACCGTATTGATGAAGAACACTTCCAGGCAAATGAATAAGTTTCGCAATTCCAAAGCCCACTTGTGGGCTTTGAGTATGTCGAATCTTATTTTTTTCTTGTGAAGAAATCGATGAGACGATCGATTTCCACAAATGAGTCAACCCAAAATTGGGAAATAATTTAATCGTAGGTTAAGGAGGATCAGCAATGAACTTCGACATGGGTCTAATTGCTGCTGGCATTGGTGTTGTAGCACTTATTTTTGCATTTTACTTAGCGTCAAGCAGAATCAACACTGTCAGCTCAGGTTCAAAGAGAATGGACGAAATTGCAACGTACATTCAAGAGGGTGCTATGGCATTCATGAGACGTGAGTATAAGTCTCTGGTTATTTTCGCTGCTATTGTTGCAGCCGTTATTATTGTAGGTATCGGGTGGGAAACAGGCGTTTCATTTATTCTAGGTGCATCTTTCTCAGGTGCGGCAGGTTTCATCGGTATGCGTGTTGCTACAAAAGCAAACGTTCGTACTGCAAATGCTGCTATGGAAAATGGAATGAACAGAGCTCTATCAGTTGCTTTTTCTGGTGGTGCTGTAATGGGTATGTCAGTTGTTGGTCTAGGTCTTCTAGGCGTTGGCATCCTGTATGTAATCTTTAAAGATCCAAGCCTTATCACTGGTTTTGGTCTTGGTGCGTCATCTATCGCACTATTTGCACGTGTTGGCGGTGGTATTTATACGAAAGCTGCTGACGTTGGTGCTGACCTTGTAGGTAAAGTAGAAGCTGGTATCCCTGAGGATGATCCACGTAACCCTGCCGTTATCGCAGATAACGTAGGTGACAACGTTGGTGATGTTGCTGGTATGGGTGCCGATCTATTTGAATCATATGTTGGTTCTATTATCGCGTCGCTAACACTTGGTACACTAGCGTACGGTATGGAAGGTGCTATGTTCCCACTTGCTCTTTCTGCACTTGGTATCATTGCATCAATCATCGGTACTTTCTTTGTTAAAGGCGAAGAAGGTTCTGACCCACATAAAGCACTTAAAATGTCAACTTACGTAGCAGGCGGAATCGTTATTGTAGCGGCATTCTTCCTATCAAACATGTATTTTGGCAACCTAAATGCTTTCTGGGCAATCACTGCTGGTCTAGCGGCTGGTATGCTGATTGGTTATGTAACAGAAGTTTATACTTCTGGTGAGTACAAGCATGTTAAGAAAATTGCAAAGCAGTCTGAAACAGGTCCTGCTACGACAATTATCTCTGGTCTTGCAGTAGGTATGGAATCTACAGCAATGCCAATCATCTTTATCTCAATCGCAACGCTTGTTGCATTTAAGTTTATGGGTCTTTACGGTATCGCACTTGCAGCAGTAGGTATGCTTTCTACAGCTGGTATTACAGTTGCAGTTGATGCTTACGGTCCAATCGCTGATAACGCTGGTGGTATTGCTGAAATGTGCGAACTACCGAGTGAAGTTCGCGAAATCACTGACAAGCTAGATGCTGTTGGTAACACAACTGCTGCTATTGGTAAAGGTTTTGCAATTGGTTCAGCGGCACTGACTGCTCTGTCTCTATTTGCTTCTTACTCACAAGCAGTTGGTCTTGAAACAATCTCTGTACTTAAGCCTACAGTTGTAGTTGGTCTATTTATTGGTGGTATGCTACCATTCCTATTCTCAGCTATGACAATGGAATCTGTTGGTAAGGCAGCTTTCCAGATGATCGAAGAAGTTCGTCGTCAGTTCAGAGATATTCCTGGTGTTATGGAAGGTACTGCAACGCCTGAGTATGCTAAGTGTGTAGATATTTCTACTGCTGCAGCACTTAAGGAAATGATGGTTCCTGGCCTTATGGCTGTTCTAGCACCAATCGTTGTTGGTTTACTACTTGGCGCAGAAGCTCTTGGCGGTATGCTATCAGGTGCACTTGTAACAGGTGTTCTTATGGCGATCTTCATGGCAAACGCTGGTGGTGCATGGGATAACGCGAAGAAGTACATTGAAGAAGGTCACTTCGGTGGCAAGGGTAGCGATCCACATAAGGCTGCTGTTGTTGGCGATACTGTAGGTGATCCATTCAAGGATACTTCTGGTCCATCTATCAACATTCTTATCAAACTTATGACAATCGTTGCGCTTGTATTTGCGCCTCTATTCTCATCGTTTGGTCCACTTCTATAATTGAAGTTAATAAGGTTTTAGCCTTTTATGAAGAGTCTTCTCAACTTGAGGAGGCTCTTTTTGTACATGTAAAGCCTAGAGAATGAAATTAAATCAGATGGGTCAAAGGGTCTATGTGATCTGCTTATTAAGCATAGGGAATTGTACGAAAGTTAATGCGTCTGGACTCCGCAATCTAAAAAGTTTGTATTGTCTTCTTGAAGATTGTTATGGGTCACAAATGGGCATAAATAAAAATAGGGTAAAAGGCTGTACCATATGAAAATTTAAAGTTAAATCGAAGTCAGAGTTTAAGAGACACTGGATTCGTATGTTATAATGGAACTATACTAAAAAGGGGGTATTCCTATGAACATACAGGAAAAAATACTTGATTATTTAGCAGAACAGAATCGCCCCATTGCAGACATTGACATTGCAATTGACTTCGAAATCAATAAATCGGAGTATCAAATGTTTTTTTCAATTCTTGAAAAAATGGAAGAACAGGGTCTGGTTATCAAGACGAAAAAGAAAAAATATGGCCTTCCAGAAGTTTTTGGAATGGTAACGGGTCGTGTTCAGAGCACATTAAAGGGCTTTGCTTTTCTTATTCCAGAAGACAAATCGGTTAAGGACGTTTTCATTCCTGCATCTGAACTGGAAGGTGCAATGAATGATGATATAGTTATGGTCAAACTAACGCAAAAGGCTGAAGGTGATAGACGGCCAGAAGGCACTGTCATCAAGATTATCGAAAGAGCCAATGCTGAAGTTGTGGGTACATTTGAACAAAGCAAGGACTTTGGTTTTGTATTGCCAGACAACCGTAAAATTAATATGGATATATATGTGCCGGGTGCTTTAAGTGCGGGTGCAGAAACGGGTGACAAGGTTGTTGTAAAAATCACGAAGTGGCCTAAAGGCAGACGAAATCCAGAAGGAAAAGTCATTGAGATTCTCGGTAAGAAAGGTGACCCTGGTACGGATATATTATCCGTTATCAGAAAGTATTCTTTGCCTGAAGATTTCCCGAGAAAAGTCTTAGCGGCTGCAGACAATGTTCCTCAAGAAGTTGAAGATGGAGAGATCAAGCGTCGAAAAGATTTGCGCGATATGACAACCATAACAATTGATGGCGCAGATGCCAAGGACCTTGATGATGCTGTATCAATTGAAAGACAGGAAAATGGCAACTTTAAGTTATGGGTCCATATAGCCGATGTTACGCATTATGTTAAAGAGGGCTCACCTCTTGATAAGGAAGCCTTGAAACGAGCAACAAGTGTGTATTTGGTTGACCGCGTGATACCAATGCTACCCAGACGACTGTCTAACGGCATTTGCAGTTTGAATCCAAAAGTTGACCGATTGACTATGACATGTATGATGGAAATTGATCAAAATGGTGGCGTTGTTGACCATGAAATCTTTGAGTCCGTTATAAAGACAAATGAACGAATGGTCTATACAGACGTTTCGGATATACTTGAAAATGTGGACAGACCAGAACTAAAGGCTTATGAATACCTATTTGATACATTCAAGGCCATGGAAGAACTGTCTTTGATACTTCGAAAGAAGCGTGAAAGACGTGGTGCCATAGACTTCAATTTCCCTGAAGCTAAAATTATAGTGGATGAAAAAGGCAAGCCCGTTGAAATCAAAAGATCAGAAAGACGGATTGCCAACAGGATTATTGAAGAATTCATGCTAGCTGCCAACGAAACAGTGGCTGAACATATGCACTGGCTGGACCTGCCTTTTGTTTATCGTATTCACGAAATGCCAGATGAAGAGAAAATTGTGGCCTTTAATAAGTTCATCCATAACTTTGGATTCTTTGTAAAAGGCGCCCAGGGTGAATTACATCCTAAAGCGGTTCAAAATCTACTTGAAAAAGTTGAAGGAAAACCTGAGGAACGTATAATTAGCAAGATGATGCTTCGGTCATTAAAGCAGGCCAAGTATTCACCGGCAAATGAAGGACACTTTGGCCTAGCAGCGGACTATTACTGTCACTTCACTTCACCTATACGCCGCTATCCAGACCTTCAGATCCATAGGATCATAAGAGAAATGCTTCAAAACAAGCTGAATCCAAAGCGAATTGAGCAACTGGAGCAAACTGTACTGTATGCATCAGAGCAGTCATCAGAGCAGGAGCGTGTGGCTGAAAAGGCAGAACGCGAAACAGATGACATTAAAATGTGTGAGTATATGCTGGATTATGTTGGTGAAGAGTTTGAAGGTCTTATATCATCAGTGACCAGTTTTGGTGTTTTCACGGAACTTGACAACACAGTTGAAGGCCTTACTAGAATGAATCTTCTTGATGACGATTATTACTATTATGATGAAGAAAACATGCAACTTGTTGGTGAGCGAACGAAGAACACCTACCGCATAGGGGACAGAGTTCTTGTTCGAGTGGAAAGGGTTAATGTGGATCTACGTGAAATAGATTTCTATATTGTCGAAAAACTTAGCTCCGCTTATTAAGCATCATGGAGCAAAGTGATTCTTACTAGCCTTGCCAGGTGGGGCATTCAAAAATTTTCACAAGATGAGAGAAGCCTATCGCTTCTCTCTTTCTTAATAGATATGAAGGTGATGTTTTGCTTGAGAACCGTTTATATAAGACCATACTTATGACAGCTTCTGTGCTTTCTATTCTTTCTATTCTAGGAAATATCATATCGGGATTTCCTATGTTTTTGAATTGGAAGTGGGGAATACTGTTTTTAGTGTCCCTAGTCAGTTTGAAGACATATAAGGAACATTGGCATCCTTTTGGAGGCATGATTGTATATTTCTTATACCTGATCTTTGTATTTTTACCCTTTGCATTTGTGGATTCAGGCGGGAGTGCCAACAATGGTATAGCCTATACTTTTTTAATGTTGATATGCATTGTGTATCTTTTTAAGGGAAAGGTTAGAAATGGGCTTATAGGCAGTTTAATAATGGTCTTTGTTTGTCTACATGTACTAGAATACTTACACCCAGAAATGATACCCCAGCATAGTCCCTCGGCCCAATTCAGAGACAGGTTAATACAAATTCCACTCATTCAATTGGCATGTTTTTATATCATAAAGAATTTCGCTGATGCCTATGACAAGCAAAAGAAAGAACAGGAAAAATACCGAAGCCTTTTAGAAAACATGAATGAAAAACTTGGACACCAAGCAAATTATGATGAACTGACCAAGCTTAAAAATAGACGAGCTTTTAATGAAATACTGAAACAAACATATGACGAGCGAAAAATGATAGACCATGACCATTATGTGGTTCTATTTGATTTAGATAAATTTAAACAAATAAATGATAGCCTAGGCCATCTTGTGGCTGATGAAATTCTAGTCCAGTTTTCAAAGCGTTTAAAGCCTCTGATTGATGAAAGCACAGTTTTGAGTCGTTGGGGTGGAGATGAGTTTAGTATGATTATTGTGGCGGATAAGAGCCATGTGCTTGAGAAACTGGATGAAATTCAAGCAGCATATAAGACAGTTGTTGAAAAGTATAGTGTTGCGTCAAAGGTCAGTTTTGGTGTGGCCTACTGGAAGAATACAGATTCTCCAGATGACATTTTGACAAAGGCAGACAAAGCCCTCTACCAAGCAAAGGAAAGTGGAAGAGGTCAGATTGTTTTAGTTTCGTGTAAAAAGGACGTGAAAGAGTGATAAAACTAGTTGTAAGTGACATGGATGGAACCCTTTTGAATAGTGATGGAAGGATCAGTCCTGAGAATGAAAAGGCAATACAGGAAGCAAGACAAATGGGCGTTCCATTTGTTTTATGTACAGGACGTATATACTCAGCTGTCAAACCTTATGCAGACTACCTGAAGTTGGATGCTCCTGTGATTGGGTGTAACGGCGCTATTATTAAAAATCCATCCACTGGTCAAGTTTTACACATGAGTGCGATGAAAGCAGAAGTTGTCAATCAAGTGGTAGACGTTTTTAGAAAGTATGACCATTATTTTCATTTTTACGATGAAGACACTGTTTATGCTGAAAAAAATGGCCCTCTATTTGAGTATATTGTAAGCATGTCAGAAAAATTTGGGGATAGGGGCATAAAAACCAAGTTGGTTCCAGATGTGAAAAGTTTGATTGGTCATTCGGTCAATGTCTTGAAAATGGGATTCAATCTGATTGATGAAGAAATATCCCCTAAGATTGCAGAAGAGATTAAGACTATAAAGGGACTGACAGTGGTTCAGTCTGCACCAGGTCTTATTGATATTATGAATGACAATGTGAGTAAGGGGAGTGCTCTCAAGACCCTTGCTGAACTTTATGGCATTTCTACGGATGAAATTATGGCTATGGGTGACAATGACAATGACATTGAAATGATAGAAACAGCAGGGATTGGTGTGGCTATGGATAACGCAAGAGACAGTGTTAAGGCAGTGGCAGATGATATAGCTGTACACCATGAAGAAGATGGCGTGGCATGGGCTCTTGAAAAATATGTTCTATCGAAAAGGTCTGATTATGAAAATGTAGGGTAGACCTTTATACTTCTTATACATGCTAAAAGCCTCAGGTGTAATCTACCTGAGGCTTTTGCTTATTATTTGATCATTTTCAGAAAGTACTCATGCATTCGTGTGTCATTAGTGAGTTCGGGATGAAAGGCTGTAACAAGCATATTATCTTGCTTTGCAGCCACAATATGATCATTCACAGTGGCAATAACATCAACATTTTCTGAAACAGCACCTATATATGGGGCCCGAATGAAAACCATTGGAAAATTAGCGGAAATACCTTTTATATTTCCACTGTATTCAAAACTGCCCAGTTGTCTGCCGTAAGCATTGCGAACTGCCGTAATTTCCATTTGTCCCAGATGAACACTTTCATCATTTTCAATGGTATCTGCAAGGAGAATAAGGCCTGCACATGTTCCCCATACGGGAAGACCCTCCTTGATTTTCTCTATTAAAGGTTCTTTGATTGAAAAATCCTTGAGGAGTTTTCCCATTGTCGTGCTCTCTCCACCTGGGATAATGAGCCCGTTAATATGGTCAAGTTGTTCAGATTTTCGCACTTGGATAGCTTCATGACCAAGTTTTTTAATCATATCAACATGTTCTATGAAGGCTCCTTGTAGAGCAAGTACGCCGATTTTTTTCATGATCAATACCCTCTGTTTGCCATACGTTCTTCTTTTTCAATGGAGTAAACGTTAATCCCTACCATGGCTTCACCTAAGTTTTCAGAGACTTCAGCAAGGATTTGTGGATCATTGAAGTGTGTAACAGCCTTAACAATGGCTGCAGCACGTTTCCTTGGGTCGCCAGATTTGAATATTCCAGATCCGACAAAGACACCATCACAACCTAGTTGCATCATCATGGCTGCATCGGCAGGCGTCGCAACGCCTCCGGCTGCAAAATTCACGACAGGGAGTTTTCCGTTTTCATGAACATATTCAACAAGCGGTAGTGGCGCTTGGAGTTCTTTGGCCGCATTGAAGACTTCTTCTTTCGAAAGGCCCTGGATTCTTCTGATTTCTGAGTTCATCATACGCATGTGTTTAACAGCTTCGATAACATCCCCTGTGCCTGGTTCCCCCTTTGTACGAATCATGGAAGCGCCTTCTGCAATTCGTCGAAGCGCTTCACCAAGGTTTTTTGCACCGCAGACAAATGGCACTTTAAAATCAGCCTTGTTTATATGTAGGGTTGGGTCAGCAGGTGTTAAAACTTCACTTTCATCAATATAATCCACATCGAGAGCCTCGAGTATTTGAGCTTCAACAAAGTGTCCTATTCGGACCTTAGCCATAACAGGGATAGAAACCGCCTTTTGTATGCCCTTAATCATTTGAGGGTCAGATGCCCTAGCGACTCCGCCGTCTTTACGAATGTCTGCTGGCACACGCTCGAGGGCCATTACAGCGCAAGCGCCTGCTTCCTCTGCTATCAATGCTTCTTCAGGTGTGGTAACGTCCATGATCACACCGCCTTTTAGCATTTGTGCTAAATTTTTGTTGAGTTGACTTCTTTTGTTCATTATGTATGCCTCCTTAAGAGAATTGTATGCTAAAACATCTTCGTCAACTACATGTTAAACGATACATTTACGATGGTCAAACAGAAAAAACAATAATTGTAACGATACAAAATACAAATAATGGTGAAAGTGTATTGCAATAAAGGGTGGGAATAAGAACAAAATATTACGACGAGCTTACAAGAAAGCCAACTTGGTTGACGAAATGCCACCGATCTGCTACAATTTTAAAAGTACGTTATACCTGATGCAGACTGTGTTTGGTGTCTTGAAAGGAGCCACTTCTATGTCTATTGGAAAGCTGATAGCCAATAACAAAAAAGCATATCATGAATATTTCATTGAAGACAAACTGGAAGCTGGTATTGTTCTAACGGGTACCGAGGTCAAGTCTGTTCGTCAAGGCAAGGTGAATATTAAAGAATCCTATGCCCAAGTGAAAGATGGCGAGGCCTTTGTGAATGGTATGCATATTAGTCCATACGAAATGGGCAACCGTTTTAACCAAGATCCACTTAGAACAAGAAAATTACTTCTTCATAAGAGAGAAATCAATCGTTTGATAGGGTATATACAGCAAAAGGGACTAACTTTAGTACCACTCAAGGTGTATATTAATCCAAAGGGCCTGGTCAAGGTGCAGATTGGTGTTGCCAGAGGTAAGAAACTTCATGACAAGCGACAAACTATGGCTAAGAAGGATTCTGAAAGAAGAATTCAACAAGCTATGAAGCAACGTTATTAACCCTTTTCATTAAGGAATCTATACATGGGGATGTACAGGTTTCGACGGGGGTGTGGAGCATTAGTAAGCGAGCCGTGTTTCTTTTTCCTGGGGTACACGTAAAAGAACTGGGATACTAAATATAATTGCTAAAAACAATTACGCACTAGCAGCCTAACGGCAGCTATCCTGTTTAAGCGCCTTTCATCCTTGTCGTGCTTAACGCTATAGGATTAAAACCTACGAGGGTCAAAGTCTGAAGGTGTCTCCCTTCAGAGGGGTATTTTAGAGGCTGTGCTTGACTCTTTGTCTGTTACTGGACGTTGACGACAGCGAGATTTTAAACAGTAACTGCGCTCGGAGAAAGCTTTTGTGATATGCTTTCGGACGCGGGTTCGATTCCCGCCATCTCCACCAATAAAAAAAGGATCACCCAATAGGGTGGTCTTTTTTTATTGCTTTAGAAAAGGAATCGAACGTGAAAGAGCGCCGAACGAGTAGTGAGGAAGAAGCGAAAGAGCCCGGCCTGAAAGAGAGTGGAGCGAACGGTGGGATTCCCGCCATCTCCACCAATAAAAAAGGATCACCCGATAGGGTGGTCTTTTTTTATTGCTTTAGAAAAGGAATCGAACGTGAAAGAGCGCCGAACGAGTAGTGAGGAAGAAGCGAAAGAGCTCGGCCTGAAAGAGAGCGGAGCGAACGGTGGGATTCCCGCCATCTCCACCAATAAAAAAAGGAAAATGACTGATCGAGTTTATTTTTGCGTGCCATATAGTTATATATAGTGAAAAAATAAATAAATTGGTAAAATAAGTTGTTACATATTGATTTTTCCGACATAAACAATATGAGAGAGGAGGAATTAAACTGAATAATTTATTCATTGAACTATGTGAAGCTTATCATAAGAAAATATTAAAATACCTGTATTACGCCGTAGGCAGTAAAGAAGATGCCCTTGATTTAACCCAAGAGGTCTTCATTATTGTTTACAAAAATATTGATGTTTTAAAAGATCACCCTAATATAGGAGGCTATATTTTTCAAACAGCAAAATACCAAGCGTCAAATCATCTGAGGAAATTGAACAAGAAAGAAATGAAAGAAGTTCAAATGGTGCTTGAACAAGGAGATTGTTGGCAAGATTTATACGAGGCAATTCTAGATGATTATGATAAGCAAATTGATGTTGATGATTATGTAGCCTATATAATTGATGCCTTGCCTGAAGAAAAAAAGGCACTCTATAAAATGTATTATGTGGATAGAAAAAGTTATAGAGAAATATCAAGTGTTTTATCTATAAGTGAACCAGCGGTACGTATGAAATTTATGCGTCTAAAAAAAGATATAAAAAAAATTGTCAAGACATATGCAAGGATGCATTTTGATGTGGAAACAAGAGGTCGTCAGAAGAAGAGTGTATAAACACTTAAAGAAAGGAGGACTCTCATGAATAAAATCATTGATCAGATCAATAAAAAAATAGACCAAATGACAGTAGAGAACTTTGATGCTAAAAAAATAAACGCTCACTTAGATTTACTTAAGGATCCAATATTTTTGAAAAATGAATGTCAAAACGATTTGGACTTTGCTAATGAAATAATACAAATGGTAGAAAAGGACAAGGGTGTGACTCCGTTCAAAGCGAGAAGAAAGTGGGAAAAAAAGAAGATGAACAGAAAACAGTTTAAACTTGTTGCAGCAACATTGATTCTATGTTTTTCTTTAGGCGCTGTGGCATTTGCGTCAGGCTTTATCAATGTCTTCAAAATATACAGCCAAGAGGAGACCATAGAAATCAGGACAAGCGATAGCTTGTCTGAAGGAGAAATCAAGGCAGTGGTTGAAAATATTGCAGAAGAAGATGAGGTATTTATCGAAGAAGGACAAGTTATACAAGAAACTGAATATAAGGCGTATAGCGAAATATCAGAAGTTGAAGATGAATTTAATTTAAGTATTTGCCTGCCAACATATATTCCTTCTGGTATGATCCTCGAAGAAGAAATTTTGGTATCTACCTATTTTGAAAATAGTCATAACATATATATTACATATGCATCTAAAGACAATAAAAATCAAATAATAGGTGTGACGATTGTTAAGGAAAATATTAGCGAGGGCGAAACCAGGGTGACTGCTACGGATACAATTTTTGAAAAAGAATATATTTCAAAAAATGGAACACGTTTTGATTTACTCCATGAGGACGATGCTTTAATATTCACAACAGATGTTGACATGGAGCAGTATGGATTTGTCTTTATGGACCTGGAAGAAGCAGAAATTTACAAAGTCATTGATAGCATAGATTTTAAAAGCAAGCAAATGAATAATAAATAATGGCAAAAAAAGACCCAACTCGCCAAAGGCGGATTGGGTCTTTTTATCATCGATAATTTAAAAAATTACCAAAGACTATCGTATGCTATTATAAGATTTTCTTCTTGTCGCGTCAAGCAGAAATATTAGACCTGCAATTCTTGCTGACCTTTTCCTTGTGGGATTGATCTGTTCACTCATTCATCTATCACTTAAAAGGACATATGCTATATATGGTATAACGTAGACTCTTGAATGATATTTTGCAAGTCGCTCAATTTAAATAAATATAAAATTAAAAGGTTTTTAATCAGAATAAGCCCTTCTAAAAAGTTATGTATAGATTGATAGAGGGGCTTTCTTTAGGTCTAACCATGTCTTTAAAGTGAATGCTCACTGTCCATAAGAGTTTCAAGGCGGTGAATTTCATCTTTCAGGGCAGTGATTCTGTTAGAAATAGTAAAGGCCCCTTGGCAGGATGCCTTTCGTCTATTTCGGCGACGACGATTCATTCTAAAATCTTCTGCAGAAGGTTCAGCACTATTTTGACGACAAAGCCCTAGACCACGTCCTGACATTTGTCCATATCCCGCAGGTCCCATACCATTTAACCTTGGCATTAAAATCATCCTTTCTAAAATTATCACATAAGTAAAACCACACTCAAATTGGCATATGCCACTTTCCTACATCGTACAGGGATTAATGGCATATGTCAACAAAAATATTTTGGGTGTTTGACAAAATAAAAAAGAGGCGTATAATGAAATTGGCATATGCCATATTGGTATTTCTACTAAGAAAGAGCACTCAGAAATAACTGGAGAAATCTTATGAAGCCGGCACATAGATGGTTTTAGACATATTCATTAACTAAATGTGCATAAATGGTTTACTTCTAAAATTTGACGAGGGCTTAGGTGGACAAGAATAAGTAAAGATGAGGTGACCTTATGAAAATTGCTATTACAAGTTCAGGGAAATCAAAGCATTCTCTAAGTGACTTGCGTTTTGGTAGATGTGCGTATTTTGCCATTTACGATGCACAAAAAGATACATATGAGTTTATTGAAAATGATGCTATTCACTCAAGTCATGGGGCGGGAATCAGTGCAGCTCAGAAAATACAGGATTTAGGGATTGGCATTGTCCTAACAGGTAGACTTGGTCCAAAAGCAAAAAAAGTACTGGATGCAGGCTCTGTGAAAGGATATGAGATTCAGGAAATGGAAATAGATGAGGCAATAAAGGCTTATAAAGATGGGTTGCTTCATGAAATTAAAGAAGCCGGTGCCTAAAAATGAGATTGGAATGTGGTGTCATAAATGAGAATTGCAGTATTAAGTGGTAAAGGTGGAACGGGCAAGACAACCGTGTCAACAAATTTGGCTCATGCAATGGGTTTGAACTATGTTGATTGCGATGTTGAAGAACCCAATGGACATATATTCTTAAAACCGGATATAGAAGAAGTCACAGAAGTGAATGTACCCATTCCCCATGTTGACCTAGACAAATGCACTATGTGTAATGCCTGTGTAAAAAGCTGCCAATTTAACGCCCTAGCAAAAACAATGACAGAGATTATGTTGTTTAAAGAACTATGTCATGGCTGTGGTGCATGTGTACTTGCTTGTCCACAGAATGCGATTAGGGAATCGAATAGAAGTATTGGGAGTATGTCAAGAGGCACGGTAAAGGGCCAAAAGTTTAGAAGTGGCAAATTAAACATAAAAGAACCGATGGCAGGCCCTATTATCAGTGCGTTAACAAAAGACATAGGTGTGGATGAAAAAGTCCTGATTGACTGCGCCCCCGGGACTTCTTGCAATGTCGTCAAGGCGCTTGAAAATGTTGATTATGCCGTGCTTGTGACAGAACCAACAATGTTTGGTCTTCATGATTTAAAATTGGCGGTGTCCTTGGTGAAAACATTAAAGATTCCTTTTGGTGTCTTAATCAATAGAAGTGGTGAAAATGCAAGCCTTATCAAGTCTTATTGTGAAGCATTTTCAATAGATATTATAGGAGAAATTCCATTTTCAAAGCTTGCAGCGCAAATTTATTCAAGGGGAGAACTCTTATCGGAACATATCATGTTTAAAGAGCATTTTCATGAATTAGGCAAACAAGTCATTCAGGCTGCAGGTCAAGTGGAGAATGATTCAAAAGATTTGGGTGAAGATTATGCAGATCATCGTTATTAGCGGTAAAGGAGGAACTGGGAAAACCACCATTGCTTCCGCCTTCGCTTACTTAAGTGGACAGGCCTACATAAATGTCGATTGCGATGTGGATGCATCGAATTTACATCTTATGTTTAAAGGGACTGATATAGAGGAAACACCATTTATAGGTGCAAAACTGGCAAGGATAGACACCGAAAAATGTCATGGCTGTGGCGCTTGTGAAAAGACCTGTCGGTTTGGTGCTATTGTAATTCAAGATGGTGTGGCATATGTCAAAGAAACACACTGTGAAGGGTGCGGTGCCTGCCGGTACACATGTACACAGAGCGCGATTTCCTTAGGCGATGAAGTGACAGGGTCTACAATTATAACAGATTCAACAGTGGGTCTTATTTCCAGGGCAGAGATGATTCCTGGTGCTGAAGGGTCAGGGAAATTGGTGACAAAGGTCAGAAAGAATGCTAGGGAATACAGAACGCATACAATGCCACATTCTATTCTTGATGGATCACCTGGGGTTGGATGCGCAGTCATGGCTTCTGTTACAGGTTGTGACTATGCTGTTATTGTGGCAGAACCTACTCTATCAGGCTTTGAGGACCTAAAGCGGGTTTATGAGCTGATTCGCCATTTTGGTATCAAGCCCCTTATGGTCATCAATAAATATGACATCAACAGGGAAGTTGCAGATGATTTGGAGAAGTTTTGCAAAGATATGAAAGTGCCTGTTGTTGGGCGCGTTCCCTTTGATGAAATGGTAGAAAGATCAATTAATGAAGGGGTTCCGGTTGTGGCATATGAAACGTCTCTTGCAGGAAAAGCAATACGGCGTATATGGAATGATGTTGAGAGTTTAGTACATAGTAATGGAGGACAATTATGAAAAAAATAGCAATTGCAAAAGATGGAGATCGTGTTTCAAGTCATTTTGGACATTGTAGTGGATTCCAGGTCTATCATGTGCTTGATAACCAGGTTAAGGCAGAACAATTTATTGAATCTCCAGGACATAAACCTGGGTTTTTGCCTAAGTTCCTAGCTGAAAAAGAAATCGATACAATTATTTCTGGTGGTATGGGTGCAACAGCCCAAAATCTTTTTAATGAAAATGGCATTTCTGTTGTCGTGGGTGCGAATGGAATGTTAGCAGATGTTATAAAAGCCTATATTGCAGGAGAAATACAATCAACTGGATCAGTCTGTGAAGCCCATAGTCATAGCGATTCATGCGGTGGACACTAGTTTGACAATAGGTTTATATTATATTGAATAGAGTGAATGAAACCCGGCCAGACCGCTCAAATGAACAGCGGTCCAGTCGGGTTTTGATTTTATGAGCTACAAAGCGTACTGTCTTAGTCAAGCGTGCTTTGCCTTGTGATAGAAATAGTCCTTGTGGTTTCATCAAAATGCAATTGGAATCCAAGTTGCTCTAAGCCATCAGCATTTATTACCAGTCTGTCTTGCATTTTGAAAACAGGGATGGCAGAGTCCTTATAGGAGAGCATGAAAGGTGACATGCTTGCATCCACCGGCATATAATCTCCAACTGAAAGGGACGTATAGTTATCTGGCAAGGTGAATGGATTGATCGTGACTTGACTGGGATCAAGGTCACTTGGAAGAAGTTCTAGCCCATTTCCTTCTGTGCTTGGTTTCACCTCAAATCCTAGATATTGTAATGATTGTATTGGTGTCAGCATATAGCCATTAACATTAAGGGCAGGCGGTTTGTAACCATTCATTGAAAGGCTAATGTCCGTTTTATAAGCCGTACCAACATATTCATTGTCTCGATAAGCAATCTCAATATCATCTAAATAGATGGTCTTGTCGCCCTCCTGATTGAGCAGAGATTTTATAGAAACCCATCTGGATTGCTTGTCTTGTGATTTAATGGCATTCATTTCATAGACAGATGAGTCACCTGGATTTTTGTAGTAGGTGTACACGGTGTATGTAATTTCGTAGACACCATTACGGTCCAGTTCAATATTAAAAGGAATGCTTTTGTCAGATTGCTTGCCTGTAAAAGAAACCGTCTTATCTTCTTGCATGTATGCGTTATCACATTTCATAATTTCAAATACAACCTTGCGAGGGGCTGTATGATCAAGGGCGTAGATAGAATCTTCAAAGATGAACTGTCCTTGCAAGCTTACTTTTGAAGGTACGTGCAGGTCTATACTGCTGTAGTCTTTTTGAAAACTTGGAAGATAGACAAGACCCCCTTTGTTTTGCAAAGTACTGCTTAAGTAGGTGGATGTGTCTATTGTTAAGTCATCCAGTTGATAACCGATAAAGTACCCTTTGTACTCAGGCAAGTCTTTCATAGCGGCTTCAGAAAATGTGAAAGTGAGCTCCTGTGAGTCGGCTTTATATTCCATTGATGTGGTGCGTATAGGTGTTAAATCATCTATGCGTCTCCCAGTAAAGTCAATCTCACTTGAACCATAGAAAGGGCTCGTATTATTGCTACCATAGAGTATGACTTGTCCCTTTACATGAGCAAGCCCCTGATTCGGGGATACATCAAAGTTTATTTGACCCGATATGGTTTTCTCCGGATGCCTTCTTTGACCCGACGAGATATATGTGAGCTTGTATTCATCACTGCTCAAATCAAGGTCCGTTAGTTTTACAAGACTTGCACCGCCGATATTGTATGCTTCCAGCTCCTTGTCATCCAAAAACAATCGAATATCTGACGTATATATATTTCCGCTATCATTGATCCTTGGCAGACTGAGTTTTTCACCATCATCATACTGGGCATCAAGCAGTGTTATACGGGTCTCGGGGTCATAGTACATGGTGTATCCAAATTCTTGAAGGGATTCAGCGATAACCACATACGCATTATCAAGGCTGTAAACATTAATTTCTTTCCCTTCATAATTGACAAGGTGGAGGTTTTCTTTGGAGTAGGTGCCGCGGATCTGGCCAATGCTATTTTGACTCATATCTTCGTTAAGTGTGTAAGGTGTGAAGACGTCTGAATTTAGGTGCATATATCCTTTATGGTGGGTTGCATAGTATATTTGATCGTTTTCTGTAATGAGTAGGTTATGTGGCGGTCTTGACTCATAGGTCCACCATGAGTGGAGGCCATAGTATTTTGCTTTTTCACCCGACCGGGTCACTTCTTCCACACCCTTATTGTTTTTTAAAGGATCGTATTTAAAGACTATGCCATCATCAAGCACATGGGATGTGGCCCAGTCGTTTTCAGCAGACTGGGCAGGCCATGCCCACAAGTAAAGCCCCTCAAGACCAAAACGTAAAGAGGTATTTAGGTCAACATCGGATGCCATTAAATTGCTAGAAGCAATAAGGTCTGACCACTCTATAAGACTGCCATCTGAAAAAAGGCTAACTGTACGGGGAAAGCTGGCGTATCTTGATAAGAAATTATATCCATCAAACCACACTGTATCGTATTCATCTATGTATAAGTGGCTGATTTTATATAGGGGATTAAGGTCAAGTTCTGTCATACTATAGTTTAAGGGGCTATTGGTGTCAGAAGCCCTTTTCTCAACAATAAAGAAATAGTTTTCACCTGGATCACGACCACCGGTATACCTATTCCACTGAACGTTAAAAATATAGAGTTCTTTTGAATAAGTCTCTGTTTCAGTAAGCTTGAAGACAGTTGTAGCAACATAAACGGGCGAATGGCCTTCTGGTATGTTTTGGTTGTCGTTTTCATAATAGCTGGATAAGTCAATGAGTTCTTCTCCGTCTAAGGTAAGAAACATATCATGTATATCCACTTGTTCGATTTCATCAAGGTTGAAATGTTGTCTTTCTATTTCTGTGACAAAAGAATTTTTTATGAGGGACTCATCATAGGGATCAAAGTCATTTAAAAAGCTTACAATTTTCTCATGGGTCCACTGTGATGCTTCTGCATCATTACCGTCGAGGGTGAGGGCTTGAACGGGGATGAAACAAAGGACTGACAGCATGAAGACTGTGAAAATTGAAATCATGCCTTTTCTGGTTAATGATAATTTCATAGAGACATCTCCTTCGTATAATATTTAAAAGTTTGAATCACAAAGTATGTATTTAATGTTAGTATATACCATGAGTTGGTGTGTTTTGTGGGACTTCTTGAAATAGTAAAGACATTGTAAAACATAAGTAACATTACCTACAGGAGGTTTATATGAAAAAAGGAATACTAATATTATTATTGACTATGATGGCGCTGATTATGTCTTCAGTCAGTTTTGCTGAAGAAGGTTATGATCTCACCGATGAAGTTGTTATTGTGCCTGGTCAAATTGTGACGTCTCCATCTGCTATTGCTGTGACACCTTATAATGGATATGAAACAATTGACAATGATTATGAAACAGAAAGTTTTATGGAAGATGGAGAGAGTATCCTGTATGAGTTTGACAAACTTCAGGAACTGACTGAGGTGACGATTCAGTATGATTACAACAGCACTGAATTTGCCCAGTACGCATTTTCCTATAGGGTGAATGGTCAGTGGCATGACTTAGAGAGTGCCTCTGCACATGAGGGGCCAAATTTCATCCGTTTTGATGTTGAAAACGCTGGACAACCCCTTGAATGTGATGCTCTTAGGCTGATTGTGTTTGCAAATGGGAGCGCGCCATTAATTGTTCGCGAAGTGGAAATGTATGTGGTAGAAGATGACCAAGATGAAGATAATGGGCCACAAACCATGCTCATGTCAACTGAATACGCCAATGTCAATCTTGGACAAGCACTTGAAATTTTTGTTGCCCTTGAAGATGTCAAAAGTATAGGGGCTTCAGATTTCTCATTTGAGTATGATAGTACAAAACTTGAATTGGTGAATGTGTCTGGTGTGAATGATCATACTGTTGTGTATGAAGGCACATCAGGTTCTGCTGTTCGTGTCCTTGTGGTGAGTAATAATAAAGACGCTTTTATCACTGGCGATGAGGATGTTGTCAAGTTGACATTCAATACCATAGGCGAGGGCAATACAAGTGTGGCTCTAATAAATGCTAAAATTGCCAATCTTGATACAGAATATGAGATTGCTCAATCACTTCTTGGAAGTATAGATCTTTATATTGGTCAGTCTGTTGCTAATGATGTGAATGATGATGGACAAATCAATCTTGTGGATATAGCCCTAACAGCTTGGTTTAATGGATTTGCAGCAAGCAGTGTACCTGATGCTTTTAGTCCTGACCAGAATTTAGATGGCATGATCGATGATACAGATTTAGTAAGTGTTTTAAATATGTATCTTAAGTGATAAAAATGTTTTTTGTCTGTATTCAATGGGGTGGATAGGACAAGAGGCTTGGAATTGATAAGACACTTGTATATAATAGAAAGATGTGGAACGTACGTTTGTTTTTATTGACAAGCAACAGCGCTAATAGGCGTTCTTGTAATCAGAACGGAGTGTCTAAATGTCTAAAGTAAAAGTTGTTAAACCTAGGATAAAACCCGGTGTAGAATATAATAAGCTTAAGTTAAGAGGGCTTGAAGAGGAAGACGCTTTTTATGACTTTTTAATGGATGGTGGCCAAGTGTCTTCAGAATATGCCAGACACGTACGTCTGAGTGGAGGCCTTTTTAGGAATGTGACCTTTACCGATACAATTCTTGAATCTCTTGATTTGGTGGATGCAAGATTTGAAAACTGCGATTTGTCTGGATGTAAGTTTACAGATGCACGATTTGAGCGGGTTGAATTTATCGGTTGTCGTCTTATGGGGACAATTTTTAGTGACTCGACCTTCAAAGATTGTCGGTTTGAAGATTCCAAACTGGATTATTCAATATTTGGTTTTACTGGTCTGAAGAACACATTGTTTAGTGAATCGCAGATGGCAAATTGTAATTTCCAAGATGCGGATGTTAAATATACAGGCTTCGACTCCTGCAATTTGTTAGGAGCGCAAATGTCAGGTGCAAAACTGAAGGGAATTGACTTCACGACTTGTGACATTGAAGGCTTAGGGATAAGATTGGAAGATTTAAAGGGCATGATTGTATCACCTGTTCAGGCCATGGAGCTGTCTAGGCTTATGGGACTGGTTATTAAAGAATAGAACAATAAGCGTACATAAAAACCGCCACTTTTCCATATTGGAGAGGTGGCGGTTAAATTTTGATTTAATTATCCCGCTTGCTTTTCTGATGGCTCAAGGGCCTGACAGACAATAGATAGTATTTTATCTTTCATATGTGGCAGGAGTTGTCCCTTGTCATCAACAGCGCTCTCGTTAAGATCGATTCTAATTTTAGGACACAGATCAAAGTGACTGTACCACGCTTCGTATGTATCTCGAAGGTCAACCATGTAGTCCCGTGGAATCATCTCAGCTTCTGTTCCTCGGCTACGTTCTTGAATACGTTCTAAGGCTGTATCCACTGTCACATCAAGGTAGATTAGAAGTTGCGGTGGATTAATATGCTGAAGCATATTGTGGAGGAGTTCCTGATAAATTCGAAGTTCATCATCAGCCATGCTGCCGCGCTTATTAATGGTTTTTGCGAAGATTTCATCTCCGTAAATAGAGCGGTCAAGTATAGCGTTTTCGCCAGATGCTTCTATGCATTTTAAGTCACGAAAACGTTCGTTTAGAAACATAACTTGAATAATGGCACTCCATCTGTCTTGGTCTGCATAAAATCTGTTGAGCATTCTATGTTCAAGTGAGTTCTCCGTATCATCGTTTTTAAGTTCTTCAAACATGGGAATATCAAGATGATCAGCGATCATTCTTGCCACTGTTGTTTTTCCAGCCCCAATAATTCCATCAACAACTATAGACATATTTCTGTATTCTCCTTCAAATATGTAATTCTTTCGAAATGTGCTTGCAAAGGACATATTCTTTCCTCCCAATCGTTCAATAAGACAAATTCAATTTTACATGAAATGAAGGTATAAGTAAAGAAAATATACTATATGTAGTGCTTGATGTCGGATGAGAATACAATATATTTGCCATCAAGACATAACAGAAGAAAAAATGTTCGATCATTATCATATATATATAAGATATTAGGAGGATAATGATAAATTTTAATGAATGTGTTCAATGCATATTGTGAAGCATAGAATGATGAAATATTTATTTTGTAGGGATTTGTCCTGTCTTGCTGTGAATTTAATGATTAAAGAGAAATAAAATGGGCATATTTGAAATATCACTTGCAAATGGTTTGCATTTGCATCATAATAGATATAGAAAATCTAATTGAGGAGGATTCTCATTTATGTATAAGAAAAGTTTTATTTTAATAGGTATGTTAGCATTACTTGTAATATTAGCTGGCTGTACAGCAAGGCAAGAGGAAAGTCAAAATGGAGATCAAACTGGGCAAGTGAGTTCTGAGATGGAAATGAAGGAGACCGATAAAGCCCTTGTTATAACGACCTTATTCCCGCAATATGACTTTGTACGACAAATTGCAGGGGACAAGGTGGATGTGAAGCTTTTGGTGCCACCAGGTGTTGAAGCCCATGCCTATGAACCCACACCACAAGATATTGTATCAGTTCAGAAAGCTGATTTATTCATCTATACAGGCGAGGCTATGGAACCGTGGGCTCATAAAGTGATTGATACGGTAGGTGAAGCGGGTATTGTTGTGGTAGAAGCCGGTCAAGGTTTATTTGATATTACAAATGAAGTTCATGACCACGACGATCATGAAGAAGATCACGAAGCAGATGACCATGACCATGAAGCAGATGACCATGACCATGAAGCAGATGACCATGACCATGACCACGAAGCAGATGACCATGACCATGACCACGAAGCAGATGACCATGATCACGAAGCTGATGAACATGATCATGGTGGCGTCGACCCCCACGTTTGGCTTGATCCGATAAAAGCCCAGTACATGGTTGAGCACGTCTTAGAAGGACTCATTGAAATTGCACCAGAGCACGAGGAAAGCTTCCGAATGAATGCTAAAATTTACATGGAGACCCTAAACACCCTTCATCATGATTTTGAGATGACATTTGAAAAGACAAAGAGTCATACAATTATGTCGGGCGGTCACTTTGCTTTTGGACATTTCATCAACAGATATGGACTTGAATATGAATCTCCATATGAGGGGTTTGCACCAGATGCTGAACCAACACCTAAGAAGATTGCCAAGTTGATTGAGGCTGTTCGCGCTTCAGAAACAAGAGCTATATTCTATGAAGAACTGGTTGATCCAAAAGTGGCTAGAATTGTTGCCGAAGAAACAGAGGCAGAAATGCTCATGCTTCATGCGGCTCATAATGTTTCAAAAGAAGAACTTGAATCTGGTGTGACTTATATTGAGATTATGAGAAGTAATTTGGAAAACCTAAAAATCGGTCTTAATTATCAAGGAGATGAATAGGATTGGATATATCTAACAGAGAGCTATTAAAACACTTTGGTATTAAATACTCAAAGCAAAGAGATGAAACACTATCAATCCTCCGAGGCTACAGCCGACCGCTGACAGCGGAAAAAATTTATGAAGAGAGTAGAAAAACTGTTGAAAATGTAAGTCTTTCAACAGTTTATAGAATACTCAATGCCTTTGTTGACAAAGGACTTGCTAAAAAGACCAACTTGGATGTTGAAAACCGGGCACTATTTGAACTGGAAAGGCATGACCATAAGCATCATTTGTTGTGTCTTGGCTGTAGTAAAATTGTTCAAATATCCAGTTGTCCACTAAAGGCGTATGAAAAAGAACTACAAGAAAAGATGGGCTACCATATCACCTCACACAAACTTGAAATGTATGGGTACTGCCCAGAATGTCGTAAAGAACTTAGAGAAGAGGAGGCACTGTAAATGAACAACATATTAAGTGTTGAGGCATTAAATGTGTCTTACGGAAAACATCGGGTGCTTGAAAACATATCTTTCACGCTTGATAGGGGAGATTATGTTGGCATAGTTGGGCCTAATGGATCCGGAAAAACCACTTTGGTACAAACCTTGCTGGGTCTACATGAACCAGACTCGGGAGAAATTCATTTTGGAAATGGCATAGAGCTGGCCAGACATAAAATTGGTTACCTCCCTCAAATAGCCATATCCACAGACAGTTTGTTTCCTGCAAAAGTGAATGAGATTGTGGAAATGGGTCTCCTGGTTCAAAAGAAATTTCCTAAAATTCTTAGACACGAAGATAAAAAGAAAGTGGATAACATTCTTGAGGAATTGGGCATCCTCGATTTAAAGGGCAAAAAAATAGGTCAACTTTCTGGAGGACAGCAACAGCGAGTCCTTCTTGCCCGTGCCATGGTTGGGGAACCTGAAATACTCATTCTGGATGAGCCCACGAGTGCGCTTGATCCAAAGATCAGGTCTGATTTTTATGCCATGATTGAGAAGTTAAATCGGAAGAAAAATGTGACCATTATGCTGGTATCTCATGATATGGGATCGGTGGGTCAATACACAAATAAAATGCTTTATCTGGATCGAAAACTTGTTTTCTTTGGTGACTATAAAGATTTTTGTCATTCCCATGACATGACAGATTATTTCGGGTTTGAAACCCAACATAAAATGTGCTGGCAGCATGGGGCACACAGCCATTCACATGAACCTGTGACCATTCAAAAGAGTGGACAGACAAAATTAAAAGCAGTGGGAGGGGATGAACAATGATACTAGAAGCCCTTCAATATGGTTTTATCCAAAAAGCCCTACTGGCAGGCAGTTTAATAGCCCTGTCCTGTGCGTTTTTAGGGGTATTTTTAGTACTTAGAAAATTTTCAATGATTGGGGACGGTCTGGCCCATGTGAGTTTTGCCACTGTGGCCCTGGCTTTGCTCCTTTCCATGTCGCCCCTACTTTTGTCGATTCCCCTTGTTATACTCAGTTCTTTTCTCATTTTAAAGCTCAATGAGAAGGCCAACTTGCATGGGGATGCGGCCATTGGACTTGTGTCATCCTTTTCTGTGGCCATTGGTATTGTTATAGCGTCTATGGCCCAAGGTTTTAATGTGGATTTATTCAGCTACTTATTTGGTAGCATTCTCGTTATAAGCAGTTTAGATGTTTACCTGAGTGTGGCCCTGTCACTTGTTGTGATTGGCGTCATCGTGTTTCATTATCATGATCTCTTTGCCATCACTTATGATGAAAACTATGCGAGGGTCAGCGGTATGAAAGTCGAGTACTTAAATTACTTAATTGCAGTTATGACATCAATCACCATAGTACTGGGAATCCGTGTGGTGGGCACAATGCTGGTTTCAAGTCTGATTGTCTTTCCAGCAGTGACGGCTCTGCAGGTTTCAAAAAGCTTTAGGGGAGCCATGGCCATTGCGGCAACCACATCAATTATTTGTGTTATAGCAGGTGTATTTGCCTCTTACCAACTCAATTTACCGACGGGCGGAACTATTGTTATATTCAATGCCATTTGTTTTGTTATGGCTTTTGGGTATAAGGTTTTGGCCCGGGCTTAAGGTGTGGATGGGATGTGTTAAGTCGTATTTGCGTTTAATTTTTAGAGATCTCCATAAGTTATTAATTTATCAACTATATTGACGGATCGAGAACCTCACAATAATGAGGTTCTTTTTTTATGGAAGAAACGTTTTGTTGATTTAATAACATTCGCATATCGTTCTAAATTCATGAGACTTAATTACTAAAGGCGTGATATTGAATAGGATATTTACTACATAAAAAAATAGTTATTAAATACTAATGTTGTATAAAATTGACACAAGTGGTTCGATGTGATAGTATTCTCCTCGTGCTTAATTCCATTATACATTATAAGGAAAAATAGAAATTATGAGACAATTTACGGAGGAGAATATGCGGAGGATAATATCATTAATTTTGGTGTGGGTCATGTTAATGACATCATCAATACCAATCTATGCAAGTGCATCACAGAATATTGATTTTGAAATGCAAAACATGAGTGGTTTAGAACTGGGAAATGCAGCATCAACGAGTTCTGGTGGTGCAATAATAGTAACAAGTGGTGGCGCGATTGATTCGGATCTAATTATAGATCCTGAACCGATTCAGGAAGAAGCAGAAGTTGTGCCAGTGCTTGCCGAGGCTAAGATGTTCATGGCTTCTGTGGATGTTAGTCCTGTAATAACTGGGAGAGGATCAAAAGATGATCCATTTGTTCTTTACACAGCTGAGCACTTGAAAGCAGTGAAAAATGATTTAAGCGCTTTTTATAAACTTGGAAATGATATTGATCTTTCCAATATCAAAAAATGGGAAAGTCTCAATCCGACAGGATATTTCACTGGTGTCTTTGATGGTGATGGTCACAAAATCAAAAATTTAAACGTTGATCAACCGAATGACAGGTATGTGAGTTTGTTTGGACAACTAAAAAGCGCAACAATTAGAAACTTAACACTAGAAAATTTCAACATAACATCAATAGGTAGAACGGGTTTTCTAGCTTCAAGAGGAAAGAAAGGGTATGATGGCACACCAATGTTGATTGAGAACTGTCATATCACTGGAAATTACAATAGTAAAGAGTCGATAGCTGGTTTTATTGGAACAACATATGATACAGAGTTTATAGGATGTAGTTATAAAGGGAAATTAACCACATCATCTAGAGCTGCAGGTGGACTGTTTACAAGTGGTAAAAATAACATAATTTCAAGATGCTATACGGAAGGATCCATTGAGGGCAACCATATCAATGCGGGAGGATTCTTTAACAGCATGTATGGAGGTGAAATTATAGAGTCGTCGAGTTCTATGAGTATTACCGGTGTTAAGGGAGCCATCGGGGGACTTGCTTCATCATTAAGCGATATGGCTAAAATATCAAATTCATTTTCTATAGGGAATTTAAACTTGTCAGGATCAAAATATGATATAAAAATCGGTGGATTAGTTGCGTTAACGAATATAAAGAACAATAAAAAAGTATCAATTGACAAAAGTTATTTTGCCGGTGAAATCGGATCAACTTCAAATGTAGAATACTATCAAAACGGTGGCCTTGTCGGAGGCACGAAAGGGGCAGATATTAAAAACAGCTATTACGATGTTACTATATCTGGCTATGGTCCTTATGATGCCTATGATAGACCCAAAACCACTGCTGAAATGAAGAGCAAGGAGACATATGAAAATTGGGATTTCGATAATATTTGGACCATTGATGAGGACTATGGATATCCAAGTCTCAAAAATGTTCCTATGGATATGAGTGCGAGTATTCATAAGCCGCTTTTCACAGCAGGGGTAGGATCAGAACAAGATCCTTATATTATTTCAACAGAGGAGCAGTTTTTAAATATCGAGAAAGCTCGAGATGCACATTTCAGATTGGAATCAGACATTACATTTACAGAACCTTTAGAACAAGGATTATTTGAAAATACATCCTTTAGAGGCGTTCTGGATGGAAATAATAAAAAACTGATAAATTTACAAGTTTTAAAAGGGACAAGTTTTAGTGGTCTGTTTATTAAAATCGAAGGTGCTGAGATTAAAGACTTAACGTTAGAAAATGTTCATATAACAGGGGCCAATTATGTGGCATCGCTTGTATCAAAGGTTATTGGGAATACTAACACAAGATCTACAATAAGCAACTGTCATGTAACTGGTGAAGTTATTGCAAAGACAAGTGTTGGAGGTCTTATACATAATGCTGACTATGTTGATATTAGTGACAGTTCATTTGTTGGAACAATTTCTTTGGTTCAAGAAGGTGCAACCACCACTGGTGGTGGATTAATATATTCAGGAAACTCGGTAACCATCACTGATTCATTTTCAAATGGAGAAATGATACTCCATGGAAATAGCAATAGAGCTGGTGGAATTGGATGGAGTCTAGTTGATACACAAATAAACAGAACATATAGTGCGATTACCTTTGATAGTACAAACTGTGAATCAAACATAGATGTATACATAGGTGGTATAGCTGGATCTATGAGTGGCGAATCAAATATACATAATAGCATGTATATAGGTCGTCTAAAGATACCTGAAGTTGTATCAACAATTGAATTTGGTGGTATTTTAAAGACTGGATCAAAAGACAAAAATGTTCATATCGAGAATAGTTACTCATCATTTGTGATAAACGATGTAAGGAGTATCGATGATTCTAACATTGATGGAATATGTAATAGTGGTTCGGTTGTAGTGAAATCAAGCTACACAGACACACTACTTTCTGGCATACGCCCTGAGATTTCACACAACACAGTTCGTTTCACACAAGAAATGGCTAGGAAAGACAATTACACAGATTGGGATTTCGAGAACGTGTGGAGTATTGATGAAGGGAGCTCGTATCCATACTTAAAAACACTCGATAAACCGGAAGAAGTCCTTATTAATGAAGAAATTGCTATAGATGGATTTGGTACAGAAAATGATCCTTTCATCATTGAGACCAAAGAGCAATTAAGATGTCTTGAGCTACATCCTGAATCTTATTTTGTCTTGGCTTCTGATCTAACTTTTGAAGCGGGGGAAAAGTTTGATGGGCTTTGTGAGAAAGTGCCTTTTACTGGTGTCTTTGATGGACAAGACCACATTATTTCAAATATAACAATAAGTCAGCCAACTGAAAATAATATAGGTTTTTTCAATAACTTATCAGGAGGCATTATTAAAAATCTTAATTTACATAATGTAAACATTAAGGGCAGAATGCGAGTTGAAGGTATTGTCGGGTCGGTAAACTCAAAAGAGTCGAGTCTGACTTCAATTTCAAACTGCCACGTTACAGGTATCGTTGAAGCGCAGTATCTTCCAGGAGGTATTGTCGGTGGGGCGTTAACCAATACTGATATAAACAATTCCAGCTATGATGGAAATATAATTGGAACAAAAGCCAGTTATGTTGGTGGTATTGCCGGAGAAATTAGAAAAGGACAGATTGTAAATTCTTATTCAGCAGGTGAAATCTTACTAAGTGAACAAACCGCTGGTGGATTAGTTGGTTATTTAGGTGAGGGTAAGGTTGAAAAGTCCTACAATACAGCCGAGCTAAAAACGGAAACAAGAAACAGGCTGGATGATGTCTTTATAGGTGGTCTAGTAGGACGCTTAGGAACAAGAGGGCAAATTATTAATAGTTTCAACCAAGGTGATATAAGTGTATCAAGCAACTTGGTAAACCCTCAAATAGGTGGATTGGTGGGGATTTCAGTAGGAAGTTCGTCACATACAGCAGTAATGAATTCATATGCAAACTGCAATGTGGAATCAAAGTCAAGCAGTGCAAAAGTGGGCGGTTTAGTTGGTGACACCACAAGCGCCGAGTTAACAAATAGTTATTACAATAACTCTTTGTCGGGATATGGTACGAGTCCTTATTCTGAAATGGGACGATCATCTAACGCTATGAAAGAAACTGCCACATATATAAATTGGAATTTTAATGATGTATGGCAAATTGATGGTGGAGCATTTCCAACACTAAGAAGCATGAAGAAACCAAGTATGGGAAGACTAGATCCTCCTAGCAATATAACGGTTTCTGAGATAATGCCAGATAGTGTGAAGATTTCATGGACGAATATGGATGATGTGAACACATATTCGATTTATATTGGTAATTCTAAATATGCATCAAATCAAAATTTTATTCAGATAAATGATCTGGAACCAGGAAAAAAGTATTCTTATAAAGTTGCTGGTGTCAGAGAAGGATATGACTCAGTGTTTTCTAGTGAAGCGGAGTTCACAACAACGGCCGTGACGGAAGATGGTCCAATTAATTTAAAAGCAGCACAAAAAAATAATAAGATTTATTTGACTTGGAATGCACTAAGTGGTTTTAACGAGTATCAAGTTAAGGTCAATAATCAGATACTAAAGGTTTCCAGTACTGAGTTTGTACATGAAAATCCTGAAGAACAAGAACATGTGTATGAAGTTAGAGGTCTAAAGACAAGCGGATGGACAAGGTGGTCAGATGCACTCAGATATTCATACTTAGCTGAAGAATTGCCAAGTGGCTCGGGAACTATAGAAGACCCTTATATTATAAGCAAGTCTGATGACTTGATATACGTAAATGAGGACCTAGCTGCGCATTATGCACTTGGTGCAAATATCAATCTCAATGGTATTGAATGGACTGCGATCGGAACAAAGGACGCACCCTTTACAGGGTCTTTTGATGGGCGCAATAAAACGATAAGTGGTATGGGGGAAAATAGTACAAAACCCACATCACTATTTGGTTATGTTAAGAAGGGGAGAATTGAAAATCTAATAATAAAAAACAGCCAAACTGAAAAAAGTATGATTGTTCAGAGTCTAACTGATAATTCAACTATTGAGAATTGTATGGCTGATGGGACTAACACCATAAATACTTCATGGGATGCAGGTGGTTTGGTTGACCAAATGATCAACTCTGATATGGTGTCTTGTTCTTCCGGAGTGCATATAATCTCCACTAATATAAATGGTGACATTGGTGGATTGGTCAGTAATGCAAAAAACAGTCATTTGAAGAAATCATGGTCAACTGCTGAAATAGCAGGACCAGGTAATATTGGTGGATTGATTGGCTATGCTGACAATGCCAGAATAGATGAAGTCTACTTCGATGGATGGATTAATGGAAGTGGTATTTTGAGTGGTCTTATTGGAAAATATTCAGCCACAAACTATATTAATGATTTTGCGGTTTATGGATCAATTTCTAAGGATGCATCCTCTGATACACAAACAGCCCAATATGCTATCGGTAGGACAAGCGACTATAATGATCCCAATTTAGTTCTTAAAAGAGGCGCGGTTTCTGTAAACTTTGAAGAGGGTCTAAATCCAATCATTGTGACAGCTGACCACTCAAGTCAAAATGTTTATATGGATGCAGAGAGAATGGAGAATTACAAAATTTATAGTGGCAATGAAATGATACCATTTGCTGTTAATGCGTTTAGTAATCCAGAAAGAATTTCTGGTTTAGGGGAAAAGTGGACAGTTAGTGATAATAGCATGCCGTATATAAGCCAGTTAGAAAAACCAGAATCAGCAGACTTAAGTGATTATGTATCGATGTATGGTGGTTCAGGAACTTCTAATGACCCATATATCATTGATAACGTTAAAGGGTTTATGAACATTGGTACCGACCCTGAAGCCTATTTTAAACTTGTTAGTGATATAGATTTTGGCAACCAAGTGATTTCGCCAATTGTTGTGAAATCAACTATAAGTGGCACGGTCGAATCAAGACTAGCAATGAATCTTGATGGCAATAACCATGTCATAAAGAATATAAAAGTCGAAAGTGATAGATCTAATACAGGACTTTTCAGTAACTTAGAAGGGGCCGTGATTAAAAATCTTGAAATTGAGAATCTCAAGGTGCGTGGACAAGTCAATACAGGCGGTGTAGCAGGTTTTACAAAAGATACTACATTAGAGAATATAAAAATTAAAGGCAAGTCTGAAGTTGTTGGAGTTCAAAGAGTTGGTGGCGTTGTAGGCTATGGAGATGCAAGTCTGAAAAACATTAGTGTTTCTGGGACAATCAAAGGCAATAACTGCGTTGGCGGTCTAGTGGGTCGTGGACATGGTGTATTTAAGAATATTGAAGTGGATACATCAGTTATAGGACAAGGAAGTGAAAGTGGTGGCTTTGCTGGTAAAATCCGAGATTCAGTTATTGAAGATGTTCAAGTGACTGGCTCGGTTACAGGATATGCCACAGTCGGTGGTTTTACAGGATTTGCTGATAAGGGATTAGATATCAAGAATATAGGCGTGTATTCAAGTGTTTCTATCAATGCACCAGAAGGTTATGAAGCGCTTACATCTACTTCAAACTATTCTGGACCGATTATCATAACGACACAGTCTAAAAACTCATATTTGGCTTCTCCAATTTGGGCGATTAAAGTTGATGGTATTAAATGTGATTCAGCAGTTGTTGTTGCAGATATTACAGGATCTAACTACGTCTTATCCGGTTTAACACTAGAAAGTGGAAACATCTATTTTGATGTAGAACGTCTTGGCTATGAACCGAGATATAGAGATAACTTAAGCCAAATGTTTGTAACCACTGAAATGCAGAACAATGACATATTTTCCGGTTTAGACACATCTAAATGGGCTCTTGGAAACGAATCGGAGTATCCATATTTAAAGGCTTTTAATAAACCTCAAATGGTTGATTATGGAGAACATGAATCCTTTAATTCGGGCGATGGTTCAGAAGCGTCGCCATATACCATTGCAAGTGTAGAAGAGTTTAATAATATTCGATACAAACCAGATAAGAACTTTGAAATCATGGCAGATCTGGATTTAGAAGGTATTTCTTGGGATCCGATTTGTCATTCTGGTATTGATTTCACAGGGAAACTAGATGGTAAGGGTCATGTCATAAGCAATTTAAAAATTAATAGTCCAAGGGAAAATACATTAAACTACGGCTTGTTTGCTTCATTAGACAATGCCGAAGTGACAAACTTATCCCTGAAAAATGCCAATATCATGTTTGAGGATTCCTTGAATATAAAAAATGTCGGTACACTTTCAGGAAGTGCAAAAGACTCGTTTATAAAAGGAATAAAGATTTATGGTCAATCAAGTGTGAAGGGGAAAAATCGAGTTGGCGGATTAATCGGAAACACTTATGGTGACAATATGCTGATTAGTGACACGCATTTATTATGTGATGTAGAAGGTATGACCCATGTCGGTGGACTTGTCGGCTTAATGACACGCGGTAGCATAACAAAAACTTCGTATAATGGCACCGTTAATGGCGGAGAGTATACAGGCGGATTCGTAGGCTATTCAGATATGAATTGTGCATTCTCAGACATGCAGACATTTGGAAATATTGTAAGTGATAGTACATCGGGAACCTTATTCGGTAGAATGGGTCACACTTTAAATGGAGATGCTTCGACACTAAATAGAATTATAGATACTTCAAGTGGAAGAAGTGAATCGGTTTCAATTATTGCACCTAATGTTGTTGCAAAGAATGTTAGTGATGTATACGCTCTTAAGTTGTCAGAGTCGGATGACTCAAAATATAGTAAAAACTATGAAGCATTATCAGAGCCAACTCTGTACAGTTCTTGGAATATGACTGAGATATGGTCAAAAGAAACAAGCAAAATACCTATGCTCAAGAATGGATTACATCCTATTTGGCCGCCTAGTGACTTAAAGATAATCGCTTTTCTAGATGATCATTTAAAGTTATCGTGGAGCCCTGTTGAAAACACATCAAAATATGAGGTGAGAATAAAGGGCATTGATGAAACTATGTATGTAACAGAGACAGAGGCTGAGGTTATATCTCCTGAAATAGGTGGCACATTAATATACGAGGTAAGAGCCTATACAGAAGAGGGGATTTCAAATTGGTCTAAAGAAATCAGTTATACAAGAGCTGCCGGTGTCCCTGTGAACATAAATATTGCTAAAGCTCAAAAAAATGCACTTGTTACATGGGATGCGGTTGAAAGTTGTGATTTCTATATTGTAGAAATCAACGGTGTTAGAAAGGGCATAACGTACACCCCTTCCTACACGATTTCAGACATCCAAAAAGATTCGCCATATATCGTTAGAGTAAAGACTCAGAAAAATGGCGTAGAAAGTTACTGGAGTCGACCAAAGTCCTGGATAGAGTTTAGTGAGTCCTTTAGCGGTCTTTGGCTAAAGCTAAATGACATGTACTATGACACAAATGGAACAGCATCTTATTGTATTGACGTCATAGGACATAATTTAAAGGATATGTATTCGAACTTCTATTCTATAGATTACTCGGAAGTGGATTATGGGATTAAGGAAGACTCTGTTATAAACCATACAAGTCAAGTTTTTGAGTATAGTGAAATGGAAGTAGACGATGAAAATGGTTTTGTTCAACTACTGGCCTCTCAATTGAGAGACTCTGCTGAAAACAGTGGAGACTATAAATTGCTTACAATGGAGTTTGAGGCTAAAACCAAGGAAGCGGCAGAATTAATACTAAAAGCTATCCAGCATTCGAACAAAGAGCTTGAGTTAGATGAAGACCTAACAAACATAACTACAATTTTGAGACCCTTATCACAAGAATAATTATTGTCTAGGAGGGCTTTTGCCCTCCTAGACTTAATAGGAGAGAATATCATGCTTAAGAAGCATAAAATTATAGAAATGAAAGTATTGTTGTCATTATTTTTAATGATGGTTGTAATAAATCCAGTCAGTTTTGCTGAAATTCCAGGAGAATATGAAGGCGTCACTGAAACTGGAACACATATTGAAAAACGAGTACGCCCTGCAGGAGAGGATCCTGATTTTCCGGAATCGTTTGTAGAGGACCATGATAACTTTGTAAAGGAGTTTAGAAAATCGCCAAGTGACCCTACAAAAACTTTTGGACAAGATTATGAGCCACCAAAATCAAAAGATATTGAAAAGACATACACTGTACTTGGGGAATACAAAAGTACAAAGACGTATGAAGATGAGGATGGCTATAAAGGTATTTTGAAAATGACAGGTGAACCCAAGTTGATTGGGACAGGCTCTTTACAGTCACTTGCTAAATGTGAAGTAAAAATAAATCATGTTTATGAAGAAGATACAGACAAGGTGAATATATCTAGATGTAGTGTAACGCTTGTTGAACTATCAAAAGATGGTCAAAACATATCAGTAAGTAAGAGAATTATTCATGATGAAACCCTAATAGGTCAAAAAACCACAGTGCCACAGAGTATCAGAATAAATTCAAATGGAAGTTCAAGGGATTATTCAATTGAGACATACCAAATAGACCATTCAAAGCCCAATGGTAGAAGTGGAAATGTAGAGACTAAAAACTTTTTGGCTTCGTACTCGTCAAATGATACAGGTGAAGGAAACGTAAATAAGTATGAGGTTGTATATGAGGGAACTGTAGAGAAACCTGCTACTGGAACCATTATTTGGTTTCAAAATTATGAAACAAAGTTCATCGAAAGTGAAGGTATTGATGCTTCACAAGGAAATGGTAAAAACAATATCCATAAAGGTGATCCAGTCAATATAGTGACAGGCTATACATATTTGACGGAAACGGACTTCAGCATACCCGAGATTGGTAGAAAGCTAGAAATAGAAAGAAATTATAATTCATCTAATAAAGCCATAGGACTATTTGGCCGTGGTTGGACAACTATTTTTGATGCAAAACTTGAAGTGATAAATGAAAACCAAATTAAAGTGGCCTATCCATCAGGAATGACAGTGATATTTAATAAGGATGAAGCTGGTATTTTCAGAGCACCACTTTACACCAATGACACCCTTGAAAAAAATATTGATACATATACAGTAAATAAAAATGGTGGTTCAAGCGTAACCTATAGCAAGACAGGTAGACTGATTGGTATGTCAGACCGAAATGGGAATAAAACAATTTTATCCTATGAAGGCAATAACCGAATCGTTACGGGACCAAGCGGGCAACGTATCACACTAAGCGTGAGTAAGGGGAAGGTTGTGAAAGCGACTGACCAAGAATCCCGTGAATGGCTCTATGAGTACGATAATGACAATTTGATTTCAGTAACAAATCCTAATAATCAAACCGCACGATTTGAGTATGGCACACATGGTATGGAAAGGCAGTATGACTTTAGTGGATATCTGTACACAGAAAATAAGTTTGATGAAGCTGGACGAGTGATCTGGCAAAAGGGAACACATGAAAACATCTTTGAGTTTGAGTATGATCTGTTCTCTCAAACAAGTAAGTTAATTGATCATGAGAAAGGAACCAGTGAAACGTACCATTATAATAAGTTCCTTCAAATCGAAAAGCATGAGTTTGCAGATGGAACATATGAAACATATGAATACGATAAAAATGGAAATAAGACAAAAATTATACGTAAAGATGGGTCAGTAATTAATCGTACATTTGATGAAGATGGAAACCTTGTTAGTGAAACTAAACCAGATGGTGTCACACATAGCTATACTTATAACTCTCTTAATCAAATAACCTCACATAAAGTGAATGATGTCCTAGTCAGTGAACGTGAGTATTCAAGCAATGGTAACTTACTGATTGAACGACAATATTTAGATACAGATAAGTCTATTCAAACCAAATACGAGTATGACGGTAAAGGTCGTTTGATAAAAAGCATCGATCCAGAGGGTCAAACAACAACATTCGCCTATCTTTCAGGACCGAATCCTGTTACGGTGACAGATCATGAAAAAAACATGACTGAGCTTGAATACGACAATTTAAATAGACTATCCATTAGAAAAACAATAGATGGTACAACAACATTTGAATATGATGACATGAACAATGTAGTTAAAATTACGGATCCCTCCGGAGATGTAACACGACAGCTTTATAATGAGCAAAATAAAATCAAGAAAAAAATTCTTCCTGAACAATATAATTCGAAAAATGATGATGGTCCTGGATACACCTTTGAATATGATGGAGCCGATCGCCTTGTTAAAACTGTGGATCCAGCTGGAAATGTAAATAAGGTAGTATTAGACAGTTCAGGACTATTATTAAAAGAGGTTCATCCGAATTTCTATAATGAAGAAAGCAATGATGGCTTAGGGATGGTCTATGAATATGATCAGAACAACAGATTAGTTAGAATCATACGACCGGATGGTAAAATTTCAAGAGTGAAATATGATTTAAATGGAAATGTTATCAAGTCAATTGGTTTTGAAAACTATAATCCCACCACTGATGATGGGCCTGGCATGGTATATGAATACGATAGTCATGATAGACTTTTAAAAATAACAGATGCCAAAGGCGATGTGATTCAGAAAAACGTTTACGATGCAATGGGATACTTGGTTAAGCAAATTGATGCGACCGGATACAAAACAGCAAGCAATGATATGGATAGAGTTGGAACAGTATTTACAAGAAATTTAGCAGGTTGGGCGACTGAAGTACGAACACCTATCAGCGGAAGCAAGAGTAATCCGAAGTATCAGGTTAAGCAGATTGAGTACTATAAAACGGGTCTTAAGAAGATAGAAAGAACAGGTAGAGAAGAAGTTGCAATAGATGGGACACCTAATTCCTGGTTAGAAATTACATACACCTACAACAGTCTAGGCAGAGTTTTAACAGTATCTGATAACACAGGCGCGCAAACATTATTCGACTACGATGCCCTTGGGAGACTGACTCATAAAACTGAAAAAATTAGTGACAATGAGACTAGAGTGTCTGGATACACTTATAATTCAAAGGGACTTCTAGAAACAGAATGGGTAGAAATCGAAGCAAAATATCTAAAAGGCGTTGAATCAAGCAAGAAATCAACGAAAACATATGGTTATAATGGCAATGGTCAACTAACAAGCATTACGAGCCCAGAAGGCGAACGTGTTGATTTTGTTTATGACAGTGCTGGCAGAGTTATAGAAGAACGAAGGAACTTCACGAAAGCACAAGTAGACGTTCTGAGTTCAAGTGTATGGTTAAAAACGCCACGTGAACTAATTTTGCCGGGAACAGAAGCGGAGTTTTCACTAAATATTGAACCGAACCGCAAAATGAAGTCAGCAGAAGTGGTACTAAATTTTGATTCAAAATTACTTAATTATATTGATGCATCGAATGTATTAAGTTCTGCATCTATTGAAAAGTTAAGTGACGATAAGATTAAAGTAAAACTATCAAAAAAAGAATCAATAAACGAAATTGCGAAGTTGCGATTTGTCACAAACGAAATGTCAGTTGGGACAGGCTTTGTTACGGTAGATGACAGTTCCTATTGGACTGATGGTGATGGTACAAAACACGCTTTCACTGATTTGATGGGAGATGTATACAATCAAAATGGTCCAGACATGAATATGGATGGACTGGTTCAAGTTAATGATTTTGCTATGGTTGCTCAAAAGTTAGATGTCAAATCGGGCGATAAGGGGTATAATGCATTTTTAGATCTTAATAGCAGCAAGGTCATTGACAAAGAAGATCTTGACCAAATTAAAGACTGGTTGTTTAAAACAACGAAAAATCCTCTAGAAAACATACCAAATGCTAATATTCAAGAAAGAACTTCACAACCAGTTTACGAGGTATCAAAAAGTCGTGTTGAACAAGTAATAAAGTATGAATACGACAAAGCGGGCAACAGAACAAAGGTAACCGATGGTGAAGGCACAGCAACAACATATGAGTATGATGTATATGACAACCTTATAAAAGAAGTTGATGCTAACGGAGGTACAAGCAGATACTTCTACAACGCTGACAACCAAGTTATAAAGAGTGTAAACCCATCTGAATATGACAGTTCAGAGGACGATGGTGCAGGAACAACATATGCATATGACAACAATAGTAGACTGGTTACTGTTACAAATGTACTTGGTCATAAAATTGTTACGAATGAATACTCACCAAGAGGCGAAAAAGTCTCAGTAATAGATGGAGATGGTAATAAAACAGAACTGGAATATGACTTTGGTGGAAGACTGGTAAGCTTGACTGATCCAGAAGCGAAGAAGCAAAATAAAACGACCAAAACATACACATACTATCCATCAGGTTCTGTAAAAACAGTGACAGACTCTAAGGGTAACACAACAAGATACATTAGAGATGCATGGGACAGAGCCACGGAAATTCAGTATCCTATTGGAACAGAAAAATATGAGTACGATTATGCAGGAAGAACAACAAAGTCAGTTGATGCAAAGGGCAACGCAACAACGTACGCTTACACACCTTGGGACAGCCTATATACTGTCACAGATGCAGACTCTAACATAATAAAGTATGAGTACAACCTAAATGGTCAACTGGTTTTAGAAACCACTCAAAAAGGTGAAGCTATTGTCTACGAGTGGTATGAAAATGGAACACTAAGATCACGCACAAACAATGCTACAAACGACTATGAAAAGTTCTATTATGACCTAAGAGGAAATGTCATAGCGGGTGTAAACAACTTTGGTATAGACACATACTCTTACAATGGTCTAGGTCTATTAAGTGCTAAGAACTACAACGGAAAAGAAGTGCTTAAGTACACTTACAACAAGAACAATAGTCTAGAAACTGTTACAGACAAGTGGGGCAAAGTTACAGGCTATGACTATGATAAAGCTGGAAATATGACAGCAGTTTCAAATGGCTCTAGTCAGCTTGCTTCATATGGTTACACAAATGGTGGAAGACTAGAAACAATTAACTACAACAATGCTGTAACAACAAACTTAAGCTACAATACAAATGGTCAGCTAAAGACAGTCGCAACACAAAAAGGCTCAGATGTGTTAAGAACATTTGCTTACTCTTATGACCTAAATGGCAACATAACAAATGAGACAAGAGACTCTATTTCATACAGTTTCGATTATGATACAATGAATAGGCTTACAAATGTTCAAGCTTCTGACAATTTGGCTGAAACCTATGAATATGACCTAGCTGGCAACAGAACGAAGCTAACTCGTAATGGTCAGGTTACAAGCTACAACTACAATAATCAGAACCAACTTAAGAGCATGACAGCTAACGGTGTTCTAACAGAATACGCTTACGACTCAAATGGTGACATTAAAACAGAAAGTGTTAATGGAAACCAAACAACATATGCATTTGATGGCTTTAGAAGACTATCAAGCGTTAACATGTCAAACGGAAGCGTACAGCAGAATTACTACAACACAGAAAACCTAAGAACAGGTCTAGTAGAAAACGGCAAGTTCAGAGGTATGCTATACAGCGGTAGCAGAGTTCTAGCAGAATATGACGGACAAGACGCACTGCTAAACAGATACCACACTGGTAAAGGTATTGTGGCTAGTGAGAACGCAAACGGACTGCATTACTTCCACCAGAATGGTCATGGTGATGTGTCTACTATTACAAATACAGCTGGTCAAGCCGTTGAGAAATACAGTTATAGTGCATTTGGTGAACTGACTAGTTTGGGCCATAACTTAGACAATAGATTCCTATACTCAGGAGAGCAACTCGACCCACTAACAGGAGATTATTACTTAAGAGCAAGAATGTACAGACCAAGCATAGGTAGATTCCTAGCTGAAGATGTATACCGTGGTGATGGTATGAACCTATATGCGTATGTGTCTAATAATCCTTTGATTTATGTTGATCCTAGTGGGTGGGGTAAGGAGAATGTAGAAAAGTCATTTGAAGACTATGTAATTGATGCTTTCCAGAAATCTAGTGACTATATATCAGGATTCACTACAGGTGGGTATGATGCGATGTCGCTTGGGGCTTATGGTAAAATTCAGGAATTTCTTCAAGGTGAAAATCAAATTATATTCAATCAAGAGGATTACGAAGCTGCTTATAATTCTGGCAACGTTACAGTTGGGACGATTGAGATAGTCATAATGGGAATTGACTTAAGTAAAGTCGTAAAAGAGTTTGGTGAAAAAAGTGCTAAATCTGTTATTGCTATAGTTGATGATGCATTTAAGGGGACGGGTGAACTTGTTCTCAAAGGAACTAAGTATTCACCAGAATATGCCCAAAAGCTAAAAAATATGCATAAAGTATTTAAAGGTAACGGATATGACATTGGCGAACATGGCTTGAATAGGATATTCGGGCGAATTAATCAGGGGAAAATTAAATCTGTTGACCAAGTTTTTGATGTTCTTGAAAATGGAGCAAAGTATAGTGACTCTGTAAATGGTGGTACTGTTTTATTTAAGGATGGAGTTTCTATTCACATTGCAGAGGATGGGTTTATTAAATCAGTAATTGGAAAGGCAAAAGTAAAAGATACTTGGGAGTTGTTAAAATGATATATGAAAAACTAATTGAGTTATCGAACCATTATTCCGCTCAGGAAAGGAGCAATGAAGAAATCGAAGCATTCTGTAATCAGTTTGATGTTATATACTCAAATTTTTCAGATGAACTTGAGAAAGAATGTAGTAAGGAAGTGTTTTCACTGCTGGATGAAATCTTTATGCTCTGTGATTCATTTGAACCTAATAAAGATATATTGGCGGAAGAACCTTATTGTATTGATGAAAAAGAATTGCAGAGAAATCTAAAAGTAATATTAAGTAAAATTGAGAAACTATAATAAGAGCGAACCTATGCAAATGACGGTAGATTTAATAGTCTATCGTCACCTTTTTATGGGCGGGCTACCCAGTGCCTAGCGAAACCAATACCACAATTACTATATAGGGTACCCCCACCGGCTCTGTGAGGAATTTTTCTGAATTATCTTGTACTCAAAATACTATTGCTGATTAAAGGTACTATAAGCCACAAAAAATAAATATAGGAAACCATTGATATTCCCAGTTGCCACCGTGTATCTGGGATTTTTCTTTACCTATTATTACCTAATCTGTTCTATGTTTTAAACAGGCGGGGGCAGAACCACGATGAACACAGATGATAAAACCACTATTAGTAACAAAGCCACTTATCATAATGCCTTCTCCTCTAGTAACCCCTCCGTTTTATCCAACCATGTTTACACAAGAATCCTCAGTTACCCTCGTGAAACTAAAAAACTTCTTAGTCTCTTTATATTTCAACCTATTAAAAAATACTTTGTTTCAATAGGTAAAGCTTAAAGGATTCAAAAATAAATGAAATTTATTTGCAACAAAATAATCTTTCGTTACGGCAGATAGAGTGTAGGACGACTGATTAGGAAGTAGTCAGTTACTAAGTGTATAATATGAAGGAGGAACAGAAAATGAGTGGAGAAGTTACTAAGACTGTAAAGGAAAGTTCATCAAAGTATTTAATTGGAATGGCAGAGGATAAGCGGTTAGCAATATGTAACATGCATTACACCATTGTCCCGCATAAGCTATTAAGATGTATGAATCTTAGCCCGCAAGCTAAAATCATACTGATAGACTTAATCAGTTTCATGGGTAATTCAAACAGTGCATACCCGCCCATTGAAGATATTGCACTCAATTGTGGAATGTCTCATGCAACGGTTCAGAAGGTTGCCACGCCTCAATATTTGGGATGATTTTATAAGTCATACGCGAGATTGACTGCGCTGAGAGTGGCATGCCGTATAGATCCTCTATGTGCTAAGAGATATCTATTTGAGACACACCTTTGCCTTACATCGAGATTACTTTGTCTTCAATAGCCGAAATATCGTTTGAGTATTTAGGTACAATCTGCGGGTCAAACTCACCATTACGGTCTCTTGGAATCTCTAGTTCAACTTCGCCAAGATCAGCAGTAACACTCTTTGTCGATTCAATATTTCTGTAGTTTGTTTTTTCAGTCTGGCGTTTGTAACGCTCGTAACCAAGCTCATCGTTCAGCTCTGCTTCGAGTAGCTTCTAAACACCAGACTTAAGCATTTCTTTCAGAACACTCTGTCAGTTCTAATTTCGCAGAAGATTTTAATTTTACACAAACTTTGTTACAGTACCTTTTATAATGTTCATCGCTTTTCTTATGGCTTTATTTTCCTAGTGAGGGGCTATCACAATAATTTCAAAATTCATTCACCACTCAAAACGCACCTAAACCTTACCATAAGCCTCTTTCAAATCAGGAATCAAGTACTTTGATTTCAACTTGAATGTCTTCATGAACTTTTCAAGCATATCATCAGATTCTGTCATGAGCATTTTATAATAGACCAGGTAAAATAGGGCGATTTCATTGCCAACGCCTTTTTTGAGCTTAGACTTACTGTGCATGCCAGCTGCACCGTAGTAGTTGACTATGAAATCAATAAGGTCTTCTTCGTGTTTAAGGAGCTCCTGGTTGATTTCGTTGATGGTGTCGTAGCCTACATAGTAAAGGCGTTCCAAGAGGTTTTCAGGAAAGCGAAAGGCTTTTTGATTGTCGATGCCAACCCGCTCTTTGACGGTGAGTTTAATTCGTTCGAGAATGTAGGAACTCACAATGAACTGGTTTAAACTCACGTAGTTGAGTTCGATGATTTCTTCGTTGGTTTGAAGTTTTTCTCTCATTTCAGTCTTGTAGTCGTCGATTTTATTAACGATGTTTTGAAATTCATCATCTGCTAGTTCGAGTAGACTGGCCAGCCTGAAAAAGCGTCGTTTCAAATAGCTTGGAATTTCAAATGGATTTTTGTAGCCTATATCGTGTTCGATTTCTGCCCAGGCATGCTGAAGAACTGTTCTGATTTGTACTTCAAATGTCAGCCCTTTGAAACTTTCAGCTTGTGGGTCATTGTCAGCAAAATGATCAATCGCCAAGACAAGATGGTATGACATATACCCAAACTCATTCTCTTCCATGACGCGTTTATCGACAGAATTTTTCCGGTCCACCCAGAAGGTGTCTTCAAGAACACTTACAATGGCATCAACCTCTTTTGGCAAGTAAGTGAGTATTCGAACCCCTAGAATATCGGTCACATCATTGATAGAACTGTATTTTTGTTTGAGCTCCAGCTTGCCGAGCAGTGAAACTTCATCCTTAATTCTATAGGTCACACTGTGGATGTTATTGTCTTTAAGAAGGTCCTCTAAAGCGATCTCTAAATACTCTCCAAAGGCTTCATATTTGTCCTTTTTGCTCGATATTCTTCTATTATGGAATCTATCATTGTTTTCCCTCTATTCCTCAGTGCGTTATGGACAGTGCTTTAAATTTTCCTTTGTATTGAACTGCAATTAAGTGTCTTGAATAGAAGCATGAATAGTGATTGCCTCCATATATGTAAAATGAGTAGCTATTGACGTTTGGTGATGACGGACAACTATTTTATTTTGTCCAAGATTATTTTATCAGTCTCAGCATTAAAAGTACATTGTGTGCATACAAATAGTGGGAGCTATTTTTGGAATCTTGCTTATTACAGGCGCTTGCAAAATATAGATTCATGTTCTCAATATACCATCTATAAAAATTCGGTTCTTAAACATCTACATATGATATGGAAAGGGCTCGTGAATGATATTTGCAAGGCACTCATTTGAGAAAAAAATCATTTTCATATATACTATAGCGGAAGCTTATATTATGGAGGGACTTATTTATGGAAATTAAAAGATTTGAAGGCACTGGCCGTATGAGCCGTGCAGTCGTACATAACAACACAATTTATCTATGTGGTCAAACACATGGCGACGAAAATGCTGATATTAAAGAGCAGACACGTGTTTGTCTAGAAAAAGTTGAGGACCTGCTAAACAAGTATGGTTCTGATAAGCGTCATATTCTATCAACAACAATTTATGTAAAAGACATGGCAGATTTTGCAGGCATGAACGAAGTTTGGGACGCATGGGTTGAAGATGGTTTCGAACCAGCTAGAGCTTGCGTTGAAGCAAAGATGGCAAGAGAATCTATTCTAGTGGAACTTTCTGTGGTTGCGGCGGTTAAATAAATCACCTAATACCTATGATTTGTTCGACATGTATGGTCAATTATAAAATTAGATCTTAACGAAAGGGCTGTTGAAATTACAGCCCTCTTTTCATGTCCAAAACGGGGGTTCGCAAATTCACACTTACATATAGTTCCGTTTTTGCATAGCATTCGAGTTATGAATACACTTCAATATGATTTTCAGCCCTTTCAATGCAGTAATTTAGATACGGAAGCGACTTAATAGAATATGACTAAGGTTTAATATGGCTGAAGATGATATTTTGTCTACCGCCACCTAGGGGAAGGTTACAAATTTTGTTGATGACGGCCTACATATTTTGAAGTTTTAATTATTCGCTAAGACTTAATGAAATATGTTTGGTTTTGTTGTATGATATATGACATGAAATGGTCGCAGTATGAGAAATGAATGCCTGAGCATATGGGGGAACAGTTATGAAGTACTCAGCAAGAATACAAGAGCTTATCCAAAAGAGGAAATCTGTGAGAAGTTATCAAGACAAGGGGATTGAGGCGGAGAAAAAAGAAGCCTTAATAAGGGTCATGAATGAACTTTCTAAAGATAATTATAGATTTAAGCTGATTGATTTTGAATTTGAACAAGGGGCAAAACTCGGCACATACGGTATGATAAAAGGTGCTAAAGCCTATATAGTTGGAATAATGAACAAGGGAAAAGGCTCTGATGTATACACATCATTTGATTTTGGCAGTGACTTTGAAAAAATCGTTTTAAAGGCTACGGATTTAGGGCTTGGAACCTGCTGGTTGGCAGCCACTTTTAACAGCTCTGATGTGTCAAAGCTTGTTGAACTTCAAGACAATGAACATGTGGTGATGGTTTCCCCGGTGGGATACGAAGCACCTAAGAGAATAACCGAAAAGTTAACCCGTTTTTTAGCCAAGTCAGACAGTCGAAAGCCCTGGTCAGAATTGTTCTTTAAGATTGATGACACCATGCCCCTAACAAGACAAGAAGCAGGTGCTTATGCTGAAGCCCTAGACATGCTTCGTCTGGCACCATCAGCAAGCAATTCCCAGCCTTGGCGTATTATTAAGAGAAATAATAAGTTTGAATTTTATACCCTTGCATCTTCTATTGCGAGCAAGCCTGACCAAAAAATTGACCTAAGCTATAATGACTTAGGTATTGCAAAAGCTCATTTTGAGTTAACCGCTCAAGCTCTGGGACTCAATGGTTACTGGGAAATGCTTGAAGGGGATGTAAGTGGTTTAGGTGAAATCACTTATGTTGGAGCCTGGAATATTGTTGAGTAAGAAAAATGAGTATGTTATACGTACATTCTACTTTCCTGTGTAAACTTTTTTAAACTATCAAAATTATAATACAAAGTGAACGTGGATATAGGACAAGGAAACCTATGGTATATTGGGTTCATTCAGGTGGAGATGATCTTGCTTTAAAAATTTAAACAACCCCCAATTGACAGCGTCGCTGATCATATTGGGGGTTTTTTTATGTATATTTTCTTTAGTAAATATTGTAGCTAGGGTTGATGATCTGACCTAAATACCTGCAATAAGTTGTTCTATCATTTGAAGCTTTCCATTAATATCTTCTGAAGTGGAAGACGTATCACTTCCAGTTAAGTATTTCTCAATAGCTGATAGTTCGTTGACTATAAAACCTGCACTTGAGATCTCAGGCGATGCATCGAGAATATCAACAGCTTGCTTGACCCATACAAGGCACATTGAGACTTGGCTGTGTTCCCTAAAGTTGTTTTTAATAAACTCTATACAAAAATTAAGTGTGTCTTTTTTAGATTGATCCATAAACTAACCTCCAAACTTTCTCTAAATTTATTATATCCATTTTTACAGGCTTCATACAAGGGAATTAAAGAAAGTGGCACATAAAATGTAAAACTTGTGTGTACATTGATCCATAACCGCTATAAAAGACTAAAATAGGGTATTATCTAATTAGGTGATTTTATGAAAAAATTAAGCGCTATGATGATTATTCTTATACTCATTTTAACAGCTTGTGCGCCAGAATTAAGCGATCAGGCAAGAGGCCTGCCTTCAAATGAATCTTCCTTAACAGATGAGATTCAGCCAGATTCAAGTCCGCTCGATATTTCCAGTGGACCAGTTTGTCCTGCTTACACGCCGAAGGGAGATGTCGCTTACGCATCAGAGTGGACGGGTGAGTATCCAGAAATCGAAAGTTATGATAAAAGTTTCAAGACAGCCACTTTTGGCATGGGCTGATTTTGGGGCCCGGCTGCAAGGTATGCAGTCATGGATGGTGTATTAAGAACAAGGGTAGGATATTCAGGAGGAAGGTCTACAAATCCATCATATAAAGTTGTTGACCAGCACACAGAAGTGGTTGAAATTGATTATGACCCTGATGTAATCAGCTATGAAGATCTCATTGATGTGTTTTTCAGTGCTCACAATGAAACCCTAAGACCCTATGATCAGAGAGTGAAAAGTCTTATATTTTATAGAAACGATGAAGAATATGAGATCGCTAAGACAAAACTTGATGCTATTCGACAGGCCACGCCTGAAGAAGAGAGCGTTTATACTGAACTCAAGGCATTTGAGGTTTTCTATCTGGCAGAGCCAGAGCATCAAAACCGTTCTCTCAAACTCGAAACATCCCTTTATAAGGAGCTCAAGCAGATATTTGAAACGGAAGAAGACATGTTGCTATCCATACTTGTTTCAAAACTCAATGGTTATATTTATGGCTATGGTGACATGGAAGGGGCCACTGAACTTCTTGACAAGTCAGGTCTATCAGAAGCATCTAAAAACCGTGTTATTGAAGTGATAGAAAATCGTCCTTATGTTTTGCCTTAGTCTTTAACCCATTTAGCAGTCCGCATCTGAGACCTGTATAAATAGTGGTTTTGAAAGGCAGTTGATACTGAGCGGCTGGAGAAGTGGAAATAAAAATTGTAGTAGCTTGTAAAAGTGTAAGACCAGTGGGATTTTGAGTGCATCAGTTATTTTAAGTCTAATAAGTTTATACAAGAAAAAAGGTGTTATCCAGTAAACGGGAGAGTTTATTTGGACAACACCTTTTATTAATTTACATAGCTTTCGAGTAGAATTCAACAACCAAGTGATCATCAATTTCTATTGGAATTTCAGATCTATCAGGTTTGCGTATTAGTATACCTGAGAATCTTGCGACATCTTTTTCAAGGTAAGGGAATGATACTGTTGCCTGACCTTCAAAGTTTTCACGGAACATTTCATTCTTTTGAGATTTCTCCCTTAAAGAAATCTGGTCACCAATTTGAACGGCATAAGAAGGAATATCAACTTTCTTTCCATTCAGTTGGATATGTCCGTGTACAACCATTTGTCGTGCTTGTCTTATAGAACTTGCAAAACCAAGTCTATACACAAGATTGTCCAGTCTGCATTCAAGACGTTTTACAAGGGCTTCGCCGGTTGTTTCAGTGTCCTTTATTGCAGCCTTGACGTAACGTCTGAACTGTTTTTCCATAACCTCATAGTAAGCTCTCAGTCTTTGTTTTTCCAGAAGCTGTGTTCCGTAAGACGATAGTTTTCTACGGTCTCGTTCTTGGCCGTTTCCAGCCCGTTTCATTGCCTTAGGGTGTCCGCATACATTCAAATTAAGTCTTCTGCACTTTTTGAATCGTGGACCTCTCATTCTTGCCATATGATCATCTCCATAACATAAATTTTCCGCCGCGATAATTTATGCCATACAACGAAACCATAATATCAGGTCTGCTTGAAAAAGTAAATGATAAAAATTCTCATTTAACTTCTTTTTTTAAAAAGTATTATGATTTCATGAATATTTTATTGTTAAGTATATAACGAAAATTCCATTTTTTTTTCAACAAAAGGTCATTTAGTCCTTCAATATATGAGAGATACTAACCTGTTTTGTACAGTGGGCCATAGCCTGGTGAAATATGGTGGGGAAATAGTTGAAAAGCTCTTGGGCATATAAAAAGATGAAAAGTCCTTGTTTTCAAGACTTTGATATGTTTGTAATTCTGACAACAAACTTCGTAACGAAATTTTTATGTTAATTTAATTTCAAAAGCGCTAAATATCTGACAAATGCAAAGAGAATCTCGAAACTTTGATTGTGACAAAATTGACGAATATAAATAGGAGCATAAGCAAAACTCGATTTTTTAAAGTTTGAAAAAGGCAATATAGGCAATTTTACAAGAAAAGAAAACGGAATAATGGTGACAAATGGTGACTGAAGTATTGCGGAATATGAAAAAAACGAAATGCAAATATGAACAAGTGCCATACTTGTCTGACATATAAGAGTTTGTGGATACGAAGTGTTATAAATGGATGAATCATCAAATTTATCTGAATAATATCTTTACTTGAAATAGGATTGCAGTCCCCAACAAGACACGTATAATGATACCTTGTAAGGCATAAATAGCCGGGTATAATTTATTAATATTTTAGGAGGGACTCGTATGTCTACGAAGTCAAAAGACAGTGGGAAGTTGACACTGGTATCACTGGTACTCATGATCTTCACATCGGTATTCGGATTTGCCAATATGCCAAGATCATTCTACTTAATGGGGTATGGTGCCATACCATGGTACATTTTATCCGCTATCACATTCTTTGTGCCATTTGCATTTATGATGGCAGAATACGGTGCAGCGTTTAAGAATGAAAAAGGTGGCATTTATTCTTGGATGAAACGTTCAGTAGGTGCCAAGTATGCGTTTATCGGAACATTCATGTGGTACGCATCGTATATTATCTGGATGGTGAACGTGGGGTCTGCCATATGGGTTGTTTTATCAACGGCTATTTTTGGTCGTGATTTAACAGGAACTTGGTCAATACTTGGCCTGAATTCGACCCAAACATTGGGCATACTTGGTATATCATGGATTCTTTTCGTTACATTTGTATCGACGAAGGGACTTGATAAAATTAAAAAGATCACATCGGTTGGTGGAACAGCAGTGGCCCTGCTTAATGTTGTATTGATCATAGGTGGTGTCATCGTATTTGTAGCAAATGGTTTTGAGTTGGCTCAACCATTAAACTCAGTTTCTGACTTTGTGGTATCGCCAAACCCGGCTTATCTAAGCCCAATATCCATGCTAGGTTTTCTAGTGTTTGCAATTTTTGCTTATGGTGGTATTGAAGTGACTGGGGGACTTGTGGATCAAACAAAAGACGCCCACATAACTTTCCCTAAAGGCGTTACCATCGCAGCTGTTGTTATTTCAGTGGGCTATGCCATTGGAATATTCACAGTTGGTGTCTTTACCAACTGGGCAGGCGCCCTTTCCGGTGAAGGTATTCATATGGGCAACGTTGCTTATGTGATCATGAATAATCTTGGCTATCAGCTTGGACATGCCTTTGGTCTGACAGAAGCCTTAAGCATTACGCTGGGGGACTGGGTGGCACGTTATGTTGGTATATCCATGCTTCTGGCGCTAACAGGTGCATTCTTCACCCTAACATATTCACCGCTTAAGCAAATGATTGAAGGCACACCAAAAGAACTTTGGCCAGAGTTTATTTCAAAATCTGAAAATGGTATCCCGCAAAATGCCATGTGGGTTCAGGGGATAACCGTATGTGTTATGATCGCAATGGTATCATTTGGTGGCGATGCAGCAGCGGATTTCTTCGCAAAGCTTGTTCTTATGACAAATGTTGCAATGACACTCCCTTACATGTTTATTTCAGGGGCTTTCATAGGATTTAAGAAGAAAAAAGAGATTGAAAAACCATTTGTTGTCTTTAAAAGTGATAAGTTTGCCATTTTTGCAACGGTTATTGTAACTCTAACGGTTGGATTTGCCAACATATTTACCATTATAGAGCCAGCTATGAAAGGTGATATTTCATCAACGCTTTACAGTATTGCTGGACCACTATTCTTCACAGCAGTGGCCAATATATTGTATGGCAACTACGAGCGTAAAATGAAAAAGCAAAATGAAGAAAAAAGAAAACTGCAAAGCGCCTAGTATAAATAAAATGTTGTTAATGTCTTATTTTTAACAGCAATATTTTAAAAAAATCGTCCTCTCTAAATAATAAGGAGGACGATTTTCTTATTTTAGATGCTTGTTCATTTACAAAGCCATATTTTTTATATAAAAGCGCTGAAATTTGCTTGTCAGCTACATATGACAGGTAGGTGATAACCTAGCCTTTAAACTTTCGAATAAGCATGAGGACAGCCAGTGAGAGTCCTGAAATAATTGCTATAAAGGCAAAGAGAAAGGCTAAGGGAATAAATCCGAAGGCTTCAACAAGTCTTCCATCGGGAGCCACATATGATCCATGAGCATTGTAAGCCAAAGTTGCAGCTAAGCTCCCTAATATGGATATAAACGTAACACCTTTTAGAAAAGATACTTTCTTATCTCTTTTCCATGCCCTGGATATGTTTTCAATCTGTTTTGCATCATCTAAATGAACGGTTTGATTCATATTTAATCCTCCAACAATCTCGCTATTGTACTTTTCAAGTTCTTTCTTACAGTCTTCGCATGTATCAAGATGCGTCTCGATGAGGGTTCTGCTGTCTGCACTGCATATATCGTCATGATACAGCGGAAGTAAGTCTCTTATCACATCACATGTTATATTCATTTCAAGGCCTCCTGTATTTTGAGTTTTGCTCGGTGGAAGGTGACTCTGGCCCACACATCGGTTTTGCCAAAAAGATCACCAATTTTCTTGAAGGACAACTCACCAAAAGTTCTCAGGGTGAAAACCTCTTTATAGGGCTCTTCTAGATCATGAAGAACCTTATGAACTGCAAAAGCCTTCTCTTCATCGACAAGTTTTCCCTCAAAATCATGGGGGTGGATCATGTCTTCAGGAGAATCGTGATGGCTTATGCGTTTTTGTTTTTGTCTGTTTGTAAAATATGTGTTCTTTGCTATCTGACAAAGCCAAACATAGACTTTTGAGTTGCCCTTAAAATTATGAATGTTCTTAAGGGCTTTGAAGAATGTTTCTTGAGTGATTTCTTCTGCAAGTATGTCATCGCGGCAAAGGGTTAATACATATTTATAGACATCTTCGAAATATATTCGGTATATTTCGTCAAATTCTACCATCCTCTCACTCCTTTCGTACATAAGACCCGTGTGTTTTGATTTCGTTACAAGGTTTTTGAATTTTTTTTCGAGCGATATGAAAAATGTCCTTCAAGCCCCAGCTATACCGCATAAAGACATCAAATGATTAAAAAATCTATATTGGGCACAGCGTGGGCTTCGATCAGAACTTTTGCAAGTGCCTGAATCATAATCTTTCTATAGTAAATATACCTACTTCCAGGTATCTTACACCATATTGACGACAAGGCATAGGTGATTAAACCTAATAAAATATTAGGAATCATGAACTTTATTAGACTGGAATAGATATTGCGTATAAAGTAAAAGCTGTTCACTCAATCTCGGGCAGATGAGTGAACAGCTTTTTATTGATTGTACGAGTACAATCTTATTGAGTATGACTTGGACATGACAATGCTTTATAGGTCAGTGCGCAAATTGATATAAAGCAGAGCCAATATGGCAAGACATAAGTGTCATACTTGAAATTCCTAAATAAGAATACCAGCGATGGTCGCAGTCATAAACGCGGCAAGGCAGCCACCGATCATAGACCGCATACCAAGCTTAGCAATTTCGTGACGTTTGTTTGGCGCTAGGGAACCAATGCCACCAACTTGAATACCAATAGAGGAAAAGTTGGCGAAGCCACAGAGTGCATAAGTCAAAATAACTATTGTTCTATCAGAAATTGCACCAGACTTAATCACTTCGCCTAGACTCGCGTAAGCAATAAACTCATTAATGACAACTTTCTGGCCAAGAATATCCGCCGCAATGCTTAGGTCTGCAGATGGAACACCCATCACCCACGCAAGTGGCGCAAATATTAGGCTTAGAACAGTGTTAATAGAAAACTCAGGGTAGCCAAATAAACCGCCAGCCCATCCAAATACCGCATTCACCAGGGCAATAAGGGCAATGAAGGCAATCAGCATAGCACCAACATTCATAGCCATTGCCAGGCCTTCACCAGCACCTCTTGATGCGGCGTCGATCATATTGGCGTCAATGTTTTCCATTTCAACTTCCACTTTACCCTTTGTGACAGGTTGGTCTGTTTCTGGAAGCATAATTTTTGCAATGATAAGACTGGCAGGCGCCGACATAATGGAAGCAGCAATTAAGTGCGCTGGATCAGCCCCCATAAGGACATAACCAGCCATTACACCGCCGGACACTGTGGCCATACCACCTGTCATGACAGTCAGAAGTTCCGAGCGTGTCATTTTAGAGATATATGGCTTAATAACCAGAGGGGCCTCAGTCTGACCAACAAAAATATTAGCAGCAGCAGAAAGTGATTCTGCACCACTTGTCCCAAGAAGTCTTGTCATAACTACGGCAAGCCCCTTGATAATGATTTCCATAATGCCTGTATAATATAAGACAGCCATTAGAGAAGAGAAAAAGATGATTGTAGGTAGGATGTTTAGGGCAAAAATGAATCCTAAACTATCGTTTCCAACAAGTCCGCCAAATAAGAATTTTGTACCTTCATTTGCGAATCCAAGAAGTTGTGTAACACCTTGACTGAGGGCCTCAAAACCTTTTTGACCAGGTTCCCATTTTAAAAATAAGAATCCAAAAATAATTTGAATGATGACACCTGTAATAACAAGTCTCCAATCAACATTCTTCTTGTCTTCTGACAAGAGATAAGCAATTAGTATCATTACAATAATGCCAATAAAACTTATTAATTTTTCCACGACAAATTCCCTTTCTTTTTCTCGTATTCAGAACTTTTTTTGAATTGATTTTTCACTTTAAGTTTTGGACGGACGATACAAAGTGAAAAACGTTTTCAAAAACGACGTCTTGAATGCGATGTTTTTTAAAATGAATTTGCGCACTTTGATAACAATACCAGAAAAACGAATTAAATAAAAGGGGAAAATGCTTACAAAAATTTGGAGTGTATTTTCTAAAAGTAAAAAAGTATACAGAAAAAATCAACAAATGAACTGCATGAAAATGGTATTTGTCCATGGAATTAGAAGTGTTGTAAACACTGAAGCACAGACAGAATTGTCTGAAATTTATTGGTGTCGACTGTGCCTATGACTTTTGATATAATACATCTTGAAAAAAATAAGGGGTGAAATCATTCGAATAAATATCATCTCAACAAGTGATTTAAAATAGGATTGGAGTGTAGGGAATGAAGTACGGGATTTTGAGGTATCCTCATCAGAACACAAGATACTTTGAATCGACAAAGAACTTACTTATAAATGAATTTCTAATCATGGCTCAGGGCCTTGACATGTCTGTGAAAGAGATCCAATACGAGACAATTGGTGGTGTTGACCTTTTAACATTTCAAACAGATGTATTAGATCTTCAAAATTTGGAAGCGTTACATAGACTGTCTTCTGGATATATACTTTTCAAAGTGGAAAACAAGGCGCTCATTCCCATGAATGAGGGCAAGTCAACATACTTTAAGAACGACATATCGAGCATTTTAAAGTATACAGGCAAAACCAATGAAGACTTCACAGGTATGATGATCAATATAGGGATTTTTTCCAGTGCATTTGCAAAGGCATTTGATTCTGCGCTGAATATACTCGACCCTATGTGTGGGCGAGGCACGACCCTATATGAAGGGCTTATTAAGGGGTATAATGTGGCAGGTGTGGAGATTCAAAAATCATCTTGCCAAGAAATTGATAAGTTCCTAAAAAGGTACTTAAAATATCATAAATACAAGCATACTTCTGAACATCAAACAATACATTCAAAGGGCGGAAAGGGTCTTAAATACACCATTGAAACGGCGCGTTCAACTGAAAAATTTAAAGACAAGGACCGTAGAAAAGTTCAGTATGCCAATGGAAATACACTCTTTGTCAATGATTTTTACAAAAAGGAGTCCTTCCATGTGCTCGTAACAGATGTCCCCTATGGCGTACAGCATAAAGGTAAATCCAGTTCTAAGCCTGTGGATATTCAAAAGCTCTTAAAGGATGCAAGTTCAGCTTGGTATAAGGTCCTAAAAAAAGGAGGCGCAGCGGTGATTTCATTTAATGCCTACACCCTCGATAAGGACCAGTTAAGATGTGATTTCCAGAAGGCAGGATTTGTCGTACTGAGTGAAGGCGTATATGATCAATTTGAACACTGGGTTGAGCAAGCGGTTAATCGGGATGTTTTCGTTGCAATCAAGCAGTAGTTAAGCAAGAAATATCATTGAGTGGAAGGATATTAGGTGATTACATGAAGTCAGACAATGAGATTTACAACTATAAGTTACTTGTCCATCAACTCATTGAAGAAGGCAATTATATAAAAGCTGCATCTATTTATAACCGTCTTTACAGTAAAGAAAAGACCAATGTTGATCTCTTATATGATATAGCAATGTTCCATCATGAATATATTAACCCAAAAGAAGCCCTACGTTATTATGACGAAATTATTGAACTCGAAGAGAGTGAAGCCGGGGCCTATTATGGAAAGGCTATCATTCACGAAGAGCTGGATGAAACAGATGCGGCAATATTTCATTACAAAAAGGCCATAGAGTGGGACCCGGGCTACTATTTGGCCCACCTGTATTTGGCTGATATTTATGATAAACGAAAAGAAGATATTCTAGCAGAGGACCACTTAAGAAAAGCCATTCACTATGCGCCTGATGAAGTGCTTTGCTATAATCATTATAGTGCCTACCTGGAGAGTCGAGGGCGGGATGTTGAAGCCTTAGAATATACAAAAAAAGCCCTTGGTATAGATTCCGAGCATTATATGTCCCTCTTTAACATGGGCGTTCTATTGAAAAAGGCATCACAAGTTCAAAAGGCCATTTTCTATTATGAAAAATCCATTGTAAGCAACCCCAACTATCCTTATGCCTACTTAAATTTGGCAGTCATACACAAGGCTTCAAAGGCCTATAAAAAGGCTTATGAAGTCTTATCCAGTGCGATCTTGCATAATCCCAGTGTAAGCGTACTTTACTACAACCGTGCAATAATGCTGGTACAACTGGGCGACTGTGAAAAAGCCACTGAAGATGTTCTGCAGTCCATTCGATTAAGTCCAAGCCTCAAAAAGTATGCATTGATAGATGTAGAACTAAAGGGTATAGATTTAGAAAAAATTCGAACGGAGAATGTGTAAAGTGGTATAGCAAGGGTAAAAATGAAGACATAAAAATCATCTCAAAACACGAGATGATTTTTTTTATTGCATTTATTCTTGTAAAGTGGACTGCTATGGTGTATGATTTATTTGAGAATTGTTATCAGGTACTAAAACCAGATAACATGTTGTGTGAAACACAAGGTCACATAATTCATGAAGAAATTGGCAGTTAGCAAAAGCAATAAAGGAGATGAAAGGCTTGAATAAATCACAGTGGAATGAAAAACTGAGGGCGTATGCAAAGCCCAGTTTGAAAAAATCAGTGTTTCAAATTGTAAACTCAGTGATCCCGTACATGGGCTTGCTTGTATTAATGTATATGACGATGTACTATGAGGTGCCTTACATACTTACTCTGGGCTTGGCCTTTCTTGCAAGTGGATTTTTAGTAAGAATTTTTATCCTCTTTCACGACTGCACCCATCTGTCTTTTTTTAAGTCGAAAATAGCATGTTCAATATGGGGGCATATTTTTGGAATATTAACTTTTACCCCCTATCACACATGGCAACTGGAACATAATATTCACCACGGCACAGTTGGCAATTTAGACAGACGGGGAATTGGAGACATCTGGACTATGACCGTTTCTGAGTATGAAGAAAGCGGACTTATAAAAAGGCTCTGGTACAGGCTATACAGAAATCCATTATTCTTGTTTTTAGTGGCCCCCTTCGCCCTTTTTGCAGTGCTAAACAGAATACCATCTAAACATGCTAGGCGCAAAGACCATTTAAGTTATTTGGTGACCAATGCGGGTATTGTGGCAGTTTTTATACTTGTTTGGCAAACACTTGGGCTTAAATATTATCTGGCCATTCAAATGCCAATCCTCTATTTTGCCAGCATTATGGGTGTATGGCTCTTCTTTGTACAGCACCAGTTTGAAGAAGTTTATTGGTCAAGTGATTCCGATTGGGATATTGTAAAAGCGGCCCTAAAGGGCAGTTCTTTTTATCAGTTGCCCCTTGTGTTTGAATGGTTCTCGGGCTATATCGGATACCATAATATACACCACTTGAATTCCAGAATTCCAAATTATAATTTGAAGATGTGCTACAGGGATGTTCATGATTTACTCGAAGAACGAAAAATCACATTTTTTGAAAGCTTTAAGTTGGCATTCTTAGAACTCTACGATGAGAAAAGCAAAAAAATGATTTCTTTTAGAACCGCACGAAAACTTAGACACAGCCGATCCAACTAAAAAGGATTCAAAAATATACATTGAGAATTCCGGATGAAACGTTTATGCAGGCTGTTTATGACATTTGTCATCTTCATCCTGTGGATTTCACTCCTGTAACTTAAGTTACGGAATACTATACCATATTACTGTATATTATAAGCATAAGATAAGTCAGGCTTTCATAAGCCATTTGCGGAATAATAAGGAGTGAAATTCATGAAAAAAGAACATAAAGATCAATTCAACAAGGAAATTGGATGGACACCCCCTGGAGCTCTTATGGCAGATAAGTTTGGAGATGACTTTGGAGACTTAATCGCTAGGTACCACCATGACATATGGAATGAAGAGGGCGCGATTCCCCTCAAATATAGATATATGATTGCACTGGCAACTGCAATATTTGACAATAATGACACGCGGGCAAAACTGGAGCTGAGAAAGGCCATTAACCACGGTGCAAGTAAAGAGGAACTTCTGGAGGTCCTAAAACAACAAGTTTGGATGAAGGGCTCACCAACCTTGGTTCAAATAGCCCCTCTGCTTCAAATGATTGATAAGTCCTTTGAAGATGACAAGTAAATATAAAATGCACCTTATCATAAAGACACGTATTCATACTGAATGCGTGTTTCTTTTTATATGGGGTAAATATAAAGGGTCGAAAGGAGTTCTTTATGAAGAAATTTAGAAGACCATTAGCGCTTGTCATAGGGGCATTGCTTTTCATTTCACCACTAAGTGCATCATTGAATTTAGCATACGCTTCTGCCCCCGAATACGGCAGTTCGGCAATAACACTTTACGAATTAGGTGTTTTAACTGGCACAGACCAAGGGTTTGAACTGGAGAGGACACCAACACGTCTAGAAGGATTAATAATTCTTATTAAGTTACTTGGTAGTGGTGACCAGACAGATGCCTATACAGATTGGTCCATACCATTTTCAGATGTGCCCCAGTGGGGGAACAAGTGGGTTGCTTATGCCTATAGCCAAGGGCTTACAGCTGGCGTGGATTCAAACACCTTTGGCTCTGATGAAACACTGCAGTCCAAGTCATACATGACTTTTCTGCTAAAGGCTCTTGGATATGATCCAGATGCAGGCGATTTCACTTGGGACACGGCCTTAGATAAGGCTGTGGATATTGGGATGATCAACTTAGAAGAAAAAGCAGAGCTAGAGAGAGAAACCTTTTTAAGAGACCATCTAGCTTATCTTTCAGAGAAGGCACTGAACCAAAGGATTAAAAATCAAAGGGTTCGTCTTGTTGAAAATTTGGTTTTTAATGAGGCTATTGAAAGAAAACCAGCTGAAAAAACAGGCCTAATCAGTAAAAATGAAATGGACCTACTCCTCAAATTTTTTGTGGAGTTGCCAGCGGATGCATACAATGAAGAAGAAGCGAACAAAATGATAGATCGCATGGAACGTATACCCGAAAATTATATTGAATGGCTTATTGAAGATGGGACAAGAATCCGACTCATTAACAATCCAATGACAGAAGAACCTGAGTATGAACATTTAAAAGGTGTGGTTCCAAGAGGCTGGGAAGAAACCGGGAAAACATGGGATGATGTGCCTGGAGCAGGCGGGCAATTAATTGTTGCCAGAATTGGATACAGTGATCCAGGTGAATTTCACGGATCTCATAATCTTGAGCTCCATGAAATAGGGCATCAAGTGGATTTTGTTGTTTTTGAAATGTATGGACTGGACTCCACAAACGAAACATTTGCCCAGCTCACTGAAACAGAGGCGTCCCTTTTTAGTGGTGCCTATTACAAATATGATGAGGAATATTTTGCAGAAGCCTTCACCATGTTTTACTTAAGTGAAGAGACCAATAAAGAGCTCAAGCGAAAAGCGCCACAAGTTTATGAATATTTTAGGTCATTTGAAGAGCAGTATGGCTATGATGAGTGAAAAGGGTATGAATCGAGGATAAGAAAAAAGACCGAAAAAAGACCGAAAAAAGACCGCCAGTGTTTAAAAGGCGGTCTTGTCATTTTACTCAATAACTTTAATTTCATAAGTCACTTCTGCGGCCTGCTTGACCATGGCTATGACACCACAGTATTTTTCTTGGGAAAGCTTTACTGCTTTTTCTAGTTTCTTTAGAGGAAGGTTATCTCCTTTAAAAGAGTATATGACATGTACTTTGGTATAAACCTTAGGGTGTTCATCAGCCAACTGTCCTTCAACTTCAATATCAAATGCATCGATTTCCACTTGCATTTTACCGAGTATGGACATGACATCCATAGCTGTGCATCCTGAAAGGGCATTGAGCAGCAAGGGCTTTGGCAGGGGTCCTCTATTTTGTCCACCGAATGTTTCTGCGGCGTCTACAGTGAGTTTATGACCAGAAATGTCAGTTTCAAAGGCCATTCCATCTATCCATGATGTTTTGATTGTATGGCTCATATATTGCCTCCTATTCTAAGCAAGTTACAAATTATAAGTTAAAATTATAATGAAAGCGCCTGAAGATATTTGTTACACAACCCTATAAGTCATACCCATTTCCCAGCAGATTCATTCTCAAAAGTTCATCTAACTCGTAAATTGTAAAGGTCCTCACTGAACCCCATCTTATAAACAGAGAGCATATGAATATATTATGGATGCCAAACTTGTGATTGCCAGGAACTCAAGCGGATGGTACCGTGTAAGAAAAGGCAAAAGACAAGCCCTATCTTATTTAAAAATGTTTAAGCAAGAAGACTGTAGATGCAATCTACTTGAGAATACATAGTGACGGAATTTAAGGAGTGAAAGAGGTATGATAATCAACTGGAGACCAGACAAAAATAGTGAAGTCCCTCTTTTTAGACAAATAGTTAGTCATATAGAAGAAGGTATTAGAGAAGGGGTCTATGTCAAAGATACCAGATTCCCCTCTCAGAGACATTTGGCTGAGATTTTCAACGTAAATCGAAGCACAATATCCCTAGCCATGGATGAGCTAAAAGCCCTCGGTCTTATTGAAACAAAGGGCAAGGGCGGGACAAGGGTATCTCATGTGCCTGAGGATATGGGATCATTTGACTGGGGGCACTATGTGGAAGAGAGCATGTACTATCCCAACAGGGCAATCATTCAAAAAATAAATGACCTAGATTTTGATGACCGTATTATAAGATTAAGTTCTGGCGCAGCCATGCCAGAGAGTTTTGAGTTTACAGGCTTAAAGGCTCTTATAGAGCAAGCTTCTGAAGTGGTTGAGAGTCTGGATTATACTGAGCCCAGGGGGTTACTATCACTTAGAGAGGTCCTTAGCCAGTATTTGGGGCAGATTGGGATAGAGGCAGATCCTAGCGAAATACTTATTGTAAGCGGGGCACTCCAAGCAATCCAGCTTATTGCCCTAGGCCTATTGCAAAGGGGATCTACAGCCTTGATTGAAAAACCCTCCTATTTGTATTCACTGAACATTTTAAAGTCCCTTGACATGCGAAGAAGGGGGATTGATTGTGATTCACAAGGCTTAATACCGGAGAATCTCTACAAGGCCAGACCGCGCAATCATCATTCGGTTCTTTATACCATCCCAAATTTTCAAAATCCAACAGGACATTTAATGAGCGAAAAGAGACGACTGCAAACATTAAAGGTGTGTGAAGAACTCAATATTCCAATCATTGAAGACGATGTTTACAGGGAGCTCTGGATTGACACACCGCCACCACCCGCGCTGAAAAGTTTGGAGACAAAAGAGCAAGTCCTCTATATAGGAAGTGTTTCAAAGCATTTAAGTCCAGGTCTTCGTATAGGATGGATTGTAGGTCCAAAATCAGTCATTGAACGTCTTAGTGACATAAAAATGCAGGTGGACTATGGAGCCAGTACCTTATCTCAGGTGGTTACTGAACTTTGGTTTAAGTCAAATCATAGGGACAAGGCCCTCCAAATTATGCGTGAAAACTTAAAAAAGAGAAGGGATACAGCCCTTCATGCGCTTAACAAGTACATGTCTGATCTAGGAACATGGGAAGTGCCTAGGGGGGGCTTCTATATTTGGGTTAAACTCAAGAAAGCGGTCTCAGAGGAGCAAATTTTTAATAGAGCTATTGAGGCAGGTGTTTTGGTTTATCCCGGTCATGTCTATGGACAAAATCAGGGATCATCCCTCAGAATATCCTATTCCAGTGAATCCTGCCAACGGATCGACGAGGGCATATGTAAGTTAAGTCAAGTTATTCGTGCATTAACTTAGATATGGTTGGGTATATGGAATGTAATATGGTTTGCTTTATGGTTGGTGACATATAGATGCTTGTGGATGGTGTAATTATTCAGTAGGGATGTATAATCTTACATAAAGTATGTGGGAGGTACACTATGAACTATCCAAATCTTATTATTCGTCTTGATTATATAAAGGAAAATGCAAAAGCGGTAGCAGATGCCTGTAAAAAGAAAGACATTTCTGTATGTGGCATTGTCAAGGGCCTTCATAGCGATCCAAAAGTGGCTCAGGCCATGCTTGAGGGTGGCGTGGATCAAATCGGTGATGCGCGAATTGGGAATTTGAAACGACTAAAGGATGCAGGTGTAAAGGCATCAACACTTTTAACGCGTATTCCAATGCCTAGTGAGGTTGCTGACATGATTCAAGTGGCAGATATTAGTCTGAATTCAGAGCTGAAAACCATTCAGGCAATAGACAGGGCCTGCTTAGACATGGGATTAAATCATAAAATTGTGCTCATGTATGATTTAGGAGATTTAAGAGAAGGCTTTATCAGTAAGGCGGAACTCCTTCAAACAGCTCTTCAAGTGGAAGGAATGAAAGGCGTTGAACTAGCTGGTGTTGGTACCAATTTAGGGTGCTATGGTTCGATAAAACCGACCCGGAAAAACCTAAGTGAGCTGGTCGACCTGGCCACCACCATTGAGAAGAAGATTGGACGAAAGCTGGAAATTGTTTCTGGAGGGGCAACATCTAGTCTACCTTTGGTTTATGATGATGATATGCCAAAAGGCGTTAATCATCTGAGAATTGGTGAGGCCATTTTACTGGCCCGAGACCTGCCGGATATATGGAAGGTGCCCATGCCAGGGACGCATCAAGACACAGTTTTAGTAGAGGCTCAAATTGTTGAAATGAAACGCAAGCCAAGTCATCCAATCGGTGATATATTCATTGATGCGTTTGGAAACACACCTATTTATGAGGACAGAGGCTGGGAAACCCGAGCTATACTGGCGTTAGGAAGACAAGACTTCGCCATGATGGACCAGTTGATTCCAAAGGATAAGGGGCTTCATCTGGTTGGCTGTAGTTCAGACCACCTCATTGTATCTATAGAAAACACGAGCAAGTATGAGGTTGGTGATGTGGTCCAGTTTGAAATGTTCTATGGTCCCATGTTGTTTTTAAGTGGTGCGGAACATATTCAAAAAACGTATAGGGCATTGTAAAATTTTCAAATTGAAATCAAATCCTACCATGAGTCGATTGGCTCTTGATAGGATTTTTTTATTGTCTTGTTAAGGCACTTGCTAAAAAATTCAAATTGTATATTTCAAATTGTATATTTCAAATAAAAAATTACAATTTGAATAAATTGAAAGAACTGTCACCGATTTGGGTAACAATTAAAAAATACGTTGTAATAGGAGGTCAGTATGGCAAAAAAATGGGGGAACAGATTCATAAAATACATAGTCCTACTGCTGTTCTGGCTTGTCCTGAGTGGGACTTTTGATGCCCGTGTTTTGATTACGGGGCTCTTTGCAGCGGCAGTTGTTTTACTTGCCTCTGAATATTCACTCAAGAAATTTGAATCCAGTCATGTTTTTATCCGTTATCATTATCATATTCTTTGGTTTTTCGGAATTGTCTTAATTGAAATTTTCCTAGCTGCCTATCAACACATTCAACGTGTATTAGCAGGAGAAGACAGATCCGTTATTTTCGAATTAGATTTAAGTGTGGAAGATGAGTTTGCCATAGCCCTTATTGCAAACGCTATTACTTTAACACCTGGCACTCTAACCATGCAAGTGCATGATCAGACTTTAACAATACTGGGGTTTGCTGATTCTATTGAAGAGGTGGATGAAATTAAAAGAGTGGTCATTGAGAAGTATCAAAAGCCCTTTCTTGGAGGTGGTCATTAATGCTTGAATTGACACTTTTTTTTATAATACTTTCCATGTTTATACTCGTTGTATACACCTTAAAGGGAGAATCTATATGGGAAAGACTTATCGGTCTGAACCTGATTATCATAAAAATTATTTTGCTTATAACAGTCTATGCCATCCTTATTGATGTGCCGTCTGTTCTTGATATTAGCATCACATACAGTATTGTTGGATTTATTGCGACCACCCTACTTTCGAGGTTTTTATTGAGAGGGGGACGGCTTAAATGATTGCAAACATACTGCTTATTCTCACTTGGTTTTTTATGTTGTTTGGCATATTTGGTCTCTTTAGATTGAAGGGCATTTATACAAGGCTTCTTTCTAGTTCAAAGATTGATTCTGTAACAGTTATAACCCTTTTCACCGCCTTGATGATTAAATCCGGGTTTACAAACACCACATTAAAACTAGGGGTTGTTCTTGTGTTCTACTTGCTGACCAATCCAGTGACCAATCAAATTGTTGCCAATTCAGCTCTAAGAAATGGTATAAAACCAGACCGCTTCATACTGGAGTCCTCTCGAAAGGAGGGCGATAAAGATGCTTAGCACAGTCCTATTTATATTTGTGTTGATTATGGCCATTGCTGTCATACTGACCAACAATAATCTGCGTCTTATAATGTACTTTTCTGTCTTTTCCTTTGGAGCTGCGGCCTCTTACTTTGTTCTAAAAGCGCCAGATATTGCTCTGGCAGAAGTGGCTATTGGGTGCGCATTTGTTCCCTTAATATATCTCATCACAATCGGCAAGCAAAAGATATTCACAGTGGTATTTTTTGATGGCGATATTGGAGAACATGGGTCTCTTGATTATGATACCATCAGGCACTTTTACATAGTTCTTGACAAATTTTGCTTGGACTATGGACTAAACCTAAATTTAATTAACCGGCCCACAAGGTTTAGCTCAACAGTACACGGGGTTTTCAGACCGGGAAATATCGACTTAATCTGTATATTTCACCCCGACAAAGACTGTATAGAGGTTCGAGGCAATGCATCAAATATTATGCTGTTTAACCTGGAGCAAAGACTCCATGAAAACGGACAAATTCAGTGGAGGAGGGTGATTGACAGTGAGGGAGAAAATTAGAAAGATATTTGCATTTGTAGCCCTAATCGTCATATGCCTAATATTTATGGTCAAGATCCTTCCAGCCTTGTCCACCTACAATTTAACAAGCTACAACTACTATTCAACAAAAACCTTTACGGAGGTGGGGTCGAAGAACATGGTAACGGGTATTTATCTTGATTACAGATTGTTTGACTCTCTGCTGGAAGCGGGTATTCTATTTGTTGTTACAGCAGGCATACTATTTATGGGCAAAAAAGATGAAGAGGTGAGATGATGCTAGGGACTTTTACATTACTCAGAATAATAAGTCGCTTCTTACACCCCTTTGTCCTCATGTTTGGCATATATATAGTGGTTAATGGAGATTTGTCTCCTGGTGGTGGTTTCCAGGGGGGGTTGTGCTCGCATCCTCATTTATACTCCTTTATTTTATCGGAGAAGTGAATAAGTTAAGTGTTAAACTTATCATTCGTATTGAAAAAGTACTTTTTTTAATACTGGTTATTGTGGCATTTTTAAGTCGGGCGGAAACGTTCAATGCCCACCAAATATCTTATCTTGTGCTGATGAATACCATAATTGGCATGAAGGTGGCACTGGGAATAGGAGCCATTATTATGATATTTATAGAGGAGGGAAATGTATGATGTTACGTACGGCAATTGCATTTATGATTTTCCTCATAGGCATGTATGGTCTTGTCATAAGCGGCAATGTAATCAAATCAATCATTAGTTTGAATGTCGTTCAGACATCTCTCATCCTGCTCTTTATAAACTTGTCTGGTCATGCGGGATCAGGTATTCCAATTATGGGCGTGGATGGTCTGGCGCCAGTGGATCCAATTCCACAAGCCTTAATGATTACAGCCATAGTTATAGGGGCATCCATCACAGCGCTTAGCTTGATGTTGACCATAAAAATATTCCACTACTACGGCACACTCGACTGGCATGAAATCTTAGCGATGAAAGAAACAATACGTTAATGGAGGTCTTCATGGTTAATATGGCACTGGGACTAATTTTTATTCCAATGATCCTGGCGATCTTAATATACCTACTGGACACAAGAATGGTCAATCGGTTAAGTCTACTGATACAGCCAGTCTTATTAGCTATGACTCTATATTTGGTATACAAGCTGTTTTTTAATGGCGGTGTTTACTTTGTACTCGGCGGTTGGGACAGAGGTGTTGGTATTCCCTTGAGGGTGGATCAAAAAAGCTTAATATTTATGGTGATGACAGTAATAGGTGTTACATATTTTATATCATTTGACTGGACAGCCCACAGGGATGATCATAAATACCTGTTCTTCATTCTCTTCTTACAAGGGTCACTTATGGCACTTTTTCAAGCGGCGGATATTTTTACCCTGTTTATACTCCTGGAGTTAATAACCATATTGGCTGGGATTCTGATTACCTACGAAAAAGAGGGAATCTCTGTGAAGGCGGGTCTTTATTACTTGTTGATCAACTCAGTGGGAATGACCATTTACCTCATGGGTGTAATCCTCCTCTATAATTCTGTCGGTGTTCTTGATATGGGGCTAATACAAGAAGCTGTTGGAAGTGGTCCGATGACAGCACTCCAGTGCGCTGCTCTTGGGTGTTTTATAACAGCCTTTGCTGTGAAGACGGCCATGTTCCCTGTAAGCAGCTGGTTGCCACTGGCTCATGGCTCTGCACCAACCCAGATGTCGGCCCTGCTTTCTGGTCTACTTGTTAAACTGGGTATATACAGCCTTATGCGGTTCATGGAGATCTTCAGCAGTCAGGCCTACCTGCACTTGATTTTGGTGTTGGGCGTATCAACTGCCATATTTGGGGTCGGCATGGCCATGCTTCAGAGCGACATAAAGCTTATACTGGCCTACCATACGGTCTCTCAGATGGGACTCATTATAATGGGACTGGCCTCTGGAAAATATGAGGGCTTTGTCGGCAGTTTGCTTCATGATGTGAATCACTTTCTCTTTAAAAGTCTCCTGTTCTTAGGAAGCGGTGTTGTGATATACCTGTATGGGTCTCGAGATGTTCGGCAAATTCGTGGCGTTTTGAAAAACCAACCCGTCATTGGATATGCCCTTCTAATAGGTGTGCTTGGAATCACAGGCGCCCCACTCTTTGACGGAAGCCTGAGTAAAATTCTAATAGAGGAAAGTTTTATTGGACGAATTGGCTATTTTATTATTCTGTTTGTCAACTTAGGTACGATTCTTTCTTTTATGAAGTTTTCGCAGATTTTCTTCGGATATACAGACAGGCAAGTTAAGATACCTGTGAATAGATGGAAAAAGAATACCGTTGTGGTTATGGCCCTTGTAATGCTTGTGACCTATCCGCTGGAACTTATATACTTTGATGGGCCCTGGACTGAGGTTCATTTTACGACAAAATCTCTATTAAAAGGCGCAGCTGAGTTTGCTCTGCTCTTCGGAGTGGCTTATATTCTGCTTAAACGTGTTCTAAAACCTCTTCTTGTAAAGTATCCAAACCTAGGTAAACACAGACTAGGGTTTCAAGAGGCCAATAGCATGGTGCTGATCTTCCTTGGCAGTCTATGGGGATACTTTTTATATTTGGTGCCTTAAAAATAAGCAAATAGGCTGTTTCAAGGGGAGAGCTATAAATCATAAGGAAAATAAAATCCGCTCAAGTCAGATAAGAAGAAAATACCTGGCTTTGCGGATTTTTTTATGCTTTAGAAGCAAATTTCTAAGTGTTTCTAAATCGGCGGTACTGCACTGGTGTGCGACCTTCAAATTTCTTGAAAATCTTGGCATAGTAGCCTGGATTACAAAAGCTAAAAAGTTCTGAGATTTCTCCTATGGGCATATTGGTCAGTTCAAGAAAATACTTGGATTCTTCTATTTTATAAAGATGAATATACTCGACCACACTATATCCAACCTCTTTTTTAAAAAGACCGGATAGATACTCCTTTGTCGTATTTGCGACCTCAGCCACATGACTAAGTGAAATATCTTCAGAGATGTTTTCATGGATATACTGAATGGCTCTTGATACAGGCAGGGGATACTGGGTTGTACGCTCCTTGCGAATTAGTTTTACAAATTCAAGAGCCATATCATATTCTAGGGCTTGCAATGTTTTGATGTTTTTTGTCTTTTCAATTTCATAGATGAAAACATCACTCAGAGAGTAGGCATCTTCAGGATTGACATTTGATTCGATTGCGGCACGGGCAAAAAGGGTACAAGAAGCAATGAGAGAATTCTTTGTTGACCGAATGGGTGTGTCAGCAAGCCTTGCACGTTCTAGTGCATTGATGGCATCAAGAATTTCAATCACGTCGTTATCAGTGCAGCGCTTCATAGCACTGAGGAGTTTTCTTTCAAGATAATAGGATGGATGCTTGTAAAAGCTACTCAGGTTTTCCATTTTTAAATGGATGTGTCGTGATGACATATGGACCTCCACTCAGTTTTATTGAAGGCAAACAATCTAAAAAATCGTTTTCCTACATTGCATTAAAATCGTATAACTAACATTAAAATAATATACATACTCTATTCTTGCAAGCCCTATAATGAGATTGTCTTTGAAAGAAAAAGTTTTTACTCAAGGGGGAGTTAAAAAATGAAGAAATCATTAGCAATACTAGTCGCACTCGTCATGGTTATGGCGATGGTTATGGCCGGTTGCACACCAAATGCGGAAGCACCAGCAGAGCAGCCTGCAGAAGAGCCAAGCGAAATGGCTGAAGAGCCACAAGAAGAACCTGCTGAAACACCAATGGAAAAAACAGTGGTTAAGTTTGCTGTTCAAGCAGACTCCACAGATGCACTGAATCAAATTGTGGATGCCTTCAACGCATCAAGTGACATGTATGAAGTAGAAGCCATAGTCATGACAAATGATTCTGGCAACATGCACGATCAACTTATTAACTCACTATCTAGCCAGTCTGGTGAATACGATGTCATTTCAATGGACGTTGTTTGGGCAGGCGAGTTTGCAGCTGCAGGTTACTTAGAGCCACTGGACAGCATGATTAGAGATGCAGGCTGGAAGGTCACAGACTTCAATGCTGGTTCAATGGCATCAGGCAAGTACAAGGGCAAGAATTACGTCCTACCATACTTTTCTGATTTAGGATTTTTATATTATAGAGCAGACATTGTGTCACAAGAAGATGCAGATGTTCTTGAGTCAGGAAACTACACATGGGCTGATTTCCTAGCCATGGCAGAAAAATATGCAGGCCAAGGTGAAACGAAGTATGGACATGTATATCAGTCAAAGCAATACGAAGGTCTAACGTGTAATGTCAACGAGTTCAGCAACAACTGGGCTGATGTAGAAGGTGGCTTAGAAATGATGAAGGCTTTTGCTGATTCATCTGCAACACCTGATGACATCTTAACTTATACGGAAGGGGAAACACACAGTGCCTTCCTAAATGGAGAAACGGTATTTGCACGTAACTGGCCATATATGAATGGAATGGCAGCCAGCGGAGACTACCCAGTTACAAGCGAGCAAGTTGCATATGCACCACTGCCAAATGGTGGTACCGTGGGTGGCTGGATTCTTGGTATGAATGCAAACTCAACAAACCAAGAAGGCGCTGCGGAGTTCCTTAAATTTATTGCAGGCCCTGAAGGACAAAAAATCAATGCAACAGTTGGAAGCTACTTGCCAGGATTCAATGCTCTATTAACAGATGAGGACGTCCTAGCTTCAAATGCCCTATTAACTGATATGGCATTCCAAAAAGCCCTATCGACGACTATAGCACGCCCGGTAGCGGCCAATTATGCAGAAGTATCGGATACAATTCAAGTGAAGTCTCATGAATATCTATCTGCAAATGGTGAACTTGAAGAAGCTGTAAGTGCAATCACTTCAGCCCTTGAGCAGTAAGATATTAAAAGTAGTCATTTAAAAGCTTTAGTGGCTTGCTTGCCACTAAAGCTTTTTTAAAGAAAACATTTTAAAAGTTTATACATGCTACTTTGAAAGTCGCTCAGAAGAATTAAATTAAGAAACTTTGTAAGCACTCGAATAAATAAGAAGGTGATCTCTTGAAGAAAATAAAAGAATTCTTGGATCAAAAATTGGGATATGTACTCATCTTGCCAGCTATTATTTTCATATTACTCTTTTCCATCCTCCCAATTCTTGAATCGACGAAATATGCCTTTTTCGACTTTCAGTTGAATGATCAGCAAAAGTCAGGCCTCTATTTCAATGAAAGATATAATTTAGATTTGGTAACAGAAACATATGAGTATTTAGACTACTATCTAGACACAGAACTGGACGTTGTTGAGTCTGAGGATGCTTCAGAATATATAGGAAGCATGCGAGAGACTCTGGGGAAACAGCTTGAAAGCATAAGTGGGATCTTTGGCACAAATACGGGGATTGTAGAAGTGGATACCGCCACTCATGATGCCCTAAAAGAGATGGACACCAAGGCTTACAGCATGCTTGATGAACTTTATGCAAAAGATGAGCCCTTCATTTTAGAAGAGGATATATACGCTGTGGCTTCAGAACTGGACACAGCTTACGTTTCCCCTAACTTTGCAGGTCTTGATAACTTTGAGACTATAATGTCAGACGACCGTGTGAAAAGTGCCCTGATGATTACAATCATCTTTACAGTGGGGTCTGTAACACTGGAACTGATTTTAGGCCTGGTCCTTGCATTGATTATGAACAAGGCTATGGTCGGTCGTGGGATGATTAGAACCATGTCGCTTATTCCTTGGGCCATTCCAACTTCCGTGGCTGCGCTTATATGGGCTTATTTGTACAATGGGTCAAACGGAATCGTGGCTATGTTACTGGCCAAAATGGGAATTTTAGAGAGCTCGGCAGACTTATTGCTGTCTGGTTCCAGTGCACTAACAGCTGTTGTTATGGCAGATGTATGGAAGACAACACCATATATGGCACTCCTTCTTCTTGCAGGACTCCAAACCATACCGGGAAGTTTGTATGAAGCCGCATCCATAGACGGTGCAACAAAATGGCAGCAGTTTATCAAGGTCACATTGCCCCTTTTAAAGCCGTCCATCATGGTTGCCCTCTTGTTTAGAACCCTAGACGCCTTTAGGGTCTTTGACTTGATTTGGGTCTTAACCGGAGGCGGTCCTGGGGGCAAGACGGAATCTATATCCATCTATGCCTATAAGGCTATGTTTGCTCAAACACGCTTTGGCTATGGATCAGCGGTGGTTCTTGTGATGGCTCTTATTGTTGGCCTCATTTCATATGCCTATATTAAATTGTTGGATGTTAAGCTTGTATCAGAAGAGAGGTGATCCCATGCAAAAGAAGAATACAAAATATTTATTTTACACGGCGATCGCACTCTATTTATTCATAATAATCTTTCCATTTATATGGGTGCTGATTACGTCATTTAAACCTGAAACGGAAATATTCGGTGCCAATGCCCTTAAAATTGTAGCCGATCAACCAACACTGGAACACTATACAGCCTTGTTTAGAGCCAATATCTTAAATGCCTTAAAGAACAGTTTGATTATATCTTGTATAACAACAACCTATGTCACTTTTGTAGCGGCATTTTGTGCATACTCTATAGCAAGATTGCAATTTGTAGGGAAAAGACTCCTGCTGGCTGTGGTTCTGGCAACATCTATGTTTCCTCAAATGATAGTGGTAGGTCCTATTTATAGAACCTTTGTAAATTTAGGATGGACAAACTCCTATATGATCACTTTGCCCTATTCCATGATATCCTTGCCTGTGGCTATATATATTTTAGTCACACACTTTGCCAAGGTTCCTAAAGAAATGGAAGAGTCGGCATTCATGGATGGGGCATCGAAGTGGGAAACCTTTATAAAAATCATATTGCCACTGGCCATGCCTGGACTATTCACTTCGGCGATTATTACCTTCATAGGCGTATGGAATGAATTCCTCTTGTCCCTGACACTGAACTCAGATGCAAGTTATCACACAGCCCCTGTAGCCATTTCGTATTTAAGAGGGCAGTTTGAAATATTCTGGGGTCAGGTCACAGCGGCGACGGTAATCGTAACCATTCCGACCCTTATAATCGTAATTTTATTCCAAAGACAAATCATTTCTGGTTTGACTTCGGGCGCAGTAAAAGAATAGGAGATACAAATCATGTGGCAATACCAAAACAATGCCCTGGAGATGAAGCAACTCCTTGTCGATGAAAGCCTGTTCACCCTGGCCAATGGTTATTTGGGCGTGAGAGGGTGTTTTGAAGAAGGCTATGACACGGAAGCTTCCACCATTCGAGGCACATATATAAATGGCGTTTATGATACACTGCCAGTCACCCATCCAGAGAAACTATATGGTTTTCCGGATTTCCAAGACAAGCAACCCAATTTAGTGGATTTGCAGTCAATTTACATTGAACTTGATGGGGAGCGGGTCAGCTTATTTTCAGGCGCTCATGAGAATTACAAAAGAATATTGCATCTTGATAAGGGCTATACTGAACGGACCTTTAGCTACACGACTAAGCAGGGAAAAAGAGCTGAGATATCTATTAAAAGACTGGTATCCTTGCGAATAAAAGAGTTGTTCGCCCAAGAGGTTGAAATTAATTATCCTGGACAGATTAATATTGTCAGCTCTATGAAGACAAATGTGACAAATTATACTGATCCCAAGGACCCGAGAGTTGCGAGCGAACATGCCCAATTGCTTAATATTAAGAGCGCTGAAATAAAAAACACAGGGATGCTTTCTTCTTTTGAAACAGTGCACTCAAAAATCAACCTTGCTTGTGGATCTACACACAAGGCCGTGAGTTTGCCAAAAGTTACAGTGAAGAAAAATCCTGTTCATTCCGATGAGGCAGGCGTTTACAGCCTCATGTTCTCAGGACAGGAGAGGCTCAAGCTATTGAAGCATAACGTCTATTCAGATGGCATTCGGGAAGATAACCCACTTAAACGAGTGGTGGATCTTCTTGATGAAGTGGTGGACTTGTCCTTTGATGCCCTTCTTGATCATCAGATCGAGCATTTGAAAAAATACTGGGATACTTCAGACATTGTCATAAGAGGCAATGACATGGATCAACTGTCGATCCGCTTTAATATGTATCAGTTGTATCAGTCGGTTGGGAGAGACCGCTACAGCAATATATCTGCCAAGGGCCTTTCCGGTGAAGGGTATGAAGGACATTATTTTTGGGATACAGAAATCTATGTCCTGCCAACATTCCAGTTAAGCCAAAACAATATAGCAAAGAATTTGTTGATGTACAGATACAATCAACTGGACGCAGCGAGGGAAAGGGCCAGACAACTGGGCCATAAACGGGGCGTTAAATTCCCTTGGAGGACAATATCAGGAATAGAGTGTTCCGCATATTATCCAGCAGGTACGGCTCAATATCATATAAATGGTGATGTCGCCCATGCCTTCATTCAACATTATATCTTTGGTGAAGACCTTGACTTTATGAAAGACTATGGGGCTGAAGTGCTTCTTGAAACGGCAGTTTTGTGGCTTGAAATAGGACACTTTCATAATGATCTGTTTAAAATTGATGCTGTGACAGGTCCTGATGAATACACAGCCATAGTCAATAACAACTACTACACAAATGCCCTAGCAAAACATAATTTGGAATGGGCTGTTAAAATCCATGACCTGTTAAAAGCAGATGACCCTCATGCACTGGAAGACCTTTTAAAAAGGCTGGACATTCATAAAGAGGATATTGCTAAGATGGATGAAGCGGCAAAAAAAATGTTTTTGCCTCATGATGATGCCCTGGGTATAGACATGCAGGATGACAGTTTTTTAAGTAAAAAAGTTTGGGATTTCGAAAAGACACCGAAGGATCATTATCCTTTATTGCTACATTACCATCCTTTAACCATATACCGCTATCAAGTTCTAAAACAGCCTGATACAGTGCTTGCACACTTTTTACTGGAAGAATACACAGATCTGGAAACAATGAAAAAATCCTATGATTACTATGAAGAAATTACCACTCATGACTCGTCACTTTCGCCATGTATATATGGCATAATGGCCTCAAGGGTGGGCTACAGGGAAAAAGCTTATAAGTTCTTTGGCGATGCCTTAAAACTGGATCTGAAAAACACACATGGCAACACAAAAGATGGTCTTCATATGGCCAATTTAGCTGGCTCGGCCCTATCTATGATATATGGTTTTGCGGGACTCCGGGTTCAGGAGAAAGGCATTGGTTTGAGACCCTGGTTGCCTGATGTTTGGAAGGGGTTTGACTTCAAAATTGTCTTTAAGGGTCGGACGTTAAAGATACAGATCGATGAAAGACTCAGGATTGATCTTTTAGAGGGGCAACCGCTAGAAATCGAAATTTATAACAAGAGGGTTGAAGTTAAGGACACTCTTGTGGTTGACCTCAAGTCGTAATTGACAAGAAGTTTTATATCAAACTATAATAAGGGTATGAAAATAGACAACACATTATCACTTGTTAGCAATTTGAGGGAGTCCATTAATAGGGCCCTTGTTAAAGAAATGAACACACAGGGCATTGAAGGGCTTGTCACATCACATGGTGACATACTTACGAAGTTGTTTAAGCATGGAGAGTTGCCAAAGAGTCAAATCGCCGTGAGTATTCAAAAGGATAAGTCGACTGTGACAACTCTAATCAACAAACTTATCAGCCTTGATTATGTTCAGACAAGAAAAAACCCTCAAGACAGCAGGTCCATACTGGTGTCTCTTACAGATAAGGGGCGTGCTTTAAAACCAAGTTTTATGGAAATATCAGAACGTGTTTTCGAGGCCCTGTTTAAAGATATTGATGAAAGGGAGAAACAGGCTTTTAGAAAGACTCTAAAAAAAATGCTTGAAAACATGGAGGCTTACTAAATACCCCCTAAATTAAAGACTATGAATTAATGCTTGTGCATATTTTGGTTTTAAAAAAGAAAACCGCTGAAAGAAATTTCAGCGGTTTTTTTATGCAGTGGACGTCTATTTAAGTGCATTGAGAATGTTCATTGCATACTTAATCGTGTAGTCAATTTGTGCGCTTACCTGTGGCCAGAAACGGTCCTCGGTGATGCCCGTAACGACAGAATGATCATAACATAGGTATCCCACAGCTTGGGTGTAGGCATCTTCAATCATGTCCTCATCTAAGAAATAGTTTGATTTCTCCTGAGTCACGTCATCGTTAAGATCCATATTCATTGCCAGTAGGGTTCTAAAGAACATATGGGTCATTTCCTCTCGGGTAATAACCTGGTTGGGATTGAATTTTCGGTCAACTGATGCTGACACAATCCCATACTGGAAGGCTCTTATAGCAATTTCATCGTCGGTATCAGTGAATATGCTATGCTGGAAATTTCCCGCAACTTCGGGCATATTTAAATCATAAACATCTAAGCAAAGTTTAGCCATTTCAATTCTTGTGATCCCTCGTCGATAGTTTGTCTTGAAAGCATCTTGAATAAGATTTAGGTTATCAGCTTCATCAAGGGCGATAAGGGTTTCATTAGAAGGTCTTTTATTGGCATCGAGTGAGGTGTAATCTTCTTTTAGCGCCTTTATAAGCTCACTTTGGTCCTCTTTTTTCACTTGATCACTTTGTTCAACAAGGGCCTCCTGAGCAATAGGCTCAGACGATTCAATGACTTGACCATGGTTGTCATAAAGCCTTAGTTCAGATGTCTTACCATCGGCATATACAACCATTGTGTCTTCTAGTTCGCCATCAAAAGAAGTCACTTTAAATTCAATGCGTGATACAAAATTTGCTTCAATGGCCCTGTCATTATTCGTTGTTCGAGCCACCCTAAGGGTGTTGAAATTACGGTCAGTGAGTTTGCTAGAAGCTTCAGTAATGTCAATATAATGGTCAATATCCACTACTTTGCCATCGCTATCATGTGTTTCTGATGTCTTTTTAAATGTCTTAAATGTGTTATAGCGAATAGAGCTGTTTCTTCTCTCTCGTTCTAAATTTTCAAAGGCTTCACTTTCTTCTTTGTATTCACCAGAATTCAAAAGATCTTTTAAACTTGTACGGCGCTCATCTTCAAAGGCCATTTCGGTTTCAACAAAATCATAAGGAATACTGATGCTTGTGATTTCAATTTTATAGTCTGAATCGAGAACACTTTTATAACCATAGAGTAGATCTTCTTTTGCAATAAAATAGGGTAGGGGCTCATACTTCATATTGAGTCCGATTACAGCATAAGAAGGGAGTTCAATCTTTTCAGCCATATCTTGGATCTCAACAGGTATTGTGTCAAAATGATTGCTGTCTTTTGTCTCAATGCGTATAATGGCATCGCCAGCGGCCTTGCCTTCGAACTCTCCATCATCATTAATAGAAATGAGCTTTGTGTTGCTTGTAGACCAGTCCACGTCATCCACTAAGATTTTTGATGAGAGGGAAGCCTTTTTTAAGATGTGATCAAGTTGTCCGGTCTGACCCCTATAGATCACAAATCGACCACTTTCCTTATCTCGTATAAGTGTATCTTCAACAATGTCAACAGCTTTTAAGTTTGATTTAACTTCAAATGTTGTTTTAACAGAAATATCATTTTCGGTAGAGACAACAAAAGTGTACCGGCCTTCGTCATAGCAGGTGATTTCAAAATATCCGTCATTCTTGCGAACATCACTGTCACCGCCATACAATTCGTAATCAATTCTATCCTCAGTGGTATCAAGGGGTTGAAGTGAGTATTCCAGCATAATGGTTTCCCCTGCTTGAAGCGTGTCAGTGTGTTCGCCAAGTCTTATGCTTATGGGTTCAATCACAAGTTCTCCATTATATACAGCGCTTACAAGGGCTGTTTTTGAATGGTCACCATCCACTGAAGTGGCTGTTATATTGACCATGCCATCTTTTTTTACAGTGATGAGGCCACTTGCATTGACTGTGGCAATTTTGCTATTGCTGGACTTCCATTTTATTTCATTATTCAGTGGGGTTTGCCCTTCAAGTCTTGGTATGAGCTGGGCAGTTAACTGATAAGTGTTTTGAGGGGTATCGATTGTGATTCGGTTTTCAGAAAGTTCGATATCCTTCACCATAGACTCGACAGTTATTTTATGGGTGTCAGATTGCTCCCCATCCAGGGTGTAAACTGTCACATAGCCTGTTCCAGGCTTTATGCCTTCGACCAGACCCTTTTTGCTTACTGATATATGGTCAGTGGATTTCCAGTAGACATCTTTTTCAAAGGCGTTCTCTGGAAGAACTTTGGCACTTAATTGAGCGGTTTCACCGACGAGAAGGGTATCGACACCATCTTCAATGGTGACACCATAGACCACTTTTTCGACGGTCACTTGCTTAAAATCTTTTCTGTGACTGTCCTTGGTTTCTACATAAACATAGGCAGTGCCTTCACCAACCGCTGTGACCACGCCAGACTTGTCGACTTTAATGACTTTTGCATCCGAGGTGGAGTATGTAACGTCAGTCACTAGGGGGGCATCTAGGTTGGGGACCGGCTGAACGATATAATCGGTTGTCATGGTTTCGCCAACCTCCATATCGTTTTTGGGAAGAATAAGTTCAACAGATTGCACAGTCGGTTTTACACTGATGTAAACACTGCCCGCATGAACAGATGCACCATAATTAGATTCATAAGTAACAGTTGCAAAGCCTTTGTCAACGGCTGTGATTATACCATCTTTAACAGTTACAATAGATGAATTAGACGAAGTCCACTTGATGTCTTCATCGAGTTCTTCGTCATTGTCCTCATATAGTTTGGCACTTAGGCCTAAGCTTTCGCCTACATAGAGCTCATAAGTGGTTAGTTCCCCAAAACTTGCCACAGGAGCGATCATAAGCAGTATCAAAAAAATAAAAGTCAATCGGTACTTCATTTCACACCAGCCTCTCATTAAAATGAGTATTTTCTCTATTTATCCTATGGATTGAATATACCATAACTGGAGACTTTTTTACAGATTGTCTGTTATATTGAAATGAAAAGGAAATCTTACTCTAAGAGCCTGTAATCTCAAAGGCGCCGGCAATCAAAAACTTTTATGTGAAAGGAACGGAGGATTGTTAATCCAGGCGCTTGCAAAATTACAGATATAACCCCTTGCTATACCGTATATAGAATTAATAATTCTTAAATCTCTATATATGGTATAGCAAGGGGCTTGAATGATATTTTCAAGTTGCTCAATCGATATGCTCCAAGGTCGTCATTCGTTAAACATCCATTATTAAGCAACCATATATGGTAAATAGGTGGTCAAATTTTGTAATTTTACAAGCGTCTCATAAAAAATTGTGCTAAAATTATGGAACATATATAAGAAAAGGGGCATGACAATGAAGACAAAAAAGTGGATCACAGGACTTTTAATTTTAACAATTTTGATTGGCGTATCTGGGTGTACTAAAATTCAGAGTCAAATCAAAGATTTCAAAGCTGAAACCATTGGACTGGCAAGGACATTTTCTGTCTATGATGATTTCGGAAATGTCACTATGACCGTGAGTGGCAAGAACACAGACATACAGCCATCAGAAGTTGAAAATGTCTTGCTTATAACAATCGATGGAAGCACATGGCAACATGTTGGATCATCCATGGTGGCTGCCGAGCAGGGCCTTGAAAACATAGTCAACACTTATGAGTTAAAAACAGAGATTGACACATCGGGGGATGCCAGCTTGTTCACAGGCTTAGACAGAAAGGTCAATAATTTTATGGCAGGTATGACTGGCCTGGATAGGGTTCTGATTGTAAAAAATCAGTCTGGCGTTATTGTGGGCGTTTATGAAGGCAACAAGGTCTTTGTAGAAGACAGTTCGCTTCCAAACACGACGAAAATACTGATAGACGGCAAACGACTTCATATCTATCGTTCAGATTTTGAAATATTTGAGCAAAAAATGCTCCAGTAACCATTTTATAAGTTCATAGAGCGGTAGGGTCTAGTCAAAACGACTAGACCCTTTATTTGTTTTCTTAGCTCAAAGCCTTAAAATGATTTCAAATAGCACGAAACAGCCTATATTTAGACCGATTCCTTATCAATTAGATTTAGAAAATATGGTATACTCGTTAAGGCATTCGACAAGATGCTACAATTTTTGCTTTATGGGGGAACATAGTAAACAGTATGAGGTGTGAGAATGTCATTTATTAGAAATATGAAACTCAAAAGAAAAATGATGTTTGGATTTTCTATGTCTATTGTGCTGATGTTAATTGCTCTTGGCTTTGCCATATTTGGATTATCCAGTAACAATGAAGATGTAAAAATGGTGAACATAATATCAGAGGAAGCCAACATGGCTGCCTTAATTCAGAAGGAACTTCTTGAAAGTCAGAAGGTTTTTAAAACCTTTCAATTAACGGGAGATGTCAATCTTCAGCATCAGTTCACAAGTCATAAAGACAACATGATGCGATATTTACAATCACTTAAAGAGATAAACGTGAACGAAGAGCGTAAGGCTTACATTTCTGATTTAGAAGTGGCTATGTATGATTACAGCGATGGTTTTGCCTTTTACAAGACCCTGGATGAATCGCGACTCGACCACTATGAGACAGTGGGACAATATGGGGTCGATATTATTGAAGCCCTACGCCGAATGTCGAATACAGCCCATGATCTATCTGAAGAAGAAGTGCAAATGAATGTTGGAAAGGGGCTTGAAAGTATTTTGCTCGCTCGACTGAGCGCGATGAAATATTTTACGTTTCATGAAGAGGCGGATTATCAAGCTTATCAAGAAGCCTTCAAGAGCCTAGACGATCATATTGAAAATCTTTCCGTGGTACAGAGAAATTTGAATTATAAATCAGATTTTGCTCTTGCAAAAAGAAATACAGGTCTTTATGGAGAGGGCATGATCTCCATCCATAACATCATTGTCAAATTAGATGACCAAATTGATTTAATGGAAACAAAAGAAGTGGAAATCAGTGATGCCATTACAAAAATTGGACGATCAGTCTTGAATGAACAAAGTCAGTTTGAGACAGCCGTAGAAAAGAAATTTACGACCTTTACATCCATGGCCATGTTCATATCCCTTGTGGCCATTCTTGTGGCAACGGGCATAGCTTCCTGGATACTGCGTTTGGTACTCGTTCCAATAGAATCGCTTAGGAAGACCTTTGAAAGCATCTCTAGTGGCGATGTGGATATGAACTTCAGACTTTCAGAATCCAGCGAAGATGAAATTGGTCTTATGGCGAGAGCCTTTAACAAATTTATGGTTAACCTCAAAGCCATTATGGATGATGTCAATTATCAAAACTGGTCAAAGACAGCGCAAAATGAGTTGACCAGTATTATTAGGGAACAAGAAGACATGGTTGCCTTGTCTCAAAATGTGCTTACATATCTTTGTCATTATATCAATGCCCAAGTTGGGACCCTGTATCTGTGTTCAGAAAAGGATGATCTATCACTTGTGGCCACATATGCTTATAAAAATAGAAAGGGCTTACAGGAAACCATCTCATTTGGAGATGGACTTGTTGGACAAAGTGCCCTTGAAAAGAAGACGTTTATCATTGAAGAGCTTCCAGAGGACTATATGGCTGTTCAATCAGGTCTTGGAAGTTCGCAACCTACAAGTATTGCAGTTGTACCATGTGTTCATGAAGGACAGGTCAGATGTGTCATTGAACTGGGAACACTAAGTCCCATGACGCAAAAGGAACTGAAATTGTTAGAGCTTCTCAGTGAGAGCATTGCTATTGCCCTTCATTCTACTGATGTGCGAATAAAAATGAAAGAACTCCTTGATAAAACAGTTCACCAATCAGAAGAGCTCCAAATGCAACAAGAAGAGTTGCGCCAAAGCAATGAGGAACTTGAAGAACAGACTCGTGCTCTAAAGACATCTGAAAAGAGATTGCAGACCCAGCAAGAAGAACTGCGGGTTTCCAACGAAGAGCTTGAAGAAAGAACCAAGCAGTTGGAAGAACAGAAGAAGGTGCTTGATGGCAGCAACAAAGAACTCATATCAAAACAAAGAGAAATTATGGAGAAGGCTGAAGCCTTAGAACTGGCCAACACATATAAATCGGAGTTCTTGGCCAATATGTCTCATGAACTAAGAACACCGCTTAACAGCATACTGGTTCTTTCACAGCTTTTATCAGATCGTGATGATGAAAGCCCACTGACTCAAAAAGAAAAAGAGTTTGCCCATACCATTAACACATCAGGACGTGACTTATTAACCCTTATCAATGACATTCTTGATTTGTCAAAAGTTGAAGCGGGACATTTGGACATTCACGCAGATAAGATAATGTTAGAAGACCTACTGGCGGAAAGTGAAAATATGTTTTCCACGATGGCTGACATGAAATCAATAGAGTTTAAAACGAAGCTTGGTGATGGATTACCAGAATCCATCGTTTCTGATGTGATTCGAATCCAGCAAATTATAAAAAACTTGGTTTCCAATGCCATTAAGTTTACAGACAAAGGAGAAGTGACCCTTGTCCTAAGACGACCAAGTGATGAGGAATGTGCCATGACCCATGTTAGCCATGATCAGCATATTGCTATAGAAGTCGCTGATACAGGTATAGGCATAGCTAAAGATAAGCAACACCTTATATTTGAAGCCTTTAGGCAAACAGATGGCACCACCAGTCGAAAATATGGCGGGACGGGACTCGGCCTAACCATATCAAGAGAGCTGGCTCACTTACTCGGGGGGCGGATTCTTCTCGAGAGTGAAGAAGGTTCAGGCAGTCAGTTTGTACTGCTCTTACCGATGACCCCGGATTATAAAGAAGATAAATCTTTGATAGTTGAAAGGGATAAAAGGGAAAACACAATCGCCGCTGACCTTGAAGCATTCGGTCATGAGCAACATGTAGACCAAGGTGCAAAACTTCTTATTATAGAAGATGATGAAAACTTTGCTAATATCTTATCGGACCTATCAGAAGAAAAGGGCTTTGATTGTATTACAGCCCATACTGGTCAAGACGGTCTAAAAATGGCTCGTGAAATGGGTCCGTCAGCCATTATACTTGACCTGGGACTTCCAGATATGGATGGTATGGATCTTGCAGAAAAGTTAGGAGAACTTGAAGAAACAAGGCATATACCAATTCATATTGTTTCTGGTAAGGATCAAGAGGATGGCAGTATGCCAAGTAGTGTTATTGGTTTTTTAAAAAAGCCAGTGGAAATTAAAACAATATATCAAACCCTATCGAAAATAGAATCTGTTTCTAAGAGCGACTTTAAAAAGCTTTTGGTTGTGGGCCACTGCGGTGGAGATAACTTTGAGCAGTTTAGCAAGCTGGGACATGTAGATGTTCGAAAAGTCGAAACGGGAAGAGAAGCCCAGCAGTGTCTGGATGAGGAAGTCTTTGAGTGTCTTATTTTAGATATTGACCTAGAAGATATGGGGGCTGAGACATTCCTTGCAGGCCTCTCAAAATCCTTTGGTCATGTTCCTGTAATTATATATTCTGAGCTGGAAATTGACATTTCACGGCTTGAAGGGATAAATGAATACACAGACAATATCATTTTAAAAAGCCCAAAATCTGAAGAAAGGCTGATTGATGAAGTGTCCTTGTTCCTTCATGGTATGAGTCAAACAAGGGATGTCAATGAGGTTGTTCATACAAGCCGTTCCGCTGGTGTGTTGAAATCACAGATAGGACTCACAAGTAAGAATCAGACCAGCGATGCATTCGATGAACAAAAAATCTTAGTGGTTGATGATGATGACCGCAATGTTTTTGCCCTAACGAATGTTTTGAAAAAACATGGGCTTGAGGTTGTGGTTGCAGACAATGGTCTGGACGCCATTGAAGCCTTAAAGAAAAATCAAGACATCGACTTGGTTTTAATGGACATAATGATGCCCAAAATGGATGGCTATGATGCTATAAGAGCAATTCGTCAATTGGATCAGGGAAAAGACATTCCAATTATCGCCCTGACAGCCAAGGCTATGAAAGATGATCGTGATAAATGCGTGGCGGCAGGGGCTAACGACTATATGACTAAGCCTATTGATATTCAAAAGCTCTTGTCACTACTGAAAGTGTGGATGGTATAAATGTCAGAAAATACAGGGATTATGTCCACGGAGGATATCGAAATTCAGTTGATTCTCGATGCAATGGCGCTAAAGTACGGTTATGATTTTAGAGAATATTCTAGGGCACATATGAAACGACGCATAAAAAATCGTCAAATTATGGGCGGTTTTGAGTCCATTTCGGCCATGCAACACGAAATACTGACGAATAAGACATTTTTTGATAAAATTCTACCTGACTTCTCAATAAATGTGACGGAAATGTTTAGGGACCCAGAAGTATTCGCTTTTATTCGTAAAGAGGTGGTTCCCCTCTTAAAGACATATCCGCAACTAAAAATATGGCATGCTGGTTGTTCTTCCGGTCAAGAAGTTTATTCACTGGCAATTTTATTAAAGGAAGAAGGCCTTTATGACAGGTGTCAAATTTACGCAACCGATTTTAACGACAAAATCTTACAAAAGGCAAAATATGGCATCTATCCAATAGATGTCGTCAAGCAGTACACAAAAAATTATATTGCGGCAGACGGAAAAGAGTCTTTTTCCGACTACTATATAGCGAAGTATGAATCAATTATTATGGATCAGTCACTCAAGAAAAACATTATATTTGCCCAGCATAACCTCGTCACAGACCAGGTTTTTGGACAAATGCACTTTATCATTTGCAGAAACGTTCTCATTTACTTTAACAATGTTCTCCAGTCAAGGGTCCTTGATCTTTTTAGGGCCAGTCTTCGCTCAGGCGGTATGTTATGTCTTGGCACAAAGGAGACATTAAAAGAGGAAAGTGTAAATGCATTTGATGTGTATAATAAAGAGTTTAGACTGTACAGAAAGAAGATGGTGAGATAAGGCATCTTTAGCGAACATCTGTAAAAAAATATAAGTTGGTTCCGTACAGAAAAATCTGCAAATATATACAGATGCAGATATTGGTGTGAAAGAACATACGAGTACTTGGAGACACAAAATGACAAATGAAAAAGTAGATATACTCATTGTAGATGATATTAAAGAAAATCATCTTGTTATGGAAAGTGTCCTTGCAGATGATGAACTCAATCTGGTAAAGGCGTTGTCAGGGGAAGAAGCATTGACACTCTGTATGACCCATGCCTTTGCTGTGATTTTGATGGATGTTCAGATGCCGGGCATGGATGGATTTGAAACGGCTGAAATCCTGAGGAGCATTGAGAAGACGAAGAATATTCCTATTATATTTGTCACAGCTATTAGCAAAGAGAAGACTTCAATTTTTAAAGGGTACGAAATAGGTGCTGTAGACTATCTTTTCAAACCTATTGATCCAATAATTCTAAAAAGCAAGGTCCGCATTTTTAAAGACTTGCACATTCAAAAGAGAATTATTGAAAGACAAGCGGAAGAACTGCATTACAAAGTTCAAGAGCTCACTGAAGTTCAAGAGGAGAAGGACCGACTTGAATACCTAAGCATGGAAGATGCACTGACAAAGACATATAATAGGCGTGGTGTTGACAAGCTGTTATCCATGCACTGGAAAAATTGCATTCGTTACGAGTTGCCCATGTCAGTGATTATGTTGGATCTGGATAATTTTAAGAACTACAACGACAATTATGGACATATAGAAGGCGATGTGGTCTTAAAGTCCATTTCTTCAGCCCTTCGGGACACAATGTATCGGCCAGAAGATTTTGTAGGACGATATGGGGGGGAGGAGTTCCTTGTCGTTATGCCAAATACGCCCAAAGGGGGTGCCGTATCAGTGGCAAAAAGGATAAAAAATGTTGTGGAAGATCTTAATTTGAACCACGATTACAATGATACTCATGGCAAGGTCACAGTGAGTATGGGTGTTGCAACGACAAGCCCATCCGAGGAAGCACCAATCATTGAAATCATCGAACGGGCAGACCAAGTTCTGTACAAAGCGAAGAAGAATGGTCGAAATACGTTTGAAACAATTGAATATTAGTCTATGAAATAAGGCCCTACAAGTTTGAAAATGACTTGTAGGGCTTTTTTTAGAGGTCCTATAGCATTGACAGGTAAGAGGAAAAAACGCATACTATATGAGAATGATTATCATGTGCAAAATTGGATTATGAGGCAAATGGAGAGGGAATATGAATAGTTGTGGCGGTTGCAAGAACTGCAAAAAAGGTTTTTATGATGATGTCATACACTGCCTTGTCAGTGCACTTGACTATAGAGACCATTATACAAAGGGACACTCTGGCCGTGTGGGAGATATAGCTTTTGAACTGGCTGACATAATGGGAATGGATGAAAATATGAAAGAGTTGATTCATATTGCAGGCCATCTACACGACATCGGAAAAATAGGCATTGCTGATCAAATTCTCCTCAAAAAGGGTGCCCTAACTGAGGTTGAATGGGGCATTATGAAAAAACACCCGCAAATAGGAGCAGATATAGTGGAGAAAGCCAGTTCATTAAAGATGGTAGGTCAAATCATTTTACAGCACCATGAACGTTGGGATGGAAAGGGCTATCCTAATGGGTTAATTGGTGATGAAATACATATAGCAGCTAGAGTGATCGCCCTATGTGATACTGTCGATGCCATGGCATCGAGGCGTCCCTATAGAGAAAATTTTGATTGGGAGCAAATTTATAGGGAAATAAAATCATGCTCTGGCACACAGTTTGATCCAGGTCTTAGTCCATACATGGATGACTTGATCAGGTTGTTTAAAAGATACAATTCGCATCGAGTGGATGCTTCACATGCTAAATTCGGGTGAAAGGTCCTCAAATTTGGTAAAATGGTTCATGTGGAGGGATCTTTTATGAAAGAGTCAGAAATGTATGCACCGCTCAAAACATTTTTAGAAAATGAAGGCCACACCGTACGGGCTGAAGTTAAAGATGCAGATATTGTTGCCATAAAAGGTGATGAAATGATCATTGTGGGAATGAAGACGAATTTTAGCTTGAAGTTTGTTTATCAGCTGGTGGAAAGACAGAGGCTAAGCGACAAAGTTTATGCAGCTGTTTTGGTCAATTATAAAACCAGGTGGGGCAAGTCTTTTCAAAACATGTCAAAACTTTTAAAACGCTTAAGTTTAGGCCTTATAGTGGTTTATGTGAAGAAGAACGGTATTTTCGTCGAAAAAATATTTGAACCAGAATTTCATAGATACAATCGCAGCCATAAAAAAGAAGAAAGTCTAAGAACAGAATTTGAGTCAAGGACAGGTGACTTTAATACAGGTGGTGTTACAAGAAAAAAATAATGACATCCTACCGCGAAAAAGCCATACAGATTGCTTATGTACTTGAAAATGAAAGCTGTCTGAGTATCAAAGAAATAAAAAAACGTACGGGTATAGAAACCGCGGCTTCCATACTTCAAAGAAACCACTATGGCTGGTTTATTCGGGAGCGAAGAGGGGTCTATAAAGTGACAGAAAAAGCAATGGAAGAAATAGTAAATTTTAAAACTTATTATGATGCTGTAAAAACCAATGACAGAAGGACACAATAAAAGTATAATGGGATTGGTTGAACCCAAAGTGTGAATCAATTAAAACGTAAGGAGTGACTTAAATGACTAGAATTAACGTAAAGCTGGATGTTGTTGAAGCCATGCTGTTTTTCTGGAAGGCAACAAGTGAAAAGGAAAAGGTCGGCGAGGCTTATATGAATGACATAACAAGCTATGAAGCCATGCAAGCCCTGTATACGGACGAGTTTAGCCCAGAAGCGGCTAGGGCTGTTCTAAGTGCGATTTCCAACAGAGAAATGCTGAATACAACTTGCAAGAAGTCCCGTAAGTTCTGGAATAACAACATGTGGATGATGGAAGATCTTGAGTATACAGACATGATGGTGGCACCACTGAAGCAACTCAATTTAGATGATCTTGCTGAAGAGATATCTGGAAAAAATGGTCCTGAGACAATTGAAGTTCATTTCATTCCAGGACATCATGACGTTTACTATAAGGCAGACAATAAAGTTATCATAAATTTCTTTAGAGTCAAGCCTGACTTAATGGATGAGTCCATTGTTACGATTGAAGATATGCCGCTAAAAGATTTCGTTGCTGAAAAAGTAAAGGAACTTTTATAAGCCTGTTACATATTCGCATTATGAAGAGAACAAATGAATAGAACCATTAAGAAAGTCCCAAAAGAGCCTTTAATGTGCTCAGTTTTGGGACTTTTTTTGATTAATTATAAAAATTCTATACCTGTGTGTTATGCCTTTTCAAAGCCTGACGTTTAGACAACCATGTCTTAATGACTCGACCTATGGAAGTTGTGGAAATAATGGCACTTGCTATGGCAATAGCCACTAAAAATGTTTCAAGACCTGATTGAAGGGCGGCCTGATAGTCATTTTCCACACTTTTTAGCATTGCATAATATAGGCCGTATCCAGGAACTAGGGGAATGATACCAGGGACAACAAAAATGGTACCTGGTTCCTTAAAAATTCTCGCAAACACTTCACCCACTATGCCAACCACAAAAGCGCCTACAAAGGCAGAAAAGACCATGGAATCAAGAAGATTTTGTGAGTAAACATAAGCCAGCCATCCAAGTGCGCCCCCGACGCCAGAGTGCATTATATTTTTTTTAGGAATATTAAATAAAACGGCAAACCCTATGGTACATAAAAATGCATAAAGTCCAGTCAAAAGCATTATAATACACCTCCTGTAATGAGCAAGCGAAGATGGAGTATGGTTCCCACACCTAGGGCAATAGCAATGGCGATACCAAAAGCTTCTGAGAGTTTAGAAACACCAGAGACAAAGTCGCCAGAAATGGTGTCTCTAAGAGCATTTGTAATAGCAACCCCGGGAACAAGGGGCATAACAGCACCGATAATAATAATATTAATATCAGGGTAAATACCAAAATAAGAAAACGCATCTGTAAGAAGCATTGCCAGTAGAGTGTTGACCATGCCTCCACCTAGATTTTTCAGGAAGAAGGCTTTGGTTTTCTTTGAAATCTGGTGGACGGTGAACATCACCATAAAACTCGTGATAAATGAAAGCATTGCTTCAATGGCATTGCCACCATAGATCACTGAAAAGAAACCACCGGCAATACCACCCGCGCAGTACTGTAATAGGGGCGGGAAATGAGGAGCCTTCCTTATTTGCTGGAGTTGCTCAATGGCTTCCTCGTAGGGGATGTCAGAATTCACATAAGTCCTTGAAAAGTCATTGACCATTGAAATGATATGCAAATCTATAATGCTTGATCGCAAGCGACGAACATATGAAAAATCCTTGTCCTCAAATCTGCATGACAGAAAAATACCTGTTGGAATCGTAAAGCCATGAACATCTGTAAGGCCACGTGATTTACAAATGATCTCTATGGTTTCCTCGACACGATAGGTTTCAGCACCATTCTCCAGCATTATTTGTCCAGCCAATATGGCAATGTCCAGGACTTGTCGAGTTGTATCTTTTGTTAACATTAGAAAGCTCCTTTATTCATGATACAATCTATACCCAAAAAGACTGCATTTCAGTCTAGCACATGAATCTTCAAAATAGAACAAGAAAAATGCAAAATAAGCGGGTTTGAAAAAATAGGAAACGTTTGCCTGAACACCGTCCTTATATTTATTAAATAAGCCGTCAGGGACTTTATTTATTAAGACTGTATTATTGGAAACTATTTGGAGTAGGTGACAAATAATTGGGGTAAAAAAGTAAAGAAATTCACAAAAATTTAGACTTTACACGAACACATTCGGAGGTGGTTCGGTGTCTTTAGTTAATCCGCATATGGGGTTGAGCCCAAAAGAAAATCTTGAATTATTGAATAATTTAAGTGATGCCATTCTAATATTTAGAGATGGCTCTGTCATCTTTGCCAATACAGCAGCTGCAGACCAGTTTGACTATAAAGAAACTGAGGAAATGATAAATCTTAAGTTAAATGACATAACGTCAGAGTTTGAGAAAAAACAGGAATATGCTTGTGAAAAATCCTATAGCATATCCATCACTGACAATCAGGATGTCTGTAATAGATTCCGCTGGATACATAAAAAGAAAAGTGGAGATCACTTTTATTCTGAGGTGATCACGGTACAATTGCCAGAAGAACTTGCAAAGACTTGGCCGAATTCTCAGTGCGTGATTGTAACAGACTTAAGCCACTGGAACGAACTGCGCTCAAAGGCTGAAAAGAAGTTTGTCCCAACTCGAAATCTGATCAATAACATCGGTCATGTGATTTTGATAATTGATCCTGACTCTGGAAAAATTTTAGACGCCAATAAAATGGCTGTAGATTTTTATGGGTACAGTTTGGACACATTAAAAGGAATGTATATCAGTTCTATTAATATACTCCCGATGGAAGCTATAAAGATTGAAATGAAAAAAGCCAAGGAAGATAAAAGAGGGCATTTTCTATTTAAACATCGAAAGGCCTCTGGGGAAATCGTTAATGTTAAGGTTATGAGTGGTCCTGTCAAGTACGGAGGACAAACATCCTTATATTCCATTGTGGCCATGGAAGAGAATAGTCTTAAGCAAGCCCTAATGACTGAGAATGAAAAATTGGAACCCAAAGACCAGAACATGTTTGAAGCCCTATTTCATGGTTTGCAGGTACCCGTTGTGATTTTTAATACAAATATGCGAATTCGAGCGGTCAATACAGCCTTCTTGAATGAATTTGAGTATAATATCCGGGATGTCATGGGTCGGCATGTGACACCTCTTATTTGCCCATGGGAATATATAGAAGAGGCTGAGTTCTTCCACGGTCTGGTTGTGAAGGGACATAACATATTTGAAGAGGTTCTAAGAAAATCAAAAAGCGGCCGACTCAAAAGCTACAAGGTGAATGGATTTCCTCTTATGTACAATGGCACTGTCACAGCTGTTGTAGCAGCTTACCTTGATATTGATGCGGAAAAGAAAGCCTTTACCAAACTTCACCTAATCAATAAAATTTTCGAAAACATTGATGAAGGCATGCTCATTACAGACACTGTTGGAAGGATCACATGGGTGAATCAGGCCTTTGAAAATATCACGGGATATTCCTTCGATTATGCTGTTGGACAGACACCTTCAATACTTCATTCAGGCAAGCATGACAAAATTTTCTATAATGTCCTGTGGCATGATCTCAATTGCAAGGGTTACTGGGAAGGGGAAGTTCTAAATAGAAAAAGTTCAGGAGATGAGTATCAAGCCTGGCTGACTATTGTAGCGGTCAAAGACAAACGGGACAAAGTCACAAATTATGTTGGAGTTATGAATGATATTACCAAATATAAGGCTCAAGAAGAAAAAATAAAACATTTAGCTAAAACAGATGTCCTTACAGGTCTCATGAATAGATCCACATTTTTAGAAACGGTCTCAAGAAGACTTGCCGAGACGCCTGGGCATGTTAAACACGCCTTTTTGTTCATTGATCTGGACGATTTCAAGAAAATTAATGACATGTATGGCCATGACCAAGGGGACGTTTTATTAAAAATCATATCATATAGGCTCAGATCCACACTGAAATCCAGGGATATTGTCGCAAGAATCGGTGGTGATGAGTTTATAATCATGTTGTCTGATATTGAAATCAATCAGCTTTCGGATATTATTAAGAGAATGCTCAATGTGGTGGAAAGAGACATTGACTTAAATAATTTGGTGGTTCACATGAAGGCGAGCGTGGGTGTTTCCGTCTACCCAAATGATGCTAGAAAATTGGGTGACTTAATGAAAAATGCTGACATTGCTCTATATAGTGCGAAGGAAAAAACGGGAAGTTCTTTCGAGTTTTATTCGAAAGAAATTGAAAGCAAATTTAATCAAATGAATAAGCTTGAGAATGGCCTGAAGCTGGCCATTAAAAATCAGGAGTTTGACATCTATTATCAGGGCATAGTCAATCATATAGACGAAAGATTTTCATCAGCTGAAGCACTTTTGCGGTGGGAAAATAAAGAGTTGGGTTCCGTGAGTCCATCTGTTTTCATACCCCTTGCTGAGAAAATTGGTATTATGCCAGAACTGGGTCTTTGGGTTATAGAACGGGTTCTCAAAGATATAAAAAAATGGGAGTATGACAAATATCTTAAAGATGGCGTTGCCATAAACATATCCCCCATTCAGCTTGAAGACGAGAACTTTAGTATGAAGGTGCAGAGTCTGCTGTCGAGATATAATATTTCGCCACAAACCATAGAGTTTGAGATCACAGAAAACATATACATTCATAACTTTGAGAAAGTCGTCAAGGTCCTCGAAGAACTCCATGCTTATGGCATTCGACTCACCATGGATGATTTTGGGACAGGTTATTCGTCTTTATCAATGATTCACAAGCTGAATTTGAGTAAGATCAAGATAGACAAATCCTTTATTAGAGATATTCCAGGTCATGATAAGTCAATTGAACTGACAAACACCATTATAAAGATGGCTCAGAGTTTGAATTATATGGTGGTTGCAGAAGGCGTGGAAAATGATCAACAAGTCGCTTTTTTAAAGGATCAGGGTTGTGACTTCATTCAAGGCTATTATTACTCTAGACCAACAGAAAGTGGTAATTTCTCTTGCCTGCTTTCAGAAGATATTTGTTATAATAAGCTATAGGATTTACTGTGTATATATGGTGGCACATATGTTATACTATGCATCAGTTAGAGTTAAGGCATTAAACTGGGCTGCAAGTCAGCTGCAACCTTAATTCCGGCTTGTTTAGACGCATTGTACACTTAAAAGGTCAAGGCCTGATTTTAAAGGGTGACCTGCAAAGCGAGTCGGTAAAATTGTAATGGATTGAAGGAGTTAAAATGGAGAGTAATACAGTATTGGTTTTTGGACATAAAAATCCTGATACGGATTCAATCTGTTCAGCCCTTGCTATGGCCAGGCTTAAGCAGCTTGAAGGGATGAATGTAAAAGCATGTGCGCTGGGACCTTTGCCTAGAGAGGCCAAATATGCTTTAGACACATTTGGTGCTGAGCCCCCTTATATCATTGAAAACGTGAGAACACAGGTTCAAGACTTAAAACTCGACAGTGTCAAGCCGGTTGCTCCGGATACGTCGATATTAGACGCCTATGATATTATGGAGAAAAAAAGAGTTAGAACCCTGCCAGTCTGTGACAATCAGTCACACCTGCTTGGGCTTTTAACAATGAAAGATATCGCAATGAATTTGATCCGTGGTGATATTTACGCTTTAAAAACGACAACAGAAAACGTTATATCTGGACTCAGTGGCAGGAACCTGACAGGGATTAATAAGCACGTAAGTGGTCGAATACTGGTTATGGCGCTTGATTATAGAACCATTGAACAAGAAAGCACCCTGGATGAAGACTGCATTACAATTGTTGGAGACCGCTACGAAACAATAGAACTTGCCATTGATGCAGGGGTTCAAATGATCGTGGTGACAGGCAATAAAAGTGTTCCAGAAGACCTTGTGGCCAAGGCCAGACGAAGAGAAATCCCGATCATATCTGCCGATATGGATACATATACTGTTTCAAGAAAGCTATCATCATGTAACACAGTGTCATCCATTATGATAAGAAAGGGCATCGTGAGTTTTGGGCTAAAAGATGAACTATCAGATGTCCAGGATAAAATGCGTGACCACAGGCATACCTATTATCCCGTACTCGCTGATGACCATAAATACTACGGTTCTATTGGAAGAACCCACTTGCTACGTCCAAGGCGTAAAAAGGTTATACTGGTTGACCATAACGAATACGGTCAAAGTGCTGTGGGAATTGAAGAGGCCGATGTCATAGAAATTGTAGATCATCATAAAATTGGTGCCATAAGAACCAATGCGCCTATTCGATTTAGCAATGTACCAGTTGGGAGTACCTGTACGATTATTTTCAATATGTTTAAGGAATCAGGACATGAAATTGATAGGAAAACAGCAGGTCTTTTAATCTCGGGTATTATTTCTGATACACTTTACATGAAATCACCGACAACAACAGGGCAAGATATTCGCGCCCTTAAAGCCCTTACGGAACAGTTGGAAATAGATGCAGAAGAGTATGCTATGGAAATGTTTAAAGAAGGCAGTCGATTAGAAGGTCATAGTGTGGATGAAATTCTATTTAAAGACTTCAAGAATTTTGAAGCTGATGGTGCCCACGTGGGTATTGGACAGGTTTTCACCCTAGACATTGACCCGGTGATGGAAATGAAGGAAGCCTTTATTGAACGCATGCGCACGGAACATGAAATCTCTGGGAATGAAATTACAATGTTCCTTGCGACGGACATTATAAAAGAGGGGTCCTATATGTTTTTCTGTGCCAACAACCCCATGATACTCAAAGAGGCATTTTCCACAGAGCCCAAGCAGGGAATGTTTGTTAACTGGATCGTATCAAGAAAGAAGCAAGTCATTCCAAATATTATGGAGGCTATAGAACAAGCCAGACTTCAAGGGTGATTATATGAAAATCTCAACAAGACAACTCACATATGACGCTTTAACCCTAGCTCTCTTAATTGTGGGTGGGTTTATACTGTATTATATTTCGAGCGTTGTCCCAGTACCAGGTGCGAAGTTTTTGTTAATGGCACCGTATTTGACAATAGTGCTCTACTACCCTGTGAAACGGTCCCCGACACCTGGAACCATTTCTCTCATAAATCTTGGATTTGCGGCGCTATTGTCGCTTATGTCCTTTTTTATGGGCATAGCCATAGTGTTATCTGGTGTTCTAACAGATTTGACGGTTCTTGTTCTGTTTAGAAAATACGATACAGAATGGAAACGAAGGGTTGGTATATCCTTTTATCCGGCCTATGCCATGCTGACGTCATTGTTTATAACCGATTTTATCACAGGCAGAAAACTTTACGGGAACTTTGGCCTATGGCCAGTCATTATTATGACCCTTGCAACTTTTGTCCTTGGTTATATTGGAGCGGTTACAGGGCATTTTATCGATAAGCGTATATCCCAGGGTGTCAGACGGCTTAAGAATGAAAGCGAGTCATAAGACATTCGAATCAGATGAAAAAGAAGAGTGATTATATTGATCTATACTATGAATATGACATATCAGACGAAAGCACATATGGGAATGATCGATGTTACGGAAGACTTTCGTGCTGCCCTCAAGGCCGCTGAAGCGGAAAAAAACATTAAATCTGGCATCATAACAGGTTTTACCACAGGGGGCGTGGCCGGCATAACCATAATGGAGTATGATCCTGGCCTGGTTGAAGATGATTTAAAGAATGCCCTAGACTTGTTTTCACCTTATAAAGACGAAACGGGGCAGCTTGTTCGTTACAAACACCACGAAACATGGAACGACGACAACGGTTCAGGCCATATAAAAGCGGCCCTGCTGTCACCTACAGTAACGGTTCCCTTCGTTGATGGCAATATGACACTTGGACCATGGCAAAATATTCTTCTCGTGGAGTGTGACTCCAGAGATCGCGTTCGAGAAATCATTTTTCAGGTTATAGGAGAATAAGCAACCCGGCACCCCTAATGAGAAGGCTAAAGCATGTATGGATAAACTTTAGCTTTCTCATTAAGGGACCGGGTTTTATTTATGCTTAAAGTTTGAAAATAAGCGGTATGATATAATAAACCTATATGACTGAGGCACTTTATTTTGTAATATAATGTTTGCCATTTTTTATTAGACGCTTGCAAATTAGAGGTATTTAGTAAGGGTCTTATATAATTTAATGATGAATAAGGTTTGGAGGAATGGATTTGAAACTTAAAAAATGGAGACTGTCAGGTCTGCTTCTGGCTGTTTTTATACTTCTAAGAATTTTTTCGATGCATTCCCAACTTGTTGAAAAGTACTATTCACGAGGGATCTATTTGATTATAGGCAGGACACTGAACGGAATTTCCTCATTTTTTCCATTTGCACTGGGAGAATTGCTTTTATTCTTTATTATTTTAGGGTTTTTAATATTTATTTTGCGTTATGGCTATATAAAGCGTAGAAATAGGTCGATGTTATTTATAGGGCAGCCTAAAAGTCGATTTTACATTCAGCGTGTGGTCGCTTCTATTTTGAGTGTCGCAGTGGCCTTTCAATTGGTTTGGGGACTGAATTATTCAAGACAACCACTTGCTTATATTATGGGACTGGAGGTTCAGCCCCGGGAAAGCAGGCAGTTATATGAAGCCTTCATGTGGCATATTGGTCAAGTCAATGAAATCAGAAGTCAGTTAGAAAAGACGGATTATGAGAAGACATATAAAATATGGAGTGGCTACCAAAGTCTTGGCAAAGAGTATGGAGAACTTTCACCAATACATGGGGAAGCCAAGGGTCTTATCACATCCATATTTTTTAGTTATGCAGGTATATCAGGAATCTATAACCCGTTTTTAAGCGAACCAAACTTCAATGCTGACCAGGTGGATTTTATGCATCCGGTTGTTATGGCTCATGAAATGGCTCACCTTCAAGGTTTTGCCCGAGAAGACGAAGCCAACTATATTGCCGTGAGAGCTTGTTTGAGTCATGATGAAGCCTTTGTGAATTATTCTGGACATATGTTGGCCATCATCCATATGTCGAACGCGCTCTATTATACGGATCCTTCCCTTTGGAAAGACGCCAACAATCATATATCACAAGAGGTCCGCAAGGATTTTAATAGACACAGTGCCTTTTGGAAGTCTTATGACGGATGGTTTAACGACGCTTCATCCAACATGAATGATCGGTATTTGAAAGTCAATGGTCAGACGGATGGCATTGCAAGCTATGGGCGCATGATAGATTTATTGCTTGCCAGCTTTGACTTGTATAAAAATTAGGCCAAGGCCTTTATGCAAAATTAATTCTCAAACCCGGATTAAACATAATATAAGCTCTTAATATGTGGTATCATTATAAAGTGGAATAAAGGAAATGACTTGGGGGCAAAGTGTTCATGTCAATGAATTCAAATATAATCAATGAAGTTGTTGAAAAAACAATTCGGGCCATTGAAAGCAGTAAAGAAGAAATCTATAAAATTGTTGAAAATGCGAGAACACAAGTGGAAAGCATTCGTAAAGAAATCGATGATATTCAAAGTGAAATATCACTCGTGATTGATGAGGTAGACCGCTTGGAGTTTAAAGATAAAACCATGCGAAAAAAACTTGTACAGGTGAGCAAGTTTTTCGAAAAGTACTCAGAAGAGGAAGTTAAAGATGTGTACGAAAAGGCATCTGAAATTCGAATCGAGTATAAAATGAAAGAGCAAGAAGAAAAGAGTCTTCGTGCAAGAAGGTCCTCGCTCGAAGTCAATTTAAAGCAAGCAGAAGAAATCCTGCGGAGTGCGGAGAAATTGATTGGACAAGTGTCGGTGGCTATGAACTTTCTGGCTGGGGAGCTTGGCAATGTTTCCGGTGTTGACAATGAAATATCATTTGAGTTTGGGGTTCAGCTTCTGGAAACTCTTGAAAATGAAAAAAGAAAAATATCTCGAGAAATTCATGACGGGCCGGCGCAATCCCTTGCCAATATCGTCATGAAAACGGATATTGCAAAAGCTGTACTGAAGCGTGATTTGGAACAAGGATTTGTTGAACTTGATAGCTTGAAGGATTCTGTTCGATCAACACTACAGGAAATACGACATATAATATACGAACTCAGACCTGGCTTGCTAGAAGAAAAGGCACTTACACCTGCCATTGAAAGTCTTATTACAGATTTTAAGAACTATACAAAATGTGAAGTTGTCTTGTTACCTGGCAAGGAAAGGACGGATATGAGTTCCTCTATGCAGGTGGCCGTGTTTAGACTTATACAAGAGTCCTTGACCAATATCAAGAAGCACGCCGATGCGACAAAGGTACAGATCAGACTTGAGTACAGCCTAAAATTCGTAAGTGTTAATATTATTGACAATGGAAATGGTTTTGACACAGAGAAAATTTTTGATGAAAAGGTGAAATCCGGGACATCTTTCGGCTTAAAGGGCATGAAAGAACGCATTGAGCAATTGTCCGGTGAATTCAACTGTAGGAGTCAAGAGGGCGTAGGCACAGAAATGACATTTAAAATTCCAATTAACAAAGAGGTGATGCGTGATGTCTACCGTTCCAATTAGAGTGTTTATAGCAGATGATCATGCCTTGATTCGTCAGGGCATTAAGAGAATTATAGAATTTGAATCAGATATTGCAGTTGTAGGTGATGCTGCAAATGGAAAACTTGCACTAGATGAAGTTATGCATTTGAAGCCAGATGTTATCTTGCTTGATTTTCACATGCCGGATATGACGGGACTAGAAGTCCTCAAGGCTATGAAAGAAGAAGCCCTGTCATCAAAAGCCATTATGCTCACTGTGGCGGATGATAGGAAAACGCTTCTTGAATGTATTCAGTTTGGCGCTGAAGGCTACATTCTTAAAGATTCTGACACGGTGGATATTGTTTCAGCCATTCGGGAAGTTTTCCGCGGAGAGTCTTACATTGATAAAAGACTTGTAAAACTCCTTGTGGAGACATTTACAGATCATAGTGACGAAGAAGAAGCTGATGATAAATTTGCTGAACTTACAGAAAGAGAGCTGGATGTTCTAGGATGTATTTCTGAGGGCATGACCAATAGAGAGGTGGCCAGCACACTCTTCTTGAGTGAAAAAACGGTAAAAAATTACGCAAGTAGTCTTTTTAGAAAACTTGGCGTCAAAGACCGTGTCCAAGCAACACTCTATGCAATTAACAATAATCTGAAGGAATATTTGAGAAAAAACAATTAAATGACTATAGTCATACGAAATTCGAACGAAAGGTCACAGTATAATGTGACCTTTCGTTTTATTTTTTTCGACTTTTTTCGACTATACTAGACACAGAAAGAAGTAATCCACTCTTAATTGGGCAATTGAGAGGGAACATGAAATTGGGCAAACTTTTGGGTGTAAGGAGGAAAATCAATGATGAATTTCATTTACAATGCTTGGATGGCACTAAACAACAAGAAGGGACAAGGTATGGTTGAATATGTACTGTTAATAGGATTAATTGCTGTAGCGGTTATCGCTATCATGATTACTATGGGCACAACAATCACTGCTGAGTTTCAAGATATTATCAACAGCTTGACTGCACAATAGGAAAACGAATACGAAATTATAAATCAGCCTGATCAACAGGCTAATGTGAGCCTTACAAACCTGTTTGTAGGGCTCAAAATGTTTGAGGTGGTTTTAAGTGAAACATGTTTTAAATAATAACCGCGGACAGGCTATCGTTGAGTTTGTCTTAATCATTCCCCTGGTTTTTCTGCTTATATTTGGCTTGCTTGAAACGGGTCGCTTTCTCCATGCTGCCTATGAAGTGGAACATGGCTCAAGAGAGGGCGCTCGAATGGGTGCAATAGGAGGCTCTGATATAGATATTCAGTCAGCCGTCGTAGATTCTACCAGTGGTCTGGACCAGACACGGATTAGCATACAAGTCACACCTACAGGCTCTATTAGACATTCAGGGGATCGGTTGCAAGTCATCGTGACCTATAAATTCATGCCGATAACCCCATTTGTTGACAGGCTGTTTTCAAATGAAATGAATATTTCAGGGACGACTTCAATGCGAGTGGAGTGAGGGAAGAATTATGAGAAATCAACAAGGGTCTTCGGCCATAATATTAGTCGTTTGCTTCTCTGTGATGGCCATGTTTCTAGTAATTGGAGCAGATGTGGGCGTTATAACTTATGAAAAAGCAAAACTCAGCAATGCGCTGGATGCATCCGCACTTGCGGGCGCTCAATCTCTTCCTGGTAAGCCTGATGAGTCAAGGATTTTGGTAAGTGACTATTTGTCTGCAAATGGTCTTGATCCAGACAAGTCTAGTGTGACGATTACAGAAGACAATCATTCACTCAAGGTGGATGGATACAAAGATTTGAAAACCTTCTTTGGACCACTTATTGGAAGGGACACTGTTACAATCACTGAAAGCGTTACCGTTATTGTGGGACCAATAAATGAAGTCCGTTCAGGGATTCGTCCTTTGGTTATAGAACAACGCGCCTTAGAATATGGTGATCTGGTGGACTTAAAACTAAATGCTAAGACCAACTACAAGGGAAACTTTGGAGCCGTGTCACTCGGCGGAACAGGCGCTTCCAATTATGAACAGAATTTACTCTATGGGTTTAAGGGCACAATAAAAATAGGAGACATTATATACACAGAAGCAGGGAATAAGGTCAGTGTTATAAACCCACTAAGGAATCATTTGAGTACAGATTTTCACACGTTTGAAAATTATAAGAGAGAGTCAGAGCGATTATGGGTCATACCCGTTGTAGACGAACTGCAAGTCGAAGGGAAGTCACCAGTTACGGTTGTTGGATTTGCAGAGTTTTTTATAGAAGACATTGGCATCCAGTCAGGACAGACGAGTTTAAAAGGTCGATTTATAAAATATACAGGCAGTGGTACGGTGAACGAGCTTGCGCCTGATTATGGTCTTTACGGTATTAAAATTAAGCATTAACTGAGGTGATGTTATGAGAAATGGCAGTTTGAAATATTTTTTGCTCGCCCTTATATTTGGCCTGTTGGCCGCTCTGGGCAGCTATATTTTTTTAAATGGAAATAAAACGGAAAGCGCGCTTGTTGAAATGAAGAGCATACCTGTTGCCAAGGAAAACATTGAAGCCTATAGCAAGTTAGATGCTTCTCATTTTGAAATGAAGGCCTTTCCGTCAGAGGCTATACACCCTGAAACCCTTATGGATATAGAGACCTTAAGTCAGATGTATGCATCGACGAATCTTCGAAAAGGCGAACCCATATTAAGAGCCAGAGTAAGAGAAGACATTGATGATATTTTACCCTCTGTGATCAAGGAGAATCATAGGGCCATAAGTGTTTTGTCTAGCGAGTTCCAAGCTGTTGGGGACATGATACGACCTGGTGATTATGTGGACCTTGTCGTTTTTCTACCTGAGAAAATGAGAAAAGAAGAAGTTATAAGGGAAGACCAGGCAAACATATTTGTTCAAAATATAAAGGTTTTGGCTGTGAGCCGTGTTACCCTGCCAGAGGGCAAGGCTCATGAAGAGGTGCCCGACCGCTACTCTGTCACACTTGAAGTGCCAATGGAAGAGTCAGAAAAGATTGTTCTTGCTGAAAACATTGGTGTTATTGAGATCATACTCCGTCGGGAAAATGACAAGAGCAAGCGCAGTGTATCTCCAGTCTTTTGGGAAGACCTACGGTAATAAGGTGGGAGAAGTATGGATAAAATACGTGTGATGATCGTTGATGATCATGATGAAACAAGAGAATTGGTGAAAAAAATACTGTCTATAAGTGATGAGATCACAGTCGTTATGGAAGCCAAGTCTGGGCTTGAGAGTGTGTCGGTCTATACACCTGATATGGTGGATGTCATTTTAATGGATATAAATATGCCAGAAATGAATGGCTTAGAGGCGGCAGATAGGATCTCATCAGAACACCCAGACTCGATTATAGTCATGATGTCTGTTCAAAATGAAGCTGAGTATTTACGAAAGGCCATGGACAGTGGTGCAAGGTCATATATTGTAAAACCCTTCGACTTGGATACACTCAGTGAGACAATTATTAACGCATACTATAAGAACAAAAAAACAAGGGTAACACAGTCTGATATCAATAGACAGGCTGGGCAGATCCTATCCTTTTATGGATCCAAGGGGGGCGTGGGTAAGTCTGTTCTTGCCATGAATACAGCTGTTCTGCTCAGTCAAGAAAAAAACACCAAGGTCATTCTCGTGGATTTGGATATGCAGTTTGGAGATGTGGGCATGCTTATGAACATAAAACCCAAGTCGACAATATATGATGCTCTTTCACCGGAAGCAGAAGATTTTCAAGACCAGGTGACAGCATCCATTTTAAACCATAGTGATCAACTGGATGTACTTCTGGCACCCAAACGGCCTGACCAAGCGGAAGGGATCCAGCCGGCTGAGATAAAAATGCTTTTAGTGGATCTGAAGTCACGTTATGACTATATTCTCGTTGACCTTGGGACGAACTACTCAGAAATATCCCTGACAGCCCTCGATATTTCAAACAAAGTGTTTTATATAACGACACCAGATATGTTGTCAATAAAAAACACTAGACTGGGGCTTGAGGTTATGAAGTCTCTTGAGTATGACTTAAACAAACTCTTTTTAGTCATAAACAGATGGACCGGCAAGGAAAAAATCAAAATTGCGGATATAGAGCGTGCTCTGGATGTAAAAGTGGATGCTCAAATATCAGACGAACGAAGACACATGCTGGAAATGATAAATAGGGGAGATCCCTTAGCTGGTGAAAAAAGAATGAGAAAATCGAAATTTATGAAGGATATGAAAAAAGCCCTTGATATATTAAGGAGTTGAGAATATGTCCCTGAAAGACAGACTTAAAAGCAAGGCGGAATCAGACCGGAGCCCTTCTGTGAACAAGTCGATAAAAACGGTGGTAGACCCCCATGATGGACTCAAGGTGAAAATTCAAAATGCAGTTATTGACGCACTCAATATAGATTTTTCAGATGCGGAAAGTGACTTATCAACATACAAGAATGATATAAAGTCTCTTATTGAGAATGAAGTGAATTCAGGCGATTTTGACCTATCCCATAGGGAAAAAAAGAGAGTTATCGATGAAATTGTGGACGAAATAGTAGGATTTGGTCCCATAACAAGCCTCTTAAGTGATGATGAGGTTACAGAAGTCATGGTTAACGGGCCCAACCAAGTCTATGCAGAAAAAGGAGGCAAACTCGTCTTAACCAATGCCCGTTTCAAGGACAATCATCATGTGCTCCACGTCATAAAAAAAATAGTGGCCCCCATTGGACGACGCATTGACGAAAGTTCTCCAATGGTCGATGCAAGGTTGCCAGATGGCTCAAGGGTTAATGCCATAATTCCACCCCTTGCGCTAGGTGGGCCGACCATCACCATTAGAAAATTCTCTAAAGATCCATTTCAAGTGTCAGATCTGGTCGGATTTGGAACCCTGACACAATCTATGGCGGACTTTATTGAGTTTTGCATAAGAGGTCATCTTAATATTATTGTTTCAGGGGGGATGGGCAGCGGAAAAACGACAACGCTCAATGTTCTTTCATCCTTTATACCTAACAATGAAAGAATCATTACTATTGAAGATGCTGCCGAACTAAAACTCGTTCAGGACCATGTGGTTCGCCTTGAAACCAGACCGCCCAATATGGAAGGGCGAGGAGAAATATCTATTCGTGACCTTGTTAAAAACAGTTTGAGGATGCGACCAGACCGTATTGTTGTCGGCGAGGTCCGCTCAGGGGAAGCTCTTGACATGCTTCAAGCCATGAATACGGGTCATGATGGCTCTTTAACAACGGGGCATGCTAATTCACCTAGAGATATGCTTTCAAGACTTGAAACCATGGTTTTAATGTCTGGGATGAACCTTCCTGTCAAAGCCATTAGAGATCAAATTGCTTCGGCAATCGACATTATCATTCAACAGACAAGACTGCCTGATGGCAGCCGTAAAATTGTTAATATAACTGAAGTTCATGGTATGGAAGGTGATGTTATCGTTTTGCAAGACATTTTCAAGTTCGAGCAAACGGGGCTAAGTGCCAAGGGACAAGTATCTGGTCGCTACATTTTCACTGGTGTAAGACCAAAGGCTGTTGACAAGTTGGCAGCCAAGAGCATTAAGGTACCGGCATCACTCTTTCACGGGAGGTGATTAGATGGTTGCTATTGTTTTATTATGTGGGCTGACGGCATTTACATTTGTGCTTGGACTGAACAAATTGACCAGGGGGACTTCTACCCATAGCCGTATTGACCAAGTCATTGAGTATGCATCATCGGATTTTGAAGCAGATCTGGTTGGATCAGAAAAATCACCCCTTATAAAAAGGCCGAGAAGAGAGCTCAAGTGGATTGGTCGATCACGATCTGAGCGAATGGAACTGGAGGTTCTTAAAGCTGATCTTTCAGTCACTGCTTATGAATGGTTTCTTATAAAATGGTCATTCCCCATAGGGATAACGGGCGTCTTGTTGCTTGTATCAAAGAATTTACCAGGGAGTTTTCTGGCGGGTCTTTCTGCCCTTATTGCCTTAAAGCTGTATGTAAAAGTTAGAGTTAACAAGAGAGAGAAAACTTTTACCAGTCAATTAAACGATGCTTTGAGCATTATGTCCAATTCCCTTCGTGCAGGCTATAGCTTTCTTCAATCGGTCAACTCTGTATCAAGGGAAATGCCCGATCCTATAGCCTGTGAATTCAGAAGGCTTTTGAAAGAACTCAGTCTGGGGCAAGACACCGAAACAGCCTTGAGAAATCTGACCAAGCGTATGGAAAGTGAAGATTTGGAACTTATAGTTAGAGCCATCTTGATTCAGAAGGAAACAGGTGGTAACCTAGCAGAAATTTTAGACACCATTTCGACGACCATCCGAGACCGGGTAAAAATTCAGGGAGAAATTAGAACCTTAACCGCTCAGGGGCGATTGTCGGGCGCCATAGTGAGCATAATGCCCTTTTTTCTAATTGGAATCATGTATCTTATTAATCCAAGTTATATATCTGTTCTCTTTACAAGTTCCATAGGACGATTTATGCTCGGCTTTGCTGCTATTAATGAAATAATCGGCATACTGCTCATTCGTAAAATAGTTCGTATTGATATGTAGTTCCATATTAGCTAATAGGCAAATGTTAATTTTAAAGTATCTATTGTAGGTGATGAAATGCTTTTGATCGTAATGTTTGTATTTATATCTGTCTTTAGCCTAACCCTTTGGATGGGCTACAATCGAATGGTAGCAGAGGACAAAATACAAAATAGAATAAGAAATATATCAGGCCATGTTGAAATCAACCACACTGTGATTGAAAATAGGGGAACCCTCCTAGGGCGTATGGCAACTTTTATTTCAAACTCCATTCTGAAAATAGCAGGTAGGTTTGTACCAGAAAAAATGAATTCTAAGCTTTCACAACGCCTGTTCTTAGCTGGTCTCTCTGCTGAAATCGGATGGAGGGAGTGGCGCCTGCTGTCCATACTTATCTGCCTTGTTCTTCCTGTTATGGTGGGGCAAGCTATGATAATAGCTGGGACTTCAATGGGGCATGCCCTGATTAGGGGGCTTCTTATCAGCCTCATGTTTCAAATTATGCTCCGCTATTATCTTGTTCTTAGAATTAGAAAAAGGCGTGAGCGCATAGTGTCAGAGCTTCCAGATATACTAGACCTGATCACGGTGAGCGTTGAAGCGGGATTGTCATTTGACGGCGCCATAGACCGTGTGGCGACTGAGGCGCAGGGCCCCTTAGCGGATGAGTTCGCAATCACCTTAAAGGAACTCAGAATGGGTAAAACACGTCGAGATGCCTTAAGAAAAATGAGCGATAGGTGCCTTGTTGCGGATCTAACGACACTGGTTGGGTCGATTATTCAAGCTGATGAGCTGGGGGTTGCCATTGGTAAGATATTAAGAATTCAATCAGAACAAATGCGTGACAAAAGGAAACAAAGGGCCAGGGAGAAATCCATGAAGGCCCCTGTAAAATTACTTTTTCCACTGCTTTTATTTATCTTTCCATCAGTTCTCATTGTACTCATAGGACCAGCACTCATAAAACTCTCTCAAATGTTTTAATAGAGACTGGGACCCTGCCCTTAAGTCCTATATACAATAAAAGAAAAAGTCATGTAAATTTATGACTTTTCGATTTATTATTTTCCTGTCATTTCATATATTATGGTATTAGGAAGAAGAGTCTTTTTAAGTCAGAATCTATGAGGTGATCCTATGAACACATCAATTTTAGAAGTCAACCAAATGCCAATAGGATTTGTGCGGGTGGCAGGATCCTTTACTGAAAGATTCAAAGGTTTGATGTTGAAAGATCAAGATAAGGCGACCCAACATCTGATGGCCATTGCACCATGCAAGCAGGTGCATACATTTTTTATGAAGTTTCCAATTGATGTGGCCTACTGTGATAGATATGGAAAGGTCATTGAAGTCCATAAAAATATTGAACCTTGGCATGTTGACAAGAGTGTTTCAGCAGCTTACATCGCTGTAGAAGCTCCGGCAGGGACATATTTAAAAGATGTTTCTAAAGGGGATGTTATTTACTTTTAATACCCTTCTAATGTGTTTCTAATTTATGAACACTAGACTATAAGTGAAGATACTTATCATAGCATATAACACATATGATACGAATATCATATGTGTTCTTTTTGTTCAAATGATTTCTAAGAGAGCAGATGTTTGAGGGTTGGCTCTTATGGGAAGGGTGTTTGTTCAAATAGGACATATCAAGGAGGGGAAACATGAAAAACGATCAAGAATGGAGAGATATACCCGAGCTTCAACAGCCGAGGAACATCCTTGGCAAATGGGCGGCATTCTTCATAGACAGATATAAAATCGTTTACTTAATGCTGATTGCTATTATCATCATTGGGGTGAGCGCTTTTGTGAGTCTGCCAAGAGAATTACAACCAGAAATTGTATTGCCGTACGGACAGATTTTTACTATGTATCCTGGCGCAGCACCTGAAGAAGTTGAAACACTTGTCACAAATAAGTTGGAATCCAAGCTTGAAGAAGTCGAAGACTTGAAAACGATCTCATCATACTCCTATTCAGGGGTGTCAAATATCTGGCTTGAATTTGAACAGGGGACTGACATGGAAAAACGGATGAACGAGGTCCGTGAGAAAGTGACAAAGGCTCAATATGACTTGCCAGCGGATGCAGAAACCCCTGAAGTCAACGAGCTTCAGTCAAACAATTCGCCAATTATGATCGTCAATATGTCGGGGGATTATACTCAGGCAGAGTTGAAAAACTACGCAGAACTGATTGAACAAAGACTTGAGACGGAAACGGTTATTGCTGATGTGCTTGTCATTGGTGGTCTTGAAAGAGAAATACAAGTACATGTCGATCCAAAGCGACTGGCGGTATATGGTATATCGCTTGACCAGATTCAGGCCAGTATTCAAGCGTCAAATTTGAACTACCCAGGTGGATCAGCAACCCTGGACGAAAAGAACTTTAACATTCGAACAGTCGGAGAACTGGAAAATGTGGAAGCCCTTAATGATGTCATCGTGGGGTACACCCAGTCAGGTCCAATAAAAATTAAAGACATTGCAGTTGTGGAAAATGGATATAAAGAAGTGGAATCATATTCAAAAATGTCAGTGGGGCTCGGCACAGATGAAGCGCACATGAAGAGCTCAGTTGCCCTATCAATTAAGAAAAAAGACACAGCAGATGTTATTCGGACCAGCGCTCTTGTAAGAGAAATACTGGCTGAGGAGCACGGTAAGCTTTATCCTGCCAATATGAAGATACAAATCAGTGGAGACACCGCTGAGTTTGTTGACGAACAGCTAGGGGCTGTAATGGACAATGCCTTTTCAGGACTATATCTTGTCCTAGTTGTTCTCTTCCTATTTATAGGTCTCAGGGAAGCTGGTATTGTATCCATCGTTATTCCTTTAGCCATCATGATGGCCCTTTCATTCCTGAATGCGGCTGATATGACGCTTAATAATATCACCCTCTTTTCCATGGTTCTAGCCGTTGGTATGCTTGTGGATAATGGTATCGTTATTATGGAGAATGTGGACAGATTAAGAGCTAAAGGCCTTGATTCGAGACTGGCAGCAGAGGCGGGGACAAATCAGATTGCACCAGCCATTATGGCATCAACACTCACAACTCTGGCAGCCTTTTTCCCGATTGCATTAACACCTGGAATTATGGGAGCCTTTATTAAACCTATTCCAATCACGGTTATGTTCGCTCTGGGATCATCATTTTTCTTAGCGATCACAATCACACCGGCGCTTTGTTCCGTATTTTTAAGAAAGCGTCCAAAGCCAACGTCAGAAATGCCGCCAGTTAAAAAACATGGATTGAGGATAGCATCTGTTTTATTCATAGTGATCCTTGCCATGCAAGCCTTCAAGGGAGATGATGGCTACGGTCTTTTATCCTTCGGATTTGCAGCTATTTTCGGCGGGTTCATGTTTGCAAAAATGTATGTGAAGAGGACACCGGGAACGGAACATCCATTTATCAATGGCTATGGTAAGAGACTATACAGTATTGTCAGCAAAAGGTCGCGACGCTGGATTTTGGTCGGTACTTTGCTTGTGGCTTTTGTTGGAAGTATGGCTCTTATTCCACTTGGCATTTTAAAGGTGGAGATGTTTGGCCAGTCAGACTACGACAGGCTCTATATCGATATTACGACACCGAAGGGATCAACGCTTGATCAGACGGCACAAGTGGCAGAAAAAATTGAGGGTATCCTATTTGACTACCCAGAAATTGAAACATTTGTATCAAATGTAGGTATAACAGGCGCTGACAGTTTCGATTCGTTCTCAGGATCATCCTCTGGTACGCCGAATATTGCCCGACTAACAATAGATTTATACAGTGCAGATGACAGAGACAGAACATCTATGGATATTGCAGCCCTCCTCCGTGAAAGGGTTAAGAAAATACCTGGCGCTGAAATAGAAGTCACTGAACTGGAAGATGGACCACCGAGCGATGCACCGATCGTCGTAGGTATCATAGGTGAAGACCTTGTTAAAATGGAAGCAACCGCCAACCGTTTCAAGTCTATACTTATGGATATTGAAGGCACCCGTGATGTGGGCACATCATTAAACAGTGGAGGGCCTGAAATTGAAATCAGGGTGGATAAGGAAAAAGCCGCTCTTTACGGCCTGAACGATTATACTATAGCGAAAACCATTAGAGACTCTGTTGCAGGTCTAAAAGCAACGACATATAGAAGCAATCAGGAAGAAATAGATGTTATGATCCGTTCGGGGATTGATTCCATGGGATCAAAAGATGAACTGAAGTCAATGTATTTCTATAACCGTCAAGGGCAGGCCATTCGATTTGATCAGGTGGCAAGCTTCATTGAATCAGAAACATCACCAACCATTCGTCATGAAGACGGTCGAAGAAGGGTTAATGTCTTTTCTCAAACGGTTGCGGGAGCAAATACAGTGGAAATTATGGATGCCTTTAAGGCAAAGACAGAGAATATTTCCTTGCCGGATGGCGTGTCAGTCAAGTATGCAGGCGAGCTGGGTGATATGCAGGATTCCTTTACAGATATGCTAGTCAATATGGTTGTAGCAGCCATACTGGTTTATATAATCCTGGCTGTTCAGTTCAACTCTTTGTCGCAGCCTCTGATTATACTCTTTGCAGTGCCACTTGGACTTATAGGCGTTATGCCGGGTTTGGTTCTAACTGGAAACAGTTTTGGATTCCTAGCCTTCATAGGGGTTGTAGCCCTTGTTGGTATAGCGGTTAATGATGCCATTGTCCTTGTTGACTACATTAACTATTTAAGAAGAAATGGCTATGAGCTTTATGATGCGGTTAGGGAAACTGGCAAAACGCGATTTATGCCAGTGCTTGCCACAACCATTACAACAGCAGGTGGTATCCTGCCAATCACACTGAAGCAGGAGTTCTTTGGACCGATGGGCTACGCCCTCATATTCGGTCTTATGATGGCAACCGTTCTAACCCTTGTGGCAGTGCCTACGCTTTACACCATGCTAGAAGAGTTCAAAATGAACTTTAGACGTCGTAAAAACAAAACCGAAGAAGCTGCAAACTTGCAGCCAAACGCAGTGACAGAATAAGGAGGATGGCGATGAAAAGATTATTAATAATTGCCCTGGGGATTCTGGTTCTGGCTGGTTGCTCTAATGCTTCAGCTGAAGAAAAAACAAAGAATGAAGCCCCTGTGGTTGAAAAAAAAGCAGTGGAAGTGGTATCTGTAGAAGACAGACAAATGATTGGGAGATTGGTTATGCCTGGTCAGGTTGAGGCAGACAAGGTTCAGTCGGTGTCGTCCCTTGTTAGTGGACAAATTGAAGCCCTTTATGCAGAAGTCGGAGACTATGTAGAAGAAGGCACACTTCTTGTAGAAATAGATGACGAGTTTACAAAACTTCAAAAAAACCAAGCGGATATAGGGTCTAGTCTATCAAGTCTATCCCTTGAAAGTGCCAAGAGATCTTATGAGAGAACAAAGGCGCTTTATGAGAGTGGTTCTGTAACACAAGCCCAGTATGATGGTGCTTCAGATATGTTGGCCAAGGCCAAGCTTGATTATTCTATGGGCTCGAACTCGGTCAGTCAAATGCGCTATCAATTGAAACACATGGACATTAAGGCCCCTATAAGTGGTGTTATCTCAATGAAAATGCAAAATGTTGGATTGGCAGTGAATCCGGGGTCACCTATATACGAAATTGTTGACATTAATGACGTTATTGTTGAAGCAGGCGTGACAGAAGGGGATATTAATAGACTGGCAAAGGAACAAGTTGTCAGTGTAGACCTTCCTGCGGCCAACCTTATCGTCGATGGAACTGTTGAGGGTGTCGGTCCGGTACAGCAGCAAGGGGGAACTTATCCTGTGCGCGTTCGTATCGCCAATGAAGAAGGCTTGATCAAGCCAGGCATGTACGCAGAACTCAGCATAGAAACAGAAAAACCTAAAAATGTTTTAGCGGTTCCCAAAATTGCAGTTCTACATGAAAATGGTAGGGACTACGTCTTTGTTGCAGAAGGCGAAAAAGCAGTTAAAAAAGAAATTCAAAAAGGTCTGGCCTTTGAAACATATTTTGAAGTCTTGTCTGGTCTTGAGGACGGTGAGAAGATTGTTGTATCAGGTCAGGCTTACCTAGATGATGGTGACGTGCTTGAAATCATCGAATAAGAACTCAAACTATTGGGTCTAGCTCATACCTTGACCAGACCAATAATTTAATAGAAAAAACCGATTTGTGCGTGTTTTAACACACGAACTGATCGGTTTTTCTTTTTGTGTGAGGGAAGTGAATGGGGTGGGTCTGGATGATAAAAATTATAAATATCCCTTATCTTAGGCATTGAAATGCACAAGAATGGGTAAATATGAGATAGGTCTTTGTGAAGATTGATGAAAAGGAGTGGATGTCTTTTGGATCAAAAAGAACTGCTTAATCAAATAATCAATCATAAAATGTTGCGCAAAATGTTTGAAGTGGAGTGTGGAAAGCCGAGCTCAGACTTTCATGTTTTTACAAGAAGCCAAATTCATGAAATCACTGCAGAGCAAAACAACCCTCTAACAGGATTAATGCTTATGGCCATTAGCACACAAATAGCAGAAGAGGAAGAAATGTTTTTGAATATGAAATAAGAGCTTGTATCACTGGAGGTTTATTTTATGAACACTGACGGTCGCTTAATGCGTGCATATAAATCAGCTCAGGAAATTCAGTTTGACAACACATCGAAAATCGTATTTCTTAGCGATGTCCATAGGGGGGATAACAGCCTATCTGACGAGTTTGCCCACAATCAAAATATATATTATCATGCCTTAAATCACTATTATAATGAAGGCTATACATATATTGAAGTGGGTGATGGTGACGAGTTGTGGGAACATGCAAAGTTCGAGCATATACGAAGTGCGCATAGTGATGTGTACTGGCTTCTCAGTCAGTTTCATGAAGTTAATAGACTGATTATGCTATATGGAAACCACAATATGCATTTTAGGAACCCACAATTTGTTGAGAAAAATCTTCAAGAATTTTATGATGAGTATCTGGAAGAGAGGGGAACCTTATTTCCAGAAATTAAAGTTCATGAAAGTATTATTCTAAGGCATTCAGATACAGGACAAAAGATATTTGTCGTTCATGGTCATCAAGGCGATTTGCTCAATGATCAGCTTTGGCGTGTGTCAATGGCCTGGATGCGTTACTTCTGGAGAATTATGCACATTATTGGATTTAGAAATCCGGCCAGTCCTGCAAAAAATAGGGTTAAACGACACAAAATCGAAAAAAATTTCAGTGACTTTATTAAAAGACATGGCATTATTCTTATATGTGGTCATACGCATAGACCCAAATTTCCTAATCCAGGTGAAGTGCCATATTTTAACGATGGTTGCTGTGTTCATCCAAGAGGCATTTCAGGTATAGAAATTGTGGATGGAGAGATCATGCTTGTGGATTGGCGGGTAAGGCCAAATAGTGAAGGGGCTTTGTATATAAGTCGTAAAGTCATAAGAGGGCCTGAAGAACTTAAATCCTACTGGATTAGCGAAAAATAAATAAAGAAATGTATTGACAAGAGAAATACGTTAAAATATAATTAACGAGTAAATAACTTTAACGATGCTTTTGGAAGGAGTGGTCATGATGAAAAATCTACAAGTTAAATTAGTGCCACTTCGGCTGGAATTTTAATACGACTCTTTGTTATACAAACATGCATTATTGTGTTTTTAAGACGACTTGATTTCTAACCGACGTGGTAGCCGCGTCGGTTTTTTATGTTGGAGTTGTGCAAAATTTTAAGTCCGTGTTGTGACGTTAGGACCTTTAAATGGAATTTTGCTGAATCCGCAGTGCACGTGATTATGAAATATGCCTCTCATCTTAATCGAGGTCATGTGCGTGAAAACCATAGTCAAGTCTCCCTGTTTATAAGGGGTTAGCGAAATGCTAAAACACAGTCGATGGAATAAGTGAAATGTATAACGCGCCTAGATGAAAGTGATTCTAGGTAAAGGAGAAAATCAATGACAATGATAAGAACTTGGGGTATGATTAGCCCTGAAATATATGAACATGTTGAAAAGACAAACTGCCATATTATGCGTGTTGTAAGAGATGGAAATATGCACTATATGCTTTCAGATGAAGAGGGGACCCTGGATGGTGTCCTGTCAGGAAAAATGAAGGGCCGTATAGAAAATGCCTCTGACTATCCTTGTATTGGAGACTGGGTTGCCGTTCAGGATCGTCCTAAGCAGGGGGAGCGTGCCATTATAGAATCTGTGCTTCATAGAAAAACATGTTTGAAACGGAAAAACGCTGGCACGGACATGCAAATTCAAAACATGGCGGCCAATGTGGACACCGTCTTCATATGTACATCAATAAACGAGGATTTTAGCCCTAGACGAATCGAGCGGTTTGGTATTATTACAAGCGGGAGTGGGGCAGACACTGTGGTTGTTTTAACGAAGTCTGACTTGGTTGAAAATGCTCAGACAACTGCTGACGATTTGCAGAAAAGGCTGGGGAACATCCCTGTCATAACAGTAAATTCTGAAGAAGAAACCGGGTATGCATCTATAAAGTCCCTTCTGAAACCCCATAAAACCTATGCTTTTATTGGATCATCAGGTGTAGGGAAATCCACCCTTATAAATGCCCTTATGGGAGAGGTGGTTATGGAGACCAAGGCGGTTCGAAGCGATGACAAGGGGCGTCACACCACAACCCACAGGCAAATGTTAAAAACACCAGAAAACCACATTTTAATTGACATGCCTGGGGTTAGAGAAGTCCAGCTCTATAACGATAAAGGGGCACTTAGCTTAGCCTTTGATGATATTTCTGATATGGCGAAGAACTGCAAATTTAATGATTGCAAACATGAGACAGAGCCTGGGTGTGCCGTGCGTCAAGCCATAAGTGATGGAGAGATTGATGAAGACAGACTCATCAACTATAAAAAGATGCTCAGGGAAATGGAGGCCTACTGGAAGAGAAAGGGCCACGGGAAATATAAGAGTAAAAGAAGGCGTTAGAGTCTTGCTATCAAACGCTTAAAAAATATATGTCTGACCATGACCATATCATAGTATAGAAGTGTATTTCATAAGTGTCTAAATGCAAAACCCATTTACAAACCCCATTCCCTCTTAGGTGGAAGGTGTTTTGTAAATGGGTTTCTTGTTTTGTGGTTTAATGCCTGGGGGTTCACGTTTTATTGAATGATAGATAAGAGCTTTTTATCATAAACCGTGTGCATGTGTTCCCAATCGTATTTCTGGGTGATGTAACGGAATACATCTCGCTTGTGAGACTTGGCTTGGGGCCTGAAATTTAATATAAAGTGCCTTAGTCGTTTCACCAAGTCTTCCTGATTCTCGTAGAAAAAGTCAGGATGAGCATTTGGACAGACAAGCTCTGGGTAGGACAGTCGCCTAGGTAAGAGCGGTTGAACACCACAGTGAATGGCTTCCATAAAACTAATCCCAAATGTTTCGTGGTTGGACGTTACAGGCAAAATATCTGACTGAACGAGCCATTCTACATACGCTTCATAAGTATTGGGCTTGCCGAAGGCGACAATATGCTTTTTTAACCTTTCTTTGGCTTCTTTGAAAACCTTGGGTGGTTTTTTACTTTCCGCACCAAGAACGGCCAGATTAAAATGAAGCCCATCTTCTGAGAGGGTGTAGAGAGCCTCAAAAAAGTCGTTTGGGTTTTTGTCATACTCCCACCGGTGGGTCCACAAAATAGTGGGCCAATCTGCATTTGCGGGAGTGTTTTTAAGGGAGTTATCAGTGGCGTCCTTATCACAATCAGGAAATTCGATGCCTAGGGGTAGAACGGTGGTTTTCTCTTTTAAGGCAGTTACTGTCTCAAGGCCTCTATAATCAGGCATGCGTTTTAACAAGGTCTCAAGAGCGTGAAAAAAAGAATCCATTTGAGCTTTTGAATTGAAAAACACATGGTCAGATGCCAACGCTGACGTGTAGTTAATGAAGCCGTAATGAAAGTCGCGTGCTCTTTTCGAGTCCGTGTCATTGTCCGTATATGGATAGGACAATTGGTTTTCATGAAAGTAAAAAGCAGTAGGAATACTGCGAAGAGATCGGTCCAGTAAACTTATAAGACTTGTGAGATCAACCATATCGCTCACAAGCATTAAGTCAGGAGCAGGTTTGTTCTTGTATTTGGCATTGATCCTGGCAGCCATTTCTATGGCAGATCCGTGCATGCGCCATTTCCAGTGCCGACCTTCAAGGGTCATTAATTCAATTGTATGTTTGGAATACTTGATGTATCCATCGGCCCATACCTTGTGTGAGCCTGAGTAGTAGGGTTCTATTAGTAAAATTCTCATAAAGTGAGTATAACATAAAAGCTGGGTGTGTGAGCGGGTTTTTGTCAGCTAGAATGGCTTTAAGGGAGCTATGTAAATGCAAGAAGACTTGTTTTAAAAATCAGTAATAAAAGCATGGCGTTTTAAGCGGGCTGGGGAAAACAATGCGTTTTGTATGCATTTGTGTACATATATATTACAGTTAAATTGTAGGTGTTAAAAAGCTGAAGTAGTTAATATGACTTAATTTATTAGAAAACGATTGCCTTCAAAAAGAAAAACGTTTGCCTATTGAAGTGCAAAAATATGCATGCTATAATCAGGATTAAAATATTATCAGAAAATTCAATATTTTGAGAGAAGAGAGAGAATAGCATGCAATAGGAGGTAAGGCTTATGTGGTTTTCAGGTCCAAGAAAACAGGGTCTTTATGACCCAAGTAGAGAAAAAGACAGTTGTGGGGTTGGTGCGGTTGCTGATATTAAGGGAATACCCTCCCGTGATATTGTCATAAAGGGGTTACGGGTGCTTAAGAACATGAAGCATAGGGGCGCTGTGGGGGCAGATGCAACAACAGGTGATGGTGCTGGCATTATGACTCAAATTCCCCATCAATTATTCACTGAAATAATGGCAGACAAGAACGTCAATTTACCTGAAGCGGGGGATTATGCTGTGGGGTCAATTTTTTTGCCCCGTGTGCCTCAGGCCCGACTATACTGCGAAGGTGTTATTGAAAACATAATGCAAGAAGAGGGCCTTCAATTGCTTGGGTGGCGCGATGTGCCTGTGAGTGTGTTTGACTGTGGACATTCAGCAAGGGCCACTCGACCCGATACAAGTCAAATTTTTATTGGGCGAGGAGAGCTTGATACTGTCAGCTTTGAAAGAAAGCTATTGATCTTAAGAAAAAGAGCAGAAAAGACCATCAGGGATTCAAACATCATGTATACAGACGCATTTTATGTATGCAGTTTGTCAACTAGGACAATCGTCTACAAGGGGCAAATTTTAGGATACAAATTGGATGCCTATTTTGAAGACTTGCAAGATGAGAGGTACGAATCGGCCATGGCTATTGTCCATGAAAGGTATAGCACAAACACTTTTCCATCGTGGAAGCTGGCTCAACCCTTTCGATATATAGCACATAATGGAGAAATCAATACCATACGGGGAAATGTGAACTGGATGAATGCCAGAGAGGGGGTCATGAAATCCGGTATATTCGGAGAAGACTTCACGAAAATTCTCCCCATAATTGAACCAGGAGGGAGTGACTCGGCATCTTTTGACAATGCTTTAGAGCTGTTTATTGCAAACGGACATGATTTGACGTATGCTCTTATGCTTATGATTCCAGAGCCTTGGCAAAATGATAAAGGGATGAATGAAAATATACGTGGTTTCTATGAGTACCACGCTCGCATTATGGAACCTTGGGATGGTCCAGCTGCCCTCATATGTTCAAGTGGTGACCAAATTGTTGCGAAACTTGACCGAAATGGCTTAAGACCATCCAGATATGCCATAACTGAATCGGGAAAGATTGTCATAGCCTCTGAATCGGGGGTCGTGGATTTTGAAAATGATCCATTTGTCCAGAAGGGAACGTTGGAACCAGGCAAATTTCTATTTGTTGACATGATAGAAAAACGCATAGTGCCTGATGCTGAAATAAAGGATAGAATTGCCTCCATTCGTCCATTTGCTGATTGGGTCAAACGAAATAAATTAAGCCTCAATGACATCAAGGCAGACTATGAAATAAAGCGTTCCAGGCTGGAAACTCGAAAACTTAAAGAAGAAGTGTTTGGCTACTCGAAAAAAGAGTTCAAGGACGTCATTGATCATATGGCAGAACACGGCAAGGAACCAATTGGCTCTATGGGTGTGGATGAATCTATGGCCATATTTTCTAAGACCAACAACTTGTTGTTTGACTATTTTAGACAGGCCTTTGCCCAGGTGACAAATCCCCCTATTGATCCATTCCGAGAGCGTTCAGTTGTTTCCCTTCGACAATTCATCGGCTCTCATGGAAGGCTCCTAGATCAAATTGAAACTGGAAAAAACAACAAATACTTAATGATCAAATCACCTATTGTGTCCTCCCCTCAACTGGAGGATATTCGACACTTAAGCGGTAACGATTTCAAGCCAGTGACCGTGCCAGCCCTCTTTCACACGGACCAAGCAAATGGTTTAAAGACTGCCCTGGATAAGTTGTGCGAAAGGGCGGAAGACCTGGTTCAAAAAGGGCATAATATCCTTGTTATAAGTGATAGGGGGATAGATTATTACAATGCCCCCATCCCAAGTCTGCTGGCACTCGGGGCGGTTCACCACCATCTAATCCGTAAAAAATTAAGAACCGCCGTGGATATTATTATTGAAACAGGAGAGGCTAGGGATGTCATGCATATGGCCTTGCTTATAGGATATGGCGCAAAGGCTGTAAACCCCTATTTGGTATATGAGTATCTCATGGAGAAAGACAACAGTAAGGACTTGTTTGAAAGGTATAAGGCTGCCATTGCAGAAGGTATCTTGAAAATTATCTCAAGAATGGGCATTTCCACACTGCCATCATACTGCGGCGCGCAAATTTTTGAAGCGGTCGGGCTTGGGGAAAATGTGGTGGATGTCTATTTTACAGATACTCCATCAAGGGTAGGTGGCTTGGAACTTGAAGACATTGAGAGGGATGTTCTCATAAGGCACAGGGAGGCTTTTGGTTCTAGCGGTGACGATTCGGTTTTGTCGTCTAAAGGCCAGCAGGGGTTAAGTCAGCCCAGGATGTTTCCAAATGCCACTGTGCGAAAACTCAATGAGGCATGTGTGACAGGAGACCGTGCAGCTTACAGAAGTTATAGCCAGATGACAGAAAAACAAGAGATTGCTATCCGAGACCACTTTGAACTTATTTCCACAGGCAGAATTGACATAGACAACGTAGAAAGCACAGAAGACATAATGAAACGATTCACAATATCAGGGATGTCGTTTGGCTCTCTAAGTGAAGAGGCCCATGAAACACTTGCTATTGCTATGAACAGGATAGGTGCAACCAGCAATTCTGGCGAAGGTGGGGAAGATCCAAAACGGTATGTGAGCAAAAAAGGCACAGTCAATCGGTCAAGCGCTGTAAAACAGGTGGCATCTGGTCGGTTTGGAGTTACAGCTGAGTACTTGGTTAATTGTGAAGAAATACAAATCAAGATGGCTCAGGGGGCAAAACCTGGGGAAGGCGGTCATTTACCAGGGGCTAAGGTGACAAAATCCATTGCCAAAACCCGTTATGCTCAACCAGGAAGAGACCTGATCTCACCGCCGCCTCACCATGACATTTATTCAATAGAAGATCTGGCCCAGCTCATTTTCGATATGAAAAACATCAATAAACAGGCCCGTGTGGGTGTCAAACTTGTTGCAGGTCATGGTGTTGGCACTGTGGCAGCGGGAGTGGCCAAAGCTTATGCTGATGTGATTAAAATTAGTGGCTCCGATGGTGGAACAGGCGCTTCCCCAGTCAGTTCAATGAAATATGTTGGTCTGCCTTGGGAAATGGGGCTGGCAGAAGTCCAGCAAACTCTACTGCTGAATGATCTTAGAAAGCGGGTCAGACTTCAGGTCGACGGAAAAATAAGAAATGGCCGAGATATTATTATAGGCGCCCTGCTGGGGGCCGAAGAGTTTGGGTTTGGTACACTTGCCATGATGGCGGTAGGCTGTAAAATGTGTAGGCAATGTCATAAGGGCTTGTGTTCTGTTGGGATTGCCACTCAGGATATAAAGCAACGCAGGAAATTCTCAGGCAAGCCAGAACATGTTGAGAATTTGATGAAGGCCCTGGCAGATGATGTACGAGAGTATTTAGCAGAACTGGGGTTTACCAAACTGGATGACTTGGTTGGACGGGTTGATTTGATCAAGATTAAGGGGTCACTTGAAGGTGATGCTTGCAAGTTTGATTTTTCTCCAATTCTCCATAAACCCATTTTGCCAAAACGCATTGATGCCAAGCAAACAGAAGCCCAGAACCATAAAATTGCCAGTGTTCTAGATCAGGCTGTTATTGACGCCATTCTGGCAAGACCAGAAGCAAAGAAACACAGTCTTGATTTGGTCATTAAGAATACAGATCGTAGTTTTGGAACAATGACAAGTGGGTTTTTAACTCAAAGCAAGAAAAAGGGCATTTATGAAATAAAACTGACGGGATCAGCGGGTCAGAGTTTTGCGGCTTTTGCAGTGAAGGGCATGCACCTTGACTTAAGTGGGGAGTGCAATGATTATATGGGAAAAGGCCTCAGTGGTGCCCTTGTTACCATTCATCCCAAGAGCGGAGAGGGATATGAGAGTCAGAATAACGCCATTATAGGCAACACGGCTTTATATGGTGCAACGAGCGGTGAAGCCTTTGTTGCAGGACGAGCTGGTCAGCGCTTTGGTGTGAGAAACTCAGGGGCCAATGCTGTTGTAGAGGGCATTGGCAATCATGGCTGTGAATATATGACAGGGGGAACGGTTCTCATTCTGGGTTCAGTGGGGCAGAATTTTGCCGCAGGTATGACAGGTGGGTGTGTCTATGTTCTTGACCTGGACAATACTTTAGGCGAGAACCTTAACACAGACCACGTTGATTTAGTCGAAATTCTAGAGAAAACAGATTTTGAAAAAATAAAAGCCCTGCTCGAAAGACATTTGAAGTATACAGGGAGTGCTTGGGCAAAAGATTTACTTGAGGGAGATGAAAAATACAAGAATTTTTATAGGAAAGTTAGACCGCGCATATAATTTTGGTTTTCTATGCACTCGCAAACTTGGGCTCATTTAAGAAAGTCCCCTATGGAGTAAAAACTCTATCGGGGACTTTTGTTGTCAAGAAATGGGGGGCGTTTGCTTCCAATTGATCTGCACTTTCATCGGACTGGATTCTGATTGGATAGGACTGAGTTTTAGGATTAAAGTTTAATGACGATTTGCTTAAATCATGCTATATGTAAAAAAACTGTGGTACATTCCTAATAACAGCCTATATTAGGCTTAAGGAGGTATAATATGAAATTTAAAGTATCAAAATCGTATTTTGACAGTTTGAAAATACAAATGAAGCACTTTGAACAAGAAGGTGTCATATCACAAGATCAGGAAAAGCAAATACTTATGGCCTATGAACCCGCAAGGGGAGTCAACTTGATTCGGCTTATATCTGTTGTGGGATCCATACTTATTGGTCTAGGCATACTTTCTTATATAGCGGGAAATTGGCAAAATATAAGCCCTGTAGTGCGTATGGGGCTGATTGTCATAGGTATGACTGGTTTTTATTTAACGGGGATGCAGCTAGACAGCATGTATCCTAAGACTGGACGGGCCCTGCGCTATATAGCCCTCTTTATATTTGGTGGTGGCTTGTTCTTAACGGACCAAACCTTCCACTTGAATCGTCCGGTCGCCTTTCATTTTATTATATGGGCACTGGGAATACTGGTTGTCATGCAGTTTGAAAAAGACAACTTGCTACTCTATTATTTCCAAGCGCTCTTGTTTGCTACTTCAATTGCCTTGTTCGATAGTATGGGCTTATCCAAGTTGGAACATCTTGCATATATTCTGGTGCTGGGGGCAGGTCTTTTTCTTTCCATTAGGCTATCAGACTATTATTATAAGACCTATTTTTCAGCCTTTGCCAGTGGCCTAAGCCTGGTGTTTTTCCTAATGACCCTTATGGTACATTTTGAGCTCGAAGCCCTTTACTTCTGCTCAGTCCTCTTATTAACGGGAGGATACTTTATGTTCAAACCCCCAATTGGGCGGTATGCTGAGCCTGTTATGAGTCAACTGGGGCTTGTTGTTCTAGGGTTTTCTGGTTTTTTCTTGACCTTTTCAGACATATGGTCAGATGGTTTACCAATAGATGGCACTGCGCCTTCTATCGCCTTTACTATTGTCTTTATGCTGGGCTTGTTTTATTTGGTGAAGCGAGAGTTTATTGGTGCCATCGCCTTTATTGCCCTTATTATCATGAGATTCTATTTTGACACCTTCTATGACTTTATGCCAAAGTCCCTATTCTTTGTTATAGGTGGGGGCATACTTATTGGTTTTGGTCTCTATCTGGAACGTGTGCGTAGAAAGGGGATGGATCTGAATGCGTAAAAAGGAATATCTTATTCTACCGGCCCTGATCGTTCTTTTATTTATACAATTCATACCGTTTCAAATGACCAAAACGCTTGGTCAAAGAGTGGTTTTGAATATTGAACTTTATGACCCGAGGGACGTTTTCAGGGGGGATTATGTGGCCTTGAATTTTACCCAAGAACGTGTGAGTCTTGAAGCTTTTCCTATGGATGAAGAGGACATAAGTGACCTATACAATAAGAAAATTTATGCACTTCTTGAAGAAGATAAAGATGATGGGGATTGGAAGGTTAAATCAATACAAGTCAAAAAACCTCAAGAAGGCCTATATATTAAATGTCGCCTTAACTACTATAATCCAAATTCCAACGAAGGAGAGCTGGATTTTGGTATAGACAGATATTATGTTCAAACCAATACTGGTGGCCCGATTGAAGATGCTGCTCGCCAAGGTGATTTACTAGCAGAGGTCAAGATTTGGAATGGGCAACTTGTTATGACTGATATTATTTTTGACAAGTGATCGCTTGACAAGCCTAGGATTCTTCGTTATTCTAATCACAAGTTCATATGAAATCCTTCAGGGCAGGGTGAAATTCCCGACCGGCGGTAAAGTCCGCGAACCGAAAGGTTGATCTGGTGTAATTCCAGAACCGACAGTAAAGTCTGGATGAAAGAAGGCGTACATTTTTGTACATTCTAAGTTCAATTTAAGATTGGGTATCATTGCTGATCAGAATTTGAATGACGTATTTTCGCCCTGAAACTATTTATAGTTTCAGGGCTTTTGTTTTACATAAGGCAGCGGTGTAATTGTTTGGTTTCTTGGGACCAATCACTCACCTTAAGCTGGAAACCGTGAAACAGAGAAAGATACATTTAGAGCCCCTGAAGGTTAGCTTCGGGGGCTCTTGTTTTATATTTGTAAAATCAGTGAGCGCCTCGGCCTATATGAATTATTAACTTAATGAAGTGGGTACTGGTCTTAGCTTGATATAAAAGCATGACTGGTGACAAGAGTTGCCACCAATGCATTTGATGTAAAAGAACATGTAAGCCAAAGAAAAGGTGATGGTATAAAGATGGATTTTAAAGCTTGTAAGGATTTTGTTCATGAGTTAGACCATGAAAAATTTATGACATTAGCCCTGAAACTCGCAGAAAAGGGCAGGGGGAAGGTGTCGCCAAATCCCATGGTGGGCGCTGTCATTGTGAGAGACGGTCGGGTGATTGCCAGGGGTTTTCATGAATCCCATGGTGGAGCCCATGCTGAAGTGAATGCGGTTATAGACCTGAAAAACTCGGGACAAAGTATTGAAGCCAACGACATTATGTACGTTACCCTTGAACCCTGTAACCATTACGGAAAAACACCTCCTTGTAGTCAACTTATACTTGATGAGGGCATAAAAAATTTAGTCGTGGCTATGGAAGACCCCAATCCCCTTGTCGCTGGTAAAGGCATAAAAAAACTTAGAGATAATGGTGTCGTTGTAAAAATAGGCATTATGGAAGAGCGGGCCAAAACTTTAAACAAGGTCTTTATAAAAAACATGCTTTATAAAGACCCCTACTGCACAGCCAAGTGGGCCATGACCTTAGATGGGAAAATGGCAACAGATGAGGGCGACAGTCAGTGGATCAGTTCTGAAGCTTCTCGGACCCTAGTCCACAAATGGCGCTCACAAAGCGATGCTGTCATAATCGGTTCTGGCACAGCCCTGGCAGATAATCCTAGACTTAATGTGAGGCTGGTGGAAGGGGAAAATCCCTATAGGGTGGTTATAGACACAGAGATCAGACTGCCTATAGACTGCAATCTTGTTGACTGTAAAGACCCACATAAAACAATTGTTTATGTATCGGAGGGGGTCAATCAAGAAAAGGTTGAGACTTTACGAAAAAAGGGGGTTCAAGTCTATAGGGTGGCACTCAAACAAAACCATGTGGATTTGAAAAAGGTCTTTGACCACTTGTATAGCTTAAATATATGCAATGTATTTTTAGAATCAGGGCCAGTGCTTCAGGGCGCTCTTCTTAAAGAAGGCCTCATCGACAGCGTAAAAGCCTTTATTTCACCTAAAATATCAGGTGGGCGAATTCACTCTCCCTTCCAATCTTTTGATTGCATGAGAATGGAAGAAGCCATAAAGCTTGATATGGAATCGGTTGAAATGTTGGATCAAGATATCTTAGTCACAGCCAATGTCAGGAGGTAGGTATGTTTACAGGACTTATTGAAGAAATTGGACAGCTTATCCAGACCAGAAAAAACGCTAAGGGTGCCAGTGTAAAAATCACTGCAAAAAAGGTGCTTGAGGGTGTCAGGCTGGGAGACAGCATTGCTGTAGATGGAGTTTGCCTGACTGTTACAGGTTTTGACGAGAATGGATTTGAAGCTGATGTTATGCCGGCCACCTATGAACAAACTCGGATTAGCCAGTTGCAAAAAGGGGCCAAGGTGCATCTGGAAAGAGCCCTGTGTGTGGGTGAACGTTTAGGCGGACACTTTGTGTCTGGTCATGTCGATGGAATGAGCAAGGTTTTATCCCTCTACAAAGAAGGACAGGCCTATAGACTTCGGCTGGAACGGTCACCGTCTTTTGCCAGACATCTTGTTCATAAGGGATCAATCGCAATTAATGGTGTCAGTCTAACCATCGACACCCTAACAGACAAGTATCTTGAAGTGAGTCTGGTTCAACATACTCAAGGGGAGACCCTTCTAACAAGTCTTAAGGTTGGGGAAGTGGTCAATATTGAATCAGACATGCTTATTAAATACGTGAGTGCCCTCATTGGGATGGACAAGCCTGAATCAGAGTCCGTCGAGGACTCAAATGGAGGACAAGTCACCATGTCGGTTTTACAGTCAGCAGGTTTTTTATAAGGAGAGAGTCATGAAAAAGAATGTGATGTGTGAAGTTGAAGAAGCACTTGAAATCTTAAAAAGTGGTGAAATGCTTATTGTTACAGATGATGAAGACCGCGAAAACGAAGGCGATTTTCTAATGGCGGCTGAATATGCAAGCCCTGAGAAAATCAATTTTATGATGAAGTACGGGCGGGGTCTTATATGTGTTCCGACAACAGGTGAACATGCTAAAAAGCTTGGACTCAACCAAATGGTTAAGACCAATGAAGACGCTCATGCCACGGCCTTTACAGTAAGTGTGGACGGTGTCGGAACTGGGACTGGTATTTCTGCCTCAAACCGGTCAAAAACCATCATGATGATGGCTGAGGAAGGCGCTGGAGCGAATCACTTTCAAAGACCAGGACATATATTTCCCCTTGTCGCTAAGGCTGGTGGCGTCCTGGAACGCCCAGGTCACACTGAGGCCACGGTTGATCTCATGAAATTGTCTGGCCTAAAAGAAACAGGGGTTATTTGTGAAATTATAAAAGATGATGGAGAAATGGCAAGAATGCCTGATCTTATGGAGTTTGCCAAAGAGCATGATATGAGAATACTGACGATTGAAGCCCTTAGAAAGTATTTGCAATCAAAAAAAATGAAGGTCAAAGAGCTTGCTAGAACAAAGTTGCCAACAGAATATGCTGAGTTCCAAATGATTGCATTTGAAAATGCGTCTGGGCGTGAACCGCATTTGGCCCTAGTTTTAGGGGAGATCGAGGGGAAGACACCTCTTATACGCATTCATTCGGAGTGCATGACAGGCGATGTGTTTGGGTCAAAACGATGTGATTGTGGTCAACAACTGGAAGATTCCATGCGTGAAATTGCGCATGAAGGATCAGGCATATTACTTTATTTACGTCAGGAGGGACGTGGTATTGGTCTTGTGAACAAACTAAAGGCATATGCCCTGCAAGACGAGGGACACGACACAGTGGATGCCAACCGTAAGCTTGGTTTCAAAGATGACGAAAGAAACTACAAAGAGGCCATTGATATTTTGAAAGCCCTACATGTGAGAGGGGGGCGCCTTATGACCAATAACCCCCTTAAAGTAGAGGCGTTTGAAGGCACAGGCATTGAAATTATGCGGTGTGACAGTCTTAAGCCTGTCTATGTGGATACAAACAAGGACTACTTGAATACCAAGGTTGTGCGTATGGGACACTTGTACGAAGTCCAGTGATTTTATTCACTCACTAATATAAAAAATGCATATGGCACTGGACGAAAAACTGTACCATACTTCGCATGTTCCGTGCATATTGCTTAGAAAAAACATCCATGATATGGGCGGATATTAAATGATATTTTAGCGACTTGCATAATATCTTTAAAAACCTTCGTCATAAGATATAGATATTTAAAAATCGTAATGCCTATCTATAGGTATGGTCAGAACATAATCTGTAATTTTGAAGGTGCCTGATTTAATAAAGCATTTGGTTAGTTATTTGATGAAGATTAAAGATAAAAAATAAAAATGAAAAATAAGGATAAAAAGGAGTTTATCACATGAAGCAAATACAAGGTAATTTAACAGGTCAAGGACACAAGTATGGTATTATTGTAGGTCGATTCAATGAGTTCATTGGTTCAAAACTAAAAGATGGAGCCATTGACTGCCTTATACGCCATGGTGTTAAAGAAGAGGATATTGAAATTTGCTGGATACCAGGGGCTTTTGAAATGCCACTCCTTGCTAAAAAAATGGCTGCCAAGGGGACCTATGACGGTATTATTTGCCTAGGCGCTATTATCAGAGGCGACACACCACACTTTGACTTTGTCGCTTCAGAAAATGCCAAGGGCATTGCATCTGTTATGCTTGATGCTGGTATACCGATGGGCTATGGGGTGCTGACGACAGACACACTGGAACAGGCCATTCATAGAGCGGGTGCAAAAGCAGGCAATAAGGGCTGGGAAGCTGCTATCGCAACGCTGGAATCTGTGAATGTAATGCGTTCACTGGGTTAATTGCGCTGTTTTGGGACTGATCTAGAGTTTCTAATTGAAGAATCAACAAAAAAACAAAGGCCACACCATGTATAGATGCTTGTGAAGCAAGCGGGTTCTATTCGGTGTGGCCTTGACTTTTGTATTCTTTTTTTTATATTTTGCAAGCGCCTGATTTAACTGATTCATCCCAAACGATTCAATAATGCTTCAATTTATAGATATCATCTCATCAGATATTATCTCTTCTGGCTTCGTTCTATCTGATGTCAATTCATCTAACTTCCTTTTCTATACTGTTTAAACTAAGCCACCTATATGGCTCGAAGGTCAGATGCAAGGTTTTTTCGTCTGTCTGCCAGCATCTGGTAGGCTACAATATCGTTGACACTCTTAAAGGCCGGCCGAATAATCTTTTGGTCACTGACAATCTGCTCAATTCTATGAGCGCACCACCCTGCTATACGCGCTGTCGCAAATAGAGGGGTGTAAAGTTCGTAAGGAATACCGAGCATTTCATATACAAAACCCGAATATAGATCCACGTTTGCCGCTATGTGCGCATCAGGTCCTTTGATTTCATGGAAAAGCTCTTTTGTCAGTTCTTCAATGTTCTTGTAAAGGGTGTAGTTTTTAATGGCATCCTTTTCTAGGGCCAATTCAAAGGCCTTCTTTTTGAGGAGTTCTGCACGTGGGTCTGACTTTGTGTAGACGGCATGCCCCATACCATAAATTAAGCCTTCGCCGTTATAGGCTTCTTTTTTTATAATTTTGTAAAGGTAATCCTTTAGTGCAGAAGGATCGTCCCAGTTTGGAACGTTTTCTCGTATGTTTAAGATCATTTCACGAACCCTGTTGTTTGCGCCTCCGTGTTTGTGGCCCTTCAAAGATCCAACAGCTGAGCAGATGGCAGAATAAGTATCCGTTCCACTTGATGAAACAACATGTGTAGCAAAAGTAGAGTTGTTTCCTCCGCCGTGTTCTGCATGGATCACAAGAGCCAAATCAAGGGTCTCTGCTTCCACGCGGGAATACTTGTTGTCAGGTCGAATAAGGTGGAGGATGTTTTCAGCTGTCCCTATGCCAGGACGTGGGTTGTGTATAAAAAGGCTCTTGTTGTCAAAGTAGTGTCTTTTGGCCTGGTATCCATAGGAAATAATAGTTGGAAATTGAGCAATTAAACGTATGCTTTGTTCAAGAACATTTCTGACACTGGTATCATCAGGAGACGCATCATGGGAATAAAGAACCAAAATGCTCCGCATAAGCTTATTCATAATATCGCTGCTGGGGATTTTAAGAATCATATTTTCAGTGAATCCATCCGGCAGCGTACGACAGACATCAAGTAAGTGGCAAAAAGATGCCAGTTCATCAGCGGTGGGAAGTGTACCAAATAGAAGGAGGTAGGCTGTTTCTTCAAAGCCTCGCCTGTCATCTGCCTGAAAACCTTCCACAAGGTCACAAATTTCTATGCCTCTATAAAACAAACGGCCGCGGGCGGGGATTTTCTCATTTCCGACAAGGTCGTAGCCCACAACGTTTCCGATCTCCGTGAGGCCTACAAGAACACCAGTCCCATTGTTGTTACGAAGACCTCTTTTTACATTGTACTTATCGTAATCCTCTGGCCGGATGAAATTATTGGCTTCAGCCTTAAGGGCTAAATCATTTAGTAGTTTCTGACTTGTTTCCGTTTTCACTTGGTCACCTCCTGTTTTTATAGAGCAGATATGATGGCATCTGTCAGTTGGGATGTCGTGGATTGACCACCCATATCTGGTGTGCGAATTTCTCCTGCTTGAAGAACCTCTTCTATGGCAGTTCTAATTCTTTTTGACTGGGTGTGTTTTCCTAAATGATCAAGCATCATACAGCTTGATCTAAGAAGGGCGATAGGGTTGGCTTTGCCCTGTCCAGCTATATCAGGTGCTGAACCGTGAACAGCCTCAAAGATGGCAAGGTCATCCCCAATATTGGCACCAGGCACGAGCCCAAGTCCACCAACAAGACCTGCACATAAATCGGAGAGAATATCTCCGTAAAGATTCATTGTCACAATCACATCATATTGAGAAGGATTCATAACCAGCTGCATACACATGTTGTCCACAATGACCTCTTTAACTTCAATGTCTGGATAGTTCTTTGCTATCCGACGACCTGTTTCAAGAAAAAGACCGTCTGCTAACTTAAGGATGTTGGCCTTATGAACAATAGCAACACTTTTTCGGTTCATGGCCCTTGCATATTCAAAAGCGTTTCTTATTATCCGTTCAGACCCCTTTGGCGTGATAATCTTCTTGGCTTCCATCGTTCCGTCTGAGTTTTCTTTTTCAATGCCAATATAAAGGCCTTCTGTGTTTTCTCTAAAAATGACGAGGTCAAGATTCTTAAAAGGGGTTTGTAAACCTGGTAGACTCTGTACTGGTCTAATGTTGGAGTAGAGGTCATATTTTTTGCGAAGCATGACGTTGATGCTTCTAAATCCACTACCAACAGGTGTTGTAATAGGTCCCTTTAGGGCTATTTTGTTGAGTTCGATGCTTTCGTAAACATCATTAGGAACAAGTTGACCTGTTTTTTCAAAGACATCGGCACCTGCGTTTACAATATCCCACTGAATATTTGCGCCACTGGCATCGATGATTTTCATTACGGCTTCAGAGACCTCAGGGCCTATACCGTCGCCTGGAATTAATGTGACAATTGTTTGATCTGTGACTGACATGTTTAGCCTCCATTCAAGTGTGTGTATTATTGTATACGATTATACACGCACTAAGAAATACATGTCAAGTTTATTCATGTAAATTATTTAATATACATAAATAAGCCACAAGGCTTACAATGACTTACTTAAAAGAGATGAAAAATGTACACTATTTAGACCTTTGATCAGTTGAGGAAAGTGGTAAAGCAGGATAACGCAAAAAAAGGAAAAAATATTAATGGAAGGGCTTAAGAACATTGAAAAGTCATGTCTGATGATATAGAATGGGTAAGGACAATCAAATACATATAATATGTGGCGCGATTTGAATGAAGTGCTACAGATTATGACATTAATTGGTTCTTATTTATTAAGATGAAAAGGGAAGTGCGGTTAAAGTCCGACGCAGCCCCCGCTACTGTATACATGGATAGTATGCTCTTGAGTCCACTGGGTATCCCCCTGGGAAGGCGAGTGTATTATATGAAGTGTGAGCCAGGAGACCTGCCAGTTGATAAATTTTGATATGCTTCGGGAGGAAGTTTTATTAAATCGACGTGCGTGAAAATACGTGATATTCGAATTGATAAGCATCTGCCATAGCAGGTGTTTTTTTGTATAAGGGTGATTGATTATGGAAATTCTAGCAGTTAGCGTGAATCATAATACAGCTGGAGCTGAAGAACGAGAAAAAGTAAGCATGACAACGAGTCAACGTATTGATCTAATGAATGACTTGCTTGATGAAGGTGTCACGGAGGTCATAGCACTGTCCACATGCAACAGGACTGAACTCTATGCGGCTGTTCCAAAAGCAGACATGAGAGACTATTTAGAACTCTTGACAAGGGTCTTTGTCATAAAATCAGGTGATGAAAACTTTGATGCTTGTATTCAAAGGCGTTCTGGCAAGCGGGCGGTAAAACACATTTATAAAGTGGCTGCAGGGCTTGACTCTGTGGTTATTGGTGAGGATCAAATACTTGGACAACTTAGGGAAGCCCATGAACTTGCTCTGGATATGGGCGCGTCGGGAAAATTTCTAAACCGAACTGTCCGAGATGCCATTGCTAAAGCCAAGCAAATCAAAACGGAAATAAAAATTTCCGAAGAACCTGTTTCTGTCTGTTCTATTGGCATAAAGCATATTGAGAGTCTTCTTGGTTCCTTAGACAAGAAAACAGCTCTTGTTGTTGGCACCGGAAAGATGGGACGACAGGCTCTTTCTTATTTAAATGGAATGAATTTGGACAAGCTTATGATGACCAATAGGACGCATCATAAGGGGGTCGAAGTGGCAAAAAACTATGAAGATGTGGAAGTTGTGTCATATGATGACCGGTATGAGATCATCAAGGATGTGGATATTTTAATTAGTGCCACGGCTTCTCCCCACGTTATATTTAAAAATGACCAAATGGGCGATCTGGTTAAGCCGCTAACCATACTTGACATGGCCATCCCAAGAGATATTGATTCAAAGATAAGCCTTAGAGAAAATGTGGAACTCATTGTTGTAGATGACTTAAAAGCCATTTCTGATGAAAACACTGAAAAAAGAAAAGCGCTGGGGCTGATTGCTGAGAAAATGGTTGATGAGGCTGTGGATGAGCATATGAACTGGATGCTTACAAGCCGAGTGGACCCTGTTATAAAAAAGCTTTCATTAAAGAGAGAAAAGATTTGCATGGATACTCTTGATATCCTCAACAAGAAAATTAAAATGGACGAAAAGGAAAAGGCCCTACTTGAAAAAATGATGCAAAGTGCCTTAAAACGAATGATCCGTGAACCTATTATTAATTTGAAAAAGGTGGACGAGTCAGAAGAACAAGATCAAATGATAGAAGTTATAGAGCATTTGTTTGATTTCGGGGAGAATTGTCAATGAGTTATCCAGTTTTTTTAAATTTAGAGGATTCAAAAGTGATTATAGTGGGGGGCGGGCGTATAGCTGAAAGAAAACTCAAAAGCATCTTACATGAGTCGGCAAACGTTTTTATAAGCGCCACAGAGATAAATGAATCCATTGAAAGTCTTGCAAGAGAAAACAATAACATCATTATAAGCAAAACACCTTTTGACTTGAGTTTTTTAAATGATGCCACACTGGTTTTTGCAGCAACGGATGATGACTCAATGAACGATATGGTCACAGACCACTGCAAGAGAAAAGGCATCCTGGTGAACAACTGTATGGATGCCACAAAGAGCACGTTTAGAAGCGGCGCCGTGGTTCGAGAGGGCCAGGTTGAAATCGCTGTGGGTACTGGTGGGAAAAGACCTGGTCTAGCAAAGTACATCATAAGTCGCATTCAATCGGCCTTGCCAGATCAGCTGTCCCAAATGACCAACTATTATGATGGTCTTCGGATAGAAGCCAGAGAAAAATTTGACCTTAGCCAGGATAGGGAAAAATACATAAAAGAAAAATTCAAAACCTACACCGACAGCGTGAAAGGAAATGATCATGAAAATTAAAGTTGGAACAAGAGGCAGTCGTTTAGCGCTGACTCAAACAAACCATGTTATAGACATGCTTACAAAGGCTCATCCAGAGCTAGAAGCTGAGACAGTCATCATTAAGACCAAAGGGGATAAAATTCAAAATATGCCCCTGGATAAGATCGGCGACAAGGGCCTGTTTGTAAAAGAAATTGAAAAAGCCCTTATAGATGGTGAAATTGACATGGCAGTCCACTCGATGAAGGATATGCCTACGGACCAGCCAGAGGGTCTTGTTATTGTAAAGCCTCCCCAGCGTGAAGACGCAAGAGATGCTCTGATTTTAAGAGAGGGTTTAAATGGGCTTGATGATGTGCCGCGTGGCGGAACAATAGGAACAGGTGCCATTCGCCGTGTGAGCCAAATTCTTAAAAAACGTCCAGACTTAAAATTTGAACCCATTCGCGGCAATGTGGAAACCCGCATGAAAAAGATTGAAACAGAGGGTCTTGACGGCGTTGTCCTTGCAGCGGCAGGCCTTAAGAGGCTAGGACTGGAGGACCGTATCACGTCCTATCTTGACTACGATACTGTACTTCCGTCACCGGCTCAAGGGATACTGGCTATTGAGTGCCGTGAAAAGGATGAAAAAATGCTTGATATTCTTAAGGGCATTGAAAATGGATATGCAAGCATTCAAGTCCGAGCAGAGAGAACATTCCTTGAAGCTGTAGATGGTGGATGTCATATTCCAGTAGGTGCATACTGTCATATAGATGGGCAAAATGCTAAAATTGATGCCATGCTAGGAAAGCCGGATGGTTCGATCCTACATTATTCAAGCTGGCAAGGTTCTGTAACAGACGTTGAAGAAGGGGCGCATAAGTTGGCAAAGGAACTTAAGGAGGCTGTTCATGGATAAAGGTTATGTTTATCTTATTGGAGCAGGACCGGGAGATCCCGACCTATTGACTCAAAAAGCTGCGAAGGCTTTAAAAAAAGCGGATGTTGTCGTTTATGACTACCTGTCAAATGATAAACTGCTTTCCCAGTGCAAGCCGGATGCCGAGTTTATATATGTCGGCAAGCAAGCCGCTAATCATGCCATGAAACAGGAGGACATTAATGCCCTTCTTGTAGAAAAAGGAAAAGCAGGATTTGTTGTAGCAAGACTAAAAGGGGGAGACCCTTATGTTTTTGGTCGTGGCGGTGAAGAAGGCGCTGAGCTCAAAAAAGCAGGTGTGGCATTTGAAACTGTTCCAGGCATTACATCAGCTATAGCTGGTCTGGCTTATGCAGGTATTCCAGTAACTTATAGGGGCGTGGCCAGATCCTTTCACGTGATGACGGGACACTTTAAAGACGATTATGCAGAGTGGGACTGGGAAGCCTTAACACGCCTTGATGGAACTTTGGTATTTCTTATGGGCATTGGGAATATTCCACGAATTATGCAGGCCTTAATTGACGCAGGAAAGCCTGCTGATACCCCGGCCGCTGTCGTAAGATGGGCAACCCATCCGGTTCAAAAAACCATAGTTGGCACACTGGAAACCCTTGCGGATGAAGTGGAAAAGGCAGGCTTGAAACCACCGGGACTTATTGTGGTGGGACCTGTTGTTAACTTTAGGGACCTCCTAAGCACATTTGAAAACAGACCACTCTTTGGTCAAAAGGTGATTGTAACTAGAAGTCGAGCACAGGCGGGTCGACTTTCAGGACACCTTGAAGAACTGGGAGCTGAAGTGGTTGAACTGCCTATGATTAATATTGAAAAAGAACCGATCGAAAATTGGAAGGCTTCTATTGATAAAATCAAAGAGTACTCTTGGCTTGTCTTTACAAGTCAAAATGCAGTGACTTCCTTTATGGAAGGGCTCTTTGAGTGTGACCTTGATGTCAGGAGCATTGGACACTTAAAGCTGGCATCCATAGGATCTGGAACAGCAAAGGTTCTTAAGGGGTATGGACTGAAATCTGACCTGGTTCCTGAACGCGCCATTTCTGAGTCATTGGCTGAGAAAATGGAAAGCATTATAGGCCCTGAGGATCGTGTTTTGATTCCATCTGGCAATCTGGCATCCGGCATTTTAAGAGATGCGCTTGAAAAAATTTGCCCTGTGGATATGCCAGTGGTCTATAACACTGTTATTGGAGAAGAATCTTTAGATCAAGTCAAAGGGGTACTGGAAGGTAATGTTGAGGGAATTACTTTCACCAGTGCGTCAACAGTGAAAAACTTTAATGCTTTGATCGAAAAGTCTGGTATGCAGTGGCCAGAGACCAAGTGTTTCTCAATTGGCCCGAAAACCTCAAAAGTTCTCACTGACTTAGGTCATGAGACAATAGAATCGGAACATGCAACAATTGATTCGCTGGTTGCATGTGTTTTAAGCAATTTGAAATGAGGCGTAAAATGGAACTAATTAAAAGACCTAGAAGACTAAGAAAAACCGCGGCTATTAGAAACATGGTAAGAGAAACCAAGCTCACTGTTGATGATCTGATCCATCCAATATTTGTGGTTGAAGGCTATGAAATTAAAAGAGAAATATCTTCTTTAAAGGATGTCTATCATTTTTCTGTAGACATGCTAGAACAGGAAGTCAGAGAAGTTCAGGCTCTGGGCATTAATGCTGTACTGCTTTTTGGTGTGCCTGATAATAAAGATGCAAGAGGGTCATCGGCTTATGATGATCAGGGCGTTGTGCAAAGGGCCATTCGCGCCATTAAAGCGGCAGCACCTGATATGTGTGTTATTACAGATGTGTGCATGTGCCAATACACAGACCACGGTCACTGTGGCATCATCAATTTTGATGATGAGGTGGACAACGACATTACCCTGGAATACTTGACGAAGATAGCGGTCAGTCATGCCAAGGCTGGTGCTGACATTGTGGCGCCAAGCGACATGATGGACGGCCGAGTGGCAGCCATTCGTTCAGGCCTTGACAAAGACGGTTTTATAAACGTATCGATCATGTCCTATGCTGTTAAATATGCTTCATCATTCTATGGTCCTTTTAGGGCAGCAGCAGATTCTGCGCCGGGTTTTGGTGATAGAAAAACTTATCAGATGGACTTCCATAACAGGGAAGAAGCCCTAAGAGAAGCGGCTCTTGATGTGGAGGAAGGTGCAGACTTTTTAATGGTCAAGCCAGCCTTGTCCTACCTTGATGTGGTGCGCGAAATGAAGGATAATTTCCATCTGCCTGTGGCTGTTTACAATGTGAGTGGTGAATATGCCATGATAAGAAATGCCATTGATAACGGTATTCTCGATGAAGCTGTTATATATGAAAAAATGATATCAATGAAACGTGCTGGTGCAGATATAATCATCACTTATTTTGCTCGTTTCCTTGCTGAAAACTACTTGTAAGTTGCACTGGAGGCAATATGAATACTACAAAATCTAAAGCACTTTATGAAAAGGCAATCAATCTTATTCCAGGTGGTGTCAACAGCCCTGTGCGTGCTTTTAAATCAGTTGGTCTAGATCCAATATTTATTGAAAAAGCCAAGGGCAGCCGTATTTATGATGTTGATGGCAATGAGTATATTGACTTTATTGGATCGTGGGGACCAATGATTCTAGGCCACGCCAATGATGAAGTCATGGGTGACATCAACGAAGTTATTGCAAGAGGAACAAGCTATGGTGTGCCATCACCTCTTGAGGTGGAGATGGCTGAACTTATAGTTGATGCTTGTCCATCTATGGACCGTGTAAGAATGGTAAACTCTGGCACGGAAGCAACTATGAGTGCCCTACGTGTGGCGCGTGGCTATACAGGTCGAGACAAAATTTTGAAGTTTGAAGGCTGCTATCACGGTCATGCAGACAACCTTCTTGTTAAATCCGGCTCAGGCACCATTGTATATGGTGTGCCAACAAGCCCAGGGGTGCCAGCAGGTACAATTGCTGATACACTTGTTGCCCGTTACAATGATCTTGACTCTGTAAAAGATATTTTCAAGGCCCACGGTGAAGACTTGGCAGCTGTTATTCTTGAGCCAATCGCTGGAAACATGGGCGTTGTTGTTCCAAAACCAGAATTTATCAAAGGCCTTCGTGACCTTTGTACAGAAAATGGAACGGTTCTTATTATAGATGAAGTCATTACAGGATTTAGAGTGGCATACGGTGGCGCCCAAGAAGCTCTTGGTGTGGAAGCCGATATGACTTGCTACGGTAAAATTATTGGCGGCGGTCTGCCTGTAGGGGCATATGGCGGTAAAAAAGAAATCATGGACGTGGTTTCACCTGTTGGTGGTGTGTATCAGGCAGGAACACTTTCTGGCAATCCACTGGCTATGTATATGGGCATTCAGCAACTTAAGATTCTAAAATCCCGTCCAGAAATTTATGAGAATATGGAGAAACACGCCATTTATCTTGAAGAAAAACTTGGTCAACTCATAGACAAACATGGCATAAAGGCACAAACAGTACGCTTTAAGGGTATGATCTGTCTATTCTTTGCTGAAGGAGAATTGAAGGATTATGACGCTGTTAAAGAATCAGATACTGAAATGTATGCAAAGTACTTTACTGGCATGCTAAAAAGAGGAATTTTACTTCCGCCTGCACAGTTTGAAGGCATGTTCTTATGTGCGGCCCATACCACGGAAGATATGGATGCCTACCTAAATGCTGTTGACGAAGTCTTTGGTGAGTTGGTGAAATAATGAGCGAATGGACAAGCGGCCTTTCAGCCTCGGTTGAGAGACGGCATAAAAAGCATATTGTCATTGGACTGGGTCTAATGTTATGCCTGCTCATGGCCATTGTCTTTTCTGTGGGCATAGGTCGGGCGGATTTAACGCCTGCAGTCGTTACACGTGTTATGGTTTCTAAAGTAACAGGAATGTCTGATCTGGCATCGGATATTCCTGCACATTATCAGGCCATTGTATGGGATGTTCGTGTGCCAAGAATTCTTAGTGCAGTTCTTATTGGTGCAGGTCTGGCTGTCTCAGGCGCAATTTTTCAGTCTATACTGAGAAATCCTTTAGCGGATCCTTATACCATCGGCGTTTCGACAGGGGCGGCTTTTGGCGCATCCATAGCCATATTCATGAACATAATACTCGGAAAGTATTTGCCGGTGACCCCTTTTGCCCTTGCTGGTGCTTTTTTAAGTTTAAGCCTGGTTATGACCATAGCTAGAAGAAATGGCATGATCAGCTCTAATAACTTGATTATAGCCGGAATCATTGTAGGCTCTATCCTGTCTGCTGGCATGAGTTTTTTAAAGAGTGCTGCTGGAGAAAATGTGGCGGCCATAGTACACTGGTTGCTTGGATCGCTGGCTTCAAGAAGCTGGGATCATATCATGCTCCTTCTGCCTTTTATTGTGATTGGCTGTGGGCTTAGCATTGAGTTTGCCAGTCGTCTTGACATTATGAGCCTGGGGGAAAGAGAAGCTAGACATCTGGGGGTTGATCCACAGAAAACCATGCGTCTCTATCTTCTAATCGGATCTTGTATGACAGCGGTCTGTGTGGCAGTGGGCGGAATCATTGGTTTTGTTGGCCTTATAGTGCCACATATGATTCGATTTGGCTTAACATCAAGAAATGCCATTTTGATACCACTTTCTACTGTGGCTGGGGCCCTGCTCCTTCTTATGGCTGACAACATATCAAGGATACTCTTTAATGTAGAAGTGCCTGTAGGTGTTTTAACCACCCTACTGGGCGGCCCCTTCTTTATCTGGCTCTTTATGAAGTCAGGGAAAGGACGTGGCTGATGATAAAACTTGAAAACATAAGCTTTTCTTATAATAAGAGTCCATTCATAGATGACCTAAATCTTTCTGTTAAGAAGGGCGAAATGGTCTCTATACTGGGACCAAACGGGTCAGGCAAGTCAACTGTTGTGAAGCTTTTAACGGGTGAAATGAAACCGAATTTTGGTGAGGTTCTCTTTGAAAATGAGTCCATTCATAAAATTCCCGTACGTATGCTGGCTAGAAAACTTGCCGTTATGACGCAAAATGCAAGAGTCAATTTTCCCTACACCTGTCTTGAGGTTGTGCAAATGGGCTTATACCCCCATAAGGATCTTGGGCTTGGTATTGACAAGAGGGAAGTTGATGACATTTATAAATTGATGTTAAAAACACAAACGCAGGATTTTGTGGATAAACTCATCACGGAAGTTAGTGGTGGGGAAGCCCAAAGGGTTCTTCTTACACGAGTCCTGGCGCAAGATACACCTGTTATCATTCTGGATGAGGCATTCAGTGCAATGGATGTGGCTCATCGTGTAGACATGCTGAAAATCATGAGAAACCAGGTAAAAGACCATGGAAAATCTGTCATAGCGGTCATGCATGATCTCAATATGGCCTATTTAAACAGTGACCGGGTTGTTTTAATGAAGGACGGTCATATCGTAAAACATGGTCCGACAGATGAAGTCATGACGCCTGAAAACTTATATCATGTTTTTGGGATTCGTGTCACCAAGGTTGATGGCAGAGGGTTTTTAATAGAAGTCTAACTATAATTTTGGTTTACATATAGCTAAACCGAGGGTCAAAGTAAAACATGTGAAAAAGGGTGCTGAATTTCTCTTAGAGGCGATGCCTTTATCGATATATATATTATAAAATCATGGGCTATAATTAGGAGGATTTACACATGAAAAAATTAATGGCACTTATACTACTAGTAACATTGGCACTGGCAGGATGTGCCGAGGCGGCTCCTGACACGGACAAATCCAAAAGAGCAATCCTTGTGGTGAGTTTTGGAACAAGCTACTCAGACACACGCGAGCTTACAATCGAAGCCACTGAAGAGGCTTTTGTTAAGGCGTATCCTGATTATGACATCGCTCGTGCCTTTACAGCACAAATTATAATCGACAAGCTAGAAGAACGCGATGGCATTGAAGTGGACAACATGCAAGAAGCACTTGAAAGATTAAAGAAGGAAAAGTATTCAGAAGTTATTGTTCAGCCAACGCTTATTATGAATGGTGCAGAGTACGATGAAATGGTGGCTGTGGTAGAAGAATACGAAGAGGCTTTTGACAAACTTGTTGTTGGGGATGCCCTTCTTACAAGTCATGAAGACTACGAGATCGTTATAGAAGCACTTAAAGCACAAATAGGCGATCTAGCAGAAGATGAAGCTGTTTTACTGATGGGTCACGGCACACACCACTTTGCTGATGCGGCATATTCTGCAATGGATTTAAGATTTAAAAATGCAGGTATGGACAATGTCTTTGTTGGAACAGTGGAAGGCTATCCTCTATTTGAAGATGTGACACCAAGACTTGAAGAAAAAGGCATTAACAAGGTAAGACTTATGCCTTTCATGCTTGTTGCTGGTGACCATGCTTCTAATGACATGGCTGGTGACGAAGATGACAGCTGGAAGGTTATGCTCAAGCAACAAGGATATGCTGTTGAAACGTATATGCATGGTCTAGGGGAACTTAAAGAGATTCAGGATCTATTTGTTGCCCATGCTGAAGCGGCTATGCATGGTGAAGAACACGCTGAATAGGGGTGTTGATTTGAGAAATGTAAAATTCAAGACGCTGGCTTGGTCCAGCGTCCTTGTTCTTTTGGTTATATTTTTAGGAAGATATTGGATTGAGCGTGGACTTGATCATGTTGATTTTCTGGACACCAGAGAATATGTGATCGATTTCACGGATGATTCGGGGCGAAGGGTGAAGATGGAAGCGCCGGCTAGCCGGATTATCTCCCTTTACTCGGCCCATACAGAAAACCTATTTGCCCTAGAACTTGATAAAGAAATTATAGGTGTTGGTACATCAGAATCTTATCCGATTGAATTTCGGGATAAGCCGGTTTTTGATTATAAGTCTGACCCTGAAAAGGTTATCGCGGCACGTCCAGACCTTGTCTTAATCAGACCCTTCATTGAAAGAAAGCAACCAGACTTTGTGGATGCCCTAAGACAATCAGGTATATCTGTTGTGTCTTTTTATCCCCAAAGTCAAGATGCCTTTGACGCCTATATTATGAACCTGGGGCTTGTAACAGGTCGGGAAAAAATGGCTGAAAGAAAACTAAAGGCCTTTCATGAACAAATGTCAGCTCTTAGGACGATCACCAAAGACATTGAGCCTAAGATCAATGTGTTTTTCGAGTCATCAGATGTGGAAATTAAAACTGTGACGCCAGATTCTATGGCGGCAAGAGCCATTGAAACAGCTGGTGGCATTAATATCGCATCAGATGCTCAGGCTATTACTAAGGGCAGTTCCATCGCGGCCTATGGACCAGAACGTGTTCTAGAAAAAGCCGATCAGATTGATGCTTACGTGACCCAGCGTGGTGTTATGGGGGCTGGTGGAAACCTACATACTATTTCCATACGTCCGGGATTTGACACAGTGAAAGCCGTACGAAATGGAAAGGTTCTTGAGATCAACCAGAAAATAATTTCATCTCCGACCTTTAGGCAGGTGAAAGGGGCCTATGATCTGGCTCGATTCTTCTACCCTGAAGTTATGGATGATTTAGACCATTTGAGAAAAGAAGAACCTCTAAATCGGGTGGATGCAGCTGAGATTTATGTTCGTTATGACCACCGTCCATTCTTTGCGCCGACCGCTTCATACTATGATGACACATACGCAGGCCATACATACGGTATGTTTGAGGATGTTCCTTCATCTTATGATAGATTTGACTTTGTGGAAACAGCTGTTAAGGCCGGATTCATGGATGGATTTAAGGCCATTGATGAAGAGACAGAAGAAGAAATTGAGTTGTTTGATGTTGAGGGTCATGTTACTAGAGATGAGTTTGCAAAAGCACTTTTCCTATTCTATGACCTTGTGCCGCAAGATGTCCATATAGAAATTTCTGATATAGAAAACTGTGACAACCAGAAAATTGTACAGACCTTGGTTGACCATGGTGTGCTTGGACTTGAAGAAGGCAAGTTTAACCCTGATCGACCAGTAACAGGACTAGAAGTGATAGAGACACTGGAGAATATAAAATGATTCGCATAGACACTTTACGAAAAGAGTATGGCGATATCATTGCGGTGAACGATTTATCGCTCAGCATAGAGGCTGGGCGATTTTTCGGCCTGCTTGGTCCGAATGGGGCTGGTAAGACAACCCTTATACGCCTTATGGTGGGCCTGATTGGACCAGATAGTGGTCAGGTTCATATAGATGACCACTTGATTCACCGAGATGCCAACGCCATAAAAAAAAGAATAGGCATTGTTTCCCAGCATATAAATCTTGATAAGGAGTTGTCTGTCGCAGAGAATATGGAGTTTTCTGGACGAATGTACGGCCTGACGGGGAAAGAAGCACGAAAAAAAGCAGATGAAATGATTGCCTTTTTTAGCCTTGAAAAGCACAGGAACAAAATATGTAAAAAACTCTCTGGGGGCATGAAGCGAAAATTAATGATTGCAAAAGCCCTTATGCACGACCCGGTTGTTCTCTTCCTTGACGAACCAACCGTTGGTGTGGATGCTGTTGCAAGACGAGATATTTGGCGTCTTTTAAAAGAAATCAACGAAAAAGGAACAACCATACTCTTAACCACTCATTATATGGAAGAAGCTCATAATCTGTGTGATGAAATTGGTCTTATGAACTCTGGAAAAATACTTCGAAAAGATACACCAGAAGGTCTAATTGACAGACTTGGACGAACGGCAGTTGAGACAGAAGCGCAGACTTGCTTCTTTAAGTCGATGGATGAAGCCAAGACCTATGCAGCCTCTTTATCAGAAATGTACACAATGCGAAAAACCAGTCTTGAAGATGTTTTTATTTCCGTTTCAGAGGGGGCGACACTATGAGAGAAGTCTTAACCATCTTGTGGCGGGAGTGGGTCTTTTTCAAACATAGATTTTTCAAAATCACTTCTGCACAAATTGTAACGCCCATACTTTACTTAGTGGCCTTTGGATGGGGCGTGGGTGAAAACCTTGAAATGGGTGGCAACCAGTATATGTCCTATATTTTACCGGGCGTCGTTGCCCTAACATCCATGCGGACAGCCTTTAGTGCCATATCCATGCGGGTGAGTGTGACACGCCTGCATGAGAAAAGCTTTGAGTCCTATTTGGCAGCACCCATCCAGATTCACTGGCTGGCCATTGGTCACATACTGGCAGGGGCCCTTCGAGGTCTTTATGCATCCCTGCTTATATTACTGGTGGGTATACCCTTTGGTGTCCTTTATGCCATTGATTTTCCCTTTATTCTTGTCTGTTTTATAAACGGGATTATGTTTGCGGCTCTAGGTTTTTTTGCCGCCATGATGATAGACACCCACTACGATATGAACCGGTTTACAAGCTTTGTTATTACCCCCATGGCCTTTTTGTGCGGCACCTTTTTCTCCCTGAAAAAACTGCCCTGGGTCATTCGTCAAGTGATAGAACTCCTACCATTAACCCATTCAACGAGACTCCTAAGAGCCATCGTTCTTGGAGGGCGTATAGAAATGTTCTCATTTTTAGTCATGCTGGTCTATGCAGTTATATTCACAGCCTTGTCTATTCGGGCTTGTTATGAGGAAGTTGTATAGAGAACGGATTTACATGGATTATTTTACACTTAGTATATGGTTTTAAATTCGATTATAAGGCCCGGTTGGGTGTCTGCTAGTAATGCGGATACCCAACCGGGTTTTTCATTCTAGTATGGATATAGATTCATGGTGCTTGTTTTAAGATATATTCAAATCTAGTGGTCTTTAAAAAATAAAAATTATGTAACATTACAACAAAAAAATCCGTGTATATAGGTGGAGAACAACTTTAGTAGTTTGTCGGCAATTTAATGGTGTCAGCGGTTATCCGTGGTTTATAAATCATTTGAAATTGGGTTATATTTATAAGTTATCATGTGTAATAGATGTATATATTTTATAAATCAATTTAAAATATGTAAAAGAATGAATTTCTAATAGTTAGAAAATGGTTTATAATGGTATAGAGTAAGTAAGTGGTAATAAGAAAAATATAAGAAAAAAGTATACTAAATTAGGAGGTAATGTAAATGAGGCAAAGGGTGATTGCAAGATTTCTTATCGTGGTCTTATTATTTGGTAACCTGATACAGTTTATTGATATAGCACCTTCTAATTACAGTTATGCAGTTAGCAGTACAATGTTCGATAGTACAAGTTCAGGAGCAATTGTGACCAGCCAGGGTGCAATAACGATTGATGATTTGGTTGCTCCAGAAATAGATTTTGATTCTTCTAAAGTCACATCAAATGGAGCAATTTACATAGATATAACGGATAACAATCCACCAGAAGCCGAATATATGATTCAAGTGGAAACAGATACACACATAGAGAAGGACTTAAAACAAATTTCGTCTGGTTACTATTTTACTTTTGGAATAGATAATGGGGTACTTTATGGATGGGGAAGAAACTCTAATGGCCAACTAGGGCTCGGACATACCAATTCAGTTTACTCACCAACCAAAGTCGCTCTTCCGCAGCCTGCACTAAAAATTAGTGCAGGATACAAGCATGCCATTGTGTTAATGGCAAACGGTCAAGTTGCAGTGTGGGGAGATAACGGTTATGGTCAACTTGGTGACAGCACAACGACTGACTCAGCAGAACCTATAATTCTTGATCTTGAAAACATTGTAGATGTCTCAGCGGGATATTATAATTCTTATGCCGTTGATAAGTTTGGGAACGTATATGGAGGGGGAAGGAATTCTGATGGCCAATTGGGGATTAACACGACAGCCAGTCAGTATGAACCCACTCAGATGAGCTTACTAGAATCTGCACTTCAAGTTGAAGCAGGTTACAAACATGTTCTTGTCTTGACATCTAATGGCGATGTGTATAGCGTAGGCGAAAATGCTGCAGGCCAACTTGGATTAGGCGATGATAACGATAGACTGGTTCCAACAAAAATTAATTTAGATGGGACTGCTAAAGATATTGGTACGGATTATAAGCATTCAGGTGCAGTACTTACAGATGGACGCCTTGCGATGTGGGGATATAATTCAAGCGGACAACTCGGAGATGGTGAGACGTCATTCAAAATGTCACCAGTTTATCATGAATTTGATAAAAAAGTAGAACAAATTTCTGTGGGGCGGTATCACTCAATAGCGATATTAGAAGATGGTGGATCTTTAGGTGCTGGAGATAATGGTTCAGACCAGCTATTCAATGCAAGTGGAGCAAGTGGTTTCACATCACTTGGCCTGCCGCGACTTGTCTCGCAAATGGATTCAGGATACAAGTCTAATGTGGTCGCCATATCCACTGATGAGGTATACGGTTTTGGTAATAATTCCAATGGTGAGCTAGGCAATGGAAATGCAGAAAGTAGTCTTAATCTTGAAAAGTCTGGTCATTTAAATGTTAGTGATTTAAGTTATTTTGACTCAAATAATTTGCTTACTAATATGAAATCTTGGAACATGTATGAAAGTAAAGAAGTTGATATTTCTAGTTTTAAATCGAATACAGCTTATAGAGTAACTCCATTCGTTAGAGCTGAAGCAGGAGACATTCCATTAGGTGGGCCATCTATAAGTGTATTTATTATTACAGAACCTGCTGATCCACCCGAAAATTTACACGTGGTTGAAAATACATCAGAGACCATGACTCTTACATGGAATGAAGTGGGCTATGTCAATGATTACAGTTTAGAAGTAAACGGGAATGATGTGTATAGCACATCAGACACGAGCTATAAACTCACGGGCTTGCAGAGTAACCAAGAATATGAAATTCGTATTAGATCAAATAATTCTATTGGACAAGGTGAGTGGTCGAAGGTCCAAAAGTTCAGGACTAAAGCAGGCATTATGGATTATCAGTTGCCAAGTGAATATCAACTCAATGGGGTCAGGCTTTCAGGAAACAAGCTTACCTTGGATAATTCATTTGAAGAACAGCAGAAATCTATAATATTTTACAGCACGTTTGAGAATGCAGGTATTTATGACTTCTCTGAGTATGAGATAGTGGTTGTTGCAGATACTGATGTGGACTTTAATAAAAACATTCGTAGCAGTGGTGCAAAAGTGTTTCAGTATATTGCATATGGAAGTCGGTTTGAAGACACCGATGCTTTTGTAGAAATGATTAAATCTGAAATACAGAATTTTAAAAATCTTGGTATTGCAGATGGAATTTTCTTTGATGAAGTTTCTGTGGGCTATTGGGGCAGTGGTTTAAGAGATGATCCTGAGAAAATTCAAGCTTTTGCAGGGCGACTAGATGAAATTACAGATTACATGAGCTCTATTGGATTAGAGTCTATAGTTAATGGTAGTACAGGGTTTGCTAAACTTGGAGACTATTATCTGTGGGAAAGCTTCTTAGGTACATTTGGAGAGAAACATTTTATATGGTCACTTGATGATACTGGAAGAACCGCTAATGGAGTGGCGGGAATTGACTATTTTAAATCTATAAATGACTGGACTATTACGGGGGATGTAACAACTTCAGATACAATAAATGGTTCAGGTCCAGCGACACTTGAAATTCTAGTTGATACGGAAAACTATCTTGACCCTGTTGATAAAGCACCATTTTTTGAATGGATGGATTTAATTGTTTCAGGAGAAAACTTATCTTCATCCAATGTTAAAGTGCAAGCTTGGTTGGGGGATAGTTTACCGTTTGATCAGAACACTTGGCACGATGTAGGCGAAGTTGCTATAAATGAGGAAAGTGCCTACAAAATAAGAGATCATGCAAAGTATGTAAAGTTGAAAGTATCAATTGATGAAACAAGCTACACCATAGATAAACTTGATATGTGGTTTGACAGGAATTTTGAGTATTACGATGTTGTTTCTGATTATACTCCGGGTGAACATAGACCCCACCATTACGAATATAACTTATCTAAAAGAGATTATTTGCAGAATGTAATGGAGGAATATGGAACTCGTATATTTACACATACTTTTGGTGAATCAGGCGATATCGAAAAAATGAGATACACTCGACTGGCTTCGCAGATTTGGGGATTTTATACAAGTGACTATGTACACAGTCACAGAATATTAACCGATACGAGCAATTCTAGATTAAACATAGGTATGTTTCTGAAACGTATAGGACAAAACACTGGTCGATTTACTGGAGGTACAGTCACTGTTGATCCTGAGACGCAATCCTACAATATCATAAGTGATATACAAGATTCTCAGGCTGTGGATTCTGTAATAATTGATGGCGATATGTCAGAATGGACTTCTAGTGACGTCATCTACTCAAATGATCAGCGAGCCAGTCATATCTATCCTAGAAGGTTTAAAATTGACGACAATACATTTGAAGGTGGTATTGTAAGCAATTTAAAAGAAGTCTTTATTGATGGGAACTATGGTATTGAACTTATTACAGATGGAAGCGGCAGCTGGACCAGTCCTGTTATTCAAGCCCATGATGAGAACTCGTCAAGAATTGGTGTGTTAACGAGATTCTATGATCAAATTTTAAATGATGGTTCAGTGACTTACCAAATAAAAATTAAAAGCACAAGCGGTGTATGGTCTGGATGGCAACCGCTTAGTTATGATGCGACTGTAATAGGAGAGGATTTCAAAGCTTTTCAGTACAAAGTTAATATTACTGGAATGGCTTCCGATGATCAGCAAAGTGTAAAAGGAATACGTCTTGAGGAAGCAAGGGTTTACCGGAAGCAGTATTTGCCGAGAAATATTGAAGTCACAAACTTCTCTATTAAAGACGATGTTAACGATATATACATGAAATTTGACGTGAGTGGTGAAGTAGCATTTACGGATATCGGCAAAATTAGTGATTACAATTATGCGATCTATCTCAATACACTTGGTGATAAAAATTACGGATACACAGGAAAATATTATACATCGAATGTAGGGGCAAATTATAAAATAGAAAATGGATCACTTTATATTTGGGACAAGGAACACGATGATCCAACCGATGAAGCTGGATGGATTGAACTTGGAGATAGGTCCCCTCTAGTTTACTTCTCAAGAAGTGCTGATAAAGCCTCCATCGAAATGTCTATTAGTAAGAATATCGTGAACCTTAATCAAGATAAATTATTTGTCTATATGAGATTGCAAGAAAGAACCAACTGGACAAACAACTACATGCCGGCTGTAACGAATGGCAGATCAAGCGATGTCAAGGCCCTTGAATATAATTTGACAAATGGTATTCAGAACATAAATCATGGATATTACCTATCACAAGCTGTTGAACTAAAAGCAAATACGAATAAAGTGATGATTGACTGGACGGAGACGCTTCCTAGTGGAACCTTTGTAGATGTTTGGGTAAGGCAATCTAAAACTGATACTTGGGATGAATGGAGGCAGATCCATTCAGGAGAGCCAATAGATGTAAGCGGAGAGTATATACAGTATGTGGTTTCATTATCAAGCACAGAAGCAAATGTAACACCTGAAGTAACGGAAGTTGAGATTAATGAGTGGCAAGCGAGTGGTGACCTTGAGTTTGTCAAGATAGAGCCACATGTGGATAGATCAGAAATTACCTGGATTTACGACACGACGAGTGGTAGCGCGGTAGAAATTGAAATAGATGGTGTGCCCACTATTGTGGATGGAGACCACTTTACTCATAGTGGACTCAACTCGAATGAAATGCATTCTTATAGGTTTAGGCCATATACTGAAGATCAATCTTTTGAATGGTCTCAACCATACACAATATATACACTTCTTGAAGCACCATCAGGGTATAGTGTTGCTAAGACGCTTGAAGTTTTAACTGTTGATTGGGAGAGTGTTAGTGGAGCAAGTGAGTATGATGTTCAAATTAATGGCAATGCAATGAACGCGTCCAATAGTTTAGTGACCATTGATGAAATATTACCTGGTCAAATATTTGACATATACTACAGAGCTAAGAATGACAACACATACAGTGACTGGAAAGCGGCTCTTGGAATATCAACAATGCCAGATCGAATTGGAGATTTAACAGGTCAACCAAGTAGTAATAAAATAGACTTATCGTGGTCTGAAATTACGAATACTGATTTTTACGAGCTAGAGATAAACGGTAACGTCTTTGAAGTCTCGCCAGGACAAACGAACTTTACTCATAGAACCAATAAAGTTATTGAAATTGATGGAAATGTTCAAGACTGGTATGACATAAAAGATCTAGCAAAATCTGATGACAAGAACTATATGAAGGCTTTACGATCAGGGGAAAATCTATATGTCTTGTTGGTTGAAGAGGGATTATCAGTGAATGATAAGTACAGGATTTTACTTAATACTGATTCTGACTCAAACACTGGATTTGTCTACCATAGATGGGCTTCAAGTGGCTTTGATATTCTGATTGAAAACGGAAGATTATATGAGCATTCAGGGGATTCTGATAAATATGACTGGACATTTATAGAACTTGTTGATCAAGACAGAAGCACTAATACAGCAGAGTTGAAAGTTGACCTTTCGAATATGATTCAGGTATCCGATGAATTGGAGATTGCTATGTGGACAAACTCTTTGACATTGCCTGATGAAGACACCCTACCTGCCAATGTTGTAGATGCAAGTTTAGAAGCAAACACAGAACAGTCATACAGAATTAGAGGCTATAATGCTACGGGTTATGGACAGTGGAGTGAAATATTAAACGTAAAAACAATTCTAGCACCTGTTGAAAATATGGTGATGGATTATTTAGAAGGAAATTTAAGTATTGAATGGACACAAGATCCAGAAGCTGTAAGTTATGATGTTGAGATTGATGGAACGGTATATAATACGACAGAAACAAGCTACATTCTTAATGGTGTTGAGAACAATCATATGTACACAGTACGAATACGCTCAAACAGTCTTGTTGAACCGGGTGAATGGACAGAACTTCAAGAGATCACGACGCCGCTTGGACAAGTTACGGACCTTTATACTTCTTTACTAGAAAAAAATTATGTTGAACTATCATGGACAAGTGACCCTGATGCTCTTGCGTATGAAGTTGATATTGATGGTTCGGTATACAGTTCTCCATCGACTACATTTAAATACTCGAGCGATCGGGAAATAACCATTGATGGACAGGACGATGAATGGGTAAATGTGGTAAGTGAATTTGAAGATCAGAGTCAAAAGAAGATGAGTGTTTATTTGGGACAAGAAAGTGTTTTCATTTTCTTAAAAAGCATTTCTGGTGAAGATTCACCGAGAGTTATCCTTGATTCAGATGGTGATATTTCGACAGGATACAGTACAAGCTATTGGTCAGATTCAGGCGCTGAGTATTTAATAGAAAATGACAGGCTATACTCTTATGCTGGAACAGGTCAAGACTATACATGGAATTACATTGGTAGTTTAAATGCTGTTGAATCATCAAATGGCATTGAAATTGAAGTTCCATACTCTCAAATAGACTATACAGACATAAATGATATGAAAGTTGCTTATTGGGATGACAACACCCATATGCCTGAAAAATATAGCTATATGCTGAATGTGCCAAGAAAAACATTGGTTTCAAATGCATATCATCTTGCAAAAGTCAGGGCGGTTAATGGTGGTCTGGACAGTGAATGGAGCGATCCATTACAAGTTTTAACACCTATAGACACACCAGAAATTATCACTTTTAATGTTGACGGTTCTGAGGTTGTACTTATTTGGGATACAATGACTAACAGCGATTTGACAGAATATCAGGTCACTTTGGTTGATACAAGCAGCAATACAATAGAGCTGGTTAGCGACTGGATCAGAACTGATCGATTTACAACAAGCAGCCTGTCCCTTGGTGACGAGTATCATATTTATTTATCTGTACGTGACCAAAATGGTGATGCGACAAACGCTATTGATTTTGGTGTTCATAAGGTCAGAAAAGTTGAGAGTGACACTATAAGCGTCACTGAAGATAAGAAGCGAACAGTAACCCTTTCTGCTTCAAATATTAGGACCTTTGCCACTAAAAAATTCAAATTAGTGTACGATCCATCTAAATTAGGTTTAGTCGACCTTTCAACATATACCTTGGAAGAAGAAACAAGTATAGGTGTAATAGGGCAAACGCCTATAAATATTACAAATGTACAAGCAGGTGAAATTACATTTGAAATAAACACCCTACTGAATGGTACTGAAACCTGGTCGGGTATATTAAATGTGGTCGAATTTATTGGACTTGATGATGGAATTAGCGAGATTCAGTTTATAGTTGAGTAATACAAACAGTTTGAGTGGGAGATGGCAGGGGCTTCTCTCACTCATTTTAAAAAATGATTCTTGTAACTCTGTGGAAGGAGAGCTGATTATGAATCGTAAGAAACTTCTCATTGTTATCAGTATATTACTGATTCTTGCTGTTGATTTTGCATACACTGACACAATTGAAGACTTTTATAACAATTTAGTTGGACCTAGCACTAAGTATGATACCTTTCTATCAAAAAATTACTTAAGAAATAATACATCTGATATAGATGTAGATTCTAAGAATGGTTCATTAACTGTGGTCCAGACAGATTTTGCATTGACAGGACGAAATGGACTTGATGTGGAATTGACACGGATATATAAAAGCAAATTGTCTGATATTGATAATATGAAAGTGGAGAATCAAAGTGGAACACTGGTTGATGTGGTAGAAACGGGTATAAATGCAGTTTCATTTGTGGAAAACAGATATAATCTTGGCGCAGCTACAAGGTTCTCGTTCCCGACCCTAGAAATTCTTGGCGATGAAAAGTACTTACATACAGAGTCAGGTGCGATTTTTAGGTTGATTAACAGACACCTAGTAGACAATAAGTACACTTATGATATTGAAAGTCACTCTGCTAAAGATTTTTCAATATGGGAAGATACATCATTTAATCAAGGTCATTCAGATGATGAATCGAAGTTTATGAAACTTGACAAAGATGGAAAGAAAACTTATTTTTCGAATGATGGACGAGTTCTTGCAGTTCTTGATCGTTATGGGAATCAGATTACTTTTGAATATGATGATTTTGATTATACTTTGGATGGTCAGACGATAAACCGAAGATTAATGACTAAAATTATTGATACTGTAGGCCGTGAGTTTCGCTTTGAATATAATGAGGACTTTAATCATACCGTAGTAGTAAATAGCGATGGAACTTTTGATGACGATATAGGTAATATATTCAATGTGGTTGTATATTTGCCAGATAGTACACCATCAGATTTAAGTGACAATCCCAAGCTGGTTTACGAGAAAAAGGTTATGATGTACAGTGAAACATCAAATAAAGTGATCAGAACACAACTGTCTGATGTTTTTGATATGGATGGCTCACATAAATATAGCTTCATATATGACCAGTATGGTTACGGAAATAATGATGGTTTAGCAGCTGGATTTACCTATAAAGATGGGAGCACATATACAAAATCATTGCGTTCAGAAATACTAACTGGGATTGACTACCCTGAAAAAAATAAAAGGATTGATTTCTCTTATGGCTTGTATACCAAAAAATTAGGAGCCCAGGGGTCTCTTCAGTATAGAAAAATCGAAAGTGTTGAGCATAAGTCTCGAAGTTACAATGATCAAACAAGCCAAGTGGAATATAAAACTGAGAAGAAAATTGACTATTCTTATACCAATGAACCTGATGGATATGGAACCAGTGGCTATTTGCCAACAGATGAATATTTAAAAAACACATTCAGATACTATACAACTAAGACGGATCTACTCGGATACCAAGTTAAGTTTACCTACAATGGTTTGCACGAACAAAAAAACGTAGAGAAACTTGGACCAGATCATAAAATTGTTTCAGTGACCACATTTGACGAGTTTTCTTTTCCTCAAATGAAAGTGACAACAGTAAATGAGCGAATTGATGGAGTGGATACTGGAAAGTCATTTTCGAGATATGAAAACTTTGATTATGATGAGTACGGCAACTTGCTTGAGTACACAAGCCCTAGAGCTGATGGGGACAGTGAGGGCAATCCTGTGGGTTCAAAATTCTCAGGTGTTTACATTCGGTTAGATGGGGAGACCGATGACTGGGATGGCGTTGAGAAGATTGGCACCGGAAGTCTTACAAGCGAGTTCATTAAAGTGGCACAAGATGATACTTTAGTGAATATTCTCATCGAAGGTGCCGGCATTGGGGTGGATTCTCATATTCTAATAGATGCAGATAATGATCCTTTGACAGGATATAACACTCATAAGTGGGATGATTCAGGCGGGGATTTTCTCATAGATGGGAATAGACTGTACGAATTTGTAGGGTCGACTCAAAAAGATTATTCTTGGAATCAAATTGATACAATTACACCTTACCAATCTGATAATAGGATTGAGATTACAATACAACAGTCTAAACTAGGCAATACATCTGCTAAAGATTTGAAAATCGCATATTGGAATGATGCGACTGACATACCTGTGGCTGGTCCTAAAATGGCACTTGCAAGAGCAAATGAGCATATTTATAACGAGTATACAGTTGTATATGAGTATGCGCGCGATAAATTTCATCAACTAAAGTCTAAAACATGGAAGAATGATACAACGTCCTTTTCACGAACCGAATATCAGATCGATACAAATGGGAATGTAACAGAAGAAAAGCGAATCCATGAAGAAAATGGAACCACAAATAACATAATAACAACTTATAATTATGACAACTTTGGCAACCTTGTTCAAGAAACTACAGATTCAAACTTTACTACGAGTTACGAGTATGGTGTAGACTTTAATGGAGTTGACCAACATGGTGCATATTTAACAAAGGAATACTGGACTGTTGATGGTTTGGAACAGTCTGTTCAGCATGCCTATGATTTTTATGGTGGGATCAGAACCGGGTTTAAAGATGAGCTCGGATATGAAACCACTTATGTTTATGATGCTTTGTTCAGGCTTAAAACAAAGACATATCCAAACGGTAGCTTTGAAAGTTATACTTACTCTGATGGAACAACAGATAACACTACCATGACCTACATTGATAGAAGTGGTGTTAGAACAATATACACTTATAACATATTTGGAGACATGATTAAATATCAGGAAGATGTGATGGTAGATGGTGTTACTAATCTGGAAACTTTGCAAGAAGTCGAATACAATTCAAACGGCTATAAAATCAAGGAAATTGATTTTAACGGAAACAGCACACGGTTTGATTATGACAGCGACAATAGGCTGGTTTCAAAAGGTTTTTATTTGAACGATCAAACTTTAGTTTTTGAAGAGATCATGGCTTATAAGTTCAGCAGTGACCCAGATAGGCCACTTATTATTGAAGTGACAGACCAAGAAGGTTTTAAACGAAAAGACTATTATAATAAATTAAGTGAGCTTGTAAAATCGGAAGCAGAGTACGATGCGGGCCAATATACTGAAATTACTTATAATTATGATTACAGCGGTAACTTGAAATCCACTTTAAACGGTAATGGAAATTTGCTTGTGAAAAAGTATGATGATCTAAATCAACTTATTTCCCAAACAAATGCTCTTAATCAGACAACAGCGTTTGAATATGATGCAAGAGGTTTGCTCACAAAGACTGTTCACCCAAATGGACATGAAGTTATAAAAGAATATGATGCGCGCGGAAGACTCATAAAAGAAACAGAAGACAATGTCAGTGGAAGTCCAGTAACAACTAGGTTTATTTATGACGCAAAAGGTCAACTGTTAAAGACGATATTACCAAATGCATATGATCCATTAAAAGAAGGGACACCAGGTTTACTGTCACTTCCTGGTGAATCTGTTACATATGATGTAATGGGCAATGTGGTAGAAAAATATCTTGCAGATGGAAGACTCTATGAGAAGAATTATTACAACCAGGACGACAGCCTGCGTAAGACCGTTAGTGGTAGTCAAAATACTGGTGTAGAAACTGATCCGGGATTTTCGTACACATACAATAATCAAGGCGATGTTATCGAAATTACAGATCCTTATAATAATAAAACCACATTCACATATGACTTAATGGGCAATCAGCTCACTGAAACAGATAAGTTGGGACGAGTCACATTATCTGATTATGATGAATTTGGTCAACTTAAAAAGAAAACTTTTGAAGACGGAGCAACCATTCTTTTCGAATATGACCATAAGGGCAATCTTATAAAACAAACTGATGCCCTAGGCCATGAGACGCGCTATGAATATGATGGGATCAGTAGGCTTGTAGAAACTATATTTGAAGATGGCAGTACCGTTAAACAAACCTATGATGATAACGGCAATATATTAACTAAGGAACTCAAAAATGGTGCTCTTATTGAGTATGCTTATGATGTGCTTGATAGACTTGTTGAAAGCAAAAGGCCACTCTACATCAATGAACAAGGTGGTACAGAGTATAGCATCACAAGACAAACCTACAATAATATGGGGCAAGTGATTAATAAAACAATTACCGGAACTCAAAATCCGTCAAGCACACGAGTGATTACGAATGTTTACTATTCGAATGGACTCCTTGATTATACGATTTCTCCTTCAGGGGGGATGGTGCTTTATGACTACGATAATAATAGAAATGTCATAAAAAAATCCGTAGAAAGATCAAGCGGCCAGTATAACATAAGCAAGTATGAATATGATGACAACAATCGACTTGTACTTGAAAAAAACTTGTAGAAAAATGGCCAATATATGATTTTATGCAATATCTTGAGACACCAAGACTTGTTGATGATGAAGATCCTGACAAGGTTCTTGTTATAAAAGGATATGAGTATGATTTAATAGGGAATATTGTAAAGAAAATCTATCCCACAGCGTATATATATGATGCATCTGATACAGCAAATCGTGATAAGTATACCGAATTTTATGAGTATGATCTTTTAAATAGGTTGATAAAAAAATCTTGGTATGATGGAAACACAATTGTTTTTGAACAGACAACCTACGATAAAATGGATAATATTTTGACTGTAAGAAATCCATCTGGTCATACAACTGAGTATGTTTATGACGCAAGAAATAGAAAAGTTGAGTTTAAAGATGAGAATGCTAGCATTACAATATTTGAGTATGATCTCAATGGAAATATGACCAGAATGATCAACGCCAACAATCAGAGTGTATATAACTATTTTGATTCTATGGGTAGGCTTGTGGAGACAAAGAACGATGCCCTTGAAGTTACAGGTCGAAATGTCTATAACTCAAGTGGCCAGTTGATTAAGAAGATTGATGCCAAAGGCTATGCATCGGGCAGTGATGACGAATCTAGATATGGGATTGAATACACTTATGATTTGGCTGGGAGAGTGGTCTCACAACTTGATCCGGAGTCTAAAGTTAGCGGACTCACTGAAACAGTGTCAAATATCTATAACCAGTATAGTGAAGTGATTCAAATTACAGATGCCAACGGCTCATCAATGCAGTTTGAATATGATGATGCAGGTTTTTTGATCAAAACCATAGATGCCCTAAATAACGAAACCATCCATACTTATGATTTTGTAGGGAATACGAGAACGACAAGAGATGGTAATGGTCATGTAACAGAGTACTATTATCATGATCAAAATCTTTTGTACACACAGACAGATGCAGATGGCAAGCAGATGGTCTTTAGGTATGATATCAGTCTAAACAATGTGGCAGTTCGTACCAAGAATTCAAATACAATTCAAAGTGTATTTGACAATTTGGGAAGACTTGTAGAAAAATATAATAATGACGGTGAAAATATTTACTACGAGTATGATGTTCTTGGAAACAGAATAAAAATGATTGATGGTTCAGGTGTAACGGAGTATGACTATGACGCTAAGAGTCAACTGCTTAAAAAGACTATAGATAATGTGGTTGCATTAACGTACACTTATGATGATATTGGCAATAAACTCTCGATGACTGATGCGGATAATATTGTTACAAACTATGTATATGACAATGAAAACAGACTGGAAAGTGCGACAACTATCAAGGGAACAAGCGTGAATGTCTCAAGCTATACCTATGATGCCAACGGCAATCGACTGACGCACCTGGAGAGTTCGAGTGGGTTAGAAACAACTTATAGTTATGATAAAAATAATAGACTGCTTACTCAAGTAACGAATGATGCTGATAATAATACGATCTTTAACGGGACCTATGTCTATGATCATGCGGGCAATCAGCTTTCAAAAACAGAAAATGGACAGACAACCACTCTGGTATATGACGCTCTCAATAGGGTGAGTGATATAACATACCCTAGCGGTGACCTCGTGACCTACACATATGATGGAGCGGGCAACAGACTTAAAGAGACTCAAACACTAGCTTCAAGTGCCACTGAGTTTATTAATAGTGTAGCCTATACCTATGCCAAAATTGATATAGACTACACTTATACAGATGCCAACCAGCTCCTGAATGTAACGAGTAAACACTTAGATGGTCAGAATACAGAACTATTCAGAAAGATAAAGGACCATTACTATGACGATAATGGTAATGACATCCAAGAAGTGAGTAGTACAATAATCCAGGATATTGCTGGACCTGCATTTGAAATAAGCACTATGACATCTATGTCACAAACCATACATCCGGCCTTTGTACTAAATGAGCATGTCAGAAAAGTGTATGACGGATACAACAGAGCCGTAGAGTTTGAGACCGTAAAACCAACAGGTATTACCATTTCGAAAATGACATACAATGGCGATAATTTAAGAGTGACAAGAGACGTTGAGTCTGTACAGGAAGGAGAAACTGAAACGATCACTTACCTGTACGATGGTGCATATGTTGTAAGAGAAGAAGCCAGCGGACAAACAGACAGACCATCAAGCCTTAGGTATATAGTAGGAACAAGCTATGTGGGGCACATAGACAGCAATAATCAGACCCACTTGTATGTATACAATGGTCATGGAGATACAGTCAAAGTTTACGACAAGGCGGGGCGTGTCCTCAATAGTTATGACTACGATATATTTGGTAAGAGCACGCTATCAAATGAGTCAAGTTATGAGACTCACATACGGTACGCTGGAGAGTACTATGATAGTGATACAGGATTTTACTACTTGAGAGCTAGGTACTACAATCCGGTCACAGGAAGGTTTGTCAACGAAGACAGCGTATGGGGTAAAAAACATCAGCCCCTTAGCTTGAATCTATATACCTATGCCTATAACAATCCAGTTCGTTTTATCGATCCATCAGGTCATGTTGTAACAGACTGGGAACGAAGAAACCTATCAAAGTCTGACCAAATGAAAGTTGCACGGGCAGGTCAGGACTGGTCGAGGGCGAAAAGTAGTTATGATAATGCACCTAAACATCTTAAAGCAGGTTATAGAGAAATCATGCGGTTGTCGCATGAAAGAGCAAAAAAGACAAGAGAAGCAAATATAAAAGACAATGAAAGAGTTCAAAGCAATGGATATGTGGTTAATAAAAAAGTAAAGAAGGATGTAGCGACTGGAGGGAGAAATGAATATAGTGACGCAGGTGTTTTAAGAGGAAAATATGAAAAGCAAAAAAGCAAGACATATTCATCTAGTTCGGGTCGTGAAGATAAAAAATCTCCTAGTTCTAGTGATGAAAATGTAGATAATAGTAATACTTTAATAGAGAATACCATTCCTGTAGTGGATAATAAGAGTCAGATTGATACAACTATGGAGGCGCAAGAACTTGTTGAAGGTCCAACGATCAATAGTGATATATCAGGATTAACGGTTCATAAGGAGTTCTCGAATCTGAATAAAGTTGCTACAATTAAAGAGGATATGTTAGATCCAAGTATTAGTGAGACAAGTGATCAGGGCGCTTTTTATGAGGGAAATGTAGAAACTGAGGATGTTGAAGACAAAAAGAATGGTGTACTCGGTATAGGTTTATCTGGTTCTGCACATCTTATGGGTGGAGGTAGTTCCGGTAAGACAATGTATTTTGATAGGAATGGAAATATCGCAATAATGCAATCTACGTCATTGACAGCGACAACAGATGTAGAGCTTTCAGGAGGAATTACTGCAGAGGTAAGCTTTAATGCTAATGATGTAAGACAGATGAATGGTCGGTCTGTTGTCAGTGGTACAGGTGGTGATTTACCAGGTATCTCACCAGGGGGCAACTATGAATACTCAATGTCTGAAGGAACTGGAGAAGTAACATCTCATTCTTTAGAATTAAATATGAATATGAGTATTTCTCCTGCGGAGGTTCACGGTGGAATGTCAGAAAATGAAATGTTAACGAGGTTCAATTACAAGGATTTAGAAGGGGAGCATCACGGAAGTATATTTGGACTAAATTATTCAATAGAGTTTGACTTTAAGAATTGGGAGTTCAGTATTAAATAGAATCGGAGGTGTTGATAGGGAAATGGAGATTAAAAGAAATTTTTATAGTACATTTATTGATACAATGATTTATATTTTCATGACATTAATGATGACGACAGTTCTTGGATTTTTCATGAATATAAATAATGATGAAATATCAGTAATGTCAATTGTTCTACCATTTATTTTGAGTGTAATACTATCGGGAGTTATTATGACTAAATACTATGATAGGTTTCCGGTGGGGGTAACACTTAAGGGTGAACAAATTACCTTTCACAAGTTGATAAGAAAGGATAAGATTCATATAAGTGACATAATCAAAATCTCAGAAATAAATACAATGAGTAAAGTAACAGGCTCTATCTTGTATGTAATCAAATATGAAGGCAATAGTGTTTCGCTTAACAATAAACGATATAATAAGTTGGACGAATTTATTTCGGAAATCAAAGAAAAATCACCTACAAATTAAGTCATATGTTCGATAGGGCTACCCAGTGTCTAGCGAAACAACAACTATACAGATAGAGGTTACCCCTGTAAGACCTGCATGAAAAATTTTCAAATTTTCATGTGCGTACAAATAAGACTTGAAAAAGGTGTTATGTACCCACAAAAATGAATATTTAGATTTTGAATGAATCCTCAGTTACCACCGTGTAATTGAGGATTTTCTTTACCTATTATTACCTATTATCATTATGTCATTTTTCAGATTCTCACATGGGTGGGGCAAAATCATGATGCCAGAAGTAAGAGACAAAACACTATAGTAAGTAAGCCCACTAACAAAACCAAAGCTTTACCGTCTAGTATAATACCCACCCATAAAACCAACCGTATTTTACAAAAGAATCGTCAGATACTATCGTAATTGTAAAAAACTTCTTAGTCTCTTTCTCTCCCAGCCTATTGAAAATACTTTGTTTCAATAGGTTATTCTCATTTTTGAATCAAAAAACTTAAAAATAAATAGGTACAACCTCGCAACAAAACCATTCCTCACATCGGCATACATGGTGAGGGCAGTCAAGTTAATACAATTCCTCATAATATAGAGGGTATTTCATGCAGTCCTCTGACACCTGTGAACCTAGTGTGTTCTCCTTTATCACCTCCTAATGATACTGTCCAGACCACAGTCTGATGGGTTCACAGGTCGGTTCTTGTCAACGGAAATTGTAACACTTAGTGATAGGTCAATAACCTATGCAGCATAACGAGCATAAAATGGCGGTAGTCCATTATTATATGTATGAGGTCTACGGTAGTTATACCAATCGTAAATATAATCATCGACTGCCACATCAAGTTCTTTTTCTGTGTAAAAATGGAATACGTTTATGAGTTCTAGCTTGAAGGTTCCGTAAAAGCGTTCCATAACTGCATTGTCACCTGGACGGCCGGCACGACTCATACTCTGCTGGATTTTAAGGGATTCACAGTGTTTGCTAAAGGCTTTTGAACAAAACTGCGAGCCTTGGTCGCTATGAAGGATCAAGCCATCTGGAATGGAATTGTTTTTAACTGCAATGTTAAGTGTATCAATTGTTAATTGCGCATCAATGCGATAACTATTTAGACTAGCTACGACTTTTCGATCATAAAGATTAATGATACTACAGTTGTAACGGAACGCTCCATCAACAAGTTTCATGTATGTAAAATCAGTACACTATTTTGTATTTGGAAGATCAGCTCTAAAATCACGATTGATAAGATTTTCAAACACCTTATGCTGTTCACCACGAACATAAGGTTTCTTCTTTCTCCGTATGGTCGCTTTCAAACCGAGTTCGTCCAGGTATTAATAAACTGTAGCATCACAATCGATGTATCCAGCCATTCTTAAAAGGTTGCCAATCATGCGGTAGCCAACAGTGCCATTATGCTCATGAAAGCGAGCTTTGATTTCGGATTTTGGATGTTCTACGTGTTCGTGATGCTTATGTTTTCGATGCTTGAGATAATTGTAATAGGCATTAGGGGTGAGTTGAAACTTTCTCAGTAACCAATGTACTCCAAACTCCTTTTGGTGACATTGAATGAATTTGTACTTTACTCGTCGATTTCCCTCGCGAAGAATGCTGCCGTCTTTTTTAAGAAACGGTTCTCCTTTTCTAGTTCGGCAAGCTTTTTACGTAGCTCTTTGACTTCATTATAGGATTTATCTTTTTGCTGGAGTTCAGGACTAACTTTGCATTCTTCACGGTGTTTCTTCAACCAAAACCTTAATGTGCCACTGCCTAGTTTGTATTCTTTCGTAAGGCTTTTTATAGTTCTTCCATCTTCAAGATGAAGACGGATTATTTTGTCTTTCAATTGTGGGTCATATCTTTTTGCTGACATGTAACTTCACTCCTTTGTTTGATTTTAACATCAAACCTATCCCGTGGTGTTACAATTTCAGTTTAGCAGTTCCCTCGGACTAGTGCTTATAGCAGTCTTATCAGTAAGAGGTGCATACCGATTGCTTTTGAATGAAAAATTTGGTCAAGCAATAGGGAGTGTTATGGTAACTATTGCACTCTATATTGGAATGCGAGTATTCCAGAAGATATGGATTGATAGAGGTGCAGAAGATAGATACTTGTACTTTTTCTTAGGGAGAAGCAAAAACAAATAAAAACTCAATGCATAAAGCGCTTCATCTTATAGCATAAAAACACATTTTGAGCGGTGGAAAAACAGAAGTAAGTTTTTCCATCGCTTTTTTCAATTTTTGAAGTGTCAAAACTCACTGCAGAATAATAATTCTGCCATCAGTCACACTAAATCAGAATCGAATCGCAAGCAGAAACACCGTAAACAGGCTCGAAGTGGATTGTTGGAAGAATCCAGAACACCGAGTCACAAAACCGTATATAATATGAATTAGCTTACAAGGAGATCAAAGGACAATACCCCTTTGATCTCTTTTGTCGTTTTGGGAAAAGAGAAAAACAATGTCAACAATCAAAGCCTTTGAAGATTACCTCGGACAAGAAGGCAAGAGTGAGAAGACCATTGAAAGCTATGTTGGAGATGTACGAGGACTAGAACCCTTCATACAGGAAAGGGTGTTGAATTTCGATGGTACACTTAATCGCTTCATGATAAAAAGTTACAAAACGGTACTAATAGAAGAAGTTTACAAACCAACCACGATCAACAGGAAGGTCAATAGCATAGCCAGCTACAGCAGATTTTTGATAAAAATAGGCTATATAACTAACATGGATGTTGACTATAAGTGTTACAGAATAAAGATATACGGCCGTTGTACTGAATGAGCATGTCAGAAAAGTGTATGACGGATACAACAGAGCCGTAGAGTTTGAGACCGTAAAACCAACAGGTATTACGATTTCGAAAATGACATACAATGGCGATAATTTAAGAGTGACAAGAGAAGTAGGACGATTTGTCAACGAAGACAGCGTATGGGGTAAAAAACATCAGCCCCTAAGCTTGAATCTATATACCTATGCCTATAACAATCCAGTTCGTTTTATCGATCCATCAGGTCATGTTGTAACAGACTGGGAACGAAGAAACCTATCAAAGTCTGACCAAAGGAAAGTTGCACGGGCTGGTCAGGACTGGTCGAGGGCCAATGAGAAGTTAAACAGCAAGAATACACCGAAAAATCGTAAGGCTGGTTATAGGGAAATCATGCGACTTGCCCATGAAAGGGCAAAGAAGACAATAGAAGCAAATATAAAAGACAATGAAAGGGTTCAAAGCAATGGATATGTGGTTAATAAAAAAGTAAAGAAGGATGTAGCGACTGGAGGTAGAAATGAGTATGGTGACGCAGGTGTTTTAAGAGGATAAGGGAAATATATGCCAATCAAACATATGATATAGTAAACATATAAGTTTCAAGAGGGAGCTGGCCAATGTTGCGAATAAAAGAAACAGAACTCAAAAGCATAAAAAGAGCCACTGTGCTTCCAGACACCTATTTTGTTTCCAAGTTTGGATTTTCACCTTATAAGGGCTGTCAGCATGGTTGTGCCTACTGCGATGGCAGAGCGGAAAAATATTATGTTGAAGGGGTCTTTGATGAAGACATCGAGGCCCGGTTGAACGCACCGCAGACCTTAGACACGGCTCTAAGTAAAAGTCGTGAGTTCGGTATAGTTGGTGTTAGCTCTGGTGTAAGTGATGCCTACCAGCCTATAGAGGGCAAGTATAAAATAATGCCAGATGTTATTGATGTCTTGATTAAGCACAAGGCGCCAGCCTACATTATGACGAAATCAGCCCTGGCCCTTAGAGACATAGACAAGTGGAAAATCCTTAATGAGGTGGCGGGGGTGACTGTTTTCGTATCCCTGACCACACTTGATGACAAAATAGCAAAAATATTTGAACCAAGGGCTTCACTGGCCTCTCAAAGACTGAGAATGATAGAAGTCTTCAAGGCCGCAGGAATAGGTGTGGTGGTCTTATCCATGCCCTTCATGCCCCGAGTGACAGATAAAGCAGAAATGGTGGAAGAACTTTTTTCAGGCCTGAGTGATGTCGGTGTAGATGCTGTCATGCCAGGCGGAATGACCTTAAGACCTGGGTGTCAAAAGGATCACTTTTTTAATATTATTGAATCCTATGACCCTAGCCTTATACCTTTTTACAAGAATCTTTACCATGAAAACAAAATGTCAGGCGCACCCATAAATACTTATATGGTCAAACAGGCGAAAATGGTGGACGCAATACAAGGAAAATACAATCTTCTCAACCTTGTGCCTCATAGCCTTTATAGGGGGAGACTTCAAATTTATGATGAAATATGGGTCTTACTTGACCATATGGTCAAATTGTATAGCAGGCGTGGTGTGGACATAAGTCCACTGAAAAAATCAAAGTCAGCTTATAGAGACTGGCTTGAGAAAAGTAAGAAAAACTTTAATAAAAATAGGAAGATCACAGGTCACGAGCTGGATGCGTCTTTTCAATTTCTTATACAGACCGGGGAGTTTGATGCCATTATTCAAAATGAAAAGCTATCAAACTTTTTAAAAGAAGTTATACTCGAAAGAAAGTGTCTAAACTATAAAACCCTTCAATTAAAAGGGTGAAATATGCAGATGAGAACATATGAAAAATCAAAAAGAGAATTCCGAATCGTATGAGTAGACTGGAATTCTCTTTATCTTTTTACAATGAATCTTTGTATTTTCAAGTTCTTAATAATCAGCTCAACATCATCATCATTGATTTGAATGTCGACTTCCAATAACATCACTCCTTACTCTAAGTCATAAGAATCCATATCTTTACTATAACCAGTCAGAAAACTGTCCAAGCCCCATGAAGTTGACTGTATTATTGCCATCAACATTATGAGTTACTTTGGCCTTTTCGGGTGTTGGGTAGGATACATTAACAGAGAATCCATTTCCGCGATCGTTTTTCTGGTACATTGGCATGTTCTTTTCCTGCATTGTTTTCATTGTTATTCCTCGCTTTCATTCACTTAAACTGTTCTACAATTACCATTCTCATTGACCTGCTTTTGCAGGCTCTCTATAATATAAAATATAAAAAAACCGCCCCTTATAGTAAAGGACGGAGATTTCCGCGGTACCACCTTTGTTGCTTTAAAAAGCCACTCAGTACATAAATACATAGCCTTTAACGGGGCAAGCGTTCAGATTACTATAATGTTCACCTGAAAAGCTCCAGAGTGATTCGCTCAATAATGTGCCTGCTGGCTTCCACCATAACCAGCTCTCTATAAGGCCTAAAAATTTCGCCGTCTCTTTCATTGCTTCAACTGTTTGATTTTATTGAATCAAATTCTATCAGCGTTGAAGTGACCTGTCAACGAAATTTTCAGAAAAGGGTGAAAATTTGTTTGTCTTACACATTTTTAACCATTCAATAGAACGATATGAAGTGTGGTAAGGCCTTTGTTTATTTCAAAAAAGAAAGTGTAGAACTTTTGACTCTAGTGGGTAAAAAGTATGAGTCTGGATATAATATGTAATATCGATATAGATAGTAAAAGAATATAGGGGACTTTATGCAAAAAACAAAGAAATTGACGATGGTTGTGATTGTCTTTGCACTGTTAATTTCATATAGCGCCACATTTGCACAAAATGAGAGCTTGAACAAACCGCGCATACTTGTCATTCGCAGCATTGACAATATTCGTTTTGATATGAGAAGTGTTATGAATGGGTTTGATAGAGCCATGGACACAAAGGAAGTCCAAATAGATATTGTGGATGTGCATGTCAACTATCTAGAGGATGAAGCCTATGCCTTAGGTGTTGAGAACACCATACAATCTATGATTGATATTGATGGACAGTATGATATGCTGATTCTCATTCGAGAACCAGCTGTTCGCTATGCTCTGGGACTTGGAGATATATTTGAGAACACACCGGTTATATTTAGCATGGTGGATGACACTCAACTCGTCGATCAGATAAAGAATAAATACGAGGCCATTCAGGTTAGAGAACCCGTTCTACTCAGAGAGAATATTCTCCTTGCCAAGACCCTTAGAGACGATATTAAGCATGTTATTGTGGTACTGGACCGAAACTTAATGCAGTCCAGTATTTATAATGTGCTAGATGCAGAAAGAATGCTATTCTCTGCAGAAATGGACATTTCTTTTATAGCAACGGAAGATATTATAACCCAAGCTGTAGATTTGTCAGACAATCCACTCGACGAAACTATGATATTTTATTTGAGTGAGTACCATACAGAAAATGTGTTTACTGCAAGAAGCCCCGAAGAAGCTTTGATTCTAACACCTTGGATCAGCTTAATTGGAGAAGCTGTGGATGGTGGTCGAGTCCTTGATTCTCTAGACTATGGAGAATCCTTAGGGGAAAGTGCTCTATCTATTATTCGTGGGGAAGACATAGAGGCTATTGAAGCCAGAAATATCAATGCTAAGTATGTCTTTGATTATTTTAGTGTAAGAGATAAAAACCTTGATTTGAAGTGGATTGAAAATGAGTTGATCCTGCTCAACAATGGGAATGCAGAATCTGAGGGATTACTCGATCAATTGCTTGCGGGTCTTGTCTTAGTGATAGGGAGTTTATGTGTCTATTTTGCTTTCAAGTACAAAAAAAGCAAGAAGAATAAAGATGATGTTGAAGTCTTTAATAAGGAAATAGTGGAGAATGTTGAAACTGCCATAACTATAAAAAATGAAAGCAGGGAATACGTTCGTGTGAATAAGCAGTTTAAAGACTTGTTTTCAATTGAGGGCGAAGTGATTGGAAAAACGGATGAAAGCCTATTTGACTTAGCGTTTGCAGAGTCATTAAAAGGCATAGATGACCGCGCTATGTTTGGGTCAGATGATTACGAGAAAAAGCTGATATACAATCATGAGACGCTTGGCGCCCTTTACCTGGAGTATAAACTAACAAAAGTTCATGATGATGATGGAAATTTATTCTTAGTGACATATATCAATGACCTCACTGAGCAGCGTAAACATGAAAAAACCATGTCTGAGCTTAATAAACTTCTGGAACAACAGGTTCGGGACAAGACAGGGGAACTTATTCAAGCTGAAAAAATGGCAATCCTGGGGACGATGGTAGCAGGTGTTTCCCATGAAATCAGTACGCCAGTTGGTCTTGGTATAACAGCGTCCACATACTTATCAGAGCAATCTAAACAACTGCGAAAACAATTTGAGAGCGGTGCTTTAAAAAAATCGGATATGGTTGGTTTTTTAGACATGCTGGATGAGACAGGGGAGATCTTATACAATAACTTGACCAATGCTGCTGAAATGATCACAAGTTTTAAAAAGGTTGCAGTGGATCAAGCCAGTGAAGAGATTAGAGAGTTTAATTTAAAAGATTATACACGTGGAGTTGTTATGAACTTGAAGCCTAAATTCAAACATACCAATCACAAAATCCATGTTATTGGCAATGATGATATAAAAATGTATGCTTATCCGGGTGCGCTCAATCAAATTTTAACAAACCTAATCCTTAATTCCCTTATTCATGGGTTTGAGACCGTGGATAAGGGCGATATAAGAATCCATATTCAAGAGAAAAAAGACATTAAGGGTATTCGTATCGAGTATTCGGATAATGGGCAGGGCATTGCAAAAGAAAACCTCGCAAAAATATTTGATCCATTCTATACGACGAAACGTGGTAAAGGCGGGTCGGGGCTTGGTATGAACATCGTCAGAAACCTTGTGGAAAAAAAGTTGAATGGGTCTATTAAAATCTATTCAGATATTGGTCAAGGGGTACGGTTCATTTTGGATTTGCCGGAACGTGTCAATATCTATGACAGTCAGAATACGGATGAAATCTAGGTCTGTGTGAAGGTGATTTGCTTTCATACGGACCTTTTTGCATCACACTATGCTCTCGGTGGTGTTTTGAATTCGGGGATTGAATATTTTCAGTGAAACTGGAAAAAATAATGAGGGTTTAGTATGCTTATAATGAATGCTTAGTTTATACTCAACTTATAAGATCTAACATTTTGAGATCATTAATATGAATTTATAAAGGATAGTGACCATATATGGATATAAGTTTAAAAAACGGTGACACAATCACATTTCATCAAAGACACATGCTTTACAAGTTTGCACAGACAAGACAGACCATGTCCACCTCCGCTTTGAATGGTGGGGGTCGAAGGGATTTAAAAGCTGTCTTTAATTACGATGAAACACCGCCAGATGGGGGCTGGTGTCAGATGAAAGCAGAAACCTACGAGGCGCATTTAGCTTTGACAGCAAAAGAACTTGGACTTGATCCACAGCTGACCACTGGTCTATCTACAACTGTTCAAATAGAGAACAGTGTTCTTATAAAGGAGCAATATCATGGGTGTGAAATTCTTGTGATTTGTACAGCAGGAGCTGATGTAAACGCTGCTAGAGCTGGAGAGCCTTCAGGGTATGATGAAGTAACGGTCATACCGGATGTTCAGAAGGGAACCATAAATATCTTTCTTTCCTGTGATCTGGATTTACCCTTTGGGAGTCAAGCCCGAGGACTTATTACAGTAACGGAAGCTAAGACTGCGGCCCTTCAAGAACTTGCGGTTGGAAGTTGTTATTCTCAAGCGCTTGCTACGGGAACGGGCACTGATGGTGTGGTGTTCATATGCAATCCAAGTTCGGATGTAAAACTAACTAACGCAGGACCCCATTCAAAACTTGGAGAGATAATAGGTCGATTAACAAAAAAGGCTGTCAAAGAAGCCCTCTATAAACAAACTCAACTGGACACAAAGCGTCAATTTAATGTGTACGAGAGGATGAAGCGGTTTAATATTGATGATATGTTTCTTTTGCTGAGTAATGAGAAAATGAGAATGCCTCAGAATGTGGCACTTTCAAGTCTTGTTGCTCATTTACTTGATCAAATGGACTGGGGACTGCTTGAGCCACCCGTGGTCCTAGATATTGCTAGGGATATTCTTAAGCTTGATTTTGATATTGAAAGCAATAAAGTGGCAGATCCACATATTGTGAAAGATTATATTCTAAGAGGTTTTATTCAGCATGTTTTAGATAAGGAATCTGAACTGCGATAATATAGTGTTAAGGTATAAAGAATCGACTTGTTTTGATAAAGCAAAACCTCAAATAGAAATGCCGGCTTTTCAAGAGAAAAACCGGCTTTGCCATAAAGGCGTGAGCGAACACATTCCAAATCGGAAATGGAATGGAATCAAGTGATTCTAGTTATAAGACGTTTGATAAAGGCAAAAAGTTCCCCACTCTTGCAAAACAAGAGTGGGGAACTTTTCATTTTTGGGGGAATGCATATGATGTATCCGGTTCAGTATTGCAATCTAATTGATAATGAAAAATAAAAATAGAAATTAGAAATTTGACTTAACACCCCTGTGGGTAGGGGGTTAAACCAACATCAATCTCCCCGAATGAAGATATATCAAACAACACAGGGACAGAACTTGAATTTATTTGATGTTGTCGGAAAGCATAGGTGTGTGAAAAATAATTTACAGAAAATTATAACAATTGATAAAGGGGTTGAAAGACTTCAAAATGCTTGTTAATATACCGCTATAAGCTAATAGGAGGAGATAATATGAAAAATAAATCACATATGAAATGGGCATGGACAATAATGATAGGATTCTTAACGTTGGGTATAGTGGATTTTAGATTTGGTATTCTTGGATTTGCCTGTATGGGCGCACCGATGTACCACGCCCTACGTGGGAGGGGTAAAGTGCACTGTCAGAAATTCTGTCCAAGAGGGTCGCTTTTAGGACGCATGCTTGAAAAAGTGAGTATGCAAAACAAACTGCCAAAGTTTATGATGAAAAAAAGTTTTAAACATGGACTGCTTGTGGTTATGGTGACGGTTTTTAGTATTTCTATGTATCACGCAGGTTGGAACTTCAATAAAATAGCATTTAGCATGTTTAGATTTATGACCATGTCCCTAGCCATAGGCATTATTATGGGTGTTTTCTTCAAGCCGAGAAGCTGGTGCACCGTTTGCCCTATGGGTACTGGAACAGGCCTCATTCAAAAGCAGGTTGGAAAACAGGATTTACTGGGCGGGCTTCAAATGCCAGGCAAAAAAATACCGCAGCCAAGTCAAATTGTTCAACTTGAAAAGAAATTGAATGATAAAAAGGCAGCCTAATCCGTTTGCTTTCTAGACCTATTGGGTATTCTTAGGAATAACTAATAAAGAAAGACGGAAGGGGTGACCCTATGGACAATGCAAAAGTTAATAAAAGAACAATTGTAATGGTTTTATTATTTTTCGGTCTGATGGTTATACTAGGAGGACTGCGAACGACAGTTACTTTCATAACAGACTACCAGTGGTTTAGTAAGAATGGTTATATTCAAACTTTCTTGGTCGAGATCCTAACCAAGTTAAAAATTGTGATCCCACTTTGGATTATAGGCTTCATAGGCCTACAGATTTACCTGACAAGACTCAAAAAGAAATACTGTAAACATGGTCACATCACCTTATCTTCCCTTGAAGATAAGTTTGTAAAAAGGGTGACCTTTGCAGTTTCACTTGCACTGGGTCTCTATTTTGCAGGTATTGTGACATCATCCGTATGGTTAAAGGGACTGATGTTCTTAAATGGGCACACCTTCAACCTAACAGATCCAATATTTAACCAAGACTTAGCCTTTTATTTTTTCCAACTGCCATTTTATAAAGAAATCTTGTCGCTTGCGATTATGATTACTGTATGGATTGTGCTCTTAACCCTTGGTTTTTACTTCCTGGCTTTCAATTTGAAAAAGCCAGAAGATGGTAGTTTGTTTGACATGAACGAAATAGCCGGCAGGCCAAATTTTTCATCAATATTTAGAAAAGAGCTGGTGGTCACAGCTATAAGAAAGCTAGCGGTTCTAGGAGCCATGATTCTACTATTAATTAGTGCTACATATTTAATTAGTGGATTCAACCTGCTCTACTCGTCAAGAGGGGTTGCATATGGAGCCAGCTACACAGATATTAATGTAACCTTGATTGGTTATAGAATTAGCGCTGCAGTGGCCTTTATATCAGCCATTACATTTGTTGTTGGCCTCTTGTCGGGTCGCAAAAGAATCACAGTGCTTGGGCCGATCGTCCTTGTCCTTGTGGCTGTTGTTGCAGGCATATTTGCAGGTGTGGTTCAGCAGCTTGTGGTTGAACCCGATGAGATATCTAAAGAGCGAGAGTATTTGGAGTATAACATCAAATACACCCAGCAAGCCTTTGGGTTAGACGATGTGGAAATTCGGGATTTTCCTCTTGAGCAGAATTTAACGCGTGAAGACATTGTTAACAACGATGAAACCATTTCAAACATTCGCGTGAATGACGCTAGACCGCTTAAGCAGACATTTAATCAAATACAGGGTATTCGTTTGTACTATCAATTCAACGATATTGATGTGGACAGATACACTGTCGATGGAGAATATCGTCAGGTCTTTATTGCGCCACGTGAACTCAACTTTGAAAAGTTGGATGATGATGCCAAAACTTGGTTGAATCGTCACCTAAGATTTACACATGGATACGGGGTCGTTATGTCTCCAGTAAACGCAGTTACACCAGAGGGACAACCAAAACTCATGTTCAGGAACATCCCGCCGGTAACAGATACGGACCTTGTCATAAACAGACCTGAAATTTATTTTGGCGAGTTAACCAACGATTACATCATTGTTCGGACCAATGAAGAAGAGTTTGATTACCCTTCTGGTTCTGACAATGTGAATACCAAGTATAAGGGCGAGGCAGGTGTCGATTTAAGCGGCATGAACAAACTTCTTTATGCTTATAGGATGAGAAGTATGAAAATGCTATTCTCTTCCGCCCTCAATGACGAAAGTCGGATTGTATTCTATAGAAACATTCATGAGCGTATTCGTCGTATTGCACCATTTTTAACATATGACCAAAATCCATATTTGGTTCTAAACCAGGATGATGGAAAACTATACTGGATTATAGATGCCTACACGTCAAGTGAACATTATCCATATTCACAGCCATTTCTTTTCAATGATAAGCCTGTGAACTACCTAAGAAATTCAGTGAAAGTGGTTGTGGATGCCTATGAAGGCACAACGACGTTTTATGCATTTGATGACACAGATCCAGTTTTAAAGACGTACAATGGGATTTTTAAGGACTTGTTCACACCAGGCAGTGAAATGCCAGAAACCTTGCGTGGCCATGTTAGATACCCTCAAGACTATTTCAACCTTCAGTCTGAAGTTTACAGGTCATACCATGTTGAGAATCCAGTGGTATTCTATAATGGTGAGGATATTTGGGACATTGCCAACGAAAAATATATGGGTGCGCAACAACAAATTGAATCCAATTATGTGATGTTTGAACTCCCAGAGGGAGAAAAGGCTGAGTTTGCACTCATTTTGCCTTACACGCCAAAAGAAAAACCGAATATGACATCTCTCTTTGTGGCAAGAAATGATGGGGATGAATACGGCAAGCTCTTCCTCTATAAGTTCTCAAAGAATAAAACAGTACAAGGGCCAATGATGATAGAGTCGAGGATAGACCAGAATTCAGAAATTTCACCTCAGTTCACATTGTGGGGGCAAGAAGGCTCCCAAGTGTTACGAGGAAATGTTATTGTTGTTCCTGTGGAAGATGCTCTACTATACGTTGAACCTATTTATATTCAAGCGGACAATCCGAATAGTCTCCCTGAAATGAAACGGGTTATTGTATCCTATCAGGACAAGGTTGTCATGGAAGAAAACCTGGACTTGGCTTTGACCAAGATATTTGGTATTGAAAGACCACAAACAGGAGAGGGGGACTCTGGAGAAGGTGGGTTGTCTTCAGGTGATAACAGCAGTGAGGAAGTTCAAGAACTTCTAAATCAAATCAACACACTCTTTAACGAATCAGAAGACAATATGGATGAACTGAGGAATTTGATTCAAGATTTGAATGATTCTCTTCAACTACAAAATGATTCGCTCCAGAAGGAAAATGATTCTCTACAGGAAGATATTGATGAAGAACAAGAGAATGAGCCAAGCGGTGATTCTGGGGAGTAAGACCTGTTTGATGAATTAATGCCCTAAACAAAGTGTAAAAGCGCCTTAGGGGACGATGAATAGTCGTTCCTAAGGCGCTTTTGGTGTTTTATTAAGGTCGTTCTAGGTACTGATGAAGATAATTTCTAAATATGATAAATCAAGGATTAAGCTTTCTTGAACGGCACTTGATGTCCTGTGATCAAAAGCAGTTTTCTTGCTAAGATAAATCCCATTGGAAAACATGCTAGACCCAAGACGACAACGATGGGATAAAGCCATCCCCCTTCGAAAATTTGAGAGAAGTCAAGGGCAAGAAATCCAAAGCAAAGTGTGAAACCCACTAGGAAGAGTTTTTCTGCCCAGATGAACATACACATGTTACCGTTATGCTCAAAGTCGTTCTTTTCAAATAAACCTTGTGCCCCTTTGAAAAGGAGGTAGGATACGAGTGTATATCCAATAATCATAGGCAGAATATCCATGAATCCAATAAAGCTCTTGTTATACCAATTTGAAGTATAAACAATATATTGAGGCATTAAAACTTGAAAGACTCCATCGCCACTATAAGATATATTAAAGAAAGCGTCGGCGTTAATCATGACGGAGGCATATAAAAACACAGGTGCATAGAAAATGAGTATACCAGCTATACCTGCAAAAATGCTGTTTCCCATAGTTGTGGCCACTAAAAAGTAAAATGAGTACTGAAAAAGACTGCTCAAATAAGCAATGATAAACCAGTAAAGTATTGGACTATAAGGTCCTATAATGGGTTGGCCTGCTGAAAAATAAGTGGCTGTCAGAATAATGAATGACATTGTATAGGCAAATAGGATTCCACATGCTCCTGCCAAATATTTGTGCTTCATAGTGTCCTTGCGTGAAAATGGAAGGGCAGCCATTACGCCTGAAACACTATCTTTTCTTGTATAGTAAAACTGAGAAATGATAATAATAGGAACTATAAGCCAACCGAGGAAATCGTAAGGCGAATTCGCTAGAATATCCATTGATTCGAGTCTCCATCCGTAAGCATGTTCGTGGGCGTGATTTATGGTAATAAGTATAGGCAACATAACTGCCAGGGTCATTAGAAGTGATGACCATCTTACTTGCAAAATTTCTCTTTTAAACAGCGGATGCTTTAAAGTTTTCAACATCGGTTTCACCTACCTTATTCGTTGTAATAAATATGTCTTCCAGTTTTAAGTCAATAGGTTCCCAAAATAGAATATCCATAGTTTCGAGAATTTTGGTCACGTCTTCCATGTCTCCATTAATGGTCAAATAAGCCACACGGCCGATCGTCTTGATATTCATAATGCCGGGAATTTCACTTAGCCCAGCAGGGATATGGTTGTTAAAGCATACCTGTATCTGACGAATGGATGATTTTAGGGATTCAAGGCTGGAGTTGCTTATAATCTTTCCATCTCGGATCATGATAATATGATCGCATATTTGCTCAAGATCATTTAAGAGATGGGAAGAAATGATTATGCTCGTCTGGTTCTGGGCCACTTCGTCCATGAGTATTCTAAAGAGGTTCTTTCTGCTCATGGGATCAAGACCGGTTGTTGGTTCATCAAGAAGAAGAAGTTTTGGTCTTATACCAAGCCCCACCATTAGAGAAACCTTCATTCGCATTCCTTTGGAAAGCTTTTGTATTTTTGTGTCTAGTGGAATTTGGAAGATCTGATTCAGGGCATGAAAATGTTGTTCATCAAAATGGTTATAAACGTCATTCATGAAATTGACAATGTCTTTGACCCGGGCATATTTAAAAAAATCTGCCTCTTCAGTGACAAAGGCGATATCGTGTCTTACATCATGGTTGTTAAAGACATCCATGTCTTTATACAGTACGCCACCGCTTGATGGACGGAGTATACCGCTAATCAGTTTGAGCAAAGTGGTTTTACCAGCACCGTTTTCGCCTATAATACCTGTTATAGATCCGGGTGTCGTCTGGAAATTAATATCTGTGAGGATGGGTCTGCCAACAATGTTTTTATGTAATTGGTTAACTGTTAACATGGTCAGCCTCCTTTCTTAGGTCATCAAAAATTTCATCAACAAGTGTATGAAGTTCACTCTCGTGTACGCCAAAATAGTGAAATTCAACAAGTAAGGTTTTAAGCTTTCTCTTAAGTTGGGCTAGGGCAGCTGTGTCCGTTTTTATATGCAAATCTTCCTTAACGAACGTTCCGCGACCGCGCAAGGTCACGATGATTTGATCCTGTTCCAGGGCCTTGTAAGCCTTGCTGATGGTGTTGGGGTTAACTCTTGTCATTTCGGCCAATTCCCTGACTGATGGAAGTTTTTCACCTTCTCGAAGAGCGCCTTTTAAAATGCTCTCCTTGACCTGTGATATAACTTGTTCATAGATAGGTTGGCTGGATGACGGGTTAATTTTAAACATATGGTCACCTCAGTAACTTAGTGTACTTTGTGTATTGAATTGATCATGCAAATTGCATGTATTAAGTGTGCTATGTGTATTAAGTGTACTATATGTATTAGTACACTTAGAGTTTAACGGATGGATTACTATATATCAAGTTACAAATATGTTACTTGATATAAATTTAAGACAAAAAAAGCAACTGACAGTGTCAGTTGCTCGAGGTAATGTGTATAGGAGGTTTGTCAAAATGACAAAATTCTAAATGCCAATTAAATGTGTCAACCTAGTGAAGCAAGTGATTAGATGGGCATCAATGCTTTTGAGCACATCATCATCTTTTCCCCAAAAGGAATGTTCACCATTTTCAATGTGATAAGGTAGTTCTTCACTGCCTCGATCGGATAGATTTACAGTGTAAAGTTCATAGACTGTGTCCGTTGTTTTAGACCCCATACAAAGGCCAAGGTGAATAAGCTCTTTTGCTTTAATATCATAACCGGTGAGCTCTTCGAGTTCATCGATGATCGTCTGTTCAACATCATTGTTTTTTACACGTGTGGATACAGCGCAAGTGTCTGCGGCTTCATCCCAGCAAGGAATAATTTCGCGTCTTAATAAGAACTCATGACCGCCAATGTGCTTGCGGTATGGCAGAATCAGAACGCGCCTCCCATTAGAATACGTGTCGTGGGAGTAAATATATGCTTTCCCGTGTTTGTCTGCTTCCATGATGCTGATAGCTGGATTCTCGTAAATTGTTTTGCGACCCATAATTCCGCCTCCTTTTTATGTATTGAGCCAAAAGGAAATGTTTATTTGGCTTATTCTATTTATTCCCCAATAATAGGCTGACAAACGGCATTCGCAATATTCCTCTATATGCAAAATCCTGTGTCAGTTGGTTGCCCAAAGTCACAGGATGCGTTTTAACCTTTGCCTTTTTTCTTGAGAACTTCAATCATATTTTGAATAGCTAATATTTCATCTGCCGACAACCCTTCACAGTCAAGTGGATAGGGTGGAGGTTCATAAGTCCCAACTTGTCTCTGGGGTGTTCGCCCCAGAAGATAATCGACTGAAACGTTAAAATTATCCGCAATAATCATGAGTGTTTCACGATCTGGAAATCTCGAATCAGTTTCATACTTCGACAAAGTTTGGTATGCTATACCAAGTTTTTCACTTAATTCTCTTCTTGACATTTTCTGCTCATCCCTGAGCTTGATTATTTTTGACCCAAACGACATCCGTGCACCTCTTATAAAAATGTCTACGCCCCTATAGACCTAAGTTATAACGTATCATATTATCATTATATACAAAATAAGCCTTTAGTTATAACGGTTAGACGAAAAAGATAATTTTATTTTAAAGTTATACACTGTGTATCAAATTATAATAACATACATGTGATTTAGTATATTATTTTGGTGGATGAGGGGCTCTTATATGATTTTCGAGTAAATTGATGTCAATATTTTGAACACCTTTAATGAGAGACTTGCAAATCTTAAAATGGGAAGGGTAGTAATATTGCATTAGTGTTATGAGTCTATTGTACTGATTGATCTCATTTGTTATATAGACATAGGTTCCATCTTTAGAGAAGATGTGAAGAACCCTGAAAATTTTAAGCATTTGTCTATGTTTTGCAAAGTAAATGCCCAGTATGTCATCTTCGTCAATGTGAATGCACATACCATCTGAGCAAAACTCCATATAGTCCATGTATACATCAACATATTTGGTTTTGTAAAGCATATAGTATTTATAATAAAAGCGTCCCAGTAGAATGCTTAAGATTCCGTAAAAGGGTACAAATAGGGCTGGTAAATGTCCTTCTTGACCTATATCATATAATACGACAAGACCATAAATGAGAATCAGGATTAAAAGCACAAGCCCCATGGCATAGAGCCGGTGAGGATAATGAAAACGCATGGAATCACCTTCTTTGTCAGTTTTTTACCCCTAGGTGGCTATGTGTATTCAATGTGGTTGTAAAGGATGAGGATTTACCCAAGGAGGACCATATGGATCAATTATTAAATACCAGTAAATTGGCGCAGACCCTATTTGATGAAACATACAACTGTGCCCAGTCAGTTCTTAAAGCCTTAAATGATGTGACCGGTCTAGATGACCACTTGACAGAGGCCATTTCAGCAGGTTTCGGAGGTGGGATGGGTAAGCATCAGGAAATTTGTGGTGCTATAACGGGAGCCAGTATGGCTATTAGTCATTCAGTTTACAAGCTTTATGACGATAAGGCTGAGGGCAAGGAAGCTGCCAGTGAAGCTGTTAAAGCCTTTATGATAGATTTTAAAAGGGAAATGGATCATCTGAGGTGTATAGACCTCACGCAGACGGATTTCTCAAGGCCTGAGGAAAAAGAAGCTTTTGTAGAAGCTGGTGGACGGGAAAAGATCTGTATGGAAGCCGTTTGCTATGCAGCACAAACCGCAGCCAAGATTATTTACGATTATAAAGAGGCTGCCAAGGCTTAAATATAGGATTAGGCTTAAGAAACAAAAAGGAAAAAAACCTCTCATGGGGGAGAGGCTTTTCCGGGTTGAGTTGATATGGGTGGAAGATTGGGGTCAGATTTTCATCTGACTTGTGGGAGAACTTCCAACTCCATTGTAACGTCAAATCCGCAAGAATACAGGCTTTATTCATATTTGGCACTTTAATTCACATAATCGGAATCCGAAAGTATATATGTAGGTTCGTTTACAAAAAAGAGCTTGTTCATCGAAGAACAAGCTCTTTTTCTGTGCTGAGTCTTGCAGGACTTAGCACATGGAAATGAGATTATGATTGAGAAGTCTCAGGTTTGAGATTTCGAATCAACTTTTTTTGCAGGTGTTTATCATAGGCTCCCATGATAAGGCTATACATGACTGGTATAATAACCATTGTCAGGAAGGTTGATGCAATAAGGCCTGCCATAAGTGAAACGGCCATTGGTGCAAATAAACTGCTACCAGAAAGGGCAAGTGGTATAAGGCCCATAACGGTAGTGCCAGCACTTAATATAATTGCGTTGAAACGCTTATCAACGGCATCAAGGCAAGCTGTATTCAGGTCATCACCATTACTGCGGGCTTCGTTAATATACTCAATGAGCAGAATGCCGTTTTTAACTACGAGGCCAATCAAGGCGATAACACCGAGGACTGCAGTTAAGGACATTGGTTGATTAAGAGCATATAGACCAAGCACTGAACCAATAAGTGAGAGCGGTATTGTCATAAGAATGATTACCGGCTGCAAGAAGGAACCAAACTGAATAACAAGTGTGACGTATATCAGTAAGATAGCCAGCATAGCCAGTCCGCCAGCCACACCAAAGTATTTTTTAATACTTTCTCTTTCTCCATCAAAGGTGACATTGACCCCTGTTTGGTCCATTTCAGGTAGTATTTCTGTCTCGATGTATGTTGCCACAGCGCTAGGATCGGCATGTGGAACTGTATCTGCAAGGACTTCAGAAGCAATTTTCCTGTCATATCTATTGATATTATCAAGCTTCTTGCCCAAGTTGACTTCGCTAAAGGCATGCATTGGTATTTTATTGTCAGTTAGTGAAGATTTAACCATAAAGGTCTCAATATCTGTTGTGTCACTAATATTGCCTTCTACAACAATGTCGTACTCCTTGCCGTCACGACGATATACTGAGGCGTCATAACCATATAGGGCAAGGTTCATTTGCTTTTGTATATCATATTTTGTCATTCCCATACTGCTGGCTTTGTCAGCATCCACATCCACTTCAAATTGGAATGTATAAGGTTTTAAGTTGTTTCTAACATTCAGAGTGCCTTCTACTTCTCGAACGCGATCAGTGAGGTCTCTTGTGAATGCGTCAACACGCTCTACGTCGGCGCCAGCAACACGCATAATGATTTTTGCATCTTGTGGCTCTGCGTACTGGAGGCGATTGACTGTACACTTGCCCGATGTGATTTTCTTGTCGAGTAAGTCCTGGATATATGTCGCAAATGCATCTCGTGAATGGAATCGACTCTTATCTTTGTCGCCTAGGTCAAATTTGATAAGCATTTGTGCAAAGTCTTTTGATGGTGTTGCAGGTGGCATTGTGATATAGAACTTAGGCATACCATCCCCAACAGCTACTGTATAGCTTGTGATTTCAGGTTCAGATGACAGAAGTTCAACAACCTCATCGGCAAGGGCCTCTGTGGCTTCCAGATTACCAGGCAGTTCAGACTTGATGTCGATATAGAAAAGGTCCTTATCAACATATGGGAAGAACTCGCTCTGAAGTTGTGGTGTAACAAAGGAAATGACTATTATAAGGATCATAAATGTGGATCCAGTCATAAGCAATCTACGCTTTAGGCCATATTCAAGCATCTTTCTAAAGAAGGTACGAATTCGACCAGGTTTCTTATTTATCTTCTTACTTGGCTTAAACACTAGACTTGATAAGGCTGGTGTCACAAACATGGCAACAAGGTAAGCGGCAACTATAGAGATGATTAGTACAAGGGGAATGGCTTGCATGAATGAGCCCGCAGCCCCTGGTAGACCCAGTAATGGGGAAAAAGCCAGTACAGTCGTCACAGTCGCAGTGAAAACTGGAATGGACGCCTTGTGTGTGGAGCGTTTGGCGGCTTCTATGCTATCAAGCCCCTTGTCGATTTCAACTTGTATGCTGTCGCTGATAACGATGGCATTGTCAACAAGGATACCAAGTGCGATGATCAAGGCTGTTAAAGAAATCTGGTGAATTTTAAGACCAGAGATATACATAACGCCAAAAGTCATCAAAATAGATAGGGGAATAGCTGTTGAAACCACGGTTGCGTTTCTTAGTCCCATACCTATAAATACAACGACAATAACAAATAGAATCCCTTGCATTAAGTTATCCATGAAATCGCCAGTGGAAGTGGCAACGGCCTGTGGCTGGTAAATGACTTCTTCTACACTGAGGTTATCTGGAAGACCTGCTTTAACTCGATCAAGGGTTTCGCGGACATCTTTACCAATGAGTACAACATTCTTGCTGTCTTCAAAATAGCCTGTTAGAAGCACGGCATTGTCGCCATTTTGCTTAAATTTTGATGCGCCATCTTCGACGGCCATATAGACGTCTGCAATGTCTTGGAGGCGTGTTACCACACCGGTATCAGGCGAAATACTGATGATGGCATTTTTAATATCATCCAGGCTCTCGTAAATACCAGGTGTTTTAACATTGATTTTTATACCATTTTTTTCAATGGCTCCAGAAGGAATTTCAACATTTTGTGCCGCCAGTATTTTGGCGATATCCTCAATGGAAATAGACATTTGATTGAGCATGCTTAAATCCACATCCACACGAACTTCTTTTTCTAGTTCGCCTTCAACAGTAAACTTGCTGACCCCGTCAATTTCAGTCAGTGCTGTCTTAAACTGCTCTCCAAAAGAAGCGAGCTGCTCGTATGTGTAAGCATCGCCGGAAAGGCTTATAACCATGCCAGCAGTAGAGACCAAGTCTGTATCAATTATACTGTCCATAACGCCATTTGGGAGATCACTCTCGGCATCTTTAACGGCATTACGAACCTCCTGCATTGCTGTATCATTGTCAACGGCCATATCAAAGAAAACAACAACAATTGACATGGATTCTTTTGCAAATGACTTGATATAATCATAGCCATCTATTTCGTAAAGTTCATCTTCAATTTTTTTGTGACAAGGTCATTGACATCTTTAGCAGAGGCACCTGGATAAGGGGTTATAACCATAGCCGCGGGGAAAGAGACGTCAGGACTTTCTTGACGTGGCAGCAGATAAAAACCTACAGCGCCCATAACTGTTAGAATAACAGCTAAAAATATAGTGATGTTTCTCTTGTCGATTGCTATATCGATGAGTTTCTTCATTTTGCTCACTCCTAATTTGCTGATTCATCAACAACGACATTGATACCGTCTGAAAGATTATTCATACCTGAAACGACAACCAGTTCCCCGGCTTTTAGACCAGTCACACGAACCATCATGCCCGATGTGTCTTGTGGTATAACTGTGCGTTTGAAGGCTCTCTCTCCATCCGTAATGTAGACAAAGTCTTCGCCTTCTGATAGAAGGGCTTGAATAGGTATCCAGATGCCATCTTGTTTGCCCACTTCAATATCTACTTCTGCAATAGATCCAAGGTGGAAATCGGCTTCATCAACAGTGATTTCTGCCATGTAAGTTCGTGTTGTCATATCTGGGGCTTCGTCTACTTGAGTGACCTTGCCTTTGGCGATGACATCATCGATTTCAATATTGGCTAGGCTTCCAATTTCAATATCGTTCAAATTTTTCTGTGGAATACCAACTTTGACCACTTGCGTTTGACTGCGCTGCACTATAACAGGATAGCCTTGAGGGATGAGTTCACCACTTTCGTACATTGTTTTAACAATGGTACCATCTGCCTGTGCGTAAATATTGGCATCGACGAGTAGGCTTTCTTTGTGGTTTAAGTCTGCCTTGGCTGCGTTAAGTTGTGTAAGAGCTTGGTTGTAAGTTGCCTCAGAAACATCTGTTTTGAGTCTTACTTGATCAAGTTTATCCTTTGAAATACTACCGGCTTCAAATAGGGACTCCATACTTTTAAGAAGTGTCTTGTCATACTGATAAGCCTCTTTTGCTTTTGTGATATTAAGTTCTGCTGCTGAGAATGTTGCTTTGGCAGCATCCAATTGGAAATTGAGGTCTTGAATATCCAGTTTTCCAATTAAATCTCCTTTTTCAACGGTTTGTCCGTCTTCAACGTAGAGTTCTCCCAGTCGACCACTGGTTTTAAAGCTGTACTCTATTTGATCTTTGGCATCAACGACGCCAATATAATGCTGTGTAATAGGTTTTGATGAATCTTCCAGTGTCTGTACTTGTATAGAACGTACAGGTCCTGTTGGTTCAGCAGCTTTTGCTGTTGTACAGCCTGTTGTGCCAACCACAAGTGCCATGCAAATACCTGCCAGTCCCAATGATTTTGCAAATTTTTTCATTTTCTTACCTCCTAGACTTTTTATACCGATTATGTACTTTTAGTATAAAAACGACCTAAAAAAGTGCCCTATTAGTCACAGGGCTTATTTTCTCTGATTAATACGCCTTCAATAATAATGATGAGTGCATTTCTAAGATTGTGTGCCATTTCCTCTGGGCTTCCCGCATTTTCAATCATCTGCTCGCGAACGATTCGTTGCAGAGTTGTTAGAAAACGCACATCAATATCTTTTCTTACAAATCCTTCTGATAGACCTCTCTCGTAGAGGGCTATTAGGGCCGTGGTCATACGTTCTTCTCGCTCATTGTATTCAGTGGCTAGTTTAGGGTACTGAATTAAAAGTTCTCGAATACTGGCAATATTGTATCTTTCAAATATCAGTGGTATACGCTCTGTCAAAGAATAAAGGGCTTGAAGAGGCTCGTCAGCTTTTGTGGCTTGTTCAAGGACGGCTGTGTACTCGTCCTGCACAGAAAAGACCACTTTTGCCAGAAGTGTTTCCTTATTACCGACAATTTTGTAGAGTGTGTTTTTTGCAACGCCTGACATCTTTGCCAAGTCATCCATATTCCAACCCTTATGCCCATACTTATTGAGCAAGATCCAAACGTTGTCGTATATTTTTTTCTCGACTATTTGATTTCCAGCTTTCATATGCGTCCCTCATTTCTATACGATATTAACCGATTTAGTATAAAAAGTCTATATGATTTCATTATTATTAACATAAATTTTATACTTTCATAAGAATTGCTTTCGTACATTATACGATACTTTTAAGAGCTGTGATAGAGTCATTCTAGTGATGCAGATGTAAAAAGACTCAAGTAAAATCGATTTGTTTATTTTACTATATATGGAAGGCGCTCTGGCTCATATGGTATTATAAAGGAAGACATGAAAGTTTATAGTTCGTAAAAAAAATTCAAAGTATGGCATGACAAGATGCTGAGGGGGAAAAATGACTAGGGAAGAAGCGATCGGGTACGCACTGTCGAAACCAGGTGCAACAGAAACATATCCATTTGATGAAACAACACTTGTCTTTAAGGTGGGAGGAAAAATGTTTGGTCTTGTCTATGACCATAAAGGCGATTTGGGCCTTAACTTAAAATGTGATCCAGACCTTTCGCAAGTCTTAAGACAACAGTATGAAGGCGTTTTTCCGGGATACCATATGAACAAGAAGCACTGGAACACAGTTCTTTTTGGTTCTGACGTGCCAGATGATGAAATTATTAATCTTATGAATATTTCTTATGATATTGTTTTTAAGTCTTTGACTAAGAAGGTTCAGAAGGAGATACAAGATGAATAAAAGGCTTGATGCATAGTAGTCATTATGTCAACTATTATGTGGCAAATGAAGTGGTTCTAGTGCCACTTTATAATGATCCAAATGACCAACGTGTAAAAGACATACTAAAAGCCCTTTATCCTGATAGGCAGGTTATTGGCATTGATGTAAGAGAACTATACGTTTATGGTGGCATGATTCATTGTGTGACACAGCAAGAAACGTTTTAGTGGTGGACATTTAATAAATTAATGTAATTGGTTCAAGTTACATGTGTATTGTGAACGTGTTCTTAAGTTTAGTAAATACCAATATTATGTAGGATAAAAAACAACTCATTTATGGGTTGTTTTTGTATTTGCATAGTTAATAGTAACAAATAAATCAATATTTATTAATTTATAAATTGGATGTTCGAAAAAAATCAATTAAATTAGCTATGATAAGGAATAAAATGGTTTATTTGTGTTAAAATATCGAAGTGCTATATTTTTATCAAAGTTTTAGAGAGGGACGGGATGTTTATGATACTTAAAAGGGGACTAGCAAGTCTATTTGTAATTGCATGCATTGCTATGACAATAGGTGACATTGCATATACAACTACAGATACTTCTGTAATTGATGGTTTAAATAACACGACGGTAATTCAAGTGGAAAATTCCAATATACCAATATTTGAGTTCGAGGGTGGAAGTGTTTCGAATTTAGCACCTGTAAGAAATAACAGTTGGATTGGATTTAATTTAAGTAATAGTATAGAGCATAGAATTAGCAATGGTTTTTTTATGTCGAATTCGAGTAGTAAAATTCACCATTCTTTGAGATACCTATTGAAGCAGGAACGGGATATACATTAAAACTAGTTGCATTTTCAGAAGATGATTCATCAGCATCAGCAATTAAAATTGAGTATTTGAATAGTAACAATGTGGTTTTAAAAGAAAGTTCCATCGATGTTAAAGGGAGCTTAGAGAAAGAATATAAAGATTATTTGGGAACTGCTCCTAATAAATCCACTAAACTCAAGTTTTACTGAGAGGGGGCAAATGGTTCAGGATATTACAAAAATATCGATATACGAGAAGGGGACTGGTCTAATTCAGAGATGAACTATTTGGTTGGGACTCAAAACACATCAGATATATTGATTCAGAATTCACAGGAGAGTGGAGATTCAAAAATTTATATTCCGGGTGAGTTCGGGGATGGGACCAAAATTTCAATTGATGGCAGTATGGCTACTATATTACGGGAATGGAGTGAGCCGCTCACTATAGATGGTGATATTGAAATAAATCATTATAAATTAACAACTCATTCGGAAGATCTTGTGGATTATAAGCGATTCAGAACAAATAATGTATTTATAAATTCAATCATCGAAGACTCTGTAAATGAACAGTTTCATAGACTATCGCTTCCAAATGGAATAACTACGAAGGGGTACAGAAAAGTTGGAGAGTGGTCAAGTCCAAACATATCTATATTGTACTCCGAAGGGGGAAAGTTGGAGCTATCTATAGCTAATATGTATAGTGGATGGGCAAAGGGATATGATCCGTCGCCACAAGAGATTACAGCATTTTTTAATGGGTGGGTAATGTACAATTCGAGTTCACAGATGCCTTATGAAGGAACGGGAGCAAAAAAGTGGGCAAAAAGATTTCAAGGGATTGGGAAAACATACGAGTTGAAAATGGGAGTGCTAGTAGAAACTAATTCAGCAACAGAAGTGTGTCCAACAGAAAAGGCATACGGTGACATTACTGAGAGCTATGAATTACAATATCAACTTAAAGAACCAGTCGTTGAGACTGTAGCACTTGAGAATGGTTTTAGATTAGATAAGGGAACAAATAAAATCAGTTTATACACTGGAATTAGAAAAGAAAAGATAAATGTAGTGAAACATACTAATGGATCAAGATATTATATGAATGTTATTGATCATCCTTATACTGGCGGAAAAGATAGTCCTTTCAAAAAAATGACAAGTGAAATAATTCGTGTTGTAACAAAAGCTAATGGGATTGAGCGTGATATTACAGATTTATGTGTTTATGAATCAAGTTATGCCTATGGTGAAGAGAGAGTGAGTGTATCATCATCTGATGTAACAGATGATGAAATGGATAATGTGTATGTTGTATATAGGACAGTTGACAGTTTAAAGGAAAGAAGCAATTTTTTTGCGTCTATTACATATGATGATTCTTTGAATTCAGTCATAAACTCTTTAATAGAACAAGTTTTAAGTTTGCAAAGTAAAGTAAACGTTTTACAGAACAATATTGATGATTTTACAAGTGAAAGTGGAGAATCTATTATTAATTTTGATTATGACGATAATGGAAATTTGAAGAAGATAGAATCACAATAGTTTAATAACCAAAAGAGATGATATATAAGGAGTTGTAAAATGACTAATAAGCATGTGGTAGCGATCAAGTTGGTTTGTATAATGATGTTTTTGAGTTTTTTAGCTTCACCTCAATCTTATGCAGATACAACGTATAGCGTTGAATATGGAAATCTGATCACATCATTTATTCCGGAGACTAGTGGACAGATTGATATAGAAACAACAGTATCAGGAATCAAAAATGAAATAACTAATTTTGACTTCTCGGATAGTGCCGCAGGGTGGTCAACTCCATATGGGCATGGGGAAGTCGTTAATGAGCAATATATCCAGATGTATTCTAGGCTACACCTAGCTTCAAGATATCAATACAATGATATTAATTCAAAAGTAGGGAACAAGTACTTTGCTTATGGCAATATTTACACCTTATATCCGAACACAACATATTTTAGATATGGAGACACTTCAAGTGCTGTTATTGGTTTAGAAAATGACTGGACAGAAGTATATGGTAGCATTGATTCTCAAAATGTTGAACCGTTTAGGTTGTACCATAGAACCGATACTTCTTATGATATAGGTGATCAGGTATTACTAAAACCTGATGTAGTGGTAATTGATAAGACTAAATATGGGATTGAACATTTATCAGAAGAGCAATTATTAAATATCGCAAGAAGCGGAATTACAAATAGGACAGGGAAAAATGAACTAAAAGTTCAGATACGAGGTAAAAACCTAATTAATATTAATGGTGAAATAAGCAAAAGTGCACATCCTGATTATAAGGATCCACCTCAAAATTATGTGGTTGCAGGTAAATTGCATGCTCCAGCTGGTGTGAAAAGTCACTTGGGAAGAGGAATATATGTAGATTTGAAACCAAATACTGAGTATACTTTTTCCTACTCGACAGAAGGAGACGCCTATACTTGGATTGCTGATGCTCAGAACCTAACTTTTAGGAATAGATGGTCAAAAAATATTACATTTCGAAGAGATATAGACCATGGGAATTACGCCTTATCGTTCACTTCGCCAAGTAGTGGTAGGATTTTTATATCCTTTTTAAGAAATGGTGATTCATCAATTGAAAACCCTGCTTTATTTTGGAACTTGCAACTTGAAGAAGGCACTGTGAAAACAACTTATATGCCTTATAAATCATCAACTGCAACTTATAAAATGGACGTTGATAATAATGAAAAAATTTATACTGTTGATGGTTTAATTTATTCATCACTCACAAATAAACCTATTATAGGTTTAATACCTCCGAAGACTTTTGCTGGAGAAAGGAATACTGTAAACGTCACAATGAATGGATCGGTGTTAGCAAAAACGAATGTCACTGTTAGAGATTTTCCTAAAATATCCAACATGACACAAGGTGAAGTCAACTCTCGAATATTATTTGAGCTAGAAGAACAGAAAAGAAAGATGGATCAGATGACTTATTATATGCAAGAAATTATTCGGAGTGGTGGAACTGGAAATTCAGGTGTTAATAATTTGAGTTTTACATACGACGAAAACGGAAATCTAAAAGACATAACTAAGATCAATGAATAATTTTCATAAATATTATATAGGGAGTTCAAAAATGAGATATAGATTCAAAAAAATGTGGGCAGTTTTAATGGTAATGATTTTTTTAGTGAACATAGTTGGACCATCGGTGGTACATGCAACAGAAAATGAAGAACTAAGTGAAACGACATATGAAATCCAAAAAACAAAAAAGTTTATAGTCTTATTTCAAGATGGAAAAAGTGATTTGGCAAAAGAATATCTTAGTCATTATGAAAATGACCTGATAAAAAATATTAAAGAGAAAAAAGATTATTTAGAAATCAAATTAAATGATCCATTGGACTTGCTAACATTATCATCACATATAAATTACTATAATTCACATGAGATATTTTCTGGAGTGTATCCTCAATTTTACTTTATAAAGAATAAAGATAGATTATTAAATAAGATTGTGAAAGAGAGAGATCTCACTGAGGAAGGCAATGCTAATACAACAACTTCTGGTAGTGCAGTGACTGTAGAAGCCTCAACTAGTGTGACAACTGATGAAAACATATTAGAGAAAAAGCAAATTATAGTAAAAATGAAAACCGATAAAGCAACGAGTAATTGGAATAAATTGCGACTAGTTAATGAAGCAATTTCAGCTTTTTCGGCGAATATTGACAGTGACTCAAAAAATGATAGTGATGAGGAAAACCTGTTGCTTGAAACAAAACTTGACGCAATTAAAAACAGAATAGAGAGTAAGAGAAACGTTAAAGCAAGCACTTTGAAATCTGAAGCGAGTCAAGGCGAAATAAAAATAAAAAATAAAGTAGGCAATATTCAAATAGTTGAAGTTACAGAGGCGTATGACGTTGAGGAAGTGGTAGATGAATTAACCTCCGACCCTGATATTGAATATGCACAACCTAATTACAAACTTTCTCTATTTTCCACTGATCCATATTATCCAAATCAATGGGGATTAGAGAATAAGGCACAAAATATTAACGGAATGAATGGATTATCATCAATTGATATAAATCTAGTGACAGCTTGGGATAAGAGTAAGGGATATAAAGCTATTGTTGGTGTCCTCGATTCTGGAATTGATATTTATCATCCTGATCTGAAAAACAATATTTATGTCAATGATAAAGAGGTTCCAAACAATGGATTAGATGATGACGGTAATGGTTTTGTTGATGATGTCAATGGCTGGGATTTTTATAATGGAGACAATTCTGTATATGACAAGTTTGAGAATGATCATCATGGCACGCATATAGCAGGTATTATAGGTGCTGGACAAAATGGTATTGGTATCTCAGGTGTGGCACCAGAAGTTCAAATAATGCCACTAAAGTTCTATGGCAAGGATGGCGGTTATACTTCTGATGTTATTGAAGCAATCCTGTACGCAGAATCGATGGGGGTAGATGTAATCAATTGCAGTTTTGGTGGTCCAGAAGAAAACTATGCACTTAAAGAAGCCATTGAGAATAGTGACATTATATTCGTAACTTCTGCTGGAAATAATAATGAAGACCTTTCAAGCTCACCGGTATATCCAGCAGCATATGAACTGGACAACATTATAACTGTTGGCGCTATCGACAATAAAGGAACTAAATCCCTCACATCAAATTACGGCGAATTAGTTGATGTCTATGCGCCTGGCGTTGATATAATTAGTACCGCTGAAGATAATCTATATGTATACGGTAGTGGTACATCCCAAGCATCAGCATTTGTCTCAGGGATAGTAGCACTTATAAGAGCTTCAAACAAATCAGTAACACCACTGAAAGTGAAAAATGCCCTCATTGATGGTGGAAAATACAATGAGGATACAGCTGGTAAACTTGTTAATGCAGACAGTTCATATTTTAAATTTGATAACCTAGATGCAGAGTTTAATAAAAATATAGCTGATACTATTGAAGTATATAATAAGTTTTATGAACAACTTGATTTTGTAAATGAAGGAGTAGCATATACAGATTTATCTATAAATCAACAAAAGAGACTCATTGATGTATATAAGATAGATAAAACCTATTTTGAGAATATGTCTTATGAAGGCAGAGACTTAGTCGAATCTTTAAACGATTTGGAAAAGACTATGTTTACGAGATATGAAAGTTCCTGGGTTGTTCAAATAAATGACGAATCCGAAATCAAGATCAACACTGAAAAAGTAGAAGAATTGAATCAAAGATTATTGGAACTTAAAGCAGAAGTAACGAGTGGCAGTAGTATACAAATACATGATATTTCACCACAAATAGTCTCCACAAGCAAAATCGGTGATAGTTTCATTGAATTAACTTTAGATTCGATAGTAAGTTGGAGAGACATTGTATATATTCTAGGTGGAAATTCAATCGAGAATATACAGCCAAATTTTAAATATGAAACATTCGATTTAAAATTAAAAAGCTATGAGAAGGCAGTTAATGAAAGTAATACTTTCGGTCTTTATATAAGTGACGAAGACTTGAAAGAATGGAATGAAAAGAACTATAATGGTGAAGTTTTTGCTGGAACTAATATTACATCTGGTTCAGCTATAGAGTTTAAATATGTACTTGATAGTGAGTTGAATAGCAATAGATTCTATCCTGTGACTTATAATGAGAAAACAGGAATTAAAACAAGCGATATTCTAAAGTCTATAGAATTATTTAATGAGGAAGGAATTGATACGGTAATTCAATCATATAAGAGCAATGTGTTGGATTATGCTCTTCAGAATAGTTTTTGGAATTCGGGTATTTTAACGAAACAAATGCAGAGTGATTATGATCTATATAGCGAGTTATCATCAATTGAAATAGAACAATTACATTATGGAGAAGAAGGGATAAATCCGTATAGTGGTAATTTTTCTCATTCGGTAACAGATATTGAAATAGATGTTCCGGGTTTTAAAGACGGATTGGTCAGAACCTATAATTCTAAAAGTGAAAAAGATGTTGGCTTAGGGAAGGGTTGGTCTTTCAACTTAGACTGTAAACTATATGAGCGTCTATATATGGAAGGATATGATGTAGAAAACAGGGGGAATGTTGTTGCTTCAATACCAGGCGGTGGTAGTGTAACTTTTCATAAGTCCAATGGGGAATATGATGCCAAGGGCTTGAACCATAAACTAGAATTAATTAATGATAAATTTATACTCAGAACAGATGATGGCTATAAATATTCATATAAAAGGGATACGAGTTATACACCAAAAGAAGACGGAGTTAATTTCTACACATACTATTTAGATACAATCACAGATCCTTCAGAGAATTATATAAAACTAGATTTTTCAGAGGAAGATAGCATAGATGGAGTTGTCCTAAACTACTTCATTGATTCAAGTGGTAAACGTTATGACTTTTATTATGGTTTCAGAGACGGTTCGGTTTCAACTTATGGATTACTTGATAGAATAGTTGATAGAGACGGAAACGGAGTGAAGTATTATTACGACTCCTCTAGAAATGTTAGATATGCAAAAAAACTTATTGATGGCAAAGAAGTTCTAACAGAATCCTATAGATATAGTCGATTTTATAAAGGTGCAAATTTAAGAATACACCAGGATAAGATGACAGAAGTAAGTTACAATAAAGGTTGGAGTAGCAATCCTGATGAGATAATAGATTACAAAGATGGATATAATGGCAAGGCGAAAGCACATACGATATGTGGGAGAATAAAAAGATCCTATCATGCGTCTGGTTATCCAGATGCTTTTGCATATATTACAGAGGAGTCGCTTGATAGTTCATTTGATGAAAGAGTTATAAGAAAAGATTATGACAAGTATGGTTATATAGTACGAGTTACCTATCCAGACGGGCGCGTTCAAAATGTGTCCTATCAACATTATTATAAAGGATACTGGGATCCAAGTGTAAATTATGGTGATATAAAAAAATATGTTGATTTAAATGGTAACGAAACAAGCTTTGTTTACAAGGATTTTAGGGTTCAACAAATGATAAATCCTGATGGTTCAGTTAAGAAGTATGAATATGATAATACAGGATATAAAACGTTGGAAATAGATGAAATTGGTGTTTTAGTAAGTACAACCACCCAAAATGGACTTCCGCTTAATGTGAGTAGATATTTATCTGCTGATGAGTCATTAGTAAAAAAATATACATATACAAGTCAAAAGAATACTGTAGACAATGCTTACGAAAAGCACAATTTAGTGTCAAGAACTTTAAAAGGGCTTATTAAAACTGAAGTGGATGAAGAGGGCTTTACTAAAAGCTATACTTACAACTATCAAGGGAATGTAGCAACTAAAACCGTGGGAGCTGTAACAAAATACTTTTTGTACGATGATGATGGAAATCAAGTTGCGGAATCTTTTGTTGATATAGAATTCTATGATGACAAAAATGCTATATATTCAAGAGAGTTTGATTCTAGTGGAAATTTACTAAGAGAGAGAACTATAAATTCTAATGGTGACTTTTGTTATGTAAGGAATATTTACAATAGTAAGAATGAATTGATTAGATCCATAAAAGCAGATCAGTATGATATTTCAAATGAATCCAATATAGATAACATAGCTGAATCTGTATACACCCATAATGATTTAGGATACTCTTATCAGTACAATAATCTTGGAGAGAAAATTCTTGAAAAAGATCCACAAGGTAATATAACGAAATATGAATATGATGCTGTGGGGAATATTAAAAAGAAAGTATATCCTGATGGTTCAAGTAACTATTACGAGTATGATTTGTTTAAGAATTTAACACATGTATATTTCAAAGAGGCTGATTTAGAGTCCGATGTTACAAAAGGTTGGTTAATTGAGTCATATAAATATGAAACAGTTCCAATTGAGGGAAGTGCTAACAAGAAAAAAGTTACAAAAACTGAGTATCTTAGTGAAGATAGAAGTAAGTTCCGTGAAACAATATCCATTTATGATTTTAAGGATAAATTACTAACGGAAACATACGATGATGGATCTAAAATTGAGAATGCATATCTAAAAAATGGATTACTCGATTATTCTGTTAATAAATTAGGTGGCCATACATATTATGACTACGACAAGCTAAATCGTTTAATAAGAAAATGGACGGAAGTTGAGAAAAACGAATATAGATATGAAGGAATAACTTATTTCAAGAATGATAAAGTAAAATCAAAAAGCACTTCTGACTTGATTGTGATTATTGCTGAAGGACGACCTAATATTACAAATATTCCTGAAAGTTTAATAACTCGTGAATTTAAGTACAACTCTAGTGGTGATATAACCGAAGAAAGAATAACTAGTTTGGCAGATGGTTTAGACAATGAGTTGTTAATTAAAACTAATTATGATAGCAGAGGTTTTATAGATAATAAATACACATTTGTTAGTAAATCAGAGTCCATATTTGAAGAGTATGATTATGATAATTATGGACGAGTGGTTAATGTGTGTAAAACAGTTCGAAAGGGCGATCTAAAAGGGTACGACTTTAGCTCAAATGAAATGGAGACTACTGAAACTGTTTATAGGTATAATGGCTCTGGTAAAATAGATTCACTGCAAACACCTGTTTCAACAACTGAATATAGATACGATGAGCTTGGTAGAGTTGTATCAGAGACGATAAAAGATGTGGACTATGTTAATAGTTCTGGTGTAAACCTTGTAAAAGACAAGATGGTGACAAAAGACTATGATTTTAATGGAAACGTTGAGACTATAATAGATGCGAATGGCAATAAAACTGAGTATAGGTATGACAGTCGGGGCAACTTGCTATATGAGAAGAAAACAGTGACTTCTGAAGGTACAGAGCAAACTCTAATTCATGCATATGAGTATGACTTTGCAGGAAGACTTATAGCAGAAGTTACTCCAGAAAATTATACAGGGAGTACAATTGATATCTCTAGTTCACTTTCTAGCTATAGCAGAACTGAATATACATATAATGATGTGGACCAATTAATATTAGAGACGTATGTATATCTGGATGAGCAAAATAAGTGGACAACTATAGTAAATAAAGCATACGACCATGATGCTGCTGGCAACATTGTTAAAGAGTTAAATGACATAGGTTACAACAATGGGACGGGAGATGTATCAAACAAAATTGCAACGGGATATGGTGCCGAGTTTACCTATAATCTGGTTGGAGAACCAACTGAGATATTGTCTGCCGAACATAAGAGTAGCGGAATTGATTATACCAGCAAAACTGTATACAATGGTCGCGGTCTTGTAAGCAAAGAAATTGACGGATTAGGCAATGAGTTCATTAAGAAATATGATGCATTTGGAAATTTAATTGAAACGAGACACAATCCTAGCAATGGTCCTGAAGTGACATTGTCAAAAGCTAAACACAACTACATAGGTTTACCAGTTGAAGTTAGAGATGGTGAAAACAATGTAACTGCATTTAAGTACAATGCATTTGGGCAAGTTCGTGAGGAAGTTTATCCATATGATGAAAGTATTGGTGCATACTCAATAAAATATCAGTATGATGAAAACGGGAGAGTTTTAAGAAAGTTTGATACTGCTGGTAAGGAAGAAATATTCAGCTATAACAAGCTGGGAAATATAACCTCAAAAACCTTAAAAACCACAAGTGGTACAGGAAAAGTATACACCGCAATCTCTAAATATGATCTAAATGGTAATCTTAGATATTCTACAGATCCAAATGGAAATATAATAGAGACAAAGTATGATGAACTTGATCGTGTTATATCAACAATTATAGATGTAAAGGATGTGGATGGAGAAGTAACGAAACATATCGAAGAAAAGGTGTATGATAAAAACAACAATATCACAGTAAAACGTGATTGGACGGGTAACGAAATCCACTATAAGTACGATGACATTGATCGACTTGTTCAAACCATAGATCCAAGTGGTATAGTTATTGAAAAACGAGTATATGATACCGCGCATCAGCAACGATTCTCGTATAATGCTAAGGGCAATTATTCAGAGTTTGTCTATAACAAGGATGGACAAATTATTGAAGAGTATGATCTATTGCGTAGAAGAATAATAAAGACATATGACATAAGAGGAAATGTAAAAACTATAAAAAATGATGTAAAAAATGTAACAGATCAAAGTGACTTAGTGACAACTTATATTTATGATTCGATGAACCGATTGTGGAAAGTGATAAATGCAAAAGGGGAAACAAGTGAATATCTATACGATTTGAATGGGAACCTAGTTTTTCAAAAAGATGGACGCGGTATTACAACCACGAATGAATACAATACTAGGGGACTTTTGAAAAGACGTATTGATGATGGCGGACGTACTGGAACTGAAGGAAATTATCAATATACTCTTGGCAAAGTAGAAAATTACACATATTATTCGAATGGTCAAAGACACACTATACTCGATAGAAATCAGAATATCATAACAGAAACATATAATTTGCTTGGTCTTATTAAAACGAGATCAGCTGGAGAAATTGAACTTAAGTATGAATATGATGGTGTTGGTAATTTGATCAAAATGAGTGATCAAACAGGCACAACAATATATGAGTATGATGCGTTAGGTAGAAACATTTCGAAATCAGTTCCGAATCAGGGGAAAGTGACATTCAAATACGATGTAAGAACGGACGAAAAAGGTGATTCACTTATGAGTGGGTATACTTCACTCGTTCAAACTGATCCTGCTGGAGTAATGCAAAAAGTCTTTGATAAGCATGGCCGTCTGAAGCAAGTTGTAGATGGTATTGGTTCCAATGACCTAAGTAGGACAATCTATGAGTATGATGAAATTGGTAATAAGACGAAAGTTTTGTATCAGTCTGGTGTTCAGGAAGTTTACACTTATTATCCGGATAATCAAATAAAGTCATTAGTTAATAAGAATGTTGATGGTTCAAATATTGACTCGTATTTATACACTTATAATGAGTTAACAGGACTTCAAGAAACAGTTCAAGATTCTAGAGGGAAGACTACGTATGTATATGATGAGCTTAATAGATTAAAAGTAATTGAAGAGCCAGATATGCAAACAATTTATAGTTATGATGCATCTGGGAATAGAAGATCTGAACTTAAGACTAATGGAATTGGGTTAGCTGTTCAGAATTACTACTATGATGAACGTAATAGGTTAACTGGGACAAAAGCTGAACATTTTAAATACTCATTTAGTGGTAGACCAATAATTAATGAAATTAATGAGCAAAACAATGAGTATAATGTGTTTAATCAATTGGTGAAGACGGTCCAAGGTGGTAAAACAGTTCAAAACATTTATAATGGTAGAGGGCAACGAGTGGTCAAGAAAGTTGCAGATAAAGAAACACACTATCTATATGTTGGTCGTGATGTTGTCCTTGAGCGAAATAAGAATGGAGATGTAACTGCGAGAAATACGATGGGTACGTCTTTGATATCTCGCCAGTCAAATGGAGAAGAGTATAATTACTTATTTAATGCGCATGGAGATGTAACTGCTCTTATAGATCAAACAGGTGTAATAAAAGCAAAGTATATGTATGATGCATTTGGAAACCCTATCGAGTCACAAGATATGACAGATAACCCATTCCGTTACTCAGCCTATCAATATGATGAAGAAACGGACATGTACTACTTAAATGCTAGAATGTATGATGCTAAATATGCTCGATTCTTACAAGAAGATACCTATAGAGGTCAACTAAGCGATCCGTTAAGTCTAAATTTATATACTTATACCTCGAACAATCCAATCAAGTATTATGATCCAAGCGGACATAATCAGCAGATGAAACAAAAAAATGATAATTCAAGACATTCTGAACAAGTAAAAATGAAAACTGATAATGGTGAAAAATATGTGGAAAAAGATGAGGTTGTAAAAAAAGTTGAAAGTGTTATAAATAAACTTCATGAGTCGGGTGGAACATTACAAGTCCTTGGTAGTGAAGATATATTGAATGATGCTAATAAAAAAAATCTGTCTAGTCTGGAAAGCTTGTCTGATCTTGATGCACTTGAGACTGCGGAAGAAGTATTACAAGGAACATATCAAGGTCTAGAGTTTGATACTTTAACCATAACTGTTGATGACATAAAGTACAAATATGATGCTACTAAAAATGAGTTTAGTGAAGTTATTTTGACTGGTGAGGGGGAGAGTCAAAGTGAATATGTATTTGCTCCATCAAACTGGCAAAATGAGTTACAATCAAACATTGAGCCGCTAATTGATCAAATACCATCTAACATAACAGGTGATCAAAGGAATCAATTAGTTGATGCAATAATTTTAGCCGAAGCGAAAAAACTTCAGAATAAGTATGATACTATTTACAATTCAAGTGATAACGTAATATATGGATTAAGAACGATGTTGACTGGACAAGAGAATGTTCATGATACGTTGTCACCACTATATGAGGAGTACATAATAGAATCGTATGAACAGAATAAACTTGTAGAGGCATTTGTTGAAGGGTTTACAATTGGATTGCATGCTGGAACTTGGCATGCAGCATCACTTCCGACAAATAATGGGACTCAGAATGTTTTCAGTGCTGGATCAAAATCAGATGCTATAACTGCACTAGCAGACTTGCCTGATGATGTCGCATCTAATTTTAAGAGATTCATAAGAAAGAGTGGCAGTGGTTATACAGAGTATACTGTTGATGTTTTGGAAAATGGTAATTATCAAATGAAAATGTTGAAGCCAGGTAACCATTCTGGATATGCTGAGTACTACAAAATCATTGATAGTAGTGGAAAGACTGTGAATGTCTATAAAGATACATTCACTAACGCAGGCAATTTCATTCATAGAAAGTATAAATAGGTGATATGATGAACTATTCAAAAGTACTTGAGGATTTTAGAGATTTGAAAATTAATAAAGGTGATGTTATCGGCATTGGTGGCACAGGGATTTTCAATGAAACAGAAACAACAGTGATGATATGTAATTCTCATGTAGTGAATCTGTTAGAGCATTTCATTTCAGGGGAGATTGATGACATTAGAGCTTTAGAATGGGTAAATACAGTTTGGTTTTCCGATGTGTTTGACTATTGTGAAGAAGGTTGTGATTGTATAGCTAGCGTTATGAGCAGATTGGAGAGAATTGATGAAGACTTCAATTTGAATCCAAATACAGCTGAAATGCTCTTGAATGCACTTGAGGAAAATATTGAACTCAATTAGTGTTCGATTTTGCTGATGTTGTCTGATTGCATAAAATCTATTGAACTAACAACATAAAACACTGAATCTAGCGGTGGGAAGACAAAACAAAGTCCTTCCATCGCTTTCTTCCGTTTTTGAATAAGAAAAACTCACTGCAGAATAATAATTCTGCCACCAGTCACACGAATTCAGTGCGAATCACAAGCAGAAATACCGCAAACAGGCTCAGAATGGATTGTGGGAAGAATCCAGAACACCGAGTCCCAAAACTGAATACAACATGAATCAGCGTGCAAAGAGATCAGAGGACAATAACCTATGGTCTCTTTTAGTCGTTTTTGGAAAGGAGCAAAACTATGCAAACAATCAAAGCCTTCGAGGAATACCTCAGACAAGATGGAAAAAGCGAAAAGACAATAGAAAGCTATACCTCTGATCTCGGAGGACTAGAGGTATTCGTCAAGCAAAGAGAAATAAACTTCGATGGCACACTCAATAGATTCCTAATAAGTAGCTACCGCACCATGCTTCTTGAAACAGACTACGAACCAACCACCATCAACAAGAAAATCAACAGCTTCGCAAGCTATAACAGATTCCTAATCGAAAAGGACATCATGACAGAAATGGTTGTGGACTACAAAAGAGATAGAGTCAAAATAGCTAAGGGATCAGAGAAACCTGTGGAAGTCTACGATGAAAAACTGACAGACAGGCTACTACTCTATATTGAAGACAATGTCAGTCTCAGGGATAAGGCAATTGTCCAGCTCCTGTTCTACACAGGGGTTCGTGTCAGTGAACTGTGTTCCATAAGAGTCAAAGACATCGACTTTCTTTCGCATCAGCTCAGAGTTTGTGGAAAAGGTGGAAAGTACCGAGAAATCCCCCTGAAACCAGAAGTTGTGGAGTCAATCAAAGCCTACCTAATCGACCGTCAGAAACATAAGTATAGCGATTCAGAATATCTGCTACTAGGACAGCGTGGTGCAGTGGGAAGAGATGCCATCAATAGCATGCTAGTGAGTCTAACCAAGAAGGGAAGCTTCTCTGAGCGGCTCAAGCCACACACATTCCGTCATACATTCTGTACAAGACTCATCAACAAAGGTGTTCCTCTAACAACGGTCAGCAAACTAGCAGGACATGCCCACATAGAGACAACAGCCAAGTTCTATATTTCGTGTAGCCGTAAGGAAAAAGAACAGGCAGTCAGCCTTCTGTAGAGAAAGGGAGAAACCTAATGAAGATCATAAACAGATGGAAAACCATCGAAGAAATAGAGACTAAGAATGACCTTCCAAAAGAGCTACTGGAAGAGATCAAAACATACTACAGATTCCTTGTGGACAATCTCCCAGAGAAAGAAGACTACAAATCCTACTTTCTTAGCAACATCGGTGGTATTGTCGTTCTGGAAGAAGACGATATCATCACACACTTGCCTCATATCGGCATGGATGTAGGAAATGGGGGAATCTTTGGTACATTCCCAGAGTTCGTGGACACGCTGGAACTGGGACACAGGATATTCCACAGAATCACTATCATACAAGGGGGCAACTTCGGATGGGTGGTCTATGTGGAAAAGGGCACACACGGCAAGAGGCTGGAAGACTGGATAGATAAACAGAAGGGAGAATGGAATGAGTAAAGTACAACTGGCGATACTGATAACTAAGGCGGCACTGCTCATCATGGAAGGCATAGGGAAACACAATCCACCACCCAAACCAAGACCACAAAAATCATGAACTTAGTCTATGTACAGAAAAAAATACAAAATATTTTTTCACGAGTGTTTTGGCAAGGCTATAGTCGCCGAAACACTTGCGGTATTTCCTAAAAACCAGTCATATCAAGGTGTGTGGAGTTGACGCTTATGAAATAGTAGCGTATATTCAGATGCATCAGAGAGTATTGACGTCAATCTGGTAGCTACCTTCCTCTGAAATAAAAATTCGGAAGGAAGAAAACCAATGAGTACTAAAAAACTGAAAGACAAAGCTGATATGACACAGGAGGAACTCGATCTGTATGATAGAGGATTCCTCATAGATGAAGATGGGGAAGTGGCGAAATTCAACGCTAACTACTATGCCATCTACATCAAGAAAAACTATAACCTCATCTACAGCAGTGATGGACATTTCTACAGCTTCGATGAAGGGGTCTGGAAGCAAGTTCCAAAGTTCGAGTTGTTGCAGTTCTTGCGTGATGAGCTCCAAGAGCCAAGATTCGGAGTCTGGAACAGCAGACGAGAAGAAGAATACCTAAAAGCTCTCATGCGGGAGCTGTACCTGATTGGTGAATTCAACGAAGAACGCCATCTCATCAACATGCAAAACGGCATGTTTGACACAGAAACACTTGGGATGAAAGACCACAACCCAGACTGGTACAGCACCATACAGCTTCCCATAGAGTACGATCCAGAAGCTAAATGCCCAAAATTCCTTGCATTCCTTGACCAGATATTCGATGGTGACAAGGAACTGGTAGAACTGGCACAGCAGTGGTTCGGCTACTGCATGAGCATGGAGACAAAGGCGCAGAAAGCTCTGATTCTCTATGGTAGCGGAGGGAACGGCAAAGGTGTCTTCACTGACATACTCAGCCAAGTAGTAGGTGAAGAAAACATTGCCCATGTGCCACTCAACGAACTCCACAAAGGATTCTCAAGAGTGACACTCTACGGCAAAACGCTGAACCTGTCTTCTGAAAACGAAATGGGTGGCAAAAGCATGAATACCCAGTACTTCAAAGCCATTACAGGTGAAGATACCATCACAGCAGAACAGAAGGGTAAGCCTGTCTTCTCCTTCAGACCAACAGCCAAGATTGTGGCATCGACCAACAACATGCCATCAACAAGAGACCGTTCGGATGGATACTTCAGAAGACTGTCCATGATTCCATTCGTAAAATCGTTCAGAGGAAAGAAGCAGGACAAGCATCTGAGAGACAAGCTCGTGGAAGAACTTCCTGGCATCTTCAACTGGGCAGTAGAAGGTCTAGTCAGTCTGAAAGAAAATGAGTACCAATTCGTAGCAAGTAAAGCCAGTGAAGAACTGCTTGAAAGTTACAGACAAGAAATGAGTCCAATGATGGTATTCTTCGAAGAATGCATCGATCAAGATGAAGAAGGTCACAGAGAAAGCAACAAACACATCTATGGCTTCTTCCGAAAGTGGTCTGAAGACAATGGTCACTCTGGATATGCAAACATCTCCAACAAGAAGTTCTGGAGAGAATTCGAAGCAGAAGCAGACAGACTCGGATACAAGTGGCAGTCCAAACGAACAGGAAGCTTCCGATACCACACAGGAATCAAAATAAAGCAGGAATTCCGACAAGAGCTTCCCAAACTGCGCCTCCACCCAGACATTCGCAAAGAACTGGAATCAGAGGACGAGAAACAAGTTGAAAAAGGACAGAAGAAGGCGACAAATGGACAGAAAAAGGGCAAGAAAAGTCCATCAGAAAACAAGCAAAACCAATAACTAGGACATGTGGGCGTGTCGAAGTCAGTGCCAACAGAACGCAAGACACAAGCAGAAAAGGCGATTCTCAGGCAGAGAGAAGCTGGTAGTTTCTCCGATGCGTCCACACGACCAAGACCACATAAATCAATTGTTCTGGAAGATGCAGTTGTGTCCAAAACACAACCGTGCCACGACCAGAATGCAGTCAGAAAGCGAAACAACAAGGAAAACAAACATACATCATAAAATAGGTAGAACTGAATAAGCGATCAACGCTCGTTTGCCAAAGCAGACCAGCGTAAATTCCAGTCCATAACGGACAGGCTTTCTTCCCCGTGCGCCCCACTCGAAAGAGTTGGAGAGTCGTTTGAACTGAGGTTGCCGACGTTGATTCTGGAAGGAGAACAAACATGACACAAAGAAGCATGAACACAATCTACGTAGGTGTAGATACCCATAAAGGTATCCATGTAGCTGTAGCCATCAATCAGATGAATCAGCAGATTGGAACACTGACCATAAAGAACAAGCCCTCTGAATTCGAGGGTTTCTTGAAGTACTTCAAAACACTATCAAAAGATCTGGTGCCCGTATTTGGACTGGAGGACACAGGTGACAACGGCAGAAATCTGGCTAGATACCTGATAGACAATGGGCAAATCGTCAAGGAAGTCAATGCCGCATCAGCAGCCATCTTCCGCAGTCAGGCGAACTACAAGAAGAATGACGAGTTCGATGCTCGCTGTGTGGCACTTACCATGCTCATGCAGTGGGAAACACTCAAGGACGTACACATAGAAGATCAGCACTGGACACTGAAACAACTAGTCAGTCAAAGAGACTCTTTTGTCGAGTCTAAAACCAAAGTCAGACACAAGCTCCATGAAGTCCTAAAGCACAGCTACCCAAGCTATGACAGATTCTTCTCGGATATATTCGGTAAGGGTGCGCTCCATTTCTGGGACACATACCCATCACCAAAACACCTAGAGAATGTGTCTGTAGAAGAACTTGCCATAGAACTGAGAAAAGGCAGTCGCAACTCACTGTCCACTCGAAAGGCAAAGCAGATCAAAGAGCTGATAGAATCTGATGGACACATGCCACAAAGAAGTCAAGACAACAGTGATTTTGTCATTAGAAGCAATATCAAGATGATTCGTGTCTACAACGAAGTCATGAAGGAGATTGAGGACAAAATCAAGATCAACATGAAAGAACTAGGCTACAAGCTGGAGACAATGCCAGGAATAGACACCGTACTGGCATCCAAGATTGCGTCAGAAATAGGTGACATCAGCCGTTTTCGCAGTCCTGATAAGTTAGCCAAGTTCGCAGGAATTGCACCATATGAGCACAGTTCTGGTGGCAAATCAAACTTCCACAAGAGCAAGCAAGGTAATCGAACACTGCACAAGGCATTCTACAATCTTGCAGTACAGCAAGTCCAAGTTTCTAAGAAAGGTGATGGACGTAATCCAGTGTTTAGTGAATACTATCTGAAGAAGCAGTCAGAAGGGAAAACAAAGGGACAAGCACTAGTTTGCGTGATGAGAAGACTTGTCAGCATCATCTTCGGCATGATGAGAACAAAGACAGAATATCGTCATCCTGTTCCAAAAACAGCAAAAGCAGAACTGAAAATAGCGGCATAAACAGACGGACAGTGGAGCAATCTGCTGTCCGTTTTGCCTTGCAGAAAACAAGGGGAAAGACAAGGCATTCGCCACGAGAGAAAGATTTGAATACAAGCTATATTTGATAATGAGGACTGAAAGGGGGACTTGGCATAGGACAGCAAGCACTGAATGGAATCTATGAAGAAATCGCCGAAGACATCTCGGAGGAAGTAGCAAGGCTCATGCACCACCACTACAAGGGCATGCAGATTTGTTTTCCTGTGCGTCTCTATTCGGCAAAATACGTGAAGAAACAGCTAAAATCTTGTGGGAAGAACGTCAACTACAGGGAAATGGCAAGAAAGTACGGCTACTCAGAACGGTGGCTCAGACAGATGAACAAGGAGGAAAAATAAATGTTGGAACTGCTCAGTGGTGTTGGAATTCTGGGAATAATCGTGGTCGCACTGTTCTCTGGAAGATGGGTAACAGGCTTTGTGGGGATCGTCCTGACTATTCTAGCATTCGGACTCATGGGAGGCATGCTTGGCGCAACAGCAGTGTCAGTAGCATTTCTCATCTACATGGTCAAAAGCTCAAGAGAAGAAGTCTAGGAACAACAGAACACACATGATAGAATGGTAGTAACAGGAAATAGAACTGTTGCTACCCTTTTTTCTGACAACAGTTTGTCTACTGAGGGGGAGAGTCAAACTGATCCGATGAACCAAGATGTTTCAAAAGCAAGTATGGCTGGAGTATTGGTTCTAAGTAGGAACAAAACTGTTCGAGAAATTGGTGGACTAGTTATTATAACCACAGTTATAACGGCTCCGATGGTGGACAAAGTAAATGATTTTGTCGATGGAATCAATAGTTTTACTGATAGCTTATTCAATGCTGAAGCCGTGGATGATAGTGAGTCAGATAGTGAAATTCCAGATCCAACAGGTCCATCGCAGTTACAACAACAGGTAAATAAAGGTCAAGCTCCACGAGGCGTTGATAGAGTAGATAAGCCACATGTTCCAGGTCAAAAGCCACACGTTCACTTTGATGATGGTACTTCTATAAATAATGATGGTACTATACATGATAAACATAGAGGAACACCTGATCCAAGTAAGAAGGTTAGGAAATGGCTTGAGAAGAATGGATGGCAGTTAGGAGATTATTAATGAAAGTTTACGGTTACCAAAAAAATAGTGATGATCTAATTGAATTGAATGAAGTGTCAATAATGGGAGACATTGAGGAGTTGGAGAAACTTGTGAACTACTTCAAACATGTGTTAGATGAACATGGTAAAGTTTCGGATGATACAGAAATGTGTCACTCTCATATCCGTGACTGGGATGATAAATGGGATGATAATCAACCAGACATCATTGTAGTTACTACGAATGAAAAATAGACCAATAAGTAGTAATTTGTTTCATTGCTCGAATAGCTCATAGCATAAAGTATAGCAATCTGGATGCAAAACTACAAAACTAGAGCGGTGGAAAGACAAAACGAAGTCATTCCATCGCTTTCTTCTGTTTTTGAAGCAACAAAACTCACTGCAGAATCATAATTCTGCCATCAGTCACATAAAATCAGCACCAAATCACAAACAGAAACACCATAAACAGGCTCAGAATGGATTGTGGGAAGAATCCAGAACACAGAGCGAGAAAACCGAATATAAGAGGAAACAACGTGCAAAGAGACCATAGGATAACACCCCTATGGTCTTTTTGTCGTTTTTGGAAAGGAGAAAACAATGTCAACAATCAAAACCTTCGAAGACCATCTCAGACAAGATGGCAAAAGTGAAAAGACGATAGAAAGCTACATAGGAGATCTCAGGGGTCTGGAAACTTTCCTGCAGGAACGAGACATGGAGCTAGGGGGTGCGCTCAATCGTTTTGCAATAAACAGCTACCGCACCATGCTTCTTGAATCAGACTACGAACCAACCACAATCAACAAGAAAATCAATAGCTTCGCAAGCTATAACAGATTCCTAATCGAAAAGAATACCATGGCTGAAATGGTCGTGGACTACAAACGTGACAGAGTAAAAATAGCCAAGGGATCAGAGAAACCTGTGGAGGTCTACGATGAGAAACTGACAGACAGGCTACTTCTCTATATTGAAGACAATGTCAATGTCAGAGACAAAGTGATTGTCCAGCTTCTGTACTACACAGGTGTTCGAGTCAGTGAACTATGCTCCATAAGAATCAAGGATATCGACTTCCTAACACATCAACTCAAAGTCTGTGGCAAGGGTGGAAAGTTCAGAGAAGTTCCACTGAAACCAGAAGTTGTGGAGTCAATCAAAGACTACCTAGTTGCACGACAAAATCATAAATACTACGATTCGGAGTATCTGCTACTAGGTCAACGTGGTGCAGTGGGTAGAGATGCCATCAACAACATGCTAGTGAGTCTAACCAAGAAGGGTAACTTCTCTGAGCGACTCAAGCCACACACATTCCGTCATACATTCTGTACAAGACTCATAAACAAAGGCGTTCCTCTAACAACAGTCAGCAAGCTAGCAGGACATGCCCACATCGAAACCACAGCCAAGTTCTACGTCTCGTGCAGCCGAAAAGAAAAAGAACATGCAGTCAGCCTTCTGTAGAGAAAGGGAGAAACCTAATGAAGATCATAAATAGATGGAAAACCATCGAAGAAATAGAGGCTAAGAATGTCCTTCCAACTGAACTACTGGAAGAAATCAAAATGTACTACAAATTCCTTGTGGACAACCTCTCAGAGAAAGAAGACTACAAATCCTACTTTCTTGGCAACATCGGTGGCATTGTCGTTCTGGAAGAAGACGATATCATCACACATTTGCCTCATATCGGCATGGATGTAGGAAACGGAGGAATCTTCGGTACATTCCCAGAGTTCGTGGACACACTGGAACTGGGACACAGGACATTCCATAGAATCACCATCATACAGGGAGACAACTTCGGATGGGTGGTCTATGTGGAAAAGGGCACACACGGCAAGAGGCTGGAAGACTGGATAGACAATCAGAAGGGAGAATGGAATGAGTAAAGTACAACTGGCGATACTGATAACTAAGGCGGCACTGCTCATCATGGAAGGCATAGGGAAACACAATCCACCACCCAAACCAAGACCACAAAAATCATGAACTCAGTCTATGTACAGAAAAAAATACAAAATATTTTTTCACGAGCGTTTTGGCAAGGCTATAGTCGCCGAAACACTTGCGGTATTTCCTCAAAACCAGTCATATCAAGGCGTGTGGAGTTGACGCTTATGAAATAGTAGCGTATATTCAGATGCATCAGAGAGTATTGACGTCAATCTGGTAGCTACCTTCCTCTGAAATAAAAATTCGGAAGGAAGAAAACCAATGAGTACTAAAAAACTGAAAGACAAAGCTGATATGACACAGGAGGAACTCGATCTGTATGATAGAGGATTCCTCATAGATGAAGATGGGGAAGTGGCGAAATTCAACGCTAACTACTATGCCATCTACATCAAGAAAAACTATAACCTCATCTACGGCAGTGATGGACATTTCTACAGCTTCGATGAAGGGGTCTGGAAGCAAGTTCCAAAGTTCGAGTTGTTGCAGTTCTTGCGTGATGAGCTCCAAGAGCCAAGATTCGGAGTCTGGAATAGCAGACGAGAAGAAGAATACCTAAAAGCTCTCATGCGGGAGCTGTACCTGATTGGTGAATTCAACGAACATCGCCATCTCATCAACATGCAAAACGGCATGTTCGACACAGAAACTCTTGAGCTGAAAGACCACAACCCAGACTGGTACAGCACCATACAGCTTCCCATTGAGTATGATCCAGAAGCTAAATGCCCAAAATTTCTTACATTCCTTGACCAGATATTCGATGGTGACAAGGAACTGGTAGAACTGGCACAGCAGTGGTTCGGCTATTGCATGAGCATGGAGACAAAGGCGCAGAAAGCCCTGATTCTCTATGGTAGTGGAGGGAATGGTAAGGGAGTTTTCACTGACATACTCAGCCAAGTAGTAGGCGAAGAAAACATTGCCCATGTGCCACTCAACGAACTTCACAAAGGATTCTCAAGAGTGACACTCTACGGCAAAACACTGAACCTGTCTTCTGAGAATGAAATGGGTGGCAAAAGCATGAATACCCAGTACTTCAAAGCCATCACAGGTGAAGACACCATCACAGCCGAGCAAAAAGGCAAGCCTGTCTTCTCCTTCAGACCAACAGCCAAGATTGTGGCATCGACCAACAACATGCCATCAACAAGAGACCGTTCGGATGGATACTTCAGAAGACTGTCCATGATTCCATTCGTGAAGTCGTTCAGAGGGAAGAAGCAAGATAAACACCTGAGAGACAAGCTCCTAGAAGAACTTCCTGGCATCTTCAACTGGGCAGTAGAAGGACTTGTCAGTCTGAAAGAAAACGAGTACCAGTTCGTAGCAAGCAAAGCCAGTGAAGACTTGCTTGAAAGCTACAGACTAGAAATGAGTCCAATGATGGTATTCTTCGAAGAATGCATCGATCATGATGAAGAAGGACATAGAGAAAGCAACAAGCAAATCTACAACTTCTTCAAAAAGTGGTCAGAAGACAATGGACACTCAGGATACGCAAACATCTCCAACAAGAAGTTCTGGAGAGAATTCGAAGCAGAAGCAGACAGACTCGGATACAAGTGGGAGTCCAAACGAACAGGAAGCTTCCGATATCACACAGGAATCCGCATCAAGAAGGAATTCCGACAAGAGCTTCCCAAACTGCGCCTCCACCCAGACATTCGCAAAGAACTGGAATCAGAGGACGAGAAGCAGGCGGAACAGGGACGCAAGAAGGCGACAGAAGGACAGAAAACGGACGAGAAAAGTCCGTCAGAAAGCAAGCAAAACCAATAATTTGGACATGTGGACGTGTCGAAGTCAATGCCAACAGAACGCAAAAAACAAGCAGAAGAGGCGATTCTCAGGCAGAGAGAAGCTGGTAGTTTCTCCGATGCGTCCACACGACCAAGACCACATAAATCAATTGTTCTGGAAGATGCAGTTGTGTCCAAAGCACAACCCGTTTGCGACCAGACAACAATCAGAAAACGAAACAACAAGAAAAACAAGCATACATCATAAAATAGGTAGAACTGAATAGGTAATCAACGCTCGTTTGCCAAAGCAGACAAGCACAAATTCCAGTCCATAACGGACAGGCTTTCTTCCCCGTGCGCCCCACTCGAAAGAGTTGGTGAGTCGTTTGAACTGAGGTTGCCGACGTTGATTCTGGAAGGAGAAAATCAATGATAACTAGAAATACTAACACAATCTATGTAGGTGTAGATACACATAAAGGCATCCATGTCGCTGTTGCCATCAATCAGATGAACCAGCAGATTGGAACGTTGACCATAAAGAACAAGCCCTCCGAATTCGAGGGTTTCTTGAAGTACTTCAAAACACTATCAAAGGATACAATGCCTGTATTTGGACTTGAGGACACAGGTGACAACGGCAGAAATCTGGCTAGATACCTGATAGACAATGGGCAAGTGGTGAAGGAAGTCAATGCCGCATCAGCAGCCATATTCCGCAGTCAGGCAAACTACAAGAAGAATGACGAGTTCGATGCTCGCTGTGTGGCACTCACCATGCTCATGCAGTGGGAAACACTCAAGGACGTACACATAGAAGACCAGCACTGGACACTGAAACAACTGGTCAGCCAAAGGGATTCGTTCGTAGAATCGAAAACAAAGGTCAGACACAAGCTCCACGAAGTCCTAAAGCACAGCTACCCAAGCTATGACAGATTCTTCTCGGACATATTTGGAAAGGGTGCGCTCCATTTCTGGGACACATATCCATCACTAAAACATCTGGAGAATGTGTCTGTAGAAGAACTTGCCATAGAACTGAGAAAAGGCAGTCGAAACTCCCTGTCCACTAGAAAGGCAAAGCAGATCAAAGAACTGATAGAATCTGATGGACAGATGCCACAAAGAAGTCAAGACAACAGTGATTTTGTCATAAGAAGCAATATCAAGATGATTCGTGTCTACAACGAAATCATGAAGGAGATCGAGGACAAAATCAAGATCACCATGAAAGAACTAGGATACAAGCTGGAGACCATGCCAGGAATAGACACAGTACTGGCATCCAAGATTGTGTCAGAAATAGGCGACATCAGTCGTTTTCGCAGTCCTGATAAGTTAGCCAAGTTCGCAGGAATTGCACCATATGAGCATAGTTCTGGTGGCAAGTCTAACTTCCACAAGAGCAAGCAAGGCAATCGAACACTGCACAAGGCATTCTACAATCTGGCAGTACAGCAAGTCCAAGTCTCTCGAAAAGGTGACGGACGTAATCCAGTGTTCAGAGAGTACTATCTCAAGAAACAAGCAGAAGGCAAGACGAAAGGACAAGCACTTGTTTGCGTGATGAGAAGACTTGTCAGCATCATCTTCGGCATGATGAGAACAAAGACAGAATATCGTCATCCTGTTCCTAAAACAGCAAAAGCAGAACTGAAAATAGCGGCATAAACGGACGGACAGTAGAGCAATCTGCTGTCCGTTTTGCCTTGCAGAGAACAAGGGGAAAGACAAGGCATTCGCCACGAGAGAAAGATTTGAAGACAAGCTATATTTGATAATGAGGATTGAAAGGGGGACTTGGCATAGGACAGCAAGCACTGAATGGAATCTATGAAGAAATCGCCGAAGATATCTCAGAGGAAGTAGCAAGACTCATGCACCACCACTACAAGGGCATGCAGATTTGTTTTCCTGTGCGTCTCTATTCGGCAAAATACGTGAAGAAACAGCTAAAATCCTGTGGGAAGAACATCAACTACAGGGAAATGGCGAGAAAGTACGGCTACTCAGAACGGTGGCTCAGACAGATGAACAAGGAGGAAAAATAAATGTTGGAACTGCTCAGTGGTGTTGGAATTCTGGGAATAATCGTGGTTGCACTGTTCTCTGGAAGATGGGTAACAGGCTTTGTGGGGATCGTTCTGACCATTCTGGCATTCGGACTCATGGGAGGCATGCTTGGTGCAACAGCAGTGTCAGTAGCATTTCTCATCTACATGGTCAAAAGCTCAAGAGAAGAAGTCTAGGAACAACAGAACACACATGATAGAATGGTAGTAACAGGAAATAGAACTGTTGCTACCCTTTTTTTCTGACAACAGTTTGTCTACTGAGGGGGAGAGTCAAACTGAATACTTGATGCAGAATTCTCCTACTATGAATGGTATGGCTGATGGTCTATATCTTGGCGGTATTACTGATTGGATCTTAGACAAAACCATAGGTCTACCTGATGAGTACGTTGAGTCAAAGTACGGTGGAGAGTATGCGGACAACTTCAAGACTGGTCAAATAGCTGGTAGTACGATGACAATAACATATGGTGCTACTGAAGCGGTAATTGCTCTGATGAACCAAGGGACTCCAGTAGCTGAAAGTGTTGAAATAGTGAGTTCTGAGACTGCTAATAGCGTAAATCAGAAGTTAGCTAATATGGGCTATACAGAAGCTCCATATAAGCCTGGAACAGTGGTTAATACAATAGAACTTACAGAGCAATCGACTTTCGTTCGAGTCTACGATGGAGTGAATTCTCAGCAAGCAGGCGGCTGGGTAATGCGTGCAAAAGATATCGCAGGATTAACCCCAACTGAAATTCAGAATAAATTTGCATTACCATCTACACCTAAATATGTTACAGATGCAGTTTTTGAAGCAGGAACACGTTTGAGAACAGGGGTAGCAAACGGTCTATTTGGTCATGATGGTGGTGGAACCCAATTTGATTTGATGGGACAATATATTGGAGAGTTTGTAAATTCAAGACCGTTACCTTACTAGGAGGATTAGACAAATGAATGTAACAATTGATAATAATAAAATAATTGTTGGGGAAAATGAATGTAGATTCGATCATCCGATTCTAGACTACGTTCACTCTGATGGCGTGTATATTGTAGTTCTCAATATTCCGAAAGGAACTAAAGAGATAGATAATGTCTATGGGGTGAATGAAAATGGAAAACTGATTTGGAAGATTCAAAGCGTAACTGATGCTTTTGGAATTGCTGAAAACACTCCATATATATCGATTAGAATTGACGAGAGTGATTCCGTAGTGGTGAACAATTTCTTCGGGATGCGCTATGAAGTCGATCCTTCAGATGGCACGTTGAAGAAGAAAGAGTGTATATCATGGTAATGATTATAAAGTCATAGCATTAAGCTGAAATAACTGAATACATTTAAACTGTTATTGAGCGGTGGAAAGACAAAACAAAGTCCTTCCATCGCTTTCTTCAGTTTTTGGAACAATAAAACTCACTGCAGAATCATAATTCTGCCATGAGTCACACAAAATCTGTACTAAATCACAAGCAGAAACACCATAAATAAGCTCTAAATGGATAATGGGAAGAATCCTGAGCAGAGAATCAGAAACTGAATACAAAGTGATACAGCACACAAAGAGATCAGAGGATAGCAACCTATGGTCTCTTTTGTCGTTTTTGGAAAGGAGCAAAACAATGTCAACAATCAAAGCCTTCGAAGACCATCTCAGAGAAGATGGAAAAAGTGAAAAGACGATAGAAAGCTACATAGGAGACCTCAGGGGTCTGGAAGCTTTCATGCAGGAACGTGACATGGAGCTAGGGGGTGCGCTCAATCGTTTTGCAATCAACAGCTATCGTACCATGCTTCTGGAAACAGACTACGAACCAACCACCATCAACAAGAAGATCAATAGCTTTGCCAGCTACAATAGATTCCTAATCGAAAAGAACATCATGACAGAAATGGTTGTGGACTTGGGGCGTGACAGAGTCAAAATCGCAAAGGGATCAGAGAAACCTGTGGAAGTATACGATGAAAAACTGACAGACAGGCTACTACTCTATATTGAAGACAACGTCAGTCTCAGGGATAAGGCAATCGTCCAGCTCCTGTTCTACACAGGGGTTCGTGTCAGTGAACTGTGTTCCATAAGAATCAAGGAAATCGACTTTCTTTCGCATCAGCTCAGAGTATGTGGCAAAGGTGGAAAGTACCGAGAAATCCCCCTGAAACCAGAAGTTGTGGAGTCAATCAAAGCCTACCTAATCGACCGTCAGAAACATAAGTATAGCGATTCAGAATATCTGCTACTAGGACAGCGTGGTGCAGTGGGAAGAGATGCCATCAATAGCATGCTAGTGAGTCTAACCAAGAAGGGAAGCTTCTCTGAGCGGCTCAAGCCACACACATTCCGTCATACATTCTGTACAAGACTCATCAACAAAGGTGTTCCTCTAACAACGGTCAGCAAGCTAGCAGGACATGCCCACATAGAGACAACAGCCAAGTTCTACGTCTCGTGCAGCCGAAAAGAAAAAGAACACGCAGTCAGCCTTCTGTAGAGAAAGGGAGAAACCTAATGAAGATCATAAACAGATGGAAAACCATCGAAGAACTGAAGGTTAAGAATGACCTTCCAAAAGAGCTACTGGAAGAAATCAAAACATACTACAGATTCCTAGTGGACAGCCTCCCAGAGAAAGAAGACTACAAATCCTACTTTCTTGATAATATTGGTGGCATTGTCGTTCTGGAAGAAGACGATATCATCACACACTTGCCTCATATCGGCATGGATGTAGGAAACGGAGGAATCTTCGGTACATTCCCAGAGTTCGTGGACACACTGGAACTGGGACACAGGACATTCCATAGAATCACCATCATACAAGGGGACAACTTCGGATGGGTCATCTATGTGGAAAAGGGCACACACGGCAAGAGGCTGGAAGACTGGATAGACAATCAGAAGGGAGAATGGCATGAGTAAAGTACAACTGGCGATACTGATAACTAAGGCGGCACTGCTCATCATGGAGGGAATCGGGAAGCATACCCCACCAAACCCTTGTCGCCCACGCAGAAAAAAGAGTGCCTGAAATCTGGGAAACACAGTCGCATGTTACGAAAATGTAACAACTGACACGATCAAGCACTATCAATAGATACAGAGGAAAAGACTGAAAAAGTCCATGAAAACTGCAAAAAATATTCGACGTGGACGTACTGGGCTAGAAAATCCATAGGAGGACAAAAGTATGGAGGAACTGGCTAAAACGTACTCGTACCAATGCTTTTCAGAAAATAGTTCCCATGCTAAAATCGACCGAAAGGATGGGAATCCGTCCAGCGGTAAGTTCCAGAACAGCTGCAGTTGCGGTCGAGTCTGGACACGGCAGGGTCACAATCAGGGCGTGTTCCCGGAGGCAGAAACACAGTCAGCGCATCCAGTAGGACATGTGGGCGCATCGAGAGACAAAACAAACACACAGCGGAAAGAACGAAAAAGAGAAGCCGCTCTGTGTGCTGGCAAAACAAAGTGCATCCGAACGCGTCCATGCGACCAAAACCAGTCACACCAAGAGAAGCAGAAGTCGAGAATACGTCCAAAACGTGACCGACTTGCGACCGTCAGTGTCCCATCTGGAACTAAAAAGCGAATCAACAAGAACAACAAACATACATCATAAATTAGGTAGAACTGAATAAGCGATCAATGCTCGTTTGCCAAAGCAGACAAGCACAAATTCCAGTCCATAACGGACAGGCTTTCTTCCCCGTGCGCCCCACTCTCAGGAGTTGGTGAGTTGTTTGAACTGAGGTTGCCGACGTTGATTCTGGAAGGAGAAAATCAATGATAACTAGAAATACTAACACAATCTATGTAGGTGTAGATACACATAAAGGCATCCATGTCGCTGTTGCCATCAATCAGATGAATCAGCAGATTGGAACGCTGACCATAAAGAACAAGCCCTCTGATTTCGAGGGTTTCTTGAAGTACTTCCAAAGTATAAACAAGAATAGCAATCTGGTCTTCGGACTAGAGGACACAGGTGACAACGGTAGAAATCTGGCTAGATACCTGATAGACAATGGGCAAGTGGTCAAGGAAGTCAATGCCGCATCGGCGGCCATCTTCCGTAGTCAGGCAAACTACAAGAAGAACGACGAGTTCGATGCTCGCTGTGTGGCACTCACTATGCTCATGCAGTGGGAAACACTCAAGGACGTACACATAGAAGATCAACACTGGACACTGAAACAACTGGTAAGTCAAAGAGACTCTTTTGTCGAGTCTAAAACCAAAGTCAGACACAAGCTCCATGAAGTCCTAAAGCACAGCTACCCAAGCTATGACAGATTCTTCTCGGACATATTTGGAAAGGGTGCGCTCCATTTCTGGGACACATATCCCTCACCAAAACATCTGGAGAATGTGTCTGTAGAAGAACTTGCCATAGAACTGAGAAAAGGCAGTCGCAACTCACTGTCCACTAGAAAGGCAAAGCAGATCAAAGAGCTGATAGAATCCGATGGACACATACCACAAAGAAGTCAAGACAACAGCGATTTTGTCATAAGAAGCAATATCAAGATGATTCGTGTCTACAACGAAGTCATGAAGGAGATCGAGGGCAAAATCAAGATCACCATGAAAGAACTAGGATACAAGCTGGAGACCATGCCAGGAATAGACACAGTACAGGCATCCAAGATTGTGTCAGAAATAGGTGATATCAGTCGTTTTCGTAGTCCTGATAAGTTAGCCAAGTTCGCAGGAATCGCACCATATGAGCACAGTTCTGGTGGCAAGTCTAACTTCCACAAGAGCAAGCAAGGCAATCGAACACTGCACAAGGCATTCTACAATCTGGCAGTACAGCAAGTCCAAGTCTCTCGAAAAGGTGACGGACGTAATCCGGTGTTCAGAGAGTACTATCTCAAGAAACAAGCAGAAGGCAAGACAAAGGGACAAGCACTCGTCTGTGTGATGAGAAGACTCGTCAGCATCATCTTCGGCATGATGAGGACAAAGACTGAATATCGTCACCCTGTTCCTAAAACAGCAAAAGTAGAACTGAAAATAGCGGCATAAACAGACGGACAGTGGAGCAATCTGCTGTCCGTTTTGCCTTGCAGAAAACAAGGGGAAAGACAAGGCATTCGCCACGAGAGAAAGATTTGAAGACAGGCTATATTTGATAATGAGGACTGAAAGGGGGTCTTGGCATAGGACAGCAAGCACTGAATGGAATCTATGAAGAAATCGCCGAAGACATCTCAGAGGAAGTAGCAAGACTCATGCATCATCACTACAAGGGCATGCAGATTTGTTTTCCTGTGCGTTTCTATTCGGCAAGATACGTGAAGAAACAGCTAAAATCTTGTGGTAAGAACATCAACTACAGGGAAATGGCAAGAAAGTACGGCTACTCAGAACGGTGGCTCAGACAGATGAACAAGGAGGAAAAATAAATGTTGGAACTGCTCAGTGGTGTTGGAATTCTGGGAATAATCGTAGTTGCACTGTTCTCTGGAAGATGGGCAACAGGCTTTGTGGGGATCGTCCTAACCATTCTGGCATTCGGACTCATGGGAGGCATGCTTGGTGCAACAGCGGTGTCAGTAGCATTTCTCATCTACATGGTCAAAAGCTCAAGGGAAGAAGTCTAGGAACAACAGAACACACATGGTAGAATGGTAGTAACAGGAAAAAGAACTGTTGCTACCATTTTTTTCTGACAACAGTTTGTCTACTGAGGGGGATGGTAAATCCGAAATGGGTTTCCTCGATAAAACAGGCAAAGTACTCTATGCATCATCAGAAGTTGTTCTTGGTGGTGGTGCGGCTGTAGGTGCTGTAATTTACACAGATGTGACAGCTGGATTAGGAGCAATTTTTGGTGGCGGAGTTGTTTTTGCACATGGTGTAAACTCATTTGGAAATGGTGTAAATGATTTTGAGTATATTGTAAATGGTGAATGGGAAAAAGTTGGAACTGAGAATTATTTAAAAGATAACGTGTATGAACCTGGACTTTCGGCAACCGGTGGGGCGACAGAAAGATTCTTCACTGATGGCGATGGTTCTAATGGTGAATGGTATGGTGAGAAAGCAGGAACAGCTCTATATTATGCAGTTGATATTGGCGCAGGAGCAAAAGGTACACATGAGACCATGAAAGCATTAAGTAAAGCTCAGTGGACAAGAGGCGCATTTAAGCCTGTGAATGCTCCAATACAAATGGAACAATTAGAAGGATATAAAATGACCGAAGAACTAATAGTAAACTTTGTGAAAGATGCTATAAGCTATTTCTATAATGGAAATGATGTAAAAGGTGAAATCTTGGAAGTTATTCATTAAAACCAAGACAAGAGAAGTTGGTGGTTTAGTATGAGAAAAGAAAATAATGTACTTGTTATTCCTACAATTATTGCAGTTATTGTAACGATGTTAAGTGGTATTTATGGAGTGATAAATGGAACTGCATCTAATTTCAAAGATTTATTGATTATATTTGGAGGACTATTGTTTCTATGTCTTGGTATTGCATATGCATTGAAGTTTTACCGAGAATTAGCTTCTGACTTTGTAAGAGGGAGTTCAAAAGGACGAGTGTTAATTGCTTTAATAGTATTAACATATGTTCTAAGAGCGTTGTATCAGATAAGCCTATAGAAATAGGGAACGGGCGTAGCTACCACCCAGTGCCTAGCGAAACAACAACTATACAGATAGAGGTTACCTCTGTAAGACCTGCATGAAAAATTCTCAAATTTTCATGTGCGTACAAATAGGACTTAAAAAGGTGTTATGTAACCATAAAAAACTAATAATAAGATTTCTCATGAATCCTCAGTTACCACCGTGTAATTGGGGATTTTTCTTTACCTATTATTACCTGTTATCAGCATGTGTTTTTCTGTTTTCCAGACGGGCGGGGCAAAATCACGATGCCAGAAGTATGAGACAAAACACTATAGTAAGTAAGCCCACTAACCAAATCAAAGCTTTACCCTCTAGTATAATATCCATCCATAAAACCAATAGTATTTTGCATGTGAATCATTAGATACCATCGTAAATCTAAAATACTTCTTACTCTCTTTCTTTTCAAGCCAATTGAAAATACATTGTTTCAATAAGTTGTTCTCATTTTGAGTCAAAAAACTTAAAAATGAATAGGTTCTACCACACAACAAAATTCATCCCTATAGGGGCATTGTTTGTGAGGCTGGTCAACAAGAACAATCTATTCATAATATAGAGGGCTTCATGCAGTAATCAGATACCCATGTACTTGAATCAGTGTGCTTTACATTGGGGTTACTGGACTGTCAAGGATACAGTTTGCAGGTGTTCTAGTCCTCAACCAATGGATTTGACCTGCCCTGCCTTTACAGGGCAAGTGGGAGATAAGAAACACGGCGTCACCACGCAAAATAGTCTATATGACTATAACCAATGTAAGAGGAAAGCTTCATGTTACCTATTCCAGTATCTAAAGACAAGATAACCATTGAGTTTAAAAAATACACATGGATTTTTTTAAAGATTATGTAACGGATCTGTCGTGTAGTGTTTGAGAGAACTGAATCTAAAAAAGTCATGCCTTTGTTTTTATAGTGAAGATAAAACAAAGGGAGGACGGATCGCTTAGAAAATGCTAAGCACCATTAGAAATAGTTAGCAAACTAGTATAACACTCACACATCAAAACAACTGCTAAATTTTATGATTTTACAGTCAAAAGGGAACCTAGATATAACCAGTTCGTTTTACGAAAAAAACTTTATATTCAGTAATAGTCGAACTATAAAAGAATATTAGTCATGCTATTGAGCGGAAAGTTAAAAAGTTATATCTTATTAACTCACCCTTATTAAGGGAAAATACTAAAAACAAAATAAATTAATAAAATATGGTTAATTATACTAAAATTATGATACTATATCTAAGTGTGTAAAATTCATTTTGAATATTGAAGGATAAAATCTTTCATAAATGTTATTTGTTAAGTCGCTATTGAAGGAGTGGGTGTGTTGGAGAAAATCTATAAGAAAGTAAGCTTGGGGATAGCATGTGTCATTGCCATTATACAAATGTTTAATAGTTGGATGAGTATTGGCTATGCGGAAGAACAAACTGTTGTATTGAATGAAAACAATGAGATGGAAGTTTTGAGATTATCAAACAATGCGATTCCTAAAATTAGTATAAAAGACGTAGGTATTTCAAATGGAATTTCTATAGAAGTAAAAGGAGAAAATTTATGGGATTTGAACTCAAGATATGCAACCAATAATAAGGCATACACCACTATAGAAAACAATATGATAAGAATTATAGGTACTAAAGGTGTTAATAGGTACACAAGACAGTACGTTGAAGTTGAACCTGATACTGAATATGTCATATCTGGGACTAAGAGTGAATCCAGTTCAAGAATATATTTCTACTTCACTGATAAAAATAAAACTAGGCTGCTTATGGGAAATGAAAATATACCTGTAACAGCACCTTCTAATGCAAAATATGCTGAACTTATATGTAACACAATTCAAGAATTTTCTGATCCTTCATTTAATGAATATGAGTTCTCAAATCTAATGTTTTTAGAAGGAAGTACTGTTCCAGATGAATTTATTGAAGTCAAATCATCACAATTATTAATTGAAGATTCACTAGCATTTAGTGACAATTTAATTTATGACTTAGGGAATGTGAATGTAGTAAAAAAATGGAATGAGTATACCTTAAAAGAAGAAGATTTTCAAGGTGATATCTATAGCGGATACAGCTATATGGACATTATAAGAGGAATTTATATACCTGATTTTAATTCTGATAATGTATTGTCATCGAGTATATGGTTTGAGGGCTTCGGAGAAATGAACTATATACCTTCTGATCATAAGAATATAGAAACATGGCGATTTGAAAACAAAAGTTATACTAATGGTCTCTCAATCAGATTATCTAAGGGTTCATACTCAAATTATGAAAGTGCCATTAATGATCTTGTTGGTAAAAAAGTCTATTATCAAGTCAGTACACCATATATATATAGTCCACAAATTTATGGTGACCCGTTGCGTTTGCATCAAGGATCAAATCACATTTCAATTCGCACGGGAGTATTGAGAGAAAAATCTGTTCCTACTAAAGATGTAAATTCGGGAGGGTGGTACATTGATGAGAGTTGTTTCGCTAGTTATGTTCAAGAGAGTTATGATACTAAAAAAATACATGAAGTTATTCGAATTGAAAAGGCTTGGTTCGATTCAGATGGAAATAGAAATAGTGTAGATGATACAAAAAATTGGTCTTTTTCTAAAACAAGTGAAGGTGGAGAACGTGCAGTAATTGATGATAACGCATTCGATCCAACTGCAAGCTACTATATTACATATGAAGTAGATTCAAGAATGAATAAAGAATTTTTAGCAGTAATAGAATATGATGAGTCTTCTGATATGGTGAATGATTTACTTGAGTTGACTATGGAAAATCGGAAAACGAACAATGAATTAAGGTCTGAAATAAATGCGCTTATTATGAAAATTGATGAAATTGAAAAAAATATAAGCGATCAATCAAATGTGATTCTTAAGTATGATGACAATGGTAATTTAGAACATATTGAAACGCAATAAATTGTATACATCAAGTCTTACTTAATATGAAAATAGCACAAGAAAATTGTGGAGAGGTGGAAAACTTTGAGATCAAAAACATTAATTTTTGTTTTACTAATCATTATGATGAACTCGTTAAACTCATATGCGAGTGTTCTAGAAAATCTTCAGAAAAAGCCAGAGGAAATTGTGAGTTGCAATAATGCGAGTGGGACGGCTACGGGAAACATTTTTAAAGAATGGATAGAATGCCACTTCCCAAATAAAACTGTGCACATAGAATCAAATCTAGATACTAACTCTGTTAAAGCACAAGTGGTTGAAGATTTAGAAAATAAGGGAGATGTATCTATCTGGACAAATGCGACAAAAATGGTAATTGGTCATGAGTATGCTTATATCGTAACTGTTGAGAGGACACAAGGTCGTAATTTAATTGTTGTTCAGTCAGTGACACAAAATAATAAATATATTAGGACGTTGTCCTCTAAACCTGTATTGATAGATGGAAAGTCTGTTCAATTTGTGAAATTTACACCAGAAGAAGGCGATAGTTTTGCTAAATTGAAAATGTCATTATATGGTGATGATGGAGATTATACAACATATAGTGATGTTATGTTAATTGACTTAACGAATAATCCACTTCCTGATGAAGTGCTAGTGAAGCTTAACTATTTTGATTCTGATGATTTTAACGGAATAACGAGTCTTGATGGTCTAAGTCAAGATCATATTAATCAAGAGTTACTAAGAGAAATCGATGATTTGCGAAATTCAATTTCATACTTGGTAGATATTTTAAAATCTGATAGTAATATCGAGTTTGAATATGATGACAATGGAAATTTGCGCAGTATTAAAAAAAATGAAGATTAAGTTGAGGTAATTATGATAAATAAGATCAAGTTAACGGTGTTATCACTAGTATGCATGAGTCTAACGTTAAACTGTTCATTTGCGGTAGTTTTAGACAACTGCATAAAGATGGAGAATCCAGAGGATGGATGGGATAGGTATGATTATATTAGATCAAATTTATTTGATATTACAGGCACGTATATATGGTATGAAGATGACTCAAATGCATTCAACTCTACACGATTACTCAGCCGCGATGAAGATAAACGTACTGTGTTTTGGTTTTACGGTAGTAAAATTAGACTAATTTGTGGATTAGCTTCAAATCGTTCTCAAAATACTACAATAAAAATAGATGGTAATGAAGAACAGTTCAGCACTTATGCAAGCACAGGATCAGTCAATTATCAAATGATGGCATATGAAAAACTTGATTTAACAATGGGACTACACAAAGTAGAAATATATGATACATCAAAATTGTATCTAGATATTGATGCAATCGATATAGATGAAAACGGAGTCATCTTAGAAATTAATGACACACTAAGAGCGCTAGATAATAACCTAGAGAAAAATTATCTATTACAGAGTTGTTTAAAGGAAATTGAAACTCTTAAAAATAAGTACGAGGAATTAGATGAAGCAATTAAAAGCTTTTCAAGTACGAGTGATTCAAATACTTTTTGGGTTCAGTTTACATATGATGAAAATGGTAACTTAATAAGCCTTTCATCGCAAGAGTGAAAAAACTGGTAAAAGAAACTTAGCAAAGCAGATATTACCTTGGTTGTGTTTTAGAATAGGAGAGAAAAATTGAAAAGAGTTACAACTAGATCAATTCTATTATTGCTAATAATTTTTACTTCGGCCATAAACATAGTTCATGCAGAAGAAAATACTGTATTAAATACATCGCATTCAATTACAACAAAGTTTTTGAATGTAGGAACAGTTCCAGAAATCGAAATTGAAGGAATGACATTGACAAATTATGTGCCTATTAAGAATGAAGATCTCGATACTGGATGGGATAGTAAACATGGTTTAGAAGTTGAAAACGGATATTTTAGGCTCGAAAATGATGACTCCTATAATCCTTATTTTGATCTGAATACATTGGTACCTGGTGAGACATATACCTTGTTATATAAAGGATATAAAAACGAAGGCGGACGCTATGCGGCTATACATGTAGGATTTTTTGATACCAGCGGGTCGCGAATTACTTCTTATGCTGCTCGAGTTTCCCAATCGAGCCCTGAGCGGTCAAAGGTAACATTTACTGTTCCTACTAATACTGTTAAATCAAGAGTATATGGAATAGCAGCAGATGGAGTTTTATTTTTTAAAGACCTCATGGTCGTAAAGGGGGATTTCAACTCCATAACACCTAGCTATTTCACAGGAACTAAGTCAACTGAAGGTTTGGCAATAAGGGTCACAGGGAAGAATTTGTTTAGTTTAAAGCAGTATCTCCTAGAGACCAGTGATAAAAATATTGTTGATTTTAGCGAAGAAAGTTTAAAAATATCTGGATGGGTCAATTCAGATTACAGAATAAGGTTAAAAGCAAATTCAAAATATGTATATAGTGCAGATATAGATAACTCGGATGGTCAAGGTAAAACTAGAATTAGAGTGGATAAATATTCTACAGATGGAAGTTTTATAGAATACGGCAATGCAAATCCAGTAAGTGCAGGTGCAAAAGAGACCTCAAAAGGAACGATTCAAACTGGCGATGAAGAGGTGATTGTAAGTATTGGTCTACAAATATTTGGGGGATATTCTGGTAGGACAGTTTTTTCAAATATTCAATTAGAAGAAGGCGATGAACCGAGTCAGTATGAAGCGTATAGAGAATCATATTGTATGATAGATTCTCAGATTAAGTCAAATGAAAAAATATTGATAAACAGTGGAGAGATTTTTTTGAATGATGAAAATGAAACACGTATAGATGTTGATTATTATGGAGAACTCCCAACAATGTTAAATGGAATCAATCATTTAACAATATATGGCGGAATAGTGCCTGAGGGTAACGATTCATATATTGCAAGTTCGTTCAAAGATGCTCTTAATCTTTTTACTGCAAATGTTACATATACTGATGATATTGCAGAAACATTAGATAGTCTATTGAGATTAAGCAGTAAAAATAGAAGCATTATTGAGGCTCAAGAAAAGGAAAATAAATTGTTAAGGGAATTATTAGAAGACGTATTAGGTCATACAGCTGGTTCGGTTGAATTTAATTATGATGAAAATGGTAATCTGACCAATATTAGAGGTGACTAAGATCCAATAGATTTAAATTAGTACAATTATAAAGGGGCTTTTATGAAACGGAAAATAATAATAAGTGTAATATTTTTAAATTACATCGCAATTTTTATAACATGTTCTTTTGCGTTGGATTACTCAGGTATAAATCATTTGGGCCCAAATGACATGGGGATACTTGATATCGAAATTTCTGGTCGGACATATACAAATATACTTGGAAAAGATGGAGATTTCGAAGAAAGTGGGAAAGGTCAATTTGACGGTTGGCAGCCTGTGTATAGCCACTTAAAAAATGTATATGCTAGCGGAGATAATCATGTTCTTGAAGTCACTCCAAATGGAAAACATGATAGATATTTTTATACATCATATTCAAAATCATCTCATTCAAAAATGAAGTCAAATACATATTATGTAATTTTGGGAGATGTAACAGTGAAGAATAATACTAATTTAAATAAAGTTGGAATTTATCCCAATGGTAGTAACACTTTTTATGATTCTACCTATTCAGAGTGGAAGTATGCAAATATCTCACAAGTTGATCAAGTTCAAACCGTTGGATCAAAGTTTAAAACACGTGATAACGTCTCCTATAGCTATTTTATAGCACTGGGTAAATTTAGCGATCCACAAGGTGATAGAACAAGTGCTTCTTTTCAAATGGATAATGTCTGCGTGGTTGAGTTGACTGATGAGGAGTTCAATAATTACTCGGTAGATCAGTTAATTGAAAAGTATAAATATGTGGAAAACTCAAAATCAACAATGCCCTTTAGGATCACATCATGTGGTAAAAATTTGCTTAATCCAAATTATATTGAAATTGGTGGTATTTCAAGCCAAGATGGAGTGAACATTGGTGATGATAAGAAATACAGGCTAACTTCACCAGTCCGTGTTAAAACAGGACACACATACTCTGTTAGCACCGAAAGAAATAAACTACATGAATTATATAAGTATAAAGATGGAACCTATATTGGGCGTGAATCTATGACGAACCCGTTTAAATTCACTCCAAATAATACATACAATGAAGTGAAAATAACTTTTGGAGATTCAAGTATTTCAGCAGAAGCACATAAAGTTCAAATTGAAAAGGGAGAGTACAGTACAACTTATGAGCCTTACGTAGCTAGTGTAAGTCATATTAGCTTTCCGGAAACAATGAAGGGGTTAAATAGTATAAATGATAATATTGCTGATGAAGTGATAATAAGTGGAACTAAACAAGAAGTTATCCAAAAAACTTTCCACGATATTATTGATGGATCATTAGAATGGAATGACACGGTTTCTGCTCCAAGTAACTATCCAGTACCATCTTTCTACACTAGAATAGATGATTTTATATCATCGAATAATTTATCCACAAGGTCTAGTTTCAATTTTATGGTTAGTGCAGAAAATATAGAGGTTGAACCCCTTTCTCATGTTAGTAAGCTCAGTAAAGATGTTGCAGTAACAGCACATCATGAAATAGATAAGTTGTTTGTCGTACTATCTAAATCTTATTTGGATAGTCAAAACTCTTTGACAAATAGTATAGACTCTGTAAAACAGTTTTTAAATACTAATCCAATAGTATTTATTCATGAACTAAATACATATATGAAGTATAACTTGTCTTCAGGACCACTGGTTGCATATAGAAATGGTACCGTATTTATTGAGCCTGTTATTAAAGACGTTTTATCATACAATGGTGAATTGAGTATTTCCAATCCTGAGTTACCAATTGAAAATATCCAATCAATTTATAAGATTTCGCCGACAGGTAGGATTTTAATTGAAAGTAATGAATACTCAATAGGCAGTGATGGAACCATTGTTCAAATCAGCTCTGCTAAACAAGGAGAAATCTATGAGTTGATTTATCACTATAGTAGAGAATTAACTACAATGCCCAAGGTTGAAGTCCAGGTGGAATCGTCTGAATCTAGCAAAATAGATTATTTTATTCAAAATACCACTAAGAATTCAAGTGAGTTAGATGATTTAAAATCACTAATAAATGTTCTAATTAACATGCTAAATGAGAATGAAACAGGCAATATTTCTATCCAATACGATGAAAATGGTAATCTGACCAATATAACCACTCAGTAGAGTTTGATTATGAGTATAAGTCTTGTGTCTCAAGGCTAGTATTATAGATATTCCTGAAAAGCAGGTATTTTGTAAGGTGTATTTCTAAGTCTTGTGTAAAAAGTACATCTGAATCGGTAACTGATATTTTATCGATAAAATCATCTAAAATAATTGGACTCAGAAAATAAGGTTCAACTAAATTATTAAATGATTGAAGGAAAGAGAAAAATATAGGGAGTGTATAGATGAAAAAAATAAGCAAATTAGTAGTCATGCTGCTGATAGTTACCACTCTAGTGTCCAGTGTGGTTTTTGCTCAGAATTCATTACTGAATAGGGAAAACTATACAGTAACAATTAATTCGCCAATTACAGAATCACCAGCTATCAAGGTGACTGGTCGAACGCTGGTCAATATGCTGGGAACTGATGGTGACCTATCGGATACAACAAATATGACAATAATTAAGGTTAATGCCTTAAATGGTGAAGTTACTAGTGAACAGCATTACGTGGGAAGTGGTTCTTTATATTTTAATAAAGAAAATCAAAATGGTTATGTTTATAAAGATAACATTTATTTTGATAAAGATCACAAATACTATTATTCGGGATATCAATTTATGACAGAATTTGATAATAATACTATGTCAAAAATCTATCTAATGGACACTGGAACTTTTGACAAAGTTAAAACAGTCGGAAAAGCCGTCTCACCTCCCAATGCATTGAATACTTGGGAAAAGCATAGTTTGATTTTCCAACCCGATAGTTCTCGTGATTATAGACTATTAATATATGGAGGGGGAAGTGCAACCTATAAAGGCTATTTTGATGCGGTTCAAGTAATTGATTTAACAGAAACTTTTGGTGTAGGAAATGAACCTTCTGTAGAATGGTGCGATAAATATATGCCTGATTATGTTTCGGGTATTCAGCCTCTTCAAGGCATTCAAATACACAAAACAAATGAAAATATAGCAGAAGGAAACATCGTACTTGGCGGAATAATTTGGGCGAACGGCGATAACTACAATACAAGTAGTAAACGCAGAACAGATGAGTTTATTTCTGTAAGACCGAATACCCAATATATATGCAACAAACCCTTATATGGCTGGGGAGCATATGATGAGAATTATAGTTTTATAAAAACATCGCAAAGCAATACGATAGTGACGCCTGAAAACACTCGCTATATAAGAGTAGTTACAGTTCCAGATAATACAGAAGATATTTCAATTGTCGAAGGTAAAACGGTACCAGAAACTTATAAAGCGCCAGATGTTGATAATATGACTTTACCGGTACAGTTAAACTCCTTATATCAGTTTTCTGATGAGTTAATTATAAAAAGCGGGAGAGCATCCGTTATCTATAATGTTGGAATAAAAGAAATCAAAGATGAGGACATAGGTCAGATTGGTGTCAACTGGACGAATGTAGACTATATACATATTAATCTGTCAAATGAAAGTGTGACAAAAGACTCAAACTTTGTATTTAACACCAATACAAATAGACTTAAATCAAGTTACAATCCATCAAGTGATCATACTAGAACTGTTATGCAGAGTTCAGAAGGTCTTTATTTTACATATCCCAAAGGTACATCTATTGAAAATATTAAAAATGAACTGATCGGTAAAAAAATTATGTATAAGTTAGAAACTCCTGTTACACAAGAAATAAGTTATAGTGGGAGTCCTATCATATTAAAGCCTGAAATTAATGAAATTACTGTTGATAGTGGTTATGTAAGAGAAAAAGCCAATGTTGTGAAGAGTGAAACGGATGGCAAGTATTATATTAATATCGATGGGGAGAAAAGGACAGATATTCAAGATTCAGAACTTGACCATAAGGCAATGTCTATAAAAGAAATTTCAATTATTGGAGGCAGCGGTAATGATTTTGAGGTTGTGTTCAATAGAGAAGTTGCTAACGGAAAAGAGTATGCTGTTTCAGAAAAATATAATGGAGAGGATGTATATGTGGTTTACAAGGTTCATTGCAATGAAATTGGTTCTTCAATCTATGAAATAGAAATTGATAGTAATGGAGATACTGGTTTGCTGAACGATGAGATGTACGAAATCACATTGGAAAATCAAAAAGAAATATCGGAGTTAAAAGAACTCATTAAAGACCTTATAGGTGTAAAAAAAGATCAATCGCTTATATTTGAATATGATAATAGTGGTAATTTGAAAAAAATACTAGCTGAGTAGGTTTAGTTCAAACAGTAAAAATCTCCATAAAATATTATGAACCAAAAAAGTATTTTAAAAGTGCAGTAATGCGTGGTGATGTTATTACAAAATATCTATTAAAAAGACATGAGATAGTTTTTTACCATAGTGAACTGTAGATTTCAGACATATGATGAGACTGTATTAATCGAAAAATTCTATAGAATAAACAGTCTGCAGAAGCCATAATCTCTCTTTGAGAATTTATGGGGATCCAGAATAATCTCGTCTTTGAATGTAGGATGAAAACTAGGTAGGTCGTACTGCAAATCTTTCATTTTATCTACAAAGATTTGTTGGACTTAATGGACTTATGACACATCCAACTGTAATTATTAGATAATCAATGTTAATTGAGTTTTCAATATAGTAAAGGCTAAAGTTTAGAATTAAGAGCCTGCAAATTTCAACTAATCATAAAGTTTATGATTTTAAATCGAAAGGAGAGAAGGGTTTGCTTCTGTATTCTTCATACAATTTAAAATGAAAAATAGTATTGTGTTATGTTTGTTAGCAACAATGTTTTTAACATCAAGTATTGCATATGCAAATACTGAAAGTACGATATTAACAGAGTTAGAGTCTATTCAGACAGTGGAGTTAGCGAATAAAACCATTCCGAATATCAAAATGACTGGATCTACAGTTCAAAACTTAGTAGGTGGAAGCTTTGCAGACAATAACAGCGATAGCCTTGCAGATATGCTATATTGCTATGGGTCTGGATATGTAGATTTAAAGGATAAAATCCAAACCTTTAAGCCCAATACACGATTTGGAAGTATACGTTCGTATTTTGATGGACATCCCGACCAAGTATATTTTGCAATTGCTGAAGTAAAGGCGACAAACTCTAATGTGATGTTATATCTAAATGATGGAAAAAAGCAGTATGGTGACAGACACTCAGGTAACGGACAGTTCGAAACATTAGCAGTAAAAATGAGGCTAGCATCAGATCAGACTGACTCGTATATAAAGGTTCAGGATAACAGAACGGGTAATTGGACGGAAACCCAAGTAAAAGAAGGCATAACAGTCATAAAATTGAAACCAGGGGAGGTAGACCTATCTACTGATATTCTGCTAGAAAAGTATGCCCCTGTGGTTGGTTATGAGTCAGTGTCAAATGTTCAATTTGTTGTAACGAATAAAAATCTTATAAGTAAAGAAGAGTTTGTTGAAAAGACGATCAATAATGCTACAAATACATATGCAAAAGTTGAAAATGTTGATGGCAGACATGTATTAGCTTTTACTGGTAAGAGTAGTTATCTAGGTAGAAAACTAGGACTCGAAATATTCAAACCAAATACACAGTACACATTTAAAGTGGATGCTAAGAACAACGGGGTTAATGGTGGTGTGTATGTAATAACACATACAGATGGTTCCAAAGTTTATATGACCTATGGTGGTGCAACAACAAGTGAGTTTGAAACGTATAAGGTGAATAGTATTGCTGGAAAAACAGTTGAGGACATTTATATTACATATAACTCAGGCGGAGTCAACTATTACGATTTAGACACATTGTGTATAAGAGAGACATCATCGACTAATAATAATGATATTACAAATAAAACTAGAATTACCAACTTTCCAGTTAGCCTTGCATCATTAGGAGACGTATATGATGAACTAATAGTTACTGAAGGTGTGGCGAAAAAAATTGAAAAGAATAAAATAATTAGCCTATCTGGAAACTTAGATTGGGAGTGGAGTCGTGAATGGTCTGGAGCAGAAAGTAAAAGAGTGAGGCTACTTTTAAGTGATTCTAAAACTTTCACAGACTATACCACAGAAAATGCCTTAGTGACTAAGCACAATAAACAACCATTAGTAAAAGCTGATACAAATGATATGAAACCCGACACTCACAATCTTTGGAGCAAATATCTGTATATAAATATTGATAATATCGACTCAGGATGGGATGAGGGATATATCCCTTCAAATGATGAGGTTAAGGCATATTTTTATGGATGGAGAATGAATTCGGATTTAGGAACATGGAGACCGATTGGAGATTCAAATGAGTCACGTGTTGTGAGTACATTACCTTTGTATCCATCTCCAACAATCAAGGAAGGTAAGATTAGTTACTATACTGCATTATATCAGTTAGAGACACCGAATGAACTGGATGTTCTATATGATGGAGACACGCCAGTATTATCAGATGATGAGAATAATATTTTTATTAGAACGAATATTGATAAAGAGGGTCTTGGCTATACTTCAAGGTCTTTTAAGTTTCATGTTGTACTTGATTTAGTAAATGTTAATACGCAGATAGTTGATTCGTTACTAAGAATATGTGATGAAAGCAGAAAGACAATTGTGGATATGAATACTAAAATCAATGATATTGAGTCAAAATTAAATGAAGTACTGAATCGGTTAGAGGAGAGAAGTGGCTCTGGGAATATTGAATTCAAGTACGATGACAATGGTAATTTAGTAAACACTATCTCAAAATAATAAAATATATTACACTGGAGGCTGTAAATGAAACAAAGATTACACAAGGTTATATCCATTTTATTAATATGGATAATGATGATTAATATTATAATACCATCAACAGTTTTTGCTGTGAATGGTGAGGAAGATTTCGATCAATCTTATTACTTAAAAAAGACTAAGCATTTTTATATATTCGCAAACGAAGAAAATCTAAATGAACTCTCAGGAAATATTAGAGCAAAAATGGGAGAGAGTATTAAAAGTATAGAAATAGAAAATGATCAAGAAAGACTTTACATAAAGACAAAAGATAAGATGTCTTTGGCAGTGTTCAGCACATTAATTGGATATTACAAGGGGCATAGCATAATACTAGGCGTTTATTCAAAGGACTATTTTAAAAGAAACGAAGATAGTATTTTAAAAGTTATAGCAGGCAAGGAATCAAGTCCTGTAACTTCTAATGGTTCAATAACTGTTAATAAGGACTTTGAGGCAATTGATGATGTATCTGAATTTGAATTAATAGACTCGCAAGTTGCAAATAAAAACCAAATCATTGTAAAAATGAAAGACAAAAAAACGGCTGAAGACAATTGGGATAAATTACGAATTACAATGTCAGCAGTATCAGCTTTTACTTCTGCAATTGAAGAAGACGCACCAAAGTCTGAGTCAGAAATCGAAGCACAGAAAAAAGCTCTTGAAGGAAAGTTAGAGCAAGTGCAGTCAAAGCTCGATGAGAAAGGTGTTGCATTATTCCGTAGTTCAACAATTGTATCAGAAGAAAAGAAAACAAAAATCGAAGAGACTATTGGTGATGTTCAAATTGTTGAAATCGATGAAGTGTATGATGTAGAAGAGTTTGCTGAAGAACTTGAAGCAGATCCGGATATTGAGTATGCACAACCAAACTATAAACTAAATATTTTTGATGTAGATCCAAATATTAAAAACCAGTGGGGCATTATCAATCTTGGTCAGAACATTGGTGGAGAAGAAGGGGTTCTTGACAAAGATAGTGGCGTCAACCATGCGTGGAACTTCTCTAAAGGTGAAAACGTAGTTGTAGCAGTTCTTGATACGGGTGTTGATATTAATCATACAGATCTAAAGAACAACATATATGTAAATCAAAATGAAATTCCAGACAATGGAATTGATGATGACAATAATGGATTTATCGATGATGTTAATGGGTGGGATTTCTACTATGATGATGCAAGTGTTTATGATAGCAAAGACTTCGACAAGCATGGTACTCACATTGCTGGTGTGATTGCTTCTGAGTGGAATGGTGAAGGGACTATTGGTGTATCACCGAAGGCTAAAATCCTACCGCTTAAGTTCATTGGTCCAAGTGGGGGATATACTTCAGATGCCATTAGAGCCATTGAATATGCCAAAGCACAAAAGGTTCAAATTATGAACTGTAGTTTTGGCAGTGTCTATAAGAACCTAGCACTAGAAGAAGCCATGCGATCAAGCGAAATACTATTTGTAACAGCAGCAGGTAACAAAGGTTGGAATCTGAATGCAAAACCTGTATACCCAGCATCTTATAATCTAGACAATGTCATTACAGTAGGAGCAACTACGAATAAAGGAACACATGCGGATTTCTCAAACTATGGAGACTCTGTAGACATTTTGGCACCAGGTAAAAACATTTATAGTACTGTGCCAAGTAACAAGTACGCATACGACAGTGGGACATCCCAATCGGCAGGTTATGTTTCTGCAGCTGCGGCGCTTAAATTAAAGCTTAATGAGAGCCTAACAGCAGAGCAGTTAAAAAGTGAAATAGTAAACAAAGCTTCAAATATGGGTCTCAGAACGAATGTACTTAATATTGAAAACCTCATTGTCCCATCTACTTATAACAATGTGGTGAGTCCAGGTGCAATTCAAATACATACACTTGATAATGGTAGATATGCACTTGCAACTGAGTTTTCAGTAACATCAGAAGGCTCAATTATAATTGATGATAGTGTACTCCTAATTGATACTCACTTACAAGACGATTCTAATGATTCGTACAATCCAACATCAGGTGGCGCAATACATGTAGATGACTTTTACATAGATGATGCACTATTCCTAGAGCACATTAAAGAAAGCACTCTTAACACTATAAAATCGAAAAATATGAACACAAATTGGGTTCTAGACTTTGTAAAAGACAGATACCTATATGAGTTTACAGATGAAGAACTTGAATTAGTCGTTAAAGGGTTTGATTCTGCGACAGAAGTTCACGACATTCATGTATTCTTTGCTGAAGAGCTCAACAAGAACATGAATGATCTAGAATATTTCAAAGAACTGCTTAAGATTGGTATTACTAAATTGGAGTTTGATACAGGTAACCTAGTAAGACGAGCATTCGGTATTTCTCACTTTAGTGTGTACAGAGACAACTCTGCATTTGCAGACCACGATAAATGGATGAATGATGTAAATGCACAAGCTTCTATTCAAATGCTAAAAGCAACATATGGCTTTAATGAAGACACGCTTAAGTTTTTCTCATATACACTAGACATTTCGTTTGCTGAAATGGGCACAGTACTTGAAAACTATAGTACAAATACAGATATTGATTATCCGTTCTACTACACTGAAGAAATGATTGAAGGCTTAAAAAATGCTGAGACAATCACGGGTAACGATATGTTTTCAGATTTACCAGCAGATGAAGCTTCTAAAACTATTTCTGATAGCGGTGTTTCAGAAGAAGTATTTACTATTTTAGAGAACAAAGGATTCAATGTCAACGCATCTGTTTTATTAGGTAGGTTAGCCAACGAAACAGTATATAATCTAGATCAGGTTATTAGCGCATCGTTTGGTTATGATAATCCTTATGACTTTGAGTACTCACTTATAACTGTTAGTGGTCTTATTACAATGCATGATTTGGAAGGTCAAACAGTTGACTATATTTTAGAATTGCTAGAAAAAGGATATGACGGCGGTAGCATTGTAGACGCATTTGATGTTGAGTCAAAGAGTATTATAGAGAGCAAACTTATAGAAGTAAAAGAAGACAATGACGTATTTGTACCTTTTGCTGAACAAGACGAAATTGATTTACAGTCATATATCAATCCGACTCTTAATGTTAGAGAAGGTAATATTTTAAGTGTAAACCCAGAATCGGGTAACCTACGATTTGACCTAAATATAGGTTCTATTACGACGCGTAACCTTGAAACATTGCCAATCAACCTAAGCTATCGTTCGGACGATGCATCAAAATCCAAGTTCCGTTATGACAAATCAAGCGGGGACATTAAGCAGTATTTTTCTGATTCATTGATGAACTTTGCTATTGCTCCAGGTTGGCATCTAAATATGACCTACTTCAACGGTGGCAATCATTGGCGTGGTGGTATTTATGAAGAAACAGATATTCATAATGGTATGAACTTAACTCAGCTACACCTCGCTGATGGACGAGTGGTTAATGTAAAAAGAAAGATTATTAACGGAAAGCCAGAATATGAAATTCTTTCTAAGAACTGCGAAGATATTACACTGGAAGTTTGTGACACGGCTACTGAAGTAAATGAATTTAGAACTGACGACTGGATTAATCTAGGTTCGATGTCTGGTTACTACAACGACCGTTTTCCGAATTACCCTTCACTCAAAGTCATGTACAATACAGGTGTTATTGAATACATCAATTATGAAGGAAAACTTATAGGTCAAAAAGATATATATGAAAATGGGTATGAAGTACGGTATCAATTTGACCATTTTCTAGGAACAGCATATAGAGCAGTACTACTTCCAAAAAAGATTGTTGGTAATCACGGTATGCCAATAGAATTTGAATATGGGTCGAGTATTGGTGCTACAACAAAAATTACTCAAGGTACTAAGCGCTATGTTTTGACTAAGAGTGGATGGAATGTATCTCAAATTATTTTACAAGAGGCAGTTCTTGCACCGGGAGATGAGCTAAGAGCGTACAGCGACAGAACATATAAGAATGCTGATTCATATAGCTTTGAATATACACAAGACTATGAAGGTGAAGTTTACGCTGATGGACGTACAAAAGACCTTCAGTATGACCTAATAAGCAAAGTTACATTACCTACAGGTGTTTCAGCAGTTATTGATGACTACGATAAGTTCTACATGGGCATTGATGGCTATGGTTCAATTGAAAGATTCCATGTTGGCAACATGTATTATATCGATAAAAATGGGAAAAAGTATTACGAGCGTGAGTATACGGCAAGCAAGACACGTGGTAGTGTATCAAAGTACACACCAAGAGGAGAAGTAGACTATACATTTGATGATGACGCAACGTACATTGAGTATTTTGAAAACGGAATAACTGGACCAGTCAAAGTGGTTGAAATAAATTATGATGAAGAAACACGTTGGAAAGAGAATATTATTACAACGTATTTCGACAAGTCTTCAAGTTCTAAGCGCACTACAATGGAAAAATTCACCTACTATACGTCAGGTGTCTACAGAGGCTTACTAAAGACACATACGAACATTGAAGGTATTGTAACTGAGTATGGTTATACTCAGTACATGAATGCAGATGGAAATTCAATTATTAGGACAACATCAGTTATTGTTAAGGATGAAACTGGCAAAATGGTTTCACAAGAACTTAATGAGTATTTTCCTGATGGTGAGGATGAATCAGGACTGCTTATTAAGAAAACGATAGGCATTGGTGACGAGAAAAAAGTTATAGAGTACGATAACCAAAAATATGATTGGGTTAAAGAAACTATTGTTCACAACCCTGACCTAAATATTCATCCAATGGAGACGAGAAGTTATGTAAGTTCGTCATTCTATGGAACGGATGATGAGTCAATAGATAGGGGTTCATCACATGGTATTATTGGTAGACCTCTCAAGAGTGCTTACTCAAAAGACGTTTACTATGATGAAACCAATACCAAGAGCTACATTAACTATGTTAAGAATTATTACGATAAAAACCTTCGTGTAATACAAACAAAAGATCAACACGACAATATAACGTTATATGAATATGATAATCGTCATAGGTTAACAAAAATTATAAACCCAGATACGACATACGCCACGTTAGAATATGACGATGTAAACAATCATATAACAATGACGGATGAAGATGATGTAAAAGTACGTACGACATTTGATATATTTGGAAACCACACCAAAACAGAAAAGTATTTAAACGGTACGTGGGTTATACAAGTGGAAAACACATATAACAAAGAACTTTTACTAGAAACTTCAAAAGATGCTAATGGCAATGTTACATCTTACCTATACGACGGATATGATAGGCCAATTAAAATAACAGCACCAAACGGAGCCGTTACATCGATAGGTTACAATGACTTTGCAAAGACTGTTACAACAACAGGACCAGATGGTCAAAAATCGATTGAATACTTCGATGATATGGGTCGCACAATCAAAACAGAAATTTATAACGAAACAGAAGTCATAACAACGATTAACGTTTATAATACACTTGGACAACTGCGTTCCACTAAAGATGCAGGCGACAATGTATATAATTACGACTACGATGAATTTGGAAGACTTATTAAAGTAACAGATCCACTTCTTCAAGTGAGCGAGTACAAGTACAACCACCTAGATCAGTTAGTAGAAACAAAAGTGACTGATGCAACTACAGGTAAAGAGTACATTAACACCAAAACATACGACCATATTGGGCGTTTAATAGCAAATGTTGATGAAAAAAGTAAGGCACAAACATTTGCATACGATGACATGAGTAGAGTGATTAAAACAGTAGATAAATTAGGTCAAGCAACAAACACAACTTATGACATAATGGGACGTATTAAGACTGTTGAGAATATTACTGAGAAGTTTGAATATGAATATACAAATGCAGGTAAAGTGGAGTTGGTTAAGCATTTCCCAGACAAGACAAACACTGCAAATGTGCTTGAAACAAAGTACTCGTACTACACAGATGGTCTACTAAAAACTAAAACGAATCCGGATAATAAGGTGTTATCATACACGTATGATAATGGTGGTAATGTAACATCTATTAATGACTTCTTAGGTCTTGTAACAAACTACACTTATACAAACCTGAGTAAAATAGACACAATTACAGTAGGTTCAAAGACATTTGACTATGACTACCACACAGATGGTATGATTAAGTCAATACAGTATCCAACGGGAGCGCTAAGAACAGACTTTATATATGACACAGTGAACAGACTTACTAATATAAGTAACACCAAGTCAAACGTAGCATTCCATGAGAGCGAATATAAGTATGACGACCAAAGTAACATCACTGAAAAAACTGATAACAACAGAAATAGAGCATATACTTATGATGCACTTAATAGAATGGAAAAAGTGAAAGACCATTCTAGAAGTCTAACGCACGATTATACTTATGATGTTAGAGGTAATATTAAGACAGAAAGCGCTAACTATAATATAGCACCTACTATTGAGACGGGCTCATACACTTGGAACGCCAGAGGTTACGCTGAGTCATTTACGAACGATGCGGGCGATAACTACACTTATAAGTACAGTCATGACGGATTAAGAACTTCTAAATCAAAAAATGGATTAAAAATAGCAGACTACTATTACCAAGCTTCAGGCAGAATTATTAACGAAGTGAGCGGAGGTAAGATTATTTCAGTGGTTTGGGGTCATTTACCACTAATGCGAGTAATTGATGGTCAGTGCTACTACTATTTCTACAATGGTCACGGTGATATTACTAAAGTTACTGATGAAACAGGCAAAGTTGTTAACTGGTATGACTATGACGAATGGGGCAAAATTATTGCTAAGGAAGAAACAGTTAATAATGACCTCACATACTTTGGTCAGATTTTTGATGATGAGAGTGGAAACTACTATTTAAGAGCACGTTATTACAACCCACAAATGAGAAGATTTATTTCGCGTGATAGCTATGAAGGTGTATTAACGAATCCACTTACAATGAATCAGTATATTTATTGTTTGAATAATCCGTTGGGGTATGTTGACCTTGATGGAAGGAAAGCTATAAGAGCAGTAGATCCTGAGGGTATTGTTACTTGGTATTTCACTAACTTATGTGTTGGTGTTTTTGAATCATCAGATTTCAAAAGATCAGCTGATGTTTTTCAGAATGTTGACAAAGTACAAACTGGCTTTGCTACAAATGCAAGTGACGCTCAAAATGGGAATCTAGAATATGCAATAGGTGAAGACGGCAGTAAGCTATATAGTATAGAAGATTTAAAGAAACTCGATAAGGAAGTTGGCAAAAGTCAGGCCTGGATAGCTCTTAAAACAGCAGTTAGTACTGGTGTAGATACTGTATCAGTATTAAATGGTGGTGCAACTAGTGCTAGTTCACTGAAAAAAGGTGGGACATGGTTGAAATCAATTGCAAAGGGCATACTTGAAGCAATTTCTCCTACATCAAAAACTTCAAGAACCGTTTTCGCTGTTAATCAAATAGAAAATGCGATTTCTGACGAATCGATAAGGGAAAAGGCTATTGGTGCTGCATGGAATTTTGTGCCATTCACGTCTACTTTGCAAGGGATTTCTGAGCTAACCGATACGAGTAAAAAGGTACGGTTTGGAAAAGCTGATGAGAAATCTTATATCATTGTGGAATAGAAATTTCTTGGTGCAATCTTAACGAAACTATATTCCGTGAGTGTTAAATATCATTAAGAAAGGATTGAAGAGTGTGATGGAAAAAGATGATAAATGGTATTGGAGTTTAGTTCTGCTTTATCCAATATTCGTAATTTTTACAATAGTATATATGCTAAAAGTTTCAAAGTTGCCAAGTGATGATATTGCAATTTTTGGATTTGGAGTATATTGGATCGCTGTAAGCTTGTTATCCTTAGTGTCAAATATTTTTTTCTTAAGAATTCCTGGATTGACTGCATATATTTATGAACACAATTATGTTCAATTAGCCAACTTTGTATTACTTGCAATTGGATTGATCTTAACCTTAGGTTCAATATTTATATATGGTATTGAAGTAGTAAGTCAATTTTTTAGAGAGTTTATTATACTTTAAGGATATTATGTAAAGTGGTTAACTGATATGCTACGATGAGTGGGATAAAATTATTGCTAAAAAAGAAACATTTAACAATGACCTCACATACTTTGGCCAGATTTTTGATGATGAGAGTGGAAACTACTACTTACAGGGCACGTTATTAGAATCCACAAATGAGCAGATTTATTTCGCGTGTTAGCTATGAAGGTGTATTAACGAATCCGCTTACAATGAATCAGTATATTTATTGTTTGAATAATCCGTTGGGGTATGTTGATCCTAGTGGTTTTGATGCTGAAGATATTGGAAGATATAATAATACTCACATTAAAAATGATGCGTTTAACATTCATGAGATGTTGGATGTTTCGGGTGCTATTCAATTTCCAGTGATTCCAGATATCTTTGATGCTGTAAATATGGCATTGTATCAATTTGAAGGAGATTCTGAGAATGCCTATATTTCGTATTTTGCTATTATAAATGACTTAGCTGTTGGTGCTAGATACACTGATGATGTTTTAGAGGAAGCAGTTGAATTATTTGGTAAGGGGACGGGTAATGATGTTCTATTTGGACAGAAGGGAGTTTCTCAATTCTTTAGTAAGAAAGGAAAGTTTAAAGGCGCTTCAATAGCAGATGTTGCAGAACAGTTGAAAGCAGGAACTCTGTCTCCTGATGATTTACCTATTGAATATATAGTACGAGATGGACAGAAGATTACATTGAACAATCGCTCGTTGACAGCCCTAAGTCAAGCCGGTTTAAAACCGACAGTTCTAATTGATAAAACTGGGAATGCTTTCTTAGAAAAACACTTGACTGAGAGGTTACTAGAAATGGGTGGAAGTCCAAGCTCCTCGATGTTTATTAGAACAATAAAAGAAACGGTAGATTTACCGAAATAGAGTGGAGGATATATGAGAACAATACAATTACCAAGACCATTGAGTCAATGTGATGAAGCACCTCATATTGAGATGATAGATGGCGATATTATATTAAAGTATGAAGATAGTGAGTCTGAGGAAATGAATTCTGTTTGTTTTGAAACTGTATATGGATTTATATATACAGAGACTGAATATATAAGTACTTTAGACTATGTTCATGGCTGTGTTGAAATTGAGAATTCTCAATGGAAGGAATCGTTATTAAGTGCATGGGAACTAAGAGAAAGGAATCGAAATGATGCATTTGGAGGAGAACCTACAAAAGTAAGTCATTATAGAATGTATTTCGATGAGCATGGAATGTATGATGTACTATGTAAGGAAATCAGTATAAAAAGATTATAAACTAAGTTAGCGGTGGGAGGAGTTTAATCTTTCCATCGCTTTTCTCTTTGGGGTGGGGTACCCAGTGCCTAGCGAAACCAATACCACAACCACTATAAAGGTTACTGGAGCGGTTACACTAAGTTAGACAGATTCCTTAAGGTCATATAAACTAAGACCAATAAGAAGGAGAAATTACAATGTCTAAAACAAAACGCCCAAGAAGACAGTTTACAGATGAATTTAAAGGACAAATCGTTCAGCTCTATTTAACTGGTAAGAGCAAGTCTGAAATTATAAAAGAGTATGATTTAACACCATCGTCGTTGAATCGATGGATAGAGCAACACCAAAGTTCAGGTTCATTTAAAACGAAAGATAATCTAAGTGAAGCTGAAAAAGAGTTAATCGAACTCAGAAAACGCAATAAACAACTTGAAATGGAAAATGACATTTTAAAGCAAGCAGCGCTGATAATGGGACGAAAGTAGAAATCATCAAGGCAAACCTTGATAAATACTCGATATCAGCAATGTGTACCGTCCTGAAAATACCTAGAAGTACTTACTATTACGAATTAAAATCAAGCGATACAAAAGAAACAGATGAATACACTGACGATGTGATTCGCATATATAAAGCAAGCCGTAGAAGCTATGGAACACGTCGTATTCGCAAAGAACTTCAGACAGAAGGTAAACAAGTTTCTCGGCGCAGAATCAAACGGATTATGGTTGAGAATGGCTTGGTTTCAAGCTATACAGTTGCAAAATACAAACCTTATAAATCAGCTCCAAATGAAGATATAGTCCCAAATGTAGTGGATAGAAACTTTGATGAACGCGAACTTCTTGAAGTTGTAGTCAGCGATCTGACATACGTTCGTGTTGATGGTAAATGGAACTATGTCTGCCTCATACTCGACCTGCGCAACCGTGAAAGCATAGGATATAGTGCTGGTCCAAACAAAGATGCAGAACTTGTCTATCAAGCATTTGCAACGATTAAACATAACTTACGGAAAGTATCCATATTCCACACCGATCGAGGAAATGAGTTCAAAAATAATGCGATCGATGGAATCCTTGATACATTTGAAATCGATAGGTCGCTTAGTAAAAAGGGCTGTCCGTATGATAATGCTGTAGCTGAAGCTACTTTCAAATCTTTTAAAGTCGAGTTTGTGTATCAATATGCATTTGAAAATCTAAACGAGCTTCGACTTGAGTTATTCGATTATGTGAACTGGTACAACAATATCAGATTGCACTCATCTTTGGGCTATCTGCCACCAACTACTTACAAATATTCACACCTTAAGAAAGTTGTCTAATAAAGTGTTGACATTCCATACTCTTGTTAGCCCCACCTGAAAAATTTATGAAATTTTATGAACGCACAATACAAATGAACTTCAATAAAGGTGTAGAAAGGTAGTATATACCCCTAAAAAAATAAATACTGAAAACCTTGATAATCCTCAGTTACCACCGTGTAATTGAGGATTTCTCTTGTGTGCCCAGCATGGGCACAATCTAACGGGTGTAAGTCCCGAACACGCCCTAGTAGTGGGAAGTGTATAGCTAAAGGCAAGGGTGTCCTCGGCGACGAGGAATCTGAAGGAAGCCAGCGGCAAATCTCTGGTCTGACGAACAGAAATCACATCAGGCGTAAGTTGATGGATAAGGTGGCAAGACATGCTGAAGTCCAATAACTACTCAGAATCAGCAACGTAAATGTGGCAGATAGATGGAGAGAAAGATTGTGCTCTTACCTGGGGAGGTCTCATGGACATGTGGAACGCATATGTGAAGCATGGTTGAAACAAGATTTGTCATGAGAAGTCAGCCGAGGTCATAGTACCTGAACTTTTTTTTCAGGGAAGGACTGAACCTAAGGAGGTGAAGAAGGTGAAAGTTACCGAAATCGGGAATAAGAAAAGCAGAAAACATTATATCGATAATGGCTACCGCCAGAGAGCTAGTGCGGAACATGAAGGGTATGGCGGAGCGTTTACTGAAAAGAGGATAACTGAAACGGATATCACCAACACAAACAGCAGTTTAGGAAGGCTGTTAGAGGAAATCTTGGAGCCAGAAAATCTCAATAAAGCCTATAAACAGGTTAAGAGAAATAAAGGTTCTCATGGTGTAGATGGTATGGACGTAGGAGAACTACTTTTATATTTAAAAGACCATGGAGATGAACTTAGACAGTCATTACAGGACGGGAAGTATCGTCCAAATCCAGTCCGAAGGGTAGAAATACCAAAGGATGGTGGAAAGACAAGGCAACTAGGGATACCAACAGTGGTAGACCGAATGGTTCAACAAGCAATACAGCAGAAACTGTCAACGATCTATGAACCACTATTCAGTGAAACCAGTTATGGATTCAGACCGAAACGAAGTGCGCATGATGCTCTAAAGAAGTGTAAGGAATACGCAAACGAAGGCTATACCTACGTGGTGGATATGGATCTTGAGAAATTCTTTGACACAGTGAATCAATCAAAGATGATAGAAATACTGTCAAGAACAATAAATGACGGTAGGGTCATATCGCTGATACACAAATATCTGAGAGCAGGGGCATTCAGAAGCAAAGTGTTTGAAGAAACAACAGAAGGTCTTGCACAAGGAGGCAACCTAAGCCCACTGTGTAGCAACATTATGCTGAATGAACTGGACAAAGAACTAGAGAAGCGTGGTATCCATTATGTTAGATATGCAGATGATGTGATGTTATTCGCAAAGACGAAATGAAGTGCAATGCGGATGATGAATAAGATCATTCCATTCATAGAAGAAAAACTCAAGCTTAGAGTGAATAAAGCGAAAACATCAGTCTCCTACATTGGGCACATCAAATTTCTAGGATATGGATTCTATCCTTTAAAACAAGGCATGAAGCTAAGGGTTCACAAGAAAAGCATACGCAAGATGAAAGAGAAAGTACGTATGATTACATCCAGAAGACGTGGCATAAGTTATGAGTTGCTTAAACGAGAGTTAAAGCAATTTGTCACAGGGTGGGTAAACTACTTTAAACTTGCAAACATGAAGACACTTCTAAGTAGGACTGACGAATGGCTTCGCAGGCGACTCCGTATGTTCATCTGGAAAAGGTGGAAGAAGATAAAGACAAGATACAAAATGCTGAAGAAACTTGGTTACAACCATTCAAATGCCAAAAAGTATGCGAACACAAGAAAAGGCTACTGGCATGTAGCCGGTAGCCAAATACTTAGTTGTTCCATAACAGATGACAAGCTTAGAAAAGCTAGTTACCTGTTCTTTTCTGATCACTACAAAACTGTAAGTGTGTAAACTTAGGAAGCGCCGTATACGAGACCCGTACGTACGGTGCTGTGAGAGGTCGGGAAAACTATTCAGTTTTCCCTCCTACTCGATTACTTTTTTACTTGTTATTAGAGTGTCTTTTTGCATTTCCAGCGGGCGGGGCTAAAACCACGATGCCAAAAGTAAAAGAATATCCTCTAGTAAGTACATAGACACCCACCCAACCTTTGAACACTATCATCCCCACTCATATAATCAACCACCTTGATTATCAAAATATCCAGTTACCCTCGTAAATTTCAAAATCTCTTTAGACTCTTTACCTCCCAGCCTATTGAAAAAACTCAGTTTTAGTGGGTTATCCTTAAAAATGAGCAAGAAAATCAAAAATAAATAGGTACAACCTCACAACAATTATCATTCTTTGAACGGCATAGATGGTGAGGGCGGTTAAACAGCATCATCTCTTGATAATATAGAGGGTACTTCATGCAGTCCTCAGATGCCCATGTACTTGAATTAGTGTGTTTACCTTGGGGTTACTGGGATGATACAGGTCACAGTATAAAGATGTTCTAACTTTTAACCAATGGGTTTCAACCTGCCCTGCTTTAGCAGGGCGGGAGGCAGAGAATCACTACAGCCCCACCACTTCAACAGTACATAGGAATGCTACTACTGTTAGGAGAGAGGAACATGTTACAGATACAAGTATCTATGGATAAGATGACTGTTGAATTTAAAGATATACCTATGGAGTTCTTCATAGACTACGTGCTGGAAAACTTGAAGAAGACCAGCCGTGTTAGGAGAGTTGATGAAAAGAAAAAAGAATCCTGTATTTGTGTTTACAGTGACTGTAAACCGTGGACGGTCTCATTGGCTGTATATAACGTATCAGCATATCTATCAGGGTATTTCAAATACTCTATGCTATAACCTATGGTTAAAGACGAATTCAGAGAATTTTGAAGCTTTTACAGAAAAGAAGCAGTTGAAGCAGGTGAAGAAAGTAGAAATTGAGGGGGAACGCTCTAGGGTGGAACTCACATGGTTTCCAGAGTATAAAGACCGTTTTTTATTCAGTGAACTTCCCGCCCAGACCCCTGATTTTAACAGTATGTATCAAAGTTTTGTCATTACAGACAGGGCGACAATAAAGACAGAATGACAAAGCGTTGTAGACGCTCTGGCAAGCCATGTAACTCATATGTTTGATTATTCTAGTAATGATAGGCGAAGGCTTAGAAAAGCTCTTATAGGTCAATTTGAGGTGGATTTCAACGCTCTGCTGGAACAGCAGTGGAAGACGTTGGCTGATGTTTCTAATTCTGAAAGTTCAATAAGTACTGATTTAGTCAGTTTGTCAGGATACCCTTGCTTTGAGTTTTGTGGCTTGGAACTGCTAAACTGAAATTGTAACACCACGGGATAGGTTTGATGTTAAAATCAAACAAAGGAGTGAAGTTACATGTCAGCAAAAAGATGAATCCTATAATGAAGTCAAAGAGCTACGTAAAAAGCTTGCCGAACTAGAAAAGGAGAACCGTTTCTTAAAAAAAGGCGGCAGCATTCTTCGCGAAGGAAATCGACGAGTAAAGTACAAATTCATCCAATGTCACCAAAAGGAGTTTGGAGTACGTTGGTTACTGAGAAAGTTTCAACTCACCCCTAATGCCTATTACAATTATCTCAAGCATCGAAAACATAAGCATCACGAACACGTAGAACATCTAAAATCCGAAATCAAAGCTTGCTTTCATGAGCATAATGGCACTGTTGGCTACCGCATGATTGGCAACCTTTTAAGAATGGCTGGATACATCGTTTGTGATGCTACAGTTTATAAATACATGGACGAACTCGGTTTGAAAGCGACCATACGGAGAAAGAAGAAACCTTATGTTCGTGGTGAACAGCATAAGGTGTTTGAAAATCTTATCAATCGTGATTTTAGAGCTGATCTTCCAAATACAAAATGGTGTACTGATTTTACATACATGAAACTTGTTGATGGAGCGTTCCGTTACAACTGTAGTATCATTGATCTGTATGATCGAAAAGTCGTAGCTAGTCTAAATAGTCATCGCATTGATGCGCAATTAGCAATTGATACACTTAACATTGCAGTTAAAAACAATTCCATTCCAGATGGCTTGATCCTTCATAGCGACCAAGGCTCGCAGTTTTGTTCAAAAGCCTTTAGCAAACACTGTGAATCCCTTAAAATCCAGCAGAGTATGAGTCGTGCCGGCTGTCCAGGTGACAATGCAGTTATGGAACGCTTTTACGGAACCTTTAAGCTAGAACTCATAAACGTATTCCATTTTTACACAGAAAAAGAACTTGATGTGGCAGTCGATGATTATATTTACGATTGGTATAACTACCGTAGACCTCATACATATAATAATGGACTACCGCCATTTTATGCTCGTTATGCTGCATAGGTTATTGACCTATCACTAAGTGTTACAGTTTCCGTTGACAAGAACCTAACTTATGATGATAGCAGTGATGCATTAACAAAGTCATTAATGCAGCAAATAATAAATCTACAGAACGAAGTCAACGATCTAAAATCAACAATAAATGATCAATCATACGGAAATGAAAATTCTAATATTTCATTTGAGTATGATGATAACGGAAACTTAGAAAATATCAAATCGAAATGATATCTGTTTAAATATGAGTTAATTAAAAGAGGATAATATGATGAAACTATGTCGAAACGCAAGAAAATTACTATCAATTACAGTATTTACTCTACCAGACTCACAAGCATACGCTGACATAACTTACAGTATTGAATATGGAAACAAGATGACATCATTATTACCAGATACAAGTGGTTAGATTGACATAGAAACAACTGTGTCTGGTATTAACAATGAGATTACTAATTTTGACTTCGCAAATAATGCTGAAAACTTGTCGACTCCATTTGGATCTGGAGTAGTAGAAGATGGAAACTATGTCCAAACATATACGAGGCTGCATAATGCATCAAGATACCAATATAGCTGCATTAGTTCAATAAATGGACACGAGTATTTTGCATATGGAAATATGTATACTTTACATCCTAATAATACTTAATTAAGATATGGTAACTCAACATATGCAGTCGCAGGCTTGGAAAATGATTGGACTGAAGTATATGGTGATATTGTATCTGGAGGGGAAGAACCTTTTAGACTTTACCACCGAACAGATTTGTCTTATATAGTTGGAAATAAGGTTTCACTAAAACCTGACACTATGCTGATTGATAAAACCAAATATGGAATTGAGCATTTGTCTGAAGAGCAATTGCTGAGTATTGCAAGAAGTGGCGTTACGAATGTAACTGGTAAAAATGAGCTTAAGATTCAAGTGAGAGGTAAGATCCTGATTGATATACATAGTGAAGTGAGTAAAAGTATTGACTCTGATTACCAAAATGCCCCACAAAACTATGTGGTTGCTAAAAAACTATATTCTCCAGCTGGATCATCAGCTCATCTTGGGAGGGGAATGTTCGTAAAATTAAAACCAAGTTCAACATACACGTTATCGTATTCAGCAAATGAGAATGCTTATATCTGGATCGCTGATACCATAAATGGTACATTTGAAAATAGATCTAATAAGCGCATTGTTAGTCGGGTCAACAATGATGCGGGTGATGTTTCAATAACATTTAAATCACCTAGCAGTGGCGAAATTTTTATCTCATTTTTTAAATATGGTAGACCTTCAGCTACAAATCCTGCTGAGTTCTCTAATATTCAGTTAGAAGAGGGTGACACTAAAACAAGCTCTAGTCCTTATAAATCATCAGAAGCAGTATATCAAATGGATGTAGAAAAAAATGAAAGAATCTATTCTGCGGATAATCTAGTTTATTCATCAGTAACGAATAAACCAATAGCAGGTTTTACATTGCCTAATACATTTGCTGGTGAATTGAATACAGTAAGTGTTTCAATGAATGGCAGTGTTTTGATGGATACGAATGTAACTGTTAGAGATTTATCAAATACTTCATCAATGACTCAGGATGAGGTCAATTCAAGAATTTTGTTCAAACTGGATGAGAAAGAATGCAAGATGGATCAAATGAACCACTTACTACAAGAATTAATTCAAGTTAATGATCAAGTGGAATGGGTGGTTCAAGTATATCATTCGACTATGATGACAATGGAAACTTAAGTGAAATCAAAACTCAGTAAGTTAGATTAGAGTAAAAGTAATATAAATTCACTAACAAAATGAAAGTTAACAAATTATGAGGTAAAAAAATGAAAAGAAAAATTATAATGTTTTTAAGTTTAATAATGATACTATCACCAATAAATAGCCCAAGTTTCTCAAGTGAGATAAATGAGGGTACAATTACGCCTTCAAATATATCGATTTCACCTGCTGATGTCTTAGTGAAGCCCAAGAGTTCTAATAACATAATCGGAAGTGAGGGGCAGTATGAAATTGACTCTAATCAAGATGGATTACCTGATGGTTGGTATAAATCTAAAATGGCTACGTCTGAACTAATAAAGAATAATAGTAATTCATATCAGAAATTATGTGTTGCTCCAAGTTATGCTGGTACAAGTTTTTATGTTGGTAATACGTTAAATTATAGCCAAAATATGAGTCTTGAGGAAAATAGTTTTTATGCCATACTATCTGATGTGAAAATAGTTAGTTCAAACAATCTTGATTACTTTTTGTTAAACATTCATGGTGCGACTCAATATGGAAAGTTTGTAGAAAGTAGAAAAAATATATATGCAGATCTCAATAAGATAGGAGTCTGGCAATCGGTTGGAGTAGCATTTAAAACGAACGGAAATAGGGATGCGATATCTTTTATACACTACGGGAAAACAAACGGAACTGTGACCGAGTCAACTTCACCTGAGATACATATTGACAACACAAGACTGGTGAGAATAACGGAAGATGATTACAACAACCTCTCAATTCCTAACATTGCATCTAAGTATAGAATGCTTAGTAAGACTGCAACACTTGAGAGTATTGTAGTAAATTCAACTGGAAAAAACTTGGTTTCATCTGACGATTGGACGTTAGGAGCATTAACTTGGGCGAATGGAGCAGACAATAATGGTTATGATGATAGGTACAGATCGGACTACATTCCTGTAAACTCAGATTTAGACTATTACGCAAGTGGATTTAAAAATTCTAATATTGCCTATTTAGAATATGATAGTAACCTAGACTATTTGGGATATAAATATACTGGTGGCAAAATTCTATTATCCTCCTCAACGAAATATATTAGAATCATAATATTCAATAGCAAAGATGAAGGCATTGATGAAAAATTCCAACTTGAGGCTGGAAACACTGCAACTCCATACGAAAGCTATGAGGAGAGTGTTATGTATGTTCCGGCAAGTGAGCTTGGTGGACTAAATGCTCTAGAAAATGGAGCAACAGATATAATCACAGATTCAACACAAGTGAAGCAAGTAGAAAAACTTGTGATATCTGATAACTCACTATGGACTTTATATGATAACGACTATTCAAATAATTCTTTAGTAGCATTTGAGCTTGATCTTACTAATTTCAATTCAATAGTGGATAACTCAAATGATTTGGTTGAATTATTTTGGCGGAACAGTAAGTTTTATCGTGTAGATTCACTTACAAATTTAACGCGAAGCAATCAATTTGCTTTATTAAATGGGAAACTAATAATTTTGCAAGATTCGTTTTCTGATAGTGATACATTTACTAGTTCATTGGAGGATTCCCCTATACACGTATTAATTCAATATCAGGAACCGATAAAAAATGATTATAATGGAAGTGGTCTATTGGTATATCCAAATGGACAAATTACATACGAGTTCATAAAAAAAAGTACAGGTGTTTATAGTAATGGTTTATATATTGATGACCATGACCAATTACGCTATCTAAAATCTGTTTCTAAGCTCAGTGGAGGCGTTAAAACAAGGATAGATAAGAGTAAATGTAAAGTCGATTTGAATGGGGTATTATCAGTTAGCGAAGCCCAAAATGGCGAAATATATGAGGTGGAGTTCTATTATGCACCAGAAAATTCGGGATGGCCAGTCATTGAAATTGACTACAATCTTGATGACAATTCACACATGATGAAAAACACAAAATCAATTGAAAATCTCACCAAGCAAATACAGATACTAAGCGAGGAATTGAAACATTTGAAAGAAGGAAACATAGGCCAAGATAGTATTCAAATGAAATACGATGACAATGGAAATCTAATCTTGATTGAGTAATTCACAAACGATTTCACCAAAAATAAAGGTGAAATCGTTTTCTTTTTGTGTGAAAAATCAGAGGTCAATTTTGTACAATCATTTTTGGAATTTTAGTAATATTACACATAGCATCACAAAATACGTGGGTTGTGTTAGAAGAAAATGCAGACAAATCAGACGATTTAGAAAAATGTAATGTCTTCTATCTAATTACGATATTGTTAAACATTATTAAAAAATCACATATGGATTGAAGCGATTTTCCCTGTAAAATGTGATTGTGTCATAATGAGAACCCGATTATTCATAATTCAGGCACCCTTGGTATGTGAGGTGTGGAAATGACCGGGTCAAGCAGAGTATTATTTAATGTAGGGGGTAAAACGTGTCAGAAATTACAAAGAGGCTCAAGACAGAATCGTTTTTCGAAAGGTTCTATGAGCTGAAAAAGAATGGAACAGACGTCAAAACAGAAGTCATAGCAGGGTTAACGACTTTTGTAACCATGGCCTATGTTCTACTGGTGATACCAAACATACTCAAAGTGGCTGGTATCAATTCGCAGGGACTCGTTGGAGACGCAGCGGCAGGGCTGACAATGGCCAACGATCCCGTGATCGCATCAATATTTGCAGCAACGTGCTTAATATCGGCTTATGGGACCTTATCAATGGCCCTTTATGCCAAGCTTCCCTTTGCCACAGCACCCGGACTGGGACTGACTGCATTCCGCTGTATGTCAACATAGTTGTCGTGTTTAGCTAATTTTTTCTCTCTGAATGTCCACTTTACTTGGGTTTAAATACACTGTTTCTTCCACTTCCCAGTTTCTTGTCGATCTACTCCACCTATGTGGATTTTTTGATCGTGCTTGTTGATACACTTTATTACGTTTTTCGGTTATCATTTTTGATTTACCGTCATGTCGTTCTTTAGGTGTCATGAACTTGATACCACGATGTCGATGTTCAGTATTGTAATATTTCGAAAATTCCAAAACCCACGCACGTGCTATCTCAATAGACTCAAAGCCATGGTGTGGAAATGTCGGCATATACTTCACAGTTTTAAAAAATGATTCAATAAAAGCGTTGTCATTACTTACTCGTGGTCTGCTATTTGATGGCACAATACCAAGAGAATATAACGTAGTTAAAAGCGATGCACCTTTCATGGGGCTACCATTGTCAGAATGAAGAACTAGCGGTTGCAGGCCTGAAAGCACATTCTCTGAATAACATGCTTTGCGTATGAGTACACTTGCATTCTCAGCACTTTCATTTGGCCAGATTTCCCATCCGACAATCTTACGACTATATAAGTCGAGTATTAAATACAAGTAGTAATATATGCCTTTAGCTGCTCCTGGCAACCAAGTGATATCCCACATCCATACTTGATTGGGTCCTGTGGCTTGATGTGTTGTCATATGGCGTTTTACGGGTTGTTTTGACTTCCCGCGGTGGTTGTTTTGCTTATGTTCGTTAAGAATTCTATAAAAGGTAGATTCTGAGGCAATATATATTCCCTTATCAGCAAGTCTAGGTACGACTTGTGACGGTGGTAGATTTTGATGTTCAGGTTTATTCATTGCCGTTAAAACGGCTTGTTCTTCTTTTGGGCTAAGTTTGTTTTGAGGTGTAGGTCTGATTGCATCAGGACGTTTATCCTTCGTTTTTTCACCTTCCAAACGCCAACGCTGCAGCGTTCTTTCGCTTATATTAACCTCGTTACATGCCATGAATTGTCGAGCGCCAGATGATACAGCTTCATCGATAACTTCCATTACTGCTAAGCGATTTGATGCTGAAGTTAATCTTCCTCGTCCGAATTCCAAATCGCATTCATCTTTTTTCTGAGGACCAGTAGTGCGGCTGCTTCAGCTAATGCTTTTTCTTTACGAATGAGCTCTTTTTTCACTGATTTCAACTCAGCATCTTTAGTCTTTAATTCTTCTTTTACTTCGTTATCAGATGTAGTTTTACCGGTAATAAACGTTGATTTCCAAGCGTTGATTTCATCAACATAAAGTCCTTTTTTACGACAATATTCTGAAAGCTCTTGTTGGTTTAAATGAGCAGTTTCTATAATAATATTTAGCTTTACTTCATTCGTGTATTTTTCGCTACCTTTGGTATGTGTTTGTATTACTGCGCCGTGTTCTTTAGCATTTTTCTTCCATTTATAAAGGGTTTGTTCAGGGATGTTATGTTGCTTTGATAACTCGCTGACTTTCACATTCTGTGGCGGCAACATTTGTTTTATTATTTTTGCTTTCAGTTGTTTACTATATCTTGGCATCGGGTTTCTCCTTTTCGCATTACTCTCAATGATAGAGTAAATTTCACCTCCCGACAACTAGGCTAACATATAGGGATTCTTTGCCTATAGTGTCTGTTTGACCATGGGATACACCTGGCAACAGGGGATTGCAGCGGTTTTTATTTCAGGATGTATATTTATTTTTATCACAGTCACATCGATACGTGAAAAAATAATTGAAGCCCTACCACAGAATATTAAAACAGCCATTAGTGCAGGTGTGGGTCTTTTTATAGCACTCATAGGCCTTAAAAGTGGCGGGATAGTAGTATCTAACCCGGCAACACTCGTTGGTTTTGGGAACTTTGCTAGCCCAAGTGTGTTACTAACACTTATTGGCTTAACCCTTATGGTTGTTTTAATGGCAAGACAGGTTCGTGGAGCCATGTTAATTTCAATCATTCTTACAACGATCATAGGTATTCCCATGGGCATTACCAATATTGAAGGCATTCAGTTCTTCACATTGCCGCCATCTATTGCACCAACATTTATGCAGTGGGATTTCGCAGGTCTTCTCAGCAGGGGAGAGGGTGGAATCATTGGTGCGATTACCAGCATAGCCATGGTGGTGCTTACAATAAGTTTTGTTGACCTTTTTGACAACATAGGCACATTAATTGGAACGGCTCAAAAGGCCAATATGATAGAAGAAGACGGAAGCATTCGCAACTTGAATAAGGCCCTTCTTTCAGATTCGGTTGCAACAACCTTGAGTTCTTTCTTTGGGACAACAACAACTTCTACATATGTAGAGTCTAATGCAGGTATTGCTGAAGGTGGGCGAACGGGCTTAACATCACTTGTAACAGGTGTCCTCTTTGTATTTGCCCTGTTTTTCGCAGGTGTGATCGGTATTGTACCGACACAAGCCACAGCACCAGCACTGATTGTTGTTGGTGTGCTCATGCTGGAATCCATTAAAAAGGTGGACTTCAGTGATTTCACTGAGGCAGTACCGGCCTTTTTCACCATAGCTCTTATGCCATTTAGCTTTAGTATTGCAAATGGTGTGGCGGCAGGTTTAATATTCTATCCTGTCATGAAAATTGTGACCAAACGTACTGATGAAGTTCATCCGATTATATACATACTGGCGATTCTATTCATTGTTAGATTTGCACTTTTGCCTAACTAAAGATATAGGCACCTTAGGAATAAGAATTATCAAGGCAAGCTTTTAAGCATTATACAAGACGCATTTTGATGATACACTTATGCTTACATTCTTATGATAATTCTCCTCAATGGTGATTAGGTTGAGTACTAGGCTTAATCATCGAGCACGCACCGAAAAGGGTGCTAATTAGGGTTTCAAGTTGGTGTGTAATTTTAGGTGATTTTAAAATTATTTAGAGGGCCTAGGTTATATATTCAGCTGAAATAAAGTTCATTACTCCTTAGTGTTCACACACAGAAAGGCTGTTTTCGGTTACGACCGGAGGCAGCTTTTCAACTTTCCAAGGATTCCGCTTTTAACGGATTATCTAGAGGGAGAATAGTTGTTCTAAGAATGGCGGAACCACATGTTACAAACCGTTCAAATGGTAAAGAAACGATCAAATTGTTATAAAGAGGTTAATTAGCGCCTTTGCAATTTGACATGTATACAATTTTAGAATATAATATACATTGTCGAAATCTACTCTATAAAATTAAGCATTATCAACAAATAATCATATTTTCTAATCCTGATAATGGCAAAACCCTTTTTTTAGCAAGTCATCAGTGCTTGCTCCAAAACTTGATCTGCACCCTAGCAGGTCAGCACATGCATAATCTATGCGAAGATTCGATTGAATTGACTTGGTCAATTACCGCGATGAATGCGACATTACCTTAGCGCGATGAAGGACGCTTAACTTTTGTGTTCTTTTTTGTCGTCCTTACCATTAGGTTTCATTTTTGTACAGAAAATTAGAAAAAACGAACCTTGGTTGAAGGCTTATATTGTGGCATATATCATTCGTGACACTAAAAATTGTAAAATACAAATTTCTCGTAAAATACAAATTTCTATAGATAAAACACAAAATCAAAATCTAAAAGGAGGAACCGCTATATGTGGAAAAAAGAATGGGGCGAAAATGTAACGTCACTAGAGGGGCTAAAGCCATATCTAACAATGGATGATATGGACAAATTGGGAGAAGTAACGGATAGACATCCGATGAGTATCCCAAAATACTATTTAGATTTAATTGATAAAAATGATCCGAATGATCCTATAAAGATTTTATCGGTACCAAGCGTTATGGAACTGGACATGTCAGGTGACTATGACACATCAGGTGAAGCTGAAAATACTAAATTTGCAGGTGTTCAGCATAAGTATGCGACAACTATGCTTGTCCTTACTACAAATGCATGTTTTATGTACTGCAGACACTGTTTTAGAAAACGACTGGTTGGATACTCCAATGATGAAATCAACAACCGCCTTGACATGACGGTTGATTACTTAAAGTCTCATAAAGAAGTAAACAACGTTCTGCTTTCTGGTGGAGATTCATTCTGCCTAGATACTTCAGTGATTCGTTCTTATCTTGAAAGAATGGTTGAAGTGGAGCACCTTGATTTTATTCGTTTTGGAACAAGATCATTGGTTGTTTTCCCACAAAGAATTTATGAAGACAAAGAACTTCTTGAAGCCCTAAAGGTGGCTGGAAAGAAGAAGAACATAACAATCGTTACTCAGTTTAACCATCCACGTGAACTGACAGATGAAGTGCGTAAGGCTATGGATGCCCTGCGTGAAGCTGGTGTGGCTGTGAACAACCAAACGGTCATGTTAAAAGGTGTTAATAATGATCCAAAGGTTCTTGGTGAGCTTATGAACAAGCTCGTGCGCTTTGGAATTAACCCTTACTACGTCTTCCAGTGTCGTCCTGTAACGGCTGTTAAGAATCACTTCCAGATGCCTTTAGCAGAAACTTGGAAAATCGCAGAAGAAGCCAAGTCTTACTGTAATGGATTTAGCAAACGCTTTAAACTGATTATGTCACACCCAAGAGGCAAGGTCGAAATTCTTGGTGTGGTAGAAGATGACATGATCTTCAGATTCCATCAAGCTAAAAATCCTGATGATATGGGTAAAATGTTCAAAGTGGGTCTTGATCCAAAGGGCAGATGGCTTGATAGAGAACTTCAGTTTATTGATTAATAAAGTGAATAGATGATTTATTTATAAACTCCCAGAACATAGGTGTGTAAAATCCTATGTTCTGGGAGTTTTTTTATTTTGGAATAAAGTTCATTTGCTAGGCGGACGCTTTATTAAAAAGTTGATTTTGATGAAGTGCTGTGAGTATCAGATGGTCACAAAGGATACCTAATGTGGAGTTTAAGTTGTTTTATTGCAAGTGAAAAGAGTGATATTAAATAAACAAATTAAACTTAAAGTGTACATTATGATTTACACATTATATAATTTATGATATTGTATTTGTGAATAGGAAATGTGAGTTTCAAGCAAATTGGCGAATCGACCAGTTTTTAATTAGCCGATGAGATGAAATGAGGATGCAACTGCGGTTATTTTAACAGATGGAGATGGCAAGGCACCACCAGAGACCAATCAAAACACTTTATGGACAATGTCAAAAAATAGAATTGAAGGGTCTCTTTGCACAGCGTTTTTGGTATATAAAGGCATTAACGACAATTAGAGAATTGCTGATTAAATATGCTAATACAATTGTGGAGAGTAAAAAACTCGATTCTGTTGAAGATGTGTTTTGGTTGCATTTAGATCAAGTTGATCAGCTGACAAGGGTGAAAAAGGAAAAAGCATACGAATGGATTGATGAGAATAAGAAATACTACGAAAAGTTAACTCAGGTCAATCAGTTCCCTAAACTAATAGACTCGCGTGGGAAAATTCTAATGATGCCAAAGGCAGACCAGAAGGATGGAGAGCTTGTTGGTCAACCAATATCACTAGGTGTGGTGACGGGGCGAGTTAAGGTTTTAAGTTCTCCTGATGAGAAGGCTCTTCGACCTGGAGAAATAATGGTAACGAGAGCAACTGATCCAGGTTGGACACCACTATTTATAAATGCTGCAGCAATTCTATTAGAAGTTGGTGGTCTACTTCAACATGGCGCTCTGGTTGCGAGAGAATACGGCAAACCCTGTGTTGCAGGCTTAGACGATGTAATGAACGCTCTGACTGATGGTCAGCTTGTTGAAGTTGACGCCTCTAGAGGGATTGTTAGAATACTGGAGGATTAAATGAAACGCGAAATCGATTTTAAGAGTGATCCTGTCGAGAAGTTAATCTTAAGACTGGCGATTCCTTCGTTTTTAGGAATCGTGGTCAATCTCTTATACGGATTTATTGACGGTGTGTTTATAGGACGAGGCGTAGGCATTGACGCCTTGGGTGGCGTAACAATAATTTTTCCCGTTACAATAATAGTGGTATCTTTTGCCTCGCTTATAGGGGAAGGTTTGGGGTCTGTAACTGCTCGAAAAATTGGAGAAGGGCAGATCAGGCACACACAGGATGTCATAAGCACAGGTCACTTGTCGGCCACCATATTGTCTGTCATAATCATACTTCTTAGTGCGATTAATTTGAATAAGCTCATTATGGTCCTTGGAGCAACAAGTGAGATACTCCCCTATGCAAAGGCCTATTATAAGGCTCTTATGCCTGGACTCCCATTTATGTCATTGAGTCTGGTTTATTTTCATCAGCTAAATGCTCAAGGAAAAATTGCCTTAGCTATGAAAGCGGTCATCGCAAGTACACTGGTGAATATTCTACTTGACTATCTTGCAATCTATATTTTCAATATGGGAGTTGCTGGTGCAGCTTATGCAACGGTGGTTTCACAAGTTATTTGGTATGGATACATGCATTATCATGCTGTAAAAGACCCAAAAATTATTACAATACAGTCTCTGGTAGACTTAAAAATTAATTTCTCTATGCTTAGAGAAATTTGTGTCCATGGAGTGAGTTCTTTTATACGACAAGTAAGCGTGGGCATTACACTTGTTATCATTAACTCAGTGGCAGGCAACTATGGATCTTCAGCCCATATATCAGCTTTTGGAGCAACACAGCGTACATTTAGATTAATGGTTGCCCCAATATCTGCAATCAGTATGTCCCTTAAGCCTGTGGTCGGTCAAAACTTTGGGGCTAAGAATTTTCGCAGGATTAGAGACGGTGTTCGAGTGTCTTTAAAATACAGTGTGTTGATAGGTGTGGTTTTACTTGGTACCGTTCTATTATCAAGAAAATATTTGGCTCTGAGTTTTGGTATGGATGTCAGTCAGACTGAAATATTCTATAAAGTGCTGCTGCTAACCATATGTATGTTTCCTCTTTATGGTATTCATCATATTGCAGTAGCATACTTCACAGCTATTGGAAAGCCAAGGCAGTCAGTGCGACTAAATGTTTTAAAGCAGATTGTGCTTTTAATTCCACTTGTCTTGATTTTACCGAGAATCTTTGGTGTATTCGGGCTTTTTGCAGCCCTTCCAACAGCAGATTGTATTAGTATTGCATATTCATATTTTTTATTAAAAAGAGAAATGAAGTCTATAGAAGAGAATCATAGACAGGAAAAGCCGTCAAAGACTTATGTCTAGCTGATTCTAATAACACAAATGATTTCAATATATTTCTATAGACGAAAAGCTGGATATAAACGATCCAGCCCTGAAGATTTTCATTATTTGTTAAAATATAAAGTCCGTTTAATGACTGTATGTCCCATACATGATTTAAACGGATTTTTTTAGGCTCAAATACTGGTGGTCGATGTTTTTTACATCAAATTTTAAAAGACCAAAAACCCACTGGCAGATAGGACCCAGTAGAAGTGCTATGATGGGGGTTCCGATCCCTAATTTTCCACCAAGTAATATGCCCACAATGAGAACACTTATTTCAATGGATGCCCTTACAATCCCTACAGGTTTCCCTGTCCATTTCATAACAGCAACCATGAAGCCGTCTCTCGGACCAGCCCCAAGTCCGGCCCCAATGTAGAGCCAGGATGCTATGGCGATGGCAAACATCCCCATAAAAATTAGGACAAGACCGCCTAAAAAACTTTGTGCCTGTGGGACAAGTCCGCTTGACATTTGTATGTCTACAAAGCTGCCAATCAGCCACATGTTTAGAATGGTTCCAATTCCAACACTTTGTTTGGCTAGGATATTTATGACGATAATGACAAGTCCAGTGATAATTATGGCATTGCCTAGGCTGAGACCAGTTTGTTTTGATAGTCCCATATGAAATGTGTTCCAAGGTGTGACACCTAAGTTTGCATTGACAGTTAAGACCAGACCGAGTGCATACAAGAAAAGTCCGGTGATAAGTTGGGTCATATTTTTAAAATTCATAAGCGTGTTCTGGCATTTAAGCCAGGTCTCCTTTCACGTCATCTTTTTTTACTTGCTGTCTTGGCGGTTCTTGCTTATATTTTAAAAGTATGAATATATAACTGTCCACTCTAAAACATAACACTTATATAGAAATCATATATAAGACTATAACACTTGGGTCTATCATGCTATACTTTATATGAGAGAGGGTAGAATATGAAAATTATAGTGGATAAAAAGAGTCTTATATCTGTGCATGACCAAATATATAATGAAATTGAAAATAGAATTATGAGTGGTTTGTTAGAAGCAGAATCTAAATTGCCATCTCTTCGAAAAATGTGTTCAGACATTGGAGTAAGCCACATGACAATGGTTAAAGTGTATTCAGCTTTAGAAGAGAATGGTTTGGTCGAAAAAATACATGGCAAGGGCACCTTTGTAAAATCGCAATTTAGGAATATGACACCGGCTCAAGCAGAACAAAGCATTAATCTCTTGTCGTATATCAATGAATCAGAAAATTCTAAGAAAAATAAATCTCTCCAGTGGCAAGAAGATATATCTGACTATGTATCGGTAGGAGGATTTCGTGCCAACAGCAATTTAAATCATTCAAATCAAGGCATCAATTTGTCGATTGCATGTCTAGGACCCCACCTTGTTCCTTCGGAAAGGGTGCTTGACCTATTTCTAAAAAACCCAAAATTAGCAGGAAAGATTAATGACCTGTACCCTCCAATAGAGGGACTGGATGATATGAGGCAGGCAGCACGACAGGTTTTGAATCAGCGAAATGTGGACTTGTCCCTTGAACAAACAGTGATCACAGTCGGATCACAGCAGGCCATTCGTCTTATTGCCCGAACTTTCATCGGTCCTGGGGATGTGGTTGTGGTGAGTGCTCCAACTTATCCAGGTGCGCTTGACATTTTTAAAAATCGAGGGGCTAGACTTATGGAAGTTCCCCTTGACGATGAGGGGATGGATGTTGAAGCGCTTATAGCCATCTGTGAGAAGTATCCAGTTAAGATGGTGTATACAATGCCGAGCTTTCATAATCCGACAGGTGTTGTCATGTCCTTAAAACGAAAAAAAGAGCTTCTTGAGTTAGCCGATTATCATAATTTTATAATTTTAGAAGACGATGTATGTGGGCAATTGTCCTATGACATAAACACAATTCCACTCAAAGCTTTGGATGAAAAGGGACGTGTTTTATATGTCTTTGGATTCAGCAAAATTTATGGACATGCCTATAGATTGTCTGTTATCGGTGGCGCAACCAAGCTCCTTGAAAAGATAGTGTCTGCAAAGTCAAGTTCAGATGGTGGCGCACCACTTATCAATCAATTGATCATGTCAAATTTTATTGGAAGCGATGCTCAGAAACACTATCTTACAGACATATCTTCTCATTTGAAGCGGGTCAGGGATGAAGCCTATTTGGCTTTGATGCGCTATATGCCATCTTATGTTGAAGTTCATAAGCCGAGTGGCGGCATGTTGTTTTGGCTGACATTTCCTAAGACATTTAACTGTAATTTGCTCCACTATAAGTGCATTGAAAAGTATAATATTAACTTCCTTCCAGGGGAGTTTTGTTATAACTCGAAGCAGGGAAGAAATCAAATGCGGTTATGTTTTACAAGTGTTCCAAAGGATGTTTTTATAAAATCCATAAAAAATATAGCCGAAATTGTTGATGAGGTTTATAAGATTAGTAAGCTGATATAATGATTGATTTATAGCAGTTTCTGATGTTTGTGGAGAATAAATATACTTCCTGCGTACATGTTATTAACACTCACTTATGATTAAGACTTACTTTTGACTTCGTTTTTAGCTGACACAGTCAACTTTGCATAGTGAATATTAATGGTGTGACTCTGTAAAGGAGTATAGACCAGAATGGATAAGGAATAACTAATGGTGAAGACATGAAGGACCATAGACATTTAAGTTCACAAGAAATTATAAGCATGATAAACAAGCTTGAGATTACAAGGGCGGTACCAAATTGCCATGGATGTGGACTGCCTCAATCAGTTTGTGTCTGTGATAGCATAAAACGTCTTAAAGTGAAAAAGATGGATGTGCATCTACACATACTCATGCATGAAAAAGAAATAGGACGAAAAACAAACACTGCGAGGCTGGCTGGATTTATTATGGAGCCCTGGACCCATTTCTATATTTGGCGTCGTCAGGAGCCCCCGAATGACTTGCTTGCCCTAATAAAGGCAGATCATATAGACATCTGTTTGCTCTATCCAGCCAAGGCAGGAGATCCTGTTTTTGACAGAAAAAAAATCGAAAACGATCATGAAAAGCAGGCAGAAAAAGAAACTCATATAGTCATTATAGATGGGACCTGGCAAGAGGCGCAAAAAATATTAAATAAGAGTCCATATCTTCAAAGCCTGCCCAGACTTGAAATTCAAACAGATGTCTTGAGTCAGTTCACTTTAAGACGGAATCAAAAACCAGGGCATTTATGCACTTCAGAAGCCATCGCCAAGGCGTTAAGACAAGTTAATGAAGAGCAAGCAAGTGAAAAACTAGATACATTGACATCGCTCTATTTAAAAAACTATGAAAATGGTCGCAGTGGACACAGACTAAAGTAGTTTTCTGAAAATTTTGACTCGATTAAAAACCTTAAAAAGTGGTATAATTTAAATAACAAGGATGTTATGAGAAGAAGGGATTCTATGCGTATTGAAAACCAATCGGGCCACTATAGTAAATTGATTCCTAGCGAAGCAGGGCATGCCCTTCAAAGTCCCTCTGAAAAGTTGAAAATTGACACGTCAAAAGAAGAGGCTAAGGAAAATGAATTAGATTTGAAGGCGCTTAAAGATATTCCTGATTTCGCTAAGACGAATTATGAAAAAGATGAGCAAAAGAGACTTGAAAAAATCGCCCTTTCAGGCAATAGCCGACTTGATCCAGATCAATATGATATGGTCAAAAAGCTTGAGCAAATAGAGCGAGAAGTTATCATGCATGAAAAAGCACATCAAGCCACAGGTGGGTTTTCAGTAGGAGCGGTTTCTTATATATACACAATGGGACCTGATTACAGGTACTATGCCACAGGTGGAAACGTTGAGTATAAGTTGCCATATTCAGGCACACCTGAGACTATGATGCGGGCTTTTAAAGGTCTAAAAAATGCTGCAACATCATCAATGGATGCATCTAGTCAAGATGGACGGATGGCTTCAATGGCAGAAGCAAAAATTCAAGAAATTAAGAATAAAATTTCTAGCGATAAAGCCAAGCATATATATTATGAAGAAATGATGCGTGAGAAGAAATTGCGCGAAAAACGTCAAAAGAATATAACGTTGAATTAAACAATATTGTAAGGATGGGATACTATGCGTCTTAGTGGTCTAGGGCCTGGTCCATCCCTTTTCATTTCTAATTCAAGACAGAATTCTGGACAGGTCAATGAAGATAATAATATCGAAAACAACAATATCGAAGGATCAAATGGCTTAAAGGGTCAGAAAAATCAAGAGACCAATCAGGATCCAACTATAGAAAGCAAGGGACAGGGTGCAGAACTTGCTGATCCTCTTGATGATCCTGAAGTACGTGCTCAAGTGATGGAACTACAAACCGTCGAAGATAAGGTTATAGCCCATGAACGAGCACACCAAGCGGCGGGTGGAGAGTTTACTGGTGCTGCTAGTTATGGCTATACTATGGGCCCAGATGGCAAACGGTATATCACCAGTGGGGAAGTTAGCATAAGTGTGCCTTCTTCTGGTGAGCCGGAGGAACAGCTTAGAGCCATGGAAAGAGTTCGAGCGGCTGCCCTTGCTCCAGCTGATCCATCAGGACAAGACCAAAGTGTCGCGGGGCGTGCAACGGCAAAAATGGCTAAAATTAGAACGGATATTGCAAGACAAAAAGCCACTGATGCCTATGGAAATGATGAAAAAGACCCTTCTAAAAATGAAGCCCTTGGCGATATAAGTGGAATGAATGAAGATGTTGATCCAGAGAGTCCACTGAATAAAGCTATTGAAGACCGAATGCGGTTAGATCTAATGATATAAATAGTATAGTGTGAATGAAAACTGAGTGGGGGAAGATCCACTCAGTTTTTTATTTTCTTATAAGTCCTATTTTGACAAAAGAAAAATGTATAAGATATGGAAAAAATAGAAATAGGCCTAGCGATATACTAAGAAATTCATAGTGAGTTCATATAATTGGGGTATCTTCTTAAAGGAAATCATTCAAATTTAAAAAGAGGCATCTGGGCATGTTTGTCAAGACTTATGAGATTTATCAGTGTTCAGATGAATTCCTCGTAGACGAATTGGGTACATATCCATTAGATAAATGGAGGGCAGTGAATGTGACAACTAAAAAAGAAAGCAAACAGTTTCGAAAAAGAAGTATGCGTAGGCGCATAAAAAAGATGATGGTTGTGAACAGTTTAATAGCCATAGTCATCATGAGTATTCTGGTTTTATCTTTTACATTTGGGGCCATTAAGTCGATTGGCCAAATATTTTCTGACATTGTTGCAGGAGATATTGTACAGGAACTTGAAAATCCAAGAAATAAGATATCCCAAGGCGATGAGGCTATGATGGGGATTAGTGAAGAAGCGTTACAGCGCTGGTATCACACAATTGGGAACAAATTCTATTTCAATTTTAGTGATGGATTCAACCAAAGAACCGAAGAAGACTTTAATGAAATGTTTGGTTCTGAAGATGGACAAATGGACATGGATAATATGGAATCAACAGATGATTTCATGCACTTTAGTCTTGTTTTTGTTGAAATAACAAGAGGGGATGAAACGGTTTTTTCCACCATTCCAAAAGATAATAAGTCGAGCATGGACATTCGTGCAGCCATGAAGCATTATTCCTATGAAAGTGTCCAACCCTATTACAGTGTGAATGGTGATGAACTTGGCAAGGTTATGGTCCAGTTCAATGCTATGATATTAATTGGTGTGGCTGTGGCCTTAATTGCACTTTTCATTTTTGCGGCAATTATTTCATCAATAGTCAGTATTTTTGTGAGCATTATATCTTCGGGTGCCCTTACAAAATCCTTGGCTGACCTTCAGCGAAAAATGAAGAATCTATCAGAAGGTGAGCTTGAAAAAGCCCTGCATTCAGAACTGGATATTAAGAGGCCTTTTTCAGAAATCAAGGATCTGGCCAATTCGACCAACAGTATTATTGAACAAATGCGTACATATTCTGAAACACTAGAAAATCATAAGGAAGAGCTTGAAGCTCAAAATGTTGAGCTGGTTGTCCAGGGGACAGAGCTCACAAACATAAACGTTAAACTTGAGGACATCAACCTGCAAATGCGCGATATTCTTGATAATGTAGGACAAGGATTCATACGCTTTGAAGATGACTTAATGATTCATTCTGAATACTCAAAAGAGTGTACAGAAATATTTAAATATTGTGTAGCCAATAAGAAATTCTCCACCTTGCTATATCCTGAGGATGAGCAACAAGCTGAGTTCGTTGATGATCTTTTAGGCAAAATTCTGGAGCCAGGCGGTGTGAACGAGGACTTATACTTGCCCCTTTTGCCTGAGGAAATCGGTATTGGTGAAAGAATAATTGAATTGAACTATAAGATTTCACAAGGTCTAAAAAATAGAAAATCAATGATCGTTATTTTAACGGATATTACAGAAAAACGAGATCTTGAAGAACGTATGGATGAAGAAAGACAAATCCTAAAAATGGTTGTTAAAGCCATGGTCAACAGGAAATTATTTATGGAGGTAACAGAAGCATTTGAGCACTTCATATTTGAAGGTCAGCAAAATGACTGGAAGTTTAATGAAAATACAGATGAGAACGTAAGATATATTATGCGTCAACTTCACACGTTTAAGGGGAATTTTAGTCAGTATGATGTCATCAGACTGACAGAGGTCTTGCATGAAACGGAGTCGAGGCTTCTAAGCGCTCTTGATGGAGACAGCTGTGATATGAATAATATCAAAGACTGTATAGATTTGGAGAAACTACAGAATGCATTTGACAGCGATTTAGGTGTAATAAAGGCCTATGTGGGTCCAGATTTTCTGAAAGAGGATGACCGTTTTATTGTAGAAAAGAATAGGATTGTTGATATTGAAAAGAAAATGCAGACTGTCCTTTCTGAGCAGGAATGTAAGATTCTACTGCCAGAAATTAGAAGCCTGCGGTATAGACCACTTAAAGATTTGCTTCGTATGTATCCTGAATATACAATAAAACTAGCGGAAAGAATGAATAAATCAGTGCAAAGCTTTGATATCGAAGCCGATAAAGTGCTTGTTGATGAAGGAAAGTACCAAGCGTTTACACAGGCTATGGTCCATGTTTTTAGAAACGCTGTTGATCATGGTATTGAGCATCCAGACGATCGAGTGGAAGCTGGAAAGGATATGATGGGGCACGTGTCCTGCAAAATAACAGACTTAGGCCAAGCTTTCGAGGTGACAATAAAAGATGATGGTGCTGGCATTGATATAGAAAAAATAAAAGGCAAACTTATCGAGATGGGCATTCCAAGAGAAAGTGTAGATGTAATGTCAGAAGACGACATACTTCACCAGGTCTTTGAAGAAAGCTTATCCACCCAAGAGGAAGCCACTATGCTTTCTGGACGTGGTGTGGGTCTTTCTGCCCTAAAGCAGTCAGTAGAAGATTTGGGAGGGGTTATCTCTGTGCGTTCGGAGTATGGACGTGGGTCAACCTTCATTATTAGGATACCAACCAAACAAGAATCTGAACTTGAAACTATTTTACCAATCAATTTTATGAAGGCACTTTCAAGAACTTCAGTCAGCTATATCAATAACTATATGACTCACATGCAGGTGCCTTATACTGATGATATTCAAAAAACAGATAAAATTGATTTGATGGAATTAACGGCACTTGTTAGTTTAAAAGGGGTCATCAACGCACTGGTAATGATTAGTGTCAACAGACCATTTGGCGTAAAGCTTGTGAATAGCTTTATGTATGAACCTGTGGCTGAGTCGGAAGTCGACAACTACATTGAAGACGTTCTCGCTGAAATTGCCAATACCATTCTTGGTAACACTTTGGGGCAATTTGAGGATGGACAAGAATTTTTGCATATGGGCATACCAGCAATTATTTCCAATAAGGGTGCCTATGTTAAATATACTGATTCAGAAATACTGACATTTGAAATGACCGAGGGACAAGAGTACTGGAGTATTCATATGATACAGCTAGAGGGCAATCAGATTGAGGAGGCAACACTATGGCAAGAATACTAATTGTTGATGATTCAGCGGTGATGCGCTTAAATTTAAGGAAAATACTAATGGAGTCTGGCCATGAGATAATAGCCGAGGCCCCCAATGGAAAAGTTGCACTAAATATGTATGAAAAATATAAACCTGACCTTGTGACAATGGATATAACCATGCCAGTTATGTCGGGGGTGGATGCAACAGGTTTTATTGTTTCCAAGTATCCTGATGCGAAAATAGTTATGATTAGTGCCCTTAACCAGAAAAAAATGGTATATGATGCCCTAAAAAATGGTGCGCGCCATTATATAATTAAACCAATTGATAAGCAAAAGGTTATGAGCGTACTTAATGAAGTCCTTCTTACAGAAACCAGCCACATTCAAAAGTATGAAGAAAATCAGGAAAGACAATCCAAGATTGAAGATGAAACAAAGGATCACTTCACTATAGAAAATGTGGAAGGTATTTTCATAATAAGACTTGAAGCGGGATTTGACAGTAAAGATATGGACAATTTAAACACAGCCATGCAGGGCATTATGTTCGTACGCCCGCTTAAAATCAAATTCGATTTTGGTGGACTCAATGAATTTGATGACGGCTATTTGAATAGAATTATGGTATATGCTAAAAAAGCCATGGACAGTGGTGGAAACTACGAGTCCTTGGTTCAAGGAGAATCGCTCAAAGCAATTGTTGAGCACAAAGAGGAGACTTATCTGCAATGACAAATAACATACTCATTATTTCAAAGAGCAGACAAATGTTTGACCTGCTTAATGACATGATAGATAGGCAAAAATATAAGTTAGATCAGTCAAGTGCTGTTGATATGATGCAGAAAATATTCCTAAATGTTCCCTTCTATATTATCGTAGATCTCGAAGACTCAACCATGCAAACAATACAGATGGTAAAGTCTGTTCAAGATCTGGATTACATTCCTGTACTGTACGTGGGGCGGGGAGACACCGTAAATGCTCATAAGGCCACATTTATGAATGATCTGGCAATTGATATTCAATCGTTGCCTGGTTTGATAGATAGTTTGCTTGGGCAAGGTCTATTGTTTAAAACAGAATACAACAAGGTTTCTGAAACCTATGAAACAATTGACTCCTTAAGTTCTGACACGAAAAATGTTATGGATAAATACCTGTTGAGAGACTATGGTGATTTTGGGTTTTCTTCAAAGGAGGTTGTCAATAGTCTGTTCGCAGATAACCCTATATTGACCAACAAACCGGAATGTGTATGGGTGGTCCACCCAGAACAAAGTGGCAGGCTCATTTCTATGTTTTCAAGTTCTGTCGATTCAGGCGGTTATGACGAAGTTTATGAGGGTGTGTTAACAGAGGAAGATACCTTTGGATTTGACGTATATGCAGAAAATGGGTTTAAGATGAACTTTGAGCAGGAACAAATATCAGACATTGATGAGAACTCTCAACTGTTTCCAGATATAATGCGTGAACGCCTAAACCGTCTTGATAATTTTGCAGGTTACGGTATGGATCAAATTATAGTTATTGGTTGTAATTATAAAGATGCAGTAACAAGTTACGAATCATCTGTCTTGAAATCGATGACAGTTACACTGGACTTGCTGGAAAACATTCGCTTTCAAGTCCATGAAGTTGAAGGGGCTTTTAACTACACCCTGGATGCACTGGCAAGAGCTGCCGAAGCAAGTGATGACATGACGGGACAGCATATTCGCAGAGTCAATGAATACTCAAGGTTTATAGCAAAGAAACTTCGAATGGATACCCAGTTTGTGAAAGAAATTTACAATACAGCACAAATGCATGATGTTGGAAAAATATATGTGGACAATCAGATACTGCAAAAGCGGGGCAAGTTGACAGATATTGAATTTAGAGAAATGCAGCTTCACACTGTTTATGGACAACGTATTATTGGACAATCAGAGTACTTGCAAATGGCAGCAGACATTGCCCTCAATCACCATGAAAAAATGGACGGATCAGGCTATCCTAATGGGATCAAAGGGGATGCCATACCACTTTCTGCAAGGATTGTTATGCTAGCAGATATTTACGATGCTCTTAGAAGTGAAAGATCGTACAAACCTGAGTTTTCCCATGAGAAGACCGCTGATATTATTATTAATGGTGATGGTCGAGTCGAGCCCATTCATTTTGATCCTGAAGTTTGGCGTGTGTTTAAGAACTATCATGAAGAGTTTAACAGAATATTTAGTAGGCTCAATGGTTAAAAGTGAAAAGGTTTGTATTATTCCTGTAAAACACAGGCTATCGCTTCAAAAGTTTAAATCCTAAAATCAAAAGAACACCATACCCAATATACTGTTTTGATCTATAAATATATATTGGGTATGGTGTTAACTTTGAAAAGGCAGTTAAAGTCACGTCTATAATACTTTGTAAGTTGTTGGTATGAAAATATGCTAAAATGAAGTGGGTGACACAAAAAAATGGTATAACTGGGCGAAAAAAGAGAGGTGCTGTTCATGATAAAAAAATGGATTCCTGTTGTTATAGCACTTGTTATACTCACAGGCTGTCAAGTTCCTGATGAGAATCAGAACGTAGAAGCAATGGGTACTGAACAAGAAGAAAAAGTGGTTATAGAACAAGCAACAAATCAAGAGGCAAACGAGCAAAAAACAAGTAAACAAGAGACACAAGAAACACAAGAAACTGATGAGAGGATCCATAGTGATTCAACTGACTTGGTGAGTGCAAAGCCATTTTTAATGACAACAGATACAAATGGACTAAAGAAAGAGGATCTTGACGTCTACAATATTCGTTTGTATTTTGATCCAGATCAGAAGACTCTGGCCTGTGAGCAAAGGGTGGTCTATAAGAATAAAGAAGACCTAGATCTTGATACCTTAGTCTTTCAAGTTTTGCCAAATGCCTATAAATCTTTAGAGACTGCCCCTGTCCTATTTGGTGATATAGATTCCATCTATCCCAATGGTTTTGGTGAAGGCTACATAGATTTTTCTGAGGTGAAGGTGGATGGCAAGTTGGCGGAGTATAGCTTTTACGGTGCTGATGACACATTGATGTCCATAGACCTTGAGTCGTCTATGGCGCCAGAGGAAAGTGTAGAGATTGAGATGGTCTACACAGTCAAAATTCCTCCAGCTTTTGACCGGTTTGGATACAATGACACGACCTTTAATATTGCCAACTGGTATCCAGTGGCAGCGGTTTATGACAAGGGGTGGAAGGAAGACACCTACCTGCCAATAGGAGACCCTTTCTATACAGATATGGCCTCATACAAGGTTGTTTACAATGTACCAATAAACTACGAAATTGCTTCAACAGGTGTCCGGTCTAAGCTTGAATACGATGAAGCAGACCGTAAAATTATTACATACGAAGCGGATTTTGTGAGGGACACAGCCTGGCTGGCCAGTGATTCTTGGAATGTGTACAGCGAAGAAGTTGACGGCACCATGATCCGGTCCTATTATTTTGGGGAACAAAACTTTTCAAGCGACAAAGCCATTGAGACTGCAAGACATTCTTTAGAGATTTTTAATGGAATTTATGGTCCTTATCCATACTCCGAACTTGCTGTTGTTGCCACAGACTTTCCAAGTGGTATGGAATACCCTACCATTGTCATGATTGCAAAAGACAGATACAAGGCGTCAAGACTCAATGCACTTGAATCTGTGATTGCCCATGAAATAGGCCACCAGTGGTGGTATGGCGTTGTCGGCAATGACCAAATTGATGAAGCTTGGCTTGATGAATCCTTAACGGTTTTTTCCACAGCTCAGTTTTTTGGTCAAAAATACGGTGAAGATGCCTATGAGTCCTATGTGAATTCTTATAGAAACAGATATGAGAACAGAAAGTCTGAAGATGGTGATGGTGTTGTGTCAAAACCACTTACAGAGTTTGAAAATTGGTCGGACTATTCTAACCTGGTTTATAGAAAGGGCATGCTCTTTATAGATGCCTTGTGTGATGAATATGGAAAAGAAAACGTCCTTGATTTTATGAAGAACTATTATGAAGCGTATAAGTTTAAAACGGCCACAACAGATGACTTTATCCGTTTAGGTGTCTTGTATTTTGGGGATGATTTTAAAGACCTTGCAGATGTTTGGATATTTAATGGAGTGAATTGATGGTCTAAATTGAAGAAATGAGGCTTCGTAAATCTAAGGATAGTAAAGGGGAATGATGTATGAAGAATACAGCGCTTATTGTAATCGATGTGCAAAATATTATGACACAGTTTAAGGCCTATGCTTGGGACCGAGTTATAGATAATATCAAAGAACTGCAATGTGCCTGTAGGGATAAAGGCATAGAAGTTATTTTCATTCAGCATCATGATGAGGGACTGGTAAAGGGAAGTCATGACTGGGAACTGTATAATGAAGTTGCTCCCCTTGAAGACGAAAGGGTTTTCCATAAGTCTATTCCCTCCGCTTTCAAGGAGACAGAACTTGAAAAATACTTGAAGGAAAAAAACTATAAGACATTGATTCTCACAGGTCTTCAGACGGACTACTGTGTTGATACCAACGTCAAAGTTGCTTTCGAATTAGGGTTTGAAGTCATAACGCCTGAGTTTACGAATACAACCTTTGACAATGGGGGCCTATCGGCAAAAGATCTATATGAGCATTATAACCATAGGGTCTTCAAAGATAGGTTTTCAACAGTAGAGTCAGTGGAAGAGACACTCTTACAGATAAGAGAAAGATAGATATACGAAATATATATATATAATTGAAGGGCGGCTCATCTGGCTGCCCTTTTTTATTATCCAAATAGTATAAAATCGAACCAGTTGTCAATGAAATCAAAAATCACTCTTGAGGGCTTCCTTAATTTTTGAACCTGTATCAGTACCAGCTTTAGGCGTATGGACAATCATCTTGAGACCTGAGTCATCAGCCATATTGAAATTACAAACTTCAAATTCCAATCTTCCGAGTTTGGGATGATTCAGTATCTTATAAACGTCGTCGTTGTTCATAACATCGTGCAAGGACCACCAGTTTTTAAACTCTTGACTTTCTCCTTTTAAATCCTTTATAAACTCAGACAACCATTCATTGTCTATGTTCTGGCCTCGAATGAGTCTGAATCGACCAATGAGACCCAGAGCTTGTTTATCCCAACTATCATAAAGGGACTTAAAGCGTTCATCGGTAAACATAGCCCAGACGATATTCCGCTCTCGTTTGCTCATGCTTTCAAAATCCCCGAGCAATATGACTGCCGCATTATTCCAAGCAAGCACATTGAAAAATTGATCGGTGATAAGAGACGGACAATCTTTCATGCTGTCAAGGATGTGCTGGAGTGTTGGTCTAGCTGTGTCATGGAAATTGTTTTCAAATCTTGTGATTTGATTTGTCAGAGCATGAAGGTATATTTGTTCCTCATCATTAAGCAGAAGTGTCCTGCTTAGACTTTCAATAACTTGATCCGAAACCTGAATGGGTCTCCCCTGCTCAAGCCAAGTGTACCAAGTTAGGCTAATACCTGATAGGAGGGCAACCTCTTCGCGTCTTAGTCCAGGCGTTCTACGGCGACCAGATTGAGGGAGTCCCACTTGTTCAGGTTTTATTTTTGCTCGACGGCTTTTCAAAAATTCAGAAAGTTCCTTATATTTTTCTGCTTCAAGTTCGCGCTTCATATTTGAGCCTTTCTATTAGAATTTATACCAGTATAACTAGACACCTAGTTAAATTATAACCTATATTTTACTATTTAAATATAGCCTGATGGGCAAGGTAGTGGAAAGAAAAATAGGAAGAAGAATGGGAAAAAGATTTGAAGGCAGAATAGAAAGAGAGGAAATACAATGAATTTTTTATGGACAGCAATTTATGTGAATAACCTAAACACATCCCTATCCTTTTATAAGGACATAGTTGGTCTTAAGGTGACTAGGCAGTTTGAAGCAGGCCCTGGCGTAGAAATAGCTTTCATGGGCAGGGGAGAGAAAAACGAAACCTTAGTAGAACTGATACAAGATAGGGGAAAAAAGGACATCGATTACTGCAAAGAAGTATCTATTGGTTTTGCCGTAGACTCAGTTGATAAAAAAATGCAGGGTATGAAAGACAAAGGTATTAAAATTCAAGAGGGTCCGGTGGAAACGCCTAAGTCTAAGTTCTTTTATATTGAAGACCCTGATGGATTTAGGGTTCAATTTGTACAGTTTGTTTAAATGAGTTAATCATAAGAAATATTCTAGACATACTAAATGAACATAATGACTAATAAATGAGTGTTATGTATTTTGTTTTGCTTGGAAGCTTAATTGTCTAGTCTTATTATTACCTGAGCGACTTGTAAATTTACTAGTGCCTAATCTAAATTAATGTCAAGCAATGTGTTAAAATACATAGTGAAAACATGTCTTGGGAAAGAATATGTAAACGTTATAAGTTGGACGCTTGCTAAATAACGGATTGTTGCCCTCTTGTACCATATATTTATTATGCTCATAAATATATGTGACATATTAAAGGCTCTAAAATTGTGATTTGCAAGTCGCTCTGGTACATGAATATAAAGGTGTAAACATGAAATATAGAACTGAAATACATGATGAACTGGTTAAGTGGTATAAAGTGGTAAAACGTGACTTGCCCTGGCGTAAAACGCAAGATCCCTATAAAATTTGGATTTCTGAAGTAATGCTTCAGCAAACGCTTGTAGAAACAGTCAAGGGTTATTACGAGCGGTTTTTGAAGGCCTTTCCCACTGTGGAAGACCTTGCAAAATCTGACGATGAAAAGCTTATGAAGCTATGGGAGGGTCTGGGCTACTACTCGAGGGCTAGAAACTTAAAAAGAGCGGCCATTATGATTATGGAAGACTTCGATGGCATCATGCCAAATGACCTTAAAAGCATTCGAAAATTGCCTGGAATTGGTCCTTATACAGCTGGGGCTATTTTATCGATTGCCTATGATAAGCCTGTAGCGGCAGTGGATGGCAATGTTATTCGAGTTTATAGCCGGTTGTTTAAAATTGAGCAAGCCGTTGATCTAAAGGACGTGAAGGCAGAAATAGAAAGAATAGCAGATGAAATGGTCCATGAAACAGATCCTAGCAGTTATAATCAGTCTCTTATGGAACTTGGTGCAACCATATGTATCCCTAAGAATCCTAGGTGCTTGACTTGCCCTGTTCAGGCTTATTGTGAGGCCTTCAAGGCTGGGGTTCAAAACGAACTACCAAAGAAGTCCCCAAAGAAAGCCAAAAAAGAAGTGGATCTATACGCTATGATTATAAGAAAAGAAGATTCATTTCTAATTCTCAAGCGTCCATCTGACGGACTTTTACCAGGGCTTTGGAGTGTGCCATCAGTGGAACTTTCAGGTGATGAAAAAAAGACAGCAAGTCCAGTGGACCGCTGTCAACAAATGCTTCTTGAAGAAATTGGAATAGATGCCGTCTTTAAAAAAGAACCGGGCATAGCCAGTCATGTTTTTACCCATATAAAATGGTCAATTAAGGCTCTGGAGTTTGAGTGGACGAGTGGAAACCTGCCTGACTATCCAGAAACGAAGTGGATCAAAGTCTCACAAGTGGATAACTTTGCTTTTCCAACAGCCTATAAGAAGGCTTTGCGTCTTGGTTCGCTAATATAGCCAGTTGCTTTTCTATTGAAGTTGACCTTGTAAACGTTGCAGGGGCTTTCTTTGCTTTCTGCGGAAATTGGAAAAATCTCACAGACACTACCAGGAATTTTCTTAACAACTTTTTTGAGTTTGGCCATTTCAGCAGACAATTTCTCAGTTGTGCCGAGGGGGGACAACACACCGTATAGGCCTGCAATAGACAAGCTGGTCATCTCATAATATTTTGCTTCCCCGAAGCGGTCTTCTGTTAGGATATAGCCGTTTTTTCGATCGTTTTCATTATAGTACTCCACGATTTTATTATCAAAAGTTATAATAATTTCATGGACCATATCGCAGACTTTTTCAAAATCGGAGGTATCTAGAACTGCAACAAAATCATCTCCTCCGATATGGCCAACAAAAGTGTTGATAGAATCTTTTTGCTTAATGGTATCTTGTATGATTTGTGCGGTTGTTTTTATGATTTTGTCACCGTTATCAAAACCGTAGACGTCATTGTAGGCCTTGAAATTATCAAGATCAAAATACAGAATCACACATTGGGTCTTATAGCTGATAACGTCATTGAGGACCCTGTTTATAATCAAGTTGCCTGGCAGACCTGTTAGAGGATTGGATTCTTTAGCATGGTCTCTTTCTAATTGAATGGCATATTGTAGCAGGTTTTTAACCGTCACGATCCCGTAGTATTTTGTGCCTTGAGTTACGATTATGGTATCGTAAATATGGTCATTTTCGCGTGCCGTAGCAAGTTCGGCCACCTTGTTGATAGGGGTGTAGTAGTCAACAATAAGTGGGACCTCATCCATCAACAATGAAACAGGTCTGTTCATGTAAAGAGCGTGACCGTATTGTGAAGCCAAGGTTTGATAAAAAGCCTGCTTTGTGATGAGTCCATCAACAAAGCCGTCGCTTGTGACGCAGACCCCCTCAATTTGAACATCAGAAAATATATCCACAAGTTCCTGCCCTTTAGCTGATGGACGCACAGCTAGAATAGAGTCAGCTATGGGACCAATAAAGTGATAACTAGAATTGTAGTTTCCGTTATTCTCAACTTGCTGATGGTATCTGGAAAGGGAGGAAATAATGCTTTCTGATATATTAAGAAGCTTGCTCGCGGGTCTTTGGAAGTAATACCCTTGACCTGCGTAGACTCCAAGACGAATCAGAGTCTTTAGCTCCTCTTTGGTTTCGATCCCCTCTGCAATAATTTTTATATTGGTGCTGGCACCAAGCTGAACAAAGCTTTTTACAATAGCCTGCTTGAAACTGTCTTTATGAATGTTTCTTACAATGTTCATATCTATTTTGACAAAGCCAGGTTTTGTTTCAACGATGGTGTTCATACCAGAGTAACCTGCGCCTGCATCATCTATTGCAATTTTATAGCCTTGGTTGGTGTAGTAGTTTAGGATTTTTTTAAAGGTATCATAATCATCAATGGCTGTGCGTTCGGTGATCTCGAAAATAATTTTGTCAGGACTGACCCCAAACTTATGAAGGTAATCTTTCGTTAAACCTTTTTCGAATTTTGGATCACGAATTATATTGGGATCAACATTTAAAAAAAGAAATTGCCCCTCTCCAAGACCACTTGCATGCTCAATGGCTAGGCTTCGAAAGATCAGTTCCAGTTCCCAGAGCATATCGTTGTTTTCAGCGGCATTTAAAAGAGCGACTGGGCTGTGAAGGATAGAATCAATAGGGCCGCGGCTAAGGGCTTCATAGCCAATGATGTCACCATAATCAAGTTTTACAATAGGTTGATAATATGTGGAAATATCCCGTTCATCGATTATTCTGCGTATTTCATAAGATTCAAATAGTGTGTTCGTCATTATTGCCTCCAATATTACAAGATAGGGCGATCGTAATTATTATAGTATTGTAAGGTAAAAACTTGATTGTCCGCGAGTTAAAAACAAGTTAAACGGGTATATATATATTACGGAAAGTTAATATTTGTTTGTTGGTAATGTACACTAAAGAGGAGGCAAGACATGAAACGTATGAATGAAAGTCCAGAGGTAAGTCATCTTCTTGATACATTTATTTGCCCACAATGCAGTTCACCATCTTTAAAAATCATTGATCAACAATTTGGGCACTGTGAAAACGGAGAATGTGACTTTGAAGGTAAGGTAAAGACAAGATTAGCCAAGCCACATGAAGATCAAACCATGTGTGTTATTATTGATAACCAGCTCTACTGCATTGAGAAGGATGATCTTGAAGCGCCCCTAGTAAAAGCTGAAGAAGACTAGGGATTGTTTTTAGAGCGTATTTACACTTATAGTGAAAGAAAAACTGCCCCTGGTTGTTTAAAAAACAGCCGGGGGCAGTTTTGATTTTGATTGTCTTTATAAATCAATCGGGTTTAACGAGTATTTTAATGGCTGCCGGAATGATTTCAATAGATATAGGCAAAGTTCCAGCGTACTCACCATCAAAGTCAATTTCAAGATCATCTCCACTAACCAGATCAATGTCAACCTTATTGGTTCTAAAATAAAGAACTTTCTTATGGTTAATATGCTCACCCTTTAACACGGATAAAAAGAGTTCAGCAGCTTCTTGTATGCTGCCTGCTTCCCTTATGAATATGCAGTCAAGAAGACCGTCCTGCATATGGGCAAGAGGCATGAGCTGTTCAAATCCACCTATTGTAGGAGAGTTGGAGATGATAAATAGGTTAAATCGACCCTCTTCGCTTGTATCATCGTGGTTTATTCGGAGCTTATATGACCTGAGACCGCTTGATGTTAATTCTTTTATGACTTCAAGATAGTATGCGACGCGACCAAGCATATTCTTTAGTTCTGAAGGGGTTCTGTGCGCCACAGATGTTATCATGCCCCCTGCAACAACGTTAAGAAAATATTGATCACCAGATTGTCCTAAGTCAATAGACTTGAAATGAAACTTATCAATCATGTTGCAAAATTCCACTGGATCATTGCTGATACCTAAATGTTTGGCTATATCATTCATTGTTCCTTCGTGCAGGATTGCAAGAGGAATATTCGAACCAGATTCATAGATACCACTGGCAACTTCGTTAATGGTTCCATCGCCTCCTGCTGCAATGATAAGGTCCCATGGACCATCTTGGCAGTTTATCGCCTGTACTCGTCCATCACCTTGTTTTTTTGTTGCGTATTTATTGACGGTATACCCTCTGTTTAGTAGTATCTGTGCAACGTGATTCACTCGGTCTTCAGCTGAACCACGTCCTGAAACAGGATTGTATATTATTTTTATATATTTCATGATGTCACCTACCTTAACTGATATATATCCAAAATACTGGTCTATAGACCTCAAATTAAAACCTTGTAAGAACTTACAGATGTTTCATTTAAGTGTATTATATATGATTAATGTGAACAAAACAAAAATTTGAATCTAAGCATAAAAGGACCTATCCTTATGGATAAATCCATCAGGATAGGTCCTTGCTATGAGTTTTCCAGTCCAATTTAGGCTGATTTCTTCATTTGATTTTTATCTGTGTGTTTTCCAGAGAATACTTTCACAGACTGTGCTGCCAGAATAGCTGAAAGTCCAAGGAGAAGGACTGCAAAGAAGACAAGGAGCATGTTACCTGCTGCAATATTGGTTTTAATGAGTAAACCAAGAGCGCAAACGGTAACGACAAACATAAAAATCATAGGATAGAAGACCATTTTATTTTCTTTACCCATATTTTTGAGCCACGCTGCTAGGGAAAGAAGGGCAAGAGCGGCAAGCAGTTGATTGGCAGATCCGAATAGCGGCCATACTTTTTGCCATCCTACAAGGGCAAGAGCGCCACCAAGAACAACTGTGATCGCTGTTGAAATAAAACGATTTGATGCAAGTGGACTCTGTACCGACTTTGATGCGTCCTCAAAATACTCCTGGAATATAAAACGACCAAGACGTGTTGCTGTATCAAGTGATGTTAAAGCAAAAGCTGAAATAGCCAGGGCGGTGAAAGATTTACCAACAGCAAACGGAAGACCAAAAGTGACCATAAAAGTGCCCAGTCCATCTGAAAATACATTCACGGGACCACCGTTGGCAAGAAGTTCACTGAGTCTGTCGCCACCAATATAAGCAGCCGTTATAAGTGCGATGACTGCTAATACACACTCTATGAGCATGCCACCATAGCCGATGAGCTTTGCGTCTGCTTCGCGGTCTATTTGCTTTGAAGAGGTTCCTGATCCAACTAAGGAGTGAAAGCCTGATATGGCGCCACAGGCAACAACAACAAAGAGCATTGGAAAGAGGTATTGTCCATTTGAAGCTTTAAAACCTGCAAATGCTGTAAGCTGTATGCTTGGTCTATAAAGGAGCAGACCCAGTACAGCACCGCCAATCATAGCATACAAGAGGTAAGAGTTTAAATAGTCTCTTGGTTGTAGTAGGATCCAAACAGGTGTAACGGAAGCAACGAAAATGTACCCAAGCAGTAGAAAAATCCAAGTTGTCTTAGACAGCATAATAGGGAACATCATACCAGCTGAAATACATCCAACAAGAGCAACCACACCCACAAGCGTTGCAGGTCCAAGGGGCATGTTCATTCTATAGACCGCAATACCAAAAACAATAGCTAGGGCAATGAAGAGCAAGGATGCCGTAGCGGCTTCAGGCACGCTGACAAATGTGTTTGCAACAATGTTAACAAATGCAGCCACTACGAGTAAAAGAGTGAGCCAAGCAAAGACTGAAAAAAGTTTCTTACCGCTGGTTCCAATATTCGATTCTATGATTTGTCCGATGGATTTTCCGTCATGACGAATAGAAGCAAACAATGAACCGAAGTCTTGTACACCGCCAAAGAAAATACCGCCAATGATGATCCAGAGCATGACAGGTATCCAGCCAAAAACTGAAGCGACAATAGGTCCTACAATTGGACCAGCCCCTGCAATGGATGCAAAGTGGTGTCCTAAGAGAACAGGTGCACTTGCGGGCACGTAGTCAACACCATCAGACAAGGTGTGGGCAGGCGTCTCCCTCGATGGGTCAACCCCCCATTTCTTAGCAAGCCATGCACCGTAAGTGACATATGCGACTAGAAAAATCGCAATCGCAGAAAAAATAAGTACTAATGAATTCATAGATTAATCCTCCCTTTTATTTTTTTCCCCTCAATAGATTTATTGAAGTGGTTCTGGGCTAAAGTACGGCATCATTTTCTTGGCCTTTTTGCTTGTGATGACAGACTTATCTGACAGGTTCACAACAATAAGGCAAATATCAACCCAACCTTTGAGTCCGAATAGAAAGGTTTTTTGATATTTGAATGATTGAATGTGGTTTAAAACATCATCCGAAATTGAGTTTTGTGTGACTATAACACCACTTAATCGTGTCGACATATGCTCGCTGTGGGGATCCACCAGGTCTGGTATTGCTGACTTCAAAGCCTTTACCAAAGTCATAATGTCTGTAACAGTAACAGTTTCATAGTGTTTGAAAAAAGTGTGTTCATTGTTTTCAAAAGCGTATATTGTTGCTGATTTTGTAGCGAGATATTTCTCATTACGCGCATAAAAATGTGCATATAAATCTGTTTTAATATCACAAAGTTTAAAAGTGTCGTAGACATCGTAATTTGCTGAAAACTTCTCTTTCATGGATGTGTAATAGGCATCAATATTCATGGGAGTCCCCTTCAATAAACTTTAATTAGTTAGATGTAGGTTAAATTGCAGAATGCAAAATATTTGGAAAATTCACTTGTGTTCATTATAGAAAGGAATGAGATTTGCTGGGAGAAATAGAGCTGAAAAGCAAAAAAAACCACCTGAATGACATTTCAGGTGGTCTGAGTGTTTTTTTCGTTTAAACGCTTGCAAAATTACAGGCTCAGCCTGTATCTTGTTATTAATTGATATTTTGCAAGTGACGCAATTATAAGATGTCTAAAATTTTGATGTTGACTAAACCGCCAGGTGTTTGAATTTCAACTGTTTCACCAACAGAACGTCCAATAAGACCTGATCCGATAGGTGACTCATTAGACAGTTTACCTTCAAATGGCTCAGCTTCAATAGTTGATACAATTTTAATTGTGTCTTCTTCGTTGTCATTCACATAAAGGATTTTTAGTTCTGTATTCAGTGAAACTGTATCGCCGTCTGATTCCTCAACGAGTTCGTAGTTTTCAAGAATTTCACGAATACGTAGAATTTCTGTTTCGTTGTGTGATTGTGCTTCTCTGGCAGCGTGGTATTCAGCGTTTTCAGAAAGATCACCAAATTCACGTGCTTTTTTGATTTCTTCTGAAATTTCTTTACGCTTTATAATCAGTGCATCTAGTTCTGCTTCAACTTTTTCTAAAGCGCTTTGTGTTAATAGTATTTTTTTGGCATATGGTTCAACTCCTCTTTAATTATCATGCAGGAATTATTTTGCTATGTTGATTCCGATAGAATCGGACCTATCAGGCTTAATCTTAAGACCTGCGGACTTGATGATTGGTCTGCAATTACCAGTTAAATTGAGACAATCATACAAATAGTATATTAACACATTCTTAAGGTTATTGTAAACAAACAGGTGCTATAATTAAAAGTAATATAAGTGAATTTTACTTTATATTTCAAAAAAGAACAATAAAATAGGGAGTGATACGATGGCAGATGTAATTGATTACAAAATTTATGGGGATGACATGCAGCTTGTAGAGATTGAATTGGATCCAAGAGAAGGGGTCCGTGCAGAAGCTGGTGCCATGACTTATATGGAAACTGGAATAGAAATGGAAACTGGAACAAAAGGCGGTTTTATGAAGGGGCTTAAAAGGATGGTCACTGGTGAATCGTTCTTTATTACAACCTTCTATAATACAGGGTCAAACAAGTCTAGAGTTGGGTTTGGAGCACCTTATCCAGGGCGAATTGTTCCCATTGATCTTGGCCTTTATGGAGGACGCTTTATCTGTCAAAAAGACTCATTTCTATGTGCAGCCAATGGTGTTGAAGTCGAAATTGAACTCACCAAAAATTAGGTGCAGGTTTCTTCGGTGGAGAAGGTTTTATTCTTCAAAGACTTGAAGGCGATGGACTGGCCTTTATACATGCAGGTGGAACAATTATTGAAAAAGATTTAAATCCTGGAGAAAGACTCCGAGTGGATACAGGTTGTATTGTTGGCTTTGAAAGTTCGATCGACTATGATATTCAGTTCGTTGGTGGATTTAAGAATGCCTTATTTGGTAAGGAAGGTCTCTTTCTAGCGCATTTAACTGGACCGGGAAAAGTATACTTGCAGTCCCTTCCAATTTCTAGACTAGCAGAACGTCTTTATGCCAATGCATCAATGGGATCAAATAAAGGCGAGCAAAGTGGTCTGGATGTAGGTGGTGCAATTTTAGGCGGTCTATTTGGAGACCGCTAAATGCCAAATTCATATAAAAATCATATGCTTCAATACAATATAATAGATTTAAGGCTGCAGGTCTACAATCTATAATAAGACGGAACCCTATACTCGGTAGATAAGCTATCCTAGTATAGGGTTTTGTTTTTTTAATACATATAGAACTTTGATTGTTCATATTGTTTTTAAAATAACTCTTTTTATGATAAAATAACTTATACATTTAAGTGAGTTAAATGTATTGTGGTCGATAGAGTTTAGATGGAAGACCAGTATACCCAGAAGGTTTACCATGCAACTGGATCACATGTAAGTTTATAGGTCATGGATACAAAATCTATGTCAAAATTTGGTTTCTTCATTTCATCTATAACTGGTCTTGTGTTACTAATAAGCTCAGCCTATGTTCTATTTCAAAGTGAAATAGTCAGAGCACCCATTCGCGACATATCAATTGTACCCCTTGGTAAGACAATGTATCTTCTATTTTGGGCTGTTATAGGTTGGGGACTTGTTGATGCCCTTTCTCATCTTGTTCGTGGATTATCATTAGAAGGATATTTTCCTAGAATACTGAATAGAAAAAATAAAAGCCAGGTGCCTATAAATGCAGTTTTAAATTTTGTAAGTTTGCATATAGTCATTATCATATTAAGTTACAGTGAAATCATAAATATTGAGGGTATAGTGAATACAGCAATAGGAAGTGGTATTAGAACGTTTTAAAGCATATACGAGTGTCTAAGACAAGAAATTATATAAGAGACTGGGCAAAATGTAGAAAGGGGAAAAGATATGTCAATAAAGCGAATACATGTAAATAAAATAGAAATATGGACTCAAACCTATGGTGATCAAAAAAATGAAGCAGTCATTTTAATTGCTGGTGCAATGGCTCCTGCAACATTTTGGGAAGAAGAGTTCTGTCGGGCGTTAGCGGATAATGATTTTTTTGTTATTCGTTTTGACAATAGGGATTTTGGATATTCAACACACTTTGAGGAAAGTGAAGTACCCCCATATACAATTAATGATATGGTTGAGGATACAAAAAATATACTAGATTTTTATGAAGCAACGAAAGCCCACATAATTGGACACTCACTCGGTGGTTCGGTTGCTCAACTCTTTGCAGTGATGTATCCCGAACGGACTGTATCTTTAATACCGATTTCATCGCCGATAATAGCAAAAGGGAATTTGGAGTTTGTTAATACGGATCAGAAAATATTGAATGATCTATGGAATGTTTTAATGTCTAACAGAATGTATCAAGATGTTGAGAGAGGTAAATCTGAATTTCTAAGAATTCATAAATATTTGAATGGTTCTTATGATGTCGATATTGAGATGTCATACAATTATACTTCGAGAATATATGAGACTGAAGTCATTAAACCCCATTTAAACCATACAAATATTCAAAACAATGTTCCTGATATATTCAATGAACTGAAAAAAATTGAGGTTCCTATAATGTTCCTATATGGTGATAAAGATTATCTAGCATCAAATATTCAAAATGTAAAGATTCTAGATGCTCATTTACCTAATAGTAATCTTGTAGTCCTTGAGGGGGCAGGTCATATGTTCTTTAATCGATCGCTATGGAATTCTATTTCAAAAGTAGTGCTTGATTTCATCTTATAAAACCATTCGACAAATAGATAGAAAGTCGTATTAGAGAGTTTTAGAAAGACCTATAAATAAAACTTATGTTTATGAATGAGCAGATGACAAATCTATACTCATAGGAGGCGTTATGATCGAAAAGTTTTCTATACCAGGGGTGAGTGGAATCATTGAAGGTGAAGTTGATGGTGAGAAAGCAATTCTTCTACAAACTAGAAGTAAAAACAAACTGGAAGGAACAGGGTATTTTGAGATTCCAGCAGGCAAAATTAGGGAGTTTGAAAACATTTACGAGTGTCTAAGACGAGAAATTAAAGAAGAGACTGGGCTAGATGTAAAAGAGATTCAGGGAGAAAGTGAATCATCATTAATGAAATTTGATGATTACGAGGTATTAGGATATGAGCCATTTTTTTGTTCTCAAAATACAGCAGGCAACTATCCAATTATGGTAAGTGCTTTTATCTGTAGAGTCGAAGGTGAAATGTTGAAATCAAGCGATGAAGCAGAAAGTATAGGATTTGTAAGACTTTCTGAATTACGAAAACAGCTATCAGACAATAGAGGAAAGTTCTTTCCAATGCACATAGCCGCTTTGGAAAAATATCTGGATAGAATGGATGCTCGCGAGAAAAAGAAACTTACAGTGAAATAAACTGAGTCGTTTCGGAATAGTTTACAGTGAATAATTAAACTTCTGAAGTCAGTGGTATGGGCGTTATAATGTCATGAAACTACTAGTTAGAGGACAGTAAGCGCAGCAGTAATTGGTGATGAAAGAGAGGAAACAATGATAGAAAATCTAAGACTTGAAACTGAGAATTTGATAATTAGAACATACAATAAGAATGATGCGCAAAATCTATATGAAACACTGAATGATAAAAAGGTATTGGAGTATATTCCGGAAGATCCTATTAGTATAGAACAAGCTCATGCTGCCATTGACTGGTTGATTTCCAATTATAAGTTAGATTTGGACACAGACTATAAATATAGTTTTGCCATCGAATTGAAGGCTGGTGGAAAATATGTTGGTTGGTGTGGCTTTGGATATTTGGATTACGACAAAGAGCAGAAAGAAATCTATTATACTTTAAAAAGTGAATATTGGGGGAATGGGTATGCCACTGAAGCTACAAGAGCTTTAGTTAGTTACATTTTTGAAGAACTGAATTTAGAAAAGATAGTTGCAGTAGTAAAACCTGACAATAAAGCTTCACAAAAGGTAATTGAGAAGTTAGGCTTTGAGAAAACAGGGATAATTGGGAATTTGCCTAAGGAATTTGAATTCTATAATGGAGAATGGCTCTATGTTTTAGAAAATGGTAAATGTATAGAAAAGCTGCACTAACCATCCTCTAACACAGCGACTCCCAAACATGCCCGTTGCAATGAATGGGTTTGAGGTGTTCCGCGGCGTGTTGGTTATACGACAGTCGGGAATATTTGTGTAGACGGGCACGTCGGGAGTCGTGGGAACGTCAAGAATAATGGCACAGTTAATTCAAATTGTTCATAGCAAGCGATGAGAATAAATGGAGGTTATTATGTCTGATTTCTTGATTGATTGGTTTAAGTGGTTTGAAGAAGGCATAAGCAGCTTAGATCAGAAATCAAAGGAAAAGTTTTTTTCAAATTGTGGTGCAAATTGTGTTAAAAGAGGACTAATTGAGTCATTTAGAAATCATTATATAGAGTGTAATAATGATTTAGATCAGTTCATATTACGTTTGTCTGAAATAGGTCATACAGTTGGGCAAGTACTTGTCCCTACACACAAATATGAAATAGCATACCCAAGTTGCTCATGTGAATTACATAAAATGGGATATATCAATACGGACAGCATTTGTGAATGTTCTAGACAAAGTATCATACATGTACTTAGTACTTTGAAGCCAGAATCCGAAATAAAGGTTGAGATACTAGCAACAATTCTTAGTGGTGATAAAGAGTGCCGTTTTGAGATTTTAGTAGACTAGCGTATGGGGTATATTCGTTCAATGAGCTAAAGTTTTGCAAGCTGTTAATTTCATTACTGAAGAAGAATTATTAGAATGTGAAAAAGCGTATCCACCCAAAGAGAAAATTGAGGGAACACCTTCTCAAAAAAAGTTTATCCAATTGTTAGGGAGAATGCGACCTAGGCGGTAAAAGAATACTGAACTGAGAATAAGAATAGGTGATTTTATGAAATTAAATACTGAGCAATATAAAAAACTGAAAAAAAATCTTGAGAAAAACGTTAATCTTATTAATTTTGCAAGTGATTATGACTTAAGCAGAGTAAAATTTATCAATGATTCAGTTATAATCACGGGGAAAAGTGATAAAGAATGGACCTACATAAGCCTTTCAAATAGTGAAGATTTTGTTGATATTGTCAATGAAATCAGACCTGAAGACAAGCACATTGCCACACTTGATGAGGATGTTTTTGAGTACTTAAAAAACCATTATAAAATTGAATGGATTTTGTCCTGTACTAAATTGGTTTATAAGGGACGAAAAGATATACCTAAGGAAGAGGTTTACGAACTGACTCAAGAGGATGCTCTGTATATTCACGAGAATAATACCTATGGTGATTATACAGATGTTCAGTATGTAAAAGATAGAATTAAAAAAGGGATAGGTCTAGGCATCAAAGTTGACGGGAAATTAATTGCATGGATACTGACCCATGATGATGGAGCCATGGGTTTTATGAATGTTGTCGAGGCGCATAGGAATAAAGGATATGCTCTAAAATTAAGCAATGAAACAATTAGAAGACTACTAAGTAAAGATAAACTGCCCTTTGTTCACATTGAAAAAGACAATACAAAATCTATCAACCTTGCAAAGAAGGCTGGTTTTGAATATGTAAGCAATATCCACTGGGTCAAGATAAAGTAAATTTCGAATAATGTAAATTTATTTAAGTCGCTTTATGACCTGGGCTAGTCATTTCAAAATCAATAATGAATGAATAAATAAAAATCCCTAGTTCCTTTATCAAGACCGCTTGATGGTAAAGAAGCTAGGGATTCATCATTTTGACATTAATGATCATTGTCTGCCTTTAAAATGAGCTCTTTGGACAGGGGTTTTGAGAAATAATAACCTTGATAAGCGTCGAATTTGAGATCGGACAAAATTGAGTACATCTCCAGAGTTTCTACCCCCTCAGCAACAACGTCCACATTGTGTTCGTGGAACAAGGTCATAAAACTTTCAACAAAAGAGTGCATGAGTGGATCTTCGCATACTTGTTGAATAATACTTCTATCTATTTTAATTTCTGTAAGTGGGACTTTTACAACCGTATTAAGTGCTGCATACCCTGTTCCAAAATCGTCAAGCGATATTCCAAATCCAAGGTTTTTCAAATAACTTAGATGTTTGTTGATATATTCGAAGTTCTCAATAAGTATAGATTCTGTCACTTCAAAGACAAATGATTTATAAGTAAGACCATATGCATCAATTATTTTCATGATCCTATCAGAAAAATCAGCTTGCATGAGCTGCTTGACAGAAATATTGACAGATACTCGAACATCAAATTTATAATGCATGTTGTAGGTCTGAATAAACTTACAAGCTTCTTCAAGGACAAAGTCACCAATGTCTAGTATAACGAGGTTTTCTTCTGAAATGGGTATAAAAACATTTGGACTAATGTATCCCCATTCCATAGTATGCCACCTAACTAAAGCTTCAAATCGCCTGTCGGCAGGTTTGTTTTCTACAATCAAAGGCTGAAATAAGACAGAAAATCGTCCTTGGCTAAGATCTTTTCTCATATTGTTTTCTATGTGTAGAGTCCGTTTTAACTCAGATTTATCAATTGCCTCATAGAATACAGTCGAACCAGTTCCAACACGTATAGATTTTGTCAGTGAGAGATAGGCCCTTTTTAAAACATCGTCACATGAATTGTCATATCCAGCAAGAGGAAACTGAATAACGCTTGAGGTCAAGCGAATATTGCCTGATAAATCTAAAGACCTTGAAAGTTTATTAATAGATTTTTGGATTTTGCAAATAGTCTCTCGTATTTCATATTCTGAAACGGTTTGACCTGTGGTTAATGCAATTTCGCTAGAGTTCAGTCTGTAAATGGAGTAGTGGTTGGGTAAAATTCGATTTATAATATGCGCACCCTTCTCTATGACTTGATCAACAAACTCCACACCATGAATGGATACCAACTGCATATAATCAAAAACTTTTATAAGTATCATGGTGGTCTGTTTGTTTTTTGAAATAGCATAAGATATATCAAGGGTGGCCTTGGAATAGTTAAAAAAACCTGTAACCTCATCTAAATAAGCAATGTCATGCAGCTTGGCTTGGAATAGCTTCTGTTCTGTTATATCGACATGGCATCCATACATGGCCTGCAAATGCCCACTCGTGCTATAGTGTGCAATTCCATTGGCTTTTATCCATATGCATTCTCCTGATCTGTCAAGCAACCTATATTCTGATTGAACCTTGACTTCTCTTGATTGAGTGTGATCTTTCAAAACTTCCTTAAAAGACTTCCTATCTTCCGGATGAACGTTCTTCATCCAGTCATCTATTGTAGTAAAAGGAAATCTAAGGTTGAGTCTACTATAAAATGCTTGATTATATAAGGACACGTCACCATTTCGGTCCATTTTCCACAAACCAGTATTTAAGACGCCAAATTGCTTAAAAATCTTCTCATAGTCATTTTCAGTTTTAAACGCATCAATTAGATCTAGCATAGAGATCAACTCCCATTTGTTCTCCTATCAGTAACTTAATGCAATGGTTTTGTCTTCAAACAATTATATCTTAACAGAAATTTAGGTCTTAACCGCAGTTTAAAAATAAACAAAATTACAAATAATCGTTTTGTTTGATTATATCACTAAATGGATTGCCAGTGAAACGATATAGCAATATATTTATAATACACAATCAACATTATGTGTACAAAAAGTTAGTTAAAACTAGGATTATATGATAATATAGATGTGGAATTAGTCGAAAAATTTAGAAATCACACAAAGTATACTTGCTTTTAATGCAGAGGATGAGCTATGAAATTAAATTTATCTCTAACAAACCAATACGGAAAAGATGACTGCGATTTCAATGAAATTTATAAAACCAACAAGAAAAAAGAAATCAATAAAACATTGAAATCAAATATTGAAATTGTTCATACACTAAATAGTCTAAGCGTTCACTGGAAAAAATAAAGTGGCTTTGTATAGGAAGTGCAGGAGCCTTGCATCTGTAATAATAGTCATGTGTTTATGGGGGGAATCTTAATGAAAACATTGGTCATGGGTGGGACACAGTTTGTAAGCCAGGAAATTGCCAAGTATTTTATTGCTAGAGGTCATCAGGTGTCCATTTTTACAAGAGGCAAACGGCCTGTCAATTATAAGGGCGTTCACAAGCACTATATTGGAGATAGAAGCTCAAATAAAGATATCAAGCAGATTTCAAAAGATGAATTCGACTATGTAATTGATATTTCAGCCTATGAACCGAGTGATGTATCGATTTTACTCCAAAATTTAAAGACGACTTGCTTAAAGCGATATTTGTTTTGTAGTACGGGTGGGGTGTATGTCCCTTCACAAAATATTCTTAGCGAAGAGAGTCCCAAAGGTGAAAATATCTTAGTCGGAAACTACGGTGTCAATAAATATCAAACAGAGCAAGTCTTATATTATGAGCGTTTGAAAAAGGACTTACCAATAACAATCATCAGACCAACATATATTTATGGTCCAGGAAATAACTTATATAGAGAAGCTTATTTCTTTGATGCTCTATTAAATGGAAAGAAAATACCATTACCGAATTCCCATAGTAGAATTCAGTTTATATATATCGAAGATTTGCTTAAGTTTGTTGAAAGTGCCTTGGCATCACAAAAGGCTATAGGAAAGGTTTATAATATCACACATCCTAAAACCTATTCATTTAAGGAAATTGTGTTACAACATGGAAAGTTACTAAGCTCAAAGGCAAGTTTTGAAATTGTGAACACGAGTAAGGTAGATGTAATAAAGTATTTCCCTTATTTAGATATGCATTATGAGCTTTCCATTAATCAGTTGATTGAAGATAAGCTTTATATTCCAAAGTGTGACTTAGAGGATGGCTTGAAAGAAGCATTTGAGTGGTATATATCAAATGATAATAGTGAGTATGAATCAAGAAAAATTGCGATTGAGAAAGAAGTACAATTATTGTTAAAAGCATAAATGAACATCTGAATTTACAATGATAGGAGTTACACATGACAACCCCAACGAATCAAAGCTTATTCACAAAAATGGACTGTTTTAGACTCTATGTTGAAGACTTAGAGGCGGGATTAAAATATTATCGAGATGGCCTTGGTTTAAAATTAATTTGGAGAACAGATACAGCCATTGGACTTGGCATGGATAACGATGTTACAGAGATTGTTATCAACAATGAAAGGCAAGGACAGGAAGTGGACTTGAAAGTTGACTCTGTTTATGAAGCTGTCAAGACTATAGTTCAGGCAGGTGGAAGGGTCATTGTAGAGCCATTTGATATTAGAATTGGCAAATGCGCCGTGGTAGAAGATCCATGGAAAAATCAGTACGTCATATTAGACTCGTCAAAAGGGACATTTGTCACGGATGGTGATGGGAATGTGATTGGTTCTTAAATATTTAAGATCAGAATAATTATTGATATGAATAATTGAAGAGGAAAACATAACATCTTTGGAGGGATTGTATTGAAGACGTTGTCAAGTTTAAAACTGAGACCGTTAGAATTAGAAGATATTGAAGACTATAGAGAGATGACGCATCCATCAAGGGCGTATCATAAATACAATGGACCCTATTATAAACATGATAATGAAGAGGAACACGAAGAAAAGATTAGAGTTCTGCGTAGCAAACTTGAATCAGGAGAAAAGAACGTATTGGGAAACAAAGAAATTATAGCTGATGCGACAAAAAATGAAATAATTGGTCTTGTAAATTGGTACTGGAAGTCAGAAGAAACCAATTGGCTTGAAGTTGGCATTGTAATTTTCAATGAGAACTACTGGGGTTGTGGCGTTGGTTATAAGGCTTTATCCATGTGGATTGACAAAATGTTTGAGCGTAAAGAGGCCCTGGTCAGAATAGGTCTAACCACATGGTCTGGAAATGTAAGAATGATGAAATTGGCAGAAAAGATGGGGTTGAAAAAAGAGGCTGAATATAGAAAGGCAAGAATTGTAGAGGGTGTGTACTATGACTCAGTTAGTTATGGTGTATTGAAAGAAGAATGGGAACGTTTGAAAAGAAAACTTTAGGAAAGAGGGCTACTAATGACAAATGTGGAAAATGACCAGTACAGTTTAGTCAAGATTATACTGCTGTGGGCACTGGTAACATTGCCAATGGGGCTGTTTAGATTCATAGTTGTACCTTGGTTAATTCCTGTTTTTAATATACACCCTGGCATGATTTTTTGGTGGTTTATGATAATAGGAATGATGTGGCAGTTTGTTGTTTCTGTTGTTGTATTGAAAATAGAATTGAAAACACTCGACTGGAGTAGAGTAAAAAAGAGACTATGGATTAACCCACCAGTAGACAGGAAAACAGGTGATACATTTAATAAGGCCCTTTGGTTGACTATTCCAGTCATCTTTTACTCAGCTTTCGTATCTCAAACAGGTTTTTTTAGTTTTATGAATGAGGGGCTGTTAAAAATATTTCCTCACTTAGAAACACCAGATTTTGCAAATATTCAAAATCTTGTAGATCCAGTTTTTCGCGGAGCATGGTATGTGTTTTTTACAATGTTTGTTTCAATGATATTCAACTATATACTTGGAGAGGAACTGTTTTTCAGGGGTATACTCCTGCCTAAAATGCAGGGGGTTTTTGGTCGGTGGGACTGGCTAGCAAACGGCATTCTATTTGCGCTTTATCATGTTCATAAAATTGAGTTTATTCCCACCTTGTTATTGTCGAGTCTTTTTATTGCTTACTTAAATAAAAGGTATCGATCATTTTGGCCAGCGGTCATCATTCATGGCATAGAAGCCATTCCCCTTGTCATTATGGTCAGTGCAGTTGTGTTTGGTTGGATGTGATTCTATGAATGTAAATTTAATGCAAATTGATGATTATGAAGAAGCATATACCCTGTGGACTCATACCGCGGGTATGGGATTAAGATCTCTTGATGATTCCAAAGAGGGGATTGCGCGCTTTCTTTTAAGAAATCCAAATACAAATTTTGTGTGTAGAATTGATGGAGAACTCGTAGGCCTTATTTTATGCGGACATGATGGCAGACGAGCATATGTTTATCATGCTGTGGTCAATGAGAAATATAGGGGGCGTGGCATTGGCAAGATGCTACTGAATAATGTTATCGACTCTGTAAAAAAAGAAGGAATACACAAACTTTGTTTAGTTGTATTTGAAAACAACACTGTGGGTAATAAGTTTTGGGCTTCACAAGGGTTTTCTATAAGGGATGACCTTGTTTACAGGGACTTATCTTTAAACGAATTGAATGTTTAGAGGGCGTAAAATTTTGATGTAATTTTGATGTAGTTTTGATGTATAGAGACTTTAGTTCAAATAAGAAGTTTGGAGAAAACCATGGATAAAATTCTGATACTAGGAGAAAATGGTCTAATTGGAAGGGCTATAAGCAAGAGATTAAGGTGCCAAGACTTTGCTGAGATTTACGGGACATATCATTCTAAAGTTCCGAGATTAAAAGATGGTGTCAAGCGTTTTTATTTAGATATAAAGACTCCAGAGGCTTTGATTTTATGGCTGGAAGAAAATAAACCATCTTATGTGATTTCTTGCCTTCGTGGAGATTTTGAAGATCAGTTAGAACTTCATAAACAACTTGCAGAAAAGATCCAGCACACGAATACCAAAATCTTGTTTTTTTCAACCGCAAATGTCTTTGATGGAGATTTGAGTCGGATTCACTATGAAGATGACAAGACAATGGCTAAGTCAGACTATGGTCGTTTTAAAGCTGAATGTGAGGACATCATTCGCGAGATATTGCCAAATGATAGTGTTGTTATAAGGCTCCCTATGGTTTTAGATTATGATTGTAAACGGATAAGAGACTTGAAGAAAGCAGCAAAAGAGGGCAGTGCCTTTACTTTGTATAATAATCTGCATCTTAATATAGAAACCGCTACAAGTGTGGCTCGTAAGACTTTAATGATAATAGAATCTAAACAGTCTGGACTTTATCATTTTGGCACATCAGATGAAATTTCCCACAAGGCTATGTATGAGCAGTTATCAGAACTTTTAGAGCTTAAGGGTATAAAATTTGAGGTTGATGAAATGGAAAAGGGGCACTTTACTTTAGGGACAAGACGAGTGCAAACAGACAAACCGATTGTTAGATTAACTATAGAGTCAGCTTTGAAAGAAATAACAATATCAAGGGCGTGTTTTTAATGACGATAGAAAAGCATTTATTGCACTCAAGAAAAATTAATGACTTATTCCAAATTAAGGTCAAACTCCCTAAAGGGTATGGGTCAAAAAAGACCAGGTATCCTGTCGTATATTTACTGGATTCCAATATCTTTTGGGGACTGGTATCTGACACACTGCACCTCCTTCAATACGGACAAGAAGTGCCAGAAGTCATTTTAGTTGGCGTGGGGTATCCAAATGATGAAGACCATATGGTTTTGAGAGACCGTGACTACCTGCCAACTTATAATTTAGTATCAGAAAATTCTGGGAATGCAAACGAATTTCTAACTTTTTTACAAGAAGACCTAATGAACTTTGTAAACAGTCGGTATAGGACTATATCAGAAGATTCCACACTTATAGGAGATTCTTATAGTGGACTTTTTGCCCTTTACACCCTATTTACGGAGCCAGGCACATTCAAGCGTTACGTAATAGGCAGTCCATCAATATATTGGGACAACCGTGTAATACTAAAACTTGAAGAAGATTATAGCAAAATGCATAAGGCCTTGGAAGCAAAAGTTTTTATATCAGTTGGGGAACTGGAAGCTGTATATGAGCCTATTTTTGCACAGATGGTTGGTAATGTAAAAGAACTCGTTGCAACACTTTATCAAAGAGAGTATGTCGGCTTGCGATTGGCTTCACATATTTTTGAATGCGAAACGCATTTGTCTGTAATACCTGCGACGTTTAGTAGGGGACTCAGGGAAGTGTTTAGATTCAGCAATAAATAGTATTCGGTCGAGGATGGGGTTTGCAGTATGTTCAGTATGTTTTTTATGAAAGAAGGTAATAGTATGATCAGATTAGTTAAAGCAAGGGATGTAGACGATAGTGTGATCTACCAAGTCTTCAAGAAGGGGTACTCGGATTATTCAATTTCTTTAGATATGGGGCAAGAGGCCTTTGTGCACAGATTTCTTGAAATCGACGCAAGTAGAGATTTGTCATATCTAGCCTTTGATAAGGATCAGCCCGCTGGACTTATTTTAGGCAAGATTCAAAACTTTCATGGTGTAAAAACCATGAGATGTGGTGGATTTGCAGTGATTCCACAAATGAGGAAAAAAGGTATTGGGGAGAAGCTCTTTGAAAAACACGAACAAGTGGCTAAAGAGAATAATTGTAAGCTCCTGTTTCTCGAAGTGTTAAAAGAAAATGATAAGGCTATTCGGTTTTATAAAAGGGTGGGTTACCATCCAGTAAATGACTTTAGATACTATAAGCTATCAAATCCTAAACCTATACTAAATCATAATTTGAGAATGGAAAAGACCGATTTTAAGTCAGTCCACGACCTTCGAAGTACAATGCCAAGTCTTTATCTAAATTGGCAGGGGGAGTTCTTTAGTCTGGAAGCTATGAGTAATGTGAATTACTATTCTTTTTATGAAGAGAATCAACATATTGGTCTAGCATCGGTTAATGACAGTGGCACAATATATTTTATATGGGTTGACCCAAGACATAGACAAAATGGATATGGACAATCGATTATTGCTCATATTCAAAATCAGCATGATTTTGAATCAATGGGCACTATATCTTGTAATAACATTCTATATGAAGGGTTTTTAAGAAAAATTGGTATGACGGTTGAAATTGAGCAGCACGAAATGATGAAAGTTTTATAGGAGACTACAATGGTTACAATTAGACAAGCTTGTGAATCTGATTTTGAATCTATAAATCGACTCTACGAGCAATTGGATAAGCTTCACCGAGTAAGGCATGCAGAACGGTTTCAAGAGCCGGCTGAAATTGGGCGAACGAAAGAGTATTTAATCAACCTATTAGAGAACTCTATGTGCCATCTGGCAGTTGCTACTGATGATGAAAAAGTTATTGGGTTTGTAGAAGGACGCCTCATGGAATCGCCTGATTTTGATGTGCTTGTAAAACGTAAATATATTCAGATTAATAGCTTGGTTGTAGACACATCACGGCGGAGCGAAGGCACTGGACAGCTTCTGCTCGACCACTTGATAAAGTGGGGTCAGGATCATGGTGCTAAGAGTGCGGAGCTCAATGTCTATATCTTTAATGAGTCGGCTATTTCATTATATGAGAACAATGGGTTTAAAGTAATTACTCAAAGCATGTATAAGAAAATCTAGCAGTGATAATCTGATTTGGGAATGATGGGAATGATAGGGGTTATGGAAAATGGAGGGGAGATATGATTTTTAACAAATTGGGAAAGACAGGCTTTACCACTTCACGACTGGGATTTGGGTTTATGAGACCTCCGATGAGAGTTCTGTCCGATGGGACAAAGGTTTTCGATGAAGAAAAGGCCATTTCCAATATTAGATATGCAATTGATTGCGGTATAAATTATGTTGATACGGCTTATGGCTATCCAGGGAATGAAGTTTTACTCGGCAAGGCGTTAAAAGATGGTTATAGAGAAAAAGTCAATATAACCACCAAAGCCCTCATACTGAATATTAACAGTCGAGAAGATTATAATCGCATGTTTAATGAAGAACTTATGCGGCTAGAAACGGATTACATTGACACTTATCTCTTTCATAATATACGCCCAGCCGTTTGGAAAAATGTTGTAGAGTATGATGGTTTATCTGTTCTTGAAAAGCTAAAAGATGAAGGCAAAATCAAAAGAATCGGTTTTTCCTTGCATGCAGATTATGATTTCTTTAAAGAGGTCGTAGATTATTATAACTGGGACTTTTGCATGGTTCAGTACAATATTTTGGATCAAAAATTTCAAGTTGGTTTGGAAGGTATACAATATGCTAAATCAAAGGGGCTTGCTGTGGGCATTATGGAACCCTTGAAAGGTGGAATACTCTCAAAAAATATACCTGAGGAAGTTAAAACCTTATTAAAAGAAAATAATATAAAGTCTTTACCTGACTTATGTTTAAGATGGTTGTCAAGAATATCCGAAATTGATGTTATTGTCAGCGGTATGTCAAACCTTGACGATGTGAAGAAGAACCTTAAAACATTCGAAAGTACTCAGACGGCATCGATTAGTGAAACGGAACTCGCCTTGGTAGATAAAATAGTAGAAATTTACAATGCCCAAAATCTGATACCTTGCTCTTCTTGTGGATACTGCATGCCGTGCCCGCAAAATGTGAATATACCTAATATATTCAAGGTCTACAATGATTCTGTCTTAGCGGGGTCGGATCGACACGGAAAGTCATTTTATAGAGTCATGGTTGAGTTAGCAAACGGAAAAGGATCTAACTGTACACGGTGTGGCCTATGTGTACGAAAATGTCCTCAAAGTATCGATATTCCAAAATATATAGAAGAGGCTTCGCTCAAATTTGAGACTAAATAAAAAGTGACTGTGTTCTAAATGGAACTGGAGGTGCTTGCGGGTATGATTATTCCAATTATAAGATTTCTTCAAAAGCTAATAATGGGTAGGCTTGTTTTCTTAAATGCGGATAAAGGTCGAATGATTCTTATGGGGAATAATTATAAGTTTCAAGTCTTTAGACACATTGGTCTGAAGAGGAACTTTGAACCATCGTGTCCTTGCCTATTTATAGTACGTTTTAAATTCAAAAATTTTTCGCATCAGAAGAATATCAGACTTTCACGGATTCCGATACCATTAATAGTTGGATCAAAAGGATTTCAGAATAAGATGTGGATGATAGACCATGAAACAGATTATTGGCAGGGCGTTTACCAGTGGGACAGCCTAGAAAGTCTTAACAATTATAAAAGATCTTTTGTACTTGGCATTATGAATAATAGAGCAATGCGATCAACAATTTCATATGAAACTATAGAAGGTATGGATATATCTTCTTTTATGAAGACATATGCATTAGACAGCAAAAAAAGCTAGCTGAAAGATGTAAAGTAGAGGGATTGGAGGAATAAAGATGAAAGAACTGCATTTAAGCGGATCCTTTTATGATATGGGTGTAGATTACGGAAAGACATTCAAGAAAGACATAAAGCTGTTCTCAAAATTTATATATCTAATGGTGTCATTGTGTAGACAACCTGGATCAACAACATTTAGTCCAAATATGAAATATTTCCTTCACTCACTATTTAGTTTAAAGAAGGACAAAAAGAAGTTTAGAGAAGGTATGGTTTATTTCGAAAATACACTGAAAGAATATGCACCTGACATGCTTGAAATGATTCGGGGAATATCTGAAGGCTCAGGGTTAGACTTAGAAGATGTCATGTTCTTGAATATGGCAACTGATGTCATGATGACGTGTTCAATATGGGGGGCACACGGTGAAGCTTCAAAAAATAAGAACACATTAATTGGTATGAATGCGGATGAAAGTAAAGAAGTTGAAAAATATGAAATTATGATCCACATGACACCTAAGTCTGGAAAACAGGTTAAGGGTAGTGTCATGGTGGGCACTGTTCTGCTCAACCATGGTATGAATGAAGACGGTTTGGCATGGGCAGGAACCTTATTCTTTCTTGAAATTGATGGTCTCATTAAAGGCAATATTCCTCTTGTTGTCTTACAAAGACCCCTATATGAGTGTGCAAGTGTTGATGAAGCTATGAGACTGATAGACAAATTGCCAAATACGAATTTAGGTGCTGTGGTCTATCTGGGAGATTCTGAGCAACTCGTAAGATATGAATGTTCTGATGATATTCGAATAAAAACAATTGTAGAGAATTCAGTATTAGGCACAACAAATCTTCCAGAAGCAGAAGCGCTAAGAAAAAAAGACTTGTTTAAGGGCTATCCTGATAATAAAAACCTTAATGCAAGACATAGACATGCGCGTATGCAAGATTTAATCAGTCAGCATGAGGGCGATTTTGATATTGACCTTATGAAAAAAATAGCATCTGATCATGATCTTGGTGGACCGCATGAAAATATGAGTATGTGTCAACATGGCAAATTCAAGACCTTAGTCACCTATATAGCAGACCCATCTAATAGGTGTTTCTATATAAATTTTGGAAATCCATGCAAAGACGCGTTTAAAAAATACACATTCAAATAAAAAAGCTGGAGATAAAAAAAGATTGCCTATTTAAGGAGTTGAACTTAAATTATGTTTAAAGTCAAAAAAGAAGACTGCATAGGCTGCGGTCTATGTGTAAGAGATTGCTTTGTTCAAGATATTGAACTTGTAGAAAATTGTGCTGTCATCAAAAATTCTAGATGTATTAAATGTGGACATTGTATTGCTGTATGTCCCAAGCGGGCTGTGTTAACTGATGATTATGAAATGGATCAGGTTAAAGAATATCAATCAGAAGATTTTGATATTGAAGCAAATAAGCTACTCAATTTTATTAAGTTTAGAAGGACTGTTCGACAGTTTGAGAAAAAGACTGTAGAAGAAGAAAAAATTCGTAGCATAATTGAAGCGGGAAGGTATACACAAACCGCTGGCAATAGACAAGATGTGTCATTCATAGTGGTTCAAGAGAGTATTCCAGAACTAAAGACCTTGACTTTAGAACGCTTGAACAACATAGGCATCCACTTATTAAACAATATTACGGATGATAACAGACAATACGTGCCTTATGCAAAATTGTGGAGAAAAATGTATCAAGACAGTCTGACTGATAATGCAATGGATAGACTCTTCTTTGATGCGCCTGTGATTATTGTGGTTGCATCAAAAACAGAACTTAATGGTGCAATTGCTTCCACAAACATGGAACTTATGGCAAATGCCTTGGAACTTGGAGTTTGTTATAACGGATTCTTCACACGCGCCGCTAAAGATAATGAAGAAATTAATAAGTTGCTAAATTTACAAGAAGGCAGTGAAGTCGTAACAGCTATGTGTGTGGGGTATCCAACGGTCAAATACCTTAGAACCGTCCCTAGAAAAGAATCTGAAATCACTTGGATTTGATTTTAATGAAGCCTTTGATTGAATCTCGGTCTTAATACTGTGAAATGGAAGGTGTGACAAGATGAATATAGATTTACCAATGAAGACAAGAAGTCGTTTGGTTGGATTTTTCATTATAATAGCCTACTCAATGCTTGTAGGATTTGCGACAGAGTCAAAAGCAGTTGTTTGCATAGCCGATATTGTAAGTGGGGTGGCTGTCGTAGGCATAGCGGTTTTAATGCGGCCGCTTCTTGCTAAGTTTGGGGAAATGACCTCTAAGTTATATTTGCTCTTGAAGTGGATAGAAGGGTTATTAATGGTATTATCAGGACTGTTTTATTTAAACACAAATATGCAATATCTACGCGGTGTCATTTATGACCGAGTTCATATCTATGCATTTGTAGTGAGTGGACTTTTATTCTACATCTTGCTGTTAAGAAGTAGCCTTATTCCAAAATTTATAGCCATCTGGGGCTTGGTGGGTATATTGGCTTTGATGGTATCTACGGTTCTGGGCTGGTTTTCCATAAGCTATGCCCTGATAGATGCATTGATTCTGCTTATAATTACAAATGAGTTCTTTCTTGCAGGATGGTTATGGATTAAAGGTTTGAATAAAAAAGTGTTGACAAATTAAACGAATGAAGATTATAATGCATATATAATTTCATGAAAAGTAATCTGAACAGGCGGTAAGTCAAACTTATTAGCCGGGTCACAATATAGGTGACAGCAGAATGTTTATAAGCATTTGTGGGACAGGAATATCCCATAGGTGCTTTTTTGTATGCAATTTTGCTTTAATAAGTTGAAGTAAAGCGTTCAGGCGCTTGCAAAATTACAGGTCTATACCCTTGCTATACCATATATAGAATTTTTGATTCTTAAATCTATATATGGTATAGCAAGGGTGCATGAAGGATGTTTTGCAAGTCGCTCAGTTAGGAAAGAGGTGAACAGATAAATCAATTTTTACAAACACATTAACGAATAGAATTAATAGAAAGGAAAAATAAAATGACAATCATTCAAAATCGAGTGACTCAAAGAAGTCAAAGAGCTCAAAAAGCAACGTGGATTGGTTTTTTGACAAATGCCATATTAACTATATTAAAAATATTTGCTGGGATTCTAGGCAATAGTAGCGCCATGTTGGCGGATGGAGTACATTCCTTGTCCGACTTTATAACGGATATAGTTGTTTTACTTGGTTTTAAACTTACAAGTAAACCAGAGGATTCTGATCATAACTATGGACATGGTAAGTATGAGACGGTATCGACATTGATAGTTGGAGGTATTTTATTTTACGCAGGCGTAAATATATTCAAGCATGCTTCTTTAAGTATTTACAAGGTTGTAATCTTAGGTGAGAGCATTGCAAAACCATTACCACTAGCCATTGCTATTGCATTTGTTTCTATAATAAGCAAAGAAAGTTTGTTTAGATACACAAAAAAATTGGTGAAGAGATTGACTCTTCAGCACTTATAGCCAATAGTTGGCATCAACGCTCCGATGCAATATCTTCGGTAGGAACATTTGTTGGCGTTGGGGCAGCCTATATCCTAGGGGAGAACTGGGTGGTTCTAGATCCATTAGCAGCACTTATAGTAAGCGGCCTCATATTTAAAGTTGCATTTGAAATTCTTAAATCTGCCCTCCATGAATTAATAGATGGGGCCCTTGAATCGGAAGATGTTAAGTATATTGAAGAAAAGATAAAAGAATCAGAAGGCATTAGGGACTATCATAATCTTAGAACTAGACGTTTAGGATCAAAAAAAGTGATAGAAGCACATTTGATATTCGATGAAAACATGTCCTTGCAAGATGCCCATGCCTATTCAGACAGATTGGAAGGTGTATTAAAGAGTCGATTTAATGAGAGTAGCATTATAACTTTTCATCTGGAGCCTAAATAATTAAAGGTCAATGAATGAGAGCGTAGATCATATGGGAAGTGGAGCTTTTAACAAAGTATTGAAAACAACTTATGATCTGTCACAAAAAAACCATCACGCATTATATATATGGAAGTGGTTTACATGTAATTATATAAACAAAAAACTTGACAAGTGTTTAAAATGTATATAATGTTGACTTATAAATACAACATTCAAAAAGTGCAAAATTCAACTTAAATGTTATAGGGTATAAAAAATGTAAGATACTCTTTCGTGTGGGGGGAAGAAAATGAAATTTAAAAAAATTGAGTATACACATGAAGACTTTGAAAGGGTCAGAAATTTTCTTATGGATACCTACAAAGAGAAGTCATCAAACTGGTTCATTGAAAGATGGAATTGGTGTGTCTATTTCGATGGTTCATGGCTTGAAATTTTAGAAACTTGGCCATCTTCAGTGGGGCTGTGGACGGATGAAAAGGACAATATTGTAGGGCTTGTGTCATCGCAAGGTGAAATTAACGGCGACGTTTTTTTTCAGTTAAAAGAGACGTTTTGCAATGCGGCCCTTGCAAATGAAATGGTAGATTTTGCATTTAATAATTTAAGTGTAGAGGAAGGTGGTCAGAGCCGACTTTATCCAAGGCTTAATAAAGCGCATAGGCACTTGTTTTTAAACTTATTTAAGAACAAAGGCCTTAGCTTTAGTGGAATCACTGAAAAAATTGCGACTATGAATCTGCATGGACTTCTTCAAATAGACCTGCCAAAAGGATTTAAATGTATAAACGCTAATCAATTTTCGGCTGAGGAGCGAGCGGTGGCTCATGCGAGAGCGTTCTCTGACACTGATTCAAAAGAAGTAAACCTTCTAAATGAGCGAACCAGAGCGTATAAGGGTTTGGTAAGTTCAGTAGACTATAGGCCACTTTTCGACGTATGCATTGCTGATTCCTCTGGACAAATAGCGGCCTTTGCTACAGGTTGGTATGACTTTCAAAATAATATTGGAATGTTAGAACCTGTGGGCACCATAGCAAGTTATAGAGGGAATAACTTAGGGAAAATGGTTGTTTATGAATGTATGAACAGGCTGTATGAAGTGGGCGTTAGAAAAGTATACGTGGGATCAGGTCAAGAATTTTATAAAAGCATAGGGTTTGAAATTGTTGATGAGGTAGAAATTTGGGAACCTACACAGGTTTTATAATTGTCTCCTGGAAATAGAATGAAACATTTGAAGTAACAGCCCTAGCCTAAAATGCAAGTGGAAATGATTAGAGAAGGAGGTTGGACTATGAAGAAAACAGGACTTGCAAAATTTGGTCAGAAACTGGGAGATATTGCAGCTGGTCACCTCAAAGATTTTGATTACAAATCTCAGCAAAACTTGAACTGGAAACTTGGGAATAAAGAAGCATGGATACTAAACAATGTGAAAATTATAGATGTAAAAAAAGGTCGAGTTTGCGATGCAACAGCAGTTTGGATTGACGGTGACACCATACTTGACCTATTGACTCCAGATAGAGTTGAGACTGTAAAACATCAAACGGATGTCAAAGGCATTATAGATGGTAAGGGATATTACTTAATTCCAGGTTTATCGGATTTACATTGTCATTTAAGTCTGGTGTCTGAATACAATATGAAACTCAGCTACTTGCATTATTTTGATGGGCAAAGAAAACTGAATTGCGAGTATGCTTTGAAAAATGGATGTACATTTGTCAGAGATAGTGGTGGCGCATACGATATGGTTAGTCAACTCATTGAAGACATTGAATCAGGGCATATTATGGGTCCCACAATTTTTCCAAGTTACGAGGTCATGACACCCAAAGGCGGTATGTGGGATGTAGGGAAAATAATGAATAAGTTAGCAGAAATGATATTTGGTGGCAAGTTGGTTAATGTCATTGAATCAGACGAAGATGTTAATAAACATTTTGAAGACGCAGCGAAGTATAATACTAAGAACATAAAAGTGTATACAGAAGAAAAGCCACTATATGGGGGAAAAAAGGAACAAGCCTATAATATGTTTTCAGATGAAGAACTGAAAGCTATTGTCACTAAAGCAAAAAGTACTGGGAAACCCGTAGAGACACACGCCATGTTTCTAAAAGGTGCACGAAGGTCCTTGAGAAGCGGTGTGACATCCATTGCACATTTAACAGTAGATGGCGCTTACACATATGAAGATGCAAAAGCTATGGCGAAAAACAATGTGGCAATAATTCCAACGACAACGATAGGGTGCTATCTGGCCTATAATTTTGCAAATGAAGGGTATCAGAAGAGTTCTGAATTTCAGTTTTATAGAAAAATGTTAGATGAAAAAATAAAACCGATGATAAATGAAGCCACTATTGAACAGATAAGGCCATCTTTTGAAGCATTCTACAATTTTATCTGGGACGAAAAGCATAAGCGAAAAATGCCAGGGATAGGAGAAATATATCCCAAACGTGTACAGGGATTTTCTAAATATGCTGCTGAGAGTTTTTCTAATTTTATAAAAGCCGGTGTCAAAATAGGTATGGGGACTGATGGCGGAACGGGAATGACCTTTTCGGGCAATTTGGCCGTCGAGTTTGAAGCCTATAAACGTTATGGAATGGATTTACCAGAAATCTTAAGGTCAGCAACTATTACAAATATGGAAATACTGGGTCTTGACAAGAAGTATGGCAGTATAGAACCTGGCAAAATGGCCGATATGGTCCTTCTTACTGAAAATCCCTTAGAGGATATAGGTGCAATATCGAAAATTGCCAAGGTGTTTAAGGGCGGTAAATGCTTTGTAGATAACACCCATTAGAACCTGTTCACTAATAGAGTTTTGGAGGCGTACATGTCAAAAAACAAAGTAGGGTTTCTCGAGTTCATAAAATTCTATAAAGAAAACCACAGAGCATTTAAAATATATCCTATGCGGGATAAAGCTAGAACGCAACTAACTTTATGCAATATTGAACTAGCTAAAATGAATGTTCATTCAAAAGCATATTTTGAGTGTATGACAATGTTTAATCATGGAATGATTTATTTATACTCCGGAAAATGGAACGCAACGACTGCCATTAAGTCAAAGAATAAGCACGACTGGAAAAGGGCCTTTGATGATTTTAAAACTTCTATAGATATTGCAAATTCTCTATATGGACATTTAACTAAAGGAACGCCCCTTACAGACTATAATGAGCCACTTCTTAATGATAAAGATGGCGAACTTAAATACTATGGTCATGTCCCTCTTGTTCCTGAGATCACACCGATTGTAATTCTTCAGGGGACAAACCGGGAAATGGGTGCCCAGTACTGCGATCAACTTATTGAAATATACGGGGACTGGATACTTAAAAGGCATAAAAAATCATTCACAGATGATGAGTTGAATGTCATTGGTAAATGGGAACAAGTTCACCGAGAGTATACTCCAGAAATTATTGAATTTGCTGAGGGATGGTCTGAAAGGTCTAAAGAGTTAGGCATTGACCTAGATTATGTACATGTACTGAACTTATGGACAGGTCATAAATCACCGACACAGTCTTATCTGAATGCAGAATCTGGCATACCAGAGCTACCACCACTGGCATGTGCGTCATTGGCTGCATGGAATACAGCAACAGATGATGGCAATTTGGTTGTTGTATCATCAGGTGATCACGATATGAGCTATCAACTGGTTATTGCAATGTATCCAGTGGATGGAAATGCACTTGTTTTTACAACCTTTGAAGCCACCGGGACGCTTCCAACAGTCGGTCCGAATTGGTTTTTCGGTCATCCAGGTATGAATGATAAGGGGCTGGCTTATGCCCATCACGGAGGTGGACCAAAACTTTTAGAACCAAGATCGTCATGGGGGTATGGGCTAAGAAGAGGTGCATCAGTTATTCATAATTTAATGAATCATTCTTCTACTAAAGAATCATTTGAGTTTGAAATGTCATGTCCGGTCGGAGATGTTGGATATGGCGACCAGGCCACCGTTGGTGGATTTTATGTAGACAATCAGTCGGGGTATGTTATTGAATCAAGAATTGATCCTGTATGCGTTCGAAAGCCAGGTATCCTTGGAGAAAAAGACTATCTATTTTCAAATAATAGTGCCATGCACCCCGGCGCTGATCAATCTGAGTGGATGAAGAAAATAGAGAAGGAAATTATCTGGGATGAAATTGGTGGCTGGCGACCAAAAGCGCCTCAGGGAATGAGCAAATCTATTGGAATGTTGTTCAAGTGGTTCACTGGTCGGCTGGATATGCAAGAATTAATGTCAAAAGGCATGATGTTCACATACTGGAACAGCTATAATAGAAATGTTTTCTTGAATGAGAAAGCCAAGGAGGCACATGGCCGTATTAATGAAAATGTTGTAAAAGATATTTTTAGAACCGGAGGCACTATGCCTAAGAAACCATTTGATCAGGCCAAAAGAGATTATAAAAAAACAGGTGAATGGGGACGTGTGTCTTCGGCTCATGCATCCAATGCGATTGTAACTGTTATGAAACCTGCTGAAGGCCTATTCTCGGTCTGTACAGGTCCTGCCAAACGTGGCATGGCACCGATGTCTCCTGATTTAGCCATTTCAATTTACAATGAAAGAAACACATTTTGGGATTTCAGATTGAGTGATTCGCCACAAACGTCATTGGAAGAGGCGGAGAAACTAGCTCGTGACTTATCAACAAAAGCACTGACTATATGCCATAAAAGCAGTAAAAGTTTATTGGTAGAACAGTTAGAGGAAGAGTTACGCTCATATATAGATCAAATACGCGATTTGAATGGAACAAGTCAAAGCACTAATTTAATGACAATCAATAAAAAAATTCGTTTGTTTTGTAAAATTCATGTGGTATCCAGACAAATTCTCGAAATACATTAATTAATCAATTGAGCGACTTGCAAAATATCATTCAAGCGCCTGAATTAATTAATTATAAATTCAATTGATAAATCATCGCAGGCTAGGCACAGATAAAATATTGCTTTGCTTCATGCGGTGATTTTTTCATTATAGGACATGAATATTTATGAACCATAGTTACAAAAGCAACATGACCTAAAGAAATAATAGAAGGTGAGATAATTGTGGTCTAGGTATGAAACCCTCTAATCGACAAGGTTTTACATGCCAGATAAGTTGACTCTGAATTTACACTGAAAACAAAATATACAAAACAGTTGACAAATGTTTAAAATGTATATATTATTAAACTATGATAGGTGGCTAATTAAAGGAGGAGAAAAAATGTATTATAATTTTGATTCGAAAAAAATACCGAGTATTCAAACAGTAGGCGGGAAAGCTCATTCTTTAATTAAGCTGACCAATGCCGGATTTAATGTTCCTGAGGGGGCGGTTCTAACAGTTGAATTTTTCAATGGCTGGCTGAATGAATTAAGAAGTTTAGAGACTTTTAAAACAAATGCCAGTAATCCTGAAAAATTTAGTGAATTAGCGACTGCACTAAAGAAGCATGCAGAAGGCTTATCTTTCAATGATGAGCAAATAAAAGTGATTGAATCAATAACGAATCGGTTTAAGGATTCAACTATGTTTGCAGTAAGATCATCATCACCTGAAGAAGATCTATCAGGCGCATCATTTGCTGGTGGATATGAAACAATCCTTGGCGTGAAACCAAAAAATATGAAAAAGGCGATCAAAGAAGCATTTATATCATGCCTGGATGAGAGGGTTTTCTTCTACAAGCATCAAAATGGTTTTGACACAGGCTTAATTCGAATAGCTGTTATTATTCAAAAACAGATTAATTCAGAGGTTTCGGGAGTGGCATTTTCCTTAAATCCCCTCAATAACTTCTATGATGAAGCTGTTATAAATGCAAATACAGGTTTAGGGGAAAGTGTTGTATCGGGTATGGTAACACCTGATGAGATCGTACTGGACAAAGTGAACGAAAAAATTGTAGACAAGAAGTTAGGGAAGAAAGACAAGTCTATAGTCTTATTAAAAGATGGTGGTACAGAAACTGTAAACGCCAAGAATAGTAATTTTGCAATCACTGATGACCAAGCCATTGAATTGTTAAAAGAACTCAAGAAAATCGAGGCCTTTTACAATCATCCAGTGGATATTGAATGGGCTTTCAGTGAAAATCAATTATATATTCTTCAGTCTAGACCTATAACAACTTATATTCCGCTTCCAGAAGAGCTCCAAACAAAGCCAGAAGAGGACCCTATTCTATATTTGGATGGAAGTCTTACAAAACAAGGTATAAATGTTCCAATATCATATATGGGCTGCGATATACTCGGTCGTTCTCAATCCATTATGATGACGAGAACATTTGGAAAAGACTGCACCAAGAATTTAAAAGTTGGACTGGCTGGAACGAGCGGTGGAAGAATGTATTTGAATGCATCGTCATCCCTGAAAATGCAAGGAAAAAAAGGTGTGGTGAATGCATGGAAAATGTCTGATGCAGGGACAGCTGAATTAATTGAAAGTCTTGATGTAACGAAGTACACACCGAAGAAAACCCCAGAAGATATTAAGGGTTTAAAATGGGGTGCCATAAAAATGGTATGGGCACAATTAAGCGTGTTCTAAAAGCAGCTAAAAATCCAGAAAGTTATAAAGAATGGTACCAGCCATTTGAAGATGAATATGATGTTTATCTCAAAAGTGTTGAAAAACTAAACGTGAATCAAATTGATTTGATTAAGACATTTGAAGAGATTTCTCATGATTTCAATGATCTATTTGAAAAAATGCTTCCGATGACATATGCAGCTGAAATAGCACGTAAGAAGATTGAAAAAATCCTTAAGAGTGAAATAGACAACTATGAGGAAAAAATGTCAATTCTACAGAGATCACTTCCAGACAATGTAACCATCGATATGGGTCTAGGCATGTACAAATTGTCCCAGCTTGCAGAGATTAAAGACAATAATTATGCAACATTTTCATTAAAACTGAAATCTGGAAAACTTAGCGGACAAGTTACAAAGCAATGGAATAAGTTTGTTGAAGTATATGGTTTTAGAGCCAATAACGAGCTAGATATCGCTGTGGAGAGACCGTCGGAAAACCAAGAGATCTTGTTCGATCAAGTCAAGAGTATGTCTGATTTAGATGGAGATTACAGTCCTTTAAAAGTTTATGAAGAGTCTAAGCGATTAAGAGAACAAGCTTATAATGATATAGTTAACCAGTTAAGAGGATCCAAGCTGAAAAAGTTTAAAAAGCAATATAATACTCTAGTTGTACTTGGTGGAAAAAGGGAAGCACTAAAATATTGGTATGCCAAAGGTCTTGCGGTTATGCGTACCCTGCTTTTAAAACGGGCAGAACTTGCAGTGCGAAATGATGAATTGAAACAAGCAAAGGATATTTTCTGGCTGAACTTAGAACAGGTTTCTAAGTTGAATAAAGTATCATCATTTGAAGTGGAGAACTGGATAGAAAACAACAAGATCTACTATAGAAAGCTTGATCAGGTTCATGAGTTCCCTAAACTTATCGATTCAAGGGGTAAAATACTAAGACTACCACCTAGGGAAGCTAAAGAAGGACAACTTGTTGGTCAATCAATTTCTCCTGGTATCATCAAAGGCCGTGTCAAAGTTTTAAGTGAACCGAACGAGAAACCGCTGGAAAAAGGAGAAATTCTTGTAACAAGAGCCACGGATCCAGGCTGGACGCCACTATTCATAAACGCATCAGCAATACTTCTTGAGGTTGGCGGATTGCTTCAGCATGGTGCTTTAGTAGCGAGAGAGTACGGCAAGCCTTGTATAGCGGGTATTGACAATGTCATGAAGGAACTGAAAGATGGTCAGCTCATTGAAGTCGATGCCACGCAAGGAATCATAAACATTATCAACGAGTAAGCAAATTCTTCATTCTTAATTTGTAGAGGTGGATATCAACCGTTAGAGCGCAAATCAAATATGCGTATTGGTTTGGTATTCACCTCACCCCCATTTTGGGAGAAATTTAGAATTTGGAAGTGGGAGAGATACAATGAACCCTTATGAAAAGAGAAGCGAATTGAAAAAGAGTAAAATTAAGAAAAGCACTTTGCACTTGCTCGGATTACATAGTGTGGAGCATATATCTATAAAAATGATAGCAGATCATTCAGGGGTTTCACGGGCCACTATTTATAAACACTTTGATAGCAAAGAAAAATTGATTGTTACAGTTCTTAATGAAATTATTGAGAAAAGCATAGTTGAGAGTGAGAAAATACTCAACAAACAAGCCTCTTTTATAGAGAAATTCAATGAAATAACAGATTTAAAGAGTGATGTATTTTTATTTACTTTAAAAGCGGGGATAAATTTTCTCTACTTTCAAAGCGACTTAATACAGGATGTTTTATCTGCGAGACACCAAGAACAACTTGATAGAATGTCAAAAAAACTTTTTGACCAGGGTCGTGAAGAAGGTTTTATTCACTCGGATTTAAACAATGAAGAGATTAAGGATTTTCTTCATGTGGTGAAAGCAGGCATGAATGAACTTAGAAAGAAGGGTGACCCTGTTATGAATGACATAGTGCGTCTACGTCGTCTTAATGACTTATTTATTCGTGCAATATCATAATGAAAGGAAAATTTGTATGAACCCCATTAATAAGAAACTGTCTGAAGAAGAAGTGGATGCATATTTGCATATGAAACAAATCAGTGCAAGAAACACGGCCATAGGTTCTGTATTTTGTATTTATTCTGTATTACCATTATTTATTATTCTCTATCTAATAGAGTCTGGAACAAGTCAGATGGCTTTTACAAAAGGACTGTTTATAGGGCTCGTGCCTCTACTCATATTGGCTTTTGCAGGTGTGGCTTTTTTTGTAGTGAATCTTAAGAGTTCTGTTGATATTCAAAATATGGAAAATTTAGAGTTTAGTTTATCTCCCAGATTAATTAAATCTGTAAAACATAGAGAAAGACTTCAAAGATCCAAATCTGTCAACAAGTTAATTTTAGGGCTCAGTATGATTATAGCAAGCGCCTTTCCGTTATTGTATATTGCACTAAGTGATTTCAGACTATACAGACTATATGCAGTTTTGCCAGTGAGTATCTTCCTTATTGGAATCGGTGTATATCAAATTGTTAAAGGGCTGATTATTATTGACTCCTACAGACGTATGACCCTAGATGGTGAAAATCTCCAGACGCTCAAAAGAAGAACTAAAAGAGCAAAGCGTTTGAGTCAAGTTTATTGGCCTCTTATAACAGGTGTGTATTTGGCATGGAGTGTTTTCACAATGGACTGGCATCTTACATGGATCATATGGCCATTTGCAGGCATTGTTTTTTCAGCAGTGGCTGGAATTCTAAGCTATGAAGATAGGCATTCGTAAAGCAGGGGATATTTCATGATGTGAAAAGTACCTTGTAGTGTAATGGCTCAACCCTTAATGATTGGATAATTTAGGAGGTGCAATATGATAAAAGTATATAAGACGCACGAGGATTTCTTGCAAAAGTATGAGGCTTTTTTCAAGCGTGATGAAGTGAAGTATGAACTTATTTGGGGAATTTCAAAAAGAAAATCAATAGTAACACTTATGATTGCATCTGAAATTGGCGACCAATTCGTAGTGGGCGTTCTGGCGGGACTGAACTTAATTCTTGCATCAAACACACTTGAAAAAGATGTCTATCGAGATCTTGTCAAATATATGAATGATGTTGAATATCCTGGTATTAGTGGGTCAAAGGAACATTGTGATGTATACAATGCTGTTTACAATGAAGTGAATGGAATGCACCTTAAAACACAAATGAACCAGAGAATATATCAGTGTACTGCAGTGAATAATATCTCAAGTGGCAAAGGTCAAGTTAAAGTGGCCGAAGAGGCAGACCTTGATATTCTAATAGATTGGAATATAAGATTTATTGAAGAATTAGGCGGGGGCACACCTTCGAAAATAGAGACAAGAAAAAAATCAAAGAGAAAGTACTAAAGCAATCAATTTATCTTCTTAAAGTTGATGGTCAAATCGTATCTATGGCGGGAAGAGCAAGGGCGCTGAATAAAACTGAATCAATAGACTATGTATACACACCTAAAAAACTTAGGGGCAATGGTTACGCAAGTCAAATTGTTGAAGAACTTACGAAGAAAGTTCTCCAAGATGGCAGAGTAGCAACTTTATATACGGACTTATCAAATCCAACCTCAAACAGTATTTATATGAAAATAGGATATGAACCTTACAGTGATTCAATTGCCTTGGTTAAGTAAGGTGTTATATGAACCGTTGATTGATTACGTTCATTTATTCATGATATTTCGGTTTGTTGGATGCAATTCTTGTAGCAAAGATACAATAGAATATCTGAAGTTGTAATGAAAAGGTGGAAGTGAGTGCTGCTAAACCTCAATTTGTTCATAAAAGCCTTTTGTAAATTCCTTGAGCTGAGAATTGGTAGATATGAAATTCAAGATTACTTTAAATTTAAGAGACAGCTTGTTTTTTAATGAGATTCTAATCTATATGTAATCAAGGTATCACTCTATTAAATTATAATTCAAAATGTACAAAAAAAGATCATTGTGTATTTTTAAGGAGGGGGCATTATGAATTATAAATCATGGCTATTGTACTTTGGAGGGTTTGTTTTTTTCACATTTACAAGATTGAGTAGGATTTTACCAACCATACCTGTAACAATCGTTCTATCATTCATTTTGATTTTAAGATTTTCACGGACGTGTAAGAGTAAAACAAGCACGCTCTTGATTTTCTCCGGTTTTTTAGTAAGTATTAACGTTGCTCTTTGGGGAATGTTTGATACATCTAGCTTATTTTTCAATATAATAAGAAGCAGTTTGCTAGCACTATTGTATTTCATTCCATTTTGGCTAGATAAGAAGCTGTATAAGAAGTTTGGAAATAATAAATTCCGCTCCACTTTTATTTTTCCTGTGATTACAACAGCAGTTTTCTATTTGATGACAATAGAAGGGCCTTTTGAAGGTGCAGTTCAGCCAGCTAAATTTGGATTTGGAAGTCAAGTTTTCCTACAAATCTGGTCTGTGCTAGGTGTGTTTGGATTTGTATTTTTAACGACCTGGATCGTGTCGGTATCAAATTATCTATGGGACTTATGGAAGAAAGAAGATACTGAGTCAAAAAAGAAATCCAGAAGGGCATTATTACTTGCTGGAATCGTTATTGCATCAGTTTATATTTTTGGACTTGCAAAAATATCAATGACTCAAGATCATTTTGCTGAAACTGTGAGGGTTGCTGCTATAGTTTTTGAAGAAGAAGATGTTGTCCCAATTGCAAGCATTCTGGAAAATGCAGTTGTGTCACCATACCAAGAAAGATTGAATGCAATTGAAGAAAAAGTGATAATGGCTTCGAGAAATGGTGCTGAAATAGCTATCACTCAAGAGTTTGCAATTTTAATTAACGAAAGTAAGCAAAATGACCTCAGAGAAGAACTATCAAGAATTGCAGTAGAGAACGACATCTATCTGTCAATAAATTATGGCTACTATGTTGATGGTGGCAAAGGTGAGAATAAGCAAGTGTTAATAGACAATAATGGGCAATATATTATTGATTACTCTAAAAAGTACTTATTGGGTATAGGTGATATAGGAGAAACGGCTGTCTTTAAAAAAGGCCCTGAGGTATTACAATTTGCCGATACGCCTTATGGTAGAATTTCTGTGTCAGTTTGTCGAGAAATGGATATGGCTAAGTATATGATTCAAGCAGGACAAAATAATGTAGACCTTATGCTGAGTTCTTCATATGAGTTTCCGAATGCTTGGGAGCCAAACTGTACAACAAGAGCTTTTGAAAATGGATTTTCAGTGGTTAGAGCGGCATATAATGGGTGTTCTCACTCTCAGGATTTTAACGGAAAAATTATAGATACAATGTTGTATGACGATCCTCAAGGGATTATGTACACAAACCTCCCAACAAGAGGAGTCAAGACATTATATCCTTATATTGGACATTCTATTGGTCGTATTGCACTTGGCACTTTGCTGATTATGTTTGCCTATTTAGTGTTTTACAAACTGTATAAGCGTAAAAATTAAAATAATTGTAATGGATACCTTCATCTAATTGGTTAGTACGGATTGATTATAATAACATAGAAAAATCCCTTGGCGTAATACTATAATCAACTGACCAGTAAAATTTGAGAACAATTAACCAGATAGGTTATACTATCTAGTCCTTTCAGACTTTTAATTTGAGAAATGTAAATAGGTTTCTCTTTTGAAAGCTAATAGAATTAAAAGAGGAGCATGTTATGAAAGTAAAGAAAAAGTTGATTGCCTTACTGGTATTTGTTCTAATGTGTCTGATGGCTATTGTAATCCTTGCACCAAAACAATTGGAACCTAATAAAGAGGTGGATTCAGTTGAAGAACTGGAACATTATTTAAACCGTCTTACTGAGGATAATTTTCCACCTTCCCTCTCGCTTACTGTAGCCAGTAAAGATGAAATACTGTTTAACAAAAGTTTTGGTCACTTGGATATTGATAAGCAAAAGAATACACCCAATGATGCAATTTATCCTTGGTGGTCAGTCACTAAGCTCTATACAGCAGTCGGTATCATGAAACTTGTTGAAGATGAGGTGCTTGAATTAGATGCACCAATAAAAACCTATTTGCCAGAGTTTGACTCATACCTAGAGACTGGTGAACCAGCTGTGGTAACCGTGAGACAATTGCTTCATCATCAAGCAGGCTTTAGGAGAATGATGCCAGAAGTATTAGAATGGATCCATTTGGCACCGGTCAATAGACCAACGGTTACGGAATTTTTAAATACAAGATTAGTGGGCGATTTCCGTGAACATTCTTTTGAGCCTGGAACAGATTCTGAATACACCAATACTGCCTATATTGTTTTGGGGGCTATTATTGAGTCCGTTACTAATAAAACCTATGAAAGCTACATCCAAGAAATGGTCTTGCAACCGATGGGGATGCTTGAAACTGGTTTTTCTAGATCTGTAGAAGATGAATCCAAAACGCCAATTGGATCAAACGCTGTTATTAGCATTACAACTGGTTTGGTAAAAATATTTGGAAGAGATGACTTCTTCAAAGAGTACGTTCAGTCATATAAAGGGAATCGAATGTACTTTAAGTCTCTGTATACAGATTATTCTCCTTCAACCGGTTTAAGTGGAACATCAGAAGATATGGCCAAACTAGGACAATTGGTTCTCAATAGAGGCTTTATAAATGACCAGCAAATAATAGAAGCTTCTACACTTGATTTAATGCTGGGAGAAACACAATTATCGGATTTGGGGTATGAATATGGAGATCACAAAGAAGCCTTAACAGGACTTGGTTTTAAGTCATGGCGTATAAACGATCTTGTTGTCTATGGTCATGGAGGCGGTGGTCCTGGATATGGCAGTATTTTAGCCATTATACCTGAAAAGCAACTGGTGTTTGCGTTCTTATGTAATGATACGAACATCGATCGAAACCTAATGATAGAAATATTTAACTCGGTATCATGGTATGACTGATGAAATCTAATGAGATTCAATGAGAAAATGGGGGGCTTTATGGAAAATGAAAATAGATATTATCACTCAATTGGAAATTTAAGAGCAGTAGTAATTGTAATGGTTGTGCTACATCATGCACTGCTAGCCTATACAACCTTGTTCAGCTTTGAAGATAGCTACTTAATAGCAAATGTCATTCCGCTTTCCAACTTGTTTAACCCTGTTTTAAATTCGACGAAAACAAAGTTGTTTGATTTAATTATAGGACTCAATGATGTCTATTTCATGTCACTGTTGTTCTTTATATCAGGTCTGTTCTTTTGGAATACGATTCAGAGTAAAGGCGCTCGGAATTATTTGATTTCAAGAGTGAAGAAACTGGGTGTTCCATTTGTTCTGGGGGTCTTATTACTCGTACCACTTGCGTATTATCCAGCCGTTCTTCAAAGAGCTCATATTCGGGACATACAAGTTTTGGATTATGGAAAGTACTGGATTCAATTGGCAAACTTTAAGTTTCTCTCTGGTCCCTTTTGGTTTGTGGGAATGCTGTTGCTCTTTACAATTTTAAGCACTGTCATATATTTTTTTAAGCCATCTTTACAGGTGTCCCTAAGAGACCGACACAAGAAAGTTTTTGAAAATGAATGGGTATTTACTTCTCTTTTGATTCTAGCATCTGCTGTGGCCTATATACCAATGCTAAGCAAATACTCCCCTTATGAATGGATTGGAATAGGTGCTTTGTCTTTTCAAGCAGTACGGATATTTCATTATGGAATTTATTTTCTTGCTGGTTTATTGACAGGGGCTTATGGAATAAACAAATCTTTTCTAATGAAAAACCATGAGAAGTCTTGGCGGTGGTTGATCTGGATTGTATTTGGAGTGATTGTGTTTTTTACAGTGAGTTTTGAAAACCCATTTCATTTCATTTTGTCATGTGCTTCTTTTTCCCTAGGTCTTTTAAACCTGTTTTGTCGGTTTTTCAATCAACAAAATGCACTGATGACTCTGCTAAACAAGAACGGATATGGTATATATATACTGCACTACCCCGTGTCCTCTTGGATACAATGGGCGATGGTTTCATGGCAGATGAGTCCTTTATTTAAAGGCATGATTACGTTTGCTTTTAGTTTGGCGATCAGTTGCGCTTTGACTTCGCTCATTATGAGGAGCGCTAAAGTGAGAAAGATACTTGGATAAGGTGTGAGCATTGTAAAAAGGGGGGCTTAGCTTTAGGAAGATAGGATATATAAATAACGGATTTTGCATGCATACTATAAAGGTAAAATGAAAGAAGGATATATGAATAGTATTAAAAAAATAATTTATGAACATCGTGTATGGATATTTTTCATACAAACAATCGTGATCGGATGGGGCAGTTGGTTCTTTTGGGGTGAGTTTATAATAGCAGCCCCTTTAATAGCTGCAATTACTACATCTTTTGCAACCGAGGGAGTCCTTGGAGTGAAAAGGATTATTGTGAGATATGTGAGGAACTTTAGCCTAATTTGGTGTTTAGTAGCTATTTTGCTGCCTTTTATATTAGCATTTGTTTCAGTTGGTGTATATGGACTCATTGGTGGGACCATTCCTGAATTGTTCTTATTAAGAAATAATCCTTTGGTGGTTTTAAAAATCGCTGCGTATTTCATGATACCATGGGCATCTTCTGCATTTCTTGAAGAAGTTGGCTTTAGAGGATATGTCTTGTCAGAACTTCAAGAAAAATATAGCCCTCTTATCTCGACTGTGATTCTAGGCATATTTTTTGGTGCCTGGTTATTGCCAGAGTTTCTTAATCCAGAATCAGCCCAGTATGCTATGGGGGGCTTAAGTTACTATCCATGGTTTATTTTAATTGAGCTTTCGTTTTCGGTATTTATGACGTGGATATATAATAAGACTAATGGAAATGCACTCATAAGTGGCTATGTATTTCATGGTGCAATGAATGTATCAACATTAGTTGTTTTAACAAATGTTAGGCAATTAGGTACAGGGTTTCCTGTGTTTGACACAAAACTATTTATCTTATCAAGTGTTGTTACAGCAATTTTTGCAATGATTTTGATTATTAAGACTAAGGGAAGACTCGGATATAACTTTGAGAAAATGAGTCATTAGCAATGGGAATTCAATTTTCTTTTCACATGAAAATAGATTAAAATAGTGAAATCTTATTCATATTGAAGGATAATATAGATATCTGGAATGATAGATGGATATGTATACCGATATGAAGATGTGGTATGAAGATTGACTAATTACCAATATTATGATATAATATACGAGTAAATATATGTAGATAGTTTGAAAGGTGGAATGCTATCCGACGTCTTAAGTTCATAATTCACTTAGGTGGTACGGAAACGATTTATTATGAAGCAGAATTTTATAGTCAATAAGAACCGGTGGTTATCTATTAGTGGTATGTTTATCATGCAAATCTAGTGGGTTTTAACTGGTAGTTTTATAGTGGCTAAAAATTCTGTATTCGTTGTCGTTTGGCGTGCTTTTTTTGATGCTTAAAAAGTACTGGCATCATATACCGAGGAGATGTGAATTATGAAACATCTGAATATGAATACAGATGAAATAGAAACAATATTTACTGAAATTGGCCTTTCAAGTTCAAATGGCCTTCACTACAAAGAAAGACTAAAAAAACATAGACAAATATTTGACTTTATAAGTCACATTGAGAAAGCTGTTAAAAGGCTGTCTACAAAAAGAACCCTTGTATTACTTGACTGTGCTTGTGGTAGGAGTTATCTATCGTTTGTTGCGAACCACTACTTAACAAATGTAATGGGGCGAGATGTTCGCTTCATTGGTATTGACTATAATGAACATGTGATCGAGCAGTCAAGGCAGGCGGCTAAAAAACTTGGCTTTAATAATATGACCTTCATCTGTGAAGACATTTTTAAAGTCAATTTAGACACAAAACCTGATATTGTTTATAGTCTTCATGCTTGTAATATGGCAACAGATATGACAATAGCAAAAGGCCTTGTAGAGCAGGCAAACTATATTATGACAGTGTCCTGCTGCCAACATCATGTTCGGAGCCATATGAAAAAGCATCCATTGGGTGCTATAACCCGACATGGTGTATACAAAGAAAGAGTTGCTGATATGCTCTCCGATTCTATGAGAGCCCTTGTGCTTGAAATGTATGGTTATCAGTCTAGAATATTTGATTATGTTCCTGAGAATGCTACACCCAAAAATGTTATGGTTCGAGCTCAGAAAGGGCAAAAAATTGATCGTAAAGTTGCACTTGCAGAAAGTCAATATAAAGATTTAAAAGAGTTATTCAACATTGAACCCAAGTTGCTTGAATATATAGACCATGCAAACGCATGCAAGAAAGAGGTTGTTCACGAAGTGAATAAGTCTGATGTCATTATGTTTAAAGGAAATACAGAAAAAAGGGAGAACCAATATGTTCAATCAGCTCAATAAAATCATCGAAAAACCAAAAACATTTGAATTTTATACCATTGAAAAACTATGGAATGGTGAACATGTGTCGAAGCAGATGTTAAAATATCATCTAGGTGATGGTGATGCTGCTTCTAGAAATCAAGGATTTATTGATGCTTCAGCCGAGTTTATTAAAGAGCGCTTTGAATTGAATAGCGATAAAGCGGTCATAGACTTTGGCTGTGGCCCAGGTCTTTATACAAAGCGTTTTGCAAAAACAGGCGCAAATGTCACTGGTATAGACTTATCAATAAACTCTATTAAGCATGCCCTCCAAGAGGCTGAAAGAGAAAACTTGAATATTAACTATATAAATATGAACTATCTGGATTATGAAGGACAGGGGAATTTTGACTTAGCCACTTTGATTTTCTGTGACTACTGTGTTCTAAGTCCATCACAAAGAAGTAAACTCCTGTCTATAATGAGACAAAGTTTAAAAGACGGTGGGGAAATTTTAGTAGACGTGGCCACGGATAAGATGTATGAAAAAAGAACAGAATCCTATGCTTATAATTTTGTAAAAGAAGATGGATTTTGGTTCAAGGAAGCTTATCATGAATTCAAAACGTGTTTTAACTATGATGCTCAGAGGGTCAGCCTTGATAAGTATGTCATTATTAAAGAGGATGAAACGTTAGACGTTTATAATTGGCTGAAGTATTTTACCCTTGATGAAATTAAGCGTGAGTTCCATGAAGCTGGATTAGAAATTTTGGAATACTACAGTGATGTGTCTGGAAAAAGCTATGAGGAAAAATCGGAAATAATGGCCTTGATCGCAAAGAAAATATGAAATTAAAAGGAAAGTTGACAAAAATAGTCAACTTTCCTTTTTTATGACCAATTTTAGAGTTAAATCTCCTCCAAAATTAACTGAATGGCACTTTACAAGCCAATGGGCTTGATATAAACTTGATACTGTTATTGGGATGCTTCGCGAGGTGGCAAAATGGATGCAGTATTATATGTGGGAGAATTAAATCTTGTCTCGCCGGAGATTATAATGAAACTTGAAAGGTATGGGCTCGAACTGGTGCAGTTTAAAACAGTGGATGAGTTGATACCTTATTTGAATGATATAAACACGAAAATGGTCATGGTCAGGGTAAATTTAGAAGATGACCACAAGGCGCTTCGCGAACAGGTCAAGTTGCTTAATAATAGATGTAGAGGTTGTGTGCCTATTGTACTTGTTACGATTCAAGATAGCCTTAAACTCAGACAGATATACCTTGATTTGAGTTATGTCCACTTCTTGCAGTTTAATGAGGAAAGAAGTATTCTTAGAAAAAATTTCGAAAGCATGCTCACTGAAATCGATAATAGGGAGCAGATGCGTCAGTTGAAGTTTGCAGTCATTGATGATGATAAACTGCAGCTGCTTGCCCTACAAAAGCTGTTTCAAAAGCATGGTATTATCAATGTGAGTTTTTACAGTCACCCTGATGAATTTGATGCAGAAAATGATAAGTTTGACTTATACTTAGTGGATTTAGTTATGCCTGGTAAGACAGGCGAAGAAGTCATATTTGAAATAAGAAAAAAGTGTACTGAAGCGGTTATTTTAGCAGTTTCTTCTCTGGAAAATACTGAGATAATTGCTCAAGTGTTGAGTCTTGGAGCAGATGACTTCATTGTAAAGCCTTATAATGAAACGATATTTATGGCAAAAATACTAAGTTATTCAAGACTGCGATTTTTACTAAAAGAAAATAAAAGAAAAACAGAGGAGCTTAGGGAAATCTCTCTAAGGGATCCTATGACAAACTTATATAATCACAGACAAATTGAGTTAACGCTTTCAGAACTTTCAGAGGTCTATATGACCGAAGGAACTGTACATTCTGTTCTTATGTTGGACATTGATTACTTTAAGAAAATCAATGACACCCATGGACACAAGGTTGGTGATGAGATTCTTATTAGCATATCCAACATGCTAAGAGATATGATAGATGGCCGAGGCATCATTGGACGATATGGTGGTGAAGAGTTTATTGTCATTTTACCAGGTGTGGTCGAAGCAGAAGCTTTTTTCTTAAGTGAGAAAATTAGAAGATCAATTGAAAATATGGTTTTTGTTGATCGTATAAAAGTAACTGTGAGCATAGGTATTGCAGAAGCAGGACAACATGACCGCGGTATTGTAGAGCGGGCCGATCAAATGCTCTACCATGCAAAAAAAGCAGGACGTAACAGGGTGTCGTGCTATTCAAGAACATCATAAAGAGGTCTCCGCTATCATGGATAGGGAGATCTTTTTATGATGTTCTTGAATTGATGTGAAATTGGTGTTTTTATGGTTCTTATTGATGTCATCTATATAAAAATACACACTATTAATAGATTTTATAAACAAATTTCCTTCAAAATTAGAGTGACTCTTGTTAATAATATCTAATTGTTAAGAATGTACAACATATGTGAGTATGGGTCATTATTTTACAATCCGCATAGGACCTGTATTTAGGGGTGTTTTAATACGTAGAATTTTCAGAAAAGACATACGATTGAAGTCAATATAAGATAAGGGTTTGTATACTAATTACAAAGAAAACGTTTTCATGTCAAGGTTTTCTTCTGGAATATTGACGATTCCTTGGGGAAGGGCTAAAATGGTTATGAATTCAATAAGGAAAGCAACCGAGTGATCGGGGGAGAGAATTTCCGATTTGAATTCACTGTATTATCCACGCACCCCCTGCAGTGGGATTATACATTAAGTTTTTCTCTAGTAGAGAAAATCGAAAGAATTTTGGCTTTGCAGACGGCTAAAATTCTACGGAATCAGATGATCACCCCTGCCGATACATCTGAAAATAGTCTGCATGCCCTTCAACAAATCATCCTGCTGATTTTGTTGTCATTGAATGATATTAAGGAAACCCCTTAATATTGAACGAGAATGACCGGAGCTTGCTCCGGTCTTTTTGCGCGAAATGTAAAGCATTGCAAGTGAAAAAGCAAACCCCCGAAGAAAAGAATTCATTCGTTTCTTCGGGGGTTTGCTTTTTCACTTATATGGCGCGCGTCGCGACTTAAGCAATCAAAGATTGCTAAGTGCAGAGTAAACAAAAGCAATCAAAGATAAGTAAAAAACATAGAAAAACCGCTTGAAGCAAACAAAGCGTATGCTCAATCAAGCGGTTTTTAGAGAGTCTAATCCGGACTCATAGTCCTTGTTTGAAGAATTTCCTTTTCCATTAAGTGGAGTTCGTTAATTTCTTCTTCGGTCAATTGGGATAAAATGTCCATTCTAAACATATGACTCAGGGATTCCCTTGTCTTATGTTCCTTGTCTCTAAGGGCGTCCCAGTGGATTTTTCGTCTTTTCAAATAGAGATCGTAGTCGACGACCCTTGTGCCATCGTCTAAAAATTCAAGTCCCACAAGGATTTTCTTAATGTGAATAGGGTTGTAGAATGTGAAGAATCGGACCTTGTAAATGCCAACGGACAAGAAGATCGTAGCGGCATCAGTGCCCCAAGATTCACCCAAGATTAAGCCAACGTCCAGTTTTTCTAAAATATACGCCAGGCGTTTGTAGTGGAGTTCGAATTTTCCATAGGCATCATATATCTTAATCTTTAATTCATACCAGTCTTCGTTATGAAGGCCAGCATTTAAATATTTAAGATTCTGAAGTCTTAGGGTTTGAAGGACCGTCGTAAAATTCATATGCGTATGTAGGGCAACTGGGTGCATTTCTTCAACAGATACAGGTTTAGTAATATTGCCCTTGGTAAAAGAAATAATGGTTCCATCAGAATGATCAGCCTGCTGAACGAAGACAGGGGCAGAAACAGCGCCAAAGTCTTTTTTAATCATTTCAATGACCTTGTCTTCATCTCCAATGAGTTTCATTATGACCACACCTGGCCCAACACGGGAACTTTTAATGAGTTTATCAGTGTCATTGTTTATGACCTCAATAAGGACTTTGAACATTTCACCATCAATCTTGACAAGGGCATCCACCTCTTCGTGTGAAAGGATGGGTTTCATCTTGCTGACCAAGTGGACCATGACATGTTTGTTTGAAGCTTGTCCAAAAATATCATTCAGAGCGTGGACATCATTAGGGGATGGATTGTATACATCTGTAACAGTGCAAGTGCGCCTTAGAAATTCTATAGCACTTTCAAGGTGTGTCACTTCAAAAACCAAGGTTTTATAACCACTTCGTACAAGTTTTAACATAGGGACCTCCTGTGAACGGATTACATTCCGATTTTGTTTCTTCTCAGACGACTGTCATTTGTTCCGGCAGGATATTCTATTGGTATGATATTCAATGTATCGAGCTCTATGATGCTAATGTGTTCGATGCCATTTAAATAGGCTGTGTGATTTAAAATCTGAGTGTGCATAGACAGATCATGACCAAAAAGAGAAAGGGCAATCTTATCATGTTGAGAAGTGTCAAGTGGTGCATAATGAGATAGCTGAATCTGATGCCCTTCAATGTTTATAATAATTGGATCCACTAAGATTTGTGCACTGGGAAAGACCTGTCTGACGGTTTCCAAATGATCATGGTTTCCAAGGGCAATATAGAGTTTGGCTCCAGTAGAGGCATGGATTAGCCGACCAAACTTATTAAGGCTCTTTCTATAATCATTGAGCCGAAAAGGATAAAGCCCTAATTTGACATTGTCAACCATGTCACCTGTGTGGATTATATAATCAGGTTGCACAGTTTCAATAAGTTTTTTGATATCTCCATAAATCATATGAGGTGTGTCCGACAAGTGTAATAATGTTTTACCGGTTAAGGCACGAGCTTCATCTGGAATATATAATTTACCCGTGAGTAGCGCATAAAGTTTTCGTATAGTGGACATAGTGAACCCTTTCTATGGTACGTAATGCATAGACACAGACAAATATAAACTGTATGTCTTATTAATAATTATACCAGTTTTTAGCTATAGACCTTCAGATAAGTGAAAAGTCATTCAAAAAAATCAAGTAATGAGCTATGGTTTCTATAATGAGCAAAAGCTCTTTTGAATTTGTATAAGAAAATAAGCTTGATGGCAAGAGGAATTAACGGTTGACGTTGCATGTCTCATAACATATATTTATTAATAGACACTAAGTCAAGAGGAGAGGTATATGCAAGCATATTTAGAAAATCTAATCCTAGAAAATAGACACTGGACATCGCATGGACAGGTTGCTGATTATATTCCCGAACTCGGCAAAGCTGATGGTGATCAGCTTGGGATTTGTGTAAGAACTCTTGATGGGGATATGTTCTGCGCAGGACAATACGATGTACCATTTACAATTCAAAGTGTTTCCAAGCCGCTTGTTCTACTGTTGGCTCTGATGGATCAGGGTGAGCAAAAAGTATTTCAGAAGGTGGGAATGGAGCCTACTGGGGATCCATTTAATTCAATGATACGACTTGAGACGTTTGACCATCATACGCCTTACAATCCTATGATTAATGCAGGGGCTATTGCAGTCGCTGGTATGATTAAAGGCGAAGATGTGGAACACAGACTAAACCGTATTATTGATCTTCTTAAAAAACTTTCGGGCGGCCAATATGTTGGCTTCAATGAAAGCGTTTACCTATCTGAAAAAAGAACAGGCAATCGCAATCGAGCTATGGCCTATTTTATGAAGGAATTCGGTATTATTTCAGACAATGTTGAAGAAACATTAGATTTGTACTTCAGACAATGTTCCATAGAAATGACATGTCAAGGGATTGCAAATGTAGCCTTGACACTTGCCAACAATGGTATAGATCCGATCAGCGGAGAAGTTATTGTTCCCAAGCGATTTGCAAGGGTTTCTAAAACCTTTATGATGACATGTGGTATGTATGATGCATCAGGAGAATTTGCTATGAACGTTGGTATACCGGCAAAGTCTGGTGTTGGCGGTGGTATTCTTTGTTCCGTTCCAAAAAGAATGGGAATAGGTGTTTTTGGGCCGTCCTTAGACAGTAAGGGCAACTCCGTTGCAGGGATTAAAATGTTGGAAGCGCTTTCAAAGAAATTCGACTTATCATTATTCTAGTGTCCCTGCCAATTCTGATTGTTCATATAAATTTCGTGGGCGAATCAGGTTTAAAAAAACCATAATAATAGTATAATATAAAAAGGTATGACTGTTAGTGTCATATCTTTTTTATATCATTAATTTGTAAAATATGAATCGAAGCCATTTCAGCGTCGTATAAGTCTGCATGGCCTATACCTGAAGTTAAGTTTGAAATGAAAAAGTTGATAAAGCATGATATATTGAGCGGTTTTCAAATAAATAGACGAATTGGGGTGGGATAATGCAACAAGGCATTGGTGAAAATATAAAAGCATTACGACTGGGGAGTAAAATGACCCTCAAAGACCTAAGTGAAGCCACAGGCTTGTCAATTGGCTTCTTGTCACAGGTTGAAAGAGGGCTAACGGCCCTTGCAATCACATCGCTAGAGAAAATTGCAAAGGCCCTTGAAGTGGACTTATCGTATTTCTTTCCGATTAAAAGCAAAAACAACAGTGAAATTTTAAAGTCATACGAACGGGAAGTCTTTCAAGTGGAAAACAATCAGTTGATTCATTATCATTTATCCAATCAACTCAGTAAAATGAATATTATCCCCAAGCTTGTTGAAATACTGCCGATGTCAGAAGATGAAGACGTTCCAGTCAACCAGCATGACGGGGAAGAGTTCGTTTATGTATTAGAAGGGGTATTCACTCTGATTCTTAACAACGAACGCCATGACCTCTACCCTGGGGACAGTGCACACTTTGACTCAAACCAAGTCCATAACTGGGCCAATTTCACAAGTAAGACCGTTAAAATTTTGGTGGTGCACACACCAAATGGTTTTAAAGAAAAAGAAGATTAAAAATACATATTTAAAAGCCGCCCATGAGATCGCACTAGATTTCATTGGCGGCTTTTTACTTTTCATGTCATGGACTTGTTGACGGACATGTGGCCTTTAAAGATTATACAATTTTTTTGATGGCGTACCCTTCTCCAACAAGGGTGTTCATGATGGATGTTAAATGTTCATGTCCATTTGTTTCAATGGTCACTTCTAGGATAACCCTTTTGAAACGGTCTGGGGTTTTAAACTGGTTGTGGTCAAGTTTGACCACATTGGCGCTGGTCCTGTAAAGGAGTTCAGAAATTTTTAAAAGTTCACCAGGTTGGTCGGGTAGGTCGACAGTGAAGCAACAGACTCGACCGCGTGACACAAGTCCCTTGTTGATCATAGCTGAAATATTAACAACGTCAATATTTCCTCCACTAATCACAGAGACAACTTTCTTGCCTTTAACACTGAGTTTTTTCAGTCCAGCCAGTGGCAAAACACCGGCGGCTTCTGCTATGAGCTTGTGTCTCTCTAACAAGAGAAGGAAGGCTTCCATAATATCATAATCATTGACAATGAGAATGTCATCAACGTACTTAGGGATGATTTCTAATGCAAGTTCGCCAGGCTTTTTAACAGCCACCCCTTCCGCTATGGTGTTGACAATGTCTAGTTCAAAGAGCTTGTTTTTTTCAAGAGAAAGTTTCATGGCCCGTGCACCTACTGGCTCGACACCATAAACCTTTATGTCTGGCTTGATCTGTTTTGCAGCGTAAGCAATACCACTGATAAGCCCTCCGCCACCAACAGGGACAAGGAGTATGTCCGTATCAGGATGATCCTCTAGAATTTCAAGGGCAATGGTGCCTTGTCCGGCAATGACATCAATATCATTAAAGGGGTGGACAAAGACCAGATCTTGCTCCTTTTGAAGTTCTAAGGCTTTTTCATAAGCATCATCATAGCAGGTGCCATGAAGAACCACTTGAGCCCCAAAGCGGCGTGTGGAATCCACCTTAATGAGTGGGGTGGTTTGCGGCATGACAATAGTAGATGGAGCTCCAAAAAGAGTCGAAGCCAGTGCCACGCCCTGGGCATGGTTGCCTGCTGAACTGGCGATAAGCCCTTTGGACCTGTCTTCATCACTCAGACAGGCTATCTTATGACCAGCGCCCCTTATTTTAAAAGCACCGGTTTTTTGCAGGTTTTCTGCTTTCATATAAACTTCATTGCCAGATTCCCCACTAAAGACATCGGAGTAGATGGTTGGTGTTCGTTCTATTATGCCATCTAGGTTCTCTTGTGCTTGTTTGATTTTTTCCAGTGTTAAAACGTTCTTTTCCATTGTTGTCCCTCCAAATTTTTAATTGACTCGCCCATCCGGTGGAGAATGGAAAAGCATTTCACTTTTCAATTAACGATATGAGGTTCTTGCAATACATTTTGCAAGTTGCTCAAATAAAAAAACTCGCCCCTATAAAGGACGAGTCACTCGCTATACCACCTTCAGTTCCAACAAACCTACAGCCTATAACGAGGCTAACCGTTTCAACTTACTGGATAGATCGTTCAGTTGAAATGCTCAGGAGTGATTCGCAATGTTCTTATTGTGCTGATTCACACCAACCATCAGCTCTCTTAAACAAATCCAAACATGCATGTCTCCATCGACGCATTCTGCCAAGTTCTCCATTTTGAAGCGGAGTTCACAAAGCAGAATTATTAAATTAACGTAATTTTATCACTCGAGGGAAAATTGTCAATATATTCTGACCAAAAGGGCAATTCTATAAGAAGATGTCGATTAATTTGGTAAAGCCAGGTGAAAGCGGGTAGAATACATCAAAAGAAACGGGGTGCAAAAATGAGAAAAATTGAGCCGGTTCGAATTTTCGAACTTTTTAAAGAAATAAGCCAAATCCCTCGATGTACTGGTGATGAAGAATCGATTGCAAATTACGTCGTGGATTTTGCTCAGAAAAATGGCCTCGAGGCTATAAAAGATGAAATAGGCAATGTGATTATTAAAAAGAGTGGCAGTCAGGGCTACGAGGCCGTAACACCCATAATTCTCCAGGGGCATATGGACATGCTATGTATCAAAGACAGGGCTTCAAATCATGATTTTACTAAAGATCCTATTGAAATGAGTCTTTCAGGTGATCTCATCGTTGCCAACCAGACTGCTTTGGGGTCTGACAACGGAATAGCCATGGCTTTCTACTTGGCCCTTCTTGAAAGTGACAAAATTGCTCACCCGCCCCTAGAAGTGATATTCACAGTTCAGGAACAAGCGGGTCTTGTCGGTGCAAGAGAGCTTGATGTAAGTGGTCTATATGGGCGTTACCTTATCAATATGGACTCTGAATCAGAAGGCGAGTTCATCATTGGCTGTGCAGGAGAGCAACGTGTGAAAGTCGAATTGCCCCTTGAGAAGGTTGAACACGAACATGATGTTCAAGTCTTCATAAAAGTTTATGGTTTAAAAGGGGGACACTCAGGGCTTAACATTCATCTGAATCGGGGCAATGCTGTACAAATGTTGGCCATCATTTATAAGAAATTGTCAGAAGAAATGCCCATCTCACTGATTTCAATGAGTGCTGGAGAAAAGTATAATGTCATTCCCCATTATGGAGAGCTCAGGTTGGCCGTGCCCCATGACTCAGTGACAAGCTTGAAGGAAAAAATGATTTCAATAAAAGAATTCCTGGATGGATTCTTAAATGAAGAACACTATCAAATTGAGTTTGATATTTGTCCTCTTGACAGCAAGGTATCCGTCCTTGAAGTCAATACGGCAGAAGGGTTAATGGATCTACTCATATCCATACCAAATGGTGTGAACGTAGTGAGTGAAAGGTCTTCTGAATTAATTGATACATCATTAAATATTGGCTCTTTAAGAGTCTATGAAGACAAGGCTCTTATTAAAATGTCCATACGAGGCATTACAGAAGAAAGACTTGATTTTGCCGTTGAAAGAATAAAAACCCTTTCTAAGCTAATAGGGGCAAAATTTCAAGTGGTAAACACTTATCCTGCGTGGAATGACGACGGAGACAACCATTTAAGAAGAATATTTAAGGATGCCTATACAGATCAGTTTGGTGAGGCACCAATCATGCGATCCATTCATGCTGGTCTTGAATGCTCTATACTTGCAAAAAAACTCAATCAAAGAAAGCATGAACCACCAATAGAAATGATATCCTTCGGACCGGATATATTTGATGCGCATACTCCAAATGAAGCCATGAGTGTTTCATCGGTGCGAAGAACATGGGGGCTATTTCAGTACATTTTAAAACAAATGACTGAGTAATTGTCACTTTGTCCATAATTACAGTTCTATTTTGTGACATCTGCGAATAGTCGATTTAATGACATTGTCTTATAATGATTATAGTGAATTGCTGAATCGAGGCATTTATCATTCAGCATTAAGACAATGGAGGGACTTTAAATGGCAGAATTAAAGCTTAATAAAATTAATAAGATCTATCCCAATGGTTTTCATGCCGCGAAGGATGTTGCACTAGACATTGAAGACAAAGAGTTTATGGTTTTAGTCGGTCCGTCAGGATGTGGTAAAACAACAACGCTTCGAATGATCGCCGGTCTTGAAGAAATCACAAACGGAGAACTTTTTATTGGTGATAAAGTGGTCAACGATGTACCACCTAAAGATCGAGATATTGCAATGGTATTCCAGAATTACGCCCTATACCCACATATGACTGTCTATGACAATATGGCCTTTGGTCTTAAACTTAGGAAACAATCCAAGTCAGAAATAGACCAGCGTGTAAAAAATGCTGCTCAGATTCTTGGTATAGAACAGCTTCTTGATAGAAAGCCAAAACAGCTTTCTGGTGGACAACGACAGCGTGTGGCCCTAGGCCGTGCGATCGTTCGTAACCCCAAAGTATTCCTAATGGATGAACCCCTATCGAATCTAGATGCCAAGCTACGTGTACAGATGCGTTCTGAACTCATCAAACTACACCATGAGCTGTCTACAACCTTTATATATGTAACACATGACCAGACTGAAGCAATGACAATGGGAACGCGTATCTGCGTTATGAATGCTGGTGAAATTCAACAGGTTGATAAGCCGAGTACAATTTACGACCAGCCAGTCAATATGTTTGTTGCGGGCTTCATTGGTGCACCACAAATGAACTTCCTTGACGGTGTTGTCAAAGAAGATGGCGGACGCATTTATCTTGAAGTGAACGGAACCCCTGTTGAGCTGTCTAAAGAACGTGGTGATATAGCTAAAAACAAAGGCTATATTGGCAAAGAAGTTGTTGTGGGCATCAGACCAGAGCACATCCATCTAGGTGGAGAGGGTCCAAAAGTTGAAGGTAAGGTCACTGTTACTGAGCTTCTTGGTGCTGAACTGATTCTTTATATTGCCACTGGTAACAAAGAACTCATTGGTAGAGTTGACCCAGACGCAGGTCTTAAAATTGGTGATGGCGTGAAATTCTCATTTGCGCCAGATAAAATTCATTTATTTGACAAGGAAACAGAACAGTCCATTATATTTGGATAGAATCCACTTGATAGAAATTTAAGAATTATTGAGTTATACTGAATAGAGACAAAGAGAAGCGGTTACTGAAGACTCTATTCATGCTCTACACATGAAATATAAGACTTAAACTAGAGTCAGGCTCACGTCTGACTCTAGTTTTTACGGTTATTTTTTACGGTTGTAATGATAAAAATTATGAAGTGACTTGGGCGACAGACTTGGGCGACAGGGGAGGTCAAATAATGGATTTCGAAATAAGACAGCGGTTTGCTGAAGTTCAAAAAAGCATTAAATGGCCAGTGTATCTTTTTGATTATCAGGGAAAATGTATTGATGCAAACAACCATGAAAAAATAGGTGAGCAAATTGAAGTGCCTGAAATTCCCAGTGGGGACATCGTGGTCACCGGCAATTTTCAGTGGATTTCAGTGGGAGCCAGCATGGGAGTGAATACATACTATATTGCTCTTCTAGGAGGAGATGAAGCCGCTCGAGGGGCTATGAACCTTATCCGGATTATGTTTAAAAAAGAACATAAGGAGCTGGATAAAACAACAGTCTTAAGGGGGCTGCTTTTCGAACAGTCAGGGGATACCTATACCCCGGAAGACCTTGAAGAGGCGGGTCTTAAAAACACAGACTATCTAAATGTAATGATTGTTGATCACAAAGGCGCACACTCGGAGGAAATTAAGGTTGTTTGTGAAAACATCTTTAGTGAAGCCTTTAGTGTTGAAGTTGACAGAAACCACATGGTCCTCATTACTCAAGCGAAAGAAGACATTCGTGAAAACTTGCAAGCCATTATCTCAGAGCTGAATACAGAACTTTTAATACCGGCTAAGGCTAGTGTGGGAAAGGCTGTAGGGGGCTTTGAAATGTTGCACAAGTCTTATAAAAGTGCAAAAACAGCCTTAATGATCGGGGAAAAGCTTGGCCAAGAGGACAGCCTGTATTTCTATGACCAAATGATGATTTATCACCTTGTCAGTGAAATCGACGAAGATGCAAGACAAAGGTATTTTGATGATTATGGTGCAGTTTTTAAAGACCTTGTGCAGGATGAGGAACTGATTCAAACAGCCATTCGGTTCTTTGAAAACGATCTTAATATCACCGAAACATCAAGACAGTTGTATGTGCATAGGAACACACTCATTTACAGGCTCAATAAAATAGAAAAACTTGCAGGCCTGGATTTAAGATCTTTTGATGATGCCATTCAATTCTTCATGCTTATGCTCATTTGGAGGTTGGGAGATTACCAAGAGACTCTATAATACGAATTCGACCCTGAAACAATAGTTACGATAAACTTCATGAAGAATACTCAACCGAGCAACTTGTAAAATGTCATTCAAGAGCCCTCGTCATACCATCTATAGAATTTTAAGAATCAATAATTTTATAGATGGTATGACGAGGGCTTAGATCTATAATTTTTCAAGCGTCCGAACCCAGATAATTAGGCGACCATAGATAAGAGTGCCTAATTATTCTGGGTTTTCTTATGACTAAATTGAAAGAATCATAAGGAAATGATTGAAAAATAAAAGTTGAATGGATCTTCATTTCATTTATTGAACGGATTTGCTAAAAGACTTTATTTGAGGAAGGCGGGTACAAAAACGGCAAGTGAGTTACTGGAATATATTCAGATATATTGCACCAAGTGGTCTTGATTTTGAGTCAAAGTTGCGCTATCGTTTGCACAAGTTTTTCGTGCAATTTTCAAGGAAATCGATTTTTTCTGCTATTTTGTTGACGTTTTTATTGCGATTATGTTAAAATGATCTTGCAACAAGCCATATTTTTTTACCCACTTGTGCAAACGTATGCACAACGAGGTGCAAAATCCCATTTCATTCTATGATGCTGTGTTTTTACTTATTTAAAGTTGCACAGAGACTTGAAAGGGGTTACATATGCTTACCTCGAAGATAAAATTTTACGGAGGGGAATTTAATGAAAAAGTTTTTAAGTCTTCTTATGGTGATGGCACTTGCAGTTTCCATGCTTGCAGGTTGTTCATCAGCTCCAGAGGCTCCAGCAGATCAACCAGCTGAGACGCCTTCAGAAACAACAGAAGAGCCTATGGATGACACTTCATCTGACGAAATGGTGGAAGTTGACATTTTCCAGTTCAAAGTTGAAATCGTTGAAGCTCTAGAAAAAGCAGTAGAACTTTATGAAGCTGAAAATCCAAACGTGAAGATCAATCTTCAAACAGTTGGTGGCGGCGATGATTATGGTGCAGCACTTCGTGCACAGTTCCAATCAGGCAACGAACCAGACATCTACAATGTTGGTGGTCCACAGGATGTATCAGACTGGATGGGCAGACTTGAAGATCTATCAGACGCACCATGGGCTGACAAGGTTCTTGATGGCGTTGCTTCAGGCGTAACTGTAGACGGCGCTGTTTATGGTCTACCTTATAACATTGAAGGCTACGGTCTTGCATACAACAAAGCAATTTTTGAAGCTGCAGGTGTAGATGCATCTTCAATCGATACATTTGATGAATTCGAAGCGGCTCTAAAGACAATCAAAACAAAGATTGAATCTGGTGAGCTAGAAGACGAATTCCCACTGCTTGAAGCACCAGTTTCTTTTGCAGCAGCGGAAACATGGGTCACTGGTCTTCATGCATCAAACGGCGCTTTCGCAAATGAATTTGAAAGTTCATTAGAAGCTTATGATGCTGAAAACATTGAATTTAAGTATGCAGACGCTTACAAGGCATATCTTGACCTAATGGCAGATTACTCTGCAAATGCAGACAACAAGGCAAAAATGAACTCTGTCGACTATGCAACTCAAGTTGACGAAGGTATTGCAATTGAACGTGTTGCTGTGATTCAGCAAGGTAACTGGATCTACGGTGGCGTTGCAGGCATTGATCAAAATGTAGCAGATAATCTTGGTTTCTTACCACTTCCTATGAAGGGTGTAAGAGAAGATTCTATCGCAATTGGTGTTCCTATGTACTGGTCAATCAACAGTGGTGCGCCAGATGCTGACAAAGCAGCGGCAAAAGACTTCCTAAACTGGCTGTACACTTCTGATGAAGGTAAGAAACTGGTTGTGAACGAAATGTTCTTCATCCCGCCTCTATCAGGTTATGATGATGTTCAACCAGCTGATCCTCTAGCACAAGACATTATGATGTATGCTAACGAAGGTCGCACTATGCCATGGGTATTCATGGGCTACCCAACAGATTGGGGCATGGGTATTCTAGGTGAGCAAGTACAGAAGTACTATGCTGGTGCTGCGACTTGGGAAGAAGTTGTTGAAACAGTAAAAGCAAAATGGAATGAAATGAGATAAGAAAAATTGGGGGAGTGATCTCCCCCTCTTATTTTCTAAAGCTTGGTTTGCAAACAAATATGCAAGCGCTTATTTAATGAAATGAGAATTGAAAGTGAAATCAAACATAAAAAAGTTACCATACAGATTATATAAAGCAATTATTCATAAGTATTAATGTGTGTATTAAGAGATACCATTGTGTCTAAAAGAAGAACTCGCACACTTCATGACACATGATTTAAATCGGAATAATACATGTCCTTATTATGGCATGATAAAGCAATCGGAACTTGCGTATAGAATAGACATGAGCTTTGCTCAAACTATGGAGTACTCTGACGGACCACATTTTGAAAATGATATTGGGAGGAAGCAATGAAGAAATCAAGGTTTTGGTTCTGGTTATTTGTTGGACCGATCCTGCTTGCATTTTTAACAGTGGTTATCATTCCTATGCTAAGAGGGTTTTACTTCTCTTTTGCAGAGTGGAATGGCATTTCAAATGATGTCAATTTGGTTGGCCTCGATAACTACATTCGTGCATTTCAGGACGAAGAGTTTATAAACTCATTTAAATTCACAGCAAAATTCGCTGCCGTATCGGTTGTGGCGATTAATGCAATTGGCTTTGGTCTTGCGTTACTTGTAACTCAAGGTCTCAAAGGCGCTAATATTCAAAGAAGTATTTTCTTCATGCCAAACCTAATTGGCGGTCTGATCTTAGGTTTTGTATGGCAGTTCATTTTCACAAAAGCATTCGATGCTTTTGGTAGTCACTGGGGCATTCCGTTTTTTGAAGGTTGGCTTTCAACAACGGGGACTGGATTTTGGGGACTTGTCATCCTAATGTCTTGGCAGATGTCTGGCTATATGATGATTATTTATATTGCTGCAATACAAAGTATTCCTGAGTCTTTAAATGAAGCGGCGAAAATAGATGGTGCAAATGCTTGGCAAAGACTTCTTAACATAACAATTCCAATGGTTATGCCCGCATTTACAATCGGTCTTTTCTTGTCCTTGTCAAACTCATTCAAGCTTTTTGACCAAAACTTGGCCTTAACAAGAGGGGGTCCATACGGATCAACAGAAATGCTTGCTTTGAATATTTATCAGACAGCCTTTGCACGAAATCAGTTTGGGTATGCCCAGGCAAAGGCGGTTATTTTCCTAATTGCAGTTGCAGTTATTACACTCACACAAATCTACTTTACTAAGAAGAGGGAGGTGGAGATGTAATGCCTCATGAAAAAAGAAGAAAAATAATTGTAGGAACAGTATCATGGTTGCTTGCAGTCTTATTCCTGTCTCCATTTTATATTGTTGCTACCAACTCACTAAAGACACAAAAAGGTATATTTGTAGGGATTACAAGTCTGCCTTTTGGAGAGTATTTTAGCCCACAAAACTATGTGGAGGCATTTGAAAGACTTGATTTTGTAAAGTCATTCTTTAACTCCCTTATGATCACTTCGGTGAGTACAGTTCTAATTATTATCTTTGCTTCAATGGCAGCCTGGATGCTGGTAAGAACGCATTCAAAAATATCCATGGCCATGTATTTTATGTTTGCTGCGGCCATGCTCATTCCTTTCCAGTCTGTGATGTTGCCCCTGATCAACCTCATGGGTAAGATTGGTTTTCTAAATCCAGGTGGCTTAATATTTATGTATCTTGGATTCGGATCAAGCCTTGCCATTATTATGTATCACGGATTTATAAAAGGGATTCCAGTCGCACTTGAAGAAGCGGCCCTTATTGATGGTTGTAATAAATTTCAGACTTACTGGTACATTGTACTGCCTTTATTAAAGCCAATCACTGTGACCGTGAGTATACTTAATGTTATGTGGATTTGGAATGACTTCCTCTTGCCACAGCTCGTTATTAACAGACCAGAGTGGCACACCATACCACTGAAAATGTTCTTCTTCTTCGGACAGTTCAGTAAAAAGTGGCATCTGGCTTTGGCTGGTCTTACAATTAGTATGATTCCAATTATAATATTCTATTTCTTTGCACAGAAGCATATTGTTAAAGGAATTGCACAAGGCTCAATCAAGTAGGTTTGGATTCGTAAGTTCATTTGACAAACATAAGAATCTTGCAAGGGGTGACCGTGCAAGATTCTTTACTCCATTAATATTTATTCACTGACCACTTACCTGGTGACTTCATGTTTAAATAGCGTGGATAATCCAGGACCAGTATGATATTATGATAGCGCCGGTTAAATCCGTGAAACATCAGTTACTGAAGGAAGTGTGTATTATGGCAGTCACAATAAAAGACGTGGCGAAGTTGGCGAATGTGTCGCCATCAACAGTTTCAAGAGTTATCGCAAACAATCCACGCATTAGTGATGCGACAAAACGTATTGTCTATGAAGCAATGGAAGAACTTAACTACAGACCAAATGCAATTGCAAGAAGCTTGGCAAACCAGTCCACCCAAACACTCGGGCTGATACTTCCAAGTACGGATGAGAATCTGTTTAAAAACCCATTCTTCATTGAGGTTATGCGTGGCATAAGCCTATACGCACAGAAGAAGGGCTACCGTATTATGTACACTTATAGCGCCAACCCAGATGAAGAAGTTCATTTTATTGAAGACTTCATTCAAAGCAAATGGGTTGATGGCGTTGTTTTGCTCTCTGTTCAGGAAGATGACAAGTGTATTGACTATTTAAAATCCACTGGATTTCCTTTTGTCGTGGTAGGACGACCTGGAGTGACAGATGATGTTTTGTGGGTTGATAACGACAACTTCCAGGCAACCTATAATGTAGTAAACCATCTGATACAAAAGGGGTGCGCCAAGATTACATTTGTTGGCGGGCCACTAAATATGAATTATTCAAGGGACCGTTTAGAAGGCTTCAAAAGAGCTATGGAAGTAAGGGGTTTGCCTGTTAAAGATGAAGACATTTATGAAATGTCTGACTTGACCATTGAGCATGGTTATGAGGCCATGGGTAAAATAATTGAAAAAGCAGAACCAGATGCTGTCGTCACAACGGATGATTTTTTAGCGATCGGTGTAAACCGGTATGTCCATGAACACGGCATGAAGACGAAAGTTGTTGGCTTTAATAATATCCCACTGGGAGAATATCAAACACCGAGTCTGAGCAGTGTTGACATTGATGCTGAGTCATTAGGATACCAAGCGGCAAAGCTTCTTATTAACAGCTTGAAGGGCATTGAGAATGTCCTCAATCATTATATTGTGGGCACACGTCTTGTGGAAAGAGAATCCACAAAAAGTAGTGCCCCAGCAAAGGGATAAATGCATCCGTTCTAATTTTCTTTTGGAGTAAGACGCTTCAAAAATTGTATAAAAAAAGTAAGCCTTAAAATATGATTTCATATTTTAAGGCTTTTTATTTTCATAGACTTATTGAGTTGAACTTAATGATTATGATGTTTGTGGAGATTATTTGCCGCTTCATCAATCCACTCAGATTGCAGCTTAACGATTGATTGGAAAGCCTCTTGATCTTCATATGGAAGGGTATAGTCATAGGTTTCCAAGGTTTCCATGTACTTCACGAGTATCTTACTCAGTTCGCTTTTGGGATATTTCTCAAGCGTTGTCTCGTAACTTTGACGCACAGGATCAAGAAGGGTGTTATCATCCCAGTTCACCACAGGTGTGTTGTTAAGACCAAGCAAATAGGATTGGCTGTAAAAACGGTATAGACCTTCTAATTTCGAGTACAAGTCCTCGTTTTCAATAATTTTCATGGCGCTTTCTGTTTGAACAGCTCTTTTAGCGAGCTCGTTCCATCCAATCACTAGGCCGGCGTCTGCGGCTGTGATCTGTTCCGTTTCCGTGGACATAACAAGAACAAAGGCCATGACTTCTTCAGGTACTTTTTCACTTAAGCTTTTCAAATGGGAGTAGTCAACTGTTGGATAAGGACTGCCCTCTAGCCATACAAATTTGAATCCGTTGTCAAATAAACTTTTCAAAATGGCTTTATGTGTTTCATTATCAATTTTACTGAGGTCATAGGTGTCTGCTGTGTAGTCATAGGCCTTGCCCAGTGAAACGTCCAGTTTTGACATAGGACCATCTTCAAAGTATATTTGGTCGGAATAGTTTATTGACCATGATTCCATATACTTGTCAAACTTAGCAAACATTATACTAGAAATATTTTCAGGTAGCCTTGGCAATAAGGCCAAAACGTCATCATATGTATCCACAGGGGATTCGGCCTCAAAACGCTCAATCATTTCTTTGTAAGCATCCATGGCCTTTTCATCTGAAAGTTTTGAAAGACTTGGTTTTTCGTCTGCGTCTAAATCTGACGTCTCCTGATCATCATCGGTTGTGCTTTCATCAGACTCAGAATCTATGTCAGTTTCCTCTGTTTCAGATGTATCATTCCCATCGCCTTTATCATCATCTGAGACGGCTTGTGAGTCTTCCGTTTGAATAGGTGTCTTATCCACTTGGTCTGGATCGGTTTTATCACATGCCGCGAGAGACAAGACCATGAGGGCCGCCGTTAGAGCAATAGCTATTTTTTTCATATGTAACCTCCTAAGAGTATTCCTGCTTCATTTATACTCCCCATTATAATGGTTAAATGTGTATAGGGTGTATCAAAGCGATTACAAATAAATTAAGAGGAGATTACCAGCTTTTTTTAGTTTATGACTTATCTCGTATACATCTTTTGAGTGTATTCCTCCAGCATTCTTTTGACATCATATGTTTCCATAGTGTCTTTAATGCTAGCCTGCATCATTTTTTTCCACGTGCCTTTGTCATCGTAATAGGTTGGAATAACCTCGTTAAGTAGAACATCATAAAGGGCTTTTAAGTCATGTTCATCTAAAACCGCATCATCATCTGATTCAAAACCGTCTCCAAATTGCCAGCCGTTGATACCGTGTCGACAAGCTTCAGGCCACCAGCCATCGAGGATGGACAGGTTGAGGACACCGTTCATGGCCGCTTTCATACCTGAGGTGCCACTGGCTTCTTTTGGCCGTCTTGGGTTATTGAGCCATATATCTGACCCCCTGGTGAGCATGGCACCAATTTCCATGTCGTAGTCTTCAAGAAAGACCACAGCCTCTGGATATTTCCTAGTCATTTTTACAATGTTTGATACAATAGATTTGCCCAAATCGTCAAGGGGATGGGCCTTGCCGGAAAAAATAATTTGCAATTTGCCCGCCTCAAGCAGTGGGGCAATGATCCTTTCATCAGAAAAAATAAAATTGCTACGTTTATATGGGGCCGCGCGTCTTGAAAATCCAATGGTCAAAGTTTCTGGATTAAGGGCAAGTCCGTTTCTTTCTTTGATAAAGTCTATGAGGGAATTTTTGTTTTCCGTATGAAGTGCCCACAAATCATCTGGTTTGTCGACATGATCAATCATTCTCGTGTCAACCCAAGTTGGAATATGTATGGCGTTGGTGATACCGATGATGTCCGAACGATCTTCAATATGGGCCCACATCTTGTTGGCAGTTTTCATATGAAGTTCGGCAACACCATTGCTGATTTTAGAGAGTCTTAGGGCGGCCACAGTCATGTTGAAAGGCTTTCCACCAATTTTGACAAGTTGCTTTTCGCTGAGTGTGTTGTTGGCGCCCATGTACATAAGGCGGTCAATATCATGTGTTTCGTTTCCCTGTATGACAGGGGTATGGGTTGTGAAAACGACCTTTTCTTTGGTTTTTTTCACAGAACGTTTGAAGGAAAGCCCCGTAGACATATGCTCACGAATGAGTTCAAGACCAGCAAAAACAGCATGGCCTTCGTTAAAGTGGTAAATATCCGTATGGATTCCAAGGGCTCTCAGGGCACGAATACCGCCAATACCCAGTACGATTTCCTGGGCAACTCTTTCTTCACCAAACCAACCATAAAGTTGTCCTGTAATCCAGGGATCAGGGTTCTCAGGAAGATCTGTGTCAAGAAGATAGAGGGGAACATTCCCAAACGTTTCGCATTTCCAAACTTTGCAGGCGATGTTTCTGCCACGGATTTCAACGTTGACTTTCACACCTGTATCTTCAAGAAAATCATAGGTATAGTTATGGTAGCAGTCATAGGCGTTTCCCTCGTTATCCAGACGCTGCTGGGTATAGCCTTGTTTCCATTTTATGCCTATGCCCACAATGGGATAATCGTTGTCTTTTGCGCCTTTTAGGTAGTCTCCTGCCAGAATACCGAGTCCTCCAGCGTAGAGTTTTAGGTCATTCTCCAGTGCATATTCCATGCTAAAATAAGCAACGGCTGGTTTTTTACTCATATACAACACCTCTCTTGTTAACTTCGTAGCCACCTTTATACGAAACAGGCCAGTACACAAATGATGTGCACTGGCTGTTTTTAAATAAGTTATATGAGCAGTTGTAGTTAGTCTATAGCACGACTATGGTCTGTTGCCACAGTGACGGGTTTATCAGTAGACAGTTTGTATGGTTTTTCATAAATTTCAATGTCTAGAGGGTCACCTGAGACCATTTCAATTGTTACATTATCCTTATCAATTCCAACAACCAACAGCCTGTCTCTAAAGAGCATGTGGAAGTTTAGTGCATTCCACTGCTTTGGCAGGAATGGGTTGAATTTAGCAACACCATCAGATGTGCTGAATCCACCGAATCCATAAACCACAGACATCCAAGTACCTGCCATGGATGTGATATGAAGACCATCGTCCGTATCATTGTTGTAGTTATCAAGGTCAAGTCTCGCTGAACGTTGGTAGAGTTCATAAGCCTTGTTATGGTATCCAACCTCTCCTGCGATGATTGAGTAAACACAAGGAGAGAGGGACGACTCATGGACTGTGCGCGGTTCATAGAAATCAAAATTTCTTCGTTTTGTGTCAATGTCATACCTGTCACTTAGGAAGAAAATGCCTTGAAGAACATCAGCCTGCTTAATAAAGCAAGAACGTAGAATTTTGTCCCATGACCATTTCTGGTTTAGGGGTAGATCTTCTGAACTTAGTTCAGATACAAGGATCTGCTCCTTGTCCATATACCCATCTTGCTGGGCAAATACATCCAGTTCTTCAATTTCAGGCAGATAAATTTTTTCAGTGATGTCTTTCCAAGTTTCTAATTCACTATCAGTAAAACTATATTTTTCAAGGACTTCTTCCGCGCGCTTCGGGCTGTTCTTTTTAACCCAATCAAGGGCTTCAAGGCTGTATTCTAGAGTCCACGATGCCATAAGGTTGGTGTACCAGTTGTTGTTAACATTGTTTTCGTACTCATTTGGACCAGTAACGCCAAGCATCATGTAACAGTCTTTATATGGGTTATAGTTGACTCTGTCTGCCCAGAATCGGCTGATGTTAAGAAGAACTTCCAGTCCATATTCCGAAAGGTAGGCCTCATCGCCAGTGTAGCGAATATAATTGAAAATAGCGTAAGCGATTGCCGCATTACGGTGGATTTCTTCAAATGTGATTTCCCATTCGTTGTGACATTCTTCGCCGTTCATTGTAACCATTGGATATAAGGCGCCCCTTAGACCAAGTTTTGATGCGTTTTCAATGGCTTTGTCAAGGTGCTTGTATCTGTAGATAAGAAGGTTTCTAGGAATATCCTCGTGGCTTGTAGATAGGTAGAAGGGAAGGCAGTAAGCTTCTGTATCCCAGTAAGTGCTTCCACCATATTTTTCGCCGGTAAAGCCTTTTGGTCCAATATTGAGGCGAGGGTCTTCACCATTGTAGGTTTGCTTCATATGGAAGATGTTAAAGCGAATGCCCTGCTGTGCAGCCACATCCCCGTCAATCTCTATATCGGCTTCTTTCCATATTTCAGCCCATTTGTCGGTATGGGCACTGTACAATTTGTCAAAACCAAGCTCAGCAGCCTCTTCAAGTTTGGTCTTACCATGTGCTGTTAGTTTTGATATATCATGGTCACGATCAGTTACAAGTGAAAAATACTTGTATAAAGTAACACTTTCGCCCGCCTTTACATGAGATTCATAAAGGTGTTCAGCATACCTGTCATCAGATTTATATGATGCTGGTTCTGTAAAAAGGCCTGCCTTAGAATGAAGTGTAGACTTCATAGCGGTATGGACAGTGAATCCAGTCTTCTTTGTTGACATTGTGATTGTCCCGTAGTCTGGGCCACAATACTGGGAACAATTCTCCCAAAAGAATTCATCATAGTTGGCATCCTCGTTGTGGACGTTGCCGTCAAGGTATGGTGCAAATTGGATTACTGCGTCATCTTTTGCATGGATCTGGTAGGCAATGGCACCAATCTCTGGCGTATCATAACTCAGGAATCTTTTAATGATGAAATCAAAAGACTTGCCATGAACATCGTAGGTAAATGATCGGTCAAGACATCCGTTTTTCATATCGAGAACACGGGTGAAATTTTTAGGTTGGATTTGTCCTAAATCCACAGCCTTGCCGTCGATATAAACATGAATGCCAATAATATTAGTGCCATTTAGAACCTTGGCAAAATATTCTGGGTATCCGTTTTTCCACCAGCCAACTCTTGTTTTATCTGGATAGTAAACCCCTGCAGCGTACGAGCCTTGAAGGCTATCACCGCTAAAATCCTCTTCGAAATTGCCTCTATGTCCCATGTGGCCATTTCCCAGGCTCATAAGACTTTCATAAAGACGGTTATCCTCAGGATGATAGCCGTCCTCAATAATTTTCCATGGATCTTCCATTACATATTTCAAGACAAACACCTGCTTTCTAATTTGTTTGTGCAATCGGTTGCATGATTAAATAAAAAAAATAGAACTCGCTACGTCCATTATACCAGAAAATATATAAAAGTGTTATATTCAAGCCTATTTTTGGTCTGATTTATGTTTTTTGTACGATCTGTACAATAGACCTTGTGCAATTTTATGCCCTTTGCTTTATTTGCTGTGAATTGATCTGTGCAAACGATGTCTTTGATATAATCTTTATCATAGGTATGTGTTGTTATAAACAGATGGGATGACTCATAAATGCAAACAGATCACATGGGCGATTTTTGGCACACAAAATTTGTCGTTTTGAAGACCAATTGGTTTAAAAAATAAAGGAGAGCGAAGAACAATGGCGAAAGAATATAAAGGATATATTTTTGATTTAGATGGTGTTTTGGTAGATACGGCAAAATATCACTTTAAAGCTTGGAAGCGTTTAGCAGATGAAATGAATATCCGTTTCAACGAAGATGACAACGAACGACTTAAAGGGGTTAGTCGGATGGCTTCTTTAGACATTATATTAGAGCTTGGGAATAAAACGCTTTCAGAAGAAGAAAAAGTTTCCCTTGCCACCCGCAAAAATGAGTGGTATGTTGAATTTATATCTAAAATGGATGCATCTGAAATCTTACCAGGTGCCCTTGAATTTCTGAAAATGCTGAAAGAAAATGGCTATAAATGCGCACTTGGGTCAGCAAGCAAAAATGCGGGACTCATTCTGGAACGCACAGGCCTGAAAGATTATTTTGATACAGTGGTGGATGGCACCCATGTTTCTAAGGCAAAACCAGACCCGGAAGTCTTTACCCTCGGGGCTGACAATATGGGTTTATCCTATACAGATTGTGTTGTCTTTGAAGACAGTGTAGCTGGTTTACAAGCGGCCAAGGCAGCAGGAATGGTCGCAGTTGGCATTGGAGAAGCCAGTGTCCTTACAGACGCAGACATGGTGGTTAAAGACCTGTCTGAGTTTAATTTAAATATGCTTTAAAGCCTTTGGCTTCACACACACAAATATTACTCTGGCTCGGCGTTATGGATGATCAAATCGCTGGGCTAGAGTACTTTTTTGAGGTGTTACATATTCCATCGGTTTGTGTTAAAATTTTAATGCACTGATAATATTTATATTTCGGGCGCTTGCAAAATTACAGACATTCTCATGGTCGTTTACAAGACGCCTAATTAGCTGGTCGTAAAGCTTATGAAACATGACATCATGGAAGGTGGAATAGTATGCTTCGCACAATGGTATGGTTCTCTTATTTATGGATAACGCTTTTGGGATCAATTCCAAGGTTAAGTAAGAGTGAAAAGTTAGAAAAACAAGAAGAAATGGCAAGAAGAGATCAAATGGTTAATGAAGTTGTTGGTCCCTGGGCGAGAAAATTGCTTAAGGTCAGCGGAACGACAGTTGAAGTCAGAGGCGCTGAAAACATCCCTTCTGATAGGGCTGTTCTCTTTGTTGCCAACCATCAAAGCAATTTCGACATTCCTATCCTTCTTGGACATATTGACAAACCCAAGGCCTTTATTGCAAAGGTTGAGCTTGAGAAATTCCCATTTATTAATAGATGGATGAAGCTTATGCAATGTGTTTTTATGGACAGGGGGAATATGCGCCAGTCCGCAAAGGCTATTATGACTGGTATAAAAAATCTCAAAAAGGGTTACTCAATGGTTGTATTTCCTGAAGGAACAAGATCGGTGGATGGAACTTTACTAGAGTTTAAGCCAGGCGCATTAAAGCTGGCAACAAAATCTGGAGTGCCTATAATTCCTGTAACTATAAGTGGGTCTAAAGACATTATGAAAAAGGGGAGCAAGGTGATTAAGCCTGCACATGTTGAAGTTACAATTGACAAGCCAATCGAAATGACAGATGAAATTAAGCAAGATACAATCGCCTTAACAGAACAGATTAAACTGGTGATTGACTCTCATCTAAGAAAATAAGGTATACAAATAGAAAAAATTATGGCACGAACCCCAAAATTTAAATTTTGAGTTGAGAAGTGGTATGCCCCTTAATTGGGCAAGGTCTCTTCATAGACCTCGTTAACGATTTCTTCAAGTTGCATTTTTGGAAATGGTTTTTGCATATAAGCTGAGGCTCCAAGTGATTTGCTCTCTTTGACAGTGCGTTGATTGCGCATAGAAGACAACATGATAATTTTGGCTTGGGTATCAATTTGCCTGATGGCGCGTAAGGCTTCAATACCGTTCATATGAGGCATGTTTATGTCAAGAAGAACCAAGTCAGGTCGGTGTTTTTGGTATAGCTCAACGGCCTTGTAACCGTCTTCTGCTTCTATGATTTCCTCTATTTCAAGTTGGAGAAGGGCTGTTTTTATGAAGTGTCTCATGAATAGGGAGTCATCTACGATTAATACTTTCATAGTCAACCTCCTTAATTACAGTGGCATTGGAGTGTGGGTCTTTAGAACTAAAATATATCGTGTTATAGTACATTAGTACCACTATCGTGACTTTTTAAACATAGAAATCATATTTGGTCTTTAAAACGCCATAAAAAGAGCCTCTTATCTAAAATCATAAGAGGCTCTTTATTTGTTATTATTTCGCTTTTGATCTTGGTTTGAAGTCACTCACACATATTACTTCTTCCTCACACAACATTTTATAAAGACATTCAATCAGCTGGCTATCGAATATTCTTCCCCCCATTTGTCGTAGGATGTTCATAGAGTCTTCTAAGTCCATAGAATCCTTGTAGGATCTTTTGGATCGTAGGGCATCGTACGCATCAACGACGGCAATGATCTTAGCAGCAAGTTCAATTTCGTCGGCTTTGAGTCCATTTGGATAGCCTGTTCCGGCAACGTGTTCGTGGTGCTGAAACACACAAAGCTGAACTTTTTTATTAATGCCTAATTTTTTCAAGACTTCAGCGCCGACACTTGGATGACGTTTGACCTGATCATATTCTGTCACATCAAGTTTTCCAGGCTTATCCAGTATATTGTCCTTGATAGCTAACTTGCCGATGTCATGAAAAAGGGCCGCTTCATATAGATTCTCAAGATCTGAAGGGCTATAGCTTATATATTTGGCCAGTCGAATAGACATTTCACCAATACGAAGGGAATGCTCGTAAAGTTCGTGATCTTTTGCTTTCATTAAATGGAGGAGGCCGTCAATGGTGTTTTGATGTATTTGCTCCACCACATCATCATAAGACGCACTCCCCAGTGTCGCAAAGGACCAGTCTTTGAATTTTTCATACATTCTATTGTCCAGTAATTTTTGGTAGGCGTCATCTACGGCATGGACCAATTCACCATTATCAAAAGGTTTCGTAAGCAGTCGAAAGATAAGGCCTTCATTGACGGCACTTACAGCGACATTGAAGTCATTGACACCTGTAATGAGTATGACGATGAGATTTGGATGAAATACATGAATCTTTTTCATCAGTTCAATGCCATTATAGTGCGGCATAAGATAATCTGTTATGAGTATATCAATCACATCATATTCCAAGGCTTCAAGGGCTCGGAGGGGGTCGGTGAAATATGTGACCTCAGTGTTTTCATCTTTTAAAGTTCTGGTTATAGATCGGCAATACATTTCATCATCATCAATAACCACAATTCTTCTTTTTATAGTCAAGACATTCACTTCTTTCTGTGTGGCATACACTTATAAGCTGCATCTATTTTTTACCCATTAGGACATCTAAAAATCGAATGTCGTGCAATTAATATCGTATAAGCATATGTATGAATTTTGATAATATAAAGTTTATATGAAAAAAATCGCAGTGTGAATGGCTGTATCATAACCATTTACACTGCGACTGTATGTTAGCGAATTATGTTTAGTGAAGTGAATTAGTCTTCTTCTGTGATTGGAAGAAGTTTCATAAGCTCAGGAATAACCTTGTGAACGTCACCAACGATACCAAGATCAGCTGCATCAAAAATCGGTGCAGTTTCATCCTTGTTAATGGCAACGATAAACTCTGAATCTTCCATACCAGCAAGATGCTGAATAGCGCCAGAGATACCGCAAGCGAAGTAGAGGTCAGGACGTACAGTTTTACCTGTTTGTCCTACTTGATTGTTTCTGTCAATCCAGCCAGCATCAACAACTGCGCGAGAAGCAGAAACAGTACCACCCAAGCGTAGGGCTAGATTTTCAAGTGTAGACATATTTTCAGGCTTGCCAACACCACGACCACCAGATACAAGAATATTTGCATCTTCAATGTTCACTTTTGCTTTCGTTTCCTTGACAACTTCAAGAATTTCGATATTCATATCAGCTGAGTCAAAGGCAACAGGCACCTTAGAGATAACACCTTTACGTGCTGTATCAGCTTCTGCAAGCGTCATAACACCAGGGCGGACAGTCGACATTTGAGGTCTGTGCTCAGGACAAATAATCGTTGCCATGATGTTACCACCAAAAGCAGGGCGTGTCATAAGAAGGTCTTTTGTTTCTTCATCAACTTCAAGCTTTGTACAGTCAGCTGTAAGGCCTGTGTTTATACGAGCAGAAACACGTGGAGCCAAGTCACGGCCAATTGTAGATGCACCCACTAGGATAACATCAGGTTTTCTATCAAGAACAACCTCAACCATTGCTTTTGTGTAAGGCTCAGTCATGTATATAGCCAGTTCTTTTTCATCCACAAGGATGACTTCGTCAGCGCCTAGGTGGATAAGTTCGTTAAGGTCATCTTTCATATTGTGGCCTAGAACAAGTGCTCTTACACAGCAGTCCAGTTCATTTGCCAGCTCACGGCCCTTAGAAACCAGTTCTTTAGATACCTTTTCAATATGGCCTTCACGCTGTTCGCAAAAGACCATTACGTCTTTGTAGTCCGTATGCTTCATCGTGAGTCCTCCTAATCAATAATGTACTTTTCCTTGAGGTTTTCAAGGATAATTTTAGCGGCCTGTTGTGGGTCAACGTCATACTTTTTACCAGGAGCCTTCACAGATTTTGTGAATGACTTCTTAACGCGAGTAGGGGAACCTTTAAGTCCAAGATGCTGCTCCTCAATCTCAATATTTTCGTATGTCCATGTTTCCACTTCTTTATCACGATAAGCATCGAAAATGCCTTGAACAGACATGTAGCGTGCTGTGTTCATTTCACTTAAAGTCGTTATTAGACATGGCATTGGCACCTTAATCATATGGTAGCCGTCTTCAAAGACTCTCTTAAGAATCAGGCTGTCGCCATCTTTTTTAAGATCTTCAACATAGCTGACTTGTGGTAAATTCAACTTTTCTGCAATTTGCGGTCCAACCTGAGCTGTATCGCCATCAATGGCTTGGCGACCTGCAACGATTAGATCGTAATCTAGGTTTCTAATAGCAGCTGCAAGGGTCATAGAAGTTGCCCAAGTGTCTGCACCGGCAAACTTTCTATCAGTCAGCAAAATAGCACGGTCTGCGCCCATTGCTAGAGCTTCTCTTAATGCGTTATCCGCTTGTGGAGGGCCCATAGTCAGTACTGTTACATGTGCGCCGTGTTGGTCCTTTAGAGCAAGTGCGGCTTCAAGACCAGCCTTGTCATCAGGATTAATGATGCTTGGAACGCCATCTCGGATAAGCGTGCCTGTTTTAGGATCCAGACGAACTTCTGTTGTATCTGGAACCTGCTTTATGCAAACGATGATATTCATCTTTGTAACCTCCTAATTACTTAAGCAACTGTGCTGCTACAACCATACGCTGAACTTCGCTTGTGCCTTCGTAGATCTCAGTGATCTTAGCATCGCGCATCATACGCTCAACTGGATATTCTCTAGTGTAACCATAGCCACCGTGCAGTTGTACGGCAGTTGTCGTAACGTCCATAGCTGCTTCTGAAGCAAAAAGTTTTGCCATAGCCGCTTCATTGGAGAATGGTTTTTTAGCATCTTTGTAGCGCGCTGCCTTGTAAACGAGAAGACGGGCAGCCTCTGTTCTAGTTTCCATATCAGCCAGTTTGAACTGAGTGTTTTGGAATTTAGAAATAGGACGACCAAATTGTTTTCTTTCCTTTACATAAGAAACCGTTTCATCAATAGCGCCTTGTGCAAGGCCAAGAGCCTGAGCAGCGATACCAATACGGCCACCGTCTAGCGTCTTCATAGCAATTTTAAAGCCCATGCCTTCTTTGCCAAGAAGATTATCCTTAGGGATTCGGCAGTTTTCAAAAATCAGCTCACAAGTTGCTGAACCACGAATACCCATTTTCTTTTCTTTCTTGCCAACGCTAAAGCCTGGTGTTTCGGCATCAACGATGAAAGCTGAAATGCCACGTGTGCCTTTAGACTTATCAGTCATTGCCATGATGATATATGTATCAGCATAGCCAGCGTTTGTAATGAAAATCTTTGAACCATCAAGAATGTACTCATCGCCATCAAGTATAGCTCTTGTTTGCTGACCAGCAGCATCTGTACCAGCACCAGGCTCTGTTAAGCCAAATGCACCGATTTTTTCTCCTTTAGCCAGTGGCACAAGGAATTTCTGTTTTTGTTCTTCTGTACCGAACTCATAGATTGGCGCTGCACATAATGATGTATGAGCAGAAACGATTACGCCAGTAGTGCCGCAAGCTTTTGAAAGCTCTTCAACAGCCATAGCATAGGCCAGATTATCAGCACCTGCCCCACCGTATTCCTTAGGGAATGGAATACCAAAGAATCCAAAGCGCTTCATTTTTTCCACAGTTTCCACTGGGAAGCGTTCTTCTTCATCAACTTCCTCTGCGAGAGGCTTTACTTCGTTCTCGGCAAATGAACGATACATTTGACGAAGAAGGACATACTCTTGTCCGAGTTCAAAATTCATGAGGAACCTCCTTGTAGCCGTTAAGAAATTAACGAAAATTATTACGCTAACCGACCAAAGTTTAACGAAATTTTCATACCCACGGCTCGAAATATAATGTAAATGGTTTTTCACCGACCTGACAAAGTAATTGTTTGTCTGCAAGCGTTGGAAACTGCCAATTTATAGAGAAGTTGGCACATTATTATCGCGCTCACATGTTATTATTTTAACATAATATTGTGCGTTTTGGGTATATAAAGGTGGATCTTGGCATACTATTTATAAGACGTGAGCGTTTGAGAAGAATTTTAAGTTTTTTTGAATGTTTTGAAAATAGAACAATACTCTTATGTAAAGAATATACAAATAAAATGAATGAATTTCTTTCAAATGAGCATAATCCCATAATTTCTTTGTGTATACATGTTGGCCTCTTCCAAAGTCACCAGTAAAATATCAATTCCATAAAGATTTCAGTGGCGATCTATGAGATAATATGAGTCGAAGAGAATCTTGAAGAGATTTTCAAAAACATAGACGACTTATAAGAATAGGAAGCCTAGAAGGTACAAGGCTTATAAGTTTAGAAGAATTACAAAATAGACATAAGATTGATGGGGTTGTGTATGAAGCAAAATATGAAAATTATATTCGTGGTACTTATGATGTTTGCAGTCCTGGTGGCGGGCGGATGTGCAAAAAAGGAAGATAAGCCCGCTGTTATTGTTGAATACAGTGACACCTTAGCTGATATATTTCCTGAGATGCCTGCATCTTGGATTTATAATGGAACAGCTGAGTATAGTCATGTTATGTCTCTTAGTGAGGTTTATGACACCAAGGGGCAGAAAATTTACCGCGTTTTTGGTGAAGTTGAAGACATGAGTGACGGGGAAGTTGATGCTGATTTCCGGTTTGACTTAAGCTATATTGTATCCGGGGACAATCTTGAACAAATTCGTGAGGGCCAAATGCTCATGGATTCAGAGTATGAGCGACTGACCCTTCTAAAACTCCCCTTGGAGATTCAGGCCACTTGGACTGAAGATGTGGTCGATTCTGATGGCAGGAAAGTACGTGTTCAATCAACTATTGAAAATATAGAAGATGATGAGGATGGAAAAACAATTTACACGGTTAAATATGACCAAGTGGGATCGGATTATTATGAACTGAGAAAATTTAAAGAACAAACAGGGCTCATATATTTTGAAAAAATTATGTTTTATGATGGAGATGCCTTTGAACTGCAGTATAGTTTGTACAAGCTGGATACAGAGAAAACCCTTGTCGCCAAAGAGGATGATAATGACTCGACTGTGAAAGAGGCGGGTCCAGATTCAGACGCAACTCTTATAGAGCTTGATAAACTTCCAGAGCAGATGGATAAGGATGTGGCGTCAGGGATGATACCTGATGATGCCACAAGAGAGACGCTGTCAAAACTGATATATGACTTCAATGATGCATGGACGCTGTTTGCAAATGATAAAGACATGGGTGTTCTTGACTATGTCACTGATAATGGAGAAGCCTATGACATCATCCACAGGTTCCCGGCGGGCACAATGACCTTGTCTTTTGAAAAAATTGAAATTCAGGATATGAAAGTTCTTGAGGATAGGGCCAATGTCTATGTGCATGAAATCATAAAAAAAGTAACAGATGAGAAAACAGAAATGTTAGAATACCACTGGCTGTATGAAGTCAAAAAAGTGGATGATTCATGGAAAATACATTCCTATGTGGGTCAAGAGGGACAGTAGATAAACCATATTAGAGCAAAATAAATCCGCTTAAAGTCCAGTAGCGCAAAGGACATTTAAGCGGATTTTTTATGAATGATTGTTTTTAACTCTGTAGGATGGTTTTGCCCAGCTTATGATTATTTAATAAGCTATAATTGTTCTTTTTCAAAATCGTGGTCAGTGTTTAAGTAGCCGACATAAGAAGCTCTGTTACGACCAAGTTCTTTAGACTTGTAAAGACCTTCATCAGCGACCTTTATAAGGGCTTTATTTGTTTCGCCGTCCCACGGATATGTGGCCACACCAATGGATATTGAGTATTGCGGTTCTGTTTGTTCCATAACATTTTGCCTGTAACGCTCTGCAATTTTAAGAGCCTGGGCGGCTGTTTGATCTGGCAAAATGATGAAAAACTCATCACCACCATAGCGCCCTATGGAGTCATCGTCTCTAAGCGTGGTGTAGGCAATTGAGACCAGTTTTTTTAGACATTTATCACCAACTATATGGCCATACGTGTCATTTAAAGTCTTAAAATTATCAATATCAAACATGAGGATAGAAAACTTGCGCATGTCCTTGGAATGGATATATGTGTCCATTAAATCCAGTAGGGGTTTTTTCATAAGAGCCCCGGTTAAGCTATCAAGTTTTGACTTTTCTTTTATCTGATCTTGGACCCATTCCATACGTTTTGTTCGACGTCTAACTTCTTTTTCTACGGCATGTCTAAAGTCATTTTTAATTTCCTCGTGTTCCTCACGTGTGCGTTTATGGAGCATTTGATACTCGGTGAAAATGCTTCGGAGGGCAAGGAAGTATCCGGCTGAGTTGATTGCGTAACCCAGAGGCAGTAAACTGCCTATGTTCTTATAAATCATGATTAGGTTCCCCATAAGAAGTATGGTGAAAATAATCCAGTCAAGTGACCTCTTTTGTTGCCGTAGGACCACAAGAAGGATCACGTGAATAATAATGAGCAGGGTTAAGATAACTGGCGAGTTAAGGCCCTTGACCAGGTCATCGCCAAAATTAAAAATTGTAAATATAAGTCCGAGAGTCAGTGCGATGACAGACCAGATCATCTGTGTATTGTTTCTAAAAGAATGTCTGAGCAGGGTGAGTAATAACAGAAGCACAGGCATAAAATAGGACGCAATAAGGATCAGATTCTCAGAAGATAGAGTGTCATTTAAAAGGCGTACGAAACCAATAACAATCAGCGGAACCAGAAAGGTATACCCCAGCCTTTTGGCCGCCGGTGAAAGAGGATAAAGAATGAGTCCACCTGTAAATGAAAGTGAAGCAGATATTACCAGTAACTGAACAAGCATTTCTAACAAGATTTCATTCAAACAAAACACCACCATTTTTAGTTTTTCCTCGTGAACAGACCTTGAATAAGACAAGAACCAGTTCATAGGGGGTTGCTTTCTATCTCTATTTAATTAAGCAACCATTCCTGTTATTTTGATTCATTTATACCAAGAATGATAGGGCTTAAGCGAAAGCTATCATATTAAATTATATCGAACTATACTTATAACTTACAATAGCGAATTTATGGACATGAGAAATAAGATGTGGTATTCCTCAAAGGCAGAAAATTGTGGCTCACAAAATAAAATTTTGAAAAGCCCTTCATTAAGCGTTTGACACATAAATTCGAATGGAATATAATTTTAAAAGAATATTGGAATGTCGATGATGGGGAAAGTATCCGGTGATTGTGGTTTTATAGCGAGCTGATTATGGTGAGAGTTCAGCACTGCCCACTGGTGAAGAACACCTCTGAGACCCTGTCCGAAAGCTTAAAAGTGAGTAGGCGCAGGCGGGGACGACCGTTATATCGTGTGCTCTTGCAGCTATAAGTGGCTTTTTGCAATGAGGGTGGTACCGCGTGAGTTATCTTTCGTCCCTTTAGTATTACGTTGGGAAGAAGGATTTTTTTGTTTTTTGTCTTATTCACAATCACAAAACATATTATTAAATGAGTAAGACTTGAGTTGTTAACGTAAATATGAAATGTAATCCGAGAAATCGGATGAATATAATGAGGAGGTTTATTAATGAAGCAAGTACATATCAGAGACTTATTTGCAGAACCAGAAGCATTTGCCAATCAAATGATTCAAGTAAGTGGATGGGTTCGAACAATACGTTCATCTAAGGCATTCGGCTTTATTGAACTAAATGATGGAACATATTTTAGCAATATGCAAGTTGTATTTGAAAAAGACAAGATTGACAATTTTGAAGAGGTATCAAAATTCACTATTGCTTCGGCACTCACTATTGAAGGTGAGTTCGTTTTAACACCAGATTCAAAACAACCATTTGAACTAAAAGCGACAAAGGTTGTTCTTGAAGCAGGCAGTGACAGTGACTACCCACTTCAAAAGAAACGTCACACATTTGAATACCTAAGAACAATTGCCCACCTAAGACCAAGAAGTAACACATTCTCGGCTGTATTCAGAGTGAGATCAGTGGCAGCTTATGCCATTCATAAATTCTTCCAGGAAAGAGGCTACGTTTACGTTCACACTCCAATTATCACAGGCAGTGACTGTGAAGGGGCTGGGGAAATGTTCAGAGTCACAACCCATGACCTGAAAAATGTGCCTATGACTGACGAAGGCCATATTGATGATAAGAAGGACTTCTTTGGGAAAGAAACAAACCTAACTGTAAGTGGTCAGCTGAATGTAGAAGCTTTTGCGCTTGCTTTTAGAGATGTATACACATTTGGACCAACATTCCGTGCTGAGAATTCAAACACGGCACGCCATGCATCAGAGTTCTGGATGATAGAACCAGAAATCGCGTTTGCAGACCTAAACAAGAATATGGAAGTTGCAGAAGACATGCTCAAGTTCATCATTGATTACGTGATGAAGGAGTGTCCGGCTGAACTTGAATTCTTTAATCAGAGAATTGACAAAGGTCTACTTGAAAGACTGAACCACATTGTAAGCTCAGACTTTGCACGTTGCACATATACAGAAGCTGTTGACATCCTTCTGAAGTCAGACAAAGCGTTCGAGTTCCCTGTTGAGTGGGGCATTGACCTTCAAACAGAACATGAAAGATACCTGACTGAAGAAGTCTTTAAAAAGCCAGTCTTTGTTACTGATTATCCTAAAGACATCAAGGCTTTCTACATGCGTATGAACGATGATGGCAAAACGGTGGCTGCAATGGATCTACTTGTACCAGGCGTTGGCGAGATCATTGGCGGTTCTCAGCGTGAGGAGCGTATGGACGTTCTGACAAAGAGAATGGCTGAAATGGATCTGAATGAAGAGGACTACTGGTGGTACCTAGAGCTTAGAAAGTACGGCGGTGCAAAGCATGCTGGCTACGGTCTGGGCTTTGAAAGAGCTATTATGTACCTAACAGGCATGTCAAACATCCGTGACGTTGTGCCTTATCCACGTACGCCGAAACAAGCAGACTTCTAAATGTTATTTCAAGCGCTTGTAAAATGACTGATCTATGCGCACGCTATACCCCATATAAAGTTTCGTTCTTAAATACCAAGATGGTATAGTGGGGGCTTTTGAATGATGTTTTTAAGTCGCATATTTAGAAATTGAATCATCAAGTTTAATATAAAAACGCGACCATGTGCCAGATGAAGTGCACACGGTCGCGTTTTTTATTTAGATCTTTTAAGATTTGTCTTCATTAGTGTCAGTCATAGGAGATTGGCTTGTTTCAGATTCTGTTTTTGGATCAGTTTCATTAACTTGACCAGTTTCAGGACTTGATTCAGAGTTCGTGTCTAAATTGTCAGAGCCTGATATAGGTGGGGAATCATCCCCTGTGTCTGTTTTTTTAGGAATGATAGACACATTCCCAATGACACCATAGACCCGATCAAGAAATATGTCTTTTTCGATGGGCTTTTTTAAGTAGCCCCTTACTTCCAGGTTTCGAGCTTCCAGGATAAGATCCTTACTCACGTGTTCGGTGATAATAATGACGGGAAGTTTTTTGTATTTGTCATTGGCCCGGAGGTTTCTGATAAGGTCCATTCCGTTTTCAGTTTTTAAGGTTAAGTCCATTAGAATCAGGTCTACCAACTTCCCGTAGGATTCAATGGACTGCATCATACCAAACTCACTTCCGGCATTAAAGACCTTTACATTTGAGTTTTTAAGCATAATTTTTATATGTTCTACAACAGTTGGGGAATCTTCAACAATGAGTATTCTTTTTTGGTTCTCCATGAATCACACCTCGTTATGTACATTTAGACCGCATCATTCAAAGTATTTTTCTATCTCTATTTTTACCTGTTCAAAATGGGCGGATATAATATCTAAAGACTTGTTTAAATCAATTTCGTCACCAGACTTAAGGCGGCTATACATTTGAGTGACGGGTTCTAGCAATGGGTTAATTCTTAGATTGGCATTTATGCCTTTGACATTATGAAGCAGTCTTTTGAAACCGTCTAGGTCATCAGTCGAAATCGCTTCTTTAAGTTTCTCAATCATGTCTTCCATTTCACCGATGTAAATTCTATAAAGAGGTTCAATGTCTTCTTTTGTAGATTCCATTTCTGTAAAGATAAATGCGTCAAAATCAATCATATGTCCACCTGCTACTTCCTAAAAAGTCATACACATTTGTTAAATAATTTCATGAAATGTCGTCCTCATTTATTTACCCCCTTCGTATATGATTAAGCAAGGGGAAATGGGAATTAATCCACTAACATTTTACAGTGTACAAAACTGAACCAAAGAAGTCTATGAAAATTTAACATTTTTGAAGTATTTCGTGTTCCGTGTCATTTTTTCAAGAAATGGGGTAGATAAATACTATCACACAAAAAATTGACCCAGGAAAAGCGAAAGGGGATACATATGAAAAAAATACTTATAACAGGTGCTATGGGACAAATTGGAACAGCCATAACAAAACATTTGAGAAAAACATATGGAGAAAACCAAGTTATTGCTTCAGGTCTCCATCATAGACCGGAATCAGAGGTGTGCAGTGACGGCATTTTTGAAATTGTAGACGTGACCAATCCTGATCAACTTGCCAAAATTGCAGCCAAATATAAAGTAGACACTGTGATACATCTGGCAGCTATTTTATCAGCCATAGGTGAGGACAAGCCACAACTCCTATGGAATGTGAATATGAATGGCCTATACAATGTCCTTGAACTGGCAAGAGACCTTGACTTAACGGTCTTTACACCAAGTTCCATTGCAGCATTCGGACCAAGTACACCTGCTGATAAAACGCCTCAGGACACCATCCAAAGACCGACAACCATTTACGGTGTCTCTAAGGTCTCTGGTGAACTTTTATGCGACTATTATTTCCAGAGATATGGGGTGGATACAAGGGGCGTCCGTTATCCAGGTTTAATTTCAAGCGAGGCCCTTCCAGGTGGTGGAACCACAGACTATGCTGTTCATATATTTTATGAAGCTATTAAAAAAGGCCACTTCACATGCAATATTGAAAAGGGCACCTTCATGGATATGATGTATATGCCAGATGCTCTTGATGCCATTGTAGAGCTGCTTGAGGCCAATCCAGCCAGACTCATCCATAGGAATGCCTTTAACATAACTTCCATGAGTTTTGACCCAGAAATGCTTAAAGAAGCCATTCAAAAGTATATACCTGACTTCACTATGGACTATGATGTGGATCCTGTGAAGCAGAAAATTGCGGATTCTTGGCCAAACTCTCTGGATGATTCAGCCGCGAGAATTGAATGGGGTTGGGAGCCAAAATACGATATGGACACCATGGCAAAGGATATGATTGACAAGTTGAAGAACAAGTTTAAATAGTCTATATAAAAGACGTTTCATTGACGAATTTTATCTATAATGTAAACTAGGATATAGTACTGTAAATATAATGCGTCTGTCATTTATGGCAGACGCTAAATTATGAGAAAACGGAGCGATGTTCAATGAAAAAAGGTAGCATTATTTTAAAGAACGCTTCTGAACTGGTAACAGTGAGTGGTTTTGAAGCGCGTAAAGGCGACAAAATGAACGACCTCGGTATCATCGAAAATGGCGCAGTGGCTATTCGTGATGGTTTGATTACCCATGTTGGCAAAACTGATGATGTAATGGCACAAATTGGTGAAGCGGTGAAAGATTATGAAGTGGTAGATTGTACAGGTAAAACTGTTATGCCAGGCTTTGTAGATTCCCATACACACTTTGTTTTTGGTGGCTATAGAGCAGATGAGTTCTCATGGAGACTTCGTGGCGACGATTATATGGAAATTATGAACCGCGGTGGTGGCATCATAAACTCTGTTAGAGGCACAAAAGAAGCAAGCCTTGAGGAACTGATCGCTGTTGGTAAGAAAAGACTGGATTCAATGACCATGTTTGGTGTGACAACCGTTGAAGGCAAGAGTGGTTATGGTCTAGACAAGGAAACAGAATTAAAGCAACTTGAAGCTATGAAGCAGCTTCAAGACATGCACTCAATAGACATAGTAACGACTTTCTTAGGGGCTCATGCTGTACCTAAGGATTATAAGGGCAGAGAAGATGAGTTTATCGACATGATGATAAATGATGTCATGCCAGAGGTTGCTGAAAAGAACTTGGCTGAGTTCTGCGACATTTTCTGTGAGAAAAATGTCTTTAATGTGGAACAGTCACGTAGACTCTTAAACACGGCTAAAAAAATGGGCATGAAGCCTAAAATTCATGCTGATGAAATTGTAAGACTAGGTGGAGCAGAGCTAGCGGCAGAAGTGGGAGCTGTATCGGCTGACCATCTTCTTCAGGCTTCAGATGAGGGCATCAAGGCCATGGCAGAGGCAGGGGTTATTGCGACAGTCCTACCAGGAACGGCCTACAGCCTAAAAGAACCATTTGCACGCGCGAGAGATATGATCGATATGGGTGCAGCAGTGGCCCTAGCAACTGACTTTAACCCAGGCAGCTGCTTTACGGAATCCATTCCACTAATTTTCTCCCTGGCGACTCAAAAAATGAGTATGACCACTGAAGAAGCGATCACAGCACTGACTCTAAATGGGGCAGCAGCCGTGGATAGAGCTGATAAAATCGGTAGTATTGATGTTGGCAAAGCAGGCGATGTTGTTGTACATGAATTCCCATCATACCGTTTCCTACCTTACCACTTGGGCGTTTCAACAGTCGAAAAAGTGGTTAAGGCTGGTCGAATGATATTTGATAAACTTGATATTGAGATTAAGTAATTAAAAGGAGGGGCTATTAAAGTTTGTATATGTTGAACATAGAAAAGGACAACAAGCTTTAGTACCCTAAAAACGAACATTACGATAGAAACCAGATCGAGGACTAAGATCTGGAATATGAATATGACCTAAGGGGGACAAAAAATGTTAATCGATCAAAATGTAAAGCAATTTGTGGAAACAACGGCTTCAAACGAACCGGTACCAGGTGGTGGAAGTATTGCAGCACTTAGTGGTGCTCTAGGGGCAGCTCTAGCTGGTATGGTTGCCAACCTAACTGTAGGTAAGAAGAAGTATGTAGAAGTTGAAGACGAAATGAAAAAACTTGTTGAAGATGCTACAAAACTTCAAGAAAAGCTAGTGAATCTGATTGACAAAGATGCAGCGTCTTTTGATGATGTTATGAAGGCTTTTAAAATGCCAAAAGAAACAGATGAAGAAAAAGCTGCAAGAACAGCTGAAATTCAAAAGGGTATGAAGTATGCTGCCAGCGTTCCAATGGAAACGGCTGAGACAGCGTTTGAAATTATGGCGCTTGCTGAGGCAGCTGTTGTACGTGGCAATACCAATGCAGTAACAGACGGTGCAATTGCTGCTATGATGGGCAGAAATGCTGTTTTAGGTGCCCTACTCAATGTTAGAATCAATCTTGGTTCAATCAAGGATGAAGATTTCGTTGCTGAAATGACAAAGAAATGTGAAGATCTTGAAGCGTCTGTCCAAAAACGTGAAACGGAAATTCTTGATCAGGTTTCACTATAAACTTTCTTAAGACTATGAGATGAAGTGGACTGAACTTCATGTATAAACAGAGTCTTTCAAAGTGGACAATATATAATTATTAAGCTTACAAAGAGCCGCAGGTAGATTCTACCTGCGGCTCTTATAGTGTTTATGACATTGTGGGATGAAAACAGGGAATCTACAATAATAATCTGGTAAGATTAATTCATTTAATTGAATGATGGCCTAAATTTCGATATACTATGATCAGGTTTAGTATGCTCATATGTCTTAGCAGGATAAGTATACAGTGATTGAGCTTTACTGAATAACATTTGAAATAAATACTGGGATTTCCTAACTGTGACATAATATGTTCAGAAGGTAACCGGTCTATGCGAGCTTTGACTCGCACCTAGAAAGAGGAGTGTATCAATTTGGAAAAAATAATTGTTGCAGACAGCAGCTGCGAAGTTGATGAAAATATACAAAAAGAAGTAGATGTGAACATCGTTCCATTCAAACTTTATATTGATGGTGAAGAATACATAGATGACAAGGAACTTAATGTTATTAACTTTATCAGTAAAATGGTCAAGTCAGATGAGTTGCCAAGATCAGCTTGTCCATCCCCTAATGACTTCATAGAAAAGTTTGAAAAAGCTAAGGAAGTTTTTATAGTAACCATTTCAGCGGCCCTAAGCGGCACGTTCAATAGTGCTGAACTGGCTAAGAATTTATACAAAGAAGACAATCCAGATGCAAAAGTCCATGTGTTCAACTCAAGGTCAGCTTCAATTGGTGAAACGCTGATTGCCTTGAAAATCAAGGAGTTTATTGATGCAGGCCTGGATTTTGATGAAATTGTTGAACGTGTTGAAAATTACATCGCCAGTCAAAAGACACTCTTTATTGCAGAATCCCTTGATAATCTTATGAAAAATGGACGCATTAGCAAGTTCAAAGGCAAATTGGCCACAGCTCTGAATATAAAACCAATCATGGCGGCTACAGATGAAGGTGAAATTGTACTTAAAGAGAAGGCAAGGGGCTCAAACAAGGCCTTTAAGCGATTGGCACAGCTTGTTTGCGAAAATGCAGATAATACAGGAGACCGGATTCTGGCTATATCTCACTGCAATAACTTAAGTCGTGCTAAAATGTTAAAAGAAGAGATTGAAAAACACTGCGCTTTTAAAAAAGTTCTTATCCTTCAGACAGGTGGCTTATCAAGCCTATACGTGGACAATCAAGGCATTATTCTAACGTATTAGGCTGAGGTTTCAAAGTGAAGTTTATCAAATTAAACTGAATAGACTATTAGCCTATCAAGCCAATTGATAGCTTATAATCCCTTATATTTATATAGGGGATTTATTGCTTTATGGGGCCTTGCTGTATCAGAAGCAATTAACTTGGTATTTTATAATTATGAATGAATAAGACCCCTGACAATATTGTGTTAGGGAATAAGCCGTGAAATATATCCTATGCTGAGAATAGATCTGGAGTGAAACAAATTTGCGCGATGACACAGGGTTTATGATAATATAGGATAATGAAGTATCTAGTAAATTATTTATGTATGTGTTTTACAGGAGGTTAAGATGTCCATACAGCGTTTTGAGTGGGGCCGAATTGAATGGGTCATGGACTCACACAAGTTAAAAACACCATATCCTATGAGTATTGGATTTCTAACCCTAGATGCAAAGCAAAGACAGAGAAAACACATACATTATGGGGAAGAGCAAATTCTTTATATCGTTCAAGGGCAGGGTCTTCAAATCATAGAAGATGAAGAAATGTACTGCGAAAAGGGCGATATGATTTATATTGAAGCGGGAAGTGCCCATGAAACAGTCAATACATCCGAAGTGCCTCTTATTGAACTCGTTATTTCTGTGCCGTCAGGAAAAGTGGTGCCATCTTCTTTTGTTCAAAGAATAGAAAGCTTGCTTCAGTCTTTTGAAGGCACAACCATTGATAACATCGACAGGCTTATATCAGAAAAATACCGCAGTTCTTTTTCCCAGCTGAGATTTCCTCTTAACTTATTTGATGCCAAGGGAGAGCCCGTTATAATTGGCGGACCATACCCTGCCATATGCAGAGAAAAATGTGGAATACATAAGGACATTAGAAACTGTTATTTATATTCTGATGCCCACAGGTTTACCATGGCTCAACGCGACCCCTTTGGTGCTGTTGTTTGCAAGTATGGTCTGACCGTTTTTGTCTACCCCTTGGAGTTGAGTGGCAAAATGGTAGCTCTTTTACAAGGGGGCCATGTGCGGACCATTGAAAGTGTCGGGGACCCCATGCTGGAAAGTATGGATAGGGTTCACAGCGGGCGTATTCAAGCCATGCTGGAACAGATTCAAATTATTGGACAGAATTTACTAAATGACACCATAACCAAAAAACTCTTCTCAGAACTGGATGCAAGTCATGCATCTTTAAAGGAATCATTGGATTCTCAAAATCATTTAGAAGCCATGATTCGAGAATCTGAAGATAGATTGTACAGTGTTCAGTTAAACAATCACTTTTTGTTTAACACCCTTAACAGTCTGGCCTCTATGGCCGTTAAGGAAGATGCCTTCCAAACGTATCAAGGGATCATAGATCTCGCAAATCTATTTAGATATAACTTAAGGTCTGTAGAAAAAAACGTTCAAGTTAAAGATGACCTTGAGTTTTTAGAGAATTATTTAAAACTCCAAACAATGCGTTTTGGAGACCAAGTTGAGTATTCAGTTGAAGTTGAAAGGGAAATGGATAAATCCTTTATTCCTTTTAACACATTGCAGCCGCTGGTTGAAAATTGTTTTAAGCATGGCTTTAAAGACCGGACAAACGCCTTAAAGATAAAAATAGAGATAAGACGTGATGGATCCGATCTGATGATCAAAGTCATTGACGATGGGTGCGGGATTCGTGGGCGTTTTAATCAAGATACCCTACTAAAACTCTACCCTGAAGGCATGCCGAGGAACAATGGATTGTTTATGATTAACAAGCGGCTTCAAACACATTATGGAGATGAGTATTCCTTCAGTATCGGTCCGGCGGATCCTAATGAAAACAGCCGCGGGACATGCGTTGAAGTGAAGATGCCTCTCATAATGGGATAGGAGGCCAAATGAAAAGAGCAATAATTATTGATGATGAACCAATGTGTATTGATTTGGTTCAAGGACTTATTAGACGCTACAACATGCCCATTGAAATTATTGGAACAGGCATGAATGGTAAAAAGGCCATTGAACTTGCTGAGAAGCATAGGCCAGATTTGATTTATTTGGATATTGAATTGCCTGACATCACTGGTATTGATGTTATGACAGCCTTGAAAGACAAGCTCGATTATGATCCTGATATTATTGTCATAACAGCTTATGGGAGTTTTGAGTATGCCCAGTCCGTTTTTCGCCTTGGGGCCAAAGATATACTCTTAAAGCCTGTTGACTATAAAAAATTCTTTGAGACAATGGAGCGGGTTCTGGGTTTCAAATACACAGATAATAACACTTTTAACGAAATTCTTGAGTACATACACTCTCATTATACTGAGAATGTGGATCTTGACTTTCTCTGTGAAAAGTTCCACTTGAGCAAGAGCCATGTATCGAGGCTTTTCAACCAACATTTATCAACGACATTTGTAAATTATAGAAACAACTTAAGGGTTGAGGATGCCAAAGAGCTTTTGAAGAGTGGCGGGCTGACCATACAAGAGATTTCTGAAAAAGTTGGTTTTGAAAGCATGCATTATTTTTATAGAGTTTTTCGTAAAATGACAGGAAAAACCCCAAAGTCTTATCAGGTAAAATAGAATGTTTATGAAATGAACTTGTATAAAATCACCGTGGCCAGCCAGGCGCTGACACGGTGATTTTTATGTCCTAAGACTGATATATCAGACCTAGACCACTATAGATGGGAGAAAATTTATATATGAATCTGCAAGGGAACATTAAGTATTTTCATACAATGCAAATATAGGATAAAATTTAAGCAATAGGGTGAATTGTGATGAAAACGTTTTTTTGAGATGATTACAGTGTAATTGAATTAAAACCCCATTACATCCTTAATCTACGACCGGGGCATATATTGCGCAAGTGCTGTATGTGCTTTTGGTAGAAGAATGTTCTCTCATTCTTCTCTTTTTTTGCATACTCATGGTGTTTATAGGTATATAAACGAAGGGATGTTTGAAGCTTTAGTAATATTCAAAATACCTATTGTCCTAATTAAATACCAGATGATATATTTTAAGACAGGAAACAACAAATATTGTACATACAATACAGGAGGGAAATTCCATGCATAAAAGACTTTTCATTCCAGGCCCAGTAGATGTTCTGGATGACGTACTTCAAAAAATGGCGACACCACAGATCGGTCACAGAACGAAAGACGCTTCTGTTCTACAAAGAAGCCTATCTGAAAAAATGCAAAAGCTATGGTTCACAAAAGAAGAAATTATCACGTCTACATCTTCAGGTTCAGGTCTGATGGAAGGTGCAATTCGTTCTTGTACTAAGAAAAGAGCAGCAGTATTCTCAGTTGGCGCATTTGGCGACAGATGGCACAAAATGGCTGTTGCAAATGGCGTTCCAGCAGACAAGTTTAAATCTGAACTAGGTCAGCCAACAACACCAGAAATGGTTGAAGAAGCTCTATCCACAGGCAAGTATGACCTTGTTACAATCACACACAATGAAACTTCAACAGGTATTATGAATCCAATTGAAGCCATTGCTGATGTTATTAAAAAATACCCAGACGTTATTTTCTGTGTGGATATGGTAAGTTCTGCAGGTGGCGCAAAGGTAGAAGTAGACAAGCTAGGCATCGATATTTGTATCACTTCAACTCAAAAGTGTCTTGGTCTACCAGCTGGTCTTGCACTTTGCACACTTTCTCAAAAAGCTCTAGAGCGTGCGAGAACAGTTGAAAACAGAGGCCTATACTTTGACCTTGTTAGTCTATATGACACAATCCAAAAGAAAGACTACCAGTACCCATCAACACCTTCACTATCTCACATGTATGCACTTGACTACCAGCTGACTAAGATTGTTGAAGAAGAGGGTCTTGAAAACAGATTCAAGCGTCATGAAGAAATGGCTAACTATGTTCGCGACTGGGCAAACAAGCATTTTGAAATGTTCGCACCTGTTGAAGTGGCTTCAAACACGCTTACAACTGTTAAGAACACAAGAGGCATTAGCGTTGCTGATCTAAACAAAGAGCTTGGCAAGCGTGGTTTCATGATCTCTAATGGTTACGGCGACCTAAAAGAAAAGACTTTCCGTATTGCACATATGGCAGATACGACAATGGAAGACCTAAAAGTTCTACTAGGTCACATTGAAGACATTCTAGGTCTATAATTTAAATGAATATATCAGTGAGGAAGCTATGGACAGCTTCCTCATTGTATGAGTATAAGATGTATCTTAGGAGGAACGTGTCATGTTAAGAATTCTTGCAAATGACGGTATGGATAAAACTGCCGTTGATTACCTAACAGGTTTAGGACATGAAGTCGTTACAGACCACTTTGCTGGTGCTGATCTTGATAAAGCGGTTACTGAGTTTGACGCCCTTATTGTAAGATCTGCAACAAAGGTTAGAGAGCCACTTATCGACATCGCAGCTGAGGCTGGCAAGCTAAAGCTTGTCGTGCGTGCTGGTGTTGGTATTGATAATATTGACCATAAGTATGCTGAAGAAAAGGGCATTGCTGTACGCAATACACCAAAGGCTTCAAGTGCATCAGTCGCAGAGCTTACAATTGCTCATATGTTTGCTATTTCCCGCTTTATCCATGTTTCTAATGTAACAATGAGAAAAGGCGAATGGAATAAAAAAGCTTACAAGGGCATTGAGCTAATGGGCAAAACACTTGGTCTAATCGGTTTTGGTCGTATTGGTCAAGAAGTGGGTGCACGTGCTCGTGCCCTAGGCATGGACGTTATTTATGCAGACCACCACGTTCATCTAGACTCACCACAGTACAAGAAGGTTGAAATGGAAGAAGTTCTAGAAAAATCTGACTTTATCTCACTTCACATTCCTTTCCTCGGCGAGCCAACAATTGGTGAAGCTGAGTTCGCAAAAATGAAAGATGGCGTTCGTCTTGTCAATGTTGCTCGTGGCGGCGTAGTGGATGAAGATGCTCTTCTAAAGGCTCTTGAAAGCGGCAAGGTTGCAGCGGCAGCTCTTGACGTATTTGAAGAAGAACCTACGAAGCGTGAAGACATTTGCAACCACCCTGCAATTTCTGTGACACCACACATTGGTGCATCTACTGCTGAAGCACAAATGCGTATTGGTATCGAAACATACGAAACAATTCTTGATTTTTTCAAGTAATTTAAGAACTATAACAGCCTGAAATGACAAAAGATTAATTTTTTGTAACTTTTGGGTTGTCGACACATATATGAAAACCTATAATAGTAGTTGGGTGCGTTGTGCACAAAATAACTCTGTTGAAAAGTTTAAGGAGGCCTGGAAATGGCAATAGTTAGACCTTTTAAGGCAGTAAGACCAAAAGAAGATCTGGTTGAAAAGGTAGCCTCTCTACCTTACGACGTAATGAATAGAGAAGAAGCGGCAAAAATGGCTGAAGGCAATCCTCATTCATTCCTGCATGTTGTACGTTCTGAAATGGATGTTCCAGCAGAAATGAGCCAGTACGACCCAGAAGTCTACAAGACAGCTCGTAAGAACCTTGACAAAATGCAAGCTGACGGCGTTCTGGTTCAGGACGAAAAGCCTAAGTACTACATTTATCGTCAACTTATGAATGGCCGTGTTCAAACAGGTCTGGTTGGTTGTACTTCAATTGATGAGTACATGAACAACACAATCAAAAAGCATGAGTTCACAAGACCTCAAAAAGAAGAAGATAGAATCAATAACTTTGATTACTGTGATGCAAACACAGCTCCAATCTTCCTAACATACAGAAAAAATGATGAAATCAATACAATCGTAAATGACTGGATCAAGTTCCACATGCCAGTTTACAACTTCAATTCTGAAGATGATATCACGCACATCGTTTGGGCAATTGACGATGAAGCGATCGTAGCTAGAATTCAAGAACTTTTCGCTTCTATCGAATACCTATACATTGCTGATGGTCACCACAGATCAGCATCTTCTGTAAAAGTTGGTATGAAGAGAAGAGAAGAATTCCCTAACTACACTGGCGACGAAGAGTTTAACTTCTTTATGTCAGTTATCTTCCCAGATGAAGACCTATTCATCATGGATTACAACCGTGTTGTGATGGATCTAAATGGTCACACAACAGAAGAGTTCATGGCTAAAGTTGCTGAGAAGTTTGATATTGTTGAAGCTGAAGGCACTGAGCCTTACAGACCAATGGCTAAGCAGACATTTGGTATGTACCTAGAAAAGAAATGGTATGTCCTAACGGCTAAAAAAGGTATTTGGGATGAAGCAGATCCTGTTGGCAGACTTGATGCATCTATTCTTCAAGAAAACCTACTTGATCCAATTCTAGGCATTGATAACCCAAGAACAAATAACAGAATTGACTTTGTTGGTGGTATCAGAGGTCTTAAAGAACTAGAAGCACGCTGCGAAAAGGATATGGTTGTTGCATTCTCTATGTACCCAACAACTATGGAAGACCTAATTGGTGTTGCAGATGCAGGTGAAGTAATGCCACCTAAGTCAACTTGGTTTGAGCCAAAGCTTCGTTCAGGTCTATTCGTTCACAAACTAGGTGAATAATTAGATCTCTAAGATGCTAAAATAATATATATTTGACAGTCCGTAATTCTAGGAGCTCTATCCATGACTATTTATGTCAGGGGTAGGAGCTCCTTTTATGTTTCACTCACCGCCAAATTGTTTTATAATGGAAGAAGAGAACAGGAGAGATTTTATGACTGGAATATATCTTCAAGGCGGAGGCGCCAAGGGCGCTTTTCAAGCAGGTGCTATCTGTGCCCTTCATGAACTGGGCCTTAAATTCGATGTGGTGACAGGCACTTCTATAGGCGCCATAAATGGATACTTTATTTATACGGGAAACTACGAAGCATTAAAAGATTTGTGGTGGGATGTGGATGAGTCCCAGTTGAGTTATGTCAAGGAAGAAGACAATATTATTGAAAACATGCACCTTATAGAGCAACTGGCAAACCTGACAGACCACAAGGGTGAGTTAAAGGCTTTTTACGTCAATTATGTAAATGTGAAAGAATGCCAACTTATTGAAAGCTATGATAACTTGGTGGGGATGGACAAGGAGAATATTCTAAAGCATATTCGATATTCAGCCTTGCTGCCAAAACCAGTGGGTTTGAAACTGGATAAAAAGACCATGGAGACCTTTGACAGCAAGTACTTGTTTGACAAGTTCAAAGAAGATATTATTCATGGAGAATACAATGACATGTCCCTTGATGGCGGCATACTCAACAATCATTTTTTAGAACCCTTTCTTCATGAAAAGGTTGATAAAATTATACTCATACCCTTTCAACCCAATTACCGCGTGCCTGACTATATACTGGACCACTACAAGGAGGATCAGCTGGTTGTTATTGATCCGCTTGAAAAATTTATGCCTATGGACACCCTCCGTTTTGAACCCGCCTTTTGTCTTAACCAGTTTAAGGCAGGTCGTGATAGGGCAAGGGCGGTTTGGCTGGGCTAGTTGACATGAGACAAAATCCACTTTAACCACCTATAAATAGACTCAGTAAGCGGATTTTATCCGCGCTTAGTCTTTCGAAGTTTTCTACAAAGGAAAAGCTGATGATTCTAAGGAATCATCAGCTTTATCTGTGTAAATAGAAGTATTTGTAGGGTGGTTTGCTTTCAAAATATATTTTGATAGGTTTTCACTGTTTATTTTTTAGTCATTAATAAACAGAAGGTTTTGCTTGTATTCAATATAGAGCTGCATAAGGATGTTCATTTCTGCAGACATTTCAAGTTGTAGGTCAGACACTGTGTTGTAGTTTTCAGCATCAATGCCTTCTCGAATACGAGTGAAAAGAGACTTGTCTGTCATGCTGTCCTTCATAAGGTGGAAGCGAATGGCGTTGATTTTCTCCCAGTTTACAACATCCAGGTCAGTGATGTCTTCAATGCCACGAAGTTTGCAGAAACGACGCACCAGATTGGCATTTGAAGGCACGATTCTGTTTTTGAGTTCAGTCGTCCATTGTAGGGTTAGGGTTTCTTTATAGGATTCTAGGACCTTATTGTCAAAGACACTTGTAGCGGTAAGAACGCTAACCTTGTCTGGATGGTTTTCGAAGTTTTGAAGGTTCTCCCAAACAGTTGCAGGCGGTTTTGCGAAGAACTTGTTACGCTCATCTTCAGTGTAATCTTCAAAGACATCTTCTTCAGAGCGGTAGGCTCTGTCTTTTTCAAGATAGAATTTTTCAACGCCATACGGCTTAGAGAACTCTTTTTCCAGGTCGTTTGAAGAAAGGCCAGAAGCAACTGCAGCCTTAATTCCATCAAGCATTGTCATGTATACAGCAGATGTTGCCAGGTATGAGTTTGTATTTGGGTTTGGTGCACGTAGTTCGAAACGTGTTGCAAGAGGAGAACTCATATCACGCACAAGACCTACAAGTACCGTACGGTTACGTGTTGGAACCTTCACACTGTGCCCAACAGATGCAACTGTACACACAGGCGCTTCAAAACCAGGCTTGAGTCTGTTAAATGCATCGTTTGTCGATGTTACAAATGGATTAACCACTTCGTAGTTCTTAAGAAGACCCATTAGGGCACCCCAGCCTGGAGCACTCAGGTAATCGGCAGTCATATCTGGTGAAGCAAATAGGTTGATTCTCTTTCCGTTTTTAAGAATAAGAGCAGCACCTACGTGGTGGTGTTCACCACTACCAGCAACACCTTCGATTGGCTTGGCCTGGAATGTTACCACAAGGCCATTTCTCTCGTATGTGTCCTTAATAATGTTCTTTGCAAAAAGTTCATTGTCAATAGACTGAAGGGCTTCGTCGTATTCCCAATCAATCTCAATTTGCTCCATAATGCCTTCCCATTTGTTTGTTCCTTTTAACTTTGAAGGCACACCACCAACCTCTTTGTGCCCCATTTCAGGCTTCATGCCTAAGTTGGTAAGAGCTTCTAATGACTGCTCAAGCGCTGTACGAACAGGTCCAACTGTACGCTTCCAGTACTGCTCTTTTAGGGTTTGTGAAGTGGACAGTTTTTCAATATCAGAACGGTGGTCAGGCGTCTTCACCCAGAACTCCAGTTCAGTCGCAGTTGTAAGTTCAACTTTTTCAATTTCATCTGCAGAAGTGAACCCTAAAATGCCGCACTGGGCAGGGTGTTTCTTCAGCACAGAAATAACTTCTTTTTCGAAACTTTCCATAGCTTTCTTTAAAATTGCACGTGAACCAACAAGTTTGCTATCATGCATAAGAAAAGCTGGGATCATGAGAGTACCAACTGGCTTGCCTGTTTCGTCATCGTAATGGTTTGGGTTGTAATCAATAAACCATTTTACAGACAGGTCAGGGATTAGGTCAACTTTTGCGTTGTTAATGTCAGCAATCTTTGGAAGGTTAACTGATGAACCATCAGTTTGAACACCCGTATTTAAGAAGCCTTCAACATCATCCTTCATAATTTCAATTGGAATTCTTTCGTCTGTGTGATTGTTGCCTAGATCGACAGCAATTAGAGAAACGAACTTAATTTGTGGATGTTTGTCAAGAATTTCTTTTAACTCAGATGGCTTGTGTTTTTTTGGTTCTACATAGTACAGCATTGGTGACCTCCTCAAAGTTCATAGAAAATTATAAAACATATTGTATACAGTATACAACTAAAAATAGGCACAAAAAATCGCCTTTCACCGTGCACCCCGTTGTGCTTGATAAAAGACTCGCTTTTGAATAATTATAGCATGTATTAATAATTTGTAAATAGTCTGAAAAGAAGTTGGAATCGTTTTCACGAAAAAAATAATTCGGACTATGCCGAATTATTTTCGTTGTTGTTTGAATTATGTTCAAGTATGGTTGGCTTTGGAAGGAGCCCTGTCTTAAAGAGGGACAGTATAATTATGACTGTGATCGGGCCCAGTATTATGCCTGCAAAACCAATGGTTTTCAAGCCAATATACATGGAAAGTAGGGTCACAAGAGGGTATACACCAATTTGTGTGCTTAAAATTTTAGGTTCAAGCGCTTGTCGTGCCAGGGTCACAACTAAGTATAAGACAAGCAGTGAGACCGCTGTGGCATATTCGCCTATGACAATTTTAGAAATGATCCAAGGAATGTATATTGTTGCAGGACCAAGTATAGGTAGGGCATCAATTAGAGCGATACCAAAGGCAATAGGCACAGCGTAGTTGACACCAATAATGAGAAGACCTATGGATGATTCTACAAAGGTTAAACTCATAAGAATAAGTTGTGCCTTAACATATCCCCAAATAACTCCAAGAACATCTTTCTTTATAATGAGTGTTTTTTCGTTTCGGGTCCATTCGCCATGGAAAATGGGTTCAAGCCATTTGTCTATAAGCTCTCTGTCTTTTGTCATGAAAAAGGCAGAAACAAACATTATAACAATGAAAAATAAGATGTTGGGCACGGAAGTCACAGCTGAGAGAATAGAGGACCCAACCACTGTTGAAACTTCACCAAGCCTTGACATGAGTGCATCAACAGCTTTAGAAATATAGTCAGATATGGTTCCCGGTTGTCCGAAACGTACTGTATTCAAAGCACTTGCAACTCGGTTGACATAGCTTTCAATAGAAGCGCCCCAAATTGGAAACTGGGAAGACAGGTCAATAAGCTGACGCGCTATTCGCCCAGAAAGGACAACCAGACCAAAGCCAATTCCAAAAATAGCCCCGAAAATAAGGACGATTGTGGATAGGCCGCGCGGGACATGAAGCTTGTTTTTTAGAAACGTGACAGCGGGGTTAATCATTTTTGAGATTAAAAGTCCAATTATAAAAGGCATAAGGATGATGATCATCTTGCCGATAAAGTAGTAACCTCCAGCTATAAGAAGGACTGTTAACAGGAGAATAGATAGTTTTGACATAACAATGTTGTTCATAGTATCGCCTCGTTTTTATTCTTTAATTAGGCACTTAAATGGTGAAAATCAAGGGTGTTCTTTCACCTGTAATAGAATATGGCCTAAATCAGGCGCTTGCAAAATTACAGATCCATATTTTCCTTTTACCGTATATAAAAATTAAGAATCAAAAATTCTATATACCGTGTGGGCGGATTCATGAATGATATTTTGCAAGTCGCTAAAATGACATTTTTATAAATCACTCACTTAGTATTATAATCCAAATTTACCTATATAAGACCTTAAGAAATTCTGAAATTGGTCTTAATTTATCTATACCCCTAAATCCGCCCAGACAATTCATGTTATTTGTCCTTGCACGGGAATTATAAATAGGTTATAATTTCTATAGGTTTAGTATCAGGTACTAATACCTGACTGTTAGGAGGAGTACGATGAGCGGTATGCTAAAAGATAAAAATATTGTCATTATGGGTGTAGCAAATAAATGGAGTATAGCTTGGGGCGTTGCTGAAATGTGTGCAGAGCAAGGTGCGAATCTTATCTTCACATATCTAGGAGAAAGAAGCCTAAAAAGTATTGAAAAACTACTGGCAGGGACAGAACTAGAAGGTTCACTTTGTGTTGAGTGCGATGTGACAAATGATGAGGACATCGAAAAAACGTTCAAGACAATTGGTCAAGAAGTGAAAAACATTCATGGTGTGGCACACTGTATTGCCCATGCGAAAAAAGAAGAACTACGTGGCTTATATATGGACACATCTCGTGAAGGCTTCAAAATGGCACATGACATCAGTGCCTATTCCCTTGTGGCTGTGACAAAACATGCAACAGAATACATGGTAGATGGTGGAAGTATTATCACTTTGTCCTACTTGGGCGGAGAGCGCGTTGTTATGAATTACAACGTTATGGGTGTGGCCAAAGCTGCGCTTGAGTCAAGTGTTAAGTATCTGGCGCATGATTTGGGTCAGCGCGGTATCCGTGTTAATGGTATTTCAGCAGGTCCAATTAAAACCCTAGCTGCAAAAGGTGTTGGCGAGTTCAATGAAATTGGTCGTCACTTTGTGGAAAAAGCACCTCTAGGCAGATTGGTTTCTCAAAAGGAAGTGGGAAATGCTGCTGTCTTTTTCTTGAGTGATATGGGGTCTGCTGTAACAGGTGAAATTATGCATGTTGACTGTGGATTTAACATTCTAGGCTACTAGTTTAAAAAGGTCATAACCGAAATATAAGGTTAAAACATTCAATATCTTTGAAATGAATCTGCAATTATAAAATACTATAATCAGCTTATTATAAAAATATTAAAGAGATACAAACCCATAGCCGTTTGTATCTCTTTTTGTATTGTTATAAAGTGTTATTATAAAGTTTTCATTGTGTTAGAAATCATAATATTGTTTGAAGGGGTGCTTTCTGTAAAACAATCTGAGCCCCGTAAAAATCTATTTATGATCAAGAACGCAGCACATTCACCGCATATTGAAAGCCCCAAAGAAGTGAACAGGATTATATGTAGAATAAAAGAGGACCTTAAAGCCAGGTAATATAGTTTTACCACATCAACACTGTGGGTTTTCATGGAAAAGTCGATCTGGTATAATTGTAATGATAACCTAGGTTTACTCAAGTCAAAGTGTCATGAAAAACCATTTTGACACAGAGCGGGTAATCCGGGAAAAGGGACCTCGGGGGTTTGAATATGCGAAAAAAAGTTCGAGATTTAAAAAGTGCAATCAGAGAAATGGAAGAGTCAATGGTGGCCCTAGATCTTGAAGGCTTTCAAGGTCAAATAAAGCGTGTAAGAAGAATGCTTTCAAACATTGAACAGGAGTTTGGAAAAGCGGTTATTTCTGCTGATTCAGTGGTGCTTAGCAAGGAAGACAACAAAGTCACCAAGTCCAGACCATACGACATCATTAATACGATTGCATTTTTATATAAACCGACGAAAAGAATTGATATTTTCGAAGGCAGTTATTTGGAATTTTTTGCTGAAGAAAGAACAGAACAGCTTATGAAGGCCATGGCCATCAACCAGCACAATGAGTTTTGGAAACAGCATAAAACAGTTCATGGAAATATATTTGGATCTGTTCCTAAAGAACTCATTAAGCCAGAAAATGCAGATCAACTGGAAAAGTATGGTTGGCATGAAGTCAATGTCAATGTTCTGGATTTCGGGAAAAAGGTTGAAGATGAACGTGAACTCGTAAGATTTTGCAATATATCTTTTCCGTACTATATACTTTTATTGGAAGAGACCACAGGATCATATCTTGTTCTGGAATACTTAATTTAAGTATAATGAAAACTTCCAAAGATAAACCGCGGATAGAATCCGCTTAAGGATCGTACTTAATCACGGGACTTAAGCGGATTTTACTACGTATTGCCATATTTTGAATGAAGATACTTTTGGAATATAAAGGGTATGAATGTGCCAAGGAGGACAGTTGGTGGATTATAAAACACATGTGCTGGAATATACAGCCCAGCAAAAGGACGCAGGACTTAAACTAATGGATGTCTTACATCAGAGTATGGACCTCTCAGGCCGAATGATTCGACGATCTAAAAAAGAAAAAGGAATAAAGCTGAACAGTCAACGTGTTTCCCTAAATTCAAGAATTAGAAAGGGCGACACCATAACAATAGAAATGAAAATGGAAACCAATATATTTGAACCACAGGACATCCCAGTGAATGTTGTTTTCGAGGATGCCGACCTATTAATAGTTAATAAACAACCATTTTTAGTTGTTCATCCAACCAAGGGACATCCATCAGGGACCCTTGCCAATGGCATAGCTAAGCTCTTTTTAGACGAAGGCCTGGATATAAAAATCAGATTTATTAACAGACTGGACAGGGACACCTCAGGCCTTATGATGATTGCAAAGAACCCATATGCTCAAACTGTTATTTCAGAACAGATGATAGCGGATGAAGTGGTTAAAGAGTATACAGCAGTGGTTATGGGTAGGCTAGAAAATGACAGGGGAACCATAGATGCAAAAATCGGCCTTGAAAACGAAGAAGATATTGAAAGAAAGGTGCTTGAGCATGGTAAGCCTTGTGTGACCCACTATGAAGTCATAGAACGTTTCCAAAATGCCAGTCTGGTCAAAATTAGACTAGAAACAGGTCGAACCCATCAAATAAGGGTTCATTTTAGACATATAGGTCATCCCCTATATGGTGATGTTCTCTATGGTGGGAACCATGAAATTATAGATCGTCAGGCACTCCACTGTTCAAGAATGGTCTTTAAGTTGGCCAGACCGTCAAAAGAGATTGAGCTAAGGGCGGAATTGCCAAAGGACATACAAGACTTAATAGAAACATTAAAATCTGAGTAAACCATCTTTCGGAAAAGTTAAAGCGGGGTGAAAGAATGAATGCAGAATTTATAAAAGTTACAAGCCTGACAAAAAACTATAAGATGGGCGAAGTCACAGTAAAAGCAATTCAGGATATTACATTCACCATTAAAGAGGGGGAGTTTGTCGTCATATTAGGACCATCTGGGTCAGGGAAGAGTACCCTTCTAAACATTATTGGGGGTATGGATGTTCCCAGTGAAGGACAGGTGGTCTTTGACTCTGTGGACATCACAAATTACAACGACAAACAACTTACCGCATATAGACGCAATGATGTGGGCTTTGTGTTTCAGTTCTATAATCTAATGGCCAATTTGACAGCCAAGGAAAATGTAGAGCTGGCTACAGAAATTTGTTCTCAGCCCCTTGAAATCAATGAAATCATGCAGGCGGTTGAACTTTCAGAAAGAGCCGATCATTTTCCTGCCCAAATGTCGGGGGGAGAGCAGCAGCGTGTGGCGATTGCCAGGGCGGTTGCCAAAAATCCTAAAATTCTCCTTTGTGATGAGCCCACTGGGGCGCTGGATTTTAAAACCGGTCTAACGATTTTAAAGCTACTCAGTAAGATCAACAAGGAAATGAAAAAAACAGTTATGGTTATTACCCATAATGCAGCGATTGGTCAAATGGCAGACCGTGTTATTAAGCTTAGGTCAGGTAAGATTACAGAAGATCATTACAATGAAGAGCCTATAAGTCCTGAAAGGATTGTTTGGTAATGAAAAAAATGAATGTTAGGCTGGTGCGGATGGTTTCCCATCATGTCGGTCAGTTCATTGCCATTTCTCTAGTGATCGCTGTGGGTCTTTTGACATATGTCGCTTTTACAATGGCAATGGTGAATTTGGAAAATTCTTTAAATTACTATTATGACGAATCAAACTTTGCTGATATTTATGTTGAAACTTTAAAAGTACCCGAAAAGGGTGTACAAGATGTGCTTGATTTACCTGGTGTTATGCATGCACAGGGTAGAATTCAGTACGATGTGCCGTTAAAGGTTAAAGATGAGAATGAGAAAGTCACGGTGCGTATTGAATCCCTGCCTAAGGACGATTATAAAATTAATGATCTCTATTTTTATGAGGGGCGAACCATAAAAAATAAAAATAGAGATGCCTATGTCTTTGATCAGTTTGCCCAGGCGAGAGGCATGCCTTTAGAGGGAACCATTCGTCCCCAAATTCTCGGAAAAGAATATGAACTTCAGGTCAAGGCTTTTGTTTCCAGTCCAGAGTATGTCTACCTTATGGAAAATGAACAGTCTATGTTGCCAGCACCGGGAAAATTTGGAGTGGTCTTTGTCTCAGAGGAATTTGCCATGAACAGTTTTGGCATGACAGGTTACTATAATCAAGTTCTTATAAAAGCTGAACCGGGTGTGAATATCGATATACTCCAGGAACGTGTGGAGGACACACTTGATAGATACGGAATAAAACGAATTTATCCTAAGAAGGATCAACTGAGTCACCGTCTCGTTTCAGAAGAAATTGAGGGTGGCAAGAAAATGGCAAGAACGGTTCCATTTGTCTTCCTTTTTGTTGCAGCCAGCATTATGGTCATTATGGTCAGCCGGACTGTGCGTAATGATAGAACATCAATCGGTGTGTTCAAATCAATGGGCTACAACAATAAGGAGATCGTGTGGCACTACATAAAGTATTGCCTCATGATAGGGGCTGTAGGGTCTTTGATAGGCGTGGCCCTGGGAGCTCTTCTCTCAGCTGTCATGACACAAATGTACACCCAGTTCTTCCTCATACCTTATTTGAAAATTAGACTGTATCCAGAGTACTTATTTTTTGCCATTGTGCTATCGTCTGTTTTCTCAGCCGTGGCAGGTTTGTTTGGGGCAAAAACGGTTCTACATATTCATCCGGCTGAATCCATGCGGCCTGAACCGCCTAAAACAGGACATAGAACAGTTCTCGAGCGCACTGTCATTTGGAAATATTTTTCTTTCACTGAGAAAATTGTCCTTCGAAATTTACTCAGATCAAAAAAGAGATTTGTATTTATCACATTGGGCATAGCCTTAACCTACGCCATAATGATGATTCCAATGTTCCAATCAACTGCCTTTGATCAAATATTCAATGAGCATTACTCTAAGTTCCTGCGAATGGACTACAACATCAATTTTTCAGAGCCAGTGGATGATGGAGCCCTCAATGAAATTAAGAGCCTTATCCAGTACAAGGATATTGATCCAAAACTGGAGTATCCATTTGAAGTGGAACACTTATGGAACAAAAAAATTGTTACCGTGGTGGGCATGCCATCAGATACAAACATGTATAGATTTAAAGATTTAGAAGGCAACCCCCTTCGCCTGCCTCCAAAGGGACTTTTTATAACAGAGGGCCTTGCAAAATATCTTGATATCAAGGCAGGGGAAAGCCTTAGAATAAATACTTTCATACCAGGCAGAGATGATCTTGACATTAAAGTTGTGAGTGTTATTGACCAGAGTCTTGGTATGAATATTTATATGGATTTACCCTACATGCAGGAAAAGTTTTTAGAACATGGCATTATAAATGGCGCCATGATCACCAGTGATCAGACGATCAAGGACGAGCTCAATGATGTGCCAAAGATTTCATCTGTCCAGTCAAATTACGACTTGATGAAAATATTTGAAGAATTTTTAGAATTGACTTTGGCCAGTGTTTCAATACTGATTGTGTTTGCCGGTATACTAGGCTTTGCCATCGTATATAATTCATCAGTGATGAGTGTCTTAGAACGTAGACTGGAGTTTTCTTCACTAAGGGTAATGGGTTTTAAGAAGAATGAAATTTTCTTTATTCTTGTCAGAGAAAACTTAGCCATGAGCCTGCTGGGCGTACTTCTTGGTATTCCTCTAGGAAGGGCTATGCTCAATGGAATGGCAGAAACCTTCAGCACAGAGCTCTATACAATGAAAGTGGATGTTTCATTAAAGTCGTATTTAATATCAGGCGCCTTAACCTTGAGCTTTGTATTGATGGCTCAGGTGGCAACTTATTCCCGTATACGCAGGCTTGATTTTATTGAAGCCCTTAAGAACAGGATGACATAGGAGGATAAGAGCATGAAAAATTTAATCAAAAAACGGAATATTGTTCTTGCTGTCATTGGAATCGTTATTGTGATAGCAGGTGCAGTGGCTATGTCGGGTTCTGGTGGTGTCTTGGTGGAGCTGGAAACTGTGGATGAAGGTCTTGTTAGAGATATAATCGAAGAAGAGGCTCAGGTCATGTCCAGACAGTCGAAGAACGTGTCTGTGCTTGTAAGTGGAACAGTGAAGGACTGGTATGCAGATATAGGCGATGAAGTTAAACGTGGTGATCTTTTAGCTGAGATTGATACAACCGATGTGGACACAGAAATAGATATTGCAAGTGAGAACTTGAGTGCCCTTAAATATGCTTTTGAGGATGCCCTTGAGCCAAATGACAAGGCCGTGATACAACAAGCGGAGTCGGCATATAATTCTGCCGTTATACAGAGAGACAGTTATCAGAAATCCCACGAAAAAAATAAAAGCTTGTTTGAAGAGGGGGCGATTAGCTCCCAGACCTTGGATGATAGTCAAAAAGCACTTGAACTGGCCCAGCAAGAAGTCAATGGCAAGTATCAAGCCTTGATTCAAATTAGAAAGGGTCTTTCAGAGGCTCTAAAGAATAAGTTCGCTTCAGAAATCCGTGCCCAGGAATCAGCGCTTGAAATGCTTGAAGTTAAGAAGGCACGTCATGAAATTCGGGCTAATGAGGATGGTCTTGTGCTAAGCCGGTATATTGAAGCTGGGGACTATGTCAGTATGGGGATGGTCACTTTTGAAATCGCAAATGTATTACATGTTTATTTTAAATCTGATATACTCGATAGTGATGTGGCTGAGGTCAAAGTTGGCACACCCGTTGATATTCATTTAAATGATGAGAGCATGATTGATGGCTCTGTGACAAAGATATTTCCCAAAGCAGAAACACAAATTTCTGATTTGGGCATAGAGCAAAAACGCGTCACAGTCGAAATCGAATCGGTCAAAGAAGATCTTCCAGTCCTTATTGGCCAAGAACTTGACGTGGATTTTGTTACAGAGGCAAAGGAAAAAGTTCTTCGTATCAGGGAAGAACTGACATATCAGAAAAATGGTAAATATCATGTATTTGTCGAGTCAGGTGGAAAGGTCCAAGAAAGACCTATAGAAGTTGGCCTTGTCGGCGAAACATATTTGGAAGTTGTGTCTGGACTAAGTCTTGGTGAAAAGGTCATTGTACCCCAAGATGATATAAGCCCAGGTGTTAAAGTGAATTTTGAAGAGTAGTGAGTGGAGGATTTGATTTGGAACTTAGACGTATAGAAGAGGCTTCAATTGAAAGGGCAATCGTTCATGTGCTGGATAAAAACAGTGATCAGCCCCTTTTAACAGATGCAGAATTAGAACTCGAGCCAGCGGTAACCGCATTTTTAACACATCATATCCTAAAATCACTCAGCAGTGAAAAGAATAGAAAACTAAAGCTATTTAATCCATCTGGTGTGGTTTATGGAAACTTGATGAAGATATATGATGATGAGACAGATAATTTTGTTGAGGCATCAAAGGAAATAGCCCAGTGGCTTTTTAAGTGCATGCAAGAACATCCGATCATCCCATCAGCAGATGTTATTGTCTGCCAGTTCTCCACAGGAGGAGAGCGTTGTTTAGCGGTTATGAAAATGGACTACCAACCCTCTTTTGTCCACGACATTCAATATGAGGAAAATGGCTTTAAGGTCGATTTGGTTTCTCAGGAAATCAGTTTGCCATCACTTAGTCAGAGACTCAATAAGGCGGCTTTTTTCAAGAAGCCTGGTGTGGATGACTACGACCTTGTGGTGGTGGACCAACCCCTTAAAGCTGAAGATGGCAGTATCCTTGAGTATTTCCAAAAGACCTTTATACAGGCTAGTTTTGTGGTGGATCATATGGACAAGACTCGGATTGTACGTGACCAAATGGAAAAATGGGTGCGTAGCAATATGAAAGATGATGTGAGAAATGCCATTGATGCCAGAGCAGATATTGAAAGTGTCTTTGTTAACTCTGGAGAACTTCATCTTGGAAACCTTACAGAAGAAATTATTGATGATCCTGCTAAGCGAGAAAAATTTATTGAAAACATGGAAAGAAAAGGTGTCGATACGGATGAGTCATTCACAATTGATAAAAAGTGGGTGGCGAAAAAGTTTAAGACAAAGGCCCTTAAAACGGACACGGGATTCACAATTCGAGGCCCCTTTGAAAACTTCCATGACAACACAAAAATAGAAATTCAATATAATGGAGATGGCACAGTGAACTATATCATCAAGGGCGTTCGAAACATCAGTGAACGTTAGTCAATCAAATGATGCTTCATGTGCTTGGTCTCATAATTATTCATAAAAAGCTATTGACATGCATATATCAGTGGCCTAAAATATCATAAACAAAACAGGAATAATTTAAAGAGGATGTCAAATGAATATACTTGTTTTAAATGGACCAAATATAAATATGCTTGGAAAAAGAGAACCAGAGATATACGGACAGGAGACCTATGATGATCTTGTCGTAAAAATCACTGATTTTTGTAGAGACTTAAAAGTGGATTGTGAAGTTTTTCAGACCAATCATGAGGGGCTGCTTGTGGACCGTATTCAAGATGCTGATGAAACGTTTGATGGCATCATCATAAATCCAGCGGCACTCACTCATTATAGCTACGCCATATTTGACGCAATAAAATCTATTTCAATACCAGTCATAGAAGTGCATATATCTAATATACATGCCCGTGAGGAATTCAGAAGACATTCTGTGACAGCAGGTGCATCATCTGGGGTCATAGCGGGTCTTGGTACAGATGGATACCTCTTGGCCGTAAGAGCCCTGCTAATGAAATAGAAGGTTAAACACGCGTTCAGTAAAATAATCACCACACACCATAGAATCATTCGTAAACTGGAGTTTTCATGGGTGTGGTGATTTTTGATTGAAGACGGTTTGATTGACGCACTGTATTCTCAACAAATAGTATAAGCCTTAGGGCTTATTTTTTTGACTGTTATTAGATGGCTTTGTGGCAAAATATGAGGATATTATTATGGTATAATGGATGCACAAAGATTCAGGATCAAAAGCAAAATGAATATTGAAAGTGTAACGAAGAAAAGGTGTTCAATGAAAAAGCATGCAAGCGGTGTTCAAAATCATGATGATAAGATAAGACTAAATAAGTTCATTAGCAGTACAGGCATCTGCTCAAGGCGAGAAGCGGATAAGCTGATCGAAGAGGGGCGGGTTACGATAAATGGCAAAAACCCCGAAGTGGGGACAAAAGTCAGTGGCCATGATGATGTTCGGGTGGACGGTAAACCCTTGAAATCTAAAGAAAAACCCATATATATTGCCTTTAACAAACCAGTAGGCATTACATGCACCACGGAGCTAAAAGTCAAAAATAATATCATAGACTATATAAATTATCCCAAAAGAATTTTTCCAATTGGCAGACTGGATAATCCATCAGAAGGCCTCATTTTCCTTACCAATGATGGCGATATTGTAAATAAGATTCTCAGGGCGGGCAACAATCACGAAAAAGAGTATATTGTCACTGTAGATAAACCCATTACAAAAGATTTTATAAGGAAAATGGGGAATGGTATTCCCATTTTAGACACTGTTACAAAAAAATGTGAGGTTACAAAAGAAGGCAAATACGTTTTTAAAATCATACTGACCCAGGGGCTGAATAGGCAAATAAGACGAATGTGCGGATACTTGGGATACAAGGTTGTGAAATTAAAACGAGTTCGTATAATGAATGTCAACTTAGATAATTTAGGTGTCGGCAAGTGGCGTTACTTGACAGACAAGGAAATGCAGACAATCAATGCCCTTGTTTCTGATTCAACCAAAACGGAAGAAGGATCATATTAAGATTGACTTTATCAGGCTATGAGTCATTCACGCAATATACGGACTTGTATGACTTCTTCTGGAGACTGGAAATTTCACTGCAAATCGTGTATAATGTAATTGAGCCTGGGATGACCGTTGCCTAGTAAAATTCAACCACTGGTTTTAAATAGGGAGCATACATTCTGTAGTGGATGTCAGGCCTTGTACGTATCAGAGGAAGGCAGAAGTTATGGAGAGTGCACCCACTTAGTGTGGGTGTGGTGCTGAATTTTACCGTGACGGCTTTCTGGGTAATCAGAAAGATAAGCCTTCATAGTTTTACTATGAAGGCTTTTTTTCATATCTTTTTTCATATCTTGATTTCTTTATATTTTCATACATATTGGACTTTTATATACAACCAGAGCACGGGAGATTCTTTATTTCCAGTCTGGTGATTTGATGCATAGTTTTGATATAGGGAATAAGAGGTCGTGAATAGATGATGTTTTGTAAGCAAATTAGATAAAATAAACCAGCGAGGTGACGTATGAATCCCTACCAAACGATCGAACTGGACAGAGATAAAAAAGAACACCTGTATTTACAGCTTTTTAAAGCGCTGGAGGTTATGATTGCAAGTGGACGACTACGTCCGCATACAAAATTACCGCCCATTCGAAAACTGGCTGAACTCTTAGATGTTAACAATGTAACCATAGTCAATGCCTACAAACTCCTAGAGGAGGGGGGGCTTGTCTATAAAAAAGTTGGATCTGGCACGTTTGTGACACCAAAGGAAGAAGAAATTGAAGACCTGAATGACAAGCTGAAGCAGGCGGCTGAAATGAGTTTTGCCCAGTCGTCTCCGACAGCGGATTTGTTTCCTGTGGCAGATTTTAAAATGGTTTTGAATGAGGTTCTTGACAGGGACAAGGGCAAAGCCTTTGGCTATCAGGCCTCATGGGGTTTTTCACCCCTGCGTGAATCCGTGGTTGACTATTTAAAAGATTCGAAAATATATGTAGACCCTGATGTCATTCAAGTTATTTCTGGTGCCCAGCAGGGCATAGACATCGTTTCTAAGGCCATACTTAATTATGGGGACTATGTTCTTGTGGAAGCGCCATCTTACACAGGTGCCATAGCAGCATTTAAAATGAAAGGCGCCAATATAATTGAAGTGCCCATGACTCAGGATGGAATTCACTTAGAAGCCTTTAAAGAAGCGGTGAAAAAATATAAACCTAAACTCTTCTACACCATGCCAAATCTCCATAATCCAACGGGTTATACCTATTCACAGGAGAAAAAAGAAGCTGTGCTTGAGGTGGCTTCTGAAAATCGAATGTGGGTACTTGAAGATGATTATGCCAGTGACTTATTCTTCTATGAGGAAGAAGAAGCCGAAGGCAAGTCCTTAAAGAGCATGGATCGGTTTGATCGTGTTATATACATTAAAAGTTTTTCGAAAATTTATATGCCAGGCCTAAGACTGGGATTTATGGCTGCACCGAAAAGACTGGGCCAAGAACTTGTGGTTGCAAAGCACATTACCGATATTTCCACATCTGGGCTCATTCAAAGAGCCTTTGACTTGTACCTACGCCGCGGGCTTTGGAAAAAGCAAATAGAGTCCATGCGTGATATTTTCAAGAAGAGGTATGACACAGCAGTAGAGGCCATTAATGCCTACATGCCTGCAGACTGTTCCTACCATCAGCCTGAAGGTGGACTTAATTTTTGGATAGAGATGCCAGCGTATTTAAATGCAGACAGCTTTGCCCAGTTTGCACTGAGTCAAGGCATAGAAATTATTCCAGGCAGTGCCTTCTATTTTGCACAGGGAAAGAGCAATTGTTTTAGAATAAGTGTGGCAGGGGTTTATCTAGAAAATATCGATAACTGGATTATGAAACTTATGCAGGTTCTTGATGCCTATATAGTTTCCCACAGTGATAGAGATGGAAGGGGCAATGAGTTTCTTCCTGTCTTATAAGGATCAATTTCATTTGATTTTGAGCAAATAGAAAGTGTATGTCGACAAATGTCTGACATACACTTTATTTATTCTGAGTGACTTGCAAAATATCATTTAAGCACCCCGGTCGTACAAGTACCCGGTCGTAGCCTATATAGATATTTAAAAATCAAAAACTTTATAAGAAAACTTGCCTGCCTTTGACTAAGCAGATTTTTGATTGTTGTTTTTATGATTGTTTTGGTTTCTATTTTGATTGTTTTTATTATTATTATTGTTGTTATTATTGTTTGACGATTCACTCTGATTCTTGTTCGGAGCAGTGCTGTTTTTAGAAGCATCAGATGGCGTGTTCTTACGATTGCCCTTATCGTCTTTTGTATTACGACGTGCAGGTAGATTGGATGTGTTAATGTTACACTGACCTTCAAAAGCCCCACCTTCATCAATGACAAAACTCATGACTTCAATATCACCACGAAGAACACCAGAAGCGTGGATTTTAAGAAGGCCATCAGAGTGAATATTGCCTTCAACCGCACCGGAAAGTTCTATGTTAGATGCAGAAATATTGCCATGAACATCAGCTTCAGGCCCGATGATAACATCACCTTCAGCCTCGATATCGCCATTAATATGACCATCAATTCTCACTGATCCACCACTTTTAATATCGCCTTCCATAGAAGAAGACTGGCCGATAATCATGTCAAAATCAATTGCCGGAGCCCCTTTTTGAAACATTTGCTTCATCCTATATCCCCCTTAATTTATAAGACCTGCCGGATCAATTTGTTTGCCTTCGAAATGAATCTCAAAATGCACATGTGGTCCGGTACTCTTTCCAGTGTTACCAACTTGTCCAATAAGTTGACCTTTCTCAACATGATCTCCAACTTGAACCAAGTTTTTGTTGTTGTGGGCATAGACTGTTTTATAGCCATAACCATGAGACACAACAATAGTTTTACCATAACTGCCATTGTAACCGGAGTAGGTCACAACGCCTGAACCAGCGGCAACGATATCGCTTCCGCGTGTGTTTGCAATATCCAGACCCTTATGCATGCTTCTACGACCTGTAACTGGATCGCGTCTTAGGCCAAAACCTGAAGTGATATGTCCATTTACTGGTTTTAAGTCGGGTTTGCAATCAAGAAAGTCAAGGGTGTTCTCAACTTCTTCAATCACAGAAGTGTACTCATCGATTTGTTGATCCATGAGAAGTGATATTTCATCATCTTCAATGAGAGCCAGAAGTTCGTCAAGCTCATCGTTGTTTTCCATGCCAAAACTGAGTTCTGGCCCCACGGCTTCAGGTGGTAATTCTGTTCTGTTAAAGGAACGACTTACAGGTATTGAAACATTGACATCGTGTTCCTCATTGAGTTTGGCAATGAGAGTAATGGCTTGTGTTTCAAGACTTTCAAGTTCACTTAGACGTTCTTCGTAAATAGCTGCGACTTTTTGAGCCTGTTCTTTCATGTTTTCGTTAAGTTCTGTTTGGGAAGAGTATAAGTCTTCTAGTCGAGTGATACGATCTGTTTGATCGGTCATCTCTGCAGACAGCTGCCCGTTTTCTGTCGAGAGTTTCCTATTGTTGATAAAGTAATAAACGAGAGCGGTGTTCACTGTGATTGTCGACACAATTACAAGGGCAAGTGCCCCTTGAATTATGTAACGCGGGAGTCTAAGTCTTTTCACTTGACTGTCTGCCCGTGGTACAACCACAAAGGTGATATCTTCCCGAAGTTTCTCTTTAAGACCCTTCAAACGTTTCATATATCCCCCTCAAAAGTTTACTAATGATATTTTACCAGAACTTTTGAATCCCCGCAATTGTCTAGCTTTCAGCGATTGCGTTGACATTTATACCCACTTAAACATATTCATAACAGTAAAGTGGAAATCATGTAGGAAAACAAGGAAAATGAGCAGGAAAATCATTAGGAAAACGTTGATATGTATTGTATAATGGGGTTAAAGATATTGTAGGAGGTCAACCATGACTGAAAAAGTAAAAATTGATCCAATAATTGTAATTATTGAAGAGAATTTTAGATGGGTTTGTGGAAAAATTAAAAAGAAGGGTCGAGAAATCCTTTCAGATTTTGAAATCACGCCCCCTCAATTTGAAGCCTTACAACACCTTATTAAAGAGGGCGATCTAACTATAGGGGAACTAAGCAATAAAATGTATTTGGCATGCAGCACGGTGACAGATCTTCTTGACAGAATGGAAAGAAATAATCTTGTTGTCCGCGTTAAAGATGAAAAAGATAGACGAATTGTTAGAATTAAAGTTTTAGATAAGGGCCACCAACTTATTGAACAGGTGCTTCACACACGTCAAAAGTATCTATCAGAAGTTCTGGCTGAATGTGATGATCAAGTTATTGAACACATCCACGAATGTTTTGAAATTTTGAATAACAATATGGAAGTATAAGACTTGTAGTATGGGGGCATGATCGTGAAAATCATCAATAGACGATATCGAATAGTTGATGTCATTGACTCTGATTCAACGGGTGAGTTGTATCATGCAGTGGATTTAATGACTCGAAATCGTGACGTCAGACTCAAATTATTTACAAAAGAATATTCTAAATCTGATAGAGTTCGAAAATATATTGATGATTTCCTTATGTGGACAACCGTGAATCATCCAAATATTTGTGAGTCCTATGCCTTTGAAATGCTAAACAGTGTGGATAATAAACCGGTGGTAAGACACCAATATTTTTACACATCCGAATATTACGAGCAGTCAAGTCAAGTGGACTATAAGGATCTTACAAGAGATGAAGTCTATACAGCCATATTCGATTTATGTCGGGCGGTCCAGTATCTTCACTTCAGGGGACTCACGTATGGTTACCTGAACTTTGACAATGTCATGTTTCTGCGTGAAGATGACAGGTTGACAGTGAAGCTTCATGATTTCGCATACCTTTGTCAGTATAAGGACATATCTGTGTATTCACCAAGACAAATCAACACATTTATGGCGCCGGAATCTATTTGGTATGAGCAGTTTAACAGCTCTGCTGACTTATATTCTTTGGGTGTGCTGATCTACTTGATTTATTATCAAGGCTCGGTTGATATTGATGTAATTGACCGACTTGATGAGGTTGTTGGGCAAAATCCATTAACAAACACACTAAAAAAAGTCACAAGCAATATTGTAGAAAATAGATTTTCAAATATTGACGATTTCATTGCCAAGCTTGCAAACCAATTGCGTTATGATTACGAGTTTACTGACAGCACGTCATACAATAGACTCCATCATAATATTGGCCTTGTTGGCAATGAAAAAATTATTGAAAATACACTGCAATATGCTGGTATGAGAACATCAGACCTGAGTGGGCCAGTTGGCATTCGAATTATGGGTGACCCAGGACTGGGAAAAAGCCGAATACTTTACGAACTAGAGTATTTGCTTAAAATACACGGATTTGATGTTATTCGTACCGAGGTGACCAAGCAACAAAGAGACCCTTTTGCGGCTTTTAAGCCAATTCTTAGTCGTATTTTATTCAATGAGAAATTAAGTTGGGAGCTCATACAGAAATACGGACCGGAATTGGTAAAACTATTTCCTGAACTCAAGAATCGGTGGGATGTTCAACCCACACCCGTTTTAAATGATGAACATGAATATTTGAAGATGGCCAATAGGATTTTCAATTTCTTAAGTGACTTTGGAACAGATCGGCCATTTATATTATTAATTGATAATGCAGAGCGTTTAAGCAAGTATGAACACACAATTATTGATTTTTTGACTTCTGTTCAAAAAGATATTCCTATACTCATAATATGCTCACATGCCCCGGCCAGTCAGGAAGACTGGTTTACAAACGAAAGCATTGTAAAATTTCAGTTGAATGCTTTCAACTTTGAAGAAGGGGCCGAGTTCATAAGAAGAATGCTTGGGGTTAAAAAGAGTCCCATTGAGTTTAGCGCCCTCCTGATAAAGACTTTTGAGGGCAACGCAAGAAGAATTGAAGAAATGATTCGTATTCTATTTGTTGATAATCGAATATATGTGGATGAAAATCGAAAATGGAAGTTTGATCTACCACGTGACATACAACTTCTTGAGGCTTCAACGACATCGGAACAGTGGGTCTCAACTTCATTAAAAGGATTAAGTGATGAAGAGAGAAAGGTCTTAGAAGCTGTTTCCATATTCAACGAGCCAGTGGGAACGGTTATTCTTGACAAAGTATTTGACGCTTTTAATATTGTGTCAATTGGCAAGGTTTTAAATGACATGGTCGACAAGGGCATACTCATTCAAAAACTTGGCGATTGGGGATATTCATATGATTTTTCTGGTCGAGTCATGCGGTCTCACATACTGAGTCGTATTGAACCAGAAAGAAGGGTTAAGTACCATAGTGTGGCTGCTGAAATTTTAGAGGATTTCTATAAGGACTTAGGACGGCATTTATCCGATCAATTAATCTATCATTTAATTGAAAGTCAGCAGCTTGGAAGAGCCGTGAAATACTGTGTCCTTGCAGCTGAGGAAATGACACGTCTTAACATCTATACCCAGGCCATTGAATTCTATGAGAAAGCCCTTGTTTTAATTGACAAGTATGACCCAGAAATTGATGCCGCTAGACTTTTAAACAAAACAGGAAGACTGTATAGACTAATTGGTAGGACAAGAGAAGCTGAGGATATATTTCAAAAAGCTTTAGAGATTTCAAAGGTCATGCAGAATGACGTGTCATGTATTGATGCAAGCATTCATCTAGCAGACGTGGAAGTCCTTAGGGGAGAACTGGAAAAGCCCTATAAGATTCTCGAAAATGTTCTTGCTGAGTCAGAAAGAATAAATTATTTAGAAGGTCAGTTGGGGGCTGTGAAATACCTGCTCAAGCTATGGGTAAGGATGGGTGAAGACTTAAAAATCACTGAGGAGCTTCCAAAGTATATTGACTTATCTATAGAGAATAAAATGCACCATTATACAGGCTATTTCTTTAATGAATACGGGACCTATAAATCTCGTAATGGAAAGCTCGAAGAAGCGGAAGGCTATTTCAAAATCGCTCTTGAAAATTTCAGAAGCGATGGGGACCGTTTTGAAGAAGCCAAGGCCTACAACAATATGAGGGTCCTTTATGGTGAAGGATTTGGAAGTGTTGATGTAAGTCGTCAGTACTTTCTCAAAGCCCTTTCCATAACAAATGACTTAAATATTTTGGCACAGCGACCAATCTATTTACACAATATTGGTCAAAGTTATTTAAGGGAAGATCGCTTTGAAGAAGCTCTAACTTATCTAAACAAGGCCCTGCGCGCAGCAGAAGAAATTGACAGTCGAATTGACATGCACCTGGCCCTGCCCCTATTATGTGAGACTTATATAAAGATGAACAGCTATGAACGGGCTTTTGGAATCCTTAAGAAGATGGATTCTGAGCTGCCGAGTTCATCGTTGAGTTTAAGCAAGAAGGATGTTTCTAAAGACCTATACGACTATTACATGGTCAGTGTATATTTTAATCTTCAAATCAAGAATTATGAAAAGGCAGAGCGAATTCTAAACACTTGCGCAGAAATGTCTGAGTGCGATGATAAGGCCAAGCATATGGAAGTGAGCGCACTGAGGTATAGAATTCAGTGGTATAAGGACAATTTTCTTAAATTGAACAAGTCCATTGATATGCAGTGGTTTGAAGATATGGTTGAAAAGGTAGACAGCTACCAAACGGCCCATGTTTTAAGGCATATGCTTCTCGGATTATCACTGGAGCTTTCAAATAGCAAAAAGTACATCCAGGTAAAGATGCTTCTAGCACTTGATCAAACACTAATACCGCAGTTTGATTCTGAAGTTCTTAAATGGAAGAGAAAGATTCTCCAGGCCATTCTTGGGGAAAACCGTATTCAAGCTATATATGATCTGCTTCATGATAAAAACTTAAAAATGAACAAGGAGTGGAAGTGGTTTACCTATAAATTGTTGGCTGATGAGTATTTCTATGAAGGCGATGCCTATTTGGCCTTAACAAACTACCTCATGTCCCTTGATATTATTAAATCCTTGACCTTTAGTATTCCAGAAGGTCAAAGGGAAAATTATTTGTTGTATGATGAATCAAAAATTGAGTTGAAATCAAAGATCAATGCCATAAGAAGAAAAATAGATGGACGTAGATCTTCTGATGAAAAACTGTTGATGCATGAACTGGAAACATTGTCAGTTGAAGATTATTTTGACTTGTCAGCCATACAAGGTCTCTACTATAATGATGTCTTCCTTGAAAAAATTCATGCTATATACAGTGAAAAGTATAGTATGAATCTTTCGACCCTAGATGACCTTATTTATCAGCTTAAAAGAGACGAAAGGCAAAGCATTCGCTATACCCTCATTCACTGTATCCAGACAGCTATAGCTGATAACGGTTGCGTGTATATCACAGACTCCAATTCAAAAATTGTTGAAGTGGTGACCAGTGATGAAAACTATATAGCCCCTGATATTAAACGTTTGATCTCTCAATTGGGACCAGACCGAGAGGGCATATTAATCAATAGTTTTGAAGGCAATGGATTGAGCTACCTGCTCAGTGAGCAGCAAAAGGCCATCATCCTTATACCTGTCATCGCCCATGACAACGACACATCAAAACGTCGACGCATTGATGATTACGAGGATGAGACCCTGCAAGGTTATTTGTACTTGGAGTCCAATCAAGTTTTCAATAGATTCAGCCCTGTGATCTTCAAGAAGCTCAAACGACTCACCAGCATGCTGAGTCTAATGATTGACAACCTCAATATTAAGAAGTTGTCTTCCGTGGATGAGCTGACAGGGGTTTACTTGAGAAAGTATATTGAAGATAAGTTTTCTGCTCAGTTGATTCACACCCGTCAGTCCAGTGGCAGACTGTCAGTTATTATGTGCGACATAGACAAATTTAAATCTATAAATGACAGGTATGGTCATAGAAAAGGTGACGAAATTCTTAAATTAATTGGGTATCATCTGAATATGAACTTACGTGAAACAGATCTGGTGGGGCGTTATGGGGGCGAAGAGTTTATTATTGTCCTACCCAACACCGGGGATGAAGAGGCCTATGTTGTATCAGAAAAAATAAGAAAAGCCATCGAAGGGTCAACCCCATTAAACGATGATGAACCCGTTACCTTAAGTTTGGGTGTGGCAACATATCCCGATCATGGTTTAACCGAGGAAGAACTTATTGAAAAAGCGGATCAGGCCCTTTACCATTCAAAAAACGCTGGAAGAAACAAGACCACCCTGTGGAATGCCCATATTGGTGAAGAAAGATCAAGATTTGATAAACTTGCCGGTATTTTAACAGGCAACATCTCCAATGATACCAGAAATATTCAAGCCATGGTGGACGTTTTAGAACTGTTGAGATCACCTTCATCAAAAGATGATAAAATATTCAGCGTGCTCACCACTCTCATAGACATAACCCAGGCCACTAATGGCGCTATTTTAGAAATAGAGAATGGGGAAGTTCGCCATGTTTATGCCAGAGAAAAAGGATATGATGACTGGCAAGCTATGGAGCTGGATATGGATCTTATAAGCAGATACATGGACAGAGATGCGGGCGACTATTTCATCAACTGGAGTAAGGTTGCTGAACTAAACAGCTTAGGTGGAAAACCAAACTGGAAGTCAATAATAATTATGCCACTGCGTGAAAATCAGAAGACCAAGGGAATGATTCTGTTAAGTGTTCCAATTTCTATAAAGGAATTCGATTTTAGTGCATTTAATTTTGTGGATTCCATAAGTGGTGTCGTGATGAAAATAATTGGTTAGTGTAGATAAAATAGAGAAGGCGAGTGATGAAAATGTCAGTAACGATTAAAGATGTTGCGAAGAAAGCTAATGTATCAATTTCAACGGTTTCGCGAGTTATTAACGATTCAAAACCCGTGAGTGATGAAATTAAAAAAAGGGTCCTAGAGGTTATCCGAGAAACTGGTTATACGCCAAACCCTGTGGCGCGAAGCCTGGTTATGAAAAAGAGCCGTACAATCGGTGTTATCGTTCCTGATATTGCATCATCATATGTTGGGGAAGTGCTTAATGCCATGGAGGAAATTGCCAAGGCTTATGGTTACGAAATCATTCTATGTAATTCTTATGGTGAAAAAGAACAAGAACTGAAGTACCTCAACCTACTGAACTCAAAGCAGGTTGAAGGGATCATATTTATAACTTATCAACTCACTGAGGAACATAAGAATTTTATTGACATAAATAAGATGCCAGTTGTCATGGTCAATAGAAAAACTCAAGTGGATGATAATATTTATTCAGTAACAGTGGATCACTTTGATGCATCCTACCAAATGACCAAGTATTTGATTGAACAAGGTCATAAGAAAATTGCCCTTATTCGAAATGGTACAACAAAAGAAATATTTGGAATAGACCAGTTAAGTGGCTATCAAAAAGCCTTGGAAGAAAACGACTTGGTCTATGATGAGACACTTGTGTATGATGGATACTTCCAAGCTGAAAAGGCCTATGAAGCTGTGCAGGAAATGATTGATAGCGGCAACGTGCCATCGGCAATATTTGCTACAGCTGATGATATGGCTGTTGGGGCAATGAACGCCCTATATGACAATGGCTATAGAATTCCTGAAGACGTTTCCGTTGTTGGTTTTTATGACACGAAAATGTCCAGCCTCTTTAGACCAAAACTTACGACAATCAGACAGCCAATTTATGATATGGGAGCTGTTGCCATTAGACTTTTAATCAAGCTCATTAAAGGAGAAGCGGTTGAAAATAATATGGTTCTTCTGCCCCATGAACTCATAGTACGAGACAGTTGCAGTAAAAAATAAAAATATAATAAATCTGTCCCCGCCCTGATGGTCGTTCTTTGAGATCATAGGGAGGGGATTTGCATGACTTATATGTTGATAAGTTTCCTTTGTTGCGATATTATATTTCATGTTGCAAGTATGGGAATAGGAGTAATTAAATGATTATAAATGATTTTCTCCCTGTATCAAAAGCGGATATGGAGAGAATGGGATGGGAAAGACCGGACTTTGTTCTTGTGAGTGGAGACGCTTATGTGGACCACCCAAGCTTCGGTGTGGCGGTTATTTCCCGTGTTTTGACAGATGCAGGCTATAAGGTTGCCATTTTGGCTCAACCGGACTGGACATCTGTAGAACCGTATAAAGAATTTGGACGACCAAGACTTGGATTTTTGGTAACAGCGGGAAATATTGATTCAATGGTGAACCATTATTCTGTCAGCAAAAGAAGACGGGATAAGGAACTATACTCACCAGGTGGCGAGATGGGGCATAGACCCGACCGAGCAACCATTGTGTACTCCAATATGATCCGAAGAGCCTATAAGAAGATGCCTATTATTATTGGTGGTGTCGAAGCCAGTCTAAGGCGATTTGCCCACTTTGACTATTGGGATAATAAAGTGCGCCGATCTATTTTGGCAGACTCAGAAGCCAACCTCCTTGTATACGGGATGGCAGAGCAGCAAATTAGGGAAGTGGCAGATTGTATGAACGATGGACTGGACATACAGTACATCCGTCATATTCCAGGCACAACATATATGGTTGATGATCCCAGCGAAGTTTATGAAGCAAAAGAAATTCCATCTTTTGAAGAGGTTTCTGAAAGCAAAATCGAATATGCGAAATGCTTCAAAATGCAGTATGATGAACAGGATCCCATCCGTGGAAAAACCCTGATTCAAAAACATGGACGCCGGTATGTCGTTCAAAACCCGCCAGCTATGCCTCTTGAAAGAGAAAGGCTTGACTGGGTTTTTGAACTGTCCTACCAGAGAACCTACCATCCTATGTATGAAAAATCGGGTGGTATACCAGCCATTCGAGAAGTAAAAAACAGCATCATAAGTGAGAGAGGTTGTTTTGGAAACTGCTCATTTTGTGCTCTGGCCTTCCATCAAGGGCGAATTGTTCATAGCAGAAGCCATGAAAGTATTTTGAAAGAGGCGGAACAAATTGTAACCGATAAGGAATTTAAAGGTTACATTCATGATGTTGGAGGACCGACGGCTAACTTCAGAAATGCTGCATGTAAAAAGCAGCTCAAATTGGGTGCTTGTAAGGACCGGCAATGTTTATATCCAGAGCCTTGTCCCAATCTTGATGTAGACCATAGTGACTATTTGGCTCTTCTTAGGAAGTTGCGTAAAGTGCGTGGGGTAAAGAAAGTATTTGTGCGTTCGGGTCTGCGTTATGATTACATTATGGCAGATAAGGATGACACCTTTTTTAAAGAGCTCTGTGAACACCATGTAAGCGGACAGCTTAAGGTGGCTCCTGAGCACATTGACCCAAATGTACTTAGACATATGGGCAAGCCTGGACGTAAGGTCTACGATGCCTTTACGAAAAAGTATTTTAAAATATGCAAGGATCTTGGAAAAGAACAGTACCTGGTGCCATATCTGATGTCATCACATCCTGGTTCAACGATGCGTTCAGCGGTTAAGCTGGCTGAGTACTTGAGGGATATTGGCTATCAGCCTGAACAGGTACAGGATTTCTATCCAACACCTGGAACCCTTTCGACATGTATGTATTATACGGGTATTGACCCCATGACCATGCAAAATGTCTATGTTCCTAAAACGGGTGAGGAAAAAGCCCTTCAGAGAGCCTTGCTTCAGTTCTCAAAACCATCCAATCGCAATAAGGTGAAAGATGCACTGAAGGCGGCTGGACGTGAAGATCTCATTGGGTTTGGTGAAAAATCCCTTATACGCCCAGATAAGAAAACAACTTCACCACCGAGACATAGAAATAAGAAATCAAAGCGTAAAAGAAAGTAAGCTTTTGAACTATAAGAAGCAGACTCTAATTGGTCTGGTTTTACTGGTTCAAGTTAGGGTATAATCATAAGTGTAGATGAATATGTAAGGAGTAATAAACGTGTTATCTAAAGAAAAAATGGCTAGAATTAACGAACTTGCAAATAAGAAAAAAAAAGAAGGTTTAACAGATGCTGAAAAAGTGGAGCAAAAGGCGCTACGTGAAGAATATCTAAGTGTGTTCAGAAAAGGCTTCCGTCAGAGACTAGAAAACCTTGAAGTAACTTATGTAGAAGATTTAGAAGAGAACAAGAAGTCTTAGAGGAGGGACAAGTATGTCAGATCGACAGTATGTCATCTTTAAGTTGGGTGATGAAAAATACGGTGTAGAAATTTCAAATGTGGGCGGAATCACTGAGTTTTCATCTATCACTAAAGTACCAGACGCACCTGCGTATATTGAGGGTATTATCAATCTCAGAGGGGACATCATTCCTATCATCAACCTGAAGACAAGATTTAACATCGCATCGACTGCTGAAAATGCTGATCCAAGAATTATTGTATATAATACAAATGAACGAGATATTGGATTTGTTGTTGATGATGCTTCACAAGTGATAAGACTTGAGGGCAAGGATATCGATCCGGCACCAGCCATTATTGCAGGCAAAGACCGCCAGTTTATTGCTGGTGTAGGTAAAAATGATGGCGAAATAATTGTTCTGCTAGACTTTGAGAAAATTCTTTCAGAGGAAGAAACGGAAATGCTTGATGAGATGGACTTGGAAAAAGTCCAGTAATTGTATAAAATTCATATTGCTAACTGAGTGACTTGTAAAATATCATTTAAGACCACTCACCATATCAAGTATAGATATTTGAGAATCAAACATTCTAAACTGGACATGGTGAAAAGATGAATCTGTAATTTTGCAAACGCCTGAACTAGCTTATTCTAAGAGATGCGGTTGTCCTTTTAAAAGGCACGTATCTCTTTTTAATTGCCATATTTGAATAGGGCTCGAACTGTGCCTGAGCCATCCAATTAATCATCTATACAAGCATCAGTTCAATTAAAACGTCCTAGTTATTATACAAATCGTATATTAAGAGGCTTTGTCTTTTAAATGATTTTAAGTGGGTATCATTCTATAGACCTAGTTCACTTGTATAAATATCTAGTTTAAAATCACTATTTTACTTGAAGATGTTTCGTTACTTTTACAGTTTTAATGGGAATGAAATAGGTTGTGTTATAATGGGTTTATTCAAAAACCGTAATAAGGCAGGACAAGCGAAATACAGGTCTTATTGTATATGTGACTTTAGTCCATAAATGTTTATGTTTCAACAGATTTGGACAACAAATAAGTAAACCTATGCTATAATAATAATACTGGAAGAAAATGTGCTGAGGTGGGAAATTGGATACTTTTGTAAGCCTGAAACAGCTGGATCAAATTTTAGATACAACTGTTGGAGCGATAGAAGAAGGTAAAAACGAAATATTTGATCTGTCTGAGAAGGCGCAAAAGGATATCATGTCTATTGACACGGAGTACACACTTTTGCAAGCACGCTTGAAAAATCTTATTCAAGAAGTAGATGATATCGAAGCTCTTGAGAAGAACAGTCGAAAAAAGCTAGCTGAACTCAGTAAGAAATTTGGATCATATTCAGAAGAACAGGTCCGTGAGGCCTATGAACAAGCACAAGAGTTGAGGGTGCGTTTGACCCTAAAGAAGCAAGAAGAAAAAGAACTTTTTATGATGCGATCGGCTCTGGAACAAAGGCTTCATGATGCAAAAGATGTTCGTGTAAAAGCTGAAAAACTGACTTCAAAAGTGAGTTTTGCGCTCGAATATTTAAAGTCAACAATGTCTGAGCAACTTGAAGATCTAAAGAATAAAAAAGATATAGGCATTCGAATTATTCAAGCGCAAGAGAATGAACGTCAGAGAATGTCTAGGGAGATTCATGACGGTCCAGCTCAAATGATGGCAAATCTTGTCGTTAAAACCGAATATACAGAGCGTCTAATGGATAAAGATATGGAGTTGGCTCGAAAAGAAATGCAGTATCTTAAGGATAACCTTCGGGATAGCCTTAAAGCCACTCGGAAAATCATTTACGATTTGATGCCCATGTCTCTTGATGATCTTGGCCTAATTCCAACTATAAAAAAGTTGCTTGATGACCATGAGAGAAATCACAATGTCAGAATTACTTTTAGCCAAGAAATAGATTGTCAAATTATCATTCCGATTATTAATTTGACGATCTTCCGAATTATTCAAGAGGGATTCAACAACATTGCCAAGCATTCTAGGTGCAAGGCAGCGCATTTAGAGGTTAAAATCAACAGCAAGGAAATTTACATAAAAATAGATGACGATGGCGTTGGTTTTGATCCTTCAGAAATTGTGGGAAATGCAAGTGTTGACAGCGGTTTTGGATTATATAATATTAGAGAACGAATAGACTACTTAGAAGGTGAGTTCGAAGTTAAGAGCAAGCGTGGCAAAGGCACATTGCTTCTTGCAAGAATACCTTTGAAAGAAGGGGAGGTACGGGAGTATGGAAAAGAAGATTAAAATTCTTATTGCTGACGATCACGCTTTAATGAGGCAAGGTCTGAAGCAACTACTGGAACTGGAAGATGATATTGTGGTGATTGGTGAAGCAGTGGATGGGCTTGATGTTGTTGAAAAAGTAACAACACTTCAGCCTGATCTTGTCCTTCTCGATATCAATATGCCAAACATGAATGGCATGCAAGCTTTAAGAAAGATTAAAGAGCAAGGCAATAACACAAAAATAATTATGCTTACAATTCATGACGAGCGAGAATACCTGCTTGAAACGATTAATTTGGGTGCTGATGGCTATGTCTTAAAAGACGCAGATGCCAATAGTCTGGTCAATGCCATCCGTACAGTTGATGGTGGGACAAATTACATTCATCCAACCTTGGCTTCAGAACTTGTTCGTGCATATAAGCGCAAGGACGAAGAGCCAGAGGAATCCAAGCGAAGCAATCTGACAAGAAGAGAATTTGAGGTTCTTTGTCTTATCTCAGAGGGCAATAATAATAAGGAAATTGCAGACAAGCTTTTCATTAGTGAGAAGACAGTTAAGAATCACGTGTCTAACATTTTCAAGAAAATTCACGTTAACGATAGAACACAGGCGGCAATTTATGCCATTAAAAACAATTTAAAGCCGATTTCTTAGGAAATTTGCCTAATCGTTACGAAAAATTAAAATTATGACACTTTGATCGGAACATGGAAAAGGTTATCATTATATATGAGGTCTTTAGCGTTCCGAAATAAATGGTGAACCTTACCAATTTCGAATTTGAAATGGTTAAGTTGTTCAAATCATCAAAATCGGCCCGCTGAATAAGCGGGTTTTTTTATTGAGCGTGATTTGCAAAAATATCATGTTTTATTGGCGAAATATGTGATTTTGCAGACATCTAATTGTAAGTGAAGCATTCGTTTGGAGGCATATCATTATGGAAGAAAAAAAATCATTACTACACACATTCAGAAATGTTTGGGAAAACGCAGATGAAGCTCAAACAAAAGAAATATTCTCGTTAAATGACGAGTACAAGAAGTTTCTAGATAGGGGCAAGACAGAACGCGAATGTGCCAGGGACATTGTGAAAATGGCTCAAGAAAACGGCTATGTTTCTGTTGAATCTGTTATTGAAGCGGGTCAGAAAATTGAACCGGGTATGAAAATTTACGCACTCAACAGAGATAAGTCCATTATCTTATTTGTTGTGGGTAAAGAGCCAATTGAAAAAGGCATGCGTATTGTTGGGGGGCATATTGATTCTCCACGACTTGATCTTAAACCATTCCCACTTTATGAAGACAGTGGAATTGCAATGTTTAAAACGCATTATTACGGTGGCGTGCGTAAGTATCAGTGGGCATCAATACCACTTGCTATGCACGGTGTCGTTATGAATAAAAATGGAGAAAAAATTAATATTTGCATTGGCGAAGATGCTGACGATCCTGTTCTGTTTATTACAGACCTTCTGCCTCACCTTGCTAAAGATCAAAACCAGAAAAAACTCGGAGAGGCTATTACTGGTGAAGGTCTGAATCTTCTGGTTGGAACAATTCCAGCAAGCGATGAAGAAAAAGACAAGGTGAAGACAAACGTTATGCGCCTTCTTAATGAAAAATACGGTATTGAAGAGATTGATTTCACTTCTGCTGAACTGGAAATTGTACCTGCTGGAAAGGCAAGAGATGTTGGTTTTGACAGAAGTATGATTTCTGCATATGGACATGATGATAGAGTGTGTTCTTTTGCAGGTGTGAAGGCTATTCTTGAAACAGAAAACCCAACGTATACAGCAGTGGGCATGTTCATGGACAAAGAAGAAGTGGGCAGTATGGGCAACACGGGATCAGAGTCTCGTTACTTTGAAAACATGGTGGCAGAACTGATTGCTCTTCAAGCAGACCAGTACAGCGACCTGCTTGTACGTCGAAGCTTGTCTGCAACAAAGGTTTTATCAGCAGATGTATGCGCTGCTTTCGATCCAAACTATCCAGAAGTGTCAGACAAGCGCAACACATCATTTATTGGAAATGGTGTTCAAATCACGAAGTACACTGGTGCCCGTGGCAAAGCTGGTTGTAACGATGCCAATGCAGAGTTTGTCTCTGAAGCGCGCAACCTTTTTGATGCGAATGACATTGTATGGCAAATTGGTGAGCTTGGCAAGGTTGACCAGGGTGGTGGTGGAACAATCGCCTACATTCTAGCCAATGCTGGTGCTGAAGTTGTTGATTGTGGCACGCCAATGCTTAGCATGCATGCTCCTTATGAAATCGTCAGCAAGGCTGATGTTTACATGACTTATAAGGCATATAAGGCTTTTATGAACCGCTAATCCCCTGTGCTTTGAGGCTTTAATAATATAGCCGTTGAAAAATTTATAACAATACCCCGGTGACAGAAGACATTCTGCTTGCTGGGGTTTTTTTGTTTTAAAAAATTATATCTTGATTAGAATACGATTAGAAAGGCTGATTCTTATAAAATTAATGTTATAATTTTCCTAATCAAGCAAATGACTAGGCCAGTATAACCTAGAATAAAGATTTTGCAAGGTTTGAATGAGGAGGTAGGCTATGGAACTCAAAGAAAAAGTAGAGGGCTCAATAACCGAGTGGAGCGAGTGCTGGGATAGAATGAGTGTTCAGTCAAACAAGCCAATCATTAAAATCAGCCGAATCAGACAGATTTGGAACTATATAAGAATTCGACATATCACCAAAAAATGTTACAAATCCATTGACCCTTCCTTAAATCCTGAAGAGATAATGCCGCTTCTTGAAAAAGACGTTACAAAACTGGCTCAGATTCTTTTGGGGGTAAAAAAGGATGAATGCGCCTCGTTAATACAGGCCACTTACGCCAGTGCGACGAGGGACTTTATAGATGAGGCTAGACAATTTGATCCCAACATGGAGGCTGAATCAATATTTCAAGCCCTTAGAAATGTCTGGATCATGCATAGCATTCAAGTTTTACAAGGTCAAGACGCAAAGCACAGCCCTGCGATCTTTGGCTACAGCATGCTCTATCCCTTAACGGATAATTATTTAGATGACCCGTCTGTTACTAAGTCCGAGAAAAAGAATTTCAACAGTCTTTTTAAGCGTCGGTTACAAGGACAAGGGGTTCAGTGTGAAAGCAAAGCTTTGCAGGATGTATTTTCCATGGTTGAAAGGATGGAGGCTTCCTACTCTAGGGAGGTCTATGAAGTGGTTTGGGAAAGCATTTTGATGATACAGAATGCTCAAGAGAAGAGCTTGAATCAGCAAGGGTCTTATGATTCTCTGACAGAAGCCTATATTCAAAAGCTTAGTTTTATGAAGGGGGGGACGTCTGTGCTTGCCGATGGGTATCTTGTTTGTGGAGATTTGAGTCCACAGTGGATTCACTTTTTGCTTGGCTATGGTATTCTTCTTCAACTTGCAGATGATCTTCAAGACCTTTATACAGATGCCGCTTCAAAGCACTGGACCCTCTTTAGCATTTATTATCAACACAAGACTGTGGACAGTCAGGTTCAAAAGCTTAGGAATTTTTCCCATGAAGTTTTTAAGACCTTTCCAGGAGACTGGTCTGCATCCAATAAGGTCCTTATAGAGGTCATGAGAAAGGCGGTGGACTATTTAATATTTGATGCGGCCATCCATGTCCAGAAGAGTTGTCAGCGAAGTTATTTGGAAAGACTTGAAAAGCAGTTCCCCGTCAATGTCAGACAGCAGGAAAAATTGAATCTCATCTGGAAATCCATGACACAAAATATACGACCCAATCTGGCAGATTATAAATAAGTCACTGAAGAAGCCTGCAGTCTAAGCTATAATCGTGTGAATATAGATTAAGAAAACAATAAAATGTTAAAAGCCCCCGACACGATCCTAAAAGGAGGTGGAGGGGGCTTTTAACATCTTACTTATTTGTTAAAGCTAAATATATATTCTTTGAAAGTTTCTGAAAGTGGGCTTAAAACCCGCTTTGTATGGTAAACGAAATAAAACTTTCTCTCAATGGATAATTCATCAACTTGAAGAACCTTCATTTGACCGTTTGCAATTTCTTCTGCCACAGCTTTCTTAGATATGAAACTGAGGCCAAGACCTTTTATAACGAGTTTCTTTATGGTTTCTGTGCTCTCAATTTCTGCAATCACTTTTAAGTCAGAAGGACCAATGCCCGCTTGCTTTAGAGTGTTTTCTACAACAGCGCGGGTGCCAGAGCCCTCTTCACGCATAATGAGTGGCTTTTCGGTTAAGTCCCCAAGCTGAATAGATGAGGTTTTATCATAGGCTTGCGATGAGGCAACAAGCACAATTTCATCATCCATTATGTCAATGTAGTCAAGCTGAGGAGAGTCTTTTTTAGCCCCGACAATGCCAAAATCGATTTCACCCAAGTTGAGTTTATCGATAACTTTTTTAGTGTCATACTTCATCAAGTTGTATTTTACATCAGGATACTGGTTGCTAAATGCGCACATGACATCTGTGAGGTAATACTGTTCAGGGATGGAACTTGAAGCAATTTCAAGTATGCCTTCAATACGACCTTTGTAGGCGTTCAATGAGAAAAAAGCATGGTCCCTTTTGTTTAAAATGCTAACAGCGTATTTAAAAAGTATCTCACCAGCATTTGTGAGACTGATGTTTTTATTTGTTCTGTTAAACAAGGCCGTTCCTAGTTCTTTTTCAAGGTTATGTATATGGTTACTAATGGTTGGCTGTGTTAGAAATAATTTTTCTGCAGCTTTTGAGAAGCTTTTAACCTTAGCAATGGTCACAAAGCTTTCAAGTTGTTTAAAATCCAATTGTATCCCTCCCAAAGGGTGTATTTTCAAACTCTACATTATATCATAACACTCTATATTTAATTATTCAATAGGGGGGCAAAGAATCTAAATACATGTAAAAGAATCTAAATATATAAAGAAGAGACTTTAATTTATCAAATAGCCATACAAGGAAGAATGAAGCCTCTTCAATCCCATTTAATGACCACTCAATGTAAACAATATTTGAATTTATTGCTAAAACAATGTCATGTATGAGAAATTCAGTCTATAATAGTGTATATACTCTAAAAAGGCAATAGAGGGGGCTTCGATATGAACAAACAGAAGCTGCAATACCTTCTTTCGCAAAAAGAAGGACCCAAGCTGGATTTTAAGGCCAAGTTAAATTTGAAAACAGCTTCGGGTAAAAAAGAACTCGCCAAAGATATTATAGCCATAGCCAACAGCCAGGGCGGGCGTGGACATCTTATAATAGGCGTGGAAGACAAGACTAAGAAAATAATCGGAGTGACACCTGGAACCTATGACGAAGAGCGTATTCAACAGGTTCTGACCTTGCGGTGTGATCCGCCCGTAAACATTCGTGTGGAGTATCTTGAGCATGAACAAAAGCATGTCTGTGTCATCACCATTTTCAGGAGCTATAAAAAGCCGCATCAAATGCTTCAGACGGGGGCGTTTTATGTAAGGCGGGGTTCAACGACTGATGTGGCCCGACGTGATGAGATTGCCAGTATGCTTCAAAGGGGTGGGCTTATCAACAACGAGCAAATGCCTGTGCTTCGTATGGGCATTGACGTCTATGATGAGTATCTAATGAAAAAGTACCTGACCCGATTGAATTTAGGGGACCAGTATGGAAACTATGAACTCCTGGCGAATCTTGGCTACATACATTATGATAGGGACACAGACTCATTTTGCCCTACTATTGGTGGATTGCTCCTTTTCTGTGAAACACCTCAGGATTATTTTCCCCATTTGGGCATAAGGATCATTGACATGCTTGATGCGTCTAAAAAAACGGTCCATCTTAAGGGCAACCTGTTTCGCATGATGGATGAAGCTTCTAAGTATTTAAGAGCGCTTGAAGTCAACTATCCAATTGTGGCTGTTGAAGAAGCGATATTTAATGCTGTCCTGCATAGGGATTATTTTGACAACTCTCGGGATATTTTGGTATATCTATCCCACAAAAAGGTCGTTGTAAGCAGTCCGGGATCAATATTTGGAAGGGAAAAGGTGGACAACATTGTCCATCAATTTAATACAAAAAGAAGAAACAACTGGCTCTATCATCAATTATTAACCTTAGATGAAAAGCGGCGTTTTATAAAAATGGGAACAGGTCTACAGTATATTAAACAACACTTAAAGCCCTATGGCCGTGTTCAAATACTAAACTTAAGAAAGATAGATCTCTTTAAAGTGGTTATGCCAGGTATAGAGAGACTGTCAAAGGCGGAGGTAAAAAATGAGCAGGAATAAAACAATTATGATCGTCGATGACGATACAAACATTTCAGAATTGATGACACTTTACCTGGACAAAGAGGGGTATGAGACGCACACATATCCTGATGGAAAAGAGGCTTTGAAAGCCTTTTCTGATTTGGCGCCAGATTTGCTGCTGCTGGATATAATGATGCCTGAAATGGACGGCTACGAAGTCCTCACAGAAATTAGAAAAACAAGCAAGGTGCCTGTTATCATGGTTACGGCTAAGGGGGAGACCTTTGACAAAGTATTGGGTCTTGAGCTTGGTGCCGATGACTACTTGGTCAAGCCATTTGACCCTAAAGAGTTGCTGGCCCGTGTGAAAGCTGTCATTAGACGTTACAGCGATCCGGTTAACGACAAGGATGTTGTTGTTGTGCCAAACTTGACAATTGATAAGTCGGATTATGTTGTGACATACCACGGGAAAAAAGTTGAACTGCCACCAAAGGAGCTAGAACTACTCTACCATCTTGTAAGCAATCCAAACCGGGTCTACACGCGAGAGCAACTTCTTGATAATATTTGGGGCTATGAGTATATAGGCGAGACTCGTACGGTGGATGTGCATATAAAAAGGCTTCGTGAAAAATTCAAAGAAGAAGATGCTTGGGAGATAAAAACAGTTTGGGGCGTTGGATACAAGTTCCAAATGGAGTAGGATGAGAAGGCATGAAAAAATTATTATCAAAGTTTACAGCCATCTACATAGTCGTTCTTTTTCTTGGCTATATTTTTATGACGATGGGCGTGAATCACTTTTTAACAAGATCGTTGGTTGATCAACGTGTCGATGATCTCATATCCAATGCCAGGGCTTTCCAGGAGAGTTTCGAAGACATTGAAGAGGCTCATCTCACACCTGTTGAGCGTATAAGTATGCTCAGAAAAGAAATTAAGGCCCTAGATAAGTACACCGGGGCAGATATTTGGCTTATTGATAGTCAGGGGTCTTATGTTGCCGTTTCAAATGATATTCTTCAGGGCATGGATCTTTCCATGCTGACAGAAAATGATTGGAACACTGTCTTCGCGGGCAACATCCTGGTCAAAGAAACCAGTATGCAAGGGGTTTATAGTGACCAAGTTCTTATGGTGGCCTACCCCTTTAAAATTGATGAGCATGTTCAAACGGCCATGTTCATGAATGTTATGATGCCTGAAATTGAGAAGGCAACATTCAATATCACCGGGCAGGTTTTTCTCTCCATGTCAGGCATTGTCCTTATCGCGACCGTGGTTCTTTTTTCATTTACCAGACAAATAAACCGTGAGTATAAGGAACTTAATCATGCCGTTAAAGAGGTGGCAAGTGGAAACTTCGACCAGCAAATCCGCATAAACAGAGATGATGAACTGGGGGAACTTGCCAAGAGTTTCAATTATATGTCCCGGGAACTGCGAAAACTTGAAAACACCAAACAGCGGTTCATATCAAACCTGTCCCACGATTTAAGGTCACCACTGACCTCTATAACGGGATATATATGTGCCATTCAGGATGGGACAATTCCAGTGGAAAATCAGGAAAGATACCTTAATATTGTCCTGTCGGAAAGCGAAAGACTAAAAAAACTGGTTAATGATATTTTGGAACTGAGTAAAATGCAGAGTGGGCAAATCACGGTCAATAAAACGGACTTTGATATCAACCAAATGGTTCTGGAAGAACTCGACCGCTTTGAAAGCAGAATTATTGACAAGCATCTCAAGCTTCATATAAATTTAAGCGATGAGAAAGTCTTGGCCCATGCGGATGAAAATGCTATGAGACGTGTGGTCTATAATCTGCTTGATAATGCCCTTAAGTTTATCAACCATGAAGGGGATTTACGCGTTAAATCGGAATTAAAAGGCGACAAATATATTATTGGCATTCAAAACTCCGGAGCGGTTATCCCAAAAGATAAGCTTGATACAATCTGGGACAGGTTTAATAAACTTGATGACAGCCGTGGTCGTGAAAAAGACTCTTCGGGTCTGGGTCTTGCTATCATAAAAGAGATCATACGGGCTCATGAAGAAAAAATTGAAGTGTACTCCGATGAAAAAGTCGGTGTTATGTTTGTGTTTTCTGTAGAAACCCAAATCTTTAAACGGTCTTAATGACAAACGGAAAGATTGTTTACAATTAAGGGAATATGTTTCACACTTTGTTCATACTTTCTTTAAAATACTGGGTTACAATAAGTACATAAGATACGAACGAGTAAGGAGGTGCTGATATGTTCAGACTGATGCCAAGTAGTAAGGACAGCAGTTTGGCTAAGAAGAATGATCCTTTTGACAAGTTGTTTGAGAGTTTCTTCAATGACTTTGACGATGATTTCTTCTCACCACTGGGTAACCTCAATGCAAAATTTAATTGCTTCCAGGTCGACGTGATCGACAATGAGGATTCTTATATTATAGAGGCCGATTTGCCAGGTATGGAAAAGGAAAATGTTCAAATAGAGTATGACAACAATTACCTGACTATCATTGCAAAAAGAGAAGAACGTGCGGATTCGGAGAAAGATAATTATATCCGAAAGGAAAGAAGAGCAGGCGAGTTTAGGCGAAGTTTCTACATTGAAAATATTGATATGAATCAAGTGGATGCTTCTTTTAATAACGGTGTTCTTAGAATTAACCTCATAAAGGTTAAACCAACCGGCGAGAAGAAAATCATAAAGATCAAGTAAGATCGTACTGGTCTTTAATAGGCGCCGTATATACGGCGCCTTTCTTGTTTTCAAAATACAATTTGGCGAGAATTTATAGTGCATGAGAGGAGAAGCCTTATGGAAGACAGACATTATAGAATTTATGATTATCATCCAGAACCTGTACAGACCCCAAAAAGAAAAAAACACGGCAGGGTTCTTGCATCCGTCTTGGCAATTCTATTGATCGCAGGAGGGGCTTTTGGAGTCGGCCTTGAGTACGGTGGTGGATCGAAGCCATCCATACCATTTTATGAAGCGTCAACGTCTATAAGTGATGTCGTCAAACCTGTTGGATATGATGGGGCAGTCAAGAACACGGTGGATATTGTGGAAATGGTGGGACCATCTATTGTTGGTATTACGAGCAAGGTTCAGTACAGAGACTTTTTTAACAACCTTCAAGTTAGCGAAGGTGCGGGCTCTGGGGTCATATTTAATATTGATTCTGATGACGTCTATATTATGACCAACAACCATGTTGTGGCTGACGCCAGCGAGCTCTTGGTAGAGCTTTCAGAAGATAATATGGTGGATGCTGAAATCGTTGGTAAGGACGCTATGACGGATTTGGCTATTATTAAAGTGAGTCGAAGTGACATCCCGATAGATATTATGACGGATTTAAGCCCTGTGGTTCTTGGTGATTCTGACAAGGTTAAGGTTGGAGAAACCGCTATTGCAATAGGGAATCCGCTTGGCTATAACAATACAGTAACTGTTGGCGTTATTAGTGCCATCGGTCGCGAAGTGTCGCAAAATTCCCTTGCTATGCTTCAAACGGATGCAGCCATTAATCCAGGAAATAGTGGCGGAGCCCTAGTGAATAACAGGGGTGAAGTCATTGGCATCAACTCAGTTAAAATTTCTGACACCAGTGTTGAAGGCATTGGATTTGCAATTCCAATTAATGAAGCCAAGCCTATTGTGAGTCAAATTATTGAAAAAGGCTATGTGGCTAGACCATTCCTAGGCATTTCAGGTCAGACTGTCGATGAACAGCTTAGTGAAATCTATGGACTTCCACTTGGAATTTATGTGGCGAGTGTTGTTCCTGGAGCCCCTGCAGAGCAAGCAGGCCTTGTGAGAGGAGATATGATTATAGGTGTCAATGGTGTGAAAACCTACACCTGGGAGACCATGACTGAAGAACTTCAAAAGTATGGTGTGGGCGATGAAATCACACTTACAATTGTGAGAGAAGGACCTAAAAAAGTTGAAGTGACAGTGAAATTAGCAGATAGAAATGATTTTTAAATCTTGTTTTCTCAAGATGAATGAGAATTTAATCAGCACAAAAGGACCTAAAGTGTATAACTTTTAGGTCCTTTTGTATTGCCTCTTTATATATTTCATCCTGTTAAACAAATCGTTACTACATTGTAACTCCCGCTTGTATACAGGGCGGAGGGCAAATGATAGAATGTAGGAAAGGTGACAAACGAGGAGGCAATATATGAAAAAAGTAATCATCCTCTCGTGTGTCTGCATGATTTTTATTACAGCTTGCACATTGGATGGAAACGTTCAATCTGATATAGACAATAATAGTAAGTCGACTCAGACACATGGGATGAATAAGAATACAGAGAATGTCAGTAGCGGTGACAGCAAGACGAGCAACAACCCCGTTCATGGTGATTCGAACACCGGAAGTGATGATGAAAATGTGTCAAGTGTTGAACTGGATAGCCGGCTAGAGTCTTTGCAAAATGACTTGGGCTATTATCAAGACATGGTACATTTAAGTGAAATAGATGGTGCTATTTATGCGCTTGGCCTGCCATTAACACAAGAAAAACTTGATAAGATTGAGGATCAAAGCATAAGAGGCCTTCTGGAGGAGATTGTCTCAAGAGGCTATCTTATAGTGGATCAAGAGGATTTTTATACAGTTAAAATTGATTTTGAAAAGCTCATGGACTTGAGCCGACCAGCGGCTGGACCTGCAAGGGACTATGTGGAACTAAATTATTATTTTGACGCCTTTGGGGAAAGACTTTTAAGTCGGAGTCCTGTGAATATGGATGAACTCGTTTCCATGATTATTCGAATTGAAAAGCATATAGAGACTTGGCCGGATTCAGCCTATAAAAATGACCTGAACCGCCTGTATAAAAATCAATTGGTTCTTTACTTTTTGGGCAATGAAGCTTACCCTGTTTTTGATTTTAACACAAACAAGGTTATTGAAAGTCGTTTGGCATTAATGAAAAAACATATGGAGCTGTATTTAGAATCCGACTTCGCGAAAATTGGAATGAAGTATTTGTTCAAACTTGAGAGCAAGGAGTATGCCTACCATCCCGAGTACATTCAACTCATTGAAAATTTCAAGCGCTTTGGACTGGAATCCAATCTGAAGCTGGTGGAAAAGAAGATTCTCGACCATAAAGAAAGCATATTCTTGCCAGAATTGAGTGGACACAATAATGTGACTATACAGGAGAGCATCAATCAAATCCTGCGTGAAGAAGTGGAGAATCAGAAAAAAGCCACAGGGTTTGATGAGGCGACAGAGGGATCGTTTTATTTTAACACCTATGTTTATACAGCCAATGAAAGACATTTAAGCATTGAGTGTATGGGTACCAATAGCATGAAAGACTGGACGCTTGATAAATCGGCGGTGACGGCTTTTAACTTTGACCTTGCCACAGGGGAACCCCTTACATTAAGTCGGTTGCTTAAGCAAGGGTACCCAGAACTTGATGGTTGGATGCTCAAAATTGTAAACGATGAACTGGTCAAGTATTTTGGAGAGGATTCGAAATTAGAAACCCTAGAGAATGCAAATTATCTTATACAGGACAAGGCCCTTCTCATTATAGGGCGTGATCCAACGCATAGGGCCTATATTCCCAAGTGGATGTTGAAGGATTATGTGGATCTATCAGATGTGTTTTTATAAATGGGCGACTTGCAAAGTGGAGGGATATGTATGATGAGTCTTGATAAATTGGTTATATTGTGGACGAATGGAGATCCGATAACGGCTGAAAATATGGTTTTTATGTATGCTGAAAATGCACTTAAAAAGTCATGGTGGCATGAAATAACGCTTGTTATTTGGGGCGCTTCCACGAGACTTGTTGCAGACAATGCAGGCATTCAAGACCATATTAAAGGTTTAATTGATTTAGGGGTTGAAGTGGTTGCTTGTAAGGCCTGTGCAGAAAAATTGGGCGCTGAACAAGCTCTAACTGATCTAGGTATTGATGTCAAGTATATGGGTGAGCCACTCACAGAGTACATAAAACTTGACTATAAAATACTGACAATATGATATAAGCTAGAGCCCCCCTTTGTATTTATGTCTGGAATACATTAAAATAGATGCGAACGTACGTTTGTTTGGAGGTGGATGATTTCAGATATAAGGGGCATGCGATATTTGGATTAATTTGTGTGTTTTGTGTTTCCTACATTACAGGATTAACCCTTAATGCATCACATATATTTGGTGTTTTGATTGGGGTGATGCTTCCTGATATGGACCATCCTCAATCAAAAATTAATTATAAGCTGTTAAAGTTTAATAACGGCTTATGGAAGAAAGTGTTCTATTTGACAACTGGGTTTTCTGCTTTGGCATATGGTCTTGAAAATGATCACATCACAAGTTTTCTCGGTATTGCCCTTATGTGGACAGGTGTTTCTGAGCACAGAACATTTACCCATAGTATATTGGGAGGGGTCTTGTACTCCTTGGCCTTTATCAAACTAGGGGGTATTATACAGGACAATGCCTTTGTGGCGTCGGTTATTTTTGGATACTGGAGCCATCTCTTTAGTGACAGTGTGACACGTGCAGGTGTACACTGGACTTACCCTATGATTTCATAGGGGAACGTGTCAAAATTACTGTGTAAATAGTCTAAAAGACACCTTATTTTCATTGAAAATAAGGTGTCTTTTTTATAGCCTCGAGGTATGAAGTTGTTTGAAAATACCATAGACACATGTTCGAATTTGTCCAATTTAGTACAAAAGTGTCCATTAGAGTCTTGACTGTCCACTTGTGTCGTGTTAAAGTATACTCAAGAAGGGATGATTAGTATGGTGGAAAGATATTATACGGTTGATGAAGCCGCTGATAAAATTGGCGTGCATCCTAAGACAATTAGACGATATATTTTTGGTGGAAAGCTAGAAGCTCTAAAAGTTGGAGGACAGTGGCGGGTTTATGAGGAAGCTATGGAGAAATTTTTAAAACAAGGGACACAGTGTAATCATAGTACAGGTTCAAATCAAGTGAGCAGTGACGACTTTTGTGTCTTCATGGACTCAGACTATTTTCAAACAGACGATGTTGTACAAATATGTACAATTGTGGACTACTATGTAGAAGAAAAGAAGAACGTAACCCCGATGGTTAATGCTCTTATGGAGGTTCTACATAGTGTTGAAGATGATAATGGAACGTCGAGATTTAATTATGTTTTCGATAATGTTGAACGAAAGGCACGATTCGTGTTTTGGGGCTCACCCACAGTGATAGAAAAAATGGTTGGGGCACTAAAACCGTTTCAAAATGCCAAGAAGTAATTGAAATCAAACAAGCGACATATACAACCGATCTATTGAGAGGTGAAAAAATGAAAAGGCAAGAAACTTATAAAATTGAAGGGATGACATGTGCCTCTTGCTCAAGTACAGTGGAAAGAGTAACTGGAAAGCTCGATGGTGTTGAAGAGGTTCATGTGAATTTGGCCACTGAAAAAATGAATATCGCCTTTGATGAGTCTATAGTATCCAAAGAAGTTATCTTTGAGAAAATTGAAAAAGCAGGCTACCATCCTAAAGAGAACGCATCGAACAAAGAGGTGGTTATTCCTGTTGAGGGCATGACATGATCATCATGCCATGCGGCCGTGGAACGGTCGATCAAAAAGCTTGATGGTGTCAGTCAAGTGACGGTAAACGCTTTGACAAATAAGGCGACAGTCAAATACGATCCACAAACTCTGCGTGTGTCTCAGATCAAACAAGCCATTAAAAAGGCTGGTTATACGCCCCTTGAAATTGAGAAGGATCGTGGCTCAGACACAGTGAGTGAAAACAACGACAAGGCTGATAGCACATGGAAGCGATTTAAAGTGGCTATAACATTTGCCCTTCCCCTATTATATATCGCAATGGGACATGTGATGGGACTTCCCATACCGGAAATCATCAATCCGCAAGTCCACCCGTTAAACTTTGCCCTTATCCAATTAGCGCTTACAATTCCAATTATGCTTGCGGGCTCAAAGTTTTATACAATGGGTTTCAAAACCCTATTTGGTGGTCATCCCAATATGGACTCCCTGATTGCAGTGGGAACCAGTGCAGCTGTCATTTATGGGCTTATAGCTATATTTGAAATTTCCATAGGCAACACCAAATGGGTGATGGACCTGTATTTTGAAACAGCTGGTGTTATTATTGCCCTGATTATGCTTGGTAAAGCCCTTGAATCGAGATCAAAGGGTCGTACCTCTGAAGCCATTGAAAAGCTAATGGGTATGCAACCTAAAGAAGCAATTGTTTTACATGGTAATGAAGAAATACGTATTCCCATTGAAGAAGTTGAAATGGGGGATGTGGTCCTTGTAAAACCTGGAGATAGAATACCTGTCGATGGGGAAATTATTGAAGGGCGCAGTTCTGTGGACGAATCTATGTTAACAGGTGAAAGTTTGCCGGTTGACAAAAAAGTTGGAGACACAGTGGCGGCAGCCACTGTCAACAAAAATGGGATGTTGAAGGTTCAGACCAATAGTGTTGGAGAAGACACGGCTCTGGCCAAAATTATTCATATGGTTGAAGAAGCTCAGGGGTCTAAAGCGCCTATTGCAAGACTTGCAGATATAATTTCAGGCTACTTTGTGCCAGTGGTTATTGCAATAGCCCTTCTTGCAGGTGCGACATGGTTCTTTGTAACGAAAGATGTCAGCTTTGCCCTAAGGATATTTATTTCCGTTCTTGTGATTGCTTGCCCATGTGCACTTGGTCTTGCAACGCCAACAGCGATTATGGTTGGTACAGGTAAGGGTGCGGAGAACGGTGTTCTTATAAAAAGTGGGGTGGCCCTAGAAAGCGCCCATAAGATAAACGCCATTGTGTTTGATAAAACAGGCACCATCACAGAAGGTAAGCCCAAAGTAACAGATGTTATCGCAGCCAGTGCCTTTGATGAAAATAAGTTCCTACAGCTGGTGGCATCTGCGGAAAAAGCATCCGAACATCCACTGGGAGAAGCCATTGTGGAATCAGCCAAGCATAAGGGGCTCGACCTTCTAGAAGTGAGTGACTTCGAAGCTGTGCCTGGACATGGTATTAAGACAATTGTCGATGGAATACAAGTTGTTATAGGCAATGAGAAAATGCTTAAGGACTATGGCCTGGAAAAGAATATGGTGGAAAAGGCACATGACCTGGCTGCACAAGGCAAGACGCCAATGTTTGTTGCAATCGGTGGCCAGTTTGCCGGGATTATAGCTGTGGCGGATACGGTAAAACCAACAAGTGCTGACGCTGTAAGAAGGTTACAGAACATGGGAATTCGTGTTGCCATGATCACGGGTGACCATAAAACAACAGCTAAGGCCATTGCAGATGAAGTTGGCATTGATCTTGTTCTGTCTGAAGTCTTACCAGAAGACAAGGCCAGTGAGGTTAAGAAGCTACAAGGTGAGAACCGACTGGTTGCCATGGTTGGTGATGGCATTAACGATGCGCCAGCGCTTGCTCAGTCAGATGTTGGGATTGCCATTGGATCAGGAACAGATGTGGCAATGGAAAGTGCAGACGTTGTTCTCATGAAAAGTGACATTGAAGATGTTGTAACCGCTATTGAACTCAGCAAGGCCACCATTCGAAACATCAAGCAAAATTTATTCTGGGCATTTTTCTACAACACTGCGGGAATTCCTCTTGCAGCAGGTGTGGTTTATGCCTTTGGCGGGCCACTGCTCAGTCCAATGTTTGCGGCGGCAGCCATGTCATTTAGTTCGGTTTCTGTTGTAACCAACGCCCTTCGATTGAAGCGTTTTAGACCAAGTCATAAAAAAGCATAAATGGGTCTTTGTAATGGGTATGGGGTACAATGATAATAGCAAGTATGTGAAGAAAGTGTATGAGGTGATTCAAATGAAGAAAACAGTATTTATTGAAGGCATGAGTTGCAACCACTGCAAAATGCGTGTTGAAAACACTTTAGGTGAACTTGAAGGTGTAGCAAATGCAAGTGTCAACCTTGAGGCCAAGCAAGCTGTGGTTGATGTAAAAGCGGAGGTTTCAAATGAGTCCATTACGCAAGCTATTGATGATATAGGTTTTGAAGTTGTTCGAATTGAAGGCTAATATATAAAAACTGGGTGATATGTTGGGAGATGAGATCTTGAATATAACCATAGAAGAAGCCGTCCTGGAATACATGGATGCCAAAGGAAAAGGCGATTTGACCTTGATGCTTCGACGAAGCGGCGGCGGCTGATGCGGTGCCATGGAATTCCCAGAAGTGGAATTGAAGGTGCCGGCGGCACCTGGAGAGTATAACAAGTTTGAAGTCAGCGGTCTTACGGTTTATGTGAATAAGCGTATTAAGACTATGAACTCAGGCTTAACTTTTCGTTTGAAAAAAACATTCTTCTTAAAGAGCATTGTAGCTGAAGGGGTTAGACCTGGGGGCTTATAGTCACTCATGATAGGAAAGTCTTATCAAACAGAAAATATGTAAAGACAAGTTGAGCGCAGCTGTCCTAGATCCAAATATGGAATAGACGCTGCGCTTTTTATGGTTTAAAAGGAAAATCTCAAGTTCTTTGCCTTTCCAAATGTGCAAGGCATCGAATTACTGTTGAGACTATGCTGGTACAGGCCATAGGGATTTGTTTCATAGTGATCATATAAGGTCATTTGGTCAAATGGTAAAAAAACAACTTGCAATAATGAGAAATCATGTATATAATATTAACGTAAAAATAATTTAAACGATATGATATGAAAATATGGAGAATTTTATGATTGCCTAGCTTCTTAACCCAATAATTGAATCGATGAACAGCGGTAACGAACAGATTGTTAAATGACATTCGAGGATTTCGTTTATTTGTTGTGCCCATCATCGAATCTGGTTAAGAAGCGCAAGTATGACTCCATATCAAGAACCAATGGGATGTCACCTAGATGCAAGGTATGTGTCGGTGTCCATCTACCACTGGAATAAATGATTGGGTATGCCTGTGCATACCCTTTATTTTTATATTGAAAAATAGATCTAATATTATTAGTCTAGGTATGCCATTCTCACGAGATTCGGTAAGCGGCAAATAAGTGAAAGCCTCCCAAAACAAGTGGTCAATGACCAATAGGAGGATAAGACATTGAATACGAATACGTATACAAAACTAGAGTTTAATCAAATAAGAGAACGCATTAGTGAATTCGCAAAATCTGAGGAAGCTAAAAATAAATTACTAAACTTGGAACCGATGCTTAATCCAAATGCAATAAGAACAGCCCTCGATGAATCAGATGATGGTAAGCGGTTGGCAGAAGATGGTTTTAGGGTGCCTGTCCATAGCTTGAATGGTGTTCAAATGGCTATGAAGCAAATTTCTAAAGAGGCCGTTTTGACACCCCAAGGTCTGCAAGACTTGGGTGAGTTCCTACACCATGCCAGTCGAATGAAGACTTTTATGCTAGGCAAAAAAGGCATACTAAGAAAAATTGCAGACTATGCATATGGCATCGATCCTTTAGATGATATTGCAGAGCAACTACAAAGGGCTATTAAGAATGGTCGCGTGAGCGATCAAGCATCCAGCAAGCTTTCAAAAATTAGAAAAAACTTGGGAAGAACTGAAGCGAGAATTCGTGAAAAAATGGATAAGTACCTTGTCTCATCTCAGTTGTCAGGGAAACTTCAAGATGACAGGTATAAGATCATTGATGGGCAGTTTGTTTTACCAGTAAAAAGGGCTAACAAGAATGCTGTTGATGGTCGCGTTGTGAGTCATTCCAATAAGGGGACGACGGCGTATGTTCAGCCTGAAGCGATTTCACGACTTCAAAATGAACTGGAAGCTCTTAGAGCTGATGAAAAATCAGAAGAGTATAGAATTCTTAGTGAACTTACGAATTCTGTGGCAACTCACACTCAGACGATTATGCAGAATATTGATATTATGATTCAGTATGACATCATCCTTGCAAAGGGGCGCTACTCAAGGGAAATTGGTGGGGAGCGACCACAGTTTAACAACAATGGTGTAATAAGCTTGATAAAGGCCAAACATCCCCTTCTAGGTGATGAAGCCGTTCCTTTAAATATTAGGGTAGGGGACACGTTTAGAAGTCTTGTTATTACAGGACCGAACACTGGGGGTAAAACTGTGGTCCTCAAGACCACGGGGTTATCCTGCCTTATGGCCCAGAGTGGACTTCATATAGCTTGCGACCCGGGATCGACCCTCCCTCTATATGAAGACATACTTGTTGATATTGGAGACAATCAAAATATTGAGCAGTCTCTAAGCACTTTTTCTGCCCATATAAAGAACATTATTGGTATTGTCAAGTATGGCAGAAAAGGCACCCTGGTTCTTCTTGATGAAATAGGAACAGGCACAGACCCAGTTGAAGGCACTGGGCTGGGAATTTCAATATTAGAAAAATTACACGAGCAAGGTGCAACGGTTATGGCAACCACACACTTTTCAGAAATAAAGACTTTTGCAAAATCCCATGAAGGTTTTCAAACTGGAAGTATGGCCTTTGATGTGGAGAGTTTAAGACCGCTTTATAGACTGGATATTGGAAAACCAGGCGAAAGCAATGCCTTTCTGATTGCCCTTCGACTGGGCCTTGACTACAAGCTCATTGAAAGAGCTCATGAAGCGTCCTATGGGGAGAAAAAGACTTATGCCAATGCGTCTAAGAAGTTCAAAGAACACATGGAAGACAAGACTATTGATAAGCCGGCCTATGATTCAGGTTCCCAAAAGCGAAAGGTGGAGGCCAAGAAGGTTAGAAAGCAACTTAAAAATGCTGATAAAGCCCTTGAAAAGCCAAAGTTTGACATAGGTGATGCCGTGAAAATTAGTGGCCTGCCGGCTGTGGGCGTCATTGTGGAAGAGGCGGATAGAAAAGGGGAGTATCTGGTCCTTTATAAGAACAAAAAAATACGTGTCATGCACACAAGATTGTCCATATACATTGGTAAGGAACAGCTCTATCCAGACCAGTATGACATGGATAATGTCACAAAGTCATGGAATAGAAGAAAAAAAGAGTCAAAAATGAGAAAAGGGAAGATTGGTGTGACCATTGATGAGAATGAGTAGCGGTCACAAAATGAGAAAGGGGCGAATATGTTAAGCGAATTCACTGTGAATGTCATAAAAATTATTCAGTCCATTCCCCAAGGGCGGGTGGCAACATACGGGCAAATAGCCACTTTATCTGGCCATCCAAGGGCTCCCAGACAGGTTGCTGGTATATTAAAGCGCTATTCCAACCAGTATGAATTGCCCTGGCATAGGGTTATTTCAAGCAAGGGAACAATTTCCATCAAAGACCCTCTCGCACGCAGAGAGCAGATGGAACGTCTGCGTGAAGAAAATGTTCTTGTAGGGGCATCCGGCGAAGTGGACCTAACCTTATTTGGATGGCGGGCACAAAGTTTTGAGACCTCCCATCAGGGTAAAGATTAATTGATACAGTATAGAAACCCGAGTGGGTCATCTGATCGAATCAGACCACTCGGGTTATTTTTACTCTCTTGAATTTATAGAAAAAAAGCCTTAAAATCATGATTAAGTGATTAAAAAACTATGTATTCCGTGAACATTTCGTGAATCTTTGCTGTCTATGAATTGAATGGATTCATTTGGTGGTAAAATAATAATAGAACCCATAAAGAAAAGGCTTTGTCCTAGATCATGCAAGTGGGGTTAAAATCTGCAAGAAAAGAGGTATATATATGAAACTTTGCTCAAGATGCAATAAAAATATCGCTATGATATATATGAATAAAATGGAAAACGGAAAAGAATCCGTTGAGCAGTTGTGCATTAAATGCGCCAAAGAACTAGGTGTGCCAGGGATTGACAATTTACTCAAACAAACAGGCATGGAAGAAGAAGAATTAAATCATATGATGGAGCACATGAACGATATGTTTGAGGGAATGGACCCTGATCAAATGAATCTTTCAGACCTCATGGGTATGATGGATGGCATGGATGGCTTCAATGGAATGAATGACTTCGAATCCTATGATGAAGAAGAAGGATATGAAGAACTTGATGAACCTGAAAACGCACTGGATGAAGGCTCAGAAGAGTCCACTGGAGATCAGGCCACTGATTCTGAGGCTGTTAAGCAAAAGAAAAAAAGAAAAAAACGTTTTGGAAATAAAAAGAAACATTTAGATACCTACGGAACGAACTTGACCGAGAAGGCAAAAACTGGTGAGATTGACCGCATTATTGGGCGTCAACGTGAAATTGACCGAATGGTTCAGATTCTTAACAGACGCTCAAAAAACAATCCGGTTCTAATCGGGGAACCTGGTGTGGGTAAGACTGCAATTGCGGAAGGGCTAGCCCTTCGAATAGCAGAACAACAAGTGCCGGCCAAACTATTCGGTGCTGAAGTCTACCTTTTGGATATGACGGCCATCGTGGCAGGAACACAGTTCAGAGGTCAATTTGAAGGTCGAATCAAGTCTATTGTTGATGAAGCCAAAGAACGTGGCAATGTCATTTTGGTCATAGACGAACTTCATAATATTGTTGGTGCAGGTGATCTTCAAGGTGGTGCCATGAATGCGGCCAACATCTTAAAACCAGCCCTGGCAAGGGGAGCGGTTCAAATTATTGGTGCAACCACTCTGGAGGAGTACAGGAAGCATATTGAAAAAGATGCAGCACTTGAGAGACGCTTCCAGCCAATTATTGTCGATGAGCCCACACCTGAGGAATCAGTTGAAATCCTTAAGGGGATACGGAGCTACTACGAGGACTACCATAAAGTGAATGTATCTGACCAGGTTGTTGAAGCCTGCGTTCGTTTGAGTGACCGATATATTCGAGATCGCTACCTGCCAGACAAGGCTATTGATGTTATGGATGAAGCGGGATCCCGTGCAAACCTAAAAAACAAGGGACTTGTTGAACTGGCAGCCCTGAAGGAAGACCTTGATAAGGTTCGTGCAGAAAAATTACAGGCAGCTGAACTGGAAGACTACGAACGATCAGCAGACTTAAAAATGGAAGAAATCACCCTTGAAGATAAAATTTCAAAGCTCGAAGAGGAAGCATCACATGTGGAAATTGGCATAGAAGATATAGCTTATGTGATAGAAGCCTGGACAAAAATTCCTGTACAAAAGATTACAGAGGATGAAGCGGACAGACTCCTGATTCTAGAAGACCGATTAAAACGTCGTGTTATTGGACAAAATGAAGCTGTGGAATCATTGGCTAAAGCTGTTCGAAGAAATAGATCTGGCTTTAGAAAACTTAAAAAGCCAACATCTTTTATCTTCGTCGGACCGACTGGTGTCGGTAAAACAGAACTTGCCAAGAGTCTTTCCACAGAGCTCTTTGGCAGTGATGACAATATGATTAGACTGGATATGTCGGAGTATATGGAAAGGCATACAGTGAGTAAGCTTATCGGTGCCCCTCCGGGATATGTCGGATTTGACCAAGGTGGAAAATTAACAGATATTGTTAGAAGAAATCCATATTCGGTTATTCTCCTTGATGAAATTGAAAAAGCCCATCCAGACATTTTCAATATATTGCTTCAAATACTGGATGATGGTCGATTAACTGACAGCCAGGGACGAACAGTTTATTTTGACAATGCGGTCATCATAATGACATCCAATCTTGGAACAAGTTCTGGGGCAGCCCGCATTGGATTTGGTTCAGATAGCCACAGCGCTGTAAAGGAAAAGGTTAGAGAAGCTCTTCGAAGCACATTTAGACCTGAATTTTTAAATAGGGTGGATGACATCATCACATTTAACAAGCTTAAGCATAATGAATTTGAGTCAATTCTTGAACTTATGCTTAAGGAAGTCAAGGTCGAACTTCACGACAAGCACATGACCATGGATGTGGATGAAGATGCCAAAACATTCCTAATTGAGAAAGGCTACAGTGAAGAGTATGGCGCAAGACCAATGCGCAGAGCTATTCAGACTTATCTTGAAGATGAGATTGCTGAGGCTTATCTAAGAAGTCAAATTAAAGATGGAGACCACTTAAGAGTATCTGTTAGTGGCGACCATTTAAAAGTCCTTCCAAAATCAAAGACAGTTGATGAAATTATCCAGTAATTCTGAAAATGTAATGAATACAACTTGACAATTGTTATCAATTGTGATATCTTAGAGATAGAGAACAGTCAACCATAAACTAGTGTAAACGGACCGAGGTGAAATAATGGATAAGAAAAACAAAGTGCTCGGCGCCAGCAAAACTGAAGCGTGGGCAGACGTTAAATATCGAAAAAAAGATACGAAAGTACCTGTTCCTTCTGAAGAGGCCGTAGAAAGAGCCAAAGAATGGGTAGAAACAAATGAAAAATAGTTAAATGAATCGATGAAAATATTATGATAATGTTGAATGCTTAAATATTCTAAAAGACATAGTAAGAATATAAATATTGTTTACTAAAAAACTCTCAATTTCTTGTTTGGGAGTTTTTTTATGTGTGAAGGGGGTAAAGTAAAATTACGACTGATTTGCTCTACCAATTAAGTGAAGGGAGAACGACATGAAAAAATATATAAGCATGGTAATGGTTTTGATCCTTCTTGGATCACTGCCGGTATATGGTTTAGATATTCAAGATATTGATGGACACTGGGGACAGCCCTTCATTGAGACCCTGGTTTCAGAAGGTGTTGTATCAGGCTACCCTGACGGCAGTTTCAAACCAGATGCTGTCATAAGTCGAGCGGAATTTACGGTTATGCTCTTAAAGGCCCAGAGCATTGAGCCCTTGGATCAAACAGATAGTCACTGGGCTAGTGGATGGAGGGCTGCGGCCCTAGCTGAAGGCATCCTATTAGAGGGATCATTCAATGATCTTGATAAAAATATTACCCGTGGTGAAATCGCCCTTATGATCACCCGGTCTATTGGAGCAAGTCCATATTCTATGGCTAGAAAAACGGATATAGTAGACGCAGATGGTCTTGACCAATCGTTAAAAATGGCTATATATTCAGTGTATGACTATGGTATAGTTTCTGGGTATGCAGACAAGACATTCAAGCAGGATCAACAAGCAACAAGGGCAGAGGCTGCGACTATGACTGTCAGAACCATAGATCCAGAAAAACGGTCTGATAATCCGAGAACTTTTAATAAGGACAGTCTGGCTTACTTTGATGGGACAGCTGGAAAAGCTGTTTTAGTGGCTGTAAGTGGTCAGGTATATGACTTTTCAAACCTGGACAAATGGTCTGGTGGGACACATATGAATACAATAAAAGCCGGTCAGGATTTGACAAAAGAAATTATGGAAGACTCACCCCATGGCTTGTATGTTCTTTCAAGAGCCGAAATTGTCGGGACATATGTTGAGGAGTAGATGTCTACTGGTTCAACCATGGTCTTAATTAGAATATTTGAGTGTGTATTATAAGAATATCCCTAAAAACCAATGAGGCATCAATCAATAAACAAGTAAATAAAAAAACTCGGGCGCTTTCAAAATTACAGATAGACGTCCTCGTCAAATCATATATAGAATTTTGATTTTTAAATATCTATATATGGTATAACGAAGACTCTTGAATGATATTTTGCAAGTCGCTCAAGGAATAAGGTATCAATAAAGAACGCTGATTGACCAGGAACAAAGGTCAATCAGCGTTTTTTTTATACAGAATTTACAGTCTGCTTAATGGATATTAGACCAGCTTACCTTGGCCTTCTTGCTTCAAGTTGCCAACCAAGGTTTTAATTTTTTGCACATCATCCTTGTAACAGATAAGAAGGGCGTCTTCTGTATCTACGACAATTAAGTCTTTAAGGCCAATGGCAGCTATGAGTTTTTTCCCAGCCACTATTGTTGTGCCCTGTGTATCGAGTGCCTGAACATTGCCTTCTAAAATGTTCTTGTCTTTATCTTCAGACTTAATTGTATTGAGTGCATCCCAGCTGCCCAGATCACTCCATCCACAATCAAGTGGCACCATAAGAATACTATCAATCTTCTCCATCACTCCATAGTCAATGGATTCGGACGGCATGTTCTCATAGAGCTTTTCCAGTTTTCCTGATTGTAAATCAACGTTCCAATCAATGATTTTTTCACACTGAACATAGAGGGCTGGCATGTGTTTGCTAATATGGTTCAACATAACACCAGATTCAAATACAAAGATACCAGCATTCCAGTAGTAGTTGTCCTTTTGTGTGTATTCAAGGGCCAGTTCATAGCTGGGTTTTTCCACAAAGTTTGAAAGTGCAAATATATCTTCTGAGATCTTGTTTGTGTTCAAATAGCCATAGCCTGTTGCAGGGTAAGTTGGTTTTATGCCAAGGGTTACAACGCAATGACTTGACTTGGCGAGTTGTATGGCTTTTTGAAGTTGCGTGGTGAAATTATCTTCGTTTTTTATGTGCTGGTCAGAGGGGAGAACCACGACCACATGGTTTCCGTATTTTTTGTGAAGAGCCATGACTGAAGCAGCAATGGCTGGAGCGGTGTTGCGGGCACTTGGTTCTAAAAGCAGGTTTTCCATTAAGAAGTTTTTGGGCAACTGATCTTCAAAGATTGATCTATGCTTCTTGTTGCCTACTATATAGAGGGAATCCATTTCCACTGTATTTGTGAGTCGCTCAATGGTCTTATTAATAAGTGTCCCCTTGCCATCTAAGTCCAGGAACTGCTTTGGTAATTTGGTTCGACTCATTGGCCAAAATCTTGTGCCGTTTCCACCTGCCATAATAATTGATGATGTTTTCATATATATTCCTCCTTTGATCCCCAAGGGATTCGAGTTGTTTTTCTAGATCATAAAGGAGCATTGTTAAAGGCACAGACTCTTTTGTAAATATACTCGTAACAATAAAAAAAATTATGTAACGAAAATGTTTACATGGGGGTCTAGCCCTGTTACTTAAGAAAGATATTCTTGTCTCAACAACACAGGAGGTGAGGAAATGGAAAAGGCAATCGACACCAGAAGTAAGTTTCAAGCTATTATATTTCCAGTTTTGGATGTTCTTCTTAACGGAGGCAACCTAGCCATTCATATTTATATAAGCTGGTATTTGACCTCAGGAGATTACGGCATATTAAATGCATACTTCTCACTACTATTCGTACTCATGATATTCGGAATGGCCATTCAAACATATTTCGCAAAAATTGTCTCACAAACAAACTTCAGCAAAAATACAAAGACAAATTTCATAGCAAAAATGAATCAAATGACCAACGTGGTCATTATAGGTATAACGAGTATCATGTTTATTATCATAAACCCAATGACGCAGTTGTTAAGGGGTCAGCCACATCAGTATCTAATGATGTTAAGCATATTCATTATCCAAGCGAGGGTGAGCTACTACAGAGGATACTTGCAGGGACAGAAGAAATTCTTGAAGCTTAACAGCAGTTTTTACATTGAAATGGGTGCAAAACTTTTACTTCTCATCCCATTGCTTCATTACTATAGGTCTATTGAATCCATATTGGTAAGTGTCTTAGCAGGCATGATGGCCTCACTTATCGTAACAAAGAAAGCGGCAACACTTACAAGTGAGAGTCACAATCAAAATATACAGTTCAAACTGAATATAAAAGAAGCTGCTAAAAATAAGTCGAGTTTTATACCTCTTATAAAAGGATTTTCAAATGTATTATCCACTCAAGTATTCTTTTACTACTTCACAGCAATAACACTTATACTGGCAAATTACTACATTGGCGAGAAATCAGGTGTATATGCAGTCAGTGCCAGATACGGACAAATCTTCATTCATATTGGTCTGAGCATCATAACAGTTCTTATTCCATATACAAGTGAAGTTAAAGATAATCAACAGGCCTTTAAAAAGAAAGTAACAAAGCTCCTAGGACTCTACACACTCATCGGAACCTTCATACTCATAGCTTATGCAGTGGCAATGCCAGTGGCCCTTAAACTACTATTCAGTCCAGTGTATTACGGAGCAAGAACATTGATCCTGCCCCATGCAGCAGCCTACTTTATGCTATCAATATCATTCTTTATGGCCTCCATGGAAATGGTCGCAGGGGATAAAGACTATATTAAAACATTGGTTGTCTTTTCATTAATGCTACTCATAGCCTTGGTGAAATGGAACAACACTTTAGAACAAATTGTCACTATAGAACTTGTCACATACACACTTATGGCACTTGTATTGGTTTTAAGATTTCTAACGAGGAGGATAAAAAAATGAGAAAAAGCATACTATTCCTATCATGGAGAGATATAAAAGCCCCTAAAAAAGGCGGCGCTGAAGTTTTCACACACGAAATGTTAAGACTTGTAGACACAAAAAAATATAAGATTGTACATTTTTCGCCACTCTTTAAAGGGGGACAAAAAGAAGAAGTGATTGATGGCGTTAAATACATTAGAAAAGGAAATATTGCTTCAGTCATTCTGTGGGCTATGCTTCACTACTTCAAAAATAAAAAAGAATACGATTACGTTGTTGACCAGTGTAATGTTCATAGATTTTTTACACCATTTTGGATTCCAAAGTCTAAGAGAATTTTCTTTATTCATCAAATGGCACGAGAGCTTTGGTTAAGAAATTGGATCAAACCATTTAGTCTGATTGGTTTTCACTCAGAGGATCTCATGACTAAGATTTATAAGAACAACATCACACTTACAGTATCGAACTCAACAAAAAACGATTTAATGGCTCTTGGATTCAAAGATGAATTTATAAAAATTCTACCAGAAGGCATAAACTTTAAACCTTGGGATCCTGGTCAATTCTTTAAAAAAGACCTAGAGTATACATTCACATACGTTGGACGCTACGCAAAATACAAAGGCATTGATTCAGCGGTAAAAGCTTTTGGACAGTTCAAGAAAAACTATCCAAATTCTAAGCTTTGGATCGTGGGCAAAGAGAACAAAAGCTTTAAGGAAAAGGTTCTTGAACCTATATGTGAGACTTACAAGCTGGAACAAGGAAAAGATATTATCTTCCACGGTTTTGTCAGTGAAGAGAAAAAACTTGAACTCATGAGCAGGTCACACGCAATTATTTATCCGTCAGATAGAGAGGGATGGGGATTAACGGTCACTGAAGCAGCAGCTGTTGGTACACCAAGTATTGTATACAATTCAGCCGGTTTAATTGATGCAGTTGATCAAGGTAGAGCAGGATTTTTGTCAAAGCAGAATTCTCCAGAAGGACTTTTGGAAGCCATGATTGATTCAGTGGAAAATTCAAACCTGTATGAAACGGTCAAGACTGAGGCGTATAGTTATTCCAAGCAGTTTCAGTGGGAAACAACAGCACAAGTCTTTGAAGTGGAAATGTGGAACATCGAGGAGGTTCTCTCATGAATAATAAAGTGTTGATTATTACAACGACTTACAACAGTCAATACAATATATTCGATCTAATCGACAGTTGCGCCAAACAATCATATAAAAATTTTGAACTGATTATAGCAGATGATGGTTCGACAGACTTCACCAATCATGTCATAGAAGAATATAAAGAGCGCTTTGAATGGATCACACACCTTAAACTGGAACATGGTGAAAGAGGCATTGCCAGATATAGTGCTATACAGGCAGCCTTGAAAAAAGAATTTAACTTTCTATTCATTATAGATTCAGACATGATTCTACAAGACAATTTACTAAAGGATTCAATTGACACACTGCAAGCTTCTAAGAACACAGGGGCACTTGTTATTAAGGAGATTCCAGTTTCAAGACATGACAACGTCATGACACGAATTAAACTCTTTGAAAGAAAAGTAATCAATAATGCGAAAAAGGTGGATAAACATTCCATCGAAGCCGCAAGATTTTGGAGAATTGACGAATATCTAAAAACAGGTGGTATCAATCCAGGTCAGATCTCCTTTGAAGAAACTCAGCCAACCATTCGCTACATTGAAAGTGGTGGCACAATCAAACGTTTAACAAGTTCAGGTCTCATTCACGACGAAAAGAAAGTCACTCTAAGAAATTTACTCGCTAAGAAAAAATATCATTTTAAGATGATGCCTAAGACCCTATCAAGCGAAGAAAAGGGATTCATGAAAGCCCTTACTAGATGGTATCTGTTCAGACCGGTTATGTACCAGCCAAACAACTTATGGCTCTATATTAAGCATCCACTTATGACACTTGGTATGCTCAGCATGTATTTCCTATTAACACTTATAGGTGTTTCCCAAATCGTAAATGCTTATCTGGCAACCGGTTTTAGACAAGCACAATCAAAGAGCAGTTAAGAGATAACTTAATTTATTGAAAAGGAGTGATCTTATGTATCCTATGCATTTAGAAGGCAGTTTTAAAGAAAAAATTTGGGGTGGCGATGATCTTAAATATTTCAATAAGAGTGTTAATAACATAAAACTCGGAGAGATTTGGGAACTGGCGTGTCATCCAAATGGATCAAGCACCATAACCAATGGGGAATTTGAAGGTCAATCAATTTGCAACTTATTAAGTGCTGACAGCTTAAATCTTCTAGGTCAAATATATGAGACATTCCCAATCATGGTTAAGTTCTTAGATGCCCGATCAGACTTATCACTACAAGTTCATCCAAATGACGACTACGCAGTTAAAAAGTATAAAAGCCTGGGAAAAACAGAAGTTTGGTACATTCTTTCAGCTGAACCAGACGCCGAAATCATATTAGGAACAAATGCTTGTTCCATTGAAGAGACAATGACCTCTATTGAAAATCAAGAATTGGATAAGTGCCTGAACCATATAAAGGTACATGCAGGAGAGTTTTATACAGTGCCAGCAGGCACCATCCATGGCATTGGCAGCGGTGTAGTTCTCCTTGAAATTCAGCAGAGTAGTGACATCACATTCCGCTTGCACGATTATGGACGCGGAAGAGAGCTCCATTTAGAAGAAGCAAAAGATGTTATTGAGCTTGATACAGATTATGGGAAATGTAGAGGCTTTACTGAAAAAATAGGAACAACTGAAGTGACTGAGTACATTCAAACGAAATACTTTGAAGTTAGCAAATACAAAATTAGAGAGGCACATCAATTCACAACAGATAATAGATTCCAACTTATAAGCTGTATTGGCGGCAAAGGTTACTTAACCTACAAGGGTCAAATATTCGATATTAAAACAGGGGACCAGTTCTTGATTCCAGCCAACATGGATGAATTTGAACTTCGTGGAATGATTGATGTGATCATTACAAAACCTGGTGAACGAAAAAACTGAGGTGACGAAATGAAACAAAAACATATATCCGTATTCAGTGATACAAATATAGATTATAACCGCTTACTCCCACTATACAAAGTTCAGCCCTTTGATGGTCTAAATCCAAAGACCAACTTGGTTATTGTTGACATAGAGGACTTTGAAAATTCAAAAATTCAGCTGGACCTGGTTCGGGACGTACAATCTACAACACCGATTCTTTGGGTGATTGATCCCATAAATGCAGTGGATGCTATGCATGTGCTAGAAAATATGCTAACACTAGGACGGATTGAAGTCCAGTACAGAAACAGGGACGATTTCCAGGGCATTCTTCAATCGGTAGCCATACTATTAAATCCTGACCTACCAACAAAAAGAGTTTCAATGGACTTATTTATTCCTGTATTCAACGAAGCCCATAGAATGCATCATATTGGAGCCTTTGTAAAGAAACTTCAGGCCCTCAATGAAATGGGATACCCATATATAACAATCTATTTTATTGACGACGGCAGCAGCGATGATTCAGATGCCTTCTTGAATCAGATGATCAACAGGTACTTAGAAGAGTCAGACGTTGTGGAATTTAAGGCAGCTTTTAGACTGCTTCCTCTCAAGCAGAATACTAGAAAAGCAGGCACATATATGGAAGCCTTTAGGGTTTCAACATCAGATATTATTATTTTCGCAGATGCAGACGATGCCTTTAGGCTCAATGACATCAGCCGTATGATCAATATAATCAACCAGGGATTTTATGACATGGTTATTGGTACAAAAGACAAAACAGCAGAAGATAGACCATTTATCAGGGATGTCATCAGTACCATTAAAAGATGGATGACAAAACCCTTATTACCAAAAGGCGTAACAGATTCCCAAACAGGTCTTAAAATGTTCCGCGGTGCAGTTGTAAAACCAGTTCTGACACAACTCAACGAAAAATATGGCCTTGCAATAGACTTAAAAATAATTCACGTGGCAAAGAAAATGAATTTAAGAGTCCTTGAGGTGCCTGTTTATTTTAAAGACAGAGATGGATCGCACATTGATGTGGCCAAGGATTCCATAGTCTTTATTAAAAATATGGTAAAAATTTCTTTAGGTATGTAGGAGGCGACAAAAATGTTGGTATATATAGATAGAGACTTCCAGACAATTGTACCGAATTACTTTGAAAATGTACGAAATCAGTTATATCAGATTAAAGTCCTTTTAAAGAGGCATCAATATAAAGAGATCGAAAGGTTGGCAATGCAACTACGTGACAGTGGACACAATTACGGCTTTATCAGGGTGGGTGACTTGGGAAGAGACCTCATATACTTTTGTGGTTTAGAGTCAGACTATAAAATACAAGAAGCCCTTGAAGCCATTGAAAGATATATAGCAAGTTGCGAAATTAAGTATATAGAGATTTAGGGAGTGGTCAGTATGAAGAGAATCCTATTTGTAGACGATGATCAAATGGTCTTAAGGTTGATTGAGAGAAAGATGAAAGGCACAGATATTAAGTGTCACTTTGCCAACTCTGGGGAAGAAGCTCTTAAATGGATGAAGCAGTTTCATATAGATGTTATGGTCACTGACGTCATGATGCCAGATATGAACGGACTAGAGCTTTCTTCTAAGGCGAAAGATATAAGCCCACATACCATGCGGATTATTCTCAGTGGCAATGCCCATGTTTCATCGATTATCGATGCGATCAATGAAGGTCATGTGTATAAGTATATTATCAAGCCATGGAAAATAGACAAGGAAGCCATTGACATGCTTCAAGAAGCTGTTGAGATTTCAAAACGATGGTTTGAAGAGGATGAGTCAACGGGTGAGTTGCACTTTGTTCAAACATCAACGTTAAAAAAAGTATCCTCTTTAGAGAGATGGATACTGACAGATGATGATTTAGCCATAGTGGAACAGTCGGATGAAGCCCCCTTACCCCTTAACTGGAGAGATTTTAAGTATGAACTGGTTAACAGCAGTGTGGGTATGATGCGACTATATGACTTGGCTCAGGATAGGTCGTGAAACTATGAAGTCAAAGGTATTTTTACTGGTTATATTATGGGTTTCAATAACCATAGTGGTTATGTTTGCATTCCATTATCCCCTTATTAATCGGTCTGAATTTCAAGGTGCCGTGAGTCGAACAAGTTCAGAAAACAAGAGCACAATTAATGATTTAACCCATGAAGTTGATCGTTTCAAATTAAGTATTGAGGCCTTTGCCTTTACCCTGGATGCGGGGAAAAATTGGCTCGATGAAGCGTCGGCATTTCTTAAAAGCAATGAAAGTGTACTAGAGGTTCATCGGTTTGATGAAAACAGGGTGAGGGCTTCATCGTTAGGGCGGTCAAACAGACAAATCACCCTTGAAATGGAAAACCTTGAAGGGATGTTTTTTTATCAGACCATGATTTTAGAACAGTATGACACTGAAAGATATTTGGTCTACTATAAAGGGGAAAAAAGCTACTTGCTTTTTCTTGTTGATTTTAACAAGCTCTTGTCGCCTTATATAAGTGCTTCCCGTGACTTCATAGGTGTCTATGACCAGCATATTGTCCCGCTCACTGAAAGAGGAGAGGGTTTGAACGCCAGAACTTATTTTGATGATGCGGCAAGTCGACGTGACAACACAGGGTATTTCGAAGAAACCTTTTATTCCATCGAAAGCTTTGATGTGGAAAATATCACATTGAGTGTTCTCACAGTGGTTCTGGATCAGAGTTTCAAGCAGGCTATGAGATTATACTTTATTAGGATGATCATAATTTCTATTGTTCTTTTTGCAATTGGTTTTCTCCTTGCATGGAGAATTGTTAAAGTTTTCCGACATGCCTTACTGACAGAAAGCATGAGTCAACTTGGCGAAGTGAAGAATATTAAGAGAAATATCACAAAAGCCATTCGACATATGGATATGGCTTCCAAAAGTTTTGATGATATAAATTTACTAAAAGAAGAGTTGGAACTCTTATATGAAGACCTAGATGAAGGTGTTGAGCAGAATGAAAAAGCAGGCACACAAAAAAATCATAAATAGATTCTCTCAGATGTTTTACATATACAGATATGATTTTTTTGCCTTGTCCATGATGACCTTGATTATACTCTATTATGTCTCAGTCCTTTTCCAACCAGGGCATGTTGTGTTCTCCGATATTGATTTTCCCTTTTACTCAAGGGATTATATGGACGAAATATACGGGCTTTGGAATACAAGATGGAACACTGTTTCCATGCTCAATATTCCAAGACTCTTTTTTATCCTGCCCCTCTATCTCTTGTCAGGGCTCTTTGAATGGAATGGCCACTTATTTCTAAAGGGCTTTATACTAGAATTGATTCTGGTTTCTGGAGCTTCCATGTATTTGCTTTCTAAAAGGCTGGTTAGTGTTTACACCGGTATGTCCTTTAATCTTTGGAAGATCAATGCCCTTATTTTTGGAAGCGTCCTCTATGCCCTCAACCCCTGGGTGATTTATAGGATACAGCATATCTATTTGTTGACAGGGTACAGTCTTTTTCCCCTTGTCATTCTTTATTTTTTCAAGGTCTTCGACCACAAGTTTCAAAGACAGGTTATTCCCAACTACAATCCATATTCTAAAAAAATATATAGGAGCAATATAAAAGATATTTTCATATTGGCTTACCTAATCACACTAAGTTCTGCAGCCATCCATTATTTTTTCTATTCGATTTTGGTTCTTGGCATACTATTCTTACTCTTATGTTTTAAGTACTTCTTTGGCTATATAAGAAGGGGTAAAACCATAGTCAAAAATATTTTTAAAGCCATATTAAAAAAATTGACCCTTCTGGCCATGATGACAGGAGGATTGTCTTTCTACTGGCTCAGTATTTATGTGGGTGGCGTTGTTCTTGATGTGGGAGCTTCACAACACAATATTAATGTCATTGATACATATACCATGTTTTCAAGACATGCTTCTATTGATCAAGTGCTTCTCATGATGGGATACTGGTGGCCTATGGTCGACTTGAGTCAGCTCTCCAGTTTGTTCTATATTGGAGGAACAGTCCTGCTCCTTATAATACTTGTGGGTGTCATAATGAATGCCTACAAGCACCACATTATTCTCTTCTTAACACTCCTTGCAGGGATCATGATTCTCATTTCTACGGGGGTCTATTACCCATCAGCATCTGGTCTTTTTCTCAGACTGGCGGGACTGCCTGTCTTTGGAAATATTTTTAGAGATCCCAACAAGATGATAGCCATTACAGCCATTGCCTATAGTGTTCTTCTTGTTTTTGGGCTTGAGTCCATTTATTCATGGACTCAGAAATACAAGTATAAGTCAGCGTTCAACGGCATGATTTTTCTCATGCTCCTTTTGTCATGCTATGCCTACCTCTTCCCAGTGCGGGACATATATTTTGAACGCTTTTTTCAACCTATAGAAGAACCAAAAGCCTTTTCAGAACTAAGACACCACTACGAGGAAAATCCGACAGTTGGCGAGGGGCAAGAAGCACCATATGCCTTATATGTGCCCGTTGCAGAGCAAATGTTGCGCCCTATCACTCATATTTCAACCCCGAAGTGGAATGTTCCTCTGGGATATGAGGATTCAAAAGCCACAGGTGATATTCATATTTATAACGCCCCAATTAGAACAGTTTTTCACCATGAGGGCAATGATCCTTCCATTAAATATATGTATGACTTGATTCAGTTCATACTTGATCAGGGGCGGAGTATGGAACTTGAAAAGGTGGTTAAGGCTTTCGGTGTCAATCAGCTTATATACCATAATGAATATATTGACCAAGAAAATAGGCAAGATTTCAATGAAGAGGTGCTTGGTCTTCAAGAGAATCTTGAAAAAACATATGAAAATGGCATATTCAAAGTATTTGATGTGGACGCCAGCAAGGAGATAGACCAGTTTTCACAAAGACGCTTTATAACGCCGTATGGTCTTCTCAAGTTGCATTCTTTGAGTCAGTTTGAAGATTATGACCCCCTAGACCTACCGCTCATTTTTACAAGCAAAGAAGAAGTGTTTAACACGGACAGCATTGGTCAAGATGATATTATTGAAGTTAAAAACATGGATGATTTAGTTCTATCCAGCATGCCTAAAAAGTATAAACTCTATCCCTTTAATTTTGTTGATGAAGTCAATCCTTTTATAAAATGGTCAAAGACCTATACAACCTTTCCAGACTGGGCTTGGTTTCAATCAAAAATGGATGTGATTCATCCACGCTTTGAATGGGATCACAATAAGGGGATCGTTTTAACATTTGCATCTGAAGCCTTTAATGTGAAGCCACATGAGAAGCAGAATCTCGATGGAGAGATTGTGTATGACTTTGACAGTCTGCTCAGGGCAGATCAGTTTTTCGTGGCAGACAACCCAGACCTATTTGATGTGGTTTCAAACCCTTACAACGCCAGCGAGAACGTTGGTGTCCTCCATGGTGTGATTCAAAGGGGAGATCCCAGCTTTATATGGCAGGTGGCGAAATCCCCTGTTCTGACAGCTGAGGAGAAAATGCCATATCAGTTTAAAATAATGGTATCTGGCCGTGGTGCCAATCAACTCCATATGAAGGTTCGATTTTATGATAGAAACAAAAGAGAAATTGGCATCCAATATATTGTAGGACCAGACCAACTTGTGAATTTTGATACGATTGAGTTTACAGGCGAGGTTGTTTCACCAAAAGACACAGCCTTTTATAGGATTGACTTATTAACCTATCAACGCCCTGAAGAAAAAATATATTGGTGGATTCATGACGTTGAAATTCGGAAATTTCCTAAGTACACCAAGCCCAATGAAATCCTTATGACAAAGGTATTAGAGCCAGGGTCTTACCGTGTTTTTGTCAAAAGTTTTGATTCACTTGGCGGAGGGCGTTACAGCCTCAATATAAAAGGACATGATCATGAGATCTTTACCAACTCCACCCAGCTCAGTGGTTTTAAGTGGCATGACCTGGGCGATTTTCAGTTTGATGACTCAAATCCTCAGATTGTACTTAAAAACATTGAAGGCTTTAATGCTGTGTCACATATTGCGGTTGTACCACTTCGTGCCTATGAAAGAGAAAAGTCTAAGTGGAAATCTATACTAAGGAATCACGACAAACTTCTCATACTTGAAACAGAGATGGAGTTTGAAAGGGAGGGCAATATACAAAGCAGACGCTTATACCCTGAACTCAGCAATGGTACGGGCACAGCCCTTAGTCAGGGCAAAGTCTATGCAGAAATTGAAATTCCCACTTCGGGTGCGTATGACATTATTCCATCAGTTTATTTCCCATTTCTAAACAGGGGGCATATGCGCATGCATATTCAAGACAGCACAGGTCAGACCATATATTCACAGACGATAGATCAGCGCACTCTCACTGAGAAAAAGAGTGGTGTCACCATAGACTATGACCCCCTTGAAGCAGTTTATCCATATTTAACACTGGAACAGGCCAGCCCCTACTTGTATAAAAACATGTCCTGGATTGAAAGTATTCAGCTTAAAGCGGGGAAATATAGGGTAATTATGGAATTGATAAGTGAAAATGATAACTATATAAAAGCGAGTGATTTTAAGACTTTTGACCCCAACTCAATAGTTGTTGAAAGTGCAAGACGGGACCTGGCTGTTTCAGATTGTAGCACGTGTGAGAGAATCACGCCGGATATGATGCGTCATATGGTAAGGGGGCCAGGCGACTTCTACATCGAATATGATGCCACTTGTTCTTGTGACTGGTATATATCTTCCAGTGAACCTATTCAAGTGCAGGCCAATGAAGAAATTCTAATCTCCTTTCAGGCGCGGTCTGATGCCATTGTTAAACGGCACAGCAAGCTCATCTTCCTGGATGAATACAAGCAGGTTGTGGACACAAAGTTTATTTTTGAAGTTGAAGAACCTGACAAGATAAAATGGAATACCTATGAACAACTTGTAAAAGTCCCAGCTGGAGCAGACAGTGTTCTATACCAGTTTTGGGCAAGAGGCAATAAAAATAGGGCGGGTAAACTGGAAATAAAAAACTTGAAATTTGAAAAGTACAATGAGTTTGTTTTGGTGGATAAAGTGGACATCAAGACTGCCGGCCTCAGTTTAAAGAAGCGTGAAGGACAAGCACGAGTCATAAAGAATCAAATTTCTGAGATGGAGTTTGCCCACCGTGTTGACGGATCTGTGAATGGCCAGACAATATGGAATAGTTTCCTATCACCGCACCGAATCTGGAAAGTGAATGGAAAGGCTTCCGAACTGACACTCAACGGAGTGACCATGGGATTTCAAGTAGAAAATGGTAAGCTCGATGGGAAAATGACTCTAAGTGATGTGTATAGAGGTGGTCTTCTACTTCATTTTCTAACAATTGTTGGTGTTTTACTTTTTTACATGCATTTCAGACGTGTTAAATAAGTTTATACAAACTGTTCGATTGTGATAGGTTTTGTCTCAAGCAAAAGGAGGGGATGGATATGGCAAAAAAAGTATTGGTGGTAGATGATGATCCTTCCATTGTGAGCTTGATTGAAGTGATACTCAAAAAAGACAGTTATGAAGTGATTGCAGCCTATAATGGGGTCCAGGCCATAGAAGCTTTAGACACCCACGATATTGATGCAGCCATTTTGGATATGATGTTGCCTGATATTAATGGTTTGTCACTTCTCAAAGAGATTAGAAGTCATGAAAAATCGAAACATATTCCAGTTATGATGGTCACAGGCAGGGATGATGAAATCGATACGGTGCTTGGGCTTGAAATGGGGGCTGATGATTATATTCATAAGCCTTTCAAAAAAAGAGAGCTTCTGGCTAGGCTCAATGTGATTTTTAGGAGAATAGAGCAGGACAGATCATCTGTGGGAAAACCCATTGCTTTTGGAGATGTTATTTTGAATCCACTCACCCATGAACTCAAAAAAGATGGACAGGAAATCACACTGAGTCCAAAGGAGTATAAATTACTACTGCTTCTTGTGACAAATCCCAACCGTGTCTTTACAAGGGATGAACTGCTTAATAAAGTTTGGGATGATGTGGTGGCTTTTGAAACACGAACTGTTGATGTCCATATTCGCAGACTAAGAACCAAGGTCGAAGAGGACCCTCAGAACCCTGTTTGGATCGAAACCATCAGGGGATATGGCTATAGATTCTCAAGTTGATCATTTGGTTTGATGATGTCTTGAGATAAGTCTCAACTTGAGATAAGTCTCAAAAGGAAGGTTTACTTATGAAGTTAAATTCAGTGGTGTTTAAACTTTTTATTGGTATGGCAAGTATTGTCATGATTTTGTCCTTGGGATCGTCTATGTATGTTAATAAGAGGGTGCAAACAAACATTGAACATCATATAGACGAGGAAGTCGAGCTGATCGCGGAGTCGATCAAATACTCTATCACACCTATTTTGAACGCCGGTCAGTTAAGTTTAATAAATGAGGTTCTGAGTAAGTTTGAGGGGTATGACCTTGTGGAAGATATTCACTTGTACGATCCCAAGGGAAAAATAATATATGCCTCTATAGAAGATGAAATAGGCACCACAAAGAATATAAACGCTATTATTCAGAGTTATGTCAATGATGATAGTGGAAGAGATATATTTCGTGTCTCAGGCTCAGTGGTTATGGTTTTAAAGCGGGCGGTTATTGTCATTGATTTGAACCCCTCTTATGGATCTTTTGTAGGTAAGGCTCTGCATAAAGACTTGTGGATTTCATTTCTTGGAATATACTTTGTCCTTATCATGATGGTTTATATTTATATTCAAAAAATTATTGGCAAACCAATGTTAAGACTTATGCAGGCTGCTAATGAAATTTCAAATCATAATTATGTCTACAGGGTGGAAATGGATTCAAGAAGTGAATTTGATGAATTGGCAGATGCATTTAATTTAATGGCCAGCAATATTGAAGAAAATACAGTTGAACTTGAACAGGCTCTTGAAAAGGCCGAAAAAGCCTCTAATGCAAGATTGGAGTTTCTTGCAAAAATGAGTCATGAAATAAGGACGCCACTTAATGCCATTATTGGTTTTTCTGATGTATTATCTGAAGAAATTACGGACAAAGAACACAAGGAATCTATTGATATTATCGTGAATTCTGGGAAACATTTGCTAGATTTGGTAAACGAGGTGTTGGACATAGCTAAAATAGAAAACAACCAGGTATCTATTGAATCTCAACCTTTTTCAATGAGGACACTAATATATGATGTGTTTAGAATGTTTCACCTCCCAGCAGAAGAAAAGGGCATTGACCTAAGTTATGAAATAAATGTTGATGTGCCACTCATGCTCGTTGGAGATTCCTATAGAATTCGGCAAATAATGATGAACCTCCTGAGCAATGCTCTGAAGTTTACGAGCCATGGATCTATTGAGATCCTGGTTGAAACAGAAGAAGATAAAACCTTCATCCGTGTCATAGATACAGGTATTGGCATATCAAAAGAAAAACAAGAGAGTATTTTTAATGCTTACACCCAATCAGACGACAGCATAGAAAGAGAATATGGGGGCACAGGATTAGGCCTATCTATTTCAAAGCGTATTGCTCAAATGATGGGGGGAGACATTCATCTAAAAAGCGTGCCAGGACGAGGATCTGAATTTACTGTGATTTTGGCTCTTGGTCAGATTCAATTGGTTGAGAAGTCTGGACATCTTATAACGGAACGTTGGCTGCATGCAGATTCTACTATTACAGACATCGTTGTTGAAGCCATTGAAACGTTGCCACAAAGACTATCAAATATTGAAGATTCCAGTCAGTCAAATGATATAGAAAGTCTAAAATTTCATGTTCATAGCCTTAAAGGTGTGAGCGGCAATTTTTCTATGATTGAAATTTATGAATTAACAAAAGACTTTGATGACTATCTCCATTCTGATGATGTAAAAAGACAAGTCATTATGGACTATGTGTCAAAACTTAGGGAAATTGTCAATCTCATTCCCAATGAAATAAGGGGTGGAGAACCTGAAAGGCTATCGGCTTTTACGAAAGAAAACTACAAAGTTCTTCTTGCTGAAGATGTTAAGGAAAATCAGATGTTGATCCAAAAAATCCTTAAGAACATGCCCATTGATTTAGACTTGGCCAACAATGGCGTTGAGGCCATTGAAAAACTGGAGGAGAATAAGTATGACTGTCTTCTATTAGACATACAAATGCCAGTCTTGTCCGGTATAGAGGTCTTAAACCACATTCGGAAAAGTGAAGACATTGAAGGTGTTTATATTATTGCTTTAACAGCCAATGCCTTTGTAGAAGATATGGAAAAGTACATGTCTATGGGAGCGCACTGGTTCTTGTCAAAGCCGGTGAACAAAAATGCCTTGCGCAATAAAATTGAAGAACTGATTCATCTAAAAGTAGAATAAGATTTTGACATATGCGCCTTTATTTGTAAAATAAACCCTCTTAATCAATTTGAGAGGGTTTTGTATTTGGATGTATACAGATAGTCAAAAAATCACGAAATGTGATTTTCATGTTTTAGCATCACATATTGTGGTATACTATACATGAGAAGAAAGTGGAGTGATGTAGTATGGATTCGATGGGAAAAAGACTAAAAAAATTACGTCTTCATAAAGGCATCAGCCAAACTGAATTAGCAGATGCCCTAGATGTGGGGCAAACAACGATTGCAAATTATGAAGCAGATACACGGCAACCTAATTTGGAAAAACTGACCCTTTTGGCAGATTATTTTCACATAAGTGTGGATGAGCTCATAGGTAGAACTTGGACTGATGAAAATAAGAGGCAACCAGTGCATGAAAAGAAACTTATATCATCAGATTACGACAGTATGGCAAGTGTTTATATGGACTTTCTCATTAAGCATGAAAAAGATAAGGCCCAAGACTACATTATAAATTTAAGACATTCAGGCGTCCCGATAAAGGAAATATATTCTGAAATATTTGTTAGATGTCTTCATGAAGTCGGTCGTTTGTGGGAAAAAGGGGTAATAAGTATAGGGGAAGAGCATTATATATCTGAAGTCACTAAAACATTGATTTCGCATTTATCTGTGACAAGGCCCAAAAATAAGATGGGTCAAAAGTCTATTATGATTATAAATTTGTACGGAGAAGACCATGATATTCCAGGTAAAATATTGAGTGAATTCATGGAAGGTTCTGGGGTTGAGTCGTATTATATGGGAAGTCCTCTTCCGCTGAGAAGCATAGTGGAAAATTTATTAACCCTTGAAATAAATGTTTTGGCTTTTTCCATAACAATGGATGAAAATATTAATAAGGCAAAAGAACTGATTGATAATCTTAGAAGCCACCCTAAAATGAAAGCACTCAAGGTGATTGTAGGTGGGCAAGCTCTTGATAAACAGCCAGAAAAATGGTTGGAAATTGGCGCCGATGGATATGCCGAATCTTTCGATCGTGCCGTTGAAGTTATAGTAAAAATATTAGAGGAACAATCAAAGGAGCCTGATCATGAAGAAAAATAAAATTCAGGAACTAAATATAGAAAACACAATAATTGGACGTGTGACAGAATTTTTTGTGGGGCGCTTTCAAATGGCAATCCTGTTGATTTTGCTCATTATTGGACTGGGTGTGTCAGGAATTCTACTCCTTCCAAGGGAGTCCCTACCAGAAATTGTCTTCCCAGCGATTGTTGTTCAGACCATTTATCCTGGAGCGAGTCCCGAAGATGTGGAAGACTTGATCACGGACAAGATTGAATCAAAACTTGGAGACCTTGAAGATTTGGATGAAATCCAGTCGAATTCAAGTTTTGGATTTTCCACAGTGACACTTGTTTTTGTTGAAGGCACAGATATGGACTCGAAAAAACTGGAAGTTGACAATGAACTTTCAGACATAGCCTTTCCGGACGATGTGGACAAACCAACGACATCAACTTTTTCCACCTCGGAAATTCCACTGCTTCAACTCAGTGTGTCAGGAAATTATTCAATATTTGCCTTAACATCATTTGCAGAAGACCTTGAAGAAGGTATTGAAGGCATACCTGGTGTTGATGAAGTGAATATTTTTGGTGGACTTGACAGACAAGTCAAGGTCCATATCAATCAATCTAAAATGCTAGAGTATGGTGTGTCCATCACCGATATTCAAAGGGCTATATCTTCCCTTAACATAGGATTCCCAGTTGGGGAAGCTGACCTAAGCGGACAGCGTTACAATCTGAGAATAGATGAAAAAATCACAACAGCTAAGGACATAGAAGACATTGTTATGAAAACGCCTCAGGGCAGTCTGGTTTTCATAAGAGATGTGGCTGATGTTGTCGATACAAGTAAAGATGTTAAAGAATACAACATGACTTATCTCAATAATGGACAAGGCAAAGAGACATTCAGCTCCATACTTATTGAAGTTCTTCGAGAAACTGATAGTGACGTAGTGGGCACCAGTCAAGCTGTAAAAGATTACATTGAATCACAAAGGGGTGGCCTTTATCCTGATGACCTTCGTGTCAACATATCCAGTGACTTGGCAGAAGACGTAGACAGGGATCTTGAAAGCATACAGTCAAGTGCTATATCCGGTCTGATTGTTGTTATCCTTGTGCTCTTTTTATTCATCGGTTTCAAGGAGTCACTTATTGTTTCCATAACAATTCCCATGACCCTCCTGATCACTCTGGGTGTGCTTGACAGTTTTGGTATATCCCTCAATGGACTTTCCATACTAGGGCTAATCGTTGCCTTGGGGCTTCTTGTAGACAACTCAATTATTGTCATGGAGAATATGGACCGGCTTAATAAACTTGGGGCAGGGCCTAAGCAGGCGGCAATTAAAGGTGTGAATCAAGTGGGATTTCCGGTTATGGCAGCAACGCTGACGACCATAGCAGCCTTCTTTCCCCTTGCTATTTTACCTGGTATTATGGGCGCTTTTATAAACAGTATTCCAAGAACAATTATAATTGCTTTAACAGCGTCTTTCTTTGTTGCCATTACCATTACACCAGCCGTTTATTCACGACTAATGAGAAAGCGTAAGCATGGTCGGCTTAAAAAAATTATCCACTCAATGAAATTTGATAGTAAGGTCATGGTCATTTTAGAAAGAATCTTATCTGTTGCACTGGTTGTTTTTTTGGCCTACTATGCATTTTCAGGTAGCACAACAGAGATCAACCTAGGCTTGTATGCGGCCTTGTTTTTCGGGACGCTCATGGCCCTTAAGGTTTTCTTATTCAGTGGAACAAGTTTTGAAGAGGGGCCTGTTATAGAGTGGTATCAAAGACTTATTCGAGCTATTGTTTCAAAACGTTGGAGAAAAGTTCTAGCGGTAATTACAGGCTTTGGTGTCCTTGTTGGGAGCTTTGGTCTCATTGGAGCAGGACTTGTTAAAATATCATTTTTTCCAGCCAATGAACCTATAAGCATGAACATACAAGTTGATACACCGGGAGGAACAACCCTTGAAGAAACAGCTGATATAGTCAGTGAAGTTGAAGCTTATTTAAAAACTGTAGAGGATATAGATTCATATAATGCTACAATCGGAGGCAATGAAGTGGATCGGGCTAGCGTTATAGCGACCTTCAAGGATCAAGAAGACATGTCAAAAGACGGCTATACCCTTGTTGAAGAAGCTGAAGCGGTACTAAGCAAGGTAGCGGGTGCCAATATCATCATAAGTGGCTCTATGGGACAAGGGCCTCCGGTTGGAAAGCCTGTCAGTCTTAATATCACAGGAACTGACCTAGGCGAGATGAAAGATTTAGCAGACGCCTATGCTGAGGTTTACAGTGACATTTCTGGCGTTTATAACATCGATGTTTCAGCCAAAGAAGGGGTGCCACAAATATACATTAATGTTCTTGAAAGAAAGGCCCAAAGTATGGGATTAACAGTTCAGCAAATTGCCCAACAACTTCGAAGTCGTGTGGATGGTGTCTTGGCGACCACGATGAAAGTCGATCGTGAAGAAGTGGAAGTGGTGGTCATGATGGACGATGTGAACTTTAGTGATATAGAATCCATTAAATCCATTCACATTCAAACCCCAACGGGGGATATGGTGCCATTGACATCGGTTGCTATCCTTAAAGAAATTAGTGGTTTTGCGAGTATAAGACACGTTGAGAAAGAAAGAATAATAACACTAGAAGCCGATTTAAAAAGTGGCTTCAACATTAATGATGTGACCAGTGCATTTGAAGAGAAATCAAAAAACATTGAGATCCCTAGAAACGTCAAAATTTCATATGGTGGAGATATTGAGGGCATCCAGGAAAGTTTTGCAGACCTATTTAGGAGTATGATGTTGGCGGTGTTCCTAGTTTTTATAATCCTCTCAGTCCAGTTTAATTCAGTTGCACAGCCATTTGCCATTCTTATGACAGTGCCAATGGCCATGATTGGTGTTATTGTTGGCCTGGCTGTCACAGGCAACGATTTTGGATTTTATGCTTTTATGGGGTTGGTTGCCCTTGTAGGTATTGCCGTTAATGACGCGATTGTCTTGATTGATTTTATGAACTACAAAAGATCAACAGGATCATCCCTGACAGATGCCATTGTAGAATCAGGCGCTATTCGATTTAATCCGGTTCTTGCAACGACCTTAACGACAATAGGTGGCGTATTGCCACTGGCGTTTAGGGATGTGTATTACGCACAATTTAGTTTTTCGCTTGTTTTCGGGCTCCTTGTAACAACTGTTTTAACCCTAATTTTCATACCAATATTCTATTCTATGATAGAAGGGTTTAAAGAGAAAAGAACGAAGGACCACAGTACTGAAAATCATAGTGATACTTTGAATAATGAGGGGGTGGAGTAAATGAAAAAATCAAATAAATTAGGACTTTTGGGTGTCCTGCTTGTCACAATGACGGTTACAGCTTGTGCTCCAAGGGCATCAGAAGAGACGTCTGTTGAGGCTGAAGAAAGTTTAGCTGTACCAGTTAGAGTGACAGACGCCAAGCAAGAAACACTTTTTGAAACAATACTCACTCTTGGTAAAATTGAAGCCAACGCTGTCTATACTGTCTTATCCGGACGAGGCACTGTTGAAGATGTATATGTTAAGCCAGGAGACGTTGTTGAAAAAGACCAAGTTCTTTTCACCCTCGATACTGGCAGTCTTCAAAAAAGTTTTAATGCAACTGAGAGTCAGCTTCGTACCGTTCGAGACAACTTGAAAATTCAAAGGGATGATCAAGCCTCTAACCTAGAAAAGCAAACCCAGCTCTATGAAGCGGGTGCCATATCACAGGCCGATCTTGATCGTGCAAAGGTGGCATTTAACCAAATTGATAAGCAGTACAAAGACGCTGTTGTGACATATAATAGCCAGATAGGAAATTTGAGAGAAGATTTGAAAGATAGAGAAATTAAGAGTCCAATTTCAGGCAAAGTGGCTTCAGTCTCAATTATTGAAAATCAGAGTGTGGGAGATATCAAGGCTGTTGAAGTCATTGATGATTCCAGTATGATTGTTAAAACCAAGGTGACAGCCGACCAGATCAACCATATGCTTATTGGAGACCGGGCTAGAGTTTATCCTGATGGCGACAGAGAAAAGCTTGTGGAAGCTACGGTGACGGTTCTCAATGAGATACCTGATGTAAATACTGGTCTTTATGAAGTCACCTTGCAACTAGACCACACAGATTATCCGCTGAGAACTGGTGAGTTTGCAGAAATTGAAACCATGATTGATCAAAGATCCGCTGTGGTTATTCCTAAAAAGTCTGTGCGTAAAATTGGAGAACAGAATTTTGTCTTCGTTGCCAAGGAAAATGTAGCCTTGCAAAGAGAAGTGCTTGTAGGGACAATCCAAGATGAACATATAGAAATTCTTTCTGGAATTGCCAGTGGAGAATCTGTTGTCATTCGAGGACAATCATTTTTAAAAGATAAAGAAGAAATAGAAGTTGTCGAGTAGGCTGTCTGTTCGTCATGGCAGGTAGCCCTATGTAAATCGGAATTTTTCTACAAGCGAAAGGGATGTGTTTAAAACACATCCCTTCATATTTTATGACCTGATTATTAATTTAAAGCTTATCTAGTATGGTTAAAGTCAGTGGATTGAATGTGATTGAATCAAAGTTCCCGTCATCATCAGTCCAGTTGACTTGAATATGCCGTTTGTTTTCCGCATCTCCAAGTAGGGCGGAGATTTCTTCTGGCATTAGACCTTCCTCTGTTAAATTATGTAGTGCTGTTCTTGTTAAATTGATTGTTGTATTTTGATCTTCGATTAAGGATTTGCAAATTTTGAGCAAATCAATTTGTTTTGGATATAAATTGTCCATAGAAACACCTCACGTAAAGATATTATACCACAAGAATATATGTTCGAACTAGTTTTATTTTTTTTAACTTTTTTAGCGGAAGTCGTCAATGATTTATATCTTGCCATATTGTGGGGAACAAATGGAAAATCTCTATAAATAAGATGATCACAGCTTTTCAAGGGATTTTAACTATGGTAATGTAAAGGTAAGGCGTATGATGAGGAGGTCTTATGAATAGTTTTAAATCCCTAGGTCGTGTCATTATTGTCACATCCATTATAACTGTGTTGATGACAATTGGAATCAATATACAAACCAATCAGGCGTTTGAAATATTAAACAGAAATGAACAGACTATAGATGCGATTACGTTGGCGTTGAACAACAATGAATTGCCACTCAGGGTCTTTTCCAACATTGCTCAACAGGCCGTGACGAGTGATGAAAAGTATGAAGTTTTGTCAAATGCTTACTTAAAAAACAAAGATAAGTTTACAGCTGAGCTAGACAATTTTTTAAAAGATATAAACAGCCTTGAATTTGAGGCCTATGAACTTATTGTCTTTGACATTCAGGCTAAGGAAAAGGATGAACTCAAGCAAAGACTCAGAATACTGACAACGGATGTCAGCAGTATGAAAGACCTGATGACATCAAAATTCCAGGTGCCGCTTATAAGGGACTTAGAAGCCATTCATCAACTTGAAGAAGAATACTATTTGGTCAAGGAACAGGTCATTGCGTTTCATGAAGTTTACAACATTTTTTCAATGAATATTAGAGAGAAGTATTTATTGGTTTTCAGTTTGATGCTCTATTTTTCTCTGGCTCTTTTATCCTTAATGGCGTATGTTGTCTTTAGAATGGTACGTCGAGATTTTAAGTTTATTTCAAAAACGTATGACTTGCTTGAAGATCATGACTACGATGTTGAAAAGCTACAGTTAAACAATCCTTTTTTTAAAGAAGAAAAGGACATAAAAGAAACAGTTGTAAAGATGTTTGACGAGCAGAAGACCCTAAAAGCTTTCAAGGACCTGATCAATCAAACCTATCATATGGACGACATCATTGACATGCTCTTTGACAGACTGAATAAGACAATCCATGTTGACCGCGTAGGCATAGCCTTTATTGACTATAGAAGAGGCTATATTATTGCAGAGTATGGTGTGGCCAGTTATGAAACACTTCATCTTGGACCAGGCTATGAGGTTCCTATAGGAAAAACCTCCCTTAAAAAACTCATTAACAACCATGAGGGCTTGATCAATAACGATGTGCAAGCATATAAAGAAAAAAATCCGAAGAGTAGGACACTGGAGCTTATTATCAACGAGGGCATTCAGTCAAACATGATTATTCCTTTGGTCACCAACAATGTTGTGTTTGGTTTCATTTTTGTTAGTTCAAAGGAGAAGAATCATTTTGAAGAAGAAGATTTGAGGTTTATCTCAAAAATTATTTATGAAATTTCTGGGGCCTTGAATAGGGCTTACCTCTTAAAAATTGTTTTGGCTAAAATGACAACCACATTTGCCAAGCTTGTGGACAGAAAAGACAATGAAACTGGAGACCATATTTTAAGGATGGTAAGTTATTCAGTTATTATAGCTGAAGGTATAAGAAAAATGAACTTATCCACCCATCCTATGGATCGAAAGACCATTCTTGAAATTGAAAGACATGCATCCGTTCATGATATAGGAAAAGTGGGTATACCTGATAATATACTCAAAAAACCAGGCAAATTGTCCAGTGAAGAATGGGAGATCATGAAAAACCACGTGACCATAGGTGGAGAGATTTTTTCAGAGCTCAGAAGTGATTTTGGAATGTTTGAAACGAGCATATATCAGGTTGCAGAGCAGATTGCCAAGTTCCACCATGAAAAATTTGATGGATCGGGGTATCCATACAAGCTTCGTGGCGCTGAAATTCCACTGGTAGCACGTATAGTTGCCCTGGCAGATGTTTTTGATGCTCTCACATCTGAGCGAGTCTATAAAAAAGCTTTTACCTTTGAAAAGGCACTTGAAATCATTGATGAATCAACAGGCAAGCATTTTGATCCTGTCGTTGTAGAAGCTTTTTATAATGAGCTTGATGAAATCAGAAAAGTATATGACAAGAATTTATAAGGTGTGTTTATCATGATAGATCCTACAAGAATTACAAAGATAAAAGATGGAAAAGAGACGGGGACCACAGTTGTGTACTGGATGAACCGAGACCAAAGAGCCCATGACAATTGGGCCCTTTTACATGCGTGTGAAGTGGCCAAGGAAAAACAAGCCAACTTGGCTGTTGTTTTCAATTATGCAAAAGACAGCATTCGACTGACAAGGCGTCATTTTGATTTTATGCTTCAAGGTTTAAAGGATGTGCAAAAAGAGCTTCAAGCACATGGTATCCCCTTTCATGTTATAAGTGGTGAACCTTCAAATGTAATGGTGAAGTACCTGGAGGCCATAGATTGTGCCCATTTGGTTACGGACTTTTCCCCTTTAAAGGCTCATAGAAGATGGTTAAAAGAGATTTGTGGTCATCTGGAATGTGGGGTGGATCTAGTGGATGCTCATAACATAGTTCCCTACAATGTCGTGTCAGACAAGGAAGAATATGCCGCTAGGACTATCCGCAGTAAAATAAATAAGCGGCTGGAAGACTATTTGACAGATTTTCCAGACCTGGAAAAATACAATTGTGTTTCTTTTGTTAATCCGGACAGGGTGCCTTTTCAGTTTGAAAATTTACATGTTGCGTGGGAAACTTTAGAGTCTGTCTATGTCCTTGATGAAAATGTGAAAGCAGTCGAGTGGCTCAGGGCTGGACAAAGTGGAGCTGTTGAAACACTTAGAAAATTTATTGATGAACGTTTAGAAAACTACAATGATTTGCGCAATGATCCCAATGAGGATGCTCAGTCAGACCTGTCCCCATATTTTCACTTTGGTCAGGTTGCCCCTCAAAGAGTTGCCTATGAGATTCGCCATATTGCGGAACCCTCTGACAACACGGCAAGCTTTTTAGAGGAGATGATTGTACGACGGGAACTCACCGACAATTATTGTTACTACAACGAGAATTACGACAGGTTGGAAGGGGTCAAGGACTGGGCCAAGCTGACCTTGCATGTCCACCGAAATGATCCAAGAGATGCTGTTTATGATCTTGAAACGTTTGAAAATGCCAAAACCCACGATGATTTGTGGAATGCTGCTCAAATGGAATTGATCAAATATGGAAAGATGCATGGCTACATGCGCATGTACTGGGCGAAAAAAATTCTTGAATGGACAAGGACACCTGAAGAGGCCTTTAATATAGCCCTTGAACTCAATGATAAATATTCATTGGACGGAAGTGACCCAAATGGTTATGTGGGTGTGGCCTGGAGTATCGGAGGCGTTCATGATAGGGCTTGGAAGGAAAGGCCGGTATATGGTAAAATACGCTACATGAACAAAAATGGTTGTAAGCGAAAATTTGATGTGCATAAATACGTGCAAACAATACTAGGAGGCTAACTCATAGATGAGTGAATGGATTGAACTTCTTGAGAAAATACCAAATATAGGACAAATGATTGCCACTTTTGTTGTTATCATAATGAGTTGGATGATCAGACGCATTATTCATAAACTTATGCATACCTATATTGAGGATGTCCACAGGTATCATAAATACAAACGCGTTACAACGTATTTGCTCTTTTGTATATCAGCCTTGCTCCTAATAGTGGTGTGGTCTTCTCATGTCATGTCACTATCTACTTTTTTAGGTCTTGTATCAGCTGGTATTGCCATTGCTTTGAAGGACCTGTTAACAAGTATAGCGGCCTGGATTTTTATTATATCAAGAAAGCCCTTTGTAGTTGGAGACCGAATTCAAATTGGAGAATTGCAGGGGGATGTTATTGACATTCGGATATTTCAATTTTCCATTATGGAAATTGGAAACTGGGTTGAAAACGATCAGAGCACAGGACGAATCATCCATGTGCCCAACCATAGAATTATGACAGACGCTGTTGCCAATTATTCAGCGAGTTTTGATCATATCTGGAACGAAGTTAAGGTGGTCATAACCTTTGAATCCGATTGGCGTAAAGCAAAGAAGATATTGACACAAATTATTAGAAATCGAGCAGACCACGATGTGACTGTCCTCAATGAAAAAATAAAAAAGGCTTCTAGAAAGTACATGATCTATTATAAGAACTTGACCCCTATTATTTATATGGATGTCGTGGATCATGGTGTGCGCCTGACCATACGCTACTTGTGCAAGCCAAAGTCTAGAAGAACCACAGTGGATCGGGTGTGGACAGATGTCTTGGAACATTTTGAACTTGAAAATGATATAGAACTGGCATATCCGACACAACGTATTGTAATGAATGCTGGACAGAAAAAACAGTGAGAATTAATGCAAAGTCTAAAGTATTAATTTGTATTTGTTTGCTTTCGAGATTGAGTAAATCAGGTGTTCAAGGGGTAATTATAGAAAAGAAACAATGAAGGGTGATCCTATGAATACTGAGTTGCTGTATACAATTGGAGTTGGAAATATTCGCAGTCACATCAGCGTGAATCTCATGCAAATAATTTTATATTTATTAGCGATTGATATGACCCATCCAGTTAGGGGCATTTTAATTGCAATTTTCATGGCATCAATTGTGGCAACCATAGATATGGCTTTAATCCACTACTATAACAGCGAAGATGCCACTGTGGGTGGCGGAACCAGGTTGATCAGAAATATTGACGATAAGATTCGGGTTTTTAGAAGAATAATGATTGTTTCTTATGTTGTGAGTCTTCTAATATTAACCTTAATGTTTTTGGCCGGTGCAGGAATTGCATCATATTTTATTTTCACGGCCCCTGTTAGCTTTTTGATTTTTATAAGTATTATGGTCGCACATGACTATAGTGTAAATGTGCGTTATGCAGAACTGAAAAAAGCCAACTGGGTGTTTGACTACAATAAAAATCCTACAGTACGGACTGTGTCAACAGGACTCAATGTTGGTATTAGTCTCTTTAATGATGAAAGCCAGTTTATTGTAGATGAAACAGCTAAGCCAATGGAGATTGATGATATTTTTGGTGAGCTCCCTCCAGGAACGAAAATGAAGGGGCACCAGATGAAAAAGCCTGAGTTTCGGGAAATACGATTCAGCAAAGAATTTCTTTATAGCAGTGCGGCTGCTTTTAAAACCATCTACCTGAAAAAAGAATCGAGTCATGATATAAAGGTCTACAACCTTGTTATGAAGGCTCTGAGTAAATATTCCGCCCTCTATCTGATTGAAGACGGGCATATGAAGTGTTTAAAAACCACAGTGACCCTCCATAAGGAGAAGGTCAACAAATATATTGAGGAAAATGATTATATTAAAAGATTTATTCCGACAAAAGAGGCAGAAGTGGCCTACATTTCCATGATGCTAAAACCGGACTATTCTAAAAAATCATTGAAGCGTTTTATGGCAAAGTTCTCTAAGCCTATCCCACGATATGAACTTCGCCAAACAAACGTAGGTCTTTTCCTCACAGAGCTGGGGGCTGAAAAAGAACTGGAAGAAGACATTTCTTACTTGCAACAGTACATGTCCCTCAATCTTGATGAGTATATGTGTTTGCCTGAAGAAGAGCAAACGCAGGATAATTTTACGTCTCTTCAAGATAAAATCGATAATTATCAAAGATCGAAAAATGCGCACAAGGAAAAGCTTACCAAAACGCTTCACCGACTGGATATAGGTGGTGAGAAAATCTATGTCTTCATTGAAGATTTAAAAACCCTTAGTGAACTGGACGAAATAGTATTTTCAAAATTTATCAATAGAGATATAAAAGCCATCTTTGACAAATATGGCGAAGAGGATTAAAAAAAAGACCCTTACTGATAGCAAGTTCACGTGAACTGCATCAGTAAGGGTCTTTTTGCTTGTAGCATGTTTTTCAAGGTTTATTGTGAAGGTCTTTTATAGACCATTTCTAAGTGGGCTATGCCATCTTCAAGGTGGTTATCAGAAACGCGCTTGAAACCCAAGGCGTTATAGAATGACTCCAAATAGGCCTGGGCAGAAATACGAACCACGTTTTGCTCAAGGACGAAAACCTCATTTCTAGCCTTCAAAATGGCATAAAGTTCTTCAGAGGTAAGATCTTTAAAAGATTTTATAATCATACTTGAGCCTCCTTAGGGTCTTATAATATTTAATGGTCGTTTGTTTCCTCTTCAACTTCTGGTTCGACGAGCTGTCCTTTATAAAGGGTCTTAGCATCAAATTCAATGCCAGCCATTTTTTCAATTTTTAAGAGCAGGGGAATCTCTTTATCTGTCACGATTGTTATAGAAGTTCCCTTTGCCCCGGCACGGCCTGTACGACCTGAACGGTGCGTATACTCATTGAGATCCTCAGGAACATCAAGGTTGATCACGTGGGTTATATCACTGAGGTCAAGGCCTCTGGCAACAAGGTCTGAGGCCACAAGCACATTTGATTTTCCACTTTTAAAGCTGTCCAGTATGGCCTTTCTCTCAGCCTTTGTCGCGTTACCAAAAATGCCAACCGCCTTTATTTTATGGTAGCTCAGTTTCATAGTAACTTCTTGGACGAGCTCATTGCGATTGATGAAAACAATGGCTTTTTTTGGTTTCACAGCATGTATGAGCTTTCTTAAGTTTGTAATTTTGTCTCGTCGCTCACTAAGAATGCATAGATGTTCGATGTCGGAGTTTACAGAGCTGACTTCGACATTAACAAGTTCCGGTTCATTCATAAATGCAGTGGCGCGCTTAACAGCTTCTTCGGGCAAAGAGGCTGAGAAGATCATAAGTTGTCTGTCGCGAAGAGTGGTCTTAACGACATCCATAACAGTTGTGATGTTGTCGTCGGATAGGAGCTTATCAGCTTCGTCAATAATTAGGGTCTTAACTTGATGCGCCTTAATTTTTTTCATTTTGATCAAATCCAAAACACGACCTGGTGTGCCTACAATGATATGAGGCTTTTTCTTGAGGGCTTCAATTTGTCGCTTTTTATTGACTTGTCCAATAATTGTTGTGGATCTGACTGGTCTTCCAGAATCAGATGACAACTTTTTAATCACGTTGTTGATTTGGACCACAAGTTCATGCGTTGGTGCAAGAACGATCGTGTGGAGGTCCTTGCTTGCCGTATCGATTTTTTCGAAAGATGGCAAGACGTAGGCTAGGGTTTTTCCACTGCCTGTTTCGGCTTGAGCTATAAGATCTTTATGAGCCAAAGCCGTTGGTATTGCACGACATTGTATGTCTGTGGGCACTTCAATTTTATCTTTTGCCAGCCCTTTAATGAGGTCTGGACTCAGTTTCAATGATTCAAATGTATTCATTATTACTCTCCTAAATAGTGTTATCAGTAAATTTTATAATTTGATGGTGGCTTTGTCAATTGAATATTCTTACTTTCGCATCTTAATCTTCTCAAAAAAAGGGCTTTGAATCAAGTGGATACCATTATCATATCAAGAAGGTAGACATTCATAACCGTTCACTTGATCAAATAAAAAGAATGCAAGCAAAGCCTGCATTCTAAAGGACACTTTAAGAGTTTTTTAAGGCATGTAATGGCTGTGAACCACTATTTGATGGATACGGGGGGCTCTTTCAATTGAAACATCATTAAGAGCTTCGATATAAGCTATTGGCACTGTACCATTTATAACAACTGATTTATGTATTGCGAAGTTATGGCTCTCAATATAATCTGTGAGTGCCTGTTCAGAATATCTTCTTTTGGTAGGGTAGCCCAATGTGGTAATGACATGGGATAAAATTGTAGACCGCAATGATTCTTTATGAATAAAATTAGGAATGATGAGTTTGCCGCCGGGCTTTAAGACCCTTTTAATTTCCTGGATGGCCTTGTCTGGGACATCTAAAATATGCAATGTATTGGACATAATAACAACATCATATGCATTGTCATCAGAATCAATATCATACACATCACTTACCCTGAAATCAATGTTTTTATATCTTGAATGCGTTTTTAGGCGTTCTGCTTTACGAATCATTTCTCTTGAAATGTCTGTGGCTTCCACATAGCGGCAGTGAGGACAAAGTTCTAAAGCCATTGTGCCATATCCAGCTGCGAGCTCGAGTATTTTGTCATCGTAATCAATAGAGTTAACAATGCGTTTTTTGAGTTGATTATAAGCGCGTTCTTCTGTAGAAAGGACAAAATCATATACTTGGGCAATACGGTTCCAGGTTTTATCAGGGGATTTTTTTGTCATAATCATCATCCTTTAACTTTATAAAACTCACAATGTATACCTTTTTAGTATAGATACGCCTAAATGTTCGTAAATAATCAATCAAAATGTAAAATTTATGAATCTTAACATTTGGTCATATTATATTACGAAATGAATCTTCAATCAATCATGAAATGAAAGTTTGGCAAGAAACCTCAAATTTGGAATCTACAAATTTGGAATCTAAACGAGAGAAGGGATACTTTAGATTTGTTTGCCAGTCTATAGCTTATGCTTTCACAATGATGCATCACCAGTGGGTAGGCTAAAAAATGTGTAAAAAGAAATGTTGAAAAAAGGAAATTAATAGTATGAAAAGAGTTGACCGATTCGGTCAAAAAATATAAACTTAGTTTGACCACATTGGTCAATACTCTTTGAGAATGGAGGGGAAATATGTCAAAGAATTTTCAAAGATTTGAAGCCTTGCCAGATGAAAAGCAAAAAGCAATAATGAACAGCGCCATGGAAGAGTTCGTAAAAGGCGGCTATGATAAAGCTTCTGTAAACAATATTGTGGAAAAGGCGGCTATTTCAAAGGGATCACTTTTTTACTACTTCAAAAGCAAGAAAAAACTTTATTTATATCTATTTGAACACTGTGAAAATATGATTATTTCTAATGCCAAAGCGCACCTGTCAAAGGACAATTTTGATTTTATTAAAAGAATGAATGAAACGATGAAGGGAAATCTTAAGCTTTTGAAAGATTATCCACTTGTTTATAGATTTGTTCGTTCCTGCAAACTTGAAACAAGTATAGAGGTTCTAAATGAAATCATAGATATTAAAGAAAACACCAATGATGAAATACTTGGAGATGTCTACCGAAACGTAGATAAGAAGCTTTTTAAGGAAGACATTGATGTTCAAAAAGCTATGTTTACAGTCAAATCGACCCTCTTTCAACTTATGCATGATTTCTTGAGGAGCGGTACAGAAGATCAAAACTTGGTTGAAAGTGAAATAGATCAGTACATGGCGTTTTTTAAATTGGCTTTTTATAAGCCAGAAGGTAAGTCATAAACTAAGGGCAAGTGGTGAAGCAGAAAACGATGAGGTGACAGATATGCACATGAGTGATGGACTCATAACGCCAGTGGTGGGCGGTATTATGCTAGCGACAAGTGCTGGCCTTATAGGTCATACAGCGCGGAGAATAGACTACGAATCTTTGGAGCAAAAGGTGCCTTATATGGGTATGGTAGGAGCCTTTGTATTTGCTTCACAAATGATAAATTTTGCAATTCCAGGAACCGGTTCAAGTGGACACATTGGTGGTGGGCTTCTGCTGGCAGTCCTTTTGGGACCGCACGCAGGTTTTTTAGCCATGGCCAGCATATTGTTGGTTCAGGCCATGTTTTTTGCAGACGGAGGTCTTTTGGCTTACGGGTGCAACCTTTTCAATTTGGGTTTTTTCACCTGTTATTTAGCCTATCCCTACATATATAAACCTATTTCGGAATCCACAATATTCAGTCCGCGACTAAGACAGATAACAGCGATTATGCTTTCAACAATCATTGGGCTTCAGTTGGGCGCCCTTTCAGTGGTCATTCAAACAACGCTATCGGGTTTGACAGATCTGCCCTTTGGAGTATTTGCCTCTTTTATGCAACCCATTCATTTAGCCATTGGGCTTGTCGAAGGCGCGGTGACAGTGGCTGTTGTTCTCTATCTGCAAGAAAACAGGAAAGAACTTATATATAGTGGTACAAATCGCTATGGGTCTATTTTTTCATATCAAAAGGGTGTCCGAATCTTTGCTGTTATAACACTGGTTGTTGGCGTTTTACTGTCACAGTTTGCTTCTGCCAGTCCAGATGGACTAGAATGGTCCATTGAAAATGTATCGGCAAGTGCTCTGGAAGAAAGCGGGACTGACTCGAGTGCCCTTGAAGACATACAAAATAAAATAGCTATTTTGCCAGACTATGGATTTGAAAAAGAACATTTCTCTGGCTATACCGGCATTATAGGGACCAGCCTATCAGGACTAACAGGCAGTCTTATAACCCTTCTTTTCGTGGTGGCAATTGGCTTAACAATACGAAAGACCACGGAGAAAAAGAGGATATATGGGAAAGCTCGCAAGTAATTTATTTCAGCTAAAATATATTGAAGAACTTTCACGTAGGCCATTATGGATGAATAATATAAATCCGCTAATAAAGCTAATTTTGACAGCTGCCTTTGTGATCAGTGTGTCATCCACTGGAAAATACGATATTCAGGCAGTTGTTCTGTATTTTGTTTATCCAGCATTTGTGCTGACGGCAGTGGATATCCCCCTAAAGCCCATTGCTTATAAAATGATTGTTCCGCTTTTTATGGGGGTCAGCATAGGGCTTTTAAATCCCTTGTTTGATCAAAACTATATTGTATTATTTGACGATTTCATTGTATCAGCAGGCTGGCTGTCCTTATTGGTATTGTTTCTAAAATCTTTGCTTTGCATACTGGCAGCCATGATTTTAATTTCTACAACAGCTATTGAAGGTATTGCATGGGCTTTGGTGAAATTGAGGCTGCCTGAGATTGTGGCTGTTCAGTTTTTACTTATGTTCCGCTACATAAGTGTCTTTGTGACTGAATTTGAGACACTGGTGTCTGCCTATAGCTTGAGAACTGGTGGAGAGACCGCCTTAAAATATGAGGTCTGGGGCTCTCTCCTAGGGCAGATGATTATGCGCACTGCAGATAAATCTGAGACACTCTATGAAGCTATGAAACTAAGGGGATTTGATGGAAGGTTCGATGGAGGATACTATAAACAAGTTGGACTTGTTGATATTTTGTATTTCCTATTATGGATTATCGTCCTCTTGACCCTATATGTTATGAGGTAATTATATGTGTGATGCGGCAATTGAAATAAGCCAAATGACTTTTGGCTATGATAAAGATGACAAAGTATTTGAAAATCTGGATTTGATTATTGAAAAGGGGAAGACCACAGGACTGATTGGAGCCAATGGTGCGGGAAAATCAACATTGTTAAAGCTCCTGGTCGGCCTTGAAAAAAGTGATACAGGGCATATACAAATAGATGGCTTAACCATGAGTAAAAAGAGTCTAAGAGAAATACGAAGTAAGATAGGATACACATTTCAAGACGCTGATGCCCAACTCTTCATGACCACAGTTTTTGAAGATGTCGCTTTTGGCATTAAAGATCAGTCAAACGATCCAGAATACATTGACCAAAAAGTAACACATGCTCTGACAGCTGTGAACGCTGTCCATTTGAAGAACAAGCCCCCCTATAAGCTTTCGGGTGGAGAAAAGAGGGCGGTTGCCTTGGCAACGGTGCTGGTGATGGATCCAAGTATTATTGTCTTGGACGAACCAACGACGGGTCTCGATCCCAGAGGCAGACGCAATTTGATAGAAATTCTAAAAAAGACACACCAAACAAAGATCATAGCCACTCATGACATGGAGATGGCCTTAGAAATTTGCGATGAACTCATTGTTATGAAAGATGGGCAAATCCTTTTAAAAGATAATCCAAACAGTGTTTTTAGTAATAAAGATTTGCTTGAAGCAAGTCACTTAGAGCAACCAATGTCAGTGACCAGATGTCCAATCTGCCAAACCAGCTTAGGAGGAAAATAAATGAAGGTATTATATTATGATTGTTTTAGTGGCATTAGTGGAGATATGAATTTAGGCGCCTTGATTGACTTAGGCGTGGATGAAGACTTTCTTAGAAAAGAGCTTGCTAAGCTGAAAATTGATGAAGAATTTGACTTGGTCGTGAAAAGAGATATAAAAAATGGTGTGAGTGGTACAAAGGTAGATGTTCTTATAAAAGACCACAACCACAAACATAACCATGACCATAACCATGACCATAACCATGACCATAACCATGACCATAACCATGACCATAACCATGACCATAACCATAACCATAACCATAACCATGATCATAACCATAATCACGACCATGACCACAATCATAATCATGACAATAAAGACAGTCATTCCCATGATCACGGTCATCACCATCACCATGATAGAAACTTTAAAATTATACGTGAAATGATTGCCATCAGCGATTTGTCAGAAAGCGTAAAAAAAATGAGCACAAACATTTTCTATGAAGTGGCTGTCGCAGAAGCCAAAGTTCATGGAAAAACAGTGGATGAAGTCCATTTTCATGAAGTGGGTGCAGTGGACTCCATCATTGATGTGGTTGGTGCAGCCATTTGTATTGATGCCCTTGGCGTGGATAAAATCATGTCCTCATCTGTGCAACTTGGCGGTGGGTTTGTCATGTGCGATCATGGAAAAATTCCAGTGCCAGCACCCGCGACTTCGGAAATTCTTAAAAATGTTCCAGTTAGAATGGGCTTGGTACCGTTTGAGACGACAACACCAACAGGTGCAGCTATCCTAAAAGCCAATGTCGACATATACTCTGATGAGCACGATATCGTTATTGAAAAAATTGGTTATGGTCTGGGAACAAAAACATTTGAAGTGCCTAATGTTTTAAGAGTGTATCTTGGGCGTGTCGAAAAAAAAAAGCTAGTTTAGAAGATGCGCCTATAGACTATGAACAAATTGAATACGCCAACCAGTACTTAATGGAAACGAACATAGATGACATGAATGCTGAACTCTATGCTTATGTAGAGGAAAAGCTATTTGAATATGGTGCTCTTGATGTATATAAAACACCCATTATCATGAAAAAAGGAAGACCGGCCGTCAAATTAAGTGTACTTGCAGAAAAAAGCAAGCACGATCTGATCTTAGATGTTCTCTTTAAGGAAACAACGTCCGGCGGGGTTCGAGCCTATCCAGTTGACAAACACATGATGAAAAAAGCCTATAGGACCCTTGATACAGACTATGGAAAAATTCAGGTCAAGGACTACTATTATAAGGGAGAGTGTCTTAAGACAAAAGCAGAATATGAAGACTGCGCAGCTGCAGCAAAGGCAAATGACGTTTCCATCAAGGCGGTTTACGATGCTGTTTGGAGAATTGAACATAAAGGATGATATGATGACAAAAATACATTCACAAAAGTATGAGATGCTTTTAGAAAATATTAGGGCTTTGGGTTCTGTTGCGGTTGCCTTTTCTGGGGGTGTGGATAGCACATTTCTAGCCTATGCGGCTCGCGAAGCCCTCGGTGAAAAAGCTATTGCTATAACGGTTGACTCACCCTATATACCAAAATGGGAAATTGAAGAGGCTAAAGAATTGGCGGAAGATATAGGTATTGCCCATAAAATTCTGAAAGTCGAAACGATTGCCGATGCAATAATAAATAACCCATCAGACCGCTGTTATCTATGTAAGAAACTTGTATTTGACAATATCTTAGAAAAGGCCAGAGGCCTTGGTCATGAATATGTTATGGATGGGTCAAACTATGATGATACCAAGGATTATCGTCCTGGTATGGTGGCTTTAAAGGAACTTGAAATCAAAAGCCCACTTCTCGAAACGAGCTGGACCAAACAAGAAATAAGAGAGGCATCAAAAGAAGTAGGGCTTAAAACACATGACAAGCCAGCTTATGCCTGTCTTTTAACGCGGATTCCATATGACACAAGAATTGAAAATGCAGACCTAATAAAAATCGAGGCTTCAGAAGTTTATATGATGTCTATTGGGTTTCGGGCTGTGCGCGTTCGGTGCCACGGAGATTTGGCTCGAATTGAAGTGGCGCGAGAAGATCGTAAGAAACTCTTCGATGAGGACTTGCTTGACAACATTTCGGAAAAGCTAAAAGAGATTGGATTCACATACGTGACCTTTGAGGCTGGTGGCTATAAAATGGGAAGCTTAAACCAGGCCATTGGCAAATAATGCATTTGGATATGAGAGGTGTTTAAGTGGACATAAATACACTAGAAAAATTACTAAATGATGTTAAATCCAGTGATCTGGATGTGAAAGATGCCTTAAAGCAGTTGGAAACGCTGCCGTTCTCGGATTTAGGATTTGCAAAAATAGACAACCATAGAGAACTTCGTGTTGGATATCCGGAAGTCATATATGGAGAAGGTAAAACCGTTGATCACGTTGTAAAAATTGTTGATCATATGAACCGCAAAGGAGCCAACGTCCTCGTTACAAGATGCAGTGAAGACATGGCTCGGGGGATAATGGAAATTTGCCATAAAGCAGAGTACAATCCCATTGGAAGGACAGTGTGCATAACCAATGCCAAAGTGGAAGAGAGCCAGGAATACATAGCCATTGTTGCTGCTGGCACATCAGACTTACCCGTTGTGGAAGAGGCTTATGAGACAGCACGCATACTGGGAAACAAGGTCAAGAAGATCACCGATGTTGGTGTTGCTGGCATACATAGACTTTTTGCAAATTTGGATGACATTCGTGGTGCCAAAGTCGTCATAGTGGCAGCAGGTATGGAAGGAGCCTTGGCAAGCGTTCTTGGAGGTCTTGTCAATAAACCCATCATCGCAGTGCCAACGAGCGTTGGCTATGGAGCAAACTTTGGTGGATTGGCAGCGCTGCTTTCCATGCTCAATAGTTGTGCAAGTGGAGTGAGTGTTGTCAACATAGATAATGGCTTTGGAGCGGCTTATAATGCAAGTATTATCAACAAGCTCTAGACATTCATTCAATAACAAGTCAATATGCATATGACTATAAAAAAAGCCCCTCATAATAAAGGGGCTTTTTCAATGTCATAAATAAACAAAGGAGATGCATCACATCACTCACCAAAGACAGTGGCAACCTCTTTCATTTTTTCAATAATGGGAAGATGATAAGGACACCGATCAAGGCACTTGCCACACTGGATACAGGCACTTGCTTTGACTGGTTGTTTGGAGTAGTACGTCTCTGCATAGCCCACCATTTTATAACGTGTGTAATAGCCTTCAGCTATGAACATTGCTGGAATATTAATCCCTGCTTCACATGGTGCGCAGTAACCACAGCGTCTGCAGAAATTTCCATGAAGCTCATTGACAATGGCATCGGCCTCTTCTTTTTCAGCCTGAGTGAAGGTGTAATTTCCTGATGCAACTGAAATATTTTGCTGAACCTCTTCGGGTTTCTCCATACCAGGAATAACAGCTGAAACACAGTCGTTTTGGAGGATATATTTAATGCTGAGAGCACCGTTTTGAATAGCACCACCCGCAATAGGCTTCATGCAGATAACACCAATATTTCGAGATTTCGCTTTTTTAAAAAGGGGCTCTGCTTGATTTTCAACTAAGTTATATGGAAACTGAAGGGTCTCAAAAGGCATGTCATCAACAATTTCCATCATAAAATCGGCACTGTGTGCTGTCGCCCCAATATGGCCAATTTTACCTGCTTCTTTGGCCTCAAGCAAAGCCTTGTAAGCACCGTTTGGCCCCATAACTGTCTTATAGTCATTCATATCTTTTAACAGATGCATTTGATAAAGGTCAATATAATCTGTTTGAAGATTCTTCAGTGATATTTCAATGTCTGCCTTCATAGAAGTGTAGTCTTTTGCCATAGATTTTGTTGCCAGCACGAATTTTTCTCGACGTCCTTTTAGGGCATTTCCAAGAAATTCCTCACTGACTGTATAACCACGAGCCGTATCAATGAAATTGACACCAACCGTTTCAAGTTCATCAACAATTTTATGGACCATATCTTGGTTGACACGTTGGATTGGAATTCCGCCAAACCCAACACAGACAACTTCAAGTCCAGTTTTACCTAAAATTCTTTTTTCCATTACACCACTCCTCGCATACAATACATTGCTCGGTCTACATACAGCTGAGATTTAAAAGTCCATATTATAGTTGGATTCAGCTTATGTATACAATCCGGGTTTAGTATAGCATATTTTTGTACAAACATCTTGTGTAATGGATACGTAACCCTATAGTCAAGATAAAGTGGTAAAATGTAGAAGCATCTAATATAGGAGGACAATATGCAAATAAAGAATGAATGCTTGCCTTGTATGGTGAAGGCACTGGTAAAACTAGCCGAGAAAGTTACAGATGATAAAGCTTTGCAAGAAGATATTATCACTTACGGTATAAGGTGTATGGGGGCGGATCCATTCAAGGCGTCAGCGCCCTATATCACTGCTCAAATATATGAATATGCCAAGAAAAAATCAGGGAAAACAGATCCATATTTGCAAGAAAAAAAGTTTTTAATTTAATCGCAGACAAGTTGATTCAGGTCTTAGATTTAAAAAAACTAATAATAAAGAGCCATGATCCTCTTGAAACAGCTGTAAGGTTGGCGATCGCAGGCAATATTATTGATTACAGTTTAGGAAATGACGTGGATGAAAATAGTGTCAGACTTTCGGTGGAAGAAAGTCTGAGCGCAGATTTATTTGGCATGGATATGTCAGAATTTAAAAGAGATATTGAAAACGCAAAGCGCATAATGATCATAGGGGACAATGCCGGTGAAATAGTTTTTGATAAACTTCTGGTTGAAATGCTACCACAGGAGAAAGTGGTTTATGCTGTAAAAGGGGGTGCCATTGTAAATGATGCCACAATGCAAGATGCTGTGAGCACTGAAATGACACATCTTGTTAAAGTGGTTGAAAATGGGGCATCAATACAAGGTACGATTCTGGAGCATTGCAGCGAGGCCTTTGTAAAATTATTTGCAGACAGTGATCTCATTATTTCAAAAGGGCAAGCCAATTTCGAAACCCTAGACGGCCAAAAAGATAAGAACATATATTTTTTACTCAGAGCCAAGTGTAAAGTCGTTGCAAGTGAAGCTGGTTGTGGTCAGGGTGACTTTGTTTTTATGAAAAACACATATTCATTAGAGGGGCGTATGTAGAATTAAGTTTATAGAAAGTGAGGTGGGTGCATGTACTGGTTTATAGGTCTTGCAATTATTATATTTTTACTTGTTCGGGTCATCTCTTTAACAGATCAAATCCGAAAGCACGAAAGATGGATCAAAAAACTAAACAAGGACATTAAGACCTTGGCATCAGAGTTGGCAGATGTGAAAGACAGGGGGATTCAAGGACATGAAGCCACCGAGGCAGACGCTGATGAAGGAAGTAGGTCTCAAGAAGAGATAAGTCCAGTACAGGCAGTGGATGAGGTTAGTGAAGAAATACCGATTGTGTCAAAGAAGAAAGTCACAATCACGCCAAGTGTTCACAGAAAGAAAACAAGTAAGGATAGATTCTCATTTGATCTGACCAGTTTAACCATTGAATCTATTATTAGTAAAATTGGTATAGGTCTTGTCCTAGTTGGCTTGGGCTTTCTCTTTAACTACGCTTATGATCGTGGTCTCATCACAGAACAGCTGACAATAATACTGGGCTACATGCTGGGACTTGGTTTATATGGAAGCGGTTTTTATACATTAAAAAAAGACAGACAAAAACTTGGCCATGTGCTCATAGGTGGAAGTATTTCAGCCTTCTACATAACAACTTATGCAGGGTATTTGTTTTATGATTTAATTGGACAGCCCCTGGCCTTTGCTGTCTTGTGCACTATAACCCTATGGGCTTTTTTAAGTTCTGTTTATTTAAAAGCACAATCAATATCTATTGTTGCAGTTGTGGGTGGGCTTTTGGTGCCATTTATGACAGACCTTGACTTTATTGGTCTCTCTGGTCTTGGGATTTATATAGGCATAGTGGCCCTGGGGACCATGATAATTTACTTTTTTCATAGATGGCGCTACCTGCAAATTGCAGGGATTGTCAGCGTATATTTTGCCCTCTTCCTAATGGGGACAGGCTACAATATGGTAGGGCCGGATACAGGTTTATTTTTCGGTCTTTTGGTTTACCTAGTAATTGTTCACACTTTGCCAGATATACTAGGGTGTTACTTGGAAAGACATGAGGGGTCCCCAAATACAAGGGAAAACCTCATCAATGTTGTGGCACCCCTTGTCACAGTTGTCTATGCGGTTTATTTTGATCTGGCCAGTCAAAACTGGATGGCACTTGTCTTTGCAGGGCTTGCCCTTTTATATGCGGGTGTCTTCATAGCCTATATTAGAAAGCAATTACAGGGACATATGAATGTGATTGTGGCAGGGACTTCAGGCATATACTTGGCTTTTTCAAGCATCTTGTATTTTGATGGTGGTATACGTCCCCTTATGATCTTGATAATAAGCCTTGTTTTCTACTATGGAAAAAATAAGCTTGCTGGAAGAAAAGGACGACAAGACTACTTAACTTATATTGGTCATGGTATTATGGGTCTCGGTCTGGTTTTTGTTGCCATAGACCTTGCTCTGGCCTTTGATACGGGTGGAAACACAGGCACATATATTGGCCACACCCTATCTATTATAGTCATGGGCATAGGGGCATGGCTTCAAAAAGGTAATGAAGAAGATCGTAAAGAAGATAAGAAAAATAGTAAGAATAGTAATAAGAAGAAAAACGGAGCACGAAAAGGAATTGGTGTTCTTGCCATGCAAGTGTATGCATCAGTTTTGCTCCTTTTGATGGTGTATGAAAATGTATTAGAAGACGTTTTTTTAAGGACACTTCTTGTGGTTTATTTTATATGGGTTTTAGTTCTACAAGCAATTAAAGAAAAGTTAAATATAATACCTGACACGGGGCTCATGATATTTGCATTCATACTGCCTCTCATTCGAGGATTGACTGCTTTTGTGGCTGTTGTAAACTTTGAATTTGATGGCCTGGCTCTTACGGCTGGCATGTTTTTATCCATAGGCCTTTATGCACTGGCTGAGCTACGATACAAAGATGAAATCAATAGAAGTGGCCTTAAAGTGGCTGCCCTTTCAACATTAACCCTTAGCCTAGTGCCTGACCTTTATGTATTAACAGAGACCCTAACCTATGGGGTTACAATTATAGGCCTCATACTTATTTTGTATGGCAAGTACGACAAGGACAACTTCCCTGTAGCAAATGTCTTAAAGTCTTCCGCAGCCTCTATTTGGACGGGCCTATTTGTCTTATCAAACGGACTGGTTCTCTTTGAAAACGGTTTTAGTGCTTTGATACTTCTTTCAACCCTAGTTCAGTTGCTCATTCTTTTCTTACTGCTGAGTGACTATATAAAAGATCGGACAATAAGTTTTGTAAGCTATAGTGTCCTATTCTTTTTCGCATCTTACAGCGCTCTATCAGGTTTAAATGGAGCGGATGGAGCCATAACCTTAACCTGGGCGGCCTATGCCCTTTTACGATTGACCTATCACATGATGAAGGGACAAAAGAAACTGACATATTATGCCCTAGGGCTTATTGTCTTTGTGGTTGGCAAGTATATTTTGGTTGATATAAGCACAGTAAGTGTCCTATGGAAGGTCGTAACATCCATGATCTTTGGCTTCGCTCTACTGATACTAAGCTATCTCATTCAGCCAATGATTGATAAGTTTTCAAATGGGAAAGAGAGTCAAGGTGAGTAGGATGCAATCGAATTACACCCACCTGAAAAATATATTTGAGTATGTTGAAGAACATATACATGAAAAACTGAGTTTAGAAATGATTGCTGAAAATATCGGTCTTTCAAAATATTATTTGCATAGAATTTCATCAGCGGCTATTGGAAGGCCGTTAATGGAGTATATCAGGGCTAGAAAACTTGCTCATAGCCTTGATATGCTCATTTACACCGATTTAAGAATACTTGATATAGCCAAGAATTTTGGATTCAACCATGAACAGACCTATATTAAGGCCTTTAAAAAGGCCTTTGGTACAACGCCCAACAAGTATAGAAAGGGTGGATTATCTATAGATGTCATAGAGCGATTTGATATAGACAGTCTTGTAAAAATGGGGGACAATATCATGGTTAAACCCCGGTTTTGTACGAAAGAGACGATCCACTTAATCGGTATAAAACATTATTTCACCGTCAAAGAAAATAAAACAAAATTTAGGGCCGCTCAAGTGGGAAATGATTTTTATTTTAATGACCGAGAAAAAATCAAGTGGCCAAAGCAAGAGGAAATGTATATTGGATATTCCAGACTACAGGAAAATGAACCAGGCCCCAATTTATATATGACAGCACTGGAAGTCACAAAGGTAGAAGATGTTCCCGAGGGCATGTCCCAACTGGATATTCCCCCTCACCAGTATGCTGTCTTCAAGTATATTGGAAGCAAGCACTCCAAATATATGACATATGAAAATGTTGCTGATATACTTGAAGATATTTTCATTTGGCTAGGTCAGTCGGAGTATTGTCAGGCAGCCCCCTTTGTATTTGAAGCCATTGACGCATCAATCGCTACAGAGACCTACTGCGAAATTGATATTCATATTCCTGTGAAAAGAAAAGTTTAATTTAAGCCTGATCTAACTTATCTAAAAGAACTGGGGCTTGATAGCGACTCATGTAGGCTGTTTTTTCACAGCTTAAAAAGTAGATTTCATAAGACCTGTCCCCATGTTCAACAATTTTTGTAATATGGTCGGCGTTTACGATATATGACTTGTGGACTCTGAGAAAGCCTTCAGGAAGCAAAGCGTGGATGTCGCAAATGTTTTGCCGAACGGAAATGGCATCGTCCTCTGTATGAATGTAAACGTCTTTGTGTAGTTTTTCAATGAATATGATTTTTTTAAAAGGAATCCAGTGGATTTCTTTTTTTGTTTTAACCAAGAGGCGGTCGTGTTTCTGAAGGTTATTCCGGCCTATTTTTCTCTTATCAATTTCCAGTAGGGCATGTTCTAATTTTTGCTTAAAATGCAGGAGATTTATGGGTTTGAGAACAAAATCATAAGCATGTATTTGTAGAGCTTGAAGGGCTAAGTCAGGAGATGCGCTTATGGCAATTATTTTGACACTGTGAACTTTATCCTGAATTGATTGCCCAACTCCTATGCCGTTAAGAGGCTCGTCCAAGTCTAAATTTATAATGACAAGGTCAAATCTATGGCTTTCAAGCAAGCTCAGGGTAGAGTTGAGGGAATCAGCCATATAACACTTGTGGTTGGAGTGGATATCACCGAGCAGGTTGGCGATGAGTTTTCTTGTAGGTATGTTGTTTTCAATAATGAGTATATTGATCATTTCAATTCTCCTAAAGTGGGCGACTTGCATAATCTCATTCAAGCCCCTGATATTACAAATTACTGTTCCACACATATATTTATGAGGAGAATACCATGCCTGGGTCATGGAAAATGAATCATTCTTGCGGTAGAATTTTGAAGAGAACTATTTTGAGTATGTCGTGGTAACCTTTATGAAGAATAGAAAAAACGACTGGCTTAATATTATCTCTACAAGGTAGAAAATGATGAAAGCGTAAAATTCCTAGAAAAGTGGTATATAGTATAAAGTGACGGCCAAGGATTAAAGGCTCAGTGATTCATTTTTTAAACATCAAAGACACAATAATGGAGGCATTCATATATGAAGGCTGTTATATGGAACACATACGGACCACCTGAAAAACTGATTATTAAAGATATACCAAGGCCAGACCCAAAAGAGGATGAGGTTCTCATTCAAATCCACGCATCAACAGTGACACTGGGTGACTGTGAAATGAGATCACTGGATTTCATTTTTACAATCTCATTAATGCTACGTCTCTATTTTGGCGTTTTTAATCCAGGGGAAAGGGTGTTGGGGCAGGAACTCAGCGGACAAGTTGTTAAAGTCGGTTCAAATGTAAGGCGATTTAAGGTGGGAGACCGAGTCATTGCCACACCAGGAATGAAGTTGGGCACATATGCCCAGTATACCTGCATCAAGGAAAATCGCAGCGAGGGCGTCCTTGTTAAAATTCCCGATAGTGTGGGCTACAAGGAAGGAGCAGCCCTTCCCGTGGGCGGACTTGAAGCCTTAAACTTTGTGGGAAACAGCCATTTGAAAAAAGGGGAAACCATACTCATAAATGGTGCTGGGGGAAGCATTGGAACCATGGCCATCCAACTTGCCAAAAACCAAGGGGCCTATGTTGTGGCTGTCGACAGACAAGACAAACTGGATTTTTTAAAAGCCGTTGGTGCCGACGAGGTGATTGATTATCAAAAAGAAGACTTTACCCTGGGCCAGGATAGCTATGATGTTATTTTGGATGTTGTGGGGAAAGCTCATTTTTGGAGAAGTCTTAAAAGCTTAAATAAGGGTGGGCGATATATGATAGCCAATCCGAGTATGAGCCTACTTTTGAAAAAAACACTTGCATCTATTCGTAAGAACTTTATCAGACAAGATGCCCATAAAAAAATATATATGAAAATGACCAATCAAAGCAATGACGATATGATAAAAATAATCGAAATGCTCAAGACAGGTTCTATAAAAGTTTTTATCGACAAGGTCTATAGACTTGACACAATCACAGATGCCCATCATTATGTTGAAGGTGGACATAAAAAAGGCAACGTGGTAATAGATATTGAACAATCGGGAGATCAGAATGTATAAGAAACTATTTGATCAAAAAGCACAAATTGAGATGGATGCGTTTTTTTTGAAGCACTTTTCAAATATGGGCAAGGCAACCTGGTATGAAAAAGGTGCGGTTATAGACCCACCAGACAATGACCATATATTTTTGGTGCTTGAAGGGGAACTCAACCAGGCTATGTATTCAAAAAGCGGGAGCATGATTAATTATTATAGGCTTCTCAGGGGAAATATTTTTGGAGAAATTGACTATTTTGATACGGAAAGGGCCAATGTTATAAATAAGGCCGTCAGAAGCTGTAAAATTGTCACCCTAAGCCGACAGGCTGTGGAAGAAAAATTGGCACAGACACCGACAATGTACAGATATTTTCTTTTAAGTATTGCAAAAAAGTATAGGATTATAATGCACGAACTTGCCAATTATCGCTTCAATGATGCCCATGGAAGACTGGCAGACTTTTTCCTTAGACTGTTTTACTCAGAAGAAGAACCGGTGGAAGGCAAGGTCATTGATATTGCATTTACGCAAGAGGACTTGGCAGATCGAATTGGACTCAATAGGATCACAGTGACAAATGGTATTAAAAAATTTAAAGAAATGGGTCTCATTGAAATAGTTCATAGAAAAGTGATCATTAAGGATGTAGAAGGTCTGAAAACGTTCACGGATGTTCCCCTTTAAAACACTGGTATTGCAGTGAAAAACAGAGTATATAAGTCATGAAAATATTAAGATGATTCATTTGTGAAATCAGTCACAATTGAATCATCTTTTTTACGTTATTATAATAATTGTCTCTTTTGAGAATGATTCTTTAAAGTTAATGTCTTAAAAATTGTAGTTTAAGCGACATAAAAATTTTAAAAATTGATTTACCATTTTCCATACAGGTGTGGCGAAATGGCCACGAAAAAAACAGACAATTCTTGAAGTTGCGGAGGGGAACCCAGTGAACAACATAAAAGAGTTAATTGACAATAATTTTGATAATTTCTTGACGGACTTGAAAGATATCATAAACATTCCGAGTGTTTATACAGAAGATAAAAGCCCATTCCCATTTGGAAAGCCCATTGATGAAACATTGAGACAAACGCTTTCCCTGGCTGAAAAGCTTGGATTCAAAACGCATTATGATAAAGATGGATATTATGGCTATGCTGAGTATGGTCAAGGGCATGAAATGATCGGTGTTCTAGGGCATTTAGATGTTGTGCCTGCTGGGGATGAAAGCAAATGGGTTACCAATCCATTTGAAGCCACACTGAAAGACAATGTTTTATATGGCAGGGGCACACAGGATGACAAGGGACCGACACTGGCGGCTCTGTATGCATTTAAGGCCCTGGTAGACAGCGGTGAAGAAATAAACAAGCGGGTCCGCTTTATATTTGGTATTGATGAAGAACTGCTATGGAGAAGTATTTCAAAGTATGTGGAAAGAGAAGAGATGCCAAGCGTGGGATTTACCCCAGACGCATGTTTCCCTGTAATATATGCTGAAAAAGGTCTTCTTCAGATAGATTTAACGGCCCCGAATACAAGTGATTTAAAGCTAGTTGGCGGAGATGCCTACAACGCTGTGCCTTCAAAAATGACTGTGGACACCACGGAGAAACTGACCAATGCTCTTGAAAATTTAGGCTATGAGTTTACAGTCAGTGGGGACAAGACCACAGTTTTAGGAAAAAGTGTCCATGCCAAGGATGCGGACAAGGGCGTGAATGCCATAGCTCGGACTGTCCTGGCAGGTCAGTCAATAGGCTGGCGCTCAAAAGCTATTGATTTCATAAACGACTATGTGGGGGAAGACGCCCTAGCTCAAAAGATATTTGGCATATGTTCCGATGAAGCGTCTGGTTCTTTAAAATTCAATATCGGCAAGATTGAACTGAATGAGACAGAGGAAAAAATAAGCATAGATATTCGAATTCCGGTTACAGTGTCTAAAGATTTTGTTTGGGACAAGCTGGAATCGATTGTTAAAAAGTATGGCTTTGAAATGAAAGAGAACGACTACTTGAAATCAATCTATACCCCGCTTGATGCACCGCTTGTAAAGAAGTTGGTTGAAGCCTACCAAGAAGTGACTGGTGACAAGGAATCTAAGCCTCTTTCATCTGGTGGAGCAACCTATGCTAGAGCCATAGACAATTGTGTGGCTTTTGGAGCAGCTTTTCCATTCACTAAGGAAACAGAGCACCAACCCAATGAAGGCATAGACCTAGACGAGTTAAAAAAGGCAATGCTTGTTTATGCAAGTGCATTCAAAAAGTTACTTGACTAGAAGTTACTTGACTAGAAGTTACTTGACTAGAAGTTGCTTGACTAGAAGTTGCATGAATTAAAGTCGCTTTAATTAAAATTGCTTAAATTAAAGTTGCATGAATCAAGAAGAGGGCTTTATAAGTCAACTTCATCGGTTCATAAAAATGTTTATGACAGAATATACGTGTTTATATTCTGTTTGGGCAAGGGGATAAGCACCTATTTTGGCAGATGCCTATGTGTAACACTAAGATACATTCATATTTTCAGGTGGACATTTAAGGCGGATGGGGCAGTCAATACAGGTGTTTTAACCAAGCCAAGATATTATCTATTATTTATAACATTATTAAATTGGAGGCAAAACAATGAGTACAAATTTAGCGCACGAGAAAAAGCAAAACAATGCGCCGCAGAAGAAGAAAAGAAGTTTTCCAACCGCATATACGGTTCTTTTCATCGTTCTGGCCCTGGCAGCACTCCTGACCCACACAATACCAGCTGGGTCATATGCAAAACTTATTTATGATGATGCATCAAACGCCTTTGTCGTGACAACGCCACTGGGTCAAACATCTGAGTACGAAGCAACACAAGCCACTCTTGATGAACTGGGTGTCAAGGTAGATGTTGAAAAGTTCTTAGATGGCAGTATTTACAAAGCGGTGGCCTTGCCTGGCACATATGAAGAACTCCAGTCAAATCCTCAAGGCTTTATAGAAGTGATTCAAGCACCGATTTCAGGTGTTTATGACACAATTGATATTATTATGTTCGTATTTATCATTGGTGGCATTATTGGTGTGCTCAACGCAAGTGGCGCCTTTGATGCTGGATTTGCGGCCTTGTCACATGCGACAAACGGACGTGAGTACCTGCTGATTATAATTGTAACCTTCCTAATCGCATGTGGTGGTACAACGTTTGGATTAGCGGAAGAAACAATTGCCCTGTATCCAATTCTAGTCCCTGTCTTTATGATCGCTGGCTATGATGCTATTGTTTGTATAGCCGCACTTTATATGGGATCTTCAATAGGTACAATGTTCTCGACAGTTAACCCATTTTCATCGGTTATAGCATCCAATGCAGCAGGCATTTCATTTACAAATGGCCTTGCATTCAGAGGTGCGGGTCTTGTCATAGCAACAATCATTACCATCACTTATATCATTAAATATGCAGAAAAAATTAAGAAAGACCCATCCAAGTCACTTATTTTTGATCAGAAAGAAGAACTGGAAAAGCGTTTTTTACATGAAACAAAAGAAGTTCCAGCCTTCACTGGTCGCCGTAAACTTATGCTGGCCTTATTTGCATCAGCCTTCTTTGTAATGATATGGGGCGTTGCAACACAAGGATGGTGGTTCATGGAAATGACATCCCTATTCCTAGTGGTTGGTATTGTACTTTGCGTCTTATCTGGTATGGGAGAGAAAAAAGCTGTTAGCAATTTCGTTGCTGGTGCCGCTGACCTAGTGGGTGTTGCCTTAACAATTGGTGTGGCGCGTGCAGTAAACCTTATAATGGACAATGGTCTAATTTCAGATACAATCCTACACGGTGCAACTGATATTGTTTCAGGCATGAATGGTGGCGTCTTCTCAATTATTATGCTGGGTATATTTATGATACTTGGTTTCTTCATTCCGTCTTCGTCGGGTCTTGCAGTGCTTTCTATGCCTATTATGGCCCCTCTGGCAGATACGGTTGGTCTTCCAAGAGACGTGATTGTTAGTGCATATCAGTATGGACAAGGTCTAATGGCATTTATCACACCGACGGGGCTCATACTTGTAACCCTTTCTATGGTAGATGTCACGTATGACAGATGGCTCAAGTTCATTATGCCACTTCTTGGTATGATTGGTGGATTTGCGGCGGTGATGCTGCTTATTCAAGCTTTGATCTAAAATATTATAATGATTTTTAAAAGACCAAACACAGACTGTTTTTTCAGTCTGTGTTTTTTTATGCGATTCAGTCAAGAATATAGAAATGTGTGAAGCCATGACAAGTATAAAAATATCGCTGGTGACAAAAAATTCAAGTTTAAGGTAGAAATTGGTTGTTTATATGATGAAAATCAACTCATCAATCACTTGTTTTAATAAATTCATGAAAATGCATAATTATGCTCATGTTTATGTCAGAAATCACTCTAATTGTTAATATTTATGTAACATATTATATGAGTTTATTCAAGTAAGATGTTATCGTGAGAGATTTATTGAGCAAGAAAGTTGATTAACGGAGGACTAGATGTTTAGAAACATGAAACTAACAAACAAAATAATACTGCTTGCGGTGGTCATAGTTGTCATAAATTTGGCACTGCAAACCAACTTTATTTTGAACATTCGAGAAAATGACTTGAATGAAACCACACTGGCAGTGGAGAGACTGTCAGAGTCACAGGCCAAAATCTTTTCAGAACAGTTAAAACATGTGGAATTTGTTGTGAAAAGCTATGCTGAAGACTTTGGGATTCTTATTGAGAATAAGAGTTTAACAAGGGAGGATGCTATAAAAATCCTATCTGAGAGCCTTCAGGAGAATGATCTGATCGTGGCTCATGGACTGGGTTTTGAGAGAAATACCTTTGATGGACAGGACGACGTCTATAGAAGCAGGCCTTCTCCTGGGTCAAATGCAGAAGGTCGATTTTTGCCCTATATGTATGAAAATGCAAGTGGAGAGATCGTTACAGAGACACTTGTAGGGTATGACCAGCCAGGTGATGGGGATTGGTACCTCATCCCTAAGCAAACCAAGGATGCCATTATAACCGAGCCGTATCTCTACCCGCTCAATGGTGAGGAAATCCTGATGTTCACTGTGTCTTACCCTGTTATTGTGAACAGCCAATTTGCAGGCGTCATAACAGCAGATATTGCCCTTGACGCAGTGCAAACAACGATTTCAGAAGACCAGGATAGACAAAGATTGAATATGAACACCCTCTTTTTTACCGGCACAGGAGCGGTCATAGCTTCAACACTTGATGAAAACATGATTGGCAATAGCATTCTAGGCAGTCCAGAAGTGGATGCCATTGTTTCAGGAGAGATCTTCCAAACAAGAATTGCCCACATTGATGCCCTTCAAAGTCGCCAACTGATTGTGTCTTATCCGATTGCCTTTATTGATAGTCATTCCAAATGGTATATCATGAACTTTGTCCCAGAGAAGGTGGTCTTTGCAAAGTTTAAGTCCAATTTGACCATGAACGTAACAGTGGCATTGGTGGCCCTTGTCTTCATAGCTGTTCTTATATACTTTATAAGCAGAAGTATAAAAAAACCCATACAAAAGCTTATGGAGACCATAGGCTATGTCAGTGAGGGAGACATGACAAAAGCCTGTAGCCTAGGCACCACAGACGAAATGGGACAGCTTTCAAGCAAGTTTGACCACATGATAGACCAGGTCAAGAACCTCATTGAAAATGTTCAAAACTCCGCTGGTGTCGTTGGGGAAAGTTCTGAAAAAATGTCTCAGTTTGCAAGCGCCAATGCAAACAGCATTCAAGATGTAAACACAATTGTCAGCCAAATTTCTGAAGCCAATATTAAACAGTCAGAAGATATCGAAGGCATTGTGGAACAAACGGCAGAGTTAAGTCGAATGATTGACGAAATGACACTGGCCATAGAAGATGCCAATGCCATTTCAGATCAAACAAGAACAGTTTCGAATGAGGGTATTGCAATCCTGGGAGACCTGGATGCTAAGTCAACAGATACCCGTGAGAAATCTCAGGAAATATCATTAGCCGTTAAAGAGGTCAACGCATCTGTTGGAAATATTGAAAGCATAACAACACTCATAGACAATATTGCCTCTCAGACCAATTTGCTGGCCCTGAATGCTTCCATTGAAGCAGCAAGAGCAGGAGATGCAGGGCGAGGATTTGCTGTTGTTGCAGATGAAATACGCAAGCTTGCTGAGGAGACAGCCAAGGCGACAAGTGACATTAAAGACATTGTCACAGTGGTCATTGAAAAGTCTCAGAAGGCCGTTGTGACTGTTGGCGAAGTGAATGAAGCACAAGACCAGCAGTTTGCCATAATTGAAAAATCAGTCAACATTTTCAGTGAAATCAATGAAGCCTTTGAAAGTCTTTCTAAAAAGATTAACAATGTGGATAAGAATGCAGGCATAATTGATCGAAATAAAGATGAGATTATGGATGCCATTTCCAACATCTCAGCGGTTTCTGAAGAGACAACGGCAAGTACAGAAGAAGCCACATCAACAATGAATGAGCAAAAACAAGCCATTGACGAATTAAGTAAGTATAGCAATGGCCTGCGCGGTTTAACAGATGAATTGCAGGCCCAAGTGAATAAGTTCAAGGTATAAAAGCATCATCCTAAATGGCATAGAAAGTTCCAGTGACAGGTTAAAATCTGACACTGGAACTTTTTTTAGAAGCAGTGTAAGGCGGGGAAAGCAAATGAATTGTGGTTTTGTATTTGACCTGTGAAATAAACCAGTAAAAAATTCTGAAATATGTTAGCATTTATATAAAGAAGAGCTTAAAATAATTGATTTCAACCAGGCTATAAAAGAGAGACTAAAGCAATCAGTCCTACAGATAGATTCGGGAGGATGGTGAAGATGAAAATAGACATAAATTGTGATTTAGGAGAAGGCTTTGGACGGTATACTTTAGGGGGAGATGATCAGCTGATGAAATATATTTCATCAGCCAACATTGCCTGTGGCTTCCATGCGGGTGATCCGACAACGATGGACAAGACGGTCAAAATGGCCCTTGAAAACGACGTGAAAATTGGAGCCCACCCTGGCTATCCAGATTTACAAGGCTTTGGTAGACGAGCTATGGATATGCATCCTGAAGAAATAAGAGCAATGGTCATTTATCAGGTTGGGGCCTTGAAGGGATTCGTCAGTGCCTATGACGGCCGGCTTCATCATGTGAAACCACATGGCGCCCTATACAACAGGGCCAGTCAGGACAAATTAACGGCTAAGGCAATTGTTGAAGCAGTAAAGTCAATTGATCCTAACCTTGTACTTTATGGACCTTATAATTCAGAACTCCACAAGGCAAGTGTGTTCAATAAGCTAACCTTCCACTGTGAAGCTTTTGCAGACCGAGCCTATGACAAAAACGGACAGCTGGTATCAAGAGCAGAACCCGGGGCCCTTATTGATGACGTCAAGACCTGTGCGCAAAGAATTGAAAAATTAATACAAGAAAACCGCATAGAAACAATTGAAGGGAACTTCATAGATATGAAAGCACAAACCCTATGTGTTCACGGAGACAATGATAAGGCCCTTCAGTTCGTTAAAAGTTTGGTTGATAAATTAAAAACCCTTGGTTGTGAGGTGGGATAAAGAGTGATAGAGAATCCAGATATACATATAATTTCAGATAATGCGGTTATAGTCGCCTATCCTGAAGTTATAGATGAAAAAGTGAATGCTCTTGTGATGGATTTATATTTATGTTTGGGCCATGAAAAAGAGACAAACCAAGTTTTTAGGGGTGTTCTTGAAATGGTTCCTACCTATCACACCTTACAAATTATCTTTGACCCTCTTGTATGCAACCCCTATGACTTAGTCAATGAAGTTCAGAGTCTTATTAAAGGACAAAAAGAGATCTCTAAACACAATGGGAGAGTGATTCGTATTCCTGTCTGTTATGAGCTTCCATATGGACCGGATCTGGACTTGGTGTGTCAGCATCATGGATTAAGTCGAGCGGAAGTTATAAGAAGGCATACAGCCAGAAAATACTTGATATTTATGATGGGATTCACGCCGGGATTTCCATATCTGGGTGGCATGGATGAAAGCATTTCCATGAATCGTAAGGAAAAACCGCGACTTAAAATACCGGCAGGATCTGTGGGGATTGCAGGTGCCCAAACAGGGGTCTATCCTGTAGAAAGTCCTGGCGGGTGGCAAATCATAGGCAGAACACCATATAGATTATTTGACCCCCAGGCTGTGAAGCCTTTTCTATTTGAAGCGGGAGACCAGATTGAGTTTTACTCGATTTCTGTAGAAACATACAAGAGACTCAAGCACAAATCCACTTGATAAATTATTCAAAACAAACTTGCGACAGGGCTTTACTATGAAAGATAAAGATCACAAAAGAGAAATCAAAAATATATAGGTGATAGGCATATGGGCAAAATAAGAATTATAAAAGCTGGTCTTTCGTCCACAATACAAGATCAAGGGCGTTTAGGCTATCGAAGCAGGGGCATTAGTGTTTCTGGCGCCATGGATAGGATCGGGGCAAGACTGGCCAACATGCTGGTTGGCAATGCACCAGAAGAAGCTTGTATTGAAATGACACTTTTAGGCGATACATTTGTCTTTTCAGAAGACACCATCATCGCTATATGCGGTGGAGATTTCAGCTTTAAAATTAATGGAAAACCAATAGGAATCAATACCTCCATCCCTGTTGTTAAAGGGGATATATTGACATCAGAATTTGCTTTAGCGGGATGCCGAGCCTATTTAGCCCTAAGAGGCGGTCTGAAAACAAGAGTGGTTTTATCAAGTCGGTCCACATCTGTTAGAGAGTCGCTGGGTCATTTTGGAGGCAGGAAACTTAGAGCTGGGGACGAACTCCCATATACAGCTTGCTCTGCCAGTTTTACAAAACAAAAAGTGCCGGCTGACTTGCTAGACAGGTTATACAAACCCAGACCCATAAGATTTACATATGGAGCGAAGGCGAAGCGTTTTTCAGACCTTTCAAAGGGTGTTTTTACCGAGTCGGATTATAAAATCGGTCAGTCGTCTGACCGGATGGGCTACCGCTTGTCTGGTGGATTCATTCATGCCCAAGGGGGACATGATATTATATCGGGTGCGGTGAATTTTGGGTCCATCCAGGTTCCGGGAAATGGGCAGCCAATAATAATGATGGCAGACTGCCAAACTGTAGGTGGCTACGCTAAGATAGGCCAGGTCATCCAGGCTGATTTACCCTACCTGGCCCAGTGCAAGCCAGGAGACACTCTAAAGTTTCAAGCTGTTTCTGTGGATGAAGCCATTGGTCAGTGGCGTGATTTGCATAGTCAAATAGAGGGCTGGAGCCGTGAAATTTCAGCCAGCTTTCGTGAGGATGAAAAAGACTTTGAGCAAAAGAAGTATTTTGAAATTGCCATTGATGGGAACCTGTATAACGTAAGAGTGAGTGATAAAATATGAAAATTGGAGTGACAACAGCTATACAAGCAAGTCAGCAAGTAATAGAGCGTGCTCAAAAGGTCAGTAGGGACTTGCAAAGACCCTACTATGAAAGAAAAAAGCTAGGGCTTAATAAGCTACTCGCCTTGCATGATTTAGACCATTTATTGATTGTTCAAGAAAGCAAATTGCTTCTAAAAAGTGGTGACAGTGAGATGTTTTGGCATCCTGGTACAGCCGTGATTAAGTTGTGGGACACAGGAAGTGGTATTTCAAATCAACTTCTAAAGGCAGTGTGTCCACAAGCCGATGATGTCATTTTAGATTGCACCTTGGGGTACGGATCAGATGCCATTGTCCTGGCATCAGCCTTAAGGGGAAGAGGGCGAGTGATAGGCCTAGAGGGCAGTGAGATCATTGCATATTTGACCAAGGATGGCTTGGAGAATTATGAGAATGTCAACCCAAAGGTCAAAGAGGCCATGTCAAAAATTGAAGTGATTCACACTGACCACGCATCTTATTTAAAGACCCTTGATGATGAATCTGTTGATATAGTTTACTTTGACCCCATGTTCCAAAATCCAAATATGAAATCAAAATCAATGAATGTCCTTAGAGAATTTGCCAAAATGAATACTTTAAATAAAGATACACTGGATGAAGCCCTTCGTGTGTGCAAAAAACGCGTCATTGTTAAAGAACGTATTGGCAGTGGTGTCTTTAAAACACTTGGAATAGAAAATAGAGTGGGTGAAATTCGCTACGGGTCAGTTGTCTACGGTGTTATTCATAAAAATACAGAATGTACAGAAAATTATACAATTTAGAAGAAAACAACTTTACGAAAATTTGAAGTCTTCCATAAAAATAGACTTTATGAAATAGTGCTTGAAAGCCGTATTTTCTGTGTGTTAATATAAACTTGGATGCGAGAAAACGTTTCCAAAGGGGTCTATACTTATAACAGTGCTCGGTTGAGTGATTCCGAGTGAATCTTAGGAGGAAAACAATGAACAAACCCGTTCTATCGACTCACTTTCAGTCAAGAAAGCCTTCAGCGGTAAGACTAGCGCAAATGAAATACGAAGAGCGTGAAGTCAAGCCTGAGGCAGTAATTAATGTTGGTATTGGTAATGTTTCATTGCCGACAAATCCGGCTATGAAAAAAAGAATGTTTGAGCTAAATGGTCCAAACAGTCCATTTGCTGAAGGTGTTGTAAGATATTCTACAACTGCTGGTATTCAAGAGTGTCAAGATGCATTCCTTAATATCCTAAAGTGTGAAGGCTTTGATACAAGCAAACTTCACGCACAAGTTACTGATGGTGGTTCTGCTGGTATGGAGCTTTTACTAATCGGTATGTGTGGCCCTGCAGGTTCTGATGAAAAACCACTTATGATGATTGATCCTGCATACACAAACTACATATCAATGGCGCAAAGAACTGGTAGAAAAACAGTTACAGTGAAGCGTCACCTTGATGAGAGCGGTAAATTTACACTTCCAGAGCTTGATAAAATTGAAGATGCAATTAAAGAGCACAAGCCTGGTGCACTTCTGGTAATCCCTTATGACAACCCAACAGGTCAGCTGTATGACTACGAAACACTAAAAGATCTTGCAAAGCTATGTGTTAAGTACAACATGTGGATGGCAAGTGATGAAGCTTACCGCGAGCTTTACTATGAAGAAGGCGAAAAGCTTGTTTCTGTTTGGGGTCTTACAAATGAAGACGTTCCTGGTATTGAAGGCCGTCGTGTAAGTATTGAAACGGCTTCTAAGGTTTGGAACGCATGTGGCCTAAGAATCGGTGCTGTTATAACAGACAACCCAGAGTTCCACAACCGTTCTGTTGCTGAGTACACTGCCAACCTATGTGCAAATGTTATTGGACAGTATATTTTCGGTGCACTGGCGCATGAAACACCAGAGCAAATCCATGAATGGACAAAGGGTCTTAAAGACTACTACAGAAAAGAAATCTTCAGCGTGTATGACGGTCTGAAAGAATTAGAACCTAAACTGATTGTTTCTAGTCCTGATGCGTCAATCTATACAGTTATTGACGTTCGTAACGTTGTAAAGCCTGGCTTTGACGCGACTGACTTTGTCCTATACTGTGCAGGCGAAGGTTCAGCGGTTATTGATGGTGTTGAAACCACACTTCTAGTGGCACCAATGACTGGTTTCTACGATATTGAAGAAGGCCAGCCAAACCCAGGAAACACTCAGTTCCGTGTATCGTTTGTTGAGACGCCTGATAAGCTAAAGCAGATTCCTCAATTGTTTGTGGAACTTCTAAGACAATACGAAGCAAAAAGATAAATATAATAAATATTAGAAAATGGCTGCTTTGCAGCCCTTTTCTGACCCTTGAATTTTATGAAAAGTCGCTTAACCCTCGTGAATTATTAACGGTGTTTAAGCGACTTTTATTTTGTGCGGCATTGGTCTTGCACCATCCGCCTAAGACACGATTAAAATAAATAGCGAATTTTAACCAATATAGGGTAGAATAATCATATCAGATAAGGGCGAAGACCAGATTTTTGGAGGCGTAAATGAAATTAATAAAAAGAGTGATATTCAGCCATACATTTATGGTTGTTGTTGCAATCATGGCACAGTTCGTTTTTGTGCTCAATATGCTGATATTTTTTAAAGACTATTCATCAATATTCTATGGGGCCAGCCTGATGCTGAGTGCTGCCATAGTCCTTTGGATTGTCTATAGTGATAAAAATCCAGCTTATAAAATTGCTTGGATTATCCCCATTCTCATTCTTCCCATCTTCGGTGGTTTATTCTACCTGGCATTTGGTGGTAACCCTTTAAGTCGTAAGGAAAAAGCGCGAATTAAACAAGTTGAGATGGACACAAAAAGTCATCTTGACTCAAACGATGATGTTATCAAAGAGATGAAAGCAGATGACAAAGACGCTGGCAATCAGTCAACCTATATTCAAAACTATGCCTTGTTTCCACCATACAAAAACGTTTTTTCTGAATATTATCCTTTAGGAGAAGACAATTTTGCAAGATTGATAGAAGTTCTTCGCGGGGCAAAAAAATTCATATTTATGGAGTACTTTATTGTTCAAGAGGGCAAGATGTGGAATACCATTTTGAGTATCCTTGAAGAGAAAGCAAGAGAGGGTGTTGATGTACGTTTTATCTATGACGACATGGGGTGTATGCTTACATTGCCAAAGGGATATGACCAATTGCTTGAAAAAAAGGGCATTCGGTGCGCGGTCTTTAATCCTCTGGTTCCAATTCTTTCAGCCAAATTTAATACAAGGGATCATAGAAAGATCACTGTTGTAGATGGTGAATTCGGTTTCACTGGCGGTATAAATCTTGCTGATGAGTACATAAATGAAATAGACCGCTTTGGCCACTGGAAAGACATGGGGATTTTGATTAAGGGAGAAGCCGTTTGGAACTTTACAGTGATGTTTCTCAGCTTATGGGACTCCATAAAAGGTCAAAAGAGTGATTTTGAATCCTTTAAAGCAAGCCCAGAAGTATTTGATGAAATTGTCGAAGAAGGTTACGTTCAACCCTTTTCAGACACACCGCTTGATAATGAACCAGCTGGACAAGTGGTTTACTTAAATATAATCAATAAGGCAAAAGACTATGTCTACATAACAACGCCGTATCTTATTATTGACTCAGAAATGATCACGGCCTTATGCAGTGCAGCCAAATCGGGTGTCGATGTTCGTATTGTTACGCCTTATCATGCTGACAAGAAGTATGTTCATGAAACAACACGGTCCTTCTATCCTAAGCTTCTGCAAAGTGGTGTTCGAATATATGAGTATTTTCCAGGATTTATGCATGGTAAGACATTTGTATCAGATGACAAATATGCAGTTGTTGGAACAATTAACTTAGACTATAGAAGTTTATTTTTACATTTTGAATGTGGGCTTTGGATGTATAAGACAAAGACTGTGCTTGACGTAAAAAAGGACTTTATGAAAACCTTAGAAGTAAGTAAGGCAATAGATCGGGACTATCATAAGGATATTGGTATTTTCCGTACCCTTTTAAGTTTGGTACTGAGATTATTTGCACCCCTTATGTAAGACCAGGTATATTTGTATGGGGGATAATATGGTAGATAAAAAGAAGATTGACCAATTGAATGAACAAGCGTGGATAGTACGACGAAATGAAATGGATAAGTCTCTTGAACTGGCCCAAACCGCATACAATAAGTCCCTCGACATAAAATATGACAAGGGGCAGTTTGTCAGCCTCTTAAATATGGGGATCAATGAAGTGTATCATAACAATTATAAGCAGGCCATGAACCACTTATTCAAGGCCATGAAGTATTTTTCGGACAATGATTTAGAACTTCATCAAATTCGGGCACTGAACACCATTGGTATGGTCTATATAATTCGCGGTGATTTTACGAAAGCCTTGATGGTTTTAAATAGGGGGCTCAATATTGCCAGAAGCCACTCAGATAAAGAGATGATCGTCTACATTCTTTACAATATAGCTGAAATATACAAGTTCTCTTATCAGTTGCATGACAAGGCCTTACCCTATCTAATAGAAGCCAGCAAATACTGCCAAGACAACCCCCACGCTTTGTGTGGGGCTGTGTTGTCGAGCTTAAGCAATTGTTTTCAGCAGACAGGCGAGAGTCAACAAGCTTTAGAGTATGCACAGCTTGCCCTTAAAAAAGCAGAGTTGTTGCAAGATAAAATCAGTTTAGGTCTTTGCCACGAAATGCTTTGCAGTCTAAAAAAAGACATGGGTGAATATGATGAAGCCTGGTCCCACTGCCATAAGAGCCTAGCTTATAGAAAAGACATTAAAGATGAATTTGCACAAGCCAACGTCTGGTTGGTTATGTCACAAATATCTCTAGAAAAACACAATCATGATCATGCAATAGCATATGCTGAGAAAGCAATCGCCATTGCAAAACCCCATAAGACAGACTCAATTCTTGTGCATCTGTATTTGGTCATGGCAAAGGCATATCAATCAAAGGGGCGTTTTGACAAATCATCTGAATACTATGAGCGATACATCGCCTTAAACAACCAGAGAATATCAAAAGAACTGGAAAACAGAATTAGTATCCTGACTTCAGAAATGAGAAATAAGACCCTTAACAAAGATATGGAAATATATAAACTAAAAAATGTGGAGTTGAAGAAAAAGAATGATGAAATTGAGTTGATTAACCAAATTGGTCAGCAAATCACGGCCTCACTTGATGTTGATAAAATCGTTCAACTAATTTATGAAAGAATCAATCAGCTTATGGATGTTTCTTTTTTAGGGGTAGGTTTTTATGATTCTCAAAGGAATGAAATTCACTTCAAGCATCTTAGAGAGGCCATGAAGACAATTCCAGAAATGAGAGTCAGTATAGATGAAAGGCGCAGTTATGCAGTAAAATGCTTTATTGAAGACCAGCTGATTTATATATCAGACTTAGAAAATAATAAGACTGAGACCATAAAACTCAGTGAAAAATACAGGAAGAAGCAAATAAAATCAATCCTATATGCACCATTAAACATAGGCGGTTCGGTGATTGGCGTTATAACCATACAAAGTGAAAAAGCCAATGCCTATGATGACAAAGCCATTGAAATTTTTAAAAGCATGTCAAACTACATTGCCATTGCTCTAAACAATGCAAGTCAAAAGGATTTATTGATGAACACTGCCAGTGAGCTCAGAAACACCCTGAACGATTTAAGAGAAGCCCAGAATTATATCGTCCAAACAGAAAAGTTTGCAGCCCTGGGCAGCTTAATTGCAGGCGTGGCTCATGAGATAAATACGCCTCTGGGAACAAGTATAACTTTGGGGTCTTTCATTGCAGATCAACATAAGTCTCTTTGGGCAAATGTTGAAGAAAACAACCTGACAAAAAAAGCTCTCGACAATTACTTGTCAGCCGTTGAAGTGGCATTAAACGGCCTTGACAAAAACCTGTCTAAAACAGCAGAAATAGTGAATAGTTTTAAGCTTGTTGCTGTGGATCAATCAAGACTGGATTTAAGAAAGTTTAATATTTTTGAATATGTCAATGACATACTCATTGCATACCGGTCCAAGTACAAAAATACAGGTCATGAGATTCATCTTATATGCAATGAAAATTGGGTTATACAAAGTTATCCGGGCATATTTGCACATATAATCAGCCATTTATTAATGAACTCTATAGATCATGGGTTTAAAAATGGTGACAAGGGAAAGATTGAGATTATTTTTGAAATGCAAGAGGGCATGTTGCATATGTGTTTTAGAGATAATGGAGCAGGTATTCCAGGTCATGTCCTAGAGCATGTGTTTGAACCTTTTTTCAGCACATCGAAGAGTCTCGGAAGCATTGGATTGGGACTCCATGCCATATACAACATGGTTACCCAAGCTCTCTTAGGGACTATTGATATTAAAAACAATGAAGGTGGGGGTGTCTGCGTGGACATATACACACCGACACCTCTCATTCAAGAGACATCCCCAAGGTGATCGTTCTGGAATTAAAGGGCCCCAGTTAAAAGATTGAAAACATCTTTTAACTGGGGCCCTTGCATGTTTTGAATTCTACTAGCCAACATAGTTGTCTAAGTAATCTGACATAAAGTGCATCATATCTTCCATGAATTTAACATTACCCCAAAGCATAACCCGAACCTTGTTCTCTGGTTCAATGAACTGTATGTTCATAGTTGAAGGGCCGTATATATCTTTCTTTCCGCCCAAGGTCGCCGTAAGAATGTTGGCAATGTTGATGGCGTCATCAGTACTTTTGACAGATATGTCAACAACTGAAGAGACCTTAATATAATCTTGAATATTTCTGTTTTCAATATCTTTTGACGAAGACTGAGCTTGATTGCTTGAATCGGTTTTAAGACCTGAAACTTTAATAAATGCATTAAAGTCCTCTTCGGAAACACGCCAGGCTTTTCCTAGTTTCGATGCCTTAATTTTGCCTTCGCGAATATAACGTTGTACGGTTTTAGGATGCATGTCTAATATACTGGAAATGTCATCCACTGAATAAAATCTATTACTCATAAGCACTCCTTAGAACAGTTTAAGGTTATTATAAAGAATAATAAGGAATAAATCAATGGCTATTTTTTCGAATTGTTACTTGACAAAGAACTTAGAGTTCCTTATTATAACTTTAAGTTACGTTTTATATGGGATTGCACCTATAGATCGCATCTTATTGTTACGTGTTGTTGCTCTAAGTTATAAAAAACATATATAGCCTAGAGCTATAAAGGTGTTGTTATAAGAAGTGGTGAGGATGGAATTATGAGTATATTCAAATCAAAAATGGGTAAGGAAATTGTTCATCAAAGATACAAAGAAATCTTGGCCTTGTGGCCTGTAGACAATGACCAGTACATGGTTAATACGCAATATGGCAAGACTTTTGTCATTGAGTCAGGCAAACGAGGCAATCCGCCTCTTTTATTAGTACATGGCAGTGTGTCAAGTTCATATTGCTGGATAGGAGATGTGAAAAGATTAAGTGAAACCCATAATGTATATGCCGTAGATATTATTGGGGAAGCTGGATATTCAGACGAAAATAGGCCTAGTTATGAAAGTGGGGCCTATGCCAAGTGGCTTGAAGAGGTGATAAAGGGTCTTGGGCTTTCGCAAGTTTCTATTGTGGGTCTGTCATTAGGGGGATGGATGGCTCTAAGTTATGCCACCCAGTATCCAAAAAACGTAGACAAACTTATTTTGCTCTGCCCAGGAGGGATTTACCCAGAACGTAAGAGTTTTATTCCAAAAGCTATCGTTTATAGTCTTCTTGGAAAATGGGGTTCAAGACAAATCACTAAAATGATCAATGGTGGAACTCTGCCAGATGTTAAAGACAGTGGAATGACACAGGCATTAGAATACACGGCTCTAATAGGTAAACATTTTAACCCCAGAATGGGGCCCCTCTACATTTTTCCAGATAAAGATCTCAATCGTCTGACCATGCCGATTCTCGTATTGTTTGGAGAAAAAGATTGTATCATGAATGGTCAAAGGAGTATAGAAAGGATAGAAAAGCACGGACACAAAGTTAGGAGTATGCTTTTAAAAGACACAGGTCATGTGGTCGCAGGGCAAACTGAAAGAATTATTCAGTTTTTAGGTGAAGAAGAGGTCAAATCGCTTAAATCATAAATGCAAAGTTTTAGGGATCACTGTGCCTGTTTATTGTAAATGAATAATTTCATAAGCTGTGCTTTCTTTGACATGTTATAGTAAAGTGGTAAGGTGCTTGCAAGGGACTCAAATAGACAGATATGTTATAGATTTTAAGAATCGATTGAGATTTTGCGAGCGAATTTCCACAATACTCTTGTTGAAGAAAGAATAACAGGTGACTCCAATGATACAAGACATAAGTCCATCAAAACTTGTAATTGACTATAAAAACCATGAAGCGAAAGACCATGACAAACTCATTGTCTTTAAGGAAAATGACATATTGGTTTTGAAAGAAGGGGATTCTGAAAAAACAATAGACTTTCCCAGTGTTGGAGAAGTTGGCACATCAGAGTGTCGTACCGACAAAATCCAGTTTCTATTTGAAGTGGATGAGGTTAAGTATTATTTATACTGCCAAGATGCCTGGTCGATTGGGTCAAATGACAAGTATAAGTTCATAAATAAAAGGGAACTCTTCGGTAATTATGACAATGTGTACGGTATGATAGTTTTCACAGCGGCACATTTACATGATTGGTATGAGAACAACAAGTTCTGTGGTCGGTGTGGTCATAAAAATAACCATAAACTTGATGCTCGAGCCTTGGCTTGTCCATCCTGTGATTTGGTGATATACCCTCAGATCAATCCTGTTGTTATAGTGGCTATTCATGATGATGATAAAATCCTCCTCACAAAATATGCACAGTCTACCTATGATAGATACGCCCTTGTGGCTGGCTTCGTTGAGATAGGTGAGTCCTTTGAAGAAGCTGTTAGAAGAGAAGTTCTGGAAGAAGTGGGCTTGAAGGTTAAGAACATAAGGTACTTTGACAGTCAGCCCTGGGGTATAACTGGTGGCCTTATGGCGGGATACTTCGCAGAGCTTGATGGCGATAATACCGTTTGTCTTGATCTTGAGGAGCTCAAAGAAGGAACTTGGCTTACAAAAGATGAAATGCCAAAGGTTTATGAAAATGAGAAATCCCTAACACGAACCATGATGTATGAATGGTATAAAAATTATTAATCAGTCTATATGTTGAATGTCGTTGTAGTATTTTTTAGACCAATTTTGCAAATTTAATATTATTGGTGCTAAATCCATACCTTTATCGGTAAGACTATACTCAACCCTTGCTGGTATTTCAGCGTATACTTTTTTATGTATAAGCCCATTGCTTTCCAAATCGAGGAGGTTCTCATTAAGGACCTTTTGGCTAATGCCCCCTGTGATACGATGCAGACATAAGAATCTTTTAGGGCCATCAATAAGATGGCAAAGAAGAACAGCCTTCCATTTGCCTCGAATCATATCCATGGCAAGATCCAGGTGACAGACATATTTTTTATTATTAAATTTTAGCATTCATGCCTCCTACTTCAAATTTTTTTATATGCCAGACGATTATAACATATATGATAGGGGGCTTTAAGACACTTACTTTAAAGTCAGTACTTACAATGTCACAATGAACTTGCTATTATAATCATGTGTTGTATAGCAAAGAATCTAAGGAGGCATTTCAATGAAAATTATTGCGATCAACGGTAGCCCTAGAAAAGAGGGCAATACATATGAAGCGATCAGAATGGTTTTAGACGAACTGGAAAAAGAGGGCATGGAGACGGAAGTCCTCCATATTGGTAACAAGGCCATTAGAGGATGTACAGGCTGTAATCTGTGCTTTAAAAATAGAAATGGCAAATGCGTTATTTCTGATGACTGCGTAAACGAAATGATTGACAAGCTCAAAGACGCAGATGGCATTTTACTGGGCTCTCCTGTCTATTACTCAGGTATCACTGGAACAATGAAGTCCTTCCTGGACAGGGTCTTTTATGTGAATGGGGCCAATGGAAATTACTTCAAAGGCAAAGTGGGAGCAGCTGTGACAGCTGTGAGACGTTCTGGTGGCCTTCCAGCTTATGATCAGCTCAATAAGTATATCCAGTATTCTGAAATGTTAATTGCAACATCTAATTACTGGAATGTTATTCATGGTCTGCGTCCCGGTGAAGCTGTGAAAGATGATGAAGGCAGACAGATTATGTCACGTCTTGGAAAAAACATGGCATGGGCTCTAAAACTTATTGACCATGGTAAGGATGAGATTAAGCATCCTGAGTCAGAAGGCAAGGTGTTTACACATTTTGTGAGATAACAAAGTTTTTTATTTAACAGTCATCCTCCCAAACAAAAGGTTGAGTATATAGCCAACAAATAATAGAATGGTAATAGAAAGATTTTTTAGACAACACTGTGCTAGCCAGGGAGGTTCTTATGAGCAATAACGGATTACCATATGGTGAGTTGGCCATTATAGCAATGAAGAGTTGCAAAGAAATTGCAGGCCCAATAGATAGTAAATTATCAGCGAAAAGAGAAAAAGCGTCTCATTTGATAGATGTTGATGAAGTTCGTTTTTCAAACGGTGAAGGCAAAGTTGTCATTAAAGAGTCCATTCGAGGCAAGGATGTATACATACTTTGTGATGTAGGCAACTATGGTTGCACATACAATATGTTTGGATTTGAAAACCACATGAGTCCTGATGATCATCTACAGGATATTAAAAGAGTCCTTTCAGCAATTGCTGGAAAGGCACGTAGAATCACGCTGATATTACCTCTTCTGTATGCTTCAAGACAGCACAGGAGAAAGGGTAGAGAATCCCTTGATTGCGCCTTAGCGCTTCAAGAATTTGAAAGACTGGGCGTAAAAGATATAATAACATTTGATGCCCATGATCCAACCATTCAAAATGCAGTGCCCCTAATATCTTTTGAAAATCTCCACCCGAGCTATAAAATTATAAAGGCCTTACTAACCACAGAAAAACATATGATTGTAGATGCAGAGAACTTTATTGTCATTTCACCAGACACAGGTGCCATGGATAGAGCTCTGTACTATTCCAGTAATCTGGGTGTGGACACAGGACTTTTTTATAAGCGAAGAGACCACTCAAAGATCGTCAATGGTAAAAATCCAATTGTTCAGCATGATTATCTTGGTCGCGATGTGAAGGGTTGTAATGTTCTCATAGTTGATGACATGATTGCTTCTGGTCAATCAGTTTTTGATATTTGCGAGGAACTTAAAAAGAGGGGGGCAAAGAAGATATTTGTCGCCGTCACCTTTGCACTCTTTACAAGTGGTTCAGACAAGTTTGATAAATATTATGAAGAAGGCTTACTTGATGGTGTATACGCGACAAACCTCTCATATGTGCCTGAAAATATAAAGTCTAAAGTTTGGTTTAAGGAAGTTAATATGGCAGGCTTTGCAGCAAATGTTATTGAAACGCTTAACATGGATAATTCCATTGCGCCACTCCTTGACTCGACAAAGCTGATTCGAAAGCTCGTAAAAAAAGTGAATAAGGGTGAAACCATAGAGGACTAATAAATAAAAGTCTTATAATTTGAAATTCTAGTAAATAAAAACTCTAGTAAATAAAAACTCCGAAAGACATTGGAATGGAAGCATTCATTTCCAATGTTTCTTTCGGAGTTTTCTATTATTGCGGTTTAAAGTCATTGTTGAAATTTAGAACAACCTGGTCCCTTTGAACTTCAAGCTGTCTGTATGTAACGCCGGACATGTCAAACATTTTTTTAGAAGCAATGACACTATCCGTTTCTTTGTATTTGTCATCCAAATAGATAACTTCCCGAATGCCTGACTGTATGATGGCCTTGGCACATTCATTACATGGAAATAGTGCGACATAGAGCCTGCAACCTTTGAGTGTGCGTATGCTATTGAGTATGGCGTTTAGCTCTGCGTGGCAGACATAGGGATACTTTGTTTCAAGAAATCCACCCTCTCGGTCCCAGGGCAGATCATCATCGCTACACCCTGTTGGAAAACCATTGTATCCCACACCGACAATTTTATTGTCCGTATCGACAATACAAGCGCCAACTTTGGTACTAGGATCCTTGCTGCGATAAGATGAAAGGAGGGCAATGCCCATAAAATATTCATCCCATGATAAGTGGTCATTTGTCATTTGGTCACCTCATAGTTTTTTGCCGATTTGAGTCCCTAAAACTAAGAAATTCATTAGTTGAGCGACTTGCAAAATATCATTCATGACCCCTTGCTATACCTTATATAAATGTTTAAGAATCAAAAGCTCTATATTTTGTAAGGTGAGGGCATAGATCAGTTATTTTCAAGCGCCTGAGTTAAAGACTCTTTACTGCTAACATCAAGTTTTTTGTAGATATGGCGAATATGTGTTTTAAGTGTGTTTATAGAAATGTTCAGTTGTTGACATATCTCTTTTCTAGTATAGCCTTGCATGATTAATTGTGCAATTTCCCTTTCGCGGTTGGTTAAAATATCGAGTCTTTCATCATTTGTGAGAACAGTCTTGTTAGAAACTGTATTTCTAGAGGACCCTTCAATATTTGAAGTCAGCAACCGTTGTGTTTCAATGCGAAGTGTTTCAGGAACCATACTGATGATTATAAGGGCGAGAAAGAGGGGGGCAAGGGTTGCCGCGGCGTAGCAAGCATCACTCGTAAGACCGATTGTGTTAAATACATTTGCAATGAGGGCGCCAATAACTGTGCCTGCCAGCATGGAAGCAACACCTCGAGCAGCAATGCTAGGACGCTTGTAATATATGGAGAGGTCAGCTGAAACCACCCAGACATAAGTGTTGACAAACCCCCAGCCTATTTGGGTGAAAGTTTGCGTTAAAAAGTAACTTATATCACTGGCAGGCATCATGAAAGTTATGAAGGATAGACCCACCATCCCAAAGCCAATATAAAGCATGGATTTTCTGCCGATTCTATCAGCAATAAGACCTGCAAAAATGACCGTAAGAAAGAGGGGCTGAACATTATAGTATTTTGATATGAAGACATAGGATTCAAATTTGGGAAAAATACCTGCATATGTGAAGCCGCCAGATATATATATAATGACGAACAATAAATAGAAAATATAGTGCTGACCTAATGTCCTGTAGTTTGCTTGAGGTGGGACTTGAGTGGGGTCCAGACCTCTGCTTATTTTATTTAAATGACGGGCACTGAGGAATATTAGAAACATGGGAAGGATAAGGGCCGCACGAACTGGGAGCCACTGAATGAGGAGTGTACAGACATAAAGGGTAAAAAAGGTGATTCCGATGGAAAGCGCAGCAACTTGTCCACGCTCTTCATTGTCTGTTGCGATCCTATAAAACTGCGTCCAACCACCACCAAGTTGACCGGCAAACAAGGAAAATATGAGAACAACACTCCACTGTAGTGGTGTTGCAAGTTTATCAAGAAAAATAACAAATGGACTTAATAGACAAGCTCCTATAAAGACAGTGTTAGGTGATATTCGTTTAGAATGATTAGGACTTGGTGGGAAGATAAAGCTGATCACATAAAAGAGGAAGGCTACAGTGCTCATCTGAGGCATTTTATCCCCCACAGCCACATAAAGAGCAGGTCCAAAAGCGGGAAAAACGATGGTTGCTCCATAGGAAAACCCTAAGAAAAGTATGAGCGATTTATGCAATTTAAAGATGTTTTTCAGAGTGTGCTTCATAAAAACCTCCAGGGCCTTCTTATGTGAAATATTTTATATTATACCATGAAAGTCAGTTGTTTAAACCTGTTTGAGGCCAGGGGTGATATTTATCACCCCCTTTTTTATACGAGTGAATTCAGTGGGGTGATAAGAAATCATCCTGCACAATAAAAAAATGCATAGTTATACTTAAATAAACATCAATAAACAGGGTAAATAATTGAACATGAAGGTCGTTTTAATCTCATCAGTGAATTTCAAATGGGAGAAGATTTTCAGTTTGGGTGAAGGGTCAAAAAGAAGAGGAGGCAGGACATTGAGAAAAACCATAAGCGGGAGGTATTTAAGTTGGACCTTAATTTTGACATTGGTCCTAAGTCTATTTGCTATGCATGGGGGTGCATACGCAGAGGACGGTGTGAAGTTTAGGTTCAGAGATGACTTCGGTAGTTTCGATGACACATTCTGGACAGTGCGTGACAAGTATGGAACGGCTATGGATATGGTGGATGTCAATAATGGCATTTTGACCCTATCTGCAACGGAAACAGATAATTATCCAACACTTATCTCTAAAGGCATACCTATTTCTATGGGAGACAAACTCATTATTAAGAGGCGGACATACGCCCATCCAGATCATGATAAATTTGCTCCAGGTGCCTATGTGACTGAAGAGACAGATGACTCATGGAACACGGATTCCAACAGAGACAATCATATTTTACTATTCTTCCAGCATTTGTACTTCACATATGATGTGGGTCGCTATCCTGAGAATCTCACTAAGGGAAACTTTGGGTATTCGAGAATGGATGATTTTACAAAACCAAGTGAACTTGCCAGTGAAAATTATGGTATAACCAGAAGCACACTTGATGAATGGGTGGAAGAAGAGTTTGTGTACGATACAGTAACAGGTGATGTCACCATAACAAGCGGTGGAGAAACCATGTCTTTTAAGGGACGTCCACTGGAATATTCTTATGTAAGATTTCATATGAGTCCTTATGGCTGGAATACAGGCCAGTTTGATCAAATGGATTGGATTGAATTTGAAGTTGTTGGTCCGAATGCAGAGGACCTGATTGAGGACAATAGCGGCGCAGGTTTGAATGATTCTATCACCCAAACCTTCCAAAAAGAGATGATTTTGACGGAAACTCATTAAACTCTGACTTTTGGTATGTCTATGACAAAGGTGGACAGGCTTATGATCGCGTTACTGTTTCTGGCGGGGAAATGACTCTGCCTTGTGATCGAACAGACAATCCTCCAATATTAATGTCAAAGGGGATTTCAGTTCAAAAGGGTGACATATTTACAATTAAACGAAGAACTTATGCCCATGCGGCGAATGACACATACAGACCATGGGCTTTGGTTCAAGAGGTGAATACGGATGGGTATACAACCAATGCCGAGGATTCAACAAATCTATTCTCCTTCCAGCATCTTAATTTCACTTATGACCCAGGTCGATATCCTGGGGCTGTGACACAAGCGAATTTAGGGCTATATGCTCAGCCAGGACAAAATATTGCACAGCTACCTCAATCCCAATATGGCGTAGCCCCTCTCACGCTTGACAGATGGGTAGAAGAAGAGTTTGTATACGACACAGAAAGTGGCCAGGTGACAATTACCTCAGATGGCAACACAATGACTTTTACAAGCAAAGCCCTTGAAAAGCCTTATATCAGGTTTTTAATGAACCCATATGGCTGGAATACGGGGCATTATGATAAAATGGACTGGATTGAGTTTTCTGTTCAAAGAGCCGGTCAAGTGGGGGGCAATATACCTGATTCAAGTTCCGGCATAATTAAGGGTGTTGTTTATGATTTTGACAGTGAAACCCCAATGACTGGTGTGGCCATAGAACTTCAAAAAAATGGATCTGTGATTGATAGTCGTACATCGGATTCAATTGGAGAGTACAGCTTCACGGCCATGCCAGGTCAGTATGATCTCGTTTTCAAAAAATCAGGCTATATTGGAGCGACTTATAGCGACATAGAAAGCGTAGGAGGAGAGACCACCTATGTTGAAATGATATTCCAAGTGCCACAAAGCGCTGAAAATGGAGAGGCACAAGGTCAGATTTTGAATGCCTTAACAGGACAACCAGAGCCTAATGTTCGCGTTGAAATTAGACAGGGGCTTAATAATAAAACTGGAACGGCCTTGCAAGTCCTGACCACAGATGCGAATGGGAATTATACTTTTAGTGCCGCATCAGGATATTATACAATGACAGCAACGAAAGATGGCTTTGCCAATAAAACTTTCTCAGCGCCACTCAGAGGGGGAGCTGATATAACTATTCCAGATGCAGCCATTTCGCCAAATCTACAAGCCGATCAATTTCGAGTTGTCCTAAGGTGGGGCAACACGCCTTATGACTTGGATTCTCACCTCATAGGACCTGGATCTGGTGGTGAAGTAAGCCATGTATACTACGGAAATAAATCATATTCGAGTGGTCAGTTCATGGTACTCTTAGATGTTGATGATCAAGATGGTGAGGGACCGGAAACCATTACAGTGACCAAGCCTACGGATGGAACATTCACTTATTCTGTACATGATTTTACCAATAAAGGCCTAACAAATTCCACTGAGCTCGCCAATTCTATGGCAACCGTGGAAGTCTATATTGGAAACAATCCACCTAAGGTGTTTAATGTTCCAAATCAGCCAGGAACACTTTGGAAGGTTTTCACTTATGATGGCACAAGTGTTCGTGCTGTCAATACAATGACATATGTGTCTGACCAAGAGTCAATAAGATAACTATGAAGGCTATTGCACTTCAAAATAGTGCAGTAGCCTTTAAATATAAAAAAAGTGGGGGAGTGGGACTGTGAAAAAAGTTCTGAAATGGGGACTTATAATCCTGTCATCTGTTGTGGGCCTTTTCATAATAGGCATTATTGTTATAGGCGTGCTTGCAATGAATTATTATTCAGATGAGGGGGTTTCGGGAGAGGTGGTTGTTCTTCATGAGGGGGATATTCATGTAGGCGACTCAATTCCGATGGCCTTTGTTGTACCAGAGGAATATGATGATTTGCATAAAGAGATGTGGGACTGCTATTTAGATGAAGGCGGTGAACAACAGGGGCGATATGAGTACATTTTAGAGAATGTCGATATTGAGAAGATTTATACAGAGGCCCAAGTGGAAGACCTGTTTAAGTCCGCAGATGTGAACTTATATGACAGTGAGCACGGCGACTGGAAATATACAACAAGGATTGCCATTTTCAAGCCTGAAGAACCCGGAGACTATTCTATTGGAATCTTTGGGTATTACAGATCAACATCGCCACAAGGCTATGGAGGTATAAATGTTAAGGTTTATGAGTAAACATAAATTACTGTCATCAGTGGTTCTTGTCATTTTAATTATCTTCGTTTATGTGCTTTATAATGGAAGTTATTCTTATCCAATTTATGACGAGGGTCAGATCTATATAGTGGAAAGGGTACTATGGGATACCAATAGGGGACAAATCATTGGAAACCCTGACTTCAAGCCCTCTTTTGACAATGTGGATAAGGGTGATTTCATTGAAAAGTTTAAAAAGACTCAGGATGCCCTTGGGTATGGGTTTAAAGTGAGTGAACCTGCTAAAGATGAAGAGGGCTTCTATGATTTTATCATTTCATTCAATGATAAAATTACCCTTAAATATAGTGAGGGTTTTATTAAAATGGCTGTGGAAGACTATGATGCAAACAAGGTTTGCTTTTATCAAGCTCTTAGAACAGTTTATTTCACATTATCGCCCGAAGAGGAGATGGAGAGTTTTCCGGCGGCCAAAGATGTTGAAAACTTTCAGGCATACGGGGACTATTTTATGCCCTTTCGCGTGGACTACCGATTTTACAATGATGAGGTCTATGAAGTTCATATTGAAGATATGAAAATGGGACACTAGAAAGAAATTGACGGCATATAAAGAATTTGATACAGTTAAAAAGGTAATATGTTACTTAATTGATTTATGCTGAAAATGAATATAAAAGAGGTGCTGGGAGAGGGATGACAATGAGAATATTATATATAGCGCTTGCTATTGGCATTATAGGCACGGTAACATTTTTTGTGGTCAAAAACAGCTTTGAAACCAAATCAACAGGTCGTTTTGATGCCTTGTCTGCCAGACAAAAAATAGAGAAGGACAAAATTCTGATAAAAAAGATAGAAGATTTACCAGAGCCTATACGCAGATGGCTGAGCCAGTGTGGTGCTTTAAGCAAGTTAGACATTCAGTACATGGATATGAAACATGTGGGTGAGATGAGACTTGACCCTGAAAGCAACAAGTGGCTGAGTGCAAAAGCCACTCAAAGGGTAGGGGTGCTAGAGCCTGGTTTTGCCTGGCAGGTTAAAGCGGATGTGGCACCAGGACTTAGGGTTCTCGGGTTGGATAGCTTGATTGAGGGAAGAGCAGAGATGGTCATTAGACTTTTAGGTGTTTTTCCTGTTGCAAATGTGAAGGACACCCCAGAGGTGAATGAGTCCACCATGCATAGGTATTTGCTGGAAATGGGATGGTATCCACAACTGGCCCTGCATAAGGACATAAGTTGGACTGCCATAGATAAGAACACAGCAAAAGCTTCGCTTCAAGCCGGAGACAGTGATGTTTCTGTCATTATTGAAATCAATGATAAGGGGCAATTTATCGGATCAAAGGCCTATCGCTATTACGATGGCAAGGATGACCTTCAAAGACGTCCTTTTGAAGGTCGTGTTACAAGTCACACTGTCTTTGATGGTGTGGAGATTCCACGTGAAATGGAGGCGGTTTGGATGCTTGAATCGGGTCCATTCAAATGGTACAAGGTCAAGGTCGTATCGGCTGAGTTTCACTAGAAAACACTTCATGTTCTCCTAAACATGGATATGTCCTATGTTATAATACCCATGTACATGGATAGGAGGATTGTATGGGATACTTACATGAAGAACTTATTGTGAACACCTTAAAACTTAGGAATCGGTTGGTTATGGCTCCTGTGGCAACAGAAAAAACCACAGGAGATGGTAGGGTGACCAATGAGCATATTGATTTTTATAAAGAGAAATCGAAGAATGAAAATATTGGTCTTTTCATAGTAGAACATAGTTACATATCAAAAGAAGGAAAGGCCAGTCCTAAGCAAATCTCCGTTGCTGACGACTCGGATATTGAGGGGCTATCACGAATTGCTGAGGTGATTCATAGCAATGGAGCTAAGGCTGTCTTACAGATCAGTCATGCGGGAAGTGCCGCAAGTGAAGAAGTCACAGGTATGAGAGCCGTTGGACCTTCAAGTGTGCCTAATCCAAGAAAAGGTGTACTTCCAGAGACAATGTGTCATGATGACATTAAAAAAATTGTGGACAAGTTTGCCAAGGCTGCCTTACGTGTTAAGAAAGCGGGATTTGATGGGGTGGAAATTCATTCAGCCCATGGATATTTTTTAAACCAGTTCTACTCCCCACTGACAAATAAAAGAAAAGATGAATACGGTGGTTCTCTTGAAAATAGGATTAGAATTCATCTTGAAATTATAGGGGAAGTGAGAAAGACAGTCGGGGAAGATTTTCCAGTCTTTTTACGACTGGGGGCTTCTGATTTTACTGAAGGGGGCACTTGTTTAGAGGACAGTCTGATAGCGGTTAAGTTCATGGAGCGTGCAGGCATTGACTTAATAGACATTTCAGGTGGCTTCTGTGGGTATGCATCAGATCAGTTAAGCGGACAAGGTTATTTTAAAGGCCTAACTGGTCCAATAAAAAAGGCTGTGAATATTCCTGTCATACTGACAGGTGGTGTCACATCTCTTGAAGGGGCTCAAGCGCTATTGAAGGAAGAAGCAGCCGACTTGATAGGGGTTGCAAGAGCACTATTAAAGGATTCAAGTTGGGGGATGTCCTCATAAAAGTAAGTCTTGATAATATAGTAAGGCTTTACATAATGATAAGTCTCAAGTTACGGACTAGAGTGTTGTAGCTGGACAAAGCTAAATATTGAAAAAGACCAGGGCGTGTATAATTTCCTGGTCTTCTTTTGATACTGGTGTTTTAGTCCTTATCTCCATCGTTAGATTCCGATGAGGGATTATGCATATCTGTATCCTCTATATCAAGGGCATCTGTTTTTCCATCCCCAAGCCCTACATCAATATCTTTCTCTTCATCTTCATCTTCATCTTCATTTACTATAGAATCATCAGACATAGATTGTGAAAGTCCCATTCTTTCTCTCTGGGCGTCAATCTCTTCTGTAGGCCAAACACCGGTTCGGGCTGCAATTCTTGCTAGGTACATTTCTACTCTTGAGACCTCATCAACAGGAGCTTTTTGTGAACTGTCTGGTCCGGTCTTGTATTCGACATCATCCATGCCAGCAACCATGGCATTGTATGAGTTGTCAGCCTTGCTGAGGTCTGAAGTGTCTTTTTTGAAGTTTGGGTCGAAGGCATAACCCAATTGATTGAGTTGAACGGCACTGCTAACACCACTTTCGCCTCCGTTTTCAAGTAAAGCGCGCTGAGAGTCTCTGTAGGCCTGGGAATTCATCCCACTTGCATCCTTTTCGCTATGCATGCCTGTGCCTATATGATTTCTATGGAGAGGGGCAGCTTCTTGGTATGCATAGGCTTCATTTTCAAATTGCTTAACGTCCGATGACTGTCCGCGCTTGTCATCAGAGCCTCTGTTGAGAACTTCAAAGCCGATGGTGTGTTCAGATTCATGGGTTTTTCCAGATGTTTTAAGGCGTTGCTGCTCCCGTTTTTTTGCACCATGCTGGCCCAATCGGTATTTGGCTCGGCTGCTTTTTTTACCATCAAGCATTTGACGAGACTTAAACAAGGGATCTGTGCCCAGTCTTTTAAATCGTTTTCTTGCTTGAGATGGTGATGAAACGCTTTGAATGCTGTTTTGCCCCTTGTGCTTACTAATTTTTTTTGTGAGACCCAGGGGTTTTGTATCTGAACTTTTGCTGGGCGTCATAGGGGAATTTTCTTTCATTGTCGCCTCCTTGTTTCAACCTTGTAAATGGTAGTAAATTACCCTTTGGAGAGGGGGTTATTCACAAATATCACAATCAGAACTTCAAATGTCTTCATTGTTATTGACAAGTCTTAATGTTGAAATAAAATAATTTATTTTGCCAAAACGCTTGCTTTTTTTTAGTTTAGGTGTTATTCTGTTTAAGAACCTTAAATAAAGAGTAAAAAACATTTAAATAAAGTATTATCGATGGAATCATTTCTGTACTTGCTACATTTTTGTTATCATCGCTGAAATTTTATCTATGGAAGCAATAGTGCTTTCTAAATGTCTTTTTTCCAAGTATCTAAGGACTATAAAATTTTGGAGGAAACAAATTATGATGAACGGTACAGTAAAATGGTTTAACGCAGACAAAGGTTTTGGTTTTATCACTGGCGAAGATGGCAATGACGTATTTGCACACTTCTCACAAATCAACAAAGATGGTTACAAGACGCTTGAAGAAGGCGAAGCAGTAACTTTCACTCTAGCTCAAGGTCCTAAAGGTCCTCAAGCTGAAAACATTACTACTAAGTAATTTCAGACTAAGCTAATAGAGGGACTTATCCATTTGGGTAAGTCCTTTTTTAATGTATAAATTTTTTGGAATATGCCGGGCTATAAGTCTACCGCAAATCATTAAAATTTTATGATTTACTGAGGGTTTGTAAGTCGCTCATAGTAGGAAGGATGTGATGGAATGTCTTTAAAAAAAGCAAAAGACCATTTAATGCAAAATGGTGTGTCTATTGTGGTTGTAAAAAACAATGAAGTGGTGTTTGAAGCAAATCAAAGGGGCATAAAGCCAATTTTGACTTGTTCACAAATAATAAAGATCTTCTAAAAGACAGTTACGTAGCTGACAAAGTCATAGGAAGGGGCGCTGCCATGTTCCTTCTAAGCGCAGGTGTGAAAGGTATTTATGGTCGACTGATGTCTAAGCAAGCCCTTGATATATGCCCTGCTGATATGATTGTAGAATATGATCAAGTGACTGACTACATAATGAATAGAGACAAAACAGGATCTTGTCCAGTTGAGTCCATTAGTATGGAAGTGGATACGGTTGAAGCTCTTACAAAAAGAGTTGGCCTTTTTCTGGACAGTCTTAAATAAGGGGGAAATATGAAATTTAACACGAAAAGATTGATTGTTTCAGGTGTCTTGATGGCATTTGGACTGGTGATACCTATGGCTTTTCATGGAGCGGGCATGGCAGGCCCTATTTTTCTACCAATGCATATTCCTGTTTTGGTTGGAGGTTTTATTCTGTCCCCCTTATATGCACTTTTTGTTGGAATGTTTACCCCTGTATTGAGCAGTTTTTTGACAGGTATGCCGCCAGCGTTTCCCATTCTACCTATTATGATTTTTGAACTTGGCTTATATGGATGGTCGATCTCGGTTCTAAAAAGAAAGACATCTTTGAATCAGTTTTCTATACTAGTTCTTGGAATGGTTGCAGGCAGATTAGGAGCAGGCGCTATAGTTGGACTTCTAGCCAGTGGTTTTGGGCTTAAAATGAATCCGATGATTTATTTACAGGGGGCTGTAGCCAACGGACTACCGGGTATAGTCCTTCAAATGATATTTATACCACCCCTTATGAAAGCGGTGGAACGTGCAGGGTTTGTCTCTGATCAGAAGGCCCAAGTATAACTTAGCTTTTCAAGAAAATCAGGGTTTTGTTGGTAAGGCCTCACAAAAATGAATCTAAAACAAAAACGCTTAGAGCACATACATGCTTTAAGCGTTTTTTAGGTTTATATCTATTTTCTTTTATTTTAGAACCTATGATTTCCAGAACTTTGGTGTTAGAAGAGCAAGTACTGTAAATAGCTCCAAGCGTCCCAGTAGCATGAAGAAAGAAAGCAGGAGTTTGCTAGGTGCGGAGAAAGCGGCGTATGTTTGAGTGGGACCGACAAAGTCAAAACCTGGACCGATGTTGCCGAGTGTTGCGGCAACAGCACTTCCAGCGCCTAATAGGCCTATGCCTTCAATAGATATTAATATTGTTCCTAGAACGAATATCATCATATAGAGCATGAAAAAACTTGCAATATTCATAAGTGTGTCTTCAGGCACATTCTGATTGTTAATTTTAACAGATACCACTGAGCGTGGGTGAAGGATCTTTGTGAATTCTCTTTGCACCAGTTTTATCAGAGCCAGGATTCTTACGACCTTGATTGAGCCACCAGTTGAACCAGCACTGCCTCCTATAAACATAAGCATAAAAAGTATGGCCTTAGAGAAGGTAGACCACTGTTCGTAGTCAAACGAAGTGTATCCTGTTGTGGTGATAAGTGAAGACACTTGGAAGAGAGCGTGTTTAAAGGCTTCAAACCAATTGTTGTAAAATGTTATATTGGTGTTTACTGTAATGGCCAGTACAGCAACAGCAATTATGCCCAAGTATAATCGCAGTTCGCTATTTTTATAAACATCCTTCCACTTGCCACGGAACATATCATAGTAAAGAGAGAAATTTACACCTGACATAATCATGAAGATTGAAATAACTATGAATATGTAGGAACTGTTAAATCCACCGATTGACGCATTTCTCGTAGAGAATCCACCCGTTCCCAAAGTACCAAAAGTATGAATGGCTGATTCATATGCGGTCATACCTCCGAAGAGAAGAAGGACAAACTCAATTATTGATATTGTGATATAGGCTGTATATAAAATTTTAGCGGTGTCTTTAATCCGTGGAACAATTTTATCTGCCACTGGTCCTGGACTTTCAGCTTTAAATATATGAAAGCCACCAGACCCCAGTACACGTAGTATGGCAACTGCCACAACAAGTATCCCCATACCACCGATCCAGTGCGTAAAGGAACGCCAAAACAAGATGCCTTTTGGCAATACTTCTATGTCTGTAATAATTGTGGCGCCTGTTGTTGTGAAACCAGAGACGGTTTCAAAAAAAGCGTCCACAAAGGATGGCACACTGCCTGATAAATAAAATGGAAGGGCGCCAAATAGGGAAGCGAAGACCCATCCTAGGGTAACGATGGCGAGACCCTCACGTGCTTTTATAGAATTTGTTCCATTCTTATTGGAAACAATCAAAAATCCGCCAAAACCTACGGTTGCAAGAATACTAATCAAGAAAGGTAAAAAATCACTTTGATTCGTAAAAAAAGCAATTAGGAGTGGAGGAACCATGCCTAGGGCAATAATTAACATTAAATAGCCCAGAACCCGAAAAACAATACGCTGCTTCATTATCGACCGTCCTTTAGGCGGAAGAATGTTTCAAGTGCAGGCACCTGCGACAATAATGAAAACACAACGATTCTATCACCATTTTGAATTCTTGAATCTCCATTTGGAACATGGACCTTGCCCTTATGAACAATGGCTCCAATTATAATACCTTTTGGCAAGTTAAGATCTTTCAGAGGTTTATCGAGCACAGACAAATGCTTGGTTGCAATGATTTCTGTAACCTCTGCCTGTCCATCCAGCAGTAGGGATACGGAAATGACACGTCCGCCACGAATGTACTTAAGAATATCACTGGCTGTGATGTTGACGGGGTTTATCGCCATATCAATGCCTAGTTTTTCTATGATATGCACATAACTTTGTCGTGAAATTTTTGCAATAACCTTGCCAATATCAAGTTGCTTTGCACGCAGAGACATAAATAAATTTTCTTCATCAAAGCCTGTGGCACCAATGAATGCGTCCATTTCTGCCAAGTTTTCCTCTTCAAGAAGATCAATATCAGTGCCTTCACCATGTATAACGAGGGCGTTATCGGGAAGTTGTTCAGAAAGCTGCTTACACCTTTCCAAATTGGATTCAATAATCTTGACGGCAATGCCTTTTTCAGACATAGCTTGGGCAAGATAAAAGCCTATTTTGCTACCTCCAAGAATCATGGCCTTTCGGATGTATTTTTTCTTCATAGAAGTCTTTAACATGTCGGCAATGTCTTTGATTTTATTCTTTTGGCCCATGATATATAAAATATCATTTTCTTTAAGGATGATATCACCATCTGGAATAATGATGTCGCCATTTCTTGAAATGGCAACAATTACGATTTCATTCATGATTTCTAAATCCTTAATGGCGTGATTAACAAAATCTGGGAGGTTTCGAATATTTAAGTTTACAACAGAAACTTTTCCCTTCGCGTATTCATCAAAGTAAAATGAGTAACTTTCCATTAAATAGCGCATAATCTCATTTGCTGTAGCCTGTTCAGGATTAATAACATGATCAATATTATAGAGCTTTTTCATGTATTCAAGCTGGTATGCATATTCAGGGTTTCTGACCCTGGCAACACTGCGCTTACATCCAAGTTTCTTGGCCATAGAGCTGATGAGGACATTGGTTTCATCACTGCTGGTTACAGCAATGACCAAGTCATAATTAGAAATATTGAGTTCTTCCAAAACATCTTTTCTTGCACCATTGGCGGTGACAGTCAAAACATCCATATGTATTTTTAGCCGTTCAAGTACTTGTGGGTTACTGTCTATAAGTGTTATTTGGATTTCGCCATTCAACATGGCAGATGCTAATTTTTTTCCTAGTTTACCTGCACCGATTATCATTACTTTCATATTAGTCACAACCTTTTCCATAGTAGCCTACCTGCATTGTATTAAAATGTGACTGGACTATCAATGAAAGCAGGTAAATTTTCTTGTCTGAATATAAGATTTTTCAATATGTTGAAGGTTTTTAACCATATAATTACATTATCTTCTAATTAATGTGAGGCTTTTTACACTTTCTTAATAATGCATTTGTCACATAATTCACTTTGACCTGTCACACAACTGTGACAAAGAAGGTTTATTATGTACTTAACCCAAACGGATATTCAAACAAAGGGGTTATATATTATTGTGTAGAATCTGAAAGGAGAAATTATGAAAAAATTATTAGGTGTTTTATTATCGGGTCTTCTTGTGACCTCGCTGGCTTTTCCTGCTTTTGCGGATACATTTACGCGTCCTGTTGATATTTATTCTGAGGTGTCAGGATTAACTGTGAATGAGGCATGGGAACTAAGAAATGATTCTGACAAGACTTTTGGTGAACTCGCAGAGGAAAATGGTATTTATGAAGAGTTCCAGGTCTTAATTCAGGCTTTTAACAAGGAGCGGGTGAGCACTTTACTTGAAGATGGAAAAATTACTGAAGACCAAGCGGATGCATGGCTTGAGCAAATCGATAATTGTGATGGGACACCAGGTCAGCATCAGGGTCTTCATCAAAGAGGTCTCGGTGGCATGCAAAACGGGAATGGTCAAGGCGCCGGTTACGGCAGACAGAATGGTTCAGGACAGGGCAGGGGCCCTGGGTTTGGCAATAGAAACAATGACTAATTGATAGAACAAATCAGCACCTCGTCGTAGAGAATCTTGTCATCAAAATTCTCTACGACGAGGTGCTGAACTTTTGGTATTGTTCAGATACATATGACAATCCATTTCATCTCATCTAAGTGGATAGTATTCCTTTTAAAAGGGTATTTTACAAAAAGAGACTATTAATAATATAATGAAATGATCCGTTCGCATGATACTAAAGAAAGGGGAATTTTATGTCAAAAATTCTCGTTGTTGATGATGAAAAAGCACTTAGAGACGTTCTAGAAGATATATTAAAATCACAAGGCTATAGTGTTAGGTTGGCAAAGGATGGTCAAGAAGCCATAGACCTTTTAGAAGAAGAGGCTTTTGATCTCATACTACTGGATGTCATGATGCCCAAGATGGATGGATGGAGTGTCCTAAGAGAAGTGAGAAACAAGGACAATGTTCCAGTTATAATGTTGACTGCACGCAATCTTGAAAATGATGAGGTTTTTGGGTTTGAACTTGGTGCAGATGAATATATTACAAAGCCTTTTAGGAATTCAATTTTACTGGCTCGGGTGAAAGCTGTCCTTAAGCGTTCTGGCATTTTTGATGAAATCCAAGTCTACGAGTATAAATGCCTTACGCTTGATAAACGAGCGGTCAAAGTTTTTGTAAACCAAGAACCCATAGCATTAAGCCACACGGAGTTTGAACTCTTGAGCATACTGGTTCAAAACGAGGGCATTGCCATGTCTAGAGAACAACTGCTCGACAAGGTTTGGGGACTAGACTATTTTGGAGGGGTGCGTACTGTTGACACCCACATAAAGCGGTTGAGAAACAAGTTAAAAGATGCATCTAAAAATATAAAAACCATACGAGGTGTTGGGTACAGATTTGAAGGTGATGTTATTGACGATTAGTCGAAAGCTTTTTGTAGCGCTCTCGATTTTTATTCTTTTTATGACCCTTTTGACAGGGGTGCTTTTCAGGGCATTTATGCCAAGCTTTGTTGAAAGCGCCAAAAAAAATGACATGAAGACTCTAGGCCAAGCGATAATAAATGAAAAAGACATTGATAGACTTATTGAAATACTACCGGTTTACACAGAAGGCACGGACATGTCAATATATATAACAGCTGGTGGAAATCAAGTGGTTTACGGACCAGATATATGGACCAGGGGACGAGGCAATGCAGGTGGAAATGGATTTGGTAAGATGCTTCAAGACAAGGTATCTATTTCTGAAGACTTTTACATGACCCAGCATCACACCCTTCAAACTCCTTTTTTGATGTATTCTCTTCATTTAACAGGTGTTTACGAGGCCTATATTGTTCGCCCCTATCAGTCAATTGATGATGTTGTGAAAGTTTCCAACCAGTTTTTTATGGCGGTCGGGGTCTTGTTTATAGCAGTTGGGATGGTCTTTTCATATGTCTATTCAAAAAGATTTTCTAGGCCCATTGTCGAATTGAACAAGATTGCAAAAAGCATGGCAAGGTTAGATTTCACAAAAGTGTATACTGGGAGTCAAAATGATGAAATAGGTGAACTGGGCAGAAATGTAAATTACTTGTCAAAGCAATTGGACCAGGCCCTGACTGCTCTTAAAGAAGAACTTAGTAAGAAAGAAGCCCTACAAGATATGCAAAAGCAGTTTTTGGCAGAGGCTTCCCATGAACTTAAAACCCCTCTAGCGGTTGTGCTTGCAAATATTGATCAAATTGCTTCGAATTACGAAAGCGGAACATATGAAGACAATCGTATTCAAATCATTGTAAAAGAAATTGAACACATGGATCAGATCATCAAAGATCTGTTAAAGCTCTCGCAGCTAGAGAACCCCGAAATACAACTTACGCGAGAAGCGGTGGATCTGGCGTCTATTTTTGATGATGTCTTTTTTTCATTTTCCAGTATTATTAATGAAAAAAAGCTGGAAATCGAGTATGATTTACCAGCCTCAATACCATATAATTGTGATGCATCCAATATGGAAACAGCCATTCGAAATATTGTTGGCAATGCAATTCATCATACCGAAAATGGTAAAAAATTAAGGATATACGCTCAGAACTTTGAAGAAGATGAATGGAATTATTGCCAAATTGAAGTTTTTAATCAGACAAATCCGCTAACAGAGGCGGAACTAGAATCTGTATGGAAACGATTCTATAAGAAAACGGGCCAAAACAACTCTTCGGGGCTGGGCTTGTCTATCGTTAAACGGATTTTAGATTTGCATGGCATTACATTTGGGTTAAAGAATGTGGACAAGGGTCTTGTTTTCTATATGAAAATTAGGTGTTTGTAATCAAATTAAATAGCAAAGTGAGCGACTGGCAAAATATTATTCCATAACACTCGCTATACAATAAATATTTAAGGATTAAAAATTCTATGTGTTATATGGCAATGGTATAGATCTGTAATTTTGCAAGCGCTAAAGTAAAAAGTCACTGTAGATTATCTCTCACAGTGACTTTTTAGTATCATCATTTGTTAGACCAATCTTACCAATACTTTTTGACAAGTGCGTGTCAGGTCATTGACAATTTAAAATAACAGAAAATACCGAAAAGTGAATCTTGTAAATTAATACCGAGTGTATTTCATTTATATGAAAAAATATATCCTGTAAGCGATTAATATTCAATAATGTGAAATTGTGCTGGAATATCATGAAAAAAGATGTTAAACTTTCATCATAAGGTGAACACATAAATGCAATTTTATCATAAGGAGAGGTACCCATGAATAAAGATATTGGGGCTAGTGTCAAAGCCCTTCGGCTTGAAAATAAATTAACCTTAAAGGATTTAAGTGAAAAGACAGGTCTTTCAACAGGTTTTCTTTCTCAGTTAGAACGGGGCATGACAAGCATAGCGGTGGATGCCCTAAATGATATTGCAGGTGTATTTGAAGTGGACTTGAACTATTTTTTTCCTAAGGTAAAAACAGGTCATGACACAATTCTTCATTATCAAGATCAGAAAATATTTCAAATAGAAAACATGAAATACATGCACTATCATTTATCCAGTGAATTGAAGAATAAAAGTATGTTGCCCAGGCTGGTTGAGATTCTTCCTGGGGAGACCGATGAGAGCATTAGTGAGTATGGCCATATGGGGGAAGAATTCATATATGTCTTAGAAGGTTGTTTAACCCTCTTCATTGATGATGAAAAACATGTTCTTTACCCAAGAGACACCGCGCACTACTTATCAGAAAGACCGCATAATTGGGCAAATTACACTAGTCAGGTTGTTAAAATTCTTGTTGTTTCAGTGCCGAATCCATTTTCTGAAGAGAAGGTGTAAGTAATGAATGAAGCGACTTTATTCAATATACAAAAATTTTGTGTTCATGATGGGCCGGGGATTCGAACGACCCTATTCTTTAAAGGATGTACCATGGACTGTGCCTGGTGTCATAATCCAGAGAGTAAGAGTTTTGATCACCAAATTAGTCATGACGATGAAAAATGCACTCTATGTGGTAACTGTGTTCGTTTGTGTACACAAGACCGACTTATCATTGAAAAAAACGCACTAAAGACCATAAGAGATATCAAGTGTGCTGGGTGCGAAACCTGCACTGACATGTGCACACAGCTTGCAAGGCAAATGGTAGGTCATCCCCACTCAGTTGAAGACCTTTTTCAAGCCGTGATTGAAGACCAAGGGTTTTATGAAACATCTAGAGGTGGCGTCACATTTTCAGGTGGTGAGGCTCTTTGCCAGGTGGACATGGTTTTAGAGATAGCGAAGCGGTGTCATGAACGGGGCATTCATGTGGCTATTGATACCTGTGGAAATGTTCCATTTAGCAGTTTTGAAAAAGTACTACCTTATACAAACCTTTTTCTATACGATATTAAGATTCTTGATGAAGTTGACCATATTCGATGGACGGGCGTGTCCAATAAAACCATACTTGAAAACTTCAATAAACTTTTAGATGAAAATGTTGATGTCTGGCTTAGAATCCCGGTTATTCAAAGCGTAAATGCGACAGATGCATTTATAAATGAACTTTGCAGTTACTTAAAGGACAAGCCTGTGCAACAAGTTCACCTGTTGCCATACCACGAAATTGCGATAGATAAGTATAGACGATTTGGTCTGAATTATAATCCTGATCAATTTGAAAGGCCAACAGATACATGGTTGGCCTCAGCAAAAGCCAAGCTGGAGTCTGCTGGTTTTAAAACTATAATAGGAGGATAAACCATGAAAAGAGGTATGACAGAAAGAACTCAAAAGCTTAGAGAGGAAAGTGTCCGTGCTGTTCCCCATATATCTATTGAAAGGGCTGAACTTGTTACTCAGGCCTATGAAAAATATGCAGGCACTGTGGAAACGCCTATTTTAAGAGCTCTTGCCTTTAAGCATATTATGGAGAATAAAAAGATTTCAATACTTGATGGTGAGTTAATTGTCGGGGAAAAAGGGGAAGGGCCTCAATCGGCACCGACCTATCCGGAACTGTGCTGTCATACGCTTGAAGACATGGATGTTATGGATTCTAGAGACCGAATATTCTTCAAAGTTTCCGAGGAAGCTAAAAAAATACAAGAAGAAAGAGTTATTCCATACTGGAAAAATAGATCGGTTCGAAAGCGAATATTTGACTATGTCACACCAGAATGGAAAGACTGTTATGAGAATGGCATATTCACAGAGTTTATGGAGCAGAGAAGTCCAGGGCATACAGTGGCTGATGGAAAAATATATGAAAGTGGTTTTTTAGATTTTATTGACCGTATTGATCATGAAATTGAAAGTTTGGATTTTTACAATGACAAGGAAGCCTTAAATAAAAAGGCCCAGTTAAAAGGCATGCGCATTACTTGTGAAGCCATAATTTCTTATGGAAAGCGCTATGAAAAATTGGCACTGGAAATGGCTGAGAGAGAAAGTGACCCCAAGCGAAAAGATGAACTCATGAAGATCGCTGAAAACTGCAGTGTGGTTCCAGCAAACAAACCGAAAACATATTGGCAAGCCATTCAAATGTACTGGTTTGTACATATTGGCGTGACAAATGAACTGAACAACTGGGATGCATACAGTCCAGGGCGACTTGACCAACATCTAAATCCATTTTACAAAAGTGACCTAAATACAGGTAAAATAAGCAGAGACCTTGCCAGGGAACTTCTGGAATGTCTATGGATAAAATTCAACAATCAACCAGCACCGCCAAAAGTGGGCATAACCTTAAAAGAAAGTGGTACATACACAGATTTCGCCAACTTAAACACAGGTGGATTAACCGCTGATGGGCAAGATGGTGTGAACGATGTGAGTTATTTAATACTTGAAACCATGGATGAAATGAAACTTTTGCAACCCAGTTCAAATGTTCAGATCAGCAAGAAAACCCCTCAAGATTTTCTTAAGAAGGCATGTGCTATTTCAAGAAAAGGTTGGGGACAGCCTGCCTTTTATAATTCAGAGGCCATAGTTATGGAGCAGTTGCAAGCCGGTAAAACCATTGAAGATGCTAGAGGTGGTGGGGCGAGTGGTTGTATAGAAACAGGTTGTTTTGGCAAGGAAGCCTTTATTCTGACAGGGTATTTTAATCTTCCGAAAATATTTGAGCTGACACTGACTAACGGTTATGATGAAAACAGCGGTAAACAACTTGGGCTTCAACTGGGATATGCGAAAGATTTTGAGTCATATGATGCACTTTTTAATGCCTATGCAAAGCAAGTCCAGCATTTTGTGGACATTAAGATCAAGGGCAACAATATTATTGAGAAAATTTACGCTGAAACCATGCCGTCCCCATTCATGTCAGTTATTACAGATGACTGCATAAAAACTGGAAAAGACTATAATGCTGGTGGTGCCAGATACAATACCAGCTATATACAAGGTGTGGGTATTGGAACCATTACGGATTGTCTGTCAGCTATAAAGTATAATGTTTTTGAGAAGAAGCGCTTCACGATGGATGAACTTATGAAAGCCATTGATGACAACTTTGAGGGTCATGATATGGTGCATCATTTGGTAAAAAACAAAACACCTAAGTATGGTAATGATGATGCCTATGCTGATGAAATTATGCGGGATGTATTCAGTCTCTACCATAAATCAATTACAGGTCGACCAAACATGAAGGGTGGAGCTTATCGTATAAACATGTTGCCAACCACTTGCCATGTTTATTTTGGAAGTGTCATGAAGGCTTCTGCCAATGGGAGACTTGCAGGCAAACCTCTTCCAGACGGGATTTCACCTGCCAAGGGTGCTGACCGAAAGGGGCCGACAGCTGTTATAAAGTCAGCCTCTAAGATGGATCATTTAAACACTGGTGGAACGCTTTTAAATCAGAAATTTACCCCATCAGTTGTGGAAGGCGAAAGAGGTCTTGATAATATGTCCTCTCTTGTAAGAACATATTTTGCCTTAGATGGACACCATATTCAATTTAATGTTATTGACAAAAATGTTCTACTTGATGCCCAGGCCAATCCAGATGACTACAATGATCTAATTGTACGTGTGGCGGGCTATAGTGACCATTTCAATAATTTAGACAAAGCTTTGCAAGATGAAATTATTGAGAGAACAGAGCAAAAGTTTAACTAGGCAACTTGACAAATATCATATAAACAAAAGCCATGCCATGTATAGATATGAAGTAAAAACATATAATGTATGGATACGACAGGAATCTGTAATTTTGCGGCGCCTGAATGAAAACATGGACCAAGTGATTATACCAATACAGGTCAAAATAAAGGAGCGGACTATGGAAAAAAAGATTGGTTTTATCGGAACAGGCAATATGGGCAGTGCTATGATCGGTGGCATTGTTGGTGCTGGAGTCATTAAAGGTGAAAATGTCTTCATCTTTGACCCGAATGCTTCTAAAGTCAAAGAACTGAAAAAAGACTATGGGGTCTCTGTTTCAGCCACTGCCAAAGAATTAACGAAAGCATGTGACTGGGTTGTTGTTGCAGTTAAACCCAACATCTATCCACTTGTATTGAGTGATATAAAAGCTGACCTTGACGCGAGTAAGGTGGTTGTTTCCATAGCAGCAGGCCTGACAATCAAGCAAATGGAAGACATTATTGGCGCAGATAAAAATATCATTAGGACAATGCCAAATACGCCGGCCTTGGTTGGAGAAGGTATTACGGCTATTTGTCCAAATGATATTGTGGCTGATAAAGAAGTAGAAGACCTAATGACAGTGTTTGGTGGTTTTGGAAAGGCTGAGAAAGTTAAAGAATCTTTAATTCACGCTGTTATTGGTGTGAGTGGATCGGCACCAGCCTATGTGTTTATGTTTATAGAAGCGATGGCTGACGCCGCTGTCCAGGGCGGTATGCCAAGAGACAAGGCATACACATTTGCGGCACAGACTGTTATGGGCGCTGCAAAAATGGTCACAGAAACCGGCATGCACCCAGGGGCCTTAAAAGACATGGTGTGTTCACCAGGTGGCACAACCATAGAAGCAGTTAGAAATCTTGAAAGAACAGGTTTTAGATCTGCCGTTATTGAGAGCATGGTTGCGTGTATGGACAAGTCGAAGAAGATGAGTGAATAGGTATATTTACAAGTCTATTCATAAAAAAACAGGTCTGCAAAGACCTGTTTTTTGTGCCTATGAAATTTTATGACAAACTCAGTTTTAGAATTTTCCGTTGTCATTCATCCACTGGTCTTCTTGTGGAATTGCTTCAATAATATCCCAGTATTCAGCAATTTTCTTGTTTTTCAACACGGAATAAATCCTAGAATGCCACGTGTTCACCAGCCAAGTTGCCTTCTGAAACCACTAGACTTGTTCAATCCATGTCATGATTTTTTCATAGACTTCAAGTCCTAGTGGATTTTTTATGTCTCTATCAAAGTCATGAACATGTCCATAAACGGTTATGCATTTGGAACGAGGAACAATGCGACTGATTGACTTTGACATTCTATAAGGCACATCAGGATCATGGGTCGATGCCGCTGTTATTGTGGGTGGAAAACTTTTGAGGTCATCTTGGGTGACGCAGTAATCATCAAAGTCTAGGTCTATGCCAATATACTTGGTCCATGTGCCCTCTTGTCGGGCTTTCACATAGAGGGAAAATCTCTCTTCTATGGAGGCCTGTGTTATGTAGTGGTTCTTAAGCATAGACTGGGCAGAGGCATCTGAAACCCTTGGAAGTGCAGTGTAATAGGGGGATGGACTTATAAAAGCGTCTGCATTAAATCCTGTATAGCCGTATAGACTAATAAGCGCGTGGGGTGGCTTTGTCCCTTTTTCAATTATTTTCTTACAGGCTGCAAGGGCCAGATAGGCCCCTGCAGAACGTCCAAAAATCAGGTAGTTGTTATTTGTAAGTCCCATCGTGTCAAACATAGAGTTAATGAGTGCCTCTACAGTTTCATAAACGGATCTTAAAATCTCTTTCAGATTCACCTCTGGTGCAAGGGGATAGTCAAGGCTAAGGAGGTTATAACCTTTATTCAAAATAAGCTCAATATAAACCTGTGGTAAGTCATCTCTATGTCCATAGAGGAGACCACCGCCATGTAAGTAGAGAATGGTTGGTTTATCTTTATAGTCATCAGATGAGTAAAGGGTCATGTCAATTTTAAAGTTTGACTTTGTTGTCAGGGTGTAATGCTTCGGAGATTCATTTATTCGTGTCATTGTAGCAGCTCCTTTTTTGACTTAACAGACGAGCAAAATAGGTAATTTGCAAGCGTTTTATTAAGAGAGATAAATTGTAGTTAGGATGACTGCATATCGAGGAGTTTAAAAAGTCGTGATGCTATTTGAATATGAATTATTGATTCAGAATCATCAAAGGTCATGTTTAGTTGTTTTTTTATTTTATCAATTCTGTACCGCACAGTTTTTGGGTGTAAAAACAAAGATTCTGCTGTTTTTAAGTAGTTTTGATTGTTATCAATGAAAAGTGCCAGGGTTTTAAAAAGCTCGGGATGATCTTCTTTATAGGCCTTGAGTTTTGGAGAGACAAATGTCTCTAAAGTCTCCAGATTATCAGCGTTTAAAAACAATTTATATATGCCTAAGGAAGCATACTCTAAAACACTATCCGGTGGGTAAAAGAGGTTGAGGATCTTTTGCGTATCCAGGGCCTCTTGATTGCCATTGCCAAGAGTCTCTTTCCGACACGATGAACTTATGCCAATTTGGTAGTTAAAGTTCTTTTTTTTATGAATATGTTCAAACTGGGTCATAATTTTTTGAACGTGGTCGGTGCATAAGAGACTGTCTTCATCTGGAATATTGAGAAGTAAGACAATCCGATTGTTTTTTTCCATGAATGCAAAGTGATTCATATGGTTTTTGAAATGATAACGCAACCTTTTTATTGTCATATCGAGAGACCACTCAAAGGCCTTATTCTCCTCTTCTTGAATGAGTTTTACAATAATCACTTGGTAAAGTGGAAAGCTTGTCATATCAAGGTAATCGAGTACATCGTCAAGGTCTTTTTCCTCGTGGATTCTGTCGTTAAGGAGGTCACTGATGATGCTGTTTTTCTGTTGGTAAATATTTTGCGAGAGCGCATTCTTTTTTAACAGCTCCATTTGCAGGTACTTAACGGCATTTTCTAGAACCATGAAGTCCTCTTCGCGTATGGTGGATGTCAGTTCATGGATGATGAGTTCGTAGTCATTGTAGTCAAGGCAAGGAATTTTGACCCGTATCTGGTTGCCATAGCTTTCACGACCATTTTGAAGGTATTTAACACCATACCGTTCATAAGTGTAATACATATATTTCTTCTTTTCAATTTCAAAATGGTTGATCACTTGAAAATGTTCTAGCTCGGTATTTGTACTGATTTGGGCGTTTTTCACTTTGTTCACAAGGCTTAAATCCATATTGATCATGGTTTTAAATTCTTTTAAGACAGATTCCAGTGATGGCATTTTCATAGCAATACGGGTGATCTCGCTATGGACATCGTAATACCTGTTCAGCAGATACATATTACGATTTATAATAGGCTCTAGTATTTCAAGTATGATGGATTCATACTTGGTTTCTTTATCAATTTGAATTAAAACGATTCCATGTTTATTGCATAAATGAATAACCATCTCAGGAATGTACTGGACAAGTCGATCAATTTTCACAATAATGGCCGCAATACCGATTGTATGCATTTTGTTGAAAAAAGCGTCTAAGTCTTGGTCAGTTAGATTTTTAAGGGCAAATAAACTTGTCAGTATGACCTGTCCTTCACGTCCCCAATTCTCAATGTCAGTGGCTTCAAGCACATTCACACCACTAATGTTATTTTCCATACCAGCCTGTCCGGCAATAAGTTTTGCCCCCGTCAGGGGTTTTATTTTAAGCAAGTCTAGTGCGTTCATTTCCCCACCTCTTTATCCTCTAAGTATAAAAAAACGTCGTTTTTCTAGAATTTCATGCCAATGAAATGCAAAGAAACCGGTGATATATTTATATTACCGCATACGAGGAGGTTTGAAAATGTTATATACAGTGATTAAGAAAAACAGCTATCAGGACTCAATCAATTTGATGCTGTTAACAAATTCCATCAATAATCTAGATGGTGTGACAAAGTGTTCCATAATGATGGGAACGGATGCAAACAAAGATATTTTCAGAAACAGTGGTCTAATGACAAAAGACGCTGAAGCTGCGTCTCCAAGTGACATGGTTATTTTGGTAGACACTGAAGATGAAGCTGTTGTAGAAAAAGTCTTATCAGAATCAGAAAAGTTTCTAAATGATCTAGCAGTGAAAACAGAAAAAAGTGACTTTGAAAACGTTAACAGCTTGGATGGAGCTCTAAAAGCACTTCCTGATGCCAACCTGGCTCTCTTTTCCATTCCAGGTGAATATGGAGCAGATGAGATTGAAAAAGCGCTGGATGCTGGACTAAACGTCTTCTCATTCACAGACAATATTCCACTTGAAGACGAAGCGCGATTAAAAAAGAAAGCCCATGATAAAGGTCTTATGCTTATGGGGGCGGATTGTGGTACAGGCATCATTTCCAGTGTGCCACTGGCATTCACCAACGTGGTTCGACCAGGCAATATTGGTATTGTAGGTGCTTCAGGCACAGGCATTCAAGAAGTGACCACTATTATTGAACGTCTAGGTGGCGGTGTGGTTCATGCTGTGGGCACTGGTGGGCGAGATCTAAGTGAAGAAGTTAATGCCATTACGGCAAAAGACGCCCTTCTAGGTCTTGAACAACATGATCCAACAGATGTTATTGTTCTTATTTCAAAGCCACCAGCCAAGCGTGTTCGTGATGAAATTGTTGAACTGCTTCATAGTTTTACAAAGCCAGTGGTCGCCATTTTTCTAGGTGAGAAACCAGAAAGCCATGAGGGCAACGTTTATTTGGCTCATACACTGGAAGAGACTGCAAAGATTGCTGTTGATCTTGCAAGTGGGGAAAATGTTAAAGCGAATTACAATGAAGATCTTAAAAACACAGTGACCAGTGAGCTTGCAAAAGAGAAAACTGTAAAAGGGCTTTACTCAGGAGGCACCCTAGCAGCTGAAGCGGGTATGCTTATTTCCGACGCACTAGAACTAGGCGGACTTGTTAAAAAAGAAGGCTATATTCTCAATGCAAATGGTTATGAGGTTATGGACTTGGGTGATGATATGTATACCCAAGGCAAACCGCATCCAATGATTGATCCAGAAGTACGAATCAACAAAATTAAAGAGTATGCTCAAGATGAGAACACAGGTGTAATTTTATTTGATTGTGTGCTTGGGTATGGTTCTCATCCAGATATGGCTGGGGCTCTTTGTGAGGCCATTACAGAAGCTAAAGATACAGCCAAGGCACAAGGGCGCACACTAGAATTTGTTGCGACAGTTTGTGGCACTAAGCAAGACCCACAAAACTATGACGAGGCGGTAAAGACCCTTGAAAATGTAGGTGTCTTAGTGGAAGACAGCAATGCAAAAGCCGTTCGTCTGGCCCTTAAACTAAAAGGTATTGATTATATCGGTATAGACAAGCAAAGGGTTGAAAAAGATGTGAAGACCACTTCTTTACCTGAGATCAGCCAGCAAGTTCATGACCTTTTAAACACCAAGCCTCGTGTTGTTAACGTTGGTCTGAAGAGTTTTACAGATTCAATCATTGAGCATGGTGCCAAAACCGTTCAGTATGACTGGAAGCCTGCGGCAGGAGGCAACAAGAAGCTTATTAAAATACTGAATCTACTTGATAAAATTGAAGGTCTAGAAAAATCCAATCAAGATGTTATTGAGCAGATGAAAAATTCTCAGCCCTTCCTCATGGATGTTGTGCCAGCAAATTCTGTGATAGATGTGCTTAAGGACAAGGTTATTTTACATGCCGGACCACCTATTGAGTTTAAAGATATGACTGGCCCAATGCAAGGGTCTTGTATTGGTGCAGTCCTCTTTGAAGGCTGGGCTTCTACAGAAGATGAAGCGAGAGAAATTCTGTCAAATGGCACGGTTTCATTCTCGCCATGTCACCACCACAATGCAGTAGGCCCTATGGGTGGTATCACTTCTGGAAACATGCCAGTCCTTGTTGTTAAAAATATGCTTGATGGCACAGTGGCTTACTGTACCCTTAATGAAGGTATTGGTAAGGTACTTCGCTTTGGTGCGTATTCGCAGGAAGTTGTCGATAGACTCCAGTGGATGCGTGATGTGCTTGGTCCAGTGCTCTCAATGGCACTAAAGCGCAAAGATGGTGGACTTAACCTCAATGTTATGATTGCGAAATCCATCACTATGGGGGATGAATTCCATCAGAGGAATATTGCTGCATCCCTGAACTTCTTGAAAGAAATCACACCGCTTATCGTCGAACTGGATCTTGATGAAAAGAAGAGATACAGCGTTATTAAGTTCCTAGCTGACACAGACCAATTCTTCTTGAATATTATGATGGCAGCTGGCAAGGCCACGGTTGACTGCGCTAGAAAAATAGAGAGTGGAACAGTTGTCACAACCATGGCGAGAAATGGCAGAGATTTTGGTATTCGAATTTCTGGTATGGGTGACCAGTGGTTTACTGCACCGGTGAACATGCCAAATGGTCTGTATTTCACTGGGTACTCAGAAAAAGATGCCAATCCTGATATTGGCGATAGTGCCATTACAGAAACGGTTGGTGTTGGCGGCATGGCCATGGTCGCTGCACCGGGCGTTACTAGATTTGTTGGTGCAGGTGGATTTGAAGATGCACTTGCAATTTCGAATGAGATGGATGAAATATGCATATCCAACAATGCCAACTGGAGCATTCCAACTTGGGATTTCAAGGGCGCTTGCCTTGGCATTGATGCTAGAAAAGTTGTTCATTCCGGCGTCACACCAATTATCAATACAGGGATTGCACATAGAGAACCTGGTATTGGTCAAGTGGGTGCAGGCACTGTACGTGCGCCGTTTGCCTGCTTTGAAAAGGCACTTGTGGCCTATGCAGAAAAACTTGGTATTTCGGTTGAATAGTCATGTCAGTTGATTCAAATAGAGGGGCAATCAGCAGTTTATTGCCCCCTCTATTAAACAAACATGAAATGGGCAAAGTGCACAGTGTATTTAAAAAAGGCATGAACTTTCAATTTGGCGAAGCAGTCGTCTTTGTCAGCGCAAGTGATCAGCCATTATCAGCCATTGGTATTCAAATGCCTGATGATCTATTTGAAGACTTGATGCACTCTGTTCGGGTTGAGGATTTGGTTGTCAAAAGGAATGGACAAGTTACAATATACGGATCAAAAAAAACCATATGTATACAAACACAGGACTACCGGGTGGTTGATCTAAGAATGCCACGGATTCACTTCAATAAGAGATCGATTGCTAAAACGAAGTTATATGACTGTTTAAATGCTTTTGATTTTACACAAATCATAGGACTCTGTGTGAATGACAAGACCCGCTATCATATTGGGCAACTTATACATTCAAGGTGGCTCCTAAATGATTTAAGCGAACATATTGCTTTTTTTATTGGGCGAGGTCTGGGACTTACCCCAAGTGGAGATGATATGTTAGCAGGATTTACTATGGCACTCAAGGCTTTCTGTGAAGATCAAAACTGGAGCATAACCTTAAAAAAATCACTTATGAAGCGGGAGACAACCTTTGTGAGTTTGGCTTATTATAAGGCTCTTTTTAATGATCACTTGAGTGAAAACTTTATCAAATTGATAGGCTTACTTGAAATATCAGACACTGATGAAATCAACAGGACTATAAAAGAAGTACAGGCTTATGGTCATACATCAGGAAATGACACGTTATTTGGATTTCTACTTGGACTTAAATATCTTTTAAGTTCTTAGGGAGGGTTTATTATGGAACAGGCAAGAAAGGCAAACTTGGTAGAGCGATACAAGGCTGTACCTGTGTCTGAACGTTATTGGTGGAAAGTTGTTGCACTAGGCTTCTTCGGTTGGATACTTATGTATGCTGATAGAACGATTTTAAATCCAGTTATGGGACAGATCGGTGCCCAATTTGGTCTAAGTAATGCTCAGCTAGGTTTGGTAAACAGTGTGTTTTTCCTAGCATACGCTGCGACACAAATTCCATTTGGAATTGTTGCTGATAAGCTGGGAAGAAAACTCGTTATTGCATTAGGATTTATTTTATTTGGTGTGACAACATATTTAAGTGGTGTTGCAAGTGCCTTTGGCGTTTTCATGCTTTACAGAGTTTTAACCGGTATTGGTGAAGCGGCCTTCTACGGTCCGGGTTATGCCCTATCAACAGAATCAATTCCAACAAAGAAGCTAACACTGGGAACGGCTATCATTAATAGTGGTATGGCCTTTGGTACATCACTGGGTTACCTGCTTTCCAGTAAAATTGTTCTTGAAAATGGAGAGCACTGGAGCCAGCCATTCTTCATAATGGCTATACCAACTGTCTTGCTTGGTGTGCTTTATTTCTCAATGCTCAAGGAAAAGGTTATTAGACCTGAAGATGCACACAGCCAAGGTGTTGAAGCAAAATTCCAGGGGACAAGCGCATCTGAAGCAGGAAGTCAATCAATTGAAAAGTTCAGCTTCAAAGCAATTATTTCAAACAAGAACTTACTTGTTACTTTTATATTATGTTTCTGTTCTATATATGCTAACTTTGTAATTTTAACTTGGTTGCCACAGTTTCTTCAGGTAGAAAGAGGCTTTGCAGGCACGAGTGTAGGCTTTATATCATCCCTCGTTCCATGGGCATCTATCCCAGGTGCTCTCATTCTTGCAAGACTATCTGACAAGTATAAGACAACAAAAAAGTTTATCTATTTCCTTGTACCCCTATCAATTATTACGTCTTTTGGTATAGCTTTTGTAACCAGCCGTACACTGCTTATTGCAGCTCTTTTGGTATATGGATTAACAGGTAAACTGGCTCTTGACCCAATTCTGGTTGCTTTTGTAACCAAAAATGCACCGAAGAGTTCTCTATCAACAACACTGAGCGCATATAACTTCGTGGGCATGTCTGGTGCAATCCTAGCGCCATATATTACAGGTTGGATCGCTGATACAACAGGATCGATGAAAGTGGGATTCTATTTGGCATCTGTTCTTCTCCTTATTGGTATGGTGATCTTTATTACATTTGCAGAAGATAAGAATGATTAAAGCTATAAGGATTTTTAGAAAGAGGTTGATGATATGGAAAATAAAAAGATTATAGTGGCGCTTGGTGGCAATGCCATCCTATCTGATGATGCTTCAGCGAATGCCCAAATCCAAGCCATTCGTTCCACTTGCGAAAAACTGGCAGACCTAGTGTCTGGCAACAATAAATTGATCATTTCTCATGGGAATGGACCACAAGTGGGCAACTTGCTTCTTCAGCAGCAAGCGGCTGACAGTGATAAGAATCCAGCAATGCCCCTTGATACCTGCGTGGCAATGACACAAGGGAGTATTGGCTACTGGATGCAAAATGAGATGAGCAGTGTTTTACAGAGAAATGGCATTGATAAAACAGTTGTATCTCTTGTCACACGGGTAAGTGTGGATAAGAACGATGATGCATTCTCTAATCCAACGAAACCCATTGGTCCCTTCTTATCAGAAGAAGAGGCAAAAGAAGCCGCTGGAGATGGCAACCTATATATCGAAGATGCTGGGAGAGGCTACAGAAAGGTCGTACCATCTCCAAAACCAGTCGGTATTGTGGAGTTTGATGCTGTGAAAAAGCTCATTGACAATGATGTTATTACAATTTCATGCGGTGGCGGTGGTGCACCGGTGGTTAAAACAGATTCTGGCTACCAAGGTGTAGAAGCCGTTATTGATAAGGATTTTGCTTCTCAAAAGCTGGCAGAACAAATTGGAGCTGACCTTTTCATTATTTTGACTGGGGTTGACAATGTGTTTATTAATTATAATAAGCCAGACCAGAAAAAGTTGGAAGAAATCAGTGTGGATGAGTTGAAAATGTATATAGCTCAAGATCAATTTGAAAAAGGGAGCATGTTGCCTAAGATTCAAGCGGCCATTGAGTTTGTTGAATCGACACCAAGGGGGAAAGCCGTTATCACGTCCCTGGAGAATTTAGGCAATATAAAAGACGGAGCTGGTACAGTTGTAAGGCTCTAATTGCTTGATAAAATACGGTAAAGGTAATTTAAAATTAAATACTTTATATTTATTTCTTATGTAGTAAGATAGACATGCAGTCTTTACTTTTCAACATGTGTAAAAAAGAAATGAAATATACTGGAAGGCGGGTGGAAATGGGGCTTCCATTTCCACTCAACTTATAGGACAAGTCTGTCTTACTAAATTTCCTAAAGTTAAAACAGTCGACTTGGTTGACTCGGGGGTCGTATATGAAAAAAAAGAAACTGGGCATGACGGGGCAAATCATGATAGCCATGACGCTTGGAATTATTGCCGGTGTCATTTTTGAAGGGCGTATTTCAGGCATTAAGCTTGTTGGAGATATTTTTCTAAGACTGATTCAGATGTCCATTGTGCTTCTTGTCATGGGGCAAATTATTGAAGCCGTTGGTGGGTTAAATCGTAAGGAATTAAGTCGCAGGGGACTTAAAACTGTCTCAATTTTTTTAGGGACATCATTTTTAGCAGCACTCTTTGGAATTTTTATGGGACTCATATTAGAGCCTGGTCATATTAGTAATCTTGAAGGTCTAACCGCAGGTGTTGAAATAGATACGAGTTCTATTGGAAACTTGTCAGATACCATTTTAAGGTTCTTTTCAAAAAATATTATTCAGTCTATGGCACAAGGTGACATAGCACAAGTTATTATTTTTTCTGTTCTATTTGGTCTAGCTATGAGTTATGTGCGTGTGGAAAGCAACAATAACCATATTCTAGAGCATGTAAAAGTTTTCAATGCAATTATATTAAAATTAGTCATGCTGGTTATGAAAATGGCACCACTAGGTATATTCTCCCTTATTGCAGCCACAATTGGTAAATTGGGTGTGGGGGTTATAATGCCCCTTATGCGTTATTTGGGGGCATATGGACTGGCGACAGCTATTTATCTTACTGTTTTTACGGTTTTAGTCGCCATCTATTGTAGGGTGAGTGTGTTTCATATTATTAAAGGTATGTTTGAAATGTCTATTGTTGCTCTTGCAACGACATCTTCAGCCATCACTTTACCCACAGAAATGAAAGATGCCAAAGAAAAGCTAGGCATTAGTGAGCAGGTGTCACAGTTTGTGTTGCCGCTTGGAATGACACTGAATAGCAATGGAGCGGCCATGCACATGGCCATTACCGTGGTAACCATTGCTCAAATTTATGGGGCGAGTTATACAACTGGTCAGTATTTATTTATCGCAGCCCTATCCACGCTTGTGTCATTGTCTAATGCTGTTGTACCAGGAGCTGGTCTTGTGTCAATGGCCATAATCATTCCACAGATGGGTCTTCCTATTGAAGCCATTGCCATATTTGCAGGGGTGGAATGGTTCGTTGGAATGCTAAGAACAATTTTAAATGTGGATTCAGATGTTTATACAGCGCTAATCGTTGCCAAAAGCGAAAGTGAGCTCGATTATAGCGTTTATAAATAGATTTACAGCATTGTACCTTTTTACATTTATAATGGCTTATAGTGTAAAAACTCACAACATGGAAAAAGTCTTTCTGTAGGAGAAAGGCTTTTTTCATGTTGTATTTTATATTTATTGAGTGATATTTCTATTGTAATGTTATAGTGCAGATGAATATGTTATAATCTGGTATACGATATTAGCATCTAGGAGGTTTATTATGAATCAGAATGATTACTACGATTCACACGACATGAGTGAAGTACAAAGTGCCTTTATTACGAAGGTGTTTGGATGGATGGCAATGGCACTTGCCATAACAGGGGTGGTTGCCCTTTATACCGCGTATACCCCCTCTTTATTGAGAATGATATTTGGCAGTCGTATTGTATTTTACGGACTGGTCCTTGGAGAACTTGGACTTGTTATATATCTAAGCAGATCCATTAATAGAATGTCTGCACAAACAGCGACATTGACTTTCATTTTTTATGCCATTCTTAATGGTTTAACCCTAGCAAGTATATTCCTCGTCTATACGTCGAGTTCAATTGCTTCTACATTCTTTATCACAGCTGGTACGTTTGGTTTAATGGCCTTTTATGGTCATGTTACAAAAAGAGACCTTACGAAGATGGGAAGCCTACTCATAATGGCTCTTATTGGTGTCATCCTGGCCTCATTAGTCAACATATTCTTTAGAAGCCCAGTTGTTTACTGGATTACTACATATGCAGGAATTCTGATCTTTGTTGGACTGACTGCATACGATGCTCAAAAGATAAAAAACATCGGAGCTAGGGGATTTTCTGGAGAAGAGATGGAGCAAAAGGCTGCTGTAATGGGTGCCCTGACACTATATCTTGATTTCATTAACCTATTCTTATACATGCTAAGAATTCTTGGTAGAAGAAAATAAGTCGGGTTAAAAACCACTGTGATTTTTACTAGAAAGGTGGATGAAAATGAAAGTGAGTCAGTCTAATGGAATATTAGATTTTCAAAAGACGTCAGAAAAACAAAGTGAAAAAGCTGAAAAAGAATCAGACAGCAAGAAACAAATCGTCGTTGAAAAAGATGGGGAGTACGCATCAACCTATATGATTGATGGTGACGGTAATAAGATTTTAATAAGTCGTATACCAATTGAATCTTCTAATAATGAACATGATGCTGAAGAGGGTGTAACTTCAGACGCTGAAATCGACATAAGTCACGGACGGCAAATGTATGAAGCATCGGTCCATAAGAAGAATGTCAAAGAAATAATGGAACTTGTTGAAATCAGTGTAGGCATACCGAATAAAAACGGTTACGATGACTAATAAGATGAAATCTCTCGGTTGTGAATATGCAATTTGAGAGATTTTTATTATTTTTCATTTGAATGAACGGATCACTGATGTGGTAGTTTTAAGGCGAAAAATATTTGACTGCATTACTCTTTTCATGTCTTCTGAATCATTCATTAAAATTTGAATTTATACAATAATTTTTGAAGCGGTCGCAACAAAATAAATCAACACAATGCTAAAATAAGATAATTTTTATAAAATTTCTTGTGTCCCTGTTAAAAATATGATAATGTACCACAGGAAATTATTTTTTCAGACACTTGCAAAAATACAACATTAAAACTTCGTTTATCCATGTCTAATAGTCTCGATTTTAAAAATTTTGACATGACGGAACGGAGAGATTTAAGTGAAGTATGGCAGGTTGTTCTATTACTAAAATCGGGGGAAGCTATGAAAACATTTATCGAAATTATTGACTACATTGTCGCAGCAGGTAAGGGGAAAACTGAGAAACCAGTTAGAGCATTAATTCTGCAAGGGATCCTAGCAGGTATGTTCATTGCGGTAGGTGCAATTGGTTACTTTAAGTTGGTTGCATATACAACTGACCCAGGTCTTGGAAAGTTTTTAGGCGCTTTGGTCTTCCCAACGGGCATCATTGCTATTCTACTACTGGGTAGTGAACTATTTACAAGTGACTGTATGGCCATTCTAAGCGTTTATAAGAAAAAAGTAAATCTTGGAAAGTTCATGAAAATGCTTATTACTGTACTTGCTGCTAACCTAGTGGGTGCAATCATTATGGCTTTATTATGCACGGGTGCTGGCATATTCAGTGAACACATGCTAGAAATCGTGGCTAAGAGTGCAGTGACAAAAACAACTATGCCAATTGGCCGTATGTTTACAAGTGCAGTACTTTGTAACATCATTGTTTGTGCGGGTGTTATGATGGCTTACAGTGGTAAAACTGTCATTGGCAAGGTTGTAGCTGTTTGGTTCCCAATCGCAGTCTTTGTATTAAGTGGCACTGAGCATATTGTCGCTAATATGTTCTACCTAATGATGGCCTTCTTTAACGGAGCAAATATCACTGTGGCAGGTATCCTAACAAGCTTTGGCGTTGTTGCTCTTGGTAACTTCATCGGTGGTGGCATCATCATCGCTGGTGTAAACCACTACATGGACAAAGACCTTAGAGTTGATGAAAAAAAAACGAAACCTCTAATGGCTAAGGCAAGCAACAAATAATATATTGAAAAACAGTGGTGACTATGATCGGGCTTATGCTGGATTCATAGTCACTTTTTTTTACTTATGATTATTGATAAATTGAGGATATGCATAAACTATAATGCAGTGGTTTATAAGGGATGTTCTTGCGCAGTTGAGGGGTTAAATAGTGCAAAATAACATTTTGATTTGTGCGATTTGACCTGGGTGTAAATATACTATATGATATTGACAGAAAATTATGTCGTGTCAAGCACTAGATATTCAATTCTTGACAGAAAATACAAGGAGACTTGCAAATGTATCTTCCAATTTGATTCCATCGAGTTTTACAAAACTAATTCCAAACGGATCTTTTAAAAGCTTTTCTAAAAGCTTTATTTTGCATTGGTTTATTTTGTAATAATTCGGAGGTGTTCAAATTGAATAAGATGAAGAACGTGTACTTAATGTATGCGATTATGTTTTTGCAAGGCTTTGTTTTTTATGGTCCCGTAGCGACTCTATTTAGACAAGCTAGGGGTCTTTCTATGTCTGAAATCTTTATTATTGAGTCAATATCCTGGGTGCTCATAATTCTTTTAGAAGTCCCTTGGGGTTGGATTTCAGATCGATTTGGATATAAGAAAACCCTCATTGTGGTGAATACTCTGTTCTTTTTATCAAAGATAGTCTTTTATATGGCCCACACATTTGAATCGTTTTTACTTGAGCGCATTATTTTATCTGTGGTAATATCGGGATTATCAGGTTGCGATACAGCGATAATTTATAACTCTATCGATACGTCTCAAGCCCAGAAAGTTTTTGGCAGGTACAGTGCTTTTGGAACATTAGGCTTTATGATTGCATCCGTATTATCAACAATTATTGTATCTGTTTCCTTAGAATATACCGCTCTGCTGACTATTTTCCCCTATGGTTTATCGATGATCGTAACTTTTTTTTCTGACAGAGGTGAAAGTAAAGGGTCATGAGAAGACAAATATTTTTAGTCTTTTTAAGACCACATTCAAAGATAAGAGTATATGGATATTTGTTGTTGCTGTGGTCTTAGTTGTTGAAGTGGCTCAAGCCATCACAGTTTTTCTAAATCAAGCCCAGTACGTAAAAAGTGGGATAGATCCAAAATACTTTGGGCTCATTATAGCTGGTATTCAGGTTGTTAGACTTATGTCAGTAAAGGCCAGTTCTTTTAGTAAAAGAGTAGGGGATGTTCGGGCTATAAGTATTCTGGTTGTGTTCATTATCTTAAGTTGCATGGTTTTGATCTTCGCGAATGGGCCAATACTTAGTGTTGTAGGCGTGTTTGTTATTGCTCTGAGTATATCCATGATAGGTCCTATAGAGGTTGATATAAAAAATAGAAGCATTCATGGACGTGACAGGGCGACAATTTTGTCCATTTATTCCATGGTCGGTGGGCTGATTGCATCCCTTGGTAATGTTGTAATAGGCAAGGTTGCGGATCATTCACTTAGAGGTGGTTTTCTTATTTGTGTGTTCATGAGTCTTGGATCTTTAATACTGCTTGGTATTTATTCAAAGTGCCAAAAGAATTTTCTAGATCATGGTGTAGAAAAAACTATTATAAATACGAGAATGAAGATTTGTATTACTGAGTGTGAACGTATAGCTTACTATGAAATAAAGAGTCCTAGCAAATATATAAGAAACCCAATAGCCCTGAAAAGGGCTATTTTTTTATAAAAAAAATTATATGAAATGCGCGATTTTGTTTGACGAAATGAGCAAAAGGGAATACACTTATAAAAAATTATATAAATCGAATAAAAAAATATATGGTCTTGTAATACTATCAAAATTTAAGAAGTGACTATATAAAACAGTCATGAAATAAATGTCAGTATAAAGTGAAAAGGAGATGTGTTCAAATGGTCAAAATAACTTCAAAAAAACCAAAAGAAAAACAGGGGCATTACTCCCCAGGTGTTATTTCGAATGGGAATCTGTATATATCAGGCCAACTGGCCATTGATCCAAATACAAATAACCTCGTTTCAGGGGGCGTTGAGGCCCATGCAAAAATGGCGCTTGATAACGTAAGAATGGTCTTAGAAGACGCTGGTCTTGGGCCTGATAAAGTTACGCAATGTAGAGTGTATATATCGAATATTGATGATTGGGAGATTGTTGATAAGGTTTACAGTGACTTTTTTGGAGACCATATGCCAGCACGGATTGTACTTCCAGTGGGAAAACTGCATTATGGTAGTCTTATAGAAATAGAAGCCATTGCGGAGGTGGTTTAGATGAAATTTGTTTGTTCAAAATGTGGTCATAAGGCAGATGTTGATACCAGACTCACAAAATGTGAATGTGGGGGCCTATGGAAATTAGAGTGGAAAGTGCCGAAATTTGATTTGTCCCTGATAGACAAAGACACATGGAGCATTTTTCGCTACAGGACCTTTATGCCACTACAAAATGACACCTGGAAAGAGACCAGTTTAGGTGAAGGTATGTCGCCTATAGTTCAGTTTTCAGAAGATGTCATGCTGAAAATGGATTACTTCATGCCCACATTATCATTCAAAGATAGAGGGGCTGCGGTCCTTATGTCCCATTGTAAAGCTATGGGTGTTAAGCGTGTTGTCCAAGACAGCAGTGGAAATGCAGGCAATAGCGTGGCAGCATATTCTGCTAAGTTAGGCATCGACTGTGAAATATTTGTGCCAGAGGGCACATCCGATAAAAAGATAAATATGATTAAATCCCACGGAGCTCGAGTGAATGTTGTAGAGGGTACAAGAGATCACTGCGCTCATGTATGTCGAGAAAAAGTGGATGAAGAGAAAGTTTTTTATGCGAGTCATGTCTTTAACCCATTTTTTTATGAAGGCACAAAAACCTACATGTATGAAGTCTATGAGCAATTAAAACGTGTGCCATCAAATATTTTTATTCCACTTGGCAATGGAACACTTTTCATAGGCATTATGAAAGCACTGGAGGAGTTTTTAGCCAGCGGAATTATTGAGACTATGCCAGTCGTGGTCGCAGTGCAAAGTGAACACTGTGCCCCTTTCATAAAAGCAATAGAAAGTGGCAGCCAATCTCCAATTGAGATGTTTCCTATGCCAACATTAGCAGAGGGTATAGCCATTGGCATGCCACTGCGCGGTCCTGAAATTATGGACTATATTAAGAAATATAAAGTTCAAGTCATCATTGCACCTGAGGACATGATTTTACAGGCTAGAGAGCGACTAGCAAAAGGAGGGGTTTATTGTGAGCACACCTCAGCAGCTACTTATGCTGCCTACATGCACCACTGTAAAACAAATGGACCTCTGCATGACACTCTAATACCTATGTGTGGTGCTGGTCTCAAATCAGATCACTGATTATAGTCGATTTAAAGAGTTATTCTAAGGATTGTATTATACCCTAGAAAGTAAAAACATTATAAGAAAAGGAGCCCAGTAATGACTACTGTTGAAAATACCAATATACATTTTGAGTTTAATTCCCAGATAGAGGCCAAAGCCTTTGCTAAAAGTGGTGATGTGGTTCAGTTTAAGTGCCAAGATTGTTACTGTGAGCAAATCACCCAAAATGGACAATTGTTTAGCACGCTTAATATGGACAATAACAACCCCGTCACAGGGCCATTGTATATTGAAGAAGCAAGACCAGGCGATGTGCTGAGAATTGAGATAAAAGAAATTGATATTCAGGACCAGGGATCAATGTGCGTTCGAAGCGGGACTGGAATTTATGAAATTCAAGGATCGCACTGTCGTAGATTTAAAATAGAAGATGGTATGATTGCGTTTGATCATGACATCAAAGTGCCGATAAAACCCATGATCGGTGTGATCGGCACAGCACCGAAAGAAGATGTGCGATCAACAGCATTGCCAGGTGAGCATGGTGGAAACTTGGACATTAAGGATCTTGGCATGGGAAGCATAGTGTATTTGCCAGTGGAAGTTTCCGGTGGTCTGCTGTCGATGGGTGACATTCATGCTGTACAAGGAGATGGTGAAACCGTCATCTGCGCCCTTGAAATGAGTGGCAAGATCACTGTTAAAATTGATGTGATGAAAAATCGTACAGACATACCAACGCCCTTTGTCATTTCAAAAGAAAAATATTTAACAACAGCAGCCAGCCCGTCTCTTGATGAAGCCAGTGTTTTAGCTGCTAGAAAAATGCATATGTTTTTACAAGACCACTCTAGTTTGACCGATGCCCAAAGTGGCATGTTGCTGTCTCTTGCAGGCAATTTGAGAATCAGTCAAGTTGTAAATCCACACAAGGGCTGTATCATGGAATTTCCAGTGGGACTAGCCAAAGAGACGTTTGAGAAATAGATAGAAATCAGGAGGTCGTTATGGGAATTTCAAAAGCCCTAAAAGCATATATACCCTTAGCCGATATGATGGCAGAATCATTTGGTAACAACTGTGAGGTTGTTATACATGATTTGACAGCACCACAAAATTCAGTTGTTTACGTGGCAAATGGGACCATCACTGACAGACGAATTGGTCAATCGTTTGATCATTTAATTAGAGAAGTCTTGTTGTCTAAAGATTTTAAAAAAGACTACAAAGCCAACTACACATTCAAGTTGCCTAATGGCAAGAAAATAAAATCCTCGACGTCTTTAATTCGGGATAGTGAAGAGAAAGTTATTGGTGCATTTTGCATAAATTTTGACATTGATACATTTATAAACATGCAGGCCTTCATGAACATGTTCTTATCAGACAACACTTACACATCAGAAGAGGTAGCGGTACAAACGATTGACTCATTTGATAATGTATCAGATATTATTGACACACTTATAGAAAACACGGTAGGAAATGTTGACATAAAACAGATGAAAAGAAGCGAAAATATTGAGCTGGTAAGGTTCATGCACGATAAGGGGATTTTCCTTGCCAAAGGATCAGTCGATAAGGTCGCAAAACGACTTCAGGTTTCCCCAGTAACTGTGTATTCTTATTTAGATGAGATTAAAAAGAAGAAAAGAACATAAAAAATAGAAACAGAAAAGGGGGGGATGATGGAACGATTGAGAAATGCAATTGAGTTGCGAGAAGCGGGAAAACTTAACGAAGCCAATACATTACTAATTGAGCTGGCAAATGAGTTTCCGAATTGGCCTTATGTATGCCACTGATCTCATCAAAATAATTGTCTAGGACCTGACCTGTTATTTCGACTACATTCTTTTTACAAAGCCATTTCATAAAATTATTAATGTCACACTCATAAGCAGACACTGTATTTTTTGATAGGGACTTGTTTTTTATCAACTGAGCTTTGTACTCATTCATTAGAGCTAGGTAGTTTGCTGTGTCGTTTATCATGATTACTCCTATTTATTGTTAATAGTTTAAATGTCTTACTTTACTTAATATAACACTAAAATCGAGTATATTTACGACAATATGAATAATTCTAATCATGCATTTTCTTTTCATTTTCTAAATAAGGGGTATCAATGAAGCAAAGGTGAACGGTGCTTTCAAAAGGAATAGGGGGAGAGGGTTATATGAATTTCAAATATTTCATAGTGGCGCTTATAATGATTGGAATCATGGTTATAAGTGAACCAGTTTCATTTGCGGGGGATGTTCAGTTTGAAAATGAAGCCAACCAATTAAAGGCTATCAATGTGTTCAAAGGTTCAGAAAAAGGCCTTGAACTCAATCGAGAGCCGACTCGTCTTGAGGGCGGTATAATGTTTGTAAAGCTTTTAGGGGCAGAATCTGAAGCGCTGGAAAACAATTATGACCATCCATTTTCTGATGTTCCAGACTGGGGCTCACCATTTGTTGGTTATTTATATAAAATGGGTTATACAAGTGGGGTTTCTGAAACAAAATTCGGTTCATATGATTTAATGCAGGCCAAATCATACATGACATTTCTACTTCGGGCACTTGATTATGATGATCAAAGCGGAGATTTTTCGTGGAATAATGCCGTGGAAAAAGCTCTTACTATTCAAATGATAAGTGACGAGGTAAAATCCCTTCTTGATTCAGAAGTGTTTCTACGTGATCATTTAGCAAAGCTTTCTCTAGATGCATTAAAGACACCAATGAAGGGAAAAGATGAAACCCTGGCTAAAACGCTTGTTAATCAAGGGGTTATTGCTGAAAATGTAGCCGATAACCTTGGTCTTCTTGATCCGACTAGGATGACAATGGCAAATAATCAAACCATCTCTATTAAAGACGTTCTCAAAACAATTGAAGGTGTCAGCAATTATGTCGATATTGGGGATTTACGATACTATAGGCCACTAACAAAGACTGAACTCTCAGGTATACCGTATGATGGTTTAGATACAATGAGCATCTATCACAATGACTATACAAAAAGTTTGCTTAAAGAGGCTAGAAGTGATATAGACTGGGATGCATGGATGGAAATTGAGTGGGGGAAATTTGATTGGAATGATAAGAGCCACGGTGACAACCTGTCCTTTGATGACTACTGGCAAGATTACGATGGGAATAGCCCAGCGACTGCAGGCACATATGCTAAAACATTCGGTCTAAGAGTGCCAACAGAAGCTGAACTCAAGAGCCTTTTTAATGCATTTAAAGTGGGACCTGAAGAAGATTATGGATGGCCAGGTGGATACTACTGGGCATCGGATGTGTCTTCAGATGACGACGCTGTCCATAAGTTTGTTGACACATCAAATAATATGGGACAAGTCTATAATGATACAAGAGACTATTTGGTTATTATAGTGGAAGATATATCAAGTGACACAGATGCCGATCAGATGAAAAAGAGTTCACCAAGTATGACCAAACAAGGACAAGATATATTTGCGTCCAGTGAAAAATTACCGGGTATGGAGGATATTCCAGGTGTAGCGAATAGCATCTCAGTTGATGGGGTCTTGATCTATAGACCACTGACGACTAAGGAAGTAGAAAATCTTATTGGAAATCAAATGTATGATTACTCTGTGCCGGGCAAGTATGGTTACAGCGAAGAAAAACTAGATGATTACACAGTGACCCTCTCAGAGGAAATTGAAAAGTATAAGTTGGCAAATCCAAATATTGATTGGGAAGCGTGGTTTGAACTCAATTGGCCCCTATTTGATAATAATACAGACGTCTTAACAAATGGACCAGGGACAGAATATGAAGGCGATTTTTCTGTAAATGATGGTCATATATTAGAACTCTATTATGACCAAAATATGACAATTACCCCTAAGTACTTATTAAATAGACTTCTTGAAGCCTACCCGGATGGTCAGATAAGCGAAGTTTTTGGGTGGCCTACAAACCACTCTTATATCACGTCTACAACTGATGAATTTGGAAATGTATACACCACAAGTTTATTTATTGAAAGCAGTAGGATTCATATAGGATATTACGATCCAAGCTATATATCGTTAACAAGTTATGATGATATAGAATATGAAAAGCTTACGGAATCGTCTTTGATGCGCTAAGATGCGCTAAAAAAATGACCCTCCATTAAGGAGCGGTCATTTTTTTGAAGTCATTTTACTTTTCACCAAAGAACAGTTCAATTGTCTCCGCACTATTTTTTTGTCCAAATAGTGACCCGAATACAAATGCAACAAGTGCAACTATAAGTGTCGGGACAATTTGGTGCATACCATAAGGTTTGACACTATATATTGTGAATGCAAAAAACGAAACAAGTCCGAGTAAAATCGATAATATTGCCCCTGTGGCATTGGCTTTTTTCCAGTAGAGGCCTAGAATTGTAGGCCATAGGAAAACCGCTTCAAGACCTCCAAATGCGAATAGGTTAATCCAAACAATGATTGAAGGCGGCTTAACTGCAAACATGAAGACAACAAGACCTATAATGCCAGTGGTCATGAAACTGATTCGATTAAGACTTTTCTCATCAATATCACCTTTGCCATAGTTTAAGTAGAGGTCTTTGATAATTGAGGCGGATGCAAGAATAAGCATGGAATCTACGGTGGACATGATTGCAGCAAGTGGTCCGGCTATAAAAATACCAGCCAGGACAGGTGGTAAAACCTGAACAGTGATTCCTGGAATAGCACCATCGCCCTCAAGACCGGGTACAACATAGGCGCCGAGGGTACCAACCAAGTGCATGCCAAGCATTAAAAATCCTACGACAACTGTTCCAATAACCATGGCTCTATGAAGAGACTTGGAGTCCTTAAAGCCCATGCATCTTATTGTTGTTTGAGGAAGACCGAGAACAGCAAATCCTACAAGAACCCAAAAAGACAGAATAAAAGGAATGGGGATTTTTCCACCGGCAGTAGGTGTTAGGGCACTTGGATTCGTTTCAATCATTTTAGCTGTTATGGCCTCCATACCCCCACCAGCACCTATAATGGCGACAAGAAGGAATATCGTTGCAAGAATCATAACAACCCCTTGGATGGCATCGGTGACTGCAACCGCTTTAAAGCCACCTATTGTTGTATAAATGACAACGGCAACACCAAAAATAACAAGCCCCATAAAATATGAGTAACCCGTAACAGCTTCAAATAATTTAGCTCCGCCAATAAACTGAGCAACCATGGCAGCTGCAAAGAATATAATCATAGCAATAGATGTTGATATAACAATAAATTTGTTGTTGTAGCGAGCTTTTAGATAGTCAGTGACTGTAACAGCCCCAATTTGTCTTGATATAATTGCAAATTTTTTCCCGAGGACGCCTAGAGTTAAAAAGGCTGTCGGAACTTGGATCATAGCCAGTAAAATCCATCCATAGCCGAGGCTATAAGCCACACCTGGTCCTCCTACAAAACTGCTTGCACTAGAGTAAGTGGCTATAAGAGTCATTGCGAGAACAAAGCCTCCCATTGAACGACCACCAATAAAATATTCTTCCATAAAGCTTCCGCTTCCTGAAGACAGTTTATTCGTATAAATTGCGATTGCAAACATGAGTAGTAAGTATATGATCATCGGAATGAGTATCATTGAGTTGCCCATTACTTTGCCTCCCTTTCATTGTCATCAAAATCTATATCTTTGAAGAAGTTTTTTACAACAAAGGCTAGAAGGACAGATATCATGACATAGCCTAGTATGCAACTATAGAAGAACCATGAAGGGAAGCCCAGTATATAACTATACTCAGAAACATCCTTTAAGCCGATTCCGTAAGCAAAAGCAAACCACCATATGAAGAAGAAGACATAAAGGCCAACGGTTATTTTTGCTTCCTTGTTAATTTGCCTGTTTTTCTCTTTGAAATTCATATTCACACCCCTTGAATTTTCTTAATTAAGGCACTAAAAAAGATGTAGATTTAGACCTGTACGGACAACTACACCTGCTAAGATAAATATGAAATTTCTGCTATCTAAGGAAGGCATTCATTTGATTAAGTGTACTGTCAAAAGTGCATTTACCAAAAACGCCAAATGAATGATAAAGAACATATCATTCTCAATTTAGACATCATTATTTTGCCTGTCCTTGTCTTATGATCAAAGCAGAGCAAAATGACCTATTAAAGATTGTATAGCAGTTCAAATTTTAGCAGGTATGACTCTTAGAAAGATATCATCCACAAGTATGATAACACAGGAGTCTCAATGATTCAATTTGATAATAGAAAAAGGCTAGACAATATCAAGAAGGGAATGCCTAGCCTTTTAGTATTACTTATCTAGTTCATGTAACCACTTTAATATTATCTTGTTTGTTTTCTCTGGTTCTTCTTGCTGTATCCAGTGACCACAATCAAGACTTTCAATATGGACGTTTGGAACAAAGTCAGATAAGTTTGGAGATTGCATGACAGGATCTTTTTCTCCATAGATCATGAGTGTCGGATGATTGATTATGGGGTTAACCTGACCCAGTATGTGCCAGTTTTTATCTAAGTTCCTATACCAGTTAACACTGCCTCTAAACCCAGAGGTCTTAAAAGCCGAGATGAAAACGTCGAGCTCTTCATCAGACATTACGGGCTGACCGAGTGGTCTTTCTCGTCTGGCTAAGTTAATTAGTGCCATTCCAGGTTCAGGCTCTGTTGGCGGCTCATTCTTGCGGAACATATTGCGTAGAAACTGCTCTGTGTTGTCTTCAAAGACACCATCTGCCACACCGGGTTGACGATTGAAGTGTATAAAGTAGTTGTCTGGGCCAAAAAGTTCTTCAAGAAATTCCAGCCATGGTTTTTCTCCTCTGGCCTGGTAGGGCACACTAAGATTGATAATTTTACTGACACGGTTTGGGTGTAGTAAGGCAAGGCCCCAGACGACTGTGGCGCCCCAGTCATGACCGACAAAGGTGGCGTCACTGTAACCATAATGGTCGAGTAGACCAATCAGATCACCGGTTAGATGCTCAATATCATAAGCTGATACATCTTGCGGTTGAGATGATCTACCATAACCTCGTTGATTTGGAACTATAACATGGTACCCTGCTTTAACAAGAGCAGGAACTTGATGGCGCCATGAAAATGCATGTTCAGGCCATCCGTGACATAAGACAATGGGCTTGCCTGTATTTTCTCTACCAGCCTCGAAGACTTCCAGTTCAACGCCATTGACTTTTATCATAGTGGGCTTCAGAAAATTATCTAAAGTAAACATAATGTTACCTCCTGTGACTTCAGCTATATTGACTTCCTAAGTTGAATATAGCAGACACCTGCGACACCATTATGTCAGGTTTAAAAAATTCTATAAGTATTTTGAATACATGGCACTAATCTTAGATTGAATCGCTTGGCGTATATGATCTGGTTCTAAGACTTCGACATTTTCACCAAAACTTAGAATCAGAGAATAAGACCAGTCTTTTTCAGGAAATGATGCTGTAACAAGTAGCTCTCCTGAATCTAAAACCTTGATATTACTTTGATCAAATATATCATCAACCTTGCTTCGGGCCTGCGGCGAAAATTTCAAGGTTACGACCGTTAGGTCATCTTGATTGTCCGAGAAGTCTCTTGTTGGGTTATAGGGTGAATTTCTTCGTACAAAGTTTTGCCTTTCTACAGCTAGACTGATTATTCGAGAGAGTCTAAAAATCCGAAAGTCAGATTTTAAGTGGCAGTAAGCATACAAATACCAACTGTATCCCTTAAATATTACGGACATAGGCTCGATCTGTCTTGAACTGACAAAATTATTATAATTCCTATATTTAATTGTTAGCAGATTTTCATTAGATATAGCAAGGCGAATGGATTTAAGCATTTGTTTTAATTTGGAGGTGTTGCCCCAAACAGGAAGATCAATAATAATTTGCTCCATTTGCATATCGAGGTCTTTAGATTTATCCGTTGGAACCAGGCTTCTAAGTTTCTCAATTGACGCATTTAGCTCAGTGTCTTCAAAAGTGGAGTTGATCCCACTTAGAGTTGAAAGCATAGATGCAAGATTATCCAATGTAAGCAACTGATGGTTTAGTTTATAGTTGTCCATTATGCCATAGCCACCATTTGCTCCAGGGTATGAAATGACCGGAATGCCTGCCATATTTATTGAGTCAATATCACGGTAGATGGTCCGAACTGAAACGTCAAACCGATCAGCAAGTTCCTTAGCAGTGATCTGTTTTCTATTTAGCAAAATAACAATAATTGTTAACAATCGCTCTATTTTCATTGAAGGCTCCTATTCAGAATTGTTTTACATGTATGCATTATATCATCATGAATGCCACTTGCTATTTTTTCGCCCCTCAAAATATGATAGAATAAAAAATATAAAACCGAACTGATGTTTGATTTGATGTGGGTGAGACAATGGAAGAAAGTACAAATACACAAGAAAGTAAAAATATATATGCTGCGATTGATCTAAAGTCTTTTTATGCATCTGTTGAATGTTTAGAGCGTGGACTTGATCCTCTTAAAACCCATTTAGTTGTAGCCGACTCCAGCCGGTCGCAAAAGACAATTTGCCTGGCTGTGTCCCCATCACTAAAGACTTATGGAATTCCTGGAAGAGTCAGGCTCTTTGAGGTGGTTCAAAAAATAAAGCTAGAGAATGACAAGAGGGCTCAAAAGGCGCCCGGGCGGACTTTAAGCGGTGCTTCTCATTTTTCAACAGAGTTAGAAAAATTCCCTAACAAAGCCATTGACTATATTGTGGCTCCTCCCAGAATGGCCCTTTATATAGAATACAGTACAAGAATCTACAATGTATACTTGAAGTATGTGGCACCTGAGGACATTCATGTTTACTCCATTGATGAGGTTTTTATCGACATCACTGATTACTTAAAGACCACAAATTTGAGTCCACGTGATTTTACAAAAAAAATTATAAAAGATGTTCTAGAAACAGTGGGAATCACTGCAACTGCAGGTATAGGCACAAATTTATACTTAAGTAAAATTGCTATGGACATTGTTGCTAAAAAAATTGAAGCGGATGCTGACGGCGTCAGAATTGCTGAGCTTGATGAAATGAGCTATAGAAAGCAGTTGTGGGACCATCAGCCAATCACGGATTTTTGGCGTGTTGGAAAAGGTTATGCCAACAAGCTCGAAAAGCACGGACTCTATACTATGGGGGATATTGCAAGGTGTTCTATAGGTGATGACAACGCATTTCACAATGAAGACCTTTTGTATGATATTTTTGGAATCAATGCAGAACTTTTAATTGATCATGCCTGGGGATGGGAGCCTTGTAAATTAGAACATGTTAAAGCTTATAAACCATCAAGCAAGAGCACTGGGGCAGGACAAGTCCTGCTAAGACCATATCCGCATGAAGAAACAAGAATTGTTGTTAAGGAAATGACCGACCAACTGGTTCTTGACCTGGTGGATAAGAAGCTGGTAACAGATCAAATTGTTCTAACTGTTGGCTATGACATTTCAAATTTAACAGATCCGGACAGGCGTAAAAGATACAAGGGCCAAGTCAAAACGGATTATTACGGCAGAAAAATTCCCAAGCATGCCCACGGCACAGCCAATTTGGATAGGTTGACCTCATCTACAAAACTTATAATGGATGCTGTCATGGACTTGTTTGATGAAATTGTGGATGATTCTCTACTAGCGCGTCGGGTTAACATTGTAGCCAATCATGTGGTAAGTGAAGACTCTGTCAAAGAGGAAGAAAGCTATGAACAGCTTGATCTTTTCACGGATTATGATAAAAAAGCCAAAGCCACTGAAGAGGAAAAGTCTATGCTGGACAAGGAAAAGAAACTACAGCATGCCCTTTTAGATATTAAAAAGAAGTTTGGGAAAAACGCAGTTTTAAAAGGGATGAATCTTCAAAAGGGCGCGACTGGGAAGGATAGAAACAATCAAATTGGTGGTCATAAGGCCGATTGATGATTGAATAATTTCTACTGTTTTGGGGAAGGAATAGACTATGAGTAAAACTGCCAACGAAAGCGGAACAAAATATGATGATATTATCCATCTTCCTCGTCATGTTTCCCGAAAAAGACCTCAAATGCCACTTGAAGATAGGGCAGCTCAATTTTCACCATTTGCAGCTGTTATAGGGCATGAGGCTTCAGTAAAAGAAGCTGCAAGGTTGACTGAGGAAAAAAGAGATTTGGATGAGGCTGAGAAAACCGTTATAAATGAGCAACTCCTTAAGATTCAATCTCGTATAGAAGATGACACAGAACCTGAAGTCCAAGTTGAACACTTTAAAAAAGACCCTCTTAAAAAAGGTGGCCATTATATTACGACTCAAGGAGAAGTTAAGAAAATAGATGTTTATGTGAGAAACATTCTCATGAAAGATGGAAATTCTATTGAAATTGATGATATACTGAGAATTGAAATTTTATAATTGAACCAAGAGCAACAATAATCTATTTGATAGATAATGTTTCGTAATTAAATGCTATGAAAAATACAGCTGAATGTATATCTTAAAAAATATATATGGAAAACCTATAAGAAAAGTAAAGCAATATAGAAAGTGAAAGTTCTATAAGGTATGAAAAAGGTATGAAAACGAGCTTTTGTGATATTGCAAAGGCCTAAGATAAGTGATTAGAAAAAAGGAGATTTAGATGAGATTTATTTCATGGAATATTGACTCATTGAATGCAGCTCTTACAAGCACGTCGAATAGAGCTGTTCTTTCAAGAAAAGTAATTGATACGATTTTAGACCATGATCCAGATGTGATAGCCCTGCAAGAAACCAAACTACCATCTAAGGGACCGAGTAAAAAGCACATAGAAATTCTAGCGGACTCTTTTGAAGGATATAACTATACTTGGAGGAGTTCCCAAGAACCAGCCCGCAAAGGCTATGCAGGGACTATGTTCTTATATAAGGAAAAGTACACACCTGAGGTAACTTATCCTGAAATTGGTGCACCGGATACAATGGACTTAGAAGGTCGAATGATCACTTTAGAATTTGATGATTTCTTCTTGACCCAAGTCTATACCCCAAATGCAGGAGACGGCTTGAAAAGACTTGAAGAAAGACAAGTTTGGGACATAAAGTATGCAGAGTATCTTGAAAGCCTTGATAAGAAAAAACCTGTCATTGCAACGGGTGACTATAATGTGGCCCACAAGGAGATAGACCTTGCTAATCCAGATAGCAACCATAGGTCAGCAGGCTTTACAGATGAAGAACGTGAAGGTTTCACAAACCTACTGAGCAAGGGCTTTACCGATACATTTAGACACATTCATGGCGATGTGACTGGCGCCTACACATGGTGGGCGCAAAGGGTAAAAACAAGCAAGATTAACAATTCTGGCTGGAGGATTGACTACTGGCTCGTTAGTGATAGGCTGGCAGATAAGGTTATCAAGTCAGAAATGGTGGATTCTGGTGAAAGACAAGACCATACACCGATATTATTGGATGTAAAATTGTAGTAAATCAAGACGGAATCATGCCGCGATAGTGTTTAATAACATATAATAAAATAACAAATAAATTACAAATAGATTTATCATTGAATTTATTGCCATAATGCTGTACAGTATGGGTATCAAAATGTCCCTATTAAAAGTTCTTTAGGGCAAGTGTCACCTAAGAGGTCAAGGTTTTAAATAATTGATTCCTTGACAGTACAAGACGAGCAAACTAGAAGCTCCCTGGTGGGAAAAAGGAGTGTCATTATGGCAATAGGTACGTACAAAAAGATTAAAGTTAAAGCTCGCAGTGCTGTGGAGATTTCAATTCCGTGGGTATTGATGGTCCCTGACATTGAAATGGAAGGCATAGTAGATGCATCCAAGAGTGTTTTCTACGGTATGGATTTGCTGGATACGAAGGCAAAAAAAAATAAGGTTTCTACGATGCCACCCTCTAAAACAATCGCTGAAATGCGAAAAATATGCATGCAAAGCAAAGACACGAGAATTATAGTGGAAGATTTCTATGGTCTTGAAAGAGATTGTTTGGCCAGTGAAGAGGGTTTCTTTACATTTTCCACAATAGAAATTTTTAAAAAGTTCTGTGTTGTGCCATTTGTGGTTCTGGAACCCGCAATTGGCGGTGCTGAAGATATTGATATTTTAGTGATTAGAAGTAGGTCATTCAGACAGGCAACGAGTGAGTTCAGACTATGTGATTTAATCACGCCTAGAGATATTATACATGAGGAAATTGCTAAACATGTGGATCTGGATTTCACGCATATGATATTAAAGCGGGGCAAAGAGCCTTTCCCAAAACTTGAGAGACTTGAAAATGACTTAGAAATAGACAAGGAAACAAGTCAAAAAGTTTGGGCGTCGATGATTCAAGATCCAAGACTCTTTGATGAATAGAGTCGAAACTGAATAGGATATGTAAAAAAATAAGAAGAGTCAGCCAAGCTGACTCTTTTATGGTTTTTGATTGGCTTAAGTTAGTGACTGCATTCATGGTCATGAGATGCACAGGCTTCCCCGGAATCAGTGATGTTGCCTTCAAGCCACGCCTCAGCAACTTGTCTTGTATCACCCGAACATCCGCGAATAACATCAATACCTGAAACGTTTAGAACACGTACTGCACCGCCGCCCATGTTGCCTGCCAGCATAAGTTTGACGCCTTGATCAGCAAGTGTCTTTGCAATGTTTGATTTACATCCGCATCCAGCGGGAGAAGTAACAGTTTGCTCATCAACAATTTTTTTGTTTTCATCAATGGTATAGACTGTGAAATACTCACAGTGTCCAAAATGACTATCTATTTGCTTGTTTCTTGATGGTAAAGCTATTTTCATAATTGTCCTCCAAATCTACCATACCTTATATTTATTGCCTTTTACCTATATACAAGAATAAGCCGTTAACGCGGGTATGTCAATATATGTTATTGGCATACGCTATATTAATTAGTGGACAATATCATCTATATTAAAAGTCTCACTTTCATAATAAGTCTCCCTTTATGACAAGTTCACGACCACGATTTTGTCTTCATTGAATTTTATTAATTATTCTCATTAAGCATAGAAAATGGGGTCTCAAATTCGTTTTTCAAATAGGATTTGATTAAGGATCTATTTTTTTTTTAGGCTTCTCGAAAGAATGTGTATAGAAAAAAACAATATCTATAACTTTAGTATTCAATATTACTATTGTTCATGATCAAGTCGCTCTGGTACTGTATGTATGTACATTTTAAGTGAGTGATTGGTAATACGGAGGAGAAAATATGACTTTAAAAAAATTAGGAATTTATATTGCATCTGTCGCACTTCTGGTAAGCAGTTTGAGCGGATGTGCTGCAGACCAAAATGCAGCAAGCACAGAAGAAACAACTGTTGATCAGACACAAGAAGCATCGACTGAAGCAATAGAGGAAAGTGAAGCAGTCACTGAACCATCGGAAGCAGAACTTACCTTCAATACATATTTTGTATCATCTGAGTGGCTAAACGATAATATGGACTCTGTTATTGTCTTAGATGCTCGTGGACAAGAAACATATGACAAAGGACATGTTCCAGGTGCCCGTGTTTTAACATGGCAAAGTCTATCAAGAACGGATGTGGAATTCGCTTCTGAAACATGGGGAACGCTTAAAGATGCAGATGCTCTAGGTCAGGCCATTTCAGAGCTGGGTCTATCAGCAGACAGTGAAGTTGTTGTATATTCTGACACGCAAAATGGTTGGGGGGAAGACGGTCGAATTATGTGGACTCTTCAAGCTGCAGGTATTGAAAATGTAAGAATGCTTGATGGGGGCTACAAAGGTTGGAAGGATGCTGGATACGATATTACTAAAGAGACTTCTGAGTTTGAAGCAACAGACTTTGTTGTGGAAGAGTTAGATTTAGTGGAATCAATCAGTACAGCAAAACTTGTTGAGAACTATGATGACTATAAGGTGATAGACACTCGAGATAAAGATGAGTATGAAGGTGCTCAAAAATTCGGTGAAGCACGTGGAGGTCATCTTCCAAGTGCTGTTTGGATGGCATACAAAGATCTACTTGAAAAAGACGGCACATTAAAGCCGATCAATGAGCTAGAAGCTATCTTTGCTGATGCTGGATTTGAGAAGACTGACAAAATTGCTACATACTGCACAGCTGGTATTCGTTCAGCGCACTATGCAGAAATATTAAAAATGCTTGGTTATGAGAATGTTGTGAACTATGATGCTTCATTCTACGTTTGGGCCAACACACCTGAACTTCAAATCGGTAAGGTTGTAAAAGACCACGCTTACAACTACTATGCACCTGATCACGTTAAATCAGCGCTTGAAAACAATGAAGAAATCATGCTTCTTGATATTCAGCCTGAAGAAGATTTCGATGCACACCACATTAAAGGTGCTGTTGAAACCAATGCATACCCAGTTAAGTCTGATGAAGACAAGGCGAAACTTGAAGATGTTCTTGCTACAATAAACGGTTCAAATGAAGATGTTGTTATTGTTTGCCCACGTGGTGGCGGTGGCGCTGAAAGAACATATCAAGAACTAGAAGCAAATGGGATTGATACAAGCCGTCTATTTATCTTAGAAGGTGGTCAAGCGGATTGGCCTTTTGCTGAACTTGTAAACTAGATAAAACAACAGTCCTTGACTGTTTGAACCCCAGTGGATACCACTGGGGTTCTTTTGCTTGTTATGCGAAAATAAAGTTTTAGCGAAATGACCATGCACATGATTAAAGATCATAGCCTATATAGTTTTGTCCAGTGAATCCTCTATTGTTTCCAAGTGTTTTAACATAGCCTCTGAGGCGGCCTGACTGTTTCTTGATATTAGGGCATTTAGAATCCCTGTGTGGTTAAGTGTAACACTTGTTTGAGCTTTAAGCGTTGAAAGAGCAAAATTTGAAAAATCAACATAGGTGTTATCTTCAGTCAAGAGGAGTTTTAAAAGCATGAAAAGTGTCTTGTTACCAGATAATTCAGCAATTTTAAGATGAATTTTCAAGTCAATATTATTTGCTTCTTGCCCTTTGGATAGATGGTCGATATACATGTTGATTAATTGCTCAACGCCCTCTAAATCTTTATCAGTCGCATTACCGCAGGCCAGTTTGATAGCCTGAGGCTCAAGTAACTTTCTGATAAATATGGTCTCTTTCAGTTTGTCTCGTGAAGCGTTAATTTGGTTTCTAATGAGTTCATCAGCGATGGACTGCTTATCTAAACGCTCGGTTTCACTTTCATACCATGCTCTTCCTTTTGGTGTAATTATTCGGCCTTTGTTGCTAATTTTTTCGAGAAAACCATCATTCTCTAGATATGCTAAAGCCCTCCCAATACTTGTTTGAGACATGTTGAGTATGTCCTTTAACGTGGATGCGCCCACTGGGTCTGGGTGATTATTAAATTCAGAGAGAAGGATGTATATTAGTTCATTTTTCATTTGTCACCTCAATAATAATACAATGTCTAATTGACATTATTATAACATATGTGTTACGCTTCAAATAAACATTAACCATTTGTGGTTAATGAAGATGTGCATGGATAAAGGGAGGCCGAAATGTTAATTATAGATGAAAATGAAATGAGGCAGTCAGTGAACGCTGTAGATTTAATGGATGCCGTTGAAGAGGCTTTCCGAATCATGTCACAGGGTGACCACTTCATGCCAGAAAGGTTTGTTGCTCAGGCAGATGCTAATAAAATGCTCTACATGCCTTGCTTTGCAGACGGAAAAATTGGAACCAAAATATTATCAGCATTTCCTGAAAACCCTTCAAAGGGAAAACCCTTTTTAGATGGCATCATGTATCTGAATGATGGGGTAACAGGTGAACCTTTAGCCATCTTAAACGGTAGGGTATTGACCGGTCTCAGAACAGGTGCCGTTGGTGGTGTTGCAGTGAAACACCTGACTAAAGATAAGAGTAAGCATATTGGTCTTGTCGGCTGTGGCGCACAAGGATTTGAACAAGTTAAGTTTGCTTGTGTAGTTAGACCTATTGAAAAGGTCTATTTATATGATTCTATGAAGGAAAACATGAAAGACTTTATAGAATCACTTAAAAAAGACATTTTAAAAGAAGATCCAAATAGGAAGATTGATTTTATAGTTTGTGATGGCGTGGAAACTTTGGTTAAAAATAGTGAAATTATCGTGACAGCTACGGGTTCAAACACGCCTGTTTTACCAGACGATGGCCAGTCATTAAAAGGTAAATGCATAGTAGCCATTGGATCATGGCGTCCAGATATGCAGGAGATTCCAGATGCCCTATGGTCAGTTGTAGACAGTGTTTACACAGAATTACCTTATGCTTGTGAAGAGAGTGGTGATTTACGAATTCCGCTTGAAAAAGGTTTAGCAACTATGGACCAGATTGGATATATGAGTGATTTATTAAAACTGCTTGAAGACGGCAAAAAACCAGATCTAGGTGAAACCATCTTGTATAAGTCGGTGGGGATGAGCCTATTTGATTTGACTTCATCACGGAAAATATATGACATGGCCGTTCAAAAACAAAGAGGGGTTGAAGTGTCCTTATAAAAAGATTTGAAGAATACCCAGATAAAAAACTCACTTCGTATAAGAAGTGAGTTTTTGTATTCTGGTATCGTTTGAGTCAAGATAATAGGACGGGTTAACCAATGAATTAGGCATCTAAGATTTGAGCTTCAGCTATATTCATTGCGTGGTCACCAACACGCTCAATATTGTTTATCAGTTCTAAGAAGAGTATGCTTGATTTAGGTTGACAGACACCATCTGTAAGACGTTTAATATGCATCTTTTTCAGTGATTTTTCCAGTTCATCAATGCGGTCTTCTATGGCAGTCACTCTTTTTGCTTCATTCTCATCCTCTGAGTGGAAACTTTCAAGGGAGATATTGACTGCGCTTAAAGCGGTGCTATAAATATCTTGAAGCTCGCTGATAGCTTGATCTGAAAAACTGATTTTGTTGGCAAACTTATATTCAAGAAGTTCTGCAATATTTTCAGCATGATCGCCAACTCTTTCAATATCGCTCACGATGTGGAAGTGTGAATCAATTGTTTCCCGCTGTTCACTAGACAGAGAAGCGTTAGAAAGCTTGACCAAATAGTGAATGATTTCTTCTTCCATTTTATTGATTTTCTTTTCGATTTCAAAAACTTCCTCAATTTTTTCAGATGTATTTGAGACAAAGCCATCCATAGCATAGTCAAAAGATGTTTTTGCAAGATCACCCATAACAGAGATCTCATGTTTGATTTGCTCAAGTGCAATATATGGTGTTTCCATTATTCTATCATCAAGTGCAAGAGAGTAATCTTTTTCTTCTTTTGTATCCTGTTGTGGCAATAGTATGAAGGCAAATTTTACAATCAAAGGTGCGAATGGCAATAAAATCATGGTGTTAATCACGTTAAATAGTGTATGTGCCCAAGCAATCTGTCTTGCAGGGTCATCCGACATACGCTGAACAAGATCCACTGTTATATCAGATAAAAGGAGTGCAAACAGCAGGGTCCCTATCAATTTGATGGTCAAATGGATGAGGGCGGCTCTCTTAGCAACTCTTTTTGTCCCTATACTTGATAACAGGGCAGTAATACAAGTTCCAATATTTGCGCCAAGCAGAACTGGAAATGCCGATTCAATGTTCAAAAGACCAGCTGCTGCGAGGGCAATCATAATTCCCGTTGTAGCTGAAGAACTTTGAATAACACCAGTGACTAAGAAACCTGTGCCAATAGCCAAGAATGTATCAAGGAGGGTTCCACTCCCGAACCGAGTCAATAGGCTTGTAAAAGGTTCATAAGTTCTAAGAGGTTTACAGGCTGACTTCATAATGTCCATACCTAAAAATAGAATACCGAAGCCAATGAGGATTTCTGAATACTTTTTGATGTTGGAGTTCTTAGTAGATAGATTTATAACAACACCTAGAGCAATTGAAAAGGGGGCAAGTGCTGTAAGATTAATAGACACCAACTGTGCCGTTATCGTTGTACCTATGTCAGCGCCCATTATGATGCCCACAGACTGTGTAAGGTTCATGATGCCTGCATTTACAAGACCAACAACCATAACAGTTGTAGCAGATGAACTTTGTATAATTGCAGTCACAACCATGCCGATAAATACAGCCATAATTCGGTTGCGGGTGAGTGCCTCAATAATACTTTTCATCTTATCGCCAGCAGATTTTTGCAAGCCATCTCCCATGACGTTCATGCCGTACAAAAATAGTGCAAGGCCTGTTACAATCTGTACCAATATTTCTGAAATATTAAATTCTGTCATTATCTTCTCCTTTAGTGAATAGTACAATACTTATCCATTCTACTAGATTTGCGGGCTAAAAAGAATCAGAAATTTTTACAATTTCAATGTTATTGAGCTCTTATACAGTTTAGAGACAATAATGCGGTGAAACGACCCTCATAGAAGTACATGTCCAATTTCATGGTGGAATACAGCATGGTGTTCTAGACCTTTTGAAAACATTTGAATAATTCTAGCCACACGCTTGTTATCAAAATGACCATCAAAGGCTATAAGCAGTCTAAGGATTTGGACTTTTACAAGCAGAGATTGAAAAGAACCCATTTTATTATTATGGGTGATACAAGGATAAAGATCTTTAAACATTTGATGAATCAGATAATTAGACATAATTCCGTCGATTTTGGTGAGTTCCTGTAAATGAAGTGATTGGTAAGAAGACGTACCGATGCAATCGTCTATAAGCTGATCCAGTTCATCGTGATCTGTCTTTCCAACTTTCTTAAGAAAAAGGATGAGTTTCTTATAGAGGACATTGTCAATAGATGAAGTCGCCTCTTTATTTGAAAAGTTATAGACGACTAGAGCTTCTTTTAGTTTGTATTCATCCATATCCTGGGTGTGCTCATGAAAAGCTATGAGCATTTCCAGTTTTTGTTCAAAGGTGTATGCCTCGTCTCTAATTAGGTCAAAAACGCGATGTCTAAAAGTATGAAGGGCGTCTTTTGAGCAGAGGACTTTACCATCTTCTGTTATTATAGTCTGCATGACCACGTCTCTTTTGGGACCTCTATGGATTTCAATAAGTTCGAGTGGGGAACCAAGCAGCAGTTTTTCGGTGGCTTCTATGCAGGCAAGAGAGAGGCTTTCTTCGTAGACACCATCGACAGTGTTATAATATCGCGGATAGAGTGCACATACACTTGACAGACCTCTTTCACCATTTGATTTCTGTATATCACATAGATTTTCAGTGTCCAAAAAAGGACATCTGTCATTGTCTTTACAGTCTATAATTGCGTAATTTATATTTGGTTGAGTCATATAGTCATTGATATATGTGTATTCAGTCATGGTTTTCTTAAAACGGGGGTCGTTTTTAAGTTTTTCGTAAGTTGCCTCATCAAGGGGAATGCCCCAGCCGGTGCAACAACTGTCTGTACAGGCACTGGCTATGCACTTGAAGTTTAGGCTTTGTTTAAATAGTCTTGTTAACATATTGCTCCTAACAATTTATACTTTCATGGTAGTGGTCGGCTCTTTCTAATAGTTTACTATAAAAGCCTCAGGTTTAAGGTCAAAGTTAACAAAAAAGTATGGGCCCATATTTATGATTAATTTATAAATATTGAATTTTTTCGAATTGAGTAATTTATGTGTTTTAGTGTCCCATCCTATTGTGATACAGTCTAAAACTACAGATACTCAGAAAGTAGATAATTGTATGGCAGGGGAATCTCAAGGTGTTTGTTATCGAAAAGACAAAGCAGTATTAAAAGGGTGTCAAAGAACAACTATAAAAAGTCATACTTTGACACCCTTTTTATGAACATTTGGCTAATGGTTATATGCCAATGACATTAGATCAATTTCATACAAACAAGCAATTAGATTAAACAATTTTAAGGACATGTCGCCCAGTATGGGAACCAGCCTTTATATTCTCAAACACTTCATCGAGTTCTTCCATAACAACTTCTTTAACAATCGCCTGGCTCATGATGTGCCACTCATTTGCAAATCGATCCCAAATGGCATCACGTTTTTCGATTGGGAAGTTAACGGAGTCAACGCCTAGAATACTAACCCCTCTAAGGATAAATGGCATAACTGTTGAAGCAAACTTAATGCCACCTGCATTGCCGCACATGCTCATGCTACCGCCGTAATAGATTTGTGGAAGTATACCAGAAGCGACTTCGCCACCAACAACATCAAGAACATAATGGAATTTTTGTTTATCAAGTGCTTTTGGCTTTTCCGGTAGAATATCGCGTGACAATAAGACGCTGGTTGCACCGATGGAGAGAAGCTGTTCAATTTCACTTTCCTCTCTTACAAGTGCGTGAACATTTTTATAGCCGCTTTCCTTAAGAAGTTGGATGGCAACACTGCCAACACCGCCCGAGGCACCTGTAACGAGTATTTCCTGATCCATATCAGGGGACATGCCATTTGCTTCAAGTGTCATAATTGAAAGAGCAGCAGTAAATCCAGCCGTTCCGATGACCATAGCATCACGAAGTGATAAACCGTCAGGCAATGCAACAACCCACTCAGCTGGCACACGAACATATTCCGAATAACCGCCTGTATGGGTCATGCCCGTTTGAAAACCGGTTACAAGAACATTTTGGCCTTCTTTAAACTTGTTGTTTTCAGATGAAACAACGGTACCACTTAAATCAATACCAGGAATCATAGGATAGTTTCGTATAACGCCACCTTTGGTTTGTACTGCTAGCATATCTTTAAAGTTTACGGATGAGTATGCCACTTTTATAAGCACATCACCTTCTGAAAGCATGTCGGTTGTAATTTTTTCAATGGCATGTGAAACTTCACCGTTATTTTCACGAACAACAATCGCTTTGAAATGACTATTCATATTAAAAACCTTCCTTTTCTCTTATTCAAAATGATACGAATACAAAACATTTCTTAATAGGAACTATTTTCACTTCAAACATTATCAGAACTATGGTATACTGTCAATAGAAAAAAATGAGGTGGATTTATGGAAGTTAGAGAATGTATCAATTTTTTATTGGGTGCTTCACAAAATGTGGTATTTAAGTATTTTTCAAAACGACTATCAGAGTATGGTGTGACGCCTTCACAATATGGCGTTTTAAATTGTCTTTGGCAATATGGTGATTTGAGTCCATCTAGAATAAGAGAAATATTGAGTCTAGAAGCTTCATCGGTATCTGGTCTTCTTGATAGGATGCAAAAGGGTGGACTTATTGATAGGCATATCGATCCAAATAATCGAAGGCTAATAATTGTATCTCCAACAGAGAAATCGATGGAAGTTAAAGACGGTGTGGAAGCGGTGGTCAAAGAGATGAATGATAAGTTTCTACAGCCGTTTTCGGATGAGGAAAGAATAATACTAAAGAATGCACTTTTGAAAATTATTGATATGGAATGAAAAATGAATTGCCGAGCTTCCTAAAATCAGGAGCTCGGCATAGGAATGAAGTGGAAACTTCTATTGGTGCCGAAGGTTCGGGACAGGGGAACCCACACGAGGGGTTAACTTATCAAAGTGTGTGAAATGTGTTATAATCATAATAAGAACTTATGTTCGGAGTGATGGTTAAATGACTGATAAAATTACAAAGCCTCAGAGAAGTTATAATATGTCTCGTATTCGAAGTAAGAATACAAAGCCTGAGGAAAGGGTTAGAAAGTATTTGTTCAGTAAAGGTTTGCGGTACAGAAAAAACGATAAGCGATATCCTGGAAAGCCTGATATTGTATTGCCCAAGTATCAAACGGTAGTATTAGTTAATGGATGTTTCTGGCATATGCATGAAGGGTGCAAGTACTCATCAATGCCAAAGAGCAATACTGAGTACTGGAAAAAGAAACTGGTAAATAATAAAGACCGTGATGAAAGAGTAATATCTGAGCTTGAGAGTTTAGGATTTACAGTTCTTGTCGTATGGGAATGTGAGATAAAAGAGGATTTTGATGAAGCAATGATTAATTTTATAAGAAAATTGTTGGCAGTTAATACGAGAAACTATGATATAATTAACTGTTAGTGTATTTTATTTGATCGGGTCAAATTGTTTGAGTATAGAAATTGACTAAAATTATTTTCAGCCACAGATAAGCTACTTTGATTTATTTAAGTAGCTATTTTTGTATGGAGTATTAAGCTTGGAGGATTGAGCAAGTGTACAACCAGAAACTTAAAACGATTGATCTTTTTGCGGGAGCTGGGGGATTGAGCAGCGGATTTTTGCAGACCGGTGCTTTTGAAATAAAAGTTGCTGTTGAAATAAACAAGAATGCACGAGAGACATATGAATGTAATCATAATGATGTGCAAATGTATGATGACATTAAAAAAATAAACTATGAAAAGCTGGAAAATGAGTTTGGAAGATTTGATGTGGTGATTGGCGGTCCACCTTGTCAAGGATTTTCAAATGCAAATCGTCAGAAGAATAATCTGATTTGCAGTAACAATGAGCTAGTAAAAGAATATATTAAAGCCATTGAAAAACTCAAACCAAAAGCGTTTTTAATGGAAAATGTAAAAAGTTTCGAGTCTGAGAAGCATAAGTTTTTTCAGACACATCATTCAATTACTGAGTTGGAGAAACTTGAGATTTGTCCAGTAACCGAAGAATTTATGATTGGTGAGTACAATAGATTTAGTGATGCGCTATTAGAGTTCGTAAATAATAGCGAAGAACTCGATTCTTACATTATGCCTGAAAGCTTTTTATCAATTCTTAAAACATTACTTAGGTATATTGACAACGATGAAAAGTTTAGAAGTAAAGTAAAGAAAGAGAAGAGTCTTACATTTAAAACTGATTCTGAAATTGATTCAATCCATAGAAGGTATTGGAATGAAGAGTATAGAAATTGCTTTATTGAGCTATATAAAGCAATTTCAGCTGATAATGGCATTGATAAGGAATTTCTTCAGAAGTTGTTGAATGATCTGGTTGAGACTCAAAAGGTTCTTTACAGGATAAATGAAATCAGGAAAATGAATGTTGTTGAGGGCAATAAAAGATGTACTGAGAAAAAGTTTATCGTTGAACTGAACACTTACAACGTCTATGACTATGTTAAAAAAAAGCTCAGAAGTTTAGGTTATGTGATTGATGCAGGAGTATTAAATGCAGCTGACTATGGTGCACCTCAATTACGTAGAAGGTTGTGTATTGTTGGTATAAGAAATGATAATAAACCCGATACTGAAAAGTTATTGCCCAAACCATTTCTTAAAAAGGAAAACTATTATAATCTTAATCATGCAATTGCTGATATAGAAAATTGTTTCTATGAAACTGATGTGAATAAAGATTATTTAGTTGAGTTGAAGGAAAAGAAAAATAGTAATCCATTGTTAGAATACTTGAACGATACCAATTTTGTGAACAATATGGTTATAACTGATACAAGACAAATTGCTCTCCAAAGATTTAAGGCTTTAAAGCCTGGTGAGAATTTTCATAATTTAAGTGAAGAACTCAGAAACAATACTTACACAAAACCAGAAAGAACCCAAAGCAGTATCTATAGGAGGCTTGTGTACACTGCACCTTCACCTACTGTTACAAATGTACGGAAATCAATGTGGATTCATCCGACTAAAGATCGTGCGATTTCAATTAGAGAAGCGGCTAGAATTCAGACGTTTAAGGATTCGTTTGTGTTCAAAGGAGATAAAAACTCTCAATATCAGCAAGTTGGAAATGCAGTTCCACCATTGCTTGCTAGGAGCATTGCTGAGACTATTCTTAAGTTGCTTAATTTATCATATGGTGTTCCGATTAAAGAATTATTATAAAGCGCATTTGCGCTTTTTTTCTAGGTTCTAAGTCAATAGTTGGGGTGCGATCTTTCAGATCGCACTCCATTACTGCTTTTTGGAGTGAAATAGAAATGCAGAGAAGCTCATGGTAGTTGTAAGCATGCTTAATAAGCCAGCAACATCTGGCACTGAAATTTGAGTAATATTAGTGATTACATGTATGTAGAATCCTGTTTCTGAATCTATTGAAGTTCCGGAATCCATATGAAACACGTTTAAGAACTTTTATCTTATTGTTGAAACCTTCAGTAGGACCGTTAGTATATCCGTATTTGAAGGCGTGCAGAATTTCTTGATGCCAGTTTCTAAGAGCATTAATGCAGTTCTTAAACTCAGGGATGCAAAGAGACTCAGCATATTTAATCCAGTCTGTATAAGCTTTGCGCTGCAAAGAGTACTTATCCATTTTACATATATCGTAGAATTTTTCTTTAAGGTAGTATGCAGTTCTTAAATCGTCATGGTATAAAAGCATGTTTTGAAGACGTTCTTTGTCGTTATCTGAAAGCTTATGGTTTCGTTTAATAATGAGTGATCTACTGCGTTTAAAGTACTTTCTGACTGATGGAATCATGTCCTTTTGAGCGCGCTTTCGTACGTTCTCAATAGCCCAAGTTACTTGCCTAATAAAGTGATATTTGTCGGTGATGATCTTGGCATTAGGAAAGAAGTCTCTAGCTATTTGAGCATACTGCTTCCACATATCACACACGAAGTATTTGACCTTTTGTCGTTCGAATAGTGGGATAGACCTGAAGTAAGCCTGCAGATGTTCAAGTCTACGATCTGGTAGTATGTCGAGGATACGTTTTTTCTGAGCGTCAACGAGAATGCACTGATACTTATTATTACCAGCATTCCCTTTGAACTCATCAATGGATAGAACTTTAGGCATACGTGTGATTTTAGGATAACTAACGAAGTCAAATGTTCTAGAGACTGTTGTCGGAGACAATCCTAGATCTTTTGCAATGGTTATGATTGGAATGGACTTAGCCATCTGATTGCAGATCATTGCACTCACACGATTTGTCTTGCGCTGATACTTCGGTAAGAAAGTATATGGTTCATAGAACCTTTTTCCACAGGAGCAGGCATATCGTCTTTTCTTTAGAATGACTAGAGCTTGCTTTCCGCTAATCGGTAGATCTTTGAGTGTCTGGTTCCTGTAATCATGAACCTTCGAAGTGTGATTTCCACACACAGGACATGTGATTGTTTTCTTTGCTGTTGTAACATAAAGTTTGACGCAAGTATCGGTATGAGAAATATTCTTTACACGAACTCCTTCCAAACCTAGCAACTTGCTGATAGAATAATTGTGCACTTATAACTTAGCTCCTTTCTTTATGTTTGTCTTGACAACTTACATTTTAAAGAGCTTTGTCTATAAGTGCACTTCTATTTTTTGTAACAGTAATGGGGCGGATTATTAATCCCCCCCAACATTTATTGTAGAACTTTTTTTACTTTAATAGCTCTACATTAGAAATAATTTGGAAATAGAGCGCTCAATAACGCAGTGTTATTGAGTTCTATGAGACATATATATAAAATGAGTGCACTTATATAGGAAATGATGACAACAAAAGTTGAATATATAAATTATGAGTGATATAGTGTTAATATAAGAACGAGTGAATCTGAGGTGGGAAAATGAAAGAATCAAAAAAAGAAAAGTTTGTTAGAATTGCTGAATCAAGGACGAGTAAGATTATAGAAATGATACGTTTACTTGGAAATTGTTCTAACACAAGAACATATGAGTATTCGAAAGAAGATGTAAAAAAGATCTTTACAGCATTAGAAGAAGAGTTAAAACTTGCACGATCAAAATTCGATGTATTCGATTCACAGTCAGAAAACAAGAAGTTTAAACTTTAAGGAGTGTGCATGATGATTCAATGGAGATATCCATCTAACGATTACGGTGAAAACAAAGGTATAAATGACTCTGGTGTTGCAATGTTTAGAGGAACACCACTAAAATCATTGGCTCGTGAGATATGTCAGAATTCACTGGACGCATCAACAAATTTACCAGTGAGAATAGATTTTAATGTATTCGAGATTGATTCAGGACAATTGCCAGGACGAGACTCATTAGAAGATTCATTCACTAGATGTTTAGAGTTTTGGAAAAGTCAAAAAGCTAGAGCAACAAAAGATTTTTTCACAAATGCTAAAGAAAAAATAAGCCAGGAAAAGTGTTCTGTTTTAAGGATAAGTGACTTCAATACTTGCGGTCTTACGGGTTCAAAAGAAGATATCAATACTAATTGGACAAACCTCACAAAGTCTTCAGGTGCATCAGATAAAAGAGGGACTGCTGGAGGTTCATTTGGCATTGGTAAGTTTGCTCCCTTTGCATGTTCCGAGTTTTCAACTGTCTACTATAGTACATATGATGTTGAAGGTTTTTCTGCATATCAAGGTGTATCACGTATTGTTACTTTTACTAGAGAAGATGGTGAAAATACACAAGGGATTGGATACTACGGAAATGACAAGAATACACCTGTTTATGAGCAATTAGAGATAGATCGAAGTTTTAGAAGGTCAGACGCTGAGTATGGAACTGATATTTATATAGCTGGATATAAATACGCAGGTGAAGAATGGGAGCAGAAAATACTTATTTCCATTTTGGATGGGTTTCTTGGAGCCATTTGGGATGGAAAACTAATTGTTAATGTAGGCAGTATTGAAATAAGTAAAGATACACTTAGTGATCTAGTTGATACGTACAAAGATGATTTAACCGGGTACACAGAAAAATATTATGAAGTTTTAGTGTCGGAAAATACACATTGGAAGACTGAGGACTTCAACGGATTAGGCGAGCTTAAACTTGGAATATTGTTAGGTGATCCTAATGCACCGAGACGTGTTGCTATGATAAGACAAACTGGCATGAAAATAATGGATAGAGACAGACTTTCTGGACACATTCCTTTTGCGGGAGTTATGTTCATAAATGGAGAAGATATAAATAAGCGACTGAGACTTATAGAAAATCCAGAACACACGGAGTGGCAACCAGATAGATCACCGCATCCTACAAGAGAGAAAGAATTATTAAGAACGTTAAATAACTATATCAGAGATTGGATAAATGAACTGGTTTCAAATGGCAGTGATCAGGAAATTGATGCAGTTGGTGTAGGTCATTTTTTGCCTGACGAAATCGAAGAGTCACAAGAAGAAGTTAAAGAAGAAGCTGTAAGTGACAAAGTGGTTGAGGTTGAAAAAAAGAAAGTCGAAAGAAGAGCACCTTCTAGTAGCAATATTCAAGAATCGAGCGAAGAATATGACGTTGAAGATGTGAGAGGCTCATCACCTGGTGGAGACGGAACAGGATGGGAACATGATGATGATAAGAGAACTAAAGAAGATAAGCGTGATCCAAAACCAACTGGAAATTCAGAAGGTGAAGAAAGTCAAGTGAAGACAGTTGTAGATGTTAAGTTCCAGAAGTTTCTTCCTATATGCGTCGATAAAGAGAATGGCAAATATGCAATGGTGATTGTTCCTGAAACAGACGGGATAGAAGGTGTCTTAGAACTGTTCTTATCAGCCGAAACCCAACAGTATAAAGCTCCAATTCTTGATGCCAATGTAATCAATGGTAAATGTATCGTAGCTGATAATAAAATTAAAGGTGTTGAGTTTAAAAAAGGTCAACCAATACGATTGAGTCTTGTGTTGGATTATTATGATTACTGTTCATTGGAGGTTAAAGCATATGCGACTTCGGTCTAAGTATTTCACCTATCCAGTAATATCAGCTGAAAATGACAGCTATAGTGATTGTATATTCAATACAGATGTCAGCCATGAAATGGATGGTTATAATGTTAAACTCAAGTTTGCTATTGAGTTTAACAACAAAGAACTACTTGATATGATTGAAAATGGTGATGCTGAGTATGTTCATCATATTGAATGTTCTCAAACATGCTATCGAACAAGCATCTCAACAAAAAGTAGAGAGATGGAGTATTTGATTCACAACAGTAATGTAAATGGGAAAATTGAAGTATGTAGTTTTATTATTGCGAGGAGTGATCTTAATAAGTACTCTAACTCGCAATTTAGTAGTGATTACAAAGGGTTTAAGTTTGATATTGAAAAAGGGTGTATACTTGCAGTTGGAAATGAATTTGAGCTGCGGATAAACAAGGTTAAAGATGACTTAATAAATACATCATCCATATTTAGTATAGCTCCTAATTTAGACGAAATGATTACAGATATCAAAGTAAATACGCTTGGTGAAAAAATTACTATCCTTTTACCAAATAGGACTTATGGATTTTACAATAACATGAAAAGTTTCATGGATATTCAACCAGTTATGCACTCTATGATTATAATTCCAGCATTGATGCAAGTTTTTAATGAGCTTAAAGCTTCAAGGAGTCAGCTTTATGAATATGAAAACAGACGATGGTATAGAGGACTAAGGAAAACATGCAATAAAATGGGTATACAGTTTGATTATGAGGGATTGGATAATATTCAATCCTTAGAGGTTGCTCAAAAACTATTAGATACACCAATCGGAAAATCATTTGATTATCTGATGAATGGAGGATTCAATTATGAAGATTAGATTTGTAACTGAAGATGGACTTCACGCAATCAAAAGCAATCATAAAGAAATTTTCAGTAAGATTATTGATGATAGAAGTCTATGCGTCGAATCTTTGTTCTCGGATAAAGATCTTCTGAAAGACACGCCGTACGAAGTGAATGATTTTCAATTAGACACTTCTCAACCAAAAGGGAAAGAGCACTTAACAGATTTTGAGAATATAAAAAGGATATACACTCATTTGAAATCGATATCAGATTCTCAAGCTTCTGATGAGAGAATTTGGTCAGCGTTTACATTATTCGAAATGAGAGATTATATGGAATACCGATGGAAGACAAATGAAGTAAACGAAATGATGAATCGGTACTTATTCAATTATGGAAAGCAGCGATCACTATTCAGAAATGGAATATCAAGACTCTGGTGGATTGGAAGAGTTACTTATGATGAGGGTCGAGAAAACCCTTTCGAGTTAACAGAATTTTTATGTAAAAATCAGGACTATATTGAAAGTATATGCGGAAGAAATGTTTTCAATAATGCTCATGTAGCTCAAGCAACCATTTCTGCACTGATGTATGCTGAAAGCGATGGAATCAAAATTGATCGTCAGTTGGTTCGAGACATAGGCAAATATCTTAATATGCTAGCTGGCACTTATATTGTAGATGCACTAACATATGAAGATGTATACGATAAGGTTTATAAAAGGATTGTTCATTTGAGAGGAAAAGATGACTTGTAAAAATTGTAATGAGGAATATGACCATTCAAAATTTGAGTTTTGTCCATACTGTCTTACATTGAATCTTGATGTTGAAAATGTATCAGATGAAAAATTCATTGATACATTCTCAAATCATACAGAGCGTATGGAAGTACCGGAATCAAGTCTGTTAGGAGATTCTGGCGAAAACTGCGAGTCGAGTGAAGTTAATGAAATTGAAATGGAAAGCGAATCAGTCATTGAAATTTCTTCTAGTGAACACTTTGGAACAAATGAAGGTAATAACTTCCAATTGTGTTTAATAGAGAAAACTGACATACCGATAACTGAAGTTTTTAAAGGTAACACTTTCAATATTTTTGTAGAGTATTGCTTATCTAAGGGCATTATTACTATGGGGGATTTGGAGTCATTTGACTTCGGTTCTATTCAAAATCTCCGAGGTATTGGTGAACGTAAGTATACAAAAATAATGTCAGAATACAAAAAGTTCATTGAAGATGAAATCGATGAAAATCATGTTTTAAAGATATCATCTACTCCAAAATCAAAGTTTGAAAACGTCAATGTTCAGAACAGAAATCTTTCTATAGAGGCTTTAAATATACTTGGAATTGGCAATAGAACAATAAATAAACTAATGCAAAGTGGATACAAGTCGATTGCTGATCTTGTTGAGATGAGTGAATCTACTCTTAAAGAGCTTTTAAGGAAGCCGAATGTAGAGAAGTTGTATTTGACAATTGATTTGTTGAAGTATTCACTTGTTGATCTGACCAATCAGATACTTGAAAATGAAAAAGGTAGTTCTGAGTATGAGATTTTCTTAAATCGAGCTCATGGGTTCACCCTAAAAGATATTGCAGAAGATGAAGGCGTGACAAGAGAGCGTATCAGACAGAAGGAAGCTAAGTTCTTTAATAAAATTTGGTTCTTTCTACATGAGTTAGTTGGTTCTAGCTTGGAAGCTAAAGGGTACATTACTGTTCAAGAGTTACTTGATGTATTTGAGGATGAAGACTTTGGAAGAATAATGGTTCATGCATGCAAGTTCTCTGATGAAATTGAGTTCTTAGATTTTGCAGATGTGTTAGTAAGTAAAGCTACTCACATTAACGCAGAAAAGAAAATTATGCTTATTCTAGAGGAATTTATAGAAGAAGGTACAGATTTAATAGTTTACCAAGAAGAGTTGGAAGAATTGCTTGCGGATAATGGGTTTGATTTTTTAAGTCTTGGTGCAATTAAAAATATATTAAGGAAGAACAAGTATAAGGTTTACAAAAATTTTGTTACAAGAGGGAGAACATCATATGGATACCTCTGCGAGAAAATTATATTTGACTGTTTTCCAAATGGGATCAAGTTAAGTCAAAAAAAGAGCAATGATTGTAAGGATCTTAAAAAATTAAGAGAAATCGTTCTTGATAAGTATGGTGATTTAGGACTACCAGTAAGTGATCGAGCTCTTAGTGCTCGGATATCTGATTACCTTGTTATAAGTGATAGAGGGATGGCCATATCACCTAGAAAAGTACAGATAGATATGGACACACTTGAACGTATCAAAAGTTTCATAGATAAACTTCCGGAAAACACAGTGTATTATAAGCAATTATTTGCTGAGTTCGAAGGTGTCCTTAATTTCACTAGTAATGTAAACAATGAGCATTTTCTGCATGGTGTACTAAAACTGTTCTATTTGGAAGAATACACCTTTGATAGAGATTATCTAATTAAAAATAGAGGAGGCTCATGTTCGGATAAGGGTGTAAATCAAAGGATAAAAGAGTTCATTATTCAATGTAATCGCCCAGTTACTCATAAGGAGCTTAAGAATAAGCTTAGCGGATTTAGTGATGTAATGTTCTTAAATGCGATTAGTAATGATTCAGAGTTACTCCAGTGGGATTACAAGACATATTACTGTGGTAGTTTACTTAATGCAAGTGAAGCTGAAGTTATTCTGTTAAGGAACATAATTGACAGATTACTAAATCGAAATTCTGGTTACTGTAGCGATGCACTACTTTATGATATAACTATGAAGGAAATGAATGAGTTTATTGATAGAAATGTTATAAAGAAGCCGATGAATTTATTCTATATAGCATCCTACTTGTTTGAAGATGAATATGATTTTAAAAGACCACATATAGGTCTGAAAAATCACTTTAGAAGCTTTACAACAAAGGATATTGCAATACAACTCCTCAATGATCCAGATTATTTATCATATACTGAATATTATGACTTGAGCAAAAAGCTTCAGTGGTCATCAGCAACATCAAGCATGGTGTTTTATGAGATTGAAGCCGATTATATTAGGATTTCAAAAGATAAGTACGTTCACCACAGTAAATTCAACTTCAATGAGGAAACTCTAAATGAAATTGAAGAAATAATTCGAAAAGACATTTCCAATGGATATTTGGTAATATCCAATTTTTCTGATTGGCAACTATTACCGAGTATTAGGTATGAATGGAATGAGTTTTTATTGGAATCGATAATATCTTGGAATAGCCCTAATCTAAGAGTTGTCCAGCCAGAAGTCACTGATAGACGATATCAAAAGGGGATTTTCGTAGATTCAGAATTTGGCTTAATTACCTACTCTGGAATAATTGCTCATGCAATGAAGTTAGCAGGAGTTAGTGAAGCTAGTGAGCGTTCATTCTACTCATTCTTAGTAGTCAATGGTTTTGCTCGTAAAGTGATACCAGGTGAACTTTATAATTCGGAATCGATAGTATTTCAGAAAGATAAGTTCATTTTAGTTTAATTGAGACATTGCATTTAGTGAAATAAACGCAATATCAATGTATGTCAAAACACAAAACATTTGATAAAAATCGTTAACAGAACGGTATGATAAATTTATCTTTACTGAATAGTTGAATAAAGTGCATGTTAAACATAGTATTACTTGATAGTCCTATGGTGAAATGAAATTGGTAAAATTTACTCCTTTCTTAATGAACAAATTACTAATACGAAACGTTTCGTTTCGTATTAGAGACGTTACATTCTAATTTGTTCAAAGGAGAGAAAAAATGAAAAATATCATATCAATTTCAAACCGTAAAGGCGGGGTTGGAAAGTCTACTATGACTTTTAACCTCGCCTTTGAATTATCATTGAAGAGTTATAAGATTTTGCTCGTCGACCTAGATGATCAATGTGATTTAACGAAGCTTGCATTTGAAGAAATCATAGATGACTACAACATCGTAAATGTGCTTAGAGGCAAATATACCATTCAAGAAACTGCCTATGAAGTCTTTGATAATTACTTTGTTGTATCAGGTCATCCTAATATCAAAGAGTTTGTTACCCATGGTAATTCACATGTGTTATACAATAAATTACAACATCAAGAATTGGACAGTTTTGATTTTATTCTTATAGATCCCCCACCTAGTATAAGTGAAGCATCTAAATGGGGGTTGGTGGCATCTACGGACATTATCGTAGTCTCTGATACAGAGACATTCAGTATGACAAATATCGAAAATTTCATCAGTGACCTTGAAGACTTGAAGAAAGAAAATGATGCAGATTACAGCATACTTGGAATTGTAGTTAACAGAGTAAATTCTCGTAGAAAACTAGGTAAGCAAAAAGTATTCAATCTAAGAAATGTCATGGGAGATGTTGTCTTTTCTAATACCATATCTGACTGTACAGCATTTCCAAGCACAAATGACATAGGAATACCCATTAGAGGTTTATCGTGGCGTAGTAAACCAATAAAGCAACTTGAAGGACTATGTAAGGAAATCCTGGTTAGAACGGGGGTAGAGCAATGATTAGAAAAGGACTCAAGTACTCAAAATCTCAGATTGAAGCTATGAACCAAGAAAAGCAAAAGCCAAATAGAGAAAAACAAAAGCCAAATAGAGAAAAACAAAAGACCTTTGATGAGAAGTACAAAAGACATACAACATACATCGAGTACGATCTCTACGATGAAATTCAGGTACTTCGTGAAGCTAAAGCATTTAGAACAACAACAGATTTCATCAATGACGCTATCAAGCGAGAACTGGAAAGCTACTAGAAAACGTTATGAAAAAATCTTTATAGAGATATTATTAATTAGATATATTTACTGCACTGAAAGGCCTTAACACAAGTTGTTAAGGCTATTTTTATTTTGGGAGGTCATATGGCAAAGAAACGAATCAATATTATTAGAACCAACCTTGTGAGGGAAAAAAAGTATTCTCTATGAGCCTAGGAAAATTACAAAACCAGAAGATGCAGTAAGATTAGCTCAAAATGTAATTGGTGTAGCAGACAGGGAGTAATTTGTGATCATTGCTCTAAATACGAAGAATGAGTTCAATCAAATCGAGATTACAAGTATCGGTACAATCAATTCAGCATTAGTACACCCTCGTGAGGTTTTTTCAGGATTAATTTTAAGTAAGGCATCGAGTTTGATTGCAGTGCATAATCATCCGTCAGGTGATGTAAGCCCAAGCAATGAAGACCGAAAAATATCAGAAAGGCTTGAGGCATCGGGGGAATTGCTTGGTATACCAATGCTAGATCACATTATTATTGCAGATGATAAGTATTTCAGTTTTAAAGAAGAGAAAAAGAGGGAGAAGTTATGATTGTATTTAGTCCTGAACAAAACTACAAAGAGATTATACCTAGAGAAGTACAGCCAATTGTAAATCATTACTTACAAATACTGATTAACGAATGGCAGATTACAGAATAAACATATAGAAGTGAAGGTGACTTTATGCTCATAATTGAGAATGAAAGTGACTATGACATTTTGAATTACTACAATGTTGACTTAGAATCGCAAATTATTGAGTTTACAGAAAAAGTCCAAACACCAGAAGGTAACTGGATACATTCGTTGATACTTCTGGGTGATGATTTTGGAATAATTGTTTTCATGAAAGAAGAAATGGCACCGCAAAACTTGTTGGAATATCTTGATTAAGCCCTAACCGTTAAAAAATTGGTTGGGGTTTATTTATGGAATCTAGGAGGAAATATGACTCAAATAGTAACAAGCACAATGATTACAGAAGTTACTTATGATGATGGCAAGAACAACAGGTTTTCTTGTTAAAAAGGAATGGGATAAGAAGCAAAAGAAAGCACTCATTATCATGAAAAATACAGGCATTACGGATGATGTCATTCAGGATCAAACAACTATGTATGTCATCAATAATCTAAGTTCACTTGGCTACGGAACAGTGACCATTGCTAATCTTGATCCCAATATGTCTTTGGTAAAATAAATTTGAACAAAACGGCAACAAAAAATGACAAAAATAATTGCCAGTACAATCCAATCAAATTATCCTTTTAGGTAACCACACTTAAAAGGGAGTGAAAGGACGTGCTGACAATTACTCAAGTCAATTATATACGGGAAATGTATTTCGATAAAGGACTTTCCGTATCAGAAATCGAGAAACGTACAACACACTCACGCAACACTATTAATAAATATATCAACCTAGAGGACTTTAACGATAAACCTTACACCCGCAAGAAAGAACGTAAATCAGACTTAATCAGACCTTTTGTTCGCCAGATTCTTCTCGATGACAAGCATAAGCGTAAAAAGCAGCGCCATACAGCCAAGCGGATCTATGAGCGTGCCCTTGAGGAATTCCCGGAACTTTGCCAAATCAGAGAACGAACGATGCGAACAATTGTAGCAGAAGAACGCAGCCAACTCTACTCGGATAAAGAATGCTTTCTTGTTCTTGAGCATCCGGGCGGTGAGGCGCAGTTCGACTTTGGCGAAATTGACATCTATGAAGATGGCAAACTCGTCAAGGCTCATGAGTTTGTTATGACTTTCCCGGCAAGTAACGCAGGTTTTTGCCAAATCACCAGAAGCGAGACAATGGAAGCGGTTTGCGAAAGTTTGGAAAAAATCTTTGAACATATCGGCAAAGTACCAAGTCGCATCTGGTTTGATCAAATGGCTGCCGCAGCGTTGCGGCAAAAGGATGACAAAGGCAGTGTCGTAGCAAATCCAAGATTTCAAAAGTTTGCACTTCATCATGGCTTTAAGATCAACTTTTGCAACCCTAACTCTGGAAATGAAAAAGGATCTGTTGAGAACAAGGTCGGGTATTTCAGAAACAATCTTTTTATACCGGAGCCCAAACTACATGATATCGATGAATTCAACAAGGGTTTGCTGGGACGTTGTGACAAGGACAACGAACGAGAGCATTATAAGCATAAACCCAAAACCATTCAGTCTCTGTTCCTAAAAGAAAAAGAGATGATGCACACCGTGAACCCTGCCTCTTACGATTATGCCCGTGAAACAAAACATCATGTTTATAAAAACGGGCATATAAAAGTAGATGGTAACGAGTATTCCGTATCACCGAGTAAAGTCGGTGAAAAGGTTACAGTCAAATATTATGCCAATGAACTCATCATCTGCGACTTAGACTATCGTGAACTCACAAAGCATAAACGCTCCTTTGAGAAAGGAACGAAATTCACCCACTGGGTTGACTTCATCACTCTGGTGGCGAAACGTCCAAAAGCTCTTAAATACACAGGGTTTTACACGCTGCTTCCGGATGTATGGCAGCGCTACACTTCAGCCCTTGATAAAAATGATTTACGTGACGCTTTATCTTTTCTCAAATTTTGTCTGCTCGAAAGCGATTTTGACTTTGCTGCAAAAATAGTTGAAGAAAACATGAAACAACACGTATATTCATCGGATGCGCTATGGACGACTTATCACAGGATGAACGAAGATCAGGCCATTTACCTGCAAGGGACAAGCGACACACTGCCAGTACTGCCTGATTATGATTTACAGCTTGATGACTACGATACGCTGTTAGGTGGTGCGCTGTCATGAAAGAAGCCATTACACGACTGCAACAGCGCATGAAGCTAAGCAGCAACATTATTCCCATATATGAGTCCATTGACTATGACTCTAAAGACCAGTTTGTCTATGCCTTGCTTCAAAAGCTTTTCGAAGAAAGGCAACTCAATATTATGCAGCGGAACATGAAACTGGCGGGCTTCCCTGGTAAAAAAACGCTTGAAACCTACGATTTTTCCAGAGTCATCTTTCCGGAGAAACTAACACTGGAAGCCTTAAAAGAACTTGAATTTCTCGAGCATCAGGAAAACCTTGTTCTCTATGGAAATATTGGCGCTGGCAAAACTCATTTGGGTATTGCCCTTGGCATCAAGGCGATTAATCGTCATAAAGTGGTTTACTTTTATACCGTCCACGAGCTGGTCAACAAGTTGATTGACGCTCGTGAAAAAGGAACCCACGAACGATTTATGAAAAAGCTCCAAAAGGCACATCTGCTTGTGCTTGATGAGTGGGGCTACCTTCCGTTACATCAAGAAGGCGCACGGTTGCTGTTCGAAGTCATCAGCATGTGCTATGAACAAAGAAGCATCATTATCACCACTAACATAGAGTTCAGTCATTGGAAAAACTTTCTCTTTGACGAGAAACTCACGGCCGCCATCATTGATCGAGTGATTCACCATTCACACCTACTGTTCTTTGATGGCCCAAGCAGACGCAAGGAAGAAGCTCTTTTAAGATAACAATAACATCGGATTGTACTGTTTAAAAAGTTTTGCCATTTTCGTCAAAAAACTATTGCCAAATACATCCCAATATCTAAGGAAAGGAAACAAGAGCTGTTAGAGAGCAGAACTTGAAGTTCATTGAAGAAGCAGCTAAGAACTCAGACGATGTAATCATTGCAGCTGGAAAAAGGATAGAAACTAACAAGGATGCTACAGAAAGACTAAAAATCTTCACAGAAATCATTGAAGGGACGAAAGCAAGACTACTTGAAATCGAGTCCCTAAAAAGCAAAAGGCGAGGTTTCCATCCGCTCTGTCACGAGGTCAAGAAGGGATTCAATTTAGTACCATATGAAGCCAAGGAGAATACAGATGACAAATAGGTTTGAAGGTGAGAAATTCATGACCATAGGATTTTTGAGTACTGTACCTGCAAGGGTACAGTTTTTAATTTTTGAAATCATTGAGAAAGCGAAAACAGACTTAGCGTTACTTGGACTTGATATTGATATCTTGTAAGTGTTCAGTCTTTCTCAAGATTATATCTTCAGGCGAACATATTACAGTTGAGGAGAAGTTCAAAATGAGCTTTCCGTATGAACCGTATGTAAAGCTACTCTTTGCAACTAATAGACTGCCATACAGCAAAGACAAATCGTTTGGTCTTGCTAGAAGACTTGTTATTGTACCAATTATGAAGCAGTTTGTGGATGATCCTAAAGGTCTAAATCAGGAAAAGTCTGATCGGAACTTGTTTGACAATCTGCTTGAAAAATTACCTGGCATCCTAAACTTTGCAATAACAGGATTTCAAAGACTTGTGCAAAACAATTTTCAGTTTACCAAGTCTAAGGCGTCAAATGAAGTTCTTAGGGACTACAAGATTGAAATAAACCCGATTCTTGACTTCTACTATGAAAGAATCAAGACGGCAAACTCTTCAAGAATAAATAAAAAGGATCTCTACAGTGCGTATATAAGCTGGTGTGAAGAAAATAATTACAAAAGTCAGATGAACACTGGACAACCTAAATTTACAAGATAGTTCAAATCAATTCTGATTACTGAAAATATTGCTTATGATGAGAAGAAAAGCAATGGAGTATCATACTTTGTATGGGTATGATTTCTGACGTAGTTGATCTTGAAGGTATTGAAATCTTTGAATCGGCAAAGGATGTTATAGTATCCGGTGTTGGACTTCTGGATGTCTCTGGACTAAAGTTGCTTCCTAAACTGGAAAAACTAACAATACTTGAAGCTGAAGTGTCTAGTGTAAAAGATATTTTTCAGCTGGAGGCTCTCAAATATGTTCAACTTAATTATTTGAATCAGATGTCATTAATCACAATAAATGATAATGGTACTCAGATTGACTACGATTGCATACTAGATATGTACCGAAAGAATTACAAGCTGTCGTTGAATCATCACCTAAGTTTATACCATTCGTTAGAGCTTACTTATCTGAAATAAATAGAGATGAAAACTGGTTAGATAAGGTGGTTATGAATAGACTCATGGGTGAGAAGAGAAGTAGTAAATATATAAGTACAATCAAGAAAATGGCAGTATTTCTACATTGAAGAATTGTATTATAAGTACAATGTTGAGCCGTTAAAGATTCTGATAGGAGCTGCGCAGTTAGGATTCTAACTAGGTTTAGAAATACGCAATGAACGTATAATCAATGAAATATTATTAGATTTAGGAGGTAAGAGATGACACTTTCAAGGGAATCACTAAAAAATAATGAAGGCACTCGTTGTGAGCAAATCGAATCAATCAAGTTTGATGAAAAGTTTTTAGACGATGTTTCAAGACACCTGGGAAAGTTGATTGCTTCTAGAAAGGAGGAATAACTATTAGGCTAATAAAAAATGGTATAAAACCGGAAATACTGGCAATTTGTTATTCAAGAATTTCAACTGATGAGCAAAATGCAAAATCAATTGAAGCACAGGAATCTGAAACGGAACGCAATGCAAAAACTTTAGGAGCTACTAAAGTAATACATTTCAAAGGCATTGGAATATCTGGAAAGACTGACAAACGCCTAGGATTTCAAAGGGCGATTGCATATGCCATTGAAAATGGAGCAAAATTCTTTGTAGTTCATAAGTTAGATCGTTTTTCAAGAAATAGAGATAACATGGCTAAATACAGATCGATACTTGAAGCAGAAGGCATTAAGCTATGCAGTGTGTCTGAAAACTAACTGGAGAAGTTGAAGATATTCTGCTTGAATCAATTTATGATGGTCTTGCTGAGTTCTATTCTGCTAATCTTGGAAGAGAAGTAACAGAAGTTCTAAAGCAAAATGCCTTAAACACCAAGTTTAATGGAGGCACTCCGCCTCTTGGTTATGACATTGATAAGGACAAAAACTACATCGTTAATGAAGCTGAAGCAATTGTTGTGAAGAAAACATTTGAAATGGTGCTTGAGGGGATGACCTATGGTGAAATACTTAAAGAGTTCAACCGCAGAGGTTACAAAACCAAGCGAAACAAAGCCTTTGGTAAGAACAGCCTTCACTCAATCCTCAGAAACGAACGATACAAAGGGACATATGTTTACAATAAGACTATGAAGCGACGTCGAAATGGCAGCAGAAACAGACATAAGCAAAAGGATGATAGCGAGATAATCAGAGTTGAGAATCCAATTCCAGCCATCATTTCTACAGAAAAATTTTATAAAGTACAAGAACTACTCGATTCAAGAAAAAAGAATGGTGCATCATCTAAAGCTAAAGAAATATATCTATTACAAGGTGTAATCTACTGCGGGGAATGTGGAGCGTCAATGCATGGGAACCGTAGGAAGAATGGCTCTGGTGAGTATTATGTTAGTTATAGATGTTGCTGCAACAAGCATAAGATGCAGTGCACTAACAAAGAAATTAGAAGTGTATTCGCTAATATAAAAGTGAGCTGGACTGAACCCTTTAGAGTAGATACTATACTGGCTCATTAAGCTGCACGATTTCTAACAACAACTGGAGCAGTAGTGCTCTTCAGCTGTATTCGTTCATTGTTATAAAAATTGATATATTCATCAATCTCAATGGCCACTGAGTTAGTCATCATATTGCTGGTATCTGATAACCACTCAATCTTTAGTGTTGAAAAGAAGCTTTCTATTGGTGAATTATCAATAGGTGTTCCCGGCCGAGACATCGAAGGTTCAATTCTATTATCATTAAGAAATACATGATACTCATGAGAGGTGTATTGCGAACCCATGTCACTGTGCAAGATAGTTACATTATCCTGCCTTTTGTGCTTTAAGGCTTGAGAGACTGTTGAAATCACTATGGGTGTCTTTGAGTTTTTTGCATAGGAGTAACCAAGAATGCTACCATCATATAAATCTTTCAATGCGGATAAGTATAGGATACCATCTTTGCATTTAAATTGCGTTATATCGGTTGACCATTTCTCATTTTTACGTGTACTGTTAAATTGTCTTTTCAGTTTATTTTCATATTTATGAATACAGTCTTTAGAGTGAGTTATATTTCTACTTCTTCGTATAATTGAGCAAAGTGAAAATTTGTTCATAATCCTTAAGACAGACTTATGGTTTATTTTAATCCTCATGACTTTGTTCAGCCAAATTGTTATTCGACGATAACCATATGAAAACTTTATTTTCTCTTGATATTCCTTGATTAGTTTCGCAATATACTTATCCCGTTTTGTACGCTTGCTTTCTGGATGCTTAAGCCATTTATAGTATCCACTTGATGAAACACCAAGAATCCTACACAAGTTGCTTACCGTGTACTTATGACGTAGTTGCTGAATTACCTTATATTTTAATCTTGCGGATCCCACCTTTCTAATTCTTTTTGAAAAACCTCAAGTACTTCCATTTGCATCTTTATTTCATTGAGCATCATCTGTTTTGCGGGCTGCACTTTAGTCTCTGGTTTTCCATTAATATTATTAGGCATTGGATCTGCGCCAGTTTCTTTACGATATGAACGTAGCCAACTCTGTATGGTTGTTCTGCCGATTCCAAATTCTTTTGCAAGAACTCTCGTTGAATACCCCTGGTTTAAATGTAAATCTAAAATTTCGTTACGTTGTATAATAGTAAATCTCCTTGCCATTATAAAACTCCTTTGCTTTTAGTAATATTATAAATGGCTCATTATAGATGTCTACTAAACAGGGGGCACTTCACATGAGCGAGTGGCTCACTTTTTCGTTGACAAACACAATTAGAAGGGATCATATTGAAGACTATATTCTTGTTGTACTTCAAGAAAATCTATTTAGTCAGCTTAATGTTAAGAGACTGGTTAAAAAGGTTAATTAAACGATTGATTCAATTGAAAACAGTAAAGAGCACATAAAGGATGATCTGTTGAAAAAGCTTGAAATTGTTGAGTCAAAGCTCGCAAATATTCTTGGTGAAATCGAGCGGGGGAGTGCGCATTAGGTGCTGTTTGACAGACTTAGTGAGCTTCAAAGCGAAGAGGACAGAATAAGTGTAGAACTGAGCAAGCATCAGGCTCAGAAGACGCATCAGAGGGTAAATGATGAAGATGTGAAGAAGGCGTTTGCAGTATACAGACACACTCTAGCAAGCGCAGATCGTCAGAATATCAAGGAAATCATAAAGAGATTTGTAACCAAAATAACAGTATATAAAGACCGTGTTGACATTGAGTTCAATACGGTCTTTTCATTTGTCCAGATACCAGTAAAACTCTTAGAACTTCTCCATTTGACGCGAGACAGGCTAAGGCAGGCGAGTGGTCTGTAGACATCGTTAATACAATATATGACACTGTTATGAGCATCTAGTAAGTTTAATAAACTCAAAAAAATAAAAACCCTCACGATTTCTCGTGAGGGTTTGCTGGTGCCGAAGGCGGGACTCGAACCCGCACGCCCCGAAGAGCTTCGGATTTTGAGTCCGACGCGTCTGCCAGTTCCACCACTTCGGCGTGTGGTATTTGTCTTAACGACAAGATAAATATTACCACGAATAGGCTGATTTTGCAATAGGGAGAGACAAAAAAGTTAAGAAATGGGTATTCGCAGAAAATTCAGACCGTGTTTGGCCGTATATCCGTTTATTTGACAAAGAATTATCATGAAAATTGAACTTTCTATAATATTCTTGACGAAATTTCACAGAACGTACACATCATGAAGCTATAATAGGTTTGTACATAAAGATACCTAGTACATGGATTCCTCAGAAACCCCTGCAGCTTCGCTTACTGCAGGGGTTTCTCTAGTTTTATGAGAAAGGATTGGTTTTTTACAACCTATGTACTTATTGTGTATATATGAATAAAACAATAATAATTTGATCAAACTTTAACGATTTTAATGATAATGATTATCAAAAGACTTCACGATGCCTGAATGATGGGGGAACATTATGAATCAATCGCTGGTCTCAATAATGAGATGGTAAACAATACATTGGATTAGTTAAGAGACTTTTGTGATCTCTTTTCAAGCACTTGGGACCAAAAGTCTCATAGCAAACTATTTGTAAGGGTTTTCAACGACACTTTAGAAATTTATAACGTTCTACTTGGTTGTATAGATGACGTAGTAACATAGATGACGTATTCAAAGAAGTTATAGAACAAGACCTAGAAATGTTATCAAAGCGGTTTAAAATTTATGTGTGAGAATGCCTACAGAGAGCCTCTTATGAACAATCGTTTTATAAAAATTCTTAATGCTAGACTTCCTATATAATGCTAGAGTTCCTATATGTTTTTAGCAGACTCAAAGTCGTTTTCTATAGTGCTTTAAGTGCTATTGGTAAGGTGTCCCATATAGTCTTCTGACCTATTAAAAAAACATCTAGTCTGCTTTTGTCATTACACTGGCAGTCTAGATGTTTTAATTTTTGCTCACAAGCTTAAATCATTAGTCATTTGAATGAGCTGGGGCAAAATATATTTCATATTTTTCTGTGTCCCACTTGTGGTCTTTGCTTATTTCTTCAGAATCTATAAAGTAGTATTTGTGACGAATTCTATCTGAGTAGGTTGGGTCATCCCAAGTGGTGTCAAAATGTGTGTACTCACCATTATATTTTACAATGTTCCAGGCGTGTCGATTGTAATCTTGGAAAACGCCTTTTCCATCCACGGTGATCCCAAATATAAGTCTGTTATCTATTCCAACCCTATCTGTTAGAACTTTAAAGGCTTGAGCATAGCCATCACAAACAGCCTTTCCTTTCATAAGTGCACCATAAGCCGTATGCGTGAAACCAGGTTGATCAACAACATCAAGGTGGGGCTTATGGTAGTTGACGTTATTTACAATGTAATCATGAATGGCTAAAAGTTTTTGTCGATCAGTCATATCTTTTTCAATGATTTCATCGATAACGGCATCGACTTTGGCATCAAATACGTTCTCTTCATCATCAATGTGATAGTAAAAACCGTCCCCTAAAATATCAAACCCATCGAAAAACCCAATATATTCGACTTGGCCATAACGAGTATAGCCAAAGCCTGTTGGGCGACCGTCTTCAAAATGAGAAACAATAAGGCGATCATATTTAGAAGAGTCGTATATCTCCACAGGATTTTCTTCACCAATAATCATCCGCTTTAAGTCGTTGTTTGGATAATTGATGTACACGAGTGGAAGCTTTTCATCCTGGTCGTAATAAAACATAACTTCAGCCTCGATGCCATCAATTTTATAATGGGTAAGCGCCAAGCCATGAAGAGCGTCCTTGTCATAAATTCGAGTGTAGACATCTTCTGAGTCAAACGCCTGGTATGAACTAATGCCATTTCTTATTCCATTTTGAAACTGTGTAATGGCCTTATACGCCTCGTCGGGATTGTATATATAATGCATAGACATTTCATTGTTTTCTTCCCATTTACCAGAATCAATATAACCGCTTTCATCATATATGGTTCCGTAACCGTTCTTGGTATAGAAGTCTGACATCTCGCCTAGATAGAGAGACTTAATTTTACCAGAGATCATATTTGGATCACTTAAATCATCTTGCATTTTCACGCTGGCATACCCATCGCTCGCTATATGGGCCAATAAGTATTCTGTGTTCTCTATACAATCTATGAGTTCCCATGAACCATCAGGGAACACCAAGAGCTTCGTAAAATCACCGGAATCTCCCCTAGTATGTATATACTGAGTGGAACCATTTTCCAGCAAACTCATGTCAGCTGACTTCACAAAGTTGTCTTTGACCATTCTATAAAAAGAAATCCTTTCGTTGAATTTCAAGAATAGATCCTTATAGTTTGTTAATGAAGCAAGGGTTTCTTCTTCAAATTCATCCAGTTTCTTTTGAACCATATCGAGTTGTCTCTTATTCATTTCAAATTCAGCCCTGAGCACTTCACTTGTGTCAACTAAATCCCCAAAAAAGCTTCTGTATTCATCTGAAGACAGCTCATCGCCGGTACTATAATTAGAAAATACCCTTCCTAGTGTTATGACAGATTTAACTGGTATCTCACCATCAATAACATCTGCAAACGAAGATGCAGGCAATGAAGCAGTGAGCAGCATTGCAGATAGTGATAGGGCAATGATTTTCCTTGATACATTTTTAAATTTTGACTTTATCATGGTTGTTCTCCCAAGGTATAAAATGTGTGGCTTGCAAAATGTTGATGATTCCCGCTGTAAAACGTTATGACGCCTATGTGGTTTAAGTGCTTAATATTGTTTTCTAGCGATCATTAGTATGTAATTATGCAAGTGTATAGGATATGTACTGGCGTGGTGTGACCGCCAATTTAGAAAAATGTGTTGTGAATATGCCTTTCATTAGATATATTTGTTAAAGATAATTTAGCACAATACGAGAAAGGAAACACCTGTTTTGGATAAATTGAAACCGATCTGTAAAATATGCTCAAAAAACACCTATAAATTACATGATGTAAAGTTTGGTATCGTCTATTTGAGATGCAAAAGCTGTGGCTTTATTCATTTAAGTGACGATTTTCATGTGACCTTTGATGAAGAAAGGGCAGAATATGACCTACATGAGAATTCCATCGAAGATATGGGCTATGTAAACTACTTAGACAATTTTCTTATAAAGGCGGTTGATCCATATATAAATGAGGGTCAAGCGCTGGATTTTGGCTGTGGTCCAGAACCAGTCTTAGCTGAACTCTTAAAAAAGAGGGGTTTTTCAACAAAAACTTTTGACAGGCATTACAGTCATGATAAAAATGCCCTGAATATGAAGTATGACCTAATCACTTCGACTGAAGTGTTTGAACATTTTCATGACCCCCTAAAAGAAATGACTCATATCACATCTTGTCTTGTGCCTGGTGGCATTTTGTCCATTATGACAAGTGTTCCGCCTTCTGACGAAGACTTTTTAAAATGGTCTTATAGGCGGGAACAAACCCATATTTCATTTTACACTGAAAAAGCCTTAAACATATTGGCGCAAAAGCACAACTTACAAGTGCTTTATCATGACCAAAAAAGAATCACAGTGTTTAAAAAGCTTTAAGTCTCATTCAATTCGTAGTATTTTACTCGGAATTGTTAAATCTCAGTTAATACCATTGCGATCATAGGACTTTGGTGCTATAATGGTTTACATAACTGAGTTGATTTTGGGAGTATGCTCGTGGGGAACGAGCTTATATACTGTTAGGGTGGTGAATGAGTGGATCCATTAACACATGGCGTTATCGGTCTTGCGATCTCGTCATTTTCAGGGCAAGCCGTCAGTTTAGACAATCCAGTCTCAATAGGCGCAGCACTTGGAGCGATGTCTCCAGATATTGATGTTATATCAAGGTTATTTTTTGATGACATGGTTTATTGTAAACACCATAGAGGATTTTCACATTCCTTGCCGTCACTGGTGGCTTTATCAGGTGCAATCACATTTGGTCTTGCACAGTTGTTTCCAGGTATGATGATATGGCAAGTATTTTTGTGGACTTTTATTGGTGCAATATCCCATACTGTTTTTGACATCCTTAATTCATATGGGGCAATGTTGATTCACAAGAAATGGAAAGCCAGTCTCTTATCCTTATATGATCCAGTTCTTTCAGTGATCGCCTTGTTTTTAATTTTTTTCAGATACCATAATATTATTAGTCTATCCACATCAGCCGGTGTTTTTCTAGGCTATTTGGGTGCAAGAATTTGGATGAAGCGTCATGCTCGAAAAAAAATCAGAGAGCACTTTGGTCATGGATATGTTATTGAAGACATAGAAATACTTCCCTCTTTAAAAGTTTTTTATAAATGGGATTTTATTGTACACACAAGTTCTCATGACATTGTTGGAAACTATAATCAGTTTTCAGATAGATTCACAGTCATTAAAAAGCTAGCAAAACGAGAACAGCATTTGAAAGAAATATTTATGAATACAAATGTTGGTCAATATTTTAGTGATTTCACACCAAACTTCCATGTTGCACCATTTCAAGAGATGGGACAAACAGTTCTTAAGGTCATTGACCTTCGTTACCACTTTAAAGGAGACTTTATGCATCATGCTGAAGTCCGACTGGATGAGAGCATGAATGTTATAGAATCGTATTTTCAGCCATATAATTTAAGCAAGAGAATCCCAGTGATGGAATCTGCTTAAAGATGAATGATAAAAATTATAAGTTAAGCCCATGAAACCATCTAACAAATGATTTCATGGGCTTTTTTTATGCAAGTCGAAATTTAAAAAAGTGATCATTTGTGATTATATTTGATCGAAAAATTAAAAATCATTAAAAAACGAAAATGCAAACAGAAGAAAACGTTTGACGAATGATCAAAAACGAAATACAATGTGATCAAACGAAAACAAACAATCAATGTCGCTCGCAAATGAAAGTGCTCTGTGATAAAATAAATGTACTAATTGTTTAATGGAGGATGTAAATGTTTGCTAAAGAGCGTAAAAGGGAAATACTAAGAATACTCAGTGAAAAGGGAAAAGTGAAGACACTGGAACTGGCTGAAATGTTAGATGTGTCCGAACCAACAATAAGACGTGATATTGCAGATCTTGACAAGCAAGGTGCTCTCATAAGAACACATGGCGGCGCACTTCCAGTCGAAGAACAGAGTATTGAACCGACTTTTTCAGAAAAGGTGGATAAGTTCTCAAAAGAAAAAATTCACATTGGAAAAACGGCAGCAGCCCTTATAAAAGAAGGTAGCACCATAGTCTTGGATGGTGGTACAACCACCCTTCAAATAGCCAAATACCTAATAGGGAAAAGCGTCACAGTTGTCACCAATGCCCTTGACATTGCAGAAGAACTTGAAAACAAAGAAGGTATAGAGGTTATTTTAACAGGTGGCAATATACGTTGGAAAACAAGGGCGCTTGTTGGACCAATTACAGAGGCAACCCTTAGCCGTTTTCGAGTGGATATGGCATTCATCGGGACAAATGCCATAAGTGTGGAAGATGGTATAACAACCCCGAACCTCGTTGAGGCCAGCGCAAAAAAGGCCATGATCAAGATAGCCAAACGCGCATTTGTCGTTGCAGATCATACTAAATTTGGTCACTCTGAATTTTGTCAGGTGGCTAATCTTGAAGATATTGCAGGAGTGATAACCGATCCGCAAATTGATGACGCTGTGATTTCTCAATACGAAAAAGAAGACCTAGAAGTGATTATAGAGGAAGGTGATTTTGTTGATTATGACAATCACCCTGAATCCCGCAGTTGATAAAACCATACAGATCGATGATTTTACTGTCAACCAAGTGAACCGTGTGGATACAATGCGAATGGATGCAGGTGGAAAAGGAATAAATGTATCAAGCACAATCAAGGCGCTTGGAAGAAAGAGTCGAGCCTTAGCCGTTCTCGGTGGCAGGGCAGGAACATATATTGAATCCGTATTGAAAGATCAAGGCATAGACCTTGAGATTATCAAGGTTGCAGGAGAAACGAGAACAAACCTAAAAATAGTTGATCCCGTTAATCATAGCCATACAGATATTAATGAGAAAGGACCAGTTGTCAGTTCTGATTTTGAGAATGAAATACTAAAGAAGCTGGATGCATTGATTCAAGAAGGAGACACCCTTGTTCTAAGTGGTAGTATCTTACCTGGACTCACAAAGAATCTTTACAGAAAACTTATAGAACTGGCATCCGCTAAAGCGGCCTATGTAATCTTAGATGCAGACGGCGACCAGCTTGAAGAAGCCCTAAAGGCGGGACCCGATGTTATTAAACCCAACATCCATGAGTTGTTGGCCCTTGAAGGACAGTCCGATCTGACAGAAACTCAAGTGGTGGAAGTGGCAAAGAGGCTTTTAAGTGAAAACAAGGTAAAAAGGGGCATACTGGTTTCAATGGGAGACAAGGGAGCCCTATGGGTTGGTACAAAGGAAATTTTAAAAGCAGACCCCTTAAAAGCGGATGTCAAATCCACAGTCGGAGCAGGGGACGCCATGGTTGCAGCTCTTGCTATTGGTATTGAGGAGAAAATGACGATGGCAAGCATGTTAAAGCTGGCAACAGCTTGCGCTGCTGAGAGAATTGCAACGGATGGTCCTATTGTCATGGGCTCACATAAAATAGAAGATTTAAAGAATAAAGTTATTGTTAAGCCCCTATAAATGAGGCGTGGTTGTATTAGTCATACCAATAAAACAACCACACGAACAATTAACGGAATATTCAATAAAAAAGAAACGGTGGCTATCAGCGGCTGTTACATGAATACCTAAGGAGGCAAATATGTTAAAGACACTATTCACAGAAGACCTGATGATAGGTTCCCTTAAAGCAAACAAGAAAAATAAAGCTATTGAGGAAATGGTTGATCAGCTTGATAAACAGGGTAAGCTTCTCAATAAATCGGCCTATCTGCAAGCTGTTTTAGACCGTGAAGAGGAATACTCAACGGGTATTGGTATGGGCATTGCCATACCTCATGGAAAGAGCACCGGGGTCAAAGAACCTGCACTTGTTTTTGCGCGCAGCGAGGCCGGTGTTGATTTTGACAGCATGGATGGAGAGCCAGCACACTTAATATTTATGGTTGCTGTGCCTGAGTCCGCAAATGAAGACCACTTGAAAATTCTTGGGCTAATATCTAGAAAGCTTATGCATAAAGATGTTAGAGACCAGCTGATGGCGGCGAAATCATATGATGAAGTATTAAAAATTATATCTTAGTTTTATATGCTTGCAGGTCCAAGGGGATATTTTGCAAGTCGCTCAGTATATAAGGACTTATAACTCCAAAGGGGGAAATGAAATGAAATTTGTTGCGGTTACAGCGTGCCCAACTGGTATTGCACATACTTACATGGCGGCCGAAGCTTTACAAATTGCCGCATCTGAAATGGATGTGACAATTAAAGTGGAAACGAGGGGATCGGTTGGCGCTGAAAATGAACTTAGTGCAGAGGACATTAAAGCTGCAGATGCAGTGATTATTGCGGCGGACACCAATGTTTCAAAAGATCGATTTGAAGGCAAAAAGGTCATTGAAGTGCCCGTTGCAGAAGCTATAAAAAATGCGAAACAGCTTATTGAAAAAGCAAAGACAGCACCCACTTTAAAAATGAACATAGCAGACAGCATTAATGATATTAAGGCATCAAGAAGTTCTGAACGAAAAGGCGCTTACAAGCACCTTATGACAGGCGTATCATTCATGATACCTTTCGTTGTTGCAGGTGGTATTCTAATAGCCCTATCATTTATTTTTGGCATTGAAGCCTTTAAAGAAGAAGGCACATTGGCTGCAGCCCTCATGCAAATTGGAGGCGGTTCAGCATTTGCCCTTATGGTTCCGATCCTGTCGGGATATATTGCATTTTCAATTGCAGACAGACCTGGTCTTGTACCAGGCATGGTTGGTGGTATGCTGGCAGGCTCTATTGGATCCGGTTTTTTAGGTGGCCTTATTGCAGGTTTTCTAGCTGGATATACTGTTGAATTTTTGAAAAAAGCTATTAAACTGCCAAAGTCCATGTCGGGTCTAATGCCTGTTCTTGTACTCCCAGTGTTTTCGACACTTATTACAGGTCTAGCAATGATTTATGTTATAGGGACACCAGTTGCAGCAATAAACACAGCCCTAAATAATTGGTTGTCTTCAATGAGCGGGACAAACTCTGTTGTACTAGGTCTAATCATTGGTTTAATGATGGCCTTTGATATGGGGGGCCTGTCAACAAGGCCGCCTATGCATTTGGCGTAGGCACCTTAGTCGCAGGCCAGACATCAAACGTTATGGCAGCAGTTATGGCTGCTGGCATGGTTCCCCCACTTGGCCTGGCCCTAGCAACACTTATAGCAAAGAACAAATTTACACATGATGAAGTCGAAGCTGGCAAGGCGGCTTGGGCAATGGGCGTTTCGTTCATAACAGAAGGGGCTATCCCATTTGCAGCAGCTGACCCTGCTCGTGTTATTCCATCAATCATGATCGGTTCAGGTGTGACAGGAGCCTTATCTATGCTCTTTAACTGCGGGCTTGCAGTGCCACACGGTGGAGTCTTTGTACTTGTTATTCCAAATGCAGTGAGCAATTTATTGATGTATGTCTTAAGCATAGCAGTTGGTACAGCCGTAACAGCTGGACTTCTAACTGTTTTGAAAAAAGATCTAAATGCAAAAGTCATTTAAGATGTGGCTTAGAAAAAATAGGTGATTAGATAAACAGCAAGATCCACGACCTTGCTGTTTATCCCTAACAAAGGAGGGCAAGGATGAAGGGAATACCGGCCTCAGATGGTGTTGCAATTGGTCCAGTTTTTATCTGGGAGGACAAAGACCCCGTCATAGATAAAAAGCCAATCCATGATACGAAGAAGGCGTTAGAAAAACTAGATCAGGCAGTGGAAGATTCTAAAAATCAACTGAAGAAAATACAAAAAAAAGCTCGTCAAAGCTTAGGAGAAAGTGAAGCACAAGTTTTTGATGCCCACCTTCTATTAATGGAAGATCCTGAATGGATAGGAAAAATTCAAACACTCATAGAAAATGAAAAGGTTTGTTCAGAATATATAGTTCAGAAAGTGACCAATGAGTTCGTTGCAGTTTTTGAAGCAATGGACAACGAGTATTTAAAAGCACGTGCATCTGACTTAAAAGATGTTTCAGGGAGACTGATAAAAAACATTTTAGGACTTGCAACGGACTTGTCTGATATGGGATCAGAGCCAGTTATTATTGTTGCCAAGGATCTAACCCCGTCCGACACGGCTCAATTAGACAAGGAGGCTGTTCTTGGATTTATTACAGAACAGGGAAATAAAACATCTCATTCAGCCATTATTGCAAGAACTATGGGAATTCCAGCCCTTGTTGGAGCAAGAGGTCTTTTGGAGTCACTTGAGGCCATAGAAAGTCAAAATATAAAGCTTGCCTTTGATGGCAATACTGGTGAAATTCATATAAATCCCGAGGTGGACATAATAAGAAAATACAATGAAAAAATTGAAGAAGAAAAGAAAATGGCTAATCTAAACGAATCAGTCCGAGGTTTAAAAAGCTGTTCAAGAGATGGTTTTGAAGTGGAACTGGCATGTAATATTGCAAAACCGGAAGAAGCAGATCTGGTGGTGGAATCAGATGGGGAAGGTGTGGGTCTATTCAGAAGCGAGTTCCTTTTTATGGACCGTGATCAGCCACCTTCTGAGGATGAACAGTATTTGGCCTACAAGACGGCCGTTGAAAAACTGAAAGGCAGACCCCTCATAGTGAGAACTTTAGATGCTGGTGGAGATAAGCAAATTCCTTATTTGAACATTGACGAAGAAATGAACCCCTTCTTAGGATACAGGGCCCTTCGTATTTGTCTTGATGATGAAGAATTATTTAGGCCACAAATAAGAAGCATTTTACGTGCCAGCGCCCATGGACAAGTAAAAATAATGCTACCAATGGTTGCAACAATGAATGAGTTTAGACGAGCAAAAGCACTGGTTGAAAGTGAAAAAGCAAAACTGTTAAGCGATGGCATTCGGTTTGATCCAGAAATCGAATTGGGGATTATGGTAGAAATTCCGTCAGTTGCAGTTCTGGCTCATAAGTTTGCCAAGGAGGTTGACTTCTTTAGTATTGGAACCAATGATTTAACCCAGTATACACTGGCGGCTGACCGGATGAATGCCAAACTTGGAAAGCTCTATAATCATAGAAATCCAGCTGTACTTGGCCTGATCAAAATGGTTATTGATGCAGCCGAAAAAGAAGGCAAATGGGTGGGCATGTGTGGAGAAGCAGCAGGAGACAAGTACATGATCCCTATACTTTTAGGAATGGGACTGAAAGAATTCAGCATGGCCCCTTCATCTATTTTACCCTCTAGAAGGCTTATTAGAAGCCTTTCGGCAAAAGATTGCAAAGTCCTAGCAAATGACGTTCTAAATATGAATGATGTGGAAGAAATTGAAAAGAAGATGGAAGCTTTTCTGATGCAGTATAAATAGTTACGGTGGTCTCTTTTGACTTAAAAAAGCAATGGGGATTGGTACAAGAAACGAATGATTATAAAGTGAGGTTAAGATGATTGAGACAAAATTTACACTATTGAATGAAACGGGTTTTCATGCCCGTCCAGCGAGTATCTTTGTTAAGGAAGCCACAGGTTATAGCTCAGATGTCTTTATAGTAAAAGATGGCGAAAAATACAATGCAAAGTCTATTATGGGGCTTTTAAGCATGGGTGCTGGCAAGGGCACAGAAATACTTTTACAAGTAAGTGGTGATGATGAAGAAGCCGCGTCAAGCGCCCTCATTGAAGTACTAAAAGAAATGGAATAATCTTGACTCAATAAACTGGCAAGGCAGGTGAACTGTTTTGCCAGTTTTTAATATGAATTGATTTAGTCTGCTACACATAGAAAACAAAATTAAATGAGCCCTAAATGAAAAAGTTTCTTAAGATTTGACAGATTTGATTTATTTAAATATATTGTGTTTAAATCAAGCTCTAGAGGGCTTGTGTGAGCTTGTACGATGTGTTTGATTGTATGAATATTGGTAACTGGATGAGATATGTTGAGGTGGTATTATGAAACGCGCTATGACGGATAGTGCAAAGGCTAAAAGAGCAATGCAGATACTGGATGCAGCGGAACAACTGTATAAAACATCGAGATTTGAAGACATTAAGATGGTGGATATTGCTCAAACAGCTGGCGTTTCAAAAGGCACACTTTTTAATTATTACACATCAAAAGAATCAATTTTCATGGAAATGCTTTTCAGAGAGTATAACAAACGTTTTAAAAAAATGCAGATCTTACTGCTTGAGTATGAAACAATGTCTAAGGAAGACTTTAAATCATTTGTTGTGAAAGAAATTAACCCATATTTAGACGAGGACTCAATATACACACGTTTGAATGCTATTAAAAACACAATACTTGAAAAGAACATAGACTATACTGTGGCTATGAAAGACAAGGTAAGAATGTATGAAAATGGAGAAAAAATTGGTCAGCAAATTTCAAGTTTGGTGCCATTCATGACACCAGAGAAAGTTATGGAGTTCTTTTTGGCTCAAAACGCAATTATTGTTGGAGCTATGAATTTATCGGGCAGTCCGAGGGCTATAAAAGAAGGCATTAGTGAAATGAAACTTTCAGGGTTTGATGTGGATTTTAAATCAACAGCCATAAGCATTATGACATCCTACATGGATGGTTTTTTATAAGAGATTAATGTAAAGAAAGCACTGGTTTACAGTGCTTTTACTATGCCAAAAGTCACAAATGCAGATACTTTTGTATAGAGCTTGCTGCGATAGGTATATATTGTAATAGGCTTCAGGCGCTTGAAAAATACAGATCATATCCTCGCCATACCATGTATATAATTTTTGATTCTTAAATATATATGGTATGGCGAGGGTTCTTGAATGATATTTTGCTAGTCGCTCAGGTTTAAAAAAAATAAAAAAATTTATGAGAAGCGGGAACTTTTTTTATCTCGCTTACGTCATAAGAGTATAACGACAAAACAAAAGAAAGGAGGTCGGCATTGTGAGCGAACACGAAAGACTTCTAGTCAAGCGTGCAAAATCGGGAGATGTTGGAAGCTTCGAAGAACTCATTAGGACACATCAGTCCTATGCATACAACATTGCTTATAGAATGATGGGCAGTGAAGAAGATGCGAAAGATGCAGCTCAAGAAGCTCTGATAAAGGTTTTTAAGAATTTAAAATCCTTTAAAGAAGATTCAACATTTAGCACGTGGTTATATCGCATAGTTATGAATACATGCAAAGATTTGCTTAGAAAAAGAAAACCTGGTGTTATTTCCATAGACAAGGGTTTTGAAACTGAAGACGGTGATGTTCAACTTGAAATTGAAGATAACACCAATGACCCAGTTGCAAAATATGAACAAGAACAGGTTCGAATAACCATTGAATCAGCCCTTGAAGACTTGCCGGACAATTACAAATCCGTTGTGGTTTTAAGAGAAATTCAAGGCATGAGTTATGATGAAATATCAGAGATTGAAGATATACCGATAGGAACGGTGAGATCACGGATTAATAGAGGCAGACGAATACTTAGAGAAATTTTGAAAGATAAGCTCAGAGAGCAAGCGGCGTATGAAACGTCGTAACTTCCTAAAAGAAAGGAGGGAAGACATATGACTTGTAACAATAAAGAGATGGAAAATAAAATATCAATGTATCTGGATAAAGACTTGCCTGAAAGTGAAGTAAAAGCACTGGAAGAACACATTCAATCCTGTGATACATGTAAAGCACTTTATGAAGATTTAAAACTAATGAATGAAATCATGTCAGATATGCCAGTTATGGATTTACCAGAAGACTTTGAAAGTGAACTTCATGATAAACTCGTGAAAGTTTCAACGAAATCGACTGCAGATGAGATGGCAAGTGATAATGGCATAAATTTAGATGTGGATACAAATAATAATAAACAAGACAATGATTCGTTTGAACGAAAAGTTATTCGGATTCCATTGCCATCATTTAAAGATTTTAAAAGACATTCGAAACCGCTGACAGCGCTTGCTGCCACAGTTATGATTGCTGTGTTGGCCTACGGCGCAGGGAATGTTGTCGACAATATACCAAAGAGTATGGACACAGCGACCTATGAATCTGCTATGGAAGAAACTGAGTCAGCGCAGATGTTCACAGAAGAGGCTGCACCAATGGAGGCAGCTGGTAAGGCTACCTTCGATGAAAGCGTTTCAGCAGATGTGGCAGAAGATGGTGCAAATTATGGCCTCAAAATGAATTCACAAGCCAATGATGATATTGGCACATCGTCAATCAACGAGGCCCCTCAACCTAGAACAGCGATGACAAAGGCAAAAAATGATAGTCGAATGATTATTTACACAGCCGACACATGGATTGACATAGTGGACTATGACAGCACATATGAGAAAATAGTAAAAATGGTCAATGATATGGGCGGTTATGTAGGTGAAGCCAATACGTCATACAAACACTACAATGAATCGGAACCCGAAAAATCCCTAAAACGAGGCAGACTTACAATTAGGGTGCCACAGGGGCAGTTTATGGGAACTGTGGACTTCCTTGAAAGCATTGGGATACAAAAGAATTTAAACATCTGGTCCCAGGACATTACGTCCCAGTACAGAGACATTGCCAACGAAGTGGCTAATCTTGAAATCAGGGAAGCCAAACTTCGTGAAATTATGGAAAGTGCAAAGGAAATAGAAGACGTTATAACAGTTGAAAGAGAATTGAGTCGTGTTCGTGGAGAAATAAACAACTACACTGGAACACTTAAAGAGTGGGACCGACTTGTGAGTTTATCAACAATTCATATTGAGCTTAATGAAGTGGAAACATTAGAGCCAAAAATTAAGCCTATTGATAAAAGTCTCTTGCAAAAAGCAAAAGACGGTCTTGTAAACTCAATCAATCAGCTGAAGTATTTAGGTGAGACAGTCTTCATAGGTTTGGTGGCATTTTCACCAAAGCTTCTTGTATGGATCATTATATTCTTCTTTGGCTACAAAATAGTTAAATGGCTTGTTAAACGAATACGTAAGTGATTTAATTGTGGCTTTAGTGGGAATTTAGTATTTTGACATCTTGTAAAAATGGAGAAATGAAGAAAAGGAGAGACATTATGAGAAAATTATTAACAGCGATTTTAGCGGTCACTCTTGTTGCAGGCGTATTTATTGCAGGCGCTGCAAAGGCACCCGTGACAATTTCAGAAGCAGCTGCTGTAGAGCAAAGAGATTATAGATTGAAAGTAAATGGTCAGGGGACAGTGACAGTAACACCGGACATGGCTTACATTAACATTGGTGTGGAAACAGAAGATGCTGATGCGTCAAAGGCGCAGTCGGAAAATGCAATACTAATGGAAAGTGTTAAAGAAGCCATCGTAAATGCCGGCATCGATGAAGATGATCTTCAAACGATGAACTATAGTATTTATAAGGCCTACAATTACAAAGGCGAAAATGAAAGAGAAGAAGTTTACAAAGCTTCCAATGTTTTAAAAGTAACTGTCAGAGATCTTGATAAACTAGGTGATCTGATTGATCTTGTTTCAAAATCTGGTGCTAACCAAATCAACAATATCCAGTTCACAGTGTCAAATGAAGATGCGTATTATCAGGAAGCCCTCGTGATTGCTATGGAAAATGCCAAAGGTAAAGCCGATGCTATTCTAAATACAATGGACAGAGAAGCTGGCATGCCAGTGAGTATTTCTGAAGCGAGTCGTGGTGGCGGTATGGTTCGAGACACAGGTGCCATTGCATTTTCTGCTAAAGCGGAATCAATGAATTATTCAACACCAATTCAAGCTGGCGAAATTGAAGTTTCAGCACAGGTTTCTGTTGAATACGATTATAGTAAATAAGAACCAAATAAATTTAGTTAGTTAAAAAGCAGGCTCTTCCACATTTCAATATGGGGAAGAGCCTGCTTTTAATATGATATTTAAAAAGTGCCTTGTTTGTTTAACATTAGAGCATGAGCGATTTATAGGCTTTATAAAAAACGATCGCTTATAACTTCGACAGACAGGTAAAGGGCGTGATAAGTGGCGCAAACACCTCTAGGTGTCATGAACTCCCTCTCATAAATATCTGTAACCATTTTCATAAACTTTGGTGATTGAGCAGGACGAGAACCACTGGCCTTATTGGCACCAATTTTTTTTATGGACTTGAAAAATGCCATACAATCTTCAAAGTATTCTGGAAGCATGGTTTCATAAGAAGTGACTGCTGCTCGAACTTCTGAATTGTTTTTTGCATTTTCCAGGCGTAAAACCCACTCGTAAGCAGAGAGAAAATCCTGGCTGGGCTTGACTCTATCTTCAAGTTCCATCTCTAAAGAAGCAAGCTGAAAGGATTCAGCCAATTCATTAAATGTATTGTTTCCAAAGGTGGAAAATAAGCACTGTCCCCCAGGACTTAAATGAGTAAAGATTTTGTTTGCCATTTCATCGGGGTGGTTAAACCACTGGAAGGTGGCGTTGGAAATAATCAGATCAAAGTTGTCAGTGGGGAAATGGGTCTCAATATCGGCACAGACGAAGGTAACTTGATTGTCGACCCCATTATTTTTCATACGCTGACTTGCGACGTCAATCATTCCACTGGCTAAATCGACAGCTGTTATATGAGCATTTGGAAAACTATGTACAAGTAGGTTCGTTAAATACCCTGTGCCACAACCAATCTCCAAAATCTTTATGGGGTGGTCTATTTTAATAAGGTTCATAAGCTTCTTTGACATGATTTTCTGTACAGAAGCATAGGTGTCGTAGGTTTTTGCATTTCGACTAAAACGTCTTTCAAGCTTTTTCTTGTCAATCATTGTGTTCAAGCTCCTCAAAAAATGCCTTTACATATTCACTGCAAATGTCAGGCTCAAAATAATGTGGTGCATGACCTGTATTTTTTACAATATGTAAATCTGTGTTATGGGTATTGTTTACAATCCACTTTGAACACTTTAACGAACAGATTAGATCGTTTTCACCGGCAATCAGCAAGAGGGGGTGTACAATTTTTGAAACCTTCATTCTGACATCGGAATGTGCTAAAAACTCCAGGCCGATTTTAAGTTCATCCTTGGCTAAGGCAGTTAAAGAATCATCGTGAAAACAGGCCTTAAATGTCTGTGAAATGTTGACCCTCTCCGTGTCCTTTTTAGACATACATTTGTCTGCAAAAGCATCTATAACGGTTTTAGGGTGTAGGCTGAAGTTTTCAGTCATTTGTTCGAGAACATCCTTGTGCCACCCGAAATTATAATCTGGTGAATGGCTGTTTATAAAGCGAGGGGTGGCTCCAAAAAGAATAGCACCTGACACGCTTTTATGAATTTTATCACTTCCCAAATAAGAAAGAATGGGCATTGTTCCACTTGACCAGCCCACAAGGATTGTAGGTCTTTGTGGTCTTGTATCAGCCAGCATATGAATCATGGTATCCATACGATCAACAGAGCTATACTGTGAATCGTGCCAATCTACAATAAGAGCCTTATCAATTTTGGGTTTTAGTGCCTCGACCAAGGGTGCGAAGATGGATGGGGTAGAGGCCCATCCGTTTATAAACAGCATGTTGTATTTCATTATTAATCACCAACCATTTCAAGTCCCCTCTTCAGAGCTGCTAGTAGCCCATCAATCTCAGCAGGCGTATGTGTGGCCATTAGCGATACCCTGAGTCTACTTGTACCTGCTTCCACTGTCGGTGGCCGAATAGCAGGCACAAAGTAACCTTCTTCCAGAAGGTACTCTGAAATGCGTAAAGTATCTTCTGATGATCCTATTATAACAGGAACGATTGGTGTCATGTCGTTATGGACAGAAATTCCCATTTCTTTTAAGCCGGTTTTTAGTCGGATGATATTATTTCTTAGTCTTGTTCGTCTGTCGTCTGCCACTGGTATGAGTTCTAGTGATTTAAGTGTTGCAGCGACATTCCCCGCTGGTAGAGCGGTTGAGAAAATAAAGCTTCGTGCCTTATTGCGCATCCAATCAATAAGATCTTGTCGTCCAGTGACATAGCCTCCAACCGATGGAATAGCCTTTGAAAATGTTCCTATGTGAAGGTCAATATCATGAGACATACAAAGTTCAGATGCTGTTCCACGACCATTTAGCCCAAGCACACCAAATCCATGAGCATCATCAACAGCAAGAAGGGCACCGTGAGCCTTGGCTATTTTTCCAATGTCTGAAAGTGGAGCCATAAGACCATCCATACTAAAGATGCCATCGGTAATGATGAGTTTATTTTCAGTTTCAACCTTACTAAGTTTCTTTTGAAGATCCTCTGTATCCATTGGCTTGTAGCGCAGTGTTTTTGCCTGGGTAAGGGAACTGCCATCCACAATGCTGGCATGATTCAACTTATCTGATAAGATGGTCCAGTTTTTATTTGTAATGGATGATATTAGGCCTAGGTTAGCCATATATCCAGTATTGAAAAGAATTGCATCATCTTGTTTTTTGAATTTGGCCAGTTCTCTTTCAAGGGTTTGATGAAGCGGTGTTGTGCCTGTTGTCATTCGTGACCCACCAGAACCGGTACCAAAGGCCTCCGTTGCTTGGACGGCTGCTTGCGTGATGTCTGGATGCCCATTTAATCCAAGGTAGTTGTTTGATCCGAAGAGGATGTACCACTGGTCCTTATGTTTGATTCGGCTGGCTTGTGCCGTTTCAATTGCTTTGCAAACACGCAGTTGTGAAGAGTGTTCAAGTTCCTTGACAGCTTGTTTAAAATCCATTGAAATCTCCCGTAATCATATTTGTAATTGCATTATTTTACATTATATATAATTCATGTGTTGGTGCTGTGAAATGTGAGGAAACTTTACATTCAAATGGAATCTTTGCCTGTCTTACATATTCTTATTGTAAACCTATATATAAATTATAGTTTACAATAAGGGCGATTTCAAGCATAATAGTAGAAAACGTAAACTGTATTACGAGTTGGAGGTTCACGAAAATGATTTTTGATAAAACAAAAGAACTATTTATTGAAGTAATGGGACTTGATGACGATGAAGTGACATTGGAAACGATGATCTATGATGAACTTGACGCGGACTCGCTAGACATGTCTCAAATAATACTGGGACTGGAAAACCACTTTTCAGTGGATCTACCCGATGATACATCAGCCCAAGTTGAAAGGGTATCAGACCTCGTTAAATTGGTAGAAACGGCGCGTGCAGCTGCATGAAAAAAAGAGTTGTAATCACTGGAACAGGGTGTATAACACCAATAGGCAAGACAACAAAGGAATTTTGGGAAAATGCCTTGGCGGGCAAGCACGGTTTTGGTCCCATCACACATTTTGATAAGGACCTTGTTAAAACAAGTCTGGTGGCACAGGTGAAGGGGTTTAATGCAAAAGAGACGATGGGTAGAAAATCAGTAAGACGTCTTGACCGCTATGCTCAGTTTGCAGTCCATGCGGCTCGGGAGGCATTTGCTGATTCTGGCCTGAGCCTCTCTTTTTCTCAGGGAGGTCCACTCATCTCTCCAAGTAGAATAGGGGTCTGTCTTGGGACGGGGGTTGGAGGCGTATCAACATATGAAGAAGAAAACGACAAATGCATTAATAAAGGGTCGACATTTGTGAATCCTTTACTCATGCCAAAGTGGATTCCAAATATGGCTGCAGCAAATATTGCCATGGATTTAGGGATTCAAGGACCAGTGCATACGATTTCAACGGCATGTGCTTCGGGGATTGATGCCATTGGCCATGGGCTCATGCTCATTGAGAGTGGGCGGGTGGATGCCGTTTTGGCAGGTGGTGCAGAAGCCTGTATAACACCTCTTATGATCTCAGGCTTTGAAAACATGGGGGCACTTAGTGGTGAAAAAGATGCAGACAAATGTTCAAGACCATTTGACACCGACAGGGATGGCTTTGTTTTAGGAGAAGGAGCAGCTGTTCTTATGCTCGAGAGCTTGGAGTCGGCAAAGCTTAGAAAAGCCAATATCATCGCTGAAGTGATCGGATACGGCACAAGTTCTGATGCCTATCATTTGACAGCGCCTGAACCAAATGCAGAGGGGTTGGTATTATCCATAAAACAGGCTTTGATTGACGCCAATTTAAGACCAAGTCAAATTGATTATATAAATGCCCATGGAACATCAACCAGACAAAATGATGAAATTGAAGCTCTCGGCATCAATAAGGTCTTTGGGAGCAAGGCGAGATCCATACCTGTCAGTTCAACCAAGTCCCTAGTTGGTCACCTTCAAGGGGCAGCCGGTGCTTTAGAAACTCTCGTTTGTGCGATGACACTTAAAATGGGTCGTATCCATCCAACCTTTGGAACGAAAAATGTTGATAAGGCTTGCCAAGTAAATGTTGTAAAAGATCAATTTGCATCAAAATCTATTCAATATGCAATGAACCTTTCCTTGGGTTTTGGAGGCCATAACGCCAGTCTTGTTCTAAAAAAATGGTAAAAAAAGAAAGTAATATTTGTGACCGATTATGTCTTTAAATGGCTTTGATAAGAAATTATTGAAGTCATTTTTTATTTTTAGGGTATAGGGCAAGTAAGTATCATCCGAACGAACTGACTTACATATTTTATTGGAGGAGGTTATTATGAAAAGATCGTTTTTTGCTTTACTTGTCGTTCTAATGCTTGTGGTATCAGCCTGTGCGCCAGCACAAGCCCCGGCTGAGGAACCAGCTGAAGCACCAACTGAAACACCTGTTGAGGAACCTATGGATGAAAGTTCGCAAGAGTCTGATGCATCATCAGATTCTATGGAAGAAACAGGTATGTATGAAGATGGTATTTATTACGCTGAAGCAGATGAGTTTAGCGCCAATAGTGGATGGAAATCCGTTGTTATTTTGAAAGTTACAGATGGTAAAATTTCTGAAGTCAACTGGACAGCAGCAAGTAAAGATGGCGGTATGGATAAGAAAGCTGCATCCATGAATGGTGCATACCCTATGGTAGAAGCTGGCGGAGCCCAAGCACCTTGGCACGAGCAAGCTGAAAAAATGGAAATGGCTCTTTTGGAAATGCAAGACCCAAGTATGGGAGAATATAACGATGAAGGATATACAGATGCTGTGTCTGGCGTGTCCATCCATGTAAACGACTTTTATATGCTGGCAGAAGAAGCCTTGGCTGCAGGTCCTGTTGAACCAGGTCCATACAAGGATGGTGGCTATCATGCAGAAGAGCCTGAGTTCAGTGAAAATTCTGGATGGAAGGCGACTGTGGACATCACTGTTTTAAATGGCAATATTGTTGCAGTCAACTGGAGTGGTCAGCATAAAGATGGTGGCGAAGACAAAAAAACTGCATCTATGAATGGAAATTACCCTATGGTTGAAAACGGTGGTGCAAAAGCACCATGGCACGAACAAGCTATGGAAGCTGAAGACCACCTTCTAATGACACAAGATCCGTGGGATATTGAACTGGATGCTGAGGGACATGCTGATGTGCTTACAAGTGTATCCATTCATGTGGATGATTTCTTCTTATTAGCTCAAGAAGCATTAGAGTCTGCGAAATAGAGGGAAAATAATATAAAAGCAAAGCCCGCGATAGACACAATATTGTCGCGGGCTTTTTATGTGTATGAAAATGATTTAAAGGCCTTCTTTTATACAAAAAGGCAGTGGAAAAGATTGAAATATAAAACAAGAACAAATATTCGTAGATTATGGCGACGAAGGGTAAAAACTGATAAAATGGATATAGTACATGAAGATGGTACATGCAGATAGGCTGTTTGACTTCTATGCAAACAGTTTTTTATAAAAATCATATGGTTTTTCAGACAATATTTATATCAGGCGTTTGCAAAATTACACATCTATGCCTTCGGTATACCATATATATTTTTTTATGCTTCTTATAATATCTATATATAGTATGGCCAGGCTTCTTGAATGGAATTTTGTAAGTCGCTCATATAAGAAGAAGGGGAGGACAACCTTGAAAGATAGAGTGGTAATTATTGATGGTAACAGTCTCATAAATCAGGCTTTTTATGCGACGCGTTACACGAATATGATGAATAAAGATGGCGTCCCGACAAATGCAGTTTATGGGTTTGTCAATATGATGTTGAAAATAAGAGATGACCTTGATCCAATTTACATGGCTGTTGCCTTTGATATGAAGGGACCAACCTTTAGACACAAGCAGTTTAAAGAGTATAAGGGGACACGAAAGGGCATGCCAGATGAGTTGGCTGTGCAAATGCCAATTCTCAAAGAAATGCTCGATGCCATGGGCATTTATAGAATGGAACTCCAAGGCTTTGAAGCCGATGATTTGATTGGCACCGTTGCCCATACATGTTCAGGTCAAGGCGTGGAGACCTTTGTGGTAACCGGTGATCAAGATGCCCTCCAATTGGTATCTGAAAAAACAACGGTGCTTATTAAAGGCCGAAAAAAAGAAATTTATTACACCCCGGCACTGGTTTTAGAAGATTACGGTGTCACACCAGACCGTATCATTGATTTAAAAGGGCTCCAGGGGGATACATCAGATAATATTCCGGGTCTACCTGGTGTAGGACCTAAAACAGCCGTTAAGCTGCTTGATCAATTTGGAACGGTTGAAGAGCTTATCCAAAGAAGCGAGGAAGTTACAAATAAACGCATTCGCGGCATTGTAGAAGACCATCAGGCATCGGCCATTTTAAGTAAGAAACTTGCTACAATTGAGGTTCATGTTCCGATTGATTTCTCAATGGAGGAATTAAAAATCACACCGCCAGACCTTGAAAAATTACTCGAAATGATTAAAGAGTACGGATTCAATTCTCTTATAAAAAGAATTAGAGAACTTAATGTTGAAGGGGAAATGCCAGAGCAAAAACCTTTTGAATACAGACTTGTGACAAGTGAGCAAGAAGCCAGAGACCTAGCGGCCATTGCAAGACATGAAGGTAAATTCGCCTTCCATAGTGTTTATGACAAGACAAATGTCAGAACCAATGAAATTGTCGGTATGGGAGTTTACCTTAAAGGAAAATCCTACTATATAGCAATTAAGGGCGACGAATCAATCCTTGGAGCCTTAAAAAGTGTTTTTGAAGACCCGTCAATTGACAAGGTGACATATGAAGCAAAAAAAGACTACCTGATTCTTCAACGATATGGTATTCAAATGCAGGGGCTAAAGTTTGATGGTTTTATTGCCATGTATCTTCTGGAACCAGGGCGCAAAAGTTATGATATGACCGATGTTGCTATGGAGAAGTTTTCTGAAACAATGAAGACAGAAAAGGACCTTCTTGGCACTGGTAAGAAGATGATCACTTATGCAGAAATAGAAGAAGAGACCATTGCGGAGTATACAGCGCGTTATGCCACATATGCAGGCAAGTTGCAAGAACGCCTAGAAACGGAAATGGAAAAACTCGAGTTGACAAAGCTGTATGAAACTGTAGAACTCCCTTTAATTGAGGTGCTTGCAAATATTGAGTTTGAAGGTTTTTCAGTGGATACCACAGAACTAAAAGCCTTAGATGAAGAACTAACAGTGAAAATTGAAGAGCTCACAAAAGATATTTATCATATGGCTGAAGGTGAGTTCAATATCAATTCGCCAAAACAACTTGGCGTGGTTCTTTTCGAAACATTAGGTCTACCAGCTGTGAAAAAGACTAAAACAGGATACTCAACAAGTCATGATGTTTTAGAAAAATTGATGGACAAGCATCCAATTATTCCAGCTATTATTGAATACAGGACATATACAAAACTGAAGTCCACTTATATTGATGGCATTTTTGCTGTGATTAATGATAGCACAGGCAAAATTCATACGAGTTTGAATCAGACGGTGGCTGTGACTGGGCGTCTAAGCTCCACAGAGCCAAACCTTCAGAATATTCCAGTCCGCCTACCACTGGGTAGACGACTTAGAAAGGTCTTTGTGCCGAGCGAGGGTCAGACCCTCATTGATGCCGATTATTCTCAAATTGAGCTCAGGGTCTTGGCGCAAATGTCTGAAGATGACAATTTGATAAAAGCCTTTACTGAAAACATTGATGTTCATGCCATGACAGCCTCGCAAGTCTTTGATGTGCCCCTTGATGAAGTCACATCCCTTGAAAGAAGTCGGGCTAAAGAAGTCAACTTCGGCATTGTTTATGGTATGAGTGACTATGGTTTATCAGAAAATTTGGGTATAACAAGAAAAGAAGCCAAAACATATATTGAAAATTATTTTGCAAAGTATCCAAAAGTAAAAGAATATATGGATGAAATGGTTGACCACTGCAAGGAAAATGGTTATGTCACAACAATACTCAACAGAAGACGTTATGTGCCAGAAATCAACCATAAGAATTTCAACTTGAGATCATTTGGTGAAAGAACAGCAATGAATACACCTATCCAAGGCTCAGCGGCAGATATTATTAAAATTGCCATGCTGAAAGTATATAAGGCTCTTAAAGAAAAAGACTTGAAATCAAAGCTGATTTTACAAGTGCATGATGAACTGATCATTGATACGCATCCGGATGAAGTGGAGCAGGTCAAAGCCTTGCTTCGTGAAAACATGGAAACGGCTGCAGATGACATTCTATCAGATGCGTTCAAGATCCCGCTTAAGGTGGATATGAATGAAGGTGAAAGCTGGTATGACACAAAATAAAGGAGATCTTTTCATGAAGGTTATTGGTTTGACCGGAGGTATAGGATCGGGCAAAAGCACTGTTTCGCGTATGTTGCGTGGTTTGGGCGCTAAGATTATTGACGCTGATCAAGTTGCAAGAGAAGTTGTCGAAAAGGGCAAACCTGCACTAAAAGAAATTGCAGAAACCTTTGGAGAGGATACCCTACTTGAAGACGGGTCCTTAGATCGTAAAAAGTTGGGTCGCATTATCTTCAATGACGAAGAAAAAAGACTAAAACTTAATGAAATCACCCACCCTCGCATTATCGAAGAAATTAATAATAAAATAGAAAAATGTAAGGTGAAAAAGTGCACTGAGGTTGTTGTGCTTGATTGCGCCCTGCTATTTGAAATGAAAATGGATGATTTGGTTGAAGAATCTTGGCTTGTCAGTCTTGATAAGGAAACACAAATTAAGCGTATTATGGCGCGAGATGAGCTTTCAAAAGATGACGCCAAAAAAAGAATAGAAGCCCAAATGCCCCTTGAAGAAAAAGTTGAAAAGGCGACGCGAATTATTGACAATTCGTCGGCTGTCAATGAAACACACAAGCAAGTGATGGATATATGGGATGAAGCTGTTCGTGAAGAGAAAAAGAATAATTAAAACCAATTAAAAAGTTTGATTTGAAGAAATGATGTAGATAAAAACCACTTGAGGATCGTATGACACATACGTGACTTGAGTGGTTTTTTTACGTATTTTCCGCTTTTTAAGGTTCTTCCATTTTTGAATCTGCATATTAATGTATGCAAAATGACGCTCAAGTCCTTAGATTGGGTATCAACTTTATGAAGGAAGAAATACATAAGTTGAATTGGACCGAAGCCATACCTTGAATGGAGGTTCCTATGAATAAGAAGTTGATCATAGCATTTGTAATTTTCACAGCCCTTGGACTGGCTATATTTTATTTTTTAACTGCTGGGCGTGTCGGTCTTGAATATGACACCGTTCTGGTGGAAAAACAAGCAATTGCCAAATTTATTGAAGAGACTGGTGTGGTAACTTCCCGGGAAGTTAGACCTTATTATGGTAACGGGCAGAAAACGGTTAATGAGGTGAATATAGAGCTGGGGCAATCTGTGAAAAAAGGACAAGTTCTCATACGCTACAAGAACACAGTGGATCTGGAAATTCAAAAAATAAATAAACAAATTGAGGCTCTTGAGGCCGCGTACGATGAGGTTTTATCTGGAACAGACGTGTCGAGCATAAGCACCGCTAGAATTGAAATTTCAAAATCTAACAGTGACTTGAAAGAAGCAAAGAAGAACCTGGAACGGATAGGGGTATTATATGAAAATGGAGCCGTTTCTTTGGTTGAATATGAAAATGCGCTTCGACAAGTGGAACGGTTAGAAAACAATCTGGACATTTCTCAGAATGCATATAATAAACTAACCAAGGCATTATCAGACAACAATAAGAAAAAATATGAAGCAGAGATTGATGTTTTGATCCTCACACTCGAAATACTTGAAAAAAGTCGAGAGGATTACACCCTTCGATCAAGCATAGATGGGATTGTCACTGAGATGAATACATTTAATGGGGACATCCCTCAAGCAGGTGGATGTATTCTTGAAATTATGGATCCAGATCAAAAAGTCATTTTGCTTGACTTTATGGTGGATGAGGCCCAATATATCGATGAAAATATGGAGGCTCAAATTCATGACCGTCATCTAAATGTTGATATGGACGGGTTGAGGGTGACTAGGGTCTACCCGAAAGCCTTTATCAAAATGTCAGAACTGAATGTAGAAGAGAATCGGCAAACAGTTGAAGTGAGACTATCTGACCGGGGACATGCACTTGATTTTGGAACAGAGGTTCAAACACAGGTTGTGGTAGAGCCACAGAGGCAGGCTTTGGTTATTCCAGTGTCAGCCCTGATATATGGTCAATCGAAAGTGTATGTGGAAGTGGTAGACAGTAATGAGGCACAAAGACAAGAAGTCATACCTGGGACAACGTTTGGTGAAAAAGTTGAGATTTTAGAAGGGCTTGAAGAAGGCGACGAGGTTATACTCAACCATCAGGAAAGTCAGTAAACTGATGGTCAATATTGATTTCTGTATGAGAGGAGCCTTGAAATGATAAAAGTCGAAAACCTGTACCATTCCTATAGCAATGATGACAAATACGCTGTTGACGATGTTAGCTTTGAAATAAAAAAAGGTGAGATATTTGGATTTCTTGGCCCATCAGGTGCTGGGAAATCCACAACGCAAAATATTCTTGTTGGGCTGTTGCCACTTCAAAAAGGGTCAGTTGAAGTGGCTGGCTTTGATGTGAAACATATCCGAAACAAGATGTTTAATAAAATTGGAATGTCTTTTGAACAGTCAAACGTATACAGTAAAATGTCAGGACTTGAAAATCTCGAGTTTTATAGAAAGTTATTTGATGTAAAAACCCGCAAGCCTATGGACTTAATAAATCTGGTTGGACTTGCTGGTAAGGAAAATATAAAGGCTGGAAAATACTCAAAAGGCATGAAACATAGATTGACCTTTGCAAGATCAATGCTGAACAATCCAGAAATGTGGTTCCTTGATGAACCCACCACAGGTCTTGACCCAGCTATTGCAGCACAGATTAAAGATATAATAAGGCAGGAAAATGAAAGAGGCGTTACCATTTTTCTAACCACGCACAATATGTATATTGCTGATGAACTGTGTGATCGAGTTGCATTTATTGTGGATGGAAAAATTAGAATCATAGATTCTCCCAAAGCCTTAAAACTTCAGTACGGTGAAAAACGGGTTGATATAGAGTATTTCAAAAATGAGACGCTTTTAAAGGCAAATTTTTCGACAGTGGAGAAGGCAGACAAGGTCAAAATGATTGAGCTCTTAAAGCAATATGACATTCAAACAATGCATACCAGAGAAGCCACCCTAGAAGAAATATTTATTAAGGTCACAGGGAGAGGACTGGTTTAAATGAAATTATGGTACAGTTTTGTCAAAGAGTTAAGTCTATCCTCAAAAAGCTGGTACTTCTATATTGAAATTGGTATGGCTCTTGTTTTACTCTTGATTCTTCTTTTTGTTATACCAGAAGATTTTGATACGAAAGGCAAACAATATTTATATTTGGAATTGCCTCAAGTTGTAGAGCAAAGATACCATAAAAATTTAAGGGAGGACGACCTGAACAACCAGGCTGAAAAGGTGGAAATTAAGTCTGGTGGTCAAATTTTCACCGCTGTTCTCTATGAAACAGAAGCCGCAAAAATATATATTCTAGATAGTTATGAAGCCTTGAAACTCTATTCTGAAAGAGAAAGTCAACCAGGTGTGTATGTACATGTTAATGATAAGAATCAAATTGTGCACACTTATTATTTACAAGGCTATGAAACGCAGAAGTATAGAAATCTGCTCATGGTCTACCATAATCGACTCACAGGATATGACGCCATTGAGGCATATTCAGACAGTATTGAAGTCCGTCAATTGAAAAAAGAAGCCCAAGTATTAACGGATAAAGAGAATATGATCCCTGTGTTCCTTACATTTAATGGGAGCCTTATGAGCTTGTTTATAGTGGCTGCATATATTTTTTTAGATAAGAGTGAGGGCATAATTAAAGCCTACGCGATTACAGCCAGTTCTGTTTGGCACTATTTATTGAGTAAGATTGGGGTTATTATTTTTACAAGTATTATAACCACTTTGATAATAACCGTGCCGACTATGGGAGGGCGGGTTCGCTATTTGGGACTAATTGTATTTGTGCTCTCATCTGGTTTTTTTGCAGGCGCGCTGGGGTTGCTTCTAACGAGTTATTATAAAGATATTGTGGAAGCCTTTGGTGCCATGTATATTGTGATTTTGCTTATGATAATGCCCAATATATCATACTTCACACCAAGTTGGGATCCTGACTGGGTCAAAATAATTCCGAGTTATGTTATGCTTCAGAGTTTTAAAGAGATAATATCAGTTCATGGTAATATGACCTATGTTTTTGTGGCTTCTTTAGGTTTTCTTGTCATAGGCCTTGACCTATTTATACTTGCCAACTATAGATTCAAGAAGACACTGTCCCTTTAAGGAGTGTTTCATATGATACGGAAAATACTTATCATTTTTCAAAGAGACTTGAAAACCAGCGTTCGAAACTTTATAACCCTATACATTATTGTTGTGCCCGTAATTTTTTCGGTCATTATCAATGTTTTTTCGCCAGGGATCAATGACACAGCCGTTGAAGTTCTACTACTCGATGGAGAAAACACTGAGCAAACTGAGTATTTCCAGAAGTTTGCCAAGGTTGAGTTGATGCAGACACTAGAAGACATTGAGAATAGAATTAGAAAAAGAGACAATATAGTGGCTGTGGTTCCCAATCAAGCTGGGGACTATTACTTATTAAGTCAGGGCAATGAACCAGATTATATTATTGATTATGTTAAAAGCCTTACAACCTTTGAGCATTATAACATTGGTATTGATGCGTCCGCGGTTGAACTCATAGACTACGGAAGAACAATCCCACCGCTAAAAAAGGTCATGGTCAATACAGCTATGATATTCACATCTATTTTGGGAGGCATGATCATAGCCCTTAATATTGTTGAAGAAAAAACGGAGAACACCATTAGTGCAATTCATTTATCACCGGTTTCGCGTATGGGTTTTATTGCGGGTAAGAGTTTGATTGGAATTGTTATACCCATTGTAGGGTCTGTGCTCATACTTGTCATAACAGGATTTAGAGACATTAACTATATGCATGCCATACTTATGGTTTCAACATCCTGTATTATCAGCATATTGATCGGATTCATTGAAGGCATAAACAACGATGATGTTATGAATGCAGCGGGTAATATGAAAATGTTGTTTCTCCCGCTCTTTGGAAGTATAGCTGGAGAAGAACTTTTAGCGGACAAGTGGCAAGTGCTCTTTTACTGGATTCCCTTTTACTGGACATACAAAGGGAACGATTTGGTTTTATCCAGCAAGGGGTCGTGGTTTGAAATAATAGGGTATAGCTCTATTGTTCTTATAATAAGCGGGCTTGTATTCTTAGTGCTGGCTCCAAGAATTAGAAAAGGTCTAGAGTGATTACATTATGACTGGAGGGTATGGTATGAAAGTTTGGGGTATACTGGCGATTGTGTATGCAGCTCTAGTGGTGGTTATTGCCGTAATGAAACCTAGAGCCATTTGGAGTATGAAAAAAATTGAATTTTTTAAGAAACACTTAGGGGACAGGGGAACGGAGATATTCTTCTATATATGGGCTTTTTTGTTCCTCGGGCTGGGTGTATGGTTGCTGACTCTGTAATGCCAAGTCTTTCTAGAACTTTTCCAAAGTTATGGAATAGACCAATATGGTGATTGTGTGAGTTGATAATTTTGTAAGTGACCGAGATAAATAATTGTATAAAATAAGGGATTAAATAACATAATGTGTATGAAAACACACTGAAAAAGGGGAATATAAGCATACGGGTATATTGATAAATAAATAACAAATTAACATAATCCCGTTAATGCATTAACTTATCTCATATCCGGGTATTTTCATTGAATATGATCACCTTTTCCTATATAATTATTGTGGTTTTACTCATAATGCAAGGAAGGATTGATCAAATGAAGGAGTTGAAAGGACTTCAGGATGTCCCTGACGTTCAAATCGACAAAGATCGAAAGTTTCATTCTGCATCGCATGACGAAATTTTAACAGGCAGAACATCAGATATATATTTTCTACGAACTCTCGATATACTAAAAGAACTAAATTTGGATGAAGCCATTGTTACTGCAGAAATATTCCCGCGCAAGTCAGGTATTTTTTGCGGTATCGAAGAAGTCAAAGAACTTTTAAAGGGCAAGAACATTGAAATGTGGTCAATTGATGAAGGGGAGTTTTTTGAACCTAAAGACACCGTTATCAGAATCACTGGGCCATATAGAGAATTTGCTGTATATGAAACGACTATTCTTGGAATGCTTGCAAGTCCTTCGGGTTGGGCAACAGCCTCAAGAAAAGTAAAAGAGGCATGTGGAGACAAATCCTTCCTCTGTTTCGGTGCTAGACATGTGCATCCAGCAGTGGCGCCTGTTATGGAGCGCGCTGCAGTTATTGGTGGTGCTTCAGGTGCAAGCTGTATTCTAGCAGCAAGACTTGCAGGTATTGAACCAAGTGGTACCCTACCACATAGTGCAATGCTTATTGCAGGTGACACTCTAAAAGTAGCAAAAAAATACAATGAAGTTATGCCAAAAGATCATGGTCGAGTGGTGCTTGTTGACACATTTAAGGATGAGGTGGAAGAAGCCCTACGCATCGCGGATGAACTTGGAAAAGATTTATATGGTATACGTGTTGACACACCAAGTGAAAGAGGCGGCGTGACAGCAGGCCTTATTCGTGAAATGCGAGCGAAACTGGACATCGCTGGTCATGACCATGTGAAGATTTTTGCAACAGGCGGGCTAACGCCTGAAAGAATTGAACTCTTATCAGAAGCAGGGGCAGATTCTTTTGGTGTTGGTAGTTTTATTTCGGCCGCTTCACCAATTGATATGACAATGGACATTAAGGTTGTGAGTGGTGAACCTGTCGCTAAAAGAGGACGAATTCCAGGTTTGGTGGATAATCCCAAGCTAAAGAAAATTGAATTATAATTTGTTAAAACTAAAAAGGGATTGCAGAAACTTATAGGGCTTCAGCAATCCTTTTTTTATGAATGAACGATAGATTCTTCGTGCTTTGTAGAGGACCATAATAGCTTGTGGTGTGAGTGAATCAGACTCAATATTCCGACTATTTTTACGTATATTGACATTTATAGTTTTTTATCTTAGAATATTCTTGTTACCAAAATAATATTTGCGAGAGTGGTGGAACGGCAGACACGCTGTCTTGAGGGGGCAGTGACCGACAGGTCGTGCGGGTTCAAATCCCGCCTTTCGCACCAAAGAAATTGCCCATTGTATAAATGGGCTTTTTTTATTTGTCTTTTAAATATCATAAGCATCTTCAATAAAACACATTCATTTGAATGTGTTTTATTGAAGATGCTGGACTTTGTAGCCCTCTGCATGTAAGGCTCAAGATCATTTTTATAAATATTCCTAAAGCTGTCCCGGTTATCCTTTGGAGTTTGCTCGATGAAATCATATAAGGTTAGAAGAACATATAAAATTGCGTGAATGAACCTTTTTTGAGGGTATAATTGGAATTAGGGTGAAGTGGGAGAGACAAAACGTATGACCTTATAGAGACTTATATGAAGGTGTAATATAAGTTGTTCAAATGACAAAGGAGAGCGAGAGTATGAAAAAAAATGAACATCAAGTGGTTATTGCAAAAGCACTCATTTTCACACTCCTATTAGGAGCTTTTTATTTTCCAGGGAATCAGTCATTTGCTGAAACCAGTTATTTACCCTATGCCCAAGCACTCAATAAATTAGGTGTGCTTGAAGGCACTGACAAAGGCTATGAACTTGACCGTCCACCAACTCGTTTGGAAGGGCTTATATTATTTATAAAACTGCTTGGGGAGCAAGACGAGCTCACAAGCATTCAAACATTTACAACTGCATTTGATGACGTTCCAGGATGGGGGTCAGCCTATGCAGAATATGCCCATGCTATGGGATACACAAGTGGTATTGCCAAGCGAACATTTGGCTCAAGCCTTGAAATACAGGCCAATTCATATATGACCTATCTTCTAAGAGCTCTTGGGTATGAAACGGAAATTGGTGACTTTCAGTGGTCTACAGCCCTTGAAGATGCAGTCCGCTTAAAGGTTATTACAGAAGAAGACAAAAATATGCTCATGGATACAACCTTTACAAGGGGACATGTGGCGTATTTGTCCTATGAGGCATTGAAGGCCCAAACAAAAAATGGTGGACAAAGCCTTTACGAAACATTAAAAGACAAGGGCCAGTTCACAGCCCCCCTTCCTGAAGTGGAGGTAGAGGCATCACAAAGTCAGACACCTAACTCAGGTTCTGAGAATACTGGTGAAAATTTGAGTGACCTCTACAATGAAACCACAAGTCTTTTAAAAGAAAGTGAAATTATTGCAGCCTATGACGCTATAATCCCTGTATCATCAGCTTCCTATTATTCTGACCAACCCATTTTTGATGCACCATACAAGGCTGGCACTCTGAGTACTGATCTGGTCCAGTCAGCCCTTGATATGTTGAATCTTGTCCGGCTAACGGTGGGATTGTCCAGCAATATAGAAGACGATGCCACATGGAATGAACTTGCACAACATGCATCGCTGGTAAATTTTTTGAATAAGCAAATGGCCCATTATCCAGACAAGCCCACTGGCATGTCGAATGAAATGTATGACATGGGGGCACTAGGGGCGCGTACGAGCAATTTATATTACGGATTTAACAGAGCTGGGGCATCAGAGCTGAAAAATACAATCTTAGGCTATATGGACGATTCAGATGATTTTAATGTGAAGCTTCTTGGCCATAGACGCTGGTTTCTTCATCCTGACCTAGCAAAGGTTGGGGTCGGCTATGTGACAGACGGCCAAACAACCCATTCTGCCATTAAGGTTTTTGATGAAAATGGAAGACCTGCTAAGTCAGACATAAATCCGGAGTATGTGGCATGGCCAAGTCCTCATGCTTTTCCGACCATGTTCTTTGACAGCCATGTGGCCTGGTCGGTTTCACCAAACCCCGATGTGTATGACAACACTAAAGTGGATGAAATAGAAGTAAGGCTTGAAAACATAACAAGTGGTCAAACCACGACCTTCAAGCAAGATGAACTTATGCTCATGACAGAGGGCACAAGCAAATATTTTAATATAGACACCAAGGGGTATGGCATACCATTCGTTATTATTTTCAGACCGGACAAAGCTGAAATAGTGGACAACCATATATATACCGTGAAGATTACAGGCCTTTACAAAAAATCAGGAGAAAAGGCTGAAATCATATATGCAACTCGTTTTTTTGATATGTAGATGATCCAGTTAATGATATAATGGAGAGTACGTAGCTAAAGATTAGAAAGGATATTATCATGGGATTATTTGTGAGCTCAAAGACATTTGATTTTGGTACAACTGAGGTTGAGAACCTCTTCATAACAGATTTCATGATGATGGCTGACGGCACAGCGATAAAAACTTACTTGCTTGGCCTCCATTACCTGAGGAATATGAATGGGGTTCAAGATCTTTCCAATAGAAAGTTAGCCACCCATATGAACGTCTCTCTTGATGACGTCGTGCGGGCATGGCAGTTCTGGGAAAAACTTGGACTGGTTCAACTATCAGAGTCAGGCGAAGACCCTAACGAGTTTGATATCACCTTTGTACCAATCAGACAAAAATATCTGGACAATAATTATGTGACTGTGGACAAGGCCAAAATTCAAAAGGCCACAGTCAAGCGTGCTGTTTCACCAGAGCGTCTCACTGTTTTTGAAAGAAATGAAGAGAACAGACGTCTACGCCAATATGTAGAAGGTCGCGTTCAACGAGAACTCCAGCTCAAAGAACTGATCGGTCTTTATGAGTTTGTTGAGGACATTGGCCTTGGTTATGAAGTGGTCAAGTTTGGATTTGACTACGCCCAGCAACTGGGTAAACTCAATAGAAGAGGGAGCTTTAACTATGTATACCGTGTCCTTGAAGGTTGGAAGGGAGCAGGTATACAAACAATAGAAGAAGCAGAAAACCATATTGAAATGCGGTCAGCAAAATATCGATTTGCTTATGATTTAGAGCGGATTATTGGGGCTTCGGGTTCAGCTAACGCCCTAACAAAGCTCATTGATAAATGGAAAAAGAAATACGACTACGATGAAATATTTATAAAGACCGTTGCAGAATATTTACGGAGCACACGGACAAAATTGGTTCCAATTACCCTAGATGACTATTTTAAAGAACTCCATGGAAAAAATATTAAAACCATTGAAGAATTTAAAACATACTTGTCGGCAGGGGAGTATTACTACGGTCTTATGAAGGCAACTGGCATCTGGGTGCCAGTAGAACTCATGCGTTCAGAACTGAAAAAATGGCATGAAGATTATGGGTATGGTAAAGAGATGATACGCCATATATTGATAGAACAGAAAAAGCGTAAAACGCGGCTCACCTTGGCAGGCGCAGAAACTGTTTTAAAAGAGGCTCATAATCTTGGAATAAAATCTATTGAAGAGTACAACAGACACCTAGCAAGTAAGCCGGGGTATGGAAAGAAAGAAAGCGGTGCTGGGCCAGTGAAAAAGGGCAACTTCGGTAAATTTGCTCAGAGGGATAAATCCAGTCTTGGCAAACTTGTGAAATCAGCACGTAAAGCAGATAGAAAGGGCGAAGAATCTTGATCATAGACCACGCAGCCATTAAACGTGAATACGATAAAGTCAAAGCAAAGAACAAAGCCATAAGACGTATGCGTCAAGAAGAGGTTTATGCCCGTATTCCACGTATCATGGAAATTAAAAAGGAAATCGCAAAATCAGGAAAAGAGCTCACACGCAAAATGCTGGCTGGACACGAAGTCACAGAAGCGGACACGCAAGCTATGGAAAAAAAAGCCAAAAATCTTATGCAAGAGAGACTCTTTCTTTTGACAGAGCACAATTATCCCACGAATTATCTCGATGAAATATATGATTGTGAAATATGTAAAGATGAAGGCACGGTGGGTATTCACAAGAAATGGTGCAAGTGTTATCAAAAGCGAATGACAGAACAGTTGGTCGAAAAATCCAATATGTCGGGCACTCTGAGTGCAGAAAACTTTGATACATTTGATTTGACGATATTCTCAAGTGTCCCTGATGAAAATCATGGTGTTTCGCCGAGGGAATATATGAAGGATCGCTTTAAAAAGGCCCATGAATACGTTGGGGGCTTTGATCACAACAGGGGGAACCTGCTTCTTGTTGGTCCAACGGGGACAGGAAAGACCTTCTTAACCCACTGTATAGCAGAAGACTTGATCCGAAGAGGCTTCCTCGTTGTCTACTTTACAGCTATTGGCGTTCTCAATAAAATAAAAGAGGCATCCTTTGACAAGAGTTATGAAGCCAAGCAAATGGTGGCCATGATGCACCAGGCTGACCTGCTCATTATTGATGATTTGGGTACAGAAATGACAACGGATTTCTCTGTGTCAGAGCTTTTCGGTATTATCAATGATCGACTGATTCAACCGAGAAAGGCCACCCTTATATCGACAAACCTAACCCCTGACAACATTCAAGACAGGTATTCTGAACGTCTGTCATCGAGGATACTGGGCAAGGCAGACATTTGGGAATTCTTTGGAGATGACCTGCGTATTGCACTTAAATTAAAAGAATATGAAGAAGAATAAAAAAACGTTTGAAATTATTTAATGTTGTGGTATTATAACGCTCTGATCCAAATTGGTTCAGGGTGTTTTTTATTGAGTTGAAAAGATAGTCGATGTATGAAATTGCTAATGTATAAGGGGGTTAAGACATGTCGATTAGACGTATAATGATTATGGGGTCTGCAGGTTCTGGAAAGTCAACCCTAGCAAGAGCCTTGTCTGAAAAAACAGGGATTGAAGCCATTCACCTGGATTCGGTTTTTTGGAAACCTGGATGGATTATGTCAGAAAAACAGGAACAAATCCAAATTCATGACGTATTAATGGAAAAAGATGCATGGATTATAGAAGGCAATTATTGCGCCAATATAGAGAAAAGAGCCCAAAAGGCAGATTTAGCGATTTATCTTGATATGCCCTTAGCCCAGTGTATGTATCGAGTCATTAAGCGCTACCTCTTAAATAGGGGAAAATCCAGGCCTGACATGGCTGAAGGCTGTCCCGAGAAAATTGACATAGAGTTCATTAAGTACATTCTTTACTATCACCGCGAAAAGAAATATGAACACCTTGATTTGTTACATAAGTATGCTGATTACGACAAGATTATTATGCTGAGCGGAACAGACCACATCAATCGCTTTTTAGATACATTTTCAGGTGATTGGTCTATGAAATCAACGGCTTAGGCTTGATGAGAATTGCTTAGTTACATGTTTTATAGGAAGGTGACCGAATGATTCATATCCATGATGGCATACTAGAAGTGGATAGAAAAAGAAGGGTCAAAAAATAGAAGACCGCAGCCCTTGAGCGTATCAAGAACCACGGTTCTTTATTGGTGCGAAAGGCGGGATTTGAACCCGCACGACCTGTCGGTCACTGCCCCCTCAAGACAGCGTGTCTGCCGTTCCACCACTCTCGCGAATATTGTCGATTTTTCTGCAAACGACTATTATATAGTAATCAAAATGCTCTTATATGTCAATAGGAAATCGTTATTTTACAGACAAAATATCACTAATTCAAATCTCCTAATCTGACTATGATCTTATTGGGCGTATCAGTTCTGTTTTGTAAGTTTAGATAATGTCGGTAGATTCCTAAAATAGGGGCTGGATTTTGTAAAAGCAGACCAGACTTTGCCGAATGTTTCCCATTTGACTGAATGCAAAAATCACGAAAATAGTACTAAAGCGGTTACAATATAGCTAAAGCCATATAAAGTGACAAAATATTGTGTTAATATTAGGCTAGGAGGTGCTATATGAGAGTTGGCATGGTTCAAATGACGGCTGTTCGTAACGACAAAGAAGCAAATCTTTTAAAAATGGAATCATTTATTAAAAAGGCTTCAGAGGAAAACGCTTCCATAGTTTGCTTTCCGGAGTTGTCTGTAACAGGATACTCAAAAGGAGAGCCTATGGCGGTTGCTGAGTCTATAGATGGCCCTTCTGTAAAGCGCTTGCAAAAACTAGTTGAGACATATAATGTTACTGTTCTTGCCGGTATGGCTGAAAGAACAGATAGTGGGGTCTACATATCCCATTTATCCATAAAACCTGGAGAAGACATTGAGGTTTATAGAAAGACTCATTTAGGGGCCCGTGAAAAGAAAACCTTCAATCAAGGCAGTAAAATTCCTGTTTTTCAAGCCACGGGGGCACAAAAGAAATCGAAGTATGGGATTGGGCTCTGTTATGACCTACATTACCCAGAACTCGTGACATCTATGGCAGTCCAAGGGGCCAAGGTAATATTTGCACCTCATGCAACCCCTATTGGCGGCGTCAGACGACTTGCTATATGGGAAAAATATATGCCAGCAAGGGCCTATGACAATGGTGTATACGTGCTTGCTTGTAACTTGGTTGGGCATGATGGGAAAAAGGACTTTGGAGGCGGTATTGGCGTTTGGAATCCAAAGGGAGAAAATATTTTGGCTTGCCATGATGAAAAAGAGCTTATGCTTATGCTGGACCTGGATTTAGATATTTTTAATAAAAAAGGCGGTATGGGTAAAACAGCAGGCTTTCTAAATGATCGGCGCGTCAAACTGTATTTGAACTCAGCGGGTTTCACCCTTGAATCTTCAAAGACAAGCTGATCCCAAATGATCTATCACATATAAATGACGAATTTAGAGATTGAATATATATAAATTCAAATACAAAAACTCCCGAAGAACTTGAAAAGCGGGGGTTTTTTTGTATGGAATTGAATCTGGCGTCTTAATAGAAATCGAGGTGTTTGTAGTCTTTGCAACAAGAAATATTACCTGAATTATTACGGAATAGACGTATTCAATTCACATTATGGAGTTACAGAAATGAAATATCTTGCGGTTACGAATACTTAACATATCTATGTATACAATATACAGTCAAATTTCTGAATATTTGCTTGTCTATGATTACATGAAAATGCAACAGTTCTATCATTATTGTTTAATTTTTGTAATCTGTACAATATTTCTTGTACATAGGGGGTTCAATTGTCTGAAAAATTCCACTTCACTGGATAGTATTGCGATTAACGTTTTCCTGTTGCTATAATATCGATGCTGTTGCGCAAACAGTTAAAAAAAGAACTACGTAAGTTCTACATAAAATTATGTTGTGTGAAAACGAAAGGGGTATCACATGTCAGTAGCAGGTAAAACGGCAACGAGCCAAAAGAAAAATGGCTTGTTCAATAAGTTTCTTGACGGCATTGAGCGCGTGGGTAATGCGTTACCGCATCCGGTAACACTATTTATGATTTTCTGTGCTGCAATTATTATTATTTCTGATTTATGCGCACGTGCAGGCGTGTCTGTTGAGTTCACTATGATCGACAGAAAAACACTTGAGACAAGTGTTCAAAACATTGAAGCTATTTCTTTAATGAATGCTGATGGTTTACGTTATATGTTTACATCAGCGGTTAAGAACTTCACTGGATTTGCACCACTAGGTACTGTACTGGTTGCAATGCTAGGTGTTGGTGTCGCAGAAGGCACTGGCTTCATCGGAGCACTTCTACGTAAGGTTGTAATGAGCACACCAAAGCAGCTTATTACAGTTGTGGTTGTATTCCTAGGTATTATGTCAAACATCGCTTCAGATGCAGGTTATGTTGTGCTTGTTCCACTAGGCGCAATCATTTTCCTAAACTTTGGTCGTCATCCATTAGCAGGTCTAGCGGCAGCATTTGCCGGTGTATCTGGTGGTTTCTCTGCAAACCTTCTAATTGGTACTGTTGACCCACTACTTGGCGGTATCTCAACTGAAGCTGCTAAGATTATCGATCCATCTTACGCTGTACCAGCGACAGCCAACTACTTCTTTATGATCGCTTCTACATTCCTTATCTCTGGTATTGGCTGGTTTGTGGTTGAAAAGATCGTTGAGCCTCGTCTAGGCGAATACAAAGGCGCTAAAGAAGTTACTCTTGATGAGCAATCAAAAGAAGAAAAGCGTGGTCTTCTCATTGCAGGTCTTTCTACACTTGCATTCCTAGGCGTTATGCTTCTTCTTATTCTACCTGAAAATGCTGTTCTTAGAGATCAAGCAACAGGTGAAATTCTTGGTCACTCACCATTTATCAGCTCAATTGTTGCTATTATCATGTTGTTCTTCCTGATTCCTGGCGTTGCTTACGGTCTAGGTGCAGGTACGATCAAGTCGGATAAGGATGTTGTATCAGCAATGTCTAAAGCAATGAGCACAATGGGTGGTTACCTTGTTCTAGCATTCGTGGCTGCACAGTTCATTAAGTACTTCAGCTACACAAACCTTGGTATTATCCTTGCTGCAAAGGGTGCAGAATTCCTTGAATCTATCAGCTTTACTGGATTCCCTCTAATTCTTGCATTCATCGTTATTTCAGCATTTATCAACCTATTTATCGGTTCTGCATCAGCTAAGTGGGCAATCATGGCTCCGGTATTCGTACCAATGCTAATGCAAATGGGCTTCACACCTGAATTTACGCAAGTTGCATACCGTATTGGTGATTCTACAACAAACATCATTTCACCACTAATGTCTTACTTCGCTGTAATCGTTGCTTTTGCACAAGCTTATGACGAAGAAGCAGGTATCGGTACACTAATTGCAACAATGATGCCATTCTCAATCATGTTCCTAGTTGGATGGACTATCCTACTTGGTATTTGGTTCGTTCTTGGTCTGCCAATTGGACCTGGTATCGGCATCTACATGTAATAAGTATGAGCAAATGATCAATATATGATTTAAAAAACCCCGTCGCTTATAAAGTGACGGGTTTTTTTTGTTATACAGATTTAAAGTGCGCTATTTTAGTTTTACAGCCGTTCCGTATGCTAGAATTTCAGCAGCACCATCCATGACGGATGACGTTGCAAATCTAAAGCCTATCACAGCATCGGCACCTAGTTCTTCGGCATTTTCCACCATTCTTTCTAGGGCAATGCGACGGGCATCTTGAAGCATTTCAGAGTACTGCTTGAGTTCGCCACCGACCAGTTGTTTGAAGCCAGCCATAATGTCCTTTCCAATATGTTTTGACTGGATGGTGGAGCCTTGAACCATACCAATTGCTTGAGTGACTTCATTGCCAGGAACGTGATCAATTGTTACAATGGTCATAATTACCTCCCGTATAATCTTAGAACATTCAGGGATGCGTTAGATATAATTGGGTTTATTGAATATACGAAATCCCCTTATATCTTTGTGAACAATCCAAGATAAGTATTAGTCTTATAAGTGGGTATATTAATTGAGTATACCCCATTATTGAATGAAAAGTAAATTTTTAAAGAATATCTTATTTTTACCCCATTTTTTTTGCAAGTGTAATCGTACTATATAGTAAACCGGTTGAAAGGCGTGAGATGAGTGAATTTAACATGTTTACGATGCGGGAACTTCAAAAGAACCCAAGAGGGTGATTTTTGCAAAGAGTGTGATAAAAAAAATCGTGATGATGTTCGGACTATACAAGACTATCTTATCGAAAATCCTAAGGCCTCACTGGCGGATGTTTCATTAGACACGGGTATTCCATTACGTGTGCTCAACGTTCTTGTAAAAGAAAGGTTAATTGAACTTAGCCAAATCGACGAATAAGTCCCGGAGGTTTTTTCATGACTCTTGAGGAACGCATCGCAGCTGCAAAGCTCGATCCATCAGAAATGGAGGCGCTCATACAAGACTATGAGCCATTTGTTAGAGCCACCATTTCAAAGACATTAAAAAAATACATCCAGTCAGATGACGAAAATCTGACAATAGGTATGATGGGGTTTCATGAAGCTGTTGTTCATTATGACTTAGCTAAGGGAAGCTTTCTTTCCTATGCAAAAATAGTCATTCGAAATAAACTTATCGACGAAGTGCGCCGCGAACACAATCAAACAAAAAACATTGAACTGGCAAGATATGTTGATGATGATGTTTCTACAGTTCAAAGGGTTTATAACGACAAGGCCTTGGAAGTCTTTGAAAATAGGAAAGTTCAAAACCAGCGCAAAGATGATATCGTCATATATAGAGAGACTTTAAAAGAGTGGGATATGACTATGGATGATTTATTGAGTGTCTCACCAAAAAAGAAATCCTTGTTGAAGTTGTACCAGAGTATTGGAAAAACATTGGCAGAAGATGAGGAAATAATGACACACATGCGTCAGACCAGACGGCTTCCGGCCAAGTTCATTCTAGAGCGCTTCAAGATAGATAGAAAGAAGTTGGATCGTGGTCGAAAATACATAATTGCTGTGGCAGAACTTTGGGCGGGGGATTTTGAGAGCTTGCAATCATTCATTAGTGGGAGGTGAGGTAGATGACTGGGCTTATTATGGAAATAAGAGAAAAGACTGTTCTTGTTATGACGGATAATGGCGGATTTGAAGAGTGGTTACTTGACAATGAAGCGCTTCAGATTGGGCAAGAAATAGAAAAGCCAAAGGAACAGGCATCTATCATCGATATAAGAGCTTATATCAAGGGTGGACAAAGACAAATTGCCAGTATTGCAGCGATGATCTTACTTGTTGTATCGCTTACTGGTGTGGGGTCTTATGCCTATTATAAACCAAGTGGTTATGTCAATGTGGATATTAATCCGAGCATTGAATTGACTTATAACCGATTTGAAAGGGTTATATCCATGCGGTCCCTTAATGCCGATGGGGCTCTTGTTGCTGCAGCTTCAAAAGGGATTAAGAATTCTAAATTATCCGAAGCCATTGGACAGGTCATTGATATTTCCAAAAGCCAGGGTTTTATTAAGGAGAATGAAGACAATTTCGTTTTAATAACGACAACATCGCTGGATGGACAAACACAAGATGTTGAGGATGAAATTGCAGTGATAGATAAAGTTGATAGAGATGATTTGCTTGTTGAAACACTGGAAAGTGACGTGGAAAACTACACGAGAGCCAGTGACCAAGGTCTATCTCCCGGTAAAAAAATATTAGTGGAGAAAGCCAAAGCACTTCTTGAAGCGAGTGAAGATGAAGCTGTTCTTATAGACGAGAAAACAAATTTAGGACAACTGATCAAGACAATTCAAGAGGAAGAGTCTAAGAAAGCCAAAGATTCAAATGGAAAAGACTCAAATGGAAAAGACAATTTCGGTCAAAATAAGAAAAATGAAAAAAATCAAGGTTTGGATTCAGATTCAAATTCAAATTCAAATGGAGAAAATGGCAAAGGAAATGGTCAGGGACCTGATAAGGATGAAAACTTTAAGAACAAGGTAAGAGATCAAGAGAAAGAAAACAATAAGGATAACAATAAAATTGATAATAAAGAAGAAAAAGAGAATGGAAAAAACAAGTCTGATTCTGAGAATGATGATGAGATAGAGGACGACAATAAAAACAATGGTAAGAATAACAACCAGGAGTCTGAAGTCAATGAACCTGATGACAAGAAGGATAAGTCTAACAAGGGAAATGAAAAAAACGACAAGTTTGATAAGCAGAATGATCAATACGATGCGGAAGATGATACAGGTATCCTTGATGAAGACAAAGACCTAGATGATCAGAACCATGACGCGAATGAGCATAAAGATAAGGAAAATGATCAGAATCAAATTGAAGAAGATGAAAATGATCAAGGTCAGAATGACAAAAACAAAGGAAATATGGGACATGATAATTCAGGCAAAAACAAGGGCTTGGATGAAGACCAAGACGATAACAAGGAAAAAGACAAAAGCAATGAGGGCAGGGGAAATTCCAATAAGAATAAAGAAAAGTGATAAATACAAGTGTTTTTATGACCAGATTAAACTGAGGTGAACGAAACCTCAGTTTTTTTTATGCTTATGCTCTCTTTGATAAGGCGAAAAATTAATAGAATTCTAATAGTTCTAAATGTCTTTCATAAGATTTATAAAATATTCTAATTGTGAATGTTAATTTTCAATGAAAATCAGGCGCTCATGATAAATAAAATCACTTTGTTTACATATATGGAATGGAGGACAAAATGCAAAAAGTTCTTATTGTTGAAGATGACATTGCTATTGCGAAGACTCTAAGAGATTGTCTTGAAAAAGAAGGATATGAAGCGAGGGCTCTAGATAAAACTGAGAGGGCCGATGTGGTGCAAGCCACTGAAAAGTATAGACCGAGTCTGATTTTGATGGATGTGGAGCTTGATTATAGGGATGGCTACTTATGGTGTTGTGAAATCAGAAGGCGTTCGAATGTTCCCATAATATTTTTAACAGCAAGGTCATCGGACATTGACTTGATTAATGCTATGCGTATTGGTGGAGATGACTTTATTTCAAAACCCTTTAATATGGATGTCTTACTGGCGAAAATGGAATCTGTATTAAGGCGTTCATATGGGGCTGGTTTGGTCGATGAAAGTATGCCAACAACTCTTGAGGCAAAAGGTGTCACCCTCCATATAGACCAGCAAAAAGTGTCCTTTAAAGGGCATGACCTAGAATTAACGCGAAACGAATTCCTTATTCTGCAGGCTCTGATGCGAAATGAAGGGAAAATACTGAATAGATCACAGCTGGTCAAAGCCCTTTGGAAAGATGAAGCATATATAAATGAAAACGCCTTATCGGTAAGCATGAGTCGTCTTCGGTCTAAGTTAAACCAGGTCGGTGTTGATGACTTTATTAAAACGAAAGTCGGAAAGGGGTATGGCGTCTTATGAGAATAGGAACATTCTTATACGATAGAATTCGACTTATAGTCCTCTTGCTTGTTATTTTAGCGGCTGCATATATGCAGTTTGGTATAAGAGAAAGCCTCCTCTTTGCACAAGTTCTTGTGTTTGCCACCCTCGTGTATTTTTTGCATGAATACTGGATGAATTACAGTTTTTACAAGCGTTTGGATGACATTATAAACAGACAAGAGGGGGTGGCGACACCTTGGACTGGGGAACAAGAATTGTTTTGTGACGCCATTGATCGTCTGAGTGAAAATCATAGAGAAAAATATGCGGCGTTAAAGCAAAAGAAAGTTGACCATGAAGTTTTTATAGACCTAATTGTTCATGAAATGAAGACCCCCTTAACCGCCATGCAACTTTTGCTAGAAGATTTTAAAAGTGAAGATATTGATAGATTGAGTCGGGAAGTTAAACGTCTTGATAACCAGTTGACAACCGCGCTTTATTACAGCCGTAAGGAAGAGGTAAAAAACGACTATAAGCTCGTCCCTGTCAACGTCAAACGTTTTATACATCATGTGCTTGAGGAAAATGCAGACGATTTAATAAGTTCTAATATAGGTATTAAAACGCACGGCCTCGACGAGAACATAGTGACAGATCCCAAATGGCTGGCCTATATAGTTGGTCAAATTTTAAGAAATGCATATTCAAGTCCTGAGTACGGCATCACCAGTATTGAAATATCCCTTGAAAGCCATGATGCCTGGTGCGATTTGATTATTAAAGATGATGGCATTGGTATTCAAGAGCATGAAGCCCAAAGAATTTTTGACAAGGCTTATGCGGGAGATCGCAGAAGGTCAAGTAAAAAATCAAGTGGTCTGGGTCTTTATCTGTCAGATCAGATTGCAGGACAGTTGGGTCTTAATCTTTCTGTAGAATCCAGTCAAGGACATTTCACATCTTTCAAAATTGAAAGATTAAGAAAAGAAATGAAAGACTATTGAAAACTTAGATGTACTACCATAGATATGTAATCGTAAAGATGAAGGAGGCGCAAGATGAAAAGAATTTTAAATGTTTCAGGCGTGAGCAAAAGCTATGGTTTTGCATCAAAAACAACAAATGCTTTGAATAATGTGAACTTGGAAATATATAGAGGGGAGATGGTGGGAATAATGGGGCCATCAGGTGCGGGAAAGTCCACACTCTTGAATGTGGTTTCCACAATAGATAAACCCACCGAAGGTATTATTGAAGTGAATCAGGTCAAGGTGAATAAAATGAAAAGACGTGATCTTGCTGATTTTCGTGCTAGAAACCTTGGGTTCATTTTTCAGGACTACAACTTGCTTGACACATTGACCATTGGAGAGAATATAGCTCTGCCCCTGACTATAGCAGGTCATGCCCATAATAAGGTTGTTGATTTGGTTAATGAAAAGGCCTTGCAACTTGGAATAGAGACCCTTCTAGATAAGTTCCCATTTCAGTGTTCAGGTGGTGAAAAACAGCGTGCAGCTGCGGTAAGAGCAATGATTCACAATCCGTCCTTAATTTTAGCGGATGAACCAACGGGGGCGCTAGATTCCAAGTCTTCACAGGCCTTGTTGTCAACCCTACATAAGATGAAAACAGAACTTACAGCCTCAATCATGATGGTGACTCATGATCCCCTTGTGGCCAGTCATTGTGACAGGGTCTACTTTATTCAAGATGGACAAATATTCAATCAACTGATAAAGGAGAAGGGCGAAGAAAGATTTTTTGATCGTATTCAAGACGTCGTAACCATAATGGGAGGGAAAAATGAGCCTCTATTTTAAGTTGATCAGCCGCAACGTAATAAGGAACGCTAAGCTGTACTCAGCCTATTTCACTTCTATGACCTTATCGGTTATGATCTATTTCGTACTAAAAAGTATGGAGCTCAATGACACTGTTGTCGTGCTTTCTGAATATTATCAGAACATACAGTCAGGAATCGTTATTGCAACAACCGTCGTGACTATAGCCGTGACCGTTCTTGTGCTCTATTCAAATATGTTTTTTATCAAAAGACGTAAAAGAGAGATCGGTCTCTATGCTCTGGTAGGCATGCCCCACAGAAAAATAGCAAGAATTGTGGCTATGGAAACTCTCATTGCAAGTCTGGTTTCACTGACAGTTGGTCTACTTGCAGGCATTTTGGTTTCCAAATTGAATTTCTATGTGCTACTCAGGTTGCTTGATGAGAAAGTTTACATGGAAATGCCGGTTAATATGCATGCTGTCCTGAACACGGTAATGTTTTTTGGTGGCATCTCATTAATAACCCTAGTGTCCAATGCCTTTATTGTTTATAGGGTCCAGCTAATCGAACTTTTTAGAGCTGAATCGAAAAACGAAAAGCATATTGGAAATCCAACGGCCATACAAGTTCTTATGGGAGGGTTATCCATTGCATGTCTTGGAGTTGCTTATTATTTAGCTCTAAGGCTGGTTGAAGATTTCACCGCATACGATTTTTACACCTCGTTTGGTCTTGTTGTCCTGGGCACCTTTGGCGTATATATTTATGGTATGCCCATGCTGCTTAGACTCGTACAGAAGAGGCAGAAATATTATTACAAGAAATACAATATGATCATCATGCGGCAAGTGTCACACAATGTCTTATCGAATTCTAAAATGCTGGCCATTGTGACCCTGCTTGTATCCTGTACACTAGGGGCTATGAGTGTTACCCTGGGACTCTATGACTCACAGCTTCTAAAGAGTGATTTACAGGCGCCTGTTTCGTATATTATTGAATATGGTGAAGACGATATTGGAAAACAAGAAGTGGATGAACTTCTGCAAGCCTATAAAGAAGATCACCCTGTTGTTTTTCATGAGCATTTAAGCCTACCCATTGCTGAAAGTGATGTTTTGAGAACCAAGATGCTGGTTATGCCCAAGTCTAAATACAATAGAATATTAGGCGAATTAGACCTGAGTTCAAAAGCACAGGAACTAAGAAATGAAGCCAATATTAATGGCAATCAGGCCCTCTTAGTTTCTAACATTAGAAGGCGGGCTGATGGTATGGATGAAATTATGGACAAAGCATTAGAGCTTGGCCAGGACACAGTTTATATCACACAAACCAGTCCTCTTGGTGTTGATAATGAGTTCATGTCAATAATGCCAACGCTTGTTGTTGATGATGCTGTTTACAAAAATTATGTTGGGTCTGCTCCTGAAAAGATAGTACGATCCTATATTTTGGTGGACAATCATAAGCGGGCCAAAGACCTGACTGGGGATATGAAGATGATCTTGGGGGATGAGTGGCGTATTCATTATAGTCACTACGTGGTTTATAAAAGGAATTTGGCAGATAAGGCCACGGTCTTATTTATTGGAGTGTACGTGGGTCTAATATTTTTGATTGCATCTGGCAGCACCTTGTCAATTAAGCAGTTGACAGGAGCCCTAAGAGATAAAAAGACATTTTCTATGCTCAAAAATATGGGCATCAATGAAAGAGGTATTAGGGAGATTCTTTCAAAACAAATAGCGGTGAATTTTTTTGTACCAGTTCTTTTATCAGCTGTTCATCTCATATTTGCCCTCAATTTTGTCGCCAGTGTTTATGAACAACATCTGGGGCATGCCATTGGACTTTCAACAGCAACCTTTATGTTCGTTTATCTGCTCTATTACATGAGTACAGTCCAGTCTTATTACAAAATAGTAAATACAATATAAATTGCATAGTATCATACGCTTGTGGTATAATTAAGATGAAAATGATAATCGTTATCAAGCGGGTGATGAATATGACAATGAATATAAAAACAAAATTCAACAATTCTTCTTGTAATCTAAAGGGCTGTCAGGGACATATGAAATGGCTTATTGAAACTCTGGGCCCAGTGATTTTAGGTGCAAAGCCAGCTGAAATAATCAGCTATCCCAAATTTGACTGTGGGCGCTGTGAAAAATTACAGGCCATAGACACCAATTTTGAGAAAACCATCAAAGTGAGATACAGAAAAATCACTCAAGATAATGGACAAATCAAAATTATATTTTATGATCCCTTGCATTTGTATGAAACGCTTCACGACAGACGAAATAGAAGGTTTTTGACCTCTCTAGGCTATCCTGAAAAGGGAACACTGGAGGATTATCTGGAAATTTTGGCATCTAAACTTCGTAAAGGCGAGTGTCCAGATGAAATAGGTGTCTTTCTAGGGTATCCGCTAAAGGACGTTCTTGGATTTATGGGTCATCCATCCCTAAAATTTACGAAAGTTCAGTACTGGCGTGTGTATGGTGACGCAAGAATATCCGATGAGAAGTATAAGAAAATTATTGAAACGCGAAATGAGATAAAGTGTATGATGAACGAAAGTTCATTATCTTGTGTCCTAGCAGGTATTTAAATTAAAGTATAAAGAGTTAGATGGCATATGTCAGACATGGTTCCTTAGGACTTTTGCATGACATATGTCATTTCTTTTGCAGACATTTTATATATAATACATCTTGTAGGTTGTAAATAGAGCGACTTGTAAAATGTTATTCAATAATCCTCATCATCCCCTATATAGGGATTTAAAAGCAAGAAATCTATATATGGAATGACGAGGATGTGGATCTGTAATTTTACAAGTGCCTGAATAAACAAATCAGGAGTGATTATCGTGAAAAAAATAATACTAGATGTTGACACCGGTATAGATGATGCTATTGGAATCATGCTGGCATGCGCTTCACAGGAAATTGACATACAAGCCATTACAACTGTATCGGGAAATATAGATTTGGTTTCAGCAACAAGAAACACCTTAAGGGTTTTGAAGGTTATAAACAAATATGATATACCAGTTTATGCCGGAGAAAAAGCCCCCCTAAAAAGGGATGTTCGATATGCAACTGAAATACATGGGAGCACAGGGCTTGCAGGCCAACTTCCAGATGTTGATGTGGAGACAAGGCTAACAGACATACTCAAGTCAAATGAGACCGCTGTCGATGTCATTATAAAAACCATAAAAGAGAATAAAAATGAAATCACAATGGTCATGACAGGTCCTGAAACCAATTTTGCAAGAGCGCTGGAAAGAGAACCTCAAATCCAAGACTGGGTTAAAGAGGTCATTATTATGGGCGGTGCTGCGGATATTAGAGGCAATGAGTCTCCTGTTGCAGAGTTTAACATTGCTATCGACCCAGAGGCTGCTGAAATGGTTTTTAGTTCACGTGCAAGTGTCACCATGGTGGGCCTTGATGTGACAACCAGAGCTCTATTAACAAGGGATAGAATTGCAGAAATTACCTCAAATAAAGTTGTGAGAGACTTTGTTCATGGGGCCACCTATGACTATATGGAAAGATACCATAAAAAACATGGCGTATATGGGTGTTGCATGCACGACCCACTTGCTGTGTCCCTTGCCATTGATCCGGACTTGGTGAAGAAGGTCCATCGTTTTGTAGGTGTGGAAACAAACAGCCATTACTGTGATGGTATGACAGTGTGTGACTTTGATGGTCGCTGGAATAAAGAAGCAAATGTCCATGTTGCCATGGATATTGAACCCAAAATCTTCATCGACTTTTTGATTGACAGATTAAATCGTCTCTAGTCAGTTCAAGCAGATCAAAGACATAATGAATTACAAGGACAGGAAAAAAACACTTGACAAATTGTATTAGAACAATTAAATTTTATCATAACAATTCAAAACAATCGTGATGGTGTGCAAAGCAGTGGCAAATGAAAGTGCACAAAAAACGTATGATTTATTTTTGAAAAACCTATTGACAGGTAAATGACATCACGTTATAATCTGAATTAAGTTAAATCCAATTAAAACACTAGGAAATGCAATGACGAAGGAGAGTAATCAGTGAAGAGCGAGTCTCTGAACTGGATTTTTAAGAGAACGGGTGATGGTGGAAATCCCGTAAATCCGGCTGATGAAGTGCCCTTCTGAGCTTCGTACCGAAAGTATAAGTAGGCTGCGACGGGTTCTCCCGTTATAGAGATACGGCATGAAAGTGCCTGAGAGGTGGATACAATTAGAGTGGAACCGCGGAGTGAACAGCTTCGTCTCTAGCATACGCATTTAAATGTGCGTGCTTGGAGACGAGGCTTTTTTATTTGAGAAAAGGGAAAACCTAATGTGTTCAAATCTCAATGGATGTCAAAAAAGTTATGGATGGAACGAGACGTTCCACGGCTAAGCGATGTGAATTGAGGAGGATACACATGATTTATAACAATACTTTAGAAATGATTGGCAACACACCGGTACTGAAACTAAGCAAGCTGACAGATGAGACTATGGCTGATGTCTATGTCAAGCTTGAAGGGGCCAATCCAGCGGGTTCGGTGAAAGACAGAGCTGCACTGGGTATGATAGAAGCTGGTGAAGCAGCAGGCGCCTTGAAGCCAGGTATGACAATTGTTGAACCGACAAGTGGTAACACAGGCATTGCAATCGCAATGATTGGTAAGTTGAAAGGCTATAAGACAGTCATCGTTATGCCTGAGACAATGAGTGTTGAGAGAAGAAAAATGATCAAGGCTTATGGGGCTGAACTTATACTGACAGAAGGCGGACAAGGTATGCGAGGAGCCATCAACAGAGCTGAGGAAATGCTTGAAAATGGCGATGTGTTTATTCCTTCGCAGTTTGATAACGAAGCCAACCCAATGAAGCACTATGAAACAACAGCCGAAGAAATATTTAAGGACATTCCAGACATCGACGCCTTTATAGCAGGTGTTGGCACAGGCGGAACCATAACAGGTGTAGGCAAAAAGTTAAAGGCTCTAAAAAAAGATGTAAAAATTGTTGCGGTAGAACCTGAACAGAGTGCAGTTTTATCAGGTGGCCAACCTGGACCACATAAGATTCAAGGCATTGGTGCAGGATTTGAACCTGAAATATATAATGGCGAATTTGTGGATGAGGTCAGAACCATTCATCAGGATGATGTATTCAACGCAGGAATAGAAGTGGCGGCTAAGGAAGGTCTACTGCTGGGAATATCGGCTGTTGGAAACGTCCTTGCTGCTATCGAACTGGCGAAGGACTTGGGACCAGGTAAGAAGGTAGTCACAATTGCACCTGATGGTGGTGAAAAATACCTGTCCACTGGACTGTTTGGAAACGGCAATTAATCAATAGGATCAGATATGGAGGATCTCATGTTTAAATCAATGAAGGCCTACCTGAATAATATACGTGAAAATGACCCTGCGGCTAGAAGCGTTTTAGAAGTTTTAGTCCTCTATCCAAGTGTTCATGCTGTGGGATTATACCGTGTTTCCAATGCCCTTTGGAGGAAAAAGTTTTACTTTACTGCAAGACTTATATCCCAGTTTGCAAGATTTATAACAGGCATAGAAATACATCCTGGAGCGACAATTGGAAAACAACTTTTCATTGATCATGGTATGGGTGTGGTCATTGGTGAAACGACTGAGATCGGTGACAATGTGACCCTCTATCAGGGGGTGACCCTAGGCGGTACAGGCAAAGACACTGGTAAACGTCATCCAACGATTGGTTCAAATGTTGTCATTGGATCAGGCGCTAAAGTTCTTGGACCCATTTATATCGCTTCAGGCAGTAAAATTGGGGCCAATAGTGTCGTTCTAAAAGACACAAAGACAGATTCAACAGCGGTTGGTATTCCAGCAAGACTTATAGGCGGAAGAGATCGTGCTGTGGTTGATATTGCAGAGTTTAAAAAGGGACAATCCATATATAACGATATGGTTCTATAATAAAAATGCGTTCATTCAAGGAAAAGGCTGTCACATGATTTTGTGTGCAGTCTTTTGCTTTGTCTAAAAGCTTAGGGGAATTTTAGCCCCTGTGCAGATTTTAGCTCTGGAGTGGGTATGATTTAATAAAATGGAGTAAAAGAGGTGATACTATGTGCGGAAGATTTTATTTGGATGCAGATTTTGACGAAGTCCTTAGACATTATTTTGATGTTGTCGGAGACTATCCCATAGATGATTACGAACCCAAAGAAATATTTCCATCAAATGCTATCCCTGTTGTTCACAGGGGGAAAAAAGTCGAGAAAACCATTCATTTAATGAAGTGGGGATTCGCTCCTTCCTTTATGAATAAGCTTGTCATAAATGCTCGATCTGAAACAGTCTATGAAAAAAAATGTTTAAAGAAGCTTTTTTCAGAAGACGGTGCCTAGTGCCTGCATCGGGCTATTATGAGTGGGAACAGAAGCTGGATGAAAATAACAAAATGCAAAAAATAAAACATTCCTTCGAACGACCCGATCAAAAAATCTTTTCAATGGCAGGAATTTATGATAGATTTTTTGATAAGGATGGACAGCCATTTTGGGCAGTGACAATATTAACCCAGCCTGCAACCCAGCAAGTGAAAGATATTCATGATCGTATGCCCCTTATATTGGATAAGGATATGGAAACAATCTGGATTCAGAGTTATGACTTAGATTACTCAGAACTTTTCAAAATACTAGAACGAAGGGGTCCGGAACTCATAATAAAGTAATGCAGTCACCAGGAGGTGTCAATGTATAAAATAAAGGCTTTTAAAGAAATGAATGCTGTTCTTGGTATTCTAAAGGGAAACTTAACAGTAGAAGAACTCAATGCGTATGGAAATGATGTTGTTCGGGAAATTGAGAATAAGCTCATGCCACAGTTCACTTACCTACTAGATGTGTCCAAGTATAACCACGGTTCAGATGGAGTCAGTGAAGGCTTAATAGGAAAAATGGAAGAAATCGAGTATTTCTTAAATAAGATGGGGCTGGATGAGATCATTGTTATTGGATCGAACAAGTCAGACAAGTCAAATAGGGACCATGAGAGTGACATCAAGAAAGTCTTTTTTTCAGACCTTGATGCGGCGATTAGCTATATGTCACAAAAGGCATAAAGACTTTGAAATGTGTCTAAATGAATAACCTGTATGAGCATCTAAGCTTATACGGGTTTATTATTTGCTAAAATAGCGGATGGCGTCTTGCTTGAAGATCATAAAGAAGTTGCATAGGGAAAGATGACCCAAAATGGGGAGGCGAGTAGCCTCCCCGTTTTCATTCAAACTTAGTGGTTGACAGGCTTGCAGACTATACGCCAAGCAATTTGTCCATAGACTCATCAATAACAAAGTCTAATTTTTCTGGATGCTTGCCTCCCCCTTGTGCAGATGCAGGGCTTCCACCACCACGGCCATCTAGTTTATCAATGGCTTCTGCGAAGAGATCTTTCATACTTAGTGCCTCGAGATTTTTAGATCTTGAATAGACCAATTTGGTAGAATTGTCTTCTTTCAGGCCAAAGAGAACAACTGTATTGTCTTTTTCACACAACTTCATAGCCGTTTGACGGACTTCACCAAATTCTCTGTTCTCAAAAACCTTACGTACAATTTTGAAGCCATCTGTATGGTTAACAGCATGCTCAACCAAGGATTGGGCTTCAATAGCGGCCAAGTGTCCTTTCAGAACTTTATTGGTCTTTGACAAGTCTTTGTTTTCAACGAGAAGCTTTTCAATTTTCTCGAAAATTTCTTCAGGTTGTGTTTTAAGAAGGGCCACAAGATCATTTGTTAGAACATTCTTTTGTCTATAGTCTTCTAGGGCACGGACACCTACAACAAATTGAAGCCGTATACCGCCCTTGTATCTATCAATACGCTTAATTTTAATGAGGCCAAGCAGGGCTGTTGTTGGAGGGTGTGTTCCGCCACATGGGGTGCAGTCTGCCCCTTCCACTTCAACAATTCGGATGTTGTGTGCCACCTTAGGTCTTTTGCGTAGGGGCATTTCCTCAAGGGCTTTGTCTGAAGGGAAGGAACAATTAATTTTTAAGTCAGATTGAATCCACTCGTTTACAAGGGTTTCAACCTTAAGTGCATCTTGCATATCAAGGTCTTTATCAAGGTCAATGGTCAGGTTGTCCTCTGTTAAATGAAACCCAACCGTCATGGCTTGGTAAAGCTTCCAGAAAGCTGCTGAAAGAAGATGCTGGCCTGTATGTTGCTGCATCATCTCTTTGCGTCTTTCCCAGTCAAGTTCACCATGAACTTTTGATCCAACTTCAAAGGACCTATCGACCACATGGTAAATTCTATTCTCTTCTTTAAAAACATAGCTGACTTGGGCCGAATCTATTTTCCCCATATCTGATGGTTGACCGCCACCTTCTGGGTAAAACGCTGTTTGATCAAGTTCTACAACATATCCATCCTTGTGCGTGTCACATGAAATAATGTGGGCATCAAAATGGACAAGTAGGGGTTGATCTAAATATAATTGTTTTGTCATAGCGATCTCCTTACATTTTTATTCATAAATATGTTACCATAATGAACATGCGGAAAAAAGTAATAGATCATAACTATGATATTTTAAGGATCTTCATTCAGGGGGGTGCCCCTCTTTGCCTACTAAAAACCGAGTAATGTATGTTTTGTAATCAAAATTGGGTTAATTAAGACCAAATGTATGTAGTATAATAAAAGTAATAGGCACATGTAAAATTAGAAATGTTGCATGTTGTTCATAAAGAAAGCTATGAGGTGGAACATGGAAGTAAGAGCACATATTGAACAATTAGTGGATAAAATTCTGTTTTGGGCCCTTGAAGATGAAAGGCGAAGTCTTGTAGAAGATGCGACCAAAGTCTTTTTAAAAGGATCAGAAAACGGTCAAGATATGCAAGGGTTTAACGACTGGTTTGTACATGATTATCAAGATGAAAGAGGTCAAAGTCTTTCAGACTTATATATGCAAGCCCATGACCTTAGTGAAGAGGATGAAGAAATGTTGAAAATCATTAAATCCTCTGTGTATAGTGCTTTTGAAAGATTGCCTATCAAGGATAAAATGGTGGTTAAAGACATTTTCACAAAGATGGATCACACATTGCAGGAGGCATTTGACATTTCAGGTGTCGTGGTCTCCAGGGTTTACAAGGTCGACGGAAAACACATCATGGCAGACCATAAAGAGTTTATGCCTGATGAGTATAAAAAACTCCTTATTAAAGGTATGCTTGAAAAATACAATGAATACTGCAGTCTATATGCGCCTATTCAAATGGATGCCTTTGTTAAAAAGCATAGTCTAGTGCTCTACAGATTCTTGAGCATTATTGATAAAACAGCCACAGAATATGCCCTAGATGATGAAGATTATTTGGTGCATCAGTCCACATATGTGGTAAAAAATCAGCAAGAGGCTTACAAAGCTTTAAAAGTTAACGAAAAATTCATATTATCATTAGATGACAAAGCGGGATCTGTTTTCAAACTTGTGTCTGGAGAACACGATACAGTTATTGCGGAAATTGTACTGGCTGATGACCGTCTCGAAATTGAGTGTAGAACAGCGGATGAACTGGATTACTCTAAGACAGTTACAGAAGAAGTCCTTGGGGAAAACGTGGCACATCTGCGTGATGAAGTCTTAAATATTGATGATCTTATTGGTTAATAAGGTGTGAATGACACTAAAATACTGGGTTTTGATTTGACAATTCTGAAAACAGTGTGTAGAATATATCGGTATAAAAACTTGTTTTATAAGAAAGGGGAAATGCATAAGTGATACTCGCAACTGGCGATGTCTCAGATGTTCCCGAACCGGACGACCATACCATAAGGCCGATCGCTTCAGAACGTCTGGAAAGTAAAGACATCATAAACGACATTAAGACGCTTTTGGAGCAACACGATAATCCAACTGATATGCTTCAACAATATATTGGTGAAGTAGAGGAACGGATTGAAGAAGAAGAACGCAGTCAACTCGAGACTGTTGATCGGGACAATATTAAAACATTGATTGAAAGACACCCATTTTTCAAAAATCCGAATAGCTACCATATTCGACTTATAACAATTATGAAATACCTTAAGAAAAAAGGTGTGGATATAGCTGTTCCTGATATGGACCTGCTTGTGGATGAAGTTATTCAGACAATTGATGGTGTTAAGAAAAAAGGGTACGGTCAGTACTCAAGAATAAAACATGGAAAATCATAGCGTCTATTCAACCCCTGACTTTGTCAGGGGTTTTCAATTTCAAATATAAAGGTGGAAGTTTTCTTGAGTAAGATGCTAAGAATGTAGTAAAATGAATAAGTGGGCAAAGGTGGTGAGCGTGTGACAGGTGACAAAAAAATTAAGCAAATGAAAAAGAGGTTAAAGAGTCTTGAGGTGACCAGCCAATCAGACTTGATAAACTTGATGATAGCCGTGGTGGCCAGGCGAATTGACGTAGATGATATTCAGGTGAAAAACCACATCTTAAAAACCGTTGAAGGTTTAAATTTGACTTATAAAAGAATCGACCCAGCTGTGATTGATTACTTGTCAGACTTTGATCTGTCACTATTTGTCACTGAAGCAGATGGTTTTCTTGAAGACTTGAAGCGAAATACAACAGGCAGTTTTTACACACCAATTGAGTGGGTCAGGTATATGACGAAAATTTCAGTGAGTGACTGGATCGTTGAAACTCTAAAGACGCATAAGGTAAAAGCACCTGCGCAACCAACCCAGTGGGTTTTGGCCCTAGCAAAGAAATATGATGAGGGCGAATGGCAAAGTGGCATGGAAGTCTTTAAGTCCCTGTCCATGTCAGAAGAAGAACTGACCATACTGCTCAATGCGTTTGAAAATATAAGAGTCATAGATATTGCTTGTGGGGCTGGTGCTTTTTTACTTGAATTTGTTGAACTTCTCACGACAATATCCACAAATATGAAAAAAATACTTGGTCAGGAGGCTGACTATAAAACACATGCTTTAGACTTCCTTACAGACGCTGTGGCGGGAATAGACTTACAACCTGAACCACTTGCTGTATATATTCTTTGTTTGATGTGGCGCTATGCTAGCCCTGACAAGTGGATGTTATCTCCCATGATTGCATTAGGGGATAGTCTGGAAGACACTACATATAACAAGCACCATAAAATTAAGAAAATAGTGAATAGCAAAAAGTTTGACATAGCCATTGGAAATCCACCTTATTTAGGGGAAAAAGGCAATACCCAAGTTTTCAAGAAAATAAGGCAGACTGAATTTGGGCGAAAACATTATGAAGGCAAGATGGACTTAAGTTATTTTTTTGCACTGAAATCACTGGAGCTTATTCATAAAAAGGGACGTTTGACATATTTAACGACGAATTATTTCATCACGGCAGATGGGGCTGCGAAATTCAGAAAAACACTTAAGGAAACCACATGGTTTGCTCATATTTTAAATTTTAATTCCTATCCTGTTTTTAAAGATGCCCTTGGACAACATAATATGATTTACACCTTAAAAAGACATGACCAGTCCCAGGAAATCCAGAAGGCGAAAAAAAGCAAAGAAACCCTTGTGCGGTACGTCCACAACCAAACTTATATTGAAAAGATCCATTTAGAATGCGACCCTATTCTTGAGGGGAAGTACCCCCAAAAGTATGTGAAAGAATATCTGTGTCATGCTGAGGATTTATACACTGCAGAAGGGACAATAAGCATATTGTCTGATGACAGTCACAAGGCCGTGTTAAACGTCTATGACAATTTTTCTGATATCCGTTTAAAAGACGTCTTTGAAATAAAACAGGGGATTGTGTCCGGTGCTGATCAAGTCAGTGGTCTTATGCTGAGAGCAAAACTTCCTATGGAGTACATTCAGGAATATGGCATCGAAAAGGGTGATCCTATATTCGTATTCGACAATAATGATCCAAAGTTGCTTGAAGTAGAAGAGTCTGTGCTCAAGCCATTTTATAAAAATTCCGATATTGATGCCTATAAAATACGACCAAGAACTGAGAGAAAAATTGTTTATTTAGATGGCTATAACAATGAAACGGAACAAGATTATCCAAGAACCTTGAATCACTTACAGAAGTATAGACCGGTTCTTGAAGCCAGGCGGGAAGTGAAAACGGGAACCCGTCCCTGGTACGCCCTTCAGTGGCCGCGGAATATGTCGGTTTTTGAAGGGGAAAAGATTGTTGTGCCACAGCGGTGCAAGATCAACCGATTTGCCTACACAGACAAGGCCTTTTATTGCAGTGCAGATGTCTATTATTTTAAAGAAAAAGCTGTGAAAGGCGCATGGGCAAATCAAAATGACTTTGATGCGCTTGCATGGATGTATTATTTAGGGGTGCTCAACTCATCCATAGTGTATTTATGGCTCTATCAAAATGGAAAAAGAAAGGGCGAGCTCCTGGAACTGTATGCAAAACCACTGCTAGAAACAGCAGTCCCTTGTTACTGGGCCTACGACTGGCAAATATCTATTTCTAATGCTGTAAAAAGAATTATGGAGACAGATAACGAGGACGAGATTAAGATTCATAAAAAAGAAATTGACAGACTCATGTTTAAAGCGATGAATGTGAATGATCAAGAAGCTGACATGGTGATGGCATTTTTAAATAGACATATTGATTAGCAGGGGGGCGCAAGCATGAACAAGAGCATGTTGACCATAGGTCTTGGTTTACTTATTGTACTACTCGTGGCATCTGTGACGGTACTGGACACAAAGGTCTATGAAAAAAAATCGATGCGGGCTGATGAAAGAAAAGTTGAAAAAATTGAATCAGACCAGGGGGTGGCCCAGCTGGAAAGCTTCCATGAAAAGCCTGAGAGTGTATCATTTGATGGCGGTGACTTCCTTGAAATCATTGGAGAACATGAAAAGTATGGCTATGGAACTTACCGAGTGGATTTGAAGGCTTTGACAGTGGAACAAATCCTTGCACAGGAAGTGAAAGACCCCTCCAAATACAAGAGCCTGTTTAGAAATGAATATGGAATCATACTTGTATCGAAAGATAAGAGTCCAGGCTTATATCACCAAACCAATGAGGGAACTCTGAATAAAATTAGCGGCAACTTTGTTCCAGCAACACAAGCTGATGTTCAAGTATCTCAGAGTGGCGACAAGCTTATCTATATGGTTAAGGAAAGTCAGCAAATGGCCACATATAGTTTAGAAAGCTACCGAAAAAAAGTCATACCTGGAGATTTGCCAGCCTCTGTTTTTGAGAACTTTCATGAGAGCATAAGACTTTCGCCAGACGGTGGCTATTTCACGGTAATCAGTGCTGATGGAAGTTACCCTGACCATTCCATTAATGTGTTTGGAGCGGATTCGGGGCGAAAGTACGCTGAAGAAATAAAAGGAACAGCACCTGTATGGTCACCTGATGGAAAAAGGTTGGCATTTGTGTATACAGGTCAATTGGAAAGTCCCACGCAAATAAGCAACACACGGATTGGATATATAAAATTCCCTGAACGGGAAATTGTCTATTTTGATAAGTTGCCTAAGGGTCAGACGCTGGATGAGAATTTTTACTGGAGTGCGGATGGAAGCCGCTTATCGTATATTGAAAGGTCTGGAGAAGGAAAGTTGGAGTTAAGGACCTACAATGTAGACAATGGTGGTCTTTATAGTTTTGACCTAGACATTGAAACGCAAGCTTTTCCAAGCAATGTGTATGTTAATGACAAGGCTTTCGTTCTTTACTGGAATGAAGAAAAGGTCCTCAAGCTCTACGATGATAATGGTGTTGCCCTATCAGATAGAGAGCGTATCGATACAATAGAAAGCTTTGACGGTTTTGACAGTCCTTTTGTTGTCAGTGGACAAAGTGTTCTGTATTATAAAGACAACCAGTTGTTCATTCAAGATGGGGTTGACCGGAAAGTGCTTGAAATACAAGGTCTTGAACACGTTTACGGGAATGAAAACTTGACATATTTGGTGACTGGAATTGTAAATGAAAGCGACTATAAACTCGCTATTATATCAAACAATTAGTTGTAACGATACAATGTGAGTGCATTGTATCCCTCAAATCGTTTACTCAGGGTACAATGAATGTTATAATAATTATAGAAAGATAACATTGGAGGGAACGATATGGATACTAAAAAGCTTGTTCTTGCAGGTTTAATGGCAGCACTTGCAACGGTGGGAACAATAGTCATTCAAATACCAACAGGTGGGGGATATATTCATCTAGGTGATAGCATTGTATATCTATGTGGTATTTTACTAGGCCCTGTATTGGGTGGCGCAGCAGCTGCGATTGGTTCAATGCTTGCAGATGTATTTAGCGGTTATGCAGCTTATGCCATTCCAACATTTTTAATTAAAGGCATCGATGCTATGGTTGTTGGCTTTATTTACATGCACCTTATGAAAAATAAGGAAGGCCTTGTTCATACAGCGATTCGATACACTGTAGCCTTTGTACCTGGTGGTATTATTATGATGGTTGGATACGCAGTAACAGAGTATTTCTTCTACGGAGCTGGTGGTGTTATAGGCACTTTTGGACCAAACTTCGTACAGGCATTTGTTGGAGGCGCCTTGGCATTTCCACTACTTGTTGCACTAGAAAAAGCAGGTGTGAAAAGACTTATTTCTGGACACAACCACTAGTTTTAAGCAAATTCTAAAAGGCTGAGTGCCTACAAGCTGAAACTGCGATATTTAAGCATTCAATTAGGCAACAGCACTTAAAGCATAAAAATCAACTTAAAATTAAAAACTGGAACGGGTTAGATCTGAAAATGATCTAACCCGTTTTTTATATCCAATTGTGTCATTTAAATGGATGATTGTGCCATCAGAGGTTTTGAAATGAGAAAAATGAGTAAATTCCAATTGGATAGTAGAAATAAAAGTGGGAGGCGCTCAATGAATACAATGCAGGCTTTATGGAACCACTCACCTCTTATTGCCAGGGTATGGCTTATTTCCATATTGGTTTTGACCATCTTGCTGGTGGCAATCAGCCGGGCAGCCTCGGAAAAGGCAAGAGGCTACAAGTCTATTTTTTTCTTCTTACTGGATAAGAACAACAAAACCAGCTTAAGTAGATTTCAGCTATTTGCATGGTCTATAGTGCTTATAAGCCTTGTGTTTTCGCTGGTAACGGTTCACTATTTTCAGAACTTCCAAGACGCCATCATTGAGAACAATCAGATGGCTGGGTCTGTTGGTGCAATCAGTCAAACTACAAGTGATCAGAAGATAGATCAGAAGATAGATCAGAAGACAAATCAAGAGACAAATCAAGAGACAGATCAGAAGACAGACCAAGAAACAGTTCAAGAAACAGATAATGATGATGAAGACTCTGAGGGGTTAAATATAGTCATTCCTGCATCTTTGTTCTTGCTTCTAGGCATCAATCTGTCCGCTTTTGGAATATCCTCTACATTTGACACAATCGGTGGTCAAGTGCAAGACAATTCGCAAAGGGGAAACCCTGCTAAGACTCAAACACCTCAAGGAAACTTGAAAAAGAAAGGTACAAGTGGACGCCCTCATACTTTCAGTGAAATGTTCATGGAAGTCAAGCAAGGCACTGTGTCAATAAGTCGATTTCAAAATATGTTTATAACCTTGATTCTTCTCTATCAATTTTTCGCTCAGACAGTTCATCAAATGGGAGATCTAAGGTCAAACGAGATACATATAAGAGGGTTAAGCACATCTTTTATGGTCTTACTGAGTATCAGCCACGCAGGCTATCTTGGAAAGAAATTTTACAGTAAGGTTTATCCGAATGCTGATTTAAGTGAAAATACGTTCCCAAAACTAAAGGGCCAGTCTGATGTGTTTTCAAACGATGACGCTCAAGAAGAAGCTGGTCATAGTGGGAATTCCAAGACGGATGGGAAGGTGAAAGAGCCTTCTGATTCAAGGTATGGATCCAGCGAGGTATCCAATTTTCTAGAAAATGAAGTCAAGAGTTACACGTCTATTGAAGTGAAGAATAGACATATTACAGTGCCATATGCAAAGGGTGTATACAACACGCCTGAGACCATAAAGAAAAATATACTCAACTTCATTCCGAACATAGAAAATCTGTCGCAGATAAGACTGACACAAACTGTAGACTCCATTCGCCAGTATACGGGAATAGGAGACAAGGCCTATGTGGCACATTTGCTAAAGGGCCTGCTTGCTCAAGATAAAGATCACTTAAACCAATACGTTGATTTAGACCGAGTGGATACCTACCCAGTCATACCGCTTAAAGATGTGAAGCCGGGGTGTTTGATTCTTGTAAAAAACTATTATCAAAGGCCTGTGATTCTGCTGGTTATGTCCGTTTCAAAAGATCAAGTGACATATACTTTTGTTTGCCCCGTGCATGGTCTGCACAATGGTTCGGTAGAAATTAGGGACTGGAATGAAAGTATAAATAGTCCCTGTCAAGTTTGGCATGATGTGAGTTTTCATGGACATGCTCTTAAAAACGCAGATTTGATTATAAAAACTTACAAGACTGAAGAGGGGATGGCGCAGGCAAAACAGGAGGAGGCGAAAGCCAGTAAAAAGCCTCAGGAAATCGTCAAGCCAGCCCCGCCAAATCAGGGCAAAAGAGAGACCAAAGGCTTTGATTTTGCCGTGAAAAAGACCAAGGCGCAACTTGAAATTCTCAAGAAAAATGGTGGACAGTTTATAGGGCGATATTATTATAAAAAAGATTCCTGGAAACAGTTAACCCCAGATGAAGGGGAGATGATCAGCGCCTTAGGATTGAATATAGTGGCTATTTTCGAGGCCAATCCGACAAGTGCATCCTATTTCAACTATGAACAGGGGATGAAAGACTGCAGCGCTGCAATAGAGCTGGCTCAGTATGTGAATCAGCCTAAAAATACAGCCATTTATTTCACTGTTGACTATAATCCTTCTGAATCGGACTATCCACTGCTTGAAAAGTATATGAAGGCAGTTTACGTCAAGATGACAGAAGCTGATCTCAAGTATGACATTGGTCTTTATGGAAGCTATGATGTCGTTAAACATTTTGACGGTCGATTTGGCATAAAATATTTGTGGCAAACAAGGGCATGGTCGAAAGGTGATATTTATGACGGCGCCGCTATAGTGCAAATGAGAAATGACATGCAAATAGACAGCATGGTTGTTGATGAAAACATGGCCATAAAGAATTATGGAGGTTTTAAAATCTAAAGTGATCCGGAAAAGAAGAAACTCGATAAAAGTCTCAGCAAAAGACTTAGATGACCTTTTAAAAAATGCAGTTCAAGACTATGTGCATCAAGCTGATACATATGATCATTCCAACCATAAAGTAAGTCAAATGAACATACAAGGATCCAATTTGGTGCTTAGTGAGTTCTACATTAAAGCGCCCCTTTTCCTTAAAAAAGATGATGAGAGACAAGGAAATGAAGACACTTTCAAGTACAGCCTTAAAAAACCTTTTCTATGGAAACTAAGGCATAAAAAATACATATACGAAGCACAAATGCTAAGAGAGGATAAAGGAAAGCTTGTTTTTAAGCACAGAGAAATACGGCCATTTCAACTATAAATGTATTGTATAAACAATTAGAAACGAAGGGGGATAAGAATGAGACTCTACTTAAGCTCACTCATATCAGCAATAGAAAATGCCGTGATTAAAGCTTCGCAATCTGTTGAACAACAGAATATTCATAGACTTCTCAGATATTTTGAGTATGCGAATCCTGAGAACAAAGATGTGCCCATTGACGCAGGCATAGCGTCCAATATGGATCTTGACAAAAAACTGGTTCCTAAGATGATTCGGGTTCAGTTTCCGCAGGAGAAAATGATCAATGGCAAGTTGGAAGCCTCAACCCATGATGTGCATTTGCCACTTATATCCCTGGTGTCACACACGGATGTAAAAATGGAAAAAATTGAGGTCAAGACAAAAATTGATATTTCAGCTGAGGAAATTGAAGAGGATCGCAACGGTGTGGACAGTCAGCTCCATAAGTTGGGGGTGCAGCTAACACCTCATGATTCCAACAATGTCACAGAGGTCCACATGACATTTACAAATGCTGGTGTGCCAGAAGGCCTTCAAAAAGTTATTCAAGGCTATGATAAGGCCATCAGCAATCAACTACCAAACTAATATGGAGGTGCAGAGTAATGGCTGAAAGCAGTTTAGTGAATATGGCGCAAGCCTTTCAAGGCTTACCAATGAAAAGTTTGATTGGCGGTCCGCTTAATGCCGCGTGTGATGCAAATATTAATATGGCAATGGCTCAAAAGCAATACATACTGGATGCGGGCTTTGAAGGGGAGGGTACCTCGGATAAACCGTTTGTACCACGTATGTTGACTTTCCAGACAGCCACAGAGTCAAAAGAGGGTGATAAGGAAAGCTCCAAACAAGCAATGGCGAATTTGCCCCTTTTGTCCCTTATTCCTATTCCGACACTGGGCATTAATAATGTTGACATAACTTTTGATATGGAAGTGAAGTCAAGCTTTGAAGAAAACACAAGTGAGAAGAGTGATTCCCACACAAGCGAAAGTGGGTCATTAGAAGCCAAGGTGGGTTGGGGACCTTTTTCTGCAACCATCAAGGGCAGTGTGTCTCATGACTCTTCAAGTTCATCAGAGCATGGTACCAAGTACAATAAGAGCAATGATGCCAAATATCATGTAGAGGTGCAAGCGACTCAACAGGAGCTACCAAAAGGATTTCAGTATCTCATTCAGGCGTGTGCATCCAATTTAGGGGCAGCTTCTGAATAATATAGAAAGAATGCAGTGCAGATTGCGAACCTTGTAGCATTAAAAATGGGGACGGCTCTTTTTAGAGTCGTCCCCACATGTGCGATCTGCACTATTTCATTTCAATGCCATCATCAGTGATTCGAATTTTTCCGCTTTTAAGAAGTTGCCCCACAGCTCTCTTAAATGCGCGTTTGCTCATGCCAAATTCTGATTTGATCAGTTCTGGATCAGATTTATCATTAAAAGGCAAACGGCCAGCGGCATCTCCTAGGGCGTCCCATATTTTTTGTGAGTCTGCATCCATACGCTGTTTTACGGACTCAAGCTGGCTTAAATCAATCTTGCCATCAGGACGGATTCTTTGAACACGCGCTTCTGTGGTATCGCCAATTTGAAGATTGTCCTGTGCTAGGGCGCTTTTCAAAATAAGCCCTTCGTATCTGTTATCGACAATAACAAAGGCTCCAAGTTCATCTTTAACATCATAAACATAACAATCAACAATGTCGTTTAGTTTATGAGGTGGTGTTCTGTCAAAATGCTTTGAGAATTTCATCGTCGCACATAGACGTTCAGATTTATCAATGTATAAAGCCACAAGGTACTTTTTACCGCTTTTTACAGTCCTGGTTTGCTCGGAATAAGGCAGTAAAAGGTCTTTTTTTAGACCCCATTTCATGAAGGCTCCAATTTTTGTCACATCAGCCACTTCTAGCTTTTTAATCTCTCCAAGGGAAAGTTCGGGCTTTAAAAGCGTGGCTGTGACTCGGTCTTCAGAATCCTTGTAGATAAATACCTTTAAAACACTTTCTGCCTCCACCTCTGAAGGCACCTCTGATCGAGGAAGCAGTACGCTATCTGTGTCATCTGTGCCATTTGGATCAATCAAATAAGCACCTGATGGTGAAAAATGAGAAATCTTGAGTTCTTGAAATTTTCCAAGTTCTATCATAGTTAAACCTCTTTTTTATTATAAATTCGATGTATTGATTATATTCTTTTGTCCCTTGTAAATTCGGAAAAAAATCTTAATGCCTGTTATATGAAGTATCCACTTCTTCCAGTATTCATCTGGACAGTCATTATAGCATCATATTATATTATGTCCACTTCTACAAGACTTTAAAAGGATAAATTTCATATTTTCTGTTATAATGGTGACAAAAATGGATGACATAAGGAAAGTGAGTGGTGCAAAGTGGGCAAATCTAAGAAAACAAATGCAGAAAGAATATTAGACCAGAACAATATCACATATGAGTCTATTTCATACACAATTGACGATGACAAGATTGATGGCATTTCTGTGGCTGACAAAATAGGCAAGTCGCATGACATCGTGTATAAGACCCTTGTGACAAAGGGCCAAGGGCGAGATCTATATGTCTTTGTGGTGCCTGTCTCGGGAGAATTAGACATGAAAAAGGCAGCAAAGGCCTGTGGAGAAAAGAAAGTGGAAATGATTCCTGTAAAGGATATTCAAAAACACACTGGCTATGTAAGAGGAGGCTGTTCTCCAGTTGGCATGAAGAAAAATTATAAGACTTTCATCCACAGTGCTATTGAAAATGAAGCTGAAATTATTGTAAGTGCCGGAAAAAAAGGTGCCCAGATTGGCCTATCTCCAAAAGATCTAGTCCAGGTTATAGATGGACAATTTGCAGACATTATTCATGACTGATCGACTTGAAATATTATTCGAGACCCCTCGGCTCAGCATATACAGATGTATAAGAATCAAAAATTCTATATATGATATGACAAAGGCATGAATCTGTAATTTTGCAAGCACCTAGACTGAGAAAGATAGTCATTTAGGATTGGATATATTCCTCCAAGGTGATACAATAAGTAGGTCGAGTAGGAGGAATAAAATGAAAAAAAGAATAAGTATACTTGTCATTATATTGATGATGCTGGTATCCAGTTTTGTTTTTGCAGATAATATTATGAGTCAGGATGATGAACTGACATCATTTGTAGAACACGGACGGGTTATAGATGTAACAGAATTCCCGCTTTCTGAAGATGACAGCTACGGCGAGATGATTCAAGAAGTGCAGGTTCAAATAGTCTCAGGAAAATATGAAGGGGAAATTCATGAAACGGACAATGTCCTATCAGGTCATCCGGGGTATGATATACCAGTAAAGATTGGTGACAAGGTCATCATTCAAGTGGATGAGTACTCAGATGGTGATGTGGATGTCTTTGTCACAGATTATAATCGAGAAGGTTATTTGAAATGGTTGGTTATAGGATTTATTGCAGTTTTAGTCTTGGTGGGCAAGCTCAAGGGCTTGAAGACGGTTGTCACCATAGGAATTACCCTTGTTATGGTGTGGAAGTTCATCATACCTGGTATCCTAAATGGCCTAAGTCCAGTGCCAATCACAGTTATGAGTTGTATAGTTATAACTGTTGTAACGATTTTGCTTGTTTCTGGATTTAGAAAAAAAAGCATAGCAGCCATCATTGGTACAATATCTGGTGTTCTTATTGCAGGCGGTATAGCTTACCTTATTGGGCAGCACGTGAAAATGACGGGTATGTCAACTGAAGAAGCTTCCATGCTTCTATACATTCCACAAGGGATTCAGTTTGATTTCAAGGCCCTTCTATTCTCTGGCATTTTACTGGGAGCCCTTGGGGCTGTTATGGATGTGGCCATGTCCATCGCATCTTCGATTGAAGAAGTTTATAAAGCCAATAAGGAACTCTCAAGAGGAGAGCTCTTTTCAGCAGGGATGGAGGTCGGCAAGGATGTGATGGGCACAATGTCCAATACACTCATTCTTGCTTATACGGGAAGCTCTATTCCTCTGCTGTTACTCTTTATGGCTTATGACACCCCTCTTGTTCGGATGTTAAACCTTGACATTATTGCAACTGAAATTGTTCGGTCTCTTGCAGGGAGTATAGGTTTGATATTAACCATACCTTTAACAGCCGTGGTGACAGTCCTTTTACTTAAACCGGAACCGATTGCAAATGTTGAACAAAAGAGAGCGCTGGCTGCGGAGTCTGCCGACCAGTAGACTCATGAAGGGCTTGGCCCTAGATCTGTTAAATTCAAAATTATGATTTGAAAGAACCGCTGAAATGCATATATGCATTTCAGCGTTTTTTTATGTTCGTTTAAGAGCCTTGCACCATAAAAAGCGGTGGGCTGAAAGTGGGGTCGCAGAATCAGAAAATTAATTTACAAATATTGTAAAAAGTTGCATTGTAAATTATAATTAGACAAGGATATAAATAAAAGTTGGTGAATGAAGCTTGACTCTATATGGGAGACTGATAATGAGAAGACCGCTTATAGAATTGTCGATACTGATGTGGGCTATTATTGTAGCAGTAAGTGTAATAAATATTTATATACTGAGAATAGCGGGAGGCTTCCTTCTTGTATTAGGCCTTGTTTCGTTTATGGCTTGTTTTAAGAAACAAAATGACTTAGACAAGGTGGGCTTATATATTTGCATATTGGTGGTGGCAGTGCTCTTTATAGAATTTGTACACATACAGTTTTTAAGTGTTGAGGCCGACGAAACTATAAATGGCAGGTATGAGGTGAGTGGTCTAGTGAAAGACGTTGGACTCTATACCACCATTATGAGTGATGTTAAGGTTTATGACCATGAGGACACGGTGGAAGGTGCTGGAAAAAAGCGTCAACTTGTGCGAAGGGTGCCTAAAATTCTTGTCCGGCATAAATGGGGGAAGGATCCCGCCTGGACAGTGGGGGATGAAATCCATGTCTATGGTCACATATCCAAGTTTGAAGAGGCCAGAAACCCAGGAACATTTTCACCGAGAAAGTATTATAACAGCCAGAGAATCCCCCTAGTTTTAAAGCTTGATAAAAGCATAAGTGTGGATGAGGTGAAGGTCTCTCTTTTGTCTTTGGTGGCAGAACTGAGAGAAAAACTTTTTTACAGGGTGGACCGGTATTTAGACAGTGATGAAGGCAGTTTGTTAAAGGGGATTCTTTTAGGCGATGACAGGGGTATTGATGAAATAACCCTTGAAAGCTTCCGTGTGACAGGGACTGCACATATACTGGCTGTATCTGGACTCCACTTTGGAATACTCTATATGTTTATATCAAGGTTTTTATCTAAACTCAGATGCCCATATAAGCTTTCGGTTACACTTTCTGTAGTGATCATGCTCTTTTTCGTTCTACTATCAGGGGCTTCATTCTCAGCCATACGAGCCTTTAGCATGATCTGCCTCCATGTGTTTTCAATTTTAACAAAGAGGAAGTACGACATTCTAAATGCTCTTGGTGTTGTGGCCTTAATATCCATGTTCATCTGCCCATTTTTGGTGTGGAATGTGGGCTTTCAGTTGTCTTACTGGGCAGTTTTCTCCATTGGCGCTTATATGAAACTAAGCCAACACCTACAAAGGTATGGGACCTTTAAATCTCTTGATCTTCTTCTTTTTCCTATCTTTATTCAGTGTATGCTCACACTTTTGATGGTGTATCATTTTAATAGACTCAATGTATATGGCATATTTTTTAATGTTCCAACGGCAGTCTTGATGCCCTTTGTCCTCATTGGTGGAATTTTATTCCTACTCTTTGCCTCCCTGCCCCTTGTGGGAGACGTGTTTGTTTTAATGTGTCAAAGTTTCTTGGCCAGTCTTCGGGCTTTAACAGCTATAGTATGGAAATTACCTTTTAATACATTGGTTCTTGGTTCTCCAAGCGCGCCATTAGTAGGGATGTTTTTTCTAATTTTCGCTTGCATGATCTTGTCTTTTAGATTTCGTGGATGGCTTTTAGATCATAAATTTCAAATTGTCCGAAACGGCTTGCTGGGACTTATAGTGTCAGTCGTTTTAACTAGCTTGCCTACAAATGGTTTGCCTATAAATAGAAACCTTAAAGTTGATTTTCTGGATGTGGGACAAGGGGATGCCATCCTGATCCATGGAAATGATGGTCAAAAAATCCTTATTGATTCAGGTCCAGACAAGGCCGATTTACTGGATATACTTCTGAAACAAGGCATTACTAAACTGGACGCTGTTTTTTTAAGTCATCCAGACGCAGACCATATCAGTGGTTTTAAAAATATAGCAGGAGCTATCAGAATTGAGACCTTTTACTATGGTGCCCTGACAGAAAAAAAGATGTTCTTGATCACATAAAAGGCCTTTATCCGGATACGCAATTCATTCAGCTGAAAAAAGGTAACCGTTTAAAAATGGGAGACGTGGATTTCACAGTTCTGCATCCGCCACAAATTGATTTAAAGGCGCCTAAAGGAAGTTGGAAAATAAGGCGTATGGGGGCCAACAATATGTCTTTGGCACTGGTAATGGAATATAAAAAGCGGAAAATACTCTTCACCGGAGATATAGAAAAAGAAAGTGAACATGAAATACTAAGCCATTGGAAGACAAAGGGGGAAGGGCTTGATGTGGATATTCTAAAAGTTGGCCATCACGGTTCTAAAACATCATCAAGCATGTCTTTTATCAAGGCTGTACAGCCAGAATACGCTATCATTCAAGTGGGCAGGAATAACTTTGGTCATCCAGCGCCGACGACCCTGAATACCCTTGAGAGGTCTGGGGGGATAAAAGATAAGAGCAGTATATATAGGAACGACAAGCAGGGATGTATTCGGGTGTTTTTAGGTGATGAAATTCACATAATCCCGTGGCTTACATACCATCGTCAGACATGGTACAATAGATAGGCACAAAAGAAACGGGATAACTGGAGGCCCTTATGTCATATACAGATTTTATAAAAGAATTAGATAAAAACACACTGAAACCCGTCTATTTGTTTTATGGTACGGAAAAATACTTAATGGACCATGCCACCGACAAACTAAAAGCGGATTTGATTAATGTCGCTTATGAGGACTTTAACTGGTCGGTGTTTGACGGAGGGGCCTGCGAGCTGGATGAGGTTCTGGGGAACGCTGAAACGCTTCCATTTTTTGATGATAAAAAAGTTGTGCTCGTTAGAAATGCGCCTTTTTTCAACGCAACAAAGAACAGGATGACAGGACCCTGGGAAGAGGCGCTCATTGAGTACTTAAAGAGTCCTTCAGACAGCACGGTTCTAATATTTGAAGGGTCGGCGAAGCCGGATAAACGAAAAAAACTATATAAGAGTTTGACTAAGTCAGGCAAGGCTGTTGAATTTAGTAAGTTAGATGATCGAAGTTTTCCAAAGTGGATGAAAAAAGTCATTGCTGACTCAGGCAAGACGATCGACCCTGGTACCCTTCACTTTTTAACAGAACAGACTGCATATCTTGACTATGGGTCTGATAAGACCTTGCATGATGTTATGAATATGCTTCAAAAGGTCATGGGCTATTGTGGTGAAAGAACCAGCATTACAACAAATGATATTGAAACCATGATTGATAAACCCTTAGAGAAATCCATATTTGATGTGGTGGACGCTTTAGGGAGCAATAAAACAGATGTTGCTTTTCGAATCAGTCATAAGCTCTTTCAAGAAGGGGAGCCGCCAATCAAGGTCATGGCTATGATTACCCGTCATTTTAGATTGCTTCTTAAGACCAAAATTTACATGAATGAAGGCTATACACCATCTGCCCTATCTTCAAAACTGAAATTGCCCGGATTTGTGGTTAAAAAGAATGCTGCACAAATCAGACCTTTTTCAGTTGGTCGGCTAACCATGATGCTCAACGCTTGCAAGGAAACTGAGTTCGCAATGAAAACTGGCCAGTATGAAGGACGATTGGCTGTAGAGACGTTAATGGTAAAACTGAATCAAAGGGTGAAATAATAGTGGTGTTATTGAGCCTTGAATATAATAAGATGATCCTAAAAACATCCCAGTATAAATGTATGTTTATACTGGGGTGTTTTTTATGTGTGCGGTAAATTAAGAATCAAAATTCCTATGGTAGGGCGAGGGCATAGATCTGTAATTTTGCAAGCGACTGAAATATAAAAAGCACCAATCTATAAAAGATTGGTGCTGGATTATCTGGCATAATTATAGATAGAGTAGAGCTCAGTACATTATGCAAGAGATATACAATATCTAATTTATTTATTAATAAGGTATGACCATTTCCCGAATACATAGTGCTTTTTCTTCTCAAAAAAGACGGAAAGCGCACGTTTGCAATCGTGCGCTTGTTCATTATAAATCTGAATTCAAATTTATAACAAGGGAATTGGGGAATCAAATTCTCCTTATTAAGGGCATTCTGATTGATCTGATCAGACGCCTTAGTAAGAAGCTCAACTCGCATTTTAATCATTAGAGGGTGATTATGCAAGAGTGTTAAGCTTCTTAGATAGACGAGCAACTTTACGAGATGCTGCGTTCTTGTGAATCACGTTCTTTTCAGCAGCCTTACGAGCAAGCTTTTGAACAGTGTTGAACTTTTCAGTTGCAACAGCTTTATCACCAGCTTCGATAGCTTCTAGGAAACGCTTTTCAGCAGTCTTAAGTGCAGATTTACGAGATTTGTTAAGCTCAGTTTTCTTAGAGATAACCTTGATTCTCTTCTTTGCAGATTGAATATTAGCCATTTGTTTTTCACCTCACTTTCATTTGACCCCTTAGATCATGTACAAGTCAGTAGATAGCCTGCCTTGCGTATTGTATGAAGGTCAATAGTCAACAAAAAGAATTATAACACTCTTTCATGCTGAAAACAAGCATAATGTCTTGGTTGGACCAAAATAATTCATTTCAAAATAGTCAGACAACGACATGGTCTCTTTCTCTTCTTATTAATAAGAAATCTTAATGTGGGGGTATTTAGTTCAGCCATGCTTTATGATATAATATATCAGAATGTGCACCTCAAAGGATGATTTATGTGGTGCACTTGTTTTATTGTTCTTTCATTTAAGGCGTAGAAGCTTTCGCAAAGCGCAAGGCTCAAAGATGCAAGCGCAAAATGTGTTTGTACACATAAATGAGTGTAAGAGTAATATTGAAGCAGTTATTAAAATGATAAATCTTAATGCTTGATATATAGAATAAGAGGAGGATGCACAATGTCGAATCGTCAAGATATGATTCGTAACTTTAGTATCATCGCTCATATCGACCATGGCAAGTCTACCTTAGCAGATAGACTTATTGAAAAGACTGGCCTGTTGACAGAGCGTGAAATGCAGGCACAGATCATGGACACGATGGATCTAGAGCGTGAGCGTGGTATTACGATCAAACTGAATACAACAAGACTTATATACAAGGCAAACGATGGTGAAGAGTATATACTCAATCTGATCGATACACCGGGTCATGTCGATTTCACTTATGAAGTTTCAAGGTCTCTTGCAGCCTGTGAGGGGGCGATTCTCGTCGTTGATGCCTCACAAGGCGTAGAAGCCCAAACACTTGCCAATGTACATCTGGCGGATCAACAGGGTCTGGAAATTTTACCTGTTTTAAATAAGATTGATCTTCCAAGCGCTCGGCCGGCTGAAATTAAAACTGAAATTGAAGATGTTATAGGTATTCTTGCGGAAGACGCGCCAGAAGTTTCTGCAAAATCTGGCATCAATATGGAAGACGTATTAGAGCTTATAGTTAAGTCTGTTCCATCGCCAACAGGCGATCCAAAGGCCCCTTTAAAATGCCTGATATTTGATTCTGTTTATGACAGCTACAAGGGGGTTGTTGCATCTGTACGTGTCTTTGATGGAGAAGTCAAAAAAGGCGACACAATGCTAATGATGTCCTCTGGAAAGACATTCGAAGTGGCTGAAGTTGGTGTTTATACACCTGGTCCACTGCCACAGCCCAAGCTTCAAGCTGGTGATGTAGGTTATATCACAGCATCCATTAAAGATGTTAAGAACTGTCAGGTTGGTGATACCATCACGCTTAAGAATAACCCAACACCGAAGCCATTGCCAGGTTATAAAAAGGCAACACCAATGGTGTTCTGTGGTCTTTATCCTGCAGAAGGTGAAAGCTTTGATGCCATCCGTGACGCTCTTGAGAAGCTTCAACTAAATGATGCGGCTCTTACATTCGAACCAGAAACATCGGTGGCCCTAGGCTTTGGATTCCGCTGTGGTTTCCTTGGTTTATTACACCTTGAAATTATGCAAGAAAGACTAGAAAGAGAATTTGACCTGGATATTATTGCAACAGCACCAGGGGTTATATACAGAGTTACAAAGACGGATGGAGAAGTGGTCTTTGTCCAGAATCCATCCAACCTTCCAGAGCAGACGGAAATTTCTATGATGGAAGAGCCAATGGTAGACGCCAAGATATTCATTCCAAGTGAGTATGTTGGTAACGTTATGGAACTTTGTCAGCAAAGACGAGGCAGCATGATTCATATGGATTACTTAGATGAACGCCGTGTCATGCTTCACTATGATTTACCGCTGAATGAAGTTATTTATGATTTCTTTGATGCTCTAAAGACAAAGACACGTGGCTACGGGTCTCTCGATTATGAAGTGAAGGGCTACATGGAGTCAGATCTTGTGAAACTAGATATTCTTCTTAATAAAGAAAATATTGATGCTTTCTCAATGATTGTTCATAAGACAAAAGCGGAGTACAGAGGTCGTCAAATTTGTGAACGTCTGAAGGATGTTATTCCAAGACACCAATTCGTTATTCCTATTCAGGCCGCTATTGGCAACAAAGTAATTGCACGTTCTACGATCAAAGCACTTCGTAAAGACGTTCTGGCCAAATGCTATGGTGGTGATATTTCCAGAAAGAAAAAGCTCCTTGCCAAGCAGAAGGAAGGTAAGAAGCGTATGCGTCAAATGGGGAATGTGGAAGTGCCTCAACAGGCCTTCTTGTCAGTCCTCAAATTTGATGAAGAAAGCTAGACACATCACAAAAATATTAGTAAAGCCCGCGAGCATGCTCGCGGGCTTTTATAGTTGTACATAATTTAAAGGCGCCTAGACTATATTTCTAACACATCATAATCGTTAAAAGTTTTCATTGATGTGAAACGTATTGCTAGAAAAGTACTGGTGTATCGAATGGCAAGTATGGCGATCATTATGGCCATTTGATAGCGAATAGCAACAATAGGAAATGATCCACCAAGAATTTGTCCTGTCATCATACCCGGCAAGTGTACAAGTCCAATGGTCTCTAGTGAAGCCAATGTGGGACTAATGCTCGTAGTGAGTGCATTTTGTATGTAGGGCTTTAAAGCCTCTTGTCGAGTTGCACCGAGAGCCAGGGTATAGAAGTAGGTTTTCTGATCCTCTTTAATGGCATCATAAAATCTTTTAAGCCCAACAACTATGCCAGATAGGGAATTTCCCATGAGCATACCGCCAATGGGAATAAAATAGCGGGCATCAAAGGGTGCCTCAAGCTGTACAACAATGACATTAAAATAGAGAATAAGAAGGACGTTTGGAATAATAAAGGCCAAAAATAGGGGAAGTCCAACCTTTTTAAAAGTCAGTTGTGTGCTTTTTAGGGCTGAAAAGAGGGCCACTGAAATCATAACCAGTAAATATAAGGCATTGAGTAAAGGATTATTTATGTCAAAAAGATACTGGAGGAAAAGACCAACCAGTGTTAACTGTATAAGCATACGTATTGTGACATAAACCATTCGTCGATTAAGTGGAAGTTCCAAATAGCGATTCATTGCACCAAGAGGAACCAACAAAAGAAGCAGGAGTCCTAGACCCAAATAAGAAATTTGAACAGTTTCCATGCTTACCACCTCACTTTTCTAATGGACTGGTTGTCCCAAATGTCGTCATGGGAAATAATTAGAACTGTCTTATCGCTTTCCATGACCATATTGTAGACCTTATGTTTTAAGGTCTTATCCAAACCGGAAGTGACCTCATCAAGAAGCCATATAGGCCTGTCCATTAACTGACATAGGGCCAAACCAAGCCTTTGTCTTTCCCCACCAGAAAGATCCTTCACATTCTGATGTATGGTGGATGGGGCGAGGTCAAAAAAATCCAAGGTTTTTTCAATATCTGACTGATGACAGACAAGATTTCGATTGCACTTGAAATCAAAAATACGGTCGAGAAGATCTTGGATAGATAACTCGGGCAAATCGACATCTTGGCTGACATAAGCACACTGGCACCGAATGCTGTGACAAGTCGTTTTGCTTAAAGTTTGTCCATTAAGATGAATGCTGCCCTTGTTTGGTTTTAAAAAACCAAGCAACATTTTTACGAGTGTGGATTTTCCCGTGCCAGATGGGGCGTTAAAAAGGACCTTTTCACCGTTTGAAATTTTCAGTGAAAAGTCTTTGAATATCTCTTTATCACCAAGTTTTAAATCAATATTTTTATACTCTATCATTGTGTTAACTCCCTTATGTTGAATGGTAGGTCATGCTAGGAAAGCAAGATAATGATGATTAAACAAATGTAATATCGAAATTCGATATTGTCTTTTTAGTATAACTAAAAAAATACAATTTTTCAACTCTAGGCTGGGAATAAATCTCCAGACCTTACACATTACATACTAGAGTTTATACCTTGAAGGAGCTTACTTCAACCAGTGTAATACGTATAAGATAAAATGGGCCCTAAAGGAGCTGGGATTGATTAAAAGCAACAAGGTTTTGGTCAATGAAGCCAAGTAGGATATAATGGGTTTTGAGTAAGGAGAAAGATAGGTGAAACAATGAAAAATCCAGAGAGTTTATACATTCATATACCATTTTGTGCACAAAAGTGTGCCTATTGTGATTTTGTTTCCTTTACATGTGATAAAGGATTTAGACAAGTATATATGGAAACCCTATGTAAAGAACTTGAGTTAGTCGGAAAAGACTACGACAGGCCGCAACTGAAAACCATATTCATTGGTGGGGGCACGCCTAGCCTACTACGTGTAAATGAAATACAGAGACTTGGCGCCTGCCTTCAAAGCAACTTTAATCTGGATGTTCTTGATGAGTTTACAATCGAATCCAATCCGGGAACCGTTGAACTGGAATCCCTAAAGTGTTGGAGATCCATTGGTGTTAATCGAGTGTCGATGGGGGTTCAAAGTATGAATGATGATCTTCTGAAAAAACTTGGACGCATTCATACCGCACAAGAGGCTAAAGAGTCATTTGACATTATAAGAAAAAGTGGCATTACAAATATTAATCTTGATCTTATGTTTGGCCTGCCAGATCAAACACTTGAGGACTTGAAAGAAACGCTGGATGAAGTCTTGTCCCTTTCGCCGGATCATATTTCAGCCTATAGTTTGAAAATTGAGGAAGATACCCCATTTGAGAAAATGCTGGATAAAAAGGAACTTAGGCTTCCTAGTGAAGAGGAAGACCGAGCTATGTACCATTTTTTGATAAATCGCTTGAAACAAGCGGGATTTCAACAGTATGAAATTTCTAATTTTGCGCGACCTGATAAGGCTTGTCGTCATAATTTGGTTTACTGGAAAGGCGCCCCTTATTTTGCTGCAGGCCTTGCCGCCCATGGGTATGTGAACAATTGCAGGGAAGGTAATTATGCAGATTTTGAAGCGTATAGAAAAGCGGTAGAAGCGGGTAAAAAACCGGTGGAGACAAGAGAATTCATTACTGAAGAAGAAGCGGCCTTTGAATATATCATGCTTGGACTTCGTCTGAGTCAAGGGGTAGACCTGAAGGCGTTTGAAAAGCGTTTTTCATATAAAATGCAGGACAAGTTTCAAGATGTGATAAAGACCCAGGTGGACAAGGGGCTTGTCACACTCAAGGATGATCATTTGACCTTGACCTCATATGGTCTGGATGTATCCAATCAAGTCATGGCAGACTATTTGGACTAGGCATTTACCAATGTGGATGCCTGTTAAAAGACCAAAGATAAAATCCCATTTGCTTTGTGGTCTATAAACAATAAGGGGCAAAAGCCCAAGAATAAAGGCCCAAGAATAAACGCCTTCAAAAGGGGGAAAACCTCCCTTTGAAGGCGTTTTTTTCTAAATCAGACCTTAGGGCATGTAGCTCATTAGGGTTTTTTGCTTTGGAATCTGGTCAATCTTAGAGGCCAAAATAAAGTCGTTTTTGCTAAGCCCTTTAATTTTATGTGTCATAAGGCTGATTTTGACTTTGCCCCAGCCCAATTCTATATCGGGATGGTGACCTTCTTCTTCAGCAACTTCACCTACAAAGTTAACAAACTCTAAGGCACCCTTAAAATCCTTGAATCGGAACTGACGTTCAATTCGTTCATTGTCTATAACCTTCCAACCAGCTTCAAGCTCCTTAATAAGGTCTTGTATGCTGTCTGCCTCAAGAGGGGGTGTATCAATAGAGCAGGCAAAGCATCTCTGATTGAATAAATTCGTATTTGCCATGAATATCCTCCTTACATAACTATATATGGTTGTTGAAAATCAATATCAATTGTATGTATTTGATATATACCATAAGAAACTGAGAATAAAACACGGGGGTTGATTTTCTTCATGTAGATAGTTTACAAAAATCTACTGATTCCATTATCTCTCATAGACCAAATGGTCTGGAAGGGGAATTGTTCTATTTTGAACGCCAGACATCCAGACAGCATTGTTGCCATCTTTTTTGATTCACTTCAATTCTAGGGTCGTGCCGAAAGAAATGTTTTCACTAGAAACCATCCATTATGGATAGTGGTATGTGTACATTCAATATTCGTTTAATAGCCATAGTCCCCTTCAACAAAGATGACCTTAATACGGTCTTTATCTAATTGTTTGCTGATTGTCACAAAGGCATTGCAGATTCGGTCTGGACTGTTGCAGTCCATGCAGTAACCAACCTTAGCACAAGGCGTTTTGCGGTCAAGGCGCTTAACGTTTGCAGGAGCTGCCATTCGGCGATTTCTTTCAACAGCTTCATCATGATCTTTAACAATTTTATTGGTTCCAGTGATCACAATCACTTGGTCAGGGCCATAAATCATTGCCGCCACACGGTTGCCTCGTCCATCCACATTATATAGTTCGCCATTTTCTGTGATGGCATTCGTGCTCGTTAGGTGTGTATCAGCGCTGAAGGCATCACGATAGATTTGTTTGATGTCCTGTGGGGATAGCCCATCTTTGTATCGGTCAAGAAGGTTGTAGTCTTGTTTTCGTAACCAGTCTAGAGTATTGGTTTCAAAGAGTGTCATCGCGCCACCAAAGGACACCGTCTGTTGACGGGGAATGAGTTCTGAAAGAAGTTTATGAAGGTCTTCCTCATTTTTAACGTAATAGGCCCCCATATTGTTTTTGTTAAGGGCGTCCATAGTTCGTTTCACCTTGGTGTCAATAACCCATTTTACATTTTCATTCATTAAATTTCCTCCTTTTCATTCGTCTCACTAATTATTATACTCATTATAAAAGGGAAAATCTAATGAATCAGTAAATGTGCATGAATTATTCATTTGAATGATTTATTATATGGTTGAGGGCAGTAAGTGACAGCAAGCCCTATATTTATTGTAAAGACAATTTGATATTTTCAATTTTTAATATGAAATGAGCAAACTATGATTGGGAACGGGAAGTAGAGGACACACAGTGATAAAAGAGGCTTTTAAAGGCATTAGCATTGAATATAGAAATAGAAAAACACTGGAAATTCAAATCAAACCAGATGGTCAAGTGAGGGTTTTGGCGCCTAAAAACTCAAGTCGAGAATGGATTAAGGATGTTATAGAGTCCAAAAGATCCTGGATTGAAAACAAACGGAAGCTGGTATTAGAGAAGCGACCTTTGAAGACTAAAATTGAAGACGGAATGAAGGTTTTAGAGTCAGGGGATTGGCTAACACTAAAAATCGGACAGAGTGGCAGTCCCTATCCCATATATAGATGTGAAGACATACTTTATGTGAATATTATAGAGACATGGAAAGACAATGAAAATGTCATTAAGGAAATGCTAAGGGACTTTTACACAAATAATACCCGTCTGCGCATAGAGCATTGTGTGAATATATGGACCAAGAGGCTTGGAATACAGCCAAATCGCATAAAGATTAAAGACCAGAAAAGGCGGTGGGGTTCATGCAGTTCCAAGGGGAATTTAAACTTTAACTGGAGACTTTCCATGGCACCTGATGACATATTAGAATATGTTGTCGTTCATGAGTTATGTCATTTCTACCATATGGACCATTCAAAAGACTTTTGGGCTTTGGTTGAAAACCACTTGCCCGATTACAAGATCAAACGCAAGTGGTTAAAAGACAATGGACAGCATTTATTTTTGCTGGATGAGTAAGAGAAAGCCTGGAAAGGGTATGATCCCTTCCAGGCTTTTGATTATTCCACTTCATCTTCAATATGACAATCTCTCATAATCAGCACTGGAACCTTGGCATGATGCACAACCTTGTCTGTGACACTTCCAAGTAGAAAACGTTTCATAGCTCCAAGACCATGGGTGCATATTATAATCATATCAGCATTTTCTTCCTCAGCCACCTCGATTATGGTGCTTGCCGGATCGCCACTTCTACTTACGAGCTTTAAGTGGGTGTCTGGAATATCAAGATTCTTGCAGGCCTCTTCGAGTATTTTTGCTGAGCGTTGTGCCCCATCAACTTGTATAGTAAGTCCAGGCGCTGGATAAGACACGTAATTCTGTATGAGGTTGGTTTCGTCCACGTTGACGAGGACGGAAACAGCATTATAGGTGTTATAGAAATCCTGTACCAACTTGTATATTTTGAAGCAGGTTTCAGAACCATCCACAGGAACTATTATTTTATTAAACATACATGCACCTCCTTTTTAGCTATATACCCGGAAAATCAGCCATCATAGGGTTTTATAAAAAATAAAGACAGAGTCTGAAAGTAATAGTCAAACACGTATTCGTTCAATTTATTTTAATGTTTCAGTCTCATTACAATCCTCTACTAAATCTTGACCCAGAATAGAGGAGGGCGTATTATTATTTTGGTACACGAAATAATTTTATTTATTATGAGGGAGGAATGACTATGGATTTTCAAAAGATTAAACGTTTTACTAAATACTACAGGCCTCATAAAACATTATTTGCAATTGACTTATTCTGCGCTTTTGCATTATCATCACTGGATTTGATACTACCAGTTCTGTCGAAGACAATGGTTAATGATGTTATCGTCGAGGGCCGTCTTGACAAGGTCGTGCAAATTGGAGTTGCCCTTGTTGTGGTTTATATTCTTCAAGCAGGCTTCGGCTACTTTATAAACTACTGGGGTCATGTGATGGGATCACGGATCGAGTATGATTTAAGAAAAGATATTTTTAATCACATTCAAACCTTGCCGCACTCATTTTTCGATAAGAACCAGACGGGACAGATTATGTCACGGATCGTCAATGACTTAGAAAGACTTTCTGAATTTGCCCACCATGGTCCAGAGGATTTGTTTATATCTCTGGTAATGTTTATAGGTGCTGTTGGAATCATGATGTCATACGAATGGAAATTGGCACTGGTTGTAGTGGTTTTTATTCCTATTATGCTGACATTTGCCATAAAGAAAAGAATGGGTATGTCCTCTGCGTTTGCAGAACTTAGAAAGCGGATTGCCGAAATCAATGGCAACTTGGAAAACAGCTTGGCGGGTATACGTGTGGTAAAGGCCTTTGCCAATGAAAATTTTGAAAAGAAGAAATTTGATGAAGGCAACACGAGTTACAGAGACAGTATGAAAGTTGCTTTTAAGGCCATTGCGGATTTTGTAACAGGTATAAATTTTATGATCGGCCTTTTAAACACCACGGTTCTTACATATGGAGGCTATTTGGTTATACAGGAACAGATGGATGTGGGATCCCTTCTTGCATTTATGCTCCTGGTCAATTTCTTTATGAATCCAGTAAGACGCCTGGTGACATTCGTAGAAGAATACCAAAGAAGTATGACAGGCTTTGATCGTTTCCTTGAAATCATGGATACAAGACCTGATATAGAGGACGATGAAAAAGCTGTGGCTTTTGATATTATAGATGGCAATATTGCATTTGAAAATGTCACATTCCAGTACGAAAATGATGACACCAAGGTTCTTCAGAATATGAACCTCAAGATAGAGTCGGGCAAGACCCTTGCCCTTGTTGGACCTTCCGGGGGAGGCAAGACGACGCTCAGTCATCTGCTCCCAAGATTCTATGATGTTTCAAAGGGCGCTATCACAATAGACGGTCATGACATCCGCACCTTTAAACTATCAAATTTGAGAAGACATATTGGGATCGTTCAGCAGCAGGTCTTTCTTTTTACGGGGACCATTCGTGACAATATTGCCTACGGAAGAATTGGGGCCACTGATGAAGAAATAATCAGTGCGGCGAAGAAGGCTCGGATTCATGACTTTATAGTGAACCTTCCTGAAGGGTATGATTCCCAAGTTGGGGAGAAAGGTGTAATGCTTTCAGGCGGACAAAAACAGCGAATTTCTATTGCCAGAGTCTTTCTGAAAAATCCGTCCATCCTTATTCTTGATGAAGCCACGTCAGCCCTAGATAATGAGACAGAAATAAAGATTCAAGAGGCTCTGGATGAACTTTCTAAAGACAGGACAACCATTGTGATTGCCCATAGACTTTCAACCATTCGTGGAGCAGATGAAATAGTTGTTCTCACGGATAAAGGCATTGAGGAAAAGGGAAGTCATGATGTGCTTCTTAAAAACAATAGACTTTATACAAAATTATACAAGGCTCAATTTAAAGGCTTTATGCCGGATGAATTGATTGAAAAAGCAAAAACAGTATAATGTAAAATCAAATGCCCATCTTAAGAGCCTAGACGCTCTAATAAAGATGGGCATTTCTATATAAGTGACTTTACTGCCAAATATCAAAAATGAGTTGAAATATAGTTTCATTAAGTGCATAGGCGGTTTCTTCCTTGTTTGTTTTAAGCTGATGAAGCAGGCTGGTAAAGAGCCTAAGAAGTGTATGGTAAGCCGAATCCCGTTCAACCAGTTCAACACCTATATCACGCAGGGCTTTCTCACAAGAGTTGACAAATGCCAGATAAAAAGGATTAACAGCGGCCTGGGCCAAAGTTTTATAAAGGTTTACGAAGGCCTCGGCCTTTAAGCACTTATCCTTTTCACGCATGGCTTCAGCCAGTGCATCTTTAACCAGTTCAAGTTTGGCCTTATACTCAGACCTTGAAATATCAGCAATAATCATATCCGTATGCCCTTTTAATAAATTTATAATAGCATCCCGATTGGAATGACTGATTTCGCGACCATAACAGTCCACTAGGCCATTAATAAGTGAAAGGGGAGCATACTTTTTATAATCAATCACCCGAGCACCCTGTCTGGGTATAATGTTAATGAGACCGCGTTCCTCAAGACGAATAAGAATATTGTGAACCACTGGTCTGCTGATCTTTAGCTCATCAGCCAAGTTTCTCTCTGAAGGTAAAAAGTCCCCTGGACTCATTTGTCCTGTAAGTATTCGTGCTTCAAGTTCCTTGAGAAGAACTTGTTCTGTGCTTTTTTTATTTCTTGTCATAGTATCCCTCCTGGTCTGACCACAATATTTTTACCCCATAGAATTGAATTAAAGCAGAAGCTGTGCAATATCACCATAGAGATAGTTGGATATATCTTGGTTTATAAAGAGAAGGCTCTTGAGTGGGATTTTATATGTCGTAAGGGTATGAATGTTTAAAGAAGGTGACAAATCCAGGGGGGGAAGTAAAATGGAGAAAATATTGATTGTTGACGACAATCCAATGAACATAGATGTTTTCAAAGAAGCACTGGGCCATGCGTGGGATATTCATGTGGCCACATCTTTTACAGAGGCCTTTAAAGCTCTGGAAACTCAGAATGTAAAACTTATTGTTCTTGATGTGATCTTAAAAGAAGGTCGAGCTTTTGATTTTATAGCAAAACTCAGTGAGTTGGACACAAGAGGCAAAGTGCCTATTGTCTTTCTAGCCTCTATGGAGGAACGTCATGAAATGCATAGGGCCATGCGTTTAGGTGGGGTGGACTACATTTTTAAGCCGCTGGATATTCAAGAAATTCAACTGACATTGAGAAATCAAATGAAGCTTATTGATGACCTGGATTGATTAAGAGGTGAGAGCATATATTAAGGCAAAGAACCAGGGGTGATGTTTGAAAATAATAAAAAGAGCATGATGATATTTGAGAGAATGGGGACAATGTCATTTGGTGACTATTGATGCATATGGTGTAATGAATATTCATAAAAGGGGAAAACGATTTTCAAAATGATCCAATGAGAGTTGGAAGCTTCCAGCGAGAAAAAAATTTTTAAAAATAGAAAAAAGTTCATCTCTAATTACGAAAATAAGTGAAATGAATGGTTGTAAGCTGTTCGTAGCTGTGAAAATTCTCTTTAAAATATGTCATAATCGTAACTTTTGTAAAAAGAATATTGAAAAATGTGTTGACAGAATATTTTATATGGACTAACATAGAGTCAAATCTTGAATAAACATTCGAAAGGCAACGATGAGAAGAGTAACGCTTTTAAGAAAGCATGAGCGAGCTAGAGATGGTGAGAGTCTAGCGCTGGATAAAATCGTGAAGAACATCTCTGAGCTTCCAACCGAAAGTACAAAGGCTTTATCATTTGAAGCTGGACGTATAAGTAGACTTGGACGGAACCAAACCGTTAGATCTTGGTAGGTATCGAGACAGATTAAGCCGTCTCCGTACTGATAAAGTGGGCTTAACAGCCAATTTGGGTGGCACCGCGGAAGTGTAAATATAACCTTTCGTCCCAGTGTAGGAGAATATTCTCCTTCACTGAGACGAAAGGTTTTTTTGTGTTCAAATAAAGAACTTGTCGATCTCAATTCGAATGTCAATCAAGTGCGGTATCAATAAGAGATGATTTGAGGAGGCAAAATGATGAAAAAGCTATTTGTAAAAGACTTGAAAGACATGGCAGATGAGAGCGTTACAGTAAAGGGTTGGATTCATAAAATAAGAAAAATGAAGGGGTTTGCCTTTGTTATATTAAGAGATAAATCTGGTCTTGTTCAACTGGTTATCGATGAAGGCGAAATGCTTGAAGCTATTGCCCACGAAACCACAGTAGAAGTATCGGGCCTTGTTGGCAAGAACCCCAAAGCACCGATGGGGGTTGAAGTTGTCGTAAAGGACTTGAAGGTTCTAGGTAAGGCGCATTACGATCTACTGCCTTTTGCGATTAACGGCAGGGATATTGATGCAACACTTGAGAAGCAACTAGATCACAGACATTTATCCATGCGTCGTGCAGACAGACGTGCAATTTTCACAGTTCAAGCAGAAATTGTAGAAGGCTTTCGTCAGTTTTTAAGAAGCCAGTCCTTTGCTGAAATTCACACACCTAAGATCATTGCCAGTGAAACGGAGGGTGGATCAGAGGTCTTCACAGTGGACTATTTTGGAAAGAGGACATTCTTGGCTCAAAGTCCACAGTTTTACAAGCAAATGATGGTTGGAGCGGGCTTTGAAAGAGTCTTTGAAATTGGGCACGCTTATAGGGCAGAACTCCACAGCACATGGAGACACCTCAATGAGTACGTCAGTTTAGATGTTGAAATGGGCTTTATAGACGACGAATATGATCTCATGGAATTAGAAGAAGATCTTTTAAAGTTCATTTTGAGTCATCTTGAAAAATCATGTCAGGCTGAACTTGAACTTCTTAAAGTGGACCTGCCAAAGATCGATAAGATTCCACGTATGCCACTTGAAGAAGCTAGAGATCTCTTACTTGAAGAGTTCGGACATCCGTCTCCAAAAGGCAACATAGATGCAGATGGAGAAAAAATACTAGCTAAATTCATAAAAGAAGAATACGGATCTGACTTTGTATTCCTAACAAAATATCCTGCGGCAAAAAGACCAGCCTACACAATGCCGGACGAGGACCATGAGGGTATGACAAAGAGCTTTGACCTTATATTCAAGGGCCTTGAAATCACAACGGGCGGTCAACGTATCCATGACTACGAAATGTTGGTGAAAAGCTTTGAAGACGCTGGTATAGATCCAAAAGCCATTGATTTTTATATTGAAAGTTTTAGATATGGCATGCCTCCACATGGTGGCTTTGCCATCGGTCTTGAAAGAATCACCATGATGATTCTAGGCCTTGACAACATTAGGCATGCAACAATTCTTCCAAGAGATTTGAACAGGGTCACACCATAAGGAGGACAATATGGAATTTACGAAAGAAACGGTTAAGTATATAGCCAAGCTATCCAAGCTGGAAATAGATGAAGACAAGCACGAAGCCTTTAAAGAAGACTTTATAAAAATTATGGATCATTTTCATAATCTTGCAGATGTCAAATTAGAGGATGTTGATATCAATGACCTTGAAGGAAAAAAATCGGTGCTGCGGTCAGATGATGTCCATAGGTTTGAAGATATTGAGGCACTTACAAGAAATGCCAAGACAATGCGTGATGGATATATCGAAATACCAAAAGTTGTCGATTAAGGAGGCAGTTATGGAGCTCAAGGGACTAAGAATTAAAGATATGCAATCAGGACTCACAGAGGGGCGGTTCACTTCTGTAGAACTTCTGGAAGCTGTTTATAAAAGAATAGAAGATGCAGATGAAAGCATAGGGGCATTTTTAAGTTTGACAAAGGAAAGTGCCCTTGAAGATGCAAAAGCTTCAGATAAAAGGCGTGAGGTGGGACAGTCTTTGGGGCCACTAGATGGTATTCCAGTCGCTATAAAAGACAATATCTGTCTTAAAGGCGTACCAGCTACATGTGGGTCCAAAATGCTTGAAGATTTTTTTCCACCATATGATGCCACTGTTGTAAAAAAGCTTAGGCTTGCAGGTGCGGTTATTGTTGGAAAGACAAATATGGATGAATTTGCAATGGGATCTTCCACAGAAAACTCCTATTATAAGAAGACAAAAAATCCATGGGACTTAAGCAAGGTTCCAGGAGGTTCATCGGGTGGTGCAGCTGCATCGGTTGCTGCGGGCATGGTTCCAATTAGTTTTGGTTCTGACACTGGAGGCTCAATCCGTCAGCCAGCAGCCTTTTGCGGGGCTGTTGGTCTTAAGCCAACCTATGGCCGTGTGTCAAGATATGGCCTCATAGCTTATGGGTCATCACTTGATCAAATTGGACCTATCGCACCAAGTGTTGAGGAGGTAGCCACTGCTTTTGAAGCTGTTGCCGGCATGGATCGTTACGATGGAACCAGTCTTCATAGCTCTTTGGAAAAAGATTTTATTGAACTCGTAAAATCGGGAGCTAAGGGGTTAAAAGTCGCTATTCCAAAAGAATACTTTGGTGAAGGACTGGACCCTGAAATTAAGGCAAGTATTTTACAGGCAGCCAAAGCATTAGAAGCTCTTGGTGTTACAGTTGACTATGTTAGTCTGCCTCTTGAAGATGCGGCCCTATCAGCCTATTATGTTGTAGCCAGTGCGGAGGCGAGTTCAAACTTGGCAAGATTTGATGGCATTCGCTATGGTTATCGCACACAAGACTATGACACAGTGGATGAACTTATGATTAAGTCGCGTTCAGAAGGCTTTGGTGAAGAGGTTAAGCGCCGAATTATGATAGGAACTTATGCCCTTTCCAGTGGCTACTATGATGCATACTATAAAAAAGCCATGCAGTACCGGAAAACAATGGAAGCTGCTTTTGACAAGGTGTTTGAAGACTATGACGCTGTTTTAAGTCCCGCATCTCCAGTTCTCCCATTTAATATAGGAGAGAAATCAGATGACCCATTGGCCATGTATATGGCGGACATTTATACGGTTAATATCAACATGGCGGGCTTGCCAGCCCTTGCTATGCCGTGTGGTATGAGTCAAGCGGGCCTACCGATAGGCATGCAACTCATTGGAAAAAAACTTGAAGAATCTACTATTTTACGAATAGCTTATGATTTAGAATCAAAGCTTGGGCTTTGTAAGACAGCCTACGAAAGGGAGGGAGCATAATGAGCTATGAAGCGGTTATAGGTCTAGAAATTCACGTTGAGCTCGATACAGAATCTAAAATATTCTGCGGGTGTCCGACAACATTTGGAGCTGCTCCCAATACAAATGTATGTCCCATATGTATGGGCATGCCTGGTACACTCCCCGTTCTAAATGAAGATGTGGTAAAGCTGGCTATAAAGGCCGGAATTGCAATGGATTGTGACATCAGCATGACCAACAAGACAGATAGAAAAAACTACTTTTATCCTGATTTGCCAAAGGCTTATCAGATTTCACAGTATGACATGCCTATATGTGAAAAAGGTCAGATCAAGTTTGATCTTGATGGGCAAGAGAAAACTGTGGGCATTACAAGAATTCATATTGAAGAAGACCCAGGGAAGATGATCCATACAGATGATGGCGTTTCACTGGTGGATTATAATAGATCAGGCGTTGCCCTGATAGAAATTGTTTCAGAGCCTGATATTCGAAGCGCTGAAGAAGCTGTGGCTTTTCTTAAAACCCTAAAGTCCATTCTTCAGTATTCCGAAATCTCCGATTGCCGGATGGAGCAAGGTTCCCTTCGCTGTGACGCGAATATTTCCATACGAGATCATGGTGAAAATGTACTGAACACTAAGGTGGAAATTAAAAACTTGAACAGTTTTAAAGAAGTTGGAAAGGCCCTGCAAAAAGAATATAAACGCCAGTCGGACTTAAGAAGATTCGGCGAGAGTCATAAAATAAAGCAGGAAACGAGAAAGTGGGATGCTGCAAAAGGAAGAACCATGACCATGCGTACAAAAGAAGATGCCCATGATTATAGATTTTTCCCAGAACCAGATTTGCCACCAATTATTCTTGAGAAATCTCAAATTGAAGCGGCCCATCATTCCCTTCCTGAGTTGCCAGATGAAAAGCGACTACGTTTTCACGATGTCTATGAATTGACTTCACAAGAAGTTGAAGTCCTCATTTCTGAAAAATATATTGCGGATTATTTTGAGAAAGTTGTCGAGTACGGCGCATCACCAAAAAAAGCTTCAAACTGGGTTGTGGTGGAAGGATTAAGACTGGTTAAGGCTCTAGGGAGTCAAGACATTCCTGTTAAACCAGGGCACTTGGCAAAACTTATCGAGCTCGTTGACGAAGGCACTGTTAGTGTCACAGCGGCAAAAGAGGTTTTTGAGGCTCTTGTTAAGCACGATGAAGACCCGATTGATTTGATTGAAAGGATGGGACTGCGCCAAAACAACAGCGCTGATGCCCTAGATGATATTCTCACTCAAGTTTTAAAAGATCAGGCTAAGGCTGTAGAAGACTATCATTCTGGTCGTCCAGAATCTATTGGATTCTTAATGGGCCAGATTATGAAGGCGACAAAAGGACAAGCCAATCCGCGAATGGCTAAGGAAATGCTTATTGAAAAGCTGGCACAGGAAAAGTAAAATCCATTGTTATGCTTCAATAATATAGAAGAGTGTGTGTTTAGGTGTAGGGCCTGAACACTTAGAACTCGTTAATACTCTAGTCAAATCTATGACAAAGTGCCCCTTGTTCTGTTTACGGTCAAGGGGCGCTTTGTGTTTGGTTAATTAAGTTTATCGTTTAAAAAAGTTGAATGTATATAGATATTGTGTTACCCTTGTTTTATAAATAAAAAGGGGGATGTACATGAAATTTAAAGTGAAAGAAGTTTCTTTTAAGGATATTGAGAGTTACCTTGTTTTGAGCCTTGACCAGCAGCGCTCATTAATGGATTCATTCCTAGAGTCGTGTATTCTTAAGTCCAGGTTCTATAAAATAGAGTATCAAGGAGAGATTGCAGGCACATTCGCGGTAAAAGACAGCCATCTGCTCTCACATTTTTATGTGTGCGACAAGTTTAGAAGGTTTGGACAAGACCTCTTTGAAATAGCCAGACGAGGGGAACAAGTCACCCATGCCTACGTTTGTTCGTCTGACGAGATATTCTTGTCTCATGCCCTTGACCGACCTAAAAGTGTAGAAACACAGGCCTATTTCTTCACTTTGTCAGACCAGACTTATAGCCCTGATAAGGTAGGAGATGATTTTCAATTAAAACTTGCCACAGACAAGGACAAAGCAATGATTAAGAAGGACTCAGGAGATTTTTTTGACGATGTGGACAAGCAAATTGAAGATAAGGAACTCTATATAGGTTACTATAAAGAAGAAGTGGTTTCATTTGGCATCATTGAAAAAAGTAAGTTATATAAGAAGGTTGGTAGTACGGGCATGTTTGTTTTAGATGCCCACCGGGAAAAAGGCTTTGGAAGAAGCACAATTATAAGTCTTATTGAAATGTTAAAGTCAGAACAATATACACCTATAGCTGGTTGTTGGTTCTATAACCACAATTCTAAGAAGACTCTTGAAAGTGCAGGGTACTATACGAAGACCAGATTGATAAAGGTTAATTTGTAAAAAAAGTATGAAGTCATTTAACGACAGCAAGTGATACAATTCACTTGCTGTCGATTTTTTTATAGCATCAAACAGTATCTTGGAGACCCTTAGGCATAGACCCGTTTTCAATTTAGACGGTTGGATGAAATGAAATTTTGACAATTGAATGTGGGCAAGGAAAGACCATAAAACCTATGAATATTTAAAGTATACTTAACGAGTATATATTAATCAAAATCTTGAAAATGCTTTACTTTATTAAAGTATACTAAAAAGATCCTTTATTATTGTAACAATTACAAAAATAGAATGGAATCACATCAAAAGATGTGCTAGAATAAACATGTCGAAAGGCAACGTTAAGTAATTAACAAACGAACTTTGTTAGAAGTTCTACAAAATGTGTCAGGTGGAACAAATCCAGTGGAGCAATTGTCTTCTTAGAGATCTAACAGAGGTACGAAGCTGATATTAAATTAAAAATGAAAATGAATCTTAAAAATGAAAACAATGAAAACAGGAAGTAATGGCTTAGTATTAAAGGGAGGAAAAAATTATGAAAATCGCAGTTATTGGTTGTACACATGCGGGAACAGCAGCAATCCTAAATATCGCAGGTTTATATCCTGAAGCAGAAATTACAGTTTATGAAAGAAACGATAACATTTCATTCTTGTCATGTGGTATTGCCCTCTATGTGGGTGGGGTTGTAAAGGATCCTAAGGGATTATTCTACAGCTCACCAGAACAGCTTGCAGAAAAAGGTGTAACAACTAGAATGCGTCACGATGTACTCGATGTTGATGTGAAAGCACAAACAATTAAAGTAAAAAATATGGATTCAAATGAAACCTTCACAGATTCATTTGATAAGCTCATAGTAACAACAGGTTCATGGCCAATTCAGCCTAAAATTGAAGGCTATGAACTGGACAATATTCTACTTTCTAAAAACTGGGACCACTCAAATACAATTATTGAACGTGCAAAGGATGCGCAAAATATTGTTGTTGTTGGTGCAGGCTACATTGGGGTTGAACTTGTTGAAGCCTTCCAGGAGCATGGCAAAAACGTCACACTTGTTGATGCACAAGACAGAATTCTAAGCAAGTATCTGGACAAGGAGTTTACAGATAAGGCTGAGAAAACAATGGCAGACAAGGGCATTAAATTAGCACTCGGTGAGTGTGTTGAAAAGTTCGAAGGGCAAGATGGCAAAGTGAAAAAGGTCTATACGACAAATGGCCAGCACGATGCAGACCTTGTTATCATGTGCATTGGCTTCAGACCAAATACAGACCTTCTTAAAGGCCAAATTGATATGATGGACAACGGCGCCATTATTGTTGATGAATACATGAGAACAAGTGATGAAAATGTCTTTGCAGCAGGTGACAGTTGTGCCATTCGCTACAACCCAACAGGCAAGCCAGGATATATTCCTTTGGCAACCAATGCTGTTAGAATGGGTACACTTGTGGCTAAGAACCTAAAGGGTCCAAAAGTTAAATATATGGGCACACAAGGCACATCAGGCATTAAAATTTATGAACACAATATTGCATCAACTGGTTTAACAGAGCAAAGTGCTAAAGATCAAGGCATTGAAATTGAGACTGTGACAGTTACAGACAACCACAGACCAGAATTTATGCCAACATACGATGAAGTCCAGTTGAAGCTGGTTTATGATAAGGCAACACGTCGTGTCCTTGGTGGTCAAATTCACTCTCTAGCTGACATGACACAAACGATTAACACCCTTTCAGTGGTGATTCAGAATGAAATGACAGTAGAGGAATTGGCTTTTGTAGACTTCTTCTTCCAGCCTCATTACAATAAACCATGGAACCTACTGAACATGGCTGGTCTAAATGCCTAATCATACTGTATAATGGACTTAGTCCATATAAAATGAAATTTGGAAGTGGACTGATACATATCAGTCCACTTTTCTTTTGTGCAAAGCAATTACGCAGTTGTCAAAGTTGTAGTGAAAGAGCAATGAAGGCGCAACTCGCTGTGTGGAAAGATTTATTCTTTTCATATACATTCAATATTTAGAATTTGAGAGGTGCTAAAATGAAGAAAATCTTGATTACCGGTGGAAGCAGTGGTTTAGGTTTGGAGCTGGCTAAGGTCTACGGTAAGAATGGTTACCAGATCATACTTGTTGGTAGATCCACCGATAAACTAGAACAGGCTGTAAACATCTTGAACTTGCTTGAAGTGTCTGCTGTACGGGTTTATAAATGCGACATTAGTGATCCGCAAGCGGTGAAAACTTTGCAGGAACAGGTGAAAAAAGATCATGGTCAGATTGATAGACTCATTAACTGTGCTGGAGTGGGGCATTTTGGAAGACTGGAACATCTTGATTATGAATCCATACAAGTCATGACCAAGGTCAACTTCCTTGGTACGGTGTATATGGTACAGGCCTTTAAAGCGCTGATTCGTGAACGCGTTATTAATATAATATCAACAGCTGGACTAAGAGGTAAGAATGAAGAATCCGTATACTGTGCAACAAAGTTTGCGGTTAGAGGTTTCACCGAAAGTTTGCAAGTGGAATGGGAAAATGAAGAAATTGACATCACAGCTGTTTATATGGGCGGGATGGACACACCATTTTGGAACAATTCCAATCATATAACTGACAAAAGCCGACTGAGATCACCTGAAAAAGTGGCTCGAACCATCTATGAAAACGAGGATGGACGGTCATCGATTATTATTGATTAAAGGACCATTGAATAGAAATGATTGAACATCAATTGACACAATCAGGGGAATTGATACAGGGAGGATATATAATGATAAAGGTTGAAAAAGTGAGTGCCTTTAGCAAAGAAGGTCAAGGTGGAAATCCAGCAGGGGTTGTAATGGATGCATCATCACTCACGGAAGAAAATATGCAAGCCATAGCCAAAGAGGTTGGATATTCTGAAACAGCCTTTGTGATGCCTTCGGAAACCGCAGACTTCAAAGTGCGTTTTTTTACACCGGCTTGTGAAGTCGACTTATGTGGTCATGCAACAATAGCAACATTTTCAACCATGCTTATGCAGGGGAAAGTGGAACGTGGACAAATCATTCAAGAGACCAAGGCTGGACTTTTGAAGCTTGATTTGGGAGAAGCTGGTCTTGTGACTATGGAACAGACTCAGCCTGAGTTTTACGAAAAACCAGATGGTGAAGAGATCCTGAGAAGTCTTGGACTCAGCCTGGATGCCAAGGCAGAAGACCTTATGATTCAGGTGGTTTCGACAGGGCTTAGAGATATATTCATTCCTCTTAAATCAATGGCTCACTTGAAGGGGATTAAGGCCGACTTTTCAAGAATAAAGGAAATTAGCAAAAAATATGATGTGAGTGGCTACCATGTTTTTACACTGGATGCCCCAGAAGGGTTTACAGCAGCATGCAGGAACTTTGCTCCCTTATTTGACATACCAGAAGAGTCTGCTACGGGCACTTCATCAGGGGCACTGGCATCTTATTTATGGAAACATGGTGCGGTCAATGAGACGGATATGAAGTTCATCCAAGGTGTAGAAATGGGGAGTCCATCAGAAATATCGGCTAAGTTATTTGTTGATGGTCAAGACATTCAAGAAGTATGGGTGGGTGGCAAGGCACATAGTCTTGGTCTTATGGAAGTTGACCTTTAAGATTATAGAAGCTGGGTTAAGCGCCTTCATCAAAAACAGCATTAAAAAGCGATCCACCACTGATTTGGGGGATCGCTTTTATTTTTTATTTTAGGCGCTTGCAAAATTACGGACCTAGGTCCTCGTCATACCCTATATAGAATTTTTGTTCTATAAATATCTATATAGGGTATGACGAGGACTCTTAATGATATTTAACAAGTCGTTCATTTGTATAGGCCTTTGTATTAAATGAGCCCGTCCCATTAAGCGGCAGCCTTTTTAGCACTGTCACTGGTTACTTTCACAGTGCCAGGAATAAATGTTTTTAAGTCATAAAGATGGTATTCAACATCGAGGGTATCGAGGACAAGTTTTGCGAGTTGAGATTGTCCAGATTTGATGCAGGCCTTTAGACAAGATGCGTCTTTTGCGAAAAATGCAGATTCACCCGTTTTTACAGAAGCAGACCCCTGGGTTAGTACGCAGTGGCTTTGTCCTGAAAGGGTTTTTAATACTAGATTTTCGCCAGACAAGGTTAAAGTGCCAAGAACATTCTCATTTTTGCCAAAAAGATCACCTTCAATTTTCAAACCATTTTCGAGTAACAAGTAAGCCTTCATAAAACCTCCTATAAATATGCATTAAAATGTATAAAAATTCTTAAAAGGATTATATCAGCTTCTGTATAAATAATCAATATCTATTTTAAAAATGAGTGAAAATTCTTAAAGTAATATGTGCCGTGAGGGTTCAATCTGCTATACTATATGTAAAATAGCCATTATTAGGAGGTCATATGAAGTTTATTTATTACAAAAGAAGCGAAGAAAAAGAACTCGGTTTTTTAAAAGACCATGAAACAATTGTACCACTTGCCTCATTTTTGGAGTCTATGGGCAAGGTGGGCATAAAAGACATGAATGATTTTATTAACCAAATGAGTGAAACAGATCTAGATAAGTTGTTTGAAGTCATAAAAGAAGGCGAAGGTAAGAGTGAAGGGGTGTCTCTAAGTTCTGTTAAGATTCTGGCGCCAATAGAGCATCCCAAGCGGCATATATTTTGTCTTGGTAAGAATTATATGGATCACGCAAAGGAAACCAAGGGTTTACCTGGTGGTTCAGACGATTTGCCAAAGTTTCCAATCTACTTTGCCAAAATTGCCAACCCTGCTATCGGTCACGAAGACAACATTATGGCATTTCCAGAACTGACAGACAAGGTAGACTATGAAGTTGAACTGGCTGTCATTATAGGGAAAGACGGCATTAATATTTCTAAAGAAAATGCTGAAAATCATATATTTGGATACACAATCGTGAATGACATATCAGCTCGAAACATTCAAAGAAAACATGGTCAGTGGTTTAAGGGTAAAAGCCTAGAAACCTATTGCCCAATGGGACCAGTCATTGTACATAAGTCCCAAATACCTTTTCCGGTGGCACTGGATATTCAGTGCTTAATCAATGGGGAAATGAGGCAAGATTCTAATACCGACCAACTCATTTTTGATATTCCAACCGTTATAGAAGATCTCTCAAAAGGCATGTACTTAAGAAAAGGAGATATAATTATAACGGGCACTCCAGCAGGTGTGGGACTGGGATTTAAGCCGTTTAAGTTTTTAAAACCAGGTGATGAAATCGAGTGTCGCATCGAAGGGATTGGAAGCCTTAAAAACACATTTGGCTTAGAGGAAAAGTAAGATAAGATGGTGAAACCATGAGAATTGGAACATTTGCTAAGAAAAATGATATTTCTGTGGAAACCATTCGCTATTATATGGAGCTTGGTTTGATTGTGCCCGTAAAAAAGGGAGGACAATACAATTTCACAAACACATGTCAGAAAAGCTTAGATCAAGTCTTGTCCTTCAAACAGATGGGGTTTACACTGAATGAAATAAAAAACATATTCCATTTCAGTGCCTTGTCCCGCATCCACAGTCTGGAAGAGAAAAATCATTACAAGCAGTATTTTGAGGAAAATTACACGCGGATCAAGCAGGAGATCAAACGCTTGGAATCTGCTAAGGAACTGGTAGAGAAAACCTTATACAATATGGATATTTCTGAGGCTGAAAGCAAAAGTGTGATTGGGCTTCCCATTCAGGTTCTTGATCTGCTAAGTTGTCCAAAATGCAAAAATGACCTCTTCTTTAAAGAAGGAATAGTGGAAGATAATAAGATTATAAAGGGCTGTTTATCATGTCAGTGTGGTCAGGTTTATCCCATTGAAAAGGGTATTTTAAAAATTGATCCAGTTTATGAAGACCTTAACTATCCTGATGAGAAAGATATGCGTGTGGAGTATTTTGAATCTACAGCTTCTGGTTACATTGAGAAAATATACATAGCCGGAAAATGGATGGCTTCGGTTGCAGAAGGGTGGACCAAACCTGAAGTTATTCTTGAACCAGGTGTCGGTTCAGGATATGCACTTGGTCAAACCCTTGACTACATCCCCAAAGGGGCCACTTACATAGCGGTAGATCACAATATGAACAGGCTCATCAAAATGCGAGAATATTTTTCGAAAAGTGACATCCACTTCAATTTGGTCCTGGTGGCTTGTGATTTTTTAAAGATCCCATTAAAAGAAAAGTCTGTTGATGTTGTTATGGATATGAGCGGTTCATCAAACAGGGCTTTCGATTCTCCTGATTTTCTGCTCAAAGAAATATGTCCTGTCTTTAAGAAAACTGCAAGATTGTATGGTTTATACATTATGGCTGACGGCATTGATGGGAGAGAAATCCCCCAGACCCACCACTATTTGTTTCAAAAGGAACCGATTAAGGAAGCCATTCAAAATTTGGGTTTTGACATAAAGTATGAAACCGAAACTGACAAAACATCAGAAGGTGGTCCCCATGAAAGTTATGTGGATGTCGTAAAATCAACATGGACCTACTGCTTTTATGCAATTCGGGAATAAAACACAGCAGTATAAAAGATAAAATCCGTTTAGGAGCGCGCTGGATGGCGTCACTTAAACGGATTTTTTATGTGGAATTTCAGGTCTTGTCACATCATCTTAAAACATGGGGTATACTCCATGTTTCAAAGAAAAAAAGGCGAATAATCTCTTTTTATGGCATTGACCTCCAGTGACCTGCACTTGATAAGCTTACTCTAGGAGGCGGTAGAGTATGAAAAAATACAATATAAAAATATTTGCACTTGGACGCTTGGTATCCCTTTTAGGGACATATATGTATCAATTTGCTGTGGGTTTATATGTTTTAAAGCTTACAGGTTCAGGAAGCCAGTTTGCTATAACCCTAATTATGGGGACTCTCCCACGTGTTATACTGGCTCCCTTTGCAGGGGTGGTTGCCGATTGGATGAGCAGAAAGTTGATTGTCGTCATAACCGACTTAATAAGTGGAGGTGTTTTACTTATCCTATTGGGTCTTACTATGGGCAGAGGCATTAGTGTGATTGAAATTTACTTGAGCATGATTGCCCTAACAGCCTGCAACACATTCTTTGATGTGGCCATTGAAGCTGCAAAGCCTGGTCTTGTTGATACGGAGGGCGCGCTGGAGAAAATCAATGCCATCAGTTATGGTATACATTCCTTCACATCTATTGCTGGTCCAATACTTGGAGGTGTTGTATACGCCCTAGTTACTTTTAAAGTATTTGTCTTTATAAACGGTGTTTCATTTATACTATCAGGTTTGTCAGAAAGTCTATTGCACTTTAACTTAGAAGATATTGAAGTGCAAAAAGAAAAGTTCATGGAAGCCTTGGGCGGTGGGATGAGGTACTTGAAAAACAATAAGGTCAGCATAGCCCTAATGAGTTTTTCCATAAGCATAAATTTTTGCCTGACCATGTCACTGAGTCTGCCCATGCCCTATTTAATGAACAATGTGTTTCATCTTGATCCCGAATGGGTGGGGGTCGTTAACGCAGGTTTTCCGTCAGGCTATTTACTTGGAACGCTTATTATCAATGCAAGGGGTGTTGATAATAGGGGACGGGTCTATCAGATTGGAACATGGGCCATTTGGGCAGGCATGCTCGCTATTGCCATAACAACAGTCATGCAGCCTTTTATTGGAGTCTATGCAACGGCCATTATAATCACGATCTTTTTAGCCAGTATTGGAACAGCGATTGCCTTTATTGACATTCCCCTCATGTCATTGCTGCAAACGCTTATTCCAAGCCAAGTGAGGGGACGTGTCTTTAGTGTCATGACAATGGCATCACGGCTCGCTATGCCTGCTGCCATGCTTCTTTCTGGATTTTTGCTCAATCGGGTTCACCCAATTTATTTAATAGGTGCTGGAACAGGTCTGTATTTAATTGTACTGCTCACCATTTGCAAAAGCGTTTACTTTAAGGAATATATTGAAACGAACACAATTGAACTGGTGTATAAAACCTCATGACAATGCCTTAAATGTCGTGTAGAATGAAGCTGACCGGAGGACATTCACACACAGTAGAAACAATGGGGGTTACATTCATGAAGGCGTTCAAAATGTCATATACCATATCATCTATGTTGGTACTAATTGGCTCCATAACCGCTGTCATACTATTTGAATTGCCAATCTATTTGGGGATTTTCTCGACAATGGTTTATATGGCAGGTCTATCTATTTATAGAGGGTATCATCCTGGAATTGTTCTTGGTATGATTTTAAAAAAAATGCGAGACGTGGATTATGTTGCTGGAATGATGCTTCTAATTGGCGGGCTTGTAGCTCTTTGGATGCAGATTGGCACAATCCCTTCTTTAATATATTTTGGGTTTAAATATTTGGCAGATTTCAACTTGATATTAACAGCATTTCTAATTTGCATGGCCATGTCCCTTATGATCGGATCAGCAATAGGGACCCTAAGTACGATTGGTGTTGTTTTTTTAGCTGTCGGGCAAGGCATTGGTATTCCATCGGGTCTTATGGTAGGGGCCATTGCCTCTGGAGCCTATGTTGGGGATAGGATGTCACCACTTGCCAGCGGTGGGAACTTGGCCACAGCAGCTGTGGGCACGAACCTGCCGAAGGTGCTGAGAAAACTTATAAAGTCAAATGTCCTGCCACTTCTTATAGTTGGGGTTGTCTACACATTTATTGGTATGCACTTCAAGGTAGGAGAGGAAGCGGGCTTGGCGCTAAACAAATTAACAGAGGCCATTGCCATCAATTACAGCCTGCATCCAATTGTCTTACTGCCCTTAGGCGCTTTGCTGGGAGCCATTTTGATTTTTAGGCTGGGCATTATAAAGTCACTGGGCATAGCCACAGGAATCAGCTTATTGATTGCCCTGTTTACAGAGGGCGTTTCTATGGCAGGTCTTATGGAACATTATATTTTCGGATATGTTTCTGAAGCAGGCCAGCTCCAATCACTTATACAGGGTGGAGGGATCCTATCGATGCATTCTGTCGTGCTTGCCATTTTGTTTTCAGCAGGTATCAATGGCATATTGGAAGGCACCGATATGATCCAGCCCTTGCTGGACCGGTGGATAGGTCAGTCAGAAACGCAGGGGAAACTTGTACGGAAAACAATCTACACATGTGTGATTGTGACCATTCTCACGTGCAATCAAAGTTTAACAGCCCTTTTGACGGGATCATATTTTAAGAACAAGTTTGAAGACATGAATTTGGAACCTTCTGACTTAGCAAGGGTCATACTAGACACGGGTATTCTTGTCGTCGCACTGATCCCTTGGAATGTTAATGCCATTTTCTTTAAGTCCATTACAGGTATTACAGCTATAGAATACGGCCCCTATGCCTATTATTTATGGCTTGTACCAGCCGTGACCATAGGTCGGAGCTTTTTCATGGATAAAAAATCAGAGACTAGAAATGCCGATATACGTACAAATTGATTCAACGGCTTTCATTGGGGGTATATTTTTATGGAGCCCTATATTGGAGGTGGGTGTATGAAGTTGAAAAGTGGTATGAAGGCACCTGATATCATATATCATGATTATCTCAATACGCCGTTTCAACTGAGTGCTTTAAAAGGTCAGAAAGTTCTTTTGTCCTTTTATCGTTATGCCGGTTGTCCGTTTTGCCAATTGCGATTTACAGAACTTGTGGATACGTTTGGAGACGATGACAACATAAAACTTGTTGCCGTTTTTCAGTCACCAAGTGATTCAATTATGGAAAATGATCTAGACCAGAAAGTGCCTGTAACAGTCATTTCTGATGCGGCACAGCGCTTTTATAAAGTATATGGTGTTGACAGTGGTCTGAGGGCTTGGTTTGTCGGCGTCGGGAGCGCTTTTCGGTTTCTAAAAAGCATCAACTCTGGCAACCGAATGGGCAAACGTGAAGGGGATCAGAATAGAATTCCAGCTGATTTTCTCATCGATGAAGATGGCATTTTAAGGCATGTCTATTACGGCAAGAATATGGATGATCATATGCCGGTCCATTGGGTGGATAACTTTATTAAGCTTTAAAGCGTCTCTGAAGGTATATATTTATAATGAAGTGTAAAAGTATGATTTAAATAAAGTCGTGGTTTTTTGAACCTTCGATACATGATGAATCCTGGGAAGCGCCTGTTTGACAGTCCTAGGATTTTTTTTGTGTCCATATATACCAAGGACCTTAAGCATAGAAAACCGCCTAATGAGATTTTTACATCCCAATATTAGGCGGTTAATAAGCAAATTATTCGAAATCAATAAGTTCTCGTTCCATAAAGAGCCAAGGGCTTAAGTTCGTTTTATAGTGGGACATCGTCCAGTGTAAGTGGGGACCTGTTGAAAAACCAGTGGAACCCACCGTGCCAATCGCTTGTCCCTTTGAAACGGATTCATCAAGACTGACATCACGTCTATTCATGTGGAAGTATACACTAAATATGCCATACCCATGATCAATCACGATGGTTTCCCCTGTGAGAATTAGATTCTGTGAAAGGACAACCACGCCATGGTTGGGTGCAACAATTTGCGTGTCAGCAGGTGCAGCAATATCAATACCTGAGTGTCTGTAAGAAGTTAGGGCGCCATTGACATAGCGCATTTCTCCAAATTCTGTACTGATGCGTCCCTCTACAGGTTTAATAAAAGGGCCTTCCCAGAGTTTTTCACCAACAGACGTGTCACGAACAGGCGTAAAATACTTGGCATACTCTTCGTAAGCGGCATCATTTCGGGTGTTGGCTTCGACTTTCTTGTCTACAGTCAAATATTGTTTGTTGAACGCCTTTGATTCGATAACAAGAGGGTAGGATTTTTTATAAGTTTTGTCGGTCCCAGTGACCTCAAGTTCAAGATTGTATTCACCAGGTTTTGCCCAGTAGTTCATAGCCAAAAAGGCAAAGTAACGGTCATCAGCCTTCCAAATTTTAAGGTCTTTTGAGAGGGTCTGGTTAATTTTTGGTGTTTGACCTTCATTGACATTAAATATTTCTAGAACAACCACATCGCCAGCGGTCGCTTTGGATTTATCCATTTTTAGTTCAGGCTCAATGTCCATGTTCCCGTAAAATGTCAGTGTGGACGTGCCAAATGGTGCTAAATCATTGGACTTGCCCCATGTGCATTTAACTTCATACCGAAGCTGTCCGTCGAATAAGGAGGGCATAAACTGGTCTTGCTCAATTATTTCTTCCCTAATAAGATCCTGACCGGAGAAAACTTTTAGGGATAACTGCTGAGGGACCTTCTCCGTATATATTGAAATAGGAAAATCCGGATTAAGCATGATGGAAGCATTTGCAGGGTTCACAGCATTTTGAATTGACTTGTCCATTTCACTGCCATCCGCTAAAGTATAGACCCACTGTGAATTAGAAACCTGAGCCGGAATAGTCATAGTGCTGTAGGTTAGTTCTGCCCTTGGTGCATTTGTTTCATAGAGTCCGTAGAAGCCTTCCGTGCTGAGAAGACTCTTGATTTGATCATATGATGGATAAAGGAATTGTTGGGATTTATTATCATATACATCAAGTTTCATTCCATCGAGGTTAATGGATAGGTCATAGCTGTATACATCACCGTCTTCAGTGATGATATCAAGAACATAATTATCAGTCACTGTATTCAAATCTGTTGACGAGGCAGATGACCCCTTAAGATTATTAAAAATTTCAGTGATTTTTTCTATGGCCTCAGTATCAGTCTGAAAATAGGAGTGTACTGGTGTTTTTTCATTTTCTTCGTATATATTAATCTGAGTCACCTGGCTTGGATTAATATTATGGTTCTGGTAGAGCACGTAGGCACCAAGCAGTGCCAAGAGAACCAAAGCAATTGCTATTATTTTTTTCATGTCTTACCTCCTTTGGCTGTATTTGTAGTATAACATCTTAAGTGCACAAATAAATCACAGATGTATTAAATTTGATCTGGACCTATGTTATTATAGTTAGGTCAAGGCATAAATCAACCTTGCAATAAAACTGATAATTGGTGTCGCTCGAGTGTGTGAGCTGGCACAAGATGACTCAAAGTATGGAATAATGAGGTGACATAATATGATAAATATGATTGTGGCAATAGGCAAAAATAGAGAAATAGGAAAAGGCAATGAACTTTTAGCACATATACCAGAAGACCTGAAATATTTTAAGAAGAAAACAGCGGGCGGCATCGTGATTATGGGCTATAACACATATGAATCATTGCCATCTGGAGCGCTTCCAAAGCGGGAGAACATTGTTATAACACGCAAAGATATTGAAATCCCCAAAGCCCATGTTGTGGGAAGCATTGAAGAAGCCGTTAATAAGGCCAAGGCGTTGAGAAAAGAAGAGGAAGTCTTTGTCATAGGTGGCGCATCCATTTATGAGCAGTTTCTACCTCATGCCAGCAAGCTCTATATAACGCACATTTTTGAGGATTTTCATGATGCAGACACTTTCTTTCCTAAGTTTGAACATGAATGGAAGTTAGAAAGCATCGATGGTGGGGCGGAAAATATTGGACATGATTATCCCCATGTATTCGCTGTTTATGAAAGAGCGCAAGTTTAAAAAAAGAGTCATGACTTATGCCATCTCAGGGAATTTGATAGCCCTCTGCTGTTAAAAATTGCTGAGTTGGGTACATATTGTAACAATACTGTTTTTTAAATAGGCATAAAAATCGTGTATAATAGATGTGGGCACATCTTATGTTTTGGAAGGAGAAATTATGAATCAATTTAAAGGAAGCTCCAGACTAGCATTAGTGTTTGCTCTTGTGATGGCACTCATGGTCGGAGCAGGAACAAATTTAACTGCGTTTGCTGCGGAAGAATCAAATGCACTAAAGGTTGTAGAATCAGAAGCACTGAAAAATATTACTTTATCTGAAGCCGCTGAGGGAAGAATCCTTTTCAGCGATGAATCAGGCAAGTATGGCTACCTGGATTATGAGGGCAATATTGTCATTCCAGCATCATTTGACTACGGATATGGATTCCAATCAGGTGTGGCTGAAGTGACAACTGATCAGGGTCAAGCTTACATAGACATGGATGGAAATATTCTGTTTTATGAAAATGACATTCTTAATCAGTATGATTTGGACACATACTATCCAGAAATCTCTGCCTTTAATGATGGTCTTGCCCGTGTAAGCACATATGACAGTGTCGCTTATATTAATACAAAGGGTGAATTTGTCATTCCTAAGGGGAAATTCTACAATGGATATGATTTTGCAGATGGTGTGGCTGAAGTATATAACAGTGATTACCAATCTTTCTACATTGACAAGGATGGCAATGAACTGTTTGCACCAGATCCAAACTTCAGTTACTATGGTTTTTCTGATGGCTTGTGTCTTGTGTACAACTACGATAATGGACAATACGGATATGTTGACAAGAGCGGTGAAGTTGTAATACCGACAACCCTTGATGATGCAAATGGATTCTATAAGGGATATGCTGTTTATCAGGAACTAGGAAAGTACGGTGTGATCAGCAAGGAAGGCGATTTTGTTGTTCATCCAATTTTTGATAGCATTTTCCAAACAGAGGAAGGCTATTTCCTTGGTTTTGATGGTGTGTTCACTCATTTCTTAGATCAAAATCTTAAACCAATGCGGAAAATGAATGGTGATGCTTCATACAGCACATTTGCATCGGTTTATGTGAAAGCGGAATATGATGGATATGTTTTTGAAGACTTGGCTGGCAAGAGGCTGGGGATGTTTGATGACTACTATCACCTAGGCGATTCAGTCTTTGAAGTTGGTCAGGGTAAAATCGTCATTGCTTCTGATATAAAAGCAGTAGCAGATGAAAACTCTCCTAAGAATATTAATGTGAACTATAACTATAGTTTTATTGATAACAAGGGTGAAGTTGTTCTTGATCTTTCTAAATACGATACAGCTAAACCATTTTCTGAAGGTTTGGCAGTGGTTGAACGCAAAGGCAAGTTTGGCTACATCAACACGGCTGGAGAAGTGGTTATTCCAATTAAGTATGACTACGCCGGGGACTTCCTAAATGGACAGGCTGATGTTGAAACACCTAGTGATTACCTAGTGATTGACAAAGAGGGTCAAGTCATCTCATCGGCTTATGGTGATACAGATGCTGAAATGGAATCGGACTATTATGTTATTTCAACGGGATACTATGGAAATTATGGTGTTGCGGACAAGAAATCAGACAAAATAATTCTGGAAGCCAAATATGCAGATGTTAGTCATATTGGTGGTGGTCTGTTCGAAGTTATGGATGAAGACTACAACTATGGTTTCTTTAATACCAATACAAAAACGCTTGTGGAACCAAAATTTGAATATGTGAATATTTATCCTGAACAGGACCGTGTTATTGTTGAAGGAGAGGACTACCTATATGGTATGTTCGACACAGATGGCAAGGCGATTTTAGAGCCTAAATACAACGCCATCACTCTTAATGAAAACGGTGTTTATGAAATTCAAAAAGACTACAACTACGGCATAATGCTAAATGACGGAACGGTTCTAATTAAGCCAGAGTTTGACTACATTTATACGAGCCAGATTGATGACGAGATTTATGTTTTCTCGACAGAAAAGTCCACAAATGGTGCTTATGAAAAACGCAATCTGGTTTACAACATCAAAGATAAAAAGATTATTTCTGATGACATAGAAGGGGCTGCAATTGATTTTGGTGATTCATTCATGGTTGTTTCTACAGATGACTATAAAAAAATCGTGACGACTTACCAAGGAAAAGTCTTATTTGAAACAACAGATTATTACATTGATGCTTCTGGCGAGTATCTTCATTTTGAAAATGAAGAGGGTGTGGATTATCTGATTGACCTGAAAGGAAACACTTACCTAGAAGGCAATGATTTCAATGATATTTATCTTCCAGTAGAAGATGGTCATATCATCTTTACAAAGGATGAAGGCTTTGGCATCGTGTCCCTAGAGGGTCAAATTAAGACAAAAGAACTTTATGATAATGTCTATTACATCAATTCAGGTGTTATGGCAACTTATGATGATCAAGCCTTTGGCTATGTAGATGTTGATGGCAATGACGTTGTAGAGGAAGGCCTGTATGACCTTCTATACGGATTCTCAGATGGTCTAGGACTTGTTATTAAGGCTGTTGAGTAAAGCCTAGGCAAATGAAGGTATGTGGTGCACAAGAGCCAGAAACAAATGCTTTGAGCGTTTTGTTTCTGGCTTTTATTTTGTACCTAGAGGCGTCAAGGGATAGACCGTAAGGTTTTTACGAGCTTGACGACCTATTCCGAGGTCAGATAAATGGTGGTGAGCGTATGAAGTCAGCACTGGTAAACTTAATACTGCTAATAAGTTTAATAGCAAATGGAGCGGGGGCTGATAATGTGAAGGGGCATGAACCTGCTTTAGAACATGATCCAGCTGTACAAATGTCAAGTTCCGAATTGTGGGCAAGAAAGACTTTGGCACAAATGAGCCTAGAAGATAAAATAGGTCAAATGATGGTCACAGGCATTGAAAAAGAGTACATGACTGACGAAGAAGAACACATGATTAGAATGGGCCGTGTGGGTGGTTTGGTGTTTTTAGGGCATAATATTAAATCTGAAGACCAATTCAAGACCTTGATACAATCTCTACCGACCCCATCCATTCCACTCTTTTTAAGCGTTGATCAAGAAGGAGGGCGGGTGGAACGATTACCCTCGCAAAACGGACCCTTTATGAGCGCTTATTCTCTTGGACAAAAACCAGAGTTGGCCTACGACCAAGGTGAAAAACTGGGACAGTCTGTCAAAGCGTATGGCCTTAATCTCAACTTTGCCCCCGTTCTTGATGTGTTTAGCAACCCTGACAACAAGGTTATTGGAACAAGGGCTTTTGGAAGTGACCCTGACCTTGTTGCACGTGTTGGGACAGATGTGATGGAGGGTATAAAAAATCAGGGTGTTATTCCCTGTGTCAAACATTTTCCTGGGCATGGGGACACAGTGGTGGACTCTCACGTGGGCCTTCCAACAGTCAATCATAGCCTGGAAAGACTCATGTCTTTCGAGTGGCGTCCCTTTAAGGAAGCCATAGATGAGGGCGCGCCTATGGTGATGACAGCCCACATTTTAGTCAGTGCGATTGATAGTGAATATCCTGCTACGCTTTCAGAAAAGGTTATAAATGGACACTTGCGTAAAAGTCTTGGCTTTGAAGGCGTTGTTATTACCGATGATCTTGTTATGGGCGCCATATCAAGCAACTATAGTGATGCGTTTGTTGCCCGGCAAGCCCTTGTGGCAGGTGTGGATTTGCTTCTGGTTTCTAACAATGACAAGATTTCCAACATGACACAGGCCATTAAAAATTCTGTCAATACGGGGGAAATTTCTGTAGAAAGGATCGATGAATCTGTGTTTCGGATTCTCAGGCTTAAACATGATTACTTGATGATTCCTAGTACAGAGCTTAAGTGATGGGCTTAAAAAAGCAAGTAAGCAGAAAATATATCAAGCGTTTTCCCGAGTGAAATCCATAGGAAGGTGTATATATGCAATCAAAAATATGCTACCATGTACCTTGCAAGTGTTGGTTTAAGCAAGTGATTGAGGTGAAATATGTACAAACTTCTTGTTTTAGATATGGATGGAACCCTTTTAAATGAACAATGTGAGATTTCAAAGGATAACATCGAGGCCATAAAAAAGGCCAGACAAAGTGGTGTTCGTGTTGCAATTGCAACAGGAAGAACAAAAATGGGCATAGACCCATACTTGGACCAACTGGGTATAAATGTGCCTGGTGAGTTTTCCGTTGTTTGTAGTGGCGCGCGAATACTTGAAAATAACAATAGGGAAATTCTGTCCAGTCGCTTAACGCGAGAGGACTTGAATGACATCGTGTCATTTTGCCGTCCAAATGGATTTGGCATGCACCTGTATTCAACAGAAGGTCTAATAATGGATGAAGAATCAATCTTCACTTATTATGACTCAGCGGCTAATAATATGCCAATTATTAAAATGCCATTCCATGAGGTGACAGACGCAATGCCTATTGATAAAGTAATGGTTTGTAACACACATTCTCAGATGGTAAAAGCCCTTGGAAAGACTTTCCCATCTTTTGACATCCCTAAAAATATCATTGATGAAGCCTTGGAACTAGAACAATCCCAAGATAAGGTTGACAAAGAAGCCTTTAATACACTCGGTTGCTTCCCAGAGAATTTTCACAAGAGATACAATTTGTCATGCGTTTTTGATAGCATTGTTGAAATATCAAAAAAAGAAGCCAATAAGGCTTATGGCATACAAACCTTGATGAAAATGCTTGATCTAAAAAGGGAAGAGATCATGTGTATTGGAGATTCACAAAACGATAGACATATGGTTGAGTTTGCAGGCATGGGTGTCGCAATGGGCAATGCGTGCGATGATCTTAAAAATATTGCGAATGACATCACCAAAACCAATGAAGAAAGTGGTGTGGCTCACGCCATCCACAAGCATATTTTGAACGAACAGCAATAAGAGAGTGTATGTTTTGTGGTGCACTTACACGAGTATTTAAGACATGAAAAATCGGTGGCCCTGGGGTCACCGATTTTGTTATAAATATGAATGGTAAAACGCATGGTCAATAAGGTGCAATTTGCTATGGTTTTCTAAAGACCACCGAATTTTTCGATAAGATCACTAAGTTTTATAATGTCGCTGTCTTCGAGTTCGGGCATTTCAATGGCATCTATGCTATTGAATTCGCTTAAACGATAGACCAGGTCATACTGCATGTGCATATTCACATCCTCCATGTCATCCACAGGAAGGATCACATCCATGTTGGCCCAGGCCATTTTTGGAATGTTAATATTTGTAACGCCAAGTTTTACCGTATAGTTAAGCTCTGGAAGGAAGTCTCCAAAAGCGCTGTACAGGTCAGCCCTAGCGTCACTTGTGGGATCTTTCACTTCAATAATTTTAGACTTGGCTTCATCAAGGTCTTCCATAAAGTTCTCTGGAAGGGATTCATCGTTTATAGCAAGCGTTGACTCAAGAAGATCCATGGCCTTGTCATTGTTTAAAAGAGTCAGAAGCATATCTGCATAGATTTGAATAATCATCTCAGAGTCAATACTCACTTCAATAACATTGAGTGTCTGCTCATAGCCATTTGTGTTCATAATGTATGGCTGGCCGTACTTGACATTCTCATCATTTAGGTAGGACATGTAGATGGTATTTAACTCATCACTCATCTCGGATAAGATTTCAATCAAATCCGCATAAAAATTCTCAGGCAGTTCAATATCGGTCAATTGTTTAACATCATCCATGGTGATGAGTATATAGTCGCCAATGATTGGGTATTTAAGTAGAACCTTATCTTTATTCCAGTAAATTTCGATATTGGCTTGGATTCCATTCATGTCTATGTTTTCCACCAACTTCATTTGCGGATGGTCCATATTGTTGATAAAGTCTCCACTGACTTTGAAAGAGACATTTTCATATATGCTCATGACAGATTCCATATAGGCTGGGATTTCTTCATCTGACAAGACATTCATTTTTATCTTGCCATCCCCCTCAATGTGGTATGAGTCGACATCAACCTGTGCGCTTGTGATGAGTTTAAGGCGTTCAAGAGCTGTCATATCAAGCATTGCTGTCAAGCCATAGCCTAATAGACAAGTAATGAGTATGATAGCGATAGCGGCTGTGGATTGTTTTTTCATTTTTTCCTCCTAGAGTTCGTCTTCTAATTCATAAACCAAAATTTATAATTGGATAATGAGGCTTTTCAAATATGAAATTCAAGTCAGTATGATACGATATATATGTACTTGTGCGATTTGAAATTTGACTTTCATTATTGACCAGATTAAAAAAGGGGTTTTAGAATCTGTGACGAATGGTAAAATAGTAGTAAGACCATAACAGTATACAGTTTTCTTGTGACGGAACAGTGAACAAAGGGGATCGCTCATGCAAATACTGCACTTGGAGTACAGCGCATTTTTTAGACAAATTATACATGATATGTTGGTTCAAGCAGGTTTTAATCCTATATCAACCAAGAATGGTAAAGACATATATAAAATACTTGCCACCGAAGACGTCGATGTCATTATAACAGGTTTAGAGCTCGCTGACATGACAGGAGAAGAACTTATTGACGAAATTAGGAATTCCAAGTTTTCCGATATGCCAGTTGTGGTTATTTCAGGATCTGAAATATCGGAGATAAGACATAGGCTGAAGGGTCTTTTCATTGATGATTTTATTGTTAAGACTCAGCTTGATCAGGACAGACTGGTGGATACAATACACAGGGTAACCCGGTAAAGACTAGGTTTAAATCTTATATGAGACTGGGCTTTGATTAAAGAGATGCTTTCATTGGCGTCTTTTTTTGTGGTGAAAACAATATATACATGAAATTACAAATTGCATACCCCATACTGTTACTCTGGCATTCAAACCATTTTAAGTAAGATCTTTAGCAATACTTAGATTTAGGAATTGTCAAAGAAGAGGATTGGGGTATAAATAATCGAGGGGGTGGGTCTATGAACAGACAAAAGCTGCTATATGTTTATTATTTTTCGATTGGTCTTTATACAGCCGTGCTCTTTGGACTTGGCTTTGCAGTTTTCAATATAGGTGTTGGTGCAGAGAAACTCCCTATAATTTATGTGGTTTTTCCCTTTTTAGATGCACTCACCGCCGTTTTTATGGCTCGGATAATAACGCGACGCGGATTAAAACACTTTTATAAAAGTTTCGTGATTGCCGTTGCTGGTGTTCATATTTTCTTGTTGCCTATTTTTTTTACATATGCACCAAGCCCTTATCTCTATGGACTTATGTTGGTCCTTCTTATAGCCATTAGTGAAAATTTATTGTTCACAAGAACCTACTTGGTCCAGGAAGTTTTTAGCTTGGACGAGTTAAGACGATGGGTACCTGTCGCAACAAGCTTTGCGGCTTTGGGTGCCTTGCTTGGTGGAGGCATCCTAAGGGTTAGTGAGAATCTTGTTACGCCAGGCCTTATTTTCCTATTTGCCTTTCCTGTTGTTTTGGTTATAGGGTACACATCCCACCTGCTTCTTAGAACAGTGGTGGATTCTTCTCGAGAAATATTTACAAAGAGAATGGTCACAGTTAAATCTATTTGGTCCTATACAACAAGCCAGGCATTTTTGCCTCTTTTAATAGGGTGTGTGGCTTTAATATCTATATCAGACACAGTGAATGAGTATTTATTCCATTATCATTCCACCCGTATTCTACAAAACCTTGAGTCCCTTACAGGATTTCTAGGTGTTTTTTTGACCCTTCGATATTTGACAGAGCTTGTTTTGAACATTTTTCTTTACAATAAACTGGTCAAGCGTGTGGGTTCCATTAATTTAATGCCTTTACTTCTTATATTGTCTGCTTTGAGCCTTTTTATAATGACCAGGGCATCAAGTGGTTTGGGATGGGCACTCTTTGCGCGGGTTTTATCCGTGGTGGCTGTGATTGGGTTTCTGCTCTATCTACTCGAAGTTTTCTATCAGCTTCTTGACCCTTTATACCGCCCATCTCTAGTGACCCTGGTGGGCTACATTGATGCTTTTTCTGGTTATGCCATTGGTGGAGGTTTGCTTATGATTCATACCGTGGGAGGCCTACCATCCATATATCTTATTTCAGGGATTGCCCTTGTGCTTATAATGTTCTCAGCTTTATGGATCGTCAACAAAAGGGGATTCATTGACGTTTTGAATGCCTCCCAAAGTGCTGAAGTATCAGGTGTTGTGACAGACATTATAGGATCGATTGGATCACGGGACATGCTTGAGACCTTAATGAAACAAGCTGAGCAAGGCAGTCGATCTGAAAGACTCTTCCTCTTATATGCCATTAAAAATCGTTTAGAGTCAGAACAAGTTGCGTGGTTGACCAGACTTTTTGATATATCTGAAATGGAAATACGAGTGAATATTCTGGAACATGTTTTTGTAAATAATTTATTTGATTTTGAACCCCGGCTTTACGAACATGAACTGACGGATGCCTTCAAAAACTGGCTGATTACCAGGTGCTTTGTCAATTATTCAAAACTTAAAGACAAGTCTCTTTACTTAAGTCTAAGAGAGGTTTTAATAGATACCGCACCGATGGATGATGCTGTTGAAAATATGATGTTGTATATGTTCAAGGGGGAAAAAGGCAGATATATTAAGGTGCTTGAAGGCATACAGAAGAGAAAACGTTTAGAAGATGCAGCACTTGTTGATAAAATTATTGCATCCTATAGGCAAGTTGAAGACGATGTTCATATTGAGTGGTTCGGAAAGGGAAATTTGTCAGCGCCAGAAATAATGGTCTACTACGACGAAGAGTTAAAGCACATGGCTTTGAAGCAGTTTCTAACATCAACGAGTTATAGCACCTTGCAAGAAGTGGTCAAGGCCTACCCCGTTAATGAGATTGAGAACCAGCTCAAAGACAAGGAAAAAACCATTATTGACTTGGTTTGTTTGGCAGAATCCAAGCGGCAAGCCTACCATGCTTATGACCATTTTCGCGAACTCTTACAAGCTCTTGACTACATTGTTGATGTTGAAAAGTCAGTTGATTTAGAACATGAAACGGGAGATGTTTTAAAGTCCGAAATCGCCCAAGTCAGAGTGTCGATAGAAGCGACACTAATAGATCAAGCCCTAGATAGAAGTCATATCAGTTTGGCTGGCAATGGATATGCCTATTTGTCAAATCCTAAAAAACGGCCCATCCTTATAGAAATGATACGAGGCATAAAAAGAGATGACTGGACCGACTGTCTAATAGCCCTTTTGGAAGGGGACAATCACAACTGTGGCATAGAAAAGAAAAAATTTGATATTGGTGATAAGAACAAGTGGATTGCAAGACTTATTTCCTATAACAGGGGTGAAAAAATGGATGAAAACAGAAAAAAAGAAATAGATTTTATGATTGCATTAAAATCTATTCCAATGTTTGAAACATTGGACATTGATACACTAAAAAAATTGACAGAGATTGTATCAGTTAGCCACCTAAACTCTGGTGACACCATTGTTCGAAAGGGACAAAGGGGCAAGCAATTTTTTGTACTATTAAGGGGACGTGCTGCTGTATACTTGAATGAGAAAGAAGGTCCAATTGCAGTTATTCCAGAGGGACAGATGATTGGAGAGCTGGGGGTTATCAATAAAGACACACGTACTGCAACTGTAAAAGCTGATGGATCTGTCGAAGTTTTAGCCATGGAAGGGGATGCCTTCCTAGAGCTGGTTAAAAAGAATACGGCCATAGGCCTGGCTGTTATAGAAACTTTGTCCAGTCGACTCACATCCATGTTAAAGGATCGGGAAAGAAGCGGATAATATGGTATTATGGAAGGTAGCAGGCTTTGGTCGGTAATAGGCCAGAGAAGGACCAAAGAAAGACCAAGGTATGAAAGGAATTAGACAGAATGAAGAAATCACTAGTAATTGCAGAAAAGCCTTCCGTAGGTCGTGATATAGCCCGTGTATTGGGGTGCCATAAGAACAATCAAAGTTTTATAGAGGGTGACAAATACATTGTGACCTGGGCCCTTGGACACCTGGTGACCCTAGCTGACCCGGAAGCCTATGATAAGAGATACGCGACATGGAAACTAGATGACCTCCCAATAATACCAGGCAAGATGAAACTAATCGTCATGAAGGGATCCGGTAAGCAATTTGCCACCATAAAAAAACTGATTGGTCGTGGAGATGTCAACGATATTATTATTGCCACAGATGCCGGTCGAGAAGGGGAGCTGGTAGCCAGATGGATACTGGAAAAGGCCCATTCGAAAAAGCCCATCAAACGGTTATGGATATCATCTGTGACTGATAAGGCCATTAGGGAAGGCTTTAAAAATCTTAGAGATGGTCGTGCCTACAACAACCTGTTCAGGGCGGCAGAAGCCCGTGCTGAAGCCGATTGGATCGTTGGAATAAATGCTTCAAGAGCCCTTACGACAAAATATAATGCCCAGCTTTCCTGTGGGCGTGTTCAAACACCAACCCTTGCTATGATTGCATCCCGTGACGCAGAAATTCAGTCTTTTAAACCAAAGAAATACTATGGTTTGACTGCAGTAACCCACGGAAACAAACTCACTTGGCAAGATGGCAAGGGGCAAAATAGAAGTTTTTCAAAAGAAAAAGTTGAAGAGCTTCTAAAGACACTCAAGGGCAAATCCCTCGAAGTCATAGATATTAAAAAGACCAAGAAAAAGCAATACGCACCTCATTTGTATGATCTGACAACCCTGCAGCAGGAGGCCCACCAAAGGTATGGCTACTCTGCAAAGAAAACCCTGTCAATCATGCAGAGTCTATATGAAACGCACAAGGTGCTCACCTATCCGAGAACGGACAGCAAGCACCTTACAAGTGATATGAGAAGCACACTAAGGGAACGGGTAGAAGCTTGTGGTGTAGGGGATATGCGCCCCTATGCTTTTAAGCTTTTGAAGGGCGACCTGCACGTTGGAAAAAGTGTTATTGATGATTCAAAGGTTTCTGACCACCATGCCATTGTGCCCACAGAAGTGTCTCCATTTATAAACAGTTTGGAGACAGATGAAAGAAAAATATATGAAATGGTCGTTAAACGTTTTCTAGCTGTCTTCCACGCCCCTTATGAATATGAACAAACACTTGTGACGGCAAGAGCAGAGGGACAGGATTTTACCATGAAGGGAAAAGTGGTCCTGCAAGATGGATGGAAGACCCTCTATAAGGGCGATTCAACCAATCATGAAGAAGGATCAGATGACCAAACACTACCAAAGATTAAAACAGGCGATGTTATAGATGTAAAAATCTATAAAATGACAAGTGGTGAAACCACACCGCCACCAAGATTTAATGAAGGAACACTTTTAAAAGCCATGGAGAATCCAGCCAAGTATTTAGAACATAAGGAGAAAAAACTTCAAAAAATCCTTGGTGAAACTGGCGGGATTGGTACAGTTGCAACCAGGGCTGAAATCATTGAAAAATTATTTAAAAGTTTCCTTGTAGAAACAGATGGAAAAGATATTAAGGTCACATCGAAAGGCAAACAGCTTTTAGATTTGGTACCAGAGCCATTAAAGTCCCCAGACTTGACGGCGCAGTGGGAAATGCGACTCAATGCCATCGCCGGAGGCCGTGAGCAAAAGGGCGAGTTTGTTCACGAAATGAGAGACTTTACTAAAACGGCTGTCAAAAATATCGCATCCAGTGCTAAAACATTCAAACACGACAATGTGACCAGAGAAAAATGTCCAGAATGCGAGAAGTTTCTTTTAAAAGTCAAAGGCAAGCGTGGCGAGATGCTGGTTTGTCAGGACCGAGACTGCGGTTATAGAAAGTCTGTATCTAGGGTGACGAATGCCCGTTGTCCAAACTGCCATAAAAAACTGAAAATGGTTGGTCAGGGAGAAGGCAAGAAGTTTGTTTGTCGTTGTGGCTATAAAGAAAAATTATCTTCATTTAATAAGCGAAAGAAAGAAGAAGGAAAAAAAGGCAGCTATAAAGACGTGAAGAAATTTATGAAGGATAAGGATGATGAACCTTTCAATACTGCGCTAGCAGATAAGCTAAAAGGCTTTTTTGAAAATGAATAGGGCAGAGTCAACCGACCATATGGCTCTCGATCAAAGTTCATTAAAGGAAAGCTAACGATTAGAAACATATCTTTTAGTTAGATCTCAGTAGAGAGCATTGCATGGCAATATAAGATATAGCAAAACTCCGCTTAAAGTGCGTATGGAAAATACGTTCATTAAGCGGAGTTTTTTATTTATTAGACAATCTTGGTTGTCCAGTCTTCACAGTTCCACACATCTGTCACCACGTCCTGATAGAATTCAGGTTCATGACAGACCAGAAGAATACTGCCTTTATAGGCCTTTAAGGCTCGTTTAAGTTCTTCTTTGGCATCCACGTCAAGATGGTTGGTTGGCTCATCGAGTATGAGTACATTGGAATCTTTGTTTATCAGCTTGCAAAGTCGAACTTTAGCTTGCTCTCCACCGCTTAGGACAAGAACCTTGGATTCAATATGCTTGGTTGTTAGACCGCATTTTGCTAGAGCCGCTCGAACTTCGTACTGGGTGTATGCAGGGAAGTCTTTCCATACCTCTTCAATACATGTGTTGTAGTTGGCCTCTTTAATTTCCTGTTGGAAATACCCAAGTTCGAGGGTTTCCCCCATGCGAACATCACCGCTTACTGGAGAGATAAGACCCATAAGTGACTTTAGAAGGGTTGTCTTTCCGAGACCGTTGGCACCAACAAGGGCAATTTTTTGGCCTCTTTCCATATACAGATTGAGTGGTTTTGTAAGGGGTTCGTCGTAGCCTATGATTAGGTCAGTGGTTTCAAAAATCAGTTTGCCCGACGTGCGTCCTTCCTTAAAGTTAAACTCTGGTTTTGGTTTTTCCCTTGCGAGTTCAATACGATCCATCTTATCCAGCTTTTTTTGACGAGATTTGGCCATGTTTCGTGTGGCCACTCGGGCCTTGTTTCTAGCCACGAAGTCTTCTAGGTCAGCAATTTCTTGTTGCTGTTTTTTATAGGCCGCTTCCATTTGTTTCTTTTTCATTTCATAAATGCTCATAAAGTTGTCATAATCGCCAACGTATCTATTGAGTTCTTGATTTTCCATATGGTAAATCAGGTTGATAACTGAATTTAAGAACGGTATATCATGGGAAATTAGGATAAATGCATTTTCATAGTCTTGAAGATAACGCTTAAGCCATTCAATATGCTGTTCGTCAAGGTAGTTGGTTGGCTCATCAAGAAGGAGAATATCAGGCTTTTCAAGAAGGAGTTTTGCAAGCAAGACCTTGGTTCTTTGACCACCACTCAAGTCCTGGACTTCTTTATCAAGACCTATATCAGAAAGCCCCAATCCTCTGGCGATTTCTTCGACTTTTGAATCAATGACATAGAAGTCGTTGTTGGTTAAAATATCTTGAAGGGTACCAACCTCTTCCATAAGCTTGTCCAGTTCGTCTTGAGCCACTTCTCCCATTTTCATATACATGTCATTGATTTCAGTTTCCATATCATATAGGTACTGGAAAGCCGTTTTTAGAGTGTCTCTAATGGATGTTCCTGACTCAAGGGCTGTGTGCTGGTCCAAATAACCAACACGGACCCTTTTTGACCACTCAACTTGACCGTCATCTGGTTCAAGGGAACCGGTAATGATATTCATGAATGTTGATTTTCCTTCACCATTTGCGCCTATAAGACCAATGTGTTCCCCTTTAAGAAGGCGGAAGGAAACGTTGTTAAAGATGGCTCTATCACCAAAGCCATGGCTTAAATTTTTGACGTTTAGAATACTCATTCGTAAACTCCTTTTATAATCGATTGCTCAATATTTCGTGTGCCCCTATCTGACTTTTGATGTTGAAAAATCAAAGTTTACTAAAAGGTCCTGAGTCGGGTCACTTGATATTCTAATTAGGGCACATAACCGATGAAAATAGCCGAGGTCACTTATATCAGTTTGCACACTTTTTAAATTATATAAGGTCAGGTCATAGAAGGCAAGGGACAAGGATAAAAAAGAATCAAGAAAAAAGGTCTATGAATCTCCATTAAAAGAGGTTCATAGACCTGATGGGTTTAAATCAAAGAGTGTCTTATTATTCCGTGTCTTTCACAAAGAAGTAACTGTCTGTAAACCAGTGGTTAAAGGCAAAGTCTGTAAGACGGAAGTTAAACATGTAATCCTCTGATGGCAGGTCATCAAAGTAGAGATCAGTGTTTTCGTGTATTACAATTTCATTGCCAGCAACATAATCAGAAGTGTCTGTCGTATAATTGTTCATTATATAAATTGGCTGTATAACAGAACCAGCTTCAAGTTGATACAAGTTCTTATCAGGCATACCTGTTTGAGGATCAACTGTTTGTCTAAGACCATAAATTTCATAGTGGCTTAAGTCTTCACCAGTTTCTGAAATCTCAGTGATCCATGAGAAAATCAGGTTCATTTCCTGGCCATTGTAAAGGACTGGTGATTCATACAATACCACATCGCCATAATCATGCGTAACATACATCATGAGTGGCTCTGAATCCAGATAGGTCCACTGGAAATTGAAATCATCAAAGTAGGAGAAAGTATCCTCATTCATAGACACAAGAAAGTCGTAGCCAAGATACTGAGTGTCATAACTTGCTTCAGTTTCGATCATAGGTGCTGTATAAATATCAATATAAACGTAGTAAACTTTTTCAAAGCCCTCTTGTGTTAAGACCAATTCAAAATAAGGGGTGTCTGCTGTGGGTTCATTGACAATATAATCAATTCCATCACCTTGCTCATAGGCTTCAACTGTTGACTTGAATGTCTTTAGAAAATTAATGTAAATAGATGAAAAGAGAGTGTCTTCATACATTTCCATATTAAGATCATAATTTTCTTGGTCCCTGTATGGGAAGTATATTGACAGGCCACCAGTGTTTAATGAATAAGGGCCATCCACTTTGTGAACAAGGGCTCCATCAAGAGCAGCCATGAGTGCAGATGCATTTTCCTCTTGATTCAGAGCCAGAGCACTGGCAAAATCGCTTAGGTCGATTAGGTCTGTATAGCCTTGACTCTCTGTATTACCCCCAAAAGATTTTGCCGCCAAAGCAGAACGGGCAAATTCATAGAAGAATATATTATCATACAGACGTTGGTCAGCCTCAGTGATTAGTGTTTCAAGAGCGGTAACAACATGATCAATCTTAGACAAATCTATAACGGACAGGGTGACTTCGCTTTCTGTGCCGAAAGATTTTGCATGGGTCAAGTATGTGTCAGCAATGATGGTTCCCAAGGCATCACCCGACAAAGCCGGGTTGGCATTTAGAGCATTTAAAATGGACTCGTAATTCCATCCATGTCCAGGTTCAATTTCTTCCGATGCCACGAGATACTTGCCAAAAGAGTCTAGGGTATCCGCCACTTCTAGGCTGGCCATAAGGCAGGCATCAAAGCCTATAATATCAAAAGTGACCCCAGTCTTCTCCTGTGTGTTTGTGAATGCCTGAGAAAGCTCATTCAAGTGTAGGCTGTCATAGTCAGAAAGTTCATCAAGGCCATAGCCTTTCACAGGGCCACCCCCGTGATTCCATAATATGATAGCGTATTTATCAGCAGGGTACTTTCTAATGCCCCAATTCATAAAATCTGAAAGCGTTTTTTTGTAGCCAAAGTTTTGAGCCGGTAAGTTTTCCATTTCTACAAAGCCTGATGCAGTCAATTCAAATCTTTGCGTTAACTCAGGGTTCACGTAGTCATTGTTCCAGTTGGCTGTGCCACCTGTTTGAACAAGAACATTGACACCTGTTCCCGGCTTATAGCCTGCAATCATTTCGTTTAGATCTTCTGTTGCACTGCCAATAAAGCTGTTTGTTTCAGCATCATAGGTGCTTTCCAGGTCAGACCCGTTGAGATAGATCATAAGGGTATACTTGTCTTGCCCATCAGCAAAGGAAGCTGTTCCAAAAATGAGTAAAGCCACAAGCAGTAAAAAAACTATTTTATTCTTTTTCATTCTTTTTCCCCCAAGAAAATATTATGGATTGGCTTGTAAATGATTTAGCAAATACAAGTCAAATATTACATCGTCTTAATATTATACATAAAATTACATCTTCTTACTAGATATTGAATAAAAAATAATTATGATCTAAAAATAGCATCTGGTACTAATATCTGTTGACAATACAATCCAAGTACACTAAAATCTAATAGAGGTCAAATAGTGAAACTTGATACCTTAATGGGCGTACACCTAGTCAAAAGACTGGTAAATTATATGGGAAGAAGATTTGTGCTGTGAGAACACAAATCATCTAAGGTGTCACATTAGTGATACGAAAAGAGTATGAAAAAAGGGGTCGTGAGACATGCAAATCAAAGAAATTAGAGAAATGATCCGACTGGTATCTCAGTCAGGACTATCCGTATTTGAAATGGAAAATGACGGTTTTAGAATTCGTATGGAAAATGGACAAACTGTGGCTGGTACAGGTCAAATGGTTGAAGCTGTTAAGCCACAAGACACAGACATTGTTGAAATGACCAATGAACAAGCGCCTAAGTTAGAAAGCACAGGAACGCCTGTTAAGGCGCCTCTTGTAGGTGTTTTTTATGATTCGCCATCGCCAGACAAGCCATCTTACGTTCAAGTGGGAGACAATGTTTCAAAGGGCGATGTGCTATGTATTATTGAAGCTATGAAGGTTATGAATGAAATCACAGCTGAAAAAGATGGCGTTATAAAGCAAATCCTAGTGGAGAACGAGCAGCTTGTTGAATACGGACAAGACCTGTTCACGATCGGTTAGGTGATATGATGTTTAATAAAGTACTTGTTGCGAATCGTGGGGAAATTGCTGTTCGAATTATTCGAGCATGTAGAGAGCTTGGCGTTGAGACAGTGGCTGTATACTCTGAATGTGATAAAGACGCTCTACACACACAGTTAGCAGATGAAGCGATTTGTGTCGGTCCAGCCAAAGCGGCAGATTCCTATTTGAATATGACAAATATTATCAGTGCCGCAGTCATGTCAGGGGCTCAAGCTGTTCATCCTGGCTTTGGATTCTTATCCGAAAACGCTAAGTTTGCGAGAATGTGTGCTGAATGTGGTTTGAAGTTTATCGGACCATCGCCTGAAGCCATTGACAAAATGGGTGACAAGGCTATGGCAAGAGAAACAATGAAAAATGCAGGTGTGCCGATTGTCCCTGGTTCAGATGGCCCTGTGTCTAATATGGAAGAAGCTCTGGAAGAGGCCAAGAAAATCGGCTATCCTCTTCTTGTAAAAGCTGCTTCAGGTGGCGGTGGCAGGGGGATGCGGATTGTACGTCATGATGATGAGCTGGAATCCCTAGTGATGGCTGCAAAAATGGAAGCAAAAGCTGCCTTTGGTGATGACACTGTTTACATGGAACGCTTTGTGGAAAATCCCAAGCATATTGAATTTCAAATTATGGCTGACCAGCATGGCAACATAGTCCATCTGGGTGAACGTGACTGTTCCATGCAGCGTCGAAATCAAAAGGTTATTGAAGAAGCACCTTCTCCGACCTTAACGGCTGACACTCGTAAAAGAATGGGAGACGCAGCTGTAAAGGCGGCTTCAGCGGCGAAATATGAGAATGCAGGCACAGTTGAGTTTCTACTTGATAAGAGTGGCGAGTTTTTCTTTATAGAAATGAATACGAGAATCCAAGTGGAGCATCCTGTAACGGAAATGATTACGGGTGTGGATCTTATAAAAGAGCAGATTCTCGTTGCGGCTGGAGAAAAACTTTCCATGAAGCAAGATGAGGTCTTGATCACTGGTCATGCCATCGAATGTCGTATCAATGCTGAAAATCCGTATGAAAACTTTAGACCGTGCCCAGGTCGTATTGAGACACTTCTACTGCCTGGCGGACCGGGTGTCCGTATAGACTCGGCTGTTTATCAAGGGTATTTGATTCCGCCGGTTTATGACTCAATGATAGGGAAACTCATTGTTCACGGTAAAGACCGTGATGATGCGATTCGACGCATGAAAAGAGCTTTAGGGGAGTTTGTCATAACAGGCATTCACACGAATATTGATTTTCATTTTGATATTTTGTCCCACCAAAGCTATATGGATGGTGACTATCACACGAAGACACTCGAGACACAAATTATCGGATAAGAAGGCGGTGACTAAATGTTTGACAAGCTATTTAAAAAAACAAAATACATTCGCTTGAATCAAGAACGCACAGCAACACCTAACAGCGAAATGCCAAATATACCAGATGGTTTTTATATAAAGTGCAAGGCATGTGGGAAACTGCATGATAGAGAGAGCTACGAAGCCCAAAGTTCGGTTTGTAGTGTCTGTGGTCACCATTTCAGAGTGCGACCATTAGAAAGAATTGAGATGATAACAGATGAGGGGACATTTGTAGAAATGTTTACAGATGTTGCTTCGAAAAATCCACTTGATTTTGAAGGCTATGAAGACAAGGTGTCATCAACGCAAATAAAAGCAGAAGTTTCTGAGGCTGTCACTGTGGGAACGGCTGAAATACAGGGGCGAAAAATTGCTGTTGGCGTTATGGACCCAGGCTTTATGATGGGGTCTATGGGGTCTGCTGTGGGAGAAAGAATCACCTGTCTTGTGGAGCATGCCACGAAAGAGGGGTTACCAGTCATTATAGTCACCGCATCAGGTGGTGCTAGAATGCAAGAGGGTATATTTTCCTTAATGCAAATGGCCAAGACATCTATGGCTCTTAAAAGGCATTCGGAAGCAGGCCTCTTATACGTAAGTATTTTAACAGATCCAACAACGGGTGGCGTAACAGCAAGTTTTGCCATGTTGGGTGATATTATTCTGGCGGAACCTGGTGCTCTTATCGGCTTTGCAGGCCCAAGGGTTATTGAGCAAACCATACGTCAAAAATTGCCAGAGGGTTTTCAAAGAAGTGAGTTTTTACTTGAACATGGTTTCATAGATAAGATTGTAAAGCGTGAGGATCTTTACATGGCACTGTCTAGAATTTTAAGTGCGCATAAGGAGGTCCAGTATGCATAAGAGTGAACAAGACGTTCTCAGGGATAGGCTAAAGGAGCTGGAAGAGATTGCAGCCCAAGTTGACCCGTCACTGAGAAGTGATATAGAAAAAATATCTAAAAAGCTGAAAACAGAAGAAGGTGTCAAGGCGCAAGTGGTAGAAGAACCTTCCCTGGCATGGAAGCGGGTTGAACTTGCAAGGCATAAACACAGATTGACAACCCTAGAATACATAGGGTATATATTTGATGATTTTATGGAACTTCATGGCGATAGGCTTTTTAGAGAAGATAGTGCTGTTGTTGGTGGCCTTGCCTGGTTGGATGGAAAACCAGTGACTGTGATTGGTCATCAAAAGGGTCGGGATGTGAAAGAAAATATTAAGCGAAATTTTGGTATGGCCCATCCAGAAGGGTATAGAAAAGCCCTTCGCCTTATGAGACAGGCTGAAAAGTTTGGAAGACCCATCATTTGCTTTATTGATACCCCCGGCGCTTACTGCGGTCTTGGGGCAGAAGAAAGAGGTCAGGGAGAAGCCATTGCTAGAAATCTTCTTGAAATGTCAGATCTAAAAGTGCCTGTCATTAGTATTGTTATTGGTGAAGGGGGTAGCGGTGGTGCCCTGGCCTTTGGTGTAGGCAATGAGATATGGATGCTTGAAAATGCCATATATTCTGTTTTATCTCCTGAAGGCTTTGCATCAATCCTATGGAAGGATGCTTCAAGAGCTAAGGAAGCCGCAGAAATCATGCGCATCACAGCGGATGACTTAAATGCGTTTGGTCTGATCGATAAGGTGATACCAGAACATGAAAATGGTGTCCATGAAGACCCTGTGATCACAGTTGACCATCTGAAAAGCGGACTAAAATCAACGATAGAAAAATATGAAGAGATGGATGCCCAAGAGATTGTAAACAGCAGATATGACAAATTCAGAAAAATGGGTGTATGTTAAGGCCAGCGAAAATCAGAAATTGATTTATAAAGTGAATGCCAATAAGGTCAAGATGACCTTATTGGCGTTATTTTTTTACTCTTTTTTGGAATAACACTTTGGGTGGGGTTACATGAAAGAAATGGGTAGTATTAAAGCAGGGGGATTGCATATGAAATGGATTCGAGATATGTCGTTAAAATATAAGTTACCCTTCCTCTATACCACGTCTCTTATTATCTTGTGTGTGGCATCTTATTTGATTATATCTTCTACTCTCGAAAAGAGAATGGAAGGCTTTATTGAAGAAGAGCTCAATGTGAATACAAATCAAATATACAGCATGATAAAAGTGGCGGCAGATACATCTGTGAGGGGTGAACTCCGGTCTATTGTTCGAAGCAACTATGATTTTGTAAAGTATACTTATGAACAATATTTAAATGGAGAAAAAACGGAAGCGCAGGCAAAGGAAGATGCTTGGGCTTATTTGTCATCTCAAAAAATAGGCAGTTCAGGCTATATATATATTCTGGACTCAAGTGGTGTCATTCAGTATCATCCTTCAGAAGAGCTCATTCGTGAGGATATTTCTCAAAATGAGTTTGTTCAACTACAAATGTCCCTAAAGGAACAGTACATTCAGTATGACTGGAAGAATCCTGGTGAGTCACAGGCTAGGGCAAAGGCCCTTTACATGAAACATTTTAAGCCTTGGGACTGGGTTATATCTGCTTCGAGCTACAGGGAGGAATTCACAGAACTCATTCAGGTGAGGGATTTTGAAGATGAGCTTAACAAGTTGACTTTTGGCGAAACGGGCTATTCTTTCATTATGCAAGGGGATGGTACGAGCCTGGTACATCCTTATTCAAAGGGGAAAAGACTACAAGATGTTGGCTATGGCAATGGTGAAGCCCTCTATCAAGATATTATAAAAACCAAAAATGGAATTTTCACATACTTATGGCGCAATTCAGCGGATGAAAAAGAACGGGAAAAAATTGCTGTGGTCAAGTATTTTCCTGAGTATGACTGGTACTTGGCTTCGTCGGGCTACATCGAAGAACTATATGATCCTGTTAACAGTGTGAAAAATATCCTTATCACAGGATTTGCCATCCTCATTATAACAGGAATATTTCTAACTGGTTTCATAAGCAAGACCATCTACAAGCCTGTGACTGACCTTGTGGCCTATGTGGAAAAAGCATCTGAAGGGAATATGGATGTTTTGCTTGAATGGGATAGAAAAGATGAACTTGGCATTTTAGGAGACAGTTTTGACCAGTTTATGAGGGCTCTGAAAAAATATAAAAACGAAACAGAAGTCTTAATATTAGAAAAGGAATATGCATTGAAACAAGTTCGGGCTGTGAAAAAAATCTTGAACTTATTGTGGACAAGCGGACAGAAGAACTTCACAAGTCCATTGACCAGCTTAAGAAAACTCAAGATCAGCTTTTAGCAACTGAGAAACTTTCAACAGCTGGCCAGGTCGTTACGGGCATGGCCCATCGTTTAAACACGCCACTTGGTACGGCCATCACTATGATCAGCTTTTTAAGCAAGGAGCTTGAAAAGAATTTGAAACTCTATGAAGAGGATAAACTCTCAGAAGAAGATCTTTACACCGCACTTCAGTCCACTGAAACAGGTATGAAGATGATGGAAAAGAATTTAATGAAGTCAGCTGAACTTATAGAAGTGATGAAAAGCATAGCGGGCATGGGAAGACGAAGCGATGCCAAGGAGTTTAATCTAAAAGAAGTCATCGATGATTGTTTGAGCCTCCATCCGAAAAAGATTAGTGAAGGCAAGATTGAAATAAACGTCATTTGTGACCCTGATCTTATGATAGTCAACTCCAGATCAGCGCTGATGCAGGTTTTTAATAATTTAATCACCAATGCCTTTAAGCATGGGTTTAAAGGCAGGGAACAAGGGTGCATAAACATCACAGTCCAAGAAAAAGAAGAGGAGATTGACATCCTTTTTACTGATGATGGATTAGGTATTGAAGCAGAATATTTGAACTATGTGTTTAATCCTTTTGGTAGGTTGGATACCATCGCCAAGGGTGTGGGGCTTGGACTTTATATTGTACACACGGCGGTCGTTAATGGATTGAATGGTTCAGTGAACTGCAATAGCTCGCTTGGACATGGTACACGTTTTGAAATAAAGGTTCCAAGAGAAAACTTTTAAAGCAAAAGGGGGAAAGGCATTTGAAAACACTCATAAGAAACACGCAAATTATAAGCATGGATGAAAAAAAACCTCAAGTGTTCACAGGGGACATTGGCATTGAAAATGACAGGGTGATTTTTGTAGGAAAAACGAATGGTATATTTGAACCAGACTACATCATTGAAGGGGACAATACCATTGCCTTACCAGGCCTTATCAATGCCCACACCCATATATCCATGTCCCTCATGAGAAACTATGCTGATGATTTGCCCTTTTGGCCTTGGTTAACAGAAAAAATCCTACCTGTTGAAGAAAATTTAAATGGAGAAGATTGCTATTGGGGGGCCATGTTGTCCATTGCAGAAATGATTCGATCAGGCATAACCATGTTTGCAGACATGTATTTTTTCATGGATGATGTGGCAAGAGCTGTTGAGAAAACAGGCATTCGAGCCAATTTATCTCGTGGGCTTGTCAGTGGAGAAGAAAGTGACAAAAAGCTGGATGAGGCCATTAAACTCAAAGAAGACTGGGCAAAAAAAGCCCAGGGGCGAATCACTGTGAACTTAGCCCCCCACGCGCCTTACTCATGTGATCCTGAATTCATGATAAAAATATTAGAGGCATCAAAGGTCCATAATACTAGGATACATACACACTTGTCTGAAAGCAGGCAAGAAGTGGAGGATTCTTACGAGACATATGGTGTTTCACCCATAAAAAACATGTTCAAGCAAGGTGTATTTAAAAGGCCAACCTTTGCGGCTCACTGTGTGCACTTGTCAGATGAAGATATTCAAATTCTTGCTGACAACAAGGTTTCTGTTATCAATAACCCTGGCAGTAATTTGAAACTGGGGAATGGATTTGCACCAGTCACCAAACTTCTTGAAGCTGGTGTGAACGTTGCCCTAGGCACTGACGGTTCGGCTTCAAATAACAATCTCAACATGTTTGAGGAAATGAACTTAGCGGCTTTGATAAACAAGGCCTATACTGGAATCGCAACAACTGTACCAGCGTATACAGCCTTGCAAATGGCCACGATTAACGGTGCGAGAGCCCTAGGTATGGAAGATGAAATTGGAACAATCGAAGTTGGAAAAAAGGCGGATATTATACTTGTTGATATGGAAAAGCCGCATTTATATCCTAGACTTGACCCTGTTGCCACCTTGGTTTACTCAGCTCAAGCCTCAGATGTTTCAACAGTCATTTGTAATGGTCAAATATTAATGCAAGACAGAGTGCTCCGAACCCTGCAGGAAAATGAAGTGTATAAGAACGCTGAAAGATGTTCTAAAAACCTTATAAAACAGGCTCAGGAGGGTAAAAATGAAAAAAATTGAAACCATTCGATTTGAAAATAACAGCCTGATTCTTTTAGACCAGAGAAAGTTGCCTGTGGATTTGGAGTATTTTTACTGCAAAACTTCAGAAGAAGTTGCCTTTGCCATTTCTGACATGGTCGTTCGTGGTGCTCCTGCAATCGGTGCAGCGGCAGCTTATGGTGTCCTAATTGCTGCTAATGAACTCAAGCATTTGCCGAAAGACCAGTATTTTATTGAACTGCTCAATGCATGTGCCCTTATTAGGAGCGCTCGACCAACGGCGGTCAATTTAATGTGGGCTGTTGATCGAATGAAGTCTGTTATAATGCTTGATCAAGAGGTGGATCTTGCCAAGCAAATAGAGAACTTGAGAGAAGAAGCATGCGCCATACATAATGAAGATATTTTGACTTGCCAAACTATGGCTCAGTACGGTGGGGAACTTATACATTCAGGAGATACGATACTAACCCACTGTAATACGGGCGCTTTGGCAACCGCTGGAATGGGAACAGCCTTGGGGGTTATTGTCAGGGCTCATAATGATGGGAAGAAAATTATGGTATATGCTGATGAAACACGTCCGAGACTTCAAGGGGCCAGGTTAACAGCATGGGAACTCATGAATGCGGGGATTCAGTCGAAGTTAATAGCTGACAGTGTGGCCGCTACACTCATAAGAGATGGAAAAATTGACAAAATTCTTGTTGGGGCTGATCGAATTGCAGCCAATGGAGACACGGCCAATAAGATTGGTACATTTATGTTAAGTGTGCTTGCTAAAGTATATAATGTTCCCTTTTACATTGTTGCTCCGACAACAACCATAGACTTTGATATAAAGCGGGGACAAGATATTGAGATTGAAGAGCGATCATCAAAAGAATTGACCCATATCGGGGGCGTTCAAATTGCGCCTGATAAGGTGGACGTCTATAACCCAGCTTTTGATGTGACACCCCATGAAAATATTACAGGCATTATAACAGAAAGAGGCATTTTATATCCACCCTTCCATGAAGCGATAATGAAGCTCAATCTTTAAGCATAATTAAATTCAGGCGCTTGAAAAATTTCAGATTTATACCTTCGTCATACCATATATTGCATTTTGATTCTTTCGCATCTATAAGGTATGACGATGGTTCTTGAATGATATTTTGCAAGTCGCTCAAATTAGAAAAGGGGACCAACTATGAAATATGCGATTATAGGAGGCACTGGCGTATACAGTGTTGATGGCACCTTGAGATCAGAAAGTCTGGACACGCCATATGGGACAGTTGATGTAGAAATACTCTCAAAAGAAGGGAAAGAGATAGTCTTTCTTCCAAGGCATGGAAAAAGACATGACCTGCCCCCTCATATGATAAATTATAAGGCCAATATGATGGCTTTAAAAACCATGGGTGTAACCCATATTTTGGCCACTTGTGCCGTTGGGTCCTGCGATGAAAACTATGCTCCTGGCCACATTGTTGTTTTAAAAGATTTTCTTGATTTTACAAAAGATAGAGACCTGACCTTTCATGATGGAAGTGGGGGGGTCAAACACACAGATATGTCCGATCCCTACTGTAAAAATTTGAGAGATCATGTGAAGGCAGAGGCTGAGTCAATGGGGCTAAGCCTATCTGGTCAAGCTGTTTATGTTTGCACGCAGGGGCCACGGTTTGAAACCGCTTCAGAAATCAAATTTTACAGGAGTATAGGGGGGCAAGTTGTAGGTATGACCAATGTCCCAGAAGTCGTACTGGCCAAGGAACTGGGCATGTGTTACGCGGCGTGTGGTATTGTGACCAATTGGTGTACAGGCTTTGAAAGTCAAATATCTGTACATGATATACAAAATGCAGTGGGAGAGAACAAGAGCCTGCTTACTAGATTGTTTATAAATGTTTTTTCAAATCAACTGCAGACTGACAAGTGCCACTGCACTTCAGCAGTCATGGCACTTTAGGAAAGGAGTCATAATGTCAATACATATTGAACAAATAAGAGGGCTTGTGATTGAAACGGGCCTTGAAATGTTAAAGTCCAGCCTCGTGGTGGGAACCTGGGGCAATATAAGTGCACGTATTCCAGAAGAGAACGTTTTTGCCATAACCCCAAGCGGCGTCGATTATGAAACCATAGAACCGATTGATGTGGTCATTATTGATATGGATGGGAATGTGGTTAGTGGTGAAAAAAAACCATCCATTGAATGGCAGCTCCACCTCGCCATTTATAAGGCTAGAGAAGATATTCGTGCTATTGTTCACACTCATAGCACATATGCCACAGCTTTTGCTATTGCACAAAAAGGCATACCGGGATCGGCAGAAGATCTTGTCCAGATCACAGGTGGGGATGTGCGTGTCACGGACTATGTTCTTCCTGGTTCTAAGGAGTTGGGGGCTCAGGTTGTAAAAGCCCTAGAAAATAGAACGGCTTGCATAATGGCCAACCACGGATGTGTGGCCGCAGGACGGTCGCTGAAAGAGGCCTTAAAGACAGCCCTGATTGTAGAAAAATCCGCAAAAGCAACTGTATATGCCCAGCTTCTTGGTGGTGTGGTGGAACTGTCGGATAAGGATATAGATTTTATGAGGGACTTTTACCTGCATCATTATGGTCAAAGGGAGTAAGCTATGAAGGCTAAAAGAAATACCTATGGATTTGAAACAAGATTGATTCATGCTCAAAACAAAGAGTCAAAGGCGAAACATGCTCTCAATCCGCCGATTTTTATGACGTCTACATTCACTTTTGATAATACAGAACATGTCAGAAAGGTTATGAATTTTGAAAGTGACGATTATGTGTATACCAGAGGAAACAATCCAACCCTGAGAGATTTTGAAACGAAGATGTCCAGTCTTGAAAATGGACAAGGCGCTGTGGCTTTTGCATCAGGAATGGCAGCTATAACCACCACGCTCTTTTCCCTTCTAAAACCTGGTGACAAGGCACTTTACCATAAGACGCTTTATGGGTCTTCGCATACGGTGCTAAAAAAAATGTTACCTGCATATGGCGTGGAAACAGAAATGGTCAGCTTGTCAGATTTTGACCTGCTCGAAGTCAAACTTGTGGAAGGGGTCAAGGTGATCTATTTTGAAACCCCATGTAATCCCACTCTTGAAGTTCTGGATATTAAGGCGATTTCTGAAATGGCTCACAAGTTTGGCGCCACGGTGGTCGTAGACAATACCTTTGCCACACCATATTTACAGCGTCCGCTTGATCTTGGGGCAGATGTTGTGGTTCATAGTGCCACTAAATATATAAGTGGACATGGAGATGTGGTTGCAGGTGTCGCCATTTCTAATAATTCTGATTATATAATGACTTTGAAGTTCGATTATATGTGTGAATTTGGAGGGGTTTTAAGCCCTTTCAATGCTTGGCTCCTGCTTCGTGGACTCAAGACCTTGGCGGTTAGAATGCGTCAGCATGAAAGGAATGCTGTTCGAGTGGCCCAGTATCTGGATCAGCATGAAAGGGTAGAAAAAGTATACTACCCCGGTCTGGACAGTCATAATGGAAACGAACTGGCTAAGGAGCAAATGGATGGTTTTGGGGCTGTTTTAGCTTTTGAAATAAAGGGGGACTTAAACCAGGCCAAGAAATTTGTAGACTCTGTAAAACTGGCCAAGTTGGCTGTAAGTCTAGGGGACTGCGAAACACTTATAGAGCTCCCTGCCGCTATGACCCATCTGGGCTATGACCACAAAGAACTTGAGAATTTTGGTCTGTCAGAAAGAATGATCCGTCTTTCCGTAGGCATAGAAAATGTGGATGATATCATTGAAGACCTAGAACAGGCCTTCGACAATTTGGATGAATACCCTAGGTGAACGACAATTAAATGAAGTTTAAAAGTCCTCTTATTATAAACGACATCTCACGGATGATTAAGCTAAAGTTTGGATGATTTTTTAAACCATAGCTGAACTTAAGGTCTCAGGTTGACCCGTGAGTCTCTACCAGTTTTGACCGCCCTCTATATGTAAGAGAATAATGCGGCTTAGATTGGATTAGAGACTTTAATGGCTTGCGGAGCAAGGATGTGTTTTAATAAGAGGCTTTTTCTGTAAAAATCTCGCTGACAAGAGGGTTGTAGAATGGTATGATTAAAGGGGTTTAAAGATTTTTACAAGCATCTATCTTTATAGTTTGGAGGCGAGTTGTCTGTGGCAAAAAAGAAAGGCTTTGATGCTATTTTGGGTGTATCAAAGAAAATGATTCATTCCGATGTGTCAAAACTTCAAGACAAGAAAAGTGAAGAAGCGAAGCAACAACTATCATCCATCACTCAAAAAATGAAAGAGAAATCAGAGGAACTATCCAGCAAAGTCATAAAAACTTCAACGGAAAATTCTTCGATGCCATCAAGTGACGCCGATGACAAGATATGTTTGAGTGACGCAGAGGCTTCTGCTGAAGACGTGTGTGGACCTTCAACCAGTGATTCAGAAAATGTTTTAGACGAAACCACAGATGAACTTTCTGATGAAGCTATAAAGAAAAGACAAGCACAAAATCAAAATTCAGTTGTAGACGAATCAAGGCATACGAAGGAACCAAGTGACCAGCATATATCTCAGTCAGATTACTTGGATCACCTTCATGAGGAAATCAAGTTTTTGAAAGAGCAACTTGAAGTCAAAGACCATCAGCTGAACAAGAAGGATGAACTTATACTGAATTTTCAAGTCTTACTTAAGTCAGAGCAGGATAAAGTTTTGCGCCTTGAATCCTCTTTGGAAACGGAAAATAGAAGTGAAAAAGAAAGAGCCAATGAAAAAGAGAACAAGTGGTTGGTTCGCATATTTGGTAAAAAGACAAGATAATATAGGGGTGTTTATAATTGAAAGTTATAATCAAAGATAAGTTTTACGAGTTTCAAAATCCAAAAACAGAAAAAATATTTGATCATCAAAAGGCATACTTAACTGATTTAATCAGAGACAATCAAGGTGAAGAAAAGCTTGAAGAACTCTTAACCTCACTCTTTAGCCTGTATAATCTATCAGAGGCTCTTATTCACAAACTAGTCGACGAGAATGGGAAAGAGGACGTTATAAAAATATTAAAGGCGAATGAAGTTGAATAAATACGGTTATGAAAATTATATTCGGGTAAGTATATGACGGTTGTAAGTGACTCTGAAAGGAGAGTTGATATTGAAAATCGTCAAAAATCGTGCAAGGTGCAGAGTGTGCAACAAAATCATTGAAAGTCTTTCAAAAAATGATGGCATGAAATACTGCAGCTGCGGTGCTATTGCAGTTTATGGAGGCAAAGAAGCCATAATGAGGCTTGGTCACCATAGAGATATTGAAGATATGAGTATTAAAGTGTTTGAAGCAGAGCACCCCGTCTATAATCCAGATGGACAATTACATATACAAGACTAGAATTTAAGGGGCTGTTATAAAAAACAGCCTTTTTTTATGTCCGAATTCACAAGTGGGCGGTTTTCAAAGTATAGTTATTAAAGAATCAGAATTTTATATATGGTATGACGAGCATGTGGATCTGTAATTTTTCAAGCGCCTGAAGAAAGAACCTAAAACCAAATATGTATGGTATTTTGTGAAAAAATTGTGTAACTAAGTCCATATTATGGTATTAATATCTTGGATATGTGGAGGCGATAATATGATTTCACCCAAACAAGAGACCTTGATTGATGAAAATGGAAATTTTAGGTACGGCAAATATTCTACAAGTCTAAGGGAGGTTTCTCCTTTGGATTTAAAAGCAGGGGTTCTGGGGCATTTGCCACGGGGTCTTAAGGATTATCGCCTGAAAGAATGGCAGGCTTTTATGATAGGTGGTAAAAGATTTTACCTCGTTATAGGGACTATGAATTTGAAACTGTTTTCTGTCATAAGACTTATGGTTTATGACAAAGACAAAAATAGAACATGGGGTTTTTCGGAAGTTTATCCACTTAGGAAAATCAAGGTGGCTGAGTCTATTGAAAATGATACCATGTTTTTTAGAAACAAGGATGTTCTCATATATGCCAATCATTTTTTAAGAACAAATTTGCTGGAAGTGGGTTTTTCATTTACTGATGAACTGTCTGGAGAAAAGTTGTCAGCCTATTTTTCCAGTGCGAGCCCCATCAATGAACCGCAAGTCTCCGTTTTGCCATTCCAAAAAGGAGCAGGCCTCTATACCCATAAGCAGCTCATGGCTCTTGAGGGGTATCTTAAAATACACAATCAATTGTTTCAAATAGACAAGGAAGAAACCAGTATGGTTCTTGATGATCAAAAGACCTATTATCCATACCATAGTGGTTGGGACTGGGTGACCGCTTCAGGCATAATCAAAGATGACTACTGTGGATTTACGGTTTCTGATATTCGGGGCATTAAGGGGGCCTTTAATGAAAATTGCTTTTGGAAGAATGGCAAGATCCATGAAGTTCCAAGTGTGAAATTTTGTAGAAACAAGGCATCAGGCACATGGACCATTGTCGATGAAAAAGGCATGGTCAATATCTTATTTCGTCCTGTTGCAAAAAACAGAATTCATAGAAATTTTGGTGTGGCAGCAGGCACATATGAAGGACCATTTGGATGGTTTTCAGGACATCTATCCAGTTATGATGGTCAAACACTTCGCATAAATGGCATGTTTGGCATGGGGGAAAAAATGAATCTTCGTTTATAATTGACCATTTCTCTTGCAAAAGGGATGTTTATGATGTACAATTTTTCTTAATTGAGCGGCTTGTTCATTCAAGTAGAACTGTCTCTATACTATATATAGATGTTTAGGCCATTAAAAACCTAGATATGGTATAGAGAAGGTTTTAATCTGTTTTCAGACAAGCGCCTATATAAAATGGCTCAGGTGATCCTGAGCTTTTATAATTCATTACCGTATAATATTGGAAATATGGTCCAAAAGTTTCTACCCGGCTACCGTAAATGGCTGGACTACGGGAATAGTTCGTCTGTGCTATTTTGACGTATTTTTTCCCGTATTCTGACCTCGAACGATTTGCAAAATAGCATTTGCCTAGCCATAGAAACTTTTTAATTAGAATCCGGGTGATCTCACCCGACTTGTAAGTTTTGGATCTGTTAAGAAAGGAAGTTTTTATGGAAGCACTTAAGAATGCAATACTTGAAAAAGGCCAAGTTGTTGGAGAAGATATTTTAAAAGTGGACACATTTTTAAACCACCAACTGGATGCATCTCTTTTAAATGAAATAGGCAAAGAGTTTAAACGCAGATTCGAAGGGCAGGACATCACGAAAATATTGACGATCGAAGCATCGGGGATTGCGATTGCTATTATTGCAGCTCAGTACTTTAATGTTCCCGTGGTTTTTGCTAAAAAGGTCGCATCAAAAAATCTTGATGACAGCACTTATGAGACGGATGTCTTTTCCTTTACAAAGGCAAAGAACTACAAGGTTCGTGTGTCAAAGAAGTTTATTAGTGCAACTGACAAGGTTTTGGTTTTAGATGATTTCTTAGCGCGGGGACGGGCTGCATTAGGACTTAGAGACATTGTTCATCAAGCTGGAGCAGAGTTGGCGGGTGTTGGCATTGTTATTGAAAAAGGTTTCCAAGAGGGTGGCCAAGTGTTAAGAGGCCAAGGCATTCGTGTGGACTCCCTTGCGGTTATTGATTCCTTTAAGGATGGGGCACCGGTCTTTAGAGAGGTTTAAATAACCTTTCTATTATATACAAGAATATATACAAGAAAAACTTTATGTTTAATAAAAACATTCATTTTATAAAGATCAAAAAGTCTTTCTCGAAAGAGAAGGGCTTCTTTTTTGTCTTATTTTATCAGGGAAGCGTTTGCCCATTGTGACCCTATGCATTATTGCGTATAATGGTAGGGGTAATATAGAGGATTTTGAGATGGGGTTGGCATGAAGAAGACTAAAAAAATGCTTTTGATTGCTTTGGTTGATGCAATCACAACACAGATTTATCTGGATATGTTCGTCGGTGGCTTTCGGATTGGTATATCTGTTATTATCTTACCTATTTTTTATTATTTTGATCGGAAAATCAATCCGCTCATATGCGCCATGTATGTGGGATTTGTTGGTTTACTATTTCGAGGCATTATAGGCATACCGGAGTACGGGAGCTTTCAGGCCGCTTTACAGTTAAACCATCAAATATTCGTATTTGATATGGTCTATGGCCTAATGTACTATTTCCTGTTCTACAAAAGTTCAGAGAAGACCCTGACACGGTGGGCTCTGGTCATACTTTTTGCAGATTTTATTGCCAATACATTAGAAATTGTCTCCCGTGTGGGGCCCTTTGTTTCTGAAAACATTGATGTTGTCAACAAACTGTTTGTCGTGGCTTCAACCAGGACTCTAATTGGCATTATTGCAGTTCTGATACTGAACAGGTATCAAATGCTCCTTAAAAGGGAGGAACATGAAAATAGGTATCGTCAGCTGGTGACAATGTTATCCGACCTAAAAAGTGAAGTTTATTTTATGTCTAATAATATGGAAAATATTGAAACTGTCATGAGTGATGCCTTTACCTTATATGAAAATCTGGAGGATGATGATAACGAGAATAGAAAACTTTCCCTTCAAATTGCTAAGGATGTTCATGAAATAAAGAAGAACTACCTGCGCGTTATACATGGGATTGATCAGATTTCTGACAAGGAACCTATTTTTGATATAATGCCAGTGAAAGACATATACGCTATACTACAAACGAGTATTGGGCGGGAAATTGATAGCAAAAATTTACCCATATCACTGGATTTTCAAGTCAAGACCAATGTTCATATATCAGATCACTTCCTGCTTATGTCTGTGCTTAGAAATTTGGTGATGAACGCCATTGAGGCTATGGCCGAGAGTGGAGGGACACTAAGCCTTAAACATGAGAAGGTAAACACCCTTCATCAAATTCAAATATCTGATAGTGGACCGGGTATTAAGAAGCGAGACTTAGACCATATATATGAACCAGGATTTTCGACTAAGTTTGATGAGGAGACTGGGACAATCAACAGGGGGATTGGGCTAACTCTGGTAAGGGATATTGTTGAAAAACAGTTTAAAGGAAGAATTCGAGTTTCTTCTGAATTTGGAAAAGGCACTGTTTTTGAAATAGAAATACCAGAAAGCGGTTTGGAGGCACAAATATGAGATTCTATTTAGTAGATGACGACATAATGGTTATTCGGATTTTGGAGAATATCATCGAGGAAGCTGAACTTGGCGATGTGGTAGGGCATTCAACGGAAAGCGAAGCAGCAATACAGGATATAATTATGAAGAAACCAGATATTGTGCTGGTGGATATGCTCATGCCTATTAAGGATGGAACAAGAGTTGTTTCTGAAGTGAGATCACAAGCGGAGTCCATATATTTTATAATGATTTCACAGGTCAGCACAAAGAACATGATCAGCAAAGCCTATACTGCTGGCATCGAATTCTACATCAATAAGCCAATTAATAAAATTGAAGTTGTGAGTGTTATTAAACGGGTCAAGGAAAAAATCACCCTTGAGAAAAACTTTAAAATTATAGAGAGTATGGTATCCGGTGGTGGAATAGAGTCAAAACCGCGCGTTAAAGATTCACAGCTTAGAAACATAAGAGTCGCATTTAGCAAACTAGGCATCATGGGGGAAAAAGGTGGGGAAGACATTCTTCTGATTTGTCGCTATATGCTAGACAATGGCTTGAATAACTTTGATTTTAAAGTAAAGGACATTTGCGATATGCTAAGCGAGAATCCCAAGGCCATGGAACAAAGAGTCCGCCGGGCGATTAATAAGGGCCTAATAAATATTGCCAGTGTTGGCATAGAAGACTACATGAATGAAAATTTTACCCGCTATTCCAACTCCCTATATGATTTTGAAAACGTGAAGGCTGAAATGGATTACATAAGAGGCAAGAGAGACAGTGGTGGCAAAATTAGTGTGAAGCGATTCATAGAAAACATTTTGCTGGTGAGTGAAGTTTCAGAATGGAATTATTAGAATTTTAAACACATAAAGGTTCGCTAGGTTATATGACAACCAAGCGAACTTTTTTTATTCATATTCATTTTTGTTTGTGAATAAAAAAACAAACTTGTTAATAGAATGTAATATGATTAAAAACTGAATGTTTTTTGTTTGTGAATAAAGAAAAAGGCTTGCTTGCATTTTTTAAATAGGAAAACATACGGGAAAAGGGTTTTCTAGGTAAATAATGAGCATTTGCTATTTAAAATGCATGAATTTGTGAAAATTACAGTCTATATTCAGAAAATTCACAAGCGATTAGAATTATTTTTGATTCATTTTGAATTTTTTTGTATGCATATATTTATAATAAGTTATCTTTTATTAAAGAAGGGGGATAAACATGAAGCAAAAGAAACAAGCAACACTTGGTATTGCACTTATTCCGGTAATTTTTCTGGTTGGTCTGCTGATCGTTTCACTGAAGTTCTTCGGCGCTGACCCACATATTCCACTGTTCATCTCAGCGATGTTTGCAGCGGTTTATGCAATGCAGGTACTGAATTTCTCATGGAAGGAAATCGAGGAAGGTATCGTAGACACAATTAAAATGGCTATGGGGGCAATCATCATACTCATGGTAATTGGTATGGTTATCGGTACTTGGATCCAAGCGGGCGTTGTGCCAGCAATGATCTACTACGGCTTGAAGGTGCTTTCACCATCAATCTTCTTGATTGCAACACTTCTAATCTGTTCTATCGTATCACTTGCAACTGGTTCTTCTTGGACGACTGCAGGTACAGTTGGTATCGCACTAATGGGCGTTGGTATGGGTCTTGGTATCCCAGCTCCAATGGTTGGTGGTGCTATTATCTCTGGTGGCTACTTCGGCGACAAAATGTCACCGCTGTCAGATACAACAAATCTTGCACCTGCAATGGCTGGCGCTGATCTGTTTGATCACATCCGTCACATGGTGTACACAACTGGTCCATCATACCTGGTATCAATCATTGTATTTGGTATCTTAGGTATGCGTTATGCTGGTGGTAATCTTGACCAAGGTACAATTGACGGCATGTTAGCTGGTATCGAAAGTCTATTCACGATTTCACCAATTCTACTGCTACTTCCACTAATCGTTATCGGCATCGTTGTCATGAAGACACCTGCGATTCCTGGTCTTTTCAGTGGCGCACTACTTGGTGGTCTGTTCGGAATGATCTTCCAGGGCGCATCTCTTGGTGACGTGGTTGGCGCACTACACTATGGTTTCTCGCTTTCTGATGAAGCAAGTGCTGGTCTATCAGAACTTATTGGACCAGACGTGGCTGGCGCACTAGGTGATCTTCTAAACCGTGGTGGTATGGACTCTATGATGTGGACAATCTCTCTTATCCTTTGTGCCATGATCTTTGGTGGTGTTATGGAAAAGACAGGCATGCTACAGGCAATTGCTGGCGGCATTCTGAAAATTGCCAAGAGCACAGGTTCACTTGTTGTTGCAACAATCGTAACAGCGATCCTTATGAACATGGGTGCTGGTGACCAGTATCTTGCTATCGTAATTCCTGGTCGTATGTTTAAAGATGCATATGATGAAAGAGGGCTTGCTCCTAAAAACTTGTCACGTGTTCTAGAGGATTCTGCAACGCTGACATCTCCACTGATTCCTTGGAATACATGTGGGGCATTTATGATCGCTACTCTGGGTCTTGCACCTTGGACGTATGTTCCTTACTGTGTGCTTAACCTACTTAACCCACTTGTTTCGATCTTCTACGGATACACAGGTATCACAATGCACAAGGTAGAAGGTTTCGAAGAGAACGCAGCTTAAACTATAAAATGTGATAAAGCTATAAGTGAAATTTAAAAGCACTGACCCTTGTCAATGACGAGGTGTCAGTGCTTTTTTAATGCGGACAATCCTGAGAAAAGCTATAATATGGCCTTTCATTCCATTAAAATGATCAATCTTTGGAGTTTAATGGATTTGGGTCAGTTATCTTTGGTATAATGGCTGTGAAATACACAGACAGTCGGGGGAAGGCAATGCGGAAGATTTTTATAGGCTATTATGCAATGGTTGTAATCATAGGGATGCTACTTGCAATCAATGCGATTGTGTTTGGATGGGGCACGGTTCAAATCAATTTGAAATTTGTGCTTATCATGGGACTGGCACTTGTTTCTGAAACGGTTTACCATTTTGTGATGAAGAACACAAGTATGACACTATCGAGTGCAATCATAATATTTGCATGCGTGGCACTGGATTTTGGTGATGTGGTAATAATACTCTTTATTTTCACCCTAACGAGTCGGGTGGTAGGGGTGATAAAAAAAGAGTTCAAAAACGTTTTTAATATGAAGTGGCTCTTTAACTTTGCAAGTTTTACGATTCTGGCAAAGCTGGTGTATTTCATTTTGGGGATTTTTGATTTTGCATACTTAAAACCTATAGACCAGGTGATTGTTATTGTCTTTGCGACGATGGTCCACAACTTGATGAATATTGTGCTCACTTATACTGTGATCAGCTTGAGTGCGCAGGAAAATACTTTCAAGGAATTTAAAATCACCGAATACTTGGTTTATACATTTTATAACATAATGTTTGTCATTCTGACTTGGTTTGGGTATAGGGCCTATGATGAAGTGGCCTTACTCCTAATGGGCATGCTTGTGGTGCCCCTTCAAAAGTCCATTATGATTCAGTCAAAATCTGAAGAAATATCTAAAATGCTTATTGAAGATTCTCTCACCAAAGCCAACAACAGACAGAGTTTTGAGGATGATATATATGAGAAATTGGAAAAGAAAATGCCATTTTCTCTTATCTATATTGATTTGGATAGATTCAAGCATATTAATGATACCCATGGACACCTCGTGGGAGATGAAGTACTGGTGGATCTCGTTGAAAAGGTCAGGGTCTTCTTAAGACCTAAAGATAAGATATATCGATTCGGCGGTGATGAATTTTGCATTATAACCTATGACTTGGGCTATGGCGATATATTATATGAGATACTGAGGAAGAATCGCGGACATTTTTGCATTCATCTATCTGATGAAATAATCTATTATACATTCACAATGAGCCAAGTCAAATATGATGGCATGAACCAAGAAAGCTACAGACAGCTTTTGCAAAGAGCTGATGAGGCGATGTATTTAAGAAAGCAGGGATCAAAATGGTCATGATAATTATACTCGTTCTATTCGTTTCAATTTATATGATGATTGCGGGACATCTAAAAAAGGATAATACAGCTGTCCTATGGGGACGAATTCTTTTTGTTGCAACGGCACTGATGTTGACTGTTTTACAATTTACAAAATGATACATGATGTTTAAATGATGGAATATTTATGGTTGATATTAGGCATAAAGTATTACAATTATTGCGTATTCATTGACAGGAAAACGTTTAAGGGGTTAAAATTAAAGTAACAGCACGGATATCGATTGCAAGCCGTGTTAAATAACCCCTGACGAGATGTCGGCGGTTAAATTGAATCGATATCAGAAGGTGAAAAAATTGAAAAGAGCACTTGAAATTATTAAAGACCAAACTTTAACGTATGAACAGAAGGTATTGTCCCTTGCAAGAGAAGCCGAGGACAGTTTAAATGTTCTGGACATTTCTCAAGGTGTACAAAAACTAAGGGACCAGGACATTGTCTGTGACCTCTTCGAGGGAAACGCGCCGTATAGACCGCGTTACATTGTGCCTGACTATGAAAAGTTCATGAAAGAAGGCAGTCAATTTCTAGCGCTTGATCCTCCAGAAGATTTGGAAGATGCGATCAACAACTTGCTTATACTTTATAAGCACGTCCCATCAATATCTTCATTTCCAGTGTATATTGGGAATCTAGACACACTGTTAGATCCCTTTATTGAGGATGAAGAAAAAGCCTACAAGGCCATTAAGAGATTTTTAAAGCATATTGATAGAACAATCACAGACTCCTTTTGCCATGCCAACATTGGTCCAAAAGATACACTGGCAGGGCGTCTGATTTTGAAAGCTGAAAGAGAGTTACAAGACTCTATTCCAAATTTAACATTAAAGCTTTCAGCAGACACTCCGGATGCTTTTGCTATTGAAGCTGTCAAGACGGCTCTAGTGACTGCTAAACCTAGCTTTGCTTTTGACGAAATGTTCCGATCTGACTTTAAAGGGGATTATGCAATTGTAAGTTGCTACAATGGCTTAAACATTGGTGGTGGCTCATATACCCTATCCAGACTCAAATTAGACAAACTGGCTAAAACAGCTGACTCTGTGGATGATTTTATGAACAACAAGCTTAAAGATGCTGTTAAGCTTATGTCTGAGTACATGGACGAAAGAATCAGGTTTATTGTGGAAGACGTGGATTTCTTTAAGACAAGTTTTCTTGCTAGAGAAGGTCTCATTCATAAGGACTTGTTTACAGCCATGTTTGGTATGGTTGGGCTGGCAGAAGCCGTTAATTATTTGATGGAAGTAAGTGGATCAGATGAAAAGTTCGGACACAGCCAAAAGGCAGATGACCTAGGTGAGGACATTATAAAAACCATGGAAATGTATGTGAATGAAGGCGATAATCCACATCTGAGTGTATCAGGAGGTAAATATCTTCTTCATGCTCAAGTGGGTATTGATTCTGACATAGGAACAAGCCCAGGATGCAGAATTCCAATAGGGCAAGAGCCAGAGATTCATGAGCACATGATGCAGGCTGGGAGATTCCACAAGTACTTCCCATCAGGCATTGGTGATATTTTTAGTTTTGATGAAACCACAAAGAAGAATCCAGAGTATATTCTGGATATTATAAAGGGCGCTTTTAAATCAGGTATGAGATATTTTTCAGCTTATGGTTCAGATGCTGATGTCATTCGAATCACAGGCTATCTTGTAAAGCGATCTGAAATAGAAAAATTAGACAAGGGCGAACAGGTCTTGAGAGATACTGTTGCACTTGGTCTGGGTTCGGTTAAAAACCAGCATATACTCGAGAGAAAAGTAAGAGACAACCCAGAACTTTAAGCATAGAAGTTAAAGCGTAAAAAGATAAAATGTATAAATAGCATGATACAGTTTGAAAGGTTCGTTTACGAACCTTTCATTTCGTTAAAGATCGATTGGGTATGAATGTTTAGAAGACTTTGAAAGACATAGCACGGAAAAAATCCGTTTAATGACCGTAGTTTCCATACGTGATTTGAGCGGATTTTATCCTGTAGGCCAGTCGTTCAAGGTTCTTATCAAACTGAAAGGATAAGGCGATCCTATGAAAGGCATTGTGACGAGAATACTGCCCTTTAGTTCTGTGGACGGTCCGGGGAATAGATCTGTTGTATTTCTACAAGGATGCAACTTTGATTGTTTGTTTTGCCATAACCCCGAGACAATTCCCCTATTAAAAGCCCCACTGGCGCAAGAGAAAAAAGACAAGGCTCATGTCCGCGAAATGGACGTTGCCCAGGTGATTGACCAACTGGACAAAGTGCGAGCCTTCACTTCTGGCGTGACCATTTCCGGTGGAGAATGTACAGTACAGTTTGATTTCTTGCTGGATCTTGTGAAAGGTTTAAAAGACAAAGGATATGAAGTTTTTATTGATACCAATGGCAATGTGTCCAAGGAAAAATTTATAAGGCTCATGGCCTATGTCGACCAATTTATGATCGATTTGAAGTCAATTCATGAAGAGGAACATAGGGCCTTAACGGGTGCAACAAACAAGATGGTTCTAGAAAGCATGGAACTGGCGGCACAAGCTGGAAAACTTTTTGAAATCAGGACAGTTGTCATACCGGATGTCCTTGACAATATGAGAACCGTAGTTGGTGGTGCAAAGTTCATAGCGGAGCACAACCCAGACATTCGTTATAAAATCATAAAGTACAGGCAACATGGTGTGCGACCGGATATGCTCGAATCAAGGTCACCAACAGATGAGGAAATGAAGGCACTTTATGAAGTGGCTAAAAACATAGGGTGTCGCAATATTGTAATTATATAGATGAAAAACTTTGAGGAACTATAAATTTACAAGCCCTGAGGACAAGTAATTTTCATGAAACCCACATGAATAGTTTTGTCGAATGTATGTTTGTGTTATCATAAGATGGGGTGATGAAAATGTATGACTATATTAAAGGCACAGTAGAATATATTGCAGAAGACTATATCGTCATTGAAAATCATGGCGTTGGATATAAGGTTATGACGTCTTCGTTCACTATGGCAGATTTAAACGGCATGGATGGAGAAGTTATCGTTTACACTCAGCTCATTGTCAGGGAAGATGACATGAGCATATGTGGTTTTTCTTCAAGACATGAACTGACAATGTTCAGACTTCTAACGTCTGTAAGTGGCATTGGTACCAAGGTGGCCTTGGCTGTCCTGTCTTCCATTGGCGTATATGACCTGGCAGCTGTTATTGCATCCGGTGATGTGAATAAACTGGTTAAAGCGCCAGGTGTGGGGAAAAAAACAGCCCAGCGCGTCATATTAGAGTTGAAAGATAAAATAGACAAGAAACTTAAAGCAGATGCTTTCCCTGTTGGAGAAATAAGGATGCCAAAGCCTATTGCTGTAACATCCAGCACTCGAGAAGCTCTTGAAGCCCTGATTGCTCTTGGCTATTCCAGTGATGAGGCAGAAAGTGTTTTGGCTCAAATTGATTCGGCAGATAAAAATACGGAAGCAATTGTTAAAGAAGCGCTGCGATTAATTATGGCAGGTTAGGTTGGAGGCATATATGGATAATTTTCAAGTGGATCGGTTTGTAACACCATCATTCATTGAAGAAGATCATAAAGTAGAAACAAGTTTACGGCCTCAACAGCTCGATGATTATATCGGCCAGGCTAAAACAAAGGAAAAACTCTCTGTATTTATCGGTGCAGCGAAAATGAGGGAAGAACCCCTAGATCATGTTCTCTTATATGGCCCTCCGGGACTGGGAAAGACAACCCTTTCTGGAATCATTGCCAATGAAATGGGTGTTAATATGAAGGTGACATCTGGGCCTGCCATTGAGCGGCCTGGTGACTTGGCAGCCATTTTGAATGGCCTAAAGGAAAATGATGTGCTTTTTATTGACGAAATTCATAGATTGAGCAGGCATGTGGAAGAAGTTCTTTATCCTGCAATGGAAGACTATGTTTTGGATATAATTATAGGGAAAGGTCCGAGTGCCAAGTCGGTGAGGATAGACTTGCCTAAGTTTACTTTGGTGGGTGCCACAACAAGAGCTGGTCAGTTGACTTCGCCCTTAAGAGACCGATTTGGTGTTATATGCAAATTGGAACTTTATGATTCACAAGAACTTTCTGGCATAGTCAAGCGGTCTGCTGGCGTTCTCGGTGTGAATATTAATGACAAGGCAGCCCTTGAAGTGGCAAGACGAAGTCGAGGCACACCAAGGATTGTTAATAGACTTCTAAAACGGGTAAGAGACTACGCACAGGTTTATGGGACAGGGGAAGTGACACAAGACCTTGCCAATAAAGCGCTTGACATGCTTGAAGTCGACAAACTTGGACTTGATGGTGTTGACCGAAAAATACTTCTTACTATTATTGAAAAGTTCGATGGCGGTCCTGTGGGACTTGATACCCTGGCAGCTTCTACAGGGGAAGAGCGCAACACCATTGAAGACGTGTATGAGCCATACTTATTGCAGCTGGGATTCATTAACCGAACGCCTAGAGGCCGTGTGGTCACGCGACTGGGTTATAAGCATATGCAAATTGACATGCAGTCAGATTTGCTAAATTGGACAGAATAGTGAGGGGACTTATGAATCTGAAAAAATTCAGTTTATTGCTTGTCTTAATTTTGATATTTACAGGACTGGTTTCCTTTGCGGATGATCTTCCAGAGGGATTAATTCGAGTGGGTTTAAAATACGGAGCTGTGACCAGCGGCACTGAAGAAATCACGTCAGAGACAGGTTTTGAATTGGCTCTGAAAAATGGTGATTCGGTTACAAAAATATATGACTTTGGAAAGAGTGAGACCATCAAGGCGCGTAAAGATGATGCTTACCATATTCAGATTGGAAGCACTTATACTGATATTGGCTCAATGCTAATCGTCTTAAATGACCTCATCAAGAAAGAAGCGGGTCCATATCCGGCTTATGAAAATGGATGGCGCATATATTATGGAACATACAGCTCAAAATCTGATGCTCAGGCAAAGCTAAATGCCGTTAAAGGCAAGTATTCGAAGGACGTGTCTGTGACAGGCGCTAACTCTAAAGCCATTGAAGTGTTTTCAAAATCAGCCCCTCTCTTTGTTTATGAGTCCGGTGACAACGATTTTTTTATCCGCCCCAAAAGCCAAGGCGTTGTAAGATACGGTGGCAAAGGTTATAGGGGGGGGATCGGTTTTAAAAGGTACCCTGATTCTGTTTTGACAGTGATCAATTATATTTCAATGGACAATTACCTATATGGTGTCTTACCCAAAGAAATGTCAGGTGATTGGCCCCTTGAAGCTCTGAAAGCACAAGCGGTTGCAGCCAGGAATTACGCCATGGTCAATTTTGGAAAGCACAATGACCATGGGTTTGACATATGTGCAACAACAGACTGTCAAGTTTATGGTGGCTATGATATAGAAAAACCAGGTTCCAATCAAGCAGTTGACGAAACCACAGGTAAACTGTTAAAATACAACGGGCAAATTGTACAGACCTACTACCATTCAACAAGTGGTGGTCATACAGAAAGTATTGAAAACATCTGGTCTGGGTCCCTGCCCTATATCGTTGGGACATATGACCCTTACTCTATAGGTGCGCCAAATACCGATTGGGAACTAAGCTACACAAGAAGTGAAATAGAAAGTATATTGTCAAATAGTGGTCATAACATTGGCACCCTAACAGATGTGCGTATTGATGAGGTGAGCGAAAATGGCAGAGTTCAAAAGCTCGTTTTTGTTGGTACGAATGGTGAAGCCGTTTTTATAAAAGAGAAGGCAAGAAAACTATTTGGTTATACAACCCTTAAAAGTATGTGGTTTGAGCTTGGCAATAAACCCATGGTGACAGTGGTAAGTCGCAGTGCTTATAGCAGGGAAGACTTATCCACATCTGAATACATAACTTCTGAAGGCTTAGAGTCTGCTAGTGGGTCCTCCTTTGTTGTCACAGATGGTCAATCTGTAACAAGGCTGTCCTTCTCTTCTGACAATATTGTCTTTAAGGGGCATGGCTATGGACATGGGCTCGGCATGAGTCAGTGGGGAGCAAAAGCTATGGCTGAGCAGGGCTTCACTTATGAAGAAATACTAACGCATTACTATAAAGACACCAATATTGAATGATTTTGAAGTAAGCATAATAATAAAGAGACGATTATATCTAGTGATAGATTTATAAATGTTTTTTCTAAAGTTTGAAAAGGACAAGGAAGATATTAAGTCGTTTAGAATAGGATAAGATTCATGAAAAAATCAGATTTTTACTTTGACTTGCCAGATCACCTCATTGCACAAACACCGCTTGAGGACAGAACAGGTTCTCGTTTGATGGTTATTGACAGGGCATCAGGTGAAATTGAACATCATAAGTTCAAAGATGTGCTGGATTATTTAGGTGAAGGTGACTGCCTAGTCGTCAATAACACAAGGGTTCTTCCTGCACGAATTTTCGGCACAAAGGATACAGGGGCAAGGGTAGAATTCTTGCTATTAAAAAGGCTATCAGACAATCGGTGGGAGACACTGGTCAAGCCTGGTCGTAAGGCAAAACTTGATGCTGAGTTTACTTTTGGAAGCGGTCTTATGCGAGGTAAGATTGTGGGCATGGCTGATGAAGGTGCACGTATAATTGAATTCACATATGAAGGTGTCTTTGAAGAAGTGCTTGATCAAATTGGACAAATGCCTCTTCCACCTTATATAACAGAAAGCCTTGATGACCAGGAGCGTTATCAGACTGTGTATGCTAAAGAGCGGGGATCAGCGGCGGCTCCAACAGCGGGTCTTCATTTTACAGAAGAACTTATGGAAAAACTAAGGGCAAAAGGCGTTAAGATCTGCTCTGTCATGCTTCATGTTGGTCTGGGCACTTTCAGACCAGTGAAAGAAGATCATATACTTGACCATAAAATGCACTCGGAATATTATGAGGTTTCAGAAGAGACAGCACAAATTATAAATGAAACCAAAGCAAACGGAGGACGTGTCATAGCTGTTGGAACAACATCAACACGTACCCTTGAAAGTGTAACTGATGAAAATGGAAAGGTTCAACCATCTAAGGGATGGACAGAAATATTCATTTATCCAGGCTACGAATTTAAAATAATAGATGGACTGATAACAAATTTCCATCTGCCTGAGTCGACACTAATCATGTTGGTTAGTGCCCTATCTTCAAAGGATAGAATTTTGAATGCATATGCAGTCGCTGTCAAAGAAGAATATAGATTCTTCAGTTTTGGCGATGCCATGCTACTGATTTAGTTGGAGGATACAATGGCTGTAACTTATGAACTAATTAAAACCTGTAAGCAGAGTGGTGCGAGACTGGGTCGTCTTCATACGCCACACGGAACCATTGACACACCAGTTTTTATGCCTGTTGGCACCCAAGCAACAGTTAAGTCAATGACACCAGAAGAAATTAAAGAGATCGGTGCGGGTATTATTCTAAGCAATACCTACCATTTATTCATGCGTCCGGGTCATGATTTGATTAAAGAGGCCGGTGGCTTGCACAAATTCATGAACTGGGATGGTGCTATCTTAACGGATAGCGGTGGTTTTCAAGTTTTTAGTTTGGGAGACCTTCGGAAAATTTCAGAAGAGGGTGTTGAGTTCAGATCACACATTGATGGTTCAAAACACTTTATCAGTCCAGAAAAAGCTGTAGAAATACAGACAGCTCTAGGCTCGGATATTATGATGGCCTTTGATGAGTGTGCGCCATATCCAGCGGACTGGAACTATGTGAAAAATTCTCTTGAAAGAACAACGCGTTGGTTGGGACGATGTGTTGAAGCCCACACCAATACAGAAAATCAAGCTCTTTTTGGAATCATTCAGGGGGGCATGTATGAGGACTTGCGTCGTCAGAGTATTGAGGAAATCACCCAATATGATTTACCGGGCTATGCCATCGGAGGTCTGAGTGTCGGTGAACCAAAGCCACTTATGTATGAAGTGCTTGAGTATACCACACCTTACATGCCAAAGGACAAGCCTAGATACCTAATGGGCGTTGGTAGCCCTGATTGTCTTATTGAAGGGGTTATTAGAGGCGTCGATATGTTTGACTGCGTCCTTCCCACTAGAGTTGCCAGAAATGGTACAGCTATGACATCTCAAGGGCGTATTGCCATTAAAAATGCCAAGCATACAAGAGATTTCACACCACTTGATCCTGAGTGCGACTGCTATACATGTAAAAATTATTCAAAGGCTTATTTGAGACACCTCTTTAAGTCTAATGAAATCTTATCATCAAGACTCTTCACCTACCACAATATTCATTTCTTGATTAAGCTTATGGAGCAGGTGCGTGAAGCTATTATGGAAGATAGACTTCTTGATTTTAGAAAAGAGTTTTTCGAAAAGTATGGATATGAACTGTAAAATTTTATGTGCATAAATAGGAATAAATGAAAAATATTGACCGTCTAGGACTTAAGTTATAAGTTTTAGGCGGTTTTTTCGTGACTTAGACATTAAAGATGCAGAAAATTTAGAAAAAAAGAATGTCGAATATAGTCGAAACTATGGGAGAATGGTAAAATATTGGGTATATAAAGTATGAAATCCAGTGAGGGGGAATGATTATGAAGTTAGGTATACGTGGGAAATTGATTTTATTATTCACAGTGGTACTCGTATTGGCAATTGGATCGATTGGGGCTGGGTCCTATATCCAATCGGCCAGCATGCTTGAAACAGAACTCAACAACAATGCAGAGTCGGTGCTCCGATTAATTTCAGAGCAGGTAAAAGAGTATTTTGACATGCACTTGGCATCCGTTCGTATGATGGGGGCAAGTGACAACGTTGAAAACGTTTATTCTAAGTTTAATGCGCAAAATGACATGATGAGCACCTACAAGGACTACATTGAGCAGTATCCAGACGTCATGAACATTTATATGGGGACAGAACGTAAAGATTTCTTCATATGGCCTGAAACGGAACTGCCAGAGGGCTATGATCCGACGGTAAGACCATGGTATCAACAGGCTATAGAGGCGGGAGAAGCTATTTGGACAGATCCTTACGTGGATGCTTTTACGGGTGATATGATTATTTCCGCTGCTATGCCAGTCTATGACAGTCGAGACAAATTTGTTGGTGTTCTCGCCATTGACTTGTCTCTAGCGGGCCTGTCTGAACAAATCACAAGTATAAAAATTGGTGAAACAGGCTATCCGTTTATATTTGATAACAATTACAATTTGATGATTCACCCGGATCCTGAGAAAATCGGTGAACCGTCAGCGGTACCTGAACTAGAAGCTTATATTCAATCAGGTGGAAGAGGAATCATTGAATATGTCTTTAATGGCCAAAAGAAGTTTGCAGCCGTTGATTATGTTGATGAAATAGGATGGCCAATTGCAGCCAGTCTGCCAATTGATGAAGTACAGGCTAAATCATTTGTTATCCTTAGAGCCATTATTTTCATAGGCCTTATAACCCTAGTGGTTGCTGGCCTTGTCAATCAGTTTTTTGCTAAATCCATTGTTAACCCAATCATTGTTATAGGAAATGAAATGGAAAAAGTGAAAAATGGAGACTTCACAGTTAAAGTCAATATCACTACAAAAGATGAAGTGGGTGTGCTTGCAGACAATTTCAATATGATGGTGGAACAGGTTCGAGAACTTGTTGCAAGTGCAAAAGAAGTGGCTAAAAGTGTTTCGCTTTCAGCAACAGACTTAGCGGCAACATCTCAGCAGACAAGTGCTCTTTCCACAGAAGTCTCAAAAACTGTTGATGAAATTGCCAAAGGGGCATCTGATCAAGCTGGTGAAGCTGAAAAAGGCGCCCAACTTGTATTTGGTCTTGATCAGAAGTTTAATCAACTTTCAGAAGGCACTTCTGAAATGGGACATTCAGCCGAAGAAGCCATTTCTTCCAGTGCTGAAGGCCTTAAGAGTGTTGCAGAACTCATGGAAAAAACAGAAGAAAGCAATACGTCAACAACCAAGGTTGGGGAAGCTATAACAGCCTTGACGGAGAAATCAAGTAATATTGGTGTATTTGTCGAAACCATTAGTTCTATTGCAGAACAGACCAATTTACTTGCACTAAATGCATCTATTGAAGCTGCAAGGGCTGGTGAACACGGTAGAGGCTTTGCGGTCGTTGCAGACGAAATTCGAAAGCTCGCTGAGGGATCCAATGAAGCGGCTGAAGAAATTCGCAAAATTGTTGGCGAAATCATGGATGAAAATAAGAAAGCTCAGCTCATTATGTCTGATGTAGGTGATATTGCAGAAAGACAAACAACGGCGGTTGAAGGTGTGAATACTTCCTTTGATCAGATTTCTAAACTCATTGACGCCATCACAGATAAGATCCGTGAAACATCAAGCTTTGTAACTGAAATGACGAATGACAAGGACCTTATCGTTTCAGCCATTGAAAATATTTCAGCGGTTTCGGAAGAAACGGCGGCATCAACTGAGGAAGTTAGTGCCTCTGTAGACCAGCAGTCTAACGCTGTAGACGAAGTGGCCAGAGCAGCTGAAGAACTAAATCATTTGGCTGACTCTCTAAACAGTGAAATCAGTAAGTTTATTGTTTAAACCTATACCTTAATTATTTGCAGGGTCTGTTCGCAATATTATGAACAGACCCTTAAATTGTTTAGTAATTCATAAAATCTTTAAAAGAATTTATAAATAAAAAGGATTTTAAGAAGAAAAGTAGAATATGTTATCTAGTGAAGGTTAAAGGAGGCTATATATATGGCGTTTTCTCTAGTTTACATTGCAGCGATCTTCGGGATTTTTTACTTCCTGCTTATTCGTCCTCAGCAAAAGAGAGCGAAAGAGCTTCAGGCAATGCGTGACAGCGTAAAAGTCGGAGACACTGTGGTGACAATTGGTGGATTAGTGGGTAAAGTTGTTCGTGTTTCTGACGAGCAAATAGTTATTGACTCTGGTGCTGGAGAACTTACATTCAAGAAATTCGGCGTAAACAGTGTCATTAATGACTAAGTTCATTATTCGATGGATAAAAGGGTAACAACGGGAATTTCCGTTGTTGCCCTTTCTACTTATCAAGAAGGCTATGGGCCTGGAATGTAAGATATTTATTAACTGGTCAGAGTGTTCTAGCTGTGCTATAATTGGTATGTATTTACGAGAGGAGGGAAAGCAATGAAACACATTAAGACGCTTAATGCTGGAACTTTAAAGGAATCTGCATCACACGGCGGATGTGGCGAATGCCAAACATCATGTCAGTCTGCATGTAAAACTTCTTGTACGGTAGCAAACCAGGAATGCGAAAACAAATAAGTTTTACATAGACTTGGAGCCCTGCTCCAACTTGTAATATAAATAGGAATTTCCAATTTCTATTGCGTACTAAAAAGACCAGCTCACGTGCACGGAGCGTACGTGGCTGGTCATTTGATTGTTCTCATTTTATTGTGTTTTAATGGCAGAGCGATAAGCTCGCCTTTTTTGTGTATTCTCCAATTGACTTATTATAAAGACAATGGATATTAAGACAATTAAGTCTTGAAATGATAGAATTATGGCGTAGGTTATGCGCTGGAGGTAATAATGATTCATAAGTTTAAACAGGGCGGCTTGTATATTGTTGTAGATGTTAACAGTGGTGCCGTTCATGTTGTCGACGAGCTTGTTTATGACATTCTAGACCATTATCCAAAATTGGAAGCGTCTCAGGTTGTTGAAGCTCTTAAGGAAAAGCATAAGGCACAAGCCATAGAGGATGCCATCGGTGAAATTGATGAGCTTATTCGTGCTGAGCAAATATACTGTGAAGATAAGTATATTCACAATTTGGAGTTTAAGGCACGAAAGCCTGTTATAAAAGCCATGTGTCTTCATGTTGCCCATGACTGCAATATTAGATGTAAGTACTGCTTTGCTTCTCAGGGAGATTTTGAGGGAGACAGAAGTTTGATGTCTCTTGAAACTGGTAAGAAGGCTCTTGAATTCTTAGCAAAGAACTCAGGGAATCGACGAAATTTGGAAGTGGATTTCTTCGGTGGTGAACCGCTTATGAACTTTGAAGTGTGTAAGCAACTTGTAGAGTATGGTCGTGAACTTGAAAAGACATATAATAAACTTTTCCGTTTCACTATGACAACAAATGGAGTCCTTTTAAATGATGAGAACATGGACTACATTAACAAGGAAATGCACAATGTTGTTCTGAGTCTAGACGGTCGTCCAGAAATCAATGATGTTATGCGCTACACAATATCTGGCGGAGGCACATACGATGTGATCATGCCTAAGTTTAAGGAAATGGTTAAAAAACGTGGAGACAAGTCATATTACATTCGTGGCACGTTTACCCGTTTTAATACAGACTTTGCAAAGGACGTTCTCCACATGGCAGATCAAGGATTTGAGCATGTTTCTGTGGAGCCGGTTGTAGCAGAGTCCAAGCATGATTATGCACTAAGAGATGAAGATCTTGAAAAGATTTTCGAGCAATATGACGAGCTGGCTGAAGAACTCATAAAGCGTGGAAAGAAAAATGAAGGCTTCAACTTCTTCCACTTTATGGTAGACTTGAGTCAGGGCCCATGTATTGTTAAACGTCTATCCGGTTGCGGAGCAGGCGCAGAATACATTGCAGTCACGCCAGAAGGTGACATATACCCATGTCATCAATTTGTTGGCGACGAGGATTTTAAAATGGGAAGTGTCCTCACGGAAGAGATGGATATGACCATGAACAATTCGTTCAAAAATGCTCATGTTTACAATAAACCTGACTGTAAAGAATGCTGGGCGAAGTTTTACTGCTCTGGTGGATGTCACGCCAACGCTTATAACTTCAACAACGACATTAACCAGCCTTACAGCTTAGGTTGTGAAATGGAAAAGAAACGTCTTGAATGTTCACTGTACATTCAAGCGAAAACGACGATGGAGGAATAAGCATGATTAAAGACTTTCAAGGTATTGCACCGAAAATTGATGACTCTTGTTTTGTTGCTGAAACGGCAATGGTCATTGGAGATGTGGTTCTAGGCGAAAATGTGAATGTATGGTACGGCACGGTCATTCGCGGTGACGTAAATTATGTACGCGTTGGAAAGAATACAAATATTCAAGACAATTCGGTGGTTCACGTGGACAGTGGGGGTTTTCCCACTATAATCGGCGAGAATGTGACAATTGGACATGGGGCTATTGTGCATGCATGTACAATTGGTGACAATACTTTGATTGGAATGGGTGCAATTGTCCTGGATGGCGCGGAAATCGGAGAAAATGTTATTCTTGGAGCAGGTGCATTAGTGCCTCCGGGAAAGAAGATTCCAAGCAATTCATTGGCAGTTGGATCACCTGCAAAGGTCGTGCGAGAACTTGGTGAAGAAGAAATTGAGAAACGCATACACCATGCCACAAGATATGTGGACCTTGCTGAAAAACACAAATAAAATGACGGGGTGAAAATTATGAAGCGCAACAGCTTTAGTGTGTTTTTAATCCTCACAGCGGTTATTGTGGGGTGCATTCTGTTGGCCTTTAATGGACTGACAATCGGCTCTTTTAGAGTGGATTCAGTTGAAGACTCTATTAAATTGGGGCTTGATATTGAAGGTGGCGTAGTCGTGGTTTACGAGGCGCAAACAGAAGCAACGGGAAATGATCTAGCAAAGATTATGGATCAGTCGATCAGTGTCATCAGCAAACGTGTGAACGAGCTGGGCCTGACAGAGCCATTAATCACGAAACAAGGAGACAAACGTATCAGAATTGAACTGCCTGGGGTTAAAGACATCCAGGAAGCTGTGGATTCTATTGGCAAGACAGCTCAACTTCGATTCGTTTTAGTTGATGCTGAGAACCAAGCATCAAGCGGTATGACAAGAGATATGTTCACTGGAGAAGACCTATTCACTGGCGAACTTGTTAAGGATGCAAGCTACGGCTATTCTGACCAGTACGGACATACTGTTATGTTAAAAATGAACGGTGATGGTAAGGATTTATTCAGAGATGCCACACTTAAAGCCTCTCAAATGGGAGCGCATGGTGGCCAAATTGCCATCCTTCTTGATGATGAGGTTATATCAGCCCCTTATGCCAATCAGCAGATTCCTAATGGTGAGGCTGTAATAAACGGCAGTTTCACACAGGAAGGTGCAGCGAATCTAGCTGCTCTTATTCGAGGCGGGGCCCTACCTGTAGAACTTAAAGAAGTACAAAGTTCTCTTATAGGTCCAACACTGGGTAAGAATGCCCTGGATTCAGCTCTAAATGCAGCTCAGATCGGTTTTGGACTTGTTATACTATTTATGATTGTCTATTACCGTGTGCCTGGTTTTGTGGCATCAATGGCCCTGCTATTGTATGCTTGCCTACTTCTTTTCACAATGATTGGATTTAGTGCAACTCTGACCCTGCCAGGTGTCGCAGGTATTGTGTTATCTGTGGGTATGGCCGTAGATGCCAATGTCATTATCTTTGAAAGAATTAAAGAAGAGATTGGCAACGGAAAGACGCTTAGGGCGTCAATTGATTCAGGTTTCTCTAGGGCGCTTAAAACCATTATAGATGCAAACATCACAACCCTTATAGCGGCTGTTGTTTTATTCTACTTTGGAGAAGGCCCGATTAAAGGTTTTGCTGTCACTCTAATGATAGGTATTGTTATCAGTATGATCACAGCGGTGGTTGTTACTAAGTCAATGCTTCGTTCATCCATAGCACTAAAAGCCTTTAACAACAAAAAAATGTTTGGAGCAAGGGGGTAATGCAGATGAAAATAGCTCAAAATTATAAAATCTGGTTTGCCATTTCTCTTGCGGTGATCATTGCTGGTGTGAGCGCTGCTATGTTTATGGGGCTTAACCTGGGCATAGATTTTACAGGTGGCACAATGATGCAGATCAATATGGGTCAAACTGTAGAAGTGAAAGAAATGCAAGCTGTTATCGAAGAGTTTAATCTGGATGCAGATATTATTCATGCCGGTGCGGAGAAAACAGAAGTTATTATTAAGACAAAATCCTCTCTGGCAAACTCTGAAAGGGTAGAAATATTTAATAAAATACAGTCGGCATACGGTCTTGAAGATGAAGCCTTTATAGGGGCGGAGCAGTTTGGACCTGCCATTGGTGATGAGATTCAAAATAGAGCTCTTATTGCGGTTATATTGGCTTCAGTGGGCATGTTTGTATACATCATTTTCCGATTTGAAATGATCTATGGTGTGTCATCTATCGTGGCACTTATGCACGACGTGCTCGTTCTTCTTAGTATTTACGCAATCTTTAGAGTGCCTGTGAATTCATCTTTTATTGCGGCAGTTCTTACTATTGTTGGTTACTCAATAAATGATACTATTGTTGTATTTGACCGTGTTAGAGAAAACGTAAAACGTATGGAGAAAGCTTCATTTGTTGAAATTGCAAACACAAGTCTTAAACAGACAATTACGCGTTCAATTAACACATCATTAACAACGCTTCTTGTTATTGGATCCTTATATGCTCTTGGTGTAGAGTCGATTAAGGAATTTGCTTTCCCACTTATGGCGGGTGTCCTTGTAGGAACATACTCGTCAATATTTGTGGCAAGTCCAGTATGGGTGCTTCTAAAAACAGCACAGAAAAACAAGAACAGATCTTACCCTGTTAAAGAACAGGTTTAATGTGAGATAAAAAAGTGTTCAATACTTTAAAAAATTCCGGACGACTATGCTACGCACATAGACGTCCGGAATTTTTATGTTTATTTTCTACAATGTGATATATAGAAAAATGTTATACACTCATCTTTTACTTGAGAATCTTATTTAATCATTTTTGTACAATTGGGTATAAATAATGTGTATAAGCGAATGATTAGATCTTTTGTTACCGAAACGTTAGACAACTTTAGAATTATGTATATCTTAATCTGACAGACTCGGGACTTTCGTAGTATAATAGTAAACGAGGAGGTAAGGGATGAAATTTATAAACAATTTAAGAATACGAACTGTCTTACTTTTGGGGATCGTATTCATGGTTATCCTAATTGGATATTTAGGATTCATTTCATTTAATGGTATCAGTGGACTTGCGAAGAATTCAGTACCACTCATACAGGAAAATGAAGCATTGATGAAAACGGCGCTTGATATGAGGCGTGCCGAAAAAGATTTTCTTTTATATGACCTAATCAATCCTGACTTTTATGAGGTAAATTCCAGTCAGAACTTAGATCAATTTAAAAGAAATTATGAAAAGGCCAGCGGTCTACTCGACAGTGTGGAAGCCATGAATGGCACCATGAAGATATTAGACCAAGAAGCAATTGATGAAGCCAGACAGCTGCTTGATGAGAATCACTCTGAATTTCTTGATCTTGTTGATCTATACAAGCAAAAGGGATTTAAGGATTTTGGCCTAATCGGTGAACTCAGAGAAAGTATTCATCATGTGGAAGAAGACCTAAATGCCCTTGAAGATAACGGTGAAATGGAAGTTGCTATGCTACAACTTCGTAGAAATGAAAAAGACTATTTCTTAAGAAATGATGCAAGCTATATTGAAAAATTTGCTTCAAATATTGCAGTTTTTTATGAAATAATCGAAAACACTGAGATGGATGCAAACCTAAAAAGCAAACTTATTGCAGATTTGAAATCCTATGAAGACAAATTCAGAGCGGTATCTGAAATGGATGAAGTGATTGGCAGGGTTGGCACAGAAGGAAAATTAGGGGAGTATAATTCATCTTCAATGCATCTAATTGGAATTTTAGAAGTAAGCAATCGTGAAATCAGTGAGAGTGTGACTGAAGAGGCTATGGACCTTCAGAATAAAATTAAAATTTCAGTCATTCTTGTGATTGGTATTTCAATAATTATTGGACTGGCCATACCAGCACTTGTTCTCAAGCCTATTAGGAATACAAACACTGTGGTGGCAGAACTTTCGAAGGGCGAAGGGGACTTAACCGTTCGAATGAGTGAAAGTAAAAACGAAATGGGCAGTCTTCGTAAGAATATCAATCTATTCATACTCAAAATTAGGGATATTGTTGTTCGAGTTAAAGATAGTGCAGAGCATGTTGCTGCATCTTCTAATGAACTGAACAAAGCTGTTTCAGAAGCCAACAGAAATATTGAAAGCATTTCACAAGAAGTTCAGAGCATTACAGGTGAAATTGAGCAAAATTCAAGTATTGTCGAACAGGTTTCGGCATCCGTTCAAGAACTGGCAGCCAGTGCATCCGATGTCGGAGAAGATGCAGAGATTCTTCTATCGGGCGCAGGTGAAGTAACAGAAGCGGTTGAGGTTGGTTCTAAAGGGCTTGATGCTGTGTCTATAGCGGTCAATCAAGTCAAGGAGAATTCAAAAGAAGTCACAGATGAAATCAGCAAACTTGAGTCATATTCCAATGAAATTGAGTCTATTGTAGGTCTAATTTCAGGCATATCGGAACAAACAAACCTTTTGGCCCTCAATGCAAGTATTGAGGCTGCTAGGGCAGGGGAACACGGTCGTGGATTTGCTGTTGTTGCAGAAGAGGTTCGAAAACTTGCAGAAGAAAGTGGCAAATCAACAGAGCAAATTTCCAATTTAGTAGGCATGATTAGGCACATGGTTAGCAAAACAAAGGACAGCATCCAAAGCGAAGCGGTTCAAATTGATAAAAGTGTTGAAATGACTAAGGATGCCAATGAAGCCTTTAAGGGCATTATTGAAAAGGTTCGAAATATGGAAGACCGGATTGACCATATCACTGAATTGACAAAGCATCAGACCACAATGAGCGGTCAAATAGCGACAGCCATGGACGAAGTGGCGCATACAACAACGCGCAATGCTACATCATCTAGGGAAATAAGTGAAAATGTCGAAAGCCAAGTGGCTATATTTGAAGAAATTGGGGCATCTCTAGAAGAACTGCACCGAATTGCAGAGAATTTAGAAGAAGAAACCAATCGGTTTATTGTCTAATCAGAGGATGAATTAGAAGCAGGACCAAGTTGTATAAAGGTTAGAATCAAAAATTTAGTAAGGTCCACTTAATATCACATGCAAATGTGTCATTTAAGTGGACTTTTTTATTATGGCTCATATTTTTGAAAGAGGCATTTATAATTTCTTAAACTTTATTAGGTGTGACACAAAGATTTTCTGGTATAATTAATAATAGTCGGGGAAAAAACCTTTGACAAAATAAGGAGGCGGACATATGAAAGCAACATTTATCTTATCACTGGTTATGGCAATTTTAATAGCTATTTTTGCATTACTTAATGGAACGGCGGTTCCCGTTAGTTTTGGATTTGCTACATTTGAGTCATCGCTAGCACTTGTGATTCTCGTATCAGTTGCCATTGGCGCTGTGATAATTTATCTAATAGATGTTGTTGGAAAGTTCAAGAGTGCCCGAAAAATTAAAGAGTTGGAAAAGAAAGTGGCGCAACTTGAAAAAGACATCAAGGAAAAAGCAACTATTATCACAAAATTGTCTCAGGCGGATGGCCCATCGGGTTCATCTCAAAATACGCAAGCTAGTAAAGAGGACGCCTCTTCCCAGTCTGGAAATAAAGCTGAGAACGAGTCAAAAACAAACAAGGCATAATATTTCTTGTGTTTAATATGGCACATGAATACATGGAAAATAAGAGTAAGACAAAAGGTGATTTAATTGAATATATTTGAAAAGATTTGGAGCAGTCGAACAGCATCAAACGACGCATCTGACTTAGCAGAAAACTTAGGCATAAGCCCTTTGATTGCACAAATTCTTGCATCTAGAGGTATAAGCGACCCAGTGGATGCTAAAAAATTTCTATATTCAACAGTGAGGGATCTATATGATCCCTTTTTGCTTGAGGGTATGGAAAAATCCGTGAAACGAATAAAAAAGGCTATGGATCTTCATGAAAAAATTGTTATTTATGGCGACTATGATGTCGATGGCATCACGTCAATATCTATTCTCATGAAGTACTTTCAGCATATCGAGTATCCGGTACAGTTTTATATTCCCAATAGACTGGAAGAGGGATATGGTGTCAACGAAGATGCCATCTTAAAAATTGCAGAAGATGGAACAGATCTCTTGATTACAGTAGACTGTGGCATCACTTCAGTTCATGAAGCTCAGGTGGCTAAAACCATTGGCTTGGATGTCATCATCACGGACCACCATGAGTGTCAGTCGGAAATTCCCGACTGCTATGCAGTCATCAACCCTAAGCAGGAAATTTGCCAGTATCCATTTGATATGCTGGCTGGGGTGGGCATTGCCTTTAAACTCGTTCAAGGGCTGATGGGAGAAGAATTTTACGGATTTATTGATGAAATTATTGATATTGCTGCGCTTGGAACGGTGGCAGATGTGGCACCCATTGCAGATGAAAATAGAATCATAACGAAGTTTGGTCTAGAAAAATTAAATGAAACGTCAAATCTTGGACTAAAGGCCCTCATAGAAGTTGCCGGGGTTGAAGGCAAGGATTTAAATACAGGACACATAGGTTTTACCTTGGCACCAAGAATTAACGCAGCTGGTCGAATTGGAAGTCCACACCTGGGCGTGGAACTCTTAACAACAGGTGATCAGACCAGGGCTTACGAACTTGCCCAGGAGCTTAACGCGCTTAATGAAAAAAGACAAGCCATCGAAAAGGATATACTGGAAGAAGCCATAGTCTATATTGAAAAAAATGTGGATATAGACAAGGAACTGGTTATCGTTGTTAAGGGACATAACTGGCATACTGGTATTATAGGCATTGTGGCTTCACGTATCGCTGAGAAGTACTATAGACCAACCATTATTCTCAACATTGAGGATGGCCTTGCAAAGGGATCAGCCCGAAGTGTGGGCAAGTTTAGTATTTTCGATGCTATGAGTGCATGTAAAGACCTATTTAGCAAATTTGGAGGACATGAACAAGCAGCAGGCGTGTCCATGCCCGAAGAAAATGTGACCGCCTTTACTAAACGTGTGAATGATTATGCTCAGAAGCTTTTAACAGAGCGTGATCTCATCCCTGTGCTTAAGGTGGATGGACATATACTTGGGCGTGACATTTCCTATAAATTACTAGATGAATTGGACTTGCTCCAGCCTTTTGGACTATCCAATCCCAAACCTCAGTTTGTTATTGAAGACCTTCAAGTTGACAAGGTTATGATGATTGGCAAGGATAAAAATCATTTAAAAATGATTGTGCATGATCAAAATCGTGTGTTTGACAGCCTGTGTTTTGGCTGTGACGATAAATACGGCTATGTGCAATCTAAAGATAAGGTGAATATGGTGGCTGGCCTGGATAGAAACAGCTTCAGAGGTGTTGAAACCATTCAGCTTATGATAAAAGACATTCGCAAGTATACAGCTTACGCTCCATCGTATAAGGCTCTGCGAAGCCAGTATGACGTATCAGCAGCCATTTATTTTGAATATATTGCAAAACAAGGTTTAGAGCAAAGCAAGGTCAAGCTGGAAGGCTTTAAAGACCTGGAGGCCTCTAGAAAAACCTTGGTTGTAATAGAATCCTCGGCGGATATGTATGATTTCATACGTTTGTACCATGACAGGGTGGACTATAAATACAAGATTCATTTTAATGAAATCAAAGTGCCTTCAGATTTTGATGTCCTTGTCCATCCTCTTGAACTGGAGCGCGTTATGAAGGCTTATGATCAAGTATACTGCTTTAGAGCCCATGATTTGATTGACAATACGGAACGTGTCAAAGCTGAAATTATACCTGAACGAGAAGATCTTGTTGCCTTTTATAAGATGCTCATGAAAGACGGGGCTCTATCGGGGTCTATAAGTGAAACGTCTAGAAAAATGGGGATAAAAACTGGCATAATGGTCATGTCTGGGCTGATATTAAAAGACCTGAATCTCATAGATTTTTCTATGTCCGGACATAGCTTTGAAGCTAAAATGCGTCCAAAGCCTAAAGAAAAAATTGATATTTTTGAAGCCCCCCTTTTTAAAAGACTTCAAGATTATCGCCGAATGTCTTACAGGGAAGTCATGCAAATTGAGTATTGACTCTAAGTACGGATATAAAATGAAAAACAAATGAAAATGTTTCTTTTATTCATTAAAGATATTTGGTAAAATAACAAGGTCGGAGGCTTGAATGGGACAAGATAGCCTCTCATTTGAACGTATGGTGAACGGGGAGGTTTACAAAATGGATTTAAAGTCCAAAATTCGCGTTGTGGAAAATTTCCCAATCGAAGGAATTAGTTTTAAAGATGTAACAACACTGCTTCAGGATGGAGAAGCATATGCATATGCAGTGGATCAAATGGTTGACTTCGTTAAAGATGTTGATTTTGACATTATTGTTGGACCTGAAGCAAGAGGATTTCTTGTAGGGGCGCCAATGGCGACTGCCATGAAGAAGTCTTTCGTGCCTGTAAGAAAACCAGGCAAGCTTCCTTATGAAACTGTTAAGTATTCTTATGAGCTAGAGTATGGCTCAGACACTTTGGAAATTCATGCAGATGCCATTCAAAAAGGTTCTAAGGTTCTTATTGCAGATGACCTCCTTGCAACAGGCGGTACGGTTGGTGCTGTGAAAGAGTTGATCGAACAAATGGGTGGTCAAGTTGTGGGGGCTGTTTTCCTTATGGAACTTGATTTCTTGAATGGTCGCAAAGCACTTGGTGAAACGAGCATTTTCAGCTTAATTCACTATGATGAATAATAAGATGACACCGAAACTATCAGGTTAAAAGCCTGATAGTTTTTTTGAATACAAGAAAACAGAATATTATGAAAACGTTTGTCTTTGCATCTTTCATTGAGAGGAATATCAATTTGGTATATAATAAGAATAATTCAGAAAAACAGGTTTCGAAATAGTTACAAGAAATAAGGCGTTCGACCTGTTAACCCATGCTGGGTCTATCTGGAAAAAAGTCTGACATGATGAAACAGGTGATGATATGAATCTCGAATCATATATGCTTCGACTGGAGCAGCACTTGCCCAATATAGATCTTGCGCCCATTATTAAGGCATTTCACTATGCTGAAAATGCGCACAGAGGTCAATATAGAAAGTCTGGAGAACCGTATTTTATTCATCCAATGGAAGTGTCTATTATACTTGCAGAATTGGAGATGGATTCAACAACGATTATTTCTGGACTCCTTCATGACGTTGTCGAAGATACGGAATACACTTTAGAAGATATTGAAAGGGAATTTGGTCCTGAGGTGTCTCTACTGGTAGACGGCGTTACAAAGCTGAGCAAGATCCACTACGAATCGAAGCAAGAAGCTCAAGTGGAAAACTTGAGAAAAATGTTCCTAGCAATGGCGCAGGACATTAGGGTAATACTTATTAAACTTGCCGACCGTGTTCATAATATGAGAACGCTTAAGTACATGGCAGACCATAAGAAGCGGGAGAAGGCAGAGGAATCACTGGAGATATACGCTCCGATAGCTCATCGTTTGGGTATTTCCAAAATGAAGTGGGAACTTGAAGATTTGGCCTTATTATATCTGGATCCTCAAGGATATTATGAACTGGTTAGTAAAGTTGATAAAAAACGAGCTGAACGTGAAGAAATTATTAATACAGTAATAAGTGAACTTCATGACAGCTTAGATGAAGTCGGCATTGAATGTGAAATCTATGGGCGTCCGAAAAACTTCTATAGCATATACAAGAAAATGAAGCATCAGCAGAAAGAATTTGATGAAATTTATGATTTGACTGCCATTCGTGTTCTTGTGGAAAACATAAAAGAATGTTACGGTGCTTTAGGTGTTGTTCATACAAAGTGGAAACCGATTCCGGGACGTTTCAAAGATTATATTGCCATGCCAAAGCAAAATATGTACCAGTCCCTTCATACCACTGTCATAGGCGATGGTGGGGAACCCTTTGAAATTCAGATTAGAACCTTAGAAATGCACCGTGTTGCTGAGTATGGTATTGCGGCGCACTGGAAATATAAAGAGGGGAAATCTTCCTTCCAAGCGGCTGCAGCTGGTCAAATGGATGAAAAACTCAACTGGCTTCGACAGATGATGGAATGGCAAAGAGACTTAGAAACGCCAGAGGAATTTATTCAGTCGCTTAAGATTGATTTGTTTAACAACCAGGTCTATGTCTTTACTCCAAAAGGTCAAGTTTTTGAATTGCCTGTGGGATCGACACCTGTTGATTTTGCTTATAAAATTCACTCTGAAGTTGGCAACAAATGTGTTGGAGCCAAGGTCAACAACCGAATTGTACCCCTTAATTTTCAGTTGAAAACGGGCCAGATTGTTGAGATCTTGACTTCAAAGTCTTCAAATGGACCATCAAGAGACTGGTTAAAGTTTGCCAAGTTCACACAAGCCAAGAATAAAATCAAGCATTGGTTTAAGAAAGAGCGCAGGGAAGAAAATATTACCAATGGCCGAGATATGCTTGAAAAAGAAATCAGGCGTAATGGATATGCTTGGAAAGACTTAATGCGTACCGAATGGGTCGAGCCAATGTTAAAGCGTTTGTCTATGAAGGATTTAGATGATTTGTACGCGGCACTTGGTTACGGTGGTATTTTATTAAGTCAGGTTATACCAAAGCTTAGAGAACAATATAAGAATGTTGAAAAGCAAAAAAATAACGAAGACAAAGACCAGGAAATCACAGAGATTGTTTCAAAGCCTAAGGATCATGAAGAACGGGCAAGACGTCAGAAAAGCACCCAAGGCGTTATCGTTAAAGGTATTGATAATGTCCCTATTCGATTTGGTCGTTGTTGTAACCCCGTGCCTGGCGATGATATTATTGGCTACGTGACGAGGGGGCGTGGGGTGACGATCCACAGATCTGACTGTACCAACTTCGAAAAAACCGATGACTCAAAAAATCGTTTTATTGAAGTGCAGTGGGATCAGGAGAAACCTACGACATATGCAACAGAAGTTCAGATTATCGCTCCAGATAGAAAGGGTCTTCTTTCCGAAGTGACTCAGCTTATCACGGATACAGCTATGATGGTGACTGGTGTCAATGCAAAATTGACAAAGAATGAAATAGCGGTTATTAATCTGACCGTGGAAGTTTCTAACCAGGATGAACTGAACAAACTTATTTCAAAAATTAAGAACATGTCTGGTGTTATTGATGTAAAGCGTATTATATCGTAAATTAAATCAAATCTTAAACAACCGTTTGCTTTCGAGTGGACGGTTGTCATTGAGTAAGGGGGCATAAAATGCGAGCGGTTGTACAAAGAGTGACTAGATCGAGCGTAACTGTGGATGAAAACACGGTTGGAGAAATAGGCAAGGGGCTTATGGTCCTACTGGGTGTAGAACATGATGATGGCATTGATGACGTCAAATGGCTGGTTGATAAAATATGCAATTTGCGCATATTTGAAGACGAAGAGGGCAAGATGAATGAATCCCTTCTAGATATTGAAGGCGATCTTTTGGCTGTGTCGCAGTTTACCCTCATGGGAGACTGTCGTAAGGGTAGAAGACCAAGCTTTTCAAATGCGGCTCGACCTGACCAAGCCAATGGGCTATATGAAGACTTTGTTGCCCTAGCATCGGAAAAAGGCATCAAGGTTGAAACCGGACAGTTCCAAGCACACATGATGGTTGACATTATGAATGATGGCCCTGTAACATTACTGGTGGACAGCAAACGCGTATTTTAGTCGTATATAAATTTGACATATAAAGATCTGTTGAAGGTATGAGATCAGTCTTTATAATGAGCATCTTTTAATAAAAAAGATGTTTTAAGTTCTTAGGAGGTCGAGTGATGATAAAATTAAGACTGCCGCTAGGTATTTATGCGGCAAATTGCTATATTCTTGGTTGCCCGGAAACAAAAAAAGCTTGTGTGATAGACCCAGGTGGTGATCATGAAAAAATATTGGAGGCGCTTAAAACGCATGATTTGACACTTGATGTTATTGTGTTGACACATGGTCATATGGATCATATTGGTGGACTGGCAGATCTGGCTAAGGCAACAGGCGCCGAAGTGGCCATTCATGAAGATGATAAAGAAATGCTTGAAGATCCAAGACTGAATTTGTCTGGTTCTATGGGCGGTGGCATTGCCATACAAGCTGATAGATTGCTAAAAGACGGAGACAAGGTTCAATTTGGAAATATACGTTTAAAAGTCATCCATACGCCTGGCCATACAAAGGGCAGCATATGTCTAAAGGTACATGAGGACCTATTTACAGGAGACACCCTCTTCTTGCGTTCTGTGGGGCGTACAGACTTAGCTGGTGGTGACCAGAATGCTTTGATGCAGTCCATTAAGAAGAAGCTTTATAAGCTCTCAGACGATACGATTGTCTATCCGGGTCATGGTCCGGAATCGAGCATTGGCTTTGAGAAAAAAAGCAATATGGTTATTCGTGCTTAGAAAACTTTAATAAATACAGCTGAACCATTATAGTTTCAATAAAACTTAGGAGGATCTTACAGGTGATGTAAGATCCTTTTTGCGTCTAAAATTCCATAAGGGGTATATATTTATATGATTGACAGGTGTTAGATGGAGTGGTTTATGGCGTGGTTTTTGAGTGGGATTGATGTTGAAAGGAAGTGGGTGCAATGACCAGACAAAGAAGTTTGGCAGTTTTTATTGTGATGCTTTTATTGATTAGTTTAGCAACGCCTGTTTACGCAGCGCCTAGTGTTTCAGTGGGGGACACAAGACCAGAGCCAGGACAAGAGGTTACTTTTAGTGTGAGTGGCGCGCCAACAGGAAACAGCGCATGGGTGGGTATTTTCCCATATGAGCCCAATGCTTCGTGGTGGGGAACGAACTGGGATGCGGCAGACATTTCATATCATTATTTTCGGAATTTAAATGGATCTGGAACATTTAATCTTCCATATAAAGAAGGCGATTATATAATTGGTGTCTTTACGGCAGATGACTCTAATGACATTCCAGTTGCCAAAAGCGCTGTTATTCAGGTCCGGTTTGCCGAGTCTAGTGTCAGTTTATCTTCAAGTTCACTAGAGCCGGGTGAGACCCTTACATTTACCTATACAAATCCTCCAAGATCTGATTCAGCTTGGATAGGTCTCTTTCCATATGAACCCGATGCATCATGGTGGAATACCAATTGGGACGAGGCTGATATTTCTTATCATTATTTAAGAAATATAGATGGTATGTCGGATACATTTACACTGCCTTATGAGGAAGGACAATACATTATTGGGCTCTTCGTTGAAGACAGTGGCGCTGATATGCCGCATGCAAGCAGTCAGGTGATTAATGTAGGCTTTACACAAGCATCCATTTCCGTATCGTCGGTATCTGTAGGACTGGGGGAATCCGTAACGTTCTCCTATTCTAATCCGCCTTCTGGAAATTCAGCTTGGATAGGTCTATTTCCATACGAGCCCAATGCATCATGGTGGAATACCAATTGGGATGAGGCTGATATTTCTTATCACTATTTAAGAAATATCACAGGACAATCTGATTCGTTTACCATGCCAAGTGAAGCGGGATCATATATTCTTGGGCTCTTTACTGAAGATGCCAGCCAGGATATGCCACTTGCTATGAGTGATGTGATTTCTGTTGGAGGCGGGGCTGTCACTACAAGTGATAGTGGTAATGATTACGACCCTGGTGATGTGACCATGGTAGACGATGCTGTCACAGGCGGGGAGCAAATTATACTGGAAGTGACAAATATTTCAGGTGTAAGCAATACCCCAACAGCACCAACGACATTTACAATCGATACACCATATATAATCACTTACTTGCATACTTATCATTACTATAACAACAACACACCTGCGGGTACGATAGGATTGAAATCTTCTAACGGCACCATGTATGGACCATGGCAATCAGAAGGCACAGCAGGGCAAGGCGGGGTGCAAAATGCAGATTGGCATGTGTACACCTATCAGGAAATTCCAGCAGGCACCTACACAGTAGTGGATTCCAATCCATCCACTTGGTCCCACAATTCAGGGTCGGGTGGCCGTGGGTTTGCAACCGTTAAGGGCATTCCTCTTGGAAATGTGGTAGAGGGCACTTTGATGGGCACAGTTGTGGAAATAGACGAAGGGACACTTGTTTCTGGTGTTGAAGTGAATATTTATTATAATGGATACCTTGCAGGAACAACATATACTGATTCAAATGGTGAGTATAGTTTGAATGCCTATGAAGGCAACTATCTTGTTGAGTTTATTTATGGAGGGTATTCAACCACCCTTTATGAAAATGTGCCAGTGTATAGTGGGGATGTGATCCATCTAGATCATATTTTAAACTACCCGTATTAGCCATTTTAATGGAATCTAAATACTTGTTATGGATAAGGCCTAGTATAAGGCCTAGTATAAGGCGCTTATGATGAAAATAGCCTATGGGATTTAATCCTCATAGGCTATTTAATTTGTTGATATAGATAGGTCGGGACTGATGCAGTTTTTTTAATAGAAGTCTTTGCATAAGAATCAAAAAAATATCTATGTAATAGCGAGAATGTAGAACCATAATTTCCCAAGCGCCAAAATTAACAATATTCATACAATTTTACTGCGAAATTTATTGTTTTGTAACAATATTTAGGATAATATCAAAATAGGGTCTTGTTCTACTGGTTATGGCTATTTGGAAAAGCAATGTAAAAGTGAACTTTGCTTTTGTGAGTGGCTTATTATCAAACTTTAGTACTATGGGGAGGAAAATATGAAAGGATCTACAAAAAAAGTCTGTTTGATGACTGTAGTCACTTTGCTGATTGCTTCGATGCTTGGATTTGGTTTTGCATCTGAAGAAACGGTAAAAATTACTGTTATGCAGACTTCAGATTTACATGGACGTATTTATCCGCATGATTACGCAACGGATTCTGAGGATTCTGATGCAGGTATTGCAAAGATTCAAACACTTATTCGAGCAGAACGTGATGCGAATCCGAACAATATCCTAATGGACTGTGGCGATACTGTACAGGATAACAGTGCAGAACTCTTTAATGATCTTCCTGTTCATCCAATGGTTCAAGCCATGAATGAAATGGATTATGATGTTTGGACCATAGGCAACCATGAGTTCAACTTCGAGAAATCATTTCTGGAACGTAACATAGAAGCCTTTGAAAGCGCTGTGTTATCAGCAAATACATATAAAGAAGGCACTGACGAAAGATGGCTGGACGCTTACAAAATCTTTGAATTCGATGGTGTTCGTGTGGCTGTAGTCGGCATGCTGCCTCCAAACATTCCACTATGGGAAGCTTCTGCACCAAGCCACTTTGCAGGGCTTGAGTTTACAGGCACGCTTGAAGAAACAGGAAAAGTGGTTGCTGAACTAGAAGGCAAGTATGATGTTCTAGTGGGCGCTTACCACCTCGGTCCAGATGGAGACCATGGTTTTGAAGGTGTTGAGGAAATTGCTGAAGCTTATCCAGAATTTGATGTGATCTTTGCGGGTCACGCCCATTCAAAGTATACGAATGAAATCAATGGCGTCAAAATCATAGAACCTGGTAACTACGGTTGGGCACTTGCAACTGCGGATATTGAAGTGGTAAAGTCTGGAGATGCCTATGAAGTGGCATCCGTAAATGTTGAAAACATCGAGACGAAGTCAGTGGAACCAGACCAAGAGATTATGGACACTTTCTCATTTGTACATGAAGAATCTGTTGCTGATGCCAATACGATTGTAGGCACAATCACAGATGATTTCATTGCTCGCCCTGATTATATTACAGGTAAAGATGAAATTGAAACAATGCCAACAGCGCAACTGGAAGACACTGCTGTTATTGATCTAATCAATGAGGTTCAAATGTTCTATACTGAGGCAGATGTTTCATCAGCGGCTCTGTTTAATTTCGGATCCAACCTAAAAGAAGGCGATTTTAAGAAAAAAGATGTTGCCTTCATTTATAAGTATCCAAATACCCTTGTGGGTGTGAATATTACAGGTCAAAACCTGAAGGCGTATATGGAGTGGTCGGCTGGTTATTATAACACATATGAAGATGGCGATCTGACTGTTTCATTTAATCCTGAAGTGCGAGGCTATAACTATGATATGTTCTCTGGATTAACTTATGAAATTGATATTACAAAAGACAGTGGCAATCGTGTTCAAAATGTTATGATTGACGGTAAACCGCTTGAAATGGACAAGGTTTACAAGTTGGCTGTAAATAACTACAGATTTGGTACTTTGATGGGGCTTGAACTTGTGACAATGGACGACAAGTACTATGATTCTTACGAGATCATGCAAGATAAGGGGCGTATTCGTGACCTGATCATCAAGTACACTGTGGAACAAAAAAATGGCACCCTAGAACCAACTGTGGACGAGAACTGGAAAATCACAGGTGTGACATTTAATAAAGATATGCAAGAAAAAGTTTTTGATCTTGTTCGAAAAGGCGAGATCACCATTCCAACGAGTGAAGACGGACGTACGAAAAACGTGAAGGCTCTCAATCTAGGCGAGCTTATCAAAAACGGTCTAATTTCAATGAATACCTACACGGTACGCGCTGGGGACATGTTATGGAAAATTGCTCAAAACTATGGTGTGAAATGGGAAGACCTTGCGACGGCAAATGGTCTGAAGAACCCTAACTTGATCATGCCAGGCCAAGAGCTTCTTGTACCAGTTCAGTAATAAATAGGCATGAATGATCATGCTTACACGTATATTAAAGTAGAAAAGACACCTGAAAAGCCTTATTCATACATTGTTATGAATAAGGCTTTTGCTTTGCGCTACCAAAAGACCGGTATGTATGGTAGACTGTATTTCGGAAAATCTATCAGATTAGATTGTCCTTTAGGCGTTTTGAAAATATAATTAGAAAAGTGAAAAGGCCGAAAACTGTACAAGGATCAATGATAAAGTATTTGGACTTAAATTGAATTTATAATATAAAATCGCATGCTGGAAATACGAGGTGAAAAATGCTATACGTAACACTGCAAGGATATGATTTAAGGTATGATCTAGAGCATCTTCTGAACACATTTTATAAGAGGGAAGATCTTGTGTTTATATCTGAAAATGAAAATGAAGAAATCGAGATAAAGGAAGAAAAGATTGATGTTTTATCAGTGACATCTCAATTGCATGGAGACACCGTGGTTTACATGGTGGGAGCAGCCTTTGATGCCGATCCGTCTGAGGAAATGCCTTGGGAAACAAAATCTGGAGAAATTTTGGTGGGAAGTGATGAACATGAAGCTTTCCGTAAACTCAAACAAGAGATAAAACGTACGGTCTATGACTATGTGAGTTCAAAAGTTAAGTCAACAAGCCCTTGGGGGATTCTTGTTGGAATGCGACCGGTTAAACTTGTCCACGAAATGCTAGATACCGGCATGACACCGGAAGTGGTGGGGCTTAAACTCCGCGATGACTATAGGGTTTCTAATGAAAAAATTGAATTGGCTCTTCAAATAGCCGACGTAGAACGGCCTTATCCGGAGAGCGCATCAACTGACCCAATCAGTTTATACATTTGCATCCCATTTTGTCCAACACGCTGTCTGTATTGTTCTTTCCCATCCAACGCCATGGGTCAAAAGGGAAAGCTGATGGATCCGTATCTGGATGCTCTGATAAAAGAAATTAAAGAAGTGTCTGAGATGATTGACAAGTCTTTACAGAGGGTCGATTGTATTTATATTGGAGGGGGCACACCAACCTCATTGTCCGAAAGCCAGTTGGAAAGACTCCTTCATGAAATAGAAACCCAGGTGGGTACAGATAAACTTGTGGAGTATACAGTGGAAGCGGGACGACCAGATTCTATTACAGAAGACAAGTTAAAGATTATGAAGAAATACGGTGTGGATAGAATCTGCATCAACCCTCAAACTATGAATGATGACACCCTCACAATAATTGGGCGAGAACACAACAAGGAAGACGTTCGTTCTGTTTATGAAATGGCCAAGAACATTGGCTTTAAAAGCATTAACATGGACTTGATTATTGGACTGCCAGGGGAAACAGCTCGATCTGTTGAAGAGACCATGGCCCATGTTGGGGCAATGCGTCCAGAAAATGTAACTCTTCATACCCTAGCCATAAAAAGATCTTCACGACTCAATCAAACCCTGCAGCAAAAAAGTGGATCAGAGTACGAGCTTTCCAGCGCTGGAGATGCTGAAAAGATGATGGAAATTGCTATGGCGAGTCTTTATGGCATGGAAATGCATCCTTATTATATGTATAGACAGAAAAAGATTCTAGCCAACTTAGAAAATGTGGGCTTTTGTAAGGAAGGGCATGAATCTGTTTACAATATTAGAATCATGGAAGAAAGACATCAAATTGTGGCACTAGGGGCGGGCGCGGCTTCAAAAATGGTCTACTTAAATGAAAATAGATTCGAACGTGTGGCCAATACCAAGGGTGTTGAAGATTATATTGAAAGAGTGGATGAAATGATTGAGAAAAAGCGTCCTTATTTGCTGGGAGAAAAGTCAACAAAAGCATAGTTGACCTTATAAGGATCTATAAGCCCCAGGCAGTTGACAGGGTCACAAACCTTGATTTATAATAAGAACAATTGAATACAGATGCAGGGGAATAAGTAGTGTTGATTGTATCAAGTCTAGGGACGGTTGATGTCGCTGGATCTAAGCGAATTGGGGATGGTGGGAGCCCATGATTAAAATCAGTGCGAAAGACAGCCCATATAGAGTTGCAGTCTGTGTGTTAAAGTGGGTCATATTTGACCAACTAGGGTGGCACCGCGGGAAAGAAATAAGCCCGTCCCTAATGTGATGTTTTGTTGTATCAAAATAACATAGGGGCGGTTTTTTTATAGACAGAATTAGAGCGTAATCCTGATATATAAAAGCAAGTTTTCTCCTGTTTGGTGTCGGATAATTTCATTACACAAAATAAACAAGAAGGAGGCGTATGAAGATGAAAAAACCAAGAGGGACACAAGACATTCTTCCATCGGAGGTGTATAAGTGGCATTACGTGGAGAGCACTTTCCGTGACGTATGTAGAAGATTTGGTTACGAGGAAATTCGCACGCCGTTGTTCGAGTATACAAATCTTTTCAAGCGAGGCGTTGGTGAAACAACTGATGTTGTAAGCAAGGAAATGTACACGGTTTTCAATTCTAGAGAATACACGAACTACATTGCCAAGCGTGAACTTATGGATGCACCGCCGCTGGATGTTATGCGTGATTTCATGAATGACAAAAATGGCATGACCCTAAAGCCTGAGGGGACAGCACCTGTTGCTAGAGCTTTTGTTGAAAGTAAAATGTATGCCGAATCACAGCCAACAAAACTTTACTACATAACAGCGTGCTCAAGACACGAACGCCCGCAAGCTGGTCGTTTAAGACAATTCCACCAGTTTGGCGTGGAAATATTTAGCGCTTATGGCGCTTCGGCAGACGCTGAGACAATTGCTGTGGCTGATACTTTTATGAGGGAACTTGGTCTTGAAAATGTTGTTCTCAACATCAACAGTGTTGGATGTCCAGAATGTCGCCCTAAGTATCACGAGGTGCTTAAAGATTTTCTAGCAAGCAAACTGGATAATTTATGTGAGACATGCAACGAAAGATATGAAAAGAATCCTTTACGTATTCTTGACTGTAAGAATAAATCTTGTCAGGCTGAACTGGTAGAGGCGCCGGTTATGTTAGACCACCTTTGCGATGACTGTGAAGACCACTTCGGTAAGTTAAAGACATACCTACAAGCCATGGATATAGACTTTGTTATTGACCCCAAAATTGTGCGTGGTCTGGATTACTACACAAAAACAGCCTTTGAGTTTATTTCAGGAGAAATTGGCGCTCAAAGCACAGTGTGTGGTGGCGGGCGCTACAACAAACTGGTGGCTGAAATTGGTGGACCAGAAACACCTGGTGTTGGTTTTGGTATGGGTATAGAAAGACTCATAATGACCCTTGAAGCCAACGGCGTGACTTTCCCAGACCCGAATACAGCTGACCTATTTATTGTTTCAATGGGTGAGGACACTATAGCTCCTGCAGTTGGTTTAACACAAAAGTTAAGACGCAAGGGGATCAGTGCTGATACAGACCATATGGGAAGAAAGATGAAAGCTCAAATGAAGTTTGCAGATAAGATCAATGCCAAGTATACACTGGTTCTTGGATCGAATGAAATTGAGAGTGGAAATGCACGCATCAAGCATATGGCAACTGGAGAGCAAACTGACATTCAACTTGGTGACCTAGATAGCATTGTCAAGATTATTACGGAATAGTTAGTGAAAGTCTTAAATTGAATTTAAAATTATCGTGGCTTATAGACTCTTTTATATAAGCTGTGACTGCGCAACATATATGAATGAATTATTGCATGATATTGAGGAGAGTGTAAAAAATGGCAGAACTACTACAGGGAACGAAAAGAACCCATTATTGTGGCCAACTTAGAGAAGAACATATTGGCCAAATTGTAACACTGATGGGATGGGTTCAGAAAAAAAGAAATCTGGGGGCACTTGTCTTTGTTGATTTACGTGATCGCGAAGGTGTTGCGCAGGTTATGTTTGATCCGGATCTATCTAGACAAGCATTTGAAAAGGCTGAAAAAACACGTGGGGAATTTGTTCTTGCTGTTACAGGCGAAGTGCGCCGTCGTGAAAGCATCAATGAAAATATTCCAACAGGATATGTTGAGGTTTTCGCCAAAGAGCTTAAGGTCATTTCTGAATCAGAAGTGCCACCAATCCATATAAATGATGATGACAAGGCTGGAGAGCAACTCCGTCTGAAATACCGATACCTAGATCTTAGAAAACCTAAAATGCAAAAAAGACTTCGTTTCCGTTACAAGGTATCTAAAATCATCCGTGACTTTCTTGATGAAGAGGGCTTTATTGATTTAGAAACGCCAATCCTGACAAAGCCAACACCAGAAGGCGCACGCGACTACCTTGTGCCATCACGTGTTCAACAAGGAAAGTTCTTTGCACTGCCACAGTCTCCTCAGCTATTTAAGCAACTTTTTATGGTCTCAGGCTTTGATAAGTATTTCCAAATTGTCAAATGTTTTAGAGATGAAGACTTACGTGCAGACCGTCAGCCAGAGTTTACACAGGTGGATATTGAAATGTCATTTGTTGAAGAAGAAGATGTTCTTGCAATGAATGAAAGATTGATTCAGCGTGTTTTCAAGGACGCATTAGATTATGATGTTCAACTGCCACTGCCACGTATGCCATACAAAGAGGCTATGGAGCGTTTTGGGTCTGATAAACCAGATACGCGTTTTGGTTTTGAACTAAAATCCCTAAACGAAGTTCTTGCAAAGTCTGAGTTCCAAGTTTTTAGTGGAGCAATCAGCAGTGGTGGCATGGTAAAGGCAATCAATGCCAACGGCCGTGCTGGAGAAGTTTCTAAAAAGAAAATTAAGAACCTTGAAAAGTTCGTTAAAACATATGGTGCAAAGGGTCTAGCATGGATGAAGCTCACAGAAGAAGGCATTGAGTCACCAGTGGCTAAATTCCTTTCTGAAGATGAAATCAATGGCATTATCGAAACAATGGAAGCTAAGACAGGGGATATGATTTTCATCGTAGCGGACAAGTCGAGTGTTGTTTACGATTCACTTGGCGCTCTTCGTGTTGAACTTGCAAAACAATTCGACATGCTTGATGACAGTCAGTTCAACCTCCTATGGGTCACTGAATTCCCACTGTTTGAGTACGACGAAGACGAAGGTCGCTACTACGCTATGCACCACCCATTCACATCACCAATGGACGAAGATATTGACAAGGTGGAAAGCGATCCTGGCAATGCCCGTGCAAAGGCATATGACATTGTTTTAAATGGTGTTGAGCTTGGTGGTGGATCAATTCGTATTCATGACGCGGGTCTTCAAAAGACCATGTTTAAGGCACTTGGACTTTCAGAAGAAGAAACTAATGAAAAATTCGGCTTCCTACTAGAAGCCTTCAAATACGGCACACCACCACATGGTGGGGTGGCATTTGGACTTGATCGTTTTGTTATGCTTCTTATTGGGGCAGAGAATATTCGCGAAGTTATTGCCTTCCCTAAAACACAGGATGCAAAATGCCTTATGACAGATGCGCCTTCATTGGCAGATCCAAACCAGTTGGTTGAACTGGGCATTGAATTGGTGGCGAAAGAAGATGAATAGAAATGGTGTTGTCACTGAAGTCAAAGGCGAACGTGCCGTTGTTCAACTGCTAAGACATACAGCTTGCGGTGAATGCGGTGCATGTCAACTAGGAGATGACAGCAAGCAGATTAGAATAGAGTGTGCCAATGAAGTTGGTGCCCAAGTGGGAGAGTTTGTTGAAATTGATTTAGAATCTCCTAATGTCCTTGGAGCAGCCTTCATAATGTACATGATACCTCTTGTTGCACTTCTTGTAGGGGTATTGGGAGGAACGTTAATCTTTGGTGCATTAACAAGCGCCAGCATCATGAACCCTGAGTGGATTAAGTATAAAGAACTTGTTGGTTCTGCTCTTGGTGTTGCACTCATGACACTGACCTATTTTGTCATTAAAGGCAAAGAGGATAAATTCTCAGACAGTCAAAAGTATTTGTCAAGAATTACAAAAGTTGATAGAACAGAGTTGCAGATTTAGCAAAGTGCAAGTACAATAGAAGAGTGAATAATTATTCATATAATATAAGTGGGCCGACTATTTTAGTTGGCCCACTTATATAGAATACGCAGGTTTTAAAAAACTTAAGACTGTGTGTAAAAACCTATGATGTGGGTATTTGGTTAAAGGAATTCCTACAAAATAGGTATTGTATAATGCTAGACACCAGATATATGAAAAGGGAGGACAAGCAATGATTTGTAAAGAGCTTAATAAATGCGATCCTGAAGTTTTCGAGGCCATAGAGAAAGAAGCCCAAAGACAGAAAAATGGGATTGAACTAATTGCTTCAGAAAACTCTGTGTCAGAAGCTGTCATGGATGCCATGGGCAGTGTTATGACCAATAAGTATGCTGAAGGATACCCTGCCAAACGTTACTATGGTGGCTGTGAATATGTTGATGTGGTTGAAAATCTAGCCATTGATCGTTTAAAGGACTTATTTGGAGCAGAGCATGCCAATGTTCAGCCGCACTCTGGATCAAATGCCAATTTAGCGGTTTACTTCGCGCTGCTAAACCATGGTGATACTGTTATGGGTATGGATTTAAGCCACGGCGGACACTTAACACATGGGTCACCGGTCAATATTTCTGGTGTGTATTATAATTTTGTCCCATATGGCGTGAGCAAGGAAACAGAAACAATAGACTATGATGAAATGAGAAGATTGGCTCATGAAGTCAAGCCAAAGATGATTGTTTCAGGCGCTTCGGCTTACCCTAGAAAAATTGATTTTAAAATAATCAGAGAAATTTGTGATGAAGTTGGCGCCTACATGATGGTGGATATGGCCCATATTGCAGGACTCGTTGCGGCAGATCTTCACGAAAACCCTTGTGCTTATGCAGATGTTGTCACTTCAACAACACATAAAACCCTGCGTGGCCCAAGAGGCGGTATCATTCTGTGTAAAAAAGAGTATGCAAAGAAAATTGACAAGGCCATCTTCCCTGGCATCCAGGGTGGACCACTCATGCATGTTATTGCAGCCAAGGCAGTTTCTTTCAGAGAAGCACTGACTGACCAGTTTAAAACATATCAAAAGAAGCTTGTTGACAACTGCTCTGCAATGGCAGATGCTATGACAGCGCGTGGATTCAAACTGGTTTCAGGTGGAACGGACAATCATTTATTCCTTATTGATCTTAGAAATAAGGGACTAACAGGAAAGAAAGCCGAAGCCATGCTTGGTGAAGTTGGGATCACAGTCAATAAAAACACTGTGCCATTTGAAACGGAGAGCCCATTTGTAACAAGTGGTATCCGTATTGGAACGGCTGCCGTAACAACTAGGGAAATGGGTCAAGACCAAATGGTTGAGATCGCTGGCATTATTGCCGACACCCTTGAAGAAAAAGAGACAATTGAATCATTAAAAGCGCGTGTTGCAAAACTTTGTGAAGCATTCCCTTTGTATGATCTGTAAAATGAAATTTATTAAATATTCAAGTATAAGATATTCAAGTCAGAGACCACTTCTGTATATCTTATAAAATAAAGGGTCTGATAGAACCGATTGATGTGTATTATTATATGCATGTCAATCGGTTTTTTGTTTTGAAGGAAGGGGGTTTCTTACGTGCCAGGAAAGGGCATAACTTGAAAGAGAAGGATTAATCATGTAGAATAAAGTAACGTTAAAAAAAATATAACGTAAATTTGATGATTGTATTATACGTAAATTGAAAGGGGGGGCTCATGTATGCAAGAGTACAATGGGTTTCATAGAAAGCTTCAAAACTACTGTTTGGGAGGTCATCCAGAAATGGTTCTTGAGATGCTTAAAGAGGGTATGGACAAATATCCTAAACATCTATCAGAGATGCTCTTTGAGGGCATTATGGCCTGTATTGAGCTTGACCAACACGAATCAGCTTTAACCATGATGAAACTTGCAGATTCACAGGGATTCTGGTATCCCACGGAAATGTTTCCAGAGGAAAAGGGCTACGAACTATATACAAAAAAATGGCATGAGAATAGGGGAAGGGTATCACAGGCCTCAATGCAAGTGGGGTATGAAAATGGCTTAAATATGCTTGCCCTGCATGGATGGGGAGAAGATCTCAGTCTGTTTAGACGCTACTTTCATTCAGATGGATTTGAAAAACGTGGCCGGATTCATTACTTGCAATCTAGTCAAAAAATTGGTGACATCCAGTACGTTTGGAATGATAGAAAACAGGCGGAGCATGATGTTAGACACTACTTAACTGAGACACTTGGGGACATGAAAATAGATATTCTAGCAGGTTTTTCTCAAGGTGGGTATCTGGCGCTCGATTTTCTTGTTCATGAAATCATTGATGTGGACAAATTGATTTTGATTTGTCCTGGAAAAGAAGACTACACCCTTAAGGCTTTAACAAGTCTAGCGAAAAATGGCGTGGAAGTCTTATTAATATCCGGTACACAAGATTTTGATCATGAGTACCATAACAACTTGTATGAACGCTTAAGGGAAGCTGATGTCCGTGTGGATTACCAGGTGATTGAAAAAATGGGACACTGGTTCCCAGAAGACCTTGATAAACGCATTGATTCATTCATATAGACCCATGTTTAAGTCAATCACCTTGACAGGGCGCCTTACTATAGCGTATAAAGTATACAAGACTATAAAATGAGGGGAACATCACATTGATTGATACGTGCATCATACGCAAAGTACAGGCGTTTTCAAGCCTTTCAGATGAAACCATTTCTAAAATATCTAAAATCGCAGTGGATGTAACACTTAAAAAAGGAGAGACTCTTTTTTGGGAAAAGGATCAAGTGGATGCAGTCTATGCACTTATTTCAGGTAAGACAGCTATGTTGCGTTATAGTGGATCTGGACAAAAAAGAATATTCTTCATACTCAATGAAGGGGCCCTAATTAATGAAGTGGCCTTTGATAATTTGCCGGTTTCTGTTGTGTGTGAAGCTTTTGAGAATGCGCACTTGCTTCGTATGCCAAAACTTTTATTTTTGGAAATAATGCGTGAAGACTTTGACTTGACCTATAATGTTATGTGCTCCATGGGTAAAAAACAGAGGCGCCTATACAGGCAATTGAAAAATACAGTGCCTATAAAAGTGGATAAAAAACTTGCGGCAAAGTTATGGAAGTTATCAAAAGATTACGGCATCACAAATGGACAGTGGATACGGATTGATCTGAAAATGTCTGTGACCAATCTCAGTTATTTGATGGGGAGTTCTAGGGAGACCATTTCAAGAGCTCTCAATAAACTCATCGACTTGGGGATTGTCAAATGGGATAAAAAGCAGATACTGGTCAAGGAGAAAGAAATACTTGAATATTATAGAAGTGAATAAGCCTTCTAAATTTGGAATGACTAGATATGTGATAAATGTGTGATATTTATCACATATTTTTTTTATGCCCTTTTATATACTCTTTGTGAGAGGTGTTTGGCCAAGCGTCTCCATTGGTTTGTGATTGTTATGTCAATCACAAGGCTTTTGCATTTCATCAGGAAAAATACTGATCGACCATGGAAAGCTGACAAGGGCCACACCAAAAATTGCGTTTGAACTTTTTAGACCAAAATCCAATGTGTAAGAGAATGGATATAGTTTAGAAAGGGCTTGTGACAAGGGAGGATCAACATGTTTAAAGAGACACTAGAAAAATTAGGGGTGGCGGCAGTATCAAAAGCCAAATTATCGAAAAACAGCAAGGGCAAGTATTTAACAGCATCAGGTCTGGCCGGGTTTTATGTGGGCCTGGGCATTATTCTCATTATGACCATAGGGGCCCTGCTTTCAGGTGCTGGTTCACCATTTACGAAAATTGTTATGGGAGCATCCTTTGGTGTGGCTCTAAGCCTGGTCATTATGGCAGGCTCGGAACTCTTTACTGGCAACAACTTGATTATGACAGCTGGAGCTCTCGATGGCCAAGTAACGTGGAAGGACGCCCTGAGAGTTTGGGGACTAAGCTACATTGGTAATTTTGCAGGCTCAGCTTTTGTAGGGGCAATTTATGTTTTAACTGCATCCGTAACAGGAGCAACAGGGGATTTCATACTTAAGGTCAGTGCGGCAAAAATGAGTGGAGCCTTCATGCCACTGCTTGCAAAGGGCATATTATGTAATGTTCTTGTATGCTTGGCTGTCCTGTGTGCTGTAAAAATGAAGAGTGAATCCGGAAAACTTATAATGATTTTCTGGTGCCTTTTTGCCTTCATTACATCAGGCTTTGAGCATAGCATAGCCAATATGACCATTTTCTCAATCAGCTTATTTATGCCACATCCTGAGACCGTTTCAGTGGCTGGTCTCCTGGCCAACTTAGTGCCTGTGACCATAGGCAACTTTATTGGCGGAGCCTTTATATTGGGTGGCAGCTATTACTATATGGGTAAAGAATAAGACCTTTTGAAAGGAGAATTTACGTGAAATTAAAGCTTAGTCAGGCAGATATGGAGAAAACCTTTAAGTCCATGCTAGACACTTATAAGGTTATGGCACCAGTAAAAAAACCTTTCAAGGGCACCATGTCTGATACAGATGCAGTTCGCTACGAAGAGGTGACAACCTTTGATCAAATAGAATTTGGTGAAAAGTCTCAATTTTCTGCAAGAGAAATCATCCAGCCAATCACTCAAGTTCTCTTCTATTTTACTGAAGAGGATTATAAAATACCAAAGGCTGAAGAAAAGAAAATCCTAGTCTTTTTACGGGCTTGTGACATCCATGCTATGGATAGAGTGGATCAAATCTATCTTGGAAATGGGCCAGTTGATCCATATTACAAGCAAATTAGAGACAGGGTGGAATTTGCCCTCATCGGATGTGAAAAGTCTTTTAGAAATTGTTTTTGTGCTTCGATGGGAACGAATAAAGCAGACCAGTATGCTCTCGGTGTTAAGCCGATTGAAGACGGTGTCTGTTTAGACATAAAGGCTGAATCTATCAAATCTCTTTTTTCAGACCATAAGGATCAGATCGTATCTTTTGAAATGGATTTTGTTAAAAATAATGATATACAAGTTGAGCTAGCAAGTGAGCTAGATGCACAAATGATAGCAGACCATGACATGTTTAGAGAATATGATGCACGATGTGTGGCCTGTGGAAAATGCAACTTTGTCTGTCCAACATGTACCTGCTTCTCCATGCAAGACATCTTCTACAGGGATAACGAAAACACTGGAGAAAGACGCCGAGTGTGGTCATCGTGCCATGTGGATGGATACACAGACATGGCCGGAGGGCATGGGTTCAGGAAAAAGCATGGTGACCGCATGCGGTTTAAAACTCTTCATAAGGTTCATGACTACGAGAAACGATTTGGAAAACACATGTGCATAGGGTGCGGCCGCTGCGATGATGCGTGTCCCCAGTACATATCTTTTTCAAGCTGTGTGAATAAGATTTCACAGATAGAGGGATGCAAGAGTGTAAAGGAGGGGCTTTAATGGATAACGCATATATGCCATTCCCATCGGAAATTCTAGAAATTATTCAGCATACAGATATTGAATATACATTCCGCATGGCCTACAGTGGCGTCGTTGCACCGGGGCAGTTTTTCGAGGTATCTATACCAAAGTATGGAGAGTGTCCAATATCGGTCTCGGGCATAGGAGAAAACTATATAGATTTAACCATTCGTCGTGTGGGTCGTGTTACAGACGAACTTCATAATTTTAAAGCAGGTCAAAAGTTTTTCTTGAGAGGTCCATATGGAAATGGCTTTTCAATGGACAATTATAAGAACAAAGAGCTTATTATTGCGGCAGGTGGTAGTGGGCTTGCCCCAGTTAAGGGCATAATAGACCAAGTTTACAAGGACATAAGTCAGGTTAAAAGATTTCATCTGCTGGTCGGATTTAAGTCTCCAAAAGACATCCTGTTCAAAAACGAATTACAAACTTGGATGGCCTCTGATATGGGAGTGACCTTGACTGTTGATGGTGCTGAAGAAGGTTACAAAGGTCATGTTGGACTTGTTACCAAATATGTACCCGGTCTAGAAATTGACAGGATGGACAATGTAGAAGTTGTTGTTGTTGGTCCACCACTTATGATGAAGTTTACAGTGGCTGAATTTTTAAATAGAGGTGTTCCAGAAGAGAAAATATGGGTGTCTTATGAAAGAAAAATGCACTGTGGTCTAGGCAAATGTGGTGGTTGCAAGATGGATGATACTTACATTTGTTTAGATGGACCTGTTTTTAACTACGTAGAAGCAAAACGGTTATTTGACTAGGAGGCGCTCATGGATATTAATACGAAAAAATTAAAGAAAAACGCCTATCGTATTACGAAAGAGCGTTATAAAACGGCCCTGCGTGTACGTGTTCCAGGTGGAAAAATTGATGCCAAACACTTTGAAATTCTTCAAAAAATTGCAGAGGAATACGGAGAGGGCAATTTGCATTTAACCACACGTCAAGGTTTTGAAATTCCTGGCATTGATATGGAAAAGGTAGATGAAGTCAATAAACTTATCCAACCTGTTATTGAAGGTCTCGAAATCAATCAGGTGGAACCTGACACGGGCTATCCAGCTGCAGGCACAAGAAATGTTGCCGCTTGTATAGGCAACCGGGTCTGTCCTAAGGCTCAGTATGAAACATCAGGCTTTGCAAAACGTATTGAGGACGCCATTTTCCCAAATAATCTACATGTAAAAATTGCTCTGACAGGATGTCCCAATGACTGTATCAAGGCTAGAATGCATGACTTTGGCATTGTGGGCATGTGTTTGCCAGAATATGAGGCCCATAAATGCGTATCGTGCAATCGCTGTGTAAAGAAATGCAAGAGTTTATCCACAGAAGCCTTAAGTATGGAAAATTACAAAGTCCAGCGCGATCACAAGAAATGTATAGGTTGCGGTGAATGTGTTCTCAATTGTCCAACTGGTGCGTGGACTAGAAGTGAAAAAAAGTACTACCGCTTGACGGTCATGGGTCGAACGGGCAAGAAAAACCCTAGACTGGCAGAAGACTTCATAATATGGGCAGATGAAGACAGCATCATGAAAATTATACTTAATACTTATGATTATGTTGAAGCATATATTGATAGAAGTCTGCCTAAGGAACATATTGGATATATTGTTGATAGAACAGGATTTATGGAGTTTAAAAAATGGGCTCTAAAGGATGTTGAACTGCCTCAAATGGCTCAGGTGGCTAGTAACATTTACTGGAGTGGGGTTCGGTATCCCAACACATTAAGGTAGAAGCACAGTGGATAAAAATAAGTGAGATTATATATAGTTACAAAATGATAATTATTATCATTTGCATTGACTCTGCATATCCTGTGGTGTATTATTTAAAACAGGACTAAAACGGTATAGTATACGTTAATGAGGTGATGCAGGTGATACAAACACATACAAATAAGAGTGCTTCTAATTACACATATAAAAATGCAGTAGAGACCAATGCTGGTCCAATGTACAAAATTAAACTTAAAGAAGTCATAGAGCTGGGGCATAACACAAGATCCTATAACTTTGAAAAACCAAAGGACCTATCATGGTCAGAGGGTGCCCACACGCATTTGGCCCATGAAATTTTTATGGTGGATGGCCATATTGATAAGGGGCTTGTTCGTCATATGTCGATAAACACCCTGCCAGAGGAAGGTTATATAGGTGTGACGACCAGAGTGCCTGGAAGCATGTCCAAGTATAAAAAGTTCATGGATGACATGGTGCCTGGCAAAGAAATGTTTATTTTTAAAACCCAAAACCACATGCCCTTAAGACGAGAAGATAAAAATATTGTTTTGATTTCCATGGGTGTAGGCATATCCACCATGCGACCTTATATCATGCGGTACCTAGATGATTCTAGGGGTATAAAGAATATGACCAACATCAATGTTGACAGAGGCTCTTTTGTTTATAAAGATGAACTGGAGGGCATTGACCAACCTGGTTTTCAAAATATTTATACAGACTCCCGTACCGGACTCTTTCGGGCGGTTGACGCCTCAGTTCATTTGACCGACAGCCTTTACTATCTTGTCGGGAGCGATGCATTTCTTAGTGAAGTTTCAAGACATCTTCTGATGCGCGGCATTCACAAGTCCTCGATTATGATTGACAAGCATGTGGAAAAAAGAGAGATATTTAATCTATAACGTCATGTGCTGGACAAAATTAAAATCTTAAATCTAAAGATCGCTATATGTTTTAAGCTTAGGCGCGTTCAAAATTAGAAATAGATATCCTCTTTATACTATATATATTTTTCTATTTATAGATATTTATATATATGCTGCAAAGAGGGTTCTTGAATGATTTTTGCAAATCGCTTAACCTGACAAAATGATCATATGGCGAACTTTTTATGTGATTTCAGAAAAAGTCGACGAAAATACTCAGATTTACTGTTGACATGACCTCATGACTAAAGTATACTACTTTTTAAATACATAATGATCTCATCGAGAGAGACTGAGGGAGCGGCCCTATGAAGTCTCAGCAACCTGCATATGTTTCATGATATGTGTAAGGTGCTAAATCCGACAGTCATTGACTGGAAGATGAGCAAAGAAGACGAATATAAAGCTTCTCTCATCGACTGGGAGAAGTTTTTTTATTTTCTTCAGACTCTTTCTTGATCATTTGTGTCATATCCTCGTTCAGCGCCTTGTCTGATTGATGGAAATTCCATGTTTGAAGAAGGGCGACGGTAGACGAAAAGGATGAAAAGTTGGAAAATTATGAATAGTGAGACGAGAAGGAGAGGCATTAAAATGACAGTGAAAAAATACGGACTTGGAACAATTGCAGTACAGGGAAGCTACTCAGCAGACGAAACAGGATCAAGAACCATTCCCATCCACCAAACAGCATCTTATGATTTAAGGGACGCGGATCGGGCGGCCAATCTCTTTGGTCTAAAAGAGTTTGGAAATATTTACACTCGCTTGAATAACCCGACAAACACATCATTTGAAGAAAAACTTAACCTGCTTGAGGGGGGCGTAGGCGCCTTGTCAACTGCATCTGGGCAAGCAGCCATTTCCCTTGCCATCTTAAATATTTGTCAAGCAGGTGACCATATACTTGCAGCAAGCACCCTCTACGGCGGAACATACACCCTCTTTGCATACACCTTCAATAAACTAGGGATTGACGTCACTTTCGTTGACCCGGAAGCCCCTCTTGAAGCGTTGAAGGAAAAAGTGCAAGACAACACCAAGGTTGTTTACGCAGAAACCATTGGAAACCCGGGACTGAATGTCCTCGATTTCGATAAGTTTTCCGCCCTTTCCAAGTTTGCTGGTGCACCTTTTATTGTTGACAACACATTTGCAACACCTTATCTATTAAGACCATTTGAACATGGGGTGGACATCGTTGTTTACTCTGCAACCAAGTATATTGGTGGACATGGAAATAGCATTGGTGGCGCTATTATAGACTCTGGTCACTTTGAATGGACAGGGGATAAGTATCCAGGCCTTGTTGAGCCAGACCCAAGTTATCATGGATTAAAATATACAGAAACGTTTGGGGCGCTGGCCTATATCATTAAAGCCAGAGTCCAGCTCATACGAGACATTGGCGCGACACTTAGTCCCTTCAATTCATTCCTCCTCCATACAGGCCTGGAAACACTTCATTTACGAGTACAAAGACATAGTGACAATGCCCTTGAACTCGCTAAATATCTCCAGGCACATGAAGAAGTGGAGTGGGTGTCCTATCCAGGACTTGAAGATCATCCCTCTTATGAACGGGCTCAGAAATATCTTCCAAAGGGTGCGAGTGGTGTTCTGACCTTTGGTGTAAAAGGGGGGCGTGAAGCGGGAAAAGCCTTTATAAACAATGTTGAACTTGCAACCCTAGTGCCAAACATTGGTGACACGAGAACCCTTGTGATCCACCCTGCGAGCACAACACACTCGCAATTAAGTGAAAAGGAGCAAGAGGCATCAGGCGTTCGACCTGATCTTATCCGTGTTTCTGTCGGGATTGAGGACATAGAAGATATTAAGGCCGATTTTGACCAGGCTCTTTTAAACAAATAGGAGGGACTTGTATGCCAGTTGTTGTACCGGAAAGTTTTCCAGCTTTTAAGACACTTACCGAAGAAGGCCTTTTTCTCATGGACAAGGTTCGTGCCCAGCATCAGGATATTAGACCATTGCGAATATTGGTGCTCAACCTAATGCCTTTAAAAATAGTAACAGAAACCCAGCTTTTAAGACTGATTTCCAACAGTTTGATCCAAGTGGATGTCACTTTTATACATCCTTCAAGCCATGAAAGCAAAAATACGGACGCAGACCATTTAAAGACTTTTTATAAGACCTTTGAGGATGTGAAAGACCAAAGATTTGACGGCATGATTATCACAGGAGCGCCTGTTGAGAACATGGCATTTGAAGAGGTGACCTACTGGACAGAGCTTCAAGAAATCATGAACTATTCCAGGGAAAACGTCACATCCACATTGTTTATATGCTGGGGGGCTCAGGCCGGTCTCTATCATTTTTATGATGTTGACAAACATCCACTTAAGGAGAAAATGTTTGGCGTTTATGACCATGAGGTTTTAGAAAAGAAAGTGGCCCTACTCAGGGGTTTTGATGACTCTTTTTTGGCCCCGCATTCCAGACATACAGAGACAAGGCGTAAAGACATTGAGGGCGTTGAAGGGCTTAAAATACTATGTGAGTCAAAGGATGCTGGCGTTTATATAGTGGCAAGAGATGACTTAAGTCAGGTCTTTGTAACAGGACATTCTGAATACGATGGACTGACCCTGCATTTAGAATATGCTAGAGATGTGGAAAAAGGGCTGGATATAAAGATGCCATTTAACTATTATCCTGAAAATAACCCAGTGCTTCGTCCTAAAAACAGATGGCGGTCTCATGCCAATCTGCTCTTTTCAAACTGGCTTAACTACTGTGTTTATCAAGTGACAGATTACGATTTGTCCCTGTAAAAGTGACCAGCCTCTTCAAAACCCCTGAAACGGGAAGTCCATCATGACTTTCCGTCGCAGGGGTTTTGATGTTTAAACAAAAGCGGTATTTCTAAATTCGATTTCAGTGCCTTCTGGAGCAATTAATTTGAACTGTTTGACCCCTTTAAATACGTTCTTCTGATAGGGATATTTTATCAAACTGGATGAAAGTAGACTACTTTTTGTTAAGGGACTTGCCTAAGTCAATGGATCTATCCATGAGGATTTACTTGATCAGTGGCGCATAAAAAATGTTGAAAGCAAAGGTGTATTTTGTAAATTGAAAATGAAATATATGGTATATTGGTGACATGAATTCCTAATGGACGCCTGCCTGTCTATATTTTTTAACACAGATTATGTGGGCTAGGCACATAGAGTTAGACTGGAGTGGATATAGGTGAAATTTATTGGTATAGATTTGGCTTGGACATATAAAAACGAAACAGGACTTTGTGTTATGGATGACACAGGAAATGTTCTCTATTTGGATGCCCAGGTCTACTCAGATGAGGCCCTTGTTGAGAAAATACTGGAGTATGGTCACGATGACTTATGTGTGGCTGTAGATGCCCCTTTGGTTATTGCCAATCAAACAGGGGCAAGGGAGGCAGACCGACTGGTAACGCGGGCAAGATTCCATGGACACAGGCTCATGCTCTTCATGGCCAATCGGTCCTTCTTTGAAAAAACCTATGGCGGTATTCGTGGAGAGGTGCTTTCTACAAAAATCAAGGCATCTGTACTGAACCAGCTGAGCAAACCCATTCATTTTGATTTTGTCGCTCAGGACGGAAAAAGTGTATTGGTGGAGACCTTTCCTACAGGCATTTATTGTGGGCTCTTTCCCGAACTTTATCCTGCGCCTTATAAGATTAAAGGAAGACTTCCTTATAAAGAAAGTCATGACAACTTGCACAAAATTTTAAGACGCCTATGTGCCCTTGAAGACGATTTTGACATGACGGGAATAAAAGATCACTTTGACATTGAAGGTCAAAGTATTAAAAGAAAGGACCATAAGCACATTGAGGATAAGTTAGACGCTTTTTTAAGTGCCTACGGACTTTTTGCAATTTATAAAGAAAAAGCCACGGCCCACTGCTTTGGCGAAATCCATGACGGGTTTATAACCATTCCTGTCAGTAAAACATAGACTTATGATTCATAGATTGAAACATTGTTAAAAAAATGTTAAAGTCAATTTGGTAAACCTATGTACAGATGGTGGTGGAAAAATGAAATCAGATAAAAGGGTCATGCAGGATTCATGTGCAAAAAAAGACTGCAGGGCCTATATGAATGTGGTTGAAGAACTAAGTGAATTTAAAAAAATAACTAGAAAACTGGATACAGTTCTAGAATCGTCTTATGATGGCATATTTATAACGGATGGCAATGCTGTAACAACTCGAGTCAACAAGGCTTATGAGCGGATAACAGGTATTCGAGCGGATGATATTATGGGCAAGCATGTTAATATTCTTGTTGACCAGGGCATTATATCAAAGGCTTGCAGTACAGTTGTACAGCGAACACGTGATGTGGTAACCATGCACCAGAAGCTTTCATCAGGAAAGATCCTGCTTGTGACAGGCACACCCATATTTGATGACCACGGTGAAATCGAAATGATTGTGACCAATGTTCGAGATATAACAGAACTACAAAGGCTCAGGGAGGAACTTTATGAACGGGATAGAAAGATGGATATGTACAACACAAAGTTGGAATCCCTTCGTAAAACCCTTAATGAGAAAAGTTCTATTTATTCAAGAGACGGAAAAATGGTCCGTATACTAGAAGCGGCAAAAAGGGTGGCAAGCCATGATACAACTGTATTGATAACAGGAGAGACCGGTGTTGGTAAAGAGCGTATGGCTGAATTCATTCATCAAAATAGCCTGCGTAGTGAAAAAAAACTTATCTCTGTAAACTGTGGTGCCATTCCAGATTCTCTCATTGAGTCAGCCCTTTTTGGATATGTTTCGGGAGCCTTCACCGGAGCCAAGGCCAGTGGTAAAGTGGGTCTTTTTGAAGAAGCCAATGGAGGAACAATATTCCTAGATGAGATCGGTGAACTGCCTTATAATGTACAGGCAAAACTTCTAAGAGTTCTTCAGGAACAAGAAATACAGCGTGTTGGTAGTGTGGAAACAACAAAAATCAATGTGCGGATTATTGCGGCCACAAATAAGGATTTAAAAGCCATGTCAGAAGAGGGGACATTTCGAAAAGATCTCTTTTACAGATTGAATATTATTCCCATACATATTCCGCCCCTTCGAGAGAGAAAGGCTGATATAGTACCGCTTATCAATACATTCTTGAATGCATTAAATTTAGAATATGATGAAGAGAAGAGACTTTCAAAAGACACTTATGAAAAACTCTATAGATACGCTTGGCCTGGAAATATACGTGAACTGAAGAATGTTGTAGAGCGGGTTTTTGTCATGTGCCAGGATGACACAATACTTTCCAATGAACTCCCCGTTGAAGTGGACCACCATATTGACTTGGGGGCCAGTGTTCCAAGAGGGAATTTGAAAGATGCTGTGGCACGACTAGAATCTCAAATGATAGCCAATGCTTATGATGAATATGGCAACGTAAGAGACGCTGCAAAATCACTTGGCATAGATGCCTCTACATTTGTTAGAAAAAGAAGTAAATACGAAAAGATTGTTAAGGATGTAACGAGTTGATAGGATCTGTTGCGATACTGCAACGTGGTGCAAAAATGCAACAGACCGTGATTTGTGATATAGAACCGCACAAAGACAAGGCTTTTGCTTGTGAGTGAAAAAGGGTGGTGTTGCAAAAATGCAACACCACCCTTTATTTTGTACTGGATTAAAAACAATATTGAGATATTATTGTTAAATGCGTAACAAAATACTTTTTGCTTATACAAGGCTCATAGCAAGGCTTTTGGACGTGGTATAGATAAAAGTTTAACAGAAAAAGAAAAGTTGGCATGTGAGTTGCGTTAATTAAAAGTGACTGAAAGACATGGAGAACAATATTAGGAGTGATTAAAATGGCGTTAATGACAAAAGAGCAGTATATTGAAAGCCTTAGAAAAATGAATCTTAAAGTTTACCTTTTTGGTGAGCTGATTGACAATCCAGTGGATCATCCAGTGATTCGACCATCTCTAAACTCTGTAGCTATGACATATGAACTGGCACATCATGATGAGCATAAAGATCTTATGACAGCCACTTCAAATTTAACGGGGGAGACAGTCAACAGGTTTTGTCATCTTCACCAAAGCACAGAAGACCTTAAAAATAAGGTGAAAATGCTTCGTCTGCTTGGACAAAAAACAGGATCATGTTTCCAAAGATGTGTTGGCATGGATGCCTTCAATGCTGTATACAGCACAACATATGAAATAGATAAGGCGCACGGCACAAACTATCATGAAAACTTCAAAGCATATATGAAGTTTGTCCAGGACAATGACTTGGTTGTTGATGGCGCTATGACAGATCCAAAAGGGGATAGAGGCCTAGCACCATCTCAGCAGGAAGACCCTGATATGTACCTTCGCATTGTAGAAGAAAGGGAAGATGGCATAATAGTACGTGGTGCAAAAGCGCATCAAACAGGTGCTGTAAACTCTCACGAACACCTTATCATGCCAACGATTGCCATGCGTGAAGAGGATAAAGACTATGCTGTGAGTTTTGCTGTCCCAAGCGATGCTGAAGGTGTCTTTATGATTTATGGCCGTCAGTCCTGTGATGCTAGAAAAATGGAAGAAGAAGCTGATATTGATCTAGGCAACAGCCAATTTGGTGGACATGAAGTTCTGGTTGTCTTTGATGATGTTTTCGTCCCAAATGATCGCATCTTCTTAAAGAAAGAACATGAATTTGCAGGCATGATGGTGGAACGTTTTGCCGGTTACCATAGACAATCTTACGGTGGATGTAAAGTTGGTGTGGGCGATGTACTTATCGGTGCGGCAGCCCTAGCGGCAGAATATAATGGCGTGAAAAAAGCAAGCCATATCAAAGACAAGCTCATTGAAATGACACACTTAAACGAAACGCTTTATAGCTGTGGCATTGCATGCTCATCAGAGGGCACGAAAATGGAAGCTGGCAACTATATGATTAACCTTCTTCTTGCTAATGTGTGTAAGCAGAATGTCACAAGAATGCCATATGAAATTTCAAGATTGGCTGAAGACATAGCAGGTGGACTCATGGTGACATTGCCATCTGAAAAAGATTTCAACCATCCAGTTATTGGTCCATACGTTGATAAATACTTCAAGGCTAAGAGCGATGTGCCAACTGAACATAGAATGCGTATCTTGCGTCTTGTTGAAAATATGACTCTTGGAACAGCGGCTGTAGGCTATAGAACAGAATCTATGCATGGTGCCGGTTCGCCTCAGGCGCAACGTATCATGATTGCACGTCAGGGCAATATAGAAGGTAAAAAAGAATTGGCAAAAGCCATTGCTAAAATTGACGACAATGTGTCTGTTGAGAAAGTATCTAACTCAAAAGCCCAGTAGATAAGTTGGTAAGCTCAGTCAGATTATAATATAAAAACCTTAATCAGTTGAAATTTTCTAAATCGAGCGCTTGCAAAATTGCAGATTTAGGGCACCACCATATATTGTTTCAAATATTTCCTTTATATGTGGTGGTGACTCACAGAGGATATTTTGCAAGTCGCTCTCTATAGATAGTCCTACATAAATATCAAACATGTATGCATAAAAGTATAATTATTTGATTGCACTGGGACCATAAAGTGAGTGATGGAATATGAATGATGTTTTTGAACGTGTTCAACATGTACTAAACAGCAAGGTTAGAAAAAGCTTACGACGTCACGGCGGAGACATTGAACTGATCTCTGTGGATGGTGGCGAAGTGAGGGTTCGTTTTCTTGGAGCCTGCAGAACATGCAGTGCAGCACAGATGACGGTCGAGGATGTTGTTGAGGCCAGCATCCTCGAGAACCTCCCTGAAATTAAGAGGGTGATCCTTGTAACAGATGTGGACGAAAGTATGTGGAGCATGGCCAAGCAGATTTTAAGAGCAGGCTAGTTGTTCAGGCATATGAAAGAAAATTCAAAAGGGGCTGTTCTAATATATATATCGAAGCACTTAGAACGAGATATGTGGGTGAAAAACCAATCAACATACCCCTATATGTAAAAATATATAAAATAAAGAAAAAAAAGGAGGTTTCAATGGGCTGGGAAAAAATATATCAAAGCAAGCTCGTCAGTGCTGAGTCAGCAGCACAAGCCATTCCTTCAAATTCTCGCATGGTACTTGGACATGCTGCATCGACACCGGTTGATGTTCTAAAAGCAATGACAGATGCCAAAGAAAATTATAAAGATGTTGAGATTGTCCATATGTTGTGTCTGGGCGAAGGCAAATACCTAGCAGAAGACATGAAGGGACATTTTAGACACAATGCTTTATTTGTAGGTGGCAATTCAAGAAAGGCTATTGAAAGAAATCAGGCAGACTACACACCATGCTTTTTCAACGAAGTGCCAGGGCTTTTTAAAGAAGGCAGACTGCCTGTTGATGTGGCTCTGATTCAAGTTAGTCGACCTGATGCGAAGGGCATGTGTAGCTTTGGACTGTCCAGTGACTATACAAAGCCTGCTGCAGAATGTGCAAAAATCGTCATTGCTGAGGTGAATGAGCAAATGCCAAGGGTTGGTGGGGACAACTTTATTCATGTTTCAGACCTAGATTATATTGTCGAAACAAATAATCCCCTATATGAAATCCCTCTACCTCGCATTGGAGATGTGGAAAAAGCCATCGGCGAAAACTGCGCCAAACTTGTTGAGGATGGATCAACCCTGCAACTTGGCATAGGGGCTATCCCAGATGCTGTTCTCATGTTCTTAAAAGACAAGAAGGACCTTGGTATTCATACAGAAATGTTTTCCGATGGCATTCTTGAACTCGTAGAAGCGGGTGTGGTTAACGGGCGTAAAAAATCCCTGCATCCTGGGAAGATGATTTCAACATTCCTCATGGGAAGCAAGGCCCTTTATGATTTCGTGGACAACAACCCTCTTGTTGAATTGCATCCAGTAGATTATGTGAACCATCCTGCTGTTATTATGCAAAATGACAATATTGTTTCCATAAATTCATGTATTCAAGTGGATTTAATGGGTCAGGTTGTGTCTGAAACAATTGGATTAAAACAGTTTAGTGGTGTAGGTGGACAGGTGGACTATGTACGCGGCGCCAGTATGGCAAAGGGCGGCAAGTCTATTATTGCCATTCCATCAACAGCATCAAAGGGTAAGGTTTCAAGAATTGTGCCATTTATTGATGAAGGCAGTGCTGTTACAACAACAAGAAACGATGTCCATTATATTGTTACTGAGTTTGGTGTGGCTGAACTCAAGGGCAAAACGCTGAGACAGCGTGCTCAGGCCCTCATTCAAGTGGCCCATCCAGATTTCAAAGAGGAGCTTATTGAGTCGTTTAATAAAAGGTTTATATAGAAAAAGGTGAACATATGCAATTATTCAAACTGGGATCAAAGATTCATCAATTTGGCGTTTTCGATGAATTTGCTAAGAATTTTGAAATTGGTGAGGGTGACTTGGTTCTGACACATGGCTTTCTTTACGAACCATTTATGAAGTCCCTTGATCTGAAGGCAGATTTTATCATTCAAGAATCATTTGGCTCAGGTGAGCCTTCTGATGAAATGATGAATGCTATTTTGACAGAAGCCAAGCGCAAGCCGTTTGACAGAATATTTGCCATTGGCGGGGGCACAGTGCTTGATATTGCCAAGCTCCTTGTTTTAAAAGACGTAAATAATGTTGTGGATGCTTTTGAAAAAAAGATACCACTTATTAAGGAAAAATCCCTCATTGCTGTTCCAACAACTTGTGGAACTGGAAGTGAAGTGACAAACATAACAATTGCTGAGATTAAATCCAAGCAAACAAAAATGGGATTAGCTGTAGACCAACTTATCCCAGATGACGCTGTTTTAATTCCTGAGCTCCTTCGTGGACTTCCATATAAATTCTATATCTATAGCTCTATCGATGCTCTGATTCATGCCATAGAAGCGTATGTGTCTCCAAAGTCGAATGAATATACGCGCATGTTTAGCATTAACGCCATTGAGACGATTATGGAAATTTATAATGGCATCCTTAAAGAGGGTGAGGAATACCGCTTTGAGAGGCTAGAAGATATGGCAGTGGCAAGCAACCTAGCCGGCATTGCCTTTGGTAATGCAGGTGTAGGTGCTGTTCATGCCTTGTCATATCCTCTTGGCGGAATGTACCATGTGCCTCATGGCGAAGCAAATTATCAGTTTTTTACGGAAGTCTTTAAGCTGTACAACAAGAAAGATCCGGACGGTAGAATCAAGAATGTCAATGAACTGCTTTCAAACATTCTTGGAGTGGATCAACAGAAGGTATATGAAGAACTGGAAGACGTTTTAGGTCAGTTGTTATCTAAGAATAAACTAAGCACTTATGGGATGAAGGAATCTGAAATTGAGTCTTTCACTGATAGTGTGATCACGGGACAACAACGCCTGCTTGCCAACAACTATGTTGAATTTTCACGTGAAGACATCCAGGGAATCTATACAAGACTGTATTAAGGTGACGGAGGTAAGACAATGTTAAATGAAATGATTCAAAAATCAAGACAAGCCCAAAAAGAATTTGAAAGCTTTTCTCAGCCCCAAGTCGATAGAATTGTAAGAGAGATTGGCAAAGTTGTCTATGACAATGCGGAAATGCTGGCGGAAATGGCAATAGAAGAAACGCGCATGGGCGTGTATGAGCATAAGGTGGCTAAGAACAAGGGCAAGGCAAAGGTGATTTGGAACGACCTGAAAGACAAAAAGTCAGTGGGAGAAATTTATAGGGATCCTATAACAAATATTGTTGAAATCGCCAAGCCAATCGGTGTGGTTGGTGCGGTAACACCGACAACAAATCCTATTGTAACACCTATGTGCAATGCCATGTTTGCAGTCAAGGGTAGAAATTCAATCATTGTAGCCCCTCATCCAAGAGCGAAAAATTGCAGTGCTAAAACTGTAGAGCTCATAAATGCTCGCATTCGTGAACTGGGTGCACCAGAAGGTCTGGTTCAGATCATTGACCAGCCATCCATTGACAAGACCAATGAACTTATGCAATTGGCAGACGTGGTTGTGGCAACAGGTGGTATGGGCATGGTTAAGGCTGCCTATTCAAGCGGAAAACCTGCTTATGGGGTTGGCGCTGGCAATGTTCAAGTTATTGTTGATAGAGATATTGACTTTAATGCGGCTGCACAGAAAATTATTGATGGTAGAACGTTTGACAATGGCATTATCTGTTCTGGGGAACAGTCTGTTATTGCTCACGCGGATGACTTTGATGCCGTTATGAAAGCATTCTCTGACAATGGTGCCTACGTTGTCACATCAGATGAGGAAAAAGCTAAGTTTAGAAATGCCATTTTTAGTGGAGACCACATGAATAAGGATGTCGTGGGACAATCTACAGAAAAAATTGCCCAAATGGCTGGTGTTGAAATACCAAAGAACACACGTGTGATTCTTCTTGAAGCAGACGGTATTGGCAACGAAGACATTCTATGCAAGGAGAAAATGTGCCCTGTCATGGTCACTTTCAAATATCAAACGTTTGATGAAGCCGTTCAAATTGCCAAAACGAACCTTGAAATAGAAGGCAATGGACACAGTGCGGCCATTCATTCAGACAATATTGATAATATTAAAAAAGTTGGAGAGGTTCTATCTGTATCAAGACTTGTCGTGAATGCACCATCAGCTACAACGGCTGGCGGCAGTTTCTTCAACGGATTCTCACCATCAACAACACTAGGATGTGGCAGCTGGGGGAATAATTCAATCTCAGAAAACTTCACTTACAAGCATCTGTTGAATATTTCAAGAATTGGTCTTCTTCGTGAAGATGTAAAGGTTCTTGGCGATGATGAAATTTGGGCATTTAGCACGTCTGCATAACCCTACAGAGTAGACTGTGAGCCTTAATATAAGCCCTCTTGTAAAAGAGGCAAAATATACGGAAATTCCCGCATAGGCCATGCGCTGAAATTTCGTGACGACAATTTCACCGACCTGCTAAAACCGACCAAATCAATACCTTTTAGTAGAAATGAAAGACTTGACCCTATCCCTACATGGGCTTGACTTTCATGAAGTTGATCGAGTGTTAAAGTAAGATAGTATCAAAAAAGACAATATCAAAGTAAAACCGTATAGACTTGAATATGAATTCTACATTATGAGTAAACGCAAGAAAATGTATGAAAAGCATTAATGGGAAAGATTAATTAATAAAAGAATAAACAAATAAACAAATGCACTATTAGGTCTTAACGCAAACTATTTTGTAGTCAGACCTGAGCAGTTATCTCAAGATCAATTGACCGTTTAAGCCAACTGACCATTGGCTTAATAGAATCAAGTGACTCAATCTAAGCATTAAAATGAAACCGCAGGGAGACTTCAACCATCCCTCTGCGGTTTTTCATCTTTTTTACCGTGTGTAGTTATTATAGTCTTTTTTTAGGAGATGGCGTCTGCGTGTCGCCTTGATTTCTGTAAAGAAAACTAGAAGATCATCCAGCTCAGTGAAAAAGAGAAACAAACAGGCAGCGGTGGCTAGGATAAACTTTAAAACTTTTAGCAGTGGATTTTTTCTATTCTGAGGTGTATTCAAGCACTTCAGCCCCTTTTGATATTTTATAGTTGACATGTGTAAATACATGCTCGATGTAGTGAATTCCATTATATTACATAAAAAGCCGTAAGGTTGGATTTAAAGTGGGATTTAAGGCTTTTTTAATCTTCAGTTGTTTTGCATTTATAAAGCGCTAAACTGGATTGTAAAAAAAATATGAACACCGCCTTGGTTGCCTTGATTTACACAAGGGTATATGAAACAATAGTATGTGCTTGATTTAGTAAACGTTAACCTAGTCAAGGTCTGTTTGCAATCAGGTGTATGAAACAAAGAACAATTGATTTGATCCAAGTCTATAGAACATTTTAAAAAGTTTCTATGATGGGATCATATTTTTTTGAATTTAGTGTGAATGACAAAAGTGATATGAGGAGATGACATGAGTAAATTAAAGAGTATCAAATCAAAAATCATCATAGGCCTGGTGTTTACACTCTTGGTGAGTACGGAAATATCTAGAATCATTGTGGAACTCATTGCTAAAGTGTATGAGTTTAAAGGGGTATTTGCTGTGTATATCAATACTGGAATCAGTATTTTGACCACGTCAGCAATCATCTATTTAATACTGACTTACGTGGTTCTGACCCCACTGAACAAAGTGAGTAAGGTCATTCAGAAACTTGCAGATGGAGATTTAACCAGTCGCATTGAACTCAAGGCCAATGATGAACTTAAAGTGCTTGGCGATAACTTGAATAAGGCTATGGATAATTTAAATGATATTATTGGCGGTATTGATTACAAGTCTGATACGATCAATGGTAGCATTAAAGTCCTTGAAGAAGAAAACAGAAGCTTGGTGTCTAAGCTAGAAGCCATCAGTGCATCTGCAGAAGAGCTTCTTGCAGGTATGCAGGAAAATAGTTCTTCTATTACCATGGTGTCAAAGAAAACAGATAGCGTCTTTGATGATACAAAGTGGTTGCTTGAATCAATGGTTTCGGAAAAAGAAAAATCTAAAAAAATGCAGGAGACATCCAAGACTTTTAAGGAAGAAACCACAAAGTCAATTCATGAGAAGGACCGTATTTATAGTTTGAATAAAAAACAAGTGGAAGACGCTGTTCAAATGAGTGTAGTTGTTCGTGAAGTGAATGATATTGCTGAAGTCATTTCAAAAATATCTGAGGAAACCAATTTACTGGCGCTCAATGCGTCTATAGAAGCAGCAAGAGCTGGTGAACAAGGTAGAGGATTTGCCGTCGTTGCAGACGAAATCGGAAAACTGGCTTCAGAGTCTTCAAAGAATGTTGAGAACATAAAGCCTATTGTGAGTAAGGTGGAGTCCGCTGTAAAATCATTGTCTGACAGTGCCCTTGAGACCCTTTCTTTTATAGAAACGCAGGTCAATGAAGACTACAAGAAGTCACTGGAGTTAAGCAGGGCGTATGAAAACGATGCTTCGAACATAATGAATATGGTTGAGCAGACAAGTGGTCGCCTTGATGAAATAGAGGACAAACTAAGTGAAGTCAATCAAGTCACTGACAGCATTGACGATATTATGAATCAATTAACAAAAGGCACACAGGAAATTTCTCAAAATGTTGAAGACCTGTCTATAACATCGAATAAAATTCAAGAGAGCATAGAAAATCAGGTGAAAGTAACAAGGTCACTGGATAAAGACGTGAACGCCTTTGATATTGATGAAAAGGGTTAAATCTTTAAAACACCAGTTGGAGACTGTTCAATGAGCAGTCTTCTTTTTTTATGGCAAATTTTAAAATTGCATATATTTCCCAAAGTTGCAACAGAACAAACGTTCGTGTATAATAGAGGTGTGGGGAACGTATGTTCTAGTCGGAACATTGATGTGGATGTCATTCGATGAAGGAAAGGAGTCGGTGGTCATGCGGACCAACCCGAGAGAAGTAGAGGTTTTAGCAATTTTTGACCAGTCGGGTAATCTTCGGCCATTGCGGTTTAGAATCGAAGACAATATGGGTGAAAGAAAAACGATTAAGGTAGACAGAATTATTTTAGCTGAGGTGGAAAAATTGGCAGGCAATGTTATGATCAAATTTCGGTGTCAAAGTGTTTTCGGGGATCAGGCCCGTATTTTTGAGCTTAAATACGAGAGGGACACTTATAAGTGGTACTTGTTCAAAATGTAAAAGTGAAAACCAGATGATTGGTGTGCTATGAACATAAATATGAAAAAGATCTGGCTTTATTTTTAAGAGGCAATTTCGTGAAGCATTTGTATATCAGGCGCTTGTAAAATTATAGATATAGGTCCTCGTCATACCATATATAGAATTTTTGATTCTTAAATATCTATATGGTATGACGAAGACTCTTGAATGATATTTTGCAAGTCGCTCATATAAGAAGGTGAGTGTGTGAAAAACCGAGTGGTCTTTCATGTGGATGTGAATTCGGCATACTTGTCCTGGGAAGCCGTATACAGACTACAGCATGGGGACAAGCTTGACTTAAGAGAGGTTCCATCCATTATAGGGGGCGACCCTGAAAAACGTAGAGGCATTGTTCTGGCCAAATCACTATCCGCCAAAAAAGCAGGTATAAAAACAGGTGAGGTCCTATTTAAAGCCTTTCAGAAGTGTCCTAATCTGCAGGCTGTCCGTCCAAATTACAGTCTGTATATTAAGAGCAGTCGTGCCCTTGTTGACCTACTTAAAGAGTATTCTCCAGACGTCCAACGCTTCAGTATTGACGAGTGCTTTGTCGAGTTTACAGATGTTACAAAGCTTTGGGGCGATCCTGTGACTGTGGCAAACACAATACGAGAACGTGTGAAAAAAGAACTGGGCTTTACGGTCAATATAGGGATTTCAAGCAATAAACTCCTTGCCAAGGTGGCCTCTGAGTTTGAGAAACCCAACAAGGTTCATACCCTTTTTCCTGAGGAAATGAAGGGGAAAATGTGGCCCCTTCCTGTGGGAGATCTCTTTGGGGTGGGGCGGGCAACAGAACCTAAATTGAAGTCGATGGGCATATTAACAGTAGGAGATTTGGCCCAAACGGACCCAGACGTTTTAAAATATAAATTCGGCAAGTTTGGTGGTGTGCTTTGGAACTACGCCAATGGCATTGAAGATTCTCTCACAAGAGAAAGTGGTGTTGAGTCTGTAAAGGGCATTGGAAATTCTAGCACCCTGCCAAGAGATATTGAGACGAAGGCTTCAGCCTATTTGTACTTGCTATCCCTTACAGAGATGGTGGCCATGCGTCTTCGTGATACAGGCAAGCTGTGTGGTCTTGTGTCCGTGAGCGTTAGGAGTTCTGAACTCGATCGAGCCTCCCATCAAAGAAGGTTATTTTATAATACGGATTCCACCATGGAAATTTTTAAAGAAGCTAAAAGTCTTTTTGATGAACTATGGGATGGACGTCCCATACGCCACTTGGGGGTTCGGGTTTCAAAGCTTGTGCAAGGACATGAAAAACAATTGCCCCTTATTGATGCCCAGAAAAATGAAAAACAAGAGCGCCTGGATAAGACCATTGATGAACTCAGGCTGAAGTATGGCACAAGATCTATTTTGAGGAGCAGTTTTCTTCATACCGGGGTTAAGCCAGTTATGGGCGGAGTCGGAGAAGAAGACTATCCCATGATGCGGTTTGATCTATAAACAATAATCGACAAAATAAATTCACCCCTATTTTCTACTTGCAAAGCCCATAAGATGTTCTGTAGAAAATAGGGGTGAAAATGTATAAAAATATTGTTTATAGTCCTAATTCACAATGACAGCAGCCGTTTCTTTTAATTCTTCTTCAAAATTTTGTAACGCTTGAGTGTGTTCACCGACGAGACTGTCAATATTGGAAGCGCTTTGCGCAGTGTCTTCAACATCCTTAGACAATTCGTCAGTGTTGGCAAAAATATTTTGTGTCATGGTGCTCAGATTTTCAGAGTAAGTGTCCACTTTGCTTATAATATCCATCATTTCATCAACATGGGTGCTGATATTTTTGAAGTTTCGTTCTGTATCTTGGGCATTTTCTCGTCCGGTTTCAACGGCCACATCCACATGTTCTACAGATTTAATCACATCTAGGATATCAGCGCGAATGCTGCTCACACGTTCAGTAATTTCCACAGAAGCCTCGTTGGATTGGTTGGCGAGTTTGCCCACTTCATCTGCAACGACAGCAAAACCGCGACCGTGCTCCCCGGCGCGTGCAGCTTCAATGGATGCATTAAGGGCCAGCAGGTTGGTTTGCTCTGAAATGGATTTGATCAGTTCGACCATATTTTCAATAGATTGCATGGATTCTTGAAGCTGTTCGAATTTTGAGGCTGACTGTGACAATTGTACAGATATGTTTTCAACAGCAGCTACTGTTTTTTCCACTGTCTGAATGCCACCATAAGTCTCGGTTTCGATTGTTTTCGAAAGGTCATTTGCAGCCTTGGTGACCGACTTCATATCCTTTGAAAACTCCGCGATTTCTTGTAGGCCCGCTGTTGTTTCTTCCACAGCAGACAAGTTGTTTGCTGCCTTGTCAGCAATATCATTAGCATTTTCTGTAACACGCAGAACATCTTGACTGGTCGACTCCATCTTGGCAATGATCTTTTCAATCATATCTTTTGTTTCAAATTCTTTTTCAAGGCTTTGGGCAAATCCAATGGCTCCAATACAAACGCCCTTCTTGTCTACAATAGGATATGTTACAGCCTTAAAGGGCATACCGTATACTTCGGCTGGCACAGTGGCTTTTATAATTTCTTTTGACTGAATTGTTGCCCTGAGTGGATCATCAGCTGGAATAGGCATGCCCGCCTTAAGTGGTACGACCATCTTATCTCCAGGCCAGTATCCAATAAATTTTTCGCGATTGGTAAGTGATACCATAACATCCTCTTGAAGAACGTCCTTTAGGTGTGGAAGGACAAGCTTGAAGGCTTCCACTTCTTTCATTCTAAACATATTCGACCCCGTTTCTGCAATTGTTTGCCCATAGTACTTTAGAACCATTTAATGTTAAAAATTAAAAACATCTACATGACCATTCTACCAAAAATATACTTGCACTTACAACAAAACATGTATTGATTTTTACTTTTTATGACTATAGTCACTGTCTGTAAAGCTATTTATGATTGCATATTTTCTAAATTTGAAATCATAGTATTGCTTGTTTCAGTGTTTCTTAGATGTGATTCCCAAGTGATACATTGGAGCTTCCTCGATCAAATATTATAAAAATATAGCCAATTCGATATTTTTATAATAAAATGGATAATTACACCAAATGAAATTCAAAAAATTAACTTAAACAAGGTGTGGCGGGGTATATTTATATTGTGGGGGATCAAAATTGAGTTGGGGGGCATGAAACTATGCGCAACATATGGAAATGGCTAATGGTATTTACAGCGATGGTTGCTCTGGTCACAGGGGGGGCGTATGCAATATCAAAGGAAGATTCTCATCCAAACATTTTGCTATTGAATTCATATCATGATGGTTACGTGTGGAGCAATCAGACTAAAAAAGGTGTGCAAGATGTTCTTGACGTTCATTTTGACTCTTATACCCTGCGAATTGAACATATGGATACAAAAAACAATAGTAGTGAAACCTACATGCAAGCACTGTTTGATATGTATAGAGTGAAATTTGGAAAAGACAAGTTTGATCTTATTGTATGTGCTGACGATAACGCCTTAAAATTTCTATTAAAGTATTCTAAAGACTTATTTGATGACACCCCGGTGTTTTTTTGTGGTGTCAACACTCTAGAAGCACATAATCTAGAAGGTGCAAAGAATTTTTATGGCGTTGTTGAGAAGAGTTCAACAAGGGCGACTGTTGAAGTGGCTTTGCGACAAAACTCAAATATTGAAAATATATATCTGATCGTGGATGATACCATTACAGGCCGGTCAACTAAAAATGATGTGACGCGGGAAATGACGACCTATTACCCAGAGCTGAACTTCGAAATTTTGGAGAACATGACAATCGGTCAAATAGAAAGTTTTTTAGGTGGATTAAATCCAGAGAATACAATCGCTATTCATACATTTTATGTTGTTGATGTAGACGGAAGTGTATATCCCTTAAATTATACGGCCCAACGATTTATAGAGGCATCAGCAGTTCCTGTGTACGTCCTTTATGATTTTGGATTTGGTGAAGGGGCTATTGGCGGAAAAATAGTTGAAGGGTATTCCCAAGGCACACGGGTTGCAGAAATGGCCGCAGCCTACTTAGAAGATCCATACAGTATTCGTGATAAATATATTGTGGATGATAGCTATAATAGATATAAATTTGACTATATGGCCATGCAGAAGTATGATTTGTCAATCAATGCATTGCCTGAGACCAGCATTATTATCAACAGACCCACATCGTTTTATGAAAAGCATAAAATGCTTGTAAACGTGAGTTTAATCACCTTCTTTTTGCTTATTATCTATGTTGTGATTCTGCGACTTCAAATTGCATCACAAACAATAAAAATTACTAAAACACAAAAGGAGTTAATGGAATCTGAAAAAATGGCATCCTTGGGAAGGCTGGTAGCTGGTGTTGCCCATGAAGTGAACACACCGGTTGGTGTGGGGGTAACCCTAGCCTCCCATATTGAAAACACAACCAATATAGTTCTAGAGTTAACCCGAGAGAACCAGATCAACAAAAATGAATTCATAAAGCATATGAAGGATTTGAAAACCACATCAAATCATCTCTTGAGTACGCTTAATAGAGCATCGGATATTATTAGGAGTTTTAAGAAGGTGTCGGTTGATCAAGTATCTGATGAGTACAGAGAAATTAATGTATGTTCATACCTGTATGAAATTTTGGGCAGTCTTCAAAGTGAAATAAAACGTCATGCAGTAGACATTAGCGTGATATGTGATGAAAATATCACTGTAAAAAGTCACCCAGGGGGTCTTTATCAAATATTTTTGAATTTAATAATGAACTCAATCAATCATGGCTTTAAAGATCGATCCAGTGGCATTATTGAAATTAGCTTATCTTACAGAAAAGGCAAAGAGGGAAGTGGAAGAAATACCACTTATAAAGAGGCGCAAGATGTTCTATGCATCAAATACAGAGATTATGGTGTTGGAATGGACCCAGCAACACTAAAAAAACTCTACGAACCTTTTTTCACAACCAAGAGAGACTGCGGCGGGAGCGGTCTTGGCATGAATATTGTTTATAATTTGGTGACACAACGCTTCAATGGAACAATAAAGTGCTCAAGCGCTGTGAATGCAGGCACTGAGTTTGAAATCGAACTTTTAGTCGATGACCTAAAACCAGCTTTGTAGAGGATTTGTTTTAGAATTATATACTCAAGTGGATTTATTCCATTTTTCTAAAGAGGCTGTTGCATATAACAGCCTCTAATTTAATGGAATTTTCCATGCGTCAAAATTGTATTCATAAAAGGACATAGCCAAAACATTGTGATCAGAGTCTAGGATATAATTAATAATCGAAAATACAAAATGTAATAGTTTACAACCTATAATCAATTACATATAATCGCTTTGTAAGTCACTACATTGATTACTGGATTTTCATAAAGAAAATAAAAAACAAACATAGAAGTGAATTGGAACAGTTGGACAAGAAGTGCTGGAAAGGTGTTTACTATGAAATACACAAATAAGCAGGTTGAAGATCAAACAGCCAGTGAAAAACTCCTAAAAAGAAAGGTTGGCCTAGACGACAGGTATTCCACTGAGTGGATTGTTTTTGATGAATACATTATTGAAGAGGTGCAAGAGGGCGCCTTATATATTCGGCCGAAAAAAGGGGCGGATTTTAAGTTGTACAATCCTTTTAATGTGGCAGAGCCCCTTGTCATTGACACTTTAGGGTTGGGGGATGCATATCTCCTGTATCAGCAAGCCCTAGAGGACAAGGATTTGAATGCGTATCGAAAACGAAAATGCAAAAAAATGTGGTATGAACTTCAAGAACAAATCTTAAGGTATGCAAAAAAATACGGACTTATGGGGTTTATGAGCAGCAGCACTTATAACAGAAACATTGTGGGTGATAAAGAAATATTGTTAACTCAAAAGAATCCATTAAGTTTGAAGACGTCCCATATGAATGGGCAGGCATATATGAAACTATTTACTCCGTTTATAGAAGAGGGCAATATTGACTTATACATGCATAAAGATAAAGTTCATTTCACAAAATATGAGGACACACCTAAATATTATGGGAAGAGACCTCTTGTCCTGGACTTGATTTTTTCAAGTTTTTATGCAGAAAACATTGTATGGCTCCTAGATTTCTCGGCTATGTTGGCGAGGCATTATGACCAATTGGCGACATTTAAGGCGTCAGCACTCAATTTGACTGAACCCGTCACAATTTTGGCTGATCAGTTTGAAGCAACGAAAATAGGGTTTACCATCACGCAGGGCAGGGAAACAAAAATCTCTTGGGAGTTTGACTCTTTAAAAACGACGGTTCAAACCATCTATGCCTTCGCTGTAACAGATAGGGTCAGTGCTCTGAAACGATGCGAACATTGCAGGCGGTTTTACATTGCAAATAGCACAAAGGAAAAATACTGCGGAGCATCTTGTCGAAATAGGTATAATGTTATGAAATCAAGGGAGAGAATGAAAAATGAAAATTCTAGTTCTAAGTAGCAATCCATCAGACGGTGATCCACAATTTGATAGAGCCATAGATGCCCTAATAAACCGAGTCAGAGCCTCCACAGGCAAAGACCAGACGCATGGAAAAAAAACTATGGAGATAAACCATCTCACCTTAAGAAATATGAATCTAAAAGATTGTATTGGCTGTTATGCATGTTGGCTCAAAAGTCCCGGAATATGCAGCATAAAAGATGATATGGAAAAGGTGCTTGAAAAGTTTGTAAAAGCAGATGTGGTCATTCATGCATCACCTATCAAAATTGGATTTGTATCTCCCTTAGCAAAGCGAATTAGGGATAGGCTTCTACCACTTGTTCATCCGTATTTAAAAATAGATGGGGATAGAATGACACATGTCAGTCGTTATGACAAGTTGCCAAAGCAAATTGTTGTACTGGACAAAACGGAGAATACTGAACATATTAAATCCATGTATGGCACAAGGGGACAAGAGGACCAATATATATATAACATTCATGATTTGGAGGAGATAGTACATGCGCTTACTTGTTATTAACGGATCACCTAAGAAAAGCAAGACCAATACAGGCGTTATGATAGATGCTTTTACCGAACGCCTCAGCAGTTTTGAAGATATAGTGGTAAAACAGATAGGTGCTGGGCATGTAGAGGATATAGTGAATATGATTCGAGTCAGCGACCATATTGTGATGGCCATGCCTCTTTATGGATATTCCATGCCAGCCCAAGTGCTAGATCTTTTAAACCATGTTTATGCCCTTTGTCTCTCTGACCCAGACTTCAAGGCATCGGTTCAAAAAAATCTTTTGGATTTATAGTCCAGTACGGTTTTAAGGAAGCGGTACATGCGAGACCACTGGAAGACTATTTTAAATACTATGTGGGTCTGATTGGGTCGGAATATGTGGGGACAATTATTAAGGGTGGATGTGATGCCTTATACAGTCAAAAGGATACCCGTGCAGGCAAAAATCTATTAAGGGGTTTAGAATCTATTGCAGAAGACTATAATAGGACTCTCATTTTTGACGAAAACCGTCTTTTGAAGTATTCAGCACCAGAAAGTCAATCCAAAAGAAAGAGTGTCATCTTAATGAAGATATTTGTTAAATTGGCCAATGAATTTTACTGGAAAAAGAAGTATGAAAAGTACGGTGTAACAGAAGCAGAAAGTTTTGCTAAACCCTATGAATAGAAATATAAAAACCGCCTATAATGCATCTTATATAGATACATTATAGGCGGTTTTTCGTGTGAATTAGCCGAATATACTAAGGGCGTATGCTTCTGAAAGCTTGCTTAATAGGGCAACGCCAGCGGCACTGTTTCCCTTTTCATCAAGGGCTGGTCCCACAATACCTATTCCATATTTTCCAGGAACAACTGACATGATACCACCACCAACGCCACTTTTAGATGGTATACCAACCTTCAAAGCAAAGGCCCCTGAAGAATCATACATACCACAAGTGGACATAATGGCTTTGGTCATTCGTGCATTTTTCATTGAAAAGTAACGGTGACCAGAATCAGGGTCCAGTCCATTATTGGCTATAATGCGTGCTATATTTGCAAGATCTTTAACACGAACTTCATGTGAACATGTTTTAAAGTATGCATCAAGCACATCTTCGACATCAGCTTCAAATGTTCTTTGTCCCTTTTGAAAGTAAGCCAAGGCGCGATTGGTATCACCTGTTCGTTTTTCAGAGGCATAGACAGATGCATTTACTGAAATGTCATCATTTTTAGCAAGTTTTCTAAGGAACTTGGATAGATTCTCAAATCCATCTTTGCCTTCTTTTTCAACGATAAAGGATGTGGTGGCAATGGCACCTGCATTAATAAGTGGATTGAGTGGTTTTCCGTTGTTTCTTGTTTCAAGTTTTATAATAGAGTTGAAGGCATCGGCTGTCTGTTCGACACCAATACGTGTAAAGACTTCATCTCCATAGGCTTCTAGCGCATAGATCAGTGTAACGACCTTTGAAACACTTTGTATTGTAAATTTTGTATCAACATCACCAGAATAAAGTTCATTGCCTTCAAGATCTATTATATAAATACCAAGGGCTTGGGCATTGGCATTCATAAGTTCCGGTATATAGGAGGCAAGCTTACCTTGCTTGGTATAAGCTTTTGATGCTTTTAAAAAGTCATCCAGCCTAGATTGAGTAATATCCATAAGTCATAACCCCTTTTACTTTAGTACCTTCCATTATAGGGGGTCGTGCTGGATTGGGAAAGCGTATTCATAAAAGAATACCTGTATATTTACTCATGCTTTGTATGTTGATGAAATTGTATACACCATAGGTCTATGCTGAAATACGAGCTCCAAATGGCACTAGAGCCAGTTTCGCTAATTTAATATGTTGTTTTGCAAATGGAATACCAATGATCGTAATGGCCAGCAAGCATGCAGATATTAGATGAGCAAGGAAAAGCTCCCACCCAAAAACAAGTATCCAAATAAGATTTCCAATTAGACCAAAACCTCCAAAGTCTCCAATTTCAACATTTCTTCCAAAGGGTGTGAGTGTCAGGCCTGCAATTTTGAAACACTGCATACCAAAGGGGATGCCTACAACAGTTATGCATAGCACAAGCCCGGCGATGGCCCAACCTATAGAGACAAGAAGACCTCCAAATATAATCCATAGTAAATTTCCGAGTAATGACATAATTATTCCTTTCTGATTTAAATAATAATATATAATTCCTTTAACTATCCACCAGTATACAGGGCATATATGAAGAGAATCTCTCAATCGGATTAAAATTTCATTAAGATCTATAGGAAGGTAGGATAAAGCATAGGAAAAATGTAGAAAAAAATCGAAAAAGGTCGAAAGCATTGAAAAATGGACAAAGTTTTCTAAGTGGTGTGACCTAAGTTTAAATAATGGGTAGGTATATTATGGAGTTAAAATTAAATGAGGAGATGGGTGTATGATGGATCGTATTAAAATGAAGGAAATTGTACTGACATTTGTAAATGCAGTTGACATAGTGAATCCAATTTTGAAACATCACCATCGTAGAGTGGCAGTCATGACCTACCATATAGCAAAATCACTGGGGTATGAAGGTGAGGCGCTTACCAATCTGATCATAGCAGCTGCTTTGCATGATATTGGAGCGCTTACCGTAGAAGATCAAACACAATTGACCAGGCTTGATGTTGAAGACCCAGGTCCCCATGAAAGACTTGGTGCATTAATGTTGTCGTCTTTTGGGCCCTTTAAAACCATAGCAAATATAATAGAACATCATCATGTGAATTATGCCGAAAATATAGGAAATAGAAATGTACATCATGCTTCATATATTATTCATTTGGCAGATAGGATTGATATTCTTCTTGATCCAAATACCATATCAATCAACCAAACCATGGCCGTGACAAAGCAAATATTAGATTTGTCAGGGACCTTGTTTGATCCAGATGTTGTAAAGGCTTTTGTGGCAGCCTCAGAAAAAGAACAGTTCTGGTTTGAAGTGGATGATTTGACAATTGACCATCTTTTTCAAAGAATAAATCTTGAAAAACTGGATATGGATCTTGATGACGATTCTCTAGAAAACTTGGTTTACACCCTGAGCCGTGTTGTGGACTATAAGTCTAAGTTTACAATTGCCCATTCTGTGCGTGTGGCATATGTTGCAGATAAAATTGCCAAGTATATGGGGCTGGTGGATGAATCGCGTTATAAAGTTAAGTTGGCAGGGTATCTTCATGACTATGGTAAAATTGCCGTTCCCACGGAGATTATCACAAAGAAGACAAAATTGACCAATGAAGAATTTAACATTATGAAATCCCACCCTTATTATACCTATCAAATCCTGAGTAATATTGAAGGCTTTTCTGACTTGGCTCATTGGGCCAGTCACCATCATGAAAAACTTCACTGTGAAGGCTATCCATTTAAACCTGAAGTTAGTACTTTGGATTTGGAAACAGAAATACTCATATACTCAGATTTATTTTCAGCCCTTCTTGAAGAAAGACCTTATAGAAAACCACTTTCAACAGATAGGGCCATTGAAATTATTGAGAACGAGTTTGTTTCAAGCATAGGCAGTCGCCCCTTACAGACTTTAAAAAATCATGCTGAAGAAATTAGAAATGAAATCAATAGAATACAGGAAGATTTAATAGTTAAGTATGATAGGGCTATTGTAAAGAAAAATAATGAATAAAATGTGATTAGGATCTGCTTGTCGGTTGTGCAAGCAGATCTTTTTTCGCTAAGAGAGCAGAGGGTTATAAAATATGTTACTGACACATGACATTTTATGGAGGCGCTATTACCAAAATATGAAAATCATGATATATTATGCATAGTGAAAACTGTTATAAGCGACTTGGAAAATTTCAAAGAGACATACAGATAAAAGTGCCTAATGCATATGATTCGTGAGGTTAATATACATGCGCAACAAGAAATGGAATGCCCTTAAAGTAATACTACTCATAGTTGTTTTACTTATCGTGGTTATCGTTTTATCCAAGAAGGATATGTTTTGGAAGGGGATTTTAAGCTACAATGCCTTTGTTTCAACAAATCAGAAAATCAGAGTTGAAGATGTTGAAACAACGTCTCTTGAAAGTGAAGAAAGTAGGCTCACTATCCTATTAGAAGATGGCGACTATGCTTTATACAATATGGCCTATATTGAAAATGGTGCCATGATTTCTGGAAAAAGAGTCTTAAGAAGAGACGCAGAAATTATAATGGATCGATTTGTAAAGTACAAAGACATCCACCCCATATATTCCAAACACAGAAGCTATGCCCTGCGTGTGGCTCAAATGCTGTGGATGGGTGGTATGACTGCTGAATCGAATGAGATCATGGACGAGATTGAACAAAGCTTCGAATTGAATAAGCCTTCTCATCAGTTAAAAGAAGAATTCTATTTAACAAAAACAGCTATTGACATGACCTATGGGGATTTTCATGCTGTTAAAACAAGTTTGAGCCATATAAGCGGAGAAGAGCATGCTGTCATTGTGGAAACGATTAGAAAATATATTTCAGAAGTCCTAAAGTTTGAAATGGCATATGAACCAGACCTGGTGGATCAGTACATTGAGAATGAAAATCTGTATTCAAAACTTTTCCGTGAAATATATGAGATGCAAGATATGAATAGAAATGAACACAGACTAGACAGCCAAGATGTTTATGAGAGAACCGATAAAACGGTTGTGGGTCAGGTTACAATTGATGGAAAACCCTACCGGGGAGCCATTGTCTATGAAAAATATCAGTCTGGTATGCGTTCGGGGGTAGCCCTTGAAAGACATTACAGCGTCACGGATGATGATGGTCAGTACGAAATAAAAAATATCTGTTCAGACATGAGAATGGTCGGAATCATGATCCCTTGGCAAGTGATTCATGACAAACAGTGGCAGTCAAGAGACGGGCGCGGTGTGTTTTTTCAAAGTGATTCTAATGAAATTGTGGAAGACTTTGAGTTTTGGCCAGGAGCAGAGTTTAAAATGCTCCTTATTGAGGGGGATGAAATACACTACCAAATACAAGATCCATTAGCGTCTAGAAACAGGCGTTACAGCTTAAAAGTGTATTTTGAAGACCCGAAATACAGTACAAATCTAGGCCTTATGGACACATATATTTCTTATGATAATTTACAGGGAACGCTGTCATTAAAAGCTTTGAAATCACAATCGGAGTTCTCTTTTATGTATATGCTAGCAGAAGACACTCTGAACATTAATGGTTTTATGGAACCTCTTTACCTGTCAGGAAACTACTATTTTAAGGTATTTCCAGAGCAAATCAACAGCGATGGAACCATTACAAATGGTCTCTTCTCAGACGCCCTAAGTCAGGCACGGTATGTTCAGGGACAAGATGGCTATAGCAAGGGGGACATACTTCTTGAAAATAAGAAGGTCATGGATGCCATTCAGTGGTACACAGAAAATCCCACTGAGCATGGTCTCAAAATTGTTTATGCCCTATACAAAAACGGATTTATACCAGTTGAAAATGAAAGCTATCTAGACTTAGAGGGGGCTGATCCACAAAAGGCCCTCAAGTATTTAAATGAACTGATTGACCGCTATGGTACATCTGAAAAACGCTTGATTGAAAAAGCGGAATTGTATGAGGAACTGGGACAATATAGTCTTGAAAAAAAAATCCGAAAGAAACTGCTTTCATTGAGTAAAGACAATGTTTTTAACCATATTGAGTATGCAAGGTGCATGATGCAGCTTGGAGACTATGATCCTGCCATGGACTACCTGTTAGAATATGGTGCGCCAGACAAAGAAGCCGATCGATATTATTCTAAAATGTTAATAGGACATAGGTTGGAACTCCTTCCTCAAGAAATGCAGCAAGCCTTAAATAAGACAAAGGATATTGCTTCATATTATGACTTTCATGTTTTTATAAAAAGTGGAGACTATGATAAGGCGTGGACCCTTTTGCAATCTAAGCCAGAGTCCGGTATGAAAACATTTTATACCCTCTTAATGCTTGATGGGGTGCACTTGAGCACAGTTGATTTTGAAATGTATAATAAAAATAAGCTTAACGGCCAATACACAGATTTCATAGACTATTATGTGGAGAAGACGCTTGAGATGGGTCAATTAGAACAATCCGATAAGGATTTGGCTATGATTCTTAAATATATAAAAAATGATCACAACTGGTTTCACACATACACTTGGTCGAATGAAAGCAATATGTAACTCGTTATGAAATACAATTGATTAGATGTTTAATAGTAGGATATGAATAGATAAAAGTTGAGATAAGGAGGCTATTTTGAAAGCACAATTTCTTGGACATTCGGCATTTTATATTGAGACAGAGAGCGCAAAAATATTAATAGATCCCTTTCTTACAGGCAATCCGATGGCCAAACATAAACCTGAGGACTTTGACGACGTTGACTATATTCTGATAACCCATGGTCATGGAGACCATATGGGGGATGCTCTTGAGATTGCAAAGCGGTCAGCGGCAACAGTCATTACGAATTTTGAAATTGCTAATCATCTGAGTCGTTCAGGCATACACTGCCACCCAATGCATATTGGTGGACGTTATAAGTTTGAATTTGGAACAGTTAAAATGACACCAGCCCTTCATGGCTCGGCAATTGAAACCGAGTCAGGATCAGTGAATGGTGGGAATCCAGCAGGATTCGTCTTGAATATTGACGGGAAAAAAATGTATCACGCAGGGGACACGGGTCTTTCAATGGATATGAAGCTCCTTGAAATAGAGGATATAGATGTGGCTCTTCTGCCCATAGGTGGAAATTTTACAATGGATATTACCGATGCCTTGCTTGCTGTTAGCTTCATTAAGCCCAAAGTGGCAATACCTATGCATTATAATACTTTTGATGTGATACAGGCAGATCCTGATGAGTTTGTTGAAGGTCTGGCAGATGACGTAAAGGGTGTTGTGTTAAAAGTTGGCGAAACCTATTCCTGGTAGGTATGTATAAGCATCTGACCCCACTGTCTCATATTCAGTGGGGTTTTTTATTTTCCTAGAAGGCGTCCACTCTTATATCGGCATACTGTATATGTGAATTGTATTGGTAGACACTATAAAACCAGGACTTTTAAATGTCTAAGAGAGTATAATCGAGGATAGGTAGAAAAGTATGAATCCAGGAATCATAATTCTAAGTCCAAAATTAGGCCGGTAGAAAACATCTTCTGGCTTTACAAAAAAACGAAAAGGAGACCAATCGTATTTTATAAACAACATGCCCAGCGAGACGAAAAAAACACCAAATAGTATGGTTAGTAAACCAATAAAAATAGTCACATTAATCACTCCAATCTATTATAATATAGCTTAAGACAGAAGATTTAACAAATGGGTGACTTGCAAAATATCATTAACCCCCCCTCAATATGCCATATACACATATTTAAGAATCTGAAATTTTCATATATGGTATAAGGAGGACGCGGAACTGTAATTTTACAAGCGCCAGAAATATATCTTTTAAATGAATAAGAACATACAGATTCTATGATGTGTTATTAAAAAGGAAATAGAAAGGTGGAAGTAAAAATGCATTATGCTGCCACGGTCTATGATCAGGTGTATAAATATATTGCATCAAATTATGCAAGGGAACTCAGTAAGGCCAATATAGATTTTCGTGTGGCTGATAAGGACTTGGGTCTACATTCAAGGGTGCAAACATTGGTTTCTGGAACCTATGATAAATCCATTCAAGAAGCTTTCCCAAACTTGAAAAATCTCATAATTCCCTATGCAGGCATGAACAAAGTCGAAATCTCTCGAATAAGGGCTCGAAGCATTAATGTGTTTAATACCACAGTGCACTGTCATTATGTTGCTGAACGGGCTTTAGCCTTAACCCTTGCTGTTATGGGGAAAATCGTATTCTACCATGACAATTTAAAAAATGGGGACTGGAGCGGACGCACAGAAAAAAACAGGATTAGCTGGACCAGTTTAACACATAAGAAGGTGGCCATTTATGGCTATGGGACAATTGGAAAAGAAATTCATAGGTTGATGAAACCTTTTGGTGTTGAAGTTGGCACTTTAGACCATAGGAACAGACGGCCAAATGATGTTCATGTTTTTAAAAAACTAGAGGAGCTGGCAGTTTGGTCTGATGTATTTATAATCAGTGTTCCCTTGAATACGCAGACAGAGGGTCGAATTGGTGAGACGATGATCATGGCCCTAAAAGATAAGATTCTAATTAACGTGGCAAGAGGTCCAGTCGTTGATGAGACAGCATTATACGAAGGTCTGAGCGATGGAATCCTAAAGGGGTATGGGTCTGATGTTTGGTTTCAGTACCCGAGCGTAAAACAGAAAAAAATCATGCCCTCTAAATACCCCATCGAAAAATTTGATCATGTTGTCATGACGCCTCATTGCGGGGGCTTTGAAGAATCAGCGGTTAAACTTCGATATGATGATGTTGCAGGTAGGCTTATTCAAATTGCAGGTGGTAGTTTGATTGGGAAGAAATTATAGAAGGAAAAAACGCTTAAACTTTAAAAAAAAAATATGACAAAACGTCAATATCCCCCTGACTCAATTAGAAACAGGCATATAGCCTTAAAGCACTTGAGTCAGGGGGATGTTTTATTGTGTTCTAAAAATGTAGCCTTCTCCACGAATCGTGATAAGGAAATGTGGTTCGTGTTTATTGATTTCTATTTTTTCCCGCAGTCTCATTATGTAGGTATTCACAGTGTTTTCTGTGTAAATATCACTGTTCCAAACATTTTTAAGAAGTTCTTTTCGACTGAGTATACGATTGGAATTTTTAAACAAGTAGACCAGCAAGGTATATTCTGTTGCTGATAAGTCCAGTTGTTTTCCATCAATCTTTACCTGATGGGTTGCGAGGTTTAGTGCGAGGGAACCTGATTCTAAAATATCATTTCTCGAATTATGAGTGTACTCAGCCACCCGTCTTAGATTGGACTTAACACGTGCAACCAGTTCAAGGGGGTCAAAGGGCTTGGTCAAATAGTCATCAGCCCCTATTCCAAGACCTAAAATTTTATCAGACTGGGTTGTCTTAGCTGTCAAGAAAATAATGGGAACACTGGAATGTTGTCTGATTCTCTTGCAGGCTTCAAATCCATCAATGCCCTTCATGTTAATATCCAGCACAATTAAGTCGATGCTAGGATCTTTGGACATATCAATAGCGTCTTGGCCGGAGTGACCAGCCTGTGTTTCAATGTTATGAATATGCATAAAATCTGAAATCATGGAGACTATATTTTTGTCATCATCTATTATTAAAATCTTAGCCATAAGTATCATCCTCTCCTGTAAATATCATAACCAAAGTAGCCAGACTTATTCAACTGTAAATATACACCTTTTTATGACAGGTCTATAACAATATTATATAGATGTGTTCATAATCGAAAATTTCAGAAAAATGAAATATATAATAATTGTATATTCAAAATATTCTAATATATCAAAAGTGAAAGCAGAAAAAGGGGAGGTTTATATGGGGAAACCAGCTGAAAAAATGACTACGAAGACAAACAAAAGTTTCACAGCGAGTACGCTAGACTGGATAAAATTCATTGCTTTAAGTGGCATTGGAATACTTATGTTTTTTATACCAGTGACAATTGGAGAAAAGACGACAATTCCACTTGATCATGCGGTGACATTTGTTAAGACACTGGCACCGGGTTTTATGCCTTATTATGGACTCATTGTGATTATACTAGGGGCGGCATTTCCGTTTTACAGTAAGACTTGGAATAAAGACAAGGTGACGGCTTTTTTCTCAGTATCTAAAGTCTTAGGTCTGGCTGTGGCCTTTATGGCTGTTTTTAACTTTGGACCAGCATGGTTGTTTGAAAGTGATATGGTGCCATTTTTGTATAATAAACTGGTTATTCCAGTAGGGCTTATTGTCCCTCTAGGGTCTGTATTCTTAGCTTTTCTAGTTGGGTATGGACTGCTTGAGTTTATTGGTGTTATCATGCAACCCGTTATGAAACCCATTTGGAAAACGCCTGGACGAAGTGCTATTGATGCTGTTGCATCTTTCGTAGGCAGTTACTCTATTGGACTTCTTATTACAAATCGTGTTTATAAAGAAGGGAAATACTCAGCAAAAGAAGCGGCTATAATTGCCACAGGGTTTTCGACGGTATCTGCAACTTTCATGATTATTGTTGCCAAGACCCTTGGCCTAATGGACATGTGGAATTTCTATTTTTGGTCCACGCTCATCATCACATTCACTGTTACAGCCTTAACAGTTCGAGTCTACCCGCTTTCAAAAAAACCTGACACCAACTATTATGGCAAAGTCATAGAAGAGGAGAAACGTGAAGGCAATATATTTGTCAATGCCCTTCATGACGGCCTAATGGCATCCTCTCAATCAGAATCTTTGGTAAAAAACATTACAGCAAACCTGGTGGACGGATTCAAGATGGCTATGGGTATTTTACCATCCATACTCTCCATTGGATTGTTCGGACTCATACTTGCAAAATACACACCGGTATTTGACGCTATGGGATTTATTTTCTATCCAGTGACATCATTGCTTCAACTTCCTGATGCCATGCTTGTGGCAAAGGCGAGCTCCCTTGAAGTGGCAGAAATGTTCTTACCTGCACTCCTTGTTAAGGAGGCGGCTTTGCTTGCTAAATACGTTGTAGGCGTCGTATCCGTTTCGGCTGTCCTGTTTTTCTCTGCATCCATACCTTGTATCATGTCAACAGAGATACCACTTTCTATCAAAGATATAGTAATTGTATGGATTGAAAGAACTATATTTTCCTTAATACTAGCAGCTATGGTAGGGCATTTGTTTCTTTAGGTGAGACATGTCTAAGCCTATAAAAATAAGATGAAACAGCTTTCATTCATCCGCTTAGCAAATGGAGAATGGAGGCTGTTTTTGTCTTTAAACTTTAAGGCACTTGTATGGGGGGCATACAGCATGTGTCTGAGACCGGTAACTTAAAAATGCGAAATGATCATTTACATAAAATGGAGATGCTTATACAATGTAAGAGACTTTAAATAGGGTTAAACATGAGGTTAGAATTGGAGCTGATCAAATGTCCATTAAACATAAAACAACTTTACTCGTGGGCGTTATGCTCATCGTTATGATAATTGTGTCTATAAATGCAATTTTTCATCAATCCAGTAAAATACTCAATGAAGAATCTGAAATTATGATGAATGCACAAGTAGACAGGGCCAATGAAAATGTGAGTTTGCTTCTCAAAAGCATTGTTCTTGAAACAGAAAAGTTGAGTTTAAACCATAAGGTTAAAGAGTATTTTAAGGGCACTCTGTCCCAGGAGAATAGTGATGCTTTTTTAGAAAACTTAATGGCTGATAAAAACAATGATAGGCCTGTGTATATGGATCTCTTCTTAGTGGATCATGAGGGGATGATTGTTTCAGCGGCTATGCCCGAAGCAGTTGGTATTGATGTGAGTGGACGAATGTATTTTCAAAGGGCCTTATTTGATAAAAAGACAAATACCAGCGACATTTTACTGAGTCGGGCTGATCAAACTCAAATTGTTATAACCTTAACACCAACTTACAATGAGAAGAGCCAAGTGATTGGCTACACTGGTATTGCTATTTTGCGACATATTTCTCTGATTTCTTAGAAGACCTAGCCTTTAATGACAAGAGTCGCTATATTATTGTGGATTCCTATGACAAAATCGTTTCTCATCCGGATTCTCATATGATTTCAAAGAGATTTGATAATTTTGGTCTATTGACAATGGATGATAAAGCAAATGGACATTCCTATATACGGGCAAATATTCAAGGTGAAGAACACATCGTTATGGAAAGAGATCTAGGTTTTAACAATTGGCGTATTATTTCTTATTTGAGTTCTGAAGAAATTTATTCAAAATCCAAAGAACTTGCTGGGACGGTCTTAAAAGTGGGCATCGTTTTTGTTTTTATTGCACTTGGATTGAGTATCTATTTAACAGATATGATTGGCAAACCACTTGTAGAAATGACTGAAGATATTAATCAAGTTATTGAAGACTCTATTAAGTATAAGGATACCATGATCCATAAACTCCCATTTGAGTTTCTAGACAAGCAGGAAAAAGAAAGAGAAATGGGGCAAGAGCCTAGTGAAATCAGTAACTTTAAAGCTGCCATGTCTGGATTTAGAAAGGTTCTTGAAAATGGGAGTCGAAATTTTGAAATTGAACATGAAAAGCTTGAAATTTACCTGAATCAACTCTACAAAGAGCTTGATAACATCAATAACCGAAATTTAGACTTTATCGCAACCCTATCTCATGACATAAGAACCCCTCTAACCCTCATTAAAGGGTATGCAAGAGGCCTTGAAAGTGGAACTATAAATGATGAGGAAATGAAGATGAAGTTTAAAAAAGGCATTGTTAAGAGCACCAATGACTTAGAACACTTAATATATAATGTGCTTGATTTCGCCTATGAAGTTGGTCATAGCCATGTGGTTGAAATGCAGGAAACATCCAGACAAGATGCCGTTGATCAAATCCTGTTTGAAATCGGACGTTTGTATGCAGAAAGTGACCGTAAAATAGAGGTTGCTAAGGAAATATTTCATGAGGACAAGTCTATAAGCATTGATATGATGAACATAACAAGGGTTCTTGTTAATCTGATCGAAAATAGCCTTAAATATTCTAGTGAAGAGGATCATGTTCAAGTGACAGTCAAATCCACTTCACAAGGTCTTAAATTTACAGTTTATGATACCGGTCAAGGGATTCGAGAAAATGACTTGATCCAGGTCAAAGACATATTTTATCGAACGCAAGATTCAAAAGCTGTGAAAGGCTATGGTCTTGGCCTTTATGTTTGTGATCAAATATTAAAGGCCCATGGAGGGTCTCTTGAGATTGAATCAGACTATGGGTACTACACCAAGGTTTCATTTGAGATATAAGTAGAAACGTTAAATTTGAACAATTATGAAGTTCACTATATTTGTAGATGTGAGAGATGGAGGCTTTTATGAACATACACGTTTTGGTTGAAAACAATGAAGGCATCGGATACGAGTCCGAACACGGTTTGTCCCTATTTTTAGAAATTGGTGAACTCAAGATATTATTTGATACAGGCCAGTCAGCGCTTTTTATAAAAAATGCAGTCAAGATGGGAATTGATGTCAACAAAGCCCACTTCGTCGTCTTAAGTCATGGACACTATGACCATGGAAATGGACTTTCATACCTAATAAATAAAGAATTGGTTTGTCATATTGGGAGTTTTGTCAAACGATTCAGGAATAGAGATGGTAGTGAGATTGGCCTGCCTCTTACTTTAAAAGAAGCGCAGGAAAGATTTATTCTACGAATGTCTGATGCCCCAACGGAACTTTATAAAGATGTATTTTTTATGGGGGGGATTCCAAGAAAATACGATTTTGAAAGTTCTAAGCCGTTTTCATATTTAGAAAGTGGTCAAGGGGACTCCATACTGGATGATAGTGCCCTAGTTGTTAAAAGTGAAAAAGGCAACATTATCATAAGCGGTTGTTCCCATTCTGGTATATGCAATATTGTTGACCATGCCATTAGCATTACAGGTGATGTCAGGACCTATGCCATTATTGGTGGTCTCCACTTAAAACATAAGGATTTACAGCTGGAAGAGACTATTAAATACTTGAATGCAATTGGTGTAAAAAAAATATATCCGATCCATTGCACAGACAAGTTGGTGGTAGACCATATGAAAGAAAAGATGCTGGGGACTTCTGTCATGACTGTTAGAACTGGAGATGCCTTTACCATTGTGACCAAGTGAGATATTTCATTAAGGAATTATAAATATAATTGCATGTGTAGTGAGAATTCTTGGCAGACGGGTATATAAAGACAGATGACATCGAAGGAGGGCAATTCGATGAACAAAGTTAATCCTGTCAGAATTGCAGATGAAGAATTAAAAAAAATAATAAATGACAATTCAATTTACAAAGTGATCATTGATCCAGACAAAAAACTAATTATAGAAGCAGACCAAAAAACACATGAACTTTTTAATTTAGAAGACAAAAAATTGATTGGCATGACTCTACAAGCCTTTAATAAGATATTAAGTGGCTTTATTTCTAGTGTCCCTTATGTTGCTTTGAAAAAATCTCAGGGGGATGTGCTGGTTTGTCAGACGTTCGCTGAAGAAAACCAGGAAGCAATTTCAATCTCAAAATCGAGGTATTTATATGATGAAAAGCCTCTTGAAATACTTGAAATAGAGAAGAAGTTTGTCAGTAAGTCATCAGAAACCATACTGCTTAATAAGATGATTTTTGAATCAGACAACGGCATACTTATTATAAATTCAAATGATTTAATGAATGGAAAAATCGCATATGCCACTCCAAAGGCTTCTGAAATACTCGGGCACCCTTTGGCTGATCTGTACAGCAGTAGCTTGTCTGAACATCTTAATGTTGAAGATAGTGAGGCTATACAAGGGAATCGTATTGAACAAATAGAGACATTAGAAGGAAAACAGGTGAATGTTGAATCCCTACAGCTGAGCTTTGACAAAGAGTGGATTCAACTTGTCAAAATAAGCAAGACTAGATACATTAACACGTTAGACTATGAAACAGCAGAAAAAGGCGTGTCGTATTTAATCGAAATGAACGATGAAGTGCCAGGCTATCTTATAGATGTGGGTTTATATTTTGAAAAGGAAAAATTAAAACATGCCAGTTACATACTAGGAACAGTTCGTTCAATCATGATCAGTATTTTTAGATCATACGGCATTCAGTATAAGTATGTTGAACTTGACACGGATATTTTTGTCTTTACCACATCGCCTCTTGATCTAGTGTTAAAAGCCCTGTCCATTATCATTGATGACATTCTAATGCGCAAGAATATGCGTAGTGGGTATTCTATTCGTGCGCGTTTTGCAATCCTACATTTTGGTTTTTTAAAACAAGTGGAAGTAGAAGAGCTGTGTAGATTACGTGGTGAGTTCGGTGAAAGTGAATATAATACAGTGCTTCTTCATCCATCCCTTGGGACCAACTCACGCTACATCACTCTTAGGCAAGAACTCAAAAATGCGCTTGATGGAAAATCTTTTGAGCTCCACGCCCAGTCGATTGTAAACTTAAACACCAAATGTATAGAAGGCTATGAGATCTATCTAAGGTGGAATCATCCAAAGCTGGGGCTTATCACACCAGAAGATTTTATAGGTTTTGCTGAGTCCAATGGCTGGGTAAGGACCATTGACACTTGGGTTATTAAGAAAACATTCCAATATCTCTCAGAGACAGGCCTCACCGATGAATTTAGATTTCATATAAATGTTTCATCTATGAGTTTCACTTCTGAAACATTCGCTGAAACAATTTGCAATTTAGCCAGTGCCTATAATATAAGGCGGTCTATGATTGTAATAGAGGTGGCGGAAAACAATAGTTATGAAGCCCCTGTGGAAGACCTTGTCAAGTTGCGAAATGAAGGATTCTTGTTGGCGATTGATGATTTTGGTAAGGGGTATGCCTCGTTTCAGCGCTTAAGAGAGAACAGATATGACTATATAAAAATAGATGGATCATTTATACAAAATATCGATAAGAGCATTGATGCTGTGATGATTCTAAATGGTATAATTAGTCTTTCGAACACCCTCAATATTAACGTCATTATTGAAGGGGTAGAAAAGTATGAACAAATGGCATTTGCAAAGGACAAGGCCTGCTATTCTGTACAAGGTTTTCTTTTTGACAAACCTTACAATATCGAAAATGTGCCCATGAATATACTGTCAGTCCAGCAAAAAGTACAAATGTACAGTCAGGAAAAGCGGTATTCACATAAGAGGTTAAAGGCCAATAATAATGGTGGTCACTTAAACATACAAGTGCTTGATGAAAATTTCAATTTTGTAATTATGAGTGATTTGCTTTCGAGCTATTTACACTATGATTTAAATGAAATTGAAAGAATCAATTTCATGGAAGTTGTGGGACCATCCTATCAGGATATGACCAAGCAACTCTTTCATAATGCCAAAACTGGAGATCCCACACCTGCAATTTTTATAATGCTTCTTGGTGCAGGCGGGGTCCATGTTGGTTGTATAGTCATAGCTGAATACGATAATTTTGAAAATCAGTTCAGAGTTTTTATTGAACTGGCTGAAAGCCTTGAAGAATCTGAAATGAAACTACTGGGTCTGAGTTCAAATTATTTGGAAGCCTTCAATGAAGCACCAGTTGGTATTATACTTCTTTCAGATGATTTTAGAATTTTAAAATGGAACAGACAATCGTCTGAGATTTTTGGCTATATGCCTTACGAAGTGGAAAAGAAAAATTTGATCAAGCTTGTGTCCATTGATAAAGACCTTATGAAAATGAATCGTGTTCTTGGAGATGTTCAAGAAAATGCAAGCAAAGATCTAATCCTTAAGAATGTTACAAAATCAAATAGAACCATATTTTGCAGGTGGATGATAAAACATATTCATGACAGCTATGAGAGTCGTCACTTCTATGTGTGTATGGTTAGTGATATTACAGAAGATTTGAATAAAAGTAAAAAACTTAGAAAATTGAACACAGCCCTAGATCAAAGTGAATCTATGATAATCATCACCAATGCAGAGGGGATTGTTGAGTATGTCAATGACCGATATCAAGAGCTTACAGGTATAAAAAAAGAGGATATTCTACATCAGCACTGGATGACAATTATTTCAGGAGAACAGCCCCATGATTTTGGAAAGTCCATATATGATTGTGTGTCAAATGGTCTTGTTTGGCAAGGGGAAGTGCATTTGAGAAAGAGATCAAATGAATATTTCTGGACAAGTGGTTCTGTCTTTCCTGTTAATGAAGATGGTCAAAATGCAGGCTATGTTTGCCTGCTTAAAGATGTAACAGAAGAAAAAGAGCTAATGGAAGCCAATAAACATTATCGTGAAAAGGTGGCGGAACAAGAGAAAGTGGCCACACTTGGTTATTTGACTTCAGGCATAATGCATGAAATCAATAGTCCCCTATCCTATGTGCGCACAAACGTGGAATATCTTGAGACGGTCTTGTCAGAATTGAAGGGGGATTCGATTGATGTTGACGACTTTAAAGAGACCATAGCAGATTGTCTTGTGGGTTTAAAGCAAATATCAGAAATCACCAGTAGCATGAAAAAACACCTCTATAAAAGAGAAGAGAATGAAAAGGCTTCAGTGGATATTATTGAAGAACTTCGAACAGTCCTGTTATTAACGAAGAATGAGTATAAGTATAATGCAAATATCCAGCTTCAGTACAATGAAGATGAGAAAGTATATATAGTTGGAAATGCTTCTAAGCTAAGGCAAGTTTTTATGAACTTAATCATAAATGCATCCCACGCGATTGCAGACAAGCATATATCAAGACTTGGGAAACTGAAAATAGGCATTGAAGAAAAAGAGGCGCATGTTCTCATTACATTTGCGGATAACGGCAAAGGCATTAAACCACAAAACATCGAAAGTATTTTTGAACCTTTTTTTACAACGAAATCAGAAGGTGTTGGAACTGGACTTGGACTCAGTATCAGTAAAAGCATTATAGAAGAAGAACACAGTGGCTTGCTAAAGTGTTCATCTGTTGAAGGAGAAGGCACAACTTTTACAATCGAACTGCCCAAAGAAGATACCAATAAGTGAGCGACTAAAATAATAATATTTGAGAATGTGGTTCTGTAATTTTGCAAGCGCTTGAATTAAAGAAAAACTAAAAATTAGAGTTTTAAATTAAGGGCGTGGAATTTAAATTCCACGCCCTTAATGCTTGTGTAAAGCCATGATTACAAGGCCAAAAGGTAAAGTAATATATTTAAGGACAAATGGGTATAAATTTTATGAGGTGGTGACATGTTACGAAAAAATACTCTGGAATATAATGTTTTATCAAAAGATGGTGAATTTGAAATCCGAAAATATGATGCTTTTTACATAGTAGAACATGAGAACAAGAGTAAAATGGGCATGAATGGGGTTTATAATGATCTGCTTAATTACATGAATTATGATAATGACAAGGGGGTCAAACTGGACCTTGTGACACCTGTCTTAGTCAAAACGGGAAATGATAGAAAAATTATGGCCATTGTTGTTCCAAAAAAATATAAAGGGGATGTGCCTTCACCCTTAAAAAAAGAGTTGAGAGTTCAGTATATTGATAGTGCCATTTATGTGGCCATAAGATATCGTGGTGCGGCGACAACACAGAATATTAACAGGCATATTGAGAAACTCAATCACTGGGTGGAGTCTCATAATTTAATAAGGGAGTCAGGGTATATAAGAGCCTACTACGACCCCCAACTGTCAGTTTCTTTCTTAAGAAGGAATGAGATTCTTGTAGAAGTTTCTGCGGATAACTTGATAGGACCACTAATTGGATAGGGGAAGTTAGGACTCTAATGGGGAGGAAACCAGTTATGTTAAACAAACGAGGTCTAGCACTGATTTTAATTATTGTACTGACTATAGGTGGCGTCTTTACAGGATGTGGATCGGAAGCTCCAGGGGCTGAGAAACCCAGCGATTCAGAGGGTTCGGTGAAGCCATCATCCGCTGAGAATTCAGAGTCGCCAGTTGTTTCAAAAGGTATTATGGAAGTCCTTGAAGACAGTGGATTAATGACAGAGCCCTTCAGTTCTGAAGAAGCAGCTGCGGAATTTCTATTTGATACAAGTTTAAATGATGCCTTGTCTGAGAGTCTTTTTTACATGTCAGAGAGTGACATAATGGTGTTTTCGGACAATCAGTATCCAGAACAACGTCAGGATCTTGTGCAAAAAATAATCGAAGATGGACAGAATCTTGAAGAACTGACCTATGCATCGATGGAAGTCATTGATTCACTTCAAGCTGACTTAATACAAGGCATTGGGGGGGCTAAACTAGAACTTCCTGAGTATTATCAAGCTGTTCATGGGCTACATAGCGAATATTTAGCATCAATACTGGATCAAACCTTAAAAATTGATATGTATAATGCTTCCTCTGACAATGCGTATTTAGATAGCTGGTATAAGGAAATGACAGTTATGATCCGACTCGCTCGGTCTGTTGAAGTTTCTGATTACTTCCTTCAGCTGAGTCTTGATCTTGTCACTTTGCAAGATTTACTGCAAGCATCAGAGTATGAATCTGATAAAAATATGGCGGCTCAGTTAAAAGAAAATTTAGATGTTCTTAATGAAAAAGTGTATGTTTTAGAGGATATGATTAACACCAGAATAGGATTAATATCAAGGTTGCAAGCGTTAGAAGAAGCGGATGAATATTATGCATTAGCAACAGCTTATGCGGTGATAGAGACTGCAGAGGCTGCGAAAGACCTTCTTGAAAAAGACTTTCCGGATGGTTCAGTTGATGATGATGCAAAGGCTTTATTTTCAGTCGAAATTGATTACTATTTATCTCTGGCAGAGGGTTTTTCAAATGCACTTATAGAACACTCAGAATATGGATTAGAAATACCTGAAACTCAAGAAGACTATAAGGCTGGTACTTTTCCGGTAAAACTCTTTGGGATAGCATATGCTGATGAAACCTCAAAGGCAGTTCAGCTCAAGAACAAGGCGGGTTCAACAACCCAGAAGGTCATCACGGGACTTGTTTCTTTTGGGACCTCCTTTACTGACACGGTTGCAGAAATAGGTACGGGACTTTTCACTGCGACCACGAATATAGTTGGTAAGACAGCTGATGTTGCTTATGGGTCAGTTAAGGGGGCGTTTGCAAGCCTAAAGCTGGCTGTTGGCATAGACGATAAGGCTGCATTTGAAGAGCAAATAAAATCCGTTAAAAGAATAATTAATGGACAACCAGGAGAGGTGGCCCGTATACTATCTTCTGCTGCAAGTAATCTTCAAAAGGGAATCGAGTCAAAACTGGGTACAGTACTTGGGAAGATTCCGCTTGGCAATATTATAAAGAAACCTCTGTCTTTTACAGTGAAAGGGTATACGGGGCTGGTTTCATCTCTTGCCAATGCATTTGATGGGAAAAAACCAACCACAGAAAAAATAATGAATCTTGTGCATGCGTCGACCCTGTATAAAGCTGACATTTTAACAGGGGCTAAGGATATGTTTATGTCTATGGGCAAAGAAGAGATGGATAAAATCATTCCTGAAAAAGCAAAGAATTTTTATGAGGCCCTTCAAACAATCGTGAAAAAAGTTCGCATTGATAAAAATGAGCTTTTGAATGAAGCAAAGAAATCAATAAAGCATGATTTTGACACCTCAGAAACGGGTCAAAAAATCAATGGTGTTGTGGATGACTTTAATGAAAAGGCAAGTCAATTGCATGATAAGTTCGATGAAGCGGGAAGTGAAATTGTTGGAAATATTGTGGATGGACTTGTTAAAACAAAAGAGGCACAAGCGCAGAGTACAGTGAAAGTTATAGATGAAGCTCAAAAGAAATTAAGAGGCAACATCGAACAAGCCAAGAGTGGTGATACAAGCTTTGACTATATGTCAAACGATATGAAAGTTCTTCTAATGGGATTTGAAGAGGAGCTTAAGGCAAAGGCGATTGAAGAGGTCGCAAGAGAAATTGAAGCCATGGAAAGTCAAAAGGCGGTGTATAAGGGGTATTTGATTAAAGTCACAGCTGGACCGTTTGAAGAAGAGATTGGAACGAATGTGAGCTCTGTGATATTTGATTTTGGAGATACGTCCGTTTCAACGCGTTATTCCATTCAAGGATCTCAATCAATGGATAGTTCCAGTGAAATTCTTTTTTCATCATACCAAAAGGAAGGCGACAATATAAGCATGTCTACACAGAATTCAAGCATTGGCCCTGTTACTGTATCTGGAATCGTGCTTGATGGAACTTTTACAGGAACGATTCAATTCACATTGCAGGGGCAAAGTGCAAGAATGACATTTAGAACCTCTTTGCAAAAGTAGGCAGAGGAAGTGGTTCAAATAGACTAGAATATTGAGTCATAATAACTATATGCAATAAAACGCTCAGAATTGAACTGTGCGTTTTATTGCTTTGATGGTATGATGTATTGGGATTATGTAAAAAATGCACCACTTATTTTAGAAATTATTGGCAAAATCAAATTGGGGTGATTTAAATTAAGCGTTTTTTCAATAGAATTTATGGTCTTGCTTTTCTTTTGGTTTTTACCATTGGATTGAGTTTGTACTATCAATATCAGTTTTACGAGACCACAATACATCAAGAGCTAGAAACAAGTATAGGTCTTAAAATGGAATATATGAATAGTCTGATAGAAAAATATTTTGATCAAAGTGTAGAGGCACTAGAATCTATTGAAATTATATTGCAGACGACAGAGGATGAGGATGATATTCTATATTTTCTTGAAAGGAAACTGGAAAAAACGCCGACTTATACATCCCTTTATTTTGGGAACCCAGAAAATCATATGATTAACGGGAGCGGTTGGATTCCACCAGAAAGTTTTGATTTGAGAACAAGGCCTTGGTATATTAAAGCCACAGAAGAGGATAAGCTCATTACAACATCTCTTTACTTGAATGCAACAGAAGACTCTTGGATTGTGACCTTTGCTCAACCAGTCTACAACAAGCAAGGGGACTATCTTGGCGTTATTGGAGGGGATAACTCTCTTGAAAGTATCATTCGTGTCTTAGAAGAACAGACAATTTCTGAAAATGGATTCGCATTCTTTTTGGATTCAAACAACCAGGTGATTATGCACTCGGATTTTGCCGACAATGACACAGACAGAGAAAATGTAGAAATTTTGACAAGACCACTCAAAGAGAAAGTCTCATCAACCAGAGAAGGGGTACACTATGTAAATCTAGACGGTCAGAAGGGGTATCTTGGGTGGAACAAAATTGAAGAGACGGGATGGATTATTGGAAATTTTGTACCGATAAGTGACTATCTTGATGCTGAAAAACAGAAAAGTTTGATTTTGTGGGTCACATTTATAATGGCAGTCTTGTCCGTGCTTGTGCTTTTTGTCATCCAGCGTCGTTTTATCATCAAACCTTTGCTTGGTTTAGATCAAGATATTGAGCGTATTTCACTTGATAGGGATATAAGCTATAGACTCCCCCTAGATAGGGCGGATCCTTTTTCACCAATACGTAATAGAATCAATGAAACCCTTGACCGGACCCAAAATCTTTTTCATGACATGAATGAAAGTAAAAAGGCTCTGGAATTGAGTGAAATGAAAACCAGGGCTATTATTGAGGTCTTGCCTGATTTAATTTTCCTATATAGCGACAAGGGTGTTTTCCTCGACTGCTTGGAAAACAGAAAGGATGATCTTTACATTCACAAAGATGCCTTTATTGGAAAAACACTGCACGATGTCATGCCAAAAGAGGTTGCCGATCAAGGTCTTGTGTCTATACAGCGTACTCTTGAGACAAATGAAATGCAACAATTTGAGTATTCGTTAAAAGTCAACGGCCGTGACCAATATTTCGAAACAAGGTTTATGATGGTTACCTCAGAAGAAGTTCTAGCTATTGTTAGAAATATCACTGAGAACAAGGAGCACTTAGAGCGTATTGAACATTTAAGTTTTCATGACCAGCTTACGGGACTCTATAATCGAAGATTTTATGAAGAGGAACTTAAAAGACTTGATACAGTAAGAAATCTTCCTCTTTCTCTTGTTATGCTCGATGTAAATGGGTTAAAGCTAACCAATGACGCCTTTGGTCATTTGGCTGGTGATGAATTGCTTAAATCAGTATCAAATGTTCTAATGAATCAGTGTCGCACAGATGATATCATTGCGAGGATAGGTGGAGATGAATTTATCGTGCTCTTACCGGCAACCACGCACACTGAAGCCAGTAAAATTGTAGATCGGATTCAAGCTGAAATGAAATATCTGTCTGTTTCAAACGTGCCGGTTTCAGTATCCATCGGTTGTCAAACTAAAAACAATGATTTAGAACCAATCATGGATGTTTTTGTAAAAGCTGAAGATCAGATGTATCGAAATAAATTAACAGAAAGTCAAAGTATGAGAAATAAAACCATACAAGTGATACTTGAAACTCTCAATGCAAAAAATAAAAGGGAAAAAATACATTCTGAAAATGTCAGCATAATAAGCCGTAATATTGGAGAAGAACTTGAACTGGATGATCAATTGATTAAAGAGATCGAAATTGCTGGTCTGATGCATGACATTGGCAAAATTGCCATTAGTGAGTCTGTTCTGAATAAAGAAGGACCGCTCACAGAATCGGAATATGTGGAAGTGAAAAAACACCCTGAAAGCGGCTATCAAATTCTTAAGTCAGTGGATGCATATTCATCCCTTGCTGAATATGCCTTAAGTCATCATGAATGGTACGATGGAACAGGTTATCCAAAAGGTTTGAAAGGGATTGAAATTCCATTGATTTCAAGGATTATAAGCGTAGCAGACGCTTACGAAGCCATGATTTCTGACAGGGCATATAGACGTGCAATGAGTCATGAAGATGCCATTGAGGAATTGAATAGATGTGCTGGAACACAGTTTGATCCAGAAATTGTAGAAGCAATCGTCAGACACTATAAAAACAACGACGGAGAATAAGTCATTAAAACGAGCCAGGTTGATTTCAGTCAACTTGGCTATTTTATTGAAAACATTCATAAAATGTCCATAAAATACTGTTATACTATAATAGTATGTAAATTCATGAAATACTATGAAAAGACGGAGGCAAAATATGCATAAGAAAAAAAGACTAGCGGGTCTGCTGACCGCTCTTTTATTAACAGCAGCCGTAACAGGATGTAGTTCAAGTGCACCTGGTGCGTCAACAGAAGGCTCTGCTGATTCGGTGGTAATCGCTTCATATGAGCAAGGTCAAATTGAAGAAAGTGTTCTATATGACAGACTGCTTTCACAATCTGGTATGGCTATAATGCTAGAAATGGTGGATCAGGGCATTCTTGACACAATTCAACCTGTCACAGATGAAATGAAGGCAACAGTTGATGAAAACCTTGCTGGCATAAAAGAATACTATGGTGAAGAGTTTGAAAGTGCACTAAAACAAAATGGATTTGATGGAGAAGAAGCTTATAAGGGTGCTCTCTACCTAAATCTACAACGAAATGCTTATATTGAAAATTACATAGAAAACGAAGTTTTAACTGATGAAGACATTCAGACATATTATGAGGCTTTTGAACCAGAAGTCGAAGCAAGTCATATTCTCATTAAGCCTACTGGCGAAGAAGAGGGTGACTGGAAAAAGGCAGAAGATATGGCGAAAGAGCTTATAACGCGTATTGAAGCAGGAGAGGATTTTGCTGAATTGGCCAAAGAATATTCTGATGATCCAGGATCCGGCGCAGCGGGTGGTTCACTGGGTTCATTTGGCAAGGGCATGATGGTACCTGCTTTTGAAGAAGCGGCCTATGCCCTTGAGACAGGTGAGTTTACGAAAGCGCCTGTAAAATCTCAATTTGGTTACCATATCATTCTTAAAACTGGCGGTGGTGAAAAGGCTTCTCTGGATGATATGAGAGCTGAAATCGTTAAAACACTAGCTGAAAACAAGCTCAAGGAAGATGATTCCATTGGATTTAAAGCCCTCATTAAAATGCGTGAGGAAAATGGATTTGAAATTAATAGTGATGTCTTAAGCACACAGTACGACGCTATGAAAGACAATGTAAACGCAGAAAAATAATTAAGACAATAATAAAGTCAATAAAAGAAGACGTATGCCTCCTATTGGGGCATACGTCTTTTTTTATATTTGATTTGACCGCGAGGCCTTATCCTAAATATAAATCTAGAATTTTCATTGGATCATGCACAATAAAATGTGCATTGTTCTCTCGAAGCTCCTGTTCACTTCTAAATCCCCAAGTTACGCCAACACTAGCTACGCCAGCATTTGTAGCCGTCTTCATATCCGTGTCGGTATCCCCTACATACAGCAGGCTATCTTTATCAATATTGAGTGTATTGATGGCACTGAATAGAGCGTCAGGTGCAGGTTTAACAGGGACATTGTCCTTGTGACCTAAAATCGTATTAAAAGTTCCACTTTTAAAAAAATGCTCTGTCATAAGAACAGCAAACTTATGTGGTTTGTTGGATACAACGCCAATCTTGGCCCCAGATGCTTTAAGAGCATGAATGAGAGGAATGATGTTTTTATAAGGTTTTGTATGATTTTGCCATAGATCTTTATAATAGAACTTCTGTTTAGAAACGAGCTCAGGAACGAGAGTTTCATACCGATCCTTGCTTGGGCGTAAGTGAGCGGGCTGATCGTTAAGGACACGAATCATGAGGTTATAAACACCGTCGCCTAAATATCTGTTATAGTTTTCTTCATTTCGTGCAAGAAAACCAAGATCTACAAGGGCTTTGTTTGTTGCTTCAGCAAGGTCAGACACCGTGTCAAGAAGTGTGCCATCCAGGTCAAAAATAACGGAAGTGTACATATGCTGGTCTCCTTTATTTAATGATACGACTGTTTATGAAGTTCATCTTTTATGAATGCAATGAGCCATTCGCGTTCATGTGGTCTGTTTTCACTTAACCGTGCCGCCGCCACTGGCAACATCCAAGCGTCGATGTCTCTTTTTTCTATTTCAGTTATGGACGTATACATTTTAATATAGCTGGCGGCGTATGACTGAAGGATCATTGAAAACATGGGTTTTAATAAACCAGGAATATCCTCATGATCGTAAGGAATTTGAAGCATAAGAACAGTTCTGGCCACATCGCTGGCTGGGTGACCGATATAGGCGTTTTCCCAGTTAACGATATAGTGCTTTGACTTTGACACGATAAAATTACTTGTATGTAAATTTCCGTGACAGAGCCTTAGGGCATCAGGAAGGCGGTGCAGATAGTCCAGAATGCTTTTCTTTTCCTCATCAGACAGAACTTCAATTTTTAAAATTTTACTGCGAAAATAATCATATTGGCGTTTAAGAACAATAGAATTTTCATCGAAGGGGTGTCCCGATGAACCAAAAGCCACTTTGTTAATTTGGGCATGGGCAGAAGCTGTGTGCATGGCCATTTGTCTTGCACTTGAGAATGGCTTTTTAAGAAGATAATTTATAGTTTTACCTATAATCCTTTCAAAAACCAGACCATGTCGCCCCTCGACCTCAGTTCTTTCATATATATCAGGACAGGTACAGCCGTATTGCTTTGCTGTTAAAGAAATTTTGTATTCATAGTCTACGATTTCTTCAGAAATCCCCTTGTTAAATAATTTAATAACCTTAGTTTGATCGAAGAGATGAATATCTGCATTTTCAGTGGTTTTAATGCGTTCGCCGAGTTGCATAATATCTCCTCCTTTCGTTAGTATAATAATACCATATATTTTCTTGTATCATTCATAGAGAAAGTATGTAAGACATGTTAGTTTTGGTATAATTTTGGTAAAATATAAGGGTATACAAAAAGTTCTGTGAGGTGTGTTATGAAAAAAAGTCCCTTATTTATATCATTAATGGCACTAATGCTGGTTGTCATCACGACATGTACTGGTACATTTGCAACACCGAAAACCAAGACTGTTGAGGTTGGAATATACCCCAATAAACCCCTGGTCTTTTTTGAAGATGAAGAAGCCAAAGGCTTTCTAGTTGACATTCTTGAAGAAGTGGCCCAAAGAGAAAACTGGATTTTAGTATATAAAAATTATGAGTTTGGCGATGGACTTAAGGCTCTTGAATCAAACGACGTGGATATTATGGTCGGTGTAGCTTATTCAGATACTCGCTCCAAAAAATATACCTTCAATACGGAGTCGGTTTTTGTCAATTGGGGACAAATATATATAAATTCAAACAGTCGAGTAGAATCTTTTCAAGACATGTACAATGCACGGGTCGGTGTGTATAAAAATGATATTCACTATTTAGGTGAAAATGGTTTAAAGAACACACTGAATCAGTTTGCTGTGCCCGTACATTATACTGAGTATGAAGATAAATTGAGTTTGTTTACAGCGCTTGAGTCGGGCGAAGTTGAAGTCGGTATTGTGAACAGAACCTTTGGTATGCAACATGATGCAGATTATAATATTAAAAAAACCCCAATACAATTAAATCCTGTAAATGTTCATTTTGCAACGAAGAAGGGCTTCAATGAGGACTTGCTTGCGGCGCTTGACAGGGCTCTTATCAAGTGGAAAATGGATGATGACAGTTTTTATCATGACCGACTAAATCACTGGTTTGAATCCACTGTTACGGAAATAATGCCAATATGGTCATATTATGTGCTTGCAGCTATATCTGGACTACTCATCGTGAGTGCCGTGGTTATATATATTACACAGAAAATTATACATAAACAAACATACGAACTTAAGGTCCTTAACCAGGGACTTGAAGAAAAAGTACTTGATCGAACAGTGGACTTGAACAATTCCAATGCTAAACTAAAAGACTCCCTAATCAACTTGGAAGAAAAACAGTCAGAACTGGAAGAAATGAATGCTATTTTGGAAGAGCAAGTGGAAATGATTGAGCGAACCCAAGGTAAACTTGTTGAGGCGGAAAAAATGGCATCACTAGGACGGATGGTTTCATCACTTGCCCATGAACTCAACACACCACTTGGCATTTGCGTGACCCTTCACTCCAATATGAAAAGAGACTCAAAACATATAAAGAAGACGCTGGAAAACAAGAGACTGACTAAAAATTGTCTGGTGGAATATTTAGATGATATGATATCTGCAACAGACATGTTTCACAATAATCTGGAAACGGTTGTAGATTTAGTGGAAAGGTTTAAGATGCTTTCGTCTGGCAAGATTCAGATGAATGAACGGGAAATCAATTTATACGAGTATCTTCATGCACAAATGAATGCTCTTAAACCGGAACTAAGAGAATCGTCGCATAAATACTGCATTGAATGCCCTAGGGATATTAATATGGTCATTGATCCATCTGCACTATCCCAAGTTATAAGGAATCTAACCATGAATTCTGTGATTCATGGTTTTGATGACAGACCATCAGGTCAAATCGACATACACGTAAAAAAGAAAAAAGAAAGGGTCCTTATTGAATACGCTGACAATGGGATCGGTTTGTCGGAAGGAGAAAAAGACAAAATTTTCGAGCCTTTTTACACGACTAAAAGAAACCAAGGCGGAACAGGACTTGGTTTGTCTATTGTACATAGTGCAGTAACACAAACCTTAGATGGAGAAATTCGCATTGATGAAAGGGCCAAGAATGGTTTAAAATATGAAATAGAGCTCCCTATGGGGGAAATGTCATTTAAGTAGACAGTGCTGTGGTATTTATTGAAAAATGAAAATGAAATTGGAATAGAACAGGAGAAAGTATGAACAGATTGGCTGAAAAAATAAAAAAAGCAAGATTAAATGCAAAGTTAACAGAAAAAGAACTGGCTAAAAAATGCGGTTTGTCTGTAAACTATATTATTCAAATTGAATCAGGTAAAAAGATAATTAAAGAAGCGTTTGCGGATAAAATTCTCGAATCCCTGGGTGAGAAGTCGGAAAGACTAGAAGATGAACTTCCAAAGCCCAAGCTTGAAACAAAAGCCAAGACGGTTCAGTCTTCGAATGCAAACACACCGAATATAAAACCCAATGCCCAGTGGGCCGACGCCTTAGCGGGGGTTATTAAGAAATATCCAGTAGAAGACTGTTTAACGGGTAAAGTGGTTGATACAAAAGAATTGCCCGTCCTTGGGAAGAAAATTCTAGGTCACCATCCTGATAAAATAATGTTTGTGAGAGTTTCTAATGACCAAATGAAGAAAATGCGTGTTCAAAAAAATGATGTGGTGACACTTGCTAAAACCCACGAAATTCAAAATGGGCAAATCTATCTTCTTGAGATGGACCAAAAGAAAATTATTAGAATGCTTGTAAAAGAAGGTCAAACAGTAAGGCTCATGAAGAGTTTAAATGATGACTCTGCCATAAAAGTAGACATAAATAAAATCAAGGTGATTGGAAAATGTCTAGCAGTGGAGTTTAAAATATAAAGATTTATAATTAATTGCCATATGAAATTATAAATCTGAAATGTAGGGCATATATATTACCAATAGAATGTTTTGAGTGTTTATTTTTCTAACATCCATAAACGACAAAATAATGAAATGGTGATAAATATGCTTAAAGATAAAGGTCGTATTTTTCTATTTGTATGTCTTTGCCTGCTTGTAATCCCTATAATGAGTGGATTTGAAAGTCCAGAACAAAGTGTTCATGCACAATTGGCTGACAAAGCTGGGCAGGACATGTCTATGACAGAAAAAAACGTGACAAGTGGAAGAAGAAACACCTTAGATCAAGGGACCTACTTGGGATATATTGCGAGTCTAAGTGCTGGCGAAAGCTATTTTGATATTGGCAAGTCATTGTCATATTTGGAGTTTCAATTTGACCCAGAGGGTGTATTGATCTTATACGAGATAAAAGATATGGGCAACTTAGACACCTCAGGTACTTTTTACTTCACAAACGTGGATGTTAAGAGTGATATTTTAGAAGCCTCATACATAGACGAGAACTTTGGTCATATGACGATCAAAGGCACACTGAAAAATACAAGCTTTACAGGGAAAATCCATTGTCAGTGGAAGTGTGAAAGAGCCAGTATGAACTTTATTGCTGTAAAAGATGATGAAAGGTAAGAGCCATTTAATTTAATGAATACAAAGGTTGTAAACCAATAAAAAAGGTGCCAAGTAGGCACCTTTTTTATTGGTTTACATTTAAATTGTAGTGTTGCTCAGTTTGAAACTATTTAACACTATTTTTTTTAAGTGGAACAATGTGTTCAAACACATCTTGATGCGCCTTGATTTTTCTGTCGTTGCCAAGGACACATTTAAAGTCATCATTCATAGTTTTTCGTATGAGAGAGGCAAAGGATTTTAGGTCACTTGAAGTCGTGTTTATAATTTCATCACGTTCCTGTTGAAGTTCTTCATAAGACGTGTCACTTATAAAGTTTGCTGTAGCTGTACGACCCTTCATATGAGGTGTTAGGGCGCCATCTTGCTTGCTAATAGCCCCGATAATATACTTAGTCAGTTCATCTTTTGTCAGGTCTATGCTTTCAATATAATCAGCCACTTGGTTGTAAACATCCAGTGTTTCTACGAGATTTGGATCACGGTAAGAAACCATTTGTATATTTCCAGTGTGGCTGGCAGAGATATGGCAACCATAGGCTCCGCCCTTGGCACGAACTCTGTCGTGGAGGAACTCACTATTTAAAAGAACACTTAAAACATTTATACTTCCGTGGTAGTCAAAACCATGTTTTCTGTAATTTGATGCCTTTGCAACGTACTGAACATTCCCAGAGGTTGGTATGCCCTCATTGATTTGATCGTAAGTGAAGTCAAATGTTTGGTAAGGCAGTTCTTCAGAATGTAGTTTTTCCACAAGGCTTTCAATATTGCTTGTGAACTTCGTGTAGTCTTTTTTAGACCCGGTGAAACTCACCACAAGGTTATTGCTATTGAAAATGGTATTGAAGGTCTTTTTCAGATTCTCAACAAGTTTTTGTGACGTTTTATCGAAGTCTTTTAAAAGGTCTTCTAGGAACCAGTAAAAGTCAAGGCCTGTAAGATGTTCTGTATATTTAGCAATCGGTGAAAAGTAGGACATGGCCCGGCGTCCTGCCACAGAATTACCTGACTGAATTATATTCATTTCAATTCTTGATTTAGCCTGCTGTATTAGCTCTTTCATTCTTTTCGTATCTGTAAGCTCAGTTCGGGTTAAAACTTCAATAAGCAGGTCATTAATTTTCTCGATTTGATTGCCAATGGCCTTTGTACGAACAGCTATACGCGGGTAGAAAAACTGGTCAGTGTCCTTTGCAGGATAAATAACGGATTGCAGGGATATACCACCAGTGTGCTTGTAAATTTCTTTGGTTAAGTCAACATAGGACTGGTCCTTGGTGTCCAGTTTTGTAATCAAATACGTGAGTAGGTTGGCATAAGACACAAGTTCAAATGGCAATGTGCTCAAATCAAACAGAAAGTCCGCATACCCGATATCATTTGAAAAAATATCGTGATGGAGCAGGGTATAGTTATGTCTTTGTTCAATATCCTGAGGGATTCTTTCAACATCAGGATTCACATCTGAAACATCAAGCTTTGGTATAGTTGCTAAGTCTTGCGCTGTATCAGGTGAAAGCTGCTTCTTCTGGAGTTTTTTATTCATTTCAATAAGCGTATCCAGCTCTTGTTCAGAAAGACTGTCCTTATAGACCTGAAGTCTTTCAGCCAGTTTATTTGATTTGGCTTCACCAAGTCCTTTTTCTGGCTTTAATACAACAAGAGAAGCATGAGCATTGCCTAATATTCTCTCTTTTACAAAGTTCTCATAGTGGTCTGTTTCAAGGAGGGCATTTAGCTTTTCCAGTATGGGATTGTACTCTAAATATGCAGTGGGATTATCACTATATAGCCAGCTCTGCATAGAATTAATATGATAAATAATGCCCTTTGTAGCAAATCGAGAAGCCTCTCGCATATCATATTCCACGATATTGATAGAAGAACGGATAAGGTCTTTATCAATGCCAGCTTGAACCAGTTGCATCAATGTTGTTGTAACAATGTTTTCGAAGTCTTCTTTTCTGTCTTCTGATGTATTTTTTGCAATGATGGAAAGGCCACAGTGGACACCATCAGTCATCGATGCGGATATATCCTCGCCAATGCCTGCATCGAGGAGGGCTTTTTTCACTGGAGCTGCTGTGGATGAAATCAGAGCGTGTTTTAAAATCTGAGCGGTTAAGTGTTCAACTGGATCTGTGACCAGACCAACGTTGTAACTTAGTGCCAGATAGTCTTTGTTTTCAACAGTCTCATCGTCAGAAACTGGATAGTGTTTAACTGAATGAGAAGGTGTGGACTGGGGAGACTGTACAACAATAGTCGAATCAACGGACATTTTATTAAAATGGGTCAGGTAATCCTCATTAATATGTTCCAAGTATTTATCAATATCTCCATCACCATAAATATAGATATAACTATTTGACGGATGGTAATATTTCTTATGGAAATTTGTAAAGTCATCAAATGTCAATTCTGGGATCACATCAGGGTCACCACCGGAAGAAAAACTGTAGCAAGTGTCTGGGTAGAGGGACGCGCTAATGGCATCATCGAGAACGGCATCCGGTGTGGAATATGCGCCTAGCATTTCGTTGTAAACAACGCCTGTGCATTTTAGAGGATCTTTTCTATCGTGAATATCATAGTGCCAACCTTCCTGCATGAAAATTTCTGGTTCATCATAAATCATAGGAAAGTAAACACTGTCCAGATAGACATCCATCAGGTTGAAAAAGTCTTTGGCGTTGCGGCTGGCAACTGGGTATATGGTTTTGTCACTAAAGGTCATTGCGTTAATAAAAGTTTTAAGTGACCCCTTAACCATGTCCATAAAGGGTTCTTTCGTCTTGTATTTTCTTGAACCGGAAAGAACACAATGTTCCACAATGTGAGGCACACCCGTACTGTCTGAAGGAGGGGTTCTAAATGCAACAGAGAAGACCTTGTTGTCATCATCATTTTTAAGATAGAGTAATTCGGCACCTGATTTTTCATGCTCGAAAAGATGGGCTATTGAGTCAATTTCCTTAATTTCATATTTCTTGGTAAGTTTAAATCCAAAGTAGGTCTTATTTATTTCATAAGTCATAATATCACTCCTAATCATCTAATATAAAGTGTTTGGAAAATTTATAGGTTCATATCACCGCCATACCCCGTATATATAGTTTTAAATAAAAACATTTATATAAGCTAGGTCATAAGGCCAGAGATATTTTAAACCGTTCATATACACTATTATAGTGTATATTTAAAAATAATGTAAGGGTTAAATTGTAAAAATATGTAAAATGTTTTAAAGTATTTGTGAACATTTATAAATTCAGCTCGGTATTTATATATTAAGATTTCTCGATAATGTTACAGGTTTTTCATTTATGGATATAAATGTAATGTGGGATTGTATTTTTACATTGGAACACATTTTTAAGGGAGGTCATTTATGGCTGCAATTGTTAATGGTTTAAACAGTATTATTTGGAGTCCGGTGCTGGTCTACTTGTGTTTGGGTGTGGGCTTGTATTTTTCGATTTCAACGCGGTTTATGCAAGTTAGACATTTTAAGAACATGATTAAGTTGCTTTTTCACGGCCAAGAATCGGAGCAGGGTGTTTCGTCATTCCAAGCATTCGCTATGGCTGTGTCAGGAAGAGTTGGAACAGGTAATATTGCAGGCGTTGCGACAGCCATTGCCTTAGGGGGACCAGGGGCCTTATTCTGGATGTGGGTCATTGCATTTCTTGGCTCGGGTTCAGCTTTTGTCGAAGCGGCTCTTGCGCAAATCTATAAAGAAGAAATTGATGGCTTATACCGCGGGGGACCATCATATTATATTGAAAAGGGTCTTGGAATGAAATGGTATGCGGTTCTTTTTGCTATATCATCGGTTATTGCAATGGGACTCTTTTTACCTGGGGTACAGGCAAACAGCATTTCAGCAGCAGTGAACACTGCATTTGGTTTGAGTCCTTATATCACAGGGGCTATTATTGTGGCCTGTCTATCTGTGATTATATTCGGTGGTGTTCATAGAATTGGTAAGGCTGCGGAAATTCTAGTGCCTTTCATGGCAGGTGCTTATATTCTTATAGCTATTATCATTATTGTTATTAATATTTCAAAACTACCTGCAGTATTGGCTCTTATATTCAGCAGTGCATTTGGTCTAAACTCAGCTTTTGGCGGAATTATAGGAATGGCAATCTCCTGGGGGGTTAAAAGAGGGATATATTCAAATGAAGCCGGTCAGGGTACTGGGCCTATGGCAGCTGGTGCCGCTGAGGTTTCGCATCCTGCAAAACAAGGACTTGTACAGGCATTTTCTGTATATGTGGACACACTCTTTGTCTGCTCAGCCACAGGTTTTATGATTCTACTCACAGGTACATACAATGTGAGTCAACCATCGGGAGGCTATATTGTTGAAAACATACCTGGTGTTGAAATAGGACCGGCCTACACACAAATGGCTGTGGATTCATTTATTCCGGGTTTTGGAAGTCAGTTTGTTGCAATTGCACTCTTCTTATTTGCTTTTACAACTCTCATGGCTTACTACTACTATGCTGAGACATGTATACTCTATCTATTTAAAGAGGGCAAGAACCATAAAATTGTAGTGAACATTACTCGAGTATTGCTTCTAGGTGCTATATATTATGGCGCTGTACGTACTGCTTCCTTGGCATGGGGTCTTGGAGACATTGGTGTAGGGCTTATGGCGTGGCTCAATATTATTGCCATTATTCTACTGAGAAAGCCAGCCATTCAATCACTAAAAGATTATGAAGAACAACTTGCTACGGGTGAAGACCCACATTACAATTCCACTAAGCTTGGCGTAGAAGGTGCGACATTCTGGAAAGATGGATACAAGCACCATCCTGACTATAAAAACCATAAGCACAACTTATAAAATAGTTTCATAAGCATGAGGTCTCCGCCATCAGATGACAATTTGATCAATCGTCTGATGGCGGTTTTTTTACTTAAAGGACATGCAAAATGTCACTCAAGACCCCTCGCCATACCCTATATGGAATTTTTGTTTCTTAAATATCTATAAGACGTGGTGGGGGCTCTTAGAAGATGTTTTTCAAGTCGTTCATATGAAGAAAAGGGTGTGAATCCAGATGATTGAAATGACAGAATCGTTCAAATATAGTATGATTAAAGGATGGAATGTTCTTTCAAAGGTGCAAAACACCGGAGGCTAATATGCATTATCAAATTTCGAAAGTAGAATTAAAACAGCAAGCTGCTCGTCCAGACACGTGGACGGATGCTTACAGCTTATATTTAAAAAAGAGTGTTGGGATACTAACCGGTTGGGGAACCCAGCATATACATACTACAGTTTTGGGGAAGAAAACCAATGAGGTTAGACTCTCTTTTAATATTGATGGTGATTTAGAAGTGTGGACTTGTACGTGTGATGAATCAGATCCTGATGAAGGTCTGTGCGAACACACCATAGCTACATTTTTAAAGATGTATGACAGGCAATTAAAAGAGCTGCAGTCAAGTCAAGAAAGTGAACTGGGCTGGCCTTTCAATGATCCAACTGTTTATAGTGGGAAAAAACCTACTAGGGTGGATGTAAATCACTCTGGAACAAGAGAAGATGACTCTCAACTCAATCGTTTGCTCCATCAATTTGAAAAGGCACTCGATGTTCATGAAAAAGAGCCCTTGCGAGTGGAATTTCAATTGGAATTCCATGATCAGGTGTATTTATATGGTTACGCTGCGGCCTTGTCTCTCCGTATCGGCACATCTCGACTTTATATTGTAAAAGATATAAAGAACTTTTTGAGATGTATTATTGAAGAGGACAAGGAACATTATACAAAAAACTTTGAATTCGATGGAAAGCGACATACCTTTGACCCGCAAAGTATGGATATTATCAATATGCTCATTAACATATATGAAGATGAAATCATACGGGAAAACAGTCGTTATATAAGTGAAAAAACGTCTCATCTTTTTGATAGAAAATACGTTCTCTTGTCATCTCATAATTTTGAAAAACTTATAAGAAACGTAAATATCGATCAACTCTATGTTACAGACGGTTCTGAATTATTTGGTGCGAGAATAGCTGAAAAGTCTCCAGAGTTCGATTTTTACATTGAGGATTTTGAAGAACAGCTTTGTATCAGAATGAATGAGGATTACAGGTTTCAAGTTATTGATAAGGACTGCAAAATCATTTTTGATGGACAAGACACCTTTTATTTGACTGAGAAACGGGACCGGGGAGCGCTTGTAAAAATTGATGAACTCTTTCAAGTCAGTTCTGAAGTTTTAATGCCAATGTCACGTATAGAGGACATTGCAAATTCGATTTTCCCAGTGTTAAAGAAGGTTGGCACCCTTCATATTTCCAAGGATTTGTCTGAACGCATGATTGAAAGACATTTGGAAAAGAGACTTTATATGGACTATAGCTCAGAGGGCATTAGTATACGTATAAATTTTGTTTATGGTGACATGGTCTTTGACCCATCAAAAGAGAAAACTGGACGTGTGTCAAAGTCAGAAAATCAGGATATTATACTTAGAGACATTGGTGCAGAGCGACAATTCTTATCAGAGTTTGACAATAAGATTTATAAAGAGACTGAAACGGGCTATATGGTTTCAGGAGAACACTTTGAATACTTGTTTTTAAGCGATCGCGCACCAAAACTTATGGCGGATTGTGTTATATATGCCACGGAAGCTTATAGGAATAAGAGGGTTATCAGTGAAGCTAAAATCCACCAGAGCGTACGACTAAGTGGTGGTGAAGATTATTTAGAATATAATTTTTCCATAGACGGCTTAAGTGACGCAGAATTGAAGAGTGTTTTGAAGGCTTATAGGCAAAAGAAAAGCTATTATAAGCTCAAACAAGGTGGCTTTTTAGAACTGAAAAACGATAGTTTTGAAATGCTCTCACAACTAGCTAATACCTTTGACATTAAATCAAAAAACTTAGGCAGCACTATGAAGTTGCCTTCAAGTGCGGCTTTCTATGTCGATTATCATCTTGAAAAAGCAGGTGAGGCTCACGTATCAAGAAATGAAACATTTAAGGCCTTAATTGGTAAACTTAAATCGCCCGACAATCTTGACATAGAAGTGCCCTCAAGTCTAGAAAATGTGCTTAGAGAGTATCAAGTTATTGGATACCAGTGGTTGCAAACCCTGGCAACATGCAAAATGGGGGGAATACTAGCAGATGACATGGGTCTGGGTAAAACCCTTCAACTGCTGACTTTCCTGCTAAGTCAAAAGCAAGCAGGGGAAAAGCATCCATCGCTCATTATTGCCCCAACTTCACTTGTTTACAATTGGGCTGCTGAAATTGAAAAGTTCACTCCTGAACTAAAATATAAGATTGTTCACGGAACAAAAAAAGAACGTGAAGACAACTTAAAGGACCATGAAGTGGGAGATGTTTATATCACTTCCTATGCGACTTTGCGCAGGGATATTGATCTCTACGAGGAAATGAATTTTAGCACAGTGATTCTCGATGAAGCCCAGCATATAAAAAATGAATCATCTAAGGCGGCTCAAAGTGTCAAGCAACTTATGGCAAAACATAGGTTTGCCCTTACAGGGACTCCAATGGAAAATCATTTAGGAGAGTTCTGGTCAATATTTGATTTTGTTCTTCCTGGACATTTGGGGTCTAAGTACAGTTTTACCAATACTTTTGAAAAACCCATTGTCAAAGAGGGCAACGAAGGAAAAAGTGAAGCCCTTCGAGCCATGATAAAGCCTTTTTTATTAAGGCGCTTAAAGGTTGACGTTTTACCAGAATTGCCAGACAAGCTTGAAAGTCAGATATCTATAGAAATGACTGAGGAGCAGAAAAAGGTTTATGCTGCTACGGTCTCAAGAATACGTTCAGAAATCAACACTCAGATTAAGGACAAGGGCTTTGCTAAATCGCAGCTTCAGATTTTAGCAGCTCTCACAAGACTGCGTCAAATTTGTTCTCATCCTTCAGTGTTTATTGAAAATTATGAAGGTTCGAGCGGTAAGTTTGAAGCCCTCAGAGAACTTTTAGAGGAACTTAAGGATAGTGGACATAGACCACTCATATTTTCCCAGTTCACAAGTGTTTTGACACTCATCCGCGATATGGTAGAAGACATGGGCTTAGAGTACCACTATCTGGATGGTGGTACAAAGGCAAAAGATCGTGGCAAAATGGTTGATGACTTTAATGCTGGTCAAGGAGACTTGTTCTTGATTTCCCTAAAGGCCGGTGGATCTGGTCTTAATCTGACAGGGGCCGACACGGTCATTCATTTTGATCCATGGTGGAACCCGGCTGTGGAAGACCAGGCAAGCGATAGAGCCTACCGAATTGGTCAGACTAAAAATGTTCACGTCATGAAACTGGTGACCCGGGGATCCATTGAAGAGAAAATCATTAAGTTGCAGGATAAAAAGCGTGAACTTATAGACAAAATTATTAAACCAGGTGAAACCCTCATTACAGCCTTGAGTGAGGATGAGATTAAAGGTCTTTTTGATATTGTCTAGGATGACTTAGGTCAAAACCAAATAAGAAAAAATAAAAGAAGAACAAACAAAAAAATCCCAACAGATTCACATCAAGAATCTGTTGGGATTTTATAATGAAATACCATATTGTATAAAGGGCAAGCTACATATAAAATGTTCCGCTATCGCCTAACTAAAGTAAATAAATAGGTGAATGGTAATTAGCAATTAAATATCATGTGATCTTTCAATGTCTATATGGTGAATAAATAATGACAAACACAAAGAATATATTAGATTATATAGAAAAATATGTATAATACTTATGTTGTTACAACTCAAAGGATGTTTACATGTAGACATAAACTTCAGGAGGTTAATATGAAAAATTCAAAGAAAATAATTGCGCTAATGCTACTCCTTGTTATGGTAGTTAGTTCAGGAACAATGGCTTTTGCAAGTAATCGTAAAAAAATCTCATCTAATTTCATGTATAATTATTCTTACCGTCAATATCGAGTGGATGGTGAATATGAATGGTCGTTAAAGATTCCAAATCATCCCACAGTTGATGTTCAAGGCAATAACAAAAATGCTATACATTTTAAAGATGAGTTGAATGATTTTGAAGACAATTATGATGCATTCAAACGACTGGCTAAACCATCTAAAAAACTTAAAGAAAGTGATCCAAAAGAATATGAGGACCGCTATGTCAGATATAAGGTCATGCGTGCGGTTCTACTGGATTACATGGATAAAACAGATGCGAATGTATTAGGTGATGAAGAAGAACTTAGATACCAGTTTTATAAATACTGGGAAAAACATTATTCTCATGGGCGAGTAGTGAATTTCTATGGAGATGATGTAGATTACGCTTTAACAGCTGGTCGATGCATTTCTTGTTGTATAGATTACTATAGCTACTTAGATTAAGTATTATAAAATTTGAATCCCATAAAAAAACAGTGGATTGATATTACTCATCAATCCACTGTTTTTATTTATAGCTTTAAGTTTGTAATTTAATGAATTGAGTTTTTATAAAGATACTTCACTAAGCACAATACCTTCATTTCGATCTTCAATATGCTTTAATGACCATTCGCGTTGGTATAGAATAACAGGTTTTTCCTTGTTAGATTCAACAAGCATGGCATCAGAAGAGAGTGAAAGCTTGTCAACATCACACGATGACTCGTCAACCCACCTGATATAGCGGAATGGCATTTGCTCACGAATGACATCAACACCGTATTCATTCTTTAGTCTGTATTCTAGGACTTCAAACTGAAGAACACCAACCACACCAATAATAAGTTCTTCTACACCAATGTTTGGACGTCTAAAGACTTGGATGGCTCCTTCTTCGGCAAGTTGAGTAATGCCCTTTACAAACTGTTTACGCTTCATGGCATTCTTTGTATAAACCTTGGCAAAATGTTCAGGGGCAAACTGTGGAATGCCCTTGTATTCTAGCTCCGACTTGTCAGCACAAAGGGTATCACCAATATTGAATATGCCTGGATCGTGAATACCAATTATATCTCCAGGATAGGCGTCTTCTACGATAACACGGTCTTGAGCCATAAATTGTTGTGGCTGAGCCAATCGCACTTTTTTACCACGCTGGACATGGTTGACCTGCATGCCTTTTTCAAATTTACCAGAGCAAATTCTTAAAAAGGCAATTCTATCTCGGTGTGACTTGTCCATATTGGCTTGGATTTTAAATACAAATCCAGTGAAGTTATCGGATTCTGGATCAACTTGGCCCAGGTTGGATTCACGTGGAGATGGTGGTGGTGTAAATTCGAGGAAGGCCTTTAAGAATGGCTCCACACCGAAGTTTGTAAGGGCTGATCCGAAAAATACTGGTGTCAGATTTCCACTTAAAACTTCCTTGATGTCAAATTCATCACCTGCGCCATCAAGCAGTTCAATATCTTCAATAATTTTTTCATGAATATCATAGCCCAGTAAGTCTGCAAATTTTTCATCAGTCACATCGCCAGTTGTTGACTTTGCAATGGCAGAACCGTGTTGTCCATCAGAGAAGAGTTCAATCTGATTATTCATTCTATTAAATACACCCTTGAAATTGCCGTCTGTACCAACAGGCCAATTGATTGGGTAGGAGTTAATGCCCAGTACAGTTTCTATATCTTCCATAAGTTCAAAAGGATCTTTACCTGTGCGGTCCATCTTGTTAATGAAAGTGAAAATCGGAATGCCTCTCATCTTACAGACTTGGAATAGCTTTTTCGTCTGAGGTTCCACACCTTTTGCACAGTCAATAACCATTACGGCACTATCAGCTGCCATAAGTGTTCTGTATGTGTCTTCAGAGAAATCCTGGTGACCAGGTGTGTCTAGAATGTTTATGCAAAAATCGTCGTATTCAAATTGAAGCACAGACGAAGTAACGGAAATACCTCTTTGCTTTTCAATTTCCATCCAGTCAGAAACTGCGTGTTTCGATGAACGGCGTGATTTAACTGAACCGGCTTCTCGTATTGCACCTCCGTAGAGTAGAAATTTCTCTGTTAGTGTTGTTTTACCCGCATCGGGGTGGGAAATAATAGCGAAGGTTCTACGTCGACGGACTTCATCGCTAAAAGTATAATTCTTCTTAGACATTTGTATCATCCTTTATCAAAATGGTTTTAGTGGCTTCTATAGTAAACAATTAAATTGTGTTATTTAAGCGTTTTTATCAGGTCAGTCTCGTATTTTCAGAAAAAAGATCAACCTTTACGATATTATTCTTTTTTGAGTAAAATGTCAATGCCTGACCCCCTGAAGCTAAAATTGTGTGAATGAACAAAAAAATAATATTTTTTTATATGATTCGTACTGAAATTTCCACTTAGATTTGTTAATCTATACATGGAGTATATCTCAAAACACTGTAATTAACTTGTGTTTAGTAAATCCTACTCGATGGTATTAACTTTTGACATTTGAGATCAATTATACGTATAAACCTTCGGATGATCATATTATTAGTTCGTTTTGAAATCATCCAGCGGGGAAAAGGGAGATTTATATGCATCAGGGTTATGATTTGAAGTATCTTCAGTTGTTGAGCAAACAGTATCCCACTATTGATGAAGTGACCACAGAGGTTATTAATCTCAGTGCCATAATCAACTTACCAAAAGGAACGGAGCATTTTCTCACGGACATTCATGGGGAACATGAAGCCTTTGACCGCGTCATGCGAAATGCATCAGGTGTTGTTAAAAGAAAGATCGGTGACACTTTTGGAGACTTGTTGACTGCTGAAGAAAAAAAGAGTCTTGCAACGCTTGTCTATTATCCAAAAGAAAAGTTAGACATGATCAAAAGCTCAGACATTGAAATGAAGGAGTGGTATAGAACGACCATTTATCGTTTGGTACTCCTTAGTCGTGCGGCAGGGTATAAATACACTCGATCAAAGGTGAGAAAAGCATTGCCTCAAAGCTTTGCATACATAATCGAAGAGCTTCTTAATGAAAAAGAAAACAGTGAAATGAAACAAACCTATTATCAATCCATCATAAACAGCATTATTGATATTGACTGTGCTGATGACTTTATCATAGCTATGTGTCAAGTTATTCGGAAACTGGTTGTGGACAGACTTCATATTATTGGAGATATTTACGATAGAGGCCCTGGAGCACATATCATTATGGATCTACTCATAGGTCACCATTCTGTTGATGTTCAGTGGGGCAACCACGACATTTTATGGATGGGGGCTGCGGCAGGATCGGAATCGTGTATTGCCAATACCATTCGTATTGCCCTTCGGTATGGGAACTTAGAAACCCTTGAGGAAGGATATGGCATTAACCTATCAGCCTTGATTCGTTTCACTCTAGAAACATACAAAGGAGCGTATTCAAGCAAGGTAAGGGCAAAAGTTAAGCCAACGGAGTTTAAAGAAAAAGATATTGATTTGCTTTCAAGAATGCAAAAGGCCATTGCAGTGATCCAGTTCAAGGTGGAAGGACAACTTATTGAGCGCAGACCAGAGTTCCATATGGCTGATAGAAATATTATGGAAACCATGAATCTTGAAAAAGGAACAGTTCTTGTTGACGGTCTTGAGTACAAACTCAACGATACAGACTTCCCAACATTCGATCCCCAAAATCCATATAAGTTAACGGATGAGGAAAGAGAAGTCCTTGATAAACTCAAACAGTCTTTCATGCGTTCTGAAAAACTAAAAGAACACATTGAGTTCTTATACAACAAGGGGTCTATGTATTTGGTTCACAATCAAAACCTCATGTATCATGGGTGCATTCCTATTGATGACAAGGGAGAGTTCTTAGCGTTTAACGCCCATGGCTACAAGTATAGTGGAAAGGCTTTACTCGACTATTTTGACCATATGGCACGTAAGGCCTATTTCTCCCATAAGGCAGAGGAAAAGGCTGAGGCGCTGGATACCATGTGGTATATGTGGTGCGGGGAGTTGTCTCCACTGTTTGGGAAAAAGAAAATGGCGACATTTGAGCGCTACTTTATTGATGACAAAAAAACCCATAAAGAAATTAAAAACCCTTATTATGAACTAAGAAGCGATGAAGGCGTTTGTACGAATGTCCTCAAAGAGTTCGGTTTAGAAAAATCCTTCTCCCATATTATTAGTGGACATGTTCCTGTCAAGGCAGCGGATGGCGAGGTGCCTATTAAGGCCGGTGGAAAACTCATCGCCATTGATGGCGGCTTCTCAAAAGCCTACCAAAAAGAGACGGGCATTGCGGGTTACACCCTCATATTCAATTCCCAGGGCATGGTTCTTGTTTCCCATGAAAGATTTGAATCCAAAGCCAGGTCAATTGAAGAAGACTTGGATGTTCTGCCGACCACTGTCTTTATCGAAAAAGATCAGCCAAGAATGTATGTTGGTGATACAGATGTGGGTCGGGAAATGAAGGAGAATATTCGTGCTCTCAAAGCCCTATTAAGTGCATATAGAGAAGGGGAAATTTGTCAAAAGGGACATACAATTCAGTTTTGATGAAATGTTGAAAAGTATTTTGTCATAAGAAGATGTTTTTTTAATATAATTTAAGAAAAACTGATTGAAGAACACAATCGCGGGTATCTTATTAGCAGGGATGATACTTCCCGCGATAGAAAAGGTAGCTTCGGAAGAATGTAATGCGGTTGAATGTTAGGTCTTGGAGTTTAAGTATTAATGTTTAACAATGCAGTACGCTTTAGAAGTACCAAGTAATGTGTTTTTGTATCAAGCACCAAGTTTTATGCAATATGCACTAAGCAATATGCACTAAGCAACACAATTGAATAAATGTTTGGTAGTTAATTTGAAAAGTAACAAAGTAAGGCAAAGTGTTTTAAGTTTAAAATTGTATCTTTAAAGAAGAAGTGTTAAAGTCGTACCATTTTAGTTTGAAGTGTTTTGGTTTACAAGTTACCATTTCTATCGAATTTGAAACAAGAGCGGATCATGCATTACGATCCGCTCGTTTTTATTTTAAACACCATAAAAGTCGTTTATGGCTGACCAGCAAGTATACCTTTATTGCGAACAAGGGGGGGATTTAAGACCGCTTGTCTTGTTTGTTCTTAAAAAAGGGTTTTTCATCTTTTTAAAGAATAATAAATAAAAGAATGATACCTGTAAAAGCATAAGTTTCATCATATAGTCTTGTCTTCATTTAATGAAACGTGTAATGACAATAAAATATTAGGTGGAAATTAAATTTTCCTCGGAGGCCTCTATGATCATAAAATTATCTGAAATGGATTACGAAAAAGCATTAAGGCTGATTCAAAAGGACAATGCAAGAAATTATTTCATTCGTTTGGGACTTGAAAGCGAGAAACGTGTCTTTAAAAATATATATGGGCAGATTGATGGAGAAGGCAATATGCGTGCTGCCCTTTTTCACAGGGAATCAGGGAACCTGCAGTTTTACTCTGATGGCGCTTTTGAGGTGGAAGGCTTTACCGAGATTATACGTGAATTAGACTTTGGAAAACTCATAGGGCCTGCATCCTATTGTGATAAATTTTTAGACAAGGCCTTGTTTTCAAGTGTTGAAGAAGGGGCATACATTGCCGAGCTGCGAGATTTTAAAAAACAATATGACTTCAGATATTATCACGACGTGAAGTCCTTGTCTATTCATGACCTAGATAAGGTTATTGATTTGTATGATAAGGTCTTTGAAAGTCACAGTTCACTTGATAACATGAAAAAGAAGTTCGAAGACAATCGTGGTCGAGGGGTCTGCATTAAAGAAGATGGTAAGATCATTGCTGTGGCTCAAAGCGATTTTGAAGAGGCTCGGTCAGCTTTGATTGTCGGAGTGGCCACTGACCCAGACCATCAAAAGAATGGGTTTGCATCACAATGTCTGGAAACCCTCTGCAAAGAACTCCTATCTGAGGGGAGAAAACTCTATTTGCAATATGACAACCATAGTGCTGGACGCATATATGGGCGTTTTGGTTTCAAACCGATAGACCAGGTGAAACACTATTTGAATTTAAAATAAGTAATACGCGTATGATTTGGGGAGAGTTTTATGCCAAGCAAACAGTGGTTTAAGCTGGACACAGCAGGAAAAATGTATTCATCAATAAAGTCATCAAGAGCCACAACACTGTTTAGGCTATCAGCAGATTTAAAAAAGAATGTGGATCCAGATATTTTGCAGTTGTCACTTGACCACATTATTGAAAGATTTCCATACTTTAATGTAAATCTAAGGCGGGGGATATTTTGGTACTATTTCGATAAGAATGAAAGTCACCCACGCATTGAGAAGGAAACCTACTATCCTTGTATGTATATGAAAATTAAGAAGAAGGGGATTCATCCCTTTCGAGTTCTTTACTACAATAAGAAAGTCTCGGTTGAGTTTTCCCATATTATCACGGATGGGGCCGGAGCAGTCACTTTTTTACGTGCACTGCTGTTTGAATATTATAGGCTTCTCGGATTTGACTGTGATGATGACACCATTTTCAAATATGGTCAAGAGCCTCATCCGGAAGAGGTTGAAGACGCTTTTGGAAAACACTATGATGAAAATTTACCCATGTACAGAAAAAAGGTGGACGCCTTCCACTTTCCATTCCGTCGAGATAAAAAAGGCGTTTATAACGTCGTAACAGGTATATTGCCCGTAGAGAACTTGTTGGTCCTATCCAGATCCCATGGGGTGTCGTTGACAGAGTTTTTAAGCGCTGTTTATTTTGATGCCATACAGACCTTGATTGAAAATGAGAATTATAAGAAAAAGCCCATTGTTCTTAACATTCCTGTAAATTTAAGAAGAATGCTTGGATCAAAGACCATGAGGAACTTCTTTATAAGTGTGACCCCTATGATTGACCCGAGGTTAGGCCATTATACATTCGATGAAATATTAAAGTACGTCCATTATTTTATGAAGATTACTGTGGATGAAAAGTACGTGCGACAACAGATACGACAAAGCGTTATGAGTGAAAAAACACTTTTTCTGCGTGTCGTCCCTCTGTTTATAAAAGATATGCTCATGCCATTTATTTATAAAATGTACGGGGAAGGCAATTATACCACTGGTTTTTCGAATGTTGGAGCTATACGAATGCCTCCAGCCCTAGAAGATCAAATTGACAGGTTTGAACTATACCCACCGCCAAGCATAGGCAACACTCTTAAAGTGACAACGGTGAGTTATAAAGAAAACTTATATATTTCATTTGGTAGTTTAACAAGAGACCGAAGAGTGGAACAGATATATTTCTCTAAATTGAGAGAGATGGGTGTACCCGTTAGGATTGAAACCAATAGATAGGAGAAACCATGCCTTATTGCTCTAAGTGCGGTGTAGAAGTTGGAAATGAACATGATAACTGCCCGCTGTGTCATTTTCCAATTCCTGATGTAACCGTTGAACACGAACGGGAAAGCGATGATCGATTTCCGGATGTTAAAAATATATACACACAGTTGGCCCTGGATTTTAAAAGAAAAGCATTTTATACTTTAACCTTCTTGCTACTGGGCAACGCATTGGGATTAATGTACACCAATTATATGATTGATGGTGTCTTGAGCTGGTCCTTATATTCTGGCATAACTTTTTTCTGTATGTGGATTTATCTAATATTTTTGTTTAGGTATGTGAGAAGTATTTCAAAGTCAATTGTTGGAGCTGGCTTGAATACATTATTCTTGCTGGCGGTGCTTGATATCATAAATGGTGCCTTTGAATGGTTTGTTCCCCTTGGTCTTCCTGCCGTTTTTATGGCCCTGATATTTATACTCATTAATTATTATATGTGGATTAAGAGTAGAAATAGAGGTCTTCATACAGTGGCTCTAAGTTTATTTTTAGGGGTAGGTTATTGTATTGGGCTTGAGTTCTTCATTAACGCATACGTGGGGGAAGGGGATGTCCTTATTTGGTCAATCAATGTTGCCCTAAACGTTATGCCATGGGCCCTTCTTATGCTGTATATTCACTATCAGATTCCTATGTGGATTAAGGAAGAAATCAAAAAAAGAGTTCATATTTAGAGTTTATATTTAATGTGGGTTTAAAAGTCTGTCCTGTCACCTTGTCAAGTCTTGGGTGTTTAGGCAGACTTTTTATATTTTTCAGAGTTGTATCAAAAATTGAAGATAAAATAGAAGTGAATAGACTAATTAATTCGAAAAAGAATCATATTCTTAGATTAAGTCATGTCGACTTGGGAATAATAAATACTAGTGTAAGATTAGGGGGAGTTGACATGGAAAGATACCTAAATAGTGTGGTAAAAAGTTATTTTAGCCACAAGGGTTTTAATGCAACAAATTTGGGACAGAACTATATCAGAATATTTGTGGTTGGTGGCATATATACAATGTTTGAGATAGTGGGACTCATACTATCCAGTTTCGGTGTATTCAGTTCTGATATACGTTTATATGTCATGGCAGTGGTTGTGTTTCATCTCATTTACCTCCCATTTATGGCGGTAGTTTATAGGAAAAAACTTTTCAAGTCAGAAAAAGTCTATGAAATATTGACAAACATATACTATATTGTTGTCCTGCTTTGGGCCTCGTTTTTTACAGCCCTGGTCTATTTAGCAGATGGAGACATTGCGATATATAGCATTGTTCTGTTTCTAATTTCAGCCGTCTTTATTATTGCTCCAAACACGGCCAGTATTCTATATATAACAAACTTCGTTGTTTTTTCAGGCATGGTCTATTCCATTGTTTCTGAAATAGGTATGGCCAATGGCATTGTATTCAAGGCTCTAATTGTAACGGTTCTTGCCCTTGTCATTTCCCATAGCAATTACTTGGCGAGAAGATCGCTCTTTGAGTCAAATAGAAAACTTGAACAAGCAAACAAGACGCTCAATGAAAAATCTCAAAGGGATTCACTGACGCATCTATATAACAATGAATATATATTTGACAAACTAAAAAGTAAAATTGAGGGAGTGAAAAATTCGAATCAAAAGTTGTCTGTGATCATGATTGACATCGATAATTTTAAGTTTATTAATGACTCCTTTGGTCATCTCTACGGCGATCATGTTATAAAATCTGTTGCTGAAGTGATTCAAAGTGCCATCAGAGATGATGATGTTTTGGGTCGTTATGGCGGTGAAGAATTTATTGTTATCTTGACAGATACCTGCAAGGAGATCGCAGTGTCTGTTGCTGAACGTGTTCGAAGTGCTGTTGAAGCCATTGATTTTGATAAGGCACACCGTATAACTGTGAGTATTGGTGTTTCAGAGTATGGAGGAGAAGACCCTAAAAACCTTATCAATTCAGCGGATATAAACCTATATAAAGCAAAATTTGCGGGTAAAAATAAGGTCGTTGCTTAAAATGAATATGCTATAATGGTTAAAATATGAGTGCATACTTTGCGTTGAGGTATGCGCTTTGTTTGTCTAAGCTCGACTAATACAAATAAACGGGTATTAATCTGAAAAATAAATGCTTGCATTGTTGATATTATCTTATTGTTAGAGGAGACATTATGATTGAAAATGCTATTAAAGAGTTTGATCCAAAAAACTATAATAAGAAAACTGTCATCGGGGAATTTTCAGGACGTGACAGTGTGGCTGCCATACTGAAAGCTTTTGAAGATGAGGACATTGATTACATACTCCCAGTAGCAACATTTGCTGGAACGGAGTATGGTGATTTTAATGTCATTTATAAAAATTATAAACATTTACAAAAAAGAGTTAAAGACCTTTACGGCGATAAGAAAGTTCTTTATCCATTGATAGAGTATAGTCGTGAGGATATATGGGCCCTGATGAATGGTCGCTTAAGTGGAGAGCTGTCCAGAAAATTTGGCTTCTATTCTCCATGCATTGGCTGTCACTTATATTTCCATCTAACTAAACTTAACTTTGCTCGTCCGCTTTCGGGCATCATCCTTTCTGGTGAACGCGAGTCCCATGACGGACGAATCAAAGTCAATCAATTGGGGGAATCTCTTGATATATATCAAGAAGTGATCGCTTCATTTGACTGTCAACTAAGAATGCCCCTTCGGCATATGGATGACGGTCATGAAGTGGAGAGCTTGATCGGATGGGAGTGGAAAGAAGGGCTTGCTCATCCAGACTGTGTTCTAAGTAGAAACTACAGAAGCTGTGATGGCAAAGCTGTATATGATAAAAATTGCCTTGAGAGACTTTTACAAGAATATGTTAAACCAGCAGGCGTACTTGTTGGCAAATACATAGTGGAAGATCAAAAGGCAGACATAAATGCCTTAAAAAAGGAGGTCCTTGCCCTAATATGAAAACCATAACATTGCTATTGGATGGGGTTGGAGACCGTTCTTATGACCTCTTGGGAGGTAAAACCCCTCTAGAGTATGCTAAGACCCCAAACCTAGATAAAATTGCTCAGACCTCGCAGTGTGGACTTATGACACCCCTGCAAGTTGGAGCGTCACTGGGAACCGACCTGGCACATTTTATTTTATTTGGTTACAAGACCCACGAGTATCCAAACCGGGCTGTTATTGATGCCATTGGCGAGAATGTTAGCCTGAATAAAGATGATTTAATACTGAGAGCATCTTTTGCTGATGTAAGCCATGACGGTCAGGGATACCTGCTAAATTCTAGATTCACAAAAGATCTAAGCGCTAAGGAGATTAACGACCTCATACAAGCTGTTGACTGCCAATTTGACGGCTGGCAGTTTAAATGTATTCATTCCTATGACAGTCATGGATTCGTTATTGTTTCAAGAACAGACGGGAAAGAGATCAGTTCAGAGGTGTCGGATTCAGATCCCTTCTATGCACCCCAGTATGTCATGAAGATTGAGCCTTTTGAAACGGTTGACCCCATTTCTGAAGAGACAGCAAATGCTATCAATCGTTTTCTAAAAAGAACACATGATATTTTACAAGGACATGAAGTGAACAAAAATAGGGCCTTTAAGGGAGAGCAGGCCGCAAACTTTATTCTAACCAAGTGGGCAGGTCGATACACAGGGGTTGAACCCTTCCAAATTCGAACAGGCATGCGTGGACAGTTACTAGGACAATCAAAACTTTTAAATGGACTCAGTCATTATGTAGGCCTTGATTTTCAAAGCTACGAAACCTTTGATGAAGCAGTACACTTGGCCTTGTCATCAGAATATGAATATGTTCATCTTCATACGAAAGCACCTGATGAAGCTTCGCATAAGAAATCGCCTATGAAGAAGGTGGAAGCCCTTGAAGAGATCGACAAAAGCATTGAGACTCTTTTGGATTTTGAGGGGTTACTTATTGTAACGGCTGACCATAGTACCCCTTGTGCAGGCGAAATGATTCACTCTGGGGAATCTGTCCCTTTTATGGCAAGAGGGGAGTATGTTAGACAAGACCGTGTGGATGCGTTTAATGAAGTCGCTTGCGCAAATGGATCTGTTATGCTGACAGGGGCTGACTTTATACACTATATTCATAGCGCATCGGACAGGGGAAACTTGTACCACTTACGGGTGGGAAACAAGTGGAGAAATTACAGACCGACGAAGGTCAACAAGTTATAAGTTGCACTAGAAGACACAGACAAAGCCTTTTTATTTCAGGCGCTTGCATAATTACAGATACACATCCCTCCAAACCATATATATATTTGATTCTCAAATATACATATGGTGGGAAGTCTTAAAGGATATTTTACATGTCGATCATTTAAAAAATCTATAGTAAGGGCGAGAACATTTATAAGTTCGATGAGAAATCCACCAAAGATGTTATAAAATAGCCTCAGCGATAGAAATTATTGAATGCTATCCGCTTTATGGATAGTTGTTTAAAAGATAGATTAAAGTTGAGGTAATTTATGATTATAGATATGCATATACATCAGAAAATGAATTCATCAGATAGTAAACTTGACTTGTTTGAAGCTATTGAAGTGGCAAAGCAAAGAGGGTTAGATGGCATTTGCATAACGGACCATGATGACTTAGGCCTTAGACCAATGGCTCAAACTATTTCGACTGAAACAGGTTTTCCGGTTTATGTAGGGGTGGAAATATTCACCCTGGATGGCGATCTCTTATGTTTTGGTATTGATGAGATGCCGCAGGAAAGACTCTCTGCGCAGGAAACCATAGACTATGTTAATGACAGGGGTGGGGTAACAATTGCTGCCCATCCATATAGACACAATAATAGGGGGCTTGGAGATCATATTGCAAGGGTTAGTGGTCTTGGTGCTGTTGAAGCCTTTAATGGTCGTACAGATGCCCTAAGTAATATGAAAGCTCGCAATATTGCCCTTGATTTGGACTTGCCACAGTCTGGTGGGAGTGACTCACATACGGATACTGAAGTTGGGAACTTCGCCACTGAGTTTACTGTCCCTGTGAATTCGGAAGCAGACCTGGTTTCTGCTATACGACAAGGTCATATTAGACCAGTTACAGTGATGGGGCTTGAAATGAACAACATTGAAACAGCCTAAGAGGCAAGGGTCACTTGAATACAAAGAATTCGTAAAACCGTCATAAAATGGCGGTTTTTTTATTGTAGACTTTTGTGATTCAATTTATCTTATAACAAATAAAAAATTGTAGGTTCTAAAACCAATCAACTGAAATTATATTTATGCTTATTAATGTAACAATATAATGCTATAATCGTCTCAATATCTATAAAAGGAGATGGTGCATATGGCATTCAACTACATCAATCAAATACCTGCCCCCGAAGAGATCAAAGCCTTGATTCCACTTCCAGAGCCCCTAAGAGTCCTAAAGGAAAATCGGGACCGGGAAATCGCCCAGGTCTTTCGTGGTGAAAGTGATAAATTTATACTGATTATTGGACCGTGCTCTGCCCACGATGAGGACGCAGTTGTTGAATATGTTAAGCGACTGGCAAAACTGCAAGAGCAAGTTAAAGAAAAAATTATACTGGTCCCTCGTGTTTACACCAATAAGCCTAGGACAACGGGAGAAGGGTATAAAGGGATGCTGCATCAGCCTGTTCCTATGGATGAACCTAATATATTGAAGGGGATTAAAGCCATAAGAAATATGCATATTAGAATAATGGAAACATCAGGTCTGACATCTGCAGACGAAATGCTGTATCCAATGAATTATCCATACCTGGATGATGTTTTAAGTTATGTGGCTGTTGGTGCCCGCTCAGTAGAAAATCAGCAGCACAGACTGGCAGTAAGTGGGATGGAGGTGCCGGCAGGGATGAAAAATCCAACGGGTGGAGACCTCGGAGTGATGTTAAATTCCATAAAGGCCGCACAAATTTCTCATCGTTTTATTTATAATGGATATGAAGTGCAAACAAGTGGAAATATATACTCCCACGGTATTCTTAGAGGGGCTGTGAACCAGTATGGTCGCAATATCCCCAACTACCACTATGAAGACTTAATGTTCTTAAAAAAGAAGTATGCTCAGAGGGGGCTTTATAACCAGGCTATTATTATTGATGCCAGTCATGCCAACTCTATGAAGCAGTATGATGAACAACCTAGAATTTGTATGGAAGTCATGCGTTCTAGAAAACATGATCAAGGCATAAGGCAAATGGTAAAGGGCCTTATGATAGAGAGTTATTTAGAAGAGGGCAAGCAAGATGAGTGCGGGCTGGTATTTGGTAAATCTATCACAGATGCCTGTCTAGGCTGGACAGCTTCTGAAGAGCTTGTCTTAGAAATTGCAAGGCATGTATAAGAGAATAATAAAGAAGGCTTTAATGAGTTTCTCATTAAAGCCTTTTTCAATGCATACAACACGAATGTGAGGGTGGAGGAGTAAAAAATGCTTTTTAATTAAGTTAAGCAATTTTTATATTCGTGCTGTTCTCAGAAGCTATCAAATTGATTTTTCTTTCAATTTCCAGCCAGTTAAAAACACGTTCTGTATCGAGAATCGTGGCAAAGCGGTTGTAGGTGCAGTCTATCAGTAGAACTTTAACCTTGGCCATAGACAGTTCAATGGCATTCTCAAATTTATCTTCAATAAAAACATCGCAGTTTAGGATTTTTGCTTGAGTTGCTTTATGGTGTGATCCCAGCAGGTAGAGCGGGGCCTCGGGCATATTGTGTCTTTTAAACCACTTCATTGAAACACTTTTCATTTTTTCTTCGCGTGCCGTCACATAATATATATTATGATGTTTGGCTAGAGCTTGAAGAACCTGGGAAGCATGTGGTCTAGGCTTAGCATCTCTATGCAAATCTTCACCAACCGCATTATAGAAATTCAAATAATCACTTCTGTTTATGTTTAAAACACGATGAATATCGTATTCGATTACATCCTCTGGGGCTACGCTTGTGTTAAACCATTCGTTGGCTGTCTTTAACCAGTAATAGGGTTCAGTCATTGTTCCATCAATGTCAACACAGATGTTTAGTTTTTTCATCATTCATCTCCTTTCAACGGTTTTATTATATAAAAGGATTGTGTTCAAAAAATTATGGTGGGGTTAAGAACACGTTAAAAAAGCTGTTGCAGATGATAATAAAAAATCATCTACAACAGCTTTTGCTTTAATAATTTAAATAAGGCACTATGCCAACCATGTGAAGTTTAATATGAGGTAGACAAAGTACATACCGCCAAGAAAAATCCCTTCCTTGCGATCGATTGTTAGGTCTTTGCCCTTTGTAAAATGTCTAAAGGCAAAAATTATAATGAGCATTGTTGGGATCTGGAGTTTATAAAAACTGACTGGAACGGTCAGTCCGCCCTTTGTCACTGCAGCCGCCGCCCCAACAACAAATAAAACATTTAATATATCTGCACCAACAATGTTGCCGATGGCAAGCTCACCATGCCCCTTGCGTACTGCTGTAATAGCTGTCACCAGTTCTGGGAGACTTGTCCCAAAGGCAACCAGTGTGGCAGCAATAACACCTTGTGGAATTCCAATTCGAATGGCTGTGATCTCAACCGCTGGAATGAGGATCTTAGAGGATCCGATAACAAGTGCCACACCAAGAAGCAATTTTAAAATTTGAAGATAAACAGGGGTAAGTTCTTCTTGAATCTCTTCAGTGGATTCCCCGTTTTCCTCTCTGGCCCACTTAAGAGAAAAATAAATATAAGTGGCAAGAAGAATTAAAAAGCCAACGCCCATTAATTGCGAAATGTTGCCTGCTCCTGTATTTGTAAAGATTGGTAAACTGACAACAGCAAGGAGTATACAGGCCAGATATTGGAGTTTTCCCTGACGTTTGATGATCATTGGGTCAACAGGGAGATTACCGATTAGAGCAGCCACACCAATTATAAGACCAGTATCTGCAATGATAGATCCAATGGCATTACCAAGTGCCAAATCGGGATTACCGCCAACGGCAGCCATCACGGAGACGGCAGCCTCGGGAAGGGTCGTTCCAAGAGAAACGATTGTGGCACCAATCACCATTTTCGGAACACCCCAGTGAACGGATAGACTAACGGCTTCATCGACAAGTATGTCAGCGCCTTTGCCTACGGTCCAGAGTGATGCTGCAATAATGAGTAGCAGTACGATTGTTGGGAAGGTTAATAAATAAGAGTGTATAAGTTCTTCCATGTCATGCATCCTTTCCATGTTCTTAGAAGGGTGAAGGTCTACAAGCTGCTAAACGCAAAAAAGACCCCTCAACCAGCACACAAAAGCTGATTGTAGAGTCTTACCAGACAAAAATATGCCAACATGACCGAGAAGCTGTGCTTCTGTAATGACGACCATGAATCTCGCTTTAACCGCGAGCAGGTTACTCCCCCTATAATCAATATAATGATAAGACAGCACTCCTTAAAAGTCAATGATATTTAGGCATAAAGACCAATATTAAAGAATTGTAATGCGTCTAGTATGTGACTGTTTGCAATAAGTATGTATCCCGTTTTCAAGTGGACAAAACATGTAGAGACAAAATTGACGAAATTGTCTACAAAGTATACAATATTAGTGTAAATAAGGGCTTTTGCCCACAGAGAAAGGAGCAGGGCCATGGGCGCAATCAGTGTACATATCCAAATTATTTAATACACCGGATTAACGATATTTTCGATCAATCCGGATCTAAATGATTTGGAGGATACGATGAATAATAATAGAACAAAGTTTAGTTTGCCTCTTGTGTACAAGCTTTTATTGACCCAGTCAATTTCCCTAATTGGGACGAGAATGACCTTTATTGCTCTGGGGATGTGGTTGTATCAGACAAGGGGGCAAACTATGGATTTGCTTTTAATACCGGTCTTTAATGAGCTGCCATCCCTCTTGTTTGGTCAGGTCATTGGTACATTTGTTGATCGGTTAAAAAAGAAAACAGTGTTGATCTTATCTGACTTGGGTCAGGTTATTGGTACAGTGCTTCTTCTTTATGCAATTCAAAAGGGCGTCTTTCATACAGGTCTTTTGTATACCGTGGTTTTTATCCAGGGATTTTTCATAGCAGGCCAGGAGCCAGCCGCAGACAAGGCTATTGGACAGCTTACAAATTCCAAGAATAGAACCCGTGTGAATGGTTTAAAAGAGCTTACATTTCCAGCAGCAGGGGTTCTAGCCCCTGTTCTTGGTGGTCTTTTATATGTCGGATTAGGTATTTCAGGGGTATTACTGGTTGATTTTGCATCCTTCCTTGTATCTGGTTTAATAGTTGCCATGCTTGAGATACCAGAGAAAGAGCCAACAAAGTATGGCAGGCTCTACCAAGGGGGCTTTTTTGACCAGCTTAAGGCTGGAATGGGCTTTTTAAGAGACAACAAGGGACTTTTATGGATGGTGGTCTTTATGGGACTCTTTAACTTTTTAGTGAACGGACCCTTAGAGCTTGTCATTCCATTTATACTTGAAACAAGCGGGAGTGAAAAGACTGTCTCAGCCATGTTATCTATAATGGGGATGGCAACAGCCTTGTCATCCTTAATACTGTCTTCTGTGGTTTTGCCCAAAAGGAGGATGTCACTCTTGTCAAAGGCAATGGTTTTGACAGGTCTTGGGCTTGTCGTATTTGGAATGGGGCGAAACGTTTTTGCACTGGGGGGAGTGCTATTTGTACTTATGTTGCCTCTGCCTCTTATAAACGTGATTTTTAGGACAACACTCCAAGAGAAAGTGCCATCAGACATCCAAGGGCGAGTCTTTGCCACAGCCTATCAGCTCGCATATGGAACAGCCCCTCTATCATTTTTACTTGCGGGTTTCTTATCGGATAAGGTTTTACAACCATTTCTTTTGGCAAATCAGAAGCACTTGATGGGTCAGATTGTTACAAATTATTTTGTGAGTTACAAAAGTGCTTCCATAGGGATTCCAATAATAGGAGCAGGGGCTTGTATAATAGGCTCAAGTCTTGTTTTAAGTCGTATGAAAGCCATTAGAAATATTGAAGATGGGCTGAAAACATTCAATAAATAAGAGTTGAAAAATAACAATTCATATCAGGCATTTACAAAATTGTAGATCCAATCCTCATCGTGTCCTATAGAATTCTTGACTTTTAAATATCTATATATGGTATGACGAGATATGGTATGACGAGGATTATTGAATGAATTATGCAAGTCACTCAATATAAGAAATTTATGGATGGGCCCCGTATTTTAGTAGAATGCGGGGTCTTTTGCTTTGAATAGCATCAAGAAAGACTTTCTTTGTAACATTTCCTTTATGTAAATAATTTCCCTTATGTGCTAGAATAATAAGGGCTGATTTTTCAAGACCCCTTAGTGGTGATATAATATAAACTGAATGATAAATCGAAAAATCGGGTTAAAGGGTATTGGTAGGCATAAGGACTTGAAAGGGTTACATATAAATGGCGTATAAACTAAAACGTGGTCAAATTGTTCGATCGCATAAGGGCAAAACATATTTGGTTAAAGAATTCCTAGGCTCAGGGGGACAGGGTGAAGTTTATAAGGCGCAATCCGGTGGTTTTGACTATGCTGTAAAATGGTATTTTCCCCATACTGCCACAGAGAACCAGCTAGAGCTTATAAAGAAGCTCATAGCTATTGGTCCACCCAATGACAAATTTCTATGGCCTCTTGAACTGCTGACAGATGATAAACTCAGTGGATTTGGATACACAATGAAACTACGGGATAGACATTATAAAGGCATTGTGGATCTTATGAAACGGAAAATTGAACCGAGCTTTTACACATTAACTGTTTCGGCCATACAAATGGTAGACAGCTTTGAAAAACTTCATAGAAAAGGCCTTTGCTACCGAGATATTTCTTTTGGAAATGTGTTTATGAATGAAAGGCTTGGAGACATTCTCATTTGTGACAATGACAATGTAACAAGTGAAAAGCATGCAGATAAAAGTATTCTGGGAACCCCTCGATTTATGGCACCGGAAATTGTAAGAGGTGATGGTCTGCCCAATGTTCAGTCGGATCTATTTTCACTAAGTGTCCTACTTTTCTATATGTTCATGGTGCATCATCCCCTTGAAGGCAAGCAGGAAGCCAGCATCAAGTGTTTTGATTTACCTGCAATGAAGAAATTATACGGCACACATCCTGTGTTTATATTTGACCCAATTAACGCTTCAAACAGACCCCTGGCTGGTGTACATGACAATGCCATAGTTTTCTGGGACCTGTATCCAGAGTTTTTTAAAGACGCATTCACCAAATCATTTACAAAGGGTCTTTCAAAATACAAGGGTTCAAGATTGACTGAATCCCAGTGGAAGGAACATTTGATTACGCTAAAAAATTCTATTGTGAAATGTTCATGTGGTGCTGAAAATTTCTATGATATTCACCTGCTTAGAACGGGTAATACGAAAACATGTTGGGCTTGTCAAAAACCAATTGAAATACCAGCACGTATAAAGATTGGCCGTGACATAATTGTCCTAAATGATCACACAAGAATATTTGGGCATCATATGGACAATCATAGAAATATTAATTTTAAAAATGTTGTGGCGCAAGTGGTTCGAAATCCGAAGCAAAGAAGCCAAATTGGCTTGAGAAATTACTCGGATAAGGCGTGGACAGTCAAAATGACAGATGGACGTCGAACGCAGATTTCTAAAGGTTCAACAGTCGGAATCAATCGCATAGAAGAAATTGATTTTGGAAACAATGTCACTGGATTTGTTAGGGCATAAGGAGGAAAGATATGGACATCATTAGACCAGGTGGCGAACTGGCCACCAGACCACTGCATTTTATATGGATAGCAGATTGCTCGACTTCAATGAAAAACAGTGGAAAAATGGATGCGCTCAATTCAGCCATTCGAGGTGCAATACCACATATGGTAAGGGTTGCAGAAGAAAATCCAAATGCAGATGTTATGGTTCGGGCTATTTCATTTGCCTCGGGTGCCAAATGGCATATTGAAGCGCCGGTACATATTGACGATTTCAGATGGACAGATCTTGATGCTCACGGTGTTACAGACATGGGAAAGGCATTCACCTTATTATCAGAAGCCTTAAAAATGCCCCCAATGACCGATCGGGCCTTGCCGCCTGTGCTTGTCTTAATAACAGATGGTCAGCCGACCGATGACTATAAATCAGCCCTAAGAGAGCTTTTAAAGCAGCCCTGGGGAAAAAAAGGCGGTTCGACTGGGCATTGGTATTGGGAAATCCGCCAACAATAGAGTCTTAAAAGAGTTTATAGACAATGATGATATTAAAGTCCTTCAGGCAGATAATTCTGAAGAACTTGTCGAATATATAAAGTGGGTGTCCACCGTTGTTCTTAAAGCGGCATCTTCCCCGGCTTCACAAACAGAAGAGGCTATCAGTCCTGCAAGCAATGTGATTATTCCAGAAATTCCAAGTGACTTCTGGGATGACATGGATGTTAGCGTTGAGGATGTTTGGTAGATGGCGGCTTTAGAGTTGGCATATTCCAGTGTCAGGGGAAACTTACATAGAATTAGAGAACTGCCTAATCAAGATGCCATTGATATAAAAGAACTTGAAGGGGCATATATTATATCCCTGGCAGATGGACACGGATCACAAACCTGTTTTAGAAGTGAGTTAGGGTCTAGAATGGCCGTGGAAGTTGCAGGGGAGATCATTGCAAATAAACTTGTCGAGACGGATTTTGATGTCAAAGGCATTGAATCAGACGCAAAGAATATTTGCATGGAAATAAGTAAGCTTTGGGAAAAGAAAGTTTTGGATCACTTATCTGCGAATGCCTTTATTGATAGCGAAGTGGCCTCGTTAAATGAAGTGAAACAAAAGCAACTTGGAAGAAATGCCTTGCTTGCATATGGGACCACACTCATGAGCGTGCTTGTGAGTGATTATAAAATAATTGTCTTCAATATTGGTGATGCGGAGCTCTTGATCAAGCACAAGGACTCAGATGAGGTTCATGTTTTAAATCCAAGCAAGAGAATAGGAAATGAGACAGAAAGTTTGTCTCTTCTAGACGCCTATAATTATTTTACCACCCATGTCTACGATCCTGCGATGATAAGGGCTATGCTTTTAGCAACGGACGGGTATCCAAATTCTTTTAAAATCGAAGATGGCTATTTAAAGGTTATTGATGATTTAATTGATATTTCAAAGACGCATGGGATGGAAGCTGTACAAAAGAACTTTGAATCATGGTTGGTGGATACATCAGAAAAGGGCAGCGGTGACGATATTACGGCTTGTTTTATTAAGATGAATGATCCTAATTGATCTTTAGTGCAGTCCTATGATGGGCATTAGAAGACTTCCCATGAACCACAGGAAATAATTAAATCCGAGATGTATGAGAAAAGAACCCCTAAATCATTTTAGTAAAAGTGATTTAGGGGTTTTGTTTGGTTTCATACCAGAAATTTAAAGTCAAACTTAAGAATTTGCTGGACATTGGTTTTTAGACCCATGTCTTACCGGTTCTGGCTACAAAGCGTCATGTAAGGCATTTTGTAGTTTTTTTACCTCATCCACAACATCTTTTCTAAGCAAATATAAGCCAACTAAGTTTGGAATGACAAGAATGGCTGTTGTTATGTCTGTTAGCGTCCAAATGGTCTCCCAATCCACAAAACTGGCTATGAATACGATGAGAACAAAAATATAATGATAGTATTTTTGTCCAGTAAGTCCCCACATGTAGTAGGCACACTGGGAACCGTAGTAACTCCATGCCACTATGGAAGTGAAAGCGAAAAATATTAGGCAGACAGTCATTGTGATTTGCCCAATGAAATACGGATCATGAAATATTGTATCAAGCAGTGCCTGCTCAGGACCACTTGTGGTGTAGGCGCCTGATACGATAACGAGTAAACCGACTATAGTGTTCATAATTAACGTATCAATAACGACTTCAAGCACATGGATCAACCCTTGTTCAGCAGGGTATTGATTAGAGGCAGTCGCCGCTGCAATAGAGGCACTTCCAAGACCAGACTCATTGGAAAAAATACCACGCCTTGTCCCAAATTCTATGGCACGCTTAACAGCATACCCTGCACCGCCTCCGGCCACAGCCGTTTTAGAAAAAGCTGATGTGAAGATCAAATGAAAGGCTGAAGGAATAAGGTGCCACTGTCGTATGAGCAAATACCCGCTGCCAGTGATGAAAAGAAAGAGAATAAAAGGCATTACAATGAGGGCAATCCTAGAAATGTTTTTTAGGCCCCCGGTGGTTATGGCACCAACAGAGAAAGTCAATATAGTGGCTGTCAAAAAGAGGGGGGTGTTGAAGGTGTACGTAAAGATATTTACAATGCTATGAACCTGAGGAAAGGTGCCAATGCCCATGAAAATTCCTAGCATTGCAGAAACTGCAAAAATATTAGCAAGCGTTTTAGAGCCAGCGCCGTCACGCAAATAGTACATGGGACCACCAGAGTAATAACCGTCTTTCATGCGGATTCTGTATTTGACTGACAGGGTGGTTTCGGAAAATTTTAAGGTCATACCAAGAATACCAACAACCCACATCCAAAATAGGGCGCCCGGTCCACCAAATTGAATTGCGGCAAGAACGCCTATAATGTTTCCAATCCCAATAGTTGCTGATAAAGCAAGGGCTAGAGTGGATAAGGGGCTTAAACTGCCGGGCTCAGGCGAACGTTTTGTGCTTGCAACAAGGTATTTGATGCTGTGGTGAATATGCCTTTGCGGAAAGGCCCTTAGTTGAATTGTCAGCATGATCCCAAGACCTAAAAATCCGACAGGAAGAACATATGCCCAAACCAAATTATTTATCTTTTCAACAAGTGCTATAAAATCAGTCATAGAAACCTCCATCACCTAGCTTGATGATAAATGTTGCACCCTTTCTTACTGGGGGACAATCAATACTGCCTCCTAATTTTTGAACTTGATTATAAACAATTGAAAGACCAAGACCGGTCTTTTCGCCAAAAGGTTTGGTTGTAAAAAAAGGTTCGAAAATTTGCAGGCGTAGGTCATCGGGTATACCAACCCCCTGATCTCTGTAAACAATATAAATGTGTTCTTTTTTCCTGTAGGCACTAATCTGAACTCTACATGGGTCAGGAACGGCGGTGGTATACCCGTGTTCTCTTGTATTGTTTACAAGGGCGGTGATGATTTGCATTATTGTTTGCGGGTAACTCCTCATAGTTAAGTTGGGTTCGACACTGATATCGAACTCGATGCCGTCGTATCTTTTATCGGATGACATGATATCGATGTATTGTTCTAGATACTCGCTTAAATTAAATGTAATAGATTCCAGTTCATTGTCATAGACGGAAATTTTTTTAAATGTATCAATGATGCTTCGCATCTGCGACAAACTTTGAAATGTAATATGAATGGCCTCATCTAACTTTTGTTTCCTGTTCCTCATACCAGAGTTCTTGTCATCAAGAATGAATTTCATATAACTGACAGAGGATAGCGCATTGCCAAGGGGCGTGTTCAATCTGTGGGAAACCCCTCTAACCAGAGTGCTGGTTGCCTCTTGTTTTTGATCAAAGGAAGTCAAAATTCTTAACCGCATATTATCAAAACTTCTGGCTAGTTTTCCAATTTCGTTAGGTTTATCTAAGAGATCTTTGTCAGGAGCTTCGTTTAAAATAGAGTCGGCAGATTTTGAGACGTACTCTGTAAAATGTATTAAAGGCCTCGTGATGAGTTCAGCTAGATTAATCGCTATGTAAAGACTCACAACAAAGGCGATGAGAATTAACATAATTAGGCGTGAAAAAAACAGCAGTCTAAATTGGTCAAAAGATAGAATATCCATGACATTATTTATACGGTCTGAATCTGTAGAGTAAGTGTAAATGGACTCAATATAATTTGTGCTCATGTTGAAAAGAATGAAGCTAATCATTGATGTTACAAGCAATGAGCTAAATATTATGGCTAAAATGACTTGGAATAATAGAGATGTTTTTAACCGCCTAAACATAGTAACCTCCAAAGAACTGTTTTTTACCTTTTACCCATACAAGTATTGATTCATGCATTATCCATTAAGTCAGAATGACTTGAATGAATAGTGAAATCAGTATATAATAAAAACGAACATACGTTCGATTTGTATGGAGGGGAATATTATGAATCTAAATAAAAAAATTGAAATACTCGCGGAATCCGCAAAATATGATGTTTCGTGTTCTTCGAGTGGCAGCGATCGTGCCTCAAAAGACGGGATGCTTGGAAACACGGCTTTACCAGGAATTTGTCATAGTTGGTCAGAAGATGGTCGGTGTATATCCCTGCTTAAAATATTATTGTCAAATGACTGTGTATATGATTGTGCTTACTGCGTTAACAGAAGGAGCAATGATTTCGAAAGGGCTTCTTTTACGCCCGATGAACTAGCAGAAATTACAATGAATTTTTACAGACGTAATTATATTGAAGGTTTATTCTTGAGCTCTGCTGTGCTGGAAAGCCCTGATCACACCATGGAGCTAATGTTAAGTTTGGTGAAGAGACTGCGCCTTGTGGATCGGTACAATGGTTATATTCATATGAAGGCCATTCCTGGTGCGGATATGAGACTTATTGAAGAAGCGGGTAAGTATGTTGACCGCATGAGCGTTAATATGGAGCTTCCCACAAAATCAGGACTCAAGCTTCTTGCCCCTCAGAAAAAACAGAATCAAATTGTAGAGCCAATGCAATTTATCAGAGACAGGATTATTGAGAATAAGCACGATGGACCTTATAGTCAAAAAATGAGGAGACTTAGCGGGCGAAAAACACTTGGCAGTCAACAAATTGAGACGTATAGTGGGGGGCTTGAACCCTTTGTTCCTGCAGGTCAAACAACCCAAGTCATGATAGGCGCAACAAATGACACGGATTATTCTATTATTCGCCTCTCGGAGGCTATGTATGACAAACTGCTTATGAAACGGGTATATTATTCAGCATATATTCCCATAGTTCAAAACAACAGCTTACTCCCTACAAAGGTTGAGACGCCACTTTTAAGGGAACACAGGCTCTATCAGGCAGACTGGCTGCTACGCTTTTATGGGTTTAATGCCACAGAGCTTCTTACAAAAGAAGAACCTAACTTTGATCCACTTCTTGACCCAAAGTGTAATTGGGCCATTCGAAATCTTCATTTGTTTCCCGTAGAAGTCAATAAAGCAGATATTAGTTTCCTTCTTCGTGTCCCAGGTATTGGACCCACATCCGCACGTAGAATTGTAAAGTCTAGGAAATTTGCATGGCTCAGTTTTGAAGATTTGAAGAAGATGGGGGTTGTATTAAAGCGTGCAAAGTATTTTATTTTGTGCAAAGGCAGGTATTATGGACAGGTTGATATGGAACAGACAAAAATTAGAAACATCCTTGCAGGAAGTGATCCAGATTCTAAGAAACATCACTTGAATCAGGTTCGGCTGGATAAATTATATCCTGACGCTTTTAATGGAGTGGAATTGTCATGAGTATTATATATTTATACGATGGATCTTTTGAAGGCTTGGCAACGGCGGTATATGAAGGGTACTACTCTAAAGTGAAGCCAAACGTGATCATTAGCCAGGACCATTACATTCCCACATTTTTTGATGAAAAGATAAATATTTTCACGGATAGGATAAAGGCGGATAAGGTCTTGATGGCAATCAGACAAAAGCTTGGGGAAGAGGTCTTTCAAAGAGTACTATATGCCTTTTTCTCTGAAGATGCCAATGTGGGCACAATCATATATCGGTTTATTAGAGTGGCGTTTAAACTTGGACCTAAGGTTATAGACTACCGCGCCCATGAAGACGTTGGCCCCATGCTTGATCTCTATAGGAAAGTAGCCAGAGAATCTCATAGTCTCTTGGGATTAATACGCTTTGTTGAGCTAGAAAACGGTATACTATACAGTCAGTTTGAAGGCACTTACAATGTACTGTCAATATTGGGCTCACATTTCTTTAACAGATTGAGTGGAGAGCAGTGGATTCTTCATGATCTCAAGAGAGCGCATGCAGTCTTTTGCAATGGTCAGGAGTGGGTTCTGCGCGAGGCCGACATTCCAACAGATGTTCCTCTTCATAAAAAAGAGTTGCTTTTTCAGAACCTCTGGAAGACCTATTTTAAACACATAGCAATTAAAGAAAGATCAAATCCAGACCTACAAAGAAATTTCATGCCAAAAAAATACTGGAAATACTTGATTGAGATGAATGATGATACAAATATGAACGCATTCAAGAAACTAAATTAAATTTGGAGTCAAAAGACTATATATTCTATGACGTATGGAGAAATCGGTTTTAACGACTGGGGGCGGTTTCAAATATGAGTAGAAGATTACTTTGCAAGTTGTCAACCCGTTAAGATATACTTGTTATAAAGATTTGCAATTCTATGAAAGACAAAAGAGGTAGATTATGAGACAGTCTTTGACAGAAGGAAACATAAGCAAAACCCTATTAAATCTTTCAGGCCCAATGGTTCTTGGTATGTTGGGTCTGATTATCTTTAATTTGGTCGATACATATTTTGTCAGTTTGCTGGGGACGACAGAATTGGTGGCCATTTCATTTACATTCCCGGTGGTTCTTGTCGTGAACAGCATCGCACTGGGCATAGGGCAGGGCACAGCCTCCGTTGTGTCAAGAGCAGCAGGTGCCAAAGATAAGACAAAGTTGGTCAGGTATGCAACTGAGAGCTTAACACTTGGGGTCATGGTTGTACTTTGCTTTGTCCTAATAGGTCTTCTGACGATTGAGCCACTTTTTACAGCGCTTGGTGCAGATGCCCAAGTCATGCCCTATATAAAATCTTACATGGAAGTTTGGTATCTTGGCATGGTTTTTGTGGTGATACCTATGGTCGGCAATAATTCTATTCGAGCCCTTGGAGACACGAAATCACCCAGTCTTGTTATGGTGGTGGCGGCTGTAGCCAATTCAATACTTGACCCAATGTTTATATTTGGAATGGGTCCTATTCCTGCAATGGGGGTAAGAGGGGCGGCCATTGCAACTGTTTTATCAAGGTGTATAACATTTAGTGTTGCACTTTACATACTTGTTGTTAGAGAGAAGATTGTAACCTTTTCTTATGTTCCATTATCAGAACGGTATAGAGCGTGGAAGGATATTTTGTATATTGGCGTTCCAAACGCTTTGACAAAGATTATTCAACCTCTGGGGATAGGTGTGATTACAAGACTACTTGCCACAGAAGGTCTATACGCTGTGGCTGGTTATGGTGTGGCTTCAAAGGTTGAACGCTTTGCCCTCATTTTCATAATGTCCCTAGCGGTTGTTATGACACCTTTTGTAGGACAAAACTTCGGTGCTGGAAAACTGGATCGGGTTAAGAAGGGAATAAATGTTTCTATAAAGCTGGCCCTGTGGTCCAGTCTTGTGGTATATATTGTACTTTTTATAGCAGGTGGCCATATTGGAGCCATATACAGCGACGACCCACAGGTCATAGAGGCTCTCGTTTTCTACTTGAGAACAGTGCCATTGTTTTATGGTGCATATGGCATTATACAAATAACAATGTCAGTTTTGAATGCTATTAATAGACCCTTTCAGGCTGCTCTTATAAGTCTGACCCTTATGTTTGTTATATATATTCCACTAGCGAGTGTATCTCGAACGGTATGGGGCTATCAGGGAATTTTTCTTGCACTGGCTCTGTCCTATTTTGTAGTGGCTATAATAAGTCTTTTCTGGTTAAAAAGAACAATTGCTCATGTCTATAAAATATAATATAATGTATATTGGAAAATGCGATATTAGAATTACATAATCATACAAGGAAATGAAAAAGAATTGCTGACATAGAAAATAGAAATATCGCATACTTTAACAATTTCCTAAAAATTTCAAATTTTCTTGAATTAAGGAGGTTGGGATTGTATAATCCAATTGTAGGTATCTACGAGCTAAAACGGTTTATGGGCTTATCAGATCTACCAAAATCGGATGATCGGATTGCTAGGGTGCTTCGGTACAAAAGAGGTGAGAAGTGGATTGTGGTCAATGCGGATGTGACACATTTAAAGTTTTGGGAGAACTTCTGGTGTACATATTCGGATTGTGTCTTTATCGACCTAAACAACCACATGCATAATCACAAGATTGTACTGCCTTTACCCGCGGGGATGAGTGGTTATAATCAAGTGCGCATAGATTTAAACTATGACCTGAAGGTAAGTGATCCGTTAAGAATCGTCGAATCTCAAATCACCAATACAAATACGTATATGACAAAAACATTAGACATCCTTGTTAAGAAGTCAGTGTGGGGTGGGGACCATTTAAACGCTGATAGCTTGGAGGCAAGGTTAAGAAAAGCTATTGCTATGTCTGATGAAATCATTAGCTTGTTTCGTATGAGTGACTTATTCGTTGATATCACATACTATAAACATTCTTATCATAATGAAGAATCATCGGATATGCGCTTTAACAGTGATATGAGAAGACTGTTGGAGATTGCCGAAAACAGCGGTTTGGAAGATAGTGAAAAAAAGAGTATTGAAAAAATATTTTTGGAAGGCCCAAGTGATGCTCAATTGACAAGCGAGGGTTAAATCGAGGTGGTAGATTTGGGGAAAGAAATTAATGCGGTTCGTTATTTAAGAGACAAGTATGATATTATGCAAAAGTCTCTAATTTGCCAAGGTATTTCACGACCATATTTAAGCAATTTAGAAAATGGAAAAGTGGAGATATCTCATGAAATGGCATACAGAATTTCAGAAAAGTTCAATGAGGTTTTTGCATCTAAGGGGATTGATTTAAGACTCGATAAAGAGGATTTAATGAATGCTAAGAGGCTTGTGACCAAACTTGAGCTGAATGATGAACTAGCTAAGTTTGAAAAGATTCGAAATGTTGATCATGAACAATTAAAATTAATGGAAGAAAAGTATTTGGTTGTTGAATCACCTTATGAGTATGCTAGATTAAATGGTTTACTTGGTAACTACTACTATAATAAAACTGAACGTCGTAAGGCATTGCCATTCCTAATTAAAGCTTTTGATGTACATATATCAAATAACAGTATTCCTGAAGCACTGAGTATTCTAGCGAGAGTCATCAGTGCACATGTGGAGTTAAATATTCTTGATCGTGCTAAAGCTTATGATGACTATTTTTTCAATGAGTTAGAACCACAGGTTCCTAATTTGGTTCCGCAACTAGAAGAGAAATATTACTATAATTCAGCTCTTCTTAATAAAAAACTCGGAAATTATACTTTGGCGCATAAACGTTTAGATCGGTTTTGTGAAATTAAAGCAAGGCGTGATTTAAGAAATGATTTTGTAGATGCGCTTAGAGCAAACATATTTATGGCACAGCAAGAATTAGAAAAAGCTGAGGAAACTCTCAATAATTTGTTGGATCACACTGCAGATATACAAACGAGAGTGTATGGAGAAGTCACACTACTTGAAGTCTTAACAGATATGAATCGTAAAGAGGATTTCTCTAAGAAGGTCAGATCGGTTACATATTTTATGAGAGATGTCAAACCATCTATGAACTTAAGATCTTTTTTCTATTTAACTTTAATAAGCCTTGCTGATAAAAACCATGATACAGATTATGTTTTAGGAAACATGCACGACGTAGCCGAAATTATCAGAGAGTGTGGAAATGATGCTGAATGTAAGAAACTCATTCAAATCATCAGTCGTTATTCTGTAGAGTATCAAGAAGCCGAAAAATTAAAAAAATCGCTTATAAATGCATACTTCAAATTGTGATTAGGTAAATAATATTTTGGAGGTTTATTTATGAAAAAACTACTATCGTTATTGGTTGCTTTATTAATATTGACACTTTCTGCCTCATTTTCATTTGCAGATGAGAAAGTTGAAGTACAAGAAGAAATTCATTCGTACAGTCTTCTTATTGATCCTCCTTTCTACGAGTAACATCCAAAGCCTAACCCTAAAAGGGTTAGGCTTTTTTTACATTTATGAGACTCTGCAATAGCCATTTGAAATATATCTAGAAGTGGTAGATATTGTGGTGCTTTGAAAAGGGTTGGGAAGCATTTGGTGTCAGACCTAATACCTAGGATGTTAGGACGCTTGTGTGTATGATTTATCCAAAAAATCTGTTACTATTATTGTAGGCAAAAGAAAAAAAGGAAAATAATACTAGTAATGACCTTGTTTTGCACGTTGTACAGTGCATCTGGGTCTAATCTATTACCATGTGATTATTTACTCATTAATAAATCGGGAAATCATACTGACTTTTATGCTAGGATAAGCAAAAGTCCAATTATAGGGAGTGGTTTATATGCCAGAAAATTCTAAGTTGAGTGCGGAACAAAAAATTGATATATTGCTTCACATACTAAACAGTGTTGACGAACAAGGGGTTATGAGTTTTGCTGAAGATAAGTTTGAAGCTTATTTCAATGAGTTCTCAAGACCAATAGTTGAAAACTACTTAAATGCGTTGAATAATAAAAAGTCATTGCAGTTCATGGTTTACGGTGAACCAGGCATGATTAATGAACACTTTATTAAAGTTACGAGTCCGGCTAAAATATCAAAAGAAATAAAGCTTCAAATTGATATGATGAAAGCCAAGCAAAAAGACATGATCTTAGCGATCAATGAAGAAAACAATCATTTAAAAGATCGGCTGGAAGCGGCTGAAAATGGTAAAGAGAGTTCCACGAAAGAGCCACAATCAGAGGAAGATCTTAAGTTTGTTCAAAAAATCGATGACACTTTGGATTATAGCAATAAACTTAAACGGGCTCTTAAGAAAAATAAGAATTTAGAAGTACTTGAAGGTGTTGTATCAGACACTCAAGCCTATTTAAACACGGTTAAAGAAATAAGTGTTAAATATGATGAAATGCACAGTCATTTGATCCAGCCTTTACTAAATGAAAATAGGAAGCAAATGAATAGACTCACTGTTTCCAGTGTGTTTGCAATCTTAATTGTAACTGTAATCTCACTACTCATTCTATTGGTTTTTAGTTGATATTCTTCAATAATGTAACAAAAAGTTTGTTTTTTCACCATAATTTATAGTTTTTCAGCGAATTTCATAAATAATATAGGGTAAATGTTTATTTGGAGAGTGCATTTATAAATTTAAATGCTATAATTGTTTTAAGTTTTAAATAGTATGAGATATGGGGGAACCACATGATTAAGATCTTCGCAGATTCAACTTGTGATTTGTCGCAAGAAATTGTTGAAAAGTATGATATAGGCATTGCACCACTTAGTATAACCGTTGATGGAAAAACATATAAGGATAAAATTGATCTGACTCCAGATGACTTTTATGCTATTATTGATAAATTGAGCAAACCAGCAACAACGGCTATGCCTGCGCCAACAGAGTTTTTAGCCATTATGGAAGAGGCTTATGAAGAAGGCTGTAGAGAATTTCTATGCATCACCATGTCTAGTGGGACCAGTGGATCATACCAGTCTGCAGAGATTGCCAAGACAATGTTCTTAGAGGAACATACCGAACCTGAAATTAAGGTTCATGTGGTTGATTCAAAGAGTATGAGTCATGGCAGTGGATGGCTTATCATGAAAAGTGCCATGTTGAGAGATCGGGGTATGCAATTTGAAGACTTGGTTGATTTTAACGAAGCCTTTAAAAAACACGTAAAGCACTTCTTATCTGTAGATGATCTTGACAACCTAATTAGAAGTGGGCGTCTAACGAATGCCAGTGCATTTATAGGAAAACTACTTAAAATTAAACCCATTATGTCTATGCGTGATGGAAAAGGCGCCATTGTGGCCAAGGAACGTGGTCGTAAAAAAGTCATGACCCATTACGTGGAAGCTTTTAAAAATAGAAACCATGCTGTAATGAATGATTTTATAATCATTGGATACACATCGGACAAAAGTGTGGCATTGAATCTTCAAAATAAGATTATTGACGAGGTTGGATATAAGGGTGATATATACATCATGCAAATGGGTGTTGCAGTAGGAACCCATGTTGGTCTTGGTGGCCTGTCATTGTTCTTTATGGAAAAAGACAGAAAACATGACGGTCTTCTTGTCAATGAAATGAACAGTCTTATGAAGAAGAAAAATGAAGTGATGGCAAGAATGTCAGAACTCAATTTGCATTTCAATGAAAACGCTGGTAAAAAGAAGACGAAATAAAGAAGTGAGTTAAATAAAAATCCGCCAACACTGTTTAAATTAAAGTGTTGGCGGATTTATTTTATTAATAAATTTATACGTTGAATCTAAACAGAATCACATCGCCATCTTTAACAATGTAATCCTTGCCTTCAAGGCGTACTGCACCTTTTTCCTTAGCGGCAGCCATAGAACCGTGTTCAGTAAGGGCGTTGAAAGCGATTGTTTCAGCACGGATAAATCCACGTTCAATGTCGGTATGAATTTTTCTACCTGCTTGAGGTGCCTTTGTTCCATTTTTAATGGTCCAAGCACGTACTTCCTGAGGTCCTGCTGTCAGGAAGGAAATAAGGCCTAGAAGATGATAAGAGGCATGTACAAGTTTATCAAGACCGGATTCCGATAAGCCAAGATCTTCTAAAAAGGCCATTTTATCGTCATCATCAAGTTCAGAAATTTCTTGTTCAATCTGAGCACAAATCGTAATAACTTCCGCATCTTCTGTTTGAGCAAAATCGCGAACCTCTTTAACGAAGTGGTTTTCCTCACCTGAAACCAGATCTTCTTCAGAAACATTCGCTACATATATAATAGGCTTGTAACTAAGCATATTCAAAGACTTAGCAAAGATTTCTTCATCAGGGGTTAAATCAAGAGTACGTGCTGATTTACCTTCTTCTAATACAGCAATAATTCTCTTAAGCAGATCAAGTTCTGCTTGTAAGGACTTGTCACCCTTAAGAGCCTTTTGGGTTCTTTGAATACGTCTTTCAAGCATTTCTGTATCTGAAAAAATGAGCTCAAGGTTAATGGTTTCAATATCTTTAGAAGGTCCAATTTCACCATCGACATGAACCACATTTGGGTCTTCGAAACATCTCACAACGTGTACGATAGATTCAACCTCGCGAATATGGCTTAGAAACTTATTTCCAAGACCTTCCCCTTTACTGGCTCCCTTTACAAGGCCTGCAATATCGTAAAACTCAATAGCTGTTGGGACTATTTTTTTTGAATTATACATATCTTTAAGGGTGTTCAGTCTCTTATCTGGTACAGAAACAACACCAACATTTGGATCGATTGTACAGAATGGATAATTGGCAGACTCAGCGCCAGCTTTCGTTATTGCATTAAATAGGGTACTTTTGCCGACATTTGGCAGTCCCACGATTCCTAATTTCATTTAGATCTCCCTTTCATTTATAAGTCTCTTTAAAATAAAGAGGTAAGTTTCTTTAGCAGATATTAACACACCTAAGAATTATATACGAAATAGCTTTAAGAATCAACAAAATACAACATGGACACGAAGTGGTCACATCACATTGTTATAATACTAACGACATAGAAGAGAGGGATGAATGTGAACAAGAAATGGCTATGGGGCAGTGCGATCATTGCTGGTATGATATTAGGCGCTATAATTGGGGTGCTTGATTTGGAAATGCGTGCTACCACTATTGGACCACTCGTGTTGAGTATTTTTGCAGTTTATATGCTTGCAATCATCTGGACATCGATAAGAAAACAAAAAAATATAATCAAGATACTCATGGTGCAGGGGCAACCACAGTTGTATTTGCAAAGGATGAATCTTTTGAGGAATCAAATTCGGGGAGATAAGTTCAAGAGACTCATTGAAATAAATATTGCAACAGGCCTTATTTACGAGGGGCGAGTTGATGAAGCCCTTGTCATTTTGGAGACTTTATCATTGAAAGGGTTTAGTCCAATGCATAAAGGCGTCTACTATAACAACCTCGCATTTGCCTATCTTATGCAAAATAGAGTGCATGACTCACAAGAGATCTTTAAAAAGCATATTGGTGAAATGCTCGCTGCGGATAGAGACCCTATGGTTAAGTCCTGTGCACGTTGCAACCAAGCTATTTTAGATTTTAAGCAAAACAGAATGCATATTGCTCACGATACCTTAGATCGACTTCTTGAGAAGGATTTATTGCCCCTTCAAAAGGCTGTGATTCTTTACTATAAGGGACTTATAATGAAAGAACTTGGAAAAGAGGGAATTGGTCGCATATTTGAAGAAAGTTCTTCCCATGCAGGAAGCACGGTGTTTAAAGAACTTTCTGACACTGCACTCAATTCGATTCAGTAGTCACAATACCTTAAGAAATCCTTAGACCGTCTGGCTTTTGCTGGACGGTCTATTTTTACACTGATATAATGGGTAATGGTGACACATTATATCAGTGTCTAGAGTGAATACTGGGAAGGAATGACAAAATGATTGATGAAATCCGCGTCATAGAAATGGCGGATCAGGTAAAACTTCACCTGATCAAATCAGACAAATTCAAAACTGATTTGATTGGTGTATATATTAAGCGCCCATTAAATGAAAAGGAAGCAACCTACAACACGCTTTTAACTAGAATACTGGAACAGGGGACGAGGTCATGGCCAAATTCGAAGGCTCTTAATAATGCCCTTGACAACCTCTATGGTGGTATTCTATCTTGCGATGTGAACAAATACGGCGAACTACATGCCATGCAGTTTAAATTGCAATTACCAAACGAAAAGCATATTAAAGATAAAAATCTACTCACTTCAGGACTGGAAATTTTAAATGAAGTCCTTAAAGATCCAATCAAGGAAAATGGACTCTTTAAAGAAGATGTTTTTAACAATGAGGTCAGAAACTTACGCGAGGAAATTCAAGGACGCGTTAACGATAAAATGATGTATGCCATAGACCGGTGTATGGAACATATGTGTGAGAAAGAACCGTTTAGATTTTATCAGTACGGAACTGTCGAAATGCTTGATACAATTACAAACGGTGACTTGATGGACCATTATAACCATATTCTTAAGAGCTCTCCAATAGACATTGTTCTTGTGGGAGATATTGATTTCGAAAAAACACAGGATTTAATTCTTGAGAACTTCACTTTCGAAAGAGAAAAAATTATAAATATACCTAAATCAGTCACGGATGTTCCGGTGACTAAAATTAAGTCTGTACATGAAAACTTTGACGTGACCCAGGCCAAGCTAACCCTTGGACTTAGAACAAATATTCCGTTTTCACATCCACTCTATAATGCAAGTGTCTTATTTTCTAATATACTTGGAGGCGGTGCAAGTTCAAAGCTCTTTAAAAATGTTCGAGAAAAAGCATCTCTTTGCTATTACATTTTTTCCAGGGTGGAAAAATATAAGGGGATTATGCTGATTAGTTCAGGCATTGAAGCTGAAAATAGACAAAAAGCTATGGATCTTATACAAATTGAAATGGATAAAATGGTAACAGGTCTATTTGATGATGACGATGTAAAAATGGCGAAAGATTCATTATCTAGTGCTGTACGATCAATAACTGACTATCCTAATTCTTTTATGAATTTTTACTACTCACAAAAAATGAGTGGCAAACCATTTGATATGGCTGGTCTACTTAAGAAAATTGAGCTGGTCACAAAAGAAGAAATTATTGAAGCAGGAAAGCGTATGACTCTAGATACAGTATATTTTTTAGCTAAGGAAGGTGAATAGAATGATGGAATATTCAGTAGATCATCGACACGACAGCCTTCTAAATGAAAGTGTATATAAAATTATTCACAGCTCAGGCTTAGAAATTCAATTTATGCCAAAAGCGGGATATACAAAGAAATTTGCATATTTCGCAACACGCTACGGGGCCATGTATAACAACTTTGAACTTAAAGATGGACAAGCGGTTGAAATGCCCCTTGGCATAGCGCACTTCCTAGAACACAAAATATTCGAGGAATCGGATGGAGATATATTCGACAAATTCTCAAGACTTGGCGCCAATGTCAATGCGTACACAAATTTCAACTCAACGGCGTACATGTTTTCAACAGTGGATAACTTTTATGACTGCTTAAAGCTCCTTTTAGGCTTTGTACAAAGATGTCATTTAACAGATGATAATGTTGAAAAAGAAAAGGGGATAATCGGTCAGGAAATCAAGATGTATGACGATGATCCTGACTGGAAAGTTTATTTCAATACCTTGAAAGAAATGTATCATAATCATCCTGTAAGAGAAGATGTTGCAGGATCAATTGAGTCTGTTTATGCAACAACGCGAGATCAGTTGCAGATGTGTTATGATTCGTTTTATGTGCCAGAAAACATGATCCTTTTTGTAGTTGGGGATTTAGAGTTAGATGAAATAATGAGAAGTGTTGAGGCTGGTATTTCAACAGATTATGCTAAACGGGGACAAACACCAAAGCTCTTGCTCCCTGAAGAACCTAAAAGTGTTCGAGAAAAAGAAGTTAGACAAGTTATGAATGTTCCAGTGCCTTTATTTATGATAGGGTTTAAAGACCCGGTTCTGATGGGAGACCCTAAACGGGCTCTGCAAAAGACCATTGCCATGAAGCTGGCCCTAGACATGTATTTTGGCAAAAGCTCAACCTTCTATTCTGATAATTATGAAGCGGGAATAATAAACGCATCCTTCTACCATGAATATTCTAGTGGCCTAGAGTATGGGCATGTTATGTTTGGTGGAGAATCTGCAGAATATGAGAAGGTTTTTGAGGCAGTCAAAGAGGAAATTAAAAAAATTCAAGATAAAGGCATAGACCACGAAGCTTTTAACAGGGTTAAGAGAAAGGCAATCGGTCGTTATTTAAGTGCCTTTAACTCTGTCCAGTATGTAGCGGGAGCCTTTGTTTCTTACTTTATGAAGCATATGGATCTGTTTGATTATTTGGGTATCCTTGAAGATATGTCACCTGAATTTGTGGAAAACACAATTAAGACACATCTCAAGTCAGACAATGTTGTCTTGTCAGTTGTAGAATAGGAGGGATTATTATGGATCCGATAGCATTTGAGATTTTTGGTTTTCAAATCAGATGGTACGGTATTTTTATAGCAACAGGGCTTTTACTAGCCACATTATTGATCCTTCAAAGGTCAAAAAAACTAGGATTTGAAGAGGATACAATTATTGACTTGGTGATTGTATGCATGCCATCAGCAATTATTGGTGCAAGACTCTATTATGTTTTATTTAACTGGTCGTATTATCAGGGCGATATTATGAAAATGATAAACATAAGAGGTGGTGGACTGGCCATACATGGTGGCGTCTTGGCCGGCGTTCTTGCAGGTTGGATATACACGAGAATAAAAAAATTAGACTTCACCAAATTAATTGATATTTGTGCTCCCGGCCTTATACTAGGTCAAGCCATTGGGCGGTGGGGAAACTTTTTCAATAATGAAGCGCATGGTGGTCCAACCGACCTGCCTTGGGGAATCATGGTTGAGGGGCAAAAGGTCCATCCAACCTTCTTCTACGAGTTTGTGTGGAACTTATTTGTCCTGGGTGTCCTATTAAAGCACCGTGACAATAAGAAATTTGACGGAGAGGTTTTTTTACTCTATATGGGCATGTACTCTATTGGACGGTTTTTCATAGAAGGGATGCGTACAGACAGCTTGATGCTCGGACCTCTTCGAATGGCTCAGGTTATTAGTATTGCATTTATTGTACTTGGTTTTGGATCTATCTGGTTTATTCGAAAAAGAATCAAAGGGTCCAAGCCGGATCTATAAAATTACTCATAAATGATTTGCCCGCAAAGGGACGGTTTTATCCTATTGATGCACAATATATAGTCAGTCATCAATTAAAAAAACTAGATGTGGTATGGTGTCTTCGCTGAGATGTTTTGCGGGCTTGTAAATAACATAATATGTTAGCTATGAACGTCAGAAAATTTACTGACGTTCATATTTTTGTTACACATTTTTTGTTAAAATGCCTTATACTTAAAAAGATTCGAAAATATGAATCATAACACATGAAATGTAGGTTGGGAGACGATCAGAAATTATGAAGAGACAGTCGTTTATTAAGGGCTCCTTGATCCTTATGATATTGGGCTTTATATCAAGAGCGTTTGGCGTATTTTTTAAGGTGCCGCTGGATTATCTTGTTGGTGAAGAGGGACAAGGGCTCTATTATATACTATATCCGGTCTATGCTGCTTTTATTGCCATGTCTTCAGTGGGTTTGACAATGGCTTTATCAAAGCAGATTGCTGAGTACCGTGCAACAAAAAAAGACAGTCATGCATGGATGAGTTTTAAATTGGCCTTTGGTTTGTTTTTGGGTTTTGGACTCATCATGACAATTGTGCTCTTTGCTGGCGTAAACCACATTATTACACTTCTTAAATGGCCAGAAGAAACATACTGGGGATTGATAGGCCTTGGGGCCGCGCCTCTTATAGTTTCAATCATGTCAGCCTTTAGAGGACTGTTTCAAGGTCATGAAAACATGGTACCCACAGGAGTTTCCATGATTATTGAGCAGTTTGCAAGAGTGGTTTTCGGCATAGGCCTGACTTGGTTTTTTATGGACAAATATAACGATATTGGACTGGCTGTTGGTGGTGCAACATTTGGTGCAGCGGCCGGAGGTCTATTTGCTACTATATATTTAGTGACTACCTTTATGGGCTATAAAAAACACATAATTGTTAAAGATATTGAAATCGGCAGGGAAGAGAAAAAAATCATCTTAAAGAAACTGCTTAGTATGGCAGTTCCAATTGCTATGGGCAGTGCTATTATTTCTGTAATGGGCCTGGTGGACTCGGTTATGTTACCGGCAGCTTTAACAGAACTCACTGGCGACTCCCACGACGCCCTCGAGCTTATCGGGGGTTACTCAAGAGCCAACACAATTATGAACATACCCCTGATTATATCATTGTCAATTAGCACCAGCATTGTTCCATTCGTAGCCAAAGCTTGGGAGCTAAAAGAGTTTGATGTGGTTCATAGGCGTATTGGAATGGGCATGAAGATGGGAACGCTCCTTGCATTTCCTGCGGCTGTAGGTATTGCTGTTCTATCCCATGACCTAATTGGTTTGATATTTTCCTCGACCATAGGTGGTCAGGTGCTTATTCCCCTTGCTTTTGCTCTGGTTTTTATTATTTACTCGCAAATACAAACCAATGTACTCAATGCCATAGGGAAACCCGTTGTTCCTGTTCGTAACATGTTGCTTGGTGTGGCGGTTAAAGTCCTGCTTAATTTGATCCTTGTTCCGAACCCGAACTTTGGACTTATGGGCGCGGGCTACGCAGTAATCACTGCCTATATGGTAACGACTTATTTGAACAGCCGTTCCCTAAACAAATACACAGGCTACAGCTTTGATGTTAAAAAACTTATTCGCAAGCCAACCCTTTCCGTATTTGGCATGTGGGTCGGGCTTGTTGTGACGGGCATTGTGTTTGACAGTCTTTTACCTGATCGTATTGTAACTTTGATTTCAGTGAGTGTAGGGGCTATAATTTATGGCCTATTAATTATTAAACAGCAGTATTTGGATCAGGCAGAGATTTCACAAATACCAGTGCTACAAAAAATCGAAAATTTGCTTGTTAAGAAATAGTATAAAAATAGAAATGAGGTGATGTAATGACAGAACTGCTTAGTTGCGTGCTCTGTGATGAAGTGCAAGAATTGGATGAAGGCATGTTTAATTATATACGGGCGAGAAATGTCTTTTTTGAGATGGGTCCCACATATTTTGAACTTGTTCTCAATTACAAGTCCCTAGATGAAGAGATAGATGAACACGTCACCATAACAGCGCCTTCGGGAACTGAACTTGCAGACGTGCATGAAAAATTTGAGCAAAACAGTTATTATTTCACATCGATTCATGAAGTTGAAGTGGACCTAGACGAAATTGGTGAGTATAAGGTGACAGTTGTCACCAATAGGAAGAAATACAAGTATTCATTTGACGTTAGTCTCGAACAATAAAATGAGGGTCCAGTGCACTGATATGCACTGGACCCCTTCTTTGTATGTTATGTTCTTTTGAAATCATGTGTTTCGTTTGAAGGAATGTCAATATCGAATTCGTGGGTACGGAGTTCCCATTTGCCATTGTTGTCCCGGCTTCTTTCCACAAATACGGCATGCATATCATTGTCAACCAGTATGACGGTTTGAAATCTTGTGCCATAGTTTTTGTGCGGAATATCTATGAAAGTGCTGGACAAGGGACGTTCCATCTCAAGTCCAATACCAGTGTCGGGTAACATTTCATCTGGTGGTATTGTCTTGTCATCTAAGACGTTAAAAAGAGAATTTGGGGAGATAGCCTCATGTCTATCGACAATGGTTTTTAATACCATTTTGCCAGTGGCAACTTTTGGCCAGGGCGTATCAAGTAGGTGATTGCTAAGTCCGTATATTCCAGGAGGTAGTACATGAACTTGTCTATCAATGTTGGAGTAATAAGAAAGCTCGTTCATATCACCAACTATAAGGTTAAACGGATTAAATTTATGTGCTTTTAACGAAATGATTTCGCAGTATTTTTGAGGCAGGGGTTTATATACTAAAAAATCCCGAACCAAGTGTCCCCGAGATATGGTATCAGCCCGAATCATAGAAAAGTCTCTAAAGTTTGTGACGAAAGCAAAGTGACCACTTTTGGTTATGCCTGTCCAGGTGCCATTTTCCTTTGAGTCTACACCTGCTAGAATACTGTCATCACTGTCCCAAAAATGGGCAGGAATTGAGGGTCTGTCATAGAATTCATCTCTGTTTCCCATGAAAATTAGGGGGTATTTATTGTGAACCTTGTATGCGAAAAAGACAGTGCACATAGGGATCTCCTTTCAATATAAGAGCTAGATTATTTAATTTCTACCCATTGGGTGAAGAAAAATAGTTGAAATGGTGAATTGATATTAATAAATTGGAATGACTAGAAAATTAATGAATCCTTCAGAAATAGTTTGTACGATTTGTGTTAAAATAGGGAATGAGAAAATTAAGCGATATTATAAATGGTTTTATACCTTGCCGTCAGGTTTGATGGATGAACTTGGAGGTTTAAATGAGAATAGCCTTATGCCAAATGACTGTCGTTGATAACAAAAATACCAATTTGGAAACGGCCAGTCGAATGATAAAAGAAGCCTCTTCAAAGGGGGCAGATATTGTTGTGTTGCCAGAAATGTTTAATTGTCCTTATTCGAATGAACATTTTCATAAGTATGCCGAAAAGGAAAATGGCTACACATTCAGTCAGTTGTCCGAATGGGCTGCTGAACATGGTCTTATTATTGTTGGTGGAAGCATTCCTGAGAAGTCAGGCGCGCATGTCTACAACACTTCTTTTGTATTTAACTCGAATGGTCAGTGTTTAGGCAAGCATAGGAAGGCCCATCTTTTTGATATTGACGTGCCTGGCGGCATTACATTTAAAGAATCTGAAACATTAACAGCTGGAAACACTTCAACTGTTATTGATACTGAGTTTGGGAAAATGGGACTGGCTATTTGTTATGACATCAGATTTCCTGAGCTTTTTCGAAAAATGGTGTTAGAGGGCGCTCAGTTTATTATTGTGCCTGCTGCCTTCAACATGACCACTGGACCTGCTCACTGGGAGTTGACAGCTAGGGCCCGCGCTCTTGATAATCAAGTTTTTATGGCTTTATGTTCTCCAGCAAGAGATGATGACGGTCTTTATAAGGCTTATGGCCACACACTTGTAACGAGTCCTTGGGGCGATGTCATTGCCGCTTTAAAAGAGAGTGAAGGTCTTCTTATGGTCGACATTGAACTCGAAAAAGAGGATGAAGTTAGGAGAAACCTGCCCCTGCTTAAACATAGAAAGCCTGAAATGTACTAAACAGAGAATGTTTGTTTCAGTCTATTTGTGGTAAATATGAAGCAAAGGTTGAATGAAGGAGGGAATTTTATGTTGAATATGCACAAAAAAAGATATGAAGAATTAGAACGTTACAGAAAAAGAACAAACGGTGTAAAATTCGTTGAGGGTTTACTTATTGGTACTGCAATGGGACTGATGGCGGGTATGATGCTTGCACCAAAGCCAGGTCGTGAAACACTTGAAGATATCAAGGGTGAAACAAAGCGTTTGGTTGAAAAGGGCAAGGACATGATGCATTCATGTGAAGATGAGTTCGATGACATGCTTGATGATGTGCTCCCTGAACCAGATACAATTGAGTTTGATTTAGAGAACGAATAGCCAAAAGAAGGTACGATTCATTCGCTAAAAAAATTAAAGATCCATGCCCTTCGTCATCCCCGATATATTTTTATTCTTAAATATCTATATAAGCTATGACGGGGGTACTTGAATGACATTTTGCAAGTTGCTCAAATAACAAATTAATAAGAGTGAAGAAATCCACTTAAAAACTTTCCAAAGTTTGAGTGGATTTTTTTGGAGGAAAAAAGAATGAAAAGCAAGAAGTTTACCAAGTCAATGCTCGTAATAGCCGTTCCGATCATGATTCAGTCTCTTATAACGGCTTCGGTAAATCTCATTGACACCGTTATGATTGGAAAGCTTGGGGAAAAATCTATTGCGTCGCTGGGCATTACAAACCAGTATTTTATGCTATACAGTATATTGGTCATTGGCCTCTATACAGGTGTGGGCGTTCTTATATCGCAGTACTGGGGCAAGAATAACCAAGAAAAAATCAAAGATTTTACATCACTGCAGATCAAACTTGGATTTGCACTGTCAGTATTTTTCGCCTTGATTGGCTATTTTTATCCAAGACAAATTGTGGGCCTATTCTCAAGTGATGGTGAAGTGATAAGACTGGGCGCATCCTATCTTAGGATTGTTATAGTAGGCTATATACCTTTTGCCGTTGCAGGCGGGTATGGGGTTGCCAGCAGGAGTATAGGAAATACGGTTATACCTATGATGGCAAGTCTTGTCGCTGTCTTTGTCAACGTGATTCTAAATTATGGTTTGATTTATGGTAATCTTGGTATGCCAATGATGGGGGTTAGAGGCGCGGCCCTGGCAACATCAATTGCACGTATTATTGAAATGCTTGTGGTTATTATTGCAGTTTACAGTAGCAAAAATGTTTTAGCTATTAAATTGCCTAAGTTGTTGGTTTTTGATAAGCAAGCCTTCAAGCAAGCCAGTGGACCAATGTCCCAAGTTGTACTGAATGATCTATGTTGGGTGCTTGGCATGATGATATATACAATGTTGTATGGTCGAATCGGTACTGGTGCCATAGCTTCCATTCAAATTATGACCACAGTTCAGCAAATGTTCATGATAGCCATTATTGCTGTGTCCAGTGCGGCATGTGTCATGATTGGGAAGTTGGTAGGTGAAAATGACTATGACACAGCAAAAGAACTGTCTTGGTACTTTTTAAGAGTTGTTCTTTTCATAACAGTGGCCATTGCAGTTGCCGTTTATGCGGGCGTGAATGTCATTCTTATGGTATTCACATTGTCTCCAGAAGTCTACTCAGCAGCAAGGGCCTTATTGATTTTATCAGCTTTTATTATGCCTGTTCGCGGTCTTGCCATTCTATATATTATTGGAATATTAAGAGGTGGTGGAGATGCCAAGGGGGCTCTTAAAATTGAGCTCTTTACAATGTGGCTTATTGGTGTGCCCCTTTGCTATATAGGCTCAATTATTCTTCAGTGGCCAGTGGAGTATGTTTATATAATGGTTGCCACAGAAGAGTTTGCCAAGCTCATACTATCTTTTGTAAGATTCAAAAAGGGAGACTGGATTAGAAACTTTACAGAGGTAGATGAAGCTGTTGATCTGAGTCTATAAATAATATCTTGATAAAGCCCCCTCCAATGATGAAGACATCATAGGAGGGGGCTTTTAAGTTCTAATATTTGTGGTTTTAAATGAAACTAGTCACGCCAATTAATCAGATTGGCATTTTTGTTTTTAGTGCCTTTGGCTATTATATTTTCTGGACTGTCACCAACAGCTATAACGATGTCATAGTGTTTATAGAGTTCTCCGAGGGATAGGGCATTGGGACCAGACAGTTCTGTATATTCTGCAGATGCCGCACCAGACAAGGCTTTAATGAACTCTATGGCTAAATTTTCTGATTTGTCTTTGGAAGTGCCTGGCTGTGTGATGATGCCAAAACCTATGGTGCCCTCTTGTTGTGAAACACTGGCATCGACAACTTCAATATTTGACGTGACAATATTGACAGCGGTTTGTACCATACTTTCTGTGATGACAAATTCCGAAGGTTCTTCTTCAATAAACATTGATCCCTCAAGTTCTGATTCTCGTTCCATTTCAGACATGTCAATATAAACATCCTCATATCCATTTTGGCTTGGAACCAAGTAATACAGACCAAGGCATACGATGGCTACAAAGCCAACAAATTTAATCCAGTCCGACAAGACCCAGTCTTTAGGATTCCACTTTAAAGAAAATGATTTCTTGTCCTCTTCTGGCTCAGTGGAAGAGGTCACTTTCATGCGGTCTTCAATTTTAGAAATTCTTTTTTCGAATTGTTCTACGGTGCCGCTTATTTTATCGTCCTTTATAAGTTCGATGGCCTTCTCGCACATTTCGATGGCTTCTTTAAAACGGTGTTTTTTCTCGAGAATAACAGCAGGTCGCTCATATAAATCTGAAGTGTTTGCAAAAAAGTTTTCGTGAATTTCCATATATATATTTAAGGCTTCAGTGTCGTTTCCGAGTCTTTCAAAACGCTTTGCCCTTTCATGCAGTTTGTATAATTCCTGTAATTTTTGTTGATCCATACCTGCCACCCCTTATAAAACATTGATTATGATGTGTTTTGTATTCTGCCTCAGAGCTTCCTATAATATATATCGGCATAAATTATAAGAGACTTTACACCAAGTTTAAGACAATGATTTTATCAAATTTAGCATAGGACTATTAAAAAAATATAATAAGTTAATCCCGAGTATTTTATATCCGACAAACTTATATACATATAAAACGAATACTGATATAATACATATGGTCAATATAAAGTTAATGAGAATTGTTATCAACTGCAATGACTTGCTTTGAGACACCAACCCTTGGTCAGAAAAACTTTGTTTAAGTGTTGACAATCTCAAAAAGCCATATTATACTGTTGATGAATTCCTAGTGAAACAGTCGGGATTAACGGAGGTTAAACATGCGATTATCTACAAAAGGGCGATACGGACTAAAGGCCATGTTTGATTTGGCAATGAACTATGGCGATAAACCTGTGTCACTGACGACAATCGCAGCCAGACAGGGTGTGTCTGTAAACTACTTGGAACAGCTGATCTCACCACTGAGAAAAGCAGGTTTTGTACGTAGTGTCAGAGGCGCTCAAGGTGGGTACTTACTCAACGTAAGTCCAGAAGAAATTACTGTAAAGGACGTTCTAGTTGTACTTGAAGGCCCTTTGGCACCAACTGACTGCGTTAAGGACGAAAAGGACAGTTCATGCGACAATGCTGATTACTGTGTGACTAGGCTGATCTACGAAAAAATGAAAGAAAGCATCGATCAAGTCGTGACTTCAATCACACTCAAAGACATGATTGATGACCATTATAGAATGGCAGAACTAAAAGCACAGACAGATGATAATTTCAAATGTCTATAGCCAAATGGCGACAGAATAGAAAGGGGACATATTCATGAACAAGAGAATTTACATGGATTATTCCGCAACAACACCTATGAAAAAAGAAGTGCTTGACGCAATGATGCCTTACATGACAGAGCATTATGGAAATGCATCAAGTGTTCATAGCTTTGGCCGAGATGCGAAGAACGCGATCAATACAAGTCGCGAAAAAATTGCAAAGACCCTAGGAGCAAACAGAGAAGAAGTATACTTCACTGCTGGTGGCACTGAGTCTGACAACTGGGCTATCAAGGGAATTGCCAAGTCAATGAAGAAAAAGGGCAACCATATTATCACATCAAAGGTTGAACACCACGCGGTGCTACATACCTGTGAGACTCTTGAAAAAGAGGGCTATGAGGTTACATACCTTGACGTTGATGAATATGGAATGATCAATCTTGATGACTTAAAAGCGGCTATTAAAGATACGACAATCCTAATCTCAATCATGTTTATTAACAATGAAATAGGGACTAAGCAACCTGTTAAAGAAATTGGTGCTATTGCAAAAGAACATGGCGTTTTATTCCATACAGATGCTGTTCAGGCTTATGGAAACACACCAATTGACGTTAATGAGCTTAATATTGACTTACTTTCTATCTCAAGTCATAAGATCTACGGTCCAAAAGGCATCGGTGCCATGTATGTACGCCGAGGTGTTAGAATTGGTCCATTTATCGATGGTGGTGCACAGGAAAGAAAACGTCGTGCAGGCACAGAAAACGTACCTGGTATTGTTGGTTTTGCCAAGGCTGCAGAACTTGCAATCCAAAATATGGATGAGCACATTGAAAAGCTCACTTCATTAAGAGAAAGACTTAGAGATGGCATTATGGGTAAAATTCCTTATGCCAAGTACAATGGACATCCAACCGAAAGACACCCAGGCAATGTAAACATTTGCTTTGAGTTCATTGAAGGAGAATCCCTGCTGTTAAGTCTTGATCTCATTGGTGTTGCGGCGAGCTCTGGCTCAGCTTGTACATCAGGATCTCTAGACCCATCCCACGTTCTTATGTCAATTGGACTCACACACGAAATTGCTCATGGTTCATTGAGACTGACAATAGGCGATTTCACGACAGAAGAAGACGTGGATTATGTAATAGAGCATTTAGTAGGTATTGTTGACAGACTAAGACAAATGTCACCGCTTTATGAAGCAGTGCTTGACAAATAAGGAGGCCATTTCATGTATACTGAAAAGGTTATGGAACATTTTACAAACCCAAGAAATGTAGGCGTTATTGAGAATGCTGACGGCGTTGGCGAAGTGGGCAACGTTAAGTGCGGCGACATCATGAAAATATACCTAAAAATAGAAGACGAAGTGATCACAGATGTTAAGTTCAAAACTTTTGGATGTGGTTCAGCCGTTGCAAGTTCAAGTGTTGCCACTGAGCTTATTAAAGGCAAAACTGTAAAAGAAGCACTAAACCTTTCTAATAAAGAAGTTATTTCTGAATTAGGCGGACTTCCGACAGTTAAGATTCACTGTTCTGTACTGGCAGAACAAGCGATAAAAGCGGCTGTTTATGATTATGCTCAAAAGGCAGGCAAAGAATATGAAGAGCTTGAAGGTTTTGATCCAGATGCAGATCATGACCACCACGATGAAGAGCATGAGCACTAAAAAATACTGAGTGAGATTATACCGCCAATGTTGACAACGTGTTGATATTGGCGGTTTTCATTTCCTTGATTTTATGCTATATTTGATAGCGTAGTTGAATTTTAACGGAAGACTTTCAATCTTCTTATATCAAACCTGTACAGACCTTTTTACAGGTGAATTGAAAGGAATAAGTTTATGTTAGACAAGAAAAAAGTCGTAGTAGGTATGAGCGGTGGTGTTGATTCTACCGTTGCCGCCTATATGCTTAAAGAACAGGGCTACGAAGTCATTGGCATTCACATGAAAGTTTGGGATGACAGTGACACGGACTTTGTTGAAAAGGAAGGCGGTTGTTGTAGCCTTTCGGCGGTTGAAGATGCAAGAAGAGTGTGCGAAAAGCTTGAGATTCCATTTTATGTTGTGAATTTTAAGAGTGTTTTTAAAAACAAGGTTATTGACTACTTCCTTGATGAGTACAAGCATGGGCGCACACCAAATCCTTGTATAGCTTGTAACAAGTATGTGAAGTTTGACGCTCTCATTAAAAAGGCGCATGATCTGGGAGCCTACTATGTGGCCACAGGACATTACAGCCAAGTTGAGTTTGACAAGGACCTTAAACGCTATGTGGTTCGGTTGTCAAAAGAAGACAGAAAAGACCAGACATATACCTTCTGGAGTCTTAATCAAGACCAGTTACAGCATATATTAACACCACTGGGTGGTATGGAGTCAAAATCTGAAGTTCGTGCCATTGCAGAAAAGTTTGATGTCAATGCTGCAGGTAAGAGCGATAGTCAGGAAATTTGCTTTATTCCAGATGACGATTATGCAAGATATGTTCGTGAGAATATGGGCGCACCCATTAGACCAGGTAATTTTGTAGACACAAGTGGGAATGTTCTCGGAAAACACAAGGGCATTATATACTATACAATTGGTCAAAGAAAAGGCTTGGGAATAACTTTTGGAAAGCCTATGTATGTTGTGGAGATCAGGTCTTTAACAAACGAGGTTGTCCTAGGAACAAATAAAGAAGTTTTCTCTGAAGGTTTAATTGCGTCAGAAGCCAACTTCATCCCATTTGAGACTTTAAGTGATAAAATTGATGCATATGCTAAAATCAGGTATAGTGCCAAACCTGCCAAGTGTACAATCGAAAAACTTGGTGATAATCAAATAAAAGTGATGTTTGATGACATGCAAAGAGCTATTACCCCAGGGCAGGCTGTTGTTTTTTATAGCGATGATATGCTCATGGGTGGTGCGACCATAGAAAAAGCCATAGACTCATAGAAATTCTTGTATGAGGGTGTTTATATATAAGCAATTTATGGTATAATTGACCTGATTCAAAAAACAAATTGTAGTAATTTTATATTAAGCGCTGAAGAAGAGTAAGTAAAACGCAGCACAGAGAGACCACGGTCGGTGAAAGAGGGTCACGCGTTTGAAGCAGCTTCTGAGCTTCTTGTCTGAAGGGCAGATCTATTTTGCTTGAGTAGGAAAAGACGGTTAGCGACCGTTAAAACGCCTGGTTAAGAATATAACCTCTAAAGTGATCGGAAACGATAAGTAGGGTGGTACCGCGAATGCACTCGTCCCTACACGTATTGCTTTAGAGGTTTTTTGTATAACTTGGACAAGTATTAGTTTTTATATTGATTTTGAGCGAATTGTAAAATGGAGGGAATAACAATGCAAAAGATGGGATTAAATGAAATCCGTAAAAGATTTCTAGAATTCTTTGAATCAAAAGGTCATTTTGTTGAGTCAAGCTATCCGCTGGTTCCACAAAGTGACAAAAGTCTTTTATTGATCAATGCGGGCATGGCACCCCTTAAAAATTATTTTACTGGGGCAGAGAAGCCACCAAAAGTAAGAATGGCAACTTGTCAGAAATGTATTCGTACAGGTGATATTGAAAATGTTGGCTTTACGTCGCGTCATGGTACATTCTTTGAAATGCTAGGAAACTTTTCATTCGGGGACTATTTTAAAGAAGAATCCATCAAATGGGGATGGGAGTTCATAACTGAACATCTCGAAATGCCAATTGAGAAGCTTTGGCCATCTGTATATTTTGAGGATGATGAAGCCTATGATATTTGGAAAGATATTATCGGTGTTCCAGAAGATAGGATTGTTAGACTGGGCAAGGAAGATAATTTCTGGGAAATTGGTGTGGGTCCATGTGGTCCATGTTCAGAAATCTACTTTGACCGTGGTGAAAAATATGGTTGCGGACATGAAGACTGTAAGCCAGGCTGTGAATGTGACCGCTTTGTTGAGTTTTGGAACCATGTATTCACTCAGTTTAATAGAACAGAAACTGGAGAATATGAAGAACTAGAAAAGAAAAACATAGATACTGGCATGGGACTAGAACGTGTGGCTTGTATAATGCAAGATGTGGACTCAATTTTTGAAGTCGATACAATTAAAGCCATTCTCGATAGGGTTGTAAAAATCTCAGGCAAAGCATATGGTGTGGACCGTATGACAGATGTTTCTACGAGAATTATTACAGACCATATTCGTGCATGTTCATTCCTAATTTGTGACGGCGTTATGCCAAATAACGAAGGCCGTGGATACGTTCTTAGAAGACTTCTGAGAAGGGCGGCACGTCATGGTAAACTACTTGGTATTGAAGGGGCGTTTTTAACAGATCTTGTCGATGTTGTTGTTGAACTTTCTGGTGGCGCTTACCCTGATCTGGTTGCACGACATGATTACATCAAGAAAATTCTTCTGATTGAAGAAGAGCGATTCCAGCAAACAATTGACCAAGGCTTGTCTATTCTTAAAGACTATATTGCAGAACTAGAAGGCCAAGGTGAGAAGATGCTTTCTGGCGAACATGCATTCAAGCTTTATGATACCTATGGATTCCCTCTTGATCTTACAAAAGAAATCCTTGAAGAAAAAGAAATGGAAGTTGATGAAGAAGCTTTCACCAAAGAAATGGAAGATCAAAGAGAAAGAGCACGAGCTGCTCGTGGTGAAGGGGATGACCTAGGATGGGAAGATGACGCATTCAGTGCACTTTCTGAAGACGTTACAACCGAATTTGTTGGCTATGATAGTGTGACAGAGTCGGCAGAAGTTCTAGCGATCTCTTGTGACAATCTTCTTGTGGACAAGGCTTCAGAAGGAGATGAAATCAGAATCATCCTAAATAGAACACCGTTCTATGCTGAAGGTGGCGGTCAAGTTGGTGATCGTGGTGAGATGACAGTGGGGTCATGTCAGATATCAATTACTGATACTAAAAAAGGATCAAATGGTACGATAGTTCATCATGGGCAAGTCCTAGAAGGATCAGTGCGTGTTGGTGATAGTGTGATGGCATCTGTTGACAACAAGAGACGTCTTGATATTGCAAGAAACCATACAGCGACACACCTGCTTCACAAGGCCCTGAAAATGGTTCTAGGTGATCATGTTGAGCAGGCAGGCTCTCTGGTTGGTCCAGAACGAATGCGATTTGACTTCTCCCATTTCCAGGCTATGACACAGGAAGAAGTTGATAGGGTAGAAGCCATCGTAAATGAAAAAATATTCATGCCACATGAAGTGCAAACAGCACTTATGGGCATTAAAGAAGCCAAAGAAATGGGCGCAACAGCTTTATTTGGTGAAAAATATGGAAGTGAAGTACGCGTTGTTCGTGTGGGTGAGTTTTCAATAGAACTTTGTGGCGGTACACACCTGAGAAACACTTCAGAAGTTGGTCTATTTAAGATTGTCTCTGAATCGGGTATTGCTGCAGGCGTTCGTCGTATCGAAGTTATAACAGGTCGTAAGGTTTATGAGTACGTGAATGAGCTTGACAACAAGGTCCAAATGATTGCAGATGAACTCAAGGCAACAGTCCATGACGTTGTTGAAAAGGCAAGTCATATAACAGCTGACAATAAAAAGCTTCAAAAAGAAATTGAGAGCATGAAGGCCAAAGCGGCAAGTGCAAGCTCTGCAAGTCTTATTGACAAAGCTGTTGAAGTCAACGGCTTCAAGCTGATTACTGAAAAGCTAAAGGGTGTTGATGCCAACACGATGAGAACAATGGGTGACCAGATCAAAGACAAGCTTGATAAGGGTATTGTCGTTCTAGCAAGCGATATGGGAGAAAAAGTTCTTCTGCTTGCAATGGCAACTGAAGACGCAGTAAAGGCAGGGGCACATGCGGGTAAACTCGTAGGTGAAGTTGCAAAAATCACCGGTGGCGGTGGTGGCGGCCGTCCTAATATGGCTCAAGCAGGTGGAAAAGATGCATCTAAAATTGATGTGGCACTAGAAAAGGCTGTAGAAGTGGTTAAAGGCTACTAGGAATGATTGCATAACATGCAGTTATCATAATTTTTATGAAATTTGAATTTATTTTAAAAAATCGTTTTACACCTTCTAATAAACGGATATATATGTACAAAGCGGATGGTGCGTATAAATAGATCAGCACCATCCAATTTTAAAAAGTATATTCTCAACTCTAATCTTAAAGGAGGTTATAGTTATGGATAAAAACATGACAATGAAGTTTGATGTAGACCAAGTAAAAGAAGATGAACGCAAAGAAGTACTGAATTATGTCTACAATGCTCTTAAAGAAAAGGGATATCATCCAATCAATCAAATGATTGGATACCTTTTGAGCGGTGACCCAACGTATATTACGACCCATAACGATGCCCGTAAAATTATCCGACGTGTGGAACGAGATGAAATTTTAGAAGAATTACTTAAAACCTATCTTGAAAGTGAGTCTTAAAATTGGAAATTAGAAGTCTTGGAAAAACAGGCCTGGAGGTATCCAGGCTTTGTTTTGGCGGTTTGACAATTGGTCCTCTTCAAGCCAATTTATCGAAGGAAGACGGCGCCAAGGTCATTGTAGAAGCCTATAATAGGGGTGTTAATTTTATTGACACTGCAGAGTTGTATGAAACATATATACATATAAACGAAGCATTAAAAACCATACCAAGAGACAAGTTCATCATATCGACTAAGTCGTATGCCTGGTCAAGGGAAACCGCGGAAAAAAGCTTTCTAAAAGCCTGTGAAGAGCTCGGAACCGATTATATTGATTTGTTTATGCTTCATGAACAGGAAAGCGAACACACGCTCCGTGGACACTCTGAAGCTCTGGCATACTTTTTAGAGCGCAAAGAAAAAGGGGACATAAGGGCTGTGGGGTTATCCACACACCACATTGCGGGTGTTAAAGCAGCTAACATGTCACCGGAAATTGAAGTTGTACACCCGATTCTTAATAAATCAGGACTGGGGATTCAAGATGGCACCCTAGAGGAGATGCTAGCTGAACTCAGCCGATTTAAAGAAAGAGGGGGCGGTATATTTGGCATGAAACCCCTTGGTGGCGGTAATTTACTTGCCACTGTAGATGAATGCTTTGACTTTGTTTTAGGTCTTGATATGGTGGATTCCATAGCTGTGGGTATGCAACGTGTCAGTGAAGTTATTGCCAATACGACCAGGTTTTCAGGTGGCACAGTACCAAGGGAGATTCAGTCTCAGTTAAGAAGTACACCTAGACGACTCCACATCGATGACTGGTGCATTGGATGTAAGGCCTGCGAGGAAAAATGTAAATCAGATGCAATACATGTTATAGACGGCCAAGCTGTTGTGGACCATAAAAAATGTGTACTTTGCGCGTATTGTAGTGCAGTTTGTCCTGAATTTTGTATTAAGGTGGTATAATGATGAAAATGCTTGGACTCGATGTTGGAGACAGGACCATTGGGGTAGCTGTAAGTGACCCTACGGGTTTTCTTGCCTCACCTGTTGAAACGATTATGCGAGAATCAAATAAACAAAGCATTGCTAGGATTGTAGAATTGCTCATTGAAAGCAAGTCAGAAAAAATTGTGGTGGGTCTTCCAAAAAACATGAATGGTACAATTGGTCCCCAAGGGGAGAAGACAATAGCCTTTGTGAAGCAGCTCGAGAAGAAACTCAAGTACTCAAAGCGCCTAGAAGAAAAAGAAATTGAAATTATTATGTGGGATGAGCGTTTGACCACCAAGGCTGCTGAAAGAACCCTAATTGAATCTGACATGCGAAGAGAAAAGCGAAAAGAAGTGATCGATCAGCTAGCGGCTGTATATATATTGCAAGGTTACCTGGATCACATTAGATAGAAGAGGTGAAAAAATGGAAGAGAAAAAAATGGTTGAACTTATTGATGAAAATGGAAAAGCTGTTCAATTTGAAGTGATTGTTGACTTTGAGGTTGAGGGTCAGGAGTATGCCGTTCTGGTTCAAGAAGGTAGTGAAGACGAAGCCATTCTATTCAGAGTTATTGACGATGGTCAAGAAGAGCCAACGTTCGAAGTTGTTATTGATGACGCTGAATTTGAATCCGTAGCAAAAGTATACGAAGAAATCATGTCTCAAGAAGACTAATTTAGACTAAAATAGTGTACAAAGTAGTGAATCTATTTGAAAATTGTTGTCATTAATGCTATTATTGATATGACAAATCTTTTAGACGTGAGGTGTGAAAATGGACTTTTCAATTGACACTTTGAAAAACAAGCTACGAGATAGAGGGTATAAATTAACACCTCAAAGACGTGCCGTTCTAGATGTCATCGTTTCAAATCCAGGCGAACATCTAAGCACTGAGGAAATCTATGAACTCGTTAAGAAGAACAACCATCCAGAAATTGGACTGGCTACAGTATATAGAACGCTCATTTTACTAGCTGAACTCGATGTTATCTCTAAGTTGAACTTAGAAGATGGCTTGGTCCGCTATGAAATGAATCAACATGATGATAACCATCACCACCATCATTTAATTTGCACAAATTGTGGAAAGGTAATTGAAGTGGTTGAAGATCTACTTGATGAGCTAGAAGCTCGTATTGAAAAAGATCATGAGTTTGAAATCTGTGATCACAAACTGAAATTCTTTGGGATTTGTAAAGAATGTAAGAGTGGCTTGTAATTAACTTACAGGCTACTTTTTTGGACGTAACAAACGTATAATTTCTAAAGCAAATTGACAGGTCTTGTCGTTACGCGAATGTAGCGAGGGGCATTGATTGGAAACCTTGCCTAGGCATGTAGAATTTGTTGTTAGAGAACAAACAGGAGGAATAACAATGAGTCAAAGAAGAACGAACTCGTTAAAGGTTATTCCCTTAGGCGGCTTGTACGAAATTGGTAAGAACATGACTGCATATGAATACGGCGAAGATATTATTCTAGTCGATTGTGGCATGTCATTCCCGGAAGACGAAATGCTCGGTATAGATGTCGTTATTCCGGATATCACTTACTTGAAAAAGAATCATGAGCGCGTGAGAGGCATAGTCCTAACACACGGTCATGAGGACCATATTGGTGCGATACCATATGTTCTGGGTGATTTAAATGTTCCGATCTATGGTACAAAGCTGACTTTGGGATTAGTAGAAAGAAAATGCAGTGAGTATAAAAATCTAAAAAATATACAACTGAACGTCGTCCACCCAGGCGATAAAATTAAATTAGGCCATATTAAAGTTGAACTTATCCACGTGAGTCACTCGATTCCTGGTGCGGTTTCTCTTTGCCTTCATACACCACTTGGACGAATCATCCATTCTGGTGACTTTAAAATTGACTATACGCCAATTGATGGTCAGCGTACAGACTTAAATAAGTTTGCTGAACTTGGATCAAAGGGTGTACAACTCATGCTTTGCGAGAGCACAAACGTACAAAGACCAGGGCATACAATGTCAGAAAGCCGTGTTGGGCAGACAATTGAGAATATATTCTCGAATTGTGATGGACGTGTATTCGTAGCGTCTTTTGCTTCGAATGTGCATAGAATCCAGCAGATTGTCAATGCTTGCTTGCTTTATGATAGAAAAGTGGCATTTAGTGGTCGTTCCATGATCAACGTTTCAACCGTTGCTATGGATACGGGTCATCTAAAAGTGCCTGAAGGCGTTATCATTGATATTAAAGATATTGATAGATACCCAGAAAATGAAATTTGTTTGATCACGACTGGTAGTCAGGGTGAAACCATGTCCGCTCTAACGAGAATGGCAAATGGTGAACACAGACAAGTTAAGATTAGACCTGGGGATACAATTGTATTATCATCATCGCCAATTCCAGGCAATGAAAAAAGCGTTTATAACATCATCAACCTGCTTAATGAGCGTGGCGCTGAGATCATTTATGAATCTCTAGCAGACGTTCATGTCTCTGGTCATGCCAAGCAACAAGAGCTTATGCTTATGCATGCACTGGTTCAGCCAAAGTACTTTGTGCCTGTTCATGGTGAGTTTTCTATGCTGAAAGAGCATAAGGATATGGCCATTCGAATGGGAATGGATGAAGATGATGTATTCATTATGAAAAATGGCGATGTGCTAGAAATCACTAAAAAGGGTGCGAAAATGCAGCAACCAGTGCCACATGGCAATGTGCTCATTGATGGCCTAGGTGTTGGTGATGTCGGCAACATCGTACTAAGAGATAGAAAGCATTTGGCAGAAGATGGCCTTATGGTTGTTGTTGTTGCCTTTAATGATGAGACAGGCGAAGTGATTTCTGGACCTGATCTTATCTCAAGAGGTTTCGTCTATGTCAGAGAGTCAGAAGACTTGATGGTGGGCGCGAAAAAAGAAATTCTTAAGGCTCTTGAAAAGTGCCAAACAAAAAATATTCGCGAATGGTCAACCATTAAAGGTGAAATTCGTGACACATTAAGACGGTACTTGTATCAGAATACTAAGAGAAGTCCTATGATATTACCAATCATAATGGATGTTTAGGAGGAAATATTATGAACGTGTATGATGCAGCGCATAGCTTAGCAAAAGCTATTAAGGAATCTGACGAACTTGAAAAATTCAAATCATTACAGGCTCAAATGTTTGCAAAAGAAGACATAAAGTCACAGTTTGATACATTCCAGAAGCTTCAAATGGAACTTCAAACGGCTCAAATGACAGGTCAATCAGTTGATGAATCTAAAATGAAAGAAGCTCAAGAACTCTTTGAGATCATTCAAAAAGACCCTGTTGCAAACCAATATTTTCTTGCAGAAATGAAACTCAACCAAATGATGGGAGATGTCACTAAAATAATTAGTGATGCAATGGGTATCGAGTAATCTCCTATTTGGTGATATAATTAATAAGATAGCTAAACAATGATAGTGGCTCAGGATTCATACGAATCCTGAGCCTTTTCAAGGATAATAGCCAGCCGATATTAATTAGTCGCATAAATTAACGCGTATGAGGAGTAGAGTATGATTGGAAAAAAGGTAATGCTTGTTGCCGTACTGTCATCAGCAGTGGCTTTCACTGGTTGTTCAGCGGTGGTAGACTCAATGAATGAACCTGTTGATGCATCAGACAATACAGCCATTCATGTGGTTATACCAAAGGGTGCCAGCACAACGAAAATATCTGAAATTCTTGAAGAAGAGGGCCTTATAAAAAATGCCATGATGTTCAAGATTTTATCAAAAGATATGTCGGCTGACGGACAAATGCAAGCGGGTGAATACATTTTAAGCAAGACGATGTCATCTGAAGAGATGATCGAAAAGTTTGTGGATGGTGATGTTTATATTGAAACATTTAAATTTACCATACCGGAAGGCTTTGAGGCCAAAGAAATTGTTAAAAGACTTTCTGCCGAGGGAATAATTGATGCAGAAACCTTTAACAGTCTACTCACTTCAGGAGCATTTGACTATAGATTCCTAGAAAATATTGATACAGAAACTCATCTGGAAGGTTTCCTTTTTCCTGAGACCTATGAAATGAAAGCTGGTTCAGATGAAAAGGCTATTATTGATAAAATGCTTAGACAGTTTGATCAGGTATTTAAGGATGAGTACTATGAAAGAGCTGAAGAATTGGGCATGACAATTAATGAAGTTGTCACACTGGCATCTGTTATCGAAAGGGAAGCTATGCTTGATTCAGAACGCGCCCTTGTTTCTGGAGTGTTCCATAACCGGATCAAAAAAGGCTGGAAACTACAATCATGTGCTACCGTACAGTATATACTCGGAGAGCGAAAAGATGTATTGTCCTATGATGATATCGCCATTGAGTCTCCGTACAACACATATTTAAATGCGGGGTTGCCACCATCACCTATTGCATCACCAGGAGAAAAGTCTATCATTGCGGCTCTTTATCCTGAAGAGACTGACTATATGTACTTTGTGGCATCTGGAAAAGGTGACGGGTCACATATTTTCTCAAGAACTTTGAAAGAACACGAAGCCGCAACGAAATCCAGAAAAAAATAAGGATTCTTCCTTTTTAACCTTGAAATGACTATTGACGTGGAAGGAATCTTTTATTAATATCTTTGGTTGGGAGTTCTTTTCCGACATGAAAACGAGGATGATGTTATGAAGTACTTTATTAACTCTGACAGCGTGACTGATTATATACGCAGTCTGTTGCCCAAGCATAGAGATGAAATAGAAGCACTGGAAAATTTTGCAACTGAACATAATGTGCCCATTATACAACCAGAAGTGGGGCGCTTCATTGAACAGTTGATCGTTATGAACAACGTGCATAGCGTGCTTGAAATAGGCACTGCAATAGGCTTTTCAGCCTTGGTCTTTGCCGATGCCATGAAAAGTGGCAAAGTTGACACAATAGAGAGAAGCGAACTTATGATTGGCCGCGCTAAGGAAAATCTAAAGATGGCACCTAAGACGGTTGAGATTAATCTGTATGAGGGCGATGCCCTTGAATTGGTTAAAGAGATGCGCGGGCCTTATGATATGATTTTCATTGATGCAGGCAAGGGACACTATAAGCAGTTTCTTGATGATTGTATTAAGCAACTTAAACCCGGTGGACTTGTTGTATCAGACAATGTCCTTTTTAAAGGGATGATTGCACAGCCAAGAGAATCAGTGAGAAGACGAGTGCGTACCATTCATGGACGCATGCGTAACTATTTATCGTTCCTAATGGAACATCCAGACCTAGACACATCTATATTACCGCTTGGTGATGGTCTGGCAATTAGTATTTTAAAATCCGGAGGGGCAGATAATGAATAAAATTGAACTGTTGGCACCCGCCGGCGATCTTCAAAAATTGAAATTCGCCATTATCTATGGTGCTGATGCGGTCTACATAGGTGGGCAAATATTTGGCCTACGTGCAGCCGCGCGTAACTTCACATACGATCAAATGAAGGAAGGCGTAGAATTTGCACACGCTAGAGGGAAAAAAGTCTTTCTTGTTATGAATATTATTCCACATAATGAAGACCTAGATGCCCTTGAGACCTATATTGAAGAAGTTAAGTCAATAGGTTTTGACGCCATTATTCTTTCAGATCCAGGCACCTTAATGTTTGTAAAAGAGCACATGCCTGATATGGAAGTGCATCTGAGCACCCAAGCCAATAACACAAATTATATGAGTGCTAAGTTTTGGCAGTCACAGGGTGTTAAACGGGTTATACTAGCTCGTGAGCTCTCCTTGAAAGAAATTAAGGATACAACTGAAAAAGTGCCTGATTTGGAGTTTGAAGCCTTCATGCATGGAGCTATGTGTATATCTTATTCAGGTCGCTGTCTCCTTAGCAATTATATGGTCAATAAAGACGCCAACCGCGGAGAATGCAAACATGCTTGTCGCTGGGAATACGTCTTAATGGAGAAAAAGCGTGATGGTGAGTTCTATCCTGTTGTTGAAGATGAAACAGGGACTTACTTCTTTAACTCAAAAGACCTTTGCATGATCGAGAACATTCCTGATTTGATTGAGTCAGGACTGGCCAGTCTTAAAATTGAAGGTCGTATGAAGAGTCTTTACTATGTGGCCAATATAGTGAGGGTTTATCGCAAGGCCATAGATGAATATTACAAGGATCCTGAAAACTTTAAGTATGATCCTCAGTGGCTTGAGGAAATAGAAAAAGCCAGTCATAGAGAGTTTTCAACAGGCTTTTACTATGACAAACCATCCGATAAAGATCAGCATTACGGGTCAAGTGCTTATACAAGAGAGTATGATTTCTTGGGCATAGTACAGTCTTATGATGCTGAGACTAAGCTGGCAACCATAGAACAGAGAAATAAAATGTCAGTTGGGGATAAAATCGAAATTATGGGACCTGATTATGTTCAGATTGATCAGGCTATAGGGTATATGGAAAATGAACGCGGGTATGAAATTCAAGATGCACCGCATGCGCAGCAAATTATAAAAATGCGTATGGAGGCACCTGTAGAACCATACTATATTCTCAGAAAAAGAAAGGATGGTCGATTTGAGTAAACCGATAATCATCGGAATCTGCGGGGGTACAGGTTCGGGTAAAAGTACAGTGGCTAGAGCTATATTTGAGTCACTACCAGAAACGAATATATCTATTATTGAACAAGATGCATATTATAAGGATCAAACGCACCTGGAGATGGAGGATCGTGTTAAAACAAACTATGACCATCCACTAGCCTTTGACACCGATCTTTTAATTAAGCACATTCAGACGCTTTCAACAGGGTGTGGCATTGATAAGCCCATCTATGATTTCTCACAGCATACTCGGTCAACTGATACTGTCAGAGTGGAGTCAAGGGATATCATTATCATTGAAGGTATTATGATTTTTGAAGACAAGAGACTGCGTGATATTATGGATATTAAGATATTTGTGGATACAGATGCAGATATTCGTATTATTCGCCGTATAACTAGAGATATTCGGGAAAGAGGTAGAACGCTTGAGTCCGTGATTGGACAGTATCTATCAACTGTAAAACCTGCTCATGAGCAGTTTATTGAACCGACTAAAAAGTTTGCAGATTTAATCATCCCAGAGGGTGGTTATAACAAAGTTGCCATTGATATCATGGTGGCTAAAGTTAAATCGATCATTACAGAGAAAACTGTATAAGAGAATTCATACCAAATAATTAAAATAAAAGGTCTTGTTACGACAAGCTTATCGGTATAATTAAAGCCCGAAAACGGATTGAATTCGTTTTCGGGCTTTTGTAAATGCTTAAAATACAATACATATACATGTAAATTTACTATTCTGAATGAGCCAGTAATGTGTAAAAGAGTTCCTGTACACCCTTCCACCAATTCTGATCTTCAGCATAACGCGTGTTTAACCACTGGAAGGGGTTTTCCCCCTTTGGTCGCGTGCTCAGGATGACTTGGATGGTTCCTGCAGCGACTTCACAGGAATCGGATAGGCTGGTGTTATAGTTTTTCCAGCTCGTATAAACATTAAAAGGGTTGTTCATGATTCTATTGGCGTGGGGGCTGTCTTTTGGAACGAATCCCTGCTCTTGCCCAATGATGGCAAGCAGTAAGAGTGGGTGGACATCATAATCCATAGCCACATTGTTTATAACGTCTAGATAGCCTTCATCTGTGAAGGAAGAATTTCTAGTGTGCAAATAGTCAGTAACACTTTTAATGTTAACTTCTTGATATTTTAAGAAGTCAGGATAACCAGGCCGATCGCTGTAGTAGATTTCTTCAACAATATCTTCAAGGTATACCTGGGGAGTGGTTTTGTGTAAAAGAATGGTATTAGCATGTACAAAACTAAGTGAACCATTATAAACTTCATTTTTCAGTAAAAATTGAGTGACAAGAAATATAGGCAGTGTTAGAATGAATGATAATAGAATGATTGCAAGTTTGTAATAATTTGAATTGAGTATATTTTTTAGTTTTTTTGTATATTCAGTATAGTGGTGAATGATCTTGTCTTTGATCGAAGGGGGGAGATGTACATTCGTGGAAATCAAATCCTCTGCATTTTCAAGGTCTGGATTCATTGAGTACATGACCTCTTTTAGTTCGTCAAAGGCCAGGGTTTCATCTGTATGCTCGTTAAACCAATTAACCAAGTAGTCAAAAGCCTTGTCGCTTCTTGATTCAGTGAGGAGGATTTCTTGCAGCAAATCCTTCTGCGATATATTGAGTCGGCTTGATTCAATGGAAGTTTTAAAAATAGAAATGCGTACTTCTGAACGCATTTTTGAGTCAAGCCCCTTGAGTTGCTCATCCAACTTTTCGTGTAGGGACTGAGCCAAAAGTCTTGCCCGATACTTGGAGTCAGCGGTTGGGTGGTTGTGCCTTATATTTTGCTTTATATCTATAACCATTTGATCGTTCAAAATAATGTTTTGCTCGAGGTTTTTCAGGATGTGTTCCATTCATTCATCCTCCTGTGTTATAAAAGGTTTACTCTATCATATCAAAAAAATTATCATAAAATCTAGAAAATCAATTTATTTGTCTAGTAAACTGTGCTAAAATAGGACTATACTACTAGCTCAAATGAGATAGGAGTGATACAATGGTAGATGCAAAGACGAAAGGTTTAGGTTTAATAGGGCATCCTGTGGGGCATTCATTTTCTCCAAGCATACATAATGCCATAAGCGAATCCCTAGGACTAAACTACTTATATATGGCGCATGATGTATCGCCAGACCAACTTGGTCTTGCAGTTAAGGGGCTAAATGCTCTTGGGTATAAAGGTGTTAATGTAACCGTACCGCATAAGTCAAACGTCACGCAGTATTTAACAGAAATTAGAAAAGAAGCAAAAATTATTGGGGCTGTTAATACAATTTTATTCGACAATAATCGACTTATAGGGTATAATACAGATTGTCAAGGGTTCACTAAAATGCTGGAAGATTCAAGTGTGAGTTTGCAGAAAAAAAGTGTACTTATACTTGGCGCTGGTGGTGCAGCCAGAGCGGTTGTAGCAGCTTGTATGCTCTCTGAGTCAAAAAGAGTGACCATTTGTTCAAGAAGCAAAGAACGCTCAGAAAAATATGTAAAAGAGTTCAATGAAATTTTACCGAATAATATAAAATGGGAAGCAGTTACATATGAGGACATTCATCGTATCTCACAACAGTTTGACATAGTTGTCAATTGCACACCCCTGGGTATGCACCCTCATGAGAATAAAGTACCACTAGATCCTAGTGTCTTTAGGCAAGACTGCGTTTTAGTGGATTTAATCTATAATCCACATAGGACAGTATTTTTAAAGCTTGGTGAAGAAGCTGGTATGAAGGTCATTAATGGCCTAGGCATGTTAATCCATCAGGCCCTTGAAGCCTACAAGATTTGGACCGGTAAGACTGAATCCGCTGAGTTTGTAAGAAAAGCCCTTCGCCAACAAGGGATAATATAATAATGCATTTTCTAAAATAGAATCATATGAAATACAGCTATCAATTGGACGCCTTATGCTGTATGGATGAAGTGGCGTAACCGGCTATACAATGACCTTGTTTAGTCGGTTTTTTTATATCCATAATAAAAAAACAGTATATAAAATAAAAGTCATACTATGACCCTATAAAAAAAGAAATGATTAGGAAAAACAACCCAGACTTAGGTAAAGATTTTATAAAAATCTTAAAAATAACCTATGAATAAGTTAGGTTCTATAAAAAAATTATATAAATGTTAATTCATTGAAAAATATACACCGATATAATGTACAATTCAAAAGAAATGCTGTAAAGTTGTTGTATATGATTGAAACCTTAAAATCTAGAATAAAAAGAACCCAGGAGTGGTTGAATGAAACAGCGAGAAACCTTCCGACTTGGGGATTTGTTAGTAAAAGTCGGGGCAATAACAGATGAACAATTAAAATTTGCACTGGAACTTCAAAGGGAAAAGAAAAAGAAACTGGGGGATGTGCTTCAGGATCTGGAGTTTGTGACTCAAAAGCAAATTATTGAGGCCCTTGAATTTCAGCTAGGCATACCACAAGTTGATCTGGAAAAGTATTATATCGACCCTGAAATCCCACGACTTGTTTCTGAGGAGTTCGCACGTAAACATAAACTCATTCCAATAAAAAAGCAAGGAATGACCCTACATGTCGCTATGTCAGATCCTCTTAATATCATTGTGATAAATGACCTAGAGATAGTCACCGGCTACCAAGTGGAAGCAAGAATTGCAACTGAAGCTGACATTGATTCAGCCATCAACACTTACTTTAGCAAACAAACCGCTGAAGAAGCTGTTGAGGAATTTACAAAAGAGTTTGAGGTTGCAGAAGATGAAATAGACCAGAATCTCTTAAGAGAGATCAACAAGGCACCTGTTGTTAGGTTAGTCAATACAATTATTGTACAGGCGGCCCAATCAAGAGCAAGTGACATTCACATAGAGCCACAGGAAGAATCGCTTCGTATTCGCTTTAGAGTGGATGGAGACTTGCAAGAAGTTATGCGTCCTGCCAAACAGACGCATGGCGCCATTATCACAAGAATCAAGATTATGGCTAAAATGAATATTGCTGAAAGACGTGTTCCCCAGGATGGACGTATAGAACTTGATGTTCAGGGCAGAGACCTTGACCTGCGTGTTTCCACAATACCAACCATTTATGGAGAAAAAGTCGTTATTAGAATGTTAGATAGAAGCAATTTCTTAAGAAGTGTTTCCGAACTGGGACTTAATAAGCATGAACAGGACCTCTTCAAAGATATCACAAGAAGCACCAATGGCATGATTTTAGTCACTGGGCCTACGGGGTCTGGTAAATCCACTACGGTTTATACCTTACTCTCGGAACTAAATGATTCTAAGAAAAACGTTATAACTGTTGAAGATCCAGTCGAATACAGGATGAAGGGCGTTATTCAGTCGCAGGTTAACCATAAGGCTGGTTTTGACTTTGCATCAGGCCTGAAGTCCATGCTTCGTCAAGATCCGGATGTCATCATGGTGGGGGAGATACGTGACAGAGAAACAGCAGAGATTGCTGTTCGGGCAGGTATTACAGGCCACTTGGTCCTATCGACACTCCATACGAATAGTGCTTCACAAACAATAAATAGACTCCTTGATATGAAGGTGGAAAAATATCTTTTGGCTTCATCTGTGGTGGCCATTATTGCCCAGACACTGGTGAAAAAAATGTGTCCAAACTGCAAGCTTCCCTATATGCCGGACTCAAGTGACCTAGCAACACTAGGCTATGACTCGAGTGCTGAACTGGAGCTCTATCAAAGTGCAGGGTGCTCTGTATGTAAGAACACAGGATACCTTGGTAGAACAGCTGTATATGAAATTATGAAACTTGACTATACAGCTCGAACGATGATTATGGAAAATGTGAATCCAGAGGATTTGAGAAACTATATGCGTAAAGCGGGTATGAAAACGCTCCAAGAAAACTGCCGTGAAATGGTACTACGCGGTGAGACAACAGTGGAGGAACTTGTGAGAATTTCTTATTCTCTTGAAGGATAATGTTTTGGGAGGTGTTTCATGCTTGATATTAGAAATATAATAAGCGCTGCAACTGAAAGAGAAGCATCGGACATTCACTTAACGGTCGGAATACCGCCATCAATAAGGGTGGATGGACAATTGATCCAGATTCCAGACCATGAAAGATTGATGCCGGAAGATACTAAAAAACTTGCAGATGAGCTTATGGATGACTATGCGAGAGAAAAATTCGAATTGAAGGGGGAAGTTGATTTCTCCTATTCAATCGTTGGGTTTGGGCGCTTTCGTGTAAATGTGTATAAACAGCGTGGTACTGTGAGTATGGCTCTTAGAACAGTACCGCTTTCAGTTCCATCTTTAGATGAGTTAGGACTACCACCTATATTAAAAGAGCTGGCCATGAAAAAAAGAGGTCTGGTTCTTGTAACAGGCCCTACAGGCTCGGGTAAGTCTACAACCCTTGCCGCAATGATTGACCATATGAATAAGCATAGAAATGGTCATATTATCACTTTAGAGGATCCTATTGAATATCTTCATAGACATGGAAAGAGCATTATCAATCAAAGAGAAGTTGGACATGATACTTATTCCTATGCGGATGCTCTTAGAGCAGCCCTAAGACAAGATCCGGATGTTATTCTTATTGGTGAGATGCGTGATCTGGAAACCATTTCGACAGCCGTAACAGCGGCCGAAACCGGTCACCTTGTTTTATCGACACTTCATACGATTGGTGCGGTTCAAACAATTGATAGAATTATTGATGTTTTTCCACCAGACCAGCAGCAGCAGATTAAGGTCCAGTTGGCCAGTGTTCTTGAAGGTGTTATTTCTCAGCAGCTTATTAAAAAAGCGGACAATAAGGGGCGTATTGCAGCTCTGGAAATCATGCTTGCTAATGCTGCTATTCGAAACCATGTGCGTGAGGGGAAAACTCACCAAATACTTTCAGCCCTTCAAACGGGACGAAAGCACGGTATGGTTACAATGGATGCCTATTTAACAGAGCTTTACAGACAAGGACTTATCTCATACAACGATGCTATTTTACACGCAGTTGATAGAGATATGCTTTCTAGACTTTTATAATAAAAGGCGGTGTCAACCATGCCACAATTTCAGTACACAGGAAAAAACTCAAAAGGTGAAACCGTCAAGGGTTCTATGGAAGCAGATTCGAGAAACGAAGTGGCTGTTACCCTCAGAAGGCAAAATGTCTTTCCGACACAAATTGTCAACGAGGCCCAACTCGGACGTGAAATCAAGCTGACAAGAACCAAAAAGAAAATTACAGTTAAAGACTTAAGTATATTCTGTAACCAGTTTGCCACAATTATTAGGGCAGGTATATCCCTTATAGAATGCCTAGATATACTTAGAAAACAGTCTGAAAATCAAACTTTAAAAGAAATTTTAGACCAAATGTTTGAAGACGTTCAAAAAGGTGTGCCCCTGTCAAAGTCAATGGCCAAGCACCCAAAAGCCTTTCCAAAGCTCCTAATAAACATGGTGGAGTCAGGCGAGCTTTCCGGTCAGCTGGATTTGATTATGCAGAGGATGGCAGACCATTATGACAAAGAGTTTAAACTCAATATGAAGATACGGCAGGCTATGGTTTATCCAATTATATTGGTGTCGGTGTCTATTCTGGTAACGGTATTTCTACTCATTTTTGTTTTACCTAACTTTGTGAATATGTTTGATGACTTTGACATTCCACTTCCTTTGTTTACTCAAATACTTTTAGGGACTGGAGAGTTTATGGCGCAGTTTTGGTATATTATTTTACTTGGGTCTATTGGCATAATATTTATGTTTATGAGATTTCTTAACACGGCAGAGGGGCGTTTAAAGTTTGATGACTTTAAACTTCATGTTCCCTTGATAGGTCCTGTTAATAGGAAAATCGCAACATCAAGGTTTTCTCGTAACCTTTCAACCATGATAAGCTCAGGTATTTCCATTATTGACTCTATGGAGCTTGTAAGTCGTGTTATAGGCAATGTCAGAATATCAGAGGGCATAGATGGTGCTCTCGACCAGATTAAAAAAGGGGAAGGTATTGCAGCGCCCTTGAGTAAAATTGGTATGTTTCCTCCAATGATGATTTCTATGATACGAATTGGTGAAGACACTGGTAATCTTGAGTCCTTACTGGAAACAACGGCAGATTTTTATGATCAGGAAGTTGAAATTGCCATTCAAAGTCTCATTCAGCTTATCAATCCTGCGATTTTATTTGTGATGGCACTTGTGGTTGGAGGAATTGTTATGGCGATTGCCTTACCAATGTTTGAAATGTACCAGCACATGAGTTTTTAAATGAAGGGTATTCAATGTGAGACAAAATGAAAAGTTTATAAAATTATTTGGAAAAAGAAGAGGCAATAATGGCTTTACCTTGATTGAGCTAATGTTTGTATTTGCACTATTAGGTTTATTATTTGCAGTGGCCTTACCTAGTATGATTGATTATATTGATTTAACAAATGATCGTGTCAATCAAACCAATGCTGAAATTCTACAAAAAGAAGTCTCTGTAAAAACTGCATTAGGGGAAATACAAGTGAACTCAACAAGTTTTATAGATGTTACTAGTGATGTCCAAGCGCTAAGTATTAACTTTCCTCAAGCTAGAGGTACAAGAAATGAGTTTGAGGTTTTCATTCACAAAGACCCAAATGATGATAATCAAGCCATTATAGAAGTTCGTTTGGGCACACAGGTTCTGTCACAAGGCAGTGTTGAAATTTTGCGTTAAACCAGATGGTTTCATGTGGGAAGAAGTCATCTTGTTTATATATGTATATTATTAAAGGAGGAAATGAAAATGATTCAATTCTTTAGAAAAAAAATGAACAAAAAAGGTTTTACACTTGTAGAACTAATGATCGTAATTGCGGTACTTGGTATTTTGGCGGCTATTGCAGTGCCTAGACTTACTGGTGTAACGGACATGGCGAGAAGACAGGCTGATGAGTCAACGGCTCAAGCGATTTTAACTGATGTAAGTGCATATGTTATGGGAAATGCTCCAACGGGTACTAGCGGAGATTATACTGTTTCGACTGTTACTACAGCGATATATGGTGCTGGTGGACTTCCAACCGCTCAATCAACAAATAATGCTTTCGTAGTAACAATAACGACAGATCCTAATGTTCCAAATAGATACACAGTTGCGGTAACTTTAAGTAGTGGCACAGGTGCTAGTGCAACACAAATAGTATCAATATCACGCGTTGTAGAAAATTTATAATGATATAGCATATAATAGATAAATCGGAGATAAACCATGCAATATACAGCAGCAGTCTTAGGACTTCTAATAGGCAGTTTTTTAAATGTTATAATATACAGATTACCTAAAAATGAATCCATAGCCTTTCCTGGATCACACTGCTATGCTTGTGGTCATGATTTAAAAGCAATAGATAATATCCCACTACTTAGCTATGTGTTTTTGAAGGGGAAGTGTCGCTACTGTAAGGCTGGTATCTCCATGCAGTATCCAATCATTGAATTAATTACTGGTGTGATATTCGGATTGCTATACTTAAGGACAGGTTTATCTTGGCAATTCCTCTTTGAGGCTGGGTTGGTTTCTGCTCTGATCTGTGTCACAGTCATAGATTTAAAGCATGAAATCATCCCAGACTCCCTAAATTTATTTATAGGTCTTCTAGGGGTTGGGTATTTGATATCGAGCCATCACATTGGCAACTTAGATGCACTTTATGGATTTTTAGCGGGAGGCCTGGTCCTGTTCTTAATTGCCCTAGTCGGCCCAATGGGGGGCGGCGATATTAAATATATGGCTGCCATGGGCCTTTGGCTAGGGCTTTTTCCCACAATTGCAGCACTACTCATAGCCTTTATAATGGGTGGTCTTATCGGGGTGCTGCTCATAGCCCTTCGAATAAAGAACAGAAAAGATCATATACCATTTGGGCCATTCCTCGTGTTTGGCTCAATTGTTGGTTATTTTTTCTTTGAAGAATTTGTGCACTTGTATTTTCGACTTTTGTTGTAGGCTTCTACTGGATTCAATTATTACAAGTAAGTCTTATATATGCTAAAGGTCAGATGCAAGACTCTTTAATGATGACAAGTAAGGTGTGAGACTATGCCCGTAAAAAATAAACTTAAAAGCAAAGCTGGTTTTACACTCTTAGAACTTTTGATAGTAATATCAATTATGTCTCTGGTTATGGTGCCAGCATATATGGCCATGTTCAGAGGCTTTGATATATTCTCAAACGAATCAAAATACCAAGAAGTATTGGCCGATGCGCATCTTTTTTATGAAGAAGTGAACACGCGTATTCGAATGGCTGACTATGATGATGTCAAAAAGTACAATAATATTAGTGAAATCACAGACCTTGAAAATTTAAATCAGACAGGGTTAACAAATAATACAACAATACTTAGAATTAAAGATATTTTATATTATGTTAAAGACAGTAAGCTCTATAAATATAGCAATGATACAGAAAACGAGCTATGTGATTCAGTTGTAAGTTTGGTCGTGGATAAATCCAATGATAATGATGTGAGCGTTGGAATTGAATTGACAATAAATGTTGATGGCAGACAAGAAACTATTTCTACAAGTATCTCCAAGAGATACTAGGGGGACTATGACGGTATGGGCAAATTTATTGCAATGGAAATTGGCAATAGAATGACAAAAGTCATCTATGGTCAAGATAAAAAGGGCGATATTCATATAAAAGACTATAGACTGATTGAAAACACAGATAAGATTTATGATCCAGATGGTCGATTAAATCTAAATGAAATACAACCGCTACTAAAAGAAATACTTAAAGAAATGAAAGTTCGCAGGGCAGAGTGCTACTTAACGGTTAGCGGAATGTCAGGCGTGGTACGCCTGCGTGAAATGCCACTGGTTAAAATAAAAGAAATGAAAGAAATTGTGAGGTTTGAAGCCGAGCAGTTTCTACCCTACAATATCGAAGCCTTCTATCTTGATTTTAAGGTGAATCAGATAAAGAAAAGTCTTTCAGAAGAGTCTTTGGATGAAGGCGGAGAAGTAGCAGAGGTTATGATTGTTGCAGCACCTAAAGATACGGTTGATGAGCAGGTTGAACTTGTTGATAAACTTAAGTTAAACATTAAAAAAGTGGACTATTATACGGACGCTATTTTCTCATATTTCAGAAAACATGTTTTAACAGAAGATAAAAACACACTTGTTGTGGATCTCGGGGCTAAATCCATGAATTTAACGATGTTCAATGGTACGACTTACTTTGCAAATATTCAGTCTGAACTAGGCATTGTGGACCTTATTGAGAGACACTCTGAGTATACAGGCAGTCCTTTGAATAAATCTAGAGAAGAGATGTTTGATTTTGAAATAAAGACAAAACCTAAGACTTCTGTCTCTGATGTACATACAAAACTTGAGAGATTGAGGGAAAAACTGCAGTTTAGTAAGTTAAATCAAAGCCACACCAATCAAATCGACTCAGAGATTGATCCTATTTACGAAAGAATTTATGAACCCATTGCTTACGAAGTGACAAAGATGATGGAATTCTTTAAAACAAGACAATTCGGGATGAATGTTGATGAAATATACCTAATTGGTGGTGGCACAAATCTAAAGCAATTCGACACATTCTTGAAATTCTACCACAATATAAGCGTGGAACTTGTTCCAAATCATTATAAAAACTCTGATGTTAAAGACACCGACTATAGACTTCTAATACCTGTCATCGGTGGTCTTATGCAAGGAGGTCACTAATGTTTGGAAAAAAGAAAGATATTTCGGTCTTAGATCAATATAAGAAAAAACAAATAAATCTTCTGCCAGACCTATATTTCAAGAAAAAGAAACGAGTGCGTTTGGCATTTGCTGTACTAACGCTCGTAGTGGCGGTCGCTGTGGTTTTTACCTATCACTTGATTGATCTGCAAAGACAGTTGAAAGAGACTCAAGCCAGCAATGCCCTTATCCTTCAGGCCATTGAAGAGAAAAGTGAAGAAAGAAACAGACAGTACTTATTAACAGCACTTGATAATAGAATAGAGTATAAGTCAAATTTGCTAAAAGAAATTGAAGCTGAAAACACATCCGTGATCTATGTCACAGAAGTGATTGAATCAGTCTTACCTCAAGATGTTTACTATGTAAGCGTGGATTTTGATTCTACAGAATCAATGACGATATATGGCAAGACTGAGACCAAGGAAGAAATTCCTGACCTCCTCCATAAAATTAGATCCTTAAACCTTTTTCATGAACTCAGTGTAGAATCAATTAACAGAACCGAGGAAATAAATTACAAGGGTGTTGAGGAAAAGTTCGAATTTGTACTAGAGTGTAGTTTTGGAGGTGACACTGATGAGGTTGACTAGTAGAGAACGTATTATGCTAATAAGCTTTCTGGTCCTTCTTTCAGTGGCAGGCGTTATATATTATATATATCTGCCGGTGTTTGACGCCCTAGCTTTAGAGCAAGCAAAATTACGTGAAAATGAAAGAACCTTGGAAAGCATTGAAAGAAACATTATGCCCCTTGAAATGCAAAAGAATTTGATCAATTCATTCAAGCGCAAGGTTGAAATTATGGAAAGAACCTTGCCTCCAATTATTTATCAAGAGGAAGTTATTAGAAGTGTTAGTCAAGTCTTTGAAGCCAATGAGGTGGAAGATATAAGCTATAGCTTCGGAAACGCTGGAGACCGTGTTGAAAAGAATAGTGATGAGGAAGCCATTGGTAAAATTATATCTGGATATGAGGATACACTCCTTGATAACTTCTCAAAAAGTATGGTTGAAGCGCGATTTGAAAATCAAAATGAAGCTGATTCTGAACAAGAAGAAGGTTGGGAGTCTGTGGTCAATACCATTGACGCAACAGTGGAAATATCCGGAGCTTATCAGAACATAAAAAATGTGATTGGTCAACTTGAAAGTTTCGATAATATTGTACTTGTAAAAAATCTATCCATCGCTAAAGACAATAATTTTTCTAATCGTGTGGTCGGTACAATTGACTTACAATTTCCATACTACTACGATAATGAAACCCTAGCTAAGCTCAACTGGTTGTATGAATCGGAGTTTGAAGAACACAGCCCATTTGATTACATTGTCACTGGGTCTCTTGCAGATCCAGACAGACCAATCACCTCCATAGGAAGTGGGGCGTCAAATGGACTTGGCTCAATAACGGGTATACCAGGACTTGATGACACATTACTCAATAATCTTGGGGGTGATGGAAACAACTCAACAAGTCAAGAAAGCACAAGACTTGAACCTGATTTTGAAATTATCATGAGTGCACCGACGTCTATCAACAATAAATACTATATATCTAAGGCGGATCAGAGTGAACTCTCTTTATATTCCCAGCGTGATAGTGAAAATTTATCTATAACTGTAACAGAGTCTGCGGGCAAACTTGCATTTTACTATTCGACATCTTTTACGAACTTTCCAGGTGTCAATGAGTATTATGGCTTCGCACCCAACTATGAAGATGCTGTTTATATAACAGTTATATCAACACCTAGGGTAGATGAGAAAGACGTTGGTATGGGCACCTTGAGTGTTTACAATAAAACCGGTAAACCTGTGAAGATCTTAGTGAAAACAGATGATAGTAAATTGCCAAGATTAGTCATGGGAACAACAGAAGGCGATGTTCAAGTGATACGCTAGCAGGAGGCCAACCATGTTGAAAAATCAAAAAGGTGTTACACTGCTGGAACTAATAATCGCAATAGGCATTCTCGCCCTTGTTATTGGACCATATTTGAATCAATTCGTGAAAGCGACTGAAATAGGCGAACGATCCGAACGGATCGTTCGTGCTGAATATGCTGCTCAGAAGAAGTTAGAGGAAATAAAATTAGCCCCTGACCCAAACAACAATGGAATGCCACAGCTTTACGAGGGGTTTACTGTGACGGTGAACTACTCTAATAAAACGACTTCTGTTAACAGCAATAATGGTGATCTCAATTATTTTGATCATACAATCAGCCCAGATATTATCATTGTGCCGTCATATGATTCTGTTCACACACATCTTGACTTTCAAACGGACTCTGGAGCCAGTAAGGGCCTTGTTCAAAATTTGGATTCTGATCAGACGGTGACCTTGCTCCTAGAAGAAACACCAATTGAAAACGCTTATAAATTGAAGTATAAGGTGGACGACGGACTTTACACGGATATTCTCCCATTAAGCAAAGGGCCAGACGAAGAGGTTGTTATAAGAGTAAATGCTTCCCAGACAGAAACCGAGGATGAACTGCTTACCTTTGTAATATATAATGCTTCAGGCAATAGTGATAAAGAAAGTCCACCAAAAGGAAATGATAAGTTAAGTGCACGTCAACTTGAAGTTTATGAGTTTGATGATGACAACAAAAATTATAGCTTTGAACGTGATATCAGTAACACAGGCGAAGTGAACTTTTATTTGAAGCTTAATTCAGAAACCGAAGAAACTGTGAACAATGATTTAGACTACTACTGGGTTTATATAACGGTTGAAAACAGTCGAGGCGAACTTATATATGACTTATACTCTTCTGTAAGAAAGAAGTGATATTATGATAAATCCATTTTTGAATAAAAAATCAAAATCTGAAAATTTGAATAAGGAAAAAGGATCAGCACTTATAACAGTGCTAATTATCATTTCACTTTTAACCATTTTAGGCTTAGGCCTAATGATGGTCAGTTTGAGTGGTCTTCAAAGAACACTGCGTCTAAGTGGAAGCAACAATGCATTTTATATTACAGATGGGGCCATTGAGGAAAGTTTGGCTGAAATCAACGACATGTCCTTTGAAGCAGAAAGACTGGCCAATGAACATATTAATAGTGTTGTCAGTATGGATGAGGAAAATATATTTGATGCTTTTGAAAAGACTGAAGGCACAGATGATGACGAAGAAACATTTGTTCAAGGGGAAGTCTGGGAACCTTATTTAAGAAAATTGAAGTCAGATCTTCATAATGGTGTGATCACCGAAGAAGACGTTATGGACCATATCGACAGAGCTCTTAATCTGGAGTTTTTAGTGAAATATTATGAGTATTTCCTAAATCAACCTGATATATTGTCCTATAAACTCCTAGACGAGAACACTGGAGAATATCTGGGTCAGCTTGATAGTCCGGATTCCTACAAAGACAATTGTTTAATTTATCAAAAGCTTTCTCAAAACGCGCTCAAAAGAAGCGCAGACCCAAATAACACTACAGCTCCCCAAAACAGACTTGTCCACGTTGATTTGAATCAACATATTGAAAATATATCAGGCTACGATGTGAGTGCTGACGGAACAGATGAAAATCTCGATATAGAAGTTGTCAATTCATCATTCGAGGATAGGAAGTTGTATATAACCTTAAAATCGAATGGTCGGTTTAATGAGCATAAAAAAGCCATCCAGCTAAAAGTGGAAATTGAAGAGCCGCAGTATCACTTCGTTTTTCGGACCGCTAAAGGTGTTGAAAGAATAAAGGACAATGAAATCCTAGATTACGCAATAGCTTCAGGTAAAGACCTTGTTGTAACCGAGGGCGATGTTACCATCGAAGGCAATGCATACTTCTACGGAAGTCTGCCAGAAAAATCAAATTTATCAGACCGCCTTTCACAGAAAGCGTTTGGCGGAATAGTTCTTGGTATTGAAGAAGGTGAAGATGATTTTTTACGGCAAGACCTTTCTGATTTTAAATTCTATGGTATGTTGGATCATTCAATAGAAAACTGGCAATCTGCGACCCTGAATGTGAAGGGCGATCTCTATACAAGAGGAAATATTAAGTTTTTTAAGTCGGGTTATAATCTTAAGGTTGAGGAGAATCTAGGTGCAAATGAACTTCGTACGGAGTCAGCAATAGACAACACCTCAATAATTAACATTGATGTGTTAAAAAATTTATACCTATACGAAGACATCATATTAAATGGAGAAAAAGGAAATACCAATATAAGAGTGGGAACGGCAGCAAAACCTGCAGGCAGTGAGATCACGATGGATGAAGGGGAACTTTACCTAATGCTTGACTCTGGAGAAACAAATTATGATCAAGGAGATTTAGCTGGATCAATTATTGTGGACAGAAAGGCGGTAGACAAATCATCTATCGAAGTGGATAAGGCATTTATACATGGTATATCATTCTCGGGCATCTCTCGAAAAGACGAGGATGGAAATATTCACAATTATATGACGGGCGAGTCTTTAACCACAGAAAATAAGTATCTGAAATTTTATACAACGACCTATGCAAAAAATGAGAGAAACGGACAATATGCTGGAAAGCTTTCTGGATATGATGAAGTGGATTATTATTATGGATATGATTCTGAAGGGAATCCTTTATTTGAAGAGACGCCTTATGAAATGCTAGAAAAGTCAAGTGACGACGAGGTGACAAGCGCTAAAGAGTTTAAAAAACAAGTTTTTATATATGGTGCTCAAAATGGTGATCCAAATGCCAGTGCATCAAAAGTTGATGATGAAGACAAGAGTATTTTTAAAATCAGAAGTGTTGAAAAAACTTTTGACTTCTTAAATAACAATTATTCAGCTGGTATTGTACCAGGTCAAACAAATGATGACAGTATGGTTTTATTTGGAACAGACAAGGCCAATGACATGAGTCTATGGCTTTCCCAAATAAAGCGTGAGATACTGAACACGGAAGACCGTGATGTTGATAAAAAAATGAATCTTCTGGCCACAAGAGATATAAAGAATGGTCATAACTTTGTATATGAGTATGTAGAGCCAGGTGGGACCAATACTTTATTAAAGACAATTAATGAGGATACAGAAGGCACTAGACTTTCACAACTTATCTTAATGGATAGCACAACTCGGCGGTTAAACATTGGATCGGACAGTAACATTCAGATTATAAATGACGATCCCTCAAAAGACATCTACATCAACCCTCCCGGAGGCATTGGAAACAATAATATCGGTCTAGGCGGTCTAGGCGATATCAAGGTCAATTTATCTGGTATTATTGCCACAAAAGGCGATGTGTATATCTATGCGCCAGCAGGCGTGACGGTGACCTTTGTTGGGAATATCTATGCCGAGGGTCGAGTAATTTTCTATGGACCGGGTAAGAAAGAGTTAATCAATAAAAATATTACTGATAAAGTCACCTTGGGCCATCAGCTTATAGCAGCTTATGATGATCTAAGTAAGGCCTTTTATGCTGATGAGGGGCGAAAAATAGAAAATATTTATGGCTACTATGATGGAAAATCAGACTACTGGAACGACTATGACGCCGATCGAAGCAGTCCTACAGCCTTCACGACAGACCTTGGAAACCAACCCGTAATAGCAGTGGTTCCGTATAAGAAGTCCAGTGAAGGGAATATTGATGTTGACTTATCTCAGCTTCCTCTCCTTGTTGGTATGCAAAAAAATAAAGGGATTCAGCGTTACAAGGTAGAATATTGGAGAGAGGTAAGAGAGTAATTCAGCTTGCCCCTAATATGACTGAAGGGCGTGATACTTTGGAACTGAGAAATTATATGGAGATTTCCGTTGATCATTACTTACCAAACTTACTGAGGGCTTTTCCAGATGTTTGTACCTGTGAGCATTGTTTAATGGATATCAAAGCCATTGCACTGAACAGTTTAAAGCCTCATTATGTGGTGACAAGCAAGGGCGAAGTTTATTCAAAACTTGACGAGATGAATCTCCAGTACGAAACGGATATACTTAAGGCGCTCATTGATGCCATTAACGTGGTTTCAAAAAACCCGCGCCATAACTCGGAGGATGATGACAATTAATATTTACCTGATAGGTATGATGGGATCAGGCAAAAGCACGATCGGTCAGTTACTGGCCGATCGTTTAAATATGCCTTGGTTAGACATGGATGAAATTATAGAAAAAAGAGGTATGTCCATACCGCATATATTCGAGAAATACGGCGAGGAAAAGTTTAGAGAAATCGAGACAGACGTTACAAAAGCTATAGCACAGGAAGATGGAACAGTGGTTTCAACAGGCGGTGGTGTGGTCTTAAAAGACAGTAATGTAGAACTGATGAAAGTCAGTGGCAGGGTGGTTTATCTCAAGGCCAGCAAGAATCAGCTTCTCAAGAATCTAGAAAGTGGAAGGGCACACAGACCCCTCATTCAAGATGGTTCCTTAGAGAAAAAAATTGACCAGCTGATAGGCGTGCGCGGTCAAATATACGAAGACAGCGCAGATATTATTATAGAAACCGATGCGTATTCACCAAGTGAGATAGCTGATCAAGTCATAAAACTGTTAAAACTTTGATATGAAGCGTATTTGCTTGCTATTCAAAATATGAAAAGTGTGGTAATATATATTGGGATGTGACGCACTAAGAAAGAAATTTCCATCGTTTAATGGTTCTTCTGCGGCATTATCCACTGAAAAATACATTAGGCACCTGTATGTTCACAGAGCCATGTCATCACAAAACCATATTGATATAATTTTCGTACATGTCTATATGGTTTTGTGATGACTTTAGAGTGAAATATGCAGTTGCTTACATGAAAAAGGCGGTGAATAAGATGCAAATATTAAAACGACTTCGAGATGCAATGACCGATCGCGCATTTGATGCAGTTCTCATCACCAAGCCTGAGAATAAAAGATACATCAGTGGTTTCACGGGCACTTCAGGTATTGCTGTAGTCAGCCATGAGAACGCTTGGTTTATTACTGACTTTAGATACAAAGATCAAGCGGCAGCTGAGTGCAAAGGTTTTGAAATAAAACTGCACACCCCTGAAAAATCCATTTATGATGTATTGAATGAACTCAATCTGAAAAGCTTGGCATTTGAAGACGAAAGTATGACTGTAAAAGAATTTGATACATATAGAGAAAATATGCCGAACACGGCATTTACTCCAATTGACCAGTTAATCGAATCTCTTAGACTGCAAAAGAGCAAAGCGGAAATTGAGACAATTAAAAAGTCAGCTTCCATTGCCGATGCGGCGTTTGAGCATATTCTTACATATATCAAACCAGGCATGGCAGAAAAAGAGGTTGCCCTAGAGCTGGAAATGTTTATGAAAAAACAAGGGGCCAGCGCTCTTTCTTTTGATATTATTGTGGCATCCGGTTGGAGATCGTCACTGCCTCATGGTCGAGCCAGTGATAAAATTATTGAAAATGGCGATTTTGTAACAATGGATTTTGGCTGTGTCTATAAGGGGTATTGTTCAGATATGACACGGACAATTGTTATGGGGCAAGCAACCGAGAAGCAAAGAAAAGTCTATGAGACTGTTCTAAAGGCTCAGGAAGCGGCACTTCAGTACATTAAACCTGGTATACAGGGCAAAGACGCTGATAAAATAGCAAGAGACATTATCACTGAGGAAGGGTTCGGCGAATATTTCGGACATGGACTTGGACACGGAGTGGGTCTTGAAGTGCATGAAGCACCAAGACTTGCACCAATCGGTGAAAAAATATTAGAGAAAAATATGGTGGTAACAGACGAACCGGGTATTTATATTCCAGAATTCGGTGGTGTTCGAATAGAAGACCTAATTGTGGTAACGGAAAATGGATGTGAAAGGTTGTCAACGTCCCCTAAACATTTAATTGAACTTTAATCGGAGGTATAAGCATGATTTCTGCAGGTGATTTTAGAAAAGGTATGACATTTGAAATTAACGGCGAACCAGTTGTTGTAATTGACTTTCAACACGTTAAGCCAGGTAAAGGGGCTGCCTTTGTAAGAACAAAGTACAAGTCTTTACTATCAGGGGCTACAAGAGAAACAACTTTCTCTCCATCTGAAAAGTTCCCTAAGGCACACATCGAATCAAAAGAAATGCAATATCTTTATAGCGATGGTGACCTTTACTACTTCATGGATAACGAAACATATGATCAAATTCCACTTCCTCATGAACTTGTTGTAGATTCAATTAAATACATCAAGGAAAATGACAATGTTATGCTGAAGTTCTACAAGGGCAAATGCTTTGTGGTTGAAGCGCCAAACTTTGTTATTCTTGAGGTTACTGAAACTGAGCCAGGTGTTAAAGGTGACACAGCTTCTAATGTTACAAAAAAAGCTGTTCTTGAAACTGGCGCAGTTGTGAATGTACCACTATTTGTCAACGAAGGCGACAAGGTTAAGGTTGACACTAGAACCGATGAATACCTGTCTCGTGCATAAGCACTTGACGGTTTCATATATGAATCAGGCTGTTTAGGAACTGTCTGAAAAACACAACTCTAAGGAGGTTATATCATGAGCTATCTACTAGAAAAGGTGTCCTATTTGAAGGGTCTTGCTGAAGGCATGGAAGTTGAGCAAAACTCGAAGGAAGGAAAGCTGCTGGTTCATATCATCGAATTAATGGATGATTTTGCAGCTGCATTTGATGAACTTGATACAGACCTCGAAGAGCTAGAAGAATACGTCGAAGACGTAGATGAAGATCTGGCTGACCTAGAAGACTATGTTGAGTCTGTTGACGAAGATCTTGCTGATCTTGAGGATGAAATTGAAATGGAACTAGGTTTGGCTGACTATGACGAATTCGAGTGTCCACATTGCGGAGAGACTGTACTGGTTGATCAGGAGTGGGATGAAGACGATTGCTGCATTGAACTGACTTGCCCAGAATGCGGTGAAGATTTCGTTATTTCAGACATGTGTTGCTGCGAAGAGGTTACACTTGAGCAGGAAGAAACAACTGAAGAATAAGAAAATGGATTATGCCCGCTATTTCCTTAGCGGGCATTTTCAGGCCAATTTGAATGCAACCATTTATAAATATACGACATGTCGTAAAAATGATTAGTAAAGCATGTAAGATCCTGTGTAAATATGGGTATTTCATAGTCGAGGGATTATAAGCTCCTTAAAAAGGCTTTGTGCCTCCGCTTGAGAGTGTTTAGTCCATACTTTGAGTTTAAGTTAACTTTTGCATGATCTTTATATGACATGTTTAAAAAAGGCCTGAAGTTAAAGTGGGTCTTTGATTATATTTACATATAAAAAATTGTAAACACACTGTAACGCCTAGCTTTCATTGTGTTTCGGGGTAGGTTCTGTTATAATAATTTTATGATTGGAGGAAGTAAAATGGCTGAAAAGACACAACTCGATGCTTTAGAATATGGTAATGTTAATATTTCTGACGATGTTATTGGAATCATCACTTCAATTGCAGCAGCAGAGATTGAAGGTGTAAACGGACTTTCTGGTGGTTTTGCAGAAGACATTGCAGAAATGTTTGGTGTTAAGAACCTTAAAAAAGGCGTCAAAGTAGATATTGAAGATGACATTGTTGTTGTTGATTTAAATATAATTGTTGATTTTGGAATTAAGATTCCTGACGTGGCTTGGCAAGTACAAGAAAATGTTAAGAATGCGATTGAGACGATGACAGGTCTTGCTTGTAAAGAAGTTAACATTCATGTACAAGGCATTAACATGAAATCTGCCGATGACACGCCTGTGGAAGAATTAATCGAAGAATAGAAAGACACATAAAAAGAATTATAAGATATGAAAAACTTCGTGAAGCAGACCTAGTTCTGTGAGACCGGAGTTTTTCTAAAGTGTATATGGGATTAAATGAGTATTGGAGGGCCTAATGGGCAGAAAGCAAGCTAGAGAAACAGCAATGCAATGTCTGTATCAAATGGATATGCATGGTGAGTATACAGTGGATAGAATTGATGCATATATTGAAAGCATTGGTCAAAATGATGCGGATAAAATTTTTGTGGGTCAAGTTGTGAGGAATTTTATTCAGCACAAAGACGCAGTTGATCAGGAAATTTCTTCTCATCTGAAAAAGGGTTGGAAGATTGACCGTATAGCTAAAATTGATTTGGCAATCCTGAGAATTGCAATGACTGAAATCCTTTTCAATGAAGATATTCCTGAAAGTGTATCAATCAACGAAGCGGTTAATCTCTCAAAGAAATTTAGCGATGACGAGTCCAGTTCATTTATTAATGGCCTTCTAGGTGCAACCGTGGGCAATAAGGCTTAATATTATGAAGCCCTACACTCTTGGAATCGACACAAGCTGCTATACAACATCAATGGCTATAGCAGATCATAAGGGAAGATTAGTGTATGAATCACGGAAAATGCTCGATGTGAAAAAAGGAGCCCGTGGGCTAAGGCAGTCCGAGGGCTTTTTTCAACATGTCATGAATTTGCCAATGATTTTTGAAGCAATTTGTCAAGAAGTAGACACCAGTCAAATAGGGTGTATTGCTGTAAGCACACGGCCGAGGAATCAAGAAGAATCATATATGCCAGTTTTTACTGCAGGGCTTCAGTTTGCTAAAGCTCTGTCATTGGCCCTGAAAGTGCCGTTGTTTACAACAACACATCAAGATGGTCACATTATGGCAAGTGCTTATGGTGGTCAATTTGATTATCGTGAGAGCCACTTGTCTGTCCACCTTTCAGGAGGCACATCAGAAATACTGTTTTCAAAATGGGTGCATGGCGCATTTGACATAGACATTGTGGGTGGGACTTTAGATGTATCCGCAGGACAATTAATAGACAGGGTTGGCGTGGCACTCGGTTACGATTTTCCATGTGGAAAATTCTTAGATCAGCTTTGTGATGAGAGTTCAAACCCGCTCAAATTTCCCGTCAGTGTGAAAGGCTCTTATTTTAACTTAAGTGGAGCAGAGGCCTATGGATTGAAATATATTGAGGGGGGCAAAGACCCTTCAGATATTTCCAAAGGACTTTTTGACGCGCTAATCAAAACCCTTGAAAAGGCACTTCTTTGTGCAGTGCAAGAGAGTCAAGTAAATAAGGTCTTAATGGCGGGAGGCGTTTCCTCTAGTGCTTATATGCAAAAAATACTTCCTGAAAGACTGAAAAAGAATGGGATAGATGTCATGTTTTGCGGGCCTAAATTTGCAGCAGACAATGCAATTGGCGTCGCAGTATTAGGGGCGCTCAATAGAGGTGATAATAATGAAGCTTAGACCATTATCAGTGTCTGAAGTCAATGCCTATATAAAAAGGAACCTGTCATATGATCCTATTCTATCCAATCTGATCATTGAAGGTGAACTTTCAAACTATAAACTTCATTCCAGCGGGCATGCGTATTTTAGTCTGAAAGATTCAGATGCACGAATCAGTTGTGTTATGTTTCACAGAGATTTTTCTCAGGTGGACTTCACGCCTGAGGACGGCATGAAAATTCGCGCAAAGGGATATATATCGGTTTATGAAAGAGATGGAAAGTATCAACTTTATGCCAAATCTCTTGAGCAAAGTGGGCTAGGAGACCTTCATGTCAAGTTTGAAAAGATGAAGAAAAAACTAGATGAAGAGGGCCTATTCGATCAAAAATTCAAGAAGAAAGTCCCTGAGTTTCCAGAAAAAATTGCAGTGGTTACATCACCAACGGGTGCAGCCATTAGGGATATATTAAATGTTCTAAAAAGACGTGTGACCTATACTGATGTAACTATTTTTCCAGTGCGTGTGCAAGGGGAAACAGCGGCAAGCGAAATTTCTCAAATGATAGACCATGTCAACGCCATTGGCAACTTTGATACAATCATCACCGGTAGAGGTGGTGGATCAATTGAAGATCTGTGGTGCTTTAACGAAGAAATTGTAGCAAGGTCCATATTTCAAAGTGATATTCCGGTCATAACGGGTATTGGTCATGAAACCGATTTTACTATTTCAGATTTTGTTTCTGATTTGAGAGCACCAACACCGTCAGCGGCGGCAGAACTTTCGGCCGTGTCGAACATTGAACTCTATGGTTATTTAAATGCATATAGGAGTAAAATGGTGGATGGGCTTAAAAGTAAAGCCCAAGTTTCTAGAGAGATGTTGGAGCGATATACGCCAGATGCCCTAGGTCGAATGCTTGTTAGAGTTTCAGACACAAAACGTTATGAACTTGACGCATTCAGACAAAGGCTCGAACAGTCTGTAAACAAAACTATTGAGATGAAAAAACAGAGCTTGTCTTATACGGGTCAGCTTCTTGATCATATTAGCCCTCTTAAAACCATGGACAGAGGCTATTCTATAGTTCTAGATGAAAATGATACGATTGTGAATAAAGTGGATGCTATCAGCAAGGGTGATCATCTTAAAGTACAAGTAACAGATGGACAAATTCATGTTTGTGTGGCGTCTGTTTCAGAAGGTGAGAGTGAATAATGCCTAAAAAGAAAAATTTTGAAAATCAACTGGACAGATTAAAAGAAATTGTTGATATGATGGAACAGGGGAGTGTTAAACTGGAAGATGCCCTAAAACTCTTTGAAGAAGGGGTCGGCATTTATTCAAACTGTAACAAACTCCTTGAAGATGCAGAGCAAAAAATAAAGATCATGACATCTGTTGGTGAAGAAGACTTCGAAAATTCGTAAAGGCGGGTTGTTAAATGAATGTCAGATGTGAACTTGACAAACCATTCGATCAAATAATGCGTGACAAAAAAGATTCTATCGAAAAACATCTAAACACATATTTTAATGGACAAAGTAGTCCTTATGAAAAGGCCCTCTTTGACGCCATGAACTATAGCCTACGAGCAGGTGGAAAAAGACTTCGCCCGATTATTGTGGTTGAAACAGCAAAAGTTTTTTCAGGGGCATGCGACTTGGCTTTTCCATTTGCGGCGGCCCTTGAAATGATACATACATATTCTCTGATTCATGATGACCTTCCTGCTATGGATAATGATGACCTACGTCGTGGTAAGCCTACAAATCATATAGTCTTTGGTCAGGCCAAAGCCATTCTAGCAGGGGATGCTCTTCTAAACAGCGCACATACCATCATGCTTGAAAGGACTATGAAAGAATCAGACCCTGAATCCATGAGAAAATGTGTCAAAGCTTGTCATGAAATATCTGAAAAGGCAGGCGCATGTGGCATGATTGTCGGCCAAGTGGCAGACATAGCCAATGAAAACATCAAGGTCGATATTGAGACCCTAAATTACATTAATAAATACAAAACAGGCGCTTTAATTGAAGCTGCTTTTGCATCCGGCGCAATGCTCGGTGGTGCAAATGATGAAGAAATTTCTAAAATGCGGAAGGTTGCCCAGAATATCGGGTTATCCTTTCAAATAATTGATGATATACTGGATATTGAGGGTGACACTGAAGTTATTGGAAAGCCAACGGGTAGTGATGTAAAAAATGATAAAACAACCTATCCGTCACTCATAGGGTTAGAAGCTTCAAGAAGCAAGGCTACAGAATTAACCAAAGAAGCCATTCAAATCCTGAAGGCCCTTCCCTATGACACTGAGTTCCTTGAGTGCTTGGTCATTGAGCTGTTAAGCAGAAAGCTCTAAAGTGTGAGGTTGAGAATGAACTATTTTGAAGGTATTGTAAATAATGAAGTGTTCGCAGCCGCGTTTTTATCGTGGTTCATTGCCCAGGTTTTAAAGGTTATCTTAACCTTTGTCTCAGAGGGCAGACTAAACGTATATAGAATGATTGGTTCAGGTGGTATGCCATCAAGCCATTCGTCTTTTGTAATGGGCATGTCAACAGCAGTTGGCCTGGCAAAAGGTTGGGATTCTAGTTCCTATGCCATCGCCCTTGTTCTAAGTTTGATTGTTATGTATGATGCCTCGGGTGTCCGACGTTCTGTTGGCAAGCAAGCTATCATACTCAATAATATAATTGAAGATTTATACCATCACAAACCTATCGCCCAAGACAAACTTAAAGAATTGGTTGGGCATACACCTGTGGAAGTTTTTGCAGGTGCTCTACTTGGCATTGTGGTGGCAAACTTCATAGTATAGGTACATATCACATATATTTAATGAATGTGATGAAAATTAATAAAGTTTATTCACAGGTGGTGCAGTATTCTAGTCAGAGCTGTTAGCTTGGAAGGCGGGGCTAAAAATCCGTTAAAGGGCACATCGATGAAGTTCCTGGTATTGGCTGCCGACGCCCAGTCGGGGGTCTGTGCTGGGAGTAAGGACGTGGGGGCGATCCGCAAAGGCATGCGGGCGATGACCCTTATTCCGTGGAGACCTGTAACGTGAAAACCTACAGGATACACCTGTATTCCGGTACCAAAGCTGGGTACAGCGTAGCCTGCCTTGAGTGGGGGAGGCGGACGGTAGTCAGGCTTAAGGGGTATGGGCCCATACCCTCTAAGTCAATGCTAATCTAAACCTTCACTGCAAAAGAGGCTAAGAGTTAACTTGCCTGCAGAGGAAAACTCCTAGACTGTTCATTATGAAGTACATTTTGGATTGAAGTACGGTCTAAGTGGTAGTCCAGTCCCATAATCGGAGACGACTTGGTCAAAGGCTTAATGGGAAACTGCTGTTTTGGCGACAAAACAGTGCCTTTGGGGGAAATCCAACTGGACCTAAGCCGTAAAATTTACTTAATGTACTGCCACCTGTTAATATATAAATTCGACTTGCATTTTATACTATGAACCATAGGTATAAAGAAAAATTGCAAGCACAATAAAGCGTGTCAATGAAAAGGAGCGGTACGTCTTGAAAAAAAATAAAGGCGGCTCAAAACTTAAAAATTTAAAAAAGAAAAAAGCAAGCAAATGGATTTTGAGGGTTAGTATAATGACTTTTATTCTAGCCATACTCATGAGTACACTGTCAGAATCTGTTTTGAGAAATGTTAGCCTGATACCTGCGATTGGCGTATTGCTTACGATTATCTTCTTAGGTGTTGTTTTTGATACCATAGGAAATGCTGTCGTAGCGGCCAAAGAACAACCCTTTCATTCTATGGCGGCCCAAAAGGTGCCAAGTGCAAAATATAGTGTGAGCCTTGTCAGAAATGCAGGGCCCGTATCAAACTTTTGTAATGATGTGATTGGGGATATAGCAGGGATCATTAGTGGCGCGGCAATTGCGATTATCCTAACGCAGATCATGGCTCTTGGTCTGCCGTTTTTAAATATGGCAACACTTTCCGTCGTCTTTAGCGGAACGGTTGCTGCACTCACTGTTGGCGGCAAAGCCATAGGTAAAGAATTAGCGCTCTCTAAATGGAAGAGCATAGTCAAAGGGGTTGGAACAATACTTTATTTCCTTGACTCCAAACTCCGTATAAGAATTTTGAAAGATGTGAAGCGCTAGTCGGTCAAAGGAAGAGTGATTTTTATGTTACTTGATAAAATAGCATCACCTGAAGATTTAAAACAAATGAATAAGTCCGATCTCATTCGGTTGAGCGTTGAAATTAGAGAGTTTCTTTTGAATAGCATCTCTCAAACAGGTGGACACCTAGCGTCAAATCTTGGTGTGGTAGAACTGACCATTGCCCTACATAAGGTTTTTAACAGTCCAGAAGACAGAATTGTATGGGATGTTGGTCACCAGGCATATGTTCACAAGCTTATAACTGGCCGTAAAGATAGTTTCGGACAGTTGAGACAGTTCGGTGGCATGAGTGGATTTCCCAAGCGTTGTGAAAGCACACATGACTGTTTTGAAACAGGGCATAGCTCCACATCCATATCGGCAGCGGTGGGTCTAGCTAAGGCCAGAGACCTCAAGAATAAGGACCATAGTGTTATTGCAGTTATTGGTGATGGAGCCTTAACTGGTGGAATGGCTTTTGAAGCCATGAACCATGCTGGCCATGATGACCTTGACATCACCGTTGTCCTTAATGACAATGAAATGTCTATATCCGAAAACATCGGCGCGATGTCAAAGCAGTTAAGAAGGCTTCGGATGGCACCTGCCTATGCCAATATAAAGGGTGAGACAAGAACAATGTTGTCTTCAATCCCCCATGTAGGTGAGAGCATCACAAAATCTATAACCAAGTTTAAATCTGGTCTTAAGGTTATGCTGGTTAATGGCATGCTTTTCGAGGGGCTAGGCTACCATTATTACGGTCCAATAGATGGACACAATATTGATGAACTTACAAATGCACTGGAAATGTCTAAGTCTGTTAAGGGTCCTAAACTAATCCATGTCATTACAAAAAAAGGAAAAGGCTATTTGCCAGCGGAGCAGAATCCGTCTGCCTACCATGGTGTTGGAGCCTTCGATTTAAAAAAGGGCGTTCAGCCTAAGGCGGGGAAGAGGTCATATTCTAAAGTATTTGGAGATGCACTCACAGACCTTGCCAAGGACAATGACAAGGTGGTGGCTATAACTGCTGCCATGCCAGATGGCACAGGGCTCTCTGACTTTATGAAGGCATATCCAAAACGCTTTATTGATGTGGGAATCGCAGAACAACATGCAGTCACTATGGCCGCTGGTCTAGCTGCAGAAGGTATAAAACCTGTGTTTGCAGTCTATTCTACATTCCTGCAAAGAGCATACGACCAAATTATTCACGACGTGTGCATTCAGAATTTGCCAGTGGTCTTTGCCATAGATAGGGCAGGCCTTGTAGGCAATGATGGTGAAACGCATCATGGTGTGTTCGATCTGTCCTATTTATCACACATTCCGAATATGACAGTTCTTGCACCGAAAGATGGCCATGAGCTTGACCGAATGGTTCGATATGCAGTGAATGACCATGAGGGTCCCATTGCCATTCGTTATCCTCGAGGCAAGGAAATCTTTATTAATGAATCAAATGATGATATTAAGAAGCCTGAAATTTTGAAATCTGGAAAAGACCTTACAATTTTATCAGTTGGGAAAATGGTTTCGACAGCCCTTGAAACGGCAGAAAAACTTGAGTCCATGGGCATAAACGCTTCGGTTGTTAATGTCAGATGCGTCTATCCGCTTCAAACTTTGGATCTGGAGAAGGTTCTTAGTGAACTGGGGGCAAAATATATCGTTACCCTTGAAGACAATGTTGTAGACAGTGGGTTTGGATCGAGTCTAACGAGCTGGGTTTGCGACAAAAAACTAAATTATGACATTCAAAGTTTAGGTATACCTAATAAGTTTGTTGAACATGGTGATGTAGACAAACTAATGGCTTCCTTAGGACTTGATAGTGGAAGCATTGCCAAGAGAATTCAACTTAAGATGAAATTTAGGAGACAGCAAAAATGAAAAAAGAGCGACTCGATGTTCTGCTTGTAGAACTGGGAGAATTCGAATCTCGAGAAAAGGCCAAGAGAAATATAATGGCTGGCCTCATTTTTGTTGATGGTCAGCGGGTCGATAAGGCCGGCACTAAAGTAAAAAGAGATTCAAAAATAGAGGTCAAGGGGAAAGCTTTACCTTATGTCAGCCGTGGTGGGCTTAAACTTGAAAAAGCAATTAAGGAACATGGCGTTCATGTGGAAAACAAGGTGTGCATGGATATCGGCGCTTCAACAGGTGGCTTCACTGACTGCATGCTTCAAAATGGTGCTAGTAAAGTCTATTCGGTTGATGTGGGATATGGACAACTTGACTGGAAACTTAGAAATGATGAACGTGTGGTAAATATGGAAAGAACCAATATCAGACATGTCACCATGGAGGATATTGGTGAAGCAATAGACTTTGTTAGTATTGATGTATCCTTTATATCATTAAAACTTGTCTTGCCTGTGGCCTATAGTTTAATGGCGGAGCAAGCTGAAATTGTTTTTCTGATCAAACCTCAATTTGAAGCTGGAAAAGAGGAAGCGAAAAAGGAAAAGGGTGTCATTAAGAACCCTAAGGTCCATCAGTCGGTGATTGAAGAAATTGTGGGCTTTGCATCAGGACTTGGTTTTAAAATAAAGGCACTTACTTTTTCTCCTATAACGGGTCCAGCAGGAAATATTGAATTCTTATGCCATGCTGTTAAAGGGCAAACGGAGGATGCACTGGTTTTGGATGGACTTGCACAAGCGATTGTGGAGAGCGCGCATAACCGTCTAAAGTAAAATGTTCAAATATATGCAAAAAATCATATAAAAATAAAGGAGATTTCACTAGCGTATAGAAGTAGAAACAGTGGACTATACTAATTTACAGGCATTCATTATATTAACGGGGGGATTTATTTGAAATATTCACGACATTCCAAAATTCTTGAGATCATAGATGCACAAGAAGTGGAAACACAAGAGGAACTAGCAAATGCACTAAAGAAAAATGGTTTTAATGTCACACAGGCAACTGTGTCAAGGGACATTAAGGAACTACGTTTGATTAAAGTTCTAACTAAAGACGGCAAGTATAAATATGCAACGATCAAACAGCAAGAAAGTGTGATTTCAGAGAGATTTCTAAAACTCTTTAGAGACTCTGTAATTTCTCTTGACCATGCTGGAAATATGGTTGTCATTAAGACTTTGGTAGGTGCAGCAAATGCAGCTGCAGCAGCTCTTGACGCACTTGATGTCAAGTCAATAGTGGGCTCAATTGCTGGAGACGATACTATTTTTCTACTTGTAAGAACAGAAGATGAAGTAGAAGAAGTTTTGGCTGAATTTAAGAGAATGATGGCATAACTTAATAGTATCGGTGTCTGGAAGTGTTAATGATGTTGTTCATATTGTAAACTGTCATCTTGGAGGTCATTTATGCTTCTTGAATTATATATAGAAAATTTTGTGTTAATTGATCAGCTAACCATTCCATTTGAAAAGGGTCTAAACATCTTAACTGGTGAAACAGGGGCTGGTAAATCCATCCTTCTTGGAGCCTTGGATTTAATACTTGGTGGAAAGTTTAACAAAGATCTTATAAAAAACATTCATGAAAAATCAACAATTCAAGGCACTTTTGAAATTAACGATGATTGTACCAAACTTTTAGCAGAACATGGAATTGATGCTGAAGATGGTTTAATCATGATTTCAAGAGATATGCATCATTCTGGCCGAAGTGTTTTAAGAGCCAACGGGAGAATGGTACCTCGAAGTATCATATCTTCACTAGGCGATATCTTGATGGACATTCATGGTCAGCATGAACATCAGTCTCTTTTAAATGCAGGCACACATATTAAAACCCTGGACACATTCGCATTTGATAGCGTGAAAAAGCTTATGATCCAAGTTTCAGAATCTTATCAAAAAATGAAATCTGTTGAAAAACAACTTGATGAAATCAACTTGTCACCAGAAGAAGTACAAAGAGAGCTTGAACTCATTCGCTATCAAATTGATGAAATTGAGAAAGCTGATTTAAAATCAAATGAAGATGATGATATTGAAAATCGTCTGGAGTATTTGAAAAATTTTGAGCAAATTCATAATGTTATGCATGGTGCTCATGAGGCCTTGTCATCAGATGAAGGCATTTATAATCAACTTACAGATATTCTACGCGATGTTTCTACTGTGGAGAAATATGACGAAAGCATAGAGGAAATAAAAAAAGGACTAGAAACCGTTTTTTATACCATAGAAGGTCTGACTTCAGATATTCGTCAGTTTGCTGATGGCGTGGAATATATGCCAGAAGAGTTAACAGAAGTGGAAAATAGACTCAATGTCATCAATGACTTAAAGCGAAAATACGGACAGAATATCAGTGATGTTCTTGACTATTTCAAGGATCTTCAAAAGAGACTGGAAGAACTGGAGAACCATACAGACCGTGTGGATTCTTTAAAAAGACAGCTTAAAAAGGAACAGGAAACGTATGATGCTATTGCCCTTAAGCTGTCAATGAAACGACAACAAGCGGCCACGTCATTTGATAAGCAGATTATGCGTGAAATCCATGCCTTAAATATGAAAGACGCAAAATTTGAAACAACCTTTGAGCCATCCGATTCAAGAAGACAAGATGGTACAGATAAAGTAGAATTTATGATTTCAACCAATCCGGGTCAACCACTACGACCGCTAAAAAAAGTGGTTTCAGGTGGAGAACTTTCAAGAATCATGTTATCAATAAAGTTGATTTTGGGGAAACTAGATGGGATTCCATCTTTGGTATTTGATGAGGTCGACACTGGTATCAGTGGAAAAACGGCAAGCGTTGTGGGTGAGAAGCTACAGAAAATAGCAGATTCGCATCAAGTTATTTGTGTAACCCATTTACCGCAAATTGCTGTTATGGCAGACCATCATTTATATATTGAGAAACAAACTCAAGCGTCGGACACAGTATCATCTGTTCGATCACTTAATCATGATGAACGTATTGAAGAAATTGGACGATTGATTGGTGGAGACACAATAACTGAAACAACCAGAGTTCATGCTTTAGAGCTCTTAGAGTTGGCGAAGAAAAGAAAACTGTCATCTTGAAGGTGGGGAAAACTATGAGTGAAAAATACGTGTTCTAATCGTTGATGACAATCAGAATTTCTGTACAATTCTGAGTGAGCACATAAGTGAGCAAGACGATCTAGAAGTTGTGGGCATTGCTAATAATGGCCTAAAAGCCGTTGATTTAATCAAGGAAACAATGCCAGATATAGTTGTACTTGACATTATAATGCCACATTTAGATGGGCTGGGTGTTCTTGAAAAAGTTGGCGAGCTTGAACTGATTGATAAAATGAAGTTTATTATTTTATCAGCTGTGGGTCAAGACAACATCACAAGACGCGCCATTAATTTAGGGGCAACCTACTATGTGATTAAGCCATTTGATTTTGACCTTTTCATAGACAGACTGCGACAACTGTCAAAGACAAAGCAGAAGTCTGAAGGAGACATGGCTCAGGGTGGAGAAATTAATCCTGGAAACACAAAGAGTGAATATGTATCAATTGATGCCCGCATAACAGAAATTCTTCATAAAATTGGTGTACCACCACATATAAAAGGCTTTCAGTATATTCGTGAAGCCATACTAATGGTTTATGAAGATGCCAACTGTTTGAGCAAGGTCACTAAGATTATTTATCCTGGAATTGCTGAAAAGTTTGACACTACGGCGAGCCGGGTCGAAAGAGCAATCAGAAATGCTATTGAAATTGCAGTCAATCGAGGAAACCCAGAGTATATACAAATGTATTTTGGTCATACCCTTTCTGGTAAGAAAAACAAATTGACTAACAGTGAATTTGTAGCCCTTGTTGCAGAAAAACTCCGAATGGAAGATTCTAAGTAAACTCGTCCGAAAGGAAATCATAACGTGGTCACTAGAATTCTAACAGCTATTTTCGAGTCATTAATTTTTAGTTTCACCATGTTTGGCGTGGCGCATCGAAGAGAAGAGCGACCCGTTTATCAGCATGCCCTATTTATTTTTATAAATACGGTCATGCTTTATTTTTTGGATTTAAACAGTCTTTGGGAACTTCTCTTGTTTTTCATAGTCATGCTTGGGGCCTATACGACCATGTTTGATGTTGATTTAAAGACCACGGCTCTTGGTGGTGTAACCACCTATATATTTGTGACAATCAACCAACTGGTGTCATCACTTTTAGGACTCTTAATTTACCAAGAACGCATTGATTTTAGGATGCTCTTTCGATCAACCCATCTGCCTGTCTTGATATTTTCAACTCTTTTTGCCTTAGCCATGATCATGATGTTCAACATGTCTATTGCCATTCCAAGACGTAAGGCCAAGACGAGGGTGACTTTTTCGGACATAACCGTTCGGATCAATATAGTCTTGTCAGTTGTTCTTATAACAATGCTGAGTTGGAACTTGAGATACCTGTATAAGAACTGGGAAAACGTTAATGCTGTTCCAGGACTGGCCAGCAAAATCATAATACTTGTTATTTTTGCGGCTGCATTGGTCGGCTCAATGATGCTGGTTGTCAACCGGTACTTAATGAAAGCTATGCTTTTAAATCACATGTCTGAAACATCACAAAGAGACATTATGACAGGGACTCTTAACCGGGATGCTGGCTTAACAATCCTCAAGGATATGATGAAAGCGTCAAGAGAAAGTGGCGCTCAGCTTACACTCTGCTTTGTCGATATCAACAACCTCAAGTATGTCAATGATCAGTTCGGACATCATGAAGGGGACAAGCTGATCAGCATTGTCAGCGCCACCATTAATGAAAGTCTCAGAGACCATGATATTGTGGCAAGACCTGGTGGAGATGAGTTTATTGTTATTTTTGCAGGGTGTGATATTACAAGAGCTAGGGTTATATGGGGGAGAATTCTCGATAAGTTCAAGCGTATTAATTTAAGTGGAGAATTAGATTTTCCAGTAGGTATCAGTTCAGGCTTTGTTGAGTATGATCCGGAAAAGCACAAAACAACGAAACAGCTTCTGCGAGAGGCTGATGAAAAAATGTACAAGGATAAGAAGTCAAGACGGTCATACAGAAATTCAAGCAAGTGAAAGAGCATGCAAATTATCTAAATCTATAATTTTGTATGCTTTAAGATAAATTAAGGCTTTGCAAGTGATTGGAAAGTCGGTATAATAAAAGTATTGTTCCGCTATTAAGGACATATGTGTATAAAACGTTGAGTGAGGGGTTAATACAATGTTGGAAACAATCACTTCATTTTGTGATTATCTGAATAACGAACGAAAGCTGTCTAAGAACACTTTGGACTCTTATTCCAGGGATTTAAGAAAGTTCCATGCGTTTCTTGTTGACAATAAAATCGAATCTTTTTCAGATGTCTCTGACAACACGGTATTAACGTTCCAACTGCATTTGCAGAATCTTGGTCGTTCCACTGCTACGGTTTCTAGAAATCTAGCGACACTTCGCACATTTTTCGGGTACTTATTGGATGAAGGTCTGATTGCAAAGAATCCTACTAGGAAACTTGTATCTCCAAAAGCTGAACGAAAAATGCCGAAGGTCTTAACCTTAGCTGAAGTCGATAACCTTCTGAATCAACCGGATACAGAAAGTGAAACAGGAAAACGTGACAGAGCCATGTTAGAACTCCTGTATGCTTCGGGTATACGTGTAACAGAAATGGTTTCACTTGATATTGATGATGTCAACATAGACATTGGGTATATCAGGTGTAAGAGCGACCGGTCTAAAGACAGAATCATCCCTATAGGAAAAATGGCTAAAGATGCCGTTTTAAATTATATGGATATGTCGAGAGACAAGCTCGCTAAGGACGATACGAGTGCTCTTTTTGTAAATTATTATGGAAAGAGACTGACACGACAGGGATTCTGGAAAATTGTAAAACGTTATACACAGATGGCTGGCATAGATAAACCAATTACGCCACACACTTTAAGACATTCATTTGCAACACATTTGATCCAGAATGGTGCAGATTTAAAATCTGTACAAGAAATGCTGGGTCATTCGGACATTTCAACGACTCAAATGTATATTGAGCTCAGCAGAACCCGAATTCAAGAAGTGTACAACAAAGCGCATCCGAGAGCCTAAAAATTCAAATAGTAAAATCTATTCTGTTTAGGCAAATCTCGAATATGCGGTGTAAGCTTAGGAGGGATTCACATGGTAAACAGAGTAATTATTTTCGTAATGGACAGTGTTGGTATTGGTGCACTTCCAGATGCTGAAAAATTTGGTGATGTGGGCGTAAACACACTTGGTAATATTGCAAAGGCCAGCGAAACATTTAATATTCCGAATCTAAAAAAATTGGGTATTGGCAATATTGAAGGTTTAGAAATGATTGGTCCTTATGAAAATCCGGTAGCCGCTTACGGTCGATCTGCTGAAGTATCGAATGGTAAAGATACAACTACAGGTCACTGGGAGATGGCGGGATTATTTTTAGAAGAACCTTTCCAAACATTCCCTGGAGGATTCCCAGAAGAAGTTATAAAGGAATTCGAAGAGAAGACAGGACGAAAAGTTCTATGCAACAAGCCATATTCTGGAACTGAAGTTATTGCAGATTATGGTGAAGAACACATGAAGACGGGCAATGTAATTGTGTATACATCAGCAGACAGTGTATTCCAGATTGCCGCTCATGAAGAGGTTGTACCTCTAGAAGAACTCTATAAGATGTGTGAGATTGCCAGAAAAATTATGATGGGTGAAAATCAATTGGCCCGTATAATTGCTAGACCATTTGTTGGTGAGCTTGGCAATTTTGAACGAACTTCCAACAGAAGAGACTATTCTCTATCGCCATTTGATAAGACTGTACTGGATAACGCCAAAGAGGCAGGTCTGGATGTACAGGCTGTTGGTAAGATTGTTGACATCTTTAATGGACAAGGGATTACAGAAGACGTCCATACAAAATCAAATATGGACGGCGTTGACTGGACAATTAAGTACCTGAACACAGATTCAAAAGGTATTATTTTCACGAACCTAGTGGACTTTGATGCTAAGTTTGGCCATAGAAGAAATGTGGTCGGTTATCGTGAAGCAATTGAAGAACTTGACGCACGTATTCCTGAAATCCTCGAAGCTATGAATGATGATGACATTATCATTTTCACCGCAGATCATGGGAATGACCCAACATACAAGGGAACGGATCATACCAGAGAGTATATTCCGATTCTAGCCTATGGTAAGAATGTTAAAGCTGGTGCTGACATCGGCACTCGAAAAACGTTTGCTGATATAGCAGCAACGGCAGCGGACATTCTTGAGATCAAAGCACCGCCATTTGGTGAAAGCTTCAAATCTAAGATTTTAAATGATTAATATCCGTAATCATGAGGAGGACAAACATGGAAAATATACTTGTAAAAATTAAAGAGGCTAAGGACTTTTTAGCTGAGAAAGTAGGCTTTGAACCTGAGGTTGGCCTAATTCTTGGTAGTGGACTTGGCATACTTGCTGATGAAATCGAAAATCCAATCAAAATTAAGTATGAAGATATCCCGCATTTCCCAGTATCAACTGTTGAAGGACATGCAGGACAATTCGTAGCTGGTGATCTTGAAGGCCGTAAGGTTATAGCAATGCAGGGTCGTTTCCACTTCTACGAAGGCTATACAATGCAAGAAGTTACATTCCCAGTACGTGTTATGGTTGCCCTAGGCATTAAAAACCTAATGGTTACAAACGCTGCTGGCGGTGCAAATGAAGCATACATTCCTGGTGATTTAATGCTGATTACTGATCACATTAATTTTGCTGGATCCAATCCGCTTATAGGCAGAAACTTTGAGGAGCTAGGTCCTAGATTCCCTGATTGCTCTGAAATTTATGACAAGTCCATCAACAAAAAAGTTGAGGAAATTGCCAAAGACCAGGGCATCCGTCTACAAAAAGGCGTTTATCAAATGAACCCAGGTCCAACGTACGAAACACCTGCCGAAGTAAGAATGGCTCGTATTCTTGGCGCAGATGCTGTTGGCATGTCAACAGTTCCAGAAGCTGTGGTTGCACGTCATGCTGGTATTAAAGTGACTGGTATTTCATGCATCACTAATATGGCTGCTGGTATTCTAGATCAGCCACTCCACCACGGTGAAGTTGTTGAGACGGCGAATATGGTCAAGAAGACATTTATTCAGCTTGTAAGAAGCATCGTACCTGTTCTTAAGTAAAAAGACTGTATCCAGTCAATATTTCAGTTTGTAAATGAATATATATGTCGACCCGAACCGTCTGATTATTATTGTCAGTGAGCTCTATGAGCGAAATGGTTCGGGCTTGACTGTTTATCTTATTTAAGACTGTTTATTTCTATTAGGGTTAGAAATAATAACGAAAAGAGGGTAATCATTATGAGAATGTATGATATTATCGCAAAAAAGAGAGACGGAAAAGAATTGACGACAGAAGAAATCAAATTCTTCGTCTCTGAATATACAGCAGGCAATGTGCCAGACTATCAAGCGTCTGCACTACTTATGGCCATTTTCCTTCAAAAAATGAACACGCGTGAAACAGTCGACCTAACCCATGCTATGATGAACTCGGGAGACGTTGTTGACTTAACTGCAATTAAAGGCATTAAGGTGGATAAACACTCAACGGGTGGTGTTGGTGATACAACAACTCTAATTCTTGGACCGCTTGTGGCATCATGTGGCGTACCAGTTGCTAAAATGTCAGGTCGTGGCCTGGGTCATACTGGTGGCACACTTGATAAACTAGAAGCGATTGAAGGTTTTCAAATTGAAGTGGCCATTGAAGATTTTATAAAGAATGTAAATGAAAAAAAGATCGCAGTTGTGGGTCAAACAGCAAATATTGCACCAGCGGATAAGAAGCTATATGCACTTCGTGATGTAACAGCCACAGTGGATAATATTTCGCTTATTGCAGCGTCTATCATGTCTAAAAAATTGGCTGCGGGCAGTGACGCCATTGTACTTGATGTTAAATGCGGCAGTGGGGCTTTTATTAAAGACCTTGATGGTGCCATTGAACTATCAGAGGCAATGGTTGATATTGGCAACAACATGAAGCGAAATACCATAGGTGTTATCACAGATATGGAGCAACCTCTTGGTTTTGCTATTGGCAATGGTCTTGAAGTCAAGGAAGCCATTGATACACTTCAAAACAAGGGCCCTAAAGACCTAACAGATCTGGTACTAACACTAGGTGCAAACATGGTTCTACTGGGTGGTGGCGCTGACACTTATGATGAAGCCTTTGATCTTATAAAGTCTAAACTTGAAAATGGTGAGGCCTTTGAAAAGTTCAAAGAATTTGTTGCGGCTCAGGGTGGCAATATAGCTGTTATTGAAGATCCATCAAAGTTGCCTCAGGCTTCACATATTATTGAAGTGAAGGCAGAAAAAGCTGGTTACTTGGAATCTGTTCAGTCGGATGAAGTGGGTATTTCAGCGATGATGTTGGGGGCAGGCCGTGCTACGAAAGATGACGTTCTTGACATGTCAGCAGGTATTGTTCTTAACAAAAAAGTTGGAGACAAGGTGGATGCTGGAGAAACAATCGCAACACTTTACACTTGTGATGAAGCGAAAATTGCTCCTGCTCAGGAAAGATTCCTAAATGCTTTAACATTCACAGATCATGAAATACAGGCAAGACAGTTAATAAAGGCAATTGTTACTAAAGACGGTGTTAAAAAACTTTAGTGATAAGCAGTTTTTTAAAATGAATTATAATTATTGGGATGACTTAGAAATTTGTATAAAAATGCAAATTTCTGGTCATCCTTTTTTCTTATGTGCGTATATGAGGTTGCGAAAACTTTATGTATCTAAAATGTAAATAGATTCTTGCATCGAATTGGTTTTACCACGTTATCTGACCCGATATAAGGGTATATTTGAACTAACACCATCACTTAAACATAGAATTCGAAAGCATGGAGGGTTACATACGAATGAAAGAATTTGAAATTCAACAAGTAAAGCAAGCAATTTTAAGCGAAGTGGAAGGGTATGAGTTTTATAAACTTGCAATGGGACAGGCTAATAATTCTGAAGTAAAGGCTGCATTTGATAACCTTGCCAAAGAAGAGTTAAAGCACGTTGAATGGCTCAATCAGTTGTTTGAAAAGTTAAAAGATGATGACGAAGATTCATTTAGATTGGCAGCAATGCCTGATCCACCATCGGCGGAAATTTTTAAGTGGGACAATATTGATAGAAACAATGCCGGTTTAGCGGTCTCAGTTTTTTCTATCGGTATGCAAATGGAGAAAGCTTCTGTGGCTTTCTACAATGAAGCAGCCGAAAAAACCAATATAGAAGAGGCAAAGAAATTGTATAAGATACTGGCGCAGTGGGAGCAAGTTCACTATGATCAATTTGCAAAAGAATATGAAACACTCAAAAAAGAATGGTGGTCAGATCAAGCCTACGCTCCATTTTAACAAAAGTGGCAGGCTTATCTGGGACAAAACCTAGGTCGAAATAGACCTTGGGAACCTGTGTTTCGGAGTATACCTGGAATTTAGGCCGCTCCTTTATGGAGCGGCTGTTCATATTGTATGAAAGACAAAACAGAGTTAAACCCACCGAGGCGGTGATGATGTGCAAAGTGATGAAAACAAAAAAATAAAAGCGGATTATATTATTGAAGACAGTCAAATAAAGCAGGATCAAAAGGCGAAAAATAGGAGTGGGTTTCTGGTCTTTTCCGTCTTACTCATCCTGATAGTTGTGCCACTGGCCCTGATTTTTTACGATAGTTTTTCGAAATCTTACTCTATAGAAAGTTTAACGGGTTGGTATGAAGGTAGTTTGGTCTTTGAAACCACCGAGAACGATCCCGAAGGATACTATGATCGCTATCCGGAATACCTTGTGGCAGGGAAAATTCCTGTGGTTCTAAAAGTGGAATCGGCCCAAGGCAGTGAAGGAAAACTTACCATTATTGATGCGACTTCAAGAAGGTCAAACATTGAATATAGGATATGGATAGAAGATGGAAAGCTTATTGGCGAACCCATAGACCTCTTTAGAGATGTTGAAACAAGGTTAGACCTCTTTGGAGAAATTGATGGCGGTCAAGAAAACATGGGCTTAGAGGGATCCTTAGGTATTAAGGATCTGAACAATGAGGCCGTGGCAGTTTTTAACTTTAATGCAGATAGACAAGAAACAGACCTAAGCATTGAGTACGTTAAAGAGAATGGCATGGGTTTATTTATAAAGCAACTTGAGGACAATCAACCAGTGACTGATTTATCAGGTTTATGGCTTGATATGGCACCAACACCCGGAATACGGTTTGCCTTATTTAATAAGGGCAGTGCATTTGATCCTTCAAACAATTTGCGGATTGACTTTGATCAGCCGGATTTTATACTAATGTACCTTGATGATGAGTACGAAATAATTCCTTATGATTATGATGGAATAAGTCTCAGTGGATCAGCGGAATACTATATTATGAAAAACGGTAAAATCATTGTATCATCAAATCAGGGGAGCTATCTGGTGGATGAAATGGTGTTTGCAGGGGAAAGACTAATAAAAGTAAAACTGGGAGATATAGATCAAACACAGATCGAAAGACGAATACAAATCGAGATGTCAGGTTACATTGAAATCGAAGATGGACTTGGTTATTTATATATGGATGTTAAGATAAAAGAAAATGAAATCACACGGACCCATGAGTTAATGTTTCAACTTCTTGATGTATAGATAGAAGGCTTAGGCGCCTGCTTAGAAGGAAACATAGAATAAAACATAGAAGAAAATCTGAAGAAGTAAATTAAGAAAGACTTACAAGAAAGAAGATAATTAAGAAGGTAGTTAATTTAGAAAGAAGTTAAGAAAAAATCCTTGAAAATCCGCTTTGATCACGTATTTATAATACGCTTGTTAAGCGGATTTTCCTCCGTTGCGTTAAACTTTTTACAAGGGTATCTGAGCAAGAGGCGTCTACAGTTCAAATAATAATTGTCCTATTATCACTTTGAGTGAAGACTCTTTTATGAATCCATTAATTAAAAGGGCGAGTTTTTGCTATAATGGAATGAGACAAACTTTTGGAGGGACTTATGAAGTATAGAAAAATGGAAAACAGTGAAGTGCTCGAAAAAGTTATTCGGAATCACCCATCGCTTCAACAGCTTTTTGGTATTTTCGATGAAATTCACCAAGAAACTGGAGACCGCTACTTCCTAGTGGGTGGTTTTGTTCGTGATATACTACTAGGCGAAACATCTACTGATATTGATATAGCAGTTGAAGGCACAATAGATAAAATCATACATAAGGTCAACAACCAAATAGACTCAGAATATATATATTATGAAAGATTTCAAACGGCAACGCTTAAACTTGAAGACTTGAAAATAGATCTCATAACATGTCGAAAAGAGTCCTATGACCATGATGGGGCCTTACCCATTATTGTTCCGGGGCGTTTTGAGGACGATATTTGGAGAAGGGATTTCACCATTAATGCCATGGCCATTGAAGTGTCAAAAAAAGATGAGTTTATTCTATGTTGTCCAAAACTGGCAGAAGACGATCTTGAAAATGGACAGATTAGAATACTGCACGACCGAAGCTTTTACGAGGATCCAACGAGGATTTTCAGAGCCATCCGCTACATGTGCAGACTTGGCTTTGAAATGGAGGCCAATACCCAAAAGCAACTAATTGATGCAATTGAAAACGGAGCGCCTAGCAAGGTATCATCAGATCGAGTTTTCAGTGAAATCTGTCGTGATTTAAATGAAAAGGCAGCGTACGATATTCTCAGGGCCTATCAAGACTGGAATCTTGACCAATTTATTGCACCGGGACTGAAGTTGCCTTTAAAACTGAAGGACGACCTGGCCATGCTGGATCGCTTGGAACTGCGCTTTATTGAAGACACTGAGAATTTTGATCCCTGTGAGTTAAGACTCTTAGCGGTTTTCCACCACAACTACAATAAGGCTCAGGCTTTTATTGAAAAATTCCATTTGTCAAAACGATTTTCTAACATGCTTATGTCCATGGAAAAATTATCTGCTAGAATCAAGGCAGCCAACAGTGAAATCAAGAATTCACAAATATATGATGCCTTTTTGGATATTCAGGATGAGGTTTTACTAACCTTATATGTCTGTACAGAAACGATGCTGGTTAAAAATATAATAGAAAGATATTATACCAAACTCAAAAATGTCATTAACCCAGTAAAGGGGAGTGACCTGCTTAAGGTTGGAGTTCAACCAGGGCCAAAAGTAAGAGAATTGCTAAATGAGGTGATGAATGCTCATTTAGATGGTATAATAGAAAACCGAGATGATGCAATTGAGTATGTTAAATCTCGCGTTGAGGAAATGCAGTAAATGAAAAAGGTGAAAGCATGGCTTATGAAATTAAATTAGAAGCATTTGAGGGACCGTTTGATCTTTTAATACACCTCATAAATATTAATGAAATTGAGGTGCATGATATACCCATTCATCAAATTACCATGCAGTATTTAGAGTATCTTGATGCAATGCAAGATCTTGATATGGACATTGCCAGTGAATTTTTAGTTATGGCTGCGACCCTTATAGAAATCAAATCTAAAATGCTTCTGCCATCAAGAGATGATGAGGATTATCAGACAATGTTTGATCTTGGTGACCCAAGGGCTGACCTTGTTATGAAATTGGTAGAGTATAAAAAATATAAAAATGTGGCTTCATTTTTTAAGGGACGCGAAAAAGAGTTTGGTAAAACGATTCTAAAAGACCAGGAAGATCTGGAGCCTTTTGTGAAGAAGTATACCAATGAGGAGTTGAACTCGGGCCTAGAAAGTGATCTCTTGATAGAAGCCGTAAAACGTATTTTAAATAATGTTAATAAGGAAGATCAAGGGCGTAAAGGATTCTTTCAGTCCCTAAAAAGAGACGCCTATACAGTTGAGCAAAAAATGGACCTCATTCGGGATCGTATTTTATCATCGGAAAGAATTTATTTTGAGACCCTGTTTGCTGAAGACTATATTAAGTCGGAGGTTATTGTCACTTTTCTGGCAATTCTAGAACTTTTAAAGCTCAAGACAGTTAAAATTAAACAAGATAAGTTATTTGATAGAATAGAGATTTATAGAAACAATCATTTGGAGAGTGAAACAATTGGAGCATAAGAAAGCAAAGTCAATTATTGAGTCCATGCTTTTTGTCTGGGGGGAGCCCCTTTCTGTCCAAAAGCTGGCAAGCATTTTAAATATGTCAAGAAGAGAGATTCGGGAACTTGTCGCTGAAATGACTGACGAGTTTGAAATAGAAGAAAGAGGTGTCAGACTAATAGAGGTCGACAATCACTATCAACTCACCACGGCGCCTGAAAACTACGAATGGCTACAAGAACTGAGCACCAAGTCAAAAAGCAAGGGTTTAAGTCATTCAAGTCTTGAAGTTCTAGCAATTGTGGCTTACAGACAGCCTATAACAAGATCAGAAATAGAACAAATTAGAGGGGTAAAGTGTGAAAAGCCAATTAACCACTTGTTAGAAAGAGACCTTATTGAAGAACAAGGGCGACTTGAGCGCATTGGTAAACCAATTATTTATGGGACTACAAAAATGTTTCTTTCAGGTTTTGGGTTTTCATCATTAAAGGATTTACCACCAATAGATGATTTTCATAATGTCGAGTTTTTAATGGCAGATGATGAGAATGATCTTGAAGATGAGGATCAAGCACAAGTGGAGAAAAAGGAATAAGAGCATGCTGAGATTACAAAAATACATGGCTTCCTGTGGTGTGGCATCACGCAGGAAAAGTGAAGAGTATATACAAGCGGGAATGGTCAAGGTCAATGGGCAAGTTGTGACTGAACTCGGTTTTAAGGTTGATCCGGCAAATGACCGGGTCTATTTTAATGATAAGCTCATAGAGCCTGAAACAGAAAGTGTCTACATACTTCTAAACAAGCCAACAGGCTATATAACATCTGTTAAAGACCAGTTTGACAGACAGACTGTGATCGACTTGATCCAAGGTGTTGAGGCTAGAATATATCCAGTGGGTCGTCTTGATTATGACACTTCGGGACTGCTCATATTAACAAATGATGGAGACTTAACAAATCAAATAACCCACCCGAGTCACAAGGTGGAAAAAACATATGTGGCAAAGGTCAGTGGTCATCTGGGTAAACTGGAGTTAAAAAAACTTCAAGAAGGTGTTGATATTGGAGACTATTTGACAGCCCCAGCCAGAGCAAAGATTCTTAAGCAAGTTGGGAAGCACACCCTTGTAGAGTTAACCATTCATGAAGGGAAAAATCGTCAGGTCAGAAGAATGTTTGAAGCTATTGACCACCCTGTGATCACCCTTGATAGGGTTGCTATCGGTCGCATAAAAAAGAGTGACTTAAAAGTGGGTTCATGGCGACCGCTTACTGAAAAAGAAGTGGCATACTTAAAAGGAGGGGCATAATGATTACTGTAAACAAGACAGAAATGAAGGATTTAAAAAATCTAAAAATATTCTTGAAGGCATATAATTTAGAAGAAACTCTTTTTATGGATCGCCTAGATCAAACTGTGGTGATTTTAGACGGTCAAACCATACTTGGCTTCGGAGCCTTTATTATAAAAGAAGACATTGGTCTTATAGATGTGGCACTGATTGGTGAGGAAATGCTTTGGCCAACAATGGGGGATGGTCTGATCAAGACGATGCTTAATACCCTTGATTTAAGAGGTGTAAAAAAAGCATACCTGCTTTCTGATGATGGGCATGACAAGACAATAATAAAAATAGGATTGATGAAAAGCGATCAAACAGCGGAAGATGTCTTAGCTCTGGTGGATGGTCCTTGGATTATAAAATCACTCAATAATGTTTATGAAACTGACCTGCCTGATTTCTTTGACCATGCCTGTCATTCGGCAAAAAAATAGTTTGAGTTTTACACTGGAGCAATTTTTAGTTGAAGAAGCAAATTTATAGGCCTTATGAAAGTTGACTTAATGAGTTTTTAGGATTGAGCGACTTGCAAAATATCATTAAGAACCCTCGCTAAAGCATATATTGATATTAAATGATCCAATTTCTATATATGCTTTAGCGAGGCCGTGGATCTTAAATTTGCAAGTCCTTGAATTAGGTGTTTACATGAAAAATAGAAGAAAATTAAAAACAGCAACTCAGATCTTTAAAATGTTGGTAGGGCCATTTGTTTTTGAAGGTATGACTGCAGTTGACTGTACAGTTGGCAATGGACATGACACACTTTTTCTTGCTGAGGCTGCAGGGCCTGGTGGTCGCGTCTATGGTTTTGATGTTCAGGCCTCGGCCATTGAATCCACTAAGAAAAGAGTGGAAGATCATGACAATATTTCTGAAGTGACTTTATTTCATAAAGGGCATGAAAAATTAAAAGAGTGTATCCATGAAGACGTGGATATTGTGGTTTACAATTTAGGCTATCTGCCAAGACATGATAAGTCCATAACAACAATGACTGAAACAACCATTGAAAGTGTTAAACAGGCCATGTCTATTATAAAGCCAGGTGGCCTTGTAAGCATCATCGCCTATCCAGGTCATGAAGAAGGGGCCAATGAGCTGGCTGGATTATCAGAACTATTAAAAAATATTGATCAGAACAACTTTGATGTTTTAAAATCAGAATTTATAAATCAAAAGAATAGACCACCTATTCTCTTTTTAATAGAGAAAAGGTAGAACGTGTTGAGGTGAGGCTATGAGAATTTTACTGACAAATGATGATGGCATTTATGCCAAAGGCTTAAGAACCCTAATAGAAAGATTGTGCAAAGAGCATGAACTTTATGTCATTGCTCCATCGGTTGAGCAAAGTGCAAAAAGTCATTCCATTACCATGCACCATCCCATAATGGTTAAAGCCGTAGATTTATATGAGAACGTTGCAGCAGCCTATGCCATTGGAGGTACACCGGCGGACTGTGTCAAGATTGCCATTGAGGAGTTGCTTGATGTTAAACCTGATATTGTTGTTTCAGGGATTAATGATGGTCCCAATTTAGGGAATGACATTATTTATTCTGGAACTGTCGCAGCTGCTGTTGAGGGTAGCTTTTATGATGTGAACTCAGTGGCTGTTTCCTTGTCAGGCCGCAATAATACAGATTTTACAGCTGCAGCGGACTTTATTGCTGATAACCTACAGGCTTTTTCGGAAATGGACCTACCAGTAGATACTGCAATTAATGTCAATGTACCATGTATACCAGCTGAGGATATAAAGGGCACCAAAGTAACATCTGTTGGCACTCGAAAATACGCCAACACATTTGACCATAGACATACTCCAAGAGGAGAAGCGTACTACTGGCTTGCAGGTCAACCCCTTGAAGCGCAGCAGAATGGAGACTCTGATATTAAGGCTATTAAAGAAGGCTACATCAGTGTCACGCCAATTCGATTTGATTTTTCTTTTAAGGCTCTTAATAAAGACTTAGAAGATATATTCAAGAAGTAGAGGGAAACTATCCTCATACATGGGATTAACTTTGTGTATATTTCACAATAGAATTGGCCCTGTATTGTATACAATCTAAGTTATGGCGGATAAACGCATGGTTTATCCGCCATTCTTGCTTTTTTGTGAAATTGTGTCCCGAATTTAACAGTTTCGTGAAGGATTTATCATATTCCCCTGCAAAAAAACAGTAAAAAAAACCACAAAGTCCGTTTTGCGTACAATATACCATTCTGTATACAATAAATTCCCTGTCTAATTGTATACGAAAGTATGCGTCGATAATCCTGCAATTATAAGGGCGGCATGTAATAATAGCCTATAAATGAAACCTCCAGAAGTATTGGAAAATGGAGATTCTACCAATATGGAATGATCGGATGGATGGGGACGTGTATGGAGAAATGACATTGTATGCAATTATTCTGTTAATACAATATACGAATCTTCAAACATACGAGATGAAGGAGATCCTGCATAGGGAAACGTTTTCTTGTATACATTGAAATATCTCTTGCATTATAAAATAGCTGTGCTATCATTGAACACGAAGAACGCAAAGGAGGTCACCATTTTGAGTACAAATCGTGAAAACATAGAAGTGAAACTCAACAAAGCATGGTGTAAAGGTTGCAACATTTGTGTTGCATTTTGTCCAAAACAAGTATTAGGTTTAGATTCAAACGGTAAGATTGAGATGTTGGATGCTGAGAACTGTATCAAGTGTGGTCAGTGTGAGCAAAGATGTCCTGATTTCGCAATATTCCTAGGAGGTAAAGAGTAATGGCTAAGAACTTCAAACTCCTTTCAGGTAATGAGGCATGTGTAGAAGGTGCCCTGTACGCAGGCATGAAATTCTACGGTGGTTACCCAATCACACCTTCTACAGAAATCGCAGAAAAATCTGCTGAAGAACTTCCTAAGGTAGGCGGAAAGTTTATTCAAATGGAAGATGAAATCGCTGGTATTGCAGCTGCAATTGGTGGCTCAATCGCTGGTCTGAAGTCAATGACGGCAACATCTGGCCCTGGCTTCTCATTAAAGCAAGAAAATCTTGGTTACGCTGCAATCGCAGAAATTCCACTGGTTGTTGTAAACGTTCAGCGTGGTGGCCCATCTACTGGTCTACCAACTGCACCTGCACAAGGTGACGTTATGCAAGCAATGTGGGGAACGCATGGTGATCATCCGGTGATCGCTGTATCTCCAATGAGTGTTACAGAAACATTCACTGAGACTGTACGTGCATTTAACCTTGCGGAAAAATACCGTACACCTGTTATTGTACTGACTGACGAAGTTGTTGGTCACATGAGAGAGAAACTTGAAATTCCTGCTCCAGGCGAGCTAGAAGTTTATGATAGAATTCGTCCGGAAGCTGACGACAAAGATTACTTGGCTTACAAAGTAGAAGAAGGCGACCTGGTTCCAAAAATGGCAGCTTTCGGCTCTGGCCACCGTTATCACATCACGGGTCTTTTCCATGATGAAACTGGCTTCCCGTCAAACAGCACTGCAAATGCAGAAGTTATGCTGGACAGAATGATGAGAAAAGTCTCTGATAACCTTGATGATATTCTTTCACTAGAAGAATTCATGACAGAAGATGCTGAGCACCTAATCATTTCTTACGGTTCGACTGCACGTGCAGCGAAGTCTGCAGTGAAGACACTTAGAGCAGAGGGTGTTAAGGTTGGTCTTCTAAGACCTATCACAATTTGGCCTTACCCAGCTGAAAGAACGATTGAACTTGCTAAGCAAGTGAAGTCTATTACAGTTGCTGAAATGAATCTAGGTCAGCTTAAACTGGAAGTAGAACGTGTCGTTAAGAGCGAAGCTCCTGTACAGCTTTCTGGTAAAGCGAATGGTGAAGTTCTAACTCCAAGCGATATCATAGCGAAAGTTAAGGAGGCTCTATAATGAATAATCCTATTACAGAAAAATTATTCCGTATGGATCGCCTACCACATATCTGGTGTCCAGGCTGTGGTCATGGTATAATTATGGGAGCACTAGCACGTACGATTGACAAGCTAGGCTATAAAAAAGATGATGTGTGCATCGTTTCAGGTATTGGTTGTTCTTCAAGAGCGCCTGGTTACCTTGATTTCAACACACTACACACGACTCATGGTCGTGCACTTGCATTCGCAACTGGCGTGAAACTTGCCAATCCTGATCTGAAAGTTATTGTCATCTCAGGGGATGGTGATGCTTCTGCAATTGGTGGTAACCACCTAATTCACGCTGCGCGTCGTAATATTGATATCACTACAATTGTTTTTAACAACAACATTTATGGTATGACTGGCGGACAATACTCGCCGACAACTCCAACAAATGATTTCGGTACAACGGCACCTCATGGTAACATTGACAAGCCGTTTGACATTGCAAACCTAGCTGCAAGCGCTGGAGCGACATATGCTGCACGTGGAACTGCGTTCCATGTGACACAGCTTGAAAAGCTTTTTGAAAAGGCTCTTGAGCACACAGGTTTCTCTATGGTTGAAACTATCAGTACGTGCCCGACTTACTATGGACGTAAGAACAAAAAAGGTTCTGCTCCAAACATGCTAAAGTTCCTAAAAGATAACTTTATTGATGTTAAGGTTGCAGAAAAACTTCCAGAAGAGAAGAAAGCTGGAAAGTTCCTAATGGGCGAGTTCAAGTGCGAAGAAGCACCTGAATACACTGCACAGTACCAGAAGATCATCGATCGTTTTGCGGAGGAGAAATAATATGAATCATGTTGAAATGAGACTCTCTGGATCGGGTGGACAAGGTTTAATCCTTGCTGGTATCATTCTTGCTGAAGCGGCACTACTTGACGGTAAGAATGCTATTCAATCTCAATCATACGGTCCCGAAGCACGTGGTGGTGCAAGTAAAGCTGAAGTAATCATCAGCGATGCAGATATTGATTTCCCAAAAGTTCAGTCGCCAGATCTTATCCTGGCGTTGACTCAAGTTGCTAGCGACAAGTACATTGAAGAAATTAAGGAAGAGGGCATGGTTGTGGTTGATGAATCAATCATCTTGCCTGAAGGTCTTAAAGCTAAAAAAATTGTACAAGTTCCAATCATGCAGACGGCTGCTGAAAAAGTAGGCAAGTCTATTGTTGCGAACATTGTTGCACTTGGTCTAATTGCAGGTCTTACAAACTGCGCTTCAAAAGAAAGTGTAGAAAAGGCTGTTCTTAGCCGAGTTCCAAAAGGCACTGAAGACTTGAATAAGTCAGCGCTTGAGGAAGGTTATCGTTTAGCGGCGGCTCAATAAAATTCAAGGAGCTATGCATAATGACGGATCCGAATAACGATTTGCTAAAGCGTATTGAAGGCAATTACTTCAAACTCAGCAAGGGACAAAAGCGTATTGCTGACTACATTTTCCAAAACTATGACAAAGTTGCATTTATGACAGCGTCAACCCTAGGAGACATTGTAGGCGTCTCTGAGTCAACTGTTGTTAGATTTGCCAATGCTCTTGGATATGATGGATACCCGAAGCTGCAAAAAGGGCTTCAGGAATCAATTAAAACCAAGCTGACAACGGTACAGCGTTTCGAAATGTCGAAAGACCTCGATATTGAGGAGAGTACACTCAAAAAAATCATGAACTCGGATATTGATAATATTCGAAAGACTCTTGAGATGATTGAAGAACAAACGATTCAAAAGATTGTCAGTTCTATTCATGACTCTAAAAAAGTATTTGTAATCGGTAACAGAAGTTCTTCAGTGATCGCAAACTACCTGGGTTTTTATCTCAACTTCATCGTTGATGATGTGCATGTTATACCTGCGGGACCCAATGAGGCGTTTGACCAACTGATAAATATTTCAGAAGAGGATTCACTTATCGTGATTTCTTTCCCAAGATATTCAAAAAAGACTTTTGATGTCGTGAATTTTGCTAAAAGTCAAGGTGCAACCATTATTGGACTGACTGATTCAGCCATGTCTCCACTCTCACCGATGGTGGACCACTGTCTGTTTGCGAAATACAACATGAATACTTTTATAGACTCGCTGGTCGCTCCAATGAGCTTGATTAATGCGCTCATAATTGCGCTTAGTATTAATGAGAAGGATCGCGTTGAGGAAAAGTTCCAAAAACTCGAAACAATTTGGGACGAATATAAGGTCTACAACCCTAAATAATCTTTAAATGAGCCTGTGTTTACTTGAATGTAGACACAGGCTTTCAGATTGCAAAACGACATATATGTTGCATAGAACTTGTTAAGTGGAGCGAATTAGTTTATAATTTGGTTTGGCAATTGAGCAAATTTCACGCTTGCCAGAAACATATTTCTGTAAGTGGATATATGCCAAGTTGCAATGAGTCTATGCCACTTTATGATGGCATTCATATAATGGAGGTTAGGGAATGCAAATTGCAGTAGACGGACCAGCGGGATCCGGAAAAAGCACAATTGCAAAATTGATTGCTAAAAGAAAAAATATTACTTACTTAGACACGGGTGCCATGTACAGAGCTGTTACTTTAAAAGTTCTTGATCTTGGTATCGCTTTTGATGATGAAGAAGCTATTAAAGCCATGCTTAAAGACATAAAAATTGGATTTAAAGGCAATAACCTTCTTCTTAATGAAGTGGATGTCAGTGAAGAAATAAGACAGCAGCGTATTAATGACAATGTTTCAGCTGTAGCGGCACTGGGCTTTGTCAGAAAAGATATGGTGCGTAGACAAAAAGAAATTGCCTCTAACCAGTCTATAATAATGGACGGTAGAGATATAGGGACAAAAGTGCTACCAAGCGCGGAAGTCAAAATATATCTAACGGCTTCTATAGAAGAACGGGCAGAAAGACGCTACAAGGAAATGAAAGAAAAAGGCATTAAGGTGTCCTTTGAAGAGATATGTGAATCCATTGCTGAAAGAGATAGACTGGATATGACCCGGACGGAGTCCCCGCTTGTAAAAGCAGACGATGCTGTGGAAATTGACACAACAGGTATCTCTATAAATGAAGTGGTTGACCTTGTTATAAAAGAAATGGATAAGGTTGGGGTTTGTTAATGAGGTATATAATCAAATTCATTATAAAACTTTATTATATTGTTTTTTTCAGGGTAGAAGTGAGGGGCATAGAAAACTGGAATACTGGTGAGGCCAAGGTGGTATGTTCCAATCACATTAGTCAACATGACCCAGTTGTTATTGGCTCCTATATTCCTGAAATGATTCGTTTTATGGCAAAGCACACTTTATTTAAACACTGGTATGCAGATAAGTTTTTAAGGTATGCAGGTGGCTTTCCTGTCAATAGAGATGTGAATGATCTAGGCGCTGTAAAGACGGCTCTGAAAGCCTTAAAAGGCGGAGAGAGTGTTCTTATATTTGCAGAGGGCACACGCAATATGACTAAAAAACCACTGGAGGCCAAAGCAGGTGCAGCTATGATTGCAGCTAAATCAAAGGTGCCAATACAGCCTGTAACTGTGGATTCCACATATAAACTTTTTTCAAAAATAATTATAACGATACATCCTGTTGTAGATCTTTCGCAGTACTATGGACAAAGACTCAGCAATGAAGCCTATCAAGAGATTGCTCAAGGAATAATAAATGACATTTATAAAGATGTTACCTTGTATTATACGAAAGAGGGACTTCAATGAAAATAGAGGTTGCAACCCATGCTGGTTTCTGTTATGGTGTAGAGCGAGCCATAAATATTACAAAAGAAGCGAATGAATCTGAGAATAAAATATACACTTATGGACCACTGATTCACAATGCCCAGGTTGTTGAAAAACTTGAAGCAGAAGGTATTAGAGCAGTAGATAATATAAACCATGCAAACGATGGAAAACTCATTGTAAGATCACATGGTGCGTCTGAATCAGTTTTCATCGAAGCAGATGAGAAGAAGATCGATATTATTGATGCAACTTGTCCATTTGTAAAAAAAATTCAAGATAAAGTTCGTGATTATTACGATAATGGTTATGGTATAATAATTATTGGTGACAAAAAACATCCTGAAGTTATAGGCATTAATGGTTGGTGCAAAAATTCTGCCATGATTGTTAATTCACTCGAGGATGCTAAAAATATTAAAGACAATGGTCCAACATGTATGGTCGTACAGACCACGTTCCGCTATGAAATATACGAAGAGATATTAAAAGTGGCTCAAGCTAAAATAAAAGATCTCGTCGCTTTCAATACGATATGCGCGGCAACGTCTAAACGTCAAACTGCAGCACTGGATTTGGCCCGACGCGTTGATGCTATGATCGTAATAGGCGGTAAACACAGTTCAAACACCGTCAAGCTCGCACAAATATGTGAGCAAGTTTGCAAAAAAACCTATCATATTCAAACTTATTTAGATTTAAGGGTGACTGAACTCGAAAAATGTGATAGTATAGGAATAACGGCTGGTGCGTCGACACCTAATTGGATTATTGATGAAATTATTAATAAATTGGAAGAAGCTTAGGCGGATTCCACCCGGACCATTGGTCCAGAGGACCACTAGTCCACAATGAATGAGCGGTTTTATCCTGACCAATCATTCATAAAAGAAAATCGAAGGCGAGGTAAAGAGGATGGAAAATAATAACACTACAATGCAAGAAATGCTAGACATGATGGAGGATTCTTTTAAGATTCCTAGAAAAGGCGATGTTCTTAAGGGCAAAGTCGTTCAAGTGAACAAGGACGAGGTCGTTGTTAACATTGGCTATAAATCAGACGGTATCGTTCCTCTGAGAGAAGTATCTAGTGACCCAAATGCTGATGTGATCAGCACAATCGAAGAAGATCAAGAAATTGATGTTTACGTTATGCGTTCAGATGATGGCGAAGGTAACGTACTACTTTCAATGAAGCGCGTTTCTATGTTCAAGGACTGGGACGAGCTTGAAGAAATCATGGCTAAAGAAGAAAATGTTGAAGTTCGTACTTCAGAAGCAGTTAAGGGCGGCGTTGTCGCTTACTACAAAGAAGTTCGTGGTTTCATTCCAGCTTCTCACCTAGCTATCGGTTACGTTAAAGACCTTAACGAATTCGTTGGTAAGACTCTAGAAGTTAAAATCATTGAATTCAACAAGGGCAAGAAAAAGATTGTATTCTCAAGAAAAGCAATCGAAGAAGTTTCACTAAGAGCTAAGAAGGCTGAACTTTGGGCTAAAATCGAAGTTGGTCAAATTATGCAAGGTGAAGTTAAGCGTATTACAAACTTCGGTGTATTCGTAGACATCGGCGGCGTTGACGGTCTAGTTCACATTTCTGAACTATCTTGGGGTCGCGTAAAGTCTCCTAAAGAAATCGTTAAGGTTGGCGACATGGTTGACGTTAAGATTCTTAGCGCAGACAAAGAAACTGAAAAAGTTTCTCTATCTATGAAGCAAGTTAAAGCTGATCCGTGGACAACATTCGCAGATCGTTACGAAGTTGAAGGCGTTTACGAGTCAAAGGTTGTAAACCTAACTGACTTTGGTGCTTTCGTTGAGCTAGAGCCAGGCGTTGAAGGTCTTGTTCACATCTCTCAAATTTCACACAAGCGTGTTGAAAAGCCATCTGACGAACTTAAAGTTGGCGATGTAAGAGAAGTTAAGATCCTTGAAGCAGACGCTGAAGCTAAGAAGCTTAAGCTTTCTATGAAGGAAGTTGCAGAAGCTCCAGCTGAAGAAGACGCTGAGTAATAATTAATATATAAAAACATCAAGAGAGACTGCTCTATGGCAGTCTCTTTTTTTATGCAAAGTGAAGTCATTCCAGGGAAAAAGGATTATATTGGTGGAAATTTGATTTTTCTTTATTAATATCTGTAGAACGGGTATAATAGGTGTAATAGGGTGTTGCCTATATCAGACTTTATAAGGAGTTGTCCCAAATGGAAGGTTATGAAAAGTTTAAAGAGCAAATTTTTAGATTGACAGGATTAGATTTATCGCTTTATAAAGAGCGTCAAATGAAAAGACGAATTGAGTCACTCATTAAACGTCATCAAATAGATTCTTACGAAGACTATTTCAAGGTTTTAAAAAGTGATAAAGCTATATTTGATGAATTTATAAATTACCTTACAATTAACGTATCTGAGTTTTTTAGAAACCCTGGTCAGTGGGATATATTAATTCAAACAGTTATTCCAGAACTTATGAAGGGAAAAAGAAAGCTTAAGGTATGGAGTGCAGCTTGCTCAACAGGAGAAGAACCATATACTCTTGTCATGGCTTTAAGTCGAGTGATACCACTTTCTGAAATAAAAATTCTAGCGGTGGATATTGACAAAGAAGCCATAAACAAAGCAAAATCAGGTGTATATTCTAAGAAAAGCATTGAGAATGTGCCAGATGATTTTAAAAAGAAATATTTTGAGCCTATTGGAAATAGCTTCAAAATATCAGATGACATAAAGAAGTGTGTGGAGTTCAAGCATTTTAACTTACTTAAAGATAAGTATCCAAAAGACTATGATTTGATTGTATGTAGAAATGTTATGATCTATTTCACGGAAGAAGCTAAAGAGGAAATGTATCATAACTTTAACTCAGCGCTGGTTGAAAATGGCGTGCTGTTTGTAGGAAGTACGGAACAGATCATTCTACCTCAGAGGTATAATTTTAAAGCCCTAAAGACTTTCTTCTATCAGAAAGAAACAAAATAGTCAAGACCTAAAAGTGTGTTTTTAAATCAAAAAACACACTTTTTTATATAAAAATCACAATTTGCCCATAGTGGTTTGAAATTCAGTTATTCCAAGGGTTTAGCCTATGTATCAAAGGTATGAAACATCGCGCGACTTAATATAGTGAATAAATAAAGCTTTGGATAACTTATGGCCTCGTCACGAGGGTGAATAGTGTCCCGGGTCAAGACCTTTATAACACTACAGATCAGAAAATGTGGGAGAAATCAAGAGAAAATATCGTAAAAATTTAAAATAGGAATATAGTATTATGGGAATATTCTGAAAAATAATTTACAGATGCATTCCCAAATGAAATTAGGGTCATAAAAAAACTGTGAAGCATATAAGAGCTTCACAGTTTTAAATCGATATTGCCACCTTTGTGTGGTTGCACACTTTGTTGCAGCATTCTAGTCATTTCTGTGGCTTGAGTTTCAGCTGAGTCCATAGCAAGTTTTGCCACTTTAACACTCACAGCTTGTGCCAACTTCATTTGACTAAGTCCTGTTGAAATTGCGGAAATATCCATATAGGCCTCCTTTCAAAAAACGTCGACCTAATAGGTATATCGGCAACTTTTGCAAAAGACTTTAGAAGTTTTTTTGTAGAATGTTATAATAGGTTTAATCAAATAAATTCAAGGAGGAGGACTTGTGGACATACAAATGTACGAAACATTTCTTGAACTGTCGAAAACCCTGAATTTCAGACAAGCCAGCAAAAATTTAGATGTGGCTCAGTCAACGGTTTCGAATCGAATTCAGGCTTTAGAAGAAGTTTATAATTCTGAACTTTTTGATAGATCGAATAAAAAAGTTTCCTTAACCCCAGTTGGTCAAATGGTGCAGCCATATGCCGCTCGAATTGTAAAATTACACAAGGAGGCTTTGAGAGTGACCGGTCATGCTACCACGCCTATGAAAGGATTGCGCTTAGGTATAGATTTAGGATTACAAACACCTTTCATTCTAGACTTAACAAGGGACTTTGCCAGCTTAAACCCAGACATGGCACTATCCATTTCTAGAGACAGTTCAAAATCTATTTTGAGTGGTGTTTTGGATGGCATATTAGATTTAGGTTTTGTTTATAACAAAGCTAATGGTTTACCACTTGAGTTCATTCCTTTTGAAAAGGATGCGTTTGTATTTGCAGTGGATAAGAACACAGAGTTGGCACAGAACACTATACATAAAAATCACATCTTAGAGTTTGACCTAGTAGGGTTCGATTATGGGGCTCGTTTTGAACATTGGTTGGGCAAGTACATACCACCTCACTACAGTTACAATATAGAAATAACTGGTGGCGGAAATCCTGTAGACCATATAGCTGGCCAGGGGCGGGCTGGTTTTGTTCTTCAATCAGATATTGAGCGAAGCAAATACAGGGACAAGGTAAAACTTGTAAATATTGAGGGCACTCAAATGCCATATTTTCAAAGTTATATTATATACAATCCCTCGGGGATAAACATATCAAATATCATGAAATTTTTAGACCTTTTAAGCCGACAAAAAAAGTAGGGATTATAATTTAGGGCATATAGCGTAACTCTATCACTTATGTTATAATAAATTTTGCTGTACACTGGTATATGATTAAAATAATAGCAAGAATTTTATATAGACCTGTGCGAATTTGTAAAATGAAATCTTGTACGGGATAATGCAAGGAATCTGAAAGCAGGAGGCAAGAAAAGTGAGTAGAGTAGAACGTAAAGAGCCAGCCACAGAAATGATTTTGAAAAATCAGGCTGTCATGAATCAAGTACGATCAAGAAACGACGAAATGATCGAGTCATTGGGGCGTAAGTTAAAGGCCCATATTATAACATACGGCTGTCAAATGAATGAGCACGATTCAGAAAAATTACATGCCATGCTAAAAAATATGGGATATGAAATATCACCCTTTAAAGAGGACGTTGATCTGATTATATTTAACACTTGCTGTGTTCGAGAGAATGCTGAGCTCAAAGTTTTTGGAAATCTAGGTCAATTGAAACCCGTTAAGGCCAAGAATCCAGATATGGTGATTGCAGTTTGCGGTTGTATGATGCAACAGCCTCATATAGTTGAGGAAATCAAAAAGAAATACGCCCATGTGGATGTTGTTTTTGGTACGCATAACCTTCACAATTTCCCGACCCTTTTAAATGAGTCATTTGATCAAAAAAATATACTTGTAGAAGTGTGGGACCATGAAGGTGAAGTCATTGAAGGGTTAGAAGCAGACAGAAAATACGGTTTGAAGGCATTTGTTAATGTCATGTACGGATGTAACAATTTCTGTACTTACTGCATTGTCCCTTATACAAGAGGACGTGAAAGAAGCCGAGAGCCCCAGGCTATTTTAGATGAGATTAAAGAACTCGTCTCAAAAGGGGTAAAGGAAATCACCCTGCTGGGTCAAAATGTGAATTCGTATGGCAAAACGCTTGAAGACAGCATAGATTTTGCAGATTTAATCCGAATGGTGAATAAGGTTGACGGGGTTGAACGTATTCGATTCATGACGTCTCATCCAAAAGATATTTCGGATCGTTTAATTGATGCCATCGCCGAATGCGAACATGCCTGCGAACATGTTCATCTGCCAGTACAAGCAGGGAGCAACGCGCTTTTAAAGCGAATGAACAGAAAATACACACGAGAACACTACCTGAACATAGTGAATAAGATAAAAGAAAAAATTCCTGGTGTGACCCTGTCAACAGACATGATCGTTGGATTCCCAGGGGAGACAGATGAAGAGTTTTCTGAAACCATGGATCTGATTAAGACTGTTGGTTATGACTCCGCATTCACGTTTATCTATTCTGTAAGAAAAGGCACGCCAGCTGCTGAAATGGAAGATCAAATTGATGATAAAATTAAAAGTGAGCGCTTTAACGTTATGCTGACAGAAATCAACAAGATCATCAAAGAAAAAAATATCAATATGATTGGTCAAACGGTTGAGGTATTAGCAGAAGGACCTTCCGCACGTAATGAAGATGTGCTCATGGGACGTACAAGAGGACATCACACTGTGAACTTCCCAGGGGGACAAGAACATGTTGGAACCTTGGTACAAGTTAAAATTACTGAAGCAAGAGGTCATTCCCTTGTTGGAGTGATTGTTGAATAGTAAAAATAAAAGAGTCTATCCCAACAGAGGATGGACTCTTTTTTTCATTTTTGAATTCCTAGATAATCCCCAAATGTGCCCTAAAATTATGTTATAATTATAGTTCGAGAAGGTATTTAGGAGGCAGAAATGGCAAAGAACAAAGGCAAACTGACGCCTATGATGCAGCAGTATTTTGAAATCAAAAATAGATATGAAGATTATATACTTTTTTATAGACTGGGTGATTTTTACGAGATGTTTTTCGAAGACGCCATAGTGGCTTCTAGGGAACTTGAACTCACCCTGACGGGTCGTAATTGTGGCCTTGAAGAACGCGCCCCCCCTTTGTGGCATTCCCTATCATTCAGCGGAAGGCTATATGGGTCGACTCATTCAAAAAGGATTCAAAGTGGCGGTTTGCGAACAAATTGAAGATCCGGCAACAGCCAAAGGCATCGTTAAACGAGATGTTGTCCGCATTATCACACCGGGGACTGTTATAGAACCAGGCTTACTTGATGACAAGACCAATAATTTCATCATGTCCGTTTATGACACGGACGAGGGCACTGGAATAGCATTTGCAGATATAACCACAGGTGACTTGAAAGCCACAGAATTTCCAGCAGGGACGGACTACCATAAAATCACGGACGAAATTCTTAAAGTCGCTCCACGAGAAATCATAATGCCACAAGAAATTGGTATGCGTAAAATAGTTATGTCAACTATAGAAAAATATGATCAATTTATGCTTACCAATTATACTGATGCCGCATTCAAAGAAAGCAACGCTCATGAAACCATTAAGCGCATATTTAGTGTGTTTTCAGCGGACGGTCTTGGACTGGAATCGCCTGCTATTGTTTCAGCTCTGGGCGGTTTAATGGGCTATATTGAAGAAACGCAGAAGGTACCCCTTGTCCATTTAGACCATGTGGATGTTTATCAACCAGAGCACTTTATGGTCTTAGACAAGTTTACAAGAAGAAATCTTGAACTCACAGAAACCATGCGTGGCAAGGATAAAAAAGGGTCACTTCTATGGGTTCTAGACAAAACAGCCACATCTATGGGGGCAAGAACCATACGAAGATGGATCGAAGAACCCCTTTTAAGCAAGGATAAAATCATAGAAAGACAAGATGCTGTCGAGGCCCTTGTGGAGGATATTGTCTTTAGAGACGAACTCAAGGAAAAACTAAGGGAGATATATGACCTTGAAAGACTTTCCTCAAAACTCGTTTATAACAATATTAATGCAAGAGACATGATAGCTTTAAAATCTTCCATATCCGTTCTACCGGGTATTATTGATCTTCTTGAAGCCGAGCCTGCAGGCGCCTTAAAAACGCTTCTTGACCAAATAGATCCCCTGAGTGACTTATACGAGCTTTTAGACCAGGCTGTTATGGAAGAACCTCCAATCAGCTTGCGTGAAGGCGGTATTATAAAATCGGGCTACAACGCAGAAGTGGCAGAGCTTCGTGACGCTGTGGTTAACGGCAAGAACTGGATTATGAACATTGAAACAAGGGAACGGGAAAGAACAGGGATTAAAACGCTTAAAATTGGCTTTAACAAGGTGTTTGGCTACTATATAGATGTTACGCGCGCCAATAGCCACCTTGTGCCAGAGGACTATGAGAGAAAGCAGACGCTTGCCAACTCAGAGCGTTATATAACACCAGAACTTAAAGAGATTGAAACCAAGGTCCTTGGGGCTGAAGAAAAAATAGTTGGCTTAGAGTATAAACTTTTTACAGAGCTTCGTGAAAAAATACTGGATCATGTGTCGCGCATCCAGAAAACGGCTAAGGCCATATCAGCTCTTGACGCCCTTCAATCGTTTGCTCTTGTGAGTTCAAGAAACAATTATACAAGACCTGTTGTAACGGATGGGGGAGAGATTGCCATTCGAGAAGGCCGTCATCCTGTGGTTGAAAGAATTGCTGAGAGTGAGCTCTTTGTGCCCAATAACTCCCACCTTGACCATGACGAAAATCAGTTTTACATTATTACTGGTCCCAACATGGCTGGTAAGTCTACGTATTTGCGCCAGGTGGCCCTCATTACCCTAATGGCACAAATAGGTTGCTATGTCCCTGCTGAATTCGCTGAAATAGGCATCGTGGACAGGATTTTCACTCGCGTTGGGGCATCGGATGACCTGTCTCAGGGGCAGTCTACCTTTATGGTGGAAATGTCAGAACTGGCCAACATCCTGCATAATGCCACTTCAAAGTCCCTCATCATTTTAGATGAGATTGGGCGAGGAACCTCCACGTATGACGGTCTTTCCATTGCATGGGCCGTTGTGGATTATCTGACAGAAAAGGGTGGCGTTGAAGCAAAGACCATGTTTGCGACACACTATCATGAGTTAACGGAGTTAGAAGGCCGTTTTCATGGTGTGAAAAACTTCTGTATTTCCGTAAAAGAAGTTGGTGATGACATCGTCTTTCTTCACAAAATCATCCGTGGAGGTGCCAACCAGAGTTATGGTATTCAAGTTGCAAAACTGGCAGGTGTTCCATATGCCGTAATTGAAAAGGCAAAGAACATACTTGAGAAGCTGGAAGAGAGCGATATAAATAGGAATGTTTCCAATTTGACCTCAGACCATGATTTAGGCTCCAGTGACAGAGTGGTTTATGAAAAGGGAAGTTTAGAACATAGTAAAGCTAAGGTGCCTAAAGACAGAGCAAACGATGAGAGTCATCAAGAGGTTCATGAGGAAGAGATCCAATTGTCTCTATTTCCTGAAAAATGCTCTGAAGGCAATGAAGTGATTGAAGCCCTCAAAAATACAGATGTTATGGGAATGACCCCAATGGATGCTATGAATCTTGTTTATGAACTGGTTCAAAAAGCGAAAAAACTGTAGGTGATAGATGATGAGAAGAATTCACAAGTTACAACCCAATATTTCCAATAAAATTGCAGCGGGGGAAGTTGTTGAAAGACCAGCAGCGGTTGTGAAGGAGCTCGTTGAAAACGCTATTGATGCTGGTGCAAGCAAGATCACCATTGAAATTAAAAAGGCTGGGAAGGCCTTAATACGTGTTACGGATAATGGTGGGGGGATTGACGCTGAAGATGTTGATCTAGCCTTTGAGCGCCACGCCACAAGTAAAATTGAAACGGTCGATGATATTTACAAGGTTGCCACTCTAGGCTTTAGGGGGAGGCCCTTGCCAGTATCAGTGCGGTTTCAAATATGGATGTTATAACCAGACAGGCCACGAAAGAGACGGGGATTAAACTGTCTATGTCCGGGGGACGAAAACTTTCAAATGAGGAAACAGGTTGTCCAGTAGGAACGACTATGGTTGTCAAAGACTTGTTCTTTAATACCCCAGCCCGCTTAAAATTTCTAAAATCAGACAATGCAGAGGTCACTGCTATCAGTGACATTGTCAATAAATTGGCCCTATCCCATAGTGAAATCGGTTTTCGCTATATTGTTAATGACAAAAATATGTTTACAACACCGGGAAAAGGGGATCTCTTCAAAGCCATATATGCTGTTTACGATAAGGAAATGACACGGAATCTGATTCCTATAGATAAAACTGAAAACGGACTGACCATAAAGGGCTTTATGACCAATCTCCAGTATACAAGAGGCAATAGGAGTATGCAAAACTTCTTTGTAAATGGACGATACGTTAAATCATCTCTTCTTATGGATGGTCTTTCAATGGCCTATAGAACCATGTTGACACCCGGTCGTTTTCCAGCGTGTTTTATAATGGTGGATATTGATCACACCAAGGTAGATGTGAATATTCACCCAGCCAAGACAGAGATCAAATTTCATCAAGAAGGCATAGTCAAGCAAATCATGTACACCGCAGTACGTGAAACCCTACTATCATATAATCAGACACCTGTGGTTTCATTAAGTGATGACAAGCTTTTTAAAAAAGTTGTCATGGATGAAGGGAAAGCATCTGATAAAACCAACAAAGATGATGTGCCTGTCTTGTACAATACGCCAAAAAAAACAGACAATGGTCTTATTGAGAAAAAAGTTGAAGACATCAGGCGACATCCGGTGTATGAATCTAAGGTCAAGTCTGAATCAGGGCATGAAAAACAGGTTCAAGCACAAACGCAAATGAATAGTGGTGTGAAATCTGAAAGTGAATCGGTCCATGATCAAGCGCTGGAGAAAGGTTCTCTTGACCAAGGGTCAAATAGCACAAGCGGTGGACAAGCCTATGCGCCTAAGAAAGACAACCCTCAAGAGACTCATGTTCATGGCGAGACCACATTGAATAAGGAAGATGAGACGGTAAAAGAAAGAAAACAGGACGGACACTATAATAAATCAGTGACGTATACGCCTGCAAATTCAGGTTTAAGGGCACCAAGTCCTTCGATTGCTGAGAATTCAGGATTCAGTTATAAAGATATAGCCCCTGATCTATCAGCACTTTCAGAAAATGCCCTCACAGTTAAAGACCCCTTTATTCGTGAAGACAAAAGGGCAGAAACAAACCTTGAAGATATTGCCGTTACCCGTGACCTTGTAGGCCATAAGGCAGAAATTTATGAGGACCTACGCTATATTGGGCAAATCTTTATGACCTATCTAATATTTGAAAAAAGTGGGCGAATGTACTTGATTGACCAACATGCAGCCCATGAAAAAATACTTTATGAAAGCTTGCTTGACCAGTATAGACGGTCAGCCCTAGATAGACAGATTTTACTGGATCCGATATTAATTGAAATGTCCTATAGTGAACATGGATCGGTCATGTCAAATATGAAGGCTTATGAATCCCTAGGTCTTGCTATAGATGACTTTGGTGGCAATACCATAGTTATACGTGAAATACCAGCCCTTCTCGGTCGAGATGGTGCGCATGCCCTATTTAGGAAGGCGACTGACAGGTTGGCCTCCAGTGACACAACTGGTCTTGAAGCGACCAGTGAAAAACTTGAAAAAATAATGCAGGAATCCTGCAAAACGGCAATCAAGGCCCATGATCATATGGCAGATATGGAAGTGGAAACACTCACAAAACAATTGTCAGAGTTAAGTGATCCATACACGTGCCCTCATGGGAGACCAATAATTATATCGATTACAAAATCTGAAATTGAGAAGAAGTTTAAAAGGACATAGTTATGGATAACAAAACAGTACTTATAATAGGTGGACCAACTGCAGTGGGTAAGACAGCCACATCTATTGAAATGGCAAAGCGATTTGGTGGGGAAGTGGTATCGGCAGATTCCATGCAAATCTATAAGCACATGGATATTGGCAGTGCCAAACCGACAGCGCAAGAGATGGGGGATGTGCCCCATCATTTAATTGATTTTCTTGACCCAAAAGAAGCATATAGTGTTTCCGATTTTCAAAAGGACGCTTTTGAGAAGATTGACGATATACTCAGTAGAGGAAAACTACCAATAGTCGTTGGAGGAACGGGACTTTACCTCAATGCCCTCCTTTTCAAAATGGATTTTTCCGAAACTGTTGGTGATCCAGAGTTCAGAGAAGAAATGCGCCGACAGGCCATGGAAAAGGGTTCAGAGTATGTACACAGCCTGCTCAAAGACCTTGATCCCGAAGCGGCTCAGAGAATCCACCACAACAATATGAAGCGCGTGATCCGGGCCCTTGAAATATGTAAGGTTACGGGGGGGACTTCAAAAGACTTTGCCACTGACCCAGTTCCAAATGACAAATATAACTTTATTTTTGTCGCTTTAACAGGCAATCGTAAGAAGCTATATGCACGCATAAATAAACGAGTGGATATAATGCTTGAGATGGGTCTTCTTGAAGAAGTGAAAAATTTAAAAAATATGGGATTAACCGATTGTCACCAATCTATGAAGGGTATAGGCTATAAGGAAGTGCTGGCCTATCTCGATAACAGATATGACTACGACACCATGGTAAGCATCATTAAGCAAAGTTCTAGAAGATATGCAAAAAGACAACTCACTTGGTTAAGACGATACGACAACCTTCAATGGTTTGATATTGATAAGCTTGGTGGTTTAGAGCAACTTCTGGATCATATAGATAACTATATAAAAGAGAAGAAAGCATAGGAGGGGTTATATGAAATCAGCACTTAACCTGCAAGACATTTTTTTGAATCACTGTCGAAAGGATCACACACCAATTACTATTTTCCTTGTGAGTGGTTACCAGATCAAGGGATATGTAAAAGGGTTTGATAGCTACACAATTGTTATGGATAGTGACGGCAAGCAACAAATGATATACAAACATGCTATCTCGACAATTATTCCATCACGTCCTGTTAACTTTAACATGAATAAAGAAAACGGAAACAGCGGCGGGGAAAAGTAGGCGATTAAACTGTATGTGCTGGTGATTGTTTAACAACGGGAGGCGCGTATGACAAGCACAAGTAAAATTCTCATGATAGAGGACGAACAGGAAATTTACGATCTTACAAAACTCTATTTTGACAAAGAAAATTTGGAGTTAGACCATGTTTCAGATGGCAATTCTGCCATTCGTTATATCACAACCCATAAGCCTGACCTAGTGCTTCTTGATGTGGGCTTGCCTGATATTTCAGGCTTTGATGTCATACATAAAATCAAGGAGATTAGTGACGTGCCAGTTATTTTTCTGACATCGAAAAAGCGGGTTCAAGATCAAATTAATGGCCTTCGTTCAGGGGCGGAAGACTATATACTAAAGCCTTTCCATCCACAACTTCTAACAGAGAAGGTGCGGGTTCATTTGAGGCGCCATGAAGAAAAAAAGCACACTTCATCAAGTGCCGTAATAAAATACAATCACATTACCATTGATCATGAAAATCAGTCTGTCCATATAGGCCGGGTAAAAGTCCCTCTGACTCAAACGGAGTTTCAAATTTTATCAATACTGGCTGAACAGCCGGGCATGTATTTTACGTCCGATGCCATTTACGAGAAGTTATGGTTTGAAAATTCTATGGGTGACACAAGGGGTGTGCTGGTGCACATCAGCAATTTGAGGAAGAAACTACATAAAATAGAGCCCAACAAAGCCTTTATAATGACAAAAAGAAACCACGGGTATAAGTTCAACGAGCACCTGTGTGAAAATTCAAGTCAAAATTAGATTATTATAAAATATATTGCTTGAAAATAGTGAACGACCGCCTTTTGGCGGTCGTTTTTATGTGGTCGTTTTTATAATGAAAATATACATTATGTAGATTCCAAAATGAAACATCTTAAGAAATGAGAACGTCATTAAGCTTCAACTTTGACTGGTAAGCTAAATGAAAACTGCGACCCGCGGCCCAAGTGACTGTCAACCCATATTTGTCCACCTAAGGTCTCTATAGTTTCCCTGCAAAAATGAAGACCCAGCCCCTTGCCTTCTTCCTTACGACCGCTTACACGGAAATAGGGTTCAAAGATGTGAATCTGATCTTGAGCAGAAATTCCACACCCTTGATCAAGGACACTAAATACAATAAAATTATTGGAACTTCTGTAGGAAATATGCACCTTTGAGTGACTTGGTGAATACTTTAAAGCATTTGAAACCAAATTATCTATAACCTGGGTAACTGGCAGCAAAGTGGCAACTAAAAAAACTTCATCCACGGATTTGTTTCTGTGAATATGGACCCTGTTATCTGTGTATGCATATGCCATTTCACAGTAGCTAGCGATATGATCAACATTTGTTTGAACGGGCTTCATAAGATCCGTTGGAGAATTGCCATCCTCTTCGTCAAGATCAAGTTCATCCACAATACAACCGATGGACTCAATTTTTTTAAGCATGGTGTCAAGCATGCCTTTATTAATGTCAATATGCCCATCCTTAACAGCTTCAACACTCATTTTCAAAATGGAGACAGCGTTTCTTATTTCATGGGAGGCGGTGTCAATTTTTTTATTCATGAGAGACCTGTAAAAATCAATAGCCCCCACTGAAAGTCTAGTACTTGATTCCGCTTGTTTAAAGACTTCAAGCTCGTAATTGGCTGTTGCGAGGTCATCTATTAGTAATTTAGACATTTTCTTGTGATGAAGCCCTTGCTCTTGAATGCGTTGCCTAAGTATGCCTTGAGTTTTTTGCATAGATTCTCTGGTTTGCTGACTTAAATGTAGGCTGTAAAGGCTAAGGACCTGGACGTTTATCCAAAGCAGAAAAGGATCAGAGCCCTGCATGTCATTTAATTGCTTCATAACATCATCTAATAAACTTTGAAAATGTTCAGGACTATGGGCGCAAACTTCACGAATTAAGTTCATGGATGTGCGTGCATACCCACCGGCATATTGAAGGGCGCTGAATAAGCGTCGAGCTTTTTCATAAAGATTAAGGGCATACTTGCCAGCGCCAAGAAAACTGTCGACTTCGCCCAGTTCCAATAAGCACCGACCGTGAAGCCAAGCGATACCGTTTTTATCTGAAAGTCGACAGGCTTTTGATAGGTATTGTCTGGAAAGTATGTAGTCGCCGTTTAGTTTTGAAACAGAAGACAGCTGCATAAGTGATATAACAATAAGCTCAACAGAGTCTGTAAGAAGCGAAAGCTTATGGGCATTTTTTGCCATGTCATAAGCCAGATGAATTTGCTGGTTTTTCATAAAATGCTGGCAATGTCTTAAATAAATTCTAGCGGCTTGATCGGGCGTTAGTCCCAGAACTTTGTCGCTTTCTAAGGCTTCCAGCCATACAAAAGATGTCTTGTGATCCATGATATATTCAAATAAATCAGATATATAAAGACGTATTTCGAACTTGTCTGTTGGAGATCCCTCCTTCATTAAGACAAGATAATAAGACACGATTTGTTCCGATGATACAGGTATGTAATCCAGTAATAAAGCTGCTCTTGCATAAGCCAGCATCATTCTGGCATTTTGCAGGTTGCTAAGTGGCGCAAGGTGATTTGATGCATTTAAATACACCTCGACGGTTTCACAAGTTTTATTTGGATGCCTATATATGTTTAAATGATCAAGTGCCATAGAAAATCCCCTTTCCCCTCTTGGTGAAATATACCCAAATTTTAGTCTTTCAATGGATATTTTATGTAAAAAAAATACTGAATCTAAAGCTATATAAATTTTTCGTGTTGAAAATCGTCAATTTGAAGGTGTTGGGTATAGTTAGTATAAGGGTGGGAGGGACTTTAATGATTGATTGGAAGGTCGTGGACATTGGGGACAAGGCTATTTTTGACTTGTATTATAAGACCTATGAGTCAGAAGTATCAGATTACAGTTTTACGCAACTGCTTCTATGGGCAGAGGCTTATGACATTAAATACGCAGTAATAGATGGTTTTCTTGTTGTGCATCTACAAGCGCCCCATGAGACTGTGCCCTATATTCACATGCCCGTTGGCAGGGGGGATTTAGGACGTGTCATTGAAAAGGTGAAAGATGATTTTGAAGAACATGGTGAAATTATGACAATAAGAAGCATAACACGACTTCAGTACATCCAGCTAAAAAAGCAGGTTGATTATAAAATGAAGTTCAAGCTTCTCAGAGACCAATATGAGTATGTCTATCCAAGTCATGATTTGTCCAAACTCAACACAAAAAACTGAGACGCAAGTTGGACATGTACAAGAGTTTTCAAAGAAACCATGACACAAGCGTTCATAGACTAAGTGAGATTGATGCCAAGGCTATTTTGGAAATGTTGGATGATTGGTATGGCAACATGACTGAAAGTGATATTTTGAATGCCGAAAAAGAAGGCATAAAAAAAGTCCTTAAGTATTTGAGTGAACTGGACTGTATAGGTTGCGTCATAAAGTCAAAGGACAAACCAATCGCTTTTTCGATTGGCGAGGCCCTAACAGATAATATGTTTTTGGTTTTAATAGAAAAAGCCATTAGAGACTACAAAGGGGCCTATGTGGCACTTATAAAAGAGTTTGCCCATATGTATGGTAAGGATTATGCCTTCACCAACCGGGAAGAAGACTTGGGGATTCCTGGACTTAGAAAGTCTAAACTGCTTTATAGACCCTGTCGATTCGTCGAAAAGGGTGTGGCCTATTTTTCAGACCACAGCGTATCGAAGAGAAAGTTGTCAGAATAATTCATGCGTACAATAGACCTGTTAAAGAGAGACCAAGGAGCAGGTGAAAAAGGAGGAATCCGTGTGAAAAAATCAATTCGATTTGGTCTTTATGCACTTTTAATCGTTGCAGCATCATCTTTTTTAATACAAATGTTCTCATATTTTAGGACCAATCCGTCAGAGAATATTGAACCACTGTATCCTTCTTACCATGCTACAGATACAAGGGGTCAATATATTATTGATGACTCCAACAAGCGTATTCTTGGAGCCAAGGATGGTCATGTGGAGTTTATACTTCATGGCGGTAAAAGAGGGGTGCAGAATTTCTATTTTGCAACTGAGGTTTTACCTGTCAAAGATCACATATATGTTATGAGTCACAGGTGGGACGCAACTGGATCTTATATTGAATACGAGTCAATTTTAAAATATGACAGACAGGGCAAGTATATAGACACGCCATATATGCTCAACCATGACAGAGAAGACATTCTTGTGCCAACATTAATGGGTCTGACATGGGCTGAAGAAGGTCTGTCATTCTTTGAAATCATAGACGATACCATAATTTACTACAAGGATCCTCAAGATGGCAGGGCGGATCTAATAAGTGAGACATGGCTTGAAAACTCAAGTTTTCTGGTTCAGGACATCACATACTATAAAAACGAAAACTATGCCGTGACCACCCGCGATGGCTATATCATGGAGGTCTCTCCTGAGGGGGAAACCAAAATCATTTTTGATGGTTCAGACATGAACCTTGATGAGAAATATGTCTTGCCATGGTCCCTTGAGTACAGTGAAGGAATCATTTACTTTACAAACCTTGGAGATGGCAGTGTTCGAAAGTTAATGGAGGATGGTCATGTAGAAGTGGTTATGACCCATGAGCTTTTATTAGAAAGCGGGATTGACGACCGTCAAGAAACCTATTACAACATATCACTTTCACCTGACGGTCACATGGGTGTTTCCAACTTTTTTGATGCTATAGAAATCATACCAAGTCAAGGTGCATATCAATATACGAGTCACTCGGAATATATTCCAAGTGGGAAGGTGGGACTGAGTGCCTGGGTAAACTGGATCGCTATTGTGGTCTTGTTCAGTACCATTGCCATGGCTCTTGTAGATACCTATGTCAATATAATGGACAGAAAACTTCCTGCAATCCTCCCTAAAGTGGCTGCCATAGTTGTCATTATATCAATAACAGCCTATTTGGTGGGCAACATGTCTATTGATAACTTTTATAGCTTGTATTCAGATGAAGTGAGTCGAAACCTTAAACTGAGTTCACAGAATTTGTCTAAGGTCATAGACGGTGATGCCGTCGGTCGCATTGAGTCTCCGAAAGACTACTTGGGTGATGACTACAATTTGGTTTTCGAACAGCTTAATGAAGTTTTAAATTACAACTCAGATTTATGGAATGAAAACCTATACACTGCACTTTACAGAATAGAAGACGAACGTGTCTTTGGTCTTATGTACAATGATGGGGCTATGACACCATATTATCCATTTGATGCCTACACCAGTGATCCTGATTATGACTTCTTTAAAATTGCCAATGAGGGAGGCATTTCCAGCGACACTGAAATTGATAACGATGGAGAATGGCTCTTTTCCATGGCACCTGTGTACGATTCACAGGGAAACATTGTGGCTGTATTTGAAGTCGGCACCAATTTATACATTTTCCAAGAGAAAACGGCTGAAGTTATTAGAAATCTTCTAATTGACCTACTGACCCTAGTTATTGTCATTGTGCTTATGTCCGTTGAGTTTGCCTTCTTAAACCAACTCATTACTGATCGTAAGGAAAGGGAAAAGATGGCACCTCATGGAAAGTATTTGAATGATACGGATATGCCAATGGTTCGTCCCTTGTCATTCCTGATATTTATAACGGTTTATATGGCCTTGGCCTTTATACCACTTCTTGCCAAAGACCTGGCACGACCTCTTTGGGGTCTGGATCAGAGCCTGGTTATTGGTCTGCCAATTTCAGCCGAAGTTCTAGCAAGCGGGGTGACCATGCTCTTTGCTGGCTACTTTGCCCAGGCCAATGGGTGGAAAAAGACGTTTGTTATCGGTGCGGTAGTTGTGGCTATTGCAGCGGTTCTCACTGCCCTATCAAGTGACATACTCTACTTTGTGGGTATGCGGACACTTTCAGGCGTGGGAACGGGTTTTATGTTTATGGCACTACGGGGCTATGTTAATATTGGTTCCTCTACAGCAGTTAGAAATGAAGGCTTTGCGCAACTCACAGCTGGTGCTGTGGCAGGCATGAATGTTGGTGTTGTTATGGGTGCCAACTTGGCTGATAAAATCGGCATGCTCCCGGTGTTTTACGTGATGGCCGTATTTGCAGGCATCAGTTTTATATTTGTTGTGACGCAGATGAGGCTTCCTGAAAACATGCAAGCAGACCATGACCAAGAAAAATCCTCCATATCCGTCTTGCGTTTTTACATGAATCCAAAGGTCCTCTTGTTTTTTATAGCGGTTCTCATACCGGCTTATATTGCAGGCATGTATCTCGAGTACTTTTTCCCGGTTTATGCTGAAGAACAGGGTCTATCCACTTCTGTTATTGGTCTGGCCTTTACTCTATATGGGCTCATCATTGTCTACTTAGGGCCAGCATTTGCACAAATTGGGGAAAGAAAACTGGGCATAAAATCTGCGGCAGCCCTAGCAAGCTTGTTGACAGGACTTTCTTTATTAACCTTTGCGATAACGGGAAACCTAGTTGGGGCTCTCCTTGCTGTTGTTGTACTGGGAATGTCAGATGGTTTTGGAGAAGCAGCTTACAACAGCTATTTTCTTGAACTTGAGGCTGCACAGGCCATGGGTGAGTCGTCAGCATCTGGACATTTTGAGTTCGTTGGCAATATCGGTCGTATGATTGGACCTGTTGTTATTGCCATTATGCTGGGTCTTGGTGCTCAAAAGGGCATTGGCCTTATTGCAGTGGGGGTTCTGGCTCTCATGGTGGTCTTTGTCGTATTCTCAGGTTCTAGCAAGAAGAAGAGTCTTGAATAGTAGTCTTGAATAGTAGTCTTGAACAGTGTAAAAGGTTCTTTAATTAGATATATATATATATAGGAACTCAATATATAAAGTCTATTAATAAGTCTATATATAAAGAAAGATCAGTAATTTATAGGAAAAATCAATATTGGAAAAGCACAGATCAGTATTAAATTGTGACAGTTGTAAATAACATTTTTCAAATGGCTCAAAAAAACCTGCCAGGCAATAAGGACAAGTCCTAATGTGCCTTGGCAGGTTTTATTTTAAGTCTATTTACTGGGTCTCATTCAGCAGGCGTTCCAGTGGTGGTATTTCTAAACTCATACCAATAGGAATGAGGTCTGGATTTGGAATGTTATTGTATTTGGCCAGACGAGTGTAGTAATTTCCGTCTCCATAATACCGAAGTGAAATTCTAAAAAGATTGTCGCCAGGCTGGATAATGATGTTTTCTGTATCACCTAAATCAACCTCTGGTGTGTCAGCGCTGGTATCGTCACCAGAGTCTTGTTGTGTGTCCTCTTGAGGGCTCGGCTCATTTGGAAATATGAGGACATATGTTTCAGAGTCTGTATCACTATTTGATTGTTCAGCTTCAGAAACAAATAAGACATCACCAATACGTGTTTTATAAACCGTGTCTGAAATTGAAGGTTTTGTGTAAAAGAACCAGTAGAGTCCATAAACACCAACAAGAAGAAGGAGGGAAATAAGAAGGGCATGGCCCTGTACAAATGACCATATGGCTCTAACAAACTTCTCACCTTTTCGTTCTAAATCAGAATTATAATATGCTTTACGGGCATCTCGCAGGCCTTCAAGGGTTTCTAGGCATGTGGCGTAGTGACCAGATTTGACCTTGTTAGCAAAGGTCTGCAACTGCTTTGGAACATAATCTGACGCAAAGCACGATGTGATTAGGTTGTACATCATTTCATATAGTATGGCTTCATTGTTTGTGCTTGTATCTTGTGCAAAACCTTGGATGTCATGAATATAAAATAGAAGCCTTGGCATATCATTGGAATCCACTATGTACTTGTCTGGGAGCAAAAGTTGCATGAACAGGGCATAATCCAAAGCTTCAAACTGGCAAAGACCAGCTATGATACGTTCAATCAAGTCAAATGTACCATAAGGTTGAATACTCTCGCTATAAATGGAAAGGGGGGTGCCAAAATGAGCTGGTGCGTAAATGGTTAAGCCATTTTCCACGAGGGCCAGTTGAAGTTTAAGAGACTTTAGGGTGCCTTGGCTATGCTTTTCAAGACTTTGCATGATGAAAGGAATTTTCTTATGGTCCCGAACGAGGGTCACATATGCCGCCGGGTCAGGTCCATTTCGGCAAAGACCAGCAGACAGAGCTTTGGTATGGTGAACATATTCTTCAATTGTCAATTGATCAAATGCCATAGTCTGTCCCACTTTATTGACCTCCTAAGTTTCATATAATCGAGTCATTTTCTCCTTAGATTCATATCACCGAAAGCTTGATTATAAGCCGTTTTAAGGGAATCTTTAGAAATATTTATTTTAGGAAGGCCCTCAAGTGCCTATAAAATGAATGAAGCGCACAACATAGAAAAGACAGGTGATTGTATGAAGTGGAAAATTATAATACCAATAGTTTTAGCACTGGTTTTTTTCGGTGTATCAGCCCTAAACGACACGGAAGTGGAAGTTTCGGAAATTATGGACATTGCCCTCGATGAAGATGGCGATGTTTTTATACTGGAACGAACCACCCCAGAGCCCTTGTTGGGACTCATTAACATGCCTATCGAATGGCGTGTCATGAAGGTGGACCAAAATGGGAAAATTCTACTTGAGTACTTGTTTCCTGAAGACGCGGGTGGACGCTTCCAAGCCCATTCAAGACTTGAGATTTCAACAGATGGTGGCGTTTATGTGCACTCTGCTGAGTACAATGCTTCCAACTACTACTTAACCAAAGAATCCGTAGACTATTTGTCTTCTGATTTCAGCCAGTATTCTGTTGTTATGGCGTTTGATTACATAAAAGAAGGTCAGTCAGTCGAATATGAAAAAGTGCTCTCCATGAATGAACTGGAGGGTACTTTATATGTCTATAAAGCATCCAATGATGCCCATGAAAGCGCGCTTGTTTATGCCTATGATCCTGTTGCAAACAACAGCACTGAAATCTATGAAATCATACTTCAAGATGAAAGAAATATTGATGAACTGGTCATGATAGAATCGAGAAAGTATTTGTTTAGGACCATGACTGGAGAAGTTTTTATAACAGAAGGAGACGACACACCAACAAAAATATTCCCTATCAGCTCTATAGCTTTACCAGACAAGTTGAAATACAACGAAGAGGTCGGCGTTTATTATTATGATGCCATTCGGGATCAAATCATACAAATGGATCCTGAAACCCTTATTATTCGATTTAATCCTTTATATTATGACATTAAGAAGGATATTAGGGGAGATGCAGGTGTCAGTGGCATGTCCATGAATGAAAGTGGAGACATTGCGGTTTACACACAGAATGATGTGAACACAGGCGTCCAAGTTCTTGTGAATTTGAAGGGAAACAATATTTATATCAACCAGTTTATAAAGGGATGGGACGAAGTGCGGACCCTAGCCCTCAAGCGGTCTTTATACGGATTTGCACTAGGTTTGGTTTTGGTTATTTTTATCGAAAGCTATAAACGAATAACAGCCAAGAGAAAGCCAGTTTTGTACAAGTTTTCAGTCGTCTTTATACCCCTCATGCTGATTATGAGTTTTGTCCTTTGGAGACAATCGGATGAGATGTTTGGGCAAATGGCTGAAGATGATTTGTTTGCTGAACTCCATCACTTGGCCAGTCTTCAGGCCAATCAAATTGATGTGGATCTATTAAAGACCATTGACTCCCCCATGGATTACGGCAGTTCTGAATACGTTGCACTTGAGGAAGAAACCATTATTGATCTTTCTCACTTTAACACCTTGAGAACATCAGCCTATGAGAGATGGGTCTACGGACTGCTCTATAGAAAAATTGGCGACAGGCTTTATGTCGCAGTAAGTGATATTAAGACTATGTCTCCCGCAGAATATATCTACAATGATGAAGTTTATGCCCTATATGAGGAAGTCCTCGATAAAAATCATGTTGTTGTGGGTGAGCAGTCAACTATACAGGGCGATTGGCTTGTGGCTCTTGCTCCTATCCTGGATGCAGATGGAGAAATTGTCGGCATTTTAGAAATTGGCACAGGCAAGGAAACCTATGCTCAATATTTAAGAGAACAAAACAGAAGACTCCTCATGGTCAATCTGGGATCTGTTCTTGTTATATTGGTTGTGTTAATACTCTTTATCATGAAACTGTTAAAACCACTTCAAACCTTGACAGATTCAGTTTCAAGAGTTGCTCAAGGGGAATGGGGAACAGTGATTCATGTCACTTCCAACGATGAAATAGGGGTGCTGACAAAACTCTTTAATCAAATGTCTGTCTCCATTGCAGAGTATATAGACAACATGCAAAAGTTAAATGAGAAGTATTTCAAATTTGTTCCTCAAAAATTCTTCGACTTGCTTGGGAAAGAAAACATCCTTCAAGTGGAGTTGGGTGACCAAATTCAGCAGAGTATGGCCATTGTCTACATGAACCTAAGAGACTTTTTCAAAACATCTGCGGAAATGTCACCAGAGGAGAGTTTGAGTTATATCAATGAAGCTTACCGTATTTTTGGTAAAAGCATTACGGATGGTCAAGGCACAATTGGCGCCTTTAGGGATTCTGGGCAAGTGGGCATATTTGAGTCACTGGATAAGGCCCTCATAGCAGCCATTAGTGCAACAGAACAAATTCGAAAGGAAAATGGATCAAACGGTACGAATATGAACTCAGGCATATGTGTTCATGAAGGTTCTATTTTGATTGGTGTGGTGGGAGAAGAAAATAGGATGTCCACGGCAGTGATGTCAGACCAAGTCAATCATGCAGTGACCCTTGAAGCTTTTGCAGATGCCACAGATATTGGACTTGTTCTGTCTCAACCGGCCTATAACAACTTAATGAATCCAGACAGCTTTGAAATGCGGTTCTTAGGTCATGTGAAGCTTAAGGGGCAGGAAGATCCCGTGGGCATTTATGACGTCTATGAGTCTGATCCTCAAAGCATTCGCCAATTAAAGCAAGTCAGTAAAAATCACTTCGAGCAGGGGGTACATGCCTTTGAAGCCAATAATATCAATGAAGCGCGAAAGGCATTTATACGTGTTTTAAGAACCAATAGATATGACTCTGCCGCACATATGTATTTAATGAAATGTGAAGAAATTTTAGAAAACGACATCGAGATAGAAGACCTTGTTCTTATGGATCTATCCCAAGAAGCGCGGTAAAACGCTTGGAGGCTTCCTATGCAGAATTTTTTCGACTACATCATAAAGGTATCGAGAAATGCAGTTTTAAGACCATTTAGGCTCTTATACAGGCAGATACGCAAGAAACTTTTCCTGAAAAACAGAGTGGGAAGGTTTATTAAGGGTGCTGTTAAGGGCATTCAAAAATCTGTTATGTATAAGCCCGATTCTAAAGAGGCCTATATTAAATTAGGACGCAAATATCTGTCAAAGCGCTTTGTCGTAATCATGTTGCTTATCTTAATCCTTTTGCCCATTGGATTTATATACTTTATCATGCCGTGGGCAGCAGGCAAGTTATATGTGCCAACCTACGCCATAACGGATGACCGCGTCAAGGGCTTTTCCGGCAAGGTTCATCTTGTCACAAACACTGGAAGAGGCCTGTATAGAGGGCAAATGAAAGATGGCTTTGCAGAGGGCTTTGGAACCCTTTATGACAAAGAAGGTCTAGTGCGCTATGAAGGCGATTTTAAGCAAGACCTCTATGATGGTCAGGGCAAATTATATATGGAAGAAATTTTGGTCTATGAAGGGGCTTTTTCAGCCAATCAATTTGAAGGCCGAGGGAAAGTCTACTATGAAAATGGACTTGTGGCCTATGATGGAAGTTTTATTCAGGGGGCTTATGATGGAGAAGGCAAGCTTTATAGACCTGACGGGACACTCATGTACAAGGGCGATTTTCAAGCGGGTTTGTATCATGGGTTTGGCATTGAGCTGGATGAAAATGGACAGGAAGTTTATAAGGGGTCTTATGAGCTTGGCAAACGATCTGGCAATGGAGAAATGTATAGGGCTTCAGGCACAACTCAGTACGATGGTCAATTTGAAAGCGGTCTGCCATCAGGGCAAGGTCTCATGTATCATGACAATGGAAGGCTGCGCTATAAGGGCACATTTGACAAGGGCCTTTTTGATGGGTCTGGTAAACTTTACACACAAGAAGGTCGCGTTATATACGAAGGTGATTTTACTGGTGGCACCTATGATGGAAGTGGTGAACTCTTTAGGCCTAATGGGCGTGTTTACTACGAAGGTGGTTTTAGAACCGGTTTATTTGAAGGTCAAGGGACTCTCTACGGCGTACTTGGCAATACCCTTTATGATGGAAATTTCCACAGGGGAGAATTTGACATCGTTCCACTCATTGGATCATCGTTATCAGAACTGGGAAGTCTGTTTAATGTGACGCCTCAGACGGTTCCACAAAAAGATGATGGCACAAATTATGTGATAGATTTTGAACCCTTTAATTTTTCTGTAAGATCTAGAGTCACTGATGAAGGCCCTGTTATTGATGGTTTTGTGTTTTATGGGGCTCAAAATTATCTGGATATAAATAGTGGAAGCCTTGATGAAGAGGCAGAGGTTCAGGTACAAGGTCCAAAACTCACCACAGACTGGGTGAATCCATTCACTGAATATGACTGGATTATGGCAAAGAACAGCCCACTTCTCGATAAGGACGGAGACTCAAGCTATTCACTTGAAACCTATGAATACGAGGGTTTGCTGATTACAATTACAAGAAATATGACAACAGGAGAAATACTCTTGTACGAGATCGGGGTGATTGCAGATGAATCATAAAACCTTAGCTTGTCGTACATATATAAGTCTCATATTAATAGTGGCACTGGCTCTACAAGTGATGATATTTCCCTTCACTGGAGAGCCTGTTTTTGCTGGAACAAGAATAAGCCTAGACAAGGCCATACAGCTGGCTATTCTCAACAGTGATGCCCTTGAAGAAATCAAACTGGACTTGCTTAAAAAAAATATGGAAAGACAGCAGGCTGTCGAAGGTCTTCGAGACATTCGAAAAAAAGAATCAACAGTTCGATTCTCCCTGCTCTTTAACATATCCTTTCCTGAGAAACACGCCATGCCAAAAGAAATTGAACTGATTATGAAAATTCCAAAAATAGATCATGAAATTGATATACTCAACCATAAACTGGCATTTAATCAACAAAAAATTAAGTTTGAAATTCAACAGGTTTATCTTGATTTGCTTCTGCAGCAAAGAACTATAGAGCGCCTAGAAGAACAAGTGGCTTTAGAAGAAAAGACCCAGGAACGACTAAAAAATGATTTGAAAAAGGGTATGGCAACACAAGAAGATGTGGATGGGGCCAAAGAATCAACGAAAACCTTAAAAAAACTCTTGGCCAAAGAGTCAAAAACCTTCTATTCTTTAAAAGAAAAATTAACGGGAAAATGCGGCGTCGATATGCTGAGCGTATCACAGTTCAATATGGACCTATATATGGCAGACTTAAACCGAAATGACATTACACCCCTAGTAAGGACAGCAACAGCTAGGGATTTCGACTTTTATTCTATTGTCCAGCAAAGGAAGCTGGCTGAGAAAAAGGTTGATGAACTTGTTGATATATATAGGGGACGGTATGGGTCTAAGGTCAATAGAATTATGCCTGAAATTCGAAAATCTAAGGCCAACAAAGCAAAATTCTTAGCGGCATATAACGCTATGCTTGACGACATTGACAGACCCTGGACCCGCGTTTTCAAAATCAACCTGCTCTTTTTTACCATTAGTATTCCCTTTAGATGGTTTCAGGGGGAGTATACTGCTCTAAGGTATTTTGAAGATCAGAAGTATGCTCTTTTTGTAGCAGTGCTCGATCGAGACAAGGTAAGGGTCACAGAATCTGCAGCAAGGGCCGAGCTTAAAGAAAAGGTTAAAGGCGCTTATGATGCAGTTAGAGAGCTGGAAGCGGCTTATAAGGATTCTATTGAAACCATAGAGCAAGAGACGGAGAATTATGCATCTGCATTCGAAAAGAACAAGTTGGGCACTTTAAGTTTTTCTGAACTTGAATCAGCAAAGAATGCCCTTATATCAGCAGAAGCAACGGCTTTATCCAATTTAGTCAACTACAATAAGTTTATTCACACCTTGGATTTCTATACAGTTGGTGGCCTTGATGGCAAGCTGACAGCCATAGATTTTGACTCTGGAGTATATGATTCAGGACAGTCGATTCCTGCATCTGCCGATCTTGGAACGGCAGCCCTTGAGAAAAAAGTGGACAAACCGACATGGGTGATTGAAGTCCCTTATACGGAATACAGGTTTAGCTTTGGTGTGTTTCTACCATCATCTATTGAAGCCACACATTTTCAACTGGAAATGGAAGATGGGCGTAAAATCGGAGGCAAAACGGAAATCAAAAAAAGACTGGAACATATGCCAATATTATTTTCCGATTCGTCTATTTTGAGGGTCAAGCTGTACAAAGACAAAGCCTTGATTTACAAGGCTCTATTAGATGGCACTGATTACTCTGGCACTTTAGAGCTTGAAGCTGTCGATCAGTCAGCTGATATAAATGCCCTAAGCGGGCAGAGTTTTGGCACATATAAGATCGTTGAGAATGACAAGACAGGCTTTAGCAGTCTGTATATAATCCCAGCCAAAGATTTTGGTGCAGATGGCTTTAAGTTGGTCATAAAGGAGACAGACAACAAGACAAAGACAGCCAGTGACACATGGCCGATTACAAAATTTGAAGATGGTCTGATTGGATTGACTTTTGTGATTAAAGACACCGAGAGCTACTCTTTAAAGTTTTACAAGGGTGATGAACCAGTGTTTACGGGGCGGCTTGAAAAAGGTGAGAATCCATCAAGTGGTCAACTTATTATAGAAAAGGCTGAAACAGGTGATGCATCATGACAAGAAAAATTTATGGAAAAAAATTCATTCGAACATTTATCATAATGCTGGTTTTCACATCAATGCTTGGCTGGGGGACTTACGGCGCCTTAGCTCGACCGGCAGCTGGTGATATTCCTCTTAAGTCATTAATAATAGGCACCTACATTATAGATTTTGCCGCTGTGAGCCCAACAAATGTTGAAACAGCAATAAAAACAGTGGAAGACTCGGGTCAGGATCAAATGTATTACAGATCAGAACTAACCAGTGGCGGGCTTTGGGTTAACATTACAAATGGAAGTGGTGTGGGGGATATTCTCGACACTTCTGAAACCGTTGTTAAAAATGCGGAAATTAACAGCCTGCGCTTAACCCACTGGATTAAAAATGATGGGGCTGTCTATGAACTGGGAAGTGGGAATAGAAAGACTTTTAGTCAGTTAAACCCTTTTGTTGATCCTATTGTTATGGATGGTATGGCACCGCTTGATACAGAGAGAGACAAACAGATTGAAATACTGAAAAACCTTGATGATGAAGATGACGGTTACACAACCGCACGTAATAAGAAGGCCATACTGGACACTGTCCTTGGTCCGCTAAACTCTGGTCCCCTTCAAGGTCTGGATGCCAAGGTGGATGCTATTGAAGCCAGCGCTGCGTCCCTAAGGCAAAATAAAAATGTGGACGTGTCTGCTGTGCATGCTGTGGATGATGCATTAAAAGCAGAGACAATAAATCGGGAACTGGCCTACCTGAATGAAGAACTCAAGAAGTTGACAGATGCTGGTGAGCGAGCGGGCACACTAGATTATGGGACCTTGTCAGATCAAATCTGGACTGCACATGGTAAAATAGCAGAACGTATTCGTGCCCTTGAGGCCGAGGCCAGCGGTGGAGAACCTGCAAGCCCCCTTGAAGCTGTGGCGCAAAGTGCAGGGGATAAACTGGCACAAGCTGCTGAATCGGGGAATATTGAAGCGATAATAGCCGCAGCAGAGGAAAAAGCCCTTTCAGATCAGTTGGCATTGGGTCTGCCTATAAAGTCGGAGGAGGCCAAGGCCATTTTAGAATCGACATTGGAAGACACTAAAAATGATGCTGTCTTGGCAGCCCTAAAAGGGACATCATTTGAATATGAAGCAGGGAAAAGAAATGGAGAAGGTCCTGCTGTGCTTTCGGAGATGCTTACTGAAGAAACAGAGGCAGTAAAAAGTGCTCTTGATAACTGGAAAGACCTAGTGGACATGCTCCTTGATGCCAGTGATGAAGATGCGGATAAGTCAGCAGTTTTAGCAGAATACAGTGAAGCTCTGACAACATTGATGGGAACATTGCCAGACACCGACATGAAACCGAAATTGACCAGTGAATTGGTGGATGCTCTTGGTGAGTCACAAGGTCAATTGTCGGCAGCGAGTGCAGATAACAATCCTGTCCTGCAGGCTCTATTAAATAATAAGGATCAGCAAGAGGCACAATTGGCTTTGATAAATGAAGCCTATGCCGATGCCCTTGAAAATGGCGATCTGGAGGGTGCCAATGAGATTTCAGCCTTAGCTGACCAATTGATTGTTTCCAGCGAAGCTTCCGCTGAAGCAGCCCTAGACAATTATTTTGAGGCTAAAAGTGATTTGGACACAGCTCAAGGAAAGGTGGATGCAATTTTACAAGGTTCAAGCGATGACGCCAGCGATGATTCGGATGATCAAGACGATAAATCCGATCAGGAAGAAGGCGGATCTGGAACGAGCGACGAGGAAGCTTCCGGTAAGACCACTGATGAGAATGAAAGCGGTAATGAAAGCGGTAATGAAAGCGGGACCAGTGACTCGTCAGATGAAGAAGACAGTGGAAGTTCTGCTTCTGGTCTTAATGATCAAGATTCTATTGATATGGTTGCCTTAACCAAAGCGATTGAGGAACTTGGTCAGGCAAGGGACGCCCTAGAAGAAGCCAAAGCGCTTCTAAGTCCTGAAGATTTGCAGCTTATTGAAGCCTTTCTTGACTTGGCCAGTGCGGTTGAAGTCTATGCACAGGAAGGCAATGGTGAAATGGCAAAGGCTTCGGCAGAAGCCCTTCAAGACATGCTTGCCGTCCTCCCTCAAGGGTTTGATGTAAAGACCATCTTAGAAGATGTGGTTGATCTACTTAACAAGGCCAAGGCTCAAGCCGCCCTTGAAGGTGACATGAGCGGCGCTCAGGACTTGGCGTCAGCACAGCTTATGATGAAAGAAGCCGCCCTTGGTGAATTTGCAGACGCCCAGCTTTCAAAAGACACGTCTGTTACAGATGTTCTGACAGGCACAGTGATTATTAAGCCAGATGCTTATCTCTCAAAAGGCGTAACTTACATTGGAATTAAGTCACTATTTGATCAGATCGGTGGACAGACGGTGTGGAATCCTGAGACACAAGTGGCACTAGGCATTGCCAATAAATCGAGTTTGGAAATCACTGTGGGATCACAAAACGCTGTCATCGGTGAGGATGAAGTGCCCATGAAGGGGCCGGCCCAGTTAAAAGATGGGAGGGCCTATCTACCGTTCAATACTGTGAGCCAATATATTCAAGAATACTTAGATGATAGATTCGATGGATTACGAGTCATAATACTACCACACCTGATAGGAGAGTGATGCAATGGGGCGCTATACAGTTATATCCGAAATCACAGAATCCCTGATAAATGTTTTAAGAGAGGATCTGGTGCCTGAGCCTGTTCGTAAAAAAGATTTGATAGCCGCATGCTCCCCTGGAGACAAGGCTGATATAAAGATTGGTCTGCACTTATACGATGTGCAGGAAAATGGAGAATTTGTCAATAGGGATAGGATACAGCGGTCATCAAGCAAATTGCAGTATCCGCCCATGTCATTGACCTTATTCTATATGCTGACAGCCTACTCCAACGCAGATCCACGAGATAGGGGCATAGATGCCCAGCGAGCCTTGGGCAGATGTATTCAGTCCCTTTATGACAAGGCCATACTTCCACCTGACAAATTGGTTGGATCCTTGTCGGACTATAATGAAAGCATAGAAATATCCAGACATAATATGACTTTTGAAGAAAAACAGCGGATATGGCATTTCCCAAATGTTCCCTACCAGCTAAGTGTTTTTTATAAAGTTGCCCCAGTTTTCGTTGAATCAACAAGGGTTAAGGACGTTACTCCTGTTTCAGAAATTGACATTTCCATTAAAGGCAGGTGATGATATGACAACATTTTGGAGCGATCGATCAAGAATAACACTGAAAACAGATTTGGTTCTTGAGCTTGTTGACAGCTTTACCAACCAGCTCATAGGGCCCTGTCGACAAAGATTTTATATTAACGAAAGGCCTGCAAAGGTTACACGCAATAAAAATGGTCTTATGGTATTTTGCAACTTGATTGACACACCTAAGACATTGCGCATTGAGTTTGATATATATCAGAACCGAGTCATTGCTTTTACAAAAGAAGAGATTGACACACATAGGGCTGGTGGCTATATACACAAAATACTTCGACTGGAACCTTCAAGACGGTATAATTTACCGAGCTGGGCAACTGTGGTTGTGGGACAGCTGGAGGACAACTACGCTAAAGATAGCATCTATGAGGCCATTGTGGCAGATGTAACCGATGTTTTCAGGATTAAAAAGACTTCTGAAGATGGCAAACGTGTTGATATTCATTTGACCAACAATGATATTATGCTGGGACGCCAGTTTTATGATGCAGACCTTCATCCTGTTGATGCCTTTTTTATTGTGGGAACAGAAAACAAGACATTCATCATTGAACCAGAGGCGAAAAAAAACCTTGAAGCCCATGCACTTCTTAGTGAAATTCGAAGTCTTTACATTGATGAAAATAATAAATTTATGCTTAGTTTAGCCAATGTATCTGGTGAGAGAACCTCTATAAAACTCTACAGGGATAAGCAAAAGATTGGGGAGTTTCAAATCCAGTCTGGCCAGTGGAATGATATTGGAGCCGTGGACTCTTAAAGTTTTAAATTCTTTTACTTGATTCTCAATCCACCTGTCAGCTACAATGAGTAGGTAGAGGATTGGGAAGGACTGGTTATTATGTCGTATTATCAAGAAATCAAGTCATTTACCCCTGCCAATGAGCAGGAGGCAAACGATAAAAGAGTCATTTTAAATTATATTGACCACTTTAAAAGCAATATTTTGACGAGGGAAAATGAAATCGCCCATATGACGAGCTCTGGTCTTATACTGAACAAAAGTCTAGATAAGATATTAATGATTCACCACAATATTTATCAGACCTGGGCATGGACTGGAGGACATGCAGACGGTGAAAGTGACATGCTCAAAACAGCTCTTAAGGAGGCTAAAGAAGAAACCGGACTAAAGGACATTGTTCCTTTTAGAAGGAAACTGGCCTCAATAGATATACTGCCTGTCTATGGTCATATGAAGCGGGGGCGATACGTTTCTGCCCACCTGCATTTAAACACATCATATGCCCTAATAGCCAGTGAGACTGAAGTTCCTGTGGTTAATGTAGAAGAGACCAGCGGGGTGCAGTGGGTGCCTGTCAATGATCTTTCGTCATTTTCCAATGAACCTTATTTAATTGATGTCTATATGAAAATTGTTCAATGGGCAAGAAAAAAATCAGAAGATGATAAAGGCTTATAAGCCATTGGTTTGATTTAAGAAAGGACCTATGCCACTGAGAGATGTTCCAGCAGGCAAGGCCCTTTTTGATTGGATTAAATTTTATGTTTTGATCTATATGCTTATTCAATATTTCCATTTTTAGTGCTATCAGACCGACTTTTTACAATGCGTCTATGCATCCATTTTTTTAAAGTGGTATGCTGTTCTTGCTCGAAGCCCCCTTCATAGTTTGGGGATGACATTTCACCAAATAATAGATCAAGGATATGGACCGCTTTTTTATCAGACCGATTGAGTGACTCAGCACATTCCTGACAGTAGGTCAGTATATGTTCGGTTTGAGCCTCCTTGGCCCTTTTTGATTTATGGGCTTCAGATAGGTCTGTATGGATTAAAGAAAGCATAGCACCAGAACCGCAACAGACAGTCAAATGTTTGTTGGCCTTATATTCGAAGAATTCAACTTGCATCAGATTGAGAACTTGTCGTACAGCCTCGTGAATATGTCCATGATGGCGTGTTGGACAAGGATCGTGCAGTGTGAAAGGCGGAAATTTACTGGAGCCTTTGTCAAGTCCTCTTCTATGAGAAGGTAGACCATCCCGCAGGTAGACTTCCCATATTGTAAGTACAGGAATGGTGGGAAACAGCTTTCTAAATGTGTTGTAGCAGTTCATGCAAAGGACTATAATTTCACTTGGCGCCAAAGCGTTAACTTCTTGGACCAAGGGCTGGGTGAAGCGTTTAAACTCTTTAATATTGCCAACACTTAAGGTGGGGTTGCCACAGCACTTCTTAAGAAAAATTGTTGGTGACTGGTCATTGAGAGCCTTATAAACAGAAGTGACAATGTTGGGACTATATGCTGAAGGACTACACCCTGGTATAAAGAGTCTGTTTTTAGAGTGGGCTGTGTCGTTCTTTTTTGATTTCACTGGTCTTGATGAAAAGGCCCTGGAAAAAGAGAGATTTTGATGGAATGACAGGGGCAATTTTCCAAAGGCTTTTGGATAGCCCATATGATGGATGATATCTTTTTTCAAAGCATAGAAAATGTTTTTCAGACTCACATTTTCTGGACAAACATGGTCGCAGTAGCCACACAATGTGCATGTAAATGGCATTCTAAGATTTTGGATATAATCAGAATCCTGATCGTGGTCACTGAAGTACTTTCCAGAGGCCAGTGCATAAAGAAGGTTTTTCGGGGAAGAACAATATGCCTTTAGCATGGGACACTCTTTCATACATGCGCCACAGCCTGTGCATTTGTCATGCTCTATTTTTATCAGGTTCATTTGCTCATCATTTATATATTCATATCTACTTGTTTTCATTTCTTCACCTATATTAGACTTGCTACTTAGCTATATGGATTAAACCTTGTCACATCCGATGTTTGACCTGACCTAAATTATACAGGGAAAATTCCAATACGTATAGTTTTGTGACGGTTATGACAAGATGTATAGAAAAAACGCATAATGTGTCAATGTGCATAAAAAAAGCAAATACCCTAAAGCTTTTCAAGTTTGCTAAAATAAGACCCGGTGATTCATTTGTTTTGCATCACTTGATAAGATAAAAAGAATCAGGATAACAAAACTATTGGAGGATGAAAATGAAAAAAATAATGACAATCATGCTTGCACTGGTCATGATGGTTTCTATGCTTGCAGGATGCTCGCAAGGACAAGAACAGGCAGAAAACACCAGCGAACCAGCAAGCGAAGAAAATGTAGAAACGACTACAGAAAACGCAAGTGAAGAAAGTGAAGCATCTGTAGCGACGGATGACAAGGTTATGGATTTAGAAACTTTCAAAACCCTTTTTAATGACCAAGCTTACCTTATAGTTGATACAAGACCAACTTATGCATTTAATGGCTGGGCTCTTGAGAACGAAGCAAGAGGGGGACATGTTGTTAGCTCAACGGTTTTTAGTGCTAGTTGGTTAAGCAAGCTTGAATCTGATGAGGCTATACAAGCAGAGCTGGACCGGTATGCAATCTCTAAGGACAAAACAATTGTAACTTACGGATACAGTGTGGAAACGGCAAAGCTTGTTGCTGATGCACTGACAGGCCTAGGGTATGAAAATGTTAAGGTATTAGATGCTGAATTTTCTGAAGTGGCTGCAGATGAGTCTATTGAGCTTGCATCTATGGCACACTACGATTACCTGGTTCATCCAAAGTGGGTTAAAGAAAACATGGACAATGAAGATGTGCTTGTTTACGAAGCAAGCTGGGGACCTGGCGACAAGTACAGAGAAGCGCATATTCCAAATGCAGCACACATTAACACGGATGATTTTGAAGAAGGTCCACTTTGGAACAGAAAGTCTGATGAGGAAATTGAGAAATCGCTTCTTTCAAATGGTATAACAAGTGACAAGACAGTTGTTCTTTATGGCGAAGACATTACAGCGGCTTCAAGAATTGCCCTCATATTAAAGTATGCAGGTGTTGAAGATGTTAGACTTCTTGACGGTGGATTAATGGCTTGGAAAGATGCAGGGTATGATCTTGCTAAAGGTGGAGTTGAAGTAACGCCTGTTGAAGCATTCGGTGTGACTGTCCCACAGAAGCCTGAGTATATTATAGACATGGATGAAGCGACACAACTTCTTGACAAAGAGGATGGACGTCTTGTAAGCATCAGAAGCTGGGCAGAATACATAGGTGAAACAAGCGGATATGACTATATTGAGGCAGCTGGCCGTATTGATGGCGCTGTATATGGTTATGCAGGTTCTGACCCATGGCATATGGAAGACTATAGAACACCAGACAATACTATGGTAAACTATGAGTACATGGCTGACCGTTGGGCGAAATCTGATATTTCAATGGACACTGTGAATTCATTCTACTGTGGTACTGGCTGGAGAGCTTCAGAAACTTGGTTCTATGCCCATGCAATGGGTTGGGAAAATGTTTCGGTGTACGACGGTGGTTGGAAAGAGTGGAGTGAGACTGAAGGCAGTCCAGTCGCTACTGGAGAACCTGCTTCAAACTAATTATGAAAAAAATCGTCGACAAAGCACTAAAAGTATTAAGCCTTGTCCTATTAATTGGGGGCACAGTGCTCGGCTTTTTAGCCACAAAAAAGATGGGTGTTCAAAGAAGTTTATATTATAGAAACACCCAGTTAGAAGCGTTTTTCTTTGATACAAAGGGATTAATTGGTCTGATAGTTCTGGGCGGTTTCTATTTCTGGATAATTTGGAAGGATAAAGACCGCTTGAACCCAGTTGAACTGGCCGTTTTTAGAGTGGCTGCAGGATTTTTGGTTCTGACCATACTCTTGTATGTTATGACGTCCTTTATGGGCGCCCCTTGGATAATGCTTGGTGCCTACGCATATTTTATTTCAGTATGTGTGGAAACCATCGGCAATAGACGCTAAGCGTATTTCTACGAATGCATTAAAAATTTAAAAGCGAGTTGCACTCATTAAAAGGGTGTAACTCGCTTTTTAAATGTCCTGCATTCTTGAGTGATGCTTATTTAGGTTACTTACAGGCTTAATGGGTAAATATAAGAGTGTAATAGTCCATTTATAATAATTCAGACACTTGCAAAATCTCATATACATTATTATACCTTACATAGAATTTTTGATTCATAAATATATATATGCATGACGTGGATTCATGAATTCTATTTTGCAAGTCGCTCAATGAACAAACAAAAATTGATAGCAGGGATATGGGTGTTTATCAGAATCAACTGAAAAGGAGAATATTTATGGATAATAGGCCAAAGCAAAAGAAAAAGAGCAAAAAATTATCAAATAAAATAGCATTGTCCATTATTTTGACAAATTTAGCTGTGGTGTTAGTCATTGCAGGTATTATGGGCATTCTACTTAGCCAGAATGTTGGGCAAGAGTCACGAAAGCTTGCCGTTGGCCAAGTGGAAACTCAAGTTAACGCCTTTCAGCAAGAATTTTTTAACATGGAGTCAGCGGTTAGTGTTATTGTGAATGAAATCGCAGTTGAAGTGGATTTGCAAAAGGCAAAAACCCAGCCAGGATATTTGGAAACGTACAGAAATGAACTTGTGCCTAGACTAAAAAACATTGGCGAGCAAACGCATTTGACAGATAGTATCTATGTATACTTCAATGTGGAAAAGTTTGGCCGTGAGGTGGACGCATGGATGCTTCGGGATGAAAATGATAAGTTTAACCAGCAAGCCTCACTGGGAGAAGCATATTATGAAGATTACTATGAGTGGTACAACGAGCCTATAGATAATCAGAAGACCTTATGGACTTTCCCATATGAATCAGCTGCAGGCGGATTAATTTCATCCCATGTCCAGCCAATAATCATTGATGGTGAGTCAGTGGGGCTTGTTGGGATGGACTTATACCTTGACAGCGTTCAAAATACCTTAGAAGAGGTCGTCTTATTTGATACAGGTTTCTTGTACCTAATGCATCCAGACGGACGTGTTATGGTTCACCCTGAGATAGCCTTTGGTGAAAATGTGCTGGATAAAGGTGATTTTAAAGCTCTCCTTGACGAAATGAATGACAATAAGACCGGTTTTACCAGCTATGCAAATAAAAATGGCGAAAAAATTGTAGCGGCTTATGCTCACCTTGACAATGATTGGATCGTGGCCTCAAGCATACCTGAAAGAGAAGTTTTGAAAATCTTAAATATGATTCTTCTAATCTTATTTGCAATTGCAGTTTTTGCAGTGATTATATCCCTAGTGGTTTCGAAAATTGTCGGCAGTGGTATCAGCAAACCTATTTTGAAAGTGTTAAACGCTACAGAACAAATTAAAAATGGTGACTTTACTGTGCGTGTTGACGTTAAGTCAAAGGATGAAACCAAGCTTCTGTCTGAGGGACTCAACGCCATGACTGAAAGCGTTAAGGTTCTTATTTCTCAGGCCAGAGAGGTATCACATGAAATGCTGGACTCAGCTTCCAATTTGGCTTCCATGGCAGAAGAGACCAATGCCACAGTTGACCAAGTGGCTTCAACTGTTCAGGAAATATCAAAGGGAACACAAGACACGGCAAGAGATGCTGAAGATGGTGCTCGCGTTGCCAATGATATAGATGAAAAGTTTAGCATGCTTATGGATAACAGCATCGAAATGAAGTCAAACGCTCAAGTGGCAATAGAAATGAATGAAACGGGCTTATTGGCCCTTAAAGAGCTCAAGGAAAAATCAGATGTGAGCAAGGCATCCAATGACAAGGTCATAAATGCGGTGCAGAGCCTAAATAATCGGGCAAGCTCTATTACGAATATTATTGCTACCATTTCAAGCATTGCTGAACAAACGAATCTTTTAGCTTTAAATGCATCCATTGAGGCAGCAAGGGCAGGAGAAGCAGGCCGAGGGTTCGCAGTCGTTGCTGATGAGATTCGTAAACTCGCTGAGGATTCTGCAAGTTCAACTGATGAAATTCGCGATATTATATTAAACATTCAGCAGGAAAGCCAAGACACCGTTAAGATTATGAATGAAGTGAGTACAATATCTAATGAGCAAAATGAAGCTGTTGAAAATGTTACAGAATCCTTTAACAAGATATTCACGTCTGTTGAAGGCATCACAGGTCAAATAGAAACTGTGACTCACGAACTTGATGGACTTTCAAACAATAAAGATCAGATTGTTGAGATCGTAAGTAATATTTCAGCTGTCTCAGAGGAGACTGCTGCAGGCACAGAGCAGGTGAGTCTGTCAATGGACGAACAGGCCAAAGCTGTTGAAGAAGTGGCTAAAAGTGCTGAAAGACTCAATGAGCTCTCTATTGAACTCAATAAGCAAATTGATGTGTTTAAAATTTAAAAGGATTTTATGGTTCTATTTGAACAGGTTTAAGGATGGGGATGTTGATAAGACATTCCCATTTTTATGGCGAAAAGTAGACACGGAGCAAGAAAAGATACATTTTACAGAAATAAGAGACCTGTTATAATATAAATAGGTGAAAATTCAACTATAATTTTAGGGAGGTGACGCTGGGCTATCCCAGTGTGAATATGAATAATAAATGGATCGATTTGAGAAGTGATACGGTAACAATACCACCTATGGAAATGAAGCAAACTATGTTAGATGCGGTCCTAGGTGATGACGTTTATGGAGATGATCCTACAGTCAATGCCCTTGAAGCTTACGCGGCAGAAAAACTTGGAAAAGAAGCGGCACTTTTTGTGCCAAGTGGAACGTTTGGAAATCAACTGGCTCTTTTGACCCATACCCGAAGGGGAGATGAGGTGATTTTGGCCTCCGATGCTCATATTATGGCCCATGAAGTGGGGGCAGCAGCAGTTATTGCTGGTGTACAGCTGCGAACTTTTGACATCGAAGGGGTGTGTAAACTTCCTGTTGAAAAAATACGTGGCTTAATCCGAGAGGATGACATACATTATCCTGATACGGGTCTTATTTGTCTGGAAAACGCCTTAGGCAATGGGTCGGTGGTTTCCCTTGAAGACATGAAGGCCGTTAAATCTCTCGCTGAGGAATATAATATTCCCCTTCATCTGGATGGTGCAAGACTCTTTAACGCTGCCCATGCGCTCCAGGTTGATGTAAAAGAGTTGACACAGTTGGTGGACAGTGCAAACATATGTCTGTCAAAAGGCCTATGTGCTCCTGTTGGATCCATTCTGGTCGGGAACAAGAAATTTATAGACAGGGCTCGAAAAAACCGTAAGTTAATGGGGGGCGGTATGCGTCAAGCAGGTGTCATTGCAGCGCCAGCCCTATATGCCCTAAAAGAGATGACTGACAGGCTCACTGAGGACCACAGCAATGCAAAATATATGGCTCAAAAATTATCTGAAATTGACTCTGTAAATGTGATAGAAGATAGATTAGCCATTAATATGGTCTTCTTTACACTTGGGCAGGATGTCATTAAAGAGTCCATACTGGTTGAAAAAATGCAAGACAAGGGCATTAAAATCAATGGAACAGAAGATGGTGAATATAGGTTTGTTACCCATCATGGTGTGACTAGAGAAGATATTGATATTGTGGTAAAAGTTCTTAAAGATTTACTTTAATACAACCGATATTTATAGTATAAAGACAAAGTGGAAATCATGTCAGGAGTGATCTTATGGTCATTGCAAATGCTATATGTATTGAATCGGCTGATGTTGAAATTGTCAAAGAGAACGATGCCTATTTAAAGCTGTATAAAAGTGTTTCTGTTCCATTTAATGAAATGGAACGTATTGTGACCCTACTACATACAAGAGGGGAAACAGAGCTTTATGCTTTTATAAGCTCAATTGCGCGAAGTGATTATGATTTTTACTTACAAAGGCGGTATGTGTTCGCCTTGATGAATAAGGGGGAAATTGAGTTTGATGTTTTTTCTCCTATTGATGAAAGAACAACAATTTGGACCAATAGCAGTGAAGTCATATAAAACCATTGGTCATGAATGATAATGAAAATATCGTAGAAGAGAACATTATAGGCTTCTACGATATTTTTATGCCCAAAGACTGAATCACTTCGATTTTCACGTGTGTTTACACTTCGTATACAAATTTGTAACTGAAATGTTTTCTAATAAAAGGCAAATAGCTAGTATAATGTATTAGGATAGATTTGAGCCACTTGGGAGGCGGATATATGTTTGGACAAAATAGTAAAAACAGCAAAAAACGTTGGGAAAATTACAGAAAATTGGGGAAGACCAAATTTATACTTTTCTTTTCAGTATATTTTTCGCTGGCCATGTCTGTTATAAATTTCTTCTTGGAATTAGCGGCCTACGGGTATGCATCACCCTATATGGCAGTTATACGGTTTATTACATATGTTGTTATCAGTCCGCTGATGGCCTTGATTATCTGGAATATATCTGAAAAAAAGTATATGCAGCAAGGTGAATAAGTTGTGATTCAAGTATTGCGTACTACAGTGGGCGACCTTATGAGGGAGTTATTATGAAGAAAATTTGGAAAGAAGTCATAGAATGGGTTAAATCATTTGCCCTAGCTTTAGTTATATTTGTTATATTAACAGCCTTTGGTGATGTCACTCAGGTCTATGGACAATCAATGGAGCCAACCCTTCATCAAAATGATCAACTGGTATATAGCAAGTTATCCGGCGTTGAGCGCGGTGATATAGTTATCGTTCGGTCTGAAGTAAAGTTAACAGACAGTGAACTCTCAAAAATGAATATGGTTCAAAAATGGAAAATCGGAGACTATAAGCCACTCATTAAGCGTGTGATTGCAGTGGCTGGCGATGAAGTTCTGATCGAGAATGGTCAGGTGTTCATCAATGGTGTTGATCTGACTGAGGAATATATAGGTGGGGTAAATACCCCTGGCGACGTTCACATCGAGGCCATACCTTCAGGCTATTTCTTCGTTATGGGCGACAACCGTTTAAACTCTCTTGACAGTAGGAGCAAACGTGTTGGACTGGTTCATCAAGAACAGATAGAAGGGAAAGTATTGGTTCGAATTTTCCCTTTTGATGATGCAGGTTTTTTATAAGTGTAAGAATAGTGAATTGTTTAAAAATTACGAAATAAAAAAATTGCCCGCGTAGTCGCGGGTTTTTTGTTATAATAGAAAGGCTAAAATATGGATGTTGAAGAGGGGATCTATATGTTTGAGCTTTTAAAAGAAGCAGGAAAAATATTAGAAAACATGAATGTAAAATGGTGCTTTTGTGGTGGATGGGCACTGGACTTGTTTATGAAAAGCGAAACCAGACCGCATAAAGACCTAGACATCATGGTCTTTAAAAAGGACTTAAAAGAAACAATTTCTTATTTAAAAGATCAAGGATGGCGCTTAGAAGTTCCAACGAGAAAAGGCTTCATGCCAGTTGACACTGAAAACTATGAAAGCTTTGAGTATGAGAATTTGTGGTGTATGAATGAAAACTATCCTGTTGATTACTTGAAAGTGGATGAGCAGGGTTCGTGTACCTTCTATCAGTACGAAAGAGAAATTCAGGACAAAGTTGATTTTATGGAAATACTCTTAAACACTTACGAGAGTAAGATGTTTGTTTATAGGAGAAATACAGACATACGTTTGGCTATTGAAAAGGCCATATATGAGTTTGAGGGCTTGCCATATTTAGCGCCTGAAATTGTATTGCTCTATAAGTCCAAGTATTTGTCAGAAGACAATCAATCTGATTTTGATACTGTATATGTTAAACTGGATGAGGCACAGAAAATGTGGCTTAAGAATGCTCTGACACTTGAGTATGGCAATGACCATCCCTGGGTACAGGCATTACAGTGAAACATGCGACAATAATTATGATAAAGACTCAAGTCATTGCTGGCTGGGGTCTTTTTTCTATTAGAATATTTTCTTTAAGAAAGGTTATATATAGAAAAATAATATATCAAGACGTGAGTGTTAACATATTTTGTTAAATGTGATAATATAAGTTTTGGTGTTGATTTTATAGAAAATTTAAGAAAAGCGGTGTGGTTTTATGAAAGTATTATTGCACGAAATTGAAAGACAAAATCAAAGAAAACTAAAATATGTTGTGATTACAGCCCTCTATAAGGGCAAATGGGTTTGTGTAAGGCATAGGGATAGGGATTCATGGGAATTTCCCGGCGGACACATTGAACTTGATGAATCCCCTCTAGAAGCTGCAAAAAGAGAGTTGTATGAAGAAACGGGTGCCCTTGATTTTCATATTGAGGAAGTTTGTGATTATTCTGTATCGTCTCAGGAAAAATCTGCGGACACAGAAAATAATCATACAACATATGGGCGTCTATACTTTTGCAGAATCAAAGAAATTGGGGAATTGCCAGATTCTGAAATTGAAGATGTAAAAGTGTTCAGTGGACTGCCAGATAAAATGACATATGAAGCAATACAGCCAATTTTATTTCAGAAGGTGAATTCAATTAGGCTACTAATCGACAGAGAAGTATAGTTTTGACGAGATGTTCAGGTGGGAGTGAGCATCTTTTTTATTGGGAAAATCACCGAATAAAGAATTGAGCGGGCGCTTTTTCACAGGAAGAAGATCATGTCTAAGAGATTTGAAAGGAAGAAAATTGGATATAATAAGTGTATAATCAAAGGGTAAGAGACGAAAACTCACACCAGGACCCTTGTAATAGAGGTGACTTAGATGAACCTAATAGTAAAACTCCCGGAAAATCTAAAAGAAGAATACACAAGTTTACGAACCAATCAGAATTTTAATAAGCTCATGATTTCTGGTGCCATTGTTTTAGTGGTCCAACTTCTTGCGGTTGCGTCCAATTTAATAGACCCATTCACAACCCACAAACTCATAATGAGTCACTATTTAAGGTTCTATTATTATACGATTGGGGGCCATCTCGTATTTCTCATAGGAGCCCACTTTATAAGGCGAAGAAATATAAGCGTTTCTCTTAAGCGTCTATTCATACACTGCTATACATATTATATTGTCTTCTGGGCGGCAGGTGTGGCTGTGGCGGATCAATTTCAAGGTGAAGAAATTGTGGTCTATTACACATTGGTTTTTATTTTATCCATAGTGCTTGATATTGACACTTTAACTTTTTTTATTATCGTGGCTGCCAATCATGTCATGTTTCTACTGCTGCTAACAATTTATGAACGGTTTTATACCACACTTTTCGGCCTAAGAGCGGGCAGCACGCAGATTATAGCATTTATAGTCTTGCTCCGGTTTTATCTCCACGAACTTATGAAAAAGAACTTCATTCAAAAAGCATTTTTAAAGTCAAGCGCAGTCAAAATGAAGAGTCTTGAAAACTTGGATTCTATAACAGGACTTCTCCTACGTACACAATGGGAGCAAATGTATAAAAAAGCCTACAGTGATGCTGTTATGGGGAGTCAGTCAATGGGGCTTTGTATGATCGATATTGATGCTTTTTCAAAGTACAACAAGACGTATGGACATGATAAGGCAGATGCGCTCTTGAGGGCTGTGGGAAGGGTCATTAAACAAATAAGCGATAAACATGATGGGGCATGTGCACGTTATACTGGCGATGCTTTTATTGTCTATTTTATCGATATGGATGTGGATGAATTCTTAGCTTTGGTGAAACGTATGCATCAGCGAATCGAGGATTTAAACACAGAACATGTATATTCAAGAAATGCAAAAACCATTACAGTAACCACAGGCGTGTACCACAATCCAACGGTTGTAGAAGGGGCACAGTGGGACTTTATTTATGCCGCTGAAGAAAATTTAAAAAAAGCAAAAGAGACAAATTGAAACGAAGGAAAATAATTTATTTTTGAAAAAAGTCTTGCATTTTAAATCCGACTGAGTTAGTATGGTATCAAGTTCAAGGTAAGCCATTAAAACAAGGTCCGTTACAACGGGTCTGTTGAATACTTAAGAGAAGGAGGCACAAAAATGAAAAAGATTAATATTTCTAACAATGCATCAATCGTTTCTGTTGTATCTGTGTCCTCGATCTCTAGTCTTCACACATGCTGTTGCTGTAGTTTCTTTTCAGAAAAACTACAGTTATTTGACATGTGTTAAAAGCTTATTCCTAAACCGTAATCAGGTTACGTAATCACTGAATTCAGGGAAGAAGGTTTATACACCTTCTTCTTTTTTTATGCATATATTTCATTTAGATGATGGAAAAGAACATTTGGCCAAATGTTCAAAAGACAGTTAAAACAATGAATAGACCTTATATGGAGGACAAAATGAAAAAAATATCAATTCTTATACTTGTACTTGCTGTGGCAGCAGGATTTGCAGTGGCATCAATGAACAAAACGGAAACACAAGTGGAAGCAAGTGAATCAAATACTTATGAAGAATCGCAAGATAGTGCCCAGGAAAGCGCGCCTATAATAGTTGGAATGAGTGGTGGGTATAAGCCATATACTTTTATTGATGAAAACAATGAACTCACGGGATTTGATGTGGACGTTTGGAAAGAAATTGGAAACCGAATTGACCGCGAGGTCACTTTTCAAACAGCTGATTTCAGCGGATTGTTTGGACTCCTTGATAGCGGTAAAATCACGACAATTGCCAACCAGATCACAGTGAATGAAAAACGACTTGAGAAATACGATTTTTCAAAAGCCTATGTGTACTATGGGGCACAACTTGTTGTAAAAGGCGACAATGATCAAATCACTGATCTTGAAAGTCTGAAAGGGAAAAAGGTAGGGGTGAGTTTGGGATCGAATTATGAAGAACTCGTTAAGACATTTGATGTAAACGACGAAATTGATGTGATCACTTATGAAAGCTATCAAGCTTCCTTACAGGATGTTTCGCTTGGAAGAATTGATGCTGTCTTGAATGACAAGCTGGCAGGCATGCTGGCCATCAAAGAATCCGGACTTGATCTAAAACTAGGTGGACAACCGGTGGAATTGATGTTCAATGCCTTCCCATTCACAAAGACGGAAGAAAACAAGGAACTTCTAAGAGATGTGAATCAAGCTATTATGGATATGCGTGAAGATGGTCGTTTAGAGGAAATATCACTTAAGTGGTTTGACATAGACATTACTGAGGAATAGTTGAGAAACAAGTAAAGATAGGTGACTTATGAACGGATTTGACTTAAACTACTTTATCAATATTATACCGGTTATTCTAAAAGCGCTGCCAGTGACACTGGCTGTTGGAATAAGTGCCATGCTGTTTGGGTTTATACTGGGCGTGAGCATTAGTCTCATACGAAAAATGAACAATCCAGTGCTTAATCCAATCATAGAAGTGTATGTGTCCTTTTTTAGGGGGACCCCTCTCATGGTTCAGCTTTTTATATTTTTCTTTGGATTGCCGCAAATTATTCCAGCTCTGGCTAAACTCAGCGCCTTTCAAGCGGCCATAATTGTCATGACAATTAACGCCAGTGCCTACATTTCTGAAGTCATACGCTCTGCCATTGATTCAGTGGACAAGGGACAAATGGAAGCTGCTCTTTCTGTAGGGATGTCAAGATCAAAAGCTATGGAAAGAATCGTTCTTCCTCAGGCTTTTAAAGTTGCAGTGCCGCCCCTGGGCAATACATTTATCAGTTTATTGCAAGGGACAGCCATCACATTTATGCTTGGCTTACAAGATATAATGGGACTTTCAAAAATGAAGGCCGCAGCGTCCTACAGATTTCTTGAATCATTTTTAGCTGTTGGACTTATATACTGGGCCTTGACCCTAATAGCAACCCAAGTGAATAAGAAATTGGAATGGAATCTTAGCAAGGGAGGTGCCCTATAATGTTAAAAATTGAAGGCTTGAAAAAGGCATTTGGTCAGACCGAAGTGCTCAGAGGTATTGATTTGACGGTCGAAAAGGGCGAGATTGTGACGATTATTGGGCCGTCGGGTTCTGGTAAATCAACCTTGCTTAGAACAATTAATTTTTTAGAAGAAGCTGATGCTGGTCACATGACTCTGGGGCAAATACAAACACCTATGCACAAGGCCCATGAAAAAACTAAAATTGAAGTGAGAAAGACAGCGGCAATGGTTTTTCAAAATTATAGTCTTTTTAGGAATAAAACAGCTCTTGAAAACGTATCAGAAGGCTTGATTGTGAGTCTTGGACTCAAGAAGAAAGAAGCAGAAAGTATTGCTAAAGATCAGCTTCAAAAGGTTGGTCTAGCAGGTTTTGAGAATAGTATGCCTTCACAGCTTTCAGGGGGGCAACAACAGCGTGTGGGCATCGCTCGAGCCATGGCACTAAAACCTGAGGTCATCCTTTTTGATGAACCAACTTCGGCCCTTGACCCTGAACTTGTTGGTGAAGTCCTAGGCGTTATAAAGGCATTAACAGATGAAGACATAACCATGATCATAGTGACTCATGAAATGGAGTTTGCGAAAGAAATTTCAGACAAGGTGGTCTTTATGGATCAGGGACACATTGTAAAATCTGGATCACCACAGGCTATATTCTCGCAAAATGATAACGTGCGTTTAAAGTCATTCCTACGTAGAATTTCATAGACTGACAGTAGAAGTTTTTCGTTCTAATAAAAATCCGTTTTACCATGATATTCATTATCTTGGTAAGCGGATTTTCTATGTTACTAAGACTTATAATGAAAAAAATGGCACGAATCCAATATTATAATGAGCAATTTGTATCGAAAGGATTGGGTATATATAGGGTAAACAAGACAGCGGACAAAGGAGTTTATTGTGAATTACCCAAGTAAGCTACGCACTCATGTCACTGGTATAGTGGTTCTAAGTTTTCTCGTTCTTAGTTTTATACTTTCATTCATTAATCTATACAGCACATACATGCTTTTGCAAGAAGAGTCACAGCAAAGGCTTATTAACATGGCCAAATATCAGGCAGCCAAGTTGGATACAGATGTTATAAAACGAAAAACCGTATCAGAAAGTCTTAAAATTCAAGTCACATCTCAATTTGACTATGACAGGGCCATTAGTGATGAAGCTTACTGGGATGAATTTCTAAATGACATTGAGCCATTTATATATAATACAGCACTGAAGTACGATATGGCATATATTTATTTAAATCCCTTCCTACATGAAAAGGCAAGAGATGTGTGGTACTGGGACAGGGATCGGGACGGAATCCCTGAACGTCAACCAAGGGCAAAATATGATCTATTCTTAGATGAGACAAATATGGAGTGGTTTTTTGTGCCGATGAAAGAGAGGATTCCTAACTGGACAGATCCTTATCCATCGATCATTCTTGAAGAAGACATTAAATGGATATCCTACACCATACCAATATACATGAACGATCTTTTTATTGGGGTGGTTGGGAGCGATTTATTCTTCAACCGATTCGAAGAAGAGTTTAGAGAAATTGAGGTCTATAACACAGGCTATGCTGTTCTTATTAATGAAAAGGGTGACTTCATTGTTCATCCCGAAATAGAAGAAAGTATGAACTTAAAAGAGGTGGCAGGGGGAAAATACGCGTGGATGCTCGACGAAATTGAAAACAATACATCTGGAACTTTCGAGTATACCTGGCTTAATGGTGAGGAAAAAATTCTGGCATTTAACCATGTCTCTAACGGCTGGGCTGTTGGAATAACTGCAGAAAAATCTGAAATTTATGGTTCTTTAATCAAAGGAATAAATATACTGGTCGTAGCCATTGGGATTGGTGTGACGGTCACAGCCATTATTATATTCACAATGTTGGGTCAGCGAATGGAAATGCTTGAAGGTGTCACAAGAACCATTTCAGATATTGGAGATGGAAACTATGACATAGAAATCTCAGAGGATTATCTAAATGACAAGAGCGAGGTGGGGCAACTGGCCAGTGCAGTCAAAGTTATGAAAAACAAGCAGCGCCAGGCTATGCAGGAAATTAAGCATTATAGTCAGAATTTAAGAAGCCTCGTTGAGGAGAGAACCATTGAGTTAGAAGAAACAAATCAAGAACTGGAAACCTCTTTAGACAACCTTAAAAACACCCAGAATCAGTTGGTTGAGTCTCAAAAAAAAGAAGCGATCAGTCGGTTGATTGTAGAAATTGCCCATAGAATGAACACCCCTCTTGGCAATGTATCCATGTCCGTATCCTATTTGGAACATGTTTTAGAAAAATTAAGGTGTGGGGGAAAGGACTGTCTTGATGATAAGTTGTCGGATGTTCTTGATGAATCCATGGGGGTTATAGGCAAGGGTATAGATGAACTGAGTGAAATTGTTAGAGGATTACAGCTTCTCAATATGAAAATAGAAAAGAAATCGGTCGAATCTGTCCAGGTGAAGGATATAATTTCTCTGGGTCTATCTGATTTCAATGCCCTTTACCCACCTGACAAACACTTACATGTGGAATTTATAGATCGAGATAATTTGGTTTTTGACACATCACCTGTTCATCTTATGGAAGCCTTTCATTACCTATTTAAGTATTCCGTTGAGTTTAGTATAGAAGAAAAGAGTTTTAAAAGTGCCCGGATCACAATAAATGTAGAGGGGAACAGTGTCATCATCAAATACGAGGATAACTCATCTTTAGAATATGAGACCATAGGCAAACGCGCCTTCGAACCCTTTGCGCTGAGTGCCTTTAACAAAGGAGCAAGTGGCATTGAACTTATGATGGCCTATAATATCGTATCTATTGGATTAAGAGGTGACTTGGAATGTTTAGAACGTGAAGATGGCAAGCCGTATTTTCTTATAAGAGTGCCTCTAAACAAACATACAAATTAAAAGCTCTAAAACTCTTAGCCCAGATATGTGCCTTCATACGCCTTGTGTTCTGAATTTATATGAAGATGTATAGCCTACAATGCTATGCGCGAGAAAAGAAACCCTTTGTGGCCCGATTATGCAAAGGGTTTATTTGTGCTTATTGACGGATACATTTCAATGATTAAAGTTTGATTAACATTGGGGGATGATGTGGTCTCAACTGTTAATTAATGTTATAATGCTTAGGTATTACAAAATATGTATTATAACTAGAATTTAGGAGGACAAGTTACTATGGGTATCTTTGATCGTATAAGCACAGTATTTAAATCAAATGTGAATGACTTAATATCTAAAGCTGAAGATCCAGAAAAAATGATTAATCAGATGTTGATAGATATGACAGAACAGTATAATGAAGCAAAATCTGAAGTGGCTCAAGCCATTGCAGAGGAAAAGAAACTTCAAAAAGCTATGGAAGCTGAAGAAGCGCAAGTGGAAAATTGGTCTAAAAAAGCAGAGCTTGCTGTTTCAAAAGGGGACGATCAACTGGCACTTGAAGCTTTGGGTCGCAAAAAAGAACATGGTGATCTAGCGACACAGTATAGAAGCCAATATGAGTCTCAAAAATCATCAAGCGATGCACTGAAAAAGAGTTTGAAAGAACTGGGCAATAAAATTGAAGAAGCCAAAAGACAAAAGGGAATTCTGGTGGCTCGAGCGAAAAGAGCCGAGGCTCAAGAGTCAATCCAAAACACAATGTCTAGCATGAACAATAAAAGCGCATTTGATACTTTTGATAGAATGTCACAAAAGGTTGATGACATGGAGGCGAATGCAGCAGCCCAAGTTGAACTCAATGAAGCCCTTAATGGCGATGATTTAGAAAAAAAGTTTGATGCTCTGGAATCTAGTGACGATAGTATGTTGGATGAACTTGAAGCATTAAAACAAAAAATGAATAAATAATGGAGGTTTTAAATGGGAATCTTCAATAGATTAAAAAATTTAGCCAAAGCCAATAGCACAAAGGATGATCATGATCCTTATGAAAGAACTTTGATGACTATTCAGGTTGGGGACATTGTTAGCATAGACCATGAAGACTATGAAGTTGAAGGAAAGCTTGTGTTCAATGATGATGGTTGGAAGTGGAATGAGTATAAACTTAAATATGGACGCTCCACCTACTGGCTAAGTGTGGAAGAGGATGACGACATTGAAATCGCCCTTTATAAAGAAATTACGCCCTTCACCACAGAGCCATTTAAAACCACAGAGTACGAAGGTGTAAAATATCATTTGCAAGAAGGCAGTGATGCAATTGTTTATGATGTGGATGGCAAGATTAATTTAAAAAAAGGCATGCCGGTTGACTACTTTGAGTATTCTGATTTAAAAGAAGAAAAGTACTTAACGGTGGAAATATGGGATGGAGAAGTGGAAATGAGCACAGGTGTTCCACTGGAAGATTTTCAAATAGAAATCTATCCTGGTCAAAAGTCAGTATAGGAGGACAACATGGAAGGTATTATTTCATCACTTACATATTACGCACTTGGCCTCGTGCTTTGTGCGGCAGGTTACAAGCTCTTTGATGTATTTACACCATTTGATCTTAATAAGGAAATAGATAATCACAATGTAGCGGCTGGTATGTCTGTGGCAGGCATCTTTATTGCAATTTCAATTGTGATCAGCGCTGCAATCATATAATTGGTTGGTGTTGTTATGAATAAAAAATTAATGGCAGCTCTCATTGCTATGACCCTACTAACAGCTTGTGGGGGACAGCGTGTGGAGGAAAGTTACATAGAAAATGTGCCAACTGATACGGTTTATGATGAGGGGTCTCAAGTTTCTGACCTTGATGTGCTTGAACGTTCGGATTTAAAGAGTCTCGAGGTGGGAGATATTTTAACCCCAGTGACACATATAACAGGCAATGTGGATTCCAGCGAAAAGGCTGAAGTCATGGAGTCAAGTCTGAGTGTTGGGGACACAGCCCTTGTGTATATCAATAGTGAAAAACCGGAGAGTTATACTGATTTATTAAATGAAGAAGCTATTACACTTTATTATGATGATCAGGTTATCTTAATCTATAAAGGTGAAGAAGAAAAGACCTACGTACAAAAATCATCTAGAAAATATGTGCATAGACATGGGTTTTCATCAGTATATAGACCTTATAGAACGGGCATCTTTTGGTATTCAAGTAGGCAGTATGAAAAGAAATATTACAAAAGAGACAACGAGCGCTATGGCAGTGGCGGTTACGAGATTAAGGCCACAGATCCAAAGCCTGCGTCTAAAACAGATAAGAATAAAATTTCGACAGGTCAGAATGATTCATCGAAAGTGAAAACAAATTCTGATTGGAACAATTTAAAAACCAATGGTTCAAGCGGGAATTCAGTAAAAACAGGCAGTACGGGCACACGAACATCTATTGGTGGCGGTACTAGTTTTGGAAAGTAGGTATATAATGGAAAGTTTACTAGCGAATCCAATTGCATCAACTATATTTTATGCGGCGTTTTCCTTAGTTCTCATGTTAATAGGCTATAAGTTTTTTGACTTGATCACACCATATAATTTTGCAGAGGAAATCAAAGAGAAGAATCCTGCCATTGGGGCTGTGATTGCAGGTATTTTCATTTCAACTGCAATTATTATTCGAGCGGCTATTATATAGTCACAAGCCGTTTATGGCATAAAAGAACTGATATAAAATTCAGTGTGAGCAGGGTGCGTTATAAAACCCAATTGCACATAAAATATTATCAAAATGCATAAGCACAAGACTGTAGATTTCTTAAAACTCATTGAGGTGGTCATGCCCCTCGGTCAATTTATTGACTGGGGAGAAGGTCCGTTTGAATTCAAGAGCTAGGCTACAGTCTTTTGTCATGTATTCATAATGACTAAATTGACGGGAGGAAATATGGAAGAGCTACAAGAAAAAAGACAACTCTCGGCGACGCCATTATTGTTAGCGGTAGGTATTATAGCCATTTGTGGGATTATATATGAGCTCATAATCGGTGCGATTAGTTCCTACCTGCTAGGCAACAGTGTTAAGCAGTACTCAATCACAATAGGGTTATTTATGAGTGCTATGGGAGTGGGGTCATATTTGACAAGGTATATAAAAAAGGATTTATTTGATACCTTCATACTTGTTGAACTCACAATTGGCCTTGCCGGTGGACTATCAGCCATTCTTCTTTTCACTGCGTATGGCTATACGGATTTTTACCACCTGGTCATGTACATAACTATAATACTTATAGGGGTATTGGTCGGGATAGAAATTCCACTCCTAACAAGAATTATTGAAGGAAATGAGAACAATTTGAGAATGACAATTGCCAATGTGCTCAGCGTGGACTATATTGGCGCCTTATTTGGGTCACTGGCCTTTCCGCTTATTTTACTGCCCAACCTTGGAGAGATCAGAACATCATTTTTTGTTGGCATGCTCAATATTCTAGTGGCACTTCTCATACTAATGTATTATAAGGATTATATTAAAAGAAATAAGACCCTAATGGCACTAGCATCTGTCATGCTTGTGGTCGTGCTGTCTGGAGTTATCGTTGGAGATCAGATCGGCCTTAAAATTGAGGATCGGCTTTATAGAGATAAGATCATTTATAATGAACAGACCAAATATCAAAAAATGATTTTAACACAGCATAAAGATGATATAAGACTTTATCTCGATGGCAACATTCAGTTTTCTTCTCTTGATGAACACAGGTATCACGAAGCCCTTGTTCATCCGGCCATGGAACTGTCTGACCAAAGAGAAAAAATACTAATCCTAGGGGGCGGGGATGGTCTTGCTGCCCGTGAACTCTTAAAATATGATGATGTGGAAGAGATCACAATTGTGGATCTTGATCCAGGCGTTACAGAACTTGCCAGAACCAATAACCTTATTGTTGGTCTGAATAAAGACTCGCTCAACAATGAAAAAGTCAAAGTGATCAATGGTGACGCCTTTCAGTTTTTAGAGTCGGCAAATACCTTGTATAATGTCATCATTGTAGACTTGCCAGACCCGAATAATGAAAGCCTAAACAAGCTGTATACAAATGTTTTTTACCGCTTAATAGGCAACAAGCTAGATAGTGGCGGCGTCTTTGTTGTTCAGTCAACCAGTCCATATTATGCCAAAGAGGCCTACTGGAGTATAAGAAAGACAGTGGCTTCAGAAGGTTTTTTTACAGATGGGTATCATGTCAATATACCGTCTTTTGGAGATTGGGGATTTACCCTGGCGTCGAATAGCCCTCTTGGTGAAAAGACATTTGACTTCGAGGTACCGCTTAAATTTCTAAATGAAAAAACGGCTTTGTCCATGTTCAATTTCGCAGAGGATGAAGTATTGGATCTGGATCAGGTGGAAATCAACAGTTTGACCCACCCGGTTCTGATAAGATACTATGAGGCAGCATGGCAAAATATGTAGGAGGGGATATGTTTGACGCGCAAACGGATATTTGAGATTATTGAAAAAGGGGATGCGGACGATAAGGCAAGTCTTCTTTTCGATAAGGTTATTTTGACTTTAATCATTCTAAATGTAATAGCTATTATACTCCAGTCTTTTCATGATTTAAATAGGGACTATGCGGAGTTATTTCGATATTTTGAAGTGATTAGCGTTTCCATATTTTCCTTTGAATTGGGTCTTCGGATTTTCACTTCAGATATATGCTATCCCGGACTTTCCAAGGGGAAGGCCTTGATCAGGTACTTGCTGAGCCCCATTGCCATTGTAGATATTATAGCCATTCTGCCCTTTTATCTCCCTATGATAATTGCTATGGATTTGAGATTTTTAAGAATACTAAAGCTCTCAAGATTGCTTCGTGTCTTTAAGTTAAACAGGTACATGGATTCCATGGGTGTGCTGTCTAGAGTGCTCCGTCGCGAAAAGGAACAGTTGCTTATTACGGTCTTTATGACCTTTTTACTCATGCTAATCGCCTCATCAATGATGTACTATTTAGAGAACAAGGCTCAACCAGAAGCCTTTCCAAACATAATCGCTTCCTTTTGGTGGGCGATTGCCACATTAACAACAGTTGGCTATGGTGATGTTTATCCAGTTACAGGTTTAGGCAGAATACTTAGTGGCATTATTGCCTTGCTAGGTATAGGTCTAGTGGCTCTACCGACAGGGATAATCAGCTCGGGTTTTCTGGCTGAGTTGGAAGATCAGAAGAAGAAGGATCAAGCCCCTAAAGAACGGATACATATTATCTGCCCTAGTTGTGGCACCCATATCGTTGAATTTATAAAAGAAGAAGATCAAGTATAGAAGAATCCCCTGAGTGTCATGTGGTTATGAAAACCGTCATGGACTCAGGGGATATTTATTTGCTAATTATTTTTAAAGGGCTGACTGTGTATCCAGTCGAGCCTGTTTTGTATTTTTATGCTCCACTGTAGCAGATGTTTTTTTACCGAAAAACTTAATGATGCCTGCAAGTGCAACTAGGGATAGGCCAAGAGATACAAAGGGATTAAGACCAAATCCAGCAGGTATGAAGCCGAATAGGATGGAAACGCCGCCAACCGTTAAAGCATAAGGAATTTGTGTCTTAACATGCTTGATGTGGTCGCATCCTGATGCCATTGAGGACATAATTGTTGTGTCTGAAATTGGAGAAATATGGTCTCCGAGCACAGCGCCAGTTAAAACTGCACCTATTGTTGGAAATAATAAGGCCTCGCCACCAGCCATGTAGGCCATAGGTATAGCAATGGGCATGACAATAGAATTAGTGCCCCATGATGTGCCTGTTGAAAAGGCCACCACAGCAGGAATAAGAAACATTATGACGGGGATCAGAAAGGCTGGAACGGTTTTACCAATCGTATCAACCATAAACTGGGCTGTACCAAGGTCGCTGTTAACACCGCCTAGTGACCATGCAAGAGACAGGATCATTGCAGGAACAGCCATGGACTTGACCCCTTCAACAAAGGCTTCAGAAACTTCTTTGATTGAGAGCACATTTTGCAGTCGTGACATTAAACCTGCTAGGATTATGCCGGCGAAGGATGCCCATAGTAATACAACGCTGGCATCTGCATTAGAGTAAGCTTCGCGTAGACCTGCGCCCTCGAAACCGCCACCATTGTAGAAGAGTCCAACCATTGTTATGATAACGACCAAGCCAATTGGAAGCACAGCGTTATACCATTTCTTAGACTGTGAACTTTCAAAGTGCCCAGCCCCTTGACCGTCTTTTATGCTTAATTGTGCATTTCTTTCAGCTTTTAACATCGGGCCATAATCTTTCCCTGAGAAAATGATAACCAGGACAAAGATAAGGGCTAGAAGACTGTAGAATCTAAAGGGGATAGATCTTAGAAAAACATCATAGGCGCCCATATCAAGGCCTAAATCTGACAACCCACTTTGAATGAGGCCAAGCTCCATACCGACCCAAGTGGATATTAAGGCCATAGAAGAGATGGGTGCTGCCGTGGAGTCAACAATGTAGGCGAGTTTTTCTCTTGAAATTCCCTGTCTATCAGTGATGCTTCTCATAGTATTGCCAACTATGAGTGAATTGGCATAGTCGTCAAAGAAAATCAGGATACCGAGAAGCCAAGTTGAAAAGAGTGTGGACTTTGTGCTCTTGGCCTTATCTACAATTAATGATGCAATGCCACTTGTGCCACCATTTTTGTCAACAATACCAATTAAGCCGCCGATAGAGAGGCAAAAAATGAGTATAGAAATATTCCAACTGTCTGTTAAGGCACCCACCAAGTATTTATTGAGCATGTCCATAAACCCTTGTATAGGTCCGCCTGATGCAATGCTAGCCCCTATAAAAACGGCTACAAAAAGTGAAAGTAAAACTTCCTGCGTCAGCAGTGCCAAGGCTATAGCCAAAAGAGGCGGTAAAATCGAAATCCAACCAAAATCCATGTGAAAAATCCTTTCTTATGTCTTGTGAATACAACTTGTGATACCAGGCTTATGAACATTGCTGTTCAAGTGCCTTATCATTTTTGATAATAAAAAAACACCTAACAAAATGTCAGGTGCGTAAATACACAAATGACATTACCTATCAATAAGCCCAGACGAGATAGCTCAACGCAAAGCAGACGGGCAGTCTACAAAGCGACAGTCCTGTACCTATTGAGCACAGACCCAGCATCAGGTTTTGGTGCCTGACACTTCGGCGGTGTTTCCTTTCCTCTAACATCATAAGCTTCCGGCCTCGTTTAGAGTACTGATAAAAACCGCACCTCTACCTCATCGCAAAAGATGAGGTAATGCGTATTAAGTTAACGATTAGTAATGTAACACAGCCATCAAATAGATGTCAAGCCAATGTGACAAATTGAGAATAGTCAAAAAATAAAAACAATCAGTGGTTTGTTAGATTATATCCATCTTTTGGTTGGAATAATGTCATATTGGGAATAATAAAAGTATGCAATATATTATACAAAAAAATCAAAGTTAAACTTAAAGGAGTCAAATCCATGTATGACATTCTAATAGTGGATGATACAATCGAAAATTTGAAAGTCCTAAGCACCATGCTGACAGCCGAAGGCTATAAAACAAGGACATCGCCAAGTGGATCTTTAGCGTTAAAGTCAGCCGTGCTTAAAAAGCCTGACTTAATTCTTCTTGATATTAACATGCCTCAAATGAATGGTTATGAGGTGTGCAGAAAGCTTAAGGAAGACAAGCGGACTGAAAATATTCCAGTGATTTTTATTTCTGGTTTGGCAGATACCAGGGACATTGTAGAAGGCTTCCGATTGGGTGGGGTAGATTATATAACAAAGCCATTTCATATAGAAGAAGTCAATGCCAGAGTAAGCACGCAGTTGAAAATAGTCCATGGAAAAAAAGAACTGGAAGAGATTCTTTCAAAAACATTTTTAGGGAGCATTCAAATATTAATAGATATTCTCGCAACCACAAAACCCACTGTTTTCGAACAAGCCACACGGGTCAAACAAATAGTTAGACGTATAACGAAGCGATTAAAGCTTAAAAATTTGTGGGTGTATGAAATAGCTGCCATCTTGTCTCGAATAGGTTGGGTTATATTACCGGATCACCAATTAGAAGCATATTCTGGTGGCAAACTAAACCTAATCACAGATGCAGAACAGCATGATGCCATTGATTTTGGTATTGAGCTTATAGAGAAAATACCAAGATTAGAACCAGTGCTTTCCATACTCAAAAGGTGGTATGAAACGCCTTTAAGAGAAAAGTTTGAAGTACCTATTAGTGACTGGTCACAGGCTGAAATTGGGGTAAATCTAATCAAACTTGTTATCAACTATGTTGAACTGACGCTTGTGCATGAGGAACAGGAGAAGGTGTTTGAGGCGTTAGTGAGCGTGAGTGACCAATATCACAATACACTGCTGAGTGCCCTTTTAGAAATAGAAGGAGGCATAAAACGCGAAATTGAAATGCCACTTCATATTAAAGACATTAGCATTGGCATGGTTCTTAGTCGTGATATAAAAACATCTGATGACATTAAACTATTAAGCAGAGAATCAGAAGTGACTAACAGTCTTTTGATGCTCATTAAACGTTACGAAAAACAAGTTGGAATAAAGGAGCCTATTTATGTTTGGGACTTTCGATGAAACGGTACTAAGGCATAAGGAAAATAGCGAGTTTGAAATTTTGATTGTGGATGATAACTCAAAGAACCTTAAGGTCTTGTCCAGTATTCTTATAAAAAAAGAGTATAAAATAAGAACGGCACAAAATGGCCTTATGGCACTGAATTCCCTTAAAAAGAGACCTGTTGATTTGATACTGCTTGATATAAATATGCCTGTTATGGATGGGTTTGAACTGTGTCAAAAGTTAAAATCAATAGAAGCTTTTTCAGAGATTCCCATCATTTTCATAACAGCTTTATCAAGTCTTGATGACAAGATGAAAGGCTTTGAAATGGGGGCTGTGGACTTTATTACCAAACCCTTTATGATTGAAGAAGTCCAAGCTCGGGTCAAGGCCCACTTAAAATTGATTGAATCGCGTGAGCTCCTTGAGGTGAAGAACAAGGAACTTCAAAAGATTGTGAATAAGAAAGTGAAATTGCTTGCTTCTTCACATATTGCAACAGTTTTTGCTATGGTTCAGTTGGCTGAGGCAAGGGACGACGACACCGGCAAACATATCGCTAGAATCAGTCGCTACTGTAAAAGGCTTGCGGAATTGGCCTATGAGTCAAATAATTTCCCTGAGATTGATCTAGAGTTCATTGATAATATAGAAATTGCCAGCCCCCTTCATGATATTGGCAAGATAGGCATTAGAGATGTCATACTTCTTAAACCAGGAAAATTAATAGAGTCAGAATTCGATATTATGAAAACCCATGTTAATATTGGTGCCCGCAACCTCCAAATTGTTGCAGATTCCACACCTGAGAATGGATTTATTCAAATGGGCATACTTATAGCAAAATATCATCATGAAAAATGGGATGGAACAGGATATACGCAAGAGCTTAAGGGAAATGAGATACCCGTTTGTGCGCGAATTATGACTATTGCAGACGTCTACGATGCCCTCCGTTCTAAGCGGGTCTATAAAAAAGCTTTTTCCCATGAAAAATCCATGGAAATAATGGATGATATGTGTGGTGTAAATTTTGATCCAAAACTGTATGAAATCTTTTATAATCACCAGTCTTGGTTTGAAAACACTTACAATAAATTGAGTGGAGGCGGAGATGAATAAAGAAATAAAAGCGGTAGTGATCCAAAGTGTTTTGCACTATGTCATGCCGGTTATCCTCGTGGCACTACTGCTCTACATAAGTATTAGCTATACCCTTATATCGACTGAGTTTAGTAAACATGAAGTCTTTCTTGGTGAAGAAACCCGTATATATTCAGAAATCATCAAAACACAGGTCTCTGATGTAGAGTTTTTAAGTACATATATATCGCGAAATGCTTTATACGAACCTCAGCGGCTAGAAGACCTTGATCAACTGCTATATGATTTTACAAATGAAAAAGGCGGTAAATATTATCAAATTAGATACATTGACGCAAGTGGTCAGGAGATTGTGAAAATCAATTATATGGACCAATCTGCTCAAAGCATGAACGACGCTCTTGAAAATAAAAAGGATCGGTATTATTTGAAATATGATCGGTCAAAAGAGAATAAAGTGTATTTATCAAGAATTGATCTAAATGTTGAGAATGGTCAAATAGAAGAGCCCTATAAGCCTGTTCTAAGAATTGTTAAGCCTGTTTTTAATGATAAAATGCCCGTTGGATTCATGGTACTCAATTACAATATGGACATTCTCCTAGATCGTATGAATGGTAATTATAGAGGCAGTAAGAGCGAAATGTATATCACCAATGAAAAAGGAGAGTGGCTCATTGGTCCACCTGAAACAAGATCCTTTGGTAGCATGTTTCCAGAAGATGAAAATTCAAAAATTGAGCACACTCACCCCAGTATGTGGAAAAAAGTATTTTTGAATGATCTTACGACGGGGAGAGCTGAAGATTATATATACAGTGTTGAAAGTATAGTTTCTGATAGCGTTAAGACCTTTAGTGATGAAGAAGTTATTCTTGAAGAAGAATGGACAATTATTGCAGTTTCTAGGTTTAGCACGGTTCTTGATCCTGTGAATCGATTTTTCTTTGTGATATTGACCCTCTTTCTTGCTTTATTAACCTTTGTTGTTTATACAAAGATTAAATTCAGGTTCAAGCAGATAGAAAACCAAGCAGATATTGTGACTTTGGAAGATAAGCTTAAGATCGTGACAGATTCAGTGTATGATGCCATAGTCATGATAGATTCGAGCGGAAATATAAAGTACTGGAATAAGTCAGCAAGTCTTATGTTCGGCTACAGTGAAGAAGAGGTCATGGAAAAATATGTTCATGACCTGATTTCCCCTAAAAAATATTCAGATGTTTCAAGTGCCGGTATGAAAAAGTTTAGAAAAACTGGACTTGGTCCAATTATTGGTGGTATGCGTGAAGTGGATGCTCTTCGTAAAGATGGAACAACATTTCCTGCAGAACTCATGGTCAACAGCGTTATGATCAACGATGAATGGTGGGCTGTTGGTGTGGTACGCGATGTGTCTAATAGGCAAAAGAGAATGAGGGAGCTAAAAAAACTATCCCGTGCAGTTGAGAACTCAAAAGACATCATTTTTATTACGGACAAGAATGGAAATATTTTGTTTGTAAATAATGCCTTTGTTGAGGTTACAGGATTCTCTAGGATGGAAGCCATCGTAAGCACACCGGCAATACTTAGAGAGGGCTTAGAGCCTGAGGATAAGTTCCTTGAAATTATTGGCCACCTAGAAAACAATAGGTCCTATAGCGAAATAACGGTGAACAGAAGAAAAGATGGTAGCTTATTCCACTATGATCAAGCCGTAAGCGCAGTTTATGATGAAGATGGCCATGTGAGTAATTACATTTCTACTGGGAAGGATATCACTGACAGAGTGGCCGCGGAGAGAAAACTGAAAGTGACTATGGAGCAAATGGAAGCCATTATCTATGACCGAACTAGGAGCTTCGAGTTGGCCAAAGAAGAGGCAGAAAGTGCCAACCTGGCCAAGAGTGCATTTTTAGCTCATATGTCCCATGAGATTAGGACGCCACTAAATGCGATAATAGGATTTTCACAGCTTCTTTTGAATGAATCTGAACTAAATGCCAAAGAATTAGACCAAGTTAAAACCATATTTGACAGTGGGGAACACTTGCTTTCACTTATTAATGATATTCTTGAAATTTCTCGAATTGAGTCTGGTAAGGTGACTATAAATAATGCCCCAGTTAATTTCAGAGAATTGATAGAAGAGATAGAACGTATTTTCAGGTTGAAGATGCATACCAAAGGTTTATATTTTAATGTGCGATTTGAAAACATGATGGATAAAGCCATTATCACTGATGAAAAGAAACTGCGGCAGATATTACTCAACATTGTTGGGAATGCAGTAAAGTTCACCTCTGATGGAGGCATTGAAATTATTGTTCAAATGGAGGCCGTTGATGAAGATAAAGGTCGTATTAAGTGCGTCGTTTCTGATTCGGCAGATGGCATTCCAGAAGATGAATTAGAAAAAATATTTAATCCATTTGAACAAGTCTCTGACATAAAACAGCGCTCTAAGGGGACGGGACTTGGTCTTGCTATAACAAAGAGTTTTATTGAAAAAATGGGTGGTAATATTTCTGTTCAAAGCACTGTGGGTAAGGGGTCAACATTTATCATTGAAATACCAGTTGGTCTGACGGAGTTATCAAACATTGATATTGAAAAGAATATGGTCATAAAAATTGTTCAATTTAACACCCCTCTTTCAATACTCATTGTTGATGACCAGTCGAGTAATCTTAAACTATTAAAAGATATACTTGACTATGAACAGATTAGTCTCTTTGTTGCTGAAAACGGGAAAGAAGCTGTGGAGATCGTGAATCAAAACAAAATTGATTGTATCTTCATGGATATACGTATGCCTGTAATGACTGGCATCGAAGCGACAGAGATTATCAGATCTCAAGGGTATACTGAGATTGTCATATGCGCTCTCACTGCAAGTGTTTTTGAACACCAGGCCAATGATATTTTAAAGAAAGGCTTTGACAAGCTTATAAGAAAACCCTTTCGGACCAATGAGATTTATCAGTTCTTATCGGAAAACTTCGATATAAGTGTCGAGTCAACTGAGAAGATGGATAAAGATAATTTTGTTCAAAAGGATCTGTTTACATTCTCAAGTGTAAATAAAGAAACCATCGATCGCCTTGAAGAAGCTATGATTCTTGGTGATATTGATGAGATTAAAGAGGTTATTACTGAACAGGATGACTTGTCCAAGGAACTAAAAGTAAGGATGATAGAGCTTTGTAATGACTTTGACCTAATATCCTTAAGCAGTATTATTCATGCTCTTCAATCAGAGTATGATAAGGAAAGCGGGCAAGAAGACCCGTCTTAAGTAGATACTTAGTGAGAAGACCTTATAGTCTTGGCTAGTGGATGGATGTGCAGGCATTACGAGTAACTATTGTTTGAGTTAAAGCTCTTTGACTCGATGACAATAGTTACTTTTTTTATACATGATGTAATTTTCACTACAAATAGTTAATCAAAAGATATTATATAGTGCCAATTTAAGATTGTTCGTATTTATCCGAACAATACGAGAATCGAATGGGTTGGAATAAGTGAGCGTTCGTGATTATGAATGGAGCTTGTGGAATCTAAGCGGGACGGGAAATAGACTGGATATAATTTCAAATCACTCATGAAATAATATTTTAACAATGTTTGAAGAAAGGTCTTGCATTTTTAATCAAGGATTGTTATTATACTACTAGATTCGCAAAAGCGAACGAAAATAAACTTATATACAAAAATAATTCGTGTGTATATCCCTGGTAATATGGTCCAGAAGTCTCTACCAAGTCACCCTAAATGACTTGACTACACCGAAAGAATGATATTTTATCGTCTTTTGGAGCTTCTGATTTTTTTCAGAAGCTCTTTTTATGGATATAAGAAAATTTACTACTTTTAATTCTAAAAGGAATGTCTCTAATTCATATAAGTTTCTATATCATAGAGATTTGTAAAGTCTTATTAACTTGCCCTTATGCTAGGCGTTAAGTGATTATTAGTAAGGGACATGCTTAAAAAGTAGTGAAGGATATATCTATAACAAAATGTTGAAATGATGAAGGCAGGGAACTGGGAAGATATATTTTAAATAATATGTTATTTATCCAGTACTTCATATTTAAGCAAGATGGAGACATGTTAGCTTGAGTGACCCCCGTTGCTTAGCTATAGTATGGGATATTTGAAGGGCAGGGAAACCTTCATTTATTCCATACATTATGAAATATCATTCGATCTATGTGATGCAGGAAAAATGGAGGGCTAAAAAATGAAAAAACTCACGAAATTTGGCGTATTGCTACTAGCAATGGTCATGATCCTTGCTGCTTGTGGTGGTCAGACAACCACAGAAGCACCAGCAGATTCTGAAAGTGCAGATGAAGTTGCAACAATCGGATTTATCTATGTTGGACCTATCGGTGATGGTGGCTGGACCTATGCCCATGATGAGGGTCGTCAATATGTAGAAGAAGAACTTGGTGTAAAAACCCTTTATAAAGAATCAGTGCCTGAAGGTCCAGAAGTTGAAAAAGTTATAGCTGATATGGTGGATCAGGGCGCAAGCGTTATTTTTGCGACGAGCTTTGGTTATATGGACTATGTTGAAAAAATGTCAAAAGAGTTCCCAGATGTTAAGTTTCTACACTGCTCTGGTTATAAGAGCACAGAGAATATGAACAACTACTTTGGTAGAATGTACGAGCCACGTTTCCTATCTGGTATTGCAGCAGGCCTACAAACAGAAACAAACAAAATTGGTTATGTTGCGGCATTTGAAATCCCAGAGGTTATCAGAGGCATCAATGCATTCACTCTTGGTGTACAGGCTGTTAATCCTGAAGCAGAAGTGAATGTTAAATGGACGCATACTTGGTATGATCCAGCAAAAGAAAAAGAAGCTGCAAAGGCTCTTCTTGATGAAGGCAGCGATGTTATAGCTCAACACCAAGATACAGCAGGTCCGCAACAGGCAGCTGAAGAGCGTGGTGCGTTTGCAATCGGCTACAACACAATTTCAGAAGATAAGGCACCAAAAGCATACTTAACGGCACCGATCTGGAACTGGGGCGGTTACTACAAGGCTCAAGTTGAAGCGGCATTAAATGGTGAGTGGGAAGCAAACAACGTGTGGTTTGGTATGAGTGAAGGCATGGTTGATATTGCGCCACTGACTGAGAATGCAAAAGAAGAAGCTGGTGTAGTTATAGAAGAATACAAGGCTAAAATTCTTGACGGCGAGTTCAAAGTGTTTGAGGGCGTTCTTACAAAACAAGATGGAACAACTGTTGGTGAAGAAGGCAAAGTCTTTGAAGATGGGGATCTATTATCAATGGATTACTTTATCAAAGGCGTAAACGGTAAAATTGAGAATTAGTCGGAGATAAAAAAATGAATGTCATTGAGCTAAAAAATATAACGAAAATATTCGGAACAGTCACAGCCAATGACCATGTTAATTTTGATCTTAAATCATCAGAGATACACGCAATACTCGGAGAGAACGGTGCAGGGAAGAGTTCTCTTATGAATGTACTTGCAGGTGTGTATCAGCCAGATTTTGGTGAGATTTATTTACGAGGAGACAGGGTATCTATCCCGTCTCCTCGTCATTCTATTAAGATGGGCATTGGAATGATTCATCAGCACTTTAAGTTGGTTGAGTGTCATACTGTTCTTGAAAACATGGTCACAGGTGTGGCGGGCGGGTTCTTTCTAGGTCAGAAAAAACTTGCAAGGGAGATTGAAAGTTTATCAGAAAAATATGGTTTAAAAATCAATCCCCATGCGCGACTGGATACTCTTTCTGTTGCCGAAAAACAAAGGGTGGAAATCCTTAAAGTCCTATACAGGGGGGCAAAAGTTCTCATACTGGATGAACCGACAGCTGTGCTGACCCCACAAGAAACTGATAATTTATTTGAGATCCTTAGAAAATTAAAAGATGATGGTCACTCTATGATTATTATCACACATAAACTGGATGAGGTTATTGCCATTAGTGATAGAATCACAGTTATGCGTAAGGGCAAGAAGATTAAGACGCTTAAAAACGAAAATTTAAGCCCGCGAGAACTGACGAATGAAATGGTTGGAGCATCAGTTGAGCTGACTATTGAGTGCCCTGAAAGCACTTGTGAAGAAAGACTTCTGCTCGTAAAAGATTTAAGCGTTAAAAACGCCGATCAAAGAAGTGTTCTTGACCGGGTCAGCTTTGATATACGAAGTGGCGAAATACTCGGGGTTGCTGGAGTGGCAGGCAGTGGTCAAAAAGAACTGTGCGAATCCATAGCAGGTCTTGAGACAGTTAATACGGGATCAATAATCTTTAAAAAAGAAGATATAACAGGACGTTCTCCTAAGGAAATCATGGAACTTGGAATCTCAATGAGTTTTGTGCCCGAGGATAGACTGGGTATGGGGCTGGTTGCCGGTATGGACCTGGTTGAAAATGTTCTGCTTAAATCCTATAGAGATCAAAAAGGTATTTTTGTGGACCGGGAAAGCGCTAAAGCCCATGCTGAAATGTTGGTAGACAAATTAAGTATTGATACACCAAGCGTTCACACTAGGGTCAGTCAATTATCGGGAGGCAATATTCAAAAAGTCCTTCTTGGTCGTGAAATTGAGATGCAACCGGAACTCATAATTACAGCCTATCCTGCAAGAGGTCTCGACGTGGGATCAGCTCACAAGGTATATGACCTGCTCAATGAACAAAAGATGATGGATAACGGGATTATGTTTATCGGTGAAGATCTTGATGTGTTGCTGGAAATATCGGATAGAATCATGGTTCTTTGTGAAGGTAAGATCACAGGAATTGTGGATGCAAAGAGCGTTTCGAAGGAAGACCTTGGCTATTTAATGGCGGGAAGATCACTGACCGATGTTGTAAGTGAAAATCGAGTTCACGCTGGTCGTAAAAGTCATCAAGAGAAGAACCCAAGTCATGATATGACCAGTTCAGAAGGAGGCTTTTAAATGCTTAGAATAGCAAAACGTGAATCCATTTCCAAGCGTAAGGCAACCTTTGTTCGACTCAGTGGCATATTTTTATCACTTGTTTTAATGTCTGCCTTTCTTTTGACGATGGGTCTGAATCCATTTAAAGTTTACCATGCCATGATTATGGGATGTTTTGGGTCCTTTTATAGATTCAAAGAAACCATAGAGCTTATGATTCCTCTATCACTGGCTGCTATTGGTATTATGATTGCATTTAAGATGAAATTTTGGAATATTGGTGCTGAAGGTCAAATTCTTATGGGCGGGATGGCTGCAACGTTTGTGGCTTTAAACGCCCCAGATCTACCTAAGGGCATGCTTCTTCTATTAATGGGGGCTGCATCACTTGTAGCTGGTGGATTATGGGCTTTTATTCCTGCGGTCTTTAAAGTGAAATTTGAAACAAACGAAACGCTATTCACCTTGATGCTCAATTATATTGCTATAAAATTCATCATTTACTTGCAATATGGACCTTGGAAAGATCCAGGTGCTATGGGTTTTCCTAAAATACCGAATTTTACTGATAACGCACTGATTCCAGACCTATTCGGAGTGCATATAGGTTGGCTCATTCTGCTGACATGTACAGTATTATTTTATATTATTCTCACCAAGACTAAACTTGGCTATGAAGTTTCTGTTATTGGTGAAAGTCAAAACACCGCACGCTATGCGGGGATGAATGTCAATCGAGTGGTGCTTCTTTCCCTATTTATTTCGGGGGCTGTATGTGGCTTGGTGGGTATGATTCAAGCATCTGGCGTAGCGGGAACGCTGACATCAGAGCTGTCTGGTGGTATGGGCTACACAGCAATTATTGTTGCATGGCTTTCACAAATGAAAGTCCAGTTTGTGCCTGTGATTGGTCTTTTATTTGCAGTTCTTGTACAAGGGGCTTCCTATATTCAAACAGCCTTTCAGATTCCGCAAAGTGCTGCTGAAATCCTTCAGGGGATTATCCTTTTCTTTGCACTGGGCAGTGAATTCTTTGTGAATTACACACTGCACCATGTGAATAAGAATGAAGACACAAGTAAAAGAGAGACTTCTAGTAATAATGTGAAAAAGGGGGTGGCAGCCAATGAGTAGTTTACTGTTTTTTAGTGCTGCTGTTCAAGCGGGCACACCACTGCTGTTTGCAACAATTGGAGAAATCATGACTGAGAAGTCTGGAAACCTTAACTTAGGGGTGGAAGGGCTTATGCTGATTGGCGCTGTAGCTGGTTTTGCAGCAGGCATGGCCACTCAAAGCGCAGTCTTAGCTATCTTTTTTGCGGCTATAGCTGGCGCAGGTGCAGGGGCTATATACGCATTTTTAACTGTGACATTAAGAGCCAATCAAGTTGTGACTGGACTGTCCCTGACTATTTTTGGAACAGGGGTGTCAGGCTATGCAGGCAAATACCTTATGGGTCAAGTTCTTCCAGAAACAATGAAGGCTGCATTTGTTAATATCAAAATTCCTGTTCTGGGATCCATCCCCTATCTGGGAGAAATATTTTTCAATCAGAATGTGTTTGTCTATTTTGGATATTTTCTAGCTGTGGGCATGGGACTTTATCTGGGACACACAAGATTTGGACTTAACCTGAGAACTGTGGGTGAGAATCCCTATGCAGCGGATGCTTCAGGTGTTGAAGTGAACCTTTATAAATACGTGCATATTATGATTGGCAGTGCCATCTCCGCACTGGGAGGCGCCTACTTGTCACTGGTTTACGTTCCAGCATGGCAAGACAATGTCACAGCAGGCCGTGGATGGATTGCCGTGGCTTTAGTTATCTTTGCCATGTGGAGCCCGTACAAGGCCATATTTGGAGCTATTTTATTCGGAGGTCTTGATATTATAGGCTTTAGAATCCAGTCAATGGATATACATGTATCTCAATATCTTATTGATATGACGCCATACGTTGTTACCATACTTGTGCTCATACTCAATTCGGTCTTTAAAAAGCGTGATCAGGCCCCAGGCGGTTTAAGTGTCTCATATTTTAGAGAAGCGCGTTAGAAATACTTTATACTATGGACGAGATGTGTTTGAGTAAGAGTCGATGACAGATATATTATTCGAAGACTTGAATTTGTTGATCTTAGACCTAGATTTAGACTTAGACCCAGACTTAGACCCAGACTTAGACCTAGACTTAGACCTAGACCTGGACCTAGACCATAGTATATTGGGATATATATGCTTGAAAGAATTTTTGAGATGGAAGTATGATGTTACAAACGTGGCAAGTTTTATAAGGTCATGACGCTTATGAAGACATGATTCGTATATGATCATAATCCAGTCATCGGACCAATTATAAATTATAGACATAAGTATAAATCCTAGACACAAGTTTGTGTTTGGGATTTATTTTTGTGCACTTTTGTATATTTTGAATGACGAAAAGCTTAAATGCTTAGATCAATCCTTAAATAATTATAAGGGCATTGGCCAAAGGGAAAGTTGATCGTTTCAAATAATTTATAATAGAGGTTAGGAATTTGTTTTGATAACTTTTTAATTTTGATCAATTTAATATAGTTCTATTTAGATTTAGTTACATATAGATTTAGTTCTATTTAGATTTAGTTCTACTCCAATTTAGCTTTGAATGAAGTGAGTTACATATCAATTTACATCTATTTTAAGTTAATTCCATACCAATTCCGTTTTATTCCAAATTCGTTTTATTTTAATTTTGAAAATCTAATTTGATTTAGGCAGCGGCTTGAATCTGGTAGTTTAATAACCTGTAAATTTGTCTGGTTTTGAAATCCGTTCAAATTTTGAGAATTTTGTGCTGAATAACTGGATTGTGCTTATAGTCTGTTAGTGGAATCAAAATATAATTTAATAATCAATACATCAATAATCAATACATCAAGAACCAATACTTCAATAATCAAAGAGCAATACATCAAAGAGCAATACATCAAGAACCAATACATCAAGAACCAATACATCAAGAACCAATACATCAAGAACCAATACATCAAGAACCAATACATCAAGAACCAATACATCAAGAACCAATACATCAAGAACCAATACATCAAAGAGCAATACTTCAAAAACCAATACATCAAAGAGCAATACATCAAGAACCAATACTTCAAAAACTAATACTCTAATAGTCAATCATAGCTTTGAAATCAGTTTAAATTCATCATCCTCTTTGTGTTCTGGAATCTATTAAAAATAATGAATCTGATGTTTATAGTGTGAAGTTTATAGGAAATCTTATAAATTGCTAAAATAGCCTAGGAAATTAAACTAAAACTTACAGGAATTTGGTATAATTGGAATGAACAAATATTGAGGAGGTTCTATGACAAATTTATATTTTGTAAGACATTCAAAAATAGAGTACACACATGATGATCACTCAAGACAGCTCTCTGAAGAAGGTAAAAAGAGTGTACCCAGAGTTACAAAGGCATTCAAAGATATACAAATCGATCAAATTGTATCGAGTCCATATATACGTGCAGTTGATACCATAAAAGGCATTGCAGAGACAAAGTCCATGAACATTCGAACATATGATGACCTTAGAGAAAGAAAAGTATCTAATGTGTTCATTGATGATTTTCAAACCTATACGAAAAAGCAATGGCATGATTTTTGTTTTAAACTTGAAGGCGGCGAGTCATTAAAAGAAGTCCAAAAACGAGGTTCTTCAGTTATTGACGAAATTGTTAAAAAAAATCAGGGACAGAACATAGTTGTTGGAACACATGGAACTTTTTTAGCTGTAATTCTAAAGCATTATGATGATCGTATAGATTTCGAATTTTGGAGAAATCTAAAAATGCCAGATATATACAAGGCGACATTTGACATAATAAATGATAAGTGTGAGATGGTATCTCTAGAGAATATAAAATTGTAATATATGTCTTAATACCTAATGTTTCTACGACATGGATATAGGCTTTTTCAAATGTTTTTACGACTTAAGCAAATTGAATAACGGATTTATATGCGACATGACTTCAAGAGGTGATTTCCTGCGAGTCTGATTTTTCAAGGGTTCTGACATAATGAGAAATTAAGATTAAGTCGTTTAAACATTTAGTAAGGCGTCGTAAATATTATATGGGGTGTCGTGAATAGGTTAGTTAGTTGGCATTATCCACTTTCAAGTTTAAGAAGTTAGTTAAATTGGCACGTTAATGTTGGTATGGGCTGTGCATTAACGCCTCTGAATGAAGAGGGGGTAATGAATTTTGCATTAGTGACTTGTTCTTTCAAACAAAATTCAGCGCTTTGAATACGTTGAGAGGGTAATGTTTATCTGACTGCATTTCACTAAATAAGTAGGTGCTTGCAAGGAATTAAGTCGGCATATGAGTTTATCGTACTCATTAGTATAGACTCAAGGCTCCACGGTTTTCGTCATTCAAATTGCATCTAGGTTTGTTGGGCCTTCATATACATTTGGCTTTATACTTCGGCCATATTATTAGCTTCAATTTCATAATTAAAGAGTTTAGGGGAATTAGTATATTTTCTTGTTTAACTGTAGGCCTTACATCTAGCTCCGAATGACTAGCTTTCTATATGCAACTTGAAATCGAAAATCGCCTGATACGAAAAGAGAGCAAGCACTGGTCATCGTAGAGAACACTCAAAAGCAGCGCTGAATTCAGTTTGAACAAGCCTGGTTGTGAGGAGAGAAATGATGCTTTTAAATTAGAACGGCTGAAGTTATTTTTGAATTTTACAGTGCCAATTATCCGTGATCAGAGTGCACAGCTCCAAATTTACTATGGGGGTTGATTTCCTTGAATGAAAGTATCTTAGACTTGGCGATCGCACTAAATAGGAAGTGGTAATATTCCGCTGAGAAGTGTCCAAGACATTTACGTGCTAGGTATCTTAATGTAATTCTACATCTCGCTAAATGAGTCTGTTGGTTTACTATACTTCAACACATCATTCATGCAACGCCATCTAACACAGTGGTTCCAGACATTCCCCTCGTATTATACGAATTGGGGAATTTTTAATTGGTCTCTTATGTTAAAATATAGAAGAGTATATATAAAGTGGGGAACGATCTTGAACCATGGGAACGTTAGGCACAATTCAAAACAACGGTTAAATAATGAATAGCTTAAAACAGTCGCATTATGAGGTAGGTTAACATGAAAAGTTGGTCGATAGTACCAAATTATGAGGAATCACCCGCAAGTGAATCCTTGATTTCAATCAATATGAAGTTGACTTTGGAAAATATTGAATTACCATACATTGTCGATATTGATGGCTGGTATGACGCAGTATTATCAGAAGGAAAAATAGCATTATTTACATGTGAATGTGGTAACTTCGGGTGTGGTGGTTATTACATGAAAGTATCTCATAGTAACAAAAGTTTAATCTTAAGAAACAGGTATAATCCGCTTAATAAAAATGAGTTACTTGAAGAGTTGTATTTTGAAATTGAATGGGAAGATGTATTTTGGATTTATACTGAGTTTGTTGACTACATTGAAGAAATACATGAGAAATATCCACAACATGAAATCTGTATTGGAACATATAGCGACAACTTGGTTGATCAACTAGATAAATATTTAGGAGTTTATGATTTTCTAAGAAGTAAGTTTTAATAGATCTAGTTAGTCAAAAAAGCAGTATTATTTTCAAATCTATCATGTTTAGAACGATTTTCTTAGCTCATACTGAGAGTGTATTGATGAAACGAAAGTTTTATAATAAATGAGGGAATGAATGTCAGCCATGAAGTTAGTAATACTAGTTGAGGAGTATTAAATTGAATGAAAGCCAAGCGAAAATAGGAGTAATAAGTTACATATTATTTCTCATAATGTATATGTTTATTACCATGATAAGAATATACTCAACAAAGAGAAAGGAATACTCAGGTTCTAGTAGGATTCATATCCTCAAATTAACTATGAAGGATTTCTTCTCGCGTAATGCATTAACATATAGTGGTCGTGCTTTTGCTGCTATGTTAGCAGTGGCTGTTGTCCTTGGGGTATCTGTAATTGGGATTGTTGTAGGTGCGATATTTCAGCTTGTTTTGCTAAGAGTGTTTTGTGTTTTATCAGGTTTGGTATTCGGCTATTTCTTAGTGAAAACTATTATTGATACCACACGTTCCATAGAGGAAGAAGGACTAAAAACGACAATCAAAATGGATTATAGAGGTGTTATATCTTTATTCGTATTTTTAATGTTTTTATACTCATACTCGATCAAATCAAGTTAAAGTAACTACGAAATCAGTGAATAGAAGAGTTGTTTTGAACAATGCCTAACACAGCGGTGTCCCGCCATTCGCCTTCTGGTTACTGGGTTTTGGAATGTTCCGCAGTGAAATGTTTGTACGACACTGAAAGTATTGAAATAGCTAGGGTGAACGAGCGTGAACCGTGGGAACGTTATGTAACAGTTTTAAACCAGTTAGTGTTGATTAAGACAAAGCTATTTGATCGTAGCATAGCAAACCAGGAATTTTGTGCACATTGAAAAATATCAGTAGTAAAGTATCAAACAATTATTGAAAGGCAGATTCAATGACTATTAATGAGTATATGAACAAAGTAAAAGCAATTATGAATTCTGAGCGAGAGTATGAGTCTCAAAGACCAATTATTAAAGAATATATATTGTTTTTACAGAATATAATTGAGAAAGAACCATCAAATATTAAGGCAATTTGCCAACTAGCGATCTCGTATTTTGAAGATAGACGAGATACTGATATATGCATAGAAATCATGGAAGCTGCTTTAACAAAGAATGAAGAATCAATGTCAGAGCAAATGTTATGTGAGCTTTTAAACAATTTGGCTTATTTCTATGATGAGGAACTTGGAGAGTCAGATAAGGCAGTTGAAACGTTGAATCGTGCTATTAAGCATCAGTCTTGTAAACCGAATAGTTACTATGCACTAGCATACCTATTAGTAGAAGATGAACCTGAATTGGCATTGAAAGTGATTAGTGAAATGTCGATGCCTGAAAGTCCCCTAAATCACTATCAATATCTTAAGGGCTATATTCTTATGAAAAATGAGTTGTATACAGATGCTTTGAGGATATTTGAGGAATTGAGATTATACAGTGATAACTCTGAGGTTAGAGAAAAATCACTTTATAGTTCTGCAATAATAAGAAGCATTACAAATGAGACTGACATGGCATTGAGAATCGCTGACAAATTATATGACGGATTTATTGTAGATCATAATGAAGAAGTACTTACATTTGAACTTATCCATCTATATTTCTTACTAAGGAAATTCGATAAGGTAGTTGAATTATTCAAAATTGGGAAAGAACCCATTTATATTGATGTTGAAGTTATAGAATCATACTTTTACGCTTTGAAATCATTAGGTCTTAAATCAGAATGCGAGATTTTATATCTACAGAAAATTGAGGAAATTAATGAGGAAATTGCCGATACAAAGTTAGACTGTGATTTCTCAAATGAAGAGAAGGAATCTTATATTAATAGGAGTAATGAAGAAATAGCTAAACTGAAAAAAAGCTATTCTGAAATTGTATTAGGCAATAAGTTTGTTCAAATTAATGATGTTTTTTACTCATGCAAAGGTACAAAGTGTTGTTATCTAATTGACTGTCCTAGACATTCGTAGTGTGCATCTTGAAACGGTATTAGTAAGACTGAATGTTTTTATCACTCTTATGAAAATGCTTAAAATTTAATGGTTGATGATAGCGCAAAAGTTTGTGTAAGTTTAAAACCGCTACATAACACAGCGGTGTCCCGCCATTCGCCTGGTGGTGACATAGTTAATAGTGTTATCAAGTTTACTGTTATGAACAAGCTAAAAGTGTTGACGTAAGTGGCAAACGAGCGTGAACCGTGGGAACGTTAGTTGGCATTATCCACGTTCAAGTTTAAGCAGTTAGTTTAATTGGCACGCTAATGTTGGTATGGGCTGTGCATTAACGCCTCCCTATGGTTATGGGTTCATTATTTTGCATTAGAGCCTTGTTCTTTCAAACGAAACTCAGCGCTTTGAATACGTTGAGAGAGTAATGTTTATCTGACTGCATTTCACTTAATAAGTATGTGCTTGCAACGAACTAAGCTGTCCTATGAGTTCATCGTACTCATTAATATAGACTAAAGGCTCCAAGGTTTTCGCTCTTCAAATTGCATCTAGGTTTATTGGGCCTTCATAAACATTTGACTTTGCACTCCGGCCATATTATTAACTTCAATTTCATTATTTAAGAGAATCGGCGGTCTATTATAGTTTCTTGTTTTACTGCTGGCCTTACACCTAGCACCGAATGACTAGCTTTCTATATGCAACTTGAAATCGAAAATCGCCTGATACGAAAAGAAAGCAAGCACTGGTCATCGTAGAGAACACTCAAAAGCAGCGCTGAATTCAGTTTGAACAAGCCTGGTTGTGAAGGTACAGATAATATCTTTAAATTAGAACGGCTGAAGTTATTTTTGAATTTTACAGTGCCAATTATCTGTGATCAGAGTATACAGCTCCATATTTACTATGGGGGTTGGCTTCCTTGAATGAAAGTATTTTAGACTTGGCGCATTGCATTAAATAGAAAGTGGTAATATTCCGCCGAGAAGTGTCCAAGACATTTACGTGCTAGGTATCTGAATGTAATTTGACATCTCATTAAATGAGTCTGTTGGTTTACTATACTGTAATACACCATTCAGGCAACGCCATCTAACACAGTGGTTCCAGACATTCCCCTCGTATTATACGAATTGGGGAATTTCTAATTGGTCTCTTATGTTAAAATATAGAAGAGTATAGAAAAAGTGGGGAACGATCTTGAACCATGGGAACGTTATAAGAAACCCTTTAACTCTATTCTTAAAACAGGAGTCATTTTGATAAACTATTTAATAAAAGTTCGATCAATTTTTAATAGGTAAATTTAAAGCTAAAAAAAGAGTGGTTATTTGTTGCTACTTTTAGGTAATCTTCATCTATGCAGATAGGGTTATAGTAGGTTAAAATTCTCATAAAATAAAGCCAGCGGTAGATTATCACATCGTCTTTATTGTACCTAAGCATTTTTATATGATGCTGTGTAATTTTCCATTAGCTATTTGACATATTCTTACTTCATTTTGAATCATCTAATTGTCTGAAGTTTATGTGGGCATGTTACTATATTTAATTCGACAATCTTTCCTGTTTTATTCAATAGTACGAATTTCCATATTATCTGCCTTGAAGGGTAATTCTCGCTCCCCGTAACATGAATTAGTTTTACGATAATATTTATCTGTTGTGACTAAGTCAGACCGTATTGATAGCAGACAATTAGGATTAATACGTTATCAGAGGTGTCTTTTAAAACATACTGCCTAAAATGATATATTTCTGAATATTAGTTGGCTATTGAAAATTGTATATACATGGTATATACTATAATTACAAGGAGGCCTTACTATGCATACGAAAATTCAAAAATGGGGTAATAGTCAAGGTGTGAGAATACCAAAGTCAGTTTTAAGCACAGCGGATTTCACAGAAGGTGAAGAAGTGGAAATAGTTGCGGTTGAAGGTAAAATCATTATAGAACATGTTAAGCGACATAAAACGCTTAAAGAGCGCCTAAAAGAGTATGACGGAAACTATGAGTGTAGTGAATGGGACACTGGTGGTCCAGAAGGATTAGAGGTATTATAATGTCATATATTCCTGAACAAGGCGACATAATCTATATGGATTTTAATCCTCAAGCTGGTCATGAACAAAGAGGTCGACGACCTGCTTTAGTTGTGAGTAACTACACATATAATAGAAGCACAAAAATGGCATTAGTATGCCCAATAACAAATACAAGACGAAATTTTCCACTTCATGTAGGTTTAGATATGAAAACGAAAACAACTGGTTATGTAATGTGTGAGCAAGTCAAAGCATTAGATATAAAAGTCAGAAATGCAGGTTTTGAAGAGAAAGCACCATCAAGTGTAATAGAAGAAGTATTTGACATATTATTTGGTATCATTGAGATCGAGTAGACTACTTGGTCTTTTTTATTTAATTAAAATACATTCGAATGAGAAAGCCGAAAAATCTGGTAGATGAAAATAATGTGACTATTAAGTCTAGGTGTTTAAACCGTTAAACGGCATCTTATAACATGTCAATTCCCAAACATGCCCCGTTTTATACAAAATGGGGTTTTCATTATACAGCTAAATAATGGTAAAATAGTTAGTGTGTAGAATGGGACTGGGGCACGTCGGGAATTGCAGGAACGTTAGACGAAATCAGTTTTGAAGGAGAATGTATGGAGCAGATTATATATTTACTACAGAATTACACAACTGAAAATAACTTGATTGAGATCAGCAAATATATATTGCCAATATCTGCAACACTTTTAGGTCTGATTTATGTTGCGTCTATTTATTGGCTACAGAGTGGATTTCAAGAATTAGAGTACTCGAAATCCTTATTAGAAGATATCCTTATTACTAATGCCAAACTTTTGTTTGATCTTTTAATAGGAAATAGCATTATATGTTTACTGATAATAATGAAAATGGAGACTTTGATTACATTGGCATACTGGTGTTTTATGTTTGTATTTGTCAAAGATCTTATGAATAATATTGCCGACAGAGGCTATTTAACAACATTAAACTCAAGGAAGTTTATTCCAAGTAAGTACGGAGCTGTACGTAGCTACTTTAGAAAAATTAGAAATGCTGGGTTAGTTGGAATAATAAGAATGTCATACTTCTTGACTCCTATTATAATTTACCCTGTTTACTTATCAATTCGCGACAATACGTTTCCTTATATTAGTGAGAGTGCACTGACTATTTTTATCTTTATTACTTGTGGCTTTGGATTATTACAGGTGAAGCCATTATTGACTGAAGCTTTTGATATAAAGAAAACTATTAGTAAGAGTATGATGAATGATAATGAAATGGCAGCATTAACTTTAGAAGAACCAAAAATAAAATGGTCTAAAATGAAAATGGATATTGAATCAAAAATACTGCAAGAGAGGTTACTGTATCTTGGAATACCTAATGTTTATGATGAAACTGATCACTTAGAAAAGTGGACATCAAGAGATCTAAGCATCATATCAACAATGAATGACGCTAGAGTTAATGATGATGGAACAGTACATATTAACTTCTACCTTCCATATTTTTTGAGTGATGTTGAAATTCGAAACTATCTTTTCCATTGGGCTAGAGCGATATTTACGGTATTTGCAAAATCAAAAACTGATGCAAGTTACTATTCATTATCTTTCTTTAGAAAAACTGAGGAGAGAGATATGGATCATCTTGCTCTATTCCGTGGCTCACGTAGTGAAGTTATGAAGAATGAAAATAGTGAAAGCAATGAAGCTTTTATTAAGGCATTGAAAGGTAAGTCCGTAGTTAGGTTTATTTCAGAAATCAAAACTGAAAACGTCTAACACAGCGGTATCCCGCCATTCGCCCTGTGGATACTGAGTTTGTGAGTGTTCCGCAGGAAGATATTTATACGACATTATTGGTGTTGTAATTAGAGAGCGAACGAGCGTGAACCGTGGGAACGTTATGTAAAAGAAAAAACTAGAAGGTCGTGTTAGGAGTGTGCTTTGAGAAAACGAAATATTTTGCTGATATTAGTTTTGTTTATGGTAGTATTGGTAAGTAATTGCGACAGACATTTTCAGTTTTATATGTTGGTTGAAAAAATGAATTCTATGTCTGAAAAAGAGTTAGATGCAAGCTACGGAAAAGAAGTCGCAGAAGTTTTTAGGCTATATCGTGAGAATGGTTACAATAAGCCTAGAATAACAATGATTCAGAATACATCAAATGAAAGTATAATTAGAGTATATGCGACAAAAACAAAAATTCATTCCATGAGTCATGGAAGTGTTTATTATAGTGATACTTACAAAATGTTTAAAGTAGAATATTACCACATCCCTATTTTGAATATAGAAGTAATTAAACGGATTGGTGATTTTAGATAAAATAATGTAGTAGACTACGTTTTTTCCTATACATAACACAGCGGTGTCCCGCCATTCGCCTGGAGGTTACAAAGTTAATGTTATTTCTGAGTTTTTTGCTGTGACAAAGTTAAAGCGTTGGAATAACAGGCGAACGAGCGTGAACCGTGGGAACGTTATATAACAAAAATACTTAGAATATGTATGAACGGAGTAGTAAATATTATGTTGTATGTGATAGCATCAATCGTTTCATTTTTAGCATTAATAAAGGTAGGAGTGTTCGGTCAAATATCTAAGAAAACAATTGGTGGAAGAGTAATTGTTAGAAATAATGTTTTTCGTTTTTTTGAAAGTCTAAAGTATCTAGCTTTTTTCCTCTACACTACTTATATAGGTATTCGACAATACTATTTTGATGACTTTGGAAATAAAACTATATCTAAGATTTTAGTGGTTAACTTATTAGTAACAACCTTAGGATTGCCTATTATAGCAAGGTTAACAAGTGTTCCAAGTGAAGAATTATAAATCGTATTTTCGTCATATAACACAGCGGTGTCCCGCCATTCGCCTGGTGGATACTGAGCTTTGAATGTTCCGCAGTGAAATGTTTATACGACGTTTAAAGTGTTGGAATAGCTGGGCAAACGAGCGTGAACCGTGGGAACGTTATGCAATATTTATTAAGGTAGGTTAATGAATGGAACAAAGGTTAGCACAATTTAGTAATGATTACAAATTCGGATTTCTTGGAGAAGCATACATTGAAGATGAGAAATTGGAATTCAATTTACACCAAGCACCTGAGATACTAAAAAAGTATTTTAGTTTAAAGAAACCATATTATTGTAATAGAAATTCTAGTTATTATTCAACAGAACTAGTAACAGTATTTGAATATATTGAAATATGCCCTAAAGACTTGAATAAAATACTCACCTTCAATATAAATCAGAAGACAAAGCAGTACATATTATTCAGCATTATGAACCATCAAATAAGCAATATATCAAAACTAGTTGGTGTTGTTTTTTCTAACGAAAGGTTAAGAACGAACTATATTGAAAGTGTAAAAGAATATTTGCAGCACTGTACAGACTATTTTATATGCATAATTTATGGAAATAATCCTGATAAGTTTATTAGCTTTGATTCTGAAATACTTAGCGAAATTAAGGATATAGCTACATCACTTGAGAACATCCAAGTTAGAGAGTATTCCGAAATGGATCACCCGCTGATTTTGTTCAGTTCATTCTGGGCATATAAGCAGTTTATAAGTGAGAAAGACTTAATATTAGCACCTTTGCAGGGAGGCAGTATAATCCCCCCTATGTATATATCGCTATTGAAATATGCTCAGAAATCAGATGAGTTTCAGCAAGGTATAAGATTCGATTATTTGAAGTTTTCGACGTATGATACAGGAGAACTTATTGATATCTCATTACGTAAGCAGGTGGAACTTTTAGGTGAGAAGTATAGTTGTGATGAAAATATTCTTCTAATAGATGACAATACAGGAACGGCAACTACGATTAAAAAATTAAGAACCGAGTTAGAATGTATATTTAATAATATAACAACAGGTGTACTAGAGTGTCGGTGGGATACTAAGATTATAGAGAGTGATTATCCAGCATTCAATATGAACGATATAGATATTATCACACCACTTTGTTATAGGCATTTCAGACGGTTTGAGAATGAAATTGAGTATATGAAAAATGTAAGTATTATTAATGCGGAGTTTTCATTTGGCGAGTTTTACAATTTAGAATTTATATTTGACCAATTCGATTTTGAGAGTTTTTTAGAAAGTAGTGAAATCACGGAATCTAATAAAAGCAGATTAATGACAGTCATAAGTAAATATAGGAGTCAGATTAAGGCTGAAAAAACCTTAAGAAACATCGCATAACACAGCGGTGTCCCGCCATTCGCCTTGTGGTAAAGAAGTTCAGAACGTTCCGAAGAAAACGACTATGACAAAGCTTTAAGTGTTACAGTAGCTGGGCGAACGAGCGTGAACCGTGGGAACGTTATGTACAATATTTGACTTAGATATTTCTAATCAACTGGAATTGTGTTACAATAATTGTAACCTCAAGGAGGGGAGCGGAGTACCATATGCATTAACTTTAGTTATGCTAAGAAGATGACAAATCCTATCTTGGGAAAGAATCGTCTAGGTAAGAGCTTACTTTTAATTGGTTATTCCGTGAATTAGCAGGGCGTGCGCCCTGCTATTTATTTATGGAGGGTTCTATGGAAAAGCTTATCGAATATTACATTGAAAAAGAAGCCATTAAACTTAGAGATCGTCATCAAAATTATCACAATGGGGTTCATCTTGAATATGAAAGAAATCTTAAGAGGATTGGGAATCCTGATCCTAAAAAAATATTTACACCAGAATGCTGGAATGTTGATAAGAAATTTAATCCTTTTTATGTATTAAAAAATAAGAAGGCGATAGCTAAAGCAATTGCAAAGAGGTTAGCAGATGGTTCTTACAAACCTAATCCGCCGTATGTGAAAGAAATCCCAAAGAAGGGTGGAAAGGGAACAAGAACAATTGCTGTATATCAAATCCCAGATGCAGCAGTTTCTAATTATCTTTATAATCGTTTATTAGGAAAAAACAAGCATCGATTCAGTTCGTTAGCATATGCTTATCGTGATGATAGAAATGCGCACTTCGCGGTACAAGATATTTCACTTGAGTTAAGCAAGTATTCAAGAGTATTTATCTCAGAATTCGATTTTAAAGACTTTTTTGGGTCAATCGACCACAAATATCTATTGGAGCAACTAAATGAAAATGGATTTTATGTGAGTGAGTTTGAGAAAGAATTAATTAAGACATTCATTGAAATAAATGACAAAGGCATCCCCCAAGGGACTTCAATTAGTCTTTTTTTAGCCAACATAGTTTGTTGGGAGCTAGATAAGCGACTTGAACTAGAGGGTCTTCGCTTTGCAAGGTATGCCGACGATACGATTATTTGGTCAACTGATTACAGCAAGATTACTAAGTCTTTTGACATTATTGCGAAGTTTTCAAACGAGGCTAGAATAGATCTTAATATAAGCAAATCGGACGGGATTAGTTTGTTGAGAAAAGAAGGTATGCCATCAGAAATATCACAGACAAAGGAATCGTTTGATTTCTTAGGATATAAAATCTATGTTGATCGAGTTGGAATCAAAGATCAATCTGTAAAAAGGATCAAACAACAGATTAGTTATTTATTATACAGAAATCTGATACAGCCGTTGGATGGTAATAATAGGGCGACGATCATTGTTCCTAATGCGAGCAACAATGATCCATCTTTCGTAACAGCTATTATGCAGATTCGACGGTATTTGTATGGTAACCTTGATGATCAAAAGTTGGCTAGATATATTGACGGCACATACACGAGATTGGCTTTCAAAGGTATTATGAGTTATTACCCTCTAATAACAGATATAGAGCAAATGAAAGAACTAGATAGCTGGCTGTTCAACACAATATGGAACTCGATCAAGCTCCGAGAAAGAGCGTTTAAGGATAGCAAAAATATTAATGTATCAGGCTTCTTTCCATACAATTGCTCTAGGGATGATTTCTTAAGAGTTTGTAGAAATAAGCGTGTTAATGGGAAAAGATATAAAATCCAAATACCAAGTTTTAAAAGAATTCATCTTGCAATGAAAAAAGGACTTGTTGATGTGGGCATAGAAAGAACAATGAATCCTAACGCAAGTCATTATGATTATTAACGTCAAAGACTGTACATAACACAGCGGTTCCAGACATTCCCCTTTTCATTATTCGAATTGGGGAATTTTTACTGAGTTTATTATGTTAAAATATTGAAGAGAATAGAAATAGTGGGGAACGATCTTGAACCGTGGGAACGTTAGTTGCCATATTTTCAAAACTAAAATGTATAAGTTACTTACTAATATAGAACCGTTTGTTGGAAATTAGATAAGCTGATATACAAGAGTTGGAGGCATTATTGAATAATATTTATATATTTCTATTATGTACTGCTATGTTGAGTCAGAACATGGCGGAAAAGATGCATCGAGATAATACTGATTATGATGCTTCACAGCTAAATGAGTTATCAAATATGACAGAAAACGTAAGTAATAGTGTTGGTCTAAATTGGATATTAGAGACAAATATGAAAGAGGTAGATGGAATAGAGTATCCATATACGGATATTTACCTAGTTTTCGATGATGCTTTAGATGAGAAAGTGTTTATTGGAGAATATTTAGGAACTGGGTTTATAATTGAAAACTTAAGTAAATATGGTTTCTCGGAAAATGCCATAACGGCATGTCAAATCTACTATGCAGGTGGAGGCGCAAATTTAATTATTGAGTTAATTGATAATGATATTGTAGTCATATATAATCCAATCCAAGAGTTGGGACCAGATGATGATGACTTCAATTTTCAAGAGACAAAACTTAGGGTGAAAGTTCCTAATGGAATTACTCAAGTAGAAGTTAAATCTAAAATGTTACTCGATTCAGAGGAATCAGTAATAAGTAAAATTGATGAGTTAATAACAGTTAGTAAAATGGTAACTTTTATGGAAAGTGATTTTGAAACAGAGTATGAAGGTTTTGTTATCAATTACGACTCTAATTATAAAGATATTATCAAATTATTCGGTTTAGCGTATGACTATGAGGATAATAATAGTGGTTATATAAGTGGAAATGAGGAGTATCGAAGGTGGAACTTGTGTTATCCAAGTTATAAGGATCCAGAAATAAGGATTGTTGTGAAATCAAAAAGAATCTATGAAAATAACGATATATTAGATGGTGATGGAATCATTACCGGCATTGAACTAGCAAAACTAAGTACTAATAGAGGCTTAAAAGTTGGTGATTCAGTTGATAAAGCTATATTACTATATGGACATCCATTGAATCGAGAAAATTCTAACATTCAATATGTAAGTAATGGAAGCCGAATGACGATCTGGTATGACATTGAGGATCTTAGGATCACAAGTATTTTCTTTAGTTATGAGTCTAGAATTGATTAGTATTATTTCGCAATAGCTATTATGCAATCATTCGAAGTCGCAAACTAGCAACAGAAAATGGGAATGTGAAGAATGGAGCAATCAAGTAGCTAATAAGTAGAGGGTTTATACAATTTGAAAAGGCGGCATCTAACACAGCGGTGTCCCGCCATTCGCCCTGTGGATACTGAATGTGAGAGTGTTCCGCGGTGAAATGTTTATACGACGTTTAAAGTGTTGGAATAGCTGGGCAAACGAGCGTGAACCGTGGGAACGTTAAGTGACAGATTTTTCTCAGCATGATTTGAGATGAAGCAAACATTCTGCCTTAATAACTCTGAAGGAATCCAGAATCAGAGCAAATAGATATACGCCTACAAATAAAGGATATGTAGGCGTAATTATTTGAAAAAAAATCGGATTTTAGTGTTTTGAGTAGAGAGTATTGCAGTAATCAATCATCTCAGTTATAAATGCGATTGTTCTATCTTTTCTATGAGTCGCATCTGTGAAATCACTCAAACCATCTGATTTTCTAAGAGTTAGAGCTTCTTGAAGAACATCAGTCCAATTAGGATATTTGTTCATAATGTAGTTACATGCATTTGATTTAGATATTATCCTATTAGTCTCAGAAGAGTATACAATCCTTGCTACTGTGCATACGCCAAATTCAACCCATAAATCCTCTAGAAAAAGATCTTCATTTTCTATTTTGTCTTTCCAGTACGTATTAAGATTGAATTCCAAAGTTTTTTCTACTTGACTTCAACTAGCAGATTTAAGTCTGTCTGTAATACTTGGTGAATCTACAGCAACCCCATCAGTTTTTAATGACCACCATGTAATATTGTTTATATCAAATTTTCCATAGCCTTGATATTCAGCATGATAAATTACTGGATAGGGATCTACTTCCTCATTACTTTTGCCAATATATGATTTTTGCAGGTACATACCATCTAATTTCGCTCCATATTTATAGTCCAGAGACAAGTGTTTATGTAAAGTACAGATTTCATCAATATCTGTTTCATCTAATTTATTATTAAGAATTACAATAAAATCTATATCGCTTGCTTCAGGTTCAAACTCGCCCCGGGCAGTTGAACTGTATAAATACAATCCATAGAACTTGGCACCTAAAATACTGCCTAATTGCTTTCTGAAGTTTAAAATAAGTTCTTCAATCTCAATCTGTAATGATTTCATAGTTTCTCCCTTTATGAAGTAAATCAGTATCACTAATTCTTATAGAAGTGTGTGATACATATGAAAAAGCGATTTTAGGAAATTATTGCACAATTGGTTTCGTCGCTTAGTATAGAAAATATGATAAATGAATTTTTAATGCATCCAATTGGAATTAATATACTCCTTAATACTTGGGTCAAAACGTTCTATAAGTAAGAGGATGAATCAGAGGATATACTAACAAGTTTGTATCCAATATATAGTAATTATAGCATTTCAGTGTATGTAATTTGACTGTATAGAAATTATTCATTTAGATTGTAACTATTTGAGATGAAAATTCAATTAGTATCATGTGTAAAGCTAAATCTACATCTTCTTAATCAGATTAGGTCAAAAGTTCGCAAAGTCGAAAAAGCCATCACTTAACATAGAAATTCCCAACATGCCCTTGTAATTACATATTATAGGGGCTTTTCTACGCTTAAAATGTTAGAATAAGGTATATGAAATAGACTTAGAGGGGCACGGCGGGAATTTTAGGAACGTTATGTAGAATATTGAAGCTAGTATGTAAATCAGATAAGTTAATTTGAATCAATAGTAGCTCAATTAAATCATTTTATAAATATATGAGGTGAAAGAAATGAGTTCGCTACCTAGAATCGAGAATGGAAATATTATTTTAAGGAGACCTTTGCTATCCGATATTGATGGAAGAGCAAATTATGGTGTCTCAGCTGAGTATGCCCGATTAACTGGAACAAACTTCAATAAAATAGACTCATTCAATCTGGAAGATGCAACAGAATGGTATGAACGTATAATAAACCATCCTTGCAAATGGGTAATCGAATATAAGAATTTATTTATAGGGGTAGTGAGCCTCAGACCAAATTATAATGATAATAAAGGTAAGTTTGCAATAGAAATATACAACAATAAATTTCTCGGGTTAGGAATCGGAAGTAAAGTTACTAGAATGGTGTTGGCATATGCTTTTAATAAGAAGAAATACCACAAGGTATTCCTTCGTGTTTTAGAGTCTAATGAGAGAGCCTTAAACTGTTACAAGAAATGTGGATTTATTCAAGAAGGGATCGACCGTGAGGGTGCATTAGTTAACAATAAATATGAAAGTGATATTTATATGGGCATCCTCAGTAGAGAATATAGAGATAATATTGGTTATGAAATTAATTGGGAGAATTGCGAATGACAAAATTTTTCTTAATAAGACACGGTGAAACAGACTATAGCCTAATTGATGAAAGAGGTTTTATTGGTCAAGCAAGGTCATTTGCACCATTAACAACACGTGGTATAGAGCAACTTAAAGAGACCTCGAATGACCCAAGGTTAAGAGAAAGCGATATTATTATCTCTTCACCATATACTAGAGCATTACAAAGCGCAGCAATTCTTTCAAAGGAACTGAGTATTAATATTAATGTAGAAGTAGACTTGCATGAGTGGGTTCCGGATATTGTAGATTTTAATTACAAGACTTCTGAAGATTGTTTTGCATTAGCAAAAGATTTTGAATTGCATAATGGAGTTCATCCTATTGGCGAGAAAAAGGTGTGGGAAACGTACCAAAGTATGAAGAAAAGAATGGACGAGGTCCTCGAAAAATATATGTCATACGATACAGTCATTGTTGTTTGTCATGGTATGGTGATTAGAACTCAAAAATATCAAGAAGTCATTAGAAATGGTGAGATAATTGAGATTGTGAAATAAAGTTTATTTACTCATAGAAACTTGAAACCAAGTAGTTTTAATCAGTTTAGCCTAAATTATTCACTGTGTGTATTATAGACGCTTCAAGACTCTACATAACACAGCGGTGTCCCGCCATTCGCCTGTTGGTGACGAAGTTCAAGAAGGTTACGCAGTGAACGACTGTGACGAAGCTGAAAGTGTTGCAAGAGGAGGCGAACGACCGTGAACCGTGGAAACGTTATGTAACAGTTTTAAACCAGTTAGTGTTGATTAAGACAAAGCTATTTGATCGTAGCATAGCAAACCAGGAATTTTGTGCACATTGAAAAATATCAGTAGTAAAGTATCAAACAATTATTGAAAGGCAGATTCAATGACTATTAATGAGTATATGAACAAAGTAAAAGCAATTATGAATTCTGAGCGAGAGTATGAGTCTCAAAGACCAATTATTAAAGAATATATATTGTTTTTACAGAATATAATTGAGAAAGAACCATCAAATATTAAGGCAATTTGCCAACTAGCGATCTCGTATTTTGAAGATAGACGAGATACTGATATATGCATAGAAATCATGGAAGCTGCTTTAACAAAGAATGAAGAATCAATGTCAGAGCAAATGTTATGTGAGCTTTTAAACAATTTGGCTTATTTCTATGATGAGGAACTTGGAGAGTCAGATAAGGCAGTTGAAACGTTGAATCGTGCTATTAAGCATCAGTCTTGTAAACCGAATAGTTACTATGCACTAGCATACCTATTAGTAGAAGATGAACCTGAATTGGCATTGAAAGTGATTAGTGAAATGTCGATGCCTGAAAGTCCCCTAAATCACTATCAATATCTTAAGGGCTATATTCTTATGAAAAATGAGTTGTATACAGATGCTTTGAGGATATTTGAGGAATTGAGATTATACAGTGATAACTCTGAGGTTAGAGAAAAATCACTTTATAGTTCTGCAATAATAAGAAGCATTACAAATGAGACTGACATGGCATTGAGAATCGCTGACAAATTATATGACGGATTTATTGTAGAGCATAATGAAAAAGTACTTACATTTGAACTTATCCATCTATATTTCTTACTAAGGAAATTCGATAAGGTAGTTGAGTTATTCAAAATTGGGAAAGAACCCATTTATATTGATGTTGAAGTTATAGAATCATACTTTTACGCTTTGAAATCATTAGGTCTTAAATCAGAATGCGAGATTTTATATCTACAGAAAATTGAGGAAATTAATGAGGAAATTGCCGATACAAAGTTAGACTGTGATTTCTCAAATGAAGAGAAGGAATCTTATATTAATAGGAGTAATGAAGAAATAGCTAAACTGAAAAAAAGCTATTCTGAAATTGTATTAGGCAATAAGTTTGTTCAAATTAATGATGTTTTTTACTCATGCAAAGGTACAAAGTGTTGTTATCTAATTGACTGTCCTAGACATTCGTAGTGTGCATCTTGAAACGGTATTAGTAAGACTGAATGTTTTTATCACTCTTATGAAAATGCTTAAAATTTAATGGTTGATGATAGCGCAAAAGTTTGTGTAAGTTTAAAACCGCTACATAACACAGCGGTGTCCCGCCATTCGCCTGGTGGTGACATAGTTAATAGTGTTATCAAGTTTACTGTTATGAACAAGCTAAAAGTGTTGACGTAAGTGGCAAACGAGCGTGAACCGTGGGAACGTTATGCATAATAGAATTACTAGTCATTAGAAACATGAAATCTAATTGAAAATAACACAATGGGAGTTGTAATTGAAGTAATCGATGATTGTGGAATGGGGAGGAATATGGCTTGAACAAAAGAATACTAATAGCATTTTTGACTCTCGCTTTTCTATTAAGTGGGTGTACAAAACCTGATGGCACAAGAAAATATTATATATCTGATATTGAAATATACATAGAAACGCCCGTATGGGAATTAGCAAAAGCAGTTAAATCTCAGTCTGTTAGTAAAATAGAGAGAATTATAGCAACTAATCCAGATTACATCAATTACCAGGATCCAAACTTCGGAGCAACTTTGCTCATGTGGTCGATAGGTTCAGAAAAGTATAGATCAGCAGAAAAATTATTGGAGTTAGGTGCAGACCCAGACATTCCAACAACGGATTATGGTGAGACGCCATTGTTTAGAGCCTCTGAATACTCATGGGTTGATGGCTTGAACAAGAAGAATCCTAAATATGTTGAGTTGTTGCTGAGCTATGGTGCTGATCCCAATATAGCATATGTTGGATTAGAAGAAGTCGGTGTGAAATCAGTTCTAGAACCAGGAACCAGTCCGTTGATGAACTCTATAGGTTGTGGAATAGAAAAGACAAAAGCGTTAGTCGAAGCTGGAGCAGATTTAAACTATAAGAGTAAGTATGGAACTACAGCAGCGGTTCATGCGCTGAGGACTGAAGAGGATTTAAGTTATGCACAATACCTGATTGTTGAAAAAAAGGCGATAATTTCAGAACCGTATTATAACAGATTTGATGATCTAGGAATGGAATCAGAATATTATCCTGTTGATTTGCTTAGAGATTGGATTTTTGATTTAGATTCTGAAGAATATCGAATTAAAATGGAAATAGTTGAGGTATTTAAGGGACAAGGAGTGAGTTATTGGGATTCACCAATTGATGACTGGACTCTTGAACAGATTAAGAAGTTGTATCCTGATTCTTGGCAGGAATATATTCTAAAATACTAATTAGGTATGTAAAATCAACAAAATAGAAATACTTTATTGGCTCACTAAAACAGCATGCAATCGTTGGAATAGGAGTATAAGTTCATCCAGCAAATTTATCATCTTGTGAAACTTATACATTCTCTATAGATCGTTAGTATTTAATTGCAGAGTCAGTGTAATAACACCGTAATTCTACAATGCATAACACAGCGGTGTCCCGCCATTCGCCTGGGTGGTGACGAGGTTTATGTTGTTTCATAATTTGTGCTTCTGAAATAGCTAAAAGTGTTGAAATAGAAGGCGAACGAGCGTGAACCGTGGGAACGTTATGTGTAATACCTCCCTCATGACAAGTGAATATCATACTACCAATTATGAAAGGTGCTGAGAAGTCAACTATGGAAAGTCTAAACAAGGAATCAGTATCACCCCCAAAAATTGAAAGTAAATTATGGAATTTGAATTTTATACTATTATGGCAAGGGCAATTTGTCTCGAGTTTTGGAGATTCAGTCTATGATATTGCATTAGGGTTTTGGATTCTAGCTAAGACTGGGTCGACCGCGATTATGGGTATTCTTATGGCCACAAGTGTATTACCAAGAGTGGTACTATCACCATTTGCTGGTGTTCTTGCAGACCGTTTAGATAAGAAATGGCTTATGGTCATTACTGATGGAATCAGAGGCATCACTATAACGCTAATCGGTTTAGCAGCAATACTAGGGAAAGCAGAAGTTTGGATGGTAATGATAGGTGGTGTAGTTCTGGGTATTTGTGGATCGTTGTTTAATCCAGCAGTCCAGTCAGCGTTGTCGATTATAATAAATAAAGAATATCTGGTTAAAGGTAATTCCGCCATATCACTTGCGAGCACGGGTGTAGATATAGTTGGTAAAAGTATGGGAGGATTTCTATTTCAGTTTTTAGGTGCACCTGTATTGTTCCTAGTTAATGGAATTAGCTATATAATCTCAGCTATAAGTGAACTGTTCATTAGAATACCAAGGGTGACAAGTGAAAGTAGACGTGTAAATTTTGTAGATGATATAAAAAGTGGCTTTCAATATGTTTCAAAGAATAGTGGTTTGAAGTATTTGTATTTGACAATAGCTTGTCTGAATTTTTTTGCTGTCATGGCATTAATACTTTTACTTCCTTACTTTAACTCCAAATCATATCTTGGTCCAGAAAAGTATGGAATTGCTATGGCAGTATCAGCTACAGGAATGTTTATGGGATTTTTCCTCCTGACTATAATAGACATAAATAAGTATCGAAAATCATTGATATTTTCAATGGGAGGAATGATTTCAGGAATTAGTATTGGTTTACTACCATTTACAAAGAATTTTGCAATAATCCTAACTCTAATGCTTGTCAATGGTGTATGTGTTGCTATAGTTCGGACATTACTTCAGTCGAGTCTTCAGTCTTCAGTGCCACAAAATATGCTAGGGAAGATATTTGGATTTAGAAGAGCGTTATCATCATCGCTTGTACCACTTTCCATGGCATTAGGTGGAATAGGAGCTGAGTTTATTCCGATGGAAACAATAATTTCATTGGGGAATGCAGTTATATTTATACTGTTTCTAAAACTAGGTTTTACGAGAGCAGTAATCAATATAATCGATGGTTCGGGAGAATGAATCTAACTGAGTTTGTGAAAATCGGGAAGTACAACACATAACACAGCGGTGTCCCGCCATTCGCCTTGTGGTGACGAAGTTAATGCAATTACCAAATATGTTGCTGTGACATAGCTGAATGTGTTGCAATAGCTGGGCGAACGAGCGTGAACCGTGGGAACGTTATGTGAAATAAAAATTATTGAGGTGAATAATGAGACTAATTTCAATTTGGATAGACAATTACAAGATTTACAATGACAATGAGATTGTTTTTTCTAAAAGTGAGGAAGTAAATGTAATTCAATCAAAACTTTTTAGCAAGCTAAGTATCAACACATTAGTTGGTTCCAATGGATCTGGCAAATCTACTATAATGGGATTTATTGCATCAATATTTCATAATTTAGAAAGGTATCATACTCGTATAGAGTCTGACTTTAGATTGTTATATGAAATTGATGTCGATGAAGAGAATGTTATTGTACAACTTGAAAAGATAGGTCCAAATATTTTTTTCAAAAATACTCAAGATACTAATAATAAGCTCTTATTAGAATGGGAGATTAAGAAGAAAGCGCCAGTTAGGCGTGAATATCAAAGAGAGTACAAATATACTTGCAGTTATGACGAGATTAGAAAGTATTTGCCAAAAAACATTATAGTTTCGTGTTTCGAAATTGATGAAATGTATCCTGATAAAAGGACATACAATTATGTAGGAGATAGAATAGTTAAACTACATAAAGTTGGAGCAACTACTATTTCGACTGGTTATGGATTGGGCATAACAGAAGGTATTATTAAGTTATATAGTATATTTGCAAATAATAAAATTGCTAGAAACAAGCTTGAAAATGCATTAGATATAAAGTTTTCAAACCGAGTGAAGGTATTATTTGAATTCATATACTTTGAAGATTTCATCCCACAATATAGTGATTATGACGAAGAAGTTATGTCACAATTATTTAAGAAATATAGCACTCATTTTAATATTTATGATTTTAACGAGTTTACAGAGTTCATTTTCAGTGAGGAACTATGGGGTGAATACATAGTAGGAATTGAGGACGATTCTGCATGTTACTTAGATATTTTATCTTTTATTGAGGCAGACCCTGTAAATTCTGAGATACTTTTATCCTTAAGTAAAGGTAAGAGCACATATATCAATGAAATATATATTGAGAAGTGGGGGAAGCAATTACCTTTCAATAAAATGAGTTCTGGCGAGAAAATTTTTCTATATAGAATGATTTCAATACTGTCGCATATTTGCTCTGGTTCTATTGTCTTATTAGATGAACCAGAGGTCCATTTGAATGAAAAATGGAGTAGACAATTAGTTTCAGTACTATCACTTTTGTTCTCAGGTTTCCAGTCTCATATTTTGGTAGCGACTCATAGTCACTTGTTTATTAATAATCTATTTAAAGAGAACGTAATGCTATTTGAGAATGGGAGTGTACGAAATCCTAGAGTGCCGATTTTTTTAGCAAGTCCACATGAAATATATAGAGAACTTAATGGTGATCAAATTTACCAAAATATATCCGAAAACTTAGTACTAGAAGCTTTAGGTGTTGGAAATAAGGATGAATTACTTCAAATTTATAATGAATTAGGTGAGAGTGTATACAAATATCTTGTGTTCAAAATGTTAAAAAATGAAAATGGTGATCGCAATGTGGAAAATCAATAATAGAACAAATGGTGTTATCCTAAATAAGTTTCACTTACATGTGGTCAAACCATTTCTAGTTTTAATTATTGAGTGCTCTAGAAATAAGGAATACGACCTAATCAACTATATATCTTGTTGTCCAAACCCGCTAATATCTAATAATAAATCGATATTGCTATATTTAGTGAAAAAGAAATATCTGAAGAGAAAAATATCGGATGTTGTTAGTGATATAGTAATGAACTATTCGTATAATGAGATTATTGAGCAATATAAGATATTTCAGTTACAAAAAAAATCTGCAGATCAATTTGATTACAATATCAGAGAGGAAGATATCATTGAAGAGCTGTATTTCGTATTCAGCAAATTCTTTTATGACAAGTTGTTTGATGATCAGTTTATTTGGAGCACACTTGGTGAAGTAGGCTTCAACAGGAAACTATTTCACAGCAATTTTTATAGTGAAAACCAAATAGGCGTTTGTGCATATTGTGATTTAGATACTACTTTGAATTCCTCAAACAATTATGTAGAACATTTTTTACCAAGGAGTAGTTTTCCATTTTTATCTATGCACCCAAACAACCTAATTTCATCTTGTGGAGCTTGCAATAAACAAGATGAGGGGAAAGGTGTAGCAGTTATGAATCCGATATTCTCTCCATTCAATCTTCAAATTGGCGACAGTATCGATTACAGTATCGACTACTCTAATCAAGAAATTGATCTTTCGGCTAATCAAATTGAAGTAAATAACTACATTAGTTTACTTCAATTAAGTGACCGATATAAAAAGCCACAAGTATTTAGAGCAATGCTTCTTCGAGCAGCATCCATTTATGATATATTGAATGAGTTCCCATTGTCTGAGTTAGAACTCCGTGATTATCTTATTCAACACAATGAAAAAACAAAAAAAGTTGATCCTATGGGATTCTTATTAAATCAGTTGTTCAATCGGCTTGATGATTATGAGAAGTTTAGAAAATAATTTTTAAATCACATAACACAGCGGTTCCAGACATTCCCCTTTCGATTATACGAATTGGGGAATTTTTATCGAGTTTAGTATGTTAAAATATTGAAGAGTATAGAAATAGTGGGGAACGATCTTGAACCGTGGGAACGTTACATGACAGTAAATCGCTAAGAATATTATTTGTAAGTAGAGGGGAATATATTTTGAAAATACAATCAAAGAAAATACTAATTACCTCAGTAGTAACATCAAGTTTACTTATGAGTGCTTGTACAACAGTTAGTGCATCACAAGTGAATATTGAAAAGTTATATGAGGAAAATAAATATGATGAGATAATCAGTGAGATAAATCAAGAGGAACTTATAGCAGTTCAGGACTTCGATGCACTTTACTTAGTTGCAAGCTCATATCATTTGACAGGAGCTCATGAGGATGCTAACGAGATAATTGACAGAATACTAGTCCAAAACGATGAGATGAAATACAGAATTCTTAAGTACAATATATTAGAATCATTAGGATTATATGAGCTGCAAGATGAGTTAGTAACTAGTACCTTAGAGGAGTATAGAGATAAATATGACGCGTTAGATTTTGATGGAAAATCAAATTATTGCTATTGGCTGATACTTAATAACGAGAATGAAGAAGCCATTGAAAAATATGAAAGACTCTTAGAAGAAGTGTCTTTCATATATATGAAAGATCCGTTATATAATAATTTGGCGTGGGCAAGTCTGAATATATATGATTATGAGAAAGCAAAGGAATATAGTCTTGAATCATTAGAAATACAACCGGGTGATACTATTACTTTAACAAATCTAGGCAATAGTTATTATGGCTTAGACGAATATTCGGAGGCAAGAGAGGCTTTTGAAGAGGCAATTAAATCTAATCCAAATAATTCATATGCAGTCTATGGACTAGCAAATACACTAGATGCTATGGATGATTTAAATTCGATTGAGTATTGGGAGAAATATGTTGAGCTTCAGCCGTATGATTTTGATGGTTGGTACAATATTTATAGTTACTACTCTGAAACTAATGAAGTAGACGAAGTAACAATGGCACTAGAGAGAATTGTACAGATACAGCCAAGTTACAGTTACTATGTGAAGGAATTACTTAACTTATACTATGAAACTGATGAAAAGGAGAAAGTTGAAGAAACCTTAAATCGCTTTGAGAGAAATAATGATCCTTTGCAATATGATTTATTATTAGCAGATTACACATTTGAGACATTGTCAGAAGATGATGGATATGATTTGTATGTGCAAATATTGAATGAGTACGAATTAGAATATTGGGATCTAACTTCAATTATTGAAACACTTTATTATAGTGAGAAGAATGAGTACTTTAATAGTTATGTCAGTGAAATTGAAAGTATTAAAGGTAGTAATTATAGATTAGAAATAGAGTCGGAGTTCTACTATGAGTATGGTGAGTATGAAAAATTAATTGATGTTGCCGAAAAACTGATTATTAAAGATACTAGTAATTCCTATGCGTATGAGTTGCTTGCTGATGGATTATATTACATGGATGATTATGAGAATGCATACGAGAATTACTCCAATGCATTAAAATATGGTGAGTCAACTTTCTATTTAAAGATTTCTCTTGTTGACTGTGCTATTTATAATCGCAATCTTGATGAAGCCAGAAGTATATTACAGGAGTTGTTAATTGACAACAGTGATTCTGCAATAATTTTTGCATATAAAGCAAGAATTGATATGCTTGAAGGTAATTCAGCATCAGCAATTGAGATGATGAAAGAGTCTCTAAGTATATCGCCTTATTTAGATTATGTACTTGATAAGTATGAAGAATTAGAAACCTTGAAAAGTAACGATGACATAAAGGCGTTGATTGATAGTGCGAATAATTAGTTAGCGTATCGCTCCTACCATCATGTAACATGTCAATTCCCAACACGCCACTAAATTATACAAAATGGGGCGTGTTTTATTACTTTTAGAATGTTAAAATATAGAAGAGTATATATAAAGTGGGCCGCGGTCGGGAATTGCAGGAACGTTATGTGAAATATAAAGGCAGTGATAATTATGATAAATGAGTTTGAAATTTCAAAAGGAAAAATACTCTTTATGAAGGATTCTCAATTTTGGAATAAGATCATCAGAAAGGCAACGTATTTTGGAAATGACGTCTTCATATCTACATATAATTTCAACTTTAACTATCAGTCAAAGAATAGTATGTATCACAGACTCATTGAGTTAGCAAATTCAGGTGTTAACGTAACTCTAGTTTACTCTAAACCAATTTTTAAACATGCTAATGATCCGTATTTTGACCCAGTGTTTCAACAGTATGTATTATGTGCGAGAGTTAAAAATAATCATGCGAAGATTTTTTGCTCCGAGAGTTTTGCATATATTGGTTCAAATAACCTTTCTTTTGGTAGCGAAGGGAATTATGAGTGTGGTGTTCTGATTGAAGATACTCAAACTGTGAGAAAAATTAGGAAACGATTTCAAGGTGAGTTAATAGGAAATTGTGATTTTGAATGTATACCAGAAGGTTCTCACTACCTTGAAAAGCACTTAGATAAAGCAATATATGACACTAAGGAGTCGATTAATCGCTTGCAATCAAATTGTAAAATGACAGTTACTGACCTGTATTATTCAGTTGCAGCGAATGACTCTACATATTTATTTAAAGATTTGATTCTGAAATTGGATTATCAATACCCAGAATTGCTTAGCTTTGAGTACTGGATGTATTATGGTGATGGTTTGGTTGACACTAATTTAGTGTATCGAGTAAAGATGGACTTGCAACAATGGCTTAATACACTTATTGAAATTAAAAACCATATGATTATGGAGTACAAACGAATTGGTAAGTTTTCGTTTGAGCAAAACTTAGGGTTATTGAATATGCCTTTATAAATCACATAACACAGCGGTGTCCCGCCATCCGCCATGTTGTGACCAAGTTGGTTTAACTCACGCAGTTGAAGTTGTTGGAGTAGTTAGAAGTGTTGAAATAACTGGGCGAACGAGCGTGAACCGTGGGAACGTTACATGACAGTTGATTACACAGTTAATGATTAAAACAGAATTGGTGATAAACGTGAAGAAAATACCTAAAAAGTATAGAAGTACACTGAGTAGCATTTGTTATGAAAGAGAGAGCATTAAAGATAACGTAAAACGTGTTCAGTTAGAAGATGTCATAAACATAGTCTCAAGTATAACAGAGACCGTCTGTTCAGAAGACAGACTAGCTGACAAAGTACATAAATTTAGAAAGTTTGATTCAATAAGAATTGATGAAAAAGTAGTATCAGATATGAAATGGTCACAATTTAGAATGTGTATTTTTGAAAATTGTGTATTCAATAACATAGATTTGGAAAGCGTTAGTTTTTTTAGTTGTATTTTTATTAAATGTAAGTTTTATGATGTTATAGCTAAGTCATGCAAATTTTCGTTGTACAGTGAAAGTGACTTCAGTGTAAAGAGACCATATAGTTTTTCGTCCATTTATATTGATTGTGATTATAATAATTATCATTTAAAAGAATGTGAGTTAGCAATAGATTACTTTATTAATTATCATGGTGCAATTAATTCAGAAGGGATTAAAATCGAAGGGTGTAATGGTAGTAGCTGTTCTTTTATTCATTTTTCGTGTTTCAAACTTGACATTAGCCATTCTGAATTTAATAAAATTGGAATAATCGATTATACTTCACATTATATGACGAATCGTCCAGTGTATGTTGATATGACTGGGATAGTTGACATAATACTATATCCTAAGATACTGGACGATGATACGGAAATAGATTTCTTCTATGATGCTGAAGTGGTTTTCATGATGAAAATGATGCGCTCAATTGGAGAAAATTTAAGTCGAGAGCGACATTCCGCTTATTTGCTAATTATCAAGATATTAGAGTTTAATAGGCATAAAAAGAATAAGTCGAAGAAAAGGAGCTCAAAATCTTATTCTGGTATGCTGAGTAGTATTCATTTTGAGGACTTTGCATTTTACTTTTTAGCACCGAAAGAGTTTTTAATGCATAGAATATTTAAACCGATAGTATGGTTTGCGCTGGCATATTTACTGATTGGATTAAGAGCATCTGGAGTATCTCAACAAGTCTTGTTTTCATGTGAGTATTTTAATTTGCTTAATTTGAATGCAATAGACTTACTTAAGAATTTTCATAAAGCGTTATATTTTAGTGTAATAACATTTACTACAGTCGGTTACGGAGATTTAGTTGTAAGAGAGAATTTCGAATTAGTTGCAATGATTGAAATGTTGTATGGTGTAGTCTCAATTTCAATTTTAACAGGTTCAATATTCAAAAGATATTCGTAAGCTAATAATATTACATAGTATTGTTAGTTTAGATGTAATAAACCATCATGTAACACGAGCGTTCCCAAACATGCCCTTGATTTGACAAAATCAGGGGTTTTTCGAGCTTGAAATGTTACAATGGAGTATATGAGATAGACCTAGAGGGCACGTCGGGAACGCCGGGAACGTTATACTGCCATAAAAACACTATATTTGAATAAACTATGCAGTAATGTTGTAATTGCGCAAAGTTTTACCTAGAGAGTGGTTATGATATTAGTTGGCAGATTGACTATTCACTACATATTCAAGGGCTTAAAAGTTTGTCTATTATACAAGGCAAGTAAATGTTAAAATATTCAAGTATGCAGTTAGTGAGTGAAAGATTAGTGTAAACAAGTACAAAGAAAGAGTTATTGAATGTCGAGGTGTTGTATGAGTGGATTTTTAGTGGTTGCAGTTGGCTTAGTAGGTTCATTTGCTAGTACAATTGCATTAGCAATAGAGCTGAGGAAAAATAACAGAGGTAAGTTACAGTGGATTCTATTAGTTTTTTTGATAATATCAATGATAATGACTTCATACAGCCAATATCAGCTTGATGAGTACAGAGTTGTTGAGAATGAAGCAACGAAATTAATAAAAAAATGGCCTACCAAAGATAGACTGGATTATGTATCATCTGATGAACTAAGAGGTCATGCAATTGCAGGATTTAGCTTCATAGAAAGACATAGAGATTATTTTCCAGAAAGCTTTAATTTATTGAGCACCTATGTTCATGATGATATGGCATTAACTAAAGTTATAGTTGGCGAACCGTCTTATGAGGAAATCGATAGAATACAAGGTGTATTTATTACAATAGCTGAAATTGTAGGCTCTATGAGTGATACAAAATACAAGTAGTATAAAAGTGTGATCACCTAAAAAGTATGCAAATACAATGGAAGTAATATGATATTGATTTAAGGCAAATATTTATATATAAGAGTTTTCTAGAAACTCATCTTCTCGTTTTTGATTAGGGGAATTTTCAATTAGGCTAGTATGTGTTGATTATAGTCTTAAAAGGGAATTATTAGTCAGGTGTTTTGTGATCAGTTTGCCATCATTTTCTGGAGGTCTATTCAAAATATTTATTGAGTTCGGATATATTCTAAATAGCTCCAAAGTAATACAGCTGTACTTAATAATGAATAAAGTTACTTAAGGGTTATAACGGCTAAGTTAATTGTGAAAATAGTAAGTACCATTTGCTCCTCTAATAGCGATATAAGATATTAAACAGGACCCACATAAAGTGTATGATACCGTGTTTTATACGGCATATAACACGACAGTTTCAGAACATTCCCCTTTTCATATACGAATTGGGGAATTTTTATCAAGTATGATATGTTAAAATATTGAAGAGAATGTACTAAGTGGGGAACGTCAGAAACTGCGGGAACGTTATCACGCCAATCCAAAACTCAAAACATAGTCAGAGAAAAGTAGGTGACTTGAAATGACTAATAGTGAACATAGTATCTCTTTAAGATCAGTAGCAGTAAGAGACTCAGAATTTTTAGCAAAAGTATGTGAATCTAATATTCCACTCTATGATTCGATTATGCCTGGAGCGTTTAAGAAGCAAGCCTACAAGTATAGAGTTAAGGGCGTAAATACAGGTTATAGTATTTCGATCATTGAAAAAGACAGTGTATCAGTGGGTTTTACTGGCACTCTAGAATTAAATGGTGAAAGTATGTACTTGGTTGCGATCTATCTATTGAGTGAGTATCAAAGACTTGGTTTAGGACACGTTGTTTTAGATCAAATTGAAAATATGTGTAGAGCAAAGAGTATGAAGAATATTATGCTTTTGGTTCATAAAGAAGCCCATTGGGCGATCAATTTTTATATAAAGAATGGTTATGAGATTTCAGCAAAGACAGAAAAAGAGATTAAAGAGTATGACTCAAATATCCTCGAGAAACTATATATTGGAAATACATATTTAATGACAAAAACACTTAATGGAACATGCTGAATCCACATTAATAGGCTATATTTTGCTAGTTAACAGTAAAACATGCTGTTTTATTCAATACCACGTCCTTATGTAATTATTATTTGAGTTCAAGTCTCGCAAATACCGCAAAATAAGACAATGACAGAAATGGTTATCAAGGGGAGTATTATGTCAGAAGAACTTTACAAAAGACCAGATATATATGACATCGTTTATAATAAAGAAAACAGTGAATCATTAGAAACGCACTATGCGAATGTGCTAGGCGACAAGAATATAGAAACAATTCATGACTGTAGTATAGGAACGGGTCAATTGACGTTTGTACTAAGCGATCTTGGCTACAAGGTATCAGGTTCAGATTTGAGTCAAGAAATGCTTGAGAACGCACGAAGAAATGCAGAGGAACGTAATATAAATATTGAGTTGACTCAAAGCGATTTTAGACAAGTATCATCGAGTATTAGTGGTAAGTTTGACTGTGTAATGTCAACAGGAAACTCCTTAGCACATGTGAATAACACAGATGTACTGAATACAATAGATTCAATGACAGAACTGATTAAAGAAGGTGGTTATATATATTTTGACACTCGAAACTGGGACAAAATATTAGATACAAGGCAAAGGTTCTTTTGTTATAATCCGTTTTTTAGAGGAGAGGAACGAATTAATCTAACCCAGGTATGGGACTATGTATCGGAAGAACAAGTTATCTTTAATCTTCTATATACATTTGAAAAGAATAATAGAATCTACAAGCAAGAAGAAGTGAAGACAAGTTACTGCCCAATTCGTAAAGACTTACTAATTAATCATTTAGAATCAATAGGGTATGCAGAGATAGAAGTTAATAGCTTTTTAAATCCAAAAATAACCGTGTTTGAAGAAATGGACTGGTATTGTGTCATTGCCAAGAAAATAAGTTCAAAAGAGTCATTATAAGAAATATAATATGGTCATATATATAAGACTTGAACGAGTCCGTTTTAAATCGGCGTATAACACAGCGGTGTCCCGCCATTCGCCTTGTGGTGACAAAGTTTAGGAAGGTTTCCGAGTTGATTTCTTTGACAAAGCTGAAAGTATTGAAATAGAAGGCGAACGAGCGTGAACCGTGGGAACGTTAGTTGGCATTATCCACGTTCAAGTTTAAGCAGTTAGTTTAATTGGCACGCTAATGTTGGTATGGGCTGTGCATTAACGCCTCCCTATGGTTATGGGTTCATTATTTTGCATTAGAGCCTTGTTCTTTCAAACGAAACTCAGCGCTTTGAATACGTTGAGAGGGTAATGTTTATACTGACTGCATTTCACTTAATAAGCAAGTGCTTGCAATGAACTAAGTTGGTATATGAGTTCATGGTACTCATTAATATAGACTGAAGGCTCCAAGGTTTTCGTCATTCAAATTGCATCTAAGTTTGTTGGGCCTTCATATACATTTGATTTTATACTTCGGCCATATTGTTAGCTTCAACTTCATTATTTAAGAGATTTGGCGGTCCATTATAATTTCTTGTTTAACTGTAGGCCTTACATCTAGCACCGAATAACTAGTTTTCAATATGCAACTTGAAATCGAAAATCGCCTTATACGAAAAGAGAGCAAGCACTGGTCATCGTAGAGAACACTCAAAAGCAGCGCTGAATTCAGTTTGAACAAGCCTAGTTGTAAGTGTTGCAGATAATGCTTTTTAATTAGAACGGCTGAAGTTAGTTTTGAATTTTACAGTGCCAATTATCTGTGCTTTGAGTACACAGCTCCATATTTACTTTTGGGGTTGGTTTCCTTGAATGAAAGTATTTTTAGACTTGGCGCATTGCATTAAATAGGAAGTGGTAATATTCCGCTGAGAAGTGTCCAAGACATTTACGTGCTAGGTATCTGAATGTAATTCGACATCTCATTAAATGAGTCTGTTGGTTTACTATATTTCAATACATCATTTAGGCAACGCCATCTAACACAGTGGTTCCAGACATTCCCCTCGTATTATACGAAATGGGGAATTTTTAATTGGTCTCTTATGTTAAAATATAGAAGAGTATAGAAAAAGTGGGGAACGATCTTGAACCATGGGAACGTTAGGTACAATTATTTACTAGTACAGTGTTGTTTCTGAATGTCCTGCTATAGTTAAGTTGTAACACCATGAGCGAGTTTGATGATATAATTCAAACTTGAAAAGGGGTTATGATTATGAAAAAACCAAAGTATGATCCAGTTCTTCGAGAGAAGATCATCCGTCTGCATCTAGAAGAAGGTCGGACTATAAAAAGCTTAACAGCTGAATACAACTTAGGTAGTGGTACACTTAGATACTGGCTTGATAAACACCGTAAAGAATGCGAAACAGATCCAAGACTTAAGAATGAAACTGATCAAATGAAAGGGATTAGACGCCTTAAGAAAGAACTTGCTGAAGCAAAAAAGGAGAATGACTTCTTAAAAAAGGCAGCAGCATTCTTTGCGAAGGAAATCGACTAAAAAAGTATGAGTTTATCAAGAAATACCATCTAGCATATGGCGTAAACTGGTTGCTAGATAAACTGGGATTACATCCTAACCACTACTACAACTACCTTAAAGATCGAAAAGCAACTTATAAGAAGCAAAAGAAGAATTTACAGCAGGAAATCAAGAATTTATACCACCAGCATAATGGCACACTCGGCTATCGTATGATCTGTGATTTACTTCTCAGAAAAGGCGTCGAGTGCTCTTATGGTACAGTTTATGCCTATATGCGTGAAATGGGAATAAAAGCAATAACAAGGCGCAAGAAGCAGCCTTATAGAAAAGGGTATATCCATCATATCTTCGAAAAAATACTTAATCAGAATTTTAGTTGTAAAAATCGAAACCAAGTCTGGTGTTCAGATTTTACATACTTAACACTTAAGAACGGTGCAAAAGGGTATAATTGCAGCATTATTGATCTATATGACCGAAGCATTGTTTCGAGCTTAAACAGTAAATGGATTGATTCAAATCTTGCTATTGAAACGCTTAAAATCGCTCTGTCATCAAACAACATTGATGACAATCTTATCTTTCATAGCGATCAAGGGTCGCAGTTCGCTTCAAGAGACTTCATTAATTATTGTAAGGATAATGGCATTACTCAAAGCATGAGCAGGGCTGGAAATCCCTATGATAATGCACCTATGGAACGTTTCTACAATACGATGAAAACAGAGTTCATTTATCAGTACACCTTCGAAAATGATGCTGATCTCAACCAAGGTGTTTATGAGTATATTTTTGACTGGTATAACCACAGAAGACCACATTCTTTCAATGGAGGCCTTACACCATTTGAGGCGAGGTATTCAGACTAGCACATGGTATTACAATTTTACTTGACCAGAACAATTTATGGTGGAACTTGGCTGCCGTTGACAACAAGGAAAATTGGTTAAATGAATCATTTGCTGAATATGCTTGTTTACTAGCGATTAGGGAAATAATCAGTGAGGATGAGTATAATAGAATTCTTTTAGAATATGATAATGAAACTAAGGGTTTAGATTCAATTAGTAATTGTGATGTCAATCATGAAGATCATTTTAAAATCTGGTATATGAAAGGTCCATATATATTGTCAAATCTAGAAACTCAAATGGGCCGTTCGTGTTTTTTGGGGTTATTACAAGGAATAATTTTCAATCAAGTGAATACAACAAAAGGTGTTTCCATGTTGATGAAAAAGCGAAATAGAGATTACTTCAATAAACTGATTAGATGAGTTTGTAACGCAAAATATATTTGCAGATACAGGATAAATTAAAGGTGATTATAAATGGGGATCATTGTTTTTGGTTTAAATGGTTCGGGCAAAACAACACTTGCTAAAGAGTTAGCCCTTCAATTAAAGTATCCACATATGGATATAGAAGACTATTTTTTCTTAGAATCAAATATTCCATATACAAAGCAACGTTCAAAAGAGGAATGCCGCAAAATGATACTTGAAGATATAGAAAAACACGAAAATTTTGTTTTATCTATTGTTAATGGTGATCTTGGTGAAGAGATTTCATCCCATTATAAGTTGGGTGTTTTATTAGAAGTTCCCTGTGACATACGAGCTGAACGTGTGGAGAAGAGATCGGAAAACAGATTTGGGACTAGGGTAAAACCAGGCGGTGATATGTATGAATCAGAAAAGAATTTTCTTGAGTTTGTTAAATCACGAGACACAAAGACCATTGAAGAATGGTTAACTAAATTAAGTATTCCGATTTTGCGACTAGATGGAACGCAAGAAATTTCGGTAAACGTAGATAGTATCATAGAAAAATATTTGAAAATGGATACCAAATTGTGATAGAGAAAGAAGGGAGTATGTGTTTCAATATCCACTGGAATTTGTGAGGAAGAGCCTATGAGGTTAAAAATATTTAGAAATAATATTTTGCTTAATCCATTACAGACAATTATCATAGATCGTCCCTTTGAATTAAATGGCGACAAAATGTATGTATTAGCACTAACTTATGAAGATAACTCTTATTCTCTATGGGTAATGGATTGTTTATCGAGTGCAGTGGATGAACCAGATCGGATAATTGATCCTTTGAATGAAACGAACAGAAATAGACTTAAAAGAATAGATACATCAGGAGTGAGATCAATAGAGTCTATAGAAATTGGTGAATCAATTTTTAAATTTAATGGAAGTGTTACTGAGACTTTCGAGCACACTGGAAGTCAATCGTTGCATCATTTGCAGTATTTTATAGATAAAGGTGTTGAATTACACCAATGGGATAATGTTCACTTAGAGAAGATGCGACTGACTAGACACAAGAATTCTGAATCTCATCCGATGAGTGATATTAAATTAGATGATGAAGCAATAAAGTTAAACTTTGGATATTATCATAAAGATGTTGAGGTTTCCTATAAATACTCTGTTAATTTCAATTTAGATACACCAGTTAAGTTTAAATACTTTAATCCCTTCGAAAAAATAGATGAGTACTTTTATGTCCATAAATTTGAAATATATGATTTTGAAAAACATATCGACTCAATAGATAATGAAGAAAAATTTAAGAACCTGCCTAAAGAACATCTAGATAGAATGAAAAGTTCGATTATTAAATACGCTGAGGTTTTAAAGTCTAATAAATCTAGTTTGGTATTAATGACGTATGAGGCTGAAAGAGGATTGCCTTTCCAATCGACTGAGCTTTTGGATAGAAGCGTAGAGAAAGGTACACATGGTTCTAGCATTGGATTCATTTTTAGACCTGAGGAAGAGTTTGGCATTCATGGGAAGAAATTATTCATAGCCTCATTTCAAGATGTTCCAAACAATCAGCTAGAAGAAATAGAGTTTGAGTTACTTTCTGTATCAAAGATAGTCGAAGCATGCAGTGTTAACATTTAGAGTTATATAAATCATAGTAAGAGTAATTTTGAAATAACCCGAAAATACCTTCTTTTAACACAGCAGTATCTCGCCATTCACCCGGTGGAAAATGTGTTTGAAGTTTTACTCAACACTATATTATACCTAGAGGAATGTCTTTCAATTACAAGGCAAGCGAGCGTGAAACCCAGAATCGTTAGATAACAACTTCAAAAAGAGTGATTTGAATGATTAGGTTTATAAGAGATGTCTATAAAGGAGAATTATATGGTCAAAATACGCGAAGCTTTAATAAGTGATGTTTCTGGAATCGTGGATGTGAATATAAAAACATGGCAATCAGCTTATAAAGGAATCATAAGCGACGAAACGTTAAATAGATTGGATAGCAATAAAAGTTCAAGAATAGAGAGAAATATAAAAGAATTTGGACAACGCTTTGTTGAAGGCGAACGTGTATTGCAAGCCGTTGCAGAAAAAAATGGCAATGTGGTCGGGTTTGTATCTTATGGGAAATGTAGAGATGAAAAAACACTTTGCTTGACCACGTCAGCAGAGATATACGCCATTTATGTATTAGAAGAATATCAAGGAAAAGGTATCGGAAGAGATTTGCTCTGTTTTGCTTTTGATCAGCTTGAAAATACTAAAAAGTATAATAAAGTGCTTATATGGACTCTAAAAGATAATAGAAAAAGGTACTTTTATGAGCAGATGGGAGGTCAAAACAAGTTTAATAGATCAATTGAAATAGCGGGCGAAAGATTTGATGAAGTTGGATATCTTTATAATGATTTGAACATTGATCGAAAATATGTTGACAAGTAAATTGGATTAAATAATATAGAATCACCACTATGCTATTAATAAGAGAGCGTCATATTCAGGACTGCAAAAAGGAAGGTATCTTAGGTGAAAGAATTAGCTGATATGTCACTTGAAGAGTTATGGGCCTTGTTTCCGATAATCATAAAAGATCATAATGAGAACTATAGAGAGTGGTACATAGAAGAAATTAAAAGACTAGAAGAACTTATTGGTACAGAAAAGATTGATAGATCAAACCATATCGGGAGTAGTGCTGTACAAGGTCTAGTATCGAAACCAACAATAGACATTCTGTTAGAAATTAATGAAAATATTGAAATCGAGTGTATTAAGAAATCACTTATAGAAAACGGATGGATATTAATGTCATCATCAGATGAACCATATTTAAATTATGTGTTTAACAAAGGGTATACGAAAGCAGGTTTTGCTGAACGAGTGTATCACTTACATGTTCGTACCAAAGGTGATTGGGATGAATTATATTTTAGAGATTACCTGATTGATAATGATGATATAGCTGAGAAATATGGACAACTTAAATTAGATTTACAGTCAAAGCATAGAAATAATCGAGATGCCTATACTAAAAACAAGTCTGGTTTTGTAAAGAAATACACCAACATAGCACGTAATAAGTATAAAAATAGATATAAATGAGATCAACTATCGATCAGAATTTAAAGGTGATCACCTAGTACAGATTATTTAGATGCTTAAGGCGCCAGGTAACACAGCGTTGTCTCGCCACTCGTTTGTTGAAGACAAAGTGAGTTCCAGTAGCTGGTTTATTATAGTGACCTAGCTGTAGGTATTGAAGTAGACAGCAAACAAGCCTGAACCCCAGAAAAGTTAATAAAAAAATTATTCCGAAGTTCATAAAGCCGTCGCAGTGAAAATCTATAAGCACATGTAGATTTGACATTGCGTTTTTTTAATGATAGCATTTGAATATACAATTTGAATAACCATTCAAAAAGAGGTGAGTACATGCCATATGCAAGATTATCAAATTTAACTGAAGAAAAACGAACGCGTATTATGGAAACAGCTATTAACGAGTTTTTGGAGTTCAATTTTCAAACGGCTTCAATTAACCAGATCAGTAAGAAAGCCGGGCTTAGTGCTGGAGCGCTCTATTACTACTTTGAAGACAAAGAAGATTTATTCTACACATCACTAGAATATGTAACTATGCGACTTATGACTGAAATTGGTGATATGGATCGTAATTTCGAAGAAAATGGATATTGGGAGAGTATAGAGTCATTTGTAAATAAACGGTTAGAGTTTACGGTTACTTATCCTAAGTATATGAAGTTATTCAGTAGGATTTTGAACTCAACTGATCCAGTTGAATCAAGAGGAAAAGAAAAGTTGCTTCAGCCATTCCATCAGATCTTTACTTATGGATATGAGAATGGCTATATAAGAACTGATTTACCAAGAGATCTTATGTTTAGCATTCACATGAACTTGATATTGTCTGTGACTAAATGGAGCCTAGATGAGCAACTTCTAAAAAATCAAAAGTTATCAAATTTAGAAGAATTAAGTGAAAAAATTATAAAAATGATAAAGTCTGCCGTTGGAAAGGAAGCGTATCATGAAAAAGATACTAGTGCTGTCGGGGAGTTCTAGGAAACGAGGCATAGGTGTTCAGACTTTGGAAATGTTCGAGGAGAATTTTTCCAAGAATGACTACGAGTTTGAAATAGTGCATTTGTCAGATTATGAAATTAACTATTGTAAAGGGTGCACAGTTTGTTTCAAATTGAGTGAAGAAAAATGTCCTCTCAAAGATGATGTGAGCTTGATTGTAGATAAAATGGATAAAGCGGATGGCCTAGTCATAGTATCACCAATATATGGAATGAATATATCAGGACAATTAAAAACGTTTTTAGATAGAACCGCATATCTACTTCATCGTCCACGACTTTTTACAAAACATGCATTTATAATTGTGTCCACAGACTTAGGAGGCATAAAACCAGTAGGTGGATATTTAAAGTATATGATGAATGCATATGGTGTGAATAATGCAGGTTCAATTGGAGCATGTTCATATTTGTTCAATGGCAGTGAAATGTATAGAAGTGAACTGCGAAATAAACTTAGAAAAGCTGCAAAGAAGTTTGAATTGGAATTAAACAGAGAAAAATTTTATCAGCCAAGTTTCAGTCAAATTGTAAGATTTAAAGGATGGCAGGCAAAAAATAAACACTCGAAAGAGAGTTATCGTGAGGATTATAATTACTGGAAGGAAAAAGGTTGGTTTGAGTCTGATTATTACTATCCAATAAAACTGGATGGCCTTAAGAAAATAATGATAAAGCTCATTTCAATGAGAATTAATTCTGTGATTAGCCGCAAAATAATATAATCTAATGAATTATCATATTATATGTCCATTCCCAATCCACCTCGTTTGTTTAAAACGAGGTTTTTGTTGTGTAGCAAATAATGGTAATATAGTTAATGATAAGACTTTTCCAAATACAATTTGGATTCTCAGCAAGGACAGCTTGCACATTTAAAGTATGTGGCACTTCATCATAATGATCATGTGAACCACTGCATTTCAAATCGATTGGCTCTGTCTAAAGTGTGATTTTTTTAATGAGCTAATACAATTTTGATATAAATGAAGTTTATATGAGCGAGAAGTTATGCTTGAAATTTCATTAATAAAACAGAATTATACTATGTAAAGGTGTGATTAGAATGATCAAAAGACTTACAATAAATGACCTGAACTTAATTGAAATATTTATCAGTACTCAAAACAAAGTCGGTTTCAATGGAGAAAGAGTTGAGTCATTTCTCAAAAACAAAGCCAATTATTTTCTAGCTTATATCGAAAAGAATATGATCGTTGGATATGCGATAGCTTATGTACTTCAGCGTTATGATGGTAGAGAAAGTATGATGTATCTTCATGAAATTGAAGTTGCAGAAACTTCAAGAAAGCAAGGAATAGGCAAGGCTCTTTTATCAGAGATGAATCGAATTTGTGGTGAGAATGATTTTATGAAATTATTTCTTATTACTAATAAATCAAATAGACCTGCAATTGCTCTTTACGAATCTCTTCAAGGTGAAACGTATAGCGATGATGATATTGTATACACATTTAAGTTAGAATAATATTTTCGGGGGGCGTCAATGGAAAAACATGAAAAGGTTTATATTCAGCTAAAAGAAAGCGGTTTTAAAGGATGGGGTGGAAAGAATTATGATAATAGAATGGTTGGTTGGGAAAAGCAAATACAATTGATTAAGGAAGTCGTTGGCGACGATGTGGAAAGTATAGCTGAATTTGGATGCGGAGCAGGTGACGTCTCGATCAAGTTAGCGCAAGAAGGATTCCGTGTTACAGGAATCGATATTTCTCCAACAGCAATAGAATGGGCAAAGACCAAAATAGGTGAATTTGATTTAGACATTGAATTTATAGCAAGTAGTATTTGTAGTGAAGATCTACTACTAAACAGAGAATTTGACATGGTGATTGACGGGAATTGCATTCACTGTCTATTTGATGATGATCGAAATAGGTTTTATTATAATGCAAAGCGAATATTGAAATCAGGCGGATACTTATTTATGAGCTCAGCTATAAAAGAAAATGATGAAGACGAAACACCATCGATTTCGTCAATTGAAAGATGTGTCATTACAGAAGAAGCACTTCGAGATGAACTTGATACAATGGGATTTGAAAAAGTGAAAGACTGGATTAGTCATGAAAACCACAGACATTATTATGGTCTGTATACTTTACTAAAAGACTAGTTCTTGGTGAAACAAACAACATAATAAAACATGAGATTTTGCCTAAACAGTATCAGAAATTAGACAAATTAATAAAAAATACTCAATGAAGAGCAGTACGATAAGTTTAATATGACTGGGAAATTATTATTTTTAAATCGTCCTTTTATCCTAAGATTAAAATACACCGGAGGTAATGGTTTTAAATGGGTATCTATATAAAGTAAGGCTTATCAAGGAGATATAGAAATTTCGTAAATGCGGGCACTGCTATGAACAGTGACAATTCATTATTAATTTCACTGTTGGATTGTTCTAATCAAACATTGAATTAAGCAAATAAATAACGAGCTTGAGAGGAAGAAGTATTGTTAATCACTCAGTATAATATGAAATGAGATGATGAATGTGTTAGCCGTAGAATATTACTTTATAAAAGAATCGGTTGATGTTGAAGAAGTTAATCAGATGCTGAAAAAAGGCTATAAGTTGATCAATACGTATGTGAAATTCAATCAATTAGGAGAAGGGAGAATCGAAGAAATACTTTGCTATGTTCTTGGTGTAGACAAAGAAAAATATGAGCATTTAGCAGAAGTACAGAAGGCAGAACGTTCTCCTACAGGTTGGCAAAACGAGTATAAGAGCGAAAAGTAAAATAAGGATCTCTTTAACAATGCGGTAACCAGCAAGCTCCTATCATCTAATCATAGGGACTTGCTGGTTTAATTGCATAAAACAAATATAACATATAGATACCTGTATTCAGTAACTATTTAAAAATAGTACAAGGACACTCCTGAATACATCTAATATACTCCCAAAATAACATTTTTAGTGATTGCATATGAAAAAAGTGTTACGTGTTGTTGAAGCGGGCGGCTATGCAGATTTTGTAATCATTCTGGAGCACAAAGAGCAGAATGTAAGCAGTACTGCAGCCTTTTACCTATAAGGTGAAACTATTGTTGGGGAAAAACTGACATCAATACCGGCCAAGTTTTGACCAAACTCATTCTCTCATATTGTTTCAACGATCCATCTACCTCGTTGGTTAAATAACGGGGTATTACTATATGCACAAATAATGGTAAAATAGACAATAGAAAGTTGATTCCTTAACAGCGTCATTGAAGGTGAAAACGATAAATATACAGTGGATAAAAATGTATAAATATAACCATATGAGGACTGCTCATGAATAATGATATTATTAAGGCCTTAATATATATGGATATGCAAGAAATTAAGAGGATAGAAAAAGCGGACTTACATAAGCACTTTGCCCTGGAGGTAATTGAAAACACATATTTAAATCCACTGGTATTGATATAGAGATTCGTCATAGCCCTTAATAATCAATGAAATCTATGCACAATTGGTATCAGAAGAATATTGAATCGATATTTGACTCTAAAGAAATGCGAATTCAGTTGCTAGAGTGATGTGAGTAAGGAATATGAAGGATTGTATACAGCGGGTACTTTATCTGCTAAAGCGCTCAATGATATCCGCCTAAATGGTCTAAAAAGAAGAACACAAAGATGAGGAAAACAAATGAACGAACAAGAGGATATTTAAAATGAATGGAAATATGAATATAAGAGTTGAAAAAGGAACTATGGCCTTCCTAGAAGACTGTAAAGATGCACTGATACATTCAGAGCTTGGCAGACAGTATTTTAGTGGTGGTAAGGGTGCAGAAGAAGCAATCCTAGAAGGATTAGAACGTGATGGATTGTACGTTGCACTCTTAAATGATACCTGTGTAGGGTTTATGTATTACATACCCCAAGGCGCATTCCATGCATTTTCATACCTGCATTTAATTGCTATAAAAGAAGACTTTAGAGGTCTTGGCATTGGAAGCATGTTGATAAAACACCTAGAAAAACTGGTTTTCGAAAATAACGGCAAAGTCTTTCTTGTGGTCGCTGATTTCAACCCCAGAGGAAAGAAATTCTATGAAACGCTGGGATATTCTAAAGTAGGAGAAATACCTAGTCTGTACAGAGAAGGTATAACCGAACATTTAATGATGAAAGCCAAGCGCTGTGGAAAAAATGACACGTAATATTGCCTAATATTTAGGATCAAAGAACAATAGGCATAGACCGCTTAGAGTCTACAGTAGCCAAAACCTGACTTGCTGTTTTTCCAAAATCATTGACACAGACATAAATAAAACGTGTGAATTCTCTGTTCACACTTTTAATACAGGCACACGTATCGACAATTTTAGTTGGTTCATCTGTTAAGAGGTTCAAAATGTTTTTCGAAGATACAATAATGGTTCTATTAGAAATACGAAGGGCATTTTGAATAATCAATCTTTCTTCTTCAGGTGTGATCTTGCTGTATAGCCCATAAGGCAAGTCAATTATAGCACTATCGAAGTGGTTTTCAACCAGTTGAATAGGCAACTTTTGGACCATGACATTATAGTTGAAATGCTCAAGATTGCTTCTGGCATTTCTAGCAGTTTTCCAACTAATATCAGATCCTGTTATATTATAGCCTGCAAAATAACCTTCCATAAGAACAGTTCCTGCACCACAGCAAGGATCGATCAAGGTTCGCGTCGTATCTCCTTGACCAGCTAGATTGACTAAAACTTTCGCCATAGTGATTTTTAAGGAGTTTGAGTAAGTGTAGGGTCTCTTGTTATGTTTTTTCCATTGATTGGAGTTTTGAAGAAGCTTACCAAAATACCACACACCTTGAAAGTGTGTTAGCCCATACAGAAAATCTGGATTGGTGTAATTTGGAGTGGCCTTTACCATTCCTATAATTTCCTTACATAAAGTATTTCTTCGAGCTGCAAAAGAATCACCGCGAGTAAGCTTAATATATTTAATCTTGTAATTGTCTTCAATGTGTCCTTGATCTCTTATCTGTTGAATTAATCTTGTGTGATTCACATCACTAAAGAGTATTTCCAATCTATTTTTGATAAAGGGGCTATGGGATGGATTGATTTTGTTTTTAGAAAAGAACACTTTCCCCTCAAAGTCTTGACCAAAAAGTGATCGCTGTTCAATAGAAGAAAGGGATTTTTCATATTCTGAATAATTGGTGTTATAAAGGTATTGTATATTTGCCACATGAGCCTCCGAATATTGGTGAGAGAATAAAGCACTAAGACATAATTCTAGCACTATATAATTTGGTATACAATAGTGTAAACTTGAAACTCTTATAAGTATTTGCTTTGCTGCTGTAAAATACCAGCTGAAAATTCCTTAGTGTATTATAGTAAGAATTTTTAAATGAAGGACCTAATAGTGTGTTTTATATGAATCAGATAAATTAAATGATTTTAATGAATCCTAGAATTGATAACATATGATTAAAGGTGAGGTTCATACGTTGGGAATGTGAGAGATTGAGACTTCACAAGATAGTAAAGATGATACTTTAGAGAATATTAGGGGGACCAACTATGAAAATTGAAAGATTAATAGGGATCGTGTTCTATTTGATCAACAGGAAGCTTGTGACAGCGAATCAATTAGCTGAGCATTTTAATGTTTCAAAGAGAACTATCCTTAGAGATATTGATGTTTTAACGCTTTCAGGTTTTCCTATATACTCTGAAATCGGTTCCAAAGGCGGCTATTCAATGAGTCCGGATTATCGGGTAAATGAAAAAATTCTCGATCTGTCAAACACGCAGTATATGTTGCTTGCACTTAAAAGCTTGAAAAGTGTTTATGGTGAGAACAAAGTCATTGAAACTTATGAAAAGGTTAAGCATATTTACGATTTAGGAATCGAAGAATCACATATAGATATTGATTTTTCAATCATTAATGAAAACGAGAGTGTCATTTCTAAAGTATCAGAACTTCGTACTGCACTTATAAAAAAGCAGACAATTTTGTTCGAATACACGAATCAAAAAAGCCAAAAACGCCTGGTAAAAGGTAATGTCATATATGTTTATTACAAATGGTATGCATGGTATGCATTCGTCCATGATCTTGGAAAAGATATGAATTTAATGTTTAAAGTCGTGCGAATGGACAATATACAAGTGACAAACGACTATTATACAAATGTTTATGATGCTAAAAAACTCCTTGAAGTCTATAGCCAAAGCAACCAAAACGAGAAAATTCCGGTGGTTATGGAGTATCCAGCTGAGTGCGAAAAACTGGTTACTGAGTATTTTGGAGGCGTTATTATAGACAGCCAAAACAAAGTTATCAAACGGAAAATTCACATCAAAGAAGACGATTTTATGATATTTTCTCTCATACTAGGTTTAGGTGACAAGGTAAGAATTGTGTCTCCAAGCTCATATCGCGAAAAAGTGGTTGAGCATTTAAGAGCGTCCATATTGAAAAACACTTTGAATGGTGACATATAGTTGTCATCAATACTATGCTAATATGTTCCCATACTAGAAGGAGGAACATATGAAAACTATTTATATTTATCTACTGGACTCAATGGCTGAATGGGAAATAGGCAATATACTACAAGCCGTTAGCATGGAGAAAGCTGTGCGAAAAGAAGAACCCGAGTATCAAGTTAAGACCTTTGGCTTAACAAGAAATTCCGTTAAAACAATAGGTGGATTAAGACTTATACCAGACTTATCTATTGATGAAATCATTGAAGAAGATATGGTGGCTTTACTCTTGCCCGGTGGGGAGACCTGGTCAGATAAGATGCATGATGAGGTTTTAGATAAGGCTGAAGAAACACTGAAAAAAGGCACTGTCGTTGGGGCAATATGTGGAGCAACATTAGCCATTGCCGAGCGTGGTTTACTCGATAAATATAAGCATACCAGTAATTCTATTGATTATTTGTCCTATTTTTCAAAAACATATCAAGGTCACAGTCATTATGTGGACACATTGGCAGTTTCTGATCAAAATCTTATAACAGCAAGTGTGGCAGGAGGCCTGGAGTGGGCTAAGTTGATTATTGAAAGTCTAAAAATTTACCCTGATGGCAAAACTGATTTGTGGTACAAATTTTTCAAAACAGGTAAGGCTGAATATTACATGCATTTGATTTCATGAGCCGATGTGTGGTCTTAGCTAAAAATGTCCTGAGAATTTTATTATAGTAATTTGGCCAACCGTCTTCATAACATGAGGACACTCAAATACACATGTAAAATGTCTTGCAGTGAAAAGGCTAAGGAAACATTGTCCTTGTTTTCGCCACCAGCAAGTAACGTGAAAATTACAGAATTGAGTATGGAACCTAGTCATCTATATAATACTATATAGATGCACTCGCATAGAATAATTGGAGGTTTTCATGAAATTACAACGAGGTAACAGCTCAGTACAGTTGATTTAATCTGATAACACACTGTGTTGAGCTAAAAATCTGTTATCAGTCAGCTGTGCTTCTTTAATTGTCCGTAAATGGTTAAAGAAAAGGAGATTCAAATGAATCATAATGAGCTGAAAAAACTATGGCATGAAGATGAGAAGATTGAAATAATCGGTTGGGACTTCTCACATATTAAAGATAGAAAAAAATCAGAGGCACTCCCTTGGGATTATAAGGCTATCATCGATGACTATTTAAGTGATGATATGACTTTGCTTGATTTAGGAACAGGTGGAGGTGAGTTCTTGCTAACTCTTGATCATCCATATGAGAAAACGGCTGTTACAGAAGCTTATGGTCCAAATTATGAAATTTGCAAAAGTCGTCTTCAACCTCTAGGCATAATGGTCAAATATGGTGATTACACCTGTCCACTTCCTTTTGAAAGCAGGAGTATGGACATGATTATCGACAGGCATGAATCCTTCAATTTAAAAGAAGTCCATCGGGTGTTAAAGGCAGGTGGACTCTTTATCACTCAACAGGTGGGGAAAAGAAATAATATAGAAATCTCTAGATTTGTTCTTGATGCCCCGCACTTGGAATTTGAGACTGAAAATGAGTTTGATAATGTATTGCAGCAGGCTAAAACTTTAGGATTTGATGCAATAAAAAGCCTGCAGGCACAACCGGTTTCAAAATACTATGATGTAGGTGCGTTTGTTTATTTGGCAAAGATTATTGAATGGGAGTTTCCAGACTTTTCTGTTGAAAAATGCTTCGATCGCCTACTTGAACTGAACGCTCTAGTGGAGAAAAAGGGCTACTTTGAATCAGTGGAAGATCGATACATTATGGTACTCAGAAAAATGGGAAATATATAGCTTTGATAGGACTCGGGCTTTAAAAAAATTGAATTAGAGCATATAAGAGGACGCGCCTCCATATAACACAATGGGGCGTGTTTTCCTATAGCAGAATAAAGTCATACCAGAAGAATCACTACAATTGCTAATCCAAAGCAAATAGGGTTAATGGCAGGCCCCTTATTTAAATATAGTAATGCCCTGCTTATGGAAAGTATTTCAAAACACAAATGTATATATGTCATATTAATGCTAAAATATAGTATGTACAATTTATAAGAAGCCTATTACTTAAATCCCTAATTATTGAGAACTCTTAGAACAGGTCATTAAATTGAGTGATCAATAAAAAACGATTGTTTGAGGAGACTGTTTATGAACCACACTGAAAAAAAGTTTATTGATTTACATATACACAGCACAGTGTCAGATGGCACATGGACGCCGAGTGAAATTGTGAAAGTCATAAAAGAAAAAAACGTTGAAATATTTGCTATTACAGATCATGATGATACAAGTGCTGTCATGGAAGGAGAAGTCCTTGCCAAGAAGTCTGGTTTAAATTTCATACGTGGTGTTGAGATTTCAAGCACATTTGAATCTGACTGGGAACATATCTTAGCTTATGGGATTGACGTGGATAACGCTCCACTTCAACAACTATTGATGGAAAACAGAAATAAAATTCTTGAAAAAGACAATGCATCTATTAAACATTTAAAGAATCACGGTTATAATGTCTCCAACAATGAGTATATGGATTATATCAATGATAAACGTCGCGGCGGTTTTAAGCTTTTAAACTATCTGATTGATAAAGGCATATGCGAGGACGTTCGTGACTTTTTCAATAGATTCGCTGAAATAGAAGAGGTGACCAATTTCCCTGAATATAGGTCTGTCAAGGAGGTTGTTGAAATAATAAAACGTGCTGGTGGTATCCCTGTCCTTGCTCATCTTTTTTATACGAACCGCAACTACGACAATATTAATGCTCGGCTTAATCAATTCGTCGATCAGGGGATAGAGGGGATTGAATGTTATCATCCGAGCCATGATTTGAATGTTTCTGCTGAATGCATTGCGTTTTGCAGGAAAAATAATCTGATTATGACTGTTGGATCAGATTGTCATGGGGCGTTTGTACCAAGCCGTATAATAGGTATGCACTCCATACGTGTGGAGGACATTGAAATCGGTCAGCTCAAAGAACATATCATTTGAATACAATCATGTGTTCAAATGATGAATGGTTTGGTAAATAAGCGAGTGGATAATACTGCCTGTGCTTGATACCGGAGTGGCAAACCAAGATAAGCCTCTGTTTAGTCCTTAAGTTCAAGGTGGTTTTGAGAATTCTCATTGTGAAATACGCTTTTGTTATTTCAAACGGTAAATTTGGAAAATGTCAATGAATGATAGTGAATGGTTTGATAAAGAGTAACGATTTACTGCTTTGTTTATAAAAGGAGGATTATAAAATGGAGTATAAGGGGTCATGTCTATGTAAGGCTGTTCGTTTTAAAGTGGTGGGGTCATTTGATGATTTTTACTTATGTCACTGCAAATACTGTAGAAAAGACTCAGGATCCGCCCATGCAGCCAATCTTTTTGCTTCTCATGCAAGTTTAACTTGGCTTCAGGGTCAAAGTGAGGTTTCAACTTTTCATTTAAAAGATACGAACCATTCAAGGAGTTTTTGTCGTATTTGTGGGTCAGCCCTACCTAATCTTCAAATGGATGGTGAGCTCATAGTTGTGCCAGCAGGTTGTCTGGATACGCATCTTGATAAAGAACCTGATGGTCACATTTTTATCTCTAATAAGGCCAACTGGGATGTAAACCTATATAAAATAAAACACTTTGATAAATTTCCAGTTGCAACACCATCCAAGGAATAAAGGGTGGTTTCATATTTATATACAATGATAATGTATAGACTTTTATTACGAGGAAACACAGTGGAGATAATGTCCCTTTCACATTAAAAAATGTCCCTTTTATAGCTTATGACCGGTCAAAATACAGCATGACTGATACTATAAGCTTATCGAAAGGAGTGCTTATAATGAAAAAGCATAGACACGTATTAATGTATATATTAGCAATTGTTTCAATGGCACTGAGCAATGGAAAGTACTTATATGCTCCGGCCGCTTTTGTTTTTCCCTTATTATTTCTCATGTCATTTAAAAAGGAGACTTTTAAAAAATCATCGCTCATGCTTGTTTTAGGTCTTGCTGTAGGCAACGCCATAAGTTTTCATGGCATGTTGCCAGACGTGGGCATGAAGTATTTGCATGCGCTGCCATTTCTGGCTGGGGCACTTATGGCGCCTGCCTTCATTGCGCAAATGTACGCTTTTAAGAAATCAAAATCATATTCAATGGTTCTCATTTTACCAAGTCTCTATACCCTTATGGATTTTCTCAATTCTAAGTTCAATCCATTCGGTGGATTTGGATTATTAGGCTACTCACAGCATAACTTTTTAGCACTGGTCCAGTGGGCATCTGTTTTTGGAGCCATTGGACTGACATTTCTTATAATGCTCTTTGGGTCTGCAACATTTTGGCTGGTTAAAGAGAATAAATTCACTTATCCCAACAAACATCTAGTCATATATGCTTCAATAATAGTCGCTGTTTTAGGTTTTGGCATGGTTAGATTATACACGCCAAATGTATCTGACACGTTTAAAGTGTCAGGCCTTCACACTCTTGATAGAACTGTAGATGAAACGGCTGACTTATTTTCAGACTATGCCGATAATCCAAATAAATTTATTGAGGCATCAAATGCAAATTTGGATAAAGTCCTTACTTTAACAATAAATGAGGCACAAAGTGGCGCTGATGTGGTCAACCATGCAGAAGCCACAATTGTTTTATCCCATAAAAACAAAGAGCTCGGTATAGAAAAAATTAAAAACACAGCAAGAAATCAAGGTATTGTTATAGTTACTACGATTTATGTTTTAAACCCACCACCTGAGAAAAATGAAAATGTCTTGCTGATCATTGACGAAACGGGTCAAGTGGTGGTTCGACATTATAAATATGGAGGAAATGAGTTTGAAGGCTCTGTGAAGGGCAATAGAGTCATTGAATCCGTCGAAACCACACATGGGCACATAGCTGGTATAATATGCTGGGATAAAGACTTTCCATCGACAGTTGCTCAAGTGGGTAGACGAATTACAGACACACTCTTTATTCCATCCGCAGACTGGGAAGCCATTTCTCCATATCATGCCATTGTCGGAACATTTAGAGGTCTTGAGAATGGTGCTAATGTTGTCACACAAACTGTCAATGGCATGTCTATGATTGTGGATTATAAGGGTCGTGTCATTAGTGAAATGGATCATTTTCAAAATAAGACTTGGATCAACCGAGGAGACTTGCCTGTGCATACTGCAAGTACCATCTATCCGCATATAGAGCCCTATTTAGGGTATGTACTTATCATACTATTGGGATATGCGCTGTTTAAGCTAAAAGTATCAAAAGATAATGAAGGAGTCATATGAAACTGGGACTGATATGTGATGACAATTTCAAGAGTGAAATTTCTGAAATAGCTTCATCTAAAGGCATTACCTTTTATGATAATCCCGACTTGTTCATCGTTCAATCAGGGAGGGAAGGGCCGTACTTACCTTGCATCGTCTTTGACACGAAAGATGGTAAACAGGTTTTAAGTATAATTGAAACATTAAGCCATACGGCTCAGACCAATAAAATCATCGGCTATGATGATGAAACGATGCATATTACTGATTTGAAAGATATACTTTACTTTGAAGCCAAAGAGGCCTGTGTGTATTTTGTGACTGAAAAAGAGGCATTAAAGATTAAAGAGAAACTTTATGAAATTGAACACAAAATTATGCATGCTGGCTTTATTAGAATCAGTCGGTCTGTAATCATTAATATTGATAAAGTCAGCACCATAGCGCCTTGGTTCAATAGAAGGCTCTTAATCACTTTTGAAGGTGTGGACTTAACAGTTGAAGTTTCAAAAAAATATGTTTCTGACTTTAAAAGATTTCTAGGAATGGGGTAACTATGGGAAGGATAATTACTTTTATAAGAAACAGTCTCCTGCTTGGATTTTTTATAGCCTTCGCAATTGATCTTATAGGGGACCTGAGCCTACTGAACGATTTAAACCTATATGTGTTCTCAATGATATTGTCCATGGTTACTGGGGCAACAGTTGAAATTGTTTACAAGAAGGTGATCATACGCAAGCATGTTTCACCCTTTACCAAAATCCTATGCGTATATGGTATTACTGCGTCCATATACACCTTCGCCAATGGTCTCTTCTTAGGTCTTGAAATATTGACAAATGGTTTGTTTTATCTGTATGGATTTCTTATATTAATTTTGGTAACACCTATGTTTTATTTCGTAAACAATCAGATGAAAACCTATGAGCATCATCTTAGTATTAAGAAAAAATCAATTGATCTAAGGGATTAGCAAGATTTGATGTCCTAAATGTTAAAAAAGAACAAATAAAACGGATAAGTGTTTTGCCTAAAGAGCTGGTTTTGATCATAGTTCTTGAGGCAAGGCACTTTTTTATATGCATCATAAACAGATCAGATAAATCATATCCATCCACTCCCTATACTGGCAAATATTAAGATTAGAAGACAAGACCTATGTCCAAATTGTGTGAAAGTTAAATAATGTTAAAATAGGAAAAGAACATATTGGTTGGAATCACTGATATGCCGATAGAAATTACATTCTAATTTCTATATTTTATAACGTCTTTCTAAAAGTTTGGGGGCTCGAATATGATCATATGGCTAAATGGTGCTTTTGGCAGTGGAAAAACAAGCGTTTCAAAAGCACTCAAAAAAATGTATCCAGAACTTGCAATATTTGACCCGGAAGATGTGGGACAATTCATAAGACAAAATCTGCCTGATGGAGATCACCACTCAGACTTCCAAGATCATGGCCTTTGGAGAACTTTAAACTATGAAATTATCCACCACCTCGATCAGTCCCATGAACATCCAGTCATTATTCCCATGACTCTTGTGAGTCGAGACTACTATACAGAAATTATTGAAAGACTTAGAAACGGGGGAACAAAGGTAAGGGTGTATGCCCTCTTGGCCTCAAAAGAAACCATCCATTCACGCCTATTAGAAAGAGGAGATCCGCTAAACTCATGGGCTTTTCATCAGACTGACCGCTGTCTTGATTTCTTCAAGGATGATAAAGATGGTATTCAGCTTGATAGTGAGCGAATGAATGTAAATGAAATTGCACAACTCATTTTAGAGGACATTAATACCCGTGATTAATGAAAATAAAGATGAAAAGAAAGAAGTGGCATTCATTTTGTAAAACATGTCTTAGAATATACTAGGAAGGTAAAAGGGAGGTTTTGATACATGAAATTAAAGATACTAGGCAGTGGTGGCGCTATGCCCACACCAAGACCCTTTTGCCAGTGTGATCTGTGCCAGAAAGCCAGATTGGAAGGAGAGCCTTACAAACGTAACAGCAGTTCTCTTTACATTGAAGCTGCCCTTGCGGTCATAGATTGTCCAGAAGATATTGGCGACTCCTTAAACAGAAGGATGATAGACAGGGTTGACAATCTATTTCTAACTCATTGGCATCCAGACCATACTTTCGGGCTTAGACCCATTTTGGAAGCCAATTTTGATTTTATAAACAACAAGACAAGCAAGGTAATGAACCTATATATGCCAGAAAAAGTTTATGAACAAGTGAATAAGGTCTATCCAAATTTCTACTATTTTGAACACATAGCAAAAATGTGTGTGGTACATAAGCTCAATCATATGGAATCGGTCCAGATTGGTCCCTGTAAGATAACCGCTATTGGATTCGAAGGAGAATGTTCAAATACATTTGGATACTTAATCGAAGAAAGTGGTCGAAGTGCTTTATATGCCCCTTGTGACACCATCAGTTTTAATTATGACATCCATAATGATCTAGATTTATTAATAAATGAGTGTGGGATTCTATCACCTGAAGTTGAAACTGAACAGTCGTTTGATAGCCTTATGCAGGTCATTTCTAAGCTAAATATTCAAAGAACAATTTTAACCCACATTGAAGAAGTTGAGTTGCAGCGCTATGGCATGCCTTATTATCGGGCCCTTAAAGACAAGTATAAAGATATTAACTTTGACTATGCATATGATGGTATGGAAATTGAACTGTAGTCGTAGTGATCTAAGATCCGGCAATATGAAAAATCAATAGATGTATCATTCCGCTGGCCTGTGAAGCGGTTTATAAATTTGGTCTTAATAAGTTAGGGAGGGTATAAATGGAAAATTTTATGATTGGACATTATGGTGTGTTCAGCTCAGAAAAACAAGAGCGGGACTTCAAAAATAATTTCTGGGGTGTAGAAGCCTGTCTACTGCAGAATGAAGAAGAAGTTGAAAAGCTTATGGAAACAAAAAAGAAAAATGATTTCCATATCGGAATCCACTTTCCACTTAGGTCTGGTGTATGGTCCCATAGAGACCCCCAGTATCTTTCTTTAAACGCTGATACGTATAAAGCCTCCTACGATTACATGAATAAGGAACTGGACTATGCGATAAAAATATCTCCTTCATATGTTTTAATCCACTATCCCAAACCAGTAGTGTTAGACCCAAGAGTGGATTGGCATGGATGGGGTTGGCGTTTTAGTCATCCGACAGAATTCATATGTGCATCTGACTTTGACAAAGAAAGTTTTCTAAAAAAAAGCAGGAATTTTTTCCACTGGTTTTCACACGCCGCAAAAAAGTATGATTTTGAGCCTATAATTGAACTGGATGCCATTCCTCCTTACTTGTATGAGCAAAATCTTTTAAGTGTATTACTGGAAGAGTATCCCATGATAAAAGTCTGTGCAGACATTGGTCGCCTGCATTTACAAGACAAAATCGACTGCAATTTTGATCCATTTGCATTTTTAAAGTCCATAAAAAGGCATGTCACCCAAGTGCGCCTTTGGAATATTAAAGTGGCAGACAAAGTAGAGTACAGCCATTATCCAGCCCTCCCAAATTTAATTGTCGAAGATGGATGGGCAGACATCGAGAAATACTTTAATATTCTAAAACAGTGTCCCGTTAAACCCAGGATACTTTTTGAACATGACTCCAGCCTGATTAGTAAAAGTGATCTTGAATCATGTTACGAGTGGGTTTTAACAATGCAAAAGCAGGGGCAATAAGGATGAATCAAAGGACAGATATTTATAATTTTAATTTCAATATCGTATTTTACAGATAAGTAACATATTACCCCTCAAGTCCTTCGATGAAATCTTCCGATGTTATGATGAATGTAGAGTATAAACATAATTGAACGTCTAATAGAATTGATGAATGGTGAGGTGACAAATTGGGTTACAATAATGATCCAAGCAGGCAATTCAGAGAAAGCACACGTATGCTGGGTGAGACTTATAGTCAGTCGACTCAAAGGGCAAGACAGGGCAGTAAAGTAAAAACGTATCCTATTCCACGTGTGGTCATCGGACTTATGGGCCTCATTTTTATTAAGGTGGGTCTAATATTAATGGATAGCGAATTTCATTTATCTGTTAAGTTTTTAGCGTTCGCATTGTTCGGCAGTGGTATAGTAATAGCCCTTCATTTAACAGCTGTTTTTATGGGCTTTATTATAACTTTGTCACATCAAAGACTAAATCGATATAGTCCCAAACATAAAAGAGAAAAGAAGAAGAGACGAAATGATGATGATGACCCTTATTCTCACATTTAAAGACCTCCTAAACAGTGAAAGGACTCCAAGGAATGATTGATTCATATAAAGTTAATTTAAACAGCCAAGACTTGAAAAAGCAAGTTAAAATCTATTTTGAAACATTCAATAAAGATGAGACTTATCAACACACACTTGATGTTGTGAATGAGCTTGATAAAATACATAAGTTTCATGACATTGACTATGACAGGGCCTATAAGGCCTGCCTTTTACATGATATTGGACGTGTGGTAAAAAAAGAAGACCTTATAGCGTTCTGCGAAGAACAGGGACATGAATTTCTAGAAGGTGAAAGAGACCTGCCTAACATTTTACATCAAATCGCTTCGAGAATACTTGCAGAAAAAGTCTTTTATATTACGGATCCTGATATATTGTCTGCGGTTCAATGCCATACAACTTTAAAAAATCATCCAAGCTATTTGGAAGAAGTTGTTTTCCTTGCTGATAAACTCAGTTGGAAGGAAAAAGTGCATGAGGAAAGTGTGATGGCCCTGAAATCTTTAATGGAAAATTCCATTGAAGCGGCAATTTATCACTACCTTGCTGCTATGCACAGTGATCAACATAATATGATATGTTATCACAACTGGTCTCGTGACGCCTATAATTACTATAATAAACGGCAGAACCAGAACCATGTGAGTCATTTCAAAAAAAAGGATGATTAGAATGTATAAAATGACTGCCTGTTTAATAAGCCTTGTTGTTGTCCTAACTGCATGCACGCCACTTTCAGTACCAAGACAAGAACTCATAGAGTCTAAAGGAAATGAAATGCAGTCAAATGATCGTCTTGATATAAAGAATGAAAGGTTGAAGAAATCACTTGCAGACAACCAAGAGAATGAGCGCTCAAGAAGTGAAAAATGGTCTGAGGATTTAGACTTTTATTCTTGCAATTTGAAGAGTTTGCATGATGATCTATATAAAAACATCTCTGAAACCAGTTTTGATGCCGAGGTGGACTTATTAAAAAATAGGGCTCACAGATTAAGCGATGCGCAAATTGCTATTGAGCTTAAACAAATCACGGCTAGAATTGGAGATTCTCATACTCAATTAGAGATTATTCCATTTCTTTGCGATGACTTTATACCTCTTAAGTTTGCTCACATTGATAATGAAATTTATTGTGTCAATACAAGTGACATATATAGCGATCTCCTTTTCAAGAAAATCACACGCATTAATGGGGTTGAGTCTATGACCCTTTTTAATGGTTTTATGCCCCTTGTCGAATCTGAAAATGAAATAGGCAAGGCATACTCAGCACTTGCTTATTTAAGACTGCCGGACTTATATGTTGCAATGGGGCATTCGACTTCTTCTGACAGTCTGGTGGTCGAATATGAAGAAAGTGGCCAGAGGGTAACTCGTCGTGTTGAGTCCCTAGACTTTGATGCCCTTAAAACCACTGATTATATGATAGATTCTCCTATTAACAACAAGCTAAGCTTTTTAGACATCTTTAATGATACATATTACTGGTATGACTACGATAAATTGAATAAAATCCTATTCATTCACTATAACAGATGCATGGATATGCCTGATTATAGTTTTCAGGCATTTTCTCAAGATGTCTGGACATTTGTAGACACTCATACAGTGGATAAGCTTGTCCTAGACCTAAGATACAATACGGGTGGATTTCCTTTTCTACTAGATGATTTTAGAGTGGATCTGCTAAAACATAAGGCCTATAATTCACCAGAGAAACTTTATGTTCTTACGGGAAATGCCACATTTTCAGCTGGCGTATTAAGTGCTGCTACCATGAAGCGTCTTACAAATGCTTTGATTATTGGTGAGCCCACATCTGGATCTCCAAATACCTTCGGTCGTGGTCAGGACATAGAATTGCCAAACTCAGGGATATCGCTTAGAATTTCTAGCAACTATCAAGAATACTACCCGAATTATGACTATAAGACCCTGATGCCTGACGTTTTGATTTCTAGAACCTTAAATGATTATAAGAAGGGACTTGATCCTGTTTTAGAATATATATTGAGTCAAGAATATAAAAACTAAAAAATCCGCTTAACGATGCATTATACAATCATTAAGCGGATATATTCTATTAGTGATATTGTTATGTTCGTCATTGATTCTATTCGTTTATGTAATCACTGATTTTTTTATGTTCTGAAATGTCATTGTGTTTAGAATTGTATATTCTGATGACTTCACGAACAACGTCATCAGACAAATCATCGAGGTAGGGCTCAATATAGTCCCAATTTCCCGTTCTTTGAATAAGCTTAATGGCATTGTTTTCTAGTTCACTTGTGGTCAAATCAAGGGCCATATTTTGACTGCCTTCGTTGGTTTGAGAAAAGTCTTGCATACTTAGAATAACAGTGTCAACATCTTGATTCCACTCAACGTCGAAATTGAAATAAGTCATGATCTCTTCAAGTGGCATATAAAGGACTGCTTCACTTCCATCAGGACTTACAGCTTCTATTAGCTTATGATTAAGGGGCACTTCATTTTGATTGTAGTATACTTTTGAGTCATTAAAATAAACACATTTAACTTTTTCTAGCGCTGGATCCTCAGATGCGATCGTGACTGTACCAACACATAATAGACCCAGTGTTAGTCCTAAAACAAGACTTTTCAAGTCGATTTTAAACATAAGATCACCTCATTCATATATACCATTTTTATACAGCTATCGTCTTGATCCTATCATAATTTATGAAATATTGAAAGAATCGATACTTGATTTGCAGTTTTATTGACACAAACTGTATTTTATCTAAGATAGTTAGCATGTATTATTTTTTTAAAAGTCAAATATAGGGAGGCAATTTTATGAAGAAATTTGAAAAGGCGATACCAATTCTATTTCTAGGTATTTTGATATTTGGCATTGTTCAATCATCACAAAACAATTTTATTGTAGTAAATCAGTTGGTTCAGAAGAGTATGGGCCAGATCATATTGGTTTTTGCAATGCTTTTACCTATAACTATGGGGGTTGGAATTAATTTTAGTATTATTGTTGGCGCCATGGCCGGACAACTGGGGGCCATTCTAAGTTTAAACATGGGGCTAGACGGGGGTATATCAGTTTTTGTAGGTTTACTTATAGCAACATGTATAGCACTGATTATTGGTTTTCCTGTGGCCTACTGTATGAAAAGGGCAGAAAAAAATGCGGTTCTTCTATCCTTGTTTATAGCCTATTTTACAAATGGACTTTACCAAGTTTTAACACTCAATATGTTTGGAACCATTATCAGAGTTCATAGGGAAGACCTCCTATTGCAAAGTGGCAGTGGACTTCGCAACACAATTGCGCTGGAGGGTTTTAAGTATCTCGCACAAATCAATATTCTCATTGTTTTAGCTCTGTTTTTTTTCTGTTCTTTAATGATCAAACTATATAAATCTAAAGACAAAATTCATAATTACAACACAGAGTCAGGTATGGCATTTCGCTCACGACAACTCAGACCCTTCATAAAAGAAATTATCTACCTTTTATTAACCCTTTTTCTTTTATGGGGCCCCTTACCACAAGATCTTACTATGTTTCGACGTATCCAAGTCTCTATAGTGCCTGTTATTTTATCACTCATAGTCTATATCATTGTTAGATTTGTTCAAAGCCGGTTTAAGGGGATAGAAGACAAGAGAGATCAAACATCATATATGAGATATAAAACCATTATTGTCATTATGACCTCGATTGTACTGGCTTCTTGGGGACAGCTTATGAACATTCAGAGTGCAGGAAGTTTCACCACTTATGGCTCTCATTTGGGTGTGGCCAATATGGCATTACTCGCCTTAATTATAGGTGGCGCTAAACTTGATACAGCGCAATCAAAACACGTTCTCATAGGATGTTTTCTACTACAAGGTTTTACTCTGGTTTGGCCGGAAATTTCCGCGGCTCTCTTAGGCGACTTTCTGTCGATCGAACCTCTTCGCACACTTATAATAAATGGTCTCATCATCTATGCCCTTGTGGTTGACAAGGGGAGAAAGGGACAAAATACCAAGACTGATATCAGCTAAAATCCATTACGAACATGTATTTTAAGAAGTATTGAACATATTTGCTTTTAAGTATTAGGGAGGTTTTGATGAAATTATGTACATATAATATATGGAATCATGACAAGAATTTTGACAAGCGTATAGAAAAGCTTATTGAAGAAATTAATAATGAGGACATTGATATTCTAGCTATGCAGGAAGTTCGCTCACAAAATATTGTTAAGCGCCTTGTCAATGCATGTGATTTTTCTCATTTCTACTGGAAAAAGTATCATGACTGTCAAGAGGGTCTTGCTATACTGTCAAAGTATGAGATTGTGGACACATGGACAAACTGGGATGCCTCCACAGACGTTCATAATAGTGGATCCATGATTGTAAGCATAAAATACAATGATATGATTTTAGGTGTATGTAATGTCCATTTAGACCATAAAAATGCCTTGAACAGGGAAATTGAAATCGTAAAAGCGGTTCAAGCCACTGAAAACTTTCAAACAGACTACAATTTTATTTTAGGGGACTTCAATTGTACGCCTAAAGCTTCAGTATATGCATATTTGACTGGTCAGTGGTCGATGTTAAATCACGGTACTAAATGGATTGATTTAGGTCAGTCCTATGCATCATTAAAGGGACAACCCCCTGGCGTAACCATTGATTACTATAACAATCCAAGGTGGGACAAGAAAGTTGTTCTCGATATACCAGCAAGATTTGATTGGATATTCATAGAAAGTCCTTATCCCAAACCTCATCCTGAACTAAAAAGTTATAAAGTTATAGGAAAGCAAGGGGCAGAAAATATAACACCTAGTGACCATTATGGTGTCACCCGTGTCCTAGATTTTGAACCGGTCATATCTGAAAATAGATCCCTTTACAAAGGACGTGAATAAATGATTTATGGCGATAAAGTAAATTTGTATCCTTTAGATCCTGTGGAACTTTCCTTGATTTTAAAGAAGTCTTATGAGTCATTTGATTTTAATATGGTAGATTTTGAAGTCACTCGTGATCAGGCTAAGGCCATTGAAAAGAAAATCTTAAAAATCAATAAGCTTCCAGATAGTGACATCAACTATTTAACTTATTATTTGATCATCGAGAAATTTTCGAATAAAGGAATCGGACTGATAGGATTTAAGGGACTTGATGAAGAAAAAACAGCGGAGATTGGTTATGGCATTACAAGGCAATATGAAGGTCAAGGGCTTACAAGTGCAGCCTTAAAAACTTTATTGAAGTGGGTAAAAACACAGGGGCAATGTCAACGGGTGACCGCCACTAGAGTTTTAAAGAGTAACTATGGTTCACAGAAGGTACTTGAAAAAAATGGCTTTAAGAAAAGCAAGGAAGACGCGTATGAATTAACTTATATGAGAGTTTTGTAATGGGGAGGCTACCATGAACAAGGGCGAGCGTTATGATCAAATGACTTTTCATCCAGACAATGATCCTCTAAAATGTTTTGAGAATTATTCTCTAAACATGGAGTTTATCCAGGCAAAACTCCTGTCATACAAACCAGAGCGGATTCTTGATCTAGGATGTGGCACTGGTAATTTGACGGGACATCTAAGCAAAAGGGTTGAGGTTATAGGTCTTGATCAATCTCCTGAAATGCTTCAGCAGCTTAAAAAGAAGTATCCTGAGATGACTTGTATACAAGCGGATGGTATAAAGTGGTTGGAAGCTTTTAAATTTAAAGAGAATGATATACTGGCAAGTTCATTTGTTCTGCATGGCATTAAGCAAAAGGAGAAGCTGTACAAACTTTTTTTAAATGCATTGCAAGAGGGTGCAAGAATCATTCTTATGGATTATTGTTTTGAAAGCCAAGCTCTGAAAGACAATTTTGTACAAACATTAATTGAGGAACATAGGATGGACCTGTTTGCATTCATAAATAGCAAACACTATCTCTACATAAATAAATTCAAGGAGTGGTGTGACCATCATAATATTAAAATCGAAATTCATAAACATACGCACTGGATATACTCTATGGATCTTTCTTTGTAATCTGACAGATTGAATACTTTTGTTTTCAGAATAAGGTAATATGGGTAAAACAAGTATACAAATCATTGATTCCTAAAAGCTATTGAGAGTATATACTGAGGTGTTCTTATGAATAAAAATGTAATAACACAATTTGAAAGTTCTGAGATCAAGAAAATTGTAGAACCAATCTTACAAAATATGGACTTAGCGGAACTTACTATTAAGAATTACGAAGAGTTCTTTCATGCGCTTATTCATGTGAAGCCAAAACTTTTTCTTGTAGAAATAGACACAGAATACAATCCTTATTTAAAAATCATAAAAATTATGAAGAAATCAATCGTTACAAAAGATGTTCCTATTATGGTGATCACTTCATCAACCGATAGAAAACTACTTGATTTAATCAGTTCTCTTGATATAGAGTCCCTTGTCTATCCACCGCTTCATGAAAGCATAATTAAACTTTATGTTACCAACACAATGAACACAATGACTTGTAAAGAGAGCGCACAAGTCCATCAAGACCTGCAAACTGTCCAATCTGTCATGATTTCAAGTCTAGCTTCCTTAGCTGAGTATAGAGATCCAGAAACAGGTGAGCACATAAAACGGACACAAAATTATGTCAAGGCTCTGGCCACAACTTTAAGGCGAAAGGGATTCTTTGCTGAAGAACTCACAATAGAGAATATTGAAGCCATGTACATGTCGGTGCCCCTCCATGATATTGGTAAGGTGGGAATTCGTGATGAAATACTCTTAAAACCCGGACGACTGACAGATGACGAGTTTGAGATTATGAAAACCCATGCCTTGTTAGGCTACGAGGCTATTATGAAAGTTGGCAATAAACTTAAAAACAACACGTTTCTAGAATATGCTGCAGATGTGGCTTATACCCACCATGAAAAATATGACGGATCAGGATACCCTCGCGGTCTGAAAGGGGATGACATCCCACTTATAGGGCGCCTCATGGCCGTTGCAGATGTGTATGATGCACTGACCAGTAAACGGGTTTACAAAGAAGCCATGAGCCATGATGAAGCCATGACTATCATCAAAAATGGTATCGGCAAACATTTTGATCCCACGATTGTTGAATGTGCACTTTCATTAGAGTCAACCTTTCAAAATATCTCTCACACGTATAAGGATAAAACCTCTGAAGATTCGACATTCACTCAACTTGTTGATCTGTATGAAACTGGACTGCTCAAAAAAATACTTGTGGTCGAAGACAGTCGTATTGTTCGTGAGATAACAAGAAATCAGTTGCAAGCATTGGGTTTTGAGGTCGATGAAGCCTTCAATGGCATAGAAGGCTACAAAGCCGTCGAGAAAAATGACTATGATATGGTTCTTTTAGATATTGAAATGCCAAAGATGAATGGCTATGAAATGGCTTCAAAAATACGATTAGGAAATAAACGACCTATAATGATTGCAATGACAGCCGCCGATTACAATATTACGGTCGAGGAACTACAGGATTATGGTATATCGGGACTCATACTTAAACCTCTTGATTTTAACAGACTGGCCACACTATTTCTGGAAGCCAAGAGATCCGAACAAGAGGGATAAATAAGAGCTATAAGCTGTAAGCATTCCAAAATAACATGTAATGCAGAAAATCGTTTAAGTCTTGTATCAAGTGTGCATGACATAAGCGGTTTCTTTGTAATTATGTTAAAATATAACATATCAGACCATCATCCCATAGATCATACGATCTATAGGTGGACTTAACAACTAGACAGGAGAGATGATCATGCTATTTCAATCAATAGAGGAAGTTGAAGATATTCTAAAGAGGTGGCAAAGCATTCTTAAGCTATCAGATTGGGACATATCTATATATGAAGTACAAAAGCCGTGGAGAAAAACAGGAGATATTAAAATTGATTCTGATGACAGGCAAGCCATTCTAATGCTGAATAATTATGACCCAAAATCTGATGATTTAGAAGCCTTGATTGTTCATGAGCTTATGCATTTAAAATTGTGGGGGCTTGACCAAACCATTGAACAGCTTATAGATATTGTTTTTGGTAATAATGAAGATGATCCCAAAAGAGAGTATGCAATGACGAAATTTATGGAAGTATTAGAGCCGACAGTGGAAGACCTAACCAAAAGTCTTCTAACACTTAGTGGTAAAAATATTCGTTCTCCTAAAAGAATTCAGCACTTAGTTGATGAAGAAATTTCCTAGAAGAATTCGGAATTTATATATACTCATAATGATGAGCGTGTGAAAATGGAAAAGCAAAAAGGTAGGCTAAAAATGATAGTACAACATAATGTCAATCAATCCATTAACCACTTGCTTGATCTTATCTGGTATGTTCATGAAACAGATTTACCCCTAGAACGGCAAGAGGATATTATAGTGCCCTCAGGGCATATACATATTGTCTATAACTTCATGGATCCTTATTTTCTAAAGACACCAAAGGGGCTTCTTCAAGTTCCTGATATTGTTCTTGTAGGTCAATTTAAGAAAGCCATGCATATTCAATATGGTAAAGACGTCAAGCAACTTGGACTGGCATTTTCACCCACTGCGTTCAGAAAGCTATTCGGTGAAGTGAGTGGTCTATATATGGAAACTATGGTGGATTGTCATCTAATGAGTGGTATGAAAGGTCTTCATGATGTCATCCTCAAAATTGTTGATGAGTCCCACAGCCCAGATGAAATCATTGAGTCCACTGAGAAATACTTTACATCTTTGTCGATTGAAGACACAAATGAGAAAGTATACGATGACATGATTGTCTATATAGAGTCCCGAAAAGGACTAATTGATGTCTCACAAATGGCGTATCATTTCGGTTATTCAATGAGTGCACTGGAACGAAATTTCAAAAAAGTACTTGGACTCACACCTAAGGCTTATGCCAATATAGTTCGTTTTCGATATGCAGTGCTCGAAGAGGATCCAACATGTCTTTTTTACGACCAGTCCCACTACATAAAAAACTGCAAAAAGTATACAGGTAAAATTCCAGCTGATTTAAGTCAATCAGAAGAAATATCCTTACTCAATATGCTCAACATGAAATGATATGGATAATTTACATTATATTTTAAGCCGTTCATGTTGATGATTTTTTACAATACACATCTTATAAACTCTAGTAAACTACAATCAATAAATCAAGTTGTCAAAGTAGAGAAAGAAGCTAGAGTGGAGGCATCTTATGAAAATAGCGGTATTTTATTACTTTACAGGATCAGGCAATACACTGAAGGCTATGGATGCTGTAAAAAAAGTTTTTGAATACAATAACATAGCGGTTAGAGCCCTAAAAATAGAAGAAAGTGGTGGACTTGAAACCATTGAGGAGGATATTCTTGGACTTTTCTTTCCGGTGGCCATACAGTCAACTTTTCCCCTTGTATGGGACTTTATTTATGAGCTTCCCAATGTACAAAGCAAAAAGGTGTTTATGCTGGACACCATGGAGCAGTTTTCTGGTGGCATTGTTGGGCCAGTAAAAAAGGTTCTCAAAGAAAAGGGTTATGAATGCATTGGGGCTATGGAACTCAAGATGGGGAGCAGCATGCAGGTGAAAACCACTGACTTGGAGGCCATCGAAAAGAAGAATCATGACGCATTAGAATTGGCACGACAATATGCTGAAAACCTGATTTTGGGTAAGACCCATTGGCCACGGGTTCCAATTTTATCAGACCTCATGCGTGGTATATCAAAGGACCGAAAAATTTGGACCACAACCAGCAAGAATCTGGAAATTCAACATGCCAACTGTATTCGATGTGGACTCTGTATAAAGAAATGTCCTGTAAATGCCCTTTCATTGCCAAGTAATAAAGTGGTCCTAGATCACAATGTATGCAATGTCTGTATGCGTTGTACACACATCTGTCCTAAAGATGCCTTTTTGTATAAAACAAAAAATGTTGTTCATTTTAATAAGACGATACAATAAAGAGGCTTATAAGGTCTTATGATTCATATATCGTAGTGTCCCCCTAGACAAGAATATTGACTTACTGTAAAGTATAAGAGCATCTAAGGACAATCATAGAATAGGGGTAAATTATGAAAAAAATCGTCGTTATTGAGACAACTGATTTTTTAAGAATACAGATTGAAAAATTGTTAGTGAATTTTGGCTATGACAATGCTGAGGTTTTAAGTGGGCTTTTAAGAAATAGTGTTATGCCAACTTTTTTAGGCGCAGACCTTATAATAATGGACCTGGATAACTTTAGCCTAGATATTGTTGACTTGATACAAAAGATTAGAGCCGAGCATGCGCTTTTTCAAATTCCAATTATTCTCTTGAGCGGACAATCAGATATAAAAACGCTAAAAAGAGCTATACAAGCTGGTTGTAATGACTTTATCATAAAACCAATGAACAATGACATACTCATGCAGAAAATCCACAAGGCCCTTAAACGGACTTCTGAGACAGCCCTGCAAGAAAGTATTCTTTCAAAAGCATCGAGAGTGGAAGCAAAAAATATTGCAAAACTTACATGGAGTAAATCCTTTCAAATTGGCATTGAAGAAATCGATCAAGACCATAAGGCGATTATTGATAACTATCAAAAGCTTTATGATCAAATGAAACTGGGGCAGGGCCATGACTACTATAGGGAAGTGGTCCACTTTATGTCAAAATACATTAACGAACACTTTCAACGCGAGGAAGCATTTCATAAAAGAATTGATTATGATAAACGACTGGAACATAAGGCGCTTCATGACGATTTCAAAAGACAGATCGATTTATTTATCGAGGATGTGAAAGATGATGCCGCAGATAATGAAGACTTGATTCGACTCAACTTATTTCTTAGAAACTGGATTATGCACCACATACTTATTGAAGATCTCAAAGTAGGCGAAAGTTATTTAAAAAGACAATAAACATTTGTGTGATAAAAAAAGGCCCATTTGAGCATTTGTTTGCTTAAATGGGCCTTAATGATTTTTTATTCAAAGACCAAAGTCTATTCTTGAAGAGCCTTAATAATTGTTTCTAGCTTTTCTGACCACTTACGAGCCAATTCAAAGTCCATATCTTGAAGGGCATGAGCCACTTTGATCTCGTATTCTTTTTTACGGTCTTCAATCTCTAAATAGTTCTTGTTGAAATGGTTTTTATAAATCATTTTTCTAAACTTTCGCATACTGACTTTTCGTATGGTTTTATCATCAATGTATAGAACATAATCCATACAATTTACAATAGAATAGAAATCGTGTGAAATCATGACAACTGCGCCTTTGAATTTTTCTATGGCTTCTTCTAAGGCAATCTGAGAATGAGTATCCAAATGACTTGTCGGTTCATCCAGTAAGAGTAAGTCATAAGGTTTTGCCCCCACTTTTGCCAGCTGCAATATGTTTTTTTCTCCGCCAGATAGGGAAGAAATCTTTTGGTCTAGGTTATCCAGTTCAAATCCATATCGTCTTAGATACATTCGTATTTCGCGATATGAATCAAAGCCTGCCTCAACGAACTCTTCAGTTACTGTATTATCTTCACAAAGTGTTTCGCCTTGATTTTGTGACAAGTAGCCCATTTTAACAGAGTCTTTGACAATGATCTCCTCATGCATATTTTTGTATATATGTCTAAGAAGGGTTGTTTTACCTGTTCCATTTGGACCAATTAAAGCTATTTTTTCACCTGGATTCACATCAAAATTAACGTCTTTTAAAAGCACATCATCAAATGCTAAGGCGTAGTCTTTAACAGACAAGATAGGTTCATTGACCGCATGATCTTCATCATCAGATACCGATTCGGGTGAAAGAAACTCAATTTTAGGTTTTTTAATTTCAACGAATGGAGCCTGTGTGCGTCTGGCTTCAAGGCGTTCTTGAAACTTGACTCTGGCCTTAAGAGACTTTCCGCGAGCCGCTTCAGCATTGTGCGTTGCAATAAATCGGAGCTTATCTATGAGTATTCCATTACGCTCAATTTCCTCATCATCAGCAATAGATTGTTCTTGTAAGTCAATTTTGCTTTGAAGAAGGGAAAGATTATAATCCACATAAATGCCTTCAAAGGTCTGAAGGTCTCCATTTTCAAGATGCATTATCTTATTAAAGCAGTGGTTGAGAAGGTATCTATTGTGCGTAATAATCAAGAGCATACCCTTGTAGGCATTCATAAGCTTTTTCAAACCATTTAGATTTTCGAAATCAAGGAAAACATCTGGTTCGTCCATAATCAATAGTTCAGGTCGTCCAAGCATGTTCTTAATGATTTGAATAAGTTTAAACTCACCACCACTTAGGTCTGTGACCTTTAAGTCTCTAATATGAGTTAAATTAGCTAGATAGAGGTTCTTTTCTATAATGGATTCATAGTTGTCCCCACCAATTGCTTCCAGGGCGTCCAAAGCATTCTGGTAGTCTTCCATTAGACTTTCTAGATCTTCTGATGAGGCCATTTCCTCGCATATTCTTGTGATTTTAGATTCCAAAGCTTTAAAATCTTCTGAAATATAATCCATCACTGTCATGTCCGATTTTTCTTCGAGTTGAGAAAACTGCTTAACATAACCAATTCGGCAGGCCGAATCAATTTCTACCTTACCGTCATATAGATAGTCGTCCGGGTTTAAAAGTATATTTATGAGCGTGCTTTTGCCAGTGCCACTTGTTCCAATGAAAGCACAGTGATCACCTTGCTCTATGCTAAATGAAACTTCATTATACAAATCCTTCTGGGGAAAAGAATAACTTAATTTTGTAACGTTAATCATAGTTCGACCTTCCATTCTTCAAATAGTGTATTAGAATGATAATTATTTACCCTTGTATAATCACAGAAAATCCGCCCTGCATCTATACATAGACGCCTGTAAGCAGATTTTCATAAAACTCTATGTCTTTTTACTTTTATATATGCATACTTAAAGTAGCATATCATTTTTTTCAGTTCATTTCAATGCTTTAAACGGACTCCGAACCCAATATGGCCTTTATACGTTCTGAAATTGGTGGATGGGAGTAAGTCATTTTCACCACAAGGGGGTGAGGGGTCAAATTTGAATAGTTTTCTCTTGCTAGGACCTTGAGGGCGCTCACCATATCAGTCGCATCTGTGGTCTTTGCAGCAAATGCATCCGCTCGGTACTCAGCCTTCCTAGAAAAATAAGACATGGGTATATTTAAAAGAATTCCAATAGGCTCCATTAAGATATTGAACAGTATTATTGAAAAACCATAGTGAGCACTTGTAAATCCAAATGCTGTCGCAAATTGATCAGAACTCAAGAAAAAGGACAGAACATATAAAAAGCAAGCTGACTGAACAATCATAACAGCAAAGTTTCTTATTATATCCTTGTTTTTAAAATGGCCTATTTCATGAGCCAATATGCTTATGATTTCATTATTTGAACATTTTTCTACCAGTGTGTCATATAAAATGATTTGTTTAAAATTACCGAAACCTGAAAAATAGGCATTGAGTTTGGTAGACCGTTTTGAAGCATCCATAATGCTTATTTTCTCAATTTCATATCCCGTGGAACGTGCAAGTTCTTTTGTTTTATCATAAAGCGGCCCTTGAGTTAAGGGGGTGAGCTTATTAAATATCTTTACAAAAACACGCGTATAAAGGATGTTTATTGCAAGACTCACCATCACAATAAGCCCCCATGAATATATTATAGACTGATTGCCTAGGCGACTATACAAATGTAAAACAATATAAAGTATTGAGCCTCCTAAAACAGCAGACATCAAGGCCGTTTTTACTTGATCCAATACAAAGGTCTTGAGAGAAGAGGTGTTAAATCCGTACCTCTGTTCAATGCTGAAGGTTCTATAAACTTGAAATCCAATGGAAACAATATACTCGATCATGCCGTATAGGGCTAGAAAAAGTAATGATTGAAATATTGTATTTTGAGTTAAACGTGAAGTGTATTCAGCAATAAGGGGAAAGACACCCATAATGAGAAATACAATTATAATTGTTCGACCTGTGATCTTTTGAATCATACTGACCTTAGTGATTTCCATCGAGTATTGCAACCACTTTTTATAGTCATTCTCATTGTAGACATCATCAACATTTTTGGGGACAGGGGCATGCCTATTCCTGTAGTTTAATATGGTTAAGGCAATATCAACTGCAAAAGCAATTAGAATGATACTTATTGTGAAAGCAAACATACAAAGCTCCTTTGCTTGGCGATTCCGATTTAAAGGATGAGATCTGAGGGATGTGTTCATCCTCTCAAAGGACACAACCATTTATGAAATAACTATCAAAAGTTCATTATAACATTATTTGAAACCCTTTTTAACGGATTCTCGGAACTTAACATTTGAGTTTGTGATCATCCTATCTGTTATTGTGTCGTACGCATAACGTGTTTGAACCCGCCTTAGGTCATTGATATAGATTTGATCCGGGTCAATTAAATCCGCTGTGTATGTCCAAAAGCTTTTTAGCTTGTCAACCAATGCTTTCTCAGTGGAAGGTCTACTTGAAAAATGGGCAACCACAGAATCGTGGAAGTTAATAAATTTTTCAAGAAGCTGTGCTTCTGTGAGTTGACTGTCATTAATAATTAGGGGCAATAGAGGGTTACGCATTGCCCCTCGTCCCAGCATAAAGTCGTTTATTGTGGGATAGCGGTCTCGAACATAGGTCAAATCCTCAGGTGTGTAAATATCACCATTGTATGTTACCACATGCTTTGACAAACCAAATAGAAGATCAAAAGCATCCAGGTCAACACGACCTTCATATTTTTGTAAACCGGTGCGCCCATGAATGGTTAAACCAGCTAGAGGATATTTATTTAATACCTTCATGACTTCTATACCCTCGTCTAAATCTTCATAGCCAAGTCGCATTTTTACAGTGACTTTAAAATTGGCACCGCTAAATACCTTATCAAGAAACTTATCGACCATTTCTGGATACTGCATGATGCCTGACCCACGTAATTTTTTTGTGACCACTGGGAAGGGGCATCCAATATTCCAATTCACCTTGTCATATCCAAGTTCAACTAATTTATTTCCATAATTAAGAAAGTGGTCACCATTATTGCTTAAAAGCTGAGGGATAACCACAACATCATCATTATTCATTTCCTTATGAACATCTTTGAACAGCAAAGAACTCGATTGTCTGTCATCAGTTGTTACAATAAATGGGGCATGATATTCATCAAAGCCGCCTATATATTTCTTGTGTAAGTTTCTATAATAAGCTAAAGTGACACCGTGAATCGGTGCTAGTACTAATCTCATATACAATCTCCTATACCCTTAACAATCTCTTAGGTTCAGGCGCTTGTAAAAATGTAATTCTACGCTCTCCTTATACTAAATAAAGAAATTTTGATTCTTAAATGTCTATATATGGTATAAGGAGGGTGTTTGAATGATATTTTGCAAGGCGCTCAGGTTATTATTCTAGCATATTCCCACCAGCAGTTGAAGAATTTAGTAAGATGGGGTAATATGGGGGAGTGTCAATAAAATATTTTGAACATACAACATGTTTTATTGTTCGAAAAGTGAATTATATAAATAGGAAAATCACAAGTGGGAGAGACACCAATGAAGCGCTTAATACTATATATTACAACGGCATCCCTTATCATCTTTTCTGGGCATAAATTAAAGTCTGACTATGAGCAGACAGTTCTTATCCCTGATGTTGATAAACTCAAAACAAATCAATCCCTGATGATTCAAATACCAGATAAGTATCTTTCTGTTGAAAAAACGCTTTTCTTGCCAGTTACCATGATCGTGTTTGACCCTTCTAATGATGAAATAGATGGCTATTTCCTAGACAACTTGAAAACACGCTATTCCCCATGTTCTACCTTTAAAATTCCCCACGCCTTATTTGCCTTAGATAGTGGCGTCGTAACTCAAGAAGATTCTTTTCAAAAGTGGAATGGAACGGACTATAGAGTGGAGGCGTGGAATAAGGACCAAACACTTGCAAGTGCCATAAAAAACTCAGTGGTATGGTATTTTGTGAATACCGCTGAAAAAATTGGACCAAAAACTATGCAAGCATACCTTGATAAAATTGACTACGGGAACAAAGATATGTCAGATAACGGGGCATTTTGGTTGAACGCATCACTTGAAGTATCTGTTCTTGAACAACTTGATCTCTTAATAAAATTATATAACAATCAACTGCCTTTCTCCGCTGCAGACCAAGAATACGTTAAATCCCTTCTTCTACAAGAGAAGAAGGGCAATAGAAGCCTTTATGGTAAAACTGGAGGCGGGGACCACAATGGCTGGTTCATAGGGTACGTGGAAACACGCCTTGAAAACAATGAAAAAGAAGTTGTTTATTTTGTCACGCATATGGGTGTCCATCCGTTTTCAAGCGGACAAGCTTCAAGGGATATATCAATTGCAACACTGGAGTATAGTGGACTGTATTAGGCTGACCACATCTGACAAAATTCAGACAGGAAGACATGTCAATATATAGCCCGCTTTCAAAATCTAATAAAACAATGATTTACAGACAAAACATTATCTTATAATAATTATAGGGCGTAACCTGAAAGCCAATAATATAAGCACTTTGACCGAATCATGCATTTAAATAGTGTTTTTTTGAAAAAGACGGTTGATTATATTACTAATTAGTGATATATTGTTGTTACAGGAAAAAGAAAAGAGAACATTCAAATATTTTTTTAGTTGTTTATCATTAATTAGTGATATATTGAATCGATATATCTAAAACCATTTGGATAATATGCAAAGGAGTTCAATTATGAAGAAAGTTTTATTTATTACAGCCAATCCAAAATCAGAAAATCAATCGTTTAGCTTACAAGCGGGTAGACATTTTGTTGAAAAATATAAAGCCAATAATCCCACACATGAAGTTGTAGAAATTGATTTGTATAAGAAAGATATTCCTTTTATTGATGAGGATGTTTTTAAAGCTTGGGATAAGCTGGGACGTGGTCAGGATTTCAGCAGTCTTTCGGTAGATGAACGCGAAAAAGTAGAAGCGATTAACAGTTTCACTGATCAATTTATAAATGCAGATAAGTATGTTTTTGCAACACCAATGTGGAATTTCTCAATGCCACCAAAAATGAAGCTATACATCGATACCCTCATGATTGCAGGCCGTACATTTGCATATACAGAAAATGGACCGAAAGGCTTGCTTGATGGCAAAAAAGCTTTACATGTCCATGCCAGTGGTGGTGTCTACAGTCAAGGGCCTGCACAAGCTATGGACTTTGGCAACAAATACTTACAGTCTGTTCTATCCTTCATGGGTGTCACTGATTTCGAGGCCGTTCTACTTGAAGGCACAAATGTTCCAGACATCCCAGATGAAGAAATCAAAGAAAGTGCTTTGGAAGCCTTAGGCAGTCTAGCCAATAAGTTTTAGCAGTCTTTCTTATCAAAACCTATTATGGTATAATTAGACAGAAGTCAAAAGTTCCAATCAGTAAACTTATTTTCTTTGGAGGCCATTTATGTTTGCAATTTTCATTTAGACTCTCATACCCATATTTATGCAAGACAAATGTAGCATTAAATAGATAGTATCTGGCGATTCATTTAGAAAAGCCGATTGATTTGGTTGCAGGAGGTCATAATGGCTCGAAAAAAGAAAGAGCATGTCTTATTTGATAGAATGGAACGTGTTCGTGTTCGAATGGATTTTAAATCATTGAATCAAAAAGAACAGGGACACTCAGGTTCAAAAAGTAAAAAGGAAAACACCAGAAAAATGCCAAGGGCTTCTATTAAAATTTAATAGTCCATAGTGTAAGATAGAATATTAAAATGTTTAAAAACCCGCTCATAATGTCCATTGAACATTATGAGCGGGTTTTATGTGCATTGCTCTTGTATTGTGGTGTGTTTTAGTGGTATTTTGGGTATTTACTAAATGATAGACTCTGAAGCCATCAATATTCATAATTATAGTAGAGCGACTTGCCAAATATGATTCGAGAACCCTTTCCATACCGTATATAGAATGTTTGATTCTTAAAAATCTATATTCAGTTAGGAGAGAGCCTTGATTTGTAATTTCGCAAGCAACTGAGTTTAGAAGCGTGTGGAGGTCTTATGTTAAAATCAAACCGAATGTTATCTGGTGTTTTACACTTCATACCTGCCATACAAATTTTAATAGTCATTTTACATGTGGCATTAAACATAGATAAAAGTTATCTCGTTTTGACATACCTACTGATCGTTGTCTCAATGGCCTTAGGCATTTTGAATATGCTCCACTTTATGTCAGACCATAAGTTAAGACAAATAGAGACTTTTTTATCAGATCAAAGTCACGAAGATGTTATGATAAAGAAAATTAGAAAAGCCCCTGTCAGCAACGAAGAAAAAATGTATCAGACCTTTATCAATATGTATTTTTCATGCTTTAAAAATCAGCCCACTCAGCAGCTTCTCATCTCACTGAACTGGGGCACTTCTTTATTTGTAATACTATATCTTGTTTATCCACTTGTGAGTCTTTCTAATAATGGGACTGCCACCTCTTTAGTGTTTTTTGGACTTTTTATTTTGGGGATTTTCAGCTTAATCACATACATTTATGCTGTCCTACTCAAAAGTAGAGTGGAAACTCAAATTATTGAGTCCCATGTTTATAAGAAGCATCTTGATTAGAAGGAGATCTAATATATGATTATCAGTGCAAGTCGGCGTACAGATATTCCAGCCTATCATAGCGAGTGGTTCTTAAATAGACTCAAACTTGTGGCTGCATCACCAGTATAGATATAGGCGCATATAACACATGTCATAATGGATGTGTTTATTGCTATGCCAATCTAAACCATGTGCCCAATCCTGATGATCAAAGCCAACCAATACTTGGAAACCCTTTGACAGGTTCTGAAAAAATTATTGAAAAAGAACCATACAATACCTTTTCTAAACAAATTTCTCTTATAAATTTACCGTAATATCTCATATATTTACATCGTTTAACTACTTTTTTCTTCTTTTCAGTGGTATAATGTGACTAAAGTCTTATGCTGAAAGGATTAAAGTACTATGTCTATGCTAAATAAGTACATTGATTGGTACATCAAATTGTATATTGAAGAAACTTATTTTACAAAACGCAAGGCTAAATATATGGCTCATTTGATGCACTACCTTATATTTGCAGTTTTGTTTATTATATCTTTTGAAATGATTCTTGTAGACTTCACGCCTTATGTGGCATATTCTGGTTTTATTGCCATTGTATTTTTCACTTTTATCCTAATGCTTTTAAGAAATAGACATCTTACCTTGTCCATAAATTTCATGATTTTTGCAGGTATAATACGCCTATTCATGATCTATTTCTATCCCACACCATATCAGTTTTATGTCATGTCACTTGTTAATATACTCATCTTAGCTGTTATTCATACTGAGAAATACCAGTTCAATGCAATGGCCTACAGTGTCTTTCTCATGATGGTCTTTCGCATACCCATAACATGGAATTTGATAGAAAAATCAGGTCTTCACTGGCGGGCTCTGACGCAGTCAATATACGCCTGTGTTTTTCTGGCTATATTTATTCTCATGTGTAATTTTTTGGTTCGAATTATAAATGAAGAAATCAGCAAAACTGTTTTACTGCAAAAGTCAGCCTACACAGATCATTTAACTGGTCTTAAAAATAGACGTTATTTTTGGGAGATAATCGACGGTTCAGATATGCTCAAGTCTTCATACTCCATCATACTTTTCGATATAGACCATTTTAAGCAAATCAACGACACATTTGGTCATGATATAGGGGATGAAGTTTTAAAGCACCTTTCAGCCATCGCTGACAAAACCCTTGGTGACAAGGGACAAATTTTTCGCTGGGGTGGGGAAGAGTTCCTTATATTTTTACCTCGAATGCGAAAGGAAAACGTTGACAAGCTCTGTGAAGCCATCAGAAAAAACGTACAAACTGATATTCAAGCACAAGGTATTCGCATCACTGTCAGTATTGGTGTTTCTGAAAACGGTGACCAGCTCAGCATTAATCAGGTTATTGCTAATGCTGATCAAGCCATGTACGCTGCAAAGTGCTCTGGACGCAATCAAATATGTTATATGACCGTATAAATTCATTGTATATAATTTATAAATATTGCAAACCAGTAAATAGAACCATATATTATACAGTTAAGATTTTGAAAAAATACGAGTGTAAAAGCTCGTATTTTTGTGTGTCTTATTAAGTGTCTGAAAACAACTTATTCACCGCTTAAAAATCACATTTTTTCGACCTTGTCAAATATATACAGAGTCTTATATATGTCAATATAGATTGAGTGAAATTCATAAAAATATTTAAGTTGCTTTTTCTTCAGAATCCATTTATATTTTTCTTAAAGAAGGGACTTGTAAAGATAATACAATTTACAAGAACCACTGCAGATAAGGCTTTTGACTATGCGTCAGGTCTCCTTATCTGGGTTTTTCAATCTATAATAATTTGGAGAGGAATGCGTAAATGATTAGAAAAACTGTATTTGGTATAGTATCGGATCAAACGAACTATGAACCTGGTGAACTCAGCACAAAACATTCATTGTTTGATGATTTATCCATGGATGGAGAAGAGTTCTTGACACTCATTGCCATACTAGAGGATGAGTTTGACATCGTTTTTGACGAGAATGCAATTGAAGATATTGATACCCTATCGGATATTATTAAGGTTATTGAGGAAAATTTATAGTAAGGTGATTCCATTGTATAAACAAGACGAAACTGTATCATTTGAAGAGCATGTGTACCAAAAAGAAGTGAACAAGAAAAAGTACGAATCAAAGAAAAGAAAGCACCATGAATTTGACGATGATATGGATGCTTTTGAAAGAAAACGAAAAAAGCATATGAAACGTAAAAACACATAATGCCACTTTTTTATTTACTCAAGTGGGTTATAAGTGTTTTGTAAAATTATAATTATAATTGTTATCCCAGTTATTTGCCAAAATGACTGGGATTTTATTGTATAAGCCTATCATTAAGCGTAATATATAATTGTAGGAAATATTGAATCAATTGGAGAATATACAGAGGAGTCGTGCTTTGAAAGCAATCATAAATAGTAAGTATGGAAACGCTAAAACAATGCAACTGCTAGATATTCAAAAACCTATCCCCGGGGATGACGAAGTGCTTATTAAGGTTCACGCAGTTTCAATAAATTCATGGGACCTTGGTATGCTAAATGGGTCCCCGATATTTATTAGAATGTGGGGGCTTTTCAAACCCAAAGTCAATATTTTAGGATCAGACGTTGCTGGTGAGGTTATACAGGTTGGAAAGAATGTGGATCGTTTTAAAGTTGGAGATCGAGTATATGGTGACTTGGTTGAAAACAACTGGGGCGGTTTCGCCCAGTTTACTTGTGCCGCCCAAAACGCCCTGACACTTATACCTGACTCCCTTAGCTATATTGAGGCAGCAGCTATCCCACAAGCGGCTTGTATGGCTTATCAGGCCCTAGAATTGGCTTCTATCAAAGAAGGGCAAACTGTGCTTATTAATGGCGCCGGAGGCGGTTGTGGATCATATGCCCTCCAGTTTGCCAAGTTGTATGGTGGGCAGGTCACAGGTGTTGACCGAACAGACAAACTTGAATTCATGCAGTCTATAGGCGCAGACCATGTTCTTGATTATACGAAGACGGACTATACAACTCAAGATAAAAAATATGACATTATTATTGATATGGTTGTCGATAAATCACCAAAGGGTATCTTGAAGGCACTTAAGGAACAAGGTCAATTTATTATGGTGGGCGGCAAAACGCTTAGAATTTTGCAAATGTTCGCCTTGTCAAAATGGTATACACGAAGGCAAAATAAATCACTTCGCATACTTGGGGCAGTGGCCAACTATAAGCTCAAGGCCGTTGGAAATATTATAAAAGACCATCCAAACCTTATTCATATTGATAAGACCTATGACCTTGACAAGGTTCCAGAGGCCATGGACTATATTGCAGGGGGACATGTCAAAGGAAAAATTGTAATAGACCTAGACTCAAGAGGATCAATAGATTCATAAATGCATGGTAAATGTATTTAAAGATATTCGTTAAAACAATCTGAAAGGATGCTTATATGTCAAAAGACAAACAAACACAGGCTGATTCCATTGACTTGCTCCTTAACTTAAACACACAACTTAGAACACAAGACATAAATGAAGTAAAGTCTCTAATCTCTGAGTTCATAGACAAGTTGAAAAGAGAATTGGCAAATGATCTCGATCAAATTATTGTATACGGTTCCCTCTGCACAGGTGATTTTGATCTTCATTTAAGCGATGTAAATTTACTTATTGTCACTAAGCGAGATCTTATTGAGACCGATTTGTTTGTCCTGTCTCATTTACACAATGCTCTTAAGAACCAATACAGCATATGGTTTGAGAGACTGGAAGTGTCATATATAAGTTCACAAGAAATCTACCAAAAGACTCCCCCAAAAGCGCCTCGTATTTGCTTGAGTCAGGGAAAAACCAGTCGGATTCCCTACGGGGCTCAGTGGTATTTTCAAAAATATATGCTAAGAAGCAGTGGTCTTGTATTGTACGGAGGCCTCTTAGACAAAGATAAACTTGAGGTTTCATCAACAAATCTGCGGGTCGCAGGTTTTCAAATTTTAATGGATACATGGCAGCCTTTGACCCAAAGAGCAATGCATCATATGTCGCCAGATCTTCTTATTTCAGGTGTTCTAACAATGTGCCGTCTTATCTGTACTATTGAGGAAGGACACGTTCTTTCAAAGCTTGATGCCGCACGCAGAGTGCTAGAAGCTTATCCCAGTGACCATAGCCAGATCATAGAGACTGTGATTGCCTATAGAGAAAAAAGAATTCCCATGGAGTCGATTGATTTAAGAGCCTGTTATAATTTTATGAAGTATGTCATAGAGAAGTTTTTAGGTCATGACTCATAAAGTCAAATATGATTTTTTATCGACCAATTTCGACAAATCTCTTTTTTTCATAAATTTCTATGTTAAACTAATAGATGTGTGAGTGAGAACAACATGGTTATAAAGTACTACCAGAAAGGATAATTCAATATGAATACCCCGATCAAACCCCTAATTGATTTTGAAGAACTCTGTAAACTAGACGTTCGTGTTGGAACAATTGAGTCTGTTGAGAATGTAAGAACATCAAACAAACTTGTTAAGATGCAAGTCAACTTTGGTGACTTCGATCGACAGATCCTTGTAGGTATGCAAGGTGAAAGAGAAAACAACCAGGAAGTGGTGGGGCAGCAAGCCTTGTTTATCGTAAATATGAAACCAAAGAAGATGGCCGGTGAAATTTCTGAAGGCATGCTTTATGACATTGGTTTTGAAGACGGTCTAACGCCAGTACTTGCTACACCAGAAAAGCCAGTTCCAAACGGGACAAGAGTCGGGTAACAAATTAAAACATCCTATTAAAGGCTCTCCAGTTATGAAATAATTCACAACTGGAGAGCCTTTTTATTTTTTAAAATCCACGCGCATTACACACACATTTCATTGGAAAAAGAACATGGAATTTTTCAAGCGTTTGTAGCATAAATAATGAATAATTTCTAAAATAAGAGTGAGTAAAACAATGTTGATCATACCAGGATAGAGGTAGACAACACTGGACGCCTGATCAAGTTTAATCAGTCCAGTAAGAACATGACCAACCATACTCAATCCGGCTGCCACTAGCAATAAGGTCATAAAGTGCCTGATGATAAAAACATCATCTTGACCACATTTTTTACCGCTTTTTTCAACCAATATACTTCTTTTTAAGGCGCCAATATAAGCAGGAAACTGACCAGCGTATAAGAGAAAGGCCATGGGAAGCAAGTATATATATAACATTCTGTCATAGACAATTGAATAAAAGTATTCAGCTTGTGCCAAATCTGGAAAACCATCCCCAAGCATCAATAGGGTAAATAGGGCAAAACCTAAAAACCTTTGCATCTTTTTTGTCATAAATGTCCTCCCTATATGATTAAATCTATTCTTCTAATCATAAAACAGTCGCAAAAATGTAACATCCACTTACAAGGAAAATTATAACATTAACCCTAAATATTATCTAGAGCTATAAAAGAAGGGATTAAGTTTACATAATAATATTATGTTGCTATTAAGTGTCAAGCATGTAGGCATATTCGCCAAAATCTGATCTAAGAACAGCTTTTCCTGTTTTACCAAGCTCATGTTGTATACTAAGCATAATGGCCTTCATGTCAACCTTGCTATTTTCAGAGGCTGCCTTGAATGCAGATGAAAGAGCCACATTTTTAATATGTCCCCCTGTCAACTCGAAGTTTTTTGCAAGAAAGTTAAAATCAACATGTTTAGACACGGGCACTTGCTCTGGATAAATAGACTTCCAAATGTCCAGTCTTGAATCAGCATCAGGTATGGGGAAGTGGACCACAAATCGAAATCGCCTTAAAAAGGCTGGATCAATATTTTGCATAAAGTTTGTTGTTAATATACTAATCCCTTCATAAGCCTCAACCTTCTGCAATAAGAACGCCGTCTCCACATTGGCGTACTTATCATGGGAATCCTTCATTTCTGTTCTTTTACCAAAAAGAGCATCCCCTTCATCAAAAAGTAAAATTGCACTGCTTCCAGAAGCATCTTCAAATAGAGCACTAATGTTTTTTTCAGTCTCACCAATATATTTACTAATCATCTGCGACAAGTCCACCTTATAAAGTTCAAGGTTAAGCTCCTTAGCAAGAATACGAGCGCTAAAGGTCTTACCTGTGCCAGGAGGACCTGCAAAGAGAACCGCCAACCCCGTTCCATAATTAAGGTGTTGTTTGAATCCCCACTCATCCAAGACCTTATTTTTATGTTTAATATGACTACATACTTCCACCAGGGTGTCCTTCGATGAATCTGGTAAAATCAATCTATTCCAGTCGCCACCGGCATCAATGCGCTGGGCCCTTTTATCCAGTTCATGGTGAAGTTGACTCCGGCAAGCCCTGTGAAAAACATCAGAGTCAATGATCTGACGGCCTTCCCATTTTGTTAGTTCAACTGCATCGTGAATGGCGTTTTCTATCTGGTCTGGAGTAAAAACAAATTTTGAGGCCACTGCGTCCATATCTGCTGCCACTTGATAAGAGGTGGTTTTAAGAAGACGTTCCATAATGCCACGTCTTATGTGTCCCTGGGGATAGTCCAGTTTGACCCTTAGGACTGTCAGGGCATGGTCCGGTCGTGTCAAAGGGGGAATGGGTTTTTGAGACAGGGCAAATGTCACTTTGACAAATGGAGCCATATCCGATAAAAAGTCATGATACATTGCCCCAATCAAGTCCCTGTGGTCTTCAATATTAATGTCCGTTATAACCAGTACGGCCTGATGTATTAAGAGGGTTTGGGCCAATTGCTTCAAAGCCTTCTTAAAGGCGTTTTGACCCTCCATATAAAAGGAATGTAGATTTTGCGCGCTGACAATAACCCCAGAATGTTTGTAGGCATGGCAAAAATGCTTTACTTGATTGAGCTTACCAATGCCTTCTGGGCCATTTATATTCATGACAATGCGTCGTCCCTTGACCACACTGAGATTGGATAAGTACATATTAATCTGGTCCTTGATTTCCAAATGGGTCAAAAGATCCTTTGGTCTTTCATCCGGCAAATAAAGGGAAATAAAATGGGGCAAGACTATGGTCTCTAAGTCTGAATCCAGCAAGAATCCCTTGATAGGTGCCAAAAGCTTCAACTGGGTGCCTGATAAGCTTGCGGATTCCTCTTCGAAGAAATATTTCATTAACTTACTGTCGCTGTGAAATTTGGTCATGTGCTTCATATAGACTTCTTTATTGTCATCATATATTAAACATGCAGTTTGTACCGTAGGGTATCGCATGCTGGCGTAATCATTCAAATATCCAAATATCTTTTCGTATTTTCTATCCAGTTCAACTGAAAAACTCAACATGACCACAAAACGTTCAAAATCTGAAAGTTGAAAAACACTGGATAGGTATTCAAAGGGTAAGAAGACATCTGACTTTTCGTAACCATCCCCATTTAATGTGCTATCAATTCGTCTGGCCATGGTGTTTCTATCGTCAATCAATTTATTTTCGAGCCCTTTGTCTTGGAACTCCGCCCCTTCCTCAGAGGTCGTATCTTTTATCAAAAAATTAGACTTTAAAGCATTTTCAACCTCATCAAGGCTTGTAAATGCTTTTTTTAAGTGGCTTTTTCCGGGTGTATGCATTTTTTTAGAATATCTGACTGCATATTTTGAAAGGTAAAGATCAATGACTTTTAACTGGTCTATGTAGTAGTCAATATTTCTTTTATAAGTTTGTCTTTTCATAAGCGCCTCCTTACTATATTAATACGTCCCCGAAGCCTGCAAAGTGACTTGAATCAAGCGTATTTAGAAATCTTTATATTGCTCGGCCCAGGACTGAGTATAAGTAAAATGCCGGTGGTGTATTCAGTGGAGGCCCAATATGGACAGATTCAAAAAAAATCCAGAACCTTTTTTACGGCGTTCAGCCAAACTGTCGCCTTCAACAGAACTGGATACCTTTAAGAATTACAGGGCCAAAACAGGCCATGATTCAAAGTATGGAAAGGCTAGACTACAGGCTAAAATCACAGATTTGAACACAGAGGTTGAAATCGGACAAACTGAGTCTGAACAAAAACCTATTGTGGTGATGTCAGCAAGAGCTGACAAGCGATTCACCCATACACTCAGGCCAAATATTGTTGACATGAACCGAGCATATAAAAGACGTTTTTCTGGAAGAGTCCATTACAATGACCTCGACCAGGAATCGGTTCTACCAGAAACAGACATACAAGAAAACGCTTTTAAGTATAAAAGACATTTAAAACGGTCATCAAAAAATGACAGCAAAAAGACTGAGGCATATGACATGCCTGTTCCTTTTATGGATGATGAGGAAGACAAGGAGGCATTGATGAACCTAAGTGATAGGCTCATGGAAAATAGAGCCGATGCCACACAGCATCGTGGGAGAGATCCAACGGATGCTGCAGGACATTCTGAAGAAAAAGCTGAACTGGAAAAGCAAATCGACTTTCACAGAAGAATCAATCACCTCAAGGAAGAAAAGCAAAAAATGTACTTTAAGCAGTTCGCTCGTGCTTGGGAGTCCCTTAAAAGGAATGGACATAAAAAAGATGCAATTTTTCCTGTGTCCAGTCTGGATAATGGTAATGATGGCCAAGAACAAAGTCAAAGTCCAAGCGCTGATAATACTAAAGCTAGCACAGAGGGGGTGAATGCCTTTGACTCAGGATAAAGTTAAGAAGGAAGACGAGCAGGGTCCTGTGAGCTCAGAACCTCAAGAGGAAGAGCCTGCTGAACTTGAGTCTGAAGAAGCCATTTCAGATTTTGCTGAAGACTGCGATTCCGATATGGATGAAGACGTATCCGAGGAATCGACTGAGGAAGAAGGTGAGTCTGAGGAGGAAGAAACAGAAGAAGAACCTAAAGAGGAATCGGCACCACCAGATAATCCTTTTATGCAGCTTGAGGAAATGCGTCAAGACTATACTGGTTTCTCTAAAGATCAAATCAATGAGCCTGATGAAGCTGAAAAAGAAGCTGACAGCAAAACCCTGGAAACGGCCTCAGATATGGAAGCTGACAACGCAGGGGATATTGCAGAAAATGTTGGCAAACTCTTAGGCAACGAAGCTGTCGGAGAAGCTATTGGCAATGCCATTAAGGGGTCCTATGCGGTGATTAAAGCCATCGTTCAAAAGGTCAAAGAATCAAAGGACAAGGACGAAGACCAAATCGCTGAAGAAAAAAGCAAGTGGCAGAAGTTTAAGGAACTTGTGGTTGAACACAAGGACAAGCTCTTTGCTATTGGTGAAAAAATCATCAGTAAGGTTCCAGTTTTAAGATCCATAATGGCTGCAGTGAAAACTGTGTATAAGATGGTTCAATTCTTCGTTATCAATTCGACCAGAAAACGCATGGTTGCAAACAGAAGAAAATTCAAGGAAAAATACCGTGACAAGCAAGACAAAGACGGAAAGTATGTTGAAAAGTCCACAGGTTTTATTTCTTGGGCCAAACGGAAGATCGGTGTTAAAAAGACTGATGAAACCGTGAACAAAGACCTTCTTGAAAAGAAATACAAGGGAGGACCTGGTACAAGAGAAACACTTGATAATTCAGAAACTAAGGATATTCGTCAGTATCTTATTGACGATAGACTTATGAAATTGAACAAGGACAGGCAAATCAAAAAAGGCAAGGATGCCGCTTTTGATGGTTTAGATACCACAGTCAACATAATGAAAGATGTGTCATTCTTTGCATCAATGGGTGCTTCTGAAGCCGGTATGGCTGCCCTAGATGCTGCATCGGAAGGCATTGAGATGGGCAAGGGCCTAGCTGAAAAAGCCATTAGTCTTGCTGAACTGAAAATGACACCTCAACAGATGAAAGACGCTGTTGATTACACAGGCATTCTTCTTGAACACGTTGGTGGGATGACACCTTTTAATACCGAAGTGGAAACCATCGACGAGTTTGATCACGTTGATTCTGACATTGATGCCACAGGTGTCGACAAGCAGGAACTTTATAAAAACAATGGCAAGAAAAAAGAACAGAAGAAGCTTCTAATTGAAGCGCTGGCTGAGTAAGGAGGGATTCCATGACCGAGACTGTAAGAAATCAGGATCTGATCAAATTGGAGTACCTGAGTCAGAAACTGTCTGAAATCGATATAGAATCTCGTGTTTTGACCAAAACGGAAGAACTTGGCCTGGGAACTATGGTCGTTGCCCTAGACAATGACTACAAAAATCGAGATCAGTTGGTGAATCTGGCTCTGCTACCAAGACCAGACGATGAGCTTGAGCATATTAATCTCATGCAGTTTTATGTGGAGTTGCCTGAATCATTCAGCCAAACCACAGAAAACAAGGTGAAAGATCTTCTTACAGAGATTAATGCAAGAATGCCAATTGGACATTTCGGCATCAATGAAGAACGCATTTACTGCAGATATGTAATGGTGCTTCCCGATGGCGAAACGGTCAATGAAGCAGATATAATCGAAACACTTTTCCTGTTTGCCGACATCATCGGTGTATTCCAGGAAATGATTGAAGATCTGGCCCAGCAGAGAAAGTCGCTGGATGCCATTAAAGTGGAATTTGCATTTTAAACTATTAAAGATCGAAGGGAGGGACTAATTTCAGGTCAATGATCTGAAATTGGACACGTATGGCAGAGTATTTATCACCTGGAGTATACGTTGAAGAGTTCGAGATGGGACCACGGCCGATGGAGGGCGTCAGTACAAGCACTTGCGGTTTTGTTGGTCTAGCTGAAAGAGGTGCCGTTGTTGGCGCACCTGAACTTGTAACAAACATTGCTGATTTTAGAAGAAAATATGGCAGTTATCTGTCAGAAAATCAGTTTGGTGAATATCGGTTCTTATCCTATGGCGTGGAAGCGTTCTTCAATAATGGCGGTTCAAGAGCCTATATTATGCGTGTGGCCCCTGAAGACGCTAAAATTGCTGAATCTAAAATTGAGGGCGATATGACCCTAAATATCACAGCCAAAAACCCTGGTGCATGGGGCAATGACATTCGCGTGAAATTTGCACCTACGAGCAAGGCTAAAACGCAAGTTATGGAAATGGCAGAAGACGGAGACAAAAAGTCTTACACAGTTAAATCTGCTGTCGGTTTCAATGTTGGTGACATTGTTATGTTCACTGATGGCGAAGCAACTGAATTTGCTAAAGTGGCTTCATCTGTGGAGAATGTGCTTGTTTTTGAAGAACCGTTTGGTGCAGACGTTGTCGACACTGAGCTTCTTCCAAAAAAGACCATTCAAACATGTGAGTTCAATATGGAAGTGGGCTACCAAGACCTGCTAGAATCCTATGAAAATGTGTCACTAAATATTGCTGCAGCAAACTTTATTACAAAGCGTCTGGCTAAGTCTGATCTCATAGAAGCTCAGGTTGAAGGCGATGCAGAAGGTGCTAAAGCGCCTTATGAAGCTCTAACGGGAAATTCAGAAGGTACATATGTTTTCGGTCTTGACGGCGGTTTTGACGGCACGGCTGACAACGTAACATCATCAACTTTTATGGGATCTGATGATGGCCCTGGAAAACGTACAGGCATCCAGTCATTCCTAGAAAATGAACAGGTGAGTATTATGGCTGTTCCTGGTGTGACAGATCCAAACGTACAGCTTGCTCTTGTGGCACACTGCGAAAACACAAAGAGTCGTTTTGCAGTTCTTGATGTGCCTGTTTCTGAGAAAAAAGTCGGTGATGTTCTAAACTTTAGAAACATGTTTGACTCTGATTATGCGGCGATGTACCATCCATGGCTAGAAGTGTTTGATCCGCTTGATAAGCGAAACATTTTCATGCCACCATCTGGTGCAATGGCTGGTATTTATGCACGTTCAGACACAGAGCGCGGTGTCTTCAAGGCCCCTGCTAACGAAGTCGTTCGTGGCGCTGTTGGTTTAAGTTCTCTTTATGGCAAGGGCGAACAAGACATTTTAAACCCTAAGGGCGTAAACTTAATCAGGACATTTACAGGACAAGGCATTCGTGTTTGGGGTGCACGTACTGCTTCATCTAATTCTCTTTGGAAGTATGTCAACGTAAGAAGACTCTTTATTTTCTTAGAAGAATCTATTAAAGCCAATACGAATTGGGTTGTATTTGAGCCAAATGATGAACAGCTTTGGACAAGAGTTAAGCGTACTATCGAAGTGTTCTTAACAGGAGTATGGAGAAGTGGCGCACTTGCTGGCAGTTCTCAAGGTGAGGCGTTCTTCGTTGATATTGGTCGTACGACAATGTCTGAAGATGATATTCAAAACGGCAGACTCATTTGTGTTATCGGGGTTGCACCTGTTAAACCTGCTGAATTTGTTATCTTTAGAATTGCTCAGAAAACCAGTGAACAATAATAACCTATAACTCTTATAAGGAGCGTGAATATCTATGGCTGATATGAAACACCCATATCGGAATTTTAGATTCCGTCTGGAAATTGATGGTTTAGAAGCCGGTGGCTTTGCAGAAGTTTCTGGCTTTGATACATCAGTAGACGTTATCGAATACAGAGAAGGCGACGATGTTACGACACCTCGTAAGCTTCCTGGACTTACAAAATACGGAAACATCACTCTAAAATGGGGTACCTCTGATTCAATGGTGCTTTATGAGTGGCTTGATGGAATTACAGAAGGCACAATCGAGCGTAAAACTGTGACAATCACAGCAATCGATGAAGCTGGTGACGATGCAGCATCATGGCAAATGATCAATGCATGGCCAGTGAAATATACAGCGCCTGATTTTAATGCCACTGGTTCTGAGGTTGCTATGGAATCTCTTGAGATTGCCCATGAAGGCCTAACAAGATCGCAGTAATAGGTAATAATTCGGAAGCGGGTACTCCTAATTGGAGTCCCGTTTCCGTAATATTGGTTAGAATAGTTGAGAATTGGATAAATTTATATATAGGTTATAAACTTGAAAATCATCATAAGGGGGAAACACTATGCCATTCCAAACAGAATATGAATTTGAACTACCTAAAGGATTTATTGATCAGCAAGGCAATATGCATAAAAGAGGCGTTATGAGACTGGCAACCGCAGCCGACGAAATTTTACCTATGAGAGATCCACGTGTGCAGCAGAACCCAAGTTATCTATCGGTTATTTTGCTTTCCCGCGTGATTACGAAACTTGGCGACGTTGGCCATATAGATACAAAGGTTATTGAAAAGCTATTCACAGCAGATTTGGCCTACCTTCAAGACCTTTACCAACGTATTAATCAAATGGAATCACCGGCTTATCCTACAGTTTGCCCAAAATGTGGACACGAACATGAGACGCCTGTTGATTTTTTCAACTTAAAGGGATAATGACTTATCCCTTGGCGCAAATATACGAAGAGGTGGCTTTTATAGCCTACTATTTCCACTGGTCCCATGAGGAAGTCATGGCCATGGAACACAAGGAAAGACGAAAGTACTGTGAACAGATCTCTAGTATTAATAAAAAGCTTAACGACACACCTGACAATATATTTGATGTGTTTTAAAAGTGACTCCTAGAGTCCCTTACAAATATCTTGTATAGCAAGAATACAGTGTGGTCACAGTTCATTTAGAGGTGATGTATGGGTAAAAATGATAATCTGGGACTTGTTTTTAGATATGAAGTGGAGATTGGGAACTTTAAGGGGAATTTCTCTAAAGTTTCTGGCTTAGAAGGTCAGATAGAGCTTGAGGAATACCAAGAGGGCGGAGTAAACGGCTATGTTCACATGCTTCCCAAACGTGTGCAAAGTGGAAAACTGGTTCTTGAGAGAGGTGTTGGAGACCTGGCGCGAATGATCAAATGGTTCCAGCACATAAAGGAAGGTAAGCTTCAAAAATCAAGTGGAACCATTAAACTGCGTAAGGAAGACAAATCTGTCGTTCGCACTTGGGAATTTCAAGATGCCTTCCCAACGAAATGGACAGGCCCGTCCCTGAATGCCATGGGCAATGAAGTGGCCATAGAGACCCTAGAAATTACACATTCCGGTCTGACGGAGAAGACATAATATATTTATGTATACTTATGTACTTATGTTTAAGGTAAAAAATCCAACCTGTGAAACAGGTAAGCATACTCTATAACAAGCTCAAAAACAAGCGGATGAAACATGCTAAAAATGAAGTCCATTGCGCCCAAAAGGACAGAAGAGGACAATATGATTCAGCATAAGACGATGATTCAACATCAAAGCATAAAATCAAATATCATAATGAACCCAAGTGTCTCGCTATTTTCTACCTATATCATGAGCCGGTATGGTTTTAACAGCGCGGCATTTCGTCCTGTGGATTTATATTTCCTAGAACTTATGGGATTTGAATTAAGTCCAGAGATGTCTTCACAGTCGGACGCAAAAACCGTTTTTAAGAGTACCATCAATAAGAATGATTACATTAAGAATTACCACCAGCAAATACAAAATATTAATCAATCGGTTAATGTCATTCATCAACTGCGAATGGCATCTGATAGTCAGTATTTAAAGTTCTTAAACACATATTTAGAAAATAGGACTCCTGGTCTTGAAGACAGCCAAGATAAGGCAAGCAAGACTTCTTTAAATCCCATTGCAAGGTTTAGACAAACTGTTCACAACATGCTTGAACGAAAGTCTGAAAGTCAATCAGGTCAGGCTAACAACCAAGACCTTGATCTTAGAAAATTAGAAGATCATTCGCCTTTACACATCCTTCTTGCTTCAGTGCAGGCCAGTCAACTAGGAAAGGAAAACGCACTTTATAAAAACAAGAACATTTCGGCTTCTTTCAAATCAATGGAGCTGTTTTTGAAAAGCTATAGACCTGGTCAAGATGATTTTAAAACAAGTTCTCATAATGATTTGAAAGCAGCTTCTTATGTTGATTTACATCCTCTTCCTTTGAGTTTGCCCCTTTATCAGCTTCAGGGACTGTCTGCTCAAATACTGGGTCAAATGAGTGGTTTAATGCCTTCTAGCTTAAATATTAGGACCATGCAGACAACTTTATTAGACAAGACTGACAGTAATGAAAATAAGTTTTCAAGAGGACCATACTGGAAACATGCAAATTCAGTACTAGAACATAATTTAAACACCAAGTCTTTTGAGACATGGTTTAAGACTGCCCAGACCTATATGATCCATTCTAGCCAGCTCGTAGACAGATCAAATGAGGTCTATATTCCCGCTTTGGCAACAGAAACTGTCTTTGTAAGCAAGACTGCCCTTATGGGAAGAGATCTTATTAATGAGAAGGATCAAGGCATCATCAGCTTTACAAGCACACTGAGTCCCCATATTAATGGGACCACAAATTTCCTATTCGAGGGACCTTTAGTGACAAGAGATCTAGCCCTTCGAGGCAATATACATATTAAAAGGATCATGGCCGACCAGCTTGAATCAAAAGACCTCTATACACAAAGGAACAAGGACAAGTACCTTGTGCATAAAATGGTGGACGGTGAAATTTCACCAGTTAAATCACAGGAAGCAAGTTCCATACAGTTTCAAAATATAAAAGGAACCGTACAAGAAAACATACAAGAAAATATGCAAGAAAAGATACAAAAGAATACACAGAAAAATGTTCAAGAACATATACATGGAGAACCTTCACAGTTTTACACTGTACAAACCATGTCTTCAAAATCTGATGCCTTCAGCTTAAGTAATAATGGTTCAGACTATTACGTAAAACATATTGAAAACCAAAACACTCAAGAAACAAGCCCAATTTGGCACCATGTTCTCAATTCGCCAAAGCAGTTTTTTGAAAGTTTAAGCCCAGGGTTTCATTCAAATAGTCAAGGCCGTTTAGACATGATATTTTTTCAGTCTTATTTGAAGAAATATGACAATTTGAAGAACGTAAGTATGTATAAAACTGGTTTGAGTCATAGAAATGACACACAATATGATGTTGTGGTGTCTCAAATCAATAAGGGGTCTAGGACCACATTAGCCACCCATGATAATGTGTTTCAGTCCCACTTAATTGAAAGCATCTTGAAGGGGATCGGTCTTGACAGTCATATTTTTAACAGCCATGCCTTGTCAATCCTCTTGTCAAAAGGGACCTACAATTATTTTGATAACATAAGCGGTTCATTTGGTGATAAGCCACTTAGTTTAAAAACTTTGCATTTGGAACATCATGAATCGAATATTATGGCCCCTCTATACTCAGATAAAACACGTCATGGTCTTAAAATGTCGGATGTACCTACCATAAGAATGCTAAAGCACCATGTTGACCAGCATATTTTATCAAATCTAAAAGAGTCTGGATCTCATGATGTCAAAGATGAAGTTTATGCACTTGAAGCGCTTATTAAGAATACATTGAGTCCACTTACTCTAAAAGAATTTACAACCGCATACAATAAAACAACATATGAGAATCCATTTATAAACAGCGTGCTACTCAGTCTTTCTAAAATAGAAAGTCTCAGCACCCTAAATATAAATGGTCCTATATCCAACCGTTTGCAAACTATGTTTTCTGCACAACAAGCGGAAATGAGTCAGGATGGCTTTAATCAGTACTTTAGCTATTATAGTGACCGTGACACGGGTCAGAAGTCAAGTCGTGACCTTGAAAACAGCATCAATGGTTACTTGATAAATGGGATGACAACTATATTTAATATGCCACTAAGCCATATTAGACGTCTGTCCTTAAATAGATTGATCAGCACGATAGAAGCAGACCATGTGCATGGACAAAACACTTTGAGTTACTTCCAGTCGGAGCAGACTTTGCTGAATCAGTGGCATAAGAATGATCAATTCTATTTGCAAAAAGCTATTGAAACAAGCCTGCAATCAGATATTTTGGGACCCTATGCTCACAAAATAGGTCTTTATAAAAGTCATATTGAAAACCATGAGCTTGCAGAAACTGATAATTTTATAGGAAATCAACTTCATTCAAAACATGACTCATATGATTCCTATGCACCTGTTCATATTAATCAAACCCATATACAAATGATTCACCAAACGGTTTATGATGCACTTCTAGAAGTTAACCAAGGGCTGCAAAGTAAGGTTTCGCTCATACTCAGTGACTTGACCCAGACAAAAGTGGAAGAACCCCTTCAAAGCAAGAAAGCAGCAAGGGGACCTAAAGCCAAGCATCATAAGAAAAGAAAGACTCAAAAGTCTCTCATTAAGCGAGTCCTGCACGAAGAAAAACATAACCTTGAAAACCTGCTCTCAAAAGAATTTGAAAAAATGGTTCTTGACCATATTCACGAAACGCTTACAAGTCAACTTGAAGAAGTTGTTGCTGGTTCAGGCTTATTTATAGAAGCAAGTCAGACCAGTCAGGTAACCAATGGGCTTTGGAAACAAATCCATCAAATTTTAAATAAGGAATTGCCCGATGCTTTTGCGAATATCCTTGACCAACATGCCATTACAAGGGCCAATAAAGACAAATTAAATGAGACCTTCGAAAAATTGACTGAAACATATGTGACAGGTCTTATCAAAGAAAACAGATTTGAAGCCATTTATAAGCATGTTCAGACCCTTATCACTGACACGGTTGCGAACAGACAGACTTCTGATAAGCAGACAAGGCATTTTAACCATCTAGCCCTAGAACAAGCTACACGGGGACCAAGAAGTATCAATTATAGCCTTGTAGAATCACAAGACCAAATACATGACATAAGCGTTTTACAGACACCAAGCTTCTCACTTGTCCCAAGTCTATCAAAAACTGAAAGTCTTTTAGTGGCTCCAAGTGTTTTTTCAAACTCTTTACTAAGATCTGATTTAACTGCTTTTATACATCTTAAAACCGGCGTGCAGGAAATTGAATCAAGACGTGATTTCACAAGACTTGGAATCGATTTAAAACACATTGAGTCAAAAACTGCACACGTTATTAAAGTGAAAGATGCTGAGGACTCTGTCGATCTTGAATTAATGAGTCGATCACTCAATAATAGATTAAGTGAGTCATTTAATAAGTCATTAAATATACGCTTAAATAAGTCACTAAATGAATCACTAGATAAATCACTAAGTCTATCCATAAATAAGTCACTAAATAAGTCGCTCAATGAATCACTAGATAAATCATTCAACAAAAGCGTGGACAAGTCAGATAGGTCTATTTTAACAAGTCAAAAAAATGAACTTATAAGTCAGGACAGGGCTAGAAAAAATCCACATTTTGGATCAGAAAAGGCATCCAAACAGTTTAGACCACATAATCAACAAATGCACATTAGCATACAACACAGAAAGACTATGAACAGCACCTATAGAGCAGAGGTCATTCTGGCCCTCCAGTCCAAACTAGAAAAAAACACTGATTTTTATACAAGGGCTGTTTCCGTTTTCAAAAACAAAACAAGTGTGAATCCAGAAAAGAACATTAAGCAAGTTCAGCCTCTTACAAATGATATTAACCATAATACCTATTTACAACTTTATGACATAGGAAAATGGCCAGCTGATTCTTTAAAGGCTTCAACCTTTAAAGACAGAACAATCCGACCAGAACCACTCGGCCTAAAATGGGCTGACCTGAAACCAATTAATTTGAAGACTTTAAACCAAAAACTCTTAAATCATAAGCTCCTAACTCATAAGCACCTAGGCAATCATGAAACTGAAGGCCTGGAAAGTTTCAAAATGAGTCAATCCTTAAGGTTAACATTTAATAAAAAAACAATCTTGACTCATTCTGAACAATTTATACACCTTCAGGATGACAAAATCCTAAGATTTAAAAAGACTGGTCAAAATCAAACAATTGACCTTCAACCAAAAGTGGGACAGCTCCAGGATAATCTTGAGAATACGAAGACCATGGTTGACAGAAAGCTTAATGAAAATAAGAGTCTTGTTCATACGCATACGGCAAAGAAAGTTAGCGAGGACCTCTTGGGGCAGACCCAGACTCACATGTATACAAGGGTCACCGATCAATTTCTTAAGAGCAAAAAGTTGATAGTGAATCAAACCACACTTCAAAAAACCCATTTGCAGACCCGGGAAAGTATGGCCAAGCTGGATATCCATGCCATACAAGAGGTTGAGCACCATACCATTCGTCCCGTCAAAATGGACTATGCCAAGCAAGCCGTCCAGCAGATGCCAAAATTGGATGATAAACCGGCTTCTAGACCTATGCAAAGCATGGCAATTGACATGGACAAAACAAGTCCACCAGTGGAAGACGTCATGACATATAAGCCACCGGTCTCTGAAGCACCTGTCATGGACAAGGTTGATGTGGATGCTATTTTTGAACAAATATACAACAAATTCGAAAAACGAATTGCCTTTGAAAAGAGAAGACGCGGTCTGTAACAACACTCTATACAGGAGAATAGCAGGTGAGATAAATGGCTCTTAAAAAAGCTGAAGTTCATATCATTGGTGAAAAAAAGACAGAAAAAATCAAGGTTCTTTTTAACCCTAATGAATACAAAATCACAAACACCAAAAAGTATAAGTGGATCCAGCCCGTTGGTGCTGAACAACCCGTCAAACAGTATGTTGGATCAGAAGTGCCACAGCTTGAAGTTGAACTCTTCTTTGACACCTATGCATCTCCAGCACCAGAGTCAAAGAAAAAGGATGTTCGCAAGTTCACTGAAAAGGTCATGGGGGCAATGAAGGTGGACGCAGGCCTTCATCAACCACCTGAAGTCAAGTTTGTATGGGGGTCTTTGAATTTTCAAGGCGTTCTGACCAAGGCCACACAGACCTTTACCATGTTTCTTGATTCCGGGAAACCAGTTCGGGCCAAAATTTCAATGACCCTTGAGTCCGTTGACACCCTAGAAGCCCTTATGAAGAAAACACCCCTGGAGTCACCTGACAGGACCAAACACAGGATTCTAAAACAAGAAGAAAAGCTCTGGCAACTGGCTGCCCATGAGTATGACAACCCCAATGAATGGAAGCGTATTGCAAAAGCCAATGGCATAGCAAATCCAAGAATTCCACCAACTGGGCGCAGTATCAAGGTTCCAAATATTCATGATTCATAGATAGGACCAGATAAAATAGGACAATCTTCTCTTGATAGGCAGGTGACAAAATGGACAAAAAACAGTATAAAATCAGCGAACTGTCTAAAAAGTACAAGGACTTTTCTGTTCCCACCCAAGTGATCAAAATAAAGGGCAAGGACTTGTCCAGTGCTGGAATAGTCGTTTCCAGCCTCAGTGTGGAACTGGGTATAAAACAGTCAGCCAATTCCTGTACCTTTGACATTTTAAACGCCTATGATTTAAAAAACAGGTCTTTTAACAAAGACTGGCTTGATAAATATTTTGTTCTCGGAAATATAGTGGATATTGAGCTGGGCTACATTGAAACTGTGTCCGTTTATAAGGGCTATATTTCTCAGGTCACTGCAGATTTCTCCGAGTCCCAATTTCCCAAACTCAGCATAGAGTGTATGGATGTTAAAGGCCTTATGATGCAGGATATAAAATCCGAGAAAAAGGTCTATGAGACCTATGGAGACGCAATTAAAAAAATCTTTAATGACTATAAATCCCTCGCTAAAAAAGTTGAGGTTGATTCAACCCCAAAGCTTGAGCACCCCATAGAACAGAATAGACAGAGCGACTATGACTTTGTTGTTGAGCTCTCAAAGAAACTTAATTATGAGTTTTTTGCCCTGGGAGATACAGTTTACTTTCGTGAACCAAGAAAAATCACAAAACCTGTAATTGCCTTTGAATGGGGACAGTATATTATGTCCTTTTCAAGAGAAATTGGCCTGCACTGTCAAGTCAGCGAGGTGACAGTGAGAGGCTATGACACTAAAAATCATAAGGTTGTCGAAGGGAAGGCTGATAAAGTCAAAAAAGCTGGTAAGGGTAAAAAGGAAGCTGATGGTGTCACGAAACTCCTTAAAGGGGCAAAGGTGACCATAGTTGACGAAACCATAACCACGGCAGAAGAAGCCAAAAAAAGGGCTGAAGCGGAACTGGACAGACGGAGTATGAACTTTGTCAAAGGAAAAGGCACCTGTATTGGTCTTCCAGAAATCATTCCTGGCCGGTACCTGCAACTTAAAAATTTTGATCCAACAATAGATAATGACTATTATATCACCGGCGTAAAACACAGTTTCGGTGATGGGGGATTTACAACAACATTTGATGTGGCGGTGAATGTAATATGAGTATAATTGACCTTTTAAAAGAAGAATCGAGCAAATCTGATGATAAAATGTACGGACTTACCTTGGGCATTGTGACCAACACTGAAGACCCAGAAAACTTGGGTCGGGTCAAGGTTCAGCTGCTCTTAAGAGACGCCAGCGACAATGAAACGGACTGGATTCGCGTGGCTGTACCCTTTGCAGGCAATAAGATGGGTGCCTATTTCATTCCCGACGTGGATGATGAAGTCCTTGTGGGCTTTATCAATGGCGATATCCATAAACCCTTTGTTATGGCTGGATTATGGAATACAAAAAACAAACCCCCAGTTGACAATGAGAAAGGAAAGAATCTCACTAAAATGATTAAAACCAAATCAGGTATAGAGGTCATTTTAGAAGACTCGGAAAATGGAGAAGAGTCTGTGGTAGACATTAAAACCCCAAAAGGTCTTCATGTCACCATGAAGGACAAGGATGAAGTGGTTGAAGTGTCTGACAAGGGGGGCAAAAACGGTGTCAAAATTGATGCCAAAGGCGGTCAAATTAACGTGAATGCCGAAAAGAAAATAATGGTGAAAACCGGAGGTTCTCAAATAATCCTTGATGGCGCCGGTCAGAAAATAGATATTAAAACCACAACACTTAGCATTAAGGCTGCAAAAATTGACATAAATGCCGATGCCTCTATGACAGTAAAATCAGGTGGGCTCATGAACGTCGAAGCCAGTGGTTCTGCCAATATTAAAGGGGCTATAGTCAAAATTAATTAACCTTCCTTTACACGAACAAGGAAAATCACGAATAAGGGTGGTCCTATGAATCAAAAGTTTACAGGCACTGGTTGGAGCTTTCCCATCAGGCCAAGCCAACAAATGGGTCAAATATCTGTTTCCCAAGACGAAAACCTTATAGAGCAGTCCATTCGAATGATCATAATGACAAGAAAGGGCGAACGTGTCATGCGTCCTACCTTTGGTTGTGACATTCACGACTATACGTTTGAAACCATTGATTATACAAATCTCAAACAGATGGAACATGTTGTGGAAGAGGCCCTGACCCTATGGGAACCAAGAATCAATGATATTGAAGTTCTTGCAGACCAGCACCCCACAGAGGATGGCTGTGTTCTCATTGAAATCAATTACATCATTCGAGCTACCAATAACCCGCACAACTTGGTATTCCCATTTTATCTTACAGAAGGCATTGAGTAACATCCACGGGAGGGCATCATGAAGCCGCAAATTATTAAAGAGAGCGAAAAAAATAAAATATTAGAGCGGATTAGAAGCCTTGCAAAAAGCTATACGCCAGATTGGAATCCTGATTTTAATGAGCCGGATTTTGGATCAGCCCTTGCCCTTATCTTTAAGGATATGTACATGGAGCAGGCCCAAAGACTCAATCAACTTCCCAATAAACAGCGGCGTGATCTTATTAATCTATTTAATCCTGTCCCTTATGGCCCTGTTGCATCAAGAGGGTTTGTTAGCTTCGAACTCAGCGAGGGGGCTTCAAATGGCGTCTTCCTTGAAGAGGGCTTCCAACTTTTAGCACAAGCCACTGAAGACACGGAACTTCATTTTGAAACCACCCAGCCCCTATACGTGACTCACAGCAAATTAAACCAGGCTTTCGTCTATGACCATGAATACGGCTGGTTCTCAAAACACACAGCTTTAGATGATGGATTAGAGTTCCCACTCTTTCATGTGGACTATAAGGAAAATGTCAACACGCCATCCCTCACCATCCGTGACCCAAAATGGCTGTATCTGAGAAAAGGTATGTCTCTTGGACTGACATTCACAACACGTCAAGAAATGGATAAAAGTCGCTTGGTGGAAGGCTTGTGCGATCCGAAAAAAGCCCAATTTATAACGCGAATCCAAGACGATGACACCTTAGTGAATCTTGAAGCGACAAAAAAATCAGACGATCTTTACATAAAGTTAAGTGATGACATACGGCTTTCGGGAGCCATTGAATGTCGCATTATTGATATTGCCTATTTTAGAGACATTGAAATACTGGATTTAGATTTCAAACTCATGATAGATAAACTTGATCCTCAAGTGATACTCTGCAACGATGACCTCATAGACTCTAGGACGCAAATTTATCCATTTTCTAAAACATATAATGTATTCGATGCCTTTTATATAGGCGATGATGACGCCTTTTCAAAACCTGGTGCCCTCATTCAAATTGATATGAAGCTCATGCATCATATTCTTCCTATAGAAGCAATTTCTGAGGAAGCAAACATAAGATGGCGAAACATTATGAATGCGTCAGAATTAAAAGAACCCGAACCTAGAACCATACGAATTGAAAGTCTTATCTGGGAGTACTGGAATGGAATCGGCTGGACACCCCTCAAGGTCAACGCCCAGGCCTACATAATTCCTCAAGATGGACCATGGCACGTTGAGTTTGTTTGCCCAAATGATATGGCTTCTGCTGTTTTTGGACCAGCAGCCTCAACCTACATTCGTGTACGCATTAACAAGATTCAAAATGCCTTTGCACCTAAGGGGGACAGGGCCGTTCCTCTTATACAAGCCCTTGCAATAAGTTGTAACACAGAGGAACAAACCCAATTTATTAAACAAAGACCCCTCCAACTGGAAACGGTCTCAAACCTTGAGCATCAAGTGTTTCATAGAGATCAGGTGGGGCTTGCCACTATAAGCCTTGCTAAATCTCCTGATGATAACATTGGAAAAGCGGTCTACTTAAGTTTGACTGCCAACCTTGAAAAAGGGCCTTTACGGATTGAAATTGAGCCAATTTTAAACACTCAAGAAAACACTTCTGTGGCCCATAAGATCCAGTATTATGGCACGATTGGCGGACGAGCTGGCTGGTACGACTTACCCCATGAAGACGAGACAGATGGTTTTATCATGAATGGACTCGTCAGTTTTATGGCCCCTAAGTCCATGAGTCAGATTAAGAGGTTTAACCAGCTATCCTACTGGTTACGCTTACTTCCAATGGATGGTCTAAATGGTTTAAGCGCACCGAGATCCTACACACGTAAACTCAAGCTGCGCCTTAATGCCGTTCGAATTGAACAAACAGAAACCTTGACCCCAGAGTATTTCACACTGGCAAGCATACAGCCTTATGCAAAAATATATCTTTCTAGAGCGCCTGTTCTAAAAGCCCACGTGTGGGTCAATGAAATAGATTCAATGAATGAGAAGGACATGGCACTGGCACTAGAAAAAGGCCCCAACCACATACAGATTGAAAGAGATAAGCGCGGAGAAATAGAAGGCATTTGGATAAAATGGCAACAAGTTGATGCCTTAAGTGATAAGGCTCATAAGGCCTATGATGGACGCATTTATGTCATTGATTTAGAACTGGGTCGCATAATGTTTGGCGATGGCAAGACGGGTCGAATTCCCCATAGTGATCAGGCCGATTTTATAAGGGTGCGATACGCTCTCGGCGGAGGTATTTCCGGCAACTTGAAAGCTGGAAAAGTCAATAAAGCTGTGAACAGCTTGCCGTTTCTAGAAAGAGTCTACAACGGTAGCCCTGTATGGGGCGGACTGGGCATTGAACCCACCATACATGCAGAGGAAAGAACGAGTGAACACATTCGTCATAGAGGACTCGCCCTTTCCCATAGAGATATAGAAGGCATTCTGAAGTCAAAGAATAGGGATATTCACGATGTTCATGTAACCAGTCATAAGGGGCAACTGAATATTTCCATACTTCCGGATGCATTTCCCTATCAAATCAGTCAGTTTTATGAACTCAAAGACAAAGCTGAGGACATTCTGAATGAAAGTGCACCGCTTATGCTAACAGGTCAAAATCGACTTGTTATAAAAGAACCTCTCATGATCACATTCAGTGTCAATATGGATGTTGTCGTTGAGTCTGCCGGTGACTATATTAAGGCTCTTAGTCGTTGGAACAAGCAACTGGATGATTACTTTCATCCCCTATATGGCGGCCCTAAAAAAATGGGTTGGAAGATAGGGGTCTTACCGGAACATACGTCCATACTGGCCGATTTAAAGCATATGCTAATGGGCACCGAGCTCATTGACAATGTTATGATCCAAATGCATGTCATTGATGGAAACAACCGAATACCTGTCAATCACAGAACTCATGGTCGTATTGACCTATCCCACGCCATTGTGGTCAGTGGTATACATGATGTGAGAATAAGAATCTCCAACCACAAATAGTAAGAGGTGTATCATATGTTAAAGCCGCATCGATTGGATGACCAAAACTTCATAGATATCGTTAATAGATCCAGACGGCTTATTCAAAAATATGCGGCTGACTGGACCAACGAAAATGCTTCTGACCCAGGCATAACAATTCTTGAAATGCTGTCTTGGCTTAAGGACAACATGCAGTATTATATGGACCAAAGTGACCTTATATCACAAAAGGCCTATATGGACTTGCTTGGCATATCGCCTCTTTCAGGGCAACCTGCTCAGATGATTGCCACAGTCACCTTTACAGACAGTGCAGAAGATGATTATTTGTCAGGGCGAATTAGACAAACGCAAATCATACCAAGAGGCTTTCCTGTCTGGGCGGGTGACACGCGATTTGAGTTATCAAGCTCTGCCCAGGTTCAGGTTTCCACCATTGTTTCCGTATATTCTTCAGATGAAGACTTCAGGGGCAGCATCACTGACTTGATTGGCGCATTTGACAACAACGCCGCCGCATATCCCTTTGGTCCCACACCAGGGAAAGGGCAATGCTTGTACATAGGATTTGACGACCTTCGACCAGGACTTCTATCTTTCTTTATAGATCTTGAAGATGATCCTATTGGTTTTAGAAATCCCTATGACTACAATGAAATCTCCTTTGCAGATGGTGTCTGGGAAATGGCACTTTTAAACAAGAAGGGCGTCCTGTCCTGGCATGCTGTTGAAGAAATCATTGATGAAACCCATGGTTTTATGAACGATGGCATTGTCACATTAAAAATAGACAAGGGAACCTACATTCAAAAATGTCAGCTTCTCAAAGGGGAAAAAGCTCTTGTTTGGCTTCGTTACAGACTCATAAACGCTTATTACGACAGACCACCAGTGATTGAAAACCTTATTATGAATGCCATTCGCCTAAAGCAGGAACAAACTGCCGTGGCTTGCCATAAAATCCATGCCCATGTTGATGAGGAATCACTGGGTCAAGGGGGCCTTGATATTCAAATTGATGACTATGTGCCTGAAGGGGCTGATATGATTCTTGAGATTCTAACGCCTTCCGGCTATAAGGCCATTGATAAAAGCAATTATGCCTGCCACAGAAATGACAATGGGTCTATGCGCTTGGTTCTTGGAGAAAACCACGACTCAGTGGATATTACAAACCTAAGGCTTATCACTGGTGACCCAACACTGGGGGGCATCAGAAGCTTTGATGTTACTGGACGACCATACGACACAATTGACACCACTTATTCAAATATCCTTTTTAATGATTTTTCAGTGGAGATAAATGAAGACTATCACCAGGACAAATGGAGGCCATGGCAATGTGTCCACCACCTCTATGCCTCAAAAGCAGACGATAGGCACATTGTTCTCATGCCCGACTCTGGTCAAATAGCCTTTGGCAATAATGAACACGGCATGTTGCCTGATTCTAAAAACAGGGCGCTTCGAATTGTGAATGCAAAGTTTTCAAAAAAAGATATGGGCAATGGACAGTATAAGAAGCTCTATGTGGACGAAGTCATGTCAAGCACATACCAATTCACACCTGTTTCTAAGGCTGAAGGTGGGCATGCTAGGGAATCTGACGAAGAGGCTTTCAACAGATTTCACAAGGAAGTTTCAAAGCTCTCTCGCATGGTTTCAAAGGAACACATCGAGGAAATCGTCAAAACAACACCAGGGCTGGCCATTAGAGATGTATCTGTCATTGTAGGGGACAACAGCTCTAAGCCTGGTCGGATTATTGCCCTTCCAAAGTCAGAAAGTATCAATCCTGAACTGCCAGAAATATATGTGGATTTCATCAATAAGAGAATTCAACAAACACGTCTTATTACAGAACAGTGGTTTGTAACAGGACCAGACTATATAGGCCTCAAAGTCAAACTTGAGATTATTAAAGATCCAGCTGTACACCTTGATCCTTCAAGAGTGCGCGATCTTGTACTGGGATTTATTGAACCTCAGACAGGCAAGCTTTTTGGCAGAAGACTCTCTGCAGGTAGATTAAAACGTAGCCTTGAATCCATTAGTGGGATCATAAGGGTTTCTAGGTTAAGCCTTAGAACCGACAAGGGATCTTATCGGCGGGCCGACGGGGATGTACAACTGCCCCTGTCAGCAATTGCCCACCTAAGCGACATTGACCTACAAATCCTCGATGATCAGGGATGGTGATTTCAAAATGCAAACCGATAAAAAATTCTTTAGTTTTAACAAAGCAAGAGACTTTGGAAAATGTGAAATGGTGAACATGGTATCAAGCGCTGATGGATGTACACTAAAGAACATAGAAGAAAGTCGTAAGGGTACGCTTTTTTTAAAGCCCCTTGATAGTTTTGAAAAAGGCATGATATGGGACAGAATAACCATAGATGCCCAACTCCCCAAAGGAACCAAGATAACAGGCTATTTTCTGGCTTGTGAAGATGATGCTCTCTATGAAGACATGCGTCGGTTGGACCTTGGCATCCACGAAAAGATCAATAGGCTCTTGGAACATGATCCCGTTATGATTCCATATCCGCAAGATGCCCTCCTTCATAATTTAAAGGGACGGTACCTGCTTGGTTGGCTAAGTGTCTATGCGCCAGAAGGTCCACCTATTATAAGGCGTATTAGACTACACTACCCAATGAAATCATTGTTGGATTACTTGCCGGAGTATTATCTAGTTTCTGATGAAGGCAACTTTCTTCATAGGTACTTGTCAATATTCCAGTCTATATTAAGTGATATGGAAACAGAAATTGATTTGTCTCCAACCCATTTGATTGCAAAACACGGAAACCATGACGACATATGGTGGCTTGCAGAAAGCCTGGGTCTTGAAAGTCCAGAAATTTGGACTGATACAGAACTTAGAAAACGGGTAGAAAAAGCTGTAGAACTAAGTGGCATTCGTGGCACTAGACGAGCGGTTGAAGAAGTCAGTCAGTTTATAACAGACAAAAGCTGTTACGTGATTGAACAGCATGATCTTGATAGAGGACACGCAGATGCATACCTTAATCAGCTCTTTGATAAACTCTACGGGGCCCATCCCAATGACTTCACAGTGCTGGTACCAGACGACGCCCTTGCTTCTGAAAGAAAATACAATCAAATGAAAAAGGCTTTAAGCGGGGTTAAGCCTGCTTATACATCAGCCCGACTCGTTTCTTTACAGCCTTATTTGCGTCTTGATCAACACGCTTATTTGGGCATAAATTCAAGAGTGAATCAACCAGGGCAACTGGTTCTTGACAACAGTTCAGCCCTGCCTTATAACACCGTCTTGACAGATCGTGCTGAAAGGAAGATGCATAATGAAGAATGATAAAATCTATCCGTTTACGCGCAACAGATATTTTTACGGTAAACTCCTGACTGTGCGCGATTTTGAAATTGAACAGCGTTATTTCAATGACAAACGCAGGATGACAAATCGACTGGCAGTGGGAACTGGTATATTAACGGGCCTTGATGTGGTTGCCGTTAACGACCGGACTATATCTATAGATCCTGGAATTGCCATTGATAGTTTTGGTCGGGAAATAGTTGTCTCTCTTCCAGCTATGCACATGTTAAGTGACATAGAAGGATTTGATCAGGAACAAATCCAAGACACTTACTATCTCTGTATGGCTTATGAAGAGCAACCTGCTGAAATGGTTCATAGTGTAGCTCAGACCAGTGGAGACGGTGAGTTCTCCCGACTGAATGAAGCCTATGCCTTTTCTTTAAGAACTGACTTTAAATCAAATGTTCAACGGCTGAGGGAAAGACTTCTGCATACCAGGTATAATATCTATTCAGCAGATGAACTCAAGGTGGATATTGTCATTAATGATATTGTCAGCACTCTAAACCCATTTGAAATTGAACTGATTGTAGAAAGAAAGGCTGAGGGGATTCCATCTTCGGTGACTCTCGATTTACAAGGGACATACATAAATAAGGGGCATGCCATCAGACTGTCCTTTGAAGCTGATGATAAGACACCTTACGGCATTTACACTGTCAAGACGCCAGTCTCAACCAGTCAATTAAAACCTGTTGTCGATACCTTGAAGCTTTCTGGTGGAAGTTTTGATATTCATATAGGGGAAAGACAAATAGAAAGGGCTGTGGAGCTGAGCCATCAGATTGAAGTGATAGATGACCCGCTTCAATTCGCCGTGCATAAACGCTACTATGAACTGCCATTTGATGAAATCATGCAGGCCAAAGACAATGACGCCGTATGCCTGGCTAAAATTAATTTAATCCCTGCTGGGGACACTTATTTAATAGACAGTATTCATAAGCCAAGTAAGAGTGATTATATTGTTCCCCATGCACTCAGGACAGTTCTTGATGAACTGACATTACCGGAAAACACCAGTCAGACAAGTATGGATCAACCGGACATTGACTTGACTGAAATTATGGACAAACTAGGTGAATCTGTCCATAAAAGTCGTATTGAAAATGTAAGAACTGGGGTTTATACATTCAGTCCTCCCCAAGGACGCTTGCAGGAAAATGCCCTTTACTCAGACGAAATTGACCATGGTCTTGGGCGAGGAGAAGCCTTTTTAAGTTTTGCAATAGACCACGCCCCCGATGTGGTGGATGACTATGGAAGTGGCCGGCAGATATTCTTTGGCGATTCTTCAGCTTTTGAAGATTCAGCCTATGCCAGTGCCCAACCTGAAATAAATGTTTCGGGTGTCTTATATCCCAACAAGGGAAGCTTTCGAATGGCCCTCTCTGGTGATATAAAGGCCATAACAAGGCCTGTCAAAGTTCGTTGGCGCCTTGAAAAAATGACATCAGACACAGACCATCCTGTTTCAGACAATGACCCACTGCGAATAGAAATACGTCCAAACCCTGGTCGAGTCCTACCACGACAATCTCTTCTTCTTGAGGCATTTGACAAGGACGGACAAGTGGCCATTTGCACTTGGAAAGTCTCGGGAGACGAAGCGGGAGCTATCGATGACAATGGTCTTTACACAGCACCTGCCAAGGAAGGGGTTTATACCATTACTGCGACCAGTGACAAGGGCTACGTAACAACGGGGTATATTGTTGTTGAAAACGATTGATTAGACACAGTCTCTAAAAAAGAGCGCCTTAAATCAGGCGCTCTTTTTGATATAGATTATGGTGTCCTACTTTACATGTGTTTTTATGTCAAACCCTATTAAGAAGGCTGCCAAACAATGTATTTAAGATGTTTTATAGGCGCCTGGCTTGTAAGATCAGCCTGGCTTGTAAGATCAGCCTGACTTGTATGATCAGTATGAAGGAATTTCAAAATCAAAGTGGAAATAAAGTATAATGAATAAATGACAGTATCCGTTGATAAGTGGAAGAAAGAGGACTCTATGAAAACATATGCAATATTTCTTGAAAACACTTCAAAGCCCCTCACGGAACAAGCAATAAATAAACATGTTCAGCATCTCAAAGACCTTGATTCTAAAGGCATCCTAGTTCTTTGCGGCCCATTTGAAGACTATCCAGGTGGCATGGTTCTTGTCACATGCAAAGATATAGAAAGCGCTCAAACTATCGCAAAAAGTGACCCTTTTGTTTCTGGAGATTACCGAACATATACAATAAGAACACTTGAGGTTGCAAATAAGGACAATAACTATTTATTATGAGGTCACTATGAAAAAAACAGAAAGACTCAATGGCATTGTTTACGCTTTAAAAGATAGGGGAAAACTTACCGCATCAGAACTCTCAGAGCTCTTTGAGGTAAGTCTGCGAACCATATATCGAGATATAGACGCACTTAGTCAACTTAAGGTCCCTATTATCACCCACGAAGGGGTTCACGGGGGCTATGAAATTGATATGAATTATTTTATGCCCAGCATAAGTCTAAACGAACAGGAAATCATTATGCTTCTGATCGTTCTGAATTATGGAGAAACCATTAGGCTCCCAAGTTTGACAGCTGACTATCAGGTTTTAAAAGGGAAAGTTATACACGCCCTTAAAGATGTGGACCAGATCAAGGTCAAAAAACTCATGAAACATATTCGTTTTGGCTCACACCGTATTGAGCCGACCTGCTATGAACCGAATATACTCAGACCCATACTAGATAGCTTTATAGATGAGTTCAATTTAACTATGACATATTACAATCCACAAAGAGACCAAGAAAGAGCTCGGAAAATTTCCCCTAAGAATTTATTCTTTGAGGAAGGTGGATGGTATTTAACGGCTTATTGTCATCTCCGTGAGGAGAAAAGGGTCTTTAGGCTTGACCGTATGAAAAATGTGAAAATACGTTATGAGAAAAATGCATATTTGAACAGGCCCATTTCAAGTGCAACTGATAAATTTTCTGGTGCTGAATATGTCATGTCTATTGATCTGTCACTTTACAGAGTTCTTAAAGACAACGACTATTTTTCAGATATCCATGTTCTTGATAATAATAAAGCCCATGAAGCGGGATACCTGCCAGCCACTTCAAATAGTATCTTTATCAAATTCTTTACAAGATATGAAAAAGATATTCTTTCAATCACCCTGGAAAACCCTAACTTGATAAGCATTTATGAACCGACCGCCTTTAAGGATAAGGTTGTGAAAAAAGCGTCTCAACTCTTCAATAAATATGGCCCTGGCGCTTGTAAGATCACAGATTAATGTTGTAATCTCACCATATAGAAATTTTGAAAATTGCTCACTTAAAAATATTTTCTAAACACTGACAGGTATCTGTCAGTGTTCTTTTGTTATCCTTTACCTAGCGTTCATTTAATATGGTTCATTTGAATAGAGATCATTTTAGAGATAAGTTATTACTTAATAACCATCAAACATCTGATTTCCGACAGAGTTAATCGAACATGTTCAGGCAACACATTCTAAAACTAAAAAAAGAAACCACTGGGGGAGAGTAAAATGCTAGAGCTAAAAGAAAATATACATATGTACACTTACAAGACCAAGGCGGATGGGTCTGGCTATAACATCAATTTGCCTGTTTTTCTCAATGGAAAAGAGGCCTTGGTCATTGATACAGGCTTTAAAGAACAGGCTCAACTCTTAAAGGAGGACTTGATGTCTAAAGACATTCGCCTTACGAGGATTGTTCTTTCCCGCTATCATCCTGATCATGCAGGCGGTACAAGTGTATTTGAAGACGTTGAAATTCACTGCAGTCACAAGTATCAAGCAAACTTTAATAAGTGCACACAAGTTTGGGACAAAGAAACAGACTATAAAAAACCCACAAAACCCGTGCGTCATGGAGACAAACTCTCTTTTGGAGATTTCAATCTGGAGTTCATAGATGGTTCAGGACACTGCGCATGTGGCCTTATATCGCTCATTAATGGGAAGATAGCCCATCTAGGCGATCTAGTCATGTATGATGCCTTTAACAAACCCATGCTGCCATATATTTGTCCTGATGGATCTATCCAAGAACACTTGGCGAGTCTCCGGCGTATAAAGGCTTTAGATTTAGAGGCCGTCCTTCTGTCCCACGGTCAGGCCATTTTTGATAAAGAAGACATTCAAAAAGCCATAGATATGAGAATAGTGTATTTAGAAAACTTAGCCAACAGCGGTGGAAATATTGAACTTGGTAAGGCCCTAGAGGACAATACTGAAGAATGGAGTTTCACCGATTGGCATAAAAACAACCTAAAATATGTATAGATACATGGAATGGAGGTAAAACAATATGATTTACACAGTTAGAGGACCAATTATGCAAGACTCACTAGGTATGACCTTATCCCACGAACACTTTAAATGGGAATTTGATGATGATTTTGCCCAGGGCATGTATTTTAGTCATAAATATAATGAAGACCACAACAAAGAGGTATATAAGGTGTTACACCCTGTTATGAAAGATTTAAAAGCATCTGGATGTCAAGCGGTTGTAGAAGCGTCTCCACCTGTAGGTGGACAAAATTTAAAACTGTTAAAAGCTCTGTCTGAGTCCCTTGATATGCATATTATACCTTGTACAGGCTGGAATGTTTTAAAGCATACCTATGATATTTTCCCATCCCACTTTTCTGAGCAACTAGGCGACCGTTGGATATCTGATTTTAAAAATGGTTTGGATACCATTGATGGAACAGTCATCCGGCCCGGCTATATTAAGATACTTCTAGACAAGGGAGAAATCAGTCCAGTGGACAAGGCCATGCTTGTTGCGGCCATAATAGCCTCCAATGAAACTGGTATGCCAATCCACTGCCATATTCTTGAAGCACATATGGTTCCTAAGGTTATAACCTTACTAAAAGAGCATGATGCCAACATGTCTAAATTTCTATGGGCTCACGCCGATAAGGAAAGTGATCTACATACCATAGAAATGGCCTGCAAGGAAGGTATTTGGGTTGGTTTTGATATGATAAAAGAAGACACTCATGACCAGCGATGTAAACTTTTAAAGGCCGTGATTGACCGTGGTTTATCGAGTCACATCTTACTCTCACAGGACTATGACTTTTATGAGGAATATGACAATAAGGGGGAAGAACATCCGTGTTGTTTATTCTTTGATGCATTTTTACCATACTGTAAAAAAGAGGGGATAGATCAGACAACTTTGAAAAAAATTATGACAGAAAACCCTTCAAACTACTATAATATTGACTAAAACCTTACCCAGTATCAGCCTCTTTATTAAGCTCTTTATTTATGCTCTTTATTTAATCCCCTTTCCGTCATGTTCCACTCTGATGCAAGGGGCTTTTATTGGTTGAGAGTGGTTGATTTTATGCCCCTTATCTATTAAGATGGAGGTTGACAAATCACATGCTGATTTCCATCAGCTTAATCGTATCGGAGGAAACATGAATCGTAATTCAATGCTAAAACAATTGGGTATAAATGATAAGGTTATTGAGCTTTCAGATTTCGTAGAAGTTCAAATTTCAGATAAATTTAAAGAAATAGATGATGTTGCATCTTTTAATCAGCTCAAGGTTCTTCATGCCATGCAAAAGAATCGGGTCAGCGATGGCCATTTCAATTGGCACACAGGCTATGGCTATGACGACCCTGGTCGTGAATGTCTTGAAAAAGTATTTAGCGATGTCTTTCATACAGAAGATGCCCTTGTTCGACCTATTATTGTCAATGGCACCCATGCCCTAACACTCTGTTTAACAGGCATACTTCGTCCCGGTGATGAAATGCTTTCAATTTCCGGAAAACCCTACGACACGCTGGAACAGGTCATTGGCATCAGTGGCAACAGTGATCAGTCTTTAAAGGTTTATGATATTCAATATAAGGACGTTGATTTAAATGACGATGGCACTTTTAAGACTGGGGAAATTCTCAAGGCCATAAATGAAAAAACTAAAATGGTTTACATTCAGCGTTCGGCTGGCTATAGCTGGCGACCAGCCATTCGTATTGAAGATATTGAAAACATTATAAAAGAAGTGAAATCAGTCAATCCTGATGTGGTTGTCATGGTGGACAACTGCTATGGTGAATTCCTAGACTATAAAGAACCTACAGATGTCGGTGCTGACATAATGGCAGGGTCCTTGATAAAAAATCCTGGCGGTGGACTGGCACTCACTGGCGGTTATGTGGTTGGCAGGACAAATCTGGTTGAAAAGGTTGCTGCGAGATTAACTTCTCCAGGGATTGGAAAAGAGTGTGGTTTAACATTCGGACAAACCAGAAGCATGTTCCAGGGGCTCTTTATGGCACCAAATGTGGTTGCAGGGGCTATAAAGGGGGCTATATTTACATCCAAGCTATACCAATCACTTGATTGTGAAGTTTGCCCAAAACCCGATGCTTACAGGAGCGACATCATTCAGGCCGTTAAACTCGGCACACCTGAAAAAGTGGTTAAATTTTGTGAAGGCATACAAGCCGCTGCACCAGTAGACAGTTACGTGACACCAACCCCATGGGCCATGCCAGGCTATACTTCTGAAGTTATTATGGCAGCAGGCGCTTTCGTGCAGGGCTCTTCAATTGAACTAAGCGCAGATGCCCCTATTCGTGAACCATATATCGTATATTTTCAGGGTGGTCTGACCTATGATCATTCGAAATTTGGAGCGTTAAAAAGCTTAAGTGCTATGATGGATGCGGATCTTTTTACACCGCAAGACATTATAAGAGGCATAAATAAGCTTAATTTATAAATAGTCACACCTTGTATATCGTCATAAGATCAATTACATCTGTAAGCATGGGCTTACAATGGGAAGTGGAGGCAATTTATGAACATGGAAAAGGTTACTCAGCAACTAATTGAAATTCTTAACACACCAAGCCCGTCGGGGGACACTGAAAAGGCTATTTCACTTGTTAAAGGCTACTTTGATGACCTTGGTGTTAAAACGAGCTATACAAATAAAGGCGCTTTAATGGCAACCATTCCAGGCCAGGACGACACAAAGCACAGGGTCATTTCTGCCCATGTGGACACCCTAGGAGCCATGGTCAAGGAAATCAAGTCAAACGGTCGACTTAAAATGACCCAGATAGGCGGTTATCCTTGGAATGCTGTTGAAGGGGAGTACTGTACGATTTCTACATATGAAGGCAAAACATACACTGGAACAATCCTTACAAACAAGGCTTCTACCCATGTTCACGGCGGAGATTCCTCAAGCAACAAGCGCAGTGATGATACCATGGAAGTCCGCATTGACGCCCCAGTTTCCAGCGCAGAAGATGTAAGCGCTCTTGGGATTGAAGTGGGAGATTTTATCTACCTTGAACCACGCTGCCAAATCACGGACAGCGGATATATTAAATCAAGACACCTTGATGATAAGGCAGCTGTGGCCTGCTTGGTTGGTACAGCAGCACACATAATAGAAAACAAGCTGACACCTGCTTATACCACACATTTTTTAATTAGTAATTACGAAGAAGTGGGACACGGCGCGAATTCAGCTATTCCAGAAAAAACATTTGAGTTTCTTGCAGTGGACATGGCCGCACCTGGAGAAGGTCAAACATCCCACGAACACAAGGTTACGATCTGTGCCAAGGATTCTTCTGGCCCTTATGATTTAAAAATGCGCCATATGCTGACCCAGCTTGCCAAGGACGAAAACATTGATTATGTTATTGACATCTATCCATATTATGGGTCTGATGCTTCAGCAATGCTTCGTGCTGGTCACGACATTAAACACGGACTTATAGGACCAGGTGTGGATGCCTCTCATTCCTTTGAACGCACGCATGTTGATGGACTAAAGGCAACAATGGACCTTACTTTGGCCTATATTTTAAAGGCTTAACTATTAGATTATCGACTTATAATTAAGAGACCCTTTAGTAGCAGATTATTAATTACAAAGACAGTATATAGAAGAGGTGAATTTCATTGGCAATCGTAAGAATTCTCGGAGCAGGGGCTATCGGTTTAGGGCTTGCATCGCAAATGAAAGGCGTTGGTTTTGAACCTGAGTTCATATGTGACGCCGAGCGAAAAGAGCGATACAGCTCACAAGTTTTTTTCGTCAATAATGAACCCTTGCAAATAAAATGTGTCACACCAGAAACCGTGCATGAACACGCTGATCTAATTATAGTTGCAGTCAAGTATGGTCACCTTCATGAGGCCACCGAGTTGCTTGAAGGATCCGTTGGACCAAATACTGTTATTATGTCAATGATGAATGGCATAGACTCCGAGATGATCCTTGGAGACAAGTGGGGGATAGAAAAACTCCTGCATGCCTTTATTGTTGAAATTGATGCTGTTAAAGAAAAGAACATGCTCTATTACACAAATCCAGGGGTTATTGTCCTTGGAGATATATCAGGCAAAAAGACCCTCAGCCTTGAAAAAACAGTTGCACTGCTTGAGTCGATCGGTGTAAACCACCGTATATCTGAAAATATTGAAAAAGACATGTGGTGGAAATTTATGATCAATGTGGGTGTCAATCAAGCATCCGCTGTACTTGGAGCGCCTTATAGGGTTTTCAAGGAAAATAAGTTTGCAAGAGATATAATGAATGATGCCATGGAAGAAGTTATACGTCTTTCTCAGGTGATGAATATTAACCTTGGACAGTCTGATTTGGACCGCTGGTATCAAGTCTTAGATAAACTTGGTTCCGATAAAAAAACGTCAATGCTTCAAGATGTGGAAGCTGGCAGAAAAACAGAAGTGGAAATGTTTGCAGGAACGGTATGTGCCTTAGGCAAGAAACATGGCGTGGAAACACCTGCAAATATAATGCTCTACAATATGATCAAGGCTTACGAAACCATGAATGGCATTGAATCATAGTCAAATTGGGATAAAGTCTATGACTTGACCGGCAATACATGTATATATAAGAAAAGCCTATGGAACAAGATAACTTGTTTCCATAGGCTTTTAAAATTTCATTAGCTTTCAATTATAGTTTTCTAAAGACACCTTTAACAACACCTAGAATTGAGACATTGTCCGCATAGATTGGATCCATAGAACTGTTTTCAGGTTGGAGTCTTATACGACTGTCTTCTTTATAAAAGGTCTTACATGTGGCACTGTCTTCTATAAGAGCCACTATGATCTGTCCATTTTCCGCATCCTGCTGTTGTTTTACAAGGACATAATCTCGGTCTAAAATACCAGCCTCAATCATACTTTCCCCTTTAATTTGCAACATGAAATATTCGCCATTTTCCACGAACTCTCTAGGAACAGGGTAGGTCTCTTCTATATTTTCCACAGCAAGAATTGGTTGACCTGCTGTAACCTGACCTACAATTGGCACATAAGCCGTATCTCTTTTAAACTGAACCACATTGTCTGCGCCGCCTAAGAGCTCAATAGCTCTTGGTTTAGTCGGGTCTCGTCTGATATAGCCCTTGTCTTCCAACTTATTTAAATGACCATGCACTGTCGAAGTGGACTTCAAGCCAACACCCTCACAAATTTCTCGTACTGAAGGTGGGTAACCTTTCTTTTGTACTTCATCACGGATATAGTCGAGAATAATCTGTTGCTTCTTTGTTAAATCACCATGCATAAAGAACACCTCAAATCCTTTTCTAACTCGATTTCCTATCAAGTTTATGTATTATGATATGTAATCATCTTAAAATTCAATTTCATTCAATTTCTAAGACCGTTCATTTTACTATAGTATAGCATGGCAAAAAATAAAAATCAAACATAAGTTCGATTTCGCTTTACAAAGAACGCCTGTTCGTATATAATAAAATCGAACAAACGTTCCGAGAACAAAGGTTCTAATGGAGGGATAATAAAATGAGAACAGCACATTCAAAAAATGAGAGATTTTCAATGCATAATTCTTCGGAAGCTTCTATAAGAATTTCAGACCAAACAATGACAATCCAAAATACAAGCACGATTGCCTCAATGCCAGCTGGAAAGCAAACAAATAGAATGAAACAACAAATGACATCCGCTAAGAGAACACATGGCACTCAGGCCTTTAATAGAAGACAGTCAAAAAATCCTTTCACTGGTTCATCCAAGAAAATGCGAATTGTGAGCAAATCACGTTTTGCCTTGAGTATGACCCTCATATTGGTATTCATATTGAGCACAAGCATGATCGCATTTGCTACATTCGATGGAAAATCGGACAAGGACACACCAACAAGCCAACTTTTTCAGCACATTGATAAAGCAGACTCAGCTCCACTTACATATACAGTTAAGTCAGGGGACACTCTGTGGTCAATCGCTTCAGGCATAAATAAGGAACACTACAATCAAGAAAAAGACATTCGCAAAATTGTATATGCCATTCGCAAGGCCAATAAGATGAAAGGCAATACAATATATTCCGGGCAGATCTTGAACCTGCCAATATAAAAACTTCGTAATCGACTTTTAAATCAAGCAATTTAATGTGATCTTTGGAACATGCTAACTATCACATCCATTGATAAGTCCATTACACACTTAAGTGGGTGACTGCAGTTTTACTGCTTGTCATACAAATCATCGTGGCAAACACGAACGCCCCATGTTTTAGCAAATCCCTGTCTATGTGATACGGCAAAAGCCGAGCGCAAATATCACATAATTGGCAGGGATTTTGCTTTTTTTGATGTAGTCATGAAACATATGGAAAAATAGTTAAGTGCTTTATTGTTCCAAGGAATTGAAATTTATTTTCATTTAACTGGAAGTCGAATTGTAGTAAAAAACACCCTTTATTGGTTTATCCACTTCTTAAAGTCCATATGTTGCCAACTGTCATTATAAGGAATAAACCCTGTAAAATGAGTGCTTTCAGAAGCTTCTTTTATACTTTCCCAGACAAGAACTTATATAAAACATCTGGACTTTTCGACGTTAAATACCTCTTTCTAAATTGGATATTTTTAATGTTCACAATTGGAAATAAAGAAAGTTACGATATCTAAAAATATTGTTACAAAACATTCAAACTTAGACCTTGAATCTAAATTATTCCAGTAAAAATGCGCATCCTCGCGATAGACTCAAACCGTTTATATAACTTATTTACAGCCAATCCCAACATGTGGTAAATTTCAATATCCAAACTCTGTAAATGTAAATATTGCGTTAAAATTTCATATTGACGAAATATTTCAAACTGCGTATAATATTAATAAATTGTTACGTACAAATTAATTTTTATGTAACGATAAATCTATATAGGGGTTTTACATATGAAAGACGTTTTGGTTGTAGACGATCTGGCGCAGCTTAAGGCAATGTCTAATAGCTACCGAATTCAGATCATTCACGCTTTTGAAGATGAACCCGCCACAGCGAAGCAGATTTCTGAAAAACTGGGGGAGCCACATTCAAAAGTAAATTATCATTTGAAAACACTTGAAAAAGTCGGAATTATCAGATTAGTATGTGAGAAGCCAAAGTATGGTGTCATCGAAAAATACTATGAACCCGTTGCAAAAACATTTGTTCTTGACAGCAAATCCATGCAATCTGATGAAAAGTTAGCACAAACAATGGACAAAGCCAGCATGGCTCTGTTTGACCGTGTGGCCAAAGACTTCTATCAAGCCAATGAAGCAAAAAAAATAAATACCAGTAAAGAATCTACAAAAGGGCAATACATTAATTACAACAGTGAGTATTACCTATCCAAGCAAGAAGCCAATGAACTTCATAATGAACTTTGTGCTTTTATTAAGGAACGGCTTAGTGAGAAAGAGTCTAAGTCAGAGGGTAAGGAACGCTACTCAATATCTACAGTCATCTCACCACTTGTCTCGAAGGTAAGATAAAAATAGGTGAGATAAAAAATAGCTACAACAGTCAAATACTGTTTAGCATACATTATTTACTCTTCAATTCTATTTTTTAAAAGAAATAGAAATTCCAAACAAAAAGAGGAGGGGGATTACACATGAAGAGAAGAATCACATGGCTTTTAGCACTATCACTTGTGCTATCAGCAGCATTAACAGGTTGTGGCGGCGGTGCTGCTACTGAACCTGAAGCAACAGATGCACCTGCATCAGAAGCAACAGCGGAAAACACAGAAGTAAATGAGGTTGTGGCAGATGAAACTATTGCCAACCCAGCGAAAGATCGCGATAACGCGAGCGACACAATCGTACTTGGTATGACTGAAGCCAAGGGCGAACTGCTTCCAGCATATTTTTCAACGACATATGATGGATACCTGGTTCGTATTATGTTTGACAGACTAATCACCAACAACACTGAAGGTGAACCTATTCCTGAAATTGCTAAGGACTGGGAACTTTCAAACGAAAACAAGACTTACACATTCCACCTACGTGATGATGTAAAGTTCTGGGACGGCACACCTCTTACTGCTAAAGACGTTGCCTTCACATTCACAGCACTTTGTGACCCATCATACGATGGTCGTTACTTCTCAGAAGTTGAACAACTGACTGGTTATGATGCATACAAAAACGGAGACGCAGAAAGCGTTGAAGGTATTAAAGTGATCGATGATTACACAATTTCATTCACTTATGATGTAGCAAAAGCTGCAAGAATCTGGAACCTTGAAATTGGTATCATGCCAGAACATTTCTATGGCTTTGAAAAAGGCAACGCACAGTCAATGCGTGATAAGATGAATGCCTTTGAAATCATGGGCTCAGGCCGCTACGAGTTTAAATCATTCGAACCTAAGCAGTTTGCGACTTTTACTGCTAACGAAGAATGGTATGGTGGCGAAGTTAAAACTAAGAACCTAATCACAAAGTTCACTACACCAGATACATACTTCCAAGAGATGCAAGCTGGTACAGTTGATATCCAACTTCGTGTACCTGCTAAAGATGAAAACAAGATTCAAATCGAAGACATGGGCTTTATGAACATCAACCCATATATGGCAAACTCATACGGTTACATAGGCTTTAACCTTCGTGACCCTCGTCTTGAAGACAAAGAAGTTCGTCAGGCACTGACTTACGGCTTTAACCGTAATGCATTTATCCAGATTTACTTCAATGGAAATGCATCACTTATCAACACGCCAATTTCTAAAGTATCTTGGGCATACACTGATGAAGTGAATCCATACAACTACGATCCTGAAAAAGCAAACGCTATGCTTGATGAAGCTGGTTGGATTGATACAAACGGCGACGGCACACGTGATAAAGACGGTCAAGAATTACAATTCGTTTGGGACACTTACACTGACTCTCGTTACGTAGAGACTATGATTCCAATGCTTCAAGCTGACTGGAAGAAAATCGGAGTTGGTGTTGAAGCCAACCTAATGGATTTCAGTACACTTGTAGAAAAAGTCTACACTGAAAGAAATTTTGATCTTTACAACATGGCTTGGTCACTTACGACTGACCCTGGTTCAAATTACTCAACATTCCACTCGAAGTTTGACGTTGCTGATGGCAACAACTCAGTTGGTCTAAGAAATGACAGAATTGATGAGCTTCTAGTTAAAGGCAATGTGGAATTCGATCAAGAAAAGCGTAAAGAAATTTACAAAGAATTTGCACTGGCTATGAACGAAGAACTACCTTACATGTTCCTAAGCCAAGGCCAAGACTGGGATGCTGTAAATGCTCGAGTTAAGGGTTACAAGGTAACACCTTATGAAAACTGGGCTTACAACGTACACAACCTAGAAGTTGTAGACTAATATTCATAGACTCATAATTTAAGTCAATACTTGCGGGGTTTCGGACAAACACCGAAGCCCCCTTTTTAAGCGTGGAGTGTCAGGAGGATTAATGTGTCAAAATATATACTAAAAAGATTGCTACACATGATTCCAGTAATTTTGGTTATATCAATTTGTATATTTGGAATCATAAAACTCGCACCAGGTTCACCAGTTGGAACAAACTTGGACCCGCGTGCAACACCAGAGCAAAAAGCAATGGAAAAGGAAAGACTTGGCCTTGATAAGCCACTACACATTCAATACACAATGTGGTTGTCTCGTGTCGCTCAAGGGGATTTAGGAAAATCATTCATCTACCAAAAACCGGTTAAAGATGTCATCGGACCTTACCTTAAGAATACATTTATTCTTAATATTCCCGTATTTATTCTAGCATTTGGTATTTCCATACCCGTGGGGATACATTCTGCCGTCAAACGGTACTCGATTTTCGACAATTTTTGGACGGTTTTCTCCCTGGTTGGGATATCCATACCGTCGTTCTTCTTTGCACTACTATTAATTTATACTTTTGCAGTAAAAATCCAAATCCTGCCGATTAACGGCATGGTTGAAGCAGGCAGTGAAACATCAGGCTTTGCATATGCCGTAGAAGTTGCTCAGCATATGGTTTTACCAGGTATTGTACTAACTATTGCCTCACTAGCAAGTTATGTACGATACACACGTAATGGTATGCTTGAAGTTATTAACCAAGACTACATTCGTACAGCCCGTGCTAAAGGACTAAACGAAAAAGTCGTTATTTACAAACATGGATTCAGAAACGCTCTGCTTCCAATTGTAACCCTGCTTGGTTATTCCCTAATTTTCCTACTAAGTGGATCTGTTATCACTGAAACGGTGTTTAACTGGCCTGGCATGGGTCGTGTTCTACTTGAATCAGTAACAATGCGTGACTACAACTTAATGATGGCTGTTATGATGCTATATGCCATTTTGACACTTATCGGCAATCTTCTTGCTGATATTGGATACGCATTAGTAGACCCTCGTGTCAAAGTAGATTAGGAGGTTAGAGAATGTTAACTACGAATGAAACTGCTATTGCAGTTGATGTGAATAAAGAAGTGAAAGAGAGCATCGAAGGGCCGTGGCAAATGGCCTGGAAACGCTTTAGAAAGAACAAACTTGCCATGCTTGGTGGCATAGTGCTCATCGTTCTTATTCTGTGTGCAGTCTTTGCACCGGTATTATCACCATACGAACTGGATTATATGGATTACAACCAACTGAATCAACCACCAAATGCACAGCACTGGTTGGGAACTGATCAACTAGGTCGTGATTACTTTACAAGAATGCTTCACGGCGCTCGTATTTCCCTTCAGGTTGGCGTGTTTGCGGTTCTTATATCTGTGGTACTTGGTAGCCTTGTTGGCGGTGTTGCTGGCTACTATGGCGGCTGGGTAGACAATCTCTGCATGCGTATTGTTGAAGTTATTATGTCCTTTCCATTCCTGCCACTGGCCATCACAGTATCGGCCGTTGTCGGGGCAAGACTGCCGGCAGAATACAAGATGTACATCACAATGATGGTTATCGGTTTCTTAAGCTGGACAGGTCTTGCACGTATGATCCGTGGACAAATCTTATCCCTTAGAGAACAAGAATTTATGCAAGCTGCAAAGGCCCTGGGTCTTTCAGATAAGCGTATTATCGTTAAACACCTTCTGCCAAATACTGTGGCTTACATTATCGTATCTGCAACACTTGGTATGGCAGGGGCAATTATGACTGAATCGGCACTATCATTCCTTGGCCTTGGGGTTGCACCACCAACACCAACGTGGGGGAATATGGTACAAAATGCTCGTGATTTCTATATACTAACGAAAAGACCGTGGCTATGGATGCCTCCAGGTATTGCTATTTTCGTAACTGTAATGAGTATTAACCTACTTGGCGATGGCCTGAGAGACGCACTAGATCCAAAGACAAAGTAATGAAGGAGGAATAGCCATGTCTAGTAACATTTTAGAGGTAAAAGACTTGCGCACGCATTTCTTTACAGATAAAGGCGTTGTCAAAGCTGTTGATGGCGTGTCATTCAAAATTCAGGCGGGCAAGACCCTTTGCGTGGTTGGCGAGTCTGGATGCGGTAAATCAGTAACTTCTATGTCCGTAATGGGACTTGTATCAAAGCCTGGCAAGATCATGGAAGGCTCATCAATCACTTATATGGATACTGAGCTGACTCAAATGTCTGATGATCAGTATAGATCAGTACGTGGAAATGAAATCTCAATGATTTTCCAAGAACCTATGACATCTCTAAATCCTGTATTCAAAATAGGTTTCCAGATTTCAGAAGTTCTTATCCTACATAAAAAAATGACGAAAGAAGAAGCCCATCAGAAATCAATTGATCTTCTGAATATGGTGGGTATACCAAGAGCTGATGAAATCGTTAATGAGTATCCTCACCAATTATCTGGTGGGATGCGCCAACGTGTTATGATCGCTATGGCCCTGGCATGTGAACCTAAGGTTCTCGTAGCCGATGAGCCAACAACAGCCCTTGACGTAACCATTCAAGCCCAAATTCTTGAGCTTATGAATGAACTGAAGGAAAAAACAAACACAGCCATTATGATGATCACCCATGACCTTGGTGTTGTAGCAGAAATGGCTGACTATGTCGTTGTAATGTATGCAGGCAAAGTTGTTGAGGAAGCCGATGTTGAAACTCTTTACGCCAATCCTCAACATCCTTACACAGCGGGGCTTATCAATTCGATCCCTAAGCTCGACGATGACAGAGAAGTCCTAGACAGTATAGACGGCTCAGTACCAAATCCACTATACCTACCTGAAGGCTGTGCTTTTGCTCCGCGTTGCAAGTTTGCAGTGGACAAATGTCGAAGAGAGCGCCCATCGCTTCAGGAAGTAGAACCGGGGCATAAAGTGAGCTGCTTCGTAGTACAGGAGGGTCAAGCATAATGTCACAACAACCATTAGTAAGAGTTAAGAATCTAAAAAAACATTTTCCAATAAAGAGTGGCTTTTTCAAAAAAAACAGTTGGTCATGTCAAAGCATGTGACGGCTTAACTTTTGACATCATGCCAGGTGAAACCCTCAGCCTCGTTGGAGAATCTGGCTGTGGAAAATCCACAACAGGCCGTACCGTACTCAGACTCCTTGAACCAACTGAAGGAGAAATCGAGTACAAGGGTAAGAGTGTCACTCAAATGAACCATAAGGAACTGGTAAGTCTTCGAACAGAAATGCAGATTATATTCCAGGATCCATATTCTTCTTTAAATCCTCGTATGACCGTTGGTGAAATGATCAAAGAACCACTCATTGAGCACGGTCGTTACAAGCGCGGTGCAGAACTTGATGAACGGGTTAAGGAAATCGTTGTAATGTGTGGTCTTGATGATTATCATATCAATAGATATCCTCATGAGTTCTCAGGTGGTCAGCGTCAAAGAATTGGTATTGCCCGTGCACTGGCACTGGAGCCATCTTTTGTTGTCGCAGATGAGCCTGTATCAGCTCTGGATGTTTCTATTCAGTCACAGATCATTAACCTGATGAAAGACCTGCAAAAGAAAATGGGACTGTCTTATCTGTTTATATCCCATGATCTAAGTGTTGTTCGTCACATCAGTGATAGAGTTGGGGTTATGTACTTAGGAGATCTTGTTGAACTGGCTGAAAAGAAGTCTATGTTTGACAAACCTAGACATCCTTATACACATGCCCTATTGTCTGCAATACCGCAACCTGATCCTACGCGTGAAAGAAGTCGTGTTATATTAACTGGTGATATACCTTCACCGGCAAATCCGCCAAATGGCTGTAAATTCCATACACGCTGCCCATACGCAAAGGACAAATGTTCTAAAGATATACCTGAATTTAAAGATCTCGGTGACAAGCACTTTGTTGCATGTCACTACCCAATAGAAGGTTAGGAGCTAAGACTATGAAATGGATGACACATGGCATTATGCCATCGGAAGAAGATGTGTTCAATAAGAAAAAGAAACTTTCTAAATCAAATGAACACGCCGCACATTATCAGGTGGATGACCACCTAGAACTTGATGATTCTGACTTCAAGGCAATGTGCATAGCTATGGCTCAAATTTTCTTTCCTGTTGTCCTTGGCTTCGCCGGCACATATATTTTGGTGATCCTCTTCATCACAAAGGTTTGGCTTAGATAGTAAAAAGCCCTATTTCATCTGAAATAGGGCTTTTTGCATGCCAAAATTTTGGGTATAAATTTTCAAAATAGAATAATCAAAAGTTGATTTACATAATTTATATATGTCGATTTTCATTCTAATCAATTTGAGGGGTGGGGACCAAATGAATAGATTTAAATTTTGGAGATGGGGGAAGTTAAGAAAACTAGGACGTCCATTATATATTATCCTATTCACAAGCGTGTGGACCGTGGTTAATGTTGGCCTGGGTATTTATAGAGAATTGTCTGTTTTGAAATGGACATGGGAAGAAATTTGGGCTTTTCAATCACAAATGATCTTCTTTGTTTTATTTTCAGGGATTCTTATTGCTTGGTTCACTTGGGATATTGGCGATTCAGAATCTCTAAAACTCGGAATTGATAATCACGTACTTGACACGGATCGACTTATTCTAAGAAAAATTAGTCAGGTGGATTTTAAGGCTGAGTGCAAGATCCTCATGGATACAAAAACCATGCAGTGCTGGCCAAAACCTTTTGATAAAGATGAAGTGAGGAGCTGGATACTTAAGAGTATGCAGTCTTATAAGCGCAACGGCTTTGGCCGTTACATCGTTGAACGAAAAAAAGATCATAAAATTATTGGTGATGTCGGTTTCATGCTCAACGAGGTTAATGGCATGAATGAAGTAGACTTAGGCTATATTATCCATGCAGCATTCCAAGGCAAAGGGTATGGGACAGAAGCAGCAAGGGCCTGTCTTGAGTACGGAATCGATGAATTGGGACTTGAACGCATAGTGTCCCACATGCCTAAAGACCAAGCCCAATCAGAACGAGTGGCACAAAAAATTGGTATGACAAAAGTCGGAGAGTATAATAATTCTAAGAATAAGAACAAACGAACTAACCTTTATGTGGTAGACCAAAGAAGACCCATGTAGTAAAATAAGCTATCACTTTTTGCAATTAAATTTTCTATTTGAATATTTTTACATTAGGAGGATCCATGACTTTAGAACTCGTTAAACCAAGTTCGGCCCTTAAAATCCCATTTCAGAAACTCGTGTGGGACTATATTGATCATAAAGATGTCTACTTTATGAACAAATATAAGCCTGCACTTGAAAATTTTGATACCTATGTCGAAACCCTCTATAAAAATTCCCTCGGTGATGAAGTTGAGTATAACTGGGTTCCTTATACAACCTACTGGCTCATTGAAAAGCATGATTCAGATGAGATTGATGTTGTTGGAAACATAAGAATTCGACACGAAAGAGTGCCCCAAGCAGGACATGTTGGCTATGACATACGTCCAAGCTTTAGAAGAAGAGGGATGGGGCGTAAAATACTAGAACTTGGACTTGAAAAAATAAAAGATTTCAGTATTGATGATGTTTATTTGACTGTAGAAGAGAACAATATATCTTCTATTCACATTATTGAATCCCTAGGTGGGACATTTCAAAGGTCTTTCTATGATGACGAAACAGGGGAGACGCGGCTTGAATATCTCATTTCTGTTTAATCATATTTAATGAATGATATATGGACCCATCAATATCTGGTTTTATAATACGTAAAGAGAAGAATAGGGGTACAATCGACCATTTATTGATCGACTATTCGAATCTTTATACTTTCTCCAAACACATTTTCGAATCGATCTACTTTAAGCATCACAAACACCACCATTATTCAGTAATTGAACTTAGTCTCACTGTTTTTCCAGCTCTTTCATAATTCTTTTTTTGATAAGGTCTACAAATGCTGCAAGACAGCGGTATCTAACGCCTATAGTCGTTATCGATTATTCGAATCGATGAAACATTCACGTTTTGTAATTCAAATCGATCCGTTTAATTTACTTCTTGTAAACTTGAAACAATCTCTATTTTTTTATAAGTTGTCTTTCGTTTTTTCTATATGCATTAAAGGAATATTCTTTTATTGTGGTTCTTTATACTTGTAAAAATAACATATTTATAGTGTAATATAATAAAGTGCACATTATGAGTGTACAAATGGTGTGATACAGATAGAGATTTTCGTTTAGGAGAGATAGTAATGGCTTTAAAAAAAGTTGGAGAACTCCTTGAAGAACATGATTTTGAATCCATTCATCACGAGTTGACAATGGAATTGAAAACAAATGCACAAATGGTCAGCCTCTGTAAGGTCCTTTATGAAGGATTAAAAACAGTGGACTACGTACCATCGAGGTTACAGTATGCTTTAATTACAAGTGAAGACACAGAGTCAGGTAAAAAGTCAGATAAAATTGTAGCACATGCCGATTTTATGAATAGCACAATTTCTATTCACGATTTAGAACCTGCCGAAATTGTATCAACTGAAGTAGATTTAGACGATCCAGAGTTAGAAACGCTTTTTCTTGCGCTTTGTCTTAAGACTTTGTGTGAGGAAGAAACGGAAAAAGACATGGATGATCTTGAAGCAGAACAGATCAATGTTAAGTCCTCTGACTCTTTAGAACTCGGAGACAAGGAATACGATGAAGATAGCTTGTTTCCATTTAAAAAGAATATGATGACTAATGACACCATCAGTTAAAAGCCACACTAAAAAGAAACTAAATAGAAACTAAACAGAAACGACCAAGATCAACACAATCATCTTGGTCGTTTTTTGTATGTCCTTACAGCTTAGTATTAATAATGATAAATTATGTGTATTTTCAATTATGCCCTTATTCCAATGGGTATAGACTATTATACAGTCTAGTGATTTACTCCGTATCAAGTGGGTGATGACATGAATACAAAAGGAAATGAAAATACATTATCTAAATTTATATATATTGTGACATCTGTATCAATTGCTGTTATGGGTCTATTTATGCTTTCATTTATGGCTTTTCAGCTCACCAAAACAATTGACCAAATTGAAGTCAATCATATTGATAACAATAAAGCCTTTATTGAATCAGTGATCATAAGCTTTTTAGATGTTCGTGAGGCTGCCCTAGAAGATGTTGCATCTCAGTCAATTGTTATTAAGAGCACCCTGCATCCTGAAAACACGCATCAATTGATTAAGGAATACCTTGATGGACTAACACTCCTAAGCAAGGATTATAACATGAGTCTTTATGATATGAATGGCCAAGTCATTTACAAAGAATCCAACATATCCGAATTGTCTGACTCAGATAATTCATGGATTGAAAAACTCGTCAGTGGTGAACTAACACACTATATCACCATTCATGAAAACAAGGTCTACTGGTGGTTTATAGCGGTTCCAGTCATACATAATGGATCTACATACGGTATATTAACAGCTGAGATTCCAGTTACTGATATATTCGCAAGCACTGAAATTAAAAATATGCCCAGAGATATGAAACTTGACTTACTCTACGATAACACGGTAATACTGTCTGTGGGTGAGGTGAATGAAGGCATAACACATTACGATAACATTGAGGAAATTGATGTTACTATTGCCTTTACACTTGATAGGGCAACCACAAATCATATGATAAATATGCTTTTACTGTCCCATATAATTGCCATAATTGTTATGACTTTTATAACGATTGCCATTCTTATCTACTTATCCAAACGGTTTATAACCATGCCAGTCAATGAAATACGTTGTCTGGCTATGCAACTGGCAGAAGGCAAGGTGGAGGAAATTGAGTTTACAGACTCAAAGATCGTTGAACTGAAGGCTTTAACCAATCAGTTTATAGATATGTCTTCTAAAATCAGAGAGCGTGAAAGTGATTTACTGGATGCCAATGCCTCCCTAGAGATAAAAAATGAACAGCTGAAGACGGCTGTCAGTAAATTGGAGGATGCCCAGGGACAAATGATTCAACAGGAAAAACTCGCTTCAATCGGACATTTGGCTGCCGGTGTTGCTCATGAACTTAACAATCCTATTGGTTTTGTATCGAGTAATTTTTCAATATTGAAAAACTATTTTGAAGATCTAAGTGATTATATAAAATCTCAAAAAGACTGTAGAATCACTGATGATATTCAGTACATTGTGGATGATATTCCCGAACTTATTTCAGACTCTCAAGAAGGCCTTAACCGGGTGACAAGCATTGTGAAAAACCTAAGAAATTTCTCTAGAGTTGATAACTTTGAAAGGTCTGACTACGATTTAAATAAGGGGATAGAAAGCACACTTATCGTCGCGAAAAATGAATACAAATATGTTGCTGATGTCGAAACCGATCTATCAGATATACCAGTGGTTTACGCCAAGGGCAGTGAAATTAACGATGTGCTTTTAAATCTCATCATAAATGCCACCCATGCTATTTCTAGTCTCAATATGTCTGAAAAGGGCGTCATTCGAATAAAAACCTATTCAGACAATAACCATGTATCCGTGGAGATCACTGATAATGGCCCAGGCATTCAGGAAGAGGTCATTCCTCGTATATTTGACCCATTCTTTACAACCAAAGAGCCTGGTAAGGGCACAGGTTTAGGCCTGAATATTGCTTATAATACTATTGTAAACAAACACAACGGGGTTCTAGAAGCCAAATCCAAGTACGGAGAAGGGGCAACCTTTACCGTAAGACTTCCTATCGCAGACTCCGAAACTCTAATGGATCAAGACGACATATAAAATCAATCAATGGAGTGATTGACAAACAACAAAGAACGTGTTGAGGTAGGTCCTCAATCACGTTCTTTGTTTGAATTTATACATTATGCCTGTGCTTACGCATATACTTAATAATTCTATTTCGAATTGAACACTTAAAGTTTAAATAGTGGCTTAAAGCTAATATAGTCGCTATAAACAAGTTAGCGAATCGAGTTTACATAATCTTTTTATGACAAGTCTCAGCGATATATTTCTTAAACTTTAATCATTGAAATCATCTAAGAGTTCATAATTCTTAATAATATCACGTTTAAGGTTTTTCCTATGTGCTGCATAAAGTTGGGTCGTTGTCACATTATCATGATCAAGAAGGTTCTTAACATCATAAATAGAAAAACCATATTCTATAAGAGAAGATGCTGCCGTTGCTCTAAGTTTGTGGGGACTGTAGCCATCTTCACGACTGGTTCCAAGAGCGATAGATGTGTACTTCTTTACAAGCTTACATATGGCATTTAAGGTCATGCGTCTGCCTTGCATAGAGAGAAAGAGGGCATCTTCATGTCCAGGTTTAACTTTCTCATTTCTCTTTCTATCAATCTCCAGGTATTCCTTTAGAACTTGTTCAATTGTCTTGTTAATAGGCATTACAACTTCCTTGCCACGCTTACGATAAATCTTAAACTCACCACGTCTGAAATTAAATGATGAAATATTCAACTGTTGAAGTTCACTTAGACGCAGGCCGTAGGTAACAAATAGAATGAGGATGGCCTTGTCACGAAATTTAGTCTTCTGCCAGTACTGCTTTTCCTTATCCGTTAAGCCTTGGCCACTTTCAACAGCATCAAGCATGATGGCCACCTCATCAACCTCTAGTTTTTTTATGGCATCAGGCTGTGTTTTAGGAAGCTTAATGGGGTTGAAGCCTTCAGTGATATTGCTATCGATCATTTCATCTCTAAAGAGAAACTTGAAGAGCACGCTTAAGGAAGACCGCTTTCTTGAGAGGGCACGGTTGTGGTTTTCCATGACATATGTAACATCTTCAGTTTCTATAAAGTACTGGGTACAGTAGTCGCCCAAGTATCTATTTATATCCCTGGCCTTAAAGGTATTGAACTCCTCAAGGCTTATGTCAGCTGTGTTATCAGCCTTCGTTAGAGTGGTTTCCGTACATAAATATCTGCAAAAGAAGTGTATGTCTTTTAAATAGGCCAGCCGTGTGCTAGGCGCAACGGCATTTTTTAAAAATATAAAGAAATCGTTGAGAAACATAGGGAGTTCCAGTTCGATATCATGACATTGCTTTTGAAGCATATGTTCCTTTTTAACGATGTTGTCAGGCTTAGAAAATTTATTGTGAACCTTAATGGTTTTTTTGTTCGCCATATTGACCTCCTTACTATATGTATAGAGTAGCACACATTTATGAAATACGAAACATATGTTCACAAAAAAGCTTCCAGAGAGGGGGTAACTTCAACAGTCCTCCATGGAAGCTTCATTTTCAATATGATACGATTATACCTTCCTTATATGATAGTCAATCTCGTGGCCACGGGTAAACAGCTTTATTAAAACTAAGGATAGGCCACAAAACAAGAGGGCAGCTAAAACTGCAGTGACGTCTGATGATAAACCCATAATACCTTGGGGCAAGAGCCAGTTGCTCAATACAACGCCCAGGACAATAAATACAAGGGGCACCACATAGAATAAGGCTGCCAAACCAATTATTTCACTAGCGCCAGCTTCAATTTCAACGATTTCTCCAGCAGACACTTGGGCGTCATTTCTTGTGATGATTTTTACGGTCTGATTACAAGATGAAGCGCAGTTTTCACAGTGACCGCCACAAGCGGATTCTCTCATGACAAGGATTTCTGCTTTCTTACTATCTGAAGTGATTACGCGTCCCATTTCTTTCATTACAGCACCTCCTTTATTATATCTATTATAAGTATACCAATATGATCTTGTTTCAAGCAAGTTTTTATGCCAGAGCTCATATGCTATTGTGCGAAGGTTTATTGAATTTGATAGGCCAGAGAGGCCTAACGCTTGTTTAAATTGATAAGATCAAGGAGAGTCTGACCCTTGTCTTTTTATAATCTAAATACATTCACTTTCAACAATGGTCCACAATCTTTTTTTAAAACACTTTCTGGGATTTCACTTCACATGAAAATCAAGGCTGAGTGATTGTTTCTATCCAAATAAATGAATTCCCACAGCAAATCCATATATGAATATGTGTTATGTGTTTCGCGAATCTATAAATTGTGAAAAGAGGGTGGGGAGATTTTTTGAGAGTCGGTTTGATTTTGGGACTTATTAAATTGGAATTTTTTGATCGAATCCAACTATGTGATAAATATACATTTAATAAATAGTTGAAATTTTGATGAATTAGACCTGCCACACACATTGATTTTGCTTAATCCATGTATTCCTGTGATCTCAGCAATTACACAGTTTTGCACATATTGGTTTTTATTTGATTTATGTTTCTTGATTTTCATTTTAATTCGCTATGATCATAGATTATCATTTCGACTATACATTATACTGATGATTTAATTTTCATAAATCAAATTGTTCTCACTTATGATTTTTTATAATTTATGTCTTAGATGATCTCTTGTCTAAATCTCATTTCATATTTAAAACTCATTTCCTATGAAAATTTCTCTAGTCTATGTCCAGATTCATTTTTTATATGTTCTTGTTTAAAAATTTCAATCTATCAGGAATCCATACTATATATTTAATTCAACACAAGATAATTTTCAGACTTTAAATTGTCTGACATTTACTATGGATTTAAACTCATCAAATACATATACATCCATTTGATATAGCTAGTTCATTATTTTTGAACTTTAGAACTTTAGAATTTTATCCTTTAACATTTCATCTTGGTAAACATTAATTTGCATTATATGATACTGCTGTCGTCATCTTATCCAGATCATATAAATCTCTTAAAATTAGGATTAATAATAAATCTTATATAATTGATAATTTTAAGCACCAGACCATAATTTGTCATATGGCACATATCATTTTAAATCAATAGCTATTATATATTATGTCTCACGCCATTTCTTTCATATCAGCGCTTTCGTTTCCATATATTTATTATGTTAACTACACTTGTGTTCTAAGTAGATAAAGCCATTTAATGCTAAATTAAAAGATTTAGAAATTACACTCGTCTTTATGTCAACATCCAGCTTGATTCAAAAACCCCCTAATATAATAGAAATTAAGACGCTGTACAATCGCTTCAGTTTTTCTCAGTTTAACGTTGGTTCATATTCGATATTTCTATTTTTGCTGTAGTAATAAAAATCTGACAACTAGTCACGAACCTTATAGTTTGCTGCACAATAAATTTATTCTTAGTTTCGTATAGGTATCACCTAAGAAAAAACTAAAAGGCCCCATTCAATTTCAGACTTTTGAATGGGGCCTTTTGTGCTTCCAAAACCAATGTTCACAATTGTAGTTTAGTAGTAGTAACCGACCATTTCCAGTTTATAAACACCACGATCGACAAATTCCTCATTGAACTCCGTAAATGCATTTAGTGTATATGGCGTACTATCTACTGGCACAAACATTAATCCACTATGATCTACACCGTATGACGTCAAACCATTTACGTCTTCGGTGGCAGAAGTCCCCAAATCAATAGTTGCTTCATCAATATGGAGTGTCAACAGATCAGATGATGCACTATTTGCGGTTACCCTAATCATATAACCTTTTGGTTTAGTAACAAATTTAGGGCCTTCAAGAGCAATCGTAACCGGCTCTGTAACATTTGTGTCCAGATTTTTCAACACGTAAGGCTGTTCAAAAACCGAATAATAGCATTCTCCGTCTGATGTGTATGCTCCTAGCACCTCAATCTCAACTTTTGAATTATCATCAACATAATTCCAACTACCAAGACTCACATTCACATCTATTCTATCTGGGTGCTGAGGATCAACATTTAATATAAATGTTTCACTATGTCTTGGTGAAAACTTTGCGCCACTTGCAAGGCCAAATCCACTTGTATCAGAGAGACCCAAATTGACATCATATGCATCGTTCAGTGTCACTGTTATTTTATCAGAACTGATTTTGTCTGATGTCACCTTTACAATATAAGCTTTAGCGTCTTCGATTTGCGTGTTCAAACTCTGCTGTTCCCCAAAGGCATCCAGCATAATTTTTGGTGGATTGCTTAGGATGTTTAGTTTTGTACCATTTTCATTTTCCTTAGAGAAATACCCCTCCATTGATAAGTTCAGACGTGATAAGGGATCCTCATCCTCTATTGGAGCAACATTCAAATCAAATAAATTAGATACACCAACACCATTATAAATATTTCTGCCTGAGTTAATGTTTGCAAAAATTTCATCTCTCGTTGTAATGGAGCTAAAACCGTGCTGCGGTGCATGCAAGGGCTTATACCCATTAACAAACTTGGCTGATGATGGCTTGAAGTTATCATTCTCTTCGCACCACGCCAAATAGTCATTGGTATTAAAATTCACGCCTTCAGCACGCCCTTCATAATTTGGGTCTTCATAGAACACAAATCCTGAATTTTTTGGGGTGACCTTATTGCTTTCAGGAAAATCGAAAAACTGAATACAATCAACTTTATCTCCTAAATTTGAACCGAGGAATGATATGTTTAAATTCTTAGCATCAATTACAGCTCTAGCGAAACTCGTATCAAGTACGTATCTTGTATTGAAAACTTTAAATCCTATTTCCTCTAACATACTGAGCATTTGCAGAAGGGTTTTATCCACTTCTTTAACCCCTATATATCCATTCAGGTTCTCATCTTGTGCTTTAACGAGTTCGCCACTTGACCCCATCTTGAATTCACCATTTCCAATCCTAAAATTCATTTTTGGACCCACAGCTGAATTGACGAATCCATTGAGAACAATAGCTTCTGCATCGCTAGCTCTTGAGTGAACGAGTAGTTCAATAAAGTCATACTCGTGCCCCATCTTATACTGATTCATAAACTGTCTATCCGCAACGTATTTTAATCCCTCTGGTACAGGCGGTGAATAAGCATACGGAATTTGCAGTGCAACAGTTGTTTCACCACCATTTTTATCTGTCACAGTTACCCTTGAATCATAATTCGTGTTGATTTGTCCATTTATTTTGGCTGACCAAACTTTTGCATCTGTTTCAGACTGGACCAAAGTAAGTGTCGATTTTGTACCATTTAGTTCAAGGTTAGCAGAGGCATTATCAATTTCATAAACTGAAGGTCTTGTATAAACAGAAACCGATTTGCCATCTTCACTGAGAAATGCACCTTCAATTATCGGCGAGGTTGATGAATCAGGCTTTTGTAGCATAATGTTCATGTTTGGCTTAAGTTCAATATCAAACAAACATGGATATATCATACTTTCCATTTGTCTTTTCACTTCATCTTGTGTTTCAGCTGACATGGAAACCATCCAGCCCGATTCCATTTTATGTCCATCAATATAAATGTCCCGCCCATTTGTTGTTCCACCAAATGCTATTAAAATGGCATCTTCAAGTGTTACTTTAGGGTTGCTTCGAGTGGATGGATCGTTGCTGTCTCTCGTTGCTATCTTTGCTTTTTTTATATCTTGACCAGGAAGTTGAAGTGAAATATCTGCTGAAACCGCATCGATCTTAGCAATTTGAGCCTTCCAGTCTCCTATATTCTCAAATACTCCATTGTCACCTTCTCTTCGGATTTTGCCTTGTACCTGATCTGTTCTCAGTTCAAAGGCTTGCTTTGACATGATGTTATTAAGTTGGTCAATATCCAGTTTAATCGGTGTTCTGCCATCCGTCTCATATTGAACTCTCAGGTTACCGGAGTTTGGATATCTTTCGCCTGGTGTTATATGCTCTGAACTAGCTGACTCAGGCATTTTTAGTGTGGCTATTGCTTTACCAAACTGTGATAAAGACACATTTGGAACGACGTCAGAAATTGGAGCTGATCCAACATTTTTATAGTATAAATTTAATTTTAAACGGGCCGCATCATTGCTATCTGTCGCAGTGGCTTCTTCCCATTTAATTGACTTAGAATTGCTTGTTGAGTCCGTAATAGCGGTTGCACTTGTATCAGTAGACTTTTGTCCAGCCGTATAATTAAATGAAATTTCAAATGTACTTTTAGGTGTTGCAGACCATTCATGACCATATTTAATGCCAACTGACTCTTGATGAGACTCCTCATACGAACTTGTTTCCGTCTGCTGAACGGAGTTCGATATTGTATCTGTAACATCTTTTCCAGTTTTAGTGGTGACACCTTTTTGTGGAATAATATCCATGCTGTCCATATAAACCTTAATCCTTGGATAAGCTGGAACAAGTGGATGCTTACCAGCATTTGTTACTGCAGGATCCATCCTGATACCGGTTACTTCCGCGTAGTCACTGTAGGGGTCCATATCCGTACTGTACTGAATTGGCGAAGTTTGATATTTTACAAACCCAAGATTTTCACTGTGTTTTTCATCATCCCAAGGTTCAAGTGTCAGTGTTGTACTATCCCAAGTGTATCCATTACTTTCCCAGTGGTTTGGAATGCCGTCACCATCTAAGTCATCACTTAATCCAGTTATCAGCATTTTCCCATTCAAACCAATCGGCTCAAATACATCTATTCCTTCTTCATATTTAGGAGGCATTATATCATTAAGCGAAAAGTAATTGATAGATACACGACCATTGCTGTTGGGAATGGCGTACATTAGATTAACAGAATCAGGCACACTTGTGCTGCCAACAACATAATAATCTATAACGATATCCAGTGGTTTTACTTGACCAGTTTCAGGATCTCTATTCACTTGAACCGGACGAAGATAATCCATGGCCCTCTCATCATTTGATCTGTCTACAATCAATTGGCCATCCACATACATCCTAATTTTATCATTCTGATTTGTGCCAATGAGCAGATTGTTTGTTTCAGATTCTCCATCAAACATATCATTCAAAGCAGCTTCTATAGCTGATCCAGTCGTTACTTCATATTGAGCAGCAGACTGGACAGTGTTCGTTTCGATAGCTGCATTTAGCTCATTCACTGCGTCGGTAGGATCAACCAACCCATGAAATCTTGCTGCTTTTAAATTTTCATTTTCCTTCAATTTTCCAAGCATCAACCATGATCCTTTTGATTTGTCGTTTGGCTGATTTAAGCCAATAGATTCAAGTCCAACAATATCTACACTTTCATAGTATTTAACTTCAAATCCATTCCTGATTTCACTGTTCTCAATTGCGGCTTGACCTGCCTTTGATTCTGCAAAGTTCATTTGAGCTAGTGAAACTTGAGGAACCATAAGACAAATGACAAGCAGAGCTATCACGAATCTTTGTAATTTTCTTATCATCATTTTCCTCCCTGTGCCTAGTGCACAATCATTAATCCTAAAACGATTCATTTTAAACATGCCTATTTTATTTAATGCTTCTATGTAAAATTTGATCACTCATTATGCAAACGTCCTAAGAAAAGTACTCCTAGAGATGAAACGGCTTTTCCAATCATCCTAACTATTAATATGAATGTCAGAATAAACAAAGCATGATCTTTTAAAAGTTCAACCAGACCCAAGCCAAAGGTCTGCCAGTTAAACTGACTGTGCATGACTTGTTTGAACTGAATCACCTCTGTAACAAGTACGGGTATGTTTTCTATAGATGTTATTAAGGCAATTGTCAGTATGTAAATAAAGAAAAGAAAGAACACCGAACTGGCTCCAACATAAGCGTAAAAAACATTTTTAATCTTCGGCTTCAGGCCAGTATAATATGCTTTTTGAATCTCACTTTTAGATTTTGAAATCTTACGAATGATCTTGTCTTTAAAAAAGTCCAACGTGACATCATGTAAATTGGTGATGCCAGTCAAATCACTAAACAACCAATAACCATCCATCTTTAAGAATGGATTGAAATTATATGTCATACCAATAAAACGTATGGCTGTTCCAATCAATATCACTTTATTTTCAAGTGCCATTGATACAAGCGTCAAAATGCTCAGGAATACCATTTCAAAATATAGACCACCGACATCTACAAGGGCTCTTTGTTTGCTTTTTAGATTCCAAACTCTTGAAACATCAGCATATAGGACCGGCATGGTCATATAAAATGCAAACCCTATATGTCCTGGTGCCATTTTATATTTAAGGCATGCTCCAACATGACCAAGTTCATGTAAATAACCTGAAGCCAACATGATCAAAATGAGTGTGAACCAGTCCTTCCCCCTTACGAGGGCTATGCTTTGTAAAAACTCAGGCTGAACCAGTAAATACATGATATAGACGACCACAGGAATGCAAAACAAGGTCACACTTACTATGACACTTTTATGAAATGGTATGGCCAGAAATGTCATTTTTCTCAGAAGGCCTTCTGGAATTATTGGAACTTGAAACCAGAAATATTTTGATTGCTTTCTGGTCTTATTTCCTATGTTATCTTGGCTCTCACGACCTTGTAACAAGCCTTTTTTAAGCAAATAATGGTCACATATTCGTTCAAGAGCCTCTATGGTAATATCCAGCTGATCATTTTTTGAAAGATCGCGCATGATGTCATCTAGGGTTCGGGTACCATCCATTAAAGAGAGCACTTTATAAAGTTCTTCAGCTATGACCCAGTGACGATCATCACTAGCAAGTATATATTTTATCTCTTCACTTCCATGGTCAAAGGGTTTTAGGCTTGCCTTTTCAATAAGCTTTGGCCTATCCTTTTCTACAGCTGCTTGTGGGCACATAACGTCCTTCCTTATCTTAACTAGAGAGACCACCAATCTTTTACTTCAATTAATAAGAACGTTTAAATATAATCTTTAGATTTATATCTTTAATTATTGATCCTTTGTATTTCTATTGCATAAGGGTGTGCTTATGCTCTTTCATCTATTAAAGAATGAGATTAATGGCACAAGCCCATACTGGACAAATGCCTAAGGAAAGATCAAGTCCACAAGCTCTCGTTGCACCTTTAAATTCTACACGTGCTTCAAGCTCCTCGCTTAGACGTTCGTCCATTCTTTCAATATCTTGTAGGTTTATACTTTTATTTAATGATCTCACGTTGGCCTCCTCTATAATATAATTCTTAATTGTCGCCTCTCTGAATGGTCTCTACTAGTGTAAGAACACTTGTTCTACTTCGTAATTTGGGCACTTTTTACCAAAGCCTTGAGGGCAAGCCCCGTGGTTAAAGTCGCACTTCTGTACTCAATTAGATCAGCAGGTTCAGTTGACAGATTTTTTATTTGAATTTCAGCAAAATCACAGCCGTGCCAGTAACCGTAACTGGTCTGCATCTTTAGTAAATAGGATACCGCCTTCTCAATTTTCGCCTTTGCATCCTCAGCTTTAATTATGTTCATATCAATGGCATCGTTTAAGGCCAGCAGTGCATAGGCGGTCTCTTTTGGATCGCCTTCCCCTTGTCCCCATGATCCAGAAGTGTTTTGGGATTCAAGTATGTACTGAGCAGTTTTAACCATATGATTGTTGGAAGCCTTTAAAGCTTTTGACAACGTGAATATTTTGGAAACGCCCATCATTTGACCTGTATAATAATGATACTTCCAGTATCCCTCCTCATTTTGCTGGCTCATAATCCAAGCATATCCCGCTTCAATAACCTCTTTATAGGTCTTGTCATCAAGTTGATAAAGAGCCTCTAAAAAGGACGCAACAGTCACCACAATAGGCTTTTTATATATGCGCTTAAGCAACATACGAATATAGATGCAGTGCACACTCTTAGAATTTCTTAAAAATTCGTCTTTCTTCTTATTGGTTATCCAGCTTAGTATGGCACCATCTGAGCGTCTATTGTTCGTAAGAATAAAATCAATAACCTCTTGAGCTAATTTCAAAACTTCACGATCTCCCGCTTTTAACGCACAATAAATTACTTCTGCTAGGGTTCCAATGTCTGGTGGGATTTCAGGTGACATAGGAAAATGCCCCCATCCATATTCAGAATAGGCATGTTTGCTTTCAAAAACATATTGCCTTTCCATATTGAATATATGAGTCATATCATCTGGTGCTTCAAAGGCATTTAACTCTGATAAGCCCTCAAGGGTATTTAGCATATAAGTTCTATAATACACATTGCCTGGTATGACCTGTTCTTTGGCCGTGAATCCATAATGATGAAGGAAAGTCCCCCAATGTGTCAATTCGGGATACTGCCGCCTCGCTTGATCAAATAGCCAATGAGATGCCCCTTTTATAGAAGCGTCAATACCAACAGCCCCTGATCCCTTGTCACCAGCCACAGTGTAAGTCCTTTTATTGACCCCCTTTAAGGTTCTAAAATCATAAAGAAGTAAATTGACTCGGTTTTGAAAAGACCTCAGAGCCCTCTGACAGGGTTCATTACCAGATGTTTCAAACAAGGCACATTCAATAACACAATTTGCTTTTAAGAGGTGCTTTTCGTCATATCCATTTGTATAAAGGACTTTCATAATGTCCTTCTCGTGAATCCGATCCACTTCATCAAATATATCTTTATTATCTAAAATGACCTCAGTCAGTATTCTTGTATAACGACCATGCTTCAAATCTCTTTTCCAACATTTCAAATCAAGAAATATCTTGTGCGCTATAAAATAGTGGTCAAGAGCTTTTTCTATTGGGGTCATTTTTTCGTACTTTCCTGTAAGCCCCGCAATAATCGGTATTATAATTTTTGAGTATGCATTGAGACCGATAGCAATTTTATTAAAAGATTCATCGTCATATGCTTGTGTTAATTTCCCTTTTCTTGCATTCGCCAAATGGAATCCTTCAATCATTTGACTTGTGTATTTATCAAGGCTCTCCCAAAATATACTCATGGCTTTTTTATCAAGTATTTTCTCAAGAGCCATCAATCCCTTTATTTGCTGTTGATTTAAAACGAAGGCCTTCTCTGTTGCGGTGTCTTTCTCGCCTTCATAGTGGACATTCAGAAAATGTCGAAAAGGCTCAATGATTTTCGTCGCTATTTCTGAAACAGTCATCAAGGTATCATTATCTAAATAACCAAAGCTATTGGCTATTAAGTAAACGTAGGTTATATAATAGTGAAGTTCTTTGACATCATAATCATTCACATGAGGATATGATGCCTTCCAGGTGTTTAGGTCTTGCTCACGCTTTTTAACCAAACTTTTATGAGTGGCAATAATATGCTTTAGGGTATCGCTTTCAAATACTTCTATTAGTCTAGAAACATCACTGTCTAATCTTTGCATAAAGACCTCCTGATATATAGTGAATATAGAAACGAATAACTTTAAATCTTATTTGGTTGAGTTTGCTTAGTTGTTTGCTACAGTATTACTTTTGTCCACCGCATGCATTAGCCACTGCATTGGCTGCACAAGCAGAAATTTTATTAGACATTTCTTTACGGCCCTCAAGTTCTACCATGAGTCTTTCGTCCACTTTTGCGATTTCGATTGATTTGTTTACTGACTTCATATTAAATCCTCCTTTATATGTATAAACCCTTATCATGGTCCTTTTGTTTTTGTTTTTCATTTTTTGTTTTTCGTTATTCGTTTCTATAGAACACCCATACTTAATTACTATCTATTTTTAAAAGCTGTATAAGTTGCTGGTATCACTTGATCAAAAACTTCTTTAAAAGCATCACAATACGGTGCGTTAATATCATTTTCTGTGACTTCAGCATGGGCTGGACAGCCTCCTCCGCAATAAAGTGCATAAGGGCACCGGCTGCACTTATCAATATTTTGTGGCTGGCGCGTCTGCCAATTTTTATAATTCTCATTAAGGTTTAGACCGCTTTCTGTCAAACGACCAATCACTTGATTCTTCTTGCCCACCGTATCCCAACACGGATAGACATCACCGTAAGGATCGAAGACAAGCATGCCGTTGACTGCCCCGCAATATGATGATTTGAACATGGCATAATCCCCAGTTTTTAGAGCATATTCAAAACGTCCTATTAACTCTGAAGCCACACCTGTCATCTCTGGTTTGACAAGATTTCTAATATCAGCTTTGTCATTTTGCATTTTCCCGTGACTGGATTTTCTCAGTTCATAGAGATATTTAGATATATCACTATCTCTCAGGGGACTTTCATGAGTGCTATAACACCCGTGAACCGCTTTGAAATAGTTTCTAAAATTCTTGTTCTTATCCCAGCCGTTGCCCTCTATAATTTTTAATATATGGGGGATCTCATGAATGTTTTCATGGTCTATATTGGATCTTAGATTACATATGGCCTCTTTACTGAGAATTTCATCAACAGCCTTGATTGTTTGAGCATAAGTATCGGTTTTATCTCTATGTTTCCTGCGCATATTGTGGGTCTCTTTTTTACCATCCAGTGTGAGCTGAAATTCTACTATGCCATTTGGACCAATATGCTTTTTAAAGACATCCAGGTCATAACCATTAGTAACTGCAAGAACTTTTAGGTTTCTTTTCTGAGCTTTTTCAACTATGATGTCAATTATGTCCCTATTTTCTTCTAGGAGGGGCTCACCACCATATAGATTAATCTCCTGGATTTTCTGACCCTGGTTATGAAGGCTGTCTATAACTTCAAATATCTTTTGAATATCACTTTCATGAATCACCCGCTCCATAAAACCCTGTCCCTTACTATGAAGGTTGAGCTCATAACAGTATGGACATCTATAATTACAGTTGTAGGTCGGCATAATGGTAATATGCATGGTCTTTGTTTCTATTTCTTTGAATGCATTTGCCACTTTCTTAAATCCGTCCACTTCTTCTTCAAGACTCTTCTCAGTGATGTAACCTCTATCAATAAGCGCTTGTTTGTATTCGGGAGGGATTTTACTTAGTCTATCTGTTAGAATAAAGTCATCCTTTTCTTCCGGATTAATCAAGTCAGCAATTTCTGGCCCAACTTCATCTACGGCTCCTGTACAACCATTCATAATCAAATACTCTCCATCACCCAGTTCATAGACAAGATTGTATAGACTTTTTCTCATAAACAACTCCTTTACTGTTTTCAAGCAACAAAAAACAGACACCCTGTACTTGTGTACAATCGTGTCTGCCAGTGTTCTGGTAAGACCACCAATATGTAAATTAATAAGCTTGATCGCGTTTTCGTATTTGGAAATCCATTTGAAGCTTGCCCTTATGATTATTAATTTCGATCCTAAAATAATCAATACAATTCTCTTTTTCTGAACAGGTGAGCACTTCCTCTAAGAAGTCATCAAGTACCCTTCTAATTTTAACTTTCTTATCTTCCATAGTTTTTTGTCCCCTTTATATATATATATTCCCTTAACTGTCATTTATATGATTTGTAATGGAACCTAATTGGACATATGTTACTTTTGTGTAATGATTGTACCATCGTTTAAATACACAGTCAATTAAATAATCATCCGTTTGTGTCATTTCACGGTCTATTTGTGTAATTTTATGCTTTATCTTCGAATTCCATCAAACCACATTGGTTACGATATGCCCAAACGGTTAAGTTATCTAGTCCGGCAGACCATATATTTTAGTCTGTCAGACAACTTGTTTCGTCGCAGTCAAACCTATTCGACATTTTATCCCATGATACATACAGTGAATTTTGCATAAAAAAACAACTGCCTATGCTTCATGCATAACAGTTGCTTTAATAGGGGGCTCTATTTCTTTTTCATCCATTTTATCAATATATATATTGTAGGCCATACCCATAAGCACCAAAGCCCCACCGATAAACTTCATTTTATCCACAGTTCCGAATTGAAAGTAATCAATTGTGAGTCCTGCTATGATCTGTCCAATGAAGAATAGGAGTGTTGCATACACGGCTGGAATTTTAGGAATAACCACATTGGAACTTGCAACTATAAGAGCGCCTACGAAACCGCCCCCGTAAGCCCAGAGTGGTATGACCGATAAAGTGTCCGCTTGAAGCAAGCTCATATCACCAAAGGCCAGCATCAATAGACCAATGCCACTAAGGCCTGCTATATAATTGACCAGGGCACTTTGAAATATACCCACACGTTTTGCAAGGTTGGCGTTGGTTATCATTGAAAGAATAACAAACACGCCACTGATGGTTGCCAGAAAAATTGAAAACATAGTCTTCCTCCTTGTATTCTTAGCCCGTTACAGTCATCAAGACAATGCCCATGGAAACAATCGAGAATCCAATTATTTTTTTGGGGTTCATTTTGGTCTGCTTCATTCCAAAGAGGCCGAAATGGTCCACTATTGCAGAAAATATCATTTGTCCAAAAAGACCTAAGGTCAGAGTCATTGTTGCGCCTATTTGAACAAAGCAGTAACTGTTAAAGAGAATGAGCAACACACCAAATAGACCGCCCACCAAGAGCTTTTTGGGCAAGGACCTGTTAATTCTCCATGTCTCTTGGCGAAGAAGAAGAATCAATCCAACCGAGAGAATACCCACAATATGAATTAGAAAGCCTGAAACGAATCCATCCAAGTAGGCGTTCAGTGTTCCGTTTAAAAAAACCATAAAGGCAATGAGCATACCAACTATTATTGCTGAACCTTTATACATTACATCTCCTCATTTCTATGAAGCCTTATAAGGGCTCTGCATCCTTTTGAGCACTTATCGTCTCATGTCTTACTATAATTAAAGTCTAGCAGAGTCACATAAATCACAGCATGACATATGTCATGTTTCCTGCTTAACTTTACAAATCATAGTATATGTATGCTAATTTTCTTTGAAGAACTGTGAATTATGTTAAAATGGTTTAGTATGAGCGACTTACAAGCGCTTCATGTAAAGAAAGGATGATAACATGCACGTATTAACATTAGAGAACATTGCCAAATCATATAGTGATAAAACACTTTTTGACGATATAAATTTTAGCATTAATGACACAGATAAAATTGGACTCATAGGCGTCAATGGCACTGGAAAGTCAACTTTACTCAAAATCATTGCTGGCGTTGAATACCCTGATACAGGGCAAATTCTGACCATGAAAAACATACGCATTGGCTACCTGTCCCAGTCACCAGACTTTGATCTTGACGCCACAGTTATTGAACAGGTCTTCCAAGGTGACTCTGATATACTCCAGCTTGTAAGAGACTACGAAACCGTGACGGAGGATCTTGAAAAAACGCCTGATGACAAGACACTTATAGACAAGCAACTTGATCTTATGAATAAAATGAATGCTAAAAATGCCTGGGAACTTGAAAGTCAGGTTAAAATGGTCCTGACAAAACTTGGCGTTCATGATTTCAAAGCCAAGATTGGAACCCTCAGTGGTGGTCAGAAAAAAAGGGTGGCCTTGGCCCAAGCCCTTATCACCCCATGTGATCTTCTTATTCTCGATGAACCAACAAACCACATGGACAATGAAACCATAGACTGGATGGAAAGCTATTTAAAACAAAGAAAGGGCGCCCTTATCATGATCACCCATGACAGGTACTTCCTTGACAATGTTTCAAATAAGACCATTGAGCTGGATCATGGCGACCTCTTTTCTTATGATGGCAACTACACCCTCTTTGTTGAGAAGAAAATTGAACGTCAGCAAATGGCTGAGTCCATGGAAAGAAAACGACAAAATCTATACCGTCAAGAGTTGGCATGGATTAAGCGTGGGGCTAAAGCTCGTTCCACTAAGCAAAAGGCTAGAATACAGCGTTTCGAATCCCTGCAAGAAGAAAGTTACCTTCGACAGGATGGCGAAGTGGAAATTTCAGTGGCTCACTCCCGCCTGGGTAAAAAAGTCATTGAGCTTCAAAACATATGTAAATCATTTGATGATAAAAAAATTATTGATGACTTTTCATACACCCTACTGCCCGATGACCGCATAGGCATCGTTGGAAAAAATGGTGCCGGCAAATCCACCTTGCTTAATCTCATCACAGGGAAACTAAGACCTGATTCAGGAAGTATAGACATCGGTTCAACGGTTAAAATAGGATATTTCTCACAGGAATCAGAAGCCCTTGATGAATCCATGCGGGCTATAGAGTTCATTCGAGAGTTTGGAGAGAACGTTACAACTTCAGATGGAACAAAAATCACAGCCGGACAAATGATGGAACGCTTTCTCTTTGACAAGGACTTGCAGTGGACCTATATCAACCGACTTTCCGGTGGCGAAAAACGCAGACTCTATTTACTAAGCATTCTAATGCAAGCCCCTAATATCCTTATTTTAGACGAACCGACAAACGATTTGGATATTGATACCCTAAAGGTTTTGGAAATGTACTTGGATGAGTTTCGTGGTGCTGTTATTTCAGTCTCTCACGATAGATACTTTCTTGATAGAACCTGCCAAAGAATTTTTGCTTTCACAGGCGGAGGCCATGTTCAGGAACACACTGGAAACTATTCTGATTATGCCGCTTATAAAAAAGAAATGGAAGATGAAACCAATAAGCAAGCCCCAGCCATGGATAAAAGCAAAGTCTCCCGACCTGAAGAGGACTCAACAAGTCATAAAAAAGTTAAGTTCTCATACAATGAACAACGGGAGTTTGCAATGATTGAAGAAGAAATCGAAAGTCTGGAATCAAAGCTTTCAAAGATTGATGCTGAAATGGCCACTGTATCTACGGATTTTGTTCGCCTAGGCGAACTCACCACCCAGAAGGATGAGATTGAAGAAGCTCTACTTGAAAAAATGGAACGCTTTGAGTACCTTTCTGATCTCAATGACCAGATAATGGCCCAGAAAAAGAAATAGAGGATTCATAGCTAATTGATATTTAATGGAGGCTAATTTTGAAGATTTTCATAGACGCTGACGGATGCCCTGTTGTTAAGAATACTATACGAATTGGTATAAAGTATGGTCTGAAACTGATTGTTGTGAAAAATCATGCAGTCCATATTGAAAACACCCATCCTGAACATGTTGAGGTTGTTACTGTGGATAAGTCCAGGGACAGTGCCGACTACTATATAGCCAATAGACTTTCACCTGGAGATCTTGTTGTGACCCAGGACTATGGACTGGCGGCCATGGTTATGTCAAAGCACGGACTTGCCATCAATCAAAACGGTATGGTCTACTCAACTAGTAACATTGACCTGCTTCTAGATCGTCGCCATATGAACCAGGAAATGCGCAGAAAGCATAAGAAGCACACAAGTAAATTTAAAAAACGCACTCAAAAGGATAACGAAAACTTTGAAAATGCGCTTATTGATTTTATTAAAGGCCACAAGGCATAAACCCCTCCACCATTCATAAAACCCCCTCGATAATTATATTCGAGGGGGTTTATGTCTAGATTGATCTTATGATTGTCTTTAATGCGCCTAAGATAAAAATGCATAAATCATGGCTGCCACAGCTATAACGCCTAGAACCATAATCAGTTTTGCTCCAAAGCCATCATTTTCACTCGGCTCGTCATCCTCGAGTTCGAAATCCATTTCATCAAACTCCTGCTCTAAAGTTTCTGCGGCACCGCCAGCTTTAGCAGACATGGCAAAAACCTGATGAATGACAGAAAGACCAGTTTGATACTGAACTTTTGGTACATATATAAGGGTCTTTTCCCCATCTTCACGAAGTTCCACAGGAATTTGGAATTGCTTCATAATCTCACGAACTTGTTCCCCCTGTTGCATGGATTCAAGTTCAGTCAACATTTGCCACTCAAACCCTCCCAGCTTTATAAATGCACCTGTCTGGTTTTCTTCTTGCGGCTTGTCCTTAACGGCCTCAAATTCTTCAGCCGATACAAGCGGTTTTCCGCAATCACTACACAATTCAATATGATCTTCATATTCGTACTGACACGATGGACAATATTTCATAGTTGGCCCCCTAAATATTATTATTTGAGCGACTTGCAAAATATCATTCATTAATTCTCGTCATGCCATATGTCATGCCAAATATAGATATTTTAAAATATAAATTCTATATATGAAATAAGGAGAATGTGGGTCTGAAATTTTGCAAACGCCTGATATATGTATTGTATTTTATTAGCACAAGCATAGAGCCGACAGATTATAAAACATCGTCAGCTGTTGCATGTTGCCTGACTTTCACATTTAAATCAAATTTCGATCCCTTAAATCCGGATCCATTTCTGGAACGGGAAATTGGGTTCTTTTAACATAGGCATAAACTTGGACTTGAAGCATGACCCATATGGGCCGAACCATGGTCAAACATAAGGCTATACCTTGCAAAACGGGTGCACAGCCACAAAAATGAATGTGTCCCTGTTCAATGACTAACCAAATGTGCAGTGGCACAAAAAGCCACCCAATGGTTAAGAATGAGTATATTAAGGTCTCTTTGAAATACATACGGGTAATGGTTGTGCTGATTCTTAAGTCATTAACAAGCTTTGACTCGCTTGATGCTGCAACTTGAATAAAGTGATAGGGTGTCAGCAGTAGATAAATCATGCCCAAGAGCACTGTGCTTGTTAAGGCCCGTGTGATCAAATCATCAATGTATAAAATTGTTATAAAATAAGCAAGACTAGGAAGAAGAATAAGAACAAAGACCGTTAAGTTTGATTTTAGCCCCCTAAGAGTCCTCCCCTTCGTTTTTTCAAGGCCCAATCTAAAAGTCATTCGCCCAGACTTCACAATCTCTTGACAATATGCTATGAAACCCTGATGCATTCTGATTATACCAATGAGCAATATGTACTGAAATAAGAACACGAAAAAAAGCAAGTATACTGGAAAAAACTGAACAATCCAGTACGCATGCTGCAACATGGTTATAAATATCAATTCGCATCCTGTTAGTAATATTGATATTAGTAACATTGCCAACAAGTTATGCTTATAATACCTAAAACAGTTTTTTAATGACGTCTTCCACCCGAAAACCACTAAAACGCCCCCTTAAATCACCCTCACATTATAACACAGATTGGATATATTAAGAATAATCTTATATTTAAAAGACCCTAATCCAAAATTTTCAATGGTATTTATACTCTTAACATAGTAAAATAGTAATTGGGAAATATTATGGGATAAGGTGGAGAATTTTTATGAAAATGGTCATGATTGAAGACTTAAAAGCAGGCATGATCCTTGCTGAGCCTGTTATTGGAAATTTTGAACTAATCTATGCGAATTCCGATGAAACCATAACAGAACAAATGATAGAAGGCTTCGAAAGACTCAATGTGGCTTACGTTTTTATCAAAGACGATGTTCCAACCACTGAAGTTGACACCATAAGCCAAGAGCTAACTGGTGAAATGCTTATGGCTAGTGAAAACTATGGTGAAATGCTTGATATGATGCGCCATGTTTTTTCCGATTTTCAATTTTTAGATAAGAAGGTTCTTGATAAGGTCAAAACACCAATGGACGACTTGATTAACAGTGTTTCCAAAAACACTGGAATCTTACTTAAGTTAAAGCGTCTTTACCTGAAGGATGAATACTCTTTAACCCATAGTGTCCATGTCTGTCTTCTTTCAGCCATGATTGCCAAGTGGAATGGCCTGGGCAAAAAAGATATTCAAAGCATCGCCCTTGCCGGTCTTTTTCACGATTTGGGTAAAAGTAAAATTCCTGATGATATACTTAACAAACCTGGCGATTTGGAACCCCATGAGTTCAGTGTCATGAAACGTCATTCTGAACTTGGCTACAAGATCGCAAGGAGTCAAGATGTCTTTGAAAAAGATGTTCTTAGAGGGATTATTGAGCACCACGAGCGCCTCGATGGAAGCGGGTATCCATTTGGACTCAAGAAGGATCAAATCCATCCCTATGCGCAGATAATCGCCATAGCTGACGTCTATGACGCAATGACCACTGAGCGAAGTTATAAAAATAGTGAGTCCCCTTTTGTTGCGGTTGAAGTCATTAAAGACCTCTCTTACAAAAACCACCTTCACCCAGGGCTTGTCAATCGTTTTCTAAAAAACATTTACAGACTTTATATCGGGTCTGAAGTTGTTCTTTCAAATGGTCTCTCCGGTGAAATTGTATATATTAATAAGTTTGCTCCTGAAAGACCTCTGATTCGTCTTGATAACATGGATTTTATAGACTTGTACACGAGATCAGATGTGAAAATTAAGAATTTCAAAATAGCATAATTCTTACATGATTTATCTACAATAAAAATCCGCTTTAGTCCCGTCCAACTGTACGGCACTAAAGCGGATTTATTTTTTTTATGAGATATGATTATCCATTTAAGGTGTCATGCCATTCCGATTCTTTGAATCCAACCAGAATGAAATCATCAGAGACCAGGATCGGTCTTTTAACAAGCATGCCATCAGATGCCAAGAGTTGTAAAAGTTCTTCATCTGTAGATTCCTTGATTCTGTCTTTTAAACCCATCTCTCTATACAGTCGACCACTCGTATTAAAGAATTTCTTGATGGGGTAACCAGATCTTTCATACCACTCTTGCAGCTCTTCGTATGTAGGTGCATCCTCAACAATGTGTTTTTTCTCGACTTCAATTTCATTGATGCTTAACCAGTTGGCAGCTTTTCGACAAGTACCACATTTAGGATAGTGTACAAATAATAACTTCATTGAATCACCTCTTGTTTATACTCTTTTTCTCTATATAAATCATTGCTATGCAATGCATTAGCCCTTCTAATCTCTTAGAAAAACATTTTACTCAAAGATCTCAACAACCTTTTCCATTGTGTCAATAATAGCTATGTGCTGAGGACAGGCTTTTTCACAAGCACCGCACTGGGTACAGTTTGATGCATGTCCTTCTTTTCGAATAAAGTTCTCATAGAACACTTTATGGCCTGCAAGGTCATTGAAAATATGCGCGTTATTATACATGCCAAATATTTTAGGGATTTCAACCCCAAACGAACAAGGCATACAATAAGCACACTGGGTACAGTTAACTTGAATCCGACTTTTGTAAATACTAGAGACTTCATCAATAGTGGCTAGTTCTTCTGTTGACAATTGGTTTGGAAGAGCTGATTTTGCTGTATCAATATTTTCCCTAAGCTCCTTTTCATTTCCCATACCACTTAGGACAACATGAACCTCCGGCATATTCATGACATAGCGTAGGGCCCAGTCTGCTGGTTTTCTGTCTGACCATTTGGATGACGCCCAGACATCTTTAATATCAGAAGGAATATTTCTAACGATATTGCCTCCACGAAGAGGTTCCATTATTACAATGCCCAAATCTCTTTCAGCTGCATAGTGAAGACCCTCCAGACCTGCTTGATAGTCTGTGTCAATGTAGTTTAGCTGTATTTGACAGAAAGACCAGTCATAGGCGTCCACAATTTCTTTAAAAAGTGGCAACTTGTCATGAAAGGAAAAGCCAATATGCTTGACACGACCGTCTGCCTTTATTTTATCTAAGAATTTAAATAGCCCCAAGTTCGTTAAATTGGTCCAGTATTTGTCATTTAAAGTATGTACCAGATAAAAATCTATGTAATCTGTTTCAAGCTTTTCAAGCTGCTTATTCAAATAGTCGTCCATATCTTCTTCTTTTTCGATAAGCCAACTTGGCAGTTTTGTCGCTAAATGAACTTTTTCGCGGTATCCGTCTTTTAAAGCCTTGGCAACCAGCGGTTCACTCATTTCTCCATGGTAGCCCCACGCTGTATCAATATATGTTACTCCGGAATCTATGCTGCTACGAATGAGCTGAACAGCCTTGTCTTGATCGATGTTTTTTGTATCCTCGCCAATAATTGGCAAACGCATACATCCAAACCCTAGTAATGATACAGACTCGCCTGTTTTACCAAACTTCCTCATTTGCATAGTGTCACGTCCTCTCAAATACTATTAAATCCTATTCCCCCGAAAAAAACAAACACGCCCGAATGACTATAACAAGCCTAAAAGCTAAGACTTTAGACTTATTATCATTACGAAATCTAAATGAATACTAAAAAAACAAAAGCACCGGTTGTTGCTACCGATGCTAGAATAAGTATTACTTTTGCAGGATCTGAGTCAAGCTATCACTCGACTTTAGAAGCATTTCAAAGTCTACCTTAACCATTTCGTCATTAATCATAGATTGAATTCTTCCTAACTCATGATGAATAGCGCAGTGCTCAGTTCTATTCAAATTGCATGACTCGGGTGTCTCAAGACAACGATTAATATAAACTGGTCCATCAATTGCGACAATAACATCGTGCATATTAATATCTATTGGCGCTCGACTAATGGCATAGCCACCTTGAACACCTCTAAATGATTTAACCACACCAGCTTTTGTCAACTTTCTGAGTATCTTCAGTGCAAATCTCTGCGGGACATTTTCTTCTGTTGCAATCGATTTTGCATCTAAGCGCACGCCTTCACCTCTACGGGCTAGTGCAAGAACGATCCGCATTGCGTAATCCGCTTCTTGAGTTATTCTCATAAATACACCTCAATTAAATACGATTTAAGTCTATTATAAATATATGATAATTCTTACCCCCGATATTGTCAAGGTAAAACAGGATATACGCGTTGATATTACTATTATCGAGATAAACAAGTCCATCTTTCACAGCATTACAATATTGTTATGAGTATAAATTATAGGTTTGTAAATATATCACAAACCGATAATAGACATTTACGAAAGTGTACTCTGTTAAAGTATGAAATCCTAGTGGATCAAGGGATAGAGGTAAATTGTTTAATAGGTCAAACTAGGCATTTTCCCCTCTGACTTTTAATACATGCATGGCTTTTGACTTAACTGTCATTGTGACTTTTCCCTCATTCACTTTATAAGCCCCTCCACCTAGGAGGTCAAAAACTTGATCTGGCTCATTGCCCTTGTTTATTTTATCATAGGCGGGTCTATTGGCTGTCAAAGGAATAGATATATTATGATCTTCTTCTGTCCTATTCATAATGACAATCGATTGAGATGCCTCATGGATTTTTCTGTAAATCAGAACCTGATCATGGAAGACAAACTGGAAATCACCTTGTCTAAACTCAGTTCCAGAATGACGTATGTCGATAATCTTTTTATAGAAGTCGAACATATCCAGATCCCACTTGGATTTCTCCCACTGCATTGGTCGTCTGCAGTCAGGGTCTCCCGCCCCTTCCATACCAATCTCAGTTCCATAGTAGACACTTGGTGCCCCCTCAAAAGTCATTTGGAAAAGGCCTGCCATTTTAAGGGCAGTCTTATTGCCTTGAGACTCAGTTAAAAAACGGGGCGTGTCATGACTGTCAAGAATATTGAGCATGGCAATATTGGCCTGGTGCGTGTAGCGTACAATATTGGTGTTGATCATATCTGCAAACTCTTTAGGCGTCCCCTTGTTCCATGCGAAATACTGTAGGCATGCTCTCGTAAAAGGATAGTTCATCGAGCCGTCAAACTGGTCTCCAATAAGCCATGGCTGTGCATTATGCCATATTTCGCCCACAATATAAGCATCTGGCTTAATAGACTTGACTGCTGTTCTAAATGTTCGCCAAAATGCGTGGTCAATTTCATTGGCCACATCCAGTCTCCAGCCATCAATATCGGCATATTCAATCCAGTATGTCCCAACTTTTATAAGATAATCAATAACCTCTGGGTTGGCCGTGTTGAGTTTTGGCATTTTGGGTTCAAATCCGAAAGTCTGATAGGTGATTTCATCAAAATCAATAGGCCATTGTTTAATGTAGAACCAATCATAGTAGGGAGAGTCCTTTCCTTTCTCCACCACATCCTGAAACTTGTCAAACATATAGCCACAGTGGTTAAATACGGCGTCAAGAACGACTTTTATCTTCTTTTCATGGCATATGTCCACCAGCTTCTTAAGTGTCTCCTTGTCCCCAAAATGCGGGTCAATTTCGAAGTAATCTGTTGTGTCATATTTATGGTTGGTCGTAGATTTGAAAACAGGGGTCATATAAATGGCATTGACACCCAATTCACTTAAGTGGTCTACCTTTTCAATTATGCCTTCCAAATCACCGCCAAAAAAGTTTTCTCTCGCAGGAATGCCTGTGTTCCAACACTCAATATTTTCTGGATCATTCGACCTGTTTCCATTGTGAAAACGCTCAGGGAAAATTTGATAAAAGACTGCATCTTTAACCCACTCAGGTATTTTATGTATGTCCACTTCATTCAGGTAGGGAAAGTTAAAGTAATGCAGGTGGAGCTCCTTTGGATCCAGGTCATGTTGAGGGCCCCACTCCGTATAATATAGGGTATTTTCACCTTCTTCTGAATAACCCTCGATAATAAAAACATAAGAAAGTCTAAAATTAATGCTGTCTGCCTTAACTTTGTATATATAATAGTCGTAAAACTCGTCAGAACGCTCAAGGTCCATATCAGCACAATGGTGTTCACTAATCCAGTTTTCATCAACACCACCAGCGGCATTTGGATCACCGCCTACGGCGTATTTGTCCCCATAGATAAGTCTAATGTTCTTCACATCACCCTTACCGGCTCTGAAACGAATTACGATGGTATTTTCATCAAGTGCAAAATTATAATTACTCTTTGGTTGATGGTAAAAAGCTTGTATATTCATATTCGACTCCATATTCATACTATTTGCGCAACCGTTTGCACATACAATGATACCAACTTGTATTCCATGCGTCAAGGTAATCAAAAGGAATGTTTGACCGTGGTTATAAGGACTGAAACCTACCAAGCTCTCATGCCACCTCAAAAAATCAAAAAGGCTGTCACAATGACAGCCCCTTAGTAATTTTCATTATTAATTATTGAGTTTTTCTATTCATATATAGATTATATGACGAAATGAAAAGACATTTTACTTTTCGTCAATATCGAACATTTCCAGGTAATTGACTAAATAATCTACCAGAACTTCTTGTCTTCTTTTCAGGTCTTCATCAGACATGTTAAGAATAGTGTAATTTTCGTCAGCCCATACAACAAGCTTTCCGCCCTTAAATGTATAGTTGGCAAATGATGATTCGACAAAGAAGAGTTCACCCTGGTCATAGTAGTATGTTGTTAAACCCGTCATTTTCCCAGCGTCCGTTGGTTCAGTCACTGTCATTTTAAGGATTTCATCATTGTCTAGGTACTGTTTAAGCACACGCGGTTCCCAACTTTCACTTTCTGGTTCAAGTGTAATTGTTTCCACTTCCGCTTCAGTGGCCTTAATGTCGATGGAATTCTTCTTGCTCAGTGCATTGTCCAGTTCATTTTGAGGAATAATAGCCGCTTCTTCGTCCACATCCTTCTCATCTGAATTGTCTTCAGTCAAGTCAGCCTCGTCACTAGACTCTTCTGATGCACTGGTATCATCTGTGTTCTCTACTTCCGATCCCGTCTCAGTTGCATTAGAGTCGATCAGGCTATTTTCCTGTGTTGTCTCTTGATTTGTACATCCTGCAGCCACCACTAGGGTCAGCGCAAGGATAATTATCAGTTTTTTCATAATGTATGCCTCCTTTCGGCTCATACTGAGTCTATCATTTTTACTAATTTTAGGGATTACAAACCGTTTACATAGAGGACATTGTTTCTAAATTTTAACCTTTTGAATGAATATGTTTATAATGCAATGCTTATATTTTGAAGCCTATTTTTACTCTATGCCCGTCTTGTTTTGCAAAGACCTCACCACCATGAGCATCCACAATGCCCTTTGTTATGGCTAGACCTAGCCCGCTTCCATTTTCAGAGCGGGACTTATCGGCCTTGTAAAGTCTTTCGAAAAGATTATCCAAATCACGATCATCCATAATGTCACAGTCGTTTTCGAAAATCAAGCAAAACCCTTCTTTTTCATCCTTATCAGCAATTAAACGTATATCGATGCTACTTGGTTTATAAGCATACTTAACGGCGTTCATGAGAAGATTTTCACACACCCTCACAATTCTTTTAGGATCAACTTCTACGAATATGTCTTCTTCCGGCAAATGAAGGTCTATATCCAGGTTTTCGTCTTCAAGAACAGGTGTATACTCTGAAATAATCTGCTGGACCAATTGATTCATCGAAATCATAGATAAATGAAGTTCTATATCTGTGTTGGCATACTTTGTGTATTCAAAGAGGTCATCAATGAGTATTTTCAGTTTTTCAGATTTTGCATAGGCAATCTCAGCATACTCAAGCATGTCCTCGTGTGTTTTAAATTGTTCTGTTCTTATAAGCCCCAAATAGCCCATAATAGATGTCAAGGGTGTTCTTAAATCATGAGACACATTTGTGATGAGCTCACTTTTGGTTTTTTCGATTCTGAGTTGTTCTTCCTTTTCCTGTTTCAAAGCCCGGCGCATAAAATTAATATTTTCTGCTAAGAGGGCCACCTCATCTGATCCATCTTCTTCCACTTCATAATCTAAATCCCCATCAGCTATAAAAAGCATGGCATCCGATATTTCCGTAACCATTTTAAGCTTTTTGCGCGAAAGTAGAATGAAGGTAAATATAAAGGCCACAAGACCGTTAATATAGGGGAAGATGCCCCCATTGCCTACAATTTCAGAAGTGTAAATTGTATATTCCCTTGGCGAGGAAATATAAATCATAAGTTTTTCAGGGCCATTCTGTCCATCAATTTTAAACACCCGAAAGACTTCTTGGGGTTCACGACTGCTGTAGCTATCGTGTAGGTTTACGTCACCAGCCTTTTCAGCAACATCAATTATATTGAGTTTTTCAGCTGTTGCCTTGTCGTTTTTGAAAAGAACATTCCCTGTCGTATCTGTGATGTATATCTCTGGTTCAGACATAAAGCTGCTAAAGAAATTTGATTCTTCCATAATTCCAAAAAAATCATCGATGCTCTCCGCTTCCATCACATCTTCAAACAGTCTTTCGCTCTGGCGAAATATTTCATCGTATCCCCTATCATATGTCGTCTCCACATCTTCACGTATTTCAACAGACAGACGTAAGCTAATCACTGTAACCATGACGCCGACCGTAAGAGCAATAAAGAAATTAAGTAGTATTTGCGCCAAAATACTGGCCTGTATTTTACTCCTTATTCCCAGTCTGTCAATCAGATTATTCACACCTGAAAAAAGACGGCCAATGAATGATCCCATTCGACCGAACCTTCTTTTCCACCTTCTGCGGTTAGCCGCTTTCTTGGCTGCTTTAATCTTGGCTCTTTTCTTTGCTTTTTCCAGTTTCTTTTGCTTTCTTTCAACAGAATTCATATTTTATAGCCAACCCCCCATACAGTTTTTACATATTCAGGACTGCGTGGATTGGCTTCAATTTTTTCTCTAATTTTTCTTATATGAACCATCACAGTGTTTCTTGTTTCGAAAGGATCTTCTTCCCAGACGGTTTCATATATTTTATCAGTGCTAAAGACCACACCCTTGTTTTTTGCAAGCAGGAGTAAAATATCAAACTCTCGTGGCGTGAGTTTGACAGCTTTTCCGTTGACCTTGACTTCATGGGTGGCCGTATTGATATAAAGACCATCAATAGCAATTTCTGTTTGTGAGGCATTCATGCCCTCAGTATTGTTTAGAACTTTAAACCTGCGAAGTTGAGATTTTATTCTGGCAAGAAGCTCAAGGGGACTAAATGGTTTTGTCATGTAGTCATCAGCCCCAGATGTAAGGCCATATATTTTATCTGTATCTTGGGTTTTGGCCGAAACCATAATGATTGGAATGTTTTTTTCTTTTCTAACCTCTTGGCAGACCGTTAGACCATCTATTTTAGGCATCATCACATCAAGGACCATCAACTCTATGGGCTGAGATTTTATAAGCTCTAAGGCCTGAGCTCCATCCTTGGCCATGTGACATATATAGCCGTCATTTTCTAGATAAATTTGAATAAGTTTTCTGATTTCCTGATCATCGTCGACAACCAATATATGTTCATTCATTTCTTCACCTCAGTTTGTGTCTTCCATACATACTAACGAACATGCTCTCAAACCCACTTTTAAGTTTTATATATGTAGGCTGCACACTATTTGTAAAATTCTTGTCCGCTGGTCATAGTATAATCCATCAATCTTTTGACAGTCTTAATATTTCTTAAAAAGATCTTAAGATGCCCATCGAGGAATTTAATATGTCTGTGACATTATATTCATTATTCTCTATAATTATTGAACATTCATATATTCCATAGTAAAATAGCATTTGATTGTTTACCAAGTCACTTACAACTTAGCACACGAATCACCTTATCCTATTTCATTTTGTAGGATATGGATCGTATAAATGTATGAAGCATTCGATTTTGTAAGTGTTCTCACTTTTTAAGAAAATAACTGGAGGTTATTATGCAAACTTTTACACCATCTGGGGTTTGTGCGAAGCAAATTCACTACAAAATAGATAATGGCATTGTTCAAAATGTAAAATTCGATAGGGGCTGTCCTGGCTCCCTACAAGGCATTGCAAAACTCGTTGAAGGTATGCCTGTCGAAAAGGTTATTGATGCCCTTAAGAACATTCAGTGCGGTGCAAAGGCCACATCCTGTCCTGACCAGCTCCGTCTTGCACTGGAATCGCAACTTTAAGCGCACACTGCAAAACTTCAAAGGTCTGGTCAATAAAGTTTTCTTTATGACTGCACCTTCAAAGAGCCCTTTAACAGGGCTCTTTTTGTATTTTGGTCTGATGATCTGAAATTAAAGGATTTCCCAGGACTGTATACGTGTTAAGGGAACCGCTTCTTTATGATAAAAAGTCAGATTTTTTATCTCTAGGGGTTCAATTTTTTCAACACGACTGTTTAGTCTTTCTATAAGGTTGTCAGTTTGACCTTCGTGCCATAAAGTGACTGGGTCACAGCAAACATATACAGGGAGGGTTTTTGATATAGGACCATTTCCTTGAGCGTAATGCTTAACACTCTTCAGCGATCTAATGTATTCCAGACCATTACGGTCAGCCTCTTCAACGAGGATTTGCATAAAGTGGTCAATCCACGGATTCCTATAGATGTCTAGAATCACTAAGTCATTTGATAACCTTCTAAACTGATCCACCTTCAATTTCAATATATCTAAGTCTGTTGACCGCTTTTTTAAAACCCCAAGCACGTCTTTTATAAGTGCATCAACCTCATCAAAATGCCTCATAAGAATCATGTTGTTATCAAAATGTCCAAAGAGAGGCAAATCCACTGGCATTACAGCCATTTTTCGATCTCCCAAACTTTCTCGTATATCGTAAATGATCTCTGTTAAGGGCTGTGATATATCTAAAGATATATAGGCTTCAAATCTTGGTCTTATTAATTCACTCATTATCTTTCTCCACATTTAAACTGAATTGATTTCCCCAGATATTATACCAGAATATACCTGCCTTATGTATGTTTGTCTATGTGTGCCCAAAGTAAAAAATCCGTTCTATAGGAGAATATCCCACTATAGAACGGATTTTGATTAAAATTTTACGACTTTGCTATGATTAAGCAGCGTCCTTGTTTTGAGCTGCTTCGAATGCAGCATCTTTTTTAGCGTTGAATATATCCTTATCAAGATCGCCTTCGCCTTGAGCTATAAGCATAGTACATACTGCATCACCTGTGATGTTTACAGCTGTACGGCTCATATCTAGAATACGGTCAACACCCATGATGATAGCAATACCTTCAACTGGCAGACCAACTTGCTGGAGCACCATAGAAAGCATGATCAGACCAACACCTGGAACGCCTGCAGTACCTACAGAAGCTAGAGTTGCCGTCACAATAACCATCATGTACTGGTTGATTGTTAAGTCAACACCAAAGAGCTGTGCAATAAAGACTGTCGCAACACCTTGCATGATTGCTGTACCATCCATATTGATTGTCGCACCAAGCGGTAGACAGAATGAAGCAATATCTTCTTCAACACCACAACGCTTAACTGTTGTTTCAATTGTGATTGGAAGCGTTGAAGATGAAGACGCTGTTGAAAAGGCAACAGCCATAGCTGGTGAAAAGTTTCTAAAGAACTGAATTGGGCTCAGTTTTGTAATCGCCGCAAGCAGACCTTGATAGGTCACAACAGCGTGAAGCAGTAGGGCACCCAGTACTGTAAGCATGTATACAGCAAGTGGTGCGAACATACCCCAACCTAGAGTGGCAAAAGTCTTAGCGATCAGACAGAATACACCAATTGGCGCCACTTTCATAACAAGTTCAACTATTTTTAGGTTCACATCATTCAGTTGCTCAAAGAATGTGAAAACTGATTTTGCCTTGTCACCTTGGATTGTAAGTGCTGTACCTACAAAGAGTGCAAACACTATAATTTGAAGCATTTTACCGTTTGCGAGTGAAGAAATTGGATTTGTTGGCACCATATCGTACAGTACAGAAACAAGGGCTGGAGATTCTTTCGCCGCAAATTCTGCACCTTCCATAGAGATTCCACCAACAAGACCTGGATTTGTTAAGTTAGCAAGTGTGATGGCAATTGTAATTGCGATCGCAGTTGTCATTAGATAGAAACCAATCGTTTTTGAACCAATACGACCAAGTTTTCTAACATCGCCGATCATCGCCGCACCAACAACTAGTGATACAAACACTAGAGGCACAACCATCATCTTAATTGAGTTAAGGAATACCTTACCCACTAGAACAAAGAAGAAATCGATTACGACGTTCTTTACAAATGGCACATCATTCATTGGGAATAGAACAATGCCGACGATAGCACCTAGAACCAAAGCCACTAGGATTTTCGTCGTTAAACTCATTTTTTTCATATAACCCTCCCTTTCATATGAGAACAATAGATAATTGCATTTCGTCTCAACCCCCTAATATGTTAAGACATTTTAAATTTTAGATCTTGCACCACAGCTTTCTACATATTCCTACAAAAACCTACAATTGTTCACCCAAAGGTCTGGTATAACTTCCATACGCTCTATGTGGAAATTTTCTGACGATTGAATATTATACTCAAATCAATTCATACATGTAACACACTTGTAAAATACACACTTTTATCCTTCTTTTTATTTCCATGAGTTAATAAATTCCTTGCATCGCATCATTCTTGGCTTGATAAAAACACACGAAAAAAGAGACCTCCTCACTGGAGATCTCTTTTTTCATTCGCTTTAACTCATATAGCCTGACCCGGTGTTCGACTGGCACCGGTATGGTATTCAGGGGCTATTGGAGAACTTGATTAGTATCCCATTGTACCCAGTTCGTCAGCTGTTACACTGTTCTCTTCTGTTAACTCAGGGAATGAAATAGAATCAATCGCATTAATGTTGTATGCTGTTGAGTCCATTTCAAAATTCACTTTTACAGTCGTTTCTGTATCTGGATCTGTTACCGTCATATCCATTGCCATAACGGATGATACCATTTGATTGGAATCATCAAGACCAAATGTCATATCAAAACGATCCATTGTGAAGTATGTAACCGCTTCTGCCCAGCCTTCTTCAAACTCTGACATCATATCATCCATTTGAGCGCTGATTTCTTCATCTGTAAGTTCAATGCCCATCATGGCATTTTGATTCTTTTGCGATGCGATCATGATTTCTCTGAAACCTGGATCGTTCATAACAGCAGTGAAAGCTTCATTGAAGATTTCCTTTGTGCGTGCATCATCAAGTGAAAGTTTGATTTGATTAACCTTAACTTCTTCACCGTTTACCATAACAGTAGCGCCTTCTTCAAGAACCAGTTCTTCATCAGTGACTTTGGCTAGAATAATATCATAAACCTTCTTACTGATTTCCTGAGCTTGTTCTTGTGTCATAACAGCTGATTCACCTTCTGCTGTCACAAGATCTTGAACAATGTAAGGTTCCATCATAGGAATCTTCATAGCCATTTGTTCTTCATTCATATAAATCTCAGCATTATATGTCATGCCACTAAGTTCTGCAGAAGCCGTCATTTCAATTTGAGGCTTTTCTGTCATAATCGACTTAGCATTCATTACCACGTTCACATCTTTAAGCATAGATGCAAACATTTCCATCATTGGATCTGGGTTCTCACCTAAATCAACACCGAAGTGGATTTTAATATCCTGTTCAGCTGATGTGATTTCCATTGATTTTGCCACTGATTCTTCCAACATCTCGCGTGCTGTCTGCTTCGGTGCACAACCGACTACAGATACGACCAATGCAAGACTCATAAGCAAAGATACTATTTTGCGTTTCATGTTAACTCCTCCTTTATTCTCACTAATTGTAGCATGATTAACCAACATATTCCATAAAAAAATCACGATTAGTCCATAAGATATCAAATTGTAAACTATCTGATAATTATCACATATTGGTAATTATGTATCAGTTTTCACAATGTCAAGAGGATCTTTGACGTATCTACGAATGCCATACTTGTCTCTGTGTTGATTCAAATAGGCTTTCATTTCTTCGCTATCCATATCCTTAATATCTGTAAGTTTCAAGTCTTGGCTAAAGGGACAAGCCGAAAGACAAACGCCACAGTCAGTTCCCAAAGATCTCCAGCGTTCATAACAGTTTTCCTGACTGATTTTCCAGCGCAGATCTCCATCAATGATGCTTCTTTTTTCTTTCGGAATGGCTTGACCAGGACAAGTTCGTGAACAAATTCCACAAATTTCGCAAAACTGTGCAAAATTGAAGTCCTCTGGATCGTCTTCAATAAGTTCCATTTCCGTTGTCACAACCCCAAGTCTAACCCTTGGCCCGTATTCTTTTGATGTAAGAAGTCCCATTCGGCCAATTTGTCCAAGACCTGCCGCTTGGGCCACAAGCGGTGCAATCAGAAGATAGTTGCCATCCATGTGGTTTCTTGCTTCATAGCCCAGTTCTCTTATCATATAAGAGAGAACCATCCCTATCATACCCGCATCCATATACCCTTTAACAACCGCTATGACTTCCTCCAGTTGAGGGGCTCTGTTGATCATCTCTTGATCCATTTCAACAGCAAAGACTATGGCATAGTGGTCTTTGGCCTCGACTGGCTCTTTATAGTTTTCAGTTTTGCGTCCGCGTAGAGTATAGTAATACTCCGGCTTCATTTTTGTGATACCGACATCAACCGCTCCATAGTACTTGGCATATTTCTTTATGGTTTCAGTCATTTCTTTTGGCGTCACTTTGACCTTCTCAGCTTGCTCTTTGCCCTCAGAAAGCGGGTTAATGTCCCCCAACATTCTAAAAACAGCATCTGCAAACCTAGAATGGACAGGATTATAAGTCATTGTCCCTTCACCGCATATATTCGGCAGGGTCCTGATATGGTCATCTCTTTGCTTTCTTTGTGGATGCTCATTGTAGTAATCCAAATACTCTTCAGACCCCACCTGAAGATTCATCCTAGCAAACATTGTGTCTCTTTCATCAATTCTTTTCATAACTGCCCTCCCTTCTTTTAATTATACATTGTCTACACCATTAAACCTAGTCATTTCATGCCCAATCTGCAGACCATAAGAAGATCAGAAGCCATGCATCAAACACCTTATTTATTACAGCATTTATTGCAACTTCATTTTCAACGATCAAGGTTTATAATTTTAATACTTTGCTGTATAACGTGGCTTATAATGAGGTTTATTAATGAAGCTTATGAGTTTATATCAAGACTTATATTTTCAATAAAAAACGTTCAGTACGCTATTTTAACTAGCATACTGAACGCCCTTTATTATCCCCATTTAATTATTAAACTGGCAAAACTGTAACCAAGTCCACCTGTCAGCATCATGACACAGCTTCCGTTCTTGATTTTTCCTGCCTTCAAGGCTAAATCCAGAGACAGGATATTATCAACGTGACCCACATGCCCATACTCGTCTAAATATATGGATTGGTCTTGAGAAAAGCCCAGTTCACTAAGTATATAGTTATGTGCTGACCGCTTTATATGAACCATAGACACATAGTCTATATCTTTTGATTGAACACCACTGGACTTCATAGCCCGACTGGCCACATCTAAAAAGGCTGGCACTGTCTTAAGCTTTAAATTATCTTTAAACGTCTGGTAATCTGGCATTTTGAGAGTCCAAAGATTTTCAGATCCATTTTTCTTAGGGTGCCTCGGGTCATTTGTTCCATTATGACTGGCCACAACATCGTCTGCAAAGACAGGTTCTGTTTTAATAAACGTTTCAAGAACTTGATTTTTATTATGTCCCTTTTGCAAGAGTACCGAACAAGCCCCAACTGTTAGGGGCAACATAAATGTTGAGTTGGGATCTGTAGGATCAACCAAGTAGCCTATGGTATTGGCTCCGCATATAAGCACATTTTTAATATCATTATTAGATGCCATCATGTCCTTGGCCACCTTTATGCCCAAGACCGTAGAAGAACATCTGTATGATATGTCAAAACCCCATGCATTCAGGGCTCCAATTTCTTTTTGAACCTTAATGGCCGCCGTCCAGCATATGTATTCCTTGTATTCTTCCCCGTTGAATATAATGAGATCTATATCCATAGGATCAAATCCAGTTTGCTCTAAACACTTTTTTGCTGATTTTATGGCCATGGCCACGCAGTGGTCATCTTTTCCCCCAAGCACTTTTTCTCTAATACCAATTTTTTCTATAATAACGTCTTCAGTCAGTCCAGAAACCTTTGATAGCTCATGGGCTGACATTCGACCTTCTGGAATGTACAGGCCATAGCCAACTATACCACAGGTTGTCTGATTCAATATTTAAGCCCCCTTATATTCAAGAAGTGCACTGGACCAGGAAAAACCAGCCCCTGCACTGAATAAGATTATTTTATCCCCGTTTTTAAACTGATTGTTCTCAAGCATCAAGTCAAGATTGAACACAATATCAGTCGGACCCATATGTCCATAGTCTTTTGCGATATGCATAGATGTTTGATCATAGTCCATACCAATAATGTCGATGATTTTGGTCATGATGTCACGTCCTATATTATAAAGAACCATATGACTAAGCGCCTTCTGTTCCACCTTGAGTCTGTCAAGCAGTTCTGTCATAACAAGTTTGTTGTTCTTGCCAAGCATGGTGAAAAGCTCATCTCTTTTCGTATCATCACTAAGATACTCAGCCGCAGACGCACGGCTATCTGAGCAAAATAGTTTTTTTCTAACATGGTCAGCCGTGACAGGAACTTTTAGGCCTCCAACAGGCATTTTCCACAGGTGATTAAAGGACCCATCTGTCTTGGCGTGGGTGCCCTTAATTTCAAATCCATTTTGTGAGCGCTTGACCAAACAAGCGCTGGCACCATCACCGTAATAATTGGCCGAAGCAGAAGTCCACCTGTTAATCAGAGGTTTTGAAAATTTATCCGCACAAACAACAAGGATGGTTTCTGTATCCGGATCAGCCTTTAGTTTACTATATGCAAAATCCAGCCCTGCCATGCCCCCACAGCAAAATTGTTCTATTCGAAAGGCGTAGGCGTTTACCGCTCCTATTTCATGGGCAACACGGGCAGCATCCGACCACCTTAAATAATCTGGCATTGTATTGGAGTAGACAACCACATCAATTTTTTCAGGATCAATACCAGCCTTTTCTATGGCTATATTCGATGCCTTAATAGCCATGTCTGTGGCTTCTTCACCTGTCGCCACATGAACCTTATCAATGGCCAATTCTCTAACGGTTTTCATGGGTATTTTTTCTGACTCTATAACATCCTTGGTGTAAATCACATTTTCAGGCACATATCGACCAGTTGATACAATACTTACAGCGTCCATCTAGTCCCCCTTATTTAAATTGAATGGCCGCACTGGCTGTAGAAAAGCCTGTGCCTGCACTAAATAAAACCACCAGGTCCCCTGAATCAAATTTTCTGTTTTTACGCATTTGATCAAAGTTGAAAAAAATATCTGCCGGACCCATATGTCCATGCTGACTGCCATACATCCAAGATGTATCTGCAAGGTCACAGCCTAGACTTTTACTAATGTTTTCTATGATATACTTTCCCACGTTGTAAGTGACTATTTTATTAACATCTTCCTTTTCCCTACCTATTTTCTGCATGAGACGGTCAAATGTTTCAATATTGGTTCTTACAATTCGACTGGATACCCTTGCCCGTTCTTCATCATCTTTCAAATATTCCATAGCAAATCGATTCAGGTCTATACGAAACAGACCCTCATCGATATGCTCTGGTTTAAGTGGCTTAACCGTTCCACCGACTGGTATTCTCCATAAATGGTTCAGTTCGCCGTCGGTTAAGTTGACAACTTCAAGGATTTCATGGTCTGTGACACCACGGCTGACAACGGCTGCGCTGGCGCCGTCCCCCCATATGCATGCATCTGCAGCCTTCCACCTGTCAACAATAGGCTCTTGAAACATATCTGCTGAAACAATGAGTATATTGTTGATATGGTCATCGGCTTTTATTTTAGAAACTGCATATTCAAGGGCTATAATCTGTGCATTGCAGGCCTGGTCATATCTAAGCGAGACCGCATTCACGGCTCCAATCTCATGTTGGACCCGCGCATATTCAGCCCACATAAAATACTCCGGAAAACCACCGTATGAGTATATGACAACATCTATGTCAGCTGGATCAATGCCTGCATCAGCAATTGCATCCTTAGCTGCATAAATAGCCATGTCTGTTGGGTATTCCCTATCACCTGACACATGTATCTTATCGATACCTATATTACTTATATAATCTTCTGTAAAACCATATTGATCCATAACAGAACGGGTCATGATTTGCTTTTTAGGTGCATATGACGCCGTGCCTGATATTCCAATCCCTGAGTATTTCCCCACTTTGGCCTCCTTAAATAAAGTCTGCTTTGTCGTACCATTCCATCAGCATGCCTGACCAAGCCAAACCAGCTCCAAATGAAACCATGGCCACCTTGTCCCCTTTTTTAATCTTGTTTTCTTCAATGGCTTCTGTCAGTGTGATCAGGGTAGATGCACCACCCGTATTGCCATACTTTTCTATGGTGGTATGGGTTTTAGTCATATCAAGACCCACTTTTTCAAGGGAGGTGCGAATAATATTAATATTTGCCTGGTGGGGAATGACAAAATCAATATCTTTGACATCAATACCTGAAGCATCTGCAACTTCTTCAAGACTTTGTGGAAGAACTGTGGTCGCAAAATCCCAGACCCCTTTATTGTCCATATTCAGGTAACGTTTTTTAACATCATCCACATTGTTGTTTCGAATTGGCATATCAAGGCCACCAGCTGGAATAATGCATGCATCATATCTAGAACCATCCACCTTCATGAGGAAGGACTGTATGCCCTTGCCTTTTGGAAGTCGACTTAAGACAGCAGCTCCAGTGCCATCTCCAAAGAAGCAGCAAGTGGCTCTGTCTTCCCAGTTGATCAAGTTACGGCTGATTATGTCTCCACCTATTACAAGGACATTTTCACAACTTCCACTTGCTACAAAGTTGGCGCCGATGGACAAGGCGTAAACACTTCCAGGACAACCACCAATGACCGCATCGAAAGCACCGGCATTTATACATCCAAGGTCGTGCTGAACTTTAAAAGATGTTGATGGGTCAATATGATCAGGATCAACCCGAGCAAGTATTATCAAATCTATATCTTCTGGTTTTAAACCTGAATTTTCTATGGCCATACGTCCAGCTTTTGTAGCCATACATGAAAGATTTTCGCTATCATCAGCAATTCGTCTTTCATGGACGCCTATTCTTTTTTTAATCCATTCATCTGTTGTATCTATTTTTTCAGCCAGTTCATGATTCGTAACCACACGTTCAGGCAAGTACTTTCCCATGCCTCTGATCCCAACACCATAGCTTGCTTTACTTGAAATATTACTAATCATTATGCTTCCTCCATTTTGTTATAAGCTTCTTTGTAATAAACCATTGTTGGCATATTGCCAGCCAGTATGACCTGTTTTATGTCCCCTTTTAAAAACTTGATCCGCTTTTGCACAAGGGCCAGGGTCGGGTTTAGTTTTCCCATATTGAGATCATGAAAATCTTGACTGCTAATGTCTATAACAACCTGATTTTCATCCTGTAAGCCTTCTTTAATACTTATAAATCCATCCTTTAGTTCTATGGTATGGTCAAAGGCAATATCAGCCATAGTGTATCCAACACTTAAAGAGGTGTTGGGATTTATGTATTCTTTGCGCACAGACTCCTCGTTAAGCATTTCCACCATAGAATCTATGACATGCCATAGACGCTCACCGTTTGTATAGGTCTTGTTCTTTTCCACTTTAAGTCCTCCTATAGAAAATCTTCCTTGTCGCACCATCTCATTAACATGCCCGCCCACTGAAAACCTGCTGCATTGCCAAATTGGAAAATATGATCTCCTGGCTTTAATTTATTGGCTTTGACAGCTTCCTTTAAAATAATAAACGCTGAACCAGCTCCGCTATGACCATACATGTCTGTCACCACATGGGTTTTTTCTAACCCCACACCGATGGCATCCATCTGTGCTTCCATCTGCGATAAGGCCGCTGGATGCGGTGAGAAGAAATCCACTTCTTCTAGAGTCATATCCGCCTTTTCAAGACAGGCATACAAGGATTCCTTAAACCAGGTGATCACCTTTGGCAGTAGAATGCCCACAATCTCTCCTTGGGTAACGAAAAAATCCTTACCCTCACCATTTTCTTCTCTTGGTATACGGGACCCTCTGTTAAAAAGTCCAGAACCGTAAAAGAACTTGCCATCTGAATCAAAGTGTTCAGATAGTATACCAGTCTTGCCTTCCTTGAGCTTGCCAAGAACAACTGCACTGGCTCCATCCCCAATAAAGCCCATGAATAGGTTCTCTTTTGAATCGAGCATCCTTGATGTACAGTCTCCTGTAACAACAAGGGCCTTGTCATAAGTGCCACACATTATAAAACGCATAGCCGTTGCCAAAGCATAATTTGGCGCTGCACAAGCCTGGTTCATATTGAGAACCATTGCATTTTTCAGTCCCAGTTCATGTTGAATGAGGGCTCCAGGTGCAGGGCTGTAAAAATCGCCTGATCCAGTTGCCACCACAAGCAGTTGAATTTCTTCTGCAAGCACACCTGAGTCTTCAATGGCCTCTTTTGCCGCTTTAATAGCAAAATCTGAAAAAGCTTCTGTGTCATCCGCCCAACGCCTTTCTGTAATGCCTGTATAAAACTCGACTTGTTCTTCTTCCAGTCCTATGTAATTTTCAATATCCTTATTTGTAACCACTCTTTCGGGCAAATTGTAGCCTATGCCTTGAATACCTATTGATGAGTACTTCATAATGCCTCCTATTCGTAGTTGTAGAATCCTCTGCCTGATTTTCTGCCCAGGTGACCAGCATTCACCATATTCTTTAGATAAACACTGGGTCTATACTTAGAGTCAGAGAAGTTGTAGTATAAGCTCTCCATACTGTAGAAAATGGAATCAAGGCCAATAAGGTCAGCCAGCTCCAGTGGACCTTTTTTCAAATTCATAGCTCGTTTCATAATTTCATCAAGAACCTCAGGTGACTCGACAATGCCTTCGCTCATCATGATTGAGGCTTCGTTAAGAAATGGAACAAGGAGCCTATTGATAATAAAGCCTGGTGAATCACTCACTACAAATGACTTCTTGCATATGTTTTCAACTATTTTAGATCCCTTCTCAACAAAATCATCCGTCGTTTGGTAGCCCCTTATAATTTCAACCAAGTCTATAAGGGGGACTGGGGAAATAAAGTGTAAACCCAAAAACCGCTCTGGCTTATCGAGAACAGAACCAAGTTCTGTAATGGAATATGTCGATGTATTGCTTGCAAGGATACATGTGGAGGATGCATGCGATTCCAGCTCTTTAAGCACCTTAAGTTTTAGAGTTTTATCTTCTTTTACGGTCTCAATGATCACATCCACCTTACAAAGTGCTGGATAATCCTCTGGAATATACATAAACTCCATGTTGTCTAGGATCTCTTGCCGTTCTTTTATTGAAAGCCTGTTTTTTTCAACTTCATGGTCAAGATATTCATACATTTTATCTTGGTGATTTGGTGATCTTCCGTACATATATACCTTGCAGTTATGCGCTGCAAATGTATGTCCTATCCCTTTGCCCATTAAGCCTGTGCCCACAACTGCAACGCTGAGACTATTCATATGGCCCCCCTTTTTTCTTTGGAATCTCATCAAATAGTTCAATCAAGATGCCTTTAGAAAACTTCAAGTTAAAAAATGTGTATCTTTGTATTGTGTCTTCCTTCTCAAGACATTTAATTTCATGTAGAAAGACATCTCCAGAAGGATTCAACTTGTCATAGAATGTTTGTAAGTTTTCTACTTTAAACGAGATATGATGCAGACCATCTCCACGCTTGTCTATGAACCCTTTCAGGATATTGGAATTTGAAATAGGTTCCATCAGTTCCAACTTGGTTGAGTTAAAATCAATCAATGTGGATGAAAGGCCCATGTCCGAATAAATTTGCGATGTGTGTTTATTGCCCTTTAACGTGTCAGCAAATGTCTCAAGAAACTTAGATGCATCAGAACAGGCAATACCTATATGATCAATAATCATGTAACCTCCTAAATAACTGAAAGACCTATGCCGCCATCCACTTCAATGACTTGGCCAGTCATATAATTTGATAAATCCGATGCCAAGAATAAAGCTGTCTTAGAAACATCCTCAGGCACACCTATTTTCCTGAGTGCAATTTTTTTGAGGGCCGTCTCATAGACTTTTGAAGGAATATCATCCCAAATACCTGTTTTTATAAATCCAGGTGCTATGCAGTTGACACGAACACCATGAAGGGCGGCTTCTTTACAGAGTGCCTTTGTGAAACCAATAATACCGGCCTTTGAAGCACTGTAATTTGTTTGTCCAACATTTCCATGTATGCCTGCAATGGAAGCAATATTGATAATGCTGCCGTAATCACTTTTATAGATCATGTCAAGAAATGTTCTTGTACAGTTATAGACACCCGTCAGATTAATGTCTATAACCTGATGCCAGTGTTTGTCTTCCATCTTGGTAAAAAGATGATCTCGGAGGATGCCTGCATTATTGACAAGTATGTCCACACATGTAAATTCATTTTCGATCACTTGCTTTTTCTCAAGTACATCTTCAATGCTTGACACATCTGTTTTGAGGGCGAGGGCTTTTCGTCCCATATTCTCAATTTCCTTAGTCAGTTGAATGGCTGAGTCATCATCACTTTTATACATGATGACCACATCCGCGCCCGCCCTTGCAAAATGGAGGGCAATGTCCTTGCCAATACCGCGACTGCCTCCAGTGATAAGAGCTGTTCTATTAGCGAGTTGCATGTGCGGCCCCTTTCTTTTTACTGTCACTTCTAACGATGGCATCTGAGAAACATGCTTCTTGACAACAGAAACAACTTATACAGTCCTTTTTGTTTACCACTGGCAACCCATCCATTGCAATGGCATCCACAGGGCAAATTTCTTCACATATTTCACACTGGACACATTTTTTTTGTCAAATTTAGGGATCGGCTTCATGTGTTGATAAATACTTGGTGTCACACGTTCAACAAAGCCGTTTAACTTAACCAGAAAGGCAGAGGGCTTTTCATAGGAAACAAGAGGAACTTGGTCACCAATGATTTCAATTTCTGAAGGTCGTGGCGCCATTTTTCTTTTTAGACCTTTTTCAATGTAACCCACATCTCTAACCCCTATGCCAATTTGAGACATGGCGACAATATCAAGGGCGAGTCCATTGGTGCTGGCTAAAAGCATATTGGAGCGAACAGGTTTTCCATTGGCTGGACCATTGCCCTCCATGCCCACAATGCCATCCATTATATTGATTGTTGGGGCAACTGTTGTGAATAAATCCAGAAGCGCATTTTCAAAATTGTCCTTGGTTCCCAGATTGGCATGAAGCTTCATTTTATTCTTGCCTACTATGGTTCCGTATAAATTTTTTATGGCGCCCGTGTATAAGACCGCATGATGTATTTTTGTTTTAGGCATATTGATGATGAGGTCGCAGTCTCTAATGAAACGGGTCAAGGGGATGTTTTTTAAAATAAAATTGTCTTGATTATGAACATTGTCAATGGAATCATTGTCGAAATCGCATATTTGACAATCATACCTTTGAGCTATGTCATTCATGCCACACACTTCAAAAATTTTGCTTGTGCCGTGGATGCCTGAATCTCCAATCCAAATATTCTTGGCACCCTTTGTTTTTAAAATTCTTACCACAGCTTCCACCACAGCTGGATGTGTGGTGGCCGCCTTATCTGGTGTCAGTGGCGAAACCAAATTTGGTTTGATCAATACCTTTGTGTTTTCATTGATATTTGCTTTGAGATCATAGATTTGATCCAACATTTCTTGCAAATTCATTTCTATCAAATCAACATCGTAAACTTCACATAACTTAATGGCTACTTTCGCTGTGTTCGAGACCATACTATGCGCCCCATTCCACAACTGCAGATGCCCAAGTCCAACCTGCTCCAATTGTGACAAATGCAAGCTTTTCACCATCCTTCAATCCAACGTTTCTATGTATGTGGTCTAGAGCCAGAGGTATGTTTGCGCTTGAAGCGTTGGCATATTTATCGAGAGTAATAACCACCTTTTTCTCATCAATATCTAGTTGTTTAGCGCATTCTCTTAAGAGAGATATATTTGGTTGGTGTGGAATGAGATAATCAATTTCCTTAGGAGACAGGCCTGCACGATTAAGCGCTTCTTCTAAGGCATGCGGGATTACTCTTCTAGCCACTTGTCCAACCTCCTTGCCACGCATAACAACATAATTCTTACGTCGATCAAGAAGGTCATAGTTAACTGGGAACTCTGCATTGCCTGCAAAGAGTGTGACTTGGTCTTTGCTGTCTCCATCGGAAGAAAAATAAGTGCTAATAACGCCTTTTTTCTTTTCTGAAGCCGTCATGACAACAGCCCCTGCGCCATCACCAAAGAAGACACAGCCTCTATCCTTGTAATCAAGCATAGTGGACATGGCGTCTGCTCCAATCACTAGGGCATTTTTGAAATATCCAGTTTTTATAAACTGTTCTGCTGTTATAAAAGCAAACATGAAACCTGCACATGCCGCGTTCACATCATAGGCTGTGGCTTTGTTGGCATTTATCTTTCTTTGAATAACCGTGGCCACTGATGGCACAATCCTGTCAGGTGTTACGGTGGCCACGATTATTAGGTCAATATCTTCCGCTTTCAGACCAGCCATCTCCAAAGCTCTTTCTGATGCTTTAGCAGCCATATCAGAAGTTACTTCACCATTGGCAATACGTCGCCTCTCCCGAATGCCTAATACATTTTCAACCCACTCCTTGTTTGTGGGTGCTGATTTTTCCAGGTCCATATTGGTTACAATTTCTTCAGGCACATAAGATCCAGTTCCGCTAATTACAACATTTTTCATTAGATTCCCTCCATAATTAAAGAATTGATATACCTAGTCCACCATCAACAATTAATGTCTGTCCACAAATGTAATTTGAGTCTTCACTCGCTAAAAATACGGCTAAATTTCCGACGTCCCCCGGCGTTCCAAGTCGCTTCATTGGAACACGTTTTTTCATTTTTTCAATAACCTTTTCTGGTACTTCTGAAAGCATATCTGTTTCAATGGCTCCAGGTGCAATGCCATTGACAATAAGTCCTTTTTTTCCAACTTCAGCTGCTAAACTTTTGGTGAATCCAATCAGTGCCGCTTTGGATGCTGAATAATTGGATTGACCTATATTCCCAACAAATCCACTTAAAGACGCAATGTTGATTATTTTTCCATTTTCATTTTCAATCATGTGTTCAACCACTTGCTTGCAACAGTTATAAACACTGTTTAAATTTGTTGAAATTACATCCTGCCACTGGTTGGTCGCCATGTTTTCAAGCATGCTATCCCTTGTGATCCCTGCATTGTTTACAAATATATCAATAGACCCCAGAAGCTTGATGGATTCATTCACAGCCTCTTTAACTGATGATCTATCACTAACATCTGTACTCACTGCATAAGCATTTATCCCCTTGGCTTCTAGTTCCATTACTGTTTTTGACGCCTCTTCATGATTGCTTTTATAAAAGACAACTATATTTGCCCCTTCATCTGCCATGGATAGGGCAATGCCTTTTCCAATGCCTCGACTGCCCCCAGTGATCACAACATTCTTTTTGCAGAGTTTCAATGTTTGCCCCTCCATATAAAATTTTCCCCCTCATGACGACCCAGTTCAAAGGCTTCTAAATTACTTGCAAGGCTATGAGCCTTTACAGTCGTTTTTAATGTGTTTATCCACTGTTCCTTTGAGAGGTCTGTAAACCCTGACAAGGCCCCTATTATGCTTACATTCATATACTTATGAACTCTACCTACTACCAAAATCTCAGCTTGCAGTTTTTTGAGCTCTCCTTCAACATCTATATCTTTATCCAGACCTATTTCCACTGCATTGGGTCTATGCGCTGAATCTGCCACGATCAAGAGTCCATCCGTTCTAAGATATTTCGACCACCTTAAAGCCTCATATTTGTCAAATGCAATAAGAATGTCGGCCTGCCTCTCTTTTATGAGTGGGGAGTGTACCAAATCACCTGCTTTGATGTGCGAGAGAACAGATCCGCCTCTTTGCCCAATACCGATAATATCTGTCGCTTTGATGTCTGAATATTCTGTCATTAAAGTGGATGAAATCACTTCATTGGCTAGGATTGTACCCTGCCCTCCAATCCCACATAAGACAATATTAAGTTTCTTCATTGACGCCCCCTTATTCAAATCATTTTTAGAATAATACACATGGACTGCGGGATATAATAACGCTCAGCTGATCTGAGTCCATGGCCAGTTTTATGGTATTTTCCAGATTGTTTTCGACCCGAGGATTAATCACCTGAACGTCTTCAACTCCAATGGCTTTACAAACCGCTTCTATAGAACCACAACCACCGTCTTTAGGTGTAATAGTGGCTTGTCCCCCAGTCATTGCAATTGTCATATTGTCTTCAATTACAATTGTTGAAGTGCTTTCATGGAGTACCATATTGATCAGGTTGTTTATGCCACTATGCCAAAATTCTCCATCTCCCATAATGGACAGCATCTGTTTGTTTTTATCAAGAGCCTTGTTATACCCATGTGCAATGCCAATAGATGAACCCATACACTTAATGACATCAATGACACCTTTATGTGGGAGTGCTCCTAGACCGCCACAGCCAATTCCTGAACTCGTATAAATATTGTGTTTTTCTATAACGTCATTCACAAGATGATGGGGACATCCCGGACAATTATCCGGTAAACGAAGTGGCACCTCAAGATGTCTTGATTCAGTCATTTTGCCTAGAATCTTTTCTTCTATGACACCCGGTGTGAAATGGAGCATTTCTGGAAACCTCGGAAAGGCCTCTACACCAATGACTGGAAGTTGATAAGATTTAATTTCCTTTTCAATTAAAGGATGGCCATCTTCAAGAATAAATACTTTCTTATGCTTGTTCACAAACCTTTCAATTTTCTTTCTCGGCAATGGATAGACAAGTCCCAGCTTTAGATACGAAACATGTGGAAGGACTTCTCTTGCGTGTTCATATGCAACACCTGATGCAATAATTCCTATATCACTCCCGGAAATGGTTTCACGGTTGAACTCCGTTGTTTCTGCTTGTTCCTGTATTGCTTTCCATTCTTCGTCAAAATTTTTCCAGTATGGCTTTAGCGTCTCATTGTCACAATTGTGAAATCCAAACTTCACTATATTGCCAACTGTCTTTTGAAGACTTTTTTCATGTGGTCTGCGGTAATGTTTCTTCCAAGTACAAGTGGCGTATTTCACCAAGGTTTTTGACTTACACAGAATTCCGTTTAGTCTTAAAATCACTGGTGTTTCATATGTTTCACTCATTTGAAAAGCCAATGAAACGCTGTCATAGGCTTCTTGGCTATTGGCAGGTTCTATCACTGGAACCTGAGCCATGATGCCGTAACTTCTACAGTCCTGATAGTCATCGCCTGCAATTCTGCCAATGTCATCAGCCACCACGAGAACCAGGCCACCGTTAAGAGGGGTGCCCGCAAGCTGGGTAAAAGCATCAGCTGCAACGTTAAGTCCTAGTGTTTTCATTACAACCAGACTGCGATAACCTGCAAGCGATGTACCAATAGCCACTTCCAGGGCAACTTTTTCGTTGGTTGACCACTCACATTCAACTTCTTTAAACCGCCTCAGTTCTGATAAGACTTCAGTACAGGGTGTTCCTGGATAACCGCTGACATAAGAAACACCACTATGGTAGGCCCCTACAGCTACTGCGTGATTGCTTGTAATCAATTTCTTCATTTAAACACTCCATTTTCAAATAGAATCTGTTAATTAGATACTTTGATATACTTTATTTTGCATTTTATGGGGTTATTTAACATTATGAGCGTAAAAAAACATATATTTTTCGAAAGCGAAATTTTGTTTTATTTTTGAGATAGAGCATTTTTTTCATTAAGGCATGAATAATTTTAAATGCTCATTATAGATTATTAGTAGATTGAAAGAGAATATATAGAGCTAGAAATAAAGTGTTATAATTTACTGAAATGGTTTGGTCTTATTCATAATTATCATCTTGCTGATCTTTTTTTGAAAGCAACTTCTTATACATTTTAAGTTTAAATGGTATGGCTATCACTAAAAGCACACCGAGTATTATCCACCAATGCATTTCCATCATTTCACCCCCTTTATACTTTAATTCAGCCTTTGTTAGGCCAGTCCTTTTTGTATTCGCTTTCTAACGAGTAGAAGTATTATCGTTGTGGTACCTATTATCCAGCCTGCAGTCAACCAAGCCGTCTCCCATGTCATGTCCAGTGTTATAATGTCTCTAAAACCTGTGAATATCCAATATGTTGGTATAATATACAGACCTTTTTGCAAGACCTCTGGAAGCAACATGGCCCCTAAAATGGATGCTGCAGCCACAAGATAAATAATTTTCATATTCAAAACACCAGCAATTTGATTTTCACTAATTGCTCCTATTAAAAACCCTGTCACCGCTGATGTGAATGAGCCTGATACAATCACCAGAAGGGCCATATAGAAATTTATATCTGTGATTTTAAGTATATAAGTCATTATATAAATCTGAACCACTGGGAGTAAAAAACCTATAATGCTCTTTCCTATAACAAATTCTTTCTTATTCATCTGTGTCACATTTAATGCACTAATTGTCTTGGCTTCTTTTTCTTCTATGATGTTAAAGCCAACAACAATTCCACCAAGAATTATGACTGTCATCATGAGTGCTGCACCACCAATAATCAGCAGTGGTGACTTGGTCTCTCCCACACTGGACACAGCATATTCGATGTCCCCTGTGTAGTTCCCCTCAAATTCTTGAATGATTTTTAGCGGTACAGTTTCAGTATCATGCCCTTCATTGCCTTCCAGAATGACAGAAAGTCCATTCATATCATTTCTGATTATTCCGGCAACATCGTCAATATCCAGTATCCTCTTGTTAAGGGCCTCAATATCCGCGAACGTTTCGACTGATCCATATCGTTCAAAATGATCCACAACGGCTTCATCCATACCTTCTACCACTGCAAATTGCAAGGATGCTGCTTCTGAAGATGGAATGAATAAGGAAAACCCAAAGGTAAGAAGAAGGGGTCCAACCATCATATATAGGAGCAAAAACTCCCTGATACTGCTTTTAAAATCTCTTATAAAAATCGAAAATACTCTCTTCATAAGGCCTCCTAATTTTCAAGTGCATTGCGTTTGAAAGTTTTCAGTGCAAGAGCAAATAAGATTGCTGACACCCCTGAAAGCATGGCAAATGTCTCAATAATTATCTTAGTGTTTCCCGTTGGGAAAACAGCTTCTTTCACTGCAAAGACCAATCGATATGTAGGAAGCAATCTTATATAAATCGGTGCAAAACTCGGAACCATGTAACTTATAAGTGGTACGCCTAGAAGCAGTGTGACGAGTAATATCCATATCATAGATTCAGAAAGATTTCTAAAAAAACTTGTCATAATAAGGCCTAAACTTGTTGCAAGAAAAGCCCCCACTCCGATAAGTCCTATGAGCGCCAAGTAATTCACTTTTAAGCCCAGAACCAGAAGGGTCATAACAAGAGCACCAACAATCCCTAAAGAAACCATGACAATTGCCTTTGACAGCAAGTACTCAACCAACCGACCAGGTGTGACAGCATAAGCCTTTATCGTTCCTTCTGACTTCTCTATATAGATGAGAGACGCAACCAGCATAAAACCGAGCATGGTTGGTTCCATAACTAGAAATAGAGGCAGTAAAAACTTATTAGCTGGTATTTTCCCATAATTGGCCTTATTTCCTATAGTCTTAACTTCAATATCGTTTTTAGATCCAAGTGCTGTGTTAATTTCATCTTTCATTGCAATAATAAGCGTGTTTACAATCTCATCATTTTCATATCCATGAATGACAAATTCTACAACAGGTTCATCGGACTGTCCATGAACGATTAGGCCAATACTGTTTGTGATTTCACTGACGCGTTGACGGACTATGCTTTCTGAGTCAACACCTATAACGTTTGTATGATTAACCTTCATGTTTTCTATGGCATCTTCAATAGGTACACTGTATTCGCCTGTATAGGAAACACTGTAATAAACCTCCGGTTTTATGGAAAAATCTTCTGCAATAACAAAGTTTATAAGTAAGGCAAATATAAGGGCCAGTGCCACCACAATATAAAAGCAATAGCTCCTATGTGCATAAAGAAAGTCCTTTTGTAAATATCCAATTAGTCGCTTCATCATTAGACCAACTCCCTGCCGGTAAGCTGAATAAAGACTTCTTCAAGACTTGCCTCTTGTGAGTGAATTTTCACAAGATTATCCCTTCTGATAATTTCATGAAGTTTTTCCTTGTCATCCTTATCCTTCATAGATAGGATTTCATTTTGACTCTTCTCACCCTTGTCTGATTTATAAGTTACAGCCAAACTGTCAGAGCCGTACCTTAATTTGAGGTTTTCAGGTGTATCAACTAGAATAATCTTACCTTCATTGATAAAGGCGACCCGGTCACACAATTCGTCTGCTATGTTCATGTTATGAGTCGTTAAGAATATGGTTGTGCCCTGGTCTCTTTTCTCTTTTATAATTGTTTTGATTCGTGAAGCTGTTTCTGGATCTAGTCCTGAAGTGGGTTCATCCAGAAACCATATTTTAGGATTATTCAACATAGATCGTGCAAAAACCAGTCTTTGCAACATCCCTTTTGAATATTTTGAAGCCTTTTTATCAGCTGCCTTTTCAAGACCTACCATACGAAGCAGTTTCATAGGATCTTGTGTTTGTACACCAAACATCGTGCTGTAAAATCTCAAGTTCTCAAGACCAGTCAAATTTCTATACACATTCCCATATTCAAAACATACGCCAATCAGGTTAAAGAAGCTGTTATCCAGTTTAGATATACTTCTACCATCAATTGAGACATCACCTTTTTGCAGTTCCAATAGGCCAAATAAAACACTTTGTGTTGTTGATTTGCCTGCACCACTTGGTCCAAGAAACCCAAATATTTCTCCCTCTTTCACTTCAAAGTTCATATTCTCTATTGCGTAATTGTTGTCGTTTGAATATGAATGATACAGTCCTTTGACTTCTAACATGCCATCACTCCTTGACTTCGATACCATTTCTTAATAAGTTCAGCATCTCTTTAATGAGCGTCATGGCGTTTTCATCATTGGCACCGCTCATAATATAATACTCATTAAGATTAACGCTGAATGTCGTTATTAAGTAAGAAATCATTGATATATTGATTTCTGGATTGATTGATCCTTGCTTCATACCATGCATTAACAATCCTTCTATAAACTCATTGCTCTTTTTAAGGCTGTCACCAAGTATTTCTTCTCTAAAAGCACGATCTCCACCCTTGACAAGATCGTCTCCTATTTTGGACAACTTGGTATACTTTTTTGAAAACTCAATACCAGTGATATAGAAGGCTTCTAAAATATCGAAAAACTCTGCGCCTTGCATTTCGCTTAATTTCGATGTCAGATAAGACATTTTCAACATTCCAGAAAGATCTACAATATGTTTATAGAGGTCTTTTTTGTCATTGAAATACTGATAAAAGCTCCCTTTTGCTATTCCCACACTGCTAATGATTCTATTAATGCTTGCATCGCGAAAGGTATATGTAGCGAATTCTTCAATTGCTGCATTTTCAATTCTTTCACGTTTTTCATTTGGTAAATTCAAAAATGTTTTCTTCGGCATTTTGACTCCTTCTCAACTCAACATGACCTCGAGGTCACATTTCCCTTAATCAAAGAATACCGTGAATTTTCTAACAAATCAACTCATTTTTTATTAAATTGCTCTTTGGTAAATTTTTCGATTTAATTTGACACATCTCAAACCTTTTAGTCTCAATAGCTTGAAATAGATTTCCATTTTCGAAATTAATTTTGTTACATTTTTTTAACACACTTAAAAAGTTATATATTGTATACTCTAATGTATTTCATTTATTCTCTTTCGTGTTCTAAACGACTTACACCATTGGAAACACAGGTTTTAACGGTTCGTACCTAGACTGCACTTTTTTACATAATCGGACTTTAAAATCTCATGTTTCACACATTTTGTGCAATTATAGATCTATTTTACCGAAATGAATGGTATTTTATATACACATGGTAATGGTAATTTTAAAGACTCAGTTTTACGTTTTACCATACCAAAGATGATGTTTGTTAATATTTAATAATTTTTATTCTATAAATATAGATCTTTAGTTGACTGACCATAACGCGTATGGTATATTTTGAATTGCGCGCATAACTATTCACTTTTTTTACATTTACAGGGAGGTTTTATGTTAAAATTTCGTTTCAAACCCATTATTACAATCTTAATACTTATACTTGCTATTGGAAGTAGCACACTTTCTTTCGCATCTATAGAATATCAAGATGATTTATGTACAAATTCATCACGCATCACCGCATCATCAACATATGCAGGTAGAACACCTGATAGGACAATAGATGATAACTTCACAGGGTCACGCGATATTACATCATGGCATTCAGGTAAATTGTCATCCACTTCACCAATATGGATTATGTATGATTTTGGGGATAATAGTCCTGTTATTCAGAAATACACAATCACACCTGGCTATTATCCATCACATTCACCAAGTGAATTTACATTTCAAGGTAGTAATGACTTAGAGAACTGGTCTGTTCTTGATGCTCATAGTGGGTATGATTTTGAAGGTTTTGGCATAACTGAAAGTTTTACATTTCAAAATAAAGATGCTTTTCGTTATTACAGGATTCATGTCACAGGCGTAAACAGTCATACTCAAATATTACTTAATGAAATCGAAATGATGGAAGCGGCGCCTGCTCCAGAAGCCCCTAATGCGCCATCAGGTCTAAATGCAACAATTAAAGGTGATGATATTCACTTAACTTGGAACAATCTTGATACTGCGGAACACTATACAGTTTATCGATCAACTACAAGTGGTGGAGCCATCACTGTTCTAGGCAGCAATATTACAACGAACTCTTTTACAGATACTACTGTGGAAAAAGGTACAAAATACTACTACTATATAACTGCTCATGGAGAAGGGCTTGAAAGTCCAGCATCCAGTACTGTATCAGAAATAATTCCTGAACCAGTGCTCGATAATACTGTTCTAACTCTAATTCTTGAGGATAGCTTAATAAAAAGCTATGAAATGAATGCAAATGAACTTGATGATTTTCTTGATTGGTATTCTGATGCAATGAAAGGAAACGATCTGCCTTACTTTAAGTTTGATAAGACAAATATAGTTGGACCATTTAAATCAGGTTCAGAGTTTATTATCTTCGATAAGATCGTTTATTTCGATATAACACAGTATTAAGTTATCCAGAATTAAATAATGAACATCTTTTTTATTAAATATAAAGGTCTGCATCAAAAAAGAACGTCCAGATCAATCCCAACAGATTGACCTGGACGTTCTTTTCTATTAAGCGCCATACATATTCTCATTCATGCTTTGAAACCTACTATTATATAAGTAGGACTCAAAAGGCTAATAAGGTGCCTTCATAATATTTGCTTAAAAAACACCTAACGTGGAAAATTCTTTTTCATATAAGACTCCACTTCTTCAGAGGTTGCTAGGGAAAGCACTGTGTCTAGATGATCCTTCACACTGTCTGTGTCTATTTCTAAGGCGCGCTTTCGTGCTTTTAGTATATTGGCCGGACTCATGCTAAATTCATCAAGCTCCATACCTAAAAGTAGCGGCATTAAATCTAGATCTCCTGCCACGGATCCACACATGCCAACCCATATACCCGCTTTGTGGCCATTTTCGATCGTCATCTTGATCAACCTTAGAACCGCAGGGTGATAGGCCGTATAAAGGTCAGCAATGGATTCATTCATCCTATCAACAGCAATGGTATACTGAATTAAATCGTTTGTACCAATGCTGAAAAAATCCACTTCTTTTGCTAGAAGATCTGATGCAATGGCGGCAGCTGGAATTTCTATCATAATACCAAGGGGCACACTATCATTAAAGGGGAAGCCTTCTGCCTGTAAATCTGCCTTAACCCCCTCAATAATTTCCTTGACCGCTCTGACTTCATGAACAGAGGAAATCATAGGCAACATGATTTTTAAGTTTCCATACAGGCCTGCACGAAGTAGAGCGCGCATTTGAATTTTAAAAATCTGCGGTTCATTTATACAGTAACGGACAGCGCGGTAACCAAGAAATGGGTTCATCTCTTTGGGCATATTTAAGTAAGAAACTTCTTTATCTCCCCCAATATCCATTGTGCGTATAATCACCGGTTTGTCATTCATACCTTCCAAAACGCTTCTATATGCTTTAAATTGATCTTCTTCACTCGGCGCGCTATTCCTATCCATAAACAGAAATTCACTTCTAAAAAGACCAATACCTTCGGCATCATTTTCAATCACTCGTTTTAAATCATCTGGTGATGCAATATTGGCTGCAAGTTCCACCTGTCGTTCATTCTTGGTATAGGTGCTTTGTCCAATCAAAGACTTTAAGGACTCCTTTTCAGCAGAAAGCTCTTTAACAAGCCTCTTTGCACATGCTCTTTCTTTGGCATCTGGGTTGAGTATAAGGGACCCTTCTTGACCATTAATAATGGCATCCGCCTGATTCGTTAGACTTTCAAAGTTATTCATTCCTATACCCATAACTGCTGGTATGCCTAGAGTTCTTGCAATTATTGCACTATGGGAAGTCTTACCTCCAATGGCTGTAACAATTCCACTTATGTTTTCAGGCTTTAGTTGAGCCGTGTCAGAAGGTGTCAAGTCTTGCGCCACAACTATGGTTCCTTTGGGGGCTTGACTAAGATCTGTGGCTTCTTGTCCCCTTAGGTTTCTAATGATTCTTCGGGCCACATCACGAATATCGTGTGCTCTTTCCCTAAAATACTCATTGTCCATTTGCTCAAACATTTGTGCCATAGCCTCAGCTGACACGTGAACAGAATACTGAGCTTCATATTTCTTCGCTTCAATCTTGGCCTCAATGTCTTTGATCCACTCAGGATCTTTTAAAATCATTATATGTGCCTGAAAAATTTGGGCTTTTTCCTCACCTAGTTTTTCTAGTTTTTCACTATAAATAGCTTGTAATTCTACTAAGGACTTATAGATGGCGTCACTCAGTTTATTAAGTTCCACCTTCACATTATCTACAAAAGCTTCTTGTGGCTGAACTTCTGGTTTCAGAAGGAGCAAACGTCCTATTCCAAGCCCCTCTGAAACACCCAGTCCTTTTATAACAACACTCACTAGGCTTCGACCCCTTCAATAATTGACTTTAATTCTGTTTCAATGGCTTGAGAATTGTCGCCCTGTGCTTCAATGGTGATTGTGTCGCCTTCCATAAGACCCATTCCCATAACATTCATAATCGATTTAGCATTCACCCTTGTGGTGTCTTTAATAAGAAAAACTTCACCGGTGAATTTTGTTGCAGCATTGACAACAAGACTTGCAGGTCTTGCATGCAATCCGTTCTTACTTTTAATAGTCACTTGTGTCATATGATTTCATCCTTCCTAGTCTCAATAAACAATCCCTATATATGATAAGAGCTTAGCAGTTCATTTTTTCCAACGCTTATACAAGCATTTATATTTTACTTTAAGTCAAATGAATAAGGGCCGCTTCCATATTTGATCTTCCAAGTTTTACATCAATGGACTTAACCTTATCCGGTGTTGTTATAACGACCGGTGTTATGGATGATTTATCATGTGCCTTTAGAATATCAAGATCCACTTGAATAATTGTATCGCCTTCTTCTACTTCATCCCCTACCTGTGCCATACGAGTGAAGCCTTCACCTTTTAGCTCAACCGTGTCAATCCCGATGTGAACCAGTATTTCAAGGCCTTCATCAGTTACAAGTCCAAATGCGTGATTCGTCGGAAAAATTTGTGCAATTTTCCCTTTGCAAGGCGCCTTTACAAGGCCATTTGATGGCTTTACTGCAAACCCATCACCAACCATTTTTTGAGAGAAGACAGCATCAGGCACATTGGAAATATCAATAATTTCTCCTTCTAGAGGTGATTTCAAAGTCAATGTCTTCTTCTTAAAAATTCCAAACATAATTGTTTCCTTTCTTATTTTCAGATCATATTCATATACCAACTGAACACATAAATTTCATTCATTTCACTTGTCTTTTATCGATGTGACTCAAAGAACACGTATATAAGGCCTTCTATATACATCAGAACTTTAACCACACACTTTCTATAAACATTAATAATCAATTTTAGAAGCAGCAGCCTCATCAACAATCACTGTGACATTTGGGTGAAGTTGAAGCACAGAAGCCGGCAACTCAGGGGTGATTTTACCATTCACCATCCCTGCCACTGCATCAGCCTTTTCTCGACCAGACGCGAGGAGAATAATCCCTCTTGATTGCATAATTGTCTTTATGCCCATGCTGATTGCTGTCTTTGGCACATCATCAATATGATTGAAAAATCTTGCATTGTCACTAATGGTTTGCTCATCAAGCTGAACCACATGGGTGACCGCTTCAAACTTTATATCTGGCTCATTAAATCCGATATGTCCGTTACGACCAATGCCCAGTATTTGAAGATCTATGCCACCTGCATTTGCAATAAGTTCTTCATAGCGTAGGCATTCCGCTTCATGATCAGATGCCATACCAGAAGGAATATAGTGATTTCCTTCTTTTATATTGATATAACGGAATAGATTCTCCTTCATAAATCTAGCATAACTTTGCTCGTGATCAGGATCTATATTCAAGTACTCATCCAGGTTAAAAGACGTTACGTTTTCAAAATCAATCATGCCTTCATTATAAAACCTCACAAGTTCTTTATAGAGTCCCACTGGTGTCGATCCTGTTGCAAGACCTAAAACACTATTGGGGTTTTGAAGAATCTGCCCTACAAATAGATGGGCTGCCTTTTTACTCATTTCACTGTAATCTTTTACTTTAATTATATTCATGATTTGCCTCCTGTGTACTTACGGATGCCCTTTATAATAACTTCATCAACACGCAAGTCATTTGACAGGAGTATCAGATTCGCATCCTTGCCTTTATCAATACTGCCCATTCGTTTCTCAAGTCCAAGCCGTCTTGCTGGATTGAGGCTGAGCATGTTTACTATTTCACTTAGTGTGAAGCTCGAATTCTCTTTTACATTCAGTAGCGCTTTATCCATTCTATGAACACTTCCTGCCAAAGTGCCATCTTCCAGTCTTGGTGCACCATCTTTCACAATGACCTTTTGACCGCCTAAATCATAAGTGCCTTCTTCTAAGAAGCTAGCTCTCATAGCATCGGTTATAAAAATGACCTTGTCTTTAGACTTCATATTCACAAACGCTTCAATGAAACCTTTATGAACATGTATGCCATCTGTTATAAGCTCAGATGTGAAAGGCTTTGCAAATGTTGCTCCAACTGCACCAGGATTCCTATGGTGAAGGCCTGTCATTGCATTAAAACAGTGGGTCACATGTTCTACGCCTGCATCATATGCGTCACAAGCTGTTTCAAAGTCACATCCTGTGTGGCCCATACTTAGAACAATACCCTCTTTTTTCATTGCCTTAATAAAGGCAAAATTTTCATCCATCTCAGGTGCCAGAGTGATTATTTTAATAATATCTAAATAGGGTCTTATCCACTTGCTTGTTGGTTTTTGGATATTCTTTGCATCTTGCGCCCCCTTATAGTCTGGGCTTATAAAAGGACCTTCCAGATGGACACCTAAAATCTCTGCACCATACTCTTGGGAAGTGGCTGTTTCCTCTTGCATTGCACTTTTTAAAATATCAAGAGATTTTACGATTTGTGACTGATCCATGGTCATCGTTGTCGCTAGAAAGCCTGTCGTTCCCGATTGAATCAGACATTTAGATATATTTTGAAGCGATGTTAAACTTCCATCCATAACATCGGCTCCACCAGCACCATGAACGTGGATGTCGATAAATCCCGGACTCACATAGCCCTTATGATCAATAATATTTATGACAATATTGTCTTGTCTTTTCTCAATCCATTCATGAAATTCTTCTTCGGGTAGAATGTTATATATAGTCTCTGAAAAGACGACCACATGGTTGGCTAAAACCTTGTCCTTGAGTATTATTTTTGAGCCTCTAACCGCTAAAAAATGGGCTTTTTTTTCTATTGATGTGTTTGTTATCCTTTTGCACTGGGTTTCTTGCATATTAACCTCCAAATTGTTCTATCCAAAGGCGACACATACCTTCGTCTCTGGATAGAAGAATCTGGAGAGGGTTTCCCCTCATCCAAATTCCCCATTATCATCTCAATGACTCTAACCGAGCATTTTTTTCATTTCTTCTGCAATAAGTTCAGCATGAGTACCAACAACAACCTGCATATTTTTGCTGTTCGGTTTGATCACACCAGCAGCTCCAAGCTTCTTAAGTGGACCGTCTTCAATATGAGAATTGTCTTTTAGTGTCAGTCTTAGTCTTGTAATGCATGAATCCACTTCAACAATATTGTCATGACCACCGAGCAGATTAAAATACTCAATCGCTACAGAAGCCACACCCTTGTCAGCAATGGCATTGTCCACATCGTCAGAGATTTCTTCCATACGACCTGGTGTTTCAATGTTGAATTTCTCAATCATAAACTTAAAGACAATGTAGTAAATCACAGAGAACACAAGACCCAGCGGAATAAGAAGAAGTCCATTGGTTGCAAGGTGCATATTTAAAACATAATCTATTAGGCCTGCCGAGAAACCAAATCCGTGTAGAATCCCAAGCAGTTGTGTTATTGCAAGGGCAGCCCCTGACATAATGGCATGTACAAGGTATAGACCCGGTGCAATATATACAAATAGGAATTCAATTGGTTCTGTAATACCTGTAAGGAATGATGTGAATGCAATTGAAAACAGCATACCACCTACAGCTTTTCTGTTCTCTGGCTTAGCTGCTCTGTACATTGCAAAACATGCTGCCGGTAGACCAAACATCATAACTGGATACCAACCAGCCATATAAATACCTGCTGTTGGATCACCTGCAAAGTATCTCCAAAGGTCACCATTTACAACTTCTCCAGCCGCATTTGTAAATGAACCAAATGTGAACCAGAAAATTGAGTTCAGTACATGGTGAAGTCCAACTGGAATAAGAAGTCTATTACCAAATCCGAAGAAGAAAGTGCCTAGAGGTCCCGCTTGAATGGCTGCATTACCTATTGAGTCAATACCCGTTTGAATGGCTGGCCATACATATCCAAATAAAATACCCACACCTACGGCCACAAAGGATGTAATAATAGGAACAAATCGTTTTCCACCGAAGAATCCTAAGAACTCTGGCAGTTTAATATCATGATACTTGTTATATAGGCTACCAGCAATAACACCCATGATCATACCGACCATAACACCAGTATTAATATCTGGATTAATCACTTCATACACATTTTTACACACGAGCACACCAATGGCGCCTGCTAGAGCTGCTGCACCATGGTTGCCTTTAGCTAGACCTAGTGCCACACCAATACCAAAGAGTAAGTATAAGTTGTCAAAAATACCAGCACCGGCCTTTAACATAATATCTGCCAGAAGGCCTTCAATTCCCGGTACGCCTGCACCCAATCTAAGAAGAATGGCTGCTGCTGGCATGACAGCGATAGGTAGCATTAAAGCTTTACCTACTTTTTGCAGTTTCCCAAATACACTTTGCATAAATTTCCCCTCCTAAGAGCTCATAAAATAACTTGAATAAAATAGTATTGCTGTCCCCGGATTATTCATGTCATTCGCTTAAAAATCTTTATAAGGTCCCTCAAGTGAATGACATGAATAATCCGAGTTATATATTATGACTGCGCGCATAGCCATAAATTTCTTGTCGTTGTTTCCATCTAGTTTTTTCTATTTAGTTGTTTTTTTTTTAGTTATTTCCATTGAAAAAGGCATGAGCAATAAACGGTTTTCATCCACCGTTATAAGCTCATGCCTGATCGTATCAGTAACACACTTTAACCTTAGTTAAACAATTTAATTGTTGAGCGGTGTTTTAGACATCCGCCGTATTCTATCGATGTGTATTGCCATATACCCAAGTTCATCATCTGGGACGATGACATCCAGTTCATCTTCAATTTTGACTTTGACCTTGCCGGCTATTTTAAAAGAATCTTTAAACTCTTTTCTCAATGTTTCAAGAAGTGGATTCTTAACTGACTGGCCTTTTTCAACCCTCTCAATACTGCCCCTTAAATGGTGTATCAGACGACTATAGGTTAAATCACTATCTACCTTATAATTTAGGTTAACCTCTATGATTGTAACCAAATCCTTAATAAGACGGGTGCTTTTAAGGGTGTCTTTAACGTCCTTATGCTGTCGGGCAGCATTTAAGTGAAGGGCAATAAACCCAACTTCATCTTCAACAATTGTAATCCCTGTTTCTTTTTCTATAATTTCCTGTGCAATTAGACCAACCTGGTATTCCTCTTCATATAAATTTTGAATTTCATGGAGGAAGGGGTTGTATATTTCCATGCCTGCTTTGATGCGCTCAAGAGCAAAACCAATGTGGTCGGTGAGTACAATATGCAGTCTTGAATTCAGTTCGCCCAACCTGCGCTCAGCCATAATAATTATTTCTGTACACATGGATAAAATGGTTTCATCCATTTGTTCAACAAGCTCCATGTAATCCCGCTTGAGCTTCTCATCATAGGTGATAAAGGATTTCTCAATGGCTTCATCAGGTATCGTTTTTTCCTGGCCACTTTTTGTTCCGAAACCGATTCCTTTTCCCACTAAGACAGCCTCAGCATTGTTGGAAGAACTTTTGGCAAGCACTACATTGTTATTCAGAACACGTATAATTTTGTATGTGTTATTTGTCATCAATTTCACCTCTTATTGCCATCCTGCGAATAAAAAAAGGCACGAACAACTAGAGCTTGCGCTTCAGTAGGTTCATGCCTGATTTAACAGTAACACACCAAAAGTGATCCGTATGCTTTTCTAAATGCATATTAGCACGCAGGAAAACCTTTGTCAAGGACTGTCTTAACTTTTTATTAACATTTCAGATGATGTTTTCTCACCACCCAGGTCCCTTCAAATTAGTCGCTTTGAACCATATCATATCCTATTTCAAACGCTTGGATATTCATATCAATAAATTTTTTCGGAACATTGGCTTCAATGGCCTCTTTCCATATTTTTTTATCTATGCTGAGACATTTTGCCAGCATGCCCACAAGAAATGTATTGGCAACCTTGACCGATCCCAGCTCAACAGCTTTCTGGTTGGCATCCAGAGATGTCAAACTGAAAGACTTTGACAATGTTTTCTCAATGTTTTCAGGATACTTCATTTTTTCCGCAATCACAGGAACAGGCGGTACCACTGCACTGTTCATGAAAATTTTTCCTGAATCTTTTAAAGAACGTTTATAACGTAGACCTTCAAGAGGTTCCAAGGCCAGAAGAAAATCAGCACCTTTTGGTGGCACATTAGGAGAGTAGACTTCTTCACCAATGCGAATACTGCCCCAAACCTTGCCTCCTCTTTGAGAAAGACCAATAACATCATTGCTCTTAACATCCAGGCCTGCTCGAATAGCCGCATCACAAATAAGTTTCGTTGTAAGGACAAGGCCTTGTCCTCCAACGCCTGCAATTACTATATTATTAGTCATATTAGGCCTCCTCTTCATAAGGCTTTATGGCATTAACCGGACAAACTTGAGCGCATACCGAACATCCCACGCACATGTCTTTATTGATTGAAGATTTCAGTTTGTCATAGCCTTCATATGCCTTCATAGCAATCGGCGGACAGTTTGTTTTGACACAAGACCGACAGCCAATGCAAATGCTTGGATCAACATAAAATGGTTTTTCTTTAATTTTAAAATTAAGGGCACAAGGTCTAGTGGTCATGACAATGGAAAATCCGTCATGCTTCAGTTCTTCATCAATAACCTTCTTTGCCTCTTTATACTTAAACTGGTCTACAACCTTAATACGGTCAAAGCCCATGGCATTTAGTAGATTTGGAATATCAACATCCATATCTCCCATTTCAGAGTAGGATTTTGTAACTGCCGTTGCTTGTCCACCTGTCATAGCTGTTGTTCCATTGTTCAAAATAATGACAGTCATATTTGCGTCCTTATCCATTTGATGGAGCATGTTGAGCATACCCGTCATGCCGGAGTGGAAGAAAGTACCATCACCTATAACACATGCTAGGGGCTTCTCTTTTCCACCATTTTTTAGGGCCTTGCTCATCCCCTTCATAATGCCTATACTGGCCCCCATGCTAATTATGGAATTAACTGCATTAAGAGGCTCCAAATATGCAAGGGAATAACAGCCTATGTCCCCAATCACATCAGCCTTGGCTTTTTTAAGGACATCGAAAACAGGGCGATGAGGACATCCCGCACAAAACATTGGCAGTCTTGGCACTGTTTCATCAGCTTCCTCGGTTGGATATGTATGCACATCAAGAAGTTTAGATGTCACGAGTCCATCCTCAATATCCTCAGTATTGAGTTCTCCAGTGAATGAGAAATACTTCTTACCTTCACATTCAATACCATGAATCTTCAATTCATTTTCTATAAATGGCATCATTTCTTCAACAACAATAATGCGCTTATACTTCTTGCTCAGTTCTTTGAGCTTTTTTATTGGCAATGGATAGACCATGCCCAATTTATAAACAGAAAAATCGAGTCCAAGCTCTTTGTAATTATAATACATAAGACCCGAAGTCACGATAAGGGCATCATCACGGCCAGACGGAGATGGCTCATACCTATTCATAGACATGTCATTGGCTGCAATGGTCAACTTATCTATCCGCTCTTGCATTGCAAACTGCTTAATAAATGTATTAGGCGGAATCATAGCATAGTCTTCTGGCTTATCTGGAAAACCAGCTACATCTTTTTCCTGTCTATCCCCCAGTTCAACAATAGACCGGCTGTGACAGACACGACTTGTAATTCGAACCATGACTGGCATTATGTATTCTTCACTCATATCTAAGGCTTCTTTGGTAAAATCAAGAGCCTCTTGGCTATTACCCGGATCAAGAACAGCCATATGACCAAATTTCCCCAGTATTCTATTGTCCTGTTCATTTTGTGATGAAGCCATGCCTGGATCATCACCAGTGAGAAGGACAAAACCACCATTTATTTTTGTCTGTGTGAAAGTCATGAGCGGATCTGCAGCCACATTAACGCCAACGTGCTTCATACTCACCATTGTTCTTGCCCCTGCAAAAGAAGCACCAATCCCCACTTCAAGGGCAACTTTTTCATTCACTGAAAACTCAGAATAGATTTCCTGGTAATTATCTTTTATACTTTGCAGTACACCAACTGTTGGTGACCCTGGATAGCTTGAAGCAACACGCCCTCCAGCTTCATAAAAGCCACGACTCACAGCCTGGTTTCCCGACATTACAACTTTATTTTGCATAGTGCACCCCTTTCTATAGTCAACATCCCATATATATCCTTTTATAGCCACTCATAATCATGAAATTCGCATTTACTGTGCGCGCCTAGACATATTCTTTCCAAACACATATAATGAAAGCCAATATGACTATTAAAAAAACTGAAATGAACGAAAGTAAACCTTGCCTAACTTGACGTTATCTCAAAATTTTAATATTATAATAAAGTTCAGGTATCACTTGAAAGGAGCTTGTTGCAGGTGAAAGATTCAAATTATTGGATTGAAAAATTAGGTATGATTCCTCACCCTGAAGGTGGATACTATTTTAGCTCGTTTAAATCGGAGCAGACCATGTTCCGTCATGATATTGCTGGTGTTGCTTCATCAGAAAGAAAACTTTGGTCTAGCATTTATCTTCTTTTAACAGAAGAAGACTATTTGGCTTTCCATCGTGTCCGGTCTGAAGAAGTTTGGTATTTCCATCATGGGTCTTCTGTGAAAATTTATATGATCTCACCAGAAGGTGAACTTTTTATAGAAACCTTGGGTCTTGATATCGCAAGTGGAGAAAAACTTCAGGTCAGAATTCCAAAAAATTATGTCATGGCTGCAGAGCGCGTTGAAGACAGCTATTCCATATTTGGAATTATGGTTTCTCCAGGATTCGATTTTGATGATATAAAACTCTATGACCGGGATGAACTCATAGGACTCTTCCCTGTTCACAAAGAGCTTATCGAAAGACTTTCGATGGAATCTTTTTACTAACCACAATAAAAAATCTGCCTTTAGACCAGTCACTTGGTTTAAGGGCAGATTTTTTTCTGTTTATAATTTTTTTCATTAGTACCTCTTAATCGGAAGAGATTATTTCTTCGTCAGAAGAAGTTGATGGACATACCCTTCTAACTCACGGTCTTCTTCAAGAAGATGCATTCTGAAAAGAAATTTGACTTCTGATTGAATCCGTTCAAGGTCTGTCTTATTGAGACCGGTACGACAATACTTCTTTTTAAATCTATCAATTCGATCAAGAATCTTCTTATGCGCTTCAGCGTGACTATCAAACTCTGGATACTTATACTGAAGCATAAGCAACTCTTCATGATAAAAGTGCGCTATAACTTGTTCCTCAAAGGCTTCAAACGAATCCACGTCTTCTTCATTCGGTTGACTAAAATCAAGCGTTGACATTAATTTGGATATGGTTTCAATGATGGCTTTATGTTCCTGATCCATAAAAGCTATACCGAGTTCTAATTTCTCATCCCATTTCACATGCATAGCAAACCCTCCTGGTATAAATATTGCCTTTAAAGAGTAAAATTACACATAGAACAAGTCATCTTAATATATAAATTTATAAAGAGACAAAACCTGGTGCCAAAAATATCATAGCCACATTAAAAACAACATGAATCAGTATGGCCGCTTCAATGCCATAACGCCTATAGATCAGACCAAGGGCTATACCAAAGGGAAATATTTGTGCCATCTTGACCCACTCAGGAACCAAGACACCAACATGGCCCAACGTCCAAAATACACTTGAGAAAACCACCGCTATTGAGGCAGCATATCTATTTTTCCGCAGCCCCCACTCCACGAGTGTCTGAACGGATAATCTGAAAAATATTTCTTCAGCCGCTGCCAGCCTTGCAAAGATAAGTATCAAGAGCACAAGGCTCATATCCTTTGTAAGTCCATTGGGATTGGATTGTTGAATGAGACGAATCATACTTGACGCCTCTGGTTGAGTAATATTAAAGAGAATCACAGTGTAGACAGTGGCTATAAGAACACCTAGAACAACAATTAAGTCAAATTTCATCCACCACTTGCGATTGAGTCTATCCGTCAATTCAGAATGCATAGACTGAATTTCCAGATATTCTGGAACCATCGTCGACCGATATAACATGAGACCCGTCGTTGTATTAAGACCATGCACCTTATTCATCCGGTCATCATCTTCATCTATTGAAAAGGGATAAAAAGACAGTCGCTTCCAGAAAAGAGCCCCTGGAAGTTCCAGTTTTCGGGCGTATCTTACTCCCACACTGATATAGATATAAAGAAGCGGCCACTGGATTAGTCCACTTATAAGACCGGATGCAAAATCTGTCCCTTGCCTTGTTATATAAACCAACCATAGGGTTGAAGTCAAACTCATAAGGAAAAGGGCCAAACTATAGCGAAAAGCCACACCTGAATACCGCCACCGAAATGGCTTAGAATTCATAAATACAGCGATTAAAATGATCCCAAAAACAAAGCTTGTGAGTGCGTACAAAATTGTGAGTGGTCCCATATCATCACCGCTTTCCTATTCTAGAATGTATAGTGCGAGGCGTCCGCAAGCAGTTCGAATTTTGAGTCCACCCCGTCAAAGTCAACAATGGTTAAACACGTCTGGTAAATACGAGGATGTTTCCACACTGTTGATACGTCCTCATTTTTTAACACTGACAGCATATTTCTAATGAGCATGCCATGGCATACGACCAATACGGTTTGCCCTCTATGAGCCTTAAGAATGTCCGACAGAAACGATTTAACCCGGGTCTGGACACCTTCAAAAGATTCACCATCTATGGGTTCATACTTCTCAGGTTCTTTCCAAAAATGAAAAGCCCTTTCAGAGTAATTCTCTTTGATTTCATCAATGACCTGACCTTCCCACGAACCAAATCCCATTTCTTTTAATCGATCATCAAGCTTTAGTTCAATTCCATGGTATGTGTTGATGAGCTGGGCTGTTTTATGAGCCCGAACAAGTGGACTGGAATATATATGGTCAATCTGATCATTCTGGATTCGCTTTGCAAGTGCCTCAGCTTGTTTAATCCCCTCAGAATTTAACGCAGCGTCAATATGTCCTTGCATTCTCTCCTCAAGGTTATAATTCGTTTGTCCGTGTCTGGTTAAATATATTCTAACTGATTTCATAGCAATCATTCCTTTCCTACCCTTTATTTTCTATTTTAACGCATTATCCAGCATAGGTCACTGATTTAGTCTTAATTAAGTTCAAAATGTCATTTATTCATTAGATTTCTGTATATATACTCAATATCTTTCTTTACTGAATAAATTATGTCTGTTTAAATCTATCTTAAATCGTTTGAAACAGTCATTCTTATTTTTGATTTGTATGGAAATTTATGCGTATAATACTAAGAGGAGCGTTTTTAATAATTGGATTAAGAAAGGTGTGTTTTATTTGGTTTATGTTTTCCTTGCTCAGGGGTTTGAAGAAATAGAAGCTATTTCAGTAATTGATATACTAAGACGGGCAGATGTCACAGTGCAAACAGTTTCAATTTCAAACAGCAAAGAGGTTGAAGCTGCCCACGGAATCACCATTCTTGCGGATATAACACTGGATGAAGTGGACATTGAACTTGCTGATATGATTTTTCTGCCGGGTGGAATGCCAGGCTCTCGTAATCTAGCAAAATCTGACAGGCTCCTTGAAATCATCAAACAAGCTTATGATTCTGAAAAATATGTCACGGCCATATGTGCTGCACCCACGGTTTTGGCAAAGGCTGGTATTCTAAAGGGTAAAAAAGCAATATGCTATCCAGGTTTTGAAGCTGAATTAACCGACGCGGTCATCCACGATGATCTTGTTGTGAGAGATGGAAAGATTTTAACTTCTAAGGGTCCAGGCACAGCCATGTTGTTCGCCTATGCCCTTGTGGACATTCTAAAGGGGAATCTTGAATCCGATGCCCTTCAAGAAGCCATGATTTTTAAATGGTGCATCTCATAAACACAGATTAAAAGTATTTATGAACAAAAAAAGTATGGCATGTCATAGAAATTCTGTGACATGCCATGTTTCATTATTATAAGAACTCTAGCAACCTTACTTCCACGTCTTCTTTATTTGATCTGTTAATTTCTAGGGAACGATCTTTTATGCATCGATGTCCGATCATGCTTGTTCTTCGCATTTTTAAATGTTTAAGTAGACCGTATGAATAATTCTGAGCACCATAAGAAAGTCTTGTTGACTTCACCACACCCATTTGCGAAAGACCCATGGATGTTTTAGGGCAAATATGAACCACACCTCCAAAATCTAAGGATATTAAGGCCTGGAGAATTTTCTTAACGTATGGAAGACATATGTTTTTGTAGTGTTTAGGTCCAATAATTTCCATAGCCCCCACTGGATCTGCAAAGGAAATAATCGAAGCACCTGCATCAATCCCATGACTTGCAAACGCAATGATGTGGTCCGTCACTTTATCAAGGAATGAATGAATAAGGTCTGGTTCTCTTCTGAGCACCTTGTAAAATATGCTTTGATCCATAAGACCACTGCATACAGTTAGAGGACCTGTTATTCCCAGTGCTACGACCCCATTTTGAGCATCTTTTTCGATACAGGCCAGGACTGTCTTTTGTCTAGTAGAAAGCCCCAACTTATCTTGGCACAAAAAAACATGTAAATCTTCTGCGCTTTCTATTGTGTGGGCTTTAATCCTAGGACCATACTCAATTTGTTTGTCCCCTAGTTCAAACACAATTGTAGCCCCCAAAGCTTCCGCCTCTAAAGTCACACAAAACGGAAGTCTAGTAAAGCCATCCTGTCTATATTCTTTTAAATATCGTGCGTACTTAGACATTTCATTTAGATCCGTGTGAATACCTTTCGTGTCTATTTGATGGATTTTGAGTAAGTCTTCCGGTAAACTTTCTCTCCCATCAAATTTGCAAATATATGCACCCTTCATACGCCCTCCCACTGGCCTAAAACTTCAATTGCCTTATAAAAACCTCTTGAAAATCCGGTCGTCTTGACAACTCCACAAGCTTAATTTGCTCAGAAATCTCTTTTATGTTTTCCAGTCCGTCCTCTTGTGCAAGGGCTTTCTTCACTCCCAACAAACTGGAATTGCCAACAAATCTGACTGGGGCTTTAAAAGTTTTAGGAATGAGCCCGATTTTTCGAATATTCTTTTCTGACAAGTGATAGCCAAAAGAGCCCGCAACTATAATCTCTATACAGTCATCCACTGCCTCGTGACTGGCTTTGTAAAGAAGCTCAATGCCAGTTGCAATTGCCCCTTTCGCTAATTGAATTTGTCTAATATCTTTTTGAGACAAATAGATATTTTCCCCTATATAGAACTTTTTATCTTGAAATTTGCTTTTATATTTCAAATCCATTGACTTATTGAATCGTCCGTTTTCCAGTACAATTTCCTTGTCGACAAGTTCTGCCACAATATCAATAAGCCCACTGCCACATATGCCCGTGGCCTCTGACTTTCCAATAGTTGTGTATTCGAATAGGCCCTCATCATTAATAGAGAATCTATCTACAGCACCGGACTGTGCGCGCATTCCACAAGCAATATTCATGCCTTCAAGGGCTGGTCCAGCCGCAGTCGATGTGGCATAGAGTCCATTTCTACTGTTCATGACGATTTCGCCATTTGTTCCAATGTCAATAAACAAGATATTCTTATTGGCCTCTTTAACTTGATATTGACTGAGTTTATGAAAATCCGTTCCAAATATACCAGCGGTAATATCTGCTCCTATATAAGCTGAGGCTGATGGCAATAGGGTCATATGTCCCCTGGTCTTTATTTTTACATCCGGAGTAAACGCCTTTTTCTTCGCTTCTAGGAAAACTGGTTTATACGGGGCTATGGCTATCGGTTCAGGATTGATTTCACATATTAAATGTTGCATGGTTGTATTGCCGGCAACATATATTTTGTCCACGAAAATCTCTTCTTCTTTGAAATCTTTTTTAACATTGTCTTTGATTTTTTCTTTGTGATCTAAAACAAGTTTTAAGACAAGTTGGTTTAAGCCTTCAATTATGGCTTGGCTGAGTTCTTTTGTCCCGTTTTTTTGATCTCTGGCATGGCCTATACGTGTTAAGACATCATGACCATACCTGGCCTGCGGGTTTAGCATGGATGCACGCCCTATGGTCTTTTTTTGAGCCACATCAATGAGTTCTGCACTTACGCCTGTCGTGCCAACATCTATGGCTATGTTAACCATCCTTGTCCCTGGAACACATGCCTGAGCAACTTTTGCATCCGTATAATCATCACACGTATCTTCTGGTAGAGGTTCAGGCAGAGGTTCAGGCAAAGGTTCTGGTACGTATAGGACATCCTCAAAACTTGCTTTTGATTCCAGTGGCTTGATTATAACCCGACCCATAGCATAAGTTGTGCATGCCAGCCTGCGATTTAAACTGATTAGGCCAAGCTCCTCTTCAAGACGACTGGGGCTAGATAAGTCACCTTGGGCATAAACCACACATTTTCCGCATACTCCGCTACCGCCACAAGGCGTCTCAATCTGGTGGCTTTGCATATTCAGAATTTCTGACAACAATATTTTATCGGCCTTATAGGAGACTTGCTCCTGTGAACCATCCTTATTTATGATAGTGGCATGAATCATTGTCTTAACCCCTATACGCTTTTACATATTGTGTCATGGCCCGAATATTGGAAACTGGGGTCCCCATGCCTAGACCACAAGCCGGAGAAACAATATCCACCCCAGACTCAAGAGCTGTCTTTGCGAGGGATTCAATTTTCTCACAGGACTCAAAATTAAGGGCCTGTGTATTGACATTGCCCATCAAACAACAGTTCACTTTTTCTCTTGCCATTTTCATATTGACGACTGAATCAAAGCTAAGCGCCTGAAACCCTGCTTCATTCATAGCTTCTATAACATTTGAAGACTTTCCACACATATGAAATATAATAGGAATGCCTAAAGGACGAAGCGCCTCTAAAAAGACCTTATAGTATGGCAGTGCAAAGGCTCGAAACATTCTTTCACCAAGTATTTCTCCCGTTGCTGTTGGATCTGAAATAGCAATTATATCCGCCCCAGCATGAACCATTTCTTTCGCATATTCGATGAGATAGGCATTGATATAATCCAATAAGGCATGGCTGTCCATGGGTTTTTTTATGAGTGACTTAAAAAACACATTGGGGTCAACAGCCGAAGACGCTGTACTAATATGACCCGTAATATTACCGATTACTGGTATACTTTCATTCTTCAATTGATCAATGGCTTCCACAACCGCTTTCATTCGTGGATATTCAAGGACCTTCACACGGCCCTTTCGAACGATCGCATCAATAGATAGTTCCGTATACTGGGTGACTCTGGGTTCCATGAAGGCATCACCATAGTCCGTTTGAATCCCAAGAGGCTCCACTTCAGCTGTCATACAAAATGGGACACCATAGTTTTCAAAACCAGTTTGGTCATGAACACGTCTTGCCGCTTCGACCATGTCTTTGGAATGAATATTGTGGTTTCCCCTTCCACCACGTGATTTAATAATGGGCTCTACGACTTCTGTCACGGCAGCATTCATCATGCCTCCAGGACATATAACAGATGGCCTGTCTACGCTTTGTCCATTCAGTATGTTAAGGAGTCTTGACTTTTCGGTATGTACGTCCACTTTAATTGACCTCTCTTTTATTCCTGTTTAAAGTCTCTAGTGCGATCTGCTTTGCCATTCGCACTGCTTCACTGGCATCGTTTGTATAGACATCTGCACCAATTTTATCTGCATAAAACTGAGAGATGGGACCTCCACCAATGAAGACTTTGAATTGGTTTCGAATGTTTTTTTCTTCAAGCATGGTGATAACCTTCTTCATGCCATCCATTGTCGTGCTCATGAGTGTAGACATGACGATGACATCTGCCTTGATCTCCACAGCCTTTGTAACAAAGCTTTCAAGTGGTACATCCCGACCCAAATCATGAACTTCCATCCCTGAAGCTTCCATTAAAATACGAACCAAATTTTTCCCAATATCATGTGTGTCTCCTTCTACAACACCAATGACCACCCGTAGAGGCTGGGTCATGGTGTTCTTGTCCAGATGGGGCTGTACCACTTCCAGACCACTATTCATGGCGTCTGCACACATTAGTATTTCAGGAAGAAAATACTCTTCCTCCTCATAAAGTTTAGACACTTCATCCATGCCCTTAATAAGGCCTTCATTTATGGTTTCAAGAGGGGGAATTTTCATTTGAAGCGACTGCTCACAAAGTTCAACAACCTTGTCCTCATCCATTTCAATCAGATTTTCTTTAATACTCTCAATTAGGGTTTGCTTATTCATACGAACCTCTTTCTTAATCTCCCATATAGACTTGACCAGAGCCTATCCTATCTCATATTTCCGTAGATTCTTGCTGCATCCAGCATGTGTTTTACATTTTCAGGGGGTGTCCCAATAGGAATGTCACATCCTGTTGCCAGAACAAAACCCGAACGGCTTCCAAGCGCCTTATCACAGCACACTTTTACTGCTTCATATATATCTTCTTTCTTGCCATACTTCATTACTGAAACAGGATCGACATTGCCAATAACTGTAACAGTCCCCTCATGCTTGCTCCTTAGTTCACCAATATCATCCTGATTATCTAGGCTTAAGCCACCAATGCCTGTCGCAACCATGTCGTCCCAAATGGGCTTTGTCTTTCCACAAATATGAAGCACACCACCGCTGCCCATCCTCTTTTTTATATGATCTTGGCATATTTTGGTATAGGGGAATACAAATTCACGGTAAATACGTGGGCTGATCAAATGTGATGAAGCAATCGGGTCTGCCATACCAGGTTGTATGCCCAGATCCATGACAGCATCCATAAATCTAAGGGTGCTTTCCGTTGTTATTTTTAAGAGTTTATGTATGGATTCTTTTTGTTTGATTAAATCCTTCAAAAATCGTTCTGTCCCAACAAGCATGGCCGCTGTTGTAAAGGGGCCACCAATTGTATTTCCAACACATACCTTGTGTCCTACAAGTGCCTGCATTTCTTTGAGGGCCTCAATGTAAATATTCAGTCTTCCATCCTTATATGGATCGACAATTTCAAGCGCGTCAATTTCGTCGTATGTCTTCAGCCTAGGCGTCTTGATTCTTGGAATATCATTTTTAAAGAAACTCAGCTCTGCCCCCATAGCCTCTGGCATACCATGTAGACCTGGTCCGATACTGCAATTGTCTGGTTCAAACATATCAAAAGTCTTCTTGATGACATCAATAATAATGGCCTGACTATGATTGTATTCATCTAGTCCATAGCCAAAGTGGTTGGCATAGCTTTCTCCTGTAAAAGGACAACAGGGCACCCTGTCATAAGCCTCTCCTTTTGAAAAAGCTTCCATTCTTTCACGTGGCGTCATTTCATCTTTTGGTGTAAACATTTTAACCAGCCTTTCAATTATTTTCACATATGTATACGCTCAACTCCAAAACAGTATAAAGTCAATTTCTATATATTTCTAATAAAGTATTTAAATGCTGATGCGCTTCGTATTAATAATATTTATATTAAGGGCGTCCCGGTTATTAAAATCTTTCTGAAGATGGTGTTTTCAAGGTTCATAGTAATTTTCTATAAAAAAAGAATAGGCATTTGCCTATTCTATAGTTTCCACTGGTTGTTTTATTAAACTTGCCAGCCTTTGATTTCTGACAGATTTTTACCTTATTCCTTTGGCTTATCGTGCACCTTGTGAATGGTCTCAAAATATGCATTAATCTTTTCTTCATAGCCGTTATTTGTAGGCTTGTAATACTTGGTGTTCTTTAGCTCATCTGGCAAGTATTGTTGTGGCACATAATTATTATCGTAGTCATGGGGATACTTATAAGAATAGTCCCCCCAGTCTTCTCTCTTCTTACTCATGCCCAAGCTGGTTCCATCTTTTAAATAATATGGAACACTGCCAATATCAATATTGTCCACATCTGTCATGGCCTTGTTGATACCAGCATAAGCTGCATTCGACTTTGGTGCACTCGCCACATAGGTTGCTGCCTGAGCCAAAATAATTCGTCCCTCAGGCATACCGATCATATTAACGGCCTGGGCCGCTGCAGTTGCAACAACAAGGGCATTTGGATCAGCATTACCAACATCTTCAGATGCTGCAATGACAATGCGTCTTGCAATAAATTTAGGATCTTCCCCGCCATAGATCATTCGGGCCAAGTAATGTAGGGCACCATCCGGATCAGAGCCTCTCATAGACTTAATAAAGGCCGAAACCACATCATAATGGCTATCACCAGCCTTGTCATACAAGTAGCCCTTTCGCTGAACACATTCCTGCAAAATCCCAGTTGTTATATGCAGTCTCCCATCTACTTTTTTAGTTGAAAGAACAGCCAGTTCAATAGCATTGAGTGCTTTTCTAGCATCCCCAGCTGATGTTTGTGCTATGAAATCAAGGGCATCATCATCAATTGTGACGCCTAACATTCCAAGCCCTCTTGTGCTGTCTTCAATAGCCCGTTTAGTGATGTGCTTAACTTCCGAAGTCGTTAGCCTTTCTAATCGAAATATCATAGACCTTGAAATTAGGGCGTTGTTCACTTCATAATAGGGATTTTCAGTTGTTGCGCCAATAAGGATCAATGTCCCCTTTTCGACGTGAGGCAAGAGGGCATCCTGCTGGGCTTTATTAAACCGATGTATTTCATCTAAAAACAGGATGGTTCTCTGCTGGTACATGCCTAAATTGCTCTCTGCCAGTTCCACCACTCGCCTTAGGTCCTTAACACCTGATGTCACTGCATTGAGAGATTCAAAGGCCGACTTGGTCGTGTTGGCTATGACCTTGGCGATACTTGTTTTTCCTGTACCTGGTGGTCCATAAAATATAATGGAGCTTATTTTATCCGCTTTTATTAAACGATTTAAAAGTTTTCCTTCTGACAATATATGCGTTTGACCAACAAAATCCTCCAATGTCTGAGGTTTCATTCTCTCAGCCAATGGAGCATCTTGTTTTAAACTTTCCTCTTTTATGATTCCAAATAAATCCATGATATGCTCCTTAACAGTCATCGAACGTATATTCGTATTATATCAAATTTTAGCAAAATGAAAAGGATATCAGTCAATTTATCCACTTGATATCCCTTAATCTTTGTTTATTATAACAGTTTTTATTATGCCTTGCCTTAAATTCGATTCAACCGAATGCTGTTTCTCAAGTATTTCTCAAAAGCCTTTGTGTGTTCACTTGCCACATGCACTTGAACCCGAGGTGTGTTCCCAACAAGCAACCAGTATGCTTTAGCATTCTCATACTCATCAGACGCCTCTACCGTGTAATCGGAAATGGCCTCAAAATGCAAAAACCCAGTTTTATGAAGGATTCCTTTATTGTAAAGGGCAATTTCTTTTTTATCATCTAACTTTCGAATATAAACCACCATTGCGCCCGCGATAGAGGTCATAATCAAAGTTTCATAAAAAGCCTGGATATTGTTCAGGCCTATCCAAACCATAAATACACCAATAACACCCAGTGCTACAAAAGACCGCTTTCTGTTTTTACGCTTCCAGAATGGAATGTGCTTCATAGCGTCACTTTTTAAATCCAAGATAAATTTATATTTTTCTGCCACGTTCCTTCTTCTTAATGCCAACCGATCACGCAGCAATAAAATTGCAGCCATTATCATGGCTGTGTTTATAGTCGTCATACCAAACTGTTGAAAATCCATTTCCCCACTCCTTCTCTTCAATACAGTCATTATAGCATACTCCTCTATTGAAAATTGGATAATAGTGTGGCATATTTTGACTTATTTAAAGCTGAAAATCAACTTGTTCTTAACTTTAAATTGCACCTCTCCATTTTTATTGATACAGTGAAATTCTGTATTTGAAACACGTACGGTGGCAAAACCGTCTGAAAACGATGTTGCCATTTCAAAATTTGGACCAATGACAAAATGACCATGCCTGTCTATATAGCCATATCCCTGACCATCTACAAAGACCACTGCAAGGTTTTCACTGAAGGAAAATGCACTGTCAAATATAGGCTGGATTATGAAAGCTCCACTCTTATCTATGTAGCCCCATTTTTTGTGGCCATCCTCATCAAAGACTGCTACAGCAGCCACATCATCCACAAAGGGTTCTGCAAGAGCATATTTAGGTGCAATCACCATTTGGCCTGTCTGATCGATATAGCCCCATTTTCTATTCGTCTCGTTTTCTACACAAACTGGTGCAAGGCCCTGAGAAAATGAGCCTGCCTCAATAAGTTGTGGCATTTCAAAGACCACTTGTCCATTTCGGTCGATATACCCAGATGTGACACTTACTTTTTTTGATTCAGCCGCAGGATACATAGGGGCAAGTCCGCTTGCATAGTCACCAGCAACCATATTTTCCGGCAACTTAAAAGCAGGGTCACCTGCTTTATTAACGACTATTAACTCGCCCTTGTAACTGACAAATGCCAAACCCTCATGAAAAGTTCTGGCATAATCGTATTGGAGTGGAAGCACAATATCCCCTTTTTTATCTATATATCCATAATTCGTCCCTTTGGAATCTGATTCAGCAATCACTGCGACCCCTTCGTTAAAGGCCTCAGCATATCGAAATCTTGGTTCTATAAGGACCTGTCCATTAATATCAATATAACCATAAAGGCCAGACTCAAGGTCCATATAAGGCGCTATTTTCACATGAGGATCCATTTTAAGCTCTGCGCCTTCTGTAAATGGGAATGTATTGCCACCAATCAGTGTGTTCATCAAAATGAATAGCATGATGCTCACAACAAGATATGGTAAATCCTTCTTATTCAATTCTCACACCTCGATATCTTTATCTCTATATGTATCTAATTCCCTGTCATAAGCGTTTACAAAGTCATAATTTCCAATCATTTTTATCCCTTTAGAATTCAACCAGGAAATGTATCATCTTATAGATGTAAATGGATAAAATATGAAATCAAGTTCTTTATTGCAAGTCGCTCATATAACATTATATAGTATATTCCATATTTTATAAGTCAACAAGTGGAAAATGGATATAAATAGCAACTGGTATATCATTTGTTATTTTACCATTAGGGTCATTTGACCCATATAACCATAAAAATAGACCTGCATTTGATCTGCAGGTCCATTCATAATTAAAATCAACTATTTAGTTACGTCTTTTTTCATGATGATAGACCCAATGACTTTTAGTCTCTTCTTTCTCGTTTGTGTTTGAAGGGACTTCGTCAAACCCAATTTTCGAAAGGAGTTTCCTTGATTTTATATTTTTCAAATAGGACTTGGCAAAAAGAACTAGATTCTCGTGTTCTTCTATAGAATCAATAGACGCTCTAACAGCCTCATAAGCAAGCCCTATCCCTCTAAAGGTCGGTTTGAACCAGTACTCTAACTCATGACCATTTATGATCACAAGACCACCTATGCTTTTCCCCGAAGATTTATCCACAATGACTCTGGTACAGCGAAGCGCTGTTCTTTCCAAGTTCATATGGTCAAGAGTCCATCTTTTAGATTCTGATCGGGAAAGCGCTTCATCAATATCATCTACAAATTCATACACTTGAGGGTCTTGACTTAAGGTCCTTATAAGTTTCCAGTCACTTGGCCTTAAAGCCCTATATTCTAAACGATCCGATTCATAATGCCAAGGCAATATAAGCCCCTCTTCATCCAAATAGCTTCTCATTTTCACTTCCATCTGCCCATCATATAAAAATACGCTCTCATCTATAATAAGAGCTGAAAAGCAAATGACCAAGGCTATATAAGGGAGGCCTTGTAAGATTTTTTCAACAAAGAGTTCACGAAGCCCCATAAACCACACAAGCATGGCCATAATGAAGCCCCAATGAACTGATTTTTCATAATAAAAAACTTTTAGAAGATGTATCATAGCTGCTTCAAAGCCTCCTAGATTCTATATTTCCAGGATCTAATGCCATCGACATATTATAGACCTAGAGACCACTACAATAAAAAACGGCGGTCTACAGACTATTATATCTTAAAGTGTCAAATTCAAGGCTATGAATCAACCAATTTTTTTATCAATGTAGGCTTGGAAGCACGTGCTTATATGATTGCTGTTGTTAAAACCGCTCACAAGTGGCTTGTCAACATGCTTGTCAACAGAAGAAGCAAAGTCCAGATTGGCCAAGCCGGATTCTGTGCTAAACGCCTCTTGATATAGGACTCTTGATGACTTGACTGGCCAGTATACATCTCCAGATTTTCTTGACCACCCCTGATAGTGAGGCATTTCTTTCTCAATGCTCTCCATAATTTCATGATGAGACTTAAAGGCACTGTGTCCATCATAGACATTCATAAGCGCCTGAATCATTTCCCAGTTTTGGTACCCAGTAATAGGTTCAATGGCTTTTTGGACCCTTTGAATCCGCCTGTCAAGAGAAGTCACTGTCCCACTTGATTCCGATAAAATGGTGGCTGGCAAAATAACATCAGCCATCTTAGCAATACTTGTCATATGGGTTTCTTGTACAGCTAAAAATTCTATCCCTTTCACAATATCTGGATCAATGTTTTCTCCAAGAACAAACAGACCCTTTATATGACCAGCCTCCATAAGTTTTGATAACATGCCAGCATCTGGCTTTATACCCATATCAATAAGGCCTTGTGCATTGGCATTTGACCGAAGTTGTATAATGCCATTTCGTGGCGACCCAACATGACCCGTTAATACGGCAAGTCCAGCTACAAGAGCAGATTCTTCTTCTGTAAGACTCTCTTGGTCAAATATAATGATGGCTTTTGATGCATCCATATAGGCTCTTGTAAGATTTTCAACATCCTGGCTTACATCACTCTCCTCTACATACCTTCTAAGTGAGTCGAGTCCGTTTGCCCTTATTGATGCAGGGGCTTCGTGGTTGTCAATAACGTACTTGACCATAGCCTTTAAGACATGGGACAAGGTCATGTTACCTTTTAACCGAATGTTCGACTGTGCCCATTCATCTAATTTAGATGTTTTATCACTAATTAGGTGTAGAACCCCTCCATTTTTTATGCATTTCCTTATTTTGAGGCCGGCCACTGTATGATCTTCCATAACACGAGAACCCACCGAAAGGATAAAAGGGGTGTGATGAATTTCATTTAAGACATTTGTTGAAGCGTTCAAGCCAAGGACATATTCAAGACCTGACTTTTTCGCATTAATGCTATACACATGTTTTGTGCTTAGGGTTTTACTTGCTAAAGTCTTTATAAGATGCAAGGTCTCATTGGTATATCGATCCGATACGGACAGCCCCAAGGCATCTGATCCATAGAGCAAATTAATCGACTGGGCCTTCTTAGCAATGTACTGGAAAGCTTCATTATAGCTCACCTCTTGCAACTCTCCACTCTTTCGAATCATGGGTCTTGTAATTCTTGTCTCACTCTCTATCACGTCAAATCCAAACTTGCCTTTTGCGCAGAGCAAACCTTCACTTGTAACGTCTTCATTGACCGGATGAGCTCTTAGCAACATATTCCCCTGTGATTCCAACTCAAGACGACAGCCAACATTACAATGACTACAGACTGTTTCAGTCCTTTTTGCCTTTAAAGGTACAGACTTCTCTATTTGTAGTTTTTCTTGAAGGGCACCTGTAGGACATACTCCGACACACTGCCCGCAGGAAATACATTTTGTGTTCTTAAAGTCCCTTGAAAAGGCTGGTTCAACCTTTGTATCAAAGCCTCGACCTGTTAAACCCAGTGCGCTGTTGTCCATCACTTCATCACATATGCGAACACACATTCCACAGAGTATACATTTGTTTTGATCTTTCAGTATGAAGGGATGGGACCTATCTTTCTCAAAATCTGGCTCATGAGGCATAAGTCGATCTGGCTGGACGCCGTGTGCATCAGAATATTTAATTAAATCACATTCATGAACGTCTCCACACCCACATTCTAAGCATCTATGCGCTTCACTGTGAGCATCTTTTTGAGAATATCCATGAACCACTTCTTCAAAATTATGTTTTCGAATATCTGGTGAAACATGGCCCATGGTCACACTCGAGCACACTGTTATTCCCTTAAAACGCTCTAAGGACACATCCTTTTGTACGACACTATAAGGTTTGTGATAGGCTTTTAAATGGCCTTCAAGATAAGTGTTTATGACCCGAGCCGCATTTTTGCCTTCAGCGATGGCTTCAATGGCAATACTTGCGCCCTTGTTAGTACAGTCGCCCCCAGCAAATACGCCTTCAAGATTGGTTCTATATGTGTTCTCCTCAGCATCTATGTTGCCTCTCGTATTTACGAGAAGGGACTCCAGGCCACCAATATCTATTTTTTGCCCTATGGATACAATAACAGAATCAACTTCCAGAATTTCTTCTTGACCAGATGCAATAACATTTGTTCTACCGGTTCCATCACTTGGACCTATATCCATTTTTTCAAGGCGAATGGCTTTGACACGCCCCTGACTATCAATAATTTCAGTTGGATTTCTAAGAAATTTAAAAGTGACACCTTCTTCTTGGGCTTCTTCAATTTCAACATCAACAGCAGGCATGTCATCTTTCGTTCTTCTATAAATTGCAAAGACTTCTTTTGCTCCAAGTCGAATGGCTGTTCTGCAAGCATCCATGGCTGTGTTGCCACCGCCAATAACAGCGATTCTTTGTCCCACTTTAATGGGTTTATTAATAGCAAATTTGTTTAGGAACTCAATGCCACCATATACATTTTTATTATCTATTCCGGGTATATTGAGCAGGGCACTCTTCCAAGCCCCCACTGCCACATAAACGGCATCAAACTGATTCCGAATATGGTCTAGCGTAATGTCTTTACCAATTCTAATGTTGGGTAAAAGTTTAACACCCATTTTTTGAATGATATCCACCTCGGAAAAGAGAACATCCTTTGGCAATCTATACAAGGGAATACCGTACTTCAACATGCCTCCAAATTCTGGCATGGCTTCATACACAGCCACGTCATGACCTGCTCTTCTTAGAAAATAAGCCGCTGAAAGTCCTGACGGCCCACCACCGATCACAGCAATTTTTTTACCTGTTGCTTTGGCAATGGGTGGCTGATAGGGTGAACTTTTGGCTAGATCCTTGTCGGCTGCAAATCGCTTGAGCCATGCTATGTTAATACTTTCATCAACCAGACTGCGACGACAAGCCGATTGACAGGGATGGGGACAAACCCGGCCAATAGATGCTGGCAGGGGCAACTCCTCTTTGATGCACTCAATTGCACTGTCATACTCGCGATTGGCTATCAAACCAACATATCCCTGGACATCCACACCTGAGGGACACCCAAGTTTGCAAGGCGCCTTACAATCCCCCCCTATGATTGCTAAGCATAAGCTCGAGTGAGGTCTTCCTAGAATCCCTTATCCGCTGGGAAGATGTTCTAATGATCATTCCATCTTTTATCTGTGTGGAGCAGGCTCGAAAGAGTCTAGGGCTCCCTTCTATTTCAACGACACACATTCCGCATGACCCATAGTGCCTTAACTTATCATTGTGACAAAGGGTTGGAATTTCAATACCATGTTGACTGGCCACATCGAGAATTGTGTATCCGTCGTGTGCGAGAAGTTCTTTTCCATCTATATTCACTCGTATTCTTGGCATGATTCCCTCCTTAATTTGCTAAAACCGCATCAAATCGACATGCGGTCTTGCATGCACCACATTGTATACATGCTTCTTCAGAAATTCTATGAGCTTCTTTGACCTTACCGCTAATAGCCTGTACTGGGCAAACTCTTGAACAAAGACTGCACCCTATACATTTACTTTCTTCAATGCGATAGTTTACAAGCGCTGTACACTGTAAAGCTGGACATCTTTTTTCATGTATATGGGCTTCGTACTCTCCCCTGAAGTATTTTAGTGTTGTTAATACAGGGTTGGGAGCAGTTTGCCCCAGTCCACAGAGTGCCCCTTCTTTAATTTTATAGCTAAGATCTTCAAGTAAGTCTATATCTGAATCCTGACCCTCGCCTTCAACAATTCGAGTCAATATTTCAAGCATCTTTTTTGTCCCAATGCGGCAGTAAGAACACTTTCCGCATGACTCTTTACAGGTAAAATCTAAGAAAAATCGCGCCATTTCCACCATACAGGTATTTTCATCCATAACGACCATGCCTCCAGAACCAACAATGGCACCTGTTTGCATAATGGATTCATAATCTATAGGGGTGTCTAAAAGTTGAGCAGGAATACATCCGCCTGACGGTCCCCCTAGCTGTACGGCCTTGAAAGGCTTATCATCAATGATGCCCCCACCTATTTTATAGATGACATCCCTTAAAGGCATGCCCATGGGAACCTCGACGAGACCTCCTTTTTTTATTTTTCCTGTGAGGGCGAACACCTTCGTTCCGGTGCTTTTATCTGTTCCAAAACTTTTAAAGGCCTTAGAACCATTTTTTATAATCCATGGCACATTAGCGAGGGTTTCGACATTATTAATATTTGTAGGATACCCCATATAGCCCTTCTCTGCAGGAAAGGGTGGTTTGACCACGTTCCCCTTCAAGAGATGCTATCAGGGCTGTTTCTTCTCCACAGACAAAGGCACCTGCCCCTGCTTTAATACGAATATCAAAGTTGTGTTCTTCCAGACCAAAAACATCTCTTCCCAGAAAATTATGAGCCCTTGCCTGCTCAATGGCTTTTTCGAGACGTTTAATGGCCAAGGGGTATTCTGCCCTTACATAAACAATGCCTTGACTCGCTCCTATGGCATAACCCGCAATCATCATACCTTCAATCAGACTATGTGGATCTCCTTCAAGAACTGATCTGTCCATGAATGCCCCTGGATCGCCCTCATCTGCATTGCAGACAATATACTTCACCTTTGAAACATTGTCTAGAGCTGCCTTCCATTTAAACCAAGTTGGAAAACCAGCACCACCTCTCCCACGAAGACCAGATCGTTTGATTGTTCCAATCACGCTTATTGGCGTTCTCTCATTGAGAACCTTTTTAATGGTCTCATATCCTCCTAATGATATATAATCCTCTATGGATTCTGGATCAATTCGTCCATAGTGCCTCATCACAATTCTATGTTGTGCGCTCAAAATCGCTTGGTCAGATGGACTGATTTCTTTGTGGGAGACTGCTTGAAAGTCATTGCATAGGCCTTCCACATCTGATGCATTAAAATGCGTATACCTTTTTTGCTTGCCATCCACATATACATCCACAATGGGTTCAGCATGACACATTCCAATACATCCCGTTTGATGAATACTTGCAGATAAAGCGCCTTTTTCAACGGCGTCTTCTAAGGCTCTAACAATGGTCTGTGCTCCTGCTGCAATGCCACATGTTCCGGTTCCTACAACTATTTTCATGCTATCCCCTCCACACTTTCATTCTTTGGTGCTTCAGATGCATTGTTTACATCTGAAGCACCAATTTCGGATTCATATATATTTTTTAGAATTTCTTTGGTCTTTTTAGGGGTTAAATTTGCATAGGTCTTTTCATTAATCATCATGACTGGTGCCAATGAGCAACACCCCAGACAAGCCACATTGTTGAATGTAAAAATACCATCGGATGTTGTTTCCCCATCAAATATGCCCAATTCCTCTTGAATGGCATTCTCTATCATTGCTGATCCATTGACATGACAGGCCGTTCCCTGGCATAGCATGATTAAATTCTTCCCCACTGGCTTTAGCCTAAACTGAGTGTAGAATGTGGCCACACCATATATTTTTGATGCCTCTATTCTTGTTTCATCCGATATGTGTTGGAGAACTTCTATTGGTAAATATCCATAAATGTCTTGTGCTTTCTGAAGTATTGTAATCAAGTTTCGTTTTGGATCTGAAATTGACTCTAACACTGTCTTTAACTTAGCAACATCAAATACCCCTGAATTTTTTTCTGATTGGCATGTACACATCGATCCCATAAGGAATAACCTCCATTTATATTTTTATACATTCGTATTAGTGTGAATATTCTGTATATTGTGATTTGATATGTCTCATCTTGTATTTTATATAACTCCTTGTTTATGACCATTTACAGAAGTCGCATTAAAAGGGGTTTAGGACATATACCCTTTGCATTTTAAGATTTATTATACATTATATGTTGCATTTTTGTCATAGTTCATAGTCAGAAAATTCAACTTTATGCAAAGATACTAATTCTTATAGATAGGACTTATAAGGCAAACGTTTCTCACCTGTTAATTAACCTATAAAAACCATTTCTTTTGTGACTTTCTTATAGATGGGCCTTATATAAAGCCACTCTTTCAAATTGAAAACATGAAAAAGCGAGTGGTATTAACCACTCGCTTTAACTTTTATAATATAATTGATGCTAAATTTCACTTTCAAGAGAGTCAAATCCCTATATATAGTCTTCAAGACCGAATTGAAGCATCTCCTTATTTTTGTGCTTGTAGCCAAACAGGGCATCTTGCAGCGCAAATGTACTGGCATAAAATTTAGCTCTGTTTAAATAGTCTAAAACTTTAGGATAGGATGGTTCCATAAGTTTAATAAATTCTTGTCCATATCCAAATTTCCCTATCAAGGCTGCAATATCAATAGCAGGATCATCTATACAGGTTTCCCCAAAGTCTAAAATACCAGAAATGTCTTCCTCTTTGTACAAAATATTTGTTGGTCCAAAATCACCATGTATAAGGCGTGGCTCAAATGTAAAATTTCTCGGATCACTTAAAAACGTCTCAAAAAGCAGGGAGAGTTTTATAGTGGCATCTTCTCGCATCATAGGATACAAGTGCTCTCGCACTTCACCATAGAATGTCATCCAGTTTTTTCGTGAGTCTAAGGTTTTCAGGTCAAGACTTTGAAGCTCTACCGTAGGAACACTGTGTAGTTCTTTGAGAAATGTCCCTAACTGCTTAGCCAACTTTTCATGATCCTCATGAGCCAAAAATGACTGCCTAAACAGTGGTCTTCCTGGAATCAATCTATATCCAAGATAGGCCTCCTTATAATTGCTGGTGTCAAGATGTGCATACTGAGGAACTGGTATTGGTAGGCTGATATACTTTTGCAAAACTTTAAGCACGTGATATTCTTTCGTCGCATTTATGAGTTCTTCCTGATATTTAGGAAATCTAAAGACCCACTCGTGATTGACAGTGACCACGGTGTTGTTTTGTCCACTATCATTGACCGCGATGGCTTCAACTTGAATCGTTGGACATATTGCTTCTATTCTTTTCTTCCACTTTGATAATTTACTCATATCTGCCTCCCCATTCGGCCTATATATACACTTATTTCTCTTATATCCATTTCAAGGGCAGACCAATCTATGAGTCTTCCAGTAAGCCCCCTCTATTATTCCAGAGTCTATAAGGGATTGCAATATTTTTTTATGAACATATATGAACCCCTACGCATTTTAGCGCAGGGGTCCATAATGTGGTTTATATAATGCGGAGGACGCATTATGCACTATGTTTAAGACCTTCCATTACAAATCCACTATAGGATGGAGATCCGTGTTCTTCCATATCAAGACCAAGGACTTCTTCGTTATGACGCACTCGAAGGCCTAGGGTTTTATGAATTCCAATAAACAGCAGTCCAGTTGTGGCAATTGTCCAGGCCGCCACTGAAAATACGCCTGTTGACTGTACAATAAGCAAACTGGTTTGGCCTGTGTATAATAGTCCCTCACCAGCATGGAAAAAACCAACCAAAATCGTTCCCAGTGCACCGCAAACACCGTGAACACCAATTGCACCAACTGGATCATCCACTTTTAAGACATTTTCAATAAAGCTTAAAGCCACAGGTAAAACACATCCTGCAATAAGACCAATAAAAATTGCCCCCATTGGAGTGACAACATCACATCCTGCAGTTATGGCCACAAGCCCTGCCAGAGCGCTGTTTAATGTTAAACCCACATCTGGTTTTCCTTTTTTTATCCACGCATAAGTCATGCCAGAAACTGCACCTGCTGACGCGGCCAGATTAGTTGTGATAAATACACTGGCTATTAAACTTGTGTCTTCAGCGCCTAGGCTTGACCCTGCGTTAAATCCAAACCATCCGAACCATAGAATAAAAACACCCAGGGCGCCAATAATCAAGTTATGACCAGGAATTTCTTTGGCCTTACCGTGGGCATCATACTTACCAATACGAGGGCCTAAAACACTGGCACCCATGAGTGCTGCCCACCCACCAACAGAATGGACAACCGTTGAACCGGCAAAGTCATGAAATCCCATTTGAGATAAGAAGCCACCACCCCAAGCCCAGTGACCAACAAGGGGGTAAACAAGCCCACTTATGACCACACTATAAATTAAATAAGAGCTAAATTTCGTTCTTTCTGACATAGCGCCCGAAACAATAGTGGAAGCAGTGGCACAAAAGACTGTTTGGAATATCAAGAAGGCTTCAAAGGGAACGCTTAGTCCTAGAAATGCATACGACTGAGCTGTTGCAGGTGCATACTGTCCTATAAATCCATAAAAATCCTCACCAAACATAATGGGAAAACCTATGAGAAAAAAAACAATTGAACCGGCTGAAAAGTCCATTAAATTCTTCATAATAATATTTGATGCATTTTTAGCACGAGTGAAGCCGGTTTCGACAAGCGCAAATCCCGCTTGCATGAAGAAAACAAGTGCTGTTGCAAATAGAACCCAAATTGTGTTTAGGCTTAATACTGTATTCATATACAAACCCCTCTCTTAACACTCCTGGTCATTGACATACATAAAAGTTTAGACAATTGCGCGCAAAACAAAGAAAACGCCTGTTGCAGGAGCTTGCTCCATTCAACAGACGTCTTTGTCCAAGTCTTTATTTTCTTGTGTATCATTATACACGACCTTGCAATATAATCAATTCATTTTTATGGGAAAGCGTTGTCTAAATTTTCTGACACATAGACCTTCCATCACTTTAAACTTTAAACTGTAACTATTGCTTTTGATTTCATTCTTCTTATTATTGAGTTCAGATACAACAGCTCTTGTCTCTTCATCTTTCGAATCATAATGTTTGACGATCCATAAATCCCCTCATAAAATGTTGACCGATAGGTTTTTTCTTGAATCCGCTCCATAAATGAAAATTGTATTCAGAGCATTAAATCACCTACCTGAGAGCTTGTTTTTTATATAATCTATAAATTTCAAGGTGAACTTTCCAAATCCGAAAAAACTTCCAATCCTCTCAAATCCCTTTAAAACCCAGTGTATGAGTAATAGGTATAAAAAAACAAATACAAACAAGTCGAAAAAATTTCTTAGAGTCATTGCATCTCCTTCTTTTTTCTAAGCCAGTTAAGCTAAACTTGATGCATACCAAACACATAAATTAATGTGACTATTAGTGCCATGTACAGAAATATCACCGGATTCCAAAACTCTTCCATATCACTTAGTTTCTTTTTATGAACCCGAACGGCATACTTATTCTCTATAACTGTAATGACTGGTACAAACCACAAAACCACCACAATCCACTTGTAAGAAAATAGGGCGTTTAGTCCTAATGAAACAAGAATTATTAGGACGGCTACAATTGTCAGTTTTTTGTAATTGATATATTCCATAAACCCCGCTTTATCTATGTCTATTCTCAATGTTTTGAACAAGATCTACAACTTCCTTGACTTCACTCGCTGAAAAACAGCTTAAGTCTAGGCTAATACAAGAATTTCGCTTCAATGCACTCGACTCTATGCCATTTTTATTCTTAATGTCTACACTGATTTTATCCTCTGATTTTAATAGATACGCTCTTACTATGAGCCCTATGCTCAGCCCTACAAGTAAAATGATTATTGACATGCCAATTAAATAAAAGAGTGTTAAAATCACGTTTACACCTCCATGTACTTCTATCTTCTAGAAGCAGTTCTTTCACTTGTCATCCCAACTATGTTTTCCATTTCCTGTTATTGGTATAGATTCCCCCAGAAATCTTGGCTTTGATTTAAACGCTATATTGCCATAGGCCTTGATCCTTGCTAAAGACTCTCTTAACCTCCATTTGCACTTGAGAGCAAGTGGATACATATCTTCATTTACAGCATAGCCTACGGCTTCAATTCCAAGTTCATTGGCTATATAAACAGCCCTATCAACGTGAAAGGCTTGAGTGACTACAACGGCATTCTCGATTTTGAATATGTCCCTTGCTCGGTACATACTGTCATAAGTATCGAAACCTGCATGGTCCATAAATATGTCATCTTCTCGTACTTTAGAATAATTCTCTAAAATATATTTTCTCATACTGTTTACTTCATCATAGTTTGACTGTCCATGATCTCCAGACAGCAGTATTTTGGATACCTTTCCATTCAAATATATATCAACACCTCTTTTAACCCTTTGCTCAAGTACATGGGAAAGAGTTTCACCTCTCACATAAGCGCCCAAAATAATTACAGCTTGCTTTTCAGGTGTATTTTCGGTTTCATGATAAATTAGATCCTTGGCTTTATTTAGAATGTGTACATTAATCAATAAGCCAGATATTAAAAGAAAGATCATCATCACAAATGCTATTCTTGTCATTTTTCTCATATATTGTCTCCATATCTATTATTATGATTATTTTATCAAAAGGAAGAGACAAATGATTATCAGGATGATTACAAATATTTTCAAAATAATGTATTCCTTGCTCCGGGTTCTATGCTTGCAAAGAACCTGACTATAAGTTTAAGTAACTGACTTCCTTTTGTGGTTCAAAACCCATGCCTTCATATATCTCTTTGGCCTTTTGGTTCTCAACCCAGTAATCAAGCCCTATTCTATCCACAGATCTGGCATAGCAAAACTCTTTGACACAAGCAAACAAGGCTTTTCCTATTCCCCTCCCGCGGTATTTTGGACTAACTGATATCTGATGCACATAGACATAATGAGTGGCCTTTGAAAAGGCGGTTTCAGCTCGAAATATTTCTTCAAACCGCACATATCCAGTGTTAAATCCTAAATCTTGCCCTATAATAAAATGATGGGTTTCCTTATTAACCACTTTGGTAAAATACGCATGAACACTTTCAAAGTCATAAGGTTTAAAACGTTCCGGATAGAGTTCACAGTGTAGATTTTGAACGGGTTCATTGAGTCGTGCAATACTCTGTGCGTCTTTTGTTCCTATAAACTGCATATTATTCTCCTTATTAATACTAAACATATTTAAATTAAATATAGGTATATGTTTATCATACCATCCTTATGTCTCTTGTTTTTACTTTCATTCCACATTTTACCATATTCGAGTTTTAAAAATGTCATTTCATTCAGTCTGTACACAAAATGACCTTTTATGAAATGACACCTTAACTAAAACTTTGACCTTTTATGTATGAAAATTATGCATGTGACTGCTCTGCACCGGTTTATGATTTCCTTAACATCCGCTTTTTTTTACAATTTGACGACCTAAAAATAGGCCAATCACAAAGTACATAATAACGTTTATAAGCACTTGACTTGTTGTCCATGGTGGATTTTTCATTATAACATTCACTGCTGTTGCTATTGAATTTATTAGCGATGTAAACAGCACCGCATAAATAGCTGTAAATTTTGTTGGACCAAGCCCTTTAACCATTTGGTTCATGAATTTTACCATTTTATATCCCCCAATCTTCTGACATAGACAGTTCATACGTCTTGCTTTTTCCTAAGATATCTTAAACCACTATCAATTCTGTTTCCTTCTTAAAATTTATATTATTTGGTACTTTTTCTTGAAAAACAGTCCAGTGTTAAATGCAGCAGTTCATCAAACCGATTTGTTATGCCAAAAGCATAGGGCGGCGTGCCCTTCGCTTTCTCGAGCTTACTTATGTAAAAAATGATTGGGGTTTGAATACCTTCTTCTTCCATGATGGCCGCCAGATCAATTCCGCTCTTAGCATTTCCATCTCTTTCAATATCCGAATACACCAAGTCATAATTCATTGTTTTAAGTTTATTAAGTGCACAGGCGTCAGACGTTGAAATATCAATATTAATGCCCATTTCATTTAGAACTTCAGCTTCTTCTTTGATTTTAGAGATTTCATCATCAATCCATAAGACCCGCTTATTTCTAAGTACGTCTGTATTGCGATTTACCCGGTCAAGAACGGTTAAATCGTACTTTAGGTCAGTGTCTTTTATTCGTTTTGCCCTTTTGGCTTCTACATTTCTAATTTTCGTTTCCATCAGCTTGACTTCAACACCTAGTCCCTTAAACTCTACGATTTTGGGAAGTATGTATTCCACCATTGGTTTTTTCAGAAGTAAAACTATAAATATCAGCACCGCTGAGTTGACTAAACTTGGGATGATCTCCACTAATTTTATAATCGCTTCCTCTGGCATTTTATCCTCCACGTATATATTTTGACATGTCTATATTTTAACACTTTTACATAGCAATTCATTTGAAAAATCCAGTTTTTTTGACTTAATATCAAGTTTAAATGATACGAATCAAACCTTTGACGTTAAATCCTCTTCCTTATATGTTATATTATGTATATTAGATCGCTTGGAACCTGAGCAATATCAAAAATACAAATTGACACCCAATATTGTTCTCGTGCAGTTTTAAGAGGAGGCACACTTATGCTTAGAACCAACAAATGCTCAAAAACAAATATTTGGCTTGCATCAATCATCATAACTGGATTTATTGCATTATATCTGTTTTCAGCTTTTGCTAAAGAAAGTGCTGAAGTTTCAACATCTGCTTTCTCATATGCCTCTTATAAACTTATTCCTCCCAGCGGCGGCGATATTGTTGACTTCTCAGTTTATGGCGACACAATATATTATAGTGTCCTACGCGAGCCTCAAAATGAAACTGACTCAAAAACCTATGAGATTTATTCTAAAAATACAAAGAAGGACACTGTCGCTTTGCTATTGAAAACGATTGACGCTGGTATTAAAATGAACAATCTAAAAAGCAATGAGCAAAGTCTCTTTTGGATTCTCCAAGATTCTAAGGAAAAATGGACCCTCTATAGAATGAACCTGAACAATCACCTAGTCGAAGCAGTATACCAATCTAAGACAAGTCCAAGTTCTATACCAATTTCTGTAGCTCTTTCAAATACACACTTGATTTGGTATGAAAGCGATGACTCGCTTTCAAAGGGACATACTTATGCCCTCAAAATACTGGACATTGAAGCAAACACCATAGAATCATTCCATGACGACATCCATTTGATGTCTCCTTATGATACCCCCTATATTAATGATTCCATTATCACTTATTTAAAGCGCAACAACTCTAAAAACTCAATCGTTACTTATGACCTTGTTCAAAATAATTTTGTTGGTGCCTATGCGCCTGAGTCCTCCATATTATCCCCTATGTCAGATAATAAACACATGATTTGGCACGATGGATTTGGCAATGCTAATGTATACATTTTAAAGGACTTTAAAAACATTATAAAAAGAGACTCTGAGTCTTCAGAGTCTCTGACAATCCTTAATGATCAGGAAATAGATATTTTCACAATACACTTACTGGAAGACTGGATCTTGATCAACGACAGGGCATCAAAGTCCATCATTTCATATAATCTAGACACAGGAAAATACAATGACATTTCACAAGAGTCTATGGCTGCTTCTCATAGCAGTTATATAACAAATGGCTCAATCACAGTAGATGATAAGTTTATTGCCAAACAGATTATTGATAAGGACATTTACTGTATTATCATTGCCCCTGAAAACAACACAAGCAAGAATAAAGCATCCTCCATCAGCAACTAAATTGTAGTTAAGGCAGTTCCGTGTGCAGAGCACACCATATAAATACATATAGAAATCCAAAACATGTAAGATAAATTAAGTGCAAACTCAAAAGTATCTCTCTATACCAAAATTGATCCTCTGACTGAACCAACCTAAAAATACATACTCCAGATACAACAAACGAAATCCACATATGTTTAAATAATGCTTCTTGCCTGGTTACAAGAAAGAGTATCAGCGTTACAAGACTCATCCCTAAACTTATTTTTCTATCTCTGTAGTTTTTCATTTAGGTCCTCTGCAATCCCAGACACCACATTGTCCACAAAAGCATTCATGTCTTCCATTTGTAAATGTTTATAGGGTCTATTGAAATCACTGGGAGGTGACATATAAAAGTCTTTTATATAGCATATTTTCTCATAGATTTGCCCTTGTTCAAAATAATCCAAGTAATCTGGAAATCTGTCAATATGCTGAAATATAGTCCAGAACACCGACTCTTGATTCTGTAAAAAATACAAATGATCTAAATCATACCAGTCCTTTTTTATAACCCAAATATAGTCCTTGTCATTCTCGACCTTCTTATAGAGCGGATTGATCTCTTTCATGTGCTCAAAGAAGGCTTCCCACCAAAGATCTGTCATTAAATGAACATAGTACCCGAGAAAGAAAGACCGTTTCTTTTGATCACCATAAAACTCAGACAAGTGAGCCTTATAGAAAAAATCCGGACGAATACGCTTTTTATGGTCTTTCCAGTGACTAATCTCTGGTGGTGAATCGAAGGCACTCCGGTCTGCATTTGGTTTTCCTGCATCAGCTGCTATATTGCCCACCAAAAAACTTTTTTTATCTAAATCCATTTGTTCTTTATTAATTAAGACTTCTGCGATGCGGATGTGTAATCCCCACGTTGCCATATAACCGCCTCCTCAACTACTATATTTTAACATTATATTCATTTTAAGGCGTTACATTTTAAATAATAATACAGATAGAATGACATAAAAAGAGATCCTTCTAAATGTCTTGCAATTTAAAAAGATCAGTAATTATAGTTTATCTAATAATTTATTCAAAGTGACATTCAATACAACTCAAATGGTATAGTGTCACCCATGTGCTCAAAAAACGAAAATCCCGACCACCTACGGGTTAAGTCTCGGGATCAACGCTTTGGAAAGTAGTTACTACAGCTTTTATCTTATCGGGAAATAAGACAAAGGCTTTATAGGAGAAAACTACTGCTGAGACTCTCTAGAGAGTCTCTTATTTAATTACGGGTTACCTATATTATACAAGATATGAATATTGTTTTCAATTGACTATAGAATGTTTTGATCATATACCTAGTTCTAATAGAAATCTTCAAATAGAAAGAAGCCCCCTTTAAGAGCTTCATTCTTCTGGTCTATCCGCTTGTGACCATATATCTATCATGCTTTGCCATACATCTTTCGTCTCGTCCCTCAACCACGGATCGAGTGCACTTAACTTCATTCGTTTTTTAATAAGGCTCTCCTGAAGATGGTCTATAAGTCCGTAACTCAAAAGTTCCTTGACTTCCTTATCGCCTTCTTTTAAATACTTCTCAATGAGTGCAAATAGCCACATAAAATTTTGAGTATCTTCGCGTCCCAAAGAATTCACAATTGCATCGGATATAATGTCGACACCACCATATAAGTCCATTCTATTTCTGTCACGCATTCGGTGATCAGCATATGTATCCGGCAGGTTATGCAAGAGACCCGTTAACACTTCATCTTTTTGGATCAAGTCTATCACTCCTGTTCCATTTCTGCCGATATCACCCTTTCATTATACTACGTTTTCGTAATTTTGTCATTATTCTGATTATTTCGCGTGTTCATCTTTCATGGCAAACTGCGTAAATGAACTTATATAATTCCCGACTCCACTTCTGATCCCACTAGGGTTTTACGAATGGACTGAATGGCATCTGTTATTTTAGCCGCTGTTTCCGGTTTGTTCATAGTGTAAATGTGAACCCCATCAATGCCCCAGCTCAATAAATCAATAATTTGCTCGATGGCATATGCCGTTCCCGCTTCCTTCAGAGCCCTCGGATCGTGTTCATATCTATTGAGAATACGTAAGAATTTTTTTGGAAGTGTACAGCCGGACAGCTGCTGAATTCTCAGTATTTGAGACTTGCTCAAGACTGGAAGAATCCCTGCAATAATAGGTGTATTGATACCATGAGACTGACATTTTTCTGCAAATTTATAGAAGGTTTCGTTATCAAAAAACAACTGTGTGATCAGAAAATCAAGTCCTAGAGAGGCCTTTCTCTTAAGATTCCAAATGTCCTCTTCAAAGGACATGGCGTCTAGGTGGCCCTCAGGATAACAAGCACCGCCCACAGAAAAGTCCTTGTTCTGCTGGATATGCTTTACGAGGTCTGATGCGTATTTGAAATCATTTGGTAGTTGACTGGTCGGTATATCCTGAGGAATATCCCCTCTAAGTGCCAGAATATTTTCAATGCCTTGTTCCTTGAGCTCAGCCAGGGTTTCATTCACTTCCTGGGTCGTTGAGGTCACACAGGTTAAATGGGCAATGGTTTCAATTTCATACTCCTTTTTGATTCTAGAAGCTATTTCAATTGTCGTGTCTTTTGATGTTCCCCCTGCGCCATATGTCACTGATATAAAGTCTGGGTCTAGGGGTTTTAAGGCTTCAATTGTTTTAAAAATGCCTTCAATATCCATGTTTCGCTTTGGAGGAAACACTTCAAATGATATTGTTGGTTTCTTTTGTTCTAAAACTTCTTTAATTTTCATAGCCGTTACATCCTTCCATTACATCCTCTTATTTTTCTATATTTATAGTGTTCAAGTTTAGATCATCTTTCCCTTGATCTATTCTGTTTTACTTTTCTGTTTTACTTTTCAATTCTGTTTTTCTATGCGAGTTTTGCCCCGATTTGCCCTGCTAGCAAAGTTCGACCTGGCCCCAAGCCCCCAGCTTATCACCAACAATGAACAAGACGCCGTCTATACCTTCTATTTGACGTGCGACAGCAATGCCTCTTTCAATATCTGTATCTTCTTGAATCAAATTGCCAAGAGACGTTGCCGTCGCATCTGCCAGGCACGTGTCCTTACTTATAACAACGACAGCATCAGCCTTTCCAAAACTAAGCGAATGACCGACCGTCCCAGATGATGTGCATATCCCGCAAGGGGTCATTTCTGGTTTTATCTTTATGGCCAGCTTTTCACTTAGGGGGGATTGACCTGCGTGAACCAGGATTCTTCTCTCCTTTGTCGTTTTAAGGTAGATATCTCCACCATTTTCAATAAAAATATCTGTTAGGCTTTCATTTTCACTGAAGAGTCTTTGGCCTATATACTCTGAAACCGCCCCTGCCACAGCTGCCATGGGTCCCACCCCTGCTCGCCTGGCAGCATGATACATTTTCAATACTTGAGGGTGCAAGTCTTTTGGGGTTTGTTCAAAGGTTATCGGTTCAAGACTTTTCTCAAAGTTCGGGTGTTTTTCAATATGAGCATTTAAAAGATCCCGAATCTCTCTTAAATGACCATCCGCTTTATCAACCACATTGACATTTGAGTAAATTTGAAGATCGGATTCATTTTGAATAATGGTTTGCTCAATGAGGTCATGACCACTTGTCTTGTATCTATATGTCCTTTCCTGATAAAGGGCGTTTTGTCGTTTATTTGACACTCAGTCCCACCTCATTTGTTATGGCTTGCAAAGGACAAGCCTGGATACAAAGATTGCACCCCACACATCTGTTGTCTTCATAAGTTAATTTCCAACCAGTTTCATGGCCTATTCGAAGTGCTTTAGAACCACATACAGCTGTACAAAGACCACAATCAACACATTTATTCTCATCTCTTTGTATGGTGCTTTTTATAAAATCTGCCTCAATGCCCACCTCTTCTAAATACTCAAAGGCTTTTCCTATTTGGTCAGATTGTCCTTCAACCTCTGCCAGCATATGGCCTTGTAGATTTATATCAATAGATGCCTTTAGAATATTAACCTTTAGACCATAATTAGCTATGAGTTCATAAATCACAGGCTCCTGTGACTGGGATGCTGGAAAATTTATAATGAATTTTGTCTTCATATTTATGCCTCCTCACTTGTATCAACCAGTGGACCAACGCTGGATTTACGCGGAAGCAATTCCACGGGCTTTTGAAGTTCGAATGATCCATCAATGATTTTTTCTTTTAGGACTTGTGCAATTTCACGAGACCGACTCAAACTGGTAATTGGAGAGGTTTTCACTTTTGTACCATTCACATCAATCTGTCCAGATTTAAGTTCAGCATAACTGACCCTGGCAACCACAGGTTTAGGCCCCTTGGAGACAGAATAGTCAATTACATTTGTATAGATATCTTGGTCACGGATGGCACATCTTTTCAAAACATCTAAGTCCAGGACGGGTATAGGAATACCCACACCAACATACATAGTGCAGCCATATTTTTTAAAGACGCCTGGACGAATATACTTGGTATCCATATCCTTTAAATCACCAATGAGTGCGAGCGTTCCTCCTGTTCCCTTTGGAATATCATTTTCTGCACGTTCTGCTGAAGCGTTAAACTGCGTGCCTTTCCAGCTGACATACCCCGTTGCGCCTCCAATAAATATCCGCGTTCCCACGCCAATCGTCCTATAAAGTGGATCGTTGAGTAAGGGACTGAGCTGGCCTGATGTCGAATAGGTCACATTGCCATACTTTGCCTTAAGTGGTCCCATATATGTATAAATGATTTTATCTGACCCGTTTATAGCGGCATTATAATTTTGATAGCAATTTCTTGGATTATACAAATAAGCCTCATTGAGAGAGTCAAGCTTTATCTCAGCTTCAGTCTTTTTATTCGGATAACAATCTGTTCCTTTGCCTGTTGCCTTTAGAAAAACTGACTTCCCATCAATTAAATCGCATATAACATGGGCGCCTCCATAATCATAACCCTCTGACCTGGATTCCTGGGTTGCACCGATGTATGTGTCCACTGCAGCCAATCCACCATATGCTTCCACATCATTTAGAAATATTTTTTCCATACGTATGGCTGGACTGGTGTGACCAAAATTTAGAAAAGCCCCCGTCGAACACATGGGTCCGAAAGTTGCCGTTGTCACCACATCCACTTTTTTTGCAGCTTCATCCAGCCCAATCTCATCTACAATGTCGATAATTTCTTCTGCGGTTACAACAACGGCCTGTCCTTTTCTAATTCTTTCATTGATTTCTTCATAAGTTTTTGCCATAATACGCCTCCTGCTTCATTCGCCTGTTTCTTGATATTAAAAAAGCCCATCTAGAGATGGGCTGCTTTTGCATACTCATCTTCCGGTTTATACCGCTGGATTTAGCACCTTGCATTTCAGCAGGTTGCCGGACGTCACAGGGCCAGTCCCTCAGTCACTCTGGATAAGTGTTCAATAATTGTAAATGAACCATTATTTAGTTTTCTTTAAAAAGCGATATAAAAAAACCTTCTGGGAATCCAGAAGGTTTGCTTGTAGGCTTATTGCTCATCTTCCGGTCTTCACCGCTGGATTTAGCACCTTGCATTTCAGCAGGTTGCCGGACGTCATAGGGCCAGATCCCTCAGTCGCTCTTAATGAGTGTTTCAGTATATTTATTTAAAACATAGTATAATCATAGTTGATATGAAAGTCAAGGTGTTTTCTGAATATTTTTCACAAATCAGATTCTTTGGCAAATCTAATTTGCAATTTAGAATCGAATAAAGAGGGCCATGCTCAATAAAAGCATATAAACACCCACACAGACCAAGACTAGAGTTTGCTTATTGATTCGTCCTAGAACAACTCTATCCCTGTCTAGGGCCCCTTGCCCAGCGTCCCTAAATTTTCTATGCAGACTGTCTATTTCCATTTGCATATCGTAGAGACGACTTTCCAGTTTATCAATTGCCGAGGACTGCTCAATATCCTTAATGGTCTTTGATATAAGCTCTTCTTTAATTTTAAGAAGACTCTGGGTTTGCTTTGCATCAATATCATCTTTTTTCTCAATAATATTTTCAAGACGCCCAAGAAGCTCACTTTGTTCCAGATCCACAATTGTTTTTTCTACAAATGCTTTCTTAATCTGATCTATTAGCTCGGATTGCTGATCGTCAAGGTTGGCCTTCTCATTGAGCTGAGCTTCTATTGTGTTGATGAGCTCAGACTGTTTTTCATCAAGGGCCGCATTGGCATTTAAGTTTGTCTCTAAGGAATGAATCATATTCCTGTTTTTTTCACTCACCACTTGCTGGCGGAGTATATCTATTTTAATTTCTTTTAGAAGTTCCTTTTGCTTGGTCTCCCCAATTTCAAGACCTCTTGAAGATAAATAAACTTCATGTATGTATGCGTTTGCAAGCATTATGTCCTTTTGGGTCTTATCAGTGGAAGCGTCTTCTAAATGCTTGGCTATTTTACTTAAAGCAGAAGAGTCTGCTATGAACACAGAAATGACCTTCTCTACCAAATCTAATATACAGTCCGGTGTGGAAGCCTTTTTCAAGCAGGAATCAAGGGACTCCATAAGTCGGCTGTGTGGTCCCTCTTCAAGCCATTTCGGATCATTTATATGTGTGATAATATCAATCAGGGCAGAAGCCACCCTATCTGCTTTCATACTGTATTCACTTTTAATAATTTTATATGTGCTATCCATTTTCATTCCCCCACTAAAAGATGGTATTGATTCCAACTATATTATAGCAAAATAAATATGGTCTACAGATTAACATTTGATGAAATCTTGTCGTCTAAGTCATTGTTAAAATATTCACTTTTATTTTTCTTTATTTTTCCTTATGTGGGCATTGTTTTTACATTTACAGCCTTTCTGTTTATCTGCGTATATTCAACGTATCATCCATGTTTTTACTCATTTTTTTAAATGTTTTTATTAGAAAATCTATTGCTTTGTATACAAGTATATGTTAATATCAAGGTGACAAATCGTTAAACATATAACAAGTTGATCAGGAGGTTTTATGACTCGAACAAAAATTGCTTATATCCTCCTATCGGTGACAATACTTGGTGTTGTTTGGTATTTCACAACCGTAACGTCACTGTAAAGCATTTATCTAAGAACCAGAGTCCTTTTAATACACGTTGATAACGTTCTTAATAGAACGTTTCATAATACCCCAATTTCTCAATACATGCTCCAGTAAAGCATAGAGAGACTAGCTTCCCCAGCTGGTCTCTCAGCATTCTTTTTTGGCCAGTTTTTATTCTAGTCTCTCTTTTTCAACCTCATTTTTAATCTCATTTTTAGGCTCTTTAATAAGCTCTTCACAACCTTCTATTCAAGGGTCCAAACAATTGTACATATCCTGATCAGCCATTCTTTAATGAATTGAAAAGACCACATTTTCTAACACAATCTGCCCAGGGGCAGTTTTTTTATTTTAAGCATGACAGCATTTTCTCATTTCGTATTGAACTTCTCACACAAAAAAGATAATATATTCCTTGGAGTGTCATTTAATCCATAGTAAAATTATATGATTATATTTGATCTTAACAATACCATTTACAAGGAGGCTGCCATGTCAAAGCTTTCAGGCAGCGGTTGTGAAATTTTCATACCAGAAAATGAAAGACAATCGCTTAAAGATATTGAACGCAGTATTATTAAAAAGTTTCGAAAAGGCACTTGGACCAAGTTCATAAAAGCCATTAAGGAATATGAGCTTATTCAAGATGGAGATAAGATCGCAGTTGCCATATCTGGGGGTAAGGATAGTTTGCTCCTTGCGAAAATGTTCCAAGAGCTTCAGCGCCACGGGATGAAAAATTTTGAACTGGAATTCATATCAATGGACCCAGGTTTCAATAAAGCCAATAGGGATTTGCTAGAAGAGCACTGTGCCTATTTGAATATACCGGTGAAAATATTTGATAAAAAAATATTCGAGGTCGTTGATGACATAGCCAACAGCTATCCTTGTTATTTATGTGCTCGGATGAGACGTGGTGCCCTTTATGCCTTTGCTAAGGAACACGGATGTAATAAGGTTGCACTAGGTCACCATTTTGATGATGTCATTGAGACGGTTATGATGAATGTCCTGTGTGCTGGAAAATTCATGACAATGATGCCTAAACTCAAGGCAAGCAATTTTGAAGACATGGAGCTTATTCGTCCCCTTTACTATCTCAGAGAGCAAGATATAAAAAAATGGGCTTCTTGGAATGGTCTAAATCCAATGGACTGTGGCTGTGTTGTTGCCGCTAAAAAAACATCATCCAAGCGTCGCGAAGTTAAAGAACTTATCGCTACACTTGGTGAGTCATTCAAGGATGTGGAAAAGTCCATATTCCATTCCGCTAAAAATGTTCATATGGATGCCATCATTGGCTGGACAACAGAAGGGGAAAAACACAGTTTCCTTGATGGGTATAATGAAGATTAGTTTCTAATTCTAACAGTTTGCCTTTAATTTATCTTAAAAAGGGCTATTGTCACTTAAAGCGACAATAGCCCTTAATCTTATTTAATTTGCTTTAAAGTTTGAAAAACATCCTTTAAAATAAGTTACTTTCTGCGAAATCTTGTAACAACTTCCTGAGCCATTTCACTTATGTCTCTTTCCCTTGATGAATCCACAACAATATCGCAAGAAACTCGATTCCAAGCGCTCAGCTGGGCATTTAACATCTTGACCACGACATCTGGTAAGTCTCCCTGCATCCTCGCTTCATATCGACTCTTTATGACATCTAGCGTTGCTGAGAATTTTACACATCTAACACCGTGAATGTTTAATAGATCATCTGCCTTGTCTGCATCATCTAAAATATAGATCATAGACTCACCTGATGCTGCATGTAATGTGTTTTCTATTCTCCTTAAGAATTGACGCCATGCCTCTTCTTCATCGCTTGACAGACGTAAATAGTCTTTTCCTGTGATAACCTGAATATTGTTTTTGGCTCGTATCAACTCTGCCACACTGGACTTGCCAGTACAGCACGCTCCCATAAAAACAACAACCACCCGGCCACCTCGTTTCAAACCCTTTCGTCGAAATATCTATTCACATACTTTTTCGATGTACTCAGAAGTTGTAAGTGATAGAAGTGATCCATAGTCAAGCTTAAATTCTACGATGTCTCCTACCTTATAGTCCATTTTAGAAGCTGAAATGTTCATTAGTAAGTGATCACTAGATGAGCCTAAAATTTCTATTCCTTCATCCAGTGGTGTGAGGTTATCTGGGTCCACGTCTTGGCGACCAACTGCTGCAATGGCTCTAACAATCATACCCTTATCTTCAAAAGTCGGTGTGTTTCCAAAAGCATCCATACCAATTTCACCAATCGGAACAGATCCCTTTGTTTTCACTTCAACAATTTCAGCCTGGAGCTTGAAGGCGTCATCATAAGTGCCCTCAATGGCATCACCATAAGCTGTTTCTCGTCCAAGTACGATGATTTCACCCATCCGAAGATTATTGACCTTGTCTGGCATTGTCCCTTTATCAAGCAAATAGAACGAGCTTGAATTGCCTCCCGTGATCATTTCCAGTTTTACATCAAACTTCTTTTCAATATGCCCAGCAATATCGCAAAGCTGCCCCAGATTTTTATCATCTGGCACTACGCCCCCATAGCAAGTTAGATTAACACCCAATCCATATAATTTGATGCCCTCAATCTTTAATATCTTCTCTACAGCACTGTCTACATCTTTAGGTAGAAAGCCTTCACGTAAATCACCAAGGTCTGTCATAAGCACAATATTATGTGTCTTACCTTGCTTAATAGCCTCTTGACCTAAAACTTCGATTGTTTCAATTTCAGAATTCAAGCTGATGTCAGCATATTTTACAACATCTTCAGCCTGGCTTTTCATAGGCAAACGTAAAAGAACTTTCTTCACATCAAGGTCTTTGACTTTCATCAAATTTTTAACCCTGGAATCCGCTAAAAACTTAACACCGCCCCGAATCATGGCCTCTGCAGCACCTGGCACTGCACAAAAGGATTTAGTAACCCCCATAATTTCAATGCCATGGCCTGCGCAAGCATCAGCTATAATTTTTGTGTTGTGCTCAAGCTTTTTCGTGTCTATTGTAACGCGTGGATACACACTTATTCCCCCTTTTCACTTATCTACAAACTGGTGCAAATAAACCGGAGCACTTCAAAGCCCTCCGGTTTATCTTGTGACATAAAATATCCCATGATATTTTTTATAAAGGCAGGTCTAAACTCTTCTTCATAAGACGAAGGGCCGCCTGCGGATACTCTTTAGACAAAACACCAAGTGATGCCATAATATAATCATTATCAACAAGTATTTCACATTCTGTATTCGGAAGAAGTTTATCGCCTTTATTGGATAAGGCAATTTTTCGCATGATTTCAATACGATTTGGCAATCTGGTTAAGGCCCCGCCTGTTCCAACGATGTACTGAATGCCCGTAAGATCCTTCCCCTCAGCTATGGTCTTTTTACCAGATCCACCATATAAGTCTCTAAATCCGCCCGCATGTCTATGAGATGCAAGGATAACAGCTTCCTGAGTCAATCGTTCCACAAAGAATTTTTGTAGGTCGGTCAGCGGTATAGGCTGATGTCCGTCAATTAACTCATTAACCTGATCTTCACTAAGCTCCATGTCCCTGGCAATACGTTCAACGCCAATAAGGTCTACGACATTTTTCATATTGACATAGACACCTAGGTCCCCTTCCACCGTTCTTTTTGCAACAGGCTCAGGTGTGATCAAAATTTTATTAACCTCTTCAGACCCCTCTGTAACAGAGTGTAGATCAGTGGTTGCTCCACCAACGTCAAGTGTGATTAAATCACCCAGTTCTTGTTTTAATAGCTTTGAGGCCTCCATGACAGACCCTGGCGTTGGAACAATATGCCCTGTAACCACATCATGTATGTGTTCCATTCCAGGTGCATGGATAATATGCTTTTCAAAAACATCTTGAATGACTTCTCTTGTTGGCTCAACATTAAGTATGTCGATTTTAGGATAGACATTGTCAACTATGAACAATAGATCTGCCTTGCCGACTTCATCAAAGATCTCCTTGATTTCCTCATGATTCTCGATATTGCCCGCATAAATCACAGGCACTTTCAAATCCATTGCTGCGACAATTTCAGCGTTATGAATAGCTGTGTCACGCTCACCATAATCAACGCCACCAGCAATGAGGATTATATTCGGATTAACCTCCATGATTTTCTTCTTGTCCGACCGGCGCAGTTTGCCAGCAGTTACCAAATGAATGTTGGCACCTGCACCGAGAGCAGCTTCCCTAGCTGCCTTGGCAGTCATATCATAAACCAGTCCGTGTACTGTCATTTTAAGACCGCCAGCCGCTGAAGACGTCGCCATAAGCTCATCATATTCCAGTGTGTCTATGTTCATGCTTTTTTTGAGACTATCAATTGCCCCATTCACACCAATTCGAACGTCACCTTCAAGCACCGATGTCGGTGCCTGTCCTTGACCGATAAACTTTGGATCGTCTGTGTGGAGATCATTAAAAGCGTTGACAACTGTGGTCGTACTTCCTATTTCTGCTACTAATACGTCAACCTTCATAATCTTCATCCCTCTTTCTGATCCTCAGATGTTGCGTCCTTTATGATCTTGCTTAAGCAAAATGCACCCCTGGGCATATACCTAAGGGTGCATCTTTAAGCAGGTCAATCAGAATGCCCTGACATCTGACCTAAATATACTTGTTAAGACTTTTATTTCATCTGTTCTTGAATTTCTTTTCTGCGCTTCACCATTGCAGTTGCAACATGAACACCTTTTGTGCCACGGCCAAATCCAGCATCCATGCCATTTTTAACAGCAAGTTCTGGAGTAACCTGTGTGCCACCAGCACAGATAACCAGCTTTTCACGTACACCTTTTTCAGTGGCATAGTCGTGAATACGCTTCATGTTCTTGTAGTGAATATCATCATGAGAAATGATTGTAGATGCTAGAATGGCATCAGCATTTAGCTCAATCGCTGCGTCTACAAGTTTTTCAACAGGACATGATGTGCCTAGGTACTCAACTTCAACGCCCCATTTCTCGATACCACCGTGCTTAATATCAATAACTTCACGAAGACCAACCGAGTGCTCATCTTCGCCAACGGTTGCCGCAACAACCTTCATTGGGTTCTTTTCCATTTCTTCCCAAAGTTCATCATTTGTCATTACTTCTGGCTCTGGTGGAATCTCAAGCTTAGAAATATCAACCTGGTAGTCCAGTTTACCTTTAACCTGAACTCTTGCGCCTTCAGCATCATGAAGCACTTCGCAGTGAATCATTTCTGGATCTTTAAGATTCATATGCTTAGCAAACTCAAGGGCCGCCGCTTGTGCAACACGTGCCTCTGTTGGTAGGAAAAGCTCAACGACAACTGTGCCATCAGCCAACCATTCAACTTCTGGCTTAACAAGGTTTGAATTTCTGAACTCTTCAGACTCGTCAAGACGTACGTTTACGTTATCTGTTTCATCAAGCTCATCAATGTAAATGATCTTGTCTGGATCTTCTAGTGTTGAACCACCAATAAGATCTGCAGGATTTGAAACGCCGTATTGTTCAATATTGTTTTCACCAAAGTGAGCTGTTACTGGAGCCATGTAGTCTTCGTCACGCTTGTAGACAGAACCAGCACCAATACCACCTTCGATTTGACGAGCAATACCATCGCCATTTCTTTCAGGATATTCGCCTGAGTCAACGAAGAAGCCTTTTTCAACAGCTTCAAAGTAGCCGCCAACTTCGATCATTTCTTCTAGGTAAAGAACCGCTCTTTCTTGAAGTTCTCTAACCTTATCTCTTAAAAAGCCTTCTGACTTAAGTTCAATCATATCCATAAGTCCGTCCATGCCCACTAGTGACTGCTTAGCAGTGTCACAAGCTTCGATGTTGTACATATGCCAAGGCACATTACGGCCTTCATCAGGCGTGATTGTAGACTGAATGTCTGCGCTTGTAAGTTTAGAAATCATCATGTTCATAACGTGTGTCACTGTTGCTTCTCTTGAAGAAGACGTGACATATTTTGTATTCTGTTGTGCACGCATCTTGTATTCTGTGAAAAATTCACGAAGGGCAACAGCGTAAGGTAAATCGTAGCGCATACATGGGATTGGAGCCGCAGTTGGCGGTACTGTAGAAAGACAGATATTTTCTTTCTTCAGACCCGCTTTATAAGAGAAGATTGAATTCAGACCATGCTGTACAATCAGCTCAGGCATAACCTTCCAAGCATCACGAGCCGTTGCATTGGCATTGTGTGCGCCATCAATTTGAGCCATATCTGCCCATGCCATAATTTTTTTAGATTCTGCAGCATCGACAAACGAACGTACCATATTAACGTTTCTGTAAAGAACGTTGTACTGTGGATCCTGGTGAGCGCCGTTAACGCCTTCTTCAGCGAACATAACAGCAATATCAGGACCAGCTACGCCAGATACATATGAATGGTAGTTGATTGGACGACCCACTTCATCTTCAATCATATCAAGTGCTTTTCTATGAGCACGAACTTGCTTTCTTGTAATCGGAACACCACCAATACCTTGTGGTGAACCCTCTATTAGGCCATCATAGTGAGACTGACCAGCGGTACGGATAACCATGATATGGTCAGCACCATGCCATGCAGTCATACGCATACGACGAATATCATCTTCAAAACGACCAGATGCGATTTCAGTTGTAATAACTTCTTGTGGTTGAGGATCAAGATTTTCAAAATACTGAACTGCGGCAGGAATACCAATGCTGTTCTTTAAAGGTTCTGCACAGTCCTTGTAAGTGTGTCCACCCATTTGAAGGTTGTCCACTTTCTTTCTCCAAGTCCATCCACGACGGCGCGGTCTATAGTTTTCCAGATCGGATAGTATTTCACGAATGTCCATTTTTTCTTTTGGATTCAGTTGCTTTGTCATGATTACTTACCTCCCTTGAAAATTGCAATTGCATCGTCCCAGTGCTTGCCTTCCATCATTTCAAGGCCACATGCACGAATGTCCATGTTCTTTTCCTTTGCAATTCGGTAGACAACATGACCGACACCCTTGCCAATAAGACCATGATCGATGGCTTGTTCCACAAGAGGCTTGGCTTCAAGACTTGAAAAACCCATACGAAGCAGTACGGAACGCTCTACAGATGGCGATGTGTGTGTTTTAGCTAAATCCAGTAGTGGGTCTACAACTTTTTCTGCAAGTTCCCAAAAGCGCGCCTTAAGTTCTTCGTCGCTTAGGTTTTCCAGATGCTTACGGCGTGCTGCGTAATCATCATCTCTCTTCATTAAACCTTTCATCAAATCCCTCCGTATTCTATACTCCCCCAAATATATTCTTTGACCAATAAAGAATATATTTGGGTCCGTGTGTAATCACCCGCATACACACTTGGTTTACATAACTTTTTTATGTCTATTTTACTTAACTGTTGCACCAAGCTCATCTAATGCCTTCATCACATAAGCCTTGTCTGTTCTTGTGTCTTCTATTAAGAAGTCAAGATCAGCCTGCGTGATTTCACCATTTGAGCTTTGTTTTACAGCATTTTTAATCAGTGATTTTCTTATCTTATCCATGTCAAGATCATTGATTTGGATCATTCTTGGGTGCTCAGGCATAATAATTGTTTGGCCAGGCACCTCTTCTTGAGGATTTCCGTACTTAACTTCAATCCCGTTATCTCTAGCGAAAGATAGCTGTGGCTGAATATGCTTTCCAGCACCAGTATACTCTGTTTCCTGTACAATAATAATCTGGTCTTGATCCATTTCCTGTGCCATAGCAAAGGCCGCCGCAAGTGATGTATTGCCTGCTGGACCTCTTTCCAAACCTTCAAGTTGGGCTAAGACTTCTGTCATATAGAAAACCTCACCCTGTTTAACAGTGACATATCTGTCCATATAACGAAGTGGTCGAGCCGCTGATCTTGGTACATCTGAACGGTCTGGCCAAGTAGAGAATGGTATGCCAAATCCAGTATGACCAGTTGTAAATGACTTTCTGTTAAATTGCTTGTCAGATGCCATATGTAGACCACTTAGATCAACGGAAGCTCCTACAACTTGTACGCCATCAGAACCTGCTTTTTGCAGACCTCTAGCAGTGCCTGTCAAGTTACCGCCACCAGCATTTGTACATACAACAACATCTGGGTCACGACCAACAAGCTCACGCATTTGAATCGCCAGTTCATAGCCAAGTGTTTCAACACCAGCTATGCCAAATGGTGTGTATAAAGAGGCATTAAAGTACCCAGTCTCTTCAAGCAGTGTTAAGAATGTGTAGAAAAGCTCTGGACCAACTGTAAGTTGAACCACTTCTGCTCCGTAAGCTTCACACTTACGTGCTTTTTCAACGATTTCAGGTTGTCCCTTATGCTCCGAATCAAAACATTCTTGAACAATAATGCACTTTAGACCATGAATGGCTGCTTGCGATGCAACTGCAGCACCATAATTACCTGATGTGGCTGCAATAACCCCTTTATAACCGTGCTTCTTAGCATGGTAAACAGAACATGCAGCTCGTCTAGCCTTGTAAGATCCTGACGGATTGGCCGCTTCATCTTTGACGAAAATTCTTGCGCCCTTTCCTTCAGGCGCCATTTTTCTAGCAAGTTTTGTCAGATTTTTTAGTTCAAATATAGGTGTGTTTCCAACGCCACCTTCTTTTTGAATGGCTTGTACTTCTTCTATTGTATAGCCCGTTTCTTTCATCATTTTTTCGTAGTCAAAACCGATGCCCTCATTTTCAAAAGCATCATAATCAAGACCTACAGCTTTTTTCATGATTTCTGTTCTACGCGCCATAACCGCTGAATAAGAATTATCCTTCATTTGATTCACCTCCGAAGAGAATTTCACGGAGCTGAAGTCCAATTTGCAGGAGCTCCGGCACACAGTTACCAAAAGAATGGGAGTATGTTGGATTCATTTCAACAAGCTCTCCTTCTGCGATACGGCCTGTTAGAGTTTTGACCTTGACCTTGTCTCCAAGTTCAGCTTGGGCCTCTTGCAGAAATCCTTTTGTCCAGATTTCAAGCGGTACGGCCTTCGTGTCGTCCGGGATTTGAGGTGCGCGTTCTTCTGATGTTAATACAATACCGTGCACACGTACCCAATCGCCTTTTCTGGCTGCTGCCATGTGAACACCTTCCTTCTAAATCGTAAATAGAGCCAAAACGCCCTGTGTAAGATATGGAAACTTATAAAATGACCAAGTCATTCTCAGTCATTTTACAAGTGTTAATTCATTCGTATCAATTTATTGGTTCAAGTGACTTGTCTTCTTATTCCTCTGACAAATGCTTACTTGCAAAATCTTCTGAAGTCACCCATTACCGCTCTTGGAAGTGGTAGGTCAATCATTGTTTTTAGGCCAGGATCAGCATTGATAACTTGAGGAATCATGTTCACGCACATTGCAATTGTACCAAGACCACCCTCAACTTCTGGAGATGTTTTAAGGTTTACTTCTGGTGTGCCTTTGATTGTTACATAGTCACCAGTGTAAGTGCCTTCCATTTCAGGTTCAATTTGCTGTGGGTGAATCATATCAATCTTAACTTCACCATCCACATAGCCTTGACCAGTCATATTAACGCCTGCCACATTGCCTGCTGCAGCGAATCCATAAGGAGATTTTCTGTCAACACTTGTCACAATCGGCTTCATTTGTTGTTCAAACTTTTCAACGTCCCAACCAATGGCATCTGCAATCATGCCCACTGATTCGTGGAAACCAACATGACCAGCAAGTGTGCCATCTTTAACACCCTTGTCGAATTCTTCTACTGTGATGCCAACGCCTTGTTCTTCCATTACGGTTGGTCCAAATGGTGAAAGTGAGTTAACACGTTTTGCTTCAATATGCTCTACGTCAACCATACAAGCTGTCATAACACACACAAGCATATCCATGATATGACCTGGGTTGATGCCAGTTCCTAGGATTGAAACGCCATTTTCCTTAGCAATCTTATCAAGTTCAGCTGCTAGTTCTGGACTCTGAGCTTTAGGGTATGCCATTTCTTCTGCTGTAGAGACAACATTGACTTTTTGCTCTAGGCAGTATTTAAGTCTTGGGAATGCACTCTTTGTGTAAGAATCAGTCGCACATAAGGCAACATCACAACAGCCTTCTGTTAGAACCTCTTCAATATTAGGATTGATGATAACTGGTGTGCGGTCGCCTCTTTCAACGCCAAGCACTTCGTACATGTCCTTGCCAACACGTGTGTCGTGTCTGTCACATACGCCAACAATTTCAATGCCTTCTTTATTAAGGATCATTTTAGCCATACCAGAACCCATAGCGCCGAAGCCCCAGATTACAACTTTAACTTTTTCTTGTCTCATCATTTGAGAGCACCTCCAAGATATTTTGTTTGAATGTTTTATATCGATGTGATACGCACCACACCGAAAGTATTATCACTATAAGCCACTAATAATATACGCAAGTTAGATGCCAACTTGAAAAATGTTACCCTTTCTATTCATAAAAATGTTTTTCACCCTTTCACAAAAGGTAGAGTCTTTTCTTAGCCTTATGTTGCAATGCTTCTATCGATTTATCATCTATAGTACAACCTACAGAAAGGCATATACATTGTATGTATATAAATACAATGTATATGCCTTTGCTTGTATAACTATTCTATTTTTCACTCTTACATCAAATAGTGAAAATATTTTTGCGTTTTTAGCGCCAATATTTTTGCACACCTTTCTATTTAGAGGGATCACTCTATCCAACCAATAGTCTCACCGGCTTTTATTTATTCGTAATTCTGCATATTATTTACTTGGCACAGCAAATATATTTGCACCTAAACAGAAAATATTTTTGCACATCCACTGAGTATAAATATACTCTATACCCATGAAAACGTTTCGATTCTCAATTTTCTGACAAGTTAAACGTTTTTGATCATATGGTTAAAGTGGCTTTATCACACGGTTTAGCTTGCTTATACCCACTCTCTCTTTCATTTTATGGGACATATATCATCAATATTTTTTTAAAAGACTTTTTTATTTTTTTGAGGTTATGTTTCATTTTCATTCATTTTATGCACTTTTTATTCCCGTTAATTTATCAGAACCTATTTACAATGGCTTTTTCAAAGCTTCTTTTATGATTGATAAAACTCAATAACTGGGTATAACTAAAATATTATGACCCGAAGGCATAACATGCACGCCTTGATTGGAGTATGAGTATGACCATACAAATGTTCAGCACGTATTTATTCTCATTTTTGATTACTATTACTTTAATTCTTCATGTCTCTCGCAAGGAGAACAAATACAAGGGATCCTATGATTACTACCGGTCTGTTATCATTTCAACTGGCTTCTTAACCCTGCTTGAAATGTTGAGCTGGATTTTTGAAGGGCGACCTGGCTCCATAGCTTATACCCTTAATGTCATACTCAATTATTTGCTGCTGTACTCAAGTGCCCTTCCTATAACGCTTTGGTTCATATATTTTGATTACTGGACATGTAATTCTACAAGTACAATTTATAACAAAAGGGTTTTCTACTTTCTCATTAATTTTCTTATATTCGTTTTAGTAACCATAAATATCTTCCACCCAATCCTCTTTTATATTGACAAGGGCAATAATTTTGTTGGCACAAACGGAACAATTATTGTTGGACTCATCCAACTCATATTTTTAACAAGTTACTTGATATATGCTTTCAGAAATAGAAGTGAAATCAGAGACAGAGTTTTTAAGACCATTGTCCTCCTTTACTTTCTTCCGATACCAGGTGTTCTCATTCAGGCCACACATATCGGTTCTGTCTACATTTGGCCTATAATGACTTATGTGGCGTTTTGTGCCTTTCTTTTAATCGAACGGGAGGAAATGTCAAAAGACCCTTTAACAAACTTACTTCTGCGCAGACATTTGGAAAGTCGAATCATTCACAAATTAAAAAGAAATCAAGCCTTTACCCTTATAATGATCGACCTTGATGATTTTAAGCTTATTAATGACAACCACGGTCACCAGGAAGGAGACTATGTGTTAAGAGACTTCGCTAATATACTGATCAGTTCCATTCCCAAGGTTGATACAGCTTATAGATATGCCGGTGACGAGTTCATCATACTCTTAACATCTATTGATTCTCCTAGAACAAATAAACTGATCGCGACAATCAACAAAGAAATATGTGACTATAATTCAAATTCTAAACTTGATTATGTTTTGTCTATGAGCTATGGGATTTTAGAAGTCAACCAGAATAAGCACCTGGGTCTTCAAGACATTTTTAGTATAGTCGATAAAAAAATGTATTTTAACAAGAGTCAAAAGAAGCAAGGTTTAAATACTCAAACTAAATATTAATTGGAATAACATAAATTTGAAAGAATTTTGATTAAATGCTCTAATTTAGAATATGAATAATGTAGAGGGAGGAGGTCTTACGAATGGCATTTGAACAACTGCATTTGTCACACGATGGCTCTATGACAAATTTATTTTTAACATTTCGCTCTGAAGATGAGCGTTTTGGCCTGTCCATCCATGAAGTTATTGAAATTATAAGTTATCAAAAAATCACGAAAGTTCCAGAACAGCCTGATTTTATTAGAGGTATTATAAATTTAAGGGGCAATGTTATTCCGACCATAGATGTACGTAATCGTTTTGGTCAAGGAAGTGGTTCCTATAATGATCATACCTGTATTATTATTGTTGATATGGGCGGTGTATCTGCTGGTCTCATTGTTGATGAGGTCCTTGAGGTCCTTTCCCTATCCATGTCGGACATTTCAGAACTTCCACAAGTCCACCTCAATAAGGAGGAGAACTTTGTGTCGGGTGTCGGAAAGCGCGACAAAGAAATGTATATGCTCCTTGAATGCGACAGGATGTTTAACGATGCACAAATTTCTCAGTTTAAAGAAGTTATTGAGAATGCTTAATACAAACAGTACATAAAACCCCTTGAGATAGAATCTCAAGGGGTTGACTTGTCAATAAGGTCATGAAAATAGCAAGGCATCAAATAAGATTATACTTTTTGAGCTTATGCTGGAGGTTTTGTCTTGAAAGCCCCAATTTTTGGGCTGTTTTAGTGACATTTCCATCATGTTTATTGTAGTTAAAGGCAATTATATCAGATTCCAATTGTCCCAAATAATCAGGTAGGCTTTCTATTGCATTGTAATTAACGGTATCAGCCTTTTCACTACGCTGTTCTAAGATTTCCTCCACATGATTTGGCAGGTGTTCTCTATTAATAACATGCTCATCGCCAATCATATTCATAGCGCTTTCAATGAAGTTCTGCAGTTCCCTGACATTGCCTGGCCAGGAGTAAAGCTTGAAAGCTTCCATAATTTCTTGTGACAGCATCCATACATCTTTACCAAGCCTTTGATTATACATTCTAATAAAATGGTCTACCAGCAAAGAAATATCTCCAGCCCTTTCCTTTAATGATGGAATCCTTAGCTGGATCACATTAATACGGTAGTATAAATCTTTTCTGAAAAGCCCCTCTTCTACAAGTGTCCTCGGATCCTCATTGGACGCCGCTATAATGCGTACATCTACAGGAATATCCTTTTGGCCTCCAATTCTTCTCACATAGCTTTCTTGAAGAACCCTCAAAATTTTGGCCTGGAGTGGAATCGGCATTGAATTGATCTCATCAAGAAAGAGGGTGCCGCCATCGGCTTGTTCGAAAAGACCCGGTCTGTCCTGGGCACCTGTAAAACTCCCCTTGGTCGCCCCAAAAAGTATGGCTTCAAGAAGAGATTCCGGTATGGCAGCACAGTTCTGGGCTATGAAAGGCTTGTCCACCCTGTCACTCATTTCGTGAATGCTTTGTGCGAACAATTCTTTCCCAGTTCCAGTCTCCCCAATGATCATAACACTAGATACAGTGCCAGACGCCCTTTGACCAATCTTAATAGCTTCGAGTATACATTTTTCTCGACCTACAATATTTTCAAATGAGTAATACTGCTTGCCTGTACTTGATCTCCTCTTAGGTTTAATAAGCTGTTGCCTAAGAGAAATGATTTCCTCTGACAGATTGGACACTTCCGTCAAATCCTTGGCAATTTCTACAGCACCTATAAGAGTGTCTCCACTATATACAGGATATGTTGTATTGTTTGTTCTTATTTTTTTACCCTTTAAATTCAGGTAGGTTTGATGTTCTTTAACTATGGCCTGCTGGTTCTCAAGTGCTGTTAACAGGGTGGAATTCTCCTTGGTCCAATTCGGGAAGACATCAAGAAGATGTTTGCCCACAACTTGTTTTTTCTCAAGACCTTCAATTTTTTCCATTGAATCATTGTAGACCAAGGTTACCCCATCCTTATCAACAATATGTACCCCTTCTTCAATTTCATGAAGAATAGATTCAATGGCCTTTATCATGAGTTCATATTTCATAGAATCCCCCCACCGCTTTTTTTGCACAAGGCACCTTTTTCAATGGCCGTTGGTCAGGTGCTCCAAGCCAAATATCAACATCTAACCTTTAAAAGTTTCGGCGTCAAAGAGTGCAGCTATACTTTTCAACTACACTACTAATAGTAACAGCCTGTATCTTATTTTCCAATATATATTCAAAAATAAAAATCACCTGTAATAAGAACTTGAGCTTTACTCTTGTTTTACCACAGATGATTCTCTATGCATTCATATAATTTGTTAGTGATATTTCATTCTCACACTCATGAACATGTAAAACTGCCTTGTCACGACCTTCAGCCTTGGCAATGTAAAGGGCTTTGTCTGCAAGTTCCAGTACTGACAATTTGTCAAAGGTCCTGATGCTCTCGCAGTATAATCCACCAACACTAATTGTGAGGCGCTTGTCTTCTTTTCCAATTTTATAGAAGATATTCAGCTTACGTACAGCTTGATTTAACTCATGTGCAATACTGTTGGCCGTGAATAAATCCAATTTTTCTTTGATAAATATAAATTCTTCTCCGCCATAGCGACCAACAAAAGCATTATACTTGTCTGCCAATTTTTCTAGTGTTTCCCCAATGCTTTCGAGGCATTTATCTCCGAATAAATGTCCCATATGATCGTTTACCAACTTAAAATGATCAATGTCCAGCATGAATATTCCAAGACTCTGACCCTTGTCAGCCCCATTGGTTCTTCTAGAAATTTTGTTGAGCTCTTTATCAATTTTATGTCGATTCGCCAACTTAGTGAGATTGTCATAAAAGGCCTGATAGGTTAAGTCGGAGTTTATTTTTTCAAGTGTTTTCAGCTTCTCTTTTTCTAATTCAATTTCATCGTTAACAATGTTATAAACAGTTTGATTCGATTCGTAACTTGCCCCCGACATTTTTTCGAGCTTGAGTATTTTAAGTTTCAGTATCAAATTATTCGCTTCAAGTTTTTGAACAATATTATGATATCTTTTGAAATGATAAAGGGCGCGTTCGTAGTCACTTTCCTCTTCATAATACTTGTTCAAGTGGAGTTCTATTTCACTAAGTTTTAACTCGATTCGACCCTGTGAAGCCAATTTTCTCGCTTTAATAAGATGAGATAAAGCTAATTCAGGATTTTCAATTTTGTCTAGTTTGTGCATCTCAATAAGAGCATCCAAAATATAAAACTTGTTCTGTACTTTTTCCAAACGCACAATGGCTGTTTCAAAATAGGATCGTGCCCTTTCAGGATCATTTTGTTTTAAGTATAGTCTGCCAAGATTTAAGAAGAGCTCGCTCAAATTTGCTGTCTCACTCTCCTCCACAAAACTCGAGTAGGCCTCATGAAAGCATTTTTCCGCTTTTTCAAGTTCACCTCTTAGCATATGTACATCACCAATGTTTTGAATGATGACACCATAATAAACACTCAATTTATTGTCTTTTGCCATTTCCAAGCTTTTATTATAGATTTCCATGGCTTCATTTAGATCGCCGGCTTTCTTTTTCACTTCACCGATGTTATTCAAGGTTGCCATCATAAGCCGTTTATTGTTAAGGCGCTCAGCAGACAGGTAAGACACATCTAGGTGTCTTAGGGCCAACTCATAAATACCATTGTAAAAATAAAGCACGCCGATAAGATTATTAAGGCGCATAAGGCCCTCATCATCTCGGAGTGCTGTGAATATTTTTCTAGCAGAATCTGCGCAGTCTAGTGCGTCCTCATAAGAAGACATTAAGCGGTAGGCTTTGATCAACTGTAGGTAAACTTCGCCCTGCATTTGATAATTATCTTCTTCTTTGGCGATTTTCATGGCACGAAAACAAAGGTCCTTTGCGACCTGCGGTTGCTCATGATTCACACGAACAGCTTCATCTAGTATTTCTCTTATTTTCAATTCCATCTTATTCATATAATCACCAATGTTATTATATTATTTTTTTAACATTTCTCCAATAAAAACTTTGAATATAGAATAAAACTTGAGTCCTACTGCATATAAACCTTATGCATCGTTTTTTGTTGGTGATTATAATCTTCTTAAAGCCCTTTACCACTATCAGTCACATCAAACAACTCTTTTGGGAATGGCTCAAATATCGTCTGATCTTTTAAATATTCAATATTAAACCGTATACTCCAGCTTCTTAAGAGCCCCAGCAACATACTAAAAGGGACTTTTTTCTTGTTATACATTTCTAAACACTCAAGAAAATACGCCTTTTCTTCACTGGATAAGACCTCTTTAAAGTAGCCAAACACGTGGAAGATCGCATTAATATTCCTCCCCCTATCCATAGGTTGAAGAAGGAGCTTAATAAGTGTCTCTTCGTATGTTTCTGTCAGGGCTTCAAAATCCAATTTCTCATGATTTGCAACAATTTTACCTAGGGTTTTTAAGTGACCAGGACTGAGTGCCATAAACAAATACTTATTGTTGGCATGGTACTTAACCAAGTCCTTCATCGAACCACTGTACTTGACCGTTTTAAAGCCTCGAATGGCAAATATACCAATAAGAAAGGCTTCTCTCAAGTTATAGTTGCGCATTCTGCCTTCATTTTCCACTGGCACATTGGGGTAGTATTCTAGGACCTTCGATCCAAATATTCCATTTGTTTTGCCAGGAATAATATTTGATTTTCCTGGACCCTTGTAGATCTTTACATCATTCATCCCGCAAGAAGGAGACCTATGCTTTAAAATAAACCCATCAATTTCCGGCCTGTTTAGGCCTTGTAAAAAGGTATCTGAAAACGCAACCATATCCTCTGTTTTCTCTGCACCACTTTGTGAAAACACAAGTCTATCCTTATTGTCTTCCAATCGAACAATCCGTAGGGCCTCTCTTGGTGATGGAAGACCAATAGCCATTTCTGGACATACTGTTTCAAAATTCACATATGGTTTTAACATCTTTACCACTTCACTGGTAATCATAGAACCATCATATCGACAGTGGTCATGTTCAATACATTTACTTATAACCACCGTTGGCTTTTCAAATTTAGTCATGTGCTCTCCTCTCGTATGTAAAAAAAGACTGAAAATCTCAAGGCTTTAAATACTGATCCTGCAAAACAAAAGACCCTTAGGCCTGATTATATTGCAGTGTTACTCATATAGATATGTAAAAAACTTCGATATTACAAACATTATATAATATATGCCCTTATTTTGGGTATATATTCACGCAAGACATAATAATAAGGAGTGCTTATATGAGTGATAACAAAATTACAGGATACGATATTTACGATTTCATAATAAACGGTGCAAAGAGAATTATTTCTAACGAACACATTTTAAATGATATAAATGTGTTCCCCGTTGCAGATAGTGATACAGGAAGCAATCTATCCTACACAATGAAATGCATCATTGCAAAGTCTTATAGACATGAGCATTTGGGACAGACCCTGGGGTCCATCTCACAAGTGGCTTCTGAGGACAGTTTTGGCAACTCAGGTACAATTTTTGCTTCTTATTTAAATGGGCTTGCTGAAGAAACGCGTCATAAAAAAGCCCTTACACCAAAGGAATTTGCCATAGCCACAGGCGTCGCTACAGAATACGCCTACCGGTCTGTTTCATCCCCAGAAGAGGGAACTATGCTGACGGTTATGCAGGACTGGTCAAACTACTTACTGAATAACTCCACAGATAGCAAGGACATAAAGGACATATTAAAAGATGCATTTGGTCATGCGCAAGAGTCTTTAATGAATACCAAAAATCAACTTTCCATTCTAAAAGAGGCTGATGTGGTCGATGCAGGTGCCCTCGGATTCATATACTTTCTTGAAGGCATACTAGAGTTTCTCGATACAACAGCCACCCACCTGATTCACAAAACAATATCTGCCCTCCCTAAAATCCACAAAAATACTGGGCAATTAACCTATAGATATTGCAGTGAATTTCTAGTGGAAAACCTTAATGAGACCTTTGAGAAGCACTTTAAAAAGAACTTCGATGACAAACTTGATTCTCTTGTCATTCAAAAGAACAACGATTTTACAAAAATCCATTGTCATGCTGACATGCCAAAAGAAATATCCGAATATTTGTCCAGTCGTGGAACCCTTATAAAAGCGAAAATTGATGATATGGTCATTCAAAATAATATCACAGAGAAATCTAAACTCCGTATCGGCGTCATAACAGATACCATAGCAGACCTACCTGATGAATGGATAGAAAATTATCAAGTGCTGCGAATTCCCCTTCAGCTCATTGTCGATGGAAACACCTATGTTGACCGCTATACGGTCGATGGAGAAAATCTCCATGAAATGATTCAAAAAGCAAGCGTCCACCCTTCATCCGGACAACCTGGTGAATACTTCATTGAGAAATCATTGAAATTTATGCTGGAGCATTTCGATTTTGTAATAGGCATATTTGTATCCAGCAAAATGAGCGGGCTGTATGACAAGGTAAAGCTATCCGCAGACAAGATTAATTCCAGCAGGCTCCATATTTTTGATTCTAAAACCAACTCCGCGTGTCAGGGACTGATTTTACATGACACTATTAGAATGATTGAATCTGGTCTTTCACCAACAGAAATTCTATCCACCCTAGATAAGACTCTGGATAAATACCACATTCACGTTGAAATTCCAGACCTTTATTATGCCACAAAGAGTGGTCGTGTTCCCAAAATACTAGGCAGTATTGCCAACATGTTCAACCTAAAAGTCATCATATCTATCAACAAGGACGGCAAGGGCATTGTTTGCCGGGAAAGAAGCATGAAGCAAATACTGCAACGTATTGAAAAGTCTCATGAAATTGAAAACTACGTTATTGTTCACAGTGACAATCTACAGGATGCAAAAGCCTATGCTAAAGCTATGGAAGACATCACTGGAAAATCGCCTGTTTTTATCAATGAAGTTTCTTCCGTTGTAGCTGCTTTTGTGGGACAAGGCTCGGTCGGTATTGGATACAAGGTAAAGTGAGGTGAATCTATTGAATGGTTACTTGATCAGTCTTATCATCGTTTTTGTATATTTTTCGGCGATCTTTCTATGGGCTCAAAAAATTGACAACTACTCTATTGTCGACATAGCCTGGGGACCAGGTTTTGCACTTATAGCCTGGGGTCAATATTTTTTCAGCGCATCAGGGTATGCTATAACCATCCCTGTGCTTGTGACACTTTGGAGTCTGAGGTTGTTTTTTCATATCGCAAAACGTAACATTGGCAAGCCAGAAGATTATCGCTATCAAGAAATGCGGAAAAATTGGGGCAAGAACATTAAATTAAATGCCTATGTTCGGGTGTTTCTCCTACAAGCAGGCTTTCAATACTTGGTTGCTCTACCTATTACAGGTGCATCCAGTCCACTTTATAGACCCAATTTCTTGTTTTTAGGAACATTCATATTCCTTTTTGGCCTATTATTTGAAACCATTGGAGATCAACAGCTCAAAGACTTTGTTGCAAATAGAAGCTCTAGAGACCAGGTCATGCAGTCAGGTCTTTGGAAATTCACCCGGCACCCAAACTATTTTGGGGAAGCCACCCTATGGTGGGGAATCTTTTTAGTGGCTCTTAGCTATGGTGCACCTGCCACAGTTATACTTGGACCACTAACAATCACCATACTTGTTCGCTATATTTCCGGTGTGCCTCTCCTAGAAAAGAGATATGCCGACAATCCCAATTTTCAGGCGTATGCAAAGAGGACATCAGTCTTTATACCAATGCCCCCCAAAAAATAATTCATTCAACCATAATTTCATTCTTATGAGCCATGATGCCCACTGCGTTTAGCATCATGGTTCTTTTTGATTTATGAAAAACTGGAAATTTAAATGACTTTGACCCGTCTTGTGCTTCAAGACACAGTCTCATAGTCTCTGTGTCACCACTTATAAAAAATCTATCTATGTCTTTCCAGGCAATAGATTGCAACTTTATATTATTGCGGCTGTTCATTATGTAGACTTCTAATTTATCCTCACTGATAAGGATTGTGTCTCCATCCTTATCTGCACTAAGACGTCTGTATAGCCCATACACAATTAATAGAAAGGTGTATATGTAAAATACGCCCCTGTGCCCACTCGCTCCTGAATAAAAAACAAGCCCGAAGGATAAGATAAAATATAGAATATTGGTCAGTGTAAAGTTCTTGGTTTCTATACTCATTTCTCTGCCACATTGCCATAAGTCGGACCGAACACTGTCACTTGAACTCAGTTGAACGAGCTGCCTGTAAATGCGTTCTGCATTAAAACCATCTGAATCATCAAGCAAAAGTGATTGAGAGGGCTTTCTATATATTTCTTGATACTTTGAAATCTGTCCTAAAGGGACAGGTATGGTTTTAGCATATTTAAGGTCATTGCCGCATTTACTACAGAAAAATTGACTTTGTCTGCTTAAAAAACCACAAAACGAGCACTCTAAATGATTGAATTTTATCTGCATATTAATCTGGTCCCTTCTAATCATTTCTTTCTAGTCTTACTTCAAAAGCATCCACTTGAATCGCATAATGGATCGTACAACAAAATAGTAAATGAACCACTTATGGAGTCATTAAAGTCTAGTCTGTCAGATGATAGAATACATAATTATATTATGTTAAATAAAATGCGACTGGATTCATCCCTATTCCAATGTCTAATTATAATACATTAATACCATATACTAGTAATTAAAAATGTATTAAATTGACATGTCTATCTCTACAAGCCAAAACTATGACAAGATGAATTTTACACAGTTATGGTCAAAAGATATAGGCATATGACAATAATACCTTTTCAACTATTGCCAATCCTATTATTGTGTCATACACTGGTTTATGAAAGACTATACATATAAACAGGCCATAATAGGAGGGTTCATTATGAAAACGCTAGAATTTTTCGCAAAGCGTCACAGCGTTCGTAAGTTTAAAGATGAAGAGGTTCCCCAAGAGGACATTGAAAAGATTATAAAGGCCGCTACCCTTGCGCCATCAGGCAAAAATATTCAAAATTGGCACTTTGTCGTTGTGAAAAGTAGAGATATGATCGAGAAAATGGCTAAGGCTGTTGAAGACAGAAATATTAAACTATCAGAGTATGCTGAAAGTGATGCTGATAGAAAATTCTCAAAAATGATCAAATATCATACAGTGTTTAGAAATGCACCTGTGGTTATTCTGGTGTTTTCTGGTCCATATCCTGCAACAGGTCTTAATCTCATTAAAGCCTCTGGAGCAGATATGGATGAAATTCATGCCTTCTTAAAGCCGGCACCTGGCATTCAAAACATTGGCGCTGCAATGCAAAACCTTCAACTTGCTGCCGCACATATGGGCTATGGAGGATGCTGGATGACTGGCTGCAACTATGCAGCAAAGCAAATTGAAGATATTGTTGGTTTTAAAAAAGAAGGCTACAGCTTAGCTTGTATGACACCACTGGGTGTGCCTGAATCGCTTGATCTGAAAAGCCCACCAAGAAATCCCGTCGAAGACGTTATGACAGTGATTGAGTAAGCTAGCAATATTTCTGAAAACACATCACTATGAAGCAAAGAACCCCCTAAGTTCTTAAGACTAGAACTTAGGGGGTTTTATTGATCAATTCTATTATCTGGCCACCGTCTCCTTAATGAAAACGGAAAGATCATATTTAAGGTCTATTTCATATGGTGGCTGATTCAGTGGGTCCTCAATAATTCTTATAATCGGTCTTGTCGTATAACCTTTTCTTACATCAACAATTATACCCTTTCGACCATCCTCTAAAAGAACCGTCTCCCCAGGTCGATATATTGCCACGTTATCTATAAGTGCCTTTAGCAGGTCCGCATCGATCCGCATAATGGCTTCAGCCATCATTACATCAAGAGCCTTATAAACAGGCATACTTCTCTGATATACCCGATCCGAAGTCATGGCATCAAACATATCACATATACTAACGATCCTGGTATAGACAGAGATATTTTCATTTTTAAGCCCTCTGGGATACCCTGAGCCATCGAGTCTTTCATGATGTCCATAAATTATCTGTTTGCTAATGCCTGATAGAGTTATATCATCTTGAACCAGTTCATAGCCCATTTTCACGTGGGTCTTTACCTTTTCAAACTCTTCCTGTGTGAGTCTTGATGGTTTATTGAGGACTGATTCAGGAATACACATTTTACCGATGTCGTGCATGAGGGCACCAATGGACATATGCTTAATTTTCTCGTGGTCGATTTTAAGAGCCAGTCCCAGCACAATACTTAAAACTGTTACATTGACACTATGGGCATAGGTATACATATCTGTTCCCATAAGTTCAACCATATTGTAGAGCCGATCAGGCATGTCTACTAGGGTGTCAAATAATTCTTTTACAATATTTCGGTATTCACCAATGATAGCCTGGTCAATCATATTGCCTTTGGACATATTTCCATTTGCAAAAGTTTTCTTCATAATTTTTTCAATTTTAGTCACAGACTTGATCTTGAGCTCATCTGGAATAACCGATACGGGTTCAATACCATGGGAAAGTTCATCTTCAATGTAAATATAATAAATACTATTCTTCTTAAGGCTTTTGATCATAAGAGGTGAAAGCTTAACACCTGCTGATAGTAAAAGAGCTGCATCAGTCGAATATATGGATTTACCAAGAATATCATCTTCCTCTATATTGTCAACAGACACCAATCTCATAGAACCACCTCCTGCTCTAAGCTATATATACCATCCTTCAAGGTCTTTCTCACAGAAGATTCATTTCAAATTCTGAACGGGATTTCCTAAAGTGCTCTTGAGCCACTCTCATATAAACCTCAGGTATGTCTGCAATGATTTCGGGCAAGTCGTGAATGTTCTTTTCCACTGCCTTTTTCTTAAACTCTGCACGCATTTTGTTGAATATTCCAAGGGAATAAGGGTTCATAAGCTTATTGGAGTACATGCTAGACAACTCCAAGTGGTCATATGCCTCTTCAATCTTATCTGCACTTAGCTTAATAAGAGCCATATACCCCTCTGCTATGGCTCGCTTCCAAACTGTACCATACACTTCAAACTGTCTTATAGCTTCTTCAAAGTATGAAATGGCTTCATTCTGATGACCTGATTCATAGGCAGTTTGCCCTGCATTGGTCAAAAATATTGACGTACATCTGGAAACACCTGATAGCTCACTAATTTCAATGGCAAGTTCATAACTTTTCATGGCATCTTCATATTTTTTCTGTATGCGATGCAAATCGCCTAAATAATTGTGACACGCTGCAATATTAAGCCTGTAACGTCCTCTGCGGTCGTCAATGGATTTGAAAATCTTAATGGCATCCTTCAAAAGCAACTCTGCCTCATCATATCGATGCATCATGATCATGGCCAGACCTTTAAGCCTTTTTATCATCGCTTCTTCTTCCTGATCATTATAAACCTCTAGTATATTTAAGGCCTTTTTTATCCACTGCATCATGAGTTTCTCGTCATAGGTCTGTACCGCATAATTAATTAGCTGTCTAATACCTTTTAACATGAAGTCATACTCTCTATAGACACCGGTGATTTGTATAAGCTCATCAATGGCTTTTCGCCCCGCCTCATAATGTCCCTCACGAATATAATAACGCCCCTGCATAAGCAGCAACCTCATGATTAAACGATCCACTTCTTTTGGATTCTTATTGCTTCTTTTTAAACCGTCTAAATCATTTTCAGCCTCTTTAAACCAAGTCATAACCCTATTGTTGTCAACTAAGCGCACAGTTTTTGATTCAACATTTAAATCTATAACTGGATAGAGTTCATGCTCAAAATTCAAAAAACCCTCAATATAAATCAAATGGTACTTCATGGCCTTAATGAACTCTTCAGCTTTTCTATAGTGGTATATGGCCCGTTCGTATCCCTTTTCATCGGAGTGTAAGGCAAACCACTCAGCAACCTTCAAATGTAGAATTTTTCGCTTTGTCACATTCATATTGTCATATATATATTCACGCAACTTGTGGTGGGAGAAGACAAACTGTCCCTCTTCCTCCCCTTCAATGAGTATATAGCTGTTCTGAAGTTCTTCCAAACTTTCAAGAAGGACCAAATCATCTTTTCCACTGACTGCCCCCAGTGCGCCAAACTCAATTTTGTCAGTAAAGCACGCTACAAGATCAAGTAACTTTGACGCTTCTTCGGATAAGTCATTAAATCGTCCTTCAATGATGCTTCTCATGGCAGGCGTCATATTCACGTCTTCACTTTTCTTAAGGGCATACACATACTCTTTTATAAAGAAGGGATTGCCCTCAGTCTGTTCAAATATATTCTTTAAAATCTGATCATCGTTTAAACCTGGTTCAATTGTCTCCAAAAACCCCTTAATGTCAGCTTTGCTAAATCTTGAAAGATAAACCACATCAACATTGCCACCCCTTAAAAGCGTGGCTTTCATTCGTCTGACCTTATTCGAAGCTCCACTCCTTGAAAGCCCGACAAATAGCACCTTGTCTCGACCGTATTGTAAAAGAAGGTTCGTCAATATGGAAAGGCTCATTTCATCCATCCACTGAATATCATCAACAACCAAAACAATTTTACCCTTGGCTGACAACATTTCAAATAAGCCCTGAATGATGTCTTCCAGTAAATGAACTTGCAGGCTCTGACTTATTTCATTTTCGTCAAGCACTTCATCAAAAGCTGTCGCAAATGATGGGAAGACTCGAACAAGCTCTCGTTTCCAGTTTGGTGGCCATACAATGCCTTCTTTCGTTGAGAGCTCGAGTAACTGCTCCATGACTGCATGCCAAGGTTTTAAGTAAAAATGTGACTCTGACTGATAGCAAACCACTTGTATGGTCTGAAAATTTTCTTTTTCGACATGTTCAACAAATGACTGCTTGAGGGTCGTCTTGCCTATACCGGCTTCCCCTTCGACAAGGATAGATTTGAATTTCAAATTGTTCTTAAAGTTTTTAACAACCTTTAGGAGCTGGTTCATTTCTTGTTTACGACCATACATCTCTGTCGAAGCTTTATTTTCTGCTTCCTCTTCCCTCTGCATAGCCAGCCTTTCAAAGACCCTTTTGGTCTCTACATCTGGCTCGACCCCCAAATCTTCATTGAGAAGGGTTTTTAATGACTGAAATATTTTAAAGGCCTTGTTCATATGACCAGAATCAGAATAGGCTTGCATAATAATCCTATAGGCTCTTTCGTCATAGGGGTCAACCTTTATGACAATGGACATAATTCGAATGATGTCCCCCACATTTTCTGAAGCGCCATCTTCAACTTGATCATAAGCCATTTCTGTGAATCGCTCACGACAAAACTCTCTATAGCCCAATATCCAGTCTTCGAAATTTTCAGCATTCTTTACGTTGTAGCCTTGTAAAAAAGGGCCTGTATAGATTTCGAGATTCTCTTTGTCTAATAGGTCGCTTACATCTATTTTTAAGTCAACTTGACTGGAAATTTCAACAATTGAACGCTTGGGGGTGTATAGCACCTCTTCCCCAAGGGTCTTCTTAATTTGATACAAGGCGTTTCTTAAATTTTTCTTGGCCGTGCCCTCATTCAATTCGCTCCAAAACAAGTTTACAAGTTCGTCCCTTGTGACTCTTTTTTGAATGGCAAGATAAAAGAATATGGCTTCAGCTTTTTTAAATGGAAATTCTACGGCTTCTTCATTAAGTATAATCTTCGGGACTCCAAATAGTTTTAATTTGACCTTCAAAACATCCACCCCCTAAATAGTGTTCTATAGTCTAGTATGAGGCAGTTTTCAAAAAACGTCAATGATTTCGACCCAATATATTCACTTCTAGTTTTCCATTGACGCTTTTCTCAGTCAGGCATTGCATATTCTCTTAAAATCTATCGTGTAACCTTTCAAAAGCCCTCATTTTCACTTTTATCTATAGACTCTTATCAAAATTCATTCATAATGTCTTGATAAGGCAAAGAGGAAGTCAAACAGCCTTCAAGAATTTTCTGATAATTGCAAAAGAAGTATTGTCAATCGGCCATTCACCCTGTATAATTTAGTCAATCAAATGCTTACATATGAGCTGTTTTGAACTACATAATAACCAGCATAGATGAAAAATACGACTGCAAGTTTCTTTAGAGAGCTGATGACCGGTGAAAATCAGTGTAACGATCAGTCCTTCCACTTTCTGAGCTGGCAAGGTTTATACCCTATAAAGTATAATCAAGTGGTCTTATGACAATTTGGGTGGCAACGCGGAACTCTTTCGTCCCATATATTAGGGATTAAAGAGTTTTTTTATTATTTCAGCATGAGAGGAGTCTAAAAATGATTGATATTAAATTGGTAAGAGAGAACCCTGACCTAGTTAAAGAGAACATGAAAAAGAAGTTCCAGCATGATAAAGTTCAACTTGTTGACAAAGTCCTTGAACTTGATGTAAAGCGACGAGAGACAATCGCAAAGGTGGATGATCTTCGTGCAAGTCGAAACACTTTGTCTAAGCAAATTGGCAAACTAATGGGTCAGGGTCAAAAAGAAGAAGCCCAAGACATTAAGAATCAAGTTGCAAAAAATGCTGAAACACTTGCTCAACTTGAACTGGACAGAAAAGAGCTCGATGAGAAAGTCACAGCAATTATGATGAAAATTCCAAACATCATTGACGATACAGTCCCTATTGGTAAAGACGATACAGAAAATGTGGAAATAGAAAAATTCGGAGAACCTCTGGTACCAGACTTTGAAGTGCCCTATCACATTGACTTGATGAAGTCATTTTCAGGTGTGGATCTTGAAAGCGCTGCAAAAGTGGCTGGCAGTGGTTTTTACTACCTCATGGGAGACATTGCAAGACTCCATAGCGCCCTGCTTTCTTATGCAAGGGATTTTATGATCGATAAGGGCTTCACTTACTGCATTCCCCCATATATGATTCGGAGCGAAGTGGTTCAAGGTGTAATGAGTTTTGCCGAAATGGATGCCATGATGTATAAAGTCGAGGGAGAAGATCTATACCTGATTGGTACAAGTGAACACTCAATGATTGGAAAATATATTGATACCATTGTTCAAGAAGAAACTTTACCTCATACACTCACAAGTTATTCACCATGCTTTAGAAAAGAAAAAGGCGCCCACGGCATTGAAGAACGCGGTGTTTATCGAATTCATCAATTTGAAAAGCAGGAAATGATCGTTGTCTGCATGCCAGAAGAAAGCAAAAAATGGTACGACGTTCTCTGGCAATCCACCGTTGATATTTTCAGATCTCTTGATGTTCCAGTGCGAACTCTAGAGTGTTGTTCTGGCGATTTAGCCGACCTTAAAGTAAAATCTGTTGATGTGGAAGCTTGGTCCCCTAGACAGGGAAAATATTTTGAAGTTGGTAGCTGTTCTAATCTGGGCGATGCCCAAGCAAGGCGTCTGAAGATTCGCCGTAAAGGTGATAGCGGTAAAGGTTTTGTGCACACTCTAAACAACACAGTTCTTGCACCCCCAAGAATGCTGATTGCATTCCTTGAAAACAACTTAAATGAAGATGGCTCAGTTAACATTCCTGAAGTTCTTAGACCCTACATGGGCGGCAAGGGACTATTGACCCCAAACAAGTAATAAATTAAGGGTGGTCTACCAAATTGGTGGACCACCCCTTTTAATGTGTATTGTATTTTATTCGATGTCCATAATGCGCTTTTCAAGAACTTGGTTCATTGAGAAGTCTTCAACACCTAGGTAGTATTCAGCCGTTTGAATCATAGCCTCCATTGGAAGCAGACCGATGACTTCTGAACCAATGACATTGACGCCGTAACGTTTTGCTTCAATGCGGATAAGTTCAAATGCTCTATACAGAGGCGTTCTTGTGAAATCAGTCATATTCATAGATACCTGTGTAAGATTACGGTCTTCCATAGCGATACCAATACCCTTACAGTATCTTAGGCCACCACTTAAATGACGCACACGCTTAGCAATTGCATTGGCTGTGTCTAGATTGTTTGTGTCCAGAATAACATTAAATGCTACAAGTGGCATTCTAGCTCCAATTGCCGTAATACCAGCAGTTGGATGAATGTCAGTACCAAAATCTGGCTTCCACTGGTCTTCTTTAACCTTTTCAGCCATACCTTCAAATTGACCCTTGCGCAGTTTTGAAAGATTTTGTCTATGTGTTGCAGAAGCAGCTTTTTCATAAAGGAAAACTGGAATTTGAAGTTTGTCATAGACTGCCTGAGCTGTCTCTTTTGCAAGCTCTACAGCTTCATCCATTGTAAAGTTCTTGATTGGAATAAATGGTACAACATCTGTCGCGCCCATTCTAGGGTGCTGACCTTCATGTTTTGTCATGTCAATAACTTCTGATGCAGTGCCCATAGCTTCAACAATTACAGCCTTCAGAGCTTGTGGCTCGCCTACAAGTGTAACAACCGTTCTATTATGGTCTTCGTCACTGCTGTAGTCAAGAAGCTTTACGCCGTCTTTGCCTCTAAAGTTGTCAATAATCTTTTCAATTTTGTCCTTGTCTCTACCTTCTGAGAAATTTGGGACGCATTGTACGATAGTTTGCATTAGAATTTCCTCCCGAGTTTTACATGAAGGAACTCACACATAGATCATGTGTAAGTTCCTGTTTCCAAAGGTTGATTTACAAATTGTCTTACCATTATAAGTCTAGCATACCACTTTATAGGTTTAAATCTATTTGTGGTTAAACCACACTACTTCTTTAACCCGTACTTCTTAAATGCATCTTCCACAAGTCCACCAACAAGATCTTCATTTGCCACATACGGAATTGTAATATGATCAGATCCGTCATAGATTTGGTTATATTCCATTGATGTTTCAATGGCATGTTCATTTCTAGCCCAGTTACGACGAGATACACCCACCATAGTGTCCCAAGGAACTGCGCGACGAAGAATGCGATCCACACGCTCTGAGCCGTCAAGAACCATACCGAAACCACCATTGATAGACTTACTGATACCAACGCCGCCACCATTATGAAGGGCTACCATTGTCATACCACGTGCCGCATTGCCCGCAAAACATTGTGTTGCCATTTCTGAAGTCATATTAGAACCATCATAGATGTTTGATGTCTCACGGAATGGCGAATCTGTACCGCCAGTATCATGGTGGTCACGGCCCAGCATAACAGGACCAATTTCACCTTTTCGAACCATTTCATTAAATTTCAGAGCAATGTTCATTCGACCTAGAGCATCCTGGTATAGGATACGCGCCTGAGAACCAACAACAAGACCATTTGAATCAGCATCGCGAACCCAAACGTAGTTGTCTCTATCTTGCGGGCGTCTGTCTGGATCGATGCACGACATAGCTGCAGCATCTGTTTTAAGAAGGTCTTCCTTCTTTCCAGATAGGCATACCCAGCGGAAAGGACCATATCCGTAATCGAACAGCATAGGACCCATAATGTCTTCTACATATGATGGCCAGATAAAGCCTTCTGATTCATCTTTGCCATTCTTACAGATTTCAGATTGACCTGCATCATAAATGGCTTTCATAAAGGCATTACCATAATCAAAGAAGTAAGATCCTTTTTCTGTAAGCGCTTTTACAAGTTCATAGTGTTTCTTTAATGACTCATTAACAAGTTCAATGAATTTTTTCTTGTCTTTTGCTAGAAGCTCTGTACGCTCATCAAATGATAGACCTTGTGGACAGTAGCCACCATCATAAGGAACGTGACAAGATGTCTGGTCAGAAAGCAGGTGAATCTGAACATCGTTGTCAACCGCGTATTGTAGCAGGTCAACCACATTGCCATAGAATGCAATGGCACGACCTTCGCCCTTGTCCATGTACTTGTTGGCTTCAGCAAAGGCTTCTTTAGGATCAGCTGTCCATGAATCCACCCAGCCCTGCTCATATCTTGTTTCAATTCTTGACTTATCCACTTCAGCAATAATACCAACACCATTGGCAATCTTAACCGCTTTGCCTTGTGCACCAGACATACCACCAAGACCAGATGTTACGTATAGGAATCCACCTAAATCTTGATCACCACTGATGCCGTACTTCAGACGACCAGCGTTAAGAACTGTGTTGAATGTTCCATGTACAATGCCCTGTGGACCAATGTACATCCAGCCACCAGCAGTCATTTGGCCATAATTTGATACACCCATTGCAGCTGCCTTGTTCCAATCTTCTGGATTGTCATACATACCAATCATAAGACCATTTGTAATAAGTACACGTGGCGCTTCGGGTGATGAATGGAATAGACCTAGAGGATGACCACTCATAATAACAAGTGTTTGGTCTTGTGTCATAACTTCAAGATATTTTTTTATCAGTCTGTACTGCATCCAGTTTTGGCACACACGACCTGTTTCACCATACGTTACAAGCTCATATGGATACAGGGCTATATCAAAGTCAAGATTGTTGTCAATCATAACTTGAATCCCTTTAGCTTCTGTGATGCCTTTATATTCTTCAATAGGCTTGGCTTTTATTTGGCCCTCTGGACGGTATCTGTATCCGTAAATACGACCATGTTCCATAAGTTCTTCCATAAACTCCGGTGCCATAATATCATGAAACGCTTCTGGTACATATCGTAGTGCATTTTTCAAAGCTGTTTCAGTCTGCTTTTGTGTTAATGTAAACTCTCTTTTAGGGGCACGACGAATGCCTTCCTTAAACTCAGGGTATTCAGGCAACACGTTATCAAGTTTGATCGTCATTGCTTCAGATATTGCTTGATTACTAATCATGTTTTTCACCTCTCCATTACTATTTTCAGTTGCATCCAGAAGTCTTTAGCGATCAGCTATGTTTAGTCAAACACAAACACCTCAGACCACTGGATGCATTATTTATATACTTCTGGCGCTTGCAAAATTACCCATTTGCGTCCTCGTCATACCATATATAGAATTTTTGATTCTTAAATATCTATATTTATGGCATGGTGGGGACATTTGAGTGATATTTTACAAATCGCTCACTTAATAATTCACTTCGATTAGTTCTTTTTTCCTTCAACCGGACCAATAGCCGCTTCAACCGCTTCAACGATGTCATGCGTCTGAATCAGGTCATACATTTTCTTCATATCACGGTATGTTTCACGGTCTTCCATGAATGAGTCGATTTTTCCACGAACCTGGTCATAAACAACTTGAGTGCCTTTTGCCATTTTTCCATTTGGATCTAAGTCGATGGCCTGTGCAGCACACATAAGCTCAATAGCAAGCACATTGGTTACATTTTCATAAATTTCTTTAGCCTTACGAGCCGCAATTGTTCCCATTGAAACGTGATCTTCTTGGTTAGCACTTGATGGAATAGAATCCACAGATGCAGGATGAGCCAAAACCTTGTTTTCAGAAACCAGTGCTGCCGCTGCATATTGTGCAATCATAAAACCGTTGTGAAGGCCACCTTTAGGTGTAAGGAATGCTGGTAGACCACTAAGAGCCGGGTTAACCATTCTCTCAATACGTCTTTCTGCTTCATTGGCAATTTCTGCAAGAGCTATACCCAGGAAGTCAAATGGCAGTGCCATTGGCTGACCGTGGAAGTTTCCGCCTGAGAAAACAGACTCATCTTCTGGAATGATAATTGGGTTGTCTGTAACCGCATTAATTTCGATAAGTACTTTATTTGCAACATACTCAATTGTATCCTTGCTTCCACCATGAATTTGTGGAATACAACGAAGTGAGTATGCATCTTGTACTCTAATTTCGCCTTGGCGTGTCGTTCTTTCACTGCCTTCAAGAATATGAAGTAGATTTGCCGCAGTATCCATTTGGCCCTTGTGAGGACGAATGGCATGAATTCTAGGATCAAATGCATCTGTGATCCCTCTTAGGGCTTCGATTGTTAAAGATGCAGACATATCTGAAAGTTTCATAAGCTTTTGAGCATCATAAACTGTCAGTGCACCAACAGCTGTCATGACTTGTGTGCCATTGATAAGAGACAGACCTTCTTTAGATGTCAATTCAATTGGCGTCAAACCCGCTTTCTTCATAGCTTCTCTACCAGGAAGCTCTTCACCCTTATACATAGCTTCCCCTTCTCCAATAAGAGGGAGTACCATGTGTGAAAGTGGTGCAAGGTCACCAGACGCGCCCAGAGAACCTTTTTCAGGAATAACTGGATGAACACCTTCATTAAGCATAGCTAGTAGCGTTTCAATTGTAGAAAGTCTAGCCCCTGAGTATCCCTTAACAAGGTTATTGATACGAAGAAGCATTATAGCTCTTGTCACTTCTTCGCTAAATGGTTTACCCACACCGCAAGCATGTGAGATAATCAGATTACGCTGAAGTTCAGCCGTGTCTTCTTTAGAAATCACAGTGTCAGAAAACTTGCCAAAACCTGTTGTAATTCCATATACAACCTTGCCTTCATCCACAAACTTGTCTACGATTTTACGACTTGCTTTCACTCTTTCTACTGCTTTTGGGTCAAGTTCTACTTTATATCCCTTTCTTGCTACGTCAGCCACATCTTGTAGCGTAAGTGAAAGGCCATCTAGAATTACTTTATTCATTTTGGTTCCCCCTATCATATTTCAACGATTTTCCACATTTCGTTTTTTTGTCAAAATCATTCTATCAAGTCTTCGTCTGTAAAACGTCTATGTTTTTAGAACTTTTATAAATTTGTTGACGTTTTCTGAAAAATGACAAAAACATCTCCGTAAATTCACGAAGATGCTTTCATTAGATGACAAATGATTTATTTTTGTAACTACAAGTTAATAGGGGCATAGGCTTTCCTAGATAATAGCCTTGCACATAATCCACACTGAAGTTTTTTAGTAATTTATACTCGAAACACCCTTCCACACCTTCTACTATTGTTGATATACCAAGTCCTTCTAACATACATAGAATATTTTGTAAAATATACTGTTTTTTATTGTTCACGAGAATATCATTTAAAAAACACTTATCCATTTTCACATAGTCAAATGGATAAGAAGCTAGTAGGAGTATATTAGAATACCCCATACCAAAGTCGTCCATTGCAAAGCGAATACCTATTGCTTTTAAAGCATCCATATTTCTTTTCGCATGAAATGAATTTACCATTTGTCTTGATTCAGTAATTTCAAATACCAACCTACTAGCATCAAGCTTTTGACTTTTAATAATCTTTATTAAACGACTAGAATAGTTTTCAATATCTAGTTCCAAGGGAGATATATTAATTGTCAAAGAAATATCTTCACTTAGACTTCTTAAAAAATCGGCCGATCTTAAAAGCATAAATTCTGTTACATCAGCTATACTGCCATTCATCTCTAGCTCACGGATAAATGGTTCAATCTCCCTATTTTTCACTCGAAGTAGAGCTTCATAAAATTTTGTTTTTCCACTTTTGATGTCCACAATATTTTGATAATGAACATCCCAATCACAACAATTCAAAACATCCCTCCCTCTAACCATGTCTTTAATATTTGATCTCCATAATAATAGGCAATGAAAGCACCGAGTATTATGAATGGGCCAAAGGGAACTTTCTTTTCCTTCGCTTGTTTTTTTACTATTAAATATATACCGAGCAAGCCACATGATACAATCGCCACGTACATCATCACAATCAGCCCTTTAACACCTAGAACCATCCCAAGAGCAATAGATAGTTTTACATCACCCATTCCCAAAACATCTAGCCGCTTATAAACGATTCCCCCTAACACATAAATGGATATTATTATTCCAAGGGCAGTTAAAATCCCGTATAAGCTGTCTATAAACGATATATTTCCAAGCCAAATATTCACTATGCCAACCATAATTACCAGTAAAACTAATCTGTTTGGGATTATCATATAATCTATATCAATAAAGACAATAACTATAAATATGCTCAGTAGAAATGATCCAATTAAAAAATCAGATATTGATGATGCGTGTACAAAAGCAAACATAAACATGAAAGCTGTTAAAAGTTCTATCATCATATAACGACTGGAAAATTTTGATTTACAATAGGCACATCTCCCCTTATACATTAGAAATGTGAGAACTGGAATCATATCTATAAATCGCAACATTTTTTTACAAGTCCCACATTTTGACCTCGATAAGGCCACAGGAATATTCTGTGGTATTCTATATATGCATACGTTCAAAAATGAGCCTATGCATGCACCTAAAATAAATATAATCACTAAATCGCTCATTCTTCACCTACTTAAGTATCCATTGATACACATCAAATCTTTCTTCATTAACAACAGTTCTTGCTCTTGCATTTACAATGGTAATATTTTTATCAAGAATTTTTTTACCTTTACTCGCACCTGCTTTTAAAAATTCTGCTAGTTTGCCTTCTGGATCACTAGAATGAATATAGGCATCATAAATCAAAGTCTCAGCATGATTTATCGTTACATCACCATCAATAATCACGTTTCCGTCTGCAATTACAGCACCATTGATTGTGCCATCTCCCTTGATTGTTAAGTCGCCGTTTGAATAGATAATTGCATTCACCACATTTCCTAAACCATTCTTTCCAAACTCTAATGTATTCGTGGAGTCGTCATAAACTTGAACATAGTCGTTTACAATCACTTCACTTAATTTTGAAACATCTACAAAGTTCTCAAAAGAATCAAACACTGTTGATTTGACATGACCATACTTAGCCCTAAGTAGATGGTAGCCGCCATTGTTATATTTAGAATCAAAGTATAAATCACTCACTGCTGTCGAAATATTTTCAAGGGCACTCCTCAAAGGACAATGGTAATAACCATGTTTGTGTGCTGGTTTCACATAGCTTGGGTTGTATAGGTTTTCATCATATTCTTTTTTACTTTGACAGTTTTCTCCACAACCTAAGTAATACGCTTCAGCTCTTTTAGCCCTATCATTTAGAAGGTTGAACTCATCTTCAACAATCTTCAATGAGTCATAAATGAGCCGACCATCCTGAGATTTAGAATGCCTATCGTCAATAATCAGATCCGAAACGATACTTCCATCCTCAGCTGGTGATGACGATATATGAACCCGACCGCTTAATGGCGCTGTATGATCGGTCTTACTTGTGAACGTTCCGCCATCTAATATGATATTTGGATTGTTGGCATCCATATTATTTGTTGAAACCTGAGCACAGTAGACATTACCACCCTTGCTATCTGGGAATATCATACTTGCTTTATTTTCTGGACTATATTCAAGTACCTGCGCAAATGCCCATTTAAAATGCGCATTAGAGATAATTGGCTTTGTGCTGTTTAATTTCTTAAAAGTGGTATACTCGATGTAGTTTCCAGTTGAAAAATCATTATATTTTGATGAGCTGTCATGTTCACTTGCATGTAACAAACCCTTAAGCTTTCCTTTATAGTTGCTTTTATAATTGTGAACCTTATAACGGCTATAACTATTTCCTGAATTATTGAAAAAAAGTTTAGATGGTGTATAGAAGTTTCCATAATGGTCAATTGTTGAGGTTTTAATTTCTAATCCCTTATATGCATACATGTCGCCAGAAACTTCAATATTATTTCCTGATGTTGTACTGATTTTCTTTGATGAAATGATCCCATAGGCCGTTAGAGGATTAACTTTTGCCTCAATGTTAATTTCTCGCTTAGTTGAGGCGTATTTAGGGCACAAAATATTTAATTTTATTTCTAGTGTCTTACCTGCATCCTTGTCCTGGGCCACTAAAGTTAAACCAAGGTCCTTAACGGTTGGTTCAAAACTTTCCCATGTTTTGCTCTCGTTTAGCATCCCATAACTATGATTTTTACCATAAACCGTTTGAATATCAAAATTATACTGATTGTTGACCGAATTCACTTGATTTGTTGGTATGGTTTTCATGACAGCGTCGATAGCTTTTGCTGCAATGCTGTCACCGCCTCCGTATACACTGTGATAGTAAATTCTATTGTAGTACAGTTTTTCAAAAGCTTTTTCGTAGAATATATCAAGCAACTCATTATATTTAACTGGATCAATACTGTTTGTTGATGACCCACTGCCTGCAACTTGGCTTTTGCTATACACTTCTTCTTTCCATCTCTTATGAAAAAACTGATGCGTCTCTTCATCAAGCAATGATTCATTGACTGATTCCTGTGCATACCCTTCACTCTGCATGTACTCTATAACATTTTGTTCAATTTTGTAGAGTTCTTGGTCATAGGCCTGAACAAGCATCTGACCATAGTCGTCTAGTTCGTAGTACATTTCATTGAAATCTACTGATTTATTTGAAAATGAATATGAATATAAGGATGTGTACATTATTCCTGTTATGCCCATGATGACTATGAATAGCAATACAAAAGAAGTGACAAGGCTTGCGCCATCTTTCTTCTTAATAACTTGTCTTAATACCGTATTGTATAACTTTTTAATCTGCATAATAGTACCCCGAGTCGTAGTCTACTAATAGGTCTAGGTTTTTCATTCTATATACTTTGATTTTAAAATCATATTGAAGTTCTGTATCGTTTTCCGGTTCAATATAGGTCGTTTTCGATATTCCTTCATGAGCTGTGAGTCTGACATCTTTTTCTGCATCATCACCAATAACATAAATATCAAGTGACGCTCCGTTTTGGTTTACAATATCTACAGTATATTTTGAGCCGTCCTCCAGTTCCCCATCAAGCCACATTTTAAGAGGAATTGAACCCCTTACATTAATTGCGTCTTGCACTTGTTCATCCACGTTATACTGGGCAAAATCTTTTGGAATGGTCACATCATGAACTCTCATAATTTCACGAAAGAGTCTTATCGATTGTCGGCCTATAGATTCTTCTCTTGAATAAGCTTGTCGAATATATTCTGAAGGTATGGTTTTTTCGTAAGCCTGATAACCTAAACTTATCTTTGCTCCCCAATCAGCTAAATAATCATCAAACTCGCTATAGTTAATTCCATTAATGACAACAATCTCATAATTATGGTGAAGGTATTCCCCAGAAGCTTGATCATCAACACCTGTAACACTTGGAATAACCCACAAAAGATATTTCTTAATCCCTGGATAAATCTTGAAATCTTCATATCTTAAAGGTATTTCAGGAATTAAAAAAGAATCACCCGTCTTGTGTTTTTTCGAATTTAACTCGATGTCAACCTTATACGTTGCTTTACCCGGCCTTACTTTTTCCATTTTGCTATCTAAATACATTGTTTTTCTATATTGTTCTTTATCATCAACCATTCCCTTATATTCAAGTTCAAAACTGGTGATGGCCTCATCTGGGGAGTACCTCATTTCTTCAATATAAGAAGCAACTATCATGTTCAGTTGATCCAAGTCTTTTGCCTGCACTTCCAATTTTTTAGAATTTAAAAGTATCATTACAATACCGCTAAATACAGCGCTAACAATAGCTAAGGCTACAATTATTTCTATAAGCGTAAAGCCATTTTTTGACTGAATACAGCGCTTTGCATAAGCGTACTTAATTTTTTTCATCATCGGCCACCTTACATTAGGTCTTTATAAATGTTAAAATTATAGTCCTCTTCTTCATTTTCTAAGATTTCCATATTCTTCACACTTTTTATTAGACATAGTTTTTTATCAGGATCATTAACCCTTCTAAAATCTATACTCATATGGCTATCATTTTGAATTTCTAAAACAAGTTGCTGGTGCTCTTCTATTTCTATTTTGTCACTTGCATGAATCTCAATTATGATCTCATCGGATTGCTTATCAAACATTGCAGTTTTATGAATGTTGTTATCAAATCCATACTTTATGAAAATCTGTTCACCCTCTTCAGTGATTTTAATATATCCACTCGTCTTTGTACTCTTTGATGAATAGAGTTCTTTTGTCACTTGATCGTATGGGCCCATAATAAAACTTGGAACACCAGCTTTCTTCTCGGGAATCTGAATAAGAAAATCGGCCACCTTTTGTGAGTCAGGTAAGTTGGCCTTGCCTGCATCAATCGATAAACCAGAATACCCTTTATAAGGCCTAAAAGGATTTTTCTTTCCAAAACTTTCAGGTAAGTCTATAACTGATTTTTGAAGTAAACCATCTTCACATGCTAAGAAGCTTAAGGTCATACGTCCAGATAGTTTCTTAGCAAATCCTGGCGTCAGGCTTAAATTTGACAGTGTTATCATCTGCTCATCCTTCTCCAGATCATGAATGAAATTATATATACCATCAATCTGCCCACTGAAGTCAATATTTACAGTTTGAAGACTTAAATATCCTTTTTTAAAGCCATCATTACTGTCTGTATCAGAAACTGATTCCACTTGCTCTGTCCTATCCTGGTCAATCCCAACTTGTTCATCCATGAGAAGTGAATCAATTGAAATACTGTTTACATCAGCATTTTCACTGATATCATAAAGGATGTCTTCGTGGAATACTCCATCAGGTAAACTTGAAAGAATCCTATTTCTTCGAAAACTCAAGTTATCAGAAATAGCAAGGAGTCTTTCATAACCACGAAATTTGCTTTGCAATTGTTCATAGCGTTTTTCAACAGATATAACTTCATCTTTTTTCATAGTGTATGCTTCAATCTTTCCAGAAAGGTAAAACATACCGATTGAAGCATTAATAGCGAGCAATATGACTGTAAGTATAAGAATGGCTTCACTTTTTTTCATAGTCTTCTTAGGTGTTTTTAGTCCAATTCCACTCATTTTCTAATCCCTTCTCTTTGTTTTTTAGTTCAGATCTAGACTGACCGTAAAGTTGAACGAACTTTTCTTCCCGTGATTCCTGTTCAAACTCTTAAACTTAACGGATTCAACATGATCTAATGTTTTTAATTGATGTACAAGATAGACTGCATCCTTTTCATCTGCACAAACACCAGATAGGCTTAAACTGGAATCATCAGACACTGAATATGATTTAAGAAAGGTGTTTTCTGGTAGTGTGCTAGAAATGTCTATTAGTAATTGATGGTTAATGATCGATTGTTTCTCAAAATTACTAATCTGTTCGAAAGTGAACCGTAATTTCTGCGACTGATCATTAACATTTTTTTCTAAATCCTCAACCTTTTTATATTTCAAAATTTCATTTTGCATAAAGCCAATGTTTTCATTCATTTTTTCAGTTTCATTTTCAATATAAAGCGTAATGACACCGGTTACAGATAATGAAAATCCAAGCAAAATAGAAAAAACTATTTTTATAAGCTTAAATGTATCATCCGATTTTTCTATAATACTGGGCAGTAAATTTATATCTTTCATCCTTACTTTTCCTCCCGTATTGCCACTCCAATAGCAGGCAAGAGTCTATGATAGTTTTCAATAAATTTGCCTTTTGCATCAGTGGGACTCAGTGTTCTTACAGGCACTTCGAAACTTTTTTTCATATATAAGTCAAAACTCGGCACCTCAATACCATCGCCTGTTAAAAGAATAGTCTGTATGCTTTCATCCTTCTTTTCAAAATAGCCTTTGGCTTGAAGCGCTTCCACTTGAATGCTTTGATACGCAATCTTAATGAATCTTTCCATATCTATACCATCTGCAAAATAGTTTTTGTAATAGGATTTTCTTTCAGCTTCAGCTTCTTCAACTGTTATTGAAAACTCTTCAGAAACTATTTTATCTAGATGATAGGCCCCACTATTAACAATTCTACTAATTCTTATTTTTTGATTTTCAATAATTGTAATGATACTGTCCCGATATCCTACTTCAACAACCATGACCGGCCCACTTAAATTATTATTCTTTAAAGTGTGTTTGAGGGCTTTATTCAGGGCGTTTGGATAGACATCTAGGAATTTAATTGTACCTGTTAGTTTGTCTTGATAGCTTAAAGCGCTCTCAATATACTTATGCGGACAGAAGGCAACAAGACCCTGTACAGCTTTCTTAGATTTTTCATAGATTTTATAATTGAGCTGATAACTAACAGCAATATCTTGGATTGTTGATGATAATTCAAGTTCAAGTGCATTTTTTATCTCTTTTTCTTTAATACCTGTGAAGCTAAACTCTCTGACAAATCCTTTACGAATATTAATTGCGACGCTTTTTGCACCCAGTTTATTTTTCTTTATGACTTCTGCCAGAGATAAATCCACAGAATCACTTATAAACCTATTTTCTCTATCTGTTGCTCCATATGGTAATGGTATTTCAACTGTTTTGAGGACTTTTGGTTTCTTGCCGTTTTGTACCAGTGCCATTTTTATGGACCTGTAATCTATGTCAACACCTAAAACTTTACTCATTTTGCACATCCTTTCTTAGTTAAGCGCATATAGAAACTAAGCTTTTACCTAAACATACATATCACTTGGCTGTTCTGCTCACCATTAGTCTTTGCATTACCTCTTCCTCCCCATGAGCATTTAGGTATTTAACCACAACTGTATATTTTCCAACATTCTTGTTGTCATACTGAATTTCAAATCCTGCTATCTCATACATGGGATCTTCTTGTTCTTGTGCTCCCTTTTTTTCAAACTTAGTAAAATAGCCATTCTTATAGAAATAGGTCTTGTAGTCTGCTTGATTGCTAGAATTGATTCTGATGACTTGGCTTTCTACGCTGCATTCAATTCGACCAGTGATATCATTTCTTCTAATTTCATTTGATAAAAGATCTAAAACTTGTCTAGCCTTTGTTTGGCTATCAAGGTTCTTAGCTGTGTTTAGCATAAACTTATTACTGGTTACAAAAATACTAACGAGCAACAAACTTAGTACTGCTCCTATTGCGACCACAACCATTACTTCAAGTAGGGTGAACCCATCCTTGTTATTCATTGAACTGCCTCCTAATCGTCTGAATGTAAAAGCTTACTTTTTAAGGAGAGTCTTCCCCTTAAAAAGTAAACCTTTACGAACGTAAAGGTTTACTTTTATTAGAAAATGCTTATTAAAACTTATTATTCACTCTCACTTTCACTCTCACTTTCACCTTCACTTACAGTTGCATTTATTGTAGGGTCCACTGTTCCGGCCGTTTGTTCATACTTCCCCTCATCAAACACAACCTTATACCACTTGTTATCCGTTCCCTTATTTTCAATCGTGAAATCTCCATCAGTCTCCATTTTAATCAAAAGATCTGCTGATTCAGGCAGTTCATCATTATAATCTCTAAGTTCTTTAACCGTTGGATAATCACCGTTTTCTGCATTGTATGCTTCAACAGAAAGGTAAACATTCTTTGCTGTTTGTAAGGCATTACTCTTTTGAGCGCTTGACTTAAATGAACCAAACTTCGGCATCATAACCGCTGCCATAATTGCAATTACGGCTATAACTGTGATCAGTTCAACCAGTGTAAATCCTTCGTTCTTCTTCATTAGTTTTTTTAACATTTTAATTCCTCCATAAATTTAGATAAATATATTTAATTACGAGCATTACAGATTTCTCTATATCCCCATAATTTACAACGCCTCAAATTGAATCAATCTGTTACTTGTGTCCATAGTTTTTGAATCACTCTGTTCAATGTTTTTAGAAAGTGTAAATTGTACAGAGTCTTTAATATATATGAGTCTATCTTGAATAATTTCAAGTTCATTCACTTCTTCATTTAATAACCCCTGCATCTCTTTAAGTTTTTCATTTTTTTCAAATAATGCATTCTGGATCATTTGGCTAGCTTCAGTTTGCGCTTCTAAAATAATGTCAGCAATTTTGCTTTTGTCCTTTTCTAACGAACCATTTATATTTTCATTCGAATAGGCGTCGATCTCTTCTTTTAAACCCTGAATTTTTTTTTGATTTTCCTCTGATTCCCTTTCAAGAATGTTCAATAGGTCAGTGTCAGTACTTCCGACAGAATCCCTTAACTGCTCTATTTGCTCCTCAATCATGTTGATGTTGTTTATTATGGATGTTCTATTTTTTTTATCTTCTTGAATATCAGTTTTCTTGGCCTTATATGCATTTAATGTTTCTACTAGGTCAGAACGTTTTTTCTCCATTTGAATCAGCGCCTTATCAGCATCTGACATTTTCTTTGAGATTTCTTTTTCAATTATGGCCTCAAGCGTTACCCTTTCTTCCCTTGCCTTCTCAATAAGTGCATCTCTTTCTCTTAATTTCCCTTCAATTACTTTTGATCTCATTTTTAAGTTTTTATCAGGTTCAGTTAATTCAGACTCGCCCGCTTGTCCCATATAATCATTTAGTAAAGACTGGACTTTTTCATTTTCCTCCTTGCTCTTACTTAGCTCCTCATTCAAAGCATTGATCGATTCTTCATAACTTTTCATCACGTTGGTTATATAATTTTCGACATCCAATTTGTCATAACCGCGCATTGCTGTCTTGAATGAATCCGACATAGTATCCCTCCCTTGGTGATTTAATTCTTAAAATCAAAAAAACCCAGTGCAAACATTTATCATGTTCAGCACTGGGTTATCTCCAAACAGCTACTCCGTAGCTTTTAAAAATCAATCCAGATAATATTCAGTTTGTATTCTTCAGGCACTTATAAATGTAACGTTTATGTTATTCCTATAAGAAATACATAAACTATAAAATTACACATTATGTCTAAAATTCATCTTATAGTCGAATAATACCTATTCAACTCGGCCGCTCAACAAACCTGTTGTCGTCCTTACAAAATTCATTATAGTACATATTACCTAGTAAATCAAGTACTTTTTTCTCATTTTATTATTTTATTCCATTTTTACTTCTTTTGTACAAAATCTATATTAAGCCATATTTTCCATTATACTCATCATAGGCAACATAACAGATAGGAGTATGGTACCAACTATAACAGCCAATGAAATTATAAGTACAGGTTCTATAAGTGTTATCATCTGATTCACACCATGTTCCACTTCCGAATCAAAAAACTTTGCTGTCCTATTTAGCATTTCATCCAGCTTTCCTGTTTTTTCACCAGTGTGGACCATATGGACAAGTAGTTTAGGAAATATATCCATTGTCTCCAGTGAGCTCGAGATACTCTTTCCTGCCTTTACATCCTCGCAACATTTTCTAAACTTCATTTTAACCACAGCATTTTCGATTAAGTTGGCCATTATTTCCATAGCATTTACCATTGGAATACCACTTTGTAAAAGAAGCCCCATGCTTCGAGCAAACTTTGCCGTCACAATTTTTCTTGTTAGATTTCCAACAAGAGGTGAGGACACTTTAATCCGGTCAAATATTAACTGACCTTTTTTTGTCTTGGCAAATCTCGATAAAGCTATTGCACCTCCGATAAAGAGGCCAGCCATAATAAAGAAATTTTGTACCATAAAGCGACTGACTGCCATTAACACTAAAGTGAGTTTCGGTAGGGTTGCCCCCATTTCATCAAGCGTTTGTGCAAACATGGGTAGTATTTTTATCATTAGAAACGTAATGACGCCTAACGCAGCACAAACAACTAACTTTGGATATAAACTAGCCGATTTTATTTTTTTTGAAATTTTGCTTTCGTTTTCATAGTAATCTGCAAGTTTAAATAGCACGACATCCATAGACCCTGTCGCTTCTCCAACTTTTATCATGTTGACAAAGAAACTCGGGAATACTTCAGGATAGTTTACGATACAATCCGAAAACTGAATTCCTTTTAAGAGACTGGCATGAATTTCTTCCAACACACGAGCAAGGACTTTGCTTCCTGTTTGATATTTTAGTACGCTTACAGAATCTATTAAAGTCACCCCAGAATCCAGCATAATTGAAAACTGATTGCAAAATATCACAAAGTCTTTTAATTTAACTTTCTTCACGGATCGAAAACTAAATTCTTTGCTGACTTGATGGGATTCTACAAGGAAGTATCCCTTGGAAAAAAGTGCTTTTTTAATTTCATCTGTGTTTTCAGCCTCTTGTTTACCAGTAATTATCTGCCCCTGCAAATTTTTTGCCTTATATTGAAAAATCGGCATATTATCGACCCCTTTGTAGTAACGTTCGATAGTATTCTTTGTTAATAGAACGTCTTTCTGCTTCAATTTGGGATATTGAACCACTCAGTGTTAAGTCTGCTAGACATTGATCCATTGTTATCATACCTTCAGACGAGGCTGTTTGAATAATACTGTCCATTTGAACAATTTTACCTTCCCTTATTAGGTTGCCAATGGCAGAATTGACCTTCATTACTTCTACGGCTGGAATTATGCCTTCTTTATCAACTTTAGGTACAAGTTCTTGGGAAACAACACCTTTTAACACGGTTGATAACTGACTTCTAACTTGTGGCTGTTTTGCTGGCGGAAAAGTATCCACAATCCTATCGATTGTTTTAGCTGCACCAATTGTATGGAGTGTGGAAAAAACGAGATGCCCTGTCTCTGCAGCAGTTAATGCTATTGAAATGGTTTCGGGGTCTCTCATTTCACCAACGAGGATCACATCCGGATCTTCACGAAGCGCCGATTTGAGTGCTGTCGCAAAACTCTTTGTGTCATTTCCAACCTCTCTTTGATTGATCTTACTCTTTTTATGAGAATGAACATACTCAATTGGATCTTCAATTGTAATAATATGGTGCTGTTTTTCACGATTAATAAGATCAATAAGACTTGCTAAGGTCGTCGATTTTCCGCTACCTGTTGCGCCTGTTATAAGCACAAGTCCCTTATGTTCTTGAGCAAATTCACTAATAATGTGTGGTAGCTTTAACTCTTCAAACTCAGGAATTTCAGCTGGAATGCGTCTTAACACCAAGGAGTATTTCCCTTTTTGCTTAAACGCATTCGCTCTAAAATAACCTTTTTCATTCCACTCAAATGAAAAATCAATTTCGCCATTGATCTTTAGTTTCTCAAGCATCTCTTCATCCATGCATTTTTCAAGAATATCTTCAATATCGCCATTATCATAAACCTCAGTATTGGGAATATCCTTCATGATTTTGTTGAGTCTAACTGCCGGTTTTGACCCGTCAACAAAATGAATATCTGATGCTTTTACAGAAAATGCATATTCCATTATTATTTCAAAATCAGAACGCTCTATCTCATTTACACTTGTGTCTATATCTGTTTGTAAGTACTTTGTGATGTCAAAATCTAATCCAGTAAATTCATTCTCATTTTTGTTGCTTTTGCCATATGTGTCTTGACTATCCTCTTGAATTTCGTTAAATTGACTAAATCCTTCAAACAAGTCTGCAAAACTTTTATCTATCATTTACAATCTTCACCATTTCCGAAACTGTTGTTTCTCCATTCCATATCAAATCTATTGTGTTTTCTTTTAGGGTTTTCATTCCAGCTTGAGCAGCTGCTTTTCTTACATCTTCTATATTTCCATTTTTTTCTAGAACATTCTTAATATTTACATCAAACATTAATATTTCATGAACTGCCAATCTGCCTTTAAAACCAATATCATTACATTTATCACAACCTTGTGGCTTAAATATCAGTTCAGGACCATTTAAATTTAATAGTTCTTCTTCTCTTTTCGTTGTCATTTCTTTCTTTTTACAAAATGGACACAGTCTTCTAATGAGTCTTTGGGCTATAATGCCCACAACAGCATCTGCAACCAAATAGGGTTCAACCCCCATATCTAGTAGCCTCGTTATTGTACTGGGGGCATCATTTGTATGAAGCGTTGATAAGACAAAGTGACCTGTAATAGATGCTCGAACAGCAATTGAAGCTGTTTCTTCATCTCTAATTTCTCCAAGCATTATAATATCCGGATCTTGGCGCAGCATACTTTTAAGTCCGGCTGCAAAGGTTAACCCCGCTTTATTATTGACATTAACTTGATTAATTCGAGGTAACATATATTCGACAGGATCTTCGATTGTTATTGTATTTTTATCACTCGTGCTCATTTCCTTTAAAAAAGAATACAAGGTTGTGGTCTTTCCACTGCCTGTTGGTCCTGTTACGAGCATAATGCCATCCGGTCTGAATAACATACTATCCAACATTTTATTCTCTGCATCTGTGAAACCCAGGTCTTTCCTTTCCATAATCGATCCCGTTCTATCCAGTATACGAAGTACTATTTTTTCTCCGAAAACCGTGGGCAGCGACGATACTCGAAAATCATATGGGATTTTCCCAAACTTCATTTCTATACGACCATCTTGCGGTTTTCTTTTTTCCGCGATGTCCATATCTGCAATAATTTTTAGTCTTGTTGAAACTGCAGAGTATAACTTTTTTGGAAATGTCATAGCATCTTTTAATACACCGTCAATACGCAAGCGGACATATACTATATGCTCAAAGGGTTCAATGTGAATATCACTTGCCCCTGCTTCGATAGCACTGGTCAAAATTGAATTGGCCAATCGTACAGAGGGGGCATCGCTAACGCCATCTTCATTTGTGGATTCTGCCTCTACATCAATATCAACATCATACTCTGCTTTCAACTCTTCGATAGCTTTATCGGTGTTTTCTTTACTATAATGTCGAGCAATGGCAACCTGAATATCTTCTTCTGAAGACTTATATGTTTTTATAAGTTTTTCTGTTAGAAGTTTAATATCATCAACGGCTATAATATTTGAAGGGTCGGCCATGGCTACATGAAGATAAACGAAATCAGAATCAAATGCGATAGCTTTATGTTTATCAGCAACCGATTGCGGAATACTGTTTAAAACATCTATTGGAATTACTTTTTCTTTCAAATCAACAGTTTCCCATATATCAGCTGAAATGTTCCACTTGCTACTATCTTGAACAGAAAAATTATTATCCCAATTATCCATTAATTACACTCCATTTTTTTTGAGTATTCTCTTCATATGTGTTTTCAATTTCTTGTAAAACAGTATCAATAGATTGACCATAGCAAGTGAGTACATCGCCCGTCATTGACTTAATTTTCATGATGTTTTCTCTAAGTTTCTCTATTTTTCTTTTTTCTTGTTCAATGTGAACCTGAGTCTCTTTTTCGATTTTATCTGCCTCAATTTTGGCTTGAAAGAGAATCTTTTCTGCTTGCTCATTGGCATTTAAAATTGCATTAGCAATTCGCTGTTTTTGAGTTTCTAGGTCATCAAAATTTTGTTTGTCATGTTCTTGGCTTATGTTGTTAAGCTTAACAGTTAAATCCTTGATGATCTGCTCTTGGGTCCTCATCTTTTCTTCAAGTTGTATAACCTCTACACTCGAGAAAGATTCTTGGTTGGTACTAAGTTCTCTCAGTTCTTCTTCACGTTCACTCAAAATCTTTTTCAGTTTTTTGATTTCCTCTGATTCATCATTGGCATTTGATTTCATTTCTATCAGTTCATTCTCAAGTTCTTTGATTTGATTTTCTTTAATTTTGAGTAATCGACTGAGCTCATAATCCTTTTCTTTAACTCTAGTTTCGATACTCTCTTTTATTTGATTGTTCTCCATAGTGATTTGTTCAAGAAGCCTTTCTTTATCACTTAGTTTTGATTCGAGATTACCAATCATGGCTTGAAACTCACTATTCTTTTTCTTTTCCTTATCTTTAATACTAGACTTTAAATCAATCAATGATTGACTTAAATTATCATTCTTTTTCTTCAGCATTTCGAGTTCGCTTCTTTTCTCAGAAAACTTATTCTCAAACTCAGATGACATTCGATCAATATAGCGGTTTACTTCCTCGATGTCATATCCCCTCATCACTTTTTTAAACTCATTTTCCATTTCATATGCTCCTTTCAGGCAACAAAAAAGCCAACACAAATAGCATGATCTTTCATGCTAAATGTGTTGGCTTCATTAACGTCCCACTCCGTGGGATTTATTTCATTCCAACATCTATATTTTGAATTCATAGCAGAATTCACTTTTCAATCCAAGTCGTCCTCGCAAAAATCATTAAAACAAATAATTGCTTGAACATCCATTCATCAATCAATTGTTTTACCGATATTTTTAATCACGAGATAGATTATATATCACTATAGTGTTCTGTTCAAGTCATTTCTATAAAATCTTGTAATTCTCTATTTCTATATTGAATAGTTCAAGTTCATTTTGCATGTCCATAATACAATTCTTAACCTGTTCAATATTATCAGATTTAATAGCGTTTTCTATGGCTCTAACACTTTTTAATAACTCAACTTCTCCAAAATTTGAAATAGAACCCTTTGCCTTATGTGTCAACTCTAAACATATTTCTTTTTTTCCCACAAATAAATTATGTTCAATTCCAGGAATAATTTCATCCCTCATCATTCGCACAATCTTATTTCCTATTTCTGGAACCAAAGCTTTGTTACCCATTAATTGGGACTCTATATATTTAAAATCAATACCCGAGACCTTATTTTTTATTTCGTTTTCAACCAGTGACTCGTAAATTTTTAAGTTATCATCTTTTGCCTGAATACTCACCTTGTCTTGATCAAAACAATTTACTTCACAAGAATAATTGCTTAGAATCTTTATTAACATTTTGGTATCAACAGGCTTTGTCATAAAATCATTCATGCCTATTTCTAACAATTCATCTTTATATTCTTTTGTAGCATGCGCTGTTACAGCAATAATTGGAAGGTCATCCTGACTAAAGTTTTTCCGAATTAATTTAGTGGTTTGAACGCCATCCATCTCAGGCATTGAAATATCCATCAGGATACAATTATATTTTTTGACCCTAATATGTTCAATCACTTCTATCCCATTTTCAACAATATCGTATGAACACCCATATTTTGATAGAATTTCTTCCATAAGAATTTGATTGATTCTATTGTCTTCAGCTACAAGCACATTTATACCGGCAAGACTGGTTATTTCTGGGGCACTAATATGCTCGAAATTTTCCAATTCATCCTCCTTTGGAATAATAATTGGCAAAGAAAAATAGAATACACTTCCTACACCAACTCTACTACTCACTTTTATTCTTCCTCCCATAAGCTCAACAAGTTCTTTTGTAATGGCTAATCCTAGTCCTGTGCCACCATATTTTTTTGTTGTATCATCACTCACTTGCTTAAAGGAATCGAAGATGTGATCTAGTTTATCCTGTGGTATGCCAATACCTGTATCTTCAACAGTGAACATAAGTTTATAGTCCACAATATCAACAAGTAATTTAATATGACCTCTTTCAGTAAACTTAAAGGCATTGCCAATTAGATTTATGAGAATTTGTTTTAATCTAAAACTATCAAGTCTTACATACATGGGTACATCTGATTGTAGTTCTGTAGTAAATTTGATATTGCTCTCACCAGCTTTAAACCTGAACATCTCTTCAATTTTGTATATAGCATCAGCAAGATGAACCACTTCTTCAGCAAGGGCAATCTCACCAGCTTCAATTTTTGAAAAGTCCAGAATATCATTAATCACATTTAATAAATACTCTCCAGATTCTTTTACAATATTAACCATATACAGTTGTTTCGAGGTTAGATTCGTATCTTGTAATAAGTTCGTCATGCCAATAACACCATTGAGGGGCGTTCTAATTTCATGACCCATGTTTGATAAAAATTTACTTTTGGCTTCATTCGCATTCTTTTCGAGTTGTTTTTCTTTTATCAACTCTTCTTTCATATAAATATCCATCGTGACATCTCTCACAAATACAATGCCACCAATCACTCTATTGCCTTGCACTATAATTGGACTGTACTCACATTCGTAATAGAGGGTGTTCTTATCATTGATCTTGATTTTCTCTACTGATTGAAATTTTTCAGCCGTTGAAGCATCAAAGTATTTCTTCACTGAATTATAAATAGATTTTAAGTTTTCATCATTCGCTGATCTTGACTCTAAAATCTCTAAAAGATCATCACCTTTTTTTATCTCATAGTTGAAAATAGATTTAACTTTTTGGAAAAATCTTTCATTAAATAAAATGAGCTTACCATTGTGGTCAATCGCAAAGAATGAAATAAGCATTGTATTATCAACAATAGATTTTAGAGTCGATTCCATCATCCAAGTTTTACTTTCGAGCTCAATGGTATCTGTTATATCATCTACTTCAAAAACAATCTCTTTCTCTTGCCCCAACTTTGTAACATTAAAACGAACTTCTAGCCACATAGGTATGTCTATTTTCGGAGGCGTATATTTTAATCTGTAGCTAAGGCTTTCTGACGCTTTCAATCTAGATAATCTCGACTTAATTTCAGTTGCTGTTTTTAAATCAACTGTGTCTAGTAATCTATCTAAGGTGATTTGATTTTCGAATATTCTAACAATATTTTGTAGTTCAACAGATAACGTAATCATACCTGTTATGGATGAATAAATCCCGTATGGTTTGTTAGATGATTTTTTTTGTATAATCTCTTTAACAATAACCGTTTCGTTTGATTTTCCTACTTTGATTGTTGCGAAATACGTTATTAGAACCACAACTGCACTATACACGGACAAAAGAATGTAATCCATTTTATTCCCCTATCATATTTCTAAACAATTTCGAATTTAATAATCCATTCTTCTTCATCTGTTAATGGTTCAATTTTTACTGTCTCAAGTGTTGCCTTTCGTTCTATTGATTCATACACTAAACTTTCAATCTCCCCTTGAAACTCTCTGTATAAAACTTCACGATTATAGGAAACCATTCTGTTATTAGAAACATTTGTTAGCAAAGACTTTTCTAACTGAGTTAAAGTGCCTTTCATTTTCACAAATACATAGTTCTCTTTAACCAAGACATGAATGGCTGTAGGTCCTTTTTTTGTCAATGTTTTGATGTAAGTCGATATTCTTGATTTGATATCATCAGTCACTTGAGTTTCCCAGTTCTTATCCATTCCAACAAGTGATTCAATTTTACTGTCTTCTTTAGATCTTTTAATAAGTTTTCGAATAACACCTTGCAAGGCTTCTTCTAAATCATTTTTTTCAATTGGTTTAACCATATACTGATCAATTCCAATTTCTATACTTTTCAAAATTCTATTCAGTTCATTTATTTCTGTTGTAATAAGTAAACCACATTCACTATCAAATTTGCGTATACGTTTTATGAGTTCTAAACCATCCATTTCCGGCATGATAAGATCTGTGATGACTAAATCCGGTTTATGTTTCTCATACATTTTTAAGCCTTCTACACCATCTGAAGCTGTATAGACTTTTCCAACCATGGACTTTAACATTTGTCTCACTATTATCTGTGTCACTTCATCATCTTCAACATAAAGTACACGGACATTTCTTAATATACTTTCTACACACATACATTTTCTCCCCCAAATTACTAATGACTTTTACTAAACTTTGATAAATAATTAACTTCCCCAAATTTAATTATCCCATTTTTCAGCAGTACATTATTACATCCACAACCTTTAAGTCAACATTCTTAATGTACTTAAAAATTATGCGATGGCAATCGATATTGTATATCAGCCAAATCTATATTGTCAACAAATATTTAATATATTAACTGCATCAATCGAATTATATTGATTTTCTGAAATAGTAATGTACCATTGTAATTGGGTAGAAATACATTAAATGATTTTTTAATAATGCTTTCATTTTAGGGGGATAAAAATGAATAAGATAAGGATGGGTTTTTCTTTAGTCTTGATATTCGTAATTATTAGTATTTGCTTTAACATGTTTTACAAGGAGCAAATGATTGACCATGAGCGCTCAATAGCCATTACCGATATCCAGTATAAATTAATTAATCGTAGCAATCTTTTTAATGAACTACTAAATCAAGATGATTACATGCCAATAGCAAAAAAAGACGCATGGTCACCCTACACAGTTTCTAAGTCGGAACTAGATCTTGAAACATACATAATAAAGTTAAAACCTCCAAATGATTTTTATGGTTCAAGTTTGGTTCATATAAAAGGTGTGTTTGGATCTTCTCTGGATATATACGACACATTTTACAATAAAATATATACGCATAATGATAAAAACATACCTAAAAATTACTATGAGCTTTTCTCTGAAGTTTTTGTAAAGACAGAAAATCGTGTCTTATTTCTGGTCATAGACGTAAATAATACTTCGAATACATTAGGCCTTTTCAAAACAGCCACTGTTTCTGATTCAAGTTCTTTGGTTCTTAATAGATTTGACTCTGATGAAACACGGCATTCCATAGGTTTTTTTCTAATAATACTCTCTCTGCTTCTATTTATTGTTGGTTATTATATGAAATTTATTGAAGGAAGAGATTTCATAATATCCATTGCAATGTTCCTAGCTTGCTTCGGCTTGTGGATATTTACTGATATTTACAGGCATAGCAAATGGATTTCAGTTAATTTCCCATTTCTCAGCCCATACTTTATAGCATTTGTATTTGCTATTTCAAATAACTTTCTTATTCCCACATTCGTCAAAGTGAATCATTTCATTATAAAACACAGAACTTCAAAAATTGTCATTGATATCTTTCTAAAAACAACAATGATTTTTGCCTCTTTGAGTTTTATGCTTGAAACTCTCAAATTATTTTATTGGGATAGGTTTATCAACAGCTTCTACTATTTAGTTGTTGAGAGTTTAAACATTGTAATCATTGTAGGCTCGTTGGCTCTACTTGTACTAGCTCTTTATGATATGAAAAAAAGAGATATGAAACGAATTGTATATGGGACTGGACTTTCTATTTGTATTCTTTCATTTATTATAAGTCAATCAACAGGTATATTGGTCTCTCATTGGGGCGTAATCGTCTTACTTGCTACAATAGCCTTTGTGTTTATTATGAAGTTCAATGAGTTAAGTACCATACATTCTGATACTTGTCATAACACTTCTTCGAATTCGAACGCCGCTGCAATAACCTTTGAAAAAGCAATTAATCCCGAAAGCAACCTAGGACCACTGAATGATTATAGAGACTGGTTTTCCAGTGAAAGTTCCTCTATCCACACTGAGAACCAATCAGATGATAATGGTAACATTTAAGGCTTTTTAGCTTATATTTAAGTAATAGATTCTGTAAACCATATCAATAACAATGATTAGTAGGCTAATAACATCTAGCTCTAATTTCCCATAATAACGAGAGTTTTTTCTAAGATCTTTTAAAATATCTAAACAATTTTGTCTATGGTTTGTATCGCTGGAAAGTATCATGTCAACTATATTTTCCAGCTTTTTTTTACACCGTTTGTAATTGAGTAAATCCAATATGCACAGACCAATATAAAACTGATTTAGAAAAATCAATCCATGTTTCGTCTCCAGGTTCAAGTAAATTTCCATACCTAACATCGATAAGAAAACAAATATTAGAAGGACACACATAAAAATGTGTTTATTTGATATCGCCTCTATGCCCCCATCGACATCCTCTAAAATTTTCTCGCAGAACGATTGATTCATCACTTGATTGAGCAGTTGTTCTCTTTGGAGATCATCGGCTTTATTTATTTGCCTGTCGACAGTGACGTATAGTTCCTCAATGCTTTTTTTTAAAAAGTTTTTGCGAATTTTGCATATTTTCTTATGACTATATTTATTTGTGGCGCCTTCCAAATTATCTTGGTTTAAAGCGTCAACTCTTGTCTGGTCAATGTTAACAAGATCTAAAAATCCTTCCACATGGCTTAGACTTAAGTTTCTGTTTAAGTGATTTGGTATCACAACTTTTCCTCCTAAGACTTATCAATTATTTCATTATGATCATTGATTCAAATACTTCAACAATGCAAAAAAAGCCATGCATAAATAGGCATGCCCTACTGGCATTGTCTCTTTTTCGACTTTATAATAATGACCTAGTAAAGCAGTCCTGGTTTCCCACTTCTCAATTTTTTTAGAAATTTTTTTATAAGAAATCGAGTTTTTGTTCTGACTAGACAAGTTTTTTTGAATCATCATAATAGCTCTCTTCCACTTAGTTAGATGCTTTATTCCATAAACATGTATTAATACTCCAACAAGTATTTTTATAATTTTTAAATATAAATCTAACTTTAAAACTGTCCCAAAAGCATATGATCCTGAAATGTTCTCTCTAAACATCATAATAAAGAAAAGTGCCCACAAGAAAAAGATGTACATTTTCGTATTATAAAAAACACCTTGAATGGTCTTTTCGAAAGAATCTAAAATGCGTTTTCTCACTTCAATAACCTGAACAATTATATGTGTTCTCCATAAGTGGTTGCCTGATAGAACTTTAAGCTCTCTGGTACAGCCTCGATTAATTCTTAGTCTATGCTCTATTTCAAGTATTTCTGCTATCGCATTAAAGTCCGTTACCCTGATTTTTTTTTCGAAATTCAAAGGCCCACAGGGTCTTAAATCGCATATGGCAATGAAATCTAGAATATAAGCGTCCACCTTATTTATGAATTTTCTTACCATAATCAACCCCTTCATTGGCATTAGATGAATTAATAGTGCAAGTATTTTAAACTTTAGACCGTAGGCAAATAGTAAGACGAGTTGTTTTGCTCCTGATAAAGAAAAAAGTTGTAAATTTCCACTTGTTTTAATTAAACATCCAGCCAAGTCATGTATATAGTGACATTGCAAGAGATTCCTAAATCCCTCTTTTTGTACAGATATGGAGGCCTTCTCATTCATGGTTTCAATAAATTTATAGTACATACTCTAGTTCACATCCCTCTAGGAAGTCTTATTTTCTAATGCATTATTCCATACCTTAAAATAAGCACTACGCATAAGTCTATCCATTTCATCTATGAGGTGAAGGTCAACATCACTTTTAGTCATTTCATTCATGTGGATAACAAGTTCATCAAAACTTGTTGCTACCCGCCCTCTGTAATTAAACTGCCGATTTACAGATGCCATAAAGGCAAATGAGTACATCTTGATTATACTTGAAGACCTCTCTATCTCTTCGCCTTCAGCAATGACCTCATTAATTAGTAAATCGATGAGCCCTACCCTGTCCATCTCGACATAGTCAGAAGGTGATTCTGGTAAATGCTGCTGAATATGCCTTCCGAATGCATTGAGAGTTTTGTAACACTTTGTCCGCCAATATAGCCTGTGCCCATCTGTTACCTTATATAGAAAATATGAAAGACCCGCTTCCTTGTCTTCAATTGATTTAGAATCTAGCAGTGCGGCTGCTTCATCACTCCCACAAGCATGGATAAAATCATCCAGCAGTCCTTTTGAAAACCTTTGAACAGCTTCATCCCAGTGCTCCATCGACTGATTGGCAACATGGGCGAAGTCATCAATTGTCAGGGTAATCTGTCCTTTAAATTGGTATCCCTCAGCAAATTTTCTACCACGCGATCCCCTTGAAGATGCATCCACCAGATCAGAAATATCAAACCCCTCACACCATCTTTTCACGGCTTCATAACCAAGTCTTTTTTTCTTGTCATAGGCTGTAAGCCCTTTGATAAGGAGGGTCAACTCATCTGATATGTCATCAGGCATTAAAACTTTTCCATCAAGTGTATGAGCCATTATTTGCATTTCACTTAACCCGGCATATGGACTCTTTCCCGTTAAGAGATGTAACAGGGTCATACCAAATCCATAGTAATCAAATTGTTCACTTTTAATCGATATTTCCGAATAACTCTCTGGCGGTCGGTATCCAAAAGTTCCTTTTGCCCTAGTGATTTTAATGGATTCATCCGCGAGAATGGAACAGATACCAAAATCGCCTAAGAAAAGTTGGTCTTGATCATCTACAAAAATATTTGAAGGCTTTAAATCCATATGGGCCATTCCCTGAGTGTGTACATCATTCAAGGCTTCATTGATAAAGGGAATCACGTCATTTCGAAGCGTCTGCTCATCCAGACTCTCCATACGTGATAGATCTCCTTTGCTATAGTAAGGAACAACCTCATAAAAACGCCTCATATAAATACCAGTTTCAAGGATTGGTACAATTCTTCCAGATTGAATACGCCTAATCTTTTTTATGATGTCACGATCCACTTGAACGCCGTTTTTATAGAGTTTGACAATACGCTTTTTCCCTCTATACTCACATAAATATAGGTCAGCTTGTCCACTGGGAACACCCAAGTGGTGTATGATTTTATACTTGCCACCTATTTTCTCGCTGGGATCAACCGCTGGAGTTAGTAAGTTGGGTTCAGCATTTTTTAGTACAGAAGTTTTATCCATTTAGACCTCCAAAACAAAAAACTTGTAGAAGAACTGCAAAGTGTATCATCAGGGCAAAGGGCATGGCTAATATCTCGCCTTGTCCATAACTGTATTTTTCTAATTTTCGTCCAAGGAACATATTTGTTATATAGAAGTAAACCGCCATAAGCCTAGCCCCTAAAGACTTGTTCCTAACCATCATGCAAAGGGCAACCAGGCCCCCAATAACATAGGCTATAACCATACAAGTTAAGACAAACTCAAGGCCTGTCAGTAAACCAATCACCATAAAAAGCTTCACATCTCCCGCTGACACCAATCTCAATTTAAAGGGAATGTAATGGAGTAAAAACGGAAAGGCAAACCCCATAATAGACAAAGAAAACACTTGGGGAGATATGATTTTAAAGACCAACCCCACCGTAAGCATTGCGACCAGATGTTTATTAAAAACCCTACGTTCTCGAATGTCCGTAAATGCCGTAAGGGTTGTGAATCCAATTAGTATACTAGTTCCTATCCAAATCTTCATAAGCTGAACTCCTAACAATTTCAGGCCAATTCATCCAGTGTGCTTTATAAACAGGGTAGTCCGTTTTCAGTGTCACTATAACAGTCGCTTCTGTAATAAGTTTTTTATATTCTGTTTCTGGGTCAGTGAACACACTTCCGTAAGCAAAATTTTCCTGGCTTGAGAATAAACCATTCTTGTAAACACTCATATAACCTGTGTCATCAAAATAATATGTGGTATAGTCAATGGATGTGTTCCAGTAACTGCTTTCATTTGGGGATAAATTAGATTTTAAGTCCATATTGGCCATGACTAAATTTTTAACTGTTTGCTGTGAAATCGTCTTCTCATAGACTTTTTTCCCTTGGCTAAAAGCCCCCTCATCAACAAAGAGAATTGCGGCCCCAGCCATATCATCACACATTACTTTTATGTATTCTTGAGCCCGTATATAGGCGTCTTGTTCAATTTGAAAGGTATTAAAGAAAGTAAGAAGAATAATAAAAGCCACCCCTGTTAAAAAAGCCTTCATGGACTAACCCACTCGCTCACTGCATAGTTTTCAATGGTATAAACACTCTTGTTGCTATTTTCGTCAATACCATAAAACAAGTGTGCTGCTATGATTTTATGAATAGGGGCAGACACACTATAATGTATTAATTCTCCTCTATTTTTTCTCTCGCTTGCACTTGTTGCACTCACAAGGATCTCTGTCTTATCCACTCCAAAATCTTCGGCAATATTGCTTTTTAAATCATCAATAATTTCATTTGTAAAATAGCCTTCCAATCTCGACATTTCCTTGGCATTATTCACATGTTTCTGCATAAGAGATATGGCATAGTGGTTCTTTGTATTCAGTGCATATTGTACGGGAAAAGTCATAAGCAAAAGGAGCACAGCACATAGGGCTATTAAATCTTTCATGGGTCACCCTTCTCTTTCTTTTTACGTTTGTTGTCTTTTGTAAAACAATTCTAAAGAACAATGCTGAGCTTGTTTATCAGCATTGTTCTAGTAGACCTTACCTATTTCATGTCAATCGCTTCAAAGCTCTAGGGTAAGGTCTTTAGCATTTCAACCTGGGTATTCATTACCCCACCACTGGTCTTCTTTATTGAATCATCTTCTCCTATAGTTGAAACAAATATATAAACGCCCAGGATGATTGAAAACAAAATTACGATTATGTTCTTCATCATTGCTCCTCTTTAATATTAGCCACTGATAGAATATCCTCTAAAATAAAGCCTGATGTCTCATTACTTTGCTTTAGAATCTTTAATGGCTGTTAATTCAGTCTGTGCTCTAGTGCCCACTTGTTCAGTCACTTCCTTGAAAGATGCATTGGTGGTCTCCTCACCATCACCTAAAATATAATTTGTTCCAATATAAACCCCTAGCATAATTGTAAAAAGTATCACGATAACATTTTTCATTTTAAACCCTCCATTGTAGTCATTTCCTTGCAAATTGCATTGATCTTTAAATGAATGTTTAAACACTCACTCGTTTGATATTTTTTTGAATATAACTATATTTTCTGCATGAGTTCCATTGTGTCCAGCCAAATAACAACCACCATAAAATTCAGCATTATTGCAAAGGCAGATGCAATGACTGGCGCATATAAGACATAACTCATCATTTCCTGTTTCCGTAGGTGCTTTGTCATTCGTTCTTCCCGAATGTGACTCTGGTATAAGTTCAAGTGCTCTGCCATTTCTACAGGGGCCATGCTTTCTAGTTTTAGAAAAATACTGGATAATTCCCTGCTCATTTTTGTATTTAATGTGACTGCAAAAACTTCACATGCGCTTTCACTATCTCCCAGTCTCCACAGGACGAGCATTTTGGAATAAGCATGCTTGGTAATTTGACTAAACTTCATAACCTGTTCAATCATATAGTCACCACTCAGGGGAAAGTCAGCTTGTGCTATACATAGATTTTTAAGCTGGGTCATAGCTTCAAAGACCTCTTTGTCAATTTGATCTTCCTGCCCCTTCTTAAAAACTTCCATAAAAAAGCCAAAGGGCATTTGCTTGCCACAAAAACTTTCTACAGGTGCGGTAAGTAAAAATATTCCAGCTACCAGTAAAAATATATGAGGTCTTAAAACCTCAGCTTTCATTTGAACCTTAACTTGTATGACCAGGGTCACCACCGTCAAAATATACCGTATGCCATTATAATACTTGGAATCTGTTTTCATGCCCGCTTCAAGCATGAGTTGTGTCGCACTCGGGCTGGATAACCCCTTGCCTATTTTCTTTTTTGTGTCTTGTATCACTCTCTTTCTAAACTTAATGTATTGCTTGCCCTTGGTTTGCCTCGTCCCTATGAAAAGGGTCACACCACCTATGAAGGCTATGAGCAAACCGCAGTAATAATAAAATGATATATATATTTCCATCACCCTCTTCAAAAATATTAGGCTATATCGAATTTTCTTCTATTAAATAAAACCATCAAAAGTATATTCAGAACATAAAGGGCCCCATTAACAATGAGCAAGTGCATACCTGATGGTGTAAAAACCTGATATGCAATAAACTTATGAAGGGTAAAGTCAAAATACTTAATGGACATAAATACTGTGAATCCATATAAGGCAGGTATCAGGTACTTAACTATGGCAAACCCTTCCGATGTGTTTCTTGCTCCTTTTTCATAAGCTTTTTTAGCACGTTTAAGTTCATTTTGAATATCAACAAGCCCCGAGGTCACCACCAGTCCTTCATCAATTGAAAGGAGAATGTTGTTCATAAGCAAACGGCTCCACTGGGTGTTTATCCCATATGTAAAATCATAGAGGATTCTCTCAAGGTCCTGTCGATCCGAATAGGATTTTAATCGCAAAGACATGTGGAAAATGAGACGTCTTGACTGAGGTGCATTGGCCAAATGAGCAATTGACGCATCAATGGCTTCAACCATATTAAAGTTATTGATCTTATATTGATTAATTAACTCCGTCAGTAGGAATTCTCCTTCATAGCTGCTTTCAATCCTGATGGTATAAAGTTTCAAACGGAGCAAGGCGTATGGTCCAACAAGTATACAAAATCCAGAGAACACTGCCATTTTCAGGTTCAGTTTACTAAGCGTCCAGAAAAATGTCATCCCCGTAAAGAACATATTTGTTATTACTATAAGTTCAACAAGAGATGAAGCATTCTCGCCATACACTATAAAGAGCAGTGACCGAACATGATCTACAAAGACCCCTTTTTTTCCATATTCTCGTCGAATAGGCTTCACACCATACAAGACCCTGCGAATCACCCCTTGCATACTTGATGCAAAAAGAAGAATCAATCCAATTATAAGCATGAAGTACATAATTATTTGCATCTAGCGTCCCACCTTTAAATGATCATAGGCTGGTTTAAACTTACACGTTGACCCGTCAGGGTATTTCTCGCTTAAACTTTTAAGGCATCTTTCAAAAGCTATGGTGGATGCTTCATCTTCTTCTTTTCCAAATTCAATTGTAGATGGGGACAAATCCCCGTTCCAAACCCAGTCATCAGTTTTATATCTATATTTACAAATTTGATTCATATGAACGTCATGGTTCAAGGGGTCATACTCAATTTCATATATACTCTTTAGCCTCTTTTGAGATTTATCTTTGAGCTGTACAAATTGAAATACAAACTGAAAACTTTTGGCCACTTTAAGAATTGTGCTATAGAGGGAGCCACCATAACTCTTAACAATTTCATCAGCGACATCATAGCAAAAGTCCATTGTGTCCGAACAGTGAAAAGTCATTTTGACCCGGCGTGTTCCCTTGTTGGCAATTTTAACTGCAATATTGAGAGCCACGCCATCCCGAGCTTCCCCCAGAATGATATAATCTGCATCTGATCGCATGATACTCTTGACTATTTTTTCTAGTTCTTCACCATCCGCAACAAGCTGTAGTATGGGCGCCTCCGGCATAATTTCATGAAAGGGAATTTCCGGGTCCGTTTCCACTGAGACACCTTCTAGCTTTGGATTCTCATAAGACTGCCATGTTGTTAGAAACGTTGTCTTGGCAGTTCTTACGGCCCCTGTAAAGGCAACATTGTAACCAGATCGAATCATGGCTTTAAACAGCGGCACCGACTCCTTTGGAATAGACCCCAAAGCCACTTGCTTTTCGAATGTATAATCCTTTACGAAGAACTTTCTAAAAACGATCGTATCTTGAGTTTCCTTCGTCTTGCCTTCCCCATAAATGGTTATACGCGTACCATTTAACATATAAACTTCATGATAGTCATCATGCAGTCTTTTCCTTGGTGTTTTGAGAAGTAGGGCTTTCCTAAGCTGTCGCCTTCTAATTTCATTTATCTTTTGAGGTTGGAGCTCTAGCTCACCATTAATAAGAAAATATATTCTATCCCCAATAATTTTTGCAGAGCTTGAGCCTCTAAGGCTTTCTTTATCCCCTTGGATCCATTCTGATAGACCTGCCAAGCCCCAATTTTCCTGGAAAACAGCTTCTACAATATCTGAGTACCACCTAGGGTGCCAAGACATTTTTATACTATTCTCTTTTAGATACTCGCTAATTTTATCTTTGAAGTACTTCACTTCTTTGTCATATCCAATGATGGCTCTTTTTTGTCTTTCTAAAATGACTTCGAAGCCTGAACTGTCTTCTTCCCATTCTAGGGTGAATGCCTCAAGGATCGTCTTGCACAAGTCTTGAAACTGATCCAGCTTTCCATTTTGACTCTGCTTGACCCTTATTGGCATTTCCTCTACTTCAACATGTCCCAGATATTCATCAAGCTTAAAGAGCTTTTCCATATTGCTTCACTTCCTTACCACGTCCAAACAATTTGTGAATAATACCTTTTTTACTGGTGTCTTGATTGACCCAGTCTTTGCCCAAGTGTGATGATATGATCTTTCCAATATCAATAATTCCACGTGTGTATTCTTCATCTTTATAAGAATATAGGGTGGACTGTTCCTGCTCACACTGCCATCCATATTCCATATACGGAAGCGTCGACACAAGCGGAAAGCCATATTCTTTTTCCATCAGGTTTGTATCGCTCAAGGCACTTGACGCCACATGTTTATTAGCAACAAGTAGAAACTTATCAACAGAAAGCTTGTTTAGTACTTGATATTCAACCCTTTTAAATCTTTTCAATGAGAGCACTTGCTGGGTTGTCACCAAGAAGCGATTGGGGGTCGCATTGAGGGCTGAAATTGACATTCCCAGTTCAATGTTTGAGCCGGCATCAAGTAAGACCACATCAAACCGTTCTTTCATTAAATCAATCATAAATGTGATATGTTTAGGATGAAACTGCTGTCTTGCCAATATGCTTTTAAGGCCCGGCATAAGATAATATCCATCAGATGTCTTTACACAAGCTTCTTTCATTTCACTGGCGCTGGCAATTTGCGCTTGTAATTTTGATTTTAAGTCGCTTATCCCAAATTTGCTGTCGAATCTTGTATAGTCATCCCCAAAGCCCCCATCAAGTGGTATGAATAGTATACTGTCACTAAATGTGCTTAAATGTTTTGCAACAGACTGTGTAACCATTGTGGTGCCAACCTTGGAATCTGCCCCAAAGAAGGTAAATACCTTATTCTTTTGAATGAGCTCTTGTCCCAGCTTTTTTACAATGAAATCTGCTATTTGGCTTGGGGTCAGTTTTGGTGGTACCATAACAAGACCACCTGAATGAACGACCGCTTCTGTCAAATTAGTAAAGTTTTGGCTAGAAACCATATAAAAAATCGGTTTGCCCTCGCTTTGACCTATAAAGGATTTAACATTGTTAAACGGCATAACCTGATCACTAATAATATAGATGTCATGAAGACCATTTACAAACGTCTCTTCATCAATCAGTTCTACCGAGTTAAATCGCTCTGTTTGTTCCAGAAAAGCCTTGAGCTCTATATCATTTGAAAGTAATCCAACTGCTTTCATTTTATCCCTCTTATCTATACATAACTATGAATTTGTAGCCTTCACTACGCATGCTTGATAATTCGTTAATATCCTCTATACTTGCAATCAGCTCTATTTTTGAAATGTTAGAATTTGCCACCAGACGGTCTGAACCATTCACAGATTCAACTTCCTGATTGGCTTGATTTCTAACAAAAGCGATTCGTAGACACTTTATAGGATCTTTTTTCTCCACACTTAAACCAACATCTTGACCTTCATCCAATAGGACAGGATACAAATAGGCATCATCGCTTCTCCTTAAAGTGGATGGCAATGTAGCGATCCAGTCTGAAGGCATTTGAAAAATGTACTCCCCTTCATTTGGCATCATATTTTGTGCTTCGAAGTACTCGCTTGTTAACTGACCACGAGCTGGAATGAAGTGCTTTGATACCTTTCCTACAATCTCTTTCTTGTTGGTGATTGGATTTTCAATTAGTCCGGATTTCTCTATTTTAACCAGAGTTAGGTCCTTGTTCGTAATGACCGTCAATGGTTTCACGGATGTTTTTAGAACAACAACCTCTTCTTTCACATATTCTTCACGTCCATATGACTCCCAGTAGTATATGCCCGCCACCGAAGTAACACATAGCAAGATTCCAATAATTCCTTTAAGCAATTCGTATTTGTTTTTTTTCATAATCCCATCCCGTTTCCATATTATGTTATTTATACTACCATATAATTCCATTTACTGCAAATAAAAAATAGATGCAGATGCATCTATTTAAAAAAGGTCTTTTTCAATATTTTTCTTCCATATAATAATTTCGGCTTCAATGGTCTTTATAAAGCCATTTTTTCCAGTCATATAACTTGTAATATCTTCAGGATATTTTTGAGCCAGGTCTCGTTTCAGTTTTGAGTAGGCCATGGCCTTATCGGGATGGAGACGCATATAGTCCCTAAAATTGACATGTCTGCCGACTTCCACATCCCCTTGCTGAAAAATATGGATGTGATGGGTTCTTTCCATTTCTGTTCCCTTTATAAAAAAACGCCTTCCAGGAATACCGTATTCACCCTTTGGTATATATCCCAATTGCTTCATACCAGAATTGAACTTATCAACTTTTTCTATGTTTTTCACTTCAATTAGTATATCAATAATAGGTTTTGCATATATATTGGGAATCGCCGTGCTTCCAATATGATAAACCTCTACAACCAAGTCACCAAACAAGTGTTTTAGTCGGTCTTTTTCAAGTTCAAATATAGCTTCCCATGATTCATCTGGACCTACAACTTCCACTTTTCTTACGACTTTTCTTTCTTCTGTCATTTACATCGCTCCTGTCTGGTCGCCTTATTGATTGGTCTTTCTTTCACAGCTAAATAGATCTATTCACGCACATACTGTTTGACTTCCCTTAAAGGAATAATGTGCGTTACTAAGGCCCCCCGCTTTTCGTGCCGACTGCCCTGTTTACAAGTATACACTTTAACCGAGCCTCCATCAATAAAACCAACTGAAGTCAGGCTATCATTGCTTGAATCAACAAGCCATGTCCACATTTTGTCACAGGCACTCGAATCCACTAAGGATCTTGACTGGGTCACTAAAAACTCCTGAGCCGTCATTCCAGTCCATCCACTTTCGGCAAACAACTGGCGAATTTGTCGCCCACTCATTCCATATGTACAGTCTTGGTGCATATCCCATGAGTATAGCAAGGCATAAGGTTTATCAAACCGAGCCGTAATATTAAAGTCACTTTCTACAAATCGATTATTTGGATCTTTTTGAACGGAATCTGTTATATATGCGCTCATGCCCATTTTTTCAATACCGAAGGACATTTTTTCTGAAAAAGACTGACTGTTTTCAATTTGAAACTTATAAGAAGGCATTATAATTGTCTGACTTAAATGATGTGTCCGCATTAAATCAAATATATCGTCTTCTTCGCTCTCGATTTCAAAACTTTTTTCAACTTCATCAGCCCAGTCATCCAGATTTAATAGCCTAAATAATCCCGCTGATGAATGAATCACTTGATTAAAGTCAAATGAATGCATAAAATCACCCCTCTTCATAGGGAGTATACCCAAAATTGAAGAGGGGTCACATTTAAGTGGCTATTTTGTTGTTATGGCCGTGGCCCTATACCACTGCTTGTGGTTTTAAACTTTCAATTCAACTTCTTGACCAAGCTGGTCCTTATATTGTTCAATGATCGGATCAACTTCTGACTCTATAAATTCAACCACTTGTTTGTCTGATCTTCCAATGTAGTCAGCAGGGTTGAGAAGTTTTTCAATATCACTTTCATCTAAGCCAAACGCAGGATCCTTAACGATTCTTTCAAGAAGATCATTTTTTAAACCTAGCTCTTTGACCTGCTTTGCAGCTTCCATTGAATGGACTCGAATAAGTTCGTGTAGTTCTTGACGGTCTCCTCCACGCTTTACAGCTTCCATAATAATATTCTCAGTGGCCATAAAAGGCAATTCAGCATTCATATGCTTTTCAATAACCTTTGGATATACAACAAGACCAGTTGTGACATTATTGCCTATGTCCAGAATGGCATCAACCGCTAAAAAGGCTTCAGGGATTGCCAGTCTCTTGTTGGCAGAATCATCAAGGGTTCTTTCAAACCACTGACTTGATTGTGTCATAGCTGGGTTTGCAGCTGAAGCCATTACAAAACGACTTAAAGCAGCAATACGCTCTGAACGCATTGGGTTTCGCTTATACGCCATTGCTGACGACCCAATTTGATGTTTGGCAAATGGCTCTTCCACTTCCTTCATGTGTTGAAGAAGTCTTAAATCATTTGTCATTTTATGCATAGACTGCGCAACACCACTTAGAGCTGCTGATACCCTTGCATCAATTTTACGTGTGTAGGTTTGACCTGTGACAGCCAAGGCCCCATCAAATCCGAACTTCTGAGCTATTTTTTCATCTAAGGCTTTTACTTTTTCATGGTCTCCATCAAATAATGCCAGGTAACTTGCTTGTGTACCTGTTGTTCCCTTAACACCACGCATTTTTAATGAGTCAATAAGGTATGTGATATCATTGTAATCCATTACCAAATCAATCATCCACAAGGTTGCACGTTTTCCAACTGTCGTAAGCTGTGCGGGCTGGAAATGTGTGAATCCCAGTGTTGGTTGAGCCTTGTACTCTAGAGCAAAACTTTTTAATTTTGAAATCAAATTAACCAGTTTTACACGGACAAGTTCAAGGGCTTCTTTCATCTGAATAAGATCAGTATTGTCTCCAACATATGCACTGGTAGCCCCTAAATGAATGATCGGCATAGCGTCAGGACATTGTTCGCCAAAAGTGTGAACATGTGCCATAACGTCATGACGTCTAATTTTTTCGTGTTCTGCTGCACGTTTAAAATCAATATCATCAATGTTCGCCTTCATTTGAGCAATTTGCTCATCGGTTATGTTTAGACCGAGTTCTTTCTCAACTTCTGCAAGCGCGACCCAAAGTCTTCTCCATGTAGAGAATTTCTTTTGTGGTGAAAATATCTCGCTCATTTCCTTTGAACTGTATCGCTCAATTAGTGGGTTAGAATATTGTGTAGACATGCTATTCATTTCCTCCTCGAAGACGTTTATAAATTCGAATATTTATTTCATATTTTGCTTTTTCATTCGCATTTGTATTATAACGTACTAGGACAGAATATTCAACTTGAAAAGGTTTTCTATCGAATAAATATCAAGATTTCTTTCTATTATAGGGTTTAACCTATAAGCTAAGGAACAATTTAGTCATTTGTCTGGTTGACTTTTGTATCTTTAACGATATTTTTCCGAGCTGAGCACATTAAAAGCAGGCACATATTAATATGCCTGCTTAAGTATTAATCATGTAAATTTTTAATTATCGTGGTTGAACAATCAGTTTAATGGCTGTTCGTTCTTCCCCATCAATTTCAATGTCTGCAAAGGCAGGAATACATACCAAATCAATACCCGATGGAGACACATATCCCCTTGCGATTGCGATTGCTTTTACAGCTTGATTGATAGCGCCAGCCCCAATCGCTTGTATTTCAGCTCCACCATGTTCTCGGATGACACCTGCTAATGCACCTGCTACAGAATTAGGATTCGAATGTGACGATACTTTAAGTACTTCCATATATATGCATCCTCCTTGCTGCGATAATTACTTCGGTTGAACTATGAGTTTAATGGCTGTTCGTTCTTCCCCATCGATTTGTATATCCGTGAAAGCCGGTATACATACTAAATCAACACCACTCGGCGCTACGAAACCCCTTGCAATTGCAACGGCCTTAATTGCCTGATTGATCGCCCCCGCACCAATGGCCTGCATTTCAGCATTGCCCGCTTCACGAAGAACACCCGCTAATGCACCCGCTACAGAATTGGGATTCGATCTTGCTGATACCTTTAATACTTCCATGTCTACGCCTCCTAATTAATCATGTCTAAAAATATTGTGTCTTGTGGTTTGACTCTTTCATAAATACTTATTCGCCGTTTTAAGTGAAACACCCGCTTGTCATCTAATTTGGTGAGTTTAGGCGCCTTCAAAACAACTGATGAATCAATACATATTTTTTCATATCTTGTATTATGTGCTTATTAAATTATGTAATTCATTTGAACTTTTGAAGCATCACTCTCCTTCGAAAGTCTACCAACTAACACTCTATAACTCAATACCCAAGAATTAACACCCAAAACACGATTAAAATAAAAAAATGCGTATTGGATAAATAATTTTAAGTAATGTAATTATCAACGTGTATTTAATTTACAATGTTTATTAGAATAATAAATGCTTTACCACTGAGACCCTATGCCATCACTTTCAACCCACACTTATTCCTCACAGGCCTTACCTTGCCCCTTTTTGAAATGACTAAGCGTCTGCTTATACCTTATGGGTTTTATACCATATGAAAAAGCGTACACACCCATTTATTTCCAAGGTGTGTACGCTCATTATTATCATATTCATTAAGGCATTTTCCATCATCTAAACGCTCATGATTTTCTTGTTTCTTAACGCTCAGGGTAGAGTGGATATTTTTTGCATAAAGCATCAACTCGTGCTTGTGCCTCACTTAGGTCTCCTTGACGGTTTTCAATGACATAGTTAATAATATCAGCAATTTCTGTCATATCTTCTTCTTTATAACCGCGGGACGTGACTGCCGGTGTACCAATACGAAGGCCACTCGTTACAAAAGGACTTTCTGTTTCATTTGGCACCGTGTTTTTGTTTGTGGTAATGCCAATAGAATCAAGAAGTTTTTCAGCGTCCTTGCCTGTGATGTTTTTGCTTCTTAAATCAACAAGCATTAAATGATTGTCTGTGCCACCTGATACAATATCAAATCCATGTGATACAAAAGCATCCGCAAGTACAGATGCATTTTTTATAACTTGTTTTTGATATGCTTTAAAATCATCTGACATGGCTTCTTTAAAGCATGCAGCTTTGGCAGCTATAACATGCATAAGGGGTCCCCCCTGGATGCCTGGGAATATTGTCTTGTCAATTTTCTTTTTATAGGCTTCCTTGCAGAGAATAGCGCCCCCCCTAGGACCGCGTAAAGTCTTATGGGTTGTCGTTGTTACAAAATCTGCATATGGCACCGGACTTGGGTGTAATCCAGTCGCCACCAATCCTGCTATGTGAGCCATATCCACCAGCATATAAGCATCAACTTCATCACATATTTCACGGATTTTTTCGAAATCAATAATTCGTGCATATGCACTGGCGCCACTTACAATCATCTTTGGCTTTTCCTTGAGGGCCATTTGTCTTAATGCATCATAATCTATGTAACCTTTTTCATCAACTGAGTAAGAAACCACATCATATAGCTTTCCAGAAAAGTTGACTGGACTGCCGTGAGTCAAGTGGCCGCCATCAGATAGATTCATTCCCAGAATCTTATCCCCTGGCTCAAGGACAGCAAAGTACACACCCATATTGGCTTGAGAGCCTGAATGGGGCTGTACATTGGCATGCTCTGCATCAAATAGCGCTTTCATTCTATTAATAGCAAGCTTTTCAGCAACATCCACATGCTCGCAACCACCATAATATCTCTTATCTGGATAGCCTTCAGCATATTTGTTTGTCAGAGCTGAACCGTGAGCTTCCATAACTGTCAAACTTGTGAAGTTTTCAGATGCTATTAGCTCTATGTTTGATGATTGTCTTTCCATTTCATCTTGAATGGCTTTGTATAACTCCGGATCGCGCTCTGGTAAAAATTTGAAATTCATAGAACCCCCTCATTTCTTATCCAAGTGACTATCAATTCACTGCTTTTGCCTATTCCTTATTCAATACTGATCTTTATTTATTTATAATCGTAACACTATAGCTCATAGATTTATATGTTAAATATTCATAGTTATTCCACGACAGTCCACTCAATTTGTAGATGACAAATCTATATATTGCAAGCTATTTTTTGTCTTTTCTTCTTTTCACTGGAGCCATGTGAAGCGCTCCATCAAGCAACCCGTAGGCTGCCTCAGAAACAGACTCTGACAGGGTTGGGTGTGCATGTATTGTTGTTGTGACATCTGTATCTTTTAGTCCATGAGCAATGGCTATTGTCAACTCATGGATCAAATCAGAGGCATGCGCCCCCACTATTTGAGCGCCTATAAGTTGACCATCACTAAGAGCGGTTAACTTTACAAAGCCCTCCGTGTGATTCATCGTCATAGCTTTTCCATTTGCAGAAAAAGGAAACTTGCTCACTTTTATCTCCAGGCCTTTTTCAGTGGCTTCATCTTCATTGACACCAACGGATGCCATTTCTGGTGATATGAAAACACAGCTTGGAACAATATTCATTTTATCAGTGCCCACTGAACCTTCTTGACCACCAGGCATGGTCTCTAGTGCCATGATGCCTTCAACAACATGAACACCCTGGTGTGAGGCCGCATGGGCCAACATGTATTTGCCATTTACATCACCAATTGCATAGACTCTGCTATTGCTTGTTTTATAATGATCATCTACAGCTATGGCTGAACCCGTAATTTCTATACCAGCCTTGTCCAGTGACAAGCCCTCAGTATTTGGTTTACGTCCCATCGCCGAGAGTACAAGATCAGCGTTTAAGACAGACGCACCCTTTTTACCGCTAATGTGCACACCTGTATATGTGTCTTCATCTGATAGTTTTAAAAGATTTGTATTTGTGAGTATTTTAATGCCTTTCTTTTTCAAATAGGCACTCACACGTTTCACAACATCCTTGTCGAAGCCTTTTAAAACACTACTTCTTGCCACTACGGTTACATCGGAACCAAAGGCATTAAATATGCTAGCAAATTCCATCGCTACAACGCCACCGCCAAGAACGACTAATTTTTCTGGAAGCCTGTCAAAATCAAGGAGTTCCTTACTGGTTACGAGCCTCTTACTGTCAATCCCTTCTATTTGAGGTACAAAAACCTTAGACCCCGTTGCAAGAATAAAATAATCTGACTCTATTTCAATAACTTGCTTATCGTCTTTCTTTACGGACACCGTCTTGTCAGACTCAAAGGATGCAGTTCCCTTAATTATGGTTACACCATTTGCAATCAAGATCTTCTCAATACCTGAGGTCAATTCTTCGACAACGCCATTTTTATGCTTTTGAAGCTTTTCTACATTCAAGTTAAAATCTGCAACATCTAGTCCGAACTGGTCTGCAATGCTTAGGTTTTCAAGCACTTCAGCACTTTTATAAAATGCTTTTGTAGGTATACATCCATAGTTAAGACATGTTCCACCAATTTTGTGGTTTTCAATAAGTGTAACATCTGCTCCAAGTTGGGCGCCACGAATGGCTGCTACATATCCGCCTGGACCACCACCAATAACCGTGATTGTTTTAGCCACTATACCGCCCCTTTCATCCAGCGCAGTATAGGTTTGCGGGCAGCAGCCGTTTCATCAACACGACCTATAATGGTCTTAGTTGGTGCCGCTTTTAAACGAGCTGGCTCTTGTCTGCTCTCATTTCTTATTTCAATCATGGCTTCAATAAATGCATCTATGGTTTCTAGACTCTCAGTTTCTGTTGGTTCAATCATAAGCGCTGAGTCGACAATAAGTGGGAAGTATATTGTTGGAGGATGGTATCCAAAATCCAACAGTCGCTTTGCAATATCAAGCGTTGTGACTTGACTTAGGCTGTCTCCTGTACCAGCTAAAACAAACTCATGCTTGCACAGTCTGTCCACAGGCAATTTGTAATGGTCCTTCAAGCGAGCTTGCATGTAATTGGCATTAAGAACTGCTGTCTCACTTGCTTTTTTCAGACCATCAGCCCCCATTGTCTTTAGGTATGTATAGGCTCTAAGCAGGATGCCCACATTGCCATAGTAGCTTTTCATTCTACCTATACTTTTAGGGCGGTCATAGTCAAATGCGTAGGACTTGTCATCGTTTTTTACCAGAACTGGCTTTGGTAAGAATTCTTTTAGTTTTGCCTTAACTCCAACAGGGCCACTGCCTGGACCACCACCGCCGTGTGGTGTTGAAAAAGTCTTATGCAGGTTCAGGTGGACCACATCAAAGCCCATATCACCTGGTCTGGTATGTCCCATAATTGCATTCATATTGGCCCCATCATAGTAAAGCAGACCGCCAGCTTCGTGAACAAGTGACGCAATTTGATCAATTTGTGTTTCAAATAATCCAAGTGTGTTGGGGTTTGTCAACATTAAGCCTGCAATGGAATCATCAAGGACAGATTTTAAACTGTCAATGTCCACTTCGCCTTTTTCATTCGATTTCACTTCAATAATATCAAGACCAGCAACACTTGCAGTTGCAGGATTGGTTCCATGCGCTGAATCAGGCACAATAATTTTAGTTCTGCTATAGTCTCCTCTTGCTTCATGGTAAGCACGAATCATCATAATTCCAGCAAGCTCTCCATGAGCGCCTGCAGAAGGTTGTAATGACATTTCATCCATGCCTGTCACTTCAGCTAAAAGTTCTGACAAATTGTACATCATTTCAAGGGTCCCTTGAACCGTGTCAAGGGGCTGATATGGATGAATATCAGTAAAGCTAGGCAGGGCTGCCACATCTTCATTGACCTTTGGATTGTATTTCATGGTGCAAGATCCAAGTGGATAAAACCCTGTATCTACACCATAGTTGAGCGTGCTCAATTCGGTATAGTGACGTATCACTTCCGTCTCACTGACCTCTGGAAGTTCTGGACTATCTGATCTGAGAAAAGAAGTCGGTATGAGTGATTCAACATTCTCTTCAAAGGGGTCAACGAAATGTCCCACGCGTCCTTCAACTGATCTTTCAAAGATTAATGGTCTCATCATTTCAAGCCCTCCACAACTTTTATATATGCATCTAGTTCTTCTTTTGTCCGCTTCTCAGTGGCACAAATTAACAGGCTGTTATCAAGGTCTTCATACTGGTGGCCAAGCTCTAAACCACCTAGTATGCCATTGTCCTTTAATTGTTCAAGAATCACCTTGGATGACACCTTGGATTTCAAGACAAATTCCTTAAAAAACGGTGCCTTATAAGGGGCTTCAAACAAGCCTGTGTCTACAAGCTTATTTCTCAGATAGACCGCTCTTTTATGTGACTCTTCAGCTACTTTTTTTAGACCATTCTTACCCATTAAGGACAAGTAGACTGTGACAGCCAGGGCGTTAATGGCCTGATTGGAGCAAATATTTGATGATGCCTTTTCTCTTCGTATATGCTGCTCCCGCGCTTGAAGGGTTAGAACGTAGGCTTTTTTCCCTTCACTATCTACGGTTTCCCCTACGATTCTCCCTGGAAGTTTACGCATCTGTTTTTTTCCAACAGCCATAAATCCAATATGAGGCCCACCAAAATTCATGGCATTTCCAAAGCCTTGTGCATCTCCAACTGCAATGTTTATCCCGCAATCTCCCGGCGATTTTAAAAGAGATAGGGAAAGTGGATCAACTGAAGCAATAGAAAGAGCCTTATTATCTTTTGCTAGGTTGGCCACCGCTTCAAGATCTTCAAGATTTCCTAAATAGTTGGGCGACTGTACAATGACCGCAGAACAATCTTTGCTGATCATAGCCTCCAAAGCCTTTAAATCAGTGACACCTTCTGATTTAGGGACCATCTTCACCTCTACACCCCTATAATGCATATATGTCTTTATGACTTCCAGGGTTTCTGGATGTACAGTTTCTGAAACAAAAATAAGGTTGTCTTTCTTGCCTTCAGTGGCAATCATAGCTGCTTCAGCTGCTGCAGTCGCACCATCATACATGGATGCATTTGTTGCTTCCATACCAGTAAGTTCGCAAATCATTGTCTGGTATTCAAATATGCACTGCAAGGTCCCCTGGCTGATCTCTGGCTGATAGGGCGTGTAAGCCGTATAAAATTCGCTGCGACCAGTTATATGGGCTACCGCCGAAGGAATGTAATGGTCATATGTGCCTGCTCCAAGGAAGCTGACATAATCATTGACTGTTTTATTCTTCTGTCCTAAGTGATGCATATGCTTCTTTACAGAATATTCCGACATCGAATTGTCAAAATTAAGCCCACGATTTAAACGCAGGCCCTCTGGTATATCCTCGAAGAGGGCCTCTGCGCTTGTTACTCCAATCGTGTCAAGCATATGTTTTTTTTCTTGATCTGTGATCGGAATGTATGGAAACATATTATGCCTCCTCTGATGTGAATGCTTCATATTTTTGTGCATCCATTAGCTTGTCTAGTTCAGACGCATCAGACAATTCCACTTCCAAAATCCAGTTTTCGTATGGATCTTCATTGAGAACCGCATAGTCATCTTCTATATCTTCATTCACCGCAGTGACAGTACCTGTCACTGGAGAGAAGGAGTCTGATGCCGCTTTAACGGATTCAATGACACCAAAGCTTTCGCCAGCTTCTAGTTCATCATCTTCTTCAGGCAATTCCACGTAAACAATATCCCCCATTTGGTGTTGTGCATAATCAGTGATACCGATCTTTGCCTTATTGCCTTCAACCTTCACCCATTCATGATCTTCTGAATAAAATAGTCCCTGAACAATTTTCATAATCCATTACCTCCTGAAATTTAGACATCTGTATAAGCATACACTCAAAGCATCACTTAACCCTGATAAATCATTTTTAATAAATGTTTATAAGCCTTGTGGTGAACTTAAAAATATACTTTTCATGTCTTTTGTTTAACCTATGTATTTAAAATAATTATTTTTTATAATTCTTTTTGTAGAATCTCTTGCTTATTATTTTGCCCTGTCTAAGGTTTTTACGAACTTGAATGTCAAAGGTGTCCCCCATTGTTCCAAATTCTCTCTCCACAAGGGCAAGTCCAATGCTAGTTCCTAAAGTTGGCGATTTGTACCCTGTTGTTACAAAACCAATCTTTTGACCATCCTTGAACACTTCACATCCTTGTCGAGCTATTCCTTTGTCCAGTTCAAAGCCAACAAGCTTGCGTGAAATCCCATTCTCTTTTTGCTTGATCAAGGCTTCACGCCCTATGAAATCGTCACTTTCTAGCTTTACGAAAAAGCTAAGGCCTGCTTCCAGTGGTGAGATGCTTTCATTGATTTCATGCCCATACAGAGGCAGGCAAGCTTCAAACCTTAAAGTATCTCTCGCGCCAAGCCCAGCTGGTTTTAAGCCATCTTTTTCTCCAGCTGTTAGTAGAGCTTCCCATACCTTGGCAATGTCAGCTGCACTTGCATAGACCTCAAATCCGTCTTCACCAGTGTAACCTGTTCTTGAAACCATACAGGAAACCCCTGCCACATCTACATCCCGCTTACTATAGAAAAATGGAAGATCTTTCAGGTCAAACGACATAACCTTTTGAAGAATGTCTTGGGCCAGCGGACCCTGTATTGCGACTTCCCCGATGGTGTCAGAAACATTTTCAACTTTTACGTCAAAGGCCGCTGATACATTTTCGATCCATACGAAGTCCTTGTCTATGTTGGCCGCATTGATCACCAAGTAGAAGTGATTTTTATCAAATTTGTAAACAAGTAAATCATCTACAACACCGCCATCTTCTTGACACATAAGGGCATACATGATTTGTCCGTCTTCAAGGACTGAAGCATCGTTGGTCACTAAGAACTGTACAAAGTCTGCAGCCGCAGGCCCTGTTACATCAACTTCGCCCATATGAGACACATCGAATATACCAGCTTGGTTTCGAACTGCCTTGTGCTCTTCAGTTAAGCCCTCATACTGCACCGGCATTTCCCAACCTGCAAATTCAATGATTTTTCCCTTTGCTTCAACATGCTTTTCATAAAGTGGTGTTCTCTTTAACGTCACTGGTAATGCACCTCCCCATTTGGTATAATATGTAATTTGTTGAATGAAAAAAGAGGATCTCAGGCATAGTTAATCTAGCCCTGAGATCCTCTGTATGGTTACCTGAGAGTTTTCTACGCAAATGAGCGTATTGTCTCCTTCGGTGCTAAGCCAAGCCTAGCTTTCCAGAGTGCCATCCAATCTCGATCTGTTGGCCTGAAAGTTTCTTTGCACCTATCAGGAATATAATGCAAATTGCTTCTTCGGCTACCCTTTGGGTATCTCTCGAAATTATCGTCTGGCAAGTTATTTGATGTTATGGATATATTAGCTATTTTTTTGACTTTATGCAAGGATAGTTTATAAAATATCAATGTTTTCTGAAATCTTGAAAGTTGTAAAGACATTGAAATCATTTGTTTGAGGTCAATTTTTCATGGTATAAAAAAATATTAGGGGATTTACAAGTTGTTGTCTTATACCCTATGATGTTATTTAAACACACGTAAAAGGTTATTTGTGCCATATGCGTATTTAATTGATTCTCACTGCATTTTGAAATTAGAACTTTCAAAACTTGCAAAATATCTTTTAGACGCCCTATGAGACAGTCCACACGTCTGCATGTATAAAACCTCAGCTGAGTGGCGTCTGAATCAGTCGTCTAAAATACACCAGTTTCCAACAAAAATTTAAAGGGGGACCACATGCTCGTAATACTTAATCCTAACACTTCTGCCAGTTTTAATATGGCTGCTGAGGAATACATTTTGAAAACCTTTCAAGAGGATGCTTTCATGCTCTGGCAGGCTGATAAAACCGTTCTGATTGGAAAAAACCAGAACACCCGTAAGGAAATAAATGTCCAGTATGTGGAAGATCACAAGATAAAGGTTATACGTCGTCTATCCGGTGGTGGTGCTGTATATAATGACCTCGGCAATACAAATTTTGCCTTTATCTCCACTGATTCTGGAGATGGGTTCTCAAACTTCAGAAAATTCACTGCCCCAATACTGGAACTCTTAAATTCTCTGGGTGTGCCCGCTGAATTTTCTGGACGGAATGATTTGCTTGTAAATGGTCGAAAATTTTCTGGAAATGCCCAGTTCAAGCACAAAAATAGACTTCTTCACCATGGCACTCTACTCTTTTCTTCAAACATGGAGTTGCTTGGTAAGGCCCTTTCGCCTGATATGCTCAAGTTTAAAAGCAAGGGGGTCACATCGGTAAAAAGTCGTGTGACCAACATTGCCGAGCATTTATCAGAAAAAATGACCGTGGAGACTTTCATGGACAAGACCAATCAGCATATTTTAGACAAATTTCCTGGCTCTAAGACTTATACTTTTCGCGATGAGGACATAGAAGCCATAAAAAAAATTGAGACAAACCGTTTTGCAAATTGGGAATGGAACTACGGCGCGTCACCCAAGTATAATTTTATGAACCAAGAAAAATTCCCTGGCGGTCTTGTTGAAATCAACTTAGAAGTCAAAAACAGTCTTATAAAATCAGCTAAAATCTATGGAGACTTCTTCAGTCAAGCTGATATTAGCGAGGTTGAAAAGGCTCTTGTCGGCGTTAAACATGAAACAGAATCCGTTAAACAAGCCCTCAGCGCCATTGATCTCGATAAATACTTGTCAGGCATTGGACTTGATGAAATGCTTCAACTTTTTAACTAAGAACACATTATTTATGACAATAGGAGGTTCAGATGACTGAGCGAAAACCCGAATGGCTAAAAGTTCGCCTTCACAACACAAAAGAACTGAACTACGTGAAAAAAACACTTCAAAGTCTAAGTCTGCATACGGTCTGTGAGGAAGCAAATTGTCCAAACCGTGTGGAATGCTATAGCAATAGAACAGCAACCTTTATGATTCTTGGAAACACTTGCACAAGACACTGTAAATTTTGCAATGTCACAGACGGCTGTCCTTCGCCACTTGATCCTGATGAACCGCAACGTGTTGCCCAGGCTGTTAAAGCCCTAAACTTAAAATATGCTGTTGTGACTTCAGTGACAAGAGATGATCTTGAAGATGGTGGAGCCTCACATTTCAAGGCTGTTATAGAATCCATCAAAGCAGCCTCACCTGATACAAAAATTGAAGTATTGATACCAGACTTTAAGGGGAATCTTGATGCCCTCAAATTGGTTATTGATGCTCAACCTGATGTGATCAACCATAATATCGAAACAGTGCCACGGCTTTATGACAATATTCGACCTGAAGCTGACTACCTGCAGTCCCTTCAGCTCATAAATAATGTGAAATCATCAGGGACAGCCATATTGACAAAATCCGGCATTATGCTTGGTCTTGGTGAAAAAGAGGAAGAAGTTAAGACTGTTATCGAAGACCTATATGCAAATGGTTGCGACATATTAACCGTTGGACAGTACTTGCCTCCATCAAAAGATCATGCGCCTCTCACAGAATACATCACGCCTGAAAAATTCAAAGACTATGAAGTTTTCGCTAAGACCTTAGGCTACCACGGTGTTGCTTCTGGCCCAAGAGTTCGTAGTTCTTATAAAGCCGATCATATTTTTGATGGTCAAGATGGTTAAGCAAGATGGTTAGATGGCTAAGATGATTAAAAAAGAAATACTCTGTAAGAGTGTTTTCAGTTTCAGGTAAGTCCAGTAATTGTACATTCACTTAAAATTTAGAGTACCCTACACAAAATCAGCTTCATTCTAGCGGATCATATGCTAGAATGAAGCTGATTTTACCGTAAGAGACATTTTCTTAATTCATCAAGATCCCCACTGCTATTTATAAATTTTAAGGATTACATATTTTTCAATTCTCAGATAAATATTATTCATGAGTCTAATAATGAATGTCTGTGTACGCGCACTATTCTGTTCTAAAAAAACAGAATTAAAATATATTGATTAACTATGTCAAAAAACCAATAAACCCCACAAGGCGCAAGCACCTTGTGGGGTAAAACCATCTAATTCGCTCTATGTGAACATCTATATTAAATAAGAGGTATAGAAGGTTTACTTAGCATAATCCACGACTCTTGTTTCGCGAACTAAGCTAACCTTGATTTGACCTGGGTAATCCAGTTCATCTTCAATGCGTTTCTTCATATTTCTCGCCATAATAATCATGTCATCATCTGAAACCTTATCTGGAACAATCATAACGCGAATCTCACGACCAGCTTGAATAGCAAATGACTTTTCAACACCTTCATAGCCATCAGCGATAGCTTCAAGTGTTTCCAGTCTCTTGATATAAGTCTGTAGTGTTTCACGTCTTGCGCCAGGACGGGCTGCTGAAATAGCATCCGCAGCTGTGACGAGAACAGCTTCAACTGTTTCAGGTTCATAATCACCGTGATGAGTACTCATGGCATGGATAACGCCTCGAGACTCTTTGTACTTTCTCAGCAAGTTCATGCCGATTTCAATGTGCGTGCCTTCAACTTCATGGTCAACGGCTTTACCGATATCATGTAGAAGACCTGCGCGTTTAGCAACTCTAACGTCTGCGCCAAGCTCTGCAGCCATAATGCCTGCAAGGTAAGATACCTCAAGTGAGTGACGTAGTACATTCTGACCGTATGAAGTACGGTATCTCAGACGGCCCAGTAGCTTAACAAGTTCTGGGTGTAAATTGTGGATGCCGGCTTCAAATGTAGCGTTTTCGCCTGCTTCCTTGATCTGCTTAGAAATTTCTTTCTTCGCTTTACCAACCATCTCTTCAATACGAGCTGGATGGATTCGACCGTCAACAATTAGCTTTTCAAGGGCTAATCTTGCTGTTTCACGTCGGATCGGGTCAAAGGATGACAGTATAACTGCCTCTGGTGTATCATCAATGATCAGATCAACGCCTGTGAGAGATTCGAGCGCACGGATATTACGTCCTTCACGACCGATGATTCTACCCTTCATCTCGTCGTTTGGCAGGTTAACAACTGAAACCGTTGTTTCCGCCACGAAGTCAGCAGCATATTTTTGTACTGCTATCGCAATAATCTCTTGTGCTTTTTTCTCTGCTTCTTCCTTTGCTTTGTTCTCAATTTCTTTAACAAGAACAACAGCATCATGTCTTATTTCTTTTTCAACATCTGCAAGAAGCTGTGTTTTAGCTTCCTCAGTTGTATAACCTGAAATTCTTTCCAGTTCATTCAATTGATCCTGGTAAAGCTTTTCAACGGCCTCTTCTCGATTTTCAAGTTGCCTCATCTTATTTTGAAGTTTATCTTCCTTCTTTTCGATGGCGGCAGTCTTTTTATCAAGAGTTTCTTCCTTTTGGAGATTACGACGTTCTAAACGTTGCAGCTCTCCTCTGCGTTCTCTTGTCTCTTGCTCTAGATCTGCACGCAGTGTATGCAGTTCTTCCTTAGCTTCAAGAAGCTTTTCTTTCTTAGCTGTTTCAGCAGCTTTTCTTGCTTCAAAGACGATCTGGTCTGCTCTTTCTTCAGCACTTTTGATCTTCTTTTCGGCGATCTGTTTTCTAAGGAAATATCCTAGACCGAATCCAAGAGGCGCAGTGAATATGATTGCTGGTATAACGTAAAATGCACCGTTCATAAGCTCACCTCCTTTGCATCGAGTCATGGAAGACCGACAGTATCGGCCGAATGTCTCTTAAGCATTGATATAACTAGTTTTCAAGATACACCGTTCCTTATTCATTTTAACTCTTTTTTACAATAGTGTCAAGCTACTTCAACGGGCGACAAGGAAATTGGCATAATATATTCTGTTAATATTTTGACTATTCTTGCTTATGCAAGTTGCCTGTGCTAATATTTAACCGTATTATATAGTAAATTCACTTATGACATATTAGTGTTTGCAATGCATTCACCTATTTGTTAAAGAGTATTAACAGTGGTCAAATGAGAATCACGAGAGAGATCTGTCCATATAGACGCCGAAGAAGCAATATACTACAGCCACGTTTTATAGAATCTTTCAGGCAAAAGGATCGTGATTTGATGACACTCTGAAGAGTCTGGTTCAACCAGCACCGACGGGGAAAACGCTCAATGCGTGAAGCTCTCAGGTATGTAAACAGAGAATACATAGGCATAGGTATGCCTTATGTGTTCTTTTTTTGTTTTCATTTTCACAAAGTTTTTAATGCGCACCACTATTGTTCCGAACATACTCGTACAAAACCAGGAGGTCAATATGAAATTTGAAGAGAATCAAAATGTTGAAGATGCTTTCAAAGCCAGCATCCATGAATCTATTGCAGAAAGAAAAGCAGCTATATGCGACACATGAGACCCTGAAAAAGTAATGGCACTCCCGTGGGGAGTCAAGGGTGAAGTCTCAGCAGACATGGCAGAAGATGTGGAAAAATATTTTGAAGCCATTCAGGGTCAAAAAATTGACTGTGGTGACAACATCACTGTCGAAGTTCTCAAAGCCGGTGTCAAAGAACGCAAGGGAAAGCACACTCTTATTTACAGGTATGTGCTTTCAAATTAGGACCACACATTGTTCAGGACTAGAGCTTTAGCATGTTAAAGGCTAAAAAAACAGTCAGGCACCATGCCTTCCTCGCCTCACTTAAGCCACACATGCATAAAGGCCCTTTGTCGTTTTCCACGATAAAGGGCCTTGTTTCAATTCATTTTGTTTTATTCATTTTGTTTTATTCATTTTGTTCTATTGGCTGCTTAGAAAGCTCAGAATTCTCATCAGTTTCATTTTCACATGAACAGCCTATTAGAAACAGTCTATGTTTCAATGAGCGAATATATTATAAAGTCTATTCAGCCCCTACACAGATTCTTCTTCTTTTTCCACTTCAACAGCTTCACACGGCAGACCGTAGAAAGCTCTCACCTTGTTGTCAATTTCTTTCATAAGTTCGGGATTCTCAACAAGGAAGGCCTTTGCATTTTCACGTCCCTGCCCAAGTTTTTCATCGTTATAGCTGAACCATGCGCCTGCCTTTTTAACGATTTCTGCTTTCACTGCACAGTCTAGGATACTGCCTTCAGCAGAAATACCTTCACCATACATAATATCGAACTCAGCGATTTTAAATGGTGGAGCCACCTTGTTCTTTATAACTTTTACTTTAACACGGTTACCAAGTATATCTCCAGAGCTCTTTTTAATTGTATCAATTTTACGAACATCCAGTCGGACTGAACTATAGAACTTAAGTGCATTACCACCTGTTGTTGTCTCAGGGTTACCGAACATAACACCAATCTTCATACGAAGCTGGTTGATAAAAATAACAGAACACTTAGATTTATTGATAACACCTGTAAGCTTTCTAAGGGCCTGTGACATAAGTCTCGCTTGAAGACCCATATGACTGTCACCCATTTCACCACTAATTTCAGCCTTAGGTACAAGTGCGGCAACTGAATCGACTACAATCACATCAACTGCGCCACTTCGCACAAGTGCATCAACGATTTCAAGGGCTTGTTCACCTGTGTCTGGTTGCGCAAGAATCAGATTATCAGTGTCCACCCCAATGGCTTTTGCATAAACCGGATCCAGAGCATGCTCTGCATCAATAAAAGCGGCAACGCCACCTTCTCTTTGAGTTTCTGCAACCATGTGCAGAGTTACTGTTGTTTTACCTGACGATTCCGGTCCGTAAATTTCAATGATACGGCCCTTTGGAATGCCACCTATACCCAGCGCAATATCTAAATCCAAAGCACCTGTTGAGATGCTTTCTACATTTCTGCTTGTGGGCTCATCACCAAGTCTCATGATGGCACCTTTTCCAAATTGCTTTTCTATTTGTCCTAATACATTATCTAATGCTTTAGCTTTTTCTTTCATATTTTTCCCAGACATGGAGTCTGGTTTTCACCGCCCTTTCCACGAACACCTGTTCTGTTTTCATTATAACCTATTATTCGTCAGTGTCAATAGTATAACACGAAAAATTATATTTTACATTATTTTCCTTTAATCATTCTTCTTGCATGATCCAGTGCATAATTTGCAGAAAAACGGCGTATTCTTTTTCGATCACCATGGAATTGATGCTTGAAAACTTTCACTTGGCCTTTATAAAGTAGGCCAATATAGACAAGTCCTACAGGTTTATCAGCAGTGCCACCACCTGGTCCAGCAATGCCAGTCACACTGATACAAAGGTCTGAACCCAGTCTGCTTCTCAAACCCCTAACCATTTCTTCAGCTGTCTGGGAACTAACAGCCCCAAAGGCTTTTAGGGTTTGATCAGAAACCCCCAGTTCTTCCATCTTGGCTTCATTGCTGTAAGTGACATAGCCTCTATCAAAGACCTTTGATATGCCTGACTGTCCCACTAGGCTGGCTGCAATCATACCGCCTGTGCATGATTCTGCCAAGGAAAAGTGTATATTGTTCTCAATTAAAATTTTGGCTAGGCAAGCATCAAGGGTTTCATCTTCCATAGAATAGATATTGTCCTTGAATCTATCTCGAATCTTTTTAACAACAGGTTCCATAAGGGCTTCGTTTTCTGCCTCTGTAGTCCCGTTAGCGGTCACTCGAATGGCAACGCTGCCGTCCTTTACATATGTGGCCAGAGTGGGGTTTGTCTGTCCAGAAACCAAATCTTCAATCATGGTTTCAACCGTTGACTCCCCTATCCCAAACACACGAATCCATTTACTTGTGATTTCCTCAGAATGTTTGGATTTTAAATAAGGCACAAGACCAGTTTGCGTCATAGCTTCCAGTTCTCGAGGCGGTCCCGGCATCATAACCGCAGTTTTTCCATCTTTTTCAAGGATAAAACCAGGTGCTGTGCCCTGGGTGTTTTTCATAACTATGGCTCCGGCAGGTTTTGCCGCCTGCTTTCGGTTGCTGGCTGTCATTTTCCGACCCAGACTTTCAAAATAGGCTTCAATATCCCGCACAAGATCTGGGTCTAGACCAACCTCCACCCCCATAGCCTGTGAGACGATCTCTTTGGTTAAATCGTCTTGTGTGGGACCAAGACCACCTGTGGTTATAATAATATCAACTTCATCAAAATATGACTTTACGGCCTCTTCAAGACGCCTAGGGTTATCCCCTACGGTGATGTGGTACAGAACACTCACGCCAAGTTCGTTAAGAACAGAAGAAAGGTAAACCGCATTTGTATTGGTTACCTTTCCCATGAGTAGCTCAGTTCCCACAGCGATAATCGCTGCCTTCATAAGATACCTCCTATGCTTTCAGAACCTGCTTATTTTTTATAATGTAATCAACACCTGAAATCACCGTTAAGGCTACGGCAATCCAAAGTATAATTTGAGCCAACTGACCATTCATAACTTCAAATGGTGTGTTATTAAAAAGAAGGAGCACAATGGCCAGCATTTGCGAATTCGTTTTTAATTTGCCCCACCAGCTTGCCGCAATAACAATGCCCTCAGCTGCTGCAACCGCCCTAAAAATACTTACAATAAACTCTCTGCCTAAAATAATAACCACAGCCCATGAGCTGACAGAACCAATTTCTACTAGACATATAAAGGCAGCCATAACAAGGACCTTGTCGGCCAGCGGATCCATAAACTTGCCTAAGTTTGTAATTAAATTCATCTTTCTAGCCAAGTATCCATCAAGAAAATCAGTTAGTGATGCAATGATGAAAATAGCTGCTGCCAGGTTCATATTTCCCGCAAGCAAAAAATACATGAACACGGGTACCAGAAGGATTCTTAATATTGTAAGTTGGTTGGCAATATTCATTTAAATCTCCCCAATCAGGTCATATTCTAATGCGTCAGTGATATTAACATGAACAAACGATCCAATTTCTTGCTTTGAACGCGCGTGAACGTAAACCACGCCGTCAATTTCCGGTGCGTCAAATGATGAACGTCCAATATATACAAGGCCTTCTTGGTCATCTTGAGCCACTTCTTCAATAACGACTTCAAGATTTTGTCCTACAAGGCCATTCATTCTTTCCTCAGATATTGAAATCTGTGTGGCCATAATACCATCACGTCTTTCAGACTTTATGTCTTCCTCAACTTGACCTGGCATTTTCGCCGCAGGCGTGTCTTCTTCTTGGGAATAAGCAAAAACACCTAGTCTATCAAATTTCATTTCCTCAACAAATGACTTAAGTGCCTCATATTCTTCCTTTGTCTCACCAGGGAATCCCACAATAAGAGTCGTACGGATACTTATATGAGGAACCTTATCTCTTAGACTCGTTACAACACGACGAATTTGAGCTTGATCAGTCCGTCTGTTCATACGTTTTAGAACACTGTCTGAAGCATGCTGGATTGGCATGTCTACATATTTTACGACCTTATCAAGACTGGCAATGGCGCCTATAAGTTTTTCGTCAATAACATCTGGATACATATACTGAAGTCGAATCCACTTTAAGCCCTCAATTTTATTGAGTTCTTCTAAGAGTTCAGCCAGTTTATAATCGTCATAGAGATCAATGCCATACCGGGTTGTGTCTTGTGCAATAATGATGAGTTCTTTAACACCTTCTGCAACAAGTTTTTGAGCTTCTAAAACAATATCTTCCATATGACGGCTTCTGTATTTTCCACGTAGTTTTGGAATAATACAATATGTGCATAGGTTGTCACAGCCTTCTGATATTTTCAAATAAGCCATATGCTTTGGCGTTGACAGAACACGAGGCAAGTTTTCTTCAAAGGACTTATCAATATCACCAATGTGAATCTGCGTCAATCCTCTTCCAAAAATGCCTTCAACAATAGGTAGTATTTGATCAAATTGTGTTGTGCCCACAAAGGCATCCACCTCAGGAATTTCCGCCTTAAGTGATTCGGCGTAGCGCTCAGCCAAACAGCCTGTTACGACCAGAGCCTTGCACTTACCATGTTCTTTGTACTCAGATAAATCTAGTATTGTCTCAACCGACTCTGTCTTCGCACTTTCAATAAATCCACATGTGTTTATAACAATCACATCAGCTTCTTGAGGGTCAGCTATGGCGAAATACTTATTCTCGCTCATAATACCAACCATTACCTCTGTGTCCACTTGGTTCTTAGCACATCCAAGCGTTTCAAAATAGACCTTTAACTCCATGAAATCTCCTCAATCTAACCCGGCATATAAAAAGAATTATACACCGGGTACCTTTAAAATCTTATATGTTTAATTCTTCTAGCTCTTCCTTACTGATTAGAACCTCACGCGGCTTACTTCCACGGGATGGTCCGACAATGCCTTGTTCTTCCATGGTATCAACGATGCGTGCAGCACGATTATACCCCACACGGAACTTTCTTTGAAGCATGGATGCAGAGGCTTGTCCAGATTGAACAACAAGTTCAATGGCATCAGATAAATACTCGTCTGAATTCTCTGAAGCTTGGGCTTGTATGGTCGTTTCTAAAATTTCTTCATCATAAGTCACGCCATCCACTTGATTCTTTATGGTATCAACCAACTCTTCCACTTCTTCATCAGAAATGAATGCCCCTTGAATACGTTTGGGCTTAGACTGGCCTGTTGGATAGTAAAGCATGTCCCCTTGACCCAGAAGTTTCTCCGCGCCTGCCATATCAAGAATGGTCCTTGAATCTGTCTGCGAAGACACTGAAAAGGCAATACGTGAAGGAATATTGGCCTTGATTATACCTGTAATAACATCAACAGATGGTCTCTGCGTGGCAACAATTAAATGTATCCCGGCAGCTCTTGCCATCTGAGCCAGTCTACATATAGCATCTTCTACCTGATCTGGTGCCACCATCATAAGATCGGCAAGTTCATCAATAATGACGACAATCTTAGAAAGTTTTTCCCTTGGTTTTTCATCATCAGCCAAAATTCTATTGTATTTCTCAGCTTTTCTATTGTAGCTGTCCGAGTCTTTTACGCCGGTATCAGCGAAGAGCTGATAGCGTCTTGTCATTTCCTGTACGGCCCAGTTTAAAGCCACTGAAGCCTTTTTAGGATCTGTCACAACTGGAAGGATCAGATGTGGTATGCCGTTATATGTGCTCAGTTCAACAACCTTAGGGTCTATCATCAGGAATTTGACCTCATCGGGCTTCGCGTTAAAAAGAATACTGCTTATAAGGGCATTGACACAAACTGACTTACCCGATCCCGTCGCACCAGCAATCAACATATGTGGCATCTTAGCTAGGTTGGACACTATAGCTTTCCCGGAAATATCCTTTCCTAAGGCAAATGTCAACTTAGATTTGGCTTTTTTGAAATCCTCTGTATCAATAACATCACGAAGACCAACCATAGATTTGTCTTCATTAGGAATTTCCACGCCGATGGCCGCTTTGCCTGGAATTGGAGCAACAATACGAACCTGATGGGCCGCGAGGCTAAGAGCAATATCATCGCTTAGGTTTGTGATCTTACTCACCTTTGTGCCTGGTTTTGGCTCCAGCTCAAACATTGTGATTGTAGGCCCCTTACTGATTTGTGTGACCTTGGCTTCAACACCAAAATGACTCAGTGTTTCTTCCAGCTTGTGCGCTTTTTCAATCACTTCTTGATTGTCTTTTGCACTTTTAGGCGCCTTGACTTTATTTAGAATTGTCATAGGTGGTAATTTATAGTTTTCGTAGTCCACTTGGACAGACTTTTTAATATTGCTTTCTACAGAGGACTTGGTGCCCGCATCAATATCAGAGTTTTTCAGCTTCTGATTGTCAGGCTTTTTAGCTTGACTAGACTGTGGGCTTTCCTGTGAATTTTGAGCCTGAGTTGAAGCTGAATTTGCCCCTGCCCCCTGACTTTGATCTTGCTTGAGAGGGCCTGGATTTTGTCCAGAGCTCTCGTCAAAGTTATCTCCATGATCTAGGTGGTCCTCTTCTTTTAATAGAGTTACAGGAATATCATCATAAGCACTTGCCCCATCATCGACCTGGTCTGAATCATCATCCTTGTCTACATTTTGACTAGACTCATTTTGACTTAACTCAGGTTCAACAGAATCGACTTCGTTAGATTGTGTTTCATCCTGACCATCCATAGATGAGTCATCCGCAAGCTCATAGCTCTTGGTCGAATCTGAAAGCCCCTTGTCTGTCTCTATAGAAGATGGAGGAATGTCTGTATCTTCCGGATCGCTCGTATGTGCATCAGAAACAATGCGTATAGACGTGTGGTCACTTTCATTACCAGTGCTTTCAGTCACAGAACTTTCTGTTACAGGTTCTTGTGTGAAAGGACGTCCCATCACATTTGTGGAAGCTGATGCATCCTCTTCAAAGGAATGTCCCGGAAGGGTTCTTTCCGTAATCGCTTGGTCATCTAACTGATGATCCGAATCAAAGGCACTAAAATCCCGAACCTTATTGCGTAGACTTTCCCGAACCTGATGACTTTCCATATCTTCTATATGTTGTCCATCTATAGGGGATCGCTTGTCTGGTTCATGACTTTTCACTTCTTTTATTTCAGACTTGATGTTATGCGTCGATGTAGATTTTTTTAGCTCTTTCATCTGCTTGCGTGCATCCTTAACGGATTTGGGCTTGCTGTTTAACTTTGGCATATGAATTTCAGGTAAATTCACTTCAATTGAAGATAATTTTTCTGCCGCAACTTTTCTCTTTTCCCAGATTTCTAAAATAGAAATACGCGTGCCCAGAACAAGTGCAATAACAAATAAAACAAAGATAACAAAATAAGTGCCAATTGTTCCTAGTAGCTCAGTAAAAACGAAAGTTATAATCGACCCAATCACACCACCGCCTTGTCCAGCAATGCCATTTTTATAAGTCAATTGAATGCCTTCAAAACTTGTTAAGGTCATGCTGTTAAAGTCTAAAAGTTCCAATATAATTTCCATGCTCTTCACGGTGAGCAGTAATATTATGGCCAAAAATGCCGTCCCAAATGCTGTCATGTATCTTCTGCGAACAGATTTCAGATTTTTATTGATGCCCAAGAAAATAAAGACGGCAAGGAAATAAGGAACTATGTATGCTGTACCGCCAAAAAGTCCCAAATAGACATGGCTAATAAACTCTCCCGCTACCCCTATGGACTTAGAATGTAGACTCAAAGCCGATAGGACTGTGAATGCGAAGAGAAGCACCAACTCTATTTCATAGCGTATTAATTTTTGATTCTTAGATGACTTTCTTTTATTGCTTGACTTGGTCCCAGATCGTGATTTAGATTGACCTGTGGCCTTACCCGATTTTGTTCGTGTTGATTTTGATCCAGCCCCTGATTTTGTACTGTTTTTACTTCTTGATGAAGTTTTTGCCCCAGTAGTTTTCTTTGTTGACTGTTTTGTTGAATTCGATTTCGTCGCCAAATAACCACCTCTTTCCCACTCATTATAACATGAGAATACTACAACCACGACCTAGTCATTCAACTGGAACTCTTTATGTAGAGCTTGAATGGCCTTTTCAAGTGACGACTTTCTAATGAGACACGCAATGGTCGTATGAGAATCACCCGACTGTAAAATCTCAATGCCAGCCTTTGTCAGTGATAGAACAATGCGCTTCATGACACCAGGCACACCATGAATTTTATACCCCACAGCCGTTAACTTGCAACAGTCTTCCAGGGTTGTATATTCTAAATCCAAAGCATTTAAAATATCATGTGCCTTTCCTAGATCCTGCTCATTTATTGTAAAAATTTTCTGGTCTTCAAAGAAGTTGATCAAGTCCATGGACACGCCCGCTTCTTCAAAGGCATTTAGAAAAGCTTCATTTCTATCATCATCATAAGGAATGTTTATTGTAAACTGAACAATATTATCCTTGCTTGCGATGGCAGTGATGATCTTAGGCTGCATTGTTTTAGGAATAGCCGCCGTTTCACGGCTGATGGTTGTTCCTTCGCAGGCCTTAAAGGTATTTTTAATTTTAAGAATCTTACCTGATCTACGAGCCACTTCAACGGCCTTATGGTCTACAACTTTGGCTCCATCAACAGCCATCTGATAACATTCCTCATAGCTTATTTGACCAATGACCTTGGCCTCTGGGACAAGTCTTGGGTCCGCTGTCATGACACCATCCACATCTGTATAAATTTCAATGGCGTCTGCATCTAGGGCTTCTCCAAGGATGGCTGCGGTTGTGTCACTTCCACCTCGACCAAGTGTGGTTATGTCACCTGAGCTTGTGATGCCTTGAAAACCGGTCACAACCACAATTCGATTGGCTTTAAGGTGGTGAAGAATTTTATCAGTCTTCACTTCAATCACATTGGCATCTCCGTGAATATCATCTGTTACAATACCGGCCTGAAATCCTGTAATTGCAGCACTGTCAACACCGTGTGCCCGAATTGTTCCCGCCATAACTGTGGCCGATATGGTTTCCCCACAACTCATCAGGAGGTCTAGTTCCCTTGTTGCATGTTCATTGATAACTTCTTTATATAAGCCAATTAAAGTGTCTGTTGCATAAGGGGCCCCTTTGCGACCCATTGCAGAAACAACCACAACCACCTGATGGCCTTCATTGAAAGCACTTATGGCATTCTTAGCCACTTTTTGTCGAGACGATTCCGTCGACACAGATGTACCGCCGTATTTTTGTACGATAATCCCCATAAGGTCCTCCTAGTTCACACCAGTTGAGCCAAAACCGCCATGGCCTCTATCTGATTCTGTAATTTCCTCCACTTCAACAAGTTCCACTCTCTTGTACTCACAAATAACAAGCTGAGCCACTCGGTCACCCTTTTTAATTTCAAAGGCCTCACTTCCTAAATTAACCATAGGAATGCAAAGTTCTCCTCTGTAGTCACTGTCAATGGTTCCCACGCAGTTTATTAGAGTGATACCATGCTTAATAGCCAGACCGCTTCTTGGGCGGACCTGACCTTCATAGCCCTCAGGAATTTCAATAAATAGGCCTGTAGGAACAAGTTTCCGCTCCATAGGTTGTAGTGTCATTGGTGTTTCAACATTTGCTAGCAAGTCCATTCCTGCCGAACCAAGGGTTTCGTATTTTGGAAGTGTTAAATCTGACTTGTTAATAATTTTTACTTTCATTGTGTCCTCCTGAAGCGATGAATCTCTATTTACTTTTCACGTTGCCCTTCAAGGCGTCAAATTTTTTATAAATTTTTTCCACAACTGCATCATCAATTTTCCCAACGGTCGCTAGAGCCATTTGGTCTGATGTAAGGATTTCTATAGCCAGTTCACGTATACGATCCGGTGAAGTGGTGTCAATCTTCTCAAGCACCTCTTCAGTGGATTTCACACGGTCTGTGAATAATACGGATTTACCCATCATGTTCATGATGTTTTCTGTGCCTTCTAACCCTAATATATAACTGCCCTTGAGCTGTTCTTTAGACTGTCTGATTTCATCATCAGTGATAGACCCACTGGCAAAATCAGATAGAATATCTAGCATAATCTCCACAATTTGATCCAAATTCTCCGGGTTCATAGACGCATAGACCGAAAGCAATCCCATGGCCTCATAAAAGCTTGGATGAGAATATACCGAATAACTTAGGCCGTGGTCTTCACGAACAACCTGGAAAAGTCTAGAGCTTGTACTGCCGCCAATAATGTTATTGAGAATGAGTAAAGCATAGGCATCCTCATGTTCAAAATGAATCCCCTTATAACCAATATTGAGATGGACCTGTTCAATATCTCTCCATCTATGAACCCATCCCCTATGAAATTGAGGCTTCTCTATGGTTTTGTTTGAAGACATCTTGACTTTGGCTTTTCCAAAAGTCTTATTGAGCAGCTCGAAAAGACTCTCTTTTTCGTAATGTCCTGCAACAGCGATCACCATTTGATCCGCCGTATATGTCTGCTGCATATACTCAATGACTGATGCCTTTGTAAGTCCCTTTAAGGATGACTCTGACCCCAAAATTGGACGCCCCAGAGGATGGTCTTTAAAAATCAGATCTGACAATATATCATAGACCAAGTCCTCAGGTGAGTCTTCATACATGAAGATCTCATCCAGTATAATCATTTTTTCCTTGCGCATATCTTCATTATCAAATTTGGAATTTTGAAGCATATCGTTTAATATGTCCACAGCAATGGCTGTGTGGTCATCAAGAACTCTGGCATAAAAACAGGTACATTCTTTGCTGGTAAAGGCATTGAGCTCTCCCCCAAGACCGTCCACCTGCATGGCAATATCCTTTGCAGTTCTTGTATTTGTTCCTTTAAAAAGCATGTGCTCAATAAAATGTGAAACACCATTATTTTCGGGGGTTTCCAGTATGGAGCCTGTCTTAATCCAAATACCAATGGAAATTGATCTATGCCCGCTAATCGGATGGGCAATCACTTTAATTCCATTATCAAGTTTCAAAGTTTCATACATTCGTATTTCATCCTCTATTCTAAACGCATTGAACTTTAGCTCCATTAAACCTAATGAATGCATAAAGTTGTCGTTGGCTAAATAATTTCAGGCCCTATTCAAATATATTTATGACATGCACTAACCGCATGTCCCTATATCTCTAGCCATTTTCAAATAAGAGCCTACCTTACTATTATAAAGGTATTTTGCTCGATTGACACCCGTAAGTTTCAATATGTCACTTATTTGTTAATTCGTTTACATAATATATTTATGTTTATCAATCATTGGAAAATGAACTTGTCTGAAAACAATCAAAGCCCGAAATATGAGTCTCCTCAAATTTCGGGCTTCATTTCAATTATTTAAAGGCTTGATTGATCCTATTAATTAGTCACGTCTTGGACGACGGTTGTTTCTGTCTCTTCCGCCACCTCTGTTGCCACTTGGCTTTTTAGGCTCGTAAGGACGTCCGCCTTCAAGAAGAACTTGACGAGATAGGTTCACACGACCCTGTCCATCAATTTCAACGCACTTAACTTGAAGCTCGTCACCAACGCTGAACTTGTCAGTGATTTTTTCAAGTCTTTCTACAGTCAGCTGTGAAATATGAACCAGACCTTCTTTACCAGGAAGAACTTCAACAAATGCACCGAAGTCCATGATTCTTGTAATTTTTCCTGTGTAAATTGTGCCCACTTCGATGTCTTTAGTGATCATTTCGATTTCCTGACGGCAACCTTCTCCACCAACACCATCTTCAGCAGTGATTAGAACAAGACCTTCATCATTGATGTCAATCTTACAGTTGTGCTCAGATGTCAGTCTAGTGACAACCTTACCACCTGGTCCAATAACGTCGCGGATCTTGTCTGGGTTGATACGCATTGAAATAACACGTGGAGCGTAAGGTGACATTTCTTCCTTAGGCGCTTCAATAACTTCAGTCATTTTACCTAGGATGAACAGACGACCTTGACGGGCTTGCTCAAGTGCCTTTTCCATGATTTCTCTTGGTAGGCCTTCAATCTTAATATCCATTTGAAGAGCTGTGATACCTTCTGTTGTACCAGCCACTTTAAAGTCCATATCACCAAGAGCATCTTCCATACCCTGAATATCAGATAGGATAGAGATGTTTTGACCTTCACTGATAAGACCCATAGCAATACCAGCAACAGGTGCCTTGATTGGCACACCAGCATCCATAAGTGCTAGAGATGTCCCACAGATAGAAGCCTGTGAACTTGAACCATTACAAGTAACAACTTCAGATACAACACGGATTGTATACGGGAAGTCCTCTTCACTTGGAAGAACAGGAACTAGGGCTCTTTCACCAAGAGCACCGTGACCGATTGCACGACGGTTTACACGAGCAAAACCAGTCTCGCCCACTGAGAATGGTGGGAAGTTATAGTGGTGCATCCAGCGCTTAGACTCAGTGTCATCAAGACCATCAATACGCTGTGCTTCACCAAGAGCACCAAGCGTTGCAACAGAAAGCGCTTGCGTTAGACCTCTTGTGAATAAACCAGAACCATGGGTTCTTGGTAGAAGACCAATTTCAGCAGAGACAGGACGAATATCTGTAATGCCACGACCATCAGGACGAACGCCCTCTTCCGTAATCATTTTACGAACAACGTCTTTTTCAACTGTCTTGAACAGGCTTTTAACAAAACCCATCTCTTCTTCATGTTCTTCTTCAAATGCCGCAACAAGTTCATCTTTTAGAGCACTTAGAGCAACATTTCTTTCTTTTTTGCCTGGTTCACGAACAGCAATATCCATTTTAGGCGTTAACCACTCAACAACCTTAGCTTTGAGGTCTTCATTTTCTTCTGGCGGAACGAACTCTTGCTTTTCCTTGCCAATAGCTTCCACGATAGAATCGATGAAGGCAATGATTTTCTTGATTTCATCATGACCGAACATGATGGCTTCAAGCATTTCTGATTCAGATAGAACATCAGCACCTGCTTCAACCATTACAACCGCATCGCGTGTACCAGATACGATCAGGTTTAGAGAAGACGCTTCACGCTGTTCCACTGTTGGGTTAATAACGTATTCTCCGTCCACAAGACCAACTGTAACAGACGCTGTTGGGCCATGGAATGGAATATCTGAAATAGATAGAGCAATAGATGATCCTAGCATTGCAGCCATTTCTGGTGCATTGTCCTGCTCTACTGACATAATTGTTGCAATAACTTGTACTTCATTCTTAAACCCATCTGGGAATAGAGGACGGATTGGTCTATCAATAAGACGTGCTGCAAGAACAGCCTTCTCACTTGGACGACCTTCACGCTTTAAGAATCCACCAGGGATTTTACCAACTGAGTATAGTTTTTCTTCAAATTCTACACTAAGTGGGAAGAAATCGATGCCTTCACGAGCGCCTGACATTGTAGCCGTAACAAGAACGTGCGTATCACCATACTTAACGACACAAGAACCATTTGCCAGATTTGCGATTTTACCAACTTCTACTTCCAGTGATCTACCAGCAATTTCCGTTTGGAATGTTTTAATAACTCTTTCCATGAGTACCTCCTAATTCAATTGGGCATACTACGGAACTCATCCTACTTTTAAAATCCACCAGCCGAACGCTGATGCATTCTAAAGTAGGACAATATAAATGATTCCGCAGTTCCCATATCATGAGCATCTGGGCATATCCCAGCCATACTCAACGCTACCAATAATACTGTTTCAGCAGACATTTTGACCCCATAGCACCAACCTGCACAAGTCTATTGTACCTGTTATTCATCATATGGAATAACAGGGGATTGCAGATACAAGTCCTATTCGATCTTAATGCGCACTGCGCCACATGTCTGAACTGATCAATCACCACAATTCATTTCACAATCAAATTATGATGGTGGATCATTCCAGACCTGGGACTTAGTCATTTTTGTAAAAGAATAGAGCGGGAACACCCGCTCTATAGCTTTCATTACTTTCTTAGGCCTAGACGAGCGATTAGATTTCTGTAACGCTCGATATCGTTCTTCATGATAAAGTTAAGAAGACGACGACGCTGACCTACCATCTTTAGAAGACCTCTTCTTGAGTGGTGGTCCTTCTTATGAGTCTTTAGGTGACTGTTTAGGTGGTTGATTCTGAAAGTCAGTAGTGCTACCTGAACTTCTGGTGAACCAGTATCGCCTTCTTTAGTACCGTACTCTTTGATGATTTCTAGTTTTTGTTCTTTAGTCATTACCATATGACTACACCTCCATAGTTTTATACTTTGCCAAGTGCCGTGTGGATCGTTGGTGTCATCGACAGACACAGCACAGGGTTACCAGAGCAATTTTATCACAATTACATGAGATTGTAAATGTGCCATATTAAAGTTTCTTTTAATATCAAAAATTATATATTAAAGTATTCCCTTGTGTAGCCCACATCTTTTTTGATGTACTGGACGAGTTGATCTAGGGATTCCATCTTAATTTCATCACGAATTCGAGTGTAAAACTCCACAGTGATGATTTCACCATATATGTCATTATCAAAGTCCAGTATATAGGTTTCCAAATTGAATCTATTTTGGTCAAAGGTCGGGTTGTAGCCCACATTTGACACACTATAATAAACCGTGTCTCTGACTGTCGTCTTTGTCACATAAACCCCTGGCTTAATCAAGGTCATATTGGCTGAAATTTTAAGATTGGCCGTTGGATAGCCAATTTTATTGCCTAACCGCTTGCCTTTCACAACTTCTCCACTAACATGATGATGCCTTCCAAGTTGTCGGTTGACATCTTCCACGCGACCATCCATAAGTTGCTCACGTATAATTGAGGAACTGATTTTTTCCCCTTCATTTTCTATGGGCTCGACTATATCCACTGCATAGTGACCATCTTCAGAATAAGCCCGCAGTAAATCAACATTGCCCTTGGCACCTTTTCCAAATCTGAAGTCAAATCCCACCGTCAAATATTTAATATTTAAACCATGTATAAGTATATCGCGTACAAACTCATCTGCCGGTATACTCATAAGTTTTTTATCAAACTTTAAAAGGACCAATATATCCACACCATAAGACTCTAAAAGTTTTATTTTATCATCAAGGGATAGGATTCTTGGCGGTGCTCCACCTGCAGTTGTCACCGCCCGTGGGTGGTTTGCAAATGTAAACACACAGCTTTTAAGATTACGTCTTTGACAATTCAAAATCATCGTTCTTATGACTTCTTGATGACCGATATGCAGCCCGTCAAAGGTTCCTAGGGCAACGCCTGTATTATCCGTCACTTTAGAGAGTTCACTAATATCTCGAATGATTTCCATTTCATCACCTGACTTTGCTAGACCATCGTAAGTACATCATTGTCTAGACTTTGACATTGTTATATATTGAAGAGTTTTTCCATTTTAACATCAAATGGGTCAACAGACCGACACCTTGCAGTGCCTAGAAATTCGTCTTCGATATAAACCCGAACAAGCTGATCCTGGATCTTTGCTTCACTTGGACAATACCCTGACAAGTCTAAACGCACACCATTTTTAAGTTTTGATTCAATGGACTTTGGAACGCTGGCTGCTGGAAGCTTTGCCAGGGCCTTATCCACCGAAAGCATATGTTTATCTATTAAGTCAGGATTGTTTTTCATGCGGTGAAGCATTTCCACTTCGACGCCGTTGTCCAAATTGAATATCCCAGTCGCAGTCCTTAATAAAAAGGACATATGGGCACCACAACCAAGCAAGTGGCCTATATCGTGACAAAGTGTGCGGATATAAGTCCCCTTCGAACACTCCACATCCAGCCACACCTTATTGCCTGTCATTCTTAAGAAATCTATATTGTAAATGGTTCTACGCCTTGATTTTCTCTCCACGGTGACCCCTTCACGTGCAAGCTCGTAAAGTTTTTTTCCATTGACCTTAAGAGCTGAATACATGGGTGGCACCTGGTCAATTTCGCCAATGAACTTCTTCGCAGCGACTTTAACGTCTTCTTCTGTAACACCTTGATAGTCAAAACGTTCCAGAACTTGACCCCAAACATCTTGGGTATCAGTGACAGCGCCAAGTGTCAATTCACACCGGTAGGTCTTTTTATCATCCTGAATGAGATCGACAATTTTGGTCGCCCGTCCCACACAAATAGGAAGAACGCCCGCTGCCATTGGGTCAAGGGTTCCTGTATGACCAATTTTCTTAGTCCCCAAGCATCGCCTTGCTATTGCCACGACATCGTGTGATGTCATATGTGGAGGTTTAATTATATTTAATACTCCCTGCATATTATCCCACCATTTCAAAGTAGGTTGCGACAAGTCTATCTATAGAAGGTTCAAGTTCACCATATATAGTCAGTCCAGCAGCCTTGGTATGACCGCCGCCACCATAGGCTAGCGATAATTTGGCCACATCAAAGTCATACTTAGACCTCAAACTTCCCTTAAAGACATTCCGCTCTTTCTCCTTGAGAAGAATGACCACTTCAACACCATGTATGTCCCTGAAAAATTCAGATATACCATCTGTGTCCAGGGTTTCAATCCCAAAGGCCTTCATGTCTTCAAGACTGACATAAGTGACCGCCAATTTACCGTCATCAATCAGTCGCATATTTTTCATAGCCGCTTTTAAAACCAGAATTTTCTCTAAGGGTTTATTCTGGTAAAGTTCTGTATTTATATAGTTGAGATCAACACCCGCATCAATCAATGCACCTGAGATCTTCATAGTTTTCGCACTTGTATTGGAATACTTAAAACTGCCCGTATCTGTAGAAATAGCTACATAGACTGCCTGAGCAATTTCTTTTGTTATCTTCCCACCAGCATCCACAATCAATTCATACATAAGTTCACCCGTTGATGACGCTTCAGCATCAACAACATTATGGTCAGCATAATTGATATTTGTTTTATGATGATCAATATTGATCGTCGTTCCAGCGCTTCGAAGCATGTCTTGGCGCGCCCCCAGGCGACCAAGATCACTGGAATCTACACAAAATAGGAGGTCGGGTTTGATATTTTTTTCCGTGAACGCCTTTTCAGATATTGCCGGCACATTTAAGAAATTGAGATTGAAAGGGATTGGATCATCTAAGACAATCCAAACCCTTTCATTATTTGCTCTCAAATATTCATAAAGTGCCACAGCCGAACCCAGTGTGTCTCCATCCGGACTGATATGCGGCAGGATAACTATGGACGTCTCCGTAATATCAAATGATTTTAACGGATTATTCTTCATCCTCTTCATCCTCGACTTGATCTTCTTCTTCAGCCTCTTGCGGGGCTTCCGGTTGAACTTCACGAATTATTTTTGACAGGTGAATCGCATTCTCTATAGATTCGTCAAGCTTGAAAATTGGTTCTGGCGTGTAACGCACATCCAGTTGATCACCAATAGCACGACGGACAAATCCTTTCGCTCGATTCAGACCTTCAATTGTTTTTTGCTTCATGTCATCGTCATCAAATACGCTGACATATATTGTAGCATAGCGTAGGTCACGTGTTGTTTCCACACCAGTTACCGTAGCCATTTTAGATACGCGAGGATCCTTAATGTCATTTCGAATAACTTCCGCTACAATTTTTCTAATCTCTTCAGAGATTCTTTTGCTTCTAGGTTTACTCACTTAGATCACCTCTTTATGAAAGACTATCCGCGTGGAATTTCCTCAATAATAAATGCTTCGATGATATCGCCTTCTTTGATATCATTGTAGTTCTCTATACTGATACCACATTCGTAGCCTGTAGCAACTTCTTTTACATCGTCTTTGAATCTTCTTAGGGATGCAATTTTGCCTTCGTGAACAACAATGCCTTCACGCGCCAGTCTAATTTGTGCGTTACGAACAACTTTACCCTCTTTAACATAACCGCCTGCGATTACGCCAACATTAGGCACCTTGAACGTATCACGAACTTCGATATGGCCCAGAACAACTTCTTTGTATTCAGGTGCAAGCATACCCGTCATTGCTTTTTCAATGTCGTCAATAGCATTGTAAATGATACGGTAAGTTTTTAGCTCCACCGCTTCACGTTCAGCCATATTCTTAACAGCTGTAGCAGGACGTACATTAAAGCCAATAATAATAGCATTTGATGCAGATGCCAGTAGAATATCAGATTCCGTTACAGTACCAACATTAGCATGGATGATATTGACTTTAACTTCCTCATTAGAAAGTTTTAGTAAAGAACCGCGAAGGGCTTCTACAGAGCCATGTACATCTGCCTTGATGATAATGTTCAGGTCTTGAACTTCCCCTGTTTGAATCTGAGCAAATAGATCTTCAAGAGAAATATGCTTTGTTTCAGACAGGTTGTTCTGACGCATGTCAGCCGCACGTTTTTCTGCAATGGTTCTAGCCAGTCTGTCATCACTAACAACATATAGCTTGTCACCAGCTTGCGGAATTTCGTTCAGTCCCATAATTTCCACTGCCGATGCTGGTCCAACTTCTTTAATTTGTTTGCCTACATGGTTGTGCATAGCACGAATACGTCCGTAAGTCGTACCTGCAATAACCGAGTCACCAATTTTCATCTGACCTTTTTCAATAAGAACAGACGTTACAGTACCACGGCCTTTTTCCACTTTGGCTTCAATGATCGTGCCCACCGCTGGACGATCAGGGTTTGCTTTTAGTTCCTGCATTTCAGCAACTAGAAGTACATTTTCAAGCAGTTCATCGATGCCTTCACGTTTCAGTGCAGACACTGGAACTGAAATGACGTCGCCGCCCCACTCTTCAATAAGAATACCACGCTCAGAAAGCTCTTGCTTTACGCGATCTGGGTTGGCATTGTTTTTATCAATTTTGTTAATAGCAACAATTATCGGAACACCTGCTGCCTTGGCATGGTCAATGGCCTCGATTGTCTGAGGCATAACACCATCATCAGCTGCAACAACCAGAATGGCAATATCTGTAACTTTTGCACCACGCGCACGAAGAGTTGTAAACGCCTCATGACCCGGTGTATCTAGGAATACAATTTTTTCACCATTGTGTACAACTTCAGATGCACCAATATGCTGTGTGATTCCGCCAGCTTCGGCGTCTGCAACCTTTGATGAACGGATAGCATCAAGAAGTGATGTCTTACCGTGGTCAACGTGACCCATTACTGTTACAACTGGGGCTCTCTTCTTAAGAGACTCAACCGGGTCATCTTGATCCAGGTTAAACAGATCCACATCATCAATGGCTTTTTCTTTTTCAATTTCAAGACCGAAATCCGTTGCCAGAAGTTCAGCCGTTTCAAAGTCAATTTCTTCATTCACTGCAGCCATTACGCCAAGTTGCATAAGCTTCACAATCAGCTGATTGGCTTGCTTACCAAGCTTTTCAGCCAGGTCAGATACCATGATTGTATCTCCTACACGGATTACACCGCTTTCAGCTTCAGCCTTTTCAGCAGCTTGATGCTCTTGCTTATACTTGCCACGCTTTTGTTTTCTTTTCTTTTTAGATTTTGACTTTTTAATATTGCGTTCTTTCTTTTCGAACTCTTCATCTTCAATGGCTTGAAGGTCAATTTTCAGACGATCACGAGCCGCTTGACTCTCTTCTGAATCATCATCAAAATCTTCTTCATCTTCTTCAACGACAGCTTCTTCAGCTTTATCGCCACCAGAATAAAATTCTGTGATCAATTCAGCTTCGTCATCATCAAGTGCGCTCATGTGATTTGCCACTTCAATATCAAATTCTTTGAGCTTTTCTATCATTTCCTTGCTGGAAACGCCTAAATCTTTTGCGAGTTGGTAAATACGAGTTTTGGACAATTCGCTCACCTCCGGAAATTCTACGTGTCATCTACGCATCCAAAGCTTTGAGCATCTCCTCGGCAAATTTTTGGTCGGTGACCCCGAAAACAGTTCGGTTCACCTTGCCTATTGCTGAAGAAAGAGTGTCTCTATCTTCTATAATCCGTACCGGAATATTTCTGCTTTTGCATAGATGTAAAAAACGATCTTTTGTATTGTCAGATGCATCCCCTGCTATAAAAAGCAGTTTAATGGCATCCTTTTTAATGTTCATTCTGCATGTGTCTTCACCTGTTACAAGGTTTCTAGACTTATGCGCAAAGCCCAAAAGTGATAAGAACTTATTATTTATCATGGGCTTCAAGCTCCTTATAGAGTTTCTCAAAAATTTCCTGATCCACTTCACAACTAAATGCGCGGTTAAGAGATTTTTTCTTCTCAGCCTTCTTCAGACAGTCCACATCGTGGCAGATGTATGCCCCTCGACCGTGAGCCTTGCCTGTGAAGTCCACACTCATTTCGCCGTCTTTGTTACGTACGATGCGGATCAATTCCTTTTTCGGCTTTTGTTCATTGCATCCAACGCATTTACGAAGTGGTATTTTCTTCTTTTGCATGGGAATCCCTAGCCTCTCTATTCAAGGATCTCATCTTCCAAATCTTCTGGAAGATCAGTCACTTCAGTGTTTTCGATAACATCCTCAGTGTCAACCTCTAGACCTGTGTCTTCCACCGGAAGATCATTTTCTTCAACAGCTTCTGTTTCTGGATCTTCTGGCATATTTGCCAGTTGTTCAAGGTATTCTTCATACTGAGTTTCACTCTTGATGTCAATTTTCCAGCCTGTCAACTTAGCCGCTAGGCGGGCATTCTGCCCCTCTTTACCAATGGCAAGAGACAGTTGGTAGTCCGGTACGACAACAAGGGCACTTTTTTCATCTTCTTTCACTTCAACGCGCTCAACCTTTGATGGGCTAAGAGAGTTAGAAATAAATTCTGCTGGATCTTCACTCCACTTGATGATGTCGATTTTCTCGCCACCAAGTTCATTGACAACAGACTGAACACGAACGCCTTTTTGACCAACGCACGATCCAACTGGATCAATGTCTTCAAGCGGTGAATAAACAGCGATCTTTGTTCTTGAACCCGCTTCACGGGAGATAGATCTAATTTCGACTTCACCGTTATAAATCTCAGGCACTTCCAGTTCAAATAGTCTTTTCACAAGACCTGGATGCGTTCTTGAAACAAGAACCTGTGGCCCTTTTGGTGTCTTCTTAACTTCAACGATAAAAGACTTAATCCTTTGAGCCTGGCCGTATGTTTCACCAGGAATTTGCTCAGAAGGCAGTAGGATGGCCTCAGTACGGCCTAGGTTAATATAGATTGTACCCTTTGACATTCTTTGAACCTGACCATTTATGATTTCAGATTCGCGGTTGCTAAACTCATCGAATACGATTGATCTTTCAGCTTCACGCAGTCTTTGTACAACCACCTGCTTTGCAGTCTGTGCTGCAATACGTCCAAAGTTACGTGGTGTAACTTCTTCTTCAACAAAATCGCCAATTTCATAGTTTGGATTTTCAAGTCTTGCTTCGTCAAGTGAAATTTCAGTGAAATCATCCATAGACTCTTCCACAACTTCTCTTAATGAGAAAACCTGAAATTCGCCGGATTCAGAATCGATATGAACACGTACATTCTGTGACGAACCGAAGTTTTTCTTAAATGCAGTAATAAGAGCTGCTTCCATCGTTTCAAGAAGGATTTCTTTGCTTATGCCTTTTTCCTTTTCGATTTGCTCTAGCGCTTCAAACAATTCAGCTTTCACTTTATGCGCCTCCTTTATTGTAATCAAATACAACTAGGCCTTTGCTGCTTATGCAACCAAAAGCCCTGGTTAGAAAGTAACAAGCAGCTTAACGACCGCCGCTTTTGATTTGGGAATATCAACTGTACTAGAATCATCTCTTTCAAGAATGATTTTATTATCTTTTAAACCGATAAGCTTACCCTGAATAACCTTTTCACCATCAATTGGCTGAAATAGATTGGCCTGAACTTGCTTGCCAGCATATTTTTCAAAGTCTTCATCTTTTTTTAGTTGACGTTCAACGCCTGGTGATGTGACTTCAAGAAAATAGTTTTCTTCAATAGGATCGACTTCATCAAGCTTCTTATTAAGAAACTTGCTAACAAGACCGCAGTCGTCAAGACCAATGCCATCTTCTTTATCGATTATGATGCGAAGGTATCTGTGGGGACCTTCTTTAACGAACTCAATGTCTACAATCTCAAGGTCATTTTCTGTGCAGTATCCCTCAATCAATTCACGAACAAGTTCAACCACTCTTTTTTTACTGCCTTTTCTTCTCTTCATGTAGATTTACCTCCTTTATTAAATTTTTTATTAAATTGTTCTACTGTCACGTGCAAATAAGATGCAGTGCTTATGGCTAAGCGACTTGCTAAATATCACTTAAAGGTCATCACTATAGCATATATAGATCTTAATACTGTAAAATTCTATATATGCTGTAGTGATGACGTGAAGCTGTCATATTACAAACGCCTAATGGGTATAATAGACCCTATTTAAAACCAATTTAAACCAAAAAAATCCATCACGATATGGTTTTTTCTAAATAAATTGCCCTGATCCTTCTTACATTTTAGCCATACCATTACAAAAGAGTGGGCTAGCGGCCCACTCTTCTTCACTGATCTTTCTTGTTTGTCCTATAAAAGTATAACATAGGTTGGAAAACTATGCAAATGAGGTTTGACAAGTGTCTACATATAATATATGCACCCTCTAGCACACGGTCTTTCTTTGAATCACAACCCGGCGTAAAAATAAGACGCAAAGCCTTCTAAATACCGAAGAGTGACAGCTGATTGTCCTCTGGTAAACCTTCCAGACATCCATGTTCGCGTAAAGCCTCTATAACTGTTTTGGTTGCCTTAGACTTTGTTCTCAAGTCCTGAATAGAAAGTATTTCTCCCATTTTCACAGCCTCAACAAGGGCTCTTGCAGCGTTTTCTCCAACACCTTGAAGGGCTTGGAATGGTGGCAGGATTTTTCCATCGACAATTTTAAACTGTGTTGCATCAGACTGGTATAGATCTACCTTAAGGAATTCATAGCCACGGGCATACATTTCTCTAACAATCTCAAGAATTGTATAAAGGTCTTGTTCCTTCTTTGACATATTCATGTCCATAGCTTCCAGTTCTCTCATTTTGGCTGCAACAGCCGCCTTGCCCTGACAAAACAAGTGAGCATCAAAGTCGTCCACCTTAATACCATAATGGGTCGCATAGAAGGCCAGTGGATAGTGCACTTTAAAGTAAGCAATTCTAAAAGACATCATTACATATGCAACGGCATGGGCTTTTGGGAACATGTACTTGATCTGTTCACATGACCAAATATACCACTCCGGCACATTGTTTTCCTTCATAAGGGCAATATCTTCTTCAGTCAGGCCCTTGCCTTTACGAACCTTCTCCATAATTGTGAAGGCCTTTATTGGCGGCAGACCCTGATACATTAGATAAACCATGATATCATCACGGGTTGAAATAACGTCTTTGATTTCGACAGTCCCGTTTCTTACAAGGTCCTGTGCATTGTTCAACCACACATCCGTACCGTGCGACAGACCAGAAATACGAACCAGATCAGCAAAGGTTGATGGTTTAGTATCATCAAGCATTTGACGAACAAATCGGGTTCCAAACTCTGGAATCCCCAACGATCCAATATCCAGAGGATAATCTTTATCGAGAATATTTAAAGAATCGATGGTCGTAAATATCTTAACTGTCTCTTGATCATCTAGGGGCACATCAAAAATGTTGACCCCAGTGATGTCTTCCAGTTGACGAATGATGGTCGGAACGTCGTGTCCCAGTATATCAAGCTTTAGTATACGTCCTGAAATAGAATGATAATCAAAGTGGGTTGTTAAAACACCACAGTTCACATCGTTTGCAGGATACTGTATCGGTGTGAAATCTGACGCTTCCTTATAGTCAGGAATAACCATGATCCCACCAGGATGCTGACCTGATGTCCTTTTGATTCCAGTACAGCCCTGGGCTAGACGTATAATTTCCTTATTGTTGACATTTTCTATACCCCGCTCTTCAAAGTATTTCTTTACATAACCAAAGGCGGTTTTCTCTGCAATGGTGCCAATGGTGCCTGCCTTATAGACATAGCCCGTACCAAAGAGTTCTTCTGTATATTTATGTGATGTGGCCTGATACACGCCGGCGAAGTTAAGGTCAATATCGGGTTCCTTGTCACCATCGAAACCAAGGAAGGTCGCAAATGGTATGTCATGTCCCTCTTTTGTATAAGCCGTTCCACACTCCGGACAGTCTCGATCAGGCAAATCGACACCTGAACCGATGCTGCCATCTGTAATAAAAGTCGAGTGCTTGCAGTTTTTACAAACATAGTGTGGTGGCAGTGGGTTAACTTCAGTGATGTCTGACATGGTTGCCGCAAAAGATGACCCTACGGAACCACGCGACCCAACAAGATAACCGTCTTCAAGAGATTTAACAACAAGCTTTTGAGCAATGATATACATAACAGAATATCCATTACTAATAATGGAATTCAGTTCCGCTTCCAGACGTTCTTCAACGATTTCTGGAAGGTCATCCCCATAAATGCTTCTGGCTTTTTTGAAACACATTTCCCTAAGCTCTTCGTCTGATCCTTCAATACGTGGTGGATAAGTCTCCTTAGGAATCGGAAGGATTTCATCAATGCTGTCAGCAATTTGATTTGGTACACCGATAACAACCTCATGGGCCTTTTGAACACCAAGATAACTGAACTCTCTTAGCATATCATCCGTGGTTCTGAAGTATAGGGGCGGCTGATTATCAGCATCTGAAAACCCTTTGCCCGCCATAATAATTCGTCTGTAAACCTCATCCTCAGGGTTGAGGAAGTGGACATCCCCTGTTGCAGCAACTGGAATATCAAGTTTTTCACCAAGAGAAACTATATAGCGGTTCATGTCACGAAGTTCCTCTTCATCTTTGGCAATTCCCTTATCTATCATAAAATTGTTGTTGCCAACTGGTTGAATTTCAAGATAATCATAATATTTGGCAACAGCTTCAATTTCCTCTTCCGTTTTATTGGAAAGTATAGCCCTAAAAAGCTCTCCAGCTTCACATGCCGAACCAATGATAAAGTCTTCCCTGTACTTGGACAGTAGAGACTTAGGAATCCTCGGCCTTCTGTAGAAGGTCTTCGTGTTCGAGTGACTCACGAGGTTATAAAGACTCTTTAGTCCCCTCTGATTCTTCACAAGAATTATCACATGATAGGTTTCAGCACTCTTATAGTCCAGTTCTTCAAGACCCAGTTCATTGATGCCATCCATGTCGGTGATGCCCATGTCATCCAGCATGGAAATGAATCGACAGAATATTTTTGCAGTGGCCATGGCATCGTCTACAGCCCTATGGTGATTTTCAAGTTTTATTTTTAACTTTTTTGCCACCTGGTTGAGCTTGTGTCGCTTCATATCTTTAAGAAGCAGTCGAGCAAGCGTTAGGGTATCCAGAACAACAGGTTCAAATGGTAAACCCAACTTGTCTGCTTGTGCCTTGATAAAGCTCACATCAAAACTGGCGTTATGAGCCACTACCGGACTGTCACCCACAAAGTCTAAAAAACCAGGAAGAACTTGGTCAATTTTAGGCTTATCTGCCACCATGTCATCTGTAATGCCTGTGATTTCAACAATTTTAGCCGGTATAGGTCTTTCTGGATTAACAAGGGCACTATAAGAATCTATAATTTCACCATTCTTTACCTTTACAGCACCGATTTCCGTAATCATGTCGTGTTTAAATGACAAACCCGTGGTTTCAATGTCATAAACGACAAAGGTTTGTTTCATATCTTTGTCATTGGTCTTTTTTATAACCTGGGCATCGTCATTGAATAGATAGCCTTCAACACCATAAAGGACTTTTATATCTTTTCCATCCGAAGCATGCATGCCATCGGGGAAGGCTTGAAGGACACCGTGGTCTGTAATAGCAACAGCCTTATGACCCCACCGATCAGCAGTGGCTACCAGCTCTTTAACCGATGCCACACCATCCATATCTGACATATTGGTATGCATATGGAGTTCAACACGTTTTTCTTGCGCATTGTCCATTCTCAGTTTCTCGACCTTGCCTTCATTGATATTCATGACAAACATCATAAGTTCTTTCTCAAAGGAGTCGTAGCGTATATTGCCTTCAACCTTATACCAAACACCTTTTTTTATGGCATTTTCCAGTTCTTCCGCCTCTTCAGGCTTGGCAAATATTTTGCAGTTTATCGAGTATGTGTAGTCTGTTATGGCAAAAGAAATGAGCTTTTTCCCACTTCGGAGTTCTCTTGTGTCTTTTTCAAACACCTTGCCTTCATAGCAGACAATAGACTCTTCTTCCATATTGCCCTTAATCGGAACAGGCGAACGTTTGATTTCACGTCTATATATAACGTGGGCTGGCTTCTCCTTAGGTGCTTTACGTTTAGAAAATCCACCATCTCCACCACCAAAGCCGCCACCTCCACCCTGGGCTGGTTTGCTTGACTGCTCTGATATGTTCTTCTGACGTTCAACTTTGGCCGTCTCCATCGCTTGTCGTGCCTTTGTTTGTTTATTCTCTTCAAATTGAATCATGTGACTTTCATGACGGGCATGGTCATATATAAGTTCAACACCAAGAGATAAGTCCAGTTCTCTTTGGATTTGCTGGCTGATCAATTTTTCACAGTTTTTTTGGCGCAATTGTCGTATGGAAAATTCATCTGGCATATGAATCTCCAGGGTTCCCGTTTTAAGTTCAGGTCGCATTTCTTTAAGCATGCCATTAAGACCTGGACATATTTTAGATGTCATCCAGATCACCGTCGGCCAGTACTTTTCCACGACTTCGTCCACATTGTTCTTCGGCCAGTTAAAACTCACATAAATCTTTATGTCCTCAACTGGCGGAAGGTCAGTTTTGACCTGTCTCAAAAGCTTATCCCTCGACTGTGGATCCACCTCACCATCAGTCTCAAAAAACAGCTGAAGTTGTTTCAGCTGTTTTATATATTTTATTTCCTTGATTGAAATATCGCTTGGACCCAGGCACGCATTTAAAGTCGTGCTGAATCCCCCCGTCTGTATCTCAGACATTAGCTCACCTACATTTTTTCTATTTCTTCCATTAAAGCATCAACAATTTCTTCTTCTTTAACCTTGCGTACGATCTCGCCCTTAATAAAAATGAGGGCTTCCCCACGACCGGATGCAATGCCTATATCAGCTTCCCGCGCTTCTCCTGGACCATTGACTGCACAGCCCATAACTGCTAAGGTCAGCGATTTGTCTATATTTTCTATGCGTTTTTCCACTTCACTTGCTATTTTATCAAGATTCACCTGGCATCGTCCACAGGTTGGGCAAGAAATTAATCGAATTCCGAACTCTCTTATACCCATTGATGATAAAATCTCTCGTCCTACCTTGACCTCTTCCACCGGATCACCTGTTAATGAAATTCTGAGGGTGTCTCCGAGTCCATTTAGAAGAAGGGCTCCAACACCAATGGAAGATTTAATTGTCCCCCTGAATTTTGTACCCGATTCTGTGATCCCTATATGGAATGGGTACGTCACTTCATCTGCAAGCATTTTATAAGCTTCCAGGGTCAGCTCAATGTCAGAAGACTTAAGTGCCACAATAATATCATAAAACCCTAGGGCTTCGAGTTGTTTAATGTGCTCCATAGCGCTCTCCACAAGTGCTGGTGCGCAAACCTTGCCGTACTTTTCAATGAGTCGCTTTTCCAGCGACCCCCCATTGACCCCTATCCTTATAGGAATACCTGCGGACTTAGCCGCCTCAACAACCTCCATGACACGGGATTTGTCTCCAATGTTACCAGGATTGATGCGGAGTTTGTCAACACCTTGCCTAACGGCTTCAAGGGCCAACTTGTAGTCGAAATGTATGTCTGCCACAAGTGGAATGTGAATTTGACTTTTAATCTGAGACAGTTTCTTGGCAGCCTCCATGTCAGGCACTGCCACACGAATAATTTCACAACCCGCTTCTTCGAGTCTCAGTATTTGGTCCACTGTCGCTTCAACATCTCTGGTATCTGTATTTGTCATTGACTGAACCGTGATCGGGGCATGACCTCCAACAGGGACATTTCCGACCATAACTTGTCTAGTTTGTCGTCTTAACATGTCTAACCTCCGATGTTTAAGTCTTTCATGACCAGTAGAACCATAAGGGTCATTAATACCACGAAACCAATAAAGTGAACAAAGCCTTCTTTTTCTTGATCAATAGGCTTGCCTCTTAGTATTTCCAGACCAATAAATATGATTCGGCCTCCATCCAGCGCTGGAAAAGGCAGTAGATTTATAAGACCCAGGTTGATTGAAAGCAGTCCTGTGATGTTTAAAATACTCTTCAGACCTGTTTGAGAGGCTTCGCTTACAGCGTTATAAATCCCCACCGGACCAGACACTTGAGAAAAGTCGCCTTGCCCCATAAGGAGTGATCCTAAATACTGAAGAATGGCTTGTATTGTGAAAAAAACACCCATAAAAGCATATTTTATTGACTGTAAAATGTCTTTTTTAAACATGGGACGTATACCAATAATTCGGCGTCCTGTCTCTTCTTCTTTTGTGGCTTGTATTGTAAATGATTCTTCCACACCGCCCCTGAGGACTGTGACCTTTAAATCATCCGTCTCGGCCCCTGAAATGGTTGTCACAACATCATCCCATGATGTCACCGCTTGTCCGTCAATGCTTGTTATTTCATCTCCGACCTCAAGTCCCGCCGCTTTAGCAGGCGCTCCATCAATCAGCTCTCCAATTGTGTTGACTGGAAATCCATCCATCATAAAAAGGGCTGTAATGACCACAATGGCAAGGACAAAGTTCATAATTGGTCCCGCTGCAATAACTGCAAGGCGCTTCCATGGACTCTTCTTGCTGAAAGACCCATCCTTGTCAGACTCTTCGTCTTCCCCTTCCATGCGAACATAGCCACCGATAGGCAAGACTCTTAGACTATATAAAGTTTCTTGTCCCTGATAACTAAATATTTTAGGTCCCATTCCAAGTGCAAATTCATGCACCGTAATGCCTGATAATTTTGCTGTAGCAAAGTGTCCAAACTCATGAATGAACACGAGCATACCAAATACGATGATAAAAACTATCGCTGTCATACAATCACCTCTTTTGCATATTCAGAGCCGCACGTCGCGTCTCACTGTCAACTTTCAAAATATCCTCAATTGTAGGCATTTGAATATTTTCATGCTCTCTCATAAGCTTTTCAATTCGATCGGGTATATCATAAAACCCAATCTCCCCTTTTAGATATTGGTAAACCAGAACTTCATTGGCGGCGTTTAGCACTGTTGGCATTGTCCCGCCAGCCCGCAGGGCCTTATAAGCAAGGTCAAGACATGGGAAGGTCTGTGTGTCTGGTGTTTGAAAATTCAACTGATTCATTTTTGTAAAATCTAAGCTTTCCAGTTTTGTTTCCAGTCTTTCAGGGTAATTCAGTGCGTATATTATAGGGAGCTTCATATCTGGAAGACCCATTTGCGCCATAATTGAGCTATCATGATATTCAACCATGGAATGTATGATGGACTCTGGATGAACCACCACATCTATTTCATCAGCATCCACATCAAAAAGCCACTTGGCCTCAATAACTTCAAGCCCCTTGTTCATAAGGGTTGCTGAATCAATAGTTATCTTTTGACCCATAGACCAGTTTGGATGTTTCAAGGCATCCTTTGCCTTCACATCAATCAGTTCCTCTCGGCTTTTTCCTCTGAAAGGCCCACCAGATGCCGTGAGTATGAGTCTTCTAATGTCTTTGACCCGATTGCCCTGTAAAGCTTGAAATAGGGCGCTGTGTTCACTGTCAACAGGCAAGATGTTCACACCGTGTTTCCTTGCAAGTGGCATTATAATAGACCCTGCAGTCACAAGGGTTTCCTTATTGGCCAAGGCCACATCTTTCCCCGCCTTGATGGCTTCAACCGTTGGCAATAAGCCTATATTCCCCACCACAGATGTGAGGACTATATCCACACCTTCAAGTTTTGCAATATAAAGAAGGCCTTCCATACCACGATGAATCTGAACCGGATATGAGAGCCCTTCTTTTATGAGTGTTTCATAGGCTTCATCTGAGAATACAGCAATGTGCTCAGGTTTATAGATTTCTGCCTGTTCTCTGATAAGCTTAATATTCGACTGACAACTAAGGGCTTTCACCTTAAATTTGTCTGGATAATCCGCAATTATGTCAAGACTCTGTGTTCCAATTGAACCCGTAGAGCCTAGTATTGCAATGTTCTTCATTTTAGTCACTCCTGATAGCCAAGCCCTTTATTCTTGTTAAACCACTTATGTTCAGTGGTTCAAACAGGACTTTAGATTTATTTCTCTATCTATTATAACAGATAAAGGGGGCAAAAAAGGTAACCATTCTATGAACATTTGCTATACCAATAATATTTCTTTATTTTTTGATGGCATGAATAGGCTTGCCTACCGCTCCATGAGCCGCTTCCATTACCACTTCTGAAAGGGTAGGATGCGGATGAACCGTCTTGGCCAAATCATGAACTGTGGCTTCAAGTTCTAGGGATGCTGTGGCTTCAGCAATCATATCCGTGGCATGACCAGCCACGATATGAACCCCTAAGACCTCGCCATAGGTTTTGTCAAACACAATTTTTACAAAGCCTGTTTTTTCACCATGGGCCATTGCTTTACCGTTTGCACTAAGAGGAAACAGGCTTGTATCAACGTCGTATCCTGCCTCAACTGCTTCATCTTCCGTATAGCCAACCACACCCACTTCTGGAAAACTATAAATGCACGAAGGCACTCTCCTATAGTTAATTGTGCTTTTACTGCCCATAATGGCTTCAGCCGCGACTAGTCCTTCTGCTGAAGCAACGTGGGCCAACATATATTTACCATTCAAGTCTCCAATGGCATATACACCTTCCACACTGGTTTCCATATGGTCATCCACTTCAACGCCCTTGCGACTCACCTTGAGATTCAAATTGCTAAGGCCTTTTAAATTGGGTTCTCGACCAAGACTCACAAGAATATGATCACTTTCAACCGTGTTTTTCTCACCACCGACCTCATAGTGAACCCGATTTTCGTCAATAGACTGAATATCAACGCCTGTAATGATTTGAACCCCTTCTTTGATCAAATGTTTTTGCATGGTTTCCTGGACATCTTTATCAAGAAACTTTAAAACTTTATCAGATCGCTGGAGCAGTGTCACTTTTGTACCAAGACTGTTATAGAGGGTTGCAAATTCGACTGCAATAACACCTCCACCTAGAATGGTTAGACTTTCTGGCCTCTGTGGGAGGGCAATTGCCCCTGTGCTATCCACACTGTGACCCTCAAGAAAAGACTCACGTAGACCTGGAATATCCGGCACCCTTGTTGTTGAGCCTGTTGCTAGGATTAAATTTTTCCCTTTATACTCAGTGCCATCAACATCAATGGTGTTTTTGTCAATGACCGTACCAAAACCCTCAACATAATCTATACCGTTGTGCTTGACAAGTTGCCTGACGCCACCAGTCAGTTTTTTGACAACCTTGTCCTTACGTTTCATTAAATTTTTCCAGTTAATGGTGACTGAATCCATGCTTTCAATATCAATGCCAAATTCAGTGGCATTCATCATGTCTTTATAGAGATTGGCCGTTCGCAACAAAGTCTTTGTTGGAATACAACCATAGTTTAGGCACACCCCACCAATTTTGTGAGCTTCTATAAGAAGAACCTCAGCGCCTAGTTGCGCACCTTTTATAGCCGCAACATAGCCTCCGGGTCCGCCACCCAATACAATGATGTCATAATTTTTCATATTGTCCTCCTCCCTTCTAGCTCATTAAAAGAAGGTCTGGGTCTTCAAGAAGCCTTTTTAAGGTTCTCATAAAACGACCTGCATCTGCACCATCTATGATTCTATGATCAAACGACATCGATAATGGCATGATACGCCTTATAACTATTTCATCATCGACAACCACTGGTTTTTTCGTAATTGCACCAATGCCCAGAACAGCCGATTCTGGATACCTAATAATCGGTACACCAAAGCTTGAACCAAAAGCTCCATAATTTGTTATGGTAAAGGTTCCATGTGTCAGTTCATCTGTATGCAGTTTCTTTTCCTTGCCCCGGCTGCTCAAATCATCAATAGCATGAGCCAGTTCAAGAATGCCTTTTTGATCGGCATTATGAATCACTGGCACAATAAGACCATGAGGGGCATCCACTGCGATACCAATATTATAGAACTTTTTAATGATTATTTCTTCTTCCTCTTGATGATAGGACGCGTTCAAAATTTTATGTTGCTTAAGTGCTGACGTGACAGCTTTCACTATAAAGGCTAAATAGGTCAACTTAATATCTTTGTCCTTTGCCATGTCTTTTGTTCGTGTCCTGTATTCAACCAGCCCTGTCACATCCACTTCATCCATTACAGCTGTGTGAGGAATTGTATACTTTGACTGGGTCATATTGGCTGCAATGGTCTTTCTAATCATCGACATAGGCACACGTTCAATAAGCGCCTCAGGTTCTTTAGGCACATAGGATGGTTGTCCATGATCTATACTTGAATGGCCCTTTATATCCTTGCCTTTATTATGAGATTTTGACTCGCCTTGTTCTTCAGTTTTAGCCTGAATGTCATGGGCCTTCTGTATGTCTGCTTTCAAAATACGACCTGCAGGGCCTGTGCCCTCAATGGTTTTTATGTCAATGCCCAAGTCCTTGGCCATTTTCCTTGCCACAGGCGTGGCGAGAACTTTTTTAATTTTATCCATAGTGGATGGTTTGCTTTGACCTTCCGAACTTGAAGCGATCACTTCTGATGACACTTCGATTTCACCAACCACACTTGTACTGCCCTGTTCTTCCACGGTTTCAGAATGACTTTCAGACTCATCAGATGCAGACTGACCCGTGTCTGAATGCACTGAATCTGCCTGAGCTTCTTCCTCATCCACTTCCATGTTTGAACGGACGCCCTCCTGACCATCATCTATTAAGACGATGGTTTGACCCACTTCAATTTTATCTCCAGGTTTCCACTGAAGTTTTTTCACTGTGCCACTGACAGGAGACGGAATATCGGCTGTGACCTTGTCCGTCTCAATGGCCATGATGGATTCACCTTCTTCAACTTGACCATCAACATCCACAAATATTTTAAACACAACACCCTCATGGACGCCTTCGCCAACGTCTGCGAATTTTACCTGAAACATTTAGTCACCTCCTAAAATTCCAATACTTTTATAAGCTCTTTTTCAATCGTCTTTGGATTTGGCAAATAATGATGCTCTCCCTTTGGAAGTGGTACGATGATGTCCGGTGGTGCGATGCGCGTTGGCGGTGCTTCAAGGTATAAAAAAGCTCCTTCATTTACAATGGAAATAAGTTCTGCACCCGTACCAAATGACCGCACAGCCTCATGAACCACGACAAATCGTCCTGTTTTTTGTACAGACTCTATGATGGTTTTTTTGTCAATTGGCGAAATCGTTCTTAGATCAATATGTTCGATACTATGCTTTCCGTCTGCCTCAAGGGCATCTATAGCCTTTTGTGTATCCCTTGTCATGGCTCCCCACGAAACCACCGTTAAGTCAGTGCCTTCTTGTATCACTCTCGCCTTACCAATTTCAATCTCATAATCATCTTCTGGCACTTCTTGCTTAAAGGCCCTGTAGATTCGCTTAGGTTCTAAGAATACAACTGGATCAGGGTCACGAATAGCCGCTATTAAAAGTCCCTTGGCATCATATGGTGTTGATGGTACAACCACCTTGAGACCTGGTATGTGGGCAAATAATGTTTCCAAACTCTCCGAGTGGTGCTCTAAGGCTCGTACACCAGCACCGTATGGCATTCGAATAACCATTGGCACAGTGAAATTGCCCCGGCTTCGATTGCGCATCCGCGCTGCATGGGTAACGATTTGATTGTAACCTGGAAACATGAATCCTGAGAACTGCATTTCAACAACTGGCTTCAAACCATTTATAGCCATACCTATGCCCGAACCAATGATTGAAGATTCAGCCAGAACAGAGTCAAAGCAACGCTTCTCACCATACTTAGCTTGAAGGCCTTTGGTCGCTCTAAATACGCCACCTTCATAACCGACATCCTCACCATATACAACGACCGTATCATCTAGCCCCATTTCCACATCGAGAGCATTGGTGATCGCTTCAATTAAGTTGAGTACCAACATTTATTTTCCCTCCTCTGCTCTTCTTTTAAGTTCTTTGTACTGGTTTTCAAGGGCTGGTGTCATTTTTTCATAGGTGTAGCTGAAAACATCCTCCAGTGGAACCAGTCCTGATTTTTCAACTTCTTCAAAAGTGCTTCTCACTTCGTCTTCATACTCTTTTCTAAGGGCCTCATCTTTTTCGTCATTCCAAAGCCCTTGAGCAATTAAGTATTTTCTAAATCTATCAATCGGGTCTTTCTCTTGCCACTCTTCAACTTCAGTATTATCACGATAGACTGTTGGATCATCTGCAGTTGTATGGGCCCCCAGTCTATAAGTGTAGGCTTCAATAAGGGTTGGGCCCTCTCCATTTCGCGCCCTGTCAACAGCCATTTTTGTCACAGCATATACTGCAAAAATATCATTTCCATCTACCTGATACCCTGGAATACCATAGGCGAGTGATTTCTGAGCAATGGTCTTGGCTCTTGTTTGAATGGCCCGTCTAGTTGATATGGCAAACTGGTTGTTTTGAACGATAAAAACGCAAGGTACATTCATCACGCCTGCAAAGTTAAGAGCTTCATGGAAATCTCCCTGAGATGTGCCACCATCCCCCACATAACCAAGAACAACATCATTTTCTCCCTTGTATACAGAGGCATAGGCTAGGCCAGTGGCATGTTGCAACTGAGAAGCAATCGGAATGCTTACAGGTAATATTCTAACGTCTTCAGGCATTTTCATGCCTTCTTCATTGCCATACCAGTACAACAATATTTTATATAGTGGAGCTTCTCTATAAAGCCATGCACCGAGTTCTCTGAAGGCCGATGCCACCCAGTCAGTTTTCTCAGATGCTGCTATGGTTCCAACCTGTGCAGCCTCCTGACCCAAGTTAGGTGCATATGTTAATATACGACCCTGTCTTTGAAATTGAAGTGTCTTTGTATCAGTCACCCGGCTTTTGACCATGGTCTTATACATGCTTAATAACTTTTCATCAGGAATATCCGGCTTTAGTTCTGGGTGAACGATATGACCATCCTTATCCATAATCTGTATCATTTCGTCTGTTAAGGGATTGTAGTTTTCAAATAACACGTTCATGCCTCCTTCTGGTTTATCACCGTCTTTTTTACTTTTGCTTTCAAAATTTGTTATGAGACTTTCCGAAAAAAAGTGCCCTTTATACTGACCCTTCTTAACCTGGTACTCTCTTCCCGTTTCTGAAGTGTACTTAAAATCAGGTGTTTCTCCATACAGCCAGGTCAAGCTTTTAAAACCATCTACATAATGCCTAAGAAGATCCCAATCTTCAACGATGTCCTGTGGTTTATGTACTGACACATGTCCAAGATTGAATTCTGTAGCTATGGCTTCAATGACACTGGCCTTGATACGGTCCATGCTCATTATGTCATTACCTTTTTTCAAGTTGACCACTGGGCTTTTAATAGACTTGACGGATTTTGACTGATAGGCCTCATGTTCAAAATTTAAAACCTCCCATAGAGCGGATTCATCCACATCTACAAGTAGTGTGCAGTGGTGCATTTTTCTCTTCTTATACATGTAAAATGCACTCCCTGTAACCTTATGCCCCTGCCACCTTAAGTCATATCTGTCTGTGGCTTGAAGTTGCAAGCCAAATTTTGAAGCAGCTGCTTGTATGACTCTTAGATTTTTATAACAATCGGATTTTCTATGGGGACTTATAAATGACACATTCAAATTCCCTTCATCATGATAGACTGTGCCACCTCCAGACTTTCTTCTCAACAAGGGAATTTCATTCGCCTCCATTTTGTCCAATTTCAATTCCTTCCACGGATTTTGATTTCGTCCAATAAAGGCGCAAGGGGCATTGATCCAAAGAAAAAATATCTGATGATATTGTTCAAGCTCCGTCAACAGATAGTACTCTAAGGCCTGATTAAAATATGGGTCATTTTGATCTGAATACAGTATTAGCGTTTCCGATTTATTAATTGTCTCCATATTGTCTCTCCAAACCTGATTTTTATCTCTTATACCCGAAGCCTCTAATACTTACCAAATAAGTGATATTTGTTATCATTTAATTTACAATTGATTCATTTATCTCATTTTAAGCACAAAAAACACACACCAGAAGGTGTGTGCTCTAAACTTTTTTTAAAGACTTAATCTTATTTCTTTAGGACATTCTTTGAATCATACACTCGTAGACGCTCTGAAAATTACAACAAATGTGCCCATTTCATATAGAAGAATATGAAATAATATATGAATGGACCGGTCAGAATAATGCTATCAAACCTATCGAGAACGCCTCCATGACCTGGCATTATTTTGCCGTAATCTTTAATACCGCAGTAGCGCTTTATTTTTGATGCAATCAAATCACCACTTTGGGCCAAAATACTGCCTATTAGCCCTAAGAAAATTGCAAAGGTCATAAATTCAGGTTTGAACATGTAGGCAAAGCCCACTGAAAGCAGCGTTGCGCCCACAAGGCCACCGATAGACCCCTCAATTGTCTTTTTAGGCGACACATGTTCAATCAACTTATGTCGGCCAAAAAGGCGACCTGCGAAATATGCAAAAGTGTCTGATCCCCATGCTAATATAAAGATATACCATATGTAGAAATTGCTATCCACACTGGAAATTAAGGATATATGGAAAAATGAAAACGCCACATAGAAAAAACCCAAAAAGGTCAGTGCCATATCAAGAATGGCTTCATGCTTACTCAACACGTTATATATGAGAACGTTGTATAAAAACATAAAGACTATGGCAATATAAAATATTGGCCCCACATCAAGGAAACCTGCCCCGTATAATACAAATGTATATGTGTAACCCAATTTTGCTGATGGTTTATAACCAGCCAATCTAAACGCATGATAAAACTCGTAAAGTCCAATAAGACTCAGCAGCATAGCTGCAAATTTTATGTAGTTCCCACCCATTAGCACCACAAACAGTAGAATTGGCAATGCCACAAGACTGGATATTAATCTCTTTAACATCTAATCCTCCTATAATTTGCCGAATCTCCTGTGACGATTTTGATACTCTTCAATCGCATTCTCAAGAGCATCTCCATTAAAATCTGGCCAGTACATATCTGTAAACACAAATTCAGTATAGGCAAATTGCCAAAGCAGGAAATTACTGAGTCGTACTTCACCCGAAGTCCTGATCATCAAATCAGGGTCTGGCGTACCAGCTGTATATAGGTTGTTGCTTATCAAGGCATCGTCAATGTTTTCTACATCCAATTGACCATTCTTTACATCTGTTGATATGCGTTTAACAGCACGAACAATTTCATCACGCGCGCCATAATTCAGGGCGATATGAACAGTCATAGACGTGTTGTTGGCAGTCAAATCGATGGATTTCTTCAGCTCATTTTGTGCCAGTTTTGGCAGTCGTGATGTGTCTCCAATCACATTTATCTTAATATTGTTCTCGTGAAGTTTTTTAGTCTCTGACTTCAAGTAGGCCACCAAAAGATTCATTAGCCCCTTCACTTCATCTTCAGGTCTTTTCCAATTCTCTGTTGAAAATGCATAGAATGTCATGTGTTTTACCCCAAGGTCTCCACCTCGTTCAATGACATCTCTTAAAGTCTCCACACCAGCTTTATGCCCTGCAACTCTTGGAAGGTTTCTCTTTTTGGCCCAGCGGCCGTTTCCATCCATGATAATCGCTATATGCTGAGGTATATTGTTTTTCAATTTCAAATCCCCTTTACGTCTTAGTAATTATGCTATATATGTAACTTATCCGGGAAAGCGGTCAATATATTTTGGCCGCTTTCCCTCATAAATCAAGGATATGACTCTATTTGATTCTATCTTCATATATGTCTGCGAAAAAACCGACCAGTAGTTTAACGCCCTCTTCGGTCACTTCTTGCTTAATGACTTTAGCATCTTCAATGCCCATAAACTCAGGCTCTTTTCGGGAACGGGTCTCTTGAATGATAATAGAGAGATTCGGGCAATTTGTCCGAATCTCTCTTCTAGCTTCGTTCAAGTTCAAACCCAGTGTATCTGGGATGTTCAAAGATTATACCTCCAGAACTTCAGCTTCTTTAGCTTTTACCATATCATCAATTTTTTTGATATGATCATCTGTCATCTTTTGAACTTCTTCTTCTGCTGACTTCAAATCATCATCAGTTAGTTCATTGCTTTTATGCATTTTCTTTAGCTTATCATTGGCTTCACGGCGCTCATTACGAATAGCAACTTTAGCTGTTTCACCAGTCTTCTTCACTTGCTTTACAAGGTCCTTACGACGCTCTTCTGTTAGCATTGGAACAGATAGACGGATGATTTTACCATCATTTGATGGGTTCATGCCTAAATCAGAGTTCATAATTGCTTTTTCAATATCAGAAATAGCGCTTACATCATACGGGTTGATTTGAAGCATACGTGGTTCTGGAACCGTAATGTTGGCAAGCTGAGTCAGTGGTGTTGGCGTTCCATAATACTCTACAGTGATCTTGTTCAGAATATTTGGATTTGCTCGTCCTGCACGGATTGTCTGTAGGTCTTCTCTTAAAACACCAACTGTTTTTTCCATCTTTTCTTTGATCATTTTATGTACTTCATTCATAAGGCATTAATCCTCCTTAATTATTGTCCCTAATTCTTCACCAAGAATGACACGTTTGATGTTGTCATCACCTTTAAGGCCGAACACTTGAATTGGAATATTGTTTTCCATACATAGTGTGATAGCTGTTGTATCCATAACACCCAGTCCCTGATTAATGACATCGATATAAGTGATCTTGTCAATTTTTTTCGCTTCAGGATTAACCATTGGGTCACTATCATATACAGCATCCACTTTTTTAGCCAGCAAGATCAGTTCAGCTTCAATTTCAGCTGCTCTAAGAGCCGCAGTTGTATCAGTTGAGAAGAATGGATTGCCCGTTCCTGCTGAAAAGATAACCACACGTCCTTTTTCAAGGTGTCTAACAGCTCTTCTTCTTATGTAAGGTTCTGCAATTTGACGCATTTCAATCGCAGACATAACTCGAGACTGCATGCCTAAATTTTCCACAGCATCTTGTATGCCTAGGGAATTAATAACAGTCGCTAACATGCCCATATAGTCTGCTGTTGATCTGTCCATTGAATCATGGCTACGACCTCTCCAGAAGTTTCCGCCACCAATAACAACTGCAACCTGCACGCCCATATCAACGAGTTCTTTAATTTGCATAGCCACGCGATCAACAGTATCGTTGTCAATCCCAAAGCCTCTTTCGCCGGCCAGTGCTTCACCGCTTAGTTTAAGTATAACCCTTTTATATTTAGGTTCCAAAGAAGATACCTCCATTCCAAAGAAAAGATTCTACACAAGGGGCCCATATCCCTTTAAAAAATGCAAAATCACAAAGAAACATTTATTTTGACACTTATTTCATTCAAAAAGTCCGAACACATGAAAAAACAAGTGTCTTCATCAGTATACCCGCTTTAAAAAAGAGAACACAAAAGTGTTCTCTTTCTGAGCAACTGTGAATGAATTAGCCTTGAAGCTGCTTAGCAACTTCTTCAGCAAAGTTTTCTTCTTTCTTTTCGATACCTTCGCCCACTTCGAAACGAGCAAAACGACGGATTGAAAGGTTCTCACCGATTGTTGCAATCTTTTCGTTTAGTAGAGACTGGATATCTTGGTCTGGGTTCTTAACAAATGCTTGCTCAAGAAGGCAGTTTTCCTTGTAGTATTTTTCAATACGACCAACAACCATCTTCTCAACGATGTGCTCAGGCTTGCCTTCGTTAAGAGCTTGTGCCTTAAGAACTTCTTTTTCACGCTCGATTGCGTCTGCTGGTACCTCTTCACGCTTAACGTATAGAGGATTAGAAGCCGCGATTTGCATTGCAACGTCTTTCGCAAAATCTTGGAAAGATGGGTTTTTAGCAACGAAATCTGTTTCAGAGTTGATTTCAACAAGAACACCAATACGACCGCCGCCGTGGATGTAAGAAGTTACGATACCTTCTGCAGCCACACGACCAGCTTTCTTAGCCGCTTTCGCCAGGCCTTTTTCACGAAGAAAATCTACTGCTTCTTCGATGTTTCCATTCTTTTCAGTCAGAGCTTTTTTACAATCTAGCATACCTGCGCCAGTTTTCTCGCGCAGTTCTTTAACCATTGCAGCTGTTACTGCCATAGGAATTCCTCCTTCAAAATACATATGTTGTTTGTCGATCTTATTAAAGAAGGTAAGAGTTTCCCCTTACCTATTTATATCTATCTACGCTTCAGCAGGAGCTTCTTCCATAGATTCGCCTTGCATACCTTCTAGACATGCGTCAGCCATCTTACCAGATAGAAGTTTTACTGCACGGATAGCGTCGTCATTACCAGGAATTACGAAGTCAACTTCGTCTGGATCACAGTTAGTATCAACAATAGCAACTACTGGGATACCTAGTGTACGCGCTTCAGCGATAGCGATTTTTTCTTTCTTAGGGTCAACCACGAACATAGCCTTTGGTAGATCAGTCATATCTCTGATACCGCCAAGGAACTTGTTAAGCTTTTCTTTCTTTTGACGTAGCTTTAGTACTTCTTTCTTTGGAAGTGCTTCGAAAGTACCGTCTTCTTCCATAGCTTCAAGCTTTTCTAGAAGGTCAATTCTCTTCTTGATTGTCTTAAAGTTTGTAAGCATACCACCCAACCATCTTTGGTTAACGTAGTACATACCAGCACGCTTAGCTTCTGTTTCGATAGATTCTTGAGCTTGCTTTTTCGTACCAACAAAGATAACTTTGCCGCCCTCTTCAGCAACTTCTCTAATGAAGCTGTAAGCTTCTTCTACCTTACGAACAGTTTTTTGAAGGTCGATAATGTAGATTCCGTTTCTTTCTGTAAAGATGAAACGAGCCATCTTTGGGTTCCATCTTCTTGTTTGGTGACCAAAGTGTACACCTGCTTCAAGAAGTTGTTTCATTGAAATTACTGACATATTAATGTCCTCCTTAAGTTTATCCTCCCCGTCACTCAACATATCAGGAACCTTTCGGCACCACCTGATATTTATGGCGGGTGTGTATTGTTACCTCAAGTAGTATACCACATGAAAAAACACCGAGCAACATAAAATCGGCTAAATATTGTAATCCAGTCGACTTTTTTATTCGGTGTTATTTTTTTGTTTTTAAAAGAAGCTGAAGTTCACCAACGCCCATGTTAAGCGCTTTAGCTATTTGACCAATGGATTGACCCTCCTGGCGCATTCTAACGGCTTCATGACAGATCTTTTCCTGCTCGTTGAGTACTTGTTCATCTTGTTTGTCAGCGATCACTCTAGCCCTTCTAACAGGTAGACTCAAAGTCTCAAACTTCTCTTGCAAGAGTTCGATTTCTTTGTCGTGAACACTGTACTTGCCCTCTAAATCTGAGACAATCTCATAGTAAGCAGCATTAAGGTCATCCAGCTCTTTTTCAACTTTCTTAAGATACTGCATGACCTGATCCACATTCTCATCGCTTAAACTATTAAAGGATCGTTTCTGATCTCGACTTGCTCTTAACAGTTCTCTTCTTATTAAAAGCGTGGAGACAAGCACAATTGTAACACCAACAATTATGCTAAGTATTCCAATCAAAATATCACACTTTCATATCAAACCGATGATACCCTAAACCATATCCCTTATTTGGATCAATCTTATCTTTTTCAGGTTCATCTTCGTCTTTTTTCTCATTTTTCTTTTTCTTTGCGCTTCTTTTTTGAGCCTGACCACGGTTTTTCTCTTCATCTTTAATTTTTTCTTCTTCTTTTTGATGATACGTGTTCACTTGCTTAAGCTTCTGATCAGCCACCTGCTGGGTTGTCATTTGCTGCTGGTGCTGAGTGTTGGCTTCTTTGTGAACAACGGTTTCCTTGGCCTGCTTGAAGCTTTCTACTCTTGGAAGAATTACCTGCATATCAATAGGTCTGAGTGGCATTTGCCTCACCTCTCTATCTTCTTACAGTTGTTATTTCTCCTTCATATTTGCAAATCTCAGCATCTTTTATGAGATTTTTAACATTATAGTGAGAATGCCCAATGGTTACTTTTGTACCTGGATGCACCTCTGAAGCAATAACTTTAGAACCCTGAAGCTTATTGATTCTTTCTTGCAGATCCTTAAGTTCTGTCGCAAAGCTTGTTAAATCATTGTGGTACTCAATTTTACTCAACTTGGTTTTATTGAGCATGACCTTTAACTGATCGTTGTTTGGAGCAGCAGCGGTTTGACGATTAAGCATATTCAGCGCCTGATCCAGTTTTTTTATATTTTCCCTTTGCTCCTTGATTTTGTCCGTTAAAAACTGATACCTTTCAATGAGCTCAGAGTCTACCCCAAGCTGAATTTTTGTCTGAGTGCCCATATCAGAACCAATCACCTTGGCTGATATCTGGTCCTTAGCCTTGATCTCGCCACCGACAATAAGACCCTTTCGGCCTGACACTTTTATCTCGCCATCACACACGATTTTTGAGTGCATGATTGCATCTGCTTCAATATTGCCTTTGACTTTGGCATGACAATTGTTGATAAAACGACCAATAAGGTTGCCATCACATTCAATGACAGCTTCGTCTTGTCCCTGTATGCCACGTCCAACAATAATATCACCTGTGGCTGTAATTTTAGCGCCTTCAACAACGCCCTGCACTTCAACATCACCATCACATTCAATGGTATAACCAGTCACAACATTGCCCGTCACTAGAATTTTGCCTTTAAAGGTCACATTACCGGTTTTTACACCGACATCGCCTCGTATTTCTAATATTTCAATAATTGAAATACGCTGCCCCTCCATCTTGATTGTGCCATCTGTTGAAGCAATGAGCTGGTAACCATCTTCGCTGACTTCAACATTTTTTCCAAATTTGAAGTTGGCAATTTTACCTGGTTTGCCTTTAATATTCTTTCCCGTCACAGTTAGGCCAGGCGTCCCTTCTGTTGGGTCAACTTTCTCTGCGAGCACATCTCCTTTTTTTACGGTTGTGAACGCATCTATTTCTTTAAAATCGACCGACCCATCTTCAAGCATTTTGGGCTTGGCCTCTTTATCAATGTCCACTAAATATTTTATTTCTCCATCTCGTCCATTCTGATGCGGCTTCCCCTTTGCCACAATGACAGACTGAATGTTATTAGGATTTTGTGCGATGGAATCCACAACATCCAAGTCTATACCGACAGTCACATTTTTCTCTTTTAAGGTTGTCAAAATAAAATCGTGCGTCACAAGGTCAGGTTTATCACCGGGATCAACAGTTATCGATGCAGAATAATAGTCACCTGCAATAGATACCTTCACACTTGGTCCTTGCTTTTCTTCTGTGCCTTGTGTCTGTGTCTCATCTGTCATTTTGACCACCTGCCATTCTATATTCTCTAGTATAAGTCTTCCACAGCTCCCCGTAATTTCAGTATCGCCTTTGAATGCAATTGTGAAATTCGTGATTCCGATATTTCGAGCACACCAGCAATTTCCTTATATGTGAGCTCTGAAAAATAGTACAAATTAATAATCATCTTCTCTCTTTCAGGAAGTGACTCTATTCTTTCCTGTAAGAGTTTTTTTGTTTCTTTATCAAAAAGATTGCCTTCTGGGCTTATCTCACGATCATCTGACCGAATGCTAAAATTGGAATTTTCCGAAAGCTTTTCGTCCAGAGATATAACCGATAGAGCACTGGCTTCCCCTAAAAACTTATTCAATTCCTTTGGTGTCATATCCAGCTCGTCTGCAAGCATTTGGTCTGTGATATTGTCGCCGTGTAAATTATGAAGTTTGCTTAAAACTTCATCAAGCTGTTTGAATTTTTGACGTGTGCTTCGTGGTATCCAGTCGAGGGCCCTGATCTGATCCACAATGGCTCCCCTGATGCGAATATTTGCATACGTCTCAAACTTAACATTCTTTGATATATCAAACTTCTCAATGGCATCAATAAGACCAATTATACCGTAGCTTACGAGGTCATCGAAGTCTACATTTGCATTAAATGACGAGTATAAACGACCTGCAATGATTTTTACAAGCTCGACGTATTCAACTATTAAAGTCTCTTTGGCGTTTTGGCTGCCATCATTCTTATACGCCTTCCACTCTTCGCTAAGATTTCTCGACATGCCATACTCGTCCCCTTCATAATGCGCTACTATACTGTCTTAGTTCCGTGACCAATTGTTTTAATCAACAATCTGCCATCTTCAGGGTAAAATTCAATCGTTCTACCAAAATTGCCGCCAGTATCATCTGCTTTAAGGGGAATCCCCATGTCTTTCAAAATAGACCGAACAGCATCAGCATTGCGGGCACCTATCTTCATCATATCGTTTTTACTCGAAAATGAGAACATTTGTGCTCCACCAGCAATTTTTCCTACTAGGCGCCTTTTATTGGCGCCTTTTTTTATCATTTCATCAATCATATCATCAATTGCCGTATCAGCAAACTTGGCTCTATTTGAATTGTTTCGAATGGTTTGACTGTTTGGCAACATGATATGTGCCAAGCCTGAAACCTTCGTAACAGGATCATACAAACAAATCCCTATACAAGATCCCAGTCCTAAAGTTGACAAAACTTCAGGAGGACCTGTTACTTTTAAATCTGCCATTCCAACCTTTATCACTTGACTCATATCTGTATTCCCAGGCTTCCAAACAAAGTATCATAAGAATCCAAGTCAGGAACAAGGAAAAAGAATCCTCTCACTGAGTCATTCTCTTGTAGTTCTATAAACTCATTCTCAATAATAAGAATTTTGTCGCTAACTTGGCCAAACTCTATTGCAGGCACACTCAAGACAGCACCTGCCATATCTATTGCTATGGATGGAATGGAAATTTTAATATTCAGGTTAGTCAGGCCTGAAAGTGATGAAATATACGATCCTGAAAGTATATTACCAATCTCTTTAAGTGCCGAGAATGTAAACTCATCAAGTGTGTTTTCCTCTCTAGGCATCAATAGGCTTACAAGAGCAAGGGCATCTTCAATGTTTAGTACAAACATGATGCTCCCATCTATGTCACCCTCAATTTTAAAGAATATCCCACATACTTGATTTTCAGCGCCACCAAGTATTTCTGGCACCTCAGAAAAATCAAGTACATTGACTTTCGGAACGTTCATATCTACTTTTTTGTTAATCATTTTGGCCAAAGCCGTTGCCGCATTTCCGGCACCAATGTTGCCTATTTCTTTTAAAACATCTAGGACAATTGTGTCCATTTGCTCAATATAACCACTCATAAACACGCTCCTGTCTTGGATTACTCTGCTTCAATGCTCTCGATTCCAAGAACTTTTTTAAGATCAATCAGCATGACTATTCGTCCGTCATGCTTTCCGATTTCGCGAACGAAATCATCACTACCAGCCTTGATACTCGGCGCAGGATCCACATTGTCCCTATCTATCTGGAATACTTCTGAGGATGAATCAGCAATCATACCCACTGTGTACTCTTTGTAATTTACAATAATAATTCTGGATTCATCTGTAAAATCCTCCCTTGGAATTGAAAATCTTTTTCTCAGATCAATCACAGGGATAACATTACCACGAAGATTCACAACACCTTCCACATGTTCATCTGTATAGGGAACACGTGTTATCGGAAGCATTTTTTCAATGTTTTCTACATATTTTATGTCAATTCCATAGGATTCTTCTTTGACTCTGAATACAACATATTCCTTGATATTACTCATGGCTTTCTCTCCTTTGCACTGTCATATTAAAGAAGTTGATTTGGGTCTACAATTAGTGCAACACTACCGTTACCGAGTATTGTCGCTCCAGCGATTGTTTTAGCGCCAGTCAAGTAACGGCCAAGAGATTTGATTACAATTTCTTGCTGACCGATGAGACTGTCTACAACCAGACCTGCTTCCATTTCACCTTTGCGAACAATTACAACGATCATTTCGTCTTTTTCTTCTGGTTCCACATGATATGGAACTTCTAGAATTTCATTTAGACGAATAATTGGAAGTGTCTTATTTCTGTAAAGTACAACTTCTTGGTTTTGAACCATGCTAATGGATGATTTCTGAATCGTTGTGATTTCTTTAATGTTATTTAAAGGCAGTGCATATTTCTCTTCTGCCAAATTAACCATAAGCGCCTGAATAATAGCAAGTGTCAGTGGCAATCTAATCGTAAACTTGTTGCCCTTGCCTAAATCAGAATCAACCTCAACCGTTCCGTTAAGAGATTCTATTTTACTCTTAACGACATCCAGACCAACACCACGGCCAGAAAGGTCAGTGATCTTCTCAGCTGTTGAGAAGCCTGGTCTAAAGAGTAGGTTGATAATATCATGCTTTGACATTGTCTCCACTTCTCTATCAGTGACAACGCCTTTATCTTGGGCTATGCTCATGATTTTATCAGGGTCGATACCGCCACCATCATCCTCAACTTCAATAACAACTGTATTTCCGTCAGGATAGGCTCTTAGTGCCACAGTGCCTTTTTCTTGTTTTCCATGAGCCGCTCTATCTTCAGGAGACTCAATACCGTGGTCGATAGAGTTACGGATCAAGTGAATGAGAGGGTCGCCAATTTCATCAATGACCGTTCTGTCCACTTCAGTGTCTTCCCCAGACATAATAAGCTGAATGTTCTTACCCAGATCCTTTGAAAGGTCTCTCACCATTCTTGGGAATCTATTGAAGGTTCTTTCAACAGGAACCATTCGAACTTTCATAACAGCATCATGAAGGCTTGTTGTGATTCTTTCAAGATACTCAACAGCATCATCCATATTCTGAGTGTTCCCTGTGCCCTCTGCCACTTCAAGTCGTGTTTTAATGATAATCAGTTCGCTGACGAGATTCATAAGATTGTCGAGTCGATCAATGTCAACACGAACGGTCTTAGATGTCTTCGCTTTTTCTTTCATCTGAGATTTATCATCAGATTTTGGCTTTTTCGCTGCTGGCTTAACAGGTTTCGGAGTCGACGCTTGCGCCTTTTCCTCTACCGCTTCAGATTTTTCCTCTGTACTTTCCTCTTTTGATTCTTCAACATCTTCTACTGGCTCTGAGACAATGATTTCATCACTTTCGACAGGTTCAACATGAACGTCTCCAATTTCTGAGATATTTAATATTTCCTGCTTGGTATTTTCAATATCAAGCTTTGTGATATATAAAATTTCAAATGACTGCTCAAACTTCTCATCTTCAATATCTTCAGCCGATGGATGTGATTTGATGATGTCACCAGACTGTTCTAGTGTGTTAAAAACGATAAATGCTCGGGCCGCTCTTAACATACAATTGTCTTCCAGTGTGACTTTGATTTTTAGTGGATGAAGCGCTTGAGACATTGCTTCTTTAAGCACATCACCTATATCATCAAATTTTAAGTGGAAGCTGTCTGAATCATTCGTATCAGTTTCTATGACAGTTTCTTCCGCTTCAGGCTCCTCTTTTTCAACAGGGGCTTTATCACTTGACAATACGCCCTTATTTACAAGAATATCCTGAAGTTTTCTAACAAGTGGAGACGCGTCTGTGCTGCTTTCCTGACCCGTGTTTTCCAGTGAATTGATGTGGTCTTCAAGCATATCGAAACACTCAAATAATACATCTACAATTGTTGTAGTAACTGGTATTTCTCCATTTCTCACCTTATGTAGCACATTTTCCATTTCATGCGTTACATTTGCAACTTGGGTAAAACCCATCGTGCCTGCCATACCTTTTATTGTATGGGCAATACGGAATATTTCATTCAGTAAATTTAGATCTTCTGTGTTGTTTTCAAGATCAAGTAAAATCGTATTCATATGCTGCAAATGTTCTTTTGATTCATCAATAAAGATTTCGAGATATTGACTCATGTCCATAAATTTACACCCCCATGGCTTTCAGGATCTCGTTTGAGATTTCATTTAACGATACAACTCTGTCAACAACGCCTTCAGCAATCGCTGATTTCGGCATACCAAAGACTACACAACTTTCTTCGTCTTGAGCAATAATATGTGCTTTATTCACTTGTTTGATGTTTACTAGCCCTTTTGCCCCATCAGCGCCCATCCCTGTCATAATGACTCCAATGATATTCTGGGTGCCTAAATCACCTATGGAATACATCATGGCATCTACGGAAGGTCTATGTCCTGTTACTGGCGGGTCGTCTCCCAAGTTGATTCTATACCCACTTCTGTCCTGAATCACCCGAAGGTGATAATCGCCAGGTGCAATATAAACCCAACCAGGTTTTAATACATCATTATTCTCAGCTTCCTTAACATTAAGTTCTGACATACTGTTCATTCTGTCAGCCAGTGATTTTGTGAAACCTGCCGGCATATGCTGAACGACAACAACGCTGGCATCTAGGTTCCCAGGAAGCAGTGGTATCACTGATTGAAGCGCTCGTGGTCCTCCAGTGGATGTGCCTATGGCAATAATTTTTTTGACCTTGCCTGTGGACTCTACCTCTCGAGGAGTAATCTTTGTTTCAGCTGGCTTTTTCACTGGCGCTGGCTGCGGCGCAGGTCTTGGTCTTGCTTTCATACTCCGTAGCCTTGCCTTTCTTACTATTTTTATTTTCTCATGTAGTTTTTTCTTAACATCATCAGTATTAACCTTAAATATACTCGTTGGTTTTGTGATGAAATCAATAGCACCAAGCTCAAGGGATCTAATCGTTGCATCGGCCCCTTCCTTGGTCAAACTACTCAGCATCAAAACTGGTACTGGACACTCCTCCATAATCAGTTTTAAAGCATCCATGCCATCCATGACAGGCATTTCCACATCTAAGGTGACAACATCAGGATGGAGAGCCTTGACTTTTTCCACCGCCTCTTTGCCGTTTCTAGCTGTGTCAACAACTTCGAATGACGCCTCTTCATTAATAATGTCGGTGATGACTCGTCTCATAAATGCTGAGTCATCTACAACTAATACTCTAGTCTTCATCAAATCAGCCCTTTTTTGCGCATACTCCTCTGCTTTTTGAAAATGTAACTGATAATCTGAGAACGCACTTGGTCGTCCATCCCCTCAAACATAACGCCTATTTCATAGTTTTCATAAGTATCTAAAGTAGATTTGCATCTAACCACTTTACCTTTAAACTCAAGTTCAAGCTGATCGAGATATATAATGCCTTCTATTTTTTGACCAATCTCTATTTTGTGCTTGCTGAGTGCCCTGAATCCCCCGCCACTTAAATCTTTACCTGTCATCTCCAGGTAATCAATCTCAGGTTCATCATCAATTATAATATCAGGATTGTCCTTAAATTTCTCTTTAAGCGCTTCTCGTTTTTTCTTTTCTGCTTCAGTCTCTTCCTTTTGTTCGGGATCCTTCACTTGAATCTCTCCAATAAATGGAAGTCGAAAGTATTTTCGTCTTTGAGACTTCTTCACTTCACTGCTTTTTTTAAGCTGTATGACACTTACTTTTTCAAAGTCGGTACGCCCGCCGACCGTGGCATAAAATGTATAAATGCCTGAGGTGTCTCTCGTGAGCGTAACCAAAACCATTGACCCACTTTCAAGAGGATAGATTCTGCCCTGATAAATCGGCGCACTGATAAAGAACTCCATATTATCCTTAATGAGCTGGATGTTGGATTTTAACTTTATCACCGTATTATCTTTTGTCAGAACATCCACATCTAATGGATCTCCAGGTTCCATGATCTTATCAAATTCTAAGCTCACAGTAGCCCCTCCTGACTGTCTAAACACCCTAGATGATGACACACCTAAACATTTGTATCTATCAAAGTCATGTTAATTAGCTTTAAAAAGCTTTTCAATAAATCGTGTAAATCCACTGGATGATCCAGTGAATGTCTTATTATTCTCAATATTGTAAGCAATCAGTTCTACACCGCGACTGGCTAAACAGTTAGGATGCTCAAGTAAAAATGGCCTTTGTGATCTCACAGCTTTCTTCACATTGTTATCTTCATAAATATACCCCAAATTATCCAGTTCAACATTTAGGAATTTTTTTGCTGCTGAATTGAGCTTGAAAAACACATTTTGACCTTCTTTATTGCTATCAACTCTATTGACGACAACTTTAATATTCTTGTCTTCACTGGCAATGTTTTTTATGACAGCATATGCATCTGTTATAGATGTTGGATCTGGCGTAATCACCATAACCACATCTGATGCGGCTTCAATAAATGATATGACAGATCTGCTCAGGCCAGCGCCTGTGTCAATTAGGATATAATCAGAGTCATCATTTAAAAACTCTAAACTCTCTATAAGTCTAGCTATCTCTTCCGTATCCAGATTGACGAGATCCGTGACACCAGATCCTCCTGATATAACTCGGATGCCATTGGGTCCATCAAGAATAATATCCTTGATTTCTTTTTCATTTCTTATGACATGTGAAAGTGTGAACTTTGGAACGAGTCCTAGAACCACATCTATATTGGCAAGTCCTAAATCCGCATCAATAATTGACACGTTCTTGCCCAATCTGCTTAAAGCTATTGCAAGATTCACAGTAAAGTTTGTCTTGCCGACGCCACCTTTTCCACTCGAAACTGTTATTATTCTTGCATCGCGGACTGTAGGAGCTGAATCTTTACTAGCAGATCGTTGCAGCTTTGAGCTATATATAATTTCTCTTAATCTTTGTGCTTGATCCATTGCTATTCCCCCACAATGAAGTTAACGACTCTATCGACGTTAGCAATCTCAATATCGTCTGGAACACTTTGCCCAATTGCAAAATATGATAGTGGTTTGCCTGTATGCGCCCTGACATTTAGAATGTTCCCTAAAGAGCTTGCCTCATCCAGTTTTGTGAATAGCAATTTATAGTCTTTTAGGAACTCATACGAGTTCAAAATACTTACAATATCTTTATACCCCGTCGTTAAACTGATAACTAAAAATATCTCTGGATTTTTCAAGTGTTTCAGCAAGTTATCAAGATCATTTTTGAGTTCGTCACTTTTATGTGAACGACCAGCCGTATCCACAAGCACAAAGTCTTTGTCTTTATACTTTTTCAAGGCTTCCCGAATTTCTTCGGGTTCATAAATGACCGTTAGGGGGATTCCAAGTATTTCACTGTAGGTTTTAAGCTGCTCTACAGCTGCAATTCTAAATGTGTCCGCAGTGATCAGACCCACTGATCGATTTTCCACTAGGGATAGACGTGCTGCTAGTTTTGCCAAGGTAGTGGTTTTTCCCACACCAGTTGGTCCAACAAACATATATACACTTTGACGATCTGTGTTCTTTTCAATTGTATAGGGCTCACCGAGCATTTCCCTTACAACTGGACCTATTGATTCAATCGAGTCACTTTCTTCTTCCATATCTAATGATTTAAATATTGTCTCTATTGTATGCTCTGCCAATTCTTTGTCACGAAGCATGGCCTTAATTTCATCAGTCGCTTCAATGGCTATTGACCTTGTGATGGGCTCTTGGTGCCCTATCTCATTTGATTCAGGTGCAATTTTCACTTGATCATGTGTCTTTGAAAACGTAGCAATCTCATGATCGTTTGTCTTCTCAGAACTTTTCTCATCGAGCTTCTCCATGATTTGAAACACCATTTTTTTTAAGTTCGTCCACTTCACCACTTAAGTGGTCTTTAGGCTGGGTGTTAACATCTTCGACCGTTTCATTCACTTCAGCGGTCTGTTGGGCTTGCTGTTGGGTTTGCTGTTGGCTTTGTTGTGATATTTGTCGTATGGCTTCAAGAGCATCTTGCATATCCTTCTCTTGATTTTTTTTAACAACTGGTGTGAAATTATCAGGCTCATCAATTGCAGCCACGACTTCAACCAGTTTGCCTCCAAACCAACCCATAAGTCCCTTTTTCTTGATTTTCCTCGTATGAAGAATAACCGCATCGCGCCCCAACTCATTTTTCACACGAATCATTGCTTCAGAAAGATCATTCCCAATATACCTTTTGACTTTCATTAAACAGTCACCATCCCCGCAGATTGTACTTCAACATCCGGTTCCACTTCATTGTATGAGAGTACAATCAAGTCCGGAATTTGAGTTTCAGTTAGACGTTTAAAATAAAATCTCACTATCGGAGCCGTTAACACTATCGGCTGTTCCCCAAGCGATAGAAGATTTTGTATTTCAACAGCCAAATTATTCAGTAGCGACTGTGTTGTTACTGGATCAATCGATAAATAAGTGCCCATATCTGATTGCTGGATTGATTCCATCAAGGTGTTTTCCAGTCCCTGATCAAGTGTAACCACTCTTGCCCGTTTGGTCGGTATATACTGCGATGTCAGTTGACGGCTTAAAGCCTGTCTCACATACTCTGTGAGTATATTCACATCTTTTGTCGACCTGGAATGATCAGCCAAGGTTTCAAGGATTGTGTTTAAATCCCTTATAGAAACACCTTCTTGTAACAAGTTTGAAAGAACTTTTTGAACATCTCCAATAGCCATGAGCCCAGGTATGAGCTCATCCACCAAGGTGGAGTTGTTTTCTTTTACATTATCAATAAGTGACTTAACCTCTTGTCGACCGAGCAGTTCATGCGCATGTCGTTTTACAATTTCAGTTAAGTGTGTCGAAATAATCGACGATGGATCAACCACAGTAAAGCCTAACACTTCAGCTTTTTCACGTTCTTCAGCTGTAATCCATTTGGCCGGTAGACCAAATGCTGGCTCAACTGTATCAATACCAGAAACCGTGCCCTCTGCATTTCCAGGGTCCATGGCTAAATAGTGATCAAACATTATTTCGCCATAAGCCACTTCATTTCCTTTAATTTTAATGGAATAGGCGTTAGGTTCCAGCTGAATATTGTCACGAAGGCGAATCATTGGAACAACAACACCTAGTTCAAGGGCGATTTGTCTTCTAATCATGACCAATCTATCAAAGAGGTCTCCCCCTTGATTAGGGTCTGCTAGAGGAATAATACCATATCCAAACTCAAGTTCAATTGGATCAACTTGAAGAAGTGGAATGATATTCTCTGGCTTTCGAATGTCTTCAATTTCTGGTGCCTCTTCTGCTTCCACAGCTTCTTCTTCTGATAATGCTTTTTTCACTTCCCGTCTTAAACTAAATGCCAGATAAGATAAAAAAGCAGCTAGGAGAACCATTGGAACGGCTGGTAGAGGGGTTAAAAGACCCAAAGATGCCAGCACTGAAGCAACTATATATAGAATTTGAGGTTCTCTAAATAATTGATTGACCACATCATTACTTAAATTAGAATCTGATGCAGCTCTTGTAACTATAATACCTGTCGCAACAGAAATCATAAGGGCAGGAATCTGACCCACAAGGCCATCACCTACGGTTAAAAGTGTGTACTTCTCGAGAGCTTCTCCAAGGGAAAGGTTAAATCGAAAGGCCCCAATTGCAAAACCTGCCACAATATTTATGACCGTGATGATGATACCTGCGATGGCATCACCCTTAACGAACTTACTGGCACCATCCATGGCTCCGTAGAAATCGGCCTCTCTTTGGATGGTGGTTCTTCTTTCTCTTGCTTGTGCCTCTGAAATAGCACCTGAATTCAAGTCTGCATCTATAGCCATCTGTTTACCAGGCATGGCATCCAGTGTAAATCGGGCTGCAACTTCCGAAACTCTTTCGGCACCTTTTGTGATAACGAGAAACTGAATAACAATTATAATAACAAAGATTACAAAACCTACAATGGCGTCTCCGCCAATTACAAACTCGCCAAAGGCGTCAATAACACTGCCTGCTTCACCAATAGAAAGGATTTTTCTCGTTGTAGAAATATTCAACGAGAGTCTAAACAGTGTGGTTATGAGGAGTATAGATGGAAATACAGCAAACTCCAGAGGCTCAGATACAAACATTGAAATCAGCATGATCAACATAGCCAGTCCAATATTCATACTGAGAAAAAGATCCAGGAAACCAAGTGGTACTGGAATGATCATCAGCATAATGATGCCAATCATTAGAATGACAACGCTAATATCACTTAACTTCATTATGGCCTCCTTAAACGCTTTTCTTTAATTTATATACATATGCCAAGACTTCTGCCACAGCATGATAGAGTTCCTCAGGAATAAAGTCTCCTATTTCAACCTCTGCATACAGGGCTCGAGCCAATGGCTTGTTTTCAACAATTGGTATTTCATTTTCTTCAGCAACTTTTTTTATATTTTGTGCGATTAAGTTTTTCCCCTTAGCAAGAACTTTTGGTGCATCTGCTTTGTCGGGGTCATACTGTATGGCAATGGCAAAGTGGGTTGGATTGGTGATGATAACATCGGCCTTTGGAACCTCTTGCATCATACGTCCCATACTGATTTCTCTCTGCTTTTGCCTAATTTTCCCCTTAATTTTAGGGTCTCCCTCTGTCATTTTATACTCATCTTTAATTTCTTGCTTACTCATCATGAGGTCTTTTTCATTCTGCCATCTTTTATAAGCAAAATCCAAGACACCAATCACAAGTAAAACGATTACAGAGCGTATCATAACATTAAAAAGTATTTCCCACATGAGGGCTGCTATTTGGTAGACATTCATATCAAAGACCTTCATGATGTCCATTTGTCTACTGAGGACATAAGACCCCGTGATGTACATTAAAACACTTGCTTTTGATACAGATTTTGCTAGTTCCACAAGGGATCTTACAGAAAAAAGCCTTTTGAACCCATTGATGGGATTGATTTTGTCAAACTTAGGCATTAATGTTTTGGTTGTGAATAAGTTTCCCACTTGAAAGTAAGAAACCATAACACCAGTAACCAGGGCCAAGCTGAGAACCGGCATAATAATAAGCAGTATATTTTCAAACGTGTATCCAAGCAATTTAAGTGCATAAGACGCTTCAGACAATTGATCTGCCTCTTCCATGGCACTGGAAACAATTCTGGTAAGACCTAGAAGTCTTTGAATTAAGTACTCTTTCATCAAATCAAGACCAAAGAAAACAGTCAATAAAGAAATGGCTGATGCCAAGTCTTTACTTTGAACGACCTGGCCCTTGTTTCTTGCCTCTCGCTTCTTCTTACTGGTTGGTTTCTCAGTTTTCTCTCCACCAAAATGCTGAAGATTTACCGCTATTAAATTTTTATGAAGAACATAATTTTGGCTAGCATTTCCCAAATCCATCCATACACCTCAGTCAATGCATCCACATAACTCGATAGTAAGACAACAAAAAGGAAAAATCCAATGCTGACTTTAAATGGCAAGCCAAGTAGAAAAACATTCATGCCCGGCATGGCTTTGGCTAATAGTCCGAGCAACATATTTCCAATGAACACCGTTATAATAAATGGTGCTGCAAGTTTAAATCCCAATATAAATGCTTCTTGCATTAGGTCTGTCAATTGAAGGGAAACAAACAAGTTGATAAACCCACTGCCAACTGGTGCCACTTCATAAGACCGGGCTATAACCCGAATCAATTGATGATGACCATCAATGACAAAGAAAAGAATCATCGCAAGCACATAGAGTAAATTGGCTGATACAGCCAATTGTTCTGTCCCGATAGGATTCACAACACTCACCATTGCAAATCCAGTGTTTCTATCAATAAAAGTACCTGCTAGATATATGCAACTCAGGGCTATTTGCATAACGGCCCCAAGCATAAGGCCAATTATGAACTCAATAATAATTAAGTAAGCCATCTCAAGCAGGGTTGTTATACCTTCAACATATGATAGATCCACGATAGGGAGCATGACATAACTTGTGAAAAATATCAATCCTATCTTTGCCTGTGCAGGAATATTCCGACTGCTAAATACAGGTATAATGGAAAACATGCCTGACATTCTGGAAATCATCAGAATGAGTCCCACCAACAAGGAGGTTAATATCATCTAATCCCCCCATTATTTCAGTATGATCTTATCTATGTAACCAAAGATAGTCATAGTCATTGACATAAGATTTTGCAGTAGCCAGGGGCCTGCTGCCATTAGCACTAAGAAAACAGCCAGTATTTTTGGAACAAACGCCAGGGTTTGTTCCTGTATTTGCGTTGTAGCCTGAAAGACTGCCACTATCAGCCCTACCGTCAATGCAGACAGTAGCATTGGGGCCGCTAGTAATAGAATTGTCTTTAGGGCTAATGTAAAAATATCCACTACCATGCCTTGATCCACATTGCACCTCCATTAACGTATCGACAGTATTATTTTTTCTACGATTAAGTTCCAACCATCGACCATAATAAAGAGTAATATTTTAAATGGCATAGATATCATAACGGGCGGAAGCATCATCATCCCCAGAGCCATCAAGGTACTGGCAACAATCATATCTATAACGATAAATGGTATAAAAATTAAAAAACCAACTTCAAAACCTGTCTTAAGCTCACTGATAATAAAAGCTGGTATAAGTGCAGATGTCGGGATCTCAGAATAGTTTGAAATATCATCTATATCCGCAAGATCAACAAATAGTTTCAAGTCCTTGGACCTGACTTGTCTAAGCATAAACTCACGGATAGGTTCTAGGGCGTTGTCTATTGCCACTTCTTGATTGATCTCCCCTGCAACAAGTGGATCGTATGCATTTGTTTTAACTTCACTTAGTACCGGTGACATAATGAAGAAGGTAAGAAAAAGCGCAAGCCCTATTAAAACCTGATTGGGTGGGGTTGTTTGAGTTGCCAGCGCCCGTCGTACAAATGAAAAGATGATGATGATTCTAGTAAAACATGTCATCATCAAAAGAATAGAAGGTGCAATGGCTATTACTGTGAAAAAGAGTAGTATTTGAACCGTGGTCGCCGACTCATTACCTGACTGAGGCTGTCCAAATTCCACATTGACTGATGGAATGGTAATATCATCAGCAAAACTTGGAACATCAAGACTCGCCATGGCTAAGAGCACAAAAACGACAACAAGGGCACATGAAATCATTCGCGTGCCTTTCCTATAATTTAACCTCACCAAGCCCCTATTCATCATCTGTTTCATCCTGTTCCCTATCTTTTTTTGGCATCCATTTTGAGAATACATCATTGAAATTGACTTGTGATTGTGTCATATCAAAATCAAGATCGCTTCTTTTGTCTAGTAAGGTGGTGCCATTTTTGTCGATACATAGTATGTAATACGTTCCCTTGACCTCAACAATCGTAATAGACCGATCGAGACCCATGGGCATTTTTTCCACAATACGCATATGCTTACTGAACAAATTTTTCTGACCAGCATTTGTTGCACGACGTATGATAAAGTACACTAAAAACAAGACCAGAAAAAACAAGGCAGAATTAATAATTGAACCCGTGGTTAAATTATCAATTGCACTATCTGGTCCAGCTTTTAAAAGCGTATAAAGTGGAAAGGAAACTTGCTTCATTTTGCAACGTCCCCTTCCACGAATTAACCTAAGACTTTCTTAACAGCTTCAATAACACGATCCGCCTGGAAAGGCTTTACGATAAAGTCTCTTGCGCCAGCTTGAATCGATTCAATAACCATAGCTTGCTGACCCATTGCAGAACACATAACAATTTTAGCATTTGGATCAATCTTTTTAATCTCTTTAACAGCTTGAATACCATCTACTTCTGGCATTGTAATATCCATAATAACCAGGTCTGGATTCAATTCTTTATACTTTTCAATAGCTTTCTGCCCATTCTCAGCTTCACCAAGAACCGTATACCCATTTTTTGTTAATACATCCTTAACCATCATACGCATAAATGCAGCATCATCAACAACTAATATTCCTTGAGACATATAAAATCCTCCTTAAAATTGCTAAGCATTATTGATTCTTTTTTCAGGTACAATGATGTCCGTAATTCGAACACCGTAGTTTTCATCGACAACGACAACTTCCCCTTTTGCTATCTTTCTGCCGTTTGCCAAAATGTCCAATGACTCACCCACAAGTCTATCTAGTTCAATCACTGTGCCTATACCAAATTCAAGTATTTCGCTTATTTTTTTTGAAGTTCGGCCCAGTTCAACAGTAATTTCTAGTGGAACGTCTTTAATCAGACCTATGTCTGATGCAAAGCTTTGACCAGCTGCGGAACCATCAAAATTTTCGTACTGAAACGGTTGTGCATTAACCGGATTGACGTGTTGTCTTGGTGGTGCCTGCTGATACATAGGTTGTTGCGGCGGCTCAGCATAGGCTGGCTGCTGCGGTTGCTGTGGCGTTGCTTGCGGTGGCGCTTGTGGCGCCGACTGCTGTGGTGCCATAGCTGGTGCTTCTTGTGCAGGTGGCGGAGTCTGCTGTGTTGGCATTTCCGGTTCTGCAACATCTTGAGGTGTACTTGACTCTAGTAAACTTGTCACAAGCTGCTTAGCAACATCCACTGGAAGTATCTGCATGATTTCACTGTCAATTAAATCCCCAACAGTCATCTTAAATGCAGTTTTTACTAATGGTTCGTTTACATCAATGCCAAATGAACTAATATCAATGTTTGATATTGCCTCATATATAGCCTCCGGTGGAGAAATATCCACCTTGGTTGCTAACATTTCTGATAGTGATGTGGAAGCAGATCCAATCATTTGGTTCATAGCTTCCCCGATTGCTGACAAGTGTAAGTCTGTTAACTCTTCTGGTACATTTGTACCATCTCCACCCATCATTAAATCAGTTATTATTTTTACATCACTTTCTCGAAGGATTAAAAGATTCAATCCCTCTATACCTATTTTATACTTAATATGGATCATGACAAGCGGATCTTCAAAATCTTTTGAGAGTTCCGCCATATTTGTCTCAGAAACACGTGGTGTTGTAATGGTTACTTTTTGGCCAAGCAGTGTGAAAAGAGTCGTTGCCGCCGTTCCCATACTTATATTTCCTACTTCACCCAGTGCATCCTTTTCATCATCAGTAAGATGCGTTACACCTGCATCAGCGGAAGATGAATCATCCGAGTCTCCACCCGTTAGTAAAGCATCTATTTCTTCTTGGGAAAGCATATCAGCCATCTACTTCATCTCCTTCCATTAGAGATTTTGTTATTTTGACAGCAACCTTGTTCTTTTTAGAACCCGGTCTACCGTAAAACTGCAAGTCTTTTTCTACATAAACTTCGAAATCTTCTTCTGTTTTCTTATCGAGCATTACGATATCACCCGTTTGAAGGCCAATGAGTTCTAAGACTGTGATGCTTGTTTTCCCCACCACCGTACGAATATCGACTTCACTAGACCCAACATTGTAATGAAGAGCATCTCTTTCATCGTCTGTACTATCTTTTCTCTGACTCTTTGAGAACCAAAGTTTGGAACTTAGATTTGGCAGTATTGGTTCTATTACAAAGTGAGGTATACAGACATTTATCATGCCTTCAACCTCCCCGACTTTTACACTAAATGTTACGAGTGCAATAGACTCAGCCGGTGAAACAATCTGGGCAAACTGTGAGTTCGTTTCAATGGCTTCAAGTTTTGGCCTGAGTTCAATAATATTCCCCCAAGGTTCTCGAAGTAAGTTTATGAATTTTATAAGGACCGTTTTAAGCAGCGTCATCTCAATCTCTGTAAGAGCCCTATGCTCCTTATGCACACTGGCACCGGCACCGCCTAAGACACGTTCGATCATTGCAAATGCAATATCTGTCGATAAATCAATAATGATCTGTCCATCAAGAGGTGCGAAGTCTACAATGCCAAGTATTGCTGGATTTGAAATAGAATTGCTGAATTCATTATAAATCAAACTCTGAACGGATAAAACCTCAATTTCAATAAAAGTACGTAAATAACCTGAAAGAAAGTTATTAAGGAGCCTAGAGAAGTTCTCATGAATAATCTCCAGGGTTCTCAACTGATCTTTTGCAAACTTATCCGGCCGAGAAAAATCGTATTTTCTTACCTTTTTCTCATGGGTTACTTCTTCAATCTCTTTTACATTAACCTCACCGGTACTAAGGGCGGACAGGAGTTCGTCAATTTCATTTTGCGACAATACATCTGACATTTACCTCACCTCCTTTATTCTAATCATATTATATTAGCCCTGAATGATAAACTGAAGGAAATAAACATTGGTAATGGTTTCAGCATCTGTTTCCAAAACTTCAATAATCATCTCTTTAATTTCCTCTCGAGTCCGTTCTTGAAAACTCGGACTTTGAGTTTGTTCATAGGTTTTTCTTCTGAAAATCTCATACACATTGTTAACGATTTTTGTTTTATTAGTTGTTAGGGATTCTAAAATTGTTTCATCTGTGTATTCGACAACCATGTTGAACTTTAGTATTTTGCTTTCATCCGCTAAGTTGGTATAAAGTTCTCCGACTTCATACTCTGCGTATACAACCGGTTCGGGCTCATCTGAACCACTCGACATAACAAAGAAAACCCCTCCTCCAACGATCGCCAAAAGTACAACCGCTGCCACTATTATAATCACTGTCTTATTCATTGTGTACTCTCCTCTGTATTGTTATCGAGCCCAGGGATTCTCGACTCAAAAAAACGACTCAAGATGACAATATCAACGCGACGGTTTTTGGCTCTGCCTTCTGGTGTTGCATTGTCTGCAATTGGATAATATTCTCCGTATCCAGAAGCCGAAAGTCTATCTGGAGCAATTTCTGCATCATTGATGAAGAATTTTATGACATTTGTAGAACGTGTGGTTGAAAGTTCCCAATTGGAAGGAAACCTCAATGTATTAATTGGAATGTTATCCGTATGTCCCTCAACTCTAACAGCTCTATCTGCAAATTCTTCATTTTTGAGAAGTTCTCCTATAAAGAGCAGAATTTCTTCAGAACTTTTTTTGAGATTCGCACTGCCTGAATCAAATAGGGCGTTATCCTTGAATCGAATTATTAACCCGCGAGAATCAAATTCAACAGACACCTCTGATTCAATTTCTTTTATTTCAATATACTCTTCAATAGTCTCTTTGAGTATTTCTAAATTGTCTTCGACCTGTTGTGTTGTCTCAGTGATATTGGACTCAGGCAAGGCCTCAAATATTAAATCATTTTGGTTGAGCGTGACCCCGCCGGATAATATGCCCGCAGACCCTTGAAAGGACTGCATAACCTGTTCAAATTTTTGTGCATCGATGTTTGAAAACGCAAAGAGCATTACAAAGAATGCCATAAGAAGCGTTACCATATCACCATATGTAGTCATCCATTCCGGTGCGCCGGATTTGCATTCAGGACATTTCTTTTCAGCCATATTACTCTTCACCTTCTCCAGCTTCAGTGCCTATTGTTTTACGAACATTTGGCGGAAGGAATGCCTTTAGTTTCTCTTCTATAATACGAGGGTTTTCTCCTGCTTGTATTGACAATAAACCCTCAATCATAACCTGTCTTATAAGTTGTTCTTCAGCACTATTAATTCCAAGTTTTTGTCCTAGTGGAATCCAGAATAGATTGGCAAACAGTGACCCATAAAATGTCGTTAGAAGCGCAACCGCCATGGCTGGACCGATAGAACTCGGATCACTTAGGTTCTTAAGCATGGCAACAAGTCCAATCAGGGTACCAATCATACCGAAAGCCGGCATAAGAGCGCCCAGAGTGTCAAAATATCCTTTACCTGCCGAATGCCTATCCTGAAGACTACCAAGCTCTGTTTCAAGGATGTTCTTTACCAGTTCAGGATCAGTACCATCGACAATCAGCATAACACCTTTTTGAAGAAACTCATCTTGAATGTCATTTACAGCTTCTTCAAGGGCAAGTAAGCCTTCACGTCTTGCCACATTGGCTAAGTCAATGACCTTTCCAATAATTTCGTTTGTTTTAAAATCATTTGGCTTTATGGCTTTTGAGAAAACTTTCCCAAATGCTGTGGTTGATGATAGAGGAAAGGCAACCATCGTGCCTGCAAAACCACCACCAATTACAATAAGAATGGAGCCGGTATCGATAAAGTCTCCCAGGGCACTACCACCTGATAGAATCCCCCAGACGACCAGAACGAGTCCGAGTATCATCCCGCCTATACTAGCTATATCCAATCGTTACACCCCGCTTTTCTCATCGTCAGATAGAACGACGATATGGTTAATCTTTTTTCTATATTTTACTATTCGTTCAATAACCTCGTCAACACCCTCTGAAACGACGAAACGGTTGCCATTATTAAGTGTTACGACTGTGTCCGGTGTTTCTTCAATAATCTCAATCAACTCACAATTCAAAACAAATACTTTCCCATTTAATCTGGTTAATTTTATCACTTCATCACCAATTTCTAAAAGGAGTCCGGGCGCAGGAGCCCGGAACTCACAAATTCAAAGATTAATATGGTCAAAGCATTCGTAAAATTAACTTGACCTTATTATGCCGTTTATCTGCTTAAACTCTATCTATCGCTTCAAACTTACAAGTTCTTGCAGAATTTCATCAGATGTCGTAATAACTCTTGAGTTGGCCTGGAAACCACGTTGCGTTGTAATCATATCTGTGAATTCTGCTGACAGGTCAACGTTTGACATTTCCAGTGCACCCGGTGTTAAGGCACCCATACTCCCTGAAGCAGGTGAGCCATATTTTGGTGTACCCGAGTTAATTGTTTCAGAGAACAAGTTGCCGCCGACTTTTAAAAGACCTGATGGGTTATCAAAGTCTGCTAGTGCAATTGTGGCAAGTGTTTCTCTATCCCCATTTGTAAAGATACCAACCACTTCACCATTCGATGAAATCGTAAAGTTTTCGATAACGCCAGCAGCGTTGCCGTCAACTGCCTTTACATTAGCATCTGTGGTTTGTGAGAAATGGCTTAGGTTTTCAAATATGGAATCGCCTGTGTCAGCTGATGGATCAAGCACAAGTGTAATAGCATCTACACCACCGGCTTGGATAGTAATGCTCGGTGTGACCGTATTGCCTGTATCACTATAGCCAGTTACCGCATCAGCACCACCAGTAGAAGCATATAGGTTACCATTTACCTCTGTAAACGTCATTTGATCAACAAGTCTCAAAAAGTTACCCTTTTCGTCAAACTCTGCAAAAATAGCTGCAGTGGTTGGGTTATTCGCTAAATCGGCTGTTGTTCCACCATTTGTGATGTTGGCATTATCTGTAAGAACGCCCAAATCAGTTCCATCACCAACTGCAGGAATTTGAATCATTCTGTAACTAAATCCAGGCTCTGCCGTTGGAGGCGTTGTATATTTCTGACCAATATTAACGGTTACTGTATTTGTGTTCCCAACAGAATCATAAACATCCACCGTCATTGAATGTGCGATGTTTGTGTCTTCATCCACTTCTTCAGTGAAATGAATATTACCATTAACATCCAGCGTCTCAGTCATCGTTGCATTCATAGTTTCAGATTGGTTTATCTGAACTGGTTTAAAATCTTCATCAAGTACCTTATACCCATTTGGAGCCACTAAGAATCCAAGTCTATCAACTGTAAAGTTGCCAGCTCTTGAGTAAAACTTATTAAGACCAGAACTATCCGGCGACAAGATGAAATATCCACTACCATCGATCATTAAATCCGTTTGATTATCCGTTCTTTGTGTTGCACCTTGAGTGTGATAAACAGTGATACTTGACAGATTTGCACCTAGGCCAACCTGTTGTGGGTTTGTACCACCACGTCCACTTTGTGAGGACGACCCCGCACCCGAAAGCGTCTGGTTAAAAGCTTCCGCAAAAGTTACTTTAGACGCTTTATACCCAACTGTGTTAACGTTAGCAATATTGTTACCAATTACGTCCATACGTGTCTGGTGTGCACGAAGTGCAGAAACACCAGAGTACATTGATCGCATCATAACTTTGACCTCCTTAGATCATATGATGCGCGGTTTAGGTTTCATCTATCGGTCAGAAACCTTTGACTTCCTGTTATAGGTCCAGTCTATATAATTACCGCGCCATCTATCTTAGTAAATACATTTTCCTTGAGCTGATCTTCTGCAGCTGCTGTAATGATTGTACGGTTCTTTATGCTTGCAACAAATGCTTTATCACCCATTATAATGAGGGCATCTTTTACACCTTTTGATTCTGCTTTGTTCACTGCATTATTCAGTTTTTCTATATCACTGTCTTCTAGTTTGATATTCCTTGATTCCAGTCTTTGAATCGCGTGTTTTGAAAATTTGACTTGGTCGTTGTTTTGAATTTTATCAAGAATCTCATTGAAGCTTTTTTGTGGCTTCACATTGTTCTGATTTTGAATATTTTGCGAAACTTGACCTGTTCCAGTGATCTTTGCTTTTCTCAGTACATAATCATTATTCATTTTAATAGGGTTCATATCATCACAACCTATTCTCCTGAGTAAGCTTTGTTTGCTGCATTAATGCTAATTAACTGATTCAACATGTTCGTGTTGACTTCCTTTATTTCATTAAGCGTTGCCCTTAAACTTTCATCCGTGATTTCAGTATTATCTTCTCCATCACCATCTGTACCGTCAGTACCATCTGTACCATCTGTACCGTCAGTATCTGTATCATCTACAGTATCACTGCCATCAATTTTATTGATGAGTTCGACGATGTTTTGATTCATTGCTTCGATCTGTGCGGATAAAGTTTGATCATTTGACAAAGATGCACTTGTTGATGAAGCAATATTCGTTAACTGTTCAACCGATGAAAACTGAGCCATTTGAGCGATAAAGTCTTTGTTATCCATAGGACTGAGTGGATCTTGGTACTGTAGTTGAGTCATGAATAACTTAAGAAACGCGTCTTTATCAATGTTTTGCGATTCAAGTTTCTTTTTATTTTCTTGATCTTTCGTAATTTTATTGAGTTTGTCTATCTGGTCTTCTGTAAATTGTCCCAGCATTTGCGTAACTTCTGTACTCACGTTGTCACCTCCTACCCTAAATATTCAAATGTAGACTGCAGTCCGGCCAGAGTCTTATTAATCGATTCAAAATCCGGCATGCTTTCTTCATCACCGAAGAAATACTTGCGTTTTGCCCTTTGAGCAAAGAATCTTTGTTCCAACTGACCTTGCTGATCTGTCTGTTCCTGACCAACTGATACCTGCATACCTTCAATGTTATAGCCTTTTTCTGCAAGAGCCTGTTTAAGATCAGACATATTGGATTCAAGCGTCTCTTTAACGACCTGACTCTCAACATTGAACTCAGCCATAAGTATGCCTTTTTCCACAGAAAGTTTTAAATCGACATTTCCAAGTTCCTCTGGTCGAAGCCTCAAAATGATTTGCTGACCATTCTCTGTTGGATTAATATTAAGCTTGGTGCCATCAAGAACTTGACTCATAATATTTTGTGCCAATCTAACTCTTGATGCCATATGCTCCATTGGCTGGGCACTTTTAATGGTTGGGTTTTCAACTTTAAGCGCTTCACTAAAAGGTTGCATTTCTTCTGTGAAATCGTCAAGAATTGATCCTTGAGAAGCCTGAACTGTTTCATGCCCACTCTGATCGGATTTCTGATTAGAATCTCCTGCACTTGAATCTTTGCTGGTTTCGTCTGTCTTCATATTGGTCTCAAGTTCAGTTTGATTCGTTGTGACCTCTTCTTCTTTGTCAATGACCTTGACATCAATGATCTCTACCTCAGCGTCTCCGTCTTGGGATACGCCTTCTGTCGAAGAAGACTGAGAAACATCTTCCTTCATCACTTCAGTAACCATCTGAGCAAAATCCTTAGCAGTCATTTCTTCTAAGTTCATTTCAGCAAGCTCTAGCTTTGCACCAATGTCTTCAAGTGAAACCAACATATTTTGTGGAATGTCTTCCATCGACGACAGATGTGCAACAATGCTTTGAAGCGCGGCTTCAAGGCTTTTTATTGACTCAGACAACTGCATTTGAACTGATTCGTCCATCTCTGTCATCATCTGCAGTTGAGGCATTTCTTCAATAACCTTGACCAAACTTGCCATTAAATCCTCAGGCAGAACTTCCATAAGTGAAGCAATTTCCTCTTCTGATAGACCAAGTTTTTCCAAAAGTTTCTTAACAGCTTTCGTCTCATCATCCAGTTTGGTCTCATCAACCTTCTTGAGATCATCAGAATTCTCTTCGATCCTTTTGTCACTTACTGTTTCTTTTTTTGCTGATTTGTCTGTGTCTGTGGCTTCCTGAACTTCCGGTCTTTTTCTACCCGTCATTTCATCATTATTCAATTTTGAATTTTTAGAGGCTTCTCTTGGTGCGTAATCTTTTGTATAATCAACTTTTTTGGCTTCGTAGCGTTTTTCTTCAAAAACCGCTTTAAAATCAAATTCAGATGATTTAGACTTTCCACTTGAAGAGTTGCCTTGACGAGTATCGAGTCCATAAGCATTCTGGACAGCCGATCCTCCATTTAACAATAAGTTCACCTCCTATTGGTTTCTCGGTAAAGTCAACTTTCTTGATATATCTGATGCAAGTGTGTCATCAAATGTTGCCAGCAGTTCCCCTACACGAGTTTTATCAAACCGAGACAGCAGTTCTAAAGCTATGTCTTCATCAGAGATGATAATGGTTTCACCATTTTCCAGATCATATAATTTTGGTGCTGAACTGTTTCGAATCATCCTTTGAAGCATATTTGACACCACACCGGCATCCATATTTCCATAAACTTCAGCCATCTCAGTAACATTATCGTCAAATTCCTTATAAATCTTTAATGATTTTAGTATATCTGACGTAATTTTATCTGTTCCCGACTCAATAATCTGTTGATCCCGAATCTCATTGATAAGTTCAAATGTAAAATTGTCATCACCAATACGGGCTAAAACCTGTCCAGCCTTAATAGGCCCAAGTTCGGAATACAGCTTACCAAGTTCCTCAATCGTATATGTATTTGTGTTTCCTATAAGGTCAACTAGCGTTGTATTGTCTTCTGAAGAGTAGATACTCGCAATATTTTCTAGCTCAGACTTTCTCTTTTTTAAGTCTGCTATAGTTGTACGAATATCTCTGGCTTTTTCTTCTGACATAAAAGAGATAACTTTATTGAAATCCTCTGAAGAGAGTTGTTCCATCAAAGTCCCCCCGACTTTGCTATCCATAGCGGCAATATAAGATGCCAGGGACTTGTGTCCATTCACAGAACTGTTTATTATAAAATTCATTTCATCTATAGCTGTCTGTATACTTAGAGAAGCCAAGTAATCTGCCCTAGACTTAATCTCTTCGTTTTTTTCCTCTTGAATTTGATCAAGGGTGTTGAGGACCACATCTTTTTTAATATTGCTGTCTCGAATAGCCTCAAGTATTAACTTTGTAGCATTCGGATTCATCCTTAGCATATGCTTAATCACTTCGTCATAAACAGCTTGATCTTCTGTTGAAAGAAGCGCCAGCTTGTCTACAGCTCTGGAATGATCAATGTCTAAGTAATACTCAGCGATCTCTTTCAATTGCTGATTAGTTTCTTGTGGTGTCGGAAACTGTTCAAAATAAGTTCCAACTGGTCCAGGAACATTTGATAACATCTTATTGGCCTCTATTTGGAACGTGCTGCTCAGAAAATAGAATCCCGATAAGACCGCCACTGGTAGAACAATTAACACCACGAGTAAAATGAGTATCGTCTTGAGGGCACCGCCCTTTTCCTCTTTCTTTTCAGCCATTATGAATCACCACTTTTCTGCGAACTCTTATAATTGACAATTTCCTCAATAACTTTGCTTTCAGCTGCATTCAAGGCGTCCAAGTATGCCTCTTTTTCTTTTTCTTTCAACTTCTCCATAATTTTTCTTTGCTTCACAGCCTCAGTTAACTCTTTTTTTATTTGAATAATTTTCAGTTGCATTTCGGCGATCTCAGAACTCAAGGCTTCAATCTTTGACTTGTAATGTTGCTTTGATCGTTCAAACATTTGAAGGTCTGACGTCCGCACCCCACCAATTAGCTGGGATTGAATTGTCTTGAAGAATTCTTCCTGGCTGGAGAGAACCTTTGCTTTTTCCGCAAGTAGATTTTGCAGCTTGCTATTGGCTTTTCCCAGTTTTGTCTTTACTTCTTCTTCTTCGTCTTCTCTTTGCTTTAGAATTCTTTCATAACGGAATTTGAAGCCCCTCATCTACACTCACCCTTGTATTCCATCTCTTTTTTCAAAATATAACTATTTTGATATTGTCTTCAACTCATTAACGGCTTGAGAAAAAGTGCTTTTATCATGCATGCCCTGAGACAAAAAGGCCATGTACTTTGGATAACGTTCAATGGCATCGTCTATCTTGGGATTTGTCCCTTTGGCATAAGCACCGATATTGATCAAGTCTTCAGCTTCACTGTATGTTGCCATTATTTCTTTGAATCGTCTTGAAGCCTCAATATGATCATTGCCTACAATTTGAGGCATAACACGGCTAACACTTCCTAGAATATCTATTGCAGGATAATGGCCTAAATGTGCCAAGCGTCTTGATAAGAGTATGTGACCGTCAAGAATACCTCTCACGGCATCTGAAATAGGTTCATTGAAATCATCCCCATCCACTAGAACTGTATAAAGTCCGGTGATGGACCCTTTTTCAGAGTTTCCCGCCCTTTCCAAGAGCCTTGGTAAAACAGCAAAAACAGATGGTGTATAGCCCCTGGTTACAGGTGGTTCTCCAACAGCAAGACCAATTTCTCTTTGCGCCATGGAGAATCTTGTTAAGGAGTCCATCATGAGTACGACGTTTTTACCTTGATCCCTAAAGTACTCCGCTATAGATGTTGCCAACATAGCTCCCTTAACACGTACCAGGGCCGGTTTATCGGAAGTGGCTATAATAAGGACTGATTTTTTTAAACCTTCTTCACCAAGTTCGTTTTCAATAAACTCACGAACCTCACGACCACGCTCTCCGATGAGGGCAATAACATTGACATCTGCCGTGGTGTTTTTTGCAATCATGCCCATTAGGGTACTCTTGCCCACACCCGATCCTGCAAAAATACCAATACGTTGACCTCTGCCACATGTAATAAGTCCGTCAATGGCTTTAACTCCAAGGGGCAGTGGCTCTTTAATTCTATCTCGCATAAGGGGATTGGGCGGATCATTGTCCGCAGAATACTTTTTATTGGTGATGGGTTTTGGTTTTCCATCTATGGGGTGGCCAAGACCATCAAGCACTCTTCCAAGGAGATTGTCTCCCACGTCCACGTGAAGTTCATGCCCTGTGGCAACAACCTTACTGCCTGGTCCAATGCCTGACATTTCTCCAAGGGGCATTAAAAATACAGTTTCCCCTCGAAACCCAACAACTTCCGCTTTAATTGGCACGTCACTTTTAAGCGGAAATATATCGCAGACTTCTCCAAGTTCAACAGCAGGCCCTTCTGATTCAATTGTTAAACCAACAACTTTTGAAACCCGACCGCTATACTTAATTAAGTTTAGATGTTCCAGTGCATTCTTATATTTTGACAAATCAATATTATTCATCAGTATCACTCACTACCTATCAAAGATTCAAAAGTGGCACGAACTTGTTCAAACTGCGTAGCAATACTGCTGTCTACACTTCCAGCCGATGTGTCAATAACACAACTACCTGGGCTTAAAGACTTATCCTCTTTCACTTCAATGCTATCAACACTCTCTGCAAGGGAGAGAATTCTATCTCTTATTCCCAGTGCATAACTATAGTCTTCTGAAGACACTCTGAGTACAAGATCATCCGTGTATGCACATTTTTTGAGGGCACTCTTGATAAGACCTTCAATCACAGCACCATCCTCTTCTATTCTCTTGTTGAGGATTTTTTCAACAGTCATTATGACAATTTCGATCATTTCCGGCTCCAAATTGTCTAACATGCTTTTGTATTGAGCCACAGCTGTGTCTTTGATGTTAAGAGCTTCTTGTATCAGCGTCTCTGATTGTGCTCGTCCCTCCTCAAATCCAGCTTTATAACCATCGTCAAAACCTTCTTGATGGGACTTTTCATATATGCCTTTGACTTGCTCATAGGCCTCTTCTATAATTTGATCGGCTTCTGATTTGGCCTTGTGTGTCAAGGTTCTGGCTTCTTCAACAGCTTCGTCAACCATGGCCTGCAGGTCTTCTTCACTCATAGAAGGCGCTGCGGACTTTATCTCCCCAGCGCCATCTTCGATTTCTTCTTCTATCTCTTCCGGTATCTCCGGTGCTATTTCTGGTGTAAGTCTAAATTTTTTCTCATCCAGAATAACTTGGGCACGTTTTACGATTTTAGACAATGATCTCATCTCCTCCGCCACGTGCGATTATGATTTCACCAGCTTCTTCTAGCTTACGGATAACATTAACAATTTTCTGTTGCGCTTCTTCAACATCACGCAGGCGAACAGGACCCATGAACTCCATGTCTTCCTTAAGCATTTCAGCCATACGTTTTGACATATTAGAGAATATAACATCACGCACTTCTTCTGTTGCGCCCTTACACGCGACAGAAAGGTCATTATTATCAATTTCACGAATGAATCTCTGAATAGATACACTGTCAAGATTAATGATATCTTCGAATACGAACATACGCTTTCTGATTTCTTCTGCAAGATCTGCATTTTGAATTTCCAGCGTTTCCATAATGAATTTTTCTGTCCCTCTATCAACAGAGTTAAGAATATCAACAATGGCCTGAATACCACCTGTAGCAGCGTAGTCCTGTGTCACCATTGATGACAGTTTACGCTCAAGAACAAGTTCAACCTCTTTGATAACTTCAGGCGATGTCGACTCCATAAGGGCAATCCTTTGAGCAACATCAGCTTGTTTATCTTGAGGCAAGGCCGCTAGTATGGATGAGGCCTGGCCTGGGTTCAGATATGATAGAATAAGCGCCAGTGTTTGAGGATGTTCGTTTTGTATAAAGTTTAGCAGTTGTCCAGCATCTGCTTTTCTAACAAAATCAAATGGTCGCACCTGTAGAGACGCTGTCAACTTGTTGATGATCTCAAGCGCCTTCTGGGAGCCCATTGCTTTTTCAAGCACTTCTTTGGCGTATCCAATACCACCTTCTGAGACAAATTCCTGAGCAAGGCACACCTGATAAAACTCTTCTAAAATGCCTTCTTTTTCCTCCGGATCAACTTTTCTCATGTTTGCTATTTCAAGTGTCAGTTCTTCTATTTCATCATCTTGAAGGTGCGAAAAAAGTTGTGCTGATTTTTCAGGTCCCAATGAAATTAGAAGAACGGCCGCTTTTTGTCTGCCACTTAATTCGCCTTTTTTTCTAGCCATAGAACAAAACTCCCCTAATCATCATTTAACCATGCGCGTAGCAATTGGGCCACGACTTCTGGATTGGATTCAATAAACTTTTCGATTTGGAACTTAGGACTTGATTGATCCGACTGTTCCAACTTGATTTCTTCAATTTCACGTTGTTCTTCAAGTTCACGCATAATGCGCTCTTCTTCTTCAGTTTTGGCCTTACGACGCATAAACAGAACAGCGCCCGCAATGGCTCCAACCACAACAAGACCAATAACAGCAAATATCCAAATCGGCACACCTGATGTGGCCATTTCGTCTGCAAAGGGATCCTCGATGACGTTAAAGGTCTGAGCAGACACCCGAACCACTCTCGTATCTAGACCTGCAGCTGCAGATACCAAATCTGTTATTTCTTGTTTCTGTTCCTCCGTCAAAGTTTGATCCACCAAATTGGTTTCATTAATAATGACGCTGACAGTAATATCTTCAATCTGACCCCTTGCTTTTTCAACAGTGGTCAAAGTTTCATTCATCTCATAATTTATGGTTTTGGACGCTTTTTTATACTGGGTGCCATCACCAGTGATTTCATTGTAGTTGGTTGCTTCTGAATTGGAGTCCGTACCCGGAACACCTGATGTGCCAGCATTCAGTGTGCTTTCTTGAATCTCTGTCATACTCCGAACAAGACCTGTTGTTTCACCTTCAATCGGAACAGAGTAAACTGTAGAACTTGTGACCTGACTATCAAAATCCAGGGTCACTGATGCCATGACACGAACGCCTTCTGGCCCAAATATAGTCGCGAGAAACGACTCCAAATCCTTCTCCAGTTTTTCCTGGACTTCCAGTTGAAGTTCTTGCTGACTATTCGCCAAAACCTGACCTTCAGATTCCGCCACTTGATTTAGAACTTTCCCCGTGTTATCAACCACGGACACGTTGCTTGCATCAAGGCCCTTTACCGAGTTCACAAGTATCATGACAATGCCATTAACTTGCTGTTGATTTAGTGTGTTTCCACCCTTCACAAGTAAAGTGACAGATGCTCTTGACTCCGTTGAATCATTCAACAAGAAAGCACTATCACTCGGAACAGTCAAATTAACCTTGGCTCTTTCAACCGCATCTATCGTCTCTATGGTCTCGGCAAGAGCTGTTTCCTGCGCAAGCTCGTACATTTTGTCCTTATCCTCAGATGTGTATGTAAGAGATGTATTGCTAAAGGCCTGCGTCCAGTTAAAATCCTTGGCTGTTAAAGACCCATTTAGTGTCAACTGCATTTTTGCACGACTCAAGTCTTCCTTGGGCACTAAAATCGTGGTTGTGTTATCCTCGTCGCGATGAGATATTCCCAGTTCAGTCAGATTCGTCGTTATATTTGCAGCTTCTTCAAGAGATAGATTTGTTGCAAGAGGAACATATTCAGTTCGCGTCAATAAAACAATGGCTATCGCAATGATCAAAATCAATGCGCTGCCACCGCCAAAATACAATATCTTCTGCCTTCTATCAAGGCTATCTAGGAACTCGCTTATTTGAGTTCTTATTCTCTGTAAAAATTCACCCATTTTGCACCTCTTAAAGCTATGATTGCTCTAGACCACGTAGACCTAGAATCCCCTTCAGTGATTTGTGTTGTATGCAGAGGTCATTAGAACTGTAAACGCATAATTTCCTTGTACGCTTCCATAATTTTGTTTCTAACCTCAATTGCCGTGTTTAATGTTAATTCCGCTTTCATAGCTTCAATCCTCAGTTCATGTAAATTTTCCACATCACCAAGGGCGAGTTTCTGATCTATTGCCTGAGATGTTTTCTCGGAAGAATTCACATTTTCAAGAGCATCCATCAAAATATTTTTAAAATCAACTGATGAATTTTCTGTGGTTCGAGACGCTCCAAGAGTATTTTGTTGAATGGAACTCAATACCTTAGGATCTATTTTCAAGAGTTAGCCCCCCTATAAAACTTTTACTGTCGATTTATTTGCCTATTTCTAAGGCTTTCATAGCCATAGACTTGGTGCTGTTTAACGCCGTCGTGTTGGCCTCATAGGCCCTTGATGCTGATATTAGATTGATCATTTCTGTGACGATTTCAACATTAGGCAGAAGAACGTAGCCTTCTGAATCCGCATCTGGATGACCAGGGTTATACTCCCTTTTGAAGTCAGACAGATCTTCACGAATACCTATTACTTCCACACCGTTGCCTATTGGATTGTCCCCTTTTGCTTTTGCCAAAACATCACTGAAATCTTCAGATTCCAAAGTACGGTAAACAGGTACTTTCCGTCTATACGGTGTTCCAGCGCTTGTTCGAGTTGTGTTGGCATTGGCAATATTTTCTGATATGACGTCCATACGAAGTCTTTCTGCTGTAAGACCTGTAGAACTTATATTTATAGAATTAAAGAAACTCATACCTTAAGCCCCCTATCTAATACCCTTTATAACTGTTTTAAGTCGAGAAATTTGTGCATTGACTTGGTCAGTGAGTGCATTGTACTTAATTTGATTTTTTGCAAGCTCCGACATTTCTATATCGACATTGACATTATTTTGATCGGTTCTATAACTTGTATCTGTTACCGTCTCAATTCTCGGTGTCAAGCCTTGTGGTCCATTGACAGTCATATGCTTTTCATGTGTTAAATTCATATGCGTTTGGGGACCCACTTGTAAGTAATCAGACAGTATGCTCTCAAAGTTCACTGTCTGTCTTTTATATCCTGGCGTGTTCACATTGGATAAATTATGAGAAATGGCTTCATTTTTCATCCATGAAGCATCCATTGTCTTCTTAAACATATCTATTCTTTGAAAAGATTTAGATAACATAGTTCCGCCTCCAATTCAGTCTTTCCATCATTATCGGCAAATTATAAAAATATCTTTAGCCCATATTCCTCATGATCCAAAGAAAGGTTTCTTCGCATTCTAAGTTCATAAGTATTTTGTCACTTTCACATGCACATAACTTGCGCATTTCTCTACAATTATATCATAGAATTAATGGAAACATGGGAATTTCATGAGATTTTCCAAGCAAAGTGACAATCGTCCTTTCTTATGCCATTTAGGTCACTTTTTCCACTTTACCTATTGACATTTTAACGATAAAATTCCCGCATTTTTACATAAAATTCTCAATTTAACGACAATTCATTTATTAGTTAATTTTATATATGCTTACAAATTGAGCGACTTGCAAAATTCCATTCAAGACCCTTCTTAAATATCCTATATAGATATTTAAGAATCAATAATTCTATACAGGCTATAGCAAGGGCATGGATCTGTAATTTTGCAAATGCACAAGTTAAAAACGCTGAAAATAAAAAAAGCCCAGCGCAAGGCTGGGCTCAAGTATTATTTTTTTAGCTTATCAAGTTCTTCAACAAGTTTGTCATTAAGAATTCTGATGTAAGTTCCCTTCATACCTAAAGAACGAGATTCGATAACACCAGCACTTTCAAATTTACGAAGTGCATTTACAATAACAGAACGTGTAATGCCCACTCTATCTGCAATTTTACTAGCAACCAGTAGACCTTCATTACCATCTAGCTCATTAAAAATATGTTCAATCGCTTCAAGTTCTGAAAATGAAAGTGTGCCGATTGCCATTTGAACAACAGCCTTCTTACGAGCTTCTTCTTCGAACTCTTCACTCTTTGCACGGATAATTTCCATTCCCACAACTGTTGCAGCATATTCAGCCAGAACAAGATCCTCATCGTTAAATGGACCTTCTTTTCTTGCAATTACAAGAGTACCCAGTCTTTGACCGTTGCCAAGGATAGGCACAATCGTAACAATCTTTGAATAGCTGTCAATATCGTTTTTGAAAATTTCAAGCAAGTTGTCTTCCGTGATATTGTACTTCGTTTCAATAATCTTCAAAAGTTCAAGATTATAAGCTTCTGGGAAAAACTCGATACCAGTTGCTTCTTCAACAATCAAAGGGCTGTCAGCATGATCAAATAATGACACACCTAAAACCTTGCCTCTTTTGCTTGAAACATAAACATTGGCTTCAAGGATTTCTTTTAAAATCTCGCATAAATCAGAGAATGCTACTGGTGATTGACCTGTTTGTTGTAGTATTCTATTCAGTCTTCTTGTTTTTTCTAATAATGTATTCGGCATTTCGTCCTCCTAAAATCTCACTCAACTCACTGACCATCTTGTTGTTCTTCAACTGGTCTTTTATATTTACATGTCTTGCTTGAACATTTAATACTATGTTCTTTCTTTGTTTTCTTTTCCACTAGGAATTCTCCACACTCTGGACATGATTCCCCTGTTGGTTTGTCCCATGAGACAAATCGACAATCTGGGAATGTGTTACAGCCATAGAAAGTTCTAAACTTTTTCGTTTTACGTTCTACGACTTCACCATCCTTACAATGAGGACACTTAACACCAATTTCTTTTAAGATTGGCTTCGTATTCTTACATTCAGGATAATTAGAGCAAGCCATAAATTTACCAAAACGACCATATTTTATAACCATCTTGTGACCGCACTTTTCACAGTCTATATCAGTCTCTTCAGTTAGGTCTACTTTCTCAATATCTTCTTCAGCGTGACTTAAAAGCTTTGAAAAAGGACCATAGAAATGACGAATGACATCTTTCCACTCAGTTTCACCGTTTTCTACGGAGTCAAACTCTTCCTCCCGATCTGCGGTGAAGCTAACATTTACTATATCAGAGAAATAGCTTTCCATGATCTCGTTGATGAGTTCGCCGAGCTCAGTTGGTTTTAAAGCTTTCTTCTCCCGTTCTACATAGCCCCTACTTAGAATGGTTGAAATGGTTGGAGCGTACGTACTCGGACGTCCAATCCCTTTTTCTTCCATCTCTTTTACAAGGGAAGCTTCTGTGTATCGAGCAGGCGGTTGTGTGAAATGCTGCGTCGGCTCAACTTTCTTAGCCTTGCAGACTTCTCCGATTTCAAGATCAGGTAGAACATTTTCTTTAACACTTGTGTAAGTGTACACCTTAAGGAAACCATCAAATTTTAACTGGGTTCCGTTGGATTTAAAATCATACTCTCCATTTTTCAGCTCTACGCTCACAGAATCGAACTGTGCGTTCGACATCCCATGGGCAACAAAACGTTCCCAAATCAGTTTGTAGAGCTTATGTTGATCTTTAGAAAGAGATTCTAAGATTTCATCTGGCACACGAAGGATAGACGTCGGTCTAATCGCTTCATGGGCATCCTGAGACGACTTCTTATTTGTCTTTTTACGTTCAGTTGTGCTCAGGTAATCTGTAGAAAAATTCTCTTCAATGAATGATTTTCTTTGGTCACGGGCTTCATCTGAAATACGCGTGGAGTCCGTTCTCATATATGTGATCAGACCCACAGTGCCAGTGCCTTTGACATTAATCCCCTCATAAAGCTGCTGAGCAATCATCATCGTTTTTTTGGTAGAAAACCCAAAGCGACTTGATGCTTCCTGCTGAAGCGAACTCGTAGTAAAGCAAGGTTGAGGTGATCTTGTTTTTACTTTTTTATTGATCTTGCTAATCACATAATCGTTCTTGTCAAGATCCGAGAGAATCTTATCAGATTCTTCTTTATTCCTGACAGGCAACTTACTGCCATTTTTACCTTTAAACTGAGCATCAAAAGTTTTTCGTGATGCGTTCGTCAGCTTGGTATTTATTTCCCAGTATTCTTCCGGCACAAAGGCCTTGATTATAGCTTCTTTATCGCAAATCATTTTTGTAGCAACTGATTGTACACGTCCAGCACTTAAGCCTTTACGTATCTTTCTCCATAAAAGAGGACTGATGCCATAACCTACAAGTCTATCAAGAATTCGTCTAGCCTGCTGTGCATCAACAAGATTTAGATCGATTTTTCTCGGTGTTTTTATTGCAGACTTAATTGCATCTTTTGTGATCTCATGGAAAGATACACGGCAAGCTTCTTCAGGATCAATTTTAAGAAGAAACGCTAAATGCCATGCGATTGCTTCACCTTCGCGATCGGGATCGGTAGCAAGAAAAATTTTATCAGCCTTTTTGGCAGCTGTTCTTAGTTCCTTAATAACCGGACCCTTTCCTCGAATTGTTATATATGCGGGTTCGAAATCATTTTCGATTTCAATCCCCATTTTACTTTTCGGCAAATCTCTGACGTGACCAATGGAAGCCTTAACCTTATAATTGCGTCCAAGAAACTTCTCAATTATCTTAGCCTTTGCCGGCGATTCTACAATGACCAGATATTTTGACATATGCACCTCCGGCATAAATTTTAAACATTGAGTATTATAACAGAAATGTTTGAATAATTCAAAATATTTTGCAAAATTAATAATATTCGCACATTATATTTCGATTTATCCACTAGGATGCCCATTTCCGTTACGCGCTAAACACCTAAAATCTTTTAACGCCAACATGAAAAGCGACGCCCATATTTGCTCACCAGGCGTCACATTGAATAATTATAAACATAAATCAAGAAAAAATAAAGTAAAGATTTCATGAATTCATGAATTTGATGAAATTTTCTCATAACTATATCATAACAAATTAACAATCAATACATACTACCACAGATTATGATTTTATGCACAAACATATAATCCACCCGGTAGTCTTTTGACTCTACCTTTCACTTCTAGCAAAGTCAGCTGCATCATAATATCATAAACATCCTCATCAAGTAAAGAGGAAATTTGATCTGCTGTTGCTGGTTCAACCATAGCAAGAGATTTTTCTAAAGTCGTTTTGACCAGGTCCCCTTCTAAGTTTGATGATTTTAACTGTATGTTAAGCTCGTTTAGAATATCCTGAACATCACCGATGGGAACGGCACCCTCACGTATGGCTTGTAAAGTTCCCCTTGCCACAGGATTGGTTACATTCCCTGGCAAGGCCATAACAAGTCGCCCTTGATCCGATGCTTTTCTTGCTGTAATAAGCGACCCGCTCCTCTCTCCCGCTTCCATAACAACCACAGCCGTACTCAAACCACTGATAATACGGTTGCGCTTTGGAAAATGGTGCTTCAGAGGTTTTGTGCCTGGCACAAGTTCCGATACAATTAACCCGCCGCTGTTTAAAATGTCATTGTAAAGTTTGGTATGAACCTTGGGGTAGATAGTATCACAGCCACACCCCAAAACAGCAATGGTTTTTCCGCCTGCTAAAAGAGCTTCTTGATGGGCTGCGCCATCAATTCCCTTGGCCAAGCCACTGACTATTACAACACTGTTTTTTGCCAAGTCCCCGGCAATTTTCTTTGTCATTTTACAGCCGTAAGGTGATGGATTCCTTGTTCCTATCACTGCCACATAATGGTCCCATGGCTGAAAAAGCAAGTCTATGTTTCCAAGCATATAGAGGATGGGTGGCGGATCATAAATTGATTTTAATTGATCAGGGTATGTCTCATCTAAGTAGGTGAGCATATGGATGCCTTTTTCGCGAATCCTATTTAGCTCTGCTTCTATTTTGTCCTTGCAACGACTGTTTATCATTAACCGAGCCAGTTTTGCTGATATATTAAAATCTTCTTGCATGGCAATAAGTGATGCCACCCATAGTTTTCTAATATGAGACTGAGCGGGGGCCAATTCTTTAATTTTTCTAGGACCTATACCTTCTACTTGCGACAACCAATATACTGCTTCAATCATAAATGAGCACCCCTCATCCTATTTTCAGCCAATCTATACTGAACAGCTTCAGCAATATGCCCCACACCAATGTTGGTCTCATCATCTAAATCTGCAATGGTCCGCGCTATCCTGATGATCTTATGCTCCACTCTCTTGCTAAACTTGAATGACTTAACACTTGCTTTTAGCATGCTCATAGCCTCATCTTTCATGGGACAGTATGACATAATATGTCTGCCAACCATTTCGGAATTGAACTGGATATCCTCATTTTCAAAGCGCTTCATCTGGATCTGAACAGCCCTTTGAACCCTTTCAAACATGGTTTGGGAAGACATCACATGATCACCGACTGCATCCATATCTGTTCTTTGGACTTCAACCAGCAAGTCAATTCTATCAATCATAGGGCCTGAGAGTTTGCCAAGATAGCTTCTAATCTCTCTGTCACTGCATATACACATCTTATCCATACTGTTAGAAAATCCACACTTGCATGGGTTCATAGTTGCTGCCAACAAAACTTTGGCAGGCATACTCACCCTGGTATGAAGCCTAGATAGATTGACCCTGTGATCCTCTAGGGGTTGACGGAGGGCTTCAATAGTTTCCCGTCTAAACTCTGGCAACTCATCTAAAAACAAAACACCTCTATGGGCCATGGTCAACTCTCCTGGTTGTGGCTTAACACCACCACCTATCATGGCCACGGTTGTAATTTGATGGTGGGGTTTTCTAAAAGGCCGTTTAAGTGATAAAAATTTAGTGGAGCATTGGTCTTTTAAATTCTGTATTTTCCTAACTTCCACAGCTTCACTTTGAGTCAATTCAGGTAAAATACTCTCAAACGCTGACAGCATCATGGATTTCCCTGAGCCTGGTGGCCCTGAAAGTAATATATTGTGAAAGCCTGCGGCTGAAATCATCAAGGCCCGTTTTGCCATTTCCTGTCCCTTAACATCTTTATAATCGACCCTTGCTTCAGCCTGCGACTTTGCATGCATTCTCTCGACTTCTTTTATGGTATTAATATAATGAATTTTATACTTTTTATCCGATTTTTTATCTTTTAACAACTCAAGCACTTCTTGAAGAGTCTTAGCACCAAAACACTTAACGCCCTCTACCAGACAGGCTTCATTTTCAAGCCCCTGAGGCACGACAACATTTTTTATCCCTTGTTTAGCCACAGCACTGATCATTGATAGAATGCCCGGCACAGGCAAGAGGCGCCCGTCTAAGGTCATTTCACCGAAGAAAGCTGTATTGACCAGCTGGTTATTTTCGACCTCACCTAAGGCGGACAATATCCCTATAGCCATAGGCAGGTCCAGTTGACTTCCGTCTTTGGGAATTTCTGCAGGAATCAAGTTGAGAGTTATTCGTTTAGCAGGAAATCTAAGTCCTATTGATTCCAGGGCACTACGGACCCTCTCCTTTGACTCTCGAATTGTCTTATCAGGCAGACCGACAATTTGATAGGCTGGCAACCCCTTAGATATATTCACTTCAATTTCCACATGTAGACCATCTATTCCATAAACCACAGCTGAATTTATTATCGAGTACATAAAACACCTCCTTCCAGTATTATACATATAACATGATTAATTGTAAATATTTGGTATTATTTTTATATGCATGTCTTCTCCATTAAGAACAAAACCATGTATGAGGGTGAAATGACAGTAAAAAAAGACCAGGCTTTATAACCGCCTGGTCTTTTTTTACTGGATCCCTTAAATTTGGAGCATCATTTTTTTACTTGCACTAAGTGTTTTCTATATCCGATTCTCCTGGACCATTCATTAGCTTTTGACGTGACTTCTTTTTTATGCGTCCCATATCATCAAGTTCAAGAGGTTCAGCCAGATACTGATTAATGGTCTCATGAATTTTCAACTCTTTATTGTTTGCGCTATGAATAACAACTTGATTGATAAAAGCCTCAAAATTAGTGATGGTATGCTTTAGCATCTTAAACTCTGTACCATCGGATACGACAACCCATCTGGGATTTTTTTTCGTTCTTGTAATCATATCCACTGAGATCCATGGCATTTCCCACTTAATTTTATCACCTACATGATATTCAAGCCCTTTTTTTCCTATTACATACTCTGCCTTATACATTTCATAAGCATCTTTTAGAAGCAGCAGTGCAAAAACAACAATAATCCCCATCATAATCGGATTGGTCATCACTGTTATTCCAAAAAATATCATCGCTGCAGCAACAGCAGCTTGAATAATGACTGGTTGCATTTCGTTCTTATACATTATATCCCCCGCTTATATTATATTGTGATGTTCTTCATCCACTCAAACTCAATTGTACCATCATTTAATATGTCTATTGCAATAAAATCTATGGAAATATCATATTTAAGTATCTTTTTCCTCTTAACATAGGACTGAACTGTTTTCATAAAATGCTTTAATTTTCTAGGGCTTAAACTCTCAGCCGCCCTTCCGTAATTATGATTCAGTCTAGTTTTGACCTCCACAAAATGATAGGTTTTGTCTGTTTTAGCCACAATGTCGATCTCGCCATATCTTGTGTAGTAATTGGTTTCCACAATTTCTAGACCATGCCTTGTCAGATGCTCACATGCAATATTTTCACCGTGTTTTCCTGATTTCTGTCTATCCATGGCCTATACCTTATTATCCATTTTAGCTATAAAGACCAAGACTTCTGCAACGATTTCATAAAGTTCAGGTGGTATTTCTTCACCCAGTGCCAGATTGTAAAGCTGTTTAGACAACCTCTCATCCTTATAGACTGGAATATCGTGTTCTTCCCCGGTCTTAACAATATTTTCAGCAACAAGTCCCAAGCCTTTGGCAACCAGCTTAGGAACATCGTCGACACCTCTATTATACTTTAGTGCCGTTGCGACTTTTCGTTGATTCGCTTGTTCATTAGAATCTACTTTATCCTGCAGCCCATCGTTTCTTTTCTTTGCCATAGTTACACCTTCATATCTATGTTTCCGGCACTTGTCAAAGAAAGTTCCTCAGCAATATCTAAATTGGACAAGGCACTTTCCTTGAGCCTAAATTTAATAGAATAGGTCACATCTGTTTGTGAATTCAACTGTTCTTCAAGCACAGCCTGTCCCATTTCCATTTTCTCTAGAACCTCTTGGTCAGACAGACGAAACTGGATCTTAACATTCTCATTCTTGTATTCAAGCAGAACCTGGACTGTATTTAGGGTATGTGTGTCTAGGGAAATAAAGATGATTGTTTCCTCCCCTGTTTTCTTGGAAGATTTTTTCTTTTTAACAAAAAAGTCCACACTTCTTAATTCATTGTCCACCTGTATAGGGAGCTGAAAGTAAGATAAATTATCATTGATTCCCTTCATATAGTCAATAGATTGCTGAATGTTTGTGAGTTGCGATTTAACCTGATTGAGACCTTTATCATTTTTGCCTTCTGAAGCATCCAAAGACCGAATGATGTTTCTAAGGGCCTCCTCCGTTTCATCTTCGTCATTGAGACCAAGACCTTGTAAATCGCTTAACATGTTCAATATGCTCTGAGGCACTTTTTCAGGTGTTTCCTTAAGAATGTTCACAAGACTCTCAACTTGTTGAGCCACTGTGTCTTTTCCAAAGATGAGCTTGTCCAACATCGCCAAATTTTGAATGGAACTATTCATTTGATTGCTCTTATGGAAGGCCAACTTTTGAAAGTCCACATTTTTAAGAAGGTCTAACAAATTTTTAGCTGTGGCCTCTTTTGCCTGGGCTTGAGCACTGTTTCCATTCTTTGATAAACTCTCATCTAACTCTGAGTTTTTAAGAGCAGATTCTGAGACCAAGGCATTTTTCTTGTCACTTGTTTCTATAAGTTGATCCCCATTCAAACCGCTTTTTGATGTAAGGCTCATTTCATTATCTGAATTTTCTGATATCAAAAAAGTCTTCTCCCCCTGGCTAAGATACTTTTCAGATCCACTAAGCAAACGCACTAGGGCTGCTTCATTCTCTGGTTGAGGCTCTGTGCTCTTGGAATAAAAGGACACCAGTATCTGCTTAATCGGTGACTTAGGCGGTATATCACTCAACTTGAGTAAGTTGGACTCGACCAATCCCTTTAAAGTATCCACTTGTTTTGAGGCTGTCAGCAAATCGTTTACAGCTTGCCGACTAATGGGTTGGCCAAAACTTTGAAGGGCCTTAGCCGCACTCAGTCTCTCAGGGGTCACCTTTTCACCCGTCCCCTTAAAGAGGTCTTGAAGGGTCTTTTCCAGATTTGCATCCGGCTCACCTGTGTAAGGCCTGACAAGAAGTTGTTTGCCACTTTCTAAAACTTCAAAACTTTGCTCTGATCCTTGAGCAAAGGCTCCACCTTGAGGCAGGTTCGATCGTAACAAGACCCCAGATTTAAGCTCTAAAAGAAGGCTATCACTCATAACTTCTCGAATAACAGCCTTAAAGACATCACCTTTTTCAAATTGCATTTGTGATTTTGAATCTAATTTTTTTAAGTCACTGGACATTTGATTTAGAATCTGTTGATTTGTGACTCTCATGAAAATCACCCACTACAGAATATTTTTTAGAAAACTCCGCCTGTGCACAGGAGAAATGCCAAGCGTCTTAATGGCTTCATAATGCGCACTTGTTCCATATCCCTTGTGCTTTTCAAACCCGTATCCCGGGTACTTGCTAGCGTACTTCGATACAAGACGATCCCTGGTTACTTTGGCAATAACAGATGCTGCCGCTATGCTCAGACTACGTGAATCACCTTTTATTAAAGACATCTGCTCAATTGTTATATCGGTCAGTTCCACCGCATCGATTAACAGATAGTCTGGTGACGCGTCCATGTCTTCAATAGCACGCTTCATAGCCAATTTGGTTGCTTGTAGAATATTAATTTCATCGATCTCTTCATGGCTGGACATGCCCACACCAATAGCAATAGCCTTTTCCTTAATCACATCAAATAAGTATTCTCTTTTTTCTTCAGAAAGCTTTTTTGAATCATCAAGACCTTCGATGATACAGTTTTCAGGCAAAATTACTGCTGATGCAACCACAGGTCCCATCAAAGGTCCTCTTCCAGCCTCATCTATACCTGCAATAAACTTATACCCACTTTTTAAGGCCTCATTTTCAAAGGATTGCATGATCTTTAGCCTTTGAAGCTCCTCTTCTTTTTTCTGGATGGCCTTTTCAATTCTTACAGCCATCTGATTCACTGTTTTTCTATTGTCGGCCTTAAGTTCCTCGATGAGCATACTCTGCTCATCAATATCCAGTTCTGAAATATACTTTTTTACAGCATTTGCTGACATTTCCGATATCATTAGACATCCTCCGCCATAACCTGTTCTGAAGGGTGTTCCAAAGTGATTCGACCAATGGTTCCTTTTCTGTATTCATCAAGAATAAGTCGTGCCACCTTGTCATAATCAATTTCATTGCCGCGTTTGATACAACCTCTTTTACGACCGATTGCGTCCATGATTTCCAGCGTTTCCTGACCAAGTTCTTCAAACTTATAACGCGCCTTAAGAAGATCAGGATACTTCTTTATAAGGACGGCAAGCAGATGAAAGGCCACGTCATCAATATGAAGGATCTCATCTTTAATAGCACCTGTATAGGCCAAGTTCATACCTACTTTTTCATCTTCGATTTTAGGCCACAGTATACCCGGTGTGTCAAACAGATCTATATCTGAACGCACTCGGATCCACTGTTTTCCCTTTGTAACACCAGGCTTATTTCCTGTTTTTGCACTTTTTTTACCAACCAGATTGTTAATCAAAGAGGATTTTCCAACATTGGGAATACCCACTATCATAACACGTACACTAGACATGTCTGCCCCTTTAGCAACACGCTTATTGACTCTGGCACCACCCGTTTCTTTAACAGCTGAAAGCAAATCCTTCATGCCCGCACCTGTTAGTGCATTGACCGGAATGGCTGTGATGCCTTTTTTCTTATAGTCTTCAATCCATGCCTTTGTTACAACAGGATCAGCTAAATCGAACTTGTTGAGGGCCACAACACGTGGCTTTTGTCCAACCAGTTCATCAAATTGTGGGTTTCGACTGCTGCATGGAATTCGTGCATCCAGTAGTTCGACAACCACATCAACTAATTTTAAATTTGCTTTTATCAGGTCCTTTGTTTTCTTCATATGACCCGGATACCAATTTATATGCATAATTTTCACCTCATAAGGATATTTTACAATACATTACTTTCAGTGTATATATTAAAGCTAAAGTCTACCATTAAAAAAAGACTGTACATAGGTACAGTCTTTTCTATAATGCAATAGCTTAGATTCTTTCTTTAACTTTTGCACGCTTACCCACTCTATCACGTAGGTAGTTAAGCTTAGCACGACGTACTTTACCTCTTCTCTTAACTTCGATCTTTTCGATCTTAGGTGAGTGAAGTGGTAGAGTTTTTTCTACGCCAACGCCGTAAGAAATCTTTCTTACTGTGAAAGTTTCACCAAGTCCGCCGCCTTGTCTTTTAAGAACAACGCCTTCGAAAATCTGGATACGCTCTCTCTTACCTTCTTTAACTTTTAGAGAAACAGCCACTGTATCGCCAACTGCGAAGTTAACGATCTCTGACTTCATTTGTTCCTTTTCAAGTTCTTTAATAATGTTCATATTCATGAGATTTGCCTCCCTTCTTCATAGACGTTCTTGACTTAGGTACCGTCAGTGGACCGTCCGTAATACAACGTTAGTATTATAGCACACATAGGATGGGTGTACAAGACTAATTTTCATTCTTTATTTTATGAATAACTTTTATGATTTCAGGATCTGTATCTGATGAAGACAAAAGCGCTTCAATCATATCTGGGCGTCGTTGCATGGTTACAAGAACAGACTCCTCCAGTCGCCATTTTTCAATATTTGCATGGTGACCAGAAAGCAATATATCAGGGACCTTGTCACCTTCAAAGTCTGCTGGTCTGGTATACTGCGGATACTCCAAAAGTCCGCCCATATGACTTTCATCTTCATAGGAGTCTTGTTTGCCTAAAACCCCAGGCAAGAGACGGGCAACAGAATCCACCAGAACCATAGCCGGTATTTCACCGCCTGTCAAAACGTAGTCCCCAATAGAAATCTCTTCAGTCACATAATGGTCTATGAACCGCTGATCTATGCCTTCATAGTGACCGCAAACAATATAGAGTTCTTCATCCCTAGAAAGTTCATCGCACAGAGCCTGGGTAAGCGGTTTGCCCTTGGGCGACATATAAATAACCCGCTTGCCTTTTGTCCAACCAGAAGCTTCTAAAGCACCTTTCAGAGGCATGGGCTGCATAACCATCCCCGCACCGCCCCCGTATGGATAGTCATCCACACGATTGTGTTTGTTATTGGCATAGTCTCTAATATAAACCGTTTCAATGTCTATTTTGTTTTCCCGTACGGCACGACCTATAATACTTGCTTGTTTGAAGTTTTCAAACATCTCAGGAAACAAGGTTAATATTTTAAAAATCATTCTATCATTCCTTCAATAAGATTTACATTCATTTTCCTTGTAGGATGATCAAATCCTAAAATGAAAGCTTTTACGCAAGGAATCATAAAGGTTTCCCCATCTTCTTTCTCAACAACAATCAATTCATGGGCAGCACTGGCATGAACATTTTTTACTGTGCCCACAAGGCCCTTCTCTTGATCAATAACTTGGTACCCAACAATCTCAGAGAACATAAATGTATGTTCATCAAAGTCACCTAAGTCTTCGCGCATGAAATACACTTCACGATTCTTGAATTTTTCCACTTCATTAATATGTGTCAGGCCTTCAAATAAGACAATGACCATATTTTTTTGGTATCTTAAACTCTTAACTTCAAATCTTGTGTCGCCTTCTTTTTCGATCATCAAGTAGTTAAAGTCTTCAAATTCTTCCTTATCATTCGTATAAGGGTATATTTTCAAATGGCCCTTGAGGCCTTGAGTGTTTGCAATTTTACCAACCGCTAATTTTCCGTTCATATACATCCTCCACTCGTTCTAATTCTTACTCCAAGGAATTATACCACAATTGACTGCTTTATTGAAATGCAGGCGTAAAAAACGTAAGGTGGGCACATCGATGCTTGTGCCTCCTTACGTTTTTATATATCCACCTAGAAATATTCTTTTTTTTATCTTATACACCAAACACCCAAAGAAATTTTATTTCTTATAGCTTAAACTTTGTCATGGTTTCTTGTAAGGATGATGCGCTCGTTTTAAGTTGTTGTGCCATGCCACTGATTTCTTCCATTGATGCGGTCTGTTCCTCTACAGATGCAGAAACTTGTTGTGAAGCCGCTGCTGAGGATTCGGCAACTTTATATATGCTCATAACTATGTTGACCATTTCATCCTTGACTCTGCTTAATTCTTGTAAAGAATCCACCACGCCAGTCAATTTTGAAGAGGATAGCTCCACCGAACTGTTTAAATCGGCAAACAGCGCCCCTGAAGATTGCACCGAGTTATTCTGTTGTTCGAATATCAACTCAGCTTCCTTAACTGTTTTAGACACACTTGCTGTGTCTTGACTGATCTTTGATGTCAATTCATGTATTTCCCTTGCAGAAGCATCAGATTCCTCTGCAAGCTTTCGAATTTCATCAGCGACCACAGCAAAGCCTCGACCGTGTTCACCAGCTCTTGCCGCTTCAATTGAAGCATTAAGGGCGAGTAAGTTCGTCTGCTCTGATATTGAAGTGATGGTATCCGTAAAACTGGTTATGGATTCAACTTGTGCCGCCAAAGCTTCAATGACACGCTCAATGCTCTGTACACTTGTAAAACTTTCTTTTTGCTTATCAAGAAGGTCTGACATGGATTCAATTCCCATTTGGTTTTTAGATTTCATGCCACCAATGGCTTCCTGCATCTCATCAGCAGCACTATTAATTTGTGATGCGCTGGATTCAAGCTCGCCGACTCCATGGACACCCTTTTCAGTTTCTCTTACCTGTTCAGTCGATCCTGAAGCAATTTCCTCCACAGCTCGAGCCACTTGATCAATGGCCTCACTGGTTTGTTTCGTCATTTCAGCCAAATGACTTGTTGTGTCATATACGAGTTGTGACATCTCTGTTGATTCCGTGACAAGAGACTTTAAATTGCCAACCATGGCATTTAAATCTTGTCCTAGCTGTCCCAGCTCATCTCTGCTTCTAACTTGAAGGGTTTCCGTTAAGTCCCCCCCGGCCACTTTTTCAGTGAATCGACGCATTTTTATTATAGGTTTTGTGATAGAAAGTGAAACGATATAACTTAGGATCAAACCAATCACAATCATACCAAGTGCAACTATGCCTACAGCCCTTACGACCTTATCAATAAGACCAAATACCAGCGTGGCGTCACGAGCAAATAGTATTCTGCGATCCTTAAAGCTATCATACATGACATATCCAATATATGTCGTCCTATTCCCATCTTTGTCGTCTATGGCAAACTCATAGAAATCGTCTTCGATGCTCTGAATCTCTTCACCAACTGTTTTTTCTGTCAATTGATTGATCAAGTCCAGAGGTTTGTTGATCCTTGTCAAGTCATCGCTAAATTTAACCAGGCCATTTTGATCAGATATGGAAATAAAATGTTGTTCGTCCATAGCCTCTAGTTTGGATTGGTAGTGACCCCGCTCTTCATATTCCTTGTGTTGTAACTCCTTTTCTATCTCATCAACATAATTTCCTGTGCCGATGACCCATGCCCAAGGCTCAAAATGCATGACAAAACCACGCTTTTTTGATGCAAGATCAGAACCGGGTTTTGGAAAGTAATAGTCATAATAGAAGGAATCGTTTTCCACAGCGCCATCAACAAGATCTTTAACTATGTATTGTCCATTCTTATCTTGGAGGTCTCCCCTGTACTTGCCTTCGCCTTCTGGAGCTGTAGGAAGAAGCTGTAAAACATAGTCTTCATTATCTATCCAAAAATAACCATCAACCTTATATTTAAGTCTTCTGATGGCTTCAATACTTTCATTTTTATACCGTGCGTTTATCCCCTCAACAGCCTGCTCATAGGCTTCTTCTGAAAGATCTTGGCTTAAGCCCTCTATCTCCCTTTGAGCTTGATCATAATATGATTCAAGTATCGAATAAGCTGTTTGTGTAAGCTGCTCAATATCTCGGTCATAGCCGTCCATTAAGGTCTTTTCCACATTGGTAATATTTCTATCCATGTCATCAAGCTCCGACAAGAGCGTTTCCGCACTCTCTTTGAAAACCGCCTTGGCATCACTGCTTAGGTTGCTCTTGGCAAACTGACTCACAGCAAACCCCTGTACGGCAAGTGCCAGTATAACAATCAGTGATACGGACAACATGATTTTAGCACGAATACTTCTCATAACATCCCCCTCGATCTTTTATCTATATATTATTCCAATACTTAATTCTAACATAGGGGCCCCTATCCAAAGAGTATATTTATTGCACTAAATATATAATATTCTGTCATGTTTTGCCTGTGGAAGATCGACTTTGTATAAATATATTGTATGGATGTGTTTTTTATTGGTATTTAAAGTTTTTTTATGAGTGATAGCTTTGCTTGTCTATGTCTTTTTGAGAGACTATATTATTAACTGTGCAAGCTTTGCTTGCCCATGTCGCGATGCGCGCCATATACTAGAATAAAGGCACCCCCAAAATCCAAGTTCACTTGAGCTTTTGGGGGTGCCTTTATTCTAGTGCATTTCTTTACATTTCACGAAAAATAAAGCCCGCTGTGGATTAACCATAGCGAGCTCACATTCTCCGAATAGCTTGTATTCATTCAGGAAAAACTTACTGAATGATTTCAACAACCACTCTTTTGTTTTCTTTAGTCGCTGCAGCTTTTACGACAGTACGTAGAGCTTTAGCAATGCGACCCTGTTTACCGATGACCTTACCCATGTCATCAGGAGATACTTTCAGTTCAATGATGACTGACTGAGAGCCTTCAATTTCACTGACTTCAACTGATTCAGGGTTGTCAACCAACGCCTTAGCGATGACTTTGACCAGTTCACCCATGAAAAACACTCCCCTGTCTTACTTGCTCAGCTTGTCGTAAACGCCATGCTTCTTGAACAAGTCCTTTACAGTATCTGTAGGTTGAGCACCATCGTTTAACCACTTGATAGCTCTTTCGTCTTTGATGTTAATCTGTACAGGCTCAGAAACTGGGTTGTAGTAACCGATTTCTTCGATAAAACGACCATCTCTTGGAGAACGAGAGTCTGCTACTACCAATCTATAGAAAGGCTTCTTCTTAGAACCCATTCTTCTCATACGGATTTTAACTGCCATGTGTTGCACCTCCTCTTTTGAATAGTAAATGTATGATTATCATTCTTAAACAAGATGATAAACCTAAGCTTTAAAAGAACGGTAGACCGCCTAATCCTCCACCTTTTTTCATTTTCTTCTCAAGGCCAGAGAATTGTTTCATCATTTTGCGCGTTTGTTCGAACTGCTTGATCAATCTGTTAACATCTTGAACCCGCGTCCCACTTCCCGCTGCAATACGTTTTTTACGACTTCCGTTGATTTTACCAATATCTCGGCGTTCTTCCTGAGTCATAGACTGGATAATCGCTTCGATTCTAGTAATGTCTTTGTCATCCACCTGCACATTTTTCATTGCTTTACTGTTCATACCTGGCATCATGCCGAGTAGATCTTGTAGTGGACCCATATTTTTCATTTGTTGAAGTTGATCAAGAAAATCATTTAAGTCAAACTCAGCTTTTCTGATCTTCTTCTCTAAGGCTCTCGCCTTTTCCTCATCGATATTAGCTTGCGCTTTTTCAATAAGGGTTAGAACATCACCCATACCAAGAATTCTTGATGCCATTCTGTCTGGATGGAATTCTTCTATATCTGTTAACTTCTCACCAATACACGCATATTTTATTGGTTTTCCTGTGACAGCTCGTACAGATAGAGCCGCACCACCACGTGTGTCGCCATCAAGCTTTGTCATGATAAGACCATCTAGACCAAGCTTTTCATTGAAGTTTTCAGCAACATTTACAGCATCCTGACCCGTCATAGAATCAAGCACAAGAAGGATTTCTTGTGGTTTAACTGCTGTTTTTACTCGGTCAAGTTCACCCATTAGATTTTCATCAATGTGAAGTCGACCAGCAGTATCAAGAATGATAACATCATTGCCATGCTTTTTGGCATGCTCAATACTTGCTTTTGCAATGTTTTCTGGATCGACCTTATCTCCCATTGAGAAAACCGGAATCTCCAGTTGGTCACCAACAACATGTAGCTGTTTTATAGCAGCTGGTCTGTAAACGTCACAGGCCACAAGAAGAGGTCTTTTCCCCTGTTTCTTAAGAAGGGCCCCTAGTTTACCAGTCGTTGTTGTTTTACCTGCACCTTGCAGGCCGACCATCATAAAGACTGTCATGCCACTTGAAGAAAACGTTAGTTTACTTTGCGTCTCCCCCATTAGGGCTGTCAGTTCTTCATTAACAATTTTTATGACATGCTGTGCTGGTGTTAGACTTGAAAGGACTTCTTGCCCCACCGCACGCTCAGTTACTTTTTTAGTGAAACTCTTAACTATTTTAAAGTTTACATCGGCTTCAAGGAGCGCTAGTTTAACTTCACGCATGGCTTGCTTAACGTCTTTTTCGTTTAGCTTACCCTTGCCTTTTAGCGAAGCAAATGTACCTTGTAGTTTATCCGCAAGGCCTTCGAATAATGCCACTGGACAACCTCCCTAATCTACTCGGTTACTGCTGCAGCCCTCGACTTGATCTCTTCTATTTCTTGAAGGAGTTCGTCTCGATTGCCATCATTCAATACAATGACTTTTAGCTTGTCAATTTCAGCAACCAGATTCTTCATTCGCTTCTCGTTTTCATGGAATCGCTCCATCAATCCGAGCTTATCTTCATATGATTCCAACAGTTTCTCACTGCGACGAATAGTATCATAAACGGCCTGGCGACTAATCTCTAAATCCTCAGAAATTTCTCCAAGGGAAAGATCATTATGGCAGTATAAGTCTAAGATGTCTTGCTGCTTGGCAGTCAAGAGTTCACCATAAAAGACAAATAAGTTACCCAGCCTCATTTTCTTTTCAATCAATTAGATCACCATCCGGCTTGATTAGTTGTAAAGGTCAAATGCTTTACAGATGTATTCTAACAGCATGATACCATCATGTCAACAGCTATTTCATAGTTTTTTTATATTTTTGACAATCAAGTGGACTATAGATGCAATTATGCGTCCATCAAAGCTTTAACAAAGCTCTTTGGATCAAATGTTTGCAGGTCTTCCATCCCTTCACCAACACCAATCATTTTTACAGGGATATTCAGTTCGTCGTTCACAGCCAGTACAACACCCCCCTTAGCGGTGCCGTCAAGCTTTGTAAGTACAATACCAGTGATTGCAGCTGTTTCTCTAAAAAGTTTAGCCTGCTGAATGGCATTTTGTCCTGTTGTGGCATCAAGAACCAGGAGAACTTCCTTTGTTGCCTCCGGATGTTCTCTTTCAATAACCTTGAATATTTTTGCCAACTCGTTCATAAGATTTTTCTTGTTGTGCAAACGTCCAGCTGTATCACAAATCAAAACGTCTATATTTCTAGATTTGGCTGCTTGAATCCCATCATATATAACCGCAGCCGGATCTGACCCCTCTGTATGGGCAATAACATTGACATCCACTCTTTCGCCCCATACTTTAAGTTGATCAATTGCAGCGGCTCTAAATGTATCTGCAGCTGCCAAAAGAACCGACTTACCCTCTGATTTGAACTTGTGGGCCATTTTACCAATAGAAGTTGTCTTGCCGGCACCATTAACACCAATGACAAGAACAATGGCTGGGGATGGTTCAATATTTAGTTCTGAGTTATAGTCTTCTGTCAGAAAAGCTTCTAGTACATCGTGAAGCACATCCTTAACCAGGCTGGAATCTTTGATTTTTCTTGCCACGAGTTCATCACGAAGTTCATCGATGATTTTCATTGTTGTATTCATGCCCACATCGGCCATGATAAGAATTTCTTCAAGTTCCTCAAAGAGGTCCTCATCAATTTCACCATAATTGTTAAGGAGGTTATCAATTTGATCCGTAATGCCTTTACGCGTTTTGTTTAGACCGTCCATCAACTTACCAAAGAATGACTTTTTCTTTGGTTCAGGTTCAATAGGCGGAGCCTGAACAGCTTCTAAAACCTCTTGCCTACTCTCATCTTGAGGGGCTTTATTTTCATTTGAATCATCAAATGTATCATTCTCACTTGGCCCTGAATCCGACTCTTGGCTTGCTTCTTCTTCAAAAGCTTCTTCTTTTAAGACATCTTCTTCAAACGCTTCGTCTTCAGTCTCATCAATTTTATTAGTTTCATCTTGAACAGTTTCATCTTGAACTGTATCGTCTTCAACGACCTCATCTTCAATAATTTCATCTTCAATGATTTCAGGCTCTTTGTCTTTATCTTTTTTGCCAAAACCAAATAATTTTTTTAACATGATTGCCTCCTTAGATGGCTACGTCTTCTAGTCGAACTGATACTATTTTCGATACACCATATTCCTGCATAGTCACACCATACAAGGTGTTTGCAATTTCCATAGTCCCTTTTCTGTGAGTGATGATGACAAATTGGGAATTTCTCGTAAACTCTTTAAGAAAGTCTGCAAATCTAAACACATTGACATCATCAAGTGCGGCCTCAATCTCATCAAGTATACAAAAAGGCGCAGGCTTTGTTTTTAATATGGCAAACAAAAGGGCTATTGCTGTCATAGCTCTCTCACCACCCGATAAGAGACTCAAACTCTGCAATTTCTTGCCCGGTGGTTGTGCCACGATTTCTATACCACTATTGAGTATATCCTCTTTGTCAAGAAGGACAAGATCTGCCTGACCGCCTTCAAACAACTTAGAGAAAATGCCCGTAAAATGCTCTTTGACAATCTTGAAGTTCTCAGTGAACTGCTCAATCATCTTCTTTTCCAGATCCTTAATGACCTTTTCAAGAGATTTCTGAGATTTTAACAAGTCATCTCGTTCACTTGTTAAAAACTCATAGCGCTCTTTCACTTCTTTATATTCTTCAATAGAACTGATATTGACTTCACCCAATCGTCTAATCTTACCCCTAAGGGATTTGACCTCTGTCTCAGCCTCATCAACATCAATTTCAATGCGGTATTCCAGAGCCTCTCTCAAGCCCACTTCATACTTTTCCCAGAGATTTTTAATGATATTTTCTTTTTCCATTTCTATTTTAGCCAATATAAGATCCTGCTTGTGAAGCACATCCTTTAAATCATCAAGCTCTGCTATATCTTTTTCGTGGGTCATACGCTTGTTGGCAAGAGTTGTTTGGCACCCCTGCAACTTAACGGAAAGTTCCTCTTTATCCATTTCTATTTGAAGCATGGATTTTCTTAGAGACCGCATGTCTTCCACAGCAATGCTGAGCTCTTCATCAAGACGATCCCTTTCTTCAATTATAGAAGTTAGTTCGTTGTCTTTTCTAAGTTTATCTGCTTGTCCTTGCTTAACAGCCCCTTCAAGCCTCTTCATTTCCAATTCCTGATGGCTTCTTTTTTGTTGAACAGATGCCAGTTCAACCTTTTGTGTCGTCATGGTCTCCGATAAACGTCGAACTTCTTGTTGCAGGACATTGATACCATCTGAGTAGCTTTGCATATCATTTTCAATATTTTTATTCTCTTTTTCAAGCTCAATGATTTTCTGTGATTTTTCTTCAATCAGCCTTTGGGCATTTTCCTTTTCTTTATGTATCACATCGTACTCACGACCAAGGCGGTCTGACTCTTTATTAAGTCTCTCAAGATCTTGAACAAGTGAACGAATTTCATTTTCCATTCTTGCAATATCAATGCGCTGTGTTTCGCAAGATTCTGTCAGGCTTTTAATTTCATTTTGATATTCATCAAGGGCCTTGAGTTTCTTTTCCTTGTCATCCATTTTGACTTGCAAATCCTTCTTATAAGATTCTATCAAGGCACCTAGTTCATCAATTTTTCGCTTTCGTCCAAGGAGGTTTGCAATCTTAGATTTAAAAGACCCCCCAGTGATGGCGCCGCCTGGCGTCAGTATTTCCCCATCTTTTGTAACGATTCGATGGCGCATACCAGAAATCTTTAAGCAAGCCACCGCTGTTTCGTAATCTTCTACAATGACAGTGCGGCCCAGTAAATATGCAAATAGCGACTTGTACTTGTCCTCGTAACCAAGTAGAGTATCTGCAACGCCGATAAAACCATCGAGCTTTTCCACCTGTGCTGGCACATTAAACCTATTTGGTCGAATATTAGATAGGGGGAGGAAGGTCACACGCCCTAAAGAGTTCCGTTTAAGATGATCTATCAAGCGCTTAGCGTCTTTTTCTGACTCAGTAACGACATTTTGAAGTTGACGCCCTAGGGCAACTTCGACAGCCCGCTCCAGGGATTTGGGAATTTTCATGAGAGATGTAACAACCCCATGCACCCCATGACCAAGCTTTTCATCTTTAGAACATGCTTTAAGTACGCCTTTAACACTATGGTCATATCCTTCAAAGGCCTTTTCCATGTCAATTAGAATACGCCTTTCACTGGAGGCTTTCATGTTCTTATGATTTAGAGAATTTATTTCACTCTCTAACTGCTTTCCCTCTTCTATAACTTTCTTTAATAATTCATTTTGGTCTTCGCGTCTTCTCAAAGTGCTTGCATAATCTGATTTGAGGGCTTCCAAGGATTCTTCCAGGGCATTTCTTTTCTCGTTTGTTCCCGACTTATGTGAATCAGCCTCATGCATACTCAACTGAATAGCATCTATGCGGCCTGCTAAATTTTCAATAGAAGATTGCCGGCTGGCAATTTCAATTTTTTCTCTTTCAATGGCATTCAGTATTTGAATGGCTCTTTGTTTAGCTGACTCCGAGTCAGTTTCTTTATCCGTAAGCGCTTTGGCTTTTTCATCATATTCTTTTTGGATCACCAAAAGTTGATCATTAAGATCTCCCAGGGTTTCATCAAGCGCCTTCAAGACATTTTGCGCCTCAATAAGACCATCTGACTGAATAAGAAGGCCAGCCTCTAGGCTTTCAAGTTCACCTTCAATCCTTGTGGCATTGGCATTCACTGCATTTTGTTTTTCCTTGATCTGGGATACCTTTGCTTCATAATGACCCATCTGACTTGTGGCATTCAAAAAAGCTTCTTCAGCAGTTTTGACGGATTTATTGTACTGGTCCATCTGATCTTCAATTCTTTCAATCTCAGATTCAACATCAGCCAGTTCATTTTGCATGCTTGTCAACTTCTTCTGCAGGTCTTCAGTTTTTTGCTTTTCCGCTTTCATTTTCTCATCGCAGCTATCGACCTGACGGATGTACAGGTTCATTTCAAGGCTTTTAAGCTTTTCTGAATGTTCAAGATACTGCTGGGCCTTTTCACTTTCTTTACGAAGGGGTTCTACCCGCCCTTCCAATTCAGTGATAATATCATCAACACGAAGAAGATTTGCATGGGTGTTTTTTAACTTTTTCTCTGTTTCCACTTTTCTGGATTTGTACTTTACAATTCCAGCGGCTTCTTCAAATATTTGTCTTCTTTCATCAGCATTATTGCTTAAGATTCTATCAATACGGCCCTGACCAATAATGGAATATCCATCTGTACCAATACCTGTATCCATAAAAAGTTCTTTAACATCCTTCAATCGACACGACGTTCCATTCACAAGATATTCACTGTCCCCAGAACGAAAAACCCTTCGTGTAACGGTCACTTCACTGTAGTCCAGGGGAAAGAATTTCTCCCTGTTATCAAAAACAAGGGACACTTCCGCCATACCTAGGGGTTTACGGTGTTTCGTACCATTGAAAATAACATCTTCCATTTTGGCACCACGCAGGGTCTTCACCTTTTGTTCACCCAAAACCCACCGAACAGCATCAGTGATATTGCTTTTTCCACTGCCATTCGGCCCTACAATACAGGTGACTCCATTTTCATATTCGACTTCTGTCTTGTCCGCAAAGGACTTAAAGCCCTTCATTTCCAATTTTTTTAAATACAATAGGAACACCCCAACTCAATCTATTTTAGACGCTTGTAAGTTATATATCCAGTCCATCTCTTCCATGCTCAAAATCCATTTACTATGAATTTCCAGGCAAATGATAAGAGGCCATCATTAAAATTTACAAGTCACTTAGCTCCATACTCTCTTTATAAGTTTTACTGTCCACACGAATTTCAACGTCTGCCATCCCCCTTTTAAGCGCATCATTGATTGCAAACTCAAAATCCAAATCTGGAAAAGAGGTCTTGAGAAATTCAAAGTTACAGGCCTTTTCCCCTCTAAAGGGTGTCCAGTCCCTTGAATTTGCGCTTAATCTGACTGTAACACGACGTCCCTTGATGATAGGAAGCTTCTTCAGGCTCCTTTCAATTCTATTAACCAAGTGGTTTCTGATAATTTTGGCTTGTGCCAATTGTCTCATTGAAGGATGATATGCTCCGGCGATCATGTCCCCTCCATTTGTGAGGGCATCTGTTGGTTGTAAACCAACTCGGATAATAGGCACACCACTTGATGTGAAAATTGGCATAAGTTCACTCAACCAGTCTGTAGCCACATCCACAGTCATGGCCCTATAGTGGCCAGATTCATAGAGGGCTTCAAGTTCAGTATCTTTTATAACCACCGTCGGATAAATTCTTACGAAGTCTGGCTTCAGGCTAATAATTTCATGCGCTGTATGCTTTGCCTTGTCAATGGAATCTTCAGGTAGACCAATCATCATTTGCAGACCCAGTTTTAAGTGAGTTCCTTCTCGACGACCTAGAGCCTTTATAATACCAACAGCCCTGTGAACATCCAAGAGGCTATGCCCCCTATTCGAAGCTCTTAGTACGCTTTCATCCAAGGACTGAACACCAAGCTCTATGGTTGTCACACCATATTCGATGAGCCGCTCAACAATTTCTTCACTGATATAATCCGGTCTTGTCGACAGTCTGATTCCATGAATATGCCCGTCATGCAAGTATCGACGGGCAATTTCTAAATATTGATTCTGCTTTTTTTCATCAATGCCTGTAAAACTACCACCAAAAAAGGCCACCTCAATGGGATATCTTTTCCCTTTCATGGTTTTCAGGCAAGCTTCAATTTCTCTTATGACATCAGCCTTATTAATTTCATGCCCCTGTCCCGTTATTTTCTTTTGATTGCAAAAAACACAATCATGCGGACAGCCCAAATGCGGAACAAATATAGGTATATTTGCTGGTTTACTCAAGTTCAAGGTTCTCAACCTTTCTTAATGCCATCTTAGCGGCTTCTTGCTCAGATTCTTTTTTACTTCTTCCAATGCCGTTGCCTATAACAAGTTCATTTAGACTCACTTGTGTATGGAAGACTTTGCAGTGGTCAGGCCCTTCTTCACCAACAATTTCGTATTTAATCTTATTGGCCTTATTCACCTGAACAAGTTCCTGAAGATGCGTTTTATAGTCAAGAAATACCTTTCCAGCTATAGCGTCATTAATCTTATTTTTCATATGTGTTAGGATAAAGGTTCTACTGGCTTCCAGCCCACCATCCATATAAATAGATGCGATAAGAGCCTCATAAGCATCGGCTAGAATGGATGTTCTATCCCTTCCGCCTGTCATTTCTTCCCCTTTTCCAAAAAACATGTAATGGCCCAATCCAATGGCTCTCGAACACTCTCCCAAAGTGGTTTCACAGACAATTTTTGATCGTACCTTTGTCAGTTCACCTTCAGGCATATCTGGAAAGTGTTTAAAAAGATAATCACTAATAACAATGCCTAAAACAGAGTCTCCAAGGAACTCAAGTCTTTCATTATTTCGTCTTGATTCTTTTCTTCTCTCATTGGAATAAGAGCTATGGGTCAAGGCCTCTTCTAGTAGTTTGATATCCTTAAAGGCATATCCGATCTTGTTCTCCAGATCTTTTAATTTCATTATTCTTTTCCTCCCGACTTTTAGTCGAGAGACCTTTTAAATACACTAGCCCGCTAAGCGCAGAAATTCCATAATACATTTAAAAAGCCTCTCCATCATTTCTATTTTAAAGGCTTCAACTTCAAAATACAATAGAAGAATCATATCTAAACTAAAAGTGCCCGTCGAATTCATTTTATCGAATCCGACGAGCACCTTCAGTAAGTATAAGTATAAGGTAATTCACATTTTGGTTGAAACCAGAATGATCGTTACACTAAGTGAGCATACTTTAAGAACCGCTTCACCTAACCCCTGTATTTTTTCATACAGATTGTTGCGTTATGGCCGCCAAATCCAAGAGAATTAGAGATAAATGCATTCACCTCTGTCTGTGTCCCCTTGTTTGGTAGAACATTTAAGTCCAGCTCAGGGTCTTGGTTCTGAATTCCCATTGTCCCATGTACATAACCTTGAGAAATTGCTAGAAGACCTGCAATGGCTTCAATACCACCTGCTGCACCCAGCATATGGCCAGTCATAGATTTCGTCGAGCTGACAAGAAGGTCTTTAGCGTGGTCGCCAAACACAGTCTTGATCGCCATTGTTTCAAACTTGTCGTTATAAGGTGTTGATGTCCCGTGAACATTCACATATGTGATGTCTTCAGGAGCTAGGTCAGCGTCTTTGATGGCCATTGCCATTGAACGTGCTGCACCTTCACCATTTGGAGCAGGACTTGTAATATGGTAGGCATCAGCAGTTGCACCGTATCCAACCATTTCCGCATAGATTGTTGCACCTCTTGAAAGGGCATGTTCCAGTTCTTCTAATATAATGATCCCCGCACCTTCACCCATGACAAAACCATCACGGTCTGTATCAAACGGTCTCGAAGCTGTTTTAGGATCATCATTGCGCGTTGACATCGCCTTCATTGTACAGAAGCCCGCCATGCCGATTGGTGTAATAGACGCTTCACATCCACCTGTGAACATAAGATCTGCATCACCACGTTGAATGGCCTTGAAAGCATCACCAATAGCATTTGTTGCTGAAGCACAAGCTGTCACAACTGTCGTATTTGGACCTTTTGCTCCCACAGCCATCGATATATGACCTGAAGCAATATTACCAATCATCATTGGAATAAGGAAAGGACTAACACGTCCTGGCCCCTTTTTCAAGAGCTTTTCATGCTCTTTTTCAAGAGTGCCAATGCCGCCAATACCAGAACCGATAATAACGCCAAAACGATTCATATCTGTCTTTTCAACATCCAGTTTTGAGTCTTCAAGAGCAAGTTTCGCAGCCGCAACACCGAACTGTGTAAAGCGGTCCATACGCTTTGCTTCTTTCTTATTGATGTATTCAGTAGGATCGAAGTCTTTGACTTCAGCAGCGATTTGCGTCACATATTCCGACGCATCAAAATGACTAATTTTATCAATACCAACAACGCCTTCTTTTAGGGCGTTCCAGAAATTTTCTTTACCAGTTCCGATTGGTGAAATTGCACCAATACCTGTAACCACAACTCTTTTATTCATTGCAGTCGCCTCCTTCATTTTGCTCGCTAATACCGAGCTATCTTTCATCTATCGATTTGCCTGTGCACCTGTCCAGCTGCACAGGTGATGTGTTCTATCCGCTTAAAATACTTCTTGATGTATTTGTTTTTGCTTTGTGTTTAAAGTGATTATATGAGTGAAGCCGGCGACTTGCCGGCTCCATAAATGACATAGTCTTATGTCTTATATTACTTCTTAGCTTCTAGGTAAGCAACGATGTCGCCAATGTTTGCAAAGCCTTCTGCGTCTTCATCAGGAATTTCTACATCGAATTCGTCTTCAAAAGCCATAATGATTTCAACTGCGTCTAGAGAGTCAGCTTCTAGATCTTTCATCATTGATGTTTCTTTTGTGATTACTACGTCATCTTCAACACCTAGTTGTTCTCTAATAATTTCTACGATCTTATCAAACATATTCATTACCTCACTTTATACTTTGTTTTAACCGAGCATCTGCAAAACATCTTGCAGACACATGAACCTGAAACATTTGTTTCATGACCATCATTTATATGAAATCCCTTTAGCGGATTACATTAACATACCACCATCAACTTGGATCACTTGTCCAGTGATGTACTTACTCATATCAGAACATAAAAACTTAACAGCGTTTGCCACATCTTCCGGCTTACCCATCTTACCAAGAGGAATAGCCTTAGAGTACATCTCCTTCACATCATCTGAAAGAACATCAGTCATATCAGATTCAATGAATCCTGGTGCCACTGCATTGACTGTAAGACCGCGGCTTGCAAACTCCTTGGCAATAGACTTTGTAAAGCCCACAACACCTGCTTTTGATGCCGCATAGTTTGACTGACCCGCATTGCCCATTAGGCCTACAACAGATGTGATATTGACAATACGCCCACTTTTTTTCTTGAGCATGTATTTTCCAATAACCTTCGTTGTCATGAAAGTCCCTTTAAGGTTTGTATCAACAACAGCATCCCAGTCATTTTCTTTCATTCTAAGTATGAGCGTATCTTTTGTAATGCCAGCATTATTTATAAGAAAATCAACTGTCCCAAAAGTGTCGACTGTCGCTTTTAAAAGCCCATCAACGTCTTCCTGGTTAGAAACATTACACTGAACAGCTAGCCCTTTAGGACCAATCGCTTCAATTTCTTTTACAACTTCTTCTGCTTTTTCAGCATTTCTATTATAGTTCACCACAACACTGGCGCCAGATTTTGCAAAATCTAGTGCTATTGCGCGACCAATGCCCCTAGAACCGCCAGTTACAATAACCGTTTTACCTTCGAAATTCATTGTTTTGCCTCCTTATGCATTCAGCTTTTCTAGTGCTTTATCAAGCGTGTTGGGATCTTCAACATTCAATATTTTAACCTCTTTGGAAATACGCTTGATGAATTTAGAAAGTGACTTGCCCGGGCCAACTTCAATAAAAGTGTCATATCCATCATTGATCATTCTCTGAATGGATTCTTCCCATCTTACAGGATTACTGACCTGACGAATAAGCAGGTCTTTAATGTCCTTTTCAGATGAAATATAATCCGCTTCAACATTACCAACAACAGGTTTTTCAAGGGCCGAAAACTCAACTGCTTCCAGTTCCTTTGCTAATTTTTCACCTGCACCCTTTAGCATAGATGTATGAAATGGCGCTGATACAGGAAGCATAACCGCTTTCTTGGCACCCATTTCCTTACACAGTTCCACTGCCTTCTCAACCGCTCCGACCTCACCTGCAATAACCAGTTGGGCTGGACAGTTGAAGTTTGCTGGTTCAACAACACCTTCAGCGGAAGCTTTTTCACATGCTTGTATAACCTTTGCATTTTCAAGACCTAAAATAGCCGCCATGCCGCCAACGCCCATAGGGACCTCTTCTTGCATATACTGGCCACGTCTTCTAACAACTTTTACAGCATTTTCGAATGGCATAGCGCCTGCTGCAACCAAAGCAGCGTATTCACCTAGGCTTAGTCCGGCAAAACCATCTGCCTTAACGCCCTTTTCTTCTAGCGCCTTATATATTGCAATACAAGCCGTGAGTATAGATGGCTGTGTATTTTCTGTTTTTCTAAGTTCTTCGTCTGAACTATTAAAGCATAAGGCTTCCATGTCATATCCCATAGCCTTGCTAGCAGATTCAAACACTTGTTTGGAAACGGGATAGTTTTCTGCAAATGCCTGTCCCATTCCCACATATTGAGCCCCTTGACCAGGGAACACGATAGCTGTTTTACCCATGATGAAAACCTCCTACCAGTCAATAACGCAAGCGCCCCACGTTAAGCCTCCACCGAAGCCAACCAGAACAACTTTATCATTTTCATTGATTTTTCCTGAACGCACTGCTTCATCCAGCGCAACAGGAATTGATGCCGCTGACATATTGCCAAGTTTGTCCAGATTCACATGAACTTTTTCCAGTGGCAGTTTAAGACGCTTAGCCGCTGACTTAATAATCCTCATATTGGCTTGATGCGGTACAAGGAAGTCTACGTCTTCAACGCTCAGTCCTGCTTTTTCCACAACGCGTGCCGAAGCGCCACCCATTGCTCTAACAGCAAACTTAAACACTTCGCTGCCATCCATCGTCACATAGTGAAGTCTGTTAGCGACACTGTCTTTTGTCGCAGGTATTCTTGACCCACCAGCTGGCATGATAAGTGATTTACCACCTTTGCCATCGGCTCCAAGTTCCACAGAGCGGATACCCTTGCCCTTTGCAACCGGTCCTAAAACAACTGCACCTGCACCATCTCCAAAGAGTATGCACGTTTTGCGATCCTCGAAGTCAAGAATTTTGGACATTGTTTCTGCACCTATTACCAGTACATTTTCATACATTCCAGTTGCTATGAACTGCTGTCCTACCGAAACACCATAGATGAAGCCCGAACATGCTGCTTCAAGATCGAATGCTGCCGCGTTCACAGCACCTAGCTTATCTTGTACAATGCATGCCGTTGAAGGAAACTGATGATCTGGTGTGATGGTTCCAACGATAATCAAATCGATGTCTTCCGCACTCAGACCCGCTGCTTCAAGTGCCTTTTCGGCCGCTTTATATGCCAGATCAGAAGTTGCTGTGTTTTCATCTGCAATTCTTCTGCTCTCAATACCTGTTCTAGTTACAATCCAATCATTTGAAGTTTCGACTATTTTTTCCATGTCGAAGTTGGTCATCTCCCTCTCGGGTAGATGACTCCCTGTTCCAAGAATCCCTACATCTCTTAAGTCGCGATGCAATTGTATCAGCTCCTAACTTGCCTGGACCTCTGCAGCAATTTTATCCACCACGCTTGACGCAGCTGCTTTTTCAGCATACCTTATAGCATTCATAAATGCCTTGGCATTGGAACTGCCATGGGCCTTGACAACCAGTCCTTTAACCCCTAGTAGTGGTGCGCCACCATATTCGGTGTAGTCCATGCTCTTTTTCATATCCCCTAGACCTTTTTTCACTATAAGTGCAGCGACTTTGGTCATAGGCGATTTCATAAATATGTCTTTAATCATTGATGAGAACGACTTGGCAACGCCTTCAGAAAGTTTCAATATGATATTGCCTGTGAATCCATCACACACAATAACATCGGCTGCGCCTTCGGGAATATCCCTTGCTTCAATATTGCCAGTAAAATTGATATTGGCTTCTTTTAGCATGTCGTAGGATTCAATAACCAAGGCGTTTCCCTTGCCTTCTTCATGTCCAATATTTGCAAGTCCTACCCGTGGATTGTCCACACCCAGAACATTTTGCGCATATAGGCTGCCCATGATTCCAAACTCAAGAAGGTTTCGCGCTTTACAGTCAGCATTGGCTCCTGCATCCGCTAGGATAGACATGCCTTTTCTTGTTGGATAAACCGAACAAAGTGCTGGTCTGTCTATACCCTTGATTCTTCCTACGCGGAGTAAACCACCTGCAAGCAGGGCTCCCGTGTTGCCTGCTGAAACAAATGCATCAATTTCTTGATCTTTTAGTTTGAGCAGACCAACCACCATGGATGAATCTTTTTTCTTTTTGATAGCGCGAACGGGCTTGTCTTCGCCTGTTATCACTTCAGTTGTGTGAACAACTGTTACCCGATTCTCATCATAAGTGTATTTTTTTAGTTCTTGATGGATTGAAGTTTCATCCCCAATCAAAATCATTTCTGCATCAATCAGCTTCAGTGCATCTATAGCACCCTTCACCGGTTGTGCTGGTGCATGATCTCCACCCATCGCATCAATTGCTATTTTCATTTTTTCCTCCACTGGACTTAACAACTTTATTCAACATTTAAGGCCGTCAATATGAATTTTGAACGGAAAACCTGATCCGTATTCACATTGATTTTAACGTGCACAAAATACTCACTGCCTCTAACCCGTGTTAGTTCTGCCTTTGCAACCAGCTTTTGTCCAGCTGCTACCGGAACGCGGTACTTCATGTTTGCAACACCGGTAATGCAGACATTTGCATCGACCACTGCCATTGCAAGGGACTCTGCCATTGCAAATATATAGTGACCCTTTACGATGCGGGTACGTTGAAATGCCATTGTATCATCTGTTTGAAGGAATGAAATCGCCCGCTTGTTTAGCTCCAGATCGATTAGCTCTCCCACGATCTCTGCTTGTCCTAGCGTTCTGACTTTTTCATAGTTGTTGGTAGCAACAGACTTAACACGCTCCCTTAGTTCTGGGATGTTTAAAGACAATCTGTCCAAACGAATTGTTTGAATACTCACTTCGAATTTCTCGCTCAGTTCCTCGTCCGTTAAGAAAGGATCTGTTTCAAGAATATTAAGAAGTGCTTCATGTCTATCTTTCTTTTTGAGCTTTGCCATGAGAACCTCTCCAAGTCTTAGTACTAATTTTTTAGCACCTGCTACTAATACAGAGTATAAACATTACCAATCCATTCGTCAATAGCTTTAACGAAATTTTTAAGACTTATTTTTATAACCTGGTACTAATAACAGGCTCTCCGACTTATATTATACCATAAGTTTACTGGTCAAAGCCAGTTAGAATCAAGACTTGAACCCCTTAATCTTCTTTACATCCACAAGAAAAAACGCCCTGCTAAGCAGGGCGTTTTTGAAAGTAACAATTTAATGACATAGATCTTTTTACTCGATAAAATCTGGATAAAGTGGGATTTTATTTACTTTAAACTCGAGGATATCCACTTTTTCACCTGGATCTCGACGTTCAAGTTCCCCATCTTCATTCTCTACATAGTAGACAGTTTGTGTGCTGATCATAAGACCTTCTATAATGGACGTGTTTCCATCATGGATTTCACCAATGGCAAAAATCAGCTCATCTGCAGTGATTTGTCTTAGTACAAACGCTTCATTGTCATTGAAATACTCAATATAGTGACCGTCGCTGACGCCATCATTATAAAGGTCTATCAGCTTATCTACCGCTCTTTGGTACTTCTCGCTTCTGCTTTTTGGCGAATCATTCTGATCATCTGCATAGAAGTCAGACTCATAATTAACAGAAACTTTTGTAAGAATACGAACGTAGTAATAATCACCTTTATTTAAGGTTTCTGCACTTGGGGATACTGTCACTGTGTAACCATATTCACCCTTTTCTTCATCAAAATGCGCATCAATCATGGAGCTTGATGGTTGTGGCTCACCGTTGTTAAGAACACTTGCATCCTCACTTGGGTCATCCCCTTCACGCAGCTTGTAGAGCTGAATGTTTGGATGATCAAAAGATAGATACTTATTACCGATGAGGGTGAACTTAAACTCAGGGTTTTTCACATTACTTTCCTTGATCTTAAAGACAATGGATGTATCGATTGGATCTTCGTAATAAATGGCTTTGTAGCCGTCTAATATCCCGTTATCTTCTCCAGAAAGTGGATCATCGCTGTAGAAAGAATCTGAGATTTCCTTATAGAATTTCTTGAGCATATCAATAATGTCTTCTTCAGAGTCTAGTACATTGTCTTCATCTTCCAGATAATCGATGTAATCATCTACAGAATCTTCATCAATATACTTTTTATCTTCATCATCTAGGGCATTGCCCAGAATGTTCAAGAAGTCATCATACTCTTTTCTGGTTGAATCACTAGAACCTTGTCCATCTTCAAGATCATATCTTGAATTATCTGTCCACGGTATACCGTTTTCAGAATAGTCGTAAATACTTTCTCTTGCTGTTTCTTTCCAGTCTGCCTTGTCCGAAGCAGGTACCAGGTTGTCCGGGTTTTCTCTGTACATAATGTAAATCGTTTGAGAGTCATCTGTAAAAACCACATCGACCTTACTAAATGTCAGAGTATCCTCACCATCTGAATATCTTACTTCAGGATCAATGTAAGGTTTGTAGTGTGGAATAGCATCAAGGTTCACAGAAATCGAATACCCCTTGTAACCATATACAACAGTTCTCTCACCTAGTTCCTCACCTGTTTCAGCAGAAATGTTAATGATAACCACCTGGTTCTTGTTGGTTATGATTTTTTCCTTAATGTCTTCAATGGCATCATTTAAATTCTTTGTAGCTTCTTCTTTTTCTTCATCTGTTGCATTTGGATCGTTCAAAACTTCTTTGGCCTTTTCAAGCGCATCGTTTAAGTCTTCCAGTTGACCCTCAGGCACATCGCCTAGGTCATAACCGTCTTCGTCAGAGCCCTCCTTGATTTGATCAATGAGGTTATTTCCGTTTTCAACAGACTTAAAGAGATCCGTTTTTTCGAAATAAAGTTTGTGAACTGATGGTTGGTTGTAGAATGGAATTTCCAGTGTGTTCTGAACAGGCACATAATAATTGTCATAGAATACTTTTACATCTGGATTTCCAGATTCATAAGGTCCATTCAGAACAACTTGGAAACCTGCAGGTGCGTATCGTTTAAGACTCTTAGCACCATTCACTTCAATTTCTACATCATTTCCGTTTTCAAGCACATAGAACTTGATTTCAGTTTCATTGGCACTGACCACCAAACTTGATTCAAAATCAGTCCAAGCTTGTTTCAGCACATCTGCCATTTCCATTTTATCTTGACCCGTTGCATTTAAATCCGCTTCTAGATCTTTAGCTTCTTGTAATTTCGCTTTCAGAGCTTCAAATCGATTTGTATCATACTGTCCCACTTCATAGAACTTATATAGGTCACTATTCACATTGGTTACTGGACCAAGCTCTGGTGTTCCAAGACCATCAATTGCTCCTTCTACCTCATCTATGACAGATGGAAGGGCATCACTATAAGACAAAGTGATTGTCTGCGGTTGATCTGTAAAAGTAAACCTGTAATTTTCTGTTCCATCAAGGGCAAAACCATCGACACTGATGTCTTTTACAAGCTCGTATCCTTCCGGTCCATAAAGCGTGACCTTACCATTTACAATTTCAAGAGACCCGTCACCCACTTGAAGTGTATCACTGAGTGGATTTCCACCGTCATCGTTCATGACAAGTGTGATCTTGTTGTCTTCTGTAACTCTTCCGTTTTCAAAATCATTTAGAGCCGATTCCAAGACCTGGTAGGCTTCTTCAAGCGCATCTTCATTGATTTTTCCATCAAGATAATCTTGCTTGGCCTGGTCGGCCTTTTCAATGGTTTCTTGTAGCTTAGCCTTTGAACCCGCAGAATACTCTCCCGGTTCATAAAGTCCGTCAGGACCAGGGCCTTCTACGGCACCATCTACTAAATCATTAGATTCATTTAATAAATTGTCATACACAGGTGTTAGTAGTGCAAATGTTTCTGAGTAGCCTGAATATGCATAACCACTTTCTTCGGAGTCATCATAGGTCACTCTTGCTCTTACTTTATAGTATTTGAAAAGTGACGTCATTAAATCCTCTGGTTCGTAGGTGAGTTGTGATCTCTGAGGCTTTTCTCTTACATCTATAAAAGCATCCGGGCTTGAGCCAACTTTCACCTCATACTCTACCGCACCATTAAAATCATTCCAGTCCAGTTGCACTTCACCGTCGACCAAGTTTGCTGTCAGTCCTGTAACGGATGCCAGAGCTTTTTCCACTGGTCCCTCTGCCGGCAAACCATGTCCCTCACTAAAATTAGGTTCATTCACAACGATAGCGGTTTCATAAAGTTGACCTGATTTTGGATCTAGACCTTGTGTATCAACTACGACATAGTCTTTGGAAGCCGGCACCTTGTAGACTTTATCACCTATCTTGACAACATATGCCTTGCCTTCTTCTCCATCAAAGCGATACAGGGTCTTTCCATCCTCTAAATTCGTATAAGTGAAGTTGTCTGGTTGACCTAATACTTTATGGTTTGCATAGGCATCTTCACTATTAACACCGCCAACATTATACCTTACAAAGACAAAGACTTCGTCATCTGTCAGATCATCTAATGTTATGTCTCCAGTATTATCTGTAACGGTAAACACCTTATCATCAGATGAAATTTCATTGTCCTTTGAAAGGACGATTTCATATTCGCTTATACCTGGCACTGGTGAGAATGTGACCTTGATCTTATTTCCCGATTGCAAGGTATTGATATTATCAACAGCATCCACTGTGATCGGCTTCCACTTAGTCATGAGCTCGCCATTCAAGTCCTGAATTTCAGTAAACTTAAGAGCCTTGTTCCATGAAACAATCTCGCCGATCATACCATCAAATGGCGCACCGCCACCACTTCTTGTTACAATTTGCTTATTGTGTGGATAAACCGTGTGGCTGTTAAACCAACCAATCCCTGCAGGGTTTGGATGCACTTCTTGCTCCTCCACATTCGTTAGAACTTCTGTTTCTGTTATGTCCGTAAAGGCGCCATTCACATAGGCTCTGAAAGTGCCTTCCGTTGCATCATGGGTCATAAAGGCAAAGTAAACCGTTTCAGGCTCCACTTCAGTCAGGACAATAGGCTTGTAATAATGACCTGTGTCCCACTCTTTATTGTTATAAACCATTGCATAAAGTGATGGTGTGTTATTATTCTCTGGATTTGGAGCTATAACAAAGTTATATCCTCTCCAGCCACCGCCTTCTTCGAAGATATACTGCACACCACTGATGTCGTCACCAGTTTTAAAGACAGTGCCTATTGTTTTTTGAATAAATTTGTCATCATTGACTTCTGCCTGTCGGGCAATATTTAGACCTTTAGCATAGCCGTTAAAATCAACAGCCCTATGGCCATATATGCCTTCAAGATTCAATTTCGGTGTGTTTGACCCTTGCGCTTTGGCTTGATTATCAAATCCAACACTGTCATGCCAAACAGGAACGTTTTGTCCAGCCTGCACGTTTTCATCAACAAGACCATCACCATCTAAATCATAAGCATCAAAGTGCAGACCGCCATTTGGCTTTTCTCCTGCATCTTCATAGGCATTGATGGTAAATGTCAAAGTCGATGATGATGTGTCATCATCATCTTCATATCCCACAACATAGGAGAAGGATTCTTCTAATGTCTCCCCTTGATAAAGATCTTTTATGGCTTGTGACTTGCTGTCCATAATATAAATGTAGGTTCCATCAGGTTTAATCAGTAGAACCCCATAGTATCCGTAGACAAATGTATAATCGCCATTGTCTTCAACCGATTGACCATTCACCGTATGAACTAGGGCGTCAAAGTCACCGGCATCGTTTAAGAGAATGTTGCCAGTCGCAATGGTATCCCCTTGGGCCGAACCATATATACTGCTTGCATTTGACCCAATATTCATATGTGCGCTGTAAGGTGCACCATTAAAATCAGGGTCTGAAGCCGCCTGTTCAAAGTCAAACTCTGACACAGTTTGTCCATGGAGAAGATATAGTTTATCATTTACCGATGCTAGACCATATGTGTTTCTTGGAATATTTCCAATTTCCTTTGTCTTGCTCTTTTCAATATCAATTTCAACAAGTACACCATAGTTTTGACTGCCTTTTGACTGCCATGTCTTAAAGGCCGCATAATACAGCTTATCATTATGGAAGACCAAATCTCCAAGAGAATGATTTCCAACAGTCATAACCGTTTGGATTCTTTGATCATCTTCATCGGCAAACACATTATAATACTTGAGTTTGGCATTATCCACAAAGTACATGTTGCCATAGTCATCAACTGTTAATGAGTTCACAACCCCAGTACGGCTTTCGCGTATATTTCTTATGTTTGCACGTTCTGTATTATTAGGGTCTAAGATGTTTTTATACAGATTTCCATGGGCAAGAACCCCGTACAAGACTGTGGAATGGTCATTGGCAATATCAAACCACTGCTCGTTTGTATCTGAAACCTTTGTGGTTGTTTTGTCTTCAAGGTTGATCATGAAGACATTGTTGTCATGGTCTGAAGCATAAACCGTTTCCACCACGCCTGGGTTAACGACGCCAACATCTGGCACAGCATCAACAGGCGTTCTTACGTCTTCAAGAACCACATCAAATTTCTTGGTTGTGGATTTGTTATTACGTGTAACCTTCACATGAACTTTGGCCGTTCTCTTCTTTTCATTATCAAAGGCATCTGTGTCTTTAACAAAAACACGTCCGTTTTGCGGATTGATACCAAAAGCGTCATGAGAGTCCCCAAGGAGCTCATAGGTTATGTCATATTCTGATCCACTTGAGCCATCTCCATACCAAGGTGTCATATAAATATAGCCAAATTGGTTGTGACCATAGTCAGATAGGTTGACCGTATACTTGCTCTCGTTACGAATATCCCATCTGTAGCCATTGGATAAGAGCCAAGCGCTAAAATTACCATACCAATTTTCATTGTCATGGGCTGTCACTTTTAATATATCATTTCGATTGACATAGAGAACCACACGTCTGCTTCCTCGTATAGTGTCTAAGTCTCTTCCATTATAATTGATCTCGACCCAGGATCGCCCATAGATGTTGTCAATAATAACGCGGATGCGCCCGTTGCCACACATATATGGGTTGTTTGGATAGACCCCTGAACCACTATCATTTTGGTCGTCCGTCGAATCATCAACACTTGATTCTTCTTCTTCCTTAATTTGTGCATCTATACCAACATATGTACCATTTTCGGCATGGACACTCACCTTGTTTGGAGCGTCGTCTTTGTCGTATAAATCTAATGGCAGGTTATTGCCTTTGTTGTTATTGCTCTGGTTCCACTTTTGGCCGTTTTTATTGCCATTTCCATTACCATAGGCAAATCCAGTCGTGGTAAAGGATGTCATGACCAACACCAGAACTAAGAATAATGCTGAGAGTCTTTTCATAATTAAATCCTTCCCCCATTAAAGTCCTTAATCACCTGGATCACTTCACTCAAATCGAATGTTTTAAATTTCATTATAAAGGTCTGATCCTTTATTTTTTTAACCACATAGCTGTTGTCATTGGTCTTATAATCTTTATAGGCATACAAATACCCATCCACTTCATCTGAATAAATGAAGTCGGATGCCTCAACAAATAACTCTTGTGCTGAGTCAATGATGGCTTGCTCCACAGAAGAAGGATAGGCCACAAAAACCATAGATTTATCCGGATTCTCTTTATTGTAATAATAATCCGTATTATCAATGGCTTCGTAAGTCAGCAAATAGTCTTCTTCATAGACCTTGGGTAAACGCTGCTTTTTAAATTCACTGATGTACATGGTCACTGAACGCTCATTTCCATTCCATAGCGGTTCAACCCCCATAGACTGAGATATGAATGCCAGTGGAACAAAAGTCCTACTGTTAAAAATTGTCGGCGCTGCATCAAGTTGAATTTCAACACCATTGAGCTTTGCGGTCTTATTGTCTATTTGTAACCACAACCTGCCCCCGTCCGTGTCGGCTGTTATACTTCTTTCTTCGCCGTTCCACTGTGTTTCAACATCAAAGAGTTCAAAGGTTCTTTTCAGCGGCAACATGGTTCTGCCATTCACAATAACCGCGGGTAAGTTTACGTCTTGCTCTTCATCATATGATGAAACTTCTTTACCATCGACAATAATGTCTATTGCCTGCTTAGAAAGTTCTTCATATGAATCTGCAAATGACAGTAGTGTACCCATCGCGAGTGCTGCCCCCATAACGGCAATCGCTATAAATCTTTTCATAATCATCACACCTACCTTTCTTATTTTTATATACATGACCATTTTACCATATTTTATTGTAAAAAAACTTCTTACATTACGAAGTTTATCGAACAAAATCCAGACTTATCACAGATTAAAAGTGAAATTTTATTATTTTTCACTAATATGATGTACAATTAGAGTTTTTTCATCTCACCCCCTTAAAAGACGGCTGAATCTATTGATTAACAGGATTTCTGTCGTTTTCTCGATCCATCATCATCATTCGTTTTTTATAAACATATTATATATTATACTCTTTTTGTGTGATTTTATGCATTTGAAAGCATTGTGGACGGCTGGTCTCATTTTCATACTTAGGTCATGTTTACATGGACCAAGCGGATTTTTGCCATCTTATAATTTGCAAAAAAGAAAGCCAAAAACTCGAGTGAACTCGGCTTTTGGCTTTCTTTTTTGCAAAATGCACTTATGCTGTTTTCGCGTAAATAAAAGCAATGGTTGCCCATTGCTTTGTCGTCAAATAATAATTATTTAACTGAAATAATTTCTTGTCCCTTGTATTGACCGCATGATGGGCAAACACGATGTGGAACCGTTGGCTCATGGCACTGAGGGCATTCGATAACGTTTGGTGCTGTCATCTTAATGTTAGCCGCTCTTCTCTTATCTCTTCTAGCTTTAGAAGTTTTGCGCTTAGGTACTGCCATTTCTCTACACCTCCTTAACTAACGAAAGAAGTCTTTGAGACCTTCAAGTCTCGGATCAATCTTCTCATTATCACAATCGCAAGGGTCGGTGTTGAGATCTGCTCCACACACCGGACATAATCCTTGGCATTCGGGGTCACAAAGAACCTGCATAGGCATGTTCAAAAGAAGATCTTCTTTTAAAACATACTGCAAATCCAATTCATGATCTATCAGTATCTGCATAGCTTCGTGATCTGGATCTTGATGTTGTTCCTCAAGTATATCACGCGTTATGCGTCCGTCGATCTTCATTGTGACATCTTTCAAGCATCTATCGCAACTTAGCTTCAGTTCAACTTCATAGGTCACATCTACAAGAACATCGTCATCGACCTTGTAAACTTGACCTTCAAGTCGTACGGGCTTAGCGCTTTCAATGCCGTGGTCAGTCATAATTTCATTGTCTAGCTGCATTTCCAGCTCGACAGGAATGGATACAACCTTACCATTTAAAACATCTGAAACGTTGATTCGCAAGAGTATTCACCTCTTTACTGCAACACGAATATTATAAAAGTCAGCATGGTGTTTGTCAAGTAATATTACTTGATATATCTTAAATTATTTTTTGCCAAGATGCAAGTAAAATAGCTAAAGATTTTCAAATAATTATATTTGAGCATCAAATTGATGTAATTTAAGTCCTTTAAACCCTCATAAGCTCTGAAAATTGAAGATTCATACCGCCACTATCCCCTATCTAGAAGTTTTATACTTAAATGTCTAGATAGGGGATAGCGGCGGGTTTTAAATCCAATTTTGAGTCACTCAGACAAAAAAACTGGAAGGCACAGCGCCTTCCAGTTCTCATTAAACCTAATTACTTAACCAGATCAACTGTATCGCGTGCGATCATTAATTCTTCATTTGTTGGGATAACCATAACTTTAACTTTTGAAGAAGGATCATTTACAAACGCTTCCTTACCGCGAGTAGCGTTTAGGTCTGCGCATACATTGATGCCCATGAACTCAAGACCAGCACAGATATTGCTTCTGTTGTCAGCTGAGTTTTCACCTAGACCTGCTGTAAAGATAACACCGTCTACGCCACCCATTAGAGATGCGTAAGCTGCGATGTACTTCTTAACACGGTTGTCGAATACCTTCAGCGCAAGTTCTGCTCTTTCATTGCCATCAGCAGCTGCGTTTTCAATATCACGGAAGTCAGAAGAAACGCCAGAGATACCAAATACACCAGACTTCTTGTTCATCAGTGTATCCACTTCAGCGATATCCATGCCTTCTTTGTCCATAATGAACTTAACGATTGCAGGATCGATGTCACCACAACGTGTACCCATTGCAAGACCTTCAAGTGGCGTAAAGCCCATTGATGTCGCAACAGACTTACCACCGTCAATAGCTGTAACAGATGCACCGTTACCTAGGTGGCAAGAGATTAGTTTAAGCTCTTCCATTGGCTTTTCAAGCATTGCAGCCGCTCTTTGAGCAACATACTTGTGGCTTGTGCCGTGGAAACCATATCTTCTGATACCGTATTTCTCATATAGTTCATATGGAAGTGGGTAAATGTAAGACTCTGCAGGCATTGTTTGGTGGAATGCAGTATCGAATACACCAACCATTGGCACATCAAGAAGGGCTTGCATAGCTTCGATGCCCATGATGTTCGCTGGATTGTGAAGTGGTGCTAGATCAATACACTCTTTCATAGCGTCCATAACAGCATCTGTTATAACAACAGAGCCTGAGAACTTTTCACCGCCGTGAACAACACGGTGACCAACAGCTTCAATTTCTTCGATGTTTTTGATTGCACCGTACTCTTCGCTTGTAAGTGCCTTAAGAACTTCACCTAGTGCTTCCTTGTGATCATTCATAGGTACTTCAATGACTTCCTTGTCACGACCTGGGATTTCATGCTTAACTCTTGAACCCTCTAGACCGATTCTCTCTACGAGACCGATTGCCATCACTGACTCATCTGCCATATTTAGCAGCTGGTACTTTAGAGATGACGAACCACAGTTAATAACCATTACCTTCATGAAAATGGACCTCCTTGGCTTGTATATATTATTATGTATACAATAATATAATTATACAGAAAAATCGAATACCATATTCTAGCACCCATTTTTCCCACACATAGATAATTATAATTCATTCATGAATTATTTCAATACCCATTATTAAATTGAATGCCTTGAAGTTAACGTTTTCCTTCGTTGACAGAAGGCCGACTATGTTGATATATTTGACTTAGCCTTGATGTGGTCAATAATTGACCCACTCACTGCCACAGAAAATCATTCTACTAAAAAAAATTGCTTATTATACAAAATACAATTGAACCAAGTTCAAATTGACTCAATTTAGGCTTAAATTATCTTATACGCTCACTGTATATATACATATTATGGTTAATTAATACACATCCAATTTGCACAAGGAGCTTTCATGAAACTAACAGGACTTATAACAGAGTATAATCCATTTCACAATGGACATAAATATCATTTGGAGAAATCCAAGGAGGAGACAGAAGCGGACGGTATCGTTGTCGTTATGAGTGGAAACTTTGTACAACGCGGAACACCAGCCCTCATCGACAAATGGACCAGGGCTCAAATGGCCCTTAACAGTGGTGCCGACCTGGTCATAGAGCTGCCCACCGTTTACGCAACAGGTAGTGCTGAAATCTTTGCCCTGGGTGCAGTGAGACTCTTACATGGTTTGAACCAGATTGACAAGGTTGTTTTTGGCTCTGAAACCGGCTCTATTGCCCCTCTTAATAAAATTGCCCACTATCTCTACAAGGAATCAGAAGCTTTCAAGGCGGCTCTTAAGACCGAACTTAACATGGGCCACGCCTTTCCTGTTGCTCGAGAACGTGCGCTGCAAAATCTTTTGATTGAAGGTAATATTCCCAGCCTACCAAACGATATCCTTGGCATAGAATACCTAAAAGCTGGCCTTCGTATGCAAACGCCTATGACATTTTCCACCATAAAACGTATGTCTAGCGCCTATCACGACACGGACACCCTAACAGCCCTCAGTAGCGCCACAGCCATTAGAAAAGCTTATTTCGACAATCAGCTTGATGAAATCATCCATACGCTTCCTAGGGCCAGTTATGACCTTCTCAGAAGGTTTCCTGATCTCACCGTATCCCCCGACAATCTGGGAAGCTTTTTACTCTATAAACTTCGTACGAGTTCAGCTAAGTCCTTATCCAAGATCCAAGATGTTTCAGAAGGCCTTGAATACAGAATGATAGAAGCCGCTGTAAAAGCCAACACTTATGAACAACTTGTAGATCTGATCAAGACAAAACGCTATGTACGAACCCGGGTCCAGCGAGCCCTGCTAAACACCCTTTTAAACGTCGAGACCCAGTTTGTGAACAGCGTTGTACAGTCCGAATCTGCAGTTTATGCCAGAATTTTAGGCTTTAACGACACAGGACGCAAAATAATGAAGACGCTTAGAAAAACTTCCACCATTCCGCTAATAACCAATATCAACAAACACACTCATGAGGAAGCCATCATTCAGTCCATGCTGAACCTTGACACACGGGCCACAGATGTTTACACCCTCCTGCGCGGTGATGGTAAAGGGGCTCTTGATCGACTCACACAACCAGTCTATTTAAAGGACGAGGACAAATTTTAAACACCAGATAAATAATGTAAATATAAAATCCACTTACAGGCTCGCCTCTTTCTAAATAAAGGAGAGTCAGTAAGTGGATTTTTAAATTTACAGGATCTAATTTGTCTCAGATGCATGGAAAATTATTTGTCCATATCATCTAGTAATCATCGTTCTTATAGCCACTCATTTCATTGATATTTTTATCAACCGTATGAAGCAGTTCATGCAAGTTGCCCTTCACTTTTACGAGTAAATCTTCTGTATACTCATAGGCGTTTTGTCTAAGCCCTGCCGCTTGGCTCTCAGCCTCAGAAATAATTTCCTCTGCCTTCTCTTGAGCAAGACGAACAATTTCATGCTCATCAACACGTTGCCGTAAATGGGCTTCCATTTCACCAAGCATTCTTGACTCTTCATTTTTTGCATTCTCAATGATTTTCATCTCTTCTTGTTGTGCATTGGAAATCAAAGTATCTGCGGTGTTTTGAGCATCTTCAATAATTTGATTTTTCTGAGATTTAATCCATTTTACATGCTGATACTCCTCAGGCAAAAGTATATTGATCTCCCTGATGATTTCCTGAATTTCTTCTCGATCAAGCATAACTTTTCCAGTTAGGGGTATTGCGGATAGATTATCAATTTTATCTTCAAATTCTTCTAATAAGTCAAGTACTTTAAGCTCCAAATCAAATTGGCTTATGCTCATTCAATGCCACCTCCGCTTTTTTTCTTTTTCATGGCATCCTCTACGACTTGTGGTACCAATTCGTGAATCGGACCGCCGAGTTTAAATATCTCTTTAACAATACTTGAACTAAGATAGGAATAATCTGTCGAGGTCATAAGAAAAACCGTTTCCGCCTTAGGATTAAGTTTCCTATTCATGCCCGCCATTTGAAATTCCATTTCAAAATCTGAAATGGCACGAAGGCCTTTAACTATTACGTCAACATTATTCTTATCAACATAATCAACAAGCAGACCATGAAAGCTATCCACTACGACATTATCAAGATGTGATACAACTTGTGTCAGTAAATCAACCTTCTCAGATACAGTAAACATCGGTGTCTTGCTCGTGTTGTTCGAAGCAACGACAATCACCTTGTCAAATAGCTTCGAGCTACGTTCTATAATATCTAAATGCCCTTTGGTAACAGGGTCAAAGCTGCCTGGATATACAGCTGTTTTCATTATGTCATCCTCCTGTAAATGCTTACTGCGGTGCTGCCGTACTTCTTAAATTTACCCAATTCAAAGCCCCCTATAACATCTGGATATTGAGTTTTTGAATTGTGCTCTACCACAATCATACCAGAATCATCTAAAAGACCCAATCCATCAATAGACTCAATTGTTGGTACTACGAAGCCTTTGTCATAAGGTGGGTCCATGAAGACCACATGAAAGGGCTTATCAGAACTCAAATTTTTTATAGCACTCTCAACGGGTTTTACGATAAGTTTTGTCTTGCTCTTCAAATTTGCCTTATCAATATTCTTTTGAGTGACCTTTGCACATTTTGGGCTTGCTTCCACGAGGACCACTTCTTCAGCCCCGCGGCTTCCCGCTTCCAGTCCAAGAGCCCCTGACCCAGCAAAAAGGTCAAGAACCCTCTCTCCCACAATTTCAAATTGTACTATATTAAATATGTTTTCTTTGACTCTATCAGTTGTAGGACGCGTATCAAGCCCCTCAATTGTATCAAGTTTTGTACCACGTGCCGATCCGGCTATAATTCTCACGTCTCCAACTCCTTCCTCGTTAATTTTAACAGATTTAAACATCTGATAAAACTCTATATTTCCAATTGAGCGACTTGCAAAATATCATTCAAGCCCCTTCTTCATACCATATATAGATAATCAAGAATAGAGATTTCTATATATGGTACAAAGAAAGCATATATCTATAATTTTGCAAGCGACTGAATTATTTGATTTATATTGAAAAATCTTCAAACAGCTTCGATGTGACACCCTTCACAATGCTGTCTATCTGTGGGTTATCACCTTTAGCATACTGTTTCATGACATTGATAGCCGTAGACTGAGCCACTTCTAGTATGTCGCCATGCTTAGACAAATTGGCCAGTCGAAGTTCTGGTATACCGTGTTGTCTAATCCCTAAAAGTTCTCCAGGACCTCTTAGCTCAAGATCCTTGTCCGCAATTTCAAATCCATCATTGGTCTGTACAAGGGTAGAAATCCTTTCCTTAGCTATTTTTCCTGGTTTGTCAGATGTCAAGAAGCAGTAAGATTGCCACTGACCCCTTCCAACACGCCCCCTTAACTGGTGCAGCTGACTTAGACCAAATCTCTCTGTGTTTTGAATGACCATGATTGAAGCATTGGGCACATTGATGCCAACCTCAATAACAGTTGTTGAAACAAGGATGTCAATGTCTCCGCGAGCGAAACTTCTCATAATTTTGTCTTTCTCCTGGGCCTTTATTCGTCCGTGAACCAGCCCCACTTTCAAGCTTGGGAAAACTTTTTGCGAGAGTCTTTCATACAGACTCTCTGCGGATTCAATATCAAGAACATCTGAGTCCTCAACCAAGGGACAGACAAAATAAGCTTGTCGACCACTTTGTATTTCTTTTTCAACAAACTGATACATATCCCTGTATTTCTTTTTCTGAATAAAATGAGTTTTAATCTCTTTTCTTCCTGCAGGCAACTCGTCAATGACAGACACTTCCACATCACCATAAAGAATCAATGACAGGGTTCTTGGAATCGGCGTTGCAGACATAATAAGAACATCTGGTGTTTGTCCCTTGTCAGCCAGGGTGTTTCTTTGCCTTACGCCAAACCGATGCTGTTCATCGGTAATGACAAGTCCAAGATTTTCAAAATCAACATCTTTTTGAATCAGGGCATGGGTTCCAACCACCACCTGAATTTCGCCACAAGCAAGAGCATCCAGTGTCTTTTTCTTCTCTTTGCTCTGCCCCTTTAAAAGCCCCACCGAAACCCCCAGTGGCGCCATGAGCTCCCTTAAGGAATGATAATGCTGTTCTGCCAGTATTTCTGTCGGTGCCATCATGGCACTTTGATAGCCGTTTAGGAATGATAAATACATAGCAAGAGCCGCTATAATCGTCTTCCCACTTCCCACATCACCCTGAACCAATCTATTCATTGTTTTTTTGCTTGTTAGATCTGCCTCAACCTGATTCCATGTTTTTTGCTGGGCTCCCGTTAACTCAAAAGGCAAAGTTTTTATAAAAGACTCAACAGCATCCTTTTTCATCATTTGAACACCTAGGGTCTGGTTGAATTCTTTTTTGAGATAAATCAAACCGATTTGTAAATTAAAGAGTTCTTCAAAGATCAGTCTCTTTTTTGCTCGCGCTAAAGCCTCATCATCATCAGGGTAGTGGATATTTTTCAGAGCCTCTTGAAGGGACATTAAATCCTGTTGATTTAATATAAGCTCTGGCAAAGTCTCTTCAATTTCAGAGATGCCCAAGGGTAAGGCATGACCAACAAGACCTGAAATATCCTTTTGGCTAAGCCCTTCGGTAAGAGGATAAACAGGCACTATTCTTAAGAAGTCTTTGGCATCCACTTGGCCTTGCACGCCGACTTCAGGATGGATGAATGAAATTTTTGATCCCTGACGCCTTCCAGAGCCAAATACCATGAGGCGCATGCCCATTTGATACTTGCTCTTCAAATAAACCGCATTAAAAAAAACCAGTTCTGCCTTATGTGCTTCATCCTGCACTTGTACTTTTAACATTGCCTTGTTTCGCCCAAAGCTTCTTGTTGATGTCACGGAAACAACCTGACATATGAAGGTTCCTGTCAATTCATCTTCAATATCTGAAAAACTATGTATTTTTCTTTTGTCTATATATGATCTAGGATAAAAAGAAATTGCATCTTCTATGGTCTTAATACCAATTCTTTCGAGGCGCATGGCTTTTTTAGGTCCAATACCTTTAAGCATTTGAACATGTGTTTTAAGCATAATTTCTCTCCATTAAATTAAGCCCGCAGCGAAAGCTGCGGGCCTTTTAATTTATTACTCTATTGAACAAATGTAGTAGTAAAGCGGTTGTCCACCACTGTAAACTTCTACTTCAAGGTCTTCGTATTTAGCTTCCAGCTCACTCGCCAGCGCTTCTGCTTGTTCTTTTTCTACATCTTCGCCATAGTAGATTGTCATGATTTCAGCGTCTTCATCAATCGCGCCATCCAGTGATTCGATTGTCACTTCGTGCAGGTCTCGACCCACTGCTGTGATTTCACCCTCTGCAACACCTAGTATATCATCCTTTTTGATTTCCTTATCGTCAAAAAGAGTGTCACGTACAGAATAAGTGATTTGAACCGTCTTGACTTCTGAAACAGCTCCAACCATTTCCTTATGGTTCTCAACAGCTTCAACAGATGGATCAAATGCCAACATGGCTGAAATTCCCTGAGGAATAGACTTACTCGGAACGACATAGACAGGTCTGTCAACAATTTGCTGGGCCTGCTGGGCCGCCAAAATAATATTACTGTTATTTGGTAGAATAAAAATTGCATCTCCACTTATAGACTCAATGGCCTTAACAATGTCCTCCGTACTTGGATTCATTGTCTGACCACCTTCAATGACATAATCAATGCCTAGGTCTCTAAATATCTCTGCAATACCACCACCCATAGCCACAGAAATAAATCCGTATGGTTTTGGTTCTTGTTCTTCAACAGCCCCTCCCATACCCGGATGACTTTCATCCAGTATAGTGGAGTGTTGCTCTTTCATGTTCTCAATTTTTATATTGAGGAGCTCTCCGTATTCCAGAGCGCTTTGAAGGGCAATGCCCGGATCGTTTGTATGGACATGAATTTTAATCAAATCATCATCTTCTACAAACACCATGCTGTCTCCAAGAGACTGTATTTTCTCCTTGAGCGGCATGTTGGTGTCCTTGCCACCTCTTACAATGAATTCAGTGCAGTAACTAAATTTAATATCTTCAGTATTGAATGAAGACTGAGCAGATTGGGCCGATCCTGTTGACTGAGAAGCCATATGTGCCTCCAATTCATGGTCAGCGGCTTCTTTGCCCACAACAGCATCATAAAAACCTTGAATGATACAGTTAAGACCTTTACCGCCCGCATCAACCACTCCAGCCTGCTTAAGCACTTTTAAATATTCTGGTGTCTTATCTAGTGTCTCATTTGCCGTCTTAATTAGAATGTTTAATAAATCGTGGACTGGTAATTCTTCTTCAGTGTATTCCATCGCTTTGTCTGATGTTTTACGAATAACCGTTAAGATCGTACCTTCCACTGGCTTCATTACTGCTTTATAGGCTGTATCCGAAGCCTGCTTAAATGCATTTGCCAGATCGATTGAAGATAGTTTTTCTTTGCCTTCGCAGGCCTTAGAAAATCCTCTAAATATCTGTGAAAGGATTACACCTGAGTTACCTCGTGCACCCATAAGGGAGCCTTTTGAAATGGCCTTGGCCACTTTTTCAGCAGATGCACCTTCTGTTTTAAGGGCTTCTGTCAATGCTGCGTTCATTGTCAGGGACATATTTGTACCTGTGTCACCATCAGGAACTGGGAAAACATTTAATGAATCCACAAGTCCTTTATTGGAATTCAGTTCAAAGGTTCCCTGCTTAAACATCTTGAGCAGCAGATCACCATCAATATACATGATATCCAATTTACTTTCCTCCTTAGTTAAGCCTGAACTCGAACACCCTCTATATGAAGGTTAACATTCAGAACTTTCAAACCAGTTTGGTTTTCTACATTGTACTTCACTTTTTCGATGATATTTTCTGCAACGACGGATATTTTTGTACCAAACTGAATGATCACATAGAGGTCGATCGCTATGCCCTCTTCTTCCATCTGGATCGAAACGCCTTTGCTTAAATTTTCTCTTTTAAGTAGATTAACAATTCCATTTGTTGTTGATCTTGATGCCATACCGACAAGGCCATAGCACTCAATTGCAGAGGCACCTGCAATGGTTGCTACGACATCTGAATTTATGTCGATAGTGCCGATTTCATTTTCTACACGAATAGTCATAATGACCCTCCTTCGTTATTTAAAGACACTACTATTATTCTACACTTTATGAGTAAAAATCTCAACTAAAATCGAGTAAAAACTCCTATCAAGGAAAAATACTTGACAGTTTGACCACTTTTTTTGAAATAACACTTGTATCTTTTGGAATTACCCATTATACTATCTTTTGTGGGTAAACGCACCCACCGCAATTTTGACTTGAACAACAGGGGCTACTCTGGTATTATATATATGCTTATGTTGTTTAAACGCTCGAAGGAGGTGCAAGATAAATGGCTAAAAGATGTGAAGTTTGCGGTAAAGGCAAAATGTCAGGTAACAATGTATCGCACGCTCTAAACCACACAAGAAGAACATGGACGCCAAACCTCAGAAGAGTTAAGGCTGTCGTTAACGGTTCTCCTAAGAGAATCCGAGTATGCTCTCGTTGCCTAAGATCTGGTAAAGTAGAAAGAGCTATCTAGTTCGGATGAGTCTACGGAGTCCAGTAGACTTTTGATTTTTTTTGGCATGATCATGCTAAAAAACCCGCTAACCTGGTTAGCGGGTTTTCGCGTGCGCGAAAAACAAAGCATAATAAGACATGGAAAAACAATAAAGGAGGATGTTCTATCATCCATTTTTATTGTTTTTCTATTTTTTGTCTTTGTTTTACTTGCAAACACCACTTGTTTTTTGTCCCAGTATCATTTCTGAGTCACTTAATTGAACAACATACAAAATCACAAGGCTTACGGATTTACACCTTCAGTTCAAATAAGAGCCGCGTTTGTATCTCACTTTCCTTGACTTCATCAGGATCGTTGAGATAATACTCATACCCCACCCCTGTGGCCTCATATCCATTTTCAGCTATCCACCGCATAAGGACATCATAGGCCTTTTCAAGTTCCATGTAAGGCCCCACATGGAGGGTCTGGGCGTATTTCCCCTTAGGTATTTTGCTCATTTTAATTGCATCAGTTTCCACCACGTCCTCTTGAATGGGAAATCCAATTTCAACATCTAGGTCGTCCATGTCCATGTTGAAATATCCCACAAAAGGAAGGCCCCCTGGATACTTTTCTTGGGATGACAGATGGTTTATGATCATGCCATAGGTTCTTCCAATCACATCTGGCAAGTCACTGACAGGGCATCGCCTTCTTACCGATACCACTTTCTGATCATCAAGTTCTATAAGCTCGCAGTTATACATTTCCTACCTCCTCTTGATGGTGTCCTAATCTCTCCATCCTAGCTTTCAAATCACGATTTGTCTTTGCCAATACTTCATGAAAAAAATACCCCATCCAAACATGTCAAAACACACAAAAAGACTGTGGCATCTATTACACAAACCCTTCTCCATATGAATCATATGAAAAAAATCCATGAAACGCGACCACAGTCAATTATAATAACTTATTATATACAACTTATTGTTATCAATCTCTTGATTTAAAGACCAAGAGAAGTCCCTCTCTTAGCTTAATAAGGGCCTTTTCAGATGCGAAGACATTACTAATGCCTGTTGAACTACCAAGGTCCAGAGTGGCATCTGTCAGAGGGTATTCAAAGCCATGAAGATAGATTCCCTTAGCTGAACCACCAACTGGAACAATTGACATAAGTTCTCCGATCTTGCCTTGAATTTCATAGTCTGAATCAATCAAGCGGATTTCATTGCTCTCGTCCACCATACAGGCATCCACGCCCGCATCAAGAAACTTTTTAAGGAGCAATACCGTTGCAAAGGTATGATCCATTCTCGTTCCAATACAGCCAATCAAAGTCACCTTGTCTGGTTTTTGTTCAATGGCAAACTCAACAGCCAGCTCAGAATCAGTAAAGTTCTTCCTAGAGGGAAACTGAATGACTTGAGCCTGTGGATGGCGGCTTAAAAAACCATCATATGAAGATATGGAATCAAAATCGCCTAAAAGCACATCGGCCTTTAGGCCAAGCTTGTCCACGTGTCGACTTCCACCATCAACAGCTATAACTTGGTCGATATCCTTCAATTTGTCCTTATAAAAGTCATAATCATGAATATCACCGTTTATGACAACCAACAAATGACTCATTCTTATCTTCCAATCTCATGTCTGAAGTCTGCCACAGCTTTCTTAACGTCTGGCTGGGCAAAAATAGCAGATCCAGCCACAATAACATTTGCACCCGCTTCAACAACCTTTTTCACATTGGAAACCTTTACGCCACCATCGACCTGAATATCAATACTTAGGCCTCGGTCATCTATCATTTTCTTAAGGCGCTTAATTTTATCAAGGCTTGATTCAATAAAGCTCTGACCGCCAAACCCAGGATTCACTGACATGATAAGGACCATGTCAAGTTCCGGCAGCACTTCTTCAAGAGTGGAAAGCGATGTTGCAGGATTCAGAGAAACCCCAGCCTTCACACCATGGCTTTTAATATTTTGAATGGTTCTATGTAGATGGGTACATGCTTCTTCATGCACTACAATAATATCTGCGCCTGCATCAACAAACCCTTCAATAAACTGGTCAGGATTTTCAATCATCAAGTGGACATCTTTAACCAGATTTGTTTTCCCCTTCAATGATTTCATAACCATTGGACCAAAAGAAATATTCGGAACAAAGTGTCCATCCATTATATCGATGTGCAAATACTCCACACCGGCTTCCTCAACTTTTTTTACATCTTCATACAGCTTTGAAAAATCTGCTGAAAGTATTGATGGTGCTAATTTTACCATGAGTTGTGCCTCCCGCTGTCCATTAAATTCTTATAAAAATATAAATAGGAATCATAACGATTCTTATGAATATGACCCGTTTCAATAGCTGCCTTCACAGCACAATCCGGCTCATTAATATGCATACAGTCATTAAAACGGCAGTGTCCCTCAAATTCTCGAAACTCCTGGAATAGGTCTGCCAACTCTGCCATATCTATAAATTTGAGATCCAGTGAAGTAAAGCCTGGCGTGTCAACCACCCAGCCACCAAAGTTTAGCTCTATAAGCTCTGTGTGACGTGTTGTATGCTTTCCGCGCTTAATTTTTTCACTTATTTCACCGGTTTTAAGCTCCAATCCAGGTTGAATAACATTGAGCATAGACGATTTGCCCACCCCTGACGGGCCTGCAAAGACAGTGATCTTGTCTTTTAAAAGTTCACGGATTGTCTCTATGCCTTCTCCTGTTTTTGTACTCGTCATCACGACGTTATAGCCTGCAAGCTCATATATTGCCTTGTATCTTTCAAACACTTCATCCCCTTGAACCAGGTCAGCTTTATTAAAGCATATAATAAGTTCTAAACCTGCATATTCACCGAGAAGAAGTATTTTATCAAGTAAATTAAGGTGCGGATCAGGGCTTTTCAGAGCAAAGACAACCACAGCTTGGTCGACGTTGGCCACAGCCGGTCTGAAGAGTTCCACATTTCTCTCTTCAATCTCCTCTATCCAACCTTCCTTTGGTTCTTCAGAAAGTATACTGATCTTAACCTTGTCACCCACAAGTGGTGTCACCTTATTTTTTTTAAAAATGCCTCTGGCCTTACATTCATATATCCCATCTGATGTTCTGACATAGTAAAAGCCTGCAATACCTTTTACAATAATTCCTTCGACCATCGGAACCCCTTTCATAGCGCTGAGCTATTTACCATTCAAATGCACATCATACGACTAAGGAGAAATGTTGTAGGCATAGCCTTTCACATTGCTTCATAATGATAATACCACTTTTGTGGACCATTAAGCCATACGATGTGCATCATAAGTTTATATTTATATTTGATATTGTGTTTAGTTAAAAGTCACTTCCATAGACTTGACTTTTAGTGCTCCAAAATAGAAATTAACCGTTGCCTTACCTGTTCCACTTACAACAACACGAACATTTTCTTCTGACTTATCGTGCTCCTTTTCATAAATGGTTTTGGTCACCCCATCTTGGATCATCTCAACACGTACGGTCTCTTTTTGCGTCGCAAAGCTCAGTGGAATAATGTAGGTCTTATCGACAAGATCATCACCTGTTCCATTTTCTGATGTTGTGCCATCACCGGCTTCTGAACCAGTCCCATCACCACCATCAAGGGTCTGATCGTCTCCATTTTCACTGCCCTTACTAATCACAATGCTTACACTGGTCTTCTCTTCGACTTCTGTGCCCGAACTAATGCTTTGAATCATCGCTAGGTCTTTTCCATATGTCTCCGAGAAATTATAAGTGACATTGCCCAGTCTCAAATTCACACTGGACAAGCTTGACTTTACTTGGGCAAGTGACTTTCCAAGTAGATTTGGTACAAGGACTGTCTCAATCGGTTTGCCCTGGCTGACAACCAAATTAACACTCATGCCTTTTTCAGAATTTGATCCTGCTGCAGGATCTTGCTTTATGACAAGGCCACTTGGCAGATCACTAAACTCATAGGCAATTTCTCCTACTTTAAGGGACTTGTTGTCAAGAACCAGCTTGGCTTCTGCAACATCTTTTTGCATTAAGTTTGGAACCTTCACAAGTTCTGGTCCATTGGAAACTACCACATCAACTGTGAAGCCTTCTTTTAGTTCCACACCCGCTTCTTGTGATTGTCTAACAATGTGGTTTTTTTCCACGGCGCTGTCAAAAACATAGTCCTTAACATTAATATTTAAATTGAGACCATGAAGGGTGTCCACAGCTTCATTGTAAACCACACCTTCCAACTCAGGCATAACAACGACTTTGGGCTTCATTCTCTCCAGTACAGAGGAGAGGGTGAAGGCACCAATAACGAGAACCGCTGCAATAAGACCCGCCAGAACCACTAGAATGACGCCCACTTTACTCTTCTTCTCCTTGGGCTTTTCGTCAAACTCTTCATCTTTAATGTTGGGAATGATCATGGTCGGTGAGTCATCATCATGTACGTAAAAAGGCACATTTAACTCTGGATTCTTCGACAATTTGTCCAGATCATCAATCAACTCCCGTGCAGACTTATATCTGTTATTAGGGTCTTTCTGAATGGCTTTTAGAATAACGCTTTCAAGCCCTTTTCCAATTTCTTCATTAAACTGGCTTGGCTCAACAACTTCTTCCTTAATGTGTTTCATAGCAACAGATACTGGCATGTCTCCATCAAAGGGAAGTTTTTTTGTTGCCAGTTCATACATTAAGATACCCAGTGAATAAATATCTGATTTTTCATCAACAAAACCACCTCTGGCCTGTTCCGGTGATGAATAATGCACAGACCCAATGGCTTCTTTTGTCGTGACAATTGTCGATGATGTCACGGCTCGAGCGATTCCAAAATCCGCCACTTTAACAATGCCATCTTCATTTATCAAAATATTATGGGGTTTAATGTCCCTGTGAATGATTCTATTGGCATGAGCATGTTCCAGACCAAGTGCTATCTGCTTGGCAATTTCAATAATTTCATCATTTGGAATAAAATCTTGGTGGCCTTTAATATACTTTTTTAATGTCACACCTCTTACAAGCTCCATGACAATATATCTTACATCGCCATCCTTTCCCACATCATAAATATTAACGATGTTGGGATTTGACAGGCTGGCTGCCGCTTGAGATTCCTTTTCAAATTTTTCTACAAAATCTTCATCTGAAACAAGCTCAGGTCGAAGCACTTTGACAGCTACAAATCTATTCAACAGGAGACACTTGGCCTTAAAAACATTGGCCATACCGCCCTCTCCTATCTTCTCGATGATCTGATAGCGATTCCCAAGAATCTTTCCTATCATTTGGCTCATCAGCATTTCACTCCTTCATTTATCAACTGCATTTCACTGCTACAACTGTAATATTGTCTTGCCCGCCTGCTTCGTTTGCGCTATCCACTAGGGCATTACAAATCGCTTCAAGGGACGCTTCACTTGACATGATTTCAATAATTTCTTCTTCAGACACATGCGTTGTGAGGCCATCCGTGCATAAAAGTATGATGCCACTTTCTACAATTCTTTGAAGCAGATCGATTTTAACAGTCAGACCAGTTCCAACAGCGTTTGTCAGTATATTTTTTTGTGGATGGACGCGCGCTTGTTCCTCGGTGATGGTTCCTGCACGAACCAGCTCACCCACAAGGGAGTGATCATCCGTAATTTGCTCTAGATCCCCGTTTTTAAAAAAGTAGGCCCGACTATCACCAACATGAGCAAAGAACATCATGTCATTGTCGATCAAAAGGAGGGTCAATGTTGTGCCCATACCTTCCATATCTGAATTTGACCGCGACAGTTCATAGACCTTTGCATTGGCATGCCTAATAGATCCAAGTAAAACTTCTTCCACTTGATCTTTCGAGGCTTCTCCGCTTAACTGCTCACTAATAAAATCTTTAACCGCATCAACTGCCACACGACTTGCTACCTCACCAGCATTATGGCCCCCCATGCCATCAGCGACAACGAATAGCTTTGGTCCTTTTTCAGACACAAAGTAACAATCCTCATTGTTTGTCCTCACTTTGCCCGTGTGCGTCCTTGCATACGCCTCCATACAATCACTCCAAGCTGTCAGTTTAGTTGTTTTTAACAAGTTTACATATAAAGAATCCGTCAGTACCATGTATGTTAGGATATAAGGTCATATATCCCTTTGTATCGTGCGTCCATAATTCCGGTAAAATATCTAAATCTATGTTTTCTACCTTAAAATCTGGGTGGCGCTCTATGAATCTTTTTATCTGTAGTTCATTTTCCTCAGGTTCAATTGTACACGTGCTGTATACCAAATGTCCACCCGGTTTTATATACTTTGAAGCCATATCAAGCATATCCGACTGGATTTCAGCCAGCTCATATATATCTTCTTCAATCTTATTGAACTTTATTTCAGGCTTTCTTCGGATAATTCCAAGGCCAGAACAAGGGGCATCAAGAAGGACAATATCAGCCTTCTCAATCAAGCTTTCATCTAGTTCTAGGGCATCTTTAAGACTTGCCTTAATGGATTTTAAGTTCATACGCTGGGCATTTTCCTCAATCTTGCTAATTTTGTGGTCATAAATGTCCCAACTTAAGACGGTGCCTTCATCGTTCATAATAGACGCAAGATGTGTAGACTTTCCACCTGGCGCCGCACACATATCAATGACAAATTGTCCAGGTCTTGGCCCTGCAATATAGCCAACAGCCTGGGCTGCAATGTCTTGTATTGTGACTTGTCCATTTTTGAAAACTTGAGACTCTGCCAGTGAACCTGCATTCTCAGTTTTTACTTTAAAGGCGTCAGGCAGGCTTGCCGGTTCCACTAAAAACCCATCAAACTCTAGACTTTTTAGAACCGCATCTCTTGTTGCCTGCATAACATTGACACGACCAATTAATTCAGGAATTTCATTGTTGCTTTTTAATAGATCTTCAGTAAACTCAGCCCCAAATCTCTTAAGCCACCTTCTGACGATCCAGTCCGGGTGTGAGTAAACCACAGTTAAATGATTTAGCAGATCTTTTTCTTTGTCAGGTAAGGTGTAAGCTTTGTCTTTTCTTAAAAAGGTCCTTAGAACCCCATTTACAAACCCACTATAGCGATTCTTATACTGTTTTGCTAGCTTAACACCCTCATTGACCGCTGCAGAATCTGGAATGTTTTCCATGAAAACGATCTGATAAATCCCCATTCTTAATATGTTTCGAATGGCTGGATCAAGTTTGTTGATACGGAAATTAATATATTGTCTAATAATATGGTCAAGTAAATTCTTATTTTCTAGAACACCATAGAGCAGTCTTGTCGTCAGCCTTCTTTCAGCTGCCTCAAGACCTGCATCTCCCAACATTCTATTGAGAACCCGATTCGAGTAACCATTCATTTTTTCGACTTCAAGAAGGGCATCCAGTGCCACTTTTCTCGCTGTAACCTTCGCCATTTAATGCCTCTTTCCAATATCTTCTACCCGATTGCAAGAACCTCTAAGTGTTTCTTATCCTCATACAAAATTATAGAGTGGGCAATCAATGATCACCCACCCAAAGGTATTCATTTTAGTCACGTGAATTTCTAAGAATAATGAACCTCAGAAGTTGAAGCGCCGCCATAGCTGCCGATGCAACATATGTCATAGCTGCTGCATTTAGGACTTTTTTGGCCCCGCTCACTTCCTCCATAGAGAGAAAACCATTCTCCTCTATTTGAACCATTGCTCTTGAACTTGCGTTAAATTCAACTGGCAAAGTCACCAAATGAAATACGACAACCGCTGAAAACAGCAGAATACCAACATTCATTAGACCCGCACTTCTTAAAATCAGTCCAAGAAATAAAAGCGGAAAGGCCGCTTTACTGCTTATGTTGACCACTGGAAAAAATGCGCTTCTAAAGCTAAGAGGCACATATCCCATATGATGCTGCAAAGCATGTCCACATTCATGGGAAGCCACTGCAATTGATGCAATGCTGTTGCCCTTGAAAATTCCAGGTGACAACCTTACCACCCTTGATCTTGGATCGTAGTGGTCAGATAAAGTACCATGAGTCATTTCGACCTTTACATCGCTGAGTCCATTCCTTCTAAGAATATGCATTGCAGCTTCTGCACCTGTCAGACCGCGCATATTTCTTATTTGTGAATACTTTTGATACGCTGATTGAACTCTGCTTTGAGCAACCATTGTCAAAATCAGTGCTGGAATGATTAGAATCATTGTTGGATCCCAAAACATATACGGCATCATGACTTTTCCTCCTTTTTCATCCTAATGGATACATGATCACTCAGGCATTAACCTAAAACTACCCCGCATGGAACGTCATGTCCCAATATATATTGAGAAATATGCATTCTCTTGCTGTTCGGAAATTGCAGGATTTGCACATTCACAATACCATCTTTTGCCTGAACATATAGACCCGTCTTGTCGACTTTTAGGATCTCGCCAACCTGTCCAGAAACTTTTTCTTCATCAATCACAGCTGTGAAGATTTTCATTGTCTTCCCTTCAAACTTTGTGTATGATGACGGCCATGGATTAAGGCCTCTGATTTTATTTATAATACTTTGCGCACTTGTATTCCAGTCAATAAGTCCCATTGATCTGTCAAGTAGTGGCGCATATGTGCTCTTAGAATCATCTTGTGGCGTACGTGGTGCCTTGTTTTCATCTATAAGACTCAAAGTTGTCTCTAGAAGACGTCCACCCTCATTCATCAAAATATCATGCAACTGACCACAGTCCATATCGTCTGTGATTTCAACTTCAACTTTTTCTATCATGTCCCCTGTGTCAAGCCCCACATCCATATACATGGTTGTAACACCTGTTCGCTTTTCACCTTGGACAATGGCCCAATTAATTGGTGATGCGCCTCTGTATTTTGGAAGCAATGAAGCATGGACATTCACGCAACCCTTAGGGGGAATATCAAGTATTTCTTTTGACAAGATTTGACCATAAGCCACAACGACAATAAGGTCTGGGGCCAACTCTCTTAATATTTCAACATTTTCCTGAGTTTTTAATTTTTCAGGCTGGTAAACTGCTATGTCATGTTCCAGTGCCTTAACTTTAACCGGTGGTGGGGACAATTTTTTGCCCCGGCCTTTGGGTCTATCTGGTTGGGTGAATACCCCCACAACCTCATGGTTCTTTAGGCAGGCTTCAAGGCTAGGCACTGCGTAATCCGGTGTTCCCATAAATACGATTTTCAATTTATTCAGCCTCCACATACTCAATGACTTTGTCAGTAAACAGAACGCCGTTTAAGTGATCAATTTCATGGCATAATGCTCTGGCAAGAAGGCCAGTGCCCTCTATTGTGTATGCTTGTCCCTTTTCATTAAGCGCCTTTACAACAACGCGGGCTGGTCTTTTTACAACACCAGCCTTACCCGGTAGACTCAAGCAGCCTTCAACTTCTTCTTGTTCCCCTTCTTGATCTATTATTTCAGGGTTTACAAGAACTTTTACGCCACTTTCATCATAAATATCTATAACGACAACCCTCTTAAGGATACCAACTTGGGGCGCTGCAAGGCCAACACCGTCAGCATCATACATTGTCTCAATCATATCTTCAATCAGACCTTGTATTTTAGGATCAACCGTATCGATTTCTCTAGATTTTTTTCTCAGCACCGGATCATCGTCCGTGCGTATTGTGCGTATTGCCATTATAATGTCCTCCCAACTACAATATGTTCACTGCATCAATATCAACGCTGACAGCTGTTTCACCAACCACGAGCTTCTGTTTTTGATCCAGACACACACTTCGAAGTATTTCAGCGACAGCGTCTCCATCAGAGTAATCTGACTTTATGAGTATTTGCCATCTGTACTTCCCTTTTATTTTACTATATATTGCTGGGTTCGGGCCCAGTAATTGCACTTTTTTTAATTTATTTTTAATAAATTCAGCCTGCAAGGGTTCATATAACCGCTGGGCGGTTTTGGTCACATTATTTTCATTTATACCACTGATCAATATATTTGAAAGTCTCTGATAAGGTGGATAATTATAAACCTTTCTGAGTTCTGCTTCTGACTCTATAAAGCCTGCGTGATCGTGTTCACATGCTGCTTGTACAGCATAGTGCTCCGGAGTATAAGTTTGAATAACGACCTCGCCTGGATGGTTCCCACGACCTGCACGACCTGCCACTTGGGTTAAAATCTGAAAGGCTCTTTCACCAGACTGGAAGTCAGGTAAATTGAGCAGAACATCAGCTGACAAAACTCCAACCAAGGTGACATTCTCAAAATCCAGCCCTTTTGTAACCATTTGTGTCCCTATTAAAATATCTGTTTCCCTCTTGTCAAAACGGTCAAGTATAGTCTCCATACTGCCCTTGCGACTGACAGACTGTCTATCAAGACGGTCTACCCGAGCACTGGGAAAGGCTTGTCTTGTCAATTCTTCAACCTTTTCTGTCCCCGTCCCAAAGAATTTAAAATACCCACTATCACAAGATGGACATTTCTTAGGCACATGGATGGAGTAACCGCAGTAATGACAACTGGCCCGTCCTTGATTTTTATGGAAGGTTAGGGATATTTCGCAGTTAGGGCACTTCAAACTGAAACCGCAAGATCTGCAAGAAACAAATGTGGAATGTCCCTTCCTGTTTAGGAATAGAATAACCTGCTCCTTCTTATCCAAGCGATCACCAATGGCCTCGAAAAGTCTTTCGCTAAATATGGTTTTGTTGCCCATGGCCAGTTCATGTCGCATATCAACAATTTCAACATCAGGCATTATTTGATCATTAAATCTTGCCTTTAATTCCACACGCTTATAGTCTTTGGCCTCTACATGATGCACGGTTTCCAAACTTGGTGTCGCCGAGCCCAAAACAATAGGCGCCCTGTGGAGTTGCCCGAGCTTTCTTGCCACTTCCACCGCCCTATATTTTGGATTCTGATCAGACTTATAAGCATTGTCATGTTCTTCATCGAGTATAATAAGGCCCAAATCAAGACAGGGGGCAAAAAGCGCTGACCGGGCACCGATAATTATATTCAACTCACCGCGCTTTACAGCCTTCCACTGGTCAAACCGCTCTCCTAATGATAATTTACTATGAAAAACAGCCACCTGACCACTAAAACGATTGACAAATTTGCTCACAATTTGTGGGGTTAATGATATTTCAGGAACCAGAACCAGACACTGTTTGTTAAGATCCAAGACATCTTCAGCTAATTTCATATAGACTTCTGTCTTGCCACTCCCAGTCACACCATGGAGCAAATATGTCTGTGAATTTTCAAGCTTCACATCCTGTCTTATAACTTCATAGGCTTGGTTCTGAGCTTCATTTAAAGTCACTGCAGTGTTTTCATCGCGCATGTAGTGCTTTGGCGCCCTGAAAATCGTCACATCATCTGAGGCCACAAACTCCATCTGCTCAAGTTTTCGAATAACACTTGCCGAAACACGACACGCCTTGGTCACCTCTGCCTGTAAGACTGATCGATTCCTGCGTGACAAATAATTGATAACTCTTATTTGAGCCGAATTATTAGCCGGAATAGCTGCCAGGGCCTTTTCGCGGTCTACTTTCAATTGAATGTGCTTTTTTATTTGATCACTTACCTGTGTCTCAAAGGTTTCTCTTTTTTCAAGCACACCATTTTTTATATAAGTTCTTAACTTATAATCAGATATTTCGTCAAAATCTTCCCGTTGTAGAGCCTCTCCAGAATCAAACACCCGGAGCAATTCATCCTCCAAAATGTGATTACGACCTTGGTCTGTTATGACGTATGTCGTTTGTCTTTTAAGACTGGTGCCTGCTGGCATAATAGCTTGAAGGGCTTCAGAATACGTGCACAAATATCTATTTCTTAACCAAGAAACCAGTTCAAGCTGTTTTTTATCTATATGAATATCTTCATCTAAGAAATGAGTGATACTTTTTATCCTCTTAAAGGTCGTCGTATCAGAAAAGCTAAAAATTATGCCCTCCATCATACGGTTTCCCATACCAAATGGGACCATGACCTTCATGCCTATTTGGGCTATAAGTGCCTTATCCTCTGGCACCCTATAGGTATAGGTTTGATCCACTTCTCTCGATGCATTTGTTAGCGCCACTTGGGCGAACTGCTTCGACATATGACCACTCCTAGTCATGTATTATCACTGAAAATCACAAAAGGCTTACGTATTTATTATATCACGTAAGCCTTGCTCTTAAGAATTTTCACGCACTCTGCAGGCGACATTCCAATTTCACTTATTATGCCTTATCCATAAGTCTTGCTACGGTGTTCATGATTTCAAATGCCGCTTCATTCTTCGTCATCATGTCAAAGCTGTGTTTCTTACCGCTTTTTTCAATGATTTGAATAACATTTGTATCACCTTCAAAACCAGCACCTGCTTGACTCACATCGTTTGCAACGATCATATCAAGATTCTTCTTCTCAATTTTTTTTATGGCATTGGCTTCAACATCATTTGTTTCCGCTGCAAAGCCAACTAAAAATTGACCATCACGTTTTACAGAGCCAACGCCAAGTAATACATCTGGTGTACGCACCAGAGGAATACTCATATCATCGTCTGACTTTTTCAGCTTTTTGTCAGCCATATGTTCTGGCTTATAATCAGCAATCGCTGCAGCGCCAATTACTATGTCTGCATCAAGATGCTTTTGAACAGCTTCGTTCATAGCTTCGGCTGAATCGACAGATACCCGATTCACACCTGCAGGCACCGACAGATTTGTTGGTCCTGAAACAAGTGTTACATCAGCGCCCATATGGGCCGCATGTCTTGCTAGAGCATACCCCATTTTTCCTGAAGATCTATTGGTAAGATACCTAACAGGATCAATACGCTCGACTGTTGGACCAGCTGTCACAAGAACTTTTTTCCCTTTCAGGACATCGCTTCTTAAAAGAACATGTTCCACGTATTCGACAATATCTTCTGGTGAAGCCAACTTCCCAACACCAATATCACCACAGGCCAGACGACCCGATGCAGGTTCAATAAACTCAACAGCCAGCTCTTTTAGAGCCTGGATGTTTCGCTGAACCACTGGGTTTAAATACATGTTCGTATTCATTGCAGGGGCAACCACAACTGGCGCAGTTGTTGCCATGACAGTTGTGGACAGCATGTCATCTGCTATACCACCTATCATTTTTCCGATTATATTGGCCGTGGCTGGCGCAATTAGAAACACATCCGCCTTTTGGGCCAAAGAAATATGTTCCGTGTCCCATGTCTTTGGTTCATCAAACATGTCTGTGACAACTGGATTATTTGCTATGGCTTGGAAAGTGACCGGGGATACAAACTGCTGGGCATTTTTAGTCATAACTACATTGACTTCTATGCCTTTTTTACGCAAACGGCTGACAACATCTACAGCCTTGTATACAGCTATACCGCCTGTAACGCCAAGTACGACAGATTTCCCTTTTAACATGGGATCACCTACTCTGATTTAGGGATTTCTACATGAACAACGTCTTCGAGTTCTGTTGCATCAACTGCTTCAACTGCTTCTACCTTTGATTCGTAAATTTCTTGTGTTGCGATAGAAACCGGCTTCATAGAACTCGCTGTCGTTAGCGGTTCTGATCCGTCGATGATTTGTCTTGCTCTTTTTGAAGCCGCAATGACTAGTGAATATCTGCTACCTGTCATGTCTAGCAGCTCTGTGATTGATGGTTTAAGCATATTACTCTCGCTCTCCTTTAAATTCATTTATAAGTTCTTCAATGTTTTCAACAACACGATGAGACTCTGCTTCTATTATTGAAACAAGGGTGTCCGTAGCCTTATCGACTTTATCATTGATGATATAATAATCATACTTTTCGATATAGTCAATCTCAGAAAATGCACTCGAAAATCTTTTTTCAAGCGTTTCTGCAGTTTCTGAACCCCTGCCGATAATTCTATTTTTAAGTTCTTTCATAGAAGGTGGCAGGACAAACACAAATACCCCTTCAGGGTATTTTTCTCTAACTTGCATAGCGCCTTGAATATCTATTTCAAGTAGAACGTTTCGACCTTCAAGCAGTTCATCCATTACAAATTTCTTTGGTGTTCCATAGAAGTTATCATAGACCTGGGCGTGCTCTAAGAACTCGCCTTCTTCGATCATTTCCTTAAACTTGTCCTTCTTAAGGAAGAAGTAGTTTACACCTTCGACCTCACCATCACGTGGACTGCGTGTCGTTGCAGATATAGATACGGTTATATCATCGCCTCTGCGGCTTAACAGTTCTTTGCATATTGTGCCTTTTCCAGCACCAGATGGTCCAGATACGACCAATAATAGCCCTCTACGCTTCATAGATAACCCCTTCAGATACTTTATTGTTCAAGAATAACTTGAGATCACATTTGAACATTTGCCTAATAAAACCCTGAAGACATTGAATTCACATGGCTTCAGCTAGTAATTTCAAGTGCGATTCCATCACCAAGTTAAACTTTGCAATCTCTATTAAACCATGAAATCGCCTTCCATTCAACAGCATTTTAACGGTTTACTCGATATTTTGTATCTGTTCCCTGATCTTTTCCACTTCGCTCTTCATTTCAATTACATAATTGGAAATATCAATATCAGGAGATTTTGAGCCAATTGTGTTCACTTCTCTGTTGAGTTCCTGAACAAGGAAGTCTAGCTTTCTACCAACACTGCCGCCTTTTTCCAAAAAGTGATTCAATTGATCAAAATGGCTATAAAGGCGGGTAACCTCTTCAGCGATGCTCGTCTTGTCTGCGTAAACTGCAACTTCATGGATGATTCTGTCTTCGTCCACTTCCACTTCACCATCTAGAAGTTCATGAATTCGTTCTGTCATCTTGCTTTTGTGATTTTGAACAATATCCGGAACAAGCGCTTCTATTGAAGCCAGCATGGTCTTTATGCTTTCCACGCGATTGATAACATCAATCTTTAGCTTTCCACCTTCAACGTCTCTCATATGTTCAACTGAGACAAGCGCTCTTTTTAAAGACTCCTCCATAACAAGCCAAACCGCTTCTTGATCAGTTTCCTCATAAGTGATTTCAAGGGCATCTGGGAATTTTGATAACAGTCCCAGTGAAATGGTCTCTTTGACATCATACTTGTCTTTAATGCTAGAAAGCGCCCTGTGGTACTGGTCTAGTACAGCAAAGTTGGGTTCAATATTATAGTCATTTTTTATAATTTCTTCGTAGTTGATGTATACTTCAACACGCCCTCGATTTATTTTTTCCTTAATCAGGGATTTCATTCTTTCTTCAAGTGCAATGAGTTTTTTAGGCATTTTGATGATGATATCACAGTATCTATGGTTGACTGTCTTCATCTCAGCGGTTATCTTATAATTTTCATTTTCAAATTCACCACGGCCATAGCCGGTCATACTTAAAATCATGGGAGTCCCTCCATTTGTTTTGACAAGTATCCAAAAAGGCCTTGTCTTCTTATATGTCTTTTGCCTTGTGCCCACTGTACGCTTTAAGGCTCATAATAATAGAAACCTTCTGCAACAAGGACTGCATTTCCTTCCATAATAATTTCATCATTATCATTCTTAGAAATTTTCAGAATACCCCCGGGCACATGAACAATTACCTTGTCTGTGACCCGTTTCAGTTTGTTGGCCGCATAAAAAGATGCACAGGCACCAGTTCCGCAAGCCAGCGTGGCTCCTGCCCCTCTTTCCCAGGTTGCAACCCGCAGGGTCTCACTATCAATCACATGAACGAAATTTACATTTGTCTTTTCTGGATAAATCTTATGCTTTTCAATCTTAGGTCCTAAATGACAAACGGTCTTTTGGTTAAAGTCATCATCAAATACCATGGTATGGGGAACCCCTACCCGCATGCTTGTAAGCTTGAGTTTTTGACCATCCAGATCGACTTCCTGGTTTTCAAAAATATCTTTATCGCATATAACAGGCACTTCACTAGCTATTACATGAGCCTTTCCCATATTGACTTTCACATCAATTAAGACATCATCTTTAAGCTTTAGTTCAATCTTTTGCGTTCCTGCCAAGGTCTCAACATCAAAGCACTTTCCCGAAACAAGGCCTTCCTCATAGACAAAGCGACTAAAACACCTCACGCCATTTCCACACATTTCAGCCACACTGCCATCTGCATTGTAAAAAATCATTCTGACATCATCTGATTCTGATGGTGCAGCTATCATCAGCCCATCAGCCCCGACCCCAAAATGACGATCACAAATGCTTTTTGCGAATGCACTTAAATCATTTGGAAGATCCTCTGAAAATGCCATGATGACAAAATCATTGCCTGCCCCATGCATCTTCTTGAACTTGATCTTCATACCTTCACCTCAATTCATCTGTTTATCCTGTCTGTAAGACTTCTCATAGCTTTTATATCAGGATTTAACACTTCCTATATTTTAACACATATAGCCACACATTTCAGCTTTACAACCGAATTTGCATAAGTTTGACGACTTTCATTTTACTGCAAACAGTGGTATACTTGAGGGCAGGTTTTAAATAGCCAAAGGAGGTAACACGTGGCTTACGATGGAATACTCATGGCAAGTCTTGCAGACGAACTCAACGATCGTCTCTCAGGCAGCCGTATAGATAAAATTCACCAGCCAGAGCCCGATGCTCTGGTTATTCATATTAAGGCGCCAGGAGAAAAACTCAAACTCTATATTTCAGCCAATTCTAATCTTCCCCATATGACCCTAATAGAAAGGAAGATGGACAACCCGCTAAAGGCCCCTATGTTTTGTATGCTGCTCAGAAAACACATGGCTGGCGGAAGGGTGCTAAGTGTTCGTCAGCATGCACTCGAGAGAGTGATTTGCATAGATGTGGAGTCTAGAAACGAACTGGGCGACCTGGCCGTGAAACGTCTCATTATAGAAATTATGGGCAAACACTCTAATATCATTCTCATTGATGCTGAAGATGACACCATCTTAGATAGTATTAAAAGAATTCCTTTTAGCGTTTCCCGCTTAAGACAAATTTTACCGGGCCTCAAGTATGAGCTTCTTGTAACAGATAAAGAAAATCTGCGTCTTTCAGAAAAGGTTGATTTTTTAAACCGCATCCACAACACCACGAAGGCAACCAAGATTTTTAAATGGATCTATATGACCTATCAGGGCTTCAGTCCTGCAATTTCTAGATCTATTTGTTTTGAAGCAAATATACCTGAAAATGCCGACGTCAAAGAGTTGACTCAATCCCAGCTGGATACACTTTGGGCTGGTCTAGATAAAATTAAGACGGCTATCAGGGAAAACAATTACTCCCCTGTAATTGTTAAGGAAAATGAAACTGGAAAATACATGGACTTGTCGGCCTTTCGACTTAACCACTACTTGGCACCAGAATTTGAAACGGTGGAAAAAAATAGAATCACAGATGTTATTGAAGAGTATTATGAGAAAAAAGATCAGGTTAACCGTATGCTTCATAAAACGCAAAACCTGCGCAAGTTTCTTTCTCAAAGAATTGACAGGCTTCTAAATAAATTACAGAAGTTAAAGGAAGAACAACTTTATGCTGAAAACGCTGAGGAATCAAAGATCTATGGAGAACTCATACTTGCCAACCTCTACCAGATGGAAAAGGGCATGCACGAGGTCAAAGTTGTCAATTATTATGACCCTGATTCTAAGGAAATCATAATAAAACTCGATTCAAGGCGAACACCTTCAGAAAATTCTCAGAAGTATTTTAAAAAATACAACAAACTCAAGACGGCTCAAGATAAATTGGCTATACAAATTGAGGAAGCCGAGGCGGATCTGGCGTATCTGGAACAAGTTCAGTCAGCTGTTGAATTGTCTTCTGATCCAGCCAACATTGAAGAAATACGACAGGAACTGATAGAGTCAGGCATACTAAAGAAAAAACACCAAAGCAAGACAAAAAAGAAATCTAAATTTGAGCCCCTAACCTATATGTCCAGTGAGGGCTTTGAAATACTGGTTGGTAAAAACAACCTTCAAAACGATTATCTTACCCTGAAGCTGGCATCAAATAAAGACATGTGGCTCCATACCAAAATCATCCCCGGCTCCCATGTTATTATACGAACCAAGGGTGAAGATGTGCCAGAGCAGACCATTTACGAAGCGGCCTGCATAGCAGCATGGCACTCAAAGGGACGCCTGTCAGGTCAGGTCCCAGTAGACTATACGCCTGTTAAACACGTCAGCAAGCCGAGTGGTGCCAAACCAGGCATGGTCATTTATACGACAAATCAGACCCTATACGTCACACCTGACCAAGAGGAAGTTGAATCTCTTAGAAAGGCGTAATGCCGTCAAAGACTTATATTACAAAGACTTTTATTTAATAAGGGTCAAATACACAAACTAAAAAACCGCCTAGGTCATGTCATTAGCATACATGATATAGGCGGTTTTTATCATTGTTCAAGTTAAAATCATTCCGTTTTGGTCTTGCCCTGATAAATACAAACCTCATTGGCATTGTCCGTTTCATTTAGGTGTACCTTAATGATTTCCGAACTTGAAGACGGAACATTTTTGCCCACGTAATCCGGACGAATCGGAAATTCTCTGTGTCCCCTGTCTATTAATACTGCCAGTTGAATAGACTTAGGTCGACCAATGTCTATAAGGGCGTCCATAGCCGCACGCACTGTTCTACCAGTAAAAATAACATCATCCACTAGAACGACGATTTTCCCCGTTATATCTACACTGATATCAGATCCCTTAAAGACCGCTTGCTTGTCAATTTCCGTCAAATCATCTCGATATAGGGTTATGTCAAGAGACCCCACTGGAACAGTGTCCCCTTCTATCATTTCAATCTTTTCAGCTATCGTTTTTGCAAGGGGGACTCCGCGTGACCGAATGCCCACTAAAATAACATCATGAACCCCTTTGTTTTTTTCAATAATTTCATGTGCAAGGCGGGTCAGCGATCTGTTCATTGCTTTTTCGTCAAGTATTCTTGCTTTAAACTCCATGAAATATTATCCCCTTTCCACTGATTCAATTTTCCCTAGTATGGTTTTAAAGTATTCTGGAAGGTCCGAGTCAAATTCCATGTACTCCCCTGTTCGTGGATGCTCAAACCCCAGCATTTTTGCATGAAGAAGCTGTCCTTCGTGCTTTATTTTTCCTTGCTTTTTCCCGTAAACCGGATCACCTAAGAGCGGGTGACCAATATGGGTCATATGGACACGAATTTGATGTGTCCGCCCCGTTTCCAGCCTCAGCTCCACAACCGTGTAGTTTTTAAAGCGCTGAACCACCTTATAATGGGTTACGGCTTCTTTGCCTCCTGCAACCACAGCCATTTTAAGCCGGTCTTTAGGATTTCTTGCTATAGGTGCATTGATCGTGCCTTCATCTTTAGAAACTTTTCCATGAACCACAGCCAAATAAACCCGCTTTGTGGTTTTGGCTTTGAGCTGGCTTGCCAGACTATTATGGGCCTGGTTGTCTTTGGCTATCATAAGTATGCCTGATGTGTCCTTGTCTATCCTGTGGACGATACCTGGCCTTATAACCCCATTAATAGACGACAAATGGTCTACATGGTACATCAGCGCATTAACAAGGGTTCCTGAGTAGTTTCCTGGTGCAGGATGAACGACCATCCCCTGTGGTTTATTGACAATCATTAGACATTCATCTTCATATACAATTTCAACGGGTATATCTTCTGCTTCCACCTTGAGAACCTCTGGCTCAGGCACTTGAATGGAAACTTCCATGTCTTCTTCTAGCTTGATGTTCTTCTTTGTGATAGGCTGGCCATTAATACTAACACGACCATCCTTAATCAGCTTTTGTATGTATGATCTTGACACATTGTCGATGGCTTTACCCAAATATGTATCAATTCTTTCTCCTGCTTCTTCTGGTTCTATAATAAATGAAAATATATTCACATTAAACTCCCTAAAGTATGAACGCCATGCAAAAACTGTCTTTTAATTGTCACTTGCCAGCAGTCCATTCAAATTCTATCCTTGATATAAAATCTAAAAGACTGCCAAGGGCAGTCTTTTATTACAAACTTGTATTCTATATAAGCTATTATAGCTGTATTTCAAGCGTGTATCAAGTGCTAAAGAGCTTCATATTCCGGTCTGAGCATGGAATAGATTTTCACAGACTCATATTTGTCACCAAGGCGGGCTGCATCTCTAAGTATACCTTCATATACAAAGCCTGCAGACTCATAAGCCTTTTGTGCGATTTTATTGTGAACGCGTACATCCAGCCATACCCGGTGGGCATTCATCTCTTCAAAGGCCATCTTAATAGCCAAGTTCAAGGCTTCACTTCCATAGCCCTGCTCTTTTACAGACACGGCTATACGCCTAATTTCAACTGCATGATCAATGTTTTTTAGCCCAGCTAAAATCATGTAGCCCACAGGTGATTTGGATGCGTTTTCTTCGATAATCAAATGGATAATGTCTGGGTGCTTCATCATTGCTAGGTGTTCTTCTGGAGAATTTTGTCCAATGAACTTTGTATGCATAGCATCTTGTTCTGTTTGCATTATGTAATTTAAGTCACCGTTCTCAGTTTTTCTTACCTTAATTTTTTCACCAATCATTAAATATGAATGCATTGTCATTCCCCCTTTTCACTTATTATACCCTATGGTGTATACTGTTAATAATGAATTTTTTTGATAATATTCAAAATGATTCGTCTGAGTTCATAGTGCCTTTTGTGGTATCAATATAATAAGAGCATCTAGGAGGTTTAAAAGATTATGAAATCTCAATCCGTTTTTGTCACACTTATCTGGCTGATCATCCTAACACTTACACTTCAAGGGGCTGGTTTTGCCGACAACATACCAGATGAGCTTGGCCAAGTTGAGGCTGAGCTTGATGTAAACACCCCCATGTTTTGGATATGGAACGAGGATTTAGAACTTCTTCAGGGCTCCGCGGACCCTGACACAGAAATGATATACCTGGCATCATTGACCAAAGCTTATACCTTAAATGCCTTTATGAAAAACTTCAAATCAGAAATAACCATTTCTGTGGACACGCCATATAACTATTCAAAGGTCAAAATCGGTGACACCATCTCCTATGTGGATGCCATTACAGCCCTCCTTGTTAGGTCCTGTAACACGGTTGCCGAAAACATGCTGGACGAACCTCCAAAAGAAGGCTTTGTATCAAGTTCTGGTCTGCCTGTGGAGATAGATGGTGTGCGCTACGAGAACATGGACACACCAACAAATGTTTTGAATGCTTTTGTGGAAAACGAAAACCTCATTGAAATTTACGAGCGCATCTACGACGGCCGATTTGGACATACGACTTATCGCAAGTGGACCGTTTATGAGGACTTAAACTTTTGCTTTATAAAGACGGGGTTTACAAACCAGGCTGGTCGCTGTGTTTTCATTAAAACCAACCATCATTATTTCTTATTCGTCGGTTGGAAAAAGCACTCTGACCTTGTTAGAGATTCCATTTCTATGGTACGCATGTATGAAAAAGACCATGACCCTTGTGATTTAAAATCACTGGGCAAGGCTTATATAAAAGAAGCTCCATCTCAGGAGTGACCTTTAAAACACATAAAAAAAGCAACCCCTAACACGTCAAAACGTGTTTGGGGTTGCTTTTATCTTTAAGGATAAATCTCATTGTACCACTTATTTATAAGGCACTTCCCAAATTCTTTGGACACAGGAATCTGAATTCAATTAAGCCTTTTCAATGTAAATCTTCACATCATGACCATTTAGAGTAAACTCTTCAGCTAAGTCATGTGCTTTTTCGTCAAGTTCAACTGTAAGTGTCTCGCTTTTGATGAAGTCCTCATGTGCCTTAAGACCAGCTGCAAACTCTTCATCTGACATGTAGCAAATCTTGATATTGTCTGTCACTTCGAAATCATTCGCCTTACGCTGCTGCTGAACTCTCGAAACAAATTCTCTTGCATACCCTTCATTGATTAGGGCTTCATTTAGAGTTGTGTCTAGGATGATGAAGACATTGTTTTCAACACCAACAGTGAAACCCTCTTTTGAATCAATAGCAACAAGAATATGCTCTGATGTCGCTTCAAAAGTATCGCCATTGCCAAGGTCTATCACGACAGTCTCACCTGCGTCTAGCTTTGGCGCCACAACACTTGCGTCAAGTCCTTTAAGGGCTTTTCCGAAAAGTCCCATGTTCTTGCCAAGCAGAGGACCTAGAACACGGAAGTTTGGCTTGAGTGTGAAATTCATGTATTCATTCAGACTCTTAGCAAACTCAACTTCCTTCACATTAAGTTCCTCTTGTACAAGAGGCACAAGATCACTAATAAGCGCCTCGTAATTGCCATCTACAAGAACCTTTTGAATTGGCTGTCGCACTTTAATCTTAACGGATTCGCGTGCACCACGACCCAGGCGAACCAGTTCACGAACCAAGTCCATTTTTTCTTCAACACGAAGATCAATCTGATCTGCATCTGCCACAGGGAAGTCAGAAAGATGTACCGACTGATCCGCTGTCAGGTTGCGGTAAATCTCTTCTGATGTGTATGGTGCAAATGGCGCAGCGAGTTGAGCCACTGTTTTAAGAACTTCCCATGTCGTTCTGTATACAGATTTTTTATCATCAGTAAGCTCAGTGCTCCAGAAACGTCTTCTTGAACGACGAATATACCAGTTTGAAAGATCCTCATTTACGAATTCTTGAATCTTACGAACCGCTTTGGTTGTATCAAATGCGTCCAGGTCTTCTGTAACATTTTTAACAAGTGAGTTAAGCTTAGAAAGAATCCAACGATCCAGTTCTGGTCTATCAGATGGAGCAATATTGAAATCTGACGCATCAACACCATCTGTGTTGGCATAAAGCGTAAAGAAGTTGTATACGTTCTTAAATGTGCTAAAGAACTTTGAGTTTACTTCCTTAACACCTTCTTCATCAAACTTAGTAGGCACCCATGCTGGTGACACATAGTACATGTACCAACGCACAACGTCTGCACCATACTTGTCGAAGAGTTCAAGGGCATCTACCGTGTTGCCTCTTGACTTAGACATTTTCTTGCCTTCTTTATCCAGGATAAGGTCGTTTACAAGAACATTCTTATAAGGTGCCTTACCTGTTACAAATGTCGAAATAGCAAGAAGTGAGTAGAACCAACCACGTGTCTGGTCAATCCCTTCACAGATAAAGTCCGCTGGGAACACAGTGTCAAAGATATCTTCATTTTCAAATGGCCAGTGCTGTTGCGCAAACGGCATTGCCCCACTGTCAAACCAGCAGTCGATAACATCTGGTACACGTGTCATATTACCACCACAATTACATGTTAGGTGAACATCATCAACATATGGGCGGTGAAGTTCAATCGACTCATCAATATCTTCTTTGGCTCTATCAACCAGTTCTTTTCTCGAACCGACAGATGTCAATTCTCCACAATCGTCACAACGCCAGATGTTAAGAGGCGTGCCCCAATATCTCGAACGAGAGATGGCCCAGTCATTGAGGTTTTCCAGCCAGTTGCCGAAACGCTTTTCCCCTACATGGGCCGGATGCCAGTTAACGCCATTGTTGTTTTCGATCAACTGGTCCTTTAGACGCGTCATTTCGATGTACCAGCTTGGCTTAGCATAGTATAAAAGTGGCGTCTTGCATCTCCAGCAGTGCGGATAATTGTGCTGAATTGTTTCTTTCTTATAAAGTTTGCCTTGTTCTTTTAACCAGATAACAATCTCTGGGTCAGCGTCCATAACAAACTTGCCTGCCCAAGGTGTTTCTGTATACTTGCCGTCTTCATCAACTGGTTGAAGCACAGGCAGACCATATTTGACACCAACGTTGTAGTCATCTTCACCAAATGCAGGGGCTGTATGAACGATACCAGTACCGTCTTCCGTTGTTACATAATCCCCTAAAGTGACAAAGAAGGCCTTCTTATCTGTTTCCACAAATGGCATAAGCTGTTCGTACTCAATGCCTTCAAGACTCTCCCCCTTGAATTCTTCAAGGATTTCGATGTCTTCACCCATAACTTTTGGAGCCAATGTTTTCTCAACGATAAAGATCTCGTCATTTTGCTTAACCTTTACGTAAGTTTCCTTTGGATTCACTGTGATACAAACATTTGAAGCCAGTGTCCAAGGTGTTGTTGTCCATACAAGGAAATACTCGTCTGCATCCTTACGCTTCATCTTTACTGTAACTGTTGTTGTCTTCTTTTCCTGGTAGCCCTGAGCAACTTCGTGAGATGCCAGACCAGTGCCACAGCGCGAACAGTACGGTAGAATTTTATGACCTTCATAGATCATGTTTTCATCAAAGAACTTTTTAAGAATATGCCATTCTGTTTCAATGAAATTGTTGTCCAGTGTGATATATGGATTGTCTAGATCAATGAGGTAAGCCATGCGCTCTGTTTGTTCTCTCCAAGCGGCTTCATATTCAAATACAGAATCACGACACTGCTGGTTGAACTTTTCTAGACCATAATTTTCAATTTCGTGCTTGTCTTTAAGATTCAGGCGTTTTTCCACTTCAATCTCAACTGGAAGGCCATGCGTGTCCCAACCAGCCTTACGTTTTACTTGATAGCCCTTCATTGTCTTGTAACGACAAATGGAGTCTTTTAGAGCTCTTGCAATAACGTGATGAATCCCTGGACGACCATTTGCTGTTGGCGGTCCATCATAAAAAACGAAAGATTCCTTGCCTTCTCTTGTTTCAACGCTTGCTTTAAGTAAGTCGATTTCATCCCAAAGCGCTCGTACATCAGCTTCTGCTTCATACACTGGCTTTTTGGATAATTCATTGTACTTTGCCAATTCAAACACCCTTTCCTTAAATGCCTGTCGCATTCATGACCTTTACCCGTATGCCCAATTAAAATCTCATCATCGTGATGAAAATTGATCAACGAGCTGTTCGATCCTACAAATTTTTTGTAAAAAAATAATCCCGTCCAAACGATTCAATCGCTCAGGACGGGATATAGTTATCACGTGGTACCACCCGAGTTTACTGCAAAAAGCAGTCACTCCATTGATGTTATCGGTTTCAAACCGTTTAAAACTAATCTCACATAGGCATTAAAAACGCCCTACTGTGATTTCACTTTAAAAGCTCAGGGGTGATTTTCAATATGATATCCCACTGGTTCGCACCTACCACCAGCTCTCTTAAAGGACTTTCATCTTTACTCTTCCCCGTCAAGGCTCTCATTATTAAATATCATTTGCATTATAATGGATTTTTCATTCATCGTCAACCAAGGATTCTTCCACAGCTTCAAGTTGGGCTGATAATAGGGTCTTGAATCTGGTCTTAAAAAGGATGGCATCTTTCTTGGCTTCCTCATATTCTTTTCGAGCGCCAATAATTCTATTGTTGGCATCATCTAGAATTTTTTCTGCCTTGTGCTCTGCTGCAGCCACAATATGATCCGCTTTCTGATTGGCCGTTCGCACAACATCCTCAGCGGTCCCCTGGGCCACAACGAGGGCATCCCGAAGGGTCTGTTCAATTCGGTTAAACTTATCCAGTTCTCCTTCAACCTGCTTTAATCGACTATTTAAGTTCTCATTTTCAGTGAGCACTTCTTCAAGTGCATTTGAAACTTGTTCTAAGAAAACGTCCACTTCACTGGTGGAATAGCCTCTCATAGATTTATTGAACTCTTTTTTTTGAATATCAATTGGTTTCATCTAACATGCCCCCTATTTAACACGCTTGAGTTTTACCCGTATTCTATCTTTTCGTGTCGTCCCTTCATCTCCAGCGTAAACAATTCGGCCCTTCCCTCGAACGGAAATTAAATCGCCCTCACCCAGTTGTTTAGAAACAGATGTCACAAATCTATAGTTGACTTTAACACGTTCTTGCTTAATTAAATCAGCGGCCTTTCCCCTTGCAATATTAAAGCCTGCCGCCACAATAGCATCCAGTCTCAGAGACTTGACACTTGCACTGAAACTCTCATATTCAACGTCTTTTGGCTTTAAGCCCTCAACACCAAGCACATCCGATTTGACTGTATGCCGTCCAATCTTCCTTAGATGAACACTGATATACTGGGCCATTGCATGGCCTGCCACCACTTGAATAACATCGTCATAGACAAGTATGTCTCCAATTTTATCCCGCTTGATACCCAGCCCAAGAACCGAACCAAGAACGGATCTATGCGTGGCTTCTTCTTTCATTTCAACATCCACCACAGACAGGGGAAAATCCTCTTTCGTGAACATCATCCAATCTGGAAAAATGCCTACAATTTGATATTCCGCATCATCATAGCCACCAAATAAGTCATATTGAACATCTGGAATTTGGCTTAATATCCGAAGCGCCACATCTTGATCTTCTGGCGTTATAAAATCAGAAAAAGCAGGCTCGTGCTTCTTCATAACCTGAGAGGCTAAATCGATAATTCGAATAGCCACTTGACGTGAAGAAGCGCTGACCCGCGCCTTTTCCATTATCATATCTTTCTTTAACATAATTTACAGTCTTCCTATGAAGCCACCAATTAACTGCAGGGTTAAAAGCAGGAGAATTGGTGAAAAATCAAGTTGACCACCAACACCTAGTCTGTGCTGCAACTCACGAAATGGTGCTAGAAGAGGTTCTGTAACTTGGTAGACAAGTTGTGTAAATTGATTGTTTATGCCTCTACCCACCCAACTCAAAATAATTCTGATCATTACTGCTAAGTAGATTAGTTGGAAAAAGTAGGCTGTTGCTACCTTAAATGCATTCATGTCTAAACACTCCTTAATGAGTTAAAATCACACTCATATTATTTTGATGACCACGGGAAAATTCCTTTATCGGCCAGCTCGTTTTTAACATCGCCTGAAATGTCGACATTATTCGGTGCCAGAATAAAGATACCCCTAGATACTTTTTGAATATGACCATCAAGAGCATAAAGTGCGCCACTGCAAAAATCAAAAATTTTCTTTGCGAGTTCAGCATCTATGTCTTCAATATTGATAATAACTGGTTTTTTGTTTTTCAAACTGTCAACAATGGCTCTTGTGTCATCAAATTCAACTGGTTGATGCAAAACAACCTTCATATTCGATCCTAGTGACGTTGACGATGTGGAAGTCGTCGAGTGCAAGCTAACAACCTTTGATGGTGCTGGTGCTTGTGTAAAGGTGCTCGTGACTTGCTTTTTCTCTTCTTCTACAACATCTTCTTCAACGTATTCATCTTCATCTTCGTAAGCTCCGAACCCCATAAAGAACTTTATTTTATCTACAAATTTTTCAGACATGCTGACCTCCATACACGATTTATTTCGAGTGGGTTATCTCACTCGATATCAGTAAGTTCTTACACCGAATATACCGCTTCCGATGCGAACCATATTCGCTCCCTCTTCAATGGCAACCACATAATCCCCAGACATTCCCATTGATAAATACTGCATTTCAATGTTTGTATAATCACCATTATAGATTCTATTCTTCGTTAAATCAAAGATTTCCTTCATTCTCCTGAAAATTGGGCGTACAGTTTCAGGATTTTCTGCAAAAGGCGCTATGAGCATAAGTCCTTTTACCTGTACAGAAGGCAATTGGGATACCTCGTGGATAAGCTCAGGCAGTTCAGATTCATCTATACCGAATTTCTGCTCTTCACCTGCAATATTCACCTGTAATAAAATATCAATGGTTCGGTCGTGTTGATTGGCCCTCTTAGATATTTCCTTAGCGAGTTTCAAACTATCCACTGAATGGATCATGTCCACTTTATCAGCAATATATTTCACTTTATTTGTTTGTAAATGTCCTATCTGATGCCATGAAACAGGTTTAACATCTTCAAACTTCCGTCTGATCTCCTGTACACGGTTCTCACCCACAATTTTAACCCCATAGTCTATGGAAGCGTTCATCACTTCACTTTCTACTGTTTTGGTCACAGCGACAAGGGTTACATCCTCTGCATTTCTTCCCGTCTTCTCACAGGCTTGCTTGATGTTCTCTTTAATATCATCCAAATTTTCTTTTACATAGCTAAAAGACATATCCTCACCTCTATTTCAGCTTTTCTTACCGCTTATGCTTTCCTTTAACCGGGTCTTTTATGCGGTCTTCACCCATTTAAAATCTTTTAGGCTTTATTATCATGACGTTTGGGTCTTGATTTATATAGGCCTAATTTAGTAGACCGAGTCACCTTCTTTAAAATTGACACCCTGAATCAAAACATCATCATTGATATCAATTGACCGGACACGCTCTGTTTTTTCTCCCACAGTCACATCGACAAAACCGTTCTTAACTATGGCAAACTCTTTATCATAACCGATTACTCTCACCGGTTTAAAGACTGTCTTATTATCCACTCCAAGTATAAATACCCCCTGCTGCTCATCTTTTGTAATGATAGCCGAACTCGGTATTTTTAAGCCCTGGTAATTCTCTCGAATAATGGTGGTGCTTACAACACGTTTTTTATAGAAATCTGTAACTTGTTCAGTCATTTTTAAGACCAGGGCACCCCGTTCACCTGTTTCAAAGACTTTGGATACCACGCCGGTCACAGACTCACTTCCGATTTTCACTTTAACGTATTTGCCCTCCTCATAAAGACCGATTTCTTCTTTCTCAATGAGGGCCACAAGCATCCAAACCGAGTTGTCTACAATTTTGTAAACAGGCTTTTGGTTTGTGACATAGTCCGTGGTTAGGGATTTTACATTAATGGGCTGAGAAATCACCGTGTCATAGTCCAGCTTATAAATATTATCTAGGGTTAGAATAGACTCCATACCATCACTTGCAAAGGTCACAATGCCCGCTTTGGGGCTATAAAAAGATATGGATTGCCCTTCTCCAAGAACACCTCCGCCAACAAAGGCTTGCTCAAACCCACTGCCCGTTGCCAAGTCCATATTGGACAGCATTTCAAGTTTATCAAGTTTTAAATCCAGATCTTGCTTTAGATTTTTCACCTGCATGAAATCCTTCTGTTCTCTGGCTTCTAATAGGGCCTTTACAATTTTCTCGATTTCGCCATTCAGGTCATCCTCAGAAATGGTTAGTGTCTGGGCACTGACTAGGTCTTCCGCTTCTCCATCTTCAGATGTGCCCACAGCCACATCGCCGGTTTCTCTATACACTTCTGCGATCTTTAGTCCCTTTTTTATCTTGTCTCCATCAGCGACATTGTAGCGTATATTGCCTTCTACATTTGTGTTTATAATGAGTTCGTTGCGAAAGATGATGCCGTCATATTCTTTTTCAATATTCAATTGTCCATATACGACTGTCTCCGTCAGCTTCTCATCCATAATAAAGCCAGAGACCATTTTATATGCGAAATACACAATTATCCCTGTGAATATTATAAACCTCAGAAATCGTCCGAAATTAAATTTCATCCGTTCGCCCCAATCAAGTTATTCCACTAGACGCTTGTAATCCTGAAACCGATTACAAGTCTTTCGTACAGAAAAAGGCTACCTACATATAGTATAGTAGCCTTCCTGAGTTCAAAACACTTTAAATCATTTAGAACAACCGTCCGTATTTTAGTGTGACTTTAAGCTTCTTAATCCGTGTGACATGAACGTCGAGGAGCTGATCATCGTCAGTGACGATGCACAGGGCATTTTCAACTTTCTTGGCACCAATCAGGGTCCCTTTGACCTTGTTGTCGTTTTTGAGCTTTACACTAATTTCATCACCGATGTTTAATCTTTTTTCACCCAGTTTGAAGACTTTAAAATCTACATCATCTATCAGATCTTGTGTTACAGATTTGCTTTTTATAGATACGCGCTGATTTTTTAAATCCAGCTTTTCTTTAATCACTGCAAACAGATATCCAAATACTGATAGACTTAAACTGAAAAATAAGATCATCTCAATGTATCTGTTCATATTTTCACCACTTTCAAATAAGCCCTATTTATATTATACATCAACAAAGCATTATTTTCCATGAAAGCATTCCAAGCTATAGTTACAGTAAGATTACAGATCGCCCCAGGCTTCCTGAGCGGCTTCTTCTGTTTCATGCTTCATACGTCTAATCATTAAGTTGCTCACTGACTCTCTGGCATTGTAGTCTTCATATATAACTTTATAAAGCTGTTCAGCGATTGGCATTTCAACATTGTACTTTTCACTCAGACCATAGGCTGACTTTATCGTGTAAATGCCTTCAACGACCATACCAACTTTTTCAATGGCATTATCAGTTGTCATGCCTTCACCGATCATAATACCGCAGCGTCTATTCCGGCTGTGCATGGACGTACAAGTTACAATTAAATCGCCAATGCCCGAAAGACCAGAAAAAGTCTCAAGCTTGGCGCCCATTTTTAGTCCTAAACGGGCAATTTCATGGATGCCTCTGGTCATGAGAGCCGCTTTGGCATTGTCTCCAAACCCTAGGCCATCACTTATACCCGCTCCCAGGGCAATGATATTTTTAAGAGCACCACCCACTTCTACCCCTATAAGATCAGGGTTGGTGTAAATTCTTAAATTTTCTGTTGTAAAAGTGTCTTGAATCAGCTCAGCGGCCTGCCTGTCTGTAGACGCTGATACCAAAGTTGTTGGAATTTTTCTTGAAACCTCTTCAGCATGCGAGGGACCTGAAAGAGCCACAAACTTATTTTCTGGCAGGAACTCTTCAACCACTTGTGATATTCGTTTTAAGGTTGTCATTTCAATCCCCTTTGAAACATTGACAATGACCTGTTCCTTGCTAATGTGGTCAGAACAGTTTTCAAGGGTTTGTCGAACTGCTTGAGACGGCACGGCTATAAGCACGATTTCAGCCCCGTCTATAGCCATCTTCAGGTCTGAAGTCGGTTGAATATTATCCGGGAGTTCCACTCCCGGCAGGTACTTTTCATTTCTCTTCGTCTTTATAATTTCATCTGTTTGGGCTTGTTGCCAAGACCACAAACTCACATTCATTTCTTTTTGAGCTAAAACTAGACCTAGTGCAGTTCCCCAACTGCCTGCTCCTAGTACTGCAACTTTCATAAAGACAACTCCTATCTAAAACTCTGTATGTAATGCGGATTCCTATGTTGACCAGAACTATTATATCATGACCTGGTCTTATATATGTGAATAAATTCTTAACATCGGTTGAATATAACTAAGAAAGGCACCCAGACCAGAGATTTTCTGTGCATCGGGGTGCCTTTTTAATCATGTCTATTTGCTTGGTTTTCCTCATCTTTTTTATGTGTCTCGAAACAGTGTTTATAAAATTTAAAAAGACGGTCTTCCCCAGTGATGATTTTGTGGAAAATTTTGCTTTCATTTTCTCATGGACGATCGGCACTTCCTATAAATCAATAGCATCTGCAATGGCATTAATGGACCAAAATTTCCAGTACTCTTTCCCGCAAGTAAGTACCCGGTCTTTTTAACTGAATATCTCCTAAGGTATATTTCATAGCCATCTCCCCAATCATAATACTATGTCTAACAAGTATTATGATTGGTATAGCCTGCAAAAAACAAAATCCGAGGTTCAACATATTTGTGTTGAACCTCGGTGACTTTCAATGAAGACTCTATAAATTATTCGTTTATGAAAACTATCTTCTTGGACCTGTCATTTTCTTCTTTTCCCTCACCTGAATGTGCATCGGTGTGCCTTCAAATTTGAAGTTCTTTCGAATCACATTTTCAAGGTAACGTAAATAAGAGAAGTGAGCCAGTTCTTTGTCATTCACAAAAAGAACAAATGTAGGTGGTTTAACCCCCACTTGAGTCATGTAGTAAATTTTTAGTCGTTTACCCTTATCAGAAGGCGGCTGATTGAGTATAATCGCCTCATTGATAATATCATTAAGCAGACCAGTTTGCACGCGCATAGACGCTTGATCTGAAATATATGCAGCTCTTTCAAGAATTAGGTTTACACGCTGTTTCGTGATGGCAGATACAAATAGAATCGATGCATATGGCATAAATGCCAATTCTTGACGAATTGTTTCTGTAAAGCGCTTCATCGTCTTGCCATCTTTTTCAACAAGGTCCCACTTGTTTACGAGAATAAGGACACCTCGCCCTGCTTCATGGGCCAGACCAGCAATTTTTTTATCTTGATCTGTAACACCTTCTGAGGCATCTATAACAAGAAGACATACGTCTGATCTTTCAATAGCCGTAAGCGCTCTAAGAATACTGTATTTTTCTATGGCTTCACTTACTTTTTTCTTTCTTCTGATACCTGCGGTATCAATAAGAACATAATCTTGGTCATTGACCTTAAATGGTGTATCTATCGCATCTCTTGTTGTCCCTGCCACTTCACTGACAATGACACGGTTTTCACCTAGTATTGTATTGATAAGAGATGACTTGCCAGCGTTAGGCTTGCCGATAAGAGCAACCTTAATGACGTCTTCATCATAGTCATCCATAATATTGTCAGGGAAGAGGGCAACAACTTCATCAAGAAGATCACCAAAATTCAACATGTTGGTTGATGAAATTGCAATCGGTTCTCCAATGCCTAGATTGTAATAGTCATAGTAGTGGTCTGGCATATTAGCCGTGTCCACTTTGTTGACAACCAATAATATTGGCTTTTTAGATCGTCTTAGCATTTGAGCAATTTCCTCATCTGCCGTTGTATAGGTATCTTTACCGTCCAGCATAAAGATAATAACATCTGCTGTATCAATAGCCACTTCAGCTTGATCACGCATCTGTGAAAGAATGACATCTTTAGAATCAGGCTCAATACCGCCTGTGTCAATCATAGTGAAATGATTTCCGAGCCACTCAATATCCACGTAAATTCTGTCTCTTGTTACGCCTGGTTTATCTTCTACGATTGAAATTCTTTTTCCTGCGATTTTATTGAAAAACGTTGATTTACCAACATTCGGTTTTCCAACCACCGCTACTACTGGTTTACCCATTTTGTGCCTCCTCGATACCCAGAACATTTGACAGGAAGGCTAAACCACTAACTTCTATCGGTGTCACTGTCACATTCAGGGCTTTCTCTAACTCTTCAATTGTCATGTCGTCTAAGAATACCGGTTCGCCGCTTTTTAGCATACTCTTAGGTATGATTAAGGCGTCTCCAAGGGATTTCCCCTTTAATTGGCCAAGTAAATCTTGACCGGTTATTAGACCTGCCACTGTAATGCTCTCACCAAAAAAGTGATTTGTGATTCTATGAACATCAATGCGACACGACTTGTATTTTTCCATTGTTTTTTCTGAAATATCTTTAATAAACTCAAATGCTGATGTGCCTGTGGCAATGCTCACATGACGACTTTGAATACCATCCACAACATATTCATCCATAGCGTCATATATTTCATGCTCAAGCTTTGTCATAAGACCGACACCGTTTTCTATCTGTACAAAACCTTCATAGGCCTCATAATCAGGCCTACTCTGCTCAGCTAAAACATAAAACTCATCGGAAAGAAAAACAAACCGCGTTCCTCTTTTTTCTAAAAAATAAGATTGCCACTTCTCTACTTGATCTATAACAGCCTGTGCCATCTTTTTATCATATCCAGAAACAGGCGCTAGGCCTTTTCTGAATTTTGTTAGACCAATGGGCACTATGGCCACTGAATTTAGACCACCTGGCAAGTCATGTAAGTCCTTCAAGGTTCGGTCCAGTTCAGGCCCGTCATTAAAACCTGGACAAAGTACTATTTGCCCATTCATTTCTACCCTGTGTTCTCCTAAGAGCTTCAATCGTTCATAGACCTGTCCAGCATTTTTATTACCGAGCATTTTCACACGCAATTGAGGATTGGTCGTATGAATGGATACATTAATTGGACTGATATTATAGTCAACCATTCTTTGAAGTTCTTCCTCAGACACATTGGTCAATGTGACAAAATTCCCCTGTAAAAAAGATAAGCGCGAGTCGTCATCTTTAAAGTACAAGGTTTCACGCATGCCTTCTGGCAATTGGTCTATAAAGCAAAATACACACTTATTTCTGCAGTTTCTTGCGTGATCCATAATAGGATGCCTAAATTCAAGACCCAACTCTTCGTCGTAATCTTTCTCGATTTCAAGAACCCATATTTGTCCATCCGGCTTTCGAATCTCCAACTCAAGATACTCATCACTAATCATAAAAAGGTAGTCGATGATATCTTTTACAGGTTTTCCGTTTATCGTTAAAAGAACATCGCCTTTTTCAATTTCCATTTCTTCGGCAATGCTTCCTTGTAAAACTTTCGATATTATATTGTCACCGTGTTTCAAATCTATTAATTCCATTTATCTGTCCTCCGACAATCCTCATACATATTACACGTTCACCGCGACCTAGTCAAGGATATCGTCAATGTGCTGCTTATTTCTTTTCGTTCAATGCAAATATGGCCGCCATACGTCCTTGTTTGGGTTTTTCCACCCTGTAGGAAAACAAAAGGTCATTTTGACACATGGTGCAGTTATCACTAATCTCTATAGATTCATTCCTAAGACCTGATGACTGAAGAATAGCCTTATTGATACCCTTCAAATCTATAAAATAGCGACCAGATTCAGAGGGTTTTGTATATTCATGTATTGTATCTTTCATCCAGGAAAACTGATCAAGAACTGCATCGTCAACTTCATAACAACATAGGCCCGCACTTGGTCCAATACCTGCAAGTATATCTTCAGGACGACTGCCAAAGACTTCTGACATTCGCTTGACCGCCTTTTTTCCAATTTGCTTGGACGTCCCTTTCCAACCGCTGTGAACCACACCACCAACATGATTGACTGGATCATAGAAAAAGAGAGGCACACAATCAGCATAATATGTCAATAGAACCGGTTCAGTCTGGTCCGTAATGAGCCCATCAACAGCATCTATAAAATTATCCTTATCATTTCCCTCAGCAACTCGCTTTTCATCGATGTAGACAACAATATCAGAATGAACCTGTCTTGTCATAAATCGCTTACGCATTGACACATCCAGCGCGCTGAGAATTCTATTATAATTTTCTTCCACCTTATCTTGATCATCTGATGTTGATTTACCCATGTTTAAACTGGAAAATGGAGGGTGACTGACCCCTCCATTCCTCGTTGTAAATCCATGAATCAGATGTTCTTGCGATGAAAGATTATTAAACTGCAACCACTGTACGCCGTCTTTATCTTTCAAATGCATATTTCCACCACCCGATTGTATTTTATCGTTTATCATTGAGCATCGTTTTAAGCTCATCCATAAAAGTGTTAATGTCTTTAAACTGTCTATAAACGGAGGCAAATCTTACATAAGCCACTTCATCCAGTTCTCGTAGTCCGAACATAACGAGTTCGCCAATGTAATTCGAAGAAATTTCCTTTTCCATTGAATTGTAAAGTTTCTTCTCTATTTGCTTTGCCATATCCTCAATTTGTTGAAAGGCAACAGGTCGTTTCTCGCAGGCTCTTATAATGCCATGCATCATTTTTGCCCTGTCATAGGATTCTCTGTTTCCATCCTTTTTTACAACAATTAGCGGTATTTCTTCAATTTTTTCATAAGTTGTGAATCTATGCTTGCATTTAACACATTCCCTACGACGACGGATGGTGCTGCCTTCGTCAGTGGGTCTTGAATCAACAACCTTTGACTCCATATAATCACAAAATGGGCATTTCACTTGCAACACCTCTTTTTCCTTCATTGACTCTCATGTGCATAAAATCCGGTCTCTGAATGTTTCAATATCCCGACTGTCCACTTTTAGATAGCTTCTACCACTGTTACAAAGCTTTTCTACAAGCTGAGGCTACCTTAACGGTAGCCTTTGTAGGTAATCCGGAAACTCCGGTTATATTTAAATATTTTATCGCTTGACGTGAATGTTTAAATTTCACCTTTATCTTTGTCTTCTTAAGAAAGTTGGAATATCAAATTCTTCGTCATTTGTTTCTTCAGGTTGAGCAGCTTGAACTTCCTCAGTTTCAGTCTCTTCAGTGACTTCTTCTGCTGGTGTTTGTGGCTCTTCCTTACTTTCAACAACAGGTGCTGTTTCGCTTTCCGGCTGATGATCATCAAATCCTGTTGCTATAACAGTGATTCTCAATTCATCTTTAAGGGCTTCGTCAATAACTGCACCAAAGATGATGTTTGCATCTGGATCAGCTGCTTCAGCAACGATTTCAGCCGCTTCATTGACCTCAAACAGTCCCAAGTTAGATCCGCCTGTGATATTAAGCAGAACACCCTTTGAACCTTCGATTGATGTTTCTAGCATTGGACTGTGAATAGCCTGCTTGGCAGCTTCAACAGCTCTGTTTTCTCCACTGGCTTTACCTACGCCCATGTGTGCAAGACCACGTTCATACATAATCGTCTTAACATCTGCAAAGTCAAGGTTTACAAGTCCAGGAATAGCAATCAGGTCAGATATACCCTGTACACCTTGACGTAGAACGTCATCGGCAATTTTAAAGGCATCTACAATACTGGTTCTCTTCTCAATTACCTGTAGCAGACGATCATTTGGAATTGTCACCAGTGTATCCACTTTATCTTTTAGTTCATTAATGCCATGATCAGCATGCAGCATTCTTCTACGACCTTCGAATGTGAATGGCTTCGTCACCACACCAACAGTCAGAATACCCATTTCCTTTGCCACTTCAGCAACGATTGGTGCCGCACCTGTTCCAGTGCCACCACCCATGCCTGCAGTGATAAATACCATATCAGAACCTTGAAGGGCCTGATAGATGTCATCTCGGCTCTCTTCTGCTGCCTTTTCTCCCACTTCAGGATTCGCACCAGCACCAAGACCACGTGTTAACTTTTCGCCAATTTGAATTTTAAATTCTGCTTTTGAATTAAATAATGCTTGCTTATCTGTGTTGATCGCAACGAATTGAACACCTTGAAGGCTTGCTTCAATCATTCTATTAACAGCGTTGTTGCCACCGCCGCCTACACCGATAACCTTAATTTGCGCAAATTGATCCATGTCGATATCAAACTCTAACATGTAACTGCCCCCTTTTTCCACGATGAAAAAATGTCTTTCTTATGATTACTGTATTAGTAACAGATATTTTCTAATAGGTAATTCACTATTAATAATACCATACTTCGACCCACTTTGAGGCGGTATTTTTCAATAAAATTCGAGTTTATTTACAAAAATGACCACTTAAGGGGTCTAGAAAATGATACTTTTCGATTTATCCGCTCTAATCATTGATTTTCAGTCTATTTTTTCACTCAATATTTTCTAAATTCGCTTCTTCTACTTGTTCGATGTTTTTTCTCTTGTTCCTTCTTTTATCCCTGAAATTCTCAATCAAAAGACGTCGAATTATAGCAAGGTTTTGGAACAGTCTCGCACCAAATGCAAAAACGGCTGCATAGTATAGGGGAATCCCTAAGAAATCACCGATGTATGCCAAAAATGCTGCTAAGAATGCATTGGTGATAAAACCACTAATGAAAATCATCGTATCAAAGCGATCTTCCATGCTTGATCGAATAGCTCCGAAAACAGAGTCAATTGCTGCCAGTATTGCCACTGCTACATAAAGTGACCACGCCGAGCTCAGTCCAAGAGGCATAAACCACCCTATGAACAAACCTAGCAATATGGCCAGTACTGCGATCATCAACTTTCTTCACCATCCTCTGTCGCCTTCATATATACAGGTCTCGTTGTACCTGTATAGGCTGGAATTTCAATATTCACACTTGTATACACTTCAAGAAAAACGCCATACTGCCTTAGCACTTGTCCAAATGAACCCGGTGCATTGATGGCAGACTCCAGATGATGTTTATCACCAATGGCTTTTATAATAAAAGGTTGCGCAAAAACTTCGTCGTTGATTCTTATGGTTGGACCTGTACATTGGATCTCCGTTTTACCAAAAACAAATCTCTGATCATTAATGGAAATCGCTTCTGCACCGGCATACCGCAGGTCATCCACTAGGTTCTGCACATCCATATTATGAACTAGGACATTGTTGGGATCTTCAAACTCATTGAGTTCCCGTTCCCCGTCATTGATTATAACAATAACGCCTTGACCTTCCAGACCCTTTAGGCCTGAGAAAGCTTTAATTTTTTCAATTTGATTTATCATGGCCTCTTCAATGCCGCCAGACTCTGCTTTGGAATTTTCATATTCACTAATTTGCAGGGTCATAAGCCTTACTCGTTCAACAAGCTGATTCAACTCAGCAGATTCCCTTTCAAGCTCCTGGGTATATGTCTGTATTTCATTGAGCGACACATATTTTTCAGCATCTTGCGCCGCGCGAACCTGTATAGAGAGCAAAATCGCTAGCAGGAACACAAGCGCTATCGTTTGAGGTTTTTTCATCAGATCACCTCATCATTACTGAATCACATCAGCATGCCTAAAATCGACGATTCTACTAAATTTAGGAATTCGCACATTGTCAGATTTCTTGACTTCTATCAAGTATCTTTTATCTCTGATTTGAGACACAATACCAAACCTGTGACTCACTGCGCCATCTAATGTATCAGAACTTCCAATAGCCTTAATGACAAAAGGGGCTTGCTGAGGAATCAAATTAATATTGATAGCATTGCCTGCCGCTCGAATTTCACTTCGACCTGTGATTCTTTGATCGTTAATGCTAATCGCCTCTGCACCAGCCGCATTGAGTTCATTCACTAGAGATAGGAGCAAGTGGTAGTCATAAACAAAATTTGTATCATAAGCATAATTCATGTCTACAGGTGGATTGTCTATTGTAATCACTATCCCTTGGCCTTCCACATCGCTTAAACCTGCAAACATTTTATAGCGTTCCAATTCCTCGTTTAGTGTCTTTATGAGGACATTTTCTTTTGACTCGGAAGACTCAATTTCCTTGATCCGCTCTTCGAGGGCAGATATTTGTTCCAGCAATACTTCTTTTTCATCGCGAACTTTTTGGAGTTCTGTCACCAATTCGCCAGACTTTTGGCGTGGGGATAATCCATCTAACATGTCGCGCTGAACGGTTTTAGCCTGCTGGGCTAAAATCACTCCAAGGATCACACAGACCAAACCGATCCAAAGATAATCCTTTTTCATAGTCATGCCTCCTACTGCCCAAACGGTTTAAATATTGGAAGCCCGTTGTGGCTTACATCTATAATGCCCGATTGAACACCTTTTTCTGATAACTCTTCGTAGATGTCGACAAAATTATTAAACTTTCTCTCTATGTCTTGACCCTTACCAAACCGCACCCTATAGGCATCATTGAGTAAAAGTTCAATACCGTTATCATAACGTATATAGGGCTTGGCTTCAATATGAGAGTTTTTAAGAAGGGAAATAAGTTGCACAGTTCGCCTTAATACCCTAGATTCTTCGACTTTCAATTCTTCCCCAATATTGAAGGATTTAAACTCAAATCCGTCTATTAAAAAAATATCTCCAATAGATTCTTCGACTTTTAAGACTGTCAGGTGCTCATCAATGGTGACATAAAGACCTGAGTATTTAATAGCCGCAAGCTCTTGACGGTATTCAATATCTAATATGAGTTTATCTGGCAGGGCCTTTTCTATTTTGACAGACTTTATGTAAGGATGTCTTACAATTTTTTCTTCAAGACTGGCAACAGAGACATTGAAATACAGGCTTGATTCATCCAGCCCTCCATATTTTCTTATGTCATTGTCAGAAAAATACACACTGGCAGGGTACTCAAATTTTTTGACGACAAACAAGTTTGTCTTAAAGACCAAAAGGCCTGACCCTATTATTAAGAGTATAAGTGTAAATACCAGGGTTTTCTTTCTTGCACCTGGTCTTTTTAGCGTACTCTTTTCCCTCTTTTCGTCAGACATAAAACACCCCTAATTCCTTTTAGCAAGCTCGTCCAGGTTGGAAACAATGATCTCTAGGGCATCTTTTCCAGGTAGTGCAGCACAACTCTTTCTAATGGACTCCAGTTTTTCTGGATGGTTCAGATGATCTTCAATGGTCCCCATCAGGTGGTTCACATTCAGTTCATCTTCAAGCATGACAATACCTGCCCCCATTTTCTCCATTGACCGGGCGTTGTACTCTTGATGATTGTCCTTAACATTTGGTGAAGGAACGAGGACCGCCGGAGTGCCTGTTATGCCAATTTCTGATAGGGTCGAAGCACCTGTTCTGGTTATCATAATATCTGCTGCGCCCATATGTTCAGGCATATTATAAACATAAGGTACAATTTGAATGTTATCTTCAAAAGAAATTCGCATGTCCTGAAGCTGTTTCATAAGTCTTTCATAATAAGACTTTCCAGTGACATGAATAACCTTATAACGGTCATCACCACTGACTTTGGACATAATTTCAATCATGACATCATTAATTTTTTTCGCACCGCCGCTGCCCCCGACAGATAAGATGAGAAAAGCCTTGTCAACGCCCACTTCTTCTCTACACTTTTGACGATTAAGACCGTAGAAGTCCTGACGCACTGGGTTTCCCGTCAGTACAACCTTATCTTGATCCTTAAAGGCCGCTTTGCTTTCTTCAAAACTAATCAAAACCTTGTCCACATATTTGCTTAGCATTTTATTGGCACGTCCAGGAAAGGCATTGGCTTCATGGACAGCTGTTTTAACGCCCATGAGCGCACCAACAAACATAACAGGACCGGAGACATAGCCCCCTGTGCCAACTATAATATCAGGCTTGTAATCTTTTATAATTCGTCTGGCTTCAAAAATACTGGAAATAAGACTGCCTACATGCTTTATAAGTCCAGCCAGACCTCTCTTTTTGTATTCTATAGAAATTGGACGGAATTCAATACCAAGCTTGGGAACAAGTTCTGACTCAAGGCCTTGTTTTCTTCCAACATATAAAAGTTTCGTATTCTTGTTTTTCTTTTTAAAGGCTTCTGCTATGGATACGGCTGGATAGATATGCCCGCCGGTTCCGCCTCCAGTTACAATCATTCTCATAAACAGGCTCCTAATCTGTTATTGTGTATTGTGAAATATTCAGAAGTATGCCCATACACCCCATTAAAATCAGAAGAGAACTGCCTCCAAAGCTAATAAAGGGGAGCGGTATACCTGTAACAGGCATTGAGCTTGTCGCAACAGAAATATTGATCATCACTTGGAAGCTAATCATGGCAACGATGCCCGTGGCCACTAAGGTTCCAAACATATCTGGTGCTTGTATGGCTATTTTCACACCTCTATAGATTAATACAAAGAACAGCATGATGACAAGGACACATCCAATGAATCCGAATTCTTCACCCACTGTTGCAAAGATAAAATCATTTTGAGGTTCCGGTATGTAAAGCTTATTCTGTATACTCTGACCAATGCCCACACCAAAAAGACCACCTGAACCAAGTGCATACAAGGACTGAATAACCTGCCATCCAGCACCATCTGCATATTGAAACGGATCAAGAAAGGCCATCACTCTGGCACGTCTGTAGTCTGCACTAAAGGCAAAGCCAATGAAGGCACCGCCTCCTAGTATAGCCAGGCCAATAAGCTGATCCAGCCTTGCACCTGCAACAAAAACCATACTCATAATAATAAGAGCTATGGTAATCGCTGTTGACAGGTTGGGCTGAAGAATGATCAAACCAAAATATAGACCTATTAATGCAAGGTATGGCAAGACCCCGATTGTAAACTTCTTAATTCTGTTTCTATTATTCGTCAAACTATGTGCTGTGAATATAATGGCACATATTTTTGCCACTTCAGATGGCATTATTGATATGGATCCAATGAAGATCCACCTCCGCGCACCATTTATTGTCGTGCCCACTGGGGTTAGGACCAGACCAAGTAATATCAGGCTGACCACCAAAAGCATGGGAGCAAATTTTCTGTATACTCGATAAGGCACCATAGCGACAACAATCATGATCACCATGCCTGCCAGTGCAAATTTTAAATCTTTATAAAAGAAATAGTATTTATCTTGCCACTGTGACATCGCCACGTAAAAACTTGAGCTAAAAACCATCATAACGCCTATGACCAGCAAAAGTATAACCGTGACAAAAAGGGACAAATCCATGGCATGGCGTTTCATGCTTATCGCCTCCTTAGACTTTCAAAGCATTCTCTAAAATGATCACCACGATGTTCAAAACTTGGATACATGTCCCAACTTGCGCATGCTGGAGAAAGCAATATAGCATCTCCTGAAGATGTTAAGCTAAAGGCTGTATCTACAGCTTGGTCAAGATCGTTCACAAGGCTGACTGACTCATATCCCATTTTACGGGCTGTTGTCTCAATGATTTTTGCAGTTTCACCAAAGACAACCAAATGTTTGATTTTCTCACCAAATGACTCAATGAAAGAATCAAAGTCACTGCCTTTGTCCATCCCACCCGCTATAAGAACTGTGGGTCTTTCCATGGCTTTAACAGCCACGATGGAAGCGTCAGGATTTGTTCCTTTTGAATCATTAAAAAAGACAACATCATCCACTTCCCCCAGCCACTCTATTCTATGGGCCACACCAGTAAACGTTCGAAGGGCATGGGCAATATGATTCACCTCAATATCACTGTAGTATGCCATAGCTGTTGCCGCTAGAGCATTTTCAATATTGTGATCTCCAGGTATGAAGATATCCGCCACATCAATCACTTCAAGTGATTCATCGCTTTGATCCTCTTGAATAACAACTTTTCCATCTTTGATAAAAACACCAGATGCAAGCGCTTCTTTTCTACTGAAATAGACCACTTTCCCCCTGGTTCTACTTGCTAGATTTCGCGTTAAGTCGTTGTCATAATTTAATACCAAAACATCATTTTTACCATGATTTTCAAATATGCGACATTTAGCGTCGATATAATTTTCCATTGTTTTATGACGGTTTAAATGATCTGGGGTCAAATTGAGCACTGCAGCCACTTCTGTTTTGAAGTCTCTAATGGTTTCCAGTTGAAAACTGCTCACTTCTGTGACCATTGTCGTGTTCTCATCTGCCTCTTCAATGCGCTCAATAACCGGAATACCAATATTGCCCACAACAAAGTGCTTTCTTTTTGCTGTTTTAAAAATTTCACCCGTAAGGGCCGTTGTCGTTGTTTTTCCATTCGTGCCTGTTATCCCTATAAATTTAGCATCTGTCAGCCTAGACGCAAGCTCAAGTTCTCCAATAACCTCTATACCAGCTTCTTTTGCCTGAATAACAAAGGGTTTATCAAGGGGTACGCCTGGACTTAAAACAAGCAGATCAAAACCTTCAACACTCGGTGCACCACCAAGCATAAGGCCCTCATACATACCTTCTAAGGGACCTAGAATATCAGCAAGGTCCTCTTTTGACTTCATATCATTAATAAATACTTTTGCGCCTCTTTTATATAAGGCCTTTACGGCTGATTGTCCTGATCTTGCCAGACCCACCATTAACACTTTTCTATTTTCCACTTATTTCGCCCCCTAGATGGTAATGAAGTAGCCTATAATAACCAGGCCGAGTGTAACCATGTAAAACGTACCGACAATTTTTGTTTCTTTCCACCCAGACAACTCGTAGTGGTGGTGTAGTGGTGACATTTTAAAAACCCTTTTTCCCGTGGTTTTAAATGAAACAACTTGAATAATGACAGAGAGTGTTTCTGCAAAATATATACCGCCTACAATAGGAATCAGAAGGGCCGTTCCCGTTGCAAATGCAAAACCTGCAACAGCGCCCCCAAGTGCAAGAGACCCCAAATCACCCATAAATACTTGGGCAGGGTATCTGTTGACTTTTAAAAATCCACCCAAGCCACCTATAAGACCTATGGCAACAACAAGAAGTGTAACGCTCTGTTGAGAAATCGCCACAAGGCCGAAGAAGCCAATCACAAGAGTTGACACTGAACCCGCCAGTCCATCTAGGCCATCTGTAAGATTAACTGCATTTGTGGTTGCTATGGCAACAAATATAGCAAACGGATAATAGACAATACCTAAGTCCAGTGGTGTTTTGACAAATGGAATGAGGATTTCTGTTCCAAAAAGATTGGCACTCCACACAGCCAAAATTGTGCTGACAATGAACTGTCCAGCAAGTTTTTGCCATGCTCTTAGCCCCAAGTTGCGCTTTAAAACAACTTTTATATAATCATCCGCAAACCCAAGCATGCCAAATCCAAATATGGCAAAGAGCATGAAAAGGCCAACTTGGTCAAATGCTCTCACAAGGAGCATAGCCAGTAAAAGTCCTGCTAGGAATATGAAACCACCCATGGTAGGTGTTCCAGCTTTTTTATAATGAGATTTCGGACCTTCTTCTCGTATACTCTGTCCGAATTTTAATTTTTGTAGATATGGAATGAGCTTTGGACCAAGAATCGTTGATCCTGCATAGCTTACTACAAGAGCCAGCATTAGCATCCATGAGTTTGTCATTTTAGGCCTCCAAATATTCTAGTGCAATTAATCTGTCATCAAAATCGTATCTTACCCCATTGATTTCCTGGTATGTTTCATGACCCTTTCCGGTTATGAGTACCACATCACCAAAGCGGGCTTCCCTTATAGCCATACCGATGGCTTGCTTTCGTCTCTCTTCAACAAAGGCGCGGTCTGGACTTTTAAGACCTGCAAGGACATCATTAATAATGCTTTCTGGTTTTTCTGTTCTCGGGTTATCACTGGTTACATAAATAACATCTGATTTGTCTTCTGCAATCCGCCCCATAATCGGTCTTTTCCCAGTGTCTCTGTCCCCCCCACAGCCGAAGACTGTGATCACACGACCATCTGTAATGGACCGTGCAATATCGATTACATTGCTCAGGGCATCTGGGGTATGAGCATAGTCAACAAACACCCTGACAGGGTGTTTCGCCTTAACCAGCTCCATACGTCCTGGCACCGGGGAAATAGCTTTCGAAGCTTTCTGAATCAATTGCAAGGATAAATCCATCATAGCGAGCAGTCCAAATGCAGCCAAGGTATTGTACACGTATATTTTTCCTGGTAAGGGCACCTTAATATCCACTTGTCCACTTGGGGTCACCAAAGTAAACCTTGAACCAGTTCCCGTGTACTGGACATTTTCCGCTCTGATATCTGCTTGTCTGTCTATGGCATAAGAATACACCCGTGCTGTACTATTATCAGAAACACATTCTTCATAGAGTCTCTTACCATAGACATCATCCACATTTATGAGTCGACCCTGCCCTGCCAAAGCAAACAACTTGGCCTTGGCCTTATAATAGGACTCAAAATTTTCGTGGTAGTCCAAATGGTCTTCTGTCAAGTTGGTAAAAACGCCATAATCAAAGGCCACATGGTCAACCCTTTTTAGGTCCAGGGCATGAGAGGACGCTTCCATGACACACGCCTGTATCTTGTCGTCTTTCATAAGTTTAAGCAAGCCGTGAAGTTCAACCGGTTCTGGCGTTGTCAGACTGGCCTTATATGTTTTTCCGCCAATCTCATTGGCAATTGTTCCAAGTAGGCCTGTTGAAATACCAACACTGTTTAACATGTCAGAAATAATACGACATGTGCTGGTCTTGCCATTGGTGCCAGTTAAACCGATTACAGTCATATCTTCGCTGGGGTTCTTATTAAATGCTGAAGCCAAGTGAGACATAGCATACCTGTCATCGTCAACTTTTATAAGGGTTATGGACTCATTTTTTGCTCTATTCACACAGTCCGTTTCGACTTCTGTCACAACAATGGCACGGACTCCAGAGTCCATCGCCTTATTGATGTACTTGTGGCCATCAGACTGGAAACCCTTAACCGCAATAAAAAGCGATCCCTTTTCTATTTTTCTACTGTCCTGGTGGACACTTGTAATATCTATATTGACATCGCCTAAAACAAGTTCATGTTTTAGACCATCCAACATGTTTTTTAAGAGCATACAATCCCCTCAGTTCCTTTTTTTGCATTTTAAAAGGGTGAGATAAATACCCTAAGTTATTCAGCTCACCCAATTGCATCAGTATAAAAAGAATTATTCAAATAATTTATATATGCATCGCTAGGTCTTTGCTGTCCTATTTTCATGAATAATCCGGATTTAATTATATCAGATTTTAATGTGGCTTGTAACAGTCCTAACCATATTGTCATTATTCTGAATTCGAGTCACTCGGAAGTGGGTCAACATTGAGAATAATAATGTCCTGTCCCGATGCAATCGATCCAGGATATGGGAACTGATTAATAACAGGACTGTCATTATTTAGTATGTTAACCGGCTCAGTTGTGTATGACAATCCTGATGCTTCAAGGATTTTAATGGCTTTGCTTAGGGGCTTGCCCATAAGATTCGGAACTTTAACTTCCCTTGTGTACTCAGGAATTTCTGGTTCAACCCCAAGATACCTTAGGGTATCGTCCATAATATCTTTTGCAATAGGGGCTGCTGTCTGGCTACCATAGTTTGTATCCTTAGGTTCATCGACAACAACAAGGACCGTTATCAAAGGATCATCTACCGGCGCAATGGCTACAAAGGATGCATAGGCCAGCTCGTCCGAATATTTTCCATTTACAATTTTTTCCGAAGTCCCTGTTTTCCCGCCAATACGAATGCCAGGAATATAAGCCAGTTTACCCGACCCATTTTCAACAACTGATTCTAAGACAAGTCGTACATCTGCCGATGTTTTTTTGGATATTACATTTCGTATCACCTTGGGTTCTATACGCTCCACGACTTCTCCATCAGAGCTTTTCAGCGCCTTGACAATATGAGGCTCCATAAGCTTACCGTCATTTGCAATGGCATTTATGGCATTCACCATTTGAAGGGGGGTCACAGCTATACCGTGACCAAATGAAATGGTTGCCAGTTCTACTGGACCAATTTTATTTCTTGGAAGTATGATCGAGCCCGCTTCCCCTGGTAAATCCACACCTGTTTTTCGTGTGAGTCCGAAGTTTTCAAGATAGGTATAGAATGTGTCTTTTCCCACCTTATCCGCCAGTTCCATAAACATGGTATTTAAGGACCTTTCCATGCCGTATACAAGCGTAAAATCCTTATGGGATCTTGGGTAGTCCCAGTTTTTTATACGACTTCCGTACATGTCTATATAGCCTGGGGTAGAAAACTTTGTATGTGGTCCTGCCACATTTTCCTCAAAAGATATGGCTGTTGTAATAATCTTGAAAGTCGAACCGGGTTCGTAGGTATCATTCAAGTTTGGATTCTTCCAAGTCATATTCCACAAGGTGCTCAGTTCTTCACCAGAAAGGGTGTCAAAATCCACATCAGGATAGTGGTCATGGACGTCTCTTGGATTATTTGGATCATAATCCGGCTTTGAAGCCATAGCCAAAATTTCCCCTGTTTTAGACTCCATAACAATGGCTGTGATTTTTTCAGCATTATGGTCTTCAACCCCTTTCACTAGGGCTTCCTCCGTAAAGTGCTGAATTATCTCATCAATTGTAAGAACAAGACTCAAACCATCTTCCGGTGGATAGAGTTTTTCTTCTCCAAAGGGCAATTGTCTTCCCGCGGCATCTGTATTCGTGACCAAGGTGCCTTCCCGTCCAGTGAGTTCACTTTCGTAAGACAACTCAACGCCTGAAAGGCCCACGCCATCCACAGTTGTGTGACCAAGTATATGGGCGGCAAAGTTTAGGTTGGGATAAATCCTCTTGTTGTCCGCGCCCACACTAACGCCTTTGAGTCTTTTATTTTTTATCAAATCCGCTTGAGCCTTAGGAATCCATCTCTTTATACGGACAATCGTCGAAGATGAGTTGCTGATCATATCAAGTATTTTAGCCTTATCTTCTTCTAAGATCTCAGCAAGTTCACTTGCCACCTCTCCCACAGACTCGGCTCCAATATCTTTCGGATGGGCCCAAACTGTAAAGGACTGTACACTGAAGGCCAGTTTGATGCCTTTTCTATCATAAATAACGCCACGTTTAGCAGGGATAGGGACATTTCTGGTCTGCTGAAGCATAGCCAGTTTTTTATATTCTTCTCCTTTTACAATTTGTATGTAAGCCAGTCTCCCAATAAGCAAGGAGAAAATCAAGGCAACCACAAACAGGGCAAACCAAAGCCTTCGCTTGCTGCTCACACTCGGCTCCATAAACATCAACCTCTTTCAGACCTATTATAATAGTCATTGTTTTACATTAAAAAAGGACCGAAAGCCTAACTTTCGATCCAAGTCAATTCAATATTAGTCCCCTCTAAGAGCGACTATCTGCCTTTGAGGAGCCAGGAACGAATATACGCTGCATACCCTTGCAGTTCATGAACGACATCGTCGTCTTCATTCATTATATCATTTTGCAATGAAGGTTCCTTATCCAAATTCGCAAATTGATCATCTAGTGTATAATTCCAATTTGAGTTTATATAAACGATTTGCTCTGGTTGGGGATACTGCATACCCAACTCATTGACTGCAACTTTTTCAACATTGTCTAGGACAATAGTGGAATCGAGTTGAACCCGCAAATCTTCTTTCTGAAGGTTTAATTCCTTAATTTCACGTTCCAGTCCATTGATCGTGTAATTGATTTCAAATATCATGGCATATCGCATGACAAGGAAGGATAGCAAACCAAAGACTAAGATGCATCCTGCAAATGACCGAAACAAAAACTGCATGCGTCGTTTGCGCTGGTATCTTCTCTGTTTCTTTTCGAGAATTTCAGACGCTCTTTTCATCTTCTCCTGATGCTGTTGTCGTTGGTACTCTTCATATGAATGATATGTAGATAACTTACGTGCTGGCAGCATCCTTGCCCCTCCTAACACTCAACCCAAAACACTACAACTTTTCTGCAACCCTCAATTTGGCACTCCTTGCCCTTGGGTTTTCTTCGATTTCCTTATCACTTGGCACACGTGGTTTTCTTGTAATGATTTTAACCACTGGCTTGTTATTACACATACACACTGGCAACTCCGGTGGACAAATGCAACCCTTGGCCAGTTCCTTGTAAGTGTTTTTTACAATACGGTCTTCAAGGGAATGGAATGTGATAATGGATATTCTACCCCCTGGCTTTAAAACCGTCGAAATAGCTTTAATGGTTTCTGATATAATACCAAGCTCATTGTTCACTTCAATACGAATGGCCTGGAATGTTCTCTTTGCTGGATGAGGACCGTCTTTTCTAGCGCCTTTTGGAACCGCAGCCTTTATAATGTCAACAAGTTCTGTTGTCCTTGTTATTTCATGATCTTCACGTGCTTCCACTATAAACTGAGCAATTCTTTTCGCCCAACGATCTTCACCATAATCTTTTATTATTTTATGGAGTTCCTCAACTGAATATGTATTCACGACGTCTTTAGCTGAAAATGGTCTTGACCTATCCATTCTCATGTCCAGCTCACCATCTTGCATGTAACTAAATCCACGTTCTGCTTCATCAAGCTGATATGAAGAGACCCCTAAGTCCATCATCATGCCATCGACCTTATCGATGCCGAGATCATTCAAAACATTTAGGACATCTTCAAAATTGCTGTGGACTGGTATAAAACGATCACCATATTCTTTTAGTCTCTCGGAAGCCGCAGCGAGTGCGTCCGTGTCTTGATCTATTCCGATTAACTTTCCTGTCGTTAATCGCTTGAGAACAAGCTCTGAGTGTCCACCGCCGCCCAGTGTTCCATCGATATAAATGCCATCTGGTTTGATATTCAATCCGTCAACGGTTTCTTCCCACAGTACGGAAACATGCTCAAAAGCCATTTGAGACTCCTCCTAAATTCCTAGTTCTGCCATCTGTTCAGCAATATCGTCGTAGCTGATATTGTCTGGATCATTGTATTCAGTCCAGTTGGATTCGCTCCATAGTTCAACGCGGGTTCCAACACCTATGACAATGACTTCCTTTGTGATTTGTCCGTGGTCCCTTAGTGTTTGAGGTATATTAACTCGCCCCTGCTTGTCTAGGGTGCACTCTGTCGCACCTGCAAAAAACAGACGAACAAATGCACGTGCATTTCGATTTGTAAGTGGAAGGGTTTTAAGCTTCTCTTCGAAAACACGCCATTCGGCTTCAGGAAACATGAACAAACAATTGTCCAGTCCCTTCGTCATATAAAATCGCTCACCAAGGTCATCTCTAAACTTTGCCGGGACATTCATTCGGCCCTTGGTGTCGACAGAATGATTATATTCTCCAATGAACATTCAGACCATCTCCACCACTCTAATGGGATTTTACCCCACAATTCCCCACTCCAAACCACTTTGTACCCTAATTGTACATCAAATGTAGGGAAACTACAATTATTTCGAACAATTTAGCTTGATTTTTATGACCATAGTCCCTAGTTAAATTGTAATTCTTCTACCATTCGTCAAAATTCGACATACTTTTTAAATTTTCACCCCACTTTACACCTAAATCCATCAAAAAAGCAGGCCCTTTCTGGGCCTGCTTTCTTATATTTTTATACATTTAAAGCTTCACATTTATTCTAAGTTCACAATACGCATTTTATATATGAAGGACATGTGAAACATCTCCCATGAGCGATTTTGTCTCGCACGCTTCATTATAAGGAGTACATTTTAATATATGCACATCTCTTACCTTACCAAGCTCCATCAAAATGATTTTCTCCAGTGGGGTTACGGTTAAGACCTTGATATTAAGTTTGACCTCGTCAAGGTCTTCATTTAATAGGCCTTGACACAGAGTCCCCTGGTTCTAAATTCAAGAAAAACATCAAAATTCACATATCTATTAATGTAGTCCCATCCCTATCCGTATCAATTTTCTTGAACACATCCATCCAAAACGAAACAAATGGCACTCAGGACACGCCCCTCAATTTTAGGACTTGTCTGCAACATTGGCAGCAACTTGAACAGCATCCCATACACCTGCAAATGGCGGCGCATAACATAGATCCATCAAGGCGATGTCTTCTAAGGACATTTTGGCTTCAATGGCCATGGCCATGACATCTATTCGCAGCGCCACACCTTTTTTGCCAATCATTTGACTGCCTAGGAGGCGCTTGCTCCTCTTTTCAAAAACAAGTTTAATGCCAATTGGCGTCGCTTCAGGATAATACCCAGCATGACTCTTGGCTTCTACATAGGCCGTTTCAAAATCAAAGTCTGATTCCTGTGCTTCTTTTTCACTCAAGCCCGTTCTTGCTAAAGTCATGTCCAAAATCTTAACAACCGATGTGCCTAGAACACCAGGGAAACTTTTGTCTCCACCACCAAGATTTTCTCCAAGAATTTTCCCCTGCTTGTTGGCATGTGTCCCAAGTGGAATGTGAACATGCTTCTTAAGCAGCTTATGATATACAGCACTACAGTCTCCAGCTGAATAAACATCTGGTAGGTTGGTCTGCATTTTTTCATCCACCACAATAGCTCCATTTTTTAGACGCTTGACCCCAGCGCCTTCAAGAATTTCTGAGTTGGGCTTGACCCCTATCGCAAAAATAGCCATATCTGTTTCATAGGTGTTTCTATTTGTCTTGACAGAGTCTACCTGTTCTTGACCACCAAAAGCTTCAACCTCTTCCCCAAGGGTCATTTGTACATTATATTTTTTGAGCCCCTCTAACAAGATTTCGCGTATTTCTTCATCATAGGGTTTCATTATGTCATGGGAACGATTAATCAGTCTAACCTTTTTGCCCAGTTCAATCATGGATTCAAGCATTTCCATACCTATATATCCGGCCCCAACAATGGCCACATTCTGTATGCTGTCATCTTTCAAGGCTTCCTTGATAGCGTCAGCATCAGGAATGGTTCTAAGCGGAAAAATCCCCTTCTTATCTATGCCTTCAAAGGGTGGCAGTATGGGCGAGGCACCCGTGGCAACAACAAGAGCGTCATATTTTTTTTCAAACTTTTGGTTTTTACTCAGATCATTTACTATCACTGTCTTTTTCTCTGGGAACACCTTTTCAACACGGTGTTTTGTTTTCACATGGATATCTTTTTCCCGAAAAGCTTCTGGCGTTCGGGCAATCAAATCCTCTCGGTTTTCAATCAACCCCGACACATAATAGGGAAGGCCACAAGCCCCATACGAAACAATTTCATCGGCTTCAAATACTGTAATTCTTACGTCTTTGTTTGTTCTTTTCAGTTTCGATGCCGCACTCATGCCCGCAGCAACACCACCGACTATAACCACTTCTTTATATTTAGACAAAACATTACCTCCTTGATAGATTCTGCGTTTACAAAATTTACTACCCGAAATACAAATGACTAAACTTAGCCCTTGTCTATTGACAGACCCAGTCTATAAAGATACAATAAAACCAAACATACGTTCGTGTATATAGAACGGAGGATAAGATGACTCGTAATGAAAAGAACATAAAAATACAAGAAATAGAATCCCTAGTCAAGAAGGCTTGTTTCCAACCCACCAATGTCTTTGGATCAGGTATCTGGAATCACCATATCAGGTGGGTCGTCAAGTTCGGCAAGATGCTGGCTGAGCAAAATGAAGCCGATGTCCACATTGTAGAGCTGGCTGCCCTCTTGCACGATTATGCCAGCATAAAGTCCTTTGCCCTCTATACCAACCATCACATTCACGGGGCTCAGGAAGCCGAACGCCTTCTTAGAGGTATGGGCTTTGACCAAAAAACCATTGAAAATGTTTCCCACTGCATTATGACACACAGGGGCAGTATGCGCCTTGAAAGAAAAACACCTGAAGCTTTATGCCTTGCTGATGCTGATGCCATGGCCCATTTCGTCGGAGTCCCCTCACTTTTACAATATGCGACCGAGGGGAAAGAACTCACCATATCTGAAAGTCGTTTATGGGTTAAGGCAAAGTTGCAAAGAAGTTGGTCAAAACTCAGTGCCGATGCCAAATCCTTAGCCAGACCCTATTTCAATTCAGCGATTGCTGTCCTTGATGACGAAGACAAGGTAACAGATATACTTTTACCCCTTAAGGAAGACAAGATTAAGACTTCTAACCAGGGACTCGTCCCACAATATTAACTTAAGATTTACCAAGTCTTTGGTGATTAAACCCTCTCATTGACGAAATCTTTAAGTGGCACTTACATGTTTTTTATTTCCTTGAATGAAAGCCACTCAATTGTAAAGAAAATGTGAATTTGTTAGCAGTCTTTGTTAACGAGTGCTAATTTCTATTGACAGGCTCCATTCGAAGTTCTATCATAATATTAGCAAGCAATAAATTACATTAAATTCAAGGAGTGATTATTCATGCAAATGGAAAAAGGCAGTCTTTCCATCCATAGCGAAAATATTTTTCCAATCATTAAAAAGTGGCTTTACTCAGACCATGACATCTTCATTAGAGAACTTGTATCTAATGCTTGTGATGCCATCACTAAGGTTAAGCGACTTAATACACTTGGAGAGGCTGATCTTCAAGATCAGAAAGATTTCAAGGTTGAAGTTATTTTGGATAAAGAGGCTCAGACATTAAAGTTTATTGACAACGGCATTGGCATGACAGCTGATGAAATTAAAAAGTACATCAACCAAATTGCTTTTTCTGGCGCTGAAGACTTCATTGAAAAGTATAAAGACAAGGGCGATGCCGACCAGATTATTGGTCATTTCGGTCTTGGCTTCTACTCTGCATTCATGGTTGCGGACAAGGTGGAAATTCATACAAAATCTCACATAGCTGATGCTCCATCAGTGAAATGGCATTGTGACGGTGGTACAGAGTTTGAAATGGAAGATGGCAGCCGTGAAAATCGCGGTACAGAAATCACACTATTCCTTGGCGATGAGGGACAGGAATTTCTAAAAGCTTTTAAAGTCAAGGAGACGCTAGACAAGTACTGTTCTGTAATGCCATACCCGATCTTCTTCAAAGACCTTTCAGAAGAACCTAAAAAGGATGAAGACGGCAATGTAATCGTTGAGGAGCCTCAAGCACTAAATGACGTGAACCCTCTCTATACAAAGCGTCCAAGTGAATGTACTGATGAAGAGTATAAGGATTTTTATCAAAAAACCTTTAAGGATTTTAAAGAACCTCTTTTCTGGATTCACTTAAACATGGACTATCCGTTTAACTTAAAGGGTATTCTTTATTTCCCTAAACTAAACACGGAATTTGATACCCTTGAAGGTCAAATAAAACTCTATAACAGCCAAGTCTTTGTTGCTGACAACATCAAGGAAGTTATTCCAGAGTTCTTGCTCCTTCTCAAAGGGGTTATTGACTGTCCAGATTTACCACTGAACGTGTCTAGAAGCTTCCTTCAAAATGATGGCTTTGTTAAGAAAATTAGCGACTACATCACAAAGAAGGTTGGGGATAAGATTAATGCCCTACAAAAGACAGATCGTGCATCTTACGAAAAATACTGGGACGATATTCACCCATTCATTAAGTTTGGTGCCCTTAAAGATGAGAAATTTGCTGAGCGCGTAAAAGACAGCATTCTTTTCAAGGACACAGCTGATAACTACAGAACAATTCATGAGTTCCCGCTCAGCGAAACAAATGTACAAGGCGAAGAGGGCGAAAGCTCAGATAAAAAGGTCATTTACTATGCAACAGATGTTCAGCAGCAAGCACAGTACATTAACCTTCTAAAAGAACATGGTTTTGAATCTGTCATTCTTGATCACCACATAGATAATCCATTCATTTCAATGATGGAGTCTAAAGTGGAAAAAGTTGAGTTCAAACGTGTAGACGCTGACCTCTCCGATCTTCTCGAGGACAGTGCTGATACAGATGAAGAAGCTGATAAGTCCATCCTTGAAAAAGTTGAAAATCTCTACAAGAAGGTCCTTGGAAAGGAAAGCTTTAATGTACAAATTCAATCTTTAAAGTCTAAAGATGTTGCTGGTATGATTATACTTTCAGAAGAGAATCGACGCATGCAAGATATGATGAAGCAATTTAGCATGTCTGGTATGGATCCAAATACGTTCCCATCAAATGAATCTCTTGTACTCAACAAAAATCATCCGCTCGTAAAGTATACACTTGAGAATGCTGAAGGTCAGGATGAGACTGCACAAATGGTTGCCCAACAAATCTATGACCTAGCAATGATGAGTCATAAACCTCTTGAGGCAGATGCCATGACAGCCTTTATCAAACGTTCAAACGAAATTATGAAACGTATGATTGAAAAATAGGCGCAGGCCTGGACATGACCATATACATGATAAAACCCGGAACTGAAAACAGTTCCGGGTTTTTAAATGCCATAAATCGGCAAAGTTCATATTTGTAGAAAATTACTTCTCCACTTGCTTAATGCATTTTATAACGTTTTTATAGCTTGTATTAGCAGAATACTCATCACATATACAAGCATAATCGTTCCAAGTAAAACGATAGATACATGCCAGCGAGATTCCTGCCTGTCACTTTCCTTTGACATTGCTTCCTCCATCCTACATAGACCTGATACATGCAAGGATATTATACATTAAATACCTAAAATTGTTAATCGAATTCTGAATATTTTAAATAAATTTAATCAAATAAACATTTTATTTTTTTGCCCTTCGATTCAGAAATTGTACAACTTCTTGTTTCTTATTGTGGGGCACATTAATGTATAATGGCACCGCATCTTTTGCACGGAGTCTTATTTCTAATTCGACAAACTTCTTTTTCTCTTGACCCCATATGATTTTCTTCATTTGATCATAGGTGGTTAGTCGTCCATATATAACAACACCCTCTTCATGCAAACCAACAATCCGAGAAAACATTGTAAAGGTGTTCAACAGGAAAACGGCTAAGAACATAAGATAAATTGCACTTGCTGACTGGATGTAAGAATATGTTGTGGCGATCATACCAAAAATATTAATAACAAATGTCCCAATCAACATTTTTGGTGTTGGGAAGACATGAACAATTCTCTTCCCTGCCATCTTCATTGCTTTCATGAGTCTAAAGACAGACATCATTAAGTAAATAAGCACAGCCAAATCGACTGTTAGAACAATTTTTCCCCATAAATCCATTTATGACCCTCCATTATTTTGATCTTTCTCCATTATAACATTAAACCCGAAGAAATGTGACAAATACACATTTTCTCCGGGTTGCTTTGCGAAAAAAGTAATTTTCAATATGTTTTTTTAAATTTTATTAAACCATTAAAAACACACGCCGATAATATTATTGAAACCCATTTATACATCATCAACTTCTATATCCATGGAAGACGCCGGTAATCCCCTTACCGGCGATTTTTTTTTAGAATCTTCTAATCTTTGATTTGGCTAAAGGTTTCACGAAGTAACCAGGGGGTATATGCGTTTCCCAAATGCCCGAGGGGAGTTTCCTATATATCCTCTTCTACAAGAGCATCAAATCCCACACCTTTTCCCCAGACAGACGAAACTGGCAGGACATTTACAAAAGCTTCTGGGTCCAAGTGTGCAATGAACCGCTTAATCAGCATGGATTCACGCGGGGAGCATACAGAAACCACTTTCATTCGACTTTCATTGGAATAGCCGCCCTTGATTTCATACATACTTGTGCCACGCTTGACCTCATTCATAATATAATCAGAGATTGACTCGCATGCATCACTGATGACTTCGATTTTCACCTTCTTAGACCCCATACCAAAGAGGATGGTATCAACTGTTTTCATAAACACATACTGTGTGAACACAGCGTAAAGTGCTATACGTTTATCGTAAATCAGTAGCGAACTCACTATTACGACCATGTCGATAATAAGTAGGAGTTGACTCAAACTCATAAAGGAAAACAATCTTCGATGTAAAATCTTAGCAATAGATTCAGTGCCACCCATAGAGTATCCCCTCTTAAGGATTAAGCCCACACCTGTGCCCGCAAAAAATCCGTAATACACCGATGCTAAAAATAAATCATTTTCAATAAATTCAAAATTCAGGGCTTCAAAACCAATGAGAACCATTGGAAATGTCAATGTTAAAAAGACAATTTTCAGCCCTTCCGCTTTTCCAATAAATATCACTGAGCTCACAAGGATACTCACTGAAACAATATAAAACACAATTGTATAAGGCACTCCTATAAGTTCGGAAAGCACGATTGAAGCACCCGTCGCGCCACCAGTTATAAGTCCATTTGGCCGTAAAATTGAAGTGATGCCAAATGCCAATGAAGAGCAGCCCAGTGTCAAGAAAATCAAGTCCAAAATAAATTTTTCAAATGACCACTTGTTCATAGCTAATACCTCCTAATTTTTTTGTCACCAGAACAGTATAAATGCTATGAGCCAAGAGGACAATCTTTTTTTATTAAATTTTTTATTTAGTTTTAGTAAAGAAATTCAATAGTCTAAAAACGGATCTATCATTTTAAAAAAAGAGTGCCGCAAAGGGCACTCTGTTCTTAAAACACTATAATATCTCACTTGTTTTAGGCACTCGTAGCAGTAAGACATAGCCAATTATGAAGAGGGCAACTATGCTAAAAATACCATTCTGGGATCGACCAGTCAGATCACTTACAAATCCGACAAGAAGTGGTCCCATAACAGCGGCAAACTTCCCAAATATATTATAGAAGCCATAAAACTCATTTGATTTTTCTTTAGGAATCAGTTTGCCGTAGTATGATCGACTCAAGGCCTGTATCCCCCCTTGAGAAGACGCAACGAGCATCCCCAGAACCCAGTATTCCAGTTCTGTATCCAACTGATAGGCATAGAAGCAGGTGAAAATGTAAACAATAATTGCAAATTGAATCATTGTACGCGTGCCAAATCGTTTGGCGAGATGTCCATAAAGAATAGCAAAAGGAAAGGCCACAACTTGAACTGCCAGTAGTACAACAATCAGCGTTGTTGCGCTTAGACCCACATCCGCCCCATAAACAACTGCCATTTTGATGATGGTGCCCACACCATCAATATAGAAAAAATAGGCTATTAAAAAAGAGAATATGACCTTATGCTGACGGATATTTGATAGCGTGGTCCCTAGCCTTCTTAAACTTTTTCTGAGCACATGAGGTTCTCTATCTATATAATAACGCTGTTTTACATTCTTAATCATTGGTAGTGAAAACACCCCCCACCAAATTGCCGTTAAAAAGAATCCAATTCGCATGGCAAGTATCTCACTTATGCCTAACATTTCATGTTTAAAAATCATGCCAGCAATCACTACGAAGGGAATGGTGCTTCCTATATACCCCCATGCATAGCCATAACTTGAAACCTGGTCCATTTTTTCTTCACTGGCAACATCCACTAAAAAGGCGTCATAAAACACATTTGCCCCTGCGTAGCCAAACATAGTAAGAATATAGACACCAAGCAAGATAATCCAGTTTCCATTGGGTACAAATGCTAATACACCAGTAAAAGCCACTCCAATTGTGAGGGCTGTTACAAAAAACTTCTTTTTAATGTCTTTATAGTCGGCTATTGTACCGAGAATTGGAGCCATAATGGCCACTAAGAATGTGGCAAAAGAATTGGCATATCCCCAGTAGGCTGTTGACCGACTTGCGGCAATCCCCGCTTGTTCTGCCATAGCCTTATAAAATAGAGGTAAAATAGTGGTTATGATAATTAGGGTGTAAGCTGAGTTTGCCCAGTCATATGTAATCCAGCTTTTCTCCTTTTTAGTAAACTTAGTCATTATGTCCTCCTTGTTTTGAGACGTATAAAGCGTCTCATATGTGTTATAAGTATAGCAGAATATGTTTTATTATGTAATACTAAGACCAAGTATTAATTATTTTGTCACATTCTAGCCTTATTGTATAAACTAGACCTTTTACCTATACAGTAGTATGATAAAAAGTAGTCCCATAAGAAGTATATCGTATGTTTGATACACAATAATTAGTCATATTATACATATGGCTGAAAATAAGAAAGGACAACAGACTATGCCAGATATTTTAACCCACGTTTATTGTGCCGATTTCACAAAGAAACACTTTGAAGACAGTATTGTCATGCGCCAAATAATCGATAAGCACATATCCGCTTTTTATTTAGGGGCTCAAGGACCAGACTTCTTTTTTTACTATAGAATATGGCCTTGGAAAAACAACGCATCCATTCCTAAGATGGCTGATAGAATACATAAATCCAAGACAGATGATTTTTTGCTTGAAGCTATAGACACCATTATCAAGACGGATCTTGGGTCTAAGGCCGGTCAAATGATTTTGGCCTACTGGATGGGTTTTCTCTGTCATTATGCTCTTGATACAACCGCACATCCTTTCATTTATTATCATAGTGGCATCAACAAGGACAATGATTCTAAAGCCAAGGGAGACCACAACAACCATAAATTTCTTGAAAATATTATAGATACCATCATGAGTAAAAAGTATGAAAACATTATGGGCCTCCCACGCAATCAGGCAGACTGTCTTCCTAAGGATGCAGATACTTTAATGCCTGTTTATGAAAGCATCTCAGATGTTATACAAAATGTCTATCAAGAAGATGTGAGTGCTGACATCATACGGGATGCAGTTGCTGATATGAGAAGGCTCATCGTCATTATGAACGATCCAAAGCATAGACTGCGGTGGTGGTTTAACAAGGCCGAATCTCTTATTTCAAAGCCTAAGTATATTACGACAGCAGCCTTCCCCGCAGGATCCAACCTGCACTATGACTTTATGAATATGAACCACAACACTTGGGTCCATCCATGTGACAAGTCAATTGAGTATAAGGAATCTTTCCAAGACCTATTTGACACATCAATTGAACGTGCTGTGGAACTCCTTGAGTTTGCCTGGGATACCATTCGTGGAGATCAAACCAAAGAAGAATTTAAAAGTCTTGTCGGAGGTCTCTCCTATGACACAGGACTCCCTTGCACAGATCCAAGAAAGCTACGCTACTCAGATTCCATATTCACAAAATATGATATTAAAGCCTATAAATAATATAAGCTGCAGTTGAATGACCTAAATCACATTCAACTGCAGCTCTTTTAATTTAGACAGCCCTGTCTCATTTGATATTTGAAATGTATATTGTCACTTCTTTAAAGGCATTATCATAGGGGTGCATAATCTGAAAATCTTGCTGACCGCCAGGTCTAACCTTTTCATTTGAGTTTGTGAAATCGGAATCCAGTACCTGCCCTTGACCATCACCATATTCGGCAATTATTTTATAGTACCGTATGGTTTTCTCACCAGTGTTCATCAAATGGCCTTTTATATAGGAAAAATTACCATCAACAGTCCATGTCCACCCTTCCATAATCTCTGCATTTGTTCCTTCTGCCGCGTGAATAACAGGTTCCTTTGCCGGCAAGACTTCATCCACCCAGATTTGAACTGAAAAGTGACTTGACTCAAATCTATTTGAAATCTTAAACATCTTTTGATGACCAGGCCATATAACCTCTCCATACACGGTGGAGTCACTGTCTACTAGGTCTTCATTTTCGTTTAAGTATTCTGCCCGAATGCGAAAAAAACCGATCGGCGTCTCCCCATCATTCAGCAAACGACCTCGAACCACAGTGTAATCTCCATCCTTTTCCCATGTCCAGTCTTCCAAAATTCGTCCACTTACCACAGGCGAGCTTTTATCGACCTCCGATTCACGAGTTTCATCTTCTGATGTGTTCTGGAGATCTTTCTTTTGAATGGGATCTTCTCCAATGACAAGTGGATCAGTAACAGGTGTCTCCATTATCGGGGTTTCATCTATCTTATTTTTATTTTCATTGCAAGCAGTCATCAGACCTGCAACAAGAATCACTAGGGTTAGTATGCATAATTTTTTATTCAAATCATCACCACTTTTTATACATTTTTAGAACATAGGTCATACAAAATTTTATCGTATAATTCGTCTTTTGTCTTATAAACATATTATAGCATGCATCATAGTCTATATGATCACACCAAAAACACACACAAAAGGTAATATTATGCTAAACTCAACAAGGAGATATAAATAATATCCACAACATAAACATGTTTTTACATCAGGAAGGATGTCATTTATGAATCAAAAGACGAAAATGGGAATTTCAATTATCACCGGGCTCTTGCCCTCCTGGCTACTTGGCTATCAAGCTGCCCTTTTTATTCAAGAAATAACCAGCAAAACACAAATAGTCGGCGATCGAAAGATGTTAATCTTCATACACCCCACGCTTCTGCTGGTTCTTGCAGCGGTCATATCCATATGTTTATTATTTGTTTGGCATAAAATTTTTGGACCCTTATGGGACGCTCTTAATAAGCAGATGAAAAAACTTAAAAACATTCATGTGAACAAGCCTAGTCTTGCATCAATCAAGTCTATTATTTCAAGTTTTTTCACTTTTGGACAGTGGAAAGCTGAAAAGATAGTTCAGATTATATTCTACCTCGGTATAGCCGCAGTTTTTTTTCAGTTTATGTACCTTATTGAGTTTGCCGCCTTAGGTCTTGGTATCAAAGAGTTCGCATCATTTGGTATAAATCTTTCATATAACTTTCCGGTCACATCCACAATGTTTGTTATCACTCTTGTGTTTACGATCCTATTAGAACTTATTCTTTGGAAATGTGTTTGTGAGATTTTACTTATTATACTCCGTGCCTTTGAAGCTTATTTTTACAAGACTGTTCGACCAGAAAAATTGAATGACTATGTCTTTTCTGAGAAACAAACCACACGTTCAGATGAACCTGGAAAAAATGAGCACATTCATGAGTCGTAAACGATTCAACAAATAATAAAACCTTTCAGACGCTACATCAAGCTATGGTCTGGAAGGTTTTATGCTTCGTCAATATTATTATCATAAACAACTTGGTTGCGTCCCTTTTCTTTGGCCTCATACATAAGCTTATCCGCCTTACCAATAAAAATGGTTGATGACCCCTTTTCATATTGGCAAACCCCTGCACTGACAGTTATAGATGTCTTTCCAAAGGAATAATCCAAGCCTTTAATTTTATTTCTGACTCGTTCAATAATACTTTTTGTTTCAGACTGACTTGTGCCTGTAAATACAAATAAAAACTCTTCCCCGCCAAAACGCCCAACTCGATCTGTTTCTCTTATACTTGACCTAAAGACACTTGCCAGCTTCTTCAAGACCTCATCACCCGCAGTATGACCGTAGGTGTCATTGATTCTTTTGAAGTGATCTATATCTGCCATCATTATTGTAACTGGCCTATCATACCGTTTAGCCTGATTGATCTGTTCTTCTAAATAATCAAGAATATTCCTCCTATTGTCAAGCCCTGTTAAACCATCTGTCCTAGCCAATTTAACCAAGCGTTCCTTTTCTTCTTCCAAGGCTTCATTTGCCTGTGCAAGTTTTGCATTGGCCTTGTTGAGTTCAATTGTTCTGACTTCAACGAGTCCCTCTAGGTCTGTGTTCGATTTCATGAGAGCTTTGGTGGAATTCAAGAGAGATTCAGCCATTTTATTGATGGCATCACCTAGTTTTGCAAATTCATCAGACTGTATCTGCGGCACACGCATACTGTACTCTCCAGCTGAAATTCTTTCCGTAATTCGAATCAAAGCGTTCATATTCCTGTTGATGTATTTGGACAAATAAAAATTAATCACAAAACAGAGTACAATCATAAGGACCAAAGTCACATTAAAAGCTTCTAAGAGTCCCTTTCTTTCATCTTCAATCCTAGTCTTTTGTATGTCTAAAATACGCTCAATATCAATGTTTGTCCCTTCTGTAAAAGAACTTAATGTAACACTCTTAACTTCCAACTCTTTACGTTTATCAATTAACTTATACATGTTTTCATTTAAACTTTTCAACAAGACTTCTATTCTAAGTCCCATGACTTGATACTCAATAGGAAGTGAGTCCATGTGCTTCAAAGCAGAGGCCTTTTCTATAATATCATTCATTCCATCCCAGTCGTTTGTATAAGTCTCGCTCAGCATGTTATTTACTGAGAAGTACTGATTGTAGAGGCCGATTAGTCTTTTTCTAAGAGCCCAGACAATTTTATCTGACTCTGGGTACTGTCTTTGATCAAATGAATCCAAACTATCAGAAAGCTTATTCATATCCGACTCAATGGAATTTTTCAGGGCGAGCATTTGATCTGTTAAACTGATCATTTGGGTGAATTCGTCTTCATATCTATTAAGGTCTTCAAGAATGATATTAAAAATGCGCAACTGTTCCTTTGAAATATAGGCATCTTGAATAAGCTCAATCGACTCCACAAGACTCCCTCGATGATAAAAAACATCCAGTGCATCTTCTCTACGGGACGACGAGACATATTTTAGTTGAGATATTTCACTGTAGTTAACCTCACTTTGTATGTCTACTATTTGGTCATTGGTTCTATTCATTCTATTCATGTACTGAATGGTTAAGGACATGTATACACCAAAGATACCTATCATAACCATAATAGACAAAAACGCAATGAACAGTCGCTTCTTTATTGACATGAAGGCCTCCATTCTGCCCGATTTTGCTTTTATCTTTGTATCGCATTATCCAGTTCTTGAAGAAGAACTTCATAAGCTTCAGGAAAGCTTAAAAATTCAATGAAAAAAATCTAAGCCCTTTTCAGCTGTATCAGGACTTGTTGCAAGATCATAGTTAAAAGCCCAATGTTTGCTTGCTTTGATATCTTCAAGCATCCTTAAATGGTAATCGTCATAAATGGTCTCTGGCGTATTTTTATTTGGAACAAAAGCGCCTGAACCTAAGGCCATCTCTATTTGATTATCAACCTCAGCAAATTGGACGATGGCTTCTTTGGCTCCTTCAATATTGATAGCATCCTTGCCAATAACAATGCCATCCACAGGGCCTAGTGCCACCAGTGGGGTCTTCTTATCTATTACAGGAAAAGAAAACACGTCATAATTCCCCTCACTGTTTGATTGGGATAAGGCACCAGAGAACCAAGTTCCCATAAGTGTCATGCCATATTCCCCCTCCATAAGCGGTTCAATAATATCTTCAGCCCAATCAGAATCCGTAGCATTGGAATTAAAGTAACCTGCATCAATCAGATCCTTCCATAACTTCACCGCTCTTAGGACTTCTGGCTCCGTATAATGTCTCTGATCACTCATAAGTTGTGTTCTATACTCAAAACCAGCCGTTCTTAGGAGAAGGTAGTCAAACCAAAACTGGGCAGGCCATTTGTCTTTTGCACCCAGCCCAATCGGGGTGACACCTCCTTTTTTAAGTGTTTCACAGACACTTATAAATTCTTCCCAAGTCTTAGGCGGACTCAGGTTATACTTGTCAAAGACATCTTTATTATAGTAAAAAGTAACATAATGCTGGGTTAATGGAATTAAGTAGTACTTTCCATCATAAAGGCTTGCAGAGTCAAGTAGTGTTTTGGGAAATACATTCTCAAGGTCGTAAGCCTTGAAGACATCATCAATCGGCTCCAAATATGAAACAATACTCCTTGTTTTCTCGCCTGCCCAGTAGGAATTTAAATCAGCAGGCCTGCCATTTTCAAGAGAGTTTAATATGTTCACTTTGTAGGCTTCATGGTCAATGGGAACAGCATTTAGACGATACACTGTTTGACTATCGTTATAACGGGCAACCATCTCATCAATTCCGCCGCTCAAAGTGCCCGAGAAATAATGATGAAAAATAATGGGCTCTCTTTTTTCTTCTCCATCTTGAATGGACACTTGTTCACAAGCTGACAAAACCAGTATTATTACTAAAGAAAAAATCACCCAGCTGATTTTTCTCATTTTCCCACCTCCATAATTTTTCCACTTGTTTATAGATACCCAATTCCTCTAAACATATTTAGGTCTAATCGTCTTACAGTACACTTTAATATGCTCAAACCCAATGTTTCAAAATATGTTCAGCAATATTTTCCAGATTTCTGAAGACTTGAATTGACTTCTCTTTCATCATTGACTTATAATACTTTTGTCAGACACATGAAAAGGCAGGTATATTATGCAAAAATACAATATCCATAAGGATTTCAAAGCACTGACTCGACTCAATATGAAGTTGTCGAGTATGGCAGATATCAACGCAAGAAGGCTAATTAGTAAAATTACAACACTTCCTGTACATATAACAAAAGACTTAAAAATCTACAGTGAGTCCATCAAAGGTTACAAAAATCACGATTTGAAAGTGGATGTGTTTGACCCTTGGGAGAGGGAAGACAAATTGCCCTGCATTATTTTTTATCATGGTGGCGGTTTCATGCTAGGGCTTAATGAAGCCCACTATAGATACGCCAGTGAGTATGCGCGGGGTGTCTCAGCAGTGGTCATCATGCCAGATTATAGATTGGCGCCAGAAGATCCGTTTCCATTTGGTGTTGAAGATTGCTACAGCACCCTTCTTTGGGCTTATGAAAATGCTGATCGTTTAGGAATCGACCAAAACAAAATTGCAGTTGTTGGTGAGAGCGCCGGCGGTAATTTAAGTGCCGCTGTATCATTGATGGCACGGGATCGAAATGGGCCCAAACTGAAATGCCAAGTCCTAATTTATCCAACAACAGATGATGAACATAAAACTGAGTCCGCTCGGAATTTCACTGACACCCCTATGTTTTATAGTGAAGCAAATAAATTTATGTGGAAGCAGTATTTGTCAGAGTGGCTGGGAAGAGTGTCTCCCTACGCAGCACCCATGCGGGCTGAAAGCTTAAAAAATCTGCCTCCAGCTTATGTGGAAACAGCGGAGTTTGATCCCCTTCACGATGAAGGCATTGCATATGCCAAACGTATGAAAGAAGACGGCGTTGAAGTGGTGATTCATGAAACAAAAGGAACCGTTCACGGTTATGATGTTATAAAAAGAAGTGATATTACAAAGGATAGTCTTGAAAAAAGACTGGTTTTCTTAAAATGGAAATTGCAGTTGGAAGACAATTAGCCTTTTTCATAAAGATGTATAAAAACCGCCTAGAAAACGTACTTAAATGTACTTTTCTAGGCGGTTTTATCTTTAGCAATATGTGCCCATTCCCAAGATGACCGACAGCTTTCTAAGACAAGGTTTCATATTGTCAGGCACTGTGAGCGTACTTTAGGTACGTGATCTGGGTGTGTCAATATGAATAACGATGTATTAGAAGTGCTACCTTCCATATTCCAGACTGGCGATAGCCTTCTAAGACAAGGCTTCATATTGTCAGGCACTGTGAGCGTACTTTGGGTACGTGATCTGGGCCTGTCAATATGAATAACGATGTATTAGAAGTGCTAGCGCCAGTCTGGAGGGGCTTGAGAAATAGCTGCCCCCAAAGCCGTTGAATACTCCGACTTATCTGGAAACACGAACTGCCCATCAAAGGACTTGAACTCTGTTAGCCTTTTGATTATGGTCTTGCCGGTGTCAATGTTTCCGAGTTTGCCTGTGACTACAATGTCTTTTATGCCTGTCGCACTGGATGCAAAAAGGGAGATGACGCCTATTGTTTGAAATATAAGGTTGATAATCCCTAGAGCCTTGTCATTTGCAGTGGCTTTCACATTCATTTTTCCAAAGTTAGAAGCGGTAATGTCTTCAATTAGGTGTCCGACCATTCCCTTTGATATGTCCCCTATAGTAAGGTCAACATTTTCCAGGGATCCCTTCTCGGCCATTTCTATGATTTCATTAAAGTCAGACATACCGAACATGGCTTCGCTCAGTCCCATAAGCGTTCCGCCCCCAACGCCAGTACCACCGAGGTGGGTGATTCGACCACTTTCAACTTTCACAATGGCTGAACCTGTGCCCAGACTCAGGACTATTATATTGTCCATGCCCGAAAGATGGGCGCCGCCTAGACCAATGGCTTCAAACTCATTTACCTTTACAACAGGAATTCCCAGTATATCTGATTCAATATACGATGCTCCGACACCCGTTATGGCTATTTTACTAATATCTGTGAGCTTGAGACCATTTGTATACATGAGCTTGCCTAGAGCGCCACTGGCCGAAGTGATTGGATCACTGGCCTTTATGGTCATTAAATCAACAATTTTCGCATCGTGAAATCCAACAATTTTTGTTGTTGTCCCACCTATATCTATTCCAACTATCATATGTCCTCCATCTTATGATGAAAAGCATCTTGGGTACTTTACTCCACAATCCGAACCCTCTCTGGGTTGATTTGAAGTGGGTATGACTCCATGATCACATCTGGAATCACTTGAATTTTGTCACTGATCTCCAGTTTAGAAATATTGAAATTATCATTTGTTCCTGGCAGAATTTTGACGTAAGAGGCCATGCCTTCTGCATCACTACACTTTGCAATAAGCAGTCCATCTTCTGAACGACTTAGATCATCTACCGTGAGCGTCATAGCTGATTCAAGATTATAGGCGTGAATGGCTAGGTTTTTTTCCATATCACCATATTGACGAATGAACTCCACGTCAGTTATCATGCCTTCATGAATCTCAGAAGTCTCACCATAGTATTCAAATCTAATTAAATCACTATCTGTTCGCAGATCGAATGACGTCTCAGAAACCTTTTCAATTTTCCCTGTAATCTTTTCAATCGTTTGACCCATACTGGTGTGCTTGACATCAAAATTTTCTACAATAAAGGGTTTTACAACTTGCCTTCCATCTTGGTTAATGATCTGAACACGTTCCCCCAAGTATATATCTTGGGTGCTTGTCACAGTGTATATATCAACAATATCACCTGTTAATATATGAACATCCTGACCATCGATTTCAATAACCTCTCCGACTATATCATAGTCCGGAGCGGGTGTGTTGTCTTCAACAGCTGACACTGGGGAAGTCGACTGACTGTCATCATTATTCTTGATAGGGTCTGCACTTTGTGTACAGCCTGTTAACATTATAACACTTAGGCTTAGTGTCAAACCCCAAATTGCATATTTTTTAATATTCATAGTGGCCTCCATAACTTTTATCTATTACTACATCCGTCCTCTTTGCTACACGGCTTACGCTTTAGTGGTCTTTGTTTAAAACCTTCGCAAAGAATGTATCATTACAGCCTTAAGACGAACAGTGGGGTCAAAAAGTTCCAGATTTTTTGTTTTTTTAACTTTTATATGCTGAGCGACTTACAAAACAACATACAAAGTCTTCGTTATACCATATATGGATATTTAGGCGTTCAAATTCTATATATGATATGGCGAGGGCTTAGATCTATAAATTTAGCAAGCGTCTGAAGCTATATTATGCCAAAATAAAACCACCTTTAATCGTATGATTCAAGATGGCTCTTTTCATGCTTTTTCTATGCATTTGCAATCCCTAGACTCTCATTACAGATGAATGAAGATCAATCAAATTCATTGATTTACAATTTGTAAAGCAATTTTAATGTCGTCATAGGTCACGTTTTCTGGCAAATTATCTTTTAGAGCTTTTAAGGAGTCTCTCCCATGTTTCTGAATGGCTTCATGGATTTGATCAAGTTTCTCCACTGAAATGAGCTTTTTCCAATCAACTGGAAGACCATCAGATTCAGCTTTTAGGAGGTGCTTAACAATTGTTCCTGACGTAAATCCGCGCTCAAAGGCAATTTCACTCAAAGAATCTTTTTCAAGAAATGCACTGTAAGTATTTTGTATACGTTCTTCCATTGATTCCTTTGGTGATGCTTCAACGGGACTATCTTCTTCCCTCTTGTTCTTGAGTTCAAGTGTTTTCTCTCTTTTGGCCTCTATACTCGGCTGGTCTATACCCATTTTCGTACAATAGTCTTTCACGGCACCCATAAAAATTTCACCGTAATTCTCAAATTTTTTACTGCCAACGCCACCCACTTCTAAAAATGCCTCAGGGGTCATTGGATAAACAGCAGCCATTTCATAAAGGGCTGAATTATGAAATATGGTGTAACTTGGTATGCCTTTTTCCTCAGCAATTGACTTGCGTATATCTGAGAGGATCTCAAATAATTTTTCATCATACTCCAAGTCTTTTAAAGAGCCCGAAAGAGACTTTCTCTTTTTGGCTGACTTGCCCTTCTTTTTAGAGTTCTCAAGTCTATCCACTTTAATACTTACTTTCTCATGTCCTTTTAAAGCCCCTCTAGCGGGTGCCAATAATTTGAGAACAGGAAACTGGTCTGTTGTCATTCTAATATAACCATTTGCCAGGAGAGTCATAATAATTTCTCGCACTTCCCCAGGGCTCTTGTCTTTCATAAGACCATAGGTTGACTGTTGGTCTAGTCTAAAGCTTTTTATGCGCTTGTCTTTAGACCCACGCAATATTTGTATAATCAGATTGAGGCCAAATCTTTGGTTGGTCCTATAAATGCAGGACAGGATCATCTGAGCCTCTATTGTCACATCTTTACGCTCTGACTGGTCTGTACAGTTTCCGCAATTTCCACAATCCGCCTTAATCTCATCACTCTCGCCAAAATAATCTGTTATGAGGTGTCTTAAACAATTGTCCGAGTGACAGTAGTTGATCAAATACTGTAAATTTTCATTAAGGAGTTCCTTGCGCTCAGCTGATTGGGTGTCATTTTCTATGAGCATTTTCTGGCTGACTATATCTGAAGGCGAGTACATAAGGACACATTCAGAGCTTTCACCATCACGCCCTGCACGGCCAGCCTCCTGATAATAAGCTTCCATATTCTTTGGCATATTATAGTGAATAACAAATCGAACATCAGGCTTATCAATGCCCATACCAAAGGCATTGGTTGCAACGATCAATTGGGATCTGTCGAACATAAAATCCTCTTGGACTTGTCTTCTGACTTCACTATCCATACCACCATGGTAACCGACCGCCAAATATCCCTTATCGCATAGTTTTTTTGTTAATGATTCAACTGTTTTTCGAGTTGCACAGTAAATTATGCCACTTTCACTATTCCCTCTTTCACCAAGGTACTGAGTAACAAACCTAAACTTATTGTTTGGTGCAACCACCTTATAAAATAGGTTTGGTCTATCAAAACCAGTGATTCGCTCCACTGGAGACTCTAGCTTCAATAGAGATTTTATTTCCCTTGTAACGTCCTTTGTCGCTGTGGCTGTAAAGGCCGCAATGGGGGGGACGGTTTTCAAACAGGGATATAAAATTGGGAATGTCCCTGTAACTCGGTCTAAAATCATGCCCCCACTGACTGATACAATGGGCTTCATCCACCGCTATCAGACTAATGTTCATTTGAGCAATCTGTCTGTTGAACATGACTGATTTCAGTCTTTCTGGTGCAACATATACAAGTTTATAATCACCATAACGCATACCGTCAAGTCGCATCATGAGTTCTTCCTGATCAAGGGTGCTGTTTATGAATGTTGATGGTATGCCCGCCTCTGTCAGACTATCCACTTGGTCCTTCATTAAGGAAATCAGTGGAGAAATGACAATAGCCGTGCCTTCTGATAGGACTGCTGGCAACTGGTAGCACAAGGACTTACCGCCACCTGTAGGCATGATGCCCGGTGCATCACAACGCTCTATAATGCCGTCGATTATGTCTTCTTGACCTGTTCGAAATCTTGTATATCCAAAATATTTTTGTAACGCTTGTAACTTGTTCATGAAAGACTCCAATCTATAAGTCATTATCTTGCTTTCATTTTATGTGAATCATATAAAAATGTCAATTTTTTCCATTGCGTCTTATATATCCAATCCGAGTTTATCGATTTTCTTATATAAGGCCGTCCTGTGGAGGCCTAACAACTTAGCCGCTTCCGTTTTATTTCCATCACAGCGGTCTATGGCTTCTTTAATGATTTTTTTCTCCGTCTCATCCACACATCTTTTAATATTGAGGTCCGTATTTTTGTCAAAATTCATTACATGATTCATAGGCGTATCATGACTTGGCTTTTGAGTGTTCACATCTTGCTCAAAGGCCACACTTTCCTGAATATACTCTGGTAAATCCTTTGTGTAAATAACCTTGGTCAGTGCCATATTGATGGAGCTCTCTACAACATTTCGAAGCTCCCTCACATTCCCTGGCCAAGCATAGTTCTGGAGCTTTTTCATAGCCCCCTCTGAAAAGGATGTCGGACAAGTTGGATATGTTGATACAAAACTCTTTAACATGCTATGGGCTATGAGGGCAATATCTTCACGCCGCTGGCTAAGTGGTGGAATTTTAATACTAACAACTTCCAGGCGATAGTATAAGTCCTCTCGAAACTTTTTCTTGGACACAAGAGACCTGAGGTCTTCATTGGTTGCAGATATCACACGGACATCCACCTCCACTTTATTGTGTCCTCCAACCCTTTCGAACTCTCGTTCTTCTAGGACACGAAGAAGCTTGGCCTGCATTTCAAGGGGCATGGTTCCTATCTCATCCAAAAATATTGTTCCCCCGCTGGCAATTTCAAACTTGCCAACCTTACCTGTGCTGGATGCTCCAGTGAAGGCGCCCGGTTCATATCCAAAGAGTTCAGATTCCAGTAAATCTTTAGGGATGGCTGCACAATTAATTTTTACAAAGGGACCATACTTCCTATGACTGCCCTTGTGGATGGCATGGGCAAAGAATTCCTTCCCCGTACCACTGCCCCCTTCAATACAAACAGTGGAGCTGGTTTCTGCTGCACGTTTGGCCGTTTCTTTTAAAAAGATCATGTGGGGGTTTTGCGTAAGTATGTTGTCAAAAGAGTACTTGGCTTGGTTCAAGCGCTTAATTTCCTTTTTATGCTTTTTCATTTGCGAGTTCATGGTTTCAATGTAGTTTGCCATATATTTGACTTCAACCACATCCCTAAAAAGGACTGTGCCTACGGCACCAATAATTTCTCCACCCCGCTTGATCGGAATTCTTGAGGTGACCATATCGTGGCCATTCATTTTTTGAATATCTCCAATTTCTGATTCCCCAGTTTCAAGAACCCTATGCAGGCGTGTGTTTTCAATAACTTTTGTAACATGCTTGCCAATGGCATCTTTTTCCTTGATACCAAGAAGCTTTTCATACTTGCACTTGGTTACAATGCCCTTTGCATCAACTATGATCATGCCTTCATAGGCCTGCTCAATGAACTCATCTATCATTTCCATTTGTTCTTGAAGTTCTTTATATGAAAGTTTCAAAGTTTCACCCCATTTAAGCCCCATATATTTTATAAAGTAGGTCAACCACCAATGTGTCTCCAATTCGCTACAACCATTCTAGCATATTTCATACAAATTCCATACCCTTAGCTCGCGTGGAATTTCCCAAGTCAAAGCGCGCTTGAACTTGACATTCGCAGTCCACTCAGAAGCACGTGACCAAATTGAAACTCAGTCAACAAGGCAAGCCTGAGGCATTTTATGCAAACTAAGACCCCCTAATGGATTCCATTAGGGGGTCTTATAGTAACAAGAAAAGTGTGTGTGAACTCTTCCTTGCGAACGCAAGCTATTTTACTGATAAATCTTACTTCTTGATGATAACAGCTTCACCCATACCGCCACCGATGCATAGTGTCGCTATACCGTTTGTGGCCTCATCACGCTTTAGAAGCTCATGGATAAGCGTTACAAGAATTCTTGCACCTGATGCACCAATTGGGTGACCGATTGAAATAGCACCACCGTTGACATTGACAATTGACTTATCAAAATCCAGTTCTTTTAAAACAGCAACTGACTGAGCTGCAAAGGCTTCATTGGCCTCTACAAGGTCAACTTGATCTTTTGTCATGTTGGCACGCTTTAATGCTTTTTGCACTGCATTGACTGGACCGATGCCCATGATTGATGGATCGACCCCTGCTGATGCGTGTGTCACAATTGTACATAGTGGCTTGATGCCTAGCTCTTTTGCCTTTTCTGCACTCATAACAAGGAGGGCTGCTGCACCATCATTTATACCAGATGCGTTGCCCGCTGTTACAGAACCATCTCTTTTAAACGCAGGACGTAGGGCACCTAGCTTTTCAACTTTTGAATTAGGTTTAATGTATTCATCTGTGTCAAATACGATTGGGTCGCCCTTACGCTGAGGAATTGTTACTGGAACAATTTCATCCCTGAAACGTCCCTCTTCCTGAGCCTTAGCCGCCTTCATCTGACTTTCATAAGCAAACTGATCTTGCTCTTCACGCGTAAGTTGCCACTGGTCCACGATGTTCTCTGCAGTGATACCCATGTGGTAGCCTTCAAATGCATCTGTTAGTCCATCGTTTACCATGATGTCAATAAGTTCTGCGTTGCCCATACGTGCGCCCCATCTTGCTTTTTTCATCACGTAAGGTGAAGAACTCATATTTTCTGTACCACCTGCAACAACCACATCAGCACTTCCTGATGCAATCATGTCAAATGCCACAGAAACAGATTTTAGACCTGAACCACAAATCATGTTCAAAGTCCATGCAGGTGTTTCAACTGGTAGTCCAGCCTTAACAGAAGCTTGACGTGCCACACCTTGACCTGCGCCAGCTTGAAGTACGCAACCCATAACAACTTCGTCAACTTCTGTTGGAGCCAAACCAGCTCTATTAAGCGCTTCTTTAATAACAGTTGCACCTAGATCCACTGCTGATACATTTTTAAGTGTACCACCAAAACTGCCTACACCTGTTCTGACCGCTGAAGCGATTACGATTTCTCTCATTAAATTTTGCCTCCATTTTCTCAAGTACATGCATTCATAACCTATTTAATTTAGACTATTCTTTGCTGTGCTGACTTCTATTATCGGCAAGTTGGATGCTAACCGATAAACATAAGGCCAAGTGCGATGATGACACCGCTGTATAGAAGATCAACAAGACAGAAACCCATTATGTCTCTTGCGCCTAAGTTTGCAATACCCAGTGCAGGCAGTGCCCAGAACGGTTGAATCATATTCGTCCAGGCGTCACCCCATGCGATTGCCATGCCTGTTTTAGCTGCAGATACCCCAAGTTCTGCACCCGCAGGCATCATAATAGGCGCTTGTACTGCCCATTGACCTCCGCCAGAAGGAACAAAGAAATTTACAATACCCGCACTCAGGAATGTGAATAACGGATATGTTGTCTGATTGGAAATGCTTACAAAACCTTCAGATATAAGTCCTGCCAGTGACAAGCCTGTGTCTGGGTTTTGTCCTACCATCATCCCCATGATACCAGCATAAAATGGGAGCTGTAGTATAATACCCGACGTGCCCTTGCCTGCCGCTGAAATGGCATCAAGGAAACGTCTTGGTGTTTTATGAAGTAGTATACCCACAAATAAGAACGTGAAATTCACGATGTTCAAGTTGAGTTCAAAACCATTGTTTGCAAAGTAATATAGTATATATATAAGACCCATGGCTCCAATAAGCATTGAAAGCACTGGGCTATTTTCCATTTTATCTGCAAAGGAATCGCCATGTTCGATAACGCCATGTCCATCTTCATCGTCTTGAAGCAGTTTGCTGTCAATTTCGATAACCTCATCTGGCGATGGATGCATAGCCCTGTTAACGAATGGCATAGTCACAAGGATAAAACCGAAAATAATTAAGTTAAATGGTGAAAAGATTGTTGCTGATGTACTAATTGGATCCACAATGGCTCCATTTGTTGCTTTTGCCAGCCCTTCCCCAGCTGTTGCCAGCTTTAGCGGCACTGAACCAGATAGTCCTGAATGCCAAACAATAAAGCCTGAATACGCCGAAGCAATAAGCAGTCTATAGTCTACACCCTTGACTTCTCTAGCCAGCTGTCTCGCGTAAAGTGCACCAATGACCAGACCAAATCCCCAGTTGATCCAGCACGCTACAGTCGATACAAACGTTACAGCCATAATTGCTTGTAGTGGCGTCTTGCAAAGTTTTGCAAGTGACTTTAACCCTCTTTTGATGATAGGTGTGCTTGCTAGCGTATGACCTGTTACAAGCACTAGCGCCATTTGCATGGAAAACGCAAGCAGATTCCAAAATCCGCCACTCCAGTGAAGTACCATATCCATTGGACTTTGTGCTGTTGCTGCCATACCGCCAACCAGTACGATTAGCGTTAGTATAACGGCAAAAAGAAATGGATCTGGTAGATAGTTTTGGACTATGCGCACACAGCCCTTGGAAATTTTCTTAAACATTTTGACCTCCCTTTAACCCTTGACTCAAGCTGACAATACGTCGAGGATCTCTTGATGTAAGTCTCTAATGGAAGGTGAGTATAAATCTCTTTACTGCATCTTCACCAATTCATCAGAGATGATCAGTGTGGCCTCAGTTGCATCTTGAATCTGCTCAACTGTATACTCTGGATTGTATTCTGTTAGAAGCAATCCTTTATCTGTAACTTCCATAACGCCCATTTCAGTGATAATTTTACTCACTTTACCTGCAGCGGTTAATGGTAGTGTACATTCTTTTAATATTTTTGGTGTGCCCTTTGCTGTGTGAACCATTGATACAATAACCTTCTTAGCGCCACCAACAAGGTCCATTGCGCCGCCCATACCAGGTACAAGCTTGCCAGGGATCATCCAGTTGGCTAAATTTCCTTGTTCATCTACTTGGAGTGCTCCCAGTACAGTCGCATCTAGGTGACCACCACGAATGATGGTAAAAGACATCGCGCTATCAAAGTAAGTGCCACCAGGCACCATTGTGACAGGCATGCCCCCTGCATTAACCAAATCTTTATCTTCTTCACCTTCTTTTGGTGCAGGCCCAATGCCTACAAATCCATTTTCTGAATGAAGAATAAGTTCTATATCTTCTGGAATATAGTTTGCCACTAGGGTTGGAAGACCAATGCCCAAGTTAACAACATCACCATCTTTAAATTCTTTAGCAACACGGCGTGCAATTATTTCTTTTGGATTCATCTTTATGCCTCCCCTACAACATAGTTAACAAATAGACCCGGTGTCATGATCAGGTGTGGATCAAGTTCACCCGCTTTAACAATTTTTTCTGCTTGAACAATAACCGTTTCAGCAGCTGTTGCCATTAATGGATTAAAATTTCGTGTAGCCTGGTTGTAAAAAACATTGCCTTTTTCATCTACAATCGACCCATGTAGGAGGGCCACATCCGCCTTTATAGCTGTTTCAAGAAGGAATGTCTTTCCGTTCACTTCTATTTTTTCTTTTCCTTCTTCCACAGGTGTTCCCAGTCCAATCGGTGTTAAGACACCACCAAGACCGGCTCCGCCAGCACGAACACGTTCTGCAAGCGTGCCCTGTGGCACCAGAACAACTTCCAGCTCGCCAGCATTCATTTGGCGTCCTGTTTCTTTATTTGTTCCAATATGAGATGTTATAACCTTTTTAACTTGTTTGTTTGCAACAAGTTTTCCCAGACCCTTGTCAACAAAACTTGTGTCATTACAAATGATCGTAAGATCTTTCACGTCTTTTTCAATAAGAGCATCAATCATGCCTTCTGGTGTTCCACACCCCAAAAATCCACCGATCATAATTGTCATACCATCTTGAACTTTTGAGACTGCTTCATTTAGCGTAATTCTCTTTTTCATAATTAAACCTCCGTCCATTCATCGACAACTGTCCATTTCATATTCTGGGCTTGCCGTGTCTGATATTCATATAACGCAATACTTATGCCAACTTTTTATGATCACTTTACAAACCTTGCAAATCCACAATAGTATATAAATCTGATCTAGGATACCTCTGGACAAACATAGACAACAAGGGGATACAGTGTATCCAAACCGATACACTTCTCGTGTTTTTTAATGTTTAAAGAAAAAGTGTATCCATTAAGATACACACGATCGAATTGTTAATATATTTACTTGCATCCGTGTATCCATATAGATACACGTTTTCTGTCTTCCTAAAAAACATTGTTCAAAAAGGCTTTTTTAATATCACTAAACTATAAATAATTACAATTTGTTCTTATTTTCTGAATTTTGTTTGTCTAATTTTGTCGAAATGATATAATTATCGAGTAAAATGATGCATGACACATTCAAAATGTCATTATTTGTAACTCGAGGTGTATATGTATATTATAAAAAACAACGCCATTCGAATCCTTTGTTCTCTATTAATCATAGGCTCTTCTTTAAACATACTGACAAATGGCTCGAATTTATTCTCTTTCTCAACACTAAACAGCCTTATAACAATAGGCATTGTCTGTACTTTTGTCTATTTTGATCATAAGGAAAAGGCTAAGTTTAATGACATTTTTATGATTGATCCATTAACCAAACTCCCTAATAAATATGGTCTTGAAAACTATTTCATTAATCATATTAAGGGCAATAGCAAGCCTTATGGATTAATAACCCTAGATATTGATGACTTTAAGATGATCAATGATCGATATGGTCATAAAACGGGTGACAGCATTCTTATCAATCTGTCTAAGAGCATTAAAACCACAAGTGGTTCAGACGCCTTCATTTGCAGATCCTATGGAGATGAATTCTCTGTGCTCTTTCCATGTAAAAATGAAGAAGATGCCATCGAATTTGCTGAGCGACTTTTTAACAGAATTAAGTCCTTTTTAAATGATAATTCCGTTATAACGCTGTCAAACCTCAGCATGGGAATCTCTCTTTACCCTGAACATGCAGCCAATTTTCAAGACTTATATAAATTTGCAGACCATGCTCTATTCTATAGAAAACACGAAGCTGGAAAGAATGGTTACACAGTCTATTCTAACGAAATCTTCCATGTTGCACATGAAGAAGAAGAGCTTGCCCAGGCCTTTAATGAGGCAATGGACAAAAATCAAATTTTATTGAACTTCCAACCTCAAATCCATTCAGAATCCATGAAGGTGGTTGGAGCAGAAGTTCTTACGCGGTGGAATCATCCAGAAAAGGGACAAATATACCCCGACCGGTTTATCCCAATTGCTGAAAAGAACAATTTAATGCGCAAGCTTGATTTTTATGTTTTTAGACAAGCATGCAAACAGCTCAAGGCTTGGGAAAAGGAATCCTTCTATCCCATTACCCTTTCTGTAAATATGTCCACATCTACAATATGCGACCGAGATGTGGCTCTTATATTAGACCGAATCATAAAGGAAGAAAATGTTGACCCAAGGTATTTAATTGTTGAAATGACTGAAGAACTTGGTCTTACAGATTTTAGACTTACAAATGACATCCTCCATGAAATCAGTGCTCTTGGTATAAAAATTGCCCTTGATGACTTTGGCAAAGGCTACTCCTCCCTTATATACTTGGAGAAGATTCCAATTAATGTCCTTAAAATTGATAAGGAGTTTATCACTGATATTGATACAAATCGAAATGCTCGCATGGTCTATAAAACAATAAGTGATTTGGCCAGCAAGCTGGATCTCAAAGTGGTTTCTGAAGGCATTGAGACAGAAAACCAGCTCAATACCCTTATGGATATATCCCACTCTGTTATGCAGGGCTATCATTTTAGTCGCCCTCTAACTCTGGAAAATTTCAGTGCATATATGGACGAACTGAGCCGTTCACAAAGCCATATAAAATCGGCCTAAAGATTAAAATTTGACGTCATAATGACATTATATTTCATAAGAAAAGCCAGTGGATCCCTATCCACTGGCTTTATATCTTCTGCTTGCTTATTTTTTGGCCTGATTTCCTTGAATAAGAACTATTTGCTCTTATTAATAAACAAAGTTACCATTTTCAAATACTGTCACTTTAGATCCATCATCTTTGATTCCCACAATGCTTAAGTCAGATGTTCCAACCATAAAGTCAACATGTGTTAAAGAATCATTTGCACCGGCTTCTTTAAGGGCTTCTTGATCCATATCTTCTCCACCCTCAACACATATTGGATAGGCTTTTCCTAGTGCAAAGTGACAAGAGGCATTTTCGTCAAAAAGAGTGTTAAAGAACAGAATCTTTTGATTGGAAATTGGCGAGTCATAAGGGACAAGTGCCACTTCTCCAAGTCGCTTGGCACCTTCGTCTGTATCAAGCAGCTCTTTTAACGTTTCATAGCCTTTTTCAGCATCAAAGTCCACAACAAGTCCATCTTTGAATGTTAGGGAGAACTTATCCACGATATTTCCATTGTGATTTAATGGCATTGAGCTTACGATTTTTCCGTTCACCCCATCTTTATGCGGTAGAGTAAAGACTTCTTCTGTAGGCATATTGGCTACAAACTGCGTTCCATCTGCGGATTCTTCTCCACCACCAAACCAAACATGCTTCTCTGGAAGATCAACAAGAACATCTGTACCAATGCTGTTTTTATAATGGAGGGCCTTAAATTTGTTCTCTGTCAAAAAGGCAATACGTTCGTTAAGGTTATTTTGGTGTGCTTTCCAAGCAGCAACAGGATCTTCCTCATCGACGCGTACAGCTTTGAAAATTGCATCCCATAATTTTTGAACCGCTTCCTCTTCAGAAACATCTGGAAACACTTTTCTTGCCCAAGCATTTGTAGGAATAGAAGCCACGCACCAAACATTTTTATTTGACATGAGTCTTGATCTGTATCCTTCAAGAGCTTGACTTAAAGTTTTATTTTCTTTAGCGATGATCTTTGGATCAACATCTTTCATCACTTCAGGATCAGATGCAGCAATTCTCAAGAAGGCCGCTCCTTTTTTTGCATACCCTTCAAGATATGGAACCAGCCACTCAGGCACTTCTTCAAATACTTCTTCAGAGGCTCTATTGTAACGAATTTTACTGGAGAGTTCATCCAGCCATCTGACAATAACCTCTTTAGCCCCTGCATCATAGGCTTTTTCAGTTACAATACGTGCAAACTCAGCACATTCGATTGGTGATGTCACCACAAGAAGCTGATTTTTTTGAATGTTTATACCTGTTCGTACAAGTAAATCAGCGTATTTTTCCAATTTTACTCTTTCCATTTATATCCCCCTTGTCCAGTTCAATAAGCACATTTAGGGCTTGCTTATATTGCATTAAGTCTTACCAAATGGTTGTAGAACTGATCTTTAATCCATTTAAACCAATTATGATATGTATGCATTAAATTATACATATCATTCAATAATTTTTATAGTGATATTGCTAATTATTTTTGAACTTTACAAAATATTAAGATTTTAAGAAGATAAGACATCAAACGTTTGATTTTATATTCATTTTTATGTATAATTATGTATCTTGATTTTTAAACGCTGATTTCTTAAAAGGAGGTGCCCTATGCACGCTTTAAAGCTTCAAAACCAATACTATATTTCCAGCAATCCAGATGACATAGATCTTGGTGCCGTTTGTCGGCTTCTTTGGAATGTGCACTGGGCAGCAGGAAGACCTAAGCACATTATTGAAAAGTCAATACAGAATTCCCGTTGCTTTGGCGTTTTCAAAGGCTACGAGCAAATTGGCTTTGCTAGAGTTGTCACAGATTATGCAACTTATGCATATATAAGCGACGTTGTCATTTGTGGTCATTACCGAGGCCAGTCACTTGGTCACTGGCTTATAAAACACATACTCACCCACCACGAATTCATTCACGTTGACCAGTGGAGACTCAAGACAACTTATGCACATACCTTTTATAAGAAGTTTGGCTTTAAACCGCTTAAACACCCTGACAAATTTCTTGAAATACTGAAGTAAAAGTGAAAGCCCCACGTCCCATATAAGTTATGAGGTCATGGGGCTTTGATTATTCACATATATCGGTCGTGATCATTGATCGTGAACTGAAAAGCTTTAGCCACTTGGATACCTATTCTGGTAAGTTTCTTTCCGTCCCAAACCAAACCCGATCAAAGTTATCCTCTACATATCTTGAGAGGGTATAAATTAAATCAGACAATCTGTTCACATATATTAACACCTGCTCATTTATTTCTTCAGAATGAATCAGTGTTACAATGTGACGCTCAGCACGACGACAAATGGTCCGAGCAAGGTGAAGATATGCACTTTCCTTATTGTCTCCTGGAATAATAAAATAATCTGGCGTCTCAAAAAACTGCAAGTAGTGGTCTATGGTGTCTTCTAAAAACTTCACATCATCCTCTTCAATACGTGTTATGAGTATGCTTGTGTCTTCAGTTGCCAATTCAGCGCCCACATCAAAGAGCTTCCTTTGTATACCATGAATCAAATCTTGGACCTTATGATCATCAATATAATGCTTGGCAATACCAAGAGCCGAATTGAGCTCATCAATGGTTCCATAGGCCTCAACACGAATATTGTCTTTATACACATTGGTTGTGTCATAAAGACTTGTCTTGCCTTTATCTCCAGTACGAGTGTAAACAATCATATCTTCAGGTTTTCTATTATCAGTCATTGTATCACTCCTTATATCTGTCTTTACCTTTATCGGTAATCATCAAGTATTACAGGGACTTGTCTTACCACTGTAATTTCTTCGAGTGTAACATCACAAGCATACGCTAGCACGTCAACTCCTTCTTTTGATACCTCAAGAAGCGTCTGCGAAAACATCGGATCCAAATTCCAATTGGGTTTCATAGCTTTTGCACCATTAAATTGAAGCACAAAAACCACAGCCGCACGGTGACCTTGACGAACCACTTTGGCCAACTCTTTTAAATGTTTAACCCCCCGAGTCGTTGGGGCTCCTGGGAAATGTCCCTCTCCACTTATTTCGAGTGTAACACCTTTTACTTCTATATAAACCGTCTTCCCCTCATTATCTAGTAGACGAAAGTCAAATCTGGAATTTCCGAAAGTTTTTTCTCGCTCAATTTTTTGAGCGTCTTCCACACCCTTAATCACATTATTATTAAGAGCTTCTTCAACAAGATCGTTGGGAAGCTGAGAATCAATTGAAAACCACTCACCCATTTTTTCCATCATTCTCAATGAATATTTGGTTTTTCTCTTTTCATCATCATGAAAACTTAGGCCTACCCGAGTGCCTGGAATCGTCAGTTCAGACAAGCGACTTGTATTAGGCACATGGGCCATAACTTCCACTTCATCTACTTTGACTTTAGCAAGGAAACGATTTGGTCTTTCTACAAACTCACCGATGAGTATTGGATCTTTTAATTTCATAGTACACCCTTTCAGTGTTTATTGACATTGTACCACATTGATGCTAGAATAAACTTGTAATCATTACACTATTATTATACTTCTAAATTGAACTTTGTCACCACCATTTTTTAAAACTTTCTCCATAATGCGTTTATGGTGATTGATGACACGGCCATAACCTATGGGAAAGGAGGTTATTATGGAACGTAAAAACATTGATATTCCTAAATATCTCACCGAGAGAGGTATCAAGGCCTCTTATCAAAGAATAAGAATTTTAAAGTACTTCCAAGAACACTTAACCCATCCTACTGTTAATGACATTTACTTGGAACTGGTACCTGAAATTCCGACGCTTTCTAAGACAACCGTGTATAACACACTTAATCTTTTCGTCGATAAAAACATACTCGATGTTATCCTCATCGAAGAGAATGAAGCCCGATACGACTGGGCTATGCAAACACATGGACACTTTAAATGTGTTGAATGTGGAAATGTCTTTGACCTTAATATCCAACTAAACCCTGAATCTATTCCAGATTTAGATGGTTATGAAATCAAGGAACAGCATGTTTATATCAAGGGTGTTTGTACAAAATGTCAAAAATCTGATCATATCAATTAGCAGATATACAGAATCATAAAGTCATAAGTCAAGAGCTATTCATAGCTCTTTTTTTTATTTCTATTCACAATTTATTATGCTGACCCCAATGCTCACCTTGATGACGCTCGTAAATTTTGCATTGATCATAACTTAAAGTGTCATTTTCTCTTTCTTTGTTTTGAATATATAGTCCCAAAACGATGAGCCAATGCCATAGTTCTTATTGTAGTGAACGTGATGTATTTTATGGTGTTCCTTAATTTTCTTAAATACTTCTTTTTTTTCTATAGAAGAATTCAATGGAGAATGATACCAAAAATGTGCGATTTCAACCCATAAAGTATATGCAATCGCAGTTATTGTAAAAGCACTGCCAAATGGGCGTGATACGAAATACGAAAGAACTGACAGTGGCAGGTACATCAAAATGTTTGTTATAATATACGCTGGACTAGATGCAATATCACTCCATGCCGATCCAGGTTTTGAAAAACGACTATCGCCGTAGTAGTTCTTATGGTGCAGTGTGATGTGGTGCATATTGTCATTCCTATGCAGGTATTCTTTATGAAGCATATATTCTATTAAAGACGATGCCATAAAGCCTAATACCATGCCAATTATTTGTCCGAGCATTTAAATCTCCTTAACACCCTATTAAACAAGGGATTATTGTATTTCGTAGATATTTTGGGATTGGATCTAGACATAGGTCAAATCATTTAAACGACTTTCTCAAATACTTTTTAAAACGTATGGTTATGAAGAATACCTACCCAGTTTTTGGGTACTTTCATACTATATGTTAACACTTTTATAAGGAGATGTCTTATGACAAAAAAATAGATAGCCGTGGTCATTTAAAACCAATTCTTGGGGGCGTTTTTCTCCTTCTTTGCATAATCCTTATTTTATGGATGAAACAATCTGGATTTTTAACCTTTGAAACTCTGGTACAAAACAAAGACATACTCAAAAATTTTGTTATGGACCATTACACCACCGCTGTGGTTATTTTTATATTTGCATATTTTATTGCCACAACCTTTTCCCTGCCAACCGGTCTTGTTTTATCTCTGGCAGGCGGCTTTCTATTTGGAGCTGTGCCGGGAACTGTTTATATTAACATTGGCGCAACAACAGGTGCCACAGCCTTATTTATTGGGAGTCGATACTTTTTTGGTGACTATTTTCAAAGCAAGTATAAGGCAAACATCAAAAGTTTAAACGAGGAGCTTGAGAAAAACGGAAAGAGTTATTTGCTTACACTAAGACTTATTCCTATTTTTCCATTTTTTTTAGTCAATCTTATGTCAGGACTAAGTACCATAGCATTAACGACCTTTGTGTGGACAACTGCTATTGGCATCATTCCCGGTTCATTTGTCTATGCCTATGCCGGGAGCCAACTGAGTAGCATTCAAACCACTGAAGATATAGTATCACCTTCCATACTACTGGCTCTTGTAATGCTGGGAATTTTATCCCTCATTCCGACAGTTTACGGTAAGGTGCAACAACGGAAAGGAGAATCATAATGAAAAAAATAGCAATCATCACAGCACTCATCCTTATACTCATTCTGAGTGGTTGTACAGAGGCCGTGAAAGAGAACAGCGAAAGCGAATCCAATTGGAATGAAATGACTTGGGAGGAACATCTTCAAGCTTCAAAGGGCACAAGTGTCAATCTCCATATGTGGGGTGGCAGTGATCTTGTAAACAATTATATCGATCAGTTTGTGGCTCCGCGACTTGAAGAAAAATATGCCATTCGTCTAAATCGGGTTCCCATCACAGATGCTCGTGACATGATCAATAAGTTGATTACAGAAAAAGACGTTGATAAGACTGACGGGTCTATTGATCTCATGTGGATCAATGGGGAGAACTTTGCACTGTCTAAAGAGAACAATCTCCTCCTAGGTTCTTATGCCGATCTTATTCCTAATTATTCGGCCCTTATTGATACAAGCGCAAAAGACAATTTGTATGATTTTGGTCTTGCAACAGATGGTATGGAAGTGCCTTGGGGGAAATCTCAATTTGTATTTGTTTATGACTCAGCAAAAATTGAAACACCGCCCGCTTCCATGACAGAGCTCCTAGAGTTCGCAAAGAATAACCCAGGTAAATTTACATATCCTGCACCGCCAGACTTCACAGGCAGTGCATTTGTAAGAAACGCAATGATTGAAATGCAAGAAAATGGCGATCGATTCCTTGAAAACTTGTCAAATGAAGAGCTTGACCAACTTGCACAGCCAGGACTGGACATTTTGAGCCAGATGAAACCTTACCTTTGGCGAGAAGGTATGACGTACCCAGAAAACAGTGGAAAGCTTGACCAGCTTTACAGGGCAGGTGAAGTTTGGATGACGATGTCTTACAATCCGGTTCATGCCCAAAGCATGATAGATTCTGGACAATTTCCAGAGACATCGAAGACCTTTGTTTTAGACAATGGTACACTGTCTAACACCCACTATCTAGCGGTTCCTTTTAATACAACGAATGCCTCTGGAGCCTTCGTTGTGATAAATGAAATGATTTCTTTCGAAGCACAGCTCGAAAAGTTTAAGCCATCGGTGTGGGGGGACGGTCTTGCAATTTCAGTGAATAAATTGTCTGATTCAGAAAAAGATATGGTCAACTCTGTAGACAGAGGGCAATCAACGCTTTCACCTGAAGTTTTAGGCAATCACAAAATTCCAGAAATGTCTGCTTCCTATGTAGAAGTATTAGAGGATCTTTGGTATGAGAGCATTGCTAAATAGGATTCCAAAACCATTAAAACTACTTTTACCTTGCATGCTAACCCTTTATGCCTTAATTGGTTTGGGTGTTTTCTCTGCCCTATTTGACACGGTTAAGCATCTTGATGATTCAATCAGTATTTTCAGCTCAAGTGATTTTTACAAATCACTTGGGCTTTCTCTGCGTTTAGCCACAGCCTCAACCCTATCGGCCTGTATGCTTGGTCTGGTTATAATTTTTTGTTTGTTTATGCTTTCTATTAAAGAGACAAAACCAATATCCGGCCTAATCAATAGAGCCTTTCAAGCCCCCATGCTGGTGCCTTACATCGTAGCAGGCTACTTGGTCTTTTTAACCTTTGGTCAAAGCGGACTCATCAGTCGAATTTTATATCATGCAGGTGTTATAGACAGCATATCAAGCTTTCCGGTTCTAACCAATGACCTAGGAGGACTTGGCATTGTAATAGCATTCGTTTGGAAAACAACACCCTTTGTAATTCTCATGCTTTATCCGGCAATGCTTTCACTTGATGTTAAATATCTTGAAATGGCTCAAATGTTTGGTCTTGGGCCTGTAAGATACTATTTCCATGTTATTATTCCCCATATGATGTCTACAATTGTTTTTTCTGGTTTCATAGTCTTTGCATATACCTTGACGTCATTTGAAATCCCCTATATGCTAGGTGCAACCTATCCTAAAACCCTTTCCGTCTCGGCTTATCAACTATACACTGGTGGGTCCTTAAACGAAAGATATGAAGCACTTACCATGAGTCTTATATTGTTCATTATATCCATTGTGCTTGGATATTTTGCCTTTAAACAGTCTACCGCACACCAAAATCACCTCAAGGGAGGCCAATCAGAATGAAAGGAAAAAGCTTCATAAGATTTATTCTGCTGGTGGTCTTAGCCCTATGGCTTCTTCCTATACTCACAATGGTTTTAACCAGTTTTTCGACCCGCTGGGCATACCCAGACCTTTTGCCCAAAGCCATAAACACAGAGTCATGGCACTACGTTTTCTTTGAGAATATGGATACTTACAAAAGCCTCAGCTTAACTATTTGTATCGCCCTGTGTACAATATTCATAAACATTGTCATTGGCATTCCTGCAGCGGATGCCCTGGGACGCTATAATTTCAAGGGGAAAACTCTGGCTGAAATTCTTATTTCCCTGCCTATTGTCCTCCCGCCTATTGCTATCATGCTGGGACTGCACCGTACATTTTTAAGACTTGGACTTACAGAATCCATACTGGGTGTCATACTGGCCAATGTCATTCCCACCCTGCCCTATATGGTTCGGTCACTTAGTATAGGTTTTGAATCCATGGGCTTTAAGATTGAAGAACAGGCACAGATGCTTGGCGCTAATAAGTATCAAAGATTATTTTATATTATTTTCCCCGCCCTCATTCCTTCATTGGTGGCTGGATCGAGTCTATGTATTCTAATATCGGCCAGTCAGTATGTATCGGTTTTGATTATTGGCGGTGGTCTGATAAAAACAGTCCCAATCATCATGTTTCCATTTTTAAGTGGCGGCAACCAAGCCATCGGATCAGCATATGGTTTTCTATTTTCGACAATGGCCCTGGCCCTTCTTCTGATAATGGACATAGTGGTTCGGGGTGTCTACAAACATATGAACTATAATGGATTGAGGAAATAACATGTCACATTTAAAACTCATAAACCTAAAAATGAAATATCTAGGGTCTTCATTCGAATTGGAAATTCCAGACCTTCAAATAGAAAAGCGTGAATTTTTTGGTCTTATAGGAGAATCAGGGTGTGGAAAAACGACCCTCCTTAGAACCATAGGAGGGCTTCAATCTCTCGATGAAGGACACATCCTTATTGGCGACAGAGAAATAACACATTTGAAACCAGAAGAAAGAAATATGTCTATGGTTTTTCAGGAACCTCTCCTGTTTGCTCATATGACTGTTCTTGATAATGTGGCCTTTCCTCTTAAAATCAAGGGTGTTTCTAAGGGAAAGCGGTATATTCGTGCAAAAGAATATCTAGAAAAGGTCGGTTTAAAAGGCTATGAGGATAGATATCCCGTTCAATTAAGCGGTGGTCAACAGCAAAGGGTTTCTATTGCAAGAGCCCTTGTCCACGAACCTGAAATTATCCTTATGGATGAACCTTTTAGCGCCTTAGACCCGGAACTGAGGGATGAAATGCGAAGGCTCGTTAAATCCCTGCAAACATCACTTGACTTAACTGTGATATTTGTAACCCACCAACTCGATGAGGCCGCCCTACTTTTTGACCGTGTAGCAATGATTTCTAAGGGACAAATCGTCCAGCAGGGACGACCCTCGGACATTTATAAGGCCCCTAAAACAATTGAAGTGGCTCAGTTTTTCGGATTTAAAAATATCTACCCAGGCCATATAACCAATCAGTGCTTCCAAGTTGATAATGAAAATCTTGTTTTTTCCAGCCCTCCAGGTGGGGCCCACTGTGTTCTTGTCCCTAACCACGCCATAAGTCGGACGAAACCCACATACCAGTCAGTGGCTTTTCAAGGCACCGTTGCTGAGAAAAACTTTGTTCACGGCTTGATTCATTTTTCAATTGATTTACAAAACCACACACTCCACTACTTTGAAAGTATGAACTCTGATGACCCCTTCAATGTTGGACAAATCATAGACCTCTATATTACAGAGAGCAAACTTGTGTATTTTGTAAATTAATATAATAGTAAACATCATAAAAGCCCACGAAACTGGTGTGAAGCATCAGTTTTGTGGGCTTTTTATTTAAAGTCTTATAGATTTCCGACCAAGAACCAATTATAGAAAAAACTGTCTAGAGCGACTTTTCCATTAGATAAGCCTTACCAAAATTTTCATCATCTTCAAGAGTGAGATGCTGGTATCCCATTTTTTCATAAAATATCTTTGCTGTTAAGCTGGCACTTAGATGTAGTTTTTTAATCCCAGATCCTTTTGCATATTTTTCCGCTTCCATGAGAAGTTTTTTCCCATAGCCCCCTTTTTGTACTGTGGCATCCACAAAAAGAGCCTGAATTTCGGTATCCTTTAAAGCTATGGTTCCTATTAATTTATCCCCCTTATAAGGCTTTACAATCCATGTTGTTTTATCTTCAAACTTGTCTTCAATTGACTTTATAGAATAGTAAGAACACATGAAATCGATGACCTTGTCAGGATAATCCTCGCTATTAGATTGGCGCAAGACTGATTGTATCAAACTTTCTATTTGTGGTATATCACTCAAGCTTGCTCGCTTTATATAGGTGTCGTCTTTTCTAATCGCAAACACATCCATCAAACCATTTGGGGAATATGTGTCCTCAATGGTCTGAACAAAGTCAAACCCTATCTCACTGAGAAAGTCTATTGATGCTTGATTGTAATGACTTGTATAAGCCTCAATCCAGTCTAAGTCTGTGATATTGAATGCAAACTCCAACACAGCCTGCAGAGCTTCTTTCATATAGCCTTTGCGTCTATGTTTTGGAAATATTCCATACCCGAGTTCAGCCTTTTTTTCCGTCTCGTTGTAGTTCCATACTGAGACAGTTCCAATAATGTTCTTTGAGGATTTTTCAACAATTCCCCAAATCATCCATCGCCCTTGTTCAACCCCTTTGTTCATCCGCTGGATGTATGAAGCGGCCTCACTTACTTCTTTATATACAGGCATGTCTACATGTACAAAATTCTCTTTGTTTGACTGGTAATCAAACAGTGCTTGTGCATCATCCTCGTTTAATTTTCTAAGATATAACCTTGCTGTTTCAATCTGTGGAAATTCATCAAATTTTGTTTTCATAAATACGCCCCCTCTCTCTAATCATATCATGTAAGAGCGTCAAAACACATAAAAATAAGGGGTGTTCTATGAACAACCCCTCACCTGTATTCCGTTTCAATTAAAGCCTATTTTTTAAGCTTATTTTGTCTCGTTTGCTTGTGCTTTTTCAGATGGCTTTTTAAAACCAAGATGCTTCATGATCTTTGATGCTCTTTCCTTTGTGTCACCAGAAGCCACTGTGTATGTGATGTTTTCAGACTCAAGGAATGTAAGAATGGCCTTGTCTACAGCTTTTGCCAACTCTTCATCTTGCCATCTAACACCGTCTTGCTCATAGCCAAACTCTCTTGGCAGATAAATGATTTCATCGTAGCGCGCAATATCTTCAAGGGCTAGAATATACAGGTCCTTAAGGATCTCGATTTCTTTTTGCGTACGCTTTCTGTCCCCTAGCATAAACCTACCATAAATATAGGGTACAAATGTTGCATAGTCCGTAAGGGCATAGTCGAACTCACTTAACTTATCTTCAAGTCTCTTTTGACCCAGATAAATGCCATACTGTTCAGAGATAGATTCAATCATACCCTTGTCTCTCAAATAGTCTGTTGAATACTCAAAGGCATAACCAACATTCAATCCCATAATTTTCATGTCTACGTAAAGTTGCTGGATCAGAGTCGTTTTACCGCATCGTGGTCCACCAAGCACTGCAATACGAGTTGTCATTGTTTTCACTCCATCATTATATATTTTCAAAAGTCTCCATAATACTTATGCATAAATTTTACACGATTCATACAATATCATTTAAAAGGATTTAAAAAACAATGTCGCATTCATTATTTTATACTGTCCCTATATGAAATACAGGGGGAAATCTTTTTATATGGCATTGTACGAACACAGGTGCTGAAGACCTTTTATCGACAAAGTTTAGTATAATATTCTCAAACAAAAATTGCAATAAAAAAGCCCGATTAAATTTAATCGGACTTTTAACGTTCGTGTCAATCCGAACATTCTACTAAGTTATCCACATTTTCTATCCACAATACCTGTCTAGACTTTTTATTGGTAGCTTATCGACAAATTTCTTCGATAATGGCCTTGGTCATCTCATTGGTTGAAAGAGCATGGGTTTTATCGGTGACGATATCTATGGTTCCTAGACCCTTATCAAGAACGGATGCCACTGCTTGTTCAATGTCATTTGCCATTTTGTCTTCTTGTCCTGTAAAGCGAAGGAGCATGGCTAATGAAAGTATGGCTGCTAAGGGATTGGCCTTGCCCTGTCCTGCAATTTCTGGTGCTGATCCATGCACAGGTTCATATAAGCCAATTCGATCTGCCCCAAGGCTGGCTGATGGTAGGAGTCCAATTGATCCTGTAATGGCCCCTGCCTCATCTGACAAAATATCACCAAACATATTTGCTGTAAGAATCACATCAAATTGAGATGGGTTGATAATAAGCTGCATGGCTGCGTTATCGACATACATATGGTTGACTGTAACCTCAGGATAGTCCTTTGCCATCTGGTCTACCACCTGACGCCACATCCTTGAGCTTCTAAGGACATTGGCCTTGTCAACACTTGTTAGTATCCCCCTTCGTGCCTTTGCCGCTTCAAAGGCTATGGTGGCCACACGTTCAACTTCCTGGTGTGAATATGCTTTTTCATCAAAAGCCATTTTCACACCCGCTCTCATCTTCTCCCCTTTGTCACCAAAATAAATACCGCCAGTCAGCTCTCGTACGATATGAATGTCGATCCCCTCGCTGACTATATCTTGCTTGAGAGGGGATGCACCACTTAAGGCTCCATATATTTTAGCCGGACGTATATTGGCAAATGTCTGAAGTTCTTTTCTAAGCTGAAGAAGCCCGGTTTCAGGTCTTATTTCTGGTGCCACATGATCCCATTTCGGTCCGCCAACAGCACCGAGCAGTACCGCATCACACGACTGGCAAAGTTGGGTGGTCTCTGTTGGCAAAGGGACACCTGACTTGTCAATCGCCACGCCACCAATATCACCATACTTAAATGCTATAGACTTTTTATACTTATTCGAAACAGCTTGAGCCACACTAACAGCCGCTCGAGTCACCTCTGGTCCAATACCGTCACCCGGTAATACTGCAATCTGCATATTTATATCCCCCTTGCCTTCAACCGATTCAATAAGCCGCCTTTTTCAACCATGTCCACCATAAACGTCGGAAGAGGTTGAGCCTCATATTTTTTTCCAGTCGTCAGGTTTTCTATCTTTCCCGCCTTGATATCGACTTTAATGCTCTGACCGGCTTCTGATTCCTCTACAGCTTGTGGACAAATCATTATTGGCATACCGATATTAAATGCATTTCTGAAAAATATCCTTGCAAATGATTTAGCGATAACACAGGCCACACCAGCTGTTTTTATAGCTAGGGGCGCATGTTCTCTGGATGAACCACAACCGAAGTTTTCACCCGCAAGTATCACATCGCCCTGTTCAACAGCTTGAGCAAAAGAAGCGTCAATGTCTTCCATACAGTGCATGGCCAGCGCCTGTGCAGACGATGTGTTCAAATACCTTGCTGGTATAATTACATCTGTGTCAATGTGATCTCCATATTTAAAAACCTTGCCCATTATTTGACCTCCCTTGGATGTGTGATTTTACCTGTGGTTGCACTTGCCGCTGCCACAACCGGACTCGCCAAGTAGACTTCAGATTCTGGGTGACCCATCCTGCCAACAAAATTTCTATTTGTCGTGGCCACAGCCCGTTCCCCTTTAGCAAGGATACCCATATGCCCCCCTAGACATGGACCACAGGTTGGTGTGCTCACTACAGCCCCCGCCTCTATGAAGGTCTTAATATAGCCCTCTTCAATGGCCTGGAGGTAAATCTTTTGAGTGCCGGGAATGATGATTGTCCTGACGCCTTTTTTAACAGGGGCCTTCCTAAATATCTGTGCTGCTGCGCGCAAGTCTTCAATTCTACCATTGGTACAAGACCCTATAACCACCTGATCTATCTCAATATCTGGCATATCGTCAAAAGTTCTAGCGTTGGACGGTAAATGAGGAAAGGCGACCACTGGTTCTATCTTTGACAAGTCAACTGTAATGACCTCATCATAAACAGCATCAGAATCGGCTTTAACAATCTTTGATTCCCGTTTGCCACGCCCCTTGACATAGGCACAAGTGGTCTCATCCACATCAAATATACCGTTTTTCGCACCGGCTTCAATTGCCATATTGGCCATAGCAAAGCGGTCGTCCATACTTAAATGCTTTAAGCCTTCACCACAAAACTCCATGGATTTATACCGAGCACCGTCCACGCCTATTTTACCTATAATATGAAGTATAACGTCCTTACCACTCACATAGGCTTGCAAGCTGCCTACCAAGTCAAATTTGATGGCCTCTGGCACGCGAAACCAAGTTTTGCCTGAAGCCATGCCTGCCGCCATATCCGTTGATCCTACCCCTGTTGAAAAAGCGCCAAGGGCTCCATATGTACAGGTATGACTGTCAGCACCAATAACAGCATCTCCAGGGACAACCAGCCCCTGTTCTGGCAAAAGGCAATGTTCAATTCCCATCTGGCCCACTTCAAAATAGTTTTCAATTTTTTGATCTTTAACAAACGCTCTAACCATTTGACACTGCTGGGCAGTTTTAATATCTTTATTGGGTGTAAAATGGTCTGGTACAATTACAATTTTCTTCTGGTCATATACAGAAGTGAGTCCATGCTTATTCGGTTCATCTATCGCCACTGGTGTTGTTATATCATTGCCCAGAACAACATCCAGTTCAATCTCCACATATTGTCCTGCTTCAACCGATTTAAGCCCGGCTTTTTTCGCCAATATTTTCTGTGTCATAGTCATTCCCATTTGTAGACTCTCCCTTCTTTTTGCTGATCATTTGGTTTATGGCATCAATAAATGCTTCTATACTGGATTCCAAAATATCTGTGCTTAAACCTCGCCCTCTATATTTTTCGTTTTCCAGTTCAACCACTACAAAAGCCTCTCCCTGTGCGTCTTCCCCCTCTGTGACAGCATGAAGTTGATAGTCGATAAGCCTGGCCTCGAGACCGAGAATGCTTTCAATAGCCGAATAGGCCGCATCCACTGGTCCATCGCCCTTGGATGCTTCTTCCACCTGTTCCCCTTGTTTGATCACCCTAACAAGAGCTGTGGATGTCATACCTAACCCTTGACTGATCATAAACGAATCCAGTTTAATGTGATCTGGATCAGGTTCTCTATCTCCAATAATCAAGGCTTCAATATCTCTGTCATAAATGGTTTTTTTGGCATCAGCCAAGGCCTTGAATTTTTTGAATAAATCGTCGGTCTTGTCCTTGTCAAATTCATATCCGAGCGTTTGGAGTCTGTCTATGAAGGCATGTCTTCCTGAATGCTTTCCAAGGACCATTTTCGTTTCATTGAGACCCACTGACTCGGGTGTCATAATTTCATAGGTGGAGCGATTGGCCAACATACCGTGCTGATGTATGCCAGACTCATGAGCAAAGGCATTGGCCCCAACAATGGCCTTGTTAGGCTGTACATATACACCTGTAATACTCGATAACAATTGACTGGACCTTGTGATCTCTTCCGTTTTGATCCCTGTCTCAACTCCAATTTGGTCCTTTCGAGTGTGAAGAGCCATGACAATTTCTTCAAGTGCTGCATTTCCAGCCCTTTCTCCTATGCCATTGACAGTACATTCAAGCTGGGTTACCCCCACATCCACGGCAGCCAGTGTGTTGGCAACCGCAAGCCCGAGATCGTTGTGGCAGTGCACTGACCACTCAGCCCTATGATCGTATTTCATTTGACTACGAATTTTCTTGATAAAGTCAGCAAATTCATTTGGCACAGCATAGCCCACTGTATCAGGAACATTTATAACAGTAGCTCCAGCCTGAATCACCGCATCAAATATTTTTGACAAGAACTCAGGATCACTTCGCGTCCCATCTTCGGCTGAAAACTCAATGTCAAAGCATTTTGACTTCGCAAATTTTACAGCTTCGACAGCTTGTCTGACAACGGCATCTGGAGCCATTTTCAACTTGTGTTCCATGTGAATGTCACTCGTTGCAATGAATGTGTGTATTCTTGGGTTTTGCGAGTGTCGAACAGCTTCATATGCCCTTTCAATATCATTTGGAAGGGCCCTTGCTAAACTGGCCACAGTGGTGTTTTTTACGCTTTGCGCTATGGCTTTAACAGACTCAAAATCTCCCTCAGAGGCGATGGCAAATCCGGCTTCAATAACATCTACGCCCATTCGTTCCAGTTGCTTTGCCATTTGTATTTTCTCATTGAGTCTCATGCTACATCCCGGCGACTGCTCTCCATCTCTTAATGTTGTATCAAATATTTTTATTTGCTTTGTCATGTTTATTTCACCCTTCCTTGGCCTTGTGACGACGACCAGTATACAGTATTATATTTTGATTATTCTGACTTTTGCTTTTGTAAGTTTCCCTGTAGTGGTTATAAACAGCCAAGACGTCCGGACAGTCTCGCTATTTAGTGCTCCTTTTGACATTTCTTATAACTATGTCGCAATCCATCATACATGCTAAAAAATTGCATTAAAAAAACCTCGCCTTAATAATTATTAAGGACGAGGTTTCAAATTCCCGCGGTACCACCTTAAGTTACCTGTGCATTTACAGGTCTCTCAATACACTCCATCTAGAAAGTGCAGGCCGATAATGAGGCCAATCATACCCCCTTACTTTTGTTTCGGGGGGTCTGCTCAGGAATGAGTAGATTGATGCATGTTCGTCCGGTTCTCACCAACCACCGGCTCTCTGAACTCAACAATTGCAACGATCGCGTTCCGTCAAAGCTTTTCGTTTCTTATTTGTTTCGTGATGTTGAAAGTAATAATAGCAAAGTCTAGTCACACCGTCAACACTATTTATTAAAAAATATTAAAATTTTGAAATTAGAGAGTTTTTCTTGATATATACTAATTTTTTTGTAATTCAAATTGTATCTCTTTTTGTACAATTTCTTATTGACGATTGTATTTTTATTCTGCTACAATGGGTGTTAAAATATTCAAAATTTAAAGAAAACAAGTATGATCATCATACGAAAGGAGGAAGTGATAACATGCAAGCTGCAAATTATATTGTAAAGGCTTTAGAAGACAGCGGCGTTGATACCATCTTTGGCTATCCTGGCGGTGCAGTTCTTCCCCTTTATGAGGCACTGAGAAAATCAAAGATTAAACACTACTTATCAAGTCATGAACAATGCGCGACCCACAGTGCTAGCGGATATGCCCGAGCCACAGGAAAGACAGGTGTCTGTCTTGTCACATCGGGTCCAGGTGCAACCAATGCCATCACCGGCATTGCCACTGCATATGCTGACTCTATCCCCCTTGTTGTCATTTCCGGTCAAGTGCCAACTTACGCCATCGGCAAGGACGTTTTTCAAGAAGCTGATATAATCGGAGCATCTGAACCCTTTACTAAGCACAACCACTTGGTTCAAGACGCAAATGAACTGCCTGAAGTGATTCGGCGTGCTTTTCACATCGCTGGAACAGGTCGGCCTGGACCCGTTCTTATTGATATTCCATCAGACATACAAAAGAACATGATTTCCAGCTCGGCCATGTCTCTTGGAGACCTTAACATCCCCGGTTATAAACCAGTCACATATGGCCATCCAAAACAGATCAAAAAGGCCTTACATGTGCTTCAAACAAGTCGCAAACCTCTTATAGTTGTTGGTGGCGGAATAATGAGAGCCGATGCCTGTGAAAGTCTTTTAAGCTTTGTTGAAAAATCAGGTATACCCGTTGCCCATACAATGATGGGCAAAGGCGCTATAGCTGAAGACCACCCCTATGCTCTGGGTATGATTGGTGGCCATGGTCACTCCCGTGCCAGGAAGGCCATAGAGGAAGCGGATGCCATTATGATAATCGGTGCCAGAATCTCCAACAGAGCCGTCATAGGGCTTGATTTAGAACACAAAGACAAGAGTCTCATTCATATTGATGTGGATCCCGCTGAAGTTGGTAAAAACCTCAACACCCATATTCCTGTTGTCGGTGATGCCACTAAAATTTTAGAGGAGATGACAAAACAGCTGGATCAGTCTAAAGCACTCAAGTGGTTCGACCAGATTGAACAGGTCACTTACTCAAAGCAGTACTCAAGTGAGGCTTTCACCCCCATAGAAATTATGGAAATACTGGATGAAAATATATCTGACAACGCCATCATCACAACGGACGTGGGCCAGCATCAAATATGGACAGCCAGACATCTTCCAGTTCGTGGCAGTCGACGTTTCTTCACGTCTGGCGGGCTTGGCACTATGGGATATGGTCTCCCCTGCGCCATAGGCGCAGCTGTTGCAAAAGGGCATAAGCGACAAATTGTCTGTATAACAGGCGATGGCAGTATCCAGATGAACCTATCTGAACTGGGCGTTGCTAAAGGCACCAACCAGCCTATTCTTTTCATACTCTTAAACAACAGCCGACTTGGAATGGTTAGGGAGCTACAGGACAGGGCCTATGGAGCAGATTCGAATTTTGGTGTCCACCTCAATAACAATCCAGATTTCACTTTGATTGCACAGGCATATAACTTAATTGCCCATAAAGTTACTAACACCAATGATTTAAGATCTGCAATTGATGCCTATAACAATAAACCAGAGGCCACTTTAATTGAATGTGTCCTTGAACCGAATCTAAATACAATCTGGGGGTGAGCAAGTGGGATTTGAAAATAAAAAAAGATACTTATCTGTGCTTGTAGAAAATCATTCTGGTGTTCTTTCCAGAATTGCAGGTCTCTTTAGCCGACGTGGTTACAATATTGATAGCCTTTCAGTTGGCACAACAGAGTCACCAAACATCTCACGCATGACTATTGGTGTCACTTGTGACGATAAACTTCTGGAGCAGATTATGAAACAACTTCATAAACTCATACCTGTTTTAAAGGTCAATGAACTCTGTCAAAACTCAGCAATGATGCAGGAACTCGCCCTTATTAAAGTTCGATCCTCTGTTAAAGAGCGACGACAGGTTATGGACCTTGCAGAAATATTCAAGGGACAAATTGTTGATGTTTCAGACACCAGTCTTACACTGTCCATTTTAGGCACCCATGATAAAATCGACGCAGCCATTCATCAACTTCAAACCTATGGCATTAAAGAAATGATACGTACTGGAACAACTGGCCTCCAGCGAGGCTGACGCTTACAAAATTAAAAATCCGCTTCATGACCTATGGCACTTGGTCACGAAACGGATTTTTTTACATTCTATTTTATTACAAAGGCACTTTGCATATTATCAAGGTCTTTTGGCTCTTCAAGAACTGAAACAGCGTCAACCCTTGCAAAGGCAGGTCCAGCCTTTAGAGCCTCTACAAAGATTTCTAGGACGTCCTCTTGCCCTGAAACCATAATTTCAACACGTCCATCCGCCAAATTCCGCACCCATCCTTTTACACCAAGCGACTGGGCTTTTTGAAAGGTAAAATAGCGATACCCGACACCCTGAACCCGTCCCTTTACAGCAATATGATATGTTTTCATATACTAGACCTCCTTGTCATAAAGAAAGCAAACAAATCATTTCCATACAGATACCCTAGATAAACCTCAATCAAGCTAAGACCTATCTAGGGTATACTATTCGACCATATAGCTTTATGAACACTGCCATAAAAGTCGACTATAAGAATTATACATGGAATTTTTTCATGACTTCATCAAGTGATTCTACAGATTGGATGCTGTCATCAATAATTTCTTTAACCTCTTGACTCCTGATCATGACATCTTTTGACATGTCCAGTATTCTGTCCACACCTTCAGCCCCCTGCTTGGATGCTGTGGCAACACTCTGAATGTTATCCGAAATGTTTTCCATTGAACCAGAAAGTTCTTCAGAAATTGCGCTTAACTCTGTCATAATCTCATTGAATGTGTCTGCATCTTGATTGTATTGGTCTCCAATATCATTCAGTTTTTCATAGTCCACTAAAACTTGATTTTCCATAAATGACAGTATTTCTTGTGAATCCTCGATCAATGTTTTGACAGCCAATTTTACACTGTCCACGGTGTCCTGAATATTTGAAACCATGTCCTTTGATTGTTCTGCTAAACTGCCTACTTCATTGGCAACAACAGCAAATCCCCGACCTGCTTCCCCAGCTCTAGCTGCCTCAATAGATGCATTCAATGCCAGCAAGTTTGTCTGCTCAGTGATGCTCAAAATCGAACTCAAAAGCTCATCAATTTTTTGTACCGTATTGGCATGTTCAATGGCCTTTTCTAGGCGATCTTTCATTTCTGAGTATATACCAGCCACTTTTTTACTGGACTGATTGGCATCATCTTTGAGTTCAGTGGCTCTAGTGTTAACATCCGAAGCTCGCATAGCTCCTTCAGTGGCCTTATCTGCAACCTGTTCAATAGCTTGTCGAATTTCTTGAACCGTTTCATTAACATTTTCAGCAGCACGGCTTGTTTGCATGATAACTTGGGCAATTTCCTCTGATGACAAAACGGTCTTATCAGTGCTTTGACTCAGTCTTACCATATCTTGATCCATGTCTTCTGCACCCTTGCTTAATCGACCTGAGATTGTCTTCATGTTGTCAAGAAGACCACGAAGACCTGAAGACACCTCGTTAAAGGCATTTGCAATTTCACCGAGTTCGTCCTTTTGATTCACATCAATGGAATTTCTAAAGTCTAAGTTTTGATACTCGTTGGTACGACTCATAATGCTTTTAAGGGTTTTATTAAGTGGTGCAACAATTAAAAAGACCAGTGCCACAGAGACCAAAATGATGATACAGGATATTATGATCACTTGATTATAAATCGATTTTTGGAGGGCCTTGAGGTCATCAATATAAATACCAGTTCCAATAATAAGCCCCCATTCATCAAAGCCTTTTACATAGGACATTTTAGGTTGTGGATCATCCGAACCTGGTTTGGGCCACCAGTATTCCACCGTGCCTTCACCATTTTGACTCACCACATCATTCATTTCTTTAAAAAATGGCTTCCCCTTCTCATCAACCATACCCAACAGATTCTCTCCTATCAAGTTATCTGCCACAGGGTGCATTTTCATAATGCCATCGTAACCATGAATCCAGTAGTACTCCACTTCGTTGTAGCGCGTATTTTTAACAGCCTCATAAATGAGGTTTAGTGCTTGCTCTTCCGACATTTCACCCGCTTGAACACGGGCATAGTAGCTCTCCATTTGCGTATATGGAACGTCTACTAAATCACTAAGTTTTGAGACTGTCCGCTCCTCGATGATGTTGTTAATTGTTGGAATGATATAAGCCATAATTAGAATAGTAAAAACTGAGATAATGAATAGTGCCAAAAGGAGTATTTTGTTTCTGAGTTTAAGGTTCTTTAAGTTCATTTTGCCCTCCTCATCTTGCCTTATTTTATTTTCATAATTTACTATTCTTTGTATACCCTGCTTATAACTTATTACACTTCCCTTGTTTTTAACGTATCAGCTCTGTACTGACCAACGATTTTAAAGTCTGCTGTCATCCTTCTAAGTTTCTTCATCAGGAATGTTGTTTGAAGGTCCTCAAGTCGTCCTTCTATATCAAGAAAAAATCTATAAGCCCAGTTCTCATTACGAATAGGCCTTGATTCAATATGCGCAATATTATAGTCTCCGTCAGCAATAAGAGCTAATATTCCCGCCAGAGCCCCTGGCTCATGTTTCAGTATAAAGCTTAGAGAAATTTTATCTGACTCAGGTTCAATATCAGCCCAGTCAGATAGTACCAAGAACCGGGTGGCATTGCCCTTTATATCGTGTATGCTTTCTTCCAAAACATTCAGACCGTATATTTTTGCAGCGTAGCGACTGCCTATTGCAGCTTGTCTGTCACATTTCTTTCGGTGGACAATTTCTGCACCATTTGCTGTAGTAGCCGTCACAACATGCTCCACCTCAGGTCTACTTTTTAGGGATTCATAACACTGTTTAAACGCTTGAGGATGGGAATAAATGCACTGAATGCCATCTCTTTCGGCCTCAGGCAAGCCCAGCAAATGATGCTCAATAAGAAGCTTCTTCTCCCCTGTGATCATAAGGTCATATTTTTGAATGAGATCAAAGACTTCTCCAATAGACCCTGTTGATGAATTTTCGATGGGCAGTACAGCGTGCTCAACCTCTTTGTTTTTTAAGGCCTGACAGACCTCTTCAAAGGAACCAAGACCTATTCCATCGTATTTTGATGAAAAAAAAGCGCGACCTGCTTCATCGCTGAAAGTGCCTTCGATTCCTGGGTATCCAATTCTTTTCATATCCGTATCCTCACTCCTTGTATAAGAAGGTTTCATTAACCATTCCCTTTTAACTTGTTGGGTTTAATTCTTTTTATACATCCTAGTTTTTAGCGATTCTATCGGTCTGCATCCTTCGACTTACATCTAAGATACGCTCATATACCGATTCTATTACACCATTATCAGCATGCTTAGAAATTGATTTCAATTTTTCTAATAGCTCTTCTTCACGCTTCTCATCCAAAACATCCATACCATTTTCTTCTTTAATTTTCGCTATCTCTTCTATGACTTCAAATCGCCTTTCCAGGCATTTAACAATAGAAGTGTCTATGGCTGTGATTTCGTTTCTTAACGACACCAAGGGGTCACTGAAAACATTCACTTGTCCACCCAAAGCCTTCACATCTTCAAAAAAGTCTGGATATGATTTTTTTACCGCTTCAGCACCCTTTATGCGCACACCATTAAATGTCTTGATTCCAGCCACGGTAAGTGCCATGACAATACGGTGATCATTCCAACCGTCAACCTTTGCTCCCATTAAGGAAGGCACACCATTTATAACCATACCATCTTGTCTTTCTTCTATATGCGCTCCCATTTTTTTGAGTTCGCTGGTCATGGCTGCTAGTCTATCTGACTCTTTTATACGTAGTCTCTCGGCATTTATTATGGTGGTTGTTCCCTTTGATAAAGCACCTAAAACAGACACTATTGGACCGAGATCTGGACAGTCTTTCAAGTCGATGGTTGTTCCGTGAAGTTCACTAGGATGAACAAGGAGTTTGTTGTCCTGCCACTCAATCACGCCTCCCATATTTTTAACAATATCTATCATGGCCTTATCCCCTTGCTTAGAGTCTTTAGAAAGCCCTTTTATAACGAGGGGGGCTTGACCAAGAAGGCCGGCAGCTATGAAAAAGGCGGCTTGTGAGTAATCACCTTCAACCTCATATGCACAGGCTTTATAACTTTGTGACCCTTTTATGGTGTATCCAGTTTCTGTGCTTTTGACATGTATCCCAAAGGCCTGAAGAACGTCTAATGTGAGATCCACATAGCTTGCAGATTCAAGTTCTCCCTCTACGATAATTTCTGAATCCCCTTCCAGTATTGGCAAGGCCATAAGGAGGCCCGTTATAAACTGTGAACTGATGTTGCCCGGAATCCTAAACTGTCCACTTTTGAGCTGTCCATCCACTTGGAGTGGCAATTCCCCATTATAGTTATAATCAAGGCCTATTTTTTCAAATATTTCAATGTAGGGTGTTATGGGCCGTTCTACGAGACGACCTTTTCCTTCGAAAGCCTTTTGTCCTTTTGAGGCAAGGGCCACAGGGATCATAAATCTTAAAGTTGAGCCTGACTCTCTTGCTTTGATGGTGGCTGAAGATGGCCACCGACCACCTAATCCTTCAACAATAACATCCAGTCCAGACTTAACCACTGTGCTTTTTAGCACTTGACTCTCAACACCAAGTGCCAAGAGACATTCCAACGTTGCTTCAATGTCATCTGCGTTTAGGGCACTCATTATATGGCTGCTTCCATTAGAAAGGCCCGCGGCTATAAGGGCGCGATGGCTCATACTCTTTGACGGTGGAATGGTTATTGTCCCTTTAAACGGCTTTGTGCCCGTTAATATCTCCATTGTTTTCTTCGCCTCCAAATAATCTTTTTTGTCTGGTTTGTTTTAGTAAATCAAATAAATCTTGTTCATCTTCTTTTTGAATAATGTCTATGAAGTCTTCAAGTCCCTTCTGAAATTGACTTAAGGATTTTAATAGTTCGTTTTTATTGGATAGGAATATATCTGTCCACATAACCGGATCAGATCCTGCAATTCGTGTCGTGTCTTGGTATCCTCCACCCGTCTCACTTATATTAATATCCTCATGCAGCAGTTGAACCAGCAAGGATGCCGCAACATGGGGCACATGGCTCGAAACAGATACAATCCGGTCATGGTCTTCAACATCCACCTCTTTGACCACAGCACCTATCTTTTCAACGAGTTGCCTTACAGGCTTTATCCAATCTGCTTGATCGCTTGTCAGGTAAAAAACGTTGTTATTGAACAAATATTCTGAACTATTTTCGCATCCGCATTTCTCACTGCCTGCCATTGGGTGGCCCCCAACGTATTTTGTGTTCTCAGGGAGTATTTTTTTTACCAAATGATTGGGATGACTTTTTACACTGCCAAGATCTGTTAGAAACGTGTTTTTCCAAACATCTTTCGGTATGGTCATCAGTATATTTTCATAGGTTCTTACCGGCGTCGCCAAGACGAGTAGGTCTGATTTTCTCGCAATGTCTTCTAAATCTTTTGCCGGCTCATCGATGCATTTGTGAACCAGGGCATCTGATAAGGCTCTTTCACTCACATCATAACCAATGACTTTTACATACTTTATATTGGCTTTAATGGCCTTTGCAAACGAACCACCCATCAGACCGGTTCCAATGACGCCAATGGTCTTAAAGGGGGTGATAAAGTCGATTTCATCAAGCATTTTGCACCACCTCATGGATCTTTCTCAGTTCTTTTGCCAAGCTTTCAAACTCTTCTGGTCTTAAAGACTGTGGCCCATCACAAAGGGCATTTTCAGGATCGTTATGCACTTCTATCATGAGGCCATCTGCGCCTGCAGCCACTGCTGCTTTTGCCATAGCCGGTACCATCTCCTTGCGCCCAGTTGCATGACTTGGGTCAATGATTACTGGCAAGTGGCTTAGGGTTTTTACAGCCACTATAGCTGAAAGGTCTAGTGTGTTTCTTGTGTAGTTCTCAAAGGTACGAATGCCTCTTTCGCACAGGATAACTTGGTCGTTGCCTTCTGCCATAATGTATTCAGCAGCATTTAACCATTCATCTATGGTTGCTGATAAACCTCTTTTGAGTAGGATGGGCTTATTTGATTGACCCGCTCTCTTGAGCAGGTGGAAGTTTTGCATATTTCTTGCACCAATCTGCAAAATGTCAGCCGTTCTTTCGACTTCATCGAAATCCTCAGTGCTCATAATTTCTGTGATCACAGGAATGTCGTTGTGGACGCCTGCTTTTTTTAAGATTCGAAGACCATCGCCCCCCATGCCTTGAAAACTGTATGGAGATGTTCTAGGCTTGAAGGCTCCGCCTCTGAGGACTTGTCCGCCCGCTTCTTTTATAGATTTTGCCACTGTCATAACCTGGTCTGCGGATTCCACACTACAGGGACCACCAATTAGGGTTAATGTTCCCCCACCGATTTTATGACCTCGAATTTCTATTACTGTATCTTCGTTTTTACACGCTCTGCTTGTCAGTGGGTGTACTGGTTGAATATCTATTGCCATCTTATTGTCCTCCTCATTTGGACTGCACTTTGCTCTTATCTCATTTCACTTTAAAATTCACTCTTAATTATGTTTTAAACTTAAGACCTAAACTTATCTCTTTTTTTTGTATTTAGTGGGTTTTTCTGCAAATTGGCTATAAAAAAAAGGAGTTCCCAATAGGAACTCCTCTGCGCGCTTGTTTATAGCTTTTAACAGACTAACTCAGTTCTCCAGTTGGATTTATATGTGCCCATGATTTTTTTGTATGCGAAATAGCCAGCGCTATAAAAATAAAAGCCCCAGATAAAGAAATAAAAATATTCAAATGTCGCATTTAATAAATCACGAGTTAACATAGAAATCACCGTTTTCCTGAAATTCAACTTTTTTAACAAATATTTTTCCTGCACAAACTCCATATGTTCGTGTTGTTATTACGGATTATACTCAAGAAATGAATATGATGTCAACGTATTTTTTGAAAAAAGTTTAATAATTATAATAGTCAGTGTATATTTTAGCATCCTTCAAAACTTTTAATAATACAGATTTTACAGCCTTCAAACTTGTTTTTCAAGGGGGTATCCCCTTTGCGTCCACTCGCCTCTGATACCGCCTTTAAGAGTGTATGCATCATATCCTGCCATGCGTAAGTCCGTGGCAATTTCTGCTGATGATATACCAACATAACACACCACAACTATTTTTTTATGTCTTGGAAACATACCGAGTCGGATTTTGTCTTCTACTTCGTCCCACTCTGAATGTACGGAATTCTTGATGTATGACTTTTGGTAGTCTTCCTTATTGCGAATGTCAAGAACAAGGGGTCTGTCTTCTCCTTTTAGCCATGAAGACAAGGTTGGTGCCTCTATGGTATATCCACTTATTTGTCCAGGATCAAAACTATATTTTGTAAGATGTTCTTCCATTGGCGCCTCCTTACCTATGTCCACTCTGTACAAATCTCAGTTTCAAACCACTGACTAATTTTTCAACAAAGTGTCTCACTAAAATTGATTTTTTCTGCTTTATACTTACCCATTTTCCATACCCACTTAACGAAAAAGACTGCCCCTCCCAGCTTGTGGCTATCCACAAGCTGAAAGGCACAGCCTCATTGTTTTTCTATTCACTTACATTAACAGATCGAACAAGTCTAACATAGTTTTCAATTCGAACCACATCGCCTTGCGGTCCCCTGCCTGTTGGAAACATTTCAGCACGACCTGTTTTTAAGTCACTTCTTTGTGCACCTGCGCCATGAACATCTAATAGTTTTATCTGTCCACTCTTACGATCTTCCATATAGCCAAGGGCTTCTCCAAAGGCTACATATACAGCCGATAGACCGCCACGTGTGCTGGATATGTGCGTCGTGCTTGACCAGTAAAATGGATAATTCACTCCACTGGACTCATCTTCTATTATAGAAATGTTAAAGATCGGATCTATTGCAGCGAAGTCTGTAGCATGTGGTGAGCTTGAATAATCAACAATTGACTGAAGTTCTTTTGCATTAGGGAGTCTCCAGTCATCATACCCGGCATAATTAGAACTGTTTGCATAAGTCAAGGCTGTTTCCCAGTCCATACCTTCCCCGCTATCTGTTTTCATCCACATTAGCCCGCTGGCTCGATCTGTGATCGTTCCGTCTCCGTTGTCATAATAATCATTTTGACCATAGGATGTATTCCCTCGAACATAAAGGGCATAAAACTTTTTATCTTCACCTTTTTTCATATCATAGACTGGATACCCCTTGATACGTCCATCAGCAAAGTTCACGCCGAAAACTGTCTCATTTCCAAACATTGTGGTTGATGTGTACTTTGTCCTCGAAATGAACTGTGAGTCAATAATCCGTTCTCCTGTCTCAGTATCACCATAAGAAAAATCAAAGTACTCTGTATCAATAAATGGCTCTAATGACGTCTTATTTGTTGAAGTGATTTCAGGGTCAATGCCTGAAAAATCAATAAGGGAGTAAAGCTCCTTAATGGTTGCCAGCCTCCAGTCGCTATAACCACCTAAACTCAGGCTATCTGCATTCTTTAAAGCCTCTTGATAACTTACTTTTTCCCCCGGACTCTTTGACCACATGAGTCCAGTCACCTCATCTGTGATAGTACCATCACCATTGTCAGTGTAATTGGGCTGGTAGCCTAAATAATTTGCATCTTGTCCATAAGAGCTTTGGAATGGCAAGGGGTCAATAGACTGGCCTCTGGTACTAAATGCTAGATTCTGATTGGTATCGACAACAGGATAAGTCAAATCACCGATGTCATTAACAGTCGTTGTAATAGTCCGGGTCACAGGCACTTCATTCACTTTTATAACATGATTTTGCTTCGTGTAAAGGCTGTTTACCTTGTTGGCACCATGCGTAAAACCTTCTTGTCCTGGTCCCATTACATTATGACCATTTGCATAGCCCAAATGGCTAGCAATAGCAGCAACAAATAAGAGTATAACTATTGTTCTTGGGCCCATTTTTATTGTTTTTTTTACCATTTCACTCACCTTCCTCAATTTTATTCCCACTGTTAAGGACCTTGTGGTTATAATAACTCGGACATGTGAGAGAAATGTGTGGAATTTTTATAAATCCCATATGAATGTCTCATGCTTAATGACTACGATTAGTCATCGTAATCATTATCGTAGTCATCGTCGTAGTCATCATCGTAGTCATCATCATAGTCATCATCGTAGTCATCATCGTAGTCATCGTCGTAGTCATCATCATAGTCATCATCGTAATCATCATCATAGTCATCATCGTAGTCATCATCGTAGTCATCATCGTAATCATCATCATAGTCATCATCGTAGTCATCATCGTAGTCATCATCATAGTCATCATCATAGTCATCATCGTATTCATTATCGTATTCATTATCGTATTCATTATCGTATTCATTATCGTATTCATCATTGTCTAACAGATCTTCATAGTTGTAGTCCACACCATACTTATCTTGAAGCTGGCCTTCAATATCGTTGAGTTTCAAAAGCAATTCATTTATCCGCCCTGTCAGTTCGTTTTCTAAGCCCATGAAATCTTCATCATACTCATCTTCAAACGCTTCAATATCTTCAAGTTCATCATAAAGTTCATCAAGTCTGTCCATAATTGCATCAAGAGCCCCTTCGTCTAGGGGCGTGGTTGTTAGCATCTCACCAAGTTCTACAACTTCACTTAAAATAGCTTCCTTGTCTTCTTGTAATTCTGCCTCTAGCTCAACTATATGTTCTTTCATAGTCATTTCAAGCTTGTCGATAGATTGCTTAAGCGCCTCACTATCTATATCATTATCTAATAGCAATATAAAGGCATTTCTAACGTCTGCCGATAACACGCGGGCAGTTTCTTTATAGTCATCTTTAATCTCCATGTAATAATCGATTGCATTTAAAATAATTTCTTCATATTCTTGTGTCTGATCAACCGCTTGCGTCATATATGTGTCTGAGTATACTGGGATTCCCAAAAAAATAATGGCCACTGCAAGTGCCACCGATAAGATCTTTTTCATTTTTCCATCCTCTCTCACTTTTATTGACTAAAAAATTGATTATCCTCGATAAGGCCTATGACTTAATGAACTTCGAGTCTCATCTTTGTGGATATATACCCTGGTTTAGGGTAATAATCACTTATATAATAAATAAAAGAAGGGGGACTAGACATGAAAGAGTATATTTGCGACGTTTGTGGACATATCCATAAGGGAGATGGCCCACCAGATGTATGCCCTATGTGCTTTGCACTTAAAAGTCATTTTGTTGAAAAGACTGAAGAAAGCATGAAAGAACTCGCACATCTTCTTAATGACATTTAAAAAAGCGGGTGGTCTTGTGACCACCCACTTTTTTATGCATCATAACTTACCATTGTCCATTTTTCTAATGTCTTGAAACCAAGTTTATGATATACCTTTCCAGCTTTCGGATTGTCATAAAACAAGCACAAGGTCTTGTCCTCATCAAGTAAATCCATGCATAGTTTTGAAAGACATCGGCTCATCTGGCCTTTGTTTCTGTGATCCTTAAGGGTTGCAACGCCCACCACCATAGCCGACATTGAGTTTTCAGCAGTGGTTTGAGCCACAGTTGTCATTTCTTCTTCATTGTCAAAGTAGTATACCCGACCAGTCTGTGTTTCAATTTTCTGCTTGATCCTATCTATTTCAACCACACTCGTACGAAACTCTTCTATTTGTTTAATCAAGTTATAAATGCGTTCAGCATCATTTACATTTGCAACTTTTACATCGTCTAGCCCCTCCTTTACGAGTTTATCCTTATCCGTTATTTCACAAAAGAATGTGCTTCTTCTTTTATGATTTGGAAGAATGTCATTGAATTTTTCAATTATAGACTCTTTGCCTGACATCATCACATGGCCTTCAGTCTCTTTTTCAGTCTTAATAACCATTTCCTTGAATGCAGACCAATCATAATCGCTGATTTTACTATATGGTATGAAATTTTCATAAAATCTTAAAAACACAGCCTGGATATCTCCATCTATGTTAAAATCAGCCCATATTTCTTGGAAATCTTTATCAAAACCAAAGCTTTCAATATCCCCAATAAAGAATAGGTTGATCGCTGGTTCCTCTCCTAAGTATTCAAGCACTTGCTCTTTATCATATTCATCTAGCTTTCTTATCATTGTTAGTCCCCCTCTATCTTATCTCTTAAACTGGTTCTATCTATTCCGATCAAGCCACTCAAGAAAACGTCACGATACTAATTTTTGATAGTATACCACTGTAATTCGGTGAAATCAATTTGATGATTCACTGAAGATTGATGGACAATTTGGGTATTATTAATTGACATTTAACACTGATTCCACTAAGCTCGGAGTATTCCCATTGTATAATACATATATGACCAAGGTGGGAACGCCATAAAACAAAACATTCGTACTTTGTGAACCCGTTTGTACATTTCGCAAAATAAGGTAGGTGCACTTTGAATAAATTAATATATAAAACAATTAAGATGAGTTTGGGATTTACAGCAGCTGTTTTATTAGCAAGCCTCTTTAAACTCGATTTTCCTGTATCGGCAGGTATTATAACTATTTTAAATATGCTCGAATCGAAAAAAGAGTCCGCTCGGGTGGCTTGGCGCAGACTTTACTCCACAGCAGCTGGCCTAATCCTTGCTGTTATTGTCTTCTCAGTGTTTGGCTACAAAACCTTAAACCTGGGCATTTTTTTACTAATCATTATTCCGGTGGCGGATCGGCTGAATGCCAGAGAGGGCATTGTTGTAAACATCGTCCTTGCCTCACACCTCTTGACATATCACTCTATATCCATATACATTCTTCTAAATGAATTTGCACTTGTGGTCCTCGGAGCAATCACTGCCCTAGTGCTCAATTTACACATGCCTGATAAAGAAAGTCACTTAATAGACATGCAAGCTGAAGTGGAAAAAAGAATGCGGGCTCTCTTATGGACCATGAGTTTAAACATCAGAAACCTTTGTACCATTCATGACGAAGAACCGTCCATGAAGGATCTTGAAAATTACATTAAAGATGCCAAAAGACAGTCTTATATCTATATGAACAACTACTTTTTAACTGACAATAGGTATTACCTTGAATACTTTCAAATGAGACAAGACCAGCTCTATAGAATAATGTATATGCGAGAACATCTGGATATGGTTTTTGTTAACCAAGGTGAGGCCATGATATTGAGTAAATTCACAGGTCGACTGGCCTATGAGTATGATGAAGGCAATGACGGCCTGACACTTCTTGCTCGCCTAAAGGATATACGTGAAGATTTTCGGGACACAGAACTACCAAAGTCTAGAATAGAATTTGAAAACCGTGCAGCACTGATTCAGTATCTTAATGATTTAAATGAGTTCATTGCCATTAAAGTCCGTTTTTCTGAAAAATATGGTGATCAAATGCCATCAAGTTAAAACAAACCCCTAATTCCAGACTGGATTAGGGGTTTATTTCACACAAATTACAATTTTAGTTAATTGCTGTATTTTTATATTTGTTTTTGTTATCATGCTTCGCAGGAGCGTGATTTAGATGATTTCATACATAGGACTATTACTACCAACCATAATTTTTTTAAAGGCTATATACAACTATATGACAGTATATAAACTCATGTCTGACAAAGGCGACCTGCTGTATAAATTCGAGGAAGAAAACAAAAATAAATGGTGGGGACTAATATTCTCCTTTACAATGTTTAGTATAATAGCATATTTTATAGTATCTAAACTAGATTTTAATAGTTTTTATATTTATGAAAAATATTATACATCCCCATTTCAAGTGCTTAATTTCGATTACACTTTTTCACTTGAAAGACAACTCCTTAGATCTAATTCAGTAGATCTAGATTCTTTTCGAAGTTTTAATGACTTCACTGAGGAAATTCCAACACTGTTAGCCCTTGTCTTAACAGGACTGTCTGAACTTATTTTTAAGTTTTATAAGGATGGCATATACACCAATGGTATTGTTGTGACCAAACAATTCCATAGTTTTAATGTGGTACGATCCTATGAGTTTATTGAGCAAAATGACAAGACAAATCTAAAACTTGTACTGAATCAAACAGGCATGTTCTCAAATGATTATAAGGAAGTTGAAATCCTAATAAATAATGACGAAATCAGTGAGATCAAGACATATCTGCGCCATGAAGTTCAAGCTTTTTCAAAGGTAGAGGAGTCTGCCAACGCCAGTTAGTCGAACTAGATTATTATTATGCCGAACACTTACATAGCTCATACCATTTATAGACCTTGAAACATACCCCCACTTTGTGAGATGAATTATAAATGGTTTAGAGCAATTTGTCCTTTATACCTTGTGTTTTGTGAGAAGATCAAAATTCATCACATATGATCGTGCAAGTCGGTTTAAAAAAAGGGTGACACATAAATACCGTTCAGGAATATAGTCTACTGACTAAACGTTCTTGAACGGTATTGTATTTTCTATTACTCAGGAAGTGTCGTCTTCCATTCTTTAAAAATTAATTTTCTTGTATTATTCACAATGACAGGGTCACTTTTTGCAAGACACTCTGCTTCTTCAAAAGTTTTCATTTTGTAAATCACGAGACCACCAGAATGGTCCATGAATGGGCCTTTTGCAAAAATATTTCCTTTTTTTATATTCTCATTAAGGAAATCAATATGTACATCTAAGATGTCTTTGTCCTTGTCTTTATCGATCATTTCAAATAACGCCACAAAATACGGCATGGTATCTCTCCTCTCTATACTCCGACGACATTTTAAGTGAATTATATGTCATATTTTGTCGAATTTCTATGTATAAGTACACAAATCTTTAAAATATCCGTTTGAGTTAATTTTTTATTTAATTTCTTTATATTTCCTATTCCAATTTCTGTAGAATTTGATATAATCATTTTGGCAATCTCTTATATTTGTAAACAAATTATGAAGGAGTTATAGATGAATTTATTGGCTCAACCCTTTCGTCAATTTAAGTTAATAATTATATTTGCAACCGCTTTGGCTGCGATTTACGTATTTTTTACGAATTTAGTGCTCTTACAGCCCTTACTTTTATTCTCGACACTTATGGTCTGTTTCGTCAACATTATTGAAATTTATGTAGAGAAGAATGCATCTAAGTTTATGTACATACTCCACCTAGTTGCAGCAATATTATCAGGATGGGGACTTTGGCTATCTATTCAGATTCTACAAAACAGTGCCAGAATTATTGAGTATCGTCATATTATTCATTAAGCATACATTAAAACTGCCTGGTTTAAACCAAGCAGTTTTTTTATGCTTATTTAATTGGTAGTAGAACAAACATTCAATATCTCCCCACTCAGGGTATTAACATACTTACTATTTAACATCAAGGTGAAGATATTCTGTTGGTTCTGTAAAAGATCCAACCTAGCGGTCAACAATCTTCATAGTATTTGGTTGATCTCTCGTCCACGCTTCCTTTTATATTCCATTTTCTAATTAAAAATAACAAAGGTATAAAATTACACCAACTGCGATTTATTGCACATGCTTTCATTTAACGTAAACACGCCTATTTTTTCTTTCATTTTCGAATATCCCCAATTTTGTATGGTTTGAATAGCATCATAAAACACCTATTTAGTATTATCCATTTCCAAGTTTGGATGAACACAATGACATGATTAGTGCTTTGTCAAACGTCTTGACCATGAATACTTCATCCAATTCTTTTCAAAAAAATAAAGATGCATTGACCTTGAAATCTTCTTTCAAAGGCAATGCATCTTTATTGGTATGAACGAGTAAGTCGATAAGCCGGGTTCTGTCGTGAGTGATCATCTATCTAGGCCTGATGTTACCATCAGGTTCCAGCGACCTACCACCGGGGTCAGCGGCGAGCTACCGCCTTTTGTGCCCCTACTTGGTCTTGCTCCAGATGGGGTTTACAGAGCCGCAAAGTCGCCATTACGCTGGTGAGCTCTTACCTCACCTTTCCACCCTTACCACAGATGTGGCGGTATATTTCTGTTGCACTTTCCTTGGAGTCACCTCCACTGGGAGTTACCCAGCACCCTGCTCTATGGAGCCCGGACTTTCCTCGTGAAAATTCACGCGATCACTTAACTTACTCATTCGCACAAAGTACATTTTATACTAATTTCATCTAAAAATCAATCTAAATCACTTAACTCAAGCATGTTTTCTTAGGAATATTAAGCAAACTCCGCTTGGTCAATATCAAGATCGGTGCATTGAAATCAATTTTATACCATTTCATATACATAATAGTAAGAGCAAGTGACAGCATATGTTGTAACAAGGAGTTGCATAGGTGAAGATTTTCTAAACACACTACAAGATCACCCACACTTCATGGCGTCACATAAAAGAAATCAATGCATCTAATCTAGCCTTTTTCAAGCCATCAATAGTGCATTTTAACAGCCTTCATTGGACAGACAGGCACACATTTTCCGCAACCAATACATACATCCTTGTCAATAACAGGTGTGCCACTACCAAACAACCTTACTTTCTGGCTGACCGCTTTAACTGGACAGACCCTTTTAACTGGACAAAATGGCGATTTGTCACACTTTTTTACATCAATAACTGCTTTTTTCATCTTCAGCCTCCACCCCCCTATACAGGGGTTCTTTTTATTCAATATACATAATAACAGAAAAGAAGTCAAGGTGATTCAAGTTTCGTCATTTTCGTATTTTTATCTAATTGATAACTTTTTTCATTAAAAGTGTAGCATTTTAGTATACTTTATGTTATACTATGGTTACAGATCACAAGGTGATTTGTGAATCAGGTACACGGTGATTGTCAGCCCCCACAATTATGGCAATCCAGGAATGAACCCCCTTCAGTTCCTAAGTGTCCTGACATACCCGCTTATTATCTGACATATTCCTTTTTTTACAAATTGGAATAAATTCAGAATTCGGTTATATACCGAATAACCTCCTATTTTGTTTAGCCGTTTACCATTCAAAATGCCCACTCTCCGGAGTGGGTTCTTTTTTTTCGTGAAATGCAAAGAAATGCATTTAAAAAGCTATAGGTGTAAAATCGAATACGCATTCGATTTTACACCTATAGCTTTTTAAATATCTGGCGCGCGTCGCGACAGAAGCAATCGAAGATTGCTCTGCATTTCTTATACACTCAACACCTTAAGAATCATAAAGATACAAAACCGCATTACACCTCAGCATACAATCTGTCCTATTCAGAACATGAAGCAATCGAAGATTGCTCTGCATTTCTTATACACTCAACACCTTAAGAACAATAAAGATACAAAACCGCATTACACCTCTACGGACAACCCGCCCTATTCAGAACATGAAGCAATCGAAGATTGCTCTGCATTTCATATATACTCATTCGAAAGGGCTGCCTTTGCAACAGCCCCCTTCACCCATGTTCTAAGTCAATCTATAGCCCTTTAAAAGGGTTTTCTTCCTTCTTCGACTCAATAATAGCCACATCATACTCTTTTTTCTCTACGGCCATTCTAAGCTTTTCACTCAGGCGTTTTACATAGATCTGTTCTGTCTCGTAGTGTCCAGCATCAATCACACATAAGTTCATTTGAAGGGCGCTCTGGGCTTCATGATATTTTAAGTCCCCTGTGATAAGAACATCACAGCCTTTTTTAACTGCCATCTTCATGACATCAGCCCCTGCGCCAGTACATATTGCTGCTTTTCGAACACGCTTTTGTGAATCTCCTACATATCTAAGCTGATCCACATGAAGCTTTTCTTTGACAAATGCTGAAAATTCTTCAAGAGTGTACGTGCCATCTATTAATCCAAAACGACCCAAGAAATGGCTTTCAATTTCATTTTCTAGTCCCCAGACATCATAGGCTGGTACTTCGTATGGATGCGCTTTTAACATTGCGTTTATAACGCGGTGAAGATTTTGCATGTCTGTCACAACTTCCAGCTTGACTTCTCTTACTTTTTCGATTTCATTGACCGAGCCTATATGAGGATTTGAACCCTCGAGTGGTTTGAACATCCCCCTGCCTTCTGTCATGAATGCACAGTCTGAATATGTACCAATGTGACCTGCACCTGCATTTGCCACAGCTTTTCTAACACTCTCAACATCTTCAAGAGGGACAAACACCGCGAGTTTCATATATTTTTCAGACCCAGTCTTTTCAAGACCACTGACTATCTTCAAATCAAGCAGTTCAGCAATGTAATCGTTAGTGCCCTCTTTTGCTATATCGAGATTGGTGTGCGCAGCATACAGACTTATATCATTCTTAATAAGTTTCCTCACAAGTCTGCCAATAGGGTCAGCATCTGTAATCTTCTTCATCGGCTTAAAGAGCAGTGGGTGATGACAAATAATAAGGTCTATATTATTTGCAATTGCCTCATCGACGACCGCTTCAGTCGCTTCAAGAGCCACTAGGACTCTATCGATTTCCGAATCTTCGTTTCCCACTAAGAGTCCAACATTATCCCATGATTCAGCCAGTCTTTCAGGTGCCATTTCATTCATAATTTTAATGATTTTTTTTGAATTTACAAACACTTGCGAATCCCCTCCAGCCTTACTAACTTCTCTTTTAGCTCAGGTAATTTCACTTTGACCTCAGGCGTTTTACTGGCCTCCAGACCACGAATGATCTCACTTGTTTGCTTAATTTTCTTATCAATAAACACTTGAGAAAGTGGATCATTTTCTTTTAATAGCTTTATGCCAATTTCATAACTTAATGGATCTTCAATTGTCATTTGACCATGTTCAACAACAAGAATTTCATACATTCTATGGGCTTCTTGAGAGAGTTTCTCATCAACAATTTTAAAACCATTTTGACTGAGCCACATCCTGAGTTCATCTTGGGCAACCATTGGTTGAAGAACAAAAGTCTTGATGGATTCTGTCATTTCAGGTCGCTCAAGTAGAATGTCCCTGATTAAAAGACCACCCATCCCTGCAATTATAACCGTTTCGATTTCACCAACTTCATAAGGTAAGAGACCTCCACCGTGACGGACATCAATTTTTTCTGTCAAATCAGCTTCTGAAACAGCTTGTCTTGCATTTTCTGTCGGCCCTTCATTAATATCAGAAGCAATGGCTCTTTCACAAATATCGTTTTCAACCAGGTAAATAGGCACATAGCCATGATCTGATCCTACGTCTCCTACGATTGTGCCCTTTGGAACGAGGTCTGCTATGGTTTTTAGTCTAGGTGTTAATTTCATTGGAAACTCCTTTAAAGAAGAATTTTGTAGATTTCGGGTCACACGCTGCGCGTGCAGTCAGGAAACTCCGATACCCTCCGGGTTCGGAGTAAGGTACGACACTCGAAATCATAGATTTCGGGTCACACGCTGTGCGTGCAGTCAAGAAACTCCGATACCCTCTGGGTTCGGAGTAAGGTACGACGCTCGAAATCATAGATTTCGGTCGTACCATTAAAAACGAGCCATTTGGGATAAATGGCTCGTTAGAAAATTCGGATCTTATTGATCTTATTCTAGGTAGTCCTTCAGCTTCTTGCTTCTTGAAGGGTGCTTTAGCTTTCTTAGAGCCTTTGCTTCGATTTGACGAATACGCTCTCTTGTCACTTCGAACTTCTTACCAACTTCTTCAAGCGTTCGTGCTCTGCCATCCTCAAGACCAAAACGTAGTTTAAGTACTTTTTGTTCTCTCGGTGTCAATGTTTCTAGCACTTCAATCAGCTGTTCTTTTAGCATTGAGAATGCCGCTGCTTCAGCAGGTGCTGGGGTGTCGTTGTCAGGAATGAAATCACCTAGATGACTGTCTTCCTCTTCACCAATCGGTGTTTCTAAAGACACAGGTTCCTGAGCAATCTTAAGAATTTCTCTTACCTTTTCAACGCTCATGTCCATTTCCTTAGCAATCTCTTCTGGCTTTGGCTCACGTCCCAGTTCTTGTAGCAACTGACGAGATACACGAATCAGTTTATTAATTGTTTCAACCATATGCACTGGAATACGGATTGTACGGGCCTGATCGGCTATAGCTCTTGTAATAGCCTGACGAATCCACCATGTTGCGTATGTGGAGAACTTGTAGCCCTTTCTCCAGTCAAACTTTTCAACAGCCTTAATAAGACCAAGATTACCTTCCTGGATAAGATCAAGGAATAGCATACCGCGACCTACATAGCGCTTTGCAATACTAACCACGAGACGTAGGTTGGCTTCACAGAGTTTCTTTTTAGCATACTCATCGCCATCTTCCATACGTTTGGCAAGATCTATTTCCTCTTCACCAGACAGTAGGGGAACTTTACCGATCTCTTTTAGATACATTCTGACAGGGTCGTCAATGCTAACACCCTTCGGAACTGTAATCTCAACTTCTACTTCTTCTTCCTCTTCCTCGTCGTCTTTAGAATTCAAAGTTTTTTCATCAACATCGATATCCTCGTCATCATCAGCAATAACTTCAATACCCATTGCTGCAAGAGAATCATAGATATCTTCTATTTGATCCTTATCAATGTTAATTTCACTCAGTGCATTCCCAATCTCAGAGTAAGTCAAGGAGCCTTTTTTCTTGCCTTGTTCAGTTAAAGCTTTAACCGCTTCAATCTGTTTAGCATCAATCTTCTTCTTAGCCAATTGACTTCCCTCCTTTCTACAACTACTATTCGCTTTTCTCGTTAAGCACCCGGCTTATTTCCTCAGCAATCTGCTGTTGTTCACGGAATAACTTCCGTAATAACTCTTGTTTTTCTTTTATGTCGTCTCGTTCATGACTTAAGCTTCTTGTAAGCATATTCACTTCATCTTTTTTATCACTTAGTCGTTTTCTAAGAACAAGTTCTCGATGAGTCCGCTTTGTTGATAGTGTTTCCTTCTGAAGATTCTCTATTGGAATATGCTTGTTCATAAGCTTCTCTATCCCAGTGGCCAACTTAAGGTCCATATCATCAGAAGCGATATTTAATTTGAATGTGTCATACTTTTCGTAATAACCCCGCAAGTATAAAAATATACTACGAATGTGCTCAAATTGCAAGTCATTTATATCCAGATCTGACATAAGCATCTCAAAACCTTTTTTTGAGTCCAGTGCGATTTCAAGAAGTCTCTTTTCAACAGTCAAAAGTGGACCGTGATCCTTTTTCTTTCGGACAGCCGTCTCCACGTTGTCTGGTCTGCGCTGTACGAAATCTTGATCTATATCAGCAGGCTGTGTTGATGAAGCACCGATCTCTTGTTTTATAAGAGCTGGATCCACCATAGCCTGCTTGGCAACTTTATCAATATAAATGTTTCGCTGTACTGCATCCTTAACGGACTTAAATATTTCAACAGCACCTTTTACATAGTCTATCCTGTCTTCATCATCACGAAGGTCCAATTTTACGCGAATCAGATCCAGTCTAAAATCTATTGTACTCTTTGCCGTCTTAACTCTGTTTTCAAACTCTGTACGTCCCTTTGACCTAATAAAATCATCGGGATCCATATTGTCTCCAAGCGTCAGAATTTTAACTTTTGCATCAAGCCCTTGGAGGACATCGATACTTCTCAGAGCGGCTTTTTGCCCAGCGCTGTCGGAATCATAGCAAATAACAATTTCATCAGCGTACCGGCTCAATATGCGACCGTGCTGGGTCGTAAGTGCCGTTCCTAGGGTGGCAACTGCATTTTCTACACCTTGCTGATGCAGAGAGATCACATCCATATAACCTTCTGTAACTATAACCTGTCTAGAATCACTAAGGGTATTCTTAGCCAAGTTTAGACCATACAAGGTATTGGATTTATTAAATATGTCCGTTTCAGGTGAGTTCAAGTACTTAGGATTTGATCCATCCATAACCCGACCACCGAAAGCAATCACATTGCCTTTGATATCTCTAATTGGAAACATGATTCTATTTCGAAAATAATCATATACATTTCCTTTAGGACTCTTTGCCACAAGGCCTGCTCGAATGAGTAATTTTTCGATTCTATCATTTTTAGAAAGTCTTTTATGAACAAAATGCCAATCATCTGGTGCAAATCCAAGACCAAATTTTTTTATAATCGACTGGTCCAGTCCACGCCTTTTAATATATTCCATGGCTTCACTCGATTTAGGCAGTTCCTTATAGTACATGATTGCTGCTTCTCTGGATATGGCATACAAAGCTTTTTTTACCTCTGGCGGAATGGCAGGCTCTGCCTTCCCCGAGTTGGTGTTTTTATAAGCATCAATGTCAACTCCATACTTATCAGCAAGATATTCAATGGCATCGAGAAAATCAAAGTTCTCAATTTCTTGAACAAATTTTATTGCATCTCCACCAACACCACATCCAAAACAGTGATAGAACTGCTTGTCTTCAGACACGGAAAATGAAGGCGTTTTCTCATTGTGGAATGGGCACAACCCTTTGTAATTCCTCCCCGTACGCTTTAGTGGCGTATATTCGGATATGAGATCTACAATATTAATGCTTTCCAGTATGACTTCCGTTATTCTATTGTCATATTTCGCACCCATAAAATCACCTATAACTTAATCCGAATATATTATTCTATATAAGTTTGTCATAACCCTTTATTTCTATTGAAAGAATCCAGAAAGAATCACGAAAGGATTCCCAAAAGAAGCCCGTAAAAAATCCACTAAACCAAAGTAAATTTTGAACACAAGTATTAGTAATTCTACACCACTTTGTGATCTCCTTCTTAAAAATAAAAGTTTTATTTTTCAAACAATTCGACAAAATCCGCTATGTCCAAAATTTTGGCACGTATATCGATGTATATTTTCTAACAGCGTACCTGTCCGTCATGCCTGCTATATAATCCTTCACAGCTTCCTGTCCTACATCTTTATAGTCTTCATATCTTTCTTCTGGCAGTTTATTTGGATGCTCAGAAAAATATTTATAAAGGGACTTCACAATATATCTAGCTTTGATTTCTTCTCTTTTTGCCTCTTTATTTAAATAAACTTGTTCAAACATGAACTGTCTCAACTTTAAAAAATTATCTTTGACCTCATCACTCATACAAATATCCATTTTGCCTTCGCTATTTTGAATGACGTCTTTAATAAGGGTATTGATTCTTTGACTGTGGCTATGCCCGAGCACATTTAAGTACTTCTTGGGTATGTCGCTCACTTGAATCACATTGCCCCGAATGGCATCATCTATATCATGATTGATATAAGCAATTCGATCACACATCTTCACAATACGTCCTTCCAGGGTGAAAGGATTTTTGTCCCCTGTGTGATTCAGTATTCCATCACGTACTTCTTCTGTTAAATTTAAGCCAATACGCTCCTTGCTCCTTCTTTCAAGAAAGTCCACAACTCGAAGACTTTGCTCATTATGTCTAAAGCCACTTTCATGAATTTCATTAAGTTCTAACTCGCCACAGTGTCCAAACGGGGTATGACCCAGGTCATGTCCCATGGCTATGGCTTCTGTAAGGTCTTCATTAAGCCGAAGAGCCCTTGCTATAGTGCGTGATATTTGAGACACTTCCAGTGTATGTGTTAGGCGCGTTCTGTAATGATCTCCCTCGGGGGATAAGAATACTTGGGTTTTATGTTTTAGTCTCCTAAAGGATTTTGAATGGATAATTCTATCTCTATCTCTTTGAAACACCGTTCTAAACTCGCAGTTTTCTTCTTCCATTTGCCGGCCCCTGCTCTCGTTGGCCTTTGTAGCAAACGGACCCAAAGTTTCATGCTCAAGTGCTTCTTGCTCTTGTCTGACAATCATTGCCTCACCACCTTATAAATATTGCGATATTCATTCTCATTTAATCTACCATTTAGATTACTTCTATAAATAAGTGAGGATTCCTTTAATTTACTTGTTATTTTAAAGTGCAAAGGGCAGCGTCCGGTAAAGAACGCTGCCCCTTATTTCTATCTCTGTTTTATATATACGCTTTTTTTTGAACTTTACACTATTTATTGCGAATTGCCGCCTGAGCCGCTGCAAGTCTTGCAATCGGAACACGGTACGGTGAGCAAGAAACATAGTCAAAGCCCAGCTTATGACAGAACTCAATCGAAGCAGGTTCTCCACCATGTTCGCCACAAATACCAATCTTTAGATCAGGTTTTTTTGAACGTCCCAGCTCAACCGCCATCTTCATAAGTTTGCCCACACCCTTTTGATCAATAGACTCAAAAGGATCTCTTTGGAATATATCTTTCTGCTTGTACTCGCCAATGAACTTACCCGCATCATCTCTTGAGAAGCCTAGAGTCATTTGGGTTAAGTCGTTTGTACCAAAGGAGAAGAACTCTGCATGTTCTGCGATTTCATCTGCAATCAGTGCTGCTCTTGGAACTTCTATCATGGTACCAACTTTGTAGACAACATCCACACCGGCTTCTGTCAGGATTTGTTGACCGATTTCACGAACCATATCCCCTAAAATCGACAACTCTTTATCATGACCTACCAGTGGAATCATAATCTCAGGATGAATATCAATGCCTTCATTTTTCGATACATGAACAATGGCTTCAAATATGGCACGACACTGCATTGCATAGATTTCAGGGTATGTTATAGCCAATCGACAGCCCCTATGTCCAAGCATCGGGTTAAATTCAGAAAGTGTATTAACAATCTCTTCAAGTCTATCAACCCGCATGTGCATTGACTTCGCAAGAGCTTCAATATCCTCTTTTTCATGCGGTAAAAATTCATGTAGCGGAGGGTCGAGCAGACGAATGGTCACTGGTCTACTTTCCATGGCTTCAAATATACCTATGAAATCCTCTTTTTGAATTGGTTGCAGTTCATTGAGGGCTTCCACGCGCTCTTCAAGATCTTGTGCAACAATCATTCTTCGAACAATAGAGATTCTATCTTCATCAAAGAACATATGCTCTGTTCTACACAGCCCAATTCCCTCAGCACCAAAGTCTACTGCAGCCTTTGCATCATGTGGCGTGTCAGCGTTAGTACGAACGCCTAACTTTCTGGTTTCATCCGCCCAGTCCATTATTTGACCGAATTTGCCTGTAAGGGCAACTTCTGTCGTTTCAATAACCCCTTGGTAAACTGTACCAGTATTACCATCAAGGGAGATATAATCCCCTTCTTTAAAGGTTCTTGAGCCCACTCTGAAAAACTTTTGCTGTTCTTCCACGTGGATTTCGCTACAGCCTGCAACACAGCATTTTCCCATACCTCTAGCGACAACAGCCGCATGGGATGTCATGCCACCTCTTGCTGTAAGTATTCCTTCTGATGAAATCATGCCTTCAATGTCTTCAGGGGATGTCTCAGTTCTTACAAGAATTGTTTTTTCGCCTCTTTTTTTGGCTTCAACAACATCCTCAGAGAAGAAATACACCTTCCCAGAAGCCGCACCTGGAGATGCAGGCAGTCCTTTGCTCAGCATATCTGCTGCATTTAATGCCTTTTCATCAAAAGTTGGATGGAGCAGTTTATCAATATCCTTTGGATTGATTCGTAAAAGAGCTTCTTCTTTTGTAATAAGGCCTTCTTCAACCATATCAACAGCAATATTTACAGCGGCTGTTGCTGTACGCTTGCCCGTTCTGGTTTGAAGGAAAAACAGTTGTCCTTTTTCTATTGTAAACTCAATATCCTGCATGTCTCTGTAGTGATTTTCAAGACGGTTGACAGCCTCAACAAAACTGTCGTAGACTTTAGGATTTTTTTCTTGTAATTTTGAAACTGGCAACGGTGTACGAATACCCGCTACAACATCTTCGCCTTGGGCATTCATTAAAAACTCACCAAACAATACCTTTTCTCCAGTGGATGGATTTCTTGTAAAGGCAACGCCTGTTCCTGAGTCTTCACCCATATTTCCAAATACCATTGACTGTACATTTACGGCCGTTCCTAAATTGTGCGGAATTTCATTTGCATTTCTGTAAATAATCGCACGCGGGTTATTCCATGAACTAAACACCGCTTCAACAGACATTTCTAACTGTTTCTTAGGATCTTGTGGGAAATCAAATCCTTTTTGAAGTTTAACAACCTTCTTGTACTCTTCAATAACTCTTAATAAGTCATTTGCATCCAGATCCACATCGTTTTCCACGCCTTTTTCCGATTTTATGCCTTCAAAGACTCTATCGAAGTGGTACTTTTCAATTTCAAGCACAACATCTCCAAACATTTGAATAAAACGTCTATAGCTGTCTAGAGAAAATCTTTTATTCCCAGTTAACTCAGCAATTCTTAAGACCGTTTCGTCGTTCATACCCAAGTTTAGAACAGTGTCCATCATACCCGGCATAGAAATAGCAGCGCCTGAACGAACTGAAACAAGTAGCGGATTGTCTTTTCCACCAAGCACCTTGCCTGTCTTCGTTTCAAGTTCAGCTAGGTGGTCAAAGATTTGCTTCATGACTTCATCAGCCATTGTTTTCCCGTCTTCATAGTATTTGTTACAGACTTCAGTTGTAATTGTAAATCCTGGAGGAACCGGCAGTCCAATACGCTTCATTTCAGCTAAATTGGCGCCCTTACCTCCTAGTAGTGACTTCATATCACCCTTGCCATCTTCAAAAGCATAAACATATTTCATCATGATCCACCTCTTTATTCAGGTCCTATTTCATTTGTTTTTTGACAAGATCTAAAATGATTCCAGCCGTTTCTTCAACAGCCTTGTTGGAAACATTTATAATTGGACACTGCAGTTTTTTCATAATTTTATCTGCATATTCCAATTCTTCTAAAATTCTATCCACATTGGCATAAGTCGCAGTATTGCTTAATCCAAGTGCCTTTAGTCTTTCTTGTCTAATTTCATTAAGTTTAATCGGGTCGGTTGTTAAACCAATAATTCTATTTGTAGGTATTTGATATAATTCATCCGGTATTGGCACCTCTGGAACTAGGGGCACATTGGCTACCTTCACATTTTTATGTGCTAAGTACATACTCAGTGGTGTTTTTGAAGTTCTTGAAACACCGATTAGAACAATATCAGCTTTCTTAATGCCTCGAGGGTCTTTGCCATCATCATACTTGACCGCAAATTCAATGGCTTCTACTTTTTTAAAGTATTTTTCGTCAAGTCTATGAATGATACCCGGCTCATTAATTGGCTCCATTTTGAGCAGGTCTGAAAATTTGTTCATAAGAGGTTCAAGAATGTCTATGTATGGTAAATCATTCTTCTTACACTCCATAACAATTTTCTCTCTTAACTCTTGGAGCACTGTTGTAAACACAACAATGACTTTTTCTTCTCTCTTTGCTTCAGCAATCATTTGTACAATGCTTTCCTTTGTTGACACATAGGAAAACTTTTTAACTTCATAATTTGTACCCTTGAATTGTTCCGCAGCAGCACGAGCCACCATCTCTGCCGTTTCACCTACTGAGTCCGAGAGAATATAAATTTTATAATTTTTACTCATGAGTTCCTCCCTGAACCTTACTCCATATTTCAACAAACTGATTTGTAATGTTTGTTTTTGAGACTTTACCCACAATTTTAAGGCAAGTTTCATCTCCTTGCGAAACAGGTTCTACAACAGGCAAGCAATCAATTTGGTGTTCTATTATTTTCTGTGCAGCCTTGAGTAAGGAATCTTCTGGCCGAATTGTTACGAGATTAGGCATCCGTGTCATAATCATAGCCACGGGTATTTTGTGTACATCCGTTCCACCCACTGTGGTTTTCAAGAAGTCTTTTCTTGATACCACACCTGATAGACAGCCTTTCGTGGTGACAAATATTGTGCCCACATCTTCAAGGAAAAGTGTGACGATTGCATCGTAAACAGATGTTTTCTCATCAATAACAATCGGCATCGACTTCAAACTCCCTACAGGCTCTAACCATCTGTGGTTCAGTGGTTCAGGCGGTTTGTCAAGTGTATCACTCTCGTTAACGAAATATCCGATTTTCGGCTTTGCAGATATTAGCCCAGACATAGTAAGAACTGACAGATCTGTTCTGAGTGCTGACCGCGTTACACTTAACTTCTTTGCAATCGCATCTCCCGTAATGGGCTGATCAGACTTTATAATTTCTAGTATTTCTATCTGTCTTTCTTTGAGCTCTATTTGCGCCACCCCCCTCATTTCGTGTGCACGAATCATGTGCTAAATCCTTAACACAGGTATATATTACACTAATATTTTATACAACGCAATATATAGTGTGCACTTTTATTAAATTATTTTTTATAGTGTACATTAATTGATTTTTATTTGCCTGTATGTTGCAATATACTGTACGCAAGTGAGACCAAACAAATCAGTTTAATTCGTCTCAACATTAGAGGTACTAGTATGTTCCAGTTACTAGATACCCAAGTTATATATTTACTACCCGATTAAAAAGTGAATCATGATGAATGCAGAATTCCATGGAATCCTGGCTTGTTAATTTAAAACTTTATACACTAGACCCACATAGCCTAGATTAAAAAGAACTCTGAAAAGGCCATGAGCTTAAATCATGTGCACTTTTCAGAGCTTATTTCTTAATATGTGTCACTCTGTCTCCATGACAGTTTTTATTGTGGTCTTAGAACTTTACTCTTTCACCAATATACTCAACAAGATCATCAATCTTAATGCGTTCCTGCTCCATTGTATCTCTGTTTCGAACAGTCACTGACATATCTTCAAGTGAATCAAAATCATAAGTGATGCAGTATGGTGTACCAATTTCATCATGGCGACGGTAACGCTTACCAATTGAACCAGACACATCATAATCAACGTTGAAATGTTTGCTTAGCAGTTCGAACACTTTAACAGCATCCTCGTCCAGCTTTTTAGACAGTGGGAAGATTGCAGCCTTAAATGGTGCTAAAGCTGGGTGGAACTTCATAACGTTTCTTGTAGAACCATCTTCAAGTTCTTCTTCATTGTATGCATCAATCAAGAAGGCCAGCGTCACACGATCAGCGCCTAGTGACGGTTCAATACAGTACGGAATGTATTTTTCATTGGTTACCGGATCTTGATACATCAGATCCTTGCCAGCATGATCATGGTGGGCTTTAAGGTCGAAGTCTGTACGATCAGCAATACCCCATAGTTCACCCCAACCAAATGGGAAACGGAATTCAATGTCTGTTGTTGCATTAGAGTAGTGAGACAATTCATCATCAGAGTGGTCTCTGAATCGAACGCTATCCTCAGTCATGCTTAAGTTCAGTAGCCAGTCCATACAGTACTGTTTCCAGTATTCATACCACTTTAAATCTTCACCTGGTGCACAGAAAAATTCCAGTTCCATTTGCTCAAACTCACGTGTACGGAATGTGAAGTTGCCTGGTGTAATTTCGTTACGGAAGGACTTACCAATTTGGCCTATACCAAATGGAACCTTCTTACGTGAAGCACGCTGAATGTTTTTAAAGTTTACGAAAATACCTTGAGCCGTTTCAGGACGCAGGAAAATTTCTGAACTTGTATCCTCAGTCACACCTTGGAAAGTCTTGAACATGAGGTTGAACTGACGAATATCAGTGAAATCTTTCTTGCCACATGTTGGACAATTGATATCATTTTCATCAATATACTGCTTCATTTGATCAACAGTCCAAGCATCTACCACTTCATCTTCTTGACCTTTTTTCGCTAAATAGGCTTCAATCAACTGGTCTGCCCTAAATCTTGACTTACAAGCACGACAATCAAGTAGTGGATCCGAGAAACCACCCACGTGACCTGATGCCACCCATGTTTGAGGGTTCATAAGAATAGCAGCATCAACACCTACATTATAAGGGGATTCCTGAATGAACTTTTTCCACCATGCCGCTTTGACATTACGCTTTAGTTCAACGCCCAGAGGACCATAATCCCATGTGTTTGCAAGACCTCCATATATTTCAGAACCCTGAAATACAAAACCTCGGTTCTTTGCCATAGATACAATTTTATCCATTGAAACTTGTGTACCCATATTCACGCACTCCCTTTCATTTATACGGTTCTTTTTAATGTTTTCAAATCAAAGCCCTTTGTAAGTTTATCTAAAACAAAATCACTTTGTAATACGCCTTCATCGCTATCTCTGACGCCACCCTTGTAGTAATACTGTACAAAAATGTCCATCACATACTCCAGTTTCTTATTGGAAAGTTCCAGTAAATTCCCCATGGTCACTTCTAAAATGGAAACAAGGAGTTTTTGCTCTAAAACCTTCCCTAACTTGTCATCCCCACTAGAATCCAGCAGTTCACATATTTGTCCAAGCTGTGAACTTGATGCGCTTCTGCTCTCATACTGTTTAAATCCAGGCAGTGACAAGTCTTCTAAGTCTACAAGGATATAGTAGAGCTTGGTGAATATCATTTTAAAATCTTGTTTTGAGAACGCTGATGATCTTGATCTGACATGCATTAGATACTGGGCAACCTCAGATTTATTCACGTCCATGCTTTCACCTCCTATATCCTGCCTTACAATAAAAAAACCTCTCATCTCTTGATATGTACGAATATGTACATTCAAGGGACGAAAGGTTTATTTTCCGCGGTTCCACCCTCGTTGATGCATGGCATCCACTTTGGTTATGTGCTCAAAAGTGCCATTCATTTGCCCTTCATGCTGAACTTCCACCCACATCAGCTCTCTAGTATTCCGGTTACAAACTACTACTCATTCTCATCGCACGCGACACACCAGATTTAGGTTTCTTGTCAAAATCCAGTATGTTGATTTTTTATGATTTTAGCATAGAAGCGAAGGAAAAACAAGCCTACATGTCGTTTACTCAACATTCTTACTCGTCTTTCTTGTCCTTATCATCGTCCTCAATAAACGAAGCTTTGATAACAAAGTCCTCTTCTTCGTGAAGTCCCTCATCTGAATCATCTGATGCCTTTTGGTCTTCAGGGGACTCTTCATTATTCGCTTCATTCTTATAGACCCTACTGTCTTCTTTTGAGAAATTTTTCATAACTTCTTCTGCTTTTCCCTTAACGGTCTCAGCAGTGTCTTCTAAGATTTCTCTTATATCAATAATATCATCGTCTTCTTTAACGATCATGAGTTCACACCCCGTCGCTAAAGCAGCTAAAATTCCAACCGCTGTGGCACCTGTAAATATTAAAGCACCTACAGCACCTGCTACTATAGGAATGTCAAGAACCGTACTGCCATCTTTTTGAAGCAGGATTCGTGTCACTTGCCCTTTTTTCACAAGTTCTTTTAGCATTTCAATAATCTCTGAACCACGGTCTGAAAGGTCATCCTTAAAGTTGTCTTTCTTAGGCGGTTCCTGTCTCATTTGCTCAATGTAAACAATGGCTTCAAGTACATCTCCACCTGTAAACTCAAGCGCTTCTTTAGCTTCTGAATAAGATGCACCTGTTCTGTTTCTTACTTCATCTACCTTTTCTAAAGTCACTGACATACTACCACTCCTTATTCGTGAGTATTTCGGATTGAATTTAAGAAATCCAAACTTTTAAAATTGTTTTTGTCCAAATGATGTCGCAAATAAGCATTTAATATAATATCCAATTTTTTGATATATGAATCATGGATTTTCGTTTTAGATATAATTCTCATATCTTTTAACAAAAAATACATCATTATTTTGGGTAGAGTCTTTCCCATTCTGAAAAGGGATTCAAAATTTCCAGTGCAGTTTTCGCAAACAATGCCACCCTCAGGAACTGAAAATTGCCATTTTCTGTCGCCTGTCGCACCGCAATGAATACATTCATTCAGAATAGGTCTAATACCTGTAGAGTCTAGTAATTTCATTTCATAAGCCACTTTAATTTGATCTGCATTCATATCATCTTCTAAAAGAACATGAATGGATTCAATAAGATCGTTAAAGAGTCTGTGGTTGGTAACCCCTTCAACACAAACCGCATCAGCCAGTTCAAGAAACCATGAACCATAGGCGAGTTTGCTTAGATCTTCTCTTAAATGATAAAAAGATTCATGCACATCAATGCTTGTGACTTTCGCCAGATTGCCTCCAGTTGATAAATTATACCGCCCCAATACAAATGGGTGGGCTCCAGAAGCAAATCGGCTTTTGGGATGTCTTGCACCGCTGGCGATGGCATCCATCTTGCCTGCCTTCTTAGTAAATAAGGTCAGGATCATATCGTTATCAGACAGTTTCGTCCGCTTTAGTACAATGGCCTCAGACGTAAAGAACATGGCACTGCAACCTTTCTGTTAAAGAATTGTTTGTGTCAAAATTGTCGCCAGTGTGAAATAAATCGTCAGACCAGTAATATCGACAATCGTCGTTATAAACGGCGCAGAAGCAACCGCTGGATCGACACCAATTTTTTTAAATGTGATGGGTACAATTGTACCTATTGTTGCAGCTGTGAACATATTGGCACACATGGACAAACCAACAATAACCCCTATCATGGGACTGCCGCCTATCATAGTTGCCGCTACGCCCGATATACTTGCGCAGACAACACCTACGAAAAGACCTGTAAGCATTTCCTGTGTCACCGTCTTTATAACTTCTGAACCTTCAATAAAACCCATTGCAATACTTCTTACAGTTAATGTGGATGATTGTGTCCCAACATTACCACCCATACCCGCAAGCATGGTCATAAAGAGGGCCAGGGTCGCATCTTTATCAATGACCCCTTGAAAATTCTTAACAACATTGGAGCTTAACAGGCCACCAAATATAGTAATGATTAGCCACGGAAGTCGTGATCTAACAGAGACTAGAATTTTTTTAAAAAAGCGCTCTTCTTCAATGTCTTCTAGCTCAGAAGAACCTGCAAATTTAAGAATATCCTCTGTTGCCTCTTCTTCAATAACATCAAGAACGTCATCAACTGTGATAATACCCAGTAGTCTTTCTTCATCATCCGTAACTGGTACTGCAAGTAAATCGTACTTCTTAACAATAGATGCCACTTCTTCCTGATCATCATGCACATTCACAGAAAGAACATTCTCATTCATGATTTCTTTTATCAGCTGATTCGGCTTAGATACGATCAGCTCCCTGAGTGAAATGACGCCTACAAGTCGTTCTTTTTTATCCACCACAAACACGTAGTAGATGGTTTCAGCATCGGGCGCCGTCTCACGCAGAGTGTCAATCGCCTGATAAATAGAAAGCTCTTTGTTAAGAACAACAAAATCTTTTGTCATGATACCGCCGGCCGTATCTTCTTCATAGACCAGCAGTTCCTCAACATCTCGAGCATCTTCAATATTCAGGTATGCGATGATCTCTTTACGTCTCTCAATTGGAAGTTCGCCCAAAAGGTCAACAATATCATCCTGAGACATCGCATCCAGAATAAGGACTTTTCTTGTTTCACTGAGTGAACCAATTAACTCAGAAAACATTTCTGCACTCATTTCTTCAAGAACATCAGATGCTTTATCAATATTCAATAATCCAAAGAATAAATCTCTGTGTTCATCTTCCAGTTCTATAAGAAGTTCTGCAATATCCTGAGCATATGCATCCTCTGCAAATTCTCTTAGACGTTCTTCTTCGCCTAGCGCAAACCATACCTCAATTTGCTTGAGGATGATGTCAAAATCCATTTCAAATAGCTTTGCCATTTTCCACCTCCTGGTGAGCTCACGAAAGGCGAAAAATATGTCAGCTTAATCTTGGCGGTAGCCGAAATTCTTTAGCAGTGCGTCGCTATCTCTCCAGTTCGATCGAACCTTCACCCAAAGTTCCAGGAAGACTTTTGAGCCAAGCAGACGTTCAATCTCTTCACGAGAGCTTTTACCGATGCCTTTCAGCTTTCTGCCGTTTTTGCCGATAATAATTCCCTTATGTGAGTCTCTTTCGCAAACAATCGTCGCTTGAATATCAACGATATCTTTGTTTCCACGCTTTTTCATCGTCTCGATTTCCACTGCGACACCATGCGGTATTTCTTGATCAAGATACATGAGCAGTTTCTCACGAATGATTTCTGATACAATGGCACGTTCCGGTTGATCTGTGATCATGTCAGAAGGATAGTACATCGGGCCTTCCACCATGTAATCTGAAATCTTTCCAAGAAGAAAGTCAACGTTCTTATTTTCAAGAGCTGATATTGCAATAATGTCTTCAAAGAAATCATACTCTTTATAATTCTCGACAATAGCACGCAGGTCTTCAGGGTCAAGCAGATCCGCTTTATTAATCACCAGAATAATAGGCGTCTTGACGTTAGAAAGTTGGTCAATCAAGTACTTATCGCCCGGTCCAATTTTCTTTGAGTCATCAACTAAAAACAAGACTAGGTCAACTTCCTTTAGTGTGTTCATAGCTGAACTCACCATAAACTCACCCAGTTTGTTCTTGGGCCTATGAACACCAGGTGTGTCTAGAAAAATCACCTGTGAATTCTCTGTGGTGTGTATTCCATGAATTTTATTACGCGTCGTCTGCGGTTTTGAAGACATAATTGCTATCTTTTCACCGAGAATGTTGTTCATTAGTGTCGATTTACCGACATTGGGTCGTCCAATAATTGTGACAAATCCCGACCTGAATTCTTCCAAGTCTTTTCCCTCCATTTTATCCAGCTGGGCTGGATTTTATACATATTCCTATTTATCAAGCTCGTCGCTTGTAAAGTTAAGCGGTAACAATTCGCTTAGCTTATATACCTTATACTCCAGATCCTTTGCAAGAATTACATCTAGATCTGTTCCAAACTCTGCAAGCACTTGTCTGCAAATTCCGCATGGGGCTGTGATATCTCTGGTTCTTGACACTATTGCAATGGCCGTAAATTCTCTTTCGCCTTCTGAAACGGCTTTAAAAAGGGCTGTTCTTTCAGCGCAGTTTGTTCCGCCAAATGAAGCACATTCCACATTGCAACCTTTGTATACTTTACCTGATTTGCCTAATAATGCAGCGCCCACATTAAAATTCGAATATGGAACGTAAGCCTTTTCCATGGCTTCATAAGCTATCTCAACAAGTTTTTTATAATCCATTTGATCACCATCCTAGCGATAATTCACCTTCGACAACTTGGAACCATGTTACCCCTGGATTAAATAGAATTTCATTGCCATTTAAGTCTTCATAGACTGTTCTGGAATGTCTATCAGCTTTACTCCAAGTGATTTCAAGTTTTTCACCATTTGACATGAAATAGCCTTTTCCTTGACCGATCAAACCGATACTTCTTCTACCTTCATCATCGATTACTTTATGTTTTGCAATTTGAATAATAACGTTGTCCGCTGTTAAGAGGCTATCGTCATTTTCATCAAGATGTGGTTTGCCATTGACAGACCTTTCATATTTCTTCGATTCTTCATTGAAAGTAAACTCAATATAATATCCAACTTTGTCCCGTGATGTGGGCTGTTTATACACCGCTTTTACATATTTGCCCTCTTCTCCACCTATTTCGGTGAGAGACGCATTGAACTTCATGCCTGTAAAATTGCCTGATTCCCTATACCCCTTACGCTTTGACTCATTTTGAATGGCTTCAAAGCTCGAATACATATTATGTGGTATGCGCTTATGTCTTGTTCTCCAAAACACATTTGCCCCACTAGACAATCCATCTATATCAGCCATGTTTAGATTGATTATATCAGTCATCGCTTGCATAGAACCGCCAACATGTACATAGTTAGGATCATACTCTAAAGCCTTGTCAATAAAGTATGGTCTAGCACTACGAACAGGTCCAACGGGTGATGGACTTCCAGATTGGAAGACCGCCATGTAACGTGTGATTCGCCCCTCTGCCAGAATTTCATAGATGTGATCAGCTTGGCTCAATCCAGCCTGCGGACGGGCTCCATAATGATTATCAAGCATCACAACAGCCGGTCGTATTTCGAGTACGGTTTCTTCAACAGGCATACCTGTTAAAGTAGACACCGCACCCAGCTCAGCTTCTGGTTCTTCTTCGACTGGCTCTTCTTCAACTTCAACGTCCTCTGTTGGTTCATCAATCACTATGACTTCTGTTGATGTGACTTCGTCAGTTGGTGTTTCACTCGCTACTGCTTCTGTTTCAGAAATGCTATTTCCACACCCTGTTGTCATTGCCAGTGCAACAACAGCTGTTAATATCAAATATTTCTTGTTCATGTCAGCCTCCGATTAGATTTAGAGTTCCCCTATTCTCTAGTAATGCCAAGCTTTGCAAGAACAGCTTCTTCGCGCTTTCGCATCTCTTTTGTGTTTTCATCCGTATCATGATCATACCCGAAAAGGTGAAACATACTATGAGCTGTTAAAAAGCACACTTCCCTTTCCAGAGAATGTCCAAAATCTTCAGCCTGTTCCGTTGCCCTTTCTAAAGATATAACAATATCACCAAGAGCAAGCTCTTCTGGATAAGTCTCCATGTTTGCCAAATCATCATACTGCGGAAAACTTAGTACATCAGTCGCCTTGTCTTTGCCACGATAGTTCTTGTTCATATCTTGAATTTGAGCATTATCCACAAAAACTAAGCTGATTTCACAACTGGCCTTTATGCCCTCAAAATCTATTGAGGCTTCAATCACTTCGCGAACCTTAGCAAGAAGCATGTCACTTACTTCCACCTTGTCTTGCTGATCCATTAGTAGTATATCTGGTGTGTGCATTCTCTACCTCCTTACATCAAATTCGCTTAGATCAGGATATTCTATCCTCTCATGGAATATACCCTTTAAAACGACCATAAATGCGTTTTTTATGGTTCTTAAATCTTTAAACGTTAAATCAGAAGCTTCCAGTTGCCCTTCTTCCATTTTACCATCTATAATTTTATCAACCATATTCTCAATGTGATCGTGGGTTGGCTCCTGTAGACTACGTACTGCTGCTTCAACAGAATCTGCTAACATAACAATAGCCGCTTCCCTCGATGAAGGAATCGGTCCATCATATGCGAAATCTAAAGGATTGATGTTATCAGGATCATCTGAATCCTCGCATGCCTTATGATAGAAATATTTGATACTCGTCGTACCGTGGTGCTGGATGATGATATCCACAATCTCCTTTGGAAGGTTATGGGTTTCACCCAGTTCTGCACCGTACGTAGAGTGCCTTTTTATTATACTAGCACTGACCGCTGGAATCAACCTATCATGCGGATTCTCAGCCGTTATTTGATTTTCTTTAAAATAATAGGGTCTTTCAAGCTTTCCAATGTCATGATAAAAGGCACCAACCCTTGCTAATAGGCTGTTTGCGTCAATATCATGTGCAGCTGCTTCTGCCAAGTTACCAACTAAAATACTGTGATGATATGTTCCAGGCGCTTCAATAAGGAGCCTTTTTAATACAGGATTATTAGGATTTGACAATTCCAGCAATTTCATTGGCGTCAATACATGAAACATTGTTTCAACAATAGGGAGAAGCCCTAGGGATAGAACCGCTGCAATTATCCCGCCGAAGGCACCATTTAGGGCATGAACTGCCGTTTCAACCAGTTCCTCGCCACCAAGCATTCCCAGTCCAAAGATTGCAAGGGCGTTAATAGCAGCAATGTATACCCCTGCCATAAGAATATTGCTTCTATGGTGGGCTCTTGACATGGTTACACCTGCAATGACACTGCCTAGCATCATAATCGTTAAAGACTGGATGGCCGCGCCATTCCATACGGAAACGAGTATGGCTAAGAGTCCGCTAAGAACAATGCCAATAGCAGGGCTTACTGCCAATCCAATGACAATTGGAAACAGTGTCACAGGCACCATGTAAATGGACATAAGACTAACCACTCTCGATGTTAGGAAGATAAGCAAAAATACAGATATAATCAAAACGGTTTTCTTCATATCATCAAGGATGTCAGCCTGGAATATTCTCAAATAGGAAAACATAGCAATAGCAACCACCAAAGTGAAACCAAGAACACCAAAAACGGCTAGTTGATCCGATAGGGTGTTGCTAAAAAGCAGGTCAGCCATTTCCAGTATTCTCAAGTGTTCTTTAGTGATTGTCGACCCTTGTCTAACAATGATTGTGCCTGCTTCAATTTTCACACTTTCAATTTCAGCTCTTTGGTCTGAAACAATCCGTTCTGTGGCTTCCACATCAATAAAACGATTGGGTCTGATGTTATAACCAACAATTTTCCCCATAATTTGTTTTATATCTTCATCAAACTCAAGAGAATTCAAATAGAGTTCTGCATCGGTCTTTTTCTGTATGATTTCATTGCCTGAAATCCCCATACTCATAGTTTGCAGAACCAAGTCATTAACTATGGTTTCAACATCTTCTAGTTTCCTTTGATCCATTAGAACCAGTGTCGTTAACTCTTCGTCTGTCAGCTTCTCTTCATTGTCAGACTCCATACCCGTATATACTTGTATAAGTACGTCCCTGTCGCCAGCAAAATCACTTCTAACAGAGTATAGTTTCTCAAAAAAATCTCTTATTTCTTTTTTCGAATCCACTTGAACTGTCGGATCAATGTAAAGCACTGGGTCAACATCATTTTCAGCTTTGTCCCGCAGGCGCATGGTGGCTTCATCATCTATCAGGTCCTTGGTTATGGCAATATCCTCTCGAGCCGTATCACCAAGTGTGTAGGCATATTTTCCAGACCCCATAGTCGCTGAAAATGAAAAAAACAATGTTAACCATACGAATAAACCAAGACCAAACATTCTAAGTCTACTGCTTTTGAATATTTTAGAAAAAAAGTACATTTTCTTTAAACTCTTTCGGAGTTCCATATAGCCCCCTATTTACATTCCTTTAGTACTTCTTCTTATCTGATTTTTTATGATCGTATCTATTTTTTGAACTCTTACTTGCCTTGTAAACTTCCTTACGTTCATGCTTTTCATATGATTTTATAATTTTCTTCACAAGTCTGTGTCTTACAACATCACGTTCTGTTAACTGAACTATAGCAATCTCATCCACATCAGATAAAACTTTAACTGCATGAGCCAGTCCTGATTGTTTTCCATGAGGCAAATCCACCTGAGTGGCATCACCATTGACAACAACTTTTGAGCCAAAACCAAAACGCGTAAGGAACATTTTCATTTGTTCTTTTGTCGTGTTCTGAGCTTCATCCAATATAATAAAGGAATCATCTAAAGTTCTACCGCGCATATAGGCCAGTGGCGCCACTTCAATAAGGCCTCTTTCTTTGTATTTCAGGTACTTGTCGGCTCCAAGAATATCATAAAGCGCATCATACAGCGGACGAAGATATGGATCAATCTTCATTTGCAGGTCTCCGGGCAAAAACCCTAAGCTCTCACCAGCTTCAACAGCAGGGCGTGTGATGATAATACGGCTCACTTCTTCATTTTTGAATGCCTTTACTGCCATAGCCACAGCCATGTATGTCTTACCTGTGCCAGCCGGACCAACTCCGAAAGTGACATCGTTATTTTTTATGGCTTCATAGTATTTTTTTTGACCCAGAGTCTTTGGTTTTACAAGTTTTCCTCTTGATGTTATAGCTATAACAGATTCATCTAGTCCACTAAGTTCCTCTGAATCACCTAGCTTGACTGAACCTATGTAGTAATCAAGTTTTTGTCTGTCGATTTTCTCACCTGAATGAATCGAATTTTTTAACTTTGAAAACAAGTTTTCTACCTTAATGCTGTTTTCATCTTCACCCATTATGAGAATATCACCATCTCGAGCTGTTAAGGCCACATCAAATTCTTTCTCTATTGCCTTTGCATGTTCATCTAAGTTTCCAAAAAGTTGATGGAGCATTTCTGCATTTCCAACTTTTATTCTTTTGTCTACTCTTTCTCCCAAAGGTGTCCCCTCCTCTAATATAATTCGTACCGCTCACCTTATTTTGTGTAGCTATTCATATAAGCAGTACGGGCATACCTATATATCTATGTTTCAGTTTTTCTCTTCTATTATTTTACCATAACACAACTGGGGATTTCTTCAAATATTCAGGATGTAACATATTTAATCTCATTTACAAATCAAATTTCTGATTCATTTGAAAATGAGACATTCCCAAAACCTTGATTCAAGAATCACTTCACCACCAAATTTTGTTTTAATGGTCCATTCTGTGGATGGTTCTAAAATTCGGGCACATAAAAAACCCGCTAGTGTAAACACTAGCGGGTTATTTGCTACATTGAAAGCTATATTACAACTACTGGTTAAGTAGTTCTCGAACAACCTGTGATACGAGCTTGTTATCGGCTTTGCCTTTTGTCTTAGGTGCAAGTGCACCCATGACTTTGCCCATATCTTTCTGTGAAGTGGCTCCGACTTCAGAAACTGTTTGTGCAACGAGTGCACGAATTTCTTCTTCCGTAAGCTGCTTCGGCAAGTAAGCCATTAGAACTTCAATTTCTCTTTTGGCTTCATCGACCAGATCGCTACGTTCTGCTTTCTCGAACTCTTCGATTGCAGCGTTTTTTTGCTTGACTTGTTTGGCAATGATGTCAATGATCATTTCTTCAGTGACATCGGCACGGTTATCAACCTCGAACTGCTTGATCTGTGATCTAAGCATTGTAATCGTAGCCTTACGAACCGTATCTTTAGCCTTCATCGCTTCTTTCAAGTCAGACATGAGTTGATCTTTCATTGACACTCAGATCACCCTTTCTTAAAGAAAAGAATTTATCGCTTCTTCTTCTTACGAGCTGCTGCTTCAGACTTTTTCTTCTTCTTAACGCTTGGCTTTTCGTAATGCTTTCTCTTTTTAACTTCAGCAAGAACGCCAGCTTTAGCAGTTTCTCTCTTAAATCTACGAAGTGCGCTATCGATTGTTTCGTTTGGTCCTAGTTTAATACCTGCCATTATTGTTCCCTCCCCCCGTTTTTAAATTTCGGTTGACAGGATAGTTTATCAACGCATCCTGTCCGCATTCTGGGTTATGGAATAACAAAATCAGGTTATCCATAAAACAGAGGAATCTCAGAATACTAAAACATTATACATGAATTTCTTTTAAGATGCAATAGATTTTAATATGGAAAATTCATGTTTTATATCATTTTTTAGTTTCTATTTAACAATATGATTTTGGGCCAAGTAAAGCATTGGATAAATCCTATATACTAGCCTGGAGGCCACTTGAGATTTCTACCTCCGAGTAGGTGATAATGTAAATGTTTTACTTCTTGTCCACCATCTTCTCCGCAGTTACACACAACCCTGTAACCCGATTCATCGATTCCCAGAGTTTTAGCAATCTCCTTCAGTTTAAGAGACATATGGCCCATAACGTCAGCATGTTCTTCTGTCATTTCATTAAATGACTCAAAATGCACTTTGGGAATAACAAGAACGTGCATTGGCGCTTGTGGATTTAAATCATGAAAAGCCATAATTTTATCATCTTCATAAACTGTTTTTGATGGAATCTCTTTGTCTACAATTTTACAAAAGATACAATCACTCATTTTGACACCTCCATATCTTATGCATAAAGGCTATGCATTTTATCTGTTTTGAACACTTGGACTAGACCTAATTTAAAATTTTTCTATTTCAATTTAAAAACTTAAATTAGATTTCCACAGATCAATAGTATCCTGCTAAAATGAGCGTTTGTACACCCGAATGATTTATTAGTCGACAAGCTCACCAATTAATATATCCTTTTCTCGGCGAACTATTCGAACTTTTTGCATTTTCCGTTTTTGTTCAATAGGTGCTTTAACACAAACACGCATATAGTGGTCATCTAGCCCTTCTAGATAATTCGGCATATCTTCAAGTTCTCCTTCTAAAAGGACTTGAACTTCTTGACCAATAAAGGTATCCATATAAGCGTCAGACATGTCTTCAGCAAGGCTCATTAGCTTTGCACTTCTCTGTGATTTTACATCACCTGGGATTTGTTCCTTCATTTTTGAAGCAGGTGTCCCCTCTCTTGGAGAATACTTAAAGACATGGATTTGACTAAATCCAATGTGTTTTGCAAAAGCATAGGTTTCTTCAAATTCTTTTTCCGTCTCTCCTGGAAAACCCACAATAATATCTGTGGTGAAAGATGGATTATCAAGCTCTTGTCTCAACCTATCAACAATCTGACTATACTCTGCAGTTGTATATTTTCTATTCATTCTCTTAAGAACTGTGTCAGAACCACTTTGCAAGGACAAGTGGAAGTGTTTACAGAACTTTGGCATTTCTCTAATTGCCTTAATAAACTCGTCTGTAAACATTCTCGGTTCGAGCGAACTCAATCGAATACGCTCTATGCCTTCTACATCATGAACTTTTTTCAAGACGTCGGTTAGAGTCACACAGTCTAAATCTTTTCCATATGAAGCCACATGTATGCCTGTTAATACAATCTCTTTGAATCCATTTTCAGCCAGTCTTTTCACTTCACTAATCACATTTTCTGGTTTACGACTGCGTATAGGGCCTCGAGCATATGGAATAATACAGTATGAACAGTACTGATTGCAGCCCTCTTGAATTTTTAGAAAGGCCCTGGTTTTATCTTTTATTGTATCTATTTTAAGTTCTTCGAATTCAGTGACCTTCATGATGTCATCAACGAGGACAATTTTATCCCAAACATTAATATCTTCTACAACATCAACAATTTGCTTCCTATTGTTTGTTCCAATAATAACGTTAACGCCCTCAATTTTTTCAACCTCTTCCGGCGAAACCTGAGAATAACAACCTACGACACCAATAATCGCTTCATCGTTTAGGCGTTTTGAACGTCTGATAAATTGACGAGATTTTTTATCGCCTAAACTTGTGACAGTGCATGTGTTTATAACATATACATCTGCACGTTTATGAGCTTCAACAACTTCATACCCTCTGCTCTCAAAGAGTTCCATCATAGCCTCGGTTTCATATTGATTTACTTTGCAACCGAGGGTTAAGAATGCCACTGATTTTTGTCTTAGGGTACCACTATATAGTTTAGGATCTTTTTGATCCTGCTTTTCTATAAGAATATTTCCGATCTCTTTCATTGCTTCCTCCGATCACACTTCCTGACTCCTTAATTTATCATGAGATTGGTAGGAATTCAACATTTGATTATTGGGATTTTCAACATTATATGATCTAAGAGAAATATTGATAGTGCGTAGAGATACTTCTTATATTCGCAAAATTGATAATCTCAGCGATATACATTCTTCCGTGTTGCTGTTTGGTAATTTGATACAATGAGTGTTATCCAAATATAAACAAATACAGGAGGTTCATATGTATAACATCGAAAAGCTGAATAACGGGATTAAATCCTATGAACACAAATGTGCATTATTTGCGAAAGCAATTGTTCAAATTTCCGAAGACATCCACTCGTCAGAATCATTTGAATCGAACACAGTTAACGGAAGTGAGATTTACATAAACGGGCGCTGTGTTCATATTGATTTTGTTGACGCAACAAGAAAAGTGCACGGCAAGGGCGAAGAGTCTCTTGACGATGTAAAAAACAAAATCTCAGAGCAGATATATGCGCATATGTAAAGATGGGACTTTGAGCAAGAATAACCTGGAAAAACCCGGACTAAGTTCGGTCTTTTACTTTAAATATGTGTTGTGCGAAGAATTGACCAAAAAATCCTCTGCATCTCAAAAATATTAACTGAGATTCAGAGGATTTTTACTTACTCTAAAAACTAATTGTTTTAAATGTAACCTTTTGACTTAGCATAAGTAACCATCTCATCGATAGCATCATTATATTTGCTTCCAAAGAGTGATCGGATATCATCTATATCCATTTGCATAGCTTCTTCAAATTTGCCTTGCTGAATTAATGCCTTTTGTTCACTTCTGTATGCAACAGCTGCTGCACTACTACCGTAGCTCGCAGTTCTTGCATGATCCTCTTTAAGCATTCTAATCGCTGGTCCAGAGTATGTAGTCAATCCGTTTACTGAGTTTGCAGGACAATGATGTCTTTCACCACCGTATGAACTCATAGATCCATATGATCCGCCTGCAAAATTCCATCGTACTGTTGATGAAGAGAAATAGTACGTTTGGCCTGCGTCAGTAGCAACTCCAGTTACTACGAGTTTTTCTTCAACTGTGTTAGATGTAGGAATCATCCAGTAATAGTTCGTTGTGCCCCAGCTAACTTTAGTGTCACTAATTTGATGAGTGTCAATTAGATTTCCATCTACATCGTACAACTCCAGTTCCATATCAAGAGTGTCTAGTCTATCAAACGGTACTCCTGCATTGACAATTCCAATGTGCCAACCTAATGGTCCACCAGTGATTGTACCGCCAACTTCTTGATCGATCCCTCTTAGACTAAAGCCAAAAGCTTCATAATTTGAACTACCATTTCCAATAATATCAAAGTCAGCAACTGGACCGTCTACTCCTCCAATAACATTGGACTGAACTCCTTGTGTACTGAACATACCAGAATCAGCAAATGATGTCATAGAGAAACTAAACATCATTGCAAGAATCATAAGTAATGACAATACTCTTTTTTGCGTTTTGCGCATACTCTTCCTCCCGTGGAATAAAATAGATTTAATTTCCTGCATTTGTAATTATAATGTCTAATATATATAAATTCAACTCTATTTAATATAAATTATATTAACATTCTTTAACATTAATTACTTTTATATCATTTACTGCGTTTCAAAAATAGTATATTATCTTATTATGGAGGTGCTGATACATGAACCTAAATGAGTTAATCGGTGACAAAAAAATATTAGGACTGTTAGAGGATTTCTCAGATTTTATAGTAATTCCACGTGAGAATGATACCTTACCTTACCTGTACAAATGTAATACTGAAGTTGAAATCATTGCGAAGTCTGGGTCTGGCAGTTGTTATGTGAGAAACATTAATGATGGAAAAATAAGTTATATTAGCTCCGAAGGTCAAGTAGTTTACGTAGCAGAAAACACATGCAAACTACTTGAACTTGTTATCCAATACCCGTACTGGTTGGATATGATTATGCTTTCAAGCAATGTCTCAACTGATTCTTATAGTTCGATGCATATTGAGCTTAAGAACGAACGGTTGGCAGATATACCAGATTACAACGAGTTACAAAATGTTCTTATAAAAAGATTTAACGTACCTAACTCGGAGAGTGTCCTTGATGATTTTATTAGTGCAGTTAAGTCTGGAACATCACTAAATGTTTTATCTTCAGTAGATGAGAATGAATATGAAAAGTTAACATAGTGTTTGAATGTTCATCACGAAACGTTTATGATAAAGCAAAAAAAGCGAAGCCATGTTGGAGCAGTTCTAACATGACCTCGCTTTTTAATAAAATGCTATATATACAAATGATTTTTTTGATTCACTTATTAGTGGTATATACTGTGTAAAGTGATTAATATGTGCGGAAGATACTTTCTTGACATTGACTTTGATGAAATCCTAAAGCATTATTCTGAGTTTTATGACAGGATCAATAGCCCCATTGAACACGATCCACGTGAATCTATCCTTCAAATGCTGCACCGGTAATCCATCGCTGCAAGAAAAAAAGAACTTAGACGCTTATTTACAAAAATACTAACCTAAAAAACTTAAAGCATGGGGACTGGCTGCACTAGCTACTTCACTTCCATTTGCTGTGAACTTTATATTCAACCTTTTAAATCCCGGTGCAACGTTTGCAGAATATCTTGATAGTGTTGATGACTTCCCTAGCAATGGATTTATAAATAAAGTCTATAGAAATGAGGAAGTAAATGTTCGACTTGTTTTTTGATTCTGATCCATTAAGATATGCGATTTTTAGTCTGATAATATTATTCTTTAGTTACATGCTTTTTAAAAATTATAGTTGCTTAAAAATATATTTTGGATTTAAATTTAATAGATTAACAAAAATATTCTTAACGATCACTATTGCTATTATAAACATTATTATCATGATGTTTATTTATAACTACAATATCCATTGGTTAATTGGAATTATAATTAACGGGTTCACAATATGTTTCATACCGGTTTTATCAATTTTAACATTTGTAGAAAAAGAGTAACTGAAATTATCAATATGAATCGCCTTCACTCTTCCAGTAAAGGCGATTCATGCTTTAAACTATGTATTCCAACTGCATATCACGAGGGTCATCAGTATAGAGTTTTTCATTAATCTCTAGGGCATCAACGCACCCTATCCCCTTGTAAAAGGCAATTGTATCCTCGGCAGATCCAGCACATATATATATTTTGTCCACGTTCCAGTCTCTTGATTTCTCAACACATAAGTTGAAAAGGGCTTTTCCTAATCCTAAGCCACGTTTCTCGTATGTAACAAACATAGAATCCAACAAAACATATTTTGCTGACTTTCCAAAATGTTGTTTTTTCAAGGTTGCGATACCGAGGAGTTTTTCCTCTGAATCAAAGGCGCCAAAGGCCACTCCATCAGCTTTAATTATTTCAATCAACTCATTATAGTACCTTTCAAATCCATCTGGCCAAGATTTTTCATGATAATCAATCTCCACCAACTGTCTCTTTCCATCAACCAATCTCCAAGCATTTTTTATATAGTGTTGAGGATCAATATCTTTCATTTTTCCACACTCATCTATTCTCATTTCTCTAAAATCAATATTTTTCATTTTTGCACCCCTATCAAGTTTTAAGCCTTTTTTCAAAGGCGAGGATTTGACATCTCTCTAAAAAAGAAACCATACTTTCCTAATTAGATCGTCTTCAACCTTATATGTAGCCACTGCATAGACCAATTCGTCTTTTTTTATACCACTCACTGCCTCATGGTCAATCACCTTATCACCAATGACTATTCTATTTAGTAATTTTGCCTTAACCTTTTGCACTTGGAAGCGTTCTCTATATTTTTCTGTTAGAGCTTCTATGCCTTTTAATATCAACGTATTATCTTCTAAATTAATTATTTCAATGTCTTCATGGTAAGTTGATACAAAGGCTTCAAGATTATTTTCGTTATAATAATCCAGTTGTTTTTGAACTAATTTTTCTACATGTGTCATGATTGGTCTCCTTGGATTTTTTCTAAAATCTGCATGTCTTTAGTTAATCAACATTAGTTGTTTCTCATCAAAACAGCAATTTCATAAAATAGAAATGTGCGTTAAAGAAGTTCAACAAATCCCTATGTTTACCTCTAATTATGTTTCATTTTGCGTTTTTACATCAATAAGCTTCTACACCTTGACCAGTCAACAGGTAATTCTTTAATAAAAATACCAGTCTGCATGAAATACAGACTGGCTAACATTTTATTGTGCTCAAATTTTAGAAGTACAAACGTATAGCTTAATTATATATACCGCTCTAGTATGTTGATGTTCGAACCGTAACATTTGGTAACCTTCTTTCGAGCCAACCACTTATTCGATTCATTTGGTTGGCAGCAAAGTGGTCACCATCAACTTGTACACTGAGCGATTTCATATTATCAAAATCTGATAATACATTAAATTCTTCAATGCTTGTGGTAAACGACATATCAATTTTGACATTTTCAAGACTTTCGTTTTCCATATAGCTCATATTTCTTACTAGTGTGCCGGTGGACAAATTAAGACTTTTTAGATTTGGCATATCTTTAACACCTATCAGTTCTTCATATTCTCCACAACTACTAAGAGTCAAATCCCTTATTGATGGTATATATGAAGTCAGTTCTAAGTTGCCATCAGATGATTCGAATTCTGCGAAAAAGACATACAGTTGTTCTAAACTCGTGAAGTTAGAAAATTGTTCTAAGTTTTCAATGCTACAATCATAAATTTCCATGTAAGTGACAGAGTCAAAACTACCATTGCTAAACTGATTTTTTATAATAGAGTTTTCTATTGTGATCTCTTCTAAACCCTCTAGTTCTTCGACAACACTGAAGTCCTCATCCCCCGTCATATCATATAACCTTAGTCTTCTGAGATTTGGGAATTTAACAAGTTTGCTTACATCATCAATTTTCTCTAGTTTTACAGATTTTAATGACTCAGCTTTCCCCTCTCGAATTAATGATTCTAAATACATAGAAGATGTATAATCATCTGGATCATCTGGCAAAACAATGCTATCATCAAACCCATTATCAACCTCAGTTTCATCGCCTTGAGAGACTTCCACATAGTCTCTCATTATAAAACCACCCGCAAAGCCAGCGCCAACTAAAGCCAAGACAGCCAGTAGAATTAGTATAGGTTTAAGCACTGTTTTCTTACTTTTGTTTTTTTCCTTGTCTTTTTTCTTTTTGCTCTTCTTTTTCTTTTTAGGTTTATCTTCAGAAGTCTCTTCTACTGTTTCCTCTACTGTTTCTTCAGTTGTCTCATTTGCTTCATCTTGCTCTCTTGGTTCTTCTCCTGTATCAATGATCTGATTTTCTTGTGCAGGATCGTTTTCTATAGCAATTTCTTCTGCACTATCAACATCTGCTATCTCTTGCTTTTTCTTTCTCTTGAAAACGCCCTTTACCCTGTTAAGAATCACGCTCAATATACTAAAACGTTTCTTCTTTTCAGAATCTTCAACTTCATCGCTCTCGGAAATGGATTCAGAGAAGGTATCTTCAGAATCAATATCCAGTGGTGCTTCAGCATTTTCTTCTTGAGTCTGATCACTAGTCTGATTTTGGTCTTCAAGACGTTGGTTTTCATCTTCATCATTACCATCTGCAGTCTCTAATTCATCAATTATGGACTCTTCTTCCACTTCTGATTCTTCTGATGAATCACCCTCTGATTTCTTTAGCTGTTCTTCACCATCAACCTCAGATTCATTTGCTTGAACAGTACTATCAGAAATGTCTTCTTTCACAGCGCCTTCTGAATCAATCGTGTCTTCAGTTTCTTTAGAATCCTCCAGTTCAGAGCTTTCTTCCGTTGATTCTACAACTGATTCCTCAACTGGTTCTTCTGTTTCAGTTTCTTCTTCAGCACTTTGTGATGCCACTAGATTGGCGATTTCCTCTGGTGTCATCATTTTGTTTGGATCTGTATCGGCTTCCGCTTCAGAGCTTTCTTCCATGGATTCTTCAACTAATTCCTCAACTGGCTCTTCTGCTCCAGTATCTTTTTCAGCGCTTTCATCAGTCGTTGCTTCACCTAATTCTTCAACAGGTTCTTCTGTTTCAGTTTCTTCTTCAGCACTTTGTGATGCCACCAAATTAGCGATTTCCTCTGGTGTCATCATTTTGTTTGGATCTGTATCGGCTTCCGCTTCAGTGCTTTCATCCGCGGACTCTTCAACTGATTCTTCAACAGGTTCTTCTGTTTCAGTATCTTCATCATCATTTTGTGATGCCACCAAATTAGCAATTTCCTCTGGTGTCATCATTTTGTTTGGATCTGTATCGACTTCCGCTTCAGCGCTTTCATCCGTGGACTCTTCAGCTGATTCCTCAACTGACTCTTCTGTTTCAGTTTCTTCTTCAGCATTTTGTGATGCCACTAGATTGGCGATTTCCTCTGGTGTCATCATTTTGTTTGGATCTGTATCGGCTTCCGCTTCAGTGCTTTCTTCAGTTGATTCTTCAACTGATTCCTCAACTGACTCTTCTGTTTCAGTATCCTCTTCAGCACTTTGTGATGCCACTAGATTGGCGATTTCTTCTGGTGTCATCATTTTGTTTGGATCTGTTTCAGCTTCTGCTTCAGCGCTTTCTTCAGTTGATTCTTCAACTGATTCCTCAACTGGCTCTTCTGTTTCAGCATCTTCTTCAGCACTCTGTGCCGCCACCAGATTAGCGATTTCTTCTGGTGTCATTATCTTATTCGGGTCTGAATCACTTTCTTCTTGTGATGGGGCTTGAGCTTCTTCTACATCATCTTTGCCACCATCTTCAGAAGATTCTTCTGTAGTTTCTTGCTCGTCAAATAGGGCTGCTATTTGATCTTGCGACAGCATACCACCTGATGATTCCACTTCTTCTACAGGTTTTTCCGTTTCTTCAATGGATTCTTCAATCGGTTCTTCTGTTTCACTATCCTCTTCAGCGTCTTGTGCTGCCACCAAATTAGCAATCTCTTCTGGTGTCATTATCTTATTCGGGTCTGAATCACTATCCTCTTGTGATGGGGTTTCAGCTTCTTCTACAAGATTTTCCGTTTCTTCAGTAGATTCTTCAACATCATCATTACCATCATCTTCAGAAGATTCTTCTACAGCTTCTTGCTCGTCAAATAGGGCTGCTATTTGATCTTGCGACAGCATACCATCTGATGATTCCACTTCTTCTGCAGGTTTTTCCGTTTCTTCAATGGATTCTTCAACAGGGTCTTCAACTGCCACTTCTGTTTCAGTGTCCTCTTCAGCGTCTTGTGCCGCCACCAAATTAGCAATCTCTTCTGGTGTCATGATCTTATTCGGATCTGATCCACTTTCCTCTTGTGATGGGGCTTGAGCTTCTTCTACATCATCATTGCCACCATCTTCAGAAGACTCTTCTACAGTTTCTTGCTCGTCAAACAGGGCTGCTATTTGATCTTGCGACAGCATGCCGTCTGACGCGCCCGCTTCTTCTGCAGGTTTTTCCGTTTCTTCAGTCACTTCAATCGGTTCTTCAACTACCTCTTCAGCACTTTCTTCAATAGATTCTACAACCGATTCTTCTGTTTCAGTATCTTCTTCAGCACTCTGTGCCGCCACCAAATTAGCAATCTCTTCTGGTGTCATTATCTTATTCGGGTCTGAACCACTTTCCTCTTGTGATGGGGTTTCAGATTCTTCAACATCATCATCGCCACCATCGTCAGTGGATTCTTCTGTAGTTTCTTGCTCGTCAAATAGGGCTGCTATTTGATCTTGCGACAGCATACCACCTGATGATTCCACTTCTTCTACAGGTTTTTCCGTTTCTTCAATGGATTCTTCAATCGGTTCTTCTGTTTCACTATCCTCTTCAGCGTCTTGTGCTGCCACCAAATTAGCAATCTCTTCTGGTGTCATCATCTTATTCGGGTCTGAATCACTTTCCTCTTGTGACGGGGCTTGAGCTTCTTCTACATCATCATTACCATCATCTTCAGAAGATTCTTCTATAGTTTCTTGCTCGTCAAACAGGGCTGCTATTTGATCTTGCGACAGCATGCCGTCTGACGCGCCCGTTTCTTCTGCAGGTTTTTCCGTTTCTTCAGTCACTTCAATCGGTTCTTCAACTACCTTTTCAGCACTTTCTTCAATAGATTCTACAACCGATTCTTCTGTTTCAGTATCCTCTTCAGCGTCTTGTGCTGCCACCAGATTAGCGATTTCTTCTGGTGTCATTATCTTATTCGGGTCTGAACCACTTTCCTCTTGTGATGGAACTTCATCTTCTTCTACATCATCATTACCATCATCTTCAGAAGATTCTTCTACAGTTTCTTGCTCGTCAAACAGTGCCGCTATTTGATCTTGCGACAGCATACCATCTGATGATTCTACTTCTTCTACAGGTTTTTCCGTTTCTTCAGTCACTTCAATCGGTTCTTCAACTGCCTCTTCGGCCTCAACATTTTCTTCAGCATTTTGTGATGCCACCAGATTGGCGATTTCCTCTGGTGTCATCATTTTGTTTGGATCTGTTTCAGCTTCCGCTTCAGTGCTTTCATCCGTGGATTCTTTAACCGGTTCTTCTGTTTCAGTTTCATCTTCAGCACTTTGTGATGCCACCAAATTAGCGATTTCCTCTGGTGTCATCATTTTGTTTGGATCTGTATCGGCTTCCGCTTCAGCGCTTTCATCCATGAATTCTTCAACTGATTCTTCAATCGGTTCTTCTGTTTCAGTTTCTTCTTCAGCACTTTGTGCCGCCACCAAATTAGCGATCTCTTCTGGTGTCATTATCTTATTCGGATCTGAACCACTTTCCTCTTGTGATGGGACTTGAGCTTCTTCTACATCATCATTGCCATCATCTTCAGAAGATTCTTCTACAGTTTCTTGCTCGTCAAACAGGGCTGCTATTTGATCTTGCGACAGCATGCCATCTGACGCGCCCGCTTCTTCTGCAGGTTTTTCAGTTTCTTCAGTCACTTCAATCGGTTCTTCAACTGCCTCTTCGGCTTCAACATTTTCTTCAGCATTTTGTGATGCCACTAGATTGGCGATTTCTTCTGGTGTCATCATTTTGTTTGGATCTGCATTGGCTTCCACTTCAGCACTTTCTTCAATAGATTCTACAACCGATTCTTCTGTTTCAGTATCTTCTTCAGCACTTTGTGCTGCCACCAAATTAGCGATCTCTTCTGGTGTCATTATCTTATTCGGATCTGAACCACTTTCCTCTTGTGATGGGGCTTGAGCTTCTTCTACATCATCATTGCCACCATCGTCAGTGGATTCTTCTACAGTTTCTTGCTCGTCAAACAGGGCTGCTATTTGATCTTGCGACAGCATGCCGTCTGACGGTCCCGCTTCTTCTGTAGGTTTTTCCGTTTCTTCAGTCACTTCAATCGGTTCTTCAACTGCCTCTTCAGCCACAACATCATCTTCAGCACTTTGTGCCGCCACCAAATTAGCTATTTCTTCTGGTGTCATTATCTTATTGGGATCTGAACCACTTTCCTCTTGTGATGGGGCTTGAGCTTCTTCTACATCATCATTGCCACCATCGTCAGTGGATTCTTCTATAGTTTCTTGCTCGTCAAACAGGGCTGCTATTTGATCTTGCGACAGCATGCCGTCTGACGGTCCCGCTTCTTCTGTAGGTTTTTCCGTTTCTTCAGTCACTTCAATCGGTTCTTCAACTGCCTCTTCAGCCACAACATCTTCTTCAACACTTTGTGATGCCACCAAATTAGCGATTTCCTCTGGTGTCATCATTTTATTTGGATCTGTTTCAGCTTCCGCTTCAGTGCTTTCATCCGTGGATTCTTTAACCGATTCTTCTGTTTCAGTATCCTCTTCAGCACTTTGTGATGCAACTAGATTAGCGATTTCTTCTGGTGTCATCATTTTGTTTGAATCTGTATCGGCTTCCGCTTCAGCGTTTTCATCCGTGGACTCTTCAATAGATTCTACAACCGATTCTTCTGTTTCAGTATCCTCTTCAGCACTTTGTGCCGCCACCAGATTAGCAATCTCTTCTGGTGTCATTATCTTATTCGGATCTGAACCACTTTCCTCTTGTGATGGGGTTTCAGATTCTTCTACATCATCATTGCCACCATCTTGTGCCGCCACCAGATTAGCGATCTCCTCTGGCGTCATCATTCTATTTTCATCAGGAGCTGGTTCTTTTCCAACCGACTCTTCCTTATTGTTATCAGCGATGTCTTCACTTGCTTCTTCATTGTCAGTCTCTTGTGCAACAAGTTGTGCGATTTCTTCTGGTGTCATCATTCTATTTGGATCCACTGCCTTATTTTGATTGTTTTCAGGCATAGAAGTGTCCTGAGAATCATTTCTATCCCCAGTTTGCGCTTTTGCTTCGTCATCTTCTCGTGTTGGGTCATCTATTTTCTGGCCATCATCTTTAATATCTTCCAAACTTTTCACATCCTTATGAAGTCGCTTATTTTTGCACTAAGTCAGACTATTGTATTTATACGCAAAAAACGACTTGATAAAAGTATTTCGTCGCTTTCCTCAATGTAAATAAGCCAATAGACATGAAAGCGTTCAAATCTATTGGCTTTGTCACATATTTCATGCACACAATTAAGTATAATAAAAACAGCCCCCACAGTAAACTATGAGAGCCATTATTTCCTAGAATGTTCTAGGTTTCTTCATTGAGTTTAAACGTTTCCTAGGTCGCCCAGGGCATACTGAACCAGTGCAACACTCACAACACCCGCTGTTTCTGTACGCAGTATACGTGGACCAATTTTCACGCTATTGGCACCATTTTCAGAAAGACACGCCACTTCTTCTTCAGCAAATCCCCCCTCTGGTCCAATTATAACCGCCACCGATTTGACTGAGTCCAACCCTGATATTACTTCATCAATCCCTTTAGCAGACTCATTTTCATAAGGTAAAATGACCAAATCAAAATGCTCTAGTTCACTGCAAAGTTCATTAACAGTCAAGGGTTCTTTCACAACAGGAATACGACCACGTTTTGACTGCTTGGCAGCCTCAAATCCAATCTTATTCCAGCGCATAATCTTTTTAGACGCAGATTTATCATTTTTCCATTTGGCGACAGATCGTTTCATTTGAACAGGCACAACGTTGACCACACCTAATTCTGTCGTTTTTTGAATGATAAGCTCCAGTTTGTCAGATTTAGGAAAACCTTGAAACAAAGTTATTTCAATTGGCGATTCCCTTTTATTCTTCTCCGAGCTTAAAATACGACATTCTATATACTCAGATTCAATTTCAGACACTTGGCATATGTGCTCTATACCTGAATCATCACAAAGCTCAACTTTTTCATCGATCTCAATACGAAGCGCCTTTGACGCATGTTTAATATCATCCTTATCAATGATTCTTGCCGTCTGTAACTCTTCATTTAAATTGGTTTTTGAAATAAAAAATCTATGCATAATTACCTCGCTAAAATAGCGGCCCACTCACCACGTCGTCTTACTTCGACAATTTCAAATCCAGCAGACTCCAGTCCATTAACAACATCATCCACTTTGGTATCAATAATCCCACTTGATATGAACAACCCATTTGCTTTCATGAATGAACGGACATCTTTTGATAGAAGTATAATAATATCTGCAATAATATTTGCGATAACTATATCAGCCTTGCCTTCTACAACATCCATTAAATTTCCATGATGCACTTCAAAGCTTGAATCCACTGCATTTCTTACGGCATTCTCTTTGGTTGTCATAACGGCCGCCTCATCAAGATCAACAGCCACGACTGACTTTGCACCTAGTTTTGCTGCAGCTATGCCTAATATGCCACTGCCACAACCAATATCAAAAACATCCACATCCGGTGTGACGTTTTCCTCCAACATTTCCATACACATGCTTGTGGTTTCATGTGTGCCAGAGCCAAATGCCCCGCCTGGATCGATTTCTATGATAAGTCTATCGCTGTCAGCTGTGTAATCTTCCCAGCTCGGTTTAATGACCAGTTTATTTCCAACTTCAAACGGCTTATAGTGTTTCTTCCATTCACTGTTCCAGTCTGTGTTCTCTAGTTCAGTTAATTCAACTGTTAAAGGGCCACCCTCAAGTCCAAAGCTTTCAATTTGAGCCAGTCTGCCTTTGAGACTCTCAATCTTCTCGTCAAGTTCAACTCTTTTTACATCTTCACCATCAAAGTAGCACTTAACGACTGCACCATCATACTCTAAATGCCGCTTCACTTCTTCAATGTCAATATAATCCCAATCCGACGCTTTACTCTCTGTGTAAACTGGATCATTGGGATCTTCTATGAGTACACCTTCAGCACCAATTTCATACAACATGTTGCTCACTGCCTCTGATGCTTCAGAAGTCGTTTTCACCTTAATTTCATACCACATATTCTAACCTCCATATATACATGAACTTAATGACACCATCAAGTGTTAATAGAAATCGCTTGTGTACCTGAGTCTTTGGCCCATCAAGCGATGTATTATGAAACAATCTAAGTTTTTAATATATCATCAAGTTCCTTGTTAAGCTGATCATATTCTTCATGCTCTGGATCAAGTTCTGCCACTGGACTTTTTGGGGCTGAAGTCCTTTCATTTTTCCGCTTGACTTTCTCTCTTGTTGTAATATCCACCTGAGCTTCTATTAAACCTTCTATTAAAGTAAGGCCTAAACTCTCATATGGATAATCTTCCAAAGCCCCTTCTATATACTTGTCAAAGACTTCATCACGAACAAGTTTACGCCTCTTATCGGGCTCACGCTCTGATCTTCTTTCAATATAATTTACCACAGTTCTCAGCTGATTTTGGGGCTCTTTAAAATGAATATTCATCATTTGCTCCAAAACAGCCACCATAGGTGTTGGCACACGGACCATATCATCTGATGCCTTCAAAATACTCTGCATTGAGTAATCACAAATGTTATCGTAAAAGTGCATTCGACTCTCTTCACTTTGGTTAATTTTCTTCTTGCCCAGTATTTTTAGGCCTCTTTTCCTGTCGTAATCGTCAAGCCAGACATGGGAATGCCACCCCACCATAAGAGCCCAGTCCTCAGGATGGCGTACAACATCACCGAACTTCTGAATAATCTTATCTGACTGGAATGAGCTCCCGCTTAAACAATGCGCATTTCTAAAGCTTTTCGTATCACCTGGATGCAGACAGTCCGGCAAAACAGCACCGACCAAGAGGGGATATAATCTTAAACCTTTATATTTTTTTGTTAACTCTAACGCAAATACAATATGTAATGGCAATGATGGCATAATTATCTCCATTTCAGATTCTATAAAATTGATTCATATACCTCACACCATTTTACCACCCTTTTGGCAAATCAGAAACATTTTTCACAGCCTTTGACCCATTTATTCCACTTTGAATACCTCGAAAATATGCAAACAACTGTAATGCCACTGTCAGCAAATTATAAAATAGAATATACAAGCTCCTTGCTAGACTTCTGTAGAGTCGTTTAATCGTTAATTTCTCTATACAATAAATCTTAAAAGGAAAATTTAGAAATCGTCTTGTAACCGTTTTAAAAGCCACCTTATTTGATAGCATCTTTATAAGGTAAATATAAGGTAAATAAAAATTTTACAAAGTCTTTTTAATTTTTAGATTGCTTTGTTATGTAAAGCCATGTATGATAAGTAGGTTGAGTTGAAATTCCTTTACACTTTGTTTAGGAGTTCCCACAGAGAAAGGAAGGACAATATGTCAAATACAAACTCGCATAGAGATATAATGAATATAGCAGTTATTGCCCACGTTGACGCTGGCAAGTCTACTCTAGTTGATGCACTGCTTTCACAAAGTGGTGTTTTTAGAGAAAACGAGGCCGTTGTTGACTGTGTTATGGATAGCAACGATCTTGAAAGAGAACGCGGAATCACTATATATGCAAAAAATTGTGCGATTTCGCACGATGGCCTAAAAATCAACATTGTTGACACACCAGGTCACGCCGATTTCTCTTCTGAAGTTGAGCGTATTATTAAAACAGTTGACTGTACAATACTTCTTGTTGATTCAAGTGAAGGTCCGATGCCTCAAACACGTTTTGTGCTTCAAAAAGCTCTGGAGCAAGGCCTAAGACCAATTCTTATGATCAACAAAATCGATAAGAAAGATCAGCGTGCTGAAGAAGTTGTAGATATGACTTTTGACCTGTTTGCTGACCTCAATGCAACAGATGAACAGCTTGATTTCCCTATCCTTTACGGCATTGCCAAAGAAGGTATTGCTAAGCGTGATATGGCAGATGAAAGCACTGACCTAACACCTCTATTTGACCTATTAAAGGAACATGTTGAGGTTTATCCTAATAAAGATGAAGAATCACTTCAAATTCAAGTTTCTTCCCTAGATTATGACGAATATATTGGTCGTCTAGGCATCGGTCGTGTGACTCGCGGTCGCGTTAAAAAAGGTCAGACAGTTTCCATTGCCCGCCGTGACGGTTCTGTGGCACGTGGAAAAATTGGTCAAATCTTTATTAACGAAGGCCTAAAACGTGTCGATGTCGATGAAGCTGGTAGCGGCGAAATCGTTGTGCTTTCTGGTATCACTGACATCATGATTGGTGAAACAATCTGTGATTTAGATAAGGTCGATCCACTACCTATGATCGATATTGAAGAACCAACACTTTCTATGAACTTCTTAGTTAACGATTCTCCATTCTGCGGTAAAAGTGGTAAGTACCTAACATCTCGCCACCTTAATGCTAGACTGGAAAGAGAACTGGAAGTCAACGTAGGCCTTAGAGTTGAAGAACTGCCTGGCAAAGATGGTTTCAAGGTTTCTGGACGTGGTGAACTGCACCTTTCTGTCCTTCTTGAAAACATGCGTCGTGAAGGCTATGAAATGGCTGTATCAAAACCAGAGGTACTCTACCGCCAGGTTGAAGGTAAGACACACGAGCCTATTGAAACAGTTATCGCAACAATGCCAGATGAATTCAGCGGCACAGTTATTTCAAAACTAAACCTGCGTAAAGGTGCTATGGTGTCTATGGAACCTGAAAATGGTTACACAAAACTGACATTCCATGTTCCAACTCGCGGACTTTTAGGGTATAGAAGTGAGTTCATTAATGATACACGCGGAGAGGGTACACTTGTACGTTCATTCCATGAATACCAACAGTACAAGGGTGAAATCGAAGGCCGTAACAACGGTGTGCTTGTTTCTCAAATGGCAGGAACAACTATGGCTTACTCACTCTTTAATCTAAGCGAACGTGCACAGATGTTTGTTGGCCCTTCTGTTGATGTTTATGAAGGTATGATTATAGGTATGAACAGCCGTCGCGATGACATGGTTGTTAACCCTTGTAAGAATAAAAAACTTACTAACGTTCGTGCATCTGGTTCAGATGATGCTCTTAAGCTTATTCAACCAAGAGAATTCACTCTCGAAGAAGCACTTGAGTTCATTGAGCATGATGAGCTCGTTGAAATCACACCAGATTCGATTCGCCTAAGAAAGAAAATTCTTAATGCGACTGATCGTATGCGTGCTAATAAAAAAATCAGTCAGTAAATCAATATAATATGAAAGACTCACCAATTAGAGGTGAGTCTTTTTTTATATTCAAAATCCATTCTAATTTTAATACTTTTTTATCCGCTCTGTCACTTCCCTGCTTTAACATAAGTTAGTTGAACAAGACCAGATGGATAGTCTTCCACATTTTTCAGCTTCAAATTATAGGGGGACTTGTGGGATTGAAAAAGTGGGATACCTGCTCCCAACATGACAGGAACCACGGATATAATAAACTCATCAATAAGTTCCTCATCCTGAAAGGCTTTTATTATACTAGAACCCCCCACCAACCAAAATCGCATGGGATTGTTTTTTGTTTCGATCTTGAACCATTCAAGCGGATTTCCACTGACAAACTCCACCTTGTCATGGGCTTCATATGACCGGTTTGTGAATACGTAACATGGTTTATCAGGATATGGAAACTCTCCAAATCCTTTAACTTGTTCATATGTATTGGCACCCATGATAACCGCATCTATGGATTTATAAAAACTAAAGTAACCATAGTCTTCTCCTGGTGTTTCAACACAGTTCAAAAAATCAACACTTCCATCACTTGCAGCAATGTAACCATCAATACTTTGTGCTATATAGAGTATAATCTGTGACATTTTACACCTCACCATATTTCTTTAATATTCTTAGTGCTCGAAGGGTGTTCCAACGACTCTCTTGTCCGGATTTTTCCATCTCAAAGTGCTCTCTTCCTGCATGTTTATTTTGAACCGTCCATTTCCCACTTTTTCTTTGCTTTTTACATATGAGTTTTAGGGCGTCATCAAAGTTTTCATTTTGAGGAACGTCATGCATTTGAAATTGGTCCATTGCCTTCATAACATCAAAAAACCACCTAGGCGGAAAACTAAATCGTGTAAACTGTTTCTGCATTGGTTGACCTGTTCTATGGGACTGATACAGCTTATGGTTTAACATAAAAGTCATCCCTGAGTTAATCAGATCATCCACATCAACATTTGATTTAATGCCAAACCTTCTGGCTCTTTCAAGGGCATCAAGGACACTAAGTGTGGTATGGACAGAGCTATGAAAGTCGCCTCCGGCGTGGTTACAGTTCCATCCCCCATCATATAGTCTGGTCTTTTCAAAGTAGGTCAGCATGTCTGACATCCTATCATCAACAATTTTGAAATAGCATAGCATAGACAAGACCATCGCAGTCACACAAACATCTGATTTTTTTGATGTGGCACTCACATCAATGCCCATATCTGAAGAAAATTTTTCATTTAAATACTTCATGAGGGCCACTTTGGGAGCCATATGATCACTCGGAAAACCAATTCTCATCATCTGTAAGATCGTGTAGTGCGTAGAAACCCACTTTGGAGAATAGTAGCCTCTGCCCCACAGACCATCCTTCCCTTGAGCGTCTAAAAGTTTCTTCCCCCAGCCTTCAAGAGCAATATTTTGTTGAAGAACATTTAAGTTTATACCAGTATCAAGCAAATCTCGATTCACTTGATACACGATGGCTGGGTCGCCTTCTAACAACCACTTTATTAATTTTCCATTTGGTCGAATATAATCATAGGACATGTCCTACTCCTTCACTGTCTTTCATTGCCATGTTTAAAGTGACCAGTAACCTTGGCCAGTTCCAACTGCACTTCAAAGTCAGATTTATTCTCAATTTTCCTAAGAAACTTACTTGCTAGCTTGCCACTCAACACTTTTATCTCTTTATTGTTCCAGTAAATAAAAACCTTTCCCGACTTTGTCACATTATACTCAAAAGGTTCTTCTTGTAGTTTATTTCTTTGATCAATCATTTTGCGCCCTTTCTTTATTGATTCACTATTAAGGTTCCGGTTGTCCCTTCAATCCCCTCTCTAGCCTTTTCCAGCGAAGTGATCAGGGCCTTTCTATCTGGTCCTGACTGGGCGAAGGCAAGTGCCGCTTCAACTTTTGGCAGCATTGATCCCGGGGCAAACTGTCCTTCCTTGATATATTTTTTAGCAAGATCAGGTGTCAGTTGATCAAGCCACTTTTCAGTGACCTTTCCAAAATCAATAGCTACCCGTTCAACGGCAGTAAGAATAATAAGGTAGTCTGCACCAACAATTTCTGCCAATTTAGCACTGGCAAAATCCTTATCAATAACTGCTGGCACACCGATCAAGGCACTGCCATCTCTTACAACCGGTATACCACCGCCTCCTGCTGCTATAACGATTTGATTCTTCTCTATGAGTTTGAGAATCGAGGCTTTTTCGACCACATCTATCGGTTTGGGACTGGCAACAACGCGTCTATATCCCCGACCTGCATCTTCAACCATATGCCAACCTTTTTCATCCATAAGAGCTTCCGCTTGAACAAAGTCGTAGAAACTGCCTATGGGTTTTGTCGGTTTTTCAAATGCGGGATCATTCTTGTCGACAATAACTTGGGTGATAATTGTGCTAACAGGATAAGTCAAACCTCTTTCCAGTAGTTCTTCTCGAATGGCGTTTTGCAAATGAAATCCTATATACCCCTGACTCATGGCCCCACATTCGGGGAATGGCATATGCGGTGTATTGGCTTCAGATTCAGAAGCTGTTTGCATAGCTAGATTAATCATACCTACCTGAGGACCATTCCCATGAGCCAATATAACTTCATTGCCTGCTTCTATTAAATCGACAATGGGTTTTGCCGTGTGTTTGACCAGTTGAATTTGCTCTCTTGGTGTTTTCCCTAGTGCATTTCCACCAAGCGCTACCACTATTTTCCTCATTTTGTCCTCCTTATTTTTTAGACAACTTAGCTTGATGATGACTCTTAATTAACATCCCCTGCTACTAATAAAAAGCAAGCAAGTCAATAACTCAAGTAAGTCTCCAAGGTTCAGTGGCATATATACCCAAGTATGTGCTTTTAATGACATATAGATTGGGAAAAATAAAAAGGACTGTTTACACAGTCCTCAGGTTTCAACAATGTTGACACCAATAGTATTATAATCATACTTCTATCTATTTTTCTTTTTTGATAAACCTCAAATTAATAAAAAATCTATAGCATTCACCTTGAGAATACTATCCAGATTTGACCTCCAGAATGAATTGGAATATTCTTTATGAACGCGTAACTCTGAGGGCTCTGATTTAATCGAAGTGTGAACCTTAATATCCACAATTTATAAGGCTGTTTTCATTTATGCCCTCCACTTTGATTCACTCTTTTTCAAGTTCATCCATTTTTCCATTGATGCTTTTAAGTTCACGAAGTATTTCATCGAGCACCGCATATACATGGTTCATGGATCACTCGCCCATCATGTCACTTATAACAAACTCTTCAGGAGAGCAAAGATTTTCTGCTATAGCTTGATCTTTAAGTGTTCTATAGAGCTCTGCGTGGGTTCCATAAAAATATGGGTGAACGAATAATGTACCAATACCAAATAAAAGCCCACCAAGTATATACCAGCCAATGAAGGATAGGTCCAATATGAAAATATCCATTTTTTGACCACTTGTCATATCATTACTCAGCTCCAGAGCCCGAGTGTGACCTATGCCAGGATTCTCAGCTAAAATGAAAGGCACCATTCTATAGGCATATGCTTTAATGACACCTGGTATTATAAGCAGGAGTCCCCATAAGAAAACAATAACACCTCTGTAAAGCATCGTTCTAACAACGTCCCAGTATCTTTCTGACTTGAAGGAAAAGCCCATATCGTTTAGATCAAACTTTTCATCTGTTGTTCCTAAGAAAAATTTACGACAGCCCACTTCAAGAGGATACCCGAGCATAATCCGCAGTGCTAGTCCCGCTAAAATAGCAATCAGAGCAAAACCAACAATGCCTGTAATCAAAAATGGTAAGAATGCAGGCAGTTCAGAAACCACATCTGTGCCTCCGCTGGATAGATCCGTGTTGACATTGACCAAATTGCCTCCGCCCGAACGGCCACCTCCACCACCGCCACCGCTTGTTATAAACGATAGAACCAGACCCACTAGGAACATTTTCCAGTAGCCTTTTCTCATCGTTTCCCTTGCTTTGTTTTTTAATTCAACCCTTGTCCACATAAGCGCTCCTTTACGATGATAACTTTTCAATAAGATCTGTTGCTATGCTTTCGGCCATTTCATACTTATACTTTGCTATTGCACGAACAAGTCCATTAATATCTTCTTGATAATCGTTTGGCCAACTTTTACTTTCAAGATAATGCATCTTCTCCTTGCACATTTTCACATCCCCCACAACAACACTTGGGATAAGTGCTTCAATGTGATCATACAACTCATTAAGACCACCACTATGTCCATGATCCCTCTGTATATAGTTCGACTTTTCCCGCTCATATCCTGCCATTGGTTCGATGTCTTTCAAAACATTTTCTAAAGCTTCATCAAAATCCATTAGGGGGCTATCATCTAATAGAATACCCCCATCCTTTACAGCATACTCCAGGATTCTCGTAGCGTCTTTTAATATTTTTGCCCCCAGATTGCCTGCCACACCTTTTATACTGTGTAGCATTTGACTTGCCTCATCAAGATGGCCTTGACTTATATGACTTCTAATCGTTTGACTCAAGTCTTTGTTATTCTCATAGAATACGATCAAAAGTCGCAAATACAACTCTTTATTTCCCGTTACCCGCATAAGACCATCCATGGTATCAATGGATGGCATGGCATTATCAAACACTTGTTCAGATAAAGCTGGTTGAATGCTGACATTATCTTTTGAATTATAAACGCGTTCCACGTCAGAAATATGCTTAGATAAAACATCAAACAACTCGCTTGGAACAACAGGTTTTGCCACGTAGCCATCAAATCCGCTCTTTAAAACCTTTTCCCTTGTGCCTTCCATGGCATCTGCTGTCATTGCCACTATAGGCACACCTCGCATGGGTTCAGCAAACTGTCGAATCAATTTTGTGGCTTCATACCCATTCATTTTTGGCATTTGCAAATCCATAAGTATTAAATCTATACCATCATCTTCAGATGTGACATCCACAGCTTCCAGTCCATCGCTTGCACAAATGACATTTAGCCCTTCATTCTCAAGGAGATCTTTGGTAACAACTTGATTGATTTCATTGTCTTCAACCAGGAGTATCTTCGCACCTTTAATCTTCTTTTCCCTATAAGTATCCTTGCGCTGTAAAAAGTTTGACTGAACCTGAACATGGCTAGGCTCAGAAATTTGAGCTTCATCAGTCCTTTCAAATACTAAGGAGAAGAAGAAGGCGCTCCCCTTACCATACTCACTTTCTACTTGGATCTGGCCACCTAAAAGTTCTATCAAATTTTGACTGATAGCAAGACCAAGACCTGTGCCACCAAAGCGTCTTGTTGTAGAAGCATCAGCCTGCTGAAATGAGTTGAATAAAATCTTTTCTTGATCTTTGGTCAGTCCAATCCCAGTATCAATAACTTGAAAGTCTAAGGTAACTTTACTATTTTTTTCATCTTTTTTAGTGATTCTTACAGTAACCTGCCCTTCATCGGTAAATTTTACAGCATTGCTGGTCAAGTTTAGCAAAACTTGCTCTAGTCTTAAAGGATCTCCTATAAGAGCATGAGGAATACTTTCATCAATATCAATTATAAAGTCAAGCCCCTTTTGCTTGGCATGATAGGCCATTATATTAGATAAATCAATGATCACGACATTCAAGTCAAACGGCAATGATTCTATTTGAAGCATACCTGCTTCCATTTTTGAAAAATCCAATATGTCATTAATGATTTCAAGAAGGTTTCTAGATGATATATCCACTTTTGATAAGTACTCTCTTTGTTTCTCGTCCAGTTCTGTTTTTAATGCCAAGTTTGTTAGTCCAATAATAGCATTTAATGGTGTTCTGATTTCATGGCTCATATTGGCAAGAAATTCACCCTTAACGCGTGTGGCTTCTTCGGCGTCTTCTTTGGCTTTTTTTACAGTTTCAAATAGTTCTCCATTATATAAGGCTATAGCCGCATGGATGGCATACGCTGTTCCCCACTTGACCATATCCTCTGTAAAGTGATGTTTGCTTTTATGGTCTAGCGTTAAGATTCCAATAACTTCATCTCCAAAGACCAGAGGCAGAAGCAGGCGTGACTGGATACTTGTAAAATCCAGTCCATAAGGGTTTGTTCTCAAGCTATTTTCTGACATCACATAAGGCTTCTTTTGTAATAGTGCTTCTGACAAAAGAGGAAAATCCTTTAAGGCAAAATGGTCCCCAATCAAGTCCGTTTCCGCATCAAAACCAGAGGTATAAATAATTTCATATACCTCTTCCTGATTCACTTGTATGGTCGCATAATCAAATGGAATTGTTTCTTTTAACTTAGATATTATGTTCTCAAGCACATCTTCAAGGGCGAGGGTGCTGCTTAAGACCAAGGATGCATTATATAAGTTCTCCAGTTGTTTCAAGGCATCATTTAAATTTTCTTGTGTTCTTAATCTTGCCTTGTTTTCCTGTCTAAGACGTCTCATCCAGTGCAGTGTCACAGCTATAACCAAAAGTATAATGGCAGTGATCTGAAAAATAATCCTGTAAATTGGCTTGAGGTCCGCCTTAACCTCAACACCACTCCACTTATTTATAATTTCAATTTTTTCGGCCTCCGTGACTGCATTTAGACCTTTTTCGAGTATAGATTTCAGAATAGGCCAGTCATCTCTAATAGCAAAAGCCAACCCATTCTCATTTTCTATGGTTGAGGCCACTCGTACATTGCTTATTCCCATATTTTTAACTATGTAATTTGTTGTTGTTAAGTTCCCTATGCAAATTTCCACTTTGTCAGATGCCACTGCTAAAAGGGCTTCTTCAGCCGTGTCATAAAGTCTTAGGTTTTCTATCCCTAAGTTCTGTACAAACCCATGATGAGAGCTATCCTTTTGTACACCAACAGAGTGTTCAAAAAGATCTGAAACTGATACGCTTCCACTATAGTCATTCCGTGTATAGATGGCCCTTTGAAATTGTATATAAGGGCTTGTAAAAACAAAATAAGGCTTTCTTGATTCTGTAACACCAATACCAGGAAGAACATCAATTTCTTTGTTTTCTGCTTTACGAATAACCTCTTCCCAAGTCTTAACCTCCACCGGTTGCATATTGATGCCTAGCTTTTTATTTAAAAGACCCACATAATCTGCACATATGCCCTTATAATCCCCATCGTTGTCTTGGAATTCATAGGGGATAAAGTTGGGATCATACCCTATACGTATGGTTTTATGAGCATCAATAAATGCTTTTTCCTCTTGGGTCAAATTAACTTTTTTTAAGGCACTAGCATAGACGCCAAGGGGTAAACTGAAAATAAGGCACAATAAAACGAACCCTTTTAAGACTTTTCTCTTTTTCCCCATTTTCAACATCACCTTGAGGCCTTTATTTGCAGTCTCTTGTCTTCATGCAAATGGTCTGCGTAGTCACTAGAAATCCTATAAAAAGCATCATTCAATTCTATAAAGGCATCCACCACATCCGGGTCAAAGTGTTTGTTCTTTCCATCCTTAATGATTTCCACTGATCGTTCATGGGAAATTTCCGGCTTATATACACGTTCACTTCTGAGGGCATCGTAAACATCTGCCAAGGCAACAATACGACCTGATATTGGGATTTCTTCACCTCTAAGCCCTCTTGGGTAGCCACTTCCATCCCATTTTTCATGGTGGGTCATGGTAATTTCCCAGGCCATTTTTAAAAACGATTCTTCTCCAAGCTCCAGTTGGGCCTTTTTTATGATCTCGCCACCATATATTGTATGAAGTTTCATTTTATCAAATTCCTGTTCAGTAAAAAGACCTGGCTTGAGAAGAACTTCGTCTTGTACCCCTACTTTTCCAATATCGTGAAGTGGCGTTGATTTTCCAAGTAGGTTGACAGCCTCATCCGTTAAATAATCCTTAAACCGTTCATAGGCCTTGAGTTGCTCTGCTAGAAGCAAGGTATACTGCTGGGTTCTTTGAATATGCTTTCCAGTCTCGTTGTCCCTATACTCTGCCAGAATAGCCATACTCTTGATGGTCACATCTTGCGTTATTTCAAGTTCTGCAGTCCTATCCTGCACGAGCTTTTCAAGCTGGTTGCTGTGTTTTTTAAGGCTTAGATGATTTCTAATTCTTGCTTTGACAAGATCCATATTAAAAGGCTTCACAATATAATCGACTGCTCCAAGCTCAAGACCTCGAGCTTCATCTGTCGATTCAGACAGCGCCGTGACAAAGATGATTGGAATATCATTGGTTTTTGGATTGCTTTTGACTATCTCACATAACTCATATCCATCCATATCTGGCATCATGATATCCAGTAGGACCAAGTCAGGTTTTTCTGATACGATAATTTTAAGAGCCCTCGTGGCATTGGTTGCAACATGAATATCGTATTCTTCGGCTAAGGATTCGACGAGAATATCTAAATTTTCCTCTGTGTCGTCAACGATTAGTAACCGGGATTTTGAAGCACTCATTGTGAACCTCCTTTTCTGTGTCCATATCATAATATTAATACCATCCATATTATGCTCTAAGCGCAAACGACATCATTTGACCTCAAAGCGACACAGTTAACCCTGTACAAAAACCTGTTTTTCTGTTTGTGTATTCCTAAGGCGTTTTTTAAAAGCAAAGACTGCCATTTAATATTATCTATTGGTAATAAAAGAAATTATGCCTTGTTACACTTCTGTTCCATAGAAAAAGCACCATCCCAAATTGCTCAAAGGATGGTGCTTAGAATTTCATTTTAAATTGTTGCTAAAGTTTTTGATCTCTTACCATTCAAGGATAACCTTGCCTGATTGACCACTCTTCATGATTTCAAAACCTTTTTCAAACTCAGTGTATGGCATTTTATGTGTAATGACTTGTGAAACATCAAGACCTGATTGAAGCATTGAAGTCATCTTGTACCATGTTTCAAACATTTCACGACCATAAATACCCTTTATGAACAGTCCGTTGAATACAACCTTATTCCAGTCAACTGGAGTGTCTGGCCCCTGGATACCCAGCATAGCAATTTTGCCACCGTGGAACATGTTGTCAATCATATCACTGAATGCAGAGGCATTGCCTGACATTTCTAGACCGACATCAAAACCTTCTTTCATGTTCAGCTCAGCCATAACTTCAGAAAGTTTCTCATTCATTGGGTTAACCACACGGTCAGCGCCCATTTTCTTTGCAAGGTCTAGTCTGTAATCATTCACATCAGTGACAACAACGTGACGTGCACCCGCATGCTTGGCAATGGCTGCTGCCATGATACCAATTGGACCCGCACCTGTGATCAAGACATCTTCACCAAGTAGATCAAAAGAAAGAGCTGTATGAACCGCATTTCCAAGTGGATCCATGATACTTAGGACATCTTCAGAAATTGCTGGATCACATAACCATACATTTTGCATTGGAATAGCAGCATATTCTGCAAAGATACCTGTTCTATTAACGCCAACACCCATAGTGTTCTTGCAAAGGTGTCTTCTACCCGCTAAACAGTTACGGCAGTGACCGCAAACAATGTGTCCCTCTCCAGAAACAAGATCACCGACTTTGAAATCCTTAACACCAGGACCGATTTCAACAATTTCACCAACAAACTCATGGCCAATTGTCATTGGTACTGGAATTGTAGCTTGTGACCACTCATCCCAGTTGTAGATATGAACATCTGTACCACAAATTGCAGTTTTCTTCATTTTTATAAGTACATCTTGCTCACCGACAACAGGCATGTCAACTTCTTCAAGCCATAGACCCGGCTTAGCATATTTTTTCACTAAAGCATTCATTTTTTTAGACATAATGCACCTCCTAGGGGTATGATACCATATATTGCGCGATTGGTCATTATATTATACGAGAAACGTTTTCATTTTTTTCACTTTTTTTAAAACGAATCCACACATCCATGTGTTTTCAACGCGTTACAGATTTTTAAACCATCAATATTTTTGTTCAGTTTAAGCCCACAATTCAAACAATAAACCCGTCAGGAAAGTCTCAGCAATCTACTTTCCAATTTTCCTAGCCAGTTCATAAGGCGTATCTTAATTTACTGTCTCAAGTGAAGTCTCAAACAAATCGGACCAACAAGGTTTTCTTTCTAAAAAAAAGAGCAGTCAAAACCTTGTCCCCTTTTAAGAGCCTGTTTTAACTGCTGATTCTTCTTTCCTTTACGATTATAAGTTTTCTTACTTTCATGGACCCCTGTACCACTTTTCACAAGGTCATTATGCCTTCCCAGTTTGTTGGCTGACTTTTCAACAAGACTTTTACCACTGATTGTTCCCACGTTTACGGGGTTTTTCTTTTTACGACTCATCGTATCACTCCTTTGTACTTTTCAGGCGCTTGCAAAATTACAGATTTACATCCTCGTCATACCATATATAGATTTTTTTGACCTTTGAATGATATTTTGCAAGTCGCTTACTTTAAAACCAGTAATCTTTATCATTAAACTTTTTTTAACGACATCTTATTCTAGCATATGTATCTGACTTTTGTAAAATCGTTCTTGAAATTCAACAAGGGCTTCAACTTGGTCTTTGTTGTACCTTCCCTTGTTTTTTGAAACGACAAGCTTAAACTCAACATCATCCGACCTTGATATTTGTGCAATAACATAGCCTTCAAAACTTTCAAGGGGCTGAAACTCTCCAATAACATATGCATCCACTTCTTCACCATCACCAGCCATGGTCCCTTCTATATAACCATAATTGATCGGATAGATCAGTTCATACTCCGGGTGTTTTGACCCCAGGGGCCGATCCATTATAACCCTTACCCATTTTCCTAAAAACTCCATAAAGACCATCCTTAAATCACCACGCATGCCGACAACGAAAACAAACCGGGATATACGTGACACGACACATCTCACAACATCCCGGAATTTTAACTTATTGATCTTTTAAATTGAAAACTCAAACAATTTATACTCGTAGGCTTTCACATACCCCATTTTTTCCGCCAGGGCCCTTGAGCCTTCGTTTTTCTCCATACAGTCCCAATATAAATCAAGATCTGTTTTCTCTGCAGTTTTTACAAATTCAGCCACTGCAGCAGTTGCAAGTCCCTTTTTTCTATAACTTTCATTTGTTACAATATGAGACTGGACTTCACTGCCGTCATAAGAGCTGGCAGTGCAAGAGCATACAGCTGTGTTTTCATGAACAATGCAATACCCTATACCATTCTCGCTGAACTTTTGAGCGCTTCCCCACCAGTCATTGACACTTTCTTTAACAAGACTCAGGTCTAATTCTGTCCTTTCAAACAAGTCTTTGTTAACAGTATGAACTTCGTAGGCCTTGTCAAGCTGGACACTTAACTCGCCATCCGCCATTGAGGCAGGCCGTTTGTATACATATTGTTTTGTAATACTTAGATCACGTTCAGAGAAAATCTCCATGAGTTTGTCTTCCCAAGCTTGACTGGTTCCGCTAAACTCAAACGTGCTTAATTCCATTTTTCTAGCTCTTGGTGCTATGATGTATTTTATATATGTGTTTAAGTAATTGTTAAAACTCTCACTATCGGTCTTTCCTAAGAAATAAAATCCTTTAATGCCTTTTGACCAAACCATTGCAGCTTGTGGCTCCATTACGTTGTCAACAAATACCCAGCCTGGATTGTACCCTTCCACAACGGCTTTCACTTCTAAGTTTACTCGTTCTCCATCTAATAAATGCGAAATGCTTTTAAATTGAGACGGATTTAATTCAAAAATCATATTGCCACCCCCTGAACATAGCCTCTGTAGTTATATTCTACCATATCACACCGCACTTTATTACCTATAGTTTAACTCTACAGCATGTTTTTACACAGAAATTTTATCTAAGTTTTATCAATCTATCAAAAGACCAACATATTCATTTCTTAAGAGTGAATGCATAACAAGATCCTGGAAGCGTTCTCTAAAATATGCATACTCGCGTAAGAGTCCCTCCTCTTTAAAGCCTAACCCTTCCAAAGCCTTGTGAGAGGCTGTATTTTCTGGATAGACAAGGGCTTCAATTCGATTTAAACCCATCATGCCAAAGCCAAACTCTAGCATGGCGCCAATCGCCTCCGTAATATACCCTCTGTTCCAATGGTCGGCTGATAATTCATAGCCAATTTCAGCCCTATAGTTCCTTTTTTGCATATTATGAAAACCACATGTGCCTATAAAAACTTGACTCTCTTTGAGGGTGATGCCCCACCTTATAGATTTTTCTTCATCAAAACCATCTCTAAATGACAGGATTAGATTCTCCGCTTGTTTTAGCTCGTTAATCGGAAACATACCATAGTATTTCATTACGGTCTCAGATGAAAATATCTTATAAAGGGCACCTAGGTCTTCTAAATTTATTTCTCGCATAATCAACCTATCTGTTTCAATGACAGGAAAATAATCAAACTCAAACTCCAAGTTTTGCCCCTCTTTCTTTTGTTCACTCGAGAACTTTACATACGTATTCCTAATCTGTCAGTAAGCGCATGTACTCAGGATAAGACACGCCATATGTTTTCTCCCAGTACTGATCGAACTTTCCGTTGGCCTTCATAGCCTCCATGTATTTGGTCAAAATGGATGCAAGCACATCGTCGTCTTTTTTTACAGCCCACCCTAAAAATTGAGTTTGGCTGGCTTGCAGGACAATTTCTAGGTCAGGATAGTCCCTTAAAATCAAGAAAGCTAGGTCACTGTCAGTGATTGTTACATCTGCAAGTCCATCTACAACGGCCTCAAAGGCCCCGACATCATTCACCACGTCATAAATTCCCACATTAATCCCATATTCTTTAATAATATTATTGAGGATAACTTCATAGGATGTGTCTCTATTAAGAGCCACCGTCATACCATCTAGATCTTTCATATTCTCTATTTGAGACCCCTTTTTCTGTACGATAACTGTGCTGACAGGCACCCCTTCAATTTGATTTAGAATCTGGCTTCTCCAAGGAAGATGTGTCAGATTGTCAGCATAAATATCCACTTCATTAAAGAGATCAGGCACATAGAAATAGTCGCTATTTGTCTTTACTTGCTCAGGTGTTTCACCATCCTTCCAAAAAAATCTTGTAAACTGGTCGATAATGACCATCTCTAAATCTACACCGATAACCTTTGCAAAGTCTTCAGCAAGCAAATAGTTATATCCTGTCTGAACCTCAGCATCAGGATTGTAACCGACCACATTATTTTGAAGTGCAATACGCACGGCGCCACGTTTTCTCAAACCATCAATATACGCCAGCTCTTCCCTGGTTAGGTTCATAGCCTCAATAATGCTTGCATCTTTTAAGATCAACGTATAATACTCATAAAAACTAATATCATAATCCGTTAGCCAAAGATCATTGATAATGCCCCTATCAATAAGCACATCCATATACTTAGTAAGTATCGATGTCAATTCAGGGGTATCTTTTGAAACGGCCCAGCCAACAAATTTCACATCTGTCACAGGAATACCGACCTCAATATTACTTAGCTTTTTTGCCTCTAAAAAAGCCCTGTTACTGTCCATAATTGTAAAGTCAGCCCTTTTTTCATCTACTGCGGTTAGGGCATCAAAAATTGTATCCACATAAACATACTTCAGACGAATACCATAGGTCTGTTCAATATCTGTAAATGTTGACATGTAAGAAGAAACAGATTGGACCGCTACAGTCTTGTCATTCATGTCATATATGTTTTCTATATCAATATCAGGTTGATGGATAACCAATTCTCGAATTGGGGTAAAGCCTATAAAATCCATAAGTTTTTCTCGCCAAGGAATCTGAGTGAGGGTATCAACGTAGATATCGACTTCCTCAAAAAGATCAGGCTTGTAAACCACATTTGGATCCGTTTTTACAGTTTCATCAAAAACCCCATCCTTGTAGAAAAAAACTTCAATATTATCGACAATTGTCACATCCAGATCAACGCCCACATCATCTGCAAACTTTCTAATGGTATTATAATTAAATCCTTTGTAATCGCCATTAGAGCTATTAAGCACAGTCTCTATCTCGCGGGAAGCAATCTTTAACACACCCCCATTTTGAAGGGCTTCTAGGTAAGCGGCTTCTTTGTCTGTCAAATCCAGTTCATCAACAATACTCGGTTTCTTATCAAGGGTTTGTGTCGTTGGTTCATCCATCTTCACATCATTAACTTCAGGCTGGGTGCATCCTGAAAACACCAGCACAAATACGAACATAATCATCATCATTTTTTTAGTCATATGAAACATCCTTTACTATTGATGGCAACACTAAGGTGAATCGCATGCCTTCACCACTTTGACTCATTGCTGATATTTTTCCCTTTAAAACACCCGTTACCAGGTTGTAGACAATATTCAGACCCAAACCACTCGTGCCAGCTCCCAGTCGACTGGTATAGAAGGGTTCGAATATCCTGTGGACATTTTCCTCATTCATGCCTTGACCATCATCTTCGTACACGATTGTCACATATTTTCCTTCGTGACGCAGGTATATTTTTATTTCGCCTTCTTCTTTCTTGCTGAAGCCATGCTGTATAGAATTCATTATAAAATGAGTGACCACTTGCGTTATGGCCCCAGGATAACTATACATTTCAACTGGTTTGTCATAGTCAAGAGTCACCCTATGATTGCCTTTACGCAACAAGACATTCATATTTTGAATAAGGGCCTCCAGGTTGTGCGTCAGTTCAAACTCTTTCTTTTCCTCTTGAGTCTGATCCACAGCAAGGAGTTTAAAACTATTGACCATGCTCGAAGCATTATTAAGATTATCTAAAATGAGATTTGAAGACCGTTTTATGTCTTGTAGCTCTATTTCAAACTCACTTTTTTTAAGTTTGCCTTTAACAAAGAGATCAAGAAGGGCATCAATTTGCATAATTATATATGAAGCCGTCGTTATCCCAACACCAATGGGCGTGTTGAGTTCATGAGATATTCCTGAAACAAGGGCCCCAAGTGCCGCAATTTTTCTTGACTCCACCAAATCATCTTGGGCAGCTCTAAGCTGAATAATTGATAACTCTAATTCCTCATTGGTCTCTTTTAGCTCGCGGGTTCTCTCTTCAACTCTCTTCTCAAGTTCGATATTCATGACCCTAAGTTCATCAGTCATTTGATTCATACTGTCAAAACTATCTTGGATCTTATCTGTCATATCATTAAAGGCACTGGCAAGTTCTTTGAACTCGTCGTTTGTATCAACTTCAACCTTTTTAAGGTAATGACCTTCACTAATGGTCTTCACGCCTTCCATTAATATGTCGACAGGTTTTGTCAATTTTGACGTAATATAATAAAGCAAAGTCCCGATTATAAGAACGAGGGCTATAACAATCAAAAGCATCTGGTTAATGGATTTGTTAATGGGCCTGTAGATCACTTCTTCTTTCATATAAATTATGACCAACCAGTCCCAAGGTTCAAAGTACTGGTAATACACTGCATAGTTTTCATTTTCAACACTCTTTGTTGTTTCAACGGGATAGGTCGACAGTCCACTATCACTTACGACACTAGAATAAAGATCTTCATAGAAATCTGCATTGAAAACCGTATCGCTTCCCACCACTTTTCGACTCAGTTTCTCATAGATCTGTATGGTGCCATCCGCAAGTTTCAAGTCCATTACAAAACTTCTTGCATGGCTTTGGGCATTTTGCCTATAAAACTGTGTGTTGTCAGACCCCAGCCTTTCCACAACAGAATTCTCCTGTTCTAGCTGATTCATAATAATTTCAAGATTTCTCTTCATATTTTCAGAATGAAGAAGTCGTGTGCTGGTCGACGTATTCACGACAAAGATATACGCTGTAATTATAACAGGTATAAGAATCATCGGAATCGTAATAAGTTGTAATTTTTGCTTTATTCTCATAAGCTTCACCAATTTCTGTACTTTTACAATTCTTAATCAATTTTTACCCAATTTCTAATTCGAACAATCGCTTTAATACCCTATAAATAGACGGTATTCTTAATTTTATAATATTTTGACTTTCTGCTATACTTATTTCAGTAGCATTTAGGAGGATTATATGACAAAACGGGAAAGAATCCTGGTAGGCGCCATGTTGGTTGCCTTTTTCTCACAACTTTATCTTGACCTGTTAATTGATAACTTTCGAGTCAGCTGCGGTGTTATAGCTCTCGGGATATTTATATACTCCAACAAGGATATATCAGGCAGGACCATTGGTATAGCCTCAGCCATTTCAACCTTGGTCTGGCGGCTTCTTGTCCTAGTGCTCTTTGATGGATTTGATGGAACCCTTGTTATTGGATACATTCCTGAAATTTTCTTTTATGTTGGTTATGGTATTTTCATGCAAAACACTGTGCAAAAGCACGAACTTTACTCCTTTGAGCTTTTCTTTCTCTTCTCCGTGGTCTGCGACTACACAATGAATCTTTTAGAAATACTCATTCGAGTCACTTGGTTTAAACAATTCTTTTATCAAGATATATTGACCACACTTTTATTTGTGGCTGTGATCCGCGCGGCAATTATCCTTGTCATTCTAATTGTCCTGCGCTACCAGAAAATTCTTCTCCTTAAAGAGGAGCATGAAGACCGTTACAAAAGACTTCTTTGGCTTAACTCGTTTTTACGGACAGAAATATTCTGGATGGAATCCAACATGGACCGTATTGAACAGGTTATGACAAGAGCCTACACACACTTTGAAGACATACGGGATAAAAGAAATGAAGACAAATGGTCTGCTGATGCCGTCAATATTGCAGGGGCTGTTCATGAGATAAAAAAAGAATACGAGCTGGTTATTCGCGGTGTGAATGACCTCATGGAAAACAAGTATCAAAATCAGTCCATGACATTCCAGAGCATACTCACCATACTGGAAGAGCAAATGAAGGCCGAGGCCCTCAGACGAAAGGTTAACGTTCATATTCACATTCAAGGGGGTGCGGATTTTCATACAGAAAGACACTTTCAAATTATGTCTGTGTTTAGAAACCTTATAACCAATGCCCTTGACGCAGCTGAAAACAGTGATCATCCTGTTACCATAAAACTATCCCACTGGACAGAGGGGGACATCCACCGTTTCCAAATTAGCGATAATGGTCCTGGTATTGAAGCGGAAAATATTGCTCTGATTCAAACACCAGGCTTTTCCACTAAAATCAATTACCAGACTGGACATATCAACCGGGGTTTAGGGTTGACAATCGTATACAGATATATAGAGGATTTATTTGATGGAAGCATCGATGTACAGTCTAAGCCTGACAAACTAACTTTATTTGACATTAAAATACCTAAAAATCGAATCGAGGTGCAAAAGTGAAATACTACATTGTCGAAGACGATCCAAACATCATACTCATTCTAAAGCAAATAATAGTCGATTGCGACCTCGGTCAAGTCATCGGACACTCCACAGATGGGAAAATAGCCCTTTCGGAAATCAATAAGTTAAAACCAGACATTGCACTTGTTGACCTATTCATTCCATCTCTTGATGGCATTTCCCTTATACAAAGTATCGATGGTTCTGTGAGTACGATAATGATTTCTCAAGTGTCGGCGAAAGACATGATCAGCAAGGCCTATGAAGCTGGTGTGAAATTTTTTATTCAAAAGCCCATCAATGCTGTCGAGGTCCGTTCCGTCACAAGCCAGGTTAAGACCAACATTGAATCAGAGCGAAAACTCAGCCAGATTCGATCCATGTTCGCCCTTGATGACACATTGAACACAGCTGTATCACCCAGAATAGAAGATGATCCAGAAACGGATACAAAAATTGTAACCGCCCTCAAAGATCTAGGTATCATAGGTGAAAATGGAGCTGACAACATTATCAAATCTGTGAGCTGGTTGATGAACCATCCCAATGCCCTTAATGAAATGTCCCTAAGCAAGTTCTTTAATCAGTTTAGCGACCATCCACGATCATTCGAACAGCGTATTCGCCGCACCGCGGCTGTTGCCCTTACAAATCTTGCCGCCATCGGGGTGGAAGACTACAGCAATCCAATTTTTCAAGACTATGCCCATGTTCTATATGCCTTCAAAGAAGTTCGCACAGAAATGGATGGTCTGAGAAATAAAAAAGCCATACACGGAAAGGTCAATATACGAAAATTTTTAGAGGGCCTGACCTACCTCTGTAGCGACTCTTTACAATCATAGCGCAACACATTAATATGAATTGTCACATTATTTTAATATTTTTTGTTACAATTTGAAACCAAACGAAACACCCAGCTTATACTTAAAGTATTGAACGACCTACGAAATGCGATTGAAATTTGTCATTTTGCAGGCATCTACAATACAAAAGCATGAGGGGGTGTTTTTTTGACCATGATATACAAGTATATTAATGATTTCAATTTTTATACAGCAGGTAGTTTCATGATCATTTTCCTCCTTGGCACAGGCGTTATACTAACGGTTGGTACCAGAGGCATTCAGTTTAGAAAACTGGGATATGCCTTTAAACTTTTAGCACAAAAGAACCACTGCAAAGATGGGGATATTTCTCCTTTTCAGGCTCTGGCAACATCTCTTGCCGCCACGCTGGGCATAGGGAATATAGTTGGTGTTGCAGCAGCTATTTCAGCAGGTGGTCCAGGTGCGATTTTTTGGATGTGGATGACAGCCCTATTTGGCGGTGCCCTTAAATATGCTGAATCTCTTTTGGCTGTTAAATACAGAGTGACCAATGAACATGGCGAAAAATCCGGCGGACCCATGCATTATATCAAAACAGGCATGGCTGAACTTTACGGTGGTAACTGGACTTGGTTGGGCTGGATTTATGCCTTCTTTGGCCTTATGGCTTCCTTTGGTGTTGGCAACATGCTCCAGTCAAATTCAGTGGCTCATTCCTTACAGGTTACGACAGGGGTTTCCCCCCTTATCACAGGATCATTTATAACATCTGCAACGGCCTTAGTCATTTTTGGCGGTATTAAGTCCATCGGCAAGGTCATTGAAAAAATCGTTCCCGCCATGGTTGTTTTATATATCAGTGGCGCTCTTATAATCATTTTTAGAAACCTTGACATCGTTCCAAGTGCCTTTGGCTTGATTTTCACCCATGCGTTTTCCCCTCAAGCTGTGGGTGGCGGATTATTTGGAACAGTTATTCGTTACGGTCTAGCCAGGGGCATCTTAACCAACGAAGCTGGTCTTGGTTCGGCATCTATTGCCCATGCAGCATCTAAGAACCCAGATCCTGTTGCACAGGGACTCATCGCCTCTATTGGCACATTTATTGATACCCTTGTGGTTTGCACCATGACAGCCATAGTTATTTTAACTTCAGGCCTTGTCCACATTAATAAGGTTAATGGCCTTATGAGCATTAAGGACAACTTGTACGGAGCGGCCTTAACGGCCACAGCCTTCGAATCACAACTTCCTATTGTGGGGGGCGTGATTGTGTCTCTAAGCCTCATCGCCTTTGGCTTTTCAACAATACTTGGTTGGTATTACTATGGTTCCAAATGCCTTGAGTTTATTGCCGGCTTAAAAGCTGTCAACCTATACAAGTCCATTTGGATTGGTCTGGTCTTTTTTGGGGCTTCCTATAAGGTTAATGTTATTTGGAATATTTCAGATTCTTTTAACAGCCTTATGGCCATACCCAACTTGATAGCCATGTTGGCTCTCAGCCCAAAGGTATTTTCTCTAACGTCTGAATATGAAGACCTACACGATGACTTAGATAAAAAGGAGTTGAAAGCGGGACACATTAAATTCCCAACAACTTCTTTAAATAGATAATCGAATCGCCTAGAAAAAAATAAGCCATTCGAAAAAATCCAAAACAAGTGAGATTAACATAAAAGAGCCACAGACTTTAATCTGTGGCTCTTTTATATTCGTATTTCTATGTCGACTTATTTAAAGCACTGTTGCTGCACTTAGAATGAACCTATTACAATATGCCCTTATTAAAAACTTCATCAATAAAGACTTGGCCTTTAAAAAACTGCCCTTTCTCAATAAGCTCTATCACTTTTTCTCTTGTAACCCATCTTGCATCAGAAACTTCTTCTTCTTGAAGTATCAAGTCATTCAAATCAACATCTTTTTCAAAATGCCAAATGTCAACCATCCATCCGCGGGGAGATTGATAGGTTTTCTGACCAATGATCTTACCCTTATTTTCTTCTAGTTTAAGAGAAATTCCCACTTCCTCACCAACTTCTCGAATAGCCGCTTCTTGGCTAGTCTCCCCTGCAGTAACAGCCCCGCCAGGGATTTCCCACAAACATGGTTCATTTTTTATTGCACTACGTTTTGTTATAAGAATCTCTTTATTCGAATTCGTTATAATCATTAAAACAACCAGGTGGTAATCACCATCATCTAGGCCCTTTCCTCTTATGGCAATTCGCCCAGTCGGCTCCCTGTTAATATTCAAAATATCCCATTTTTCCATTGCCGCCTCCATTTATTTTCCTATTATCGTTGTATTCACACCCTTTCGGGTATATATGTAATAAATAATCAGTTACAAAGTCAAGGAGGTGCCTTATGAAAGAAAATACTTCATCCAAAAGAAAACAACTCACCGATAAAGAACGCAAGGAACTCTCCGAGCAGTTTTGGAAAACAATTGATTCCAAACTTCGAAAAGAAGAAAAACGCACTTGGATGTTGAAAGACCTAGATCACTTACACCAGTATGAAGACTGATACAATATATCAACCCCCTTAGTTGTTTTATGATCCTGTTCGCAGGGTCATCTTTTTGTTTGTCATTTTGTTTGTCTTTCTGGTCAATTTGCATCATCGTATGGACACATTGCAATGTATGCCCTAATTCCCGCTTCATCCCCTTGTGGATAGGAAACACCAAGCTTTTGAGCCAGATCTTTGCCATATTCGCTGGTGATATCTATCATTTTAATCATGGCCTGCCACATATCATAGTAACTGTCTCCGGGACAAGTCTGTAAATAATCGGCCCACTGATCTTTTGTTAGATGGGCTTGCATCCATTTCCCAAAAACACCTGTATTAATTGACCAGTCCTTTTTTGAAGCTATATACCACCGCATAACTGTGTTTAAATCAGCTCTTATGATTTGCTCCTGCATTCGCTTTACATAATTAAATTCCTGCCTATGTATGCCTTTTACAACATTCACAGAGCACCAAAAAATATTATTTATCTTATCAAGAAACTCTTTTTCACTCGGCTTTTGAGTATGATACATTTTATCAGTCGGCTCAGCAAGGCTTCCAAGCAAACCATCCTTATCAATGATTAGCTTTTCTAAAGAGTCCTCATCCCGTTTGTCTATTTTTGATACTGGAAAAAATTGCATGTCAATACGATTGCCATCGCTAAACTGCATTAAGAAAATCGGATAAATGGTGTCTTCCACTTCCACGTCATTTTGTTGAATAATAAGGGGGCTACCGAGTTTTTCTATCCAGGACTGATCCTTTACATATATCATTGGATCAGCAGTGAAACACACTATGTCATAGTCCTGAAAGGAATCTGGCTTAACATTGGGATTAACCCTTGAACCATTCATAACTGCTGCACGTACAAGATCATCCTGCTTGATAAAAGTTTCAATAGTATTCATCATTTCAGCTTCATCTCTTTGGACAGTCTTTAAGGGCACTTGGCTTCCATCCACTATATCGGTTCGTATTTCTAATCCGTCAATTTTCTTTTTCCTGCGCAGATCACTATCATACTCTAATTGGGAAATACGCAGTCCCATTTCCACTTCAAACTCTCGAATGATTTTAAATCCATTATTTTTATATAGTTTTATAGCGGGTGTGTTTTTTGCCCCTGTGGCAACAATAATTTTTTGTGCGTCTTTATTTTCTTTTAGCACATGTTGAATCAATTGAGTGGCTATACCTTTTTTAAAATGAGCCGGCTTCACAACAAGTCTATGAATATCTAAAATGCCATATTCACATTTATAAGATATTAGGCCAAGAAGCTGGCGCTGTACCCTATAGCCGATAAAGGTTTCATCGCAAATCTTTATACAATCCACTGTATCATACATTGGTGGAATTTTTATAGAGCCTATGATTTTAGCTTCAATGCGATAGGCTTCCCTTTGCAACTTCACAATTTCACGGGCAACGAATTCATTTTCTACTTTTAGTGTGTCAATGCTTCCACTTTGTTCAATTAACATATTTACGCCCTTCCCCTTAAATTATATTTTTATCTTATCACAATTAAACATATTTTAGGAGATAGAACGCATATTTTATACTACAAAAGCCTCATTCAATATAGTCTTAAAGAATGAGGCTTCTATCTTTCTTTTGATTAGATGATTGTATAGGGCAGGAAGAATAAATTGAGCACTGTCACATCAAGAAGTATGTATAAAGCCAGGCTCTTAATAAAGCTCTCATTCCTCTCCTTGACTTCATAGCCACGTCGCATGGCTATAAGCATCGTCAATGCAGATATCCCCATCATAACACCCCAGTGGCCTATTGGCGGTGTCAAATATGCTGGTAAAATCTCGGCTGATGAAAACGAAGCAAATATATCTGTGTAATACACATAAAATTTGCTTAAAGTATACATGCCAAACACAATCAACATTGTTTTAGTCTTATTCCTCTCAACCCAGCTAAGCTTTAGCATCATAAACGGTAATGCTATAGCAAGCACCGGAAGGAGTATGCTCACTGTTGGAAGAATTCCAGAGAACATAATAGCAGGATAATTGACTGCTGTTCGTATGAAAATTTCAAAAAGCCCATCGCCGTCCACCTTTTGACTTCTTTTCACAAAGTCAGGGTTTGTTGATGTCATGTATATTTGAGCCTGACCCTGGGCATACTCATTGTGAATGAGATAGTCATAACCATTTAAAACAACAAAAGACGGGGTTCGTCCAATCATTTCTGTGTTTGTAAGCTGGGTATATGTTCCTCTCTCAAAGTTTGGTGTCATATAATAGTTTGGAAAAACCGATTTACCTCGAGCCACTTCTGTTCTTCCCAAGTTTGTATCAAATATTCCAATAACAAAAGCCTCGCTTGCTTCACTGTAATACGGTATGCCATTATATGATGGTAGATCTATGGTCTCTTTTTCAAAGTCCCCTGCAAGCCCTTCAATCCCTTGGGTGTAAATTCTTAGTTCCGTCGTGCTTGTTCTGGAGTCCATCATGGTGACAAGTATCTTAACTTGGCCATTTATATCTAATATTTGCATATTTGTAGGACTTGTTGTGGACTTGGACTTTATGGTTTCAATTTCCCTAACTTCTTCCCCAGTAATGTCATCCACCAAAAGCCCTAACTTATTGCTACCAAGATCATTTCGGATGAATGTTACATGTCGCTGAGCTTCCACTAGAATTGATGCCGCTTCTGTCACTGGTGCATTTCCCTCTAAAGTGTATTCTGTAACACCATCTATAGTATAGACATCAATCCTATTGTCTTTGTATAGAGTCACTTCTTGGGAACTAAGGTTATAGCCTGTGTAATCTGATGTATAAGCGTCTTGTCTTTCAATATCAAGACTTACCGGATCTAACTGATAAAAAACAAGTGTGCCTGTGTCTTCTGTGAATGTTGTTAACAATAGCTTGTTGCCATCAACTTCGCCTGCTATTTCTGAAATAATGCCGGCTGTTTCAATGCTTTCTATTTCTGTCACTTTCCCCGCTTCATTAAATGTCCTAATTTGAATTTCACGGTCATGTCCACTGACATATAAAATTCTATCTTCCAGTGCCACTGCAAAAGCAATTCTTTTATCAGGTTCATTTAAGTTCACACTGGCATCATAGGTATCCACCACAATAGACCCCGACCATGCCTCGCTTGGCTGTTTAATGGATTCAAAATAGATAAAACCATAAAGAGACATGAAAACGCCAACCATTAATAACGCCATCCATACTTTCCAATTCTTCAAGTACCTCATAATACAACCCCCTAATGTCTATTCCTTTAGACTATTTGTGACATTATACCAGTAAGGTAATGGGAATAATCCATTTTAATGGAATTTTAATACATCATTAATGGAATTGATATTTTTCTAACGAACAAGAATAACCATCAAATCATTCACATTCGTCCCCGTAGGTCCAGTGATGATTAAGTCACCACTTGCCAGTAAGGCTCTATATGAGTCATTGTCTTGCAAGGCCTTCTCTGGATCAATGCCCTCTTCAGCCATGATATTGTATGACGCCCCATCCACAATGCCTCCTGCAGCGTCAGTTGGTCCATCCGTACCATCTGATCCCACCGAGAAAATGCTTACACCTTCGACCCCTTTTATAGACCGAGCGGCAGACAAGGCCACTTCCTGACTTCTGCCACCAAGCCCCTTTCCTGTGACATGAACCACGGGTTCGCCACCAAATATTATGGCACAAGGCTTTTGGGGGTAATGTTCACCGGTGCCTGAAGCAATATCTCTGGCAATTGACCCTATAAATGCCCCAGCCTCCTTGGCTTGACAGTCAAGAGATGTGGTCATAATGAATGGTTTGTATCCCAGCGCCTGAGCACTTACTGCGGCCTGACCACATAAATCCTTTACACTCCCTGCAAGATAGTCCACCACATTTTCTATTTCTTTTGGAGTCTCGTCTTGAATGGCTTCACGCACTGCTTCAGATGCGAAAATGTTGTACTTATTTAGAACTTGTATCGCCATCTCAGAACGTGTCATATCAGGATGAACGGGACCAGATGCGATGGTATCAAACCGGTCACCAATCACATCAGAAAGAGCAATGGCTAAAATTGGAGTTTTCGGACACTTGCCTGCAAAGCGCCCACCTTTTACATCTGACATGTGTTTTCTGACTGTATTGATTTCATCAATACTAGCCCCTGATGCCAGAAGCTGGTCTGTCACAATGGTTATGTCTTGAATGGTCACATTTTTATACGGCTTTTCAAACACAGCGGACCCGCCACCTGAGAGTAAAAATATCACCAAGTCATCTTCATTCAAGCCTTCTACGTAACGAGTGGCCACTTCACCTGCCTTGCTAGAGTTCTCATCCAGTATAGGGTGACCCGCCTCGATTTTTTTATAAGCATTAAGCCCCTCTTGTAGATGACCATATTTCGTTATAACAAGCCCCTTAGTAATTTTATCCCCTAGAACTTGGTCTACCTTGCTTGCCATGGCAAAGGCTGCTTTTCCAATGGCAATTAAGACTATCTCTCCTTTCACTTCATCTATTAGCTCTTTATTTGCATACAAAGCCTTTTCAACAGATTTTTCCGGCATAACCCCATTGATTGCCTTCTCTATAATCTCAAAAGCGTCTTCTCGAAGTGTGCTCATAAAACCTCCTTGTAAAATCTTGATAAATTAAATAGACCACTGTCATTATAGCAAATTAAACTAGAGTCGAATTTTTATTTACCACTCCATGCGCTTGCAAAATTACAGATTTGTTTCCTCACTATACCTTATTTAGAATTTTTCATTTTATAATATTTATATCTTGTGCAAAGAGGGGTCTTGAATGATATTTTGCAAGGCGCTCGATTAAGACATTGCTAACTTATATGTGGGCTAGGCATTCATTTCTAAAACCCAGACCATATAAAAAGCCCCCAGACCAAGTCTATATTCTTGATACCAGGGGCTAAAAAGCTATAACCAGTTTGTTTTTTTAGTTGCCTTCTTTCATTCTGGCTTCAACATCTGCCATAAATGCGTCTTCTTCATCATGAATAACCCATTTATCAAAGACATAGCCAAAACTTTGGTCTTCATTCATTCCACATTCGCCTAGACAATTCAGTTCAACATGATCTTCACCGAACTTTTCTTGAAGTGCATCATAATCTACGTTTGAACAATTTGGGCATACTTTAATCATATTTATATATCTCCTTCATAATCATCTAACAAACTTTCCCATGATCCCCTAAGGACCACCCACGGATATAGGTGATTCGAAAATCAAAAGGGCTGGGAAGTTTCTTCCTGAAGATATAATAACCCAATTGAGAATTATAATCAACACCTTTTTGGTATAGATTGTTCATTCACGAGATTTTAACAAGTTTTTTAGTCTTTAGCGAATAAGTTTTTTCACTTCATCATACATGTTAAAGTGTACATCCCACACCCCGTCAACGGTATTTGATAATATGGAATAATAGATACCTGTGTTCGGGAACATGACCGACATAAAAGAAACTCCTGGGTCTTCCCCCATTAAATATATGCACTCTAGGGCATCTTCATTTCGCTTTGTCCAGAAGCCCAGTGAATAGTGAATATTTTTAGACACATGAACATGATGTTCATTTAGCAAATTGAAACTGTCTCTATGTATTATTTTTGAATTCAAAAGTGATGACCAAAAAGCCTCCATGTCTTTAGCGTTTACAAAGACCCCACCATCAGCATTGCCCTTAACAGGCAGTGAGTAAATGTTGCTTCTCCATCCACCTAAGCTTTCATCTTTGACATAGCCTACCGGCCGAGTTGTGAGAAAGGGCGTCAAGTCTATCAAACCCCGCTGATTTCATTTCAGCCCGTTTAAACACGTTGTTGTGAATATTATGGTCTAGGGCTTGACCAGTGATCTTTTCGATAATTAAGCCTAGAGCGATAAATCCACCATTGTTATATTCAAATTTTTCACCTGGCTCAAACCTCATTTGACCGTCTGAGAACAAGGGCAGCAAGTCTTTTGGAGACAAAACATTATACATGGGAAAGTCTTTCCAAAGTACAGAAAAATCATCCATTTCTTCTTCGTTGAAGTAATCTGGCATACCTGATGTATGCATGAGAACATGTTTTATCGTGACTCTGTCAGAAATATTTTTAAAAACACCTGGTATGATGTCATTTACCTTCGTATCCAGTTGAATCCGCCCTTCTTCAATAAGTTGCAGGATCCTAATGGCTGTAAACCCCTTGGTGCCAGAGGCAATTCCAAACCGCGTATCCGTATTAATCGGGACTTCAAAAACCCGTTCAGCCAGTCCATTGGCATATTCAGCACGATCATTCCCTAGATCGGCAATTGTTACAACACCATGAAAATCATTTTGATCCATAGTGGCTTTTTCTATTATGTTCTGATACACTCTATACATTTTAGTCACCTCAAATGTCAGTTTAAATAAAAACCAAACGTCAACAGTGAATTATTCAGGACAATTTAAAATGCTGTGCAAGTGAGTGTTTTCACTGTTACAGCATTTCGAATGCTCTATGATGTCCACCTGATAACGATACCTTCACTCTTCACCTGAACTGTAAAAATCATTTCAACTCTCCCCTTTTCTCCCGTAAGTCTATAATATTTTGAGTTTTCTGATAAGTCGATTTATTCTACCATAATTTCACTTTATCCCCAATCAAATTTGCAAAACCTTTATTAAATTTTAATATCATAAAAGACGGACATAAAAAAAACGGGAATGTACTAACATTCCCGTTCTAGTTTTCAAGAGATCTAATCCACTTGAAACAATATTTTATTAATCCACACTAAATGCATCTTTCACCTTGCCAAAGAAACCTTTTTCTTCCCTTGTTTCTTCTCGAGTGTCTGCATTTATTTTTGCATCATCTGCCACTGTTTTGTAGCCTGTTTCACCCATAGCTTCAGCAAAGGCTTTAAGAGCCGATTTTTGCTTGCCATTTAGGTTCTTAGGCACTTCAACAAAAACTCTCACATACTGGTCACCACGTCCGTATCCGTTTAGAACTGGAACACCCTTGCCCTTTAATCTGAACTGCTTACCACTTGGTGTCCCTGGTGGAATCTTAAACTGAACCTTGCCATCTAGGGTTGGAACATCTACTTCCGCTCCAAGAACAGCTTGTGAGTAGCTAATTGGCATTTCTAAGAAGATGTCATTGCCATCTCTTTGGAATGACTCGTGAGACTGCACTCGTATAACAACCATGACATCACCACGTGGTCCGCCCTTGTGTCCCAAGTCACCTTCAGCACGAAGACTCATTTGAGCCCCATTGAATACACCTGCTGGAATGTCCACTTCAATGGTCTTTTTCTTCTTGACGCGTCCCTTGCCCTTACATGTATGACATGGCTGGTCAAAAGTTTTCCCACGACCATGACATGCATCACAGGCGCGCACACTAATTGTCTCACCAAATAGGGAACGTTGAGCCACACGCATTTCACCACTGCCGTTACATTTTGAACATGTATGAACATCAGTGCCCGGTTCTGCACCATCACCATGACACGTTGGACATTCTTCTGTTCTATAGAATTCAATGGTTTGCTTTTTACCAAATGCAGCTTGCTCAAAAGTCAAAGTTATATCCACACGAATATCTTTGCCTTTTCGCGGTCCTTGACGACGTGAAGATCCACCGCCAAAGCCACCAAAGCCACCACCGAACATCTCATTAATGATGTCTTCAAATCCGCCAAAGCCAGCGCCGCCATATCCGCCGCCACCCATATTTTGGTTGACACCTGCATGTCCAAATTGGTCATAAAGATTTCTTTTTTCTTTATCACTTAGGACTTCATAGGCTTCATTGACTTCTTTAAACTTCTGTTCTGCTTCTTTATCGTCCGGGTTGCGGTCTGGATGGTATTTCATTGCCATTTTTCGATAAGCACGCTTCAGCTCAGTCTCATCAGCATTCCTATCCACACCGAGCAACTCATAGTAATCTTGTTTATCACTCAAAGGTTATACCGCCTTTCCTCACGGGATTATGCATTTCAACTGGTCAACATTATACCATAGCTTATCTTGGAACCAAATTAGAATTGGGTAAATAATATGTGAATACATAAATCCTTTACGCTTTGAAGGCATCTAAATTCTTAGATGCCCACAAATATTAGCGTAATATTTTATAGTTTTGATTCGCCTGATTAGTCAACCACTTCGTAGTCTGCATCAACCACATCGTCTGCTGCACCTGCTCCAGCTTCAGGGCCTGCGCCTTGAGCTTGTTGCTGAGCTTGTGCTTCAGCATACATTTTTTGAGCGATTGGCTGGAATGCTTCTTGAAGCGCTTCTAGAGCAGACTTCATGATTTCCAGTTCATCCTTTTCAAGAGCTTCTTTTGCTTCTTTAATTTTTTCTTCCACATTGGCTTTTTCTTCAGCCGTTGCCTTGTCACCGATTTCGCCGATTTGCTTTTCAGTTTCGTAAATCATTGTGTCAAGTTGGTTGTGTGTTTCAACCTTTTCCTTAATAAGCTTATCTTGCTCTGCATATTCTTCAGCTTCTTTTACCTTCGCTTCGATTTCTTCATCTGAAAGGTTTGTTGATGCTGTAATTGTAATGTGTTGTTCTTTACCAGTGCCCATATCTTTTGCCTTTACATTTACAATACCGTTGGCATCAATATCAAATGTTACTTCGATTTGTGGCACACCACGACGTGCTGGAGGAATACCATCAAGCTGGAAACGTCCTAGAGTGACATTGTCCTTAGCCATTTGTCTTTCACCCTGCATAACATGAATGTCAACCGCTGTTTGGTTGTCCGCTGCAGTAGAGAAGATTTGTGACTTCTTCGTTGGAATTGTAGTATTTCTTTCAATCAGCTTTGTAAATACTGAACCAAGTGTTTCAATACCAAGCGATAGAGGTGTAACGTCTAGTAGGAGAACGTCATTAACATCTCCTGAAAGTACACCACCCTGAATAGCTGCACCAAGAGCAACACATTCGTCTGGGTTAATACCTTGATGTGGATCTTTACCAGCGATTTTCTTAACGGCTTCCTGTACAGCTGGAATACGTGTAGAACCACCAACTAGGATAACTTGATCAATGTCTGATTGGTTAAGTCCCGCATCAGCCATAGCCTTTTTCATTGGTTCAACTGTCTTTTGAACCAGGTCTTCTGTCATTTGGTTAAACTTAGAACGAGAAAGATCCATGTTTAGGTGAAGAGGACCTGCTGATGTTGCAGTGATAAACGGTAGATTGATGTTTGTTGACATTGTTGTTGAAAGCTCTTTTTTAGCTTTTTCTGCAGCTTCCTTTAGACGCTGTAGACTCATTTTATCAGCACGTAGATCAACGCCATGCTCTTTAGCAAAGTCTTCTGCCATCCAGTCAATGATCTTCTGGTCGAAGTCATCACCACCAAGGTGGTTGTTACCGTTTGTCGCAAGAACTTCAAATACACCGTCACCAATTTCTAGAATTGAAACGTCAAAAGTACCGCCACCAAGGTCATATACAAAAATCTTCTGGTGAGATTCTGTTTTATCCATACCGTAAGCCAGTGCCGCTGCTGTTGGCTCATTGATAATACGCTTTACCTCAAGACCTGCAATACGACCAGCATCCTTTGTTGCTTGACGCTGTGAATCTGTAAAGTAAGCAGGCACTGTGATAACCGCTTCTGTTACTTTTTCGCCTAGGTAAGCTTCAGCGTCTTCTTTTAGCTTTGTCAGTACCATTGCTGAAATTTCCTGTGGAGAATACTCTTTATCATCGATTTTCACGTGGTAGTCATGACCCATTTCACGCTTAATTGATGCAATTGTTCTATCTGGATTTGTAATAGCTTGACGCTTTGCTGTTTCACCGATTAGACGTTCGCCATTTTTAGCAAATGCAACAACCGATGGTGTCGTTCTATTACCTTCTTTATTTGGGATTACTGTTGAGTCTCCACCTTCTAGTACTGAGACACATGAGTTTGTTGTACCTAAGTCAATACCAATGATTTTAGCCATTGTTTATTTCCTCCTTCATTCTATTTAAGTTTACGAATTCTAAATGATTTTGCCCTATTAGCAAGATACTTTAACCATAGATGGTCTTACAACTTTTTCGCCGAGCTTGTAGCCCTTTTGGAATTCTTCAATAACAACATCCGAATCACAACCATCTTTTTCTTCTGTCATCACAGCGTGATGCAGGTTTGGATCAAAAGGTTGATCAACAGCTTCAATAACTTGAACGCCTTCTTTTTCAAGCAAATCTTCGAAGGACTTCTTGATCATTTCAACACCATTTAATACATTTTGATGATCTTCAGCATTGTGTGAAATCGAATCAAGTGCTCTATCAAGGTTGTCCATAACCGCCAGAAGTTCTACAACTATTTTTTCATTGGCGTACTTATAAATTTCAGATTTCTCTTTTTCAGTACGTCTCTTGTAGTTTTGGAACTCAGCCTGCACACGCAAGTTTGCTTCTTTTAAAGATTCATTTTCTTTTTTGAGGGCTGTGAGCTCGTCAACTTCTTCAGTTTCTTCAGCTTGCTTTGTTTCAGCCTTGTCAGTTTCCTCTTCAAGGTCTTCGTTTTTCTTCAGTTCATCCTCTAGGATTTCCTGATCTTTCTTCTTTTCCAATCGTGACACCATCCTAACCAAATATGAAGCATGTGCTTCAACTATAAGTTAATACCTGAGAATATTTCCGACAACGTTTCACGAATGTAATCGACAACAGCCACTGATGCACCATAGTCCATTCGCATGGGTCCAATGACTGCCAAACTGCCTGCTACCACATTATTAACCTTGTAGCTGGCGCGTATCATACTACAGTCTGAAAGTTCCTCAAGTCCAATTTCTGGTCCAATGCGTACCGTAATGCCTTCCGCTTCACCATTTTCAAGCATTTTGCAGATTTTTTCCCTGCTTTCCATCGTGTCAAAGAACTCTTGAGCCCTTCCCACTTCCTGAAACTCTGGAAGGTTTAGAACATTATGAATCCCTTCAACGTAGGTTTCAACTTGATCGATGTCTCTAAAAGTGTCTCTTAGAATAGGCATCAGGTAGTCTATGAATCCTATATAATTCGGCAGGTCTGATTTGATTGCACCTATTGTTCTAAGTGTAATGTCTTTGATCGTGAGTCCATGAAGTCGTTTTGTCATGGCATCCGTGATCATATCAAGCACCTGCTGGTTTGAGCTGTTAATTCCCAGTGGAATTGTTTTAAAATCTCCGCTGTTTGATACAAGAATAAGAAGCACTTTTTGGTCGTTTATCTTAACCAGTTTAATATTTTCCAGCTTACTTAAATTGAATTTTGGAAGTGAGATGACAGCTGTCATTCCTGTGATCTGCGAAAGCAGTTTCACAGCCTGTTTGACAACATCATCCAGTTCAATCAAATTGCTTAAAAGCAAGCTTTTAATTTTTTCTTGCTGTGCCCTTCCCAAAGCAGAGTGTTTCATGAGGTTGTCCACATACAGTCTGTAGCCTTGTCCCGAGGGAATCCGGCCCGCCGATGTATGGGGTTGTTGGAGCAGTCCCAAATCCTCTAAATCGGCCATTTCATTTCGAATTGTCGCTGAACTTATCCCGAGGGGATAATTCTTGGCGAGCGTTCTCGATCCGACAGGCTGTGCCGTATTAATGAAATCGTCGATGATGGCTTTGAGAATAAGGAGTTTTCGTTCATTTATATTCATATACCCTCCCTTTCTCCTCTTGTTAGCACTCGTTAAATTTGAGTGCTAATATCTTTCTGTAATAAAGATACCACCAGCGAAAAGCCTTGTCAACACATGTGGTAGCATTTTTTTCGTTTTAACAAAACGTTCACAGAATGTTAAAATCCTATGGTATTTCTGATTCAGTCACGTAAAACACACCTATAAAACAAAAGCTTTCAGACCTCTTACAGTCTTTAGCAAACTTGATGTTCGACCTGTTTAGTCTCTCCATTTAATGGATATATTGTAAGTGCAGAAAAGTTTTATATGGACTGATCTACAGGGAATCATAGTGTCTTTCGTGGATTATGTATAAATGGTTATAAATTCACTTGAGAATAACAACGCTGATCAGTCAGCCGGCTTCTAGCCGGTTTTTTTTATGTTCACAGGCCTTTGGTGGACTATTATGAATGTGTGGCTGATTGTTCTAACTTAATAGCTAGTTATTCTAACTTAATATAAGAAGAGATAGGGATAAAGCACATGGACCACTATCCCCACCACAATAAGTATAGATATAGTCCTGTGTGTTTTCATGCCGCTCAATTTTATTTTCTTATAATGAAGGCCAATGCCTATGGCAACAGTTGTTATCATAAGAAAGAGGGTCAGACTTCCAGTCAGTGAAGGGCTAATTCTTGTGAATGCAAGAAATCCATGAATTAGGCCTATGACAAAAGCGCATATACCAAATATCTTGTGTCGCTTAACTAAAAACAGGCGTATCGTTTTTAGAGATTCATTCCTTTGGAAGGGTCCCAAGCGCAAGTAGTATCTGTCAACTGACAGTAGATATAGAATTACGATAAGCCACCCCAAAAATCTTATAAATTGATACATTTTGCCTCCCTTTTTAACCATACAGTCTTTAACAGTCTCTTTGAAATCACTTGTAAAATATCATAAGGATACCCACAATTTCTTACTTGTCTCATAATAAATTTCAATACTTAGTTTCGAGAATAAAAAAACTCCACTGGACAATGCCATTTCCTTGGCAACCAGCAGAGTGTTTTATTTATACAGCTGAATTTCCATTTTCTTTTAATCTCTTAAAAAGCTCCAAATGAGATTCTTCCCATGCAATAATGGTATCAAGTAGTTTTTCTGCCTCTGGCTTCACTTGTCCCTTAAAACTCTTGTAAAAGTCTATGGCATCAGACTCCAGCTTTATAGCATGGTCATAGACGTTGTTGACATCAGAAAGGCCAATACGCTTTATTGAGTCCCAGTCTATCTTAACATCTCTAAGGGGTTGGGCTGAAACCAAAAATGCGACTTTCTCAGTGGCCTCCAGTTGGTCAGAAATAATTGCTTTAAGCCAGTCTATATGTTTAAGTTCCTCTTGTGCTACAACTTTAAAGACATTGCAAATTTGCTCATCATGAAGCATTTTTGATTGCCTCATATAGTAGTCATACCCTTCGCGTTCGTATTCCACAGCACGCTGAAGAAGTTGAATTCGGTCCATTCGGTCACCCTCCATTTTCTATTTGAGTGTCTGCCTGCACCATCTATTCTGCAAGCGATAATCTATGAATATATCAAAATTCTACCATGACAGACGGCCCTATAGAAAGACCTATTTCTCACTGTCCAAGGGGAAAAAGAAAAAATCTTTGGCCTTCTGGCGTGTTTATGGTTCCAGAGTTGTCATTGTCTATACTAGCAAACTCCACTCCGGTTTCTTGTAAATTTTTTATTTTTTCATCCATATTTAGGTCAAAATAAGTCAGAGCCGGCTGGTCAAACTCATCAGTCTCATGCAGACCTATAATAAAAAGTCCATCACTCACGATCGCCCATGGATAAGGCATGGTGTTTTTTTCTCCAACAGAAAACCCGATTTTCTCCCAGAAGGCAATCTCCGCGTCTAGTTGGTTGATGTTTAAGGCAAGCTCGCCAAAAATACCGCATTGACTGTTTGGAAAATTCTCCGGGGTCAGGTTCGTAAAATCAATATCCATAAGGGTCTTGCTGACATAATTATAGTCCACATCTGGTCTTGATTGATTTATGCTCACCAGCACACCAGGCCTAATTTGAGCTATTACCTGTCTCGGCGCTTCTTCTGTGCCCACCGTCATGACTGGTCTCAGACCAGCCGCCTTCAGAGTCTCAATCCCAGAATCTATATCATCTGAAACATAAGTTAATCCAAGATACTCATCTTTGCCTTCCACTAATATAATATGTAGTGATCCATCACATATTTCTGTCCACCGAACAGGTGCACTGCCTTCATTTTCTCTTTTAAAACCCAGCTTTTCATAAAGGCCCATAGATGTGTCCACATTCGTTGTGCCAATGGTTAAATAAGCTGCGCGTCCAAGTTTATTGTCCATAGTGTGCCTCCTTAATGACTAAATCATTTATACCCTACTGGGACCATTGAAAATCTTAAGAGTCCTCTTATGAAAGTTTTAATCATCTTATAATGATTTTATCATACTTTTGTTGTATGATAAGGTCTCAAAGGTGGTGAAAGCATGTCTAATCGCGAAAAGAATGATACGGCAGAAAAACAAGATCATTCCCAGCCAAGTGAGACTGTGAACAACATTGTAGACAAGGGACTGGAAGAAGACACAAAGACTTCTGAGTCCATGAAGGATGAAATCGCTGAGCTTTTAAAGCCCATTGCCATCCACGAAGCCAAAAGTGCTATATACAAGGCCAAACTGGCCGGTTATGTTCTAAAAAAAGGGGCTCAAGGTGCCCATAAAACATCCAAGTTTATTCATAAAAAAGCCACAGAATATATGAATGAAAGAAAAAAGAAAAAATAATTAAAAGCGACACAAGGTCATGGAGAAAAACCTCCAGTACTTGTGTCGCATTTTTTATTTTGCAAACATCTAATTTATAAAATTGTGAAGTTGGCTCATCAAAGCCCAAGTGCCGGCAAGTATAACGAAGTTATTCAGGGCAGATTTATAGTCATGCTTTTAAAAAACATGCCCTGCATATACTCTTTCCAACAACGCTTTCGAGCATTTCAAGCCTTAAAAATTCAAGGCTGTCTGCCCCTATATGTTTCCTCAGGCCCGACTCGCTAAAATCTGAAGCAGGCAGTCTGGTTTCCCGTCCTGTATCCACACCTTTGGAACAGGGTGATACAATTTTCGGGGCTCCAATTCTTACATGAACACTTTTAGCCCCTGCCCGTCTCAGCATTCTAACTATATGTTTCATAGTGTGTCCCCGCACAAGGGTATCATCCACCACAAGGACATGCTTCCCACTAATAACAGATGCTTGCACTTGGAGTTTTTCTTCTAAAACACGTTTTCTTTGATCCTCACTTGGCTGGATAAAACTTCGTCCCTGATAACGGCTTTTAATAAGACCAAACTCCAGATGCACACCCAGCTGCCTCGCGTAACCTAAAGCGGCCGGCATTCCCGACTGCGGAACACCAATAACAAGATCAATCTTTGGCAGTCCGTCATGGTTGTCGGTACGAGCAAGGGCACAGCCAATTTCTTTTCTTATATCATAGTAGGACTTTCCTTGACAATAAAGTGAATCCTCCCGGCTAAAGTACAAGGCTTCAAAGGCACAAAACAGCTTTTTGTTCTTTTGAGGGGCATGGTCGAATACCACTTTTCCACTTTTAAGTATAACAAGCCCTCCAGGGCTTATTTCACTTATAGACGACACTTCAAACTGATTAAAGGCACAGGTCTCCGATGCAAGGGCAATCCCCTTTTGTCCATCGATATCAACATCTGCCATAAATAGCGGACGCGTTCCATTCTCGTCCCTATAGGCATATAGGAAATCATCATGCAGGGCAACAACAGAAAATGCTTCTTGACTCGAAGCCCTTGTTAATTTTTCAATCAGCTGTTCTTTGACATTTTTATCTTGAGAACTATTAAAGGCTTCTAAAAAGGTGGCAAAGAGGTCAAGAAGTCGCGCTGTATCACTTTTATATCCCCTTGTTTCGACCTGGCCGTTAAATGCAATCGCCAGATTGGACTCCTTTTTTACCAATGGTTGAACCAAGTCTTCTTTGTCTTTCCCACTGGTGCCATAACGTACATGTCCAAGGGACAAATGACTCGTCATATTATCTTTTTCCAGGGGCTGAAATAAATCTTGAACAAGCCCAGTGGTCTTATGGACAGTCAGCTTGTTATTAGAATTTAAATAGACAAGCCCACTTCCATCTTCTCCTCTGTGCTGCAAGGCTTTCAAGCCCTTTTCAAGATAAGGACTAAGCCCCATAGGGCTTTCAAGTGAACACGCAAACACACCGCAGGCTTCTTTAAGCTCAGGCGAATCTATAGTCTGAGGTGTGCAAGTGCATGGCACACCTCTTTCTGAAAGCTTCTCCATAAGACACGCCTAAACTGTGTCTTCTGTAACTTTGTCTTCTCTTAAAATATTTAGATCTTGACCTTCCATGACTTTATTCATATTTCTCATTGAACACATTTTTCCGCACATTGTACATGTGTCCTCATGTTCTGGTGTTGATTCTTTTCTGTATCGTCTTGGTTTTTCAGGTTCAAGAGCCAGTTCAAACATGCCCTCCCAGTCAAGTTTTTGTCTAGCAGCACTCATCTTATTGTCCCAATCTCTTGCACCTGGTACACCCTTGGCAATATCGCCAGCATGGGCAGCAATTTTTGCAGCCACAATGCCTTCTTTCATGTCATCAAGATTTGGTAGGCGAAGGTGTTCAGCTGGTGTAACATAGCAAAGGAAATCAGCGCCGTGACTTGCAGCCAGTGCACCGCCGATGGCACTAGTTATATGATCATATCCAGGAGCAACATCTGTTACAATCGGTCCAAGAACATAAAATGGTGCGCCGTGGCAAAGTTTCTTTTCAAGAAGCATATTGGCTTCTATTTCATTAAGAGCCATGTGACCCGGTCCTTCAATCATAACTTGTACATCTTTTTCCCAAGCTCGCTTAGTCAATTCTCCAAGAACCATGAGTTCTTTGATTTGACTGGCATCTGTTGCGTCATGAATACTCCCTGGGCGACATGCATCCCCTAGAGACAGCGTTACATCATGCTCAGCACAGATGTCAAGGAGTTCATCGTAGTACTCATAGAATGGATTCTCGTTGCCTGTTAACTCCATCCATGCATATGAGAGTGATCCCCCTCTTGAAACAATGTGATTTAGACGTGGATTACGTTTAAAGACCTCCATAGTGTCCCTGTTGATCCCTGCATGGATGGTAACAAAGTCCACACCATCTTCAGCATGTCTTCTAACAACATCCAGGAACTCTTTTGAAGTGATGTCAGACAACTCTTTGTCATAAAAACCTATGGCATCATAGACTGGAACTGTTCCGATCATAGCTGGTGATTTTTCAATTAAGAGTTGTCTAAACTCTCTTGTCTTACCATATGAACTTAAGTCCATGATAGCTTCAACACCCATGTTTAGTGCTGTTTCAACTTTTTCCATTTCCACTTCAAAGCTCTTACAGTCCTTCGAGATGCCCAGATTAACATTAATTTTAGTTCTTAGACCTTCTCCAACTGCTTGTGGATCAATGTTTTTATGATTTTTGTTGGCTGGGATTATAATTTTGCCTTCAGCCATTTTCTCACGAAGGTATTCAACTGCAATGTTTTCCTTCTTGGCAACAATCTTCATTTCCTCAGTAATGATCCCTTTACGAGCCGCTTGCATTTGTGTTTTATACATTTTCCATCCTCCTCAACAATATGAGCCTGGGATGTGCCGGGGTGATTCATAACCGCTGTGCATTTTTGCAATAAAAAATGCACACCCAATAGAGTATGCACGATAGTCACAAATATATTTGCGATTAACATGAAAAGAGCTCCCTACGCAGGCATTATCCATACAGGTTCATTGGGTCAGAAATACACATTTCTATCTCAGCCCGTTTCCGGGCTCCCCACTTTTCAAACGATTGATTATTTAGTTAGGTTATTACGGTACTCATTATAGCGATTCATTCCTGTTTTGTAAAGGTCATCTTTATGTTCAACAACGTAAACGTTCTTGAATCTGTGAACAGACATATTTGAATGGCTTGACCTTTGACTGTTTATTACTTTTTTGAAATCATCCCTATTTAAGACATTTCCATTGGCTAAGACCGCACCAAGCGCAGCTGATTCATATGGTTTTAAGTATTGTTTCTGTCTCCAGGCGTCCTCAACACTATAGGTGATTCCGTTAGATAATTTAACCTTGTCAATGACATAAACATCTCCCAGTTGAAAACTTTTAAGAACTGAATACAAGGCAGCCCCCACCAGCTGTACTTTTGCTGGCCATCTTGCCGATAGGTTTTCCAGTTCTGCTGCGTTGATTCCAAGGGCTGTGTTCAGACTCCTGACGTCGTCAACCCTTGAATTTCCTGTAAAACGAATAGGAGACTGGTCCCCCCTCTTTTGGTCATCGTATAAAACTTGGTCTTTGAACACAGGTCCTGATTTATAAGCATGTGAACTTATGCTTGAAAGATCACTCGAGTGCGTCTGACCATTTATATAGATCATTGTTGATTTGCAGCCATCTTGTTCCTTGCTTTGATAATAAAACTGGGCAATACCGTAAAACCTCTTGTTTAGAGACTCCACCAATTCATCCACTTGTACCAAACCTGAACTTACAACTCCATTTATAATTTCAGTGACATCTGCACCGGACTCAATGTCAATATAAAGATCAAACATAGTATCCCTCCCATTAATCACTTACCCCTGGAAGAAAAATAAAAACCCCGTAGCAAAATAATTTAATTTCACAGACGGGGCGCTTGTACTGTTTTTTTAGTTAAATCAACGCTCAGAGAATTTTTATCAGATTAGGATTCTAACTTCGTCTTTAGTTTTTCAATGGTTCCAGTCCCTGTGACAGGTCTTTCAAGAACCAAATACATGAAATTAAGAGCCAGTATATCTTCTGGGTGCGTATAAGTGTCTGGGATTTCCCCTAAGTTAATATGGACATCCTTTAACTTTGATAGGGGCATGGCCATATACTTGTTCATGGCTCCTATTTGCGATAAATAAGGGTTGGTTGTCTTAATAGTTCTTATACTGGCTTCACCATTCGTTGTGATGTTGACTGCCAGCATGTAATCCTCCACAAGTTTTGTCTCTGGATTGATAAAGGAAATTGGAACCCAGGTGTATTCCGGTGAAGGGTCAATATCTGACCTGCTTGCTGTAAATTTAAAGGGCTGGTATATTCCTGGTCGAATAACAATATGATCCACTAAGGATTCATCCAACCTTACGCCCTCAACAGGTAAAAATCCAAGCTGTGCACTCAAACTTTCTAGCATGGCCCTGTTCTGTCCTAAGTATAATTTGAAGTAAACCTGCACCATTTCCTCTTTTAAAACATCCTTATGCAGGTCAACAGCTTCCTGACTTAAAATAATATTGTCTTCTGATATAAAGACCATTGGCAATCTTGATCCTGATGCGATTTTAATTAGATTGATACCATTTTCAAACTCAATGCCATAGTTTTCAAATTGGTTTTCAAACTCCATTGTGAGTTTTATCAGCTTGTCTTTTTCTTTAGTGGTCCATTCAGACAACATGCCTGATTTCGCATAACGTTCGTTGGCCACAGGATTAAACAAATAGTAATTGTCTGTCGCCTTTGACATGGTTTCAATAAACCCTGTGTCACTAAATAAGAGGCCACTTGCTTCTTCGTATTCTGGAAATTGAAGACGATCGCTTAAGTCTATCAGATCTGCGATCATGGTTCCGCCGCTGTCTTCTATCACCTGATTTGATTCTGAAGCCGGTTCAGAACTCAAGGCTCCACATCCCGAAAGGGCAAGAACACCGATTAAACACAGCATCATGCTATTAATTCTTTTTCTTGTCATTTCATCACACCATTCTGCCAAATTCAAATAAGGCTTTTTTTATCTGTCTCTATAAGAATTACACCATCACTTAGATTTTAAATTAAGTCTGGCAACTTGACAAGCTACGGTTTAACATCCAGTCATTTGGTTATATATACCAAGGAGCCATTTTTATTGAATGTATGCAAATATAATCGTTTTAACTTTGTATTTATTACAGTTTGTTAAGTAATAATTAGTGATTTTTTCATAATAGGTCTTGTAAACATACACTATTTTGGTATACTATAATCAATCAAATGAGAATCGTTATCAACGAGGTGATAAAAATGATCAAGAATTTACTCATTGGCGGCACAGCCGGTCATGGCATTAACACGCTTTCCTACTTTCTAGTAAGAATACTAAGAGACCAGGGATACCACATTCACACAATGAAGGACTATATGTCAAGAGTCCGTGGTGGCGCCAATTTTACACAAGTACGTTTTGGCAACGAACCCATATCAAGTCACGATCCCAAGATCGACCTGATTGTTGCTTTGAATCAAGAAGCCGTAAACTTACACAGTTCCAAACTTCATGAGAATGGATATTTAATTTGTGATACAAATGTAGAAACAAATGTTAAAAATGTTATCCGTGTCCCTATTAAAGAAATTGGAGCCAACAATAAAAATCCAAGAGGTATTTCATCTATAGCCGTTGGTGCTATTGTGAAAGCCATTGGTCTTAATGAAAAAGAACTTGAAAAAATCAGCATTCCAAAATGGCCAGAAGAAATGCGTAAAAAGAACTATGACACAGCCCTAGAAGCCTTTAATGCATCAAAGAAAATCTTTGAACCAATAGAGGCCGAAAAATCAGAATCTTTATACATGTCAGGCAACCAAGCCATTGCACTTGGAGCACTGGCTGGCGGACTAGATTTCTACTGCGCCTACCCTATGGCTCCATCCACTGGCGTTATGACTACACTTAGCCAGTATGAAGCTAAAGCAGGCATATTGGTTGAACAGGCAGAAGATGAAATTGCTGCAATGAATACTGTAATCGGTGCCTCAGCCACTGGTGCACGTTCTATGACAGGATCTTCTGGTGGCGGTCTGGCCCTAATGGTTGAAGCACTAGGCTTTGCAGGTATTGGTGAAGTTCCAATAGTGGCTGTAGACGTCCAGCGACCTGGACCAGGTACCGGTCTACCTACAAGAACTGAACAAAGTGACTTAAGTTTTGTTCTTACTGCCCCCCAAGGGGAAATGCCAAGAATGATTATTTCTGTAAAAGACGTTGAAGACGCTTTTTATCAGTCAGCCCGTGCCCTAAACATCGCTGAAACATATCGACTTCCAGTGATTCTTTTAAGTGACCAGTACTTGGCTGACATGGCTCAAACATTTGTTGAGCCTGATCTGAATAGTCTTCAAATCAACACTCTCATAGATGATAAAAAGGATCTTAATGACCTTTATAAAATCTATGACCTCAGTGCATCATTGACACCACGAATGTTGCCAGGTCAGAGTGGCTCAACACTGACCTTTGTAGACAGTCACGAACATGATGAAGTTGGTCACATTACAGAAGATGCCAAACTTCGTACAGACATGATGCATAGAAGAATGAAGAAAATGGAATTGCTCAAAAAAGAACTTCAAGAACCAGATTACTTTGGTCCAAGTTCTGCTGAAACCATTTTAATCGGATGGGGTTCCATGAAAGGGGCTCTAAAAGATGCCGTTGACCTTCTAAACAAGGAAGGCCACAGAGTAGGTGCCCTTGTATTTGGTGACCTCTTCCCGCTTCCTGAGAAGAAACTTCGGTCCTATGCAACAACTGCGAAGAAATTAATCAATGTAGAAATGAACTATACAGGTCAGTTGGCTCGTCTCATTCGTATGGAGACAGGTATTGACATGGATGAAAGTATACTGAAATTTGATGGTCGACAGCTTAATTTCAGAGAAGTGGCTGACCAAGTGAAGGAGTTGATCTAAATGACTCAAATCGAAATCAATGGTGGAAATGACAAAAAAACTAAAAATAGATTTGACAATAACGTTGAAAACACTTGGTGCCCGGGTTGCGGAAACTTCGGTATTCAAAATGCAATCAAAGACGCTCTGAATGATATGGATTTAAACCCTGAAGATGTTCTTTTGGTATCGGGGATTGGACAGGCTGCTAAAATGCCTCACTATATTAAGGCCAATGGTCTAAATGGCTTGCACGGTCGAGGGCTTCCCCTCGCCTTTGGAGCCTATGTGGCCAATCCTGACCTGAAGATTTTTCTTTCAACAGGTGACGGTGATGCTTACGGTGAAGGCGGAAACCACTTTATCCACAACATTAGACGCAACTTAGACATTGTCCATATGGTGCATGACAACCAGGTGTATGGCCTTACAAAGGGTCAGGCATCACCTACCACAGCTAAGGGGCAAAAAACCACACTGCAAGTACGTGGCGTGCGTCTTAACCCACTCAATCCCGTGGCTATGGCTGTTTCCATAGGTGCAAGTTTTGTAGCAAGAGCTTTCTCTGGTGATCAAGACCACCTTAAAGAAATCATTAAACAAGCTATGGACCATAAGGGGTATGCCCTTATTGACATCATGCAACCTTGCGTGACGTTCAATAAAGTTAATACCTACAAATGGTATAAGGACCGCATTTATCAACTCCCTGAAGATTATGATCCAACAAACATGCAAACCGCATTTGCCAAGGCTCTGGAATGGGGCGATGATGGCATACCTGTTGGTGTTATATACAAGAATGATCAGCCAACTTATTTAGAACGGGTTGATCATTTGAAGGATTTTAAACCTTTAGCTAAGCGAAACAGAACCCCAATGGATATTCATACTATCCTAGACAGTTTTAAATAACAAGCCTACACCAACTTAATCAAGATTAGTTTAGAATTCCTACGTATGTTTATACGTAGGAATTTCTTATTGCACGTTTGATTTTTTTGTTATAATTAGCTTGTATGTTACTTGAACTTTCAAGGTTCAGGTTCAAAATCATAGCAAAAGGGGTTTTAAAATGTTTGGGTTAAAAACTAATTCAGCTATAGAAATGCTCGCATCTATGGCTCGTTACGCCAGAAGAGCACAATATGAGCTGAGCTCGGAGCAAAAGCGCTATCAACTAGACACGTATATCGAGTCTTACATGGGCCAGATAGAGCAAAAGCTCCCTCGAATCGTCCGCAATGAAATCGACAATTTTTTCATAGCTTACCGCGGCATCGAACGTATTTCCATAAGACACATCCATGAAAATGATATTCAATCACCTCAAGCTTTTGTGGAGTATTTCAAGGGTCTGACACCGCAGGATATTATTGATATTGCGGCCAAAGCCCTTCACCTGTCACTGGATGAAATTAAGCATATTAGTTACCAGGGCCTGCTTATCCACTTGGGTCATCTGCCTATCACAGATGATGCCAGTCTCGATGAAGAGGCACAAATGTACTACCATTTCTTCAAATATCCCGAGCTGACAAAACAAAGGCTGGATATTTTATTTGAAACATACTACAATGACTTTTTCCAGTATATCGAAAATGCCGTTATGCTCCATCTTGAAGAAGTTAAGAGTCACCACATGGACTATGTGAATGACGATCTTGAAGCCTATCTGGGGGCACTCTTTAAGAGCAGTGGCCAAATCCCAGAAAACATGTCAGAAGGTATGGCATACATCAGTTATTTCTATGAGCTTGATGCCCATGCCATTAATGAATCTGGCAATATTTTCATTTACGGCTTCGCTCTTGAAAACCGATTCAATGAGCAAGAGCGCAAAAAGAACACAGAAGATCTACTCAAAGCCCTTTCTGATCCAAAGCGTATTGAAATCCTCCGCTTAATTGGAAAGAAAAGATGGTACAGCAAGGAACTTGCTGAGTACTTTAATCTAGCTAAGGGCACAATGTCATACCACATTAACAAACTACTTGGTATGGGCATTATCAGAGAGACCTCTGGCGAGTTCAATCGTGTCTATTACAGTGTTGATGAAGAACGTTTAACGGTTCTATTTGAAGAAGCTTTAGATGATCTACTCAACAAGAATGAACTTTAAAAACAACAAAAGCCTTGGCGGTATATTCATATCGCCAAGGCTTTTCTTTATGCAAATTTCTAGGATTTTAAATAAACATGTCAGCAGTTTTTTAAAACGCCTTTTTTATACTTCCACAACAGCTTGAGGTGATTTGTTTTCTTTTTTCTTTCTCGCTCTTGAAACTTTATTAACCAAATCATCTGCAATCGTATATAGAACTGGTATGAAAACTAAGGTTAATAAGGTTGATAGAAGAAGACCACCAACAACAAACCGAGCCATAGGTGCCATAGATTCTGAACCCTCTCCGAGAGCCATAGCCATAGGAACCAGGCCTAAAACTGTTGTCATTGTTGTCATTAGGATTGGTCGCAGTCTAATTGGACCAGCTGACATGATAGCTTCCAGCCTGCTTTCGCCTCTTTCACGACGCAGGTTGATGGCATCCACAAGTACAATCGCGTTGTTTACAACAATCCCCGCCAACATGATCATACCAATCATTGCCGGTACACTCATAGGTGTTCCAGTCACAGCGAGACCAATCAATCCACCTGACATGGCAAGCGGCACAGAGAACATGATAACAAAAGGCTGAACCAAAGACTCGAACTGTGATGCAATAATCATGTAAACCAGCACAACTGATAGCAACAAAGCGAGTATCAAGCTGGTAAAGGATTCTTGCATTTCTTCTGCTTGACCGCCAATATCATAGCTATAACCTGCTGGCATATTATAATTTTCTAAAACAGACACAATGTCCCTATTTACCGCTGATAAGTCTCGACCAAAGACATCGCCAGTAATACTTACATACCGTTCTTGATTGACTCTTGTAATGGCACTAGGCCCTTGCTCCACATTGATTTCTGCAACTTGACTCAGAGGCACAGAAACCCCGAGCGGACTGATTAGGGCTGTGTCCTGCAGACTTTCGAACTGACGTCCTTCTTCTAGCTTACTCTTAATAACAATATCAATTTCCTCTTCATTGAGTTTGATTCGAGAAGCTGTGATCCCTTCAATTCGGCCCTTAACCATACTGGAAACTGCACCACTTGTAAGACCGTACTGGCCTGCCTTCTCACGATTAATCTTTAGTTGAACTTCAGGCAGTCCGTCTTCAAGGGAACTTTCAATCTCTCTTGCTCCCTCAACCATTTTTATTTCTTCTACCAAATCTTCAGAGATGGCACGTAGGGTGTCCATGTTTTCGCCTTTTATTTGCACATCAATCATTGATCCACCAGCCATCATGCCCCCTTCATTGGTTACCTGTATTTCAGCACCAGAGACTTGATTCAGCTGTGTACGAATAATATCAGCAATTTCTCTATCCGTACGTTCCCTGTCCTCGAGGGAAATGAGTTCAATGTTTATGGTCGCACTATTTGAAGACGTTGTTCCAGTAATAGAACTCATACGATCACCAAAGCCTGTGCTTGATAAAATCGAATGGACATCCTGTCCAACTTCATTTAATATAGACGCCTCAATATTGTCAACGTAAAGTTGCGTTTTTTCTAAAGCACTTCCTTCTGGCAGCTTAATAGACACCGTGATTTGTCCTGCATCTTGCGATGGGAAGAACTCCGCACCAACCACGCCAATAAGCCCCATACTCACTATGAATATAGCCAGGGTTGCACCAACAATTGTTTTTCTATGATTCATTGAAAACTCAAGGAGTTTCTTATACTTCTTTTCAACTGCCCTAAAGATACCTGCCTTTTTTTCACCGGTTTTAAGAACACTTGTGTTTGTGGCCAGAAGTTTTGATGATAGCATAGGCACGAGTGTTAAGGCTATAAAAAGAGATGCCAGAAGAGACATAACAACTGTCAAACTAAAATCTCTAAAGAGTATGCTGACCATGCCCTCAACAAAGGTGAGTGGCAAGAAAACAACTATTGTTGTCAATGTCGAAGCAAATATGGCATTTCGAACCTCGTTTGCCCCTCTGATTGAAGCTGTTTTGGCTTCGACCCCTTCTGTTCTATACCTGAATATGTTTTCAAGCACAACAATGGAATTATCAACAAGCATGCCCACACCAAGGGTCAGCCCCCCTAGAGTCATCATGTTTAAGGTGATGCCATTGTAGTAAATCAGAATAAATGTTGCTATTACTGAAATTGGAATAGACAGACCAATAACTATGGTCGATTTAAAATGACGCAGGAACATATATAGAATAACGACGGCCAACAGCCCCCCTAAAAGGGCTGACTGTACAACATTATCAATGGCGTTTTCCACATTGGTTGCTGTGTCGCTGAATATTTCTAAATCTGACCCCTGAAGTTCATTTTGTATGCTCTTTATCTCTTTACGCAGTTCACGTGCCACTTCAACAGTGTTGGCATCTGATGACTTCTGGATAGAAATATTAATAGTTCTTTCCCCATCACGATGAACCATGCCATTTGCTTCTTTAGGTGTTAAGCGCACATCTGCAATTTCTTCCAGTCGCGCCTGTCCACCTCGAGGCAGAGAAACGACTAGAGACTGAATTTCCTGAACTGACTCAAATTCGCCAACCTGTCTTATATTCAGTTCTAGGGCCCCCTTATTCATATTGCCAAGAGGGGTATTGAAGTTTTCAGAGCCAATAACTTGCGCAAGTTGCCCTGCTGTTAAACCGTATCCTGATAAAACTTCCTCAGAAACATTAATGAGAACTTCCTGTTCTTCCCCACCTGTGACCGAAACCGACGCAACGCCACCTATTCTTTCAAGCTTTGGAGACACAACGTCTTCAGCGATTTGTTCCAACTCGCTTATACTTTTTTCACCACTAAGGGTCAAACTCATAATTGGCATAGCGTTTATGTCCAGTTTAAGGACCATGGGCTCGTTGGCATCTTCTGGGAGAAAGCCTTTGATTCGGTCCACACTTTCCCTTATATCTATGGCTTTCATATCCATATCTGTTCCAAAATCAAACTCAAGTACAGTTATGGCTGACCCATTTAACGCATTGGTTGTAATGCGTTCCAAGCCTTCTAATGTTGCCAAGCTGTCTTCAATAGGCTTGCCAATCATTTTTTCTACTTCCTTAGGACCTGCACCTTCAAACTGTGTTACAACAAGCGCTACAGGTAGTTCAATACTTGGAAAAAGATCCACTGCCAGCATGCTTAATGATACCCCGCCCATAATAACTATGATCAGGGTCACCATAATAACGGTAATTGGTCTTTTTACAGATACTTTTGAAATATCCAAGATCACTCACCCCCGTTAATATTTAGAGGCGTTCCATCTTCAATAAACTGCTGTCCCTCTATAACCAGTTCGTCTCCAGGCTCAAGTCCACTATTAATGACAGTGTACTCACCATTGTCAAAACCGGTTTCCACATATTGAAGCTTTGCAACACCATTTTCACTCACATACACAACTTTTCCATCTGTCCTATCCAGTATAGCTGTTGATGGTACGACTATGGCTTGTGAAGCCTCCGAAATATTGAGTTTTACATCAACAAACATCCCTGGCTTTACCAGGTGATCTGGGTTATCAAATACAACGCGTACAGGAAATAACCTTGTCTGAAGGTCTGCTGCAGGGCTGACCCAGTCAATAGTGCCTTCGATAAGTTCAGAAGAAACTGCTGGTACAAGACCTTGAATCTTCTCACCTTTTTTCAAATTTCCAATAACGTTTTCTGCCACTTGAATATCCACATAGACCTTATCCATATTGATAACATCAGCAACATGTTGTCCTGCACCAATGGACTGACCTGCTTGAATGTTCAGTACCGAAACCACACCACTGATAGGTGCTTTCATGTCAGCGTCATTCATTTGGTCCCTAGCTTGTTCAAGGGCAATCTTAGCCTGTGACAATTGCACTTTCGCCGATTCAAGACCAGCCGTACTGGCTTGAAGTTCAGCTTGTTCCAGTTGGGATTTGGAAACCGCAGCCCCATTTGGATTTTCGTATAGTGCCTTCATACGCTCATATGATTTCACAGCCAAGTCATTTTGTTCTTTCATAGACTCAACCTGATGCTGTGCCGCTTGCAAAGACAACTGAGCATTTCTTAAAGAACGCTCTACACTTTCCTTGTCTAGCTTATATAGCACGTCGTTTTCATTTACAGAGTCACCCACTTGAACAGGAACATCCATAATTTCTCCAGGAATAGAAGACGCCAAATGAACAATATTCACCGGTGAAAGAACGCCATTATACGATAGGGTTCTATCTAGGTCTCCGCTTTCAATTAATATTGTTTGTACAGATTGCTCTTTCAGAGCTAAACTTTGTACTGTTTCTTTTGCATCAGCTTGACCGCAAGCTGATAATGTGGTCATTAAAATAGCTGAAACTGCAATCACAGCGATTTTTTTACGCATATTAACCCTCCAGTATATTCATAATCTCATTTCCATTACTATATTACCTTCAAAGATTGAAGTGCCCATTATCCAATTCTTAATAATTCTTAAATTAAAATGCTTTTTCTTCATATCTCCCCCGCCTTAAAGCCTCATAAAATCATTTAACCACGCCTTATGGTATAATTGCGGTCTGAAACTGTCATAGCATCTAATATAAAATTAGAAATTATAAACTTTTATGTTTATTGTGAAAGTGTTAAAGTAAAAGTGGATAATTTTGTGGTTATAAGAAACTTTGGAGGGACATATGTCAAGGGAACTGATTCATATAGTAGAAGATGAAGTTGAAATTGCTGAGCTCATACGTGATTATTTGGAAGACGAAGGCTTCAGGGTCAGTCATTCTATTGACGGCCAACAAGGGCTAGAAAAGTTTCACGCCGAAAAACCAGACTTGGTCGTACTCGATTTAATGCTGCCTAAAATGGATGGATTTGAGGTCTGCAGACTCATGAGAAAGGATTCTGAAATCCCCGTTATTATACTAAGTTCAAAAAACACGGATATGGACAAGGTTCTTGCTCTAGGTATTGGGGCTGATGACTATGTCACAAAACCCTTTAGTCCTATTGAACTCCTTGCCCGCATTAAAGCACATCTTCGTCGGTCTGTAAAAAACGGCTCTCCTACCATAACAAACTCAAATGCGCTTGAGTTTGGAAACTTGCGAATTGATAGTTCAGCTTATACCGTTCACTTAAATGGTCAGCTTGTGGGTATGACCAACAAAGAATTTGAACTTTTAAAACTTTTAGCTCAAAACCCAAATCAGGTTTTGACCAAGGATCAAATTATAAACGCTGTCTGGGGAAACAACTATTATGGCGATGACAACACAATCCCCGTTCACATAAGAAAAATACGTGAAAAGATTGAAGCCGATCCAAGCCATCCTAAATATATCTTGACTGTATGGGGCGTTGGATACAGGTTCACAGGAGGCAGTCCAGATGAATAAACTCCTTGTTCGTGTCTATCTCTTCCTACTCATCATGGTGGCCTTTGCCCTGATTCACGTGGGATCAATTCAGACACAAATTATGGTTGAAGGTTCATTTTGGGGTTATGAAGTCATTGAAAAAAACGAGCTTCATATGTTCTATCAACATCTTAATGAAATTCTTAGAACACGCTTTATTACAGACAGCAAAAGCTATGATGAAATTATGTCCTCCACTTTAGAAGAACTTACCAGGGAGTTTGAAGTTGGAAACACCATTGAGCTTGTCGCTGTCTATGATGATGATGGCAACTGGTTGGAGGGGTCAAACACAAGTATTGATATGGACCAGTCCACAATACTTGGGACAGGTTATATTGATAAATTTCTAAGGGTTGTCGCTCCCCCAGAAGAGATAAAACCTCTAATGCATATTCGGGGCGAAACAACAGATGGTATTGGAATAACTTTTGTAGGCAAGGCCGACGAAAAAGCGCGATCCCTCTTAAATGCTTATTCTCAAAAAACATATAAATTAAATATATGGTCTATTGTCATTGCAATTATGATTGCCTTTTTACCCATTGGACTCTTCTTTTATTTTAACTATATACGTCCGCTTGATAAGCTTCAAAACGCTGCAAACGCTATTGCCAAAGGGCAACTGGATGTCAACATTGAATCAAGAGGTCTTGATGAAATAAAAGATTTCTCAAAGGCTTTCGAAAACATGCGTCATGAGCTTGAAGAAAGTCGAAAGCGTGAAAATAAGGTTTTAGAGAATCGTCAGCAGCTTATAACAAATATCTCCCACGACCTGCGTACGCCCATCACATCAATATCAGGTTATGTGGAAGGCTTGCTCGACGGTAAGGGGAAAAACCCAGAACGTATGGAGCGCTACCTTAGAACCATTAAATCTAAAACAGAATATCTTAATGGTATGATCAACGACCTATTCTTATTCTCCCAACTTGATATGGATGGCTACTCTCTGGAACTTGTTGAATATGATAGTGCTGAACTCATGGAAAAACTCATGGAGCCTATTGAGCTCTGGCTTGATGATGGCGATTTTACCCTGGTTATTCAAAAGCCTTATCCCAAGGTCCCTATTAAAGTGGACTACACCCGCTTGTCACAGGTTATTGAAAACATCGTCCAAAACAGCATAAAGTATTCCGAGCCAAATGGTAGACTGGAAATATACACATATATAAAGAATCATCATTTTGTGATTTCCTTTAAAGACAAGGGCATTGGCATTAAAAAGGAATCTATCCCCTATATATTTGATGCCTTTTATCGAGAAGATAAAAGCAGGACTCAAAGTATTGGCGGAGCAGGACTTGGTCTATCTATTTGCAAAAAAATCGTTGATCTCCATGAAGGGTATCTCCTCATTGACAGCGAATATGGCAGTGGCACACAAGTGGATGTTTTTCTGCCCCTTGAGGCCAAGTTAAATTAAAAATTATACAATAAAAAATTCTACAATAAAAAAACGTGCAGAATTTTCTGCACGTTTTTGTTAAGCTTTACTCACAGTATGGGTCTTATTTTGACTGAGTTTCATATGGTACATTCTTTCATCAGCGATTTTCACAAGGGTTTCATAGTCAGCGGAATCCGCTTTGTAATAGGCAGCACCATAACTGAACCGACAATAAATGTTTCGTTCCTCTGTTTCAATCGGATTTTCCAGTAGGTCAATCGCCAGACCATCCAATCGTTTCTTAAGATTTTCCTCATCGATTTCATGGAAGACACCAATAAATTCATCTCCGCCAAATCTCGCCAAAATATCCGATGCCCTGGTTAAGGCCTTCAGCCTCAATGCAAAGCCTCTTATAAGTGCATCTCCCTCAAGGTGACCATAGGTGTCATTGATTTCCTTAACGCCATTTAGATCAAACATTACAAGGGCAAAAACATCTCCATAGCGGCTGGCTTTTGCTTCCATTGTCTGATAGTATTCTTCAAACCATCTTCTGTTAAAAACACTGGTTAACTTATCATACCTTGAAAGAAAAACAGCTTCATCCATTAAGGACTGTTTATTAATGGCCATTTCAAGTTGTGTCCTTAAAAAATCCACCATCATATAATCTTCTTCTTTAAATGCATTTTTTATAGGACTATCCAGATAAACCATTCCATACAGCTTGCCATTGTTGTAAATAGGTGTAGCGATTGTCGACATGGCTGGAAAAACTTCATTGAGCTGGGTTTCATAATATTTTACATCCGTCAGCCGTGAAATATCATTGATGATTTCCGTGCTCCGAATCTGACCATCTGTCTTTAAATACAAGAACGTTTCTTCAAGTGGAATTGAGAAATTATCCATTAAATCGTGGTCATAGCCCCTAAAGGCTCGTGCATGGAGCATGCCATTTTCATCAAGAATCAGAACACTGCCACGGTCTGCCATATCCACACTGTCAATGGCACCATCCAGAATGATATCATAAAGGATCCCAATATCATCAATTCCAAGTATGGACTGCGTCAAGAGAAGCATATCTTCTTTCATTCGGATCAGCTTACCGAGCTGACTCTCATATTGTTTCTGACTAGAAACGTCATATCCGCTCAGGAGTCTAACGACTCTGGACTCAAACTTCAAGTCAGTGACAACCAATTTGGTCCAAATTGGTTTCTTCTGCTTATTAATCATTCTCACTGTGTATTCCCGGACATCTTCTGAAATACCAGTCATCTTTTTCATTTTGTTTTCAAGAGCAACGGCATCTTCAAAATCCAGTAGATCAATCCAGTCCATATGTTCCAGTTCATCGCGTTTATATCCGGTCAACTGTATGGCACTCTTATTAGCATATGTAATTTTCCCCTGGTCTAAGACGAGAAGCGCAGTGGGAACATGGTTCATGAAAACTCTAAATTTGTGCTCACTCTCCATGAGTCTTTCTGTTAATATATCTCTAAATGCAACTTCTTTCTCCAGTTGATCTCTCTGCTTTTTAATTTTTTCATTTTGATTATAGAATTTTATTTCTCTCTTTTGCTTATGTTCCGTGTAATACCATAGAACAATAAGAAGGACCAGAAGTGTCAGGAGTTGACCATCTGGAAGATTGCTCTCAGATTGCTGAGATATGATAGCGTATAAGTATATAATGCCTGATAATAGAGATGAAATACGAAAACCTTCTGCATCGACTATGAATAAGCCTATTAGTATTAAAACAAGCAGGTAGACTTCGTCGCCATAATTGATAATGGATCCATACCAGCTGTAAATGGCACTTAAAAACAAAGTCAAAAATACACTCATTCGAAAATAAGCATCCTGACCGACTTCCAAAACAACAATTACAGCAGCTGTTAAAAATATGCAGACAAACAAAAACAGCATTTCCGACTGATAAATCTGCCCGGACCGAATAAAATGTACCAGTGCAAGAAAAACCTGCAGAAACATGAACACGAGCAAAATTCTCTTTAAATACACCTGATTATTCGATATTCGCATGGCCTCATAAGACGGTGATGCTTCTTCTGTTTTTATTTTAAATAAAGCCCTGAGTTTATCCAAAAAACCACCGCTTTCTACTATATTTCCCCTTTCATCAGTCGATCTACAACAGCTGATCCTGCTCCAATCAATGCCTGATGACGCGGTAACCCACTTTCCCCAACGTACATTTGATACAAATTCTTATCTATACTGCTATGCGCCAAATACTTATTAATATTTCTATTCATAATATTATGGGCATCATATATACCTGAGATAAATATTTTTTCTGGATTGATCATATTGACAATGGCACCAAGACCACGCCCTACATAACGTCCGGTATCACGAATGACCTGCTGGGCAACCTGATCCCCTTGAAGGGCCATGTTATATATCATGTCTGCGTTGACATTGGCTAGGTCGTACTGGATGTACTCAAGCAACTTATTGATTTCTTTCTCTTCCAGTTTATTAATAAAACGTGTGACGATACCACTATAGGACGCAACGGCTTCAAAACACCCTGACTTTCCACAGGTGCACTTAACATTTTCTGTAGAAACCTTATGGTGACCCACGTTACAAGCCCCAAAATTAAAACCGCTATACAAGGCTCCATTCATATAAACGCCTGTGTAAATGCCCTCACCAATATGCACGTGGACAAAATTATCACAGTCCCCCCCTGTGCCGTATAGTTTTTCAGCAACTGCCATGGCTGAGCCCATGCCATTAATATAGACTTTGGTCTTAAAACGATCTTCCATAATCTTTCCAAATTCCACTTCACGCCACTGGAAATCACGCGCTCGCTGAACATATCCTGTTTCAGAATTGACATGGCCATCAATGGTACAGCCTATACCCAGTAGTATATCATTAGAAGTTTCGATAAGCTCTATTTCACGATCAAGAACTTGTCCTAGAACATCAAAAACAGCCCACAATTGTCTCCCCTTGTCATAGGCCAATGTGCGCATATTTGTGAAATGTCCATTCAGATCCATTCGTCCCACCCGCATACCATCTCGTTCAAGACTTATGGCAAGTATGGCAACTCTCTCTGTATTCAAATCCATCAAAGTTGGTTTGCGTCCACCTGTAGAAACACCTTCTCGTACAGCTTTAACAATGCCACGGTTTTCAAGATCCCTGCAATTCGATGATACAGTGGCTGCGTTGAGTCCTAATGTTCTTGATATATCCGCTTTGGAAATTGGTCCCATATCGCGTATAATATTAAGGATTGCCAAAGTATTTATTTCTTTCATTTTTTGCTTGTCCACTGTAAAGTAATTCATTTTGCCTCCAAAGCTAGAAATTCTTCCATCAAAATTTATTCTCATGTTTCTTTATTGAATAAATTAAGATGTGGGTTTATTATATCGTTACTTAAAGTGGAATTCAAGAAAAAATGAACCCCAAAAGCGTATACAACACTTGTGGGGATTCACCCTATGCATTTTTTGAGTATTCCTTGTCTTTCATCTCTTTTAATATGCTTTTTACATCATCCAAACTGTCTATAAATATTTTCACAAGGGTTGGATCAAATTTTCGACCGCTTTCAGCCTCTATATAAGCCACAGCCTTATTAATTGGCCAAGCCTCTTTATAAACCCGTTCATGACAAAGGGAATCAAAAACATCTGCCAGCGCAACGATACGGGCAATAAGTGGTATATCTTCCCCTTTTAGACCTTGGGGATAGCCACTGCCATCCCAATTTTCATGATGGTGGCGTGCAATTGTCGATGCGGCATCCATAAGCGTTAGCTTGGAATCCTTTAATATTTCATAGCCAATGTCCGTGTGTTTTTTAACATTTCCAAATTCTTCGTCAGTAAGCGGACCCGCTTTATTCAGTATATTCTCTGATATACCAATTTTGCCCACGTCGTGCATGGGCGCCGCCATTCTAATCATATCAGCTTCTTGCTCTGTTAAACCAAACTTTATAGCAAGCAAATAGGTCATTTCCGCAACACGTCTTACGTGATTGGCTGTTTCTTTTGATCGACTTTCAACAACTTCACCAAGTCGGTATATGACTTCCTTTTGTGTGCTTAGTATTCTCTCGTTTAGATACACATTGTCAAATGCAACACTAATATTTGTGCTAAATAAGTTGATGAGTTCCCTATCTATATTAGAAATTTCTTTGACCCCTTTGAAAACAATATAATTCTCAATTTCCCCAAGGCTTTTATAGTAACCTACAAATATATTCTCACGAAAAACCGGTGCTTTTTTATCCTTGGCTTCTTGTATACATTCCATAATTTCTTCATTGGCCACTTCATTGATTTCTTTATCAACATACTCTTCAAACTCTCCACAACCAGCAAGTACGATTAAATGTCCATTCTTTTTTGCTGCAGCCATTCCAGAGGGTTGCCTGTAATAAATGGCCTCATCCTCAAGTCCATACATTGAAATCATTTGCATAATAAGACCTGCTGTAAACTGTTTTAATGAGTTGATCTCAAACAGTCTATTAGAAGCCTCTACAATTTTATGAAGACCTTGTCTATTCTTTTCAATAATAACAAGATCTTTATAGGACCTTAGAGCCGAAACAAGTGACGTAAACAACTTTTGAACGGTTAACTCTGTTTTTGTTTTATAGTCATTGATGTCATAATCTATTATAACCCTTTCCTCTGGCGCTTGACCCGGCTGACCCGTTCTAAGAATAATTCTAAGGAGGTTGTTTTGAAGGTCTTCTCTAATGTATCTGACGAGTTGAAGGCCTGCATCTTCTTCTTCCATAACCACATCTAAAAATACAACTGCGATGTCATCCACTTCATTGAGAATTTTCTTGGCTTCTTTACTAGAATACGCACTTATAAACGCAATCGCTTTGCCTTCAAACTTAAAATCATGAAGGACAAGTTTTGTGGTGTTATGGACGACGTCTTCATCGTCTACAATTAGAACCTTCCAAGGACTCACATCTTCTTGGTCTCCTAAGTTTAAAGTCTCTGGCTCCTCGTCTTTAAAAACCAGAAGATCATCTCTATCATTATCAAACATTTGAGGTCACCTCCACTGCTGGAAATTCTAGTTTTACTCTTGTGCCTTCTCCTAATTCTGAATAAATGTGTACCTTTCCATTATAAATATCTTCTATGACTCTCTTAACATTGGTGAGCCCAATGCCTAGATACCCACTTTCTCTTTTTACAGTGAAAAACGGTTCAAAAACTTTATGAATGTTCTTCTCATTGATACCCAAACCATTATCTGTCACCTCAAGAATTATTCTACCTTCTTCTTGGTGTAGTTTGACCCCGATTTGACCTGTCTCTCTGTTCTCAAAGCCATGACACACACAATTGGATACAAGCTGAATAATAATATAAGTCAAGTAATTGGAATGACGTATGGTATGGAGGTCCTCATCTATGTTTATATCCAACTTAATATTCTGTCCGGCACTTTCAAACATAGCCAGTTCCACCGCATGTTGCACAGTGGTTAAGGTATTTTTTATATTTAGGCTTGCCCCTGCATCAAGGCTGATTTGATTCATGTCTATGAGCTGTTTGGTCTCTTTCATCCCCTGCAAGAGTCGTTCATTCATTTTTCCATAAGATAATTCAAAATTTTTAAAGTACATTTCTACATCAGAGCGTTTCATATCCCCTTTTTCATACATTTGCTTCAAATTGGTCATTCTCTCACCAAGGACCCCCAATTCAGCCATAAGTTCATTCTCATGAACCGCAGCCTTCATAAGACCCTTGGCATATATGTGATATTGTCTCAGGTATAGATCTATCTGAGTCATTTTCTCTTTAAGATTCTTAGACTCAAACAAACTTGCATTTTGATCTTGATACACTTTTTGGAGTTTATCTTGTAGATCTTCTTTTTCTTGTAGCAGTTCACTATATTCTTCTAACATTATGTTGCACTTTGTATTTGCAAGACTCAATTCTGAAGTCTTCTCAGCAACCAGTCTCTCTAAATCTTCATCTAGCATGCTTGTTAGTCTACCCTTCTCATCCACAAGAGACGTATTCATAATATGCTCTTTTTGTCTGAGATACCAAAGCATAATGATTGCAGATAATAGAAAGGCAACAAGGGCCACAGTCACTATAAGAGGCATAATTTCAAGAAGCGGTCCTGATGGTTTGTTAATGTAATGCGCCTTGTCAGGTAAGCGCTTTGTGTCTAAATTAAACTTTTTAAGCTCTAAATGGTCAAAATATAGTTCAGAATCTATTTGAAAGGTGTATGGTTGCCCCTGTAAGTGCGCAATAACATAATTGGCAGCAGCTTGACCATGGGCATAGCCATCTGTTAAATATCCGCCAACAATCCCCTGTCCCAGATAAAATTTCCACATACCATAAATAGGTGCAGGGCTTCGCTCATAGATTTTATGCAGCCCCTCATTATATGTATAACTTTTGCCTTGATCATCCACATTGAAGAGCAAGAGGATCACTGCATCATTTCTATCGAGTCCACTTAGCTTTTTCTCAATAGAATCCAGATTTGAAGACATATAAAATTCTATGTTTTGGGGTCCGTTAAAGCTTTTTACTGATTCTTTAACATTTTCAAGAACAGCCTTGCCAGTCACTGTTTCATCAGTGACTATAACAATTCTACTGTCATCACTATGAAGCAAAGAAACTAGATTTAAGGTTGATTCAATATCAATCCTCTCATAAATACCTTGATATCGGCTGGATAAATTCGTATTCTCACTGGTTGGGTTCAGTCCCACAAAAACGACTGGGGTCTGCCAAAAAAAATCTGAGTTTCGTGTTTTAACGTAGTCAAAAGCATTATTATCAGCTGTGACAATTAAGGAGAACTCTACATTTTCATACTTGCTTTCAAAATAAGTTGTAAATCTATCATAATCCAGTTCATCTTCACTGCGCTTTGTGTCCATATATTCTTCATAAACACGGATTGTTTCCCTATTTGCATCGATGGTTTGATAAAAACCCTCTGATATATTTCTTGTCCATATATTTTGAGGATCATAAGACTGTAAAAACAAAATATTATGCTTATACTCATCAGAAAAAGAGATACCAGGCGACAACATAAGTATCATTATCAATAGAATTATGCCCTTGCGTAGACTTACCATTCCCATGCCTTCACCTCTTTTTACCAGTCCTTACAACAATAAAACTCCAATCTATTACGACAGATTCTAGGTATTTTAATACCTTTTCATATTCATACCCTTAGAATTATCCCCCTACCAAATTTATACTTTCCAAAGGTTTATCCCATCCCCAATAAAGTTGTATAAAACACGGACTAAAACTCTATTAAAGAGCCCTTGGCCAATCATTTCCCATAAGTTTATAAGACACCACAAGGTAACTAAAAAAAAGAGCGGTTTGAATAATAATCATCCAAACCGCTCTTTATAGTCTTACCCTATTTATCGTCTATTTCAGTGAATTCAACATCTTCTGCGTCTCGCTTTGGTGCATTGTGATCATGTTTAACGTCTTCAGGACTTGATCCGTCCTGTCTCCATTCAAATCCGTGATCTTGAGCTTCATTTTCAAACGTAGATTGATTCATCTTTGCATTTTCACGGCTACGCATTATATACCAGACACCTGCTGTCACAAGGAGAATAATTCCAAGTGGTGTTGCAAACAACAACCTAGAAATAATGCCTAGGAATGAAAATATTATAAACATCACAAGCACTGCGATTAAACATCCAAAATTACTCGAATATGTGTATCTCATAGGAAACGCCCTCTCTTTCTGATATATCTATTGTACTAAAAAGAGAATCACTCTGACAATATTAATTAGAATACTTTTATCTTCATTTAATTATTCTTTAAGAATTTCTCCTTTTTTCCGTGGATCAGAATCAATATATAAGAAATAGTGTCCTTGAATCACCTTTTGAGGAATCAATTGATCACATAGATGATAATAAAATGGATAATGTCTTGTCGTAAAAATACAAAACCCCTCTGTAGAAAGAGGGGTTTTATTTCATAAATTATATTGACACTCTCATCGCTTCGCTCTGGGAGTAAGGTACGATACTCCAAATCAAAGATTTGGATCGTAGTGCCCTTCGGGCAGTCAGGAAGACACTCTCGCCGCTCCGCTCTGGGAGTAAGGAATGACGCTCGAAATCGAAGATTTCGGTCATTCCATTAGTAATCGCTGTCGCTTACGCCGCCTGTTACTATGGCTACTGATGAGCTTGCGCCTATTCTTGATGCGCCTGCGTCTATCATTTTCTTTGCGCCTTCAAAATCACGTACGCCGCCTGATGCTTTTACGCCTAATTCTGGTCCAACAGTTTTGCGCATAAGTGCGATGTCTTCTGCAGTCGCACCGCCTGTGCTAAATCCTGTTGATGTTTTAACGTAGTCAGCTCCCGCTTCTTTTGCAAGTTGGCAGGCTTTAACTTTTTCTTCGTCTGTCAGCAGGCACGCTTCGATAATTACCTTAAGAAGAGCTTTGCCTTTACACGCTTCAACCACAGCTTTAATGTCTTCACGAACATAGTCAAATTTTCCATCTTTAAGTGCGCCAATATTAATAACCATATCGATTTCATCAGCACCATCAGCAATAGCCTTTGTTGCTTCAAAAGCTTTCACTTCAGGAATATTCGCACCCAGTGGGAAACTGATAACAGAGCAAACCTTTGTCTCAGATCCTTCTAGTTCCTCTTTTACAAGTGAAACATAACATGGATTCACGCATACAGAAAAGAAACCATGTTCTCTCGCTTCTGCGCAAACTGTCTTAACTTGTTCTTCTGTCGTTTGTGGTTTTAGAATTGTGTGATCGATGTACTTAGCTAAATTCATTTCAGGTGTCCCCCGTTCCATTGTACTAAAGGACGCGGCTGTGCGTTACTGAATTAGATAATTTCTACTTGTGCGCCATTTTTAAGGCCAGCAGCATTACCTTCATCAATATCTAGGTGGAATTCCAGTGCATATGTGTCATGTGCACGAGCAAGAACGTTGTTAAACACAAGGCCTCTTTCGCCTTCCACTTTTACGCTTACGCGGTCCTTATCCTTAAGACCAAATTTTTCAGCGTCAGATGTATGCATATGAATGTGACGAGCAGCAGCGATGATACCTTCTTCAATCACAGCTTCGCCTTTAGGACCTTTAATTGTGCAGCCTGGGCTACCAGCAAGATCACCAGAGTCACGCACTGGAGGCTTAACGCCTAGTACAAAACTGTCTGTTAGTGAAATCTCAATTTGCGTAGTCTTTCTAGCCGGACCTAGAACACGCATAGTAAGACTGCCTTTTGGACCTACAACTTCAATTTTTTCATTACAAGCAAACTGACCTGGTTGAGAAAGATCCTTGAACTTTGTTAGTTCATAACCTTCACCAAATAGTGCTTCGATATGCTCTTGACTTAGATGTACATGTCGGTTAGATAGACCAACCGGAACGAGTTTCTTTTCCATAATAATGACCTCCGAATTATATTGTATACATTATACTCACATTCTAATTATATAGTCATTCGGACAAATGTCAATCATTAGTGAACACCCTATAAGCTTTCATAAATCTGGATTTCTGCTTAGTTTTTGGTGATTATGCAAGAATCCGTTTTTATACTATTGATCTAAAATTTTTGTTGACTAGATCAAATTTTTTGCCCTATCAGGAAGTTCATTCAGATTAGCGGTAGACTTCTTCTTTAAGTGTTGCCACAAAAGGAAGATTTCTATACTTTTCAGCATAGTCAATGCCATACCCTACAATAAACTCATCAGGAATGTCAAAACCTTTGTACGTTACATCAATTTTTGCCTTACGGCGTTCCGGCTTATCCAGTAAAGTACAAATGGAAAGACTCTCAGTTCCTCTAGATCTGAAATTCTCAGTTAAATATTGCAGTGTTAGACCTGTATCGATAATATCTTCAACGATTAATACATTTTTCCCTTCAATACTATAGTCTAAATCTTTGATGATTTTAACAACACCCGAACTCTGAGTTGAGTGTCCATAGCTTGAAGCTGCGATAAAGTCGATTTCAACAGGCAGATCAATTTCTCTGATTAGATCTGACATAAACACATTGGCCCCCTTAAGGACACCAACCACTAGCAGTTCCTTGTCTTTGTAATCTTTTGAAATTTGAGCGCCTAATTCTTTCACTTTTTCTGCAATAAGTTCTTTTGAAAAAAGAATTTCTTTAATATCATTGTTCATCTCGTCACCCCGCACAAGCGATTCATAGTTGTTCAACCGAAAATGGATACTTGGAATCATAACCCTAATACCGAACATCCAACAAACATTATATATCTTAATTCGGTTTTTTTCCAGATGTCTATGAATTTTTCATAGATTTTTAAGGAAAAACCCTTGTTTTTCCGTCTGAATTCTGAACATTACAGATTGATTGTACGGTTTTTCATCAAGATCATATCAAAAATTATTCAGACAAGGTGTATATACCCTCTATCAACAAAAAAACCCGAACGAACAGCGACTTTTTTGTTAAAAAATCGAAATTCGTACGGGTCACAGTTCAAAAAGGTTTTAGCACCTTGACGCCTGGCGAACACAGAAAGCCCATGTCCGATTACAACACTATTATAATACAGCACATCCCGTCAGTTGACAAGTGGAAAGGCCAGTATAAATTCTGGTCGTCTAGCAGGTATGGATAAACCGCATAACCAGACTATAAATAACCGGTATAACAACCAGCGTTAATACGGTTGATACAATAAGTCCACTCATGAGAGCCACTGCCAGGGGCATAAATAACGGACTGCCAGAATACACCAGCGGTGTTAGCCCTATTACGGTTGTGCTCGTGCTTAATATAATGGGCCGCATCCTCTTTTGTACGGCGTCCTCACAAGCCTCTTCAATACATTTGCCTTCATTCAACTCATAATTGATGAAGTCCACCAAGACTATGGCATTGTTTACGACAATACCAAGTAAGCTAACCATGCCTAACATGGCTGTAAAAGACAAGGCTTGGTCAAAAACATAGAGTCCAAATATTGAGCCTATAACAGCCAGAGGAACTGTTATCAGAATTATAAGAGGCTGAATAAAAGACTTAAACTGAATGAGTAAAATTAGATAAACCGCTAAAACTGCATAAATAGCCGCTGTGACGATATTCCCAAAGTTTTCACCTATTTTTTCGGGCTCCCCATCAAACTCAATTTCAATGCCTTCATATTCTTTTTGCCTGAGCATAGTTTTTAATTCAGTTTGAATAAGACCCGATGAATAATTTGGCTTGACATCACTTAAAACATGTACGGCCAGCTTGTTATTGTATTTCTTTATCACAGGCAACTGGGATCTTAACTCTACATCTGCAATTTCTTTAAGCAGAACCTTGTGACCAGTGGCTCTTGACTTTATCATAAAATTTTCAAGATCAGTTTTTGACTCAATATTTCCACTAACTATAATAGGATACTCTACACCAAACTTTCTAAATGTACTGGATTCTCGCCCTCTTAAAGCAAGACTCACTTCATTTTGCAAATCAAAATTTGAAACCCCAAAATGGCTTGTTTTCGTCCTATCTGATACCACTTCAAACTCATAAACCCTCTGTTCAAAATCGTCATGGATGTTTTGTGTGCCGCTAATTTCACTAAGCAGCCCCTTTATGTCTTCTGAAACGGCCCCTAAATCATCCATGTTCTTGCCTGTTAATCTCAGACGAACTGGTGCACCAATAGGTTCTGCCTGTTCCAGTTGGTTGACTGTCACACGGCCAGCAGAGACCTTACTATCCATAACATCTTGCAGTGCTAGGACATATTTTTCAATACTTTCATAGGTCTTGCCTGGACCAAACACACTTAAGTCAAGTCTAATCATCATCTGAGCATAGTCATTTGATGGAGCTCTCTTTGATATGGTGTTAAAAAACTTAGGTAAATCCCCACCTATAGACGAAGTGTAGGCTCTTATAGCTTCCTCTTTCTCAAGTATTTGACCCACTTGATCCACAATCGATTCAGTCTGTTCAATATCACCTGACCCATGACTAACAATGTTGATGTACATCATATTGGTATCAGCCTTCGGAAAGAACTGTAAGGGAATCATCTGACCAATATAGGCTGTTGATAAAAGGGCCAAAGCAACGAATACAACGACGACCCACTTATGTCTAAGGCCAGTATCAAGAGCCCTTTCAAAAAAATCTGCTATTCTTATCGGACGGGCTCTTTTTGAAGACTTTCTAAAAAATATATAAGCCATGGATGGCGTTACAAAAAGGGCGATCACATAAGATGCCATAAGAGCTATCATAATGATTTTTGGCAAACTGCTTAAGTATTCACCTGCAATAGAATCCAAAAATAGAAAGGGCATAAAGGCAGCTATTGTTGTTAGGGTTGATGTCAAGACTGGTATAGCCACCGATTTTGTTCCATCCACACAAGCCTTCATCTTGTCTTCTCCGTCATCAATAAGCACTTGTATGGCATCGGATATAACAATTCCATTGTCTACAAGCATCCCTAAGGCCACAATGAGTGCGGATATTGATATCTGATGAATATTCACATCTAAAATCCCCATGAAAATGAAGGTGATAAATATTGATGCCGGTATGGCAGTTGAAACTATGACAGCATTTCGAAGGCCCATCCCAATGAAAACAACCACAATAACAAAGCCTACCCCTTGAAGGAGATTCATTGCAAAATCATGCACTGACTTATCCACCGTTTGGGGTTGGTAGAGGACCTGCTCAAAGTGAAGGTCTTTTGGAAGTTCTTTTTCAAATTTTTCTAGAACACCTTCCACATCTTTTCCCACTAAGACTATATTTTTATTCTTGAGAAAATAGCCAGTGAGAAGAACCGCCTTGTTATGCCCCTCTTTAATTTTGTAGGAGGCCTCTTCTAGTGCCAGTTCAACATCAGCAATGTCGGACAACCTTGTTACGGCACCATTTTCTGGAGAGACACCTATGATAATATTCTTGATTTCCTCTATGTCTGAAAAAGTCCCCTTGGCCTTAACGTTTATTTTTTCTGAGCCCGTATCAATTGACCCTGAAGGAATTTCGACGTTTTGCCCTTTAATCAGATCTGAAATTTCCGCTAGTGAAAGATCAAACTGATTCAACAGTTTATAATTGACTTTCACTTTGACATTTTTCTCTTGCTTGCCCTCAATATCAAAACGAGATATGCCTTCAATTTTTGAAAGATCCTCTTTCAGCTCTAAAGTATAATCATACAATTCTTCATAGCTATAATTTTCACCTGATACACTCACTATAATGCCTGCCGTTTCAACCAGGTCTGTGTCCACATCAATGGTTTGACATTCATCAGGAAGCTCATCCTGTAAATCTTCCATACTTCGTCGCAGGCTTGTCCAAGCTTCATCCATATTCGTCCCATGCTTCATGCGAAGTATGCTCACTGAAATCGAGTTTCTGGAATATGAGTTGGAGTAGTCAAAACCTTCAATTTCTGATATTTCCTCTTCCACTTTTGAAGTCACCAGGGACTCAACATCCTCAGGTGACGCACCTGGATATATAACAGAAACCATAGCGATTGGGGCCGTAATATCAGGATTTTCTTGTCTTGGAGATACATAATAGTTGTATGCCCCCACAAGTATAGACACCACTAGAACAAAGAGGGTGATCTTTCTATACTTAATGGCAGTATATATTGATCCTTTCATAGGCCCTCCTTACTCAGATAAGATATTTACTTCCGATAGATTTTTAACATTTTTCATACCTTCTATAATAAGTTGGTCACCAGAAGTGAGACCAGACACATAAACATTTGTGTCGACCACGTCTTCAAGTTTGACCATTTTCTTAACAGCCATATTGTTTTCCACCACATAGACATAATCCACCGACCCAGACAAAACTGATGACACAGGCACTTTTATCCCCTGTCTCCTACCGATAATGATGTCCACATCTCCAACGGCACCCACCGGATAAGAAATATCCTCAATGTCAATTGAAACCTGATAGGTTCTCGTATTCTCATCTGGAAGACTGTTGATCGTATTTACAACACCCAGATGGCTTGATCCATTTATGGTCACTCTAGCCATCATACCTGGTTGAATATTTTGGACATCTTCCTGGGAAACGCCTGTGTAGAAATTTTTTTTATTGTCACTCAGAACAACAACTGGGTAACCAGCATTGACAAATTCCCCTGACTCGACAAGCAGATTGACAGCTTGCCCATCAAAAGGTGCATATAGGATAGACTCTGCCTGCATATCTTGCCTCTGATCCAAGGCTGTTTTGGCTTGTTTAACACGCTCACTTGCACTTTCTAAGTCTGATTTTGAAGCGCTGTATCTCAGTTTGGCTTCTTCAAAATCTATACGGGAAACAGCCCCTTGATCATAAAGAATCTTCATATCTTCAAAATGGTTCTTGGCAAAGTTATAGGCTTCTTTTGCCTTGCTCTCTTGTGCTGCTGCACTTGAATAATCTGCCTTTGCCGACTCAAGAGCGTACTCCAAATCGACAGGTTCGAGAACCATCAATGGCTGTCCCGATGTAAAAGTCTCTCCTTCTTCTACTAAAACCTCAAGAACCCTTCCCTGAACCTTGAATGACTTGTTTACAACTTTGCCGCTGGTCACAATACCGATGTAGTGAACGGCATCCTCTACCTCTTCACTTTCAACCATCATTGTTTTGACTGGAATCTTCACATGTGTGCTATCTTCTACCACTTTTTCACTGGAACAAGCCGACAAAGTCAGGGCCACTGTGAGCATTACCATGAAAATGTGTCGTTTAAAACTTATGAAATCGCTGCTCTTGCTATTAGACTTTAGTTGCATACAGGTCCCTCCATTCAGTAGTCATCTATACCCAGAATACAAGCTATCCAATTATCTCAAATTAAAATAATCCCGTGGTCTCTGATATTTCTTAAGACCACGGGATTTATATATATATATTCGCTTATCCTACTGATTGGAATGTGAAACATTCGTTTGAAATCCTAAGCACATCGCCGTCGACTAGGGCAATGGGCTGCTCAGGTATGACTTTTTTGTCATTCACATATGTCCCATTCACAGATTTTAAATCCTTGACAGCATACCCGCTGTCAATTTGTATGAGTCTGGCATGTTGCCTTCCAACAGAGGTGTTTTCATGGATTAGTATATCCGCAACACCATCTTGACGACCAATGACCATAACATCCTTATCAAGGGGAAGTTTTTGCCCCTTGGCACTTCTTAGCACATATTTTGTTCGTACTTGACTCATTACAACAGTTCTATCACCCGATAAATCTGTTTGATCCTCTTTTATTTTAAACTTGGATTCAACTTGGAGTTTGTTATTTCTTTTATCACGCTTGACTTCACGTTCTTTTCTATCAATCGCTTTTCTATCAATGCCCTCCATACCCACCTTCGCTTTTTTAGTATTTCCCTTTTTCTTAGTGTGCATTTTAGGCAATATGTTCACTTTCCGCTTGCCAGAATTTGAGGGATTCGACTCAAGACCAAGATTCTTGTCTGAATTATAAATCTTAATAGCAATGTAGGCTAAAATGGAAACGGATAGAATCCCTCCACCAAACTTTTCACTTTGGCTAAGGCCTGACAGCCATATACAAGCTAAAATCAGGACAGTGCATACAAGAAGCCCAATAAGAAGCAGGACCTTGACGTTTGTTCCTTTTGCTTGCCTACCAGTTTGCTTGCTTTTCGCTTTTTTCTTTTTGGAGTGTCCTTTCGCAGAAGAAGGTTTGTACTCTTCAATTTTGGGCTCACCCATCCTAGACGCAAGGGACTTGTCATGAACTGAAACTGCCTTAACCATTGGTTTGCCTTCTTGAGAAAGACCACCGGCCTCGCCTTCATATTCTTCAAGTATATAAGTCAGGCCTTTTATGTGCCAGCCCGGTTCTTTTAGGTAAGTCAGCACTTTAGAAACAAATTCTGAATTCGGCATTTCCAGGCGGGCTTTTTCATAAATAAGGTCCCGAATAAACTTTTTCAGCTTGCCCTCAATGCTTACATTTTGAACCTTTCCTTCGCTTACTTCCTCGTTGACTTCTTCATTCTTTTCATAACTGTTCTTTTTATAACTGTCGATCCCATAGACCAGCATGGTTTGCTTCTTTTGATAGTCGTAATACATGTTTCCCATGTCAAGACTAACAAAGGCCTCATCCAAATAGTATCTGTCAAGCTCACGCACTGTTTTAACAACATTCATAATAAGATTTGACAAGCTTTGATCAGTTAAGACATGTCTTTCAAGAAAGGCCTCCATTGACAAATATGAAGAAACATCTGCTTGCAGGTAGACCTCTTCAACTTCAAGCAGGGGGACAAATCCTGGTGGCCTATGACGGGAGATCATTTTCACGCCTAAAAGTATGTCGTCACGATATACAGAAATAGGGATTCTAAGAGCTTGATTATTGATTTGAGTCACCTCCTTTCCCATTTATTTCGACGATTATAAATTTGATACATTCCATCTAGCTTTATGTGGCTTAAGGGGTTGTGGTTCCTGTACCTGTGCCCGTGCCTGTACCTGTACCTGCACCACTACTGTTTGAATTGCCTAAATCTTGAATATTCACATCAACTCCATCCAATTGCTCTATATGTCTAGTAACAAAATCCAAAACCTTAGTTTTAAACAGCAAACCAAGTCCAATCAGAACAGCCACTATAAAGACCACTTCCACCGTGCCCATGGCATCCTCTTCAAATATAAACCTTTTTAAATCCTTCATTTTTTTCTCCTCTTTCTAATAAGAATTGTACTTCGAGCCTGTCCACTTATGACTGTGGACAAATCCTATTTATAATTTCACCAAATGATTCAAAGCCTTAGCACTTACTTGTATTAGGTCCGAATCACCTGGGTCAACCACTCAACTGCATGAGCAGGCCCACTGCAATCATAAGCATGACCCCAGAAAAAATCAGCATGCTGGGGAAAACAAGCTTTGTTTCCATTTCTTTTGCAGATTGGGTTGCCAAGTCCCGCCGGGTCTGCCAGGATGTTTTTATAAGCCTGTCTAGGTCAGCATTTGACCCTGACCCATACTTCTCAATTTGGTCAAGAATTGATGTAAATTCAGCCACAAAGGAATGCCTTAGACTCCCATTAAGACTTGCAAAGACTTCCCTTGTATTGGCATTGGTATTCAAATCAGATACAGCCTTCTCAATGACCTCTGTATAGGCGTTTTCTTCCACCCCTTCTGTGCTCATAATAAATGCCTTTCGCACACTCATCCCAGACCCTAAAAACATAGAACAATTAGAGGCTAGCCTGGCAAAAACAAGGGTGGCTTCCCTCTCTCGCCTTGTCAGCTTTCGCTTTATGTCTACCTGCTCTGCAAAAATACCCATTGGTAGGGCTGAAACAGCCAGTACAGCCAGGGTCAAGCCATCAAGATCGCTTAGTAGACCATATAAAATAGAAAACACCAAAATCATACATCCCGAAACACACCCCCTTGCTAGGACATACTCAAAGGGATACTCCACGTCTTGACCATAAAGCTTTAATGATGTCCTGCGCATTTCTGTCAGAGGCACTTTATCAACCAAGTGCGTGTTCTTTTCAAAAAGCCCCATTAATTTTAAATACAAGGATTCCATAACTACACCTCAATCTTAGTTAGATGGGTTCCAATACTTCTTCCTGCAACCATCAAGGACAAGGATAAGGTCATAACGGCAACACCAATCACCGTTTCATACAAAACTTCAAACATTTCTGGCAGAACAGAATTAAGGAGCATAATCATAAGGTATCCCAAATAGAATAAGACCTTTTGCTCAAAAACCTTGCTCGATGCAAGCACCCAGACATGTCTATCCGTTTCGATTCTTTGTGAAATTGTTCGAGCCGTTACACTGACTTTTTCCACCATGTCCCCACCATATTCTTGTATAACGGTGACAACTCGACCGAAGTCGGTGATTTCGCTTAAACCTTCAACCTGTCCCCACTCTATAATGTAGGGGCCCGGATAGGGGTCAAGCATGAGTTTTGTGTTTAAATCTTTCAACGAGGTCATAATCCAGGCATTTTCGTCTGGATAAAGTGACTTCATCTCATTTTCTGCCTCGTTAAAGCAGGCTTGGATTGAAAGTCCTGACGCACTCAACCGTCTAATAACATGAAGGAGTTCAACGAAGGCTAAAGCATTTTTTTGCCTTTCACTAGCCTCTAACTCTTTGACCCTTTTCTTCAAGGTGAACAGGGAAAAGACAAATATGAATAGCATACCCACAGGACTCTTATAAAAGACGTAGCCTGTTACAAGGGAAAATAGGACGGCCTCCATTATGGCCCTCGGAAAGTATTTGGAGTGAACTAAGTCTCTGAATACATGTCTAGTTTCCAATTGTTTTTCATCTCCCCACATTTGATATAACCTTGTCGTCTGTCATAGGCATATAGCACCTGGGTTTCTACCGTCTTATCTGAATATGACATGATCTCTTCCACTGTGACCACCCGCCTTGTACCATCTTTAAAACGCCTTAAATACACAATCAAATCAAGTCCACTGGCAATTTGACTTCGAATAGAATGAAGGGGGATTTCACTGGCCCCAGATAAGATCATGGTTTCAAGTCTATGGAGCATGTCTGTGCCTGAGTTGCTGTGTCCGGTGGTTAAAGACCCCTCATGCCCTGTGTTCATGGCCTGGAGCATATCAAGGGCTTCTGGGCCACGCACCTCTCCTACAATAATTCTGTCTGGTCGCATCCTAAGGGACGACTTGATTAAATCGCGCATGGATACGGTTAAATCTTCATTGCCTTTGCTATCTCTGGTTTCAAGTCGAATCAAGTTGGGAATACCTGATATTTTTAGCTCTGCACTGTCTTCAACGGTTACAATACGCTCGTCTGAAGGAATATAGTCACTTAGGGCATTTAAAAATGTTGTCTTTCCTGACCCAGCCCCCCCGCAAATCAAGATATTGTGCCTGGTTTCAACAGCCTTTGAAAGAAAATCAGCAATCTCTTGTGATAGACCACCAAATTCAATGAGCTTGTCCATAGTCAGCTTATCCTTGCTAAACTTTCTTATGGTCACGGCTGCCCCATCCAGGGCAACTGGCGGCAGGACCACATTCACTCGAGACCCATCCTTTAACCTTGCATCAGCTATAGGCTGGGATCGATTGACCTTTCTATCAACATCAGAAACAATTTGCTGAACGATAGATTCTAGGCGTTCAGCCGATTCAAATTCCACATCAGACTGTATGAGTTTGCCCTTCACTTCTATGAAGATATTCCTTGGACCATTTATCATAATCTCCGTAACAGAGTCATCATCGAGCAAGGGCTGGAGGACATCATACCGTCTCATTCTATTAAATATTTTGCTGATTAAAGTCTTGCGATCATCGTTGGTCAGATTCCTACACGCGCCCGCATCAAGAACCACATCCTCAATGGCGCTGTAAACCATGTCATCTTCGCTTATGGAATCCCTTGTCAACTTGTCACGCACTGTCATCATAAGTGCATTCATATCCTTGTTTTCAATCATCATTCAAACCAATCCTTATACCTTCATCCGCTTGAGCATTTGTCTATAAACACCCTTGTGTTCATGTTCTGACCTGTCCCACTCTTCTAAATCAAAGTGCCTTGTTTTTAAGTCAAGACGGCAGTCGCTTAGGTCCAAGTAAGACTTGAAGCTTTCATCTTCTTTAAGATTTAAATCAGACCCTAGCCACACAAACATATCAGACCGCTTCAAAAGGGCTTGAAAGCCTAAGCTATAAGCCGTTCCAAGATGCCAGACAATTGTTTTGTACTGGATTTGATTGTCTAGGGCTTCAATGATGTTTTCGCTTACTGACTCAGTCCAAAGGGAGGCGTCAAATGGATAGGGTTTGGGGATGTAATAAAGGTCTTCACATAATTGCATGGTCAGGGCTTCAAGTGACCCTCTCAGCTTGCCTGATGAACTTGATGCATAGTAGACAAACCGACCAAAAGGGTCGCGAATATAATTAGCTTCTGTTTCCATCGACCTATAAGACCGTGTTAGGGAGACCAACAGTGTTTTATCCTGCCATGCAAAACGCCCCATATGCTCCGATAAATCGTATCCAATTTTCGTTTCTGAGGTGGACGCAACCACGATGTGTTTTACTTTTCCAGATGTAGACTGGCCCTTTGCAAAAGTCAAAATGCGTGTGACCAATTGATCCGCAGGCATGTACTTAAATATGCCGTTTTCCTCGTAGGTCTCATTTTTTTGATCAATAAGATAAACAGACTTGCCAGCTTGAGCAGTAAACGCACTTAAATCTGTCGTGTCTCGCCCACTTTCACCAGTGGATTTATCAATAAGGAGAATATCCACATAGTCAGGCCCTTCACCCTTTGACGCATTCAAATTGATAATTTTCAAATCTTCAGAATGATTCTTCAGTACATACTTATCAAACATCTTGAACCAGCTTTGATCACTGGTAATAATTCCTATTAATACTTTACTCATTTCATCACCTACCATTTATTTACAATATAAACTATAACATCAATGCCATTATTTGTAAATAGATATTAAGTGTCTTAAACGTATTGATTTAATGAGTGTTTCCATATATAATTAATATGATTTCTGGAAACAGAATCATCAGTTCTTACGTAAGGGTTCACACAACAAAAAGACATCTGTGGTTACACAGGTGTCTTTTTGTGTCTAAATCTATTTATTTTTCGCACCCAAGACTAAAATTTCCCTGTCCGGTAAATCTGACCGAATTGGATTCATACTGAGATCCAACCAACCATCGTGAATGATCTTCTTATCAAGATATATATCTAAATCCCCCTCACGATAGACTTCGTAATCCGCCGGATTACGTGGAGACCAAGTTTGCACTGTGATCTCCCTGATTGCAGATCAGCAGCTGGTTAACGCATCAAGTCTTATTGTCAGTTCATGTGTCCTTAATTGTCTTAGGTATCTGTGTACATCTTCATGTACAGTAAATTTCACAGTGTCACCCCACTTCCTAAATTTAAGGCAAATCTATCTGCCTTAAAATTGCCAATGCCCTTAATGACCTCTTAAACCATTATAATCATAGGCTGTTCATAAAAGACCATGGTGGATTCTAACAATATTAATAATCCTTTCTTCTCGAACACTTTCTTACTCTATTTTTACCCCTTCCCCAAAAGATGGCACAAGTTTTTTCTGTGTAGACCCCAAGTTTTCTTTGTAGCCCCATAATTAAACTTTACAATTGATAAACTTTAAAGTCGATAAACCACTTTGCAATCAATTTAACTTTGCAATCGTCCTACAAAGTTTACACATAAAAAACCGCCAAACACATGGTTTGGCGGCTAAATTATAAGAATAAAGTTGATCTATCTTACAAAGTCATATTCAATTATACAGGATACGTTTTTTGTTCCTTATCAACCATTTCACTATCAATTTTATATTTTTGAGCTTGGCGATACTTGAAGTATTCTTCGGCAGGCTGTGGGAACAGTGCATACGATAGAACATCTTCGTCTGTTTCAAAGTACTCTGCCATTTTCTTCTTTTCTGATTCAAGAATTGGTTCAAGTGTATCAGCTGGTCTGCATGTCACAACTTCTTGATCCCCAATGATTTTCTTAATGAAGTCTTCCTTCATAGGAACAGTGGAACGTCCATACATGCCTTTAACGTAAGCCTTCACTTCGTTAGGGACCATTTTGTATCGTTCACCTGTGATAACATTCAGAACAGCCTGTGTACCCACAATTTGGCTTGTTGGTGTTACAAGTGGTGGATAACCAAGATCTTCACGAACTCTAGGAACTTCCTTAAGCACGTCATCAAATTTGTCCAGAGCATTTTGCATCGTCAGCTGAGAAACTAAGTTAGACAGCATGCCACCAGGAACCTGATATACAAGTGTATTAATATCAACACCCAGAACCTTTGGATTTAAAAGACCTGACTCCAGTGACTTTTCACGGATTGGTGCAAAGTATTCAGCAATATCATTTAAAACCTTCATATCAAGATCTGTTTCATATGGTGTGTCCATCAACGTTGAAACAAATGACTCTGTCGGCGGTTGTGATGTGCCCATAGAGAATGGAGAAATCGCTGTATCTACAATATCAACGCCTGCTTCTATAGCTTTTAAGTATGTCATACTTGCCAGACCAGAAGTGCAGTGTGAGTGCATTTCAATTGGGACATTGACAGCCTTTTTAAGAGCCCCTACAAGTTCATATGCCGAGTAAGGTTTTAATAGACCAGACATGTCTTTAATACAGATTGAATCAGCGCCCATTGATTCCATGTCCTTAGCAAGTTTCACATAAGTGTCAACTGTATGAACTGGAGAAATTGTATATGAAATAGCCGCTTGTGCATGTGCGCCTTCTTTTTTTGTTTGATCAATGGCTGTTTCAAGATTTCGAATGTCATTAAGTGCATCGAAAATACGGATAATATCAATCCCGTTATGAACAGCATGCTTTACGAACTCACGAACAACATCATCTGGATAATGCTTGTATCCAAGAATATTCTGTCCACGAAGAAGCATTTGTAACTTTGTATTTTTTACATGCTTCTTTATAGTACGCAGTCTGTCCCATGGACTTTCACTCAAAAATCTCAGCGACGCATCGAATGTCGCTCCACCCCAGCACTCAAGTGCATGGTAGCCTGCATTATCAAGAGCCTCTAGTATCGGCACCATTTGTTCAGTTTTTAATCTTGTTGCAATCAATGATTGGTGTGCATCACGTAGTATAGTTTCGGTAATTTTAACCTTCGACATGGTCACGCCTCCCTGTGCGGTTTTACTTCTTAGTTTATATGCTCATTATACATCTGCCATTTTCGAGTGTACAGGCACATAGAAAAGTGATATTATATAAGCAGTTAATATAGTAAGTTATTTCGAAAACAAACCTTTATATTATTAGGAGGACCTAATGGACATTACTGATGCAAAAATACTGGAGATTCTTCAAGAAGATGGCCGAATCTCTATGAAAGAGCTGGGTAAAAGAGTGGCATTGACTTCACCTGCCGTTTCAGAGCGTGTAAAAAGACTTGAAGAAAATGGCGTCATTACAGGGTATAAAGCCATTGTTAACCCCATTCTGCTTGGTCTTAATGTCTCGGTTATTATCCATGTTGGACTGAACGTATCTGCACATAAGGCTTTTCTAGCATTTGTCAATAAGCATCCTTCCATTGTTGAATGCCACCATGTGACTGGCAATGACTGTATGACTATACGCGCTATGGTCTCAGATACCCTTGAACTTGAAAAACTACTTGATGAAATTCAAGCCATTGGAAGCACCAAAACTGAAATCGTTTTATCCACTCCCCTGGAAAATAAGCCTATTCTACCTCAAAATGCTGAATAAATCAGCTTGGAAATGCCCTGCCACTCGTTTAGTCTTTGCCCTGTAGGGTATTTTCTAGACATAACTCGATTTGTCGGGCACTTCCCTTTAAGTATCCATTAAGGGAAAAAATACAAATCGACATGACAAAATCATAGAAGACTATGAGGCGGGAGTGATATAAAAATGATGAAAAATAAGGGATTAATGGTTGTAGTAGCACTGATCATTGTTGGACTGCTTGTCAATTTTGCATATATAATGAATCAGAAGATTGAGCTAACCCTCTACTTCCATCCTGATAAGCTCGGATTTGTTTCCAAGTCCATTGAAGAATTTGAACAGCTCAATCCCAAAATTAGGGTTAAGCTCATTGAACTTCCTGATGACACCAATGCCAAATATGAAGTTCTTAATAATGCATTGGCCCTCGAGGATGGATCCATAGATATCATTGATACAGATGTTATTTGGCCAGCGATTTTCGTAGATGCTGGTTGGGTTGAACCCCTTGATGGCTATTTTACGGAAGAAGAGCTTTCCAGCCTTCTAGAAAGTGCCGTTGATGCAGGCACCATTAACAATGAACTCTATGCTATTCCATATAGAATTGATTCTGGGATGCTTTTTTACCGGTCTGATTTACTTGAAAAGTACGGCCGTCCCGTACCTAAAACTTGGGATGATCTCATTCAGACATCTAAGATCATTATGAATGGCGAAACGAACATGTATGGTCTTGCCGGCTCATGGTATGAATACGAAGGCTTAACATGCAACTATCTTGAATATCTTTGGAGCAATAATGGTGCAGTCTTCAAAAATGGCCAAGACCTTGCTCTTAATACAAGTGAGGCCAAAGAGGCTCTGAATATGATGGTCGACATGATTTATGCCCATGGCATCGTGCCCCCTGATGTAACGACATACACCAGTGGTGATGTCAGAAAACAATTCTTAGATGAAAATCTGATTTTCATGCGTGATTGGCCAGCCGGATGGCGAAAACTAAACGAAGATTCATCTTCTGTCAAGGGCAAGGTTCAAGTGGCTCCACTTCCATCCTTCACTGCAAATGGCTCAAGTCATGGCACATTTGGCGGTTGGATGTTTATGATTTCTAAGCATTCTGAGCACAAGGAAGAAGCGGCTGAGTTCATTAAATTTATGATTAGTGAAGAAAAAGAAAAAGAGATGGTTTTAACACACAATTATCTACCTATTCTTAAAAGTCTTTACTCTGATCCTGATATTATTGAACAGATGCCTTTTATAGATAATATGTTGCCATACTTCAATAGTGCAAAACCAAGACCACGTGTTGCATATTATGATAAAATATCTTATATTCTTCAAAACGAAGTCACCAAGGCCTTGACTGGGCAAATAACGCCTGAAGAAGCCTCTGAAAATATGCAAGAGCGCATTACAGAATAAGCTGCACAACGACACAATAATGGAGGTTATGCGTATGAGTCGCATAATTAGATTGAGTATACTTCTCATTTTACTGATTATCATGACAACTCCATATGGCTTTGCTGAACCAGCAACATTAACAGTCATAGGACATAACAACGACTATCCCTTTGTCTTTTTTGATGTTGATGGCAGACCAGCCGGCTATGCTATAGACTTTGTAAAAGCTTTTGCCAAAGATGAGGGATACACGCTAAACATTGAGCTCTACCCACCGGATCAGGCCTTAGATCAGTTTAAAGACCACGGTGATTTATTCTATGACGGCTCTTTTTACAAGTCCATTCACGGAGACAAGTCTCTCCCCCTATTTGTACAGGAGTACTACTTGTATGCAATGAGAAGCCAGGCTAGGGACATTCACCCTGATGATCTACACAGTTTTTATGAAGCCTCTACTAAGTTTAGTGGCAACACAATCGGTATCAAACAGGGACAAGAAATTGATGACTATATTTCTTCCCTCACGCCGGTTGAAAACATACTTGATTACGAAACAATCTCGGATGTGTTTGATGCCCTGAAGGCTGAGGAAATCGATATTGCAATCCTCCCCTTCCATCAAGCCAACTCCGTTCTTGACCACTATGAAATGGAAGGTATAGAGTTTGTTGACCAGAAACTTTATTTTAAGAATACAGGGTACTGGGCAAATAGCGATACTTTGCTTCATAAGCTCGATTCTTATATTCTAACTCAAAAAAAATCTGGATATATTACCAAACTCAACAACAAATGGCTCTCTGATTTTGATATTGGTAGCCGTGAAGATTTCTATCTCAAGCTTTTTAATATAATACTTGGACTTTCTATTGCTGTTATACTCTTCCTCATTTATAGAGGAAACACCCTGCAGTCCAAGGTTAACTCCAGAACCAAGCAGCTCCGAGAAAAACTTGATGAGAACAGACAATTATATGATGAAATTATTAGACATGAGAAGTTTAAAAACGACTACTTCATAAATCTATCTCATGAACTTAGAACACCCCTAAACGTTATTTTAGGCGCTATACAGCTAAATGAGCTCTACATTAGCAAGCAAAACTACGACAAGCTTCTTGAGAATGCTGGCAACTTCACAAACATTATCAAGAGCAACAGCTACAGACTCTTGCGCGTGGTCAATAACCTTATAGACATCACTAAGATGGATGCGGATAAATACTCACTCAATATAGACCTTGTTGACATTGTCTATTTGGTTGAAGAACTTACGCTGGCTATCCAGCCCTACGCGGATAAGAAGCAAATTCGCATACTCATCAATACAGAAATTGACGAGGCTGTGGTTGAATGTGATCCGTTTGAGATTGAGAGAGTCATCATGAACCTCTTGTCAAACGCCATCAAATTCTCCCAGAAATCGGACGAAGTCAAAGTTAAAATTCACTATGATGATTCCGGTGACAATATATTTGTATCTGTATTAGATCATGGCATTGGCATCAGCGAAGAAAACCAAAGTAAAATTTTTGACAGATTTGCTCAAGTGGATACCACACTTAATCGTAACCACGAAGGCAACGGAATAGGCTTGTCTCTGGTTAAAAATATTATTGATTTGCATGGAGGAACACTGGTTCTAGACAGTGAGGTTGGAAAGGGTTCAAAGTTTACCTTCTCACTTCCCGTTAAAACAAGCTATATCGGATTTGATGCCAAGGACTACTCTGCTTCTCAAAGACAACATGATAGACAACATGCCATTAGTCTTGAGTTTTCTGAACTCCAACAAGAATATGGCGATGATTCTGTCAACTAGATGAGAACTCCTAGGAAACCTCGAAAGACAAGATGCGGATAAAAACCGCTTAATGAGCGTATTGGAATACGTGATTTAAGCGGTTTTTTATTGTAACGCAGTCTTTCGAAGTTTTCCTATAAGCTTAACACTCCTAATGGGAGTGTTTTCTTATTCTTAGGCCCATATCCGTCTCAATCAAGTCCGTTTGAGAAACAAATGCAAACAGTAAAATTAGTTGAACTTTCAAGTGTTGTATTATATTATTGTTTTATAGATTCAGGCGCTTGCAAAACCACATAACCACATCCATGCCAACCATATAGAATTTATGATTCTTAAATATCTATATGGTTGGCATGGGTTCCCAAATGATATTTTGCAAGTTGCTCTGATTAGATAAAAGAAGTGGACTTATAGACTAGAGATTTGATCCACTAGAAAATTACTGGTGATTTGAATTATTAGGAGGTCTTGTTATGAAATACAGTTTTAAAAATGATTATAGTGAGGGTGCGCATCCAAGAATACTTGATGCCTTGGTTGAAAATAACCTTCATCAGGAGCCTGGTTACGGGCTAGATAGCTACAGTCTAAATACGGTGAAGTATATGAAAAAAGCCGTTGAAGATGACAAGGCGTGTGTTCATCTGATAAGTGGTGGCACACAAACTAACCTAATTGCAATACGTGCATTCCTAAGACCACACCAGGCATGTATAGCTGCTGAATCAGGCCACATTGCTGTTCATGAAGCAGGTGCAATTGAAGCCTCAGGTCATAAAATATGCACGGTAGCAACTAGAAATGGCAAGTTGACATGCGATCACATCCAATCAGTTTTGCAAGCCCATACTGATGAACATATGGTGTCCCCAAAGCTTGTCTATATTTCTAATCCAACAGAACTTGGCACAGTCTATACAAAGTATGAGATTAAAGACTTAAGAGCCTTTTGCCTAAAGAATGACTTGCTCCTCTATTGTGACGGAGCACGCCTTGGTACAGTTTTATGCCAACCTGAATATGGCTTAACCCTTAAAGACATGTATGAGTTGACAGATGCTTTCTTCATTGGCGGAACAAAAAATGGGGCTTTGCTTGGTGAGATTTTACTCATCCAAAATGATGAACTCAATCAAGGTATGCGTCACATTATAAAGCAAAGTGGCGGCATGCTCGCCAAGGGACGTCTGATAGGCATACAATTTGAAACCTTGTTTCGTGACCGACTATTCTATGAACTGTCTGAGCATGCCATGACTATGGCTAAAAAGTTATCTAGAGGATTTGAAGCACTGGGCTATGCCTTCCTTGTTGAACCACAAACGAATCAGATTTTTCCTATTTTAGAAAATGATCTTATTGCAGATCTTGAAAAATCTTATGATTTTTATGTGTGGGAAGAAGTGAATAAAACACATTCTGCTGTGCGCTTGGTTACCTCTTGGGCCACACAAGGCGAAGCCATTAAAACTCTTTTATCTACAGTGGAAGACTATAAAAAAAGCAAATCAAAGTAGCGCTTCCCATAACGTAGTGATGTCACAGCCTATTTAAGACCATCCTATTATAATATTATACAAGCTAAAAGGGACTGCCAATTGGCAGTCCCTTTTTTATGTTATATCATTTAAATCGTCAGATTACATATTAAAGTACAGTTACAGTAAGAAAAGTTACTCCAAATCAAAGATTTGTTTCACACGTTTCACGTGCAGTTAGGAGCACACGCTACACTTCGTTCCGGTGTAAGGAATGATACTCCAAATCAAAGATTTGTTTCACACGCTTCGCGTGCAGTTAGGAGCACACACTACACTTCGTTCCGGTGTAAGGAATGATACTCCAAATCAAAGATTTGGATCATTCCATTAGTAGTTGCCTTGAGCCACCATTGCTTCAGCTACCTTTAGGAAGCCTGCAATGTTTGCACCAGCAACTAGGTTGTAACCTAGACCATACTTTTCAGAAGCAGCTGCAGCATTTGTATGAATATCAATCATGATTTGCTTTAGCTTAGCATCAACTTCTTCGAAAGTCCACGAGTAACGCATTGAGTTCTGTGACATTTCTAGAGCTGAAGTTGCAACACCACCAGCATTTGCAGCTTTAGCAGGTGCAAGTAGAACTTTTTCTTCAAGAAGGTACTTGATTGCTTCGTTTGTTGTAGGCATGTTTGCGCCTTCACCAACCACTTTACAACCATTCGCTACAAGAAGCTTAGCGTCTTCTAGGTGAATATCATTTTGAGTTGCACAAGGTAGAGCGATGTCACACTTGATGCCCCAAACGCCACGACCTTCATGGTATTCAGCAGATGCATGCTCAGCAACATATTCTTTGATTCTCTTACGCTCAACTTCTTTAAGTCTCTTAACAGTGTCTAGCTTGATGCCATCAGCGTCATAGATATAACCTGAAGAATCAGACATTGCTACAACTTTTGCACCCAGCTCAGTGGCTTTCTTGCAAGCGTAGATAGCAACATTACCAGAACCAGAGATAACAACTGTCTTACCAGCCATCTCCATCTTGTTGTGCTTTAGCATTTCGTCTACGAAGTAAACCAGACCAAAACCAGTTGCTTCCGTACGAACTAAAGAACCACCATACTTAAGACCTTTACCAGTAAGAACGCCGTTTTCAAATGCGCCACGGATTCTTCTGTACTGGCCATACATGTAGCCAATTTCACGACCACCAACACCGATGTCACCAGCAGGTACATCAACATCTGGGCCAATATGTCTTTGAAGCTCAGTCATGAAAGACTGGCAGAAACGCATAACTTCCGCATCTGACTTGCCCTTTGGATTGAAGTCAGAACCACCTTTACCGCCACCGATTGGTAGACCAGTTAGTGAGTTCTTGAAGATTTGCTCGAAACCTAGGAACTTAACAATGCCAAGGTATACAGATGGGTGGAAACGAAGACCGCCCTTGTAAGGACCAATTGCTCCGTTGAACTGAACGCGGAAACCACGGTTCACTTGTAGTTTGCCAGCATCGTCTACCCAAGGTACACGGAAAATAATTTGACGCTCAGGCTCTGTCATTCTTTCAAGAATGTTTGCTTCAACAAATTCAGGGTGTTGAGCTAGTACAGGCTCTAGAGATTCAAATACTTCTTCAACTGCTTGTAGAAATTCAGGTTCACTTGAATTTCTAGCTTGAACGCGTTCAAATACTTCATTTACGTAAGACATTCACACGACTCCCTTTCTTATTAGGAAATTTACTTGTGGCAAGTCCATAAAAATAATATGTATGATTTTCAATATGAACTTGTCATTTTGATAAGAGTTACACAACAATATTTTAGCAAAAAGAATCGAGAAGTAAAACGTTTTCATCAAATTTTCTTAAAGTTTTTCTTTAAAAACGAATTTTCGGACTCTTCATACAATTCATACTATTGCGTCACTATCACGTTCCTGTTTTCACACAATCAAACAGGAGACCTTAGCAAATACTAAAGCCTCCATGATTATACCAGAAAATGCTATAAAGAATCAAATGCTGTTGAGAGCATCAATTTCAGTCTATTGATCTGATTCACCTCGCTGGCCCCTGGATCAAAATCAATTGGTGCAATATTGGCTTTGGGAAAAATCCTCTTAAGCGCCTTGATCATGCCCTTGCCAGTGATATGATTCGGCAGACAGGCAAATGGTTGAAGACAAGCAATATTATTCACATCAGACTCTAAAAGTTCCATCATTTCTGCTGTTAAAAACCAGCCCTCCCCTGTTTGATTACAAACAGAGAGCACCTCTGAAGCCTTGTCAGCCAGATGTTTAATGGCCTCAGGAGGCGTAAACCTCGAACTGTTTTTTAGTCGTAATTTCATTTCTTTTCTGTAGTGCTCAATATATCGTATGAGCAGGTTGCCCCCCACCATAGATTTATAAGTACCAGATAGTTCTTCATATTTGACCACTGAGTTATAACCACAATAGAGCATAAAATCTGCAAAGTCTGGAACCACAGCTTCACAGCCTTCAGACTCCAAATATTCAACCAAGTCGTTGTTGGCACCAGGATGGAACTTCACTAGAATTTCTCCAACAATTCCAACTTTAGGCTTGTCCACATCTTTCAGTGGCAAATTGTCAAAATCAGTGACAATTTGTCCAATAAGACTTTTGTATTCTTTGCGACTGGCGTCTTTTAAGGCTGATTTGCATCGATCCATCCATTTCTTATGAAGCGCATTTGCTGACCCAGCATCCGCTTCATATGGCCGAACCTTGTAAAGAAGCCTCATGAGTAAATCACCATAAATCATGGCCATGCTCAGTCTTTTTAGAGACTTAATATCCAAATTGAAACCTGGGTTTTTCTCAAGACCACCAGCATTAAGTGAGATAACCGGCACATGGTCGATTCCAGCGTCTTTAAGAGCTTTTCTGATAAAAGCAATATAATTGGTTGCCCGGCACCCTCCGCCTGTCTGAGACATAATTACAGCCGTTTTATGCGTGTCGTACTCTCCCGACAACAGGGCCTGCATGACTTGGCCCACAACAAGTATCGATGGGTAGCATGCATCGTTGTTCACATACTTAAGTCCCAGATCAATGGCTTGACGGTTCACATCTGGAAGCACCTTGAAGTTATAGCCTTGTAACTTAAAGGCCTCCTCGAACAATTCAAAGTGAATCGGTGACATTTGCGGTGACAATATAGTATAGTCGTTTTTCATGCTCTTTTCAAAAACCAGCCTGTCTTGCATTTTGTCAGGCAGAGGTAATAATTGAGTGTCTTCACGTTCATTCATTACCGCTATAAGTGATCTCAGTCTTATACGGACAGCTCCCAAGTTATTTATTTCATCTATCTTCAGTAACGTATAGAGTTTTCCAGTGCTTGCAAGAATCTCTTGCACTTGGTCTGTGGTTACAGCATCCAGTCCGCATCCAAAAGAGTTTAGCTGGACGAGTTCCAGGTCTTTTTTCGTCGCCACATAAGCCGCTGCATTATACAACCTTGTATGGAACATCCACTGGTCAACAACCCTCAAAGGTCTTGGTACCTCTTTTAGATGTGCTACCGAATCCTCACTGAGCACCGCTATGTTATAGTTGCTGATTAGCTGGGGGATACCATGGTTTATTTCAGGGTCCACATGATAAGGCCGACCTGATAAAACAATGCCCTTGGCACCATTTTTCTCAATCCAATGCATTATCTCCTCACCCTTCTTGCGCACATCCGCCTTGTATAACGCAAGAGCCTTGTAGGCTGAATCAACCGCTTTTTTGTGGTCTTTTCTTTCAAGCCCTTCTTGTTTGAATAAGTCATATAGTTTGGATTCCATTCTCTTAGGCATATCCAGCGGTAAGAATGGTTTCATAAAATTCACAGGACTCTTTTCCACAGATTCCATATTGGCATGGATGGTTTCTGGATAACTGGTCACAATAGGACATGCAAAATTATTGTTGGATGCCTTTGATTCCTTAATGTCATAAGGAATGCAGGGATAAAATATAAAATCTGGTTTTTTATGAAGTAAATTTTCTATATGACCATGCGCCAGTTTTGCAGGATAACATGCCGATTCTGATGGTATACTGTCCATACCTTTCGTGTATATCTCTTTAGACGATTCATCAGATAGAACAACCTTGTAGCCTAAATTTGTAAAGTATGTGTGCCAAAATGGATAATGCTCATACATGTTCAGCACTCGTGGAATCCCTACAGTTCCTCTATAGGCCTCTTGTTCATTTAATGAAGTGTAGTCAAACACACGTTTATACTTGAAGTCATAAATATTTGGTGTGTTTGAAACCTTGATCTTTTCTCCAGATCCCCTCTCACACCTATTGCCTGATATAAATCTATTTCCATTTGAAAACTTATTAATGGTTAATAAGCATCTGTTCTCACAAAGACCACAACGCTGACTGGATATATCCACTTTAAAACCATCCAGCATATCGCTTGTCAAAATGGTTGAAACTTCATCTTCCATATGGTTGTCTTTAGCGATTAGAGCAGCGCCAAAAGCACCCATAGCACCTGCTATATCTGGTCTGACAACATCTCTACCCGTTATTTTTTCAAAACTGCGAAGAACCGCATCATTATAAAACGTACCACCTTGTACGACTATTTTTGATCCCAGTTCTTCTATTTTTCTAAGGCGTATAACCTTATAAAGGGCGTTCTTAATAACTGAGTAGGAAATTCCAGCTGAAATATCACCCACACCAGCACCATCTTTTTGTGCCTGCTTGACTTTTGAGTTCATGAAAACAGTACACCTTGTACCTAAGTCCACTGGTTCAGAGGCAAATAGTGCCGTTTGGGCAAAAGAAGCCACATCATACTCCATAGATTTTGCAAAAGTCTCAATAAAGGACCCACAACCTGATGAACAGGCCTCATTGAGCATAATACTCTCTATATAGCCTTTTCTAATTTTCAGGCTTTTCATGTCCTGTCCGCCAATATCAAGAACAAAATCTACTCCGGGCTGAAAAAACTCCGCAGCCTTATAATGGGCCACTGTCTCAATTTCACCATAATCAATTCTCAGTGCCGACTTCAAAAGATGTTCCCCATAACCAGTCACTGCCGCCTTGGAGATTCTAAGCCCCTTTGGCATTTCTTTATACAGTTTTTTTAAGGCCTTAATAACCGACTGAAGCGGACTGCCTTCATTGGACCCATAATGTGAAAACAATAGTCTTCCCTGTTCATCAATCAAAGCCATTTTCGTCGTGGTAGACCCTGCATCAATGCCAAGATAACAATTGCCTTGGTGGGCTTTTAGATCCGCCTTTGCCACTTCATGTGCCTTATGCCGCTCAATAAAATCCGCATAGGCTTCTTCACTTTCAAACAAAGGGTCTAAATGTTCCACTTTTGTGGCTCTTTTTTGACTTATATTATTCAACTTGGACTTTAGACCTGTCCACCTCATAGGCTTACTGTTTAAACTTTCAAGAGTTGCCCCAATGGCCACAGCATACTGGGCATTGTCAGGAAATACAAAATCTTTTTTATCCAGCCCAAGCGTATCAATGAAGCGTTCTCTAAGCTCAGATAAAAAATACAAGGGACCACCTAAAAAAGCCACTTTGCCACGTATGGGTTTACCACATGCCAGTCCACTAATGGTCTGATTTACAACAGCTTGAAAAACAGACGCAGCAATATCTTCTTTTGGGGTGCCCTCGTTTAATAAGGGTTGGATATCTGATTTTGCAAAAACCCCACATCTTGATGCGATGGGATAAATGACGTTGTGAGCCTTGGCTAGCTCATTAAGACCCGCTGCATCTGTGCTTAACAAACTTGCCATCTGGTCTATAAACGCTCCAGTCCCCCCTGCACACACGCCATTCATTCTTTGCTCAAGTGCATGTCCAAAGTATGTTATTTTTGCATCCTCACCACCAAGTTCGATGGCAACATCAACATCACTATGATGTTTACGAATCATTGATGAGCTCGCAACGACTTCTTGAACAAAGTGCAAATCAAGCACTTCTGCAAGCATCAATCCACCTGATCCTGTTACTCCGAGTGTAAAATTAGTGTTCATTAAATGCTTTTCTAAAGACTTAAATAGTTCCAAGGCTGCGCTTTTCACATCTGAAAAATGACGCTTGTATGTCGAAAATAGTATTGTCCCTTTTTCATCCATTACAACGGCTTTTACCGTCGTTGATCCAACATCAATTCCGGCGTGTCTCAAATATTCCATTTACAATACACCTCTTTGTATCGCTTCATAGTCAGTAATTACTTCTAAATGAACGACCTGTAAAACATGACTTTAACGTCATCCCTAAAATCTGGATTGATCTCTATAAACCAAAGCCCTCAAATGAGTATATGGGCGGTCAAAATCCGTCAACCATAAACGCCTATGAGAAAAATCATAGTCTGCACTTAATCCACCCTTAAATTATTATTACGCCTTATAAAAGCACTCATTATATATACCAAATTCGCCATTATTTATGCATGTTTTTTAAAGAAATTACCAATTTGAAATATGCAAGGGGACACAGTTAGTACTCACTACCATACGAGGTGTTGTAAAACGCCGTTTTCACGGCGCTTTTTTTCGATCTTTAAATTAGACACACTTATGTATCCCTGTATTTTCAGCTTATAGAAATGCTTTTGGCAAACATCTTTATACTATACTCAATACCTTCTTGTGCATTAATATCTGTTATTGTTCCATGGCATACAGTTTCTCTAAAAAAATGCCCCAATATGCTACTAATAAAGGCTACAGCGATCAGTTCAGGATTCTCATCTTTAATTTCACCTTTTTTCCTTAACTGATCAAGGTACTTTATCATTTGATTCTTAAACAGGCGCGGTGCCTTTGTCAGAGGGGGTCTCTCCTGTGAATCTTGTGACTGAGACCTAATTTCCATCATAATGAGTGATTTATTCATATTCAAAACATCAAGATAAACATGCCCTATTCTAAGCAAGTCTTTTTCTAAATCCCCCTTTAATCCTGTTTGAAACAAAGATTCAAAATTGGGTTGATACAGGTATGTATCATAGGCATCTTGAAACAAGTTGGTCTTTGAACCAAAGTGTCTAAACAATGTCATTTCGCTTACACCAGCCACCTCAGCTATTTTCTTTGTCGTTACACCGTCATAACCCTCTTGAGAAAAAAGATCAATGGCCGCTTCACAAAGCTTTTGCCTGGTCGGTTTTGACATAATCCCTCCTTTTGTCAGCAGTGCTGACATCATGTCACATGAATCCACACTTGTTTGTGAGCGCACTCACATCTCTATATCTAATATAAATTTATAGTCTGTTTTTACATTTCTTCTTAAACGCGTTCTAATATCCAGTTTCTTATATCCTCAAATACAATCATTCTGTTCATTTCATTGAGAATTTCATGGCGTCCCTGCGGATACAATTTCATGTCCACATTTTTCAGGCCATTTTGCTTGTAAACATCATACAGCTTTTTAACACCTTTCCCCTTGTTTCCAACGGGATCTTTGTCCCCTGAAGCAATAAGTATTGGCATTTCTGCTGGAATATTCTCAAGCCCACTTGTTTTCATCACCCGGCTAACGCCAGTAATCAAGTCACGGTAAAAACTTGACGTACATAAGAATCCACAGTATGGATCATCTATGTAATTTCTAACCATTTCATGGTCTCTTGTAAGCCAGTCAAAGGATGTTCTACTGTCCTTGACACTATTGTTGTAACCGCTAAAAAGAACCATATCCATAAATTTGGATCTGCTTTTCTCATCTGTGACAGCATTCACCACCGACGCCAAAACTTGTGCTGTTTTGACTGTTACAGTATTCTGCCAGCCACTGCCTATGATAATAGCGCCATCATAATCCATGGCATTCTTTCTCAAGACATTTCGAACCGCAAACGACCCCATACTATGGCCGAGAATAAATAATGGAACAGCTGGCATTTCACCTTTTATCATTTTTGTAATGTCAGTAATGTCATCCACTAGCAAATCCCAGCCGCCTGATGATGCTAAGTAGCCCAGATCGTCCTTGGTTTTTGCAGTTTTTCCATGCCCTCGATGACTATGTCCATAGACTTCTATTCCCGCATCGGTTAAGTAGTTTGCAAAGCTGTCATATCTGTCTATATGCTCTGCCATTCCATGTGCTATTTGAACCACAGCTTTAACCTTTTTATCACTCGTCCAGTGCTTCCCTTGAAGCAAGAGACCATCTGCTGATGATAATTGAAACTCCTTCATTGCGAGACCCCCATTTATTAACTTAACTATTCTAATTGTATCATTTTCCAATTTATTAGTATAGTTATTGAACCACAACTTGTGTTAAAATAGGTTTGTATGGGAGGTATGACATGTTAGATACAAAGATATTCCTACTGATCGGTATCGGTTACTTGCTGGGAAGTATCCCTTTTTCATTTCTTGTAAGCAAATGGATGGGCAACATCGATATTAGAGAGTATGGAAGCGGCAACACTGGAGCGACGAATGTTATTCGTACGCTTGGAAAGAAAGCCGGTGCTGTAGCATTCTTGGGAGACTTCTCAAAAGGCTTGGCGTCTGCACTTATTGGTCACCACTTTATGGGACAAGACGGCGCTGTAATTTGTGGTGCATTTGCTGTTATCGGCCATTGTTATCCTGTTACACTGGGATTCAAAGGCGGTAAGGGTGTCGCAGCCACAGCGGGTATGATTGTAGGAACAAACCCTGTTCTTGCTCTTATTTTAATCGTTTTTCAGTTTGCAGTTATTAAATTATCAGGCTTTATGTCTATGGGGTCAATTCTATCTGCAGCTGCATTCCCTGTCTTTAGTTATTTTATGGGAATGTCTTTACAGTTTGTTGGCTGGGCAGCCTTTCTTGGGGCATTTGTCATTTACAGACATAGAAGCAACCTTGTTCGACTTTTAAAGGGCGAAGAAAGCAAATTCACCTTTAGCAGTCAGCCCAGTGTAAAAAAGCCCAACAAATAGAAAGACACAGGAACTAAAAGTAGAATTATATGCATTTCAAATGTATTCAAGTATAAGTAATCACTTGTAAAATACAAATTGAAGTTTGTCTTCAACCCCAATTTTACAAGACTCTTAAGTGAAACACTAAGTGAATTTTATTAATTAAAACTAAGAAATTAAACGATAAAAACCGTCTGGTGTCTATAACCAGACGGTTTTTATCGTTTAGAGAAAATCTTTTAATTGTTTAATTCTAACCGGTTTACTAATATGGTACCCTTGAACTGTTTCACAGTTTAAATGCCTTATAAAATCCATTTGCTCTTCTGTTTCAACACCTTCAATAATCGTATCAATCCTCAATCGTTTGGTAATCTCAACAATGCCCTGAAGAATTGAACCATCATCCTCATGGGGATAATCCATAATAAACATCCTGTCAATTTTGAGTTTATTAATTTTGAGCTGTTTTAAATAGCTTAGAGATGAAAAACCTGTTCCAAAATCATCAATAGCTACAACAACACCTCGTTCATTCAAGAAATGAATCATGGAATTGGCGTCTGAAATATTCTCAAGAATTACACTTTCAGTAATTTCAATACACAAATTACTGAGTTCAAATTGACTTTGCCCAATTAGAAATAGTATTTCCGAAATGACCCGAACATCCATAAACTCCTGGCTGGTTAGATTCAATGATATTTTAAAATCCTTCTTGACTTGAATGTCATGCTCTTTAAATTCAGCTACGACTTGTTTGAGCATATATATACCCAGTCGTTTAATGGCTTGCTTTTTCTCCATCAATGGAATAAAAGTATCAGGTGGAATCTCACCAAACTGTTCACTCTTCCACCTAGCCAATACTTCAAGACCAACAATAGATCGATCCTTTACACTCTGCTGCACTTGGTAGACTGGGTAAACCTCATTGTTATCAAGACCATTTTCAACCGTGGATTGAATGGCAAGATCCCTATGCACAATATTAGAAATATCAGCACTGTATAAAACGTAAGGCACCTGCAAGACCTTGGTATTAGCAATAAGTGCTATAAGTGACTGATTCACCATTTCTGAAACAGACCCACTTGCATTTGGGTAAACAGCCATCCCGCAAGAATAATTTATTGTCATTTCGTTCAAATGACCGTAATTTAAGTTGGTTATTGATAAATCAATTCGCCTCCAAATTTCCTCAACATCACTGGTGTTGTTTTTCATATCAATAAGAATGAGAACCAATTCATTCATAGGTGCAAACATCATCATATCTTCATGCATAAATGACCTAAACTCCAGTGTTAAATTGTTTAAAAGTATAGTTTCGCCATAGTCTGGCAGCAGGTGTGTCATTCGTGAAAACTCGTGAATTCGCAGACTCACCGCCAACACGTTGTCATGCAAAGAAATAAAATCATTGATTTTTGCAGAAAGGGCATTTAAGTCATACTTTTCTGCGTAATTTGGCAAGTCACTGGCGAAATTTTCAATACTATCATCTGCAGTGTTGAGCTTGGATGACGAATAAATACCTATATAATAAGCAGGCTTACCATTTTTACCCTGAACGGTTCTTATGAGCAAGTGCTTATTTATATACAGGTCATCTTTGGTCTGTATCCAAACATTGCCCTCCCAAGCATTTCCTGCCTCATGACTGCCTAGATTCGCTGCTTGAAATAAATACGTTAAGGCTGACTTACCACGAAGAAATTCAAGATTATAGCCTATAATGTTTTCAAACACTTGGTTGCTAAACAATATATTTAGATGTTTGTCTGCAATCAAAATTCCATCGTGGGTGTAATCGGAAATATAAGACGATGCCCTAAGCATTAACTCATTCTCCTCTTTCACCTTCGTAAAGCCATAAATCATAATTGAGATAATTGCCGAAAAAACAATCACAATATATCTTAAAAATGGATAATGTATGAGCATGTGTTTATTGCCATTTAAAAGCATATTAAAGTCATACATACTCACCACTTTCCACCTATGTTCATTTGATCTGAAATACAGAGGCTGGTCAGGAAATTGTAATGTTGAAAAACTATAGTTCAAGTTATCATTTTGTATCGTTCCATAATTTTCTTCATAGATTTGGTTCACGATCGGATTTTGTTTGTAGGAAAACTCAAACTTCAAATTATCCGGATCGTATGAATCCTCTGAAGAAGTGCTAAGGGCTTTTATTGGCCAGTAATAGAAGTGATCCAGCATGCCAAGTTCATGTCCGTTCTTATCTATGGTAATATACGGTCTAAGTGATTCTAAGAAAATAAACCCATCGTAATTTATGACCAAAACACCAATAACACGACCCTCTTGATAGATAGGCATAGCGCATCTGAAGGTAGGTTCGAAAGGCTTTACAACCACTCCATTTTCAATATTTAAGTCAAACTCAGAAACATACATTTCCTCACTGGATAATTTGAGCGTTTCTGAGAAATAATATCGTTCAGATTTATTCTGAAGCTGGTCTTTCTCCACAACTTCTATTAAACGCTTTTTTATATTGACACGAATGCTTTCCATGCCGGTTTTGTCAATATATCGAATTTGGGTAAAACCATCCTTGCTTGATGCAATTCTGCTAAAGAGCATTTCAACTTCTGTCTTGTTTGTCTCATTTGGCTCTGCTATATAATTTGTAAACTCATCGGACCGCCGAATCACATTGATGTCATCATATATGGTCAGCAAACTACGCTTTATCACATTCATCATGACCTGAACCTGATTGACCTGTTGTGATACAGATTCATTTTTCAACTCTGTAAGTTGAGCGTTGAAAACCATCGAGTATAAGATGTTTATTGCCACTAATATAATGACAATAAAAAACACCGCTTTCTTATTCAGTGTTTTAATATACTTAAAATAATGCGTAACTTGAGAAACAGTATCAAAAAGGCGCATTAAATGCCTCGCTTTCATAGTCGATACACTTAAAATCATTATCTACCTTAAAAGTTCCCTAAGGAATTCTACATTATATACATACACTTTTATACCATTACCAAAACACAGCATTATTTCTATAAGGGTTATCTTTAGACGCTATGATTTCTGATCAAAAAAAGACACATCCCAAAGGGCTGTGTCTCCTAGACTGTCTTCGAAATCAATTCGATGACACTTGTTATACATTTTAAAAGTAATATCACCAGTAAACTCAGTGACAAACTTCTGTTTTAATTCAATTTAATAAATGAGCTGCATATCCAAATTATAAAGCACTGTATTTCGTTCTGAGTCAACCGCTTCTGTCAGCACATACTCTTCACTGTCCATAACTTGGAGGTAGTCTCTAAAATACTTAATAAATTCACTGCCTGTGTTCCCTAAATAGATATTAGAATAGCTGACTTTTAACCAGTCATCCAGTTCATTGTTAGAATGGTTAAAGGCGGGTGTGCCTTCCGTTCCATACAAATAAAGCTTTGTATAGTACTCATAGTTAAGCCATACTGTATCCCGCTTTTGCGAATCTGGAAAACGCGTTAAGAAACTTTCAAATTTTATAATTCTATCAAAGACTTCATCCCATGTGATTGGAAGCCTCTGATCTGCATCAAAAAGAAGTTCCTTTCTAAATTCCATGAGGTCTAAGTATGTCACCATTTCTTCTGATATATATTCTTTGAATCCATCATAGAAGGTATAGTCAATTTCGGGCAGGTACTTGCCATCCTTTACAACAAGTTTATACCCTGTTTTTTTCAAGTCTTCGATGTATATTCTAAGGCCAACATCTTTGACTGTAGATAGGTCTTCTGGCACACCACCTAATTTAAAATTATTAATACAAATGGCCTGGACTTCATCTTTCATCATAAATTGATGTCTATTTCTAAAAGTTGAATTTTGAACGCGTTCGTAACCAATGACCAACTCATCGGCATACTCAGTTGATACTTTTTTTATCTTAGATTTTATAAAATCATAGACTTCATCTTCTCTTGGTTCTTTTGCTAAAAGTCTATTGAAGTCTTCCATAATTTTTTCAGCTTCAGTGGGCTCTCTTTTTTCAACAACCTTTGCAGGTCTTGTTTCGTACTCCACCGCACCCACTTGTGCCTTGTCTGCCTGACAACCCGTAACGATCAGAGCAGATGTCACAAACAGTCCTAAAATTTTTTTCATGACATACCCTCCCTTTTGCCATTATAGTTGATTCCAGTCTTTTAATAGTAACAGGAAGGTGACAAGTTGTAGTTCTTTTTACCCAAAACTCGAAATGGCCATGGTTAGGAGTATACTAAATGATAAAAACAGCCCCACAAGTACAACCAGCGGCCAATTCATGATAGGTTCATAACTTATGAGTGTGGCATCGTGTATGTAGTGCTTCTTGTTTCTTCTGCCCATAGCATTAACAATTCTAAATGTGAGCAAGAAACTAATTGTACCAATCACAATGAATTTAACAATATCCACTGGTGTTTCAAGGGCAAAGAGCCAAAGTTCGAACTTGGAATACATGGACTCTGGAAAAGCCATAACATAAATACTTAAAAAGTTATTCACAAAGTGAATAATCATACCCGCGAAAATTGAGTTTGTATAGTAGACGCTTAAGGATAGGACCACACCAATAAAAAAAGTATAGACGAACTGGTTCAAGTTCATGTGAAAGAGACCGAACAAGAGACCGTTCATAATAATGACCGTATAAAGTGTTTGTCCCCTGTATGCGTCCATAACAACGCCTCGGAGCACCAATTCTTCAAATATTGATGGCATAATGGCAACGGTGATAATTAGGTACCAAAATGGCTGATTGGCTAAGTCAGAAAATAAGAATTCAAGTTGATTGCCAAAGATGATTTGAGCTATAGACGCCAGTAAATAGACAGCTGGCTGCATGACAAAGGCCACAAGCACCAAAATCAGTATATTCTTGAAAGAAATCGGATTTAAGCGCAGTGTCCGTACCACGCTTTTCTTAGTAACCACTAGATAGACAAGCACTGGTCCTCCCAAAAACAACATTTGTCTGAGTATGTCTTCAAACATTTTGGGAACAAAACCCTCTATAAATCCAGATGCCAGACTGGCCACGACCACTATGAGTAAAAATAAATGACCTTTGAAGATGTCTTTTTTCATGATGTCCTCCATATGCTGAAACTGTCATTTCCACAGCATTCTATACAATATTATACAGTATGTGTTTGTAAATTGATACTAAGTCTTGCCTGTATAATATACAAATAATATTCGAACTTTTCTGTGTTTTAATCCAATCTTTACTTTTGCCTTGACAGTGGAGAGATTAGTCCTTATAATTGAGTGGTATCAATGTTTAGCACATATTTGGGAGTGGATGGGTGCTGGTGTGCCCTGCGGTCTTCAACACCGTTTTGAGGCGTTAGGAGCGTCTTAGGTGAGTTCGATTCTCACACATTCCCGCCAATTAAGAAGCGACTTTAGAGTTATCTCTAGGGTCGTTTTTTATTAGACACATTTAACCGAGTTTTCATTAATGAAAACCTAAAAAAGCCCAGAGCCAAGTTATAACTTGATTCTGGGCTTTTAAACTAATTTTTATGATATATCTTACCTCACCACCAAAGTCCACCGCGAACCTTTGATAAAGTGTTTTATCATCAAGTGAATCCGACTACATAATCTCTTTATTAAAGTGTCCTCTTGTATCAGTTGATTGATTAAAAACTGACTCAAACCCACTTCCATCAAGTTTGCTTTGAGCCTTCTTAATAATATCTACAACCTCTGCTTCAGATTCAACCGTAAAGTTTAGTCGGAAGGCTTCAATGTTTTGAATGTTTGACATCTCATCAAGAAGATTTAAGTTCTTCCCATTTAATATGGTCATGGAGCAGTCTTCGTGAGAAAGAATCGGGAAGCTTCCATGCTCATCTTTTAATTCATAGCTTTTGGTCTTACACGTGCCACACTCGCCCATTTTTTTCATGGCACAGTATTTTGTAAAAAGAAGGGGCGCCTTACCATATACAATCATTTCAAGGGCTGGCAAGCTGTCATTTTCTTTTTTATAGGCTTGAATCAAGTCATCAATTTGCTTTTTATTGAGTTCGTATGACAAAGTGACCCTTTTTGCCCCTAGTTTATAGAGTTCATAGCAGGCCTTAGAGTTAACAACATTCAAGGAGTAGTCCGTAATAAAAGGATTGCTATCCTTATAGTGATAAATACCACCGTATCCGCCAACTAGGACTTGCCCATCTTTCTCTTTATACTGATTTTGATTTCTTCTTATTACGTTTTCAAAGTAAACCTCATGTATGCCTTGACTAATACAAGCATCATACTGAGCCTTTGTATTCACTGTTGCTGTTAAATATGGCTTTTTAGGTTCAAAACCAATTTTTTCAGGAGATTTTGATGTCTTGGTTCTCTTTTTCTGTCTGTTTAACTTAGACCCGTAGAGCCCATCCACAATCTGTCTTCTTGCTGTATTTAGTAGTTTAGCCGGTATAAAGGCATTGCATTCATCAAATTCCAGATGCCCCAGTTCAAAAATACTGTCATTTAGCTTAGATAACTGTTTTATAACTTGGTCTCGGCTTGTTGGATTATTGATGGCCTCTTCTAAGACGTCATCACTCTCGTACATATAGTTACAGCCCAGTCCCTCAGCATCTACTATGAGTTTGGCTCCAGGATATGCATACACCTTCATGTCGAGATTAAAACGCTTAAACTCTTTATCTAGAGAGGTTTCCAGTTCTTTATAATACTGGACATCCTTTGAGATATACACCAAGTCACCCTTTGAGAGTTTCTCTTTAATCTTGATATAGCACACTTTGTCAGCACTGTTGACCAAGTTGCCATCTCTGTCGTAGAGCTTTACAACTGTTAAGTTGATGTCTTCATTGTTATGGCTGATTCTAATAATGTCGTTTTGATTTAAGGGACGTGTCAACGTGATCTCGTACATACCCTTCATTGTCTTACTGATTCGACCGACCTCGAAACCGCTATTGTTTGGTCTTAATATATTGGTGATGTCTTTCTTGTCTTCATGAAAGAGATAGCCCTTTGTGTATGTTCTATTGAATGTTTTATAAAGGTCATCTTTATCTTTTTCTGTCACTGTATTATCTAGTGCTTTGCGATATTTTGACACAACATTGGCCACATAGGCAGGTTCTTTCATCCGCCCTTCGATTTTTAGGGAGTCTATCCCTTTTAAGTCATTGATATGGTCGATTGTGTTTAGATCTTTGGCTGACAAAATGTAGCTTTTTCCTAAGCTTGTGCCATCTGTTTTATCAAGGAGTTCAAAAGGCTTTCTACATGAACCTACGCATCTGCCCCTGTTCCCGCTTCGGTAGCCAATCAGACCCGACATAAGGCAGTTTCCTGAGTAGGAAATACACAGGGCACCATGTACAAATATTTCAAGGGGCACCTTGGCCATTTTTCTGATCTCTTTGACCTTTTCTATTTCCAATTCACGAGACAGTACAACCCGCTTTGCACCAAGATCTTTTAATAGTAATGTGCCCTCTAAGTCATCTATGCCCATTTGTGTTGAACAATGGGCCTCCATATCGGTAAAATTACTAACCATATAATCGAAAGCAGCCAGATCCTGAACAATAACACCATCCACACCAATGTTATTAAGTGCGTCCATCTGGGTTTTCATTTCCTCAATTTCATTTTCAAAGACAATGGTATTCATTGTCACATAAATTTTTACATCTCTAAGGTGGGCATACTTAACAGCTTCCTCTAATGTTTCTAGGTCAAAATTAGATGAATAGGCACGTGCACCAAATTTTTGCATACCTAAGTATATTGCATTACAACCATTAGAAATGGCAGCCTTTAAAGCTTCCATATTTCCTGCTGGAGCCAGTAGTTCAGTCATGTTTTCCTCCATACCTTGCCTTTTGAAGAGTCAATGTTTCTATAGGTTGCAACGCTCTACGCTTCATCTGTCTAATTATATTTATTATGATTTTACTTGGCGTATGCAAAATATCAGTTCATGCCCTTTTATATGCTCTATTATATATTTAAATAGACACAAAAATAAAATTCTTGATTCATCTATACTTATTCAAAATAGGCTAAGAACATTTTTACTATTTTGCATGTCGCTCATATATAAAATTGCAACATTAGAATTATAGCAGTTCAGGCAGGGGAACACAAGAAAACGACATCACCTTGAAGGCGATGTCGTATGATAGACAACTTGGTCTCATCTTTAGTATCCTACTTTAAATCTCATTTTAAGCACCATCATTTAGAATCTCTTTGACCTGTTTTTCAAAGGCTTCCCAGTCTGGTGATTCACTTTCTAATGTTCTATATATTAATTTATTTAATCGCCCAAACTGATCGTAGGTTTTTTCTTGGTACATTAAAGCCGGTTCCCACGGACCATTATCGAGCCAGTCCACATAAAATCTTCTTGCTGTCTTTACGCCATAGTCAAGCCTTTCATCTTCTACAGGCGTATTTTCATAAAAACCTTTTATAACAGGACTAAAACAGGCCCCATACAAATCGCTTTTAGAAAGCAGATATAGGCTTTTTTGCCCCTTGTCTTCAAGCATGCTCGAAACAAACTTTTCAAATACATATGTATCTTCACGACCTGCTGAAGTGGCCACTCCATAAACGATGGGGTCAGCAAAGCTTGGTCTCAAAACATATAATTCATTCTCTTTCAAATCATGAACTTCATCTGAATTTAGCCCATTTGAAGACATCTGCCCCGTAAGAACCCCTTCCTTATTCGAAAAGTCTATATTCCACTTGTCTTTAAGCTCAAAAGCCTTTTTAACAAGTTTTATTGTGTCCTCCTCATTTAACCTTTTATGATGGATTCGAGCCAGTGTTGGCAGGGCCAGCGGATCATTTTCAGATGCAATATCTAGCAAGTCACCTGGAGATAAGTTCCTATTGGAATCATTTTTTTCATAATACTTATCCAGTATTTCCAGTAAAGATAAACCCTTTAGCTCTTCCATCTCGTCATCATTAAAAACCCGCATCAATTCACTTTTTCTAACTTGATAGTTATTCATATACACTCCCAAAGGCACTATATAAGGGTTTGTTAACTCAGGGACACGATCATATATTTCTTCATCAAAATCATCTTGAGTCTTTAGGTCAAGTAGCTTGTCTTTGTCCACTGAAACCATATTCCATGCCAAGGAGATAAAATCAGGCTTATTCTCTATAATATAATTATTGCTCCATACCCTTTCATTTTCCGTCCAATTGCTATCAAAGAATGGAACCTTACTCACATCCAGATTATGACTTTGGGAATTTTGACTGACTATAAAAAAATATGGCCCCATAACCCTTGACATAAAAACCCCAGACCAATCTGTATATTCAGGAATAAAAAACTCTATGCCCTCACTTTCAGACTCTTCTTCCACAACAATGATTTCATCAGCAGGCACCCTACATCCTACGAGACTTATAAAAACAAGTCCAATCATGCATATAAGGCTTAACTGTTTTAACTTCATTTCTTTCATCTTTGTCCTCCTTCGTTTTTCTTTTTCTTCGCAAGGACAGTATAAACGGAAAATGTACAGAGTATCTCCAGTCATTATCAAGAACTTGTCAAGATTCATTGAATAAAATCTGTGCCCGCACGCCACGCGAATCATGGTTTTCTATCTTAACAATCCAGCCATGTGCACTTGCTATCTCCCTAACAATATGAAGACCGAATCCAAATCCCTCAGCATATTCTTTCTGATCTGCACTGGTTTTTTTTAAGCCACAGCCATAGTCTATTAGTTCAATTCCCTTTTCGTGAATATTCATCAAAATCTCCCCATTCCTACAAGATGCTTTAATGGCATTATCCATTAAGTTTCCAATAGCCTGAAAGAGTAGAATTTTATTGGCCTTTAGATGCTCGATTTTTATAGTGCTTTTCACATGTAAATTTTTATCACAAAGTTTATGTTTATACGATGAAACCAAGTCATTCACCAAACACTTCGTGGATATATTTTCTAGCTCTATTTCGCCATTTGCCATGAGTCCATATAAAAGAGCATCACTCATTTGGCATAAACGCCTTGCCTCTGCATAAATGGATTGGGATGATGTAATAATGTCTTCTCTTGATAAAACATCCCTGCGCATCAAATCACTATATCCAATGATGGAAGTTAGAGGTGTACGCATTTCATGGCGCAAGGTGTCAATAAAATTTTGCCGAATGTCTCTTTCGTATTCCACTTTTGCATGTCTTTCTTCAAGCATAAGCATTAATTCATTGAAGGCACTTGCAAGGTCATCAAACTCAGTCACACCTTTTAAGACCACACTGGTTCGCGGTCTTGCGCACTTCACATTTTCAATTTCTACAAAAAGGTCTTGAATGGGCTTTGACAACTGCCTTATCATAAGGAATAGGCTGAAAAATCCCAGCAAGAAAAGTCCAATATAAATAAATGTACTTTTTATAACATAGTCCATGTAAATTATATCGAGGTGACTTGTATCAACAAGTCTCACAAGGGTTAAAGGCCTTGAGAGGATTTCAAAATCCATTGATGTTTTCAAAAAAAGTTGATCCCCATATCTTATGAACTGAGATGTCAACTCTCCACCTGACTTTTCATAACTTATTTCCAGATGCTCCAGCCCACTCGACGTGGTTCTATGAAAGAGTTCTCCACCACTTTTAAATAAATAGAGTTGTTCTCCATCTTGAATAAAATTATCTATGAGATGTACAGACTGATTAATCCCTCTACCTGATCCCCCTGAATTTACAACCGCCTTCTTGATTAACCAAGCAATATTTCTGGTTTGTTTTATAGCCTCTTGTCGACTATTTTGCTTTAGTCCATCAATCATAGAATGAGATCCCCAAAAGCTCAATATAGTGATGAGCATAATGAAAAAGGGGGCGATATATAAGGTAAGTTTATATTTGAGCTTCATGATGGATCACCTGAAAAGGCATATCCCACCTTGTAAACAGTTCGAATATATGTAGAACCTATTTTTTGTCTTAGTGTGAGTATATGGGTATCAACTGTTCTTGTAGATCCATACGCCTCATAGCCCCAAATGCTTTCTAGTAAAAGTTCTCTGCTATAAGTTCTATCTGGTGTCCTTGTCAAGATTTCTAGTAGTTCAAACTCCTTTGGCGAAAGGGCAATGGGTTCATTTCTAACCATCACTTGCCTTGATTCTGTGTTCAAGCTTAGGTCTCCAAACCTACGTACTTTTGATACAAGACCCTCTGTTCTTCTAAGTATCATTTTTATTCGGGCAACCAGTTCAAGGGGTTCAAATGGTTTTACAATATAATCATCAGCCCCCATGTCTATTCCGTATATTTTCTCAGTTAAATGCCCCCTTGCTGTCAAGAACAAGAATGGGATCTTTTGCAGTTTAATATGATGGACCAGTTCATAGCCTAATCCATCTTTAAGTCCAATGTCTATGACTGCAAAATCCACACTATTTGATTTCAAGATTGAACGTGCTTCTTTCACCCCACTTGCACAAAGTGGATGAAAACCAGTGTGTTTAAATGTCATCTGAATAAGTTGAGAGATGGAAGAATCATCTTCAACAATTAGTATATGAGTCATGGCATACGACCTCCTCCACAACTATATTAACACTTAAATGTCAAGAACTGGTCAAAAGCTTTTTCTTGCATTCCTTCACATTTTTTTAGTCCCCCATAAATAATTTTAGTTTTTTAACCCCCTGTAAATAATTCTTGAACTTTTTATGACATGTATTGCATATTCGAAAGAACCATGATATATAATAATTAGAGATTAGCACTCGTTGGATTAGAGTGCTAACAAAAGATGAAAATATGAAAAGGAGTGGTGATTCATGTCAGGACTCGTACCTTTCAATAGGAAAAGAAATGATTTGATGAATGCAGGTTTTGGAGATTTTCAGAATATGCTAGACGACTTTTTTTCAGACGCTTGGCCTATGAGAAGAAGTCTGGCTTCGGACACTTTTAAGATTGATGTTCAAGATATGGACGACCATTATCTAGTCGAGGCTGAAATGCCTGGAATGAACAAGGAAGACATTAAAATATCAGCTCATGAAGGCAAACTCAACATTTCCGTTGAGAAAAAAGAGGAAAACACAGAGAACAATGGCAACTATATTCATCGAGAAAGACGCTTCTCTTCCATGTCTCGAAATGTCTTCCTAGGGGATATGGATGATCAAGGTATTCGTGCAAAACTTGATGATGGTGTTCTCAAAATTGAGATTCAAAAGAAAATAAAGCAAGAAACGTCAAATTATATTGAAATAGAATAAACTTATTAGCATAAACTTCAAAAAAGCATTTATAAACACGAAAAACTTCTGGAAGTCAAATGACTTCCAGAAGTTTTTTTAAAGAACTATTCCAACCTGAGTGCTTTGAAAACACCTGAGTATACTTATTTCTGTATTAACCTGTGGCTTTATTCATTTTCATGCCTGACTGCTTTTTATGCGTATCTGAGGTTAAGCGGAATGCTCGAATCATATTTTCAAGCACATCTGCCTGAGCGGACATTTCTTGGCTTGCAGCTGCACTCTTTTGTGCTGCCTGCACATTTGTTTGGGTTATACCTGTCACTTGTGCTATACCGTCATTGATGCCTGTAATAGCCTTTGACTGGTTCACGGATGCGGTCGCAATCTCTTCAACAATATCTGTCGTTTCACTAATGCCCTTAACAATCCTATCGAGGGCATCAGATGTTTTATTTGCGATGGCTGTTCCATGGTCCACTTTGGAAATAGAGCTCTCAATGAGCTCAGTTGTCTCTTTTGCAGCACTGGCACTTCTTGCAGCAAGATTACGAACTTCTTCTGCAACCACAGCAAATCCTTTACCATGTTCTCCAGCTCGCGCAGCTTCAACGGCAGCATTAAGGGCAAGAATATTGGTCTGAAATGCAATTTCATCAATAACCTTTATGATATTTGAAATGTTTGATGAAGACTCATTAATATCATACATGGCCCGCAGCATTTCTTTCATATAATCATTGCCTTCAATGGCAATCTCATGGGCCGTGCTATAAAGCTCGTTGGCTTTCCTAGCACTGTCTGCATTCACCGCTGTCTGCTGGGACACTTCTTCAACAGAATCCCTAATGGATTCAAGCGTGCTTGACTGCTGTGATGCTCCTTCTGAGAGCATTTGTGCTGAATCTGAAACGTGATCTGAACCCGTTGCTACTTGAATTGCAGCGTCCTTAAAATCAGTTAGCATGGTGTTCATAGATTCAATAATTGTGTTTAGGGATGCCTTGATTTCAGTAAAATCACCCTTATATTCATTTTGAACAGATACATCCATATTACCTTCTGACATAGCCCTTAAAACACTTGATATTTCATCAATATATCGTCTTTGGGAGACGATGGTCTGGTTGAGGGCATTTTTAATTCTTGAATGATCCCCCTTGTATTCACCTTTGACCTGAATACGCAAGTTACCATGATTCATCTCGCTAAGCACATGGGCCGCTTCATTAATTGGCTCGACCATTGAATCGAGAGATTCATTGAATCCTTCAATTATTGTCTTCCAGAAACCATCCAGTTCTGATGTGTTTGCCCTATATGATAGATTCCCCTCTTGAGCGCTGTCAACAAGCTTTGTAACATTTTCGATAAGGAGCTGAATGGAGTGCCGTACATCTTCTAAGTCGTCTACCATTCTCCCAAAATCACCCTGATAGTCATTTTCGAAAATGTCGACCCCTTGTCCAGTGAACTGATCAATGACTTCATTCGTTCGGCTGCCTTTAGAGACAACAACTGGAACTTTCTTTCCGCTAGATAAATTTCCAATATAGTCAGATACAAATGCAATCGGAGACTCCACAGCGTCAATGAGTTCATTCAAGTGGTCGATCATGTCACGCCATCCGCCTCGGAACTTTGTGCTGTCTCCCCTATAGTTCAAGTTTCCCTTTCTGGCTTCTTTGGCTAGATCAAGGGCTTCTTCCTTCATACTTTTTAAATTATCGGTCATCCTGATATAGTTCTTATTGAGAACATCATGTTCTGAAAGGACTTCAATTTTTTCATCAAAAATGCCATCTGCTATTTTTTCTGCAACAAGAGCCTGTCTATTCATGTTGCTTATCATTTGATTAAAAGATGTGGCCAGTGTGCCAATTTCGTCCTTTGAAGCAAAGTCCATATTTTGATTCAAATCCCCCACGGATAACTTCTTAGAAATATCAGCCATCTTTTTAATAGGGTCAACAATTTGCTTTTGAACAAGACCTGTCACAATCAGCATGGTCACAACCGACAGTGTCACAACATAATACTGAAACCTTTTTATAAAAGCCAGTTTTTCTTCAGCCTGGCTTTGCAAATCCACCACAACACTATTGGAACTTGCTAGTAGTGCGTTGTTATTTGATGAAATATACTGCGCCGCCGCCCTATCTAGGTCATTATGTACAAGTAGGGCATTGTTTCTAAAGGGTTCCCATAATTCATTGGTTTTTGATAAGTTCCCAGTCGAATCAGAAATAGCCTCAATTTCAATGAGTTCACCGCTTGTATCGGTCACAGCTCCACCATATAACATGCCTCTAAGTGTGGCATCATATAAATTTACGGCACCCATTAACTCACTTCGTGCTCTTTCTACAGATTCTTCACTGGAAACATCCGACAATAGAATAAATGCATTCTTGCTTATTCTTTGACTCAACATCCTCTGTCGACCTGCAATGTTAATGAGAAGTGCATCATCAGACTGCATATTGAGGCCTATGAAAATAACCACCACATTGATGACAATTAAGGATAGTCCTATTAAAAATGCGCCTATTATCTTTGTTCTAACGCTCATTGTTCACCCTCCAAACATATCAAATTCAAACTAAAACTTATCCTAGATTATAATTAATATCCATTTTGATTCTTACTTTCATTAATGCCCATTTCCTGTAATACAATGAAGCACTCAGGCCTTATTTATAATTCTTTAGAATTTTGGTAATTAGCTTTAGATTGTTTTACCATGCAACAATAAGAAGTGCTCACAACTTTCAGCTTAGAAAACGCCTCGTATTTTATCATCTACGAGGTGCTTAAGATCAAAGAATTTCTCATTGTTCTAATTGTCTATTCGTTTATAAACACTGAAGTCTCTGATGGTATAATCAATTTCTAGGCAAGCAAAAAGATAGTACGCTGAAAACAGCATACTATCTTAGCTTACTACTTATAGACCATTCATTTTTTTCAAAAGGTCAGACAGGGTTTTCTTGTCTTCATTGTTTAGGGATTTAAACACTTCTCGGAGGGCCTTTAAATGTATGGGAAAGATCTCAGAGATAAGCTTTTTGCCCGCCTCGGTTAAGGCAATGATGCTGGCCCTTCCATCATTTGGGTCCTTTGATTTTGAAATATATCCTAGTTTCTCGAGATTTTTAATGACCACTGTCATATTTCCACTTGTTGAAAGGGTCTTGTCAATGATCTCGCAGATGCGTTGATCGCCTTTGTGATAGAGGGTCTCAAGCACACCAAACTGGGCTGTGGTTAAACCATATTCAGCCAGGGTTGCATTTAAACTTTTCACATCTTTTTGGAGTGACCTGTGCAGGCCTACCACCAATTTTAAATTCAACTGATCTTGCTCATCGTAGGTGTTTTTATCTTTTATCATATTATTACCTTATCACTAATTAGTAACACAATCAATTTTATTCATTGAAATTATATATCCAGAAACGTTCCGTCTTAATGCGCTTCATAAAATCTTCTTCAGTCTCCTTCCAAGTTTTGAGAAGGTCTGGAAGTCTAAACTGGGAGCTATGAGCCTTTAAGGCCCCCATTTTTTGCTCGATATAGTCGCTAATATTATTCACCACTTGGGGTTTTCCAAGGTCATTGGCTGTTGGAAAAGCTGTGCACAGCACAGTCGGTCTGTCCTCTGCATTCATAGACCTTACAATTCTAATCACAGAGGCGCCGCATGCATTATGGTCTGGGTGAACGCCATAGCCTGGATAGAAGGTGAAAATAACATCTGGATTAACTTCTTCTATAACCTCTTTGATTTTTCCATCTATATATTCATAGGGTTCAAACTCAATGGTTTTATCATGAAAACCCATAAGCCTTAAATCACTTATGCCGAGCACTTTGCAGGACGCACGAAGTTCTTTTTCTCTTGCACTTGGCAGGGTCACACGACTGGCAAAGGGAGGATTGCCTAAATTTCTTCCCATTTCTCCCAGGGTTAGACACACATAAGTCACATGACTGCCTTCGCTTATAAGCTTTGAAAGCGTGCCCGACATCGGGAAAACCTCATCATCAGGATGGGGAAGAACAACAAGCACTTTATCCATTTTCATAGTCTTTCCTCATTTCCTAAAAGGGTTCTTTACTGAGCTGAAGGGCAGCAATCAACTTGCCATCCTTGGCATTGCCTGAAAGTATCAATCTATCATTTTCTGTTTCATCCCAGTGGGTCATGCCTTCGGCGTACACCCATCCACCCTCTAGTTTAAGACCCACTCTATAAGGGCTTTCTTCAGTGATCATTCCATGCTCAAACTTGATCTTTGCGTTCTTGATAAAATTTGATGCAGGATGTACAGATTGATCTCTATGTGATGTATAGGCACCCATGGTCATTTCCATATGAATGTATAGGTCTATATTCTTAAGTGCTTCAAGTCTGGCTTGAACTTTTTCTCTATTGATTATTTCCATTTTGCGCCTCCTTCCACTTTTTCATTCATTTTTTAATGCGTATGATCAACTTAGAAAACCATGTATTACATTTATAATGACATAAAAAATGTAATAGCGTGATCTATTAATTCTAGTGGCATTTATATCATTATATCACTAGAAGACTGTGTTTTCATTTTCCCAAGTCTTAATACTACACTTAACTGGTGTCTCTATATATAATGATATCCTTTTTCAAAGAAAGTATCCATAATATTATATCAATTTAACTTTTAATATGCCTAGCGGGCGTTTATTGTCAGAATTGCCTATCATTTTCATTTATGATACTATGCCTTAAAGATCCATAGAAGTATGGCAAAACAAGACAAAATTTGAAATAGTACATAGTCGGAGTGTGATTTTAACCACTTATTTTCACATTGATGATGAAAAAAAGAACCATTCCTAAGATATAAATCTAATACACGGAATGGTTCTTATTAATTTCATTTTCTATTTAAAGGTCATCTTCCAACTAAAATAGTCATTGTCCTCATTTTTTTCATAAGACAAAAAGGCTGAAAATCTTGTGCCTTTTTTGCTCTTAAGACCACTGCCATACACCCGACCATTCTCAAGGAGCTTAACGACTGTTTCTTTTGTCATGCGAACCCCTAGGGTTCTCAGGAATTTGTCATTCTTCCATAAAACAAATTTGCAACCACCACGCCAATTGGTACAGCCAAAGCCTTTTTCCCCTTCTACAACATCACTGCCGCAGTTTGGACATTTACCCAAGACTTCTCTATCATCTTCATACTTTCCATTTTGTTGACCATCTTCATCAACCACATTAATCACATGAAAATCATCTTGTTTAATGGCCTTGACAGCATCTTTCGTAAAGCTGTAAATATTGTTTAAAAACTCATCTTTACCATAATTGGCTTTTCCAATATCAAAGAGTGCTTTTTCCAGGCGACCTGTGTACTCAAGGTCAAAAAGTTCTTTAATTGGAAACATCTCTACCAAACGTCTTCCCATCTCTGTAACCACAAGGGACTTGCCCTTCATGCCTACATACCCAACATACTTGAGCTTATTTATGGTTTCAGCCCTTGTGGCAGGTGTGCCTATACTAAAACCGGATAATATGGCACTAATCATTTCTTCAGAATCCTGCTTTTTAAACTTTTTGCCACAGGTCTCCATAACGCGAAGCAAGGTTTTCTCCGTATGATGCTTGGGTGGTTTTGTCCCCTTGGTCTGGATATTAGACCGCTTGACTGATACTCGATCCCCTGTTTCAACGGCAGGAAGGGATACGTTTTTAGACTGAATGTCTTCAACCTGTTTCCAGCCCTTAACCAGTTGAATACGCCCCTTTGATATAAAGTCCCACTGACCTGATTCCGTCTTAACCCGGCTCGTCAGGCTGGCTTCTTCATGTTCAGCAACAGGCATAAACTGCATTATAAACCGGTTTACAACCGCTTCATAAACAATTTTCTCATCAGCTGGCAATTTTTTTGGAACCATATATGTTGGCATTATGGCACTGTGACTTTCTACTTTTTTATTATTGAAAACACGTGAACTGGTATGAAATTTTACATCTTTCTCATAAGCCTTGCCCCGTTTAACAATATCAAGAACTTTCTTGGCTTTTGGTACCAGCGTTTCTTCCAGAGCTAAACTGGCTGTTCTGGGATAGGTAATATGCTTTTTCTCATATAGGCTCTGGGCCACCTTAAGAACCCTATCTGATGTCCACCCCTTGTTTTTACTGGTGACATAGCCTTGGAGTCCAGACAGGTTGAAAAGATAAGGGGGATATTCTCGCTTTTTTTCAGAGGTCTTATCCGCTATTTCTGCCATTTTCCCCTTAATGGCCTGTTTTATAAACTCCAAATCCTCTTTCTTTTCGAACTTGTCTTTCTTATCTTCCATATAAAAGCCATCGTACTTTTCGCCCTGACTGGATTCGAACTGTACCTTGAGTTTATGAAACTCCTCCGAAACAAAGTTTTCTATTTCTTTGTCACGGTCATATATTATTTTTAAGGTCGGCAACAAAACGCGTCCAATGTTTAGCGCCTTGCCACCACCCCTCTGATACTTGAGTGTGGCAACAGACGTTAAATTTATACCTATAATCCAGTCCGCCCATTGCCGGCTGATGCCAGCATCTTTAAGGGGGGTCATTTCCTTGTTGGATATAAGTTTTTCAAGACCGCTTTTTACTTCATCAGGGGTCCATTCATTTAGAAGAAGTCGCTCAACTGGCTTGTCCACTTCTAAGTAATCAAGGATAATGTCCCCAATGATTTGACCTTCACGATCATAGTCACAGGCAGATATAATGCCTGTCACATCCTCTTGGTCTATCAGGGACCGAATAAGGTTTATTTGCTTAGCGGCTCCTGGATCAGTTTCATCCCGACTGCCCTGAATGGTCTTAATCTTATATTTAAATGTCTCGGGGATGAAGGGGTAGTTATCCATCCTCCAACTGGACATTTTTTCATCATATTCTTTTGTATCCAGCAACTCGAGAAGATGACCAAAAGCCCATGTAACGATATAGTCTTTTCCAAGAAAATACCCATCTCTTCTTTGTTTTGCATCAACGGCATCGGCTATATTTCGTGCCACCGATGGTTTTTCAGCAATAATAACTTTTGACATGAACTCACTCCATACTTTCACTTTTTTACCCTAGACCTCTATTATACTGATTTATACAGCGAATGTCACATTTACATCAATATGAAAGGGCACACCCCAATAAATACCGCTTTCAATTCTATCAATAAAGAAGACTGTAAGCGATACATCCCACAGTCTTCTCTAAAAATATGAATCTATTTTATTTTAAATTCTAACCAAAAATATCTTTAAGAAGTTTCGCTGCCTCTTCTTTAGATAGTTGCTGATCTGGATTCACATTTCCATCTTCATCTGACAGGAAGCCTAGCTCAGTTAGGAGGGCCACTTCGTCTTCAGCCCATTCTTCAATTAAGTCTGAATCAGACAGAGATGCAAGTTCTCCTCCTAGATTCTCATTTGTTTTTTTCTGATCAAATTGGGTCATGGCATTGGCCAATATAACTGCCATTTCTTCCTTAGTCACATAGCCTTGCGGATTGAAACTCGTTTCACTTTTTCCTGAGAAAACACCAGCACTATAGGCCCCAGCCAGTTCTTCGTAATGGTCACTGTCACTTGGGACATCTTCAAACGGCATAGATTCGTCAGATTCAAGCCCATAACTTCTAGCCACCCAAGTCGCAACTTCTTCTCTTGTAACATTTTCCTCTGGGTTAAAGGCTGCCGTTTCATCAATAATGCCTTTACCCAGCAATTCTTCGATTTCATCTTTTGCTGAGGAAGCATCAATATCATTGAATGTTTTGCTTGACTGCATGACCGTGTACTGACTCAAATTTTGCCTAAAAACAGTGAGTTCATTGGTCACCGGATTATAACGACCACCTACCGGCTCCCAAAGGTCAACCTGATCATTTAGCCTAAAAGCACTTAGTCTGTTTACATTTGGAGAATCCACATTGATTCCGAATTCATCCATGTCAAATCTGAGCTTAATTGGGGTTTCAAAACGGTCTTTGAGTTCTCCATTCACTCTAAGGGAGACATCCACAGTATAGCCTTGTCCCAAATAACCGTCCATTTGAGTAAGGTTTTTATCAACTTTTCCATTCTCTGAGTTGGAGTACTTTAAATCTAAAGTCATATCTGCATAACCATTGATTTCATCTTTGAAATCTTTAACATCAAATACCAATGATGTGCCCCCAACTTTGAGAGCTAGGTTGTCTACAAAATTATCTTCAGCCACCTGGAGTAGGTCTTTGCTTAAACGAACACGAACATCATCTCTTGTTCTCGGAGCCACAAGAGTCACATCAAACGAGAAAGATCTCACGTTGCTCGCTCCATAATACCCTTCTACAAGTGTGTTTAACTGATTAAATTTGTCCCATTCACTTTCAACTTCTCCACTGATGTCTTGAGATTCAAAGGAAATTTCTGAAACACGGTCTACAACCTTTTCATCGTATTTATCTTTTATGGTCCCAATGTCATTGAAGGTAACCCTGGCCATTTTTTCTATAGCTTGATTGATAACTGCACTGCTCTCAATTTTATTCTCTTTTTGAATACTCTCAATAGACTCCAAGAACTCTTTTGTCAAATCTCCATAATCTTCAAGATCGGCAACAGTTCTTGAGTATACATTTATTCTCTCTAACAGCTGCGATTCCACCCATACTTCATTTTGAGCGTCTTCTGCAACCTTGCTAAGAGCATCTACACCGTCCACATAACTTTCAAGAGCTTTTCGAAGGGGTGCTCCATCTTTGATATTGTTAAGCGCTTGGTCAATATGCGAGTAGTATGCTGTAATTGTTTGAGGCTGTATATTGTTTTCTCCAGTGGCCTTTCCTATTAAAACATTGGAAAGACTTGTTACAACACTTGCTGATTCCCGACTGCTTTCCTCAGCGCTTGACCCGCTTGCTTGAGAATTTGAGCTCACTCGATCCTCCTCTTGATTCTTGAGGACTTGGGTGTTTTCTATAACCACTATTACTGTCGATACATCCCCCACTTCAAGACCACTGCTTGGATTGTGAAGCAGTACATATAAATATTCATCTTCTTCATTTTGAGAGTCCAGTACAACTGGAATTTCTATACGTTTGCTCCCTTCACCAACGCCAAATGTCACTGTACCTTTTGTGCTCGATACATCAGAACTTGTTGCTGTACCATTTGCCACTAGATATTCTATGCTTGCCTCTTCATTTAAGTCACCTGTTCTTTCAATAACAAGTTCAATTTTCTTCCCCTCTTGTACTGTCTGAACACCAGACTCAAAAGAGGCTGAATCTGACAAGGTGTCGTCGTCTAAAATACTCAGCTTCACAGTGCTTAATGCACCCAACTTTGAACCATCTGATGGGGATACCATCGACAAGGTAAAGACCTCCGTCTTTTCAATTTCATCATCTTCTTTTGTTATAACACGTATTTTTTTCAAAGTCTCCCCATCATCAAAGGTTAGGGTGCCAGCAATCACTTCATAGTCATCGGAATTGGCCGTTCCCGAACTTACACTATATAGGACACTAACCTGACCAGAACTTGATCCTGTCCTTATGACAGATATATCAGCCTGCTCTCCTTCCACAATGGTCTTAGAACTTGATGAAAAATTGAAAACAGTCATCTGATCATCATTATCCGTGATCCAGACATTGGTTTCATCCAAGTCACCTATAGAAGCCGATTCAGAAGGGTTATCCAGAAGAATTTTGAAGGTTTCAGTTTCTTCTGTGAGTGAATCATCATAGGTATTCACTGAAATGGTCTTGCTTATTTCTCCCAGGCCAAAGCTCAAGGTTCCAGAGGTCTCTGTATAATCTAAAGCCCCAGCTGAGTCACCGATAACTCTATAGTCTACACTCTCCTCAAGACTTAAATTTCCGTCTCGAACAACAGTCACTACCGCTGATTCGCCTTCAACAATACTGTAAGTGTCTGATACAAAGGCAAAGCTAGAATCATCATCTTTGATATTAACAAGAAGTTGGTTCAGTGATCCAATTTTTGAATACCCTGTCGATGTGTCTAGGCTAATTTTAAATGTTTCGGTGTTTTCAATCCATGCATCTTCAGTCGTTTCAACGAAAAGCATCTTTTCTGATTCGCCATCCTGGAATACCACACTTCCCGACTCAAAGCTATGGTCGCTTGAGCTTGAACTTATATTTTCAACACTATAAGTCACCGTCATACTGCCATCAAGAACTCCAGTTCTTAACAGCTTAACGGTCCCGCTTTCGCCCTCAATTATATCCTTGCTTGATGCACTGAAGTTAAACGTATCTACGTTTATATCATTTTCAATAATGCTTACAGTTTGCATCTGACCTGACTCAATCTCTATGTCACCACTATCTGCAACCAGACTTATGCTAAATGTTTCGGTATCTTCAACAAGTGCATCGTCAATAGTCTGTGCTTCAATGACTTTCGAGGTCTCACCTGGTTGGAACACGATAGATTCCGTCACTGGTGTCACATCTTCTTCACTGGCTGTACCAGTCGCCACTGTATAAGATATTGTATCCGTTTTCGATATGTCTCCGCTCCTTAAAATTAGGGATTCATACACTTGCCCTTCAACAACCGATCCTGTTGGCGTTGAGAAAAATACTTTGCTGTCATCGTCCTGAATTTTAAGTGTCACGCTGTCTATAGATCCTAGGGTTATACTATTTTCAGGAGCGATCAGTACCACTTGTAAGCTTTCGTCATCTTCTGAGACCGTATCATCAAGCGCTGTGATCGTAATGACCTTTGAAGATTCATTTTCGCTAAAGACCAATGGACTTTCTGTGATGCTATAATCTGCGGCACTGGCATTTTCTAAGGTAATGTCAAAATCCACTTCAATAGTCCCAGACAAATCGCCCAGCCTAATGACTTCAATTTCCTTGGATTCTCCTTCTGTCATAGTATATACATCCTTGATAAATGTGACTTTGTCATCAGCGCTGTCATTGTCAGCAATCACAACCTCAATTTGGTCTGTTGATCTTAAAACCGTGTTTGCGCTCGGGTTGGATAGCTTAATCACTAAGGATTCATCCTCTTCCACATCATCATCATCTTGCGTAACTAAGGTTATTGACTTCTTGCTATCACCAGGGTTAAAACCCAATTGACCCTCAAGGCTCGTAAAATCTGCACCCCCTGCAGTTCCAGTCTGGGTGGCATAATTTACACTCGAAACATTTGATAAGTCTCCTTGTCTTAATATGGTAATTACTGTTGAACCGCCTTCTATAACCCTTACTTGAGCACTTTCAAAGGCAAGACTGGTGTCATTATCAATAATGGATAAGTCAAAAGCATCATTGCTTCCCACACCTGCACTGGAGGAAGGGTTCATCAAACTTACTCTTAATGTTTCTGACTCTTCAAGGATTGTATCATCCACAGTGACAAGACTTATTGTTTGCTCACTAATATCTTCTGAAAACGTCAGTGTGCCGTTCGTTGTCGACAAATCTTCCTGGGATGCGGTTCCGTATGAAATGGAATAATCCACTGTGGATACACCCACTAAGGAGCCTGACCTGATAATTTTTACGACTTGAGTTTGACCCTCTTTAACTTCTGCTGATGTTCCAGCAAAATTAAATGCTTCTGATTCAACATCATTGTCGGAGATTGTTGCATCACTTCTTGTCACAGAGCCCAAACTCATATTGCCAACAGGATTCAGTATTTCAACATAAAAATACTCTTCACTTTCAACTAGGTTGTCTTCGTAAGTGTCTATTGAAATACTCTTTGAACTTTCACCAGATTCAAACATTACAGTGCCTCCTGCAAGGTCTAAATCTGAAGCTGTTGCTGTGCTCCCTGTCACACTATAATCCACTTGGGCTTGTTCAGACATTTCCCCCAGTCTTGTTAGGGTCAGTTCAATGCTTTGACCTTCTACAGCTGAGGCTGTGGCAGAATCAAAAGCGACTGAACTGTCATTGTCTTGAATAGATAGGGCCATTTCTGAGATTTGTCCTAGATATCCTGTCTCTGTCGGGTTTGAAAGAATCAAGTGAAAACTTTCGGTGCCTTCAACATAAGTGTCTTCCACAGTATTTAGGGTGATGGTTTTTTCAGTTTCGTTGACATCAAAAATCAAAGTTCCACTTGCAGCTGAAAAGTCAGACTGTGTGGCTGAATCGTTTATTGTGCTGTAATCAACTGATAGACTTTTATCTAAGAGTCCTGATCTTAAAACTCTTATGTCAATGGATTCCCCTTCTGTAACGCTTTCTGACGCATCACTAAAACTAAGGGCGTCTGTCTTTTGATCGTCGTCAATAATGGTCACAACCATAGTGGTTGTGGTTCCAAGCTCTGCTCCACCAGCGGGTCCATTTAGAGTGATATTAAATGTTTCATCCTCTTCAGTGGTCAAGTCTTCCCTTGTATCAATTTGGATGGTTTTAGTCGTTTGACCATCAGTGAATATGAGTGTATCACTTGTAACTACAAGGTCGTTAGAAGATGCTGTTTGAAGTGCTATTTCATAGTCAACACTCACGAGCCCATTTTGTCCTAAACTTCTTTCAACAATAATTTCTATACTTTCTCCTTCAAGAACTGAATCTGAAGAAGTTGAAAAATCAAACTGTCCATTTGGGTCATCGTTATCAAGTATTGTAACAGTATGTGTTGAAATAGAACCAATACCTGCTCCACCAGTGGCCCCACTCAAAACAATGTCAAAATACTCATCATCTTCATCAATATTATCTTCAATAATTGGCACAGAAATAGTGGCCTGACTTTCCCCTTCTAAGAACTCCAGGCTTCCTGATACAGCTATATAATCCTCATTATCAGCGCTGCCATTCTCTGTACTGTAATTCACACTGACCGTGCCATCTGTTCCATTTTTTCTTTCTACAAGCACATCAAAACTACCTGATTCACTAACAGAAGATGTTAATGATTCAAACTCAAGCGCACCGTAACTAACATCACCAATAACACCCACATCAGTTTGAACAGGTTCTCCAGAACCATCATCCTGCATCACTAGAAAGTTGTCGTCCTCATTGTTAAAGGCAATAATCGTTTCCACAGGTTCTGAAGAAGACTCAACAATCACAATATCATCCGCACCTGTTGAGGTCCCATCATCATTCACAAAATTGCCCAGAACCGAATAATCTGTACCATCATATTCTGTCCAGACAAGCAAAAGTTCATCACTGGTGCCTTGACTTGTTATAGAAATATCCGTGATCTCTGTGTTTTCATCTGCTGAAAACACTTTAATCGCCGTACCTGATACTGTTGTATATTTGGTATAGACATCGTCAATAGAATTGTCTTCATCTACCCATACAATTAAATTTTGATCTGCTGATTCGCTGTATGTTACACTTGGAGCAGTGACCTCTCCATCGCCAGGGCTGATAAAGGTTGTACCATTTTTTATATCTCCACTGCTATCAATATACTTCACATTCAGTCGTGTTCTCTGACTAATTTTCGAATCCCAAACAACAACAAATTCATTGGCCGAAGAATCATAGGTCAAGTCAAAACTAATCACGTCTGTTTTCTTTGTAAATGTCAGGGCTTGTGAACTCAAATCAGACTCATCAATATATGCACCCACAAGATCATAAGTACTATCCGACATTTCAACCGCTTCTAGCCATAATATAACTGTCTTGCCCTCACTTGGATTCCTACTTATTAGTGGCGTCAACTGATGCCTACTTGATGATGGATCAATTTTGAAATCATCGTTTACAATATTTCCAGAAGCATCTAAAACCGATCCCATCACCTGGGTATAGTTTTCACGACCATCTTGCCAGGTAATAAAAAACGTTTCTAAGTCATCATTGAAAATCACTTCAGGTGCATCTGTGTTTTCACTGGATACATTTGATATTTCAAAGGCTTCTCCTTGAGCGCTTCCTGTAGTGTTTAAAAATTGCCCAAGGATTTCATACTCATTACCGCTTGTGACAGATTTATAGACCATTAAATAATTATTGTCAGTCGAGTTGTATGCTAAAGATGGTCCAGTGCTGCTTGAATTTGCAGCGAACTGCGGTGTTATTGCCACCCACTGAAAAGATACAGTCAGTGTTACAATCAGTAACCATACCAATAGTTTTTTAAGCATTCTTCTCACCCTTTACAAAATTAACTTTGCTTAATATACTCCCCCTCTGACTCATTCATCGTTATTTTCGTCAATAAATTTTGCCCCCCAGTGTTCCCCAGAACAGAATGGCATATTCTTAGATTTGCCACAACGACATAAGGCATAATGGTCTAGTGATTCTGGCTTATTCCCACCTTCATCTTCAAAGGGAATGCCCCCAGTCACTTCAAAAGGCCCATCGTAGCCATATCGACGTGGCGCTATACTTATGGTCTCTTTCGAAGGGTATCCATTTAAATCCCTTTCTTGTCCTGGTAGACTAAAGCTCAAGGCACCAGAGGGACACCTTCTGCAAATATCGATCACCTTGTCCACCATTTCTTGGGTCCTTATAGCACGCATGTCTATCCGAACCTCTTTTGACATTTTCCATACTTCGGGCATATCTTCATAGCAAAAGCCACGATGGGAACAAACACCCCTATTTTCATAAATCGTGATCAATTCTCCCTCGTAGATATCCACTTGATCTGGTGTTCTGTAGGGATCCTTTTTATCTTCGAATTCAAAAAAATCATGCATTCCGTCACAATAGGGTTTATCCAGAGACTCACCACACCGACAAAGTTTATAGTCATCAAATGTTTCAAGCGCTCTGCCCGACTGTGATATAAGCCTTTTGACACCCACGACTTTATATGGACCATTTTTTAGTGCAATAATTTTTTTATCTGCCATTTATAAACTCCTTAAAACCACAATTTACCCTATGTGTATTTATACCCGAAATACGATAAAAACCGACATTCTAGGGAATATCGGTTTTGAAAACAAAAATATTTTTTAGCTATTTTCTATGATTCAGAGACTTGTAAAAAGCCCATAATCAATTCTATATCAAGCTTACCGCCCGTGCCCATAGGACATTTTCATGTTCTTCAAGCTTTACCACGCTTCTGCTATCTGGTTTCTCATCAATGTTTAGAAGCATAATGGCCTTGCCTCCACTTTTATAGCGTCCCAGCTGCATTGTGGCAATATTTATGCCTTCCTCTCCAAGAATTGCACCCACATGTCCAATCATGCCTGGAACATCCATATTTTGAAGAATGATCATATTGTCTCCTGGTGTTAAATCAACTTCATAGCCATTGAAATTAATCAGTCGTCCCTCAGACTTTGTTGATAAATTCCCCCCCAGGGTGAAGGTGCCTTGACTTGTCTTCATTTCTATTTGCATGTACTCCGTAAAACCATCGAAGTATTCTTCTAGGTTTTGCTCTTCGAAAACGATGCCTCTTTGTTTTGCAACGACTTTAGCATTGATATAATTCACCCTGTTTGATACCACTGTCTCAAGAAGTCCCTTTAAGAAAGCAATGGAAATCATACCTGTTTCTTGTTTGGCAAGTTGTCCATAATATTTAATCTTAACCAGGTCAACATTTGTATTCTTTTCAACCTGATAATACATTTTTCCAAGTTTTTCTGCCAAGTCAATATAGGGTCTGATCGCTTCCAGTTCATCACGATGAAGAGCGGGTAAATTCACTGCATTCTCTACAATTTCACCCTTTAATCCGTTTAAAAGCTGACGAGCCACAGTCATGCCCACATTGATTTGTGCTTCCATTGTGCTGGCTCCAAGATGGGGTGTCACAATGACATTTTCACAGTCGAGAAGGTCTTTATTCCTAGTGGGTTCTTCTTCATGAACATCAATTCCCGCACTGGCAATCTTGCCTCTTTTTATGCCCTCGAGTATGGCTGACTCCTTAAGGATGCCTCCCCTTGCCACATTTGTTAACCGGACCCCTTCTTTCATAATATCTAAGTGGTCTTCATTAATCATCCAGTATGTTTCCTTGTTTTTAGGTGTGTGGACCGTTATAAAATCTGACACGCTTATAAGATCTTCAAGGCTGGTCTTTTCTTCAACATCAAGTCTTTTAAATCGAGACTTTGATATATACGGGTCATAGGCCACCACCTTCATACCAAATGCTTGCATCCGTTTAGCGACAAGGGAACCGATTCGCCCCAGTCCGACTATTCCCAAGGTCTTGCCAAAGAGCTCTGTCCCCTTGAACTGGTTCCTTCCCCACTGTCCCTCTTTAAGAAACTGATTGGCCTGGGGGATATTTCTCGCCTGTGTCAAAATAAGCCCAACTGTCAATTCTGCTGCTGACATGGTATTGCTCTCGGGTGTATTGGCCACAATAATTCCTCTTCTGGTCGCTTCTGGTATGTCAATATTGTCTGTTCCATTCCCGGCCCGACCCACCATTTTTAGCTTTGTGGCTTTTTCCATAAGTTCTGCATTTATCTGTGTGGCACTCCTCACAATGATACCGTCATAGTCAGCAATACAGTTTAAGAGATCTTGCCTTGTCATTCCAATTTTGACATCCACATTCGCTTCTGCCTTAAGAGATTCAATCGCTTGATCAGCAATTCTTTCAGCCACTAAAATTTTATTCGTATACACATTATTCTTCATAATTTTCACCTCAAGTGTTCTGTCCTTATATTCAACGACGCCCTGCTAAAGCAACCTTGCACATAGCCCTTACATAGAAACAATTGACGGTCATATCAAATCCTCTTCTAGCTTCTGATGTATGAAAACTTATGGTGCCAAGCTGGCTTTGCCACTCATTTTAGAAAGATTGCCACTGAAACGTATTAGAAACCTCGAAATATTTATGCGCATAAATATAGAAACCCCGTCCTTGTATAACAAAGGACGGGGCGATTATTCCACGTGGTACCACCTTTTTTTGCAGGTCTTTATGCCATCATAATATTCTTTATGCCCACCTGGTCAAATTTGATACAAATCAAATTCAATATCCAAACTTAATGCTTACGGCTCTGACATTCAAATATATTCTTCTGGCATTGAAACTGCCTCAAAATTTTTAGTAACGAAGACCTCGGTCTCCGGCACAGGTTCATTCCCTGTACTGCTCCTGGTTGGATTCAACAAGCCCTGTTATCAGTTCACACCACCCACTGACTCTCTTTCGTGATTATAAGATCACTCAACCGGACACTCATTTACTAGACCATTCATAGCATGTATGTTTATTCAAATTTTAAATCATTGTAATATCATTTTTGAGACCTGTCAACATATTTTATGAATATTATTAATTTTTTCGTCGTATTTGTTCATTCTTTTGAAGCCTGACACTTACATAGTTACGGATATACGCCCTTGTTATGCCATAAATATTATTTGATTCTTAAATGTCTATATATGCTATAAAAAGGTGGCTTTACATGATATTTTGCAAGTTGCTCAAGTTATAAAATTATCCATCACTTCGTTTGGGCAGGGTTGATCCAGCTGTAGGCATAACCAGGATTTTCGCTGATTGACCTTGCTCTTCAAAGGCCATTCTGACTGCCCCTTCAAGATCAATGGCATATTTAAATCCACAAGACTCAACGACTTCTTTACGAAGATCCGTAACCATAATGATAGTATGATTTAATTGAATTTGTCCAATAGCCGCTGCTTTATGACCTCCCAGAATAAAATCTTCTGAAATGTCTTTGACTCTTTCTTTTGGCGATTTATTCAGCATCCATTTTTCAAAGTTATCTTCTCCAAAGCCTTCCTTAGCCGCCGCCAATAGAATAAGTGTTCCACCGTCTTTTATAGCATGAACTGCATTGGCTAGCCCTTTTTGGGCCTGATACAAATTTGAGTCTTTCGGAAATCCACCTGGAGATAGAATCACAATGTCATACAGGGTCGTAATTTTTGCACCATAAACAGAATCTAAGAATTTACAGCCTGCTCTATGGGCCTGAATGACATGGCCCGCAAAGGCCCCCAAAATTTCTTTTTTAGGACTTAAAACAAGATTGACTATAAAGTCTATGTTTATAAAATCAGCCACCTGGTCTATATCCTGTCGTACAGGATTCTCATCAAGACAAGCAGCTCTGGCCTTTTCATGAAGCATGTTCTTATGATTGGTCTGAATGGCTCTACGACTAGAAACACCTGGCATTATAGCTTTCGCGCCTCCACTGTATCCCGCAAAATAGTGATATTCAATATTACCAAGACAAACCACCCGATCAGCTGTGACCACTTGGCTAAAAACATCAACTGGTGTTTTATTCTTACAAGTGCCCAAGTGGACACAGTCATCCATGTCGCTGTCGATCACATCAATATTTGAAGCATAGATTTTGGACCCGACCAATTTGATTTTTTCCTCTTCTGTGTGGCCCCTATGACTGCCAAGGGCCAATACAATTTTTATATTTGAGTCTTTTAAGCCTGCCTCATAGAGTTCAGAAATAACAAAGGGCAGCACTTTATAGCTGGGCATTGGACGTGAAATGTCACTTGTTACTATGGCCACTGTTTCACCTGGCTTTACAATATCTCTAAGCCTTTTGCTATCAATAGGATTTTTTATAGCCTTATGCATAATCTCATCTTCATCACAGGCTTCAGTGGTCTCACTTGCCTGAATAAGACTCACATTTGATTCTGATTGAAAGTCTATTTCTTGATACCCTCTGTCGTATTTAAGTTTGATTTTCATTTGTCCCCCTTTATCTAACATTCGGACTTTGCCTTTTGCAGGTGCATTTTTATGCATTTTGTTTTAAGGGGTATTATACATATTTATGTGAATAAGTTCAACACTATACATCAAAACGCCATGGGAGACTCAAGAGAATTTTTCCTTTCACCCTATGTTAAGAAGTGTCTAAGACAATATAAATAAGCCCAGAATGCATGAGCATTCTGGGCTTGTTATTCGACATTTAGTCTATGTGATTCAAGCCTATCACTCTATAGGCTTACAACTACAAATTTACTAATATAAGCTTACTGCTATAAGTCAAATATTATAGACTTACTACATTTTCAGCCTGAGGACCTTTAGGACCTTCAGCAATTGTAAACTCAACTTTTTCGCCTTCTTCAAGCGTCTTGTAGCCATCTTTTTGGATTTGTGAGAAGTGTACGAACACGTCATTGCCTTCTTCTGGTGTGATAAATCCGTAACCCTTTTCAGCGTTGAACCATTTTACTGTACCTGTCATCATAATCTTGTACCTCCGAATTTTAATTTTTAGTCCTTAATTCTTTGTAAAACCACTCATACCATTTCGGAAGTGCAACGTTCAAACAGATAGATCCAAAACAGGTATTGCGATGTTTCTAAATCGATTTAAGGCTAACTTTATAATACTATATAACTTACACTTTTTGCAAGTGTATACCGCCCATGTTATGTTAAATTTTCAAAAAATTCATTTTATTCGGCATTGGACATGCCCAAGCCTGATATCAACTATTTTATGACACCACAATCACATGGTCTCAGCTGGAACAACCTTGTCTTTTCCAAGCTTCTTCCCTTTTTGCATAGCCTGTTCAACCATTTGAACAACACGTTCAGTGGGCATGGGTTTGTCATAACATAAAACGCCGAAGGTCATAGAGACTTTGAAAGTTCCATCATTGACTCTGAAAACATGATTTGAAATCCTTTTTCTTGCCCTATCAGCAAATATGATTGCACCTTCTAAGTCGGTATCAGGTAAAATAACCAAGAATTCTCCACCATTCCAGTGGGCAGCATAATCTTGCTGTCTTTTTCCCTGAATCAAAAGTTCAGCCGATTTTTTTATGACAACATCCCCAGATAAACGACCGTATTTTGAATTTACAGTCGCTAGATCATCAAGGTCACAGAAAAGAACTGAAAATATTAAACCATGCCTGTCATGACGAGCCACTTCTTCTCCTAAGCGTATTGTAGATGCCCTGACGTTGTATAGGCCGGTCATGCTGTCAAGGACTACAATATTCTCTATTTCTTTTTCCAACTTGTCGTTTTCCGCCTTTAAGGCTTGAATCGTATTTTCCGCCTCTTGAATCACTTGTACCTGAGCATTTTGCTTGCTTGTACTCTGTTTTAAATCTTCTTCTAGACGCTTTTGGCGAAGCAATGATTCCACCCGTTTACATAGTAATGTCGGATTGATGGGATCGCTTGAACACGTCTCCACAATATTTATTTTGAATGTGTCTAAATGTTTTAAAATTTCTGGGTCTTCATTCAATACCAGCAGAGGGACTGCTTTCCACACTTCATGATTGACGATTTTTTCGAAAGTTCTCATGCCCTCAGAACTTCGCATTTTTAAATCTAAAGCAATAAGATCAGGGGTTTCATCATACAAGATAAATAAGGCTTGATCTTCTGTTGATGCCTTTTCCACATCATAACCATCATTTTCTAAGGTGCGCACCACCGTCTTTTGGGTCTTGTTTTCATCACATACAAGGAGAATACGCCCTTTTTCAAGTATCTTCAACATATGAGTTTCCTTTCGTTGAAAGAATCATTGACTTTTGTTTCGGGTTTATACTAATTCATACCTACCCGTATTGTGGCTAAAAAAGCAAATCTGAATAATTTTTTAGACCCCCCCCTACCTATGAGTGTATAAAAAAAGACACCCCTCTTTTAGCTTTTTATAGCCGAAAAAGGAATGTCTTATGAATACAGTTCATATTCTATTCTTCTACGATTTCAAAATATCGTATAGGCACCCAGTTCATACGGCCCCTATCATCTTCAATCTTATAGCACTCATCATCATGGTCAAGAACATTGTATTCTTTTCCAATGGTCGTGTAGTGAATTCTTAAAGAATCCGTCGCTCTAACTTTCATATCTTTCATAGTAATCCCCCTTATTCAAATCACACCTATTATTGTATCATGAAATGACATGAAAAACTGATATAGGCTTAATAGTTTCTGAAGTTGATTTTCCAGACACCATCTTCTTCGATAAGTTCCCAGTAGTCAAAGACTTCAACCTGAATTGGCTGACCATCAGGTGCAATTCCATCATCTTGGAAAAGATCGTTGTTCCTAATGTACTTAACGTGCACCACCTTAGAGTCTTTAAAATCCTGTGTAAAATGTATACCCCGTTGATAGCCATAAAATCTATCATAATACTCTTCCATCAATTCGACAAACTCTTTATAGCGAAGGAGTGCCCGACTTTTTGAGTCAATGTAGTCATAGGCAATGTCAAAACGTTTCAAATAAATACTATCAAGGAATCTAATGACCACATCACTTGGATGCTGTTTTTTGACAAATATAAAGTCTTCCACACGGGGCAGGGGTTCCATCATGGTAAAACCGCCGAGATCCACATTGGGTTTTTGTCCTTCTATGAGTATCTGAACACTGTATGCGTCCTCAATTTCAGTAAAAGTGTTGACAATCGACCATATGAAAAGTTCGCGCCGTTCCCCCAGCCAGTAGTCCGTCTTCATGAACTCTTCTGACAGATTGACATAGACAATATTATCTATGAGTTCAACTGATAATATTTCCACCTGCTGAACAAAGGGTGTTTCATATATTTTATTTTTAGGGCCCTTAACAAGTTCTTCTGCAATGCCCACTTCAAATTGTTCATTTGTAAATTCAATAACACGGTCTTCGCTTCTCAGCTTGTCTCCTGATACAAAATACAGTTTCGAATTCAGCTTAATGCTAACAGGATTTGGGGTGATAATATCTTCCTCACTTAACACTGTGAAATTAAGTCGATCTGTAAAATAAAGGAGTATGAGTGAAAAGACAAAGACACTTATAAAAACCAATTTTAATGTATTCTTCATCATCTTCTCCTATATCTCAAGCCTAAACGGTAACACTATATACATTTTTGTGCCAACACCCATTTCACTTTCAGCATAAATCTGACCTTGATGCAGGTTGACAATTTGCTGTGCAATAGCCAGTCCCAGTCCAGTCCCGCCTGTGTTCCTTGCTTGCGCCTTGTCCACACGGTGGAACCTTTCAAATATATGAGGGAGGTCTTCTTCAGGGATACCTATGCCCGTATCAGTTATTCTGACAATGACGTTCTCTTTCACCCTGTAAAGGTCAACATCAACCTGACCTCCATCTGGGGTATACTTTATAGCATTGCCAAGTATGTTGATGATACACTGCTGAATTTTACCCTTGTCAATTTCAATTTGAATCTTTTCAAAATCATCAAAATGCACCCTAATATTCTTCTTGTCTGCCAATGGTTTTAGCTGTTTAACCACGTTTTCAACAAGATAGTTCATATAGGTGATTTGATACTCCAACTGGAGCTCCTTTTTCTCAATATCCACAAGATACAAAAGGGAGTCAATAATTTTATTGAGCCTAGTAACTTCTTGGTCGATGTCCCCTAAAAACTCACGGTAGACTGATTCGTCCCATGCCTCTTGTGACAAGAGGGTTTCAGAAATAATCTTGATGGATGCCATAGGGGTTCGTAGTTCATGAGAAGCGTTGGAAACAAATTGCTTTCTTCTTTCATCCACTTGCTCAAGCCTGGTTAACATAAGGTTGAAGGCGTTGCCTAGATTGGCAAGTTCATCGTTTCCTCGAACATAGACCCGTCTATCGTGCTGGCCCCTTGTAATGGCCCTAACAACCTCGGTCATTCTTTCAATCGGCGCTGAAAAAATGTCAGCAAAAATAAAGCTGACAATGCCTGTGATAAGAATTCCCAGGAGTGATAGCACCAAAATCTTTTGTATGACTGTTTTTATGTTCGTGAATATATGCTCCGCTGATGCAGAGATCAGAACGGATCCAATAATATCATGACGTTCTGTAATCGGAACTGTGACATACATTATATTCCCCAGTTCTTGGGTTTTGTATAGTTCCGCGGCTGTCATCCCTTGCAGGGCTGTTGACACCTCAAGCAGGTGCTTGAAGTTACGCCCCACCATTTTGTCGTAAGAATCCAGCTGAACACGACCGTGTTCATTGAGTATTAAAATTCTTGCATCTAAATCCAGACTATATTTCTTGATAACACTTTCCACATAGCTTCTTGTGCTTGAGATTCCCAGTCTATAAAAATCAGGGGCCACTTCATCAGCAATGATATTGCCCTGAGTCAGCAGGTTGATTTTCATATCTCTTACAGCATTGACCTTTAGGGTTTCATTGATAAAAGAAATCATTAGTGTCAGTGTTAGCAAGATTAATAACAAATAGGTGGAAACAAGTTTCCACCTAATGCTTATAAACCACTTACTTGTGTTTAAAATAGTAACCAACTCCCCATTTGGTTAGAATGTATTCTGGCTGGGAAGAGTTCTTTTCGATCTTTTCACGTAGTCTACGAATGTGAACATCCACAGTACGAACATCACCAAAGTATTCGTAGCCCCAGATTGTTTCAAGGAGTTCCTCTCTTGAGAAGACCTTGTCTCTATTCATAACCAAAAGCAGTAAGAGATCAAACTCTTTTGCTGTCAGGTTAACATCACGACCATTTACAGTGACCTTACGACCCAAAGTGTTGATAGAGAAGTCACCCACATTGATAACACTTGTTGCCGTTTGCTTCTCATTGACTTGAACACGACGTAATATAGCCTTGATTCTTGCCTTAAGCTCAAGAATATTAAACGGCTTAGTTAAATAGTCATCAGCACCGTATTCCAGACCGAGGACCTTACTTGAGTCGTCCCCTTTTGCAGTCAGAATAATGATTGGAACCATTGATGATTCTCTTACCTTTTTGCACACTTCTAGGCCATCAATTTCTGGGAGCATTAAATCTAATACAACAAGTTCATAACTATTGTTCATGATTTTTTCAAATGCTTCATTGCCATCTACGGCAGTTTCAACGTTGTAACCATCTTGTTCAAGGCTAAATTTTAGTCCCTTAAGCAGAATCGGCTCATCGTCAACAATTAGAATTTTTTCAGACATTATTCCACCATCCTCATTTGGTTTTAAACTTTCAGTATGTGTTATTCCATATGAATACAAGTAACTCTTTCGACAAACCTATCATCTATCGAAGGACTCTATAATCTTCCTGGCGTTTTGTTAGCTTATCAGAATCAAAATATTCCAGAAGCGCAACTGCATTCTTCCGAGAAGTTCCCACAAGATCCCTAAACTCTGCCAGATTTATTTTACCGTGTTCTTCAAGATAAGATACTAATTTATCTTTTGAATCACGGAAAGCGTCTCCATCCATCCATATTTTTTCAGTTAAACGCACAAGTTTCTCAGTGGCAAATAGAACTTCAAGAAGGTCTCTGTCTTTTTTGCCAATGCCCAGCTTTGTTTCAGCTTCACTGACAGCTGGTGGTTTTGTGCCGTGCTCTTTAAAATAGTTCGTAATCTTTTCCATCTTTTCCTGTTGTTTTGGATTCAGTTTAATCTCAAAACTCTGAAGGGCTGCCATGGCACCAACAATGCGGAGGTGGCCATTGTCCTTCATTCTATCAAAGATCACATCAGCTAATTTATTCTTTACCCCATCGAGTATCTTATTACGCAGTTCTTCTTTTGGCATGCCTGGCTTAAGTGGATTTTTATCATGGTAGGCTTTGAGAACTTCAATCATATTCGTCTCAACCTTATCAAGATAAGATCTGTGAACCCACTGTCCTGACTCAAATTTAAAGGCTAGATCTTCTTCGAGCATTTCATTTAAATGCTTCATAACAAGGTCTGATGCCAAGCCTGATTGACCTGCAATGTCTTCTGCCACAGGGTATTGAGGACTCAATTTCAATAGGTTTCCATCAACAATCTGCTTAGGGTCCCCCTCAAGTTTCATCATTAAGTCATCAAGGACTTCATCCTTAAAACGTTTATGCTTGACCGCATTTGGATCAAGTATTTTACCCCCACCCACTGTTATAAGTGGTGAATAAAGTCTTACAACAAATCTATCATCATATTTACAAGCCGTATAGTCTTCCAGTCTTAGCTGTGCCAGGCATGAATCGCCCGGCAGTAGTTCTTCTCTGTCAAGGAGAACAATGCGACACAAGACCTCTTTTGTACCTTGATAAAGCCTCAGCCTTGTCCAGTTGGAAAGAGGCTTTGGAGCTGATTTTAACAGGCTGAAATCCACATCTAGCATCATGGTTGATTTCATTGTGTCCTCTTTTGCAAGAACATCGCCCCTATGGAGATGATTCTTATCAATACCCGTTAAGTTAAGAGCCACACGCTGACCTGCATATGCCACTTCAACATCTTCATTATGGTTTTGAATTTTTCTAATCCGGACCTCATGGTCACTTGGATAAACTGTCAGAATGTCATTTTGACTGATCTTACCCTCAACAAGCGTTCCCGTAATAACCGTTCCCACACCTTGTAGAGAAAACACGCGGTCAATGGGAAGACGGGCTGGAATATGTTCTGGTTTATCTTCGACATCTTTTGCCATTTCATCAATGGCCTCCACAAGTTTGTCCAGCCCAGCCCCTGTAATAGATGAAACAGGAATCATGGGTTGGTCCTCAAGGAATGTTCCTACCAGATGTTCCTTAACATCTTCTTGAACAAGTTCAATCATTTCTTCATCAACCAGGTCACTCTTGGTTAAAACCACAATGCCCCGCTTGACTTCAAGCATATTTAAAATATCAAGATGCTCCTGGGTTTGAGGCATAACCCCTTCTTCTGCTGAAACAACAAGAAGAACCAGGTCTATACCACTTACACCAGCTAACATGTTACGAATAAATTTTTCGTGGCCTGGCACGTCCACAATTCCCGCACGCTTTTGGCTTGGAAGATCAAAGAAGGCAAATCCCAGGTCTATGGTAATGCCACGTTTTCTCTCTTCTTCCCACCTGTCAGGTTCAATACCTGTCAGACGTCTTATGAGCGCACTTTTACCGTGGTCAATGTGACCAGCTGTTCCTATAACTATATTTGTCACGCTAGACCCCCTATTCTAAAGACGACAAGGCCTTTGCTACATACTCGAATTCACTTTCCATAATGGTTCTAGGATCAAAGAGCACATTATCATCTTCAACCCGTGCTATAACAGGCATTTGATATTCTCTTAGTCCATTTATAATTTTATTGGCTGACAACTTGTCATGGGTTACAGAAACAAGATATGTTGGCAGCTTTTCAAGTGGCATGGAACCACCGCCCACTTCTGATGCCCCTTTTACTATTTCCACATTAAATGACTTGGCCTGCTGTGAAATCATGTCCCTTAGGCAATCAGCCTTTGGTTTAATGTCCTCAGCTTGCATTGTCAGCATTTTTAGTGATGGGATCATCTGTGTGGCTCTATCTTCATCCCTATAAAGTTTGAGGGTGCCTTCTAAAACACAAAGTGTCATTTTGTCCACTCGAAGGGCTCTTGTTAAATGGTTGGCTTTCATTTCTTCAATATACTGCTTCTTGCCAACAATAATACCAGCTTGAGGCCCACCAAGCATTTTATCTCCACTAAAAGTCACCACGTCTGCACCCGCCGCAATGGCTTCCTGAACAGTTGGTTCCTTTGAAAGCCCATACCTTGAAAAATCAATAAGCGAACCGCTGCCAATATCCTCAACAAGCGGTATGCCATGCGCACTTGCTAGAGGGGCAAGTTCTTCCACTGACACTTCTTGAGTAAAGCCCATTATTCTATAATTGCTGGTATGAACCTTTAATAGAACACCTGTGTCTTCCGTAATGGCTTTTTCATAATCACGAAGATGGGTCTTGTTTGTCGTTCCTATTTCCACGAGCTTTGCACCTGAAAAGCGCATAACTTCAGGAATTCTGAAAGACCCTCCAATTTCAACGAGCTGACCACGAGACACAACAGCCTCTTTTCCTTCACTCAGGGTGCTTAATACAAGCATTACCGCTGCAGCATTGTTATTGACCACAAGGGCTGCTTCAGCACCTGTGAGCTCACAGATAATATCTTCCACATGGCTGTATCTCGATCCACGCTTGCCGTTATCCGTATCGAACTCAAGAGTGGAGTAATGACTGGCAATGTCTCCAAGGTGGTCATTGAGTTCTTTTGCGATAAGCGACCGGCCCAAGTTGGTGTGTAATACAACACCTGTTGCATTAACGACACGTCTTAGATGAAAGGCTTCTTTAGCGCAAGACAGCTCAAGAACACTTTGGATAATGCTTTGCTTATTAACGTTAAAATCTGCCGCTTCTTCTGGTGTCAGAGCGACAATGTTTTTTCTCACTTGATCAATGCTTTCTCGAATACTGTCAACAACTACAGGTCTTGACACATCTTCAAGAAGCTTTTTTATCTCAGCGCTTTCAAGGAGTTCATCCACCTTGGGCAATTGAGCGAATAGAGCTTTCTTCATATTGATTACTCCTATCGTTTTATTAATATATTTTTAATACGTTACAAATTACAAATGAAACATTTAAAGTAACTTTATGATAACGTCTTCCTATCTATAATTCCGAAGTTATTATAACATATTTCAATAGATATGAAGGCTTTACCTGCCTTTTTATAGGTCTTTATGACAAAAACGAAAAGAAAACCCACTGATTTGATGGTTCAATCGCAATTCGTCAGAATATTGATTCGCAAATAGTGGGTCATTTGTTACATTTTAGTCGATATTCTTTCCCATGGCATAGACATCAGCAAAGCGTTCTCGTCCATCAGGGTCTATAAATCTAAATTGTCTGTGTATAGTGCCTTCCATTTCGTAGCCCAAGCCTTCATATAAACTTACAGCTCGCTCATTGTCTGTTCGAACCCTAAGATGAAGTCTTCTTATTACACCTGACTCATAAGCAAACGCTTCTGCTTTTTCCATCATATGCTTGCCTATACCTCTTCCCCAGTAAGCCCTTCTTACGGTTATTCCCACTTCAGAAAAGTGATGAACTCGAGGTCTATGCATGCCCGTTAAAGTAAGAACTGATACGAGTTCTCTACCTATAAAACCAAGCAACATAACGGCGTTGTCTGCTACACTTAATTTTTCTATAAAGGCAAGTTCCTGATCATAGGTGACATCCAGTTGACCCACGCCATAAGTCAGGTTGTCTGATTCGCTTGCAACAGCATTGGAGTGATCCAGTACAGCCTGTGCATCCGCCGGAGTTGCCCTGCGTATAATTAGTTCTTCCACATCAGCCTCCAAATAAAATGCTTTTGTTCGCAACTATTTAAAGTATATAGCGAATTCTTTTTTCTCTTGAACATGGCCAATATGAGCAAATGCTGTTTCTGTATTCGCTTCTAGATCTTTTAACATGCCATCTAAATCATCTGGATGAACAGCAATTAGAAGCCCACCAGACGTTTGCGGATCATATAGAACATCTTGCATTTCCTCACTGATGGTTTCCTCCATATGGATCTTGTGTCCAGAGTAAGCCTTGTTTCTGTAGGCCCCTGCAGGAACAAGGCCCATAGCGGCATTTTCAAAAACACCATCCATGACAGGGATCATGGATGTATCCATTTCAATAGTTACATCGCTGCCTTCAGCCATTTCAAGAGCGTGGCCAGCCAGACCAAACCCGGTAATATCTGTACATGCAGACACATTGTATTTCTTCATAACATCCGCAGGATACTTATTCAAATAGGCCATAACACGCATGGCTTCATTCACCTGCTCGTCATCAAGGAGTTCTGCCTTAATAGCCGTATTTAGAATACCCACTCCTACTGGCTTTGTAATGACCAGGGCATCCCCTATTCGAGCTTTGGCATTGGCAAGCACCCTATCAGGATGCACCATTCCTGTTACAGACAGGCCATATTTGGGCTCATTGTCTTCTATTGTATGTCCACCAACAAGTAGTGCACCAGCTTCTTTTACCTTATCTGCACCACCTTTTAGGATTTCACCAAGTATGCTCATATCGAGACAAGTGGGAAAACCAACGATGTTTAGTGCAATGGTTGGGTCTCCCCCCATTGCATAGACATCACTCAGTGAATTGGCTGCTGCGATTTGTCCAAACATATATGGATCATCCACAATGGGTGTGAAGAAATCCAGGGTCTGAATAATGGCTTGTTCATCATTTATTTTGTATACAGCCGCATCATCTGATGTGTCTAGACCAACGATGAGCCGATCACTTTCAAATTTCGGTAGCTGTCGCAGAACCTGCGACAAGTCCTCAGGACCTATTTTAGCCGCTCAACCAGAGCTTTGAGTCAGTTCGGTTAAACGAATTTGTTTATCACTCATAATTCCACCTCCAGAGATTGCCATATGGCATGTTATTTCGGGTGTCCAATCTTCACTATACCACTATTTTTTATTGGACTCAAACACCTCTTTTATGGATGCCAGTTTTTTCTCTCCGATCCCCTTCACTGCGATCAAATCGTCTACAGAATGAAAGGGCCCGTTTTCCTTTTTATGATCCAAAATGCGTCCGGCCATCTGCTCTCCGATCCCGTTTATCTCCATGAGTCTTTCTGCATCTGCTTCGTTTAGATCTTGTAGAGTCCACTGGCCAATTGGATTGGGCTCGGAAGACTTTGGAGCTTCACCAATTTTATAAATCACAATTTTCTGAGTGTCATATACCATCTGAGCGAGATTTATACTGGATGTATCTGCTTGGTCAGTCAGTCCACCAGCCATCTTTACAGCATCTGTAAGTCGACTTCCCCTCGGGAGTTCATAAACACCTGACTCATTGACCGCGCCTGTGACATGGACCATAATCATATCTTCCGCCTCATCTATACCTGTCTCTTCTCCACCAACTCGGTCCTCTGGCATGCTGTCTACACTTGTTTTATTCAGGACAGTGTCTTGATCATTTGACAGATAGTGGTCAGTCAGCTTAATTCCCAGTGCTAAAATGAGCACCACTGCCAATATGCTCAACTCAATGATTCTACCTTTTCTTCTCCCTTGCATAAGTCACCTCATTACGACTGAATTCTTCTACACATTTAAACTTCTCTTCTTCATTTCTATTATATGGAATTTTGTCCAAACTTTAAAGAATATTTTTTTTGGGATCTGTAAAGATGGTTTTGCCAATGGGGGGATTAGTAAATGAAATAAGGTCATAAAAGGGTTAATAAAATGTTACAAATTGGCTAAAATACTCATTTCTACGATATTTAAATGATATGCCCTTAAAGCTGTGGTAAAATATGATTATCTGTGACTTGAGGTGATGACAATGAAGAAACGTTTTTATGTAAATTTACTACTTATGCTGTTGTTGATGCAAAGCTTCCTACCAAGTTTTGCTGAACCATATAGTTTAACATCAAATGATATTGTGGCTGAAGCTGCCCTGCTCATGGACCAGGAATCTGGTCAAATTCTCTTTCAAAAGAACATGAATAAGGTCATGTATCCAGCCAGTATAACAAAAATTATGACTGCCATTTTGATTATTGAAGACCTTGATTTAGATGACACTGTTGTTATTGATGCAGAGTCCCCATTTACGGAAGGCAATCGCATATACGTCATAGAAAATGAAATTTTCACTGTTGGACAGCTTTTATACGCAACCATGATAGAATCTGCCAATGATGCTGCAGTGGCTCTTGCCAAGTACCACTCTGGAAGTGTCGAGGCCTTTGCACAAAAAATGAACGAACGCGCCAAGGAACTCGGTGCCATGAACACAAATTTTGTGAATCCGAATGGTCTCCCCCACGATGAACATGTGACAACGGCTTATGACATGGCCCTTATTGGAAAATATGCAATGACACTCCCTAAGCTCAGGGAAATCGTCAGTACGGTCAAATATCAAATTCCACCAACCAATAAACAATCGGAAACCAGATACATGACCAACTCCAATCGTTTTCTGTATGGGACTGGCAGCCGAAATCAAATTAACTACAATGGCAATCTAATCAATATTAAATACGACGCCGTTAAAGGCATTAAAACAGGTTACACCATTGCCGCAGGTCAAACCTTTGTGGCCTACGGTGAAAAAGATGGCAAAAAGCTCATCAGTGTTATTCTCAAATCAGAAGGAAAAAATCTCTATGTGGACACACGAAGATTGCTTGACTACGGATTTGATAACTTTGAAAGAAAAGAGCTCATGATCGCTGGAGAAAAAGTTGAAGAAATTAACTTTGAAGATGAGAAAAATACAAAACTGCCCCTGGTAACGCGTGACGCTCTTGTTGCCTATTTACCGCTTGGGGTATCGGTCAGCGACTTATCAAAAGAAGTCCAGCTGGAACCTGACATTACCTTGCCAGTCAAGGCAGGACAAGTTCTCGGATTCATACAGTATTCTTATGGAGAGCTAATCATCTCAAGTTCTGAACTCATAGCCCCCGGCTTTGTCAGTGATAAGGCCTTGCTAGATGATGACATTAAACTTTTTGAAGAAGATACAGACAATTTTCTGGAAAATACGGACTGGGTATCTTTTTCCATACGTGCAGGCATAGTCTTTATAATATGGCGTATGATTATGACTTTCTATAATCTACAAAGGCGAAAATATGCCCTACGCATGAAGCAAGAAGAGGAAAAGAGCAAAAGTCGATCTGGACGCACTGCAGGGGGAAATACCAGAGTCTCTGCAAGAAGAACCACTCAAAGCGAAAAAGGCGACTCGCCTAATAAAAGATAACCATCTTCAATGAAAAATTCCTATTAAAAGATTTAAATATAACGAAAAAAGTCAGTGCTCAAAGCACTGACTTTTTCTATGGCGTTTTGCATAAACTTAATTTATTAACCCTTGTAACCGATCATTTGAATTTCAATATCTGCATCAAGTGGTAGACGTGCTACTTCAACGGCTGCACGTGCCGGCTTGTGTGCACTGAAAAATTCAGCATACACTTCATTAACCTTTGCAAAATCATTCATGTCATCAAGGAAAATTTCAACCTTCACAACTTGCTCTAGACCACAGCCCGCTTCTTCAAGAATGGCTTTACAGTTATTCAGTGACTGACGTGCAGCCGCTTGAATATCACCCTTCACCATTTCTTTTGTTTCAGGGTTGATTGGAAGTTGACCAGACACATAAATAAAAGGACCGGCTTCCATACCTTGTACGTATGGACCAACTGCCGCAGGGGCATTTGTAGTGTTCACTGCTTTCATGCTATTCCCTCCTAGATAATATATGGCGATTTGCTAAACATAGTCGTCCTGTCACCACCACACCAAATATAGAAGGCTGATTCATACGTCTATATATATGGTATGGCGGTGACTGGAATCATTAGCTTACAACCGCCTGATATAAATTGTTATAACCATCCTATCAATATCGTTCTTACTTTTCCACTCTGATTTCATCTAGATAATTGTAAATTGTATATCTTGAAACGCAAAGTACTTTAGCGACATAATCTATTGCACCCTTAATAAGGAATGCGCCTTGACTGTCCAGCTTATTAACAATTTGTACTTTTTCATCTTTCGTTAAGTAGGCCACTGGCTTTCCAACGCTTTCAATTGTCACTTGAACAAGGTCTGTCAATACATCATTCACTGTATTGACGTTTTCTGAAGCCTTGTCTTCGACATTGAGTGCAACTTGCATCATATCATTAAGAACATTTCTAGCAACTACCAGCTCAGACATGTCGAAGTTGATACAGAAGCATCCAATGGTTTCCCCTTCATCATCCTTAATAAAAAAGGTTGATGATTTCAAAGATCGGCCATCTGCACTTTTTCCTGTATAGTTTATAATATCTTTATCCGTATCGCCATTGCTCACTTTCTTTATAGAAAGTTCCGTCATAGGCGAACCGACATTTCTGCCCGTTACTTGACCATTTGCTATGGCAATAATTGAATTCGGCGCCAGTGAAAAATCATGTAGCACGACTTCACAGTTCTTTCCGAATGTCATACCAATACCTTCAACCATAGGTTTGTAACGTTCCAGAATAGGATTTGTTTTCTTCGACATCTTGAGCCCCTTTCTCATCTGGAACCTTGCATGCTTGCTAGATTCCCATTCTCCTATTTCGCTACCACATTGATCAGCTTGCCCGGTACTGTGATAACCTTGATAATTTTCTTACCTTCAGTCATGCTCTTTATCTTTTCACTTTCAAGAGCCAGCTTCTCAAGTTCATCTCTTGTAGCATCTTTGCTTACAACAACTTTGTCTCTAACCTTACCATTAATCTGTAGAACTATTTCTATCTCGTCCAGTACAAGCGCTTTTTCATCCCACTTAGGATAACGCTGAATATGAACGGAGTCCTCTTTACCAATAGCTGTCCAAAGTTCTTCAGTGAAGTGTGGGCCAAATGGCGCAAGGATCACCAGAAGGTCTTCTACCAGCTTTTTAACCAGTGGCTTGTTATATGTGTCTACCTTGTCTTTGTAACGGTAGGCATCGTTTACAAGCTCCATAACAGCTGAGATTGCCGTGTTGAAATTAAAGCGACCTGTAATGTCCTCATGGACCTTCTTAGCCGTCTTATTAATCATGAAGTTCAGGTGCTTGTCTTCTTTTGACTCAATAACAATGTCCCCTTCACCCATATGATCTTTCAGTTCGTTCACCAGTCTCCATACACGGTTGATGAATCTAAACGCACCTTCCACACCATCATCTGACCATTCTAGGTCTTTTTCAGGTGGTGCAGCAAATAGGATAAACAGGCGGGCTGTATCAGCACCGTATTTCTTAATGATCACATCAGGGCTTACAACGTTGCCCTTGGACTTGGACATTTTTGCTCCGTCTTTAAGAACCATCCCCTGTGTCAATAGGTTGTTAAATGGTTCGTTTACTGGAGAAATGCCTTGATCGTACATAACTTTTGTATAGAAACGAGCGTATAGAAGGTGTAGAATCGCGTGTTCTACGCCACCGATGTACTGGTCAACACCCATCCAGTATGCCGCTTTGTCTTTGTCGAATATTTTTTCTGAGTTGTTTGCATCTGTATAGCGTAGGAAGTACCATGAAGAGTCAACAAAGGTATCCATTGTATCCACTTCGCGCTTGCCTTCTTTGCCACACTTAGGACACTTAGCGTGTTTAAAAGATTCACTTGTCGTAAGTGGAGACTCACCTTCACCCTTAAACTCAACGTCCGTAGGAAGAACTACTGGAAGCTCTGAATCTGGCACTGGAACATATCCGCAGTCAGGACACTCAATGATTGGAATTGGTGTGCCCCAATATCTCTGGCGAGAAATCAACCAGTCTCTTAGACGGAAGTTGACTGTTTTCTTTCCAAGACCTTTTTCATCCATCCACTCAATAATTTTAGCTTGACCTGCCTGGTATTCCATGCCATCAAAGTCACCAGAGTTGATCATGACACCAGGACCTGTGTATGCTTCTTTAAGGTTTTCAACGTCAATGCTATCGTCTTCCGGCTTGATAACAGGGATGATGTCGATGCCGTATTTTGTAGCGAACTCAAAATCTCGCTCATCGTGAGCTGGAACCGCCATGATAGCCCCTGTGCCATAATCCATCATGACATAGTTGGCCACATAAATTGGAGTCTTGCGACCATTCAGTGGATTCACTGCGTAACGTCCGGTGAAGAGACCTTCCTTTTCAACGTCTGTCGCTGTTCTCTCCACTTCAGACATATGCTGAAGCTTCATTTGGAATGCCTTAACATCCGCTTCGTACTCTGTGCCTTTTACAAGCTCTTCAACCATAGGATGTTCAGGTGCCATAACCATAAAAGTTGCACCAAACAGAGTGTCTGGACGCGTTGTAAATATATCTAGACCTTGGTCTGTTCCCTCAATTTCAAAGACAACTTCAGCACCGACACTTTTACCAATCCAGTTTGCCTGCATTGTTTTAACCTTGTCAGGCCATCCATCAAGAGTATCAATGTCCTGAAGCAGACGGTCAGCATAATCAGTGATTTTTAGATACCACTGGCTTAGTTTCTTTTTAACAACTGTTGAATCACAACGTTCACATGCTCCGCTTACAACCTGCTCGTTGGCAAGAACTGTTTCACAGCTTGGGCACCAGTTTACAGGTGAGTTCTTTTTATATGCTAAGCCAGCATTAAAGAACTGGATAAAGAGCCACTGAGTCCACTTGTAGTAATCTTCCTTACATGTTGCCACTTCTCTATCCCAGTCATAGCTTAGTCCAAGACGCTTAAGTTGACGCTTCATTTCAGCGATGTTGTCTGTCGTCCAAGGATCCGGGTGAATTTGGTGGGCAATGGCAGCGTTCTCTGCTGGAAGACCGAAAGCATCCCAACCGATTGGATGAAGTACATTGTAACCATCCATTTTTTTAAATCTAGCTATAACATCACCAATTGAGTAATTTCTAACATGACCCATGTGAAGCTTGCCTGATGGATATGGGAACATTTCCAGACAATAATATTTAGGTTTTGATTCATCTACATCAACATGGAACTCTTTTGTATCGTCCCACATTTTCTGCCATTTTGCTTCAATAGCTGAAAAATCATATTGCATGTTTAGTCTCTCCTTTGATAAGTAAAAATATGCGAATCGCTCTATTTGTACCACGTGTACAATCCCTATACAGTTCCTGTCCTAGGTTTGTTTTTACCTCTTTTACCTGTCAGTAACCGTATTTTTCAAAAAACAAAAAAGAGTCGTCCTCGCGGTATCCGTCCATAGGGACGAATAAATCGCGGTACCACCCTACTTGATCATGAAAATCATGATCCTCTCTATGAGCGCTTTAACGGTTGCCAACCGACAAGCATATACATTTAAGCGCAGAATGCCATCTGCCTTTTATGCTATAAGACAAGTTCAAGTGTCGTGACATCCGGTTTTCACCACCCACCGGCTCTCTTTTTCCAGTTGTTCTAACTTAAAACTCTAGGAATTTAAATAAGAAAAACTGAAAGTTTGTTCGGTTCACTTTACTACTTCTTTGCTTGTGAATATACATATATTTTGAAGCGGTCAGAAGACCGCTTCAAAACAATTTGTTTAAATCATTGTAATTGGAAAATTAAAATGTGTCAATATTCAATTCCAATTTTTCTGCATCGCTCCAAATTCTCTCGATGTCATAGAATTCGCGCTCAGCTTTCGTAAAGACGTGAACAATAATATCCAGACAGTCTATTAGAATCCAGTTGCCTCCACGCTTGCCTTCCTTGTGGCTCATTTCCAAACCACGCTCACGAAGTTCTTCTACAACGCCATCAGCAATGGCATTGACATGAGTATTGGATGTGCCCGTTGCAATTACAAAATAATCTGCAATGCTGCTTAGATGTCTTACATCTAAAATTTGAATGTCGTGACCTTTTTTATCATCGATCAGACCTGCTATCTCCAGTGCTATTTCTTTTACGTTCAAAAGATCACCTCATCTTTATTCTTTTGTTATGAGTTCATTCCAAAGTTCAATTGTATTATAGTGAAGCGCATGACCTTTTTTCACCACAAACTGAATGGCATCTGAAATAGATTTTTTCAGTGCCCCATCAAGATCTTTTTCTGCCAGTTTTCTAAGTCTCTCAACACCTGGATAATCACGACCTGGCTCTATGGCATCAGCAATGTATATTATTTTTTCAAGCTGGCTCATACCAAGACGACCGTAAGTATGATAACGAATGGCATTCAAAATATCTTCGTCACATATATCAAGATCCTTGCAAACAAGCTCTGCACCAACCTCTCCATGCAAGAGAGACACAGAGTTTTTTGTCACTTCATCAAGACCAATACCAAATTCTTTTGCATACTCAAGAAGTTCATCCCGTCTCAAGTGTTTGCCATAGTCGTGGAGAAGAGCCGCGAGAGCTGCAGACTTTTCATCCACTCCATGAATTTTCGCCAGCTTAACCGCTGTGTTGACGACGCCCTTTGTGTGCAAAAATCGTGATTTTTTCAGTCTTTTTTCCATGATTTTCTCAAGCTTGTCATATTGAGACATACAATCATCCATTCTTATATAAGTTTTTTTCATAGATGTACTGTTCGACTGGTTCAGGCAAGAGGTACTTAATACTCTGATTCTCCCGAATCCTTTGCCGTATATCCGTTGATGATATTGCAAGAGCTGGCACCGTTGTGATGCTAATGTCTGCACCGTAATTCACTTTTAACTCATCAATTTTCTCAATCATTTTTGATGTGTCTATTCCTGGTCGTGTGGCACCAATGAATTTGCATATCCCCAGAAGCTCCTTGAAATTTTTCCATGTTTCCAACTCAATGATGGCGTCCGCCCCAGTGATGAAGTATAGGGTGTCATCCTTATCCAACTTTTCCTTGAGCTTTTTGACCGTATTGATTGTATATGAAACTGTCTCTGAATCAATTTCAATTCTTGAAACAGAAAATCCTGGGTTGTTCATTGTTGCTAGAACCGTCATTTCATAACGGTCCATTTTATCGGTCATGTATCCTGCCGCTTTATGGGGTGCACTTCCTACGGGAATAAAATACACCTTATCTAAATGAAACTGTGTTCTGATTTGTTCTGCAAGCATAAGATGTCCGTAATGAATTGGATCAAATGAACCACCCATTATTCCAAAACGACACCCGCCTTCACATTTAATCAAGACATCCGCCTCCTGATTATTTTTTAGGGAGTTCTATCTTTGGATCTTCCGTTGCACGGCGGTAAATGACAAACTTATTGCCAATCGCCTGTACAAATTCTGCCTTTGTTCTCTTAGCAACCTTGTTCCCGGCTTCTTTTGAACCCATCAGGCTTGCATCAAGCACATTGACCTTTACAAGTTCATGAGATTCTAAAAGCGCGTCCATTTGAGTTAAAAAAGCCTCAGAAATGCCGTCTTTACCCAGTTGAGCCAGAGGCTTTTTCTTATTGGCAATGCCTTTTAAATAACTTCTTTGTTTTGCTGTAATCATAAATTCACCTATATCCTAATCTGATTTAATAATCGTCTCTCTGAGTTTATTCAATATTTGCTTTAAGAAGGTCCATATTAGTCGTAGAACTCGAATTCAATATCTTCTACACGCACTGTGTCACCGTCTTCTATGCCCATTTCCTTAAGCTTTTCAAATACGCCCTTTTGCATTAGAACAGATTGGAAGTGTCTTAGTGACTCATCATCATCAAAGTTTGTAGAGTACACAAGGCGTTCCACAGGTTCCCCTGTAACCACATAAACCTCGCCATCCATATTGTACTCAATTTGAGCTGGACCCTTTTCCACTTCGACAAAGAAGTCATCTTCTGTGTAAAGTGGCTCCATTTCAACTTCATCTAGCATTTCTGTCACATACTGCATGAGTTCATTGACACCCTTGCCTGTTGCGGCAGAAATTGGGAACACTTTAAAACCACGTGTTTCCATTTCATTTCTAAATGTCTCGTATTGTTCGTCATCAAATAGCAGGTCCATCTTGTTTGCTGCTATAATTTGGAATCTATCTGCCAGCTTTTCATTATACAGTCTAAGTTCATCGTTGATTTGATCGAAATCCTGAATCGGATCTCTACCTTCAAGGCCTGATACATCAACAACATGTACAATAACCTTTGTTCTTTCAACGTGACGCAGGAACTCATGACCAAGACCAATGCCTTCATGAGCACCTTCAATAAGACCTGGAATGTCTGCTAGGACAAATGATTTGCCCTTAACAACTTCGACAACACCTAGATTCGGTTGAAGGGTTGTAAAGTGGTAATTTGCTATTTTAGGCTTTGCCTTTGTGATTGTGGATAGAATTGTTGATTTACCCACATTAGGGTAACCTACAAGACCAACATCAGCCAGCATTTTCAGTTCAAGGATAACCGTTCTTTCTGATCCTTTTTTACCCTGCTCCGAGAAACTTGGAGCCTGGCGTACAGATGTTCTAAAATGCCAGTTGCCTCGACCACCCTTACCGCCTCTTGCTATGACAAATTGCTCGCCTTTTTCTGTCAGGTCAGCAATAATGCCGTTTGTTTCCTTATCTCGAATGATTGTCCCAGGTGGCACCTTGATAAACAGGTCTTGTGCATCCTTACCTGAGCATCTTTTCTTGCCGCCACGTTCTCCATCATCAGCCGTGTACTTCGTTTTATATCTGAAATCCATCAGGGTACGCAGACCTTCATCCACAATGGCAATAATGCTTCCACCTTTGCCACCATCACCGCCATCTGGACCGCCGTCAGGAACGTATTTTTCTTTTCTAAAACTTACCGCTCCATCTCCGCCTTTACCGGATCTCAGAAATATTTCAGCCTTATCGACAAACATCGATTCACCTCTTTTTCAATCTCTGATTCACTTGAGACAGGTCTGAATCATTTTCAGGACCATCTCAAGTGAATCAGCACATAACACACTATAAATCCCTGCAGAGGACATCTCTGCTATTATAATGAACACATTCAATCAATGTGTATACCGTTCTTAAATAAGCGCTTTCACTGCAACCAGTTAGTTCTATTATAACGAAAGTTGAAAACTTTTAAACAGGTTATAGTGGTTTTGCAGGTGAGAAATTGTGGCTAATCGAGGCGTGCAGTTTTCAGTACATGTGAGCGTACACGAGTACGTGATCATGTACTGAATAACTGCTACTACGATTAACAAATACTATTTCTCGTTAAGCCTTTTTGCAGGAGAGAATTTCGTTCTGATCAAGGCGCTCAATTTTCACCGCATATGAGCGTACCTGAGTACGTGATTATGGGGTGAGTAATTGTTGCAACGATGAGCAGGACGAAATTCTCCCTGCAAAACAAAATGTCCATCGTGAACGATGGACATTTTGGGTATTAACTACGCTTCATATACGCTTACTTGCTTCTTGTCGCTACCCTTACGCTCGAAACGAACAACGCCGTCCACTTTAGCGAATAGAGTATCGTCGCCGCCTCTGCCAACGTTGTTGCCAGGGTGGATTTTAGTTCCTCTTTGTCTAACAAGAATGCTGCCAGCAGTTACCTTCTGACCGTCACCTCGCTTAACGCCAAGTCTTTTAGACTCAGAGTCACGACCGTTCTTGGAGGAACCAACACCTTTTTTACTCGCGAATAGCTGTAGATTAACTCTTAGCATCCGGATGCACCTCCTCAATTAGAATTTTTATATATTCACTATACGTCAATTCAATTCCTTGAAATCCAACAAATACCGTTTCGAATATTGTTCGACTTTTCTCCCATTGGTCCCGGGTCAGGTCAGCTGGAAGTTCACAGTAAGCATATCCGTCATCACCAATTTCATAAATTGGTTCAGGAATTTTTGCCACTTCTAACAATGCGTTGATACCCATAAATGCTATAGCCGAAACACCAGCACAGACAATGTCTTCACCTGGATCAGCATATTCAGCATGGCCATCAACTTCGAATGAGAGGTACTCATCGCTTTTCTTTCTAAAACGAATTGTGATCATTATAATTACAGAGTAATTTTTTCGATTTGTACTTTAGTGAATGGTTGACGATGACCGTTCTTGTTTCTGTAGTCTTTCTTAGACTTGTACTTGTAAACGATAACTTTTTTAGCTTTACCGTTAGCAAGAACTTTAGCAGAAACTTTAGCGCCTTCAACTACAGGAGCACCAACAGATAGACCGTTGTCACCAGATACTGCTAGAACTTGATCGAATTCAACAGACTCGCCAGCTTCAACATTTAGCTTTTCAATGAATAGCGTGTCGCCTTCTTGAACTCTGTATTGCTTACCGCCAGTTTTAATGATTGCGTACATACTCGCACCTCCTCTTTCAAGACTCGCCAAAATCAGGTACACAAAATACTTTTCTGTGTTTAGAACCCATCCTGTGCGGATACCCATTTACCCATGACACTTATGTATCAAGAGGTACACACATGTTTTCATGTAAACATGCGAACATATGAATTATATATGATTCAGTTCGAAATTTCCAGTCTTTTTTGCAAAAACTTTCAACTTTTCTTCTGAATCCGCTCTTAACCTCTTAAAGCTTGAAGTATTCCCCCTTGCAATAAAGAGTTTGAAGCCTATTTTAGCACAGGCATCATGTATCATATCCCTGTGTTGATGCATAAACGCTTCAAGATGCTCAGGCACTTCGTAAAGAATACAATCCGCATCGGTGTGGTTTCTGTGGTGCACCATGTCCTTTATCAAGTCATCCGTCATTGTATCTGCCGCAGGCACAAAACCCTGTCCTCGACAAATTGGGCAAGGGTCCTTTAGCTTCCCGTAAATGCTGTCTACGGATTTCTTTCTCGTGATCTCCATAATACCTAGGGTTGTTATGCCATGTATGGTCACACGGTTTCTATCAGCTAAGACGGCCTTTTCCATGGACCGTATCAATTTATATTCCATGTCTTTTTCAGTCATGTCAATGAAATCAACAAGTATTATTCCACTAAGTTCTCGCACCTTCATGAGTTTAGCAACTGCTTTTGCAGCACTTGAGTTCACAGCAAAGGCGGTTTTTTCAATGTTTTGCTTACCAATATTTTGACCTGAATTGACATCAATCACCGTTAAGGCTTCTGTCTCTTCTATGACAAGCGAGGCCCCACCAGCGATTTCCACCACACGACCACTGAGTTTTTTGAGCGCCTCATTGACCTTATAGCTTTCGAATATGGGAAAGGACTCCCTGTAAAGTTTGACTTTATCCAACCACTCTGGACAACTTGTCTTCAAGTAAGTCTTTAAGTCCTCAAGAATACTTTGATCATTGCTGATGATTAAATCCACTTTATTTTTCAGTTCTGACCGAAGGGCCTGTACGGAAAAACTCTTGCCTGAGTATAGACACATCGGTGCCTTACCAAGCACCTTGTAGGACTTTATATGATCCCAGCGCTTGAGCAATTGGTCCAGCTCTTCATCTAGGGCCTCATCTGTTTTTTTCACTGCAGATGTTCGCACAATTAAACCGTATCCCGTCAGTGGAGAAGCCTTTATCCAGGACTCTATTCTTTCTTTATGTCCAGCATCAGATATTTTCTTACTGATGCCCACATGGACTTCTTCTGGAAGAAGAACCATTGAGTCTCCAGTGAGGCTCAGTCGCATGGTGACCTTGGCCCCTTTTGACCCCGAGGCGTCTTTGACAACCTCAACGAATATTTCTTCTCCAGCCTTGATCATTTGATTGAGAGGGTCTTGCTTTCTCCCCCGCCGACCATCACGAACCATATCCATTTTACTTAGGTAGGCATTTTTATCAAGCCCTATATCTACAAAAGCAGCGTCCATGCCCTGAATCACATCAACCACTCGACCTTTGTAGATCTTCCCCACATTAGATTCTGAGTGAATTTTGTCCACTCGAAAATCTTCAAGTTGTCCATCTGCCATAACAGCTAGACGTGTTTCGAATATCCCTTTGTCGATTATGATTTGACGCATAGAACCACCTTATAAGTCGTATAGAGGCACTAGTTGGCCTTCTTTTTGGGTGAACAGCTGGAGTCTGTGGACACGAACAGCTTCTACCGAATCAATTAAATCCATTTCTTTGATCAGGCAATCTATAAAAACTTCTGGCTTCAAATTACCATTGGAACCCGTTGCGACCGTTAGTCTAAATATAGACCGCGCCTCTTCAGAAAGAACAGTTTTAGCATCCATAACAAATGGACGTATATTGACATCTTTAATCTTGCCTTTTTTAGTTTTTTTCTGAATCATGATCTCATCTTTGTCAAGCAAATGATCCAATGCTTCATTTTCTTTTCTGCCGTCTGTGTCTTTCACAGCGTCACTATAGCGCACTTCAACCAAGTATTCCGATGCAGAAACAAGAGCCATAAGCTTTCCGCTTCCAGACACTTCTTTTGCACGTACAAAGCTTAAACCATCTGGCACATTGTCACCTTGATTGCTAATAAGTGCATTTGGATCAATAGCCTGGGTCAGTTCCACTTCAACGATTTCAGCTTCACTGGAAACACCAACGGCTAGAGGCGCTGCAAATGAAATTTTCGGATGTGGATTAAATCCCTGAGAAAATTTTAGTGGCAGTTCCATGCGTCGAAAGGCTCTTTCCATAAATCGTACCATTTCAAGATGGGAAAGGAACTTCATATTATCTTTTTTTACATATTGAATTCTTAAAGTTGACATTAGCACCCTCCCTGAAATAATCCAACATTGATGCCGCAACCAGTACAGCCCTGTCTACAGTCTTGTGTTACCTCAGCTTTCGTCGCTTTTTCGTTTTCACGAATCAGGAAGGGCTTGGTTACACCAATATCAATGAAGTCCCATGGTAGAATCTCCTCATAATCTCTTTCACGAGAAGCAAAGAAGTAAGGATCTACACCTGTTTCTTCAAAGGCGCTCATCCAGTTTTCATAAACGAAATACTCTTGCCAACCATCAAACTTAGACCCTTTTTCCCAAGTTCGTATAAGGGCTTCACCCAGTCTTCTGTCACCACGTGCCACAACCCCTTCTAAGAAACTTGTGTGAGCATCATGGTAGTTAAATTTAACGGCTCTATCTTTGATAGACGCTTTTACCACTTTCTGTTTTTGTTCAAATGTTTCAAGTGTGTCTTGAGCCATCCACTGGAAAGGCGTAAATGGTTTAGGCACAAAGCAAGATGCACTTAAGGTGACTGTCAATCGTCCTGAACGGTTTTCCTTTGGCATATCGTAGTAAATTTTAGCCACTCTGTCTCCGAGATCACCAATGCCCTGAAGATCTTCTTCACCTTCAGTTGGCAGGCCAATCATGAAGTATAGCTTCACTTTATTCCATCCAAGATTAAAAATTCTATCCATAGTGCCCATCAGATCATCCTCTGTGACACCCTTATTGATCACATCACGCATTCTCTGCGTACCTGCTTCAGGTGCAAAGGTTAAACCTGTTTTTCGAATCTTTTGAATCTGCTCAATAACAGACACCGAGAATGAGTTTAGTCTTAGGGATGGCAGGGAAACGCCAACCTTGTTTTCTTCGTGATCCTTAATAAGCCCCTTGATAAGCTTATTGATTTCCGAGTAATCCATAGTGCTTAAAGACGCAAGGGATAACTCTTCGAACCCCGTCGTTCGAATGAGAGTCATTGCCGCTTCCTGGATAACATCCACACTTTTTTCGCGTACAGGACGGTAAATCATACCAGCTTGGCAGAATCGACACCCTGCCGTACAACCTCTAAAAATTTCTACCATTGCGCGGTCATGAACTGTATCCATATATGGGACAATAAAACTTTCTGGATAATAAACCGTATTCAAGTCCTTGATGATTCTTTTTTGAATTTTTGCAGGAACACCCGCTTCTGTCGGCTCAAAGCTCTTTATGGTTCCGTCTTCATTATAGGCCACTTCATAGAAACAAGGCACATAGACACCTTGTATATCAACGAGTGCTCTAAGGATTTCTTTTCTTGATTTTCCAACCTTTTTAAGGCTCTTGACTGTTTCAACAACTTCCAGTGTGACCTCTTCTCCTTCACCGAGGACAAAAGCGTCAATAATATCTGCAATCGGTTCTGGATTGTATGCACATGGACCGCCCGCTATAATAATCGGATCAGATTCTTGTCTGTCCTTAGATCTGACAGAAATGCCACCTAGGTCAATCATATTAATTATGTTTGTATAAGACAGCTCATACTGGAGGGTAAACCCTAATATATCAAGATCCTTCACTGGGGATTTTGTCTCAACCGTAAAAAGTTCCATGCCTTCCCTGCGCATTTCAGCTTCAAGGTCTGTCCATGGCGCAAAAACACGCTCACAGTAAATATCTTCTTTTGAGTTTAATAACCCATATAAAATATGCATGCCTAAATGGGACATGCCCACTTCATACACATCAGGAAAAGCAAAACCAAAACGGACCATGTCATCTTTAATCTCTTTCATGGCACTGTTGATCTCTCCACCGATGTATCTTGATGGCTTTTCCACGCGATATAGGATATCATCTAGTTTATTCATCAAATCAATCGCCTCTCTTGTTTCTCACCCGGTTCACGCTCTCGCAAACCATTTTAGTTTTAAATCTTCGACCTATAGAACACCATTTCGATGTTGTTTTCTCACATTAACTTATCCATTCTATCAGATTTTCATCAAAATTCAACCGCAAGGCTCCAAGACAATGTTTTTCTCTGACAGCAGGAAAGCCGAAGCAAACCGCTTCGGCTCAGTTGGTTGCCATGCCTAATCCATATATAGGAATGACCCACGCATACGTCTCATGTAGACATTCAGTACAAGGCCTATGGCCAGCAGACTTGTTATAAGGGAACTCCCACCGTAACTTAAAAAAGGTAGGGTAACACCTGTAACAGGCATTATTCCCATCGTCATGCCTATATTCTCAAATATTTGGAATGCAAACATAAAGACAACACCTATAACCACCAGTGAACCATAGTCATCCTTTGACTTGATGGAGATGGTCAACATACGCATCATAAGTAGAAAATATAAAAATATGATGGTTGCGCCACCGACAAACCCAAGTTCCTCACCTAAAACCGCAAAAATGAAGTCTGTCTCTTGAACTGGTAGGTAGTCATATCGGTGGTAGACGCCCTTAAAGAGCCCACGACCTAAAAACATACCAGACCCAATGGTTATTTTTGACTGCATAACCTGGTAATTGCCCTGAAGGGTCGGGTCGTTGGGATTTAAAAACGCATCAATACGAAGCCGTTGGTGGGGCAACATATTCATATATACCACTGGAAGACTTATAGCCGCTGTGATGATTCCGCCAATGATAAGCTTGTAGTTTAAGCCCGCACAAAAAAGCATGCCCATGGCTATAAAAATAAAGACAAGGGCCGTCCCCATATCCGGTTGAAGAAGAAGCAAGAGTACAAATGGCGCCAAATGAAGGGCCGGGAATATCAAACTCCTAATGGAATTGAACTGATCTTTTCTCTCCTCAAGCATATGGGCATAGGTCAGGATAAATCCCAATTTTGCAATTTCAGCTGGTTGAAAATATAAGACCTTTAAATCTATCCAGCTTCTTGCACCAAACTGCTGGACACCCAGACCTGGTATATAGACTGTCAACATAATCAGTATAGACACAACATAGACAAGCCTGTGAAAGTCCTTGAAAGTCTTATAGTCAAAACTCATTGCAAGGAGCATGGCAATAATGCCAATAACAAACCCAAGTGCCTGATTACGCACTTCTCTTGTCATGCCTACTATATGAGCATCCGTCGCACTGGTAATCATGATCATTCCCATGGTGAACAAAATCAGTACGATGGCGATTAAATTGAAATCTATTGTTTTTAAGTAGTTTTTATTAATCAACACATCACCTCTGATGTCTTACGGTCTTCAGTAAATTTCACATAATAAAGCCCCCGAATCGCTGTCGCAGTCCGGAGGCTTACACTCGGATAGATTATCGCATCCGGCTCTACCTATCGCTTCATGTGTTTGATTGGAATACTTGCAATAAGCGCTGGACGACCATTTTCTTCGGCTTCAGTGATTCTAATATCAAGACCGTTTTCGTCGATATCAATATGCTCTTTCAAAGCTGCAAGAAGATCGCCTTTTACATGATCAAGAAAATCTGGTGAACAGTTTGCACGATCATGTACTAGTACCAGTTTCAGCCTCTCCTTGGCGACGTTCTTGCTCGAGTCTTCCTTACTTAAGAACTTCAGTAGATCAAACATCTAGTCCCCTCCTATTTGCTGAATGAAAATAACTTTTTAATCTTGTCGAAGAATCCATCTTGTAACTCAAGGTCAAGGAACTCAACCTCTTCGCCAGTAATTCTTCTTGAAATATTCATAAATGCCTGTCCTGACATAGATGCTTCATTGTTTACAGCTGGTTCACCACGGTTAGTGCTGACAACAACCTGTTCGTCATCTGGCACAACACCAATAAGATCAATAGCAAGAATATCTGTCATATCCTCAATATTCATCATATCGCCACGTTTTACCATATCAAGACGAATTCTGTTGACGATAAGAAGTGGATCATTCACTTCCGCCGCCTCAAGTAGGCCGATAATTCTATCAGCATCACGAACGGCTGAAATTTCAGGCGTTGTAACAACCAGTGCTCTGTTTGCACCTGCTATGGCATTTTTGAAACCTCTTTCAATGCCTGCTGGACAGTCAACAATAACATAATCATGTGTTTCACTTAACTTGCTTGTTAGTTCCTTCATTTGTTCTGGAGAAACTGCATCTTTATCTTTTGTTTGTGCCGCTGGTAGAAGATATAAGCCTTCAAAACGCTTATCTTTTATAAGCGCTTGCTTCAAACGGCAGTTTTCGTTAACAACATCAACAATATCATAAACAATTCTGTTTTCCAGTCCAAGCACAACATCTAGGTTTCTCAGACCGATATCTGCATCTATAACGACTACTTTTTTGCCCATTTTCGTAAGACCAGCGCCAATATTTGCTGTCGTAGTTGTTTTGCCAACACCGCCCTTACCAGACGTGATTACAATGACTTCACCCATATTTTATAGCCTCCTATTCACTTTCTAAAGGTATGGTTCGATCATGATGTTTTTATCCTTGACATAAGCGATTTCAGGACTTGTAGGTCCATCACCGTCGTCTGGTGACCTCGTTATCAATGATCCTATGCGAAGCTGAGTCGGCTGAAGTCTTTGTGCTACGACCCATGCACTTTCATTTCCATCTGCCCCCGCGTGTGCAACGCCTCGAAGGCTTCCAAAGACTGCTATATTGCCGTATGCAATGACTTCAGCTCCAGGGTTGATGTCTCCCAGAATAACAACATTTCCTTCGAACTCCACACTCCTGCCTGAACGCAGTGTGCCCCTAACGAACTTTGTCATGCCTTCTTCAAGGCCATCAAATGCCTTGGCAATAACAGGCTTTGCTTTTGGTTCTTCTCTTTTTACAGGTACATATGGCTTCATGGAAGTGACCAGCATGCCAAATTCCTTGCTGAATATTTCAGCCAGCATAGACTCTTCTTTTGTATGAAGCGGTCGTCCCTCTGTGCCAATAACCTTTGCCCCTTTAAAAAAGTTCTTCGATGTTTCCAGTTTTAAGTTGAGCGCATCGATGATTTGAGCAAAAGCCACAGACTCATCCATTTGAATGATAATGCCTTTCTTTGTTCCCTTAAATTCTATCAAGTTATTCAGCCCCACGCTATAACCCCCAAGTTTTGACTTGATGCTATTTTCGTGTCCCCGAAAATATCCCTTCTTACATTATATATTGAAAACGGTATTTGCAAAAGGTAAAATAATTTACTCATCGACATTTTATGGTTCTTCCGTTTCTTCTGACTCAGGTTCTATGCCAAAATACTCAGCGTAAACATCCCTTACAATTGGGGATGCGTACCCACCATGCCCCCCTTGTGGCAACATGGAGACAACTGCAATTTCAGGGTCTTCATACGGTCCAAAAGAAACAAACCAGGCGTAGTTGTCATATGTGTCTCTGAAGCTGTTGATGATTTCATCATCAAGCCCTCTGTGACTCATATCTTTAATGGCTTGCCTCAAGGCACTTGAGTAATCTAAATAGCCCTGACGAATCAGTTTGTTTATTTTCGTTTCAACACGCTCAATTTCACTTTCATCTTGAATCATTCTCTTTCGCTTTTCAAGATCAGCAATTTCATCATTGCGCATAATGAGAATTTCTTCGGCCATTTTTTCTACGTCTTCAACTTTTAAGGACGGATCAAAGCGAGCCATATTTTCCTTCAAGTAAGCTACTTCGTCAAGCGGTGGGATTAAACCTTCTTTTTCTGCTGTTCCTGTTTTTGCAGCCACTGTGATCGGGAAGTTTTTGAAAATTCTTGCCGTACCAGCATCTTCTTGAGTGGCGTTTAACATACCAATACGCAGGTGATTCAAAACGTCATTAACCACCTTGCCCTCATTCACGCCTTCATTTGTCACACCGGCATTTTTATCATTGACTTCATCGCCCACTTTTCGAATAAGGGTCAATTCATTCAAATACCCATCATTGGCTATGGTTGCAATAAATCTAGCAATTTGAAGAGGTGTATATTGATGGGCCCCTTGTCCTATGGACAAATTCAGGGTATCGCCTTCAAACCACTCCATTTGATTAAAATAATCATACTTAATAATGTCTGCAAGACCTTCTGCAATTTCATAGGTGTCTATACCAAGCTCTCTTAACTTGTTAATGACAGCCCCCCTTGATGGGTTCTCATCTGACCATGAGACAATTTCCTCTATAAGGTCTTCTGTTTCTTCATCTGTGTCTATATATTCCACAGGGAAGTAGTCAGCCAAGACCTTGTTTAATTTTCGTCTTAAGGCATTTTCAAGTTGTCTTTTCTTTTTATCAGGATCTGGAATCCCAGGGTTGTTCTCATAGATTTCCACACCACTTGGTTCGTCAAGCCCCAGCTTCTTAGAGTGTTCTAGAAGCAGGTCTGTGTTCATCTTGAAATCAAGAGGCTTGTCCTTGCTCCAGTCATAGCCTGTTGCAATATCGAAGAAGTAGTAGTTACAGGACACTTCTATGGCTTTATAGAGGTCTATGAGCCCATGTCGCCCACGGTAGGAGTTCCAGTACCAGCAACCGAATGAGTGCCCGCCAATTTCAATGAAACCATCTGCATAGAGCTTTTTCGTCGGATCAAGCCCTTCTAACATGGCTGCAAAGCCCGTCACCATTTTGTAGGCCGACCCCGGCTGTACAGCAGTGAGTGCAGTCAAATTATAGAGGGGTCTAGGTGCCAGTGGGTTTCTTGGATTGTCTGGCTGAAGAGCCGCCCAGTCCTTGGCACTGATACCTGTTGCAAAAAGGTTTACATCATAGTCCGGGTAACTGGCCATGGCTAGGACTTCGCCGGTTTTCACATCTACGACAACAACCGACCCTGTTTGTGCATTGGGAAAGGACTCCCTATAGTTGTAATTGCCCCACTTGCTCTCATATACACCACCCTCTTGGATGGTTTTGAGACCATACTCCAAATATTCTTCCACTTTCTTTTGGAGTTCTATGTCGATGGTCAACTGAATATCTTCCCCAGAAATCGTCTTCTTGGGTTGCTTGTCTTTTTCAAGCCATGTCAATTCATTTTCTGGCACTTCTCGAACCAGCTTACCAAGGGCGTCAACTTCTATGTACTTCCATCCATCTTGGCCCGTCAAGTCCAGTTCGTAACTTCCTTCAATACCGACTTTACCGATGAGTTGATTTCTGTCATATTTATATTTTTTGACGTATTTATCAATTTCGTCTTGCTGGGCAATTTTCCCCATATAGCCTAAAACATGTGAAGCCGTGTCCTTGTATGGATAAAACCTTTTGGGATCAATTTCAACGGTTACACCTGGTAAGTCCATAGACATTTCACTAATAAGGACAGCCACAGACTCATCAATATCTTTGGCAATCGTTATAGGGACATACTTTCTATATCCAAGAACCTTAAAGTCGTGCTTGAGGGCCAGAATCTTATAGGCATCTTCATCAGATACGTCTTCGTCTATGCCAAACTCTCGTCTATCTCGAATGATACGAAAGGCTTCTTCTGCTGATATATCATAGTCAAGCCCATAGGTGTCTAAGAATCTTTCCTTGTCGATTTCAGAGTAAAACTTCATCTTTGATTGAGAGAACGGAAGGTAAACACCCTTCAGCTTTAGAATTTTCTGGGCTTCTGTATCTGTAAGGACCACAGACACCTGTTCCCGTCTTCTTATCTCATCAAAGAGGTCTTCAGCGTCTCTATAGCCTTCATAGCCATTGGAAGACAGCCAGTCATCTATGTTCTTGTCATAGGAAAAATAAAAAGTCCCATTGTCAATGCGAATTGGAAACTCTATATGACTTTGGTCGTACTCGTTTAATATATCAATAAGTCTGACAGCCACTTTGTTCATTTCCTTGGAAGTTAGAGTGCTACCACTAACATTGACAGTAAAACTTGGAAGATTTCCAGCCAGTAAAACGCCGTTTCGATCAAGGATTTCCCCTCGTTTCGCAACGACTGGTATTTGCTTTAGTCTTTTGTTTACAGACATTTCACGGTAATATTCACCATTTGTAATGGTTAATACAGCTAGGCGTACAACCATTATGATGAATATCATGGAAAATATTATGATTATCTGTATCCTTCTGTCTTTAAGCTTTTTCAGTATTTCCATGATTGCCCTTTCACTATCTCAGACCATAACCATACAATCTTTTTAAGACATTGCCATAAATGAATACACTAATGATTCCATTAAGCACCGTTTCTAAAATAAGCACCTTAACGATCAAGTTGCCATTGATGTTTGAGCTGAATATATACATAATCCCCATCCAGATCATATGATAGGAAAGTGTGGACACACCTGTGATAACAAGGGGTGTCAGAAAGTTATCCTTGAAGAGGGACTCCTCAAAAGAACCGATTATCCATGCCACCACCGTATATATCAGTAAGTTTATACAGAGTATTTTACTGAGAAACACATCCTGAAAGGCACCTGCGAAAAGAGCCATATAGAACCCTTCCCGCTTACCAAAAAGTGCGCCAAATACAACAACTAGAATTAAAGAGGTGTTTGGTAACACCCCATTTATTCTAAAAAATTGAAGCCATGTCGACTGAAATATGAAGTTTAACAGCGCGATTAAAAAAATATAACGCGTTTTCATATAGTCACCTTTTTCAGCAGTTTATTTAACATCCGGTGCCTCTTTAGCTGGTATGACGAGGACCTTGTTAAGTCTTTTAAAATTCACAGAGGGTTCAACCACCACTTGTTTTAAGAGATCGTTCTCATCTATGATCACTTCTTTCACTTCGCCAATCATAATCCCTTTGGGATATAGACCAACTCCAGAAGTCATGACCTTGTCCCCAACAACCACCTGTGCCTGGGGATCAAACAATTTACCTTTAATGACAGAATCCACACTGCCTGTGATCAGACCATCAAAGTCCTGATTCACACGGCGCATTTCAAATCCAATTGAACTGTTATTATCAATAATTGATATAACCTTAGCCCAGTTGTCGCCAGCCTCATACACAAGGCCGACGAGGCCATCTCCATTCATCACTGTTGAGTTTTTGGTCACACCATCCGACAAGCCCACGTCAATAAGAAACATGTTATACCAATTACCAGTGTCTTTGGCTATGACACTGCTGGAAACATAATTATTGATGCGCATTTTATCGACATAATTTAAAGAGTTTTTCAATTCTCGAAGCTCTGCAAGTTCTTTGCTGTCTAGGGTATACTCCATGAGTTCCGTTTTAAGTGTCTCATTTTCAGCCCTTAAAGCTTCATTTTCCTCTTTTATGTTCCAAACCTCAAGTATGGGCATAACACGATCAGACACAAAATTCCCAGTGGAAGAAAAGAGCTTATTGACAGGCGTTAGCAAATCGCCAGTCAGCTTTTCAACATAAGTGATATTTGAGCGTCCACCCATCGTTATTCCCATGATGACCAGAAGCAAAACGCCAAGAACAACGATAAGCCATTTTTTCCATCTGCTGTCGTAATTCATGGATGCCTCCGCTTCTTATCCAATTCTTTTAGGGGATATAAACACACTCTTCAGTAAGTCATAATTTTCAAGGGCAATACCTGTTCCGTGCGCCACACAATCAAGTGGTTCTTCTGCGACTTTGACTGGCATACCGGTTTCTTTATTAATGAGAATATCAAGTCCGTCAAGAAGGGCTCCACCACCAGTTAATACAATACCTTGCATCATAATATCCGATGCCAGTTCAGGTGGTGTTTTCTCTAGGGTGATCTTGATGCCTTCAATGATAGAATTGATAGGTTCCGCCAGAGCACTTAGAATTTCTCCTGAGCGAACAGCCTGTGTTTTAGGCAGACCTGTTAGCAGGTTACGTCCTGTAATTTGAAGAGACTTCTCGTCTTTTCTTGGCCATGCAGAACCGATATGTATTTTAATCTCTTCCGCAGTTCTTTCCCCAATAGTAAGACTGTACTCTTTTCGGATATGGTGGATAATGGCTTCATCCATTTCGTCTCCACCGACACGAATTGATCTTGCTACAACGATGCCACCAAGTGAGATGACTGCAATCTCAGTTGTTCCGCCGCCAACATCTACAACCATGCTACCAGTCGCTTCAGCAACAGGAAGGCCTGCACCAATTGCAGCAGCCATCGGTTCTTCAATAAGCAGAGCATCTTTCGCTCCAGCGGATAGGGCCGCTTCTATTACAGCGCGTTTTTCAACTTCTGTAACACCAGAAGGAACACCAACAACAACTCGAGGTGCAAAGAAAATAGACCGCTTTGGATAAGCTTGTTGGAAAAAATGCTTCATCATTTTTTGAGTGATTTCAAAATCTGCGATAACGCCATCTCTTAGAGGACGAATTGCAACAACATTCCCCGGCGTACGACCGATCATGCTTTTAGCCTCAAGCCCAACAGCAAGAACTTCTCCTGTATCCATTTGAAGTGCTACTACAGATGGTTCCCTAACAACAATGCCTTTAGATTTTATATTAACCAGGGTATTGGCTGTGCCCAGATCGATACCCATATCTTTTGTAAACCATTTCATAAAACTCACTAAGTTCCCCTTTCAAGTCACATGTCACCATGGGCTTTAAGACTATACCATTTCCCGCCACCAATGATCACATGATCTAAAACTTTTATGCCCAGAAGCAAACCGCTCTCAGACAACCTCTTTGTAATATCAATATCCTCCCTTGAAGGTTCTGGATTTCCAGAAGGATGATTATGTACCAAAATAATTGCGGCAGCACTTCTCTTTACTGCTTGCGAAAAAACTTCTCGCGGGTGGACTATGCTAGCGTTTAAACTGCCAACAGATATAATGTCTTGTCCAGTCACTTCGTTCTTTGTATTCAAATAACAAACTCTAAACTCTTCTTTTTTCAAATGACGCATTAGAGGCATAAACACATCTACAATGTCATCGGGAGATTTTATTCGTGGTTTTTTTGAGAAGTCACCAGAGTAAACTCTCTTTCCAAGTTCTATGGCTGCAAGTATTTGACAGGCCTTTGAAGGGCCAATGCCGTGTATGGCCATAAGTTGTTCTTGGCTACATGATGCCAGGTGCTTAACACCTTGCGCCCTGTCAACGGCGAGAACTTGCGCCGCTAGATCAAGGGATGAAAGTCTCCCTGCACCAGTTTGTATGAGAATTGCCAATAGTTCCGTATTCGAAAGGACTTGGGCGCCTTGTCCCAGGAGTCGTTCCCTAGGTTTTTCAGCGTCCGGCATATCCTTCACAAGTAGAGCCTGTTTTTCTTTCATAAATTCACCTCAAGATTTAATCTTAGATGAACCGCATTTCAAAATGCTTTTCGAGCAATGACTCGAGCTTACTGACTGGAAGTCCAACAACATTGAAAAAATCACCCTTAATCCACTCGACTAGGGTCATACCCTTTCCTTGAATGGCATAGGCCCCTGCTTTACCATAGGCCTCACCTGATTCAATGTAACGGTCAATTTTTTCATCACTAAGACTTTTAAATTGGACGTCAGTGCATTCGAAATCAACAATTTTTTTATTTGTTCCAGCTTCAATAATGGCAAATCCTGTATAAACCTGGTGAAGTGAGCCACTAAGACTTGTCAGCATATTTCTTGCATCCTCAGCATCTTGTGGTTTTCCCATGACTTCATTATGGTAAACAATAGTATCTGCTGCAATAATAAGCGTGCCTTCTTCATGTCTGGAAGCAACATCAAGTCCCTTTTCCAGTGCTAAACCCATAGCGATCTGTTCTGGGGTTTCATGGTCTCGAACAACTTCCTCGATCGAGCTTGCATCTACGGAAAACTCTACGCCAACACGCTCCAGTAATTCTTTGCGTCTTGGTGAGTTCGATGCTAGAACAATTCTTGTCATAATGCCTCCTATAACTTCTTAAAAATAAGCAGTGATATGACCAAGCCAAGAATTGCCGCTAAATTAATTTGCATTGTAAAGCCTAGAACAAGTTTTATCACACTTAAGTCAATGGTTACCGGGTCAAAACCAATAGATCTCCCATACGCTAAAATTGGCAATGTATCTTGAAACACATCCCCAATAATACCTCCTATAACGAGACCTACCAGCATGACAAGCATGAATCCAAGTGTGCTACTCGCTTTGCGCATGCGGTCCTCCTTCTGGGTTGATTATACCACTTAATTCCATTTATTTCCAACCCTTAGTTTTAAATCCGAACTGTATTTCCTTTGAGATTAAACAGACAACCTCATCCTTAAGTTTAGCATGGGGCATGGTTATATACAAGTTTTAATCAGGTTACAAATTAAGTGTTTCCCTCTTATATGAAAGCTTATTTCGATATTCAAAACGCAAAGACTTATTAACATAATTGTAATCATATGGTAATACTAGACATCTGGTAATATGATACAATACTTTTGATTATTGGAAGCTTCCATCTTGTAAATAATTAAAATAGAAACCTATGGAGGTCATTATGAAAAAGAAACTGGCTGCAAGTCTTGTTCTAGCTCTAGCTATGAGCACAACTATGGTCCATGCTGATATTGTCGATGAAAGCAATCGAGAAGATGCAGACCAAAACAATATTGTTATTGAATCCGCATTCGTCCCATCTGGAAACAATGTCATCATTTATTTAGACGACAGGTTCAGCATAGATGAAGACTATGCCAATGATCCAGATAACTATTCCATTCCTTTCGTGAAAATCCGTTCAGTCAAAGCGGAAAAGAGAATGCTTAGTGACGATGGAAAAAGTGAAGTGGATTCAGAAACATATAACAAAATCACGCTTCGTACAAGCGCTTCTATTCACGACAAACAGCGATTTGTCATCATAAAGTCACTGGGAAATGATAACGAAGGACAAGAAAATTTGCTTCACTCAATAGCCCCTCGTGGAGAAATGAAATCACCTAAATATGTAGAAGGCACAGTGGACAATTCTGTTGACAGCTCAAAGGCACCATCTGATGAGCCTACCGAAAAAGAATCAAAAAAACAATCAACGGCTTCTAAGAAAGCAACCACAACTAAAACTCCAGCTGAAACTCAAACTGTTGAGGGCATTACCTATGATCAGATTACAAGCTCTACAGCACCAGATTCTGATCATATACGACTTGACTTTGCAGAAGGTATAGAACTGGAGAAAGAAGCGGTAGAAGACCACACGTCTTACCGTCTTGTTGATAATAACGGCCAACGTCTTTATGTTCTCAAGGCTATTATGCTTTCGCCAAATCAAGTCATACTTGAAACGCAAGGTCAGTCTAAAAATGAGCGCTACACCCTAACAGCTGATTGGATTCTTCCAGGAGAGCGCACGGATTGGTTTGTTTATAGCAATGCTACAAAATAATTATAGGATTGAGCAATAAGAATTACGCAATAAAAGAGGCTGTGCGAAAATGAATTTTTCATCATCGCACAGCCTTTTAATATATTCTCTTAAATACCCACCAAATATAAAATTACAAGTTCATTTAACTGAACTACTTCATTTCGATGGCATCTTTTGGACATTTCTTTTCACAGGCTCCGCATCCAATACATTTTTCTGGATCGATTTTGTGAATGCCCTTTAATTCGCCTTCAACTGCATCAACTGGACATGCCTTTGCACAAAGGGTACAGCCAATACATTTATCTTCTATGACAACAGCTGTTTTTCGTGCATCAAAGTCTGCCCAAATAGCCTTTGTAGGACATTTTTCAGCACAAATCATACACTCTGTACACTTGTCATAGTCAATTTTAGCAACCATATTTTCAACATGAATTGCATCGAATGGACAAGATCTCTCACATATACCACAAGCGATACAAGCCACACCACAATTTTTCTTTACATGGCCACCACGCTCCTGGTTGTTACAGTCAACAACAACAAGCTGGTTGTATGGCACAAGTCCAATAACATCTTTAGGACAAGCTTCAATACACTTGTTACATGCCGTACACTTGTCTTCATCAACAACTGCAACACCCTTGTCATTGACATGGATGGCATCAAAAGGACATACGCGTTCGCAAGTGCCTAGACCCATGCATCCATAGCCACATGATTTTGGTCCACCTGCCAGTTGTGACGCTGCCAAGCAATCTGCAACACCATTGTACTCATACTTGTCTTGACACTTATCTGACGTGCCATTACAAAGCACACGCGCAATCATTTTAACTGAATCGCCCGCTTCAAGACCCATAATACCTGCAATGGCCTGTACACAGTCAGGTCCACCAACTGGACATCCATTGATTGGAGCATCGCCTGCTACAACAGCATTGGCAAAACCACCACATCCAGGATAACCACAGCCACCACAGTTTGCACCTGGTAAAGCATCCAGTATTTGAACCGCACGTGGATCAACTTCAACAGCAAATTTCTGAGATGCGAAAGCCAGACCCGCACCAAACAGAAGACCTAGTCCTCCAAGGCTGGCACCGGACCATAGAATTGAATTAAAATCCATATCCACTACCCTCCTATACTAAGCCTGAGAATCCAAGAAAGGCGATTGCCATTAGACTTGCAGTTACAAGCGCTATTGGGAAACCTTCAAATGGAGTCGGCACGTCTGATAAAACAAGTTTTTCTCGAATGCCTGCAAATAGAACAATCGCAAGCGAGAAACCAATCGCAGCAGAAATCGAGTGAACGATTGTCTGGATTAGATTAAAGTCATACTGAATGTTCAGTAGTGCTAGGCCAAGAACAGCACAGTTTGTTGTAATCAGCGGAAGGAATACACCTAGAGCCGAGTACAGCGTCGGACTGATCTTTTGTAGTACAATTTCAACGAACTGAACAAGCGATGCGATTACAAGGATAAATGCAATCGTCTTAAGGAACTCAAGTCCCAGTGGCACCAGTAGCACATGCCACACGAAATATGTGATAATACCAGCCAGCGTCATTACAAACGTTACGGCCATTCCCATACCGAAAGCTGTCTCTACTTGCTTGGAAACTCCAAGGAAAGGACAGATCCCTAAGAAACGGGAAAGCACGAAGTTGTTTACCAATATGGCACTGACAACGATAATTAGAATACTAGCATTTTCCATTATTATGTGCCCCCTTCCTAAGCAGCTTTTTGCGATGCAAGAGCTTTAGCTTTCTTTGCTTGATAGGCATTGATGCCTGCCAAAATTAGACCCAGTGCCAGGAATGCACCTGGAGGTAGAATCATAATCAAGGCTGGTTCGAATGCTTCACCAAAGAGAGTGATACCAAAGATTGCACCAGCACCAAAGATTTCTCTAACAGCACCCAGTACAGTTAGAGCCAGTGTGAATCCAAGTCCCATACCAATACCGTCTAGCGCCGAATCGAGAACACCATTTTTAAAGGCAAAGGCTTCTGCTCTAGCAAGAATTAGACAGTTTACAACGATTAGTGGGATAAATAGACCCAGCGATGCGAAAAGGGCAGGCACGAAGCCTTCCATAACCATACCAACAATCGTTACGAACGTGGCAATAACCACAATAAATGCCGGTATACGAATCTTGCTCGGTATAAAGTTTCTCATAAGAGAGATTACAATGTTGGCGAGTACAAGTACAGCTGTTGTCGCCAGACCCATACCCATTCCATTTTCGGCTGACGTCGTTACCGCCAGTGTCGGACACATACCTAGCATTTGATAAAATACAGGGTTGTCTTTAAACAAACCATTTGTTAAAGTCTTCAGCTTCACTACGTCACCTCCTATTCTGTTATGCTCTCAAATACCTCTGTTGCTCTGTTCACACCGTCAGTAACTGCGTCCGACGTGATTGTTGCACCAGAGATCGCTAAAATTTGATTGTCTTCTGGATTGGATTTTACAACTGTAATACCAGCTAGGGCATCCATTCCATTGTACTGGTCATAGAACTCAGGCAGGGCAGCCTTAGCACCCAGACCTGGTGTCTCCTGATGGTTAGATCCCATACGAACCCCACCAACCTGACCATCATTTGTCAGACCCGTAGTGATTTCGATTGGACCGCCATAGCCACCTGGAGCAGTTTTTATAACATAGCCAATCACAGTGTCTCCTGCATAGCCTAGGTAGACTTCAAGAAGATTGTCATATTGACCCTTTAATTCATTAAACTGTTCTTCATCCATTGGCTTAAATGTGTCCGCTTCTGGCAGAACCGCCTTACGGTCATTTTCACTTGCAATGGCACGTTGTTCAAGAATTTTATCAATTGTCGCACCGTTTGTGAATGCCAGTAGCGTTGCTGAAACAGCGCAGATTAGAAGAAGAATCAGACCAAGTCTAACGATTTCTTTCATATCCAGTTTCATTATTTGCCACCTCCAAACACACGAGGGCTTGAGTATTTTTCAATAAGCGGCGCTGCAACATTCATTAGTAGAATTGAGTATGAAACGCCTTCTGGGTAACCACCGTAAAAACGAATAACAGTCGTTAAAAGACCACATCCAAATGCAAAGAACATTTGACCCTTAGGATTAATCGGTGATGACGCATAGTCAGTTGCCATAAAGAAGGCCCCTAGCATAAGACCACCAGCGAAAACATGATACAGAACCAGAGTCGGATCAAATCCACCAAGTATAAACGTAAGAACTGCAACAGTTCCAATATAAATTGTTGGAATTCTCCATGTGATTACTTTTTTATACATTAGGTATAGGCCACCTAATATAAGAAGGACTGCAGAAACCTCACCAATACAACCTGCAACATTCCCCAGTAGCACATCCATCATGCTTGGCGCTTGCATAGTTGTTGAACCAACAGCCGCTGATACATCAAATCCATAACTGTCTTTTAGCATAGCCAGCGGTGTTGCAGTCGATACTGCATCTGCACCAACAGCCGGAAGATTTGGTGTTGTCCATGCTGTCATTCGAACTGGCCATGAAGCCATCAACATAGCACGAGCCGCCAAGGCCGGGTTCATAAAGTTATGACCAAGACCACCAAAAGCCTGCTTTACAACTGCAATGGCAAAAATACTACCTATAACTGGTATCCACCACGGTGCTGATGCTGGAACGTTCATTGCAAGCAGTAAGCCTGTTAGAACCGCAGACCAGTCATTAACCGTTACTGGGACACCTCTTAGTTTTTGAATAGCTGCTTCTGTGGCCATTGCTGCAAGAATAGCAACTGCAACCACCATAAAAGCATTCACGCCAAATTTGTATATCCCCCACACCGTAGCAGGTGTAAGAGCAAGAACAACATCTCTCATAATAGAGTTTACTGACTCTTTAGATCGAATATGAGGAGATGATGATACTATAAGTCTTTGTTCCATCGTTTAACCCTCCTACTATTTCGACTTTCTGCGTGCAGCAAGAACTTCACGCTTACCAACTCTAATTGAGTGAAGAAGAGGACGCTTTGAAGGACAGACAAACGAACATGATCCACATTCAATGCAATCTAGGATATTGTTCTTTTCAGCGCCTTCATAAAGTCCTTTTAAACTGTAAGCACTTAAAGCAGCTGGTTGAAGGAAGGCTGGACAAATATCCACACACTTACCACATTTAATACAGTTCGCCGCTTCAGGGAGCCTCGCTTCTTCCGGTGTGAAAACCAAAATACCAGAAGTCGTCTTTGTTGATGGTATATCATCAGTATGCGTTGCAATACCCATCATTGGTCCACCTAGTATGATCTTGCCTGGTGTTCCCTTGTAGCCACCACTTTGCTCAACGATTTCAGAAAGCTGCGTGCCCACTTTAATGCGAATGTTTTGTGGATCAGCTATGCCTGCACCAGTGACCGTACAGATTCTTTCAACACTTGGCATACCAAGTTTAATCGCATCGGAAACAGCTGCAGCAGTGGCAACGTTGTTTACAACCGCACCAGCATCCATTGGCAGTCCACCAGATGGTACTTCACGCTTGGTACAGGCATAAATAAGCTGCTTCTCTGCACCCTGCGGATACTTTGTATGTAGACCTACAACTTCGATATCATTTTCACCTTGTGCTGCCTTTTTCATAGCTTCAATCGCATCCGGCTTGTTATTTTCGATACCGATATAACCTTTTTTTACACCCACTGACTTCATGATCGCCTTGAGACCAAAAACAATTTTTTCTGGTTCTTCAAGCATAAGTCTGTGGTCAGCTGTTAGATACGGTTCACATTCCGCACCATTTAAGATAACTGTGTCAATTGTTTTCTCCGGTGGAGGCGACAACTTAACGTGGGTTGGGAAACCCGCACCACCCATGCCGACAATACCTGCATTTCGAATGATCTCGATGATTTGCTTAGGTTCTAGCGAATCAAGTTCACCTTTTGGCTTAACTGATTCATGAAGCTCGTTCTTACCATCTGACTCAATAATGACACATGATTCTTGTCCACCCAGTACGTCGATTTTTTTTATATCAACGACAGTACCAGAAACACTACTGTGTACAGGAGCACAGACGAAAGACGAAACTTCTCCGATCTCTTGGCCCACCTTGACGTAATCCCCTTTTGCGACGGTTGGATCACAAGGCGCACCGATGTGCTGTCTTAATGGAATTCTAACGATTTTCGGTTCAATTGACTGAATAATCGCCTTCTTTTCCGATGCCTTCTTGGCATGTGGAGGATGAATCCCACCTATAAAAGACAGTAGACCCATGATAGTTCACCCCTTTTTACATTTGAACAATGAAGCAATCAAACGATTTGATTTGCCTCTAACTCACAACACCCAATTGAATGGGTAACACACAACAAATATACCCCGGTTTTTATCCGGTTGAAATTCACAATTTGATTTTGAGAATTTCTATATGAATAGCAAATGACAAAATTATGTTGCAATATCTTCACAACATAAACTCTGTCAAAGCGTGCTATTGCAAACGTTTTCTGTGTTAAGAATACTGTATACACAACTCAATTTTTTGCATAGCACCTCTAATTATTTTACTACATATCGCAGTCAAGTCAATCACAAATTCTTTTGTAAGCCTTGAAAAAACTTATGTAGAGGGTCTCTGCATGTTAAATGTATAACAGACTTTCGAGTTGTCAAAATCTTTGATAAATTCCTAACATTCTAATTGTACAGCTTTTTTTACGAATTCAAAACCGAAATATGCAATTTACTGATATTTTTTTATTTTCTATCCCCCAATATTATTTTTTATAAATTGTTTCAGAAACGTAAAAGTAACAGCTTTACAAAAGCTGTTACTTAAGATTAGAAGTTATTTAATTGATCTTATTATAATTTAAAAGTTCTTTTATGTAGACTTGGAAGATCCTTGACCCATCATTTTCATCGTTAATTAATTGTCGAATTCTCTCCGCTTGACTGTCCAAAGATTGTACAGCTTTATTTAGTGGTGTCTCGAACACTTGCGCACCATTATAATCGTTTATCGAAACAATCATGGCTTCGATTTTTGCTACATCACTTTCAAGGTATGTCTGAATGTCTGCTTGGCTTTTCATCTCTATGGTAGAAATAAAGCTCACATTGCTTTGAAGTCTTTCTTGATAAGTTTTGGCAATTGCCTGAAATCCTTCTAAACCCTCTTTTTCATCCGCTGTGTACTTAACAGCGTCTGGGACAACCACGATCCCCTTCACAAATGCATCAGGCACAGTTTGAACCACTTTTTGCTTTATGGTGTCAACACCGTCTCTTGAACCGCTAATGCCTGCCATAACCTTAAAATTATTGCCTTCGAAAACATAAGCATTCATGCCTTCTTCTTTTAATGCTGCCACATGCTTGTCCGCATTGCTTTTGGCGGAATAACTCCCCACTTGCAGACTAAAAAAGTTTACACTTGGCAGGTCATAATTTTTCTTTTCAACCACCACACTTGCCTTTTCAGTGTCTGTGACTCCATCTTCTGATTCCGCTTCATTTGACACAACAATAGCGTCACCATCTGTTTTCTCATTTTCTTCTGTTTGAGTTGTTTCAGTACGACTGTCCTCTTGTGTCACCTGTTCATTTTGAGTTTTGTCATCATCTTTCGACGTTTGACTGACCTCCTGCGATGGACGTGATTCAGGCTGTGCTGTCTCAGGGCCAGAGCCCGATAGAAAAACCTTCATTCCAAAATAACCAATCCCTGCAAATACAATGGGCAATACGAGTATGAGCCCAAGTGCTTTTAGTTGTCTGTTTTCCATATAAGATGCCTCCGTTTTTACCTTACTCAAACACCATCATTATAGCATATTCTAAGAAAGGAATATTATCAAAGCAGTTACGGTCATAGGAAATGTTTCATATGGGTTGCTAAAATCCACATGGGTTTAAGTGCGTTTCAACCGTTAAGATGGTATAATACTAAGGGAAAGAAGAAATTCAAACGTAAATACAAACTCATATTTTGCAAGAGATTGAAAGGTGACATTATGCGATTAGTTCCAATAGGTTGTGTCGTTGAAGGCACAGCGATCGCCAAAGATATCATGAATTCTCAAGGAACGATATTATTAAAAAAAGGCGTAGTATTAAACGATGCACTTATAAAACGCGTGGAAGAAAACAATGTGCTCTCAGTTTACATTGATGATGAATACAGTGATCAGGAAATTAATGATGTGATCAAACCAGAAGTTCGACAAAAGACAGTGCTTGCCATTAAAGAGACTTTCGAAAACATTGAACGCTTTAACATTCGAGCAAAAAGTTCTGAACTGAACTTAAACCAGCGACTTATGGTCAAAGGTATGGAAAAGTACATGGACAATTTAAAAAACATGTCCAAGTACATTGTTGATGAAATGACATCCAATAGAAATATTATGATCAATCTGGTGGATATAAAGAATATTGATACCTATACTTACCAACATTCACTCAATACAGCCATTCTCTCTTTGATTTTAGGAATCGAACTCAAGTTGAGAAAAGATGACCTCTTTCCCCTCTTCTTTGGTGCCCTCATGCATGACATTGGCAAGGCATTTCTGCCCAGTTCTGTTGTCAATAAAAGGGGCAATTATTCTCAAGAGGAAATGGAAAAAATCCGAGAGCATCCACAATTGGGCTATGAGTATTTGAAAGAACACTACGGCATCAACAGCGCTTCAAAGGTGGTTGCCCTTCAGCACCATGAGAAATATGACGGCAGTGGCTACCCTAAAGGTATGTCCGGCGACCACATTCATAGGTTTTCAAGGATTGTTTCCATAGCCGATTGTTATGATGCCATGACTTCTGATACGCCAAATTCTGTGGCCTTACCGCCAAACGAGGCCATCGAGTACATTATGGGATCAGCTGGCACACACTTTGATTTTGAAATGGCCAAGACTTTTGCTAGAAAAGTTATACCATACCCAGAAGGCACACTTGTAAATTTGAGTAATGGTACGACTGCTGTTGTTGATCTTGTAAACCCCAATTATCCACTTCGACCAAGGGTTAAAATCCTTCAGCGAGGTATTTCTCTTGATGATCTGGTAGTTGTTGACTTAATGAATGAAACAGCCATTACCATTTTGGGCATTGAGTACAACGACCCTTTTAAAAGCTAATTTTCTAAAACATTTATTGGCAAAACCATAAAACGATTAGCAATCTCAAAGCAAGTAAAAAGGGCTGGGGTGATTCTATCACCCCAGCCCTTTCATTCAATTATATGAACTTTTTTAGTTCGTACAGCACTTGCTTTGATCCCTAACAAGTCTATTTCGTAAGTCGTTCTATTGTCATTACGATTTTATCCCTGTCAAATGGCTTCACAATAAAACCTTGAGCCCCAGACTTAACCGAATCTACAACCATATTTTCCTGTCCCATGGCGCTAACCATAAGAATTTTTGCATTTGGAAACTCATCTTTAATCAGTTTTACGCCTTCTATACCATTACAGACCGGCATAGTGATGTCCATTGTGACAATATCAGGCTTCAATTCTCTGTATTTTCTAAGAGCATCCTTGCCATTTTCTGCTTCCCCAACAACTTCGTGTCCAGCATTATTTAAAATGTCACTTAGCATCTTTCTCATAAACATTGCATCATCAACAACTAAAATTCTTTTCCCCATGTTGACCCCTCCTATATTCATTATGATTATATCATGATCAGTATCAAAGACGACACACCAAATTCCAAAATTATCTAAAATGATCTATTTTCTATAAATAGCTCTATTTCTTTATGATTACTTTATGATTTTTTTTCATATCACTGTCCTTAGCTATTATACCCACACCCAGGTTTATTATTTATGAATATTTTCACCTTTTACCTTGACAGGCTTTTCGCATCCATGTTATGATTCAAAAAAACTATTCGAGGTGCATAAATATGAATTCTCTAACCAAATCTATTTTTGTACAACTTCATCATCATCACCATCTACCAAGAGTTTGTTAATCTGAGTGTATATATTTCATCAGATGCAAGCTCTAAATGTCGTGTTTAAGAGCTTGCGTCTGATGGTGATCCAGTTACGGAGAGCCGTATGGGCGTTTTAGCCCATACGGCTTTTTTTATTTCCATAAGCATTCAAAACCCATTCGAACAAAAGAAAAGAGGCGAATTCACAATGACAATGTCCTATTCTATCGATGCCTTTAGGCGTATAGATGCAATTGACGCAATATTCAGAAAGTCATCAAAACTGCATGGTTATACAAGCATAGTGCCCGGAAGTGTATCTTCTTACAAGGCTCTTTCGAACTTCTATCCCCAGGATTTGAGCCAAAGTGTCAAATACACTGGCCCAGATGGAAACATCTACATGGTTAAATCTGACCCAACACACTTTGTCACCCAATTGGCATCGCAAAACAAGCGCACAGGCCAAGCTGTACAAAAGTATGCCTATACCACAAGCAAACTCAGCTGGAAAAGCCACGAAGGAAAAACAAAGGAAATTCTACAGTGCGGTTTAGAAGTGTATGACACGCCCAATCCCCTGGCTGAAGCAGAAATCATACGGGTGGCCTACAAGGTTCTTGAAGAAAGTGGCATTGGAAAAATTATCGTTGATCTAGGCAATATAAGCATTACAGAAATTCTTTTAAAAAAATGTTCCCTCTCCCACCTGGAAAAAGAGAAACTAAGGGATCTGATCGACACAAAGAATCTGCCAGAACTGAGTGTTTTCCTTGGTCATTTACAACTGGAACCATATCAAACCAAGGCACTTGAGTCTCTGCCACAACTTTTTGGAAGCCCTGAGTCAGTCTTTAAGATGGCAAGAGAGCTCACCCTTGACACCGATGCCCTCAGGGCTATAAAACGGGTCGAAACTTTATTTAAAGCCCTTTTGGATTATGGTCTTGACCGGAACATGATCAAAGTGGACTTTTCATTCACAAACAACTATAGCTACTATACTGACAACATTTATAAAATCTATACCGCTGATAGCGGTCGGGTTCTAGCATCGGGCGGACGATATGACAATGCATTCGGATACGGCCTGACAGCCTGTGGTATAGCACTCTATCTTAATGAAATCAACGAGGTGATTGAAATGAAACAACTTGATAAATCAAATTTATACCCTATGGATTACGCCATCTATTACAAAAACGATGACAGAAAACCCGCCATAAGACTTTCAGACAAGCTTAGGGATTTAGGCTACACTGTGACAACAATTGAGGGGTGTGCAGACAACCTTCCCACAGAAGCAGAAGAAGTTCTATCGGTTAAGGGCAGTCAACTGGAAATTATAAACCAAAGAATGAATACCTTTTGTCGCTCTAGTTTCGATCAATTTATTAGAAAGGTGGAAGATCAATATGCCCCAAGCTCAATCCACTAACCCTCTTAAAATCGCCGTGGCCAAAGGTCGAGTGGCTAAACAAACACTCAAGGCTTTGAAAATGGCTGGTTACGCCCTCCCAGAAAGCCCTGGAAGAGCCTTAAGACCACTCGATGACAACAAGACTCTTGACATGTTATTCGTAAAATCAGCAGATGTCCCCACTTATGTAGAGCTGGGCGTTGTCGATGTCGGCATTGTCGGCAAAGATGTGATTGATGAAAAAGTCTATAAAGTTTATGAACTTATGGACTTAGGTATTGGAAAATGCCAACTTTGTCTGGCTGGATTTGCAGATTTTGACTACAACAAAATTCCCTATCTAAAAATTGCATCGAAATACCCCACACAATCGTATGCCTTTATGAAAGCAAAGGGCATAGACGGTCAGGTTATTCCACTTGAAGGGTCTGTTGAGCTTGGTCCCATCGTCGGCCTTTCAGACTGCATCATAGATATTGTTGAAACAGGAACAACGCTTAAAGAGAATAATCTTCAAGTCATTGAGTCCATTAAGCCCATTAGCTCAAGACTCATTGCTAACAAAATAAGATACAAGACCAAGACAGAACCCATTGTTGCATTTATGGATGTATTAAAGACCCAACTCAACCAGGAGGCTCAGTGATGATCATTCGACGTATAGGAAAAGATGACTTTTTCGAAATTCAAAAGGAACTTGCAAATAATTTTTTACCCAATGAAGAGGTTATTGTCTCTGTCTCAAAAATAGTAAGAGATGTCAGAACACTTGGCGATGAAGCTGTCGCAAAATATACAAAAGACTTTGACGGATTCACCCCCGACACGTCCCGTGTTCCACTTGAAGTTCGAAACAAGGCCTATAAGGAAGCGACCAATGACTTTAAAAGAATCTTAGAAAGCGCCAAGTTTAACATTGAACGTTTTCACAAAAAACAAGTGGTCATAGACTGGGAAGTGACACCTGAAAGAGGACAACGAATGGGTCAGCTCGTCCGCCCGCTTGAATCGGTCGCTCTCTATGTCCCAGGTGGAAAGGCTGCCTACCCCTCCTCTGTTTTAATGAACGCCATCCCTGCTCAACTTGCTGGGGTTAAAAGAATCGTCATAGTGACCCCTGCCGGCCCTGACGGGACTGTCAATCCCAGTGTTTTAACAGCCGCCACCCTTCTGGGAATTGATGAAATATACCGAATCGGTGGTGCACAAGCTATTGCAGCGGTTGCCTACGGGACCGAAAGCATTCCTCCAGTCGATAAAATTGTGGGACCTGGAAACATGTATGTGGCTGAAGCCAAGCGACAAGTCTATGGTCAGGTTGATATTGATATGATAGCCGGACCAAGTGAAGTTCTTGTTATAGCTGATGACTCAGCCAATCCCCAGTGGATTGCTGCTGACCTTCTGGCTCAGGGGGAGCATGATGAAGCTGCTGGTATGATCTTGGTGACAACATCTGAAAAAATAGCTTCAAAGGTGTCCGCCGAACTGGTCAGACAAGCAAACGTCTTATCAAGAAGTGAAATTTTGAAAACCAGCCTCAGGGGTGCAAAAGCCTATGTGGTCGACTCAATTGATACAGGTGTAGAGCTTTCCAACCTCATTGCGCCAGAACACTTGGAACTTCAAGTCAGTGATCCCTTCACCTACTTGGATAAGGTTCAAAACGCCGGCTCCATCTTTTTAGGTGCATATACACCAGAAACCCTTGGGGATTATTTGGCTGGGCCCAATCACACCCTTCCAACGAGCGGTGCAGCTAGGTACGCATCCCCCCTAGGTGTTTATGACTTCATTAAAAGACCTAGTTACTTATCTTTTACCCAAGAGGCTTTAAGAGACCTTGCAAGGGATCTTGAGTACTTTGCAAACGAGGAGGGCTTAACAGCCCACGCCAATGCCGTAACAGTGAGGTGCAGACCATGAAGAACACAAGATTACACGCCAATGAGAACTGGTACAACCCCCTGCCTGACATAAAGGAAGACTTACTAAAACGCCTCCTTAACATCAAACTCCAAGAATACCCAGACTCTGATGCGGTAAAACTGAAAGAGGCTATCAAAGATTACATCGGCGTTCCACAAGATCAACTCATATGTACCAATGGTTCTGATGAACTCATTAAAATTATTTTCGATGCCTTTTCAAAACCTGGAGACAATATTGTTATACACAGCCCAACTTTCATTGAGTATAGCGTTATGTCAAACATTCGCGGCTGTAACCTGTGTTCAGTAGACCCAAAGTCAAACCTCTTAGCTGATGTCGATGAAATAATTAATGAAGCTGTTCGAACAAACGCTGCTATTACTTTTATCTGTACACCAAACAACCCAACTGGCCATGTGTTTAGCCCCACTGATCTTATGAGGATTATAGAAGAGGTTCCAGGTCTTGTTGTCGTGGATGAGGCCTATGCTGAATTCTCGCAAATGAGTCTTATAGACACCAGTTATGACACAGACAAGGTTATAGTCATGAGAACCCTATCTAAGGCCTTTGGAGCAGCAGCTATACGGGTTGGTTATGGTGTGGCTTCACCACAAAGAATAAAGGCCATGAACAAGGTCAAAATGCCTTACAATCTATCGGCTTTTGCCCAGGAGTCAGCCATTGTTCTTCTGGAAAATAGACACCTGCTAGAGAATGTTCTAAGAAATATAAGGCAGGAGCGTATGTCTGTTTATGGTCGGTTAAAGGAAATTGAAGAGACCACAGGAGCACTTGAAGTCTTTCCCTCCTATGGTAACTATATTTTGATCAGGTCTTCTGCTGACAAAGACATATATGATGCATTAACAGCCAACGGTCTCAAAATACGAAAATTTGAACACGATAAAAACTTAAAACAATGCTTGAGATTTTCCATCACCCAAAAGCAGACCAACACATCTGTTGTTGAAATAATTAGAAGGGTCGTGTCTACCACTTATGAATAAAAATATTAAAAGAAGTGCCGAGGTCTGTCGCAAGACCACTGAGACCAATATAGAACTTGCCATCAACCTCGATGGCAAAGGCACATATGACATTCGTACAGGCATAGGCTTTTTTGACCATATGCTGGAACAACTTTCAAGACACAGCGGGGTCGACATCACACTAAAATGCACTGGGGACTTGCACATCGATGCCCATCACAGTGTTGAAGATGTTGGCATAGCTCTTGGTTCTGCCTTTAACGATGCCCTTGGCAGCAAGAAGGGCATCGCCCGTTATGCCGACACCATCACCCCCATGGATGAATGTCTTCTGCTTGTTGCCCTTGATTTTAGCGGTAGGAGTTATTTGAAATTTGACGTTTCCTTAGGGGCGCAAAGACTAGGAAATTTAGAAACAGAGGCCATCAGTGAATTTTTTAATGGATTTTGCAGAACAGCTGGCCTGACGCTTCACATCAAGAGACTGGATGGGGGCAACACCCACCATATGTTAGAAGGCATATTTAAGGGATTCGCCCGAGCCATAAAAGAGGCTATCAGCATTACAGACCTTTCAGAAGATGCTCATATCCCCTCAACAAAAGGCACCCTATAAGCTGACAACGAAACAAAGGAGATAGCATATGATTGCAATAATTGACTACGGCGTTGGAAACATTCAAAACGTAAAAAACGCATTCAACAGGCTTGGCGTGGACTGTATTGTCACCTCAAATCCCAAAATAATACTGTCTGCCCGCGGAGCTGTACTACCTGGCGTTGGCGCCTTTAAAGATGCCATGCAGTCCTTGAAAGACTCCGGTCTTGACAAAATTGTTTTGCAAAGAGCTTATGCCAACAAGCCCACCCTGGGGATTTGTCTGGGTATGCAGCTCATGTGTGAAGAAAGCTATGAAGATGGCCAAACAAAAGGTCTTGGCATATTTAAGGGCAAAATTGAAAAACTAAGCATTCCCTTTAAAGTCCCACATATGGGATGGAACGAGCTGGAAGACCAGAAAGCAGATGAACTCCTTCGAGGGCTTGAAAAACCGGCTTACTCATACTTTGTACATTCCTATTACCTGACAAACCACTGCGAGGAAGATGTGCTTCAAGTGGCAGATTACGGTGTTAAAATTCCAGCAACCCTTCGCAAAGACAATATGTTCGCCATGCAGTTTCACCCTGAAAAAAGCGGTCGAACTGGTGAAAAACTTTTAGAAAATTTTATCGACATCATGAACCGAGAAACTAAGGAGACCCTATCATGAAAATTTACCCAGCAATTGACATAAAAGATGGCAAATGTGTTCGTTTATATCAAGGCCGTGCCGACAAAGTGACTGAATATGGAAATAGTCCTAAAAATATGGCCCTCCTCTGGATGGCACAAGGGGCTAAACAACTCCACCTTGTTGATTTAGATGGCGCCTTTACAGGTCAAGGCCCTGCTCGTGAGGCTATACTTGATATTCGCAGGGCCACTGACCTGCCTCTTCAAGTTGGCGGAGGCATTCGAAGTTCTGAAGATGTGGAAACTTATTTGCAAGCTGGTATTGATCGTGTGATTGTGGGCACTATGGCTGTTAAAGCCCCTGATCGCCTTCAGGCGCTCGTCAAAAAATACAAGGATCGAATTGTGGTCTCTGTGGATGTTAAAGACGATTACGTGACAACCGATGGTTGGGTCAATGCCTCGGGAATAAAGACCACAGCGTTTTTAGAAAAACTCAATCAAATAGGTGTTCAAACCATTGTTTTAACGGATATTTCTAAAGATGGTGCCATGACCGGTCCCAACCTTGAAGTCTTGATTGAAGCCAACAAAGTCTTTTCTGGCACTGTCATTGCTTCAGGTGGTGTATCGAAGCTCCAGGATTTAATTGATTTATCCCAGGCTGGTCTGACTGACGCCATAGTCGGCAAGGCCCTCTATGAAGGAACAATCAATCTCGGTGAGGCACAGGCTTACTTAAAATAGAAAGGCGTGGTTTTATGTTATGTAAAAGAATCATTCCCTGTTTGGATGTCAAAGACGGCCTCGTTGTAAAAGGCACCCGTTTTAAAGACATAAAGCAAGTGGAAGACCCTGTATATTTGGCTGAGCGATATGCCGAGCAAGGCGCAGATGAACTTGTCCTTTACGATATTACAGCAACCCATGAAAAACGTGATATCTTCTTAGATATTATTAAAGATGTCTCACAGGCCATTAACATCCCCTTTATGATTGGCGGGGGCATTCGGAAGCTTGAAGACTTTACGAAAGTTCTTGGTGCAGGTGCTGACAAGGTATCTATTAACTCAGCTGCTGTTGCCAATCCTGATTTGATCCGCCAAGCCGCACGAAAGTTCGGAGCCCAGTGTGTCGTTTTATCAATGGATGTGATTAGAAGTGAAAGGGGCTGGGAAATCGTCACCTCTGGTGGTAGGACACCAACAGGACTTGATGCCCTAGAATGGGCCAAAAAAGGCGTGGCCCTGGGTGCTGGTGAAATCGTCATCAACTCCATAGATGAAGATGGTGTCAAAGGTGGTTATGATCTTGACATCATTGGTGAAATCAGTCGATCTGTCAATGTGCCTGTCATTGCATCAGGGGGTGCAGGTCAAGAAAGGCACTTTTATGAAGCCTTTGCAAGCGGAGCCGATGGAGCCCTTGCGGCGTCAGTCTTTCATTACGGGGAAATTGCTATTCCTGACCTAAAAGACTATTTGTCAATGAAGAAGATCCCCATGCGAAAGCTTTAAGCTAAAGAAAGAGGTAAAACAATGGATACGAAGCGCCTAGAAATAAAATGGAATGAGGATGGACTGATTCCTGCAGTTATACAAAGTGCCGATGACAAAGAGATTCTTATGCTTGGATATATGAATGAAAGAGCCCTTCTTCAGACCCAAACCACTGGACTTGTCACCTTCTACTCAAGAAGCCGTAATAAACTTTGGACCAAGGGGGAGAGTTCAGGAAATTATTTAAGGGCCTTAAGTTTACAACTGGACTGTGATAGGGATACCATCCTTGTTAAAGCAAGCCCCGACGGTCCCACCTGTCACATTGGAGAAAAATCTTGTTTTTTCACCCCCATTTCCTTACAAACAAATCATGCCCCAGTCACTTTGGATAAAGAGAGTGAAAAAAAGTGTATGCCCGCTTATGAGCATACACTGGATAAACTTATGAAAACTGTGCAAGACCGAAAGAACAATCCCATCGAGGGATCTTATACAAATTATTTGCTCAAGGAAGGTCTTGGTAAGATCTTAAAGAAAGTCGGTGAAGAATCTTCAGAAATCATTATTGCCGCCTTGGCTGAAGAAGACCAGGCCCTAATTGGCGAAATCGGCGATTTATTGTATCACCTTACAGTGCTCATGGCCAAAAAAGACATCAGTTGGCAAGAAATTCTTGAACTGCTTGACGCTCGCGCTTCTTAATTATGAAGGACGTGACAAGCCAAGCGATGAATGCATACGTCATAAGAGACACGATCCACTCACCATAGGCCGTAACAGCAGGGCTTGAAAAAATAAGATAACGAACCAGCGCTAAACTGCCTAAAATAATAAAAAAGATTAGTCGAATCAGCCCTAGGCCTTCCACTGCCTGTGGCATACGATGTCGGGTCTGACGAAGCATAATATAGATAAAGATACTTATTAGGCCAATTAGAGTGCTTGTGTGCTGAAGCAACTTATAGATTGGAACCTCTTTGCCTATGATTTCCACTGTATTTGTCAGTACAGGAAACAGGCCCACAACGGCACCTGTTTTATGGGTAAAGGCATCCCACCCAATATGCGTGAGCATACCTGTCAACGTCCAAAATATAAAATTCAGCCACTCAGCCAAGGCATAATGCCTTACGTTTCTTCCGAAACGTGGCCATTTTTTTGCAAGAAAGCTGGGAAGCAGCTGGATAAGACCATCTTCAAGCACGTTCATATACAAAATTGCCAAGACAATACAAATGGGCAGATTTAAAAAGAACATGCCCATTATGGTATGTCCGCCCATTGAAGCTGGCTTTAACCTCAAAAAATATTCAAAATCAGGTGCCATAGACCCTATAATGAGTCCAAAAACACTGATTGCTCTCATTCTTTTTACAAATGGTAGACTAACGACTGCATGCGCTGGAGTAAATGGCATTAAAAAATCACCTCATGTCCTATTATATTGATGACATGAGGTGATTTCAACTACCAAACGTGACGTTCACATAAATTTCACTTTTAAAGGCCTGGTTTAGTCAACCGGCACCATGATTTCCATACCCACTTCAATGAAATTGGCATTATCAAGGTCATTTAACTCAGCCAGTTCCTTCCATGTGGTTCCATAGGCCTTTGCAATTTTCCAAAGCACGTCTCCAGGTTGAACAAGATAGGTTGTGGAATGTCCCACCTTTGATCCTTTTTTATCCAATAAGACTTCGAGTTCATCAACCAATTCAGAGAAGTAAGCTAGTAGAGAATCCACAGGTTCTGAACTGTTCATATCCACACCCGCATTTTTAAGAACTGTGATTGGATCAGCCGATCCCCCAGCTCCTAAAAACTCAATATAGGCTTCAAGGGCCCCTTCTTTTCCATCCATTATTTGATTGACTATGGAATATCCTGCCGACATGGATGTTGCGTATTTATACACATAAAAATTCATATAGAAATGTGGAATACGCGACCAACCATACTTCTGGTACTCTAGCGTCGTATAATCAGGTCCAAAGTATTTTACAAGAAGTTCCATCCAAAGCTCATTGAGAACATCTGGTGAAAGGGGTTGTCCTGACTCCACCATTTCATGGGCTCTTTTTTCAAATTCTGAGAACATAACTTGAACAAAAACTGTGCCCCTGATGTTATCAATTTGCTGATTGACAAGATAAAGCTTCTCATCATCTGTTTTGGCATTCTTAATTAAATGATCCATAACCAACATTTCGTTTACTGTTGAAGCCACTTCTGCAGTAAATATCGGATAGTCTGCCATTGAATATGGCTGTTCTTGATTGGAATACTTTGAATTAAGCGCATGACCCATCTCATGCGCTAGGGTGAGCGCACTGTTTAGAGTGTCATCATAATTCATTAATATGAAAGGATGGGTGTCATAGGTGCCCCACTGGTAACCCCCTGTATACTTGTTACTGTCCTCATAAGCATCCACCCATCTGTCATCGATGCCCTTATTAAAATCAGTCACATACTGCATACCTAATGGTTGGAGTGACTCTGCTATCAAGTCAACGGCCTCATCAAAAGGAATGTTCATTTTAAAAGTATCTGTCAAAGGGACATAGGCATCATAGTAGTAGAGATTCTCATAACCCAAGGCCTGCTTTCGAACCTTATAATATTTATGAAGAGGCTCTAAATTGTCATTGACAGCTTCAATAAGGTTGTCATAAACAGACTGAGGAATAGACTCAGCGTATAATGATGCTTCTATAGAAGAATCAAAGCCCCTTGCTTTTGAGAAAAAAACATTCTTTTTGATTTCTGCCTCATAAGTTGCTGCTAGGGTATTATTCACCTTTTCATAAATGCTGTATCGAAGTTGTGCAGCTTCTTTCCTATAGTCACGGTCTGTGTCTTCGATGATTTGACTGAATAAGCCAGGGGTTAATTCAACTTCTTCCCCATCTTTATTCTCAATGTATACTTTTTCCTTGTCGGCGATTGTCACCTTGTCAAATATGTTTTTAGGTGACCCTGACATATCCGAAGCCAGGGATAGGATTTTTTCTTCTTCTTTAGAAAGAATGTGTTCTTTCTGGCTTAAAAGACCTTCCAGATAAACCCTATGATCCTTGAGACGTTCGTCCTCTAGGAAAGTTTGGAGGGTCGCATCATCAAGCTCAAGGATTTCAGGCTGGACATAAGACTGCGCCGCTATGTATTTGCCATATAAACCACTTGTGATAGAAGACATTTCCACGGCTTCATTATTTGTCTGATCGAGGTCTAGCATTAAGTTGGCATACACATATGCTTTGAACAACTTTCTTGAAGCCTCTTCATCAAGGGCAAATAACTCCACAAGAGCATCCGCAGTATTTAATCGTCCTGCATAACTCTCAATTTGGGGCAGGAGGGTTTCCACCGCCTCAACATCTGCTTCAAAGGCATCGCGAGACGTATATATGTCTCTTAAATCCCATTTGTACTTGTCATCGGCTTGTGATCTTGACATTAAATCCGACCCGGCAAATGATACAGTTTGCCCTAAGAGTAGAATAAACACCAAGGATAAAGCCATAACAATACTTTTCTTACTTCTTTGTCGATTCATTTTAATTCCCCCTTTGGTAATAATTCCCGTACTCTTCAATTATACCAGCTTTTTCTTTTTTTCAATCATATATGAAAAAAAAAGAGCCAAAAGGCTCTTTTCAAATTCATAATCATTAATTATTTTATCCAGCTTTGAAGATTTGATGAAACAATAGATAAAAGACCCATGGCCATAATCATCATGATGGTAAAGGTTCTAAACTTGTCTTCATTAGCTTTGTTCCCCAAGGAAACGCCCGACAGGACGCCGATAACAAGCGCGGGAAGCAAGTAGACTGATGTCTTTATGACCTGCGCCCCCAGTTGACCATTTAGATAAAATATACCAACAGTGATAATATTGAGTATGAAGAAATAGCTGGTCAAATTGGTCCTAAATTGCTTTTTCTCCACGCCTTCATTCGTCATAAAGAGTATAACAGGCGGTCCACTCATAGAAATGCTTCCATTAAGCAAACCACTCATAAAGCCCGTTGTCAAAAAAGAAAGGGTCTTGCTTCCCATTTTGACTTTGTAACCTTTATACATAAAGATACCAGAAACAAAGATAATAATGCCCACAACAAACTTTAAAATGTCAGGATTTGCTGTCATTAGCAACTTTGCACCTAAAGGGGTGGCTATAATTCCAGTTGTTAAAATAATTCCTATGGCTTTAAAATCCGGTTTGGCTTTAAGTTTTATTAGAATCATAAAGTTCATAAGTAAGCTGTATAAAACAAGCATTGGCACTATTATGTCAAGAGGCATAAATAGCCCAAGCAATGGGACAGCCAACAAGGAAAAGCCAAAACTCGTCATACCCTGAACACAACTCGATGCAAAAACAACTAAAAAACCAAGTAATATTGTCATAAAAATCCTCCCATGTACAAACACATGACCATTCTAGCACAGGCGGGAGGGTGGAACAATTGTTTTATTGAACTTTCAAGTTTTTCATTAGAAGATTTTCTGTAACCCCTTCTCTATAAAGGCCTGGTACACTCCCTACAAATTTGTAACCTTCTGTTTCATAAAGGGCACTGGCTCTAAAATTAAACTCAGCCACTGCAAGAAAGGTCTTGGGACTTATTTGGACTGCACTTTCTTCAAAGGCCTTTAAGAGGGCCTTTCCGATTCCTTGCCCCCTCATATCAGTTCGCACAAAATGTAAATGGATATAAGGGTGAATTCGGAACACGCCATTTAAATCGAACCATATAAAACCAACAGCCTTACCATCAACAACTGCAACGAGGACCCTCTCATCCCGCCTTGCATTTTCTAGTATGGTCTGAACCTTGTCAGCATCTGATTGGAAGTATAATTCTCCCATGGTTGAATTGGCTGTCATAACAGCAATATCTGATATTTCTTCTATTTGCATATCTCGAACGATAATATCCATATTCATTTCACTCCTAAGGTTTTTTACCATTCTAATATGAATACATTATTTGCACACCATAAATATGCACAAAAAAACAACCCCATGTCTGCATTTCAGCTTATGAATCAAGAAAAGCGATTTGAGGTTGCTTTGATTTTATAAATTGATCAACTTGTAAAATATCAGTCAAGAACCCACGCTACACCTTATTATAGAAATTTAAGAATCAAAAACTCTATATAGGATATGGCGAGGGCTTAGATCTTTAATTTTGCAAGCCACTGGAATGATTATATACTTATGTTTGTTATAAATAGGGCAAGATCTGAACCCATTCATCATCACTCACCTCTTTTTCATCGCTGTGTGAAAATCTATCAAGGAGCAACTTTGCAAGTTTTTCCTTATCAGACTCTGCTACACTAAAACGCTCGCATAAAAATTCGAAATTCAATATAAACTTCTTGCATGCACTTGTTGTATACGTTTCTAGTGTCTCGCTTTCGTTAAACGATTCCAGAATTCTTGCTGGTATAGGTTTGAAGTTAAAAGTTTGGTTCAAGGTCTCTGATTCCATTTTATGGGCCTCTTCCAAACCAGATAAAACACCCATGTATTGCAGGAGCATTTCCTTTGATGGCTGGGGCACCTTGAATGTTATATCAGCCAATCCAAGTCCTTTTTTCTGATCTGTAAAGCGTAAAAAGTGTGCATTTTCTCCTAAGACCATATGCTTGATGCGAGTTGCTGTTTTTTCATGGATGCTTATGCTTGGGTCTAGTACATATACCTTTTTTCTCGCCTTATCTGAACCTTCATTGTCGTTAATAGAACGTTTGGCCATTTCGGAAATCAATAAGTATAGGCGGGACATATATCGGATGTCAAAAGCCAACAATATTAAGTAGGGAACAAAAAGACCATAATACACAGGGGAAGATGCCCCTAAAAAGTATTCCACCATAGATAGACTAGGCAATGTTTTGTAGGCGTATAAAGTTGCAAGCAGAAGGGCTATGTTAATAAATAGGCGTCCGGGCCCTACAAGGAGTAAAGTCAAAGGGTTAATAACAAGACCCTTAATACGCTTTTGCCATTTTAAGATAAAGGGAAAACGACTGAGTCGGATCATTTCTCCACTCATTTTATCAAATATTGCAAATTCTGTAATAGCAGCCCTTCGAACAAGATCCTGCGCTTGCCCTTGATCGTTTTTTCTGTCCTCATGTGTGATTTTCTTTAAATCATCACGATGGCGAATTCGAACAAGTTCTAAGTCTTTATCAGCTTCAAGTTTTGCTTCCAAAAAAGATTTACTCGATTTTAAGACCAAAGGATCTTTTGAGTAAATATCCACAAAAATTGATTCCAAAGACTTCCTTTTTAAAAGCCCTGTCATAAGGACCAAATCCTTTTGTATATGCTGAATTGATTTATGTATTTTATTCATGTCTTCCCTCCGTGTTTTTTGTCATAATTCATATAATTTTTACCTGTTTGTGAACGTTTCTAAACGCTTGCTTGAAAATTCCAGTTTAAATATGTAAGAATTATGGGTAAAATACTAACACTTCTTTCAGAAACCTGTTTGTTTATTTCGTCATGGGAGGTGTTTACATGCAAGCAGTTGTCCAAATTACAGAAAGACATATTTCTACATATCGGGCCATTCGGGATTATATCTATCATAATAGAAAATCTCCTGATTTAATTACAATTCGGGACATTGCAGGCATTCGTAGCCACTCGGAAGTCCTTAAGGTTTTACAGGATTTAAGCGATTTAGGATATTTACTATATGACTCTACGCAAACTGAAACCGTTCATCTGGCCAACTAAGCCGTATATATGCAAATAAAACCACTTTAATCCCGTTTTAAACGCGATTAAAGTGGTTTTTAATACTCGTCATTCCTAGAGCCATATTTTTTAAACATCATACCATCGGGGGTTAAATGCGAACAGTTTGGATGGTCTATGCCCTGCATCTGCTCTTGTTTTTCCTGTCTCTTTTACAAACTTCCCAATCTTCCTACGAAAATTAGCTTTTAAGAGCTCTCGTCCAAGTATCACTTCAAATGCCTTTTGTAATTCTGTCAGTGTGAAGCATTCTGGCATTAGATGAAAAATCAGTTCTGAAGTTTCCAGTCTCTTTCTGAGGGATTCAATTCCATACTGGAGAATAACACCGTGATCAAAGGCAAGTCCGTCACTTGAGATAAGTTCACGACTATATTTCACATGTCGTCCTTCCACCTGTCTTGATGTCAGAACCGTTACTTTAAGGCTTGTCCCTTCGTGAAAAAGTGTGATATCGAAATAGCGCTTCTCAACAAAACCATTGTCACCCATATCTCGTTCTTCACGTCTCAAGGTATAGGTCACGTCAAACCAAGCGGCCTCAGAGGCGTCCGACCCTGCCTTTGGAACCACTTCATTAACGTCCACAAGTGACATATATGCCGTACTGATGATTCGTCCTCTTGGGTCTCGATGAACCTCTCCACTTGTGTAGAGCTGTTCTAAATAGGCATTGTCAACACCTGTTTCTTCTTTTAATTCTCTATAGGCAGCAGCTTCTAAAGACTCGTCTATTCTAACAAAACCACCCGGAAGAGCCCATGTGTTTATAAAGGGGTGTTCCTTTCGTTTGATAAGCAAAATGCGCAGTTGCTTCTCTGGCAATTTTCTATAATTATCTGCTTCTTCACTGGCAATCGTAAACAAAAGCATATCCACTGTCATTGAGGGTCTGTCAAATGCAGACATGTCATAAGATTTTAGAAAGGCATCTTCTGTCATTCCATTCGCATCTAAGTTTTTATGTGCCATAGTTGTCTCCTCTTGAAGTCAATACAATACTATCTAACCCCATTATATAGTCTTGCCTAAATACTGTAAATTAAAAGACGATAACAACCTTACCCTTTGCACGCCCTTCTCCATAATAGTGAAAGGCTTCAGATGTCTGTGCAAAAGGAAAAACTCTATCAACAATTGGCTCAATTACGCCTTTTTCAAGCAGAGCACTAACCTCTTCTAAGTCAGAAAGTTTATTTACTGAGAGCATCATTTCAAAAGATTTCTTTGTCTTCCTACTTAAGGACTTTCCCTTGAGACCAGCTTCTATTAGCTGTTTGCTCTGCCCACCAATCATAATGTATTTTCCATCTTCCTTGAGTGCTCTTTCATAATGCTTTATAGGATGATAGCCATTGACACCTAGAATAACATCATAGGCGCTTTCGTTTTCTGTAAAATCCATTTTATGATAGTCGATCACTTCATCCGCACCACTAGAGTAAGCATTATCAGCATTTCTTCCACTACATATTGCCGTTACATGCGCTCCGTAATGTTTTGCAATTTGAATAGCAAATCCACCAACACCACCAGAAGCCCCATTGATTGCAATTTTCTGTCCTGGCTTAAGCATGGCTTTATCTCTAATGGCTTGAAGGGCTACAATAGCTGGCATAGGCGTTGCAGCAGCGCTCTCATAAGAAATATTGCCCTCGAATGTCGTAACAAGGTCTTCCGAGAGATTAATGTATTCTGACAAGCCACCAAATCCAGCATCAGCAAGAGCCCCAATAACACGGTCTCCGACTTTTATTTTTTCGACTCCAGGTCCCACTTCAACCACTTGACCAGATATATCTGACCCAAGTGTTTCAATTTTAGGATGAAACAAACCTGATGAAAACCTTAAAAAGAAAGGGTCTGACATAAGAAATCTATGATCTGCCGAGTTAATGGCCACAGCCTTTACTTTTATAAGAACTTCCTTTGCCTTGGGTGTGGGCTTTTCTTTTTCGACAATTTTCAAATGGTCTGGTGAACCATACTTTTTGTATACAACTGATTTCATAAAGCACCTCTTTCTTGTCCCGTTTTCAATATAGAATCGTTTACAGCTTATATTTCCCATCCATTCAAACACGTGTTGTTTTCCATCTGTTTATTGACTGCTTTTGACTATCACGTACAAAATCAGTGCCTTCCTAATTCAATTTGTCTTTACCCTAATTAAAAAGTTTGCTAGTCATATTTTGCTAGTCATATTTTGTTAGTAATATAGTGATACTATCTATTTGTTATTATCATTATATTACTAACAACTCTTCTTGTCAAACATAAACTTTCCCAGTCCATATTTACCACACCAGCACTCAGGTTTTTAAGCATAAAAAAGTGTTTTGAATGCATGCACTCTGGGCAGATTCAAAACACTTTATCAATATTATAATTTGTACACTACCTGAAAGGTTCTTTTTTCAGACGTTCTGACGCCCAACAACTCTTCAAACTCAACATCTTCACGAAGTTTTTCAAGAAGTTTCTCTGTTTTGTACTCAACTTCTATGGAGTCATCCTTTATAACAACCGTGTCATAACCACTATCAGCAGCTTCTCTACAAACACCTCTCAAATAAAACTTATTGAAAGTGCTCTCAGAAAACTCTTTATAGTTCTTGTCTGAAACACGGCTTAGGACAACTTCCCCACCTTTTGGAACAGCATTGTAAACCCGCATGCACTGCTTTTCTTTCAACTCTCTTGCCAGAGTCATTTCATCGCCTTCTGCCACAGCATTCATAAGTAAATCCGGTAATTCTACCCGACCACTATGATTGAGACAGTCAATACAATCAAGTCTATGTTCTTTAATGTCTTTCTCCACTTCTTCTGCCATGAAATCTCGTCTGATCTTATCTAGTTCTTTCTTGATCAGTGCCATTTTTCTCCCTCCAGAGCAAACTCATCTGAGTTCAATATCCTGTAAAAATAACCAGACCACTTCACATAAATTAATATCCAAAGGGAAATTAATTAAACAGGTTTGACACAATCAGTGATTAAAAATTAACAATCAGTCATTTTCTTGTGGCCACCAACCATCGACCACAGTCCACTCTATTTTTGAATCACTTAAAAACACATATTTTAAGATCATGCCGCCCATGACATGGCCGTCTTCAATGGGAACATAGACATAAGTCTGATCTAAAATTTGAGCATTTTCCAGAACAAAAAAAGGCGTCCCTCCCAGTACACCCTCAAAGGGAATAAGTTCATTTTGCCCTTTCAATGACCCAATAAGAGCCTCTGGAGACTGCGGATAGTCAAGACTTTCCCAAAACCAAAGCTTATCATCCTTGATCCCTTGTTGAGATTGGCCTTGCCTTGCCTTCGTTTGTTCTATTTGAGCTATTTGATTTTCTAAAGTTTTTAGCTGCATATCCTGCTTTTCGATATATGTGTTGAGTTCCCTTATTCTATTCTCTAAGCGGTCAACCTGTACGCCCTGATAGGTCGAAACACCTACCACTATACACACAAGTGCAATGCCCAAATACTTTATAGTCCTTTTCATATTGACCCCTTCCACTTTGTCTGTCAATTCTTGGTCAGGCGCTTGGAAAATTAACCGATCCACATCCTGACAATGCCCAGTATAAAATTTTCATTGTTTTTTTCACATTTCAATCAAATCTAGTACGCCTCTTCGTGATGAAACAATATAGTCCGCTTCATCCAAATACGATTTGTTGTAGGCATCCTTTATCAGGCAGCCCAATAATCCAGCCCCACGTCCAGCTTGAATGTCAAAAAGTCTATCACCTACATTCAAGGTTGTTTTCTGACATAGATCATGTTTGTTCATAAGGTATAAAAAAGCCTCAGGATCAGGCTTTCTCCTAAATCCGTCATCAATCGTTATCGTATCAAGAATATAGGCTTCCATCCCTGTGGCTTTCATTATTTTATACGTTGAGGTATTTCTATGGGTCAGCACAAAGTTGTTTATTCCTTTCTCAACAAGATGCTTCAGCGTCTCAATTGTGTCTGAAAACAATTGATAAGACGCTCCAGGTTCCACTCCCTCTCTCTCAATGAACTGTGCCCTCACCTGACTCATAACAAGAAGATCTGGACCAGCAAATAATTGTATGGCATGTCCCATGGATACCTTTATAGCTTCATAAACATCTTCATATGATGTTTCAATACCATGTGTATTTAAAACATTTTGCAAAAGCCTTGCCATTACAGGATAGCTGTCCACAAGGGTTCCATCTAAATCCCATATTATATTTTTAATGCCCGTCATCATTTAGTCAAACTCCTTAGCTGTACTCAGCGCAAACTCTATCCAATTTTTATTGCCCCCATGAGAAAACACCTCTTCTACCAAATAGCTTGCCAGGTCTTTCAATTGGCTTGGTCCATCTGCAATAATTTTCTCTGCGGCCATATCTGCAAGTATGTAATTATACATATATAGGGGTTCTGATAGCCTCAAGGCCTGTCTAAGTCCAATGGACATTTCTTCATCACTTTCTATAATCCTTTGGTAATGCGCTCTGAAGAGGTCTTCGGGACTTGTATCAGAAAACCAAAGTTCCAGTTCATACAGGGCCTCAATAGCAAATCGGGCATACTGAAGAACACGGATTTCATCAAGGCATTTCCCATGGGTATCACGGAGAATCTGCCCCAGATACCTCTCCGTTAAAACCCCTGTCAACTCCTCATAGAAATTTGAATAAATCCTATCCAAACCTTTTGAATTGTCGTAGGCATGTGCTATGCCATGGCCCATTTCATGGAAGAACACATTCATATCAAAGAGCGTGTCCACCCTTTCAATGTTTATATGGATCTCATTCGGTCGCACTTCCGATGCGAACCCTGCCTTATTACATGTATGCCTTTCTATTTTAACATTTCCATAGACCTCTGGGAAATAGTTCAAAACCCTGTCCATCAGCATGATATGATTCACTTTGGCTCCACATTCAATGGATCTTAATCCTGTGTACCAATTGTCGAGTTTTAAATCATATTTTTTTATAAGCTCTTTGGCCCTCTCGATTTCATGATTGAGCCTATCATTCAAACCTTGTTTCAAAGCATTAATTTCAATGCCCTCAAGACTTAAAATCATACTTGCATAAGACTCATATCCAGCCTTTTTTGCATGTCGATCACGCAGGGCCATCATGAGAAGAAAATCCGTTGTCATCTTGTCAGTATCGATTTCGCTATCAACAATATAGTTTTGTGTGTCAGACAGGTAACTTCGCATGGCAATAATATCTGGATGGTAGTCTACAAGAGCATAATGAATGATTCGTGTCTTGTTTTTCTTGCTTTCTCTTTTTTCAATATTCATCTGTTTGGCTAAAATATGTAATTGTCGTTCAATGGCATCACAGTTTCTTTCTTCTTGAAGAATCCATTTATGCCAAAGACATAAGTTTTTTTCATAATACAGTTCCAGATAGCTATAATCAGAAGCCATGCTTTTCCTCCTTCCAAACTATCTGTTTATATACCCTCCAAGACATTCGGATACCTAAATTTTAGGAAAGTGGACATAAAAAAACACTCGATTCTATTATTCTAGAACCGAGCGCCTAAATATTTTATATTTCAGGTGCTTACAAAATTTCAGATCTACGCTCTCGCCATATCCTATATAGAATTTATGATCCTTAAATATCTATATAGGGTATAACGAGCCTTCTTCAATGATATTTTGCAAATTGCTCATTATAAAGTCGTCGATTGCTTAAATTTCTTATTCCTCATCTTCCAGCAGGTACTGGGCCAACTCATGGATTGGAAGACCCTTGTCCATACTCATTTTCCGGAGTTGTTTATAGGCTTCGTCTTCTGAAAGATTATAGCTTGTCATGAAGTGAATCTTTGCTTTTTCAACATACTTTCTATTTTCAAGTGACTTTTCCAGTTTGCTCAGTTCACTCTGAAGGTCGTTTAGCTTGCGTGAACTCTTTAAGGCAAACTCTGACGTTCGATAAACTTCTGCCAAGGAGACCGGACGCCTCAAATAAGCATAGACCTTAAGGCCCTGAAGTCCGTTAAAAAACATGTCATTGGCTTCTTTTACAAGAAAAAGAACCGCCGCATTTGTTACAGTTTCAATCCGCCTGGCCTTTTCAAAACTCGATGATCCCCATGCTTCATAATTGGCTAGGACCAAATCTGGTTTGAACTTGATAATTCTAGGCATGCATTCCATGACACTTTGAGTGGCTTGAACCTGATATCCTTTGTTACGAAACAGATTCTGCAATGTATATAGTGTTTTTTCGTCTGAATCCACAATGAATATTTTCTTCATGTTCGCCTCCTCACTATAAACTCTAATATACGATTTAGAAAAGGACTTGTCAAACATCTGGAAGGCTGTTTTTGCAATATTTTCACTACTTTAAATTAAAAAACGTTTTCCGAAACATTTTTGCAAAAACACATTGCATAATCATTCATTTCCTGTATAATAAATTTAACTTGAATAAACATGACAAAGACGTCAGATAGAAGCCCCCCGCTTCAACTGACGTCTTTTTTTGTTTTATATTCAAGGTGAAATATTACCCCAATACCGGTTGGAGGTTGTCCTCATGCAACCTCCTGCTCCCCCCGGATATTTAATGCCTATTCATGCTTGATATATATTTTTGCGCCTTTAGGCGCACTTTTTTTAGGCACACAAATTATAAGCTGAAATTTAAGCCATTCACAGGATCTAGATTCACTAAATATTTTGTGCCTTTGTTGCATCATCCGCCATATTTTTCATGACCTTTAGAATGACTGTGTCTGTGATTTGCATGCCTTCTGAAGCGACTTGACCCAAGTTTTGAATACTTCTTTCAACGCTTTCAGACACAATGCCATTACGCGGGGGAACAACAACACCGTAGCGTGCCATGTTCGACATCTGAACACCTGTGCTTGCGGCTGTTGCAAGCTTTAAAGCACAACTGTCTTTTGCACCATCACATATCAGACCAGATACATTCCCTATCATATTTTGAATTGTGTTTTCAATTTCTTTATATGAACCACTTTCCAACCAAGTGATTGCTGCACCAGACCCAGTTGCCGCCGAAACAGCACATGAGCAAATTGCTGATAGCCGACCAATATAATTCTTCATATAGCAGTTGACCAAATGGCTGATGGCCAATGCTTTGATTAATTTTTCTTCTTCAACGTCATGCATTTGTCCATAAGCGGCAATCGGAAGAATAGCTGTCAATCCATTATTCCCACTTCCATTTGAGCTCATTACAGGTTTTGTGATGCCCGACATGCGTGCATCAGAGGCAGCCGCTGTGAGCATCATGGCTTTGTGAGCCAAGCTTTCATCCATAACACCATCCGCTATTTGTCTTTGAACAGCATAACCAACACCCATACCTAGAGATTTTTCAAGACCACTTTGAGCCACTTTGAGGTTCATATCAATCCCAGCAAGCAAAAATCTTATTTCTTTGCTTGGCATATTTTCCACGTCTTTAATAATATCTACAATATTCATATTAAAAAAGGCTTGATTTGGATTTTCTGTTTGGTTAGCAATCCTATCTTCAGAAAAAATCACTTGTTCATTTTTTTCAAGGAGCACGAAGTGATCATGATGGCCCTTAACAACAGCTCGCGCTGTCATTTGACCTGATTTCACCCTTACATCAACAAAAACTTTTTCACTTGTATCGGCTATGGCAACGCGTACAGCCCCCTGACCCAAGTACATTTTTGCAAGCTCAACCATGTCTTCATCCACAGATGACAGAATTTCAAGACCTAAATCCGGATCGCCACCAGCAGCTCCAAGAGCTGAAGCCATATCAAGACCTACAAGATCAGTCTGTGGTATTCCAACAGATAGCCCATTCTTATAGAAGTTCGGTGAAACCTTGACGTCAATTGTATCAACCTGGTCTACTCCCAGTAAAGCCCTTGCCTTTGCCGCTGTCAGGACAACCGCGACAGGCTCAGTACATCCCATTGCTGGTCTAACTTCACTTTTTAATATGTCAATCATCATTTTTTGTGTTTTATTCATGCCTACCACCCTTTCTTCTTAGCTCTTGCATATAGTATTATGCAAGCCCCATGCCAAGTATAAAAATGCCTTCGAGAGGGTATTCAATCTCATAATGAGACCATTTCTTTCTGTCTTTTGCCCTGTAACCCCTTTTCATCAGTCCATTATGATGAAAAAAGGCTTCAGTCTCATAATGAGATTATTCTCACTTTGAGACTGAAGCCTTTTATATTATTCATTTAAACTTCATAATTTGAAGCATACTTTCATAGTTTGCCTAAGGTTTATAAGTCTATGCCGTAGGACTTAATTTTTCTATACAGGGTTGCCCGGCTTAAGCCAAGGGCCTCAACCGTCTTGTCAATGCCTTCTTTATCCCTTCCAAAATGACATAAGGCATCATGAATGGCCTTTTTCTCAAGGGCCTTAATTGACGTAATCCTTGTCTTTGAACGGACTTGACTTGAAGTGGTTTCCCTAAATCTTACTGGTAGATCAGCCATGGTTATAACACCTGTTTGATTCATATTCACCGAAAACTCCACTGTATTTTGAAGTTCCCTGACATTGCCTGGCCAGTCATATATTTTAAAGGCCTCAAGAACGTCACGTTCCACACGTATCATGGTTTTTTCAAGCATTTCTCCACTTTTTCTCAGGAATATATCCACAAGAGTCTGAAGATCATCCTTTCTCTCTCTTAATGGCGGAATACGGATGGGTATAACATTCAATCTATAGAAAAGATCTTTTCTAAAAGCCCCTTCATCTACCAGCTTTTCTAAGTCCCTATTGGTCGCTGATATAACCCTCACATTAATAGGAACTGGGCCACTGCTTCCAATACGTTCCACTGTGCCTTCTTGAAGAACCCTAAGAAGCTTGGCTTGTAGGTGAAGAGCCATATCGCCAATTTCATCTAAAAAAATGGTTCCCTTGTCTGCCATTTCAAACTTACCGATCTTTCCGCCTTTAAGGGCGCCTGTAAATGCCCCTTCCTCGTAGCCAAAAAGCTCACTCTCAAGTAAATTATCTGGTATGGCAGCACAGTTTACAGCAATAAAGGGTTCACTCGACCGCTTGCTTTCAAAATGCATTGCTCTTGCAAACAGCTCCTTGCCTGTTCCGCTTTCCCCTTGAATAAGAACAGTTGAAAGACTTCTCGCTGCCCGTCTTGCAAAATCAATGGTCTTCAAAAAATCTGAGTTGCTCCCAATGATGTCATCAAATCCTATGACTGAACCATAGCCCACAACATCTTTAAACGTGTGAAGGAGAGTTTGAACATTGGTACACGTCATAACAATTTCGCATATTCGATCCACGCATATTACGGGTTGAGAATGGAAAAGCAGGCGTATGCTTTTACCATTTTTCTGAAGTTGCATCTGACCATTGATCGGTTTTTTGCTCGTAAATAAAGCCTCTACATCCTCTGCTTGCATGTAGTGCTTTAGGTGTTCTGCTGACTTTGAACATTCCAAGTTAAGGAGTCTTCTTGCCGTTGCATTGGCATGGCGGACATGGAAATTTTCATCCAAACTAAAAACAGCATTTTCCATAGAATCAAGTAGGATTTCCAACTCTCTTGACTGCATCTCAAGGGTTTGTTTTTGAGATTCCTCAACCACTTTAACGGCTATAAGTTCTGCCATCCGTTTTAAAAAAATCAGTAAATTTTCTCGGTTGGAAAGAATGGCTTTTTTCTTCTCAAGGTCAAAGGCGATTAGACCTATAACCCCCACAATTTCTGTGCCCACTTCAATTGGGCAGCAAACTTGGGCAAACTCCCTGCAACTTTCCTTATGGTTGCACATAACACACGCTTCATGTTCACGGGGGTTTTCAATAATAAAGGCCTTTCCCAAGTTAAGGGCATAGGCGAAAACCGAACTCGCATCCACTTTGCAACCAACATCGCCTAGATATTCACCTGTGGCTGCCAAACGATTGAACTCATTATCTATAATTGTTACATCCACATTTATGACACTATTTATTGCCTTAACAATGCCAGCAAGAGTCTCTTTGATTCTGAGCATTTCCTCACAGTATTTTGACACAAGCTTCACTCCAATTATTTAACTTGTTCGAAAACCATTTTAGGTTGACGACACATTGGACATACCCAGTCTTCTGGTAAATCCTCAAATGACGTGCCCGCAGGAATGTCATTCATTTTGTCGCCTCTTTCAGGCTTGTAAGTGTATCCACAAATTGTGCATTTATAATGATCCATATTTAATCATCCTTTCAAATCACTCCAAAAGCCCCACCAAAGGACGGCCACGAAGCATCTTCTTTTAATAATAACCATGCACTTCCATAATAGCTCAAAACAATTATTTCGACTAGCTAAATTTTCGGTTCTCGTGTAAAATAATCCTGAAAGGAGTCCTTATATGTTTTTACTTACATTTGCTTTTTCCATGGTGACGGTTCTATTCATGGTGAGCAAAAAAATCAATATTGGTATTTCCCTCTTGACTGGAGGCACGCTCTTAATGCTTCTTAATCAAGTTGGTGCTAAGGTTATTTTAAATACTTATACCTTAACCTTTACCAGCGAACAAACTATTTCGCTCGCCCTTACAATCGGACTTATATCCATCCTAGGCCATCTTTTAGAAGTCTATGGCATTATGAACAAAATGATAGACTCTATGGAGGGTATGTTGCGAAGTGCCAAGGCAACCATCCTTATAGCGCCTGCAGTTATAGGCACGCTTCTTGTTACTGGTGGTGCCCTTATGTCTTGCCCTGTTGTAGGCTCTCTTGGAGATAGACTTGAACTCTCTATGGAAAAAAGAGCATCAGCCAATTTGGTTTTTCGACATGCGCTTTATTTTATTTTTCCCTTTTCGCCACCACTTATCCTAGCCGCTGAGCTCGGAGACTTTAACATTTGGGATTTTATACGAATTCAATTTCCCATTGCCATTACGATGTATGTCCTGGGGTATCTTTTCTATATTAGGAGTGCTAAAACCCACAGACCCCCTAAAACGGACATGCGCGAATACCTTCAAAACATCAAATCCTTTATACTGTTTTCCATGCCTATTTGGATCAGTTTTGTTGGCGCTCTTATTTTCAAACTTCCTTTTTATGTATCGCTGGCAGGTGGTATAGTCGTTTGCAGATTGCTTGCTATTAAGAGTTCCGAGACATCAGCCCTAGAAACTGGATTTTTTATTCACATCAAACAGGGCTTTAAGGGTAAGATGGTTCTAGCTATTATTGGTATCATGTTCTTCAAAAATGTTGTGAACAATTTTGATGACCTCTATATCTACATTAAAAGCCTCATTGATCTTGGCATTCCATTAGAGCTTCTCATCGTGGTATCGGCAGCGGTTATTTGCTTTCCTCTGGCATCCACACAACCAGGTATTGCCATTTTGTTCCCAATCATTTTACCAATGGCACCTGATTATCATACGAAACTCTTATATGGAATGTTCATTTATACATCCAGCTTCTTATTTTATTATATTTCTCCCCTGCATATGTGTCAGGTCCTAACACTTGAATACTTTAATGTTGATATGAAGTCTCTTTATAAACATTATGTACCAATCCTTCCAGTGACATTTCTCGTTATGGTTGGGGTTTACTTTTTAATGCTGTAAATATAAAAGATCTTGAAATCCATAAACGCGGATTTCAAGATCTTTTTTTCTGAGAAACTTATCTATAGGAGCATATGACTTGACTATACAACTTCTTAAGCATCCCTTTCAAGAGATATTGTCTCATAGCGAATGCCTCCAGCACCTTGCTTCATAGTATGTTTTAACTTAAAACTGGAAACTGTATCTTGGAGAACATCTGCCTGGGCTGCCATTTCTTCACTAGCCGCAGCCCCACGTTGAGCCGTTTCAGCATTTAACTGAGTGACATCAGAAACTTGACTGACGCCTTCATTAATCTGATTGATGGCTTCTGCCTGTTCATTAGATGCTAGGGTAATATCCTTCACAATGCTGTTAACCTTTTCCACCCCAGATGTTATTTCTTTCAAGGCTTCCGCTGTCTGATCAGCAATAAGCGCTCCATCTGTCACTTTTTTAATAGAGTCTTCTATCATTTGCGTCGTTTCATTGGCAGCCCCTGCTGATCTAGCCGCCAAATTTCTAACCTCCTCAGCCACAACAGCAAATCCCTTACCATGTTCTCCTGCCCTTGCAGCCTCTACAGCCGCATTTAGGGCAAGTATATTGGTCTGGAAGGCAATCTCGTCAATCACCTTTATAATATTCGAGATTTCACTCGAAGACTTATTAATTTCCGCCATGGCCCCAAGCATATCATTCATCTGACTTTGACCACTTTCAGCTTGGTCACGAACCTTACTTGCAAGGTTCTCAGCCTCTGTTGCCCTTTCAGCATTGAGCTTGGTTTGATCGGAAATTTCATGCATGGATGATGTGATTTCTTCAATGGAACTTGCCTGCTCAGTAGACCCTGCTGATAGAGACTGGGATATGCTTGAAACTTCGTTGGACCCTGCAGCAATCTCTTGACTCGACGCACCCATTTCTATAAAAATTTCATTAAGAGCATCTGTAAAGACATTAATGGATTGTTTCATCTGAGCAAAATCACCCAAGTACTCACGACGGATGCTAACATCTAAATTCTTATCTGCCAATGCACTGAGAATCTGTGAAGTTTCATCAATATATGATTTAATTGCATTCACTGTACTCTCAAGACTTGTATAGATTTTTTCAAAGTTTTTGGCTATGGTCTGTGTATCTTCATCTTCATCTTCAACTTTTACATTTATACTTAAGTGTCCATTGGCGAGCTGTTCTAAGCTCGCAATTAGTTTTCGAACCTCATTGGATTGATAGTTTGTCTGCTTCTCTTTAATTTTTGCTTCTTGAGCCTGTTTTCTTGCTGCCGCTTCTTGCTGTCTAGCCGCTTCCTTAATCTGTGTCTGATCCATAGCGATTTCGAACACACCAACAACATCTCCTGCTTTATTTAATAAAGGAACCCCATTGTATTTTATATCCATAGGTTCACCAAGTGGCTTGCCAATGGTTTCGGCTGTTGAAACCTTTCCTGTACGAATGGCATTTGCACAGGCACATTTTTTCTGATGGCAATCGTCTGCCTTAATAAGATCATAGCACTTATGTACACCCAGTTCTTTTCCCTTAGGCAGTGCTGTGATTTCCCTAGCTTTTTGATTGGCATATTGAACTGTCATTTCCGTATCCATGGCCATGACAACGGCTGGCATTTTATCTATATGGTTTTCCAAAGTGGATGCCACATTATTAAGGCCTTCAATAAGTTGAAGCCATCCGCCCTTAAAGCTATGCGCATCCGCTTGGGCATCCAGCTTACCATAAACAATTGCGGTTTCCATATCCTCAGCAGACTGAATCACTGACTTAATCTTTGCCACTATGGATTCAAATGATCTTGAAACATCTGCCACTTCATCCTTACCTTCCGTGTCCAGTTCAACCTCCATATTTCCATCTGCGATTTTTTTAGCCGCATCATTAAGCTTTTCAATTGGTTTTGAAATCGAGGAAGCCATAAAAATGGCAAGACCAATGCTTATAGTCACAAGAGCAGCTACTCCAATAAGCACATTGCGAAGCATCTCACCTTGGACAGCCCGAACATGATCAATATAAACACCTGTTCCCACAAGCCATCCCCAGCTATCAAACCCAATCACATAAGAAAGCTTTTCACTGTCTTCAGTTTCTCCCGGTTTAGGCCATAGGTATCCCACAGTACCCTGTCCTTCATTCTTCGCCACATTTATCATTTTAGCAAAGAGCTTGGTTCCATTCGAATCCTCAATGCCCATCATATCCGTTCCTTCAAGATTTGGATTGATCGGGTGCATAATGGCTTGTCCTTCATATGAATTCAGGAAGAAATAATCTCCCGACCCAAACCTATACACACGGATTTCTTCCTTGGCTGCTTCCTGAGCAGCTTCTAGGGTTAGTGTCCCGTCATTTGCCAAACCTTCATATTTTTCTAGTACGGTCAAAGGCACTTTAACCAAGTTTTCAAGTTCTGCAATCGTTCTATCCATAATGATATCGTTTATAGTTGGTATGAGCCATATACTCACAAATCCTAAAAACAATATAAATATGACTGCCACAAGCATAATTATTTTAGATTTCAATTTGAAACGCTTAAAGCCCATATCATTTCCTCCTTTTACCATTTTACCATTTATGGTTACTTGTTACCCCCATTGATTGCCAATATTACATTTCAATTACGACAGACTGTAATATTTATGTATCTTAACCTTTCATTTTTATGTTTACTTTTTAATATCTATTTTCGTAATTTTTCCGCCATATCATCCATGCTAAAATGCTCCTTATATATGCTATAATGTGTATGTAATCAACGTTTTGAGGAGGCGCCATTGAAAAGACGGATACTTGTGACCATTATGATTTTTATTTTAGTGGTACTGATTTTTGCAGATAGATACATGAAACTTGAATACAATTTCGGTTTTTTCAAGTACTTCACCCAGTCCACTTCCTTGACAAGTGAAGAAAAGGAATGGCTCAGTGACCACGGTCCGCTTATCTACGGGGCTGACAATTCCACCCCGCCCATGCGGTATGTTGACCCACAGACTGGTCAGTATAAAGGGGTCACTATAGATTATTTACAGGCTCTTTCCACAGAGCTTGAAACGGACATTATCTTCAAGCCCATGATTTGGGCAGATGCTCTTGATGCGCTGGCCAGAGGAGAAACTGACCTGTGCGACATGTTTCCTTCAGAAAAACGCTCTGAACTCTATCTTTTTTCTGACCCCATCAACTTTCAAAGAACAGTTATTGTCGTTCCCATAGATGAATACAAGATTGAAAATCTATTTGATTTGGTCGGTCGTCGTGTTGCAGCCCAAACCGGAGACTATGTCAATGAATTTCTTAACAGCAATGTCGATGGAATAAACTTTGTGCATGTCCCTGAATACAGTGACCTTTTCCCAGAATTAGTTAAGGGACAAGTGGATGCCATTGTTGGCGATGAACCTGTATTAAGTTACTACTTAGATGAACTGGATTTGGGTGACCAATATAAAATAGTGGAAAAGCCACTATATGAGCTCCACTCAGTACTCAGCGTACCAAAAGATGAGAAAATACTTCTCAGTATAATCAATAAGGGGATTTACTCCCTTGAGAGAAAAAACATAATGAATAAGATCCAGCAGAAATGGTTTGGTATTTCTACCCCTATCAGCCGTGAAACAAGCGATGAGAAAATGCTTCTAATCGTATCTTTTTTCATGCTTAACATTATGCTGGCAAGTTACCTCTTTTTCACATGGAACAGTGAACTTAAGGAAGAAGTGGACGCCAGGACGAAAGAACTCATTATAAGTCGAAATGACCTGCAAAGAACATTTGATAGCCTCACCCACCTCATGGTTGTCCTGGATGAAGACTATAATATTATTACGGTTAATAAGGTGTTTTGCGATACTCTCGGTGTAAAAAAACATGAAATTTCCGGGAAAAACCTTAAGGAAATTCAAGGTCTACCTTCCCTGCCTATTATCATGAATGTCATTGCAAACACCCTGGAAACTGGGAGCAAATCAGAAGTAGAGCTGGACTATATGAATCAGACCTACTTAATCACAACTTCCCCACTCATCGAAACCTATGAATCTTCCAATCGATTGCTTATGATGATACAGAATGTCACAGAGTTAAGACTGGCTGAACAGCAAGTCTTACAGGCCAGTAAAATGGCTGCTATTGGACAGCTGGCAGCAGGTGTGGCCCACGAAATTAGAAATCCCCTAGGTCTCATAAGAAACTACACATACTTCTTGAAAAAGACCCATGATATAAGTGAAGAAATGAAAGACAAGTCCTTCACACAAATAGAAAACGCCGTTGAACAGGCCAGCCAGATTATTGATAACCTTTTAAACTTTTCGAGGATCACAGATAAGCGAATCACCACTGTGAATGTATTCGCCTACTTAAAGGACATGATCGAACTCAATCACAAAGTTATGGAAAAAAGAGATGTGGTTTATCGTATTAATATTGATCCAAATCTCAACTGGACCATAATGGAGGACGCTCTCAAGTCGGTCCTCATAAACTTAATTTCCAATTCGGTCGATGCCATGCCTAACGGTGGACATCTTACACTCACATGCTGGACTGAAAATGATAAACTCGTCATCACCTGTAGTGACACAGGTCAAGGCATGACTCAAACAGACCTGGAAAAGGTCTTCAACCCCTTCTTCACCACAAAGCAAACAGGGGAAGGCACTGGACTCGGACTATATATCACTTATAATCAAATCCAAAAAATGAATGGACAAATCACAGTCGAAAGTACCCCCAGATGTCGGAACGACATTTAGAATTGAGCTCCCTCGACTTAAGGAGGCATCTGAAAATGGTTATAAAGAAGAACTTATTTAAAATACTTATTGTCGATGACGAGGCGGAACATCGAAACATTCTAGAAATGATTTTAACCAGTAACAACTACAAGACCGACACTGCCAATTCTGCAAAAGAAGCATTAAAAAAACTCAGCAAGGAAAATTATCATTTGATTCTATCTGATCTTAGAATGCCAGAAATGGACGGCTTAGAACTGCTTGATAAAATCAAAGAAGAGTATCCTGACCAAGATGTGATTATTGTTACAGGCTACGGAACGGTAAAAAATGCTGTAGAAGCCATGAAACGTGGTGCCTTTTCCTACTTTATTAAGGGGCATGATCCCGATGAGCTTCTTCTTGACATTGAAAAGATCATTCGCCTATCTGACTTAAAGTTCAAAAGTGATGCCTTAAACGATTCTGTTTCAACAGATTTCTTAATGGATTCCAAAAATCCAAAATTGCAGGATGCCATTCGTATTATTGAATCTGCTGCCAACTCAAATGCCAATATTCTCCTTCTTGGTGAGTCTGGTGTTGGTAAAGAGGTTTTTGCCAATTACATTCACAAGCTTAGCGAGCGTAAGGAAAACCCTTTTGTTGCAGTCAATTGTCACGCTTTTTCAGAGTCCCTGCTGGAATCTGAGCTCTTTGGTCATGAAAAAGGGGCATTTACAGGTGCCACCGACAGGCGAATTGGTCGTTTTGAGTCAGCCCATGAAGGCACACTATTTCTCGATGAAATCGGCGACACCTCTTTAAGCACACAGGCCAAGCTGCTACGAAGTCTGGAGTCAAGAAAAGTTGAAAGAATTGGTTCAAATGTTTCCATAGATGTGGACTTCAGACTGGTCTCTGCAACAAATCGGGATTTGAGAGCCATGGTTGCAGAACATACATTTAGGGAGGATTTGTTCTATCGACTTAGTACGATTACCGTTGAACTGCCACCGCTTAGGGAACGTAAGGAAGACATTCCTGCCCTGGTTGACTTCTTTCTGAGAAAGGCCCAAGTTGACATGAAAAAGAGTATTCAAAGTATTGACGATGCTGTTTGGTCTTTTTTAAAGTCTTATGACTATCCCGGAAATATTCGCGAATTGAAAAATATTATTGAGCGATTTGTCGTGCTCGCCAGAGATGGGCGCATCAGTCAACAGGACATTCCAAGTGGTTATGTCAAGGAAGCTCAAGCCAGACATGAGAGCTATGAGAAAAATTTTTCTCACACCGTGCCCCTTAGGGAATTTAGAAAAGATGCTGAATCTGCCTATATTCAAAGGGTTCTTGAAGAGAATAATTATAATATGACACAGACATCAAAAGCTCTAGGCATCAGCAGACGACAACTTTTTAACAAAATCACAGAGTATGGTTTGAAGAAAGATGATGCATAGTGAGAAATTTTATTCTCATTTTCTAAAAATTTCTCATAAATTTTTGATGAGTCATTTTTAACGAGGTCATCCCTTGTGGAGACATCATCAATATATTAATTTTATTTTATTTTTACTTTCGTTTTACATGAAAAAACATTGCTTCACTTTTTAAATTTAGTCTTTTACCCATACTCTGTAAAATTGGCATCTACTTTGCAATATATATTCCTAGAGATGTATGTATGGTACTATGCTAAATTTCTAACGAAGCCTGTATGAAGCAATGAGGGGGAAAATACATGGCACGACTCGTAGATTTTCTCAACGCTCTGATTTGGAGCGAATGGTTAATCGCCTTATGTCTTGGAGCCGGTTTTTGGTTCACCATAAGAACTAAATTTTTGCAAGTCCGTCTTTGGAAGGAAATGATTCATCTCATGTTTCAAGGCAAGGCCTCAGAACAAGGGGTTTCATCCTTCCAAGCACTTGCTATATCCATATCTGGACGTGTCGGCATCGGCAATATCGCCGGCGTGGCCTCAGCCATTGCTATAGGTGGGCCTGGAGCTGTCTTTTGGATGTGGGTTATTGCATTTTTAGGCGCCAGCTCTGCCTATGTGGAGTCTGCCCTCGCCCAAATATATAAAGTGGAACAGGATGGACAATACCGTGGTGGGCCAGCTTATTTTATTGAAAAAGGCATGGGAAACAAAACCTTTGCCGTGGTCTTCGCCGTAACAACGGTGGTATCCATGGGTCTTTTCATGCCTGGTATTCAAGCCAATTCCATTGCAGCTGGTCTGAACAATGCCTTTGGGATATTTCCTGTCATCACCGGCGTCGTTCTTGTATCCCTTCTTGCAGCAATCGTTTTTGGTGGTGTCAAGCGAATCGGCCGAGTGGCAGAGTTCATCGTGCCATTTATGGCAGCCGCTTACATTTTCACAGCTCTTATAATTATTTTTATGAACATCTCCCGTCTGCCGGAAGTTCTCCGTTTAATTGTAGAGTCAGCATTTGGTCTTGAACCTGCCTTTAGTGGTATCATTGGCATGGCCATCGCCTGGGGCGTTAAGCGTGGTGTATATTCTAATGAAGCTGGGCAAGGGACAGGCCCCCATGCCGCTGCTGCAGCCGAGGTCTCCCACCCCGCCAAGCAGGGACTCGTTCAGGCATTTTCCGTCTACATTGATACACTTTTCGTCTGTAGTGCAACTGCATTCATGATTCTCATAACAGACATGTACAACGTGGAAAATCCCATTGGCGGCTATCTTGTTATAAAAATTGGTGATGTGGATATTGGTCCTGCTTACATTCAAGGTGCTGTTGAATCAGCCATGCCTGGATTTGGAGCCGCATTTGTTGGCATTGCATTGGTCTTTTTTGCCTTTACAACCCTCATGGCCTATTATTACATCGCAGAGACAAACATCGCATATCTCAACAGAAGTGGCAAGACGCCATGGTTGCTTACTGCCCTTCGCGTTGTTATGCTGGGAGCAACTTTCCATGGTGCCATTAAGACCGCTGATATTGCATGGGGGATGGGTGATGTTGGTGTCGGCCTCATGGCCTGGCTAAATATCATAGCCATACTTCTGCTTCAAAAGCCTGCCCTTTTAACACTCAAGGACTATGAAGACCAGCTTAAACAGGGACATGACCCTGAGTTTTCCCCTCGCAAGTTGGGCATTAAACATGCCACGTGGTGGGAAAATGACAATCGAGATAAGCCCTATACTATAGCAAAATAAGATATTTCATTACATTTTATTAATTGAGCGACTTGCAAAATATCATTCAATCCCCCTTGCTATACCATATATAGAGATTTAATAATCAAAAAATCTATATATGGTATAGTAAGGGTATATATCTGTAATTTTGCAAGCGCCTGAAGTAAGTCAATGACAATAACGTCACTTTTATTTGTAAAACATAGCGTTATAATTAGAGTATAATTATTGCGCTTCACAGAATCATATACTAAGGGGAAAAGTTCATGGAAAAGAGAATTCTTATTATTGCAACTGGTGGCACAATCGCCTGTGCCGATGATGGAAAAGGATTAACACCACAATACAACGTCGAAGAACTGCTGTCCTTTGTTCCAAGAGCACGTAAGCTCTGTGACATCGATGGTAAGATGATCATGAACATAGACTCAAGCAATATGACACCCAACTGCTGGGTTAAAATTGCAAAGGCCATTCACGACGCATATGATGATTATGATGGCTTTGTTGTTACCCATGGTACGGACACAATGGCCTACACATCATCTGCACTTACTTATATGCTGGAGGGACTAAATAAACCGGTTATTATAACTGGATCACAATACCCTATTGCGCAAGAGCACACTGACGCCGTTCACAATTTGAATGATGCCATACATTTTGCCGTAGAAGACCTAGCCGGTGTTTTCGTCGTATTTGATGGCAAGCTCATATCCGGTCCAAGAGCTATGAAAGTTAAAACAAGAAGTTATGATGCTTTTGAGAGTGTGAACTTTCCTTATATTGCAGAAATAAAACATGACAGAATTCAGTACAAGCGTTTTGTATTCTCAAGATTCAAACCAAAGGGAACAGAACTGGTCTTCCATCCAGAGGTGGATAGTTCGCTCATCGTTATTAAGCTCTTCCCAGGAATAGATCCTAAAATATTTAACTATATTAAGGAGAACTACCGCGGGGTCATTATTGAGAGTTTTGGCATTGGCGGAGTGCCTTTTGAAAATGTCGATATCGCCAGTGAAGTCGCTAACATGATTCGCTCAGGCATGTGTGTTATGATGACAACCCAGTGCCTTGAAGAAGGCGTGAATTTTGACATATACGAAGTGGGCAAAAAAATTCCTAAGGATGGCATAATTTATGCCAATGACTTAAACACAGAAGCCTCTGTCGCAAAACTTATGTGCGCTATGGGCCGATGCGAAGCCGTTACAGATGTAAAAGCGCTCGTTGAAAAGCAGATTCAGTTCGATATGCATCAAGAAGAATACTTCTAATATACGCACCACAGAATATAACAAAACCCACAAGCGGATTTTCTTTATAGGAATCCACTTGTGGGTTTAATAATTTTATGAAACTTTTTCCCTGTCATTCATAAGCCTAACCCTTTTGATATGTTTGCTTCTAAAGATAAAGGCTATGCCACCAAATAGTCTAAAAATAGCTGTCATATATAGGGCGAAAATAATACCCTTCCCCTGCATAAAAGCATGCCCCACCATTGGAGCTATGGCCAGACTCAGGTTAATAAATGTGTTATAAAACCCCATGTAAACAGTTCGCTCTTTAGAAGGTAAAACCTCAAGCAGTCCACTTAAAAGCACTGTTAGGGTGCCTGATGTGAATATGCCCGTGGCCACAGCCACAATTGACATAACAATAAGATTCTTTGAGACAATATATAGAAGCGGTGTTAATGCCATACCCATAGTACAAATTGCTGTAACAGCTGGGTTTCCAAGTTTTTCGATATAGCCTGGCCAAACCTTATGGCCTATAATCATGGTTAAAAATGAGCCCATATTAATTATGGCCAACCAAATTTCATTGGCGCCCAGTACCTTAATCATATAAATGGAAAAGAGGGGCCACCCCATTTGCCAACCAAAATGAAAAATTAAAGAACAAACCATAAAGAGCTTGAAGTCTTTGTTTGCAGGTATGGATTTTAGTGTGGTCTTCCAATGAATTCCCCTGCTCTGGCTAAGTGTTCTCAATTTGAACTTCTCAAATATTATAATTTCACCCACACCAAAAATAAAACTCAACACAAAGAAAATCTGATAAATGAATATGCGTTCCGATTCATTTCCTGGCAACTCTGATAAAATATATCCAGTGAGAAGTGTCACAACCATAACAGCATATACGCCATACTGGTTGCCCTTTCCAATAGCAAGGGCCCTGTTGCCTTCATTGAACACATCCCCCACAAAACTTTGAAAACCTGACAAATACACGGCTAAAGGCACACTCATCAGGGCCGACAAAATAACAAATCCCATGGGTTGATAAGCTTTTGGCATCATGGGAACGGTTGCGAAAAGAAGTATTATGACACGACTTATGAGTATTGTCATTTGAATGGCTCTTTTTTTACAGGCCTGCTGACTCAACCAGACTGTTCCGATAAAAACAGTTAGAAACATCATAAAACCAGGCAATGCATTGTATAAAGAAATATGAAAAGCACTGCCCCCTATCCGCTCAAGAAACTTAACAGCATAAGGCTTGTACATCTGTTCCATAACTTTAAAGAGCACACTGTATATAACAAATATTTTTAAATTGTGTTGAAAAACTCTATCTCTCTCACCCATAGATTCCACACTTTCTATACCTATAATATTTAGGTTCCCTAATCAATATACAACCATTTTGATGAATGTTCAACTAATATAAAAAAATGAACTTGTAAACATTTTGAAAACCTTAGGGACGGAACTTGACTTTTTAATTTTCCAGGTGTATCATGAAATCACAAACACATGAGAGGCGTGATGTGATGGCTAGAAAAGCACGTGAGAAGAATACTTTTGGAACTTACCTTATACAACAAAGTGGCGGCGGTTGCCGGAAACTTTTTATGGATTCCAAGGATAGGGAAAAATTTCTATCTATTGTGAAAAAAGCAAAGAAAAAATTTAATTTTCGACTATACGCATACTGTTTGCAAGATGATGATGCCTATCAACTGATTATTCATGACAATGGTAGTGATATTTCAAAAATTATGAAGAGCATTAATATCTCTTATGGCATGTATGCCGTGTGCGAGGGAAAACTCTTTAAGGACAGATACAAAAGCTCTCTAATCACCGATTTTCCCAGTCTGTTTCACTCTATTCAATGTGTTCAAGTGCCAGACTTTAAATCTCCATCCACCTTTGATGATTTAATCGATATGGATGATTTACTTCACTTGGTTAACGATGACATAGACACTGCAAAACATATCATCAAGAGCTATTTTGATGGAGACACAGAAACGACTCTATGTGATAGCAGCAAAACGTTTTGCAAAGATGATCCCAATTGTCTAACATGTGAGATTGATGCAAAGAATAAACTGCTTGAAATTGCCCAAAAAAAAGGCATGTCACAAGCAGAGATTTTTAAGGATAAGAAATTAAGGAACCAACTTATAAGACAATTTAGAAGAGAATCCACACTTTCACTTAAAGCTTTGGGTGCCTTGTTCGGTGGTCTGTCAGAATCATCAGTGTGTAAAATACTTAATCAAGAAGAATAAGCCCCTCTTTGAAGGGGGCCTTTTTTTCAAAACAAATTCAAGTTTCGTCCCTCGTTCTGCGACCCAAAAGATAAAGTTAATTTTCCTACGAAACTTAGACTTGTCAAACCTCAAGTCAAGTTTCTAAAGATCTGGGTCGCATCGGTTTAAGCCTTCAAGATTGGGCATAGGGAAAATACAATTCGTATACAAGCGGAAAAGTCATAGACTTTCATTTTATGAGGTGATAATATGTTTGATTTAAATCTTTCCAGTGAATTTACAAGCAACAACAACAATAAAGTAAACAGTAAAACATTATACGATGTTCTTGTTATAGGCGGTGGACCTGCAGGGTTAAATGCCGCTCTCTACGCCAAGCGAAAAGGCATGGAAACAGCTATAATAGCAGAACGTGTTGGTGGACAAGTCCTTGATACTTCATCTGTAGAAAACTATCTTGGCACAGTAGAAGTTAGTGGTCAAGGTCTTATGGAAAAATTCAAAGAACACGTGGACCACTTGAAGATCCCAATTAAACGTGATGCCAAAGTCGAAAAAGTTGAAGATGGACAAATCAAGAAAATACACCTAAGTGGCGGTGAAATTATACGTGCCAAGTCACTTATCGTGGCCACTGGCAGTCGGCCTCGAAGACTTGGTGTTCCTGGAGAAGACGAATTCAGTGGCAAGGGCGTGGCCTACTGCGCAATTTGTGATGGCCCATTCTTTACAGATTTGAAAGTGGCTGTTGCAGGGGGTGGAAACTCTGCCGTTGAAGCCGCCATTGATTTGTCGAAAATTGCCAGCGAAGTGGTGCTTGTTCACAGAAGCGACTTCAGGGCGGACCAAATATTAATTGACCGTCTGAACGCCATCGAGAATGTTACAGTCCTACTCCAAACGCAAATTCTAGAAGTTAAGGGACAATCGCTTTTGACCCACCTTCATGTGCTCGACAAGGAAGCAAACGCGGAAAGAGACATTGATGTCAATGGTCTTTTTGTAGAAATCGGTTATTTGCCAAATTCAAAGATCTTTGAGGGGCTACTTGATATGACACCTTCAGGTGAAATTATAGTAAATGATAGGACCGAGACGAATGTCCCTGGTATATATGCAGCCGGTGATGTTGCCACTGTGCCTTATAAGCAGATCATTATAGCTGCCAGCGAAGGGGCAAAAGCTGCCCTAACTGCAAATGACTATGTTAACAAGCTCAATGTATAAAGGAGGATATATATGGCACTTTTGAATGATGAATTAAGAGAACAATTAAAGGGAATTTTGAACCAAATGAAGGACCAGGTAAATGTTGCCTTATTCACAACAACTGAAACTTGCGAAACATGCGAAGACACCAAGGCCTTTATGGAAGAAGTCTCCAACGTTTCAGACAAGGTTGTACTCAATCAATATGACATAATAGAAAATAAGGACATGGCAGATAAACTCGGCATCTCACTCACACCATCCATCGTTCTTCTTGACAAAGACCATAAGGACAATGGGATTAGATTTAATGGTATTCCTGCAGGACATGAAATCAACTCATTTATTACTGGATTGATTGAAGTGAGCGGTGCTGGAGAAGAACTTCCGGAAGATTTTAGAGCACGTCTTGACAAAGTGGACAAGCCCGTTCATATAAAGGTCTTTGTAACGCTTGGTTGCCCGCATTGTCCAGGTGCCGTATCCAAAGCTCACAAGTTGGCACTGGAAAATGAAAATATCACAGCTGAAATGATTGAATCCCAAACCTTCTTCAGTGAAGCTGAAAAATACGATGTTAGCGGTGTGCCTAAAATCATTATAAACGAAGACCATGACATCGTTGGTAATCAACCTATTGAAAGTTTCATGGAGGTCATCGAAGCCCTTTAAAGCCATCGGTTAAACCATGACAACACCATACTTGATAGATGTCAATGATAGGATTTTGAAATAAATAAAGCCATGAAGGAAATTGATTTTCCTTCATGGCTTTTGCTTTATAGACTTCTATCAATTAAAACTAAACCACCTAAACACTTGCTCTAGTCTAGCTCTTAGCCCTGGGCAAATCCCTCTACCACTGGAGCCTTTAAAATCTCTTGATCTATGGATTTATTGACTCTTGAAAACAAAACATAAGTGGTGATAAGGGTTAAAAAATCAGCCACTGGCTGAGATAGAAGTATTCCCCTTACACCAAACACTCTTGGTAAGACTGTAATTGCAGGGATTAAGAAAATGCCTTGTCGTGCAACAGACAGCAACATAGCCTCCCGTCCCTTTCCAAAGGCTTGGAAAACACCATTCCCTATAACCATATATCCAAAAAAGGGCAACATGATAGACTGATAGCGCAAAGATTTTGCTCCAAAAGCAATCACTTGAGGGTCACTCGAAAAGGCGCCCATGATAGGGGTCGCAAAGACAATGAATATGAGGCTGGCAAATATATTGAATGCACTTGTGACCCGGATGGAAAAAGAAATCGCTGTCTTAACTCTTTCCTGGAGTTTAGCACCATAATTGTAACCAACCACTGGCATGAAGCCCTGCAGGTATCCAAATGTCACATAAAAAGACATGGCTAGCACCCTCATACTCACCCCCATTGCTGCCACAGCTTGGTCTCCGTAAACCATTGCAGCTGAGTTGATCAATCCTAGGGATAGACTCACAAGAACTTGTCTTAAAAGTGTTGGAATGCCTATTTTGAAAATTTCTGAGTACATTTCAAGAGTGGGTTCAAACTTAGATAATTTTAAATGAACCTGACACTGCCCCCTAAAGTAGTAGGACAGAAGAAAAACTGTTGAAATCACTTGTCCTGCAATAGTTGCAATGGCAGCCCCTTCAATGCCCATATTCAGTGTAAAAATAAAGATTGGATCAAGAATCATATTGATAATGGCTCCAAGGGACAGGGCCAACATGGAAAATGTTGCTCCCCCTTCAGCTCTAATCATATTATTCATGGTCATATTGATCATTGTAAACACAGAAAATGCCACCATTATTTTCCCGTAAGACAGAGCATATGGCATGATGGTCTTTGTCGCTCCAAACACTTTAAGAACAGGTTCTAGGTTTGGGAGGACTATAATTGTAAAAACCAGGGCAACAAGGATTGTTGTTATAAAAGCAGTACTGGCTGCTGACTCAGCCTTGTCATGATCTTTAGATCCTAGAAGTCGAGATATATAGGAATTGGCACCCACTCCAAACATCTGTCCCACTGAGCCTATGAGCATAATCAATGGAAAAGCAACAGACACGGCTCCAATAGCGCTGGTGTCATTCATCATTCCAATGAAAAGCGTGTCCACAATATTGTATATGGCTGTAATAAGCATGCCAATAATCCCAGGCACTGAAAGCTTTAGAAGGACTTTTTTAATATTCTCTTCTCCCATAAATTTTGATCTTTTATCCATTCATTTCATCCTTTTTCTTTAGCAAGACACTTGGATAGTAGATCCTAATGGCTTGCTGACCCATGTTCACCCAGTATAATATCTAAATAATTTCCAATAAACTTGATATTTTCTTCCCTTTGACCTGTATGATGTCTTTGAAGCATCCAGAATGATCCAATAAGAACATTCGCCAGTCTTTCAGAATCGTCAATTTTACTTTTCAAGTTGTCATGGGCATTGATCATTTCAATAACCATGTCCTTGATTCGGCTCATATAATGATCCAGTTTTTCTTCTGTTTCATTGGCCACATTCTTTTTCTTTTTCTCTTCTAAAACAACCCTTCCCCCAAGACCTTTTCTGTTTTCAACTTCAATATACATGGTCTCAAAGAATTTTTTCATTCGCAGGTTTAAGCTTATCTCTTCACAAAGAATTTCATTTAGAAGGCTCATGGTCTTATCCCATGAGTCTATGAGAACGGCCTGATATAGGTTCTCCTTGCTGGAAAAATAGTTGTATACTGTACCGCTAGCCACACCGACAGTTTTAGCTAAGAGACGTATATTTACAGCATCATACCCCTTTTCAATAAAGAGTTCTTCAGCGGTTGTAATCAGTTTTGACTCAATATCATTAATAATTTTTGGCATTTCAACCTCCTTTATGAACAATGTTCATTATACAAAACCATTATATGAACGCTGTTCATATAAATCAAGCTTTGTTACAGTCTTTTAAATTATTTTAACCTGCTGATAAAATGCACCGAAACTTTCAAATCTTAAAATCTGGTTAAAGTATATGAAAAAACTTACATTTGCCCACGGCTTCCTCTATAATTGAACATAGAATAACAACTGGAGGCCTTTATGCTATTTAAAGACAAAAAACGATTCATAGAATATCTGACTATTTTTTTCGTCGGGGTGATCATCACATATTTAATAATCAGCCATTTACCCAATATGCAAAACATGGTCGGCGACTTGCTGGCCGTTTTAACCCCTTTCTATATCGGGTTTGGAATTGCCTATATTCTAAATAGGCCTATTAGTTTCATAGAACGTAAATTTAATGCAAAAAGAGGGTTTGTCATTGCTGGAACCTATATTGGTCTTCTTGCTTTTATAGCCACATTTTTAAGTCTTATGCTCCCGCAAATTGTTTCTAGCTCTCTACGCCTGGTTTCAGACATCACAGCCTGGGTCACTACTCAAAACTTTGACATAGCCCAGTACAATTTGGGACCTATTGAAGGTATATTACAGGATAATCTTAATAAAATGGCTGAAATTCTCAGCACTGTGTCAAACATTTTGCTTGAGAATCTGACAAAAATGCTTGTTTCAGTTTCATCTGCTCTCATGACCACTGTTTTTGGCATCATCATTTCTATCTACATGCTGGCTGATAAAGAGAGTATGATGAAACTTGGTGCAAAACTCATTCACGCCTTTTTTAACGAGAAGAGAGCCCAGCGAATTGTTGAGTTTGCAGGGAATGTAAACAATATTTTTTCCCATTTCATCTCTGGTCTTATCGTTGAGGCACTCATTGTGGGTTGTCTGGCTTTTATAGGTCTTTCCATATTGAATGTAAGGTATGCCCTTGTCTTAGCTGTGATTATATGTTTTACAAATGTTATTCCCTACATTGGTCCTTTTATAGGCGCTGTGCCTGCCGTTGTGGCCACACTGACCTATGATCCTGCAAAGGCATTTTGGGTTTTAATATTTATACTTGTTCTCCAGCAGTTTGACGGCAACTTAATTGGTCCGAGGGTTATGGGCAATTACATTGGCCTTGCTCCAATTTGGATTATTCTTTCCATTACAATTGGTGGTGGATTTGCTGGCATACTGGGCATTATTCTTGCCATTCCAACTGGAGCCATACTTAAAATTGTCTTCACTGAACTTGTTGAAAAGCAGGAATCAAAACGAGCCCAGTCTCAAACGCCCCCTTTGTCAAATGACAATTGATTGACAAAAGGGCTATGTCCGCACAAACAAAACCCCAGTTCTTCCTATTTTGAAGGAGGAACTGGGGTTTATTTATGACACGCTTAATTTAATAGAGGCATTTCTATTCTAAACTCTACCCCCTGGCCCAGGCGACTTTCACATTCTATATGACCGCCTGCAATATTGACGACCATATTGTAAATACCACTTAATCCCATACCGTAGCCTTCATTAGCCATATCTGACTTTGCAAAAGGCTCAAATATATTACTGGCAATTTCTTCAGAAATGCCCATACCATCATCCCTATAAATCAAATAGACTTTTTCAACGTCACAATGCATTTGAATCTGGATTTGACCATGAACATTGTCTGAAAAACCATATTTAATGCTATTGTTTATTAGCTCAATGATAATTTGTTCAATAAATGTTTCATAAAACTGCATGTCTGCATTTTCTTGTACGTCCGTATCTATTTTGATATAGGTCGATACATAATTATAATTGGACTTAACTATGGCCTTTTCAACTTCTTCAGTGAGATTGATGGGACCAATGCTTTCAATATCCCGATATAAATTTGTTGACTTTAGTGACTTCATAACCGTGTCAATTTGCTTTAATTGATTCTGCACAGCATCTGCAGAATGGATAACACTCTTTATATATTCTTTTAATAAGCCTTGTGTGAGGCTATGTTGTGAAAATCTCTGAAAGGTTTTTTCGCTTTCGCGGTGGAGATAAGATGTGGCAATCATGCTGTTGCCTATGGCTGTATTGACCTCATGAGACATACGTATGCCTAAGTCATGGACAGCTTTAAAGCGTTCTGCAATAACAAGTTGATTTTGAATTCTATTGAGTTCAGCAAGGGTTTTCTTGAGAGATTCATTGGATGCATTCAGCTCATCAGTCCTTTCCATAACTCTTTGTTCAAGCTCTTCTTGTGTTATAGAAAGTTCTTCTGCCATGAAAACAATATCTTTTTGAATAAGACCAAATTCATCATTTCTATCTTTTTCAAACTTAACGGAGAAATCATTTTGTGCTATCCCGTTAAGGACATCACGTATTTCTTCAACGGGCTTTGATATACGCTTTGAGACAGGTATAGCAAACCAAACAGAAAATACAAATATAATCACGGTAAAGGCTAGGAACTTGTTCTTTCTTTCCGTAATAGCCTTGAAAGCTTCAATCGTCGGTATTTGAACGATGACAGTCCATTCGCCTCGATCTGTCACATTATAAGAAATAAGCCGCTCCTCACCGCCTTGTTCTGGTTCAAAAATATAATTTCCACTCTGCTTGTCTTTATCAAAGAAAATGTCTGTCAATTCATTTAAATCCATCAAATCCGTAAAAGTGTCAATCTCAGGATGGGCAATAATCTTGCCTTCTCGGTCTAGTATAAGACCGTATCCATTTTCACTAATCTCCACATCAGCAATAACATCAGATAAATAGGATAAATCCAGACTGGCTCCAAGAACACCAATTATCTTATTTCCATTATAAATAGGTATAGCCACAACACTTATAGGGCGCCCTGTGCTTCTCGAAATAATGGCACTTGAAATATAGACCTCTCCTTCGATGGCCTTATTGAAATAAGTCCTGTCAGAACGGTCTCCTATGGTTTCAATAAAAGATGTTTTGTAGATTTGATACCCCTTTGAATCCATGACATACATCTGAGACACAAGGTTTATCTCGTCCACGGCTGACTTCATGATTTCATCCATCTTATCCAGCTCAAAACGTCTTAAAGCATCCAGTTTTGAGAGCATGGACAGATGTTCCACAACAGCCTCTGTGTGTAGGTCGACCGTACGCTTGATCATCTGAGTGTAGTTTCGATTCCTTTTAAATGAATCCTCCCGCATTTCTTCCATCACAGAGCGATTCACAAAATGAAACATCAAGGCCATGGAACAAAATATGAAAATTATAATTAAAATCATCACTTTGCTTTGATAACTTTTCATTGCCTGATGTCCTTTCTTAAAAATTGGATTGAATCTTTGCTATCTTAATACCCCTTTTCTAGGCTAAGTATACTATAATTCCCCTCCTACTTGGATATTAAGTAAAAGGGGAAGAATCGGTCATATCTACTATTCTGTTTTTATAAAAGTCAACTGTTTCTAAAAGATCTGCAGGCATATTATGTTTTACTTTAAAGCCAGCCTGTGTCAATTTAAGCCTTGACACACCATACTGAAAATCATGATTTTTCCGATCTTCCACATGTGTCATTAGATTATGAGGCTTTTGAAGGATGTCCAGTATCTGTCTTACAATATCAATATTTGTTGTTTCATAACCTGAGCCTATATTAAAGACGCCACCAAAATGATTGTTTTCGATAAGAAAAAGTATGGCACGTGCGTGTTCTGAACTGTATATCCATTCCCTCTTCTGCAGACCACTCCCATATATGGGAATTGACTCGTTTTTTATGGCCTTTAATACAGTCTTGGATATGAGTTTTTCTCCATGTTGCCAGGGACCAAATGTATTACACCCTCTCGTAATAAGGGCCTCAATCTTCCCTTGTTTCACATAGGTTTTTACAATTTCTTCAGCTTTGACTTTTGTCATAGCATATGGATTTCTTGGTGCATAGGGACTGTCTTCACAAAAAGGTTTCCCGTCTAAGTTCTGCCCGTAAACCTCATCTGTAGAAACTTGGACAAAATGTCTGACGCCATATTTTATAGCCCCTTTAATTAGGGTTTCAACACCATCCACATTGGTTTTATAAAAAGCACTGTCATCCACTAAACTATTATCCACATGGGACTCTGCAGCGAAGTTTACAATACATGCAGGTTCATACTTTTTGAGAACTTTATTCACAATCCAACCATCAACTATATCCCCTTTTACAAATGTATATCGCTTATTTAGCTCATGTGTCTTGATCCGGTCAGGTTGGGCCGCATAAGTGAGTTTATCCAGGCAGACCACACGATCCCCATAGCCCTCACTTAATAATAAGTCTATAAAGGCACCCCCAATGAATCCCGCACCGCCTGTTACTAGGATTGTTTTATCTTTGCACATGTAATCACCTTCTTGTTGTCAAATGCTTACTTAAAGCCATTTATATAGTTTCTGATTTTTTAGGAAGGCATTTATTAAAGTTTTGTTATCCATAAGATACCCGCCTTCATACTAATAATAGAACAGCCCTCTGTCTCTATCAAGCACGAAAAATCCAAGTTCATAAATAAAAGGAAGGTGCCGAAGCACCTTCCTTTTATAATAGGTGATAATGATTCACCTATAATTATATTAAAGGAGTAAAGAACAAGCTTTTAAATGAGCTTTCTTGTATACGCTTACTGAACAACTGTAAAATCCTTGTTGGTCCAACCAAGTGGTGCATTGGCTCCAACACCCATACCGCCATTCAGTGATACAGCGTCAACACCTAGTAGTCTTAAAGCCGCTACGGTTTGACCTGCTGTTTGACCTGAGTAGCAGTAAACCACAACAGGCTTGTCCTTTGGAAGTGAATCAAATCCATTTTCCATGCCTGCACCCCAAGGTAGGTTAGAAGCGCCTTCTATATGACCTGATTTAAAGTCTTTTTCACTTCTAATCGAAAGTAGATAAAAGTCCTCATCCGACTGCATCATTTCATTTAAATTATCTTCTGATACTTTATAATTTTTAAACTTTGAGTCTTTTACTTCTGCTAGACCTGCATAGTAGTCATGAAGTGCTGATTGGATAGATGAATCAATTTCTGTTACAACTTCTGAAGGCACGTTGGCATCAGTCGTAATGGCAGACTCATAGCCTTCCACCTTAGAAATACCAAAATTAAAACCTAGATTAACACTTCTTGCATTAAATCCTGCTATGTTTAGGGTGTGTACAGCTTGTCCTGCTGTTTGTCCTGAGTAGCAGTATACAAATAGCGGTTTATCCTGTGGCAGTTTTACAAGAATATCGCTGATCGCTGTTGTTCCCCAAGGGGCATTCACTGCGCCCTTTACATGACCTTTTTCATAGTCAGAAGCACTGCGAATATCAAGAACCGTCATGTCTTCACCGGCCTCAACCATCTCAATGAATTCACCTTGGTTAATCTTATAGATGTGGTCTGGCATATTTGCAAAATAAGCCAGAATTTCGTTTTCTAGTACATTCGAAACAGTTTCATAACCCTTGTTTGTCCAGCCCAGTGGTGCATTGGCTCCAACACCCATTCCGCCATTTAGGGAAACTGCCTCCACGCCAAGCAGTCTTAGGGCCGCTACAGTTTGGCCTGCTGTTTGACCTGAGTAACAATAAACAACCACAGGTTTATCTGTTGGAAGCTGGTCAAATCCTTCTTGCATACCTGCGCCCCATGGTAGGTTTTGAGCACCTTCAATATGACCATTTGCAAAGTCTTTTTCACTTCGAATAGACAAGAGATAGAAGTCTTCGTCTGCATCCAACATAGCCTTCAGATTGTCTTCTGAAACCTTGTAGTTTTTAAATTTTGTATCTTTGACATCAGCTAGACCTGCATAATATGTATGAAGGGCCTGTGCGATTTCAGGGTTTATGTCTGTAATATCTTCTGTGACAGTGACAGCTTCTGTTGAAAGAACCTCTTCATAGCCGTCCACTTTTGAAATACCAAAGTTAAAGCCCAAGTTTACACTTCTTGCATCAAATCCAGCAACATTGATCGTGTGTACGGCCTGTCCTGCTGTTTGCCCTGAATAGCAGTAAACATATAGTGGCTTGTCTTGAGGCAGCTTTGATAGAACATCGCTAATTGCAGTTGTTCCCCAAGGCGCATTAATGGCCCCTTGAACATGACCTTCAGCATAATCAGCTGCGCTTCGAATATCAAGGACTGTCATGTCCTCACCAGATTTTACAAGTTCAATAAAAGCATCTTGCTTGATCTTGTATATGTGGTCTGGCATGTTTTCAAAGTATGCCATAATTGATTCTTCGAGTGCTCCTGTAGATGCTTCTTCTTCAACTTGATCAGTGTCTTCACTTTCGCTAGACTCTGTTGTTTGTGACTCAGCAGCTGGTTCCGTGCTCACATCCATTGATGTTTCTTGTGCTGGTTCACTGCCACATGCACTCATACTTATTGAAAGTACAAGGACTAAAATTATCGATAAAAGTTTCGAATAATTTTTCATTTTTCTCCTCCTATTGTTAGGCCTGATTTTACTTAGATGCATCCTCTTGCTTTTGTAAAAGATCAATCGTGTTTAACTCTTGTTAGGACAAAAGTTTGTTAAGCAGTTATCATTCACCCCTACAATGCTTCTCCGATTGAACTTCATGTATATTATAAACACGAATTCTTGCGGAGTGGTTATTGGGAAACATTATGCTGTATCGATATTTCTTAAAGCAAGCAAAGAGGACCCACCGCGTACTGCATGAGTCCTCTTCACTAGCTTTACCAATCATATGAGACAATGAAACTTAAGAGCCCAGCTGATTCATAATTTTATCTTTTATCTTTTGAGGCCAGGCTTTTTTAACTTGGTCGATGACAAGTCCATGCCCCGCCTTGTTTAAAACCAAAATTCTATTTGACAAATCCATGGCTTCCTCAACGTCATGTGTGACAAACAATATGGTGGTTTCTGTGTTATTATGGATGCTTTTTAACAAGCTCTGCAGAGCCTTTCTTGTGATGGCATCCAGGCTTCCAAAGGGTTCATCCATTAATAAAAGCTGGGGTTCTAAAAGCATGGCTCTTGCTATGGCAACGCGTTGCCGCATGCCACCAGATAAGTCCGCAGGGTATTTGTCCATATGCTCTTGAAGGCCAACCATCTTCATTAGAAATTCTGCCCTTTTATGAAAGTCTTCTTTTGTTCCATTCAATCTCTTAGCATCCTGTCCAAGTAAGGGCAGAAGGACATTTTCAAAAGCGGTTTTCCAGGGAAGGAGCTGATCAAGAGACTGAAACACGATTCCTGTTGTCATGGCATCGGGTCGCTTCCATTCCCCCTTTAAGCATCTTGGTTGACGCCCTTTCTTATCCACCCCACTTGTAAGTCGGAGCAGGGTGGTTTTCCCCACACCAGTTGGTCCCACTATGGAAATAAAGTCTCTTTTTTTTACATCCAAAGTCAAATTGAAAATATGAGGGGTCTCAAATCCAATATCACACCTATCAAATACCATGATTGTTTGCGACAACTGAACCACCCCACTTTCTCAAAGTTCTTCTCTCAACCATGTCAAACAGAAGGGTCTCAACAGTTAAACCTATAGCCATGACCGCAATAAGTCCTGCAAACATGCCGTCCGTATTCATAAAGACCCTATTTTTGAATATAAACCAGCCAATGCCGCCACCATCTCCTATGGCGCCGAATATCATTTCCGCACTGATCAGTGCACGCCAAGCCCTTGCCCAGCATGTCTTCATTCCAGAAAGTATAAAGGGAAGCATAGCAGGCAGCATTATGTGTTTCCACTTATCCAAGGTCTGTATTTTATAACCTCTTGCAAGCTGTTCGTATATCTCTGGAAGGTTGCCACGCCCCGCCCTTATATTAATATATAGGGGCCATGAAGTCGCGTGGACCAGCACAGCTAGAACCGCCTTGTCCCCAATGCCAAACCACAGCATAAAAATCGGGAGGACGGCTATGCCTGGAAGGGGATGCAGTAAAGTGCAAAGACGGTTTGTAATTTCTTCAAATATTCCAGAGCCTTCAGAAAGGATTAGAAGACCCATGACAAGGAGTGATGACAAGGTCATGCCCTTTATAACAATTAAAATAGACCTAATAATTTGACCCAAGAGATCATCTTGTCTGAAGGCATCTTTCATTGACAAAAGCACATTGACAGGCCCTGGCAAAATAAGATCAGAGTATATTCCAAGCCAGTAGACAAGTTGCCATAAACCCAGCACAAAACCTATAAAAATCACATTTGTTTTAAAGTTTTTTGACATACTAAGGCTCCCAAATCACAGGCTTTTCTTTGATGGTTTCATGGATATAGTCCGCTTCAATCATGAAGTCAATAAAAGTGTCCATACCTTTTATATCCGTCTCATAGACCATGTTTTTTTCATATATATAATCTTTTAATGTCTCTGTTTCAATGCCATAGGCTTTAGACAATATATCTAATGTTTCCTCTGGATTTTCTTGCATAAAATCTATGGATTTTTCGAGGGCATTTTTTATGGCTAGAACCGACTCTGTGTCTTCAGCCATTTGCTCACGCACCGTCCCAACAATAAAGGTAAAAGGACCACCAAAGGCCTCCTCGCCTGATATAACCTGCCTCATGCCTCTTTTTTCTTCCTCAAATATATAAGGTGGTGATGTAAAATGCAGGCTAATGTCTGATCCTGAAGTCAGCATTTGAACACCATCAGGGTGTTTTAGGCTAACCAGTTGGCTGTCAAAAGCATCTGACTTCCCCATTTCTCTTTGGGCTGCCATGGCCAGGAGTATATGCTGAATACTGCCTGGTTGAGGCAGAGCAATCCTATCTGCCACCTCAATATCCCTCAGTTTCTCAATAGAGCTTTGACTTGTCATGAGACCCAAAGGTGCCCTTGAAAGACCAGTAAAGACCTGCCAGTCCATACCATTTTCAAGGCCGATCAAATAAGGAGGAATCCCCATAAAACCAAAATCCAGTTCATCAGTTAATATGGCTTCACGGATAGCCGCCGTGTTTCCCAGCTGCACCCACTCAACTTCAATGTTTTCATTTTCCAGCTCAATAAGCCTTTTCTCTTCCATTATGGTTAAGGGGGCATATGCCAAGCCAAACTGTCTGGCAATTTTTATTGTCCTTACGTCCTCTGCATGTTCCAGCCCCGCTTGCCTTTGCTGACAGCCTGATAGAAACATTAAGGTCAGTAGTCCTATTATGCAAAGTCTGATTGAAAGATTTTTTCTAATTTGATTTTTTTCCACTAACGATTCCCCCTGCATCCTTTTATAAGAAGGTTGTCCCCATCTTTTGAAATGATTTTAAAATGCTTATAAAAGTTAGATATTTTGTGACATATGTCTTTTTCATTGTCTCCATAAATCAAACAGAAGCCAGCCCTGGCTGAAGCGTTCTCCGTTTGTGGCACGCAGTCTCCCACTTTGTAGTGACAACGAAAATCCGCCACGCCCTCCATTTGAAGCACACAGTCTTTGCCTGTGATCCTTTCGATGCTTCCTGGCTGAGCAAAATAGAGCTGAACACTGAGACAAGCCGAATTTTTTCTAAAGTCATAGGCTTTTAAAACATCTGTTTTGACTGGCTTTCCTTGGGCAATATTTAGCTGTTCACCCAATATGTCAAAGCCAGTAATTTTGGGTATGAACTGGTCTTCATAAGCACCGCCAATTCGACAAGCTATTTCATTGACAAGCATGCCCTCCTTGCCCACCAGAAACTGAAAATATATAGGTCCATTTTCTATTTCAAAAGCGTTTACGATTTTTTCTGTTAAGCGCTTTGCTGTATCACCATAATTTTCTATGTGAACAGATGGATGTTCATGGGATACACAAACACCAATTTTATTGTCTTCTGAAAATGTCACACGGTCAGTCATGGTCAAAATATAAGTCTCACCATTTTCAACCCAGCCACTCACTGTTACTTCCTGATTTTCATAATAAACTTCCAGGACGGCTTCTTTGGTTTTTGAATGCTTAAGTGTCTCACCAAGACCTTGTAAGACATCCTTGTGGCTGTAGACCTTAAAAATTCCCCTTTGTCCCTGGGAGTCCACTGGTTTTAAGACCCCTGGATAGGAAAACTTCTTAAGGCGGTCTGCCAGGTCCTGGCTCAGCAAATGCTCTTGTCCTATTATTATGTAGTCTACTGAGGGAATACCATGCTTTTTAAAGACCTCTTTCATATGCTTTTTATTTGTAACATAGAGGGCCGTCTTAGAATTTATTGGCGTTGGCAAATCCAGAGTTTCAGCCACTCGAGCCGCTGTTAAGACGGGCTGATCTGTGCCCACTGTTAAAACGGCTTCAATATTATGGGCTTTAGCTTCATGCAAAGTGTCTTCATAGGAAAATGTATCTGCAAGGGCTGTATAGGTTGCCAGATCTTTTCCTGGTGAACTTTCCAAATAATCACTTACTAAGACTTGATCTCCTCTGTTAAGTATTCTTTTAATGGCATACAGCTGATTTGTTCCGCCACCAAGCATCATGACTTTCATTTTTCTCAACCCCTTCATGGCCTTTTTTAACAACGCTCTCCACTTCAAAAGCCTTGTTCTTGCTTGCCAAGACCCCTTCAAACAAGGGACTCAAGTGTCCATAATAGGCCTGCAATTTCAAGTAGAGTTTTGCCAGTTTAAACAAGTTGTAATTTGAACTGCCCTCCTTGCGCTCAGAATAGGGCAGAATCACATTTGAAACCCCATTTGATTTTTCAAGCAAGAGACAAGAAAGATAGATAAAAGATTTCTCTTCATCCACACATGTTTCTGTTAAGATTCTATCTATAAGACTTCTTTGTATGGCTCTAAAACTGCTGACACGCAGACCCTTGAGCGCCTTATACTTTCTCTTGAAAAACCGAGCCGTTAGTTTTGATCCTATTTGGCGACAGAAGCCGTCGTCCCGTGTTTCAAAAACGCCATACACCAAATCCCTCCCCGCCTTCATTTGACAAAGTAAGCTTGGAATATGATGCGGATCATGTTGAAGGTCGTCATCCATGGTTATAACCACATCACCGCTGGCATAATAAAGGCCACAGTAAGTGGCATTTTGTTGTCCATAATTCTTTTTTAGTTGGATTCCCACTACATTTTCATGCCGCCGACATAAATCTTTTATAACTTTAAAACTCTCATCAGGGCTTTTATCATCCACTAGAATAATTTCATAGGCCTGGTTGTTCAAGCCATTTATCATAGTGTCATCTGTTCGCTTGACCAGTTCCTGAAGTGTCTTACCACCACAGTAAACAGGCACAACAATTGAAAGCATATGCCTCACCGTCCTCATTGGTTGACCCATTTCCATTTTTCTTTAACAATTTACAGAATATCCTTTAAGACAGCCTGTGTCCGCTCGATAATATGCTCCACCTCTTTATCGCCTAATTTACTATGCAGTGGGAGTCGGATCAGACGGTCAAAAATTGTGCTTTCATATGCCAAAACCTCTTTATCTGCTTTTAACTTCTGTCCCATTTCTGACATGTGCAGGGGCATGAAATGTTTTCTAAGAGGTATCCCGTTTTGGGTCATGGCTTGATAAAAGCGTCTGGCCTTTTCTGTCGATTTAAAAAGAACATAGTATAAGTGACCATTGGACACAGATTTATTAGAGCCTTGACCAGATGCTTGATCCGAATTTTGTTCAAATTCCAATTCAAAACCTTTAAAAAAGTCACTTCCTCGCATTCAAGGTTTGAAAATGTTCTTGTATAGGCTTTAATGATCTCCCTGCGTCTTTCCATTCGCATCTCAGACGTTTCCAACTGACCACGAAGCAGGGCCATTAATATATCTGATGGCACATAGCTTGATCCATATCCCTTCCATTCATACTTGGCCGCTTCACCACGCATAAAGGCCATACGATCTGTGCCTTTTTCAAGAAGTCTTTCTGCCTGAGAAATCAAACCGTCCTTGTCCTTATTAATAACAAGGGCGCCCCCTTCTCCCGACACATCATTTTTTGTACCATGAAAGCTATAGCACCCCATATGTCCAAAAGTGCCTAGTTTCTTGTTCTTATAGACAGATCCATAAGCCTGGGCCGCATCTTCAATGAGGATGATTTTTTCATCATCACAGTGCTCAGCAATGGCATCTATGTCATTGCACACACCTCCGTAGTGGACTGCTATAACAGCCCTGGTTCTCTTTGACGTGTACTTCTTGATTGTACTAAGGGAAACACAAAGGTTGTTTTTCTCTACAGGTATTAAAATCGGTGTGGCACCCACCGCCAAGACCGCATTGGCAGTTGAAGGAAATGTATAGCTTGGAAGAAGTACCTCATCCCCTTCTTTTATACCGCCTAGTCGGACAGCCATTTCCAGAGCGTGGGTACAGGACGTCGTCATTAAAACCCGCTTGGCTTTGAGCGTCTTTTGCAAATATGATTCAACAGCCAAGGTGTTGGGCCCCCGTCCTGAAATATTGCCACTTCTTAGGGCGCTTAAAACATACTCTTCTTCTAGCCCGCAAACATCTATATCGTGAAACTTCATACGCAACCCTTCTTTTTTACAGTTAAACGAAATCCTTTTCCATAGGATTATGTTTTGTTATACTAATCTAAAAGTAAATCAAAGTAACCTATATGTTTTCTAAGGAGAGCCCCATGATTAAACTCGATTGTTTTGGTGAATTCTGTCCCATACCCCTGTTAAAAATTCAAAAAGAACTTAAGAATATAGCTTCTGGTGACTCTTTGCTGGTTGTCACAGACCACAGCTGTGTTCTCGAATCCATAGAAGATTACTTGGAGCGTATCCCTTCAAGCTATGATGTCGATGAAGTTATGAATGGTGTCTGGGAAATAACAATCACCAAGTTTTAATTAAAGTCACTAGCAAAATCCTTCTCGTCCAATCTGAACAAGGGTTTCAATAGACTCTTTGACTGATGCATTCACCTTATTTAGGACCTTGCTGACAAGGTGGATGTCATACTCCATATTGAGACCTTTCACTTCTATCAATTTGTACCGTTTTTCATAAAGTTCCCTTTTAACGGCTGTATAAGGTAAAAACGAAATGCCATAGTTGTTCTCAATAGAGGCTTTAACAGCAGATATGGAATCCACATCAAATATGATATTCAAATCCTCAAAACTGAGTCCTGCCTGTAGAAGCTCACGACTTAGGCAGGAATTAATACTCTCAATATTTTTTAGTGTGACAAACTCATAATTCAAGAGGTCTTCAAAATCAATCTTGTCAGGAATGTCGTGGTTAAAGGCAGATACAAGAACAACCTTCTCAACCCCTATTCTGTGGATATTGAGTGACGGGTCGTTCACACTCCCGTTAATGAAGCCTAAATCGCAAATATCATTTTGAATGTCACGCAGGGTGTTGTCATTACTGCTTGATATAAGTTCATACTTATGGTTTGGATACTTACGTTTCACCCTGTAAAGAATACAGGGCAAGGAGTAGTTTACAAGGCTCCATGTTGCATTGATACGGACAGTGTCCATTTTCTTATCTATACTTTCCATTTCATCAAGCATTTTTTCATAATTCAATATAATGTTTTCTGAGTATTTTAAGACAACAAGACCCATGTCTGTCGGAAAAACACCTTTATTTGATCTGTTGAGCAATTTATATCCAAGAGCATCTTCGATACGATTGATCATTTGACTCAGCGCGGACTGAGAAATATGTGCTCGACTAGCAACCTTTGAAATGCTTTTGGCCTCAACAACTCTTTGAAAAAGCTTTAACGAATCAATGTTCATATCCTTCCTCCTAATCATATTATCTATATCATCCGCCGTCGCTATATTAGCAATACTTATAACGGAATCACGATTTTATATTAACAACCCTTTATTTTCAAGCTTTTAGTTACATTCTATATAAAAAATGCTTATAGTGGCGATAAGTTTTTGTGATATTGCTTCACAATTACTAATGTACCTCCTTTTCCAAATTGATGATAGAATGGACTTATAATTTTGTTAAATGTGTATCAAGATAAAAAGTGTTCTTAAATAGAATCTCTATGAGGTGATGATCATGTCCGAATCGACAAAAACACCCAGTGAACGATACCAGTCAAAAGGTCCTACAACACGTACAAAAAGAAAACCTAAAAAAAATCAAATTCCAATTGGGCTTCTAGTGGCCTTATGTTTAATCGGCATTGGCATAGCCTTATCTAGCCAGTCAGCCATGTTCGGATTTTTCTGGATGACAGGTATAGCCTTTGGATTCATTCTCCAGAGATCCAGGTTCTGCTTTACAGCGTCCATGCGAGATCCCTATTTGACAGGTGGAACGGGTCTAACCCGTGCAGTTCTTATAGCACTGGCACTTACAACCCTAGGTTTTACAGCTATCAAATATGGATATTTTACCCAGGGACTTCCCATTCCAGGTATGAGCTATGTTGTACCCATTAGTTTTGCAACCTTAGCTGGAGCTTTCATGTTTGGAATAGGTATGGTTATTGCTGGTGGTTGTGCCTCTGGCACACTTATGCGCGTTGGCGAAGGCTTCGTTATGAATATGATTGCCCTTGTTTTCTTTATTATTGGTTCTCTATGGGGCGCTCATGACTTTGAGTTTTGGAATGACAATTTTATTGCACGCAGCAAGGCAATCTTCATGCCTGACCTATTTGGATGGTTTGGGGCCCTTGTCATTCAGCTGACGATTATAGGCCTTCTCTATATTGCAGCCGTGAAATACGAACAAAAAAGATCCCAATGTTAATAAAAAGAGGTTTTTAATATGAATGAAATTATACTAGAATGTTTTAGTGAAATTTGTCCCGTCCCTCTTGTTAGAACTCAAAATACGCTTAAAGAGATGGAAATTGGGGACGTCCTAATCGTTCAAATTGACCATAGCTGTGCCATGATAAACATTCCTGACTGGGCACTGACAAATGGTCACAAGGTAGAAACTGACGAAGTCAGTGACGGTGAATGGGAAATTACAATTACAAAAATGAAATAAACTCACTTACAAAGTAAAATCTCTGTATCGGAGGTGCAATTTTGAAAATAGCAAAGGCTTTTTTTGATAAGATCAGGGACAACGAATTTTATAAGCAGTGGTTTCATAGTCCTTATACCTATGTGGTAGGGGCCGTTTTATTATCTGTTTTTCAAATCATCACACTGGCAGTAACAGGAGAACCATGGGGCGTGACAGGCGTTTTAACAAATTGGGGCGCCTGGATCTATGAAGCTTTCGGCGGACAAGTTGATTCTTGGTATTACTTTTCAAGCACAGATGCCAAAACAACTTTTGAGTCTGGGTTATTAAATCATCCAGGTTCGATGCGTAACCTCGGTGTTATTGTCGGTGCCTTACTTGCAACACTTATGGCATCCCAGTTTAGAATCAAAAAAATACGGTCAAAAAAACAAGTTGTCACCGCAGCGCTTGGTGGCCTATTGATGGGCTATGGCGCTCGCATAGCATTTGGCTGTAATATTGGTGCCCTATACGGTGGCATTTCTTCTCTTTCCCTTTCAGGATGGGTATTTGCCATCGGGATGTTTGGCGGTGCCATCGTTGGCAGCAAGCTCCTGGTAAAATACTTTATGTAAATAGGATGACCACTCAAATATAAAACCCCAAAATGACTTGCCTGACTTAAAATAAATTTAGATCAGTCCAATCCATTCGGGGGTTCTGTTTCCATCATATTCACTATGAAGCTGTAAACCTTATGCAGGTTAAATTGATCAGGTTAAAAACATTTCATACTGTGACAACTTATTTTTCTCCATTCCCATATGTTTGCAAAAGCTCTGCATAATCGCATTATTGGTTAATGTCATACGTACACTTTCAAAACCATCATTTTTAATGGCTTCAGCCAAAAGGGCCATTCCAATGCCTAATCCCCTGTAGTCAGGCTGAACATGGAGAAAGAAAACATGGCCTTTATAAATTGCACAAGCGCCCACAATGCTTTCGCCATCATAAGCCTCATAATACTGGGCCTCTAAAGTTTTAAAGTATTCAATGTCCGATTGCCAAGGCAGGTGCAAGTCAAAAAGGTTTTTTCTGTAGGATAGCACATCATAATAGCCTGCCCGCTTTACCTTATAGTCTTCTCGAATGGGAAGGATGCTCATTTTTGTAAGAGCATCTTTTTGTATGTTGTAGTAGGTCAAATCATAGATTTTTTCATAGCCAATTTTTTTATATAAGGCGATTGCCCTATCATTGCCTACAATCACTTCAAGAAACATTTGCTTACAACCACAAGCCTGACCCATTTTCTTGTGTAGGTCCATAAGCCTCCCTGCTATGCCCATGCCCCTATGTTCTGGATGAATGCACATAGTCCCGCAACGCATGGTTTTAACACCATTCATAAGTCTTATGCCACCAAGTATCAGGCCAATGCCCTTGTTTCCATCAAGAGCTATATATGAGAGCTCCTTGTCATTGCCTTCTGGACCGAAGAAATGCTCTAGCATTTGGTCCTTCTCCATAGTGATGTTGACCATATAGTCTGAGAAGCCTCCGTCAAAAGCTTGGAAAATCTGATCATCACTCACTTCACTACAAAGTTTATAGTTTATCAATTCTTGCTCCCCCATTTCGATTAAAATACAAACTACACCACAAAAAACTTTTGGTCTATCTGCCTCATTAATGGTCATATTAAGTCATCACGCCCGCTCTACACAATGAAAAGCAGGCACCAATTGTTTCATGATGCCTACTTAGCCTTTCTTTAGTCAATGATAAAACCAATTCCGACTTGAACCTACTGATTCCAAAGTTTTAAAGGTGTCTTCCACTGAGTTACCCATTTATATCCATTTAAGGAATCCGCATAAGGATTAAAGGTGTCTTCTTCCTGACTTAAATAACCTTCTGTAAGTTTGAATTCATAGTCCTCTCCAGCATAGTCCCCCCTGATTAGGATGTAGAGTGTGGTGCCTGTACTTGTGGAAGATGTTTTAAACTGTGTTCTTGAAGCATACCACTCATCATAGCCCAAACTTGAAAATGGCTGACTTTGAAAAGCAGCCATAACCGTATTGCTGCCCCACTCATTTTGTAGCTCCAGTGTCTTATTCATTGGGTTCTCACCTATGAGAAAGGCATTGACTTTATTAAATGATTTATACATAAAATCAAAGGTATAGGCCTTGCCCGGCTCTACTTGATACTCGTATAACTGGTAGGCTGTGGCGTAATCGTCTATATAAGCATCTTTCATATTTATGGTATCCATATCTAGGGATGTTGTAAACATGTAAGTCTGTCCCATTGTTAAAATCGAACTGTCTTTGCCATCTGTTATTTGGGCGTTGTCCATGGCTGTATCCATAGAAGTGTCCATAGAAGTGTCCATGGCACTATCAGCATGGTCTTGAGTATCTTCACCTGAAGTCGCTTGTGTACTTGTGACATCTGCTTCATATAAATACACAGGCACTTCAAGCACACCACCCCATGTGTAGCCATTTCTATCAGGAACGTATGGGTTTTGTGTTGAATTATTCAAATCATCATCACTGTCTTTAGGTGTTTTTAGCATGAATTCAAAACTTTTGTTGGGGTTCTCAAAACTACATATGATATAAAGATCCGTTGAAGCGCTATTGGATGCTATTTTAAAGTTTTTTCTGAAAACATCAATATTGCTTTCACGCGGTGCCCAAGGCTGTTGAAAGTACATAACAAACCCATTAATGGTGTCATTTACATAATTATAATCATCTGCAGAAGGAGAAATCCCTGTGGCATTGATATTCATATACCCTTGCCCTAGAGGCATTTTCATATACAAGGTATAGTCTTGTCCCTTTTCAACATTGAATTTATAAATTTTCATATAAGGGGCATAAGAGAAATCAAAATTAGACTGCCACTGGTCACCGTAAGTTGACAAGTCAAAAGGACTAGAAGGGGCAGTGACCTTTATCCATTCATTGATGCCGCCTGTTTCAAATCCTGGCGAAAATCCAAATGTCATAGACCCGCCACCGAGTGCCATAATTGCAATAAGTAAGACCACCATAATTCTGCTTATTTTTCGACGCATAATACCCACCCTTTCTTCTTTGGCCATTCAAAGCCCCCCAAAATTCAAACAAAAGAGACACCTTCCCCTTAGATGTCTCAAATCGTTTAATAGTTATGTCTTTATATTGTTACCCCTTTTTCAGGAGAAATAGCAAAATCAGGCGATGTTGCCCTCTTGGGACGTCTTCCCCTTCTTTTTCTTTGCATAGACAACACATGCCTTTGCAAGAACGGTGGTCGTATCAATATAAGTTTCTGGCATTTTTAGGCCCTCTATGATAAGAGGCAGTTCCGTACACCCCAGTATAATAGGTATGTTTTCCCCCCCCGGTTTCCTTGTCAATAAAATGAGAGAAAACTTCTTTTTGAGGAACTTCTCCGCTTTTTTTCACCTCATAAATCCACTGCATCAATGCGTCCTTTCCCTCTTGGCTAGGCGTTATCAGCTCTATGCCGCGGGCGTTTAGGGCAAAGTTATAAAGTCCCGCTGTATAGGTGCCTTCCGTGGCTAAAAGAAGGGCTTTTCTCTGTTTGCCATGGTGTTGTTTAAGATAATCAGCGGTCAGTTCGATCATATTGAGAATAGGGATATTCAGAAAAGCCTGTATTTGACTAATAAATTTATGCGCTGTATTGCATGGCATGGCTATAAAGTCAGCCCCCATATATTCTAGTCGTATGGCAGAACGGATCATTTCCCTTGTTGGATCTTTGCCCTTTCCCAGTATATATGCCGACCGATCCGGTATTTGTGGATTATCATCCATTAAAATTCTTATATGGTCTTGGTCCGTACTGGCATTCGTCATAAGAATCACTTTCTTGAAAAAATCTGCGGTTGCCAGGGGGCCCATACCTCCTAATATGCCAAGTTTCATAATATAATGCCTCCTCATTTATTTTCTATAAATCAGGTGCTTGTAAAATTGTCGATTTACAAGTCACATAAATAAGTAGGCGCAATTTACATGCCAATTTAAAATGCCACAAACAGCCCATTCGAGGTTCCATCACCTGCATAAAAGGGTTAATTAGTAACCTGTTTAAAACCCATTAAAACTTCCTTTAATCCTTGGGGCTTTTTGCCGCGAATTAGAACACGACTCAACCATGCAAGTACTCGACAAGAGCTTGCCCCCGTTCTGTTAGTTGACTCCCAGTTCTCCCTTTTCTTACATCAATCAGCCCCTTCTCTTCCAAATCAAGGAGCAAACCTCTCAAGTTGGCTTCGGTTAATGGGAATCTGTTTTCTTTTGCAAACGCATAGAGACCACGACGACCTATAGGACCTCTTTGTGCAATGGTTTTAATGACCCATTTCTCGGATTCACTCAGAAGAGATTGAATAAGTTCTCTTTCACCTTGCACATGCTCCTCTCTTACAATCAGTGGAAGATCCTCTATTTCAAGCGGGGCACCAGACTCAACCACATGGCTTAAATACTCTGCTAGATTGGCAAGTTGACGAATGTTTCCAGGCCACTTGTAATTGTCTAAATACGTTAATGTATTAGGTTTTAAATATTTTGATAAATCCACTTTTTTCATTTGGATCATTTCCATATGCATTTTTAAGAGGTGGCGAATGTCGTCCCTTCTTTCCTTGAGTGACGGCACCTCAAGGGGCAGAACACAAATTCTATAATATAGGTCTTCGCGGAATTTTCCCGCAGATACCAGTTTTTTTAAATCCTGATTGGTTGCTGCTACAATACGTACATCTATAGGGATTTGTGTACGCCCCCCCACCCGACGCACTTGTCTCTCTTGTATGACTCGAAGCAAGCGCGTTTGAAAACTTATGGGGGCATCGCCTATTTCATCGAGAAAAAGAGTTCCACCATGGGCTGTTTCAAACAATCCAGGTCGTCCACCTTTTTTTGCCCCAGTAAATGAACCTTCTTCATATCCAAACAATTCAGACTCAATCAGGCTCTCAGGAAGTGCCGCAAAATTGACAGGGACAAAAGGGGCACCTTTACGGCTGGATGCCATGTGAATGGCTTGGGCCAAGAGTTCCTTGCCCGTACCACTTTCCCCCTGTATCAAGACCGTCGCATCACTTTTTGATATACCCTTTGCCAATTTTAAAACCTTCATCATATTGTCAGACTGGGTATGTATATCCCTAAATCTATATTTGGCTGTGTGAATGTTTTGCCTATTCTTTCTTCTCAGTTCATGCTCCATTTTTTGAATGGCATCAGCATCTTCAATGTTAATAATCATGCCCGTTTGATTTGTATCAAGTTGAACTTCTTTTGTGTAAATAATGCAGGGTTTCCCAAACACATCAATTAGATGTTTTTGGGAAGGGGCTTCCAAGACCTTATCCATTTGAGGAATGACTTTCCGAAGGGGTTGACCTATAATCTCCTCTACCAGTTTGCCTGACATTCTGTAAAAGGCCTTGTTCATGAGAACGATACTGTTCTTGTCATCAATATACAAAATACCTGAGCTTGAGTGGTCAGCCAAAACTTGAAAACTATCCTTCATTTCAGAAGCGTCTTTTGCCGCCTGAGAATATTTTTTTACAAGGGAGAACATATCCCTCACATAGGTCGATGATAGAGTCGGCGCCACTTCATCAAGTATATCCAGGGCTGATGCCACTTCAACAATTGTGGTCAAATCTATTTGCCTTGTGCCAATATCAATAGTTTTTTTCACACAGTCTGGCACCAAATGGGCTTCGCCTGGCGTTATGGCCACTGAAAGCTTTCTATATGTTTTTACGCCCGGATAATAGGGGTAAAAATTCACTTGGTTCAACCCAAGTCCCACCAACTGTTTAATGGCTATGTCCGTTGTCTTTTGATGGTCGTTGACAAGAAGCACATCTGTGTTCTCTGGCAAATCCATAAGTTCATACAGGCGCTTAAAATCCACAACCCGTCTGGCACGTATACATCTTGTATTGGGTGGAATCATAGACGACACATCCACATCTTCCATCCACTTGCCCGTGTCTAAGACCAGGGCCTTTGAAAAATCTATGTCAAAAAGCCCATCTTCAACACAGATGGGCTTGACTTGAATATACTCTCCAAATAGGGCTTGCATATCCCTTGATATGTTTTGTGCGGTCTGTCGACCATGACTTAATACGTAAAGTTTTTTCATGGCTTGACCCCTCTTATAGCTTTTCTAAATAGGACTTTAAATTTTCTGGATACCCATGTCCTGTACTTTCCATAGTGATAAAGTTTGCCTGCATGCCGAAATCCGCCAGATACTTAACCAGCCTTTGTGCTTCCTTCATACAGGTCTCATCCTCATCTCCAACCAGAATGGAAATTTTCTTCAACTGGTTTAAGACTGAAAGATCCTCTTTTTCATCTTTTATATATGGCAACCATGGCCCAAAAAGAATGAGGTGGTCAGGTCGAATATTTCTCCTCGTTACAACATCAACAACCACAGTTGCGCTCATAGAAAAGCCTACCAGTGTCCAGGCCTTTACATCGCTATAAGCTTCCATCACCTCTTCTAGAAGATCCATGGTGTCTTCAATGGCCTTGTCTCTATCCTTCCAGTGGTAAGCGTCATGGAAATCGGGTTGACCTGACTGGAAAAAAACAGTCAGGGCGCCATCAACAGCTTCTTCTGGCCATGCCCCTTTTGTAACCCTTGCATTTTCATGATTTCCATGAAGTATAATGTAGCCCTCCTCATGATGGCCCTCTCGAACATGCAAGACTGCTTGTCCAAGACCAAGGGATTCATGCTCCCGCCGTCTATTCATTTCAACGAGACCTTTAAACTTCATGCTGTTCTTTAGAAGGTCTAGGTCTGGATCGTCCACCAGTTGACTTGTCTTATACCAAAAGCCTTTTTCTCGAATGGCTTTTTCAAAAATATCCATTGCCAGTTCTTCATCACCTTTTAAAGCAGCAATACAAAATGCAAAATTATCTATTTGAGAATCTATACCATTGACTTCATCCCTATGGTCATTTAAATACTTAAGTGCTTTATCATATTCCTCTTGACCATAGTACTCAAGAATTTTATGTAAAAATGAATGATATGACCGCGTCATAAACACGTCCTTTCCAATACCTAAATCCGACTTGTACTTAATTCGATGTTTATAGGCCACCTTCCTTCAAAAGTGTTACAAATTTTCTGACAAAACCCACTTTACCTGCTAATTATTTTTACAAATTAAAAGCTGGCTCATATTTCGAGCCAGCTCACACATGTTTTTATCCTATATAGATAGACCCATCTTTTCTAATGAGGATTCTTTCATCATCACGATTTCAGGGCGCCTGAATATTATATTCATAAAGGTCAAGTATTTGCCCCATCATATGCCCCGCCTAATGCGTGTTTCCTGTAGGGTACTGAATATCAGCATCGAATCTGCTACATGCCTCAATGCAAGTTTCTAGACCAGCTGTAATCATCTCCAGTGACATGCACGGCACATTTTTTTTATTAATGACCTGTTGCGGGAGAAAGGGAACATGTATAAATCCACCCTTTTTCTCTGGAAAAACATTTTTTATCATATGCATTAGTCCGTATAGGACATGGTTGCACACATATGTCCCTGCAGTATAAGAAATTTCTGCTGGTATATTTTTTTCATGCAGGGTTTTCAACATTCCTTTTAAAGGCAGGCTAGAAAAATATGCGGTTTCACCATCCGCATAAACAGGTGTACCAAGGGGCTGATTGCCTTCGTTGTCAGGAATCCTTGCCTCATTTAGGTTAATGCCGACCTTTTCAAGAGACAGTCCAAAACGTCCTCCCGCTTGACCAACACATATAATCACGTCTGGATTATGGGTCTCAATAGACTCGGCCAGTACTTCAAGTGACTTGTCAAAAACCGTGGGAATTTCCTGCTTGATAACCTGCCAGTTATTCACGACGTCCGGTAATGCTTTAATGGCTTCAAATGCTGGATTAACGCTTTCTCCACCAAAAGGGTCAAAACCCGTAATCAGTAATTTCATTATGTCCTCCTATTTATTGGAATGATGTGACTTTAAAATGCAAGAGTGTACATGAGTGCAACGTGTACAAACCAAAGTGCTAGGGCAAATGGCAACTGGGATAAGATCACCCTGTATTTGTTCTCCGTTTCCAGAACAGCTGCCGGTACAATATTAAAGTTGGCTGCCATTGGTGTCATAAGTGTACCACAATAGCCCGCTGTTAAAGCAAGTATTCCAGCCACAGCAGGATTAGCCCCCTGCGACATAACAAGCGGCATGCCAATGCCCGCTGTGATCACTGCAAAGGCCGCAAAAGCATTGCCCATTATCATTGTAAAAACTGCCATACCCAGGCAGTAAGCCACAACGGCTGCAAGAATATTGCCTTCTGATATGATACTGCCAATTCCACCGGAGATAACCTCGCCCACGCCAGCCGCAGCAAAAAGAGAACCAAGCGCTGCTAGAAGCTGTGGCAAAATGCTGGCCGAACCAATTTGCTGGAGAAGTCGACTGCCGTCATAGCCCACATTCGATGGCTTGGATTTTGTCACAGTCAAGGCAAATAAGGTTGCTAAAACCGCACCAGCTCCCAAACCTACAAGTCCCCCCAAAGACTTTATGTACTGACCAAAGAAAAAGGCAACAACGCCTATTGTCAGAGCTGGCAAAAATAAAATATTTCCCAGCTTTTTCGCAGATTCAACACGCTCAATTTCAGGTGCGTTTTCCTGAGAACCGAATGAAACTTTTTTCATGGCTGTGATACAGCCCATGAAAAGCAATATGGCTCCGACAAGAGGGGCTGGTATGTACTTTCCCAGAATAAACACAAAGCCCAGCAATCCCCAAAACAGAGCTGTGCCCTTTGGCGATGGATGTTTGTCGTCTTTAAAGGCATAAACCGCTGTCATTACCGCAATAAGACCTGCAATGATATATATTAGTTCTAGCAATGTATTTTTCATCTATATCACCTCTCGATCATAATCTTTACTGGATTGTGCAAGGGACGATTCAATTCTTTTGTCCACAATCCAGTTTTGGATAAGAGCCATCAGTCCTGCTATCACAGCAATGGGGATGGCCGCCTTAGAAACTTCAAGGGGGGTCACATTGATTCCAAGTTCCTCAAGTGTTCCAACAACCAGAAGGACGCCACCAGAGGCAATGAACACATTTTGACCAAAGAAATTACCATAGTTTTCAGCCGCTGCTGAATAGCCTTTAATAAGCTCTTCTTCTTGCTTGCCTACACGACCATATTTATTATGTGTTGCCCCGTATGCCATAGGATTGACAAGGGGTCTGATAAACTGAACATGTCCACCAAGCCTTAGTGACAAGGCCGCAGCAAATAGACGAATCAGTGTATACACTGACATAACTTTCCCAGCTGTGGCTGTTTTCATTCGACTAATAAGATAGGCCGCTCTTTCCCTTAGTCCATATCTTTCTAAAATACCTATAACCGGCAGGGTCAAAAGAAATATTGACATATACCTCGTCTTAATAAAAGAACTGCCAATAATCCCAAGAATCTCTACAAACCCAAGACCTCCTACAAGACCTGTTACTATTCCAGCAACAAGCACCACAGCAATTGTGTCATATTTCCTAATGAATCCAATAATAATAATAAGTACACCAATGAGTTTTAACATTTTTCTCCCCCTTATTTTAATTTGAAGCTTGCCTAATAAGCGCCTCTTGAAATTATATTAAGGGGAAATGGAGAACAAGTCTGTTGTCTGGAACACATGTGAACTCATAAAAGTAAAACATCCTATGAATTAAAATAGCACCTAAGTCTGTATACAAACTTAGGTGCTTGATAGATTTGTGCTTATAATAAATGAAACTTGCCTATTCATCCCAGTAATGCGTAACATAGCTTTTTAAGCCATCAAGGTCTAAAATTATGATTTGTCGATCCTTAATTGCTATAAGACCCTTATTCTTAAAAGTTTTTAGACCGTTTGTTATTGTGCTTCGATTTGATGCTGTACGGCTGGCTAGTTCATCATGTGTTATCGCAATATGAACTTTTTGAATGTTTGTGTCATCTTGAGAATGGTGCTTGGTAACATAAGCCAGTCTAATAATTGTATGTGCTAGTTTTCCCAGGGAATCGTTAAACTTAACATCTGCAAGTTCAAGCATAACAATCCGATATTTTCGAATCACACTATGCATAAAATGCCTGTATATTGACGGATTCTTCATGAGTTCGGCTTCAAGCACTTGCCTGCATAAAACCGAGACTGTTGAATTTTCTACAGCCTTTGTAATAACACAGGTTCTCATACCGTCAAAATAATCCATCTCCCCGAAAACCGTTCCACATCTTAGTCGAAAAAATGTTATTTCATCTCCTTCAGCGCTATAGAGGGCTTGTTTAAAGGAGCCTGACAAGACAATATAAACTTGGTCTGCCGTTTCAGGATCAATAATTTCATTCTTCTTAATTTCTCTGATTGTTCCGAGTTTTGACAACTCATCAGAAAAGAATTTTAGCATGTCCTTCTGAAGTCTCTCGTTAAAGAGCATATCATACATAAGAATCCCTCCCTGATTCTATTTGTATCAGACACTAGACCAGCTATAGTCTTGTGTCAAACACAGGCAATAAATATTAATATAGTCTTTATTGTCGTTTGGAAAGTGGTTAAATTAATATTTATTATATCTCAATCAGATGGAAAATAATGTTGTCTAAGCAACATTTTTATCCCCTTGTCATCTCACGAACAAAGTCTGGAATAAGACTAATTTCCTCATGAGACCCACGGTTTAAAATACCCATGCAAATATCTTCTGGTCGTATAGGAAGGGACTTGACCCGCACACCAGTCGCATTGGCGATAGCATTTGCAATGGCCGGTGGCGGTGTATTTATAACGACTTCACCAATGGATTTTGCTCCCTTTGGACCACTAGGTTCATAGCTTGGAACAAACTTAACCTGAAGGCCATTTATATCTCTTCGTGTCGGCACCTTATACTGCATAAATGTATCTGTCATCATATGTCCATCACGGGTATAACGCACATCCTCAAATAGAGCCATTCCTATGCCTTGAACAATGCCTCCCTCAACCTGAATCTTAGCAAGATTATGGTTTATTACAGTGCCGCAATCTACAGCAGCCACATAATCTAAGAGTTCCACTTGTCCAGTCTCAGTATCCACTTCTACCTCTGCAAATCCCGCAATAAATGGAGGTGGACTCGTGTCACCGCTGTATTGTCCCGTCCCAACAACTGGTTTCTCTTGTCCCGAGGCCATTTTCTTTTTTAAGTCTTCTGCTGCCCTTAGGACAGCATTGCCTGTAACATAAGTCGTGCTCGAAGCGTAGGACCCTGTATCATAAGGCATGGCATCAGTATCTCCCGTGATTAAGTCGAAATTTGAAATATCTTGACCCAGGGCATGAGCCGCCATTTGCAGTAAAATGGTGTCACAGCCCGTGCCCATATCTGTGGCTCCGATTTTTAGGGTGTATCTTCCATTTTTTTCGAGCACGATGTCTGCCTGTGCACTATCCACAGCGGCAATACCAGACCCTTGCATGGTAATGGCCATACCCACACCACGCACTTTTGAAGATCCAACCATCCGTCTTGGATATTTTTCTCTCCAGCCAATAAGGTCTTGTCCCACCTCTATGCACCGACTTAAGGTGCACGAATTCAATGTTCCCGGATTTTCTTCTGTTGATCCTTCAAGAATAGGGTTTTGCTCCCCTTCATTTATGACGTTTTTCAACCTCAGTTCAGCTGGGTCCATGCCCAGTTTATCAGCTAGTTCACTTAGGGCCGATTCCATAGCAAAAATCGCCTGCGTTACGCCGTATCCCCTAAGGGCGCCGGCAGGCATTTTATTGGTATAAACCACCTGCCCCCTATAACGCGCAGCATCAGCCTTGTTGTAAAGCGGCAAGGACTTGTGCCCTGCAACCATTAGAACGGTCCAGGCGTGTTCCCCATATGCACCTGTATCCGACAGGGCCTTCATATCCACAGCCTTTATAATGCCATCTGCCGTGGCTCCAAGTTTTATTTTCACTTGAAAGGCGTGTCGACTGCTGGACATGGCGAATGTTTCTTTTCTGTTATACATCACCCGTGCTAGCTGTCCGGTTTTGAGGGTTACAATGGCTGCATAAAGTTCTGTTGCCATGGTCTGCTTGCCACCAAAACCGCCACCGATTCTCGGTTTTATAACCTGTATGTTTTCTTCATCCATCCCCAGGGCAAGAGCACTGATCCTACGAACGTGAAATGGAATTTGTGTCGCCGTTACAATAACCAATTTACCTGACGGGTCTAAATGACTGGTACTCCTATAGGTTTCCATCATGGCATGGGCCTGGGCTTGCGTGTTATATGTGCCCTCAATAACAACATCGCATTTATGAAGGGCCTTTTCCATGTCTCCATAGCCTGTTTCATAAGTGCCTGCTAAATTTTTCTTCCGATCACATCCAAAATCAAAGTGGGTGAAAAGATCCTCTTCTTTGTGGATGATGGTTTCATGCCCGATGGCTTCTGTGGCATTGATCACCGATGAATAGACTTGGTAATCAATCTCCAATAGCCTTTCAGCCTTTTTTGCAGCAGATTCGTCTTTTGCAGCTATGATGGCAACAGCGTCACCCACATAGCGTACATACTCATCGAGAATCCGTCTATCGTATGGAGATGGCTCAGGATACGACTGTCCTGCAATCGTGAAGCGAGTCTTTGGCACATCTCTATGGGTAAGTATAATTTCCACACCTTTTACAAGCATAGCTTTATCTGTATTGACTGATAAAATCTTGGCATAAGCATGGGGACTCCGAACAATATGTACATAAAGATGGTCTTTTAGATCACGATCATCCGTATAAACCGCTTGGCCTGTTGTTATGGCAAGACCATCAATTTTTTCAACTGATTTACCTATATAGCACATTGAAAGTCTCCTTTACTCTTGACTCACTAGCCACTTCATAATGGCACGGGTTTGTCCCTCGTAACCTGTACAACGACATAGATTTCCATTTAAGTAATGCTTAACGTCTTCTTCAGTGGGATTCTTAAGTTCATTTTTCATAGCTAAAACAGTCAGTATAAAGCCCGGACTGCAGTATCCACATTGGTCTGCGCCTTCAGCTATAAGGTGCTCTGCCAAGGCTTGCCCCATTTTTCCGACCCCTTTTATTGTTGTGATTTTTTTACCATTTACACGCATGGCTAGGGTCGAGCAGGAAAGTGTTGGTTTTCCATCTATCCAGACGGTGCAAAGGCCACAAGACCCCGTATCACAACCTGTTCTAACTTCTGTATATCCATTTTCTCTTAAAACTGATACCAGGTTCTGACCTGGTTCAGCATCGAATGTTCGTGTTTCTCCGTTGACAATCACATTAATTTCCATGTGTCACCTCTTTTATACATCGACTCACTAAAACTTGACACAGATGTTTTCTGTAGTCTGCACTGGCTCTCATATTACTTCCAAATACCAGCTCCTGGCTTGCTATCTTTGCTGTGTGCTTGATAACGTCTTCATTTATCGTCTCATTATTATTTATTGCTGTATTTAAATATTCACTGGCTCTTGTAGCAATTTCACAGCGCTGGGGTCTGGCACCCACAGTTATAGTGATCCTATTTCGACTGCGAAAGGCACTGGCGTTTAGTATAGGAAAATCCCCTTTTGATTGTCGGAAGGCTTCATAATGACAGCGCGATTGACTGTCTTTTGGCAAGCGAATGGCCACAAGTATATCAAATTTAGGTGGCGCACTTAGGAATCTTTCCAAAGTCATATGCCCCCCCTTATACAGGTCTACTTCCGCCCCTATGGCCAGCAGGGCTGTTAGTATGTCTGAAAATCCATAGCGACCATAAACGGAGCCCCCAAGGGTTGCTGTGTTTCTAAAGGAAACACCCACTATGTCTCTAACGCTTTTTGAAAGCGCATTACCAAAATGAGATTTAATAAGTGAACTGGTTTCAATACCACGTAACTTGGTCATGGAACCAATTTCTATAAAGGTCTCATGATCTTTAATATATTCAAGGTCTAGATTGCATAAATCTATACCTGTTCCGATTTTCTTCTTACCGAGTCTTAAAAAAGCACATCCTCCGAGGATGGTATTGCTTGGACTCATACTATAAATATTCCAAGCTTCTTCTAATGACTCTGGAGCGACGTATTTCTTCATATCGAGCATAAGATTTCCTCCAAATGGGATTTGGTTATTCCGAACGTTTTAACCAATACATTTATAATCATTCGTACATCGCACATTATAACATAATTCTTGCTCAGATAAAGCCTATAGCCATGAAAAAAAATAAAAACTGCCCCAATTCGACTATGTATAAAGTCTCCTTGGAGCAGTTTTTAGTACTGCTAAGCGCCTGATTGCTATTATATTGTGAGTATAAAGATTAAAAGGCTTATTTTTGATTCATACCCTATTTCACTTCATTTTCGTAGATTTTTGCAGGTTCTTCCCCAGCTTGCACACGCATAACCCCTTCATTAAGAGCTATCATTTCATCTTCGCCTGGTTTTACTATAACCGGTGCAATAAAGCCCACTTGCGCCTCAATGTAGTCCGTAAGGTATTTTGAATACGCCACGCCACCTGTTAAAACAACTGCATCCACTTTGCCCTTAAGAACAGTGGCCATACCGCCAATTTCTTTTGAAATTTGGTAGCCCATTGCATCAAAGACAAGTTTGGCTTCTTTGTCTCCTGCTTCAATGCGCTTGAGCACTTCTCTTGCATCATTGGTTCCAAGGTAAGCCACCAAACCGCCCTTGCCCCTCATTTTTGTTTTTAGTTCCTTAAATGTATATTCTCCCGAAAAACACATTTTAGCTAGGTCACCTGATGGCAGACCCCCTGCTCTCTCAGGCGAGAAGGGTCCCATTTCATTGGCATTATTTGCATCGATCATTTTTCCATTTTGCATTGGCACAACTGAAATACCGCCACCTAGATGGGCAACAACTAAGTTTAAGTCATTGATGTGGCAGTTCTTCTCTTTTGCAACACGGTGGGCGATCGCTCTAATATTAAGGGCATGTAGAAGTGAGCGTCTTTTGATTTCAGGCATACCTGAAATTCTCGCCACATCTTCAAATTCATCCACAGCCACAGGGTCTACAATATATGATGGGGCCCCAGCTTCATCGGCAATGCTTTTTGCAATAATGCCTCCGAGATTGGATGCGTGCTCGCCTTGCACACCCACCTTTAAATCTTCTATTAGAGCCTGTGTCACTTCATATGTGCCGGATGGCATTGGCTTTAAAAGTCCACCTCGACCAACAACTGACTTTAGCTGGTTGACATCATAGCCCTCTGACTTCATCCAATCAATAATAATATCTTTTCTATATTCAAACTGATCTGTGATCTTATCAAACTTATCCAGTTCATCTGTTGAGTGACTCAGGTTCTTTTGGATCACATTTTCCTCGTCTTTAAATAGTGCCACCTTCGTTGATGTTGATCCTGGATTAATCACTAATACAAATTCTTTCATTATAATTAGCCTCCCTTGGTTTGCCCGCAATTTAATTATGTATTTACTGACTCTCTTCTTATATTATACATAGTCCACCCTTCAGGTTCTACAATTTTTGTTGAATAACTCTATTTTTTTAGTATACCGATCAAGCGGTACAAAAAACTTTAAATATGTTGACCTGTGACATTACGAATATTTTAAATGGAAAATAAAAAATAATAAACGTTTTCCCGGAGTTTTAGGGACAAACACAGGAGAAAAAGTCTTAAATATCAATATTTTAGCGAACTTTACCTTGCAAAAGTATAGAATATCACATATACTTGATTAGTTAGCAAACTACAGGTGTTAAATTTAGTCTGGCTTTATTCCTTTTATCCATTTACAAGCTGAGACTGAATTTGGCATGTAATGAAGAAAGGATTTTTATGGGTTTTACAAAATATGAACTATCAGATGCTGTTTTTCACGGCATCGAGAAATGCGGATTCACTGAACCAACTGAGATTCAAGCACAATCAATTCCACTATGTAAAGAGGGCCATGATATAATCGCCCAATCACAAACAGGTACAGGAAAGACTGCTGCTTTTTCAATTCCAATGCTTGAGAACATTGATGAGACGGATCGTTCTCTTCAGGCATTAATTCTATGTCCAACACGTGAACTGGCTGTACAGGTTTCAGAAGCGATTTCTGCTCTGGCTGTTGGTATGAGAAACTTAAATGTCGTTCCAGTGTACGGTGGCGAGCCAATTTACCACCAAATTAGAAAACTTAAGCGCGGTGCACAAGTTGTTGTCGGTACACCTGGTCGTACAAAAGATCACTTTGACAGAAAAAACATCAAAGCTGAGAACCTTAAGACTCTTATTCTTGATGAAGCAGATGAAATGCTAAAAATGGGATTCAAAGACGAACTTGAAGCTATTCTTTCCTATCTTCCAGAAGAAAGACAAACGCTTCTATTCTCTGCAACAATGCCAAAAACAGTTGAGTATTTAGCTAAGAAATATACGCAAAACCCTCAACGCATTCACATTGCACGCAAGAATATGACAAACACGAACATCAAACAGAAATACTACCTTATTAAAAGAAGACATAAAATCGATGCTCTACTTCGTCTGATCGATTTCCAGACACCGAAACAAGCGCTTATTTTCTGTAATACAAAGCGCGGTGTTGATCAGCTTTCAGAAGCATTCCAAAAGAAAAATGTCGTTTCTGATAAAATTCATGGTGATATTCCGCAAGCACAACGTCTTGAAACAATCAAGCGATTTAATGCTGGACACCTTAACCTTCTAATCGCAACGGATGTTGCGGCCAGAGGTCTTGATATTGATGGTGTTGACGCTGTTTATAACTATGATGTTCCAACACATCCTGAAAACTACGTTCACAGAATCGGTCGTACAGGCCGTGCTGGTCGTACAGGAGAGGCTTCAACTATTGTAAGCCGTGAAGATATTAATTTCCTAACAGAGATTATGCACTACACAAAGGAACAAATTGAAGAGTCTACCCTACCTTCTGTTGGAGAAGTAAATTCTTCTCGAGTGGACAAGTATGTTGAAGAAGCTATGGTTATTGGTGATGAAGGTATGAGTGATCATGCTCTTAAAATTATCAACAAACTAGAAGACGGCGGATTCAGCGCACGCCAAATTGCTGGGGCAATCATTGATATGAATCTGTCACTTGAAAAAGGAACAGAGCATGATTTCAGCTTCCGTTCTCACGTTCCGACAAAGAGAACTGGCAAAGGCGGCGGTGGCAGCAGTGAAGGTCGCAAACGTTCTGATTCACTTCGTATGAACTTAGGTCGTGATGACAAGGTACAAGTTCGTGATCTGCTTCACCTTATTTCTTCTAAGTCAGGTATTCGTAAACACGCAATCGGAAACATCCGCATGCGTGACAATGTGACATACCTTGACATGGATAAGAACACAGCTGATAAGATCATTGAAGCCCTACATGGTAAAACACACTCCACTGGTAAAAAGCTAGAGCTGAGATTTGAAAAAGCTCGACCTTTCAGCGGTGGCAGTAAGGGTGGATCAAGAAGTAAATCTTCTTATGGATCAAAGAACCGTTCATACAATAAGGGCGGAAGCAACAAGCCACGTTACAACGGCAAAGCTAAAAAGCAACACTAAGGTATCTATAATTTTGAAGTACCTGAATGAAATAAAGTTTATTCTATTATAAAAGAATAAGTACAAATAAAAGCTAGCAAGTCTCAAATGAGAGACCTTGCTAGCTTTCTTGTTTATACTCAGTCTTACAACTGATCTGTTCACTCTATTAGGTTGCTTCATCAGCTAGGGGCCTGCCCTTGTTTTTTCTAAGAAAGGACCAGCCGGTTTCTGCGGTTATAATGGCTATAAGTATGACGCCACACCCAAGTCCCATTAACAAGGTAAAAGGCTCATTGAGAAGGACAATGCCAAGCACTGTTCCAAACATGGATTCCATGCTGAGTATTATAGCTGCATGGGTCGCTGTTGTGTACTTTTGAGCTGTTGTCTGAATCAAAAAGGCTGCACAGGTGCTAAAAATTCCAAGATAAAGAACACCCAGCATGGCGCTGGAGTTCGGTGTATAAATAGGACCTTCAACAGCAAAAGCTGTAATAAATGCAAAAATTGTTACAAAGGCAAACTGCAAAAATGTTAATAGTGCAGGGCTTGTTTTTTTAACATATATGCTTGTGCTTATAATGTGAAGGGCGAAAAAGAGTGCGCAGGAAAGGGCCCACAAGTCTCCCGCCTTAAGCGCTCCTAACTGTTCTCCAGTCGTCAATAAACTCACACCTATAAAGCAAAGGACCGCCGCAGTTATAGCATAAATATCAGGTCTTTTCTTGTGAATAAACCAAACTATAAAAGGCACCATAACCACATTTGTGCCTGTTAAGAATGCTGATTTACCAGCCGTTGTGTACTGTATGCCAATGGTTTGTGTGGCAAATCCCATAAAAAGCATAAAACCTACGATCAAACCCGCTTTCAGGTCTTGTATCTGTATCGACTTTATTTTATTAAAGGATATTACAAGCATTATAAGTGTGGCCACAGCAAATCGAAAAGCCACCATATAAAGCGGTGTCACCCCTGACAAAATATTCTTTGTCACTATAAAACCCGTACCCCAAATGACAGCGACAATAAGCAGTGCGAAATCTGCCGCAATCATTTTTTTATTCTCTTTTTCCATATCATTCCCCTCCAAAACATGGCCCATTAAAAACTTGGCCTCACCTTGCATATATGTTAATGGAATCCAGGTCTGATTACAATCACATTTATTCCAAATAATATGAAAAGCGTTTGGAATAATTCCAAACGCTTCGTCTTGTATATTCATCTAAGAATCTTCATGGTCTCCATCAGACTCGGCAGATTCTCTTCTTTCCTTTATGATCATTTCCTTAATTTCAGCCAGTCTATCCCGTGCTTTTTCTGTCATGGCTTTGCTGCCATTTTTCATTTGTATGGCTTCAAAAACGAATTTCTTCGCATCATCAAGCATACCAGCATGAACATGCATTTCAGAAATGAGAACCGCTAGCTTCTGTTCGCCTTCTGGAGTGAGTTGAACCCTTTCAGTGAACCAACCTTTGGCATAGAACTCGCGGGCCTTTTCATAGGCAAAGTTAAACATTTCATCATCTTCAACATCGCTGTACATCCAGGCAAGATGAAGCCATAGCCGTCCGTATTCATAAGCCGTTCCACCGACAATGTCCTTGCATGCCATGGCCAAATAATAACTGTCAAAAACTTCATTATAGGATGTTTTTAGGGTTTCAGGCAAATGAAAACCTGCCAGCTTGTCTGGCATTTCTTGAAGAAGTTTCTCTTTATTCACAGCCTTCATTCGAGGAAAATCGTAGTGGAAGTTGGAATATTTACAATGGGGACAGGTCCATATGTTGTACCAAATTTCATCCACACCCTCAAAAACCTGCCTCATATCTCGCTTTAACTCCACCAATTTGAACTTTGATGTCCTTAATTGATACAGGGTAAAATCCTTTTCGCAGACAGGACAAACCACATTTTTATCAAAGAGCATGTCTTCATGTTCAGCATCAAGGGGCACATTGTAATGTTTATGTCCCTTTGGGTAGAGGTGGTGGCTGATATCATTTCGAGCCTCAATGACATATGCAGATGGTTTTATAGGCCCGCTTTGACCCTCTTGATTCTTCTCAAACCACGCATCCCCTTCCACACACCGATCAATCCCACCAATTTGTCCAAGACTCTTATCCGCCTTGACCAGGCGAGAACTTAAATCATCCATTAAGACGACTACACTTTGAGAATTGTTCATTATGTAGCTTTCTAAATTGTCTTCAAAAAGTCTTTGCACCTTCGTATACTGTGTTGCAACAGCCTTGTAACGCCTAGGCACTTCCCCTAAATATGACACAGCCCCAAAGTATGCGCCTGGCCCAATACTTTTTATCTGAATGTCTCCATCTTGTGTTCTTTTAAACAAGCTCACCCGCCCCTGCACCACAGCATACATACACGCACTGTCTTCACCCACGTTGTATATTATATCTTCTTCCTCATATTCTATTGTATAAAACGGGTCTGTATAATCTTTGATCATGGTATGCCTCCAAATTAAGTTGCCTTTGAACAGTCATCTCAATAGAATTCGCTTCTTCTAACTCTTAAACTCACTGATGTAACTCTCTGCCTCCACAAGTCTTTTGGCAATGGTCTTCATTAATTTGACTGCCATAGATGGATCTATTTTAATGTATTTATCCAAGCCATCCTTGGTGATTCTGAACATCGTACAGGCTTCAAGGGCTCTTATGGTGGCACTTCTCTTGCCACCTTGGAAAATGCTCATTTCTCCAAACACATCTCCAGCCCCCAGTTCTGCTACATGGGCTTCAGATCCATCGAATGGATTGAGCACAAACACCTCCACAGACCCCTTTAAAATCAAGTACATTTCATCACCATATAGTCCCTGATATATAATGGTTTCACCTTTTTTAAACTCAGTGACTTGACCAATTTTTTTCAGCGTATTAATGTCCATAGATTCACTCCCCTAGAGTCTGGTTTTATACCACTGATGATGATATCCATAAAGCGAGCATGCCAATGAAGGATAATGTAATAATGAGTATGGTTACTGTTTTAATTTTATCTGTATTCATAGTGGCCACCCTTTTCATAAGCCATTTCTGTAATTTTTCATCTTACTTATAGACATAAGGCAACAATATATTGATATTTTACCCATTTTAATCATATATATTGGTCTTCTTTTGACATATTTGAAACAATATGAATCCCAAACCCACCAGCATCGTCAATACGCAACATCTTCCAAACTCTATCACTTGTCTAAACTGATAATAATGCAAATGTTTTAGATATATATGACGTAATAGGGGTAAATTTAAAGTATGATAATGCAAGGAAAGGAGCCCGAGTATGACTTTTACATTAAAATCAAGTGCCTTTGATCACGGTCAAAGCATTCCCATCAAATATACTTGCCACGGCAAAAATATTTCTCCCCCACTCCAGTGGACAGAACCACCTGAAAAGACCCAGTCCCTTGTTCTTATTGCCGACGACCCAGATGCCCCATATGGCTGGATTCACTGGGTTTACTACAATATCGACCCATTAAAACGGTCTATAGACGAAGCCTGCCCGAAAACATATGAGTTTAGTGATGGATCTAGTCAAGGCATGACTGACTACCGGGATATTGGATACAGTGGACCATGCCCAAGTTCAGGGACACATAGATATTTCTTCACACTCTATGCCCTGGACACAGTAATAAAGGGCCACCTTAATATGACAAAGGAAGACTTAATGAGTCAAATTAGCGGTCACATCATTGCAACAGCCCAGCACATAGGCATCTATAGCGCCAAGTGACTCGACCTATAGATGAGTCCATTTATACGAAAAGAATTTGTATAAAAAACAGCCTTCATTTAGATCAGCACAAGCGGTTCTAAATGAAAGCTGTTATTTTGTTTGGCCATTTTTAAGGCTGATCACTCTGTGTTTGTAATAAGTTTTAGTGGAACAGGCACCTCTTCAATAAATGAATCTTGGGTTAGAAACTTCATAACAGCTTGGATGCCCACACGGCCAATTTTCTCTGGTTGCTGGGCCACAGTTGCGTCAAGACTACCATCCTGAACAGCGATTATGGCATCGTCAGCCCCATCAAATCCAACAATTACAAGCTCCCGCCCCGCTAGTGTCGCCGCCTTGAGAGCCCCTAGAGCCATTTCGTCATTATGGGCAAAAACAGCGTCAATATCATTATAGGTTTCCAGCAAGTTCTCCATTTCATTTTGAGCCATGCCTCTGTCAAAGTCGGCACGCCTCTTTTCAATAATTTCTACATCTGACCCCTGGAGTGCCAATTCAAAACCTCGACCTCTTTCCCTATCCACAGAAGCGCCCTTTAAGCCTTGTAAGACAACAACCTTGCCCTGTCCGCCCAATGTATCAACTATAAACTCTCCAGCCAGATAGCCGCCTGAACGGTTGTCAGAAGCAATATGCATTAGGACCATATCCGAATCCACTTGTCGGTCCAGGGTAAAGACAGGAATGCCCAAGTTAAAAGCTTTTTCAATCAATTCTACTGAAGCCTCTGGATCTGTTGGATTTAAGAGAATTGCATCCACTTCATCTTCAATCAACTTGTCCATGTTGGCCCTTTCCGTTTCAGAACTATCCCTTGAATCAAGAACCCTTAGAGCTATTCCGTAATCATGGGCCTCTTCAACGACGCCATCTTTCAGAGATACAAAAAAAGGATTGAGTAGGGTTGACACAACGAATCCAACCTCAATTTCTTCAACCCCAGATGGTTTTGAAAACCTTTCGGTTTCAGTCTGAGGATCATTTTGAAAGTCTTCATTTTTCTTTTCATCACTTTTATCCATGCCACAAGCAAGGCTCACTGCAACAAGGATAAAGAGTATCAGAGCAAACCCCATTCTCTTTAACATACAAAATCCCCTTTAAAGTCATATAATATGCGCTGGATTTTCTAAGCATTTATACTGTCTTCTTCTTTGATTTTGGGAAGGAATATATTAAATCTAACCCCTTTTCCAGCATTAGGTCCCACTTCGATTGTGCCTCCAAATTTCTCTGTCACCAGGGTATGAACGATATGCATGCCCAGACCACTGCCACCTTCTCCCTGCTTTGTGGTAAAAAACGGAGTGAAAATCTTGTCCGCAATTTCTTGACTCATGCCTTTTCCATCGTCCTGATAAATAATTTCCACACCACCCGCTACCTCTCGTGTAGCAATATCTATGACACCGCCCCCCCTCATCATAGCCATGGATCAGGGAGTTGTTAATCAGATTGGTCATAATCTGAGAAATGAATCCTGGTGCCCCTTTAAATGGAATGACATCTTTACAGGATACGGTAACAAGAACACCTTTTAGCTTGCACTCATATTTCATGCCCAAGGCAATTCGGCTTAAATACTCGCATAAATCAAATTCTTCGTCAACTTCGCTTATTTGATGCACAGAAACGGACTTGAAGTTCTGAATAAGACCCGCAGCATGTTCAAGGTGATTTTCCAGCATACTAATACTTTCTTCCATATCGTCATAAAATTCTACCAATTGAGACCGTTTTAAAGTCCCGCTTTCAAGGGCCACTTTAGAGGTTTCAAGCATGCGTTTTGCATGGGAGGTTATGGTTATGGATGACCCAAGAGGCGAATTGACATCATGGGCTATCCCTGCAACAAAGGCACCAATCGCCGCCCATTTTTCTTGTTCTAATAACTGCCCTCTTGCCTTTTTTAAGTTCTCAAGAGACTGTTTTAAGGCCTCGTTTTTATTTTGCAGCTCAGTGACATCTGACGCAACGCTTAACAAATAGTCAATTGTACCATCTTCATTGATTATAGGGATTTTCTTGACACTGTGAACAAATGCATTGCCCAAACCGTCATTCAACCACACCATGTAGACTTCCGAGTCATTTTGACCGCTGAACAGCTTTTCTTCAGCATCTCTCATGGCCTTTAGACTTTCATCATCCGTTCTTTCTTTAAAATCTTCCATGGTCTTACCAATCATATCTTCAACACTCACTCCAAGTGTTTTAGCTGCGGCCCTATTTGCCATTTTAAAACGTCCCTGCCTATCCTTTACAAAGATTGAACTGGGGTCTGCATCGAGTATGGCTCGTATTTCCTTCTCTGATTGAAGGAGCTTGGAATTAACTGATTCTATTTCACTTTTCATCTTCTCTGAATTTTTCAGTTCACTTTGCAGTTCCTTCGTCTTTCGACGAACTTGCAACCTCAGAGAGATGGTCCATAAAAGGACAAGAATCAATGTTATTAAAATGACTATAAGCATTCTAATTAAGTTGGTATTGTCGGTGATTTCATCGTACTTCAATTTAATCCAGTTTCCATTGATGGCCTCTGTTTCCTCAGCAATTCTTGGTATAAGTTTGTTGAGTATAGGAATAAGTGGTTCATAGTCTTCCCGAACTGCAAAGGCAATTTCTTGAGGCATGTCATACTTTGACACAACCTTTAGGTTACTGATCTTGTATTTTGATATATGGTATGAAGCCGTACCAAAATCTTGTATTGTCGCATCCACATCACCATAAAGAACTGCATTGAGAGCATCTTCTACTGTCTCGTATACCTTGAGCTGAATCTCTGGATGTTTTTGAGATAGCACTTCGTTCCAAAACCAGCCCCTGACGGTCGATATATATTTGCCATTTAGATCATTCATGCTATCAATATCTGTATTGCCTTCTCTTATAATGATCCCCGTTGGAATAGACAGATAAGCTGTGGAAAAAGACATATGCTTGACCCGATCCTCAGTCGGGGTCGCTGAAATCATGTCAATATCCCCGTCGATGAGGCTCTCCATAACCTTGTCCCATTTGCCAACGTATTGTACCTCAATTTCTACCCCAAGTTTTCCTTCAATCTTTTCTATAACTTCTATGCTAATCCCCTGCGCCTGTCCATTTTCGTCACGAAACTCAAAGGGAGGATATTTAGGATCATAGGCATAGCGAATCACTGGATGGGCACTCAGCCATTCCCGCTCATTCTCATTAAGCCAGTATAAGGTTTCGCTTCCATATGTCATATACTGACCTGTAGCGTGTATAGAAATAAAAAGTAATATGAATAAAATTAGTCCATTCTTTAAATATGGTTTTTTGAACATCGTAAAAACCTCCTGAGCATATGTTCTTCATTATCATACCCATTTCCTTCTATTATTCCCATGAGCTTTGAGACATATGACCTAAATTACGTTTTCATGAACACAAGTAAAACTAGACAATATTCAATGAGAGGCATATAATATGTTTTGCATTTGCATATGACTAGTACCCTAGTCAGCAAGTGTAGATTAGATTAAAGGGAGACAATTATGCAAAACTTTTTTAAAAAGTACACACCCCTAGCTCTAATGGTGGCTCTATTTAGCGAGATCCACTTTTACCCAATGGGAGGCACATTGCGAATTTCTCTTGGAATTGTGCTCATACACCTTGTGGCTCTTGTTCGAGACGATGTCAACTTGCCCTCATTAACAGCCCTTGCGGGCATATTAATAGGCCTTGAGCGCTACATCACACAAGTGGTCGTATTTTCACAATCCCCCATTCAGGCTATGGCATTTGTCAGGCCAGCCATCGTATATTATGGCTGCTTCGCTGCCCTTCATTTATTGATAAATCTAAGAAAACACAGGCGCAAGGTCTTTATGAGCATATCTGTAATGGCCATTATTGATGCCCTAAGCAACAGCACAGAAGCTCTTCTTCGAAGTGATATGAATGCCCAGCTCCTTCAAATCGTAATACTTGCAGGGATTCTAAGAGCCCTAATAGCCTATATCCTTTACGCCTTATGGGAAAGGCAAAGCTTGTTTATTCAAAAGCAGGAACATCAAAAGCGATACATACAACTGACAACACTGGCCGCTGATGTTGAAACAGAACTGTTCTACTTAAGAAAATCAGCTGATCAAATCGAGTCTGTCATGCGCCAGTCCTACAAACTTTATGATGAACTCCCAGACGATTTACATCTAAAAGGTGACGCCCTCGAAATCGCCCGAGAAATCCACGAAATAAAAAAGGACTACTTGCGTGTCTTATCAGGATTTGATGATTTCATCTATAAGCTTGAGAATATTGATGCATTAACCTTGACTGAAATCTTAACCATTGTGAAATCAAGCTCTGAAAAAAGCATCACCAAGTCTGACAAGAATATACGACTGACACTTGACCAAAATGGGGATCATATGGTCAACCGCTATCTGAATATATTCACTATTTTAAACAATCTCATAGATAATAGTATTTCCGCATCTCATGCTATAGGTCATATTCAAGTCCAGGCCCATGTTGACGAAAAGTGTTTAAGACTGGCCGTAATTGATGACGGAAGCGGCATATCAAAGGGTCTTGAAGAAGTCATATTCAACCCTGGTTTCACAACCAAGTATGATTCAAAAACAGGTAAGGCCAGCACCGGTATTGGTCTGTCCCATGTGAAAAACTTAGTGGAAGAAATGTCCGGAGACATCCAAGTGGAATCAGAAAAGGACAGAGGAACAAAAATTCAAGTGACTCTGCCCCTTGACTAAGACAAAATATTATAGGAGGTCATTAAGCCATGAAAAAAATACTAGTCATAGATGATGATATTGTCATTCGAAAAATGATCATTGAGCTGATTGAATCCAGTAAACTAGGCACTGTGGTTGGAGAGCTGGAAGATGGCATACACGCTGTTGATGAAATACAGTTCTATAATCCCGACATCGTGGTTGTTGATCTTCTGCTGCCTGGTAAGGATGGAATTAATATCGTCAAGACGTCTTTGGAAAATGGATTCAAGGGCAAATTCATTATGATCTCTCAGGTGGAAGACCAATATATGATTTCAAAAGCCTACGAAGCAGGCTGTGTGTTTTTTCTTGGAAAACCCATTAATGCCATTGAGGCCATTAGTGTTATTCGAACCGTTTCAAGCACCTTAGACCTTGAAAGGTCTTTTCAACTCATAAAGAGCACGGTGATTGGCATGCCTGGCATGGAATCAGGCAATGCATTGGCACAAGCTCCATCAGATAAACCCTCACTTAGTTCACAGCTTGATCAGATTTTTTCAGATTTGGGCATTATCAGTGACAGTGGCACAGAAGATTTAAGGGCCATTATCATGAAAATATTAAAACTTCGAAAAACAAATCCGACAGCAAGCTACAAGCTGCAAGATTTATACAATAGCCTTTCAGAGGAAAAAGCAAGTGCTGGTAGGGACTATGTCAATTCCCGTTCTATTGAGCAACGTATCAGACGAATCATTTTAAAGGCCATGACCACCCTAGCCGAAATGGGGCGAGAGGATTTTGACAACCTCAAGTTCACTGACTACGCAACGGTTCTATTCGATCTTGGGCAGATAAAGCAAGAGATTCGATACATTGAGAATGAATCAACCATAAGAGGAAAAATCAGTGTCAAACGCTTTATTGAAGGCATGATGAGCAAGCTAAAATATTAAATACATCATTTTTCAGAAATTATTTGAAAACGTTTTCTATGATTTTTCGTCGAATGTCGTCGAATTCTGTAGCACCCCCATATAATGATTACGAATTATTCAATCATTTTACGTTTAATTAAAGAAGGGGATGTTACATATGACTTTGACTCTAGACATGATTCAGTCTATGGCACTGGCGGTTGTTATCCTAATGGCGGGTCAAGCTATTAGAAAACGCGTGTCTTTTCTGGAACGATTCTGTATTCCTGCACCGGTAATCGGGGGGATTATCTTTGCACTCTTCACCCTTGTTATGAAACAAACGGGTGTCCTTGAATTCCAATTTGATACAACACTACAAAAAGTGTTTATGACTGCTTTCTTTACAACAGTGGGCTTCACTGCAAGCTTCAAGCTTCTTAAAAAGGGCGGTAAGCAGGTAATGATTTTCCTCATACTTGCAATTGTTCTAGTCTGTATGCAAAATGTTGTCGGTGTTGGTTTCGCTAAGGTATTTGGCATTAACCCACTCATCGGACTCTCTACTGGGTCAGTTCCAATGACAGGCGGACATGGCACATCTGGTGCCTACGCACCTGTTTTTGAAAACGCTGGTGCAACGGGTGCAAATGCTGTTGCTATGGCTTCTGCAACTTTTGGTCTTATTGCCGGTTCCCTTATTGGTGGACCTCTTGGCAAAAAACTTATTGAAAAACACGATTTATTGTCTAAGAAAACGTCTTCACAGGTTTCGGATGCTCAAAATGAGACAGAAGAAGTTAACCTTGTGAGTTCCAGTAGATTTCTAGGTGCAGCTTGTCAAATTATTGTGGCAATGGGGCTTGGTACTATTGTTTCTGCCCTGCTTTCAAAGACAGGTATGACATTCCCACCGTATATTGGTGCCATGTTTGCTGCAGCTATTATTAGAAACATTTCTGACGCTTCATCAAACTTTAAAATCAACAGCTTGGAAATTGATGTGATCGGTGAAACATCCCTTTCAATTTTCCTAGCCATGGCACTTATGAGTCTAAAGTTATGGCAGCTTGCTGACCTTGCAGGTCCAATGCTTGTTATGCTTGTTGCTCAAGTCACTTTAATGGGTCTGTTTGCATACTTTGTAACATTCAATGTTATGGGTCGTGACTACGAGGCTGCTGTTATGGCATGTGGTCACTGCGGTTTTGGTATGGGTGCAACACCAAATGCCATGGCAAATATGAGTGCCCTTACACAAAAGTACGAAGTGGCTCCTGCGGCATTCTTCATTCTACCGCTTGTGGGCAGTCTGTTTATTGACTTCTTTAATGCCGCTATCATCACTGGTTTTATGAACTTATTCGTATAGCCCCCAACCCATAGACTCCAGTATGGGATGCAGTGAGTGGATATTCTACTCCTATAAAAAGAGCACTGGCCATGGCCAGTGCTCTTTATTCTTGTTTCGATCATTATTTTTGATCGTAAAGTTTCTTCTATTTTTTGTCTTCTAATCAGCTTTCTACCCTTCCTTAAACTTACCGGCAAGCTCTTTCGTCCAGTTCTCTATTTGCACCCAGTCTCTTTGGTCACTAGGCGTTCCCTTAGGAACACCGAACACAAATCTCAGAACCCCTGGAAGTTCTCCATCAACTTTACCTCCAAAAACACCCGTTTTAACAGGAGGCACTTGTTTACTTACCGCATCAAAAGCCTTATTGATTTGCTTTCTCCACATTTTACGACCCAAAACAGCTGTATAGGATAGGGAGAAATAAGCTGTTTTCTTATCCTGAAGATCCATTTGGTGTATGCCTATAAAGTTAACAGCATCATCAACCCACTTCATTCCGTTTATGGGTGCCCCTATAACAACACAGTCATAGTCATTAACATTTGCAATGGCATCCACATTTTTTACATCTACATCAAAGTCCTCTTTCTTAAGTGTCTCAGTCATAAATTCCGCAACTTCTTTTGTCGAACCTTGCTTACTCGCATAGGCTATCAAAACACGTGTCATTTCATTCCCTCCTATTATATTTTGTCTGGACCCTATTATTATTTATAGCGTGATATTCATTTCATCTAGGGACTTGTGCCAAACCATATGGTGGTTTCCAACAGCCCATTTGTCAATATCTATATAAGATGCTTGTCCCAACTTTTTTGTCCAGATGACCTGAGCACTTTTGTAACCACTGTCTAGGCAAAATGACTCCTGACCTCGAGCCAGCAGGGTCAGATACATGGCATTCATTAGTTTTGATCCTATGCCTTGCTTTTGAAAATCGGGATGCACATAAACAGGTCCAATTTCTAATACATCATTCAAAGCACCATTTGTGCTTTCTTCAATAAGCTCATTGCTTGGACCAATGCCTATGATTCCAGCAATTCTGTTTTCTACAAGTGCTATGAGAAAGTATCTTTTCTCTCCGTTTGACTCCAAATCTTCCATAAGAAATGCTTGTTTTCCACTAATTTCTTCAGCTTTTAGATCTGGAAGGTCAATGTCATTGAGTTCAAAAACAAACTCAATGGTATCTTCAAATAATTTTTTCAAGGCTTGTGCATCTTCATGTCGCGGCCTTCTTATGATAACCGACTTGTTCTTTTCCATAATACCCTCCCCGAAATTTTTCTCTCATTTCTCTTTTATATGCCCATAAATCTGCTATAATGTTATGGTTGTTTAAAATAATACATTTTCTTAGGTGCTTTCAAAATTTCTATTTGGATTGCCACATGCTCTAAATGACTCATACGATATAAAGTATTTGTAGTTTTTTTGTATATCACCAAGATTGACTGGAGTTCTTATAAATGAGATTGATTCATAAACACACCAATGAAGCTGTTGCAAAAATACAAGAACCTGTTATTTATGAACGGGCAGCTGCACGAGGCATAATACTTGATGGAGAAGATATTCTGCTCATTTACACAAAACGTTACAACGACTATAGTTTCCCTGGTGGCGGTGTCGATTCAGGTGAAGACCTAATGCACGGATTGCTTCGAGAGCTTTCTGAAGAAACTGGTGCCCAAAACATTGTAGTCAAAGAGGCTTTTGGTGCTTATGAAGAGTACAGACCTTCCTATTATGAAGGATCCGATGTTGTCCACATGCTCTCTTATTTTTATGTTTGCAGCGCTGACAGGAAACTCGGTAAAGCCCACCCCGAAGACTATGAGATCAAAAACGGTTCTGAACCTGTTTGGGTCAACATCTATGAAGCCATCGCCCATAATCAAAAGGTTATGGATGATAAAGAAGACTCTATGGGACTGTCCATTGATCGTGAAACGAGAGTCCTCAAGTTAATTGTAGATGAACTCCTAGATGCAACTGATGAATAAACTCTACCACGGACTATGATGAAGACCTTGATTGGCTAAATGCAAATCATGTCTTCTATCATAGTTTTTTACTGTTATACATCAATTCCTGGGCTGATGGTTGATCAAGCACTATATTGTTCAAAATTTAGCTTGTTTTTCATATGTATAATAAGTATAGGGAATACTGGCATCATCCACTCTTTTTTTATAAGTCACTTCATAAGCTTGTCTATTGAAGTTCGGATAGTATATATCCCCCTCTATAGCATGGTCTAGTTCCGTTACATAAAGTCTTTTGCATTTATCAATGGTATTGTGGTAGAGCTGTCCGCCACCCGCAATAAAGACTTCATCCTGTCCTTGACAGTGTTCCAGGGCATCATCCACTGAATTGAAAACAATATAATCATCTGAATTCTCCGTCAATGATTTCGAAATAATGATGATTTCCCGCCCTTTTAAGTGTCCACCTAAGGACTCATAGGTTTTCCTCCCCATAATAACAGTTTTGTTCATCGTCAAATCTCGAAAACGTTTTTGCTCTCCTGGTATTCTCCAAGGTATATCATTTTCTTTACCAATAACGTGGTTTTTAGCTATGGCAACAATTTGAGATATAACCATATTGTTTCCCCCTTTAATTCATGTCAGACGCTTCTAGTCATGGTTTCATGTAATATTTTACCATGATTTTTTCTCGCTTGTAGGGTCATTCTTTAAAATTGACGAATATTTTTAATATTTCTTCTCTTTCATATATTGACATTACCATAGTTTTACTTTACACTAACTAAAACCGATGATTGGAACAGTACCTTTTATGAGAAACCTTAGCGAGTGGGATTTGGTGAAAGCCCATGTGGACAATATTTGGGAATGACATCCAGGAGGTGTTTGCGTGAATGTCTAGTAGTGCAAACCGGCTAACCACCGTTATCTGGACCAAAGAGGACTTGTTTCAAAGTCAATTAGGATGGTACCGCGGATAGACATTCGCTCCTGCATGGGAGTGGGTGTTTTTTTATTTTTCGAGCTTGCAAAGACTTTGCAGGATACTGGATGAAGTAATTAATGGACCTAACCTGACTTTTGAAGACAGTTGAAAAAGGGTGGCACCGCGTATAATACGCCCCTTGAAACCAGACAAGTTTTTATGGAGGTGCACAATGAAAAGAACAATGATTAAAGCCTTACAAACAAAAGAGAATCAAGTGGTTAAAGTGAGCGGATGGGTTCATAGAATAAGAAAATTAAAATCTGTCGTATTTGTCATACTGCGTGACAGAAGCGGTCTTGTCCAGCTCATTATGAGTCCTGAATCGTTCAAGAAAACATCCCTAAAATTAGAGGCTGTTATAGAAGTGACTGGGAAAGTCGCAAGCAGTCCAAATAAGTACGGTCCATTTGAAATACATGTTGAGTCTCTTAATCTTTTAAGTGAGGTCGAGGAAGACCTTCCCCTTCAAATAAACGGAGATAAGGTTGACAGTGGCCTTGAAAGCATTTTGAATCACAGGGTCTTGTCCCTACGTCACAGTCATGAATCTGCGATTTTTAAAATACAGGCAGCTATTGGCCAGGCCTTTGAAAGTTTCTTGCGAGAAGCTGATTTTATACAAATTCATACCCCTAAGCTAGTAAAGGAAGGGGCTGAAGGGGGATCTAATGTTTTCTCTTTGGACTATTTTGGCGAAACCGCCTATCTGGCCCAAAGTCCACAATTTTATAAGCAAATGATGGTTGCTAGTGGCCTTGAAAGGGTTTTTGAAATCGGTTCTGTATTCCGTGCAGAAAGCCATAGCACGTCAAGGCATTTGAATGAATATATCAGTCTGGATCTTGAAATGGGATTTATTGAGTGCGAATCTGAACTTATGGATTTAGAAACCCAGCTGCTCAAACACATTATGGATCATTTACAAGCCCAGTGTTTACATGAACTTGAACTGCTCTCGGTCACACTGCCCCAGGTTCCAAGTCAAATTCCAACCCTCAAGCTCAGTGAAGCCATTGAAATACTGAAATCAGAGTACGGAAAGACAGAACTAGAGGGGGACCTTGACCCGGAAGGCGAAAAAATGATTGCAGAGCACATTTTTAATACGACCGGTTCAGACTTTGTCTTTTTAACGCATTATCCAAGGTCTAAGCGCCCTATGTACACCCTGCCCGCCGGAGAAACAGAAACCCATAGTTTTGACCTTCTCTTCAAGGGGTTAGAAATCACAACAGGTGGACTGCGTATCCACACATACAAACACTTGGTTGATAGCATGATCAATAAGGGCCTTGCGCCAGAAAATTATAAGGCCTATCTTGAAACTTTCAAGTACGGTGCCCCACCACATGGCGGCCTGGCAATTGGCCTTGAACGCTTGACAGCACAGTTGTTGGGGCTGAAAAACGTCAGACGGGCATCGCTATTCCCAAGGGACTGCAACCGCTTGACACCTTAATACAAGCTTTAAAACAAAAGACGGGTAAAATCCCCTTAGTTGGTATTTTTTCATACCTCATTAAGGGGATTTTACCCGATTATACTTTTCTGCTATTGTCATTTTATAAACTAATTTCATTGAGTTCTGTGAGCCTTCTTCATGACAAGGGGACGCTGTCTATCCCCTATCGTTAATCCTCTTCTCACTTTACTACAGTTTTCTTTTATTTTATTCTTTTTATTTTATTTTTTATGTTTTGCTTTTTATGTTTTACTTTTTATGTTTTATTTTTTTAAGATGTAGTCGATAAAGCCTTGTTTAATTTTTTCCCCTTCATGAACTCTTTCCAGAACGCGTCTTTCTTTGGCAAGTATGCTCATATTTTCAAAATAAGTTTCTGCCTCATCCAGCTCAAAATAAGAGTGTATGACAGGCTCGTCATCCATTTGTTCATACTGGTTGTTGCCTAAGTGCGGTCCCTCACCGCACCGAAAGTCATCAATAGAAAGAAAGTTGACAAACATCAGACCGTCCTTTTTTAAGACCCTTTTCATTTCAGAAACCGACTGAATGATTTGATCTTTTTTCATGTGAAAAATTGAGTTATAAGAATAAACACAATCGAATGTCTGGTCTTCAAATGGCAATTTGGTCATGTCACCCTCTTGAATATTTAGTGTTTGACCCATAAACTTTCCATAGTCATTGGCCTTTTCAACTTGACTTTGACTAAGGTCAATCCCTTGTGTTTCATATCCGTAACTCTTGAATAAACTAAGCGGAGGCATATTTCCACCCGCACCGCAATCAAGAACCTTTTTTTGATCTGCATTTATGTGTTCTTCACAGTATAATAGAAAACGGTAGAGGGGGATGTGCCTAAAAACCTTTTGCTTGTTTGTCATGTCTTCACCTCGTCTTTCAATTTTTTTAAATCATCATACTTTTAGAGTGTTTCTATTATTATTTTTTCTACTTGTATTATTTTTTCTACTTGAGCGACTTGCAAAATATCATTCAAGCACCCTTGCTTAACCATCTATAGATATTTAAGAATCAAAAATTCTATAGATGGTTAAGCAAGGGTATATATCTGTAATTTTGCAAGCGCCTGACTAGATTCATTATTAGTTTTTTACTAGATTCTTTACTAGCTTTTTTACAAAACTAGCTTTTTACAAGCTATTTATGACTTCTTCACAGTTTTACAGCTTGGTTCCAGCATCCTAGTATCGGTCACCTATATTTCTTTTAGATGATTAAGCGGGGCCCATGCACACTCTGAATCTGCACCCTTTTTCACACACCATATCCAGCCGTTCAGTTCTTGTTTTTCTAAAAGGACTTCGCCCAAGTTTAAATCAAACTCTTTGGCCGTGTAGTCCTGTGTCAAGACACCCTTTATTCCATCTATGGATATAATTTGTTGTGGTATCCAGCCTTCATTGTTTTGACTCTTACAGAAAACCCAGCCTGCCCACTCCCCTTCTGGGTTGGACATTTCTACGCATTCTACACGCTCGTCTTTTTTGACTGTGATTGGGTTAGGGTATTCAGACTTTCTTGGCTCAACCACTTCATATTCTTTATACTGACAGGGTGTATTCATACGGCAGTGTTCTTCTGTTTTAAAGACCTTAAGAGCATGTTTCTGGTAAGGCAGCTGCAGTCTGTTTACCGCTTCGTCAATATCAAACCAAATCATTTCATGGTCCTCTTCAACCTTGCTATGTAAGTTTTGTCCCAGCTTGGTACAGTAAAAAGTTCCAACGAGTTCATAGTGTTTGTCTTGTGACTTTCCAAGTATAAACTGACCATATTTTGAAATAGGACATGAAGACTCAATCGAATATCCAAGTTCCTCACTAATTTCTCTTTTTAGGGCCTGATCATGACTTTCCTTGGCTTTGACACCACCACCTGGTAAAAAATACCCCCTTGGCGTCTTCACCAAGGCGATTTCGTTTTTTTCATTTTGAATAATGGCATAGACACCTTCGCGTAGAATATAGTCTGTGTCATTCTCTCTTTCTCCAAAATATGTTGTCATAGAGTCTCCTTTCTGAAGCTCTAAATACGTCTTGCTTCAAAAACATATTCACTCATTTCGCTTTTTGAATTTATTTCACTAATTTAGTGTCATAACATTTTAGCGTCATAACAATTCCAATCTAGTTTCCTTCTTTTCTAGTTTCCTTCTTTACACTTTTCAAGCGCTTCAATCTTTTTCTCTATGGTCTCCAGTTTTTGTATAGTCGCCTTTTTTTCTTTTCCAGTCTTCACAATATAACGGATAATTGCATATACAAGGGCTAGTAACAGCAAAGTGTTCATGAGCTGAAAAATCATTGTAAAATCAAACTGAATTAATCCTTTTCTCATTGGTTGTCGCCTCCAAATTTCTTCTTAGCAATATCATTTAAATGCACTCGGATTCTGGCCTTTAAATTCTCTTTGGTCCATTCTGTTGTTGTCTCTACCTGGTCGTAGCCTTCCAGTTCCATTTCTGAGAACTTGTTGTATTTATAAGGCTTTCGACCTTTCGTTTTAGTCAGTATTTTTGCCACTTGGCCTTCAGACTCTATAGATATTATTTCCATGCAGTTCAGACAAACTGTATAATAAATAGTTCCAGTGGGGATTATAGGAAAAGCTGTGCCTAGGTAGACCCTATGGCGCAGGAGATAATGCTGACTCACAACGCTGCAATGACCGCATTTTTCTTCGAAAACATCATCATAATACCAGTAGGCTGTAAATGGCATTTTTTCATGCATGTAGGCCATAAAAAACTCCTTTTTAACTTGATATATTTGTAAAACCAGTTCCATATCTATTTTAACATTTTTTGTCTATTCGCGGGTCTGAAAATTCTAAATTCACAAAAACACCCTCTATATAATCATAAGAGCGTGTCTGTTTTTACTGGTGTATTCATTTTGTGCTTTCGTTTTTGGTGTCTATCATAGTAAAGTAAAGTTGCTACATATCAACAACCTTGCCTAATACTGTTCTTTTTTTGCTTTATGTCATAATTTCTGATTTCCATTTTAATCTATCAGTTTTTCCATCAACAAATTAGAATAGTACCTGCCGTCTGTCTTTTGAGCCATAGATTCCTTGCCATAGACCTTAAATCCAAGTCTATTGTAGAGTTCAATAGCCCTGTGGTTGTCCTCGCGAACACCTAAATTTATTTTCTTTGTCACGCCGTTATTCTTGGCCCAGTCAAAGAGGTCCGTTAAAAGCTGTCCACCTATACCTTGTCCCCAGTGCTCTTTCTTGACAGATAAACCAACAACACCAGTGTGTTTATTCCGCCGCCGACTGCCACCACCGTAGGTGAGCATGCCAATAATTTCACCCTTATATATGGCTGAAAGCATAAGCATGTTCACGGACTGACCATATTTTTTAATAACCGCTATTTCTTCGTCCACTGTAAATGTAAACTCTTCAGGATCCATGGACAGGATAGATGTCTCTGAAAGTATGGTCTTCATATAATCAATAACCTGGCCCGCTTCATTTGGTTCAGTGGGTCTAATGATGTAATCTGCTTCACTCGTAGTCAACATAAAAACCCTCCCTACTTGGTTACATAAACCTCCCGGTAGCTACATCTTTGGCAAAGGTCTTCGACGACTTTCCGGTTTTGAAAACCTGTTTTAATGGCCTGGGCTCTAGGAGATTCAATGATGTTTTTAAATGATTCATTAAAAATGTTGCCAAGTGCCACAAGGCCCTCAGCATCTAAGCAACACGGGACCACACTTCCATCGGATAAGACCGCAACTTGATGACGCATACCAAAACACGTTCCCCTTGTACCTACGAAATCATTATCCAGGCTTGGCCACTCGAATTCCTTTCCCTTGCTAATAAAGACACGGTGGCGTCCGCTTAGTCCTTTTGTGTTCTGAGTGGTCACTGCCACCTTTTCTTCAAGAAAATCCTCAATGGATTTTATAAAGGCATGCTTTAAATCATTTTCTGGTGAGGCTTTTTCGTCAAAGTTCCAGAGCCTTAACTCGAATATCTTATCTGTTTGTCTTTGACCTTTTTTTACGAAATTTAGAACCTTTTCAAGGTAGACCCTGTAAGCCTCTTGATCTTCAACCCCTTCAAAACTTTGGAGAGATATATTCACAAGACGGACAGCAGGGGTGTTTAAAATCGCATCCCCATGCTGGTCTAAAAGACTACCATTTGTAGTGATATTGGTCTTCTTGCCATACTTTGTACAAAGACTTAAAATCCCCTCAAAGTCTTTGTGAAAAAGGGGCTCCCCTTTTACATGAAGGTATATATGATCTCCATGCCCCTCAATGCTTTTTAAGACATGTTCAAATTCGGTCAATGTCATCATTTTTTTGGATCTTTTTGATGGGGGACAAAAGCTACACGCTAAATTGCATATATTGGATATTTCTATGAATATTCGTTTGAATTTTTTCAAGTCATTACCTCGTTTTTGGCTTTTCTACATATATTAATGGGATGCATTTTTCTTGCACCCTACCATTTTATATGAGGCAACGCGTTCATTGCAAGTCATGTCTCAACCACAAGGGTTAAATTCTGTGGGATCAAACTCTATGGAATAGAGGTAACCCTTTCCACCACCTGGGTGCGAGACTTTCTCAAAATCCAGCTTATCAAAAATTCGACAAGACCTTATATTGTCAGTATCCACTTCAGCATAGACCCCTTTGGCTTTTAATGTTTGTTTGCAGTATTTAATAAGGCCCCTAGCGAGTTCGCTCCCATACCCCTTATTCCACTGGTCCCGTTTTAGGCGAAAACCTATTTCATACCTGTCATCTCCTTCGTGACAGTACACAAAGGCCATACCAATTTTTGCAGAATCTACTGGCGACATAAGGCAAAAGACACCCCAATCTGGATGTTCTTTATAGTCGGAGATCCACCGGTTTAATACCGCCTTACACCTTTCAATAGACATGCTTTCCCACCCATTGAATGCAATACACTCAGGGTGATTATTGATCTCATAAACTATATCTATATCTTCTTTGGTAAAGGGTCTTAACCTGAGCCTTTCTGTTTTGTAGTTCAAAGGAACCTCCCATGTGCTTATTAAAAATCATCCCCAGCTATACCTGATTGATTTTCATAGTGGCGGACCACCATACCACAGGTTCTATTCATATCAAGTTTCTCATAAAAGGACACCAGTGCATCATCGCAAACAATATCAATCATGTAATGACCACCAAGCGTTTCAAACATTTTCTCAACCAGGCATTTTCCAATGCCTTGTCCCTGATAGTCTTCTGCCACTTCAAGCAGGGGAATATAAGCCGTTAAAGTCTCATCTGACAGGGCATTAATAAAGCCTACAACCCTTTTAACATCTGGGTCGACTGCCAGCCATATATAAGTGCTTTTATTTAACAGTTTCTTATGCATCTCTTCTGATGGCGGGTTGGGCCAGCCCTTAAAAAAATGGGGCAATTTATACGCATCCAGATTCTCACATGTGCATATGTAATCAACCATATATCATCCTCCTATTTCTCAAAAGCAGTTTGCATTTAGTAAACTACTGGCCCACATGGAACTTGTAGATTCTTGACCTCTCTCCCCACGGATGGTATCCATCGGCAATATATTCAAAATCGGCCTTTTCATAATAGCCAATATGGTCCGTACAAAGGTAGATGTTTTCAAAGCCCATCTTCTTAACGTCATCTTTCACTTTTTCTATGAGCTTAAAACCCAGCCCATTGCCTCGATGGTCTTCTTCAACGTATAAGGCACAAAGCCAAGGGTAAAGGTCCATTCTACTGATAAAATCATTTGTAATGAGGCCAACACACCCCAGTACTCTTTCTTGGTCTTTCATAATATACCACTGGGGCAAAGGCATATCTGCATCAATACTGTGCTTAATACAGTCTTCATATAATTTCATAGTTGTTTCGCCTGCCCATTTGTCTTGAAAATAAGCCACAATTTCATTGAGCATTTCAGGGTTTTCCCGTACAGAATAAATAGTCATAATTTCCCCCACAATTATTTCTTCCACAATGATCCCTTAAAAGAAAGTAGCCCTATCAATTGAGCCCATTAGATTGGATCACAGTCAACGTTAAATTTTTTTTAATGCTTATTAATATAATAGCAGTTTGGTGAATAATGTCAATAAAAGAAAATCATTCATTCGAAATATTGATCCAGTATCTCTGAATAAGCTCTCCTTCATGCATGACTTCATTTTCTAACTGGCCACCAAATGCCTTTATTGTGCGAACAGACCCTGTATTGACCGCATCACACACCAGTAAAACCTTTTCAAGGCCAAGCAACTTACATTTCTCAAGCCCCTGTCGCATCATCTCTTTTGCATAGCCCTTTCGCCTCTCACCCAGACGAACACTATATCCTATATGGCCACCATAGTGGTATAAATAGTCATTAAGATCATGTCTTATATTAAACATTCCTACCACCTTATTCTCTTCATTGACAGCGAGATAGACACTTGCAGTGACTTCTGTATGGGCAGTTCTTTCATCTTCATTATCGTAAACGAATGTCAACCACTTTTTATAGTCATCATAGTCTCCTAAATAAGATGATCCAGCCATGTTGTCCTGTCTGCCTTCGAACTCTTTCTTATAGTCCATAACTTCTTCTTCATGGGTCAGGTCTGGTTTTACGAGTCTAATCTCGCTTTGTTTTGCTTTTGTCATTTGTTTCATTCTCCTTTATATATCTAAGCCGCTTTATCATGTGCTCGATCCATAAGGACGGCTTGAATTTCATTGATCTGTGGCCAAAGTCTGCCATTGGTCTGACCTATCTGAGCTAACAAGTTTATGATTTTATCTATTGAGTACATATCAAGTTGAGATATTTCATCATATAGTCTATAGGGTTTGCCCCTATAAACTTTTAAACTCAGGATTCTTTCTTCTAATCCTATGTATTCCTTTAATATGAGGACATCAATTTCATCATAAGCTACACTTCTTTTATAAAAGAGTCCCCATCTTTCATAGAATTTTTCATGTCCAATAACCATACTAAGCTGTGAGCACAAAACAAGAAGACCAAGTCCTGTCATATAGAGAAAGAATCTTATGAAACATACAAAGTTAAACTTGTCCTCTGATATGGACGCGAGTCCTGACACCATAAGAAAAACAGCCAAGGGCAGTATTACACTGTATGCGTCCAGTACCGGCCACAAGTAGACTCGGGACGTCTGTTTACGCATGTCCCTCGCCCGTAATTTTCTTAGCATAGAGCACACCATCCAGCCACTTTCCATTGACCTGCATAACCTTTTTCTCTTGGCCGACTCGGATAAACCCATTCTTTTCAAGAACTTTTTGAGACCCAATATTTTCGGTTGAGGTGCCGGCTTCTACAAGATTTATGCCATAGGTCTGATATCCCATTTCAATGGCTAGGGCAAGGGCTTTTGTTGCGTGTCCCTTTCCTTGTTCAACCTCAGCCAGCCTGTAGCCTATTTCTGCAACAATATCATCATTTCGTTTTTTTATGGTGCTGAAGTTGATCCGACCAATCATTTTTTCTTCATCATTTCTAATAATGAACATGGCACATTCCCCAGCAACCTGTTCTTTTAAAATATCTTGCATTAGACTTTCAAAGGATGAAAATTCAAAATAGGCCTGTGGACGTGGTGGTAAAATCCGCTCAAAAAAGTCTCTATTGTCACATTCAAACTCAAATATCTCTTTTAGGTTCTTGCTTGACATTAATTCCAGTTTCACTTTTAAAGCCCCCTATATGCTTAAATACCCATACCACTGACTATATGACTTAAAACACTGTCCATTCAATGTTCCTGTAGGGATCACAAGTTAGATTTTTCCATGAAAACACATTGACCAACTGTCTCAAAACCATATTTCTCATACAATTTTCTTGCCGCTTCCGTATCAGTGATTAATCTGACCATATCCAATTGACTTTCCTGCTTGACAGTTTCTATGGCTGTTAAGAGTTTCATTGCCACACCCTTTCTTCTAAAGTCAGGCATGACCCACATTTCATCAACAAATAGGTGTCCCTTCTTCCACTTTCCAATTTTAGGTGTGACCAAAATATGAATCCATCCAATAAAACGGTCTTCATATTCTGCTGCAAACACATAAAAATCTGAACTGGACAGTTCCTTTCGACTTGCATGGGACCGTTTTTCTTTCTCTGCATTACTGCGTTCCCGCTTATTGAGTCGCCAATATACCGCATCATCATACTTGAAATAATTGTCCTTTGTTACTCGGCGGATTTCTACTCTATCAATATTCCAGTCTTTATTCTCGTTCATACGCATCATTATTCAACCTATCTTGTTAAGTTCTTTACAATTTTTATTCAAACCGCTCTGAAATGTGACCTAGTTAAGAAACATGGACATGGCCTGTTTTAAAAGTGTTATAATAATTTTTATCAGACTTACTTTTTACTGGTAAACATGTTAATCAAGTCAATAGAGCGACTTGCAAAATATCATTCAAGCTCCCTTGCTATACCATGTTTAGAGATTTAAGAATCAAAAATTCTGTAAATGCCACAGGGACGGGAATTAAGGCTACAAATCTGTAATTTTGCAAGCGCCTGAATATACTACCTAAATATAGTAAAGGAGACCTTATGATTTATCACATTATTTCAAACCAACTTTGGTCATCTGTCAAGAAAGGCCTGGAGTTTTGCCCAGCTTCTCTTGAAGATGAAGGCTTTATACACTGCTCAGACCTTGAAAAGGTTGTCACAGTTGCCAATAGCATTTATTCAGGCCAATCAAATATGGTCTTGCTGGAACTGGATGAAAACCTTGTGCGACCAGAAATTGTATGGGAGGACCTTTACAATTTAAACTACAAGTACCCTCATATTTATGGTCCTCTTAACCTAGACGCTGTTATTGGTGTCCACGATTTACAAACAGATAGCCAGGGAAATTTTCAACTCCCTGACACTTTGAAATAGACCATTACTTGAGTTGTTCTGTACGAAGCCATGCAAAGTTGTCACTGTGCTTAACAATGGCGTAGTCACCATAACATTTACACAGTTCGACCTGCGTCCCCGCCCTTACGTTTAAAAACTGATTCACATAGTTGGTTTTAATAGCGTATATGTCCTTGTTTTTTACAAGCAGGTCGGTCATCACATGAAATGTTCTATGACTGCTTGCATGTTGACATTTGGCCCATCCTTCTTGAACGTGTAAAACATCAAAGCTGTCATCTGGATAGCTCAAATACAGGGGCGGTTCATTTTTAAAACAAGTGTCTTCCGCCACTGTCTTCACTTCAAAGTTATTGACTTGAACCAGGTCATAGTTTTTCCTACCCTTTGCCTTTTCAATGATAAATGCATTGAGCTCACCTGTATCTTTAACGCCTAGACCACCATCTATAAAAATAATATTCTTATGGTCATTAAAATGCGGTAAATTAGTGAGTTCGGTGTTTCTAAGTTCACTTGCCGGCCAATGGCCCACTATGGTTGTCCTGTCATTCACTTTTGCCAGGGTATTGTAGTTGTCAAACTTCAAGAAGCGGGTTTCATCCTCAGATATGTCAAAACTTTCATCAAATCCTCCATGAACAAATCGCATGTCGTCTGCATAGGCGATGATTGGTAAGGATTCTAGGAAGGCATGAACTTCATCTCTTTTGTCCTTTAATATATCAAGCATCATCTGGCTATTTTCTAGATCTTCTAGGGACTTGCCTGCCTCTTTGACGAATGTGCCGATCAGTGTTTCATAATACCCCTGCTTCAAAAATGCAAAAAAAGCCTCTGTGTGCTCATTTTCGTACAAATGCCTCTGCATAAACGATTCATGATTGCCCTTGAGTATATATGTGTTGTCACGCTTGCTCAAGCCCTTTACATATTCAAATGTTTCAATACTGTCAATGCCCCTATTCAAAAAGTCACCCAGTAAAATAAGAATGTCATCTTCTTTTAAGTTAACCTTATCTAGCAGTTTTGCAAGTAGTTTTAGATGAGCATGAACGTCGCTAATAACAACAATTCTATAGTCTTGACCTGCTTGGATGTTAATTATTTTCTTATGCATGTTTTGTCTCTTTCTGTGATACTTATTTTCTGAGATACTTATTCTCTGTGATACTTATTCTCTGTAAAACTTACTTTGTCCGTCACTTATAGCCTTTTTATCATAACATCAATGACATTTCGCCGACCATCTTCTCTGTCCATTACAACTTGCTTCTCTTTGACAAAGCCTAGTTTGGGCCAAAAAACCTGTGCACCGTGATTATCTGCAATAACACCAATTTTTATAAAACGGGCCCCACATTCATAAGCACATTTACAAACCACCTGAAAGAAGTCTTTCCCAAGTCCCTTTTCACGATACTTCATATCTACGAGAAGGAGGCCTAAAAACCATGTTTTGGCATCTGGATAGGCCTCAACGATATCAATCAGGCCAATTAACGTCGTCTTTTCATTGTATAGCCCAAGCACATGCTTATCGCTTAAAATTTTATTTGGTGGCAATTCTGTCAGTATATTGCCTGCGTCATCTAATGTTGGCGCCTTGCCTGTCTCCAAGTAAAAATATTCCGTACAAGTCTGACAGAGCCTGAATATTTCTTGTAGGTTTTCTTCTATATAAAGGAACTCAATTTTAAGTTTTCCTTGAACCCTTTGCGCCGTAACACGCTCCATAAAGTTTTTATTTACTTGACCCACTGGCTTCGTCTCCCCAACTTGTATTCGTGTTTTTACTGCCTAATCTTTGTTATCGCTTCAACTTATTTTCTATTTGGATTCTCTAGACAATAATAATGGACGTCTTTATCTACTGCCAATAGTTTAACATGCTCTCTTTTTGTAAACTTGTAATGGAATCCACATTTTTCACTCACTCGCTTTGAATTATTATTGCCTTCATAATACCCGCACCATATAAGGTCTAGTTCAAGGTCATTAAAGCCATAGTCAATGAGTCGATTCACAGCTTCTGGCACATATCCCTTGCCCCAATAGGAAGGATTAAGCACGAATCCAACTTCTCTTTGCTTTAAATGCTTCAAATTCTTGTCAGGGCATCTTTCATGCAGGCCAATGCCCCCAATAACCTTGCCTTCAGATTTGAGCTCGATGGCATAAATGCAGTCTTCTTCAATGAACATCTTAATAATGTCTTTGCTCTCCTCGATATTCTTATGAGGTGGCCATCCTGCATTTGGACCCACTTTTTCACTTTTTCCATACTCGTATAAGTCTTCTGCATCACTTAATGTCCAAGCTCTTAATATAAGCCGTTCAGTCTGTATTGATTCCATCAATTATCCATCCTTTTCCTGCTATGTCTAATCTCTTTAGTCCAACGAACTACTCTTATCTTTGTTCTTATCTATGTTCTCATCTTTTTCATGATCATGAAGTCTATTCTTTTTTGACTTGACCTTGTAGGTCTTTTGTTTTTGGGGTTGATGCATTATTTTATCTTTGTGTTTATTAACAAAGTAACGAATAAGCAGTCCCATCGGCACCAGAATGACAAGATACGGTAAAAAGCCAAATAAGAAAACAATCATTGCTTTTAATATAACTGTGACACCATCTATAGATGATAAAAAACTTTCAATAGAACGGGTTAATAGAGTGTCCGGCTTTGGCTCTGTGATTTCATTGACTTCTCGAATGCTTAGTTCCACAGTTGTAAACTGGACTAAATTGTCCCATTTGTTAATGGTGCCCTGGAAGCCCTCAATTTCATAGCGAATCTCTGAAAGCCTGTCTTCGAGGGTGATAATGTCTTCAATTTTAGTAGCGCTTTCCAGTATTTTAAGGAGTCTTTCCTCCTGAACCTTAAGAGCTCCTAGTCTGGCTTCTGTGTCTATATACTGGTCGGTTACATCGACACTGTTCATTTCATTTCTTATAATATTTCCAAGGTCTCCAAAGGATGAAATGAAAATTTCATATTTTTCTTTAGGAATCCTAACCACAAAATTGGCATCTCTATTTTGTTGTATATCATTCTTATCCATGCGTTTGCCGTCCGCGCGCATGACTTCAAAGTAGCCACCTAACTCATATGTCCTTTCTTTGATTTCATAAACAATATCATCAAAAGACAGAGTTTCCATTTGAATGAAAGAATTTTGGATTATTTTTCTATTGGTTTGTATACCACCGTATTTAGGGGACTCGCTCGACATACCATTTTCTGCACTAGAGTCCATTTCTGATTGTGCTTCCATCGAAACGCTCTCTTCATATGTCACAGGTTCTTGTGCAGAACACCCCATACTAAGAATAAATATTGACAGTGTTAACAATAAGGCCAATTTCTTCATGTTCTTCCTCCTCAAATTCTTCCATTTCTCTTTGAGTAAATTTTTAAAATGCACCCGCCCGAAAGCCATAGACGGGTGCACTCGACTGTCATTAAAACTAACTGTACAGATTATTCAGAAGTGTTTCTTATAGGACAGGGAAACACAATTCACATTTGCCCTGGTCAATTTTTTCTGAATCATACCGTTCAAGAATTGGTCTTGAATAATCCAGACTATAATTTTCGGTGTCTAAACAAGCGAATGCTTGGCTCCATGCTTTTTCCACAGCTTCAGGTGTGTGATCCACTTCAACCACTGCATATTTTCCATGTGGACTCTGGCCCTCAATCACACCACCATGGTTATAAGAACCCCTTTGAGCATTATCAACAAGTATTCCAACGTCGTATCGGCAAGCCTCTGGCGGGGCGGTTTTAGGATTATCCTGGGCAATTCCTAGTATAACGGAATGCTCTCTTAGGAATCCTGCCCCTTTTGCCCATGCTTTAAAATCATGCATGAGTTTGTAATTCTCCGGTCCGTATGGTCCAATCTTACGCATGTATAAAAATCTTTCTTGACTTAAAATCTCATTTTTAAATTGCATAATATCACTCTCTTTCCATGTCTGAACTGACTTAGATTAAGCGCTTGAAACCTAAGAAGAAATTTATTCACAGAACGGTCCTAAGAAAAGACTACAATGCTTTAAAATGAAATTCAAAGATTTTTTTAAAATATGTAATATGTAAAATTCAAATTGAGCGACTTGCAAGGCGTCATTCAAGAGCCCTTGCCATAATATATAGATATTTAAGAATCGAAAATTTATATATGGTATGAAGAAGGCCTTAATCTGTAATTTTACAAGCACATCAATCAATAATTTTTGGCACTGTTTATAAACTATAGCTCTAGTATCATACCATCATATGCAAACTCAATACTTGAATACCCCTTTTCTAGAGCTTTATAGTCATCATAGCTTTTGCCCCAGTCTTCTTCCAGGTGGGTTATGACCACTTTCTTTATTTTGTATTTTGACTTGATTGCTTGTATTTCCACCATGTTAAAGAGTTCTGCTCTTAAAAAGCTATCTTCCGCTAGTACATAATTATTTTTTAATTTTTCTCCTACAATCGTGTCGCCAATGATCATAAGATCAGCATCTTCAAATAGGTCACTGTGCGGAAAAGGCTTAACATCGCATGGGGCATATAGAACTTTCTTCCCCTCTTTTTCTAGTATGAAAACAGATGCGGTTTCACTCGGTACATGGGTGATTTTTATCCCTTCCACATTCAAAGGGGCAATAATATGCTTTCTTACAATGAGCTTTCTTATATTTTCATAGTAATCTAGAAAGGGACCATATTTTGAATGAATGGCATTTAGGTCATTCATAACACTAGGACTTGCCAGCACCTCTATTGGATCAGAACATTCTTTGCCTTCTGACACATCAAACCAATTGAGTCTAAGCTGTTCAAAAACCCGAAAACCAAGAGCATGGTCGGGGTCTGCGTGGCTGTAAAGTACCCTTTTTATATTTTTAATGCCACTATAATTAATGGCGTGACAAATATCTTCAGGTGTATCGATTAAAGTGTCAATATCATGTATGAAAATTGAACATCCAAACCTTGAATAGGGTCTTCCCTTTTCTCTTGCTTCCATACATACTGGACATGCGCACAAGGGTTTGGGTAGCGATACACACCCTCCACTGCCAATGATTTCAATTTTCATAGTTTTCTCCCGCGAACCTTTTTATCATCCTATTTTTTGAGCTTTTATAAATTCATCTTTTGTTAAACCAAACATGATAATATCTCGGTACTCACCCGAAACATAATACATTTGACTTCTTCTGCCTTCATTGACACAACCTAGTTTTTCAAGCATTCTAGCAGATGGCTTGTTGCCATCAATTACATGACCATAATATTTGTTTAGACGTCTTTCTAAAAATGCATATTCCATTAAAAGTTGCATGGCTGCTGTGCCATAGCCCTTGCTTCTATGATCCCGATCAATTTGCAAACCAATACTAAAGGTTCCATTGCGCTCATCAATCGAGTTTAGGTTGATGGCACCCACATTCTCATTTTGTTTGTTGACCACTGTGAGCATGATGCGCCCTGTCTCTTGTGAGGAGGCAGAGAATTTCTCGACAAAAGATTCAGCTTCTCCCTTTGTTGGTGGCAGTTCAACCAAACAGTTGACACGCTTCCTACCGGTCGTGTCGAAGCGATTATAGTAGTATCCCTCCCAGTCTTCTTCTCTTAAATGTCGTAGTTCTACTAGATCATTCTCCCAAAAGTAATTGTCTTTTTTTATCTCTCTCATAATTGTCCTCCACCTTCTAACACAGACTGCTTATTCTTCAACACTCTACAATTTACGCCTCTTTCATCTAATCCTTTTCTATATTTTAACAGATTTTTGACATAAAAAAATGCCTCGTTTAATTTTTTTTAACGAAACATGTTTTTTAATACTATTTTTCTGGACATCTACTTCTTATTTCACAAGCACAAAAGCTAATATGCCAATACTTCATAGCCTGTTTCTGTGACGAGTACAGTGACTTCCCACTGGGCTGACGGCTTACCATCAACCGTATAAATGGTCCAGCCGTTTGAGGCATCTTCATAGACTTCTTGTCGACCAAAATTGACAGCGGGTTCTATGGTGAATATCATGCCTGGAACCATTTTCAAGTCCATTCCTAGTCCATCATAGCTCACATAAGGCGACTGATGAAACTTGTGCCCAATGCCATGTCCACCAATCCCCCTGGCAATTGTCATTTTATTTTTCCTTGCCAGTTTTGCTGTTTTTATGCCGATCTCGTTTAGGGAGACCCAGGGTTTGACTGCACTTAGTCCCGCTTCAAGACAAGCCTTTGATACATCAACTAGAATCTTTTTTTCTGGACTAACACGCCCTATTTTGAATACTCTGGCTGAGTCCGAATAGTATCCCCTATAACATGTGGACACATCGATATTAATGATATCACCATCCTTTAGCTGAATATCTTTTGACGGGATACCATGACAAACTTGATTGTTGATAGATGTACACAAACTTCTTGGATATCCATCATAATTCAGTGTGGCTGGCACGCCACCAAGTTTTATTGTTTCCTTGTATATTATTTCATCAATTTCAAGCGTGGTCATACCTTCCTTGATTATACCCGCTATATGATCTAAAAGGCCTGTGTTAAGCCTTCCGCTTTCTCGCACCCCATCAATGACAGCCTTTCTTTTTCTGTAATTTTCCATGAAATTTCTCTCCTGACCACCTTGTTTATACCTTCCTCTACTCGGTTTGTTTGATGGTTGGTCGTTGGAAAAGATTCAAAATAGGCTCCTCTTTCCTATATTGGCTTGGACTGTAACCATACTCATGTACAAATGATCTCGTAAAGGCCTCGTGGGATGTGAAACCATACTTGAAAGCAATATCAATAATTCTTTCTTTCGTCTGTTTCAAGTCTTGGGCTGCCAAACACAATTTCCTTCTTTTCAAATATGTTTTAAAGGGTATGCCCAGTGTTTCATGAAATTTTGATGAACAGTAATAAGGCGAGTAACCAACAAATTTAGACATATCTGCTAAGCAAGGGTTTTCGGTCATATTTGACTCTAGCCAAGTGACCATGGTTTCAATTGTTTGAATAGACATCTTTAACACCCCTTCGGATCTTTATTTTAGTACAAAATCCTGGTCAAAACTTGATATTTCTTGCAACCATACCCTCTCAACCACTTAATAGGCCTTTAGCCTTGTCATAATCTTTTCTTTTCACAAATAAGTAATACATAGTGTGACCAGAATAGGGACTTGCAAAGTTGCCTTGAAAGGCACTGGTGCTTGTGCCATTTGTTTCTGTTCTGGTTTTAATTCCATTATTGATAAGGGTCAATTTTGCTTTTGAATAGTGATCAACTTTCGTTGACATATAGACTTCTTCCCACCCTAATAGCATATTGAGTAGTTTTGCCATAGAACCTCCCTCTAATGTTAGGCCCCTTGTTACCCTATTGGTTTATAGCCATAGCTAATAAGTGTGCCTGTAAGACTTACTAGGGATTCCACTTTCCACTCTAATTTATTTAATCATAGATAAAGTTGAACTTGTCTTCAATAACGCATAGGTTGAGGCAACTCAACCTATGCGTGCATTATATTCTCCTAACCCACAACCAATAGAAGTTGATTATCACTTAAGTGATTAAGTAAATCCCAACCAGTAGACTTATATTGATTAGGGCAAGGATGAAAAACTGCTTGCCAGTATGTTTTCTATTTCCTTCGTCTTCTTTCCAGATGTATTCTTCTTCAACCATGCTGGAGGCTTTATTGTAAGCCCTTCTTGATTGCAAGTGGCCTAAGTCCTTGTACTGTGACCATTGTCTAAGGGTGTCATTCATTTCATACAAACCCAACATTATATAAATAAGCACACAAGTCATGAGAAACTCAGTCAAACTTCTTGGTTTTATAAGAAGCACAATAAATAGCTGTATGACTATTCCAACTGTAATTAACATATACTTTTTTATTATGTTCATAAAGCATCTTTTGATTTCATTCTTCTGGTGTAGCATCGAATGCTTGCTTCATTTGACGCATGAAGTCCTGCATGGCACCTTCATTTTTCATTCGTTTTTTCATTTCATTCATGGCCTCAAGATGAGCCTTATCCCCTTTTTCAAGCATTTCCATACCATGATTCTTGCTAAGTTCAGCCATTTCCTCGAAAGTCTCCGCTTTAAATTCTAAATCACATGCACCGCCAAGTTGTTTACAAGTCATTTTTTTCATCAAACCACTCCTTTGGCAAACTTGTACCCTTATTTAATAACTTCATATGCTTTTCAGCTGTATAAAGTATGGGGCTTAATAATCCAAGTCCCGTGAGTATCCACATATGAACTTCACTTTTTAATGTCATACCTATAAAAAATCCAATATAAGCAAGTACAAATGCATATAGAATAAAGATCATAGTTCAATATGCTCTTCTGGCCTATCAAGGGCTTCTTGCATCATTTCAAAGTATCTTCCAACATGGTAGCCATCCATCAAGGCATGGTTGACTTGAACTGAGAAAGGAATTTTCACGCGCTCCCTTTCTTTTTCATACTTTCCCCAAGCAATTCGTGGGATGGAGTCCACTGATTTTAAGTGTACCGGATGACTCACACTTGTAAAAGAGACCCAGGGAAGACTGGTTATATAAATACTGTCATCTCTTCCAGGCTCGTCATCTAAATTGACATGCCCTTGCAAGTCTTTCCTTTTTTCTTCTGCATTTTGACTAAAATCCTGATAGTTTTGGCTAAAATTCACAGAGCAAAAGCTAAAAACTTCTGGCTTTGATAGTATTGTAAATGAGGGGTGGATTCTTTCGTGTTCCACGACCTCTTGACCCCTAATTCTATAGCGAAACTCTTTAATTTCGTTGGCGATCTTTGTTGTGATGTATATCATAGCGGTATAGAAAGAAATATTCTTCGCCTTAACAAATGTATAAAACTTTGTAATGTCCAGTTGAGCGCAAACATTGAAATGAGGATAATCCATTTGTCTGAACAAGTCATATTGACCCTTTCTTGGCCATGAATTTATATCTACTTTTCTCTCCAACTTTCACACACCTCACTTTCTCTTAATCCACTTTCTTTTTCATAAGAACAGACCAACATAGGGGAGTTCCAAAGTAATCTTCAAGGTCCGTTCGCATAGTACGCATCTGGAGAACCTTAAAATAGGGACTTAGAACCTTTTCTAATTTTATTTTCGAAAATCCCAAGCCACCTTGCATGGACTTCTCTTCATAGACTTCATAATCAGTGATATTTGTCCCGCCCTCTAAGTTAAAGCATACCAGGGTGAAATACCCATCATCCTGAAGCAGGTCATGTACTTTTGATAAGTAAGCCGCCCGCCTATGGGGTTTTATGTGATGCAAGCACCCACTGTCGTGAATATGATTAAAAGATCGACCAGGGCTTTCAAAGTCAAAAAAAGAAGCCATGGCAAAATGAGCATTCGATTTTTCTTTTTCTGCATTTTTATTGGCCCATTCTATTGCTTCTTCTGCCATATCAATGCCCTTGCTTTCATACCCATTCTTAGCCATGAATATAGCATTCCTACCGTTTCCGCACCCAATATCTAATGATTTCCCCTTTTTCCTAGGATTCATCTCAAGCAAACTGGCCAGAACTTCATCAGCTTTATGTGTGAAAAATGGAATCGGCTTCTCTTTGTCTTTATAAAAGTCATTCCACCACTTTTCGTCCCATTTCTTAAGCATCTTATCAAGCATTTCAAAAGTGTCCTCGCTGCTTGCTATAATGTCAGTGTCTATATTTTTCATCATTTTTCCCCTTTATAATTGGTATAATTTCTAACTGCCCTTACACTTGACCTCTTAGACGATCAAGCACTTGGGCTTTTTCATAGGCGCCTTCTAAAAACTTCTCACATGCCATAACTTCATAGGCCCAGTTCATAGGTTCAATAGCTGTATGGCCTAAATATCCGGTGGTCTTAATTTTTTTCATTGTATCTTCCCAATCTATTGGACCGTCAAAGGGTAAACCATGTTGACCTCGCACTCCATTATTGTCGTGTAAATGAAGTGCCATAAGTCTTTCACCAAACTCATCAAGCATAGATATATCTTCATAATGCCTTTGATGATGCCCAGAGTCATAACAAAAGCCTAACTTAGTAGAATCATTGTTATTAAATACGACTCTCAAATTATTTAAATTGCGTAGGTTCTCAAATGCAATATTAACATTTCTCATTTCAGCCAATTCAGCCATTCTACTCAACCGGTCAAGTCCAAGTGAATTGATTGGATAGTCATCACTTGGTAGATGAAGAACAAGTGTTGGAATACTAAAATCAGCGCAGTCCTCAATGCACTGAATATACGATGCATATACATTATGTCCGTCCAGGGTTTCCAGGCTCAAAGCATGTTGATTCATAACTGGCCCATGAATGTTTTCAATAAACAAACCTTCTTGTCGAGCTATTTCTGGTGCATGCTTATACGCCCCTCGGCCAACCCCAGAGCTCCACCACATAAGGACACCATCAAAACCGGCTTCCTTAATAAGACTATATCTTTTCTTCGTGGAAAGTTCATAGCCAAACCAATCAAAAATTGTAATCATCATTCCTCCGCAGTTTTCTATTATCAACTTACATATAGTTTATGCAAGCAAAAGATCTTACAAATTGATATCACATTACTGATAATTATATCCAATCAGTAATATTCGTCCCAAAATACTGAATAATCAGAGCCGTTACTGTCGCAATCACCAGTACCCCAAAATTAGCTAACAGTGCTGACTTTTTCTCTTTATTGTCCATATCACTTTGCAATATAGCTGTGGCGACTGCAAGTGAACCAATCCAGATAAAGTACATCCATTCACTTAGTCCAGTAACCCCAGATAAGTATTTTGAAGCAAAATAGGTCACTACACCCATAACTATGTATTTTATGTTTTTCATATTGGACTCCTACTATATTTTAACATTATTGACGGGTTCCGAGGAAAGATTTGGATGTTTTGTTGCCAAATTCTCACATTTTTCTCCGCTTTTTTTTCTATAGATTTACACCCAATATTCCTTGAACATGACACACGATTAATTTATCGAGACACACAATATATCTTTGAAGGGGCACTAACCAAGTCTAACCATTTTATTGGAATAAAAAAGACATGATCACCATCCTAAAGATAGATGATTCATGTCTTTTCACTAGAAGTTATTAAATTCTTATTCTGTTTCACCCAACTGTCTTGAAAACAAACTTGGCTAAAATCAAGAACCATCTCCTACAGATGGGGCTACTTTTTCTTCAACCTTCTCTTCTTTAGGCACATCTTTTTCAGACCATTCAAGCCATGCACCATCATATACTTTCACGTTTTCGTATCCAGCTTCTTGAAGAAGGAGTAATGTTTGTGTGGCTCTTACTGATGATTTACAGAAAACATATATCTCATCCGTACGTTCAAATCCCTTGTCTTCATAATCAAGATAAATTTCCCAAGGTGATTTGAATCTACCATCTTCTTCAGTGTTTAAAGTGTGTGGATAAAGAAAAGCCCCTGGAATACTGCCTTCAGCATTTTCTGCAGCAGATCTAACATCGATTATACGAGCAGGGCTATTTTCATCTTCGACAACTTCCATGATATCATCTATGGTTGCATACGTTGAAAAATCGGCATCTTTTGCGACATACTTTGAAGTTGTTAGCTCAGTAGAATCCGCTGTAAGCCCTTGACTTCCAACAGCTTTGACAACTGCCACATCGCCACCATCTATAACTTTTACATTTTCATGGCCATATACATTTAAAACCCACCAAATACGTGAAGCATAAATACCATTTTTGTTATCATAGATATAAATATTGCTATCATTGCTTACGCCACGCTTGCTTAATGCTCTTTCCACCTGCTCTTTAGGGGCAATCATGCCTTTTACAGGGTCTGAAATTGTAATTTCTCCAATAGGCAGGTTAATGGCATCTTTTAAGTGTCCCTTGTTGTAATCTTCCTCACTACGCGCATCAATTACAATCGTCTTGCTGTCAGAAAGCACATCTACCAGTTGATCAGCTTCAATAACATTATTGCTGTCTAGATAATCCGTTGGAACATCGTTTGCACTACATGCAGCGAGGCCAACGACCATTGTCATAACCAGAGCCAATGCGACTACTTTCTTAATCATTAATTTCATAATGATACCTCCATTTTCAATGTGATTGAATGTTAATGATTAGTCAATCTTAAGGATAGAACGTCTTTATAGGTCCCACCGTTATACATTATATCTTAAATAAAATATCCACTGTCATAAGTATTTCAGATATACCATCTAACAAATTTATAGCGCCCGACAATTGCCTCCTTCCTGTATTCACTGATTTGTGAATATGCTATAATGATGTCATATTTTTTATCAATAAACACTTGTACAACAAAGACTCACGTCCCTGTCTTACCATATAGTTTTGATTGAAACCATCTATCTATATATGCTATGGACCAAGGTTTTGTATGATATTTTCCATGTCGCCCATCAATACTAAAACAATGAAAGTGATCCCCATGAAAACCATAAAGAACACCCTTCATAAACACCATATACATCTATACATAGGTCTCTACTTCATCTTGAATCTATTCACACTCACTGCATTTCCATTAATCCATTCAGATGAGGCATGGTTAGCTGGACTTACCAATGACTATATTCGACATAAGACAGTTTTTGTTTCAGAATCATTCTTTGATTTAATGCCTAGGACTGTCCATACCCTTAAATCTTTTTATCATCTGCTACAAATCCCAATTGTTCAACTACTTGGAAACACAGCCTTTTCCATACGTTTATTGAGCCTCATCGCGGCAGTGGTAGCCCTCTATTTTATCTATTATCTGTTTATATCTTTAAGGATTCATTCGATTAGAGCCCTTCTTTACACCATCATATTTTCCTTAAATCTTCAATTTATTTATGCAGGCCATTTCGGTCGCCAGGAAATGATTTTACTTATGGTTTTAAGCCTATGCCTGTATCTTTACTATAAGAATAAGTCCATCTTTAAAATGGCCCTACTTCTTGGCTTGTCCATTGGGTTTCACCCAAATGCCTTTATTATTACCACCATGATCGGCTTTATTCTTCTAAAGGACAGCTTGGCCAAAACCATTTCTTTAAAACACTTGCTCAGTTTCATTGGCATAGTCGGTGGATTTGCTGCCCTTCACGTCGCTTTCACTTTACTAGCCAATCCTAATTTCCTGCCTGAATACTGGGCTTATGGTCAAACCCTTCATGTTGATGCTCTTCCATCAAGCAGACTGGTCAACCTCAAAGACTTCTATCTAAAACTTTATTATCAAGTGTCTGGCACATATTATATCCCCCCCATGCAGGGACTTTATATCACTGGTGGTTTTCTAAGTGCTGGCACATTCATCTATGGACTGTCAAAAAAATTCACACACACACACAAGCTCATCCAACTTTTAATGGATGCTTCTCTAATGGTTTTTGCCTTTAACATGTCCGTTTTTGTTATTGGCCGCTTCAATACCACGTCAATAACCTTTGCCATTTTGCCTGTCTACCTCTTAATCTTATTGGCTCTTGAAATCATCTATTCATTTCGCGATCGCTTTATAAGGTCCTTTAGATTTCATGGCTTCAAATACCTAAGTTATGTCTTGATAGTCTTTTTGCTACTAACATCACTGCAAGCATTAAGAAGTGAATACCAGTCAAGCCACCACAATACCTATACTGAATACTTAGATGAAATCCAAAACAACATTGACGCCGATTCTGTTATTCTTGGAAATCTAAGCAGTGGTTTTATATTTCACGATCACAAGTTTTACGATATTCGTAATTTGTCGCATATCAATAGAAACTCAAAATATCCCTATGATAGGACAATAGAGGACTACATTAAAAACCGAAACATCGACACCATTATTTATTATGAAGAATATGACTATATCCACCGCAATCAGAAATGGGAAATTCTCTACGGGGATGATGAATCTTGGTATAATGACTTGCAGGTTTTCTTAAGGGAAGAAGCCAAGCTCGTTTATGAATTTGAAAGTACATATTATGGAAGTCGTATCATCCGTTTTCTTGGTGACCATCCCTGGAAAGTCTATATTTATAAGTTAAATTAAGGAACTTCATTGGTTTCACCTTCATTCGTCATGCTTTCAAGCTGAAAAACGATAAGATGTCTTTTAAATGCGACTGAATTCGGCAATATTTTAGCATGACTTTAAGTGTATCCTCCCAATAAAATAGGTGTCGTTAAACAACGACACCTCCGCTTGTAGAATATTCCGAATGACTGCCTTGCCAGATAAAAATCGCTTAAATCGCCTATTTATATACACTCAATGAGCGGATATTATCTGCGTCTTGTCTTCCGAAGTTTTCTACAAGCTGCTAATCTGTCGACTTTGTCGACAGCCTAGGCCGACTGCAAGTCTTTCCATTATGATTTTTTTATTGGCTCGTTTAATCTATAGATTTTCCCTATATAGTTCTTTCTCTATAGTTCTTTCTCTATAGCTCTTTCTCTATATTTTTTTCTCTAGGCCTTGCTATTCTTCTTCAATCTGACTGTTGATTATCTCTAGGATTTCTTTCTTCAAATTAAAAAATTCTTCGCTGTATATAACACGATCTGAATGTGCCTTGAAGATTTTTTCAGTGAAATCCACCTTAAATTCTTTTAATATCCTTCCAGGTCGTTTGGACATTACAAGAACTCTCGTCCCAAGAGACAGGGCTTCATCAACATCATGTGTAATGAAGAAAACAGTGCTTTTATTCTCCCGCCAAATATTTCTGACCAAAGACTGCATTTTACTTCTCGTTAGGGCATCTAGGGCTCCCAGGGGTTCATCCATAAGAATCATCTTTGGATAATTGGCCAGGACTCTAGCAAGTGCCACTCTTTGCTTCATGCCACCGGATAATTCAAATGTGCGCTTATCACTAAATCCCAGTAAATCAACCTGTTCTAGAAAGTGATGACTGATCTCATCAATTTCACTCGCCGCAAGCCCTTTCATTTTAGGACCGAATCCCACATTCTTTTTCACATTCAACCAGGGATATAAAGTAGGCGACTGAAACACAACTCCCCTATTCCAGTCTGGTCCAAGTATCGGCTTGCCCTCCATAAGAACACTTCCACTCGTTGGGGCAATATATCCAGCCATTGTTTTAAGCAAGGTGCTTTTCCCACATCCTGAAGGCCCTAAAAGGCATACAAACTCTCCCTGCTTAATCTTTAAGTTTATATTTTCTAAGGCATTCACTGAATTTTGCTTTGTTTTATATTCTAAATTCAATTCTTGAATCTCTATTATAGTATCACCATGATTTTGTTTCACAACAATTGAATTCCTTTCTTTTGCTCCAATTACTCAGTGTGTTTCTCCAGAGATTTTTCAATATACAAAGGATTAACAAACTTATTAAAGGCTTCAATAGATGGGGACTCATCAATTGAACCTTGTTCTTTTAAGAAGTCCGCTGTGTCCTTCATAATCCTTGCAAATTCACCCGACTGACCACTTACACCAAAATAATTTTCTTCTAGAAGCTCTTCTCGCGAACACCAAATTGACCCTCTCATTTGTAGTAGAGCATCTTCAACTTCTATTTCTAGCTCTTTTGCAATAAGGTCTCCAGCTTTTTCAGGATCTTGTCTATACATATCCCCTGCCTTGGCTAGACCTGTTATAAAATCTGCTACCAGTTCTGGATATTTCTCAGCAAACTCTCTTCTGACCACTTCAACATTGGCTGTTATATAGCCTTTCTTTGCCATATCCTCACTTGAAATAAGCATCTTCCCATCCTCTAAAAGTTTACCTAGAGAGGGCTGCCATGTATAAGCCGCCTTAATGTCCCCTCTTTCCCATGCTGCAACAATTTCTGGGGTTTTCATATCTAAAAGTTGCACTTTATCATCTATTCCAGCTTCTTTAAGTACGTTTAACAAAACAAAGTGAGATGTCGATGCAAAAGGCGTCGCTATTTTCATACCTTCAAGGTCTTCTATCGATTGAACACCTGAGTCATTTTTTACAGCCAATGCCTCAATTTCTCCAAGTACTTCATGAATCCATATCATTTCTACATCAATGTCTGTCGCAAGGGCAATAATGGCATTTGTGTTGCCCATTGTTGCAAAATCAATACTTCCAGAAGCTAAAGCCTTATTGGCCTGAACCCCTGAATCAAAAGTAATAAAATTGCATTTGATGCCCTTTTCTTCAAAATATGCATCGAATAGGCCCTCGGTAATGGCCAAGGTTTCATCATTCGGTACACGCAAATACCCGAAATTAATTTCTTCTGGCAAGGCAGAAGCCGTCTTAGACGGATCATTTTGACCAGCCGAATCGCTGGCACAGCCTACAAGTCCAGTGAATAGAGCAAATGTTACTACCAGTAATAGTAAATTTTTATACTGTCTTTTCATTTAAACATATCCTTTCCAAAATACAATTTTCTTTTCAACGCCTCTCAGTACAGTGTCAATGGCCATACCTGTAACGCCCATTATAAATATGCCTACAAAAATAACATCACTTTTTAGAAAATTTGAAGCATCGAGGACCATCCACCCAATTCCAGATGTTGCAGCAATCATTTCGGCAGAAACCAAAGTGGTATAAGATACCCCAACCGCAGTTCTAATGCCTGTAAAAATCTCAGGCAAGCAAGCTGGAAGGACAACTTCAAAGAATATTTTCACTTCACTAGCCCCTAGTGATTCAGCACTCAATATATAGTCCTTGTTTATTTTTCTCACAGCTGACACACATGCAATATATATGGGTGCAAAAGCTGCAAGAAACAGTAAGATCACTTTAGATTTATTATCAATACCAAACCATAATATCAGTAATGTGTAATAAGCAAGGGGAGGAAGGGGTCTATAAAACTCAACCACTGAATCAACTATGGCCTTAAAGCGATTGGAATATCCGCTTAACAAACCAACTGGAACCCCTGTTGCAATGGCAATTCCAAGGGCTAAGAATAGTCTTTCAAAACTATCCAGCAGGTGTTGCCACAAGGGAATCTTGTTGTATCCATCTTTTGAAATGGCAAGAAAAGTCTTGATAACCTTGCTGGGAGATGGCACCAATGTAGAGGAGACGAAGTCCCACTCTGTCACGATATACCAAGCTCCCAGTATGAGAGCCCAAGTGATGATCGTTAATGCTTTTTCGTTTTTTATAGTTTGTATTTGCTTTCTAATCTCCATCTGTTTCACCTTGAGTCTAACGTATACATTATAGAAAGACAGGATCACTCTTATAGATAAATTCAGTAACCCTGCCACTCTTTTTAGCAGTATTTAGAATAGTGGTGAAATAGAATCATTTCACCACTAAGCAAATTTTACTATCCAATTTTCGCTGCAACTTTATTGCCAATTATACCGCCCAGTGTTAGGAATATTAGAAATATCCATCCTGAAAGCGAAAAATTCGCAATTGGTGTGTACAGAGCACCAACGTTACACCCATTTGAAAACCTTGTACCAAGTCCCATGAATATACCGCCCATAGCAAAGAGGGCTGCATCCTTTGGAGTGATTTTTAACTCACTTGTAAAGACTTTGACAAAATTGCCTGCAAGGAGCAAACAAATAAGCGTTCCTAAAACAATCCCGACATTCTGAACAGAGATACTGTGTTCAAAGAACGGCATACAGAAAGATTTAAGAGACTTTGTTGAAAAATCCGATACCACTTCTGGTGAAACGCCAACAGCAATGAGCAGTCTGCCAAACCATAAGCCATAAGGGGTACTTGCACCCCACCCTGCCCTTGTAACACCCATTAGAAGAACAAATAGTCCAGTGATAACACCTGCACCTGTTTCCATTTTCCATGGCGTTACAAAAATCTTTTTATAGCCATCTTCACTGAATAGTTTAAAGGTATAATTTTTGTCTATAGTTTCTTTATCAGTGATTGCATACTGTTCCAGTTCACTGCCTACCCCATCATAAGTCTTGTTCATTTTGCGATGGTTCTCATATTTATAGGCCAGTGCAATCACTATAAGTGCAAATATGATTGTTACTATTGTCGCGCCTAAAAGACCATTTAGTCCATCATTTGGGAAAAAGTCTGGCAGGTAAACCCCATTGAAATTGGAACTTGTAAACCAAGAATCAGTAATCCAGCTTTGAGTGGATTGTAATGGGAATCCAAGGAACACACCCATTCCAAAGAATATTAGTGTAATAAATGCTCTTGGAAGCCCTGCCACTAGATCGGTTAAAACACCTGATGCACAACAAACGGAAAATGTCATACCAAATCCAAAGAAGAGTCCACCTAGGATGAGTCCAAAGTTAATTGGGTTCACCCATAAGTTGTAGCCCTCAGGACCAGCAAATAGAAACGCGATTGATGCTATACATGTAACAACAAACATAAGCATTAGAACTCTTAGAAGTCTTGTTGAACCTGCACGGTAAGCTCTATTCACACTGCCTGCAAATCCCATTGCACTTCTAGTCAGCGCGTAGCCAAATCCCATACCCACAACCAGTCTAAAGAATAGCATGTTGCTCGTTAAAAATGTATTTCCTAGTATTAATACTGAAACCAGTGCAATTAGACCAATAATTGCCTCTTTTTTATTCATTATTATTTCTCCTAATCAAAATTGTAGCCTGTCACAATTTTATCTCTTGACTTTGTTTGATCATTGAAATACTCATAATAGCAAAGACCCATGAAGCCGCCCGCTATAGAGCTTGAATTGTGATACCCGTGGTTCTCCATAATGAGTGCTGCGTTATATGATCTTTGACCTGATCTACAGTGTAGATATACCGGTTCGTCTTTTGGAATTTCGTCCATTCTATCTCTAAACTGACTTAGAGGTATGTTTATTGCACCAATAATGTGACTTTGTTCAAATTCATCTTCTTCTCTAACATCAATGATACAAGCCTTTTTCTCAACAAGCTCACGAACATCTGCATATGAAACTTGCGTATAGTCTTGATTCATCAAATCTGAGGCAATATATCCACCGAAGTTTACAACATCTTTCGCTGTACCAAATGGTGGTGCATAACACAGTTCAAGATCTTTAAGGTCATAAATTGTCGCACCAAACTTAATAGCTGTGGCAACAACATCAATTCGCTTATCAACAGATCCTTTACCAATAGCTTGAGCGCCTAATACTTTTCCTGTTGGAATTTCATAGATCAATTTGAAGTGACATGCTCTTGTTGTAGGCATTAGACCCACGCCATCATTCGGAATTTGCCATACAACACCGTAATTGATATTTAGATTCATGCCTTTGATCATGTTTTCATTAAGCCCTGTAGAGGCACCGTTGTAATCAAAGATTTTTACCACTGAAGATCCAATGAAACCTGTATTGTTGATAGACATGCCATTAATGTGGTCCGCTACTGATCTAGCTTGTTTTTGAGCTGGACCAGCAAGTGGCAATTTCATATAGTCCTGTGTGAGCGCGCCATAAACTTCGATTGCATCACCAACTGCGTAAATGTCTTTATCATTTGTTTGATAATTTTGTGTGGTCTTTATTGAACCCGTCTTTCCGATTTCTATGCCAGCATTCTTAGCAAGCTCAATATCAGGTGTAACACCGATTGCCATGACAACGGTTGGCGTTGATATTCTCTTACCTGACTCTAGAACAACTGTGTCTTTTTCAAATGCAACAACCTTATCTTCAACAACTAGGTTGACGCCTTGATCATGTAATTCTTTGTGGAAAATTTGAACCATATCGTAATCAAATGGTCTCATTATTTGCTTGGTTGCTTCAACCAGAGTCACATTGTAACCTGCTTCTTTTAGGTTTTCACATGTCTCAACACCAATAAACCCACCGCCGATTACAACCACATCTTTTAATTCTTGTTGCTTGATGAAGACATTCAATTTATTAATATCCACTACATTTCTAATAGTGAAAGTGTTAACATTTTCAAGCCCAGCAATAGGAGGGACGATTGGCTTTGCTCCAGGAGAAAGGATTAACTTATCATAGCTTTCAGTGTAAGTTTCTCCCGTTTCCACTTTTTTAACCGTGACTTCTTTTTTCTCTCTGTCTATGCTAATAACTTCTTGGCTTGTTCGAGCGTCAATTCTGTATTGGCTTTTGAATTTCTCAGGACACATCAGTACCAATTCTTCTGGTGTCTCAATCATACCGCTTAGATGATAAGGGAGACAACAGTTTGAAAAAGAGACGTGTGGTCCTTTTTCGAACATAATAATTTGATCTTCATCGCTATGTCTTCTAAGTCTTGCAGCAGCAGATGCTCCACCAGCCACTCCGCCAACAATAAGTATTTTTTTCATGATTTCTCCTTTTTCCAGCAGTTTTACTCGTTTACCCAACCCCAGTATATCTAGTAAAATTCATTTTTCAAGTTAATAATTTCACCATGTTTCTACACAGTCAGGTCAATATGATTATTTTTTGAATATATTCCCATTACTCTAAATCTTAAAATGGCATGAATCACGCTATTTTTTCTCTACTCGCCTTAATATGAACATAAGTATTACCAATGTATACGGCACTTTTAGTTATTTTATCTTTTGAAAACCTAGATCAGCAGACAACAATCAATCCCATTTTTTTACTATTTATTTTCCTGATGTAGTATTGCATAATCGTATGGTTGTAATAGGGGGATTGCATCAGACCTGACTCAGATTTGATTTCTAAACTAAAATAAAAAGCCACCCAATTATAAAGGGTGACTTAAGAATTCATATTTTTTACAATCCGTTTTTCTTGTTCCTCTAAACATTCGTTCTTGAGGTTTGCACTTAATAAGTGTCAACGCGTCTCAATCAAGGTTTAAAAGCATCTCTTCACTATTGGTTTAACACAAAGTCTTTAAACTTCAGCACCCATTTTCTTTGCTGGCTTTTGAACACGCCAGGAAACAAGAGTGTCATAAGTTTTGGCCTAATCCAGTCCACTCTTGTATAATTGACCTCATACTCATAGCGCGTCGTATTTTCATCCACTGGTATGAATCGACACGTTATTGTATTGTCCATATGTTCATGATGATAAAAAGCCTCATAGGAATCTGGCAAATTATTCTTGGTGATTGTCTCAGTCAATACCATGCTTTTTTCACCGTATTTATAATATATTTTAGATATAGCCCCAACTTGTCCTTCTTGTCCTTCAATTAGTTCCTTTTTTTCAAATCCATCTTGATAGGCCCCCAGATAAGCTGGGTCAGCAAAATACTCGGCCACAATGTCTTGGGGTTTTTCTATAATAACAAATCCATTAAATTTCATAAGGGTCCTCCACGCTTAAAACTTACTTTAACTCCATACACTATAACATACAAAATACGACTACTTAAGTTCTTGAGTGATCTGTCCCTTGCCATCATTTAACTTAACCGTAGCCAGCGCACCATTGATCAGCGTTAGTTGAGGAGGCATATGTCCAATGTCTACATCATATATGACCGGCACATCCACTTGACCCCTTAATGTATTCAGGACATCTTTCAGGGTGTAATCGGAAACGTCACTGTAGCCCTCTGGCCGTCCAATAAGTATGCCATTACAGTCCTTGAACCATCCACACAACCTCATCTGTGTCAATGTCAGGGAAATATCAACAGCATTCATTTCACAGCTTTCCAAATACCATATGAAGCCATGTTCCTTATTTCTCTCTAGAAAAGCATTCACTGTATCAAAAGGCGTTCCTATAACTTTACACAGGACATCAAGACAGCCCCCTATGAGCCTGCCGCTAAACTCTAGTGAATTTGATTGTGGAACCGACTTCCATACTGTCTTCTCTTCAATATTATAGGGAACTGTTACCCAGTCCTCTATGGATGCCCAGTGCTTCTGGTAGGCTTGTGTCTGCGTTTGATGAATCGTCTTGTTATCATCATAGCCAATGTATTCAAGGCTTTTTTCTACAGTTTCATGTACAGGTCGACAACCAAAGTCTAGGGCATTAGGCCCGTGAATGGATGCTATATCAAGCTTTATAAGTAATACAAACAACAATAGGCTTGTATCTGAAAATCCCATAAGCCATTTTGGTGGCAGGGTTTTCAACTTTTCAAAATCTATGTATTCAAGTATTTCTAGAAGAAATGAGCCGCCCCAAGGTGGTAAAATCAGTTTTACGTCCTTGTTTATGTATAGATCCATAAATTCTTTGGCTCTTATTTCAGCCCTCTCACTTGCCAGCTTGTGTTGTTTTCTAACAGACTGCGTTTCCATACAGGCATAGCCCATGGATTCTAAATATTTTATTGAGTGGTCTAGTCTTTCACAAAAGACACCCTGGACGCCTGATGAGGGCGCTGTTATTCCAATGGTGCCCTTCTTACTGAGTGGTCTAGGATATTTTATCATTGAACGTATGACATGATGACCTGGTCATCACGTTCTCCTTTCTTCAGTCTAGCTTTGTGATAGGTCTTCAATGTACTAATCTTTAATAGTCTTTTTTTAGGATACCATATACTTCTAGGTCCACTATACCTTTTCCTGCCCAAAAGGCACCTTGTCTTATAGTGCCTTCTTTTTGAAATCCATTATTCAAAAGAACTCTTTTTGAGGATTTATTTTCAACCATTACCTCAGCCTGAAGCCTATTAAATCCTACAGTCTTAAAGAGAAAATCCACCAATAGGCCTAGGGACTCTGTGGCTATGCCCTTTCCCCAGTAAGATTCAGCTAGATAATAGCCTACTGTGGCACACTCAACCTTTTTTCTAATATCCATCACTTCTATAATTCCAACAAGTGAGTGTTTTTCTTCTTTTAAAAAAATGCCCAGCTTAACACGGGATTTTTTATTAAAATCTCTTCGAAAATGCCCAATCATGTTTTCAACGGTTTTCTTGTTGTGCTTTGGACGAATTCCACAATAGGTAAACACACGGTCATTATCATAAATTTTAAATAAGCCATCAATATGGTTTGCTTGGATTTCTTTCAAAATTATATTCTCTGATTCAATTTGGGGATATGCTTCAAACAAGGCTTGTAAATTCATGGTCATTTCCTTTCTCATCCTTCTTATTTTACTGGGATATAGATGTTCATTTTTATATTGTCAGGATACTTTGATCGGCATACATCAATCACTTCAAAGTCTGGCCCATCCCGTCTAGTATACTTTGATGTCATGAGCCAAACACTATAAATGTACTTCCAAGTGTTTTGTGCATTTTCTATACAACCATCCAGCTCAAACTCTGCATACCGCCCCGGTGGAATTGTATAAGTGACCAGTTTTGGAGACGGCAGTGTGTTTAAATGAGTGACCGTTTCTCCCACCAAAAAATTGAACGCCCCACTTGACTGGTAGTCGCAGTTAATACCATATGCAAAGTCTGGGCAACTTCTATTTGGAATGTCAAGATAATAAGCATTATGACCAAAATCATCATAAAACTGCGGTATATCACGGAAGTATTTCTCGCCTTCAAGGTGTGTCTTATAGGACCGCCCAATAATATACATCTCATCAAGTTCGACGATTCTAGGCTTCTTAATACTAAGGAACTGGTCCAAATCTAGTTCACTCGGATTTAGTTTCACTGGTCTAACCATTTTGTCTTTAACACCACCCTGCATTTTGCTGTTTTTTCTAAAAGCCGCTGGCGTCACTAAAAAGGTCTTCTTAAATGCTCTTGTAAAGGCTTCCTGGGAACTATAATTATATTTTAATGAAATTTCCAGGACTGATTCATCGTGCCTGCTTAAGTCTTCAAGGGATTTTGTGAGCCTTCTTAAACGAATGTACTCCTTAACTGAGTATCCTAAAATGGCTTGGAAAATTCTTTGAAAATGGAAAGCTGAATAATAAGCTTTTTCTGCTATAGATTCAATTGTAAGTTGCGAGGTCAAATTTAATTCTATGTAGTCAATTGAATTTTGAATACTTAAGTAATGGTTCATATGCTTCCCCCCATTTATTTAATACAATTTTATACTATTTCAACCATCCGTTCTTGATAAATTATGCTATTCATAAATGACCGCCTTGTATTCAAGGCATCAAAAAACTTCCTATAAAACAATAGGAAGTTTAAGTCAGACGCTTTGAAAACTACAGATCTGCATCCTCGTCATACCACATGTAAATACTTGATTTTAAATATCAATAATTAGCATAACGGGAAATTTTGAATGATATTTTACAAGTCGCAAAATACGAATTAACAATATGCTTTTAGCCTAGGGCCACGTCTAATATCATCATTACGGAGAAACCCAGCATACAACCAATTGTTGCAATATCTGTTTTAATGGCACCACCATTTTGTTGAGATTCTGGAATGAGTTCTTCCACAACCACATAAATCATTGCACCTGCCGCAAATGCAAGGGCATATGATAGTATAGGCCGCATTGTTATTACAGCCATGGCGCCAATGACACCTGCTATTGGTTCCACAATACCTGATGCCTGACCATATAGAAAGGCTTTCTTTCTTGAAAAGCCTTCTCTTCTTAAGGGAATAGAAACGGCCGCACCTTCGGGAAAGTTTTGCAAACCAATGCCTAGAGCAAGGGCAACAGCTCCCGCCAACGTCGCAGAAGGAAGACCGTAAGCAACGGCACCAAAGGCCACGCCAACAGCTAAGCCCTCTGGGATATTATGCAGTGTAATAGCCAAAACCAGTAGGACACTTCTTTGCCAACTCGTTTTTATACCCTCGGCATCTTTTGTATCAAGGCCCATATGTAAATGGGGCAGGGTTTTATCCACAATAAATAAAAAGGCGCCTCCGCCTAAAAAGCCTATGGCAGCTGTCAACCATGGTGTTTGACCAAGTTCTTCAGCCATTTCTATCCCCGGGGCCAAGAGGGACCAAAAACTTGCAGCAATCATGACCCCCGCTGCAAATCCCAACATTCCATTTAAAATATTCTTGTCAATTTTTTTAAAGAAAAAAACCAGTGAAGCGCCAAGCGCTGTCACCCCCCATGTGAAAAGGGTTCCTATTAATGCTTGTTGCACTGGTGAAAACTGTGATAGCCACTGAATCATTTCTGCCTCCTTCACCACTCTTACTTAATTCATATACTTTGGGCACTTGCTAAACTCCAGATTGGCATCCTCGTCATAGGAAATTTAGAATTTTTGATTCTTAAATAACTACATATGATGTAACAAGGATTCTTGAGTGATTCTTAGAAGTCACTCACTTACGACATCTAAATATATATTACCCAATTCCACTTGTATCATACACAGTTCATTCCTATTTATCATTTAGGAAAAAATAGGCCACTTTAAAAGCGTTATGCTGGTATTTTTTTAAGGATAAAGTTTCTAAGTCTAGGTCGCATTTTTTCCAGTATGCACTTAAGGTCTGAGGTTTTACATAGTCAATGTTCATTCCTGTCAATTGTATGAGGGCTTCCATTTTAAAAACGGCTGGTCCACTCTTATAAACACCTGTACTGCCGCTTTTAAGCGCCACTTTTGATATACTATTTTCTTTTAAAAAGTCACTTATGTTTTGATAAAAATCCTTGATGTTTTCCTGATTGGTATGGTCTCCAAGTTCTATCTTAACGGGTTTCTTTGTCACTATTTCATGGTTTTCCTTACTGCCCTTAATGACAAGTACATGTGCCAACTTTCCTGTAATATCAATGCCACAAATATTATCCATGCATGTTCCTCCAATAACCATTCATTATGTCTCTCAAAACTACAAAGTTTTTCGGTATATCTGGTCATACGCACCAGAATATGTTATGCCTCGGTCAATAAGTGTCCAACCACTCTTTTCATAGTAGTTCTTTATATCTGAATATAAGTATATTTCACTAAAACCAAGTTGTTTGGAATAGGCTGTAGCGTGTTCCTGTAACAACTTGCCTATCCCTTTTCCCCGGTAGTCTGGCACTACATAGAGGGCCGAAATCCACGGGGATAGGTCTTGCCTACTAACCATGTCACATCTCCATATGCCTATGGTCGCCACTGGGCGTTTATCATCAAGGGCAATAAATGTTTGAGGTAAGGCCTTCTTGTCTAAACTATGGCTAACAATGCTGTAGAAAAAACCAAAATTATCTTTTGTCCCCCATTCCTCATGCATCCATTTAGCCACAGTCTTTATGTGGGCTTGCTTGTCAGAAATATGGTGTATTTCAATATCATTTTTCTTATGATACATATTATTCTCCTATTACTTATATCGTTTGACATATGTAAACGCCTAGTAGCGCTTGATTCTTTCGATATAGAGTCTTCCACCCAAATAGAATGTGATGACCATCAGTGTCAGGGTTGCGGTACATAACTTCATGAGGTCATTCAAAATACTTAGGGAATCAAACCGGGAAACAAGGCTAAGCCCAGGTATAAAGTAAAGCTGGGGTGCCAGGCCAAGGGCATCTGTATGAAAGGCCCCAACATAGATGACCTGGTATCCTAAATAAGCTAGACTCAAAAGACCAACAGAATGTACAAGTCCAATAGTAAACACGTTCATGTCATAAGCTTTCTTTATTTTATAACCTGCATACAACCAGTATGCATAAAACAAGAAACTCATTACAAACATCATAAATCCGTTAACTGGAAACTGTATCACCAGAAAGTTTATTATGAATCCCAATACACTAGGAAGGAGGCTTAACCCCACCAAAGTCCACCACTTATTCAGCTTGATATTCATGCTTCCTCCTCATATATGTGTTTGAATTACTAAACCTATAAATATTCTATGACCTTATCTGTAAAGAGTTTTCCATCTAAATGGTCAATTTCATGACATAGACATTTAGCCGTCTCTCCGCAGGCTTCTATTTCAAAGATTTGACCGGCCCGGTTAAGCGCCTTCACCCTTACCCACTTAGGGCGTTCAAGTCGTCCCCATTTTCCCGGTAGACTCAGACAACCTTCTGTAACAAGTTGAAGGCCACCTGCCTCAATTATTTCAGGGTTTATGAGCTCTACAAGTCCTTGTCCCATATCATAGACAACCGCCCGCTTTAAAATACCAACTTGAGGTGCCGCAAGTCCTGCACCATTATCCGTTGCATACATGGTTTCCACCATATCATCTAGTAAACTCAGAATTTTCTCGTCAATATTTTCAACTTGTCTACATTTTTTTCTAAGGATAGGATCTTCATTTTTTCGAATTGTTCTAATTGCCATTTTCGTCTCCACTTTCATAGTCTGAAATTACATTGATGCAAACTCTCATGCTTTGATAACATATTTTTATTAATATGATTCCAACTGCAATAACTCTTATTTATACTTCCTGGTCATGCCACATAGACCCATTATAACAAATCTCTTCTTAATGGTATGAACAATTAATTGGTCATTCAGTGAAAACACATACCTACAATTAACTAAAACAAATGATATAAGCCAATCACAATCGCAATAACTTTTTTATTAAGTCGAAAACACCAAAAAACCCGATAATCACGAGTATGCCTCCAATAATATAGCCCCAAAAAACAACTGGACTATTCCCTCCACTCTGCGAAAACTTTAAGACAAGGGGTTCTAGGTATACTAATGTTAATCCACCAACAAGGCCTATAAACACTTGTATTAAAAAGGCCTTAACAGAAAATCGATCCTTATCTCTGGTGATTCGGTCTCTCACTATATCATTTTCCATTTTCATATGCAGTCTTTTCTCTTCAAACGCCCTTAAAAACTGACCTATGTTTTTCATGGATACCTCCAGGTTCTCCTTAAAATCGGCTTACACCCAATCCCCATAGACTTTACATATTTGTCCAAATAATTCAAGTCTATGATTCTTGTCTTATCTTCTTTAAAATAATATATTGAAGCATCGACACAAACTCTATGGAAAATTAAAGTGAGGGATTCAATATGAACAACATTGAACTGACAGACCGAATAAAGGAGCAAATTATATACGACTTGCAAGACTTTTTCACCAATGAACGTGAGGAAGAACTTACAAATCTTGGTGCAGACCTACTTCTGGATTTTATACTGGATACAGTCGGTCCAATGATTTACAACCAGGCCTTAATTGACGCACATAGGCTCATGACTGAAAAAATTGACGACCTGTATTTGCTCGACCTAGAAGATTCCTATATAAAGCGAGATTAATTTGAAAAGCATTTTCCCATAAGTTATATTGGCCTATTATGAGGTAGGCCCATTAATTAAATGAGACTTTTCAGTCGCTTTATTTCGCAGCTAAGGTCTTCGACTTTATACTCTAATGTGACTATGGGACTTATATTATACTTGGTCATTAGTGTCTTAAACTGACAAAAATCGTGATCTAATGGTTTTCTGTGTTGGTCTGCCTGGCCGTCATTCCAGTGTAAGTGAACATATTTAATGAGGTCACCTATGGTCTTAACCCAGTCCTCAAGACCATAGCTAGAATAGGCAAGGCAATGACCTGTATCAAAACAAATGCCAAAGTTCTCCTTGTTGACTGTACGCACGATTTTTCCTATGTCTTCAGGGGTGTCGTCATACTCATTTTCAAGGAGAATATTTATATCTTTTGGAATATAGTTTTTGAAAAGATCTATCCAGAATTCTATTTGATTATTTACCTTTAACTCTCTAATATGCTGAACGGATAGAAGTGGATTCACCTGACTATGAAAGACAATATTTTTTACTCCAATTTTTTTGGCAATATCTATAGATTGAAGATATCTTTGCCTGGTCACTTCTATGATTTTCTTATCCGTACTGCCTGGATTCAAGTCAAAGGAAGACCCATGCAGTGAAATGGGTTCATTAAAGTTTTTCAATTTAGATGCCCATTCAATTATCAGGGGCTGATAGTCTGTATCAAGTTTGTCTTGACCAAATGTTTGTACTTCTATACCAACTTTATGCTTAGAATAGATGTGGGGATCAAAATTTTTGAGGTCTGTGATGATTGTTGATAGCTTCATTTTTATCCCTTCCATGTTTTTAGTGTACTTAGATGTCCTTATAAGCATTTATAAGAACCACAAATCATATGATGACACATGGTACAATCATCAATGCGGTCTATGTTATATTCTACCATTATATCTATATAAAAACACCCCATAGCTAGGGCTATAGGGGTGTTTACATGTCTTTGATTCTTATGGAACCATCGTTTTCATCTGTCCTGGACTGGTTATTGATATGACGCCGCCCCAGTTGCACATTAGTTTAGAGCTATTGTTTAGGGCTGGCATATTTCCAATAAGGACTGTTGGTGATCCTGGTGTCCACGGGGCCGCAATATTGGGAATACAAGGCTGGGGTTTGATGACCCCTGGTGGTGGCACAGGTATCATTGCTGCGACCTGGGGATTTGCCGGGGATCGACATACGCCAAAAGGGGTTATATTGACCATAGGTTTATTGTCCATAATATTGGCATACGGCATACTGGTTAAAGTTTTGTTGGCTGGCAGCACATTGAGTGTGCCTGGAGTGGCGCCCATAGAACACATTAAGGATGCGCCTCCACATACTAAAATGCCCATATTTTCCTCCTATGTTTCAAATTCAATGGATATATTGCCTTACATACCCAAGTTTGGATCTATACTACCCAAACTCTAGTCCAATTTTTGTGCAACCACCACCCAGTAGGAACTGAATTGATCGGTGCCCTTATGATTCCAAACATGCTCATTTTTACTGAGTGACAGTGTCTTAAACCCGATAAGAAAATCATGAATATCCTTTTCATCACTAAAATAGTGAACATCGCCGGGATGAACAGAGTTTTCGCTCTTGTAAGTATGAGGCGCCACCTTTTGACCGCTTCCATACTTTCCATCATCCCGAGTGGGACATGTAAAAAAGAGGATGCCACTGGGCTTTATATAACTTTTGCAGATTTCCATGGATTTCATGAACTCTAATCGTGTGCCGTGATAAAGCACGTTATATGAGAGGACTGCATCAAAGGTGTTTTTATTGAACAGGGCTTCTGTGTATGATCTCTTGATTGTTTCTATAGCAAGATTTTCCTTTTGACCTGCCTTGTCCAGTGCTTTAAGGGCTTCTTGTGAAAAATCCACCGCCGTGACAAGGTAGCCCATTCTTGCCATAGCAAGTGCGTGACGTCCTATACCGCATCCCAGATCAAGAATCCTGGTCTCGCTTTTTTCTTTAAAGGCCCTATGAAAGTAGTCTGTCACTTCAAGAGCAGGTTTTTTCCAGTGCTGAAGGTCATCATTTTGGCCCCAGTAACGATTCCAGCTTTTGTTCACCATGAAAACCTCCTTGTGTTGTCCTGTGTGTCCCTTATTGTATTATATACAGTCTATGTAATCATAGATTGTAATCATTTTTCCGTCCCAGGAACCATAACTTTCACATAAGCACATGCACTACAGTAATACGCCTCTGCTGATGATCCTCTAAAGTCATATCTTGTCAATTTCACATCTGATTTTTTGTAGCTTTCATATATTAGTTTATGTTTTTTTTCAGTCCAATATGTCATTTTTGCGCTTTGTATATAGCCTTTTTCCATTGTTTTTCCACATTCTAAACATTCCATGTACTCATCCTTTATTAAATATATAAACCCCTTCATAGAAACAAACTGATTGTGGCCTCCCTATTTACTATAAAGCCTTATCAATAATATAGTCTGAGTTGGTTAGTCTTCCTCTTCTACCAAAAGTGCTTCTGTCAACGACAATGTCTCCTACTAATAGCATTTCTTTATTATAGTCAGATTGCTCAACAACCATTCCATCAGGGCTGATCAAGCAAGACGGGGCAAGCTGATATGTGGACATAGAGTTTGATGATAATACATGCATAACGTTCTCTACAGCCCTTGTGACTAAATGAGATTTTATTATGTCTCGCTTGTCCTTATCAACCTCTGAACCAATATCCGTAAAGGAAATTAGACACAAGTCTACATTATTCATATATAGCTCTCTAAAATACTCTGGAAATCTAACCTCATAACATATTCTTGTGCCAACTTTAATACCATCTATTTCATAGATCCCAAGCTCATTTCCTCTTTCAAAATTGTCACAATCCCAGCCCCATAGGGCGCGTTTATTGTATACACCTTCTATGCACCCCTTATCATTTATCATAAGGATTGAATTATATGTTTTACCATCTTCTCTAGTTATGGTTCCAAGAGCTATGTACATATGGTGTTTTTTTTGCTGCTTCTCTCACGATTTTTTGCGCCCTACTTAGTTCGTTAAAATCCAGTTCAGAAATCGCAGAGAGCTCCACTGGCGGGTATCCACAAAGTGCACACTCTTGTGTTAAAAGAAGTCGAACCTCTTTCTGACTTGCTGATTCAATGGCTTTTAAAATTGCATTTAAGTTCTCATCAATTTTGCGTGAAATACTAAACTGGAAGGAAGCCACAAGTAACTTTTTATCAACCATCTCCATCACCCTTCTATACCAAACGCCTTCTCACATCGCTGAATCCATAGCCTTTGATAATCTTCATCCGGTATAATCCGACTTGTCAGATCATCAATTGAAAGAATCCCTTCTCTTTGACACCACTCAATACATGTTAAATACTCTGAGTCGTCTAGGTCATCTTGATCCCAAACAACTTTCATGTGAGTACAACCGGCTTCCCGAATACAGACTGCCCTTGTATGCCCATCTGTTAAAAAGAGCTTTTCACCATACATTTTTACTGGAATGGGCTGATAATTGTGGGTTTCTGGTTTTATCCATTCCTTCACTCTAAGTCGCTTGGTCCCATTAATAAACAATTGGCTTGGGTGTACCTTTTGGATCTCAACATAAAATTCTGAAAACATTTTATTGTCCCAATCCACCACTGGAGTTTTTGTCTATGTATATTTCAAAAGCTTGTATACCTTTACGCGCAAACTTAATAAACAAAAACATACAGTACACCGAAAGTCCGAACATACCAATCATAAATAGTATATATAGTATCGAAGCAATTCCTAGGCCGATTTCCATAAATATCCACCATCTTTCTATTTGAAATCTTTATTTTGAAGTCTCTACTTTGAAGTCTTTATTTTTTCCGTATAAGCAACTCAATAGCACCGTGGTAATGTTCTTGACCATGTCCAATATCAAGACTTAAATCTTGCTTTTTACATATAATTTCATACCGCTTATCAAATAAATCTAGTAAGTCTTCCATAGTAAAGAATGTTTTTATCGCTTTTCTTTCTTTAATAAAAAATGAATCCCTTTCAACTTCTGAACATGTTTTCGCCAGTTTCTTGTACTGTGGATCTTCCGTTGAGAACACACCCATGTAAAAAATACCACCACTAACCAGGCCTTCTAGGGCATTCTCAATGACTTTTTTAGCCTGGGATTTTTTCATAAAGTTTAAGGCCCAAGATGAAATAATTAGGGTATATGTCTCTTTTTCAATTTTGAAACTTGGTATTTTTTCATTGAACAACTTAAATGCACAGGGGGTCTTGCTAAATAAATCATGGCACCTTTCTAGGGCTGTTTGTGAAATATCCACTCCTGTGATTTCACACTCTTTTAAGGCAAACTTTAGACTGTTTCGACCTTCGCCAATCCCCAAATCTAAAACTTTTCCATTTTTAATGATTGGTTCATAAATTCTGAGTAGGTCTTCTTCCTCTATGCCCCAAATATTTTGCATTTCCTTATAGCTTTCTTCCCAACTGTTTAATTGCATGGCGCCTTCCCTTCTTAGAATTCATATATGCATCAACAATTTCGCTGTTTATATTAAAGGTATTATAGTTTGAACCCTTACCCTATAGATTATAGATTTTATAGCTGAGATTTATTAAGATACGTAAAAGTTCTTCACTTAGTGCTGTTTATACAACTTCTCCCTATACCGACTATCCGACAATGCTAAATATGTTCCAGGAAGCATTGTCAAAGTGGTCAGCCAAGGTGCATATATTTTTGAAAGCACACTTAAAGCAAACCATACTATAAATATCCACTCACCGTTTTCAAAGCTACAATAAAGCGCGTACATTAAATATACACTCGTCATTATATTCACCCCTGGAATGAGAACAAGCACAATGGCTAGTAGTCCATTCATACCTGAAATATTTCCAGCCATAGCAATATTCAGAAAAGGAATAAAAGCAAAGTGTTTATATTTATAATCAGATTTTTCACCAAGTATGTATAAGTGAAGACAAAATAGAACATACGTTATAATAATGACCATCATATTCTTTCCACCTTGAATCATAGAGCAAGTGTTTATATCACAACCCCAATGTATCACACCACGCACTGTAATTATATTACATAAAAATTAAATAATGTATCACTCATTATTGCTATAAAATATAAAACCACCTTACCAATGTAAGATGGTTTTGAAATCCAGTCTATAATCTAATTTATATTCTACTCGCCAATAAACCTTACCATTTGATACTCATCGGCGTATGTTCCATCAGCATATTTCATTGCATGTTTTTTCGTGCCCTGAAGCTGAAATCCAAGTTTTTCATACATGGCTTTGGCACGCTCGTTGCTTGTAACCACTTCAAGTTCCAACTGCTCAATGCCATTGTTTTGACACCAATCTATACAGGCTTCCATGAGCTTGCGTCCTATGCCTCTACCCCAGTACTTCTTTTGTACTGATAAGCCCATAGAAGCTCTATGTGAAAATCGTTTGTTATTAGAAATCCGCCCGACTGAACAGTTTCCAGCAATTTCACCCTCAATTTCGCAAACAAGAAACTCCATATTTTTATTGTCTTGGGCTTTTTTTATAAAATCTATTTCCTGGTCCACAGTCAGAGTAAATTCACCTGGTTCGCGAGCTAAAAATTTCGTTTCACTATCCACAAGTTTCATATACTCAATAAGCTTTCGGGCATCATCAACTTGTGGCTTTCTTAGTATAAGTTCTTGGTCTTTTTGGTCTGTACATGCATTTTGATGGTTACACATTTTTCAAATCTCCTTTTTTTAATTGCTCTTATGATTGATTTATCCATACTCACCTTGCTAATATGAGAAATGTCGCTAATGTCGCTAGTCATGTAACCACCTCCTACAATTCATACTTTTTGAATATTATTCACATTTTACCACTTTGCATAGGACATACAATAGTTTTTCCTGCCTCATTTAACAGTCTTAAAACCGATTAAATCCGCTAAATAATCTCGATCTTTTTCTGACATGATTTCTAGTAAATCGGACGTTCGACTTAGTTCCTGTCTACTTGTTTTTTTTAATAAACGCATAAACGAATCCCTGCCCATGAAAGCTTCCAGTTGACTCAAAACGAAAGGGCCTTTCATGTACCATACCTCAAAATGATTTTCATTTTCTGCACCACATCCCACAATCGGACCAAGGCCTTCGCTCTCATTCTTATATTTTTCCAGTGCAACATTGTAGTCACCTTCCCCTTTAAGGGCTCTTAGGGCAAGAAGGCTGGCATACTCTGCAAAAGATTCATTCAACCAGTTTTCCCACGTGTTAACTGGTGCCTTGTTCCACCATAAATGACCAAGTTCATGAGAAAGATACTTGAACAAATACTGGTCTTGACACACTGTATATTTTACAGATTGGGCTTCATTGCTTCCGCAAGGGATAACAATAAGTCCTGGTCTACAATAGCCGCCCCCATTATCCGTGTTTTTTCTAGAGGACAGATAAATATCCACATTCTCTATTTCAGTTGTACCAAAGGATTCTACATATAAGTTGATAATACTTTCAATTTCATTATATAAATCATTTACGGCGTCTTGATTGACTTCATGTGAATGTATCAATCTAATTTGCGATGATTTCACACGGATATACCGGATGTTCTTTTCAAAAGCACTTGACCCTATTATTGGATAACCCACAGTGGCTTTAGGTGATTTAAGCCTCCAACCGCCTTCAAGGCACTGTGTGTCTGACCCAATATAGAAAAGCGAATGGTCTTCTATAAATATATCAAACTCAGATAAGGGAAAATGCGGCTGTAAAGGGAACCATGGCGTATATATCCCCAGTTCAACGAGGTCATCTGTCCACTGATTCATCCCTCCATCTGGTAAATTATGAAGATATGATGTGTAATGGAGTTCCAATAAAACATTCTTTTGCTCTGTCTTTGAAAATGTGAGGTTTAATCTTTTGCTCCCTAGAATAAAGGGACTCCAGCCCTCATCTACTTGCACACTATAATCTAGCAAGACATCAGACAAAACCTTATCAACAGTTGTCTCAGTTGGAAGGTACAATACAGCCTGATTATTCTCACTAATATCCAAACCACACACTTGTATTTTTGCATCTAGTTTCCGATGCCTGCTGTCTATGGTCACTATGCCCCTATATTGCGTCATCATTTTCACCTGCTTTTATAGTATTTAGGCGCTTGCAAAATTACAGATCTATCCCCTTGCTATACCAAATATAGAATTTTTGATTCTTAAATCTCTATATGTGGTATAGCAAGGGTGCTTGAATGATATTATGCAAGTCGCTCAGTATTAAAATAGTCCCGAAGGCGTTTAGAATACTTTTTTCTCTGATCTGCACTGGAATCCATTCTTGTGCAGGCATATAGATTGTCATTGTCATAACGCGGAAAAACATGAAGATGATAATGCCATACGTCTTGATCCCCTGCCGGTTCATTGTGTTGTCTGGATGATACACCATCGCACTGATACACTTTTTTTAGGGCAATGGCAATCTGCTTCTCCAGTCTATGTATTTGATAAATATACTCATCGGGCAATTCATAGATATTTTCAAAATGTTCATTGGGAACAATAAGGACATGTCCCTTATTATTCGGCCACCAAGATGAGGCTATAAAGGCTGTAACATAATCATTTCTGTGTACAATGTCGTCTTGCCTAGTCTCGAGCTTATCACTTTCTATGCCCTTAACGACTTGGCAAAATGGACAATTATAATCACTTGGTTTATGAGAAACCATGAGGCCTTCCTTCCTATTCAACATGTTCAAGTATGATTTTATGATCAAAACCTCCACGTTCACTTTTCTTGGTTTTTTGAGCCGCTTCAACATCGCTTATATCGAAGTCAAAATGTTTAATGATGGCCTGCATAACTTCATATATGTCAGCAAGTTCTTCAGTACACGGCGCCTCGACAAACTCATTCACTTCTTCTAATAGCTTACGTTTTAGCATGGTCTCATACTCTTCAAAGTCTGCTATATGGGACTTGTACTTTCTACCACTACTGGCTATAATCTCAGGAATTTTATCTCTTACAAGCTTATTGTGACTAATCATATTCGCCCTCCAGGTTCTAAAGTGAGTCAATAATTTGGGTTACAGTGTCATGAACGTTTAGATCACTTGTATCTATTTTGATGGTATCCATAAGTCTATAGGCTTCAAGACGACGAATGCTGTCTTCAATTTGATCGACCGATCGCCCATCATACATCATTCTTTCCCCAAGTCTTTTTTCACTGCACATTAAAGTGAATTTATAGATGCTTATATCTGAAAGGGGTAATCTATCTATAATCCTCTCCATAAGCTCATCATGGGGAATGACCCAGCTGAAAACCACATTTTCAAAGGTGACATTGTTCAAAAAGTTGGTGAGCAAGCAATTGATGTTGTCTTCGACCATTCTCTTGTTACCTTTTGTGACCTTAAAGGGATGCATCATCCAGCACCAGTCACCGTCTAGCCAAACTGAGTTATTCAGATTCTTGTAAAGTTCTTGACTCACAGATGTCTTGCCAACACCAGGGCTGCCATTTATGATAATTAATTTTCTCATACATGCTCCATTCATGGTATTTTCTAGTTTAATCCCCTTCAATTGGCTTTACAAAACATACTATTCTATTGGCTTCATGAAATCCAATCCGCTTGTGAAAATCAATACTGGCTTTGTTTTCAATTTCACAGTCTGAAGCCATTTCTATGCACCCTATCGACTGACCCCAAGACTTTGCATACTCAACAAGTTCATTTGCGACACCTGTTTTTCTATGGGCCGCCTCCACATATAAGCCTTCAATGTAGGCGACCGGTGATGATGTTGTTCCCTCTACATAGTCATTCCTAATGGACAACTGAATAAATCCAATGTGGTCTCCGCTTTCTTTTTTATACATAAAGATAGGCGCGGTTCTTGAGTTTATTGCGTTTTCAATCTCTTCCAAAAACTCTATTTTGTCCATATCTGGCCATAAGTTGAGCCCCATCTTGAGACAGGCATCTATATTTTCATGATTAATTTGTACGATCATACTTATCGTCCCTTCTAGTATCTGTTTTGAGAATTTCGATAAACTCACTTAGGTTTATAAAGTTCTATCTTTCGTCGCTGTACAAACTGAAGAAGTCAATTGCCATCCAGTTCTCATCGATCCATTTTTTATTCAGTCCGTTATAATATAAGAATCTCTTACTTTTATATTTATTTTCTTGAATATCTAGAACAAGACCAAGTGAGTCCGTATTCATCCCATAAACCTCAATTGACTCTTTTTCTAGTTTTGGTGCCACTTTATCCTCAATGTGTCTTTTGAGCGTTTCTATTGTTTTTTCATTGTCTATGCTCTCAACCTGAACTTCAAACATATACACATAGGGTTTAAATGGCTTGACCACCTTTATAGACTTGATGCTTGGATCAACAAGCATCATTGAAGATATCAAAGGTTCAAACTTCTCGCCATTCATCTTCCTATCTGTCATGTCTAAAGCCATGTTCTCATAAAAATCAGTTTCGTGGTCTATAAAGTCAAAACTCCAATATATAAGTAAGGTTTCTTCTGAAAAAATTCGAACAGTGACCCGACTAAGATCATATTGTCCATATAAGATTTCTTGATATGGCATAGCTGTCATTTTTAATCCACTTTGTAATGTAAGGATTGTAAAATAGTCTAGTGACCGTCTTACATTAGAACGGCTGACATCCTCACCAAATTTCAAATTGATGCAAAATTCGTTTTCTACATAATATGCTTCGTGATGCTCCAAGTCTTTAATTTTAAAATTTTCAATAAATAATTCAGATGCTGCCTTATCGATTATATAGTGACGTTCATCGATGGGACTGGTATCTAAATACTTTTGCATTTCTTCATTTGGTTTTGTGCAAGCTGATAAGAAAATCAGTGAAAATATAAGCAGTATAAAATTGACTTTTATTCCTCTCATCTATGCCTCCTCGGTTCCATTTGAAAAAACATATGTATTTTATAAACTTAATCTCTTTTTAAGCCTTTTTTTATAATCTTTTTTTAACCTTTTTCATAGAGTTCAAAATGACACAAGGCTCAAATTCTTAAATGTTTGGCATAGTTAAAAATAACCATTTTCTACTGCTTGAGTGTTTTCAACTCAATTATGGATACATATATGACAGGCGTATTTTTAAAAAGGAGGTACTTATGATTCGTGTTTTAAGAAAAAGCATTATCTTGACTCTGGTTTTTCAACTGGTTTTTTCCACGGGAGACTTGGCTCAAACAAGATCCTATAGTCTCGTAGATAGTGGTGACGGTAGCCAGGTTTTTAACTTTTTCCAATCAACTGACAAGTATGACTCTCCAAGTTCCGAAGTTGAAAAAGAACTGGATGAACTGTTGACGAACACATTCGATCAAAAAGATAAGAGCAAGCTTATTTACCGTTATATTATGTACCGTGACCAAAAAGAAATTGTCCATTTTTTCAATCCCACTGAAGACACTATTTTCACTTTGGATAAAAAACCTATACCTATCGAAAGTATAGACGATTTTTCTGGTGTTAAAGATGCCTTTAACGACCTTGATGCCCTTGTTGAAGGCTTGCTTCCCTTAGGCTACAAAATTACAATTTATGATGATGAAATTTACATTTTAGATGACTATGAGTACTTGCTAGATAAGTATGGCGATCAAAGTTTATTTGAGCCATTTACCTACTTAAAAATAATGAACATATATACAAAGTCTCCTCTAACGCCCTATTCCACATCCTCTGATGAGGTTGATTTAGATGAACTTATAGCCCTTATTTCCATGTGTGAAGATTTCATGGCAAAGCCCTATAAGGATTTTGCTTTTGACCATGTTCGTGAAATATATTCAGATATCATGCCAATTTTCTACGAACAAATTGTCCCTCTTGACAGACCAAAACTAGAGGAAAAGTTACAAGATAAACTTTCTGAAAGTCTAGTAACGGCCTCCCTCTCGATCTATTTTGACTTACTTGATGATGAAGAGACCACTGCCTCTCAATTACAGGCCTTTATTCAGGATATCCTTGATCAGCAAATCAAAATTCTAACTTTAAAATAGAAAAAGTTGAGCGTGGCCGAAATTATAACTTGAACTTATGTATTTTATTTTCGGATTAAGTTTTCGAGTTAAGTTTCAATAAACTTTCGGTTCTTAACTCAGTCAATAGCAGGGCAGATTATTTTGATCTATAAAAGCAAAGATAAATCCGTTTAATGACCGTAAGATAATACGTGATTTAAACGGATTCACTTATTTGGCTTCTTTTCATACTTCAAAAACAAATCTAGAGTCTCTTCTCTTCCGTAATCCCCTTGACCGTATAGATCCATGTTTTCTTCTGAATAGTAGTCCTCAATTTTACTATTATTTGATTCATGAAAACCAAGCTTTTTATATGCCTTTATAGCATTTAGGTTTTTTGTCCATGGACGAATAATGAAATCCCTGATTTGATATGTCGTATTTAAGAAATGAACCAGAGTTTGTATTGCCTCTGTTCCCAATCCTCGTCCCAAGAACTTCTTTTGACATAGCCAAATGTCCAGCTCGGCATATGGTATTTTTTCGTAGCCACAATCATAGCTAATGCTCCCGATTATTTGTTTATCAAGTTCTATAAGCAGATAACTGCCATCCTTGTTTGGCATGCCTGTGTAATAAGATTCCCCCTCTTCAAGAAACTCTACCCAGCTTGGCGCTGGATGGTCCTTATCAAACATATACTCATAAACGTCTTGCGAAAGAAGCATGTCAAAAATTTTCTTGCGGTCTTTTAGTTCTGCAAATGTCAATTGAATCCGCCTGGATTTAATATTTTTCACAAGTTCCACCCTCCTTAGTCATGCCGTAAACAACCTATTAGATAGCATGACTTAACACCATGACACCCATAGAAAACATCTTTGACTTTGACCTTTAAGGTCTTACTCATAATAGTCTCAAATCTCTGATGTAAGGCTTCTATAAAGGCATTGTTCTCTTGAATATATGCCACTTTTTCCTCTTGTGTGAAATCATCATCGTTTTGGATGCTTGAACTATCTTCTTCTATTTCACTGATTTTGTCTCCAAGCACAGTCTTAGCTCTTTTCAAATATCCCAGTTTGCTAAGAGCGTATAATAGCATTTCCATATCTTCTGCGTTTAGATATATCATGCCCCTATCTCTTTCATAAATATCCACAACCTTGTCGTATTCTTCTAGCAAAAAATACAAATGTACCAGCTCAAAAGTGGATATTTCTGTATCTTCCCCTCCTATATATTTGTTATAAAGTTTATCTGCAATAGTTAGAGCCTTTATGTTCCGATTTAACACATGGTTGACAATAGCAGACATATAAAAGGCTGTATCCCTCATATCACTTGTTTTACTGGTTATAGATAGGTCTTCAAGAATACTCAATGCTTTTTCATAAGACTTATTCTTCACTAAAATATAGGCCCATATATGCCTCATATAGTCTGGTTGGACTCTCTTAAAATTTATCTTGTTAATTACTTCTAATGCTTTTTCCGGACTGGTTTTCACCAATAAATATGCCAAGGCATAGTAAGTTTTTTCATGACACGATCCAAGTGGTATAATTTCAGTCAAAAGCGCCCTTGCTCTATCTGGATCATCTTTTTCTTCGTCATAAAAATAAGCTAAATTATTCACGATGACACATAAATCCCCCTCTGACATAGACCCTCTTAAACGCCCTAAAGCCTCTTCCATTATTGCTATGGATTCATCTGTGTCCTGATTTCTTTCTAGTCTCGCTATAGCCAGTTGACAAATAGCCTGAACATTTTGTGGATCATCTTCAATCACGTCCTTGAGAAAGATCATGTAAGCATCTATGAATGGACCTTGTGACTCGTGGTCTTTTACCTGTGCCATGTTATCCATTAATTTTGTGCGGTAATTAGAAACGATCAACCTATGCCTCCTTAGGCGTGCTTGCCACTTAGTATTCTTTTATATCTAGTAATGAACTTAATTCAGGCACTTTCAAAATTACAGATCTATACCCTTGCTATCTCATATATAGAATTTTTGATTCTTAAATATCTATATATGCTATAGCAAGGGTGCTTGAATGATATTTTGCAAGTCGCTCAATTAAAGCAAGTGATCCTGTTTTCACATTATTTCTCTTGAAACACAAACACCTCTGGGCTCACTTCGTATTCCCCCACAATGTAATAATAATTTCCTTGAATCACTAGAATCTTCTCATCAAAAGCCAAGCTGCCTCTCAATATTTTTTCATCGAAGAGTTGAAGGGAGTAGATCCTGGTTTCAGTCTCATTAGATAAATATTTTAGTAGCGGAGCCCTAATGGCATGGATACGGCGAAGTTCATCCCACACCTTATTCCTTTGAAACTTATATTTCATTTCCTTGGTTGTTTTATGCTCTGCTTGCCTAGGGCTTGATTTTGGAAAATACGATGTGATTTCTATTGTTTCCACCCTCTGTGTATTGACCTTTGTATGTAATATTTTATAAGCGTTTCTCGGATAGAAATAGGTCAGTAAAATAATTATGCAAAAAATAAATAGGATCTTCCTTTTAGCCATCGTAAAGTCATCCTCTTTCATATTTCACTTGTTCACGAACTTTTTTTAATAGTGCTTCAGCTAGACTATGGATTTTTTCCGCATAGGGACTCAAAGAATTATTGCCTACTTCTGTCTTGCCAAATGCTCCAATATAAGTTGAAGCGCTATGAAACGATTTGAGCTCGAGCCACGTGAATCATCTTGACGGTATGTGCCACTAAGGGCTTTTCCAATTTCAATGGCAACAATGTCTTCGTCTAGCTTATGACTGATAGTGGTCTTATAATTTTCTTCGGGATCAAGAACAACCACATGCCAATCACCGTTCTTTAGAGTATTAAGACTTTCCTCACTAATATTTCTATTGATGATCAAAACATCATATTCTTCTGCATCTAAGTTGGGCAATTGATCCAGACTTACTTTTTTCATTTCAATGTTGTTCCCAATTTTATAGGGAAAGCTGCCTGAATGTGCAATCATGAGCTTTTTTTCTGACTGAAGAACAAGAGCACTTCTTTTATACTTAATGAAGTCCTCTATACTCTTATCTGTCCACTCTATCGCTTCGATATCTGTATCCGTACCAATAATCGATACTCTATGTTTGATTTCACTGACAACTATTTTCTTAGACTGTGGTAAGGAAAAAACAACCTGACTGGGCTCATTTTCTATGTTAAAGGCATCTAATGTCCCGTCATTTATATATGCAACAAGTAAGTCTTTACTCTCTACAAACTCTTTTGCCTTTAATACTCTATACTGATAAGAATAATCAACCATAAAATCTGGTTTTGAAAAGTCTACCTTACTCAGCAATGCATGATTTTTAACACTGTACACGCCTAACCTTTTTTCAAGATAGGCCACACCAACCATTTTTTCATTCTCAATCGCAACGATTTCACCCTTATGCCACTTATTGCAATTATGTATACGAAATGAGTCCCCTGTATGATAGGTTTGTGATTTAAAATATTTGTTGATTGTATATTCCTTTTGATTTGGTATGAATGCCTTCCAGAAGTATCCTACAAAAAGGAGTAAGACTATACCTATAATGCCTGCTAAAATTTTTATGGTTTCTTTATTCATAATGAAAACCTCAGATACAAATGTCCCTAGATCTTGTATAGCGCTGTATGTCAACATAGTTGTCGTGTTTAGCTAATTTTTTCTCTCTGAATGTCCACTTTACTTGGGTTTAAATACACTGTTTCTTCCACTTCCCAGTTTCTTGTCGATCTACTCCACCTATGTGGATTTTTTGATCGTGCTTGTTGATACACTTTATTACGTTTTTCGGTTATCATTTTTGATTTACCGTCATGTCGTTCTTTAGGTGTCATGAACTTGATACCACGATGTCGATGTTCAGTATTGTAATATTTCGAAAATTCCAAAACCCACGCACGTGCTATCTCAATAGACTCAAAGCCATGGTGTGGAAATGTCGGCATATACTTCACAGTTTTAAAAAATGATTCAATAAAAGCGTTGTCATTACTTACTCGTGGTCTGCTATTTGATGGCACAATACCAAGAGAATATAACGTAGTTAAAAGCGATGCACCTTTCATGGGGCTACCATTGTCAGAATGAAGAACTAGCGGTTGCAGGCCTGAAAGCACATTCTCTGAATAACATGCTTTGCGTATGAGTACACTTGCATTCTCAGCACTTTCATTTGGCCAGATTTCCCATCCGACAATCTTACGACTATATAAGTCGAGTATTAAATACAAGTAGTAATATATGCCTTTAGCTGCTCCTGGCAACCAAGTGATATCCCACATCCATACTTGATTGGGTCCTGTGGCTTGATGTGTTGTCATATGGCGTTTTACGGGTTGTTTTGACTTCCCGCGGTGGTTGTTTTGCTTATGTTCGTTAAGAATTCTATAAAAGGTAGATTCTGAGGCAATATATATTCCCTTATCAGCAAGTCTAGGTACGACTTGTGACGGTGGTAGATTTTGATGTTCAGGTTTATTCATTGCCGTTAAAACGGCTTGTTCTTCTTTTGGGCTAAGTTTGTTTTGAGGTGTAGGTCTGATTGCATCAGGACGTTTATCCTTCGTTTTTTCACCTTCCAAACGCCAACGCTGCAGCGTTCTTTCGCTTATATTAACCTCGTTACATGCCATGAATTGTCGAGCGCCAGATGATACAGCTTCATCGATAACTTCCATTACTGCTAAGCGATTTGATGCTGAAGTTAATCTTCCTCGTCCGAATTCCAAATCGCATTCATCTTTTTTCTGAGGACCAGTAGTGCGGCTGCTTCAGCTAATGCTTTTTCTTTACGAATGAGCTCTTTTTTCACTGATTTCAACTCAGCATCTTTAGTCTTTAATTCTTCTTTTACTTCGTTATCAGATGTAGTTTTACCGGTAATAAACGTTGATTTCCAAGCGTTGATTTCATCAACATAAAGTCCTTTTTTACGACAATATTCTGAAAGCTCTTGTTGGTTTAAATGAGCAGTTTCTATAATAATATTTAGCTTTACTTCATTCGTGTATTTTTCGCTACCTTTGGTATGTGTTTGTATTACTGCGCCGTGTTCTTTAGCATTTTTCTTCCATTTATAAAGGGTTTGTTCAGGGATGTTATGTTGCTTTGATAACTCGCTGACTTTCACATTCTGTGGCGGCAACATTTGTTTTATTATTTTTGCTTTCAGTTGTTTACTATATCTTGGCATCGGGTTTCTCCTTTTCGCATTACTCTCAATGATAGAGTAAATTTCACCTCCCGACAACTAGGCTAACATATAGGGATAGGGCCATCACATAACTGTCCATATACAATTAGACAGTGGCACATCTATGCCAACCAAGAAAGAATGAAATTAACAAGTGCCAAAATAAAGAATATCAAGTTCAGGCTATCTAGTCCTGGTAGAACATTTCTTTTCATTGCTTTGGGATTTTTGATCCTATAAATCAGTTCTAAATACAAACCGACACCATGACCAGTTGTACCTTCCCCTGTCCTGCTTATTCCCAAGACGTTGTACAAAAATAAAAAGAAATAAATAAATCCAAAAAATGCAAAGAATAAGGCCTTGTCATGTGTTCGAACCATGAACCAGACTTCAAAGGCCAGAAAAAGACCTATAAGGACCATGCTTAACTTGTCGACTTTCAAAACATCCGCCTCCTATCTTTTAGGAAATTAAAAATCACTCCATATACTGTATATGACCATTTATCTCAATAAGATGGTTTATAAAAGCTTTCTTATCCTCTGGAGATACTAATATAAATATACCTGGCCCTCGAATTTCAATCCGGTCTAGGGACAAAGCTGGTGCTGACAGAGGGTTACGAGAGTTCCGTATTGTCTCAAATTTTGATATTTCATACTTGCGTTTTATTGGGCCACTACGGGTTATTAATGTGCCATTTTCTATGGTGTAATATGTTGCAAACCAAATCCAGTATACGAAAATTGTTATTAGTAAGACCAAACTGCTTTGGAAACCTATCCCTTCCTGGACAAGCATTACAGCGGTGGTCATACCTGTTGCTCCAAGCATTAAAGCCACCAACCAAAAATCTTTTTTCGACCTATAAGACATGCTACACGCCCCTTTCATTTTGATATATCCTTTTTACCCTAAACATATACTACTAAGGACTACAGATCCTTCTTATAACTGCTGCATATAGAGGGTGTTTGGATAGAATCCCATCTTTTTGTAAAAGGCAATTGTGGATTCATTTTCTTGCGAAACTGTCACGCCAATAGATTGACATGCCAATTCTTTCATCCATGACAAATGATGCTTAACAAGTTTTTTCCCGATGCCTTTACCGCGTTTTGAAGCATCCACGTGCATGGATACCAGTTCACCCACCGACTGACACGCAGATGAAATACAGTATCCAATGATTACTTCATTTTCTTTACAAAGGGTAATTTTTAGTGTATCACCTTCATACGTTTTGAACTTCTTCATACGATCTTCAAAGCAAATCCCCTTGTAAGCATGTCCAAAGTGCTCAGAGCTTACTTCATGGTAGATTCTATTTTTTTCCCAAAGGTCTTTTATTAAATGAATATCACTATAGTCAATATCAAAGTATTCCATTAAAACCACTCCTTGTTCACAGGGCTTTGAAGTGCTCCTCTTATCAACGATTTTCTCATCAAGATAACAAGCCTTCTTTTACTAATATTGAATATTTTTCCACGGTTTCCGAACAAAAAATGTCCCTTTCTTTAAAAGTGACACCTCTGTAAATAGTGGCAAACGACTTAAAATACCTTTATATCAGGACGTTCTTCTAAGTAATAAGCCAGCCGGTCTTCTTTGTTCTTGTTATGAAATTCGAAAAGATGACCATCATAATCTCTAACATAAACAGACCGGCCCTCTTTTAAGTTTCTTGACCGACCCAAGGTATAATCTACCTGATGGTGGTTGATATGCTTAATAAACTCTATTTGGTCTGCCTCCGACATTGTAAAAGCTATGTGTGTATATGTTCTGTCCCTATCCGGGGCAGGGATTTTTTCTTCCACATTCAAGGCAATCCATATACCTGATATACTAAAGTAAGCTAGTTTTTCCCCTTTTGCCAATATTTCACCACCCAAAACCGTTTGATAAAACCAAATGGATTTGTCTAGATTTTCTACAGCAAAAGTAATATGGTTTATTCCGCTTATTGTGTATTTCAATTATTAAACCTCCATTCAGAGTTTGTAATTCTATTAAATATGCACTTCAGACACTTGTAAAATTACAGGCTTAAAGCCTTGTTATACCATATACTAAATTTATTATAGAGTTATGTTTTACAAGTCGTTCATATGTGTATGTGCACTTACCACCCCAGAGTTTTACCGACCCTTTAAGAGTTAGATATTGCTGAAATCTACAAGTCTTAAATTGAACTCTACAGTTTAGCCTAGTTAATATATCCAAGGTGTTTTCCAAATAAGTCCTAAATTGAATGTCATGATTTCCTCTTTTCTTATATGCTCTGTCACTTATTCTCAAGTTATCTGCTGAACCAAGCAACCTAGATATTTATACGCAAATTACTTTGTCTGTGCTTGAAGCTTTAATTTTGAGTGTAATTTTGACACATTCACTGACTCAGACTTTTGTCTACAACATAATTATAGACTGGATCATTATTATTTTTATAATCCTCAAGACTATACTCAATTTGAACATCTGGCGCTAGAGTGTTATTGTCATGACCTGGATAAAACTCAAAATACATTGTGGAGCATGTCAAGATTAAACCACTATTTTCTAGCTGGATCATACGTCCATTGCCATAGCTGTTTGGCATGCCACCTGTCTCTTGACCCAGTATGGTTGCACTTGTCCACCTTTTTGTCATTGTAGCGGATGCAACTCCTGATGAAAATGTTCTATTACCAACCATAACAAACAAGCGATCTGGAGTGTTAAATTTTTTGTGCTTTAAAAGCCCTGAACGAAAGGCATCAAAAACACTTGACCCGCCTCCCATGTTATAGCGCATATCCACAGCAACCTTATCAATGTCATTGTCACCAATATACTTCCAAACTTCATCATTAAAGTCATTAAAACTGTAGTTTTCAGTATTTGCACATCTATCATAGTTTATCTTAATGATCTTGTTGCTCCTGTCATGTTGGTACCAATAATTTTCGCCCTCTAGGACATCAATTGAGCTCACTATATTATTCAAACGATTGTTATAAACAAATGTGTCATGAGGCGATCTTTCACCTGATAGGTTTTTAACCTTGACTTGTTTAAACATGCCCTTATCTTCATAAGTTAATGTGGTATAGGCTGGGTCATCTGATAGCCCCAGTGCCTTATAAAACATTGGTACACGCAGGAGACCAAGGGCATTTGCATCTTTCCAGTGATCATTTTCTGCTGGGACTAACTCTTTTAGGTCCGAAAACACTGTGTCTATATCATGATTTTCTATCTTTACGATTTTCTTGAATAATAAGTTCTTGTATGTTTCAGTTGCATTCACGCAGTAGATTTGTCCATCAATCTGAACAAATTTCAAAGGCATAATTTCATTGTTGTATTGATACTCCCATTGTAAATAGGTATGTCCATCACCAATCTTAGCAATAAGCCGCATAATTTCCAGCATGATTTCGTCATCATTTAGGGCAGAAATCCTATTTTTCAAAAGTTGAGATTCAGCATCAAAGGCTGTTTGACTCATGTTTTTATATAAATCTTTATGGGTTTCTTTTAAGAACTTTGTCATCTGATCAATGTCACTTGACCACTTTTCCACTCTTTCATTTTCAGTTGTTTGATTGTTCTTAGCATCATTCTTCTTAGCTTCTCCAACACTATCTTCACTTTTTAAAGCCAGCTTAGGAGCCTTTACCGTATTCTCATTCGGTGTATTTGTAGATGGCGCACTTTCCCTAGTCTCTGAAGCACAGCTTGCCAAAAGCACCACCATAACAACTGCACTAATGAGTATTCGTCTGTTTTTCATTGATGTCATTGCCACCTTTCTTAGGTTGGAATATCAGGCAAATGTTTACCCCACTGTGCATTCAGATTCTTTCTCGATCCATATTTTAATGTCATCACGGATATTCTCAAAAGTATCATCAAGGGGGAAACGGAAACCTTCACAGCCACCTTGACAGGGTTCATTTCTTAGCTTTCGATCACAACCATACCCCCTATCAATTCTTTCCTGAATGGGCATAGACAATGTCTTTATAAGATCTTGGTACTTGTCGGTCTTTTTACTCCTAACCACTAGGCCATACCCGTGTTTTGCAGATATTGAGACTTCCCAAATTCTTTTCTTATAGACATCACGCTCAGATAATGGCTTTTTACTTCTACCAGTGAAAGCATAGGCAAAATGTACATCAAAAGTTGATGTGTTTTTCACACAAGTCAGTCCCATATCAAGGCATGTCTTGTGAAGGTTTACCAGCATGGTCTGAGTCTCATTTGAAATAGTATTCAGATAGTCTTTAAGCATATTCTCGTAGTTCAGATCACTTGCACATATAAGCCGATAATCACAGGACAAAATGTTGTCATGATTGAAATCGTTCTTGTATCGTTTTTCCCTGAGTTCGATATCTGCTATGGCCATGACCTTAAGACCCAACATCAAATGGGGGGACTCAGTATAAGATACATGGATGGTTTTGGTATCTTCTAGGCTTATTTTTTTATTCTTAATGACATGGCCTTCTATGACAAGGCCCAGTGATTCCAAAAATGCTATACAGTCTGTGAGCAATCGCACAGAGTTTTTTGCACTCTTTTTTCGTCCGTTTTTATCTGTAAAGACTGTAAAAGATGGTAGCTTTGTCACTTTCATGGTCTTATGATCATCAGAAAGCTCTCCAAAATAGCCAATATCTGATAAAAGATCAGCTAGGGCATATAAGAATGGATAGTCTGTCTCACTTTTAGGTTTGTTTTTCAATTTGAAATACGTGTGACCATGAGCGGCAAGTGCCACGAAAAAGGTATGTAAAAAATCTCTGTAAGCTAGCACACCCTTCCATATTTCATCATCACTGGCTATGGCCTTAAATAGTGGCACGATGTTATGTGATTTATTAATCCTTGGTGGCAGGAGTTTATTTAAAAACTCTGCTATTTCTCTTATACTCATTTGGGTCACTGGACCATGTTCTGAACTCATACCTTCACACCTTTCTTGGTTTTTAATGTCTTTTGCACACTTCGTATTATTCACTCATTTACAAATACTTCATTAAAACACTCAGATCAACATAGGCCCTTACAGATCTTCCGGTATCACCCGCTTTAATATATCAATATTAAGTATGGGCACTTTATAGAACTGACACCTAAAGTATGTGGAATCACTGGCAATAACATTCCCATGCGTATTTTCTTGGTCAGAATACTTCATAGCTGTTATACAGACAATGGTTTCATCATTTTTGTAATCGCCTAAGATAGACAAGCGTGGCTTATCATACCCCTTTTGAATATGTAGGTCCATCAACCGTTTCAAGCCTGGTCCGTATTTGCTCACATCGACCCTCTGAGATGGGGCAGTGACCAATATGTCTTTAAATGCATTCTTAATCTGATAAGGTCTGTCATAATGCCAAATACTCATTAAGATAAGCAAAATGAGTAAGGGGATCATATAAAATTTCTTCATTTTATCACCATCAACTTATATTTTTTCAAAACTTATTAATACAAACCCTAGCCCTAATAATGTTCTATAAAATTCAGAAGATTTCGAACAAGATGGATGTAAGTATACTGCGGTTCATAATGCTGCCATGTACATAAGATTAGATACATGAAAATAGTCATACTTATATAATTATAAATGGCTCTTTCCAAGTGATTTTTTTACATCATTCGGCAAATATTGAAGGGCTATTCTGCTTTCTGGGTTTTTATCAAATAAGTATAGTGTTAGTAAAAATACATACTCAAGTGGCTTCATCAATAAATAGGTCATATCTGCTTTATATTGATTCGTGATCAAATCTGATAAGGGATAACCATACCTGTCATAAAAACACCTGATACTCTTATGCATCATGGGATAACGTTCTTGAATAAGCTCTTCAAAGGCATTGGCCACCATCAGTTGACGATTTACTACAATTCGATTTCCCTTTCTAATCCCATACCGGAGGGGCTTGACAATTTTTTTATGCCCCCGCAAGGATACAGTGCACAAGTAGTGTGCATCCACTTCAACAGGTGGCGGTGATATTTGCTGGGACAAGGTCCAGTCGCTTGTTTGTGTAAAGGCTTGAATTAGGCTGTCTGGTTTCTGTCCAAAAAGTACAAGTAGAGCTGTCAGCAGACCATAGAGGGGAAACAACAATATAAGTGCACTCCGAAAGTATTTATCGCTTTTTATTAAAATTTGATTGATGGTTGCTAAAACAGGATTTTTATAGACCCTATCCCTATAGGAAAAATCAGACGTGATATCTCTGATGAGCAGGCCTGATAATATCAAAAAATTAGCCGGTAACAAGGACAGAAGTAAAGCCGCTGAAAATATAGTGAAGCGCCCTTCTCCATCTATAAAAATATGATTTGACAGCTGGATTATAAAAATGAGATTTAATAGATTAGACAGGATTAATAGACTTATAGAAACAGCAACAAGGATTGGCGATAGTGCCTTATGTTTAAAGCGGAGTAAGAGATAAGCTAAATAGCCCAATGTAAAATAGAGCATGACACTTAACATATGCTCAGAACCTATTGGTGTATGCAGGTGAAACAGATCCACAGAAATTTGTATGGGATCATTATACTCTCTAAACTCACATAGTCCCCAAAATGCAATACTGAAAAGAACTCCAAGAACAATTGTTGCAACGTCCAGATATTTTCTTCTTGTATAGTCATAAAGGCGATTTGACCTTGTAAATGATTCAATGAGTGTGCCTAGATTTATAATTGATAGTAAGGCCGGAATGCCCAGTAGAACCAGTGCATATATTATAATCATAATTACCTCAGTCTCTGTCCTTTGTAAAACACGAAAACATAATTATTTCACAGCCGACCTCATAGGTCGTGAGAGTCGTTACTATTTTCTTAAACATGCTCATCGAGAGGGTCTTCACCATAGTCATTAGAACCATGTGTCCCATCCTTAAGCAATATGACCCATCCGAATATAATGCCCACTATAGGGATTAAAATAATAAAAAACCAAGCCCCTGACCACCCAATATCATGGAGTCTTTTTATTGCAGCACATATCAGTAGATACATGGCTAACAAGCCCAGTATTGCAGAAATGTATGATAGGGATGAATCCAAGTTCCTATTAATCAATAAATATGTCAATTGGATTGATGTGATTGTGATGAAGTATGGCCACCGATTCATTCGACCATTCCATGATAACAGTTGACTCATTACGAATCTCCTTCTACTTGATGATGCCCAGTTTTTAAAATGTCTCTCATATATAAATATATAATTATATTGAATTTATACTATATTTTAACATCTTCATATAGAAAAAGCATCTCCTAAAGCCTATTCTAGGGATTAAGTCCCCGTTGAATCCATGTCAATATTTTTGAAAAACTCATAATAGGTTTTAACATGATCTAGCTCAGTCCATGCTTTTATCTCAACTGGTTGACTGTCCAAATCGTAAATTTTTGCCCCTCCAATAGATAAGAGTATTGGAGAATGTGTGGCCATTATTATTTGACAGCCAAAATACCTTGCCGATTCTTCTATAAAGTTTTTCAGTTTTATTTGCATTTTAGGAGACAGGCTGTTTTCAGGCTCATCTAATACAAAAATTGCATTTTCCGTCACTTTCTCTTGAAAGTACTTAAAGGCATTCTCTCCATTGGAATTTGTTCTAATATTAGATATTAAATTATCCCTTACATATTTTGATTGGGTTTTACCCTTTGCCTGATTCACCTGCTTTAAGCGGTCATAATCTTTAAGTGATCTCATTTGAAATTTTGAATATTTTGCTTCTAAATACTCTTCAAACATTTCCGATCGCTTTAGGTCAATGCCCATATTCATATGTCTTATATTTAGGGCATAATCAAAGACGTCATCACTGGTCACCACAGAACTTTCCTGAGGTATGTCATCTTCAAGCCGGTAATGACAAAGTTCCAGATAGTCTTCAAAAAAACTAGAACGATTAAAAACCGACTCTCTCTTTAACTTTAGCTTTTCAGATATGACATTTAACGCTGTGGATTTCCCTGAACCATTCCCACCATAGAGTATTGTAATGGGTTCAAAATCTAACTCTAGTTTTTCGTGGTATGCAAAAACTTGAAATGGATAAAAACTCGTATAGCATTTTCTTTTAATTTCCATAAAGAACATGAACTCTTCATCTTTACTTGGGAAGGTGAATTTTTCAAGATAAATCATAATATACTCCATTTAAAATATCGTTATTCTTCTTTATTTAAGTATAAACTATTTTATACTGGAAAAAATTACAGATTAGTATAACTTCTATAGCATAGCGTCTCCTCATCATTCTGGATATAATAAAAACGCCCTATAGATTCAAACTTTAGGACGTTCCTATGTTTTCATAAAACAAATTTTATAACGATTGATTTTCCTTGAGTTTTAATGGAAAGTACCTCTGCATTTGCTTGTAGCCCAGGCCCTTTTCAATATCCTTATAGGATGGGTCCCGACCATCTTCGTATAAATAAGGCATATTGAACATCACATCCCGACTTTGGTCGATTTCAAAATTAGTGTTTTCAATCCACCGGCGAACCTTGCCTTCTACCTTATTTATACTTTCGTTGTCTTCATCTATACTCACAGCCATGGCATAAATGCCCCCAGGAAAATCAATAGGTTCAAATGGAGTGACCTCTTGTGCACAGACATTGTCTTTTAATGCGCAAATCCATTCAGCCTTATCTCCCCTTGAAATAAGAAAATCAAAACAATCAAATATAACAGGATCATAAAGATGGCAGTGCTGCCACAACTGGTACATGTACCCCCCATCACTGAACATATCATCCCATGACTGTTCTTTTGTTGTCACAGCCTTGAAACTTGGAATTTTAACAACCAATATGTCAGGAATTTTTTTGTCGAGTTCATCTGTTACTTTAATCAATCGATTAATTTTTGACGTTTTACCACCATAATCAGCACTTGTTAGCTGAATTTCGAGTTCCTTGGCCTTATTATAGAGAAGTTTAATATCTGAGTTATTTGCGAAATTAACTGACTCTATTTCATGAATAAAATCTAGTACAATATCTTTTAGTTCATGAAGTAGGGCCACTTCATCATCAATGTTTTCTACTTTCTTGCCCAAAACATCCAAAACAACTTCAGTGTCAGATGTTGCAAACACACGCTGAATGTCTTTAATACTGATGTTTAGTTTACGTAGAATGAGAATTTGTTCAAGTCGCCTTACAGCGTTCTCATCGTAGAGTCTATATGCATAGTCATCACTTCTTGTACTCGACAAAAGCCCCTTGCTTTCATAATATCTCAGCGTTCGAGCAGTCACATCATACTTGCTGGCTACATCTTTAATCTTGACTAAATCATTCATTAAAGTTCCCCTCCTATTTCCTCGCCGTCATGATACTTATAATATAAACTATTCCCTAAAGGAAGAGTCAATAGGACTTTTATAATTTGCTCCACATTTCCTAAGGTCCATATATCTGTACAGGTTACTGCTTATTGTATTTATAGACCTTGAGTGCTTTTGATTTGCCTTTCAATTCTACAGAGTCATAATATGCAAAGTCAGACATATAAGCAGTTGATAATCGTTCATAAACGTCTTGAGAAATCAACAGGTCTTGATCTATTTTCTTTGTTAATGCTTCTAAGCGAGAGGCTGTATTCACGACATCGCCTATGACTGTAAACTCTTTTCGGTTTTCCCCTCCAACATTTCCTAGAACCACTTTGCCAGAGTGAATACCAATTCCAATCTTTTCAAAGCTCACTAAGGCGTTCTCGTGAAGCTCTTGATTCAGCATCTCTAGTGATTTCAGTATTTCCTTAGAACACTCAACAGCTCTACTTTCAGGATTCTCCAAACCATTCAAGCCGAATACGATCATAACCGCATCTCCTATAAACTTGTTGATAACCCCTCCATGCTTGTATGATGTCTTTTCCCATAAAGTAAAATAACGATTCAGGGATTTTATAAGTTTCGATGATTCAGCTTTCTCAGACACTGTCGTAAAATTTCTAATATCACAAAATAATATGCATAGTTCTCTTTTTTCATTGTAGACCCCATCATTTTCGATGAGCGTGTCCCGGATCGAGGTGTCCACATATTTTCCAAATAAATCATGTATTTTATCTTTAAGTCTGATGACCTTAACTTGGCTCATCCCCAACCCGACTCCCAAAACAAGACCAGCCACTGTAATATAAATATGGGCTCGGTCAGACAAAAAATTGATTGTTTCCTTGCCAATATTCTTGACCGATAAGGCACTTGAGTATTCATCGGCCACTTGAGTGCTTAAACTCGCCTGACCTAGTTTAATATCAAAATACATATATATGAAAATAAATATAACAACGTTCATAAAAACAGTTGTAAATTCAAGAGCCAATCTAATTTTCCCCTTACTCTTTATTTTAAGCGCACTGAGAAGACCCACCATAAGGGAAAATGTCCAAAAGAAAAAATGGCCAATGTTTAATATAAAATCACTAAATTCATGTATTTCAAATACAGTGTAAATAAATGGACATATTAAACTCCCCATAAACCTTACACTCGCACGCTCTCCAAATTTATATAAAATATAGGTCTGGGAAATCAAGGCCAGTATAAGGTACACATGGGCATTATACTCAAAATACTTTATTCCAGAGTTGCTAAAGTTCATAATAATATAAAACAGGGCATACTGGCCTGAGTATAACAAGAGTTCATTAATAAACGCACTCAGTTTCTTTCTCATAAAAAACCTCCCACTCTTGTGTATTTATACCCACTTAATTTGTAATCTCTTATAGATGTATCCTTCATTGAAATTATTTAAACCAGGACACCATTCTTTCTGCCTTTGCTATTCATCAAGAAGCATTTCCAAGTTTTTTATTCTCAATTAATGCATTATTTAATTGATACATTGCTTTATTGATAAAGTGAAGTCTTTAATTTAAAGTATGTTTCGCATGTAAAGATAGATTTTATCTGACACCTCTTATATTATTTCATTCCAAACTGTTTCTTAGCCTGTTTTTTCTCTTTCTTTACATAGTCTCGAAAGGAAGTTTCGAGGTCACTTTTTTGAATAATCTCATCATATTTTCTCAACATTTCGGTTTTATATGCTTGACTATAGACATCCCTGTCGTATGGAAAAATGTACTCACTTAGTGTTTTAGGGTCACTATATGAATAATAGTTGACCTTGAATAGGGTCTCGCTATCTTCTATAAAAATTTTGTTAATATAAGAAAGAATTGCATCCGATACCGATCCATCAGGTATGTCTTTGAGTTGAATAAGACTTTGATAATCTGATTTAGTTAGTGACCGACCTTCCAGCAAGGCGTTTATTGTTATATCTGGACTTTCATTTAAATACTCATAGTAGTTATTCACGCTATCCTGATCCTTTAGAATCAACAGATATAAAGCTAGAAGTTTTTCTCTTTGATCTTGTGTCCAGTTTTCTTTAATATATATGTCTTTAAAATCTTTCAAATATGATCCATATCGTATCAGATCACTTTCATGACTGACATTTGAATCATCCTTCTTGCTTGTGACTGTATCAGTCTCGCCTTTATATGTTACTGTGTTTTGAACCTTATCTTCTTTCTGCTTTTCTTCATTACTTTTTTCTTTTTGAGAATTATCTTCCTCCAGTTTTTCTCGCGCATTCAAAGCATTAAGTAACGATTCAACCAGCATTAACTCCTTTTGTTGTTCTTCAAAGAGTATTATATAATTGTTCAGTTCATTGATTTTCACCACGATGCCAACAAGCAATATGCATATAACAGCGATTAGCCATGTATTCAGTTTTTTCTTCATTATGCATCTTTCCCTTCATTCATTTAACCATCCAGAATTAAGCCTGTTTTTACACTTAAAAGGCTAACATATTATCCCATCCACTATATATAACTTATTCTATATTTTAACATTTGAGGTGTAAAAAAACACACCCTTTTATTGTGCTCAGGGACATTGTTGTAATTGATATGGAGAAATTATCCTTTTCAACGAAAACTGTCAGTATTTATACTTTATACAAAAAAAAATAAAGAGTTGATCATAGATATGATCAACTCTTTTCATTTTTATTTAATTACTTAGATGTAATATTCTCTGCTTGAGGACCTTTTGGACCTTCAGCAAGAGTAAATGTTACAGCTTCACCTTCGTCAAGTGACTTGTAACCATCTTTGTTAATTTGTGAGAAATGTGCAAATACATCTTTGCCATCTTCACCAGTAATAAAACCAAAACCCTTGTCTGCATTAAACCACTTTACTGTTCCGTTCATCATAATTTGTTTCCTCCAAAATTTTATTGTCCTCAGATTCGCGTAAAATTCATTTAAGAACGATATTGCTCCAATTAGATAAAATTTTAGAAATGATATAATAACGAATAATTCGACATCAGGTCATTAAAAATACTTTATTTAAATGTTTTTCGCTTCTCACTTAAGGTACTAAAACATCATAACACATACACTTTAATATTGCAAGCGAAATTACATAATTACTTTCCAACTTTATATTGGACCTATATTCGTTGCGCATATTTTGCCATAAATTTTACTCAAGTTTTTGATTTTTAATGTTGGATTAACCACACCACATTTTTCAACGATTTCCTCAAGTATTTTAAATTCACTTCTTTTGATAACCACTTCTATCTTGTAACGGTTATCACCATTTAAGCCCTTAGATAAAAAACTATTCACTGTATATCCCTCGTTGCATAGCATTTCCTTTACTTTAAGCATCTTGCGTTTGTTTTTCAAAAACATATCAACTTCGAGAATACCAAGAGCTAATCTTTCTTCCACTTTGTTTCCAATGAAAACGCCAACTGTCCTACCGCAAGCATATGCTATTGTATAGTGCAAGCCGGTGGAGCTTGTTACTTTTGTTACGACAGTTGCAAATATCATGGCATCAACAAATACAACTAGATATACCGGATTCATGATTTTTTTAGATACCAATATGGTTTTCAATGTTGCCAAAATATTCGTGAATGATGTGATTAAAAAAAGTCCTGCCAATGAGATAATAATATTTTCTGTAATAAAATACGTCCTTTCAAAATTGTTTCAATAGATTATTGTCTTGTATAGGTACTACTATAAATCAGTGTCTGATTTTGGAATAAACTATGAAAACAAGAAAGGCATCGATTCCTGAGATGATAGCATAAAAGAATAGTAATAATAAATTAGATATGTAACATAGATAAAATAAGATATATTTCAATTCATTTCCAGTGTTTTTGTAGCATTCGTTTATCTTACCATATTTCAAATGCTTTAACAAGAACTTTATTTCACATCCTATGAGCAATAGTTTTCAATAAACATTTGCTTATTATCACCAATTTATATTCTCCACTCGCCTCTGTATGCATTGCAAAACCTGTTAGATGTTTCATGATTTTTCAAGAGACTTTCAAATTGTCCTAGTAGAATGCGATTCCCACTGTTTCCTAGGATGTATCTATTTAGTATTCTTATTCCTGCGCCTTTGATTTACAGATCCCAAAAAGGGTTCGTACATCATAACTTTATACATTTTGCTAGGCTCACCATAAATGGAAAAGCCGTGGCTATATGGGTATTTATAAGATTCTAAAACCATTTATCAATATTGGAGCCTATATACTGTATAAATACTGTTGTACATATGCTTATTACAGCCACCCCTATTATCGCCTTTAATACTGTTTTTCTCTTGTCTTTGTCAGAAATATTCTTACTCGAAGTATATATAATAATACCACTTGAAAAGCATATAATATATGACCACTCATTGATACCAGTGTATTTGGATACTATGGACGATGCAAAATAAACTGCAAAACCAAGGAATATCCCTTTAAATAAATCCATAATTGTCTCCTTGTAAATTTTCATTTCTAATCGTTTGTACAAAGTGTCTAAGCCACCACACAAGTTTCACGCTACAAGCATTTTATAGATTCTATAACTTCTTCAAGGCTTTTTATACATATATTCGTAGCACTCTCTTTACTATGTTTATGGGTCAAGTGAACCGTTTTCATGCCCAAAGCCTTGGCGGGTAATATATCAGCCTGATAACTATCACCAATCATAATAGCCTCATGTGGAGCACAATCAAAACAAGTTAACATTTCTTCAAACAGTCTTTTGTCCGGCTTTCTAATCTGCCGGCTATAACTAAAGATAAATTTATCTACGTACTTATACAGCCCTTTTATTTTGAATACTTCTTCATAGAATGCATCGAATAGAATACAATTTGAAATGACACCAATCTTCATAGTCTTTCCTATTGATTTTAGGGCATCAAGGCCACCTTTATTGATAATGACTTCATCCATATAGGGCTTGTAAAAGGCTCTCATTAAGGCCTTACAATTTACAATATGGTTCTCACAACCGATTTTTTGCATAAACCGATTGACATAGATACAAACATCAAGCTCTATTAATTGTTGGCGTTTATAAAAGTCAGAATACCAAACATCTATGAGCTCTGACTTAATCGTTTTAGAAGACACATTCACCGAGTGATTCTCTTTAAGATATTCTTTTATATTCTTACAACCAATCATATCTTTCTCTTCATCCGAATGTTTGCCTGCATGAAAATCTAGCAAGGTGTTTCCCATATCAAATACCACTAATTTATATTCCAAGTTAGCCTCCATAATGTGTCTGTTATTTTCGATTTCATCTACCAATTTTCTTTCTGTTCCTGATCTATGCTTGTGCTTTAAAACTCTAATTGATAGGCACCCAGTGTTTAGCCCACTATGTAACACTCCGCTTATAGCACCATGAGTCTGTGCTATAACAGGTTTACATATTCTGGATGACGATATAATGTTCAACTTCATTTTCCTGCTCAAACCAAGCTGGTAATGATCTGTCGTCAAATTGATTCATCTCATTTTCTAATAAATCATGACTTCATTTACATCCGCTTAAAACAGCAAATATATTGTCATATTTCCATAGTTTATAATTTGAACTCGACTTATTATAAAACTTACAAGTTTTCCTCTTACTCAATAATTATCACTTCACCATCTTTTATAGCCTTAAATAATGTCTTGTTTTTGATTAAGAATTCTATCGCTGAATTGGTATCTAAATCTTTGAATAGTTCTGACTGATAATGAGGCACTATTACATAGTTTAATATTCCCAGTCCATCCCACCTTATAGATTCAGTCTCGCCATATGGTTTTATGTTTGGTTCGTCTGTTAAGTGAATGCCTTCCAAAGTTGGTCCTAAAATACTTGCACCTGCACTAAACCCTCCATATATGAATCTATTTTCTGATGAATTTCTTTCATATATAACTTTTTCCAGGCCACTACGTCTTATGGCTTCTAATAGAATGAAGTTATTCCCGCCAGTGCACCAAATAATATCATAGTGCCTCATCTTTTTCCTTAGCTCTGATTGTTTATTAAAATAGTCGAGTAGATCAATAGATTCCACATGTAGGCCCAGTTCTTCTAAATCCTTCTTGTCATGAGCTTCTACAATTGAACGTGTTTCTAAATCAGACATGTAATCCATGGCATTTGAAATAAAAGCGACTCTTTTATTTGTCAGCTTTGACATTTCAACAAGTTTATCTACCCTATTTCCTGTTCTGAAAGATGATAAATAATATTTCATTTTATTCCTCCAAGATTAATTTTGTTTAATACTGAACCATCACTGCTTTCTTGCTAAATGCAGATCTGCTGTATCTAGTATTTCGATTATATCGTCGTGCTCCCTTATAGCATTTCTTATGTCATTGTAAAATGGATTTTTCAAGCTTTCACTCAATGCCATATGGTCTGAATATGTGCATAGAAGGTCTACATATTCTTCGCCAGTCAAGGCTCGACTGCTTTGATAAATTTTTGTTCGTATATCTTCAAATCCATAACGTTCAAGTTCCAAGTCCACTTGCAAATACATTTCTTCTTTGCTTTGACTAACTCTTTGTGAATCAAGCTCACCAAGATGTTTCTTATACAATAATTGTATTTCGTCCTTTAAGTCCATATTGGAATCGCTTATTGTCGGTCTATTCCAAAAGAGTGCTATAGCCCCTTCTTTTTTCAACAAATCGTATGACTTCTTGTAACCTATTTTCTTTGGTATCCAATGAAATGCTGTCGCTGAATAAATTAAATCATATCCTTCTTTATCCGACTGAAAGTCTTCAAAAGATGTGGTTCTGACTGCAAATTTTGCATAATCTGAATATTTCCTTATAGTATACTCAGCAAGATTCTTGCCTATTTCAATGGCTTCTAATCTACATTTTTTTCTTATAAAAGGCTTTGTTGCAATACCTGTGCCACAGCCGATTTCTAAGACATCGCTATTGCTATTCACACCGCTATAATCAAAAATATCTTCAAATAATGCTTCACTATACCTAGCCCGATGCTTGTCGTACTGTTCTGCTATTTCATTAAACAAATGCTTTTTCTCCATTGTTCAGCACTCTCCCCACTTTATATATTCTTTTCTATATTTTAACATTTGTTGATCAATAAAACACGCCACATTATATATAATTTAGGGACGTGTTTGGAAATGATCTATAATAAAAAGTTAGCAGCCGTTTTCCGTGTCATAACCACTATAGTAACGCAGTGCCATTGTCAAAGAAATTTTATTTCTCATTCGTTAATCTACCAACCCACTTTTTATCTAACTTAATTAGTCTATTCTTCTTCAAGTTTGATCTCACAATCCATACGATGTGTTTGTTCTCATACCTAAGATACTTTTCAAACTCTAATTTCATACTATCTGGATTAGCTTCAATTGCTATGCTCCAGCAATATCCCAAAGCTTTGCGCAGTGCTTTTTGACCTTCACTCAATTGTCCATTCCAATTTAATACTTCTTTCATTAGTTGCTCTAGTATAATTGCAGTTTCTCTATATATTATTTCTATAGTTTGCAGTTTTGGTATACAAAGTCCAGCTATCATAGCTCTTTGGTGCAAATGTGTTTTATTCAACCAAGACTTTATCACTTCCAAAGATTTATATTCGTTTAAAATGAGCATAGATTGGATTCCCATAGCGACCGATTCCCTGACTCTCCAGCTATAGCTTTGAGCATACTCTTCTAGGAAATCAAAAACACCACAAACATCGTCTTTATTCACTTTGCAATAACCTACCACTCCGCACATAATTGCAAATTCTTCTGGAGTATTGTTCAGATCATGATTTTTTACAGCCAAGCAATCTAAGACAATTTTCTCTGTTGCACATTTTTCAAAATCATAGAGAAGCTCTAAGTTTGCACGTCTTCCTGGTAACTTCGAGTTCTCTAATAAATACTTAAGAGTATATTCCATACGATCCACCTTTTCTTCATTTCATTATTTAAGTATCAATTATCATATAGATTTTGATATATTATCACTTCTTTATACTCTCTAACTCGGCTGCTGATTTTATATAAAATTGTCATGGTTCATGTTGTTCTACCTAGACATTTCACACCTCAAACTTATACCAAACTAAACATAGTGAGTATCCCTTTTTCCAGAAATACACACATTTTTCTCACAAATGTGCTTTTTTAATGTCGTGCTAAAAGCATGTCTTCGCTCAACTGGCCAGAATGACGACAATTAGCGAACTTATATAGTATCATTTATTTAACTTTGTTCCAGAAACATGTTTACTCAACCTTTTGGCTTAGTCAATCACCGGTTGGACACTTTGGCAATTCATATACTTCATATCTGAGTTAAACACATACATTATGATTAACGAGCGACTTCAACTACCACGCCAGAGAAACCATCTGAACTACTTTTCACTTTCTGACCATTCAAGTTATCAAGAATTTTTTCTTAAACACTACAACTTAAGTAATCGTTTTGCATTTGATGAAAATATATTTTGTCTCTCTATGTCACTACTCGTTGCTCTCAAAACAGAGACAATTGGAAACGCATGATTAAATGCTGGATAATCAGTTCCATATAAAATGCGCTCACTCCCTAAATGCCTAATGAATTTCTCAATATTTGCTGGCGGTTGTGTACTAATATCTAAATTGGTTTGAGGATATTTTTTCATCAACTCAATTAATTCATCTGACTGATATAGCCCACCATGCGCGAAAATCAGATTAAGGTCTGGAATGACATTTAAGAGTGTTTCAAACCGCTTAATAACTTGCGATTCTACTGTGTGTTGTAGATTCTTTGGCAATCTATATACATCCTTATATGGTAAGGCTCGTCCACTACACGATATAATTGGTAAACCTGTCTCGTGTAGTAACTTCATTAACTCAATCGTTTTTTCTGAATCAATATTTTCATTTATAACATGAGGTGCAATTTTCCAACCTCGAACGCCATAACTTAAATTCTTTTCTATTTTCTCTTCAATATTTTTATCATGTGGATGTATGCACCCAAAACTCACAAAATCACTATACTGGGATATGACTGACTTCATTTCTTGACTACAATCACAATCTGGTGTATTCAATTGCAGCACCACCGCTTTTGATATATTATTCAGTTTCATATCTCTTAACATTCGTTTAGGAGTAGACAATGTAATCGCTGAATAAAAACCACCTATTCCCGAAAGTTCATATGCAGTCTTGATTAATCCAAGCGCTGATTTCTCATGAGGATAGCTTGTAAAAAGAACATGACTGAAATTAAAACATTTGATGCTTATAGGATAACAAGATAGATCGAAAAACGATTTATTCATATCCTCATGTTCTTTTCTCATTAGCCTCGGAACGAAACCTTTCGCTCCGTTGTATAGATGACAATGAAAGTCTATGATTTCGTATGATTCTACGAGTGATTTTTTAACTGCAAAATCTCCGAACTCTGTTAAGTATAGCTCAGGAAAATCATTCAGTAATTCAGATTTGCTATTATACATTTTCATGCCCCTAACTAACTGGTGTTTTTATGGCAATATAACGTTACTGGAGTACACCTTCATTCACCTTCTATTGCAACACCTACAAAACGCCCGCTTTATCTTGAAATCACTAATACTTTTCCTCTGTTTTACTTAGCTGAGATAATTTATAAACAAGAATAATCCCAAATGTATATGAATAAATGTCTGACCAGAGAAAACCTTGCCCTAACACTAACTTTCCAAGCAATGTACTTCTTATTCCTATAATCCAATCCGCTTTATACAGTTGGGAAAACTCTATTAAATATGTTAATAAGAGTGCGAAAACTGCCACAATAAGGCTTTTTTTCCTGAACAAAATTAGTTCTATTATAAAGTACATCATTACTGCATATAAAATATCCCCTACAAAAACTGGAATCCATTCTATTTGTCTACTTAACAGACCTACCATTATAGTCATTGCAATTTTCACCAAAATTTTTGCTTTCTTTGATAACACCACAACACCTGATTTCTATTAATAACCGATTATTAATAATCCTTTATATCCCCATCATATGTTCAGATATTCTTTCAACTCACACTTGAAAACAACTCAATATTCATTGCTAAACTACAATGGTTTCCTATGTAAAATTAAATGATGGAATGATGCTACCGCTCTATATTCCTCGATTTCACAAACTCTCATTTCCATTTTCAACATTTTATCCTGCCAGTCAGGATCAGTGTGTATCTCTTGCTCTTGCTGCAATGCCCAAAATGTTCTAATCCCATAAATTTTTGATACTTTAAATTTTCTCGACCATTCCAATAACTCTTGATCGGTATAGTAGTTTATTGTCCCATATTTCCGTGCTACACTTGGTTTTCCATCAAGTAATTCGTCTGCATGTTCAAAATCATTTAGAAGCGTCACCATTTGCATAACCCGACCAATCCGGTTATGTTTGATGATAGAAAGGAGTCCATCTTTTTTTAGAATTCTTTCAAACTCAGCCAAAATATCTGATCGATCTTCTGTATATCCAAGAACAAAGTGGCAAAAAATCACGTCATATGACTTGCTTTCAATTTTTTTTAGCGCTTCAAGCCCCCCTTTAATTTGCCTGTACTCGTTTTCACACACGCGATTAGATATAGCAACTTCGGAAGGCTCAATTGCTGTAACTTTGTTCATTTGTGAAAAATGATTCGCTGTGTATCCTTCACCGCTGCCATAATCTAGTATTTTTTTATTCTTAATAAACTTTAGCTGATCCCATATCATTCTCTTTTGCAGTGATTCCCAAGTGGGCATATTCGTATTTTTCATTTATCCCCCAGTTTTCTATATTGTTGGATCAAATTGATTTCGTTCATCAACTTTTTTCTTGATATGAACCGCCACGCACACCCTGGCGAGCTTCGAAATTTCCTCGTGCTATATGACGGTTTAATAGGTTTTCTCTTCCATTAACAAACGACCTTCAAAATTTTCCGAAGAACTACGGCCTGTATGCTTATTCATCTTTGATCCATCTACATAAATGTAAGAAAGATCATAGCTCAATTTTATTGTTGTCCAGTAACGAAAAACCTCATCATCATTAGGCACTCTCTTAACATCAAATGTATACATATCTAAAGGCTCAGATTGCTTTTTCCTTATTCTCCACACATTTGATTTATAATATGTATTTTCCGTCATGATAGACTTTATCTGAAAAAACTTTACTCCGATAACGATATGTTCTTTTAGTTCAAGCTCTAAGTTTCCTTGCGATTCTCCTAAGTCATACAGTTTCGTCACTTCAAAACTTCTATAGCTTAGAAACAACATTATAATAATTGCAACCATCAATACCACTTGCTTACTGGTCCTTGTTTTCATATTTACCAACTCTCAATAAGTCTCTAATTTTAAGGCCTATATAACTGATATATAATGTCTGAACAGTTTATGTGCCTTCGTCTAAAGATATAAGGTTAAAGATATAAGATTTTGTCTTCATATATGAAAACCTAACTTTACTACTCTATTCGTTTTCAACACTCACACTTAAATACACTTGCTTAGATTCAGGATCTCTTCCAATTCCAACTTTTACGATATAATTCTCTAGTGGGTATGTTGAGTTGTACGTTACAACATTTTCAGATTTATCCCATATTCTAATTTCGCTAAATTGATTTTCTAAGTATTTCAACTCAGCCAGATTTTCTCGGTCGACTGTTGATATTGATTGGTCATTTTCTAGTATGAAGGCTTTCTCCCAGTAGTAATTACCATTACTGTGTTCTCCGCTTTCTTCAAATGAAGAAACTCCAAATAGATCAATATTCATATTTTTGATTGAACTCAGGATGGATTTGCGATCTCCTAAGTCTTCTAGCTCTAACTCGATTTTTAATAGGAGTGGAATATCATTAGAATTGCTATCCTTAAGCACTAGATACTTTAAAATCTTTTCCTCGTCACTCAAAATAAATGGAATATGCTCGTCCACACTTATTAGATTATCTTTAACAACTGCTATACTTTTATCTGGTTCTATATGTAGCAACTCAGTCAATTTCAAGTAGTTGTCTCGACTGATTTCATGCTTTATTAGTTGTTCTGATTCACTGACTAGTGAAACCAGTAAATAAGATTCACCAAGTGAAATACTAAAATTTCTATGTCCACCAGCATAACCTAATTTAAAATCGACTACGTAGTCATAATTATTCTCTGTGCTAATTGATTCACTGACGGTCGTATTCAAACACTGAAAACCAATAAGTTCATATATTGCCTCGTAGTCATGAGATTCTTTAATTGCAATGTCAACATCCCCATCAACTTGACTACTTGCTTCATGAACTGCAACGTCAGTAATAAAATAGCTATTAGGAAAATTATAGATGTCTGCGAATATTTCTTGTTCTAAGTTTATATCTAATTCATCATAAGGACTCTGAAGTGAATCTTCTTTCGGTGTGTCGGCATCATAAGATGTTATTAATGCATATGAAGCAGTGAGTGTCACAATAATAATTATCATCACCAATTTTATATTTTTCATTGATGCACCTCCTTATATAACTATTTAGTTATAGTCAAAACTCAGACAGTTTGCATGTACTCTTGAAATACGGCAAGCTTCACCACAATCATTTATTTAGAAACATTCGTAAACGAATTCAATGCAGTGAAAATAGAGGGACACCGCTGTGTTATGTAGTGTCTTTTACGTATATGAAATTATCCATGTCATATCATCTTAACCATGATAAGACATGGATTCTCAACACCCCACACTTCATAATTTTCCTCTAAGCTATAAAACCCGATTGATATGTAGAACGCTCTTGTTTTTTCGTAGTGTTCACAGTTTGCTGATGGTCCAAGCGTTTTTACTTGAAGAAGTTTTATACCTTTCTCTTTCAACGCTTTTTCAACAGTCCCAACCAAGTCTCTCCCAATTCCATGACCTTGATATTCTTTTAAAACTCCCATTGAAAGAATTTCCGCTGAATCACTATTATGTGACTTCACACTAATATAGCCGTTTACATTACCATCTGATTCAGATATATAACATGTCGTTTTTTTAGCTTCCTCAATATATTTTTTAATGCCTTCTTCTAGTTCAAACCATTCAGGTAGTGATCTTAGTATCTTCTCTATGTAGTTTACTTTGAGCTCATTACTCAACTCTTCTGATATTCTATACATTGTCTCATTCCTTCTTAGTAAACGATTTCACCTAACATACCCATAGTCCATGGTCGTTAACCTTCTATTGCAATGCATTCAGCTATATAACAGTAATTATATTTGGAACATTTCAAGACCTCAGTTTCCACAGGCCGAATGGCGGGACACCGCTGTGTTTTGTAGCATTTTATACGGCACTCAATCTACAACAATCAATTTTTCATTTTCAATTCGCAATTTTCCTATAACTCTTTTGTTCTCTTCTCTTCCATTCATTTCATTTCCATAGACAAGAACTTCTGTACTTGCCACATTTGATGCAATGCTGATATCCCAATTTTCCACATTATTCTCTAGTTTATATTCTTGATTTGATGTTGAATCATATACGAGCAGTAAACTTCGTACAAATCCTGACCCAAAGTTTGAACTCATACATATTTCATAATCGCCATCTTTATCTAAATCTGCTGCGATTACATCTATAATGTCTTGACCCCATAAAAACTTTTCAACCACTCCGTTTTTTAATACTATAATTCCATCTAACCAAGCATAATCAATTGTCACTCTATACACCTGGTGATTGTTACTTTCCCAAATAGCCAAATTGGTAATTTCCTTCACCTCGATCTCGCTGGTAAAATTACCTTTAACACCGGCTTCCTTCTCCAAATAATCTGATATAATTATTTTTGCCTTATCTATAGTTACACCATTATTAGGTGTGTATTTGCTTTTAGTGAACTCACCACGGTCAACGACTAACTCCAATACTCTTTTGTCATTACTTGTACAGCCATTTATGAAAATGATACTGATAAATAGGACCAAAACGAACACTCTTCTATTGATATTTCTCATCTTTTAACCCCTAGCATCCTCAAAAGTATATATTTTACACAAACCAGTATAGAAAGTTACATAACGTCCGGACAGTTCCTAGCGCGTCTACGGCGACTCTTTTGCACGCGCACTATTAACTATTCTATCTTTTTTAACCATTTCCTTCCAATGCACCACATAAAAAACACCCTCGTAAAAAGGGTGACCGGTTTTAGTGCTGGGAACCACTCTTTTATATGGTGGACAATGACGGCCTTTTTCTTGCATACTCTATTACTCATGCCGCTTTGGGACTCCATTTTATCACCCTTGTTTATGATAAAATTCTAGCTTGCAAGCACATTTAACGTCTCACTGGTCAAGAAAAATATGATCGCATATTCTTATTAGATCGTGACATTCTACTTCAAATATTCTGTATAACATCTATTTCATGTAATGAATTACATTTTGATAACCTGTATCTTATTAGATTGCATAACCGTGCATTTAGTGATATAAACTTTGATGCCATCCTTTAAATTTAAGGAAAATCGGTTATTGACATATTCTAATGCACATGCCTATAACCGATTTAATTATTCATTTCTACACTATCACGTTTCCGCGGTTCAAGATGAATACTCTCCCTTTAAGATTCCAAAATGTCTTATAAACATTTTCTATGGCACATTCAAAACTAGTAAACACAATGCGTATGTTGGAAATAGACCTGTAATGAGACACTTTTTACATTTTCATACTCACTGACTATTCTTTTAGGAATTCTCTAAGTCCAGATTTGTATAATTTAACAGACTCATGATAATCCATAAGCTTGCCTTCTTCTTTAACAAAATTACCATAGCCTATGGAGTCACCCTTTAGCCGAGGGAATAGTTGAAAGTGCAGATGATTTCTTTTTCCATCGCAGATTGTACACATATAAACTTTTTCTGCACCAAGAATTTTCTTATGTAGTTTTATGATCTCATTTGAAACTTTCAATATGTAAGTCCCCAATTCAAGAGGCATTTCAGATATGTCTTCATAATGCTCTCTCGTAACAATTATAGTCTGACCATTTACACGTGGATACTTCTCGAATTGACACCTTATTAATTCATCCTCATAGAAAATCAGCCCATCATCAGGAAAGATATCACCAGATTCAAAATTATAGCAGCCAAAACAAATGCCCTTTTCTTGCAGCTCCTTTATTTTTTCAAACCTCTGATTAACTAACTCTTTCTCATTTTCCGTCAAAGCTTTTATGTACATATTCACACTCCTCTTAGTTAATCAAAGCATCTATTTTTTCAACACAATCTTAGTCAAAATTATCTTTATAACGTTCCCGCGGTTCATGAACGTTCGCCTTCTACTGCATGACTTTGACCTACACGGCCGTTTACTTCGGAACATTTAAAAGAAACGTCAACACCAGGCAAATGGCACAATATCGCTGTGTTATATGATGGCAATTATAGTTCCAAACATTAAGGACCTAATCCCCCAAACTAATCCAACTACTTATAAAATCCTCTGTACTCTTCTGGTAGTAATTCTGCGATCCTCGACATGATAAATTTTATAGCATAACTCTCGTATTCTTTTCGCTTCTGGTCTTTTGCTCTTTCTGGCAACTCAAACTGTTTTCCAATCCGGATGTATACATCTGCATAATCGAACGCCTCAGAACTCATGTCCCCATCTTTATTAATAGGCAATAGTTTCTCTGTTCCATACAATCCAATAGGTATGATTGGTGCGCCTGTCGATTTTGCTATAAGCAATATTCCTTTTTTTGCTTCAATTAAGCTACCCACTCTACTTCTCGTACCTTCAGGGAAAATAAGTAAGCTTTCGCCTTTCTTAACAAGCTTAATTATTTTCTTAAGACCTTCCCGATCAGCGGTATTAGGTTTAATATTAGTGGTCTTAATAATATTACTTCCTATACTTGTTACATCGTTATTAGACAGCTTAACACCAGCCACAAAAGTTGGATCGATGACCTTGAGGGCCTTTTCTAAAACTAGTCCATCTGAATTACTTAAATGATTACACACAAATATACTTGGCGTTTCGATTAATTCTAAGTTCTCCCTTCCAGCAATGTCAATTTTGGCATATTTATTAATGTATTTATCCACAACTTTTCTAGATATGTATGTAACTAATCTATCCGGCAAACAATTTATCAACCTTGCTGAGGTTGCTGATATCATATGATGACTCCTCCTGATGAACACTTGAATTACCTCTCCATTTTCAAATGATCTATTGAATAATATGTAATTTTATAATTTTCTACTATGCGCTTCGATAATAATGTCTTTCCAGTACAACTGGCGCCGCTTATCAGTATGACCATGCCCTACTCCTATTTTTCATTGCTATTCATTAAGTTTCTAATAGATTATACTGTGGAATTGTTTTTATGTAAGGTTTCCACGGCTCACGATAGTTTGCCCAGCCATTGCAACGTATTCAACGTCGTATAAACATTTCGCCACGAAACCCAAATAAGATAAATAACCACAGGGCTAGTGGTGGGACAACGATGTGTTACATCACAATTTGAATTGTCTATATACAATTTCATTCTTCAAAATTAAATATTTTCTTGCTTTTACACCCATTCTATTAGATACTACTATTACAGTTATTTTTTACCATATTTTTTCTAATATTCACCACAGAAAGGACTTCATTTTAATGCAGAATTTATTCAATGAACTAAAAAGTTTTGATGGGCGTTTCAGTCGTTCTCAATACTGGGGTTATTCAATCGGAATAAGTGTTTTTTCAAATGTCTCGATCAGACTTTTAGATCTAATTCAAAATCCTATTCTAGGTATTGTATTAATATTAGCTATAGTAATTCCAAGTGCTTATTTTAGTATTTGCGTTCAAATTAAAAGGGCGCACGATCTTGGTAAATCTGGACATTTTGTTTGGCTTACGCTCATTCCAATTGTAAATTTATATCCTGGTATTCTCTTTGGATTCTTTAAAGGTGAAGGCGGAACCAACTCATATGGAACTGATCCGCTACAGTCATATTAAAAACAATCCTATATATTGTGAAATTTCATATGAGATACTGACACATAACACAGTATTGCTATTAACTTAGCGATACTGTGTTTTCACATTTTATCTAATTTCGAATTGTTACGTAACGTTCCCACGTTTCATGGTCGTTTAATCTACTATTTCAACACTTTCAGCATGATCAAAGTCTTTCAATGCGCAACCTTCTTAAACTTCATCACCACTAGGCGAATGGCGGGACACATAGGTGTTAGGGGATGCAATTACGATTATCCATAAACATATAATATAAGAGAATTAACCATTATGACCAATATATAACACACTATCTCAAAAATACTATCAGATGATGTAACCTCAGAACCTTTTGATTTTGATGGAAACAATTTCTTAATTATGAACAAGTTTGTGTACTGTCTGGCATTCATTACATTAAGCGGATTGTTAATTGGCCCCACATTAGTAATTTTTAATAACAATGCCCCAATCATAATTGCTGTCCATAAAAATGCATATAATGCCACTTTGGTATTCCTAAAAAGTATCAAGTAAACCACTAGCTCCACAACTAAAATATAAACAGTTGGCATCAAACCCCGTATCAAATATTTCAATTTTCACCTCCGAATAGTTTAGAAATTGTTTTACTTAAGGTTCCCATGGTTCAAGATCGTTCCCCACTTTATATATACTCTTCTATATTTTAACATTCAAAAGTTAATAAAACACGCCCCATTTTGTATAACACAGGGCGTGTTAGGAATTGACATGCTATGTGATGACTTTGTCGTTTTATCTCATTATCAAGCCCAATTCAAAAACTACTTTTTTGAGTAAATAATTTTTTTTATAGTATTTACGGACAAGTAATATTTTTCAGATAGTGAATCAATATCACAGTCTTCAGAGTACTCTTTACGTATTTTATTATTTCTACTTGTTAGTTCCTCTCTAATGCCTGATTTGACTCCCCAACCTTTTTTTGAACTTGTTGTGTTTGGAATATATATGTACTCGCCTTGAATATACTTTTGGATTTCCTTCATAAGCTCTTTTGGCAACACCTTATCTGCGCTTTTATAACTCATGATCTATACACCAGCATAGTATGCTCTAAATTCTTCAATACTTGAAAATTCTAGGATTTCAACATTTTTTTCAGTAAGCAATCTTCTCAATTTTGTATCAAATTCAAGAACCTTTTCTTTCAACATACTTAAGTCATTTTGATTATCCATAATATCCACTTCTAACAAGTCTTCAATTGCATTCTTATAATCTGAATAGGAGGACCTTGCATTATACCAAACACCATTCTCTGCTTTAGATATAAATTGTGCTGTTTCATCTTGGATCGTAGCAGCTCTAAAAAACGCTGTGTAATAATCGTTATTATCACATGCATTGATTACTTTTCTTATTACAGATTTCAATTCCTCATAGTAACCTATGAACAGTGTCTCATAAGGTTCTTTCTGCGAATTGGATTTTAATTCATCATTTATTAGTATACGTAAATTTGAAATGAGTCTTTCACAATCATTACCCAGCTTATCAATATCTGTTGATTTCATTAATGAATCAACTAAGTACTTATAATCATTCGGCTGTTTTTCAAGCGTGAATGATTCTTGTATAGCTTTACCAATACCCTTTTTATAGTAAGTACCATTCAAGTATCCAACAGCAAGCATTACATTCGATATTAACTTACTGGCTTCAATTTTCAAATCGCTTATTGTACCATTACTTTGTTGCACACTAAACAAATTTGTACAGGCTTCCGCCAAATAATCCTGACTTTTTGACAACATGTAATCGATATTTTCATTAGAGAATAATTGCTCAAGTCTCTCTTTAAGAAAAAAATACTTTTCTTTCTCTTCTGGGCTAGAAGCATAAAGTACTTTAGACTTTGTAATTACTGAAGTTAGTGGTTGATCTAATGATACTATTCTCGCAATTCTATCCCAAGAAATTGGAAAAAGATCAATACCAATTCCATCTACTATAAACTGTATGCTTAATGCATTACTTTTCTCTGTTTTTGGTATATAGAAAAAATCAATATCCGAATTTTCTGTCGCTTCATCAGTAGCATATGAACCGTAATATGCAAATATCGCTACATCATTCGAATAATTTTTTTCAATTTTATCCTTGATTATCTCAGTAATCTTCATTAAATCCATCATTTACTGTTCCTCCCCACCAATACACTTTTGCTTGCCTATAACTAGTGTAGAACATACTGATTAGCTTGAATATGCATAGAACTCGTCTGACTTATTTTATATAATTACTTTTATTGAGTATACAAAATTTTCCCGGTAACATCCTCATGGTTCAGATCGTTCCCCCCAATATCCAATGCCCCCATCTATTTCATAACATCAAATTCGCTAATAGCATTAACTTCGTCACCACTAGGCGAATGGCGGGACCCAGCTCTGTTAGATGCCTTCTTTTCAAGATTCAGTAACTTAGCTCTAATAGTTCCTTCAGACCGTCAAGATTAACTATTTGAATTTTGGTTTTATATGGTTCAAGTATTTCTTGTAAGGCTGAATAATTGTCTTCATAGCCTCGACTCCATGCATACATACTTTGTAACATTTTAACTGTTGGCATATAATTGCAACATTCAAAACCATATCTCTGCTTAACCCATCGTTTTAATATCCTGTCTTCTCTAACATGAGCTGGTGTATTTAACAATAAAATTATATCTACTTTTTCAAGTAAAACATTATAGTCTTCTCGGTAGACGCCCTCTACAATCCAACTTTGAGTTTTATAAATTCGATCCAGAACTCTATTTATCTGAGTCTTAGTTCTTCTAACGTCCCCAGTATTTCGTCGAATCCATACTAAATTATCCAACTCATATTGATAACAATTCATTAATTTAGATAACTTAGTGGCAAGAGTTGTTTTTCCACTTGCAACTGAACCAAGTATCCATATTTTTTTATACTCCATTACTAAAGATAAATCCACTTTGAAACCACCTATCGATTGATTATACTGAATTCCATATGTATATCGTCTGGGTCTTGTTCAAACAATGTTGGCTGTATTTCCATAGCATAAACGCACCCTAGTTTCTTGTATGCGATCTGGCTTTCTTCTGATGAACTTGCTACAATATATAAATTCTCAACACTCAATTCTTCAGCATATTCAATACAATACTCGAATAATTTCCTTCCGATACCCCATCCACGATGTTTATATGATACGTGCAATTCTGTTAGCTGAATGTATTGTTTCTTACTTCCGAATTTTAATCCACCACAACCAGCAAAACCGATTAGTTTTTCATTCTCAAATGCTCCAAATAAGATACCTTCTGATTCCAGGATGTCTTTAAATGTCTTGTTAACCTTCTGAATTTTCTTTTCCTCACTCCAGTTTTCTATGTGTGCATTGAACTTCAATACAAACTCTCCGTCAACTTTAACCCAATCATTTTTGACTTCTTGGTAACGTTCAAAATCTTTCAGAAATTCATCATGTAACTCATCTTCATTGATACTTCTATATGTAATATTCAAATTTACTCCTTATATCAAGAAATTTCTTGTGTACGCAATTATCAATCCCACCTTTATTCATTACAATAGATGAGGTAACAATAATTCCTTGAAAATATGACAGTTTACGTTCCTACAATTCCCGATGGCCCCATCTCCATGCTAAATACTAACTAATTTACTACTATTTATCAGTATAATGAAAACTAAATTATACATAAAACGGGTCATGTTTTGGAATTGACATGTTAGGCAATGCTATTTTGAACGTGTATATTAGTTTCAAGTAGGTATATAACCTTCAAGTATCCACTTATATAATACAACTGGACTTACTACACATTTCAGCCCATCATCAGCAAAAGAAATTCCATTATTTTTGATATATATTCGAGCTTCATCAATATTATTTACTTTATTTATTGCAATAGTACTGGAATAAAGACTTTCTTCTGCTTCCTCACCAAATACTTCTATATACACTCTTGTAATAAATGAAGCGTGTGGATTATTAGGATCATTATTTTCAAATATTTCATCTATTAATATGTAATGATGAATATCACTGTTAACACTTTTATCAAACTGTATAAAACATTTATTAACATCATCATGATCAACATTTGGTATTGTAATATCTCCAACACTTATTAAACTAGCAATTAATAAAGCTGTATATATTAGTTGATTCATCATAATTATCATCCATTCTTTCAATGAGAAATAGTTTTTCTTATCATTCCCACGGTTCAAGATCGATCCCCACTATTTCTATACTATTCAATTTTTTAACATACTAAACTTGATTAAAATTCTTCAATTCTTATGTACCTCTGTCAAGAAAATGGACAGTTCCTTTATGGAATTAAGCTGCCGTTTTCATGGCAGCATAGTATGCATTTTCATATGCTTGTTGCGTCTTGAAACCCAAGGTTCCATGAATGCGCCTTCTATTGTAGAAACCTTCGATATATTTGAATAGCGTGAAATTCAAAGACTGTATAGCTATGGGTGTATTTCTATAAATACATTCGCGCTTTAATACACTGTGAAATGACTCAATGCAAGCATTGTCATAACAATTGCCTTTGACACTGAAACTGATTTTGAACTTATGCTTTTGGAGTATCGATAAATAGTCATTCGAAGTGTATTGACTTCTACGATCCGAGTAATGAATAACACCCTCTGGATAACATTGATTCGCTAAAGGATTGTTGAGAGCTCGTTTGACTAAACTGACGCCCTTGTTCCTATCAAAAGAATAACCGATGATTTTTCTGCTGTATAAATCCATGACACTGGCAAGATAAACCCATTTCTGCTTCTTTGTCCAAATATATGTTATATCAGTGACCCAAGCGACATTTGGTGCTGGAACACAAAAGTTTTGCTTGAGGATATTTTCATAAGGTAAATTTCGTTTTGGCTTACTCTGAGGCCTGAACTTTTTAACGACAGTCAAGCAAGTTCCAAGCTCTCTCATATATTTACCGACCGTTCTTTTGGCAATTATATAGCCTTTATCATGTAGTTGTTCAGTAATTTTGGGAGCACCATAGATGGAATCACTCTCTACAAAGATCATCATGATTTCCTGCTTGAGTTTTTTCTTGTGTGCAGATCGTGCAGAGGGCTTTCGCTCAAGCCATTCATAATACTTACTCCTGGAAACCTTCATGACTCTGACCAACTTTGCCACCGAATGATTCTTGGTTTCGGATTTGATGAAGGCACACTTTACTTCTGGTTCTTTGCAAAGTAGGTCGCCGCCTTTTTTAGGATTTCATGCTCCTCTTCCAGAGCAGAATATCTACGTTTAAGTGCCTTGAGTTCTTCGCTTAAATCTTGCTCGCTCTTTGGCGTCACCTCAAGTTCACGATGTTTTTTTAACCAGTTGTTGATCGTATTTGGATGAAGATCGAATTCTTCAGCAACCTCCGCTTGGCTTTTGCCATCTTCGAGTATCATCTTTACTACATTTGCTTTGAAGTCACTTGTAAATCGTCGTCTTTTTTTCATCGTGGACAGTTTCCTAAAGTCATGTTTTATATCACTTTAGGAAACTGTCCACTGTCTATGCTAGCATCAGTCTCCAGTTAGCACATTACACGAACCACGTAGATGTCATGCTGATTACTGGGACACCCTCGTGTTATATGTTCTTCTAACGTTTTCTAATCACATTTTCATTTCCTAAAAAAAATCTTATCAACATCATTTGAATCAATTTTGTCAAAGCCTGTTAAACCAACTACCTCGTGAGAAATTCTAATAATTAGATAAATACATAGAGGCCCTAGCAAAATGTAAATTCCATAATAGAAAGCTATTCTTAAATCAAACATTTTTGGAAAATACAATTTAGCACCTGCCAAGTATACAGTTGTCAAAATTATTAAACCACGTATATCAGAACGGCGAAAATTCAACTTGCTCAGTTTATTCTTAAAATCTAACATTATGTTTCTCCTATATCTAAGTTGGAAGTTTCATATAACGTTCCCATGGTTCAAGCTCGTGTGCATTATATTGCAATACTTATAGCTATTTCACAGCCGTAAAATTCGGAATAACCTCAGAGTCAGCTCCCACCAGGCGAATGGCGGGACACCGCTGTGTTAGGCGATGCTGTTACATATGTATTTCCTGACTAATATTTGTTATATGAACTCAAACTATTCATTCTTATGTAGTTTAGCTCTTCAAATGAAAATACTCCATGCTTGTATAAATTCATATATTCGTCTGATACTGTCGCATTAAATATTGTCAAATCGTCTGTGTTTATTGTTACAGCTACCCCGGCATCAAATAATTTTCTTATTGGATGCGTTGAATAGCTTTTTGCTCTTTTCAACATAATATTACTCATCGGGCAAATGTTTAAAATGATCTTATTATTTCGCAAGTAGTCCATACATTCTTTCGAGTTTACAGCCGCTATTCCATGGTGAACTTCGTCTAATTCAAGTAAATCAACTGCATTTTCCACATCCTCGGCAGTTCCGAATTCTCCAACATGTACTTTCAAAAGCATTTTTTTCGTTCTTGCATACTTATATAAATCTACATATTGGTTCAAACTTGCCCCTTGTTCATTCCCACAAATATCCAATGACTTGAAATAGTCATATGTGATTATATCTTTTACTTCTGCAATTTCATTCTCAGATATTTCCGACCTCAATAGAGTCAATTCAGGTATGAACTCTGATTCTGGTATGTATCTACACTTATACTCATTGATGATTTTAGAGAAATTTTCAATTCCTTGCAGTGCATTTATATCTCTCATTGCAAAGCTTAGTGCTAGCTTATTAATACTATCTCTTTCTGCTTGTTTGAACGAAGCTTCTACTCTTTCTAAAAATCCTTCAACACCTGGAGCTATTCTAGTTTTCACGTTCATTTCAAACCACTCTTGCATTTCATTTAGTGATTCAAATGGTTTGGTTCGTGGAGATATGTCCATTGATAGATCTTCAATTTTCCCCCCTCTTCCAGCATGATTATGTAAATCCGATTTTGGAATCTGCTCTAATATCGATCTATCTTGATTTTCTAGTCCTTGATAGAACTTCATGTCTATTTCAGTTCTTTTCATTTTTTCCACCTTTGCGATAGTTACTTTAATGACTACTTTAACCTGATGTATCAGTTTTGCATAACGTTCCCACAGTTCACGCTCGTTCGCTCCAATCTTCACAATATTTGTAGATATCGGGAATATTCTAAAAGCATAGTTCAAAGCTAAACTTTTATTCACTCGGCGCATGGCGGGCACCGCTGTGTTATGTGGTTTGAAAATACAGTTCTATTTAGGAATGTATGTAAACACCATTCCTTTTCGTAACTTCATAAATGCTTTATAGGGTTGATATGTCATAATACCGACTAATACACCTGCAAAACAATACATTAATGGTACTACTATGAGATGAAGTAAAAGTATATTTATGATCTCAAGTCCAACACTCACGAAGTTAGGCATACCCAATATTAACCCAACCACTCCATACAACACACCTATTATCATTGATATAACTCCACTTATTTCAACATAACTATTAAATGCTATGTACTTAATTTCTATCTTATTCATTTACTCTCCTTCTACTCATTTCTCTAGTCTTTTCATTCCGCATACCGTTCCCACGGTTCAAGATCGTTCGCCCACTTATTGCAACTTGTTCAACGTCGTATAAACACTTCACCACTGAACACTCACAAACTCGATCTCCAACGGGCGAATGGCGGGACACCGCTGTGTTTATATTTCGATTAGCGCCGTTTTATTAAACGCTAATTTTATACTTATTCACTAACCCCTGATTAGGCCACTCAATTTTTCCTATGTATTTCATACCAATACTTAGCAGAACACGTTCTGATCCTTTGTTATTCGGATGTACCGCGGCTACAATCTTTGATGAGATATTCTTTAGTCCATATTCAAGAACTGCTTTTGCATACCCTTTGCCCCAATACTCTTTAGAAAATCCATATAGGATTTCAGTTCCACTTAATGTTTCACAGTGCTTAAGCCCACAGTAACCTATGCACTGATTCGATTCTTTAAGTGCAACCGAAAACACCTTAACTTCACTATTCTCAAATTCTGCACATCTTTGCTTATGTTGTTCATATGCTTCTGTTTTACTAAACTTTGAAACACCACCGGTGTACTCTACCACCGAAGGATCATTTTTCATTTTCCAAATCGTTTCAAAATCCTCAACTTCAGGTGAACGAATAATTACTCTACCTGTCGTGATTACTACTGACATATAATCCTCCTCGTTCATCAACATTAGCTAGGTGATAATTGATATATAACGTTCCCATGGGTAGTGTCAAATATTGTGCGCAAAAACCATCAGAACTCCGTAAGGTTTATGCAGCTTTAAGTTTTTCCTCGTAGATCAGGGTAATGACTTTTGAGTCTATATAGCACCTTCCAGTTGACCAGTCTTCACTGTACTCGATCATGTAGGAAGTGACTAAGCGTATGTATGAATCAAGCGAAGGAAAGATTCCAACTACTTTGGTTCTTCTGTGGATCTCACGATTCAGACGCTCGATCATGTTTGTTGAAGCGATCTTTCTTGAGTCGATCTGCTCAAAATTAAAGAACTGAAGTGAGTCTTCGAGACCTTCTTCTAACGTCTTGATCGCTTCTGGATACTTGCTTTCATAATCATCCATAAAGATATAAGCATACCTTTTAGCACTTTCAAAATCAGGCTGAAGCCAGATTTGCTTTAGCTTTGCACCGAAGGATTTTTTCTGTTTGGCTGGTACATGTGCCATGATATTTCTCATGAAATGAACCTTGCAGCGTTGCCAAGACGATCCCAGAAATGACTTTCGAGCTGCGCTAACTAAACCTTTATGAGCATCTGAAACGACTAGCCAGACACGTTCAATACCTCGTGCCTTCAGCTTATCAAACAAAGTTGTATAGCTGGCTTCAGATTCCTCATACATCGGCTCAACAGCCAAGATATCACGAGTCCCATCAAGTTTAACGCCACAAACAACATGTACAGCCATGTTTCTGACATGACCATTATCTCGGATCTTTTCATACAGAGCATCCACCCAAAGAACAGGATACTCCACATCGAGATCACGATTTCGAAACTCTTCGACTTGTTCATTCAGCTCTTTTGTGATGTTGCTTACGTGACCTTTTGAAATCGAATCGATACCAAGACTTTTGGCAAGCTTCTCAATTTTTCTTGTCGAAACACCGTTGACGAATGCTTCCTGAATGACGTTCATTAAAGCGGCTTCGGAACGCTTTCGTTCTGTCACAAAGAATGGAATATAACCGCCTTTTCGTGGTTTTGGAACCATGAGATACATAGTTCCCATACGAGTATCAAAGCGTCTTGGACGGTATCCTGCTCGATATCCGTTCCGTGAACCTGAACGCTCTGATTTATCTGCTCCCAGCTGACTTGAGAGTTCAGCCTCCATCATTTGCTCGCAAAGCCATTTAAGCATTTCGAGCATTTCGAGCATTTCGAGCATGGGATCTTCTTCAGTAACAAACTTCAGTAGCATTTTCTTAAAAGGTAAGGTAGAATTTTGGTAAGCCACCTCATATCAACTCCTATTCAGGTTTTCTCGACAATTACCTTTTCGGAGTTTCCGATGGCTTTTCCTTTATTTATTTTTGCGCACTTTATTTTACGTTATCGTTCCCATGGTTCAAGATCGTTCCCCACTTTATATATACTCTTCTATATTTTAACATTTTAAATGTAATAAAACACGCCCCATTTTGTATAATTCTGGGGCGTGTTGGGAATTGACATGTTAGCTGTTGTTCATTTTTGATTTCAAGTACATTATTTTTGTACCAACCTTGATTTTGCTCTTTCGATAGCTTTATGAAGTTTTGCCTCTAGAACATCTTTTGGTGGCATCTGAGTTAAATACTGAGCTACATGAATTCCACTTTGATCTAGCTCTAATAACTCGACTGTTTCATGTGATTTCTCAGCGCATAAAATGATTCCGATAGGTGATTCCTCACCCTGATTTTTCTCGTATTTATCTAGCCACCTCAAATAAAGTTCAACCTGACCTTTATATTCTGGCTTAAACTCTCCAAGTTTTAACTCAATTAATACTAATCGTCTAAGCTTTCGATGATAAAAGAGTAAATCAATATAATAATCTTTATCGCCAATTGTAATTCTTACTTGCCGTCCTACAAATGTAAAATCACGACCAAATTCCAGCATAAAATTTTCTAACTCAGCTAAAATTGCATTTTCTAAATCTTTTTCACTATATGTATCTTTCAACTCAAGAAAATCTAGAACATATGGATCTCTGAAAAATAAATCCGTACTCATTTCTTTATCGTCAATTAAAACTTTTAAGTCATTTGCTATAGTCTCTTCCGGCTTTTTGACAGACTAGTTCTCTCATATAACATTGAACTAATTCTATCTTTTAGTGTTCTAACACTCCATCGTTCATTCATTGTCATAGAGATGTAGAACTCTATCTTCAATGGATCCTCAATTTTTAGTAGTTCAATATTGTCCTGCTATAGTTAAGTTGTAACACCGTGAGCGAGTTTGATGATATAATTCAAACTTGAAAAGGGGTTATGATTATGAAAAAACCAAAGAATGATCCAGTTCTTCGAGAGAAGATCATCCGTCTGCATCTAGAAGAAGGTCGGACTATAAAAAGCTTAACAGCTGAATACAACTTAGGTAGTGGTACACTTAGATACTGGCTTGATAAACACCGTAAAGAATGCGAAACAGATCCAAGACTTAAGAATGAAACTGATCAAATGAAAGGGATTAGACGCCTTAAGAAAGAACTTGCTGAAGCAAAAAAGGAGAATGACTTCTTAAAAAAGGCAGCAGCATTCTTTGCGAAGGAAATCGACTAAAAAAGTATGAGTTTATCAAGAAATACCATCTAGCATATGGCGTAAACTGGTTGCTAGATAAACTGGGATTACATCCTAACCACTACTACAACTACCTTAAAGATCGAAAAGCAACTTATAAGAAGCAAAAGAAGAATTTACAGCAGGAAATCAAGAATTTATACCACCAGCATAATGGCACACTCGGCTATCGTATGATCTGTGATTTACTTCTCAGAAAAGGCGTCGAGTGCTCTTATGGTACAGTTTATGCCTATATGCGTGAAATGGGAATAAAAGCAATAACAAGGCGCAAGAAGCAGCCTTATAGAAAAGGGTATATCCATCATATCTTCGAAAACATACTTAATCAGAATTTTAGTTGTAAAAATCGAAACCAAGTCTGGTGTTCAGATTTTACATACTTAACACTTAAGAACGGTGCAAAAGGGTATAATTGCAGCATTATTGATCTATATGACCGAAGCATTGTTTCGAGCTTAAACAGTAAATGGATTGATTCAAATCTTGCTATTGAAACGCTTAAAATCGCTCTGTCATCAAACAACATTGATGACAATCTTATCTTTCATAGCGATCAAGGGTCGCAGTTCGCTTCAAGAGACTTCATTAATTATTGTAAGGATAATGGCATTACTCAAAGCATGAGCAGGGCTGGAAATCCCTATGATAATGCACCTATGGAACGTTTCTACAATACGATGAAAACAGAGTTCATTTATCAGTACACCTTCGAAAATGATGCTGATCTCAACCAAGGTGTTTATGAGTATATTTTTGACTGGTATAACCACAGAAGACCACATTCTTTCAATGGAGGCCTTACACCATTTGAGGCGAGGTATTCAGACTAGCACATGGTATTACAATTTTACTTGACCAGAACATCAGATATAGAAATAATATAGGTGTCAGCAAAACTTGAAGCCTGACATATATAAGTCAATAAAAGATTCCTTGTTCCCTAGCATAAACACAGGATTCAAAGTATGGGGCAATCCAACTTTTACGCGAAAACATACAAACTACTCTAGCTTCTGATAAGTAATCTCAGATCGTGAATTTCAATTATTATAAAATGATCCAAACGATTAAGTACATTGGAAACACTAAGTTAGACACTGTCTTATAACGTTCCCACGGTTCACGCTCGTTCGCCCTAGCTATTTCAATACTTTCAGTGTCGTACAAACATTTCACTGCGGAACATTCCAAAACCCAGTAACCAGAAGGCGAATGGCGGGACACCGCTGTGTTAGGCATTGTTCAAAACAACTCTTCTATTCACTGATTTCGTAGTTACTTTAACTTGATTTGATCGAGTATGAGTATAAAAACATTAAAAATACGAATAAAGATATAACACCTCTATAATCCATTTTGATTGTCGTTTTTAGTCCTTCTTCCTCTATGGAACGTGTGGTATCAATAATAGTTTTCACTAAGAAATAGCCGAATACCAAACCTGATAAAACACAAAACACTCTTAGCAAAACAAGCTGAAATATCGCACCTACAACAATCCCAATTACAGATACCCCAAGGACAACAGCCACTGCTAACATAGCAGCAAAAGCACGACCACTATATGTTAATGCATTACGCGAGAAGAAATCCTTCATAGTTAATTTGAGGATATGAATCCTACTAGAACCTGAGTATTCCTTTCTCTTTGTTGAGTATATTCTTATCATGGTAATAAACATATACATTATGAGAAATAATATGTAACTTATTACTCCTATTTTTGCTTGGCTTTCATTCAATTTAATACTCCTCAACTAGTATTACTAACTTCATGGCTGACATTCATTCCCTCATTTATTATAAAACTTTCGTTTCATCAATACACTCTCAGTATGAGCTAAGAAAATCGTTCTAAACATGATAGATTTGAAAATAATACTGCTTTTTTGACTAACTAGATCTATTAAAACTTACTTCTTAGAAAATCATAAACTCCTAAATATTTATCTAGTTGATCAACCAAGTTGTCGCTATATGTTCCAATACAGATTTCATGTTGTGGATATTTCTCATGTATTTCTTCAATGTAGTCAACAAACTCAGTATAAATCCAAAATACATCTTCCCATTCAATTTCAAAATACAACTCTTCAAGTAACTCATTTTTATTAAGCGGATTATACCTGTTTCTTAAGATTAAACTTTTGTTACTATGAGATACTTTCATGTAATAACCACCACACCCGAAGTTACCACATTCACATGTAAATAATGCTATTTTTCCTTCTGATAATACTGCGTCATACCAGCCATCAATATCGACAATGTATGGTAATTCAATATTTTCCAAAGTCAACTTCATATTGATTGAAATCAAGGATTCACTTGCGGGTGATTCCTCATAATTTGGTACTATCGACCAACTTTTCATGTTAACCTACCTCATAATGCGACTGTTTTAGGCTATTCATTATTTAACCGTTGTTTTGAATTGTGCCTAACGTTCCCACGACTTCCGACGTTCCCGATCCAAGTTACGAAAAGATACTTATTAGAACCCAAAACTTCTCGACCAGTTGCAACTAATAAGAACCACGGGAATGTTGCGAAGTCGCTGTGTTAGGCGATGAACATTTGGTATCTTACACGCAGACAGTATATTCTTATTTTCACTCGTTTAAGCCACATCTAATATCTCTTATAATTTTAAAGACCAAATTCTCACGTTTTGCCCAGCCCGGTTTGTCTGGATGATTTTCAATGTATTTTTCGTTTAATTCTATCGCTTTGTTTATGTTAACCCATTTAGGGATGAATCCTAATTCTGCTTCGTAAACGTCAAGTTCCTGAGCTTCTTTTTCGCCAATTACATCACATTCATAATAATGTGACGTCATTTCAAATACCCTGTTCTTATCAAAATCGTCAAGTTTCTTCTCTTTTACTATTCCAATTTTACGAGTACCACCTAGTTTGCAATAACCCGTTTCTTCCTTCACTTCTCTTTCTAACGCTTTTTCAAAGTCTTCTTCATTTTTTACTCCACCACCAGGTAACTTGTAATCACCTCTATTGCTCGATAGAAGTAGAATTTCCTGATTCCTCATAATGATCGCTCTTACTGCTACACGCTCCATCTTTGGTAGATTCAGTTCCTCTTGAAAACCAATATGAATGTCAAATTCTAAAGACATAAATTTCCCCCATTTTCTTTCTCGTATACTTCATTATATTTCAAAAACTATCTTCCAAATGTTTTTCGCCTAACGTTCCCATGGTTCAAGATCGTTCCCCACTTTTTCTATACTCTTCTATATTTTAACATAAGAGACCAATTAAAAATTCCCCAATTCGTATAATACGAGGGGAATGTCTGGAACCACTGTGTTAGATGGCGTTGCCTGAATGATGTGTTAAAGTATAATAAGCCACTAAACTCATTTAGTGAGTTATCGAATTACATTCAGATACCTAGCACGTATATTTCTTGGACACTTCTCAGCGGAATATTACCACTTCTTATTTAATGTGATGCACCAAGTCTAAAACACTTTCATTCAAGGAAACCAACCCCCATAGTAAATATGGAGCTGTGTACGAAAGTCACAAATATTTGGCACTGTAAAATTCTAAACTTACTTCAGCCGTTCAAATTTAAAAGTATTATCTGTACCTTCACAACCAGGATTGTTCAAACTGAATTCAGCGCTACTTTTGAGTGTTCTCTACGATGACCAGTGCTTGCTCTCTTTTCGTATGAGGCGATTTTCGATTTCAAGTTGCATATTGAAAACTAGTCATTTAGTGAAAGGTATAAGGCCAAAAACTTAATAGTATAATGTCATAACTGGCCAAAACTCTTACATACAAATAGCCAAATTCTGACGGAGGCCGAAGTCAACAGGAATCCTAATTTAGAGACCTCACAGCCCCAGATGCAATTTGAAGGACGAAAACCGTGGAGCCCTCATTCTATATTAATGAGTACGATGAACTCATATGCCAACTTAGTTCGTTGCAAGCACTTACTTATTAAGTGAAATACAGTCAGATAAACATTACTCTCTCAACGTATTCAAAGCGCTGATTTTAGTTTGAAAGGGTTCTTGTCAACGGAAATTGTAACACTTAGTGATAGGTCAATAACCTATGCAGCATAACGAGCATAAAATGGCGGTAGTCCATTATTATATGTATGAGGTCTACGATAGTTATACCAATCGTAAATATAATCATCGACTGCCACATCAAGTTCTTTTTCTGTGTAAAAATGGAATACGTTTATGAGTTCTAGCTTAAAGGTTCCGTAAAAGCGTTCCATAACTGCATTGTCACCTGGACAGCCGGCACGACTCATACTCTGCTGGATTTTAAGGGATTCACAGTGTTTGCTAAAGGCTTTTGAACAAAACTGCGAGCCTTGGTCGCTATGAAGGATCAAGCCATCTGGAATGGCATTGTTTTTAACTGCAATGTTAAGTGTATCAATTGCTAATTGCGCATCAATGCGATGACTATTTAGACTAGCTACGACTTTTCGATCATACAGATCAATGACACTACAGTTGTAACGGAACGCTCCATCAACAAGTTTCATGTATGTAAAATCAGTACACCATTTTGTATTTGGAAGATCAGCTCTAAAATCACGATTGATAAGATTTTCAAACACCTTATGCTGTTCACCACGAACATAAGGTTTCTTCTTTCTCCGTATGGTCGCTTTCAAACCGAGTTCGTCCATGTATTTATAAACTGTAGCATCACAAATGATGTATCCAGCCATTCTTAAAAGGTTGCCAATCATGCGGTAGCCAACAGTGCCATTATGCTCATGAAAGCAAGCTTTGATTTCGGATTTTAGATGTTCTACGTGTTCGTGATGCTTATGTTTTCGATGCTTGAGATAATTGTAATAGGCATTAGGGGTGAGTTGAAACTTTCTCAGTAACCAACGTACTCCAAACTCCTTTTGGTGACATTGGATGAATTTGTACTTTACTCGTCGATTTCCTTCGCGAAGAATGCTGCCGCCTTTTTTAAGAAACGGTTCTCCTTTTCTAGTTCGGCAAGCTTTTTACGTAGCTCTTTGACTTCATTATAGGATTCATCTTTTTGCTGGAGTTCAGGACTAACATTGCATTCTTCACGGTGTTTCTTCAACCAAAACCTTAATGTGCCACTGCCTAGTTTGTATTCTTTCGTAAGGCTTTTTATAGTTCTTCCATCTTCAAGATGAAGACGGATTATTTTGTCTTTCAATTGTGGGTCATATCTTTTTGCTGACATGTAACTTCACTCCTTTGTTTGATTTTAACATCAAACCTATCCCGTGGTGTTACAATTTCAGTTTAGCAGTTCCAAGAACAAGCCACTAATGCAAAACTCAATAGCCCCTCCCCATTCGAAGGCGTTAATATACAGCCTATACCAACTTTAGCGTGCCAATTTAACTAACTGCTTAAACTTGAACGTGGATAATGCCAACTAACGTTCCCACGGTTCACGATCGTTCGCCCTCTTGTTGCAACACATTAGTGTCGTATAAACATTTCACCGCAAAACACTCACAACCACAATTTCTAAAGGGCGAATGGCGGGACACCGCTGTGTTATATGTTGATTATTCTTGGTTATAATACTCTAAACTCATTCATACTTCACTAGCTTTATATTCTTAAATATGCTTCCAAGTGTGAATAGAACAGGTATTAAGATAATATGGACGATTACGTTTTCAACTGTAAGTGCCCTATTCATTGATACTTCTCCATACTCAATAACGACCCTCATTAGGAGTCCTATAGAGTTAAGTACAAATGAGTATAAGAACGATTTAGTTAAGTTGCTCTGATTCGCTGACTTATATATATTTCCTACCATAATGAGTGTATACGCGATCATTAACTGTAGTACTATCTCATTGAAGTCGCGAAAATTCGCAAACTTTATAGGAAAGAAAGCAAAACCATTCACTATCAACCAAATACCAAAAGCTATGTTTAACTTTCCTTTATTCTTCGTTAATAACTTTGAACTCTCTACTTTTCTGCTTTTCATTGATATCACAAAATCTCGCTTTCATTAGCTAAAGAATAATTTACATATAACGTTCCCACGGTTCACGCTCGTTCGCCCTCTTATTGCAACGTGCTCAATGTCCTATAAATATTTCACTGCGGAACACTCACAAACTCAATATCCACCAGGCGAATGGCGGGACACCGCTGTGTTATATGCAGTTTTTCACCGGTCTATATCCAACTGCAATAACTACTTATCAATTTAGTTTATAAAGTATCATCATTGAATCATTTTACACAATTTGTAAATGTTCTTTCTTGGATAATCATCTTAAAAGTCTTTACCTAACAAGTCAATAAGATCTTTTCTTGTATATGTTCTTTTAGGCAAGACCTCTAGGTTATCAATAATATTTGGATCAAGGATACCTATATCAAATAGGTCTGCACCTTCATTAATGTCCTTACATAAATATATGAATCCCCAATAATAAAGTGAACCTGGTTCATCCCATAAAGGAGTAACAATTATGTATGTATCTTCATGATAATAGACATCGTACTGAACATTCTTACCTTCATTAGAATTTCCCCATGCATTATCAAACCCCAATTTATCTTTTCGATTAAAGTAACTTTCAAAGACCATTTTGACACCATCATAATCGATTACAGTATCTTCTGATTTTGTGATATCCCATAGATACTTGTCACCTTCATTTTTCAGTTTATATACGCCTAATCCAAACTCTGATAAATCAGCATACGTTTCATAATTTATTATTTCTTCCTTCAGCTGAGTAATTTCCTGCTGTAGTGCCTTCTCTTCTGATAGATTTGACAAGGTAGTAACACCATAGATAAGTATAGCTATAATTAACTCAATTAAAACAATGGTAATCCCTACCCAAGCATACTGGGTGTGTTTTTCTCTCAGCCCTTTCACTCCATAATAAACGGATAGTATATTCATTATTATTGTTACAGGTGTCATTATCCAAATCGATACGACAAATATCCACCACACTGCACCCATATCATTTTCGGATGTACTACCACCAGAGACTACAAGACAAAATAGAAAAACTATAATTACTATAGCAACGGGCAAAGAAGCTAATATTAAACTGATTTTTGATTCCCTATTTTTACCGTTCAATTTATTGTGAGGTTCAATTACATTCCTTAACCTATCATTCATCATTTTCATTCCTTATTCACTGCGAAGTTATTTCAAGAACCAAATAAAATTCCTGCAATATTTGCTATATGATTAGTATTTGTTGTTGATAAAAATTAATTTATACCTTAAGCAATAACTAGGTGAGAAATTGCATATAACGTTCCCACGGTTCACGCTCGTTCGCCCAACTATTTCACTGCATTTAGTGTCGTATAAACATTTCACTACACAACATTCCAAACTACGTAACCAGAAGACGAATGGCGGGACACCGCTGTGTTATACGCCGATTTAAAACGGACTCGTTCAAGTCTTATATATGACCATATTATATTTCTTATAATGACTCTTTTGAACTTATTTTCTTGGCAATGACACAATACCAGTCCATTTCTTCAAACACGGTTATTTTGGGATTTAAAAAGGTATTAACTTCTATCTCTGCATACCCTATTGATTCTAAATGATTAATTAGTAAGTCTTTACGAATTGGGCAGTAGCTTGTCTTCACTTCTTCTTGCTTGTAGATTCTATTATTCTTTTCAAATGTATATAGAAGATTAAAGATAACTTGTTCTTCCGATACATAGTCCCATACTTGGGTTAGATTAATTCGCTCCTCTCCTCTAAAAACGGATTATAACAAAAGAACCTTTGCCTTGTATCTAGTATTTTGTCCCAGTTTCGGGTGTCAAAGTAGATATAACCGCCTTCTTTTATCAGTTCTGTCATTGAATCTATTGTCTTCAGTACATCTGTGTTATTCACATGTGCTAAGGAGTTTCCTGTTGACATTACACAGTCAAACTTACCACTAATACTCGATGATACTTGTCTAAAATCGCTTTGAGTCAACTCAATATTTATATTACGTTCCTTTGCATTTCTTTGTGCGTTCTCAAGCATTTCTTGACTCAAATCTGAACCTGATACCTTGTAGCCAAGATCGCTTAGTACAAACGTCAATTGACCCGTTCCTATACTACAGTCATGAATTGTTTCTATATTCTTGTCGCCTAACACATTCGCATAGTGCGTTTCTAATGATTCACTGTTTTCTTTATTATAAACGATGTCATATATATCTGGTCTTTTGTAAAGTTCTTCTGACATAATACTCCCCTTGATAACCATTTCTGTCATTGTCTTATTTTGCGGTATTTGCGAGACTTGAACTCAAATAATAATTACATAAGGACGTGGTATTGAATAAAACAGCATGTTTTACTGTTAACTAGCAAAATATAGCCTATTAATGTGGATTCAGCATGTTCCATTAAGTGTTTTTGTCATTAAATATGTATTTCCAATATATAGTTTCTCGAGGATATTTGAGTCATACTCTTTAATCTCTTTTTCTGTCTTTGCTGAAATCTCATAACCATTCTTTATATAAAAATTGATCGCCCAATGGGCTTCTTTATGAACCAAAAGCATAATATTCTTCATACTCTTTGCTCTACACATATTTTCAATTTGATCTAAAACAACGTGTCCTAAACCAAGTCTTTGATACTCACTCAATAGATAGATCGCAACCAAGTACATACTTTCACCATTTAATTCTAGAGTGCCAGTAAAACCCACTGATACATTGTCTTTTTCAATGATCGAAATACTATAACCTGTATTTACGCCCTTAACTCTATACTTGTCGGCTTGCTTCTTAAACGCTCCAGGCATAATCGAATCATAGAGTGGAATATTAGATTCACATACTTTTGCTAAAAATTCTGAGTCTCTTACTGCTACTGATCTTACAGAGATACTATGTTCACTATTAATCATTTTAAGTCACCCTACTTTTCTCTGACTATGTTTTGAGTTTTGGATTGGCGTGATAACGTTCCCACGGTTCACGCTCGTTCGCCCACTTATTGCAACACCTTCAGCTATATCTGAACATTTAACTTCTGAACCACACCATACTCGGTCACAAAAAGGCGAATGGCGGGACACCGCTGTGTTAGGTGTCGAATATTTCGTCTCTCATTCTACTAATCCTTTAACTCATCAACTTCATATTTCCTTGAACATTTGCAACATATTTTGTCATGTAAATTAAGTTCGTGTCCACATTCCGGACATTTCAATCTTTCTTTCTCTTTTTCAAGGTAATAATCTAGTCCTGAAGATTCTATCATGCTCATTTTGCCAATTAGACTCTCGTGATAACGCATTTGATAACTCTTATCTAACCGTTTTAGGACCTTGCACGGATACTCTGAGCATTCATAGCAATAGTTCAGTTCTTTTTCATTTATGCATTTCTTTATTTTACATTTCCGACAAGAAGATGGCTTGTTTTCGTCACTCATTCTACAGCCACAACATGGGTTCTTTCTTTTATGATGTACATAGCAATACGTGCAATTCATTCCACACGGAGCCACCATTTTGGATGAGTGTCTTACCATATTAAACCTCCTCTTCTCATATTAAACTAGAAATATATGATACCTAACGTTCCCACGCTTCACGCTCGTTCGCCCCAGCTATTGCAACACCTTCAACTTTATCTATGCCAACCACTTTGGAGTTATTATAAACTTGGTCACCACAAGGCGAATGGCGGGACACCGCTGTGTTATGTGATTCATATGTCGTGTCTAATACACAAATAATTTAGCTTGCTTATTACTCGCCAAATCCCACAAACCATGAATCTTGTTCTAACTTAGACCATTCGGCGTCAACGGAATCAAATGTCACTATGAACTCTCCGAAGTCACTATTATATTCAAATGCACATTGACCAAATATCTGATATACCTTTCTATCACCAATTGTTCTCTGATGGGTAACTTTTAGAATTTCAAAGTCAATTGCAAACTCCTCAAAATTCATGTCTACTATTTCAGTGTCACTTGCATCACTGATCCGCTTAGTGACTTTACTTGTGTCATACCTAATAACTTTAGAGATCACACAGTTCTTGAAAGTCAGTTTTGAATGTTCACCACACTTCGCAGTATCGTATGGATTATTCGGGTGTGTATGTAAAACATCAATATATTCAAAATAAAGAACAAGCTCTTTATTATTCCATTCAAAATCTTCAATTATGCAATCATGTAAGCTTAAGTGATCAAGATCACTATTAATGTTATTATTACTCATTAGATAAAGTCCTTTCAGATAAACTAAGACATATGTTTCACATAACGTTCCCACGGTTCACGCTCGTTTGCCCACTTATTGCAACGCGACCAACGTCGTATAAACATTTCCCTGCTGAACATTCCAAAACTCCGTCACCACCGGGCGAATGGCGGGACACCGCTGTGTTATGTATAGGCAGATGGGAATGTCTAACACATAAACTTTATAGATTCGAGATACTTAATCTACGTTTTTCTTTTCAATATTCATAGTTTTGGAAACAACCCAACCGTTTAGACCATATGACGAACTTATCACAAAATACTTCATTTCTTCTTCTATTAGTCTATCTCTCAGTTCATCAAGATTATTGAAATTCATTGGCCAACAATAAACAGATTGACTGAGTATCAACTCATAATTTAAATCAATGAACTTTGAAATGTTATACTCCATTACATCGAGTATAATACTACCTGAGATTTCATGTTCAAACTTATGTGCTACAACACCATTGAATTTGAAATTTACATGCTCATTTTCTTCTCTATATAATGTTCTGAATAAAATTGATTTATTCTCTAAATCAACTAAATAGGACATAATTACATTGTCGTGTAAACTTATCATCGGATCACTTTATACCTCCCAGCTGCTTTTACATAACGTTCCCACGGTTCACGCTCGTTCGCCATCTTAGACAACACATTCAATGTCGTATAAACATTTCACTGCGGAACATTCATAAACTTCGTCTCCAGCAGGCGAATGGCGGGACACCGCTGTGTTATAAGAAGGTTTTAACGGTCTTTGAAACACATAGTCTTTGCTACCTACTCACAGTTTCTAATTTCGTTACTCTTATCAATAATTGAGTAATTAAAGAAATCAAATTTTGAATGGTTTGATTCATAGTATGCCTTTGTACAACTGCAGATGATTAGACACAATCTTCGTAGATTCACACTATATGTTTTTACGCTGCCATTCATGACACTTGATGAATCAGAATATATGTTAAACTCATTCTTAGGTTCAATAATTATTTTAAAGTAATCAATTCTATTACTTTCACATTTAATCTTATTCGACTCAATGTTTGGTGTTCCCTGATGTAATAATGAGTTTCTTAAGCTATACACAACTTCTCCACTTAGATAAGGCATCTCGTTATCTTTACAATGTTTACATGGACATTGCTCATATTTCCCAATATACTCATCAAACCACCTGGTATACCGTATGCCCACTCGTTTTTCATTTGGATAGTGAGCTTTACCACATATATCTGGCAATGTTAGTACAAGCGACAAAGCTGAGAAATAGCTTTCCGCATCAAGTGATTTATTGACATCATCAATTAACTTGAGAATCATAGATTCAACCTCCATTTAGAATAGAACACTAGAAACTTTCTTCTTCCATCTACTTTAATCTACAAAATGTACAACATTTTTTGTGTATGTCCAAGGTATATATTCATACACCAAACATCATTCGAGCTTTAATCAGTAAATATAAATTTAATACTACAAATACAGAACCACCCTCTAGTAGAAAAGCTGTCTTACCTGCACTAATTAGTAATTCATCGTTTTCTTCTTTACCAGCCTTGATAATCGTTCTTTCCCAGTTCGTGTATTTACCAATAATCATTTTCTTAGATAATACACTTTCTCTATAAGTTTTAATATGCTCATAGATTCGACCTTTATCATAGTTCAAATTAATAAATGTCGCTATCAATTGAAATCCTACAAGCCATATGAAAGTCTTCATACCAAAATGCAAATCTAGAACCAAATGAATGATGTCACTTACAACAACTAAGCTTATTATTCTTGAATAATTTGATTTCAAGCTAATCATAAATACCTCTTCATATTTCTAACTAGTTAAAACTTTCTTATAACGTTCCCACGGTTCACGGTCGTTTGCCCACTTATTGCAACGCGACCAACGTCGTATAAACATTTCCCTGCTTAACATTCCAAACTCCTTCACCACCGGGCGAATGGCGGGACACCGCTGTGTTATATGGTGGTTTTGGCATACTACATAGTTGGATATACTTACTTGTCATTTTCTTTTCGAGCCCATTATCTTATAATGTTGAGCCTTTGTTTTTAAACAGCATATAGATGACTAGGGGATTCATTCAATGATTCTTCCCTTGCCTCATGGCTTCACTCATTCTTCGCCAAATTAATTTTGTATATAACGTATTCATATGTAGATTGGGTAACTTTGCACCCCGATAGTGTAGATGCGTATATGATCATTTTTCTGAGATACATTTGGATTCTGGCTTATAATTCAACGTGAGAAATGTTGATCATGACTTGTTATACGACGTTTCTCACTCCCGTGAATGAATTTAGCCAGTGCTATGGAATACTGGTCCTCATGCAAAGTTACATTTCTTCGTCGCCATGAGTGCACATGACCACGCTTTCTCAACTTCTCTCTACTTTGCTAAAACTTCCATATAACGTTCCCACGGTTCACGCTCGTTTGCCATTCAGTCAGAAGAATTCCAAACACTACGCTACAACCGTAAACTGAATATCAAAATCAGCTGCGTAACAGTAGGCAAATGGCGGGACACCGCTGTGTTAGGTGTCGTGAAGGCGTTTCACAATACATTATGTTTTTAACTTACCTGACACCCAATCTAATAGCCATCTGTCGAACGAATCTGCTACTTTTTCTAAACAATCTTCAGCAGGGTAATATATCCAAATGTTTCCTTCGTTATCATTACTCTTAAATCCAAATGGATCACCACACCCATTATCACTGAAGAAAATCAATTCCTCTAAATTTGTTCGGAAACCCAATTTTCGATATTCATTATTTCTTTCAACAATTCTATTAAAATCCCATATTAAATAACTACAGCTGATTATCTCCTTAGAAGTTGGTAACTTCATAACTGTTTTTATACCATTATTATCGCAAAGTATATTTTTCAAATTAATAGGTATGTCTAACCCTGATTTTTCTACCCACTCATCTAAAGTTTTTGAGTCAATACTCTCGCCATAGTCAAGCTCATATCCACTTTTTACGTATGCACTTATAATCTCTTTGATAGTCATAATAATCTCCAAGTTGTCTACTCACACAATACTGAGCCTGAATGATACCTAACGTTCCCACGGTTCACGCTCGTTCGCCCTCTTATCGCAACACTTTCAATGTCGTATAAACATTTTCTGCGGAACATTCAAAACTCAGTCACCACAGGGCGAATGGCGGGACACCGCTGTGTTATATGATGGTTAGACAGGTTTATTAGATGAACGAATGTACTCTATAACTTCAACCCTCGACAATATTAACAAACTCAATACTCCGAATATCGATCCTATAGTTTCATCTAAACCATACTTCCCATTTATGTACATATTCAAGTATGATATCAAGCCTAGAACAGCCAGACCACTTAGTGCTAATCGCGCTCCGTTTTTCTTCTTGTATATTGCATATATTATCCCTAAAGACCATAACAAGTTAAAAATTATCGATAGAAATGCATTTCCACAATCCAGTAACGTATATGATTTCATGTTAATTATTTCATGAATCAGTACATAGACTACATTCATTGCTGCTAATAATTTAATGTATTTTTGACCACTCAATATATATTTCCTTTCACTTTTCCTCTACGTTAACTCCTGGATAACTCTCATATAACGTTCCCACGGTTCACGCTCGTTCGCCCACTTATTTCAATGCGACCAATGTCGTATAAACATTTCCCTGCGGAACATTCCAAACTCCTTAACCACCGGGCGAATGGCGGGACACCGCTGTGTTAGGGGATGGTTTTGCCGTTACTACACACTATTCCCCAAAGCCAACAAACCAAGAGTCTTCAGTTAAATCACTCCAATCAATGTCAACAGAATCGAAGGAGATTGTGAACTCACCAAAATCACTATTGTTTTCATAAGCACATTGGCCGAAGATTTTATAGATTTTCTTCTTATCAAAACTTCTCTGGAACTTAACTTCTAACACTTCAAAGTCAATAATGAATTCCTCGAAACTCATTTTAACTAAGACCGATTGATCCTTAGTGCTGGCAACATTACTAGTGTCTGATCTAAAGACATCAGTAACCTTACAGTTTTTGAAAATCAAGCGAGGCTCCTCACTACATTTTGCGACATCATATGTATTTCTTGGATGAGTTGGTAATACGTCTATATTTTCAAAGTACAATATCAAATTCCCATTATCCCATTTCAGGTCATCTACTACACAATCATGAAGACTAAGATAATCAAGATTACTTGTTACACTACTGTTGTTCACGGCTGTACACTTCCTTTATTTATCTCACCTATGTGACATTCTATACTAAGCTATAACATGGCTCACATTATTGTTTTGATGCCTTTAAAAAAAGAAACTGTGGCTTCTTTGTTAGCTTCCTATACTGTTCAGGTCTTTCAACTTTAAACTGCTCAATTGGCATTGGTTCTAGGACATTATCTATAGTAAAGTTCGCTCCAATTATTGAATTGATTATTGAACTTATAGGTCTTCTATAAAACTGTACTTGAAATTTTTCTCCATTAATTGTCCATTCATCGTCTAGCAATTCAGTTGCAAAATAATTATCACGATTATAAACTGTATAATCCATAAAAGGATGATGTACTGATATAACTAACTTTCCACCTTTATAAAGAATACGATTAAACTCAGAAAGTACTACCTTCCAGTCTTCTATATAATGAAGTGATAATGAAGATACAATAACGTCAATTGATTCACTTTTGATAAAAGATAGTGGTTCATTTAAATCAGCTTTAATTATCCTAGCTCTACTTCCAACCCTACGCGTTGTCATTTCAATCATTCTTTGGCTAAAATCTAATGCTATTACTTCTGCACCTTTATCAAGTAACCACTGTGTATACCACCCAGCTGCGCAACCTGCGTCCAATACCTTCTTACCTTGAACATTTGGTATTAGTGAAGTTGTTGCAGGTCTCTCATAGTAAGCGTTAAAAGGTTTACTATCAACGTATTCAAAATAATGCTCTGCCATATTCTCATATGAGTCAAGAGATATGGCCTTATCACTTATTTCGTATTCCTCATATAGTGTATTTGCCAATGTGTTCCCTCCAACTACTTATTATTCAATCTTTCTCTAAGGCACAACTGTCCCCTAACGTTCCCACGGTTCACGAAGTGCCCCACTATTTATAACTTCTTTACTGTATTTCACCGTACACTAGTATAATAAATGCCACTTCGTATAAACAAAGGGGCATTTTGGGAACTGCTGTGTTAGGTGTTGCTCTAAAGGGATTGTAAATACTTTATGCAGTACTTTTAAGATATCTTGTTATCACTTATATTTACTAGAGATTCGAATCCTTTGCTATATTTTACACGTATAGATATGATTTTATCTTGACGAATTAGCAACTTATGTTGCGTATTATTTTCAATGAATACTAAATGATCTGATTTCCGATATTTATATTCTAGGTTCTTTATTTCTTCACCAGTAGTCAACTTAATATCATAATATTTATTAAGCTTGAAATTTAAGTCTTTGGAGATATATGCGAACAAAATTCTCATACATAGATAAATCAGTATGTATATTACTAAAAATACGATTCTGTTTGCTGAAACTATTTCATATAATTTCATGTCGGATTCATAAAGAAAAACATCCATTCCATTCGAAATATTTAATGTATTGTACTCTGCAAACGTTTGAACTGTAAATAGTACAAATGACCACCCTAATGATAATAATGAAAAGAAATACACTGCATCTACAAAATATTTGTAATTAACAATAAAATTATACATTTTCAGTAAATTGATATTTTTAACTTTAGCTCGGACTATACTTGATGCATTTAAAATAGTTATCACAGCTGCAGATAAAATAAACAAAACTAGAACAATGTTAAACTGCAGACTTTTGTAAGGGAGAATATTTGTTTTCCAACTAAGCGTAGAAAACTGCAATATTACAATTATCATAAAAAACATCTCAAGAATAAATCGCTTTATAAGTCTACTTAATCTTGTATCAATGTCTTCTTCAAATACTCCAGTCATGACCTTAAATACAGACGATACTATGAATATTAAGCTCACAGCTATACTTACGTATTCTTTCAAAAAATCAAGCACAACTTTATCCTCCCTTTTGAGTTTCACCTAACGTTCCCACGGTTCACGCTCGTGCGCTCGAATATTCACAACATTTGCGGATGTCGGGAATATTCTAAAACACCTGTTCATAGCTAAACTTCTATTCACTCGGCGCATGGCGGGTACCGCTGTGTTATGTATTGTTCAAGGCCAGATTATCATTCTCACACTAGCTGATTTTGCTCACCAATAAAACACACTAACGTCTTTGATTTTTTAATTTCACTTTTCAAAACTGTGTTATACATGGTTGCAAGCACTTACTTATTAAGTAAAATGCAGTCAGATAGACATTACCCTCTCAACGTATTCAAAGCGCTGAATTTTGTTTGAAAGAACAAAGCTCTAATGCAAAATAATTAACTCTAACCCATAGGGAGGCGGTAATGCACAGCCTATACCAACATTAGCGTGCCAATTAAACTAACTGCTTAAACTTGAACGTGAATAATGCCAACTAACGTTCCCACGGTTCACGCTCGTGCGCTCGAATCTTCACAACATTTGCAGATGTCGGGAATATTCTAAAACGCCTGTTCAAAGCTAAACTTCTATTCACTCGGCGCATGGCGGGTACCGCTGTGTTATGTATTGTTCAAGGCCAGATTATCATTCTCACACTAGCTGATTTTGCTCACCAATAAAACACACTAACGTCTTTGATTTTTTAATTTCACTTTTCAAAACTGTGTTATACATGTTGACCACAATTCTAAATAAAATCATTTTCCAATTAAAATATTCTATTAAGAACACTCGACATAGCTCTCCATGCTCTAATTCTATGTTCGCAACTAGCTTTATAAACTTCTGTGCTGAGACTTGGTCTTGAATTTTACATAACGTTCCCACGGTTCACGCTCGTTCGCCCAGCTATTTCAACACTTTCAGCTTCGTTACAGCCACTCACTGCGAAACTTTCTTAAACTTCGTTACTACCAGGCGAATGGCGGGACACCGCTGTGTTATGTAGCGGTAATATACGCTTCTTTATAAAGAATACTTCTACACCCAGTCATGCTAAACACGTTCAACGTTTGAAATCTTGAAAATCAGCTAGTAATTCATATGCAATCTGATATTCTCTTGAACTTAAATCGCTATTTAGTATAATTTCTTGGAGTTCTAATACATATGGTTGTATTTCAAAACTTTCTAAGTTGTAATACACAATCCCAATATTTGCAGTTAGACATTTAATTATTCTACTAGAATCATGCGGTTCATTCTCAGATTCAGCAATTTTTGTTTCAAACTCAATGAATCCCTCTATGTTTTGACTCCTCTGATTATCTAACTGTTTCTCAAGAGTATTAACATTCTCCATTAACTTTGAAATCTCCTCACGATTTTCAATTAGCTCATTCTTCAGTTCTATTGAATCCTTGATTAATTCATTGTTAGTATTATTCAGTTCATCTATTTCAAATTTCAGGTCAATATTTACTTCGTTGAGATATTGAAACTTTGAGTTAAGTGAATCATATTCTTCAATGGTAATATCACTTGAACTTGTACAACCAGTACTTAGTATCAGAACTAATGTGATGGCAAAAGCTCCAAACTTTCTATTCACAATCGCTCACTTCTTTCTATTCATAAAGTAGTATATTTCTGTTACATAACGTTCCCATGGTTCAAGATCGTTCCCCACTTTTTCTATACTCTTCTATATTTTAACATAAGAGACCAATTAAAAATTCCCCAATTCGTATAATACGAGGGGAATGTCTGGAACCACTGTGTTAGATGGCGTTGCCTGAATGATGTGTTGAAGTATAGTAAACCAACAGACTCATTTAATGAGATGTCGAATTACATTCAGATTCCCAGCACGTATATGTCTTGGACACTTCTCAGCGGAATATTACCCTATACCTATTCAAAAATTTACACCCAGCCTAAGAATACATTCATTTAAAGAAACCAACCCCATAGTAAATATGGAGCTGTGTACGAAAGTCACAAATAATTGGCACTGTAAAATTCAAAACTTACTTCAGCCGTTCTAATTAAAAACATTATCTGCAACACATACAACCAGGCTTGTTCAAACTGAATTCAGCGCTGCTTTTGAGTGTTCTCTATGATGACCAGTGCTTGCTCTCTTTTCGTATAAGGCGATTTTCGATTCCAAGTTGCATATAGAAAGCTAGTCATTCAGTGCTAGATGTAAGGCCAGCAGTAAAACAAGAAATTATAATAGACCGCCGAATCTTTTAAATAATGAAATTGAAGTTAATAATATGGCCGGAGTATAAAGTCAAATGTATATGAAGGCTCAACAAACCTAGATGCAATTTGAATGACGAAAACTTTGGAGCCTTCAGTCTATATTAATGAATACGATGAACTCATATGCCAACTTAGTTCCTTGCAAGCACTTACTTATTGAGTGAAATGCAGTCAGATAAACATTAATTCCTAAACGTATTCAAAGCGCTGAATTTTGTTTGAAAGAACAAGGCTCTAATGCAAAATAATGAACCTTTACCCACAGGGAGGCGTTAATGCACAACTTATAGCAACATTAACGTGCCAATTAAACTAACTGCTTAAACTTGAACGTGGATAATGCCAACTAACGTTCCCATGGTTCAAGATCGTTCCCCACTTTTTCTATACTCTTCTATATTTTAACATAAGAGACCAATTAAAAATTCCCCAATTCGTATAATACGAGGGGAATGTCTGGAACCACTGTGTTAGATGGCGTTGCCTAAATGATGTATTGAAGTATAGTAAACCATCAGACTCATTTAATGAGATGTCGAATTACCTTCAGATACCTAGCACGTAAATGTCTTGGACACTTCTCAGCGGAATATTACCACTTCCTATTTAATGCGATGCGCCAAGTATAAAATACTTTCATTCAAAGAAACCAACCCCCATAGTAAATATGGAGCTGTGTACTAATATCACAGATAATTGGCACTGTAAAATTCAAAATAACTTCAGCCGTTCTAATTTAAAAGCATTATCTGCAACACTTACAACCAGGCTTGTTCAAACTAAATTCAGCGCTGCTTTTGAGTGTTCTCTACGATGACCATGGCTTGCTCTCTTTTCATATAAGGCGATTTTCGATTTCAAGTTGCATATAGAAAGCTAGTTATTCAGTGCTAGATGTAAGTCCTACAGTAAAACAAGAAATTATACTAATTCACCTAAACTCTTTAATTATGAAATTGAAGCTAATAATATGGCCGAAGTATAAAGCCAAATGTATATGAAGGCCCAACAAACCTAGATGCAATTTGAAGGGCGAAAACCTTGGAGCCTTCTGTCTATATTAATGAGTACGATGAACTCATATACCAACTTAGTTCATTGCAAGCACTTACTTATTAAGTGAAATGCAGTCAGATAAACATTAATCCCTAGACGTATTCAAAGCGCTGATTTTAGTTTGAAAGAACAAGGCTCTAATGCAAAATTCATTACTACCTCTCCATTCAGAGGCGTTAATGCACAGCCTATACCAATATTAGCGTGCCAATTAAACTAACTGCTTAAACTTGAACGTGGATAATGCCAACTAACGTTCCCACGGTTCACGCTCGTTCGCCTTTTATTTCAACACTTTAAGCTATTTAGAAACAGAAAACTATGTAATATTGTTAAGTCTGTCAACACAGGGCGAATGGCGGGACACCGCTGTGTTATATAAAGACCTTAACCGGCTACTAACAACAAATGTATAGCTAGCAAGAAACTACTTAAACGTCGTTTCTACAACATTAGGCAAGATTTCATAAATTGATTTGCCTAATTTATCTTCAAAATACTGTTTAATTTCAAACGTCGAATTCCACCGAGGTACTGTAAAACTATTTACGCCACCTCTTAAAGCAGCATCTACTAGCCTTTTCTCTAATAAGCAAAATCCATTTGGTAACGATACATAATCACATAATTTAATTAAGCCATCATAATCAGACTCTTCTATTTTACTCAGATAATCAATTACAAACGCTCTCTCTTCAATTGATCCATCCCATTTTCCAACTATAACAGGTTCGTTATCGTGCCAAAAACTCACATGTGTTAAGCAAATTCGTGCTACATCTTCATAGCCTTTTTCAATGGCGAAATTGAAGCCGTCAATACTATGCCTCATTCCATAAACACCTTTACGCCTGCCTATGTCATGTAATAGTCCCAAAACATATGCTAACTCAGAATCAAGATCATCGATATTCTGAGCAATTAACTCAGCCCCCTCAGCCACACGAAATGAGTGTTGAACCCATAACCCTGGATTTTTACTACTTGCATCTTCTAATATTTGGATTGCTTCACGTCTTGATGGTATTTTACTCATTTGTTAGTCACCTATAGTCCATAGTTGTTTTTGAATACCTGTTACTAAGTAATTTATACCAATTAATACACTCTAACGATTATATCTTTAGCTAAAGCAAATATTTCTCTAACCATTCGTCTCAACCGTTCTGCTGTATTATTTTCTCCAGATTGACCTGAAACAGTCCAACCAATTCGCTCGCCAAGCATTTTTGCTCGATACATATGATAATCAGATGTTACAATTATTACCTTGCTATTTTCAGAATGCATAATGGCATTACTATATTTAATGTTTTCCTGAGTTGAGGTGGACTCTTCTTCTTTTATTATTCGATTTTCTGAAACACCTTGCTTTTGAAGATATCTTCGCATTGCTTCTGCTTCAGATATTTCTTCACTTGGACCTTGCCCACCAGAAACGATTATTACTGCATTACTTTTTTTAATAATCTCAATAGCTGTATCAAGCCTAATTTTCATCCTATCAGATACTTGATCTCCAACTAGACCTGCTCCAAGAATTACAATGTAATCAGATTGTTCATGGTCATTAACGGTTGAATTTACTCCACTTAGTATCAAAGCCGATAAGATTGATACACAAGTTATTCCAGTAATCAAACCCAAAATCATTACTTTATATACAATACTCAAAATCCCATTTTGGCGAGTAGTTGCTATTTGCTTTATAGCGATAACTGTTACCATATATATTATTGCCAATACTATTATTTTTGTTATCAATCTCAAACTCCTTCATAGTTCAGTACTAGGTTAAGGATTTTATATAACGTTCCTGCAATTCCCGACGCGTCCCCACTTTTTCTAATCTCTTCTATATTTTAACATCCACAAAGTAAGAAAACACGCCCCATTTTGTATAATCAGGGACGTGTTGGGAAATGACATGTTATGGGATGTAAACTTCGTTTCGAATAAATATACTTTTTCTATGTAACTATATCATTAACCATTCTTTCAGATACTTTATACAGTCCATCATTAAAATACGTAGTGTCATTATAGGCACCTAATGGTCTTTTAAAACTCGTTGAATCAAATAAGGTTCCTTCATCAATATACCATTCGCCCACTTCATTGAGTTTACGTTTAATGACTGCATTTCCTACTTGCTTATCAAACTGAAACTTGAAAAAGTAAGTTTCTTCAGTGCCAGTATGACAAACCTCTTTCTTTTCAAAACTATAACTAAAAAGATTCCAGTTACTCAATATTTTTTTCCCTGTGCCAGCGCTTCCATTAAGTCTCATGTTTAGTACTCCTTTCACTGATATGTTTAGTAATCTCTATGCATCAAGTATAACTTTGATTCCAATAATTTTCAGCAAAAACAAAAGTAGAAAAAATGGCACAATAGTGATTTTCATTACTCAATTTAATGACTCCAATACAAACCTACTTAAATCACTCATAATATTGAAAATCATCTTCTCGATTATCACATCATCTTGGTTTGAATATACATAATCTATAAGTTGATAATACTTTTTTTGAATACGGTTTTTAATACGATATTCCTCAACATAACCAACCTCTCTGAAAAATCCTCTACTTATCTTCTCGTTAATAAAAATTGATTCCTTGAATTTTTCAAAATTGAAATCCTCATCACTTTTACTTATATTTCTAAGAATAGTTCTTGCATTTCTATTATCGAATTTTACTTTGTCTAAAATCATTTCTCTATAAACAACTTTTATATGCTGTAAATAGCCCTTGTTAAGTTGTCTGCCGGCATAATTGCTCAGTAAGTCACATAACTCGCCACTATTGTTCAAATTCTCCTCAAACCTTTTAGGTCTTTCTTTTGAACCTTCTAGAATTATGTTCATGATCTCAGCATCATCTTCAAAGTCTGATAAATACCTCTGCTTACACTGATACTCTTCATCTATAGGATTGAAAATATTGTCTTTTTCCTCAAACTGTGATTCTAATATTTCTTGTACACTTGCTTCAGTTTTATATTGATTTCTACGTTTCATAAAGAAAATGTAAATTATGAAAGAAATAATAATATTTTGATTTCTATTTGAAGTTTCCTTACTAGAGTATTCCTCGTACATATCATTTATCTTTGCCTCTATTAATTTCAGCTTATCTAATCTTTCAACATTTGAGAGATTTGAATTGGTAACGAACTTATAATTAATTGTCTGAAATAGTACGTATACAAAGCCTTGTTCAATAGTATCAATTTCAAATAATCTAGTTATCAATTTGCTAAAATAATCATCATTGAGTTCACTAGAAAAACATTCTGTCTTATTATATGAAGATAGTAAATTCATATAAATTTCATTGAACTTTTCTTTACTATCTACTTCATACGTTCTAATTTCTCTTGTCTTGTCGTTGACTTTTCTCAAACGCCCAATTGGGTCAAATTCTGATTTAATTTTCAAAATATCTATTTCGTTAGGATATTTTGATTGCAAGAAATACTCTATTAGTGGTAAGTACTCAAAATCAGCATCAATCCTATTAAGATTGCTAATCAACTTTCTATTTGGAAAAATAGCGTTACGCCTTGCAACTCCCAAAATATCGAATTCACTATCGAGCAAGTTGATAAAGTATGAGATGAACTCTGTTTTATCTAAAATCGAGAAATGATCAAAATCAAACTTAAAATACTTACTTTCAGTCAGGTTAGAAATGATGTTTCTAAGCCTAGAATACAAATTGTCTACATCATCATAGTCACATGTTCCTTGACTAACAATATCCTTTGAAATCTTATACAATGTACTTTCATCCATTTAATCACCTTCATTTATTTTTTCTAAGACGCATTGTTAACTAAGAAGTTTATGTTCCATAACGTTCCCACGGTTCACGCTCGTTCGCCACTTATTTCAACGCTTTTAGCTATTTTAAAGCCATAAACTGCACAACATCACAAACTCAGTTACAATGAGGCGAATGGCGGGATACCGCTGTGTTAGGTGATGTTCTGAAGTGCTTTAAGCTACTTATATTTCAGTTAAATCTTTTATAACTGTATGAGTAGATTCCACTTTGTAATCGCCTATGAAGCTATTCTTAGAACAGTCTATCTCATCTGAAGCAAAAATCATGATTTTAACTACATAATTTGTAAAATTTGTAGAATATTCAAGCTCAATTTCAAGATTTACATATGATTCATATTCTTCATCAATCTCATCAATAAATTCAACATTATCAAAATAAATATCTAACTTAGTTGGTTTACTATTTAGAGCTTCATAATTAATGCGTGCCATACATGAACTTTTGTCTATTATGGGAACTGGCAAATAACTATCATTATCCAAATCATAGACCGCTGTAAGTTTAACCGAGGATAATGTTAATGAATTTAATAAATCATTTCCAATTGAATCTAATACTATACTTAATCGATATGTTGAGCTATCCTCAAGGAAAACTGATTTTGGAAAATGCCGTGCTATTAATAAATCCTCGTTATCAACTTCATGAAATTCTATCTTGCTATTCTCTCTGCCCGCAATTGTCAAATGATTTTTCATATCACTTAATTTCTTAAGAATAGATTCATTAGTATGTTCGATACAGTTTGTAATAGTATCTTCGGCTAATGAAATTTGTCTTGCTATGAATAAAGATTCTTCCGATATATTGCCTTCTATAATGAGATTCATTAATCTACAGTAATTACCAACAATCCTTCTTACCATTAACGAATCCACCTCTATTTTGCTGTTCTTATTAAGTTCTTCAATCAAAGAATTAATGGATTTTGAAGACCTAATACTCATGTCAGAAAGAGACTTAATCTCGTTACCAAAAAACTCCATTAAGTTTCTTTTTGACTCATCAGATTTTAATTCTATCAACTCATTCGAAATTGTCTTGTCTATGAACTGCTTTACAATCTTTATACCTTTTGATCTATCTAAATTTTTCCCTATTGACTTCGAATGACTCAGTACCGAATCTGCTATAGTAAATACAGAACTCACTAAACCTACACCAGTTACAAAATCTGTCATATTTTTCCCTCTATTCTTAAATTGATCACGTAAGAATTTCACCTAACGTTCCCACGGTTCACGGTCGTTCGCCTTCTATTGCAACATTTTAAACTATTTCAAAACCATAAACTACGCAACATCACAACCTCAGTCACCACCAGGTGAATGGCGGGACACCGCTGTGTTAGACGATGATTAATTGAATTTTCCATATCAACAAATTAGGGTGGAAATGTTCAAATCTCATGAAGTATTTGCTAATTATTCTTAAGGATATAACTTACGATTCTAGACAATATACTGTTCTCGTTAACTCTTTGGGAGATGTCTCTACTGGAGATTGATATATTACTATTCTGAATGTTCTTAAGAACCAATTTTTGAATTTCCTCTCTAGGCTCATATTGAAAATCCTCTCTATAATTTTTCTCTACTTTCCTATTATGAAAGGCCACATATTTTCGTAGATTTTCCCACAGAACATCCTTATCACTCGCATTAACTCTATTATCACTATCACTTAATTTCGAAAATAGTTTTCTCAACTCTAAAGTTATCTTACTCTGACTCCACGAAGTATCAATTGCATATGTAATATACTCACGATCGTTTATATCTTTGAAAAAAACTAAACACGGAATATTCCTATATTTTAATCCAATCTTTCTTGCCAGATCATAAACCTGAGATGAATCGTAAGGCATTACATCATAATAACCCGACCAAAGTTCTTCTGGTTGATGTACATCAGACCAATACTCACGTGTTTTTGCCTCTTCACTCCATGATGACGGTGGCTTCTCAATTACAAAAATGAGGCAATCATTCCCTGATAATCGATCCATTTCCATAAAATATTCCCTTATGTATTGTGCAATATTCTTGTCTTCCCTAGTGTATAAGGCAAATGCATATAAAGTATGCCATTTATTTTCAAACACATGCCAATTTTCAATTACTTCTTCAATACTACGTATAGGATTCATACATAAACTCCCGTTCTATTCTTTAACGAACATAATAAAACCAACGATTACTATTAGTACTCCAGGTGATGCATTCGCTAAGTTGCTTTCAACTCCCCCAAATGACAAACTCCAATTTATTGATCCTGAATAACCTAAAAATGTCATAACAATTCCTGCAAGTATTATTAACACACTAGCTAAGTTAGACTTTTGGGTTGTTGTAACTTGATCGATACCTCTAGAATCCTTTGCATAATTTGTTCCACCACTATTTTCTTGTTTCACGTCTTGACTATTAATTGATATATTAGTCTGATTTGCTTTTTTTGATTTTCTCACATAATTCTCCTAACATTATTTATTATCTATTCAATTGATTTTCGTCTAACGTTCCCACAATTCCCGATGTGGCACTCTATTTATTACTCTTAAACTATATTTTACCATAATCTAAGTATAAGAAATACCACTTCGAACAACAAAGTGGCATGTTGGGAATTGCTGTGTTATGTGAAGTACAAAACACTTATTTTATTTCTTTGAGTAACTTACTTTTCAAAACTATATATTCATCTTCCGAAATTGCATTCGAGTCCTTTAGCATAGTTAACTTTTCTAATTGATCAACTAATGATAACACTGAGTTTGGAGTTTCCGAGGATCCATTCTCAACTTCGACAGTAATTTCATCAAACTGAACATCTGTGAAATCAGTTAAATCATTTTGAACTTCTTTTAAATCTCGATTATAGATATCAGCTGTATACTCTTTGCTGTTTGCCTGGCTTAACGTGTTTTGAAGCTTTTCCCCCATATTGCTTAAAGATGCGAAAGTCAAGCCACCTGAAACAACTCCACCTACAAACGGAATTACCTTTGAAACACCTTTAGCAAAGCTTTTCTTAGTCAAATTGATGCCTAAATACTTGCATATTTTTTTTATGATTGGATAGTAAATCGTCTTTGTAAGAGCCTTTTGAGGTAGTTTTTTTAATGCTTGATTTGATAGGTTTGCTGTAACTACTTTTAGAGTTGCTGTGGAACCACTAACACCGAACATAACTCCTAAAAATAACATCATTTGATTCTTAGCTTCTTCGTAGCTATATTCTCCATCCCATAAATCTTCGTATCCATAAAGATATGCTAATTTTTGAGCTAAAATTAATGCCTGAGAATAAAACTGTGCAGTATCATACGGGATTGTCGCAGCCATTGCAATTCCGCCTGGTATACCTGAAATAAAGGATTTCCTCGAACTGGTAATTACACTTTCTTTTCTAATCTTCTTAGCTATTAAATCTATCGTACTGTTATTAAATCCTGCTTCTAGCGGATTTGTGTCAATTGCTTTTGGAATTAAGTCATAGCTGGAAGTATATTTTGATAATGTCTCATTTAAAAAGTTTTCACGATTGACTTTTACCCCTGGAACTGAGTAAAGAGCATTCATAAAATTATCCAGTACCTCATTTGACACTTCATTACCAGTTGATTCATTCATTTTTATCCCTCCGTTTTGACATACTATTGTGTTTTGCATTTTACATAACGTTCCCACGGTTCACGCTCGTTCGCCTTGTCATTGCAACGTGAGCAACGTCGTATAAACATTTCCCTGCGGAACATTCCAAAACTCCGTCACCACCGGGCGAATGGCGGGACACCGCTGTGTTATGTATAGTTTTCTCGTATTTAGAGAACATACTATTTTCCAAATCTATCTACGCTTTTCTGAATTGTTTCAATTATATGCTCTGCCTCATAGCCGCAAATATTTTTCCCAAACCTAATCGTCTTTGCTCCATAATCAAATATGATATTACCTCCAGTAACTTTATATTCATGAGTATTACCTCTACTTGATGATTCGAAATTAACTCGCATATCATAAATCATGTCCATTTCGTATTCTTTACTATATTTAAGCCCGAATATTCGCTTTTCAATTACTAAACCTAAGTCTGAATTATAGATGACTTCTTTTCCAAAAAGCATCCATGCAAGAATGTATGTAAAATATAATCCACCATATGTCCACCCTAGTAACCAAAAGGCTATTTCTTCTGGTAATCCTCCAAACTCAACTACCATACTTACCATAGAACTTTCAACAAGAGCCCATATGATGAGAAATGCTGAAATAAATATTATATTGTATAAGCTCTTTTTTGAAGGTATTGTAATTTTAAAACAATCATTACAACGTTCTGTTTTGGATATCCATTCGCCGGCATAAATTCCCATAATTACGCCTCCTTAAGTATTTATCTAACTTTAACTAAGAGAAAATTTTACATAACGTTCCCACGGTTCACGCTGTTCGCCCCTAGCTATTTCAACACTTTCAATGATGTATCAACATTTCACTGCGGAACATACCAGAACTCCGTCACCACCAGGCGAATGGCGGGACACCGCTGTGTTATAGGACGTTTTTTTCGATTTTATTGAAAACTATTTTAGGTTTATCTATTATCATGCTTTTAATCTCAAATCAATTAGTATGACGATTTACATACAGTACTTCTGAAACTAATTTCATCTATGAAAGATCGCTTTTTTGTACTAAGTAATTAAAACTCACCTTCATCCAAACACTTAATAATCTCATTAAACTTAATCTGTAAATCATCAGACATTTTTTTCATATCACCTGATATCAATTGAAAAGCACGATTATTATTTCTAGCAGCTTCTATTGTTGCGTTTAATGAGATTACCTTCAATTCATCTACTATTTTATTGATAATCTTCACATTAGTTCTTACCTTGTCAAAGCTTTCACTAACATTATTTTCCCGATCATCTGTATGAGACAATTTAATAATCTTTTGATCCAAATATTTGAAAGCAACTAGCATTTCCTCAATTTTTAAGCTAATTTGCTTAGTACTATTTTCCTCTTGTCGTTCATTTAACTTATTTAGTTTCTTTATTTGATTCAAGATATCACTCAAATTATCTTCGATAACAGTAATTTTTACATGTAAATTCTTGCTCGTGTTTTCTGATACTTTGACAAGATCCTGAACAGTTTCATTTTGTAATAAACCTACATTTTCAATTACGTTATTATGTTCTGTCTCTCTCAACAACCTTATAGCATTGTCAACGTGAGATAATTGATATTCTAGTAGCGCATAATCGTATTTTTCTCTGTTTCCTTTCATTATGCTGACTATAAGTCTAATAAAAAAGAATAAACTAACTAAGTAAAATAAAATAACTAGAGCAATTAATACAATAGAAAAAACTGTTAAGATAACCTCTTCTCTACTATTGAACGAGAACACCCAATCTGTCGAAGAATTAGGAATATCAAAAATATTAAATGCTACTGACAAAACTGAAATTATCAGTGCCATCAAGGCTACATTTATTCCTACATTTTTCGTAGCCATTTTATAGGTTATATCTCTTTTTAAGCCATATAAATTCTCTATCTCTTTATTTTTTATTTGATAGATTTTTTCACTATTAGCTGTTATTACATCCCATTGTTTATTGAACTCTTTTTCAAACTTAGTCCAATCTGATTTTAATAAATGTTTCTTCATTAAATCCTCATTCATTGTTACTATAGGTAAAATTTTATTCATAGAATCTCCTATCTTATTATATGAATTTCAACATATATTGTTATATTAACTTAGAAAACAATGTACTATAACGTTCCCACGGTTCACGCTCGTTCGCCCCAGATATTGCAACGCTTTCAGCTTTGTCATAGTCGTTCACTTCGGAACATTCCTAAAGTTCGTCTCCACAAGGCGAATGGCGGGACACCGCTGTGTTATATGTAGTTTTTAGCGTTTTATAATTACTTAGTGCTTATATTTTTCAGCATAAATGTTATCAATCTTTTCTTTTAACCTTTTACTTTTAATTGGTCCTATTTCTTTAGTCTTGTAATCATAATAGTAGTCAAAATCTAACCCATTATCCTCTATATTGCAAAAGTAAATACGTCCATGTTGATCATATAAGAATTCAGCTCCTAGATGATCTATTTCTCCTGACTTCACCAGCTTCTTACCATCAGTTTGATAAATGTAAGTCCTACAACCTATATCTGTACCAGCTTCAATTATATAAATTTCAACATATTCATCTGATATATCAAACTCAGTATACGCAATCGAAATTCCATCATTCCAAATACTTTCAAATTGTACTTCAGATTCATTTAGTGTTATTGTAATTCTTATTGGTTTGTTCTCATAACTTGATTCTTCTAAATACTCCTTGCTCACTTTCACTTGATTACCCTTCAAAACAACGGAGTTTCCAATTCGATTGTCTTCTTCAGAATAATGAAGATCAATATCATCAATTTTCTCTAACGCTAAAATGAGTTCGATGTTTTCTTGATCAGTTTTAGAAAAGTTTGACTCTACATTATTAGTATTTTCTACATACCATGAGTACTCTGAGAAGAATTTTTTATACTTATCACCACTAAAGCTATATCCATATTTTGCATAGACACCATTTCTCAAGAATGCCAATTGCTCAATTGATAAAGGCTCTAATTCAAACTCTGTAAATTTTTCTTCCAAATCATATTCTTTATTGTTGAATTCGATAACATAGTCAAATGAATTCGATACATTGTTTTCGGAACTCTTAATAGTTGACACTGGTTTAGATTCAGAGTCAACAACCCCTTCACTAGGTTTCATACTGGATGATTCTTCATTGCTTGATGTACAACTTCCGAGTAATATAACAATCGTACACATTGCCATTATGATACCTACATGTCTTTTCATTTAAAGTTCTCCCGATACATTTTCTATAACATGAACTAAGCTCAAAATTACATATAACGTTCCCACGGTTCACGCTCGTTCGCCCACTTTTTGCAACGTGAGCAACGTCGTATAAACATTTCCCTACGGAACATTCCAAAACTCCGTCACCACCGGGCGAATGGCAGGACACCGCTGTGTTATATGGTGGTTTTGGCATACTATATACTTGAATATACTTACTTGCTATTTACTTTTTGAACCCATTATCTTATAATGTTGAGCCTTTGCTTTTTAACAGCATATAGATGACAAGGGTATTCATTCAATGATTCTTCCTTTGCCTCATGGCTTCATTCGTTCTTCGCCAAATTAATTTTGTATATAACGTATTCATATGTAGATTGGGTAACTTTGCACTCCGATAGTGAAAATGCGTATATGATCATTTTTCAGAGACACATTTGGCTTCTGGCTTATAATTCAACGTGAGAAATGTTGATCATGACTTGTTATACGACGTTTCTCACTCCCGTGAATGAAACTAGCCAGTGCTATGGAATACTGGGCCCCATGCAAAGTTACATTTCTTAGTCGCCATGTGTGCACATGACCACGCTTTCTCAACTTCTCTATACTTTGCTAAAACTTCCATATAACGTTCCCACGGTTCACGCTCGTGCACTTGATTCTTCATAATATTTACGAATGCCGGGAATATTCATAACCCAAGGACCGCTTTAAATTTATAATCACTCGGTGCATGGCGGGACACCGCTGTGTTAGGCGATGTATTTTTATGCTCCGTGATCACTGACTTCATCCATATTTTTCTCTTCTATTGCGGAATTTCTTTCTATACGCTCAATCTCAAATGTTTTTGTGACACCTATACATCCAATAACAAACAGCATCATACTAAACACTCTGAATGATGTGATATGCCCTTCGACTACTCTATTATAGCTTGAAATGTCCATTCCACCAGCTTTATTTAATGAATCTAATGCTATCCTAGTTCCAAATTCTACTGATTGAAATAATACCACCACACTAACAATTATTATTGCAATTGATAATATTAGTATTGTTTTTCTATCCATTAACTTCTCCTTTTATAATAAAACTTTAAAAATATTTTGCCTAACGCCTGGACAGTTCCCGGCGCGTCCCTGGCGACTTTTTTGCACTTTCACTATTAACTATTCTAGCTTTATTCACCATTTCCTTCCATCACGCCACATAAAAAGGACCCTCGCAAAAAGGGTGACTGGGTTTAGTGCTGGGAACTGCTCTGTTATATGGCGGACAATGACGTCCTTTTATTCATTCGCTTTATTAACCATGCTGCTTTGCGACTTAATTTTAGCAATTCCGTTGATGAAACAATTTATACTTAGCAAGCTCATTAAAATTTTCCCAGATCAAGCAAAGCAGTTGAGCTTCTTTTCGTTATATGATCGTGACATGTTTCTACTAACATTCAGACCGTAATTTGTTTCATTTAGTGAATGACATTTTGTAAAACTACACCCTGTCAGATTACTGGTGAACTCTATTCAAGGCTATACACTGTGATAAAATCCCGTAAACTTAACGAAAAGTAGCGATAAGCTAATTCTTAACGCACATGTCTCTAACCGCTCTGACCAGTCATTTCTGCCTTATAACGTTCCCGGCGTTCCCGATCGTTCGCACTCGGTTTAAACCATTGATTTCGCTATATTCTTTTGTAAGTCATCCACTTATTCTTAGACTAACCAAAACGAATGTTGGGAACGCTCGTGTTATAAGATGGTGGATGACGGCTTCCATACACAAACTCACTACCATTTTAAGATTAAGGTATTCGAGAAACGTGCTCTTGGGTTGCACTTACTCATGTTACCCTACTCACATGATTCTATATGTGCTTTATTTTCACCGTAATCTATTTTCAAGCATGTCCAAAATAATTATTAATTCTATTAGATTACCATATTCCTGGTATTAACCGATTGGTTCTCTTCGTATAACACACGTACTCAGGGAATTCGTTTTTAAGAAATTCCTCTTCAACTTTTATTCTCCATATAAATGTTACTATTGTAATCAGTGATAAAGTCAAACATAAGTATGAATTAAGGACTAAAGGAAAACCAATTACCTGTACAATATTTCCCAAGTAAGCCGGATGACGGATTTTCTTATAAACGCCTGAGTCAATAACTCTATGATTATTCCATTTTTCAACGTCTCTTGAAAAGAAATTGCCTAATGTTCTAATGCTAATTCCTCTAAAAAGTGTGCCCGTACACACCATTGTTATTCCAATAATAGTAACTAGTAGCTTTTCGCGACTGTAAATTGAATACTCTATAATTGGAATCAGAATTGCAGAAAACCAACAAATAGCTAAAGCATTACTCGTGTTCTTACTTGTGACTTGATTTTCACTCTTTTGTCCACTATAAAAGAACCTATCCGAAAGCAAACTACTCACCACTAAAAATAGATATACATGGATAATTGTACTATTCACCTTAAGACCAAAACGTTGAATATTTATCAATATGAAAATCATTATTACAGCCGAAACAATTTTTATAATTATACCGATGTTCTTATTCATAACAGCACTCACTTTCAATGCAATCTAGATGCCTACTAAATGGATACTAAGAACAATGTCAGAGTTTATTCTACTTACTTAATCATACTCCTTCTCCTCACTGTTGACTGTTTACAAATCATATCATGCAGTGAGTTTTCCAACAAAATTGCTAACCTAAGAAAAAGACGTATTACACTTCAAATTAAGTTTTTACATTTATAACTCTTTGCCAAATTAGCGAATCTAATCGAACACTACTAATAACACTATTAACTGATTTGAATATTGCGTACGACCGAGAATTATCCTGAGTCACTGAAACATGGAAATTTGTAGTATTAAATAAACACGAAGCTCTTCGGTTGCATAGCAATATGAACTCCAGACTTTTCAAGCTACTCACTCTAGTTTAGGAACGTGATACTATTTGATAACTATGATAAATATTTAACATATATACAATTTCATAACTCCGTAGAATGCATGACTTATTACTGGTTTATAAATGCACTCTTCTCACAGCATGTCTTTAAGCCAGTAATTTAGTTTAGCAATACTACTGTCTACATCTCGATGACTAAGTTAGCCACTTTCTTATAACGTTCCTGCAATTCCCGACGGGCCCCAGTCCCATTCTACACACTAACTATTTTACCATTATTTAGCTGTATAATGAAAACCCCATTTTGTATAAAACGGGGCATGTTTGGGAATTGACATGTTATAAGATGGTGTATAACTTTTTAAACACGCCACGCCAATTAACTTCTATTAGAAAATTTTGACCATTACTCTTTCGTGTTTTTTTAGATTCTGTACTCAACCATTGATCATACCTAACTTCTTAACATTAATATTTTCTCAATCAATTTCTGTGTACCTTCAAAGATTCCTATCCACACTCTAAAACCTAGTATTAAAAGTATTACGTGTATTAAGATAACTTCTTTGACTGAAGTATATGATATTTCAGCACCTTTTAGAAAATCAGTAAAAATATCGTTAAATATTGCTGCCACAAGGATTATAAGTAAATATCGATTCAAATATTTTTTATTCTTTTCACCAATAAATATATTGACGAGTATTCTTTTTATCATTTCTATCTCCGCTTGAAATTTCCAATTAATCCTGCCTATTTGCCACTACCAATTTTATATAAGTTTTTTTATTTTTGCTTAGAATGTTACGGATTGTGAGAGTTGTATTTAAAGACAGCCAATTTCTGATTCAGAGTATTAAATAAAACCAGATGTTTACTCACAACTGACAGTAACATTTCCTTGGTCAGAACTCTTAGCTTTGGCATCATGTAATTTCTTTCATGCAAATTTACTCATGACTAAACTCTGTCCACATGACCTGATACTTCTATATAGAAACTCCATTTAACCAATGTTTATTTAATGACACCTTAGAAAGCATATTATTATGATTGCCGTATATGTAAAGCACTCTTATGAGCACCAAAACATTCATGCCTCAACTACGCCTATCCATGTTACGGATTGCGAGAATTGCAGTTGGGAACAGGACACTTGCAAATCGTCGTATTGAATAAAATACAGAGCCTTAACCATTAAATGCAGTAACATGCCTTATTATACTAAGGCAATCTAAAGTCTCGATTGACTGTCAGATATAGAAATAGTATAGGCGTCAGCAAAACTTGAAGCCTGACATATATAAGTCAATAAAAGATTCCTTGTTCCCTAACATAAACACAGAATTCAAAGTATGGGGCAATCCAACTTTTAAGCGAAAACATACAAAACTCTGGTTTCTGATAAGTAATCTCAGATCGTGAATTTCTATTATTGTAAAATGATCAAAACGATTAAGTACATTGGAAACACTAAGTTAGACACTGTCTTATAACGTTCCCATGGTTCAAGATCGTTCCCCACTTTATATATACTCTTCTATATTTTAACATAAGAGACTAATTAAAAATTCCCCAATTCGTATAATACGAGGGGAATGTCTGGAACCACTGTGTTATGTACAGTTTAGACACAACCGCATTTATTAAAGTTTTCATTCAAAACCGATTATACACACTGGTTTTGAATTGACATTATATAAAACAAGGCATTGTCTTTCTCTATTTCCTCTTTGATACTAAAGCCAGCTTTTTTATAACTTTTTACTGCGCCAATATTGCTTGCAAGAACATCAAACTCAATTGAGTACATGCCCTGACTAAAAACAAACTCAACAGTTTTCTTCAGTGCCATAGCACCAATTCCCTGATCACAATATTCCGGGTGTAGTCGTATGCTCATATTTCCAACGCTTCGTGTTTCCCAATCGATATCTAATAGAAAAAACTGCCCTAGGGTCTTTTCAGATTTTGATTCTAGTATAATTGCTACAGAACTTGTTCCATTTAGATAATTGTTCCAACGCTTCTCTCGATCACTATATGGTCTACTCTTGAGAGATGAGTTAAACATTTTTCTATAGCCTTGATACATTGGCCAATTGGCATAATTGTCTATATCGGCTCTTTCAAGTTCTCTAATGATTAAGTTATTAAACTCTAGTGGCAATTCTTGAGTAATACTTTCTCTTGATAAAACTATCATCGCGACTCCTTTTACTATGATTCCATTAATGGATTTATCTAAATGGGTTTGTGTTACGGATTGCGTGAAATATCTCAAACAAAAAAAGTTTCTTGATGCGTTTATTACATAAAACAGCATGTTTACCGATGCCGTACAGGAACACATTCCTTAACTTTTATATATTGAATATAGTACATGAGGTCTGAGTGGATCTTTCTCTTCTAATCGTGGATGATTGAACTCACGCTCTTCAACTAGCCCAATCTTTTTCATAACATTGATGGATCTTATATTCAGTTTTGATGTAAATGAGTATACCTTTTCAAATCCAAGATGATTAAAACCATATTCTAAACAGGCTTTAGCTCCTTCTGTAGCATAACCCAAACTCCAGTTTTCTCTATTGATTCTCCACCCTATCTCAATACATGGTGTAAAATCTGATTCAAATGTAGCTGTGTAAAAACCTATAAAACCAACAAACTTACTAGTTTCTTTTACTTCGGCTACCCATAGTCCATAATTATGAATTTCAAAATGTTCTTCTATTCTCGATATAAATTCACAAGATTCTTCTGATGTAAGTTTCTTTGGCATGAACTCCATAACTTCCTGATCGTTATTCATCTTGGCAAATGGTTCTCTGTCTTCAATATTCCACCTTCTAAAGCCCAGTCTTTCCGATTCAAAAATATATGTTTTTTCCATTTACACTAACCTTTCAAAATGTTCATAGCCTTTAATCCATAAACCAGCACCCTCTATTAAAATCTTTCTGTGAAAGTCATAAAAAGTATCTATTTTTTCATTATAAAACAGTAAATGAACTTTTATATTATTTTTTATATAGGCAAACTCATACATATTTGCTTCTTCGTTATATGTTTCCCCTGTAATAGATTCACATTCAAATAATCGCTTTACCTTCATGATGTTTTCATATGGAAAGACTATATCAATGTCATTCATGTAATTAGACCTATCTTGTAAATACAGTGCTGTTGATCCATCGAAATGATACTCTATACTATTTCGAGTAAATAACTCTGCCAATTCAAATATAATGATCTTCATGTTTTCCAAAGCAATATTCCTTCTTAGAATAAGAAAACCTTATTATTACTATTATGTGGCTGAATTGTACATAACGTTCCCACGGTTCACGCTCGTTTGCCACTTACGTCAACACTTTTAGCTTGTTCATAACAGTAAACTTGATAACACTATTAACTATGTCACCACCAGGCGAATGGCGGGACACCGCTGTGTTATGTAGCGGTTTTAAACTTACACAAACTTTTGCGCTATCATCAACCATTAAATTTTAAGCATTTTCATAAGAGTGATAAAAACATTCAGTCTTACTAATACCGTTTCAAGATGCACACTACGAATGTCTAGGACAGTCAATTAGATAACAACACTTTGTACCTTTGCATGAGTAAAAAACATCATTAATTTGAACAAACTTATTGCCTAATACAATTTCAGAATAGCTTTTTTTCAGTTTAGCTATTTCTTCATTACTCCTATTAATATAAGATTCCTTCTCTTCATTTGAGAAATCACAGTCTAACTTTGTATCGGCAATTTCCTCATTAATTTCCTCAATTTTCTGTAGATATAAAATCTCGCATTCTGATTTAAGACCTAATGATTTCAAAGCGTAAAAGTATGATTCTATAACTTCAACATCAATATAAATGGGTTCTTTCCCAATTTTGAATAACTCAACTACCTTATCGAATTTCCTTAGTAAGAAATATAGATGGATAAGTTCAAATGTAAGTACTTTTTCATTATGATCTACAATAAATCCGTCATATAATTTGTCAGCGATTCTCAATGCCATGTCAGTCTCATTTGTAATGCTTCTTATTATTGCAGAACTATAAAGTGATTTTTCTCTAACCTCAGAGTTATCACTGTATAATCTCAATTCCTCAAATATCCTCAAAGCATCTGTATACAACTCATTTTTCATAAGAATATAGCCCTTAAGATATTGATAGTGATTTAGGGGACTTTCAGGCATCGACATTTCACTAATCACTTTCAATGCCAATTCAGGTTCATCTTCTACTAATAGGTATGCTAGTGCATAGTAACTATTCGGTTTACAAGACTGATGCTTAATAGCACGATTCAACGTTTCAACTGCCTTATCTGACTCTCCAAGTTCCTCATCATAGAAATAAGCCAAATTGTTTAAAAGCTCACATAACATTTGCTCTGACATTGATTCTTCATTCTTTGTTAAAGCAGCTTCCATGATTTCTATGCATATATCAGTATCTCGTCTATCTTCAAAATACGAGATCGCTAGTTGGCAAATTGCCTTAATATTTGATGGTTCTTTCTCAATTATATTCTGTAAAAACAATATATATTCTTTAATAATTGGTCTTTGAGACTCATACTCTCGCTCAGAATTCATAATTGCTTTTACTTTGTTCATATACTCATTAATAGTCATTGAATCTGCCTTTCAATAATTGTTTGATACTTTACTACTGATATTTTTCAATGTGCACAAAATTCCTGGTTTGCTATGCTACGATCAAATAGCTTTGTCTTAATCAACACTAACTGGTTTAAAACTGTTACATAACGTTCCCACGGTTCACGGTCGTTTGCCCACTTATTGCAACGCGACCAACGTCGTATAAACATTTCCCTGCTTAACATTCCAAACTCCTTCACCACCGGGCGAATGGCGGGACACCGCTGTGTTATATGGTGGTTTTGGCATACTACATAGTTGGATATACTTACTTGTCATTTTCTTTTCGAGCCCATTATCTTATAATGTTGAGCCTTTGTTTTTAAACAGCATATAGATGACTAGGGGATTCATTCAATGATTCTTCCCTTGCCTCATAGCTTCACTCATTCGTCGTCAAATTAATTTTGTATATAACGTATTCATATGTAGATTGGGTAACTTTGCACCCCGATAGTGTAGGTGCGTATATGATCATTTTTCTGAGATACATTTGGCTTCTGGCTTATAATTCAACGTGAGAAATGTTGATCATGACTTGTTATACGACGTTTCTCACTCCCGTGAATGAACTTAGCCAGTGCTATGGAATACTGGTCCTCATGCAAAGTTACATTTCTTCGCCGCCATGAGTGCACATGACCACGCTTTCTCAACTTCTCTATACTTTGCTAAAACTTCCATATAACGTTCCCACGGTTCACGCTCGTTTGCCCACTTATTACAACGTGACCAACGTCGTATAAACATTTCCCTGCGGAACATTCCAAACGCCTTCACCACCGGGCGAATGGCGGGACACCGCTGTGTTATATGGTGGTTTTGGCATACTACATAGTTTGATATACTTACTTGCCATTTTCTTTTCGAACCCATTATCTTATAATGTTGAGCCTTTGTTTTTAAACAGCATATAGATGACTAGGGGATTCATTCAATGATTCTTCCCTTGCCTCATGGCTTCACTCATTCTTCGCCAAATTAATTTTGTATATAACGTATTCATATGTAGATTGGGTAACTTTGCACTCCGATAGTGAGAATGCGTATATGATCATTTTTCAGAGACACCTTTGGCTTCTGGTTTATAATTCAACGTGAGAAATGTTGATCATGACTTGTTATACGACGTTTCTCACTCCCGTGAATGAGACTAGCCAGTGCTATGGAATACTGGGCCCCATGCAAAGTTACATTTCTTAGTCGCCATGTGTGCACATGACCACGCTTTCTCAACTTCTCTCTACTTTGCTAAAACTTCCATATAACGTCGGACAGTTCCCGGCGCGTCCCTGGCGACCTTTTTGCGCTCTTAACATTAACTATTCTAGCTTAATCAGCCAGTTCCTTCCAATGCGCTTCATTAAAATACCCTCGCAAAAAGGGTGACTGGGTTTAGTGCTGGGAACTGCTCTGTTATATGGCGGACAATGACGTCCTTTTTCTTCATTCGCTTTATTATTCACGCTGCTTTGCGACTCAGTTCTAGCAATTCCGTTGATGACACAATTTGTGTTGAGCAAGCTCATTAAAATTTTCTCAGATCAAGCAAAGCAGTTGAGCTTCTTTTCGTTATATGATCGTGACAAGTTTCTACTAAAATTCAGATCGCAATTTATTTCATTTCGCGAATTACATTTTATAAAACAGCACCCTGTCAGATTACTAGTGAACTCTATTCAAGGCTATACATTGTGATGCAATCCCGCAAACTTAACGAAAAGTAGCGATAAGCTAATTCTAAACGCACATGCCTATAACCGCTCTGATCAGTCATTTCTGCCTTATAACGTTCCCACGGTTCACGGTCGTTTGCCCACTTATTGCAACGCGACCAACGTCGTATAAACATTTCCCTGCTTAACATTCCAAACTCCTTCACCACCGGGCGAATGGCGGGACACCGCTGTGTTATATGGTGGTTTTGGCATACTACATAGTTGGATATACTTACTTGTCATTTTCTTTTCGAGCCCATTATCTTATAATGTTGAGCCTTTGTTTTTAAACAGCATATAGATGACTAGGGGATTCATTCAATGATTCTTCCCTTGCCTCATGGCTTCACTCATTCTTCGCCAAATTAATTTTGTATATAACGTATTCATATGTAGATTGGGTAACTTTGCACCCCGATAGTGTAGATGCGTATATGATCATTTTTCTGAGATACATTTGGATTCTGGCTTATAATTCAACGTGAGAAATGTTGATCATGACTTGTTATACGACGTTTCTCACTCCCGTGAATGAATTTAGCCAGTGCTATGGAATACTGGTCCTCATGCAAAGTTACATTTCTTCGTCGCCATGAGTGCACATGACCACGCTTTCTCAACTTCTCTCTACTTTGCTAAAACTTCCATATAACGTTCCCACAGTTCCCGAAGTGCTCCACTTTTATAACTCACATACTATATTTTACCATAATCTAATATAATAAAATGCCACTTCGTATCAACAAAGGGGCATTTTGGGAACTGCTGTGTTAGCAGATGTTTAAAGGACTCTACTAAAGATGTTCTCGCGACTTAATTTCAACATTGAGTCACTTGTTATCTCACATTCTGCATCAATTACATTTTTACCTTCAATAAACAATACTATACATTTTCCACCCGAATTTCGAGAACTATTGTATATAATTCCGTCGATATTCTCATCTGCATATTTATATTTTCTTCTAAAAAACTCAGTAAACACTTGGGTTGGAACATATTCAATATGCTCTCTCCCGTCCTTAATTACAGACTGAGTTATCGCATCTTCTAAACTATGTAAGAAAATAATATCTTCCATTTGAGTATTTCTACTTGTATCAAAGATATTTGGCACCCGAGGAATGTTTGTTAAATCAAGTACGAGTATATCCCTAATTAACTCAAATTCCCCATAAGTAAAAATTGAATTCCTATCGTATTCAGGAGCAAGTTCAGCGAGTGCTGTGTCCTGTTCAAGAGCTGCATAAAACATAGGAATCCCTGCTGGGCTCATTCTATTTGAATACTTAGCGTACCTTAGTGGTGGTGGACCTAATTGAGATACTGTATTTATGGATTCTTCACTATTATGTATTCTTCCACGAATAAATCTTTCCCCACGTTCTAATCTAGTTATTAGCCCAACCTCTGAGCAGCACACACCAATTTGGTCTAATATACTTGATGGTGAATACACACCTAACGTTTCCTCATGTTCATTGTCATAGAAGAACACATATCTGGTTTGATGTTTAATAATCTTACAAAACTGCTCCCATGAGAATTGTAACTCCTCAGATCTTGTCCCTGAGAAAGGATCGTTCAATGTAAATTGCAAATCAAGAAAAGGCTCACGCAAGTCCTTCTCTAACTCCTCACATGAAAAATCACATGCAACAACATCATAGAAAAAATCGAATCCGTCTTGTACTCCAAGTTGCCAACCACCTTCTGCTGTTTCATAGGGTACTCCTGAATTTTCTGGTTGATCCCAATAGAAGTAAATACAGTTAAAAATAAAATCTAGTAATAATGGAAGTGGGAATACTATTTTTTCCTCATGACAATAATCACATGATCCAGAGTCTCCATTACTCTCAATATAGTCACTTAATTCGTCATGAATTAAACACTCTGCACAAACGTACTTGTAATTTTCATAATATCTACGACCCATAGCATCCAATTCACTATAATACCCCATAAACCTGTCCTTTCAATGTCTGCTAACGTTCCCACGGTTCACGTCCGTTCGTCCTCTAATTGCAACATCTTCAATGCTATATGAACATTTTCTGCAAAATATTCAAAACTCAGTCACCACAGGGCGAATGGCGGGACACCGCTGTGTTATATGCTGTGAATTTCGGTGCACTATACTTACACTCTCTACTTTCTCGCAACTACGACCCAGTAAGAACTAAAGCGTTTTTCTCCTTTATAGATCCATTCATGTTCCTTTCGACTTAGTGAGATGGCTTTAAACATGCAAAGCATTTCATTTAAGTCCTCTTCACTACTAAAGTAATGAATATCCCCTGGATGAACGGAATTTTCACTTAGGTATGTATGTGGTGCTTTCATTTTTCCATTTCCATACTTGTCATCATCACGTGTTACACACGTAAACATAAATATTCCATTTGGCTTTAAATAGTTATAACACTTCTTGATGGAGTTTTGAAATTCATCACGCGATCCATGATAAAGGACGTTATAACTCAACACTATTTCAAAACTCTCATTTTCATACAGCGTTGAGCGATAATCACCAATTCTAATCTGTATCTGCAAATCATTCTTTTTGCCTATATCATCCAACTGCTCTAATGCTTCCTTAGAAAAATCTACAGCTTGAACATCAAATCCCTCTTCTGCAAAGGCAATTGAATGACGTCCTAAACCACACCCGAGGTCTAACACAGATGCTGTACTGTGTATTTCTTTAACTTCCTTAATAAAATCAATAACTTCTGGCTCAGGTACTTTCCAATGATCAAGTTTCTCTTCACTACCCCAATACTTTTCCCAGCTAGTAGATTTCATTCTTTTCCTCCAGTGATATTAATATACTTAGAAATTCATAGCATTATAACGTTCCCATGGTTCAAGATCGTTCCCCACTTTTTCTATACTCTTCTATATTTTAACATAAGAGACCAATTAAAAATTCCCCAATTCGTATAATACGAGGGGAATGTCTGGAACCACTGTGTTAGATGGCGTTGCCTGAATGATGTGTTGAAGTATAGTAAACCAACAGACTCATTTAATGAGATGTCGAATTACATTCAGATTCCCCGCACGTATATGTCTTGGACACTTCTCAGCGGAATATTACCCTATACCTATTCAAAGATTTACACCCAGCCTAAGAATACATTCATTTAAAGAAACCAACCCCATAGTAAATATGGAGCTGTGTACGAAAGTCACAAATAATTGGCACTGTAAAATTCAAAACTTACTTCAGCCGTTCTAATTTAAAAGCATTATCTGCAACACATACAACCAGGCTTGTTCAAACTGAATTCAGCGCTGCTTTTGAGTGTTCTCTATGATGACCAGTGCTTGCTCTCTTTTAGTATAAGGCGATTTTCGATTTCAAGTTGCATATAGAAAGCTAGTAATTCAGTGCTAGATGTAAGGCCAGCAGTAAAACAAGAAATTATAATAGACCGCCAAATCTCTTAAATAATGAAGTTGAAGCTAACAATATGGCCGAAGTATAAAATCAAATGTATATAAAGGCCCAACAAACTTAGATGCAATTTGAAGTACGAAAACCTTGGAGCCTTCTGTCTATATTAATGAGTACGATGAACTCATATGCCAAATTACTTCGTTGCAAGCACTTACTTATTAAGTGAAATGCAGTCAGTATAAACATTAATTCCTAAACGTATTCAAAGCGTTGAGTTTTGTTTGAAAGAACAAGCCACTAATGCAAAATAATGAACCACTCCTCATTTAGAGGCGTTAATGCACAGCCCATACCAACATTAACGTGCCAATTAAACTAACTGCTTAAACTTGAACGTGGATAATGCCAACTAACGTTCCCACAATTCCCGATGAATGCCCACTTCTTAATGAGCACCAGCTTTTTCAGACCTATAAACCATGTAACAACTTTAGCTTACCAACAGCATGGCATTTGTTGGGAATTGCTGTGTTATGGGATGGCTTGGACGGTTTTAACAATACACTTCGTCTACTAATCGCTTATTTCGTGATACTCAAAGTTACTTTCAATGAGGTCTTCATTCCAAATCCTAATTATATTACTATTCGTCAAATACTGAATAGATTTGATTAAGTTTGACGGTTTATACATAGCTGTTTCGTCGCTGAATAATACTGAATTACACTCATATACATTGTTTTCACTTATAAAGTATTCATTAACCTTCGGTTCACTTTCAATTAGATGTAAATTATCATACAAGTCTTTTCTATGATGAATTAGTAATGTCTCAACATTTGAGTAAATATACTTATCCATCATTGAGGTTGCATAGTATGGCAATAATGTTCCATCAACTGGGTTAAGATATATATGATTATAAAAATCAATGTCAACTATACAACCGTGGATATTACCACTACCACCAACCTGTTTAATTTTCAAAGAAATTTGTGCTAATGTTTGATTATACTTATTCGTTAGTACTTTCAATGCATCAGAATAGTTAACCATATTTTCATAGTAATACTCTACAAACTGCATTTCCAATTTGCGAATCTTGCCACCTTCTAATAAGTATAGTTTTTCCTTTAACTCTAAAATAAAGCAATACACTCCACTTCTCTTAAGCATATGGAGTTTGTTAAAATATCTCTTGAAATCCATCTGAATGCCCATACCTCTATTAAATTCAATATATTGCATACGATTGATTAAATACATTCCATCGACATAATTCCTAAAAATATCGTAGGTACTAGAAATCTCAAAATACTTAAGTTCAAAATTTTCGTTATAGTAACCCACTTGATTGTCTGAATATATAGACTTCTCATGGTCTTTTGTGAACACATTGGCATGAGTATGCCCATTAACATAATACCAATTACTGTTATAGTTCAGCTCTGACCAGTTCTGTTTAGGGGTATGAGATAAAACAATTAGCTTGCTGTTTGGAATTGATTCTATTAATTTATTATATAGAACAGAGAACTGTTGTGTTTGGCACAAATCCTCTTCCAACGTCTTAATAACATTTCTATATAATCCATTTGTCGCATTATACTCACTGTTACAACCTGAAAATCCGATTCCGCCAAATATTATATTTGGATATCTTAGGCTAATTTTGTCTATCTCATGAGTATTTAAGTTAAACAATTCCTCATCAGTAATTATTTTGCTACGCGAGTCATTAATCAGAAGTAACTCATTATGCAGTAGCATTACTCCGACTTCTCCATATTCTTTCTTATAATAACTGATAATTTCGCTAACACTCATTTGAGCATTGTTAAAATTCCATAACTCGTGATTTCCTAAGACTACAACTATTTCATCGAAATCACTCTTTTCGTATAGCTTAGAAAAGAACAATTTTGAGATTTCAAGATCATATGAAACATCCCCTGCTACAAGTAAGTAGTCACTACTCATAGTATCTTCTATTACACTACTCAAAAGCTCATGAACAACATTTTCAATAAAAAGTTCGATTTCTAATTTTGAAGCATGAGTTGGAAAATTATTTATTAACTTATGATCAAGATGTACATCGCTTATATAATAAAAGCGACGATTCCTACTACCAGATTCCATCCTTTGAAATTCTGGAAGTTCTATGTTCTGGAGTGCTTTAATCTCTTCATTTATTTTTGAATGTTGCAAATTTACATAATCAGACTTTGACTCGATGTGCTTTTTATAATATGAGTTATTATACAAACCTTGATTTACTAGGACTTCACTTCTAATTTTCCAACTTCTAATATCATAGTTTTTCAGTTCGACACCTTCAAAATCGAAGTTTATTAAATCAGCTTCAGATAAAGCTCCATCTAAGTAACTATAAAAGCTATGAAAGTTATTAAACACTCTTTCTTCAATGGTGCCACTATAGTGTAATTTCTCAACCGTATAAAAACTTTTGTCAGCACTGTCATAGTACTTTTTAATGAATTCTCTTACACCAACAACTCTCTCTAATTTAATAATATTTAAGTTTCCATTAACCTCTACTGGGAACTGGACTACGGTATCACTGAGTATATGATGATTAATCCGAATTGACTTATCAATATCAGTTTTTACTTTATTCAAGAAGTCTAGACAGGCTGCCACTGTATATTTTTCAACAGGAAAATAACAAAATGATTCCCAATTACTCTCATATGCTGATTCTAAAATCTCATCTGATTTAAATCTTTTTGGTACAAACTCCAGAGCCATTGAGTTACTTTCAATGGCTCTAACGCATAGTTTCTTACTCTTTCTATTACTTGGTATATGCTCAAGTGACATACCATTTTCTGATACTGCCGATTCGAGAATTTCCTTATTTAATAGATTATTCGGAACATATCTTATTGCCATACCATTTTGCTGTACCGCTCTCAAAGCCCGTTTTAATGTAATTCGGTTCTTAGGAATAAATCGCAATGATAAACCATTTTGATCTAAGGCATAACTATATAATTTACTTGTTACAAACTTCATAGGGACATACTGTATTGCCAATCCATTATTTTTTACAGCTTCAGCGCAAATATTCTCATTTATGATTTTTTTCGAGCAATACTCTAGTGATAATCCTTCATTACGAACTGCTTCCAAACATATTTCATTTGTATGTAGATCTTTAGGGATTTTCTTTATTGCATTTCCGTTTATACTTACTGCATATAAACATTGCTCATGTGTCATTTCATAGTTTTGAATGCTCATAGGATTTTGACTTAAAGCTCTGAAAACCTCGTTCATAAATCACGCCCCCTATTCATAAGATCGACTGAGTCCAGGCTGTCCCATAACGTTTCCACGGTTCACGGTCGTTCGCCTTGTTATTGCAATACTTTCAGCTATTCAGAATGATAAGCTATGTAAAGTCACGAAGTATGTCACCACCAGGCGAATGGCGGGACACCGCTGTGTTATGCGGTGTTTAACAAGCTTTTTACTCAACAAGCATTAATCCTTTCTTTACTACTCCTCAAATGTTTTTAGATGCTTTTTCCAGTCACTAATAAGTTCTACATATTGTCGATTATAAACTTCACTATACGTTTCTACTGTGTCTTTTGAACTATACACTTTCAAAAAACTCTCCATTCCATACTTTTCGATTAAATATGATACGAAAGAATAACTCAGTACATAAAACTCATTTCTAACCGATGTATAAGATGTATATATATCATAAACATCTGTTGAGTCATTTCCAACAAACTTCATTACTTCATCATTATCAATGAAACTCAAGGCTCTTCTATGAATTTCTTGATTATCAAGAAGTCTCACCGTTCCCCTTCCAATCACATCATTGACATAACAAGCTAACCCTTCATTTAGACTTACTGATTGATATATAGGTGATATTATATGAGTTAGCTCATGAGCAATTTCTTCATATCCACGTTCTATAGATCTACGACTAAGTTTTATTTTCGGTGATATATTAGTGGAGTAATTAGATCTTTGAGTCCCAGCACCGATTGCCCTAGAATGGTAATCATAAGTGAACTCGACCTCAATTATTGTATCGAAGTCTCGACCATTAATTTGTCTCAACTCAGTATCCCAATCTTCACGATCAATCAATTTTTCTAACTCTTGAACATATTCATCTATCTCAAGAAGTAGTTCTTCAGGATTTTCAAATCTCATATTACTTATATTATGTCTTTCCCACTCTTGCTCGGAAATTCTCGCGTATTCTGATACATAATATCCATTCTGACTAAGCACTACACTTGGTTTTACAAAATAATACATTGCAAAAGATATAACAGAAATCAGCACGAATACAATGCCAAACAACGTTTTTTTATTGTTCATTCTACTCACCTTTTTACTCTAGTTAGTCAACAGCCGCACAAAATATTGCAACCAATGATAGCCATTTCCTCTGTATATAGTTATAAAATGATGTTATAGAAATAGACAACTGCTTGTTAAATGCTGCATAACGTTCCCACAATTCCCGAGCGTGCCCCTTCTATGGCTATTTCATATACACTATTGTAACATTCAACCATTATAAAAGCCCCTATTTTTGATATAACAGGGGCATGTTGGGAATTGCTGTGTTATGTACTGTCAATACACGGTTTCATATTAATTACTTTTAATATCTTTCAACTATTCAGTTATAGTTACTATGTTACCATTTTCATCATATTGAAAAGAGATATTTTTGTATCCTCTAGATTCATTTAACAAATTAAGCAATTCTTTCATCATAGCAGTTTGTGTATTTACTTGATTAGCCAACTGTTCTATTATGCCTTCCACACTGTCATCGTATTCAATACTTGCAGTGAAATCACCCTCATGCAAAACAGTTATATGATTGATCCCCTTTTGAAGACTGAATGTACCGAGATACTTCTCATAGTCATCTTGATCAGCGAGAGTATATCTTTTAACTTCTACTATACCGTCTATATTAAGAATAAGCTTATCCTTGTTCATCAGGGTTTCGCCAGTATATAATACTGTGCCACCAAATTCCTCAAACTTGGAAGCGGTATTTCCTTCTTCGATTTGCACCTCAGTAAATGTTGCTACATCACCTAATTCAACTCCAGAGTAGAATAAAATTGCAATACCTCCATTATCAGGTGTTGTAAATGAGAAATCTGGATTTTGTATACTATTACTTCCACCAATCAATGTTGTGATAGAATCATCATAAATTCTTATGCCGCCACCACGGACACCAACGAGTGTAGACTTTGCCTTTACGTTATACACTGTATTAGGCTTTAATTGGAGTTCATCTGCTGTATAGGATGTCCCTGCACTTTTATTAGTAACGGTAATCCCAGTAGCATTCACTTTATAATCAGCCTGATAAGATCTTTGATCCTTAATGTTATCTTTGTCAAACAAATTCTTTCTTCTAATATCAAATGTAATTTGCGAAGTTTGCTCACTTCCTCCAAATACAGTAATTTTCAAGTTGCTACCACCACAATCAGCGTTTATTGTAGTTGTGGGATTATCCTGATCCAAGTATACAGTTTTTACTTCGGCATAAGTTCCTTGGGGCAATACTAAACTGAATACTAATATAAAACTCAGTAATAATTGTGATGCTGTCTTTGCTATTTTTTTCGTGAACATATTCTCCTCCAAACATAAGATTGATTCATTTAATCAGCCCATTCTAACATATATCCTAGTCGATGAATAGCAGTACTAGTTTCGAATCTAGAATTACAACATGTCGCAACTTAACGAAAGAAGTATTTCTGTTTTAAATCAAAATTGATTGTAATAACGATATCAGTGTATTTATTGTACATAACGTTCCCACGGTTCACGCTCGTTCGCCCAACTATTTCACTGCATTTAGTGTCGTATAAACATTTCACTGCACAACATTCCAAACTACGTAACCAGAAGGCGAATGGCGGGACACCGCTGTGTTATATGATGTTTTTCAAGGTTTATACCAAAATTGATTTTCATGCTTATCAATAATCTTTTTGTGTGCATCTCTTAGCAATTCAATTTCAGCATTACACTTATACATAATTGCACCCATATTTTTAATTGGGTTACTGTTAGGTACTTTTACTTTCAAATTAATTGTTTTCCACATTTTCATAGCTGTACTAGTTCGTATTTTATTCAATATTATGAGTAAATCTGGATCAATATCAGGATATCGTTCAATAATATCTATTCTCTTAGAAATAGCTTCTACTAAATCACCAACATATTCCTGAAGTGTATACGTAATTATTTTGATTTCTCCATTCTCATTTTCAATTCTCTTTATTTGCTTACTAAGTTCCTCCGTAAAATCAATTTTTGCTTCGAGATTCTCGAAATACTTTAACTCATTGTTCCTTGAATCAAAGTTATTCACTGATTCTTTGTCAATTGCTTTTAATATTTTGTCCCAAGTAGATAAAATGTCAGTAATATATACAGAGATAATCCTATAAGATTTAATTTCCTTAATCGCACTTGGAATATAAACACTAACTAAATAAAAAATATAACTACACAAATACGCAAAACCTAAATTCGATATATAGCTAAATAATCTATCAGCACCATAAAATAACTCAGGCCAATCATAAGAAACCTGATAAGACACTGAAATTATTATTGCGGTTAAACCAGTAATGAATAACCACTTGTTAACATTGTTCGATTTGATGTGAGACCCAATAAAATTGTTAAACTTTCTCATTAACATATTCTCCTTGAAAAATTTCATATAACGTTCCCACGGTTCACGCTGTTCGCCTTCTATTGCAACGCTTTCAGCTATTTCAAATCCACAAACTGCTCAACATCACAAACTCAGTCACCACAAGGCGAATGGCGGGACACCGCTGTGTTAGATGGCGTTGCCTGAATGATGTATTAAAGTATAGTAAACCAACAGACTCATTTAATGAGATGTCGAATTACATTCAGATTCCCCGCACGTATATGTCTTGGACACTTCTCAGCGGAGTATTACCACTTCCTATTTACTGCGATGCGCCAAGTATAAAATACTTTCATTCAAAGAAGCCAACCCCCATAGTAAATATGGAGCTGTGTACTCTGATCACAGCTAATTGGCACTGTAAAATTCAAAACTAACTTCAGCCGTTCTAATTTGAATTTCAAATCCAACACTCACAACCAGGCTTGTTCAAACTGAATTCAGCGCTGCTTTTGAGTGTTCTCTACGATGACCAGTGCTTGCTCATTTTCGTATAAGGCGATTTTCGGTCTCAAGTTGCATATTGAAAACTAGTCATTTAGTGAAAGGTATAAGGCCTAAAACTTAATAGTATAATGTCATAACTAGCCAAAACTCTTACATACAAATAGCAAAGTTCAGACGGAGGCCGAAGTCAAAAGGAATCCTAATTTAGAGACCTCACAGCCCCAGATGCAATTTGAAGGACGAAAACCGTGGAGCCTTCAGTCTATATTAATGAGTACGATGAACTCATATACCAACTTAGTTCATTGCAAGCACTTACTTATTAAGTGAAATGCAGTCAGATAAACATTACCCTCTCAACGTATTCAAAGCGCTGATTTTAGTTTGAAAGAACAAGCCACTAATGCAAAACTCAATAGCCCCTCCCCATTCGAAGGCGTTAATGTACAGCCTATAACAACATTAGTGTGCCGATTAAACTAACTGCTTAAACTTGAACGTGAATAATGCCAACTAACGTTCCCATGGTTCAAGATCGTTCCCCACTTTATATATACTCTTCTATATTTTAACATAAGAGACTAAATAAAAATTCCCCAATTCGTATAATTCGAGGGGAATGTCTGGAACCACTGTGTTAGATGGCGTTGCCTAAATGATGTATTGAAGTATAGTAAACCATCAGACTCATTTAATGAAATGTCGAATTACATTCAGATTCCCAGCACATATATGTCTTGAACACTTCTCAGCGGAATATTACCACTTCCTATTTAATGCAATTCGCCAAGTCTAAAATGCTTTCATTCAAGGAAACCAACCCCCATAGTAAATATGGAGCTGTGTACTCGGATCACAAATAATTGGCACTGTAAGATTCAAAACTAACTCTAGCCGTACCAATTTATAGGCATTATCTCTACCTTCACAATCAGGCTTGTTCAAACTGAATTCAGCGCTGCTTTTGAGTGTTCTCTCAGACGACCTGTGCTTGCTTCTTTCCTACTTAGGCGATTTTCGTTTTCAAGTAGCATATAGAAAGCTAGTCATTTAGTGACAGATATAAGGCCTATACATAGATGACATAATTGCGTTACCAGCCTAAACTCCTAAAAGCAAACAGCAATTTCAAAAATAGGCCGAAGTCAAAAAACTAACCTAATTTAGTGACCTCACAGCCTCAGATGAAACTTGAATGACGAAAACCTTGGAGCCTTCATTCTATATTAATGAATACGATGAACTAGTATGCCAACTTATTTCGTTGCAAGCACCCACTTATTAAGTGAAATACAGTCAAATAGACATTACTCCCTCAACGTATTTAAAGCGCTGATTTTAGTTTAAAAGAACAAGCCACTAATGCAAAATTCATTAGCCCCTCTCCATTTGGAGGCGTCAATGCACAGTCCATACCAGCATTAGCGTGCCAATTAAACTAACTGCTTAAACTTGAACGTGGATAATGCCAACTAACGTTCCCACGGTTCACGCTCGTGCGCTCGAATCTTAACAATATTTGCGGATGTCGGGAATATTCTAATAGCCCAGTTCAAAGTTAAACTCTATTCACTCGGCGCATGGCGGGTACCGCTGTGTTATGTATTGTTCAAGGCCAGATTATCATTCTCACACTAGCTGATTTTGCTCACCAATAAAACACACTAACGTCTTTGATTTTTTTATTTCACTTTTCAAAACTGTGTTATACATGTTGACCACAATTCTAAACAAAGTCATTTTCCAATTAAAATATTCTATTAAGAACACTCGACATAGCTCTCCATGCTCTAATTCTATGTTCACAACTAGCTTTATAAACTTCTATGCTGAGACTTGGTCTTGAATTTTACATAACGTTCCCACGGTTCACGGTCGTTCGCCCTCTCATTGCAACGCATTCAATGTCGAATAAACATTTCACCGCGGAACACTCTGAAAATACGTATTCTCTAGGCGAATGGCGGGACACCGCTGTGTTATATACAGTCAAATTGCGATTCACATTTAAGTATCCATGTAATCGTTCTAATAGTGAAAAACTTCTGATCTGATTATTGATATTGCTCGAGCTTTGCATATTGCAGGATGATGGTTATTTAGTTAAAACATGAGCTAAATTTCTTCAATGCTAGCTTGATACTCTGTATAGCAAGAGACTTTATACACAGTCTCAAAATACATCCAAAGTATTGAAAATATAAAGCTTAGTGCTAACATCATCAATACATTGCTATAGCGAAAATCATAATATATAACTAGTGCCTTTTGTAGGCCAGGCCAAACTATAGCGATTGTTTCAATAGTCGATAATGGTAACAAGTCTTTCCAATGATATTTCGTCGATTTAAAAGCTTCCCTAAGAGAATAATTTCCTTCTCCATTCTTTAATATTGCCATTTGCTTATGTAAACCTAATCTGTTAATAAGGAACAATGCTAAACCAATATTGAGCAACAGAGCCAGTGCAAACTCGTATCTGATTATTCCACTTAACTTGTAAACCCTAATCAGTCCATGAAATTCAAATTGGATAAATAGCTTTAAGGCTACAAGTAATATTGCATATTTGATTGTCACTATAATTCCATCAAACCACTTTCCTGTCATCATGTTTTTAGCTTTAAAAATACTAACTGATCTACCTAGCAGATTTTCCTGCATATATTTGATATATGCAAAGCCAAATAACAAAGCGACTATAACTGTAACCCACGACATTATTAACTGAATTGCTTCAACTTCATACCAATTTTTATATCCAATCAATATTGGTGCAATACTTATCAATCCTCCAACGCCGATTATTAACGGATATAATAAGAGCGTTAAAAACGTCTTTGGTTGATATTTAACTAGTAGAAGTACCGATTTTATACGTTTGAATATTTTTCTCATTGCCCACTCTCATTCTCAACTTTTTCTATATTGTCCTTACTTATAAATGATTTTATTATTAATTACATCTCATTCTAGATTTGTTTCAGCAATAAACTAGCAATTTTATTGTATATAACGTTCCCACGGTTCACGCTCGTTCGACCCACTATTTCTAACGACTTCAGCTATGTCATAACAACAAACTTGGTAATAGCATTAACTTCGTCACCACCAGGCGAATGGCGGGACACCGCTGTGTTAGATGAAGTTTTCTTCGTTGTTTAAGTACTACAATTTGCACAGTAATACACTATGGCATTAGCACTATAAATAACAGTGTGTTTCCAATAAACATAATTGCCAAGAATATTAATGTGGATGGCAAGGACTTTTTAGGTTCTAGCATTTTTCGCTCTGCAATTATGTCTTCACTATTCCTAAACTTAACTCCCGTTTTACTAAATCTCATAGTATATGTAGATGTATCCACTTTGAATACAGTAAATAACAATATTCCTAGATACAGAACACCCCAAACAAAGAAAAAAGACTCAACATGTCGAAACATTCCAAAGTTAAATGTAATAGCCTCAATAATAATTCCTATTAGCAAATATATAGCTATTCTTCCCATACTCTGCCTCCTTTAAGCCAAGAAGAGAATTTCAACTAACGTTCCCACGGTTCACGCTCGTTCGCCCAGATATTTCAACACTTTCAGCTTCGTCATAATCATCCACTTCGAAACATTCCTGAACTTCGTCAACACAAGGCGAATGGCGGGACACCGCTGTGTTATAAGATGGTTTTGACGACTTATAAATCCTTGAGCATCTCTGGAAAAAGTCTCATTATGTTATGAATAATATCATCTTCCAAAACTTTATCAGCATTAGAATTAATTTGTAATCCTATCCCGTCTTCTGTTTCGAACCTATGAATACAATACTTGTAGTTTTTATAATCGTCACCTTTTCCTAAGATAATACATGTAAAGAACTCCTCTATCTTAAATGCTTCAAATATTTCCTCGTTATTAATTGGTTCAAACCAAATACTATTCTTAACCTCTTCATTGTGTGGTTTTATACTTTTTGGCCATTCCTCATTTATGAATTTAGTTCTTACATCAATAAATGCTTTTGTTATCTCAATTCTTTCATAATCGTATTCGATAAAACCTTTTACCTCTTCATACATTTTTCGAATACTCTCATCCATAACTTCATTATCTAGATTCTCTATATCAATTACTCGCCATTTACACCCAAATAGCATACTGTCATCTGGACCTTTTATAACTTCTAAAATTTCAAGAATATTTTCGAAACTCAATTTATTTCCTACTTCTGTTATATAGTAAGTCTTATTATCTCGACTTATTTTCAAACTGCTTTCTTTCATATTGCAAGCTCCTCAACATTAGTGAAACTACTCACATAAATAAACTAGTCAAAACTTTCTTATAATGTTCCCACGGTTCACGGTCGTGCGCTCGAATCTTCACAACATTTGCGGATGTCGAGAATATTCTAAAACACCTGTTCAAAGCTAATCTTCTATTCACTCGGCGCATGGCGGGTACCGCTGTGTTATGTATTGTTCAAGGCCAGATTATCATTCTCACGCTAACTGATTTTGCTCACCAGTAAAACACACTAATATCTTTGATTTTTCAATTCTACTTTTCATAACAGTGATATGCATGTTTACCACAATACTAAATAAAGTCATTTTCCAATTAACATATTCTATTAAGAAAACTCGACATAGCTCTCCATGCTCTAATTCTATGTTCACAACTACCTTAATAAACTTCTATGCTGAGACTTGGTCTTGAATTTTACATAACGTTCCCACGGTTCACGGTCGTTCGCCCACTTGTTGCAACGCGACCAATGTCGTATAAACATTTCTCTGCGGAACATTCCAAACTCTGTCACCAACGGGCGAATGGCGGGACACCGCTGTGTTATATGACGAAAAGAAGGCCGCTTATATCATAAAGTAACTTATAAACATATACTGCGATTGCAATAACGAGTAGTAAATCTATCCAGATAGCAAACCAAATTTTTAATCCCAATAATTTTACACTTATATGCATGCTAACTATAAGTTCAAGTACAGCTATAATAATCAGCCAAACTATACTTCTGTTAAAAGGTACGACTGTCAAGTACAATACAAGTCTACCAAATGCAATTACTAGCCAACCAACCAACGTCTTTAACCTAACTAAATTACAAACTAACTTTTCTCTATGTGCCAACCAATTGATACTACTAAAAGATTTGTTGGTGATCATTCTTAGAATCTGGCCAAAAGCTATTATGACTATTGCCATCATTCTTAGTTCCATTCTAATACCGCCTTGTTTTTGTTATATAACGTTCCCACGGTTCACGCTCGTTCGCCTCTTATTACAACGCCTTCGTCTATTTAACGACCATTTACAGCGGAACATTTTTAAAGTAAGTATCCACCAAGCGAATGGCGGGACACCGCTGTGTTAAGTGACGTTTTTTACGATTTGAGTTCTCTCACTCGACTCTGATAACTCATAATAAGTCCTTACTAATAATGACACTTGAAAAGGATGATATAGTACTCCTATAACTAATAAAATCTTTTCAAGAATAAACTTAACTGAATCATTTACAAATAAAACGTCTCCATATTGGGTGTTTAAGAATGTCGGCAGCAATAGTATCCAGTAAATTGCTAATATCACAACAACTTCTTTAAAGTTTCTATTAACCAACGTACTACTTGCTTTTAAGTATTTCTTATTGTCTGGTTCAACAATTCTTATAAACGGTCCAAATGCATATTTCGTACCAAAAAAGATGATGGCAACAACTCCAATAATAAGGAAGGTTACTCTCATAAATAATGAGAATCTTGGCATCATTCCAGATATCAACAGAATGAAAGGAATAAAAAGTATAAGAAAGATTTTTAATGAAGCTCTCAAAAACTTCCAGACTGACTCCTCGGCTCTTTTATAACTTGAAGAAATTGATATTTCATCATTTTTTATTGCGTCAATCACAGAAATTTGCATAGCAACCCAGAGCTTTGTACTATAATAAATAACCACCAACATGATGATAAATGATAATGAAGTTACTAAACCACTAACTGGAGTCAATTGAGGTGCTCTTGAGTTGCTAATATTCATTATAAAACTGAATACTTGACTGATAATCGCACTAATTACGCTTAATCCAAGCAATGTTTTTTTATTGTTTTTGTAGATATCTACTGCATCAGTTACTACATTTGAGATGCTAAAACTAAATGTACTACTTTCCATTGATTTCTCCTTACTTAACCCTATACTAGTAAAAAATGTTACTTAACGTTCCCACGGTTCACGCTCGTTCGCCACAGCTATTGCAATACTTTCAGTTTAGTCACCAACATTCACTGTGGAACATTCTTAAACTTCGTATCCATCAGGCGAATGGCGGGACACCGATGTGTTATATGATTGCTATTGCGTTGTATGTTAACCAAAGTATACTAGAAGTTTTCTAAGCAGTACCAATACAAATGCAATCAAAAACCATTTCTTCTGACTTTTGCTTGAAAACTTATACTCATCATAGATGTGCTGAAACATTCTCCTAAAGAAATCCAACAATGCAACTAATGGTATGAATGAAATTGCGATAACCAAGGTCATTGGAATAAGTTTCATATAGTACACAATATCTCTGACTGGAAGCCCACTACTTGGAATCCAACCGACTTCAATGGCTAATATGAGCATTGCACTAAACAGGATTCCAAATTTGTAGTAAGTAATTAGTACTTTCATTAATTTGCTCATTTTTCCTCATTTCCTAGCAAGAGCTTTCATATAACGTTCCCACGGTTCACGCTCGTTCGCCCTCTTATTGCAACGTGTTCAATGTCGTATAAATATTTCACTGCGGAACACTCACAAACTCAATATCCACCGGTCGAATGGCGGGACACCGCTGTGTTATGTGGTGTACTTTTCGTTATTCTCATCTTAATTTTTTCTCGTTCAAATACTTCTTTAACCTAAAAAGCATTGCTAATATAATGAATAGCATAAAATTAGATATCAGCATAAATGCTAATGCATCACCTGTAACAAAAACCGCTGTAGGTCCGTCAGCCCCACCTATAATTCCAATACTTGCGGCATTTTGATTCATAAGAAAACTATGTCCTTTAAATAGGAGTGTTAGCATGCCTGAACCAAATCCTTTGTTTACAGTTAAATCTATAATAAAAGATGTTATTGGAATTACTAGAACTACAACTAGATGCTCTCTAAATGACCATCTAAAGTTTGTTTTCATAGTTGATTACCTCTTCAACCTCAATATCTAGAAAAGTATTCTACATAACGTTCCCACGGTTCACGCTCGTTCGCCTTCTCATTGCAACATATTCAACGTCGTATAAACATTTCACTGCGGAACATTCCTAAACTTATTCACCACCAGGCGAATGGCGGGACACCGCTGTGTTAGATGACGCTTAAAAATCGATCAAAGTAAGTGTTTCGTCAAAAATACATTTATTCTTTCTCACAACAATTTTTTCTTTACCAGTAATATTACCTATTAATAGTGGCGAATTAGGATCATGCTTCTTTACTTTATCAATAATACTTTTTTCACTATAATTTGCATAACAATATACACAACCATTTAGACAAGTATTATACTCTCCTATATCCACACTTTCTATACAGTTACATTTTTCACGTTGATTCTGATCTTCTTTTGCAATCACTTTTTTGCCAGTTATTTTTTGAATAAGTTCGTCATTGATACATTTTGAACGACCTATATTTTCTACCTCGAATGATTCTGCACACATTTGGATTTTTATACTCTTAGCTTCGCCAATATTGCTCAACTTCTTTATTAATTTCTTAGCCTCAACATCGCTAGGTATTCTAATTCCTATATCTCTAAACTCGCGCCTGTTCTTTTTGTAATCATCTATTATGCTAATTACACAATGATCTATATACTCCCCAAGTTTATCTGCAAGATATGAAAACCACTTTTCATGGTATGCCATATCAATAACATCTGTGAAAAAAATGGGATCATAACGCCATATAATTCTCTCTTTACCAATCCTGTCAGATAGATTTTTGACTGATTCAATTATTTCCCTTTTAGCTGGTATGCCTTTTTCAAGTTTAAGATCATATGGATTTATTGTAATTTGAAAATAGTAATTGTAGGACTCAAAATAATCTAATCTTTCAATTAGTGGCTTAGGATTTTTTGTCCAGAACACTATGCAATCAATGGTTCTTTTATTTAACTCAATTTTTGATAGCATATTACTATTAAACGGATTTCGCACTAATACATACCCTGACTCAAATCTATTAATTAGCCATTCAACATAAAAAGCCGGTATGTCCGTTCTCCTACTGACACTCAAGATCATAGACAAAACTCCTTGTTTTATAACACTGATACAGAAATTCGACTTGATTTATTACCGCTACAATAATAGCTATTTTTGCTAGTATTAGCTGATTTTTATGTGTTATCTAACGTTCCCATGGTTCAAGATCGTTCCCCACTTTTTCTATACTCTTCTATATTTTAACATAAGAGATTAATTAAAAATTCCCCAATTCGTATAATACGAGGGGAATGTCTGGAACCACTGTGTTAGATGGCGTTGCCTAAATAGTGTATTACAGTATAGTAAACCAACAGACTCATTTAATGAGATGTCGAATTACATTCAAATACCTAGCACGTAAATGTCTTGGACACTTCTCAGCGGAATATTACCACTTCCTATTTAGTGCGATGCGCCAAGTATAAAATACTTTCATTCAAGGAAACCAACCCCCATAGTAAATATGGAGCTGTGTACTCTGATCACAGATAATTGGCACTGTAAAATTCAAAACTAACTTTAGCCGTTCCAATTTAAATTTCAAACCCAACACTAACAACCAGGCTTGTTCAAACTGAATTCAGCGCTACTTTTGAGTGTTCTCTACGATGACCAGGGCTTGCTCTCTTTTCGTATAAGGCGATTTTCGATTTCAAGTTGCATATAGAAAACTAGTCATTTAGTGAAGGGTATAAGGCCAAAAACTTAATAGTATAATGTCATAACTGGCCAAAACTCTTACATACAAATAGCAAAGTTCAGACGGAGGCCGAAGTCAAAAGGAATCCTAATTTAGAGACCTCACAGCCCCAGATGCAATTTGAAGGACGAAAACCGTGGAGCCTTCATTCTATATTAATGAATACGATGAACTCATATGCCAACTTAGTTCGTTGCAAGCACTTACTTATTAAGTGAAATACAGTCAGATAAACATTACTCTCTCAACGTATTCAAAGCGCTGATTTTAGTTTGAAAGAACAAGCCACTAATGCAAAACTCAATAGCCCCTCCCCATTCGAAGGCGTTAATATACAGCCTATACCAACGTTAGCGTGCCAATTTAACTAACTGCTTAAACTTGAACGTGGATAATGCCAACTAACGTTCCCATGGTTCAAGATCGTTCCCCACTTTATATATACTCTTCTATATTTTAACATAAGAAACTAATTAAAAATTCCCCAATTCGTATAATACGAGGGGAATGTCTGGAACCACTGTGTTAGATGGCGTTGCCTGAATGATGTGTTAAAGTATAATAAGCCACTAAACTCATTTAGTGAGTTATCGAATTACATTCAGATACCTAGCACGTAAATGTCTTGGACACTTCTCAGCGGAATATTACCTCTTCCTATTTAGTGAGATACACCAAGTCTAAAATATTTCCATTCAAGGAAACCAACCCTCAAAGTAGATATGGAGCTGTGTACTCTGATCACAGATAATTGGCACAGTAAAATTCAAAAATAACTTCAGCCGTTCTAATTTAAAAGCATTATCTGCAACACTTACAACCAGGCTTGTTCAAACTGAATTCAGCGCTGCTTTTGAGTGTTCTCTACGATGACCAGGGCTTGCTCACTTTTCATATAAGGCGATTTTCGTTTTCAAGTTGCATATAGAAAACTAGTCATTCGGTGCTAGATGTAAGGCCTACAGTAAAACAAGAAATTATAATAATCTGCCTAAACTCTTTAATTATGAAATTGAAGTTAATAATATGGCCGGAGTATAAAGTCAAATGTATATGAAGGCCCAACAAACCTAGATGCAATTTGAAGAGCGAAAACCTTGGAGCCTTCACTCTATATTAATGAGTACGATGAACTCATAGGACAGCTTATTTCGTTGCAAGCACATACTTATTAAGTGAAATGCAGTCAGATAAACATTACTCTCTCAACGTGTTCAAAGCGCTGATTTTAGTTTGAAAGAACAAGGCTCTAATGCAAAATAATGAACCCATAACCATAGGGAGGCGTTAATGCACAGCCTATACCAATATTAGCGTGCCAATTAAACTAACTGCTTAAACTTGAACGTGGATAATGCCAACTAACGTTCCCATGGTTCAAGATCGTTCCCCACTTTTTCTATACTCTTCTATATTTTAACATAAGAGACCAATTAAAAATTCCCCAATTCGTATAATACAAGGGGAATGTCTGGAACCACTGTGTTAGATGGCGTTGCCTAAATGATGTATTGAAGTATAGTAAACCAACAAACTCATTTAATGAGATGTCGAATTACATTCAGAGACCTTGCACGTAAATGTCTTGGACACTTCTCAGCGGAGTATTACCACTTCCTATTTAGTGCGATGCGCCAAGTCTAAAATACTTTCATTCAAGGAAACCAACCCCCATAGTAAATATGGAGCTGTGTACTCAGATCACAGATAATTGGCACTGTAAAATTCAAAACTAACTTCAGCCGTTCTAATTTAAATTTCGAATCCAACACTTACAAATAGGCTTGTTCAAACTGAATTCAGCGCTGCTTTTGAGTATTCTCTACGATGACCAGTGCTTGCTCTCTTTTCGTATAAGGCGATTTTCGATTTCAAGTTGCATATAGAAAACTAGTCATTTAGTGAAAGGTATGAGGCCTACAGTTAAACAAGAAATTGTAATAGACCGCCGAAACTCTTAAATAATGAAATCGATGCTAACAATATGGCCGAAGTATAAAGCCAAATGTATAAGAAGGCCCAACAAACCTAGATGCAATTTGAATGACGAAAACCATGGAGCCTTCTGTCTATATTAATGAGTAAGATAAACTCATATGCCGACTTAATTCCTTGCAAGCACTTACTTATTTAGTGAAATGCAGTCAGATAAACATTATCCTCTCAACGTATTCAAAGCGCTGAATTTTGTTTGAAAGAACAAGGCTCTAATGCAAATTAATGAACCTTTACCCATTAGGGAGGCGTTAATGCACAACCTATACCAACATTAGCGTGCCAATTTAAACTAACTGCTTAAACTTGAACGTGAATAATGCCAACTAACGCCTGGACAGTTCCCGGCGCGTCCCTGGCGACTTTTTTGCACTCGCACTATTAACTATTCTAGCTTCATTCACCATTTCCTTCCATCACGCCACATAAAAAGAACCCTCGCAAAAAGGGTGACTGGGTTTAGTGCTGGGAACTGCTCTGTTATATGGCGGACAATGACGTCCTTTTATTCATTCGCTTTATTAACCATGCTGCTTTGCGACTTAGTTTTAGCAATTCCGTTGATGAAACAATTTGTACTTAGCAAGCTCATTAAAATTTTCTCAGATCAAGCAAAGCAGTTGAGCTTCTTTTCGTTATATGATCGTGACATGTTTCTACTAAAATTCAGACCCTAATTTGTTTAATTTAGCGAATGACATTTTGCAAAACCACACCCTGTCAGATTACTGGTGAACTCTATTCAAGGCTACACACTGTGATAAAATCCCGTAAACTTAACGAAAAGTAGCGATAAGCTAATTCTTAACACACATGTCTCTAACCGCTCTGACCAGTCATTTCTGCCTTATAACGCCTGGACAGTTCCCGGCGCGTCCCTGGCGACTTTTTTGCACTTTCACTATTAACTATTCTAGCTTCATTCACCATTTCCTTCCATCACGCCACATAAAAAGAACCCTCGCAAAAAGGGTGACTGGGTTTAGTGCTGGGAACTGCTCTGTTATATGGCGGACAATGACGTCCTTTTATTCATTCGCTTTATTAACCATGCTGCTTTGCGACTCTGTTCTAGCAATACCGTTGAGGACTAAAATTGTACTTAGAGACCACATTAAAAAATTTCCCTGATCAAGCAAAGCAGTTGAGCTTCTTTTCGTTATAAGATCGTGACATGTTTCTACTAAAATTCAGACCGTAATTTGTTTCATTTAGTGAATGACATTTTGTAAAACCACACCCTGTCAGATTACTGGTGTACTCTATTCAAGGATACACACTGTGATAAAATCCCGTAAACTTAACGAAAAGTAGCGATAAGCTAATTCTTAACGCACATGTCTCTAACCGCTCTAACCAGTCATTTCTGCCTTATAACGCCTGGACAGTTCCCGGCGCGTCCCTGGCGACTTTTTTGCACTTTCACTATTAACTATTCTAGCTTCATTCACCATTTCCTTCCATCACGCCACATAAAAAGAACCCTCGCAAAAAGGGTGACTGGGTTTAGTGCTGGGAACTGCTCTGTTATATGGCGGACAATGACGTCCTTTTATTCATTCGCTTTATTAACCATGCTGCTTTGCGACTCTGTTCTAGCAATACCGTTGAGGACTAAAATTGTACTTAGAGACCACATTAAAAAATTCCCCGATCAAGCAAAGCAGTTGAGCTTCTTTTCGTTATAAGATCGTGACATGTTTCTACTAAAATTCAGACCCTAATTTGTTTCATTTAGTGAATGACATTTTGTTAAACCACACCCTGTCAGATTACTGGTGTACTCTATTCAAGGCTACACACTGTGATAAAATCCCGTAAACTTAACGAAAAGTAGCGATAAGCTAATTCTTAACGCACATGTCTCTAACCGCTCTGACCAGTCATTTCTGCCTTATAACGTTCCCATGGTTCAAGATCGTTCCCCACTTTTTCTATACTCTTCTATATTTTAACATAAGAGACCAATTAAAAATTCCCCAATTCGCATAATACGAGGGGAATGTCTGGAACCACTGTGTTAGATGGCGTTGCCTGAATGGTGTATTACAGTATAGTAAACCAACAGACTCATTTAATGAGATGTCGAATTACATTAAGATACCTAGCACGTAATTGTCTTGGACACTTCTCAGCGTAATATTACCACTTCCTATTTATTGCGATGCGCCCAGTCTAAAAATGCTTTCATTCAAGGAAACCACCCCCTATAGTAAATATGGAGCTGTGTACTCTGATCACAGATAATTGGCACTGTAAAATTCAAAAATAACTTCAGCCGTTCTAATTTAAAGATATTATCTGTACCTTCACAACCAGGCTTGTTCAAACTGAATTCAGCGCTGCTTTTGAGTGTTCTCTACGATGACCAGTGCTTGCTTTCTTTTCGTATCAGGCGATTTTCGATTTCAAGTTGCATATAGAAAGCTAGTCATTCGGTGCTAGGTGTAAGGCCAGCAGTAAAACAAGAAACTATAATAGACCGCCGATTCTCTTAAATAATGAAATTGAAGTTAATAATATGGCCGGAGTGCAAAGTCAAATGTTTATGAAGGCCCAATAAACCTAGATGCAATTTGAAGAGCGAAAACCTTGGAGCCTTCAGTCTATATTAATGAGTACGATGAACTCATAGGACAGCTTAGTTCGTTGCAAGCACATACTTATTAAGTGAAATGCAGTCAGATAAACATTACTCTCTCAACGTATTCAAAGCGCTGAGTTTCGTTTGAAAGAACAAGGCTCTAATGCAAAATAATGAACCCATAACCATAGGGAGGCGTTAATGCACAGCCCATACCAACATTAGCGTGCCAATTAAACTAACTGCTTAAACTTGAACGTGGATAATGCCAACTAACGTTCCCACGGTTCACGCTCGTGCGCTCGAATCTTCACAACATTTGCGGATGTTGGGAATATTCTAAAACACCTGTTCAAAGCTAAATTTCTATTCACTCGGCGCATGGCGGGTACCGCTGTGTTATGTATTGTTCAAGGCCAGATTATCATTCTCACGCTAACTGATTTTGCTCGCCAGTAAAACACACTAATATCTTTGATTTTTCAATTCTACTTTTCATAACAGTGATATGCATGTTTACCACAATGCTAAATAAAGTCATTTTCCAATTAAAATATTCTATTAAGAACACTCGACATAGCTCTCCATGCTCTAATTCTATGTTCACAACTAGCTTAATATACTTCTATGCTGAGACTTGGTCTTGAATTTTACATAACGTTCCCATGGTTCACGCTCGTTCGCCCAGTTGTTCAATACCTTCAGCTATGTCACAGCGTAAAACTTAGTAATAGTATTTACTATGTCACCACCAGGCGAATGGCGGGACACCGCTGTGTTATGTGGTGTTTTAGTACGTCGCAAATTACATAATGTTGGTCCCAACATTAACTATAAATCTCGTTCCTCTTTATGCACCAGTTTTATTTCAGGCTTCAAGTGTAGTGTGGTAAAACTAAACTTACTATCAAAGTTAATCTGAGCATTATCTTTCTTATCAGAAACGATTACTATTTCCTCAACATTTTCTAATCGTAGGCTTAAATTTATATGCTCAGAGTCTAAATCAATAGCAACTTCATCATAAGCTGGAAGAATAGTGAACAGTACGGTATTTCCATTTTTGTGTTCAAATCTATAGCTCGATTCTTTATATTCAAATGGAATATGTTCTTCGTCTGGACTTTCAGGAACAGACTCAAAAAATGCCAAAAGATCCGTTTCATCTGGTCTAAGCATATTTACTCTCCTTCTACGCTAAACATTTCACATTAAAAAAACTAGTGCTAAAATTCCACATAACGTTTCCACGGTTCACGGTCGTTCGCCCACTTATTGCAATACTTTCAACGTCATATAAACATTTCACTGAGGAACACTCATGAACTTAGTATCCGCAGGGCGAATGGCGGGACACCGCTGTGTTAGGTATAGTATAGCCGATACGCCACTACCAGTTACTCGGTACCAACTCTGTCAATTCGTCTTCTTTAAATGTACTTTTGCACTTTATGCGATGACAATATTGATGTTTCCATCCTAATTTCTCTGCCATTTTGATAATCCTCTTTACATGGTAAGGCTTAACAACAAATCTATTCAGGTCATCCACCTCTGGAAACTCCACCCAATAGCGATCAATGTCTGACTCAAATTCAACTTCCAAAATACTTTTCCTATTATCATTGGCTTCAATTAATAACAAGTTAATTTTGGAACCAGTCGATACTAACCATTTGTATTCTAGCTCATCAAGCTTCACTATTTTAGATTTCTTAGTGCTAAGTCCCATTTGATCACTCTTTCTAATCCCTAACCTGAGGCTATATTTTACCTAACGTTCCCATGGTTCAAGATCGTTCCCCACTTTTTCTATACTCTTCTATATTTTAACATAAGAGACCAATTAAAAATTCCCCATTTCGTATAATACGAGGGGAATGTCTGGAACCACTGTGTTAGATGGCGTTGCCTAAATGATGTATTGAAATATAGTAAACCAACAGACTCATTTAATGAGATGTCGAATTACATTCAGATACCTAGCACGTAAATGTCTTGGACACTTCTCAGCGGAATATTACCACTTCCTATTTAATGCAATGCGCCAAGTCTAAAAATACTTTCATTCAAGGAAACCAACCCCAAAAGTAAATATGGAGCTGTGTACTCAAAGCACAGATAATTGACACTGTAAAATTCAAAACTAACTTCAGCCGTTCTAATTAAAAAGCATTATCTGCAACACTTACAACTAGGCTTGTTCAAACTGAATTCAGCGCTGCTTTTGAGTGTTCTCTACGATGACCAGTGCTTGCTCTCTTTTCGTATAAGGCGATTTTCGATTTCAAGTTGCATATTGAAAACTAGTTATTCGGTGCTAGATGTAAGGCCTACAGTTAAACAAGAAATTATAATGGACCGCCAAATCTCTTAAATAATGAAGTTGAAGCTAACAATATGGCCGAAGTATAAAATCAAATGTATATGAAGGCCCAACAAACTTAGATGCAATTTGAATGACGAAAACCTTGGAGCCTTCAGTCTATATTAATGAGTACCATGAACTCATATACCAACTTAGTTCATTGCAAGCACTTGCTTATTAAGTGAAATGCAGTCAGTATAAACATTACCCTCTCAACGTATTCAAAGCGCTGAGTTTCGTTTGAAAGAACAAGGCTCTAATGCAAAATAATGAACCCATAACCATAGGGAGGCGTTAATGCACAGCCCATACCAACATTAGCGTGCCAATTAAACTAACTGCTTAAACTTGAACGTGGATAATGCCAACTAACGCCTGGACAGTTCCCGGCGCGTCCCTGGCGACTTTTTTGCACTCGCACTATTAACTATTCTAGCTTCATTCACCATTTCCTTCCATCACGCCACATAAAAAGAACCCTCGCAAAAAGGGTGACTGGGTTTAGTGCTGGGAACTGCTCTGTTATATGGCGGACAATGACGTCCTTTTATTCATTCGCTTTATTAACCATGCTGCTTTGCGACTCAGTTCTAGCAATACCGTTGAGGACATAAATTGTACTTAGAGACCACATTAAAAATTTCCCCGATCAAGCAAAGCAGTTGAGCTTCTTTTCGTTATATGATCGTGACATGTTTCTACTAAAATTCAGACCCTAATTTGTTTAATTTAGCGAATGACATTTTGCAAAACCACACCCTGTCAGATTACTGGTGAACTCTATTCAAGGCTATAAACTCTGATAAAATCCCGTAAACTTAACGAAAAGTAGCGATAAGCTAATTCTTAACACACATGTCTCTAACCGCTCTGACCAGTCATTTCTGCCTTATAACGTTCCCACGGTTCACGCTCGTGCGCTCGAATCATCACAATATTTGTTGATGTCGGGAATATTCTAAAACACCTATTCAAAGCTAAACTTCTATTCACTCGGCGCATGGCGGGTACCGCTGTGTTATGTATTGTTCAAGGCCAGATTATCATTTTCACGCTAACTGATTTTGCTCGCCAGTAATACACACTAATATCTTTGATTTTTCAATTCTACTTTTCAAATTATGTTATACATGTTTATCACAATGCTAAATTAGGTCATTTTCCAATTATAATATTCTATTAAGAACACTCGACATAGCTCTCCATGCTCTAATTCTATTTTCAAAACTAGCTTAATAAACTTCTAGGCTGAGACTTGGTCTTGAATTTTACATAACGTTCCCACGGTTCACGCTCGTTCGCCTTCTATTGCAATACTTTCAGCTATTTCGAAGCACAAATTTCGCATGATCACAAAGTCTGTCACCAACAGGCGAATGGCGGGACACCGCTGTGTTATATGTCGTTTAATTCGGTTTTTAGCTCCCTAACGTTTATCATATAAACATTCTGTTGAGAAATGAATGCAATTATATCTTTGAAGAACTGAACATTACTTATTTCTAATGATTCACCCGTTATCCTATCTAAAAGTTCAAACTCACAAGTCTTTATTACTCTGTCATTTCTTATTTCGTGAAGTAAAAGCAAGTTTCTGTTTGAATATCCTGCATCAGTAACAAGCCATTGATTATCAATAGCTAGAACACTTGCTCCCCCAACATCTATTGAATAATAATTGAGAGTACCATTTGAGTACTTTCCTAAATAGAACTCAGTATAGAAATAGAACCACACATTCTCTTGACTATCTATATTCATTGCATAGCAATCTGATATTGAGTGATCATAATCAACGGATTCATAATCATAAACTGTGTCACCGTTTAACGTCCAACATCTTAATCCACTTTGTCCAAGCGGAACTTCCCAGCCATAATTACCAAATACACCTTCATCAAAATAACTTGTCCATAATTCCTTGTTCTTACTAACTTTAATGTCTTGTATACCATCTCCAAGTGTCAGTGTATTTTTGACAACTCCACTTTTTGAAAAGATTATTGCATTCTTCTCAATATTGCTCTCACTAAAATACTGACAACGAGCAGATGCAAGTAATATTTGTTCCTGGTCAATTTCTCTAACGAAATGAAAGTCCACCTTGTAATTTTCAATAGCAAAATACTTTTCCATGACACCATTCTTGATCGAATATAATATATATGAGTCTTCAAGATTTCTATAATCATACTTTGGATCAGATGTTGGTGTTTTCTTCTTCTGAAGCAATACCCACAGATTATTTTCAAGGCCAATGCTTATATCCGCAATATAATAATTTAATGAGAATTCGTTTATCGAAACTAGTTTCTCAATGAAAACTTTATTCATACATTACCTCCGAATTAAATGATATATAACGTTCCCACGGTTCACGCTGTTCGCCTGTTATACCAACACTTTCAGATTTGTCCCAAGTATAAAACTTTGTAATAGCATTAACTTTGTCACCATCAGGCGAATGGCGGGTACCGCTGTGTTATACGTGGTTTTGAACGATGTATTAATCCCTTTCTATTTACCTAACATTATCGTTGCTTATTAAAATATTTCTTAATTATTCTCATAAGTCCATTCTACAAACGTGTTTTCTGATAACTCATCTGTAGTTTCAGCATATGATGTGAAACAATGATACGTTACTTCATTGTCTTTCTCACACTTTAAACTAATACTCAACTCAATCAATGTTCCACCATATTTTTCGTGATGATATTGAGCTAATTCATTTAACACCTCTTCGTTAAGTAAAAACGCCTTTGACTCTTCAAATATTTGCTCAACAATCTCACCTTCGATATTTCTATTCAAATTATAATTGATAAATAGTGTTGGACTGTTACCATAAAAGTCGATACTGTCAATAAAATCGTATCTCTCCATTACACTACTTTCAAACTCAATCCATTCTTCATATTTCCAATTACCTTTACTACAACCAACTAATATAATAGCGATTAATAAAAATAACCGTATTGAAGCAAACCGAGTTTTCCATTTAATCTGTATTGATCTCATTATTGATCAAAGTCCTTTCACTAACTAAGTGAGAAATCTCGTATAACGTTCCCACGGTTCACGATCGTTCGCCCTCTTGTTGCAACACATTAGTGTCGTATAAACATTTCACCGCAAAACACTCACAACCACAATTTCTAAAGGGCGAATGGCGGGACACCGCTGTGTTATGTAAAGTTTCTAGCATTTCGGAATATTTACTAAACCTATAATTCATGCCAATATAGTATGGTTTTAACGCAGTTATCGACTATCTCAAATTCAATGAAAAATGGACCCGATGCGAATCCATAATAACTCTCACCTATATACTCTGGCTCACCATATAACTCTAACAATAGCTCCTTTGAATCACCAATACTTATGCCTCTATGCGTTTTTACATTCTCATCAGTTATTGCAAATCCATAGACTGTTGAATTTGATAATTCCTCAGGATCTGCTTGAAATTCTACCTCCATTTCCCCATGTTTTATGCTGGCGAAAACCGGCATTCCTGATTCAACATTATAGCCATCAAGATCGAACTCAATATCTTTCTTATAATCAAATAGACTCATAAATTCGATATGGCTCATATCCTTATGTAAGCCATTTGATAAAACAAAATCCTCTTCTGTTAGATTACTTGTCTTTATAAACTCAAAGTGCCTCTCATTAGTTACTTGTAAAGTTAACTGTTCATTCGAAAGATCAAACTCAATTCCTCTAAGTTTGTCACTCGCATCATTTAGATTTCCTAGCTCTCCAAAACCTTCCTCATTAAGCTTGAAATCAGATGTACGGATACTAAGGTCATAAGAAAATACGTTCTCATCGCTAAAATCTATTTCGATATAACCGGTTCCCACATAGGAGTCATCTTCTAATTGATAGGTTCCTTCCCAACTCAAATTGTGATGCTGAGTTTTGCTACTAACATGAATTGTCTCCTGCTTGTCAGTAAAACTGCAACCACTACAAATGATCGCAACAATTATTAATAGAGTTTTTATTTTCATATCCACCTCGACTGATATATTTATGAACTAATGCTAGATATTTTACATAACGTTCCCGCAATTACCGATGTGCCCCTTCTTATCGTTGCTCATTAGTTATATTTTACCATATAACTCTATGAAACAACCCCTCTGATTTCTCAAAGGGACATGTTGGTAATTGTCGTGTTATATGGAGTTTGAACGCTGCATCACATAGTCTTCATTAAAAAGTATTAACATTTATATTTAAACTTCAAATCCAACTTTAACTTCATTTTATATACAGTTAAAACAATTTCGAAACGCTTAATTTGCATGATTATGACTAATAGAACTATACTTTTATAGTCTAATCCTTCCAATAACAAATTTATTAATGTTTCTAGATTTTTTTGCATATTCACCATTGTACCTCCTATGGGATTCAATGGATGGAATAAACATTACCTCCTTTAATTACAAAGCAGCTATACACATAACACATTTTAAATCTTGCTTACTTCTAAAACAACTTAACTATGAACCATATTTCCTCCATTTTAACTCATGCGTCCATTCCACCTCTATGAGTTAAACACTATCAAAACATCACTAATTATGTAAATAGTTTTTTAAAGTGAAAATTTCATATAACGTTCCCACGGTTCACGCTCGTTCGCCACTTACGCCAACACTTTCAGCTTGTTCATAACAACAAACTTGATAACACCATTAACTATGTCTCCACCAGGCGAATGGCGAGACACCGCTGTGTTATATGATTCAATTGACGATTTACTTTACGTACTCCATGATCACTCCGTAACCAGAAAAGAAAAGCATTATGCCCTGTACGATAAACATCGAATATACTACTCCAGCGGTTCTTGGATTATGAGGACTGTTCTTATAACGTGATGGTTTTCTTGCTTCTAACCACACTAGAAAGAAGTTAAAAGGAAACAACATCCCTGACATTAAACTTATCCCGTTAAATTTGCCAAACATCGATCCTACTACAAAATCAGCAAACAAAATTACTAATAGTAATGGCAAATAGACAAACTTATACAACCAAATAAATTTATAGAATTCATACTCAATGAACCTATCCAAAATCACAAATGAAATAATACATATTAATATTAGTGCAACTGTTTCAGTATTCATCATTACCTCTTCAATAACAGTAACCTAGTCAATTGTTTCATATAACGTTCCCACGGTTCACGCTCGTTCGCTCCAGCTATTTCAATGCATTCAGTGTCGTATAAACATTTCACTGCGGAATATTCCAAAACTCTGTCACAACAAGGCGAATGGCGGGACACCGCTGTGTTAGGTGTAGTTGTTTTACCTTTTAGAATCATAATAGTTAAAGCTCCCATCTAAGCGCTCTATAGGTTTATTTGCTTTTTCTAGTATGAAAATCCCTCTTTCCAAGAAAAATTGAACATCTGTATGATGAAATCCTACACTCTGCACTCTAGCTATTAATACTTCATCATCGATTACTATCTCGTTTTCATGAATGAAAAAACCATCCATAAATATCACTAAAAACATATAGATAAAAATAATAATCCCTATTGCAGATAGGCTCATAATTGAAAACATACTACTTACTACTCTAATTAAACTGTTATTTTGTTTTTCTTTACTATGACTGAAGTAGAAACTTGTCAGTAAAGATATTAAGATTAGCGCCAGTGCTACAACAAAATTGGATAAATTAATTATCCATCCTTTAAATACATAGTCTATTTTCATGATAATTTGATTTGCAATACTATATACAACCAAATAACCAATACAAAACAAAATTATGGATACAAGAACATTGACATACTTATTATTTATTGCTGCCTTCATACGAACCTCATTTTGATCAATATTTACTTAGGTAAAACAATTTCACCTAACGTCGGACAGTTCCCGGCGCGTCCCTGGCGACATTTTTGCGCTCTTCTCATTAACTATTCTAGCTTTCTACACCATTTCCTTCCAACAAACTACATTAAAAATACCCTCGCAAAAAGGGTGACAGGGTTTAGTGCTGGGAACTGCTCTGTTATATGGCGGACAATGTCGTCTTTTTCTTCACTAGCTTTATTATTCATGCTGCTTTGCGACTCAGTCCTAGCAATACCGTTCATGACACAATTTGTACTTAGTAATCTCAATAAAATTTTCCCAGATCAAGCAAAGCAGTTGAGCTTCTTTTCGTTATATGATCGTGACATGTTTCTACTAAAACTCAGATCACATTTTATTTCATTTAGAGAATGACATTTTGTAAAACTACCCCTTGTCAGATAACTAGTGAAATCTATTCAGCGCAATACAGTATGATGCAATCCCGCAAACTTAACGAAAAGTAGCGACAAACTAACTCTTAGCGCACATGCCTCTAACCACTCTGTCTAGACATTTCTGCCTTATAACGTTCCCACGGTTCACGCTCGTTTGCCTTCTTATTGCGACACATGCAATATCGTATAAACATTTCACTGCGAAACACTCACAAACTCAATATCAACGGGGCGAATGGCGGGACACCGCTGTGTTATGTATAGGCAACTCGCGTTGTTTCATGCCTAATCTATATACTATACTCATATCTTATTTGCTTATAATACTCATTACCATCTTCGTCACATGCTACCTTGTCAGTTTCAATAAATCCTAATTTTCTGTGTAGATTTCGTGATTCAGTATTAGACTTACCAATGTTAGCAATAAGGATTTTTCCATTAGTTGTTTTTAGATAATCTAATAATCCATAAAGTAGTCTTGTACTAAATCCTTGATTTCGATATTCCACAGCACTTTCCAATGCTTCTTCAAGCCATATTCCATTTGTCATTTCAACTGCCCGAAGCGCACTCACAAACTTTCCTTCATGCTCATATACTGCTATCAATTGATTTCTGTTTATGGAATGAACGTAATTATCAATAAAACTATAGTAATCTTCTCTCAGCTTATTGACAGCATTTTCATAATTACATGAATTTGATTCTTCTAAATATGATTCCTTCAAAATTTCTTGAATCGACTCTTTATAAGTAAAATTTAACAAGTGTTCAACTGTATTATGATTTATATCTTCTACTGTCAATATTTTGAACATAATTACTCCTCTTCAGATCATATTGACCAGCGAATTGCTTTTACATAACGTTCCCACAGTTCCCGAAGTGCCCCACTTTTTATAATTCACATACTATATTTTACCATAAACCGAGTATAAGAAATGCCACTTCGTATAAACAAAGGGGCATTTTGGGAACTGCTGTGTTATGTACAGTATTTGACGTTAATAGTCATAATGGCTTGCATTTGGATTCATTGTTTTTTCTATCCCGACCTCAATTAATCCTTTTTTCATTGCAAGATGAATTCTCTTGAAACTCGGAATTTGAATTTTATGCTTTTTACCATTAACTTTCTTATTCCTACAGGTAATTAGAAAATTCTCTCTAGAGCAGTTGTACGGGAAGAAACCTGAAACATCGATTTTTTTCTTGTCCCAGAATAGTTTTTTTCTTAACTCAAGACTATTCAATAATGTGTTATATAACCAACTATCAAGCTCCTTCATTTGCTCAATATCAGTAAGAAGTGGGTAATAACTCATTACTCCTTTGAAAGCTAAACTTGAATAAGTCCCATCAATAAATCTGGCTAGTTTCTGGTCATCAAGACTTCCATACATATACCTTCTAATCTGCATAATTGCAGTCACAAATGATGGATCATGATTAGTAGCATTTGGCACAATTACAGTTGCTCTGTTCTTACCATCAAGAGGTTGGATAAGATTCCTATAAAGTAAATAGCTTATTTGTTGCTTAATTTTATTTACCGATTGATCCTTAATCCCTACTCTATCAACGAATAATTTGTACCCTAAGAAATCAAAAGATTCTTTTGTCTGAGAGATTTCAGATGGCATGCCTTCTTTTGTTAACAAGCTGATTCCATCTGATTTACTTAGGTTCAAATCTATTTTTGCTTCCTGCGAAAAATTAGCAATAATGTCAAACGACTTAGTTATTTTACTATAATCAGTTGACCAAATTATTGTGTCATCTGCATATCTTGCAAATCTTAAACCTTCATTTTCAAGTCTTTTATCTAGTTCCCAACAAACTAGATTTGCTAAAAACAAACTAATTGAAGTTCCTTGAGGGATACCTTTATTATTAATACCAATGAAGCTTCTTATCAAGTTCTTCTCAAATTCACTTACATAGAATCCATTTTCATTTAACTGACTCATAAGGTAATCATGATTTATTGAACCGAAAAAGTCTTTGAAGTCAAATTCTGAAATGAAAACTCTTGAATACTTGCTTAACTCCAAAGATATATCTTGCACTGCAAAATGTGCATTTCTATCATCACGATATGCATAGGCGAGAGAGCTGAATCTATGTTTATTCTTCCCCAATAACCTATTGTATAAATAATTAGAAACTGCTGCATCCGGAATTTGATATACAGTTATAACTCTTTTCCCCTTACCACCCTTTTTAAGAATTTCCTTAACAAATGGATCATTAGGTTCATAAGTGTTATCAGCTAATTTACTAGCAATAGATTTAGCAATCGCTTTTTTATTTTTCAATACATAAAAAGGATTATGTTTCTTGTCTACAGACCAAGATTCAGGGATAAATATTTCTTTAGGCTTAGGATTTCCTATTCTCTTTAAGTTTCTCTCAAACTAAAGATGAACAGCATTATGATAGCTATGATGTCTATCTCTGAGCTTAATCGCTTCTTTCTCGATATAATACTCTAGTAATTTTTCCATACTGCCTCCATATGTAAATAGCAGGGCATATGCCCTGCTAAATCACGGAATAACCAATTAAAAGTAAGCTCTTACCTAGATGACTCATTCCCAAGATAGGTTTTGTCATCTTCTTGGCATAACACTAGATCATGCATATGGCTCTCCGCTCGCTCCTCTCTGAGAGGTTGTATTTATTGTAACATAAATCTATGCAATTTAATACAACTGAGGCAAATATTGTACATAACGTTCCCACGGTTCACGTTCGTTCGCCCACTTATTGCAACGTGAGCAATGTCGTATAAACATTTCCCTGCGGAACATTCAAAATATCCGTCACCACCGGGCGAATGGCGGGACACCGCTGTGTTATATGGTGTAACTCAACGTTTTCGAAGCCAAGTACTGTCTGACATACATTCACAATTTCTACATCACAATAGAAACCAACGTATGTATATTGACATCATTGCCATTCCTCCAAATATTAATAGAACAATGCCTTTGATTATAAGTCCTCGCGTCAATTCATTAATTTTTTTCCTAAACACAGTAATTGCGATAATTAGTCCGAACACAGTTAACATAGCTAGAAGCATTAGAGTCATAACTATTAATACTTCATTACTTTTTCGCACATTCATTGCAAGTGATATTACTGTAGACATAATTTCTCCTTCTGCAGCATCCTCTCTACTTAACTAGTTGAGGTATTCCATATAACGTCGGACAGTTCCCGGCGCGTCCCTGGCGACGTTTTTGCGCTCTTCTCATTAACTATTCTAGCTTTCTACACCATTTCCTTCCAACACACTTCATTAAAAACACCCTCGCAAAAAGGGTGACTGGGTTTAGTGCTGGGAACTGCTCTGTTATATGGCGGACAATGACGTCCTTTTTCTTCATTCGCTTTATTATTCACGCTGCTTTGCGACTCAGTTCTAGCAATTCCCTTGATGACACAATTTATATTGAGCAAGCTCATAAAATTTTTCCTAGATCAAGCAAAGCAGTTGAGCTTCTTTTCGTTATATGATCGTGACAAGTTTCTACTAAAATTCAGATCGCAATTTATTTTATTTAGTGAATGACATTTTGTAAAACCACACCTTGTCAGATTACTGGTAAACTCTATTCAAGGCCATACACTGTGATTCAATCCCGCAAACTTAACGAAAAGTAGCGATAAGCTAACTCTACTCACACATGCCTATAACCGCTCTGACTAGTCATTTCTGCCTTATAACGTTCCCACGGTTCACGCTCGTTCGCCTTCTATTGCAACACTTTCAGCTTCGTCACACCAGTTTACTTCGGAACAATCTTTAACTTCGTCACCACCAGGCGAATGGCGGGACACCGTTGTGTTATATGGTGTCAGTTTCGATCTTTCTGACGACCAGCTGTTTCATAATACTTCTTATTGTACTTCTTTGTTAGAATTTCAACTATGCTTTTTCCATTTTCATTTTTGTAGGAACCATCTAACTCATAATCACAACCTTGGAACTCAATGAAATATTGAAATGTATTACCTACTACGAATGTGTTCGATTTACTAATTAGAACTTGATGTCTATTGATTCTTTTTATTGCACTAATCGGTATTTCCACTTTAGTTTTACGATCACAAATACATAATATGTTTCTACTGATTTCATACTCCTTTTTGATCCAAATCCTGTATAGAAATTTGCCATACACAAGAACAGCAACACCTGATAATATTTTTGCTCCCAACTCGTCAGTATTTTTTATAGTTAAAAAGATAAAAATCGTAAATATAGTAAACTCAATCACTTGTGTATACTTAGGTAGTTTAAATTTCATATATTCTCCATTCAAATCATTAACTTCGAAACTTATTCCATATAACGTTCCCACGGTTCACGGTCGTGCGCTCGAATATTCACAACATTTACGGATGTCGGGAATATTCTAAAACACCTGTTCAGAGCTAAATTTCTATTCACTCGGCGCATGGCGGGTACCGCTGTGTTATGTATTGTTCAAGGCCAGATTATCATTCTCACACTAGCTGATTTTGCTCACCAATAAAACACACTAACGTCTTTGATTTTTTTATTTCACTTTTCAAAACTGTGTTATACATGTTGACCACAATTCTAAATAAAATCATTTTCCAATTAAAATATTCTATTAAGAACACTCGACATAGCTCTCCATGCTCTAATTCTATGTTCACAACTAGCTTAATATACTTCTATGCTGAGACTTGGTCTTGAATTTTACATAACGTTCCCACGGTTCACGGTCGTTCGCCTTCTGTTGCAATACTTTCAGCTATTTCAAAGTCATGTATTCTCTCATCATCAACTCCGTCTCCACTAGGCGAATGGCGGGACACCGCTGTGTTATAAGACGGTAAATACGTGTTTGATAAGCAAACTTTGAATTTACACGAACTCAGCTACCAGTGTTGAATAAAAACGTACTCATACTCATCTTCATATATTAGGATTCCCTTAGTTAAATCCTCAGTTACAATCAAAACATCGATATATGAATGATGAATTACAACGTCTAATACTTCCTTGCACTCTTCAAAAGTCCTATAAAATGAAATAGGAAAATTATAGAACTCACGATTAGTTCTCAATACTTTAGATCTAAAAGTAGCAGGATATAATATCACTTTTCTATCGAACAGTTCAATAAACTCTGAAAAAACCGAATCAAACCACTTCTGAACCTCTTCTTTTAGCGTATATCTAAACTTAACACTGGTTACAACAGAGGAATCCAATTTTTTGTATGCTAAATCATGAATTTTGACAGACTTATCGTTACTGACTTGATCTTTATCACCAAGTTCAACACCATACAAAGTGCGAAACTCCTCTAGTAATTGTTTTTTAGCGACTTCGAATTTACTAACTTCCTTTAGTTCAGCTAATCGATCCTTCAAATTATTATCCATGATCTCTCCTACATAGACTCAGTATTTACTGTCTTTATAACGTTCCCACGGTTCACGGTCGTTCGCCAGTCATTTCAACGCCTTTAGCTCAGTAACAGCAATAGACTTCATAATAACATTAACTTCGTCACCACAAGGCGAATGGCGGGACACCGCTGTGTTATGTATAGTTTAATTCGTTCTACGAAGAATATACTTCGTATCCAGCTTATTCCTAATTGTATTAATCGGAATCAAAAGAATAATTAGTATCATTACTAGGTCATTTACAAAGGTCCCATATTCACCAATAGAATAAACCAAGTAATAGTTATACCCAACAATAAATAAAACAATTGAGTTAAAAAATGAGATAAGTAAGTAGTAAAGCAAAACTCTTTTTCTCACATTGAATTCTTGACCCTTTCGTAGTAGAGGTCGCTTTCTAAGCAGCAAAGACATAAATTCAATCAAAGCTCTGCCTCCTACGAATGCTAAAGCTATCATCATAATAATTCTGAATAATCCCAAATGATTCATAAATTTTCCTCTCAGTACAAACTAGAATTAAATTTTACATAACGTTCCCACGGTTCACGGTCGTGCGCTCGAATCTTCACAACATTTACGGATGTCGGGAATATTCTAAAACACCTGTTCAGAGCTAAATTTCTATTCACTCGGCGCATGGCGGGTACCGCTGTGTTATGTATTGTTCAAGGCCAGATTATCATTCTCACACTAGCTGATTTTGCTCACCAATAAAACACACTAACGTCTTTGATTTTTTAATTTCACTTTTCAAAACTGTGTTATACATGTTGACCACAATTCTAAATAAAATCATTTTCCAATTAAAATATTCTATTCAGAAAACTCGACATAGCTCTCTATGCTCTAATTCTATGTTCACAACTAGCTTAATATACTTCTATGCTGAGACTTGGTCTTGAATTTTACATAACGTTCCCACGGTTCACGGTCGTGCGCTCGAATCTTAACAATATTTGTGGATGTCGGGAATATTCTAAAAGCCCAGTTCAAAGTTAAACTCTATTCACTCGGCGCATGGCGGGTACCGCTGTGTTATGTATTGTTCAAGGCCAGATTATCATTCTCACACTAGCTGATTTTGCTCACCAATAAAACACACTAACGTCTTTGATTTTTTTATTTCACTTTTCAAAACTGTGTTATACATGTTGACCACAATTCTAAATAAAGTCATTTTCCAATTAAAATATTCTATTAAAAACACTCGACATTGCTCTCCATGCTCTAATTCTATGTTCGCAACTAGCTTAATATACTTCTATGCTAAGACTTGGTCTTGAATTTTACATAACGTTCCCACGACTCCCGATCGTGCCCCCACTTTTTCAATCTAATTAACGTCGCATAAATAACACACCGCGGAACACTTCAAACCCAGTCATTTCAAGGGGCATGTTGGGAGTCGCTGTGTTAGATGCTGTTTTTCTCGGTTTCTACTTCGTATTTTCTCCATTCAGATTCATACTGTTCTCTACTAAAAATAAAGGGGCTCATTCCTTCATATGTCCACTTTTCAATACTTCGATGTGGTTGTTCAAATTCACTCCAAATTACAGTATCATCTAATACGCTAATCTTTACTTCGAAAGGCCAACATCCATAGCAACCACATGGACAGTCTAGTACGGTTACTTTGCCCTCCGTGTAAACAAGAGCAGGATCTGGATTCCCAAATAAGAGTTCTGAGGGATAGAAAATATATTCTGGAGTAATTCCAATATATCCTCCTGCCAAATCTGGATGACCTTCCTCTTCAGCATATGGTTTCTCTACTTCTTTTAGAATTTCTGTTAGTTTTCTGTTGTTTATAATGATCTCTACTACTTCATATCCTTCTTCTTCGCAGAGTACTTTTCTTAGTTCAATCCTATCCATTGTTCACCTCAATACTTTGCATATATTCAATGACCAGAGAAAAATGGCAACTAACGTTCCCACGGTTCACGCTCGTTCGCCCACTTATTGCAACATGTTCAATGTCGTATAAACATTTCACTGCGGAACACTCATAAACTCAATAATCTCAGGGCGAATGGCGGGACACCGCTGTGTTATGTGAGGGTATTTGGCGTCTTCTGAGCTTTAACTGTGTCAGTCTGATTTCTGAATTCAGATAAGTATGGCTTCAAATATCCACCGGCAACACCAACCGTTAGCTCCCCACCAACATTATTACTAAAATATGCTTCTATACTTTTATATACTTCCTCAGCGACTTCAAGGATATTGCTCCAACTTACTTCATAAGTGAATGACTCCAACATTTCATCTTCAACAAAGTCATTTTCAGGAGCGTATAAGTTTTCGAGCACGTAAGCACTTTCAGTGTGTTTTACTTTGCTATAAAATCCACCACAACCAAATATTCCGCATGTACAGGTGAAATACTCAAACACACCTTCATTACTTAGCGAACGATAAAACTCATGAATATCAAGAATGTCTTCCATTTTCTTACCGTCAGCAACTAATGTAACAAATATGGCACTACCTGTGTTACTGACAGGACTCTCTTCTACTTCGATCTCAACACGAAACTCAGTCATTATTCTCTCCTAGGCAAATTCTCTTACATAACGTTTCCACGGTTCACGGTCGTTCGCCTTGTTATTGCAATACTTTCAGCTATTCAGAATCATAAGCTATGTAAAGTCACAAAGTATGTCATCACCAGGCGAATGGCGGGACACCGCTGTGTTATGTGCTGTTTTTAGTGGCTTAATGACAATTTTCACACGAATAATTCGTATGCCCTCTATCAGGCCAGCATTTTTGTCCCCACTTTACATTAGATATAACCCAAGACTCGTCAACATCTTGAATTAATTTGATGATGTATTTAGCTCCATATACTGAATCATCCTGATAATTATCTTCAATTATAGTAATAGTTGCTTCAGAGTCCTCTTTAACTACATCTACGTTTCGTCTTACACCATTTTCAATTTCACCAGCAAACTTTAATGCTACCTTCTCTGGATCATAGACCCATTCCTCATTTTCTAAACTTGCAAATGATACTTCTTTATTGAACTCTTTAAAATCTATATCCACAAGCCTCTCCTTAACAGAATAATTATAATAAAATACTGATAGTACAATTAAACATATGATTAATATTACTCTAATTACTTTCATAAAATTTGCCTCTCAACATAAACTAAACTAAAAATGGCACCATAACGTTCCTGCAATTCCCGACGAGCCCCAGTCCCATTCTATACACTAACTATTTTACCATTATTTAGCTGTATAATGAAAACCCCATTTTGTATAAAACGGGGCATGTTTGGGAATTGACATGTTATGTGAAGTTAAAAACGCAATTACTACCTGACTGTAATAAGTTGAAAGTGATCATCCTGAAGTATATATAGATTTTCTACAGCATACCCATTTGAGTAATATGTACATCCTAGGTATGTTCCCTTCAGTTCAGCATATTCTATATTATGATTAGTTCCCACAAAAGTTTCTAATTCAACTACTTCCAATGTGTTCAAATCCAGTCTTTCGATTTTTGTATCAATCGACATATCTTCGTTTGTGACGCTTCGAGATGAGTATAAAAACCCATTATTTATACCAAGTACATAATTAGGTTCATATGTTCGTTTGCCAATTATAGAATTATCTTTATCATATATGATTTTACTTTCCATGAGCGTTTCATATTCATTGTCTTTATTGTCATATCTAATTAACTTATAGTATTGACTCATCTCCACTTCATTCCATACTGGAGTTTCATCATCATTATATTCAGGTGATAACTTTCGATCATAATATATTATATATATATCCTCACTGCCTTGAACTATTTCAACACTAAATCCAGTCATTAATTTTCTTAAAGTATTTGCGGAAGGATCATATTCGTATAAGTGCTCCATATCCAAGTAACTAGTTCCATATTTTTCGGCGTTAAGTTCATATACAGTAAAATATATTTTCCCGTTTGATATAGTAAAGCTTGATGCGCTAGCGTACCCATATACACTTCCTACAGTTTCCTTCTTCCCGGTTATAAGATCATATCGATTTAAATATACCGTATAATCAAAATCATCGGTTATTGGATCTAAAGAATATGCATATCGCCCAAATATCATGTCCACAGAATCTATATTCTCAATGTACTCATACTCTAAATCGCTTAGTCGAATTCTCAATAAGATTTCGTAATCTGATTCGTTTATATTTTTGTTAATTACATTTACATATAGAAATTTATCTGTCAAATGAACCAGAACTGGATAATTCCAATTAAAATCTATATGGGGATCTAATACTATTTTTTTCTTTTCTCCTGTATTTTTATATTCTAAATAAAGATGCCTTCCATCAAGTTTATATACAGCATGGCTTTCATTATTATCTAGCCAGAAATCATAAGTCTTACTAATACGTTCTTCTTTTTTTGAAGTACTATTTAAATACTTATTGAAGATTAACTGCCCCTCAGTATCTATACAGGAAAGAGCTTTATATACAAAATCAATTGCTCTATCGAAATTCAATGACTGATCTTTAGGATAAACACTTGAATCAAACAGTTCATATTTCAAACCTGCACCTATTATTCTCCTATGATCATTTGCATCAACTATGTCAAAAGTACCAAGTAATCTAAGTAAATATATTGAAAACTCAAACTCTGTCATTTCTTTTGCATTATTAATCAATCGATCATTTAATATACCTTTATCAACTAGATACTCAATCGCAATACTTAATGTGTTATCTGAATAGAGATTTGCTTCTGAATCTAACTCTATTTCTACTGAATCTTCATCTGTTAATACATCATATAATAGTATAATGGCATCTGCCTGTGATAAAATTTTCTCATAATTATGTGTATAGTCTTCTTCATTTAGTATTTCCATATCAACCAGTACATCGAAATTCAAACCTTCTGCTCCATAACTAACTGTATTAAATGTAACGAAAGTAATGATAATAATTAGTATTTTCCTATACATGTGTTTCTCCTTTTAAGGCTATTTAAGTTTTTAATTTTACATAACGTTCCCACGGTTCACGGTCGCGCGCTCGAATCTTCACAATATTTGCGAATGTCGGGAATATTCTGAAACACCTGTTCAAAGCTAAATTTCTGTTCACTCGGCGCATGGCGGGTACCGCTGTGTTATGTATTGTTCAAGGCCAGATTATCATTCTCACGCTAACTGATTTTGCTCGCCAGTAAAACACACTAATATCTTTGATTTTTCAATTCTGCTTTTCATAACAGTGATATGCATGTTTACCACAATACTAAATAGAGTCATTTTCCAATTAAAATATTCTATTAAGAACACTCGACATAGCTCTCCATGCTCTAATTCTATGTTCACAACTACCTTAATATACTTCTATGCTGAGACTTGGTCTTGAATTTTACATAACGTTCCCACGGTTCACGCTCGTTTGCCCACTTATTGCAACGCGACCAATGTCGTATAAACATTTCCCTGCTGAACATTCCAAAACTCCGTCACCACCGGGCGAATGGCGGGACACCGCTGTGTTATGTATAGGCAGATGGGAATGTCTAACACATAAACTTTATAGATTCGAGATACTTAATCTACGTTTTTCTTTTCAATATTCATAGTTTTGGAAACAACCCAACCGTTTAGACCATATGACGAACTTATCACAAAATACTTCATTTCTTCTTCTATTAGTCTATTTCTCAGTTCATCAAGATTATTGAAATTCATTGGCCAACAATAAACAGATTGACTGAGTATCAACTCATAATTTGAATCAATGAACTTTGAAATGTTATACTCCATTACATCGAGTATAATACTACCTGAGATTTCATGTTCAAACTTATGTGCTACAACACCATTGAATTTGAAATTTACATGCTCATTTTCTTCTCTATATAATGTTCTGAATAAAATTGATTTATTCTCTAAATCAACTAAATAGGACATAATTACATTGTCGTGTAAACTTATCATCGGATCACTTTATACCTCCCAGCTGCTTTTACATAACGTTCCCGCCATTCCCGATGGACGCCTTCTGGTTACAAAGCATAGAATTCTTAATTAATACGAGCTCCGCAACAACTCTAAACTCTGTAACCACAAGGCGTCTGTTGGGAATGGACGTGTTATATATAGTTTTTCTCGCTTTTGTTCTACAATTTGTTCAATATTCTATACGAGTTTTGGGTATTCTATTTTAATCCATTATTATTAGTTTAAATTAAAGGCAATTATATCGCTGATGCTTTGTAAGGAGAATTTCTAATGAAAGATTTTACGTTCAAACAAGAGGTTGGCACACAAACCGACATGGATAGTAGCTATACATCTCACGTACCTGATGATCAGGAATCTGTAAAGCACCATTATAAAGCTTTACAGAGTTCTGATACTAAAAGTGTTGAAATTCAAAGTCCGTTTGATGTGAGTGACGGACAACATGCCTTTGCTGATATGCCTCAAGATACAACTTTTGACATTAGAACACCATTTGGTTACGCAACTATGTCACATTCTCCATATGGTGACAAAACTTTTGGTGTTTATATTAAAGAACTAGAAGCATTACAAGGTGCAACATCTATTAATGGAACTAGTTATCTGAACATAATTAATATGTTGTTCCTGCAAAGTAAAAACTCTTCCGATATTGCTACTGCATTACTAAATAATGATTTATCCTTTTTTTCTCAAGATATACCAAGACAAGCGGCTGCTACTTTGATTTCAATAATTCGAGTCGCAGAACAATGGCGTGCAGATGGCGCTTCGGAACTATGGCATGCGGTTCTTAAACTCGCAAGCAACGGTTTGGTCAATCTTGAAAACCTTGAAGAACTGAAAACTGTATTTCCATTCATACATTCCGCAGATTCAGGAAGACACATGATTGTCGGGCTTCAAAGAGCAATAAAAACGTCAAATTATGCTGATTTACCACCTCTTTATCTTAAACTGATTCAAGAACTAAAGAACACTTCATTTGCTGACATCAAAGTAGATGATAAATTAGCTGTATTCAAAAATAGAAATAAGAGTTACAAATCTGCTATGAAACCTCGTCGACATGCAACCATCGATAGTAGACTCAGACAAATCCCTGCAAAAGTTTCTAAAAAAAAGCATTCAACTAAATCAAGACTAAGAACTGCTTCAGATGTCCGCGCAACAGCTTTTTCGAAACTTCCTAAAAGAAAACTTCCACCACGCCGTAATAGAGATCTTGCTATAGATAGGATTCTCAGAATTACAGAAGACTATTAGACAAATAAATTAAATAAGCTTTTCTCTTGCCGAACTAATCAAGAAATACAACCAATAATTTTAAGAAGCTAGGCAAACGATATCACTTATCATCTCAATAGTATTACATGACAGTTTATTTTAAGTAATAGTCAATGCGAGATGCCAGTTTTAACTTTGTGATCATATTAAACTAAGAGAAAAATTGTATATAACGTTCCCACGGTTCACGCTCGTTTGCCACTTACGTCAACACTTTTAGCTTGTTCATAACAGTAAACTTGATAACACTATTAACTATGTCACCACCAGGCGAATGGCGGGACACCGCTGTGTTAGATGGCGTTGCCTGTATGATGTGTTGAAGTATAGTAAACCAACAGACTCATTTAATGAGATGTCGAATTACATTCAGATACCTAGCACGTAAATGTCTTGGACACTTCTCAGCGGAATATTACCCTATACCTATTTAAAGATTTACACCCAGCCTAAGAATGCATTCATTTCAAGAAACCAACCCCATAGTAAATATGGAGCTGTGTCCGAAAGTCACAAATAATTGGCACTGTAAAATTCAAAACTAACTTCAGCCGTTCTAATTTAAAGATATTATCTGTACCTTCACAACCAGGCTTGTTCAAACTGAATTCAGCGCTGCTTTTGAGTGTTCTCTACGATGACCAGGGCTTGCTCTCTTTTCGTATAAGGCGATTTTCGTTTTCAAGTTGCATATAGAAAGCTAGTCATTCGGTGCTAGATGTAAGGCCTACAGTAAAACAAGAAATTATAATAGACCGCCGAATCTCTTAAATAATGAAATTGAAGTTAATAATATTGCCGGAGTATAAAGCCAAATGTATATGAAGGCCCAACAAACCTAGATGCAATTTGAAGGACGAAAACCTTGGAGCCTACAGTCTATATTAATGAATACGATGAACTCATATACCAAATTACTTCGTTGCAAGCACTTACTTATTAAGTGAATTGCAGTCAGATAAACATTAATTCCTAAACGTATTCAAAGCGCTGAGTTTCGTTTGAAAGAACAAGGCTCTAATGCAAAATTCATTACCACCTCTCCATTCAGAGGCGTTAAAGTACAGTCCATACCAATATTAGCGTGCCAATTAAACTAACTGCTTAAACTTAAACGTAGATAATGCCAACTAACGTCCCCACGGTTCACGCTCGTTCGCCCACTTATTGCAACGCGACCAATGTTGTATAAACATTTCCCTGTGGAACATTCCAAACTCCTTCACCACCGGGCGAATGGCGGGACACCGCTGTGTTATGCGCTGGTTTTAACATACTACTTCGCTAATGCTTTGATTCATAATAATACCAAAAATCGGCTACATCTTCGTTTTTTCTGTTACAACTATTAATATGACTATGATCATCACACATGTTCGTTTCGTAGTCCTCTATACATTGAAACTTACTTGCCTCATGTGCAAGATACTGAAAACCGACTTCATTTGCCGAGCAAATTATATACTTGCTGTATGTTTTAAAATCTAAGCAATTTTCAACATTCCACCACCTTAGATCTTCATCCATCAATGGGACTTCTATATTAACTATTTCACTCTTTTTATTGGCTGTATTTTTTAGTATTTTTTTAATATGCTTGGGCTTAATTTGAGTTGTTTGCCTGTTAATTACTACAAAATCAAGCTGAAAGTTAGCCTCTTTGAACCAGCTCATATAACGTTCTTTTGTTAAGGAATTATCTTGAATATGAAATATCGCTGGTACTTTTTTTGCTTTTGATGCAATCAAAAATATATTTTTTAATAACGAGTAACCTATCGCATTTCCTAACACAACACGATGATACTCATTTGAGTCCATAAACCTTAGTTGTTTTGTTTCTGCACATGGTACATATACATTTGCTTCACCCAGCTTTTGATCAAATACTATTCTTTTTTTAAACTTCATATGACTCCTATTCAATATTCAGTCTATATATCCACATTAACTTTGTTAAAACTTGTGCATAACGTTCCCACAATTCCCGATGAATGCCCACTTCTTTAACAACACTAGCTGTTTCAACAACTCGAACTTCGAAACAATCATAAACCGTTTAACAGCATAGCATTTGTTGGGAATTGCTGTGTTATAGGAAGTATTTTAACGTTTTCTTAAATGATCTATGATTTTATCATAAGTCTGTTGTGTATACTTAGTTACAAACTTTGGTCTTCTCGGTCTTATACCAGATGTTAGCATATCATTCCTTACAGATATCATACTCTTACTTGAATTTATTCTTTCTAAGAATCTAAATATCGACTTTGAGTTATCTCTGAACATATATTCGACTAAACACTCAAATTCTTCAATATCAAGGTTGTTAATTCCAGCTATATCTATGTTCGCGTTTTCATATAGTAATTTAAACTCATCCTCGCCAACAAAAACTTTAGGAAATGACTCTGGAGATACTGTTATAAAAAAATATCTGCATTTATTAGTTAACCTCTCATCTGCATTCAACTCTGTAATTCTTTCAATACATTTAATAGCTTGTTTGATTGGCTTAACTGAAATATCACTAAATGATCTTATAAGATGATCGTCATTCCCCTTTCCAATACCCGAGTATGCAATTCTTCTTAATTTCACCTCAACTACCAAAACATTCTCCCCTAATTTGATCATGAGGTCTGGTGAATTAAGTTGACCATTATTAAATTTGAATTCATTAATAATTTCGTACTTTTTCTTCTTAGACATTTCAAATGTTTCCCGAACTATCCAATTAATATAGTACTCTAGTGCACGCCCCATGAATGTATTAAACTCGCCAATATTCGGCTTAAAACATTCTTGTATTTTGAAGAAGAAACCATCATGCAATTGATCACCTAGTCGGTCACGTGAAATCGGGATTAACTTGTTTGGTAGCACTTCATATAATGGCTTTCTAAAAAAGTATTCAACACCATAATCCCTGCTTAAACTTTCCTCAAGCCACTCATTTACATTAGAGTCGATTGTTAAACTACTCATAACTTTCATTGCCGTTGATTCTAATGCATAAGAATTATAATACTTATCACGATCTAAAAACCATGGTTTATCAAGAGCACGCTTTGTAGGGTTATAATGAGAAAATAACGATAGTACAACCGAAAAATAATCCATTATACTGTACCCATAGCACTCTGTAAAACGCATATTAACATCTACATACTCGTTTGTCTGCACTAACTCTTTTTTAATACCACTTTCAAAAAACATGAAGTATGATCTTGCCACTAAACTTCTGAAATCAGCAGAATAATTGAACCTCATATTTCTATAAAACTCAAGAATCGCATTATCGGGTGTTACTTTTTGATTTGCTTCAAAAAATTCTTGAACCGCTAATATCATAGTTATAGTGTTAAATTGAATACCATTGACATCAACTTCACGTACATTATCGCACTTCTCTCCATACTTTAAGAACCATTTCCACAATGTTTCTATACCTTGAGTGCCAAACAACATTCTATTTTCCTTTAATAATGCTTGAGCATTTGCCGAATAGTTTTTCGCTGGATGATAAGACTCCAATTGCTTAAGGTATTGCTCTTCAAGCTCTCTACTATCCCATGGTGTATATGACATTTTGGACAAAATCACGAAATATGGCATCAAGTTGAGTTTCTTTATTTTTGATATAAGCATTTCCTTAGTATATTCAAATCCAAATACTTCACTAAACTTTATATGTACATATACTTGGTTCATACACACTCCTAGTTAAAATATTTCCTATAACGTTCCTGCAATTCCCGATCGCGCCCCACTTTATATATATTCTTCTATATTTTAACATTCAAATAGCAATAAAACACACCCCATTTGGTATAATTCAGGGGCGTGTTGGGAATTGACATGTTAGCTGTTGTTATAAACCGGTTGAACCAAAGCCACCAGTATTTCTCGAAGTGGAAGAAAGATTTTGAACTTCAACAATATTTACTCTAAGAACAGGCTTGATAACCATTTGAGCTATCTTCATTCCTTGCTCGATCTCAAACACAACATCACTAGTGTTCAGTAATATGACTCCAATTTCACCCCTATAACCTTCATCGATTGTTCCAGGAGTGTTAAGTACTGTTATGCCATGTTTCAATGCCAAGCCACTTCGAGGTCGAATTTGAGCTTCTGTTCCTTCAGGTAATTCAATAGCAATTCCTGTTTTAACAAGTGCTCTCTTACCAGGATCTATTCTAAGATCATCAATACTAAATAGGTCTAAGCCAGCATCACCATCATGAGCATATTGAGGAATTATTGCTCTATCATTCAATTTAACTATTTTAAGATTCATTATTCATTCTCCTCTTTAAATCTAATGTAGCTATAATTAGCCACTAGCCCTAATATAAATACAAAGACGCCCGAAAAAGCGACATCTCTAACCCACTTGAAAGTAGACAATGTTGTATCTTTTATATAGAACTTATCATAAAAAAAAGGGATAATTAGGGCAAACGCAATCACCCCAATCATTGGCAATATAACCTTTAATAAAAACTGTTTCTTCAAATAGACAGGTCGTTCCTTCTCCTTTTTTCTATTCTCCACAAACTTAATATACTCAGGCGACTCCAACATTACAGGTCTAAGTAAGTCCCATTTCTCTTTCCATTCATTTTCTAACTCAGCATTTTCTTCATCTGTAAGCTTTATACCAATTTTATTCAATAATTTTACATGACCATGTTGATTAGTAACTGGATATGTAGATTTTGAGTTCAAATAGTTCAATATTAAAGACACAAATGTTGAACCTACCTCAATTTCTACAGCTTCATTTGTGTGATTATGTACTGCAACAAGAGATTGGCCAGTATATTGGGGGTCTAGTGTAGTACCAATATGACCCATTCCTATTGATACTAAACCTACTTTTGAATGATATGTTCCTCCAAGTTTGTTAGTGACAGAAATGACCTCTTCGGTTTCTATTAATGCAGTATCATGAGGTGGTATAACTATTACTTCTTTTCCACCTTTTTTCTTGAAAACTATTGATGTTTTCGGTTTTACTGTTAATACCTCACTATTCTTCTTTGTCCCTTCTGGAATGGTATAATCCTTAAAACTTTCATCAGTAATAATACCACCTTTAACACACCAAGCCAATGAACTAGCTGTCAAATTAATAGAGTTCCCTTTTATGTTACTAACCTTTAATGGATATATAAGTAAATTACGACCTATTTCGTTTTTTATATCAATATTGCTTAACATCTACGACCATCCTTTGCAATTATAATTTCATTTATTGATGCCTTATATTACCATGTTTATTGATTATAACCAACTACATTTTTTGTATACTCTAGGTTTCTAATGACAGCTAACGTTCCCGCGGTTCACGCTCGTTCGCCTAGTAATTACAACACTTCTAGCCACTTCAACATAATGATCTGCGTGAGTTAAATCAACTCGGTCTCAACATGGCGAATGGCGGGACACCGCTGTGTTATATGTCGGTTTTCTCGTTATATATCCTCATATCCTCGTGTCAAAATTGATATATCTAACTCAGTTGCCTCTTCAATACTTAGTATCTTATTACTCATGACTCTGAATCTTTTAAATTTATTTATAGTTCCCCAGTGTTCAATCAGATATATATAGTCAAATCCATCTATATTGATTTTTCCAATCTCCTTATAACCAGAAAAATCTTGGAACTTTATTTGACGTTCCTCTCTTAAAAGTATCTTACTGATCTCCTCTTCATCTCTATACATGAAAAGTGAATTAAACAAATGATCAGCTAATATATTGTTCTTCAGATTCTGTACTGACAAATCAGAAGAATTATACATATTATCATAAAATGAGTCGATTAAGTTATAATCATCTTTGTTGAGTTTGATATCATCCCAATCATCAGGAATAGTTCTTAGCGAATGACTGTAATCTACTTTTGTTATTTGATCTTTATCAATCTTTGATAAACGCTTATACTCAAAATCATAAACTACAACATAATCTTCTAAATCATTGAATAAGTAATATCTTTTCTCATCTGTATTAATTTGAACAATTGACAAATTTTCATCGTTGCTTTCAAATGCTGATGTTACTTCAATTACATCTGTCTTACCTTCTGTAAATGGTGCTGCTAATATAAAGCCTAATACAAAAACTATACTCAATCTTTTAGCTGAATCATGATTTGTTTTAAATGCAAACATAACCGTCATACTCAAAGTTGAGAACATCACTAATCTAAATATAGAACATTTGCCCTCCGTATTTAGAGGAAAACTATTCAAATATAATAAGAATATGCTTGTAAAAAGAAGTATAAGTATCCAATTCACTATCTTGCTATATTTTATAATAAAATCACTTTTAACATTGTTGAAGTAAATAATTAATATGCAAGTCAAGAAAAAAGGAAAAAGATAAATGTGCAAAAAAGTCAAACCAGAGACTACATATTCTCTAACTGGTAAAATGATTATTGAACTAAATGATATGACTGCATTACCACCAACGACTGCAATGAATCTACCTAACTGATATGTAAAGCCAATAAAAGTTATAATAACTATGGCTAATGTAATTGCTGATATAGACTGTTTCAGATATTCTTTTAATTCTTCATTACTCATTATGATTATTCCTTTCTAGAGATAACTGACATATAACGTTCCTGCAATTCCCGACGTGCCCCACTTTGTATATACTCTTCTATATTTTAACATTCGAAAGCTAATAAAACACGCCCCATTTTGTATAATTCTGGGGCGTGTTGGGAATTGACATGTTATAAGAAGTATTTTACGATTTCTATATTTTAATACTATCTTTCAAATAAACTTCTTAAGAGATCAACAACTGTCTTAGCATCTGTTTCACTATTTTCACTTACACCTGAAAACTCAGTTACTACCAATCCTAATACTCTTGAATCTGAAACTATTCCTTTTAATAACTCTCTAACTATTGAAATCTTCATACCATTGGGACTAGGCATATAGACACTTTTTAAATCAAGTTCATTTATTACGTCTAAATCTAAGTGAACTATAATTTTATCCTCAGAGTTCAAGCTACTTAGGCTTTCTCTTATTACATTCTTCGCACCTATGTTCAAAATTTCTTCTTTACTGTAACCTGTTATTCCACTAATATCATATCCTTCCGTTATAGTGTCTTCACTATAACCTAAGGCAATAATCCCTTCTTTAGTAAAATCAGACGGTTTCTCAAACCACTCATTCTTTGAAGTTAGAAACCAATGTGTATAAGCTGTTGCACCCATACAAATCTCTGAACTAGGCTCTTTTATATCTATGTGATGATCTATTGATATAATTTTAGATCGATCACCGTACATTTGATGAAACTTCCCAAAAATGCCTGTGAATATACTACAACCTCCACCAACAACAATTGTAAAGTCATGCTCTTCAAAACATAATGATAATTGGTTTATTGTCTCTTCCCACATAATTTTAGGCGATGGCCAATTTCGAACAGGTGAGTCATTATGTCTTATTAAATTTTTCGGTAACTCTACATCGCCTAAATCGACAACCTCATGATATAAGCTAAGTTTACTTACTATTTCAGCTTCCCTAAGTAGCTTTGGGGCCATTTCTGTTCCGTAATTTAATGCCCCAATATTTGAAGGTACACCTTTTAATATTATTCTCATTCTAACCTCCGTAACCACCATTTTGAGCTTTTGCATGCTATAATAATACTATAACACTAACAACCGTAACTATCAATACTCTATTAGGAGGTTACACAATGCAATGCAATTTAATTTTAAACCTTGCCAACTCGATTTGGTTCACTAAACATAAAGATATTGATGTATTAAGTGATATCAAATGGATCAATGAAAATCTTAACAACTCAGATAATTTACTCGTTAGTTATCCAAGTTCTGAATTTGTAGCTACAATAAATGTTGTTCGTAATATTGTAATAAGTATTTTTGAAGGATACTTAATAAACGACCAAATAGATTTTCTAAACAACTGTCTCAAAAAAGCTACATTCTATAATCAACTATCTGTTATGGAAAACAAACCCAAAATCCAAATGATATCTACCTCTTCTATGGAAGATAGAATTATCGCAATGATTATTATTGAACTCACAAAATCTATCAACAATGACCTTATTCCTAAAATACGAAAGTGTGGTGTTGAAGATTGTCAGTTTTACTTCCTTGACAAAAGTAAAAATCAAAACAAAAAATATTGTTCAATCAAATGTAATAATGTTGCCAAGGTAAGACGATTCAGAGAGAAAAATAGATAGTACAAAAAGGAGTGCATCCCTTTAGTAGAATGCACTCTTAAATTTTCAGATTATCAATTTTTTGAAATGATACTAAGTCTCTGTCGAAAAGTAAGTAAAATATTTCTTATAACGTTTCCGGGGTTCACGACCGTTCGCCCCTGTTAATTTAAACAATAAACTATTTCCAAAGTCACATGCTTTTTCACAGCATTATTTCTGTATAACACAGGCGAATGTCGGGACACCCACGTGTTAGATGGCGTTGCCTAAATGATGCATTGAAGCATAATGAACAATTAAACTTATTTAGTGAGATATCGAGTTACATTCAGATGCCCTATATGTTAGCCTAGTTGTCGGGAGGTGAAATTTACTCTATCATTGAGAGTAATGCGAAAAGGAGAAACCCGATGCCAAGATATAGTAAACAACTGAAAGCAAAAATAATAAAACAAATGTTGCCGCCACAGAATGTGAAAGTCAGCGAGTTATCAAAGCAACATAACATCCCTGAACAAACCCTTTATAAATGGAAGAAAAATGCTAAAGAACACGGCGCAGTAATACAAACACATACCAAAGGTAGCGAAAAATACACGAATGAAGTAAAGCTAAATATTATTATAGAAACTGCTCATTTAAACCAACAAGAGCTTTCAGAATATTGTCGTAAAAAAGGACTTTATGTTGATGAAATCAACGCTTGGAAATCAACGTTTATTACCGGTAAAACTACATCTGATAACGAAGTAAAAGAAGAATTAAAGACTAAAGATGCTGAGTTGAAATCAGTGAAAAAAGAGCTCATTCGTAAAGAAAAAGCATTAGCTGAAGCAGCCGCACTACTGGTCCTCAGAAAAAAGATGAATGCGATTTGGAATTCGGACGAGGAAGATTAACTTCAGCATCAAATCGCTTAGCAGTAATGGAAGTTATCGATGAAGCTGTATCATCTGGCGCTCGACAATTCATGGCATGTAACGAGGTTAATATAAGCGAAAGAACGCTGCAGCGTTGGCGTTTGGAAGGTGAAAAAACGAAGGATAAACGTCCTGATGCAATCAGACCTACACCTCAAAACAAACTTAGCCCAAAAGAAGAACAAGCCGTTTTAACGGCAATGAATAAACCTGAACATCAAAATCTACCACCGTCACAAGTCGTACCTAGACTTGCTGATAAGGGAATATATATTGCCTCAGAATCTACCTTTTATAGAATTCTTAACGAACATAAGCAAAACAACCACCGCGGGAAGTCAAAACAACCCGTAAAACGCCATATGACAACACATCAAGCCACAGGACCCAATCAAGTATGGATGTGGGATATCACTTGGTTGCCAGGAGCAGCTAAAGGCATATATTACTACTTGTATTTAATACTCGACTTATATAGTCGTAAGATTGTCGGATGGGAAATCTGGCCAAATGAAAGTGCTGAGAATGCAAGTGTACTCATACGCAAAGCATGTTATTCAGAGAATGTGCTTTCAGGCCTGCAACCGCTAGTTCTTCATTCTGACAATGGTAGCCCCATGAAAGGTGCATCGCTTTTAACTACGTTATATTCTCTTGGTATTGTGCCATCAAATAGCAGACCACGAGTAAGTAATGACAACGCTTTTATTGAATCATTTTTTAAAACTGTGAAGTATATGCCGACATTTCCACACCATGGCTTTGAGTCTATTGAGATAGCACGTGCGTGGGTTTTGGAATTTTCGAAATATTACAATACTGAACATCGACATCGTGGTATCAAGTTCATGACACCTAAAGAACGACATGACGGTAAATCAAAAATGATAACCGAAAAACGTAATAAAGTGTATCAACAAGCACGATCAAAAAATCCACATAGGTGGAGTAGATCGACAAGAAACTGGGAAGTGGAAGAAACAGTGTATTTAAACCCAAGTAAAGTGGACATTCAGAGAGAAAAAATTAGCTAAACACGACAACTATGTTGACATACAGCGGATGCCCAGCACATATATGCCTTGGACACTTCTCAGCGGAATATTACCCTTTCTCATTCAAAGTAACGCACCCAGTTCACAACGTTTTCATTCAAAGAAACCACCTATTCAGTCAATATGGAGCTGTGTACCAAAGTCACAGAGAATTGGCACTGTATAATTCAAAACTTACTTTAGCCGAACTAATTAAACGGATTTAAAGACGACCACTAACACCAGGCTTGTTCAAACTAAATTCAGCGCTGCTTTTGAGTGTTCTCTCAGTCCACCAGTGCTTGCTCCATTTCTTGTTAGGCGATTTTCGATTTCAAGTTGCATAAAGAAAATTAGTCATTTAGTGAAAGTTATAAGGCCTGATTTTATAACACAACCTACAATAAACACCTCTGAATTTTATACTTGAATGTTGAAGCTAACCACGGGGCCGAAGTGAAAAGTTAAATGCATATGAAGGCCCGACAGCCCCAGATGCAAGTTGAATGATGAAAACCTTGGAGCCTCCGCCATATGCCCATGAATAAAAAAACTAATATGACAATTTATTTCGTTGCAAGCACTTACTTATTGTGAGAATTGCAGTAAGATAAGCATTATTCTTTCAGCGTATTCAAAGCGCTGATTTTGGTTTAAAAAGAACAAGCCTCTAACTCAAATTTCATTAGCCCATTATCAGCATGAGGCGTCAATGATAAGCCTGTTTATACACTTAACGTGCCAATTAAACTAATTGCTTAAACTTGAACATGGATAATGACAACTAACGTTCCCATGGTTCAAGATCGTTCCCCACTTTTTCTATACTCTTCTATATTTTAACATAAGAGACCAATTAAAAATTCCCCAATTCGTATAATACGAGGGGAATGTCTGGAACCACTGTGTTAGATGGCGTTGCCTGAATGATGTATTAAAGTATAGTAAACCAACAGACTCATTTAATGAGATGTCGAATTACATTCAGATTCCCCGCACGTATATGTCTTGGACACTTCTCAGCGGAGTATTACCACTTCCTATTTACTGCGATGCGCCAAGTATAAAATACTTTCATTCAAAGAAGCCAACCCCCATAGTAAATATGGAGCTGTGTACTCTGATCACAGCTAATTGGCACTGTAAAATTCAAAACTAACTTCAGCCGTTCTAATTTGAATTTCAAATCCAACACTCACAACCAGGCTTGTTCAAACTGAATTCAGCGCTGCTTTTGAGTGTTCTCTACGATGACCAGTGCTTGCTCATTTTCGTATAAGGCGATTTTCGGTCTCAAGTTGCATATTGAAAACTAGTCATTTAGTGAAAGGTATAAGGCCTAAAACTTAATAGTATAATGTCATAACTAGCCAAAACTCTTACATACAAATAGCAAAGTTCAGACGGAGGCCGAAGTCAAAAGGAATCCTAATTTAGAGACCTCACAGCCCCAGATGCAATTTGAAGGACGAAAACCTTGAAGCCTTCAGTCTATATTAATGAGTACAATGAACTCATATACCAAATAAGTTCATTGCAAGCGCTTACTTATTAAGTGAAATGCAGTCAGATAAACATTACCCTCTCAACGTATTCAAAGCGCTGAATTTTGTTTGAAAGAACAAGGCTCTAATGCAAAATAATGAACTCTTACCCATAGGGAGGCGGTAATGCACAGCCTATACCAACATTAACGTGCCAATTAAACTAACTGCTTAAACTTGAACGTGGATAATGCCAACTAACGTTCCCACGGTTCACGCCGTTCGCCACTTTTTTCAACACCTTCAGTTATTTCAGAAAATCAAACTATGTAAAATCACTCAGTCCGTCACCACCAGGCGAATGGCGGGACACCGCTGTGTTAGAGGGCGTCAAATTGGATTTTAGTAATCTTCAATTCGTCTCAGCTCAAATCCACGTGAGCTATGATCAATATATCCACCTCTATAATCAAGCAATTTCAGTACTATCCTATTAATTGTTGTTCTTACTATGAGTAAATTATTAATAGTCTTATATTCCGAGCCAGACTTTTTGCTCATTCCATGATGAATAAGTGCATTTCTAGCACCAATCGCCTTCTTAATTTTGGGGGAAAACTCCAAACCGAGAGTTATGAAAAACTGCTCATATGTTTTTCCAATGCTAACACGATTTGATCCCTTAATCTTCGACAATACTACATCAATATCTTTTAGTTCATTATAATTTGACTCGATATGCTCACTAATATAGTCGTAAATCAATTTAAAATCATCATTAGGAATATAAGTTTGCTCAATAGACTCCATATAACTCTTTATGAAAATTTCTAGACCACTTACTAATGTAGGTAGTTGCAATGATATGAAGTGATCTCTCGAAATCCAATATCTCCACAACAATTCGTCAATTCTAGTTTTCTTTCTTAGTTCAACAAATTTCAGTAAAGATTCTTTAAAATTTTCGACTAGTTTGTATTTTTCGTTTAAGGGATATGGATCACCAATAAATATCTCTTCTTCAATTGATAAGAACTTTCTATCTGTTGGAAATATTGGATTAATAGATTCCAAAAGTAATATTTCCGACTTTGAATTTAAGTAACTAGACCCCACTTGAATTAATGGTTTACCAAGGTAAAGTGATAGAACGGAACTAACTGATGTTCTTATCTCCTCATTCAGTTGAGAATTATCAGTCTTTGAAACATATGTTACCGATAGAGGTCTGAACTCATTTATGTCATTTCGATCAATTACTATACATTTTTCAACGTATATGTCCCAATCATTTATATTAAATGACATAAAGTTACATGGAGATCCGCTTACTTTTTTTAGAAAGTAACTAGACTTGTATTCACCTCTAGTGATCTCAACAACTCTTTCATCTTTTCTATCAGAGTATTCATTTAATAGGTATGTATGATTAGGTGCATTAATGAACCAATCTTTAACCACCGAAACATTACCTTCATTTTTAGCTTCAGACCTTATATTCCGAATGTTAAGCTCAATTATTGACTCAGTTTTCTCGCCAATACTTATAGTGTTAATAATTTCTCCGAAATACACTTCGGGAAGTTCATAGACTCCTCCACCATTTTCATCCCAACCTCTTATACTAATTGACTGAATAACATCACCAGTTTGCATACTTTGATACTTGTCAATTACATCATTGAGATTTAAACCAGTTAAGGTTCCTACAATCCTATACTCAGAGTTTCTTTTGATTGAGATTTTAACACTAAAATCATTTAATTCAATACCAGCTATATTCACATATCTCGTAAGTAATAATTCATCATCTAGTAATTCCCATTCTTGACCAAAGTAGTGATTCACATTGACCTCCAATTTTATGCACTCTAACGTTCCCATGGTTCAAGATCGTTCCCCACTTTATATATACGCTTCTATATTTTAACATAAGAGACTAATTAAAAATTCCCCAATTCGTATAATACGAGGGGAATGTCTGGAACCACTGTGTTAGATGGCGTTGCCTAAATGATGTATTGAAGTATAGTAAACCAACAGACTCATTTAGTGAGATGTCGAATTACATTAAGATACCTAGCACGTAAATGTCTTGGACACTTCTCAGCGGAATATTACCACTTCCTATTTAATGCAATGCGCCAAGTATAAAATACTTTCATTCAAGGAAACCAACCCTCATAGTAAATATGGAGCTGTGTACTCTGATCACAGATAATTGGCACTGTAAAATTCAAAACTAACTTCAGCCGTTCTAATTTAAAAGAATCATTTCTCTCCTCACAACCAGGCTTGTTCAAACTGAATTCAGCGCTGCTTTTGAGTGTTCTCTCAGACTACCAGTGCTTGCTCACTTTTCGTATAAGGCGATTTTCGATTTCAAGTTGCATTTTGAATACTAGTCATTTAGTGAAAGCTATAAGGCCTAAAACTTAATAGTATAATGTCATTACTGGCTCAAACTCTTACATACTAATATCAAAGTTCAGACGGAGGCCGAAGTCAAAAGGAATCCTAATTTAGAGACCTCACAGCCCCAGATGCAATTTGAAGGACGAAAACCGTGGAGCCTTCAGTCTATATTAATGAGTACAATGAACTCATATGCCAACTTAGTTCGTTGCAAGCATATACTTATTAAGTGAAATGCAGTCAGATAAACATTATCCTCTCAACGTATTCAAAGCGCTGAATTTTGTTTGAAAGAACAAGGCTCTAATGCAAAATAATGAACTCCTACCCATAGTGAGGCGGTAATGCTCAGCCTATAGCAACATTAACGTGCCAATTAAACTAACTGCTTAAACTTAAACGTAGATAATGCCAACTAACGTTCCCACGGTTCACGCTCGTTCGCCTTTTATTGCAATACTTTCAGCTATTTCAGAGCATGAAGCTGGCATAATCACGAAACTCATCACCACAGGCGAATGGCGGGACACCGCTGTGTTAAGTGATGATTTTCAAGCCTTACATCACCATAATTTTTATATTATAATTGTATTATACTGTAAATAGACGGGAGGTTTATAACTATGAAACATAGCCGCAAATCAAAGTATAAAATTGATATAAAAGGTGATAACAATTCACTAGATCTTAGTGTTACTAAAAATGAAAAAAATAACGAAATAACCTTTTCAAATGAGTTTAAACATGAGGAGAATTTGGCTGATTTCAATAAAAGAATGGATAAAGCTGCCACTATCATAACTATTATCACTTTTATTGCATCAATAACTAGCTATCTCCATGGTCTAATTAAAGACAACTTCTCAAGTAATCATAAGATTTTCATAGCCATTTGCGCTTTCTTCATGTTCTTGACTATTGGTCTTTACTTGTATCATAGAGTCTTCTTCAATTTTAGAAAGTCTATTAAATTCGGCCCTGATTACACGCGAGTCATTCGTGGCGATAAGATTCTCTCATATGAGTTATCTGCAAAGTGCTTAAAATGTGATGGAAAAGTAGAACTGAAAAAAGCAACATATCAAAGAAATGATAAAACTCATACAACAGTAATTGGAGTTTGTAACAAATCTACTCATCAAACTAAGCATTATTATGATTTTGATGATATAACTAACACTGGCGTTTTATTAGATCAAACTCAGGCAAGAATATACTCAGTTATATAATTGACTGCTTGAAAATTTTCACTTAACGTTCCCACGGTTCACGCTCGTTCGCCCTCTTATTGCAACACATTCAATCTTGAATAAACGTTTCACCGCGGAACATTCAGAAACTCAGTTACCACAGGGCGAATGGCGGGACACCGCTGTGTTATGGGTAGTAAAAAACGTCTTCAAACATGTACACCATTTGACTATATAACATATACGTTATATAATTACACTATAAAAGAGGTGATTTAGTGTTCGAAATAATCTATTATCATAAAGATGGTCAATGTCCAATACTCGACTTTCTTATGAAACTTCCTAAGAAGGATCGTGCTAAAATTCTACGAGAAGTTGACCTTCTACAAGACTTCGGGCTACAACTTGGTATGCCACATGTTAAAAAGATGAAGGGCACTGATGACCTATGGGAGCTTCGTGTCAAACAAGGTTCTGATAATTACCGTATTTTCTACTTCACTCTGAAAGCAAAAAGATTTGTTCTTTTACACGCTTTCCAGAAAAAATCTCAAAAGACTCCAAAGAAGGATATTGAGATCGCTGAACATAGAAAAACTGATTTTCTTGAAAGAGGTGAGTACTAATGCGTCATGAAGATATTAAGAAACTCCTACTTGAAGACGATGAAACTAAACGTGAGTATGATGCACTTGAACCAATCTACACAATAACAAAAGAAATTATAAAACTACGCCTTGATAAAGGATTAACTCAAAAAGATCTTGCTGAAATTGTTGGAACAAAACAATCAGCTATATCTAGGCTAGAGAGCGGATCTTACAATCCTAGTTTTGAGTTTCTTTCTAAAGTTGCACATGCTCTAGGAAAAGAACTTCATATTACATTCAGTTAGTCGGCTTAACAGTCGACTTTTTTTGTCATTACTCAGTTTTTTATTTCCCATAACGCCTGGACAGTTCCCGGCGCGTCCCTGGCGACTTTTTTGCACTCGCACTATTAACTATTCTAGCTTCATTCACCATTTCCTTCCATCACGCCACATAAAAAGAACCCTCGCAAAAAGGGTGACTGGGTTTAGTGCTGGGAACTGCTCTGTTATATGGCGGACAATGACGTCCTTTTATTCATTCGCTTTATTAACCATGCTGCTTTGCGACTTAGTTTTAGCAATTCCGTTGATGAAACAATTTGTACTTAGCAAGCTCATTAAAATTTTCTCAGATCAAGCAAAGCAGTTGAGCTTCTTTTCGTTATATGATCGTGACATGTTTCTACTAAAATTCAGACCCTAATTTGTTTAATTTAGCGAATGACATTTTGCAAAACTACACCCTGTCAGATTACTGGTGAACTCTATTCAAGGCTACACACTGTGATAAAATCCCGTAAACTTAACGAAAAGTAGCGATAAGCTAATTCTTAACACACATGTCTCTAACCGCTCTGACCAGTCATTTCTGCCTTATAACGTTTCCACGGTTCACGGTCGTTCGCCCATTTAGTACAACGCATTAAACGTCGTATAACTATTTCACCGCGGAACACTCTCAAATTAAGTATCCACCAGGCGAATGGCGGGACACCGCTGTGTTATATGGAGTATTTCCAGCTTTTTATAAAAATTAAGGCTTACTTTACGTTTTCAATTAATCCATAGCCTTCAGAAAACTCATTTAGATACTCGCCAACTTTTGCTTTATATATAACATTTCCCTCAATACTTAAATACATTTGCTCGCTATTCTTAGTTGCAACTACTACACCATTATTTATGCTAGACATAATCTCATAATTCATATCTGTAATAATTTCACCATCTAAACCTACTATCCCATATCCAGTTAATGATTTCACAACAATGCTATTTTCTTCAACAGGCAATATCACTTCTAGATAATTCTCTTGTTCCAAATAGGTTTTGTATATATCAGCAAGATAGAACTCTCCTGATGATTTTTGCAATACTATGTGTGCGCCACTCCTTCCAGTAAAATTATCTGAAAATGTTTGTATTACATTCCCATAAAGATCATGATATTTAGTAGTCTCTAATTCTTTCGAATTTGACACTAGAAAATTATAACCAACATCAACGTATTCTTCACTGATTTCGCATACCTTCGTCTTTAACCGTGGTCCATATAATGCATATTTAACTTCAGTCTGATCATCCATGTAATATTCAACCTTTATGAGCATAAGTCCATTTTCTGATCTATCTATTCTAATTCTACCGACTTTTGTGTGGATATCTGGTGGACCATTTGTTGACACTGCACCAAAGTTGAAATATTGATCTTTCACTATTTCCCTTAACTTAGGGCTAATATATGTAATGACGGTCTTATTTGTTTCAATAAGAGTATCTCCGTTTAAATCCATCAAACCTTGTACACTTTCGTTGTCCGAGTATGAAATGCATTCTTCTTCATTTTCAAATGATAAAGTAGGATACATTGGATCCATCAATTTATCTGTAATCGAATTGTAGAAACCATATTTTTTTTGGTTTTCTAGTAAATACAACGCTGGATGAACTTGATATATACCATCATATTTTGCACTCAAAACTATTCCTGTATTATTACATAAACCATACTTCTGCTTACTATTACTGAAAAAAGTTTCAACTGATTGTTCTTTATCATAGTTCTCGTCAATTAGGTCATTCACTATTTCTCCTATTTTATCAATAATCACATTCGTATCATTTAACATTTTGACATAGGCATAACCTTCTATGAAATCTGTAGCTCTCTTATATTTTGGTTCTATAACGACATCGCCGTTGGTATTGATGTAACCATATAACCCGTTTAATTTTACTCTTGCTAAAGAACTACTGAATGATCTAACATCATCATATTCTTCAAAAGACAAAATTACCTTTCCTTTTGAATCAACAAACTTATATATATTACTCGATTCTTCATCAGCATAAGTTATGAAACTGCTGATAACCAGAATCATTATAGATAATATAGTTAACTTAAATTTCATAGCGAATCCTTTCTAAAACACTCACTTGCTGGTAATATTCCATATAACGTTCCCACGGTTCACGGTCGTGCGCCCACTTATTGCAACATGTTCAATGTCGCATAAACATTTCACTTCGGAACATTCATAAACTCAATAATCTCAGGGCGAATGGCGGGACACCGCTGTGTTATATGCTGAAATTACAATACTTCGTGGCATAAAATAGATAATATCTACAAAATCTTTCTACACAAATAAAATCTAAGCACTTTTTCTGAGATAAAGGTAATTAATAAAAATACAAATACGATATTGCTTATAAATGGCTCACCATAGTGAGCTCTAGAAAATATTTCACTATAAATGAAAAAACCTATTACTAAATCTGTACTAAAGTCTATTGCTCTAAATCTATTAGTGGTATTCATTATTGCACTCATTTCATAATGATTTGTCCACCTTTGATTCTTGACATATTGACCAATTTGAACAAAAGCTTTGCTAATGAATATCAATGGAAATGCTAAGAGCATGATTTTTAGTATATGAGGTAGATTAATCATATTTGGCTCCTTACTCACAGTGAACATTGGAATTTTTGCATATAACGTTCCCACGGTTCACGCTTGTTCGCCTGTAATTCCAATACATTCAGCTTATTCTAAACGCAGAAATTCATAACAACATTGACTCTGTCTCCACCAGGCGAATGGCGGGACACCGCTGTGTTATGTGGTGTTTTTTTCGTACTAATACACTTAACTTATTAGATGACTGATACATGAACTTCCTAATACGTCCTACCAATAACTTTATAACCATATGCCCTAAGCGATAATACTCTGCTAAAATCAATGAAGCGAAAAACTTAAATTGTGGTAATAATTAATCCAGTTCAAATAGAATTCTCTTATAGAGATTTTGACTTTCTTTATCGTGAGCAAGTGTATCTATTACTAAATCTGTCGCTGCTTTCTTCTTATTTAGCTTAAGCAATAGTGTACATGCAAATTTTAGCCAGTAGAATCTAAGCTGGTTTAGTGTTTTAAACTGCCAATTCCATGTCATAAATTCAACAGTTGTAGCATCACAATCTGAGCAATTATTCACTATATTGAATACTGAGTATTTCCAGTGGTAATGTCTAATTTTCTTTTCAATATTTCTATCAAAAAGTTTATGATCTTTGTTTAGAATCAATACATCCTTCAGCAAAATCTCACATAACTCCATAAAGTCAATATTGAACACGTCTCCTTTAAAGTCATCAAAATAGTCATGTCTATTAATAGATATATATTCAGACATTAATGCAGATGATGAATAATATATATTCCTTGAAATATGTTCGATTACTTCATTTTCAATATCGCTCTCACTAATATTGTCTTTTACATCATGACCTCTACGAAATGCTGTCTTAACATCGAAGTATCCAAACAGTTTATTTACTAATGGTAAATACAGCATTTGAAACCTTTTCCGCTCAAACGCCTCTCGTTCTTGCCTTGTTGAGAAATAGTATGTTCCACTTATATACACTAAAGTTACTATTAGTGTATATACTGATGCATATAGTGGATTACTTAAGTTCCCAAAAAAGGCTTGTATTTTGGGGAACACCACATCGCGATAAATATACAAATTAACAACTAGTAGCATTACAAGAATTTGCTCTTTTCTTCTTAACATGTTTCACCTCTAAAAATTCTACATTCCGATTACCATACTTCGAAAAATATGCCACATAACGTTCCCACGGTTCACGCTCGTTCGCCTGCTATTGCAACACTTTCAGCTTAGTCACAGTCACTTATTGCGTAACCGTCTTAAACTTCGTCACCACCAGGCGAATGGCGGGACACCGATGTGTTAGGTGATGCTTAAAAAATACGTCTACCACATTTACTTTTTCTCAATATAGAAAAGCTTAGAACTGATCGTTATCGGAATATAATTCACTATATGAAACACAAGTATACTCAAGAAAACTATTTGAACCGGTGGCTCAAGTAAATAGGATAGTGCTCCTGATAATATTAGACACAATGAGCTTAATAGTCCAAATTGAAATTGTAGATCGTAGAATTTTTCATCAATGACATTCTCAATCCTATAACTATTGTAAAAGTTTAGTTTCTTTCTAACTTTTATTGAATGAACTCCAAATATCAATCCGAAAACTAGTAAGATCAAATCTAATGCCATTCTTCTCACTCCATTTTTAAAGTTTTACCTAACGTTCCCACGGTTCACGGTCGTGCGCTCGAATCTTCACAACATTTGCGGATGTCGGGAATATTCTGAAACACCTGTTCAAAGCTAAATTTCTATTCACTCGGCGCATGGCGGGTACCGCTGTGTTATGTATTGTTCAAGGCCAGATTATCATTCTCACGCTAACTGATTTTGCTCGCCAGTAAAACTCACTAATATCTTTGATTTTTCAATTCTGCTTTTCATAACAGTGATATGCATGTTTACCACAATACTAAATAGAGTCATTTTCCAATTAAAATATTCTATTTAGAACACTCGACATAGCTCTCCATGCTCTAATTCTATGTTCACAACTAGCTTAATATACTTCTATGCTGAGACTTGGTCTTGAATTTTACATAACGTTCCCACGGTTCAAGACGTGCGCCTATTCCAAACAAAACTCCAATACGTCGTATAAACATTTATCGCCGGAACATTCTGTAACCTTAGTTTCCCAAGCGCATGTTTGGAACCGCTGTGTTATATGATTGCTTTGACGGCTTAATTTCTTTAACTTTCTAGCTACCTTTAATTGCAGCTAAAATATCCTTCCGCTCATCCATTGTTACAAAATATAATTGAACAGCATCATACATTTCACCCGAAATAGTTTTAAATTTAATATGCCAACTAAGATGATCTTGAGTAGTATTGCTATTTTTGAACCAATCTACATACTCTACTATTTCACCAACAGGAAATTCTTTTTCTTTGCCCCATTCAAACTCTTCACCAAATTTACATGCGACAAAATGGTTAATAATAACTATTTGATCTCCTATTTGTGCTTCGGATATTACACTCATATATTGTCTCCAAACTCACAGTTCTTCTATTATTTAAATAATAACTTAGTCAAAGCTTTCATATAACGTTCCCACGGTTCACGCTCGTTCGCTCCAGCTATTGTAATACTTCCAGCTTAGTCATAGACGTTAACTTCGGAATATTCTCAAACTTTGACACCACCAGGCGAATGGCGGGACACCGCTGTGTTAGGTGATGCTTAAAAAATACGTCTACCACATTTACTTTTTCTCAATATAAAAAAGCTTAGAACCGATCATTATCGGAATGTAATTCACAATATGAAACACAAGTATACTCAAAAAAACTACTTGAACCGGTGGCTCAAGTGAATAGGAAAGTGCTCCTGATAACATTAGAGACAACGAGCTTAATAGTCCAAAAAGCAATTGTAGATCATAGAATTTTTCATCAATGACATTCTCAATCCTATAACTATTGTAAAAGTTTAATTTCTTTCTAACTTTTATTGAATGAACTCCAAATATCAAGCCCAAAACTAGTAAGATCAAATCTAATGCCATTCTCCTCACTCCATTTTTTAAGTTTTACCTAACGTTCCCACGGTTCACGCTCGTTCGCCAGTTATTGCAATGCTTTCAGTTTAGTACAAGCATTTCACTGCAGAACATTCTAAAAGTAAGTCACCACCAGGGCGAATGGCGGGACACCGCTGTGTTATATGGTGTTAAAATGGGCTACTAAGAATATACTGATGAAGTTCAATACGCCCAGCAAATAGAGGCATTTTGATGACAATAGATATGTTCTAATATTTACCTCCAACTCATGAGAAACACTTTCATTTTTTACTAGTTTTCTTAGTTTCCAATAGTAAGTCCCCATCTCGTTAATTTCATGCTGATACATGTTGAACTTCATTTTCTTAAAGTATTTTCGTAATCTGCTTCTTTCTATATATAATGCAACAATCATTATGGCATGATTTAGATACCAAAAAATAAAACTTGAATTCGTCTGTAGTCCTATGTTAAATGACATGAGCATTATAAAGCTATACCATGATAATAGCGACTTATACTTGTAATCCATTTTACCTCCATTTTCATGCCATATAACGCCTGGACAGTTCCCGGCGCGTCCCTGGCGACTTTTTTGCACTTTCACTATTAACTATTCTAGCTTCATTCACCATTTCCTTCCATCACGCCACATAAAAAGCACCTTCGCAAAAAGGGTGACTGGGTTTAGTGCTGGGAACTGCTCTGTTATATGGCGGACAATGACGTCCTTTTATTCATTCGCTTTATTAACCATGCTGCTTTGCGACTTAATTTTAGCAATTCCGTTGATGAAACAATTTATACTTAGCAAGCTCATTAAAATTTTCCCAGATCAAGCAAAGCAGTTGAGCTTCTTTTCGTTATATGATCATGACATGTTTCTACTAAAATTCAGACCGTAATTTATTTCATTTAGTGAATGACATTTTGCAAAACTACACCCTATCAGATTACTGGTGAACTCTATTCCAGGCTATACACTGTGATAAAATCCCGTAAACTTAACGAAAAGTAGCGATAAGCTAATTCTTAACGCACATGTCTCTAACCGCTCTAACCAGTCATTTCTGCCTTATAACGTTCCCACGGTTCACGCTCGTGCGCTCGAATCTTCACAATATTTGCGGATGTCGGGAATATTCTAAAAGCTCAGCTCAAAGTTAATCTTCTATTCACTCGGCGCATGGCGGGTACCGCTGTGTTATGTATTGTTCAAGGCCAGATTATCATTCTCACGCTAACTAATTTTGCTCACCAATAAAACACACTAACATCTTTGGTTTTTCAATTCTACTTTTCATAACAGTGATATGCATGTTTACCACAATACTTAATAGAGTCATTTTCCAATTAAAATATTCTATTAAGAACACTCGACATAGCTCTCCATGCTCTAATTCTATGTTCACAACTACCTTAATAAACTTCTATGCTGAGACTTGGTCTTGAATTTTACATAACGCCTGGACAGTTCGCGGCGCGTCCCTGGCGACTTTTTTGCACTCGCACTATTAACTATTCTAGCTTCATTCACCATTTCCTTCCATCACGCCACATAAAAAGGACCCTCGCAAAAAGGGTGACTGGGTTTAGTGCTGGGAACTGCTCTGTTATATGGCGGACAATGACGTCCTTTTATTCATTCGCTTTATTAACCATGCTGCTTTGCGACTCTGTTCTAGCAATACCGTTGAGGACACGAATTGTACTTAGAGACCACATTAAAAATTTCCCCGATCAAGCAAAGCAGTTGAGCTTCTTTTCGTTATAAGATCGTGACATGTTTCTACTAAAATTCAGACTGTAATTTGTTTCATTCAGTGAATGACATTTTGTAAAACCACACCCTGTCAGATTACTGGTGTACTCTATTCAAAGCTACACACTGTGATAAAATCCCGTAGACTTAACGAAAAGTAGCGATAAGTTAATTCTTAACGCACATGTCTCTAACCGCTCTAACCAGTCATTTCTGCCTTATAACGTTCCCACGGTTCACGACGTGCCCTTAATATATATTATCTACTATATTTTAACATCTTAATACAGAAAAACACGCCCTTTATACAAAATGTCCAGGGCATGTTCTTGAACTGCTGTGTTATGTGATGAACTTAACGATAGTCAAGCAATAGTCTTTATTTACACATTTACTTATGCTTTTGGTTTTGGAAAGAATGCTTCAAAATCCAATAACTTCTCAGACTTAATAACATAACCCAAATTATTCGGAATTCCGGAAATTGCTAATGGTACATCTTTTGTAGGCACTTTAACTACTTGGATTTCGCCTGATGCAGTATGTTGAGGTCCTGCATATAGAGTACCTAAAAACTTAATTCTTGATCCTATAGCCGTTCCTCCATTTTTCATCTGATAACTGCCTAGATTACACAGGAAAACAGGTGAACCACTAGAACCCGGAAAACATGCTGCATCTATCATGATCTCCTTTTTACCATTATAATCTTTTGAAGGATGAGTAGCTGTTATTCCCTTTCTAAAAACGGGTAGATTGTTTACACTATCCCATATCCCGTTAGGATAACCTACCATAATAATGTCCTCAACAGCTGTGAACTCTAGGAGATCTTGCTTTGTTGGCAATAAATCTGCTCCGATAGGGATATAGAATAACCTTTCATTCTTTGCTTCAGCTTCATGAAGTATTGGTGCTATTGGCAAAATGGCAAGATCGATATTTGGATCAGGATGTCCTATAAATCTATTTTCAATATCATCTAATAACACGTCCATGTGTTTTCTATCATTTGGCGAGTTATCCGGATTTGAAGTTGTCATTTTAAACATACCAGTTTGACCACCGGCTATTACATGTTTATTTGTTACAACTATAGGGACATGTTGCTCCTTGTCTTCACATAACTTATAGAAGTAGCCAGTACCTGTAGATATTTGCCCGTTCTTTAAACGGACTTCAATTCTAACGGTACTGTATTGCATCTGTTCTGTTATTGATAAATTCATAATCCACCTCCTATTCATATTATTCTTCATTACAAAGGCAAATACCTTGTCAAAATCCAGTAGTTAGTTAAGTTTTTCACATAACGTTCCTGCAATTCCCGATCGCGCCCCACTTAATATCTACTCTTCTATATTTTAACATTCGAAAGCTAATAAAACACGCCCCTTTTTGTATAATTCAGGGGCGTGTTGGGAATTGACATGTTATGTGAAGTTATTCGTGAGTTATATTTTATAGTTAAATTCACACTATAACTGATTTCTTGCAAAAGGGTTTTTATATATTATAATAACTACAACTATTCTATCTACATTGCACTTCTTTCAAAATCAAATAACATTGCTAGTGTTAGTGCAATTATAGGGAAATATGGGAAAAACTTTTCTAAACCAAGTATAGAAGTTGTACAAGCAATATAGACCAATACAGTCATTAGTATTGATAGTATTTTGCTGTGGTCTTCAAAGTTACTAACCTGTATTGATTCATCCTTACTACTTTTAATTATCTCATAGAATGCAATTTGATAAAGCAGTATTAAAGTAGTGTAGTAACCATTTTGAGTAATAAGTAAACTAATCACGTAAATTAACACGAATGATATTTGTGTAATTCTCCTTTTAGATAAATATTTTGTATTACAATTAACATATTTATTAATTGTAAAATTCAATAGTACTGATATTAATGCTAGCCATTGATAAAATATTATTAAACTGGTATGTTCATTGTATATTACAAAGAACAAAAAAGTTATAAATAAAGAGAGTAATATCTTTAATGTCACCATTTTTTTCATATTCTATTCCCCTTTTCCTTGCTGGCATATAATATATGGATTAATCGTGGCTAAATGAAGTCAAACTTTCATAACTAGCTTCAGATAAATCTACGTATTTACCATCCCAAGAAAGTACAGTAGAAAAATTACCATAACTCGTTTCTATGTCTTTTACTATGCAAGAGTCACCTTTATCTGCATATGATCTAATATCACTTGCTAAATTTGCATTACGCCAAGTACCGAAAAATGCGCCTATTGTGATTATAGGACCAACTTTTGGTATGAAGCCAGCAAGGAACCAAATACCATCTTTCATAACATCAAAATCTAAATCTGATGCTATTGCATGAGCTTTATCGCTAGAAAGGTACATATATGTAGTTACTTGACTAAAACGTGGAGCATTTAGTGTTTTTACAACATTTGCATTTTTTGCTGCTGATGGTAATCTATAAACATCGGGAAGACTCCTCATCACAAAATCACTATTACTTTGCGTCACCTTAATTTTATCTTTACCAATTATATCTCGTTTGGTAATTGAAACTCCATCGATTATCGCAACAACTGTGTCAAGGTCCGCTTTTTCAAATTTATCTGTAACTTTTACAACATAAAAGTCACTAGTTGAGGACTGAGCAAAAGCAACGGCACTTGATGACATTATTAATGTCAGGGTTAAGATTAAGCTAATTAATTTTTTCATATTTTCTCCTTCTCCTTTTTTTTACATAACTAGATATGCCAGCAAAGAAATAGTAGAATAATGCTTATATTAATATAAACCTAATCATAAGTTATTACAATCAAATATCATATTTGGTATTTTATAGTTCATGATTGGATACTAACCATATGAAATATGTAAATTACTGAAGGCTATTTATTTTAATTTTGGAGCTAATATTGTCAATCTTTAGAGATACAGCATAAAGTTTTTATAGTACTAATATTGTTATACACTGCTCACGAATAATTTCACATAACGTTCCCACGGTTCACGCTCGTTCGCCTGCTATTGCAACACTTTCAGCTTAGTCACAGTCACTTATTGCGTAACCGTCTTAAACTTCGTCACCACCAGGCGAATGGCGGGACACCGCTGTGTTAGAGGATGTAATTTGCGGTTTCAAAATTCTATCGCTAGTGAAAGTTTCACATACCCCTTTATCAATTATGATGAACTTTGCTGCAAGTTACCAAACTCTCAATAGTGGAAATTATTCACTTTCAGTTTCATTGTGTATATTTTTTTGTATAGTGATTCTGCCTCTTCATCAATAATCTCACCTGTTATTTCAAAGCCTAGCTTTTTATAAAGCGCTATGCCTCTTTCGTTAAACGGAAATACTTCCAACTCGATAGATTCAAGTCCTAAATCTTCAAATGCAAATTCTAAGACTTTAACTGTTGCATGAAACCCAATTCCTTTAGAAAAATGTTCTTTTCTAAATATACAAATTCTATAATGACAATTCTTCTTCTCAATATCACTTAAAACCACTTCGCCAACAATTTCTCTCTCGTTTAAAATTAAAAAATCATATCGACTTGGATTTTTAACTATATTTTTTACGTAAGTAATGATTTGATCCTTAGTGAAATTATCTGTTGTACCAGTATAATAGTTGACTTCATCATCTAATTCTTCAAAACCACTTTTATAATAATCTTCAGCATCTTTTTCTTCAATTAAACGTAAGTAATACTTCCCAAACTCAAGAACCTTTTCCTTCATAGCTTTCTCCATATATATCACCAACTCAGGTCTGTAAATAAGCTAATTACGATAGAAAATCGCAATTTTCAACAATACTCAGTACTAGCAAATTATTTCCTCTAACGTTCCCACGGTTCACGCTCGTTCGCCCTCTCATCGCAAGACATTCAATGTCGTATAAACATTTCACCTCGGACTATTCAAAAACTCTGTATCCACTAGGCGAATGGCGGGACACCGCTGTGTTATGAGATGTACTTGACGTATATATGCCCTAAAATTTCTAGTTTTTTATGCGCTTAATTACTGAGGACATTCTTAAAGAATTCAAACTCATCCTGCTTTATCTCATCATTAATTGTATGTTCAATATTCTCATAAATTTTGAACTCAGTTCTATGAATGTTTAATTCTGAATAGATTTCAGATATTTCTCTAAATCGCTCAATCAATATTTTTCCATCAAAGGCTTTGAAGTTAATCATATTTAAATCATCTTGAGATAGATTCGAACTATCTACCGAGTACTCGTTATCTAAAATAGATCTCTCTCTCAGTATCGGAAGTAAATACTTCTCATAATAGTCTTTCCAAATATAGCGAACCGTTACGCCCTCTTCCTCAACTGTTTGCCAACCGCCTCCATCGTCTGAACCTTTATAAATTAATTTCCGTACAGATGATACTGACTTCAAATCAAATTCTTCGCCAGTAATTTTTTCATAATCATATATTCCAATTGGGTATGGTAGCTTTTGACCTCTCAAGCTTTCTATAGGCACTATTGTATCTGAAGCACCAATTGAAGCTGCTTCTACAATCTCTGGATGCAAAAATACAAATCGATCAACAAAATCACCAGAAGCAGAGAAGCCTGACATAAGGATTTTCTCTTCTACTGTTATCCCCTTATTTTTTAACCTCTCTTTAGAATCCTCTATAATACTAATCAATTGATAATCCAACCGTTTTATTTCCTCAAGTACTGTATAAATACTATTTCGATCAAGTGCATGTGTATATATACCCTCATCTTTTCGAGAACGCGGAAATATTGGAACTAATAAGGGCACTCCAAGTTTCTCTGCTAATTCTGATTTAAATTTTATTAAGGACTTTGCCTTTTCTATATGGATGTCATAGTTATCGGATACAATACCAGAGTTATTTGGAGATACAAGTAGCTTATTGTACTTTACATGTTCTGGTACATACAATATGTAATCCCAATTAAATCCTTTGTCAGGCTTACGCTTTGCAAATGTGTAATATTGATCATCAAGTTTAATTACTCGAGTCACATTCTCATAACCAATCGCTACAGCTCCTGTAAACCTATCTTGTGTAACACTAAGCTTGTACTTCCCATTTTCTAAGGCTATTATACGACTATTATGTTCTTTCTTACTTTTCAATTTAAATATTTCATTTTCAGCTTCGTCACACAACATAAGCTCAACGTCACCAGATAGTCCTTCCCACCATGTCTTTAATACAACGTCCTGACTTCCATCTACAATGAAGTCAATTGTTTCAGTTGAGCTATAGAAAGGATGCATAGATCTTGTCCAATTACTAAAACCCAACTCATACTTTGCCTCTTTATAATCATTGATGATTAAACCATATTTAGCTGTTATTAAAACTAGCATAATTGCAATCCCAATTAAAGAAGTCATTTTGATTCTTCTAGGCTTCATGTCATTGCATCCTCCAATAATATTAACGTACTATAAACTAGGAAAGTATTTCTCATAACGTTCCCACGGTTCACGCTCGTTCGCCTTCTCATTGCAACATATTCAATGTCGTATAAACATTTCACTGCGGAACATTCCTAAACTTATTCACCACCAGGCGAATGGCGGGACACCGCTGTGTTAGATGACGCTTAAAAATCGATCAAAGTAAGTGTTTCGTCAAAAATACATTTATTCTTTCTCACAACAATTTTTTCTTTACCAGTAATATTACCTATTAATAGTGGCGAATTAGGATCATGCTTCTTTACTTTATCAATAATACTTTTTTCACTATAATTTGCATAACAATATACACAACCATTTAGACAAGTATTATACTCTCCTATATCCACACTTTCTATACAGTTACATTTTTCACGTTGATTCTGATCTTCTTTTGCAATCACTTTTTTGCCAGTTATTTTTTGAATAAGTTCGTCATTGATACATTTTGAACGACCTATATTTTCTACCTCGAATGATTCTGCACACATTTGGATTTTTATACTCTTAGCTTCGCCAATATTGCTCAACTTCTTTATTAATTTCTTAGCTTCAACATCGCTAGGTATTCTAATTCCTATATCTCTAAACTCGCGCCTATTCTTTTTGTAATCATCTATTATGCTAATTACACAATGATCTATATACTCCCCAAGTTTATCTGCAAGATATGAAAACCACTTTTCATGGTATGCCATATCAATAACATCTGTGAAAAAAATGGGATCATAACGCCATATAATTCTCTCTTTACCAATCCTGTCAGATAGATTTTTGACTGATTCAATTATTTCCCTTTTAGCTGGTATGCCTTTTTCAAGTTTAAGATCATATGGATTTATTGTAATTTGAAAATAGTAATTGTAGGACTCAAAATAATCTAATCTTTCAATTAGTGGCTTAGGATTTTTTGTCCAGAACACTATGCAATCAATGGTTCTTTTATTTAACTCAATTTTTGATAGCATATTACTATTAAACGGATTTCGCACTAATACATACCCTGACTCAAATCTATTAATTAGCCATTCAACATAAAAAGCCGGTATGTCCGTTCTCCTACTGACACTCAAGATCATAGACAAAACTCCTTGTTTTATATCACTGATACAGAAATTCGACTTGATTTATTACCGCTACAATAATAGCTATTTTTGCTAGTATTAGCTGATTTTTATGTGTTATCTAACGTTCCCACGGTTCATGACGTGCCACTCTTCTTATTACTTCTAAGCTATATTTTACCATATTCTATTTATAAAAATTCCACTCTGGATGACCAAAATGGCATGTTCTTGAACCGCTGTGTTATAAGATGGTGGATAACGATTTTTACAACAAAAGTTTCGTATAGATTTCGTTATTTTGAATCAATACTGTAGAGTTTTACTCTTTGTATTATATACAATTTGGCATATAAAATTACCTCAATCCATTTTCATCTATAACTTTTCCAATTTCAGTCGATGCAATCTCTATAAACTTAATTATTTCTTTTTCATTAAACATTTCCAGTTTATCTCCTTTGTAACTTCTATTGGAGTATTCTATTAGAGAATTAAATGCTTTATACAAGCATGTTATATCCAGTTCCTCTACTTTTTCCAAATCATTTATTTGATCCATACGAGAAACAATTTCTGAAACATTTAAATTGTATTTTTGTAACTATTCAGACAGGTGAAAATATCTAGGATATTTACTATTGGATTTTCGTACTTTTATACTCTGCTCCGCAAAGAAAAATAGCCTGTTTTTTTCTTTTAAAATCCAGTTGTAACTATTGAAAATACTGGATTTTAACCTCATTTTATGCTATAATATAAGTAGCTAAAAAAAGAGAGGAGATAGCAGCATGAATAACGATTTTTCTTCAAAAACAACTAAAGAGCTAATGGATAAAATTAACACACTTACCGCTGCTGTTGAATCTTTAACGACGACAATCAACAATCAAACCGACACAATCAACAATCAAACCGACACAATCAACAATCAAACTGACACAATCAACAATCAAACTGACACAATCAACAATCAAACTGACACAATCAACAATCAAACTGATATTATTAATAGTCTGATAGCCACTAATGCTGAGCAAGCAGAAACCATCAAGACCTTGAAGGAAAGCCTCAATAAAAACAGCAATAACAGTTCTAAACCTCCTTCAAGCGATGGGCTTAAAAAACCTAAACCAAAGAGTTTACGCAAGCCTTCCGGCAAATCTGCCGGTGCTCAGAAAGGGCACAAAGGCAACGGACTTAAACTTATGAAAACTCCTGATGAAACAGTACAGCATTTTCCGAAAGAATGTAATAACTGTCCGTTTAAAAAACAGTGTGATGCATGTCAGGTTTCTGAAACTAGATATAATATCGATATCATTATTGATACAAAGGTTACAGCTCATCAGGTAATGACATGTGAATGTTCCTATAGAAACAATGAAGTCATATCTGGTGTGTTTCCAGAGTCTATCAAAGGGCGTGTTCAGTATGGTGACAATTTGAAAGCGCTTGCTGTTACACTAAATACTGCTGGTATGGTAGGCATCAAACGTACTCATGATATTTTAAGCGCAGTATTCAATCTGCCCATTAGTACAGGTACAATTCATTCTATGGTTACCAATGTAAGTGAAAAACTAGAAGATACCGTAAATCTTATTCGTGACAAGGTCAAGTCACTAGATCTTGCTCATTTTGATGAAACAGGTTTACGTGTAGATAAAAAACTTCACTGGGTTCATAATGCTTCAAATACCCACTTCACTTATTTGACAGTAGAAGAAAAGCGGGGATCAATAGGGATGGACTCAAGTGGTATCCTCCCTGAGTTTAAAGGTATAGCGATACATGACTTTTGGAAACCGTATTTTACATATAAAAACGTTGATCATGGAATCTGCAATGCACACCTATTAAGGGAACTGACTGGTGTAATAGAAAATTATCCAGAACAGATATGGGCTGAAAATATGATCAATCTGCTTCTTGAGATGAAAAATCTAAAGGATACCTTAAAGAATGATGGTTATACAACTTTAAGCGAGTATCAATTGAAATATTTCAATTCAAAATACGATGCCATCGTAGAAGAAGCCATAAAGGCGAATCCAATACCTGATAAACCTAAAGGTAAACGTGGTCGCCATAAAAAAGGTAAAATCAGAGCTTTGATTGAACGCTTTGCATCCCACAAGGGGGAAGTCTGTCTATTTATAAATGACTTCAATGTTCCCTTTGATAATAACCAAGCAGAGCGTGATGTCCGAATGATTAAAGTGAAACAAAAGGTATCAGGAACTTTCAGAACCAAAGAAGGTGCAGATACTTTTGTAAGAATTATGTCTTATCTAGGAACTATGGCTAAGCATGGTATCAATTCATATACTGCGATTAAATCTGCTTTAAAAGGTCAATCAATGGATTTTCTTAAAGCTGTGACTGAATAGTTACGTATTTTTTTATTATTAGTTCATTTAAAATATCATAATCGTGATAGTAATTTTTTTGTAGCTCAACTCTTTTTCTTCGTTTCTCATCACGCATATATTTAATATAAACTCTTTGAATCCAAATTTCATCTGTGATTATATGTGACAAATAACCCAAATATAAGTCATCATCCAATTGTGTCTTATATTGTTCAATAAATTTATGATAATCATAATATTGATAATAACTAGCAGTAGAAAACTCATATGGCTCTTTTTCAATTCTAAAATGTGTATTATTTTTATCGCTCTTATTCTTAGCCAATATATCCGGAAGTAAGTTTCCTAGATTAAACCTACCAGCATTAGGTCTATATACTTTTGATATTTCATTTGCCACTGCTAAATGCATGATACTAGATGCCATAATTGTGCCTCCGTTTAATAAATTACATCATTTGGTTTTCTCTCTATGCTGCTATACTTACTTATTATTACATTGTTATTAAACTGGATTCTCGGATGGGATAATTTTCATTTTATATTAATCAACTCCCAGTTTTGTACCCTCGATCAAACCTATGTCACCTTCACAATCAAACACAGTTCTTTTACAAAATTTTCATACTATTCAGCATTGAACATGATGATTATTGTGCAAATAACCGATTACATTGTACTACTCACTAAAAGTACAATTTCGTTATAATTATTAGCTAAGTTAGCCACTTTCTTATAACGTTCCCACGGTTCACGCTCGTTCGCCCTCTATTTCAACACTTTCAGCTTCGTCAAAACCATTCAATTCAGAACATTCCAAGACCTCGTCACTACAAGGCGAATGGCGGGACACCGCTGTGTTAGGTGTAGGATTTAATGCTCTTCAAAAACTGTTAGTACATTATCATATTTGAGCCGATTGTCAATGACTAAACGCTCACTAAATACAACATTATTATCATGTATGAATGAGTAAATATATGTGTTGCCTTTTTCTGACTCAATTTCAATTACAGCTTTTGTATCCTCTGGTAAGCCGAGATCCTCCCAATTATCGACAATTGATCCTACACCATCGTACATTGGTAGATCATACACGCATAAATAGTCACTTTCTATTCTATATATAGGTACACAGTAAGGATCACCATAGTCCGCATTCTCAAAAGCAAAATACTGAATCTTGTCCTTTAGTGGTATCTGATTTTCTAATATTGATCTATACTCCTGATTGTCATAATCAATTGTTTCAACAATTTCTCTCTCAATGTTATTGTCTTCTTCTTGTGTCCACTTAATAACACCAAACTCATTGTAATTCTCTTCATCATAGTTAATTGTCCACATTGTATTTCCAAACGCTTTACGTATAATTACGGTCATTTTCGTAAGTAAATTATACATATGAATTTCACTTTGAGGCGAAACTAAAACATCACAATCATAATCTATCGGAACAGCTTGATACAGTAACCATGGTGTATTTTTTATACTTACCGGTTGACTTGTAACGGACAACGAATCCATATAGATGTTTTCTCTTAACTCACTCAGGTCATAAAGTATCTTTCCTCGATCTCCACCAGTTCCATAATCAACAACTAGGACGTCCTGATAAACAAAACCATCAATCATTGCAATCCACGGTTCAAGAATAAAGCCGCCTCCTTTGTTACCAACTTCCCATGCAATTGCGAACATTTGCTCACATCCTGTTGTCTCGATTTCATCCATCTCAAAGATGAGATATTTCTCATTTGAGTATTCACTTTTATATGAAATTGCACAGTTGTTCATTTTACTGTTAAGATCCTCTATATACTCGATTACTTGCGCTTCATTATATTCATCAAACTCATAACTAAGATATTCCTCTAAATCACCATATTCTAATAGCTCATAATCAACATTCAAGTCCGATTGTGTCTCAATTTTTTCTTGGTTAACTGTTATTACAGATTCCTCAATTACGTTATGCTGTGATGAATCATCAAAACCTCCTATAGCAAAGATCACTGCCAATACCACTACGAACCAATTACTCATTTTTTCTCCTAACTAATACTTCTCAATATTCTGCATTAAATCTTTCACCTAACGTTCCCACGGTTCACGCTCGTTCGCCCAGCTATTGCAACACATTCAGCTATGTCACAGCAACATGTTTGGTAATTGCATTAACTTCGTCACCACAAGGCGAATGGCGGGACACCGCTGTGTTATTTGATGTGCTAATGCGTTTTCATCTCACAGAACGAGTTTAATACTAACAAACTCATTGCTTAATGCCTTGTTCTAGTATGTATTCATAACATGAATCTGTACCAGTTACATAATCATCTATTTTTACTTTGACTAATTTGTCAGGCATTAAATAACTATACTTATAATCAGGATACAATTCAAAGAAAGTGTCAGTACATCTAAATCTTATTCCACTGTTAGGCAATGTGATATAATTTCTCCCGTGCGGATCAGAATAATGATTAGGAGCATTTCCTGTTGGCTCACCAATCAAAGTAGCATTAGTTAGTTTTTCCATTTTGATAGCAGTCATATTTGCAGATGAAAATGTCCTGTTTCCAATTAGTACATATAGCTTGTCAGGATTATCAAACTCTTTATTCCTATTCAACATAATTCTAAATGGGTTAAATAGTTCAGAATCACCACCTGAGTTATACCGCAAATCTACTACAATTTTTTCTACTTCATTTTGCTCAACTGCTTTCCAAAATTCTAGATTAAACTCTCTAAATGTACTGTCATAGTCAAAACATTGATCATATCTAAGTACCATAATCTTATTATCTTCATCGTATTCATAGCTATATGGATTCTCAAGTAACGAATCCAAGGGACTTGTAATACTGTTAATCCTATTATCAAGAATATATTTACTTTCTTGATCTTCTTTGTAGAGAACAGAATCAACTAACATTGTTTCTTCAACATCTTTCTTTTTGTATGTAAAATTGATTGAATCGCCATTAGCGGTTTGCTTGAGATACTCATAGACTGATGGAAGTCTTACCAGTCCAAGTGCAATATATGTCCTCCGATAATCATTTTCACCGGAAGCAAGTGACATTAACTCAGTAAATATTTCATCAACTGGCTTCCCATTGATTGAAACAATTTCACTATGCAGCATATTTGAATATCTTGGTGTAGCATTAACACATAATAATTTTTCATTTTTCCACGCAAACTTTATTGGTAATACACTTTCCCCTAGAAAATCTAAGTACATAACATATGTATGACCATCGCCAATACCTGCTATCAGTTTCATTATTTTAATGGTCATCTCTTGATCGTCTAAATTGCTTATATTGCTTTTAAGAAATTCCATTTCAGAGTTGAACTTTTCCTCACTTATATTGTCATATAGTCCCTTATGTATACTCTTTAAACTACTAGATAGGATTTCAATATCTTCAGACCACTGCTCTTCTCTTGTAGGACCATCAAAACTGCTAGATTTTTCAGATGTCAATTGAGAATCAATACTGTCGCTTTTGGAACAACTACACAAAATAGTGACAACAACAATTAAAACTATTGCAGATATACTTTTCTTAGTCATATTCACTCCTAACGTTCGACTGTTTCAAACCAATATGATTTCTTTGCTGAATACTTTATTTACATTTTTAACTAGCATTCGCATTTCAAATAACGTTCCCATGGTTCAAGATCGTTCCCCACTTTATATATACTCTTCTATATTTTAACATAAGAGACCAATTAAAAATTCCCCAATTCGTATAATACAAGGGGAATGTCTGGAACCACTGTGTTAGATGGCGTTGCCTAAATGATGCATTGAAGTATAGTAAACCAACAGACTCATTTAATGAGATGTCGAATTACATTCAAATACCTAGAACGTAAATGTCTTGGACACTTCTCAGCGGAATATTACCACTTCCTATTTAATGTGATGCGCCAAGTCTAAAATACTTTCATTCAAGGAAACCAACCCCCATAGTAAATATGGAGCTGTGTACGAAAGTCACAAATAATTGGCACTGTAAAATTCTAACCTTACTTCAGCCGTTCAAATTTAAAAGTATTATCTGTACATTCACAGCCAGGCTTGTTCAAACTGAATTCAGCGCTACTTTAGAGTGTTCTCTACGATGACCAGTGCTTGCTCTCTTTTCGTATGAGGCGATTTTCGATTTCAAGTTGCATATAGAAAACTAGTCATTCGATGCTAGATGTAAGGCCTAAAGTAAAACAAGAATTATACTAATTCACCTAAACTCTTTAATTATGAAATTGAAGCTAACAATATGGCCGAAGTATAAAGCCAAATGTATATGAAGGCCCAACAAACATAGATGCAATTTGAAGGACGAAAACCTTGGAGCCTTCAGTTTATATTAATGAGTACGATGAACTCATATACCAACTTAGTTCGTTGCAAGCACTTACTTATTAAGTGAAATGCAGTCAGATAAACATTAATCCCTAGACGTATTCAAAGCGCTGAATTTTGTTTGAAAGAACAAGGCTCTAATGCAAAATAATGAACCCATAACCATAGGAAGGCGTTAATGCACAGCCTATACCAGCATTAGCGTGCCAATTAAACTAACTGCTTAAACTTGAACGTAGATAATGCCAACTAACTAACCTATTCCCGCCAGTCATTAAAACAGTCATACTTACCTAATATACGACTAAGTAAAAAAGTCCTGTGTCGTCTATACTAAAATATCTTTGTAATTTACGTATGTCGGGAATATTTCTCATTATATGTATAAATTATACACTATTGCTAATATCATTTTAACCTGTTTATAACCTCATCATTAAAATTTTAAAAGTATCCTAGTTGGTTTACAAAAATATACTTTCTTATACTCAAATCATCAAATAGAATATAATTTAATACCCACGTCTTGTAATCCAAGATGCAATCAACAAAACTAGAACTCAATCAGTTATTATCACTAAGATTAAATTCTCCATGCCGTGAAGAACAACGTCTACCTAAATAGACATGAATCGATGAGAGCGTTCTTTTACACCAATTTACAGCAAGGCACAATACATAGACTTAAAATCAAAATTCATCCCAAAATCAATTCACTAAAAAGGACTAAAAAACAAGATCATACTATAGCATTTTTTCAAATCCAAGAAAATATGTGTAAAATAGTTCAGATACGAATACATATTCTCCAAATACTTAAATAAAAAAACTTGGACATACACATGGGTTATTGTCATTTTACAAGAAATCAGCATTACACAAATAAGGGGTTACAGTATAATATTAAAAACCTTCAGAATGAGTAAAATGTAAAGACCGACATCTATTATAATCCAAGTCGATCAAGTGGATTCACAATGGCCTGTAGAGCCGTATTACTAACATGAGTATATACTTGAGTTGTCTTTGGTGATTTATGACCAAGTAATTCCTGTATGTACCTTAAATCTGTACCCGCTTCCAACAGGTGGGTCGCAAAGGAGTGTCTTAGTGAATGTATGCTCACATTCTTTTTAACATTTGCTTTCTCGCAAGCCCTCTTAAAAATACGCTGCACACTGCGAACTGTAATCGGCATCTCTGCTTTGGCCCCTTCAAATAGCCAGACACTTGGCTTGTATTCTACATAGTAGTCTCGAAGCATTTCAAGGGCTTTTCTTGACAACAGCGTATACCGATCTTTTCTTCCTTTCCCAGCCTTGACCGTAATCATCATTCTATCTCCATCAATATGCTCTGGTTTTAGAGCGCACACTTCGCTCACCCTTAACCCAGCACTGTAAGTCAAATACAAGATAGCCTTGTGTTTCTTATTTTCATGAGCATTAAGTATTTTGGCAACGTCCGATTGACTCAGCACCTTAGGCAATGTTCGATCGCCCCTAGGACGTATCATTTTATGATTTATATAGAGCCCTGGTCTATGAACTTTGAAAAAAAGTTTAACTGCTGATATAGCCTGATTCACAAAGCTATGCGAAAGTTCTTGAATGGCAATAAGATCATAGATATAATCACTGGCCACGTTCATATCAAGGGGATCCTTCCTACCAACAATTTTTAAATACCTATCGATATGCTTCTTATAAACAGTAATGGTTTTTGTACTCATCCCTTTACGTTGCATGTGCATATGAAAAAGCTCAATTTCTTTTGCATACTTTTCTCTATGATTAAAAGGAGCTTCTTTTAATTCATCTATATCACCAATTAAAGAATGGTTGATATACCCCTCCCAGCCACTACGTTCTTGTATATACCAAGTACACGTCTCAAAGGTATCCAGCCTATATAAGTCCTTTTCCTTGCCACAGCAAACACCAAAACTCGAATTTGTCAGGTTTGACTGATCCATGGACAAAAAGTCCTCGCTGAAATATGGTCGCCCTAAATGAAAAATTGACATTTTACACCTCCATAAAAGATAGCATCATTTTGATTTCCCCAGCATATACACCACTCATAATTACATAATTTTACACAGATCATAACATAATCATACTTTATTGTAAAATTTTGTATTTTAGTCATTAAATTTATCTGCGCTTCTCCCTCCTTGATGCTATAATAGTAAACGAGTATTGAAAGGAGCTGAACAGTTTGACAACAGCAAGAGACTGGATTGAAAAATTAGACATGGTTCCCCATCCAGAAGGTGGATTCTATACACGACCTTTTGTATCGAATGAGAAGTATATTCGCCATGATATCCCAGGTGTATCTTCATCAGAGCGTAAACTGTGGACAAGTGAATACATGCTTTTTGAACCCAATATGATCATGACTTTCCATACATTGAGGTCCGAATCGGTCTGGTATTTTCATGATGGTGATCCCATTAAGTTCTATATGATCTCTCCCGAAGGAGACATACATATTAAAACCCTAGGTATTGATATTGAAAAAGAGAATGACCCCCAAATTCAAATACCTAAAAATTATGCTATTGCCATCGAAGCCAGCACGAGTAAATATACACTTATCGGAACAATGATCTCGCCGGGCTTTGACATAGACGACCTAAAAGTCTTTAAAAGAGAAGATCTTCTAAGTAGACACCCATACCACAAAGATCTCATTATGAAATACACTGTTGAATCTTTGTATTAAAAAAATATCAAGTCTATTTAGCAGGATATTCAAGATTTATTAACATTTCTTTGCTATCCTGATGTAGAACACAATTGATACAGGAGGAAGAATATGAGTAAAAAAATCTCACTATTAATCGCTTTAATGGTTGCTCTGACAGGTGTTTTGGTTACAGGATGCACTGCTGCAGTCGAAACAAGCGACTCAGACTCTGTTCAAGATACATCGGCATCAGAACAATCAACTGAGACAAAAAATAGCAATTCAGAAGAAACAACAAGTACAGCTGGGCTCCCAAACCCCGACCTTGATCATCCCGTGGTGACAATGACAATTGCTGATTACGGTGATTTAAAAATTGAGCTCTATCCAGAAGTTGCACCGAACACAGTCAACAATTTCATATCTCTGGCAAATTCAGGTTATTATGATGGCGTAACATTCCACAGAATTATAAAAGGCTTTATGATTCAGGGTGGAGATCCTGATGGAACCGGTGCAGGTGGTCCGGGATATGCTATTACTGGTGAATTCACAGATAATGGATTTGAAAATAACATTAAGCATACACCTGGTGTTATTTCTATGGCAAGAACCAATAATCCCAATAGTGCAGGGTCACAGTTTTTCATAATGCATAAGACCTCATCACATCTCGATGGCGCGTATGCAGCCTTTGGTAAAGTTATTGAAGGCTATGACTATGTTGACAAGATCGCACAAGTAGAAACTGGTCTTGGAGATAAACCCACACAGCCCGTTATCATGGAAAAGCTAACTGTAGAATTAAATGGTTATGAACCATCTGAACCTGTAAAGGTTGAATAAAAAATAGACAAATGCATCAGATGACATAATTAGATCACATCATATGAAAGGACGAATGAATATGGAAATGAGTATGTTTATTAAATCAATTGCCCTTGATGAAGAGCGTCGAATAGTTATTACAGGTCAGCCTCATTTGGCTGAATACCTTAAAGACCAGGAAACTCGAAAAATGCTTAAAGGTGCTGCACAAAAGGTTTTAGCAGATGATTTTATACAAATGGAAGTTGGTAAGACCAGTTGCAGAATTACGGTAACATCAGAAAAAGCGGAAGAGTGTATGAAGCTCGTTGAAGAGGAGCTTGTAAAAGGCATTGAAATGGCCCTAGCTTTTATGAGCCAAATGAACAATAGCGATCAAAATGCGTAATTTCTAAAATCAAAAGGAGCTGCTATAATAGGTAAACATCCTATTTATAGCAGCTCCTTTTCTGTGTATTTTATTGTTGAAATAGACTCCTTACACACGCAATCTTTTAAGAATTAGTTTTATCTTAAGAGGCTGTCTATATCAATGATGCTTTTCATTTCAAAACTTCAGTTCACCCTTTTTTATCCGAAGTGTTGGACGCGTTTTCCCTTCTAGTCCTCCATGGGTGTATCCAATAACATTGAAGTCTTTAGAAAGGGCCTGTCCAAGTCTCACGTAATCATCATGCTTTGATCGCATGCAACTTGATAAGTGAATGGTATCGACATCGTTTTTCTTAAAGCGTTCAATTTTTCGCTCTAAATCTCCACCAGAATGTGTGAATCCAACTAATTCAGTTTCTTCAGGATAATCGCCAAAGGCATCCACTTTATTAATGAAAGCTTTTAGGCACCCAGCCCCCGTACAGCGCATAGCTGTATCTTCATTTACAATCACTGCAATTTTCATTATATATCTCCGTTATTGATCCTATCTACTGGTTGAAAAACCTGTATCTAAAGATGATTTGCATGGTCCATCTTAAATCACTATTGAATTTTACATTGAGTCTAGCATCAGGGCCTATAGTTTTAGGCTCTTGTGTTATGACTTTAAATCTGATTTATATCTATTCTCTAAGTCATCAGTTTAGACTCAATCTATAATCTTTGATTTTCGATTTGTTTTTATGTTAGAATTTAAGCTTTAACTCTGGCTTTTGTCTTTTCTTTTGCTTTAGATTTTTGCTTTTGTCTTTGCCTTTGTCTTTGTCTTTGTCTTTATCTTTGCCTTTGTCTTTATCTTTGTCTTTGTCTTTATCTTTGCCTTTGTCTTTATCTTTGTCTTTGTCTTTGTCTTTGCCTTTGACTTTGACTTTGATCTTGACTTTATCTTTGATCTTGACTTTATCTTTGATCTTGCCTTTTGACTTTGCCTTTTGACTTTGCATTTGACATTGACTTTGCATTTGACTTTGACTTTGACTTTGACTTTGATCTTGACTTTGTCTTTGCCTTTGCCTTTGTCTTTGCCTTTGGCCTTTTGTCTTTGACTTTGTCTTTGCCTTTTGACTTTGCCTTTTGACTTTGCATTTGACTTTGCCTTTGATCTTGACTTTGATCTTGACTTTGATCTTGACTTTGATCTTGACTTTGATCTTGACTTTGATCTTGACTTTGACTTTGTCTTTAAACTTTGCATTTGGCTTTAGGCCTTACTTAAATCCCACGAACTATCTTTAAACCTTGCACATTATTTTTAGCACTATCTTGTCCTTAAATTGTGGTTTTTCATTGACATTAAAATTTAGGTCTGAGCCTCTCGTATTATGATAAATGACTGACTTTGAGTCAAGTCAGTCATTTATTAACGATAAGGCACTTACAACCTTTTCTAAGTTTAGTCTATATCAAAACGTAGCGATACACTGTGTTAATCGTCACAGTTTGAGATATTAATCACTTGATTCGAATGCTCAACGCGCCATCCTCTACATCAACAACAAGATCATCTTGATCCTTTACGTGACCTTTAATGATTTCTCGTCCAAGCATGGTTTCTAACTTTTGCTGAAGGTAGCGCTTCAGTGGCCTTGCGCCGAAATGAACATCGTATGATGATTCAATAATCAGATCTTTTGCAGCTTCTGTCAACTCCAGACTGATGTGTCGATCTTCCAGCCTTCGCTCAATATCCACAACAAGTAAGTCAATTATATCCTTAACTTCATGTTTTGCTAAAGGTGTATAGAACACAATCTCATCCAGCCTGTTCAAGAATTCCGGTCTGAAGTGACCATGGAGCAAAGCCTGAATAGAAGCCTTAGTTTTTTCACTTATAAGCCCATCTTGACCTACATCCTTTAACAAAAGCTCCGATCCAATATTCGAAGTCATAATGATAATGGTATTCTTAAAGTCGACTGTACGACCTTGAGCATCCGTGATACGTCCATCATCTAGCACTTGAAGCAAGACATTGAACACATCGTGATGGGCCTTTTCAACCTCATCAAAAAGTATAACACTATAGGGTTGTCGCCTTACAGCCTCAGTCAGCTGACCGCCTTCTTCGAAACCTACATATCCAGGAGGCGCACCAATCATACGGGCCACAGAGTGTCTTTCCATGTACTCACTCATATCAATCCGAATCATATTGGCTTCACTGTCAAATAATACTTCTGCCAGAGATTTGGCGAGTTCTGTCTTTCCGACACCGGTTGGACCAAGGAACAAGAAAGATCCAATCGGTTTTGATGGGTCTTTTATGCCTGCTCTTGACCGAATAATTGCATCGGTAACCTTCTGAACAGCTTCATCTTGTCCAATCACCCGCTTGTGAAGCTCTTTGTCTAAGTGAAGGAGTTTTTCCCTTTCGCCTTCCACGAGTTTTTCAAGCGGAATCCCCGTCCATCTAGACACAATGCCTGCAATTTCCTCTGCCGTAACAGTTTCACGAATAAGCTTGCTGTCATTGTTATTAGAAGATGGTGCATCCAAAAGGGCCTGCAACTCTTTTTCAAGTTCAGGTTTCTTTCCATACTTGAGCTCCGCCGCTCGGTCAAGGTCATATGACCGCTCGGCCATCTCAATCTCATGGGTGACTTTGTCAATGTCCTCTTTAAGGGCACTGATTTTATCAACAGACCGCTTTTCAAGGTCCCACTTTGACTTTTTACTCTTGAACATGTCTCTGAGTTCTGCTAAATCCTTTTGCAAGGCCTCAAGACGGGTTTTTGAAAAATCATCCTTTTCCTTTTTAAGAGCAGCTTCTTCTATTTCCATTGTCATAATACGTCGTGATATTTCATCCATCTCAGTAGGCATGGACTCCATTTCCGTTTTGATAAGCGCACACGCTTCGTCTACAAGGTCTATCGCCTTGTCAGGCAAGAAGCGATCTGCAATGTAGCGGTCAGATAACATAGCCGCCTGTATTAGCGCATGATCACTAATATTGACCTTGTGGTAGAGCTCATAACGCTCCCTCAAACCACGTAAAATCGTTATTGTGCTTTCCACAGAAGGCTCATCCACTTTTACCGGTTGGAAACGTCTTTCCAGAGCCGAGTCCTTTTCAATATATTTTTTATACTCCGAAAGGGTCGTTGCTCCTATGCAAAAAAGCTCTCCACGGGCAAGCATAGGCTTTAACATGTTGCCTGCATCCATTGCCCCTTCTGTTTTACCGGCACCCACTATATTATGAAGTTCATCAATAAACAGTAGAATCTTTCCATCACTTTTTTTAATTTCCTCAAGAACAGCCTTTAAGCGTTCTTCAAATTCACCTCTAAATTTTGCGCCCGCAATCAAGGCCCCCATATCAAGGGCAAATATACGTTTTTCTTTCAAACTCTCTGGGACATCCCCCTTAACAATTCGGTGGGCTAGTCCTTCAGCAATGGCAGTTTTTCCAACCCCGGGTTCACCAATGAGAACTGGATTATTCTTAGTTTTACGAGATAAAATCTGAATGGTTCTTCTAATTTCCTCATCTCGTCCAATCACAGGATCCAGCTTATTTGTCTTTGCAAGCTCAACCAAATCAGAGCCATACTTAGAAAGAACATCATATGTGGATTCAGGATCACTTGATGTCACCCTTTGATTGCCTCGTATATCTTTCAGTATAACCATAACCTTATCTTCAGTAATATCCAGCCTTTTGAACAAAGCCTTTAGAGCCCCTTCGCTATTTTGCAGTAGGGACATAAATATATGCTCCACACTCACGTACTGGTCATTCATTTTTTGTGCCAACTTCTCAGCCTTCATGAGCACTTTATTGCTGACCGATGACAAATATACTTGTTGTGTTCCGGCAACCTTGGGCTTTTTCTCAATTAAACTTGTAACTTCTTTAACAAGGGTTTCATACATTACTTGATTGGATCCATCTGCCATTCTCGCAATAATCTGAGATACAAGGCCTTCTCGCGAGTCTAAAAGTCCAAGAAGAATATGCTCCGGATCTATCACACTGTTCCCGTACTCATCAGCGATCATTTGAGCGCGGTTTAGGCCCTCCGCAGAGCCCTTTGTCAACTTATTCATATCCATTCAATATTCACCTCATCTTTTGTTAGCAGTCTAAGTTGTTGAGTGCTAATTCTTAATTTTAGAATATCACTTTTATCTTATTTTTCAAGTCTTTGTACCTATATTTCAATTATATTCACCAATTGTTTACAAGACATTCATATTTGTCACATTGATCCCATTTTCATAAACCTAGTCAAATTAACACGAATGCCATTCTATTTCTAAACGAAATTCGTGTCCTGTAGAAAAATATATTAATATCATCACAAAAAAGCTTATAAAACCACCTAAGCCTTTCCCAGCGGTTTTATAAACTTTCCTGCTACTTGAGCCCCAAACACCGTCTTCGTGATGATATGCTTAAGCGACGCCTTGTCCCCTAATATATGCCTATAACATTTTCAGGTGCACTGGGTCTGCACTGGTAATGACCACCGAAAGTTAATCGATCTATGTGCTGTTCTCACGAAGAGACACTTGTCCTTCACTATAATGAATTTTGTTTTTTCCACTCATCTTTGCTTCATACAATTTCTCATCGGCTTCATTTATAAGACAGGAAGCGTCTGTAGTATCTTGACTTTGTCCATTAAAAGTGACACCACCACCGCTTATGGTTACTTTTAAAGAGTCTTCAGAAAACCTTAAAGCTTCAATTGCTTTTCGAATATCATGACCTATCTCTTTAGCCTCTAGTAAAGTGACATCAGGAAGAACCACTAAGAACTCTTCACCACCGTATCGACCGACTATCCCACGCTCATTAAGCGTTTGTTCCATGCAACGGGCCAATTCAAACAAGACCTCATCTCCAACTTGGTGGCCATAAGTGTCATTCACGTGTTTGAAATTATCAATATCAAGAAGTAGAAGAGAAAATACCCCCTGACTGACCACAGCCTGACTCGCATGGTCTTCTACTAGACCGACAATGTGCTTATGGTTATAAACCTTCGTTAAACCATCGGTAATAGCGGCGATGGCAAGGTCTTCATTGGCCTTCTCTAGTTCTTTACGGAGCATATAGTTTCTACAGTGAGCTTTGACTCGAGCCATAAACACACTGGCATCAAAGGGCTTCATAATAAAATCATCTGCTCCAGAGTTTAAAATATTAGACACTGTTTTATAATTAGAAACAGAAGACATGAGCATGATCACACTGTTTCTAGATTTTTGACGCAGTTTCAAAAGCACTTCCTCCCCCGACATACCTGGAAGGACTAAGTCAAGAATATATATAGAATACCTCTGATTTGATTCAAAAAGATCTTCTGCATTTTCATAGGTGTCCACATTTCGCACACCATGGAGTTCAAAAATATTTTTCACCATGACTGTGGTTAAAAGACTGTCATCTAATACTGCAATGGACATTTCTTTTATTCTCTGCAACACCTCATCTTGCGACTGAAATGTTTCAATATATGTCCTCAGCTTGGAGTCTGTTTTCGTGTCTTTGACTATATAGTCCACAACACCCATGTCAAATAGCTTTTCACGAATATCCATATTATCTGTTGATGTGAGAACTATAACAGGCACATCTTTATGGCTGGATGCCATTAGATCATCCATCAAAGTGTCACTTGTTGAATCTGCCAATTCGAGTCCCGTGACAATAAAATCCACATCCACATTATCAAGAATATGAAATGCATCCTTATAGCTATTTGAACAGTAATAATCATGCCCAAGTTTTTCAACAACATCGTGGATCATCTCTCGTATTAACTTGCTTCTTTCTATATGAAGAATATTCAAAAGAAAACCTCCAGTTATTCTATATACACTCTTTCACCGAGTTCAACTTCATTTATCATGATGCTTATGTTCCAATTTTTCTTCTTCCTTCGATTTTGCACGAATCATTCTAAGCTGACTTTTAAATTTATGTGACTGCATTTCCGGAAAAGATTTTATAAATCGATTACGAGACAATTTTCCTGTTAATTTATGAAAATGGTTATACAAGTCATGGATATTGGTTTTAAATGGGCGCTTTAGTCTTTTTTCTAAGTCTAGGCGCTTGTTTAGAAAGTCCCGCATGGCTCCATTAGGGAAAAACTCATTTTTTTGAAGTGACACCTTCTGATGATTTAAGCGGTTCTTAATGCCACTCAAGTCTTCTCCTAATTTTCCAAACTCTTCCTTGAACTTATCTTTTGAGGCATGAACCCCTATGTTCAGTTTGTTGATTTCAGCCCTAAACTTTGTGACTGGCTCTTCCAGCTCCTGAATTCTGTTTTCAAGCTCTGTAAGCAGCTTTTCTTTAGCCTGTCGGTAGTCCTTCATAACTTTTTCAAGTTCGTACAGCAAGTTCCTAAAGTCGATTAATGCCTTGACGGTGAAAGCTATATCCACTAGAAACATAAAGGTCATCCCCACCACAAGAAGAAGGCCTACCTGTAAAGGAACCTTATTGACAGTCATTATAACCAAAGGGTGTAGGGTCTTTAATACAAGCATGCCAATAAGCCCCCACAGCAGAGAAAATTTAAGGCAAATATACCCCTTATAATTGAAAGGATTGGAACTGTAGTCCCACCACTTTGTCATAAATAAAACCTCAAGACTTCTACCTGTAATAAGTTCTAACCCTGTTGTGACAAAGACAACCAAAGTAAAATCTAGGATATGGTTGGTCATCCCCAAGACACTTTCAATCCCCGTCACCAAAGACACAATAAGCAAGATGCCAAATCCATATATAGGACATAGAGGGGCCTTTAAAAAACCTCTATTAATTAATTCCCCTCTTTTAAAATATGTGTAAATCACTTCAAGACACCACCCTAAAAATGAATAGATGAAAAAATATAAAAGCATACTGTATACGGTCATGTCCACCAACCCCCGGTAAAAATATATTCTTGATACATTCATACCATTTTTTAAGTAAAACATTTAGAAAAATAAGCATTTAAGCATTCAATCTTTCAATCCATGACATTGTATTATTTCAACAGGTCCAGTGTCATACACAAAAATTAATACAGTCACATCCCACTTGTGTTTCATGTTATCACAAGGTCGTCAACTGCCAGTTTGGCTTTATAAATGATTATTGAAATTCTCCTCATCCATAGGGTATATGTACCACATCAATATAAAAGGAGGACGTGCATGGGAAAGCAAGCCAACAGCAACCATAAAGAAATCACACAGGATATACTCTCTCATCCTGAGTTTTTAAAGTTAAAAACACTCCGACACCACAAACAGGACATCTATCACCATGTCTACCAGGTTTCTGTACTATCATACAAGCTTGCAAAAACACTTAGACTAGATTATAAATCAGCCGCTCGCGGTGGTCTTCTCCATGACTTTTTTATATATGACTGGCGCAAAGATGGCCAAATACGAAAGAAAAAACTCTTTGAAAAGCATGGGTTCACCCACTCTAAACAGGCGCTCAAAAATGCCCGTATGTATTTCACACTTAACAAGATAGAAGAGGACATTATCATAAAGCACATGTTCCCCCTCACCCCTCAACCCCCAAGATATGCGGAGAGCTGGCTTGTTTCACTTGTTGATAAGTACGTCACTGTTTCGGAATACTTGGTGTCTGTTTTTAAGAAGAGAACTGATCCAAAATAAATGATATCTAATCCGCTCACAGCCTGACCCTTCAACATAAAACCACTATCAAATAAACTGATTCATATCTATTTTTGCCATTTGACACTGAAAATTTTCATTTCACATTGTAATTCATTTAAAAACAAAGTATTATGTTTCCTGTATGACTATATAGGAGACATTTTTTATGACTAAATTTAAAACAAATTATATGATATTCGCCACATTTTTCTCAATGCTTATTATGGCGATTACAGACAGCACCAAGGGCATTTTAATTCCTTCTTTTAAAGATATTTTCAGCGTGTCCGACACCACAATTGGTACATTCTTACTGCTCGGATCCCTTTCTTACGTGGCATCTACCTATCTTGGTAGTATTCTTTGCTCAAAACTGGGCCAAAAATCAATTATAATGCTTGGAATGACCATCGCTGGTACGGCTTTTTTAATAACATCCTTTTCAAAATCATTCACACATATCATGGTGGGATACGTAGTTATAACCATTGGTATAGCCTTTATAGCTATTGGTCTTAACACCCTCATTCCACTCGTAAAAGTCACTTATCTTGGGCTTTTAATGAATCTACTCCACTTCTTCTACGGGGCTGGTTCAACAATCACCCAGCGTGTGACAGGCTATTTGGTTTTTGAAGGTATATCATGGCGTTACATCTTCATTGCATATTTTGGACTTTATCTCTTAAGCTTTATTGTTTATGCCTTTGTCCAGACGCCAGAAGACCAGTCAACACATAGCGGCAAAAGCAAAGGTCCCATTGACAACAAGGTCATGCTTGTGCTGTTTTGCGCATCACTGGGCTTTTATGTGGCCGCAGAAATTCAAACAGCCAACTGGCTTCTCAATTATTTAAAAGAAGTTTTATTAATTAACATAAATGAAGGCTCATTCTATGTGGCATTCTTCTTTGGTATATTCTCAGTGGGCCGCCTCCTTGGAGGTCTTGTTGTGGAACGCTTCGGCTATTTAAAATCCGTTATTATATCATTGAGTATGGCCCTGGGTCTATACACAGCTGGTCTTATACTTGGTGGAAAGGCTCTGATCCTTGTGTCCGTTTCTGGCCTCTTTTTTGCAATCACCTTCCCGACGATGTTACTAGTGATTCAGAAGACTTTTTCGGAAAATGCAACTCAAATTGCTGGGATCGCTACAATGTCAGCCTCTCTGACATCAATGATCGTCGGCTTTTTCATGGGTGTGCTCAACGATATAATCGGCCCAGCCACAACAATTTATATGATCCCGCTTTCTCTTTTAATTTCTCTTGGACTCGCGGTGGTCATCAATGTTAAAATAAAATCTGGAACGTCTATAACGCAGTCTGAAACCATATCACTAGAATCATAAAATCCATTAAGACCTTTAAATTAAGAAATCTTAAAACACTTATAATATAACAAACATCCAACTGGATATAGAAAGGATTGAACAAAATGCGAATTGGTATAATTGGTGCCATGCAAGAAGAGGTAGAAGTTCTAAAGAATGAGATGAATGTGGAAAAGAAAAAAAACTAAAGCCCAGATGGAGTTCCTTTCAGGAGAGCTTTTAGGAAAAGACATTGTGATCGTAACAAGTGGCATTGGTAAAGTAAACGCAGCAGTGTGCACACAAATTCTAGTCAATGACTTTGATGTGGATTGTGTCATAAACGTTGGTATTGCAGGTGGACTCCACAAGGACATTTATCCTGGTGATATTGTCGTTGCTGAAAACCTTGTTCAACATGACATGGACACAACATTTTTTGGAGACACACTCGGTCAGATTCCAAGACTTGAAACCTTTGATTTCAAATGTGATGACAAGCTTGTGCATCTAGCAAAATCATCTTGCGAGAAGGTTTCTTCAATCAACACATTTAGCGGTCGTATTGTCTCTGGAGACCAGTTTATTTCCAAGTCTGAAAAGCTTCAAGAACTCCATGCCAACTTTGATGCATTTGCATGCGAAATGGAAGGGGCCAGCATTGGACAAGTTTGCTATTTGAACAAGCTGCCATTTGTTGTTATTCGTTCAATTTCTGACAACGCGATAAATGGCTCGCACATGGACTATTCCACATTCTCGGAAATGGCCATTAAAAACTCTGTTTACATCTTAAAAGACATGCTTCAAGCCATGTAAAACTGTGAACATCTGATATATGAACACCCAATGTCGCCAGTCTATGATTGGCGGCTTTTATTTTTGTCTCCTTCTCATGGCATCCTCTCACAAATATTTCAATTTATATTATCTTTATTTTTTATCAATAGGGGTATATGAAATATACATGATCCTTTGGAGGTGTCTTATGAAAAGATCATTTCAAAGAAAATTCATAATAACAAACACACTACTCATGGTCTTATTTGTTGCTAGCATCACATTCCTATTTATCTATGATCAAACGCAGGCTCTCAGTAAGATAACAATCGCCCACTCAATGGCAGCCAACGAGCTCTTTGCCCAGCGCATAGGTAAAAATATATCCCAACATATCAACCAGTTAAAATACATAGCCAGTGGCTCGAATCAAGAGACCACCAAGACAAGTTCTATCCTTAAAGACCTCAAAGATATGCAAAAAAACGCCGGCACTGAATTTATTGATATATTTTATGCAGACCATCATATGAATTATCAAGCCCTCAGTGGAAACAGCGGTGTTATCAATGACAGAGACTTTATTCAACAATTAAGCCATGGTCATTTAGACCATATCATCAGCCAGCCCCTTCTTGAACAGTATGACAACATGCCTGCTGTTCTAATTGTCGTGCCAATAAAAAATACTCAAAAGGAAGTCACAGGCTTGTTGGGAGGGCTTGTGAGTCTTGACACCCTGGCTGGAGATTTTAAGTCAATTAAACACTCTGGTAATAGTTACGGTTGGCTCATTGACGGTGAAGGTCTTGTACTTGGTCATCCCAACTCAAAATATCCATTAAAAATAATGATTCAAGACACAGATGACGCCGGCTACCCTGGACTGAGTGCCATCGGTAGAGAGATGCTACAAAGCGACTTTGGATATGGTGAATACCACGACACCCTTTTGGATGTGCAAAAAATTGTAACCTATGTAAAAATCCCTTATACCAACAACTGGAAACTGGCTATAACCACATTTAAAAGCGACATTTACGCCCCTCTACATGCTGTCATTTATAGAGCTCTTATCTTCAGCTTGATTGCCCTTGTTCTATTCAACTTTATCATCACAAAGGCAGCCAAGCACAACTTGCAGCCCCTAGACAAGCTTGTAAACGTCATGGACTTAGCCTCTCGTCTTGAGTTTCGAACAGTTCAAGCCCAAACCGATGATGACATCGTAAAAAATGTCTATAAGGCCTACAATGAAATGATTGAAAAAATAAAGAAATACACCCTCCAGCTTGAAAAGACCCTGGATGAACGAACAGAAGAACTTAAAACAATAAGTGGCCATCTCAATGAGAGAACCAAACGCATTCTGGTGGATAGTGACGCACTTGATGGGGACACAAGCCGTGACCCACTCACAAGGCTACTTAAGCCTGGGCAGATATTAAATGAAATAGAAAGTTCTATTCGTGATGTGCGCATGAATCTCTCCCCTTATTTCTCAGTGACACTTATTGAACTTAGCAACTATGGTTTCTGCTACGAGGCCTACGGCACAAAGTCTGGTGATGAGATGGTTAAAGCCTTTGCAAGTCATCTTAAAAGAACTTTTAGGAGCACAGATATCATAGGCCGATATAGCGAAAACCAATTTGTTGTCATTCTGACAAACACATCAGAAAAAAATGCTTCTTTTGCACTTCACAACTTGAATGTTTCCCTTAAAGAGACGGGACCCTATATTGACCAGCTTGTGGAATCTTGTCCTGAAAGTCTATCCATTGCAATTGGTTTGGCATCATTTTCACCTGGAGATGATCGGAACAGCAATGACTTGATTCATGAAGCTCAAACAAATCTTAATGAAATGAAGCAAATAAAAAAATCACGAGATGCTCACTAGCATTTCGTGATTCTTTCTTTTCACTATACAGGTCTCCATAAATTATAGTCAAAAAATCAGGTCTAAGACCGAAATATTTTCTTCAAAGACGCCCTCAAATAATTCCCCTTCTTGGCCACAGACACATTCAACCACGGTATCACTAGAAAAAAAACTCCGAACAACTGAAATATAGGATTTCCAGATAAAAACATTGCACCTGCCAATACCGCATTAAGCGCCACCAGTCCATATAAGAGCTTCAGTTTGCTGCTTATTGGGTGGACATCCCCCTCCAGAAAAACCCCCTCTGAGCGCTTAATGACTTGGCCTTCAAACTGTGAAAAGGCAGCGCCTCTAGCCCGACTGGTCAAATTGAAATGACCCTGCTTGTCTATCTTTCCCTTGAGCGTGTTCAAGGCGAGCACTCCCCCCTTGTCTTTTTCAAGACGGTTCTTAACAAGAGATACACCCTCATCGACTGTCTCAGCATTTATCTTAAGTTCAAATGTTGACATATGGTCTCCTTTCATGCTCTTGAAACACAGAGACTGTGTATTTACTCTAATCATACCACTCTAGAGGGGACATCAATAAAAAGTTTGAAGTCAATTATCCAGCTATATTTACATGAGCGACTTGCAAAATATCATTCAATCCCCCTTGCTATACCATATATAGATATTTAAGAATCAAAAATTCTATATACGGTATAGCAAGGGTATAGATCTGTAATTTTGTAAGCGCCTGACATATAAAAAGCCCCTTTCGCATGATCTATAATCATCACCGAAAGAAGCTTTTTGAATATTATCGCCTAGACATTATATAAATGCAAGTCTATCACTATTTCTAGCGATTTTTAACATACATTCAGCACTTGGATGAAAACCAGGTTTTAAACTTCTTCCCAGTTGTGGTAGATGTTCTGTACATCGTCGTTCTCTTCCATCAAGTCAATCAGTCTAGTCATGTACTTAATGTCCTCTTCATCTGTTAGCTGTGTCATCGTCTGAGGCAGGTAACGCAGTTCTGCCATAGAAAACTCGTAACCCTCTGATGACAGGGCATCACGAACGGCTGCAAAGTCTTCAATAGCTGTGTAAATTTCAAAGTGGTTTTCTTCCACTTGGAAGTCTTCAGCACCCGCTTCAATGACAGCCATTTCAATTTCTTCCTCATCCATGCCTTCAGCCTTGTCTATAACAAGAACACCCTTGTGGTCAAACATAAAGCTCACGCAACCGTTTGTGCCTAGATTGCCCTTGCCTTTTGCGAAATAACTTCTCACGTCAGCGGCAGTTCTGTTTGTGTTATCAGTTAGGCACTCAACAAGCACTGCCACACCACCTGGTCCGTATCCTTCATAAGTGAGCTCTGTAAAAACGGCACCTTCTAGTTCGCCAGCACCTTTTTTAATAGCACGGTCAATATTATCATTCGGCATATTAGCCGCTTTCGCTTTTTCAATAGCAGTTTTTAGCGCTGCATTATATTCAGGATCAGACCCGCCTTCACGTGCGGCCACCATAATATAACGCCCAATTTTTGTAAACACCTTGCCTTTTTTAGCATCTTGTTTACCTTTTCTGTTTATGATCGTTCCAATACGACCCATAACTTTCAACTCCTTAATCTATATAGCTTTAATATCCAGTGAGACTGTGCCTTCAACTGAACACTCTCTTTAAAACGCCTAATCATTTTATCATACTTTTTACTTCTCAAAAAGATAGGGAAAATTTATGCGATTTGATCCACCACATTGCGCACCCATTTTTTTGAATAGAATCTATAAGCACCGAGAAATGTCTTAATCACTTCTTCCATCATAAGGGCCGCAACCACAATATAGGCCGGCCATTTAAAAAACATAGCCCCAGCAAAGGCCAGCGGCACACCGATGCCCCAAACACAAAGTGTTTCAATAATCATGGCAAACATTGTGTCCCCGCCCCCTCTCAAAATCCCAACAATGAGTAAGAGGTTGAGCATCTTGGGGAAATTGTAAAAGGCAACTATGCGCATCATGTAAACCGCATCACGCTGGACATTTGGTGGAACATTGAAAAGCGTTGCCACATTTTCTGCACTAATAAAAATTAAAACACTGGTAAACAGGCAGGTCACCAGAGTTAAGTTTATAAACTTCTGACCGTAAGACATGGCCAAATGCTCTTCACCAGCCCCAATTCTATTGCCTATAACCACTTGACAGGCATTCCCTAGACCAATAAAGGCCACTTCAAAAAACCTATACACCGCCATCATAACTTGGAAAGATGCCACTGCATCAGAATTGATTTTTGCCATAGCCATGGTATACATAACCGTTCCAAGAGCCCATATGCCTTCATTTATGAGTACAGGCATGGCTGTTTTAAATATTTTTTTGACAAAAGCTTTTCTAAAACTGGTCAGCTCTGAAATTTTAGCAGCGAGAACATTGTCGGTTTTATAGATGAAAAAGAGGAGCATAAGCATCTCAAACACACGGGCTATAAGGGTGGCAATTGCAGCGCCCTTTGCCCCCATAGCCGGGAGTCCAAAAAGACCAAATATTAATATCCAGTTGCCAACCGTATTGACAACAATTGAAACTGAACTCACAACCATGGGTAGCCTTGCCTGTTCTACCCCTCTTGAAGCCACAGAATAGGTCAGGGTTATGGCTGTGAAGATGTAACTGACAGATACTATACGCAAATAATCTGCACCAATCCTAACAACATTTGTTTCTTTTAAGAAAAGTTCCAGCACTTGCACGGGAAAGAGGAAGCTGACTAAGAAAAAAAAACATACTGACAATAAGACCACCCGTTAAACCTACTCCAATTGTTTTTCGAATGTTTTTTACATCCTTTTTTCCCCAAAACTGTGCAATATAAACGGATACACCGCTGTTAATGCCAAAAGCCAAAAGGATCATCAAAAAGAACACCTGGTTGGCCAGGCCCACAGCCGCTAGAGCATCTTTACTCACCCGTCCGATCATGATTGTATCAATTAAGTTCAAAGCTGTTTGTATAAGATGTTGAAGCGCAACTGGTATGCCAACAGCAAGAAGGGCCCTTTTGAAAGGATCATCCTTGTTCCCTTTAAAAAATGTTTTTATCATAAAACCACCACCGATTTTTCATTATTTCGCCACACGATCTATTATACAACTCAGTCTCAATAAAAACCATCATTTTCCTTGCACTAGAAATAATTTGATCCACCAGCCCAAGTCATCGCTTTATGCCCTGTCAAGCTGATCCTGGATTCACTCTCAAATTGCAGAGCCACTTTGTCCCCATAAAAAATCCCCGAGCACATGATTTCAATAAAACCACATCTCGAGGATAAATTTTTTACATTTCAGTTTTTTGCTTTAATCCCTTTATGCTTTTATAACCTTTATGGTTTGTAAATTTACGTCATCCATATCTGTTAACATGGTTTCTTCAGCAATTAAAAACTCCAAATAATTAATCACTTCATCTGTAATCAGTTCCCCAGGTGTGACCACAGGAATTCCTGGTGGATAAGCCATGACAGACTCTCCACTAATTCTTCCTGAGGCCGCCTTTAAGTCCACAACTTCTTTTTTAGCATAGAAGGCATCCCTTGGAGAAATGGAAAGCTCCAGCTCGTGAGGCTTACGAGCCACTTGCTTAACTTTCTTTTCAAAATAGTGCTTGGCAGATATATCCTTTAAGGCTGATACCAAAGCCCCTAAACTCTTATCACAATCTCCAAGACTCACAATGGCTAGAATATTGCCCGTGTCTCCAAGCTCCATCTGTATACCGTATTCATCCCTTAAAATATCATAGACCCGAAAACCAGTCAGACCCAGTCCAGACACATTGACCACAAGTTTGGTTTCATCAAATGCATGAGTGCCTGCCTTGTCTTCAAGTTCTCTGCCAAACGCATAAAAACCAGGAATCTGGTTGATGTCATTCCTTGCTTTTCGGCAGTGACCAAGAACACTTTCAAGCATTTGTTCTCCTCGTGTTGCTAAATTTTTTCGCGCAACATCAAGACTGGCCATAAGTAGATAAGATGCACTCGTGGTCTGATTCAAGTTAATGATTTTTCTTATATACTTATCACTGACCCTATGACCCTTCATTAATAGTGCCGACGACTGCGTCAAAGATCCACCTGTCTTATGAAGGCTTACTGCAGCCATATCAGCTCCTGCCTCCATAGCACTCATAGGCAAATCCCTGTGAAAATGCAAATGGGCTCCGTGGGCTTCATCCACTAAAACGGCCATGCCTTTACTATGGGCATACTTGACGATTTCTTTTAAATCTGATGCAGAGCCGTAGTACGTTGGATTGATTAGAAAGACTGCTTTAGCATCTGGATTATGAAAAATTGCTTTTTTTATAGATTCTACTTCCACACCAAGGGCAATACCATAAGCTTCATGGAATTCTGGCTGCACATATATAGGCCTTGCACCAGACATAATAAGACCATTGGTTGCGGATTTGTGCGCATTTCGAGGCAGTATAAGTTTGTCCCCTGGGCTGCAAAGGCTCATAATCATAGCTTGCACCCCTGCACTGGTTCCATTAACCAAGAAAAAGGCTTTGTCGGCATTATACATATCCGCCAAGAGTGCTTCTGATTCAGCAATGACCCCTGTGGGATTGCCCAGATTGTCAAGACACTTCATAGAGTTAACGTCCACTTGCATGACTGTGTCTCCAAGAAATTTCCTAAGTTCAGGCACGCCTTTTCCATGCTTGTGTCCAGGCACATCGAAAGGGATGACCCCCTCTTTATGATATCCCTTTATGGCATCGAGCAGCGGGGTTCTTGTTTGTGGCATCTTAACGCCCCCTTAAAATTGCAAAAGTCAGTTCCCTAAGCACCTTGCAAGCTACAGCCGTAGACACACCTGAAGCGTCATAATGTGGTGAAAGCTCTACAATATCTGCACCCACAATGTTAAGGCCACTCACTTGTACTATTATCTCCATCATTTCATGGAACGTCAGACCCCCGGGCTCAGGTGTCCCTGTGCCTGAAAAGACTGATGGATCAAGCACGTCTAAATCAATGGTGATGTAGACAGGTCGATCAGATAAACTTGAAACAAGGCTTGCCAGGGTGGAATAGCTAAACTTTTCCATAACTGTATGGGCCTTTGCAAACTCAAACTCATCTCGTGTCCCCGATCTGATTCCAAACTGATAAATTTTTTCATCACCAACAATATCCCAAATACGTCTTATGACTGTTGCATGGGAGAAGGCTTCGTCCATGTAATCACTGCGTAAATCTGCATGGGCGTCAAAATGTAGTATTGCAAGATCATCGTACTTTTCGGCCACAGCCTTCATAGGTCCATAAGACACTAAGTGCTCCCCACCAATCATAAGGGGGATTTTATTATCATCAAGGATTTTTTTAGTCGTATCATAAATCATGTCAAGGGCACGTTCCTTAGAGCCAAAAGGCAAGTCTAAATCGCCTCCGTCAAAAAGGGAATAAGCCTCTAAATCCATATCAAAATATGGACTGTAGGTTTCTAAACCTTCAAACTCCGCACGCATGGCAGCAGGCGCAAACCTTGTACCTGGACGATAGGAAACCGTCCCATCAAAAGGCGCTCCAAAAAGAACAAGTTCTGATGTTTCATACTCTGATTCAAATCCCATATAGGTCATAACATTTTTATTCACTACACGTCACTTCTTTCATCATTCTCTTAACGAAATTTGGAAGCATGAATGCCCCTCTATGAATATCTGTGTTGTAGTAGAGGGTTTCTAAACCAAGTTCATTCCACTGGTCGATCTTATCATTCTCAAGAGGATCAATGCCCTTTGACGCAAATCCAAACAACCAGTGTCCAGAAGGATACGTCGGAATATGAAATTGATATATCTTCGACACTGGAAATATCTTAGAGATTTTGCCGTATGCTCTCTTGAACTCACGAACATCGCGGGCATAATACGGGCTCTCGTTTTGGTTAACAAGAATCCCCTTGTCAGACAGGGCCTTATAGCAGTCTGTATAAAATTCTGTTGAGAATAGACCCTCTCCTGGTCCAATCGGATCTGTTGAATCCACTATAATTAAATCATAGACAGACACCTTGTCTTTGACAAAGGCCACACCGTCTTCATAGTAGAGCGTGACACGATCATCTTCTAGTTGACTGGCTGTTTGTGGCAGATAGGTCTTACAGACATCAACAACCATTTTATCAATTTCAACCATATCTATTTTTTCAATAGACTCATATCGTGTGAGTTCACGTACCGTACCACCATCACCACCACCAATCACCAAAACATTTTTGATGTCAGGATTTGATGCCATAGCAGGGTGGACAATCATATCATGATAAACAAACTCATCCTTTTGGTTGACCATCATGAGTCCATCTAGGGTGAAAAATGTGCCAAACTCCACTGATTCAAATACATCTATTTTTTGAAAGGGACTTTGTCCGCTAAATAATTGTTCCTTAACTTTTATACCAAATCGGACAGCGTCCGTGTGCTCTTCTGTATACCACAGTTCCATGAGTAAAACACCCCTTCTTTCTTACATTTTCCCGCTTCTTAACCAACCATTTCTTCATCCATAGGTTTAAAATGAATCGGTCCTTCAATGCCTGAGTATCTTCTGATTTTATCAGTCATACCGCGGGCAACTTCCATAGATTCAGAACGCTCGGACTTGAACATTTTTTCAAGATAGTCAAAGCCAACCCAAGGGTTGATCGTGTCACCACATGTGAATAGATCCACAGCAGCATATCCAAATTCTGGCCAAGTATGGATCGTTAAGTGAGATTCTGCAATAATAACGGCCCCAGAAACACCCCATGGATTAAAATGATGAAAACAACTCTCGACCACTGTGGCCTTGGCTTCTTTTGCCGCTTGAATCATATACTCTTCTACGAGCTTATGATCCTTTAATATATTTTCATCACAGTTGTAATACTCCACAAGAATATGTCGACCTAAAAACTCCATTTTCATAAGTTTTTGCCCCCTTCTTAAATCAGAAAATCCATTTTACATGCAATAGCGTTTTTTGTATGAAAAAGTATAGTATTACTATACTATATATTGCATTAAGCTAATCATTTTTAAAATCTTATCTAAACTGTTTTATAAGTTTATCAATACTAAATATACTCAGATTTTTAAAATTGTCAATAGGTTTGATTATTAAATATTATTACACTTTCTTACTATAAGCTAAATGCGTTCAAATTACACGTTTACGCAAATATTCATTTTGAACTTTTTTCATACGCATTATCAAATCTATTTAATTCATCACGCAGTCAAATGAAAAACCTCTCAACTTTTTTAAAATTATCTCATTAAGCATATTTTCTGCCGCATCACACAAACAAGTTTAGTATGATTAAATATTTTATTGAATTTACTGTTACTTTTGAGCCTATTATATATTATATTAAACTTTCAGATGACTTTATTGCTGTATAGTTCTGCTAAACCTATAAGTCACCATCTATCCTAGCCATATTGGCTGATGATTATAGAAAACCCAATAAAAAAACGCCTGCTATACAATCTAAGATGTATAATCAGACGTTTTAAACCATATATTAGCCTATACTTATTTTACTTTTATCTTAAGATCTTGGACTTCACGTCTTAGGCATCTGTTCGAAGTTCAATCAACTTGTCCTTCAAACTTTTTTCCAGTTGAGTAAGCTCCTGTTCAGAGCTTATTCTCCTTTGGCGCCCTTCTTTTTGTATCTGAATCGTCTCTTCTATGGTTGAAACCAAGTCGGCATTAACCTGTTTAAGGGTTTGAATATCTACGATACCCCGTTCCATTTCCTTTGCTGTGCCTATGGTATTGTTCTTAAGCATTTGTGCATTCTTTGCAAGCAAGTCATTGGTCGTATCTGTAACTTCCTTTTGTGCTGCCAAGGCCTTCTTCTGGCGCATCATCGTAATAGAAAGCACGATTTGATTTTTCCAAAGTGGAATTGTATTCAGTATAGAACTTTGTATTTTTTCAACCAGCACCTGATCATTGTTCTGAATCAGTCTGATTTGTGGCGCAGTTTGAATTGTAATCATTTTTGAAAGCTTTAAATCATGAACTTTTTTTTCAAAGCGGTTGGTCTTTTCTACAAAATCATTAAGATGCTGGGCATCTACAGGGTCTCCTGAGGCCTCTGCTTTTGATTTGAGCTCAGGTATAACATCATTGTGCAAGGCCCTAATTTTCATTTCGGCAGCAGCAATGTAGTGGTTGAGCTCATGAAGATAGTCTAGATTCTTAACATACAAATCATCCAGCAGGTGAATATCTTCAAGCATGTTGAGTCTGGCTTTTTCAAGTTCATTTATAATCCGTTCTATTTCCGAGCTTAGTGTTTGGTACCTTGTTGCAAACTTCTTTGTATCATCCACCATTTCTCCTATAATAGGAATTTTACTGAGAAAGCCCTTATCACTAGAAAGGGAATCCACATCAATCTTCTTAACATCCAACATGAGGTTGGAAAGAATATCTCCAACGTAGCCGCTATCCTTGGCACGGACCTTGTTTAAAACGTCATCAGCAAACTTGGATATCTGAGACTGTATTCCCACCCCGTATTCCAGCACATACTGGGAATCACTCACATCGATCTGACTCATAATTTCATTCACCTTGGCCATATCTTCCTGCGACATGTTTGATGTTTCAAACTTTTCTGTCAGTTCGGTATGCATTTTATCAACAACGACCGGTCCACTACCCATCACTTGATTTTCCATGACGAATCCCTCCATTAATTTAGCATTCTACTAAATTATAACACGAATATCCATATCATTCCTTTATTTACATGTATTTTTACCAAATCGTTTTATTTATAAGTTTTATCTTTAATGTGCATCTTCCTATTCCCTTGTCTACCCATATAAGACCAGATCATAGACGTCAAAACACAAAAATCCCGGACGCTGACGCCTTAAAGTCAGCTGATCCGGGATCAAAAATCAATTGTAATACTGCTTTGGGTTCATGAGGCGCAAGGTCTTTTATGCCTCAAATGCAGGTGGGGCTGGTGGCATGACACGCTTATGCTCTGTTCTCGCATGCATGCGCTCAATGATTGTTCTGTCTTCCTGTGAAACCGGCTTGCCTTCAATGTAATCATCAATGGCATCATAAGTCACGCCCATTTCATCTTCATCTGTTTGACCTTCCCACAAGCCGGCGCTTGGCTTTCTATCAATAACAGATTGAGGCACGCCTAGGTGCTTGGCCCACTCGAATACTTCCCGCTTTGTTAAGTGCGCCAAAGGGAGAATATCAACCCCACCATCACCGTATTTTGTGAAGTATCCTGTAAGGAGTTCTGCGGCATTATCCGTGCCCGCAACCAGATAGCCCATGTTATTGGCTATACCATATAAAGTCGTCATACGCAGTCTAGCTCTTAGGTTTGCATCCGTTAACTGGTGGTTGGTTGTATCCAGATCTTTCACAGCATTTTGAATGCTTGCAAGCAATGTCTCATGAGTGCTTGATAGATCAACTTCAACAAACTCAAGACCCGCTGCCACTGCCACGGCTTGACCATCTGCCTTGTCCTTTGCATGACTTTTGCATGGTAAAATAACACCCAGGCTGTTTTCTGGAAAGGCTCTTTTTATAAGGTTGGCTACCACAGATGAATCAATCCCTCCAGATAAGCCCACTAGAATTCCATTTGTTCCAGACACCTGAACCTGGTCTCTTAGCCAGTCCACAACATGATCAATTTTTTGGTCGATAGTTTTACTCATTTCGCACCTCTTTCAGCGATTTTTTATATGTTTGGCGCCTGCATCAATACTGAAGGACAAGGACTCCACCCTATACTTAAACCATTAGACAGTTCACTAATTTATCAAGCAAGGCACCTTTCATCCCATACTATTTTGCAAGACACTCATATGTAGCACATTTTAAACACGCATCGACAAATATCTCGATGCCTCTTATAAACCAAAACGCTTAAAGCTTTCTTGATCTAATGTATACAATATACTATTAAATCACCTTATATTCAATAATCCATCCTCACCTTCAAACACTGTCAAGCCTTAATCTAAGATCAAAGCATTGATAATTGAGCAACTTGCAAAATATCATTCAAGCGCCCTTACTCTACCATATATATAGATTTAAGAATCAAAAAAGAAAGGCGCCTTGCAAGCCACACATTATTCGTGTCACCTTAACAAGACGCCATTGCCTTTTTTACATTTTACTGACCGAGCTAAATCTTGTCAAGTTCAACAAGAACACAAGCGTGGTAAACAATTTCAACGCCAGCAGACTCTGCCTTTTCAATGATTTTCTCATCAAATGCACCTGGCTGGAACCAAACGTACTTAATGCCTAGGTCTATGGCTTCTTCCAGAGCCTTCATGGCACGTTCGGGTGAAACAACCACGTTAACACATTCAGGTTTTTCTGACATGGCGGATAGACTTTCAAAGGTTTTAACACCTTCAACATTATCGTATACTGGATTGATTGGTGTCACGTCATAGCCGTTTCTTTGAAGCTTTTTAAAAATCTTATTGCCAAACTTCGATGGGTTTTGTGTGGCACCAACAACCGCCCATGATTTCTTCTCAAACATATTAGCTATAGTTTTTTCCATGCTCATACAATCGCCTCCTAGACCCCTCCACGAGGGGGTTATAGTGTCATTTTACCCTAGAACATCATTCTGGTCAAACATATGCTACTCAAGTTCTATGGCTTTTCCGTCAAGAATGGTTAAGAAAATGTCTTCATATTCATTTATTTCAACTTTTCCATTTGTTAAATCAACTATTTTATTTTGGAAGTTGTGGATTTCATCTGGCTCAATGTAGACAATGGTATTGACCGAGTCCGTGTATAGAGTGTCCTTAATCAAGTAGGCCTCATTATTCATAAGGAAATTCTGAAATTTGCCATGCAAGGTATAGTCTAAATGTACATGAACCTCTTTATAGACCCTTTTCTCCACAACCCGTGCGGCTTCGACCGCGATTTTTGCCGCATGGGTGTATGCTCGTACAAGTCCACCGGTTCCAAGTTTAATCCCACCAAAATACCGTGTGACAACCACTGCAATGTTGGTTATACCTTCATTCTTAAGCATTGATAAAACTGGGACGCCCGCCGTGCCCGATGGCTCACCGTCATCACTATATCTTTGGACTTCAAACTTCTCTCCGACTAGGTACACAGGAACATTATGGGTGGCATCCTTGTGCTTTTTTTTTATTTTCTCAACAAAGGCCACCGCCTCTTCTTCAGTTTCCACAGGCATGGCATAGCCAATAAACTTGGATTTGTTGATAACATCTTCTGCTTCACCATATTCAAATATGGTTTTATATGAACCCAACTTCTTCACCTCAATTGTATGTCTAAACTATCTATGTCTACTCAATCACGTATTGTCTATACTTGTTGAAATCCTTCATTTTAAGCTCGACAGTTATTTGCGTCCCAGCTTCAACATACTCTGTTTCAATCACTGTACCAATTTCGCAAATGTTTGAATAAGCCGCACCGTCACTAAATGGTATTAGCATTTCCACCTTAACAATGTCACTGAAAACATGCTTATACACGCCGTCAATAAGTGTCTGTATACCTTCTCCTGTTTTAGCAGAAATATGAATCACATCATCCATTTTAGGAACTGAACTTCTATCATCCACCAAATCCACCTTGTTGTAAGCAATAATTTGAGGCTTATCACCAGCCCCCAGCTCATTAAGAACCTCATTGGTCACACTTATTTGAAGCTTGTAATGCTCCGTTGATGCATCCACAACATGAATGATAAGGTCAGCTTCCACAACCTCTTCAAGGGTCGCTTTAAATGCTTGAACCAAAGCATGAGGAAGCTTTGAAACAAAACCAACCGTGTCCACAAGAATGAAGGACTTATTATTTTCAAACTCTATACGTCGCGTGTAGGTATCAAGCGTTGCAAAGAGCATGTCCTTTGCAAAAACCATTTTCTCCTCAGCCGAGTCGTCACTCATGGAAAGCAGCTTATTCATAAGCGTTGACTTGCCTGCATTGGTATAGCCTACAACAGCCACAACAGGAATTTCATTTCGACTTCGCTGGGCTCTTTGGGTTTCACGTACTTTACCCGCTTCTTTAATTTGCTTGCGAATGTCAGTAATTTTTTCGTTGACACGGCGTCTGTCAATCTCAAGCTTTTGTTCCCCAGGCCCTCTTGTACCTATACCAGCGCCCGTTCTGGAAAGCTCCTGACCAAGTCCTTTGAGTCGCGGCAGTCTATACTGCAACTGGGCCAACTCAACTTGAAGTTTCGCCACCTTAGTCCGGGCTCTTCTTGCAAAAATATCAAGTATAAGGGCCGTGCGATCAACAACTGTTATCCCTGTCGCTTCTTCTAAGTTTCGAAGCTGGGCGCCTGTCAATTCATCATTGAATATAATTAGATTGGCTTCCATGTTTTCCGCCATCTCTTTGAGTTCAAGGACCTTGCCTCGACCTATTAGTGTGGCCGGATCTGGGGTTTGCTTGTTTTGAACCATCATCCCCAGTACCTCAGCCCCCGCTGCCATGGCGAGTTCCCTGAGTTCGTTCATAGATTCATCTATATCTATCTCTGTAAACCTGTCATTTCTATTAAATCCAACCAGCACAGCACGCTGTACCAAATCATCAATCATATCATTTTTCATTGTCATTTAGACCGTCTCCTTTCAAACTGCTAATAACATTGTTAGCGTGTCTAACCTATTTGTATTCTTCTAATTCTTACTTAATGATCATCTGCCTCACGCCTTTCTGGAGTATTGCGGTCATTCCTATTTTATCATAGCTTGTGCCACTCCACCAGATTTCCCCAGTACATTGTTACAATTTGGTGAAGGGATAAGCACTTAAATTAACAACCAAGGACCTGTGTGGTATAATACCTATGTTTAAACTCGGCAAATCCGAGTGAATATATGAAGTTGCTTGGGAGGGTCTTATGAGCACTCAAAACACAGAAAATCAAAACAAAAATTCGTCGAATAAGCCCCGGCGTAAAAAGAAGCGTAAGAAACGAAATGGTTTTTTCACCTTCCTTAAATGGTTTGTACTCATAGGCATTGTTGTTGGCCTTGTTGGAACAGGCGCATTGCTGGCTTACGTAAACAATCTTGTAAGCAACACAGCGGCCATTGATCCATCACGTGTTAATGACTTGCTTGATGAAAACTCCGTGATACTCGATCCAGAGGGCCGGGTTCTCGAAACCATTCAAAAAGACGGACTTCGTACCATTATTAAATATGATGATATCAGTCCATATACGATCAACGCCTTTGTTGCCGTGGAAGATAAGACATTCTTTGAACACAACGGTTTTAACTTTGTTCGTATGGTCGGCGCAGTACGCGATGCAGTATTCAAGGGCAAAAGAGTTCAAGGAACAAGTACCATCACTCAGCAGCTTGCGAGAAACCTTTACCTCTTTGATACAAGAAGTGAACGATCCCTTGACAGAAAGATCAAGGAAGCCTACTATTCCATTGAACTGGAAAACTTCCTTACAAAGGAACAGATCATCGAAACCTATTTAAATACAATTTATTTAGGATCCAATTCTAATGGTGTTGAAGCGGCAGCCCATGCCTACTTCTCAAAAGATGCCAAGGATCTTGATCTTGTTGAATCAGCTATACTGGCAGGTATTCCATCCAGTCCGTATAACTATGCACCTGTTAGAACAATTGAAAAGGTCAATGTGACTGAAGATCATTATATTATTGATGACTCAGATGACCTATACACTATTGTTTACAACCCAGGTGTGGAAAAAAGATATGACACAGTCCTTTATTTAATGAAGGCAAATGGATACATCACAGAATCAGAATACCAAGAGGCAAAATCAGTTGATCTGAAGAAACGTCTCACACCAGGTAAGGAAGCCGGTGGTGAGATCACATCTTACTTCTCTGATATGGTCCTTGATGATGTCATCAGTGATTTAATGGTCGAAAAAGGTTGGACAAAAGATGAAGCCCTGAATGCCCTTTACACTCAAGGTCTAAAAATCTGGTCAACCATTGATTTTGACATGCAGAAAACCCTAGAAAATGCATACAGCAACAGAGATTTTACAACCTACTTTGGTGAACCAACCCACAATGCTGTCAAGCAGTTCCAAAGAGACAATGGTCTAACCGCAGACGGCATCGCTGGAAAAGGCACAATTGCTAAAATTGAAGAACTAGGTCTGGCAAACGCCACACAGTTTTCACTTTCTTCTTATAGAAAAGGCACAGACCACGAAGATGTTGTTATCTTGAAACACGCTATGGATGAACTTGGACTCCTAACGTATAACGATAATTTCCCTAAAGTCACAGTTTATTTTGATGGCAATAAAAACATTATTTCCAAGGAAAGCAAGAGAATCCTTCTCTATAGAAAGGACAATCTTGTCAATACCAAAAATGAACTGGTGATTCCATCTAATAATTACAGATACGATGATCAAGGCAACCTTGTTCTTCTAAAAAACAAGTTCTTTAATATTTATCCAGTTAGACAAAATGGTGAAATCGTCAAAATTAAGGTGGATGTGAAAAACACATATGCCTATGATGAGGACAATCCTGCCAACTCAAGGAACTACAATGGCAGTTACAATGTTATTGACCTCTACCAGTACCAAGGAAGAGATCTGCTTGTTCCTGACGACTACAAGACAATGGATGACAGTGGCAACGCAGTTATTGACAAGGCCATCTTTACAGATCATCCTGATTTCTTTACAAAAGACGGTAACAACAATCTGATTGTATCTGATGAAAACTATGTTATCAGTAACAAAGGTGTCATCCAGCCGCAGTCTGCCATGGTTATTATCGATTACAGAACTGGTGAATTAAAGGCGATCGTTGGCGGTCGAAATGTAACAGGTCAAAAGATTTACAACCGTGCAGTCAATCCTCGACAACCAGGTTCAGCCATTAAACCTATTGGCGTTTACCTGCCAGCCATTGACACCAGACAGTTTACTGCTGCCTCTGTTATTGACGACGTGCCAACATTCCTAAAATACGGCGCGCCAAATGAGCTTTGGCCAATAAACTGGTATGCTAAAGTGAGAAGCTATCAGCCTTACTGGGGACTTCAAACCCTACGTAAAGGCATTGAGTTCTCCCAAAACGTTATCACTGTAAAACTGGCCAATATGCTTGGTGTTGACACATGTATTGAATACCTTGAAAAGCTTGGCATATCAACACTGGTACTAGAAGGCAGTGTGACGGATAAAACCCTCTCTGCTGTTGCCCTTGGTGGTATGGCACGAGGCATCACACCTGTTGATATAACAGAAGCCTTTGGTACGATTGCCAACCAGGGTGTTCGAAATGAAACCATCACCTATACAAAGGTAACAGACAACAGCGGTGAAATCATTATTGAGAAAAAACCAATCAAGTATCAAGTTGTAGACCCTGAATCTGCCTTTATCGTCCAGGATATGATGCGAACGGGTGTCCAGTCTGGTATTGCATCAACTGCCAAGATCAGACCATACAACCAGGGCATTCCCGTTGCAGGTAAAACAGGGACAACATCCAATAAGCTAGATGCTTGGTTCGTAGGCTACACACCATATTACGTCGGTGCCGTTTGGTTTGGTAATGATGTCAACATGCCGCTTGACCAAGGGTCTAAAATCAGTGCACAGTTCTGGAAAAATGTTATGACACAAATTCACGCAGACCTTCCAGACAAAGCATTTGATCCCGCACCAGATACACTAATTAGACGTTCTGTCGATACCATGTCTGGCAAAATGCCAACAGAGCTGTCTATGGCTGACCCTCGTGGCACTGTTATAACAGAATGGTTCATTCCAGGAACAGAACCGCGCGAGCCAGACGATGTCCATGTTAAGGCCGCGGTGTGTACGGAAAGCGGTAAACTTGTAACGGAATACTGCCCGACAACACTCATTGAGGAACGTATTTTTACAAAGCGTACAGAGCCTTACGAGCCCGTACCTAAAACAAACAGCTATGGCAATCCTGTTCTAGATGCAGAAGGCAATCCTGTTTATATTTATCCAGGTGACTGGGAGTATGAGCTCCCAACAGAAACTTGTGATATACACACAGGTGAGTTTATTAATATTGACTTGGGCGCAGCCGTGGATGGATACCTCTATCCCCTATCAACACTTTCAGATGGATCTAAGGTGGTTAACTTCCCATTTGATATCACTCTAAAGGATGATACAACAGTGACGCTTACAGCAGGAACAAAGATTTTATTTGGTGGCATTCTTTCCCTACCAGATGGTCGTGTGATCTACAGCGACGATGTGAAATCAATGGTTCTGCCAGATCCAATACCAGTCAATAATTTTGCACCTAGTACGGAAGATGAAAACGCTCCAGGGGAAATCCAAGACGAGTCGATGGAAGACGATTCATCTAATGAAACAGAGCTAAGTGAATAAACAATTTAAGGCTATGGTTAGCAGTCAGGTCTTATGAAAAATAGAAAAAGCCTGAGCGGTAAACGCTCAGGCTTTTTTATGTTATCATATAATTCGTTTTCATGACGCTATGACCAGCTCAGTCGAATATTCAGTAAAGACCTCAACCACTGAAAACAAGGTCAACAATCTTGCATGTTCTGTCATGGGACAAATCAATAAAACCGCTTTCCACTTCTACAAGAGGCCTAAACTTATCAAACTTATTGGCCATAATCACCTTGCCCTTCATGCCGTTAGAGAGCATGACCTCGCCCCCAACCCAAAATGATGTAATAAATTTGACAAGACGTTCAATAACCTTTGTATCCAGTTCATTGTAGGACATGTTCCATAGCATTTCTGTGGCTTCAAAGAGAGAATATGCCTCTCTGTAAGGTCTTTTGGATATAAGGGCATGGTAGGTGTCTGCGACCGCAACTATGCGTGATAGCTGATTAATCCCTTCCTTGTCCATATTGTAGGGATATCCACTCCCGTTGAGTCTTTCATGGTGGGTGGCAGCAATGTGTATTAATTCTCCGCCAAAACCACCTGAGCGTTCTAACACATCTTGTGTGAAAGCCACATGACTTTGCATGATCATCTGTTCGTCTTCACTTAGAGCACCCTTTTTACTTAATATATCATCTGGCACCAGGGCCTTTCCAAGATCAGACAGATAGGCCGCCTGAGCCATTGTGTATATTTTCTGATGCGGTAGATTCACCCACTTGGCAAGCAGGACGGAAAGCACACACATGCTTGATGTATGTGTCATTTCATAGGGTTCATCACTATTCGTCATCTTAAGCACGGTAAAAATATCATCATATTTATAAAACGTCTGAACAATGTCTTTCACAATATCAAAGACTTCACTTGAGTCTATTGTTCCTCCCAGGGCCACTGTTTCGTACATGGACTTATAATGTTTTACAGCAGCATGAAAAACATTGGTTCGCTTGTCGCTGCGACCTAATAAGCTGGAAGTCTCTTGAACTGAATTGATTGAATCGATGTTTTCCCTCTCAGACACAGAACTCGTCAGTCCCATAGGACTCACATTTGAAAGGGCTGTATCTTCTGGCATTTCAACAAATACAAAATCAATATTCATGGCTTTCAAATTCATAATAAGACCTGTTGTAAGCTCCGTCCCAGCTGCTAAAACCACTGTGTCAAAGCTATTTAGAACATCTTGTACCAAGACCATGCCCGGTTCCAACTCGTTTATCTCTTTTATGACCATATTATCTCCCCCCGGATTTTCATATCGTATCTTATTATATAATAGAACATTGGTTTTATTCAAACGAATCTGACGCCCCCAAAACTTTAGCATCATTTCCCTACTTTTCCCAGAAAAGTGGAAGCCTATACCTTAGCTTTTATCATCCCACAAAAAAATTAAAACCGCTCCAGTTGTGAACAAATCACAATTTGAGCGGTTATATTTTAAATCGTTCAAGTTTTGTTTAAAACTGTATTAAGACAATTTTCGATCTCTTAAATGATCTGTATTAAGAATTATATGCGTTATGAATCAAATCCTAGCCTTCGAACTGAATATCAAGAACTTCTCGACCTTCAATTGCACGCTCTATCAGGGCTTCCACATCAAGAAGGCTCTCAGACTCTTCAATGTCGACAACACGTGGTCTTGTCACAACACGATCTGGTAAGAATACAGTACAGCAGTCCTCAAAAGGCAGAATGGATGTTTCAAAAGTGCCAATTCTCTTAGCCCACTTGATAATATCCACCTTATCCATTGCAATAAGTGGACGAAGCACTGGTAAATCCACTCGGGAATTAGTCACTGTTAGGCCTTGGATGGTTTGACTGGCAACCTGACCAATGCTTTCCCCTGTTACAAGGGCCTGACAATTTGTCTTCTCAGCCAGTTGCTCTGCAATGGCCATCATGAAACGACGAGACAATATTGTCATTTCATCTTCAGGACAGTGCTCATTAATAGCCTGTTGAATTTCTAAAAGATTGACATTGTGAACACGAATCTTTCCAGTGTACTCAGAAACAATACGGGCAAGATCCATAACTTTTTCTTTGGCACGTTCACTTGTAAACGGATAGGAATGGAAGTGAACAGCTTCAATAGCCATACCGCGCTTGGCCATGAGCCAACCTGCCACCGGACTATCTATACCACCAGATAGTAATAGCATTCCACGACCTGCACATCCATAAGGCATACCTGAGAAACCTGGTATCACTCTACAGTAGACGTAAGTCTGATTTCTAACTTCCACATTCAATGTGAACTCAGGTGTGTGAACATCCACGTGAATTTCATCAATTGACTGATTAATAAATCCGCCAACAATTTTACTGATTTCTGGTGATTTAAACTGAAATCCCTTGTTGGATCTTCTAGATTCCACTTTAAAGCTCTCATAGTCATGATCTTCAAGAAGGGCTTTGACTTCATCAAGAGCCGCCTCTTTAATCAGCTCTATATCATTTTCAACCTTAATCGCTGGTGAAACAGACACAACACCAAAGACCTTAGTAACCCTTTCAATAACTTCTTCAGAATCCTCTTCATGGTGCTCTACAAACAGTCTCCCGTGTTGCTTTGAAACAATAACATCATCCATGCCCTTTAAAACCAGTTTAATATTGCTAAAAAGCTTATTTTCAAAATATGAACGGTTACGCCCCTTTAAGGCGATCTCTCCGTATCTTACTATCAAATATTTTGTCATAATTATCTCCCTTTTATTATCTTCTCAAGTGACTTCACCGAATTTACAATCGTATCCACCGCATACTTCACTTGATCCTCTGTAATATCGGCATTGAAACTAAATCGAATGGCACCTTCCATTTGAGCTTCGCTCAGGCCCATGGCCCTTAATACATGGGAATAGCTTTTATTCTTAGACGAACAAGCTGACCCTGTTGATACATATATACCCTTCGATTCTAAATCATGAAGCAGAACTTCACCCCGCATGCCCACAAAAGAAATGTTAACAACATGAGGTGCAAAATTTTCATTTATAAGGCCATTGAGTTTCAAGGTATCCAGCCTATCACTCAACTGATTATAGAAGTTTTCTTTAAGGGACAGCAACCTGGCAGTATCGCTTGCAAAATTGTCAAGAAGAATATCGCAAGCCGCGCCCAGTCCAACATGGCCAGGTACATTTTCTGTTCCTGGACGAATGCCCTTTTGCTGAGACCCACCAACCTGTCGTGGTCTTATTTTTGTACCTTCTTTGATAAACAAGGCACCTGATCCTTTGGGACCATGAATCTTATGTCCACTAATCGTATAAAGATCGACACCAAGACGCTTTATAGCAACCTTGATCTTTCCCAAGGCTTGAACGCCATCAGAGTGAAGCATTGGTTTACGTTTAAGCTTTTTCAGTGCCTTTGCGACCTCGCTAACCGGCTGAATGGCTCCTGTTTCATTGTTCACATGCATAATGGAAATCAATGTGGTGTCATTACGAACCGCTTCTAACACTTTATCCGCTGATATAATTCCCTCTGCATTTGGCTCAATATATGTCACATCAAATCCATCCTCTTCTAAAGCCTTAAATGCATTTAGAACAGATGGATGCTCAATACTTGTTGTAATAAGATGGTTGCCAGTTTTTTTATGCGCCTGTGCTATGCCCATAACAGCCAAATTGTTGGCTTCTGTGCCACCAGAAGTGAAAATAATATCCTTTTCACTTGCCCCTATGGCTTTTGCAACAGACCGTTTCGCAGCCTTCAGTAACTTTTCACTTTGAACCCCCATGGAATGCATGGATGATGGGTTTCCATAGTTATGTGTAAGCGCATCTACAACGGCCTTAACAACCTCTGGATAAGCTGCTGTGGTTGCACTATTGTCTAAATATACTTGCACCAAAATCACTCCCTGTCAAACATTCTTACTTATTGTATATTACATGGTTTTCTTTGTAAAGCACATGAAAAAGGGCACCCTTTGGTACCCGAAATTCAAATAAAAATTATGAGATTTGCAAGTCCAGTCTTTTACAATCTCTACAGTCTATATTCCAAAGCAAAACAGCTTAATACCAATCTAGCTTGACTTGTCAACCGTATCTACAATCCTGTAAGATTGGTCTGATGATAAATCCAAGAACTCATTGTCTACCTTAATGAGGGGCTTAAATTTATCGTATGGATTAACAAGGATAATTTCGCCAATACGCCCATCTGATAATAGAACCTGTCGTCCCACAAAATAGGCTGTAATATATTTAACCAGCCTCTCTGAAACATTTGGATCCAGTTCATTATAGGCTAAATTCCATAATATCTCTGTGGCTTCAAAAATCGTATAGGCCTCTCTGTATGGCCTTTCAGATATGAGCGCATGGAAGGTGTCGGAAACAGCTATGATTCTAGCCCCCAAATGAATATCCTCATCCTTTTTGCTTGAAGGATAGCCTGATCCATTCATTCTTTCATGATGGGTCGCAACCATCTTGATCACATCATCATCAAAAGTACCAGAAAACTCAAGGATGTTCTTGGAATAGTCCACATGCCGCTTGGCCTGAACAGACTCAAACTCATTTAACTCTTCCCGTTTCGTAAGAATATTTTGTGAAACCTTGGCCTTTCCAATATCACATAAAAAAGCAGCCATAGCCAACTTATAAATATATTGATGGTCTAACTTAAGCCATTTTCCAATAAGAACAGATAGAATACAGACACTTGTCCCATGAACATATTCATATTCATCTTCCGACTCTATTCTATGAAGGACCCTGAGCACATCATCATGCTTAAAGAATTCCATGACGAGTTCACAAACAATTTGATAGACTTCGTTATAAAAAATAGGCTTGCCATCTCTTGCGCCCTTATAAATCTTTTTATAGTATTTTACAGATCTTTTAAAGACATCCTTCTGCCTTTTTTCTGTAACCACTAGAACATCTGGAACCACCTTAACAGTTGAAACTGGTAGCTTCGTTGCTTTCTTGGGTTCATCTACAAAAACATAATCCACATCAAACTGCTGTAATGTGACAATATGTGTGTCCGTTAGTTTTACACCTTCAGCTATTATGACAGAATCGTATTTATTCATTACATCTTGTGCAACTATCAGGCCAGGAATGAGTTCATCTACCGTCATCATTCGCATTCTGTTTCACCGTCTTTCACTGCATTCATTTCGTCAAAATTAACATATTTAGATATTAAAGCTGTAATAACAAAGGCCACAACCAGTCTGATACCTAAAAGCATCCATCCATTGGCGCCCACCGGTACAAATAGAAGGGTATCTTCAATCACCGCATGGCAACATGCCAAAAACATGGAAACGAGAATCAGGCTCTTTTGATCCATTTCACCTTCATTGGCAGACTGAATTATAACACCGGCGCCATAGGCCAGACCAAATATAAGTCCAATCGCCAGAGGCAGTGCACTCGACTCATTAATACCCAGAGCTTTTGTTAGGGGTCTTGTCCAACGACTCAGAACTTCTAGCAGGTTCATATCTCTTGCAATCTCTAAAAAGATCATAAGCGGAACCACAATTAGAGCAATGCCGAAAACACTGGAGAGACCTCCTGATAAACCTTCTTTTAATATATCTATAAAATTCATATCAAAAAAATCCATAGCGCCCTCCTACAATATAATGTTAATGATTAGACCGCCGACAACAGCAAGGAGTATTCTAAATCCCACTATAAGTTTAGCGCTCACCCCAACCCGCGTTGAAACTGCTGTCTCAACAAGCAAATTATGAGCAAAGGAAATCATAACAGCCAGTATTGTTATTTGCTTGGTTGTTAAGGCCAATGACATCATGGCCCCAATGGCGGCATAGATATTTATTAAACCTCCAAGAACGAGAACTATAGCAGCTTCTCCAGGCAACCCCACCAGCTGCATTAGTGGTTTAAAAACCACGGCCACATAGTTTAGCACAGGCGTATGCTTTAGTATTGTTACTATTAAATATATTGGAATAATGACTTTTGAAAGAATCCATACGGTTTCCAGACCCTTTCTTACCCCTCGTTTTAACGTATCTGTCGTTACCACCTGATGTACCCCCTTTGTGTCTATGATGGATATAGTCATTTTCATATGTCAGTCTTTGCTTTATACTTAGGTAAGAAGGAGGCTGACAAGTGAAAAAAATCCAATCCATAGTGCTCGAAAACTTTAAATATCCCGAAATCTTAAAACCTTTTATTCCTGTTGATGACTTCATACTTTTTGATATCGAAACAACTGGTCTTAGCCATTCAAAAAGTCACGTCATCCTTATTGGTTACATTATATATGATGGAACAAACTTTGTACTGACTCAATTGTTCTGTGAAAACAGAAATGAAGAGAAAGAACTTCTATTGGCCTTTCAAAAGGCCCTCATGAGCAAGAAATATTATATCACATATAATGGTCGAGCTTTTGATCTTCCTTACACCAACAGTCGTTTCAATCACTTATCCATCGATTATATGATGCCCAAGTCAAACAACCTTGATATCATGCGTCTAGTTAAGCATAATAAAGACTATTTCAATTTTCAAGATTTTAAATTGAAAACAGTGGAAAAATTTCTTGGCATTGAACGTGAAGACACAATAAGTGGCAAGGAAAGTGTTGAACTCTATGAACTTTATGAAAAAACAAAAGATCCTGATTTAGAAAAGAAAATTCTCTTACACAATTATGAAGATATTCTCTATCTCATGGAGTGTTTATCTATTGTGAATCATGTCCACCCCGATACACTTTATATGGAATGTCCATTGAGTATTTCTACGCAAAAAGGCCATCTGTATATAAAAGATATGACAGTCAAAGGAGACAAACTTTCTGTATTCTTCTATGCCCCAGAATTCGCTTCACAGGACTATTATGACTATCATAGTATCATTACCTGGGCTTATGATCACAAAGAGCTCACGCTAGAAATCACATGCCCGCTATTCACTCTAGATGTCAATGGTGATGCCTTTCAATTCGTAGATGTTGATTTGCTTGAATTAGAAAATCAGAGTTTTAATCAACTGCCTTACGCGGTGAAAACATCCTATCTCATGACCCACACAAAAAAATCCTCTTCAAGAACATATATTTATTTATGAAGCGTTTACTTCATGATCATATGCTATGATTTAGCTTCATTTAGCATAACATATAAAATTCATAAGAGGCATTGTTAATACGACAAAAGACAGTTTTATGAACTGTCTTTTTTTCATTCATTTTACATCATTCATTTTACGTCGTTGCTTTAACGCTTCTGACAAACCAATGCAATTAAATATGGACATGAAAAAACCATCCTTAATTGGATGGCCTACGTTCGGTTGGTGCCCAGAGGCGGAATCGAACCACCGACACGGGGATTTTCAGTCCCCTGCTCTACCGACTGAGCTATCTGGGCAAATATTGTTTGGTGGGCATAGGTGGATTCGAACCACCGACCTCACGCTTATCAGGCGTGCGCTCTAACCAACTGAGCTATACGCCCACTTGTTTACAGTGGATAATGGTCGGGGTGGCAGGATTTGAACCCGCGACCCTCTGGTCCCAAACCAGATGCGCTACCAAACTGCGCTACACCCCGATATGGAGTAAAACAGTTCTTACAAAATAAAAATGGCAGGGGTGAAAGGACTTGAACCCTCGGCACGCGGTTTTGGAGACCGCTGCTCTACCAACTGAGCTACACCCCTACATCTAAAACAAAACATATTCAAATCTGGTGGGCCTTCAGGGATTCGAACCCCGGACCGTCCGGTTATGAGCCGGAAGCTCTAACCAACTGAGCTAAAGGCCCCAATAGGGAATTCTTTAATAGATGGCGGAGAAGGAGGGATTTGAACCCTCGCGACGCGTAAACGCCCTACTCCCTTAGCAGGGGAGCCTCTTCAGCCACTTGAGTACTTCTCCGTCTATTGGCGGAGAGGGTGGGATTCGAACCCACGTGGGCTTTCACCCTAACGGTTTTCAAGACCGCCCCGTTATGACCACTTCGGTACCTCTCCTAGTATGGTGACCCATCTGCGACTCGAACGCAGGACACCCTGATTAAAAGTCAGGTGCTCTACCGACTGAGCTAATGGGTCATGTTGGCTGGGGATACAGGACTCGAACCTGTGGATGACGGAGTCAAAGTCCGCTGCCTTACCGACTTGGCTAATCCCCAAAATCTGGTGGTGGGAGAAGGATTCGAACCTTCGAAGACTCAGTCAACGGATTTACAGTCCGCCCCCTTTGGCCACTCGGGAACCCCACCATTTATATTCAAATACACTCGCATTTCTTCGCCTTTCATCCTTCTTCAGTCAGTTGCGTACCTTTGTACGCGTCCTTCTTCATCAGGCTGACGCCTTGATCTGCTTGTGTTTTTAAATCTAAATTAATTCATTTGTTTATTAGTTCAATATGTACTATAAACTTTAAAACCTTAGTGTTTCATCACCATTTAAATTAAATGGAGCCGGTGATGGGACTCGAACCCGCGACCTACTGATTACAAGTCAGTTGCTCTACCAATTGAGCTACACCGGCCCATAAAATGGCGACCCAGAAGAGACTCGAACTCTCGACCTCCAGCGTGACAGGCTGGCGTTCTAACCAACTGAACTACTGGGCCATAATGGTGGGAGTAATAGGGCTCGAACCTATGACCCTCTGCTTGTAAGGCAGATGCTCTCCCAGCTGAGCTATACTCCCATTTTATAATTAAATATGCTAAGCATTTTTAATTCAAAATCATCATTTACTACTGGAATTTCTTTATTCATTTTCTTTTAAGAAAATAAGTGGTGACCCCTAGGGGATTCGAACCCCTGTTACCGCCGTGAAAGGGCGGTGTCTTAACCACTTGACCAAGGGGCCATGTTAAGTAAATGGTAGCGGCGAGTGGACTCGAACCACCGACCTTTCGGGTATGAACCGAACGCTCTAGCCAACTAAGCTACGCCGCCAAATATAAGTAGAACTGAAAATTTCTCCACCTCTACAAGTTGTACTGTTTTAATGGTTGCGGGGACAGGATTCGAACCTGTGACCTCCGGGTTATGAGCCCGACGAGCTGCCAGCTGCTCCACCCCGCGTCATATATGTGTTGTTAAATTGGCTCCAAGGGTGGGACTCGAACCCACAGCCTACCGGTTAACAGCCGGTTGCTCCACCATTGAGCTACCTTGGAACATTGGCTCAATCCCCACTTAAGGCAGGAAGCACATCGCGCTTTAGCGATAAGTGTTAAATGAAACCGGCGACGACCTACTCTCCCAGGCGGCTGCCCGCCAAGTACCATCGGCGCTGAGGAGCTTAACTGCTGTGTTCGGAATGGGAACAGGTGTGGCCTCCTCGCCATCATCACCGGATTTCATTGTTTCAATCTGTCTCAGAATTCGGTAGAACTCTTAACGACAAGATTAATTTTAGCAGAACCACTTTAGTTTGTCAATGCTTTTTTGAGATTTTCTTGCTTTTTTAAAGCATTTTTACAAATCATCAAAGCATTAGAAAGTTCAGATAATTCTGCCAAGATATGAGCTTTTTCATACCTTCAAAACTGCACATGATAATATTTTAGAAGATTTGTTTCACTAGGAATGACTCAAAATCTATATTGGTCAAGTCCTCGACCTATTAGTATCCATCAGCTGAGTACATTGCTGCACTTACACCTTGGACCTATCAACCTGTTAGTCTATCAGGGGTCTTACTCCATAAAGGATGGGAAATCTTATCTTGAGGGGGGCTTCGCGCTTAGATGCCTTCAGCGCTTATCCCGTCCATACGTAGCTACTCTGCAGTGCTCCTGGCGGAACAACAGATACACCAGAGGTATGTCCATCCCGGTCCTCTCGTACTAAGGACAGCTCCTCTCAAATTTCCTGCGCCCACAGCGGATAGGGACCGAACTGTCTCACGACGTTCTGAACCCAGCTCGCGTGCCTCTTTAATGGGCGAACAGCCCAACCCTTGGGACCGACTACAGCCCCAGGATGAGACGAGCCGACATCGAGGTGCCAAACCTCCCCGTCGATGTGGACTCTTGGGGGAGATAAGCCTGTTATCCCCGGGGTAGCTTTTATCCGTTGAGCGACGGCCCTTCCATTCGGTACCGCCGGATCACTAAGTCCGACTTTCGTCCCTGCTCGACCTGTATGTCTCGCAGTCAAGCTCCCTTTTGCCTTTGCACTCTTCGCGCGATTTCCAACCGCACTGAGGGAACCTTTGAGCGCCTCCGTTACTTTTTAGGAGGCGACCGCCCCAGTCAAACTGCCCACCTGACATTGTCCCGACGCTGGATAACAGCGCACGGTTAGGACACTGATATAGCAAGAGTGGTATCCCAACGGTGACTCCATACACACTAGCGTGCATACTTCTTAGTCTCCCACCTATCCTGTACATGCTATACCAAAATCCAGTGCCAAGCTACAGTAAAGCTCCACGGGGTCTTTCCGTCCTGCTGCGGGTAACCGGCATCTTTACCGGTACTACAATTTCACCGAGTCCATTGTTGAGACAGTGCCCAAATCATTACGCCTTTCGTGCGGGTCGGAACTTACCCGACAAGGAATTTCGCTACCTTAGGACCGTTATAGTTACGGCCGCCGTTTACTGGGGCTTCGATTCAAAGCTTCGCTTACGCTAACCTCTCCTCATAACCTTCCAGCACCGGGCAGGCGTCAGCCCCTATACATCGTCTTTCGACTTAGCAGAGACCTGTGTTTTTGGTAAACAGTTGCTTGGGCCTGTTCTCTGCGGCCGCTTCGGGCGTTAACCCTAATGCGGCACCCCTTCTCCCGAAGTTACGGGGTCATTTTGCCGAGTTCCTTAACAATGGTTATCTCGCTCGCCTTAGTATTCTCTACTCTCCTACCTGTGTCGGTTTACGGTACAGGCACCTAGGTCTCGATAGAAGCTTTTCTTGAAGGACTCTCCAACGACTTCGCTACTTATTTTTCGCTCCCCATCACGCCTTGCAATTAAACCAGCGGATTTGCCTACCGGTTCTCACTTGACGCTTGGACGCACATCCATCGGTGCGATCGTTTTGCATTCCCTGTCACTCCGTCTCTCAGACGACTTTCGGTGGTACTGGAATCTTAACCAGTTGTCCATCGCCTACGACTTTCGTCCTCGGCTTAGGTCCTGACTAACCCTGGGCGGACGAACCTTCCCCAGGAAACCTTAGGTTTTCGGCGGGCAGGATTCTCACCTGCCTCTCGCTACTCATGCCAACATTCTCTCTTGTATACAGTCCACCACTCCTTACGGTATAGCTTCTGCCCGTATACAATGCTCCCCTACCCAACGTCTAAACGTTGCCGTAGCTTCGGTGCCAAGTTTGAGCCCCGGTAATTTTCGGCGCAGGGTCACTCGACTAGTGAGCTATTACGCACTCTTTAAATGAATGGCTGCTTCTAAGCCAACATCCTAGTTGTCTAAGCAACCCCACATCCTTTCCCACTTAACTTGGACTTTGGGACCTTAGCTGACGGTCTGGGCTGTTTCCCTCTCGACCATGAATCTTATCATACATAGTCTGACTCCTGATTATATGACTGCGGCATTCGGAGTTTGATAGTCTTCGGTAGGCGGTGAAGCCCCCTAGGACAGTCAGTGCTCTACCTCCGCGTCACTCACATCAAGGCTAGCCCTAAAGCTATTTCGGGGAGAACCAGCTATCTCCGAGTTCGATTGGAATTTCTCCGCTATCCACAAGTCATCCCAACCTTTTTCAACAGATATGGGTTCGGGCCTCCACTGAATTTTACTTCAGCTTCACCCTGCTCATGGATAGGTCACCCGGTTTCGGGTCTACGCCATACAACTATACGCCCTCTTCAGACTCGCTTTCGCTACGGCTTCAGTGCTGAACACCTTAACCTTGCTATATAACGTAACTCGTTGGCCCGTTCTACAAAAAGTACGCCGTCGAACATATAAAGTTCTTCGACTGCTTGTAAACATAGGGTTTCAGGTTCTTTTTCACTCCCCGACAGGGGTTCTTTTCACCTTTCCCTCACGGTACTATGCGCTATCGGTCACTAAGGAGTATTTAGGCTTGGGAGATGGTCCTCCCGGCTTCCCACAAGGTTTCACGTGCCCCGTGGTACTCTGGTGCGCATCGTGGGCCTTCTTCTTTCGTCTACAGGACTGTCACCTTCTTCGGTGGGTCTTTCCAAACCTCTTCGACTAGAATACCGCCATCACTTATGATGCGTCCACAACCCCAGAAACCGTAGTCTCTGGTTTGGCCTGCTTCCCGTTCGCTCGCCGCTACTTAGGAAATCACTTTTGTTTTCTTCTCCTTCGGGTACTTAGATGTTTCAGTTCCCCGAGTCTCCCTCCGTACACCTATGTATTCAGTGCACGGTGACTACCTATTACAGTAGCCGGGTTTCCCCATTCGGACATTCCTGGATCAACGCTCGCTTGCAGCTCCCCAAGACTTTTCGCAGCTTACCACGTCCTTCATCGGCTCTTAGTGCCAAGGCATCCACCCTATGCTCTTATTAACTTGACCAATTTTTAATCGCACATGCATCTTCCTGCTCTTCGTTGCTGGTCATCGCTCAGTCAGTTGCGTATGTTATACGCGCCTTTCTTCACTCTGCCCGCACCTCGATCAGAAAGCGCCTGAGCGCTTAATAACTGTTCTCTTGATATTAATCAATGAGTAATTATTCGAGTTTGAGTTTTGTTTACCTCAGTGAAACTGTATCTTCCCTTAATTCTCAAAACTTAGTTTTAATTATCTTGGTTTGATACGTTTTCGTCTTCTAATTTATTTCATATGCAGTTTTCAAGGTTCGAAATTTGCTCAGAGAAACTCTAGTCTCTCAAAATTAAACAGTATAGATATACGTTCTCCTTAGAAAGGAGGTGATCCAGCCGCACCTTCCGATACGGCTACCTTGTTACGACTTCACCCTAGTCACTGATTTCACCTTCGACCGCTTCCTCCCACAAGGGGTTGGATCACGGGCTTCGGGCGCCCCCAGCTTCCATGGTGTGACGGGCGGTGTGTACAAGACCCGGGAACGCATTCACCGCGGCATTCTGATCCACGATTACTAGCAACTCCAACTTCATGCAGGCGAGTTGCAGCCTGCAATCCGAACTGAGATCGGCTTTATAGGATTTGCTCCAGGTCACCCCTTCGCTGCCCGTTGTACCGACCATTGTAGCACGTGTGTAGCCCAGATCATAAGGGGCATGATGATTTGACGTCATCCCCACCTTCCTCCGTGTTGTCCACGGCAGTCTCTTTAGAGTGCCCAGCTTAACCTGATGGCAACTAAAAATAAGGGTTGCGCTCGTTGCGGGACTTAACCCAACATCTCACGACACGAGCTGACGACAACCATGCACCACCTGTATCAGATGTCCCGAAGGAAAGGTCCGGCTAAGGACCGGTCATCTGTATGTCAAGACCTGGTAAGGTTCTTCGCGTTGCTTCGAATTAAACCACATGCTCCGCTGCTTGTGCGGGTCCCCGTCAATTCCTTTGAGTTTCACACTTGCGTGCGTACTCCCCAGGCGGAATACTTAATGCGTTAGCTGCGGCACCTAGGTTCGACCCCAGACACCTAGTATTCATCGTTTACGGCGTGGACTACCAGGGTATCTAATCCTGTTCGCTCCCCACGCTTTCGAGCCTCAGCGTCAGTTACAGTCCAGTAAGTCGCCTTCGCCACTGGTGTTCCTCCTAATATCTACGCATTTCACCGCTACACTAGGAATTCCACTTACCTCTCCTGCACTCAAGTCAAACAGTTTCAAAGGCTTACATCGGTTGAGCCGATGCCTTTCACCCCTGACTTGCTTGACCGCCTACACTCCCTTTACGCCCAGTGATTCCGGATAACGCTTGCCCCCTACGTATTACCGCGGCTGCTGGCACGTAGTTAGCCGGGGCTTATTCCTTGGATACCGTCAAATTTTCTTCTCCAAGAAAAGAACTTTACAACCCGAAGGCCTTCATCGTTCACGCGGCGTTGCTGCATCAGGCTTTCGCCCATTGTGCAATATTCCCCACTGCTGCCTCCCGTAGGAGTCTGGACCGTGTCTCAGTTCCAGTGTGGCCGATCACCCTCTCAGGTCGGCTACTGATCGTCGCCTTGGTAAGCCGTTACCTTACCAACTAGCTAATCAGACGCGGGCCCATCCTGTACCACCAGAGTTTTTACCCCTGTGCTATGCAGCACTGTGGTCTTATGAGGTATTAATCACCGTTTCCAGTGGCTATCCCTCTGTACAGGGCAGGTTGCCCACGCGTTACTCACCCGTCCGCCGCTTTCCACTCCATCCGTCACCCGAAGGATCCGTCAAAAGCTTCTCGCTCGACTTGCATGTGTTAAGCACGCCGCCAGCGTTCATCCTGAGCCAGGATCAAACTCTTTGAAAAAATGTTTCAAATTGTTTTGTCCGTCTCAGATATGCTGACTAATTATTGTTATCATTATATCCGTTTCGAATCAATTGTTTTGCATCTAGACCTTGTCTTGATGCGGTAAAGAATTGAACGTGTTATAATTCTATACTGTTTAATTTTCAAAGACCAAATGTTTCCTTTTTTGTTAGCCGCTCTTGTTGTCAGCGACTTAATCATCTTAACATTTCATCGTGTCGTTTGTCAAGAAGTTTTTTCAACTTTCTTTTCAGTTGCGTGCTCTGCGTGATCTCTCTCGAGTCGTTCGCACCAGCTCGTGACGACTTAGTTATAGTAACACTTAAAGCGTATAAGTGTCAACAGAAAATCTAGGTTTTTTTCCGGATAGATTAAAGTAAAACTGTTTTAAGTTTTCTGACATCATCTTTCTTCATTAAAGAGTGCCATCCTGGGTCATTTTCCAGTTCCTTTTTTTCCAGTTTAATATACAAATAAAGCGTCATTCACCGAGCCAATAAAGGCTCTGCCCTGCTTCTTTGACCAATATATATGTTCGGAAGACCTTGTTTTAGCCGATTATTTTGTCTGAATCCCCTTCCTTTTTAATGCTTGCCCTTCGTCTCAATGCCTAAAATAGATCTGTAGATCTCTTTTTTACTAATGCGATTTACATAAAAATATCATCCAGAGTGTTTTAATACACTAAAAAGATCTTCTTATGAACAGAAAAAGAACTGGACTGTAGACAACTACATACCCAGTTCTTTTTTAAATCAACATTATTTCCATAAAATTTAGAGTGTTTTTATGCCAGTGTTTCAACACGAGACAAGAAGTAATCCTTGTTTTGAATTTCATAAATACCATACTTGAAATGGTAACGTTTCGTAGCAAGAACTTCTTCACCGTTTCTTTCAAACAGATACCCTCTGCCATATGCCTGCACAAATGTCCATCCCATCTGGTCCATCTTGTCAAAGAATACATCATCTGATGTATCTTTTCTAACAATATACATTAAGGATTTTTGAGACACACTGGCAATATCTTTTTTGTCTTTTTCAAGCTTGAACACACCCACAAGCAAATCTAAGAGTTTGAGTTCATAATAGACCTTAAGAATTATCGCCACCGACATTAGAACCAGTGCAATTCTGAGTATTCTCTTCACGTTCCTAGAATCATTACAACACATACCAATCACCTCCATGATTCTTCTCTAAAGAATACATTCTATACACCTCTTGCATTTCCTTCATTTTTTTATACCTTAGGTGCAAAAGAGCGTGTTACATATATACCTCTTTGGCACACATATAACACGCTTTCAATTACTTTTTATTGGCTAATCGTTCAAGAAGGTATGTTCTTTCTATCATATCCACTTCTTTGCCTGACATCGGAAGCTTTTTAATTAGGAATCTATCTAAGTCTTCCATTTCAAGTTCATCAGGCATATAGCAACCAACAATCGTACTGCCCTTTTTCATTCGAACTGTTTGAACGCCTCTAGAGTTCTTAGTGGCTTTTTCTGGTATCAGTTCAGTTGGAACCATTGCCAGCCTATACTCATCCGGGGAGTTATATCGAATAAGCACACAGTTCGTATCTTCAGAAATATAGAACATTCGCACAAGTTGCCCAAAATCAGAATAAGCCTTAACAAGCTTTTTCCTATTTGTTTTCGTTTCATAGCTTTTTACAGGAACCTTTGCAATTTTACCATTATCAAAGACATAAACCATGTGTCCATCAAAAGTAGATGCCAGGACCACATACTGTATGAGCTCATCATCTTCCATTTCAAGTATATTGGGAAGATAAACCCCTAAACTGCTGGCCTTATGATCATCAATTTCATGAAGTTTCATCTTATAGACGTTATGCTTATTAGAGAAGAAAAGCATTTCATCCTTATTGCTGCCCTCTAACTCCTGAACAATAACGTCATCATCCTTCAACTTATGGTTCCCGCTTGCTCGTAGTGAGGCCAGCGAAATTTTCTTGAAATAGTTGTGGTCTGTGAAAAACACTTTTAAGTTATATTCCGGAATCATTTGCTCGTCATCATGCTGAATAACATCATCGGGATCAATGATTCTGGTCTTTCTTGGTTTTGCATAAGTTTTTGAAACTTGCTTGAGTTCATTTTTTATTCTTTCCTTGATTTTTTCTTCATCGGAAAGCATATTTTGAAGCTCATCGCGCTCTTTGACAAGTGAAGCAATTTCACTCGTTCTTTTGAGAATGTATTCCTTATTAATATTTCTCAATTTAATGTCTGCAACATACTCTGCTTGTATTTCATCAATTTCAAAATACGACATTAAGTTGGGCACAACCATTTTTTCTTGCTCTGTTTCACGAATGATTGAAATGGCTTTGTCAATATCAAGAATAACCTTTTCAAGACCGCGTAGAAGGTGAAGTCTTTGATCCAGTTTTTCAATATCAAAAGCCAGTTGTCTTTTAATACAGTCTATGCGGAAATCAAGCCAGGCATCCAGAATCCCTTTTATCCCTAAAACTTGAGGTTGTCCCTTCACAAGAATATTGAAATTACATGAGAAACTGTCTTCAAGAGGTGTATACCGATACAGTTTTGCCATCAGCTTATCTGCATCCGCTCCCCGCTTTAAATCCATGGCGATTTTAAGACCACTTAGATCGGTTTCATCACGTATATCATTGATTTCTCTGACCTTACCAGCTTTCACAAGATCAACGATTTTGTCAATAATCTGCTCAACAGTAGATGTATAAGGTATTTCCGTTATTTCAATACAGTTGTCTTTTTTTACATACTCGTATTTTGCACGAATTTTAAAAGACCCTGATCCTTTATCATAGATTTTTCTTAGCTTACTTCTATTATAAAGAAGTTGTCCGCCCGTTGATAAATCAGGCGCTTTCAAGTACTTGAGCATATCTATGTTTGGATTTTTCATATATGCAATTGTGGCATCACAAACTTCTTTCAAATTAAAGGAACAAATATTGCTGGCCATACCAACAGCAATCCCTTTATTGGCATTCACCAATATATTTGGAAAAGTGGTTGGCAGCAGGAGGGGTTCTTTAAGCTGACCGTCATAATTGTCAACAAAATCCACCGTGTTTTTGTCTATGTCCTTAAAAAGCTCACCAGCAATTTTATCAAGCTTAACTTCTGTATAACGAGAGGCAGCAAAGGCCATATCACGAGATGTCGTTTTACCAAAGTTACCTTTAGAATCGATGTATGGATGAATTAAGGCATCATGACCCCTAGTTAATCGAACCAAGGTTGCATAAATGGCTTGATCCCCATGTGGATTCAGTTTCATTGTTTGACCAACCACATTGGCCGATTTGGTACGTGCTCCACTAAGAAGTCTCATTTTATACATTGTATAAAGTAGTTTTCTATGTGATGGTTTAAACCCATCAATTTCTGGAATGGCACGAGACAGAATGACACTCATGGCATATGGCATATAATTCTGTTCGAGCGTTTCTGTTATGCCCATTGGTTGTGAGTTCGACATGTGTCACCCCTTAGTTTAAGTCTAGTTGTTCTAAATACTCGTGACCGTGTGTTGAAATGAATTCTTTACGACCATCAAGATCGTCACCTAGTAAGATATCAAATGTTCTTTGTGTATGATCAAGATCGTCTGGCACAACTTGTATCAGCCTTCTGCTGTCCGGCGACATTGTTGTTTGCCACATCATTTCAGGTTCATTCTCACCAAGACCCTTTGATCTTTGAATGGAATATGGTGCACCTTTAAGTTTTTTGAGTATTTGATTCTTTTCCACTTCATTATAAGCAAAATACGTCTTCTTCTTTGAAGTGATCTCATATAAAGGTGATTCAGCAATATATACTTTTCCTTCATGAATAAGCGTCGGCATAAGTCTATAAAGCATCGTCAGTATAAGTGTTCGAATTTGGAAACCATCCACATCGGCATCGGTACAAATTATAACTTTGTCCCAGTTTAGCCTGTCTAGATTAAAGGTATCCATATCCTTGCTGTGTTTTGTTTTGATTTCAACACCACATCCAAGAACTTTTATCAGGTCCACAACAATGTCACTTGCAAATATCTTTGCATAGTCCGCCTTTAGGCAGTTCAGAATCTTACCACGCACTGGCATGAGAGCTTGAAAGTCTGAATCCCTTGCAAGCTTACAAGCACCCAGGGCCGAATCACCCTCCACGATATATATTTCTCGACGTGCGATTTCTTTGGTTCTGCAGTCCACAAACTTTTTAACGCGGTTCTTAATATCCACTTTTTCACTGAGCGTCTTCTTAAGATTGAGTCGCGTTTTCTCAGCCTTTTCTCGACTGCGCTTGTTGATGAGAATTTGATCAACAATTCTCTCTGCAAGGGGTTGATTCTCAATCAAATATATTTCCAGCTCACGTTTAATCAAGTCTGCAATAAACTCTTGAATAAACTTATTGGTAATGGCCTTTTTTGTCTGGTTTTCATATGAGGTCATTGTAGAAAAAGAATTTGTTACCAGAATCAAACTATCTTGAATATCTGTAAACGTGACCTTTTTCTCGTTCTTAGTGTACTTATTTTGCTTTTTAATGAATTTGTCAATTTCATAAACAAAGGCCTGCTTCACAGCCTTGTCCGGTGAGCCACCATGCTCAAGATAACTGGAGTTGTGATAGTACTCAATTAAGTTGAATTCATTGTTAAAGGCAAACGCCAGTTGTGCCTTAACCCTGTATTCAGGCTTATCATCCCTATCCTTACCAACACCTTCATCCGATATCATTACTGGTTCCGTGAGGGCCTTGCCTTCATTCAGTTCTTGGATATAGTCCATAATCCCGTTTTCATAGATGTACTCATGAACAAGTCCTGTTTCATCATCTTCTAGGATGAATTTCAGCCCAGCATTGACAATGGCTTGCTTTTTCAGTACATCTTCAAAAAACGACACAGGAATACTGATGTCCGTAAAGACATCTAAATCGGGTTTCCAGGTCTGAACAGAGCCTGTATGCTCATATTCACATTCCGTCTTTTTAAGACCGCCTACATTGCGCCCCTTTTCGAAATGGAGTTCATACTTAAAACCATCTCTATATACAGTGACATCCATATACTCAGAAGCGTACTGTGTTGCACATGCCCCTAAACCATTTAAGCCTAGAGAGTATTCATAGATTTCACCATCATTATTGTTGTACTTTCCGCCTGCATACAGTTCACAGTAAATGAGTTCCCAGTTGAATTTTTCTTCATTTGGATTATAGTCTAGCGGTATGCCACGACCTTTATCTTTTACAGTGATGGAATGATCTGTATGGCGCGTGATTATGATTTCACTACCATGTCCTTCTCTCGCTTCATCAATAGAATTTGATAGAATCTCAAAAAAGGAGTGCTGACAGCCTTCAAGCCCATCTGACCCAAATATGACAGATGGTCTTTTCCGAACCCTGTCTTCACCCTTTAGCGAAGAAATACTGGTGTTATCATAGGTTTGTTTCTTATTAACCATGCTTTCACCTCATATAGAATTGTGACAGTCACTTCCTATATATAATAGGTTCACCCTAAACTGCCAATGTCCATTATAATATAAGGTCGGATGAACATCAAACCATCCGTGCATGTTTTAACAAAAGTCCTACCGAATCTTAATCTAATAGCCCCCCTCTGGACCTGGATTTTTCACAAATTTCCAGATTCATTCCTCTTCTGACGCATCGTTATCCAGTTCGTCACGAAGAATCATTAGACCTTCCATAGCCTTTGGAAACCCAGCCGTTGGCGCCACAAGCAGTATGGCGTGTTCAACTTCTCTTCTTGTGCATCCAGCGCTTAGAGCCTTATGTATATGTGTTCTAAGGGCAAAAGGATACTGCTGACTTGCTGATATGGCCACCTTTATAAGCCACCTGTTTTTTTCATCTATCGGCCCACCTTTTTCATGAACTGCTTGTCCAAATGACTCATACGCCTTGTATACATCTGTATGCATGGCCTTCATATAAATAAAATTCTCCATTTTCTTGTTTGTCATTTATAACACCTCCCTATCAATTTCTTTTATACCCAACTCAAAGTATAAAAGTATAATTGAAAGAATTTTGTGAAAACCTTTTCTTTCTCGGACAAGTGTCTTGCCACTACGGACACACTGTGTTATACTCTCTATAAAGTTTTCGAGAGAAAAACATTTGTACGCCAATCAAGAACAGGAGATGTGATTATTTTGGATAAAAAGAAATATCTCGTCGTCCATGCGGATGCGTTGCCAGATGTCTATAAAAAAGTAGTGGATGCAAAAGAACTCATTAAAAACGGTGAAGTCACAGGTGTATCAGAAGCCGTAAAGGCAGTCGGCATAAGCCGAAGCACCTATTACAAATATTCTGATCATGTCTTTTCTTTAGCAGAAGGGGCTCTTGGGAAGAAAGTCACCTTGACCTTACTCCTCCATCACGAATCAGGCATTTTATCAACTGTCCTGGACAGACTTGCCCAGGCACACTGTAACATTCTCACCATCAGTCAAGATACACCTATAAACGGCATAGCCAATGTATCGTTGACCTTTGACATTAGCGAACTGAAAATGTCATTTGAAGCTCTCATGGATGAACTTAAGGGGATGAACGGTGTTAAAAAGCTCACACTCATCGCTATGGAATAATTGGAGGTGTGTCAATTGAAACGTATAGCATTACTAGGATACGGCACTGTTGGTTCCGGAGTATACGAAGTCGTAGCCAAAAATATCGACAGTGTTAAAGATAAATTTAAAGTGGATATATCCATTGAGGATATACTCGTAAGAAATGTTGAAAAATACAAAGACTTGATCCATTTGGACAAGTTCAAAACAGATTTTGATAGCATTCTAGAATCTGAACCTGACATTGTTGTTGAGGTTATGGGTGGACTACATCCCGCTTATGACTACATCAAGAAATGCATTGAAAATGGTATTCATGTTGTCACAGCAAACAAAGATTTAATTGCTGAGTACGGTCAAGAACTTCAAAACCTGGCCGCTCAAAAGGATGTTGCTCTTCTTTTCGAAGCCAGCGTCGGCGGGGGAATCCCAGTGCTTAAACCTTTACAGGAATGTCTGGGTGGCAATAGCATTGACTCCATTACAGCCGTTATCAATGGTACAACCAACTTCATCTTGTCAAAGATGTATAACGAAAATATGAGTTATGAAGACGCTCTAAAAATTGCACAAGATGTTGGCTTTGCAGAAGCTGATCCCACATCGGATGTACAGGGTTTTGATGCAGTACGAAAACTGGCCATTCTTTCTTCCCTAGCCTATGGACAGGAATTTAAATGGTCAGATATGCCGACAGTTGGCATCACTGACATTGACAGCGACGACATTGAATGTGTTAAGACAATGGATTCAAAAATTAAGCTTCTCGCTTATAGCGAATACATCAACAACGAGCTTTACGCTGCCGTTCGTCCTGTTGTGGTAAGCAATTCTGACCCAATCGCTCTCATCGATAATGAGTTTAACGCAGTCATTCTAACTGGGGACTCTGTGGGCGAAGTCATGTTCGTTGGTAAGGGAGCCGGCAAACTTCCAACAGCAAGCGCAGTTTTTGGTGACATTCTTGACATCATACAAAACAAAAAAGAAAAATCATACATCGAACTCAGAAAGGATGCAACCATTCATAAATTATGGCCCAAGGCATCCAAATGGGTTATCCGCCTGGTGGGACAAGATAAGAACACCATGATCAGACAACTTCTTGATCAGTTCGCAGGCAGTGAACTCCGTATTCAAACGTCAGAGAACGATCATCAGATTCATGCCGTTGTCCATTCAGACAACGAATCCATGCTCCTTGCCAAGCTTTCTGATTTAGAGCAGGCAGACAATATTGATCACGTAAAGTATTTTTTAGTCTATAGATAGTATTAATGGAGGCGCATATGTTTCGCATTACAGTTCCCGCAACATCTGCAAATATTGGACCAGGCTTTGACGCCATGGGCCTGGCCCTCAACCTTTTTTTAAGCGTGGATGTAAAACCACTCGAGTCTAATATTCAGCGGGTGGTCTGGACAGATAGGTCCATGACGCCCCTGTCTGATGAGAAAAATCTTATACTTGTTTCCCTAACAACAACACTCAAGAAACTCAATATGGAAACACAAGGGTTTGAACTCAATATGCGCGACTGCAAGATTCCCGTTTCTCGTGGGCTTGGCAGCAGTGCTTCTGCCATCGTGGCTGGTATAATGGCCGCCAATGAACTTTCTGGCAAAAAGATGACCCAAAGGGATATTATTGACTGGGCCACAGAACTCGAAGGGCATCCCGACAACGTTGTGCCTGCTATTCTCGGCGGAATGAGCGTTTCTTTTCAGTCTGAGGGCAAGGTGTTTACAACACAGGTCCCAGTGCCTTCTCAATTGGCATTCGCAGTGATGGTACCCGATTTTGAACTCAGCACAAAGTTGGCTCGTGAGGCCCTGCCCAAAACCTACTCTAAAGCAGATTGTATTCACAATCTTTCAAGGACTGCATATTTAGTTGCTTCATTCAACGCGGGGTCTATTGAAGGTTTAAGAGAGGCCCTTAATGATAAAATCCATCAGCCCTATAGAATCAGCTTGATCAAGGATGGAAGACATATACTTGATAAATCAAGAGAACTAGGCGCGACTGGAGAGTTTATAAGTGGAGCTGGACCCACACTCATCGCCCTCTATGATAAGTCCGATATAACCTTTAAGAAAAAACTAGAAGAAATGCTCAGCCAACTTACAAGCAAGTGGACCCTGCTTGACCTGAATGTTTGTAGGCAAGGCGCAACAGTTGAGGTGATCTCATGAAAGGTGTCATAGTACAAAAATATGGTGGTACGTCAATGGGAGACATTGAACGTATTCAGAATGTAGCAAGGCGGGTTGTCGACCACAAACGCGGTGGCCACCAGGTCATTGTCGTGGTCAGTGCCATGGGAAAGACAACAGACCATCTTGTTGATATGGCTACAACGCTCAACCCCAATCCCTCGGCACGGGAAATGGACATGCTTCTTTCCACAGGTGAACAGGTTTCTATTTCTTTACTGGCCATGGCTATTGACCAACTTGGGGAAAAGGCAATTTCTCTTACCGGTGCCCAGTGTGGCATTAAGACAGATGCCCACCATAAAAAAGCTCGGATTGAATCCATTGAAACCAGCCGTATCATTGAGGAGTTTGAAAGAAACCACATTGTTATCGTCGCTGGATTTCAAGGGATAACACAGTTAGGGGACATCACAACCCTCGGTCGTGGTGGATCAGATACAACAGCCGTGGCACTGGCTGCCGCAGTCAAGGCCGAAAAGTGCGAAATTTATACTGATGTTGATGGGGTTTTCACAACAGACCCTCGTAAAGTAGACAGTGCACGTCAATTAAAGGAAATTAGCTATGATGAAATGCTTGAACTGGCGAAACTTGGGGCAAAGGTCCTCCACCCACGTTCGGTGGAGCTGGCTAGAAAATACAGCGTTCCCCTCGTGGTCAGATCCAGTTTTAACAACAATGAAGGTACACGAATTGTGGAGGTGTCAAAGTTGGAAAAAGTACAAGTTCGAGGTGTGACAGCCGATCCCGATATAGCAAGAATTTCAGTTTCTAAGGTTCCCGACACACCCGGCGTTGCCTTTCAACTCTTTAGTCAATTGGCCAAGCAAAATATTCATCTTGATATGATTATTCAAAACTTAAACCACGACGAGCACAATGATATTTCCTTCACCGTGCCCACTGATGACTTGGCTGATGCGACCAGTATCGCCACTTCATTTTCTGAAAAAGTTGGCGGTGGTGAAGTCATTATTAAAAGAGACGTCAGCAAGGTTTCTATTGTTGGCACAGGCATAACCGGGAACGCAGAGGTGGCTTCTCTTCTCTTTGGAACCCTTTCTGAGTTGGGCATCAATATTGAAATGATCTCAACTTCCGAAATTAAGATTTCATGTATTATCGATGCAGCTTCAAGTGATTTAGCCGTAGCAAGTCTGCACAATGCCTTTGACCTGGGTCTTGGGCTTTAAAATGTCACTCAAGGATTATACAATCTGAATTGGTCAGATTGATCCTTTTAAGCCCATTCATGGGCATACTCTCTCTCAAATGCATGAAAAAACGCTCATCAGTTTTGATGAGCGTTTTTTCTTTACGGCAAATCTATTGGATTATTAGACAAATGTCTACTTGTAAGCAGTTTTGTGTCGCAGATTATTACTTGTATGAGGGACTGCTAAAAATTCATTCTTTCCCCTGTGGACATATATATAATTCTTTCGCAAATGTTTGTTGTATGGTCAGCAATGCGTTCAAGATACCGTCCGATAAAAAGGAGGTTCACAATCTGATCCACTTCCTCCACATCATCTTTTCTCATAAACTCTAAGAGGTCTAAGTAGATCGTTTCATATAAGGCGTCCACTTCATCATCTCGCTTTGCCACTTCAATGGCCAGTTGAGAGTTGGCCTGAACAAAACTGTCAATGCTTTCATTGACCATTTTCCTAACGATTTCAGCCATTTTAGGAATATCGATCAGTGGTTTGATAAATGGCTTCTTTCCTATATCAATAACAACTTTAGCAATATTTACACAGTGGTCTCCAATCCGCTCAAGATCTGTAATAATCTTAAGGATTGCACTCACGCGTCTAAGGTCACCTGCAATTGGATTTTGAAGGGCAATTAGCTCCAAACTTTTCTTTTCTATACTAATCTCCATATTATCAATTTTATTGTCAAGTCTGATAATGCGGTTGGCCAAATCAAGATCCTGTTCCATGAGTGCCTTTATAGACAGTTCAATAATTTCTTCCACCTGGGAACTCATTTTGAGCAGCAGTGCGTCAAGTTCTTTTATATTATAATCGAGTTGTTCTCGCATAACGTCCCTCCTAATTAACCGAATCTACCAGTGATATAGTCCTCTGTTTTCTGATTCACAGGATTGCTAAAAAGTTTCGAGGTCTGATCGAATTCGACCAATTCACCCATTAGGAAAAATGCTGTGTCATCAGAAATACGCCCCGCCTGCTGCATAGAGTGTGTCACTATAACAATCGTATAGTCTTCTTTAAGCTGTGCGGCTAATTCTTCAATTTTTAGAGTGGCAATTGGGTCAAGGGCCGATGTCGGTTCATCCATGAGAAGGACTTCAGGTTCCACTGCAAGCGCTCTTGCAATACACAGTCGTTGCTGCTGACCCCCGGACATCCCCAGAGCATTGTTCTTAAGTCGGTCTTTCACTTCATCCCAAATAGCAGCCTGTCTTAAACTTCTTTCAACAATTTCGTCAAGATCAGCCTTTTTCCTGATACCATGGGCTCTTGGACCATAGGCCACATTGTCATAAATACTCATTGGGAATGGATTAGGTTTTTGGAAAACCATGCCCACCCGTCTTCTAAGGTTAATGACATCTACATTATTATAAATATCAATGCCATCCAGCTTGACTTCACCGTCGATTTTAGTGCCTTCAATAAGGTCATTCATACGGTTTAAGGTTTTTAAAAATGTTGATTTACCACATCCAGACGGTCCAATTAAGGCCGTGATGCCATTGGCTTTAATGTCCATGTTTATATCTTTTAGTGCATGAAAATTATCATAATAAAAATCTAAATCTTTTATACTGAATTTTGGTGTTGAATTCATAATTTCACCTCAATAATTTACTGATGCTTATAAAGAAGTTTGCCAATCCATTCATTCTTGCACCTGTGAATTTGCAGGCATCTTCATAACAATATTAATATTTAAACTTACCCACTTCACTCTTTAGCTTAGATGACAGTTCATCTAAGTTTTCACTGGAACGTGTGAGTGCTTTGGCTATTTGAGTTTGTGCTTCAATGGTTTGAGACACGGTTGAGGAAGCATTTGCATTTTGTGTGCTAACTGCCGAAAGAGACACAATCTCATCTTCCACCTTTTTTCTCATTCCATCAATATTTTTCTGGTAGGCATCAAGCATATAAATAAGTTCATTTGTCTGCTTCATGGCTCCACTGATTTCTAGGTATTTATCTTTGGTGTTGTGAACACTCTCCATTTGAACTTTGGACACATCCACAAGCTTGTCTATACCCTCTTCTACATTTTTATTGTCCCGTCTCATCTGTTCAATGATCTCATTGATATCATTGCTATAATCCCGAGATTGATGTGCCAGTTTCCTTATTTCGTCTGATACCACTGCAAATCCAAGACCGTGTTCTCCCGCACGTGCCGCTTCTATCGACGCATTGAGAGACAGGAGGTTTGTCTTTTCAGCAATGTCCAGTATAAGGTGTGTCACATTTTCAATGCGCTTAAAGCTCTCATGGGATTTTACAATCCCCTCATGGAGTTCATCATTGGTCTCAAGGGTTTGCTCATTCGCTTTTTCCAGTGTGTTGACAATTTCAAGACCAGAGTTAATGATTTTATCCACATCAGACATATAGTCAATAACGGACTTGAGTTCTCTTTGATTGGTTGCAAGCACCCTATTTAAATCTGATGTGTTTTCAAGAGCCACTTCCGTGCTGGAGGCCTGTTCCTCACTACCCTGAGCAATCTCTTGTACAGATTCTTCCACATTTGTTGACATCTCTAGGGATTGAAGGGCATTTTTATGCAGAACCGCTGACGCACTGACCACCTCTTCCGCAGAGGCATCTACTTCTTTGAGCAGTAAGACCAAGTTGTCTGCAATATTTAAGATGGCTCTTTCCAAATCACCAATTTCATCTTTTCTATTTTCATCCCTCAAACTTTTATCATGAACATTTAGTTCATAGTTTGAAATCCTGTGGACAACGTTAATAATTCTTTTGATTGGATTGCTTATGGACAGGGAAATAATAACAGCTAGACCCATAGCCCCTGCCATTACTAAAATGGCTATCACAGCAGTGGTCTGTCTAAAACCTTCAACCACTTGGAAGGCTTCTTTTCGCTTAACCTCCGTTACAAGACCTGCATAGGTGTCTCCTACCCTTGTCACCGTTAGAGTGCCTAAAACCTTTTGACCACTGTAGTTTTCATATTCAATGGTCTCATTAAAGTCAGTCTCTCCCTCAGCCACAGGCCCTTGTAATTTATTAGTGGCCTCTGTATCTATGGTTTCCACCAAGGCCGCCTTTTGATTCAGCGGCGGCAATATAGTATTGGTCATGAGTAGACCCTCACCATTGACTAAATAGGTATCTCCATCTTCAGAAACCTCAGCTATACCCTTGTGAACAAGTTCATTTAAGGCATTTTGGTTAAGAACCATATTCAATGTTCCAATGACCTGGGTCTTGCTTTTTGTCTCATAAGAATATATAGGCGTTGAGAGGACAAGAATATTGTCATCAATAAAAGCGTTGCGAAATAAATTCGACCAGTTCTGCTCTCCTGTCATGGCCTTGTCGACAAAGTCATCGGAAAAGACCAAGGGAGATAGATCCAGGGTATTATAATTTAAACTGTATACAACTTCTTTGTATTTGTTGGTTAGGAAAATGTCTGTAAAACCATACGCCTCGACAGGTTCCATTAAAATATCTTCAAAATCTTTTTCGATCTGCCTGAGTTCACTCGGATCTGCATCAAAAGTGTTTAGCCTTTCAATGCCACGACTCACATTGCTCGATGTTGTCAATATATTGGCATCAACTTCACGGGATTTAAAGTACTCATTAATACGGTCATGAGTCATGCTTAAGTAAAGTTGATTTTTTGAGTACACCCCATCTTCTATAATGCTCACTGAATTTGAAGTGTTATAGACCGTTAAAAAAGCAATGGGAATGAGGCTGACTGCTACGGCCATAAGAACGAGCTTGGTTCTTAGCTTCAAATTGCTAAAGCGAAGGTCTATAAGCCCCTTATTATTTTTGAGTTGCCCCCTAAGCAAACTATTTGATTTATTAAGCAGTGAAGGTTTAAGAATCCTTGTATCAGTGTTTTCGTTCAAGCTCAAATGCTTTTCATTGAATTCTACTGTCTTCTTGTCATTTTGGACTTTCTTTTTCATAGATATGTTTTCTTTTAGACTCTGAAACAAATGACGTCTTTTCTTCTTAAGCTTGCTCGATATTTCCACGGCTTATCCTCCAACTTACAACAAATACAAGAGGTCTCTCTTGGGCTCACTGACCCTAGAGTTTAAAATCTTCTTTGGAACTTATTGCGTATTATAATGGCAGCTGAATTCAAAAGGAACAGAACTGATAATAGAACCACGATGGTTGCTGCAGCTAAATTGGCATACTCAGCTGTAAGTACAGTATCGAGTGTCCAGTAATAAATCTGAATTGGCAGTGCCGTAAAATCATCCATAAAACTTTCAGGTGTTTTTAGAATAAGCGTTGGTATTCCTAGTACAACCAGTGGTGCTGTTTCACCAATAGCTCTTGATAAGGCAAGGATTGACCCTGTCATTATGCCAGGAATTGCTGATGGCAATACGACTTTTCGCACCGTTGTCCACTTTGTTGCACCTAGGCCGTATGAGGCTTCCCTCAAGTAATTCGGAACCGCTTTAATGGCTTCTTGGCTGGCTACCACGACATTGGGCAGGACGAGCAAAGAGAGCGTTAATCCACCTGCAAGTATGCTGGAGCCTAACCCGAACATGCGGCCAAAGACTGTCAGTCCAAGAAGACCAAATATAACAGATGGCACACCAGCAAGGTTGGATATATTGACACTGATGAGTCCGTGAAGTATTCCTTTTTTTGAGTACTCCTCTAGGTAAATTGCCGTTGCCACACCTATAATCAATGTAACTGGAGCAACAACAACCATAAGCATACCCGTTCCGATAATAACGCTTTTAATACCAGCCCGAACAGGATTAATAGAAAGACGACCTGTTAAGAAGCCCCAATCCAGCCAACCGATACTTGTTGAAATTGTTTCATACAAGAGCAGGCCTAAAATGAACATTATAAAGAGAATAATTATTGAAAAAACACCCTGGGCCATTTTGTTGTGCAGTCTACGCTTTTTTATTCGTTTGACTGCCATATCAGGATCAATAAATTTTTTTGAAATATCCATGTTTTTCATATAGTCACTTTTAAGAGTATTTGAAGTGTTCTCCATCCTTAATACTCCCTTCTATATTTTTTGGTGATGTATTTTGCAAATAGATTTGTCACCAGCGTGAAAATAAACAGTATGAGTCCAACAGCATATAAACTGTAATATCCTACTGTACCACTTCCGGCATCACCACTCGTAAATTCAACAATATAAGCTGTCATCGTCTGCATTGGCATTGTGACATCCAGTGTGAAGTTTTTCATACTGCCACTGGCAATGGTAACGATCATTGTCTCCCCAATGGCTCTGGATATAGCCAGTACAAAAGCAGCCACTATACCAGAAATAGCTGCGGGTAATATAACCTTTGATGCGACTTCTAGCTTTGTCGAACCAAGTCCATATGCCCCTTGACGAATTGAATCTGGCACAGCACTCATGGCGTCTTCTGATAGAGACGTCACAATTGGGATGATCATGATCCCCATAACAATCCCAGGCGATAGTGCATTTTTTGACCCTATGCTTGGAATAAGCTTCATTAGAATTGGTGTGACTGTGTTATAGGCAAAGAAACCATAAACGATGGTCGGTATGCCAGCTAACACTTCAATAATTGGCTTGATGATTCTTCTTTTCTTTGGTGTCATAAACTCACTTAAAAACATTGCTGAAGCAAGTCCAAGAGGCGCTGCTACCAGCATTGCTATCACCGATGTGACAATCGTGCCCATAATAAGTGGTAGAAAGCCAAAGCTTGGATTTTTTGCTCTTAGAGGCTCAAGCTCTGTACTGAAGACTTCACTTAGTGGCACTTCTGCAAAGAAATGAGAGGCATCAACAACAAGCGTGATCACAATTCCAATGGAGGTCAAAACTGAAACTGATGCAATGATAAAAAGAATCGTTGGGATAATATTCTCTATATCAATTATTTTTTTTCTTTTGCTAATATTTAACTCAGTCATAATATTAACTCCATTCACCGTAATTTATTTCAGATTATTCATTTGTCTAACAATTTGATTCTATCCAATAGTCTTAAATAATGGACGACTAAATCCCGTAATGATTCACCGTCCGCTCAAAGTTTTGTCTTTCATCCAATAATCCATTTTGCCTTCATCAAACTATTATCTTCATCCAATAGAATTTATATTTTGATGTGTATTTCAATTTATTGCTTTTTTTACAATTTTGTAGCATTATCTTTCAAAGTACATGAGACAAGGAGCGCTTGCCCCCTGTCTCTGATATATTCCTATTTTTTAATGTTGATCATTCTACGCACTTATTATTTTAGAGCGTCTAGTTGCTTTTGATATTCTTCATACATAGTGTCAGGAAGCGGAGCAAATCCATTTTCACCAGCTAGTCTCTTAGCGCCTTGGTTTGAAACAACATACTTTGCAAAATCTAGAACTTGTGGTTTTTCCATTGCGTAGTTTACATTTAGGTACGTGAACACTGGTCTTGTGAAACCTGAGTAGTCTAGGTCAGTGCCGATCGTTTCAAGTTTTGGTTCAACTGGACCGTTTCCAAAATCAACGTGTACCGCTTGAAGCTTGTCCGTATTTGAAACATAGTAGCCAAATCCAAAGAATGCAATTGCATTTTTGTCTGATGACACGAGATCAACTAGAGTTGAGTATTCCTGCTGTAGGTTCGCTGATTCAACCATATCTTGTTCGTCAAGAATTTTTTCGTAGAAGAATTCATAAGTACCGTGGTTTTCATTTGGACCGTAGAACTTGATTTCTTCTGCTGGCCAGTCTGGACGGATGTCAGACCATTTTGAAACGTTGCCTGATGCAAGGTACATGTTCACGATTTCTTCGCGAGTCATTTCCGTTGCCCAAGTGTTGTCTTTGTTGATAACCATTGTAAGGCCATCATATGCTAGAACAAATTCATAGACGTCTTCGCCAAGTTTCATACCTTTTTCTTCTAACTGTGCAACTTCCTTGTCTTTGATCTTTCGAGATGCGTCAGAGAAATCCGTTTCGCCAGGAATGAATTTTTTGAAACCTGCTGATGAACCTGCACGACCAACCTGTACAGATACATCTGGTTGTTCATTAACCATATACTCTTCAGCTATATGTGCCATAAGTGGGTAAACAGTACCAGAACCGTCTACGATAACTGCGCCTTCAAGTGTTGTTGCCTCTTGTACTTCTCCTGTTGTGCCTTCTGTTGTTTCTGCTGGAGCTCCTGCCGATTCTGCTTCCTCAGCGCCTCCTGCACAACCTGCAAGTGCACCCATTGCTAGGACTAGAATTAGTCCAAAGATCATAAATTTCGAAGTTAAAGTTCTCATTTGAAATCCCCTTCCAAAGTTTTGTCTAATTTGAGAAGCTCTCGCATTTCCTGTTGAAGTCCTGCAAAATGCTTTGCTCAGTTGTTACTGCCAAAGTCATTATAGCAAGCCATTTATCCCCATGTGTTTAGACATAGTAAAGCTTATGTAAAGGGAATGTTAAGTCGTCAGCCAGTATACGGAACCTGAATAATCACTCTGTAAAGTTTGTTAACACCACAAAAAAGACCCTGAATCCATAGATTCAGAGCCATATATGCATCAAAAAAACTTTTCTCGGTAACTGGCTATCCTGCGTATGATGTACAAAGTTTTTGGACCTTGTTAAATTACATCTTCCATCATATCGTTTAGACCCTTATAGTTTTGCGCCACCAATTTTCGTTGGTTTTGCTCTTTGAACCGAAAAGTTTGTTTGGCAGCCTGTCAACCTTGCAGTTCAAGGATGATATTTAATCATCAATTAAACTGTTTAGATCAAGGGCTTTGCGTCGTTGATTTTCATCAACTTTGCTTTCTATATATATACCACTTTTAGTCCAACTTAAACACAGAATGGTAATTTATTTACCTTTTTCTTAAAAACTCACCTTACTGACCCATCCGTCCTATTCTAGACTTCAAAAGGTATTCTTACAATGAATTCTGTACCCTTACCATACTCAGATCTCACATCAATATGTCCACCAAAAGACAGAACAACATGTTTAACAATAGCGAGTCCAAGTCCCGTTCCCCCTACATTTCTAGATCGGGCTTTATCAACACGGTAGAAACGTTCAAACAACCTGTCAATATGCTCTTCTGGTATGCCAATGCCATTATCTTTTATGGAGATGAGAAGATCATCCCCCGTCTGAGACATGTTCACCCAAACACTGCCATCATTCGGTGTGTACTTAATGCCGTTGTCAATGAGATTAATCAGCATTTGCTTGAACCATCCAGAGTTTCCGAACAGCTCTGTATTCACCTTGTCACAGTTAAGATTTATGGCGACATTTTTTTTCTTTCCAATCTCTTGGAGCATGTGGACCACTTCTTCTGCGGCCTTGCATACGTCTATTTGTGATTTCTCGATCATGTTGCTTCGTTTTTCAATATCTGAAAGCACAAGAAGGTCTTCAATCAAAGTTGAAAGTCTGCCTGTTTCCATATCAATAATATCAAGAAACTTGTCTCTAACTGCCACATTGTCTACGGCTCCATTTTTTAACGTTTCCACAAAACCGCGAATCGATGTCAGGGGCGTCTTCAACTCGTGAGACACATTTGCAACAAAATCCTTACGCATAAACTCCAGCTTGCGCATGTCTGTGACATCTGCAATGATGATGACAACACCAATTCTTTCATTGGCCCTTTGGGAGCTTACAATAGGATTGGAGTACATATTAAGTATTCTATGTTCTGGTCTATGCATTTCTATTTCAATGGCAGACTGAACATTGTCATCAATAAGAGCTTGAATTTGCTCATCAAGCTGATTGTTTCGAAAAGCTTCTAAAATATGTCTGCCTTTGATCTCATCTTCACGAAAACCAAAGAGCAGTTCTGCCGCTGGATTAATAAACATGACGTGCTTTTGATTGTCAACGGCAATAACACCGTTGATCATACTTGATAGTATTGCACTGTTTTTAATGTTTTGGTCTTTGATTTCCATAATTTTATTTCCAAGCTCTTCACTCATCTTATTAAAATTCTCAGCCAGTTCCCCCAGTTCATCATCAGAATCATATATTATACTTCTTCCAAATTTGCCGTTAGCAATTTCCTTACTGGCTCGCGACATATCCTGAATGGGGTTGATTATCACTTTTAAGAATCTTACGCCCAGAAGCATGGCCACAACAAGGCCAAAGGCTGCTGATAACAGTATGGTTCTAAATAGATGGTAGTTAAACGTTGAAATTTCTGTAAGTGGCACAGAGAGTCTAATGACATACCGTCCCCCTGACTTCAGATCATATGGGATGGCCACATAGTACAAATCCATATTTATAGATTTTGAATATCTTTGACTGACACCGACAAGGCCATCAACGGCCATTATCACTTCTGGTCTATTGCCATGGTTGTCCAGTTCATGCAAATTGGCTTCAGAATCGACGACCACAACCCCATTGGAATCAATCACTGTGACACGGGCTTTAAAATTATCTGACTCACGGGCCACCACCCGGCGTATGTCATCAATGTCATGGACATCATCCAGTAAAAACCCTCGTATCAAGTAGGCATTACTAAGAAGCCTGTTTTCAACACTATTCAGAAAATCTCTTTGAAGCAGAGCGTGGGCAAGTAGGCCTGTTGCCAATATACCAATGATCATCAGGCTGATTACGAGTGCGTTTATTTTTTTCTCATAATAATCTCTACTTCACCTTGTAGCCAACGCCACGTACGGTTTCAATGTACTTATAGTCGCTATCACTTTCGATTTTGCTTCTGAGATGACGTATGTGGACATCCACAGTACGGGTTTCGCCAAAATAGTCATACCCCCAAATTTCATCTAGAAGAAAATTACGTGATAGAACCTTGCCTCGATTTTCAGCAAGAATCTTTAAAAGTTCAAACTCTTTAAGTGTGAGTTGAAAGATCACATCACCACGCGTCACTTCGTGCTTATCAATGTCAATGGTCAGATCCTCTACGACAATTTTACCCGTATCTTTAAAGGGCTGTGTGTTTTGGTAGCGCCTCAGAATCACTTTAATTCTCGTGAGGAGCTCACGAATGCTAAAGGGTTTTGTCATGTAATCATCAGCACCAATTTCAAGGCCAATAATCTTGTCAGTCTCACTGCTTTTAGCTGTTAGCATAATAATGGGTATTTGCTTGAGTTCACGATTGTTTTTAATTCTATTGCAAACATCAATGCCATCAATTTCTGGAAGCATAAGATCCAGCAGAACCAGATCCGGCTTTTCCATTTCAACACGTTTAATACCATCTCGTCCGTTAAATGCGTATGATACCTTGTATCCGTTGCTTTCTAAATTAAATTTTATGAGTTCGACAATATGCTCTTCGTCCTCAATTATGAGTACATGTGGCTGAGACATGATTAACCTCCTTATGATTAATATCCCCGGTTGAATCTTTCTTATCCATTATAAAGCACCATTGTTAAGTCCGTATTAATTCTGTTAAATAAATGGATTAACCTCTTATTCTTATTCGCCCCGTCCCTCTGGATTCCTTTATATTAGAGGTGAAGCATTTCAAATTAAATCATATTATATACATTTTATATTTGGCTTATTGGGTCTTTTTTAATCGGATCTTTGCCAATAGAGCGACTTGGAAAATATCATTCAAGAGTCTTCACCACCACACGCCATTTGGATTTAAATAAAATTTTAGAGCTGGCTCATATTACTCAGCAATATAACATTAGCACTGCAAGTAAGCATTTTCACACTAGGCAACTGTGCTCTTTTTTCTATAGAAATAGGGATGCACAAGGCATCCCCATCATATTGGTGTATTTGACTAAAAGTTTTTAATTTTTTCAACAGAAAGGCCTACCTGATAACACCGCTTGTCCCTGCCCAGTATAGCTAAGAACTTAAACAGCCGTCCATCTTCAACCCTATTTTTCACTGGTGTGGTTATATAGTCAACTTGTCCATTTTTCAGAGGGCCATAAGATGGGTCAATCTCATATAGGTTCAAACCTATCGTTTCTCTTTCACTACAGTACTCCACAGCGCCCTCTTGTGTTGTCACATAAATCACATCTACATTAAATGTCCTGCAAAGTTCATCTAATCTTTCGTTTGAAAGCTTCTGAGCATAAAGAGTTTCTTCAATGCCCTTGACATCACGCAACATTTTTCCACGCATAACCTTGTTGGCAACAAACTGAAGGAGCTCGTCAGCATTTTGATTCAAACTGTTTGTTAGTTCAGCAAGATTTTCTGTCTCGCTGCTTTGAACCATAATTTGAGAAGCGGCTTCCTGCATTCTTGATGTGATTTCTTCTGAAAAGCGAGTCACTTCAACAATCTGTTCAGCAACACTTCGACCATCGTTGGTCACTGTCTGAATAGCTGTGTTCATACCTTCAATATAATTTTTACTTGTTTCAAGGGATTTCTGGATGTCAGTGAAGTCCTCAATGGTCTTTTCTACTGTTCCATACCCCTCTTCTATATACTCTCTGTCTGCTTCGACTGAATCTTTTATTTCTTCTAGTCCATTTTTTAGCGTTTCAATGGTATCGCTTATTTTTGTAGAAGCTTGATTTGTTTCACTGGATAGTTTAGAGATTTCTGTTGCAACTATGGCAAAGCCTCTGCCATGTTCCCCTGCTCTTGCGGCTTCAATAGAGGCATTCAGGGCAAGCAGGTTCGTTTGTTCTGCAATGGATGTGACAAGGCCATTTAGTTCCATGACTTCATCTGATCGATTATAGAGGTCTTCCACCTTAACAGAAATACTTTGAATGAGTTCTCGGACCTGCTTCATTATATCGAGGATGGTTCCTGTTGATTCAATACTCCCCTTTGTGGCCTGGATGGTATCCGTTGAATATGTGTATGTTTCATGCATATCTGATTCCATCTTTGTCAGCTCTGATACAATTCTTTCGAGTTCGGCTCTAGAACTTTGAAGCATTTCAAATTGTTTGTCTGAATTTTGACTTGTTGCATCCGTTGAGTTGGAGATGCCCTCCATAGCCGTATTAAACTGGTCCACAATGCCTTTAAGGCTGTCACTGATTTCTGTGATTTGAGTCGATACTCCAATTTGATCCTTGAAGTTTTCTTTTAAACCAACCACCATTTCATCGAGTCTGCTAAGAACCTTGTTCATAACAAGCGAGTCAATCTTAGAGACCTCGATTGTCAAATCATTATTGTTGACTTGCTCCACGATCTCTTCAACATGATGAACGCCACTCATGATTTTTTGGCTTATCAAATGGGCTAGTAATAAGGACAATACGACACCACAAATGACAGCCCCCCACCAACTATCAACCAGATGATCAACGCCTATTGCAATCCCCGTTGTGACAAGTATTGCTGTAAATAAGTAAAAAAACACTTTCCCTTGCTTCATAAACTGATCCCCCTGCTACTTATTATTGTTGGACTTTATTCATATCGCATATGACTAAATGAAATTTTTAAGCGACATAAACGCATGTCCGTTTCACTTGTCTATTTCAAATGTTAAACTTCCTCAGCAATCTCCCAAAAGCCTTTGGAGATAATTCACAAACTTAAAGCAAATATAACTTTAAACCTTTTTCTTCATTATAAAGTAAAAACACAGAGCCATCTTAATACACAGCCCTGTGCCTATAATTGTTATCGAATTGTGGATGCTATTGACACTATCGGTCTTTATATATATCCAGTGCAATCTTTGTGAAGCCCTTAAAAGTCAATATCTTGGTTCAGCCAATCATGACAAAGTCCTAAAGTTGATGTAGAACATCTGTGACATACAAGCTATTGTCTTTAACTAGATTTATAAAGCCGGACTCTGTTTTCACCAGTGGTCGTATTGGGTGATTTTTTTCAATAAAGATTATTTCGCCCCTCGACCCATTGTTTAGTTCTACCTGGTTTCCGACAAAATATTGAACGATGTTTGACACAAAAACCTTACTATAGAAAGGATCTAGAGATCCAAATGACTTTTCTTGAATTTGACCAGCAACCATAAAGGGACACTCACGCTCCCTATAGACCCTGTCAGATGTCATTGCACTATATATATCTGCAATAGCCACAATTCTGGCATAAGGATGAATATGCGGTCCTTTCAAGCTGTTTGGATATCCGCTGCCATCACTTCTTTCGTGATGCTGTAAGACACCTGATAAGACGGCATCGTTAAATTGCTTGGTGTTGGCAAGCAAAACATAGCCCAGAGTCGGATGAGTACGCATAACTTTAAACTCTGCCTCAGTTAGGGCATCCGGCTTATTAAGAATTTCATCGGGGATATTACATTTCCCTATGTCATGAAGCAAACCCGCTATAGCCAGATCTTTTAGCTCATCAGGTTCCATACCCAACCAACTGCCTATTAGAGCAGAGTAAAGACTGACCTGGACAGAATGTTCAAATGTGTATTCATCACTTTGACGAATTTGCCATATTTTCTGTGCAATGTCTCCACCCGTTTCCACTTCGCTGAGTAAAGGGCCTACAACATGCTCCACATCTGCATAGAGGACTTTCCCTCCAAGTGTCGCAGACTTAAACATAGATTTAAATTTGTCCACTGAGCCCTTGTACTGTGTTTCGAATTTAACCTGGGCCTCATTATAGGCGCTCGGCTTTTGCTCAGCGACAATATTACTGTATTCTTTTATCTTCACATCGAGTATACCTGATTCATATTTCAAATATTCCACATGGGCATCTTTTAAGACAGCTCCATCAGATATGATCAGAACTCCGTTAGAATCGTATATATCTTGGTTTATAACCATGCCTTTTTCAAGTAGGTCAACACTGATCGTTTTCATGAATATTCGCTCCTGAATTTGTACTTAACCTTTCTCATTATAGCATATTATTACAGAACCTGTTCACAAGACCTATGAATCCACTTAATAAGATCGCAATAAATGTAAAATTTCTTCCCATTCGATGAAAAAATTACCATTTCGTTATAAGTTAAACTGAAGTTTTGCATTAATTTGAAATTATTTACATTATAACGTGTTCTATGTTATAATTGTCTTGTTTTAAACTACTTATTCTTGACGGTTCGGCAATATTGCCAAAACCGTTGCATATCAATCAATTTCTATCGCTTCACCTGTGTTGGGGGACGGAGTTGTCGTGGTTGTTGCTGATTGATATTTATTAATTAATAGATAAACTCCCTAACTTGCGTAAGAACGCGTTCCAACATGGAATTAGGCAGTGTGAAAGGGGACAACGGCATGCAAACAAAAGGATTAACTATTGGACAAAGAATTCGTATGACACGTAAGTACCTTGGTGTCAAGCAGTACGAAATCACGAGTGGCAAAATCACCAGAAACTTGATCAGTGCAATTGAAAATGACAAGGTTCGCCTTACATCGGAAAATGCACGACTCATTTATGACAATTTGAACAGATTTGCCAAGGAAAGAAATCTGGAAATTGATCTTGATCTGAGTGAAGTTCTTGGGGATGAACCTGACTTTCAAGCTGAAATCAAAGCGGACAGTTACATTAACCAACTTCGTCGTCATATCAAAGCTGATGATGCGCCATCTGATGATGTGATTCACGAAATTGAAGACTTCCTTTATGCATGGGACATTCCCATAAAAAAAGCTGAAGTCTACACTTTATTCGGTGACATTTATGGACTTAAAAATGAAAAACTGCGCCAGCTTTTCTACTACACGAAAGCATTTGAACTCTATTCTGTAGAAAAGTATGTCAATTCGCTCCCGCGATTGGCTTCTAAAATCTCTGAGTGCTCTGAAAAACTCAACTCTCCAGAAATCGGTGTGCGTTTTTGTGAACTTGCTATTTCAAAAGACCCAACGACGTATCGTGAAGAAATGTACAATCTGTACATGCTAAGTGCTATTAGCAATAGCAAACTTGGAAATCATCAAAAGGCCATTAAAAACATCGATGTTTGTATCGACAGATTCACAGATGATCTGGGCCCTGAATACTACCAAGCTGTGAGCATCAAAGCTGACTGCTATGAGAGACAAAATGAAATTATGGATGCTATTCAGTATTATACCCACGCTACGAATGGTTTTTACCGTTTAAACTGTCTGCGTGAAGGTATTGAAAGCACAATTCCGATGATTACCCTGCTCTATAATAACGACCTTGAAAACAGCCAGAGTAAAATTGATGCCCTTCTTAATGAAATGCACACAAAGATAGGTCAACTTCATTCTGCTCCAGTCGATCTTGAAATGAAGCTGGCATACATGTACACTCAGCTTGACAAGAAAAATGAAGCATTAAATACATATGAATCTGTTATGTCTAAAAGACATGTCATGTCAGATATTGATGTTGTGGAACTTTTGGAACAGTCCTATGATCTATTTAATAAGACAAATAGATTGGCTAGATGGCTTTCCTTCTACAAACTTTCAAACATTGATCTTGTGTCACTTGATGACCCTAATCAAAGAAAGCTTGCAACAATCCTGACATATTCGCTCAAATACCTTATCGAATCAAGGGAATTTGATTTTGCAAAGCGTATTACCCACGATTTAGCGACACTTGCTATTTCCAATTAAAAAAGAAAATCCCTTCGCGCATGCGAAGGGATTTTTTTATCTGAGTGACTTGCAAAATATCATTCATGCACCCTCACTATACCATATATAAGTATTTAAGAATCAAGAATTCTATCTATGGTATAAGGTGGGCATAGATCTGTCGTTTTGCAAACGACTGATCTATAATCTAATCTTATATAATATGCCTTATTTTAAGTGCTTAATAAACAGGCCTTAGCATATTACGCCGCTTGTTCTGAGTTCATCACCGATTCAAATTGTTCTTCGACAGCTCTTGAAGGCGCTTCACTCATCATGCTAACAACATAAATCGCAGCAAATGAAAGAATCATACCGGGTACAATCTCATAGAGGTCAAATAAGCCACCCGATAATTGTTTCCAAATAAGAACAGTCAAGCCTCCAACAATTATGCCAGCCAATGCACCATTTTTGTTCATGCGTTTCCAGAAAAGAGATAGTATTACAGCTGGACCAAATCCAGCTCCAAAACCAGCCCAAGCATAAGACACCAGCTCTAGGACGGAACTCTCTGGGTTCATTGCAAAAATATAAGCGACAACAGCGACGCCTATCACTGACGTTCTGCTTATAAATAGAAGTTCTTTTTCAGATGCTTCTTTTTTAAATATTCTATATATGTCTTCCGTAAGTGCTGATGATGTTACAAGGAGCTGTGAATCTGCTGTACTCATAATGGCAGCCAATATTGCCGCCAGTAGAAATCCTGAAATAAGCGATGGGAATAGATCACCTACCATAACCATGAAAACAGTTTCTTCTGCTCCGGCTGCAAGTCCACTTTCCAGATAAACACGGCCTACAAGTCCGATGATAAGGGCCGCACATAAAGAAATGACCACCCAAACCATAGCAAAACGTCTGGCCTTCTTAATTTCATCTGCAGAGCTAATGGCCATAAATCTTGAAAGAATATGGGGTTGCCCAAAATATCCAAGACCCCAAGCCAGTAAGGATATTATAGATATGCCACCGAGCATTTCTCCTGCCGTTGATGTCATTAAATCGAGGGTATTCGGATTCACAGCGTTCAATCCGTCAATCAGACCATCCATCCCTCCTATAATAACAAATGCCTTATAAGGAACAATAACAAGGGCCAATAACATCAGAATCCCTTGGAAAAAATCTGTCCAGCACACAGCCATAAATCCACCTAAGAAAGTGTAGGAAATGACCACTAGGGCCCCTACAGTTAATGCCACAGTGTATGGAATTCCAAAGACTGTGCTGAAAAGTTTACCGCCAGCCACAAGCCCTGACGACGTGTATATTGTAAAAAATACTAGAATGACAATGGCTGAAGCCACCCTAAGCACATTAGACTTATCGTGAAATCTATTTTGAAAATACTCTGAGAGTGTTAACGAGTCTCCTGCGGCTTCTGTATACTTTCTAAGGCGCTTAGCGATAAATCGCCAGTTTAAGTATGTTCCCACACCGAGTCCCAGTGCTATCCAGACCGCTTCAAGGCCACTAAGATAAGCATACCCCGGTAAGCCCAGCAATAGCCAGCCACTCATATCTGAAGCTTGAGCACTCAGAGCTGTTACCCAACCATTCAGGCTTCTACCGCCAAGAACATAGTCAGATAAATTCTCTGTTTTTCTGTAATAGATAAGTCCGATTAATAGCATTGACATAAGGTAAATGAAAAATGCAATTAATACACCCACTTGATCACTAATCATAAATGTGTCTCCTTCGTGTTGTTTGAATACTAGTTAAACTTGAACGTGTGAGCACAAAAAATATAAATACCCCATCCGAAAATAGGACGAGGCCATCGCGGTACCACCATTTTTAATTCTTAAATGAAAACTTCATTTAAAAACCCACTCATTGCCTGTAAAGTTAACACGTCCGTTTGAGCATACTTAAGTTCTGCCCAAAAGCTATTATTACCTCGCGTTATATCTTAACGAAGATATTTCAAATTGTCAATACATATGTTAAAATCCGTTAATAAAATGTACAAAAAAATAAAAATAGCTCAATAAAATTAAGCTATTTAAATAGGTTTCACATATTATTTTTTTAATCTTACATATACTGCCTTAGCAGGTGAATTGTCATTCGATCTTTCATCAATTTGAAATAATTTTGTTGCTTTCATCAGCTCATATAATTTTTTATAACCAAAATTACGTGGATCAAAATCAGGGGCCTTGTTAGCTATGTTTTGACCAACACTGCCCAGATGGGACCATCCATTCTCATTGGCTGATGCTTCAACAGCACTGACTAGAAGAGATACCAGTTTTTTATCGCTTTGAAGCTGTTTCATCGTCACCGGGTATCTTGCATAATTTTTTTCATCCCGTGTTAAAATTTCTGTAAAAATGAATCTGTCGCACGCACCAACAAAAGCCTTTGGCGTTTTGCTTTCTCCGAATCCGTACACCAACATGCCCGATTCCCTAAGCCGCAAACAAAGACGTGTAAAATCTGAGTCGCTTGAGACTATACAAAATCCATCAAGTTTTTCTGTGTAAAGCAAATCCATTGCATCAATTATTAAAGCACTGTCTGTTGAATTCTTCCCGGATGTATAGCTAAACTGCTGAACTGGATTTAGTGCATTTTCAAGAAGCGCCTCTTTCCATCCTAATAAGTTTGGGCTTGTCCAGTCGCCATAAACACGCTTAACACTGGCTATACCGTATTTAGCAATCTCATCAAGCAAGCCTTCTATAATCTTGGGCGAAGCATTGTCGGCATCTATTAGAACCGCAAGCTTCTTTTGAATCGTCTCATTTTCTTTCATCATTACACCCCTCAGATGCGCAGTATGTCTTCATCGTCTCTAATTTTACCACAACGATATGCAATTTAAAACCGAAATATCCACATGATGATCGTAAAACTTATACAAATTTATTCTAATAAATTATTTATTCTCTTGTTACATTTTAATGATACTTTAGAGGCTTAAATGGAATGGTATCGAGCTTGACGCCCCTTAAACGTGCATATATGCTCAAATCCAATACTTTTAAGGACTTGAAAAACGTGGTTAAAGTCCTTCCCCAGGTCAGAAGCCTTATGGGCATCCGAACCCACTGTGATAATTCGGCCTCCACAGTCAAAGTAGAGTCTCAAAATACTTTCATCTGGAAATTGAATACCAACTTCTTGTCTCAATCCTGACGTATTGACTTCAATCCCCTTATTATGGGCCACCAGCCATCTAAATATTTTTTCATACTGTGGTTTTAAGTCTTCAAGGTCCACTTTGTTTACTGCCTCATTATAACGTTTTGGCAAATCTATATGTCCAAGGACATCAAAATCAGAAAATGCACAAATAAGCTGGTACATTTCATCCAGATATATTTTCATGGCTTCTTCTGGCGTCTTGTCGTCAAAGAAGTTTCCAAAGTAAAAATCTTCTCCTAAACAGGAGTGCATGCTGGCAATGACAAAATCAAATGACTCGGCTTCCATGAGCCCTTCGCACATTTTCACAACACTTGGTTTAAGGCCCAGTTCAAGCCCTTTAAGCACTTCAATTTGTCCCGAGTAGGTCTTCTGAACGCTTTTAATAGCCTCATCATATTCTTGAGGATCAAACTCAAATAAAATATCCCTGGAATGCTTGTAATCTATATGATCCGTAATGGTTATTATCTTAAGGTTTTTATAAATAGCCGTTCGTATCACTTCTAAAAAAGGCGCTTTAGAATCTGCCGAAAAATCAGTATGAATATGAGAATCGTACATTTTATCCTCCAGGCCACTCAAAGTGAATACTCATCTTCACAGACTGAGTAGATCCACACTTTGTCATATTTGGCTCTAATCTTAACTCGGCTTTAGAAATTGGTCTAATTCTGCATTCTAAAGCCCCTAACATAGTAGGGGCTCACTTTATTTCTATAGGTCACTATAACATAAAAAGAACTATATGACACGAATGGTCTGCGTGAACTTAATGCCTTCTAGGGCCAACTAGAATGGAATATTTTCAGATTCTGCATTTTCATCAGACAAGGTTTGTGCCGCAGGATTTTTAGGATTTAAGAATCTTAGATGCTGGACCTGTATATCTGTTGTATACATTTTCACGCCAGCATCATTGGTATAAGAACCCGTTCGAATCTTACCACTTATACCAACAAGATCACCTTTTTTTACATATTTCTCAACAATTTCAGCTTTCTTTCCCCAGGCCTGAATACGTGGAAAGTCTGCTGTTTGTCTTCCCTCTGCAAGGTAAGCCTCTTTCTTTTCATTAGACAATCGTCTGTTTATGGCCAGACTAAAGCTAGATACCTTGGTGCCTTCCCCCAGTTCTCTAACTTCTGGGTCAGACGTGAGTCTTCCAATTAAATTTACAGAATTCATAAAAACCTCCTTTTGGATAATATTACCACACGCCTAAGAATTTTACAATATTTCCCTTTTGCTTTTATTCTTATTTGGCCTTGTGCTATAATATAGACGCACAGTCGTGCAAAAAGGAGGGAAACAATGAGTACACATATTGGTGCACCAGATGGTGCTATTGCAGAAACGGTTTTACTGCCTGGTGATCCGCTTCGCGCTAAGTTTATTGCGGAAACATTCCTAGAAGATCCTGTTTGTTACAACAATGTACGTGGCATGCTTGGATACACAGGTACATATAAGGGCAAAAAAGTTTCTGTACAGGGGACGGGCATGGGCACACCATCCCTATCTATTTACGTCAATGAGCTCATACAGTTCTATGGTTGCAAGCAGTTAATCCGAGTGGGCTCTGCAGGGTCTATTCAAGACCATGTCCAGGTAAGAGATGTTGTTCTGGCTTCAGGTGCATGTTCTGATTCCAGTATGAACAGACTGATGTTCAATAACATGGACTATGCCCCAATAGCAAGCTTTGATCTTTTGTCAAAGGCCTATCAAGCGGCGAAAAATCTAGGTATTGAGCCTCACGTCGGCAACATATTAACAACAGATACCTTCTACAACGACAGGCCAGATCCCCTGAATGTTTGGGTAAAGCACAATGTTCTAGCAGTGGAAATGGAATCATCGGCACTATACACACTTGCAGCAAAATTCGGAGTGAAAGCTTTGTCTGTTCTTACAATTAGTGATCATATTTTCAAACAAGTGGAGACATCCTCTGAAGAACGGGAAAAAACCTTCACTGATATGATGAAAATCGCACTGGAACTGGCATAACGGAGGTAACCGAATGAAACGCGTCGCAGTGGTTGGCATTGTCCTTGATGAACCGAAAGAATCAAATGCTAAATTGAATGAAATCATAGCAGAATACAAAGATATTGTACGGGGTAGAATGGGCATACCATTCAATGAGGAAGGCATATCTGTCATTTCCCTCACCATAGTTGGTTCTATGAACGAAATAAACAGTTTAACAGGCAAACTTGGCAATGTTTCAGGTGTGAGTGTTAAAACATCTATTTCTAAAAAAGAAATCCAGTCCTAGTTCAGTCTAAATGTTCTTGTATTCTTAGTCCCATTAAAACCACTAGATGCAACACATCTATAGGCTTAAGCGGTCATATGTATTTTTTTATTCGTGACATTTATCTCGTTTGATTCAAACAAACTGCAAATGGAAGTAAAAAAATAGAGTGGGCGCACATTTCATATGTGTACCCACTCTATTTTTATATCATAAGCATTTCTCTATTCACGTTTTTCATAATGATTTGGAACCAAACCGTGTATTTGGAAGGATTCTTTTCTATGTCTTCCACCAGGTTGTCAAAAGCCATCCAGTCCACGCTATCCACTTCCTCAGGATTGAAGGGAAAATCATCAGGATCGATGACGCCTGTTAAAACATGATCGAATTCATGTTCGATCATCCCCTTATCTAATTCCGCTCGGTATAGAAAGGTTGAAACCTCTTTTACAGGACAATCTACACCTAACTCTTCCATCAGTCTACGGTGAGCTGCTTTTTCAACACTTTCTCCCTGTCTAGGGTGAGAGCAACAGGCATTGGTCCACAGGCCACCGGAATGGTATTTGCTTAAGGCCCTTCTTTGGAGAAGAACATTGCCATTTCCATCATGCAAGAAAACTGAAAACGCCCTATGAAGAACACCCTTGTGGTGGGCTTCCATCTTCTCCATTTGTCCAGTCGCCTTGTCATTTTCATCGACAAGAATTACGTATTCCACAATTAACCTGCCTTTCTATTTGAGACAATATCTGATAGTTTTTCTTCTGTTTTATACTTATAGAAATTTAATGAAGCGAAAAAAGCTAGACTTGAAAAAATAATGGGCAGTAAGCCGCCGATCAGACCGCATAATATTCCCATTAAAAGTGATACTATAAACAAGCGGTTATGAAACTTTGTATAAACTGCATTGTAAATATCCATATTTGTTCGATTCAGTGGATAGACAGAAATAACATGTGCCCCGTCCGTCTTGATTTCTCCACGTTTGGCCCTTGCGCCCATTAAATACATCCAAATTCCAAATGCCCAGTAGGCTGCCATAACAATAATTTCCGGTCTCATTATATCCCCCTGACCTATAAAAGTTTCCTGGCTTCATTAAATCGCTGCAGTCCTGTAAAAACAATAAGAGTGGCCATTATAGTTGAAATCCAAACCATATACTGCGGCAAGAGTATCATGAACGTAAAACCAATGAAACCCTCAGTTCTTTCCATCATACCAGCTTGATAGTAAAAGGATTTAACACCTTTTTGATCCGCAAGTGCACCCACAGTTAAAAAAACTGTCATCGATAGGATAATGCCACAAGCTAAGTAAACAAGGGCCAGCCTTGCATCAACTCGAGTGTAGGCCAGTGTTAAAATCATGGCCAGTTCAACCACCCTATCAAAAGTAATATCCATCAGTGTTCCCACTGCAGAAGGCTGACCAAACTTTCTGGCCAAGGAACCATCCACTGCATCTAGATAGCCCGAGAACCACAGTAAGCAAACTGCAAGCACCGGTTTGTTGACTAGAATAAATCCACTCGTTGATAATCCAAATAAAAAGCTTATAACTGTGACTTGATTGGCTGACAAGCCCAGTTTATTGAATAAGTTTGCGCCAGAGGCAATTGTGGGTTCAACCCATTTTCTTGCATGTGTGTCTAGCATATCTGATTTCACCTCCCTAGGGTATATTATAACACCATAAAAAAATAAAGCCCGAACAATTAAATTGCTCAGACTTTACAAATTTTTATCAATTAAGGCACTCGTAAAATATTATTTAAGCGTCTCCATTACAGTTAATATAGATATTTGTAAAGCAAAAAATCTATATTGGACAAGTGGTGACAGGATAATCTGATTTTACAAAGGCTTTATTTTGACTAAAGAATATGTTTGAGTTGCTTACGTAGGGTTACTGCGCCACTGGCTGCAACAAAAACCTTAATGGCATCACCAATTAAAAATGGCATAGCCCCAACAGTAAAGGCTTGTGTAACATCCATACCTGTATAGACCGCTAACCACGGCACTCCGATTGCATAGACAACGACCACACCGCCAATTGTAGAAGCTATAAGCATTCGTACAAATGAAATATTCTTGCCTTTTAGTAAACTAATAACAATAGCCCCAGCTAAAAAACCAAATAAGTAGCCACCTGTTGCACCAAATAGCACACCTACACCAGAGGTTCCCCCAGAAAAAACTGGAAGTCCAACAGCACCTAGAAGAAGAAAAACACCTAGACTGGCGCCCGCTTCAAGTGGAGCGAGTATAAGGCCTGCCAGCATAATTGCGAAGGTTTGCAATGTGAGCGGAACAGGACTAAATGGTAGGGGAATACTCAAATATGATGAAATACTAATAATAGCTGCAAACAGGGCTATAACCGTTAACTGTTTTGTTTTATTCTGTCTCATGAATCCACCTCATAAATAATAAGTTCATTGAATGGGCTGCAAGCTTTTCTTCAATAACGATACATGATGGATTACACTTTGTCAACTATTTAGATCAGCTAAGTTAACAATCAAACACGAAGGACAACAACACCGGATTCGCTCATGTCCCCAGTTCGAACAATAAGTTTTGCATTTTTACAAACAACCTGCAGTTGTCTATAAGTTAATTCATTTTCACGAACACTGCCAGCTTTCTTTATAACCCTTGCCCGTAAAACTTCATCCATTTCATGTGGCAGAGTGATCTCAGAAAAAATCACATTATCAGCAAGCAATCCAAAAATATCTTCAACAGATGGTAGATTGTCTGTAATGGCTAAGTCAATCACTTGCGTCTCTTCCGGCAGGGCAAATCGACAGCCCACAATGGCCACGGCATCTCCCAGTCCCAGCATAGCCAGTTCTTTAAGCAATTCACCATTTCTAATAGATGTCTTTAACATAATTATTCCTCCAATATATTGTCTATTACTATATTGTCCCCTATCACTATATCTTGAATCGAACGATCTTTCTATGAAAATATGCACAATCTTGTCTCACTTTACACATGTCTCCTATGCAGATTAGAATGACTTATTCTCTTTTCTGACACTTTATCTTATCTGTTTTTCTTTAAAACACTTTAAAATGAAAAGCATATAAAGTGAACTATTGACTTTTCTAGACCATTTTGATATTCTTTTCACAAATAAATCTTTCTTCTTAGTCTGAACACTCATTCTTTTAAGTTAGATTGATGACAATTTATAATTAACGACCTTATGGAAAAGATGCGTCTGATCCTGGAGGATGTTGATAGATACGGGCCAGTCCCTTTATTTTGATGCATACAACCTCCATGTCAGATGGGGGTTTTTTTATTTTATATCCATTCAATTTGAAAGGAAGACGACTATGGCACAAGAATTGCTGAATCGATTGGCGCAGGGTGAGCTTCTAGAAAAAGGAGAACTTGTCTCACTACTTGACGCGCTAGATGAAGACAATAGTGAATCACTACGTGATGATCTATTCACCAAAGCTAGGGCTCTCAAGGAGAAATACTACGCTGAGGATGTATATATGCGGGGCCTTATTGAGTTTACAAACCACTGTAAACAAAGCTGTGCATATTGTGGTATTAGAAGCGGGAACAAAAATGTTGACAGATATAGACTGTCTGATGACCAAATCCTTGATTGCTGTAAAGAAGGTTACCGTCTTGGTTATAGAACCTTTGTCCTTCAAGGTGGCGAAGACGCCTACTACACGGATGAAAAAGTCATTGCCCTTATTAAACGTATAAAAGACGAATATCCTGATGCTGCTATAACACTTTCTCTAGGTGAAAGAAGCAAAGAAAGCTACAAGGCACTTAAAGAAGCCGGTGTTGACAGATACCTTTTAAGACATGAAACAGCCAATAAAGAAATCTATGAAAACATTCATCCAAATATGAGTTATGACAACAGACGAAAATGCTTAAACGACCTAAAAGAACTGGGCTTCCAAGTGGGCGCTGGTTTTATGGTCGGACTGCCTGGTCAGAAAAATGAACATTTGGCCGAAGACCTGCTTTTCTTAAGAGCGCTCAACCCACACATGATCGGTATTGGGCCTTTTATTCCCCATGAAGATACGCCACTCGGTGACAACAAGGGGGGAACAGTGGAAAAGACACTGATTATGGTTGCCCTCACAAGACTCATAGTGCCACATACCCTTTTGCCATCGACAACAGCCCTAGGCACTCTTGATCCCCTCGGACGTGAAAAAGCCTTAAAGGCTGGTGCCAATGTGGTTATGCCCAATCTTTCACCAACCAATGTGAGAGAAAAGTATGAGCTTTATAAAGATAAAATTTGTACAGGCGACGCAGCCGCACACTGTCGCTCTTGTATTGAACGTCGAATCAACTCAACTGGATACCGAGTAAACATGTCCCGTGGGGACCACTACGAATGGAGGGCCTAACATGTCACATTTTATTGACCATAATTATATTGAAAATCTAATCGGTGAAAACACCAACCCATCAAAAGAGGAAATCCTTGCAGTCTGTGAAAAGGCTTCAAACATGGAAGGTCTTACACACTCAGAAGTTGCAAAACTACTACATGTGACAGATCCAGAACTCTTAAAACGCATTTATAAAACAGCTGGTCAAATTAAAAACAAAATCTATGGCAACCGTGTTGTTATGTTCGCACCACTCTACATCAGCAACCATTGTGTCAACACTTGCAGTTACTGTGGTTTTCAGAACAACAATGACATGTGCCGTCGCCGCCTGACCATGGAAGAAATTCAAACAGAAGTTAAAATACTAGAGCGCATGGGACACAAACGTATTGCCCTTGAAGCTGGTGAGGACCCTAAAAACTGTCCGATTGAATACGTCTTGGAATCCATTGATACCATTTACAACACATCTGAAGCCCAGGGCAATATAAGAAGAATTAACGTCAATATTGCGGCAACAACTGTGGAAGACTACAAAAAGCTTCAAGACAAAGGCATTGGCACATATATACTATTCCAGGAAACATACCACCAGCCAACATATGAAAACAATCATATGAAGGGACCAAAATCAAACTACGAATATCATCTAACAGCTTTTGACCGTGCTCAAGAAGCCGGCATTGATGATGTGGGCGGTGGTGTTTTGTTTGGTCTGCATGACTACAAATTTGAGATTCTTGGACTCATGCTCCACAATGATCACCTCGAAAAAGAATGGGGCGTTGGTTTCCATACAATTTCAGTGCCTAGACTTAAAAAAGCTGAAGGCATGACGCTTGAACAGTTCCCTCACTTAGTGGATGACGAAACATTTAAAAAGATCGTTGCCATTATCCGTCTAGCTGTTCCATTCACTGGAATCATTTTATCCACACGGGAATCTATAGCAATCCGTAATGAAGTTATTGATTACGGTGTGTCACAAGTGAGTGCCGGATCTTGTACAGGTGTTGGTGGCTACAAGGAAGCTGAAGAAGTGGGCCGTCATATTGATCAGTTCAAAACCGAAGATGAAAGAACCCCACTTGAAGTGGTTAAAGCCCTTGTAGATGATGGCTACATTCCGAGTTATTGTACAGCCTGCTACCGCTCTGGACGTACAGGTGACCGGTTTATGCAACTAGCTAAATCAGGACAAATTGGTAACGTCTGCAATCCAAATGCCCTTATGACGCTTATGGAGTTTATATGTGATTATGGTGATGAAGAACTCTTTGAAAAAGGCAAGGCAACCATCTATGCTGAAGCCGACAAAATTGATCGGGATGATATTAAAACACTGACACTTAGTAATTTAAAGAAAATTGAAAATGGCGAGAGGGATTTATTCTTATAGACTTGTCATATAACTTACTCCCTTAATTCACCCATAAATTTAAAGACCTACATTCTAGGACAACCTTATGAATGTAGGTCTTTCTATATATTTTTAATATAATTTTCAGTGTTCAACATAGTAGACTATACAAAAGAACATTTACGCACTTGATCCAGTGTCTATTCCATGCAAAATTTTATTCTTATTTGTGGCTTTTGACAAAAGCCCCTGTCCCCTATTGAATACCTCTTCCATCAATTATATGATAAAAACCATAAGAGATTAAAGGTGTGACATTATGAAAATATTACTGGTATCTGACGTAGAATCACGATATATCTGGGATCATTTTAATAAAGAAAAATTTAAAGACGTTGAACTCGTTCTTTCCTGCGGAGATTTAAAAGCTTCCTATTTGCAGTTTTTGGTTACAATGATTGGTGTTCCAGTTAAATATGTTCATGGTAACCATGATGAACAGTATGTTCAGTCACCACCACTTGGGTGTGACAGCATTGATGATACGTTTACCAACATCAATGGCCTTCGAATACTTGGCCTTGGCGGATCGCCAGAATACCGAGGCGGTGTCTTCCAGTACTCTGAAAAAGACATGTACAAGCGGTATAAGAAACTATACAAAAAAATTAAAAAAGCTGGTGGTATAGATATCTTCGTAACCCACACCCCTGCTTTTGAGCTAGGGGATGGAGACGATTTTGCCCATATTGGCTTCAAAATTTTCCGTAAAATACTAGATGATTGGAAGCCTAAGTATCATTTTCATGGTCATCAGCACTTAAACTATGGTCAAAAAAATGAGCGAACTATTCAATATGAAAACACATTGATTGTAAACGCTCATGACTATCATATAATCGATATAGAAGACCAAAGCTGACACAACTCCTCCACAGTAAGGTCTAATGATGCATTATCCTTTTAAAGCCAGTCATTTGACTGGCTTAACTTGTATCTATCTCACTGATTCTTCTTCAAAAACCTCAACCCCCTCCACATACCAATCCATTTTCAGTATGCTGTCCGGGTCTGGCACCATGTCTTCTTCAATTTTGATAATTGAGTTTTGATCGTAAATAGGGCCTTTAAAGGGATGAAATGTGCCTCGAATAATCAGATGGCGCATTAAGTCTACAAGTTTTAAGGTATCACGGGGGACAAATGTCTTTGAGGCATACAAGTCAATGACACCTGATGCCATTCCCCACCAGAAGTTTAAGAGCTTTGGATTGTTATTGAAAATATTTGTTACCGTCTTATAGGTCCCGTTTAAGACATTGTTCAGTATTTTTTCATAGTAGGCCCCCCACTTCCAAATCGGAGATGCCAAATACTTTTTAGGTTTTCCTGTTTCAGGATCGATTTTACACAGCATGGAATAGATACCGAATGACCAAGTGTCTTCTCTAGACAAGCTGGAATTCTTATTATTGACAATATCTGCGCCACGCTCGATCAGCTGCCGACTTTTGTCTGATGCATTTTCAGGATTATTCCACATGTCCGTCCATGCCACAAGGACTTTAACCCGAGGATTGACCATGCGTGCCCCTAAGGTAAAGGCATTTATGCCCGCAATAACTTCTGAGTTTGGGGCGTTCGCTGTATACCCTATGATATCTGTTTCTGTCATGCTACCTGCAATAATTCCTGATAAGAATCTTGGTTCATACGTTCTTCCAAAATAATTGGAAAGATGTAGATAGGGCTTGTTACCAGAACAATTGAAAAATAATGTATCAGGATGCTCAAGAGCACAGCGCAAAGTGGGCTTCATAAAAACCTCACTGGTTGTGAATATAACATCAAAGCTCTGTTGTGCAATATCTTTTATGGCCTCATAGGCCCCTTCTCCCTCAGGAACATTAAAGAAACTAGTTGTTTCTATTTTGTCTTCAAAAACAGCATCCACATGCTTGCGACCCAAATCGTGAGAATATGTCCATCCAGATGCTTCCACATCTCGTGCATGGGCAAAAGCCACTTTTAATACTTTTGGTGTGGCAATAATGCTTGAAAGGGTGTCAAGAACCCCAGTGTTTTCCTCGTTTTCTTCCATAGAAATGCCTGCACTGTCTCTAGCGTCATAGTTTTTAAGTTCCTCAATAATTTGCTTAAGGGGCAACTGCAAGTCATACTCATATATCTGATCAGGAATGCCATAAAGTCTTGCATATAGAACGAAGGCATCACCAGTGGTGGCGTCTAAGTCCGTTCCCCCAAGTTCATGATAGATTCTACGGAAAGGATAGTAAACATACCTTTCAAAGTGTTCATACTTGGTTCGTCCCAAACTGGTTTCAGGGTCATAATCTTCCAGGTAGCGAAGCAGTCTATTAAACCGTCCTGGTTTTGAAAACCAAATTGAAATCAATCCCGTTTGCTTAAAAAACTCAAGAAACTCATAGTAGACTGTGTTCCTTTCATCTTCTGGGTCTCGTTTTGGAACAAGACGAATGACCTCAGCCTGAACAGACCAGGCATCAAAATATTTAAGCACACTAACCCGCTTATTGCCTTCAAGAACATAAAACCAATTCATGTACTCGTACACTTTGATGGGATCCCGTATACCTTCTTCCAAATGGGCATGGCACAGGTTAATCCACTTTTCCTTAAAGTCTGACTGGGCTGTTGCAAGGGGCATGAAATTGTGGGCAAAGGCTGTTCTTCTGGCGTTTGTATATGTTCCAACAACCTTATTCAGAGGCACTTCAAGAAGTCCAAGCTGAACGGTTGAAACAATTTCAATATCTTTTAAAAGTCCTTCCAGCGAAGCTAAATGCCCGGATTGTCCCCGGGTTTTTCTATGTTGATAGGCCTTTTTCCCTTTGGCCACCGCATCTTTATAATTTTCTAGGGCATTTGTCATTCTCATAGACCCATCCTCCTGTCTTGAGTATATTATACACACCTTAAAAAGATTCATGCAGGCCCTATGGTGAATTTGTAAATAGTTACAAAACACATCTTGCTGGAACCCTTCATAAAGGGACAAAAATAAGCCTTGTAGGATCTACAAAGCTTATTTCGCTTCCACATCCACCTTAGGATGTTTCTTCTTTTGATAAGTCCCAACTTTTAATTGGTTCCCCTTGTCAAAGCTTCCTTCCAGTATGGTTGTTGAGAACCCCTCTACCAGAACGGGGGCTTGTTCCCCTATTGATAGTTCTTGGTTATTTTCCAAATACACACGGTCGTGATCACAAATACGCTTAAAAATCCCACTGGGCAAAGAAATAGAAGCCTCACTACTTGTGCCATTATGAATGATAACACAATCCCTTCCCGCATCATTCGATATTGTATAAGTGATAATGCCCTCAGGCGCTTTAAAAAAGCTTAAATGACTTTCAAGAGCCTTGCCATCATTCCATGCGAAAAAACCAGAAGTCTTTCTGTACTCAATCAAGTTTTTAATGTACTCATAGTGGTCAGCATGTTTGATTTTTAAAGACCAGTCAATTTTATTTATATTATCCCCGGCATTGTAACTGTTATCATGTCCTTTTTTGGTTCTTATAAATTCTGTGCCGGACTGTAAAAAGCTCATTCCAAAAGATGTAAGAACTATGGTCAAGGCCAGTCTATGCATTCTAATTTTACTTTCATAATCATAAGAAGACGCTGTCTTATCAATCTTATCCCATAAAATTAGATTGTCATGGGCACTCACATAATTGACAACTTCAATGGCTCTATCGGCATAGCCCACACGCCCACCGGGGAGTTTTGTGCTGGCAGCAATACCAAGTTCTACCCAGGGTTTAGCATCCATACGCTCCATTACAAAGCCACTTTCAGTGCCATCATTGTCCCCTTTAATGGCATTTCGAAAGTCATCATTGAAAAGACCAATGTCTAGGCCTTGCTGGGCTGTTTTTAGAAATCTATCCTTTTCTGGGAGTCCACTCTCCCAGCCAGTCCACGGCTCCCCATACAAGATTAAGTCAGGTCGAATTGCCTTGAGTTCATGAACCAGAATCCGAACGGTTTCCTTGTCATATAAGGCCAGCAGATCAAAGCGAAAACCATCCACTTTATAAACCTCAATCCAGTATTTCAAGGAGTCAAGTATGAATTTTCGAACAAGGGGATGCTCAGTGGCCAGTTCGTTTCCACAACCTGACCCATTCGTGAAATTCCCCTCCTTGTCCATCCTGTAGAAATATCCTGGCGCCAATCTATTAAAGCTTGAATGCAGACTTTCATAGGTATGATTATATACAACATCAAGAACAACCCTTATGCCAGCCTCATGGAGAGCCATTATACATTTCTTCAGCTCAATTATACGGGTTCGCCCATCATAAGGATCGCTTGCATATGACCCTTCTGGCACATTATAGAGAACCGGGTCATATCCCCAGTTGTATTCGTCGTTTCCCGTCTCATCCACAGTCTTAAAGTCATACACAGGCAAGAGATGGACATGCGTAATCCCCAGGTCTTTCAAATGGTCTATACCAGTTTTTATGCCATTTATATGACTTCCAAACTCAGTGAATGCAATGTACTTGCCTTTATTTTTCATACCTGAGTTTTCATCTATAGAGAAGTCTCTCACGTGGACTTCATACACAAGAGCCTCATTTTGCTTGACTGGGTCTGGTATGGAATGTTCCAACCAACCTTCAGGATTTGTTTCATTCAAATCAATAATCATAGCTTTTTCGCTGTTAACACCGCAAGCAGTGGCATAGGGATCTACCACTTCATAGTCTGTCTCCGCAGAAGTGACAATGTAAGTGTAATACTTGTTGAGATACTCTCGTGACAATTCCAACACAAACACGCCATTCTCCGCTGGACGCATTGAAATTTCCCGACGAAACAAATCGTCACTTTCTTCATAGATGGCTGCTTTTACGCGTATAGCGCAAGGCGCCCATACCTTTAGCTGGACGCCTGTATCACTTACAGTGACACCAAAGTCATTTATTTCTAGAATGGCTTTTGGTGCACTTTCAATTTTTTTCATATTATCACCTAACTTTTAGTAGGTTCTCATAGGGAACTTGGCTTATGGTCGTCTCGTCGTATTCCATATGCCTGAAGCATACTCCATTATGGTTCGGTCGCTTGAAAACACCCCTGAGCATCCTATGTTGGTTATGCTCATTTTAGCCCAAAGCTCACGATCCCTATAATACTTATTAATTCTCTCGTGTGCCGCTGCGTAGGAATCAAAATCCTTTAAAACAAAGTATTCATCATTATGCTGAAGAAGACCGTCTTTTAGAATGCGGAACTCCTCGTCTGAAACATCCAGAAAACCATTTGTAAGCTGATCCACCACACGTTTAATTCTCAAATCTGAGTTGTAGAGATCCATGGAATTGTAAGTACCGGTCTCATAATACTCGTAGATTTCAGGCTCTGTCAGTCCAAAAATGACAATATTGTCTTCGCCCACTTCGTTAAGAATTTCCACATTGGCTCCATCTAGGGTGGCTATGGTCACAGCACCATTCATCATAAACTTCATGTTGCCTGTGCCTGAGGCTTCCTTGGTTGTGGTAGAAATCTGCTCACTTATATCAGCCGCTGGAATAAGGAGTTCAGCCAGCGAAACACTATAGTTTTCCATGAAAACCACTTTGATCTTATCCCGGATTCTCGTGTCGTTATTAATCTTATCTGCAACAGTGTTGATAAGTTTTATGGTTTGCTTGGCAATGTAATAAGCGGGTGCGGCCTTTGCACCAAATATAAAAGTTCTTGGCGGAATATCCAGATTCGGGTCTTCAAGTAGCCTATTGTACAAGTGCATGATATGGAGGACGTTCAGAATTTGTCGCTTATACTCATGCAGACGCTTAACCTGAATATCAAATATGGATTTCGGATTGACCTTTATGCCATTTCGCTCATATATAATTTCTGCAAGCTTCTTCTTGTTTTCATACTTGACTGCCATGACTTTCTTTTGGAAGTCAGGATCATCTTTGAATTTCAATGCATTTCTCAGCTTGATCGGTTCATGAATAAAATCGTCACCTATGGTTTCTTTCAAAAGGTCTGTCAAGCCAGGATTGCAGTTTACAAGCCATCTTCGGTGAGTTATACCATTTGTTTTATTGTTAAATCGATATGGATACAAATCATAGAATTTTTTTAATTCCTTATTCTTAAGTATCTCAGTATGCAAATGGGCCACGCCATTGATACTATGTGAACCCACAATCGCCAAGTTGGCCATGCGGACTTCACCATCTGCTATGATGGCCATGTCTCGAATGGCATCCATTTTTCCGTTATATTTCCAGTCCCACAAATCCCTGCAAAATCTTTCGTTGATCTCTTCCACAATCATGAAAATTCTAGGTAACAGGGCTTTGAACATGTCAATAGGCCAGCGTTCCATGGCCTCCTGCATAATGGTATGGTTGGTATAGCTCATAACTTTTGTGGTTATGTTCCAAGCTTGATCCCAGTCCATTTCCTCTTCGTCTATCAAAATTCGCATAAGCTCTGGTATGGCCACAGCTGGATGGGTGTCATTAATGTGAATAGCAATATAATCATGAAAGGCCGTCATAGGCCGTCCAGTCTTCTTATAAGATCTTATAATCCCCTGAACACCGCACGAAACAAAGAAATACTCCTGCTTTAATCTAAGTCTTCGTCCTTCTAGAAGGGAGTCATTGGGATATAAAACCTGGGAAATAGACTCAACGGAGTGTTTTTGCTCAAATGCATGAACGTACTGACCTCGGCTAAACTTTGAATAATCAAACTCTCTGGAACTTGTTTCCGCACTCCAAAGTCTTAAGGTGTTCACTGTGTCATTGTCATACCCGACAACGGGCATGTCATAAGGCACGCCAACAACAGACTCATAGTGTTCGTGAACAAATTTCAACTTATCATCTTCCATCCGAGTGTCAATGGTGCCACCATACTTAACTTCCACAGCCTTATCCGTTTTTTTCACTTCCCATACATTGCGATTGTCAAGCCAGCGGTCGGGAAATTCCACCTGATACCCATTGATAATTTTCTGCTCAAAAAGACCGTAATTATAACGTATTCCTATACCATGACCTGGTATAGACAGGGCTGCCATTGAATCCAAGAAGCATGCTGCAAGTCTTCCCAGACCACCGTTTCCAAGTCCTTGATCTTTTTCGATTTCAGCGATGGCTTCAAAATCGAATCCGATCTCCTCTATGACGTCTTTAGCCATATCCAGTAACCCTTGGGCTGCCAAGTTATTAACTAAAAAACGACCTGTTAAAAACTCCATAGAAAAATAGTAGACCTGCTTATGTCCCTCTTTTGCATATTTTTCAGTTGTGTCAATCCATTTTTGTGCCAGATAATCTTTGCAAAGACTTCCTAGTGCATGGTAACGATCCCACTTGGATGTTTCTTCAAGGGGTTTGGCACTCTTAGCTGCCAATTTTCTAAGATAATCTGTTTTAAATTGTTCTCTTGTAATCTGGTTCATGGGCTTTACTCCTATCGATTCATTACAGTTTGGTAGATATCAATATATTGCCTTGCAGAGTTCTTCCAACTTGTATCCGATTTCATTGCCCTCTGAACGACGCGATTCCATTTTCGTCTATCCCTAAACAAAGCTGTTGCCTGTTCAATGGCGCCGAGCATTTCGTGTGCATTATAATTCGCAAAACTAAAACCATTGCCTTCATCTGTATAAGCATTATAGGGGGTCACTGTGTCTTTAAGACCTCCAGTTTCCCGCACAATTGGTAGGGTACCATATCTTAAGGCAATTTGCTGACCAAGTCCGCAAGGTTCAAAAAGTGATGGCATTAGAAACATATCCGCTCCTGCATATATCTGATGGGCCAAGGCAGCATTAAACTGAATTTCTGCCCGAACCTTATCAGGATACTTATGCTGATAGTAGCGCATCATATTTTCGTAGTGGGCTTCCCCTGTGCCAAGAACGACAAACTGAATATCCAGCTTCATCATGTCATCCATAACGTGTTCAATGAGATCCAGGCCTTTCATATTTGCCAGCCTTGTTACCATAGCCATCATTGGTATGTCCTCATTCACAGGAAGTCCCATTCTATCTTGAAGGTGGGTTTTGTTCTCCCTTTTCTTTTTTAGACTCCTCGAATCGTATTTTTTAACGATATGAGGGTCCTTTCTTGGATCGTATATATCATGATCCAAACCGTTGGTTATGCCATATAAGTCATTCTCCCTATGCCTCAGTAGGCCATCAAGTCTTTCCCCGAAGAAAGGATACTGGATTTCTTGAGCATAGGTTTCAGAGACTGTTGTAATGGCATCGGCAAAGTTAATTCCAGATTTCATGAAGCTCACACCGCCATGAAATTCCATGCCTCCTGAATAATAATGGTCTGGTCCAATGTTCAGTAAGTCATTTAGAATTTCAGGTCCAAACACCCCCTGATATTTTAAATTGTGTATGGTATAAACTGTTTTTATATCCCGGTAGTCTTCATCATCTCTATAGTGTTCATTGAGAAGGACTGGTATCATACCAGTGTGCCAGTCATTGAAGTGAATAATATCTGGTTTGAAGTCCATATGCCGTATGGATTCAAGAACCGACCTACAGAAGTAGGAGAATTTTTCACCATCATCAAAATGTCCATAAAGACCATCTCGCTTAAAATAGTATTCATTGTCAATAAAATAATAGGGTAGACCTTCATACTCAATTTCACTTAGACCAACATATTGACGTCTCCAACCCACATCAACATAAAAATGACTTAAATGCCTTTCCTTATCCCTTATATAATCTGGCAAATCGAAAGTCTTTGAAATCATGACCCTGGCATCCACATTTTCTTTTCTAAGGGCCTTTGGAAGAGCAAAGGCCACGTCTGCAAGCCCACCTGTTTTTGAAAACGGTACGGCTTCAGACGCAACAAATAAAACATTCATAAGTGCCTCCCGCTTTACAGTACAGTATTTTTCTTGATCACAAATGGACTGCTCGAGTCTCCAAACAACATTTTTCTCTCTGTGATCACAACATTTTTATCTAAAATTGTATAGTTCAAATTTGTCGTTTCGCTAATCACGACATTTGGAAACACTATAGAATTCCTTATAATGGCGCCCTTTTTCACATGGACATCACGGCAAATTATACAGTTTTCCACAGTCCCTTCAATAATACAACCATTGGCTATGAGGGAGTTGGAGACATAGCTGTTGTCAGAGTACTTTGTGGATGGGGAATCCAGTACCTTTGTAAATATTCGCCCGTTTTTATAAAACAACTCATTGCAATTGGCTATATTAAGAAGATCCATATTGGTCTGGTAGTAATTCTGTATAGAACTCACACAGCTTAAATAGCCATCAAAGGCATAGCCATTGACCTTCAGTTTATCCATGGTATTAAAAATGGCTTCTTTCATAAACCTGGAGTCACCACGATGAACAGACTCTTCAATTATTTTTATTAAGAGCTCCCGCTTCATGACATACATCTCCATGGAAATGTCGTAGTGTCTTTTCTTCCCAAGATTCTTGCCAATACTGACAATATTTTTATCTTCATCAAGGGTCAAACTGTCACACTCGATAAAGCGTCTCACACTATTCTCCATACTCTTATAGGCTATTGTTATGTCTGCCCCCGACTTCTTATGGAAATCAACCATAGGTCTGAAATCAATGTTGCATATCATATAGCTCCTAGACAAGAGGACATATTCTTGTCTTGAATGTTTGAGGTAATCAAGATTCATTTTGAACAGTTCAAGGTCACCCACACGCCGAATATTGTCATCCATTCTGTACTCTGGATGAAAGACAAAAAGACCGTCTCTTTTTCTATCTAGGCCCCAGTGTTTTCCCGATCCAAGATGATTGGTGAGGGATCTTGACTTTCCATGGGTGAATATGCCCACGTTTGTCAGTCCGCTATTTGTCATATTAGACAATATAAAATCAATCACTCTGTAACGCCCCAATATCATAATTGACCCAATGGAACGCGTCAGCGTCAAATCTTTAATATGTTCATCTGATTCACTCAGATTTATAATGCCCATAACATTATTCATTTTGGCGCCCCCCTATGCCTTTGCCTCGATTTCTTCTCCATCATAAACCGTAATTTTTTTCGTATTTGGTTCACCAATGACTGTACCTTTTGGAATGGTTACGTCATTGACAACCACAGCCCTGTAGATTTTCACATCATCTTCAATGACAACATTGGGCATGACCACAGAATCTTCTACATGAGCGCCAACGCCCACATACACATCTGGTGAAATAACCGAGTTTTTCACACGACCTTCTATAATACAACCTTCATTTATAAGTGATGATTCGATCATGCCGTAAGGACTTATAAATTGAGGGGGACTCACAGGATTCACAGAATAGGCCCGCCATTTTTTATCGTGTAAATCAAAATCTGGATTGAGTTTTATTAAATCCATATTGGCTTCCCAGAGACTTTCCACCGTACCAACGTCCTTCCAGTATCCTTTAAATCGGTACGCTGTGATCTTATGCTGGTCTTCAAGGACCTTAGGGATAATATTTTTTCCAAAATCATTTTTTGAATTTGGATCATTTTCGTCATCAATCAAATACGCTCTGAGAACTGACCAGTTGAATATATATATGCCCATGGATGCCAAGTTGCTCTTAGTCTTCTCAGGTTTCTCTTCAAACTCATATATAATGTCGTTTTCATCCGTGTTTAAGATGCCAAATCTATTCGTTTCATCCCACGGAACTTCAATGACCGCAATTGTCACATCAGATCTCTTATTTTTGTGATCATCGAGCATTTTCATATAATCCATTTTATAAATATGATCCCCTGAAAGTATCAGGATGTATTCTGGGTTATACGAGTCAATATAATTAATATTTTCATAGATTGCATTGGCTGTGCCCTTATAAAAACGGCCACCATCCGCTCCCATGTATGGTGGTAGAATTTTCACCCCACCAAATCGTTTATCAAGGTCCCACGAACTCCCTATGCCAATGTGAGCATTGAGGGCAAGAGGCTTGTACTGTGTTAGAATTCCAACAGTATCGATATTGGAGTTGGAGCAGTTGCTCAGTGCAAAATCTATAATTCGATATTTTCCAGCAAATGAAACCGCTGGTTTGGCATTCTCCTTAGTGATTTCTCGAAGTCTTGACCCCTGTCCCCCTGCTAGAATCATTGCGATGATTTCTTTTTTCATTTCTTTCACTTGGTTTCACCTCAATTTGTTTTCTCTCATCCACCGATTGATCATCCTTAAACCATTTAATATAAACAACCGACAACGGCGGTAGCTTGACATTAATGTGATACGGTCGCATGTGCCAACTCTTTGCTACCGTTTGAATTTCAGAAGTGTTCACAACCCCTGATCCTCCATAGACTTCCTTATCACTGTTTAGAATTTCTTTGTAAAATCCTCTTTTGTCCACGCCAATCTTATACTCCAAATATGTTTCTGGCGTAAAATTCACTGCAACAATAACTTTTTCCTTATCCCGCCCCTTTCGCATAAAAACCACAATGCTCTGATCAATATTGTCAAGATCAATCCATTCAAATCCATCGAAGGTGTCATCCAAACAGTAGAGTGCTTTTTCTTTCAGATAGACCTTATTCAAATCTTCAACGAACTTCATAATCCCACTGTGCTTATCATAATCAAGTAAAAACCAATCCAGTTCGCGTTTGTAATTCCACTCAATGAAATGTCCAAACTCGCCCCCCATGAAGAGTAGCTTTTTACCTGGGTGAGCCATCATATAGCCATAAAGTATTCTGAGATTGGCAAACTTTTGCCAGTAGTCTCCCGGCATTTTATCAAGGAGTGACCTTTTACCATGCACCACCTCATCATGAGATAGGGGCAAGACATAATTCTCACTAAAGGCATAGGTGAGTGAGAATGTAATCAGGTTGTGATGCCACTTCCTAAAGACTGGATCAAGTTCCATGTACTCAAGCATGTCGTTCATCCAGCCCATATTCCATTTGAAGTTAAAGCCCAGCCCACCCTTATCTACAGGTGCTGTAACCAGGGGCCAAGCCGTGGATTCCTCTGCGATCATCAAGGCGCCAGGGAACATGCCAAAAATGGTTTCATTGAGTTTTCGAATAAACTCCACTGCCTTGATATTTTCATTGGAACCATATTCGTTTTTAATATTTAAGTGCTCCCGTCCGTAATCCAAGTAAAGCATGAAAGCCACTGCATCCACACGCAGTCCATCAATATGGTACTTGTCAAACCAGAATACGGCATTTGAAACAAGATAACTAACAACTTCTTTTCGACTAAAGTCAAAATTCACAGTGCCCCACTGGTCGTTGTTGGCAATGTGTTGGTAGCCAGATTCATAAACAGGATAACCATCAAATAGTCTCAAACCATGGCTGTCTCTACAAAAGTGACAGGGCACCCAGTCCATTATGATCCCCACATTATGCTGGTGAAGATAATCGACCAAGTACTTAAAGTCATCTGGTGAGCCGTAGCGGCTTGTCACTGAATAATAGCCTGTCGCTTGATAGCCCCATGACCCATCAAAAGGATGCTCATTCAAGGGCATTATTTCAACATGGGTGTACCCCATTTTTTTTATGTAATCCACCAGTAAGGGTGCCAGCTCCTTATAGGCGTAAAATGAGCCGTCAGCTTTATGCTTCCAAGAACCAAGATGCATTTCATAAATGTTTATGGGTTCTTGATAAGGCTTACTCTCACGGCGATGTTGCATCCAGTTTTCATCATTCCACTCATAATCCTGACCTGTCCAAACAATAGATGCTGTTTTGGGTCTGACTTCAGAATAAAAGGCATAGGGGTCTGCCTTATGTAGTATGTCCCCCTTTTTAGTTACAATTTCATACTTATAGAGCTCTCCTTCTAATCCTCTTGGAATGAAAATATTCCAGAGACCCGAGTCCTTATATTTTTTCATTTCAAAATCTGATCCATACCAGTCATTGAAGCTTCCTATAAGTCTCACCTTATAGGCATTCGGTGCCCACACTACAAAACTCGTTCCCATGACACCCTTTACCACTTTTTCATGTGCACCTAACATGTCATAGCTTTTAAAATATGTGCCGTCATGAAATAGATAAGCGTCCATATCTAAATCACTCAAGTATGATACTTCCAAAATGTTCACCCGCCCCTGCTTTTTATATATTCTATTATGACGTTTTTACGTCTTTAATTAGCGAACTTTTCTGAAATTTAACTCTACTTTTACCCATCGTTAACGGGAATACACCCCATTGAAACATTTATACCCCATATAATGACTTCAAACAAATGGAAAACGTTATCTGTTTTTTCAGAATATTTTTTTAATTATTACAGTAAAATTTTATGCTTATATGCATCTTGTCTGTTAAGACTTGTTTTTATTTTTTCACCTCTGAATTTTGTTGACACAGCTGGCTACATGTTTAATTTCATAAACTGCTTATGCTAATAGTCGCTTTAAAAGGGCGTTATCATTATCTGCAAATAAAAAAAAGAGATGTTCAAAAACATCTCTTTTCACTAGCATCATAGGCCAGGTATTTCATTTCTATTCGGTTCCTAAATCACTTGTCTAACCAACTTTTAAGATTAGCACCTTTAAATAATTGCTGTTTGGGTAACGAGGATTTGTCGCAAAATCATCTGGTAATTGAAGGGTTTCAAGAATTTTATATCTTCTCTTCGCCGCCACAAACCCAGCACTGATTTGCTTTCTGAACTTTTCCATATCCATTTTTGCACTGTTTGTCGACGCGATCATGATTCCCTTGTCATTGACCACAGGGAGTACGTCTTGAATCAGCTTTCCATAGTCTTTTTCAGCACTGAAAGTGAAGTTTTTAGATCGAGAAAAAGATGGTGGGTCAAGGACAACAACATCCCAGCTTTTTTCAGCACGGGCTGCCTTCTTGAAATACTTGAACACGTCTTCCACAATAATCTGATGATTTTCTAGGTCGATGTCATTGGCCAAATACATTTCTTTAGTTTTCTCAATACTTCTCTTAGCCAGGTCAACATTGGTGGTCATTTCTGCGCCACCAAGCGCTGCAGCCACACCGAACGCCCCTGTGTATGAGAATGTGTTCAAAACAGATTTTCCTTTGGCATACTTGGTCTTAAGCTGATGACGCACATGACGCTGGTCAAGGAATATACCTGTCATTGCCCCATCATCCAAGTTAACTGCATAGTTCATACCATCTTGTTTTACAATGAGTGGCCATTCAGGATACTCACCCAATATGAAATCTGAGCTCTCAATGTATCCGCCATCTTCACCGAATCTTTTTTTCTGGAAAATACCCTTAATCGGCTTACGCTTTTTAAGTGTGTTTATAACATCATCTCTAAACTTGTACATACCTTTTGAATACCACTGAACCAGATAGTATCCATCGTAGTAATCAATCGTCAGTCCACCGATGCCGTCCCCTTCTCCGTTAAAGACCCTGTAGGCGTTTGTAGAGTCATCCATTAATAAATGGTTTCTTCTAGATATAGCCGCATTGATGGTCTTCTTGAAAAAGTCATGATCAATTTTCTGCTTGACCTGCTTTGTCAGAACCCAGCCACAGCCCTTGTTCTGAATACCATAATATCCTCTGGCCAGAAATCTATCTTTCTGATTTACTATTTTTAATACATCGCCTTCTTTTTGAAGGAATTTGGTGCTTACAAACATTCTTTTTTCTAAAATGGGATTGCCTGATCGAATATGATCAATATACTCGTCTTTTAATACTACTTTAACTTCTCTCATTATGCCTCCAAAGAGCTTATCTAAATCTAACTTCCGTCCAGTCTGTCTTCTCTATTATATGATTAACTTTCTCGATACTCATATCGGGATGGATTGTTTCTTCATGTTCTATTGTTACCAGAGACATGGCTATTGCAAACCTCACTGTCTCAATCGTATCCAGTTCTTTCATAAATCCATACCCCAGTCCGGCTACAAAGGAGTCTCCTGCCCCAGTAACATTTTTAACAAGGGCTTCATTGGCCTTTATTTTCCCCATCTGCTGACCGTCTGAATAAAATATACCTTCAGCATCTAGGCTAATAAAAATATTGGTCACGCCCTGGTCATGAAACTGTTTTGCTGCTTTTATTAGGGTATCATCATTTTTTATGCCAAACCCAGCCAGTTGTTCTGCTTCGTGCCGATTGGGCTTTATCGTATGGAAGTATTTGATCAAATGTTTAACATCATCTGCTTTTGCAGCAGATACAGGATCGAGAACAAATCGTGTTTTTGTGTGATACTTCTTAAGCAAATATTCTAGTTTTTCAGGATTATCTGTATCCACTATGACATATTCTGCATTTTCAATGGTCTGAGTTTTTTCATCAATGAACTCAGTTGTCAGTTCATTGATACTTTTCATATCAACAACTGCTGAAACCATTTCTCCACATTCATTAAGAACAGCCATGTATGTCGGTGTGCCCCCATGCTTTGTTATGAGAGAGTCCTCCATGTCATATCCAACCATGCGGCTGTGTTCTAACATTCCACGTCCTGTTTCATCATTTCCAAGAATTGAAATGAACTTGGTGTTAAGTCCGACCCTTGCCATATTTTCAGCTATGTTTCGACAGACACCGCCATATGAAATTTTCACACTTCCAGGATTAGAATTGAGTGGTATATATGATACATTTGTGAATCCTATTATATCTACAACAGAAGCCCCAAAAACAAGAATGTATGGCTCTTGAGAGTTAAACATCAAATCTCCCTTTCTGAATTTAGTCTACCCTTTATAATACCACAAGTAACCTGGTCATTTAAACATATTTTCGTGTTTGTAAAGTATTTCATATTGTCCTTGTATCTAGAAATTTCTCGATTTATTCAGAATATTCCAACCTTTCCACCGGCACAAATCCCCTCACTCACTGGCAAGACTTGCTTATACGCTTTTTTGCCATTTTTCCATATTTGTCCGATCTATTAAATCTTTTTCAACACTTGCTCAAATAGTGGAACTGTCAAACAATTTAGTGTATGATTATGAGTAGATAACGTTTTCTTCTTGTATAAAATACATACGAAGGCGAAAGAATATGTGAGGTGTATTATTATGAGCAAAACTGCAAATATCGATTGGGCTACGCTAGGTTTCTCTTATATTAAGACAGATCTACGCTACGTGTCTTACTGGAAAGATGGAAAGTGGGACAATGGTGCTCTAGTTGAGGACAACAAACTTTCTATTTCTGAAGCTTCTACATCATTGCACTACGGCCAGCAATGTTTCGAAGGCCTAAAGGCTTATCGTACAAAAGATGGTTCTATCCAACTTTTCAGACCTGACCAAAATGCAAAAAGAATGAACTCAAGTTGCCGAAGAATTCTAATGCCAGAAATCTCTGAAGAGCAATTCATCGACGCCTGTGTTCAAGTTGTAAAAGCAAATGAACATTTCGTACCACCATACGGAACTGGTGCAACATTATACCTTCGTCCGTTCATCATTGGTATTGGTGATAACCTTGGTGTCAAGCCAGCTCCAGAATTCCTATTCAGTGTATTCTGTGTTCCTGTTGGTCCATACTTCAAGGGCGGCATGGCGCCAGTTAACTTTACAATCGCAGATATGGACCGTGCGGCTCCATACGGCACTGGTGCTGCTAAAGTTGGTGGCAACTACGCTGGTAGTTTACTGCCTCATGAAGAAGCTGTTAAAGCTGGATATGCTGATTGTATCTACCTAGATCCTGCAACACACACTAAGATTGAAGAAGTCGGTGCTGCAAACTTCTTTGGTATCACAAAGGACAACAAGTTTGTTACTCCAAAATCACCTTCAATCCTACCGAGTATTACTAAGTACTCACTAATGCACATTGCAGAAAACTACATGGATATGACTGTTGAAGAACGTGATTGCCATGTCGAAAAACTCGACGAGTTTGTTGAAGCAGGTGCATGTGGTACAGCTGCAGTTATTACACCAATTGGTGGCATTAACTATAAAGACAACCTTCATGTTTTCCATTCTGAAACAGAAGTTGGTCCTGTAACACGTAAATTATACGACACGCTTTGCGGTATTCAGGTTGGCGATGTTGAAGCGCCTGAAGGCTGGATTGTAAAAGTCGATAAGTAATATTATAAAGACTCAAAGGGGATGTGTTTTTAAACACATCCCTTTTTTTATCCAAACTGGAATGATGGCTTTCAAAATCACCTCAACTCAAAGCTTTCATCGAATCAGCTTTCTTGCGGCTTCAAAGTCATCTACAGTGTCCACATCGAATTGTATCTTGCTTTCCCCCACCTCGATAAAAATAACATCATCAATGTACTTGTCAAGAAGTTGGCGAGCGCCCTTATCTCCATCTATGGCTAAGATGTCCTTGAAATATTTCTCAGGAAATATCACCGGGTTTCCCCTTCCCTCATAGTTTACAGGAACAATTATCTTATCTCGATTCTTTTTAAAATGACCAATCAATAAATTTATATCCTTGGTTTCAATAAAGGGTTGATCGCCAAGAACAAACATGACCCCTTGTTCCCCAAGCATATTGGACAGGCCCAACTTAACAGTTGTAGAAAGTCCCTTTTCGGCATGGTCATTATTGAGAGACAATATCCCGTGTCTATCTGCAAGTGCTTTCACATCTTTCGTGTATTTCGAGTAAACCAAGACAATGCTATCGACATCACTGGCTTCTACATGTCTAATCACATGTTCAATTATTGGTATTTTGTCCAGCATAAGTGTCAACTTCGACTTACCCATTCTTCTAGAAAGCCCTGCTGCTAAAATTACGGCCCCAACCATACCAGTCCCTCCCTTTCTATTCTCCTATTTTAATTTTACACCATATAGGCATGTATATTCATCTGTACGAAAAATAAAACAAAAAAAACGCCTTCAGCATTTCGCTTCCAGCGTTTTGGGGGCATACACTCTCGCTTTATTTAACGCACTTATAGAAAAATTGTGCATGCTTTCTTACATTTTATGCTCTTTACTAGACTAGACCAGACCAAACATAGCCAATACAATTGCTACAAATGTTGCAATCAGTGGAATGGCCATTGTACAAACCGCAATATCAGGATAAGACCGTTTGTGGTCAAGACCTGTAACAGCTAGCAGTGTGATAACCGCACCACAGTGTGGGAATGTATCAAGACCACCTGCTGCCATAATCATAATTCTATGTACGACGCCTGGATTTATTCCATTCGATGTGGCAATCTGAAGGAAGTCAGAACCTAGAGCTTCAAGAGCCATAGCAGTACCACCAGAAGACGAGCCAACAATCCCAGCCAGTGCCGTTGTTGAAATAGCTATAGAAACCAGAGGCGGTCCAGGAATATTAACAATGGTTGCCTTAATAATACCAAAAACGCTAAGTGACTTAATCACGCCACCATAACCAACTTCCGATGCCGTGTTGAAGATCGGTAAAAGCGATCCAACAGCACCGTCAAACACGTCTTTGTTTGGCGTCTTAATATAGTTCTTAAATAAAAACAAGGAAAGAACAATCGCAACAGACAGTGCAATAACAACACTCCATATGCCATTAACACCACCGAAAGCTTCATAGCGCGCCATAACAGCTGGAGATTTAAAATAAATGTTCGTAAGGATGAAGTTGATAACAAAAACAACAAGGACTGGTGTAATAGCCATACCAAAGCCTGGAACATCACCATCTAGGTTCAGGTTTTCATTCGGATGATCCCCATATCCTAGACCTGTTGCTTTCATCTTATTTGACCGGTATGATAGCCATGTGATAGAACCAAAATACATAACAAGTGAGCCTGCAATACCTAAAATTGGTGCTGCATAAATATCAGTCCCAAAGTATGGTATAGGCATTGTGTTAATATACTGCGGTGTACCAGGCATAGCAGTCATGGCAAATGTGAATGCACCAGCAGCAATCGCAGCAGGGAGCAGACGCTTTGGAATGTCACCTTCTCTAAAGAGCATAGCTCCAATTGGATACACTGCGAAAACAACAACGAATAAGGATACACCACCGTAAACCAAGAGTCCCGTTGCTGTTATAACCGCTGCAATAGCTCTCTTTTTGCCAGCCTTCTCAGCAATAAAATGGGCGATAGAGCGCGCCGCGCCTGAGGTTCCCATAAGTTTACCAAAGATGGCACCTGCTAAGAACACAGGAAAATATTTTTGTAAATAACTTGCTGCCGCCGGCATAAAATAGCCTGTCCAGGCACTAAGTGCTGGTATTTCTCCAGTTAGTAATGCTGCAAGCATAGCAAGAAGTGGTGCTAAAACAAGCACAGTAATGCCTCTGTATGCTAGGAACATCAGTAAAACCAGCGATAATATTACCGCAAAAACGTCCATATTATATCCCCCTTGATATAAAATCCACTTTTCTTACAGAAAGAGTCCCATAATAAGTCCTGCAATGCTAATAAGTCCTATGAGACTGAAAAATACGTTCATAAATACCGATTTTTTTTCAACGATAGCTTTATTTCTTGCACTAACATGTTCAAAGTGTTTTGGATTTTTGAATACAGTGTATCCCCTATGGGCCAGCCATATATTATAGATACCTGCGGGAATCAAAAGAACTGTCATTACAAGTGTACTTGTAATCGTGCCTAGGGCAATACCAAGAGCAATCCCAATATAATTTAAAAGCACCACAGTTTCGATCTCTGGCTTGCGAAAATCAAAGGCAAAAAGATCCGTTAAAATCAAATTTGTCACGAAATACACAGCGTAAAGCCATCCAATGTTTTCGTTATAGCTATAGATCAATTGCCCAGCAATAACAGAGCCTGTCAACCAATATAGCCCTTTCATCACTGAAGGATGTCTTAATGTCACGATATTTTCCTCCCTTACGAATACAAGTTGTACAACAAATAGACATGTCTAATATTTATACATTAATTCTTTTATATCTAATATAGTGCATATGTCTGCAATGGCCAGTTACAGTGCACCCTATAGATCACTTAAGTCAGATTCTTCAAATAACGTTTTCCTGACCTATACTATAATATTGCAATAGTCATGCCAACTTTCAAAAGAACGGATACCTGCAATATCAACACATTGAGACATACTTTAAATCCACACATATACTAAGAGTGCCAATATTTTGTACATCCTGCTCAAAGCTTGTTCCTAAGGCGGATCAGATACCTTTCTCGAAAGTTGACATGTCTATTCTTTTTACATTTTCTATTCTCTTTCAGGGAGCAATTTCATAAGTTCAGGAATAATTTTATGGACATCCCCAACTAGACCAAGATCCGCAGCATTAAAGATTGGTGCTGTTTCATCTTTATTGATAGCTATAATAAATTCAGACTCTTCCATGCCTGCAAGATGTTGAATGGCTCCAGAAATGCCACATGCGAAATATAGATCTGGTCGAACTGTTTTTCCAGTTTGCCCCACCTGATTGTTTCGGTCTATCCAACCAGCATCAACCACAGCACGTGAGGCTGAAACAGTGCCCCCAAGTCTATTGGCTAGTCCCTCCAGGCTTGTCATGTTTTCATGTTTGCCTATGCCTCTACCACCTGAAACCAGAATATTGGCCTCTTCGATGTTCACCTTCTGTTTTGATTCCTTCACCACTTCAAGTATCTTTACATTTTGATCCTCTGCTGTTAAGGATACTTCAAAATGCGAAATAGTTCCACTTCTACTTTCATCTAGATCAGCCAGAGGCATGACACCAGGTCTAACTGTTGACATTTGTGGACGATGGTCAGGGCAGATTATTGTCGCCATAATGTTGCCACCAAATGCTGGACGCGTCATTAAAAGATTTTGTGTGTCTTCATCCACCTCTAATTTTGTACAATCTGCAGTTAATCCAGTATTGATTCTAGCGGATACCCTAGGCGCTAAATCCCTTCCAATCGTTGTTGCACCCACAAGAATCGCATCAGGCTTTCTATTTTCAACAACGGCTACCATGGCTTTAGTGTATGGTTCTGTCATGTATATTTTTAGAGCAGGATCTTCAACAAGAATAACTTCATCCGCCCCCAAATGAATGAGGGTTTTTAAATCATCTTCCATTTTATGTCCAATGACCAAAGCACTTACTGAACAGTCCATTTGGTCGGCAAGTTCTCTAGCCTTTGAAACAAGCTCTTTTGATACTTTTTCTATGTGTCCATCACGCTGTTCGCAAAAGACCATAACATCTTTGTAGTCGATATGGTTCACTTGACAATCCTCCTAATCAATAATGTACTTTTCCTTGAGATTCTCAAGAATGATTTTAGCCGCCTGTTGTGGATCAACTTCATACTTTTTGCCAGGCGCTTTTACAGCTTTTGTAAATGACTTTTTAACACGCGTTGGTGACCCTTTTAGACCCAGGTGTTCTTCCTCGACTTCTATGTTCTCATATGTCCATGTTTCAATTTCCATCTCACGGTAGGCATCGAATATCCCTTTTACAGACATGTAGCGTGCTGTATTCATTTCACTTAGCGTCGTTATAAGACAAGGCATTTCCACCTCAATCATATGGTATCCATCCTCAAAGACACGCTTTAAAACAAGCTTGTTGCCCTCTTTCCTTAAGTCATCAACATATGAAACCTGAGGGAGAGAAAGTTTCTCAGCAATTTGAGGTCCAACCTGTGCCGTATCTCCATCTATGGCTTGACGCCCAGCAATGATGAGATCATAGTCTAGATTTCTTATAGCTGCAGCCAGAGTCATTGAAGTCGCCCATGTGTCCGCACCAGCAAATTTTCGATCTGTTAAAAGTATTGCACGATCTGCGCCCATTGCTAGAGCTTCTCTAAGGGCATTGTCGGCTTGAGGTGGACCCATTGTCAAAACTGTTATATGGGCACTGTGCTCATCTTTAAGTCTAAGAGCGGCTTCAAGGCCCGCTTTGTCATCTGGATTAATAATGCTTGGCACACCATCACGAATTAATGTGCCCGTCTTAGGGTCCAAGCGAACTTCTGTTGTATCTGGAACCTGTTTTATACAAACGATGATATTCATCTCTTTACCTCCTATTTTAGCAAGTGTGCCGCAACCACCATGCGTTGAACTTCACTTGTTCCCTCATAGATTTCTGTGATTTTTGCATCACGCATCATGCGCTCAACAGGATATTCTCTTGTGTAACCGTATCCTCCATGAAGTTGTACGGCCTTTGTTGTCACATCCATAGCAGCTTCTGCTGCAAAGAGCTTGGCCATTGCTGCTTCATTGGAATAAGGAACCTTAGCATCCTTTGCTCGAGCAGCCTTATAAACAAGCAAGCGGGCCGCCTCCGTTTTGGTTTCCATGTCAGCCAATTGGAACTGAGTGTTCTGGAATTTGGAGATTGGTCGACCAAATTGCTTTCTTTCTTTCACATAAGTAACAGTTTCATCAATGGCTCCCTGTGCAAGTCCAAGCGCTTGAGATGCAATGCCAATTCTACCTCCATCGAGTGTCTTCATTGCAATTTTAAAGCCCATGCCCTCTTTGCCCAAAAGATTTTCTTTCGGAATTCTACAGTTTTCAAAGATAAGTTCGCATGTTGCCGAACCCCGAATTCCCATTTTCTTTTCTTTCTTACCAATACTGAATCCAGGTGTTGTAGCATCAACAATAAATGCTGATATTCCTTTGGTACCTTTTGATTTATCTGTCATAGCCATAATAATATAGGTGTCGGCATAGCCTGCATTTGTAATAAAAATTTTTGACCCATCTAGGACATACTCATCACCATCTAGAATAGCTCTCGTCTGCTGACCAGCTGCATCTGTTCCAGCGCCTGGCTCAGTCAATCCAAAAGCTCCCAACTTTTCTCCCTTAGCCAGTGGCACCAAAAACTTTTGCTTTTGTTCTTCTGTTCCAAACTCGTAGATTGGCGCTGCACATAATGATGTATGAGCTGAAACTATAACACCCGTTGTGCCGCAGACCTTGGAAAGTTCTTCGACTGCCATTGCATAGGCTAAGTTATCAGCACCTGCCCCCCCATATTCCTTAGGAAATGGGATTCCAAAAAAGCCATAAGACTTCATTTTTTCAACGGTTTCTTCTGGGAATCGTTCTTCCTCATCGACTTCTTCAGCCAGTGGTTTCACTTCATTTTCTGCAAATGAACGATACATCTGACGAAGAAGGATATACTCTTTTTTGAGTTCAAAATTCATGCCTAACCTCCTACAGTTCCATTCTCGTTTGACTTCATAACTTACATTAACTTTGAGCCATACCCCATCGCTCTCGACTCCAGCTACATCACACATGTTCATTCATAAAATTATTATTTCTACTTCTTGGGTGGCATAACCATGGCCTGACCAACCAATACTTCTTCACCGCGCTGATTGGTGCACACAGTCTTTAAGGTAATGCGATTTTTTTCCTCGATGATCTCAATGACTTCCGCTTCCGCTTTAACCGTATCCCCAATGCGAACCGGCGCCGTAAATCGAATGGATTGAGACATATAAATAGTCCCTGGACCAGGCAGTTGTAAACCAAGCACTGCAGAAATAAACCCTGCAGTTAGCATGCCATGTGCAATTCTTTCTTTAAACATAGATGCCTTTGCATGTTCGTCATTGATATGAACAGGGTTTAAGTCCCCCGTAATACCGGCGTACATATAAACATCTGATTCTGTTATAGTCTTTTGAAAACTTGCTTTTTCACCCATTGTGATCTCATTAATTGATTTTCCGAGCATAGTTTTGACCTCCGATTCTAGTCCTCTTATAGTTTCACAACGCCTAACCGAGTCCTTCAATAGTCTAAGGCTTTATAGTCAGCCCCATTGGTTGATCCATAAATATGCGGGCATCCATTTGCTTTAAGTCATCTGACACAATAGGCTTAAAGTCCATTTGAGAAAGAATGTCTTCTTCAAGACGAACCCCCGGTGCAATTTCTTTTAAGACAAGACCTTCTTGAGTCAGTTCAAACACAGCCCGCTCCGTAATGTATAAAACTGGCTGATTCTGTTTAGCCGCATGACTTCCGCTAAATGTTACTTGTTCAACAGTGTCAATGAGCTTTTTAATCTTGCCTTCATTAAGTATCTTGAGTTGTCCCTGCTCCGCCTGAACCTTTAAGCCACCAGCTGTAAACGTACCACAGTAAATCACTTTCTTAGCGTTTTGCGTGATGTTAATAAATCCACCACAGCCTGCAACCTTTGGCCCAAACTTGGATACATTTATATTGCCTTCCTTGTCGCACTGTGCAAGTCCTAAGAAGGCTAGATCCAATCCACCACCATCATAAAAATCAAACTGATATGGCTGGTCAATAATAGCCTCAGGATTTGTCGATGCTCCAAAGTCTAAACCACTCGCAGGAATACCTCCAATAGGACCCGCCTCAACTGTTAGAACCATTTCATCGATAATCCCCTCTTCCTTTGCCACGTTGGCAACGGCTTCTGGCACGCCTATCCCCAAATTGACAATTGAGTTTGATGACAATTCCATCGCAGCACGGCGACCAATAATCTTTCTTTCATTCAGTCCCAGAGCCTTGAATGAATTATCAGGGGCTCTTCTGTTGCCAGCATATGAAGCATCATACTGCTTCATATAAGTTTGCATATGATTATCATCAGATTCTGCCACAACCACTGTGTCAACATAAATTCCAGGAATTTTTACAAGCTTGGGATCAAGTGATCCGGTCTTAACAACTTCTTTGACCTGTACAATGACCTTGCCTCCACTGTTCTTGCATGCTGCAGCAATAGCTGTTGATTCAAGTGGGACCGCTTCCTCACTGAGGACAACATTGCCATTTTCATCTGCGTAACTGCCTCTGAGAAAGGCAAAGTCAATATTGAAGTGTTTGTATCTTAAGTATTCTTTATCATCTAGTTCTAGAACTTCAACAATATCCTCTTTTGTCAAATCATTTATGCGCCCGCCCTCAAGACGTGGATCGACAAATGTTTTTAGGCCAACATGGGTGATTGTTCCTGGCTTGCCTGCTGCTATATCTCTAAACATGTGAGATATAACGCCTTGAGGAAGATTGTAAGCCTCAATCTTATTTTCTATGGCCAGCTTGCCTAATTTTGGTGCAAGACCCCAGTGTCCACCAATAACCTTCTTGATTAAACCTTCTTGACCAAGGTGATTTAGACCGCGTTCTTTGCCATCGCCTTGACCAGCGGCATATATAAGTGTTAAATCTTTTGGAGACGCACATGCCTTGAATTTTTCTTTCAATGCAATTTCAATTTCTTCTGGAACGCCAAGTCCAACAAAGCCCCCCGTTACAATATGAGCTCCATCGTGAATTTGGTCGACAGCTTCTTTAGCTGTTTGAAATTTTACTTTCATCTTTTCCTCCCAATATAGATAAACATCTGTGATTACGTTTTTTAACTCACAGATACATATTGCAATCTACGTGCCAAATAATTCACAATATCAAACCAGTATTTGCAAGCCCTCAGAGCGACCATGCATCATACTAAAATAAAGGGCCTGTCCATTAAATGGACAGGCCCTTTACAAGTCTTGATATTACAGCCTTAAGATGACTGTGATTTCTTTATGTTCATGTCTAGTTTTTTTACACATTTATGTACTCATATCTATACATATATTCTAAAAGTCGTAAAATTTAGTTAAATATGCTATAAAAATATTATTTATGCTTGCATACGCCCACCGAATCCTATTGCTTGATATGATACTGGCTGATTTTATTGTATAGACCTGCTCTAGAAATGCCTAAAATCTTAGCGGTCTTGTTTTTGTTAAAATCATTTTCCTCAAGCGTTTGTTGAATGATTTCTTTTTCCATTTCTTCAATAATGTTTTGAAGAAGTTTTCCCTTATGGGCGCGTACCTTATACTTATTCTTTATCAACTTGTCAGGCAGGTGGGCTGCCTTGATAAATAAATCGTCATCTAGCAAATTGATAGCTCTTTCCAGGACATTTTCAAGCTCTCGAATATTACCTGGCCATTCATACCGCATCATAACATTCATGGCTTCCGGTGAAATGCCTGAAACATATAGGCCAAGCCTTTCTGTCAATTTGACAATAAGGGCTTCGGTGATACTTGGTATTTCTTCAATCCGCTCTCTGATTGGTGTCAAGTTTATTCGCATAACATTCAATCTATAGAACAGATCTTCCCTAAACAGCCCCTCTTCCACAAGATCTTCTAAAACTTTATTGGTTGAAGCAATGATTCTAACATCAACCTTTATGGGATCCTGACCCCCGACTCGGTCTATTTCGCGTTCTTGTAAGACCCTAAGAAGTTTTACTTGCATTTCAATCGGCATTTCCCCAATTTCATCAAGAAGTATAGTGCCCTTGTTGGCCAATTCAAATTTTCCTTTTTTGCCATCTTTTCTTGCACCGGTAAAGGCTCCGCTTTCGTAGCCAAACAACTCCGATTCTAAAAGTTCTCCAGGAATTGCAGCACAATTCACCTTGACAAAAGGGCCAAATCGTCTGGAGCTATCATTATGAATGGCATGGGCAAAGAGTTCTTTACCTGTTCCACTCTCACCTATGATTAGGACATTGGAGTCTGTTTTTGCTGCACGTCTCGCCATGGACTTTGTCTTTTCTGTGGCTTCTGATCCACCAATTATCATATCAAAGGAATATTTTGCAGCCCGTGCTCTCCCCAATTCTTCTTTATAATAAGCCACTTCACTTTGAAGGGTAGAAATTTTATTACTCAATGTATAGAAATCCTTTAAGTCTTTGAAAATAACCTTTCCAACTGCACCAATGACCCGATCGCCTCTCTTGATAGGCACACGATTGGCCACCATTTTATTTCCACGAATATACTGAACATCATTAAGCTCGGGAACACCTGCCTCAATGACCTTATGCATTCTTGTGTTTTCAATAACATCGGTCACATGCTTCCCTTCAGGGCTTTGATCTTGGTTAAAATCTTTGTAGGCCTTGCTCATTCGTGTAATAATTCCATTTTCATCAACAACTACGACCCATTCATCGAGAGTGTTCATTAAGACATCTAGAACATCGTAATCCCGAGAATCTTCATAAACTTTGGCCTTTAACTTTTGATGGGCCACCAAATTGTTAAACACACAGCAGATAATGGATGCTTCATTTTCCAGCCTTATTGGAAAGGTCGATACAACATACACATCCCCTTCATAGGTCACATGGTCTTCATGCATGAATTTTTTGTTTTCTGTTGCATCTCCAATTCCCAAAAAGGGCGCTTTGAATTTTAAATTAACACCATTCATTTTCTCAAGTGACATTCCGATGATTTCACATGCTCTTGTATTGGCAAGCACCACAGATCCGTTCTCACGCACGCATATAATGCCTTCTCTGACATGTTCCATTAGTGTATCCAGACCATGAATTCTCATATTGTCCATGTATGTCCCTCCGTAATCTCCCGATATGCAAGTGTTTCAAACAACGACTCTTTATCTATGTATCTATATTAATGCAAGATTCGTACCATCTATATTTTGTACAGTATTGCTTGCTTTGAGACCCTATCATATTTATTCTACCTCAAAAACTGTCTAAAGTTTAGTCACTATTATATAAATATGACATTTCATTATATTAGACCCTGACTATTTTTTGATGGATTTTTAATGGAATTTGAATACCATTAAAAGTTAAGACCCCCACAAAGCTCTTTCTATACCTTTTTTCTAGAGCTTATCTGCAAATAAAAGTGGACATGTCTAACATTTAGACATGTCCACTTGGTGGAATAATTTTATTTATAACATAAGGTGTTCTTTGCCAAAGACTATAAAACAACGCCACCATCAACACTTAGGACAGTGCCTGTTACAAATCGAGCTTCATCTGATGCCAAGAATAGAAAAGCATTTGCAATATCGGATGGACGACCTAAATCTCGTAGAGGCGATTTGCCTTTCATCATATCCAATACTTTGTCTGGCATTTTTTCTGTCATTGGTGTTAATATAAATCCTGGTGCAACTGCATTAACGCGAATGCCTTTTTTGCCGAGTTCTTTAGCCCATGTTTTAGTCATACCTATAACGCCCCACTTAGCGGCAGCATAGTTGGTTTGCCCATAGTTTCCATAAACGCCGACCACACTTGATGTGTTAAGAATTGTGCCTCCTGTATCAGCCATCGCTTTTGCAGCAGCCTGGCCAAAGTTATATACACCCTTTAAATTAACATTGATAACACGATCCCACTCATCTTCTGACATTTTGAGGAGTGTATTGTCTGCAGTGATCCCAGCATTATTGACCAAGCAATCCAATTTACCATATGTTTTTACTGTTTCTTCTACGGCCGCTTCAACTTGCTTAATATCAGTTACATTCACAGCAATGCCCATAGCCTTGCCGCCTGCACTTATGATTTCTTGCGCAGCAGATTCTACACCTTCTTGGTTTAAGTCACAAATAACAACAGTTGCCCCTTCTTCTGCAAATCGTTTTGCCGTTTCAAGGCCAATTCCTCGAGCTGAACCCGTTACAATAGCAACTTTATCTTTTAGTCTCATTATTATATCCTCCATGAAATCATTCTATTTTATTCAAAGTATATAGGGAGTGTGGCGCACGCTCCTGCCTCACGACCGCGCGCCACAAAGAATTAAACCTTTTTATTTTTTCTCATTTGTAAATTTTTCAACAATCACAGAAGTACCTTGTCCACCGCCTATACATAAGGTCGCCAGCCCGTACTTTGTATCCTGCTTTTTCATTTCATGTAAAAGCGTTGTTAGAATCCTTGCTCCACTTGCGCCAATCGGGTGGCCTAATGCAATTGCTCCCCCGTTGACATTGACACGATTCGCATCAAAGCCCAGATCTCTGACAACAGCAATGGATTGTGCAGCAAAAGCCTCATTGGCCTCAACAAGCCCCATATCAGATGCTTCCAAACCGGCGCGTTCAAGTGCTAGCTTAGTTGCTGGAACAGGTCCATAACCCATTATAGATGGATCAAGTGCTGCTGAACCATATGATTTAATTTCGGCCAATATAGTCAGCCCGTTTTCAATTGCAAATGCCTTGTCAGCAAGAACAATCATTGCTGCACCATCATTAATACCAGAAGCGTTTCCTGCAGTGACCGTTCCATCCTTTTTAAAAGCTGGACGCAACTTTTGAAGCGATTCTAGTGTTGCACCAATCCTTGGATACTCATCTGTGTCAACAAGAACTTCTTGTCGTTTGTTCTTAACTGCTACTGGCACAATTTCTTCTTTGAACTTTCCAGCTGCCATGGCAGAAGCGGCCTTCATCTGACTGTGTAGGGCAAAAGCATCTTGCTCATCACGTGTGATTGACCACTGGTCGGCAATATTTTCTGCTGTTATCCCCATATGATAGTCGTTGAATGCATCTGTCAACCCATCCTTGATCATGGTGTCTTCTGCTGAAATATGTCCCATTTTAGCGCCCCATCTTGCCTTATTCATAACATAAGGGGCATTGGACATGCTTTCCGTTCCACCTGCCAAGATAAGCTTAGCATCACCAAGCTTAATAAATTGTGCTGCCATACTCACTGTTCGCAGTCCTGAACCACAAAGCTTATTAATCGCTATGGCAGGTACTTCGTATGGCAGACCTGCACCAACAGCAATTTGACGTGCAATATTTTGACCTAATCCAGCTTGAAGCACATTGCCTATTAATACTTCATCAACCATTTCAGGCTTCACATGCCCTCTTTCAAGTGCTGCTTTTGCAGCAATTACCCCTAGATCGACAGCGCTTAATGATGCAAGTGCACCACCAAAACTCCCTATTGGTGTTCTTACGGCACTGACAATAACCACATCTCTCATTACATTCCTCCTGTATATCTGTATAAATACTTGGACAAATTTGATTTGTCTTTAAGTATTGCAAGTCCTATGCCAACTTGCAACATTAATTCTAAATCAAGTATTTTCAACATGTACGGGGATTGTTAGTTCATTTATCTAAGTTAGTAAATATTAAAATCGTGTACATTGATTTGACATGTCTTGTTTTTGATCAAGCCAATCCTTGTTCAAAAAATAAAAAAAGACCAGATTGCAATTGCAATCTAGTCTTTATTGGTGCGCCGTAAGAGATTCGAACTCCTGACCTTCTGATTCGTAGTCAGACACTCTATCCAGCTGAGCTAACGGCGCAAGTAATGGAGGCGCCACCCAGATTTGAACTGGGGATAAAGGTTTTGCAGACCTCTGCCTTACCACTTGGCTATGGCGCCAAATAGATGGAGCGGGTGAAGGGAATCGAACCCTCGCAGCCGGCTTGGAAGGCCGGTGCTTTACCACTAAGCTACACCCGCAGATTTTCTGGAGCGGAAGACGAGATTCGAACTCGCGACCCTCGCCTTGGCAAGGCGATGCTCTACCACTGAGCCACTTCCGCAAGTTAATGCTGGTAATACTCAAAAATTAAATTGGTGCGGGTGGAGGGACTTGAACCCCCACGTCTATTGACACTAGAACCTAAATCTAGCGCGTCTGCCAATTCCGCCACACCCGCAAATATGGTGGTGGGAGAAGGATTCGAACCTTCGAAGACTCAGTCAACGGATTTACAGTCCGCCCCCTTTGGCCACTCGGGAACCCCACCATTTATATTCAAATACACTGCACATTTCTTCGCCTTTCATCCTTCTTCAGTCAGTTACGTACCTTTGTACGCATCTTTCTTCATCAGGCTGACGCCTTGATCTGCTTGTGTCTTTAAATCTAAATTAATTCATTTATTTGTTTATTAGTTCAATATGTACTATAAACTTTAAAAGCTTAGTGTTTCATCACCATTTAAAATAAATGGAGCCGGTGATGGGACTCGAACCCGCGACCTACTGATTACAAGTCAGTTGCTCTACCAATTGAGCTACACCGGCATTTTTATCAGAAAATATAAATGACTTATCAAGATATTTTCGATGTTAGTCCATCTAGCAATGCACTTATGCAATAGCTTCTCCGTTTAGGGAGTAAAACCCCAGGTTACTCTCGCAACCCAGGGTTATTGGTGCGCCGTAAGAGATTCGAACTCCTGACCTTCTGATTCGTAGTCAGACACTCTATCCAGCTGAGCTAACGGCGCAAGTAATGGAGGCGCCACCCAGATTTGAACTGGGGATAAAGGTTTTGCAGACCTCTGCCTTACCACTTGGCTATGGCGCCATAATGGTGACCCATCTGCGACTCGAACGCAGGACACCCTGATTAAAAGTCAGGTGCTCTACCGACTGAGCTAATGGGTCACAATTGGAGCGGGTGAAGGGGATCGAACCCTCGCAACCGGCTTGGAAGGCCGGGGCTCTACCACTGAGCTACACCCGCAAGTTTTTTGGAGCGGAAGACGAGATTCGAACTCGCGACCCTCGCCTTGGCAAGGCGATGCTCTACCACTGAGCCACTTCCGCAAATATGGTGGTGGGAGAAGGATTCGAACCTTCGAAGACTCAGTCAACGGATTTACAGTCCGCCCCCTTTGGCCACTCGGGAACCCCACCATTTATCTTTAAATCTGCTACGTAACGCTTCGCCTTTCATCCTGCCTCAATCAGTTGCGTACATTTGTACGCGCCTTCAATCGTTAGTCTGGCGCCTCGATTTACTTGCAGCTTTAAACCTAAATTATTGTTTTCATTATTCGTTTGAAATGTAATTACAAACTTTGATATTTCATCTACCATTTAATTAAATGGAGCCGGTGATGGGACTCGAACCCGCGACCTACTGATTACAAGTCAGTTGCTCTACCAATTGAGCTACACCGGCCCATAAAATGGCGACCCAGAAGAGACTCGAACTCTCGACCTCCAGCGTGACAGGCTGGCGTTCTAACCAACTGAACTACTGGGCCATAATGGTGGGAGTAATAGGGCTCGAACCTATGACCCTCTGCTTGTAAGGCAGATGCTCTCCCAGCTGAGCTATACTCCCATTTTATAATTAAATATGCTAAGCATTTTTAATTCAAAATCATCATTTACTACTGGAATTTCTTTATTCATTTTCTTTTAAGAAAATAAGTGGTGACCCCTAGGGGATTCGAACCCCTGTTACCGCCGTGAAAGGGCGGTGTCTTAACCACTTGACCAAGGGGCCAAATATTAAGGTGTTTCAAATAAAATTGGTTGCGGGGACAGGATTCGAACCTGTGACCTCCGGGTTATGAGCCCGACGAGCTGCCAGCTGCTCCACCCCGCGTCATATAGGTGTTTCATTTTTTCGATCTTAACCAACACACATAAATGTAATAAATGGTGCCGGGGACCGGGATCGAACCGGTACGATACTAAGTATCACGGGATTTTAAGTCCCGGGCGTCTGCCAGTTCCGCCACCCCGGCAATATTATTGGCTCCAAGGGTGGGACTCGAACCCACAGCCTACCGGTTAACAGCCGGTTGCTCCACCATTGAGCTACCTTGGAACATTTTAGAAACCGGCGACGACCTACTCTCCCAGGCGGCTGCCCGCCAAGTACCATCGGCGCTGAGGAGCTTAACTGCTGTGTTCGGAATGGGAACAGGTGTGGCCTCCTCGCCATCATCACCGGATTTCATTATAGAAGGATTAATCCTTCAAAACTGCACATGATAATATTTTAGAAGATTTGTTTCACTAGGAATGACTCAAAATCTATATTGGTCAAGTCCTCGACCTATTAGTATCCATCAGCTGAGTACATTGCTGCACTTACACCTTGGACCTATCAACCTGTTAGTCTATCAGGGGTCTTACTCCATAAAGGATGGGAAATCTTATCTTGAGGGGGGCTTCGCGCTTAGATGCCTTCAGCGCTTATCCCGTCCATACGTAGCTACTCTGCAGTGCTCCTGGCGGAACAACAGATACACCAGAGGTATGTCCATCCCGGTCCTCTCGTACTAAGGACAGCTCCTCTCAAATTTCCTGCGCCCACAGCGGATAGGGACCGAACTGTCTCACGACGTTCTGAACCCAGCTCGCGTGCCTCTTTAATGGGCGAACAGCCCAACCCTTGGGACCGACTACAGCCCCAGGATGAGACGAGCCGACATCGAGGTGCCAAACCTCCCCGTCGATGTGGACTCTTGGGGGAGATAAGCCTGTTATCCCCGGGGTAGCTTTTATCCGTTGAGCGACGGCCCTTCCATTCGGTACCGCCGGATCACTAAGTCCGACTTTCGTCCCTGCTCGACCTGTATGTCTCGCAGTCAAGCTCCCTTTTGCCTTTGCACTCTTCGCGCGATTTCCAACCGCACTGAGGGAACCTTTGAGCGCCTCCGTTACTTTTTAGGAGGCGACCGCCCCAGTCAAACTGCCCACCTGACATTGTCCCGACGCTGGATAACAGCGCACGGTTAGGACACTGATATAGCAAGAGTGGTATCCCAACGGTGACTCCATACACACTAGCGTGCATACTTCTTAGTCTCCCACCTATCCTGTACATGCTATACCAAAATCCAGTGCCAAGCTACAGTAAAGCTCCACGGGGTCTTTCCGTCCTGCTGCGGGTAACCGGCATCTTTACCGGTACTACAATTTCACCGAGTCCATTGTTGAGACAGTGCCCAAATCATTACGCCTTTCGTGCGGGTCGGAACTTACCCGACAAGGAATTTCGCTACCTTAGGACCGTTATAGTTACGGCCGCCGTTTACTGGGGCTTCGATTCAAAGCTTCGCTTACGCTAACCTCTCCTCATAACCTTCCAGCACCGGGCAGGCGTCAGCCCCTATACATCGTCTTTCGACTTAGCAGAGACCTGTGTTTTTGGTAAACAGTTGCTTGGGCCTGTTCTCTGCGGCCGCTTCGGGCGTTAACCCTAATGCGGCACCCCTTCTCCCGAAGTTACGGGGTCATTTTGCCGAGTTCCTTAACAATGGTTATCTCGCTCGCCTTAGTATTCTCTACTCTCCTACCTGTGTCGGTTTACGGTACAGGCACCTAGGTCTCGATAGAAGCTTTTCTTGAAGGACTCTCCAACGACTTCGCTACTTATTTTTCGCTCCCCATCACGCCTTGCAATTAAACCAGCGGATTTGCCTACCGGTTCTCACTTGACGCTTGGACGCACATCCATCGGTGCGATCGTTTTGCATTCCCTGTCACTCCGTCTCTCAGACGACTTTCGGTGGTACTGGAATCTTAACCAGTTGTCCATCGCCTACGACTTTCGTCCTCGGCTTAGGTCCTGACTAACCCTGGGCGGACGAACCTTCCCCAGGAAACCTTAGGTTTTCGGCGGGCAGGATTCTCACCTGCCTCTCGCTACTCATGCCAACATTCTCTCTTGTATACAGTCCACCACTCCTTACGGTATAGCTTCTGCCCGTATACAATGCTCCCCTACCCAACGTCTAAACGTTGCCGTAGCTTCGGTGCCAAGTTTGAGCCCCGGTAATTTTCGGCGCAGGGTCACTCGACTAGTGAGCTATTACGCACTCTTTAAATGAATGGCTGCTTCTAAGCCAACATCCTAGTTGTCTAAGCAACCCCACATCCTTTCCCACTTAACTTGGACTTTGGGACCTTAGCTGACGGTCTGGGCTGTTTCCCTCTCGACCATGAATCTTATCATACATAGTCTGACTCCTGATTATATGACTGCGGCATTCGGAGTTTGATAGTCTTCGGTAGGCGGTGAAGCCCCCTAGGACAGTCAGTGCTCTACCTCCGCGTCACTCACATCAAGGCTAGCCCTAAAGCTATTTCGGGGAGAACCAGCTATCTCCGAGTTCGATTGGAATTTCTCCGCTATCCACAAGTCATCCCAACCTTTTTCAACAGATATGGGTTCGGGCCTCCACTGAATTTTACTTCAGCTTCACCCTGCTCATGGATAGGTCACCCGGTTTCGGGTCTACGCCATACAACTATACGCCCTCTTCAGACTCGCTTTCGCTACGGCTTCAGTGCTGAACACCTTAACCTTGCTATATAACGTAACTCGTTGGCCCGTTCTACAAAAAGTACGCCGTCGAACATATAAAGTTCTTCGACTGCTTGTAAACATAGGGTTTCAGGTTCTTTTTCACTCCCCGACAGGGGTTCTTTTCACCTTTCCCTCACGGTACTATGCGCTATCGGTCACTAAGGAGTATTTAGGCTTGGGAGATGGTCCTCCCGGCTTCCCACAAGGTTTCACGTGCCCCGTGGTACTCTGGTGCGCATCGTGGGCCTTCTTCTTTCGTCTACAGGACTGTCACCTTCTTCGGTGGGTCTTTCCAAACCTCTTCGACTAGAATACCGCCATCACTTATGATGCGTCCACAACCCCAGAAACCGTAGTCTCTGGTTTGGCCTGCTTCCCGTTCGCTCGCCGCTACTTAGGAAATCACTTTTGTTTTCTTCTCCTTCGGGTACTTAGATGTTTCAGTTCCCCGAGTCTCCCTCCGTACACCTATGTATTCAGTGCACGGTGACTACCTATTACAGTAGCCGGGTTTCCCCATTCGGACATTCCTGGATCAACGCTCGCTTGCAGCTCCCCAAGACTTTTCGCAGCTTACCACGTCCTTCATCGGCTCTTAGTGCCAAGGCATCCACCCTATGCTCTTATTAACTTGACCAATTTTCTTAAATAACCTAAGTTATTTTCGATAAACTGTTCTCTTGATATTAATCAATGAGTAATTATTCGAGTTTGAGTTTTGTTTACCTCAGTGAAACTGTATCTTCCCTTAATTCTCAAAACTTAGTTTTAATTATCTTGGTTTGATACGTTTTCGTCTTCTAATTTATTTCATATGCAGTTTTCAAGGTTCAATCTAAATGATCCTCTCAACTTTCAAGAAGATCATACCCTAAAAAGGGTTAAATGGTGGAGGTAACAAGATTCGAACTTGCGACCCCCTGCGTGCAAGGCAGGTGCTCTCCCAACTGAGCTATACCCCCATATTATTAGATATGCGTAAGAGATTTTAGTCTCTCAAAATTAAACAGTATAGAGTACGTTCTCCTTAGAAAGGAGGTGATCCAGCCGCACCTTCCGATACGGCTACCTTGTTACGACTTCACCCTAGTCACTGATTTCACCTTCGACCGCTTCCTCCCACAAGGGGTTGGATCACGGGCTTCGGGCGCCCCCAGCTTCCATGGTGTGACGGGCGGTGTGTACAAGACCCGGGAACGCATTCACCGCGGCATTCTGATCCACGATTACTAGCAACTCCAACTTCATGCAGGCGAGTTGCAGCCTGCAATCCGAACTGAGATCGGCTTTATAGGATTTGCTCCAGGTCACCCCTTCGCTGCCCGTTGTACCGACCATTGTAGCACGTGTGTAGCCCAGATCATAAGGGGCATGATGATTTGACGTCATCCCCACCTTCCTCCGTGTTGTCCACGGCAGTCTCTTTAGAGTGCCCAGCCTAACTGATGGCAACTAAAAATAAGGGTTGCGCTCGTTGCGGGACTTAACCCAACATCTCACGACACGAGCTGACGACAACCATGCACCACCTGTATCAGATGTCCCGAAGGAAAGGTCCGGCTAAGGACCGGTCATCTGTATGTCAAGACCTGGTAAGGTTCTTCGCGTTGCTTCGAATTAAACCACATGCTCCGCTGCTTGTGCGGGTCCCCGTCAATTCCTTTGAGTTTCACACTTGCGTGCGTACTCCCCAGGCGGAATACTTAATGCGTTAGCTGCGGCACCTAGGTTCGACCCCAGACACCTAGTATTCATCGTTTACGGCGTGGACTACCAGGGTATCTAATCCTGTTCGCTCCCCACGCTTTCGAGCCTCAGCGTCAGTTACAGTCCAGTAAGTCGCCTTCGCCACTGGTGTTCCTCCTAATATCTACGCATTTCACCGCTACACTAGGAATTCCACTTACCTCTCCTGCACTCAAGTCAAACAGTTTCAAAGGCTTACATCGGTTGAGCCGATGCCTTTCACCCCTGACTTGCTTGACCGCCTACACTCCCTTTACGCCCAGTGATTCCGGATAACGCTTGCCCCCTACGTATTACCGCGGCTGCTGGCACGTAGTTAGCCGGGGCTTATTCCTTGGATACCGTCAAATTTTCTTCTCCAAGAAAAGAACTTTACAACCCGAAGGCCTTCATCGTTCACGCGGCGTTGCTGCATCAGGCTTTCGCCCATTGTGCAATATTCCCCACTGCTGCCTCCCGTAGGAGTCTGGACCGTGTCTCAGTTCCAGTGTGGCCGATCACCCTCTCAGGTCGGCTACTGATCGTCGCCTTGGTAAGCCGTTACCTTACCAACTAGCTAATCAGACGCGGGCCCATCCTGTACCACCAGAGTTTTTACCCCTGTGCTATGCAGCACTGTGGTCTTATGAGGTATTAATCACCGTTTCCAGTGGCTATCCCTCTGTACAGGGCAGGTTGCCCACGCGTTACTCACCCGTCCGCCGCTTTCCACTCCATCCGTCACCCGAAGGATCCGTCAAAAGCTTCTCGCTCGACTTGCATGTGTTAAGCACGCCGCCAGCGTTCATCCTGAGCCAGGATCAAACTCTTTGAAAAAATGTTTCAAATTGTTTTGTCCGTCTCAGATATGCTGACTAATTATTGTTATCATTATATCCGTTTCGAATCAATTGTTTTGCATCTAGACCTTGTCTTGATGCGGTAAAGAATTGAACGTGTTATAATTCTATACTGTTTAATTTTCAAAGACCGAAATCAACTTGTTCTATGTAAAAACTTGATTGATTTTTTGTTAATCACTGTGTTCCAGCGACTCTATTATCTTACCAGTGTCGACCAGTTTTGTCAAGAAGTTTTTTCAAGTTTTTTTCTTGATCAACTTCCTCAAAACCCTTGCAATCAGCTTAGTTATTAACTCTCGTTTTTGCTAGCCGCTTGCGACGACTGTTATATAATAGCACCTTCCTGAATAAGTGTCAACGCATTCTAGAAATAAAAAATATTTCTGACAATTCATGACTGTTTTTGAATTTTCTCTTCCTTATTATAAGGGATTTTTAATACTTAATCCACGTCTTACATTTACTTTTTTATAACATAAAATGTAAATGTTTTTCCCTTTTCTATAGCCTTCTTTATTAAAGTTTTCTATTCAAGCTTACGAAAACATTGGTCTACGATCATCTTATGAATAAAGAAAAACTGGCATAATCCTTCAGCCAGTTTTCTTTATATCCATTTCAAAGTGTATTATTCACTTAATTTTTACTGAATGCTGCAACCACTCCACCATTATAGTTCTTCTCAATATATTCACGAATTTCATCTGATTGAAGGGCATTTAACAATTCTGAAACCTCATCAACTTTTGTATAATCTGATTTTACAGTTATGATATTTGCATATGGTGAATCAGATCCCTCTAGTACAAGGGCGTCCTCAAGTGGATTGAGCCCTGCTTCGATTGCAAAGTTCCCATTAATAACGGCAAGGTCAACATCACCAATAACACGTGGAAGCTGTGCTGCTTCTATAGAAGTAAAGTTTAACTCTAGCGGATTGTCTACAATATCAAACTCAGTTGCTTCTAGCCCTGCATCTTCTTTTAGCTTAATAAGCCCATTGGATTCAAGTAATATTAATGCACGACCGCCATTTACGCTGTCACTCGGTATAGCCACTTCCGCGCCCGCTTCTAAGTCGTCTATCGTTTTAACTTTTTCTGAATAAGCTCCCAGCGGTTCCACATGAACCGTTCCCACACTAATGAGGTCAAGTCCCCTATCCGCATTAAAGCTTTCTAAATAAGGCACGTGTTGAAAGAAGTTTGCATCAATTTCCCCATCATCAAGGGCCAAGTTTGGTTTTACATAATCAGTAAACTCAACTATTTCAAGATCAATCCCCTTCTCCTCTAAAACTGGCTTAACGAGTTCTAGAAGTTGAGCATGTGGAACAGGCGTCGCCCCCACTTTTAATACTTTTCTCTCGCTCGATTCTTGATCGTCTGCACTTGAGCATCCCACTAAGATAACCACTGTTAATACAAAAGCTGAAATAATACCAATAAATCTTCTCATAATTTCCTCCATCTTATAAACTTTTGACACTGGAAAACCAATACTATCCTTGGTTTTGTTTTTTTATTTAACAGCTCTTTGCAAATAAATTCTATTTGTGAGCTTGTTGCCAATAAACTGAATGCACTGTACCAATATTATTATTACTATGACTGATGCTATAAGAACATCTGTCTGGAATCTATGAAAACCATAGCGTATTGCTAAATCACCAAGGCCACCTCCACCAATAGCGCCTGCCATAGCTGAGTATCCAAGTATGTTAATCACAGAAAGGGTCATTCCTGACACAAGGGCTGGGAGAGCTTCTGGGATAACCACCTTAAATATAATCTCTAAATTTGATGCACCCATGGAATGAACGGCTTCAATAATTCCGCCATCGACTTCATTAAGGGCATTCTCTACGATTCGACCGATAAATGGAGATGCACCAATAGATAAAGGTACAATTGTAGCCACCGTACCGATTGTTGTTCCGACAATTAATCTTGATAGGGGGAACAATAAAATCATTAATATAATAAATGGCAATGACCTGCACATATTCACTAGGGCATCAACAATTCTAAAAACCACTGTGTTTTCCATAAGTCCTTTGTCTTGTGTAACGTATAAACACACTCCAATGGGCAACCCAAGAATTGTCGCCACAAGAGATGCCACTGAAACCATCATCAGGGTTTCAAGTGTTGGAGAAATTAAAAGTCTCATAATTTCATTAAGATGCGTCATATAATTTCACCGCCTTTGTCGAATCTCCTAGAAAAGCCTTTGTCACTGAGCTTTTAGGATTCTTAAGAACCGAAGCCACAGACCCTTTTTCAATAACTTTTCCATCATCCATAACAGCCACCTTGGTACAAATTTGCTTTATAACCTCCATTTCATGAGTGATTAATACTATCGTCACCCCAAGATCTTGATTGATCCGCTGCAAGAGGCTCAAAATAGACCGTGTGGTTATGGGATCAAGAGCACTTGTTGATTCATCACTTAACAATAATTTAGGCTTGTTGGCAAGCGCTCTTGCTATGGCCACTCTCTGTTTTTGACCACCGCTAAGCTGGTTTGGATACACATCAGCCTTTTCAGGTAGTCCAACAAGGTCCAGTAGCTCTGCAACTCTACTTTTAATCTCATCTTTTTTCCAACCTGCAATTTCAAGAGGAAATGCAATGTTTTCTGAAACCGTCCTAGAAGACAGTAGATGAAAATGTTGAAATATCATACCAATTTTCTTTCTACGATCTCTTAATGCTTTTGGAGATAGAGTCTTCATATCTTCACCATCAATGACAACCTGTCCTGAATCGACCTCTTCAAGTCTGTTAAGCGTTCGAATAAGTGTTGATTTACCGGCGCCTGAAAGTCCTATAACACCGTAAATTTCACCTTTGTCAATATTTAGTGTCACATCATTAAGCGCTTTTACAATTTGATCATCCTTGCCATATTGTTTAACTATGTTTTTTATGGATATCATGTTTTCTCCTTTTTCCATTTTTACCATTTTATTCTTTCGGATGTATAAAAAACACCCTCGAGAGGGTGTTTTAATTCTTATCTCTCGACTACGCAGGATTTAGCACCTTGCCTAAGCAGGTTGCCGGGTTTCATAGGGCCAGTCCCTCCACCACTCTTGATAAGCTATTTGCAGTTGTATAAAAAAAGCCTCCTTGTCATCGACAAGAAGGCGTGATTCCTTAATCATTATCGATGTCAGCTTTACCACCTTGTATAACAGGTTGGTGCAGGATCATCGAGCTAACTCTCTCCCCTGTCTCTTGATAAACTTAATTTGAAGTTGTGATTATACTAGCATGATTTTTGTGGACTATCAACCCCCTTTTTTATTTTTTGATTATTCAGATTTATTCCAAATTTGGTTTTCATGGGCTGAAGACACTGGAATCAGTAGATTCTCAGACTATAGTTTATCAATAGCGCTTCGTAATTTTTCTATAAAAACATCCACATCATCTTTGGTAATAATAAGTGGCGGTACAATTCTAATGGTGTTCTCACCGGCTCCAATGATTAAAAGTTTCTCGTCAAAAGCTAATTTTACAATATCTTTTGCTTTATAGATGGTTTCAACGCCTAACATCAAACCCATACCACGTATTTCTTTCAAATACATTTTTTCATTATTTAAACGCAACAACTTCTCTTGCAGATAGCTGGACATATTTATAACAGCTTCCAGAAAATCTTCTTTTCCGATAATGTCTAGAACAATTCCGCCAGCTCTACACGCTAGGGGATTCCCGCCAAAGGTTGATCCATGGTCTCCAGGCTCAAGCACATCAGCGACTGGTCCAACCAATACGGCCCCTATGGGAACACCGCCGCCTAGTCCCTTGGCCAAGCATAAAACGTCTGGCTGTACGCCACTCCATTGATATGCAAACATTTTTCCACTTCTTCCAATGCCGCATTGCACCTCGTCAAATATCAATAGGGCATTATATTCACTTGCTAAATGTTTTGCTAATTTTAGAAACTCTGCATCCGCTGAATAAATGCCACCTTCGCCCTGAATCGGCTCAATAATAATGGCACAAACCTTGTCGTCAACGGCCGCATCTAGTGCCTCTTTATCATTTAAGGCAACAAACTCAATGTCTTCTAATAACTGACCAAAAGGCTCCTTGTACTTTGAGTTCCAAGTCAGACTCAAAGCCCCACTTGTTCTCCCATGAAATGCCTTATTCATAACAATAACTTTTGATTTATGCTCATTTATCATTCGTCCATATTTACGAGCGATTTTTAGTGCTGTTTCCAATGATTCCGTTCCGCTATTACAAAAAAAAGCGGATTGCATACGGCTTAAGGCGCATAATTTCTTGGCTAGATCTAGCTGTTCTTTTGTCCAGTACAAATTAGATACATGAAGCAAAGTTTCAACTTGATTCTTTAGCCCTTCTACCAATTTAGTATGACTATGCCCTAACGAGTTCACAGCCACACCGGCTCCAAAATCTAAATAGTCATTTCCATAGTTATCGGTCAGCCAAACGCCCAAACCTTTTTCAAATGTCACCGGTTGTCTGTTATATGTTTTCATTACATTTTCTGTACCCATCATTTTCCCTCACATTTTGAGCCCTTTACCTATACGTGATCATTGATCCAATACCTTTTTCGGTGAATGTTTCCAGTACCACACAGTGTTTAATGGTTCCATTTAAAATGTGGACCGAGTTTGTGCCACCACAGACAGCTGTTTGTGCACACTTAAGCTTAGGGGTCATTCCCCCCTTAACAGCATCTGACCCGGTTAGTCTTTCTATATCATCTAGGGTCAACTTACTCATTAAAGAATCTGGCTTCTTGACATCTTCCAAAACACCTGGAACATCCGTTATCATAATCAATTTTTCAGCCGACAACTTAGCGCTGATTTCAGCAGCAACATCATCAGCATTGATGTTAAAGGTCATACCACTTCGGTCGAAACCAATGGGAGAGATCACTGGTACGTATCCACTTTCTAGAAGAAGTTCTAAAATTTCTGGATTGACCACATCTATTTGACCAACTTGCCCGATATCATGTTGTCTTTGATTGAGTGTTACATACTTTTTTGTGGCTCTTATCAGCCCTCCATCTTTACCATTGAGTCCCACCGCCTTGGCACCTGCGTTGTTTAGCAGACATGTCAACTCCTTATTGATTCTACCAGTCAAAATCATTTCCACCTCATCGATGGCATCTTTGGAAGTCACACGATACCCTTCTTTAAACTCTGACTCAATGCCTAGCTTTTCCAGTCTAGCATTGATTTCTTTTCCGCCTCCATGAATGATAATGCATTTTATTCCCAAGTGATTAAGAAGTACAATGTCCTCAATAAACGCAAGCTTGTTTTCTTCATTCTCCATAATGCTGCCACCATATTTGAGCACAAAAGTCTTCCCTTGAAACTTCTGAATGTATGGAAGTGACTCCAATAAATTTTCTACTCTCTGCTTATTTCTCACCACTTTCGCCTCCTATTTTTTAATAATTATACATACGCTTTTGTATTTTTTCAAGTTTTTTAGCCGTTTTTCTTGTTTGTTTAGTCATTTTTATGTATAATTATCCTCAAAATAAACTTACCCTATATTGCAAAGGAGGCTTCAAATGAAAGTTGGAATAATTGGAGGCACAGGCTATGCTGGTCTTCAACTTGTTAAATTAATCGATAAACATCCTGAATTTCATTTAACCATGCTTGGATCTAGAAGTTTAGATGAGGTGCCTATATCTAATGTCAGTGGTTATCCTTTTAATCAAGACTACTGCTTTATAAACCTCGACACTTTTCAAGAAAAAATGAAAACTTTAGATCTTGTATTTTTGAGTTTGCCCCATGGACACTCCATGGATTGGGTTAAAAAGGCCTACGATCTAAAAATCCCAGTTATAGATCTTAGTGGTGATTTTCGCCTTAATGAGAAGTCTGTCTACGAGAAATGGTATCAGACCAAACATCTTGCGCCCGACCTTTTATCTGTATCCACTTATGGTCTAGCTGAGCTGCAAAGTAAAAAATCAAGATTGATTGCAAATCCAGGATGTTATCCAACAGCCACGCTCCTCGGACTTCTGCCTCTAGCGAGTACAGGGCTCTTAAATGGTAAACTCATTGTCGTTGACGCCAAGTCAGGTATGAGTGGCTCAGGAAAAAAAACACATGCCTACAATATGTATTGTGAAGCCAACGAATCCATCCGTCCATATGCAACTGGAACCCATAGACATGTACCCGAAATGGAGCAAGCGCTTCATCTTCATGGCGCTAAGCAGACATCAATACTCTTCTCGCCTAGTGTTATTCCCATGGAGAGGGGGATTTTATCTTCAATCTACATTCCAAATTGTAAAGATGTGAATTTTCATGACTTACTTATAACTTATTCTTCATTCTACAAGAATTCTAAATTTGTCCGCTTGATTAAATCCATGCCTGAAACGAAATGGGTTAAAAATACGAATTTCTGTGATATTCACCTTGTCTATGACGAAATGACAAATTGTATTGTCATCCATAGCGTCATTGATAATCTGATGAAAGGCGCAGCTGGCCAGGCTGTTCAAAATGCTAACATTCTATTTGGGTTTGATGAAAGCACCGGTCTTGTTTAACTGCGACTTATCTGTAAAATTGATCTATATTCCTTTTTAATACAAACTAAACCTGCTTTACAAAATTCGAAAGGGTGATTGACCATGTATAAAATAACACTTTTTTCAAAACCAGTATTGGTTCCGGGCTTCTCCTACTCTGGGATTCACTGTGGTATAAAAAAACAGACTGACCTACGCGATCTTGGACTCATATATTGTCCATCATCTGTCGCATCTGCCGGTGTATTTACTCAAAATGTAGCTAAGGCTGCTCCCGTTACCCTCTCTCAAACGCACCTTCATGAAAGCACGTCAAAAGCTATCCTAATAAACAGTGGGAATGCCAATGCATGTACCGGTGATCAAGGTAAAAAAGATGCACAGGCGTCTGTGCATTTGGTGGCAGATCAACTTAAAATTGATAAATCTGAAGTTTTACTTGCATCAACTGGAATTATTGGCGTGCCCCTTCCCATGCCTACAATGAGAAAAGGGATTACCAGCGCCTGTTCCAATTTAGACGAAAGAAATATCTTAAATCTAGCAAAAAGCATCCTCACGACAGACACATATACAAAAGTGGTGTCTGCCACTATTACAAAGGGGACTGAAAAACTTAATATCTGTGGCATTGCTAAAGGATCAGGTATGATACACCCCAACATGGCAACCATGCTTGGTTTTATCATGACCGATGCGGACGTGGACTCCACATACTTACAGAATTCGCTAGAAACTGTAACTGATGAGTCCTTCAATATGATTAGTGTTGACGGCGACACTTCAACAAACGATATGGTTCTCGCCCTTGCCAGCGGTCAATCAAAACTGGATTTAAAAAATGATACAGCCGCTTCTAATGCCTTTAAAAAAGCCCTCCTTCTTGTCTGTACAGAACTTTCTAAACTCATAGCTCGTGATGGCGAAGGCGCGACTAAACTCCTTGAAATCCAAGTCGTGGGCGCTGAATCCCACCACTCTGCAAGACTTGCATCTAAGGCTGTAGCCTCTTCTTCATTAGTCAAAGCCGCTTTCTTTGGCAAGGATGCCAACTGAGGTCGCATACTTTGTGCCATTGGATATTCTGGTGCTAAGTTTCCGCCAGAGAATATAGATCTCCATATTGAAACAGAATACGGACTTCTTCCCCTAATGAAAGAGGGCACACCGCTCACTTTTGATGATGAATATGCTGAGTCAATTTTGTCTGCAGAAAACATTAACGTACTTGTCAATTTAAACGATGGTCCGTTCTCAGCCACCGCTTGGGGGTGTGATTTAACCTACGACTACGTTAAAATTAACGGCGAGTACAGATCTTGATTGTCCTAAAAACACCGGATATTCTAGACACCAAAAGCCCTCGGTACAAAAAAAACACCTAAATCATGTCTTTAAATTCATGATTTAGGTGGTTTTTAATTTTTAATATTGTGTTTCTATACATGCTTTCAATTAAAATGGAGATGTAATGGCTACATCCCCATTTTTATAACTTCACTTATCTTGGCTTAGTTTGAAATACCTACAGCATCAAAAGCATCTTTTACAGTTTGTACTTCACTGCTGTTTTGACCGAATAATTCACCTGCTGAATAAATAACAACTTCTCTCAGCTGTGAAAAATCAGTTGTGCTTGTCATATGTGCTGATAAGGCTCTATAGAAAATATCGCCCATTTTGTCACGACCGATACCATCAACAGAAACACCATAGTGAGATCCGCCTTCTGAGATTAGGTAAGCACATTTATTAATAATACTGCTGTTGATGTGAACACCACCATAATCTTCAGTGCCATTGTATTTTTTAGACGTATGATCAGGATATGGGCCAGTTAAACCATTAGAAACAGTTGTAGGATCTTCTAAAGATCTCATTGCCACATTCCCATTTGTTGGACCAACGATGTCTTCTGCACATAACCAGTCTGGATTATCATTCGCGTAGAACTCAATGAGTGTACCGAATATATCTGACATGGCTTCATTGATTGCACCTGATTCGTTTTGATACTCAAGACCAGCTGTGTATTCTGTAACAGCATGTGTCAATTCATGACCAACAACATCAAGAGCTGCAGCAAATGGATAGTAATCTTGGCCATCGCCATCTCCATAAACCATTTGATTGCCATTCCAAAATGCATTAACGTAGTCTTGCTTATAGTGAACTGTAGATTTTATACGGGCATCATTACCATCATATGAGTTTCTATTGTGCATATCTTTATAGTAGTCATACACAATGCCAGCGTTAACATGTGCATCAACAGCTACAGCGTCATAGTCTGAGTTGAATCTGTTGTCTGCATCATACCAAATCGTTCCTGGTAGAGATGTTCTATTACGGCCATCATATACGAGAATACCGCCACCGCGTGTATCATCATACAGTGCGTATTCTGTATCCCACCAGCTATCTACAGCGTATGTATTCAGATCGTGTACATTGCCGTGGAAGTCAGTTCCTGTTCCAGTTGTTGGACCATTGGTATAAATCTTATTATACATATTAAGGATTTTTCCATTGCGTCCATTGATCACAAATACCCAGTTGCCTGGTTCTGGATCAAGGAAGTTCAAGTTAACTTTATAAGCTGCAATAGGCTTATCTTTTTTCATAAAGATAACTTCTTCAACATCTGGTGAGTACTCGTAATTTGGCGAGAACCCAAGTTCGTCTTCAGCAATATCAATCGCTTCAGAACCGGAAATTTTCTTTTCCTTGTTAAGTGCCTTTTCGATTTTATCGATTTCAGGCAAGATATTACCACTCATTGAGCGGATAACACCATCAGCATCAACAGTCATAGCTTGGTCATAACCTAGTATAGGCATGCCATCAATTTCCTGTTGCGTACGTACGACTGTTAAACCAAGATCATCTTCAAACATAGTTGTTGTATCAAAGAATTCTTGGAAATAATCATTTTGTTCATCTTCAACTTGGAAGAAACTCTGATTTTCATTGAAGAAATCTGCAATAATTGCATCAATTTCTTCATCTGTTGGCATAGTGATTTCACCATACATAAATTCAGGCATATGTGTTTCTTCATCCATAAGCTGGACGAAATCATCGAAGATGTCATCAAATAATGCTTCAGCTTCTTCAAATGTCATTGATGTTTCTTGAACTTGTTCAGCTTCCACTGGAACCTCTTCTTGAAGAGCTTCAGGAAGTTCTTCTACTGGAGCTTCAGCTTCTTCGGCTGGTACTTCAAGGTCTTCAGCTGGCGCTTCAACTTCTCCTACTGGAGCTTCAACTTCTTCAGCTGGTGCTTCAACTTCTTCAGCTGGCGCTTCAACTTCTTCAGCTGGCGCTTCAACTTCTTCAGCTGGCGCTTCAACTTCTTCAGCTGGCGCTTCAACTTCTTCAGCTGGTGCTTCAGCTTCTTCAGCTGGCGCTTCAACTTCTTCGGCTGGCGCTTCAACTTCTTCTACTGGAGCTTCAGCTTCTTCAGCTGGCGCTTCAACTTCTTCAGCTGGTGCTTCAACTTCTTCGGCTGGTGCTTCAGCTTCTTCAGCTGGCGCTTCAACTTCTTCAGCTGGCGCTTCAACTTCTTCGGCTGGTGCTTCAGCTTCTTCAGCTGGTGCTTCAGCTTCTTCGGCTGGTGCTTCAGCTTCTTCTGCCTCTGCTAGATTTTCTTCTTCGCCGGCTTCTTCCCCTGTACCGACTTCTGTATTTGTTGCTTCTTCTGATTTTTCTTCTTCTGTCTGTTCGACTTCAGTTTGTACTTCAACGGGTTGATCATTCACTTCGCCGGTTGCATCTGCGAAACCCACTTGAAGACCGCTAGATAAAGTCAGCATAACAGAAAGCGCTAAAGCTAAACGCTTATTCATATAATATTCCCTCCATTGTCATTTGGATACAAGCTACGCTCGTATATGGCTTTATTTTTAATAGAGGTGGCCACCGGACTATTAAATGCTCTCTCAAGCCTCATGAAGAATATATTTGAATTTTTTGAATATTTCAATTAAATTGCATATTCGGCCCATAAAATTACAAATTTAGACTATATTTTTATATGTAGTATAAATTTAATTATCATTTGTATTCATTGTTAAACATTAGGTAATTCATTTTTCCATCCACTACACCCATGCAATTTCACCTCAATTGAGTGCCTTTTAAGTTTTGAAACTTCACAACTTGCTAACTCACAGGAATACTTATTCATGGACTTACCTTTATAAAATACACAAAAGACCGACTTTTCAATAGAAAAGCCGGTCTTAACCAAGAAACTAACTTAGAGGAATCATTCTAGAGGATTAAATAAGTTAAGAATTAATTGATAATACCAACAGCATCAAATGCATCCATAACAGTTTGAACTTCATCGCTACCTGATCCATAAAGCTCACTTGCAGCATAAACAGTTACTTCTCTTAGTTGAGAGAAATCTGTGGTGCTCGTCATGTGTGCTGATAATGCTCTATAGAAAATATCTCCCATCTTATCGCGACCAATGCCATTGACATTTACACCTTCGTGAGATCCACCTTCTGATATAAGATAAGCACATTTGTTAATAATACTGCTATTGATGTGAACGCCACCATAATCTTGAGTTCCAGTATACATTTTTGAAACATGATCTGGATATGGACCAGTTAGGCCATTTGAGATAGCTGCTGGATCTTCTAAAGATCTCATGGCTATGTCTCCATTTGCTGGCCCAACGATGTCCTCAGCACACAGCCAATCAGGATCATCATTTGCATAGAATTCTATTAGGGTTCCAAAAATATCTGACATGGCTTCATTGATAGCACCAGATTCGTCTTGATATTGTAGTCCCGCAGTATATTCTGTCACAGCATGTGTAAGCTCATGTCCTACCACATCAAGAGCTGCTGAAAATGGGTAGTATTCTTGACCATCTCCATCTCCATAAACCATTTGACTGCCGTTCCAAAATGCATTGACATAATCCCTTTGATAATGCACTGTAGACTTTATTTTTGACGATCTGTTATCATAAGAATCTCTATTGTGAACGTCATTAAAATAATCATATACAATGGCTGCATTAACATGCGCATCCACTGCAACTGCGTCATATGCTTCATCTAAAGTTTTATCTGGATCATACCACAAAGACCCTGGCAGTTTTCTACGATATGATGCATCGTAAACTTCAATACCGTCACCACGTGTCGAATCATATAGGGAATATGTCAGTTTCCCCTTGCTCTTTGTTTCGAACATATTAAAAGTGTGGGTGTTGCCGTGGAAATCCGTACCGGTACCCGTTGTTGGGCCTTCCGTAAATATTTTATTGTACTTGTTCAGCACTTTACCACTTTTCACATCAATCACAAAAACCCAATTGCCTGGTTCTGGATCAAGGAAATTCAGATTGACTTGATATGCCACCTTTGGATTTTTGTTCTTCATAAAAATAACATCTTCTACATCCGGGTCATACTCATAGTTTGGTGTAAAACCAAGCTCTTCTTCTGCTATTTCAATGGCTTCATCTTCAGATACTTTTTTCTTCTTATCCAAAGCTTTTTCAATCTTGTCTATGCCTGGTAGAATATTGCCACTGATCGACCGAATAACACCGTCTTCATCAACCGTCATGGCTTGGTCGTAACCGAGAATTGGCATGCCATCAATTTCTTGTTGAGTACGGATAACAGTGAGTCCCAAATCATCTTCGAACTTTTGATTCTTCTTTACATACTTCTTATAATAATTGTCTTGCTTCGTTTCAACTTTTAAGAAGTCCTGGTTGTCATTGAAAAAAGCTTCAATAACATCATCCACATCAGCATCCGTTGGAACGGTCATTTCACCTGTCATGAACTCAGGCATTTCAGATTCCTCGTTCATCAACTGGATAAAGTCACTAAAATCATCTGTGCTATTTGCACCAGCATACCCCATTTGAACACCGCTAGATAGTGTCAAAAAAACTGCTAGCGCTATTGCTAGACGCTTATTCATATAATATTCCCTCCATGTCTTAGAAAAATACAAGCATTGCTTGTATATGGCTTTATTTTTAATAGAGGTGGCCACCAAGCTATTAAATACTCTCTCAAGCCTCACGACAGAATATATTTGAATTTTCGTAACATTTCAACAAAACTTCATATTCGGGCCTTCAATCGACATGATTGACTAATTTTTTTATACAAAATATAAAAGTGTTTATATATTGTATTCATTATTACTTTGTAATAATTATAGTAAACTCCGTACTTAAAATTATTTTATTCACGGTATTATTACAAATCAAACGACAACACCTTCGATACCTTCTGCAACATTAGAAAAGAGATATTTATTTGCTCTATTTTCTCACACAGATACACAACCATGTGAAAAACCCTTGGCAGATTCTATCTACCAAGGGTTCTTTCATAAATTATATGAACTCCGATTTCTCAATTTTAAATGTATCTTACTTTTATGACACTGAACATATGTCATACACTTCAATTTCTGCCGAAGTGATGCCATGGCCAATGATTTCTGTCAGTGCCTTTGCAGTATCAAAGGACGTTAAGCATGGCAGTTTCTTTTCAACACTCAGTCTTCTAACTTTAAATCCAAACGTGCTATTGTTGTGTCCCTTTTTTGGTAAAGCGACAACAAAGGCCAACTCCGGATCTTGAAGCACCTTGTGCAGTTCCTTGTCTTCGTATGGACATATGGTCATGGTCCTTGTATCTATACCTGACGCTTTCATAAACTCATAAGTGCCTTTTGTACATATCACTGTATAGCCTTTATTAACAAGTGTTTTCATCGGCTCTACAAATTTTTCCTTTAGATTATCGGGCAAACTTACAAAGACCTTTGATCCTTTGAGAGCGTTTTGATAGGTGGACATAAAGCCTTTAAACAGAGCCTTATCCAAGGTTTTCTCCATACTTAGAATTTCACCTGTTGACTTCATTTCTGGTCCCAGCGCAATTTCTGTATCAAGGATTTTTTCCATTGAGAACACAGGGTGTTTCACAGCAAAATAGTCCTTTTCATCAGCCAAATCAAGGCCGTACCCAAGTGATTTCAAATCTTTACCAAGCATAACTTTCGTGGCTAGGTCAATCATTGGAATATCTGTAACCTTGCTTATAAACGGTACCGTTCTTGACGCTCTAGGATTCACTTCAAGAATATAAATGTCATCGTTGTATAGGACATATTGAATGTTGAGCAGTCCAACAAGGTTAAAGCCTCTTGCTATCCTCTTCGTATATTCAAGAAGTTGGTCCTTATGCTTTTGAGTCAGGCTAATTGTAGGGTATATGGAAATACTATCCCTTGAGTGGACACCCGCTTCTTCAAGGTGTTCCATAATTCCAGGAATCAGAATGTCCTCACCGTCTGAAATGGCATCAACTTCAATTTCCTTACCCGCCATATACTGGTCAATCAAGACTGGGTTCTTTTGATTTGGTGTTATGGAATTTTCCAGGTATTTTCTAAGTCCAACTTCATCAGTAACCACTTGCATGCCCAGACCACCAATAACATAACTCGGGCGGACAATAAGTGGGTAACCAAGTTTTTCAGCTTCTATAACACCTTGTTCCACCGAAGTCACACCGATGCCCCTTGGATATGGTAGATCCAGCTCTGACATTCTTTCGATAAAACGATCTCTATCTTCCGTTAAATCCACAGAATCATAAGATGTTCCCAGGATTTTAATCCCTCTTTCGTCCAGATACTCTGCAAGTTTAACTGCCGTTTGCCCGCCAAACTGAAGAATAACACCTTCTGGGCTTTCCTTGTCTATAATATTTTGAACATCTTCTTCTGTGATTGGTTCAAAATACAGTTTATCGGATATATCAAAATCTGTACTCACGGTCTCAGGATTGTTATTAATGATGATGCCTTCTATGCCTTCTTCTTTCAGGGCAAGAACACCATGTACAGAACAGTAGTCAAACTCAACACCCTGCCCAATTCGGATAGGACCTGATCCAACAACGAGGACCTTTTTCTTATCGGTCACTTCCACTTCATCATGGTCTGCATATGTTGAGTAGTAGTAAGGCGATTTAGCATCGAACTCGCCACCACAAGTGTCCACCATTTTATAGCTGACTTCTATACCGTGTTCTTTCCTGTAGTTGTAGATATCAAGCATGTTTGTTTCTTGCATGAGTGATGCCATGCCCTTATCAGAGAAGCCCTTCTTTTTAAGCTTCATGATAAGATCAGGTGACAAGTACTCCAGCATGCGTCCCCTAATCGACTCTTCTAGGTGAACAATCCCTGCAATCTTTTTCAGAAAGAAGAAATCAATGCCTGTTTCAGCCTTTATCTTTAGAAGACTCACTTCCCGCCTAATTAGTTCAGCCACGTAGAATATTCTCTCATCATCCGATTTCTTAACCTTATAGAGCAGTTCATCAAGCGTCATTTCCTTAGCCGATATATAATCGAGAGTTTCTTGAGAGGCTTCAAGGGATCTTAGAGCCTTTAAAAGAGCCGATTCAAAATTATTTCCAATGGCCATGACCTCGCCTGTGGCCATCATCATTGTGCCTAATAGTTTTTTAGCTTCCTTGAATTTATCAAAAGGCCATTTTGGTATTTTAACCACACAGTAGTCTAGTGTCGGTTCAAAGCATGCCTTGGTCTTTCCAGTGATGTCATTCTCAATTTCATCAAGAGCATACCCTAGGGCAATTTTTGTTGCCACTTTCGCAATGGGATACCCCGTTGCTTTTGAAGCCAAAGAAGAGGAACGGCTCACTCTTGGATTAACTTCAATGATAAAGTAATCTTGGCTTTCAGGATGGAGAGCAAGCTGTACGTTGCAGCCCCCTTCAATCCCAAGCTTGTTGACAATATCAATGGATGCGGTTCTCAGCATTTGATACTCATGATCATTCAAAGTTTGAGAAGGTGCAATAACGATACTGTCTCCGGTGTGAATGCCAACCGGATCGATATTTTCCATGTTGCAGACAGCAATGGCCGTGCCGCGGGCATCCCGCATCATTTCGTACTCTACTTCTTTCCATCCCTTGATGGATTTTTCAATAAGGACCTGGTCGGCAATACTAAAGGCAATTCCCTTTGCTGCAATATCTTCAAGTTCATCCATGGTTTCAACGATACCGCCGCCTGTGCCACCTAGGGTGAAAGCTGGTCGAACAACAACTGGAAGTCCAATACCTTCAGCTATGCGACGTGCTTCTTCCACAGACGATGCAACACGGCTATCAATGACCGGCTGACCAATGCTCTCCATTGCAATTTTGAACAAGTCTCTGTCTTCCGCTTCTTTTATAGACTCCAAACTTGTTCCGATGACCTTAACATTGTGTTTTGCCAATACCCCCGCATCCCAAAGTTCCATAGTCAAGTTCAGTGCTGTTTGCCCGCCCATACCTGCAAGCATGGCATCTGGCTTTTCTTTTACTATGACTTTTTCAAGAAATTCAACAGTTAGAGGTTCCATGTATACCTTATCCGCAATTGTTTTATCTGTCATAATTGTTGCTGGATTAGAGTTAACAAGCACGACCTCTATGCCTTCTTGTTTGAGAACTTGACATGCTTGTGTTCCAGAGTAATCAAACTCTGCGCCTTGTCCTATTACAATCGGTCCTGAACCGATAACGAGTACTTTATTGTATGCTGTCTTTCCTTTCATGGCTAGACCCTCCTTATTATGCGTACTAAATTTATATTGAGCACCTATCACTGGTACCTAGTGATCCCCACTCAATCCATTTAGATTTGTATAAAAGTTGTGCAGCCGGGTCTACTTCCAGGCTGCGATTCAGCCCTCACGGGAGCTGATTAATCAACAGTTTCACTCGATCATGTTGGCAAACACATCGAAGAGATACTCCGAGTCCTTTGGACCAGGTGACGCTTCCGGGTGGTACTGAACACTAAAAATCGGAAGCTGTTTATGTTTCATACCTTCAATCGTTTCATCGTTGACGTTTAAATGTGTTATTTCAATATTTTCTTTGTTTAGAGATTCATCTAGTACAACATAGCCGTGATTTTGAGAAGTGATCACAACCTTATCTCTTATCAGGTCTTTTACTGGATGATTGCCTCCCCTGTGGCCGTATTTAAGCTTAACTGTGTCACCGCCAAAAGCCAGACATAGGAGTTGGTGTCCAAGACATATTCCAAATATAGGTTTTTTATTTAGAAGTTCTTTTATGGTTTCCACTGTGCCTGTAAGCTCTTTGGGATCGCCAGGTCCGTTGGATAGGAATATACCATCTGGATCAATACTGAGTATATCTTCCGCCTTTGCGTCAGCAGGGAATACAGTCAACTTTAGCCCTCGAATCAGCATGGAATTAAGAATATTTCTCTTTATACCAAAATCCATAACAGCCACATGCTTGCCATTCCAGTTTTCCGGTTCCAACGTGTAAGCTTTTTCAGTGGTAACATTCATCACTGCCCCTGTTAACTGAAAACCTTGCAGGCTTTTTACTGTTTCGTCTATCTTGGATTCATCCACTATGATCTTGCCAGCCATAACACCAATATCTCTGATTTTTTTGTCAGAGCTCTTGTATCAATGCCATCTAGGGCAATTATGCCTTCTCTACAGAGGAAATCTTCTAAATTGTCCTGACTTCTCCAGTGGTCTTCATCATCATATAACTCTCTGACAACAAATCCCTTTACATAGGGCTTTCTCGATTGATTATCCCCATCAAAGATGCCGTAATTTCCTATAAGGGGATATGTCATTACAACAATCTGGCCATAATAAGATGGATCTGTTAATATTTCCTGATACCCTGTCATGCTTGTATTAAATACGACTTCCCCTGGTTGAGCATCAAGTACACCCCAGGCTCTGCCTTCATATATAGTGCCATCACTTAGCGCCAAGTAACCCTTTTTCATGTCAGCCTCCAATTTCTCACTCTGGATTTTATTTACCAGAGTTTAACCATTCGTTCGTTTTTTCTATCATGAGCAAGACTTGTGATTTTGAGGTTGATCCATAGGATTTCTTAGCTTCTACACAGTTTTCTATTTCTATTCGCTTATAAATATCTTCTTCAAAGAGATCAGAGAACTCATTGAGTTGATTTAATGTTAAATCGGTCAAGGTGATTTTTTCTTTGTCACAGTATAGAACCATCTTGCCTATCACTTCGTGGGCTGTCCTAAAAGGCATGCCTTTAGAAACGAGATAATCTGCAGCATCTGTGGCATTTAAAAAGCCTCTTTTGGTTGCATCCAACATATTTTCACTCTTAAAGACTGTGGTTTGCAACATCTTCGTGAAGATATCCAGTGAGAGTTTTACATCTTTCACCGTTTCAAATACAGGCACCTTGTCTTCTTGCATGTCTTTGTTGTAAGCAAGAGGCAGGCCTTTCATGACACTTAAAAGTCCCATCAGTCTTCCATAGACAGTGCCCGTTTTACCGCGGATGAGTTCCGCTGCATCTGGATTCTTCTTCTGGGGCATAATGCTGCTACCTGTGCTGTAAGCATCATCCAGTTCAACAAACTTGTACTCCCCTGAGCTCCACAGAATTAATTCTTCTGAAAAGCGACTCATATGCATCATAATCAGAGAACATGTATGGAGAAATTCGATTGCAAAATCTCTATCACTCACCGAATCCATAGCGTTGAGTCCCACTTCATCAAAGCCTAGAAGTTCTGCTATATAAGCCCTGTCCGTTTCATAACTCGTACCGGCCGGTGCTCCTGCACCAAGCGGTAAGACATTCAACCTCTTGTATGCGTCGCGCAGTCTTTGTGTGTCTCTTTTAAACATTTCTGCATAGGCCATCAAGTGAAAGCCAAGACGAACTGGTTGTGCAGGCTGTAAGTGCGTGCACCCAGGGAGAAATGTATCAATTTCCTGGCTAGAAACATCTGTGAAGGTCTCTATCAGTTCTAAAAGAAGGTCTTCAATTTGATCTGAAGCCGTCTTTACATACATTCTCAAGTCAAGTGCAACTTGGTCATTTCGACTTCTTGCCGTATGAATTTTTTTAGCTAAACTGCCTATGCGTTCCGTTAACAGCGCTTCAATATTCATATGAATATCTTCATGAGACACCTGAAATTCAATGCGCCCCTCTTGGATATCATCTTTCAGTTCATCTAGGGCCTTGTGAATGCTTTCAAGCTCTTCATTTGTTAGAATCCCAATTTTACAAAGCATGGCACTATGTGCCTTACTGCCCATGATGTCTTCTTCATATAGTTGCCAGTCAAATTGTATGGAACTGTTGAAATCATCCATTAGAGATGAGGTTGCATTTTGGAATCTTCCACCCCAGAGTTTCATATTATGTGCACATCCTTCTCACTATCTTTTGCTTCTTTCTCAGCCTTGTTAATCGCCTTGATTTTAAGAGGCAATGAGAATAGATTGATAAAGCCTTCTGCATCAAACTGGTTGTAAACATCATCTTCACCGAAGGTAACAAAATCTTCGTTATAAAGACTGTTTTCTGATTTTGTAGCAGCAACAACACACTTGCCTTTAAAAAGCTTGACCTTAACATAGCCTGTAACCACTTGCTGAGTCTGGTTTACAAAGGCATCTAGACATTCTTTTAGAGTTGAGTGCCATAGACCATCATATAGAAGTTCTGCATACTTGTTGGCAACAGTCTTTTTGAAACTCATAGTGCTTCTATCAAGCACCAGTTTTTCAAGATGTTTGTGCGCTTCATATAAAATCGTTCCACCTGGTGTTTCATACACACCTCTTGATTTCATACCAACAAGTCTGTTTTCTACAATATCAATTATGCCCACACCATGCTTGCCACCAATTTCGTTGAGTTTATAGACCATTTCAAGCGGTGTGCACTTTTTCCCATTTAGTAGGACAGGCTCACCTTTTTCAAAGCCTATTTCGATACATTCCGGTTCATCTGGTGTGTCTTCGGGCTTGGCTGTCAGTTTGTACATTTCTGGATTGTGCTCATTCCATGGGTCTTCTAGTTCCCCACCCTCATGGCTTAAATGCCAAACATTTTCATCACGGCTGTAAATGTCTTTTTTTGTCACAGGAATAGGAATTCCATGCTTTGATGCATAGTCAATACAGTCTTCTCTGGATTTAAGATCCCATGTTCTCCACGGTGCAATGATTTTTAGGTATGGATCAAGAGCCTTAATTGTTGTTTCAAAACGAACTTGATCGTTTCCTTTACCTGTTGCTCCGTGAGCAATTGCAACAGCGCCTTCTTGCTGGGCTATTTCTACAAGTTTCTTAGAAATGAGTGGTCTTGCAAAGGCTGTACCGAGGAGGTAATCATCCTCATAGACAGCACCAGCTTTTAAACCTTTAAAGACATAGTCCTTAACAAACTCTTCCTTTACATCTACAATATAAGCTTTGCTTGCGCCTGTTGTCAGGGCTTTATTTTTTACTGCGTTAAAGTCTTCTGTTTGACCAACGTCCACACAAACTGCTATAACCTCAAAACCATGTTCTACCTCTAACCATTTTAGAATGACTGATGTATCTAACCCACCTGAATAAGCCAATACGACTTTTTGTTTGTTCATAATTATTCCTCCTAATGTATAAATATTGAGTTTATTATAGCAGATATATTCATACAATCAAGAGTTTTTATGAAATTTTATAAATATTTATTCAGATATGTGCATATACCTACAGTCTCTCTTGCTCTGTTTAAAACAATCTAACCTTTAGCTAACACCCATTATATGTTATTTAATGCATAACTCTTGTATATATACACCTCCCTGTATAAATGATCGGCCCATAATGATTCTTGACATGTGCACGTAATGTTCCTATTTAATGCACAAAAAAACACCGGTATTAAACCGATGTTTAGAAATCAAAATGTCATTAGAACCAATAGCAATAATAGGATCTATTAAATTATCCAGTGTAATAATCGTGGCAAAGTGGAAAACAAAAACAACAAAGAAGCTGAAAATAGCACCCTCGAATTGTCTGAATTTATTGACAACAATCTTGCAGACAATATGTTTCATATCAATTAAATCAAAATCGATAAAGTCAAAAGCTCTTTCTTTTAAATGACTGTTTTGAAACATTCTTTTTGCCAGCACCTGCTGTCACCCCTTTCTTACACTTCAACAAATTATACATGATACATTGTCAAGAATCAAGCTTTTCAGGCAATTGCCACCCCTAAATAAATTGTAATATATCAACTTTTTTAGTATAATAGGAATTGTATTACATTTCTAAATTTTATGATTTCATTCCGCACACTTGATGAAAGTCAAGGTCGCAAAGCTATGGGTCTAAGGGGCTTCCTATGACTGCCAGGCTGCAGTAAGGCATGCCTGCTGGGCGTGTTTTTTATTTGGGCAACATGCAAAATATCATTTAAGAGTCCTCCTCATAACATATATAGATATTTAAAAATCAAAACTCTATATACGATATGACGAGGGTGTGGATCTGCAATTTTGCAAGCGCCTGATTTATTATTTGTACTAATTTCAGCAGTGATACACTGCAAACAAACTGGTAATCAAGTTGAGGGTCTTGTTATCAAATAGTTTGTCTTATGGACGTAAAGCGGGTATTTTGGAGGAGACGTATGAAACTAAGAGCAAAACTCATGTTAATGTTTGTCGCTATCATCATTCTTCCTATGGTGGCCTTAGGAGGGCTGACATATGAGAAGACCTACTCTATCATTAAAGACGATTTGAGTCTCACGGCAGGAGAGACTCTGAATCAGGTTGAGAATTCATTGAATCACTTTCTAAATGGTTATGAGAAAAGTATTGATCTCGTACGAAACAATGTCAATGTCAAGGCCGCAATGTCCAATCAAATGCGTGTGCCTGGTATGGAAAGTATACTCGTTAGCTATACAGAGGCCTTTCCAGAAGTAAAAAATGTCTATATTGCTTATGCAAACAAGGATTTCTATATTCGCCCTGCTGTAGAACTGCCTGCTGACTATGATCCGACGACGCGCCCTTGGTATACGAAGGCAATCGCAGAAAATAGGATTATTTGGACCGACCCATACAAGGATGCAACATCAGGTGAAATGGTTATTTCAGCCGCTGCACCTATTGATAATGGTTCTGGGCGTGTAACTGGCGTTGTAGCAATGGACCTTAATCTAAGTGCCCTGAGTTCGGAAATTTCTAGTATTAATGTCGGTAAAACTGGATACCCGGTTGTCATCGCCCCTGATGGTACAACCATCGTCCATAGAGTACCAGATGTGGTAGGTAAGGAAATTCCAATTCCAGAACTCGCCACATTCGTCAGCGAAAACCCAGATGGCATTCTGCCATATACCTGGGAGGGTGTTGATAAAATTGCTGTGCTTCGCACTATAGACCGCTTGGGGTGGAAGGTGTTTACAACAAACAATGTAAGCGAAATCCAAGACAAGACCATTCCAATTCTCACAAGACTCATGGTGGTGGCGGGTGTTTCCCTAGCACTAGCCCTTATTGCATCATTTGTTTTTGCTGGTAATATTACAGCACCAATGAAAAAACTTTCCTACGCTATGGAACATATTAAAAATGGCGATTTAACCGCGGATGTGAAAATTAACAGATCAGATGAATTTGGTGCCTTGTCTAAAGACTTTGAAGCCATGATGCAGTCTGTCTGTCAACTGATTTCTAACGCTCAAAACGTGGCTTCTGAAGTCATAGGGGCTTCATCTGACCTTGCGGCCAGCAGTCAACAAGTTAGTGCATCTTCTTATGAGGTGGCACGGACGGTTGATGAAATTGCCCAAGGGGCAAGCCAGCAAGCCTCTGAAGCTGAAGAAGGGGCCAATAGAGCCGCTGGTCTTAGCGAAAGTTTTGGTGCACTATCAAGCAGTCGAGATGCCATCATCGAAGATACAAGTGCTGCCCATAACGCCGGCGAGGAAGGCCGCGACGCAATGAAGCAACTTAAAGAGAAAACCGATGATAACAATGAGGCCATTTCGCGTATTGAAAAAGCCGTTACCAATTTGGAAAATCAGACCAATAATATTAGTGAATTTGTTGATACGATACGATCTATCGCTGAACAAACCAATCTTCTTGCCTTAAATGCTTCTATAGAAGCGGCACGTGCAGGAGAACACGGACGTGGCTTTGCAGTTGTTGCCGACGAAATTCGTAAGCTTGCAGAAGACTCTAGCACCGCTGCAGAGGAAGTGCGTACAATTGTGGAACTTATTTTAGACGAAAACAACAACACCAACGAGATCATGAATGATGTTCGTACCCGTTCTGAAGAACAAAGCGGCGCTGTTGGCTTAATGGGAAGTTCTTTTGATAAGATCACCGAGGCCATTGAACGCATTAATTCAAGAATGACTGAGTTTGATGGTATCCTGGACCAAGTCAACCACGACAAGGAATCCATTGTAAGTGCTATTGAAGGCATCAGCTCCGTATCAGAAGAAACCGCTGCTGCATCTGAAGAAGTCAGTGCCAGCGTTCAGCAACAGTCTAGTGCAGTGGATGAAGTGGCCCGTGCCGCTGAAAACCTAAACATGATGGCTGACCAGCTTAATAAGGAAATTGCTAAGTTTACTATTTAAAAACACTAGAGATAACTAGACATAACTTTGTGAAAGTCCAAAACGCCCTACAAGAAATGCATATAGCATCTTGTAGGGCGTTTTTTATTGTTATGTCCATCCAATATAAGAAAGTGGTGATTGTGCGCATAAAATTAGGGATGCATGAAAGCATCCCCAATTATATAAAACTTCAATTAAATACAAGCCAAGTATTTAATCCATTTAAATTTACTTAATCATGTCCATGCCAGCTTTGATTGCCTGAATGTTCACATCAACAAATTTTGGCTTTACAGTTGTCTTAATAACATCTTCCCAATCAATTTCGTTTAGACCCATAGCCTTAACGAGAGCACCCAGAAGAACGACGTTTTGTGTTCTGATGTTGCCAAGTCCAACTGCGATTTCTGCAGCCTTGATTGCAGTTGTATCCGCCTTGTTTGATAGGGCCTCTACAACACCTTCTGGATAATCAGAAGCACCAGCTAGGATTGGTGCTGAAGGGATACGGTAATCATTGACTACAATTTTCCCATCTGATTTTAGGAATTCAAGCCATTTGCCTGTTTCCATTGTTTCAAATGATACAAGGATGTCAGCTTGACCAAGACCAATAATTGGTGACCAAACCTTTTCACCGAAGCGTACCTGTGTCGTTACAGAACCGCCACGTTGAGCCATACCGTGTACTTCTGACATTTTTACATCATATCCTGCAGAAATTAGACCTGCAGAAAGAATTTTAGAAGCTGTGATGATACCTTGACCACCAACGCCGCAAAGTAGAATATTCTTAGTTTCTCCCATGATTATTCACCTGCTCTTTCTATTGCATCGAATGGGCAAGCTTGTAGACAAACTTCACAGCCTACACACATATGCTCATCAATCTTCGCCTTCTTTGTTTCTTTATTGAAGCTGATCGCTGGACAACCAGTTTTTGTACAAATCTTACAGCCCTTGCACTTGTCTTCTACAACTGTACAAAGTTTTTTCTCAAGACCAAACTCTTTATAGTCTGCATCAGAGAACTTCTTAAGAACGCATGGCCATCTTGTAATAAGAACAGAAGGACCATCAAATGCAAATGCTTCTTCTAGGGCCTTGTCTACTTCTTCTAAATCAAGTGGGTTAATTGTCTTAATATGTTCAATACCAATTGCACTTACAAGCTTAGGAATATCAATTTCCTTAGCAGGCTCACCCATCAGTGTGAAGCCAGTACCAGGGTTTTCTTGGTGACCAGTCATACCAGTGATTCTATTGTCAAGGATAACTGAAACTGTATTGCCCTTGTTGTAAGCCACGTCAATTAGTGAGTTCACACCTGTGTGGAAGAATGTAGAGTCACCAATAACACCCACAACACGCTTTTCAACATTGTGCTTTTCGAATGCTTTTTGAGCACCGTGAGCCATTGAAATTGACGCACCCATGCAGACACATGAATCTAGTGAATTTAGAGGCTCAGCAGCACCAAGCGTATAACATCCGATATCGCCTGTTACGACAACGTTCTTCTTCTTAGAAAGTGCATAGTAGAACCCTCTATGAGGACATCCAGCGCATAGTGTTGGAGGACGGCTTACTTTTTTATCTTCTTCAATATGCATTGTTTCACGCACTTCACCCAGTAGGGCTTCAGCAATAATATCAGGGTTGAGTTCTCCGATTCTTGGAATCTTTTCCTTACCGATGCACTCAATGCCAGCTGCCTTTAGTTGTTCTTCAATATATGGCTCAAGTTCTTCGATAACGTATAGTGTTTCCACCTCATCAGCGAATTCCTTGATTTTCTTCATTGGTAGTGGATGAGTAAATCCTAGCTTAAGGTAAGACGCTGTATCACCAAATACTTCTTGAGCGTAAGTGTATGCAACGCCAGAACTGATGATACCGATTTTCTTTTCATTCCATACAAAGTAGTTTAGGTCTGTTTCATTAGAGAATTTCTCTAGTTCAACAAGTTTGTCTTCAACGATTGGGTGAAGTCTTTTTGCATTTGCAGGTGTAGCAATCCATTTAGCAGGATTCTTCTGGTATTCCTTAGCACCCACTTCTTCTCTTTCACCAAACTCTACAAGACCCTTTGAGTGACAGATTCTAGTTGTCATTCTAAATAGGATAGGCGTGTCATACTTCTCAGAAATTTCAAAAGCAGATTTGATCATATCTTTTGATTCTTGAGAGTTTGACGGCTCCATACATCCGATTTTAGAGAACTTAGCATAATATCTATTATCTTGTTCATTCTGAGAACTATGACATCCTGGATCATCTGCTGATACAAGGATGAATCCACCGTTTACCCCTAGGTAACCTAGAGTGAACAGTGGGTCAGCTGCAACGTTAACGCCAACGTGCTTCATTGCCGCCAGTGAACGTGCACCTGCCATTGTTGCACCAATAGCAACTTCCATAGCAACTTTTTCGTTCGGAGCCCATTCACAGTAGATGTTTTCTTTATACTGTGCAACATTTTCTAGAATTTCAGTACTAGGTGTACCTGGATAAGCTGATGCAAATGTACAGCCTGCTTCATAGCAACCGCGTGCGACCGCTTCGTTGCCTGTCATGAATTCTTTCATGATTCACTCTCCTTTAACTACTTATGTGCTGCAATTACACTACCGAGTGCAATTGAGTTTAGTTTAACTTGTGCAGAATCCGCGCGCGATGTTAGTACCACAGGCACCTTAGCCCCCATGATGATACCCGCTGAATCCGCTTTTGCCATATATGTCATTGCTTTGCCGATGCCATTACCCATTTCGATTGTTGGAACCATAAGAACATCTGCATCCCCTGCAACGTCACTGTCAAATCCTTTAATGCGAGCCGCTTCCTTTGAAACTGCGAGATCAAAAGCAAGTGGTCCTTCCACCAGTACACCCGAACCAAAATCACCATTTTCACCCATTTTTTGAAGGGCATCAGCATCCACTGTTGCTGGCATTTTCGGGTTAACCTTTTCCTTGGCAGCCAAGCATGCCACTTTAACAGGTTCTGCACCCATGGCTTTAACAACCTGAACAGCGTTTTTGACAATTTTACCCTTTGCTTCAAGATCAGGTGTGATATTCATGCCACCATCTGTTAAATAAATTAGCTTATGGTATGACTCAACTTCATAAACCATAACATGACTAAGTTGACTGTCTGTTCTTAGACCAATCTCTTTATCTAGGACTGCTTTTAGTAGAATAGCCGTATCAATAAGACCCTTCATCAGGAAGTCTGCATGACCATCACTAACCAGCTTTACTGAAATTTTTGCTGCTTCTTCAAGTTCTACCGCTTCTACAAGTTCATAATCTTCAATATTCAGACTATTTTTCGCAGCAAGTGCCTTAACCTTTTCGATATCTCCCACAAGCACTGGATCAATCAGTCCTTGTTCCGCTGCTTTACACACAGCTACTAGTACGTCTTCGTCCTGCGCTGCAGCTACAGCAAGCTTCATTGTTTGCTGGTTCTTAGCAGCATTCAGGAGATCTGCAAAATTCTTAATCATTCGAGACACTCCTAACATTTCGTTTCTACGAATTTGTAAAATTTTTTAGTAACAGTTCAATATTTTTTTGAATTCAATTCATTTTACAATATTTTTTGAATGTATTCAACATGTGTGTAAGAAACTTAATCACTGATTTTGTATTTTTTGAAGTACATAATTTCACTTGGCAACAATTTACCTTTGATTGGATGAAATGTTGTTCTGTACATTATCACGTTCCCTATCCGCTTAAAAAAACAAAGTTTCTTACGTTTCTTCCCCCCTAGACCCTTTATTTTGCCTTCATTATAGCCGGTCTCCCTGCAAATAAGAAACTTGCTATTTTCCCTCCATACCTGATGATTATGATGAAAAAAAGGATGAAGGCTTCTAGTAAAGCCTCTTCCTTTACACTGGTCTTACTCGGACATGACCACAAAAATAAATTGACTGTCCATAAAAAAAGTCGCCTTAAAATTCAACAAATTGTTGAATTGTCAGACGACTATTGCTCGACAGGCCTTTCAGCCTTCTTATTCATTTCTCATTTGGAAGGCTTTGTAGCCCTAGTGCTGTGTTGAACCTTCTTGCTCGATGAGCATTTTAACTTGTCTGAGCCATGCGCTTGAAACCTCATCTTCTGGATCAAGCTTTACTGACTCTTCTATTTTATCAAGGGCATCGTAGTATTCTCCACGTTGTATATGAACAATACCAAGATTACATAGAATCTCATTATTCTTAGGTTTCACTTTTAAAGCCTCTTTAAAGTATCGTTCCGCCTCATCGAAATGCCCCATGGTCATATAGCAAATCCCAATTTCATTCATTGTATCCACATGGCCTGTATTGAGGTTAAGAGACTGTTTATAATAGTGGAGTGCTTCATCATACATCTCTTTTTGACGATAGGCCAAACCAACGAAGAACATGAGATTCCACCACTCAGGGTAGTCTTCAAGTAGAGGGCTAAGGTGTTCTAACCCTTCATCTGAAAATCCTTCAATGACCAGCTTATAGCCCTTTTCATACTCAAGCTTCGCATCTATATTCCGAAGGGTATTAATTATTTCAACCTTTTGATCGTCTGTCAAAGTGTCCGACTTCATAGCCTGAGCCCATATGGCCTCCGCACGGCCATAGGCTTGATCATTAACATAATGAAAACCCAAATGATAGCCTGCAAGTGCAAAACCATTATCCACTTCTATGCAAGTTTCAAGAGCCTGGCGTGCAGCCGCTGTAAACTGCTTGTAAATGTTTTCATCTTTTTCATGCTCGATAGCCAGTTCTTCACAAAGTCTTGCCAGATTGTAGAGGGCATCAAGATTTCTTGCATCAAAAAGCATGTAAGCTCTAAGACGAACCACAGCATTTAATTTTTCCTCTGCTTGGGCAAGGGCTAGGGCATCTGCAAGTATTCTCTTTTTAAAATCAGCATCTATGCTTTTTAGAAAGGCCATGTAGGCTTCTTTATATGGAAAAGCTGTGTCAATTCCCATGATACGAACCATGGCTTCCATGATGGATGGAAGGGAAATATCAGCCCCTTGATTGCCAGATACTTTGCTGACCATATCTCGAGTCATAAATGGCACTGGTGTGCCCGTCGGCAACTTCACGTCTCCCATAGCTTCAATGGCTGATTCTTTTAGTTCTATAAATACAACTTCATCCGTTTTTTCTTTTAATATATTATCCAGTTGCGAAAACATATTGCCTCCTCTATCCTTTTCACCTTGCAACAATCATATGGAGTCTGTTTACAGACAAAAACTGCCGACACAGTCGACAGTTAGATTTTAACTCGTTCATACATTATATTATAATCCATAAGAATTAATAATCCAAAACATTGTGACCTGAATTATTAGAATATCACTCTATTCACATTCTTGTCTATTATTTTATTCCTGTAAAGTTCAAAATAATCATAGTCACCCCATCTTAAGATGTGAACCTCTTTATCAGACGCTTGCACGTGTAAGTCAGATATGTAGTCATTGGAGACCTTGATGCCATCACATGCCACAATAACCTCTCGGCGCTCTGCTTTTACAATCTTAAAATCAAGAACTGTATCAATTGGCACAACCATAGATGCCTTTAGAGGACGATTGACGCTGTTGTCGTTTGGATTTAGCGGGGTAATTTGATAAACAGGCAGCTCAGAATGTGTTGCCACACCGCCTGCCCAAATGGCATAACCTGTTGCTCCAATAGGAGTGGATAAGATAAACCCATCCCCAGTGAAATAGTTAAACGGCTTTCCATTTATGTACATACGGGCTTCCATAAGCCTTGGTTCAAGATGCTTAATAAGTATTTCATTAAAGGCATAGCTTGATAATGTGTCTCCATTGACAGTGGTCGCTTGAACTTTCATAAGCGGATAAGACTGGAGTTGGTAATCCCCTGATTTAAGTATATCAACGACGAGTTCAGGCTTTTGCGGTGGAACACTCGGCAAAAATCCAAGAGTGCCTGTATTTATACCTAAGAATGGAATCCGCTTTAGACGAAACTTTCGAATAGCACTTAACATGGTGCCATCGCCACCAATTACTATAATAATGTCTGGATTCTCTCGACTTAGAATAAACCCATTTTGCCTTAAAAGCTTCATGAGCTTCTTTTTGACAATCATCGTGTCTTTTTTTCTGTTGTGGTGAATTAAAATTCTCTTCATTGTGCACCTGCTTTTTTTAGTCTCTATTAATATGGCGCATAAATAGACGCTTTCTCCTAGTGGTTGTGCTTAACATTTCAAAGAGGAATCCTCTATAAACCATCATATATCCTAGTATGGCTTGAACCAAAATAGCAATCAAGACTATGAATAAGGACGTCTGCATGGCAAAAGGTAAACCTCTTAGTGTTGTTGCGAATAGTAGATTGATACCCCGATAGATGCCATAACATGCACCACCTAGAACAATATTTGGAACAAACCAATCAATCCAATTTTCTCGAATAAAGCTAAATGCATACATAAAGCTATCAAGCTCACCTAAATGTTTTTGGTAAAGCGTTTCTGGAAGTGGATTAAATAGAACAAATGCAACCACTTGAGCTATCAATGTAATGAGACCAAATGCAGGTATAAGCATTCCAAATGGCTGAGCCAGAGTCATAACTGCAAACTGTGCCACCCAAATAATAAGCAGAACAACCCATACTTTTCTGAAATAGACCTTAAATCCATGTTGGAAGTCGTCTTGTGTGAATTGACCTGTGCGAACGATTCTATTCATTAGGAATAAGTAATTTGAGAACACGGCACTTTGAAAAAGCGTCATGATCAATCCTCCGAATATGCCAAAGAGTCCAGCCACTTGTGCCACAACCATGACAGCAATCATATAAAAAGCGCCGACCACAAGTAGACCTGGGTTGTTCTTCACGGCCTTTGTGCTTTTTTTAAAGGCCAATTTATTTGTTATTAAAATATCCTGTAAAACAGACATAATATCACCTCTTTTAAATGACGTAGTATTGACTCACTTCAAAGACACACTTATTTTGATTGTAATTAAATAAAATCCGCGTCTCTTCTTTTTTGATATCTTTCAAATTGAAATCTGACTCTATAAGGTTAAGAATATTATAGTCAAAGATCTCAAATCGAACCTTTTTAACAATCTGTTTGGCGGTCATACCCTTATACTCTGGTAAATAGGTCCTTATGTTCTCTTCATTCTGTAAAAAAGCATGGGTGAAATGCCTAAACTCAAGACTTTCTTTTTGAACATAAAGTTTCCGCCTTGATGATTGTCTCACATAATCAAACTTGACCAAGGCCTCGAATACCTCAGGGCTTTTAAGTCCCACTGCATGATAAAACTCTAGGAGAATTTCATACATAGCATCTTGATTATGTGCCTTATGGTGCCACCCATTTTCATGCCAATGGTCAGACAGCATCTCATAAAGCTTCGACGGCGCAATGCCATTTACCTTTAATATAAAATCCAATGAATAGGTAAATTTTTGATTGTTGTAATAATGTTCAACCATGTCCTCAATTCCCTTTAGCCGTATCATGTCCTCAAAACTCAGGCTTGAAGTGGCCATGATTTCATAAGGGGGTTGCTCATTAAATATATAACCATAATCATCTTTTCTTTTTCTTAAACCAGACCCCTTTAGGAGCTTTAAAAAACCGAGTTGTAACATCTCTGGTCTAATGGCGTAAACATCATCAAACGACTTAAGAAAACGGTCGTAACTTTCGTATGGCAAACCGGCTATCAAATCGAGATGCAAATGAATGTTTCTATAGGATTTGATTCTTTTGCAAACATCTTCAAGCTTACTAAAGTCCACATAGCGATGGATCTCTTTTAGGGTTCGTTCATAGGTGCTTTGAACGCCAATTTCAAATTGAAAAAGCCCTGGCCGAACACACTTTAGAAAGTCCACTGTTTCTTCATCAAGTCTATCTGCTGTGATTTCAAAATGAAAATTCGTATAACCATTGTCTATTTCATGAAGGTATTTAAAAATCTCCAGGCTTCTTTTTTTATCTGCATTAAAGGTCCGGTCTATAAATTTGACCTGCATGACCTTATGATCCACGAAAAAACTCAAATCTTTCTTCACCCGATCTAGTGAGAAAAAACGGACCCCTTTTATGGTCGAAGACAAACAGTACTGACAATCGAAGGGACAGCCCCTTGAACTCTCATAGTAGAGAATTCGGTTATCAAGACCTTCAAGGCTCTCATAGGGAAATGGGATAATATCAAGCGTCTCTATTAAGGGTTCATCAAATGTGTTTATAATATCACCGCTGGTGTTCCTATAGTTTATTCCCTTTAAACCAGTAAAACTGTCCTCTTGTCCATCCGCTGGGTATCCCTTTTCAAGATAGGTTTCAATAAGCTTTTGAACGCTTTTTTCTCCTTCTCCACGAATAATTAAATCCACAAAAGGATGGTCTTTAAGAAACTTAGTGCTTTCATAAGTCACTTCTGGACCACCATAGAATATTTTTATGTGCGGAGCAACCTTCTTTAAGTTCTTGGCAATAATGTTGGTGCTTTCGACATTCCATATATACACCGAGAACAAGACCACATCATAGTGTCCCGTGTAAATTTCCCTTACAATATAATCAAGTTGATTGTTAATTGTATACTCATTCAAAGTCACATCTGCCCCGCAATTTTTTAGCATTCCGCTTATATAACGCAGTGCCAAAGAGGAATGTGTGAACTTGGAATTTAGGGTGGTTAGTAATAATTTCATTGTACTGCCTTTCCATATTATATACCGTCATCTGACGAATTCATGAAATGTTTACATTTCGTGAACATCAGTTATTATGCGCATTTGATTCTATGGTATTATACCACGCCTGCCCCTAACCTTGTAAATTTTCTGAACCTTAAGCATTGTATACATTCTTACAGAATATTTATGATATAATACTCAAAAGAATAATCGACAATACATAGCTATAAGAAGGAGGGCACCTATGGCGATCATGTCATCTCGACTTATACGGCACGAAATGTGCAAAGAAGAGTTGAAAAGACTTGGTGCACGCGTACTTGATATACAAGGCATCATGTTCTATGTAAAGTTTAAGATTAACGGCACTAAAATATCATATGTTTATCATTTGAATAAGGACAACACATTTTTCCTGGAAAGAATCAAGCCTTACACTTGTGCTATCGGCGATTACGATTCTGAAGAAGATGTGATTGATACCATTCGTGTTGACATCAAACAGTTTAAAAATGCCATGAACAGTTCCAATTTTGAATCTTTTATTGAAGTGGATCAGCATATTTCTAAACTTGTTCGACTCTTTGAAGATTTATACTTATATTATAACGTTAGCAAGGAAGATATTAATCAGGTTAATACCGAAATTAACAAAGTTCTTGAAATGATTAATGACGTTCAGGAAAAAAGTGAACGGGTATACTTTGAAAAGGATCCCGATGTGCTTTGTAAAAACTGTAAATTCTAAATCTATTCAAAATGACTTAAGAATTATTAAAAGGGATAATTGCCTCCATGGCATTTATCCCTTTCATTTTTTGTGTCCTTCACCCTTCAAACACCTTCATAAGTCTTACTCTAGCTTAAAAGTAACGCTGTTGTTGGGTCTTGTATCACGAATACTAAAGGTCAACTCCAAAGGCTGTCCATTCCTTTGCACAGGGCAAACAAAATTTTCCTGAATGCTTGCCACACCATCAATTTTTTCATTTTCAAATTGATCATGCAGACTGACTGTTACGCCATCCGCTGTACGTATAGTCAACATGAGCTGATTGGTGTAGATAAGTTCGTCTGTTAATCCCTTGAAGTCAAGATCAAAGACCATTTCTTCCCAAGCTTGCCCATTATCCTGAGTTGTATCAAGTTCTCTATATTTCACATTATTCACAGATAACATAACCCCATCAATATAAGCCTTCTCACTTAAGGCCACTTCTGGTTTCCTTTGCATCTTAGTGTAGATATCTTCCATTTGAACTGGCATGCTCTGTCCTAAATCAAATGCAATGGGTTTTCTTGATGGATCTATTGTATTTAAAAGAAAGTGAACTTTATCAGTCTCAAAGTTTTCTGACACAGGTATCTTAACAAGTCCTCTACTGTAGCTTCCTGCCCGTATAACACCATTCAAGGCACCTTGCCTATCCAGCGGCTGACTTAAATTGTTCTCTAAACTCGCGTCTATCATAGCAAACTTGCTTACAAAATGATCTGTGTCTAAAGGATCAAAACCAGCATTCATTATTGATACATCTAGAATATAATAAGTTCGGTCTTGTGACCGAGTCACTTCATTGACACTAACAAGCATATTTCCTACAGATGCCGCTTCTCCAAGCGCATATATGTCTTTTCCTTCCATATTTAGTGAAAGACTTTGATTTGTATATTTTCGGGTAAGATCCCTTAACTCGTAGGCGCTCAGTCCTTGAAGCACATACCATTCACCATTTCTCTTCACAACGGCAAGTCCCATAGTGCCCATTTCGTGGCCATGGTCATGAGAGTGATAATCCGTTCCATTTTCGTGGTTATGTTCATCAGATTCATCAACAGGAAGCGGATCGCTTCCAGCTTCTACATAAGCAAAATCCAAATCATAAAAATCCACTTGCTCAAAAACTTTTCCTGCAAAATCAAAATTTCTAAAACTCTGTTCATCGTGAACCCCAAACCCATGGAGGTCTTTTGCAAGTTGCATTGATGCCTGATAGGCTTCAAATTCCTCACTTGTGAATGTATCCTTGTCCACTTGGTGCAGGGCTTCATAGGCCTTAGCATAATCCTTGGCTATAATTTCACCCATGTAGGCATTGAGTGCCTCTTTTGAGGTTGCAAAACCCTTTGAATAGTCAATGTCTTCATGTGTTGTAGTGTCTGTTTTCTCAACTTGTGTTGCCGGGTCAGTTTCCTGATTCTCTTCTGTTTTTTCAACTGACTGACACCCCGATAAGACCAGAGTGGTGATCAGTCCCAGTATGATTGCAAGCTTTTTTAGTTTCATATTATCCCCCTATGTATTTTAAGCGCTTGTAAAAGTCATGTATAAACATCGACGCTCTATGCGTCTCTTAATGCCTATACAAGTATATCTTGCAAGTCACTTTTTAATATAAACTATTGATTCCACTTAATCTTTCATACTCTTTTATTCGTTTTTTAGCCATCTAGCAGAGATTGATACATCTTTTCATACGTTTGTACAAGTCGGTCTGCATTAAAGCACTCTGCAGCTCTTTTTCTTGCATTCTTTCCATAATCCTTGTGTGTGTTTTCCTTCCCAAGTATGTGAAGGGCACCGCGTACCATTTCATCAACATCCCCTACATCGGCCAACCATCCTGTTTTTCCATGGTCAATCACTTCTGGCAGGCCACCTGTTCTTGAAGCCACCACAGGAACTTCACAAGCCATAGCTTCAAGAGCCGCTAAGCCAAAACTCTCTTTTTCTGATGGCAAAAGAAAAAGGTCAGATGCACTGAGTATTTTAACCACCCGACTTTGTTTTCCTAAGAATTCGACTTTCTTTTCAAGACCCAGTTTTTCCACCAAATCATAAGCCTTATTGTGGTCAGGTCCATCCCCTACCAACAAGAGTTTCGATGGAATCACCTTCTGTATGCCATCAAAAATTCTTATAACATCTTCTATGCGTTTGACAGGCCTGAAATTTGAAGTATGAACAATAACCTTTTCCTCAGGCTGAATATGAAGACATCTCCTGATGGACGAATGATCCTTTCGATTATACTCTTCTATGTTAATGAAATTATGAATGGTTTGTATGGCTTTGACCGGGGCCAAAGCCTCTTCAGCCGTTCGCGCCAAATCATCTGAAACTGCGGTTATAATATCTGACTGGTTGACACTGTATGCCATAACCTGTTTCAGGCTATCTTCTTCTGACATAATTGTCACGTCGGTGCCATGAAGTGTTGTCACCGTTTTTAGCCTGCCCCCTACCATTTGGTTGGCAAGCATGACCGCCGTTGCATGGGGAACAGCATAATGGGCATGAATAATCTCCAAATTTTCTCGCTCTGCCACTTCAGCCATTTTATTGGCTAGGGCCATAATATAGGGTGGGTGTTTAAAAACCGGATAGTTGGCTGTGTCCACCCCATGAAAGTGCACATTCTCTTGATAGTCCTCTAGGCGAAAGGGTTTGTCATATGAGATAAAATGCACATCATGTCCTCGTCTAGCTAAATGTTTGCCCAACTCTGTGGCCACAACCCCACTGCCACCATAAGATGGATAACAACAAATTCCTATTTTCATTCTGTCACGCCTTCCTAATTTTGACGTTTGCATATTCATTGTTTATTGTCTTCTCGTACTGTTTTGGAAGACGTTTTTCGAAACTGCGAGACTCTTAATCAACTATGATGATGCGATGGTCTGATGTATACTCAATTTCATGTAAGATGTGGTCAATAAAATCTGGACCTGCAATGCCGAGCACACTTAAAAGACTGAGGGTTCGCTCTTGTAAACCTCCGTTTGGCTTGACCCAGTTGTAAATTTTCTTAATATCTCCAAGAGTATCCTTATGGTTCCTTCGGTGAAACCTATAACTTTTTTGTTTCAGATAATCAAATTGCTGATGTATCAAGTCTTGATTTTTTTCAGTAATCGGTAGAATGTCATCATCTATTTGTTGAAGTTGATCAATCAAGTCTTGGTACATATCATCAAATTTATTTGAGAAGTCTTGGAATAGGCTGTCCACATCCAAGGTGTCTTTTTCCATTAATATTTTCTTTTCCAAAGACTCTTGAGATCGGTCTAAAATATCATCCACTTTGACCTCTAAAGATTCAATCTTTAAGTTTAGGCTCTTTTGACATACGGTGAAATTTTCCCTAGGAAGAATTATGGGCATTTCCATATCAAAATGTTCATAAACTTCTTTTAATTGTGCATAGTATGAAGCCTCACCAGGGCCTGCCACATATGCCACTGTTGGCAAGTATACATCTTGAATTAGTGGACGAAGAATTACATTGGTGCTAAAGTCTTCCGGATGATTGTCCATGATTCTAAGGAGTTCATCCATGCAAAAGGCTTCGCGAGCATCCCCTTCCTGAACTGTATACATCCCCTCTTCAAATATAATAGGGATCCGTTCACCACGTTCTAAATAATAGAGACCTGTTGCACCTGGCCTTGGCTGAATAAGAGGTGTAAATCCCTCTTCCATGAGTTTGGTTCCTTTTCTTACAACACTGTCCACGATTTCTTGGCTCCCGCTTAAAGCCTTTTTTATAAAAGTGGTGCCAAGGCTTCTTATTTGAGGGTTCATAGGATCAATAATAATAAGCCCTTCTTTTTTAAAAATCTTTAAATAGATTCTTGCAAACCAGTCGCTGAGTGTCTCGTCTTCATGGATGGTTTCCTCAAACAGCGCTTCACACCAATTCCTATATGTCATGTCATCCATGGCATGGGACACTTCTATCATTAGGGATTTTACCGATGTATTGATGTCCACCCAGCCCAGGGGTTCTTTCAGATATGAGTGGTTGTGCATAGTTTTAAAGGGATTGTTGTTTCCTGTTCCTGGCTTCTTATCCACCTTGCTCTTCCGAAGTTTTCCATTTTCTATGTACTTTGCCTGTCGAACCTCTTCAAAGTCATGGTCTTCTGAGGCAAGCCAGAAAACTGGAACAACCTCTGATCCAATTTCTTCAGTCAAAGATTTGGCTTTTTTTATCGTGGTCGCCGCCTTATACAAGGTATATAAAGGTCCCCCGAGGACACCTGTTTGCTGCCCTGTTACAACACATAAAGTCTTATCTGATCCAAGTTTTTCGATATTTTCTATCGTCTTAGGACCTGCATCCAACCGCGTATTTATATGCTTTAAGGCCTCTACGAGTGTCTGCCTGTTATAACTTGCTTCCAGAACCTTATTAGCACGTTCCTGCCACGCGCTAGAGTCCTTATGATTATATGTAAAGTATCTCTTTTGAAAGGATTCATTTTCCATATATTCTTTTGATATACCACTAAAAATTGATTTGGTAGAACAAAAAGATTCCATGTGACCTCCTGTATTCCGACTTGTGTTATAGGATTTATGCTCTAACTCATTATAGCACTTTGTCTCATCTATTATACCCTTTAGGTTTTCGAAATTATTAGCTTTTTTGTAATTCAGGCGCTTGTATAATTACAGCTTCGCACCCTCATCATACCATATATGGATATTTAAGAATCAGAAATTCTATATATGGTATGATAAGGATTCATGAATGCAATTTTGCAAGTCGTTCAATTTAACAGAGCACCTTTCTAGGACCAATAGAAAAGCCCCAGGAAATGTACTGAGTCATTTCCTGGGGCCAATACTTACTTGAACCATGCATTTCATTTTTTCTGTAAATCAAAGACTCTTTTTCGTTTACACATAGAAGTGATTTACATTCTTTCTGGTGCTGCTAGGCCAACGAGACCAAGTCCTGTTTTCAGCGTTTGTCGCGTCGCATCAACAAGGGCTAGACGAGCCTTTTTCACTTCCACATCATCCACTAGGATTGGATTATCATGATAGAAGCGGTTAAAACGTTGTGCCAGATTTGTGACATAACGTGTAATCATAGATGGCTCATACTTACGAGCTGCTTCCAGAACTACCTCAGGGAACTTACTCAGCAGACGGATAACGTCTTTTGAGGCATCATCGCTTAGGTGACTGTAATCTAGGCCTTCACTGAAATCAACATCTGCTTTGCGAAGAACGCTGCAAGAACGAGCGTGAGTGTACATAACATACGGTCCTGTTTCTCCTTCAAAAGAAAGCGTTGACTCCCATGAAAATGTGTAGTCTTTGATTCTATTGTTAGATAGTTCTTGATAAACAACAGCGCCCACACCCACTTTTTTGGCCACTTCTTCCTTATTTTCAAGGTTAGGATTTTTCTCTTCAATAATAGCTTTTGTGCTATCAATAGCCTTCTGAAGAACTTCTTCAAGGTAGACAACACGCCCTCGACGCGTCGACATGGAACCTTCTTCAAGGGAAACTGTACCAAAATCAACATGAACACAGTCTTTTGCCCAGTCGTGACCCATTAGTTCAATAATCTTCATCCACTGCTTGAAATGAAGCTGTTGTGGTGCGCCCACTACGTAGATATTTTTTTCAAAATCATAATGCTTCTTTCGATACATAGCCGCTGCAATGTCACGGGTAATGTATAGAGAAGAACCGTCTTTCTTCGTGATAAGAGCAGGTGGCATATTGTATTCTTCCAAATCAACAATTTCTGCACCTTCTGATTTTGTCATAACATTCTTTTCACGCATTTCCTGGAGAACCGCCGGTATTTTATCTGAATAAAAGCTCTCACCTGCATAAGAATCAAAGTGAACGCCTAGCAAGTCATACACGCGGTCAAACTCTTTTAAGCTCAGCTCTTTCATCCAAGCCCACAGGTCATAAGCTTCTTGATTTCCATTCTCTAGCTTAGTAAACCATTCTCTTGCTGTGTCATTAAGAGACTCATCATTTTCAGCTTCGTCATGGAACTTAACATATAATTTCACCAGTTCACGAACTGGGTCTTTTAGAATCACTTCTCTGTCGCCCCACATTTTATAAGCAACAATCATTTTTCCAAACTGTGTGCCATAATCCCCTAAGTGATTGATTGAAATAGCATTATAACCAAGAAAACCAAAAATCTTGTATAGGGCATTGCCTATCATCGTGGAACGGATATGACCCATATGGAATGCCTTGGCGATATTCACTGATGAAAACTCAACGATTAGATTCTTGTTGTCACCAATATTTGTTGCTCCAAATGCGTCCCCTTCTTTGGCAACTGTTTCAAGAACTGACTTGGCAAAAACGGCCTTATCAATTTTGAAGTTAATGTAGGCCGCTACGGCTTCAATATTCTCAAAGTACTCATGGTTTCCGATAGACTCAACAAGATCAGCTGAAATCATGTTTGGGGCCTTGCGAAAGACCTTTGCCAGCTTGAAGCATGGGAAGGCATAGTCTCCCATATCTTCATGCTTTGGATACTCAATCGTTTCATAGATTTCTTCTGTGGACATATCATCAATATGTGCACTTAATAGTTCTGCAATTGTTTGTTTAAAATCAATCATTTTCTAAACCTCCTGTTATATTAGGTGCTTATAAAGCCAGACGTTTAAAAGCACTCTATCTTACATGACTAAAAGGGTCTGTAAAATAAAAAAGTCCCTTGTTTTGCTTATACAAAACAAGAGACGAAATATCCGCGTTACCACTCTTATTAGCTTAAACTTATTGCACTTTAAATAAGTTCAGCTCACTCTCATCCAGGATAATGGCTGGAAACCATTCGACCTACTCATTTCAGTCGAAATCTCAAAGGGACGTTTCACTCACTTAGACAGACCAGGCTCACACCCTCCCTGGCTCGCTTTGCTTCAACCGTCAGCTACTTTCCTCATCATAGACAAATGCTCTATATAATTCATCACAGTTTACCATAGGTTTTTTTCAAAATCAAGTTCGATTTTTTCTTTTATCCATCCACGACATACTCCTGTCATTTATTTATTGAATGGGATCTTATCACCTAACTTCTCATCGTCTGTCTATTTGACTTCCATACAGCTGATAACATGTGAACTTTTTTTGAATTTCTCTTATATCTTCTCACCCAAGGCAACATATCTGTTATTATTATAGTAATCCCCCATGAAGTTGGGGACATATTTAGGAGGCGATTGTTTGGAAGCAACATCTGTAAAAAAGCCATTTTTTATTTCATATATTCTAATTGGCATCAACGTTCTTCTGTTCGTGCTTATGGTTTTCTATCAACCAGGGTTTTCAACAGATATGACAGTGAACACACTCATTGATTTTGGAGCAAAATCCAACATGCATATTGTCGATGGTGAATACTACCGTCTCGTGAGTTCCATGTTCTTACATGCAAGCCTCATGCATATTGTATTTAATTGTCTGGCTCTTAGGGCCTTTGGTCGAGACATTGAGATATTTTTTGGCAAGAAAAAATTCCTGATTGTATACTTCCTATCAGGCATAATCGGGTCACTGGGTAGTTTCTTATTCAGCTACAGAGTGGGGGTTGGCGCTTCTGGTGCCATTTTTGGTCTTTTAGGCGCCAACTTATATCTTCTCACATTAAATCCAAAACTATACAAGCGAATATATGGTACGGATGTCTTGTCCCTCATTGGTATTAACCTTGTCATAGGTTTTATTGTTCCAAACATTGACAACGCAGCCCACCTCGCCGGACTTGTTGGTGGCTACCTTGCCGCTTGGTCCGTTGGACTGAAAAACCAGAGTCCTTTTAAAGCAAAGCATATGATTGCCCAAGCAGTGGTTGTGGTCCTCATAGCCTTCAGCTTGGTCTGGGGTGTGCCGCATTTTAAAAGCAGTTGGGTCTATGATTTCTACAAGGCAGACGAAATGATTGAACAATTAAACTACAAACGGGCCTTAGAATACTATGAAAGCGGTCTTGAAAAAGATCCAGGCAATGAGAGTTTAGAATATAATATAAGAGTTCTCAAAGATGCCATTGAAAGAAATGAAGGCTCTAAAAATCAATAATAAAAACCGTTAAGTGATATTTTTATGACATCACTTAACGGTTTTTTTGTTCTATAAATATTTTAAGGAGATATTAAAAGGCTTTTAGACAGTTAAAATACTTCCGATCTTCTTCTTGTATATGTTCTTGCATAACAACACCAATAAGAAAATCCATCAATTCCAAAGTGGTGATTCTTTCATCAACTGTGTTTTGTAAAACTTCTTTTGATTGCTCAATGAGTTGCTCGTGTATTCTGATATGTGTCTCCACATTAGGATAGGCACACGACTGAAGGATCTCTATTTCGTTTTTGAAGTGTATCTCCATCTCATGAATAAAGGTCTCAACATTTCGAACTGTTTCATTGAAATTACTGTGGCTAAGGGATCTTTCAATAATAGAATTACACCTGTCTAGGAGCATTTGATGTTCCCTATCTATACCATCATGACCACTGTTCCAGTCTGTGTTCCACTGCATCTTCACTAAAATTCGAACTTCCTTTAGATGGTCATTAACAGTCACCTTGTTTTTACCTGTATTTTTAGAGGTGTATAGGGCCTTGTCCGTCCTTGAAAACCAGGACTCCATATACTCACATTCCACCCACTGTGAACATCCCACGCTGGCTGTCACGCCATATTTTTGATTGAGTTCGTTTGATTCAATGCCCTCTCGAATTCTTTCAGAAATCAGCGCGGCGCCTTTCAAATCTGTATGGGGTAAAAGCAAGATGAATTCATCGCCTCCCCAACGGGAGAAAACATCTTCATATCTTATGATCTTTTTAACGATATCAACCACTTCAAGCAGAACTTTATCACCTGTGAAGTGACCGTAATTGTCATTGACTTCTTTAAAATGATCAAGATCAAAATAAACCATAGAAATTGGATATTTTCTTCTATGAGACAGGCTAAACTCCTCTTGGACCCTTAAGTGAAAATACTCCCTTGTATAAATTTTAGTGAATCGATCAAGAATGAATTTCTTTTCAAGTTCAATTTTGTCTTTTAAAACAACATCAAAATTCGTTATATATTTATATATAAAACGGGCTAAGATAAGACCAAATAGAATGCTAACTAAAATAGTGATCATATAGTAGGACCTGTAGTTATTCCATCCATTTTTCGGGGCTATATAAACATCCCACCCACCAATGGAAGCCTTTGTTGTAAACTTAAGCGGTTTCATACCCAAAACCTTCTTGTCACCATATACAACATTCTCAGGCGCATCAGGTTGTGTGATTAAATAGATCACTCGATTTTCCAGCTCATGATCTTCAATAAAGCCAAAGGCTTGATCAGCCTTCAAAACAATACTTACCATGCCCCAGTAAGCATCATTTTTGATCAGTGGCACCCGAACAATAAAACCCACTCCGCCTTGGACAAGATCGACCGGACCAACAAATAGCGGTTGTAAGGTTTCTTTAACCTTTTTTAATTGTTCAGCCTGCCCTGGCACTTTAGAAAAGTCCACGCCAATAGCCGACTCATTGCCCTCTAAAGGATACATCCAAAAAATTGTTGTGTCTTTGAATATGCCCACATTTCTTATTTGATCCATTCGATCTCTTAAAAGAAAATCAAGATAAATATTGATGTCGTCATCGGTAAAATCATCTTTCATTTGAATATATGCAGAAAACCCTGATAACAAACTTATATTCTGATTGGTGAAATTCTGTAGTTCATCCACCAAATTATGATACTTTAAAGACACTTCATACCGTTCGTTTGCCGCTAATCTGTTGGTATAGCTATTGATCAATGCATACGACAAAATTATGAGCAAGACAAAAACACTAACGGAGGTGATGCGTGCTGCAATTTTTCTATTCAACCCGCTTTTCCAGTTACTATCCATAAACCCCTCCAAGCAAATAATTTACAACCTAAGTACTTATACCCTTTATATCACCTATTAATTAGATTCCGGTCACTTTGCAATGATTACTTGGCAACCCGTTTCCACAAGTCTCATATAGATTTCTGGATAGACTTCCTTCAAATGATGGTCTGTCACTATTTTGTATTTTGGCAAAAGAGCTGCAACCTTCATTAAAGACTCTCTCGTAAACTTCGTGTGATCCGCCAAAATGAATATTTCTTCCCCTGCTTTTAGCATGGCCTTTTTTATGGCTGTGTCATCCATTTCAGATGAACTCAAGCCCCTTTCCGGTGAAATAGCACACGATCCAATCAGCACCTTATTCACACGGAGTTTCTCTATAAAAGAGACGGCATCATGACTTACAGCTGTGCCATGCTGATTGTCCAGTAAACCACCAATTATAAAAACTTTAATACCACTATTGACTTGAATGAGTTCTGAAGCTATTTGGATATTGTTCGTAAAAACTTTCAGATTCTTCTTATTTTCAAGCAGAGGCACCAAGGCACTCAATGTTGTCGATCCGTCGATTAAAAGTGAATCATGATCATTGATGTAGCCAGCAGCACAAGATGCAATTGTCATTTTTTCTTTAGAATAGATTCTTTTGCGTGTGGCATAGCTGTGGACATCACCTCTTGGCTTCACTCTTACCGCTCCACCATGAGTCCTCTTGAGCAAGCCTTCTTCCTCAAGCCTTTTTAAATCCCTTCTGATTGTATCAACAGACACTCCAAAGCGATCACTCAATCCAGCCACTTCTACTCGTCCATCACTTTCCAGTGTTTCAAGTATTTTATTTTGTCTTTCATTATTAAACATGATTACGCCCCCTTTCTTTAAGGATATGCTGTTCTTTGCATGTTTTCAATAAAAAAATGCACTTCCTTGCCTATATTTTGTCAATCTTTTATTCAGAAGCCTATACATTGCTCTTATATTCATGTTTTGTATCATTCTGTGCTGTTTTGTGCATTTTTATAATTGTTTTTTGCTGTTTTTCATGATATGATCCCATTAAAAGATGAAATCTAAGGAGTGAAAAATATGTACAAGCACATTGTATTTGATGTTGACGGCACTTTGATCAACACCGAGGAGGCCATTATAACGAGTCTTCAAAAAGTATTGCTCAAGGAGACAGGGAAAACTTACGAGATGTATGAGCTCGATTTTGTTCTAGGGGTGCCTGGGTCATATTCTATTGTAAAATTTGACTTAAACAATCCCAGCAAAGCCCTAGATAAGTGGCAAGTTGGCATAAAGGAACATGCCCATCTCAATTCAATATACGAAGGCATTCTTAAACTGGTTACGACTTTAAGGGAAATGGGACATAAACTCGGCATTGTTACATCACGAAGAGACAGCGAATGTGACTCTGACCCACTCTTTAACACACTTAAACCATACTTTGACTGTATCGTCACTGCTGATCGAACTGAGAAGCACAAACCACAAGCCGATCCCCTACTTTATTATATGGACAAAACGCAGGCCAAAGCCAGTGAAACTGTTTATATTGGGGACACACCGTATGATAGTGCCTGTGCTGACAAGGCCGGGGTTGATTTTATGGTTGCAGGATGGGGAGCAAAACATATTGCATCCATTCCGAACAAGGATGTTCTTATACACCCTTATGAATTTATAAAATATGTTACACGCTAGTGGTTCCTTAAAACTATTCCAAACTCAATTTATAAGACGCTTAAAAGCAGGCTCAAAATTATTTAAAAACCCCTCTGAAGGATGCTTGTATTAAAACATTCTTCAGAGGGGTTTTATATTTAAATCTATAGCCCTTTAACTTTATAAGTCTTCTTCAGATTGAACAAGAAGATTCATTTTCATAAGTGCCCTTGTTGTAAGCCCATCACCAGCTATAAGACGCTTTGAAAAGCTGCCATCATATATATGTCCTGACCCGCAAGAAGGGGACCGGCTCTTCAATATAGCCTTATTTGCTCCAACCATACGAGCCAGTCGAGCCACCTCATCAGCACCTCGAACAAACTCAGCTGTAACATCCTGACCTGATTTTGTAACAACCCGATCCTTGATGATTTCAGCTGGATCTCTTGGGGTTTTTAGGCCACCCATTTGTTCTGGGCAAACAGGCATCCAAGTCTTGCCTTCAAGATACTTTAAGACCTTCTCATTTTTATTATCTGAACCATCGTACCTGCATGACATGCCAATTAAACACGCACTGACTAGAATCATTTTTGTTCCTTTCAAAGCCACTGTGGTAAAAACAACACCCATAAAAAAACATAGTTTTTAGATATGAGTCTCAATCTATTTAAGTTCAACAATTGTGACACCTGATCCACCTTGATTTAGAGGCGCTTCAGAATAACTGCTAACATGATGATGGTGTTTAAAAAATTCCCGAAGACCTGTACGTAGGGCACCAGTGCCCTTTCCATGAATAACACGCACTGACTCTAAATTGGCAAGGCAGGCATCATCTAAATACTTGTCCAGTTCGTATTCTGCTTCATCTAAAGTTTTGCCACGCAGGTCAATTTCTGTAGACATGTGCTTGGTTGCCGACACAAACTGACGCTCTTTTCCCCTTGCCCTTTTGTGGGCGAGGGGAGCTTCTTTTGATGCTTCTTCATCTACAAGCACGAGGTTCTTAACATTAACTTTCATTTTCATAATGCCAATCTGTACAGTGAGCTCACCACCATCATCTGGCAGAGTTACTACACTGCCTTTTTGACCTAGGGTGACAACCTTTACTGTTTGTCCAAGCTTTAAGTCCTTCGGGATCTTCCTATAGACATCTTGATCTGGTTCAGCAATGGCAGCTGCGGCAACATCGTCAAGATTGTCTCTAAGTTTACGCCGCATTTTTTCGATTTTCTTATTGTTTTCCTTGCCCTGAGATTTATTCAATCCACGAAGTTCTTTGATAACCTCTTCTGACTCTTCTTTAGCTTTTTTAAGTATGGCCCTCGCTTCTGCTTTAGCTTCAGAGAGCATCTTGTCCCTTTGTGTTGATATACGATCCTCTTTTTCTTCAAGTCGCTTTTTGAGTTTTTCTATATCAAGACGAAGCCTGATGGCCTCATCCCTTTCAGATTCTGCTGTTTTTCTTTTTTCCTCAATAGATGTCAAAACTTCTTCAAACTCAATATCATCTTGCTTAACAAGCGCCCTAGCAGATTGAATCACATCTTTAGACAAGCCCAATTTCATGGAGATTTCAAAAGCATTTGATTTGCCTGGTACACCAATAAGCAACTTATACGTCGGACTAAGTGTCTCAACATCAAACTCAACTGATGCGTTTTCCATACCATCGTGTACCAGAGCAAACTGCTTGAGTTCAGAATAATGTGTGGTTGCAATGGTTCTTATCTTTCTTTCATAGAGCTTTGTGAGTATGGCCATGGCAAGCGCCGCCCCTTCAGCAGGGTCAGTACCTGCTCCAAGCTCATCAAATAAGACCAGAGACTTTTCAGTCACATTCTCCAGAATATCAACAATATTTGTCATATGCGAAGAAAATGTCGATAAACTCTGCTCAATACTCTGCTCATCACCAATATCAGCGTAAATGCTGTCAAAGACAGCCATTTCTGTTCCGAAATCCGCAGGAATATGGAGGCCGGACTGGGTCATAAGGGATAGAAGTCCCACAGTTTTAAGTGTGACTGTCTTACCGCCAGTATTTGGACCTGTAATAAGAAGGGAGGTGAACTCTTTGCCTATCCAAACATTAGATGGTACAACCGTTTTGGCATCAAGGAGGGGATGGCGTCCATTCTTAATATGCAGGGCACCCTTGTCATTGAGTTTTGGTTCCACAGCGTTCATTTTTAGAGCTAGTTTTGCCTTAGCCACAATAAAATCCAAGATGGACAAATACTTTTGATTTGTCCTAACCTCGTCTGCGAAAGCGCCTACTGTCCCTGTAAGTTCAAGGAGTATACGCTCTATTTCCTTTTTCTCATCAAGTTTTAGTTCCTTAAGTTGGTTGTTGAGTTCCACGACAGCCATGGGTTCTATATATAGAGTGGCTCCGCTTGAAGACTGATCATGTACAAGTCCCTTAATCATATTCTTATATTCCGACTTGACCGGCACAACAAATCTATCCTGGCGGATGGTTACAATGGCATCCTGCAGGTATTTTTGATTTTGAGCTGCATGAATAATAGAATCTAATTTCTTTCTAATATTAGCGTTTTTATTTTCAATGTCTCTACGTACTTTTCTAAGAGCAGGACTGGCATTGTCCGACACTTCATTTTCACCTGATATGGCATTTTCAATAGCATCTTCAATAGGCTTTAGATTTGTAAGAAAATCCGCATACTCGCCTAAAATAGGAAGTCCACCTTCAATTTCTTCTCTTTGTTTGGAAATAAAATTTTTCATCCGTCTGGCACTTCTTAATGAATCACAGACTTCTAGCAGTTGTGCCGGGTATAAAAAAGATCCAATTTCTGCCACACGCACATGGGATGATAGGTCGTGAACACGTCCCATAGGAAACTGGGTATGCTTCATTAAGAGACTAAAGGCCTCTGATGTTTGCCCTTGCATGTATTTTACTTCAGTAATTTCACTTGAAGGTTCAAGTTCATCAACGATTCCCTTGCCTAGGACAGATCCCGCTTCTTTACGAAGCATTTCTTTGATTTTTTCGTATTCCAACACCCTAAGTGATTTTGAATTCATATCATTCACCTCTAATCGTCGGCGAAAACACCTCTGAAGTAATGCCCCCTTGTTAGACCCTTACTTACAAATCGGTTTCTTGCCTTTTCATCTTCTTCTGTTAAGTCATGATCCATTGTCCTTTTAAATAGAAGGATCGCCGTCTCTGTGTCTTCTCTATCTTCAAGTGTGAACACCATTCTATAATGATGTACCCCATTATCGTAAAGTGTCTCTAGCTCTTCTGGTACAAATAGTATTTTACTGTTAAGAATTTCTGTACGACACGTTTTCGTGGCTCTTAGCACAGGGAATATAGCCCCTTTTTTATCTTGTAACCCATAATTTTTCTTTTCGCATAGACCACAATCAATATGCCCATTGGCAAGCGCTGCAGATATTGGACAATATTCCGTAACCATAACTGTTTGTCGGCCATACACCAAAGCCTCCAGTTGAGAGCCCTCAGCGCTTAAATTCTTTATTTGATACATGGTCATTTCAGGCGATAAGGTCATTACATCAGCATGATCTTTGTGCATATTCACAGCGTCCGTGTTAAAAACATTCAGCCCTTGGTCAATGCCAATCACAGGAATATCGTGCTTTCGACCCCATTCAATCAGACCGTATGTTCCAGCCCAAAGCCCTGATGCTTGGCGGAGTAAGTCAAGGTTGTCCCTAAACATATCATATTCAAAATCCCGTACAATTCGCCCAGGAGCAAAAATAATTGGACATTCAATCTCCTCTGTTTCACCAAGGGCAATTTCAAGCATTTCAAGTGTGGAAACCATGATCCCATCAACCCCTGTGTCAAGGGCTGCCCTAAGTTGGTCAAGTGTACGAACTTGTGCCCTGAACTTAGGAAAGGCGTGATTTTGGTCATCTTCTTGCGGATCAATCTCATGCACTTGATCCCTGATGATTGGTGCCACATGCGCCCTATCCTTATAGCGAATAGAGCGGACATCATCTAGGCTTTCAACAGCCTCACGTCTAAGGGCGTTTATACTTTTCATTGGCACAGCCAGTCCATCATCAAGATCAAGATTCAGACCCACGCAGTGGTAGGGAGAATCCCCTAGCTTTAATATTTGTTTTTCAACCCGTTCTTTATCAAGTGGTCTATTCATGGCCGCTTCAGGCACTTGGCCTTTTGCACAACCCCTATGACCGTCTTCGTCGATTAGGGTCAGGGTCATCGGCTCATTTTGCTTAATCTGCATTTCAATTGTAACAGCCACACGCTGAACCTGACGGGCATAGGACTGTCGTGCCTCTTTCAAAAGGGCATCATTGACAGTTCTAAAAATAATCTCACCTGTCTTGACAGGATACTGCATATTCATGACAATATCCTGTCCAGCCTCAGCTTCTTTAACTCTGGCGCGGCCTATTTCAATAAACTCTACGCGGGCGCCAACAGACGTGTTGCCCCGCCTTATTTGAATTTCGTCCCCTACATGAAGCCTTTCATTTATTTGAATGGTCATGCGCTTCCTATCTTTATCATATTGCTTGACCTCGGCCACTTTTACCCCGTTATTGCCTGGCCAGAAAGGATTCATTCTGTCTCTTGATTCCCCTGAAAAAAGATGACCTTTCGTAAAACCTCTTGTAAAAATATCGGCTGTTTCTTTTTTCAACTTGTCAATATCAAGCACTTGGCCCTTTAAGGCAGCATCAATGGCCTGTCTATATGCTCTCACCACAATAGCCGCATATTCAGGTCTTTTCATCCGTCCTTCTATCTTGAAAGAATTAACCCCAGCCTTGATCAGTGCCGGTATCTCTTCAAGGGCTCTCAAGTCTTTGGGGCTTAGCAAATACTTCCCACCGTCGTGCTTCTGTGTCAGCTCCTCATCGACATCCACCAAGGTGTAAACTTGACGACAAGACTGTGCACAGCTTCCCCGATTGCCACTTCGGCCTCCTATCATGCTGGACATTAAACATTGTCCAGAATAGGAAATGCAAAGCGCACCATGAACAAAGCACTCAAAATCAAGATCTGTGTTCTCACGAATAGACTCAATCTCCAGCACATTCATTTCACGCGGCAGGACGACCCTTGATACACCTTTAGATTTCAAATATTGTATATCTTCTGTGCTGTGGGCTGTCATTTGTGTGGATGCGTGTATTTCAAAATCAGGATAACGGTCTTTAACACGTCCTAAGACACCAAAATCCTGAACAATGATTGCATCCACATCAGACTTATACAAGAAGTCTATGTAGTCATCCAAATCTTCCAGTTCAAAATCGGCAACAAGGGTATTAACAGTCACAAAAACTGAGACACCATGTCTGTGACAAAATATCACGGCCTCCTTCAAGGCCTCTCGATCAAAATTTGCTGCAAACTTACGAGCGCCAAATGACTTTCCAGCCAAATACACGGCATCTGCCCCATTAAAAACAGCCGCAACGAGGGCTTCCTTTGTACCAACTGGTGCCAGTAACTCTATTTTATTCATATATTCCTCCAGATCACCCAAGAATCTTGTAAACTCGGATTAATAAGATTCGGCGCTTGCAAAATTGCAAATTTCGTTCAACGTTACACCCTATATAGAACATCTTCACTCGAACACTAAATCTCTATATAGGGTCTAACGTTGATCCTAAAATATTTTTGCATGCGCCTAACCTATAATATCATAGGTTCTTTGTCATGGCTATTGCATATAATCTTTCGAAACCAAGTCGTAATAATCGTTCAACTTTTTGTAATGTTTTGTGACAAAGAAGTGCCTTACACCAAAAACCCGCTTAAATCACGTATATAAAATACGTTCATCAAGCGGGCATTTTCAGTGTTATTATTATATGTCTTGTTTTAATTAGTTTGATGAATCAAATGTCTCAATGAACTCACTGAGTTCCAGACGAGAAGCATCACGTTCTGATTCCGCTTCAGCTAATTTGGAACGTAGCATTTCGATTTCCACATCTTTTTCTTTCAGTGATTTTTCAAAGGATTCAGCCTTGTTCTCGGCCAGTTGAAGCATCTGATCTTTTTGAGCCAGTTCACTGCAAACTCGGTCTACTTCTTTCCTGAGTTCTAGGAGGGAATGCTCATAAGTGGCTGTGTTTTCAACAAGCTTGTTGAACTCACTTTCAACCGAATTGTGGGCTTCACTCTTTTCTTTAAGCTCATTCTGAAGGCGAATCAGACAATCTTTCATTGTCTTGAGTTCCCCTTCAGGGTTTTCAAGACGATAAAGAAGTTGCTCCTTTTCCTGCTCGAGCTTCAAATAATCATCACCGACATTGAGCGCTGTTAGCACTGCAATCCAAGACGTACTGAATTTTTTATTTTTTTCATAAATAGCCCGCATCTTGTCATCGATTAGATTGGCTACTTTTTGCACAAACTCTCGGGACTCATCACTTCGGATGGTATACTCCTGACCGAGAATACGCACAATCACTTTATTTTTAACGGTCACCTATGAACAGCCCCTTCTTGATCCTACATAATGTCATCCTTATGCATTGACAGTTATCCCTAGGTCAATATATTCGCCGTCTGGTGGCGTTTTCCTTCTTATTCCTAAGAAAAATTATCGAAGTTCCGCGCCTGTTTCCGACTTAAGAGCTTCCAGGATCTTATCATACACTGCATTAACTTCATCATCTGTTAATGTCCGCTCAAGGCTTCTGAAGCTTAATGCATAGGCCATTGACTTATACCCCGCTTCAATTTGCTCGCCTTCATAAACATCAAACAGTTTGACCGACTCTAATATTTCAGTGCCGTTTTCTTCAATGACAGACATGATCTTGCCTGATTCCACAGTTTTCTCAACAAGAAGAGCGATGCCTCGTGTGCTTGCTGGGTATTTAGGCAGTGGCGTATAGGTTCTATCCAGTCTTGTCAGCTGAAGAAGAATATTAAAATCAATATCAGCCAAGTATGTTTTGGTATCAATGCTGTAATTTTCAAGAACCTTCGGATGCACTTCACCTAGTGTTCCTAGAATATGATTGCCCCAAACCAGTGTTGCACAACGACCTGGGTGGTAGGTTGGGTGATTGGACTCCTTGTGGTAAGCCACACCCTTAATGCCCAGTACAGAAAGAAGTTCATCCACTCTGCCCTTCAGACTGAAGAAGTCTTCTCCTGGTCCATATGCGCCTAGACAAAGCTGTTTTTTCTCGATTGGAAGGTTCTCCACAGGCATTTCTCTTGGGAAGAATAGGTTACCAATTTCAAAAGCCACAGCGCTTTCAACAGATCTGTTGTAGTTCTTTGAAAGCACCTCAAGCATATTCGCATTTAGAGTGGTACGCATTGTTGAATACTCTTCGCCCAGAGGGTTTTTAAGCATAACAGCATTTCTAAGCATAGAGTCTACTGGTAAACAAAGTTTATCATACTGGCTCGGACTCACAAATGAGTACGTTAGAATTTCATTCATTCCCACTTCGCAAAGGGCATCTTTAGCAATATCTTCAATAATTTGACCATTTGTTTTTGCACCCCACTCCGAGTCAGCAGGAAGTGTTGCTTCAATAACATCATAGCCATAAATTCTTGCAACCTCTTCTACAAAATCAATTTCCTCAATAAGATCCAGTCTAAACGCTGGTGGTAGACATGCAATTTTACCGTCTTTCATTTCAGTTTTGATTTGAAGCTTATTAAGAATTGCAGTGATTTCATCTGTGCTAAGATCCACGCCTAGAAGACCTGTAACGCGCTCAGGACGAACCAGAATTTCTTTGGCTTCCTTTGGTTGTGGATACACGTCAATCATACCCTTAACGACTGTGCCCGCACCAATTTTCTCAATAAGGTGACAAACGCGGTCTAGGACTTCAGGAATGTACTCAGGGGAAACACCTTTTTCAAATCTTGAAGACGCCTCTGAACGAAGAGCTAAATCCCGTGATGTTTTTCTGATATTTGACTTAAAGAAGTTTGCCACTTCAATAAGAATTGTTTTTGTATCATCTTTAATTTCTGTGTCAGCGCCACCCATAATACCAGCGAGGCCAACCGCTTGTTTTTCATCAGCAATAACAAGCATGTCTTCAGTCAGCTTGCGTTCTTCTTCATCAAGCGTTACCAGAATTTCGTCCGCCACAGCGCGACGGGCGATGAGTTTTCTACCTTCTAAGGTTTCAAGGTCATAGGCATGAATTGGTTGGCCATACTCTAGAAGAACAAAGTTTGTAATATCAACAATGTTATTGACTGGACGCATGCCCGCTTTCATAACTGCAAGTTGAAGCCAAGTTGGAGATGGTCCAATTTTAACATTTTTAACGACTCTTGCTCCAAAGCGTGGACATAGGTCCGCATCTTGAATTTCAATTTTCGCATAGTCATTCACATCGTCCACTTCATTTTCAATGGACGTGTCCGGCATAGTTAACTCTCTATCAAAAGTTGCCGCAGTTTCACGAGCCATACCGAGAATACTCAGGCAATCTGGTCGATTTGGTGTGATTTCAAACTCGATAATATGGTCATTTAAGTCAAGAACATCTTTAATATCTGCACCCAATTCAGGCGTGCCTTGAAGGATGTAAATGCCGTCTGCATACTCTTTTTGAATCACTTTCTTTTCAAATCCCACTTCTTCAAGGGAGCAGAACATGCCGTTTGATACAACACCTCTTAGCTTGCCTTTTTTGATTTTTGTGCCATCATGAAGCGTTGACTTGTGAAGGGCCACAGGAATATAGTTGTCAGGATAGACATTCTGTGCCGCCGTTACAATTTGAATGGGCTCTTCTTCACCGATATCCACTTGAAGAACGAGCAACTTGTCTGCGTCCGGATGCTTCTCTCTTGAAAGGCACTTGCCCACAACAATTTTGTTGATTTGTCCTGCAACAGCTTCAACTGTTTCAGTGTTTGAACCGGACATGATAAGACGCTCTTCCAGTGTCTTAATTTCAATGTCATCTATATTTACATATTTTTTTAGCCAATTAACTGGTACTAACATGTTAAATCCCTCCTATTCTAAAATTGGTCGATGAAACGCATATCGTTGTCGAAGAAGTGACGAATGTCATCAATTTCAAGCTTCAACATCGTGATGCGGTCGACGCCCATACCAAATGCAAATCCTGAATAAACTTCTGGATCAATACCGCACTCAGAAAGAACATGAGGGTGAACCATGCCACAGCCTAGAATTTCAATCCAACCTGTTCCACTACATACACGACAACCTTCACCACCACACTTAAAGCATGTTACATCCACTTCAGCACTTGGCTCTGTGAATGGGAAATGGTGTGGGCGGAACTTAGTCTGTGTGTTGCTGCCAAAAATACGCTTGGCAATCATGTCCAGCGTTCCTTTAAGATCTGCCATTGTAATGCCTTCACCAACCACTAAGCCCTCTAATTGGTGGAACATTGGAGAATGGGTAGCATCCAGCTCATCAAAACGGAAACAGCGCCCTGGTGAAATGATCTTGATTGGCGGTTTCATTTTCTTCATGGTTCTAATCTGAACAGGAGATGTGTGCGTTCTTAGAAGCAGGTCATCTGTAATGTAGAATGTATCAGATGTTGAACGTGCAGGGTGGTCTTGTGGAGAATTCAGGGCATCAAAGTTATTGTATACCGTATCCACTTCTGGACCTTCAGCAATTTTAAAGCCCATACCGATAAAGTTTTCTTTCAGTTCGTCAAGGACCTTGTTAAGGGGATGACGCTTGCCCGCTCTATTGACCTTGCCAGGCATTGTAACATCAATGGTTTCTGCCTCAAGCTGCTTTACTAGGGCCTTTTCCTTTAGAGTTTCTTTGGTTTCAAGGATAAGGGCCTCAATTTCAGAACGAACCTCATTGGCGATTTTACCCACTTCTGGGCGCTCTTCTTTAGAAAGCTTGCCCATTTGCTTCATAATGCCTGTCAGTTCACCCTTTTTACCCAGGTATTTAATACGAATGTCTTCAAGAGACTGTAGAGACTCAGATGAGCCCACAGCTTCTTTGGCCGCTTCAAGCAGCGACTTTAATTGATCTTTCATGCATAAACTCCTTTCCACAGTAACAATGCTATTTTAGATTCCGGGACGAAATGTTTTCTATCTTTAGTCTTTCACACAAAAAGCCTCCGTCCCATATAATAGGGACGAAGGCTCTATTAGCTTCCGCGTTACCACCCAGATTACCGAATTTATCATTTATAAACCCGATCTCTCGTGTGTCATATAACGGTGACCACCGACAGGGACTACTCACTTTTCACCCCTGTAGCTCATGAGGGAACTTCAGCAAACCTTGCCTGTGAATTCTCACCAACCATTCACTCTCTTCAAAGCACCATTTTGCCTACTTTCCTCAATCGTAGCTGATTAAGTCTTATGCCTATGCATTTTATAGTAGGTATTATAGCATAGGGGGTGATGTATTACAATCTTAAGATGGATTACTTTACTATATAGCGGTCTGTTCTTTCAATGATCATATAGTCTTCATCCAGTATAACCACTGATACCACATCGCCTGATGTAAATTCACCATATACAGTATTTTCATTTAAGACTGCGCTTTCTGAAAGATAACGACACTTGTCATTTGTACATATAACAACAGTATATGACGGGTCAATATAAGTATCTACCACAATTTTTCCAGTCTCTAGATCAATATCAAGGAGTTCTATAAGAGAAACAAAGCCTTCTAACTCAGTTGTGTAATCATTATATTTGCTATCTTCAGCTGCTTCATAAGTAAAGGTATAGAGTTGATCTTCTAATAAGGCATCATACTCATATAGAGATACATCGATAAAGCCATAGTCCGAAACCCGTAAGTATTTTTCACCGTATGATTCTGCAAAATATTCATCTTCTTCAGTAACAAGATCAAGCTCAAAAATAACATCTGTGCTAATGGCACTGCCACTGGTTAGTTTGTATACACCTGATGGTGGAAGTTCATACAACTTTGTTTCGATTTCAAACCCATGGGGTTTATATTGGTCAATGCCCTTTATATTATCTTTAATAAAAGCATTGTCTGATCCACCGAAACTTACGCTAGCAAAAGACTCTGCAGGATTCCCATAAAAATCCAACGCCGGTGTTTCCTGAGTTAAAGTATAGGTCATGTCAGCACTAAGTGGTGTATCATAGCTCACCCTTATTAGCACTTCATACACACCATCACCTTTTTCAACTGATACAATATCTATCACTTCATTGTTTTCATTCACCAATGAGTAAATACCATTATCAAAGACGACCTCGTCATACTCTAGGGAAATTTCATATTCATTAACAGCTTCAACACTATCTAGGACTGGTTCAACTGTATCCATACTTGACCATTCAAGATACGTGTACCCTTCAACCGGCCCACGCCATACAAAGTCATTAACGATATAATAGTGACTCACTTCAATAATGTCTCCAACATTAAAAGGTACGATTTCATCATCGGCATAAACCATATAGGCTGTGCTACCTTCTGAGTAAATGTAGAAACGATATCTGTAGCCATTAAAACTTAGGTACTCAAAATTCTCAGCATATACTTCTGTATCAAATTCGAGTTGAATCATGTAAGGGTTGATCTGAACCACGGATTCAAGAACTGGTCTGTAGTCATCTCGGTTATAAGAGTCTTGTGTTGGAAATGTCAGCGTCGTGCTCATATCCACAGAGTTGCCTCCCTGGTCAGTTACACTTTCAAAGCCAACAATTTCATAAGTTAGACCACTGCCTTCTAAATGCTCAACATCTGCAATAAGGATGGTTTCTGAGTCACCATAAACAAAATTTATATCCGCAAACCCTGTTACAGAAGGGTCTTCAACCGCAATATACTCAAGTTCGGAATACTCATCATCAAAATCCATCGGCTCATTGAATTCAATCTTCAGTATACCTTGTCTTTCATTGGTTACACGAACCATTTTAGGTTTGATTAGATCAATTTCACTGCTGTCGCCATTTGAGTCATCATCCGTATTCTTATCAGTGTTATCACTCGTGTCATTGTCCTTGTCGTCATCGTCATCATCTCTGTTTGATGATCCACCTGAACTGCCGCCTGATGACCCGCCACTTGAACCAGACCCCTGGCTTGGCGTCGGGGCAGCATCTTTAACAGCTTCATTAACCACAACAACATCATCTTTAACTTCCATTTTCTTAATGACGTCAGTGCCTTCCACTTTCAGGTTGGCAGAAGCTTGAACGCTTTCTAAAGAAGCCCCTTTTTCTGTATCAATGACAGTGTCAGCATTGACTATTAGACTGTCAATTTTTACACTTTTTTTCACTTGTAAGCTTGTTGACCCCTGTGTTTCCACAGACTCTATTTGTGAAGTGCCTTCAACAACTATAGTAGAGGCGAGTTTAGTCTTAACGCTTTCGATTTTTGAATTGCCTTTGACATGTACTTGTGTTTTATGTATAGATTGAACCAAAGTGATATTTTCAACCTCTGTATTATTTAGAACAACAGGTGAAGACGCGTTGCCACCTGCAATTTCAAGGGCACCGTTGATCTTTGTGTTTTCAAAAACAACGCCTTCTTTGGCCTTTGGCGAGACGAAAACATCACCATTGATGGTTTTGTTTTCTATTGTAAGACCTGAATTTATAATAGTAATACGCTTCACATCTTCAGGCATATTATCTAGGTCTTCTTGTGTTTTGACAACATAGCCAAGCATCTTATCCATCATTGTATTTAAGTTGTCTGCTGTTAAATCTTCTGATGGTTTAAAGTTGTCCTTGCTTGGAAGGTAGTCTAGCTCAAAAAACGTCATTATATTGGAATTTAGATCCACATTGGACTTTTTACCCTTTTTATCATCTTCAATACTTTTGCGTTCTTTTACATCAACAATGTCTGCCAGTAGGTTAACCATATCATAATTTGAAACAGGTTCATTCGGACTGACAATCATTTTCTGAAACTTATCCTTAATTGATCCCTCTTCTACAATTTCATCCTTGCCCATAGTAAAAAAATCGACACCAATGTAATCAATAAGCATTTTCATAGCATCCATATTTGTTACATTTTGTGTTTGCACCTGTGTCCCATTGGTTTCATTCACCACTTGGTCGGTTGCAAAACTCCCAAAAGCCACACTCTGCAATATCATCATTAAACAGAGCAGTACCGCAAGTTTTCTTCGCATTGTTTTAGTCCCCTTTTACATATCCTTTTTTTACGACTTCCGAAATATATTATAAGAGGAATGGTTCACTTAATATAGGGACTAAAGTCACTGATATTATTAATTGCATTATTTTTTATATAATGCCTAAGAAATATATAAAATCCAAACAATCCATTTACTTCTAATTGTGAAGAATATACAAACCGATATTTATTGCTGCTCTCTATAATCACCTGGTCAAAACATAAACACTCTCCATCTCTAAACAGTTTTGAGTGATCTATCATTAAAAAGCATCTAATAAAAATACCCCTTGGGCGTGACCAAGGGGCATTCTAATATGACTATTTTCTATTAAACTGATACACTCAGCTATTTATTTCGTCTTTGCCTGAGGACTTCATACATCATGACAGCCGCTGCAACACCTGCATTGAGTGACTCTGCTGAACCCACTATAGGTATTTTAACCTTGGTTTTAACTGCATCTAGTATTTGACTCGATATACCGTTGGCTTCATTGCCAATAATGAGGGCCGATGCCTGTTTATAATCCGGTGCATCATAATCCACACTGTCTTCAAGGGCCGTCGCATAGAGATTGTAATTGTTTTCTGTGAGGACAGTTTCGATTTCATCCCAAACCAGACCTTCAAGAACTGGCAACTCAAATATAGATCCCATTGTAGAACGCAGGACTTTTGGATTGTATACATCCACTGACCCCTTTGTCAGGATCATGCCATCTGCCCCAGCTGCATCAGCTGTTCTAATAATTGTTCCCAGGTTACCTGGGTCCTGTAATCTATCAAGTATTATGATAAAACCATTTTTCTTGAGTATATTTTCCCAAGTGTACTTGGGTTGTTTCACAAGAGCTATAATTCCCTGTGGTGACTGTGTGTCTGATAGTTCAATCATTAGCTTTTCATCAATTTCCATCACTTTCTTATGAGTGGATTCAAGATTTTTCACTAACTGACTGCCTTCATCCGTCCTATAGATGGATTCGGAATATAGAATATATTCAATTTCCGCATTCACATCTATGGCTGATTTCACAAATCGTAGCCCTTCTGCGACAAAAAGTCCCGTCTTTGTTCTTTCGCGTTTTCGTGCAAGGGCTTTGACTTCTTTAATTAATTTATTTTGTGCAGATGTGATCATTGCCTACACCTATTCTTTTTCTATCTTTTTGAGATCGTCATTGTGCCCAATAACAACAAGCACATCGCCCTCTTTGATTTGATCGTCTGGGCCAACAGCAATGTTTATGTCCATGCCGTGTTTGATGGCCATAACGTTGATGCCATAAGAAGAACGCATGTTGATTTCCTTAAGGGTTTTCCCCAGCCATTCCGGTAGGGCAACCACTTCCATAATGGAATAGTCAGGCGCAAGTTCAATATAGTCTAGAATATTGTCTGATACCAGATTTTTAGCGATACGAATGCCCATTTCACGTTCTGGGAAAACCACCCTGTCAGCGCCAATTTTATAAAGAACCTTGCCGTGCAACTCGTTTTGAGCTTTGGCAACAACAAACTTCACACCCAGCTCTTTTGCCATAAGAGTCACAAGGATTGATGACTGAATATCCGCACCTATTGAAATAATGGCAACATCGAAGTTACGAATGCCCAGTGACTTTATTGTGTTTTCATCAGTCGCATCTGCCTGGACCGCATACGTTACTTTATCAGCAATATTTTGAATGGTTTCTTCACTTTTATCAACGACCATAACTTCATAATCAAGTTCCATGAGTTTCAGTGCCACACTTGAACCAAAACGTCCACAGCCAATGGCTACAAATTGCTTTTTCATATTACTTTCACTCCTGTCAAATCTTATCCAACCATTATGCGGCCTTCAGGATACCTATATAAAGGCTTTTTGAGTTGTCTTCTAGCCAGTGCCATTGCAATTGTCAATGGTCCCAGCCGCCCAAAAAACATTGTTATTGTAATTATAATTTTTCCAGCAAAACTAAGTTTTGATGTGATACCAAGTGAGAGTCCAACCGTACCAAAGGCAGAAATAGATTCGAAGAAAATATCCATAAAACTTAGCCCTTGTTCTGTGAAACTTAAAAATAGGGTCACAGTCAAAACAATAAACAGACCAATGCCTAAAATAGCCAGAGCCCTCATCACAGTTGCTGTCTGAAACCGTCTCCTACTAAACTCGATGTCCTCCTTACCTGTAATAACAGATATAACCAGGAGAATAACAAGGCCCATTGTTGTGGTCTTAACCCCACCCGCGGTCGAGCCTGGTGATCCACCTATAAACATGTGAATAATGGTCAAGAACTTTGTTGGCATGGTCAACTTATCCATAGGCAGGGTATTAAAGCCTGCTGTCCTTGGTGTCACTGCATGAAATAGGGAGGCAAGCGCCTTGTCACCCAGGTCAAGGTTCCCAATCGTCTCAGGATTGTTAAACTCAAATATGAACATTAAAACAAATGCCGATAAAACCAAGATGCCTGAAACGAGAAGCACAAACTTTGTATGTAAAGAGAGCATTCTACTCTTTCCAGTTGCTCGTTGGAACATATCAATAATAACAGAGAAGCCTATGCCCCCAACTGTTATTAGCATGACGATTGTAAAATTGACAAGGGGACTGCCCACAAACGGCGTTAAACTTCGTCCATGACCGATCAAATCGAATCCTGCATTACAAAAGGCTGATATGGAGTGGAATACGCTGTAGAAAACCCCAGTGCTCCAGCCGTACTCAGGTACGAATTTAAAGCCAAGCAGTATGGCACCAACACCTTCAATAATAAGGGTTGTATAGATTATGTATTTTGTCAGTCGGACGATCCCAGAAATCGTAAACTGATTGAGGGCTTCCTGCATGATTATACGACTACGCAGTGATATTCGTTTGCCCATTAAAAAGGCCATACTGGTGGCCATGGTCATAAAGCCCAATCCACCAATTTGAATAAGAAGCAGTATGACTGACTTTCCAAAAACAGTCCAGTAGGTGCCTGTATCAACCACCACAAGCCCTGTTACGCAAACTGCAGACGTTGCCGTGAATATGGCATTGACAAAGCCCACAGACTGCCCACTTTGAGTGGCTATAGGCAAGTTGAGCAGTATAGCCCCGATTAGTATAACTGATGCAAAGCCGAGTACAAGAACCTGTCCCGGATTGAGTTCTTTCTTCTGCATGTCTTCCGACATGGAAAATGCATTTTTAAAATCCATGCTGTCACCTCATAATTGATGCACATGACCCCGGCGAAAACGTTAAAACATACCCGAGTCTAAAATCTTTTCTCCCCATTATAGCACAAACCTGTTAAAGATAAAAAAGTAAAACGGAGTTGGATTTCAACTCCGTTTTACAGTCTTTTTATATCATCAATTTACCCTGACATTATGATGAAAATCAGCATTTTATGAACGGGTCTGTCGAATGAACCTAATGGTGCACTGGTCAGTGCCAACATTAACAGTCACACTTTCAAAAGCAAGTGTACTCGTATTTAAATGCTGAGCCACGAGGGCTTGCACTTTTGAAGCTCGATCCCTAAAGAAAACACTTCTATTATACTCTACCATGTTCTCATTTTGATTGTTTGAAAGAAGTGCCAGCTCATATTTAGTCAACGTGCCTATAAGGATTATTTCCAGTTCACTCTCATCAGTTTTAAATCGAATGTCCATTGGACCTTTTCCCGTTTCCTTTTTGATAAATGAAGTTAAATCCGTCTTCAGTCCATTAAGACTTTCTGGTTCAAAGTATTGTTGTCCAAATTCAGAGTCCATAGCTGCTATGGTTGATACGGCCCTTCCAATAACCTCCATCAGAGCTTTGACATCAACAGGTTTTAAGACATAATCAAGTATTCCCACTTTGACCGTATCTAGAATCGTTTCTTTATCTGATAAGGCTGTCAATACAATAATGGGCACCGTCTTATTGATACTTCTAATCTTTTTTGCTAGGTCCACACCACTTAATTTGGGCATTCGTAAGTCTGTAATAACCAGGTCTGGTTGAAGGGATTGAAACTTTTCATATCCCTGGTCTCCATTCTCAGCCAGATAGAGGCGACCAACCCGTCTTGACAAATAGTCTGCCAATTCTTCCCTATGAATGAGATCATCTTCTACATAAAGCACCTTGAGTTTCCTTAGTAATTCTTCCATTACCGTCCCCCCTGAATATATCTTGGTAACTTAACTGTGAATATCAAGCCCTTATCTCCTTTAGTAGCCGAAATATCACCCATAAATTTTGATTCTACAATCATCCGGCTCATGTAAAGACCAATGCCCGTCCCACCAACTTCAGATTTTGTGGTAAAATAGGGCTCAAAAAGCATATCCATTTTATCATCTTTTATTCCACCAGCATTGTCTTCAACAATTATAATCACAGCATCCTTGTCCTCTTTAACTGAAACACGAATCCACTTTTCTCCGTTTTTGTTTTCAAAGGCGTCCAGAGCATTTCCGAACAAGTTGAGAAACACTTGGGCAAGCTGATTTGGATAGCCATATATAGGTGCCAGTGGCTGGTCATCATCAATAGACAAATTCACAGACTGAATTCTGAGTCTGTCATCAAGCATATCAGTCACTTGTTTAATGCCGTCCACTAGATCAAACTTTTCCTTATGCTCTTTGGGTTTGAAGAAATATCTAAACTCATCAATAATTTTAGACATTCTCTGTATGACATCTTGCGACTTTGTGATTTGTTTTTTAAAGTAGGCTTCATCTAAAGTGTCTGTCTCATAAGCATCCTCTAAATTTGAAAGCATCAAGTTCAAACTGCTAAGTGGTTGTCGCCATTGATGGGCAATATTGGCAACCATCTCCCCAACAGCTGCCATTCTATTCTTGTATATAACCAGAGCCCTATGGCGTTCAATTTCTTCCTTTTGCGCCTCTCGCTCAGTGATGTCACGGGCAATAAGCATGATGTAACTTGTGTTTTGAAATTCAAATTGTCGTCCATTGATTTCAACCGCAATGACCTCATCACCAGATGTCTTAAGAACTGTATTATATTGAACAGCGCCCTGCTCTGACATTTTTCCAATGTACTCTTCCATACTGTCACGATCATAAGCGGCATCAATATCTTCTATACGCATGCCCGTTAAGAGTTCTCGGTTCATTTTGAGTCTTCTGCAGGCGGTATCATTAACATCTGTGAGTCGCAAACTACGGTCTTCAAACCGCTCCAGTACAAAGGTTAAATCAACACCTGCATTAAAGAGGGTTCGAAACCGTCTTTTATTCTGGTTTAATGCTATTTCCAGTTCTTTACGCTGTTCTATGTCAGCTTCAAGTTCTTTATTGAGCTTATTGAGTCTATCCACATAATTATGCTCGATTTGAAGCTGGTCTAGGTTTCTTTTCATGTTGAGGACGTAAATGGTCATAAAAATAAACAAAATAGGTATAGCCCCTACCATAACCATGCTTGTGTATAAATGTTTATTGACAATCCCAACAAGTTCTCGGTAGTCCATAGACACATTGACAATCCAGAAGTCTTGTCCCACTTGAGCAGGGAAAAAACCATTGAATTTTTTCACCCTTTTTTTCACTTCATCTGTGTCCCACCAGTAAGAATGATAAATGCCTATGCCCGGTTTCCCCTGCTTTTGAATCTCAACCAGAGCCTCAAGCTCGGACCAGTCATCATCAGGATAGGCCGACTTACGTGCTATCATCACATTCTGCCCAATATCTTCAGAGCTTGGGTGCATGATCAGGACACCATTTGAATCCTTTAGGGAAGCGTAGCCCTTGTCTCCCACCTTAAACTGCTGAACATACTCCTGATATAGGTGCTCCAAAGATATAACGATCCTTATAATACCAAAGGGTTCGTTCTCTATATTTACTGGCTGTAAAATATCGAGATACATTTTGCCGTCTTCAGCCTGCAGGGCCTTGCCTGTATAGGTCTTTACAATCTTATTTGGAATTTCTGGATCATGGAGTTTGGAAACATCAGAATCGCTGTGATGGGCATTGACAAAACTCTCTTGAATTTTCCCATCTGGCTGTATCCACTGGACCACGTAGACATCTCCCTGCTGGACGTCCAGATAGTTCTTTAAAAGAGGCTTTATTATGTCCACTCGATAATTTTGTACCCCGACCGTGTTGATTTGATCCTTGACCAGATTGCTCAGTATTTTGGCATCCTCTTCTTTATTGCCTATAACATTGGTCAGCGACTGGGCTATGGACTCGGCCAGTGTCAGCATTTGATACTGCTCCCGCTCAATGAGGCTATCACGAAAGGCAATATAGTTCTTAACCGATGCCCCGATGACAACACTTATAAAGACCACCCCAATAATTGCAATGGTTATATAGGTGGACTGTATCCTTTTTCTAAACCTCATAATTTTGTTATCCATACGCTTCCCCCGCAGCCACGTCCCTAATACTGTATTATTTGTAAAATATTCAATTAATTTTAAACGCCCAAAACCGCCCGAGTTCACGGGCGGTTTTGGCTGTTGTCGTTGTCAACAGATATTGAAGTGTTTATTCTTTTACTATTTTACTTGAGACACATATAAAAATAAAGTTCCAGACCATCACTATACCACATAATTTTCTAATACTTATGTCACATTATATGGTTCAGGCAATAGTCGCATACACTTTTCATCAAGTGTCTTAATCTTATCATCTAGCTTGCTTTTGCCATTTTTTCTTCTGTCTTTTTCGTAAAAGCAGATTTGATAAATGGGAATGCCACAGAACCCACTGTCAAGGCAATAAGAGATAGGGCTAGACCTGACCCAACAAAAATACCAAGACTGCCGTCTGAAATTCTAATGGCTTGACGGAAGGACTGTTCCATTGTGCCACCAACGATACATGCAAGAATCATTGGAGCTGTTGGAATATCGACCTTCTTCATCAGGTAGCCTGCTAGACCAAATAGAACAAGTAAGTAAAACTCAACTGGACTGTTAGAAATCGCATAAGCCCCTACAAACGATAGACCTAGAACGATTGGATACAGAATTTTAGCTGGTATTGCAAGCACGCGTACCAGTATCCCAGCCAGTGGGATGTTCACCACTGCAAGAATCAGGTTGCCTATAAACATGGATGCAATCAGACCCCAAGCAATATCAGGATGCTGAGTGAAAAGCAGTGGTCCTGGTTGAATACCAAGCATAAGCAGGGCACCCATCATAACAGCTGTTGTACCAGACCCTGGGATCCCAAGCGTCAGCATTGGAATGAGAGCGCCTACAGAAGCCGCATTATTTGCAGATTCTGGCGCGGCTAGACCTTCAATGGCTCCCTCGCCAAATTCTTCTGGATGGCTAGACATTTGTTTTTCATTGTTGTAGGCCATTAAAGATGCCATGGTTCCACCTGCACCCGGTAGGGCACCAATGATAAAACCAAGAGGGGCACTTCTAAGGATTGGCCACTTGCTTCTTAGCCACTCTTCCTTTGAAATCCAAATACGACCAAACTCTGTTTGAGCCTTCTTCTGTCCCTTTAATAGGGCACTAAAGCTTTTGAACACTTCTCCAAGTGCATATATACCTATAATGACGATAAGAAAATCAATGCCTGTTTGCAGTTCTAAAACGCCAAATGTGAATCTTTTAATACCTGACATGGCATCGATGCCCACAGTTGCTATCATAAGTCCAAGCACCATGGAAATGAAGCCCTTTAGCATTTTACCCTTTGACATAGACGCCGTCATAGACAGGGCCGTTACCATAAGTAAGAAATACTCTGCTGGTCCAAATTTTAATGCAAATCTTGAAACAGGCGTCGCTAGAACAACCATGAAGACCGCCGCAATAAGACCCCCAATAAAAGAGGCGATGGCAGAAATGGCAAGCGCTGATTCCGCTTTGCCCTTCATAGCCATTGGGTAACCATCAAAAGTTGCAGCTAGGGCTGCACCATCACCTGGTGTGTTTATCAGGATAGAGGATCTTGATCCCCCAAACATGGCCCCATAATAAATACCTGTCATTGTTATAAGTGCAGCTGTTGGTCCCATAGTGAATGTTATGGGCAGAAGAACCGCAACGCCCGTTGCCGGTCCCAGTCCAGGCAACATACCAACAATGGTTCCCAGAACACCACCAAGTGTTACAAGGAGCAAATGATATGGCTGGAGGGCAATGGAAAACCCGTGTAATAAACTCGATAATACTTCCACAGTATAGACCCCCTACTAAAATCCTACGTATGGCATTTTCGGAAGCGGAATGCCAAGTGCATTTGTGAACAGCAGATAAATTCCAACACTGAAAAGGACTGCTATAATAATATTTTTTACGACTGCCTTGCGGTCAGTCAGCATTAACATGGCTAGCATAAAACCAAGTGTTGAAAGGACAAACCCAAGATGTTCAAACACAAGAGCATAAACAACGCCTGCCACACACGTATAGGCAATCATATGGTTTATCTGCTTATCTTGGTCACTTGCATTTTTCAACTGTTTAATGGATTCGATGCTCTTTTTGATGTCGCTTCTAATAACTTGTACGATGCCGAAAATCACCAGCATGGATCCCAACCCAATAGGAAAATATAGCGGAGCCAAAGGGTCACCAATGGCACTTCGTTTCAGGTTAAAAGTCATGATGAGATAAACGAGACCAAAAGCAGCAACGACAAATCCCATCAAGGCATTGTAATCCGGCTTGAATGATGCTTTTTGAGACTCCACTTTAGCTGATTTTGTAGTCAATGTCTTTCCTCCTTAAAAATTAAAGATAAGCGACCCCACCCCATGATGGGGTCGCAGTTTCATTAGTTAGAAAGCATACCTATATCTTCTAGGATGCCCTTGTATTCTTCGTTTGTCTTGTCTAGGAATGCCTTAAAATCAGAGCTGTTTAGATAGATTGAGTCCCAGCCATTTTTAGCGAGCGCGTCTTTCCATCCTTCAGTTTCAACCATTTGGCCTAGCTTTTCTTCCCAGTACTTTACAGCGTGTTCTGGCATGTTTGGAGGTCCAAAAATACCTCTCCAGTTGATAAATGTTGCATCAATACCTTGCTCCTGTACTGTTGGAATTTCTGCCATAGTGCCCTCGCCTACACGCTTGTCAGCAGTGTGTGCCAGCACTCTTAGGTCACCTGATTCAATAAGACCTTCAACATCACCAAGACCTGTCGATAGTAAGTCAACATGTCCACCTAGAACCTGTGCAGTTGCCCCACCATCTTGGAATGATACATAGTCAATGTCTTTAACATTTTCAATACCTGCCGCTTTAGCGATCATGAGAAACTGAATGTGGTCCATAGAACCAACCGCTGAAGCACCACCGATTTTCACACTCTTTGGATCAGCCTTTAATGCATCAATGACTTCATTGATTGATTGGAACTTAGAATCCTTAGCAACAACAAATGCTCCGTAATCTGCAATAAGTCTTGCAAGAGGTGTTGTGTCCTCATAACTGTATTCTGATGAACCATTCAGATTAATCAGAAGCAGTGGCGGAGAATACACAGAGATTGTGTCGTCTTCACCGTCTTTAGTTTGTAGATATGATAGCGTTACGCCACCACCGCCACCCGGTTTGTTTGTAACAGGCATTGCTACATCTACAAGACCTTCGTCTGCAAGCACTTTGGCTGTTGTACGGATTGTTAAATCCCAACCGCCACCTGCGCCACCTGGACATACAAGATCCATGTTTCCTGATGGATAGGCATCTGCATCCCCTGAACCCGCACTCTCATTTGCTGGTGCTGCACAACCAGTTAGTAGCGCTGCTGTCGTCATGACAAGCAGTGCACGCTTCATCCACTTTTTGATCATTTTAACTCCCCCTTGTTTAGGTTCCACTTTTGCATGACCCTAACACCACTGGGCATGCAAATTATAAAAAAATCCTTTGGATTTTTACACGATGTTATTGCTTAAAACAATTCTCTCAATATGACATCCAGCGATCTTTCAAGATGGGCGTCATTGAGTGTTACGGCTTTGACAACATCTCCAGCCTTGATGGCTTCTAAAATCAGTTGATGTTCCTGTGCCACTTCTTTACGTCTGCTCTCTTTTGATGCGGATATGCGTCTAAATCTGAAAACATATTCCTTGATTTGGCTAAGAACTGTTGAAACCCTCGGCATTTGAGCCACTTCATGAAGAATGCCATTAAAGGTTTCATAATGGTCCATGATTTCACTGACAGCCTCGCTCTTTACATCTTGTCTTGAAATGTCCATGACATTTTCAAGGCGGACAAGGTCGGCAGAGCCAATGTTTTTAACCACTTCTTCCAGGATGAGGGCTTCAAGAGATTTTCTGATTTTGTAAACTTCAACCACATCTGATTTCGTGATGCCTGAAACCACCACGCCTGTGCGGGGGATGTATTCCACACGACCTTCTGTTTCCAGTCTTCTTAAAGCTTCACGAACCGGTGTGCGGCTCACTCGAAAGGCCTCAGCAAATGTTTTTTCAACAATCCGTTCTCCAACAGCCAGCTTGCCATCGAGAATGGCCTGTTTAATAGCCAGATAGATTGTTTCACGTATTGTTTTGCTGCCACTAAAATCTAAGTCCCCTGCAATGAGTTCTGGATTAAGCATGTGTTGTCACCTCCCAAGGTGATTTGTTTTGGTCACTTGAATAATATGCATCAACCATCTTGTCAATCTTCTTGTGCAAGTCCTTGTAATCATGCTTCTGGCTTCTCGCACACATATGCGCTGGTTCATTACATATAAAACATCTTCTAGGCAGGCCACCTGTGTTTTCCCTGTGAAGGGGACGCAGGTCTTCATTTAAAACATCAAAGTCAAATAATCTGCCTAGGGGATGGGTCTCTTCCAATTCCACCGCCCAAGACTTTAAGGAAATGGGAGGCGTGTCAATGACCCAGCAAGCTTCTGGACCATCATCCGTTATGCTTGTTTCATGCTTGAGAACATTCACACGCCTGGAGGAGAGAAGTTTGTTCATACTTTTTAGACCCTCATCAAAGGCCTTCAAGGCACTTTTAGTCTTTTTATAGGCACCAGGGATATTCATAGTTAGTGCTAGAATTGTTCCTTGGTATATTTCATTAAATTGTTTATATTTCTTAGAGCGATTTTCTCTTGCTTTAAGAATTTTCAGTGCTTTTTCTGTTGACACCATAAATCACATCCATCCATGATCCATCTCGGTATTCTACAACACCGACCACTTTATCTGTATAAGGGATTTCTGCTGGTTTACCTACGATGTCTACTGCCTTTTCTCTCAGGGTTTCGATGCTTACCAGAGGCATTCCAACACTTTCAAAGGCTTCAATTAGGTCTTTTCGTCTCGGGTTGACAGCCACACCACGCTCCGTTACAAGTACATCTACAGATTCTCCAGGTGTGATAACAGTCTGAACCTCTTTGACAACAGTTGGGATGCGTCCTCGAACAAGTGGGGCAACCACCACTGTCATTTGAGCGCACTCCGCTGTATCGCTATGACCACCAGAGGCCCCCATAAGGGTTCCATCTGAGGCAGTCAGTACATTCACATTAAAGTCTGTGTCAATTTCAAGAGCACTTAGAACAACAATATCTAGTTTGGTTGTCACACTGCCCTTTGTATGCATATTGGCATATTGAGATGCCGATATCTCATGGTGGTCAGGACAGTTTACAATGGAGTCAATAGCGGCTAGGTCAAATGTTTGTGTGTCAAACATATGCTTTATATAGCCCTCTCTATAAAGATCAACAAGGGGTTGAGTGATACCCCCTAGGGCAAACTGCATCTTGAGGCCACTGTGCTCCATATGACTCTTTAAGAATCTAGTAACAGCTAGAGATGCACCGCCAGACCCTGTCTGATAAGAGAAACCATCTTTAAAATATGGTGAGGCTTCAATAACCTTTGCAGCCGTTCTTGCAATTTGTAAATCTTTTGGATTTTTTGTAAATCGAGTTGCGCCTGATGAAATCTTATTTGGATCTCCTATGGCCTCCACTTCAACCACATAGTCAACATCTTGCTGTTTAATGCTTGCAGGCATGTTGGGATAGTCCACAAGATTGTCCGTGATCATAACCACTTGGTCTGCATACTGTGCATCTACCATGGCGTATCCCATAGACCCACATTTTGCCTTTCCCTTAACACCATTGGCATTGCCATAAGAGTCACAAGAGGATGCACCAAGGAAGGCCACATCAATACGGATTTCTCCTGATTCGATAGCTCTTGCTCGACCTCCATGGGACCTGATCACAACAGGCTCATCCATAAGACCCGCTGAAATTTCCTCTGCAAGATGGCCTCTTAGACCACTTGTGTGAATCTTGCTTACAACACCACTTTTAATATGGTCTACAAGGGGAGCATGTACCCCCAGCAAGGAGCTTGGCACAATTGTAATATCTCTAATTCCTAGGTCTGCAATTTCACGCATGACTTGGTTGAGCACCATATCCCCACCCCTAAAATGATGGTGGAAGGATATTGTCATACCGCTTTTAAGACCTGTTTTCAAAATGGCATCCTTTATGGATGTGCACATTTTATTGTCACCTGTACGAACACATTTGTTCAGTGGTGCGGCTTTTCTACCTGTAGGATCCAGACCCCTGGTCCCAATAAATTTCTTGTCATCACTGCGAAGGCTATTTGCCAGTGCCAGTCTATCCCGCCAAGGCTTCATTTATAATCGCCTCCTTGTCTATACCTGCCAGTTCTAGAACACGTTCTGCTCTTTCTACAATAGGCTTGTCTACCATTTTTCCATTTACTGAAATAACACCTGAACCATTTCTCTGCGCTTCTATGATGCCGTATATGACTTGCTTAGCTTCTTCGACCTCGTGGGCATCTGGTGAGAAAATGCTGTGTACAGGCTCAATCTGTCTTGGGTTGATGACAGATTTCCCATCAAAACCAAGTTGTTTTATGAGTTTAACTTCTTGAATGAAGCCTTGCATATTATCCACATTTGAATAAACCGTATCCAGCGCGGCTATACCTGCTGCTCTGGCCGCCATAACGATTTGTCCCCTAGCTGCTAAAATTTCCATACCGTCTGGATAGCGCTTTGTTTTCATACTTGTGACATAGTCTTCAGCACCGATGGCTATACCGATCAGCCTTTTTGAAGCTGTGGCAATAGCGTAGGCATTCATGGCGCCCAAAGGACCTTCAATAGCAGCCATCATGCCCGTTGATCCCACTTGTCGGCCATACTTCTTTTCAGCTTCTTCAATAAGGGCCTCAACATCTATGACATCCTGAGCTGTTTCTGTTTTAGGCAGTCTTATAACATGCACACCCGCCTTAACCATTGCGTCAACATCGTGTTTTCCAAAAGGACTGTCCAGTCCATTGATTCTGACAACAAGTTCTGTATCTCCATAGTCAAAATTTTGAATGGCATGGAAGACCATGATGCGGGCTGAATCCTTTTCACTTAGCGAGACTGAGTCCTCTAGGTCAAACATAAGAGAGTCAGCGCCGTAAATGCCTGAATCAGCAAGCATACCTGGGTTATTTCCTGGCACATAAAGCATTGTGCGTCTTAACTTTTCCATGTTTGTGCAACCTCCCAGTCCATAGTTTCTTCTTCTGAAGCTCGCATCACTGCTGTTTGAAGGCGAGCTGCAATTGTTGCATCAAGAGCACCCCTATCATTGATTATGACTTCTGCCCCCTCTACTGAAAGGGTCTTTAGGACTTTTAAGACAACAGCTTCTATAAGATGTCCAAACTGGACTTTTACAGGGCTATTGATGCTTATTCTATTTTCTTTTTCTGAAGTGGGTCTCACACTCACTTGAACGTCACTAGACTCTAAGGTGCCCGCTACTGCAGGGCGCTTGATCTCCATAGTCTTTCCTCCTGTATCTAAACTCTCTTATGCAGATGAACATGAGACTGTATCTTTTTTATAACAGGACAAGCTTCATCTGATATTAAATACTTCCACGTACTTTGTGGGACAAGGGCTTTAGCCTTTTCAAGTTGGCCTGATCCAATATAGGCCCGCACATCTGATGCACTTATAGCCCTTGACTGGTGGCTTTTTCTCTCGATGATTTTTACTTGAATGTCATACTCCGAGAGAACGTTTTCTAATGCCTCATTATATTTTTCGGTGACTGGGTTATAGGGTTCTTTTCCAAGAAAGCGAACTTGTATGCCTAAAACCTGTGCCACAGACTCTGCGAAAATTTTTGCATCCAGTTCCGTTTGTGTCATAATCTTGTCTTTGTTTTCTCCAAGAAAGTAAGTTGGAAAAGTTGCCTGACTCACCATGTATGGCCCGCTTGGATGAACTATGACATTCTTTAGGTGACTGGTGCCTTCTTGAACCAATTTATATCTGGCTTCAAAGGGAAAGGTGGATCTGTCTTCACTAAGTACAAAGACATAAAGAAGATCCACGCTTGATGAAGCTGTTTCAATAAGGTGCTGATGGCCATACGTGAAGGGGTTGCAGTTGACCACGACAGCACCTATACTTTTTGGCTTTTCAATTTTTTCATTTTGACAGTCTTCTATATGACGGCCTTTTATCGACTTGCTTGCTGATACTATAAGGGGCTGTAAATGTGCCCTGATACCATCTTCTTTATTTTCAAGCAGTGCAACATGATCCGTTTTTGATATTAGATAAAACCCTAAGTGCACAAATGTTTCCACACTTTCTGGCTTTGTGTATATAAACAGATGATCTTGCCCCATTTGAAAACCTTCATGCATGAGTGTGGATAAAAGGCGACCGATCAGGTTTGTGCCTCTGTAGTCTTCATCTACGGACAGCATTTTTATGATGCCTGCGTCAATAGCCCCTGTCCCGACAATTATCGAATCCACTTTTGCCACAAACAAGCTTGTCACTGGCAGTTCAAGGTCTAGGCCATGTTTTCTCAAAAACGCTTTTACTTTTTTCATTTGCTCTTTATCAATGGTGTATACGCGCTCAATTCGTAGCTTTTCCATATGACCCCCGCCTGTTTGTACAATCAAAAAAGGTCAGCATCTGATTATCGGATGATAACCTGATGCTGACCTTCATTTAGACTTGATACTTCAATTCTTCATAACCGTCAGTATTATATTCATTTGATTTTAATCTATATAACCTTCCAACATGGCCATAAATATGCTGACTGCCAGTAAATCTGCACTGCCACCTGGACTGACTCTTTCTTTTATAAAAAGCTTGTCCATTTCAACCAGTTGCTCATAGGCGTCTGGCTGGCGAACACCTCCAGCTGCTAAAAAGCCTGAGGCACACATTTTCACTTGCTTTAACTTGTCCATATTATGTCTTGCCAGAACATTGCTATCTTCACATTTTGTCATAAGGGCAAAAAGCATTTGAATGCAAAGGTCATTTCTTGAAAGCCGTTGAGTTCGGTAAACTGGCACTGCTGTTTCGAGGACAGTCTTATAACCAGACTCTGCTTCGCCACGTATACCCTTAATGCCATATTCCATATAGAGTTTTTCTCCATAAGTCTTGGCACCCTTTTTTCCCAACTCATGGGCGCAAATACCACTTGTCATTGTGGAAACGATTTCCGAAAGGGCCTCAGCCGTCACGGTTACACAAGACTTTTTAGATGTCAGATAGGCTGCAGCTGCAACCAAAATCCCCATGTTAAAAATCATACCCTTGTGTGTGTTTACGCCTCCAGTGGCCTCAAACATGGCTTTTTCCATGTTTATGCCGATTGGTCTTATGCTGTCAAACAACGCCCGGAGTGAATCCGCTCGCCAATTGCCAGCCAAATCGGCAATTTCATATAGGCCCTGACTAAGTGCAGATGCACTGGCCAAAAATGTGTAGAAATTCATGTCATTGTGTGCGCCAGAATTGCTTTTATCAACCAGTCCTGGTTTTGGGGTCACACTTACTTCGTACAAAATAGCCCGCATGCCCAGAGATGCAACTTCATAATTTTGCATATTTTCACCTCCGGGATACGGTATACCGTACCCTGTATGTCATTATTGTAAGATTAAGTTTAAATTATGTAAAGTATTTTTAATGTATTTCATTCGTTTTTCGTCATTTTCCCATTTTCATTACGAATTCGTAACTGAGACAGGCGGGCTTATCTATGTTATGATGTATGCGATAATTTTGATAAGACCTCAGCTCGAGATTGGAGGAAAGAAGATGGACATATTACTAACACTCATTGTTGCCTTTGCTGGTGGCTTAATTGGACTCAAACTCAAAATACCTGCCGGCGCTCTTATTGGTGCCATGATTGCAGTGGCAGCCTTAAAAATAGGGTCAGGCCGTGGCGACCTGCCCTATTCCTTTCGTATCATGGCTCAAATTTTTGTAGGTGGCATGCTGGGTCTTAACTTTTCAATGGAGACAATCAATGGACTTAAAAACTTAATTTTTCCTGCCATGATCGTCGTTGTTGGTTTAACCCTTTTTAGTGTCATTCTTGGCTTTACCCTTTCAAAACTAACAGGGCTTGATTTGACAACAGCACTCTTTAGCGTATCGCCAGGTGGCTTGACAGACATGACCCTGATTTCAGGGGCTTATGGTGCCGACACCCCCACTGTAGCCCTTCTACATCTAATGCGCCTGCTAACTGTCATTACAGTTTTACCAACAATTATCGGTGCTCTTATGCGGTGGGTTCAGGCTTAAGTTCCACCACCATTTAAAACTCCAGCCGACTGTGGGTTCTAAGAAATTCAAGAATCCGAATGCCCTCATAGTAATGGGGGCGTGCATCGTCATAAGACCAAGAACAAATGGCAATTCCCAGACATAATAAGAGGTAGTCTCTTAATCCCATGAAATATGGGTCGAGTTTATGGTGCTTTTCGTAGCCCCTGAAAAATGCCATTTCATAGGACGGATTGTCTATGAAATACTTTCTATACAAATTGACTATATCCATACCTGTGTAGTATGGAGAGGACTGCTCAAAGTCAATAATAGCACTGATTTCCCACCTGTGACGGCCTTTCACAATAAGGATATTTCGACCATCAAAATCCCTGTGACAAAGTCTTGACTCATGAACGGGATCGAGAATGCAGTAGAGTTCTCGCATAAGGGAAATGGCTGATTCTAACATTCTTTTTTCAGGCAATGCAAATTTTCTCATGGTTTGTACATGGGACTCTTGCCGCCTGATAAAACAGTGCTTAAAACTGATGACATCATGAATTCTATTGCCGTTTTGGTCCCAGTCACCAAAATAATTGAATTGTTTTGCACTATGAATTTTCCCCAGTTGCTCTCCCATTTCCTCAAAGAGTCTGTCCATTTCATATGCGTCAAGGTCAGGTTGAATGTCTTCCATCATGTGACCTTCAACAGACTCATAGGCCATCCACTCCCTGCCATCTTCCAGAGTCCCGTAATTGATCATCTTTGGAATTTTCACATCTGTTATTGATTCAAGGACTTTGTGGGCGGCAATTTCCCGGTTACGTCTGTTCCATTTGTAATAAAATTTGACCACATAAGTATCTTCTGGGAGCATGACCTTGTATACCAAGTGCCTATTTAAATCGTGGTTTCCTATGGGAACAATTCTGCAAAGAGGACTTGAAAAAATATCAGCAATAATTTTCTGCATTTCTTTTAATGTGTATTCCACTTCACAGCCCTCCCCTCTTGTCTACTCTATAAAAGAACCCCACTCCTCAGTAGGGTCTTTAACGTCCTCTCAATCGTTTGCTTAATTTATATAGACCAATAGGCAACCTTATGCCCATAATTAAACCTATGGGATGGAGGACTGCCCACAGCATTTTATAGGGATATCCATCCAGATGATAGGTCGCAAGAAACTGTTTGTTGGCATAGTATACTATGAGGCACCCGCCTACACCGAATAAGAAGTCCTTCCACCAAATTTGATTGGTGAAGGTCTCACTGCCCATTTCATTTTTTATTGATTCATATTTTATTTGTTGAAGGTCTTTGTTCTCTATCTCCCTATAATCCTCATTTGGATCATAACTTGTCGGCATCTTCATCATCCTCAAAATTTTCAGGCTCATAAGGCGCTTCTAAGTATGCCTCCAACTTTTCTTTGGCTTCATCAAAAATCTTTTCTGGCACGAAAACATCATATCCAAAAACGGACTTGCCAAGATAGATTTCTGACAGCACCCCTTTTTGATTGATAACTTTTAGGGCAGGAATATGGCGTGATTTCAAATAGTCCACATGGGACTGGGCCACATACTCTTCCACTAATGTTTCTAGAATGACCCACTTTGCACCTTCTGGAAAGACAATATTCATATCGTCAATGTCATGTCCTGGCTCGTAATGAGTCAAGTGACCTTCACATCTATCACACTTCTTTGCATGCTCGTCATAAACCAACTTACATTTGTAACAATGTTTCATATGGTCCTCCTAAATATAGTCCTCTATTATTTCTGCTAATGAAAATACTGTCTCCCATATATCCAGATCATAGTTATATTTCGAAGTATACCCAATATTTTCATATATATTTACTCCCTATATCAGCAAAATGCTTAAATATGTGGTCTAAATCTTCGCCGAATTCCAAGAGTTTATAGTAAGATCTATTCTCTAAGACCTCTTTTTCAACAACGTTTTTTTCCAGTAGCAGGGACAATTTTCGGTTGAGCTCAGTTCGGCTTAAAAACTCATGATCCTCTAGTATATCACTGTAGTTTTCATGTCCGCTGGCAATCGATCCAATGATTTCTGGTATCCATCTATGCTTGACCAGTTCATGGATAAGTTCAAAGCCTTCACTCATATGCTTCATTTCAGCCTCCTTATGACACCAATCCAATCTAAATATTATGTAGACTCTGCTTCATGTGAAGTTTAATTTTACATCACGAAACATGGTGGCTCATCTTGTAAGAAACAAAATTGTTTCTTTCATTTTTTATCATTATATCATATTATGTAGTCAAGATAAAAATGTAATGATTACAAAGTTAAATTAAAATCAATCGAATGGAGGAAATTATGAAAAAGATTAATCAAATGAACACATATGTTGCAAACCTAGCTATTTTAAACAATAAGCTTCACAACCTACACTGGAATGTCATCGGCGTGCAGTTCATGCCTGTCCATAAATTTACGGAAGAACTTTATGATGATGCTTTTGCAAAATTCGATGATGTGGCTGAACAAATTAAAATTCTTGGACACATGCCACTTGCAACAACGAAAGCTTATATTGAAGCTGCAACCATTGATGAAGTGGAACCGAAAGCATTTGCTAGAAAAGAAGTTCTTGAAATTGTTAAGTCTGACCTTGAACATATGAAAACCTTAGCCACTGAGATTCGTAATCTCGCTGACGAAGACAATGACTTTGTTACAGTTGCTCTATTTGAAGACCATGTTGCAGACTATGCCAAGAATCTTTGGTTCCTTGAATCCATGCTTAAATAACAACTATTATAGTAAGTAACAACTATTATATAAGAAACCGATTTTAGCATGATAGTAAAAGAAGGATAAGTCCTTACAAGAAATTTCGATAGATAAACGCATAAAAAAACCGCTTAAATCACGTATTATAATACATGATTTAAGCGGTTTTGTCTTGTTATGGTGGATTTCCATGTTCTTGCTTTATGAAGCTTGTCCCCAAATTTCTTCCACCCATTCAGGATGGTCAATAAATGGATTGCGGTTGCCTTGATACTTTTCATATATCAAGTTGTTTCTTCTGCGCTCAAAATCGCTGACAGGATCCTCTTTATGCCACAATAGAAGGGTGGACAACTTGCCATGATGGGGAGATTTGGTTTCGTTCATATACTCTACCAACTCCAAGTCAGGATCCCCATGTTCTCCTTCATAGCGTACAGCCATATAGAAAATCATTCTTGACACATCCCCCTTGACAGAATCCCTTGGTTCAAAGGAGTCTGAATCATGACGGCACAAAAGGGCTTCATGATGGGGTCCATCACTGTCATCAAAATTTTTGTTGTTACGACTGGAATTCACAGTCACATCAGCCGGCTTAATATGATGCAGATCCGTTCCCGCCCCAAGGCGTGTGCCGAAATCTCCATGAGATTTTGCCCAGACATGTTCTCTGTTCCAGTCGTCGCGCCCTGTTCCATTTGACGATTTCGGAACAGACTTCCCCGTATAAATCAAAATCACGTTGTTTTCATTCAAGGGGTCTTCATCAATCACTTTTAATGCGTCCCAAACTTCTTTATAGGACAGTTCTTCATGGTTATCTATAATATCGTTTAAAGCCACTTTAAGGGCCTGACCGGTTTTACCTGATGCACTTTTATAATATGTGGTTAAGTCATAGGTGGCCAAGTTGAGATCCAACTCTTGAATCTGATCATTATCGACCCCTTGCAGGCTTTCACTATCAGTCACGCCCCCTAAAAGGCCGTCTAAATCAAGGTCTAAATCAAGACGCTTGCCTGCGCTTGACAAGGTCTTTTTGGTCCACCTTGAAAAGCCTTCCAAACTCCAGTTTGGCTTGAAGCCTTCAAGGTTTATAACTGTAACATCTGTACGGCTATCTGTCGTATACTTTTCCGGCAAAACAATAACCATCATCGATGATAAAATCACAAAAATAAGCCCCATGCTTATCAGTCTTATGATTTGCTTAAAACGCATTTTCATCCTCTGTTTCACGCTCAAACATGGACGTTTTCATGACGCCAGTTCTTACTTTAGTCTAAATAGTCGAAAAACCCACTCCGAAGAGTGGGTTTAATATACATTATAATTATGCACTTAGCTTAGCTTTTGCAGCTTCAACAAGCTTAGCGAAACCTTCTGGGTCATGGATAGCCATTTCAGAAAGCATCTTTCTGTTGATGTCGATCTCAGCTAGCTTTAGGCCGTGCATGAACTTTGAGTAAGATAGATCATGCATTCTTGTAGCAGCGTTGATACGAGCGATCCAAAGTCTTCTGAAATCTCTCTTCTTAAGTTTACGACCAATGTATGCTGAACGTAGAGATCTCATAACAGCTGGTTGAGCACATCTGAAGATTTTGCTCTTTGCGCCGTAGAAACCTTTAGCTAGTTTTAGAACTTTCTTATGCTTTTTCTTTGCGTTAACCGCACCTTTAATTCTCATGGTTTAACCTCCTTCGGTAGTTTATTTTACAGGTATGGAAGTAGCTTACGTACTCTCTTCATATCGCCTTTAGAAACCATAGAAGATTTTCTTAGATTTCTCTTTCTCTTTGGTGACTTCTTAGTAAGGATATGGCTTGTGTAAGCGTGACCTCTTTTTAAACCACCTTTGGCAGTTAATTTAACTCTTTTAGCAGCACCTCTGTGCGTTTTCATCTTAGGCATGACTGCTCCTCCTTTCAATAGACGAATAAATTATTTTTGAGCTGGTACAAAGAATACGATCATTTGGCGGCCTTCCAATTTAGGTCGACCCTCCATCTTACCTTCTTCAGCAATTGTCTCAGCAAATTTATTGAACACATCATAACCAAGTCTTGTGTGACCCATTTCACGGCCCTTAAATCTTAGAGAGACTTTAACTTTATCTCCCTTACTTAGAAACTTTCTAGCATTGTTTGCCTTTGTTTCAAGGTCATGCTGTTCGATATTCAGGCTTAGTCGCACTTCTTTGATTTGAATTGTTTTTTGCTTTTTCTTAGCTTCTTTTTCTTTCTTTTGCATCTCGTACTTGTGCTTGCCGTAGTCCATGATTTTACACACTGGCGGTTTAGCCTGTGGTGCAATCTTTACTAGATCTAGCTTACTTTCCTGTGCAAGTTTGTATGCGTCTCTTGAAGACATCATACCAAGCTGTTCACCATTCTGATCAATAACACGTATTTCACGATCGCGAATCATTTCATTGATTTCTGTTTTCTTTTGGCCTTTACCAGCTTGTCTCGGATCTCGATTTCTGATAAGGTACACCTCCTATACAACGAACTTATTGTCATCTGTGCATTAAAAAAAGCGGATTATAAAATCCGCTTGCAATCATCATAATATAGGCATTTTGTTGCCTTCATTAAAAATAATGCGTTACCATACGAACTCAATTGTTGTATGGTGGGAACGGATTCCATCTTGATGCATTCACTTTTTTTAACTGTACCTCAACAATGTTACCACTTCAAACCAACTCTGTCAAGTTAATCATCATCAGCAGCAACGGATATAGTATATATTTGCTGAGGGTTTCTGTCAACACTTTTTTTTATTTTTATAAACAATTCTCTCGACTGGCTATTTCTTTTTTCACTGCGTCCACAAATGTCTCGAAGTTTTGAGCCCCCAGTTCCCCTTTATCCCTTGATCTCACGGAGATTGATTTCTCTTCCACTTCTTTGTCCCCAAGTATAAGCATATACGGATTCTTTTGAAGTTGAGCTTCACGGATCTTATAGCCTATTTTCTCACTTCTATCATCCACTTCAACGCGAATGCCCGCTTTTTGCATTTGAGCCTTGAGCTCATAGGCGTAGTCTGCATGCCTGTCCGCTATTGGTAGAATTTTGACTTGTACAGGTGCCAGCCATGTTGGAAACTTTCCTGCATAATGTTCAATAAGGATGCCTATGAAGCGTTCGATAGATCCATATACAACCCTATGAATAACAATTGGTTTGTGCTTTTCACCATCTGCACCTATATAATTGAGCTCAAATCTCTGTGGCAACTGCATATCAAGTTGAATTGTACCACATTGCCACGACCTGCCCAGACAATCAATCAAATGGAAATCTATTTTAGGTCCGTAAAAAGCACCGTCCCCTTCGTTAAGTTTATAATCTAGACCCAGTTCATCGAGGGCGCCTTGAAGGGCAGACTCTGCCATATCCCATTCATCATCTGACCCCATAGACTTTTCAGGTCTTGTGGATAATTCCACATTATACTTAAAGCCAAATTTGGCATAAACTTCATCAATAAGTGTTGCCACATTTTTGATTTCATCTTTAATCTGCTCTGGCAACATAAATATATGGGCGTCATCCTGTGTGAAGGCTCGTACACGCATGAGACCGTGTAGCGCCCCTGAAAGCTCATGTCTATGAACCCTTCCAACTTCCCCAATACGGAGTGGGAAATCTCTATAGGACCGCATCTCCATGCCGTAAACAAGCATACCACCTGGACAGTTCATCGGCTTGATGGCATAGTCTTCCTCATCAATTTCCACAGTGTACATATTTTCTTTGTAGTGATACCAGTGTCCCGATGTCTCCCATAGCTTTCTATTCATTATAAGTGGTGTTTCCACTTCCACATAGCCAGCGGCATTATGAACCTGTCTCCAGTAGTCCATGAGCTCATTTTTGACAATCATACCGTTTGGTAAAAAGAATGGGAAGCCTGGTCCCTCTTCACGAAGAGCAAACAGCTTTAGTTCCTTACCGATTTTTCTATGGTCTCTTTTTTTGGCTTCTTCAAGCATTTCTAGGTGCTCATTTAATAGTTTGGCCTTTGGGAAGGATGTTCCATAAATTCTCTGGAGCATTTTGTTTTTTTCATCGCCCTTCCAGTAAGCCCCTGCCACTGAAAGAAGTTTTATAGCCTTAACCTGCTTTGTGCTTGTCACGTGACAACCTGCACATAAGTCTGTGAACTCCCCTTGTTTATAAAATGAAATAACAGAGTCTTCAGGCAGATCATTTATGAGCTCAACTTTATACGCTTCTCCTTTTTCCTTAACAAAATCGAGAGCCTGATCCCTTGGCAATTCAAAGCGCTCCAGTTCCAAATCCTCTTTTATGATTTTTTTCATTTCCGCTTCAATTTTTTCAAGATCGTCTGGAGTAAATACGTGTTCAGAATCGAAATCGTAATAGAAGCCATTGTCTATAGCCGGACCTATGGCCAGCTTTGTGCCTGGAAACAGACGTTGAACAGCTTGGGCGAGTATGTGAGAGCTTGTATGTCTAAAGGCGTGGGCGCCTTCGTCATCATCAAACTTCAAAATGTTAACCTCTGCATCTTCATTTAAAGGGTATGTCAAATCCACTGTCTTACCATTTACTTCCCCAACAACAGCTTCTTTGGCAAGACGTCCACTAATGCTCTTAGCCAGTTCGTATATTGTCGTTCCCTTTTCCACCTCGCGGACAGATCCATCTTTTAGAGTGATTTTAATCATGCTCATATCTTTCCCTCCTTCATACTGTACTTGTCACTTGCAAAATTTCAAATAAAAAAGCCCATCACACAACATATCCATCTGGATACATTGGGACGAGGCTATCGCGGTTCCACCCAACTTAAGTGCAGGAAGCACTTCAGCTTTATTGGCTTTAACGTAGCTCTACGTTGACCTTTCACAAATAGGGTTAATCAGTCAAGGCTCAGGAGTGGTTTTCATATAGCTTGTAACAGAATGTTTTCAGCCTACGACATTCCTCTCTTCGGTTACCCGGCCACATTACTTGTCTCCCTCACTGCCATGTGTTCGTTTTGAATTATGACCTAGCGTCATATTAATAATTATATTATGCCTATTTGTTTATATTGTCAATAAATTCAGTAAATTTTCAAGTTGGCAATTGCACGATGACATTGAATACAAGTATAATGGTATAAAGTGGGTATGATATGAAGAAGGGGGACATAACCATGACAGATAAAAAAGCTAAACTACGCCATATTCTATACCTTATTCTTCTCAGTACAGTTCTGCTGGGAGGATGCTCCATAATCAATCAGGAAGAAAGGCAAGTCTCTGTTGGAGAAATGACAAATGATCTGATCAATTTCCAGGCCACACTCATGCAAACGCATCCCATGCTTCAAACTGAAAGTCTGGACGCCGTCAAGCAAGATAATGAGCGGGTCCGTTTAAAAAATATGCAAATCAAACAGGAAATCATTGATGACTTCGCAAGCCTGCGTCAGTCTCTTACAAAAGATACAAGCCCAGAGGATCTTGTTTGGGCCCTTAAGAAAATTGTTTCAAAACTTGGAGATGAACACACTCATGTAAACATGACCACTGACCAAAGAACTCTACCTGTCCGTTTCAAATTCACTTCGGATGGTCTTGTCACAGCAGATGATCACGCTTTGATTCCAAAGGGCAGTCTTGTCAAAAAAATAAATGGAAAGTCTGTTTCTGATGTTTTAGAGGTCCTAAAAAGCGTGAGTCCACAAGGGCTTGATAATGTCCTTTACGGCGGTATCATTTCAAACCATTTATACACCCAAAACTACTTAGAACATTTAGGTTTACTAGGTCCTAATGATACTGTTCAATTGGAGTTCATTAGTGGAAGGGGACAAGAGACATTATCCAGCCTTACTCTGGGGCGATACAAATTCCCTATGGAGGACAACTATGCCTATCACTTTGATCAGGCTTCATCCACAGGCCAGTTTGTCATAAAAAATTATATGAATGTCTCTGAATTTGAAAAGGTCTGGGCTGCATTTATGGACGAATACCGGGTCATGCAACCTCAAAACTTGCTTATTGATGTCAGACAAAGCGTAGGGGGCATGGATGAATATTACATTACAGATACCATCCTCTCTGCAATTGGTGTAGACACATATAAAACGCCATATCCTGGATTTTATAAAGAAGCCTATCAACAAGCAGAAACAGTGGTTGTAACAAAACACTACGACCCAATTTCTGTAGATAATTTATATGTGGCCATCAGCAACTACACAATTAGTGCTCCGACAATTTTTGCAGCCACAGTGAAAGAGAATAATTTGGGTACGGTCATCGGCCAACCGGTTGCCAACAATCTGGATTTTTATGCCTCTGGTTCATATGTTTTTGAACACCTACCCATTCAAGCTGGTATAAGTGGGTTCAAACTTGAGTACGCTGGTTCAGAAGCGCCAACCGACCACCCTCTTCAACCAGATATTTCCCTTCCACTTTACGCAAAGCACATTCAAGCTGATATTGATCCTGTTATCGACTGGATCGAGCATGGTCAAGTGGCCTCAGACTAATGGCCTTTCCAACCCTTGCGGTGGACTTGCTCCATTCTTCATACACCACATTTGAATACGCCTAAAAAAGCCGTTCAAGTCTGTAATACTCACAGGACTGAACGGCTTTTGTATTTTAATGTTCTTATAATGATCCCAGGTTCTTCATAAGATTATATATAAAGAATGATCAGCCCTTGAACGACCCCTATAACAAAACCGATCAAACCGCCCAGGTACTCAATATGCTTAAGTTCTTTTTTTGCAATGCTCAAAATTATTTCTTCTAATTTTTCAAATGGAAAAGCATTGATCTTCTCTTCAATGATCAGGGCAATACTCACCTTTTCTGTGGCTTCATGGACGATTTTTTCACTGATTTCATTGATCATTTCATCTGCGTTTTCATCAATGGTGTCACCAATGAAACTCATAATCATCCCTTTCATTGCTGAGGGCACAAAGGGAGGCATTTTCATTTCAGCCAGCTCCATGATTCTCTTTTTAAGCGCTTCAATGATCATGGTCTTGTCAGAGCCTTCTATCATTTTATCGATGATCTCTTCAATAGAAATCAGTTCATTTTCAACAGTCTCACCGATGTTCTTGGCGATTTCTTTCTTACGTTTCGGCATAAGACCTTGCAAGGTCAGTTTTGTCAGTGGAATACGGACTGGTTCAATGGGTCTAAAAAGCAGTTTTATAGCTATAACATTTGTCGTCCAGCCAATGAGGGCTCCGACCGTTGCAAGTATGAATAATTTCAGCATAACTTCCCTCTCTTATAAAATAGTTTTGTGTCTTGGTCATTTTATAAATTTACCGAGGAAGATTATAACACATTCTATTGAATCAAGCCACCACGCCCCGTTTGTTTTCAAACTTAAGGTGGGCCCCTGTCTCCATTATTTTTTCTATTCGGTCCACCAAATCCACCACGTCTACAAATCTTGTATACAGGGGAACAGGTGCAAGACGAATAATATTTGGTTCCCTATAATCAGGAATTATCCCTGCTTCTTTCATGGCCTCGTTTATCCGGGCAGCTTCCTTATGAACAAGGGCAACATGCCCACCCCGTTTCTCAGGATTTCTTGGTGAACCCACTGAAAAGTCATAGACACCCAAACGCTCATCAATAAGCTCTATCAGACTTTGGGTCAGTAAGATAGACTTTTCTCTTAAGGCTGCCATACCACATGTTTCAAACTGCTTAAAAGACCCCATGAGACCAGCCATACTTAGGATGTGTGGTGTCCCAACTTCCCAAGCAGACGCCGTGGTCGAAGCTTCAAAATTTAAGGCTAGGTTGAACTGCTTGTCTTTCCTGTAACCGAACCAGCCCGCCAAAGCCGGTCCATTTTTCAAATGCATTTCATGGACAAATAAGCTAGCGGCTGCTCCTGGTCCCCCATTAAAGTATTTATAATTACACCAGAAAGCAAAATCCACACCCCATTCATGAAGGTTATGTTCCACTGCCCCTGCTGAATGAGACAAATCCAGTCCAATGTAGGCACCACATGCATGGGCCGCCTTGACTAGAGTTTTCATGTCTAAAAGCTGTCCACTTCTATACAAAACACCCGGTAAAAGAACCAGAGCCACCTCTTCACTCAAATTTGATACAATATTGTCTTCGCTTAAGGTTAAACCATCTTCACTGGAGACAAAAACCATATGGTCTTCTGGATCAAGACCCGCTTGTTCTAGAAAGCTACGCACCGCATAGATATCTGTCGGAAAGTTTAAGCTGTCTACAAGAATTTTTCTCCTCTGCCCAACAGGCTTGTAGAAGGTTGCCAAAAGCAAGTGTAAATTAAGGGTTGTCGAGCTATGTATCGTGATTTCCTCTGGTTTGGCGCCCATGAGAGGGGCTTGGCACTTGGAAAGTCTCTCAGCCATGTAAAACCAGTTCTGGTCAGCTTCCATCCAACCTCTTATCCCTAGTTTCTTCCAATCTTCAAGACTTGTGTCAATATATTCTTTCGCGTCTTTTGACATAAGTCCCAAAGAATTTCCATCCATATACAACTCACCATTATTGATGTAAAACCTGTCTCGCATCCCCCCGATAGGGTCATTTCTATCAAGCTTTTCAGCTTGTTCTCTTGTCAGCATGTGGTCACCTCCGAAATTTAATAGTGGCTCATTTCAACTTAGTCACATTATATATTTAGCCCCCTAAATATTCAAGAATTTATTTAGGGGGCTAAATATATTTACCGTCATAAAATAGTCTCATATAGAATTCACTGGACATCCAGTCGACATGCTAGGGCTTCATCCATGGCTTTTAAGGCCTGAAGAATAGATTTTCTCAGTTCATCTGGTATATGACGGGTGCTTTCCTTTTCAAAATCATCGATAACTTGCATGGCAGGCTCCCTTAAAGACTGTCCCTTGTCTGTCAGAGCAATTTTTTTAGCCCGTCTGTCATTTTCTACTTTCAGTCTTTCAGCAAGCCCTTTTTTAACAAGTTGATCAGTGAGCCCTGTTAAAGTCGATGGTTTGACACAAATGTAGACTAAGATCTCCTTTTGCGTGAGTGTCCCCTTTTTCCACAAGGTATTTAAGACCCGAAACTGGGCATATGTTAAATCAAGTTCACCGAGTTTTTCATTTAATGTCACAGCTGACTTTCTAGCAATCTCCTGTATATAGTAGCCTATGTGTGACGAAAACTGTTTCTCCATATAATATCCTCCACTGCTGGTTTTCTTTGAGCGTCTTATTTTCTTTGAGCGTCTTATTTCTTTAGAGTGTCTTTAAGAAACGAAGACTTCCTATATCTAATAATCCACTCGTCCCAATACATTTGTATCTCACTTGGTGGGCACTTATAAAGTCTATCATCTCTTGGCCTTGCGGATGGGTCATAATGTTTCCAACAAAGTAAACGCAGTCTCTCACTCTGAAAGAAGCCCCGCCTATAAATCCATAGTTCATACCTGGCAAGTCAATATGCCCCTGGTGGATCAACAAAACATCCACGCCATGTTGTTTTAATACTTTTGCTATACCTGCGTCTGAGGTAATTACGGCCTTGTCATTTACAACCAGACACATGCAATTCGTATACCCTTGTTTGGTGTGAAGGCACTCATAACCAGCCTCTTTTAACATCTTTTTTACAATTGTGTCCGTATACTTGGTGTTATGGAGGGCATACTTTCCAACCAAGGCCACATTGTAAGCAATATTGCTTGGATACTTGGCACTTAAGGCACTGGCCCCTTTTATTATACTTACATACCCCTGCTTGTTCCGCCTGTAGACATGAACCTCTTCCAGACCCCTTGATGTATGAAACTCTAACTTTGATCCTTCATTTTTAAAACTCTCCACGAGTGGATCGTAAAGAATTGGCGCCACGACCAACTTGTTTCCAAGTGTGAAGCATAGCATATCAGCATGTGCCTCTACCGCTTCATGTAGATTTTTATGCTTGGGGAGTTTGATAAACTCCAGCTCCGAACATGTATTATATATTTGATGACAGACCTTGTCTGCTTGCTCGCCTAAAATTCCTAGCATTTTAACATTCCTTTTTTTTATAACAAAGATAAATTTGATAAATATTTTCTATAGATATAGATATGTTTTCTTTTGTCTCTATTATAATCTATTTTCAAACAAGCGACCTAGAAAATCCCCATAAAGGGTCTTTACCGTGGTCTATATAAGGTTTTATGCCCTAAAAATGCTACCTGCTGTGCTCTATAAGCCAAGATCACTGATTTTGCAAGCGCCTGTTCCGGTGGTAAAATGATATTGTTATCTAGACCAACTACAAAATAGGAGACTGGTATGAAGAGAATTTACTTAGACAATGGCGCAACATCTTTTCCAAAGGCCCCTGGTGTTGCCAAAGCCATTAATAACTATATATTGAATATTGGAACAAGCGTTGGCCGTGGTGCCTATGCTGAAGCATTTGAAACAGAGGGGATTGTTTATGATACCCGCGAACTCTTGGCTGACATGTTTGGTGCTGAAGATTCTAAAAATGTTATATTCACCAAAAACATCACTGAAAGTCTTAATGTGCTCCTGCATGGATTCTTGAAAAAAGGAGACCACGTCATTGTATCATCACTTGAACACAATGCCATGATGCGTCCTCTTGTTGAAATGGAAGCCTTAGGAGTTACTTTCACCCGTGTCACGCCAAACACAGACGGCGTTTTCGATCAAGAGGATTTGGAAAAAGCCTTGGAGCCAGGCACAAAGTTGATTGCCATGATGCATGCTTCCAATGTTTTTGGAACACTTCTTGACCTTGAACCCGTAGGAGAATTTGCAAAGGCGCACAATCTTAGGTTTATTGTTGATGCCGCTCAGACAGCTGGATTTGCACCAGTCAACATGAAAACACTTAATGCAGATGCCATCGCATTCACAGGACATAAAAGTCTGCTGGGCCCTCAAGGCATCGGCGGTTTTGTGATCACAGATGACTTTGCTGACCAGGTCAATTCCTTCATTCAGGGTGGAACAGGCAGTCGGTCAGATTCTGAGAAACAACCTCGTTATTTGCCTGATAAGTTTGAATCCGGAACGCCTAATACGGTGGGGATAATAGGTCTACACGCTGCCCTCACCTTCATTAAGGACAAGGGCATGGATGAAATTCGGGCACATGAAATGCACCTGACCAAAATCCTTATGGATGGCCTCAAACAAAATACAAACATTCAAGTGATCGGAAGCTCTAATATCGATCGACGAACGGCTGTTGTGTCATTTGATACACCAAATCACGACAGTGCCATGGTCTCTCATACACTAACGTCTAAATATGGTATAAACAATCGGTGTGGTATGCACTGTGCCCCATCAGCCCATAAAACCATGGGGACATTCCCCCAAGGGACAATCCGTCTGAGTCTAGGCTTTACCACAACCCTTGAAGACGTACAGTCGGCCATAGATGCCCTTGAAGAAATTCTTTCTGATGATGGCAATTTTGCTTAAAGGGTGGAAATTGTCGAAATTGACAGAAATTTATCATGAAACATCTTGCAATGAAAGTCTTCATACCTTATACTTTAACTAGGAAATCGATTTCTTTGTCAAATGTCTATCCGGTGCTTACCCAGCACTTTCAAGTAGATATTAAACGGCAACTGAGTTTATTTATAAACTCAATTGCCGTTTTTTGTTTTTTGAACACACTGTAGGGGCAGTGACACAGACAAGAAAATTCGATTAGGGCTTATAGAACATTCTAAGGGGGAACCAATCAATGAATCCATTCAATCCTGAGGCCATAGGCGTTCTCGGGCTGGTCGTTACTGTTTTTGTGTTTGGGCTGGAGCAGTTAGGCATTGGCACAAAAGGCGGCGACCACGACAAAATATCACGCGAAGTGTCTTATGTCGCATTTTGGTTTGGCGGCGTCACTCAAGTGTTAACAGCTATCATGATGTCTATGTTTGGTTTTGCAGGTGTTAAATCAACATTCCTTGCAACAATCTTTGGTCTTTATGGCTTCTTTTGGCTTGTGGCTGCCAATCATTTCCGGTATGGCGGCGACAATAAAATGTTAGGAAACTTTTGTGGTGCTGTTGGTATCATAACTGCTTTTTTAACATATATAGCATTCCAACTTGGCCTGGTTTGGCCACTTGGTACCGTGCTTGGACTCATCATCCTACTAATGATTTCACTTGTTATCGCCCTTTGGGGAATCAAGCCTGAGTTCATTAAGGTGGCTGGCCTGCTCAATATCTTAATTGGTATTGGTGGACTATTCATTTTCTGGGGAGCTGTCACTCACGGTTTAAACTTGTAAGATTCTTTGGTGTCGGACCTCCGACAGCAAATTTCTTTCTCACATCCCTTAATACTCACACGCAAAAATAACCCGGCTGAATCAGTAGGGTTATTTTTGTGTGTCTATGTACTTTTAAGATGCGGTTCTATTTCGAACGCAAGTCATTGCACCAGGACTCTGCATTTTGAAAACAAGATCTGCATGGTCCTGCCACACTGGATCATGGGCAGCAACAATGATGAGCTTGTCTGTCTTTAGGGCCTTGATATGTGACACGATCAGGTCCTTGTTCCTCTGGTCAAGGGCTGAAAGAGGTTCATCTAAAACCCATATGGGAACCTGTTTATAAACAGCACTTATAAGGCTTTGCCTCTGCATCTCACCGCCAGAATAGGTGCTTGACTCTGCCGATATGAGAAAGCTCTTCTCAAGGGCTTCTACAAAATGTCTCTCTCGCTGACTTAGGATCTCTTTATTTTCACTCAATTTATTTTTTATACAAGGGTATACCTTGGCTTGCTGCTGGACATAAGCTGTCTGCTGTCTTAACATTTTCAGCCCCAACCTTTGGGGTTCTTGACCATTTGCCACTTCTATATGTCCCCTTTCCGGGCCATACAATCCACTTATAATATTCAGCAAGGTGGTCTTGCCACAGCCAGATGTCCCTTCAATGACAACAAGCCCCTTATCAGGTAAATCCAAAGATAAGTTTTTTATAACTGGGCTCTTATCATAGGTGAAGCTGATGTTTTTTAGAGACAGACCTCCTCTTGAAGTAAAGCCGTCAAAGTCAATTGACTTATCACCTATTTTCTCCTCAGGTTCAATATTCTCATAAGCCTTTATACGTCTTAGTATGGGGACAGCCTTATGAATGGCAGCCTTTTGTTGTACAAGCTCATAGACTGGCTGAGTGAGCAGTTGAAAATATAAGCCCAGCCCTATAACTGTACCTATGGTCATTTCACCATATAAAACCATGACACTGCCACCGCCATATAAGATGCAGAGTATTACAACCATAATGGCACTCGAAATATTTTGTATTCTGGCATTATGAAGCATGGCTCTTGTATTGATTTCTTTCACCTCGCCAAGGACTTGACTGAAGGCCTGTTCAAATTTCACTTCCAAGCCATATCCTTTAACAAGGGGCGCTGTTGTGACCAGGTCGTCTACATCCTTGCACATGGCATCATGACCCTTTTGTACGTCTTCTTGTATGACTTCAAAGGCCCGACTCATCTTTGAGGTCACCAGCATAGAGAGCAGGAAAAGACCAATGGATAGACTGGACAATATGGGGCTGAGCATGAGAAGCCCCACCACGATCATCATACAAATGAGTATATTTTTAATAATACCTACAGCCAGTTCTGAAATAATACGACCAGCCATCATGCCGTCTTGGCTTATTCTTGAGACCACTTCGCCACTTGTCTTACTTTCAATCTTTCGCATAGGTGCATATAGGATGCCCTTAAACATGCGGTTTCTAATGTCATAGGTCGTTTTTTCCCCAACTCGGACAAAAAGAGCGTCTTTAATATATGACGTAATCGGCTGGGCCAAACAAACAAGGCAAAATAGAAGTATTCCGGTCACTATAGCCTCAATGGAATCTGTCCCTATGACATTGTCAATGAGATGCTTTGAAATAAGAGGGGTTAAAAAGAGGGTTGTGCTGTATAGGACTGTAAAGAAAAGGCCCAGCACCTGCTGTTTATAATAGGGTCTTATATAGTCAAGTATTTGTCTTATAACGGGCATTTTCATGCTTTCACATCCTCTAAATCCTTAACAAGACGGTATCTATAAGGTTTGAGACCTACAAATTCAAGGAGTTTAATAACACGCTGATTGTGCTCAAACACATCGGCTGTTAAATACCGGACGCCAACTTCCTCAGCATAGTTTTGGGCTGCCATATAAAACTTATAAGCTGATGTGGCATTTCTATAGCCCTCTTTGACAAAGAAATGGAGAATGTAACCGTATTTTGCCGCATAAAAATAAAAGTCGGGTTCATGTATCCACACTTCAATATAACCAATAATCTGGCCTTCTACTTCTCCGACAAAGACCGCGCATTTATCATTTGACAAGGCATGTTTGTACTGGTCCTCTCCCCCAGAAAACTCTAAGGCACCCTCATAGTAGGGATCTGAACTAATCTGATCTTGATTGAGATCTGCCCAGAGCGCAACCAGTTCACTAATATCTGCTTCCTCCGCTTTTCGAATGTTTAATTTCACCTTCTACACCTCCTGAAATGCAGTCCCTTATAATACCACCTATATCCTGAGTTTTTAACATTTCCATAAGTCGACTTATGGATAAGTCATACAATGCCGTATCTTCATAGGTTAGGTCTTCCATGCAAAGGCCTTTTGTTGATCTTTTTTCATAATACTGATCTTGTCCAGATAAATATATGGCAAGACCTTCTGTGAGCCATATAGGAAGTGGCTTTTGGCATGCGCCCGCTATAAAACAATGAACCATTTCATGGACAAGGGTCTCTTCAAAGGTGCCCACATTGTTCGACATCCATAAATCCGGTGTTTTCATAACCACCTTGTCTTCAAAAGAAAAGGCACAGACCCAGTCAGGCAGGTCCAAGTCTTTTTGCATAGGTTGCCACTTGTTTCCCTCGTCCACAAGAAAGATTTTTATGGACATGTCTATACGAAAAAAATACTTAAATGCTTCATATTTTGACAGTACAAAATCTAAATCACATGAATGCTTTGACTCCAACCACATACGGCAATCTTCATCGTAAGCATCCCTTTCATTTTTCATGAGGTAAAACGCCAGCATCACTGCACGCCTTCTGGATTGTTATCACATGTTATTTCTATAATGTCCTTGATATTGTATTTCCACTTTTCGCAGTCAGGCTCTCCTCCAGCGGCCATGCCTTTATATGGGCACCCTCCCATACAAATGGGTAGGTACTTGCAGTCCTGACACTTGTCGTGGTCAAAAGGGGTCCACATCAAGTAATCCAGTCCCAAGTGGAACATTTTCTCATCTGGTGCATCAAAGCTTTGAATCATGGATACAGCCTTTTCTGGATATCCAACATCATTCCAGCACTTGTACATATGACCTTCAGGATCGACAACAAAGGCGCCTAGGGTATCTGCACAGCAGTAATTGGCTTCGACCCCTGGATAGTAGGGATAAATGTGAGCAAGCATGCCTTTGTCATATAAAAGCTTTTGAAAATCATTGTTAAGAGCCGCGTACTCTTCCATATCCAGACAGGACTCTGCAACGGAACTGCATACCTCGGTGTAGGCTGTTACATGCCCCAGGCCAGTCGGTAAATCTTGCAGACCATTATGAATTAATATATCTACAAGGTCGTGAACCTCTGAAAAATTTGTCCTATCAACATTGATCCTAATGTTGACATTCAATCCTTCCTCTTTGAGATGCTTGGTGTTCATAAGCACCCTATCAAAGGTGGAACCGCCCGTGCCTTTTAATATCCGTCTTTCATTATGGGTTTTTGGACCTCCATCAAGGGTAATCTGAGCCCCTGTGATTTTATATTTTTTTAGTCTCTCTATAACAGAAGCATTTATGCCATAACCATTGGTGACTATGAACGCACTATACTTTCTTTTATAGGTCTTGCGGATCTCCATAAAAGAAAGAGACAGTCGTTCAATTATATCTAGGGCCATGAGGGGTTCTCCCCCATACCAAGTGATTTCAATATCCCTGCCTCTGCTGGCCATCTTTTCAACATTTTCAATAAGAGCGTCTTGAACCTCTTTTGTCATGGCGCCCATGCCTGCATCCTCATAACAGTAAGGACAGGCAAAGTTGCATGCCAGAGTGGGGGCTATCGTCAGACCAAAAATGGACTGATTCATCTTCCCCATATAGTGCTGGTATTTCAGCAACTTTTTTTCATCTATATAATCTTCTACAAGAAATCCGGCGTCTTTCATGGCTTCAATAAGTGCCTGTTTGTCTTGACTTACTTGACTTGGCTCCAAGTCATCTATATTTCTGTATATGTTTTTAAAGGAGTCATCTATTTGCGCTAGTGCACAAGTCACTGTGTTAAAAACAGTCTCCTCCCCTTTATCTGTCACTGAAAAAATATTATATCTCGATGCCTTCATAGTTCCCCTCCAATATGTTGTATGCAATAACATAAAAGACTGTAGATAACTTTGCGCCCGCCCGAGTACATAAAATAAGTACACTCTTTATCCACGCATTTGGAAGTTTATCTACAGTCTCATGGGACTTGCAACCTACCTATTATGTCCTATTGAACATACTGTTTAATATGTATGTGCCGCACTGTATATTACACTTGTTGTGACACTGGGTACAACCATTGCAATAAGCAACTTGGGTCTTATTTGATGGAGAAACGATTATCTTCATTTCACCCTCCTATTCCCCGGGAAGTGCATCCACTAAACATACACTAAAACAGTTGTGTTGGCACACTGCAGAGCAGGCCTTTTCGCCACAGCCATTTTCACTGCATACATTGCAAAAAGCCAACAAATGCCTCGGTTTCGGTTTAACAATAATCTTCATATACACATCCCTAGTACGTGTTATATGGACATTGCGTGCCACAGCGGTTATAACAATTTGTACCGCAAGTCACACAAAAACCGTTGACCTTACGTCCAGTTCCTTTAACGATAAGCTTCATATTTTCCCCTTTCGGCTATAGGCGACTTAGTGTGTTTGATAAGCACATTGAGTCGCACAGCGATTAAAACAGTTGGTAGAACATACATTACAAAAACCAAGCGTTTTCTTCTTATCGCCTTTAACGAGAAGTTTCATCGAATCACCTCCAATGCTTAAATATATGTATATATTACAATTTATTCATAATATAGACTATAGAGTAAGCATCAGAGGTATTTATTGTTACTGAACGTCTGAATGCACGATTATTGTGCGAATATTCCGATTAAAACTTTTACTTTACCTAAACCAATACAAGATTCTCAACTAGAGCATTTCGATACCGCCGGCTCACAAGTGCCGTTTTATCGTAATCCTTAAAATGAACAACCCAAACATTATCCCGCTTGTCGATGGACCGCAACCAATCCAAATTGATGACAAAACCCCTGTGTGTCTGCACAAAACACGTTTCAGGAAGTTTGCTCCCGACACACTTTAAAGTCACATACGGTAGTTGATACACCTTATCCTTTGTATGCACAAATATGGTTCTATTTAAGGATTCCACGAAAAGGATATCTTGAATATCAACCCGTACAAATTTTTCTTTGAGATCCAACATTAAATATCTGTGTACATCTTTCATAACACGACTCCTTGACTCATTTGTGTGGCGTACTAGGGATAATGAAATTTTATCATTTACTTGGGAAATACAGTATCAATAGATCACGATTTTACATCTTCCGACTTTTAATCATCATCATTCACTATAAAAATACTCCGAAATTATAAAGAATTACGCTTTATAACTCTTTATACTGAGCGACTTGCCAAATATCATTCAAGCTCCCTCGCTATATACTAAAAAAAGAACTCCCCGCTAATGATTAGCGAAGAGCCCCTTTTAATGGAGTATATTTGTTGCTTTGGAGGAGAAGGCTGTCTAATGAAGCCAGCTGCTTCAAGCATACCTTACTTTTTCTTAAGGTGTTTACGGTTATCAATTGCAACCGCTGCAAGGATGATTAGACCCTTGATAATAAACTGTAAATATGGGTTAACACCAATAAAGGATAGACCATACGCGATTACTTGGAATATAAGAACACCTGCAACGATGCCGGAAATAGAACCGATACCACCATCAAAGGATAAGCCACCTACGATACATGCCGAGATCGCATCAAGCTCGTACATGTTACCTGTGTTGTTTGTGGCTGTACCGATACGTGCGGCTTCCAGAGCTCCACCAAGTCCGTACAGCATACCTGCTAGTAGGTATGTTAAGAGGATAAACTTCATAACATTTACACCCGAAACGATTGCCGCTTCTTCGTTGCCACCAATGGCAAATATGTTTTTACCGAAAGTTGTTTTATTCCAAAGTACCCAGACCACACCGACCATAATGGCTGCGTAAATAACCAGATACGGTATTATAAATCCGTTGACATCAAAGAATCCTTGGGCAAATCCTGAAAACTTTGTATCAAGACCACCAATTGGCTGTGCGCCATATGGAGGGCGGTCAAAGTAAATGGAGTTAAGACCATATGCTATAACCATCATACCCAATGTTGCAATGAATGGATCCAGCTTAAACTTTGCCACCATGAATCCACTGAACATACTCAACAGACCACAGATAACCATTACAAGAATGATTGGTACGAAAATAGGCAGTTGTGGCAAGTCAGGATACATGCGGTAGGCATAATCCGGAGCTTGTAGCAATGAAGCAGAAATTACAGCTGCAAGACCGACCTGGCGACCAAGAGAAAGGTCTGTACCACCTAGTACGATGATTCCACCAACACCAAGGGCCATGATCATACGCGTTGATGCCTGTGAAAGAATGTTTCTAAAGTTTCTAATGGATACAAAGTCTGGTGATAAAGCAATAATAACCAGTAGAAGTGCTAGTAGTATAAAGAAGATTGCCTTGTCCATCATGAATTGACGAACATCTTCAAAAGTTAAGTTTTTCAAACGTTCTGATAAAGATTCATTTTCTTTTTTGATTGTGCTCATTTGCGATGCCTCCTATCTATAAGTACATGGCTGATAGCCGTAGTATTTCTTCCTGTGTTACATCTTTTGTATCGACGATACCAGCCAACCGGCCATTACTCATAACCAGGATTCTATCTGCAACGCCTAAGAGTTCAGGCATTTCTGATGAAACCATGATGACACCTTTGCCTTTATTGGCAAGATCTATCATCAGTTGATAAATTTCGTATTTCGCACCAACATCAATACCTCTTGTCGGTTCGTCCATGAGCAGAACATCTGGTTCTGTTAGAAGCCATCTGCCTACAATAACTTTCTGCTGATTACCACCTGATAAGGACTGAATCTTAGTCTTTTGGGATGGTGTCTTAACACGCATACTGTCAATAACCCAATCCGTATCACTCGTCATACGTTCCTCATTAAGAAGCTGATTGCCTTGCACATACTCCTTAATATTGGCGATGGTTGTGTTAAAACGGATATCCAGGTCACCAAATATACCTGTTGCACGTCTTTCCTCTGTAATCAGTGCAAAGCCATTGTTGATAGATTCTCGCGGCGTATTGTTACTAATTTCTTGACCCTTGAAATAAATTTTACCTTGAGATTTATGTCGCAGACCGAAAATTGTTTCAATAAGCTCCGTTCTTTTAGAACCCACAAGACCTGCGATACCTAGTATTTCGCCTTCACGAAGTTCAAAGGTTACATCTTTCACTGAATTCTCTACATAGGATGTTAGATTTTCCACCTTCATCATCACTTCACCAGCCTTATTTGTCTTTGGCGGGAAACGATGGGTCAGGTCACGACCAACCATAAGGTTGATAATTTCATCTGTGGTGATGTTGTCAATTGATTCTGTTGCTATCCACTGACCATCACGCAGAACGGTCACATCATCTGAAATTTCTTCAATTTCTTCCATCTTATGCGAAATATAAATAATGGCAACGCCACGCTCTCTTAATGAACGAATAATTCTAAATAAGTGCCCCACTTCTTTTTCTGTTAGAGACGATGTTGGCTCATCCATTACTATAACTCTCGAATTATATGAAACAGCTTTTGCGATTTCGACCATCTGGCTCTCAGAGACTGGCAGGTTCCCAACCTTTTCTCTAGGATCAACCTTGATGTCTAGCTCCTCGAAGATTTTTTTTGTTTCTTTGTACATCTTTTCTTCATCTACGAATAAGCCTTTTTTAGGAAAACGCCCAAGCCATATATTATCCATGACTCGTGTTGACTGAACCTGGTTCAGTTCCTGGTGTACCATTGACACGCCGTGGTCGAGGGCATGTCTTGAGGATGTGAATTCCACTTCTTCACCATCCAAAACTATCTTACCTTCATCTCTTCTGTAAATGCCGAACAGGCATTTCATCATTGTTGATTTTCCGGCGCCATTCTCACCCATAAGCGCATGCACAGTGCCTGGGCGCACTCTCAGATTAACGCCGTCTAGCGCTTTTACCCCCGGGAAGGTTTTTGTCAGGCCGATCATCTCGAGTAAGTACTCCGAATTCGTTTTTTCATTGTTGTGCATAAATGCCACCTCCCTCGAATCAGGGCTTTGCTGGCTTGTGCCTCAAAGCCAAATTAACTCATACTACATAGTCGTTGTATACTTGAAGAAAAATCCGAGATGTGCTGGGCACATCTCGAATTTCCCAATCATTTTAATCGTTCTTATTCGTATGCTTTTTCAGCAAATTCAACATTGTCAACAGTGATTGCTACGTAAGGTACACGTACCGCTTTGTTTTCGTCAAACTTCCACTCAGTGCCTTCTAGTGGATCTTTGCCCATAGCCACGTTGTGTACTAGATCAAATGTTGCTTTACCTTGGTTTTTCGCATCATTTAGAACTGTACCAGCCATGAAACCAGCTTTGATTTGTTCTAGAGCATCTGGAATAGCGTCAACACCTACAACTGGCATGTACATATCGCCTTCGAAGTAGCCATTAGCATTTAGAGACTGAACAGCACCAAGTGCCATTGCGTCATTGTTACAGATTACAAACTCAATGCCGTCGCCATGCTTAGAAATCCAAGCATCCATAAGTTCTTTACCTTTTACAGAATCCCACATACCAGTTTGAAGCTCAAGTTCTTCAACTTTTACGCCTTTTTCTACAGCTGTATCAATAGCGTATTTTGTTCTTGCTTCAGCATCTGGGTGACCTGGTTCGCCCTTCATTAATACATAAGACATAACGCCATCGCCATTGCGGTCCCATTCAGGGTTTGCTTTCCACATTTCAGCAATCATTTCACCTTGGATAACGCCAGCTTCTGCTGATGCAGTACCAACATACCAAGTCTTGTCGTATGACTTAAGTGCTTCTGCGGAAGGTTCCTTGTTGAAGAATACAACAGGCATATCTTCTGCTTTTGCTTTTGCGATGATTGTTTCAGCAGCTTGAGGGTCAACTAGGTTGATCGCAAGTGCCTTAACACCTTTTGAAATCATCATGTCGATTTGGTCATTCTGTGTTGCTTGGTTGTTCTGCGAGTCGTTAAGAATCAGTTCAGCATTGCCTTCAGCCGCTGTTGTGATTGAACGACGTACGAATGACATGAAGTTGTCATCAAACTTGTAGATTGTTACACCAACCTTTGGCATTTCTTCAGTTGTTTCTTCTCCACCGTCTGCCGCAGGTTCTTGGTTAGGACTACATGCTGCCATTGAAAGCGCAAGGACCATAACCATAAGAATTGAAATCCACTTTTTCATTTTTTATCCCCTCCGTAATAAGTAAACGTTTTCAGACTGATATGTATCGGCCTGTTGACAAGTTTATCTTATCACCAGAAATCGTTTTCAAGAATCCAATATCTTGACCATAATCATAGAATTCTTGTTCAAATTATTCATAGTTTGTTCATAAATTCACGACTTCATTGTCATTTTCGAAACATTTAGGAAAACGTTTGGAATATAAAAAGCGAGCGAACACCTTGCGTTCACTCGCTTCTATTTTGACTATATAGTTCACACCATATACACATTTGTACTTTTATTGCATAAGGTTAACACTTTACTTGTAAATGGCTGACTATTTATGCATAGAAATCAATCACCCTCGCGGTAAAAGATCCTTTTGATCCTGATCCCTCTTGTCTAAGTCCACTAATTAAATGGAAATATGAGTTTTTCATTTTCTGGATCATATAGGTTCTCGGCATTGATTGTGACAGTATCCACTTGTATGTCCTTGTCTTCAACCGCAATGAGCCTCTGAGAATCTATGGCTTTTTTGGCTTCTGAAACCCCCAAGTACCCCATGTTAAATGGGTTTTGCACAATGGCATTATCAATAACACTGGACTCAAGGTATTCAATTTCTTGCGGTGTAGAGTCAAAACCGATTACAGGAATTTGCTTACTTTCTGGATATGTGGCCACTTCTTTGGCAATACCCAAGGTGGAAATGGCATTTAGACCAATAAGGACATCTGGCGGTCTAAGCTCGTTAAGCATAAAGTCCGTGATTTGAGAGGCCAACTTGACATCTGACATAGAGTACATGGTGTCGCGTATGACAATGTCACCGTACTGGCCTAAATGATCACGAAGGCCTTTTTCTCTTTCAATGGCATTTTCACTGCCCGAAACAAAACTGATAATGCCCACTTTTATATTGGTGCCTCCAAGTTTAACCGCTATTTCTCCTAGGCGCTGACCCGCTTCATAGTTGTTTGTGGTAAAACTCTTATAATACTTCCAAGTGTCCACCATGGAGTCTATTAGAACAACAGGCACTTTTTTTCATAAGCATAATCAAGGGCTGGCTCAAGTAAAAACAAGTCTGACGGCGCCAAGACAATGGCCTTATATCCCCTGTCAACGGCTGTGCGGATCATTTCGCCCTGACTTTTGTAGTCCGATTCTTCTTCTGGTGCAAAATAATCAATGGTTACACCAAACTCTTTTGCAGCTATTTCCGCCCCCATGTTAACTGTCTGCCAGTATTCACCATGTTTCATTTTTAAAATAAGAGCCACATTAACTGGTGGTTTCTCTTCTAAGTCTCCCACATTTTCTGGGGAACTTATATTTATAAGCATAAGCATGCCTAGAATTATAAGGGCAGACATGGTCCCGATAAATACCACGCGTCGATTGATCATGACTCGTCCCCCCTTATGGCTGGAATGGTTATGGTTATTTTTGTACCCTCTTCAATTTCACTGTCTATGGAGATGCCATACTCCGCCCCATACATTAGCCGTACACGCTCAAAGACGTTCATAACGCCTACCCCACCAACTTTTACACCATTTTTCTCTCGGTTGCCATCTTTCTTGAGAAGTTCAGAAGCCACTTCACTAGACATGCCAAGTCCATTGTCCTCAACTTCAAAAATGAGATTGTCGTGGTCACCGTCTTCTTTCAGATAGGCTCGAATAATGATCTCACCTTCATCCACCATTTGCCTTATACCATGGTAAATGGCGTTTTCAATGATAGGCTGGAGTATGAGCTTTTGTGTTTTGTAATCAAGAACACTTTCCTCAATTTCAAAAATATACTCAAATTGATCCTTGTAGCGCATTTTTTGAATGGTTAAATAATTTTCAGCATGGGCCAATTCTTCCTTCACACTGATTACGTTGCGCCCCCTGCTGATACTAATCCTAAATAGACGGGCCAGGGCTGTGACCATTTTTACAACTTCCTGCTGCTTACCACTTTCGGCCATCCATATAACGGAGTCAAGGGTGTTGTAGAGGAAGTGAGGATTGATTTGAGCCTGGAGAGCACTTAACTCACTTTGACGTTTCGATTCCTGCTCAGAAACAACTTGATTCATCAGACTCTTAATTTGTGATGTCATTAAGTTAAAACGTCTGGCAAGCTGGACAACCTCGTACTCCCCCTGAACATCTAGGCGAATATTAAAGTCTCCTTTTTCCACAGCCCGCATGGAGTCTTCTAGTTCGGCAATGGGTTTGGTTATACGGTCTGTCATATAAATTGACACAGAAATAAAGATAACCATGCCCAGGGCCAGGGTCAAAAGAATAAACTGGGTCAAGTCGCGCTGGGCAGCAATTAGATCTGATAAATAATAGGCCCCGACAAGTTTCCAGTTAACATGACGAGCAGGGTAAATGGTGAGAATTCGACTGTCGCCCGACAGGTCATTTTGCACAAAACTACCATATTCCCGCTCAGCAACCCCACTTAGATTTTCCCTTTTCACACCAGAGTATATAAGCTGTTGCTGGTGGTGATAAACCAAATTATTGTCATTATCGAGCAAGAAGACGTATCCTTTTTTACCGAGGGTGACATCATTGATCAGGTCTTCAATGACACTGAAGTTCATGTCAATCATAAGGACGCCCTCTTCTGTGGTCTGATTTATACGGTAGCTGACCTTCCGACTCAGAGTGATGACCCAGGGGTGTCTGTTTTTGTAAAGGTTCTGAACATGGGGTGGCGATATGTGGATGTCTCCTTTTCCACTAATTGCTGATTGAAACCACGTTTCTTCTTTAACATTTGCAGTGTCTTTTAATCTTAAATTGGTGCCCTCATACAGGAGTTTGCCCCTTGTTGTGAACATGGAGACGGACAAAATATCTGTCCGTGTCCGCATAAGGGTTTCAATATCACGGTCAAGTTCTGGAATATTGAGTTCCTTAAATTTATTGATGTCAATCACCAAGAGATTTGAAAGATCTATCATCCCCTTTAAGTAATTATCAAGGTTTCTTTCTACCTGTTCCATGATTTCAAGACTGTTTTCACTCAAATTTTCTCTTGATGTCTGTATGAACTTTTGATTGAGGGCAAAGCCCACGAAAGTCATTGATAGTATGATGACCGCCGCAAAACTCATTGCCAAAATGAATCGAAATCCTGTGACTCGAATTCCGGCGCGTTTAATCCAGTCCATATCGTCTCCTCAACTTTTGCTGTGTGCCTGTCGACCTATGCCTTTCTATTTTTTCGCATGGCTGTCGGCGACTGTCCGTAGAATTTTTTAAATGAATAGCTAAAATAATTGGCTTCGGCATATCCGATTTTTTCAGCAATTTCAAAGTTTTTAAGGTCGGTTTCTAAAATATATTCCATAGCCTTTTCCATTCTCACCTCTGTCAGAAACTGAATAAAGGTCATACCTGACTCTTTTTTAAACATCCGACTAAAGTAAGAAGGGCTTATATGGAGCATTTGGCTGATGGTGTCTAGGTTAAGATCAGAATCATGATAATGGCTTTTAACGTGTTCTTTAGCTGTTTCCACCATTCTTTGAATCCCACTCATCCTATTTTCCATAATATTTTGGTTTAGAATCAAACACGTTTTCACAAACCAGGCTTCGATGTTATCAAGAACGGAAAGTTCTTTCATTAGGGCGAAAATGTTTTCCCCTTCCTCAACAAGATCCGTTAAGTTCAAATTATGAGACCTCGCAATTCTAAGTAGAGAGGTCAACATTTCGTTAATAAAGAGTCGACAATCCAAATAAGAAATTTCTTCATCCCTCATAACCTGAAAATGTTTGTGAATGACCGATTCAATTTCAGCCTCTGATCCAGCCCGTATAACCGTTCTGATTTCTCGATCCATGTCTTCACTAAATGTGAGCTGTCCATGATCTTTGGGAAGAAGGTCATTGATCCATAAAAGGCGGTTTGACCCCTCAACAAGCTGGTGTTCTAAGGCGCCAAGGGCACTTTTATATGAGTCTGGCAAACTCTCCAGAGAATCAACGATTTCTCCCACCCCTATTGTAACCGTCATGGGATGGGTTTTTTCAATAACCATTCTTATTTCCTCTAGAACAGAAAAGGCAGATTTTATGTCTTTCGATGGCACCGGTAAAATCATGACTGTTTCTCCACCCGTACGCATAAAAGCAATACTGTCATGTGTCTTACCTATTCTTTCGCATGTCTCGTAGACTGCATAACCGTGAAGTTCCTTTTCCTCCAGTGGCGAAATTGACGGACTGCCTTCTAAGGTGTTCTCTTTCTGGTCTAGATTATGCTTGACCACTGCCACAACATGATTGCCCTCTTCCAGGGTGATGTTAAATCGTCTGGCTCTTTCCAGGGTATCTTTGTCGCCCATGCGTTCAGTGATCAGTGCATTTAGAAACCTCTCCTTCAAGATAGGTAAGCTTTCCATATACTCATTTCTCAACTTTTCTAAATCGGCATTGCGAAGCTTTTCTTCATCTAAAACCATTTTTAGGCGTTCCAGTATATCCATGAGCTCATCAGCCCCAAAGGGCTTTAGAATGTACTCCATAACATTATAGCGTATGGCCTTTTGCGCATAGTCGAACTCGTCAAAACCAGATAGAATCATGAGTTTTGTGGCTGGATAATCCCTTGAAATAATTTTAGCCAGTTGCATGCCATCCATAAATGGCATCTTAATATCAATAATGGCCACATCTGGATTGATTTTCTCCATAATTTCAAGAGCCTCAAGACCGTTCTCAGCCTCCCCCGCAATTTCAAAGCCCGTTTTTGTCCAGTCAATTTTCGAAATTATGCCTTGGCGAACCTCAGCTTCATCATCAACAAGTAATAGTTTATACATTCGTGCCCCCTATATATCTGTCATCAGCTTAAGGCATATACCTGTTTCACTGTGTAAAATATCACAATAGCCAACAACTTATTTATACCACTTTATATGCGACCTTGTCTAAAACTTAAGGTCCTTTCACCCTTAATAAGTTTTTTCTACTAATTTTACTTTATATCCTCTTTATAATCGTCTAATTTTTCTGACATTTGCAAAAACTAAACAATTGTGCAAATCATATAATACTACATAGTCCCCCCATGCAGGCAAGTTTCAACAAAGTATGTCCTGTAGCCACTTTGGCAATCTATTAGATAAAACTAACAAGAATATTTTCCCTGTAATAATTATACAACACGCAGAACACATCGGTCACTACATACACATATATGGACCTTATTTTCTTTAGTAAGACCATCCTCTTCATTAATTTATTGTATGAAAGTGACAAGGGTTATTTCTATTATAATGAAGAACTATTTCACATTGGCAGATACTTTCAATGTAAAGGTTTAGGGGGTACATATGGAAAAACGAGTCAAACAAGGTACGGATATCATTTATAAAATAGATGATAAACCGCCACTACAGACAAGTATTTTGCTGGCACTTCAGCATATAATGGCTGCTTTTGGGGGTATTGTTGCTGTTCCACTGGTTGTTGGTGGTGTTTTAGGCTTGCCTGTTCAGGACATGGCCTTTCTAGTCAGTGCAGCACTATTCTGCGCTGGGATTGCAACATTTATTCAATCAAGGGGGATTGGGCCAGTCGGATCTCGTGTGGCCTGTGTTATGGGAACGGACTTCACATTTGTTGGACCATCCATTGCTGTTGGTCTCGCCGGTGGTCTACCAGCTATATTCGGTGCCACCATCATGGGCTCATTTATTGAAATCATTTTAAGTCGTTTTATTAAACCGCTTCAAAAGTTCTTCCCACCAATTGTAACAGGAACCGTTGTTATGCTTATAGGTCTGACCCTGCTTCCTGTTTCTATGGACTGGGCAGCTGGTGGTTTCGGAGCGCCTGACTACGGAAGCATTACAAACATAAGTGTGGCTGTGGCTGTTATGACTGTTATTATGCTCCTAAACAGATACGGAAAGGGCATACTCAGTTCAGCGGCAGTGATCATCGGTCTTGTGTTTGGATACATAATTTCTTATCCACTGGGTATGCTTAATTTTGATCCAATCGCTCAGGCAGGTTGGATTGCCATTCCAACGCCATTCAAATTTGGTATTACCTTTAGCCTTGCGGCTGTGATTCCTTTCGTGACAGCCTATCTGGTAACGACAATCGAAACTGTTGGATGTCTTATGGCCATAGGCGAAGCATCTGGCAAGGAAATGACAATGGATGACGTTTCCGCCGGTGTCCTTGCAGATGGCGTTGGTAGCTTCATTGCAGGCTTTTTCAATGCAGGTCCAAACACATCATTCAGTCAAAATGTTGGCCTTATTCCTATGACAAAGGTTGCCAGCCGTTTTGTCGTTATTATCTCAGGGATTATCCTCATGCTTCTAGGCATCTTCCCTAAGATCGGCGCTTTAATTGCCATTATGCCAAACCCGGTTCTAGGTGGTGCAGGCATTATCATGTTCGGCATGGTTGCCGCAGCTGGCATTAAGACCCTTAAAAATGTACCTCTTAACAACAGAAATTTGCTTATTCTTGCTATCTCTATCGGTATAGGTCTTGGCGTTACATTCAGACCTGACATTCTTCAGAATCTACCAGAATGGATTAAAAGCCTCTTTTCCTCTGGCATCAGTGCTGGTACTATTACAGCTTTACTGCTGAATATTGTCCTTAAGGAAGAGTATGAAGAGGATGAAAGTGCACAGTCATCAAATGCGGCTTAAGCACTTATGACCAAAATAGACACCCTTATGAAAAGCCCCCTAAGATTTTTTCTTAGGGGGCTTTTTCTTTACAAACATTGTTTACGACTTTTAGACACCAGACTGGCTTGTCGATTGACAACATTTTTCATATTCTTTAGAGGCTCTTTCCTTCTCTAACTCGTCCTCTACTGGTCTCTTTGAACAATCACAAGTGGCTTTGGCTTCATAGTGGTCCATAATCTTTTTAGACAGTTTTTTAAACATTTGTCTCCTCCTTTAGTAAGGTTCTATAGATTAGGTGCTTTCTAATTGAAGATCGACCTACCTCAGAGCCTATATAAAATTTTTGATTCACAAATTAAATATGCTTTAATCTTACACAAGACCCGACAACATAAAATTAAACAAGTAACCCACTAGGATAATACTGACACTCGTTATGAGTACAAAAACCCTTACCAGCTTGGCCTTTAAAACCTTCCTTAACATAATCATTTCAGGCAGAGACAACGCAGCGGCAGCCATCATAAAAGCCAGGGCTGTGCCGACCCCCATGCCTTTTCCTATAAGAGATTTCACAATGGGCACAATCATGACATTGCTGGCATAAACCGGAACGCCTATAAGGACTCCAACGATCACTGCAAGGGGGTTGTCAGGTCCAGCATAGGCCATTAGAACACCACTTGGTGTCCAGCCATGAATAAAGGCGCCTATCAATATACCAGCCACCACATAAATCCAAACCTTTTTTATAATGGCCTTGGCTTCATTAACTGCAAATAGAAGCCTGTCTTTGTGAGACCCAAAGACCATGGTCTCAAGATCTTTTGACTGTATGCGAACATAGTCTTCCACAAGGTGCTCAAGGTGTAGGGCTTCAATGACAAGACCGCCGATAATGCCAATGAGAATGCCTGTGACAGTATATGCAAGAGCCACTTGCCAACCGAAGGTCACCCAGAGCATGGCCATGGCCGCCTCATTAACTATTGGTGAAGTTATAAGAAAGGAAAAAGTCGCCCCAAGTGGTATGCCTGACTCAATGAAGCCTATAAACACAGGAACGGACGAACAGGAGCAAAATGGGGTCACTGCCCCAAGTAGAGAAGCCAGTACATGGGCGTTAAATTTCCCCACTCGGCCCAGTAGCTTCTTAATTTTTTGCGGGTCAATGTAACTGCGCAGTAGCCCTATAAACATAATGATTAGGGTCATCATGGCAAAGATTTCAATGGACGCATAAATAAAAAAATGTATGACTTGTCCCGCGCCTGAGACAGCATTTAAACCAAGTACGTTTTCAATACCCCAAGTGATTAAATCTGATAAGTAGGTCATTTTTACGCCTCCTTCATTTGTAAGTGTTTTAGGGACAAAGGCTTTTTAGAACTTATAAAAACCTTTATAAAAATGCTGATTATAATTCGCGTGAGCTAGACTTATGCCTGTGGCTGATTCTATTTAGTGTATGCATTAATTGTATAATGCAAATAACATTTCAAGTCATGGCCTGTTGCCTCTGGCAAGGCACAAGCCATTTTGTACACCTATACAAGCCTAAAATAATTATTTTGACCTTATGGTTAGCAGCAGTTGGGATTGGCTTTCTCGAAGGCATCCATTAAAAGAGATACAGATTCTAGCACTTCTTCAATCCTGTCTTTAGGCAAGTTTCGTGTGATGTTCTCATAGTAGGCCCCTATTTTTTCTGAGCACATTTGTGCCGCTTCACGTCCCTTTTCTTGAGTCAGGCTCACCAGGACAATTCGTCTATCTTCTGGGCTTCTTGTTCTTTCGACATACTTGTCGCGGACAAGTTTATCCACGACCCTTGTCATGGTGCTTGAGTTGAGGTTCATTTTCTCACTGAGTTCATGCATGGTCATGGCCTCATTTTCAAGCATTTCTATCAATGTATAGCACTGAGACATGGTGAAACCTAGGGTTTTAACCTGGTCTCTTTCAAAGAGCTGAAAGTTCCTGACGATGCGCTTAACCGAGTCTCCAACTTCATCTACACAACATAAGTAGTGTTCTTCCTTAGAATTTTTATCGTCACAACAAGTGCTGATTGTTTTAAATGTGTTTGACATAGGCTTTCTCCTTTTCGATTTAATTGTATCATGCAAATAAATATTTTGGCAAGTGTTTTTATTTGTATTGTGCAAATATTTTTTTTATAAACAGAATCACAAAATAAGCTTCTACTAATTTAATAGTTGAAGCTTATCTTATGTATTGCACTATTTTGGTTATATGTCTCAATGTAAATCAACATTAATTGATAAACGTTTAATTTTACCTTGTGCCCCAATCATAATAAAGGTGTCTCTATAGTCTAAAACAAATCCTCTATCGTTTAGTTTAAAATATTCCTCATGTACCACCGATCAACTATTTAAATCTATTATTACTATTTTATCATTGGCGAGTGCAATACTAATGAAATCCCCAACTACTGATGACTGAATAATTTCAGTTCCACAATCGTACTGCCATAATAAATCTCCTATATCATTAAATACAAAAAGATAGCTAGCTCCTATTGAGTAGTAATTATAATGCTTGTCCACTCTAAATGGTCCTAAAGTTCTTTTAAGAAGATCATACCTAAGTTTTTCATTAATATCTTCGTCTTTCAATCTATAAAAAGAGTTCGCTTTACGACCATCATCTAATCTTCCAACTTACATTAGATCGTATGATTTTATGATGCTTCCATTTCTTGGGTCGATTTTTGAGAACTTCTTATGGATACTGCTAGTGTAGTACTCATTATCAAACTCCCATACTGAAATTTTTCCGTGTTCTTCTCTATTGCCTCCTTTTTCCCAAACCAAATCATTCGTTATGAAATTAATACAATGAAGTTTTTCAGAGGAGTAACTCCAAAATACAACTGTATCCTCATAGAGTTCAACACTTGATATATTCGGACTTTCGTAACCAACTGGTTTAATTCTGTTCACGACACTCTTTGATTCTACGTCATAAACAAGAATGTAATCTATATAATTTACAGATACATAATTTTTAAATACTGATAATTCTGGTGATATTGCACTATCACTATTATCTATTATTATTTCTTTTTCTTTCTTACCTAATTCAAGATCAATTATATCCAAGTGATTGTCACTATTAATTAAATACATTAAACTATCATCAATTTCAAATCCAGATGCTTCGTTTATACTTTCTAAACTCCATAAATTGGTTGATTCTATCTGAGAGCTTGCATTATCTAACTCTATGCTAATTGATTCATCATTACAGCCTGTAATAAAACTTATTAGTACGAGAATTATGATTGTGTATATTTTCTTCATGAAAGAATAGCCTCCTGAACAAGGTGTCATTATCAACAACCGTTTCTATACTCCCATTGCTTCTTTCCATTATAAAAACAGCGGTCATCATCTAGACAACCGCTTTTTAATATTCTGCGACATTTTTTGAAAGTTACTATGGTATACCAACAAATGGAGTAATATCAAAGCCTATCGATAATAACAGCAACTCCTGTATACCGTATGTTATTAAAATCAAAATTACAATAAAAATCACATACTTTATCGACTTACGTAAAATTTCAAAAACAGGCATTTGCTTTGATCCATAGTAATATGCTGTGCCAATTCCTAAAGCCCCAATTATCCCCATTATCTTCAATGGGAAAAGGTACTCCCAGCTCGGAACCCCCTCTAAAGCAAGTGGAATTACATACCCCATTATGTAACCTACTAAATAGAACTTCCATCTTTCTTTTATTATCAGCTTAACTTCAGTCTAACTCATTCACTCATCCCTTCTAATCTAGTTCATTGAGTTTTTAGCATTGTTTGAATTATATGCTCTTTTATTATTTTGGGGTCTTGTAAAAGTTCTAATTGAATTCAACAGAAACCTCAACTACACAGTAGTAATTGAGGATTCATGATGAATCTTATTATTCTTTTTTGTGTTTGCATAACACCTTTTTAAAGTCATAATTTGTACGCATATGGAAATTCGAGATTTTTTCATGCAGGTTTTACATCGGTAACCTCTATCTGTATAGTTGTTGTTTTTCGCTAGGCACTGGATAGCCCCACCCATCTACTTAACAGTATGATAATACACTCTTAAATTAGCTAGTTTTTTTTCACACTCTATACGTTCTTCCGTGGTCATATCAGTCCATTTCTTTTCTATATCTCGAAGATGTTCTAAATCGCTAACCACAGACGACATTTCTGTCTGTTTATTATATCTAAGACCAATCCCTTCATCATTGAACAGGACTACAAGTTCATCTACTTTGGTCGAGATATCAGAGGTATTTAAATAATCTATTAACTGTCTTGCATTCATAGATTTTGCACTATCATATAAATTGACGTATGTCTTGTTGAACTTTGATTCAAACTGTATGTCCTCAACAAGATTCATTGTCAATAATCCTAGGAGAGCAACTACTACTATCGAGCTTATGAGTATTCTTGAATAATACTTTTTCATTTAGTCATCACCTTCCTTGAAGCGATTTCCACATTGCCTTAGACTGCACTAAATTCTCATTTATATAAATAACTTTGCTTATATACTTTAGGATTTCAGACTTTAATATTATATTGTCATTTTCATTGTCATAAATTTCAAATTTCTGTTCTCTTATATTGTCATTCACCACATTCAATTGCTCAACAAACTTCTCGTTCTTATCAAGTAGTAGATACTTGAAGTTCGATTCCTCTAATTTCACTACATCATTAGCTGCATTCATCAGAGATTTTCTGTTTATCAGTGAAACATCAAAAAATGACGGTTGCTCATCAACAATTGTTTGCGCAAGTGTATATGAATAGTCAGCAATTTTTCCATAACCAGTAAAGGTGCCTGTATTCCCTAACATTGCCATCCGATAATTAATGTAAAAACTTGCTACAAACTCAATGTCATTTAAAGACTTTTCACGTTGAACAGCGTCAACTAGTTTGTTAGATATGCTTTTTCTCAGACTAAAGTCATTAAATTTCATTTCAGACCACCAGTCAGGTTCTTTGAATATCTTATTCTCAATGTATTCCTCAGCAATCACTTGAGCTTGTTCTATTATCTCAGATTTTCCATTCTTCTCACTACTCCCCCCCACAGGATTTTCCTCATTTATGAGCTTAGGATTAATCTCATATTCTGGCGTAAAGTCCTCAACCACTTCAGACTTATCAGTCATCGGTTCAGCATTACTAGTATTCGTATTCCCCTGTGTCGTACTATTGGTTTGAGTAGTTTTCTTTTCTTCTTTTTTAGTCGAAGAACTTGGTTTGGCCTTTTTATCGTCTTTCTTTGAGAAATACTTATTGAGCCCATCTAATCTTGATAACGCATTGCTTCGATCACTATTTGTTTTTGCACTTAACAAGTCTTTCTTGGCCTTTTCATATAGCTTAACAGCTGAGTTATAATTCTTGTCTCTTTTGTCCAAGTTTTTTACTGCATTATCTAGTTGATCCGTTCTTGGATCTTTCTTATTTGACTTGCTTGATGAACTTGAAGTGCTTGGTCTTTTATTTCTACTTGAACTTTTTTTCTTCTTCTTCTTTTTCTTTTTCTTGCTAGAATTTTTTTCTTGATATCTCTCTTTATTTTATCTAGTCTACTTTTTGACTTTCTAATGCGTTTTCTTTTATCTCTTTTTCTTCTGACTCTATCCTTATCTCTTTTTTTCTTGCTTCTTCGTCTTCATTAACCTCATCGTCTGTCAAATCTTCATTTCTAAATCCATAGGCACCTCTTACTGCATGGGCCAATTCGTGCGCAAAAGTTAACTCTGCGCCATCATAAATTTCATTGCCTTCTTCATCTTCTATCTGATGTTTCAAAAACTGAAGAAAACGATGGAAGGACTTGGATTCGTCGTTCCATCGCTAACCTTATATTTAACAAAGTGAATTATCCATTACTATGCAAAGAGATTGCAATCACCACTATTTTTGAAGTAAATATACCCTCACACTAGTAAATACTTTTACATACTCGAACTGTTCATTCTCATCCATCTTGTCCCATCTTGATAGGTTCTGACTTAGAGTATGAATGTTCTTAAACATTCTAGTCAGTCTTTTTTCCGAGTTCGCACTTAGCATACTTTTATTATCTGTAAACTCTTTTTCTAACGCATCTAATTGATACATTTTTCCATTATCGGTAAGAACATCTATCACATCTAATGTAATGGTATCCTTAGTTATACCTAGCGTAGTTTTCACTTTAACCTTTATTTGGTTCTCAAGTGCCATACCTTGATAGTTCATGTAGAATAATACGCTTATTAGACACGTCACAATAGCAGTAACAACTAGTACTTTTTTTTCATCACTTAACACCTCTGTATATCTCAAGATACATTTGACTATTTTCATTCATGTTGACTAAATTACTCAACTCTTGACGCAATAATTCAGTGAACTCAATTGCATCTTCAGTACTCATTGACGAAGTATCAACTCTCAATTGACTATAATCGCTTAAGTTTTCAGCAAATTCATCGGACTTATATGTTACAACATTTTGAAGTCTAGAGTTCATGACTAAGTTGAGAGCTTCATCTGGATTAGCCCCCGAAGCTTTTTCAATTAGAGTTTGACTTTCCTCCTTGTAGTCAGTTCTAAATTCATTAATATCCTTTAATCCAGGGAATGCGCCAAATGCTACATTTGCAATTACCTCCATATTGATTTTACTTTTTTCAGCGATTGCTACAGCAACAACTTCTACGGGGAACAGAATTTGCTTTATATTCGCATTATGAGTATCCCATTGCTCACTATTTTGAGATGCTAATTTTTTAATTGTGTTATCACTAAATGTTAGCGAAGGAAGCAAAATTGGATGAACATCTCTTCCCATCTCTTCAATTTTGTACGCACATGAAAATTTGAGAATTTTTCATGCAGGTCATACAGGGGCAACCTCTATCTGTATAGTTGTTGTTGTTTCACTAGGCACTGGGTAACCCCTCCACATTCATTTACCTTCCTAAACATTCATCATGTTGACACCCTGCTTAGTTAGCCACTTCATTTCTAATGTACTCCTCATAATTGTAATCAGAGTAATACACTTCTTTGTTAAACCAGATTCGGTTATAAAGAACATCTATCGTATCATCCACTATGGAAATTTCGTAAAAATTATCTTCATCAACTTCAATAATCATCTTTACATATGTTGAATCTCCTGAATAATCCAATTTGTTTTCTGACTTCATTGTAAGGCTATTAAACGAATCTAAGATTTCATGATACTCCTCACTGTTTGAAAGTACTATTACTCCTTTTTGCTCTTCAAGAGGTGTATTGGAGTTATAGTAAGGGAAAATGATTATACGCTTCAAAGATTCTAGTTCCCTTATATCAAAATCTATGTACTCCCCTTCTCTAAACTCATCAAATTGAAATAATGAATCATTATAGTTCAGAACATCCGATGTATTATCGAATAAATCAACACCATAGTAAATACTAGCTATAAGAATTGTCATAAGTATTATCGTGAAACGATTAATATACCTTTTATTCATTTAACTCCTCCACATTCATGTAAGTCAACTGTCTAATCAGTTACATAATTACTAATGTAATTTCCTGTTATGTCCAACTGTTGTACTGTATTTGCAGGGTGGTCTTTATCAATAAAGGAACCTGTTCTGACTTCAACAGCTAACCCTGACGATATAAAACCAACCACTACTTCTTTGTCATCAACAATATTTGTTATTAATAATGCATCTTTGTAAACATGATGAACTACAGCACTACTGTCCTCTGCAGTATCCATTATTGTATCATCATAATAAGTATATGATTCTATCTTTACACCACCATGCTTCTTCATAACAGAGGTTAAGCGTATCTCCTCAGCAATATCGAGAGCTTCTTTTGCAGTTAACACATAACCTACACCTGAAACAAATTTTACAGATTGAGGAACAAGTTCTTTTGCAATAGAAACTGCATAATTCCCTACCTTATACTCATAAAAATTAGTAATCACATCTTCAATTACCTTTCCAGCATCATACCCATCAGTTTCCATGTGCACCACTAGACCATCTTTTATGAGTTTTTCTCTCACGTCATCTGCTAAAATGTATTCTACCGTTTCATCATTCCCCTCAGTACTCCCCCCTTCAGGATTTTCCTGATCTTCTAATCTGACATCTATAACATATCCAACATCTGGTCCATTAATTAGTTCAGACTTATCAGTCTTCGGTTCAGCATTACTAGTATTCGTATTCCCTTGTGTCGTACTATTGGTTTGAGTAGTTTTCTTTTCTTCTTTTTTCTTCTCTTCCTTCTTCTTTTCTTCTTTTTTAGTTGAAGAACTCGGCTTTGCTTTCTCGTCATCTTTCTTTGAGAAATACTTATTGAGTCCATCTAATCTTGATAGCGCATTGCTCCGATCACTATTTGATTTTGCACTTAACAAGTCTTTCTTGGCCTTTTCATATAGCTTAACAGCTGAGTTATAATTCTTGTCTTTTTTGTCCCAGTTCTTGACTGCATTATCTAGTTGATCCGTTCTTGGATCTTTCTTATTTGACTTGCTTGATGAACTTGAAGTGCTTGGTCTTTTATTTCTACTTGAACTTTTTTTCTTTTTCTTCTTTTTCTTGCTAGAATTTTTTTTCTTGATATCTCTCTTTATTTTATCTAGTCTACTTTTTGACTTTCTAATGCGTTTTCTTTTTTCTCTTTTATCTCTTTTTCTTCTGGCTCTATCCTTATCTCTTTTTTTCTTGCTTCTTCTGAAATTGAATAGGCTTCCAGTTAGAATAGCACTTTCATTGATTTCAATGTTGTCAAACCAATCATCTGAAGCCTCGGTATACTCACCATAGCTACCATCACCATCTGCGATACCATCCTTGTTAACATCACTTCTAGTGCTTCCGTCACCACGTAAGCCATATCCTAGTTCGTATCTCACTTTGTTCTCAAAGCCGATTGCCGCAGCTTCTTCGTCTTCATTAACCTCATCGTCTGTCAAATCTTCATTTCTAAGTCCATAGGCACCTCTTACTGCATGGGCCAGTTCGTGCGCAAGAGTTAACTCTGCGCCACCATAAATTTCATTGCCTTCTACATCTTTTAAAGGACTGGCTAATCCACTCAGTACAACCACCTGATCGGTTCTGTTGTCACCTACAGACACACCCTGGTTGTCTCCTTCAAATTCTCTTTCACCACCAACAGTATTATAGCTACTTCCTATACCTACAGTTATGTCTCTATCACTTTCTATTACTGCATCAATAAGTTTAGAATATGTTGCTGAGCCCTTCTCATTATACGGGCTCTCTTCATCAAATACCAGATATCCATCTTCATCAAATGTATATTGTTTTTTTGAAGCTTTATTTATCATATCTAGAATTCTAGATTGATCTTCCTCACTTACTTTAAGTCCACCCTGATCATTAAAAGCTCTCTTTGCTTTCATACCACCTATTGCACTCATACCAAGAACACCTGTTAGGGCAGCAGCAACAGCTAACTTCACTTCTTTTTGAGGATCTTCTACTAAGTTTATTTCCTCATTCTTAATATCTTCTCGACCAGATTCATTGTCATTGACTACAGAATCTGAATCACTAAAAGTTTTGTCTCCCCAGTCATAATTCTTGTAAGACTCAACTTCATCTGGTTCTTCAAAGTCAAAGTCACCAACTTCAGTGTCGTTTTCCCAAAGTATTTCTGTTTTATCTTTAGAGGTGGCATTTTCTTCATCACTTATAGCATAACTAATAAACACTGGTATAATTCCCATCGATACAATAAACAGTATGCTTAATAGACTAAGCACTCGCCTGCTCTTTCTCATAAGTTTATGTCTTAACGTTTTCAAAGTTTTTCCTCCCACAATATATTGACTCATATTTCTATATCTATAATTCGATGAACCACAAAATAATTGATAATAAGTAAAATAGATGCTAATACAATCAAAACTTTGCCAATGAATGTTGTATATAGACTCGACAAGTAATCAGGTGAAAGAACTGATAATGCGCCTGTAATCAAGATTGGCAGTATTGACATCAATTTTGCTTCTTGCTTTTTCTCAGCTGTTACCTTTTTAATGGCTAGTTTTACATTTATTCTGTCTGCAATCATTTTAGTGACATTCTCCATAACTTCAACTAGGTTGCCACCCTTTTCTCGAACAATTATTATTGAGTTTACAAAATCAGTAATTTCAATTGATTTTGTCCGCTCTGAAAACCCTATCAGGGTTTGATCGACTGCTGTACCCATTTCAAGGTCAACTTTTATTCGCTCGAATTCTTTCAGAATTATTTTGTTCTTCTCAAACTTATGTAGCCTGTTCAAATCCTCATAGCATTTAACAAGTGCACTCGACATCGAGAGCCCAGATTTTAAAGAGGTAATTATAGAGTAAAGTGCATCTCTAAACTGTGCTTCCATTGTTTGTTTTCTTATATCTTCTAATCGCTTATTATAAATTTTGGGATATAAAAACCCGGCAGTGCTTAGGATTATACTTAACCAAGTTGTTTTAAATACTAGTTTTGAGCCTAAGTAGATGGTCATGACTGCAACGCCTGTCCAAACATAGACACTATGGTTTTTTATATTTTTTAATACATATAACTTCCAGACTCGCTTTTGCGTCTTACTCGCCATCATATTCGTTAAGTGTTTTGATAAAGTTTTAGAGTGTCTATCACTCCTATTAAAAACATCATGAAGTATACTAATAACAAGTATTACTACTAGTATGACCAAGGCAAATATTTCTATCATTTTCCACCGTCCTAGTTAAACATTCTCATAATGTCAATGAGTGCAGGTCCTAAGATAAATATAAAAAAAGCAGGGAAAACAAATATAAGTAGAGATAGGAAAATTTTTGATGAAGCCTTTTCCCCCATTTCTTCTGCTCTTGCTTTCTTTGTATTCCATATTTCTTCTGACTGAGAACGTAAGGTGTCAGCTATACCAGATGCTCCCTTCTCTTGAGCTTGAACGAGTGCAAAGATAAAGGTATGAACTTCACCAATCTGACACCTGCTCGCTAATCGGTAGAGTGCTTCACTCTGCATGAAACCCATCTGTGTTTCTAAATGCATGATTTTGAGTTCTTCAATAAGTTCTCCACTACGAATTTCACATACTTTCTTTATGGCGTCATTGAATCCCAGACCTGAATCGGTAATAATAGCCAGTGTATTAAGAACGCTTGGAAGATCATCTCTTATAGCATTTTTTCTTGCTTTCGCTTTGTTTGATAAAACATTCTCGGGCACAAAATACGCCGCAATAACCATTACAAGGCTTTGAACTATACTACTTAAAGTAGAGTCACTCATTAATAGCAATATTGATAGTAAAGAAAAAATCATCACCAAGATGATTCTCATACCTTCAACAATCTTATAGTCCACTCTTTTATCTATGTTAGCAGCAATGAGTAAACTGGACAGTTGAGATATTTTTTCAGCAGACAGCTTTCTGCCACAGTTCGTGTAGACCTTAAGCGCTAGGTCTAATACACGCTCCCATTTTTCATTTTTTAATTGTTGATGTGTTCTTAGACTCTTATACAAGTTCCGTGAATGATAAATTTTCTCCCAAGGTATGAATAAAACCAATATTACAAGTACAATCAATATTGTTATGCTTAACTCCACTTCACCCTCCTAAGTTTTATTTCTTACTGCATAATATTCTGCATGCAGTATTTTTTTATTAAATCCAAATAATTTCATAAAGGTGTACTCCATCTCAAGATTTGCAACCAAATGACATTCATTCCCATTTTCCACTAGAAACTCTGCAATTTCAGCATCCTTAGAATTTTGCATAAGAACTTGCTCTGCTTTATTTCGAGCAGAATCTACATCTATCCTAACTTTTCCACTTTGTATATCATATTCTGTTGTCGCTGATAAAGTTGCGTACTTCACGGCAACCATTAGCTTATTTTGATTGTACATAATCATGGATCCGTCAAGTATTATACCGGAAAACATGAGAATTATTGGCATTAACAGCACAAAAATTATTGTTGTATATCCTTTTTGATTTTCAATCTGATTCAAAACATCTCCTATCACTAATAGTTGAAAACAAGTTGTCTGTGAAGATTTTTTGCATCTTCTAGTAGACCTTCAACAAATGGAAAACTAGTCCTATACTCACATGTTAAAGTTACAGTGATTTCACGCATATCTTCATCATTATTTACCTCAATGCTTTTTTCTGCTAAAAATAAGCCCGCATCAAGGACTACCATCCCTGTATTAATAGCATTTTCATCTTTTTCATACTCTTCTAAAGACTGATTCAATGAACCAATTCTAGAATCAAGTGCCATGCTTGATGCAGTTGTAATGACATTTAGATCATAAATAAATATCCCGATATGAATGATACCAAAAAACAAAGTAAGAAGTATTGGCATGATAACCGCAAACTCAATTAGACTACTCCCTGATTCATTTTTGAGTTTCTTACTTAGTGAAGCCATTGCTTAACTCTGTCAACGATGTTAATATATTTGCACCGATCGTTTTTAATACTGCAATTGATCCGACCACAACAAGGGCAATAATTAAGCCATACTCTGTCAAAACTGAACCCTTATTACTCGTTAATGCCACTTTTCCTTTGATGTAAGCTTTTAATACTAATTCTTTCATTTTCTTTCCTCCATGAAATTTTAATAATCTCCAGTTGAATACCTTTATAAGAACCCTGTATAAAACTCACCACATATCTAAGCTAAAATATTGGTGTATTACTTTAAAATGGTTGACACGAATTCAATTTCGTCTTCCCGCAAGAACTATCCGTTTACATCCAAACCAGAAAAAGCAACCTTGCTTTGATTTTTAATTTTAATACCTGTACACTTCAGCTCTTGTACTTCACTGTCGAGCTTAAAAACATGTTGTAACTTGTAGTCTTTATCGCCTAAACCTATAATTTCAACAATTTCAGTAACTTTTCGAGATCCATTTGGGAGTTTGCTTACATGAACAATGAAATCAATAGCAGAGGCTATTTGCTGCCTTATTGAAAGAAGTGGTAAATCCACTCCAGACATTAAAACCATCGTCTCAAGTCTTTTCAGCATATCTCCAGCTGAATTGGCGTGACCCGTAGTGAGGGAACCATCATGTCCAGTATTCATTGCTTGAAGCATATCTATTGCTTCGCCGCCACGCACTTCTCCTACAACAATGACATCTGGTCGCATTCTTAGGGCAGTTTTTAGTAATTTTCTCATGGAAATTTCGCCTTTACCTTCAATATTGGGCGGTCTCGTTTCAAGCCTAATGATGTTTTCTCTATTACATAAATTGAGCTCAGCTGAGTCTTCAATTGTAATAATTCTGAGACTTTCAGGTATATAGTTGCTTAAGGCATTTAAAAAAGTGGTCTTACCACTTCCTGTTCCACCTGAAATAACAATGTTATGTCTTGATGCTACTATCTTTTTTAGAAAATCAGCAGCATCTTGTGTCAAGGTTTCTTTTTTTACCAGATCAATCATCTGATATGGATCTTTTGGAAATTTTCTTATGGTAATAACAGATCCGTCTAAAGATATAGGATTTAATACAATGTTTACTCGATTACCATTTGGAAGACGTGCATCAACAATAGGGTTACTTTCATCTACTTTTCTATTAATTGGGGCCACTATTTTTTCAATAATATGAAGCATTTCGTCTTTGCTATGAAATTTTATTCTCTTACCGTCTGAGTCTAATGCTCGTAAGACTATTCCGTTTTTTTCTATGAATATTTCATCAAGGCCATTAACCATGATTTCTGTAATATCTTCATCTTTCACAAGGGGATCTAAAATACCGTAACCAAACATGACTTGTATCAAGGCTTCAAGGATATCTGCTTCTTCTTGAGAATCTATATATACATTCGAGCTTCTTCTTTCAGATTCAATTAGCTTTTTAGCTGTTTTTTTGATCTCATTGAACTCAGATATATTTGATGAAGTCTCATTCGAAAAGCTTTCGACCAATTTTCTCCTCACGTTTGATATAAAATACTTTTTCTCTTCTTCTGATTTGTAAGAATCACTATTTTGGGGATCTAAAGTCATGTTTTTTTGACGTCTTTTTACAAAATCTTCTACACTCATTTTCTTCACCTAGCGGACACAAGTATGTTCTCAGCCGTTTCTTCAAATTCTTTTATAGCCTTTCGATTTTTAATACGCATTAAGGACTTGCCTTCATTAATCTGATTTTGAAATCTTCGTCTATATTCTTTAACTTCTCCAATGACCTGATAGCCTATTTCTTTAACATATTCTAGATTGTTAAAAGCATTGGTTTTACAACACCTATTAACTACCAACCCCACTTTAGAATCCTCAATGCCGCATTTGTTAAGCACTTCTTTAAACTGCATCAATCTCCAACCACAATGAATGTCTTGTGTGACTGGAACCACAATTTTTGAAACCCTTTCAAACAAAACAACATTCTTTTCACTTAGCTCAGATGAAGTATCAATAATAATTGTTTCAAAATTCATCTCAGATAAAGTATCTAATATCTTTAAAACTTGTGATTCCTTCATACCTTCCACTTTAATAGGATTTGCACTTATCAATACTCTTAGATTTTGAATATGCGTTTCATGGAGCGAACTATCAATAACCTCCTCAAAAGTTCCTTCAAACTGTTCTAACTTCATAATGGATAGCACATCAGAAAGTCCTTCTGTCTGATCAATATTCAATTTTAAATGAGAGTAAATGGAACCAAATGCTGACATATCAACAAGCAAAGTCTTTTTACCTAAAAGCGCTGATTTTATAGAAGTATACAAAGCCAATGTCGTTTTTCCACTTCCACCTTGCGGTGAATACATTAGGAATATCTTTGGACTACTCATATAACTCACGCTCCTCTAATTTTCCTTTTAATAGTGCCTTAGAATTAACAGGTGAAACCAGTTCATTATATCCCTCAAATGGATTTAGTATTAAATCTACTGAACCAGTTCTTTTGGCATGTGTAAGTTCTATGGCTTGCTGGGGTGTAACAGATAAATAAACTTCATATGGGGATGAACTTGACCCTTTTTTTGATTGGTCAATATCAAACACTTCAATGTGTTGAGCCAACATAAGTGAATATGTATTTTTTGAATCTGACAATGTAAATACAATGTCTACATAATCTCCTTTATTAACTTTTTCACTCAAATTTGGCCCTTTATCTATCATGATTGACACTAGTCTTTTTTCTTTTTTTAGGAAATAACTGTCATTAACACTACCATTGCTGTTCAGAACACCCTCCTCAATTAGCTCTTTCTTTGATCCATGTATCACATTATCCGTGGATAATACTGCACTGGCTTCAATATCCTTTACAGCAATAATGACTTCATTTTCTTTGATGCCATTAAGAGCTCTAGCAAATAGAAGTTTTTTATCTTTCTCTCTAATGCCTATCTTTTTTATCGATTTCATTTCAACAACAGTTTTCTGCGATATATTAGACGTAACAATGTACACATCAGCCTCTTGTTTCAAACTCAGCAAATAATTATTAACACTAAATGCAATTACCACTGAAAGTATCAGGGTTAGAACGATTTTTACAACTGTAATTTTAGACACTGCATTTCTCCAATCATTATTCTAAATAGCCTTAAGCTCTACCACTTACCATCATAGAACTTAATTCCACTTAGTTTTTCACCTGATGAACCTTTTATCCAAACAACTATGGAAACACTATCTTGAATTTTACTGCTATAAGTCGTACCGCAAATTTTATAAGTTTGAGCACCCATGTCATATCGATTTTCTGTAATTTCTATGTCGTTTAATACGCCATAGTTATATTTCACATTTTCAAGATATTCCACAAATTGATCTCTGGTACCATTTTGTTTTAGGGACTCACTACCGTTATTGAATATCTCTATAAACTCACTATCATTGTATTTTTTCAAAATTTTTTTTGTCGCTTTTTCTAACGCATTTTTCTTAGAATAAGGCAAAGTAGAAACATTTTTATTTAGAGTATCGAGACTTTCACCATTTATGTATAATTTGCTTATTTTGTTATCACCTTGTTTGAATACTATAAGATACTCATATTGGACCTGGCTAAAATTCACATTGTAACTGTAACTAATATGTGGTTCATCTTTAATCATAAAAAAAGATGCCTTATCGAATTTTACACTGATCATATCACCGCTTTTTAAAGATACTGCTCTTGATTTATTCTGGCCATTTTTGTACAAGTTCTCACTAATATATGACTCACAACTCAAGTCATCTTCACTAAAAAAAGATTTTATTATTTTCTGCGACACATACCTTTGCTCTATTGTTTCATAATCATAAACCTGTGAAAGCAGAGCTAATAATATTAAAACTGAAACAAGGAGTGACAGGTGCATAAAACGTCTCACTTCAGTCTTAATCATAGCGCGCCTCCCACCATTTCCTTATTCCGATTAGGAAAAAGTAATACAACAGTATAATGCCTAAAAATACATATTCTTTCATGTAAATAAAATATGAGAAAAACAATATATTCATACATATACTAAAAAAAATGATTCCTTTTGCTTTGCAATTCTCATACCTTGTCCCCAGTTTATTGGACAAATGCTTTTCTACCTCTTTGGAAATCTTGGTACAAACCACTAAAGCTACTGCCAACGAGATAAATACATTCACACCATAAAAATTCATAAACCTTAAAATCAAAAATGAAAGAGAGGCTAAATTTATTACAACTATCAATTTAAGAGTTTTAATACTTCCACTATCCATATGAACCCCATTAATTATAATTCGATTTTTTTCAAAAACATTAGCTATACAAAACAGTATTTACTTAATATTACAAAATTGATTTTATTGATTAGCAATTACTATTATACTCGTAATTGTATATAAAAAAATTTCCACTTATGTCATTTAAAAGCCCACTTATGATATTAATTTCTTTTTTTTGTAAATTACCCTTCTTCGATTTACTTTACTGAAGTGATTTAGTGCAAGAATGATCTGTCCATATTAAGGATTAACTAGGTATATAGTCGGTATGAAAATCGACCCCATAGCTATTTTTTTGAATAATTATATATTTGTTGTTTGAACAATAGCGAATACAAACTAGACTAGGCTTCATTTTTCTATCCATATTTCTTATAAATCGTTCGCCTTGAAATTGTGATTAACATCAATTGGAAATTTGATTCAAAACAAAAAAACCCCCGCTTAGCGGGGGTTCCATGTTTATAATTATTATCTATTCATTGATCGATCAGCATAGTAGTCAAATCCGTTCAACTCATCTGTGTGATCAATTTTTGTACGATATGTGATTCTATGTTTTTCAACACTTCTGTGGCCTTTTTTATCGTTGCGAATCTTGAGATCCGATTCTTCTTTCGCCGATTTGTCTACCACCTTGCTGCCTAACATTAAGAAAGGAATATTAGGTTTTCTCATAAACTCGCCTCCATTTCAGTTCTTTTGCTTTTGTATTTATATATACATATATACCCAAGCAAAAGGAAATTATAGAGGTGAATTTGGACAAGGCAAAACCTCGCCGGTGTGGTCACCAACGAGGCCCTGTCATAATGGTGCGCCGTAAGGGATTCGAACCCCTGGCCTTCTGATTCGTAGTCAGACACTCTATCCAGCTGAGCTAACGGCGCTAAAATCTATTTATTTAAAGACTCTATTGGTCACATGGTCATTGACTCATCTGCCAAAGAAATCTGTTAAACGCATACTTAAAAGTTTAAGTGGTGCCCAGAGGCGGAATCGAACCACCGACACGGGGATTTTCAGTCCCCTGCTCTACCGACTGAGCTATCTGGGCAAACCTGCGTTTAAGTCGGTTCAAGAACCGGACAAGAACAATTATACGCAGTTCACATTTCCAAGTCAATACTTTTTTTGAAGTCCATTAAATTCAGAATATTAAAGCTGGGTTAAGGACTTGCAAACACAAGATTGTACTCGTTAAAAAACAATGTTCTCCACTTACATATTGTTGTAAATTTGCTCGAGTTCCTCTTTTGTAAAATTATAATATGTGTTGCAGAAATGACAGTGAAGTTCCGCTTTTCCATCTTCATCTATCATGGCCTTAAGCTCATCTTTGCCAACACTGATAAGAGCCCCTTCAATGCGTTCTCTTGAACAGTCACACTTGTAAGCGACTTCTGTTTCTTCTGTCACTTGAACATCAAACTGATTTAGAGCCATTTCCATAATTTCTGGACCTGTCATGCCATCTTCAATAAGCTGTGATACTGGAAGAAGAACACGAATGGATGTTTCTATCTTATCTAGGACTTCATCAGAGGCATTTGGCAGAGGCTGAATGAAAATACCGCCAGCTGCAGCCACAGACCCCTTTTCTTTGTCAAAAGACACACCTAGGGATATCACCGAAGGCTGTTGCTCTGATTTCATGTAGTACATGGCCAAATCTTCAGCAATTTCACCTGTCACAAGTTCTGACTGTCCTACAAATGGATCTTTTAGGCCCATATCTCTTACGACAGTAAGCTGTCCAGCTCCTAAAGAACCTCCAACATCAATTTTACCATCTGCCCTAGGTGGCAGAACTGCATCTGGGTTGCTTGTATAAGCCTTCACGTTGCCATTACTCCACGCCACAGCAAGTATATTCTCAACAATACCGTCCCCCTTAAAGCTCAGGGTTAGCTTGTCTGTATCGTTCTTCATCATTTTTCCCATAATAGACGCTGCTGTTAAAACACGACCAAGACCTGCTGCTGCAAGTGGTGTTGCATTATGTTTTACACGGGCTTCTTCAACCATATCTGTTGAAATCGCTACAAAAATTCTCGTTGAGTAGTCTGATGTAATACCAGAGTATATTTTTCCGTTCATGTTTTCCTCCTGCTTATGATTTATCTAACTGATCGACCTGCAAATATTCACGCCCAACAGTCCCACGCCTATTAGAGGGCCTGGAGTATGAATAGGGCACGTTCTGAAGTGGTGTGCAGATCATTCAATGTGTCGCCATCTAAAACCTCTAAACATTTAAAACCCTCTGGAACACAAGTCAAAATCTCTTCTTTTTCGTAAGCCTTCAAATGATGGCTTTCAAAATGTCTTTCAAACAATTCATCCTCAGATTCTAAAAATAGGGTCATGTCAAACTGAAGGGTTTTGCCCAATGGGTCATACTCGTTTTCCCATATAAAAGCTATATCTTCATGTGACTCTGCAAAGGTATTTTTTCCTAAAACATGCTGCATTTTATAAGATGTGCTGATGTCAAACACAAAAAAACCACCTGGTTTTAATACATTTTGCACACTTTTAAAAAATGACTTTAAATCAGATGGTGTCATCAAGTAGTTGACACCATCAAAATAACTTATTACAGCGTCAAACTTATCTTTAATGGCAATCTGCCTCATATCCATTAAGAGGTACCTAACCTTTAGTTCCTGGTCTAGGGCATTCTCTTGGGCATGAACCAGCATTTCCTCTGATAAATCAACACCTGTCATAACATAGTTCTTTTTTGCCAACCTGTTGGTCATGGCCCCTGTTCCACAGGCACAATCCAGTATACGGACAGGTTTCTTATCATATTTACTGAATATTTTTTCCAGATCTTCAACCCATGCATCATATGGCACATGGTCCATAATCTGATCATACACATAGGCAAGCCCTGAGTACTTGTCCATACAAACACGTCCTTTAATCTATTATCCAATATAATTTAAATGCATATGAACATACCAGCCATAAATAAGAATCACACCAAGCCACGGCAAATAATGGACCCATTTTTGTCTTGATTGAACGGGATCGTTCCACACCTTGACCAAATTTTGCGGATTGAGTCTCTTAAGTTTAGCCAGTTCTATATTCTTAACCTCTTGCATAGCCTCATCTTCAGGACCTTTAAGAGCCTCTGTCCGAATGGCAGCCACTGAACCATTATATTGGCTTAGAACCAAATAATCAACACCCCTAATTCTAAACTTTGTGTTCTCTTCAAAATTGTTTATATCGTTTCTCAGAGCTTTAATCAGTCTTAGAATCACGTACCATAGACCACCCGCCACAACAAGGAGAAATGCCAGGGTCATTAAAAGCTGGGATGAATCATTTAGGGAGGCTTGTTGGGTCTCTTCCATCATTTCACTACTTGAAGCCAAACTCCCCAAATAGCCTAGTATAACAGCCGTTCCATTGTTGGCAGCATGGGCGACGACCCCAGCCCATATGGAGTCTGTCAGTTGAACCAGATATCCAAAGACAATACCAAGCACAATAGGCCCCAATAAATTTTGCATATTGAAATGGAAGACACCAAATAAAACAGCTGATAAAATGACGCCCCACTTCTTATTTATGCTTGATTCAAAGGCATTTAACATCATACCTCTAAAGAAAAATTCCTCACATAGACCTGCAGATAAAGATATTAAGAACATATATAGAGTGAGTTCTCCGAGATTTGTCGCTGTAGGAATAGGCGGAATCAAAACCTTGTCCACCAGACTTAAGAAATAAATTGTCAAGGTATTGACAAAAGCGACTGTCGGCAAGAGTGCCCACGCAATCCCAACGATGATCATTACATGTTTAAAGGGCAGCTTGTTAAGTCGAAGTGCCTTTTTCATATCAATCTTGCGCAGGTATCCCACCAAAAGAACCGGTGCTAAAACCAGAAGATATTCCGTGATGAATATTCCGCTCACAAACGACCTTCCCTGAACGTATGCCCCCACTGTCATGAACACAAAGGCCATGACCATATAGGTCAAGTTGGCTTCTAGAACGGAGTAGCATTTCTTCATCATGGGCGTTCTCCTTTCATATAGCCCCTGTGAACAAGGACATTTTTATAGGCCTGAACCCCATTTAATAGGGTTTCTTCATCAAAATTGAATTTGGCATTGTGAAGCGGGAAAACAAAACCCTTTTGCTCGCTTCTTGTCCCAACAAAGAAAAATATTCCAGGCACCACCTTTTGATAGTATGAAAAATCTTCTGCAATCATTTGTGGGGCAATTTCCTCCACCACTTCCTTGTTGGCCTCCATAAAACTCTCAGTCAATTCTTCATCATTGACAACAGGGGGATACATGGTCCTTAAGTCGTAGTCGATATGACAGTTATAGGCGATTTCCGTTGCCTTCATGTGTCTTTCCATTGCTTCAAATATTGACGCGAACACAGCTTCATCAAAGGCTCTTACAGTGCCTTCAAGCCTAACCTTTTCTGCAATAATGTTGCGTCTTTCGCCACCCTCCATGCGTCCAATTGTAAGAACTGCCGGATCTATAGGACAGATTTCACGACTTACAATGGTCTGCAATCTTTGAATGAGATCAGCTGCAATGACAATGGCATCTGTTCCCTTATGTGGAAGAGCACCATGTCCACTCTTTCCAGTAATATCAATGTCAAACTCACCCGTCTGCGCCATAAGAGGTCCTGATCTCAGGGCAATCTTGCCCTCCTCCACTTCTGGGTAAAGGTGAAGACCATAGACCTCTTTGACCCCATATGTGTCAAAAATGCCTTCATTAACGAGAGGCTCAGCTCCCCCTGGTCCTTCCTCTGCTGGTTGGAAAATGAAGAGTATATTGGCCTTTAGTTTTGATCTTTCTTCACTCATATGCTTTGCAAATATAAGCAGAGTTGCCATATGACCATCATGGCCACAGCCATGCATGAATCCATCATTTTCTGATTTAAAAGCCAGCCCTGTTTCCTCTTTCATGCTCAAGGCATCCATGTCACTCCGAAAGGCAATGGTTGGCAGGCTTTTATCACATTCCAAGTACCCTAGAACCCCTGTCTCGACAAGGCCTGTCTTTACAGATATCCCATAAGATTTAAGCGTTTTAGCCACGTACTCCGCTGTTCTTTTTTCTTCAAAACCAGCCTCTGGCATTTTATGTAGATTTCTTCTATGATTTTTTATTTCTTCCTTATATACACTTATACTTTGATCTATTTTCATTTTGCACCCTCACCTTAATTATTTATGGCCCTAGCAAGTTCTAAGAACTTTTCAAAGGGCTCTTCATTAATTTATATGCACACTTGAATCTGCTCATATTATATAAGAATCTATAGGCACCTTCAAACATTGATTGTCCCCTTATCCAAATCGTAACCCCATAGTGGTGGTCTTTTTATATTGATATAGAACCTGATAGATGTTAATATATTAGATAATTTAGGACTGGACATACAAGATGTGTGTTTAAATATGCAACTGATACAGTTTCAAATCAGTCATAGATTAGCCTGAACAGTTATCATGGGCTCAAATATAGTTTCCATGAAGGGTTCAGCACAACTTAATATTGATATGATGTCTTGCATTTGAGGGAATGTATCTGGCGCTGTTATACAATAACAGCAACAGACAAGTCGAGTGACAGTAAACTTATCGCTTTGGAGGTTCAATATGAAAAAAGTAAATGTTGCCATTGTTGGCGCAACTGGTAAGGTTGGTCGTACTTTTCTAAAAGTACTTGAAGAACGCGACTTTCCTTATGAAAATCTCTATTGCTTTTCTTCTGCAAAGTCAGCTGGCGAAATAGTAACATGCAAGGGCCAGGAATACACAGTGGAAGAACTGACAGAAAACTCGTTCGACCGTGACATCGATATCGCTTTATTCTCTGCTGGTGGTGGTGTAAGTGAAAAATTCGCACCTATCGCTGCAGAAAAAGGTGTTGTCGTGGTGGACAACAGCAGTACTTTCCGTATGGATGAAAACGTACCTCTTGTGGTGCCGGAAGTCAATCCTGAGGAAATCTTTAACCACAAAGGCATTATTGCCAACCCAAATTGCTCGACCATCCAAGCCATGGTCGCTCTAAAACCGCTTCAAGATGCTTATGGTCTTAAGCGCGTTGTCTTCTCGACATACCAGGCTGTTTCTGGTTCTGGTGTTAAAGGTGTGAGAGACCTTGAAGAAGGCATTAAGGGCAACCAGCTGATGGAAGCATATCCACATCCAATATCAAAGAACTGCCTGCCTCATATTGATGTTTTCATGGATAATGGTTATACAAAAGAAGAAATGAAAATGATCAATGAGACTAAAAAGATCTTAAAAGATGACTCAATCAGAGTTACAGCAACATGTGTACGTGTTCCAATCTTTGATAGCCACAGTGAATCCATCAACGTGGAGTTTGAAAAGTCCTTTGAACTAGAGGATGTCTTTAAACTATTCAATGAAATGGAAGGCATCGTGGTACAAGATGATCCGGCGAACAATCTTTATCCCCTAGCTGATACAGCAGCAGGGCTTGATGAAGTCTTTGTAGGCCGTATTCGAAGAGATGAGTCCCTTGATAACGGACTAAACTTCTGGTGCGTAGCAGACAACATCCGTAAGGGTGCTGCCACAAATGCTGTTCAAATTGCTGAAGTCCTTGTAGAAAAGATGTAGGGCATAGGACTTTGTGCTAAACTAATACTAAGTCTTATTTAAGATTTGAATTCAGTTACTTTTGATAATTGTTAACTTACAGGGCTGTGCTTTTGAGTGAGAGGTACAGCCCGTGAGTTCGTATGTATAGGAGAAAGGGTGAAGGTATGTCTTTATTTAAAGGATCTGGTGTGGCAATTGTTACACCATTTACAGACGACAACCAAGTGAACTATGACAAGTTGGGCGAGCTACTCGATTGGCATGTGGCCGAAGGGACAGATGCCATTATTATTGTGGGAACAACTGGAGAAGCTCCAACACTTGACGATGAAGAACATAAAACTGTGATCAAATTTGCAGTGGACAAAATAAATGGTCGAATTCCTGTTATTGCTGGCACAGGCTCCAATTCAACAGGTCACGCTATCATGATGAGCCAGTACGCTCAGTCTGTTGGCGTAGATGGACTTCTACTTGTAACACCATATTACAATAAGTCCACACAACACGGTCTGGTCAAGCACTTCGAAGCCATAGCAGACAGTGTGAACATTCCATGTATTCTATATAATGTGCCTGGCCGTACAGGTGTTAATATCAATGCAGAAACCATTGGGATTCTAGCCAAGCATCCAAATATTGCAGGTGTCAAAGAAGCCAGTGGAAACATTTCTCTTGTGACTGAAATTGCCCGTATTATGCCAGAAGGTTTCGGACTTTGGTCGGGTAATGACGATATGATCGTTCCCCTGCTTTCTGTGGGCGGACATGGCGTTATTTCTGTTGTTGCCAACATCATGCCTAAAGAGACCCATGACATGGTCATGAAATACCTGGAAGGTGATGTAAAAGCATCTGCCAAACTACAACTCGAAATGAAGCCTTTGATCGATGCCCTATTCTGCGAAACAAACCCAGTTCCAGTCAAAGAAGCCCTAAACCTAATGGGCCATAAAGTGGGCGATCTACGCCTTCCACTTGTTGGCATGCTTGATGAAAACAAAGCACGTCTTGAACAAGAGCTCAAAGCCATGAACCTGATGTAAGGAGGACGATATGATTAATATTATCCTGACAGGATCTGGCGGAGCCATGGGAAAAAACCTTGTGGAACTTATTTCTGAAGCACCTGATATGCAGGTCAGTGCAGGTATAGATAGAAGCATCCACGAGAATTATTCATTTCCTCAGTTCACAGAATTTAGTGAAGAGGTAAAAGGAGATGTCATCATAGACTTTTCCCACTACACCTTTGTACCAAGCATACTGGACTTTTGTGAGTCTTCTGGGATTCCTGCCGTTATTTGCACAACAGGTCTCACAGATGAAATCATCCAGCGCATTGAACTTGTTTCTAAGAAAACGGCCCTCTTTAGATCGGGCAATATGTCCCTGGGCATCAATCTGCTGATCGACCTTGTCAAGAAGGCAGCGATTGTCCTTGAAGACAGTTTCGATATGGAAATTATTGAAAAGCACCATAATAAAAAAGTAGATGCCCCAAGCGGCACTGCTAAAATGATCGCAAATGCCATGAAAGACGTTCTTAGCGCTGATACAGATTTCGTTTATGGTCGTTCTGGAAATGACGCCAAACGGGACAACAAAGAAATTGGTATCCATGCCGTTCGCGGTGGAACCATCGTTGGTCAACACGACGTTATTTTCGCAGGCATTGATGAAGTGATTGAAATTAAGCATACAGCAGCATCAAAAAGAGTTTTTGCTCAGGGTGCCATTTCTGCCGCTAGATTTATGGCAGGCCGCGGACCCGGGCTATATGACATGAATGATATACTATAGGAGGCAAATGAATGTCACAGCAGTACGATTTGACAAACCCATATGAAATAGCAAAATTTATTAAGGATGCCACAAAAAGCACACCTGTTAAGGCCTATGTCAAAGGAAACCTTGAAGGTCTTTCATCAGAGTCCGTTCGTTTATTCGGCGAAGGCAGTTTCTATGTTCTTTTTGGGGAGTCGGCAGATGTTTTAGCATTCCTGGAAACACATAAAGATCAAGTTCAAGATTTTGAGCTTGAAAACGATAGAAGAAACTCAGCAATTCCACTTCTTGATCTCAAATACCAAAATGCGAGAATTGAGCCAGGTGCAATGATTCGTGACCGTGTGGCTATTGGTGACAACGCTGTTATTATGATGGGCGCAGTCATTAATATTGGTTCTGAAATTGGCGAAGGCACTATGATCGATATGAACGCAGTCCTTGGGGCAAGAGCAACAATTGGTAAAAACGCCCACGTTGGCGCTGGCGCTGTTATTGCAGGCGTTCTAGAGCCACCATCAGCAACTCCAGTTATTGTTGAAGACGGGGCACTTATCGGTGCTAACGCTGTTGTTCTAGAAGGTGTTCGAGTTGGTGCAGGCGCTGTTGTAGCGGCTGGATCGATTGTCACTGAGGATGTTCCTGCCGGTGCGGTGGTGGCTGGTGCACCTGCCAAGGTCATTAAAATGGTCGATGACAAAACATCTGGTAAAACAGAATTCCTTGATGACCTTCGTGGTTAATAGGTATTTGATGCATTAGATATTTGCTTCATTCAGCTTTAAAAAAATAAATCAAACCCCACTCTTCTTCATTTTCTGGAAGAGTGGGGTTTTTATGTGTTCTAATTAGCACTTCAATCTTTAAACGGTCTTAATTAAGAGGCAAAAAGGGGGTTGGAAAGTGTCCAAATTTCGGACACTTTCCAACCCCCTTCTCATACTCAGCCTTCACACGAGAAATTCCTGACGCTTTTTTTTAACAGCGAAATATCAATTGTATAAATATTGTATGATCTCAGATAATTTGATAAGTTCCCAGCCCCCTTTACCCTATCAGCCTCTTGTCTCATTCTATGATTCTTTTCCATTAAAAATTAACCCCACTTAAACACCTTGTGAAAAGTCATAATGGTTCCACCTCAAAGAGCGCTTTCAACTTTCATAAATATGGACCAGATTATCCTAACTTGAAAAGTATTCATGAATTCCAAGTATTTTTGTCGGGTTTCTATTATTTTTCTTTAATAATGGTTGACATTTCGTTTTTCGATGTGTACTGTATATTGTATACATGGTATATGTTCATAACTATTTCAATAAATTCATATATTTATGAACAATATTAACAAGTGCATGCTAAATATTCGTAACATGCTCAAAAGGAATTGCAAGGCATATCACCATGTGTTATTGTTTTTTAAAATCAACTATGATCTATTATGAAACCCTTTAAGGCAGGAGGTCCATTCAATGCAAGCATGGAGATCTTTTAAGAAAGGAACATGGTCGAAAGACATCAATGTTCGTGACTTTATTCAACTAAACTACACACCTTATGAAGGTGATGACAGCTTTTTAGCAGGTCCAACCCAAAGAACAACTGAGCTTTGGAACAAGGTTGCAGAGCTGATGAAAGAAGAAAATAAAAAAGGCATCCTAGATGCCGATACAAAAATAATTTCTACAGTGGCTTCACACGGTGCTGGCTATATCGACCAATCCTCAGAAATTATTGTAGGTCTTCAAACAGACAAACCTCTAAAACGTGCCCTTATGCCTTTCGGTGGTATACGCGTTGCGAATGGCGCTCTTGAGTCATACGGATACGAAATGGATCCGTCGACAAAGGAAATTTTTGATCTAAAATACAGAAAAACGCACAACGATGGTGTTTTCGATGCCTATACAGAAGACATGCGTCTTGCCCGTAAAACAGGTATCATCACTGGTCTTCCAGATGCATACGGTCGTGGTCGCATTATCGGTGACTATCGTCGTGTGGCTCTTTATGGTGTAGACCGACTTATAGAAGATAAAATTGAACAAAAGAAACTTCTAACCCTAGATGTTATGGAAAGCAAGCTGATCCGTCAGCGTGAAGAGATCACTGAGCAGATTTATGCCCTCAAGGAACTCAAAGAAATGGCGCAGGCCTATGGTATTGATATTTCAAACCCAGCAATAAATACGAAAGAAGCCATCCAGTGGACGTATTTTGGATACCTAGGCGCTATCAAGGAGCAAAATGGTGCTGCCATGTCACTTGGTCGTGTGTCAACATTCCTGGATATCTACATTGAGCGTGATCTTGCTGAAGGCAACTTAACAGAGTCTCAAGCACAGGAAATGATCGATGACTTTGTTATCAAACTGCGTATGGTTCGTTTCCTAAGAACGCCATCATACAACGAACTCTTCTCTGGCGATCCAACATGGGTGACTGAGTCAATCGGCGGTATGGGGCTTGACGGACGAACACTCGTTACAAAGTCGAGTTTCCGTATGCTTCACACCCTAACAAACCTTGGACCTGCACCAGAGCCAAACCTAACGGTTCTTTGGTCTCCACGCCTACCTAAGGGCTTCAAGGACTTTGCGAGTAAGGTTTCCATTGAAACAAGCTCAATTCAATACGAAAATGACGATCTAATGCTGGCTGATTATGGAGATGACTACGGTATCGCTTGTTGTGTATCTGCAATGCGCATTGGTAAGCAAATGCAATTCTTTGGCGCACGTGCCAACCTTGCAAAGGCTCTACTATACGCTATTAATGGTGGTCGAGACGAAAAAACCGGTGACCAAATCGCACCGCTTTTCGCACCTGTTACATCTGATGTTCTTGATTATGATGACGTTATGGCTCGCTTTGACCAGATTATGGACTGGTTGGCACAGCTCTACATTAACACACTAAACATCATTCACTACATGCATGACAAGTATGCTTACGAGCGTCTGCAAATGGCCCTTCATGACATGGATGTTCTAAGAACGTCTGCTTGCGGTATTGCAGGTCTATCTGTTGTTGCCGACTCCCTTTCCGCTATCAAGCATGCTAAGGTTAAGCCTGTGCGTAACGATGAAGGTCTTGTTGTAGACTATGAAATCGAAGGCGACTTCCCTTGCTTCGGTAATGATGATGACAAGGTCGATACACTGGCTAACGAAATCGTTGAAAAATTCATGAACAAGCTAAGAAAGCATAAGACATACAGAAGTTCTGTACCAACACTGTCTATCTTGACAATCACATCCAATGTTGTTTATGGTAAGAAAACGGGCAACACACCTGATGGCAGAAAAGCTGGCGAACCATTTGCACCTGGTGCAAACCCAATGCATGGTAGAGATCAAAACGGTGCCCTTGCTTCTATGGCTTCTGTGGCTAAACTGCCATACGAACACTCAGAAGATGGTATTTCATACACATTCTCCATCATTCCTGGTGCGCTTGGCAAGGACAGCGAGACACGCGTTAACAACCTAACGGGTCTTCTTGATGGTTATTTTGAGAGCACAGGCCACCATATAAATGTCAATGTGTTTGATCGTGAAACACTTGAAGACGCTATGGAACATCCTGAGCTATACCCACAACTTACAATCCGTGTTTCAGGCTATGCTGTAAACTTCATCAAACTGACAAGAGAACAACAGCTTGATGTTATTAATAGAACTTTCCATACACGCTAACACCCGCTGGTGGAAGGAGTGATTTTATGAAAGGTTACATTCATTCATATGAAACTTGTGGTGCAGTAGATGGCCCTGGCATACGCTTCATCGTTTTTACGCAGGGCTGCCCACTCAGATGCAAATATTGTCACAATCCTGACACCTGGGCACCAGACAAAGGACAAGAGACATCATCTGAAGACCTTATCGAAAAAATTCAAAGATACAAGGTTTTTATGAAAAACACAGGTGGCGGATTGACCGTTTCTGGCGGTGAGCCCCTCATGCAGGCTGAGTTTGTTGCTGATCTATTTGAAAAGGCAAGAGCACAGAATTTGCATACGGCACTTGACACCTCAGGCGCAGCGTCAGCAGAGAAAACAGAGTCTGTTTTAAAGCATACTGATCTCATGCTTCTCGATGTCAAGTCGACCAATCCTGATATGTATAAGACTCTAACCGGTGGAAAAATTGACTTCCTTTATCAGTCCCTTGAACTGGCGCAAAAGCATGGTGTAGAAGTTTGGCTCAGACTCGTTGTCGTGCCTGGCTTCACAGACAAATTAAAAGAAATAGAGAAAATCAACCAACTCCAAGAGAAGTACAGCGTTATTTCCAAGGTTGAACTTCTCCCCTTTCATAAAATGGGAGAATTTAAATGGGCCGAACTGGGTCTTAACTATGAACTTGAAAAAACAAGTGAACCTGATTCATCAACAATGGCAATGCTACAAGACGCCTTAAAAAGTTAATACATGTGTGATTTACAAAACCCCGATCAAGACTTGATCGGGGTTTTAATCAATTTATTAGGTTTTAATATCATCTTCATCCATTTGCCAATCTGTTAAACGCCTTTTCTTATTCCTCTTCTTATCTTTATACATAGACTGGTCAGCTTCTTCAATAAAGGCTTGTATGGTTGATGTTCCATCATAACTTGCAAACCCTTTGCTTATAGTGATTGGATACTTAATGTTTTTCTCAACTTGCTTCTCTTTTAGGGCCTCCTCTGCGCTTTTAATCTTAGCCCTTGATTGTTCAATGGTTTGACCAGGAAAAATAACTAAAAATTCATCACCACCCAGACGACAAATAATATCCCAGTCCTCAAGGTGCTTTTCTACCGTTGAAGACACCGTTTTTATAAGAACGTCTCCACAACTGTGTCCTTTTGTGTCATTAATAAGCTTGAGGTTGTTGATGTCAATATAGCATATGCTCAGAACCTTAAAGGCCTTTCCAAATTTACCAATGAGATCTTCGAGTTTTTCAAAACCAACGCGTCTGTTGTAAACCCGGGTTAACACATCCACAGTTGCATACTCCACAATTTGCTTGTTCATGGTCTCAATGCGGTCAAGCATTAAATTAATATCTCTTGTAAGCATCGTGATCTCATCGTTCTTATCTGTTTCAAGCCTCAATGACAAGTCCCTCTCATGGGCAATTTTATCGACATTCAGACTAAGATTTTTCACCCGGTCGAGCATACTTTTAACATAGACATACAATATTGTAGAGATTACGATAAAAGCAATCACAGAAGCCACCATGACCTCTCGCATGGTCTTCTTGCCCAGAGCTATAATATCTAAAGGGCGTCTAAACTGGAGTGCAATACTATGGGGATCATTCACATAGGGATACCTAAAAAGAACTGTTTTGAAAGTGTCATGTTCATATATCTGAAGACTTTGTTCCTCACTCAAAAACTTTTCAGAAACAGAAACCAGTTCAATATCAAGTTCTAAGCGATCTTGAATTTCTTTAACATGATCCCTATCTAAGTAGAAAGCGAAAACAAGAAGGCCTTTTTTAGGTGCTGTCTCATCTGTTGTTGTAATTTGCTTTGTAGAAAATATAAGGGGTCTCCCCTTATGCAACATAACATTTGTTTCATTCTTATGCCCAACAATTGTTGAAATCACAATTTCCGGCACTTGCTCAACAACATCCCCATCATCATATTTAAATCCACTGATAAACTTTTCATCGGGACCATAAATAAGAACATAATCAAGGCCTATATCCTTCATAAAACCACTGCTAATATTGGAATTAATATACTTGTCCGTAGGGGCATGTATATAGGCATAGGTGTCATCCCAATTCGCCCAGTCCGTAAGAATTGGATCAGATTTTGCGACCACATCATCAATCGCTCCCTGAAGACGATTGATATTCGCTTTGAAACTTTCTTCTTCAAGAATGTCATAGCCATGCATGGCAATGCTATTAAAAATAGTGCCCATAGCCACGATCCAAATTATAATATAAATGCCAATAAAAATTGCCAATTTCAACCTTATTTTCATATCCGACCCCTTTTTTCATGTACAAGTCAATTATACTAATTAACTGTACCTATTTCTACTAGGACTTATACCCTTAGAGTCTTTCTTGAAGCGGTTTATAGGCTCTCACAATTAAATTTGATTTGGGAAATAAAAAAAAGACCCGCTTGTTATAAACAGCGGATCCTTTCAAGACACTTTACTTGTCGACAAATGCGAAAACATGGTCGATATTTCTCATGTAATCGCCGTAGTTTAAGCCATAGCCCACAATAAACATATCAGGGATTGTAAAGCCAACGTAGTCTGGTTCATACTCCACCTGGCGTCTTGACGGCTTGTCTAGAAGAACACAGCACTTGATGCTTGCAGGGTTTCTTTTAGACAGGTGTTCTATGACACCCGTCATAGTTATTGCAGAATCTGTAATGTCATCGACAATAAGAACATCGAAATCAGATAAATCATCAATTTTCAGGTCTTGGGTAACTTTCACACGACCAGTTGACTCTTCTCCATGTCCATACGACGATGTTGTCATGAACTCAATACGTGTTGGAAGGTCAATTTTCCTAACCAAGTCAGCAGTAAAAATAAACGACCCTTTTAGGAGTGAAATAACAAGAAGATTTTTCTCCTTGTATTCCTCTGTTAATTGCGCCCCCAGCTCAGCAACACGCTTGTCTATTTCTTCTTTTGAAACAAGAACCTCACGCTTTTTGTTCTCAATACTCATTATATTCCCTCCGGATACTCTTCTACATTGTTACTTTACATTCTACCGAAGGATGAGGATATGTGTCAACAAAATGCAGGCTTTCAATTGCTTTTACATAATTGTTTGAATATTTCGTTAGACAACTTGCATCCAAAGCTATTCTATCCCATACGGTGGCGGGACTGCGACAGGTGTGTTCGCCTATTACGTCTTCCTCTTGTTCCCATTATCCTAGAATCTATTTTCATATCTCAACATATATAGAGATGGCATGCAAAATAAATGCAGTCTCTATGCAATATCTAGGTATTGGCCAAAAACTTTGACCTCACCCTATCTAGGTATTGTATAGAAACTGCTTCTAATTTTACTCTTCAAAAGCTTATGTAAATTGCTATAGATTGCCTACAACAATAATATTTCACGAAAATCTCCCACTCAATATCATCTCACCATTATGGCTTTTCCAGTAAATCTCTTACAGCATCAGAACTGCACATTTCTCCATGAGATGGATAAAAGGTCGTTACACCTATATGGAGTAAGTGCAATAAACTACTCAATCTCAGTTCTGGATTCTGAGCAATTCTATGCATTTTAGCCACAACAGAATTTCCTTTTTTTCTTCCCACAATCATATCGCCAATCATGGCTTCCCCCGTATCCAAAACCACTGAAATAGAACTTGCTGTGTGGCCTGGGGTATGGATGAGTTTCCCCTTAATTCCATATGGCGATAAATCAAACTCGTCATCAAAGACTTGATTGGGCTTAAACTCTATTTTACTCTCTGGCAACATAAAGCCTAGCACATTGAAAACAAACTTAGACCATAATGTGTTGGGTATAACTGGTGAGTTTATACCTTTTTCCAATTCAGCCGCCGCATCCACATGTGCTACCACATCTGCCCCAGTTAGCCTATGGAGCCTTTTCAGATTGCTAACATGGTCACTGTGATTATGTGTGATCACGATAAGCTTAATCTTCTTAGGATCAACATGATGAGATTCTAAGTAGGTTAGGACTTTGTCATAATGATTGTCATACCCTGTGTCAACCATTATGAGATTTTCTCCTTTTAAAAGAAAGGCATTCACCATTCCAAGATCAATCACATTGACAACTTGATTCATTTTCAGCATCCCTCCTCTCAATTTATACTTTTCCATTTATGGAAAATTACTTTAAGGCGTTTGCATTACCATAATACCATTTTTTCGCCGGAAAAATACATTCAATTTCAAAAAAATAGAAAAAATCCGATTATTAAGCAATCGGATTTTTATGATTTCTCTATTCGATTGATTTGGTAGTGACATTTACACTTGCAACAAAATACCATTAAAGCATTTCAGTATACCCTAGTCTTCCAGTAAACTTTCTACTGCTTTTATGCTGTCCTCAACATGATTAAAAATATTCTCGTAAACAATGTTCGGCCGTTCAATAACAAGGGTTGTCATATCGGCTTTTGAAGCGGCAATTATCTTTTCCTCAAATCCACCAATTTTTGATGAGGCTTTTGTCACCAGATATTTTACAGAGTACATTTCAAACATGGCCTCATTTATTGCCTGAGAAAACGGGCCCTGCATAGCAATAATCTGATTTGGTCTTAAACCCAAGTCTGTACAAATATGAATAACTTCAGGTGTTGGGAGCACACGTGTCACCAGCCGAGTCAAATCAAGCATACGGGTGAAGGGTTCAAGTCGACGGCTTCCAATGGTTAAAAATATCCGCCCCTCTTTATTCATAAGCCATTTTGCCGCATCCTCATAAGACGGTAAATAAATTATGTTTTCCTTTGACTCGGTCTTTAAATCAGGTCTCTCGTAGCGTAGATAAGGAATACGGGCCGCCTTGCAGGCTTCAATGGCATTTTGCGAGGCTTCAACAGCATAGGGATGGGTGGCATCTAAAAGTAGATTCACACCCTTTTCCCTAATGAACGAGACCATATCTTCCATGGACAAATGTCCCACAGCGGTCTCAATGTTGTCGTGCCTTGGTAGCATTTGACCGCCATACCCAGACACGGCTGTCATTGTGAGCTTGTAACCAGCCTCAGCAAGTGCTTGGCCTATCATTCGACCATCACTGGTGCCAGACAGCATTAGAATCATACAGCATACCCTCTTGGCGTCACCATTTTTCCGTCTTTAATATAAGATTTCTGGTTGCCAATAATCACCATGCTGAACATATCAATTTCATGGTTAAGCATATCTTCAAGTGTTGTTACAACCACACTTTGATCCGATCTTTTGGCATTTCGCACAATACCAACTGGTGTTGTTTTTGCTTTGGACTTCATCATAATTTCTCTTGCCTCAACAATCTGAGTTTGGCGTCCCTTAGATCTTGGATTGTAGAGCGAAATTACGAAATCACCTTCTGAAGCGTGGTGTAGTCTTTTCTTTATAAGGTCCCAGTCGGTTAAAAGGTCACTTAAACTGATAACAGCGTAGTCATGCATTAAAGGGGCGCCCAGACAAGACGCTGCAGCATTGGCCGCAGTGATTCCAGGTACAATTTCAACATCAACCGTCTGGTCTGACATTTCAAGCATAATGCCCGCCATACCATAAACCCCTGCATCTCCACTGCTAACAAGAGAAACTGTTTTGCCCTCTTTCGCCAGTTCAAGAACGTGGGCACAACGGTCAACCTCTTTACGCATGCCAGAAGAAGAAACATCTTGATCTTCTATCAAGTCTTCAATTAAGTTTATATATGTCTTGTAACCAACAATGACATCACTGCGTTTAATGGCTTCAACTGCCGCAGGTGATCTATATTCCGGTAACCCCGGACCAATTCCAATTACAAATATCTTACCCTTTGATTGCATAGTCTTCCTCCCAGATGGCTATTGTCACACCTTGTTCAGCGTGTCGTTTGAGTTTCATATATCCCGCTTGTCCAGCGAGCATGGCACAAGGCTCTGCAACAGCTCTTACACCTATTGTTTTTTCAACAAAGTCAGACCCCTTAAATTGGGCTTGAACTTTTTTTATATCATCTAAATCTATAATGTCGAGTGGAATTTGAAGTGCCTTGACCAAGTCAAGTATACCTTCTTCGTCAGATTTTAAGCCAATGGTTGCCATTGATCTTACAGCCCTGTAGTCAATACCCGCTTTGGAACAGGCGTTCTCGAACACCGCCCTTATAATAGATGCTTTTGTCCCCCTTCTACAACCAATCCCAGCAACAAAATGTCTGGGAATGAGCTGGACGGAGTTTGCAGGCACTTCAATTAAGTCCGACGTAATTATAATTCGCCCACATGCCTTGTCATTAAAAACCCGTTCTTTTAACCCCTCTATGGTAAGAGTGTCATCATAAGCTTTCACACTGACCTTGTCTGGCAGGCTTGAAACAAGAGTCTCAGGCAAGAGCACAGATGTGTAAATATCTATACAGCCTCCATTGATGCCTATGGCCGTCACATTTTTTGCGTCTTCCATACAAGCAATATGGGCTCCGAGTTTCTTTGCAAGCATATCGACGGCCAGATTGCCTGTCACATCTGAAGCGGTTGTAATAACAGGGCTTGCGCCTACTGCTTGTCCCACTTTCATCGCGAGTGCGTTTCCACCGCCAAGGTGACCGGACAAGAGGGAAATTGCGTGTTGTCCCCCTTCATCCATTACGACAACTGCAGGGTCAGATACCTTTGACTCTATATAGGGTGCAAGACTTCGTACCACAATCCCTGTGGCCATAATAAAGACAAGACCATCATACTGTTTAAACAGCTTGCCTGCAAAGGTCTTAAAAGGCTTTTCGATCTCTCTTGCACCAAAAGCCCCTGCATAATCCGACTTGCAGTAGAGTGTTCCACCAATCACGTCACAAAGCTGGTTCCCCAGTTCACTTGCGCCTCTTGTCAGTGTCACAACTGCTATTTTCATGACTTTGCTACCCTGTATTCATGGGTAAAACCTGGATCATATAGCTTTGAAAGTTCATAGTCAGAATCCAGGAAATCACCAACGAGTATTTGAGCTGTTTTCGTAATACCGGCCTCTTTAACCTTATCTGCAATCGTTGACAGGGTACCTGTTACGATCTTTTGATCTGGCCAAGTCGCTCTTTGTACAACAGCAATAGGTGTTTGTTCTCCATAGTGGTGAGAAAGCCTCTTAACCACATTGTCTATCATTTGTACTGACAAGAAGATGGCCATTGACGCCTGGTGAGACGCCAGTTTTTCGAGAGCCTCAGCTTCCGGCACAGGTGTACGTCCTTCAAGACGGGTGCAAATAACCGTTTGTGATACGCCTGGCAAAGTGAATTCCTTCTTTAAGGCTGCAGCCGATGCAACAAATGAACTTACACCTGGTGTTATGTCCACATCAATGCCCTTGGAAGCCAGTCTATCTATCTGTTCTTTAATGGCACCATAAATACTTGGGTCGCCTGTATGAAGTCGTACGACTTTTTTACCTGCTTCCAGGCCAGAAAGCATAACTTCAATCACTTCATCAAGGGTCATTGATGCTGAGTTATGAATTTCTGCTTCTTCCTTACGCCATTTCATAACCTCTGGATTGACAAGGGAACCCGCATAAATGAGCACGTCTGCTTCTTCAACAAGGCGGCGCCCCTTAAGCGTCATCAAATCTGGATCACCAGGGCCTGCTCCAATAATATATACTTTATTCATTTAGAATCCCTTCCTTTTCACGATCATCGTTGACAGATACGGCACGTTTCCATCTTTCAGAGTCTGGATGTCTGTAGTCACTTGCTGGATGTCTGTTGAACACTTGCTAATCATAACAAACTTGTCTTGCAGATTTTTTTCTTCAAGGATTTCAGCCAGTCTCTCACTGTCATGTGAAGGCTTCATTATAATCACATTGTCATAGTGATCAAGGGCTTTTTCTGCCGTTTCGCACCCATGCTTTAGAGGAACAATGCCAAATGTTTCTTCCCACAAAGCAAGGGGCAGGTTTTGGTTGGCTGCCACTGCACAAAAAGACGTGATGCCAGGTATTGTCTCAACAGCCACACCTTCTGTCAGTAGAGGAAGAAGGTACATATAGGTGCTGTAAACAGTTGGATCTCCTAGTGTTAGAAAGGCCACGTTTGCCCCCTGCTGTACACGCTCTGATATAATTTCAGCATTCTTTTTCCATGCCTCCATCATGACATCATGGTCATGCACCATTGGAAACTCAAGGGTTAGAATCTCTGTTTCTTTTGGAATATATGCTTCAGCAATTTCAAAGGCAAAACTGCCCTTTCCATTTCTTGCTTCTGGACACACTAAAACATCTGCTGCTTCAATTGCTTTAATCGCTTTGACTGTGATTAGATCTGGATCTCCAGGTCCCACGCCAATGCCTACAAACTTACCTGCCATTTTACTTCCTCCTAATTATCTTCGTGTCGCTGATATTATATATATCGGATTCATTGCTTCCATCATTGTTACAGAGCCAACCGCCCGTCCCCTTGAAACCTGCATTTGAATGACATCAAGGTCATCAAAGGCATGGGCTTTAATCGCATCAACAGCACGGCTTAAATTCTCAATGGTAATAATGTTTATTACAAGTCGTCCATTTCTATTTAAATGATTTTCACAGTAGGCCACAATGTTTTCCATCTGCCCCCCTGATCCGCCCACCACAATGCCATCAAACATTTCATCTGGCAAATCAGCGGGGGCAAGCCCCTTGACGGGTTTAATATTGTCACACTTAAAACGGCGGATGTTTTCTAAGAAAACTTCGTACGCATCATCTTTTCTTTCAATCCCCCATACCTGGCCCTTTGTGGCCTGTAAAGCCATTTCAATGGTTATGGACCCAGAGCCAGCCCCAATATCAAGGGCTTTGGCATCAGGTCCCAGCCTTAGTTTTGAAAGTGTGACAGCACGCACCTCAGACTTTGTCATCGGGGCATTGCCTCTATAAAATGTCTCATCTGATAGTCCCGGTCCCTTGTAAAGCATTTAGCTTTTCACTCCCAACAGTTTGTCCACTTTTGAAGCAAATAGTCTTTGGAATGACTCCAAGGCACCTAGCCCCGTCACCACTGGCTTCACATCAAAACCAGATGCCGTCAGCCTGTTTACCCATGAATCGTCATCTTCACCAGCCATATCATTTTTGGCATGATCTCCAGCCACAAGCATAAATGGCATGATGCCCATTTTCTCAATGCCCTTGTCTTTGAGCTGAGGCACAGTATGGTCTAAGTTTGGAAAGGACTCTAGCGATGCGATTGTTACCGGCTTTTTATTCATCTCAAAATGAAGCTGCAAACAACTGTAGGTCGAATTAGCTGGGTGATGAGTTCCGTGGCCCATAAGCAGCCAGTGACTCATGTTATGGACTTGCGAAAGTTTTTCCAGCTCTACATCTAGGGCTCCTAAAACAAGGCTATAGTCTTCTTCACAGAAAATAAGGGGTTCACCAAGTTTTATTTTCACATCATATTTATGTCTGGCGCGTACAACTGAAAGCTTGACCTTGTCATACTCGTAACCCGGCATAATATGTAGGGGCTGAAGATAAATTTCTTTTATGCCATCTGCCACCATCTTGTCTATGCCTTCAATTTCATTGTCTATATAAATTCCGTCTCTATCCTTGAGTTTTTTTACAATCCTTCTTGAGGTGAAAGCGCGTCTGACTTCGTATTCAGGATATTTGTCTTTGACGAGTTCTTCTACGGGATCAATGCAAGATTCTCTTGCATCCTGATAGCTTGTTCCAAAGCTAACCACCAATATACCTTTTTTCATTGTTTCACTTCCTTTCCAATATAACCACCACTAAATCAGAAAAGGTCTTGTCTTTGATTTCACTCGGTAGACCCTTGGTGATTGTTTCGTTCTCGTATGATAAATTCTCTCCAACATAAATACTCACATTGTTCATGCCTTCCTTCAAAAGTTTTTTTGCAATTTCTGAAGGTGTATTTTTTTGATCTGTTAAAAGCCCGACAGTCTCGTAGTCATTGACCATACTGGAAAAATTAAGATCTCGTCCATGGACACTGCCAATAAAACTGTTTTGATACACCCGACCAATTCGACCATACATATATTGGAGCGAGCTGATGCCCGGAATGACATCCATTTCTTCCTCTTCGAAATTTTTTTTCATATAGGATAAAAGACTGTAAAAGCCTGTGTCCCCCGAAACCGCTACAACAATATTTTGACCTTGTCTCCCACGTATCATTTCTGGAAGCTTTGACAGTTGCCCCTCCACATGGATGAGTTCTTTATCCGTTTTTTGAAAGGGCTCAATATGTCTTTTCCCACCAATAATCACATCTGCTTCATCTAGTGCTCTTTTTGCGATGGGAAGAACATAGTCCGAGTGTCCGGGGCCCATGCCTACAATTTTAAACATCATATTTTAAATCCCTCTTCCAGCTTCTTTGCATTTCGACAAGAGCCTAAATAGCCATGAGCCTTGGTAAAGATTATTGTGCCCACGTTGACCTCGTCATAGACCCTTCCAATACATCTGTCTGTAATGGCATTGGCAATTTGATCAAAGACTTGCATGTAGCCTGCATCTTTTATATGATCCACGGCCTCATCTGTTGTATTGGATCCCATCACAGCCTTTATCAGCCCCACAGGTGCTTCAAGCAGAGCCAAATGAGCCGCTAAGGTTTCCATGCGACCATCTGCAAACTTGCTGTGGGTCTGGAAAATGCCAGAGGCCACCTTGACCATTTTGCCCAGGTGTCCAATCCATAACACACTCCGTACGTTCTGCCTACCCGCTTCATCCATCATAAAGCCAATAAAGTTGCTGGTTTTTACAATTCGTTTGTCATCAAGAGAATTTTCTTTTGCATAGTCCCTGCCATAGTTGCCTGGGGCGAAGATTATATCCCTTTGACCACTGGCAAGTAACATTTTCAGTTCAACCCGCATGGTCTCCTTTAGGGCATCTTCTGACATGGGCTCTACAATGCCACTTGTTCCAATGATAGAAAGACCACCCACAATGCCCAGTTTGGGGTTAAATGTTTTCTTTGCTTTTTCCACACCTTCTGGTGCAGATATGACAACCTCCACAGTTTTTCCTTCTGGTAAGACGTCATGAACGGCTGCAAAAATCATCTGCCTTGGGACTGGGTTGATCGCTGGCTGACCTACAGGAACCGACAGGCCAGGTTTCGTCACCCGACCTATGCCTTCTCCACCTTTTAACGCATAGTCCTTGGCAAAACAGACCTGGGCAAAAACCTTCATACCATGGGTCACATCAGGATCATCCCCAGCATCTTTGACCACCGCACACTTGGCATATGTGTCAGTCAGCTCAATATCAACAATAGGAATGCTGAGTATCCACCCTTTTGGGGTATCTATTTCTATAACTTCAAGTTTCCTTTGATTGTGCAGCATCCAGGTCGCCGCCTTCGCCGCCGCAGTTGCGCAAGACCCTGTGGTAAAACCATACCTTAGTTTTTTACCGTCTTTTTCTATGAAGCGATCCATCTTGATCTCTCCTCACTAAGTCTACAACTGATATAGCATTGCATTGATAATAGTCGCCGCCACTGGACTGCCGCCCTTACGTCCTCTAACCACAATATAGGGAATATCCAGCGTTCGAAGAAGTTCTTTGGATTCTTCTGCACCAACAAATCCCACTGGAACACCTACTATCAAGGCCGGCTTTATATTGCCTTTTTGAATTTCCTCAATTAAGGTAAACAGAGCCGTTGGAGCGTTTCCAATAGCAAAAATTTTCGTGTTCTCATCATGGCAGGCTTTCTCAATGGCAACCATAGACCGAGTGATGCTTCTTTCTTTGGCTTCTACAACCACATCTTCATCATGAACACGGTGATAGACCTTGCCACCATATTCTGAAAGTTTTCTTTTATTAATCCCTGCCATAACCATATTGGTGTCTGCATATATGTCTGATCCCTCTTTAAGAGCTTGCATACCCGCTTCTACGGCATCCGGGTGAAAATCAAGAAGGTCAGCATATTCAAAATCTGCTGTGGTATGAATCACACGCTTAACAATGGGTGCTGTTTTTTCGTCAAAATCATGGGGGCCCATTTCTTCTGTAATAATTTCGAAACTTCCTTTTTCAATATCCATTGGTTTTCTTACATAGTTTTCAAGCATTTTTTTATGATCCATCATATCCTCCATCTTGCATCTAAGACCTGTCTTGTATATATCACGTGTACTTGAACAACAAAAAAATCCGGCTTTGAAAGCCGGATTCGTGCAATATCTTATTTCAGTTGGAAATTTTCCGATACTGGAACGCATCCCAACTCTCACCCTGAAGTTGTGAATTACTATGGCGTTTGCAGGCAGGTTTCCTGGCTCTCGTATTCTCCGTTTAACGCCTTCCCATCTGGTAAAAGACAGTGGCCATGTCAAACAGCAACGATTACAGTAGCAGGGGCTGCATCGGACTCTCACCGAACTTCCCTATTAACCCTTGACGGGCACCTGAAACGTTTATATCGTTTTCCCAATCATTATATTACATTTGTCGTGCATGAACAAGGTGAAGTGCATGTATTATTAAGAATAATATACTGTTTTTATGCATTTTACTGCCCTGTTCCTTCGGTTTGCTCTATTTACTCTGATTTTTCCACTGTGTACTCAATCACTTCTTTTCCTGAGAATTTTTCCACATTGACACTGCCTGCCTCTTTTTGCGGCACTGTGATCACATCTGGATTGCCATCACTGATAAATCTTTTGTGAGGGTTCTTTCTGTAATCGTCCAACCAGTGAATCATCTGGAAGTCGCCGTCGCCTGATTGAACACGCATGATTGCAAGTGGATTAAATGCCTTGTCATAAACAGACACTTCTGGCTTCCATCCCACCAGTAGAATAGCCTTATGCTCATAAGGCACCCCTTCAAAAGACCCAGCTGTCACAAGATCATAACGGTCTTGATCCTTTGGTCTCTTTCCAAATGGTAGGGCCAGTGTATCCACCGTGTAACCCTCAAGTCGGGCTTCAATCTCCTGAATATTTTTACCGAGGGTTCTTTGAATACTTGCCCCGTCCTGTTCTGTTAAGTCTTCATGTCCATATGAATGGTTGCCCACTTCAAAACCATTGTCAACAAGCCAGTTGACCTTGTAATCCACATGTTCTTTTTGGCCAAACGGTGTGCCGCCATTTAAGAAGAAACTCCCCTTGAGGGCCCAGTCTGGATGTTCTTTGTTAAAATCAAGTATGATCCCCAGTGCACAATTGGGATCAATTTTGAGCTCGCCCTCTTCTTCAATCAAGTTAAAGTTTGAGTTGTTTCCGTCATCAAAAGTTAGAACAATGGGTGTCAGACCAGCAGGTGTATTAATATTGCCCTCCACATAGTCCGAAAGATTGACAGGTCTAAAACCCATTTCATAATAGGTTTCTAGGTCTTGTCTAAATGACTCCGGCGTTCTCACATAGGCTGAGTTTTTCTTGCCTAGACCATGATACATAACAATCATGACTTCTCCCATCTCATTGGGCTGAATGGACTGAATTTCTTCTGGTGTGAGTCTTTTAAAAGCCTGACTTTCTTCTGTGCCTTGCGACTTATCCTCTGATGTGTTTTCTGGATCAGTCTGTGTATTGCTCTCAGTTTCTGTATTGCTTTCATTTTCAGTTTGATTCTCGTTTTCAGTGTTCTGATTTTCGGTCTCTACAGCTTCTTCTTGACCTTCTTCAGATTCTGATGCTCCACTGTCAACAACTTCATTTGTTGGCGCCGCCTGCGCCTGATCATTTGTATTTTCATCCGCACCGCTACAGCCTGCCATTATAAGACTTAGCGCCAGTACAGTTGTTAGTATAATTCTCTTTGTTTGCATAGCTCCTCCAATTCTGTCCATATATTGCATGTTCATTTTACACCGCCAAAAAGTAATTTGGAAGGGTATTGCATATTTGTTACCGTATTTTCACTTATCATATGGTATACTGATTATGTTTCGATTTTACCCAACTGTTAGGGACGCTAGGAGTGACACGTATTGTTTACGAATAACACAGATCGCGAAGTCCGCGATAAACTGACACTTATATATATAATGGCACGTTTTAATGTGCCCCTTTCCTACCAGCAACTCACTGAGTTTGTCATGAGCCTTGAGCTCATGAACTATTTCACCATGCTTCAGTATTTGACAGAAATGAAAGACACTGGACTTATTGAAGAGAATGTGGTTGAAGATGAGGAACTTGTTATGGTTACTAAAGATGGCCATAGAACACTCAGTATGTTTTCTGAGCGCATTAGTGCTTCAACTGCTGAAATGATAGAAGCGGCTATCGAAAAGGCCAAGTCTACCATGGCAAAAGAACGTCAAATAAGGGCCAATTTCAAACGAATCAGTGACAGTGAGTTCAATGTTCACCTTGAAATGCTCGAAGGCGACAACCACCTCATGAACCTAAAGTTTTTGGTCTTCACTCAAGAAAGGGCTAAGAGCCTTTGCGAATCCTGGAAAAGCAATGCGCCAAACCTCTATGGAGACCTAATACATCAAATTATGAAAGACTAAAAAGAATCAGTTCATAAGAAAAGCGTTTAGAATTTCCTTATTCAACCAACACACTAACAAATAAGGAAACCCTAAACGCTTTTTACTATTTCTAGCACTTGCAAAATTACATATCTATGCCCGCATCAAACCCTATACAGACTTTTGATCCTTAAATATCTATATAGGGTTTGATGGGGGTTCTTGAACGATATTTTGCAAGTCGCTCATTTATGAGATTTTTTTGAGTTCGGTCTTTCATGGGACTTTATGGTCTCCTCAATTTGATTGAGAACATCCTTGTCAAATCTATCTTCTTCCACCATACCATATCTAAATTTATTATAGATTGCGGTGAGCTGTTTTAGAGGTTTTTCCACCCTCCGCCTTGTAAGGTCTTTTTTTAGAACTTCATTGGGTGTCATATCTTGACTTATGGAAGTGCCCCTTGCCAAGGCTTGTTGCAAATAAGTTTTATAGAGGCGTCGTATGCGGGGAAGCTCATCGGTATCTTTTGAGAATATAGACCGTGCTTTTTCAACCACAGACATAAGACCTTTCATGACTTTTTCTTTTACATACGTCGCAGTGAGCAGACTTTCCCTGTACTCCCCTTCTTCTAAATTGTCCTGATCGGCTTTTCTCTTCTCAATTTTCTTGGTCAAATAATATGCAAAGCCTAAAAGGACAGCTATCACAATGATTATAAAGGCCCATTCTATATATTGATCCCAGGGTGACGAACCATTTTGGGTTGATTGGCTGCCAATGTCCTCCTGCATTTCTTCCACCCTGTCACTCCATGACTGAAATTCACCGCTGGCATCTTCTCTTTTCATCCTCAATGCCCGTTCTCTTATTTTACCTGAAAACCAAGCGCCCAATTGTGCCACGGGAAGCAGGACAAAACGAACGACCTCTTCAAGCCATCCTAAACTTATGCTTGAAAAGAAAACCGTCAACCCTAAAATAGAGAGGGTAAGTAGGATTATCGATGTTATATTAAAAGCCAAAACCCTTCGACTTTTTTGCATGATATTGGCGGCGGTTTCCTGGTAAGCAGCCTTCAAATTCATACTGATAAGATTCATAATCACCGACAGTATAAAAACCACATAAAAAGGTCTTAAGGCTTCTAAATACCATCTTAACTGTCCAATCCCAACAGATATAGAAATAAAAAGCATGATCAAAAAAGTTTGGAAGAAACGCTTAAAAAACAAGTGGGTGTTGTCGCTTTCAGTGATAAACTTAATGCCATTCATCCACACAATGATAAAATATCCCCCAACAACCATTTGACTGCTAAAGCCCATAGACGCCCCCAACCGTATTCCAATCAGTAGGGAAAATATGATTCCAACCAGTCCAATATATCTATATTTCTCCCTCTTTTCGTCGCTAAGCTTAGACAGATAATAGCTCACAAGAACACTGGTCAAAAGTATAGCAGTGGTGAATCCAAAAATGCCTTCAATGGCAAAGGTGTTGTCAAAGGCCCTAATGACCATGATAAATAGTAAGAAAACCTTCAGGCTGTCATAGACGAATCTTAAAAGGAAATTTGTTGTTTTATCAAGCCATTTGAACATAAATTTCCCCCTCTTCCTCACTGTCTATAAGCGGTTTATGGATACGAATACGACTGTTTAGCATTTCTAAAGTGTCACATTGTGCAAGGAGGACAACGTTCAGATTGTAACCAGCGTCAGCCATATGGTTTAAACGCATGATTAGGTCATGGGTCAGGGTCTCAGTAATAAAAAACACAGTGTGGTGGGACTCGTAAATTCGCTCATAAAGCATAAGCATTTCTAAAGCGGACAGTTTGTTGTACTCTGACAACTTAGCCAGTATCTCCAAAAGAACCACCCTGTGTTTATGCGTGTTATCAGGGAGAATGGCCTGGCCTGTCTTTGCAGACTGAACAGCCGCTGTAAAGGTCATGCCTACCGGGACTTTTTCCTGGCTTGCCGCCTCAATCATACTTGCTGCCACACTGATTAAGTCTTCAAAGCACGTTGGACATTTATACTTCCAGTCTATTTTGAAGTGAGCTGTGTTCAAGAGAATCATAAGGGCGGGATCGGCTTTATAATCAAACTGCCCCACCATCATTTGTCCCTTTCGCGCTGTCGCCTTCCAGTCAATTGAATGAAAGGGGTCATTTTGTGTATATTCTCTGAGTCCTATTTTTTCAATGGGATCAGGCATGATCCACCTCTTAACAGACACGCTTCCATCGGGCTTGTTTGGTATGAAGCCAAGATTTGAAAGAGGTTTGACCTTAGGATAAACAATCAACTCATTTGGAACGTAAAAGGTGCTCTGGGCTGTTTCAAGTCCAAACCAGTCTCCAGCGCGCATATCCACATCACAAAATGTATAGTGACCTCTTTTTTCACAAGTGAGTTCATATATTTTTGTCAGCTTTTGATAAGAAAAGAGGGATGTGATTGATATATGGTCATAACGAGAAAATCCCTTGGCCTTTTCAAGTTTCTGGTTCTTTATGGTTAAATGTGCCGGATAGGCCGCTGCCATACGCAACCATGGCAGAGGCAAAATTTTGTGGTTGAGCAGTTCCACCTTCATGGTCACAGACTGCCCTGCATAGAGACGTTTCTTGTCAAATGTCCTATTGTAGTCTAAATGAAGAAGGGCATTTTCCTTAAAATACTTCAAAAGCCCATAGATCACTGCCAAGGCCAAGACAACTGATAGTATCGTCCGCATAGGATCACCTACAGTTTTTCTGTTGGCACAGGGGCCTCTTTTAAAATATGCCTAATAACATCCTCAGATTTGCGTCCAGTAACAACTGCATTAGAATTGAGTATCATTCTATGTGCCAAGACAGGCACGGCCATTTTCTTCACGTCATCAGGCAGTACATAGTCACGTCCTGAAATAGCTGCCGCCGCCTGTGCTGCCCTGAATAAGGCCATTGACCCTCTCGGGCTGATGCCCAGTTCTATTTCAGAGTGTTCACGTGTTGCCTGGACGATAAGGATTAAATATTCCATAATTTCTTCTGAAACTCTGACACTTTCAAACACACCTTTTGCCTCTTCAAGGTCCTGACTTGTAATAACAGCTTGAAGATCATCCAGGGGACTTTTGACTTTGAAGCGTTTAAGAATTTCTAATTCTTCAAGCAGACTGGGATACCCCATGCTAAGCTGCATGAAAAATCGGTCTAGTTGGGCTTCAGGCAGGGGAAATGTTCCCTTTGTCTCCACGGGATTCTGGGTGGCTATAACAAAAAATGGTGCACTCAATTTGTGGGTTTGCCCATCGACTGTGATTTGTTTTTCCGCCATGGCTTCAAGTAAGCTCGACTGTGTTCTTGGTGTTGCCCTATTGATTTCATCCGCAAGGACAATCTGGTTCATCAGCGGTCCCTTTCTAAATTGAAAAGCCCCTTCCTTCTGATTATAAAAATTGATACCTGTTAAGTCAGATGGCATTAAGTCAGGAGTAAACTGAATTCTAGAAAAACCCGCACTCATAGACCTTGAAAGGGCCTTTGCCAAAACGGTTTTACCCATGCCAGGCACATCTTGCAAAAGCACATGCCCATCGCACAACATGCTTATAATCATCTGATCTATAATTTCATCTTTTCCTATTATGACTTTTTGAATGTTTTCCTTTAAAGTTTGTCGCAGTGCTCTTACTTTTTGCATCGACATATGTACGCCTCCTGATCTCTGTTGCTCGTTTTTAATACATTCCCCTGCATTTATTATACAGAGAATTTTCAGAATATTGCATAGGGGACGATGTGATATTTCTTAACAATTGTTCATATTTTAAACTTAAATGGATCAGATATAAAAGCGGAAATATCATGACAAAGCGTCGCAGAACCATATGTACCTGCAATTTTGTTTATGTAGTTTGACCTTCGGGTATTTTATCCATGCAAAGATCCCTAGTCAATACAATGTATTAAGTGAGGAGGTCCAATGAACCTAATTGCATACATGTCTTTCAATGGAAACTGCGAGGAGGCTATGAACTTCTACAAGTCTCTACTCGGTGGTGAGATCACCATGCTTATGCGCTTTGGTGAAGGTCCAGGCGATATGCCTGTAAGCGATGCATACAAAGATAAAATTATGCACGCACAACTGGAATTTGAAGGCAATATCTTATACCTTTCTGACACTTGGGAAGGACAGAAAGTAAACACTGACGGCAATATCAGCCTCAATATCAACTTTGATTCTGAAAAGGGGCTTGAAGATGTTTACAATACCTTGAAAGAATCAGGACAGGTTACCATGGCACTCGAGGACCAATTTTGGGGCGCCAAATACGGGTCTGTTATTGATCAGTTCGGGATCAGTTGGAGCCTGAACTATAGCAAATCCGAATAGATACTTTAAAAATCCTTCTGAAGATCCTAAATCCGGATCTTTAGAAGTTTTTTTTTTGAGGAAAAATCAAACACATGTTTAGAATAAGACGTTCTTTTATAATATTCTACCACTAATTATGATATAACTGTAACAATTACTATATAATCATAAATCACCCTTTACTTTACCTTCCTCCCCACGTATAATTACCACAGAACTGAAATATATTCGAAATATTGTAAAGATTGACTACAGTTTCACAATTCATCATTCTCAAGAGACTTGCAAAATTCTCATAAAAATTGATAATCACTGCAATAGCAGTTTTTATATTTAGTGTCTGTAAAAAGATGCTTATATTAATCTATTTTAGGAGGGTTCTATATTGGAAAATGTAAACGTGAACGAAGCACCAAAAAAGAACAGACGTCCATTTGGTTTCTACGTTTGTTCTATTGTATTTATGCTTGAGAGAATGGCTTACTACTCAGCTAAATACCTGATTTTTGTCTTTGTATCTGCAACAATTTTAAGTGGGGGCTTAGGATTGACAAAGGTACAAGCAGCACTTATTCAATCTAATCTTGTTGCCTTTACCTACCTTGCACCTGTCTTTGGTGGCTATATAGCTGACCGCTATATTGGTGCACGCTATTGTATCCCGGTTGGACTAGCACTTATGTCAGTTGGCTACTATGTTGGTGGCGCTGCGACAGGTGTGGCTGGAATGAATATCATGGTTGCCCTGGTTGCCATTGGTACAGGCCTATTTAAAGGCAACACATCAGCCATTACAGGGTCTTTATTTGAAGACAAAGAACAGCTTGACTCCGCATTCTCTGTTCAGTATTCCTTTGTTAATGTTGGCGCATTTATAGGCACAACTGCGGTTGGTATCTTGGTCGCTAGCACATTCGCAAACGGCGACGTTCAAGGTTATCGACAAGCCTTTAATGTCTCAAGTGCAATTTGTGCTGTTGGTGTTGTTTGGTTCCTATTCGGTATGCGTTTCCTTGGGGAAGCTGGTAAAAAACCTTTTAAAGCGGGTAAGCACACCACAGAAGAGGCAAGTGTTGATTCAAACAAAAGCCTAACAAAATCTGAAAAGAAGCGTGTTTTTGCTATTGTCTTAGTATCTCTTTTCTCAGTTGTATTCTGGGTATTCTGGTATTTAACATATCTAGCTGCTTACGATTTTGGTGGAGCCTTTGTTGACATGAACGTGAATGGCTTTGAAGTGCCTTTGTCATGGTTTGATTCTTTAAATGCATTCGCATGTATCGCACTTGGCCCACTCCTTGGTATGCTTTGGTTCAAACTTTCAAAACGACCTCAGGGGGATTTAAGTCTATTTAAAAAACTTGCTTTTGGTCTTGGTTTCCTTGGCCTAGCATTCTTAATGCTTGTTTTAGCTGAAATTTCAAGGGGCATCGGAGCGCCTGAAACAGCAAAAGCCAGTCTGATGTATCTATTTGCATTCGGCATTTTGCTAACAATCGGCGAGATGTTCTTCTCTCCTCTTGGGAACTCATTCGTTACAAAATATGCACCAGGAAAGTTGTTTGGTGTCCTCATGGGTGTATGGACTTTTGCTTCATTCCTTGCGGGCAAGTCATATGCATACTTATATGCAATCACGACACAATACTCTGTGATTCAGGCTTATACAGCAATTCCTATCATTCTTTTCGTCTGCGGAATTATTCTTTTCGCCTTTGACAAGAAGCTTACAAATCTTTTAGAAGATGATGAAGAGGAAAATGCGGAACTTATTGCAAAGCAAGCCAGCTAAAAACTAGCTTTTATTGAATACACTTGCAACCTGTAATTGAGACATAGTCATGTCTCAATTACAGGTTTTTATATTTCGGGCCATTTCAAGATTTCATATAGAGATTGCTAGCCTACAATATATTGATACTTACCAAGATATGTTCCTATATATTGTAGGCCGGTAACAAGAATCTCTAATTTAATAAGCGTCTCTTACCTATTTTGTGTATAATATAAGTACATACCAGACAGGTATTGAATAAGGTAAGCGACTTGCAAAGTGTTATTCAAATGGCTCTATAGATCACATCTGAATTTTTGATTTATATATATCTATAGGACATAATCAAGCCTTGAATTCGTAAGTTTATAAGTATTCCAGGCTAATATTTAGATTATAATGAGAGAAATATATTGAGAATGGGTTAAAAGAGGGGTAATATGATCAGTGAAATATCGCAAAAAATAAAGGCGCTACGGAAACAGCAAAACCTGACATTGAAGGATCTCAGCCAAAAGTCTGGACTTTCCATCAGTTTTTTATCACAAGTTGAAAACGGCTCCACATCACTTGCTATAGTGTCTTTAAAGAAAATATCCGATGCACTTGATGTGCCTATCGTCTTTTTTTTCAACGACCATGAGGAGCACACTTATGCGGTGAAAGCCGAAGAACAAAAGGTTTTTAAGATGGAGGGCACCCCTTCTGAGTTTGTTCGAGTAAGTGGTGACTTTCCCAACCGTACAATGGAAACCTTAATTGTAACCCTTATGCCTGAATCCTTACACGGTGAAGTTATGACACACCCTGGTGAGGAGTTTGTTTATGTGCTAGAGGGTGTTATTATAGTGACTATTGATGGAACAGAGCACTTACTCAAGGCTGGTGACAGCATTCACTATCCATCTACTATTCCTCATGTTTGGAAAAATCCGCTCAAACAAAATGCAAAGGTTCTCTCCACAACATCACACCGAATTTTTTAAATGATCGATATGCAAAATAACATTCAAAAGACATCGCCACACTGTATATATTAATAATCAAAAATTATATGTATGGTCTGGTGAGGACATGAACCTGTAATTTTGCAAACGCTTGAAACACAAACAGGTCTATACTCCCTACAGGAGATATAGACCTGTTTTTTTACTTTTGTACCATCTAGCCCAAGAGCTTTTTAATAAGCTTTAACTTACCTTTGTAAGGTGGAAAGGCCACTTTTATATCTAGCTTGGTTGATTTCTTCAAAATGGATTTGGTGTGAGATAGGGTCAAAAATCCTGCTTTTCCATGATAATTGCCATGCCCTGATTGACCCACCCCGCCGAATGGCAGATCATGGGGCACCACATGACTCAGGGTATCATTGATGCACCCTCCGCCAAAGGATAATGTATTCATGATTCTTTCTTCAACGGTGTCATCTTCTGTGAATAAGTAAAGCGCTAAGGGTTTGGGACGACTGCGCACCTCAGCTATGACTTCATTTAAATTATCATAAATCATAATAGGAAGAACTGGCCCAAATATCTCGTCTTCCATGACCTTATCCTCCCATGTCACAGGGTAAAGAATGGTCGGCTCAATGTATTTTTCATCAAAAGCGGTCTCACCACCAAAGACAACCTTGTTATAGTCTATTAAATCTGTCAACCTATTAAAATGTTTGTCACTGACTATGCGCCCATAATCAGAGCTGTTCTTGACATTGGTTCCATAAAAATCTTGGATAGATTTTTTTATCGCCTCAATAAGGTCATTGGCTTTTCTTTTGGATACATATATATAGTCAGGCGCTATACACGTTTGACCAGCATTCATAAATTTTCCCCACACAATTCGTTTGGCTGCGATTTCAATATTTGCACTGTCCTCAACTATGGTTGGACTTTTTCCACCAAGCTCTAGAGTCACTGGTGTTAAATTTTTTGACGCTGCCTCCATAACAATTTTCCCAACAGGCACAGACCCTGTGAAGAAAATATGGTCAAATTTCATATGAATAAGAGCATTCGTCACTTTTCGATCTCCGCGTACAACTGCAATAACGCTTTCATCAAAGGTTTTTCCAATGAGTCTTTCCAACAAATCAGAAGTGTGCTCTGTGTACTCTGATGGTTTTAAAACCGCGGTGTTACCCGCTGCAAGCGCCGCAACCAGAGGTTCCATTAAAAGTTGGAAGGGATAGTTGAACGGGCCGATTATAAGAATACAACCATAAGGCTCATGCATGACCTTGCCCGAAGCCCCAAACTGGTGAAGGGGCAAACTTACCTTTTGGGGCTTCATCCACCCCTTAAGGTGTTTAACGGTTTTTTTTATGCTATCGAGTAAAAACCCGACTTCTGTAGCATAGGCTTCAAACTCTGATTTACCCAAATCCATTTTCAGGGCCACTAATATTTCAGACTCGTTTTCACGAATCATCGTTTCCAGTTTTAATAACTGTTCAATACGCCAGGATTCCATTTTTGTCACATTGGTGTGAAAATAATTTCTTTGATTTTCTAGCAGCTTTTTATAAATGTCCATGCCTTGCCTCCTCTTTATTATGATGCCATCTTATGGTCTGAATAACGCCTATAAATCATTTTTTTGAAAAGTCACGGATTTAATTTTCCTATATGTACAGCTACCCTTTTTCATATTGGAATACCATGATCGGTATAATAAAAATCCCGAAAACAATCATTATAGATCATTTTCGGGATGGTTTTATCATTAGGTTTTCTTAACGCGGGTCCACATAGGTGCATAAGAACTGATCTAAACCTGAGTCACTCATGTCCTTTACCTGGAATCCACACTTCTTTAAATATCTCATTTCCTTATAATCCGATTCCATGTACATCTCTGGGATACGTGTATAGTCGAGAACTGTTTCAATCATCTGAAAGCCCAGCCCTCTCCCTCTTGCCTCTTCTTTTACAGCAAGGTGGAGAAGTTCCAGTTTGTCAGAGTTGTACTGTTTAAGACCGATAATACCAACTGGAGCATCGTCCTCATAGCAAATATATAGAAGCCCCTGCTGTTTAGAATACATAGACTGTGCAGCACTTTTTATTTTCCCATCCGTTGGTCCAAACATTGTCAGTCCAAACAATGCCTTAATATCTTCATTCTCATAAATGTCTTGATGGTTTTCTAGTTTTCTAAGATCCATGTTTTCCTCCGTATGTTTCATATATTAATCCTGATTGTTCACGCAATTGACTCTCTCAGTTCATGAAACAAGTCAAGAAACTCTTTTTCTACGTCTGCCATCATTCTAAATGAAAAATCGTAGTCGCCCACCAATTCTAATGCATTGTAATCGTGCGTGTCAAGGAGTTCTGCCAACTCATATCTCAGTATGGCGTCATCAATCTCTTTTACCTGCTTTTGTTCTACCTCTGTTAAATCCACAAGACCGTATTTTTTTTCAATGGCATTTTGTAGATTCAACTCCATTTCCCTATATAAGGGAAGCAGCTTTTTAACAGGTCGGGTTATATCAGATATATAGGCCTCAGAACCATCATGCAAAAGACAAGCCAATTGAACCTTATGACTATACTTTCGTTTCTTTGCTTCATAGGCACAATAAAGGCTGTGCTGGGCCACACTATAAAAATGTGCAACATGTCCATTGCCCCTACACAAAAGGGATAGAGCATGGGCTATATCTTCAATTTTAATTTCATTTTGTCTTGGGTCAGCTGGCCAAAACTTAGTTCCGCTGAAGGTGCTTATAAATTGTCCTTTTCGCATTATAACTATCTCTTTCTAAATTTGATAACTTTTTGCATACACCGATATATTTCCATATCAAATAACCGATTCTTGGGCCTGACTTTTGGGATTCCCTTTTCCAACACGACTTGGCACAGCCGACATAAATAGGCCGATAAAAAGAATACAAATGCCTATAATAGATAGGGGCGGCAATACTTCTTTAAACAGCAAAACACCTAGAATCGTAGCTGTTAGAGGTTCTGCTAGAGTTAAAGTCACAGCGGTCGAAGTAGGAACATGCTTTAATCCAACTGCAAAGAGAGAATAGGCTAGGGCTAGTGTCACAATGCCCAAGTGCATGGCAACGGCAAATCCATTGACTGTAAATATCCATCCTATATCAACATTTAACACGATGGGCAAAAGCAATAGACCTCCAGAAGCAAATATAATGGCATTGGCTGTGAGTCTGGTAATCCCTTCAAATATGGCCTTGGATGATTGAACATAAATAGAATAGGAAAAACCAACTCCCAAGGCGAACATAGCCCCTTTCACATTCACTTCAACACCACCTCGACCTGAATACAGCAAATAGCAGCCTATCAAGGCCATAAGGGTTGACACTGCCCATATGACAGAGGGTCTTCTTCCCCTTAAAATTTCTAAGACCGCGGTAAAAATAGGCGCACTGCCTATTGCAAGGACCGTTCCAAATGCCACACCTGTTTCTTTGACCCCTGTAAAAAAGAGGGGCTGATACATGGCTATCGCAAAGCCACCACAGAATAAGCATGTCCTAAGTTTTGAACTTTGGCCTATTCGCCTTAAATTATCATGCCAGTGCTTTTTCTCCAGCACCATGGCAACAAGTAGCAATATAATTCCGCCTATTATCATTCTAAAGGCGCCCACAGACAGGGCATTAGAATTTTCTGGAGAAAAGGCCTGAGCTGTTCCCGTTGTTCCCCACAAAATAGCCGCTGCGAGTATGGTGACTGTCGATCTCAGTTTTTTCATAACAGTCTCCTAGCTTAGACATTCCCCATCTTATCAGGATTCATTCGGAAGGCCTTGTTGTTTAGGGCGCGCTGGACAGCTAATACACCATCCAGATGGTCATATTCATGCTGGAAAAGTTCTGATAAATCCCCTTCAAATTCTTCAACGCAGTCATTGAAATCAATGTCCTTGTAGGCCACTTTAATTTTTTTGTGTCGCTGAACATAGACTTCAAGTCCAGGAAAACTCATGCAGTCATCCCAAAGCTTATAGGTTTCCTGGCCAAGTTTTGTCATGACTGGGTTAATAAAGGCCGTTTGACGATCTCCAAACTTCATATAAACGATTCGGTAATGTTCATCTATTTGTGGAGCAGCAATAGCTCGACCATATCCAAACTTTGTTTTAAATGCATTTATGGTGTCGTGTAAATCATTTATAACCTGTCTTGCCTTGTCTAAATTATCCTCAGTGATTTTTTCAGCCACATTGTACAGATTCTCATTGCCTAAAAGAAGAATTTCTCTTTGTGCCATGACCATTCCACCTTTCAAATTGTCCTACTCACTTGTAATATGCCCTGTCTAATCAGGTGCTTTCTATTTATTCTCTATCCTTTGTTATAATATCACAATTTTAAGTCCATATTCCAATGGCCCCTGCCTATTTTATTCATAGCTATCAACTTGTCGAGCCCCAAAGATTATGATAAAATTTAATCAAGGTCAAAACATGTTCCTCAAGACCAAGCGCTTGAAGATCTCGACCATAATTTAATATCTTGCATGACAAAGCATAAAGCTCATAAGACTTTATAAGGTCAGCTTCGGACAAACGTCCGACGCTGGCCTTTTCTTGTCTTTAAAGGCAAAAATCATACTTCATAAGGTTGTAACGGCCTTGAGCCGTCCATATACTCGTCATCACGCAGGGGGTGCATGGCGATAATACAAAGATAGGAGTGACTTATGAAAGATCAAAAGCAGGGATCAATCTATGAACTGAATGGCAAACCGCCACTTGGCGTTGCCGTTCCACTGGGCATGCAGCATGTTTTAGCAATGTTTACAGGGAACATTGCACCCATCATCATTATTTGTAATGTTTTAGGACTACCCGCAGAACAAAAGGCCTTTATGATTCAGTGTGGGATGATCGTCGCAGGGCTTGTCACATTTGTTCAGTTATACCCAGCAGGACCGGTTGGTGCAGGCCTTCCACTCGTTATGGGAACCAGTTTTGCCTTTGTGCCAACAGCCATAGCTGTCGGTGGTGCATATGGTCTTCCAGGAATACTTGGAGCCTCCATGGTGGGCAGTCTTGCAGAAGTAACCATGGGCTTTTTCTTAAAGTCCCTTAGAAAGTTCTTCCCACCACTTGTTACAGGAACAGTTCTTGTAGCCATTGGACTTTCACTGCTTCCAGTAGGTGTTAAATACTTTGCTGGTGGTGTAGGAGCACCTGATTTTGGCTCCCCTCAGAACTTGGCTCTTGGATTTTTCGTCCTTATAACAATCATTCTGCTCCAACGTTTTGGCAAGGGCATGTTAAATGTCGCTTCCATACTTATTGCACTTATTTTAGGCTATCTTATTGCCATTCCAATGGGCAAGGTCGATTTTGCAGGTGTGTCAAATGCCGGTTGGTTTAGTTTCCCAATGCCATTAAAGTACGGTATTGAGTTCCACCTAGACGCCATTTTGAAATTTGCCGCTGTCTATCTTGTTGTTGGTTTAGAAACCCTCGGCAATATTTCAGGCATCACTTTAAGTGGTCTTAACCGTGAAGCCACAGATCGGGAAATGTCAGGCGCTGTCATTGCCGATGGTGTCGGCAGTGCATTTGCAGCATTTTTCAACGTTCTTCCAAACACAGCTTATGGCCAGAATGCAGGGATTGTGGCTATGACTGGCGTTGTGAACAGGTTCAGCGTTGCAACAGGCGCAATTTTCCTTGTTGCCGCAGGTCTTGTCCCTAAATTTGGTGCCATTTGTGCAGCCATGCCTTCCAGTGTTCTTGGTGGTGCAGTTCTTGTTGTCTTCTCAATGATTACTGTAAGTGGTATTCGCATGATTTCCAAAGCGGGTCTTGACGGAAGAAACGGAACAATTTTAGCAATTTCCCTTGGTCTGGGTTTAGGCTTTGCGTCTGTTCCCGAAGCCATCGAGCAAATGCCAAGTGTACTCAACCACTTCTTTGCAGATTCGGTTGTCGCTTCTGGTATACTCGCCCTTCTGCTGAATATGGTTTATCCTAAAGCTGAGGAAACAAAAGTTAGCGGTCAAGAGAAGGCCGCATAAATAGATATAAGGAGTCTACATCATGTTATCCTTTAACAATTATCATAAGCCCGAATCCATTGATGAGGCCTATGACATACTCAATAAAAACAAAAGATCACAGGTGGTTGGCGGCGGTGCTTTTCTCAGAATGGGAAATCGCCGTCTCACCGATCTAATAGACATATCAGATTTGGGACTAGACCAAATCATACACCAGGAAAATAACATTGAAATCGGTGGTATGACCGTCTTTCATAAGCTGGAAACCTGCCCCGAACTGCCAAGTCTTTACAGGCAATATTTTAAAGATGCCCTAGGACAGATTGTTGGTGTTCAACTAAGAAATATGGTCACCGTTGGGGGAACAGTCTTCAGCCGTTATGGCTTTTCTGACCTCAATACGGCTCTGCTTGCCGCAGGTGGTTCCATTTGCCTGCATAAGGGAGGCATCAAGGACATTGAAAGCTTTTTTATGGGGCCATACCCCCAACGCGATATATTAATAAAAGTCATTGTGCCAAATGACATTGACCATGCTGTTTTTAAGTCTGCTCGACTTTCAACGGCCGACTATGCCATGCTAAATCTTGCTGTCACAGTTAAGAACAACCGCTTTCAAGTGGCTGTTGGGGCAAGACCACACAGGGCCCTTTTGGCACAAGAAACAATAACTGTCCTAAATGACCAGTGGAAGACATCGCAGTCACTCACAAAGGATTCCATAGATAAAGCTTGTATGATCCTCTCTTCTGAAATCAAATTCGGATCAAATCGCATAGCGAGTCAAGAGTACAGAAGGGCTGTATCTCGAGGTCTACTTAAAGAGGCCCTACTTCAGATACAAGAGCAAGAGAAAAGCGCTAAGTTAGGAGGGCATGCCCAGTGAAAATCAAATTCAAGTTAAATGGCGACCAGGTTGAAACCCATATTCGCCCTGATGCCTTTCTCATTGATGTTCTGCGTGATCTCGATTGTTTAGGGGTTAAAAAAGGCTGTGACACAGGCACTTGCGGTGCTTGTACAATCCATTTTGACAACAAACCCATGTTGTCATGTGTCATGCTTGCTGCAAAGGCTCATGGACATGAAATTTTAACCATAGAAGGCGTCAATGACAAGGCCAAGACCATTGGAAAGCACCTTGTTGCCGAAGGGGTTGAACAGTGCGGATACTGCAGTCCTGGCACAATTATGAGTATCCTCTATCTTGAATCAGTTCTAACAGACCCAACAGATGAAGACATACTTTACTATTTAAATGGCAACCTTTGCAGGTGCTCCGGTTATGCTGGACAGCTCCGTGCCATTAAGGCTTATTTCAAAAGCAAGAATTCGGAGGTGAAGCGTCATGAAACATGTGCTTAAATCTCCACCGAAAAAAGATGGCATGCAACTGGTACAAGGCTTTCCTGTCTATACCGATGACTTGGCACCTAAGAATGCCCTTATCGTTAAAGTCCTAAGAAGCCCCCATGCCTTTGCCCGAATCAGAAGCATTAAAACAGAGGCGGCCAAGAAACTGCCCGGTGTTGTCTGTGTGCTCACATGGCAAGACGTGCCTAGAATTCCCTACACAAGGGCAGGACAGTGTTATCCCGAGCTTTCAGCCTATGACAAATTTATACTCGATGAGTATGTTCGTCATGTGGGGGATGATGTGGCCATTGTAGCGGCAAAAGATGAAGCGAGTGCAGATAAGGCCCTCCGCCTTATTCGGGTGGACTATGAGCGTTTAACGCCGGTTCTGGATATGGAGTCAGCAGTAGACAGCCAAACCATCGTTCATCCAGAAAGTGAATTTTTCACTCATATCGATGTTGGCTGTGATCCTAAAAGAAACATCGCTTGTCAGGTTTCGCTTGAACTGGGGAATATGGATGAAGCCCTTTCAAAATCTCAATATATTTTTAAAGCAAGATATACAACTCAGGCCCAGGCTCAAGCTATGCTTGAATCCCACAGGTCTTATTCCTATCTGGATCAAAACGGGCGTTTAAACGTTGTATCTTCCACCCAAATCCCCTACCATACAAGGCGAATACTTGCCCGGGCACTGGATATGCCCCGTCATCAAATTCGTGTTGTAAAACCGAGAATAGGTGGTGGTTTTGGTGCAAAACAGACAGCTCATTCAGAGTTCTACCCTGCTCTTGTAACCAAACTTACTGGCAAGCCTGCCAAGATTGTTTATTCTAGAAGGGACGTTTTCAGAGGGACAACATCCAGGCATGGTATGCGCTTTGACATCACCCTAGGTATGAACAAAGACGGTAAAATCACAGCCATTGATATGGATGGTCTATCAGATACTGGGGCTTACGGCGAGCATGCCCAAACAACATTTGGCGCTGCGGGTAAAAAAGTCTTAACCCTCTATAATAAGGTTGAAGCTTCCCGCTTTTCTGGTCGAGTGGTTTACTCAAATAATGTTCCCGGGGGAGCACTTAGAGGTTTCGGCGTGACTCAGGGCACTTTTGCACTGGAATCGGCCATTAATGAAGCCTGTCGTAAATTAGACCTTGACCCTATTGCTGTTCGAAGAATGAATATGATTGGAAAGGGACAAACCACCCCACTTATTAATATGACAACAAAGGGCGCGGGGCCTGACCCTATTTACATGGACTCCTGCCTCCTTGAAACCTGTGTTTCTGATGGCTTAGAAAAATTTGACTGGGCGGGCAAGCGAGCACGCCACAAGGCCAGTGATTCATCTCACTTGAAATATGGCCTTGGAATGGCCATTGCCCAGCAGGGATCTGGCCTTCCAAATATTGATATGGCAAGTGCCACCCTCCGTCTCAATGACGATGGCTTTTTTACCCTTTTGACAGGATCAACAGATATTGGCACTGGTTCAGATACCGCAATGGCTCAAATTGCAGCTGAGATCTTAGAAGTGCCGCTTGATCGCATCATTGTCCATGCAGCTGATACGGATACCACACCTTATGATAGTGGTGCCTACGCTTCAAGCACAACTTATACCACAGGCAATGCAGTCATTGACGCAGCCAATAAAATGGTGGAAGCCATCAAGGCGACAGGAGGACAATACCTGTCCTGCGCGCCGGAAGATGTGACATATTCTGAGGGGCTTATTAAATGTCGAACCACAGGCGAATCGGTAGACCTTGTCACATTCTCCAATAAAATTATTTACAACACCATCCACACCCAACTCTCAGTCACAGGCTCCTTTGTTCCAAAGAAAACAGCACCACCTTATATGGCTGGTTTTGCTGAAGTGTGCGTCAACACTCTCACAGGTGAAACCACAGTGACAGATTTTGTTGGTGTTGTCGATTGCGGAACGCCAATCAACCCGAATTTAGCTAGAATTCAGGCTGAAGGCGGGATTTCCCAGGGGATTGGTTTTGCTCTTATGGAAGAGGTTAAAGTGTCTGAGACCGGAGTCCTTCAAACAGATAATTTCATGACTTATAAAATTCCTGCTCGAAGGGACATTCCAAACATACGTGTTTTCCTTGCAAAGGGCTATGACGAAACAGGGCCATTTGGTGCAAAGAGTATTGGAGAAGTTGTCATAAATACTGTAGCACCTGCTATCACAGAAGCCATTGAAGATGCCACGGGTGTTCGAATTAGAAACCTGCCTGCGACGCCAGAAAAAGTATTACTCGCTTCCCTTGCAGATGCGAAAGTCTGCGAGGAGAATATAGAGACCAGCAGTTCCTGCTAACTGCTTTAGCGGATATGCCAATGACCCCCGGCATATCCGCTTTGTCAATTAGACCTTTACACCACCTATAATGACCTCTCTTATCAAGTGTCATTCTAAGCCTTTTGAAAACACACACACACTTTTTATACGTCCTCTTAAATACATCCAGTTTGTCCTGGTCATTTTTTCATTCTTATATACCCTGGTCCCTCTCTATGTGCTAATCTATATAATATATACTGGGACTTACACTTTAGGAGAGCCTATAATGTTTATAAACAAGAAGACGAACGTTTATGCACTGATCCTTATACTAATTTTACAAATAACCACCACACCCGTGAGTTATGGTGAGGACTCATATGGTATCCCAGATGAAGTCACACTGCAGCTAAGATGGGAACATCAATTCCAATTTGCCGGATACTATGCTGCGCTCTGGGAAGGCTATTACGAAGACTACGGCCTTAAAGTGAATATTAAGCCTGGCATCGACGACAAGGAAAATGTCATCCTTGTTCCAGACGCTGTTTACGAAGGCCAAGCCGAGTTTGGCGTCGGGGGTGTGGATATTCTTTTGGCTGTTGATAAGGGACATGATTTAAAAATTATATCCACATTTTTTCAACGCTCTCCTGTAGCCTATTACATGCGCCCAGATACAGACTTTAACTCCATTTATGATATGACAAGACTCAATGTGGCTAGACGACAACATGACCTGCTGGATATTGAGCTCCAGGCCATGCTTGTTAACGAAGGCATTGATCCCTCCCGCAAAGACACCATTCCAAAGGATGTCGTCCTCAGTTACAGCGACCTCCATAACGGAACCTTCGATGTCATACCAGGCTACCTCGACACAATCGCCTACCAGGCCAAACTCCAAGGGGAATCAGTCAAGTCTGTCCACCCCATTTCATTTGGTGTCGATTTTTATGGAGACAGTCTTTTCACCTCAACCGCTCTAGCCAGAAGTCGTCCAAAGCTAGTGGAACGCTTTCGCGAAGCTTCTATCCTAGGATGGAAGTATGCCCTTGATAACCCTGAGGAAATGGCCCAGCGCATAGCTGACCATTATTACAAGGACTCCAGAAACTACTTGGAATTTGTTGACTTTAACACTTTTCAGGCAGAAAAGGTTTCTGAACTGACCCTCTATCCAGTTGTTGAAATCGGCAATACGAACCCCTTTAGATGGACCAGCATGATTGACTACCTAAAGGCACTCAAACTCATAGAAAGCGATATTTCAACGGACCACTTGCTCTTTGACTATGCGCAAATTCAAAAGGAAAAATCGGAACTCTATATACGTCTTTATCAGAGTCTTCTGGCCTTTCTAGCAATCGCTGGTCTCTTTAGCTACATTTGGTATATGAATAAAAAAAATCTGAAACTAAAAAGCGAAGTGGCTTATAGAAAAGAAGCTGAACAGCGAATTAGCATAAGCCACGACCGCTACCAACGCATGTTTAACAGTTCGTTTCTTGGTATCACTGTGACTGATATTAACGGTCAAATCCTGAACGCCAATGACAAATGGGCCGAAATGACCCTCTATGACCATGATGAACTCCTTAACATGAAAATTTTTGATATATTAAGCCCTGAAAGCAAGGCTGCAGGCAAGGTAGAATTTAAAAAACTCCGTGATAAAGACGTCCAAGACATTGTCCTTGAAAGAAAGTATACAAGAAAAGATGGTTCTATTTTTTGGGGACAACTTTATATGACATCTATTCGTGACCCAGAAACCAAGGCCTCAAATTTTCTTGGTATGGTCCATGACATCACAGAGAAAAGACTTCAAAGAGAAGCTGCTGAAAGGGCGGAAGCCATGATGATACACCAGGCCCGTCAAGCCGCTATGGGAGAAATGTTGGGAAACATTGCCCACCAGTGGAGGCAGCCCCTCAACAATCTTGGTTTGATCATTGCCAACATTGAAGATGCCTACAAGTACGATGATCTAGACGACCAAGGGCTTTTCGATGCCTCCCACCGTGCAAAATCATTGATCAGACAAATGTCTGAAACCATAGACGACTTCCAAGACTTCCTAAGTCCAAATATGGACACTGAATCATTTAATCTTGAAGACATGCTGGACAATGTGGTGGAAATGATCCAGGACAATTTAAATATTAATAAGATCACCCTTGTAAGAACAGGACGTGTGAGTGGTATTGTTGAAGGCCAAAAGAATCAATTGGCCCAGGCTATATTCAATCTTATAAACAATGCTGTCGATGCCACTGTGAGCTCGGAAACTGAGAAAAGGGAAATTATAATTCGAACACAAATGCGGGAAAAACAACTAGGTGAAGGTCCCATATACACAGCCTCTATCCAAGTGGAAGATCATGCTGGAGGGGTGCCTGAAAACCTCTTGCACAATATTTTCGATCCTTACTTCACCACAAAACCTAAAAACAAAGGCACGGGGCTTGGGCTTTATATTACAAAGTCTATTGTTGAGAACACCTTCAATGGTTCCGTTTCTCTCACACAGACCCCCATGGGGTCCCTATTTGAAATTGAAATTCCTTTGATGAAAAATACTCATTAGTATCCATACTTGATCAAAGGTGACTTAAGACTAAACTTAGCAATCGTCTAAGATGATACGAGGTGAATGGAATGACACAACAAAACGCACTTGCCCTAATGCATATTCTTTATGTGGAAGATGAATCTATGACGCGGGATGAACTCAGCCGTTTTTTAAAAAGACGGGTTGGTAAGCTCCATATTGCCAAAGATGGTCTCGAGGCACTCCATTTTTTTGATAAGGAGACACCTGACATTCTCATTACTGACCTGCGAATGCCAGAGATTAATGGACTCGATTTGACCAAGCAAATTCGAGCCAAGGGGTCTGATATTCCAATTATCATAACCTCTGCTCTTTCTGATTCAGAAACAATTTTGTCAGCTGTAGACCGGGGTATCGTTAAATACATCGTCAAGCCTATTGATGCTGAAACTCTTGAAAACACTCTGCTTGACCTAGCAAAACAGATTATTGAAAGAAAACACAATAAACTTGTTGGCAAGTCCATACTTACTCCCGATGAAAAACTTGCCATTGAAAAACATCTGGCCCGGGACATTTCCGCCTTGCTTAAAAAGACCACAGGTAAGGGTCCAAGACGCCTTATGGTTAAACTCTCCCATGATAAGGCAAGTGTTTACGCTGAGGGAATGTTGACCCCCATGGAAACAACCCTCTTAAAGGGTGCCCAGTCTCCTGAAGCACTGACCCTGAACAGAGAGCTCCTTTACAAGACCATCGCTGGAGAAATTCAGGCTATTTTTAGGGCCGAGCTCGAACGGCCTGTCTCATACGACCAGTATATTGGGCAAATTCGTGAAGATAAGGAAGAAATAATTTTCCGATTCCGATAAATTCTTGAGCCCTTTATAAGAGATGTCATATGCACGCACCTGCGTGTTTAAGACATTAAAAACCCTTTGTTGATTCAGTGAATAGAATTCACTTTCATCTTCAAAGGGTTTTATTTTCATCTATATTCTTTTTAACCATTTTTCTTTTGTTGACTGTATGTTAGCAGATGATCATTTAATTGTGTTCATCCTAGGAACCAGACATCCAGAAACCCTAAATGATTATGAGACTTAAACAGCAATCTGCTTGTCTCGTACATCTAAGTGAATCATAGATTTGCGCACGCCTTCTATGGTTTTAGCCTCTAAGACGATAGACTGGCAGACTTCAGACAATTTGTTCATAACGGAATCAATACAAATTTCTCCTGTTCCAAGGGGTAAATGATCACTTCCAAAGGCACAATCGTGTAGATGTACATGACCAATACGATTTGCCTTACCGAAGAGAACCACCTGGTCCTTGTATTTTCCTTTGGCATTATGGCCTGTGTCCCATGTTAAAAAGACATGGTCAGATTTTAGGAGTTCATCAAGCCCTGCTTGAATAAAATCATGATGAAAATCGCAAGCGTTCTCCACACAGACTCTTATATTCGTGCCCTTTAGACAGGCATCAATTTTATTGACAAAGGCCCTTACATGATTTAAGTAGGTCTCAAGATAAGCCTCTTGCAAGTATATTTTCTTATGGGGCATTTTGAAAAATGTGCCCACATGCATATGCATGTTTAAGATTTTTATGTCATTCTCAATCGCAAAAGAAGCGACCTTATCAAAGACAGCATAAGCTGCCCCTCTCATACTTTCATTAAAGTCAGCAAAATAGAAGTTCTCTGGCAGATGCATGGTCATTTCAACACCATACTTTTCTTTTAGACTTCTAATATTCATGCTTTCTAAGGCCTCAATTTGATAATCAGGCACATTCATATTAAGTTCAACAAAGTCTAGTCCGAGGGACTTACAAAACTTCATATTCTCTTCTAGTCCATTTAGTTCTATCAATGTTGGCATACCATACTGCATCTATTAACACCCCTCTTTAACCCTATGACTATGAGTAAATTTACAATTTTCACTATGTTATCAGATGTATAATAATGCGGATAGTCGATAATGAATACTGTAACATTTTTGTAATATTTAGTTTTTGTTCTTTTTTCTTTATTTTTTTAAGATTTGCTTTCTTAAACTTAATTTTATTCACCAATCATGCATAAACTTAAATTTTCACGGTTTAATGCATGACCCTTTAAGCTTCCAGAACATATTGACAAAAGATCAGATTATTGGTCTACTTAAAATAACGTTAAATAAATTTTAATGAAAAGAATCTAATGCTCTATTGACCGCAGTGCAGGCATAATAAAATAATCAATCATTTGATCAGTTTCAGAAAGGAGTGTGTGGTGACAAGATCATCATGCAAAATAGAAATATGGATATATACATAAAGCAAATAGCCGAAGAAGATTACCCAGCCTTTGCAAAAATCAGTTTAAGAGCCTATCCCACGGCTTATAAGGCTTCTAAAACAGCTTTGCAAGACATTATAAAGGGTTTAAAAGACCATGAGTCGGCCTATGATATGACCTATATTGGTGCATACATTGACGATCAACTTGTTGGTGGCATGCGTTACTACACCTTTGAGATGAACTTCCACGGCACAATGATTTCGGCTGCTGGTATTGGCTCTGTGGCTGTCGACTTGCTTCATAAAAAACAGCACGTTGCTCAAAAGCTTATAGACTTTGCCGATCAACGCTCTAAAGACCTAGCCATTCCCCTAATGACCTTGTATCCTTTTCGACCTTCCTTTTACAAGAGTTTTGGATATGGCTATGGCAGTCCCCTTCACCACTACAAGCTGGCACCTGCCAATTTTCATGATTTCAAGGTGCATGAGGGCTTGTCCTATTTAGACGAAGTTGACTTTGCGCCTATAGAGTCATGCTATATGACGTATGTGAATAATCATCATGGTATGATGCATAAATCCACAAACGACCTTAGGCGAATTGAAAAATTAGAAGACTGCCACCTTGTGGTCTACAAGGAAGATGGCCAAATAACAGGCTATATGATTTTTAAACAGACTGGCATCACAGAAATGAACTTTTTGCGACAAACTATATTCATTAGTGAAATGATTTACAACACAACTGAGGCTTTAAAGGCTTTTTCAACATTCCTTCATAGACAAAAAGACCAAGTGGAGTACATTGAACTTCATACTTTCGACAACCGGTTCTACCAATTTCTAGACAATGTTGAATACACACCTGACACCCAGGTTTTGCCCCTCATTAGCCACCGCATGCATGATACATGCCTAGGTATGATGTATAAGGTTTTAGACCCAGCAGAGCTTATTGAATGGGTAGAGGACCGGGTGAATGAAAACCTAGTCTTTAATATCACGTCTCCAGGACACAAGGCGTTCAGCCATGAAAGTGGAAACAATCAAGACATAGAAACATTTGAAATCAACCCTGGCTCTACAAGCCCAATTGAAATTGATATGGACCTGGCTGTTTTTTCAAGCTGGATTATGGGGGCTGTTCGTCTTGAAAGTTTATATTTTAAAGGGCTTGTACAGTGCACACAAGCAGACAAACTTGCCCATCTTGATCGAAGTTTCTATCTAGACGCTCCAGAGTGTCATAACACATTCTAAACACCTCTACCACTGAAAGGTGGCATGGTTATAGACCAAGTTATTCTGTTAAACGCCTGGTTTTCCCACTAAAAAGAAATCCGCTTTTAGCGCTCTCCCTAAGGAGGCTCAAGCGGATTTTTCATTTGAGCGACTTGCAAAATATCATTCAGGAATCCTCATCATGCCATATATATATTTAAGAATAAAGAATTCTATATATGGTATGACGAGAATATGAATCTGTAATTTTGCAAGTGCATGATTTAAGTAAACTTCATTTTGATTTCCCAGATTTTTCACCTTGCACATAATCCAGCAACTGGTTTTTTTCATTCTTAAGACCGTTTTCCACAACCGCTTCCAGCAAGCAATTCAACCAGTACCCTATTTCCTTGCCCTGGGGCACACCAATATCTATCAAGTCCCTGCCCGATATGTTCAAATCCTTAATGCGAAAGACCGAGTCGTTTTCTTCCATGTCTTTAACAAGCATAAACAAGTCTTCCATACATGAAACGCGCTCAGGAAAGGCCGTACCTAAAATATCAGCCTTCATGAGTTTTAAAAGATTATACATTTGAGGGTAGCCCCCCACTTTTACAAGGAGCCTTTTCAAGCCTTTTGTCCCTATGTCTATGGGACTGAACATGTGGCCTTCAACAAGCCTTGACGTCTCTTCAATTATTTTATTGGAACAACGTAAGCTATGAAGAGCTTGTCTAGTATATTTTCCACTGACCTTTTCATGCTGATAGTAGTGAGCCACTTCATCCATGGTTTGAACATCCGGTTTTCCCACATCGTGAAAAAGAGCTGCCAAGCGAAGTTCAATGACGCTCGGTGTTTCATCTACCACGGTCAGTGTATGTTCTAGGAGGCTCTTGTCATGGAAGGGATTTTTTTGGTCATAGCCCTCCATTCTTTCTATAAGATGCCCAAAGTCAAACCAGCCAAATAAATCATACTTTAACATCATTCGTATAGCTCTTGACGGCTTAGGCAAAAGGAGCATTTTAAATATCTCGTCCCTCTTTCTCTCAGGGCTGACATAGGGTTTTCGAACCGATACATAGTATAGGGCATCTTCTAAAGCCCCGTCCACATCGAGATCATATTTGGATGCAAAACGCACCGCGCGCAGGGCTCTAATTGGATCTTCCCTTAACAAATCATGGGGGAAAACAGAGCGCAATATCCTATTGTCAATGTCTCTTTGACCTTGAAAGGGATCTAAAATTTCACCTTCTAGGGTCATGGCCATGGCATTAATGGTAAAATCCCTGCATTCAAGATCGCTTTCAATGTTGCCATCATAATGTATTACCCCATCTATTCGCCGTCTGAATGTAGACACTTCAACGTGACCATCATCAAGACGTACAATCAGCGTGCTAAAATGCTGACCCACTTGAAAAACTTTATACTCAGGTGTTAGACATTCAACAAGAGCCTGCGGTGAAGCACTTGTGGCAATATCGTAGTCCGACGGGAGATGGGCCAGCAAGTGATCTCTCACACAACCGCCCACGAGGTAGACTGTATGCCCCCCTGACTTAATTCTATCCATTAGTTTTTTTATATGATCTGGTATTTCCATGAGATTTTTATTCTTCATCTTCATCATCCTTAATGACTATTCTTTCAACTCTATTCTCTATAACTTGGTTCCCTTCGTCAATGTTTATACCCCATAAAAATACAAAGGTCCCGTCACAATGGTCATGAACCAAAGTGATGGGACCTAATTTTATCTTTACTTTGCAAGATGTTGAAGCTGGGAGTCTTATAAGACTTATCCGCTCCCCCTAGCTATTGTAAATTAGAGAACAGAAGTACAATAATCAAACTCACTAAGAGAAGACCTGCCACAATAAAGAGAGCATAGGTGGCCGAGGAGGCTCTTTTGTGGGCCATGTCCACAACATCCCTGACCTTCCTATTGGCATCTGTCTTGACTGCGTCAGCCTTTTCTGTCACACCGTGCAGTCTTTCAGACACATCATGAGCCATTTTGTCTGCCGCTACACCAGCTGATTCTGTCGTTGGAATGTCCACCAGAAAATGACTCCAGTCATAGCGGAAGACCTTGGTGATGTCAGCGTTGGCAATCCGTCGCATGGTGAGTTGCATTTGGTCAGCCAGATTATAGACCCACTTGTCGATAATTTGGAATATGAAAAACCCAATGGCATACATATGACGAAGAACTGGTATATAAAGGTTCTCTTCAAGCTGGAACCAATGCGTTGTCGGATTGATATAAATTCTTTTTTTGCCCATTTTTCTATAAAGCACACGTCTTACAAAGAAGATGTACAATAGAGTGCCCAGTCCCAGGGTTATAGCTGAGGACTTAAAGGCTTCCAGTGAAAACACATGGGGAATATGATGGGCATCAATATTAAAGCTCTTTAAGGCATCCATGATCACATGAATGATTGGCATAGGGAACAAGCCAACTAATATGATGTAAGACCCAATAATGGCCATTGGAAAAAGCGCACGTTTTTTTATCTGATCCTTATACTGACCATAATACTCTGGATTATCTTCAAGGAAAACTGTAATGAATATTTTAAGCATGTAGGCCACTGTCATTGCAGAGGCTAGGTAAAAGACAACTTCTGCAACTTGGAAAAACAAGCTGTGATACTCATGTGCCGCTTCCACTAAGGCTTCATGCAATATGGTTTTACTCACATAGCCGTTGGTTCCCGGCACGCCACTCAGTCCCAGCATACCTATGAAAAACACAATTTTTAATATATATTTCTTTCGTCCAAATCCGCGAATGATATTAATGGACAGTTCATGCAAGACCATATATATGATTCCAGCGCCCATAAAGAGGAGGACCTTGAAAAAAGCGTGATTAAACATATGGAAAAGGGTGCCCATAAGAGCAAGGTCCTTAATACCGCCCCCCAGGCATGCCAGTCCGATTCCAAAAAGAATATAGCCAGCCTGACTCATACTGGAATAGGCCAAAATACGTTTAATGTTTCTTTGGAAAAGTGCTAGAACACCGCCGAGTAGCATATTGACCATAGCAAGACTCATAAGGACATATCCAATGATTTCGTCAGCGCCCAAAATCATATGGACAGTGATCATAATGCCAAACAGGCCTGTTTTTATAAGTATACCTGATAAGATGGCACTTGCTGGCGTTGGCGCCGCAGGATGAGCCTTTGGCAACCAAACATGTAGAGGAAACATGGCTGCCTTGACACCAAATCCAATAATCATAAGGGTCGCGATCAGATATTTCACGTTTCCAATTTGGTTCATCCAAACACCCGCTGCAGATATATTGAGGGTGCCCGTATAATCATAAATAAGGAATATGCCAAGAAGCATGACCAAACCACCTGCAATGGCCATACTTAAGTAGGACACGCCCGCCCTATGGGCAAATCTATCCTCATCATGTATTACGAGTATATAAGATGTGAAGGACATCATTTCAAAAAAAGTAAATAAGTTCAGTAGGTTTTCTGATAAAAACAGACCGATGGTCGATGACAGGGTCAACATGTAAAACATGTAATATCTGTTTCTATTTCTATATTTGATAAGGTACTGGGTGCTATAGAGGGTTGTCATAAACCATACAGCCGCCGTGAACCACACGAATATGTAGCGAAGCATATCAAGCTTTAGGTACATGCCAGTACCCATCACATTTGGGAAAAATAAATGTATGGTGTTTTCTTTAACAATAGGGAACATCATTGTCACAGCGACCAGTTCTAGGCCTGTTATGGCAATGTTAAATATATCTCTGTCCTTCTCATTGTCACGGCCGATGATAGACCCGATTGCCGCACCGAAAGCAGGGATGAGTATGAGTAAAAGCAGTGCTATCTCCATAGGTTCACCTCCTTAAAGGAAAATTTGTTCAATAGCCACTCGAATATAGTTTATAACGGGATTTGGGAATATTCCCATAAAGACAACCGCCCCTGTAATGATCATAATGGGAATCATCATAGCATTTGGAGGATCAAGATTATCTTTATCAGCGATGTCCTCTGCGGTCTTTGTAAAAAAGGCACCTACGACAATAGGCAACAAGTATCCCGCTGTTAGGAATGCACTCAGTAGTAGGACGATAATGTTCATGGTCTGGCCTGCGTCCATAGCGCCTAGACCTAAAAACCACTTGCTGACAAAACCATTTGAAGGTGGTATGCCAATAAGAGATATAGAAGCTATGGCAAAACACATCATGGTCTTAGGCATTTTTCTACCAATGCCACTGATTTGATAAATATATTTTTTTCCGGTCATATAGGTGATGGCGCCGACACAAAAGAAGAGCACAATTTTTATAATGGCATGATTAATGAGATGTATCATGGCTCCGAGGAGGGCGTCTTCATTGATTAACACAATGCCTAAGAGCATATAGCCAAGCTGGCTAATCGTTGAGTAAGCCAACCTTTTCTTAAGATGGGTTTGGTGCAGTGCCATAAAGGAACCAAAAACAACTGTGACCAGGACAATGCCTAGGAGAAAGGCCCTTAAATGAAATGACATCACAATGACCGGTCCGAAAATAAAAAAGGTCATTCTGATCAGGGAAAATATACCTGATTTCACCACCGCCACGGCATGTAGTAAGGCACTGACTGGGGTCGGTGCAACCATGGCTGCCGGCAACCAACTGTGCATTGGAACCAGAGCCGCCTTCACTCCAAAGCCTATAAAAAGAGCCAGAAAGGCTGATGCAAGTAGGGCTGGTTCTTCATAGACAAGGAGCTGGGTGATACCACCTGGTGTAAACTCCAGAGTCTTAGCCGCGCTAAACAAAATCATCATACCAAAGAGTATGAGGGTTGCTCCGAATAATGAATATATAATGTATTTCTTCCCGCTCCGAAGGGCCTCTTTTGTCCCTGCATGTATGACGAGTGGGAATGTGGTCAGGGTTAGAACTTCATAAAATGCATATAGGGTGAAGAGATTTCCCGCAAGGGCGATACCCATAGTAACACCTTCTGTTAACAGAAAGAAGGTAAAGAAATATCTTTCTCGCCCTTCATGGTGCATATAAACACCTGCATAAGATGAAGTCAAGATCCACAGCATGGATGCCAGTCCTGCAAACACGAATCCAAAATTATCCCCTTTTAGGGTCAAATCTATAAATTCATTGACGTGGAGAAGCTTAATTTTCTCTCCGGGCATTGCATACATGATATAAAAAAGTATACCTGCGGTTAGGGCTGTTCCCATAATGGAAAAAGCCATTAACTTGTCTTTTTTTATGATGTTTTTCTGTGAAATGATCATTGCCAAAACCATAGGAAGTATGATCGGCAAAACGAGGATAAAAGACATCAAAGCCTCCAAACTGTTTCCTAAATTATTGCTTTTTCAATGAGTTCAAGGATCGGGCCTGACAGGACACCCACCATAACAAGTAAAAATGAGAGTATTATAAGGGGCCTTTTTTCTACATAATTGCTGTTTGGGGTGAGTCCCTCTTCTTCAGAGAAAAATCCGTTGATTGTAACCGGAAAATAGTAGGCTGCATTGAGTACAGAGCTAAGAAGTATTACAGCCAGTAGCCATACCTGTCCAGTTTCAATTGTTGCTAGGGCTAAGTTCCACTTGCTTATAAAGCCAGGAAGGATTGGAATGCCCACCATAGAAAATCCGCATATGGTGAATATGGCCATTTCAAGCGGCATTTTTCTTCCTACACCCTTAAGGTCTGATAAATTCTTGGTTCCCAATTTATCTATAAAGGTGGTGGCCACTAGAAATAAGGTTGATTTGGTTAAGCCATGTCCGATCATGTGGTAGACAGCAATGGCCATACCAGCTGGTGTGCCAAGACCTATCCCAAAGAATATATACCCCATTTGTGCCACACTAGAATAGGCAATCATTCTTTTTATGTTTTTTTGTGATCTTGCAAAAAGGGAGCCCACGATCATACCCGTTCCGCTAAATAGAAGCAAAAGCTGTAAAAAGGCTGTTTGGTTGATCATATTATAGCCGTAAACAAGCACACAAATTTTTAAAAAGTATATGGCTGGTGCCTTTATAACAAGACCTGACAGCAGGGCACTTGAAGCCCCTGGAGCTGCCGTGTGGGCATCTGGAAGCCATATATGCATTGGAAAAAGAGCGCTTTTAATGCCTGTACCTGTCATAAATAAAACCATGCTGATTAGGATCATCCGTGATTTCTCAGACGCAATTGGCACAAGGGCATCATGAATATAGGTCATGTCCAAATAGCCAGTCAAGGCATAAAGGTAGGCAATTCCCATTAAAACCAGGCCAGATCCCAAACTGCTCAATATTAAATATTTTACTGCGGCCTTAATATTGTCCGCTTTGTTTTTGACAACTATTATGCCACAAGCTGCCAGAGTGCTGACTTCTATGAATACAAATCCATTGAATAAATCCTGAGTGAAAACAATCCCAAGCAGAGATGCCACTAAGAGATGAATGAGAATTAGAAAAGTTTTTTGTTGTTTCTCGCCGACTTCCCTATGAAATTGTTTCGCAGAGAACCAAACGACAAGGGTTGTCACTGTCATGAAAAGTAGTCCTATGACTATTTCAACCGCGCTCACACGAAGGGCGATTCCAAATGGAGGCTGGGCATGTCCAGCCTGAATAATATATGGCTCCTTGCCTATAAATAAAAGTCCATGAAGCCAGGCATATGCCGTGAGTACACCCAAAATAGGCAGACTCACTTTTATGGGGTTTTTCCTAAACGGCAAGACAAAGGAAGAAATTAATAATAATAGAATAATTACGATTGGTGCCGCACCAATTATGTTCATACACTTTCCTCCCTTATTTTCATAATTTCGTCTAGTTCCAGTGTTCCATAAATGCTATGAAGTCTTATGGTCAAAGCTAGGGCAAAAGCTGTTACACTCACTGCAACAACAATGCCTGTCAACATGAGTCCTGATGGTACAGGGTTAACGTATGCTGAAATTCCATCTTCAATAATTGGAGCATGGGCACCTTTTATATACCCAATAGATATAAAATAAAGAAAGATGGATGTATCCATGATATTAAGTCCAATAATTTTTTTAATGAGATTGTTATGCACCAGTAGGGTCGTGAAACCTATGGCAAACAAGATAATGGAACCCACTTCCATGAAGTTGTCCAGTAGAATACTCATGATTTATCCTCCTCTGTTGAATCTTCTCGAAATGTAACTATTCAGACAGGTGAAAATATCTAGGATATTTACTATTGGATTTTCGTACTTTTATACTCTGCTCCGCAAAGAAAAATAGCCTGTTTTTTTCTTTTAAAATCCAGTTGTAACTATTGAAAATACTGGATTTTAACCTCATTTTATGCTATAATATAAGTAGCTAAAAAAAGAGAGGAGATAGCAGCATGAATAACGATTTTTCTTCAAAAACAACTAAAGAGCTAATGGATAAAATTAACACACTTACCGCTGCTGTTGAATCTTTAACGACGACAATCAACAATCAAACCGACACAATCAACAATCAAACCGACACAATCAACAATCAAACTGACACAATCAACAATCAAACTGACACAATCAACAATCAAACTGACACAATCAACAATCAAACTGATATTATTAATAGTCTGATAGCCACTAATGCTGAGCAAGCAGAAACCATCAAGACCTTGAAGGAAAGCCTCAATAAAAACAGCAATAACAGTTCTAAACCTCCTTCAAGCGATGGGCTTAAAAAACCTAAACCAAAGAGTTTACGCAAGCCTTCCGGCAAATCTGCCGGTGCTCAGAAAGGGCACAAAGGCAACGGACTTAAACTTATGAAAACTCCTGATGAAACAGTACAGCATTTTCCGAAAGAATGTAATAACTGTCCGTTTAAAAAACAGTGTGATGCATGTCAGGTTTCTGAAACTAGATATAATATCGATATCATTATTGATACAAAGGTTACAGCTCATCAGGTAATGACATGTGAATGTTCCTATAGAAACAATGAAGTCATATCTGGTGTGTTTCCAGAGTCTATCAAAGGGCGTGTTCAGTATGGTGACAATTTGAAAGCGCTTGCTGTTACACTAAATACTGCTGGTATGGTAGGCATCAAACGTACTCATGATATTTTAAGCGCAGTATTCAATCTGCCCATTAGTACAGGTACAATTCATTCTATGGTTACCAATGTAAGTGAAAAACTAGAAGATACCGTAAATCTTATTCGTGACAAGGTCAAGTCACTAGATCTTGCTCATTTTGATGAAACAGGTTTACGTGTAGATAAAAAACTTCACTGGGTTCATAATGCTTCAAATACCCACTTCACTTATTTGACAGTAGAAGAAAAGCGGGGATCAATAGGGATGGACTCAAGTGGTATCCTCCCTGAGTTTAAAGGTATAGCGATACATGACTTTTGGAAACCGTATTTTACATATAAAAACGTTGATCATGGAATCTGCAATGCACACCTATTAAGGGAACTGACTGGTGTAATAGAAAATTATCCAGAACAGATATGGGCTGAAAATATGATCAATCTGCTTCTTGAGATGAAAAATCTAAAGGATACCTTAAAGAATGATGGTTATACAACTTTAAGCGAGTATCAATTGAAATATTTCAATTCAAAATACGATGCCATCGTAGAAGAAGCCATAAAGGCGAATCCAATACCTGATAAACCTAAAGGTAAACGTGGTCGCCATAAAAAAGGTAAAATCAGAGCTTTGATTGAACGCTTTGCATCCCACAAGGGGGAAGTCTGTCTATTTATAAATGACTTCAATGTTCCCTTTGATAATAACCAAGCAGAGCGTGATGTCCGAATGATTAAAGTGAAACAAAAGGTATCAGGAACTTTCAGAACCAAAGAAGGTGCAGATACTTTTGTAAGAATTATGTCTTATCTAGGAACTATGGCTAAGCATGGTATCAATTCATATACTGCGATTAAATCTGCTTTAAAAGGTCAATCAATGGATTTTCTTAAAGCTGTGACTGAATAGTTACCTCGAAATAAATCAAACAGAAGAACGAATGCTGTCATAACGATTAGTCCAATTAAGATATTGAGGACTGGAATGATACCAGCGCTAAGAAGTGCACCAGGATGCCCCAAGGGCCAAGTGATAATATGAATGTGCAATGCGCCCTCCATGAAGGCAAGCCCCTTTAAAAGGCCATAACAGACAAGGCTGTATGAAACACATTTAAGAGAAATCTCTTTGGTCAAGTAAAAATTTCTTTTAACGCCTACAAATCGATCTAGTATAAGTGCCGCTGCAAGTATAGTCCCTCCTGCAAATCCACCACCTGGAGATATGTGTCCATATACAGTGACATATGCTCCAAAGACTAATATAAAAGGCACAATGATTCTCACAACATTTTGGATGATAATTGTCATAGAATCCGACCCCCTTTAAGAACTGCGAAAACTGAGATCACTGCTGTAAAAAACACAATGGATTCAATGAATGTATCAAAGGCTCTGTAATCAAGAATCATACCAGAAACCAAATTGACAGCACCTGTTTCCTCGACCCCATCTTCTATGTATTTCTCCATGACTTCATTGTGTGCCGGGTTGTCAGGTGCTCCAAACTCGGGAAAATCAATAACCCCCGTCAAAAGCACGGCTGCAATACAAACCGCCACAGCAATTGACACCGTTATTCTCATGCGCTCAGTCCCTTAATTTTTCTAAGTGTTAATACAAACAGTACCGATGTGAGCCCAGCCCCAACTGCGGCCTCTGTAATGGCTAAGTCCGGGGCATTCATTTGTTGCCATAATAGGGCCATCATTAAACTGTAGACCATAAATATAATCACTGCACCAAGCAGGTTTCGAATTGCACTGGCTGCGACCGCACCAATCATCATGACCAGCAAGAGTACCACATTAAACATTGTCATATATTTGTTCTCCTTTCGTTCCTAATCCTTTATTTGTGAACGTCCTATGGAAGCGCTTCTAATGGCCTTTGCAATAGCATGTGTCGCCGTAGGATTCGTTATCCATAAAAACACAATGACAAGGACCAGCTTAAGCGATGAAAACTGTATACCTGTTTGAAAGAGCAGACCAGTCAATATAAGAATGGCACCGAGGGTGTCGCATTTAGCCGCTCCATGAGCTCTTGTGAGAGCATCTGGAAAGCGTATGAGGCCAAGCGCACCTACAAAGAAAAAGAAAATGCCTGAAAATACTAAGACCAGTGTTACAATATCACTCATGTGTGACATTCCTTTCATGCCTCTTATTGCCAATTTCTCTAGCAATAAAAAGGGACGCTGTGAAACTGATAAGTGCATAGACAAGCACCACATCTAAGAAAAATTGCTCTTTAAGTATTAATGAAATCACAGCCATGAGGACAAGCGTTTTTGTCCCAATAACATTTATTGCAATTAGGCGGTCACCTTTTGATGGACCAACCACAGCTCTATAAAGAGCCATTAGTAAAGTTAAGCCGATGAATAGACAGGCTAAGATTAAATTATTAGTCATGATACGCCTCCTGAATTTTTAGTAGTGTCTTCTCGAAGTTATTGTCTTTTAGCGCCTCGGCATACCGGGAGCTTAGGCAGTGTATCTTCAAGAGACTGCCTTCAATATCCACTGTCATGGTGCCCGGTGTCAGTGTTATTGCATTGGCCAGAATGGTTTTTAATATTTCTGAATCCAGCTTGGTCTTATACGTGACAACTTCCGGAGCAATATCCATGTCCTTAGAAAGGACAATTTTAGCAACTTGTAAATTTGCAATAACAATCTCTCCTATGAGTTGAAGTAGAAATAAAAGCCAAACCGGAATAAGCTTAATTGATTTTATTGCTTTAACGCCTTTGTACGATTTATTGACATATGCATAAATCAAAATTGCAATAAGAAGGCCAAAGACTGTTGATGAAATTGTGACCCTTTCCGCAAGGATTGTCCAAAATGCGAGAAAGGCGATTATGTAAATTATTCCGTTTTTCAAAAATCTACCTCCTATATGCTTATCCAATTCTTATATATGCAATTTGTATGCCAAGTTCAACTTTCATTCTTTTACCTACCCCAAAGACCTTGCAAATACACATCAATTGAATATGTACTCAATAAAAAACATGTTGATTTGTGAAGTTTTTCACGTATTTTAATTGCGTTTGTATCGTTTTGAAACATAAGATTACGTTTTCACAAAAAGAAATGTTCCTAAATGAAACAAGTGTTTCAAATAGGAACATTTCTTTAGTGGCTATCTCTCGAATCTGTCTACAATTAAACAGTCAATCCATATTTTTCAATTTTTCTATAAAGGGTTGTCCTGCCAATTCCAAGCGACTTGGCCGCCTTTACCAAATTCCCCTTGGAATAGGCAATGGCCAGTTGAATGGCCTCACGTTCTAACTCCGCCAATGTTTTCACACTTTTGACAGATTCACTTTCATCATTTTCAATTCTAACATTTGTCTTAATGTAATCTGGAAGGGCTTTGGCTGTTAAAACGCCTCCTTCTCCAACAATATTTGAAGCCAGTTGCATAACATTTTGAAGCTCTCTAACATTGCCTGGCCAGTCGTACATTGTCATAGCTGTGTAAAAACTCTCTGCAATATCAACCCCGGCCTTGCCCTCTCCCATTTTGAACTGATTATAGAAGAAATCAATCAGGCTGGGTATATCACTTCGTCTTTCTCGAAGGGCTGGAGTGTGTATGGGCATAACATTAAGCCTGAAAAACAAGTCCTGTCTAAAATTGCCTCGACGAACCTCCTGTGTTAGATCCTTATGAGTTGCTGCAATAACTCTTACATCCACAGGAATAACATCGTGTCCACCAACTCTTACAACCTCTTTTGTTTCAAGCACTCGCAAGAGATTGGCCTGAGTGTCAAGGGGCATGTCCCCAATCTCATCGAGAAAGAGCGTGCCTCCATCTGCCAGCTCAAACTTTCCTGGTTGCCCCCCTTTTCGCGCGCCTGTAAAGGCGCCTTCTACGTACCCGAAGAGTTCGCTGGCCACAAGGTCACGGGGAATGGCCCCACAGTTAATGAAAACAAAGGAATTGTTTCTTCTATGTGAATCGTTGTGAATACTTTGAGCAAAGAGTTCCTTGCCCGTCCCACTCTCCCCTGTGAGAAGAATGGTGGCTTCTGTGTCTGATACAAGTTTGGCAATGCGTATGGCTTCTTTTATCTCCGAGCTGTCTCCCAATATATCATCAAATGTGTATATGGCCTTTGCACCGACAATCTTATTAACCAAATTATGAATGTCCTTTGACTCCCTAAAGGTAATAACAAGTTCTTTATAGGGGTCATTGGGTTCAGAAACTGGGGTTGCATTCACGATAACAGATTTTTTTCGCCCGCCAGAATGGCTGAAGTTAAACTCTTCCTCCTTCAGGGCTTTGCCATTTTTAACGAGCTTGACAAGTTTTTTTGCTTGGTCCCCTCTTATGAGGTCTCTAATATCTGCGCCTATGGCTTCTGACCCTCTAACACGAAGATAGTTTCTTGCAAATAAGTTAATATCACGTATGACCCCGCGTTCATCTATACAGATGATCCCTTCAGATATGGATTCCATAATGGCATTAAAGTGGTCATTCTTTCTCTTAAGATCTTGATTTGACTTTTCGAGTTTAAACTCATGTTCTATGGCAAGGGCTGATGCCATAACCATGCCCAGGGTATGAGGATGAACCAGTTCATAGTCCCCCGACATACTCAGAACCGCTATGACTTCGCCTGAATCATTTGTTATGGGTGCTGCTGACGTTGTCCAGTCATGATAGTCAATACGAAAGTGTTCAGCCCCCAATACTTGTAGAGGAATCCCCTTGGCGAGGGCTATGCCTATTGCATTTGTCCCAATAACCTCTTCTTTCACATTTGTTCCCTTATATAAGTGAAGGGCTTGATGACTTTCAAAAACAAGTTCATCACCAAAACATTCAAGGACATAACCATCTCTGTCTGTTAAGCGAACCACCATGCCCGCTTCCCCAACGGTCTTGTATAGGGTTTCCATAAAAGGCTTAGCAATATCTAGCACAGACCCTATTCTATCGTATCTTTCCTGAAACTCTATTCCGGTTATTTCACATGTCACGTCCGACGAATCTGGGTTAACTTGATACCGCCGGCTTCTAATCCAAGAGTCGGCAATGATGGGCCTTAAGCTCTCCCGGTCCATTCGACCGTATCTAACAAACTCTATCCACGCTGTTTTGAAAAGTTCATTTTCCTCTAGGAGTCTTTTTCCTGGCATTATTCATCAGCCTCCTGATCTAAAGAACTCTTATCTTCATGATCCTGCAATGTGTTTAGCATTTCATCACCAAGTTGCACATGAAAGGTCCTGCTGACTGTTTCGCCCACACGATTCATGGTTTTCGCTAAAATTTTAATTTTAAAGAACCCCTTACTCCGTCTATCAAATGCCACATTAACTGGCATAGCTGTTTTAGGTGCCAATTCATCTAGGGTGAGGTCTCCATAAAACTTGTTGTCCCGTTCTATAGAAATCTTAATCTTCCTTGCTGTTTTTGTGCCCTTATTATGTAGGAGGGCTCTGAAATAGACATCTTTTGAATTGTCCATAACTTCATATCGGTCTAAAGCATCAATGCGGAGGTCAATTTGTCCCATCCAGGAGAAGCTCTTCATAATTTGACCATCTTCTCCATCACCGAGTCTCACACCAACAGCTTCAATATCTTCACTAATATTATTTGTAAGAACCATTTCAACTGTTTTTTTCTGTCCTGGAGATAGTCCCGGTAGATTGACACGCCTTACAATATCACCCATGACGATTTCAGCAGGTATACTTTTTACATTTTCGTCTCCATCGTTTTTATATTCGAAGTAAAAGCGGATCCCCTTTTGTGTTTGCAGGGGCTCATCAGCCTTTGTATAAAAATCAAGCGGTCTAATAGATTTCATAATTCACCTCTTTACTCTAGGGTTTAAAAATGTTCCATTTTAGAACACTTACCCATTATATCATATCTGCTTAATCACTTCAGTCTTCCCGTCTCGTTCAGTAATGATCCCTTCAAAACTTGCAGTCCTTCCCCTAGACCTCTTATGAATGACTCATACAATTTAATTCGTTGATTGAATTAAATTCGGACATAAAAAAAGTCCTGTATGGTGGTTGCACTTTTCACCATTTCAGGACTTTACCTAATTTATTTGACTTTGATCTTCGCGTTTAGCTGGTCCACTGGGCTTTTCAGATTCTGCACTTTTAAAAGCCCTTAATGAAACTTTTTTCTTTAGGTCTTGAATGCTTTCATTTGCCTTATTAACATCTGGCATGTCTTCAAAAAGTGCGATCCGCTTGGGTTGACTATCCACAATGGCGCCTTTAAGACTATCCTTATCTATACCACTGCTCTTCATGGCCTTTTTCACTGAATCAATGGCTTTGTCAATGGCTTGAATATCCACATCCCCACCAATATCCACACTTTCAATGCCTAAATTTTCAAGGGCACTATTTTTAATCTTCATGACTGATCCCTGCTCATTTTCAGTCTCCGAAGATAGTTTTTCAACTTTATTAAAAGATGTGCCTGATAGGGTACGTTTGACATCATTTAAGATCATATCCACCCGTGTTTGGACCACATTTTTATCACTGTCACTAATTTTTCCGGCATAACTCTTATAGGCCCAGACCCTGAGATTGCTTAACTCCTCAAGGACTGTCCTAAGATCATCATTTGATGTGACAGCTAAATTAATGCCTTTTGCATGGTCTTGTTCCCGTGTCTCTCGTGCAAGCTGTTCATTGGCTGAAATAGGTATTGGCTTTTTTAAGTCATTTTTCAGCATTTGTTCTGTCATAGACTCCGGTCGATTTGGCCTTATATTCATATATGCCTCCTCTATTACCGTTTATTCACCATTTAAACCTTATACTTCTTATTCCTTTGGTATACAAAAACAAATAAAAACCCAGATATAAACCATACACTGGAATATACACTGGGTTTAATAAACCTAACCAAAGATGTTAAGCTTGTCTTCTTCATCTTTTTGCTTCATTGATTGGACTTGTTGCTGAATACTTTGTTGGAGTTGGCTCTGCTTGAGTTCAATGAGCGCTTTTTCAACATCGTCGCCGGCAACAGTTGATCGCGAACTAATGGTATTTTCTCTTGCTATTTGATTGTAACGAATATTGGATTCCAGACCATTCGTCTGGGCTCCTATATCTGCTCTTTCAGAATTGACTGTTTCAAGAGCTTTGTCAATGTCACCAATGTCAAAATCACCAGTCACATCAAATTCTTTAATACCTAGGGTTTCTAAGGTTGTGTTTTCAATATTCATTTGTTGTCCTTGGCCAGAATTTGCACCTGACTGTACATTTCCATTGAAACCATCTAAAACCTTAATTGTGTTGAACTCAGTATTTCTTAAGGTATCATTAATACCCGTTTTAAGTTCATTGATTTCATTTTGAATAATCCCCTTGTCGTCTTCTGTGAGAATGCCATTACTAGCCTGCACAGCCAATTCTTTTATTCTTAGAAGACTATCTGATACATTATTCAGTGCACCCTCAGCTGTGTTCGCTAGGTTTACAGCGTCTTCAGCGTTTCTAGTACCTTGATCCAGTCCACGTTCCTGACCTGTCATTTTTTCTGTGATAGGGACGGATGCAGGTCTTGATGAAGATGCTGCACCTTGTAAAGCGTTGGTTAAATTTGTATAGCTTGAATCAATCTTCACAAAATCACCTCACTGCCTCTCATACATAATATTAATACCCTTTATTGCTGTAAATACACATTAACCACTATATATTATATCGATTTCTAGTCATTGTTTGTATTTAGAGTATCATATTATTCACACTTTCAGTAGGGTACTAGGACATAAACGAGTAGGACTTCTTACCCATCACTCGCTTTTTTCAGGTTCATATGTTCTAGCATAATCAATATATGCATCCATCTGGTCGCTTTGAATATAACCAGGTACACTTCCTATGAGTGTTCCGTCTGGAGAGATAAATACGGATGTTGGAAAACCACTTACATAGAAGAGCTGTGCCAAACTCCCCTCCTCATCAAGGGCCACAGGGAAGGTCACACCATGTCTTTCTAAATATGGGGCCAACTCTTTTTCCGTTTCCCTTACGTCAATGCCTATAATAACAAGATCTTCAGAATTTTCATGTCGTTCCTGCAACTCAGGAATCTCTTTTTCGCAGTAGGTTCACCAAGTTGTAAAAAAGGTCATCATAACAACTTGACCTTCAAATTGATCGAGTTTGATAACCGAACCATCTCTTAACTCAATTTCATATGGCGGTATTTTTTCATCACGCACTGGAAACTGAGCCACTTGTTCTGAAGTCCCCTCTGATACCTGCTCTGTTGCTTGTTCGCTTTCTTCCTCTGAAGCAGTTTCTGAAGTAGTTTCTGAAGCATTTTCAGATACTGGCTCTCCTGTTTGCTCATTTGCTTCTTCAGAATCAGTTGTATTATCTTGTAATTCACTTTCTTCAGCAGTCGATTCACTGGATCTTGAATTTTCTTCTATATTTACTGCCTCAATGCCACCATCTGCCTGACAAGCTGCCAAAACCATTACCAGCATGACCAAAACAGACAAGAACTTAAATTGTCTCATAAGCACCTTCTTTCTCATCCACTCAAATTAAAGCATCATTTGTGTTAGCATAGTCACCTTATCAAAGAATATGAGTACACCAAATATGATCATAATAATGCCGCCAATTTTTAGAATAACCGGTACAACCTTCTCCATACGTTGCAGAGCCGATGAAAAAGCTCCAATAAACACAGCGGTGAGTAAGAATGGTATACCCATGCCCACAGAATATGTTAATAAAAGCAGAACCCCCTTTGAAAAGGTCGCTGAACCACCAGCCATAACAAGTATGCCTGCAAGAACTGGTCCAAAACAAGGTGTCCAGCCCGCTGCAAATGCCATTCCCATAACAAGAGCGCCTAGGTTGCCACTTAAACCCTGCGGAATCCTAATGCCACCAGATTTAAACGGTGACTTGATAAGCCCAGAAAGGATCAGGCCAAAAAATATAATAATTGTACCCGATATTTTTGTAAACACAGCCCGGTTCTGAACAAATAGCCGCCCCAGCAATGTGGCTGATGTTCCCATAATGACAAATATAATTGTGAATCCCAGAATAAAAAGAAGTGTCCTTCCAATGGCCAACTTCCTATTTGATGCCACATCTTCCTCGAGGGCAGATCCTGTAATAAACATAATATAAGCCGGAATCATCGGTAAAATACAAGGTGTAAAAAATGATAACACTCCTGCTGTCAGCGCCGCATAAAAACTAACATCTCCAAACGGCATAATATCACCTCTTTTCAGTATACTTTTATTATACCCTATTCCCTTTTAGAAAGTGTAAGGTTTTTGTGAACATTCATACCCATATACCCGGGGGTTTAAGCTTGGGCTTTTATTATTCTTGAACTGTATAAAAAAAGACACTTGGCCAGTTGCTTCTGGTTAAGTGTCTTCTTTAATACTTTGGTCAGTTACATGAAAATGCATCTCAAAAGCCTTACTACAAGACTTTTGCTACATGTTCGAATATTAGACTTGGTATGTCTGTTTCGGATGTCAGACAAATTGTTCGAAAGCCTGGAATAGCATTCACTTCGCAGATTGTTGGTCCTTCCAGACTTTCCAGTAAGTCAATGCCTGCGAAGTCAAGCTCTAAAGCTTTTGCTGCCGCAAGAGACAGATCTTTCATTTCTTCAGTAATGGCAACAGCACGTGCCGCACCGCCTTGGTGAAAATTCGACTTGAAGTCTCCCTCTGAAACCCGTCGCACCGCCGCAACCACTTGACCACCAATAACATGTACTCGAATATCAGTGCCCGCACTTTCTGATACAAACCTTTGATAGAGGACGCTTTGTCCCTTTAATTGCTTTAAAGCCTTATCATAACTTTCAGGCCCTTCCACCAAGTAAACATCTTCTCCCTTTGATCCCAAGAGCCCCTTGACAACGAAGGTACTTCCCAAAATTGAAAGGATGTCACTATAGGTTCGCGGGGTCGAAGTCCACAAGGTATCTGGAGACCGTAAGCCTTTTTTGCAAAGGACCTGATGGGTTTGCCACTTGTCCTGAGAGATGGCCATGGCAGTCGGCTTGTTGAACACCGGCACACCTGACGACTCTAGATGTCTTGCCAAATCAAGTCCATAGCTTCTCATAACAGCAAAATCTGGCTTAGCCAGTTCTTTTCCATTTAAGAGGAAAACAGCTTGTTCTCCAGACGTCAGCAAGTCGAAATCCTCTTCAAATAACACTTCAACATTCATGTCATACTTAGAAGCTGATTCTACCATCCAATCAAAAGCATTATTTCCAAACTTTGATGACAGTGTTTCTTTAGAATAAATGACCCATCCCTTTTTCATATAATACCCCTACGTGCTAATTCTGTTTTCACCTGTCCAATGTAAATCTGTGTCCCAACAATGTAGATTTCCCCCTGTTCGGGTAGATCATTTAAGGCTTGATCTATAGCCTCTTGCAAGTTAGGAATATGGTAGACATTCTGACCCCTTTGCCGCATGTTTCGGACCAAATGAGCCTGTATGCCACTAAAGGGAAGATGACACTTGGCCGGCTCACTTAAAAACGTTACAGCCGACTTTTGACTAAGGATTTCAACGACTTCCTCATAAGCCTTATTGTCAGGAATACCTATTATAGACCGAATGTGTTTTTTGGTGTTCATTGCCTTTGCAATTTCCTTAGCACAAACAGGATGGATGCAACCATCTAAATATATAGTTGGATCACTTGATACCTTTTCAATACACCCTGCAAAGCGAAAGGACTTTATAGCCTGAAGGGCCCTGTTATGTGAAAACTTGTCCTTTAAAATATACTTAGCCGCCGTATATGCTAGATTTGCATTTTCCTTGTTGTAGGCTTGACCAACAGACTTATCAATTTCAGGATGCATTTGACTGGCGATGACAAGATCTACGCCATTTTTTCTCGCCTGATTTTCTAATACATTCAGAACTTCAGGCTTTTGCACCGCAGAAAAAACGTACTCTTGCCCCTTTGAAATAATCCCTGCCTTGTGCCAGGCCACCTCTTCGATGTTTCGTCCCAGATTGGGCAAGTGTTCATCAAATACTATATTAATAAGAGCGTAGTCAGACTCAGCCACAGCCACGTCATCAAAGCGTGCCCCACGGCCACATTCAAGGATATTGTAGCTTGTCGCCTCATTTTTAAAATGTACAAGGGCCATACATAAACCATTTCCCATTGGGCTTATATACTCACCAAGCTCTAAGGATTCATCTAGGGCCATGCTAATAGGCTGCACTTGCAGAGCCGCTTCTATTAGGGCATGGTCAGAAATCATTTTGCCATTGACACGAATTCGTTCATTATAAACATGCAGATGAGGGCTTGTAAAAAGTCCTGTTTTTTCTCCATGCGCCCTTAAAATTAACTCAAGCAATCGGCTGACACTGCCCTTGCCCTTACTGCCTGTGACCAGAATGTTCGTCATCCCTTGATCAGGCTTGTCCAGGGCCTTAAGCATTTCAGATGTTAGGTCCGGTCGACGTGTGTTGCGATCATCTTCCGGATGGGATCCATCAAGAATCTTTGATGGGCTTGTCTCAACTTTTGTGCGCTTAAAGTAAGATCCATAAACAAAATCCATGACATCTTTAACGGAAGTCATCACTTAGAACCTCCTGACGGATTTGTCCGACAAGATAAAAAGAACCAAACGCCAGTATGAGTTCAGAAGAGTCTGTTAACTCAAGAGCCACTTTTAAAGCCTTTGAAGGATTTTTTTCCACCACTGTATCGACACCTAAACTTTTTAACTTATGATCCAGGGCCTCAGCCGATAGTTTCCGATCATTATGGGGTTCTGTCACGATGACTTTTCCTAGGTAGGCCTTCATAATACCAAGAACTTCATCAACATCCTTGTCTCCAAGCATCCCCAAGATAACAGTTGGCATTTTGCCCTTAGGGAGAATATCGTCAAGAGATTTTGCCAGCGCCCTAGCTCCGTGTGGATTATGCGCTCCATCCAGTATGATTTTAGGGCTTGTATCTAAAACTTCAAGTCGGCATGGCCATTTGGTTGCTTCGAGACCTTTCATAATGGCCTCTTCTGGGATGTGCTTGTCATACTCCCGATTTATTAGCTCCACAGCCGTCATGGCCACCACCGCATTCTGAGCCTGGTGCTTGCCAATCATGGAAATTCTGTAGGGATGGACACCCAATGTAAAAACAGTCCCTTCAAGAGACATTTCCACCACTTCAACCAAGTCCACTGGGGCGACAATCATACTTGCAGACCTTTGCTCTGCAAGTTTTTTTAAAACCTCTGAGGCTTCACGTTCTTGAGGGTGAATAACAAGGGGAACATTGTCCTTAATAATGCCGCCCTTTTCAAATGCAACTTTTTCCAGTGTGTCCCCTAGAATATTGACATGGTCAAGAGCAATTGGTGTTATCACTGAAACAAGGGGCTTGTCAACCACATTGGTTGCATCCAGCCTCCCCCCCAGTCCAACTTCAAGTACAACAAAGTCAACCATATGTCTTTTAAAGTGAAGGAAGGCCATGGCTGTGAATATTTCAAACTCTGTATTGGGATCAAATCCCTCTTCTACAAGCGCATCCACGGCTTTTTTTACCTCTGATGTCACTGCTGTAAAATCTTTTTGGTCAACGAGGCCATTGTTAATCTGTATGCGTTCTTCCAGGGCATAAAGGCTGGGTGAGGTATAAAACCCCACCCGGTAGCCTGCATGCATAAGAATGCTTTTGATATAACTGGCCGTTGACCCTTTGCCATTGGTGCCTGCAATGTGTATAACATTTAGGTCATCCTGCGGATTCCCAAGTTTTGCTAACAGTCTTTTAATCGCATCAAGCCCAGGCTTAATGCCAAACTTTTCTGTGCTCTCAATAAACTTTATCGCTTCAGCATAGGTCACGGTCAATCACCTACTTGATCTTTGCTTGCATTGACTCAATTCTGTCAAGAACCGTCTTAAGCATGTCTTCATATTTGTCTTTTTTATCGCGTTCCTCTTGAACAAGGTGGTCTGGAGCTTTTGCAAGGAAACCCTGATTGTTTAGCTTTTTATTGACACGGTCCACTTCTTTTTCAAGTTTTGCCTTTTCCTTATTCAGTCTGTCAAGTTCTTTGTCAAAGTCAATAAGTTCTTCAAGTGGCAAGAATATTTCCCCACCGTCTACCACAACTGAAACCGCATCTTCAGGAACTGCAGATTTATCTGAAACCGCTTCGACTTCTGATGCTGATGCCAAGGACTGTAGGTATGCCGCATTTTCAATCAGCAGATCACTAACCTTCTTTTCTGCAACAATGATCAGCTTGGCTTTGCGAGATGGCGCAACATCCATTTCAGCACGAACGTTTCTAATATTCTTAATGGCATTCATGATGCGTTCCATCTGCTCTTCCGCTTCAGCATTAGCACGCGCTTGGTCAAACTCAGGCCAATCCATAGCAATCACACGGCCTTCAGCCCCTGGAATGTGATCCCAAATTTCTTCAGTGATGAATGGCATAAATGGGTGTAGCATTTTAAGGGTCTGCTTGAGTACAGTAACAAGAACCTTCTGCACTGTTGCTTTGGCTTCAGCGTCTTCACCATAAAGTCTCTTCTTAGCCAATTCGATGTACCAGTCACAGTATTCATTCCATACAAAATCATAAATCTTGGTTGCTGCCAGTCCCAGTTCATATTTTTCCATGTTTACAGTGATGTCTTTTGCCACTGTGTTCATGCGTGAAAGAATCCACTTATCAGACAGTTCCAGTTCTTCTGAACCATCAAGATCCATGGCCTCATCTTCCAGTCCCATAAGAACAAATCGAGAGGCATTCCAGAGCTTGTTGGCAAAATTACGGCTTGCTTCAACACGCTCAGTTTGGTAACGCATGTCATTGCCTGGTGAGTTGCCTGTCATAAGCATAAAACGAAGGGCATCTGCGCCATACTGGTCAATCACTTCAAGAGGATCAACACCATTGTTGAGGGATTTAGACATTTTTCTGCCATCTTCCGCACGAACAATACCATGAATGAACACATCATCAAATGGCACTTCACCCATTTGCTCAATGCCACTGAACATCATCCTAACAACCCAGAAGAAGATAATGTCATAACCTGTTACAAGAACGTTTGTCGGATAGAAGTAATCAAGTTCAGGCGTTTTTTCTGGCCATCCAAGTGTTGAAAAAGGCCATAGAGCAGAACTAAACCATGTGTCCAGAACATCCTCATCTTGCTTAAGGTTGGCTGATCCACAAGAACAGCTTGTTGGCTCTTCTCTATCAACGATCATCTGACCACAGTCTTCACAGTACCAAGCAGGAATTCTGTGACCCCACCATAGTTGTCGTGAAATGCACCAGTCTCTGATGTTTTCTAGCCAGTGGTTGTAAATTTTAACAAAACGCTCTGGAACAAATTTCGTATCACCATCTCGAACCGCTTTCAGTGCTGGTTCAGCCATTTTTTCCATAGCCACGAACCACTGGTCTGAAAGTCTCGGCTCAATAACTGTGCTACAACGGTAGCATGTGCCTACTGCATGGTCATGGTCTTTAATATTGATAAGGTGACCCATTTCTTTCAGGTCTTCAACAAGGGCTTTACGACATTCATAACGGTCCATGCCCTCATATTTTCCAGCCAGTTTATTCATAGTGGCATTTTCATTCATAACCGTGATCTGTTCCAGGTCATGACGTTGTCCGATTTCAAAGTCATTCGGGTCATGGGCAGGTGTTACTTTTAGGGCACCTGTGCCTTTTTCCATATCAACGTATGAATCACCTACGATTGGAATTTCACGGTTTACGATTGGAAGAATCGCCGTTTTACCAACGAGGTGCTTGTATCTTTCGTCATCTGGGTGAACAGCAATCGCTGTATCACCAAGCATTGTTTCAGGACGTGTCGTCGCAATTTCAAGGAATTCATCAGAATCCTTAACATTGTATTTTATGTGCCAGAAATGACCCACTTTGTCCTCATGCTCAACTTCGGCATCCGATAGAGTTGTCATACAATCTGGGCACCAGTTGATGAGGCGGTAACCCTTGTAAATAAGGCCTTTTTCATAGAGGCGAATGAACACTTCTGTTACAGCCTTATTGCAACCTTCATCCATAGTGAACCTTTCACGGTCCCAGTCACATGAGTTGCCGAGCTTTTGCATTTGCTTTGTAATACGTCTGCCGTATTCATCTCTCCATGCCCAAGCACGTTTAAGGAATTCTTCTCGACCCAAGTCTTCTTTGGAAAGACCTTCATCCGCACGGATTTTATCAACAACTTTTACTTCAGTTGCAATGGATGCATGGTCTGTACCTGGCAGCCATAGTGCCTCATATCCCTGCATACGTTTCCATCTGATAAGAACATCTTGTAGTGTATGGTCAAGGGCATGACCCATATGCAGCTGTCCTGTAATATTTGGTGGCGGAAGAACAATTGTATATGGTTCTTTTTCTGGATTTACATTCGCTTTGAAGTGTCCCTCTTTCATCCAGTCCGCGTAAATGCGATCTTCAAAATCATGCGGGTTATAATTTTTGCCCATTTCTTTTGTAGACATTTTTTGCCTCCTATATCGTCTTCGGGGTATTATTTAAAGTCTCTCAATTGCTTGGCTACTTTAATTCTTGACATCATTATTTCATCGCAGTACCTTCCACCACGTATGATACTCATTCGTTTCACACCTTCTTTGACAAAGCCTAGACTTTCATAAAGCGAACGGGCCTTCTTATTGTCTTCGATAACGCCCAGTTCAATACGGACAAGCATGAGCCAGTTGTCTGCAATATCGATAAGCGCTTCCATAAGTTTTCGCCCAACACCCTTGCTCTGAAAATCTCTATGAACTGAAATGCCAATGGATCCAGTGTGATTCATTCTGGGATGTGTGCTCTGCATGAGGCTGGCCATACCGACGACTTTTCCATCTACCTCTGCTACAAGCATATGATTGTTTCTATCTAGGTTTTGCAAGAACTGAACGTTCCGTGACACCGGCTCAGAAATAAGACCAAGTGTGTTTTCACGGACACCGTCCATGCGCCTGATTTCGTTGATGGCGCTTGCATCGTCTACATTCGGCGGACGAATTATGACTTCCATATGTACCCTCCTCACCTCTAAATTTAATGACATAAGTGTTTATGAAATTTTCTCTTTCAATGTCATTTTTCGATTTCATTATTATTGGGCTATGAAACTTATTAAGCTATGAAATTTTTCTCAGATCAAGGCGTGCAACTTTGGATTGCGAGGGAGCCTACCTTCTTAGTACGTGACTTCGCAAGACAATGTGTACAACGATGACATGGGGAAAATTTCGACGCTTTTATTCTATTTGGCTATGAAATTTTTCCCAGATCAAGGCGTACAACTTTGGATTGCGAGGGAGCCTACCTTAGTACGTGACTTCGCAAGACAATGTGTACAACGATGATATGGGGAAAATTACGACGCCAAATGATGCCAAATAAAAAAACTCCCTCCCTTTGCTTAATTTCAAAAAGAATAAGCAACAAGGACGAAGTTAACATCGCGGTACCACCTTGATTCCAGTTTTCAGACTGGCTCTCAATCAATTTATAACGGAATTACCCGACTCTAACTACTTACACTGGCTTTCGAAAGAGTGTCTCAGAAGCTACATTCAATGTACCCATACACAGGAAACCTTTCAGCCGGTGAATTTCCCTCTCTCTGGTGCGGTCTGCATTTACTCCTCTTCTTCATAGACTTTCATATGAACGTCTTAATTATATAGCCGTGAATGATGCGTGTCAAGATTATCTGAGAACATGCATGGAGTAGCGTCTCTCCAGATAAGTGACCAGTTCATGAACCATGTCTCTATACTTGTGATTAAGTATACTCCACTCATGCTGGTAATTGGCATAAATCATTCGTTTAATGCTTAACGACGGCAAGTATGGGTTGCCCTCCACATCATAATTGTCCTTGTAAAGGCATAGGCGGGTCACTTTGCCATCTCCCTTTGAAAGGGTGTCTGGATTGATTCCAAACTCAACCACATCCGCCTGAACAATGGCAAACCAAGAAAAATCATCTATAGATCCTTCCACAAACCCTTGATTTTTTGTCGTGTTAAGTATTTCAATCTTATATTTATACGTCATGGGAGCCACCACCCTAATCATCTGACACACTCACACAATTTCTGTCTTATCCTATGTATTCCCGATCTTTTTCATTCCTAACTTATAATATTGATTTATTTGCATAAACAAATGAAAGACCACCCTTTGGGTGGTCTTAGGCTGTCGACAAAGTCGACAGATTAGATTAGCAGCTTGTATAAAACTTCGAAAGACAAGGCGCGGATAAACGCCTCAAAGTCTATAAAGCATCAACTTTCACTAACAATCGAAATCCATATGTGCAACTAATACGTGCTTAAAGTAATGTCACCAACACCTGTGTCAATTTCAATAAAAAGTTTGATGTCACTTTTCTCGAAATCCTCAGACCTGTAAATGTCATCGCTCACTTTTACAAGGCCATTGCTTAGAAAGTTGTTTTCGCTGACAAGGCCTTCAATGCTGATTTCGACACCTGCGTCTTCTGGCACATTCAATGAAACTTCCGTTGCACCACAATCAATGTCTGTATAAACCAGGGGTGCGTCTTCGCTATATGTTATGTCGATATCTCCTGCACCACAGTCAATATCAAGGTTGCGTACATCTAGGTCCTTCAGATCAATCTTAGCATCTATGGCACCTGTGTTTATATCAATATCCCACTCAACATCTTCTGGCAACTCAATATCGTAATCCATAGGTTGATTGTCGCCCCAATTGAAGAAGAGTTTCTCAATCTGTTCAAATTCAATATTGGCTGTTCTCTTTGTGGTTCTACTATAGACCTTTGTTATTTTCTCTGGTATTTCATACTCTACATCATTATCCGATGAACCGCTGATGTAAAGGCCACCAAATCCCAGATCAAATTTCAGATTGCCCTTTTCTATGTCATCGCTTAGCGCAATTTCACCCTTAGCGGATTCGTAGGACTCCCAGGACTGATCGCGCGACACAACTTCTTCACCACTTATCCGTTCTGTCATGCCATTAATGGACATGTTTCCAAACTGGCCATACCATATAAGTATGCCTAAAAATAAAACCCAAGTGATAAATGTAATAATGCTCTTATTGTTGAATATCAAGTTCACTCCGGCAACCACAAGAAGCAGTGGCCAAAGATCTATAATTGCATCAATTATGGAAAAGGATAATATGTTGAATTTGAATAAGAGCCATATAACGCCCACTGTCACTAGGGTCAAACCAAACCCCAAGCGATCATCTTTTGATTTAGAAGCCATTAAGCCTCATCCTTTCTTCGCGTCAAAATGTAAATACCACCGATGATGAGTAGCGCCGGCCAGAAGTACTCGCCGATGTCCCAAGGGATATATCTTTTAACCACTAAGAATACGCCAAGACCAATTAACCCCGCCCCTAGAACGGCTTGGGTGTTGTGCTTATTGACTGGGTAGTATTCATAAGACGGCTTGTAGTCGTCATCATTGTAGCCATCTTTTTCATAGTCATCATTCTCTGAACGCCTTGGCTCTTCCGGTATGATAATCCACATAATAATGTATGCAAGTAAGCCGCCACCACCAAAGAATACGGCTAAAACAGCGAAAAGTCTTACAATAACAGAATCAACGCCAAAATGCTCTGCGATACCACCACATACACCACCAATAACTTGATCTTTTCTTGATCTATATAATCGTTTTTGCATGTTATCCTCCTATTTCTATCGATCCGTCTCATGAGCATTGCCACTTGGCTCATCAGATTCAGTGTTTTCTACATGAGTGTCTTGTTCTTCTTTTGCTTCTACGACAACATCTTCAGCCTTTTCATCCCGTCTCGGTCCCTTACTTGGATCGGATGCTCTCTTTTCCTTATAATCTTCATACCCATATGGTGCCTCTGGAATAATAATCCAAGCAATAATGTAGGCTAAAAATCCAGTGCCACCAAATACGATTAAGAGTACCAGCCCTAATCGAACAAGGCTTGAGTCTATATTAAAGTATTCCCCAAGGCCTCCACAAACACCTGCTAACATTCTATCTTGTCTTGATCTGTATAAACGATTCATAAATTTGTCCTCCTGTTCTTATCTTTGATCAAATCATAACATACGCTCCCTGATAACAAGCTGAGCGTTTAATTAGAAAATGATTAGAATACCTTACCCGATTTTTTAAAAACTTTAGGGAAATGTTTTGTCATTCTCAGAAAAATTTAATACTCTAACGTTATAATGAATACAAGAAAGACGAAAGAAAGAGGTGTTATTATGAAAAAAACTGGCATATTCCCCGGCTTTATGCTTATAACAGCCGGTGTTATCTTACTCGCCAGCAATATAGGGCTTATACGGTTCAATTGGAACTTTATATGGCCATTATTTTTACTCATTCCAGGTTTGATGTTTGAATTATCCTATTTTGGAAGTCGCCGCAACCCCGGTGTTCTCGTTCCAGGTGGTATTTTAACCGTTTATAGCGTATTCTTCTACTTCAATATTATAACAGGTTGGAACTTCATGGATAATCTTTGGCCTGTATTTTTACTCGGACCTAGTTTTGGTTTGTTCCAACTCTATTTGTTCGGAGGAAGAGAAAAAGGTGTCCTGATTGCTTCAACGATACTTGGATTTTTATCAGCTGTATTCCTATCATTCTCTCTTTTTGGTTTTGCAGCAGATTTCATTGGTCCTGCAGCCCTTATTCTCTTTGGACTCTTTATTCTCACAAAGGATAAAAAAACTCGCAAGCGCCATGACCGCTACGACCAAACATCCCGTCAAGAGACTGGTCATGAGGATGACTTAGAAGACGATCTTGAAGAGTATTTTGATACAGATGAGGATGATCCAAAATAAGATTTTAAACACGAAAAAGTCCCTGATGCCTATATAGGCTAGATCAGGGACTTTATTTTTTTGATTATGCCCGCTCAGGCACTTCATAGGCATGTCGCACATGGGGAACCAAATAAGGAATGAGGGCTTTTGAAACATAGCCAACAAATATTCCAGCTCCAACCGATGTCAATAAAAGAACCGGTAAGTAAGACAATATCCTGATATTTTGTAACATGGCCGCCGCCACAAGGACCTGACCCATGCTGTGGAAAAAAGCGCCTGTAACACTTATTCCAATCATACTGACATAGTCTTTTGCCAGGGCAATTAATAGGGTCATCATAAGCAGACTCAGCATGCCCCCAGAAAAACTATATAAAAAACCAGAAACGCCACCACCAAATATTGAGCCGATCATAATACGGGCCACCAGTATGCCAAAGGCTTCTTTATATCCCATGAGCACGACCGCCAACATTGTAATAATGTTTGCCAGCCCAATTTTAGCCCCAGGGGTTAAAACCGGCAGCGGAATCATACTTTCGGCAATGTGTAGAACCAGAGCTATTGATACAAATAAGGCTCTAACTGCCAGTCGTTTTGTTTGATTCATGATTATTTCACCTTTTCATCTCCAAAGATGCCTGCCTCCAGCTCTCTTGCTGTCGGTGCATCAGCTAGACCTCCCATGGAAGTCTCTTTTAATGTCGGGCTCATAATGCGACCAACAGACCGCATGGCATCCACGACTTCATCAAATGGGACGATTGTCGTGATACCTGCAAGAGCCATATCAGCAGAGATAACTGCATTGGCAGTGCCAATTGCATTTCTCTTCTCACAAGGACATTCTACCAAACCTGCGATAGGATCACAAACAAGGCCCAATATGTTTTTAATTGTAAAAGCTGCTGCTGAAAGGGCTGATTTTGGTGTCCCACCAAGCATTTCAACAAGTCCAGCTGCTGCCATTGCAGCCGCTGTGCCCGTCTCGGCCTGACATCCGCCTTCTGCACCTGAAACTGTCGCATTTCTTGCGATGAGATACCCCACGGCCGAAGCTGTAAAGAGTCCATTCACAATGGTTTCGTCTGTTAATCCCCTATCAAGACCAATTTTTACAACCGCTCCTGGTAGTATACCACATGAACCAGCTGTTGGTGCCGCTACTATTTTTCCCATGGAAGCATTAACTTCTGATACAGCCATCGCCGCAGCGATGGCGTCTGTCATGGCTTTACCGGCCAAGGACGCATGCTCGCCTGCGTATGTTGAAAGCTTGTGGGCCCCACCTCCAATGAGACCACCCACAGACTTTATGTTTGGATCCATGCCTGCCTCAATGGCAGACTTCATAACCTCATAGGCCTCTGTCATTGACCCTATAACAAGAGATCTTTCAATCTCCTTGCTTTCACACTCTCTAAGAATCATGACTTCATATATGCTTTTCCCCTCTTTTTCACAGACATCCAGGAGTTGAGCGCCATTTGTAAATTTATACTTCATACTGTGTCTCCTTAAATTTGATCAATCAAAGTTATGGCTTCAATACCAACCACTCTGGTATTGATAACTTCAAGAACACGTTCGTCAAGCATTTCATCAAGCTCTATAACCATTGAGGCTTGTCCACGCTTTTCTTTACGAGAGCAGTTAAGAGAAACGATATTTATACCCAGGGTAGCAAGAATACGAGTAACTCCACTTATGACCCCTTCACGATCTCGATGACGGGTTAACATTACAGGTTTTTCTCCTGTCATATCTACAGCAAACCCATTCACGTCCCATATTTGGATGCTTCCACCCCCAACAGAAGACCCTGACATGCTTATCTCTTCGTCTTCCTCTGTAATGATTTCAATACGAACAGAATTGGGATGCACATCCCCCAGGTCAGCGGGAACAAACTCAAATGCAACGCCCTGACTCCGGGCTATAGACATGGCCTCCTTCAGACGTTCATCTCTTTCAGAATATCCCAGCACCCCTGCAAGAAGGGCGCGGTCAGTACCATGTCCTTTATATGTTTTGGCAAATGAGCCGTGAAGATAAAACTTCACAGACTTCACATTGTTGCCCGCCACTCTATTGGCTGCCAATCCCAGTCTGGCAGCACCCGCTGTATGCGAGCTTGAGGGTCCAATCATAACTGGACCGATCACGTCAAAAGCACTGTATTCAGCCATGAATCCTCCATTAACTCTTGGCCGATCATCCACAGTAATATCATACAAGCTAGTGAACACTTGCAAGTTCATCACGGTTAATGATTCAGCCCTGTTTTCCATAAAATAAAACTCAGGACACCCACTATGGCTATCCTGAGTTCATTAAATTATATGTTTTACTTTTTGTCAATCAACCCGTCAATAGAGATTAAACTTCAAAGAAAAGAAGATAAATCTTTCATTATGAAATCGTTGTCTCGTTCATTAACGTTGAAAGCGCCGACTGGACATTGTCAGATACAGACTTCTGATTTTGCGAAAGTTCATCTAGCCTGTCCACTTCACTTGTAATCTTTTCGTTTTCCTGTGATATTGACTTGAGAAGGTCTGATATCTCTTTTGCAAATCTTGCTGTATCATCTGAAAGCTTTTGCACTTCACTGGCAACAACGGCGAAACCGCGACCATGCTCACCTGCTCTCGCCGCTTCAATATTGGCATTTAGACCAAGAATTTTAATTTGATTTGTGATTTTATTGACTGCACTGATCATTTGATCACTCTTCTCAATAAATACATTTGATGCCTCTGTGGACTCGTTTAATTGACCACTGACATTGCCAAGAACTTCTACAGTCTTAGCAATTCTATCCAGTTCCATTTCAAATTTTGAAGTCGTTTGAGCAACGGCTTCCATTTGGGTATTCAGCTTATCAGAAAGTAGGACCTGCTGGTCTACGACGGTCATCATCACCTGTGCCACATCCGACTCTATGATCTTGTGAGTCTTGCCATACGCATCATGCAGTGACTCGATCACCACAGGAACCCCTGTTGCTTCAATAACTGCATCAACGTTTCTTCTGCCGATCTCTGAAATATCATTGGCATGGGCAATGCCTACTTTTTTAGCCAGTTCAATGCCCGGTGCATCCATATTGCGGTCAATAACCAGATCAATCTCAATGCCCTCAAGATCTTTCATGGCCTTGATTAGATTGGTCCCACCTAATCCCGCTCCAACTATTGCTAATTTCATTTGACACGCTCCCCGAATTTACTTATTATACTGAGCAACTTGCAAACTCTCCCTTTGACGCTTCAATCCTTACGCATTCCAAAGAACCCTTTTTAATGCGTTGAGCATTATAAGTTTTCATATGATGAAGGGCAAGAACATAATTTTATATGTATGCAAGTGTGTAATACCCATAAATTATAGCATTTCCATGTAAATTAACAAAGCCATCAAATTGAACAAAAGTGTTCACTACTTGAAAAGCCAGACCTATGAGCATGAACACTCAAACGTCTGGCTTTTACATTAAAATTATAAGTTCTTATTCTTTTCCAGCAGCAATTCTAACATTCTTCTGATGCTTGGAATCTACTTTTCTGTTGGCATGGAGCTTTGAATCTTTAAAATGCAGGCATAAATGACCATCAAAATCATTGCCCTTTACAGAGTCAAAGTTATAGCCATAACCATAGCCACCACTTCTAGTATTGATGTATTGACCTTCAGGCATATTGTCCATACCTGCATGAGGCATACCATTTAGTGATGCGGCAATGACATGTCCATTGAAGTGTACAAGTACAGGACGTCTCACCCAGCTGTAATCCCCACCCCAAAGCGCCTTAATAATATGGGCATCTTCGGCTGTAAGCGGTTCAACATCAGAATGAACACCACCATAGGCTGCCAGCATTTTAAACGTCGTGCCTGTGTTGAAATCTTCAATAACAAAAACTGTCTTGCCTTTATCAATCATATCTTTAACAGTCGTCCAAGATAAATACTCACCAAAACGACGGTCTGTTGACTGTCTTGATACGATTTGAACCTGGTTCACATAGCCCGGTTGGATCATTTTTGCAATGGTCTCCATTCCTGCAACACCATCAGCTTTTAAATTATATTTTACTTGGAAGGCCATTACGGCATTCTCTGTGTTTTCATCATATACATCTGTGAAGGCACTTGTTTCAAGCAAGCCTTCTTTAACAAGAACTTGCTGTAATAAAGCAACTTCTTGGTGTCTCTCACCCGGAATAAGCATGTCTTTTGTTATGGTTCCAAGTGATATTGATTCTTCAGGCTCCCCTTCCGGGTGTGTTTCTGCCAGAAATATGTATCCCATGTCTTGTAGCTTGGTCAGGGTGTTTGTCCCCGCAACACCATCAGCAGCTAGACCTGAGTCTGCTTGAAAAGATGCCACAGCCATGGTGGTTTGGTTTCCATAATAGTTTGTCGCCTGGTCAATTTCCAAGTAACCAAGAGACATTAATGCCGTTTGAAGAAGCTTGACGGCCTCGTTCTCCATTTTGGGCTTTAGGACAAGTGTTTCCATTTCACCCATAAGACCGTCCTTGAACATGGCTTCAATGGTATTTGTACCAGCAATGCCATCAGGGGTGAGTCCCTTTGATTTTTGAAATGCAATTACAGCGCTTTTTATGTCCGTGTCATAAATATTTGTGATTTCGTCTGCTGTTAAGTAACCACCGCGTCGCAGGGCATTTTGAATATGTAGCACATCTTGATGTTCTGTACCTTCTTCATATTTTTTTAAATCAAAATACGTGTCGGTTTTGTCCAGAGCAAAGGAAAACTGTGAACTGGTCAGAAGCACAATACCTGCACAAATTGCTGCAATTTTTCTTTTCATTATAGCCTCCCAATAGCATGGCTTGTCTATATTGCCATAACACGTTACCTATAATCATCTTAGCACTCATGGTTGACATAATCAAGAAAACCATTATTACAATTCAATAACGAATGTGTTTCCTTCTGTTTTTGAGGGATTTTTACATCTCCTCCCATCCAATTAGGTCACGAACAACTTTCGAAGCACAAATCATGCCAGATACCGATGGAACAAAAGACATAGAACCAGGTGTTTTCTTTCTTGGATTCGTTGGATGTTCATCAAGTTCAAGGGGTTTAACAGCCGGTTCGTCTGAGAAACAAACATTCAACTTTTTAACACCTCGCACTCGAAGTTCCTTACGCATAACCTTAGCAAGAGGACATGTGTGAGTCTTTGCTATGTCCACAATTTTGAAGCGCGTTGGATCCATTTTGTTGCCGGTTCCCATGCTTGCAATAACAGGCACCTTGTTCTCCCAGCATCTTTGAATCAGATCAAGCTTGGCTGATACCATGTCAATGGCATCAATGACATAATCCCAGGTTGGGTCAAATATTTCTGATGCGGTGTCTGCATTGTACTTTTTATTGTGTACAGTCACCTTGATGCCCGGTTGAATACGCATAACCCGTTCTTTCATCAGGTCCACCTTGGTCATGCCCACTGTATCAGGAAAGGCATGAATCTGTCTGTTCACATTTGTTATGTCCACCGTATCAAAGTCGACAAGTACCAAATGTCCAACACCAACTCTAGCAAGAGCTTCCACTGAGAAAGATCCCACTCCACCAACTCCAAATACAGCCACTGTTGCATTTCTTAGTTTTTCAAGACCCTCTTGGCCAATCACCATTTCCGATCTTGTAAATTGATTTTTTTCCATTATTCGATAAACCTCCAACTTGCACAAAATCATTCACACTTTTACTGGTGGCTTTCCATAGGTTCATTTAATCAAGCGTGCGCAAAATATCTGATTCATGTCACCACCAACCCCTATATAAACCCATTGCTTTATATATAACAATATATCAATATATATCGCGGTCAGTTAAAATCATATTTTGCAAGACACTCCAGTGATGCACTTGTGATCAAATAAATTTCCTGTTGTTATAACATCACTTGCCCCTATGCAAAACTTATCAGTCTGGTATAGTCTATCGAATTTGTGTCTAATTATCAAAGTTTATTTTTGTAAGTTTAACGAAGGTGTCGTAATATGCGGCCTGATCTCCAAAAGAGCATACTTTGTCTCCTACGAGAACATTCACAGCACCGTCTTTTAACCAAGTGCCCTCCATTATTTTCACCACGCCCTGTGGCATAGCACCATCAGGCTTTACGGTAGCAATGAGTTGGCCATACTCTGATGATACTTTTATTTTTTCATCTAAGTCAAAGCCGTTTTCCTTGGCGGCTTCTACAGGCACAAATATCTCAACAGCCCCCGTATGATCCCTAAAGTGCTGTGAATTTGTTGAACGTATATCATGGGGAGTGATCAACCTAAAAGGATAGTCTTTTTGACCTTGAAGTCCCCTATCTAAGGCAATGACCTTGTTAAGCCCCATATCTTCAGCGACTTGGGATGCAAATTCAAATTTTCCACTCGGTGTTAAGAAATTTTTGTCAGACCAAGGCACCTCTTGACTTGGAATTGCATATGGTGCTTTTTTGAGGGCCTCATACTCCAGATTAAATTCTTTTATTAAAGGGGCTAAAGCATTTTTAAAAAATGTCTCTCTCGGAATATCAGGATAAGTTTTTAAATCCATTTTACGGGCCAAAATTCTAAAGAGGTCATATTCTCCAATCATTTCATCGGGAGCATCAACGCATTTCTCTGCATAACAAAGATAAGGAGAATACATTGAGGAGTATATGAAGTCGGCCTCCTCAAAAATGCTTGTTGCTGGTAAAACCAGATCGGCTTCCTTTGCAGTATCAGTCATAAACATGTCAACCACCACAACAAACTCTATCTTTCTAAGCCCTCGAAGAACTTCATTTGTGTTTGGCGCTTGAACCACAGGATTGGCCTTGGCAATCCAAGCAAATTTAATTTCCGGGTCGCTTACTGTGTTTATGAATTTTCCCAGTTCTGCTGGCTTATAGTGTCTTGTATTTTCTCCATACACTTCCGAGGCATCCACATCACCTGCCACATACTTACTAATGCTTTTATTGGAATAGGTCACACCGCCCCCAGACAGGCCAATATTTCCAGTTATAGCTCCTAGGGCATTAATGGCTCTGACATTTTGACCGCCATTGACATAGCGCTGCATACCATAGCCCAGAACAATGGCTCCAGGTCTGGCCTGTGCATAGTCCACTGCCAACTTTTCAATATCAGATAAAGGCAAGCCTGTTAGCTTCTTAGCTTCTTTCAAATCAAAGTTCATAACTTCCTGCTTATAAGCCTGATAGCCCAGGGTATGGTTATTGATAAAGTTTACATCTTCCAGACCCTTACTTAAAATAATTTTGGCCATGGCAAAAGCTAAGGCTCCATCACCACCTGGCTTTATAGGCAAGTGCCAAGAAGACATCTTTGCTGTTTGTGTCTTAAATGGATCAATGCAAACAACCTGGCCTCCTTTTGCCTTTACCGCTCGTATGGCCTGTAGGAAATGAATGTTTGTGACCGCTGGATTTCGCCCCCATACAATCATGTAATTTGTGTTTTCAAGATCTTTAGCGCTATGCCCCTTGGATGTCCCAAAATCTATTGTCTGTGCCACGTTGCCAGCCTTCCAGCATAAACTTCCCGGTGTCCCCGGCGTGCTCACACCCCCTAAATGGTTAAAAAACATGGTGTCAACAGACTTGGAAATCCCGCTGTAACCGCAATCATAATTATGAAGTATAGCCTGTGACCCCTGCTGATCCAGGGTATCTTTTAGTTTTTCAACGATAAGGTCAATGGCATCTTGCCAAGATATTTCTCGGAAATGCCCATTTGTTTTAAGAAGGGGTTTTTTTAACCTGTCCTCACTGTACATTCTATCCACATGTGCCCTTCCCTTGTGGCAGATAAAACCTTTTGTTATAGGGTGGTCTGGATCACCAACCGCTTTAACAAGTCTTCCATCTTCCACTGTTGCCAGAATTCCACATGCATCAAAGCAGTCCAGAGGGCAGGCTGATTTCACAATTTTAGACATTCTCTACATCCTTTTCTATAGATCGCTCAAAGGCTTTCATTATTGCCTTTACAAGTTGATTGTCTCCAGAATTGAGCTTAAGCGACCCTATCATTCTTATGGGCAATACATGTATGGATGTTCCCGTTAGAAAGGCGGCGTCAAATGAACTCAGATCATCTTCTTTTATCTGAGCACATGTGTATGGAATGTTTTCATCCTCTAGGACACGCTTTAATTTCTCCCGGGTTATGCCATGAAGGATGTCGTCCTCTGGGGCTGAGTAAACCCGCTCTCCTTTGACCAAAAACAAGTTGGACCTTGATCCTTCTGTGAGACAGCCCTTTCGATCAACGAGGAGCACTTCAAAAACGCCCGTTTCCTTTCTCAAGGCCTGGACGGTTTCGCTTAGGGTGTCGTGATATATTTTAGCTGTAGGTGTCGCTCGTTCTGACTTTAGAAGTTCGGTGACAACCCCGTCCCTGTATACCTGCGGGTCAGGATAGTGGCTTTCAATAGGAAACATGCACCATGAGCAAGCCGGATGACCAATATTCCAAACAATCATTTTTATATTCTGGTTGATGATTTCTTCTGCTTGTACCAGCCTGTGAAAATGATCTTCCAAAGTATTTAGCCAGGATGGAAGGGGCTTGTTTTTTAGCATGAGTTCCATAGAGTTCTTCAATCTGTCAAGATGTGCCTTTAAAAAAACAGGGACACCGTCTTTAACTCTTATTACTTCATAAACCACGGGGTTTTCAACAGATACACCCCGCATTTCATCAGGAATGGCTTCTAAGGTGCCATTAAACACCCAGTATGTATTAAAAGCTTCTATTTTCATAGGTCCTCCTTTGAGTCCTTACTTTATATGTCTTTCACATAGCTAATAATTCGATATTTGCCGTCACTTTCCTTTATTAATTTGAACCCCTGTCATATTACTGCTCAGGACCGCCTTAATACTGGGTATAATCAAACTATGTGGACTTTTGCTACAAAAATAAGATGCAGACCTTGGGTCTGCATCTTATTATATGTTGTTCTATATACTTATAGATTCATCTTTTCCAACATGCACCACCAGACAAACAGTGGCATAAAGTTATGAATCCGTTCGAATGGCTTCTAGAGCCGATAGTTTCATGGCTCTTCTTGCAGGATAGTAGCCTGATATAACCCCTACAAGGATTGAAAATACCAAGCTAAGACCGATCAGCCATAGCGGAATAACAGAGATGTTTGAGGCATCTCCGTAGCCTCCGTTCATAAAGTTAAATCCAACACTGTTCATAGCCTTTGATACACCCAGGCTCAGTACAATGCCAATTATACCACCGAGAAGTCCAATAAGTCCGGCTTCAAAGAGAAAGAGGCGTTTAATGTCCTTGAGTTCGGCACCAAGAACTTTCATAACACCGATTTCCCTTGTCCGTTCATAGATTGACATAATCATGGTATTGGTAATACCAAGGGCTGCAACAAATAGAGAAACGGCTCCGATACCACCGAGGACAGCCTGAATCCCCGCCGATGTTTGCTTCATGTTTTCAAGGATGTCAGATAGGGACCAAGCTTCTAGGCCTAGTGCCTTGATGGTTTCTTGAACTTCTTGAACATTATCAATATCATCGACTTTAACTTTTACATTTTCATATTTGTTTTCATCATCATCGCGACGGCGTTTGTCTTTATTATCACTGCTCTTATTTCTACGAGCAACTTCTTCTTGAATTTTTGTGAGCTGATCAATATCCATATAAGCGTTCCAGTTGTATTCTCCATTGCTTTCTGCAAGGATGCCGACAACATTGAGCTTACGGCCTCTTGGTCGCCCATTTCCGTTATATTCTTCGTTCAATATCATTTTAAGGTTGGCTTCCATTAAGTCGATTTCTACGGGTTCCCAACGTCTTGATCTTGACTTAGGATCATAGAACTGCTGACTGACCTCATTGCCAAAGACGATTTCATTCTTCCCGAATTTCTGTGGAAGACGTCCTTGTTCCACCATGAAATCAAACTTATCCATCTGGTCCACGTCCACACCATTAATGGAAAGGCCCGCTTCATATCGACCTGCCAGTATATCAACGTACACATTCATGAAAGGCATGACGCCGATGACATTGTCAATTTGCCGAATCTGCTCTACAGCCTTGTCATCAAGGGCAATTTTCTTTTGTGGACCTGAATCCTCTTCGTCATCTCCATACCTATCCCACTTAGGATAGACATCAATAACAGAAATACTCCCCATGTCCTCAAGATTTTTCATGAATGTTTCCTGCATGCCTATCCCTAGGGAGAGCATGACAATAATTGAAGCTGTACCTATTATGACACCAAGAACGGTCAAGAATGTTCTCGCTTTTCTTCTCCAAAGATTTCTAAGACCCATCGCGATCAAGTCACGACTATTCATCATCATCCTCCAGAGCTTGTAGAAGTTCTAACTTTTTCTTTTTACGTCTTCGTAAGTACCAAACAAGTGCGCCAACTGCAAGGATACCACCTGCGACATAGTACCACATCTTGTTTGATCCTTCTTCTTCTTCCATGCCCATGCCATCAGGGAAATCTCCGTCTTCCGGGAAGTCTCCGCCCATATTTTCGTCATATTCAGGGGCGCCTGCTGCAAAGAATGAAAACTCTTTTTCCACCTTGGATGGATTGCCTAGGGCATCTTCAAATGTGAAGACCACTTTCCCTGCAATTTCCCCCTCTTGTTCTGGAATAATGGAAGCCATGAAGTAATCACTGTTGCCTGATTCAAAGTTTCCAACAAAGTAGCTTCCATCTTGGGTTTGGAAGTCGCCTTCAAGCTTGACAAACATATTGTACATAGCCGAACGACCCATGTTGTAAAATTCCACCTCAATATCTGCCGGGTTGCCAACAAAGGCTTCAAATGGTGTCATAATGTCACCAGATTCCAGTCTAACAGGTTGAGACACCGGAATACCTAGGGATTCTTCTTCTTTGAAGGGCTGTTCCTGTGCATCGTAGGCGTTGCCTTCACCATCTTCATATTCCATTGTTAAGTTCAGATTGTATGTCTTCACTTGTGCATCTCGCTTTGTTTCAAGGCGAAGGACAAAATCTGCGTATTCTCTACGTCCAATGCGTTCGATAAAGAAGGAACTTGAACTATCTACAGGACTGAAAACACCGTCATCCGATGCTACAGAGACTTTTATGTTTTTAACAATATCATCAGAGCTTGTGTTGAAGAATCTTAGGTTTAGATCAAAGACTTCACCAGCCATAACTGTGTCGCCTTCAAACGTGTAGTCATCTACTAGAATTTTAGGCCTTCCCAGTCCACTGCTACCGTCAACACCAACACCGACGTATTCTTTAATGGACTCTTCTTCATCATCACCTTCTGCCTTGTAGCTAACATTGATGTACATATCATAGTGGTTTGTCTCCACATCTTCTTTGGCCATCATTTTAAAGGTATGCTCAATCTCTGCGCCACTTTCAAAGTCCTTGATATATTTCTTAGGTGATTTTTTAGGCACAAAGCCCGCAGGGTATTCCATTTCCAGCTCAACATACTTTGCGTCGATTTCTGATAGATTGGTCAGTTTAAAGCTAACATCAAATGTTTCACCCGCTGTCACATTCTCTGGGTAAACCATATCTGTAACTTCCATTTCAATGGCTTCGCTGTCCTTGCCTTCAACCGGCACATATACATTGGCCGTTTTACTGTAATCCGTACCCGCTTCATCGTTATATGTCAGTTTCAGTTCCAGGGGATATTGACCAGACCCCGCTGATTCCGCTGGCTTGATTGTAAAGTAAACGAGTTCTTCCTCGCCACCATCAATCTTATTGATGGCCTTTGTATCCACATCATTATCAATATGTATGCCGTCTGCAGTGAAACCTGTCAGTTGCGCCCGAACGTCTCTTGCCTCAAGTGTGCCCGAGTTTTTAATGCGAATGGCAACAGCCTGTTTACCGTCTTCACCTGCCACAAGTTTTGACTGGCTGAACTTGTACTCAGAGATGCCAAGTATAGGTTCGATTTCCGCATTTGATATTTTTACATAAAGCACCACGTCTTTAGTGTATTTGTCTTCACTTGTGTTCTTATATTCAAACTTTAGGTTTAAGCCATATACTTTTGATTTGGCCAGGGGCGAAATTGTTATGTCTTTTGTCACCGTCGTGCCATTTTTGGTTAGCTTGTCTAAGTAAAGGTAGGGCTTTGAATCTTCAAAAATAAAGGGCAGGTCTTCTGCACTGTCTGTGAATGTGATTTTAATATCTGTCGCTGTTCTTTCAAGCACATCCAGATTCACACGAAGCTTGCCTTCTTGGCCCGCAGTGAACTCCTGTACTGATGCATCCATGTCAAGTACCAGGTCTGGGTCTTTTTCTGCGATTGACTTAGGATCATCGTCGTCATCATCTGATTCTAGCTTATCCGCTTCTGACAGATAAATTGTTTCCGACCCCAGGGCAGTGTCCGAAGAATCTGCAAAACTAACACTAATTGAGTTGTTGTCTCCAGTTCGTTTCATTTGAATTTCGAAGGTTTTTCCGCCTGATTTATTTAGAACCTTTGAACTGCCGTTACTTGGTACAAAATTGGAACCACCAACAGTCATGTAAATGTCAGAATCATTTATCTCAGCAGGATCTCTATTATCTGTTATCTTAACTTCTAAAATAAACTCATCATCCATATCAATGTCTAAATCCGCATCATTTCCATCTTCATCCAGTGCATCTACTGAATCGACAACTATATCATTCGCCGCAAAACTCACCATTCCCACAGGCATCATCACCTGAAGAATCAGCAGCACCGTCATAAACCATGCCACCCTATACTTTGACTTCATGTTCAGCATGAACGTACCCCCTAATATCTTCTGTCTTTTCTTCTATTTTTTCTATATCGCCATCCAGGATATAGACAACTTTGTCTGCAAATTTTGCAACTTCCTTATCATGGGTCACTATAATAAGGGTTTGATTCTTCTTTCGCACCATGCCCAGCATGATCTGCATAACTTCAGCTGAAGTCTTGGAGTCTAGGTTCCCTGTTGGCTCATCAGCAAAAATAATGGCTGGTGATCCCATAAAAGCTCTGGCTATACCAACACGTTGTTGCTGTCCACCTGACATTTGTGTCGGTTTATGCAATATGTATTTTTTTAGCCCCACGGCCTTAAGCATATGCATGGCCTCTTTTTCACGCTTGGTTTTAGGCACATTTCGAAACATGAGCGGCAAGCTCACATTTTCCACTGCCGTTAAGGACGGCAGTAAATTGTATGACTGAAAAATGAATCCCACATGGCTCTGTCTCAGCTTGGCAAGATGCTTTTCATTCATCGTTGTGATTTCATGGCCTTTAACTTTGATCTTTCCTTTTGTCGGCTTCTCAAGACCCGCCATCATATTGAGCAGGGTCGATTTGCCCGAGCCTGAAGGTCCGAGAATACAGCACACTTCTCCTTGAAATATGTCAAGGGTTACTTTATTGAGGGCAACCACTTTTTCAGTACCGATTCTATAGACCTTTCGAAGGTCTCTAATCTTTAAGGCGATGTCTTTTTCTATGATTTCCGCCTCCTTTCAACTGAACAACACACGAAAATGGAAGGCGTTCTTTGAACACCTTCCATTTTATCCTAGCACAGTCTGCGCTATTATTGGTTACATTATAGAGAAAAACTGTGTACATACTGTGTCTAAATCATATACGGCACTTCAATTATAATAGTTAGTCCTACAAGCGGTTCGTTCATAAGTCGTATTTGTCCGCCCATAGTATCAATTTCTTCTTTCAAAATTGCCATTCCAAGGCCTCTGCCCGACAGAGTATCTTCTCCTGGTTTTGTAGATATTCTTGGTTCAAACACATGCTTGAGAAGGTCTTCAGAAGTCATTGTTTCAAGGTAGGTCTCATCATATCCATATGACAGTCTTAGATTCTCCTTCAAATAGGCTTCGCTTATGCCCGCTCCATCATCCTTGACTTCCATACGGATAAAGGGCGAATTGTCCTTGGTAAAAAGTTCTATATTCAAGTCAATATTTCCTTCTGCTGGTTTGCCTCTTTCATAACGGAGTTCCGGCACTTCTATTCCGTGGTCAACAACGTTTCTAAAAACATGCACCATGACCTTTGAAAGACTCTCGTACTTTTCTGGGTCTACTGCAAATTCCCCTCCGGTGATTTTAAGTGGATTGACCTTTTTGCCAATGCCCTCCCCTAATATTTTCACATAGTCCACATAGGAGTCAAAGAGACGTTTAAATGGCAAGTGCCCCAGTTTTTTTATATCCTCAATAATGTCAGCGGCCTCAGTGCCATAACGTGCGCGTATTTCTTTTATGACATAATCCAGCTTATTTTTTGACACCTGTACAGTCTCTTTATAGGCGTACAAGTCAACGCCTTCAGAAATAAGAATATCTTTCAGTTTTGCCTCAAAGGTTTCAAGGACAGTGGTGTTTCTAAACAATGCCTTTATGGCTCCATGTGCTTTTTCCCCTGTCCCAATAAGACTTGACTCCAAATCGTGAATATCATTAACCACTTCTTCAAGACCATATATGGAAAATCCGCCCTTATAGTAATGTAGTTTTTTTGCCAGTTCATTTTTGAGACTTTCTTCTCTTTCCTTTTTGTCGATAAGGGTATACACTTCATCGGTCAAAAAGCTTTCGAAGTCCTCGTACAGTTCCCAAAATTCATTGGAATTGAGAATTATTTTTAAGGTTGTCCAGTTTTCTCTGGATTCATGACTCAGTTGTTCTTTTAGGGACTCTTCATAAGAAACATCAGTCATAATGATCATGATTTGATTTTTATATTCTGTGTCAATGAGCCTGTACTCGGTTTCTAAGTTGAAGCCATTGAGCTGAATCAGTGTCGGTAAAATAGACATATAGCTTTCTCTTCTTAAGAGACTTTTTTCGTTAATGACTCTCTTAACAGTGGTTCGCATCAAAACAGCTGTTTCATCATCATCATTAGTATATATAAGATCCCAAAAATCTAAGTTTTGAAGTTCACTGCCAAGATAATTTACTGCCAGCTTGCTGTATCCCGCTTGAATTCTTGAATCTTCGTTTATAGATAAAAAAGCCTGACCTGAATGATCTAGAAGTATCCGAACGTCTTCTGTCCTTTCATGCACCCTTTTATCAAGAACCCTATTCCACTGTTCTAACATATTTTTTGCCACTTCAATTTCTTTATTTCGTTTTTTAAGAGTTCTTGTGTTTTCCCTGAGCTCGCCAGCAAGATTCACATTCATCTTAAAGGCTTCTGAATACCGGAATCCAAGAGCCAGCGCTTGGGAGAAAATGAATATGAAAAGGCCGTAAGTGGAATATGTTTCATCATATACATCCGTCATATCATACATAAACACAATTAGGGCTATACTGAGTCCGAAAATTGCAATACGCATGCCCACTGCCTTCTCCTTTAAATGCTTGACCAGCTGCAAAAAGGCGTATATTCCGATGACCATAATCATAACTAGGAAGGCGTTGATCCAGTATAGTTGAATCACTTGGCCAAGGGTTATGCCCATGCCTGCATAGGTTAGTATAAAAATCACCTGTAGTACAATTTCCAGTTTTGAATCCGGTCGGTCATTCCCTAGTAAGATGGTGTAGCGCATTAGCGACAAGATAGTTATGACTGCGAAAAAGTAGCCCTGCTGCATCCGCATACTCCAAGACACCATAGGATAAATTTCATAAATGGTTTTTTCCCCGTAAAAGGACAGGGTCAAGGCTAGGAAAATGGAGAAAAGTCCAAAGTGCAAGGAAGCCTTTTCATCTGTTCGCATAGCATATATCGACATATGATACAGGCCAATCAGTATAGCTGTCGTGATGACCAGATGCTCTCTTAAATTGCTCCTTAGTTGTCTGCTCATAATTTGATCAGGCGTACCAATTACTATTTGGTCTTGAAAACCAGTATGGTGGTTGTCAAAATTCGCCACTTGAAGGAGCACACGAAACTTCTTTTCGTTTACAGGTAAAATGATTCTGGTCCGCTTTGTCATGGGTTCTTCTATAGATTTCCGCCAGTCGACCCGACCAAGTCCTGTTATAAACTCACCATCCACCCACATCTTATAGGATGAACTTATGTCAGGTAGCTCCACTGCAAGCACCTTTAAGTGTTTCGGGGGAATGATTTCGAAAATGTAGGTTCCAAAGGTTTGATGTCCATATTTTTTTGCATCAAGAAAACCATCCACTTTGGCGTACTCTGCTTTTTCTAAGTATGGATCTATGAATTCGTCATCATATACGATTTTTTCATGGACATATTTAATATTTCCATGCAAGGAAACTGGACCGGTCATATCAAACCTATGACGACTAATGTCTAGGACACCTTCATCAAATGTAAGGGGTTCAGTTGTTATTTCAGAAAACGGATAACTTAAAATCCCTATCCCCAAAACAACGAGAATAAATATAACTATCCAAAGAAGTTTAACCTGCCATTTCATAAGAAACCTCCTAAAACTGGATCTTTACTCACTTATACCCTTAAAATAGAAAAGACCCTGTCAGATACAGGGTCTTTAAGATTATTTATATAGTTGGTTTATCTTGCAGAAGCAACCGCCGTTTTATGCATACGTACATCGGCTTTGGCAACTGCTTTATATGTCTTCACCGTTTCTGGTGATTTTCTAATTTTAAGATCTATTTCGATTTGGTCAAATTTAAATTTCATTGTATGCTCCCCCTATGCCACCCGATTCACGCCTTGTGATTTGGAATGTTTTCTTTTATCCGCCTTGTTGCATCGTCTTTCATGATGATGATAGCTAAAATACGTCGTGAGTTGACTTTGCTTTTCCACTCGCCCCTTCATGAGACCCCTCCTGCTCCGGCGTTATTATGTAACGCCTTTTTTACGCGCCAAAGAAGTAGTCTGTGTTGACTCGCTCCTTATTCTTTTCATAGTGTTTAAGTGCTCTTTCGTTTTTGAAAGCTCTTTCTGCTGCTGATAGTTTTGTATGATTTCTTTTTCTTAATTCAACACGTACTTCTACGTTTCCAAGATTCATTTTCATAATATGTCCCTCCTAATGGGCTTTTTGTTTTTAGTCATTTTGATTTTCGTTTTTAGTTTTGTTTACATGATCTTTGTCAGCCATAAGGCCGTGGGTTAAGTGTGAATCACCTTAATCACCAAAATCCCTCCTATTCCTACGTTATTCATCTATGGTCAATGCATCTGATATGCACAACATCCACTTTCTAATTTAATCCATCTAAATCTTTTTATTCCAATTATAGCTAAAAAAAGCCCGCAGACAGTGTCTGCGGGCGTGTTTAGGCACAAAAAACCCGTAGGACATAACCTACGGGCAAAATTATTGAAAGGGTTTATAAAAATAAGATGTTAAATCTTACCTATTCAAAATTAAACTTAACGCAGGTCGCGCACTGTCTTGATTCTGTATTTGATTGAAATACTGCTGATGCAATTGATACTCCAGATAATACTTCCAGGGCTTGTAAGTAGCCTCTTCTATTGATAATGATCATGTTCGCGACCTCCTTTCGTCTAATAATAATTCATTCGTTGAAAGCTTCCACATTTGTCAGCTTTATTCTTCGTAGCTAGTATATAACCATGAAATCCTAAAAGCAAATAAACCTCATCTTTTGTAACGCTTTTGTAACACTAGAGACATATTTCGTTAATATTTCTTTAACGTATCCATTTTATAAAATGATGAATGCATTGAAATAACTTCACTTCACTCTTTTTAGTGCCTTTTTGAATCATTTCAGATATAATGTATACAAAGTTCTATATCAGTCATTAACAAAAATAAGTGCACCAGGAAACACATTTTTTGTACCTTTCTTTAATCGATAAGGGGTGGAATATATTATGAAAAAATTTGATTTAATTGAAAAAAAACGAGAACTCGATAGCCGAAGAACCAAAGACACCAGGGAAACCTTAGGCACAAGACTTGTTAAAGTAATTGTTGGCCTTATCGGTGGTTTTATGTTGTGGTCAGTCTTTACAACCGTTACTATGGCACCTTTTTTGAGCGTTATAGTTAATATTCTTATTGTCCTTGGCGTGGCTTTATACTATTTTAAATCTGGTGTTTTTTCAAAAAACTAATACTCTGCCTCATCTTAATTTTCTAAACTGAAATGCAACCACTAAAAGGGATCTTGTTCTAATCCCTTGTTTTTTTTGTCTAACAAGCAAATAATGATTCATTTCTCCCCCAAACATGAGCATCATACTCGACATGTACATCCATACCATAAGTATAATAATGGCTGTTAAGGATCCGTATATAATGCTAAAACGCCCAAAATTCCTTATAAAAAAGGAGAATCCGTAGGCAATAAGAACCCACCCCACCAGAGAAAAAACTGTGCCTGGCATGGCCTTTTTGAATGTCAGCTTGGTATTTGGGAGCACCACATGGGTGGAGCCCAGTACAAAACCAAGAAAAGCTAATACCCCCACCCACCTAAATGACGTGAAAGCATCAATAAAAGTCTGCGGTATTGGGATATAATGTCGTACGAAGTCAAAGAACTCTTTCCCCATGCTTGGGAGCACAAGGGCAAGAACTATGGCCAGTGCAAAAAGAATCGTATAAAACATTCCCATGAAGCGAATGGTGAAGTATCCGCGGGTTTCTGTCACTTCATACACAATATTCAGGGCCCGCATAAGGGCATTAATGGCTTTAGATGCCGACCACAAGGTGGCAATGATGGAAACTGAGATAATGCTTGTGTTTGTCTGAGCCAGTTGACCCACATAATCGAGAATAATCTGTGCAGCCTCTTTTGGCATGACACTGGACAGATTGTCCATGACCCATAAGTTATCTATGGAAAACCATCCAACAAGGGACACAAGGAATATTAAAAATGGAAATAAGGACAATATAAAAAAATAGGACATCTGTGCACTGAAGGCCGTAATATGATGTTCCTTATATCTTCTTTGCATATCTTTTATAAACTGAAAAACGACGGTTAACTCTTTCATAATCCCTCCTATATATTAACATTGTATCCTGATTTCCTTATAATTTCATTAAATTTTGTCACTTCCGTTGAAACAAGTCTATTACAAGGGTATGATTAGATTAGACAATTCCATACTGAAATCATGAGTCATGGAATAAAGGAGGATAACAAATGGGAAAAAGACTATCCATGCTGCCACTCATTGTCGTAATCGTCATAGTTGCAGTATTCGCAGGTTCTCAAAGTTTCTATGTTCTTGAGAACGCTGAGCAGGCCGTCATTGAACGGTTTGGTCAATTGGTAGATGTCGTGGACACATCGGGCCTAAATTTTAAAGTGCCTTTCGTTGACAGGGTACGTATTATCAACACCAACAAAATTTATTCAGTACAGTACGGGTATCGTCCTGAGAGTGAAGCCACTCCAAACAGCGAACCTGAGTATCAAGATGTTGAAGATGAACAACTGGTTTTAACAGAAGGATCATTCCTTGTTAACATCGGTGCGGTTATTCAGTATAAAATCACTGATGCGCCAGCCTATCTTTACAATGTTGATGACCAATCGGGCACACTTCGCCTAGCATTTGAAAGTGTTTTAAGAAGAAACATTCAGGACCAACAGCTTGAAAATGCTCTAATCAACAAAGATTCTATTGCAAGAGAAATTCTCCCTGAGCTCTCTGCGAAAGTTGCAGATTATGGACTTGGAATTTCAATTCTTGATGTCAAATTCACAGATGTGCTTCTTCCAGGCAAAGTACAATTCGCCTATGATGATGTAAACATTGCAGAAAACCAGAAGACTGAATTCAAGTCAAAAGCGGAAAAGTACACGAACGAACAGCTTCCTGCTGCACGTGCTGAAGCCTATGACAGAATTCAGAAGGCTGAAGCCTACAAGGCTGAAAAAATTTCACAGGCCAAAGGGGACGTTGAAAACTTCCTTCAAGTCTATGAGAAGTATGTATCCGCAAAAGATATTACCAAAACACGTCTTTATATAGAGACAATGGAAACAGTCCTATCCAAGGTTAAACAGAAGTACATCATTGATATTGATGGAGATGGCACAATCAAATATCTGCCACTCAATCCGGGTTCTATCAACCAATAATCTGTTAACCTAAAAAGGAGGGAAAAAGAATGGATAATAACAACAATCGTGGCCCAGGCCCTGATCTAAAAGATGAATTTTCTAAATTCAAAGAACAGTTTAAGAGCCAGGCTTCATCACATACTTCAAACGTCAATCCTGAAGAAGTGAAAAAGCGACGCAAGAGAAACATGCGTTTTACAGGCTTTATACTTATACTCCTTGCCTTTCTCATGAGCGCAAGCAGCTTTATTTACGTTGTCCGTGAAGACGAGGTTGCAACTGTAAGGGAGTTTGGTGATGTAAAAAAGGTCATCGTTGATAGGGATAATATTGACGCTGAAGAACAAAGTAAACTCGATAAGAATTTCCAAAACATTGAGATTGTAAAAGACAAGGGCTTGTTTTTTAAGATTCCTTTCATAACAAAGGTTCAAAAGGACTCTTCAAAGCTCATCACTTACATTTCAAATTATGCAAACATCAATACAAAAGATAAGATCAAATACGAAATCAAGATGTTTGCACAGTGGGAAATCACCCACCCAGGTCTATACAGATCTTCATTTGGTGGCACAGGCAACCTTCAAATTCAAGCAAATAGACTTATTGATGAAGTGGGATATGCACTCGTCATTCAAGCCATAAACGCCCTTGACTCCAATGAATTCCTACAAGACAAGGAAGTCCTCAATGCAAAACTTGACGAAGCCATGGTTGATTTAAACACCAACCTCGCTCAAAAGGGTATTGTTGTGAGAGACATTGAAGTTTACAGAACCATATTACCTGATTCAAATATTGAATCAACACTGCAAAAAATGGTCGCAGAACGTGCCGCTATCGCACAGCAAAAACGTTCTGAAGGACAAGAACTCTACCAGAACACAGTGGCAGACACAGACCGTGAAGTGGCTCAAATCATAGCTGAATCCATTGAAACAAGCGAAACAATTCGTGGTGAAGCCGATGCGACAGCCCTTGAAATCTATGCCGATGCATTTAGTGTCGATCCAGATTTTTATAAGCTGTGGCGTACACTTAAATCCTATGAGACAACCCTTGATGAAGACACCGTTATTTACATGAATAGCGACAATGATTATCTTGAGTTGTTTAATCAAGGTGAATAGATCCAATAAGTTATAAGAAAAATAAAGGTGTTGCATCGAATAAAATTCGATGCAACACCTTTTTTATTCAAACTCTTTGCTTGTTTTCAATAAGTCTAAAATATTCAGTTTAACACCAGAACCATTATAATATATTTTTTTCGAATCGTTTCTTAGTAATCAGCATTTTTTCTATAGTTTTCGAATTAAAAACAGACCACTCTTTACATTGAAAAAGTGGTCTATTGCGTCTTATCTCTATGATTATTTTATTTTCTTCATAAGCTCACCAAAGGCATCTGGTGTTAAGGACTGCGGACCATCTGACAAGGCATTGTCCGGATCGACATGAACTTCTATCATAAGGCCATCTGCCCCACAAGCTAGTGCTGCCATTGACATGGGATCAACAAGTTCCCTTATGCCTGTTCCATGACTCGGGTCAACGATGACCGGTAAGCCTGTTTCTCTTTTTAAGATAGGTACAGCCGTTAAATCAAGGGTATTGCGCGTGTAGGTATCAAATGTTCGAATACCTCTTTCACATAAAATTACGTCCTTGTTGCCACTGGATGCAATATACTCTGCTGCCAGTATCCATTCCTTTATGGTGGCACTCATGCCCCTCTTTAGAAGAACTGGTTTATCGAGCTGTCCGACCACCTTGAGCAAGGAATAATTATACATATTTCTTGAACCAATTTGAATAATGTCAGCATATTCATAGATTAAATCTAAATTGCTCTCATCCATAAGTTCCGTCACAATAGGCATATTTACAGAGTCAGCCGCTTCTTTCATTAAAAGCAGGCCTTCTTTGCCCATTCCTTGAAAGGCATAGGGACTGGTTCTGGGCTTAAAGACACCGCCCCTAAGAACATGTGCTCCAGCCGCTTTAACAGCCTTTGCCGTTTGAAATATCTGCTCTCTTGATTCAATAGAGCAGGGCCCTGCCATAACAATGGTATTGCCTGGCTTCCCTATTTCAAGGTCTCTTACCTTAACGATATGCTGTTCTCCTACTAAAATTTTAGGTCGCATATTATATCTTCCTTATTCCTGTCTGGTCAACTTCAGATAGCCACTCAGACACTGTTCTATTATTCACTGTTAATTCTGGCGCCAACTCTGCAAGGGGCACCAGAACAAACCCGCGTTCAGTCATTCTTGGATGTGGTACCGTTAATTCGGCACTCTGTGAAGTATAATCGTCATAGGTCAATATGTCAACATCAATTGTCCTTGGACCCCAGTGGATCAACCTCTCACGTTTCAGCTCTGATTCTACAAACTGGCAAACCTCAAGAAGTTCCTGAGGCGTCATTGTCGTTTCCACTTCAGCAGCTATATTCAAAAAGGCCTCTTGGTCTTCATATCCCCAAGGATCAGTCTCATAAAATGAGGACACTGCCCGAACTTGTATTTTGTCTGCTTCACCCAGTATTCTCATAGCATCATCCAGATTCTTTTTTCTATCCCCAATATTGCTTCCAAGGCTCAAGTAGGCTCTAGACATTGCGTTCTCTCCGAATATGAACACCAAAGTGATCAAAGACACCATGCACTGGTGCTTCAGGCTTTCGAACTTCGACCTCGACGGCCTTTACAAGATGAAAGTTCTCTAGTACATTGCTTGCTATGTTTTCAGCCAAGGCTTCAAGCAAATGGTAACGCTTGACCTCAGCATGGTCTTTCACAACTTGAAAAACATCGGCGTAGCTGACCGTATTTTCCACTGAATCTGTCACACCAGCGGATTTCAAATTTACCTCTAAGACCACATCTATAAAAAATTTCTGACCAAGAACTTTCTCTTCAGCCATAACACCATGATAGCCGTAAAAGCTCATGTTCTTCATTAATATCTTATCCATTCCAGCCCCTCACAATCGCATCTGCCACTTTTACAGCCCGCAGATTTTCTTTCACATCATGCACACGAACGATTTCCATACCAGCCATGACACCCACAACATTGGTTGCGATTGTCCCTTCAACCCTTTCATCTGATGGAAGGTCTAGAATCTTTCCGATCATAGATTTTCGGCTTGTTCCAAGAAGGATCGGATAGCCCAGGTCATGGAGTTCATGCAGTCTTCCCATGACAACAACATTCTGTTCAGATGTTTTTCCAAAACCAATACCCGGATCAAGAATAATATGTTCTTTTGGAACACCTGCATCAAGGGCAATTTGAATGGATTTCTTGAAAAACTTTCTCATGGATTCGATAATATCTTCATCGTAATGAGTGCCTTTTTGATTATGCATGGCTATAACAGGCGCACCCGCGCGGGCTGCCACTTTTGCAATCTCAGGCTCCCTTTGGAGGCCCCAAACATCATTGACCATATTGGCCCCTGCTTGTAGCGCGGCTTCAGCCACTTTTGCCTTATAGGTATCAATAGAGATTGGCACATTCACATTTTCACGAATGCCTTTAATGAGAGGTACGACACGTTCGAGTTCATCTTCAAGGGTCACTTCTTTGGCCCCAGGTCTTGTTGATTCTCCACCAACATCAATAATATCCGCGCCTTCTTCTACCATTTCTATAGCATGCTCAATGCCTGCCTTTACTTCATTGAACTGGCCCCCATCGGAAAAGGAATCTGGTGTGGCATTTAAAATACCCATGACGTATGTCCGTTTGCCTATTTCCAATGTGTGGTCCATAAATTTTATATCTATTTTATCGTATTTCTTTTTTGCTAGTTCACGCATTTTATCCCCCGCTTTCCAGTCATAGTTGATGTGTTCTATCGCCTTAACACCTCTGAAAGTATCAACTATGCAAAGTATAAAATAAGAGCCTCTTATTTTCCAAACGAAATAAGACTCATCGCTTCTGATCTGGATTTGGCATCTGTTCTGAAAATGCCTCTGGTCGCTGATGTCACCGTGTTGCTTCCCGGTTTTTTTATGCCTCGCATGGTCATACACATGTGCTCCGCTTCCACAACGACAATAACACCATGGGGGCTGAGTTTGTCCATAATGCAGTCCGCCACATTTGAGCTAAGTCGTTCTTGAAGCTGGGGACGTCTTGCCACCGTTTCAACAACACGTGCAAGCTTGCTAAGTCCTGTCAGCTTACCGTCTTTTGGAATATAAGCCACATGGGCTTTTCCAAAGAAAGGCACCAAATGATGCTCGCATGTTGAGTAGAAAGGAATATCGCGCACAAGAACAAGTTCTTCGTGTTGTTCCTCTTCAAAATGTAGATCAAGATGTTTTCCAGGATCTTGTGTGAGGCCTGCAAAAATTTCCTCATACATTCTAGCAATACGATCCGGCGTACCCACTAGACCTTCCCTATCTGGATCTTCACCAATTGCATATAGTATTTCACGAACCGCATTTTTTATACGTTCCTTATCCATAGTTATACCTCTTTCTTCAATCGTCACATATGTCTAGTAGACCCACTGTGCCATCAGCGCATTTGACAGGTCTCGCACTATAATATGATTTATATTATATGATTTCACTTCATTTATTTTTCTGACAGGCATGATCCCCATTAGGGCATTGGTGACAAAGACAGCCTCTGCATTCTTAATATCTTCAAGTGTGAATGCCCCTTCAAGGCAGGTTATTTTTTTTGATCGGGCAAGCTCAATAACTTGGGCTCGCATGGTTCCAGGCAATAGACCACTGGCTATGCCAGGTGTGTAAAGTACACTGCCCTTAACAAAAAATATATTTGTATAGGCCCCTTCAGTTATATAATCTTTCTCATTTAAATACAAGGCTTCATCATAGCCCTTTGACCTGGCTTTTTTCATAACCAGTAAATTCTCCAAGTAATTGACCGTTTTATGTCCAGCAAGTAAGGCGGTTGAAGACTTCCTAACTTCTGATAGACATAGGTCAAAGCCCTTTTCATACATAGGTTTTTTATATCTATTTTCTCGCACTTTAAGGCTTTCTTGGCTGGATATTCCGGTCTTATCAAGTTGATAGCGTACAAGTCCAGAATCAATTCCAGAGTTTTTTATGGCCTTTAAGAGGGTCATTTCAAAATCATTTTCAGACGTTTGAAAGGAAATATCAAGGGCGTGGGCACTTGTCTTTAAACGGATATAGTGTTTATCTAAATTCTGCACTTTCATATTTTGAAACCGAATGGTCTCAAAAAGACCATAGCCGTAATCCTTGGCTTCACTCATATACTGCCCCCTTCCTCTTGCTGTCTGATCAATACTATATATTCAACTTTTCTAGTTAATCCCCTGGAATTCTAATGGCTTAGCGCTTCCATTAGAGCTCGAGCTTTGTCTAAGGTTTCGTCGTACTCCCTATATTCATCGGAATCCCACACTATGCCGCCGCCGACTTGGAAGTAGACCTTTTCATCCTTACATACCATGGTTCTAATAACGATATTCAAGTCAGCATTTCCATTGAAATCGAGGTATCCGATTGAACCTGTATATATATTTCTTTGTGTTGGTTCTAACTCATCAATAACATTCATAGCCATTATTTTAGGTGCGCCTGTGATCGATCCCCCTGGGAATGACGCTTCAAGCAGATCCACAACATTTAGATCATCTCTCAAGTCTGCAGTTACAGTGGACACCAAGTGGTGTACTGTTGCATAGCTCTCAATGACAAATAGTTCTGGAACTTTGACAGTGCCTGTCTTGGCCACTCTGCTTAAGTCATTTCTTTCAAGATCCACAATCATAAGGAGTTCTGATCTATCCTTCATGCTGTTTTGAAGGTCGTTTTTTAATTGTTCATCTTCTTCTGGTGTCTTGCCCCTTGGCAGGGTTCCCTTAATCGGACGGGTCTCTATCTTTCCATTTTGAACTTTTATAAATCGTTCTGGGGAACTCGATATTATCTGACCCTCACCAAAGTCTAAATAGGCAGCAAATGGCGCAGGGTTGATGTCTCTTAGTTTTTTATAAAGGGATATGGGCTCATCCCTAAGCTGGGTCTCAAACCGCTGTGTCATATTGGCCTGGTAAATATCTCCCGACCGGATATAGTCCTTTATTTTTCGAATGGTGCTCAAATAGTAGTCTTTGGTCATATTGGGCGTAAACTCTGGCTTTGTTTCATGAGTAACGCACTCTACCACCGGTGGATTCTCCTGACTCGCTTCAATAACTTTTACAATTCTATCGACCCTGGTCTCACCGCCATCATTCAACTGCGCATCGGTCACATATAAGGCTTTTTCTTTATGATCAATAATAATTGCTCCGTCATACATGCAAAGGTATAAGTCTGGAATCTTCACATCATCCACAGCTGTTCGATCAATTTTTTCCATATGGTGACACAGGTCATAACCGAAGTATCCAACCGCACCGCCAACAAATGGCAATTCTGATGTATAGGTTGTCTGGTACTTCTCCATTTTTTCCCTCAAAAGCTTGAAGGGGTTGCCTGTGTACTCTGCCCTATCTATTTTCTTGATTTGACCACTTTCTTGTGATCTGACAATGGTCTCAATTTGTGAGATGGTCCCCTTGCTTGTGATCTTTTCAAATGGGTGTACTGCAATAATTGAATACCGTCCCATTCCATCATGATCGCGACCGCTGTCTAAGAATATGGCGTCATCTGTGTCCTTAAATATAGTATATATTTCAAAACTGCTTAACTTGTTTTCAATTTTTCTTATAAGCATGATACACCCCCACCGCCTTTTACGAATGCCTTAGCTTTTTCTAAAAAGTTGGCAAGTAATTCATGCCCCTGTTCTGTCAACACTGCTTCTGGATGGAATTGAACCCCCTCAAGAAGAAAGTCTTTATGTCGAATGCCCATAATCTGTCCATCTTCCGTTTGAGCTGTTACTTCAAGGCAGTCTGGCAAAGTCTCTTTTTCAATAACCAGGGAGTGATACCTTGTCACATTTAGGGGTTGATTCAAGGCCTTAAAAACGCCCTTGTCATCATGGCAAATGGGGAAGACTTTACCATGTACAGGCTCGCTGGCCTTTACAATCTTGCCTCCATACACTTGTCCAATTGTTTGGTGGCCAAGGCAAATGCCCAGTATTGGTATTTGTCCTGATAGTTTCTCAACAATTTCGAGGGAGATCCCTGCTTCATTTGGCGTGCTCGGCCCAGGTGATATAACGATCATCTCAGGCTTCATTTTTCGAATTTCTTCAATGCTTATACTGTCATTTCTATAAACTTCAACTGTTTCATTCAGCGTCTTTAAATATTGCACCAAATTATAGGTAAATGAATCATAATTATCAATCATTAGAATCATATTATACCTGCCCCCATCCCACTCATTTGAACTCTTATGTTTTGTTGTCCATACCCAATGCGTACAAATTTTTGTACATGATGGACCACACTCCTTGATTATACAGTTGGACTCGAATAGCGGTCAACGAAAATCACTACAAAAATGCCTTGATTTATTAAAAATCAAGGCATTTATTTATATACTTCTACTAAATAGACTATACTTTCACCGTCTATTTATCGTCATCTTCTGATCCAAGAAGTGTATCGAATAAAGTTGTTTGTCTTTCTTCAAGTGGCACGAGGCTTGACATGGAAAGCCCTATGAGCCGAATGGCTTTTGGAAACTCAATTTGCTCAAGGATATGAACCGCCTCGTCATAAATTTCTTCTGGACGGCTTACGGGAATGGAGAGGGTGCGTGATCTAGTATGACCTTCAAAATCTTTTGTCTTAAATTTGACTGTGATCGTTTTGGCTTCCACATTTTTTCTTTCCATAACCCGGGCCACGGACTTCGAGAAATCTTTTAGATAGTCCTTCATGACCTCTTTGTCTTTTGTGTCTTCTCTAAGGGTTGTTTCTTTGCCTATGGATTTTCTCTCACTTTCCCTTTTTACAGGTCGGTCATCAATACCACGAATCCTTTCGTAGATTTCTTCACCCCAACTGCCTAAAAATAAGGTCAGGTCTTCTTTTCTATACTGAAGAAGGTCTCCAATGGTAAAAATACCTATACGGTTTAAACGTTCTACTGATTTTTTACCTAAACCATGAACCTTTCCGATAGATAAGGGCTCTAATATATCTGGCACCATGTCCCTGTTGATTGTGAAAAAACCATCTGGCTTGTTCCATTCAGAGGCCAACTTGGCTAAAAATTTGTTGTAGGATACCCCCACTGATATGGTCAGGCCTGTTTCCTTTTTCACCCGGTTCTTAATGTACTTGCCTATGTATTCTGGACTATGGAAAATGCCTGTCACATCCAAATAGGCTTCGTCAATTGAAACAGGCTGAATAATATCTGTGACATCATTTAGTATTCTAAAAACATGCTCAGACACTTCCTTATATCTAGCCATGTTTCCTCTTACAAAAATGCCGTGAGGACAAAGCTTTTTGGCTTTAAATCCAGGCATGGCAGAATGGACACCATACACCCTTGCTTCATAACTGGCCGTTGACACAACCCCCCGCCGACTCGTGCCGCCAACAATAACAGGTTTGCCCCGCCACTCTGGGTGGTCAAGCTGTTCTACAGCAGCAAAAAAGGCATCCATATCTACGTGTAGAATTTTTCTTTCTCTTGACTGATTACTGGTCATTATAGGCCTCCACAAACATATGTTCCTAGCCATATTTTATCATAGCTTGGTGTCAAATATTTAAAAGAATCAAAAGTTTTTATAAGAAATTATATCCACTGAGTGACACTTTAGATCTTGTTTAAAATATATCTTATTTAAACGATAAGAGCCTGCAAAATTCGCAGGCTCTCAAGTTTATACGTTTCAATATTTTATTTTTAATTCATCATATTTAGTCAGCCTTAATTGTATGAAGTCAATCCTAATTGACTCAATCTACAAGTCTGTTAATACTTGACTTGTCTTATTTGCGAATCAAATAACCACCATAAACAGGTTTTGTGTCTGACACTGTGATCACTGCGTTTTCTTGAAAACTCGTAAGGTGGTCAACAACCTCTTTTACCTTTTTACGCTTAACGTACATAAACAGGACGTGTCTAGCAAGAGATTTTCCATGGCCTTCTACCACAGTAACCGCATACCCTTGTTCTCTTAGGTGGGCCACTAACTCAGGACCGTGTTCATCTTTAACGATGGCCTTCACTTCAGAAACACCAATACCAAGCTTTTCTTCAAGTTTACTACCATAGTAATTTCCTAGTGAAAACCCTACGGCATAAACCACAGCTTTTATTGGGTCGGCTGAAATATCTTTTAAAACAGCACCTACAATGTAGATCCATAACAAGACTTCAACAAAACCAATCAGTGCACCTATTTTTCTTTCACCTTTAGTAATTAATACCACTCTTACTGTCATTAGCGACACTTCAGCTATTTTTGCCAGTAAAATTGCGACATATGTCAGTATCGTCATCAACATTATGTCATCTCCTTTTTCTAATAAGATATGATATCGACACCATCACTTCGTTTTCCAATAATCTCTACAGTTATTTTGTTGGGTAGGCATACAAGCATGGAGCCTGTCTTTTTTATGGTGCCTTGCTGAACGCAAAGCTGGTCAGGACAGTCTGCTTCTTTCATATAAACTTCATACCCATCAATCACTAAAATATTATTATGCCCATCCTCGTCTAGATTAATCTCCATTGGTGTGTCTAAAGGCAGTGAATACCTTCCGTAAATTTCATTATTTACTTTAACTTCAACAAGATCGGGCGCATCCGATGGTCCCCATAACAGCATGTATCCAATTATGATGCTTATGGTAATATAAACCGTAATTAGGACAAAGTCTAGTCTTTTCATTAAAAATCTCCATTACAATTTTATTTCAAGTTGGCTGTATTCGTTTTTAAGATAGGTTATAATATACACTAGTCGCATACACACTTCATTCTAACATACTTAGGACAGTTTAACATGGAGGCAACATGAAATTTTCAGGTAACAAAATGAACAATATATTAATAATTATGGTCATGATATCTCTAGTGATTTTTACAGGGTGTTCAGATCAAAAAAACCAGACCCAACCCATTTCCAAAACGACCCTTCAATTTGGAACGGTCATACAAATCACTGTTTTCGATGAGGCAGATGCCCCAGCTCTTGAAAAAGTTCTTTCCCATATGAAGGTCCTTGAAGATGAGCTCAGCACCTCTGTGGAAAACAGCAATATCAGTCTTTTTAACGCCGCTGATTCTTCAGAGACCATACAGCTGACTGATCATGCCCAAGCTGTTATTCAGCGCGGTTTATACTATAGTGAGCTTTCTGGCGGAAAGTTCGATATAACCATTGAACCCATTGTGGACTTATGGGGTATTGGTCATGAAGACGCTCGGGTTCCCGGGGCTGATGAACTCCTAGAGGCCACGGAACTTGTCGATTATAAACTCCTGGATTATGACCCTCAGGCCGGCACACTGAAAAAATTAAAAGATGGCGTTAAAATAGATTTGGGGGGTATTGCCAAAGGCTATGCTGCCGATGAAGCCGCTCGTATTCTTCATGAAAATGGTGTAGAAAAGGCCCTTATTAATTTAGGGGGCAATGTCTATGCCCTAGGAAGCAAGGATGGAAAACCGTGGAAGGTTGGTGTTCAAAACCCTCTGGACGCCCAGGGCACCATGGTTGGTATTGTAGAAGTGGAAGACACAGCGGTCATAACTTCTGGCGTCTACGAACGTTATTTTGAAGAGGATGGTGTACGCTATCATCATATCCTTGATCCTGACACTGGCTATCCTATAAACAACGAAATTTTAGGCATTTCCATTATCACCGAAAAGGCCATCGACGGCGACGCTCTCTCCACCCTTGTTTATGCAAAAGGGCTTGAAGCCGGTATGGATTTTGTAGAATCACTGGATGGCGTCGATGCCATATTTGTTTCCAGAGACAAAACCATTTATTTAAGTTCTGGTGCCGCTGAAAAATTTGATCAAAACAACATGGATTTCGATTTATACACGTCTGCAACAAAACAAAAATAACACCAGACAATACAAAAGGGATTCGCCTCTTTTTAACATTGCACCTTGCCCTGTTAAAAAGTTGCGAATCCCTATATTTTTAATGACTTGTTTAATGTAAGACCTTAGTCTTCACGCTGTCCTGCAACAAATGCCACACCCAGCATATCTGGACCCACATGGGTTGCAATGGTATGGGCCAGATTGGAAAGAATGACCCTTGAAGGGTCTACCTTTTCCTCAATTAGGCTTTTTAATTTCTTGGCATCTTCAATACAGTCCCCATGCCCAATCATAACGAGCATTTCTGGATGGTCTGAAGCAAAGGCCTCAACCTTGCCTGCCAAATACTTAATTGACTTCTTACGCCCTCGTACGTTTTGATACAGCTTGAGTTTGCCCTCATTATCAACACGTAGTATAGGCTTGACACTCAGCATGGTTCCTATTTTTGCAACCGCTGGTGAAATTCTTCCCCCGTTTTTGAGGTACTCCAAATTGTCAACAGCAAACCAGTGCTGGGTTTTTAGTTTATTGCTTTCAAGCCAAACAACAATCTCTTCAGCCGATTTTCCTTCTCGAATCATATTGACTGCATAAACTATTTGAATCCCTTGACCCACTGATGCAGACACAGTGTTTGGAACAAATATTTTAGCCTCTGGCATTTCGTCCTCAATCATGGTCTTGGCTAAATTTGCATTGTTCATCGTGCCACTTAGACCTGATGACAAGCCTAAATAAATGGTTTGTGCACCTTGCTCACAATTCTTTCTAAATGCTGTTTCAAACATGAGAGGGGTGATTTGAGACGTGCTTGCCATTTTTCCATCGCGAAGTTTATCGTAAAATGACGATAGATCGGTATTTTCCCCTAAATCATCTACAAAATCTTCACCGTCTATATGTATAGGCATGCCAAGCAGATCGATAATATCCGCATTTTCTTTAAGATACTCGATCGGTAAATCACAGCATGAATCCGTCAAAATTTTAATTGTCATATGTTCCTCCAAGAAGCTAACCTTCTTTATTTTCTTTCCATTTTTTATAGGTATTGCCCCAAGTCTGAAGTGTTTCAATCACCTGTTCCATGGACTTTCCAATATCGGTCAGGCGGTACTCAACTCGAACAGGTACCTCTGCGTAGACACAGCGCCTCACAATTCCTGATGATTCTAGATCTCTAAGCGCATTTGTCAGCATTCGCTGGGTGATTTCCGGCATGCACTTTTTCAGTTCACTGAATCGTTTTTCCCCATCCATAAGATGATACAGAATTTGCGTCTTCCATTTTCCACCCACTGCAGCCCATGCAGCTTCAAGGCCCTCAGTCATTTTCTGAGTCATGATGTCCTCCTGTATACTTGGTATACTTTTTGCACCAACAATATGTATTATACCGAAGCTTCATTCGATTGCCAAGTCCCAAAAATTGTAATTCGTTTCATTTGCAAAATAAATCCCCTGCTATAGCTTGCCGTAGAAGCCTTACAAGGGATTTAAAATGATTGTTAATCTTTATTTCTTAGGTAGGTCAATTTTAAATACAGCCCCACCCTTTGGACCATTTTCTGCTGCAATGGTCCCACCGTGTCTTTCAATAATGGTCTTTGTTAGGGAAAGTCCAATGCCCGATCCGCCCCCTTGACCTCTATAAAATCGTTCAAAAACTTTTTCACATTCTCCAGGAGAAAATCCCGGTCCATCGTCATAAATCTTAATATGTATGCCATGATCTTCATACACATCGACATGGATCCCGGTTCTAGCATAACGAGCGCAGTTACCTAATATGTTGATAAATGCTCTTGTAAGCTTTTCAACATCAAATTTTGAAGTCCCTTGGTCCCTTAAATTCAAATGAACCTTAACCCCCTTTGTTGAAAACAAAGATTTAAGGGATCTCACAGCCCCCTGAAGGATTTCTTCTATGCTCGCACTTTGAAGTTTAAAGGCTTCTTGCTTGTCTTCAAGTTTTGTCATAAGAATCATCTCTTCGACGATTTTTTTCAGGCGCTGACTTTCTGTAATAATTATATCAAGGCTTTCCTCTTTTTCATGTCCTTCAACCACTTGGTCCTTAATGGCTTCAGCATATCCCTGAATGGACATGAGAGGTGTTTTTAATTCATGGGAAGCATTTTGAAAAAAGACCTTTTGCTGGCCATGGTATGTCTGAATTTTTTCTGACATATTCTCAAAGGTTCTTGCGAGTTCTTCAATTTCGTCACCTGTGTGAATGTCTAGTGCCTTGACTGGTGCATTAAAGGAGTATGCCTTCATTGCATGACTGAGTTTTCTTATCGGCTTTCCGATCATTTTCTGAAAGAATAAACTAATCACCAAAGCCAGAAGGCCACCGATGGAAAAACTTAGGGTAAAAACTTTAAAGCCCAGGTTTCGAAGGCTGACAACATCTTCAACAGCTGTGTAAATAATGACATATCCCCTAGGCATATTGTTTGTCCTAATGGACTCTTTTTTTAAAATATACTTTGAATCAAACTCACGGGCTTCTGCTTCAATCTTAACAAGATCCTCGATTGTTTGACCTGGAACGGAAGTGTAGCGAATCCGTCCTTTGTCCGTTACCACTGCAATCTTTGAGTCAAAATACCGCCCAGCCAGACGCATCTCATTGTCTAGGCGTGCTTTGGCGATGGTTTCACCAACTTTATCAAGATCGGCAATATCCCGGTCAGGTCTTGGACCCGTTGCCATTTTTACAAAGCGCATTATTTCTATGAGCTCGTCGTCCATGCTTTCTTTGGCCTGATTGACAAGGTATGTTTTAGAAACGTTATTATAGACAATGAGGCTGACGATAAAGGTCACCAGAAGTACGGCCATGTATGACACAAGAAGCTTTGCTCCAATTGTTCTTTTCACTGTTCTATTTTTCAATTTTATATCCATATCCCCACACCGTTTCAATACTCAAATCCGCACCAGCCGTTTTTAATTTTTTCCTTAATCTCTTCACAAGATCATCTATGACTCGAATGTCCCCTAAATAATCATAGCCCCACACTTTTTCTATAAGTCCTTCTCTTGTAAATGGCATGCCTGCATTGCGTCCCATAAATTCAAAGAGTTCATACTCCTTGGTTGTAAGTTTCAGTGTGATTTCCCCAACGGAAACCGTCCTGGTCTTTATGGAAATTTCCACATCTTTTAAAAGAATACTATCCGTTTGCATTTCTGCCTTATTCATTCTTTTGAATATATTCTTTATGCGAACAACGAGTTCTCTCGGGCTAAAGGGCTTAGACATATAGTCATCCCCTCCAATTTCCAGACCAATGATCCGATCAAACTCATCGTCACGGGCTGTAACAAAAATAATGGGTATCTCTGATATTTTCCTTATTTCTTTACAAAGTTCCATACCATCAATCCCTGGCATGTTGATATCTAAGACCATCAAATCTGGTTTTTGAGCCTCAAGCTCATGAAGTATTTTTAGACCATCTGGAAAAGTAGACACCATGTAGCCATCCTTTTCCAAATACTTTTTTATAAGATCACGTATATTCTGTTCGTCATCCACCACAAATATATGCTTCATAATCATCCTCCCAGGTGTGTCATGTACTTTATATGTTTCACACTTTATATCAAATATCCTTTGTTTAAATCATAATCCGGCTTTTCAAGACTTATCTTTTTTGGTATACATATAGTAATCTATGTATTCCCTTGATCAAATACAAATTTATGAAACAGGTCTTGTGATCATCCATATGGCTGAAATTATGATCTAAGTGCATATGTTGACTGATCAAGCGAATATGTGCATAACCAGCGCTCTAAATATTCTATAAAGTAAGAAGTTGTTTTAATCTTATTATATACTCAAAATGTGTGAAAACTGTGGAAGGTGATTCGATGAATCTTACAGACATAAAAACAAAACTTAACGAACACCGATTGAATGGTGAAGCCAGTTATAAATACTACTCTGTCCTTATTCCATTTGTGACCATTGATGAAGAACCCCATCTTCTTTATGAAGTCCGTTCTGAAAACTTGCGCTCACAACCTGGTGAGGTATGCTTTCCTGGCGGTCGAATTGAAACGGATGAAAATCCAAAATCCGCTGCCATTCGCGAAACCTGCGAAGAACTGGGCATTCGACCTGACCAGATTGAAGTCTACGACGAAATTGAATCCATCATAACCCCATTCAATGTTGTCATTTACCTGTTTGTAGGTGAAGTCAAGTTCGATGCCCACATTGACTCAGTGGATAAACTGAACTTTAATCTTGATGAAGTGCAACGCATTTCCACTGTCCCCTTGTCTCATTTCCTGGACAAGGATCCTGATGCATATTTTGTTGAGAGTGAGTTCAATTTTCCAGAGGACTTCCCCTTTCATAAAATTCCGCGTGGTCGGTCCTATAACTGGCGTAACGGCAGCTATCCCATATACTTTTATGACTACAAGGATGAAGTCATTTGGGGCATGACCGCACGCATGACTAAAAATCTTGTCGACACCATTTTAAAGGATGATTCCTTAAAGAATGACCTCCAGCAAAGTGATGAAAATCTGACCGATATAAAGAACACCAACTAATTGAATGACTCAGAAAAACTTACTTAAATCAAAAAACGGTAGGCCTGCAATGAGGTCTACCGTTTTTATTCTTTTATTTTGAATATGTGTTATGAAATTGATGCCGATTATCCAATAATAAGAGTGACAAATACTATAAAGCTAAAGGTCATGTGGAGCTTGTTGGTATAGGGAATGCTGAGCCTTTCAAACTTTGAAACACATTCATGCCCCTTAAGTGCAATGGGCAGGGTTACAAATGCTAGAAGGGCTGAAATAGGGTATAATCCCTTTACAACGTATACCGCTAAGAGGACAAATGCTCCAAAGACCAGTGTGTCATATAGAAGGAGGCTTTTACGACTGCCCAGTCGAATACTCAGGGTGCCCATGCTTAGACGCTTGTCCCTCTTAAAGTCTCTCATTTCATTACTGATCATAAGGGCTGGAACGAATAAAGACATAGGTAGACCCATTATAACCGGGTAAAGCTCGATGGACTTGCTAAAGGGAAAATATGCTCCAATCAACATAAGGGGACCCATTAATATAAATGACAGGGGCACACCAAGCCCTTTGGTTTTATAGACAAAAGGCTCACCCGTATAGGCATAAGATCCAACCAAACCCACCAGACCTATAACCAGCATTCTATAGTCTGTTATGTATATTAAGTAAAGACCTACCAGGCCAGCTAATCCCAGAGCTGCAATGCCACTTAAAAAGACAAACACATCAAATAGAGACCTATCTTTTCCAAGAAATTTCATGCGTTTTTGAGAAGGGTCCCTATATTTGAACGAACCTTCAAAGTAATCGTTGACTAAGTTTGCGCCCGCTTGAGATGCCAGCCCTGCAATGGTTATAATAAAAATCAGAAAAATATCATGGACTGGATTTTCTCCAAACATGAGCCCTTTTCTATAAGCACTTACCAGGCCAAAAGATGTGGCCGACAAGGCAAGTGACAAAGATAGGACACGCATGGCAATCCAGTAGTTTTTAAAGTATGACTTAATAGTGTCAGTTTCCATATAAGAGTCTCCTTTGTGCGATTGATTATATTTCATAAACCTGGGCTTGTCTCGGTTTACTATTATTTCATATCTATTATATGATTAAAATGATTAAATCAAACTACAAAATGAACAAAACCACATTTTGATTGATGTATTTTTTTGGTAATGTTAAGATATTAACGATCAAAAGAGAGGATGAATGACATGAAAAAACAACTTATTATTTTTATGATGGCGGTTCTAGTCATGCTGACTGGTTGCCAAGGAAATACACAGGACGTGACAGAACCACAAGAGCCTTCAGCCAAGTCAAACAAAAGCCAAACGGAAGAGACGCAGGAAAATATGCATCTTAGCATTGGCCTTATGCCAGCAGTGGATACCGCCCCAATTTTACTGGCCGATGAAAAAGGCTACTTTACTGACCTGGGTCTCGATGTCACCATTGATATTTACACCAACGCCCAAGACCGTCAAACAGCCCTTCAAACGAACTCTATTGATGGTGCCATGACCGACCTTGTCGCTGTTGCAACAAATGTGAATGGTGGATTTGACATTAAGGCCACAACCATAACAGATGGAATGTTCCCAATTCTAGCTTCTCCTGAAAGCATTGACAAGACTTCCATTTCTGTAGGTATGATGGAAGTCAGCGTGTCTAACTTCCTGGTGGATGAATGGCTGGGAAGTGATTACGAAATTGAAAAAGTCTTCATTAACCCAATCCCAGGTAGATTAGAAGCGGTAGCCACTAGACAAGTGGATATGGGCCTATTTCCCGAACCCGTTGCAACCATTGGTGAGTCAAAGGGGCTTACAAAACTCGTATTTGAGCCTAAAGACGGCAATTTCCCTGATGTAATGGTATTTACAGGCCAGGCCATTTCAAACAAGCCACAAGCCATTGAGGCCTTCCACAAGGCATATAATAAGGCTGTACTTGATATTCAAGAAGATCAAATGCTGGCACGTGATGTTTTGGTTAAGCGCATTCCCAATATTAAAGAAGGCGTGAAAGATCTCATGCTTTTACCAGAGTACGAAAAAGCACGTACGCCTGACATTGAATACATACAAAAGATAATAGACTGGGCCAATATGGAATTAAATCTTGACCTATCCGTAGAAGCATCGGACTTAATTGATGGATCCTTTATAGAATGATTGAATTAAAAGATGTCTCTGTAAATTTTGATACAGAAGCCGCGCTTCGCCATCTCTCTTTGACCATTTCAAAGGGAGAGGCTCTTGCGGTAATAGGGCCTTCTGGAAGTGGAAAATCAACGCTGTTAAATCTTATCTCTGGTTTGATCCTGCCATCGCAAGGGCACATATCAAATCATATGGTCTCCCATGACGGAGCCCATAAGACAGGCTTTATCATGCAGTCCAGTTCCCTCTTTCCTTGGTTGACCGTATCTCAAAACATTGCTCTCGGTCTGTCCGGCTCTAAATCATCTATTCAAAATAAGATACAGGCCGTGCTGGAAGAGGTCAAGCTGACAAAACATAAGGATAAATTTCCTGCCCAACTCAGCGGTGGCCAGGCTCAGAGGGTAGCTATAGCACGCACCTGGGTGCTGGGGTCTAGCATACTGCTTCTTGATGAGCCCACATCAGCCCTTGATGCCATTACCAAGGAGAACATCCAGGACCTGCTTCGGGCTTATCAGTTAAAAAACCAGACAACGAGTATTGCTGTAACACACAGTATCGAAGAAGCTGTTTACTTGGGAAGAAGAATCATCCTTCTGAACCAGGGTCAAATTCATGGTGTCTTTAACAATGAAAGCTACGGTGCGATCAACGCAAGAGAAAATATTGAATACTATAATAAAGTGATTGAGATCAGAGAAGCCTTTAAGGAGGTTGACGCCCATGCTTAAAGCAAAAGACAAAATACGAGGGGCTGTATTTCTCATTCTACTTTGGAGTGGTCTACACTTTATCATTCCACTGATTATTCCCAGCCCCCTCTCAGTTACAAAGGTTTTTATTTCAGCTCTTGCTTCTGGGGACCTTCTCTTACACACGGGGCACAGCACCCTGCGAATTCTTGGTGGTATTTTCTTTGCGGTTCTGATTGGTTATCCCGCAGGTCTTGTCGCCGGCTTGTCCAGCAGGGTAAACCGTGCTTTTTCATCAGTCGTATACTATTTGCACCCCATACCCAAAATAGCCTTTCTTCCCGTTTTCATGGTGGCTTTTGGACTGGGGGACGGCTCAAAAATGACCCTTATTTTCTCAATATTGGTTTTTCAGATTTTCTTATTCATAAGAGATGGGGTTAAGGAAATTGACCCCGCTTATTTTAAGGTTGCAAAAACAATGCACTTCTCTGCTTTTAAAACCTTTTTAAAGCTGATATTCCCTAGCACCTTGCCCAGACTTTTCAGTGCACTCCGTATCAGTATGGGGATCAGCATTTCTGTGCTTTTCTTTGCAGAAAATTATGCAACCACTTACGGTATTGGCTACTACATTATGAACAGCTGGTCCATGGTCAATTACGAAAACATGTTTGCTGGAATTTTAGCGATTGCCATACTGGGCATGGTCCTATATGGGTCTATCGACTGGCTCGAACGCCGTTTATGCAGATGGCTTTTTCTTGAATAGTCAAGAACCACTACATTGTAAAAAAACGCACTTTCTCAACTAGAGAAAGTGCGTTTTTTAATTGATATTATGCCAGTAGTATTCCAAAAACCAAAGACAAGACATAAGCGGCGCTTAATATAATAAAATTTTTCACGCTCACAATAAATGTATTTTTCTTGGTCTGTTCTTTTTTAAAAATATCCGTATGCTTTTTAATCACAGGCGCAGTGGCTAGGACAAGAAGGCATGTATAAGGTAGCCATCTAAGCAAAACACCCACAAGGATTGCCCCATAAGCCACAATATATAAGCCAACAAATAGGTGCAAGGCCTTATCCTTACCGATTAGCAGCGGAAGTGTAAACCGCCTGTTCTCAGAATCATCTTCCATATCGCAGGTGTTATTGGCCAGCATTATGCCTGCAATTCCCATTATAAGTGGAATGGTTAAAACAAGTATAGCTAGAATTTCGACAAAGTTAAGGGACAGACTCACCACACTGTTATTAACTCCGAGTTCAATAAGGCCCCTATCATAGATATGAATGTATAAACTAATAAGAGGGATTATGCCTCCCATAACAGTTCCTGAAACAATTTCTCCAAGAGGGGTTCTCGAAATAGGCACCGGCCCCCACGTATAAATAACTGCAAAGAAAAAAGAGACCATCCCCAAAAGCAAAATGAATACATCTGTGAGATAGACCAGGACAAGACCCAAAATCACCGTAATGCTCATTAGAAAACCTATTGTAAATTTCACAGTGCTTTCTTTGATCTTATCTTTGACAATGGCATTATGCTGTTCGTAATTAAAACCATGGGTTTTTAAAGCCAGCTTGTAATCCATATAATTATTGAGTGCTGTTGTGGCCATATCCAGACAAAGCATAGCCACAAGCATAATAAGAAAGTTCAAGAGATTAAACTGATTGTAGCGATATATGGCATAGAGGGTTCCAACTGCAAAGGGAAATACACTGGCCACTTTTGTGGGCAACTCCACCAGTTTAAAAAAGCTTTTAATCGTCATTCAAAGTCAACTCCACTAATGTTTTTATGAATTCTGTACTTGTTTCTTGGTCTGCCGACTTTGCCGTACTCTAAATACAGCTCTAGTTTATCTTCACTTTCCATTTCATCCAGATAGCGTCTTGCCGTAATTCTGGAAATTCCCAAATCATCAGCCACTTCCTGGGCTGTGAATCCCTTGTCCCTATTGTTTTTAAGCAGGTCCAAAATATCCACAAGTGTTTGATTTTTCTCTTCTGTGATTGAACTTGGCAAACTGGACATCTCATCCTTGCCCTTAGACACTTTTGTCATCTTATCTATGTCCGCCTGTTCCAAGCTCTTCTCTGATAAGAAAGCATCCCTTTGTCGTTTATATTTGCTTAAGGCCTCTTCAAACCGATCAAAGCGAAAGGGTTTCACAAGGTAGTCTACAGCACCAAAACGAAAAGCTCTCTATGGTCTTGGGATTCCTATCCGCTGTTATAAAAATGACGTCCGTATCAATATTCTCTTCACGAAGCCACTGGATAATGTCGATTCCCCGTCCCACTGAAAAGAAAATATCCAGAAGAAGCAGGTCTGGTTTTTCAACCTTGACCATCTCCTTGGCACTTTGGATGTCATTCACACTTCCCACATGTTCGTAACCTTTGATCTTACTTAAAAAACGCTCATTAATTTGCATAACCATGGGGTCATCTTCAACTATAAGTGTTCTTATCATATGCTTTCATCCTTTATCTCTAATGCACATATCTCATCTTGAGTCATTCAGCATTATTTTTCTGTGATTTCCCAGGGAATATCAATAATGAATACGCTTCCATTTTCTCCACTTATGCGGATGCGTCCACCTGCATTATCGACAATTTCTTTTACTAAATTTAGTCCTATTCCCCGACTTTTTGATTTGGTTGTGATCCCTCTTTCAAAAATACGACTGGCTATGTTTTCTGGAATACCAGGTCCATTGTCTGAAACGATAAGACGTATGCCTGTTTCTCTTTCCGTTAAACTGATGTCTATTCGGTCACCCTTTCCTGTGTAAAAGGCTTCTTGTGCATTATCAATGAGATTTCCAATGATAGAACAAAGTTCATCCTCATGTAGTTGTTCTGGTAATTTATCCAGTTGAGAATCTTCATGAACTTCCAGTGTGTATTTGGCTTCTGTCACCTGATTGTACTTCGCAAGAAGTATAGCCGCAACATGGGTTGGTTTAATATTCTGGCTCAAAACCTCTGCCAAATCATTTCTCTTTTCGGATTCCTCTGATATAAAATCCAAGGCTTCGTCCAGTTCCTCTAACTGAATAAGACCGGATATGGTCTGTAGTTTATTCATGAACTCATGGTTTTGGGCACGTAGTGCATTGGTCATTTTTTTATAGCCAATGAGTTCCTCAGCCATAAGCTTGACCTTGTTCATATTTTCAAAACTTACAACCACCCCTGAAATATCTCCATCTGGATCTTTTGTGACAATATAACTGCACATAAGAGTCAGGTCTTGATCTAGTCTGAGCTTCTGATTGTACTGCGGTTTATTGGATATTAAAACCTTTTCCACAGCTATCCCCAGTGTGGGATAGGCTTCTTTGATATCATGATAAAGTTTAGACTCACTCAGTCCAAACTCTTCTATAGCCACTTGATTGATCCAAGTAATTTTCAAATCTTCATCGACGGCGAGTATGCCCAGCTTTAAACTTTCCAAAATGATTTCACGCTGTCCTAGTAAGAGGGCAATTTCCTTGGGTTCCAGCCCATAGGTGCTCTTTTTAATATTTCTAGCAAGGGCCGCAGCGCCAATAAGCCCCATAATGCCTGCTGACAATATGGCAATATGTATTTTTTGTAAGTAGGCTTCATTTTCCCTATGAACCTTATCTGTTAGAAGGCCCACAAGAACTGCTCCAACCTGCTTTTCATTGTGATAAACAGGCACAAATGCCCGTATGGCTGAGATGAGAACATTTCTATCTGCAGACACATAGGCCTGTCCTCTTTCAAGAACGGCCTCTTCACCACCATTTTTATACTTTTTTCCCAGTCCATTTGTGTAAGGATAGGAATACTGAATGCCCTCCATATCCATGACAATAATATACTGGAAACGGGTTTTTGATTTGATTTTTTCGATTTTATCGTGAAGGGGCATATAGTCCAGCTTATAGGCCAGGGTCTGCTCCACATCATCCATCTGTGCAATTGTCACAGCCATGTCCATAGCGTTGTTTCCCATTTGATTTTCAAGTGTATCCTGAAAATGCTCGCCGATCATAAGTGCCATAGCACCAAAAACGACGAGCAACATAAGACTCAACACCAGGGTAATTTTATATTGTAAATTCATGGATTCACCTCTTCTCGTCAGAGGTTGTATTGTTTTCAATACGAGCCTTTGATAAACCGTCTTCAATGGCTTCCAGCAGGGTACTGCTTGTATAAGTCGCCCCTGCTACAACATCCACATCTGTTGAGTTCGCTTTTATCACAGCAGATGGAATTTCATCGTAGACAATCTCGGCAATAATTGGTGTTTCATCTTCTTCAAGTATTTCAATTTCAGTTATTTCATATTCGCTCGTTGTCACAGCAACAACGAGTAGGCTATGATACCCTTCAGCAATCCCTTTGTAGGTCCCAGCAGTGTATACTTTTTCTGATGGCGTGCAGGCTGTAAGCAGTAAGGTCATGATTGCCATTAATCCTATAAGTCTATGCACAATGATCCACCTTCCTATTAGTTTACTGCTTTCGTTTAAGCATAACAGGTATGATTTCTTCAAGAACACTTTTGGCTTGACAGTCTGGCAACTGTTTTGTGTATTTTAATGCTCTATCTGTATACTTCTGCGCCAAGACTTCTGTTTCCTTCAGTGCCCCTGTTTGTTTTGTGATTTGGATTAGATGGCTAATATCATCTTCTGATAGGTTATTTTGAGCCAGCAGGTTTTCCATTTCTTTCCCGCCATCTTTTCCGATCGACCGGATGATTGGCAGGGTGTAGTAACCTTTTAATATGTCTGCCCGTGTGTCCTTACCAAACTTCTTATAATCTCCATTGTAATCAAGAAGATCATCTATGATTTGGAAGGCCATACCGATGTTATACCCTATGCGCCCAAGAAGCTTGGCTGTTTTTTCAGACGCTCCTGATTCATAGGCTCCAACACATAGACTTATGGCCATCAGGGCTGCCGTTTTGCCTGATATAACCTTCAGATAGTTTTTTGTGCTTTTATCGATTTTATACCGTCTTTGGTACTGCATCATTTCACCAACGCAGACCTTCTTCATGGCATTTGCAACCCGCTTGATGTTTTCTTGTTTAAAATCATAATCAATAAGCATCATAAAGCACTGGGTAAACAGATAATCGCCCATATAAACAGCATATGGCTTACCATATTTTGATTGAATGGACTCTTGTCCCCTTCTCATTTTTGACTCGTCAATGATGTCATCATGGACAAGGGTCGCCATATGAAGGGTTTCTATTGAAGCTGCCAAATGTATGAGTTTTTCTCTATTTTCATCTTCTTGAGGACCAAAGCCACTGCCAAGTAGTACAAAGGCTGGGCGGATCATTTTTCCCCCTGCCAGCATGAGGTAATCAAGCGATTCATTTAAATAGGGCTCACTCGACTCATTGGCCTTATCTATTAGTACTGAAACTTTTTCTAGTTCTTTTTGTATGGATGGGTATCGATCCCAAAATTGACTCATTATGATCACCACTCTTGTGTCTTGTAAAGTCTGACCCTGTTAATTCTATTTTCTTACATACTTGTATTTTATCGCAATCCAGTCTTAATAACAATAAAACCAGTTGCATCTTATTTTTCAGATACAACTGGATTTATATTTTTTTACCGTGATTCTCCTATGAAGGCTATGCCCGTTCCAATGAGGTCATAGGTGAAATGTTCTTGAAAACTGACCCGATCGGATTAATCCGTATACAAGTAATTTCTCTTAACGAACTTGAGTTTTTTCCAGTATTTCTTAAGAACAGGAAGAACGTAGTAGTCCATGCCAAACACACTGCCTGAACCGCCAATTGTTGCAAAACCACCTGCTAAATACCAAAGCATTTCCACAGGGGCCATACCTGAAGCCCAAATCATGAGGCCCATAGCAATAGAGGCAATTGAAGAAAGGGCAGTGAATAGGCCTGCGATCAAACAAAGACCAACAATCACTTCACCAACAACCATGGCTGCTTGGAATATTTCCGCCATCACTGTAAAGCTACCATCTGGTGTATAGAACATAAGATCCATAGACCAGTTGACAATGTTTGAGATAAACTCTGGCACTGGTAGGGCTTGTCCCCACTGTGATACGGCTTCTCCTGCCGCTTGAGCCGCACCTTCAACCGCTTGTGATGCTGATGCTGTTACATCAGCCGCCGTAGAAGCCGCTGCATCTGCGCCTCCTTCCCAAGCTGAGGCTGCACTGGTTGCAGATACCTTGGCTGGGATCAGGAATATGTTGGATGGATCAGCAATAACGCCTGGCAATTTGTGTATGCCTTGTTCAAGCCATTTATAGCCCAGGAATAATCTAAGTGGAAGCAACCAGAAGTTCGGTGATGACTTTGCAAAATGACCACCAAGGAAGCTTCTTCTTTCTCTAATATGGAATATTTCATGCATTGCATATGTCCATACTTTGTTAAATCCAGCAACTTGGATAAAGTAAATCACATTGATAAAATGCTTTATAAACATGGCAAAGAAGCCAGACATGGCAAACATGCGACTTGGTGTTCCGACTTCGGCCACACCATATTTGCCACCAATACAACACATTGAACCGTGGAATGTTGGCGTATAGGATTTGAGTGCCTTGCCATTTAGTTCGGCTAAAATGTTATGAGCCACTGTTGCAGCTGAATGCTCTGCATTTTCAACCATCTGCGGAACGGGTCTCTCATGACCTTCCGGAATGAAGAATGCGTTGTCACCAACAACGTAAACATCTTCATGGTTGATTGCTTGAAGCTTGTCATTTGTCTCAACACGATTTCTTGCTTTTTTATCAATGTCGATTGTATCCATAAGGTCACTGCCCTCAACACCAGCAGCCCAAATGACAGTATTTGTTTCAATACAACTGTCTTCATTAAGACATACTGAGTCTGCACTGACGCCTGTAATGCTTGTAGACGTTAGAATTTCAACACCCAGCTTGTGGAGTCTCTTTTCAGCCTTTTCAATCAGCTTAACAGGGTATTGTGGTAAAAGAGATGGCAGGGCATCAGCCACATAAAGCTTTACATCCTCTTTTGGAATGTTAAAGTCTCTACAAAGCTCGTCTTTATATTCACCCAGTTCACCGATCATTTCCACGCCTGTAAAGCCACAGCCAACAACAACAAATGTTAGCATGCGTGCACGAATTTGTGGATCTTTCTCAACCGCAGCCAGTCTGAACATCTTCAAAATTTGTTCTTTAAGAATCACGGCATCGTCATATGACCATAGCTTGAACGTATGCTCTGCAGCACCTTCAACACCGTAGAATGTAGGCTTTGAACCTGTTCCAAGAACTAGATAATCATATTCATATGTCGCTTTTTCTGCCACGACTTTCTTGCCTTCAAAGTCAACATTTTTGACTTCATCCATAACCACATCAATATTTCTATGTGCAAATATCTTCTTGAGGTCAATACGGATTGCATCTTCTGGGACTCTGTTTGCAGCAACTTCGTGGAGTTCTGTCAACATTGTGTGGTAAGGTCTTTTGTCGATAATCGTCAGTTCGACATCAGAGCGCTTACGCAGCTTTTTTTCAAGCTTTTTAGCCGTCAGGATACCGCCATACCCTGCGCCAATTAATAAAATGCGCTTTTTATCATTCACTTTTACTCACCCAACCTTAATAAAAAATAGCCGTTAATAGTTTAACATTAGTTCAGGAAAATTTTATCATACCTCATTTGATTTCAAACGTTTTAGGCGCTTTTGGTCAATTGAGATGACTTTTGTACATTTAGGTCATAGGATCACCTGCGCGTCTTACAAAATATCATCACACTGTCATCATGAGATTATATATATTATTTCGCGGTGACCTCTTTTGTGATTTTGCAAGAGACTCATCTAATTAATTTCAAATGACGCATCTGTCCATTTGACTTCATACTCAGACAAATCCGTTGAATAAACATCTTTATCCTTTGTTATGAAGACAGCATCCACTTCTGGATGGTATTTTTCTAAATAAGCCAGTCCGCCTTCAACGCCTTCTGAAAAAAGTATCGTGGACATGGCATCAGCGTTTATGGAACTCTCTGAAATAATAGTGACAGATGCCAATTCGTTTTCAATTGGAAATCCTGTTTCAGTATTGAGGAGATGGTGATACTTTTTGCCATCTGCTTCAAAAAATCTTTCATAAATTCCTGATGTGACAACAGATTTATTCTTCAGTTCAATTATGCCAATGTATTCCCCTCTCGCTGAAAACGGATTTTGAATACCGATTCTCCAAGGGGACCCATCTGCCTTTTCTCCATAAGCATAAACATTCCCCCCCAGATTGATAATGGCTCTGGAAACAGAGGCCTCTTTAAGAATTCTTACAACTTCATCGGAGGCGTATCCCTTGGCTATTGCACCAAGGTCAAGCATCATGTCTTCCTTTTTCAGATATACACTTTTCTCATACCCATTTAATTCAACTTCATTCCAATCTGTTAGTTCTAGTGCTTTTTCTCTATCTCTATCAGATGGCACAGCTGCCCCTTCACTCCCAATGCCCCAAAGCTTAACCAGTGGACCAATGGTCGGATCAAACTGACCTTCTGACTGACTTGCAAATTTAATGGCTGTGTCTATGACGTCATATGTATCTTCTGATACTTGAACAGGGTTTTTCCCCGCTGCGTCATTGATACTAATAACTTCACTTTGTGATGAATTGAAACTCATATGGTTTTCAATTTCTGTCATACGTTCAAAGACCTTATCGAGTATGGCTTCTGAACCATCTTCAAAAAGCTTTACGGTCACGATCGTTCCAAGTACAAACTCAGAGCGTTCATATGAGTCTTTCTTTTCATGATTTTCTTGCTTTTGAGTTTGATGACCTGTTTCAGTTGATTTTTCTGTATTTGTATTTTTATCTTGTGCTGTACATCCTGCCAGGAGTAGCAAGAGGGCCAGTGATATACTCATTATTTTCTTCATAGGACACCTTATTTGATTTTATTTTTCTCGAATTTAAATTCACTTTTTAGTTTACCTCACAAAGCAATCTCCGATTGCTTCTGTCGCGAGGCGCGCCAGATATGAAATTCCAAAGAGGCACAAAAATAAACTTCGTTTGCTTTTGTCTCTCTTCAGTACATCTGTTTTCTTACCCAGCATTCTTCTTATTTTTACCTCACAGAGCAATCTTCGATTGCTTCTGTCGCGAGGCGCGCCAGATATGAAATTCCAAAGAAGCACAAAAATAAACTTTGTTTGCTTTTGTCTCTCTTCAGTACATCTGTTTTCTTACCCAGCATTCTTCTTATTTTTACCTCACAGAGCAATCTTCGATTGCTTCTGTCGCGAGGCGCGCCAGATATGAAATTCCAAAGAAGCACAAAAATAAACTTTGTTTGCTTTTGTGCTTCTTTGGAATTTCATGCCTGGACTTTACCTTTCACGAAAAATAGGCCCCGGAGATCCAAGGCCTATGATTTAACAAATTCTCAAATTACTTAGCAGTGCTTAGAGCTTCTTCTGCTAGTGTGAATAGTGGAGAAACGCCAATTGATACACCTGAAATTGCATCTGTATGATAGTTGTCATCAGCATACTGGATATCAGTTGGGTCTTGTGTTGCTAGAAGGTGTGCTTCTGCCTTTGCTGCTTGTTCATGCCAAGGTGCTTGTGCGCCACCATTTTCTACCATGCCGTATTCGCCATTCATAGAAACAGTCTTTTTACCTTCGCCGCCATCTTTGTGAACTGCATTCCAGTTTACTGATTCGATGTTACCGAATAGAACTGTGATGTCCACTGTACTCTTCCAACCTGATTTCTCAGAGAAGTCTGCTTCTTCAGCATGGTATGCACCATCTTTGTAAGGACCCATTTCTTTTGGACCTTCTTCAAGTGCCTTTTGAGCCAGTGTGAACATTGGAGAAACACCAATAGAAACACCAGAAATAGCATCTGTATGATAGTTATCATCAGCATACTGAATGTCTGTTGGATCTTGTGTTTCTAGTAGGAAAGCTTCAGCTTTTTCAGCTTGTTCGAACCAAGGTGCTTGTGCGCCACCCTTTTCTACCATGCCGTATGCGCCAGACTTTGATGCTTCTTCTTTTGAAACGCCAGCGTCCTTGCTTACACCATTCCAGTCAACAGTTACAATCTTGCCATCTTTAACTTCAAGCATAACTGTGTACTTCCAGCCACTCTTTTCGCTGAACTCATCTTCTTTAGCAAAGTAGTAACCGTCTTCGTACATGCCTTCTTCAGTCATTTCTTCAGAAGACTCTTCACTTGTTGTTTCTTCTTCTGTTGTTTCTTCTTCTGCTGTTTCTTCTTCTGTTGTTTCTTCAGTGTTTTCTGCAGGTGCTTCCGTTTGAGTTTCCTCAGCTTGAGGCTCTTCTGCAGGCGCTGAACAACCAGCAAGCATCGATACTGCTAACACAGCAGTAAGACCTAGGGCCATTAATTTCTTGTTCATTTAATTTCCTCCTCCAAACATATGTATGAATATGTATTCACGTCTATTATAGTAACATTGACAAATTAATATCAATAGTAGATTCGCTTTTGGTCATTTTGTTCATTTTGTTCAAACTGAAATGTAAATTATTTAGGTATATCCAGTACGTTTTATTGTTCGAAATCCATGACTTTTACAAGTCATACCAGACTTGTTTTCCACTAAAAGCGCAAAAAAATACGAGACATTCAAGCTAATCACTCTTGAATGTCTCGTCAGCAATAACAAGCACGTTCTTGTTTTTCATATTCAGTTTTGTTTATACTTTCCTTTTCGATAAGCATACCTCCTACGATTATTTCGAGCAAATGGTATTACTTTGATCGAATCCTTACAAAAATCATTAACACTTAATTTTTTACCATGTCTTTCATAGTATCGATTTTTGTTCTTTTAAAATGGACCTACGTCCCTTATTACGTCCTTGCTATCGCTTTTATAAGAATCCTTCGCAAAGGAAGGAGTTCCAACTTTGTTATTCTAGTATTACCCCTCAATAAAGACTTTAAACAATATCGTCTAAAGAACTTCACTAATATTCATATCTTCTAGATAATCAAGAGATATTTCTTCTGTCCTATGATAACTTCTGCCAATGTAGATGTCCATCTTCTGTACTGCCAGTTTAACCCTAAAAGCAACGCGAATGCGTCTTGAGCCATTCTTATAAATCTTAAAATCATCAATTCTTTTCGTTTTCAAATATTCTGCTGTAATTTTCTGACGCAAACTATTGATAAGAAACATATCAATATCATCCACACCCACGATCATTTCATCAATGAAGTGTGCCATATCTCGAGATGTTCTCTTAACCCGCTCGATTGTCAGCTTCATTCTCAAAGTTTCAACACAGTACCCGATGATTGCCGTAATTAGTAAAGCGATTAAAATATACAACATAAGAAGCACCACCCTCCGATTTTATGTCCCTGTATCCCCCTAGTCACATGTTTATGTAGTGGCCGACAATCATAACGATTAAAACGATCTACTTTGGATATTATATTTATACCAAATATGTTTGCTCTGAAACTTGTAAATGATAATACAATGAAAATTTAAATACTTCTTGAATATTTTTAATTCAGCTTGCAATCTGGATCAAATACAGATACAATTTTAAAAATCACCTATTTCCAGCGGGAAATGGGAGAATGGAGGAATATTATGAACAACGTTGCAGCTTTTTTCGATATTGATGGTACGCTTTATAGAGATTCTTTGATGATTGAACACTTCAAAAAGCTTATTAAATATGAAGTTATCGACCCTGCTCTTTGGCACTCTCATGTAAAACACACCTACAAGGAGTGGCAAGAACGCGTGGGCGAATATGAAGACTATATGGAGGAGCTCGCTGAAATTTATGTGGATTCCCTGCGTGGACTAAAAAAAGAAGAGATTCAGTTCATCTCTCAGCAGGTCATAAACTTAAAAGGCGACCAGGTTTACACTTACACCCGCCATCAAATCGAATGGCATAAAAAACAAGGGCATAAGGTGTTTTTCATATCAGGCAGTCCTGAACACCTCGTTGCTAGAATGGCCCATAAATACGGCGTAGAAGACTACAAGGGCACGGAGTATCTTCTTAATCCTGATGGGACTTTTACAGGGGAAGTCATCCCAAATTGGGATGCTGACAGTAAAAATCGTGTGATACATGCTTTTGTGGAGCAGTACGGCATTGCTCTTGAGCACTCTTATGCCTACGGCGATACCAATGGCGACTTGTCTATGATGCGTCTGGTTGGACACCCTGTGGCAATTAACCCTACGCGGGAATTGCTTGATCATATTAATGGCGATAAAGACCTCATGCAAAAGAGCAAAATTATTGTTGAGCGTAAAGATATTATTTATGACCTCACACCACAGGTCGCAACTATAGACTAAAAGACATATAAAATGGCCTATAAAATTTTGAGTCATCTCAAAACTTTATAGGCCATTTTTCTTGCATGACTGTCAACAAAACCAAGATATCGAGATTGTATTGACAGTAAGACACCCCGTTTCCGGGGTGTGATCCAATAGTATATGTAAGATGAGATAGAGAGGTCTGCAACTTACTATAAAGTTAAATTTCGACAAGCGAAATCGTTTCCCTTTATTTTTTTGTATTTATTTTAAAACAATTCCAAAACGAAAAAGATGATTGCGTTGAGTATCCCCCCGGAGCACTCAAAACAATCATCTTCTCACCACTACGCTACTATGTATTATTGTCCCTAAAGACCATTTACATTAGCTGCTTGTAAGCCTTTTGGGCCTTCTTCGATATCAAACTCAACAGCTTGACCCTCTTCAAGAGTCTTGAAACCATCAGTCTGAATAGCGCTGAAATGTACGAATACATCATCGCCTTCTTGACGTTCAATAAAGCCGAAACCTTTTTCAGCATTGAACCACTTTACTGTACCTTGCATATTATGGACCCCCCTTCGTGCTGGAATAACAATGGTTATCTTAAACACCATTGCCGTTGAACGATAAAATCTTACACTTACCAACGAATCCATTGAGCTCGCCGTATTATGCAATTTATCCTTCTAAAGAATATTATAACAAAATCTAAACATCTATTCCATAAAAATCGCCATACTTTGGTATAATTAGGTGAACCTGTTGAATATATATGTTTTTCGGGTATCAATTTAAAGGGAGGTAGATTATGGATCTTCAAGATACTTTAAAACCTGGCAAACAAGTCGAACTATCCATTCGCGAAGAAGATGGCGACACTCGAAAACTGAAGACCCTTGTTGAAAAGGGATATACGAATGACAGCTTCACAGTTATAGCCCCTATCCTTGAAGGCAACTATTATCCTCTACATCCTAATGACAAGCTAGAGGTTACTTTTGATGTCACAGAAGGAGAACAAGAAAAAAAGAAAGCTGCCTACACCATGAAAGTGATGGTGCTTGAACGCAAGCGCATAGATGGGCAATCAGTCGTTATTTTTTCGAAAATATCTTCACCTAAGAAAATTCAGCGCCGAAACACTTACAGGCTACACATACTTAAAAATGTCACATATGAGTATCTCAACCGCAAGAAAGTGATTCTACTAAAGAATATCAGCGCCACAGGCCTACGGGGGATTATTGAAGAACGTATACCTTTTGACACGGAAGTCAATATTCATCTTGACCTTGAAAATGGAGAAACCATGGATATAAAATCTAAGGTTGTGGCCTGTGACCAGGTCTCTAATTCAATGATTCAACACGACTTAAGACTTCAGTTTATTGACCTTGATAACTCCGACAAACTCAAGCTCAACAATTTTATAAACCGCAAACAGTCAGAAGCTCTTAAGAAGACGGTTGAAAGCGAGGGACGAAGCAAACTTGAGGATATGTTCTATTCTTATGAGAACAATAGGCGACATGGTGGAGACCGAATTGTCCAGACTGTTCCCATTCTAGGCTTGATCACATGGTTTATGACCTTGGCAATCATTGCACTTATTGTGGAAGCACGGCCCGAGGCCAAATACAATCTTGATATTTATTTTAACTTTTATAAACGTGGCTATTGGCGGGCTGACCTGCTAACGACAGCCTTTGTGGCTTCTCTGGTTGAAATGATTGTTTGCTCTGTTGGCCTTTATATGAACTCCCTTAGAATGAAGCGCGAAGGAGATCAGTATAATAGGGGGCTTATCATAAACCTGGTTTTCTCAATCCTCATCATGTTTTTATACATTATCTTACCGATTGGACGATAAACTTAGACGATCCTTAGTGCAAACAAATTTGGAAATATAAAAATCCCGGTAAACGCTTACATTTAAGCCTACCGGGATTTATTGATATTTTTAATATAAAATCCTACTTGTTTAGAGTCTGTGCCTAATAGATTAGGTTACTCTGGACTATCTTCATCAGCGTCACCAGCGTCACCACCAGACTCAGCTAGGGCCGTTAAATCAATGCCCTCTTGAATCAGCCAGTTCTCAATCACGGCATATTTCTCTTTAACCTCTTCGAGATACCAAGTTCGGTATGTTCCCTTTTGCACACGTACTGGCCCTTGGTTATAAGCTAGGGTTGCAAGATCCAAATTGTTGTCAAAAGCATTCATTTGGTCTCGTAAGTATTTTGTGCCATATTTAATGCTCAACTGGGGGTCAAATAACTGATCTCTTGAAAGACCTAGAGCACGACCAGTTGACTCCATGATTTGCATTAGACCCAAGGCGCCCTTGTACTCGCAGTTCTCATCATACCAGCTTTCCTGCCAAAGCATAGCCATAATCCAGATCTCATCAATGTCATATTCTAAGGATGATTCCTTCACATACTTTGCATACTCCGCCGCCTTTTTGTAAGTCAAGGCACTGTTCCTTGTCATCATAAAACGAGCAAGACCATCATAATATGCAATGTCAGCATCATCAAGGGACACCAAGTCAGCGCTGTTTTCTACCACACTCATTTGAAGACCTAAAAACGGATGGTAGGCCGCAGCCCAGTCCAGGCTTTCAAGTACCTTATCAGAAAGTTCTAAGTAAAGTATGCCATTGGCCTCAACCAAGCTCTTTTCAATCATTTTTTCTTCCATGAAGTTCAAAGATGCCGTCGATTGAACTGCTGATATTTGAGCATTTGTCCACTTCACCTCTGATGTTCTTAGATTGTATGTTTTATTTGTTGATGTATAAATTTTAAAGGTGTTGTTGCTGTCATCCCACGAACTCAAATATCCAAGCGTTCTTAAGGTTTGGTAGTCAAGAGGCATATAAACTTTTTCACTACCATACAAGAATGGATACTGTAAGCCTTCATTTTGAAAAGCATGACCATCTATAACCGCTTGGCTGTTAAAGGCACTCAGCTCTAATGGAACATCTCCAAAACTTATGCTGGAAAACAGGAGTCCCAGGGCAGCCGTTAATGCTATGATTCTTTTTTTCATAATATTCCTCCGTATAATTGGATTCGGTTTTACTCTCCTAAACCACTATAATTTTATACCACTATGCCCCCATCTTACTAGAGGACAAATTATATGAATAGGTTTTTCCAATACTTTTTATATATATTTAATATAAAATGCATATTATTTTACCGAACGTTCGGTGTTTCTCCTTTGACTATTCATATAATTTTATCAATAATGACCTTGGCATTTGGTATAAAACAGTATATAATGTTCCGAGATTACTTTGAGGATGTGATTAAATGACGAATTTAAAGATGTTACCAAAAGTAGAATTACACTGTCACTTGGACGGGAGTGTTCGTCCTGAAACCATACTTGAACTTGCAAAGCAGGATGGCATTGAACTGCCCACGTACAACCTTGAAGATCTAAAAGCCTATTTACAGGTTCCTGATGATTGTCCCTCTCTAAAGGTTTATCTTGAAAGATTTGCACTGCCTAATGCTGTAATGCAAAATGGAGACAACATTCGTAGAATCACTGACGAACTTCTAAGTGATGTGGCGGAGGATGGCGTCAAATATATCGAAATTCGATTTGCCCCCCGACTCCATATGGCTAAGGGTCTCACTTTTGACGAAATTGTTGAAAGTGTTTTAAGTGCTATACGCACAGCCCCTGAAAAATACGGCATCTATGCGAATTTGATTCTATGCTGTATGCGTCATGAAGATGTCAAACACAGTATAGAAGTTGTCAAGTCAGGTCGTAAATTCTTAGGTAAGGGCGTCGTTGCTGTTGATTTGGCAGGCAATGAACACGACTATCCACCAGAACTTCACAAGGCCGCTTTTGATCTTGCAAAGGACTACGGGTATCACATTACTGTCCACGCTGGCGAAACAGGTATTGGCGAAAATGTTGAAAAATCAATTGAGCTCCTTCATGCAGAGCGAATTGGTCACGGACTATTTTGTAAGAATGTTCCATCGTCTTATGCTCTTGTTAAATCAAAACAAATACCACTTGAAATGTGCCCGGTGAGCAATCTGCACACCAAGGCTGTTCCATCTTATGCAGAACATCCAATTGGCGATTTCTATAAAGACGATGTATTTGTTACGATTAACACTGACAATATGACCGTATCGAATATTACACAAACAGAAGAGTACGAGCATTTGGCAAAAAACTTTGACTTTAATGAGGATATTTTTACTGATATATATCTTAAAAGTGTCGAAGCTTCATTTGCATCAAATGATATTAAAGAACATTTACGCAGCCTTGTTGGCAAATAAACATTTGCTCGCAGTTGGATTTAATGTAGAAACTAGAAATGTAGAAACCAAAAAGGAAGGATAAATCTATGCGATTTATCCTTCCTTTTTAATGCCATCAAAGACAGTCATATAAAAAGGGTTTCCCCCTAAATGTGTTGAATTCTTAAATTGGAATAAAAATGAAGGGGTGAAGCGTTTTGAGAAACAAATCTGGATTACTTATAAGGTTCGCATTAACACTTGCACTAAACGGCATTCTTATCACTGGCGTCTTGTCTTTAATGAAAGACTACGGTCTTGTCTCTAAGATGCTTGGAGCCATCGTCCTAAGTCAGGTCAGTACAATTATACTCATAGGTCTTATTCGTTCACAGTTAAAAATGACTTCAAAGTATATTGACGCCATTGCAAGTGGCCACGTCACAGCCGCACTTCCAAAACAAGTAACAAGTGAATTTGCATCTTTAGGTCAATCAATTGATCACTTGAGTAAAGACATGAAGATTATGATTGGAAAAATGCTAATGACCAGCGAAAAATTAGCATCCTCCATCAAGACTATCAAGGAAACCGGTAACCAACTCTCCATCTCTTTTGAGAATGTTGCTGACAACGTTACGGATATTGCTGGATCCATAGATGGTATTTCTCAAAAATCAGCAAATACCCAGTCCGATGCAGGGACGATGGTTGAAGGAATTAATCAGATAACCGATCTGTCTGAGCTTCTTAGTGAATACGCTCAAAAAATGAGTGAGACCATTTCGAAAAACACAGACAACTCTTTGTCCATAATTGATATTATGAAAGAAAGTTCCAATGAAAATCTAGAAATTTCCCGTGAAGTTGAGGATCTAAGTGCCTCTATGACCAGCATTGAGGAAATAATCGGAATTATAACTGCCATAAGCGAACAGACCAACCTCCTTGCCCTTAATGCTTCGATTGAGGCCGCTCGTGCCGGTGAAGCTGGTCGTGGCTTTGCTGTTGTTGCTGAAGAAGTCCGCAAGCTTGCCGAACAGTCAAGTGAGTCTACCGAGAACATAAAAACAATCATCACACAAGTCTCCAGTAAAACAAGGAAAATATCTGATCGTATTGAGACCTTAGTGGATAAATCAAAGTCAAGTATAGCCTTTGCTGACACGTCCAATCAAATGCTTGGAGATGTCACCGACACCGTTTCCCAAACCATTACATCGATTGATACGATTAAAGACCTATGCCAATCTCAACTCTCAAACACCAATAAGATTTTCCAACTAGTTGAAGGTGTTGCCACAGGGGCACAAGAAGTCACTTCTAACGTTGAAGAAGCTGCGGCCCTTACCCAGGAGCAGAGTGCCAGTATATCTGATATGTCCTCTTCACTTGATGACATCCACGGTGTCTCTGGTGAACTCATGAACATTGTTGACGACTATAAAAAAGGGCTTAAAACTGACACCAAAACTCAGGCTGAGGTTCAATCCACTACCGAATCCATCAAAGCCTATATTCAGTCTGGATCAATTAAGACCTTAAACGACTTAACTGGGGATAATCTAGCAGAGTTTAAATCGAGGAACCCAGCTTATGAATTTGTCGCCGTTCTCAATTCAAAGGGTATTGGAATCTCTTTTTCCGAACCAAGTATGAAGGGCACCACAGTTGATGTTTCTTATAGACCTTTTTATACAGAAGCCATTAAAGGTCATCCATATCACTCTGAACCCTATATTTCTCAAATCACCAATGAGTTTTGTATTACGACATCAGTGCCTATTTATATTGATGATTGCATAGCAGGTATTTTTGTTGTCGATTTAACCATATAGTCATTGCTTGCAAATCCAAATATAAACTTATTGAAACTTGGCCGATCACGATATATGATTCCGTGAACGCCCAAGTTTCTGTTATAATAAGTACAGATTATATAAGCTACAGAACGGAGGCCGACTATGGCGCGAAAAGAAAAGAAACCAGAAATTCAATACGACAATAAAAAATACTTACGTATTCCACTCAAAACACATGTGGTTATGCGAGACGATAAACTTATGGACGTTGTTACAAAATACGCTTCCGATGCTCTTGAAGAGGGTGATTTGCTTTTCGTATCTGAAAAAATCGTGGCCATCACCCAGGGGCGAGCGATCCCACTAAAGGATATTACCCCTAGGCCACTTGCCAGATTTCTTTCAAACCACGTTACGAAAACACCTGCTGGAATTGGGCTTGGCATGCCAGAAACAATGGAAATGGCCCTTCGCGAGTGTGGTATTTTCCGTATCCTTATGGCAGCAGCCGGCAGCGCTATAACAAAACCGTTTGGTCGCAAGGGCGTTTTTTATGAAATCGCTGGCTACAAGGCTCAGTCTATTGATGGTCCTACACCAAACACAATACCGCCTTACAACCAATATGTTGTTCTTGGTCCAGCACATCCCGACAAGGTGGCTGAGGAAATTAGCCAAACATTAGGATGTGATGTGGCTGTTGTTGACATCAACGATATTGACGGGGTTATCCTCGGCGTTTCAAACAAGTCCCTGGATAAGGCAAAAATCAAAGGCATACTCAAAGACAACCCACTGGGTCAAGACCACGAACAAACTCCAATGGGCATCATCCGTGAGGTGAATGGCCAATAAATGAAGCGATTATTCCAATTAGCTTTCATTTGAGCGACTTGTCAAATATCATTCAAGAACCCTCGCCATGCATATATTGATATTTAAGAATCGGAAATTCTATATATGGCATGGCGAAGGCAATAGATCTGTAATTTTGCAAGCGCCTGATTTAATAATCAAATCAAAAGGCTGATATTTCCTCTTATTGAGAAATATCAGCCTTTATTTTTACGCTCTATCTTTTACCTATTCATATACACATTCTTTTGACTGCCATGTGTCCAGTTCTTTGAGCCTTTTATCAATTCCATTGAGAACCGATCTTTTATGAAGTGGCCACCTAGGTGCAACCAAGGTTTCTTTTGCTCCATCTCCTGTAAGTCTATGAATAACCACATCTTCTGGCAGTCTTTCCAGTGCTTTAACCACCAAGTTTATATACTCTTCTTTTTTCAAAACAGGAAATGGTTCTACCTCATATATTTCATTTAACTTTGTACCGTCAATAATATGAAGCAAGTGAATTTTCACACCATTCACCCCAAGAACTTTTAAATGCTCAATGGTCTTAAGCATGTCTTCTTGAGTTTCTCCAGGCAGCCCGAAAATAACATGGGCCACAAACTCGATACCTCTTTGCTTTAATTTTCTCACGGCTTGATCAAAGACATCAAGACAATACCCCCTATTGATCCATGTGGCCGTCTCTTCATTCACGGTTTGAAGTCCTAGTTCAACCCATAAATGTGTTTTTCCATTTAACTCTTCCAGTAAATCCAGGACATCATCACCAAGGCAGTCAGGTCTGGTTGCAATGGCAAGACCACACACGTCTTCATCAGATATGGCATCAAAGTAGATTCTTCTGAGTTCATCCACATCACCATAGGTGTTGGAGTAGCTTTGCAAATAGGCGATATACTTCTTAACTTTCCATTTTCCACTTTGCAGGCGCTTTTGACTGGAAATCTGATCGACTATCGTGTCTTCTTTACATCCAGCAAACGTCCCTGATCCATCTTCACTACAGAAAATACATCCGCCACGACTTATTGTGCCGTCTCTATTGGGACATGTTAAGCCCGCGTTTAGGGATAGTTTCCCAACCTTTTGGGAGTGTCTATTTCGCATATAGGCATTATAGCTATAATACCGTTTATCCTTCCATATGTCCTGTCTTCTCATGATAACACCCCAGTGGCATCTAAAATAAACTTTCAATGTTAATCAACAGCAAAAAAAAGCGGCATCTGCATGGGGGCGCAGATGCCAATATAATGGTGTGATTCGAATATGAATCTTGTTAACTATCTTCAAGCTTGCCCAAGACCTCTTTAATCTTTTGAGGATTAAAGGGCTTGACAATAAAGTCGCGAGCACCCCTAACTATGGCTTCTTTTATATAAGAAGCATGTCCCATAGAAGAACACATAATCACTTTGGCATCGCTATCATAACTCATTATGGATACAATTGCATCTAATCCGCCCATTTGGGGCATGATCATATCGATGAACACAACATCAGGATGATGCTTGTAATATCCTTCAACAGCTTGGACACCATTCTCGGCTTCAGCAACCACCGTATGCCCAAGACTCTCAACGTTTAAGCGTATCAAATGGCGCATAAACTTTGAATCATCTGCAATAAGTATTTTCATTTTTCGCCCACTTCCAAATACCCAAATAAATGACATTATGACTTATAATAAATCATACAGATAGCACGAATTTATGTTTGGGTAATCGATCTAAAAAAGGCGTCGGGAATGCCCCAGACGCCTGAATCTACCAAAATCATGATTCGGCAACCTGGCAATCATAGGACTTTATTCCCTTAGATCCACGGCTTTGCGGCCCTGCTTTTCAACAGGTGTGCTATTGTCGTCACATATCCATTTCTACTATACAAGTTTAGCGAATAGCGCCATAAAATGCAAGGTTGTTCTATAAAATAGGACTATAGTCACTCTTCTTACTTTTCTAAACTCATACCGCATTTTGGACAGTAATCAAAATCGTCTTCTAAATGATATCCACATTTTTTACAAGTATTCATTGTATAAGCATTTGGTATGCTGACCGGCTCAATATCCCAGTAACTCAAACCAGACCCTATATCCTTCAAGTTTAACTTGCTTTGTTCTTTCAAGTTGTAGTGGGTGTCACACTTGGAGCACTTTAGGGTGAATCTGTGACCCCAGGTCCAAATTGGTAAAAAGAATAAGTGAAAATAACTAAATCGGTCATTCACTTCAAAGCCTTTGTCTCCATCACAAATATGGCAAGGCAAAGGACTAGAAATCCTTTTTGTTTTTGTCTTATCCTGTATACCCATAATTAAAAACATGTACACACCTCAGTTTCAATCATTTTAACTATACACATACTACAATAAAATGACCACATTTGGAATACATTTTAGTTACAATTAAACTTTGTTCAGAATTAAAGTATGGCCTTAATATTTCTTGGTGAAATCGCAAAAAACCTCCAAGGTTGCCTTATAACCACTCTGGATTAAAGGCTTTACCTTGGAGGCTGCATGGTTCACTTTTCTGTTAAAACACCATCCCATAAAAACTTGTCAATTTAAGCTCATTCTGATTGATTGAGAAGAATTTCTTGTCCCTTTACGAAACGTGCTTTAATGTTTCTGTCATCACCACAATAAATGTAGCGCTGAACCCGCTCTTCGATTGATCTTTCCAGTTCAATTTGAAGCGACTTATCATCAATAACCAGAGCGTCAAACTCATACCCTGGCTCAAAACTACCTACATTACCAAAAAATGCACCGCCACCCTTGGTTGCCATATAGAAAACCTCGGAAGTGGTCAGTGGTGCAAGGCTATTATCAACCATTTGCCATACCATTTTAGAGCCCTGTACAGCCTGTGACATAACCTGGGCAATGGAAACCTTATGACCCGCGCCAACATCTGTACCCAGACCAACTTGAACACCGGCACTTAAGAACTTACGAACAGGCATAATACCACTTGAAAGATTGTAGTTTGCATTCGGACAGTGAGCCGAAAAAGTGCCACGCTCTGCCATCATTCCAATTTCATCATCTGTATTATGAACACAGTGTGCCATAATTGTTTGATCATTTAATAGTCCAAAATGATCATATACAGATGCATAGTCCTTAAATTCAGGATGTAATTCTGATACCCATTTGACCTCACCAAGATTCTCACTGATATGAGATTGAACAGGCACATTGTATTTCCTAGCCAATTGTCCAAGCCCCTCCATAACCTCTGGAGTACATGTCGGCACAAATCTAGGTGTGATAATCGGCTTAACGCGATCAGACACACCTTCAAAGGCATTTATGAAAGCTTCTGTATCACGAAGTGAATTTTCAGTGCTCTCAATGAGTATTTCTGATGAATTCCTATCCATATTCACCTTACCCACATAAGCGCCTATACCAGACTCGTCCAAAATCCGGGCTAGTAGCTTAGAGCTTTCAAGATGAATTGTAGCAAACAGTACCACACGTGTTGTTCCCTGCCTTAAAAGTTCATGTACAACCTTTCGGTATACGCGATCTGCAAAATCTGTGTCCGCAAATTTTGCTTCAGTTGGGAATGTGTAATCCTCAAGCCACGGCAATAACTCTTTATCCAGTCCTAATCCAATATTAGGATACTGCGGTGCATGAAAGTGCAAATCAACAAAACCAGGCATAATTAGTCGATCCCCGTAATCTACAACTTGACTCTGGTCTAGTTCTTTTGGCATTTCATGACTTACCGCTTTCACTATGCCATTTTCAACAACTATATAGCCGTTTTCGATGACCGTGAATGCTTCTGGTGATGCTGTATACACAACATGACCTTTGTAGGCCTTTAACAAGCCAATCACTCCTCGTCCATTTATTTGTCCGTCCGGAGTTATTGTACCAGAAATCGTACATTTCCACAAAATAAGAAGGAAAAGACTTTGGTTATTATATACAAAATTATTCATTCATTTTTGTGCACGCCAAAGCGGTGTGTATGCAAGTTTTTCTGTAGACACTTTCATTTATGTAAAAAAATAACGGCCGTTAAGCCGTTATAAAAAGCATCAGTAGGATGAAATATGAATCGTTTGGGAGATTTATTGACGTCCTACTTATTGCATTTGGCATACAATTAATTTATCAATATGATATATTACGCAAATAGATATTGCAAGCTTCGTTAATTTTTTATCTAAAGTTTTATGCACCAGCAGGCAAATCATTGATAAATTCCTGTAGTTCATCTACAAAGCATTGGTACTCATCCATAAAATCTGTCACGATAACTTCTATTCCAACTGTGTCATCATTTAGCAGTGCTGATTTTATTAGCTCCAAACTTTCGCAAATGTCCTCAGTTCCAAAATTGCTGATCACATCGTCAATCTCATCTATTTCATGACTCAGCACTAAAATATTGAGGGGTGCCGACGCTGACAGTATTTTTGAAACCTTGTCCTGGCTACCACTTATAGTGGCATTAATTCCATTTTCAAAGACTTGCTTTCCTATTTCCAAACGTTTCCTTCCAAGTTGGTCAACTTTTATATACCTGTAACCTGGTCTTGACTTCGAGCGTCTCTTAACTGCGGAAACATCTAGAATTTGATGGATTATTTCCATAAACACACTTTCATTGACTGGTTTTTCAATCAAGTGATTCACACCAGCCTTTATAAGTGCTTTTTTGTTTTCTTCCTTGCCGTCTCCTGTAACTGCAATAATCGGAAGGGTTAGTCCATCCATCTTAAGACTTTCTCGAATGGTTCTAGCAATATACACATCACTTTGGTCTGTTAAAAATGTGTCCATAACAAGAAACTGATAGGTGTTGTGTTCAAAGGCTTGAATGACCGAATTTAAGTCTTCTGCAAAATCCACTTTAAAACCACAGCGTTCTACAAGAATACTTTTTAGATGATTCCTGCTCATTTCATCGTCAACAACAGCCAGCACCCTTACATGCATGGCTTTAATTTTTGAATGAAACACTGAGACATCTTTGTCAGAATCAAGTTTGTTGGCTTTTTCAAGAGATAAGGCAAGCGTAAACTTAGAGCCTCTGTCAAGCTCGCTTTCTACAAGCAAATACCCTTTCATGAGTTCCGCATAGTTTTTTGATATGGCAAGTCCCAGCCCTGATCCCCCATACCTATTCTGTATATTGGGGTCTCCTTGATGAAATCTGTTAAAAATGTCTTTTTGCATTTCAGCCGATATACCAATGCCGGTGTCTTCTACTTCAAAGGCAATTTTACACTGGTTAATATCATCCTCTAGGACTTTCACCGTCAAACTTATACGCCCTTGCTCAGTAAATTTAAATGCATTTCCTAAAATATTTATAAGAATTTGCTGGATTTTCGTAGCATCCCCCCACACGTATTGTGGTATTTTGGGATCAATTCTATGAAGAAAATGAATGGCCTTGCCATGCTTTTTGAGTTGATACATGCGGACTATATTTCTTAATAAAACATGTAGATCAAACTCTTCCATATCAGCTTCTAAAATATTAGATTCCATCTTTGACATTTCAAGTATGTCTTCGATAATGTTCAAAAGAGCATCTGCAGAAAACATAATGTCATCCACATACTCACTTTGTTCCTCATCAAGATTTGACCCTTTTAGAAGTTGTGACATCCCCAGTATGCCATTAATCGGGGTGCGAACCTCATGTGATATCGTTGCTAGGAATTGGCTCTTTGTCTGATGGGCATCTTCTGCCACTGTAAAGGCCTGCTCCACTCTTTTCTCAAGTCGCTTTCTTTCTGTTATATCCTGCATGGTCCCATAAACACGCATTGGGAACCCATTCTCATCTAAATCCACCTTGGCTTGAGTTACAACCCATTTTGTTTCACCTTCAATGGTTATAATGCGAAACTCAACAGTGTATCCCTTGCCTTCCTGTATGGCCTTGTGGGACTCTTCAACCTCTTCAAAATCATCTGGATGAATGAAGCGCATAAAGGTTTCCAAGTTGGGCTGTATGGTTTTGTCTTTAAAGCCCATTATTTTATAAACTTCATCTGACCAGAACTCGATACCGGTTTTGAAGTTGTGCTCCCAATCGCCGATTTTTGCCAATGTCTGAATTTGGTTTAGTCTTGTGCGAAGGTCCTTATTGCTGGAATCGAGTTCCACCTGCGGGGTAATATTATGGTGAACATAGGCCACCAGACCCTCTGATTTTATAATTTCCACCTCAAACCACTTTTGATTGACCTCAATCAGTGCAAGTGAAGTATTCCTGTAGCGATCCAACCAAGTTAAATGGTCGTTTTGAGCGACAATATCTTGTATTGTCATGCCAATGAGGTCGTTTGAATCAAGATTAACAAGGTTCGAAAAGGCATCATTACATAATTCTATAACAAGCGCTGATGCTTCTTGCTTTAATTGGAGCACGGGTACAGATGTTTCAAGCAGCCATTTACAGTCCATGTTAACCTCCTTTTGAAAGTTTTCTCATGTTGTTCTCTCTATACATATAGCTGTCCATACAGTTTCACTTTATTAAAGTCCCACTTTGCAACAAGCTTAACATCTATATACCCGCATTTTCATAAATCAAAGATGATTTTACGCCCCTATGATTTTAATTAATAATCTTTTTCTTCTCTTCCCATCGAACTCGCCGTAGAATATCTGCTCCCAAGGCCCAAAGTCTAAGGCACCCTCTGTAACGGCCACGACGACTTCACGTCCCATGATGGTTCGTTTTAAATGGGCATCTGCATTGTCTTCAAATCCGTTATGGTCATACTGACTATAGGGTTTTTCAGGCGCCAGTTTTTCAAGCCACCGTTCAAAATCCCTATGGAGCCCCGCTTCATCATCATTGATAAAGACACTTGACGTAATGTGCATGGCATTGCAAAGAAGCAAACCCTCTTTAATGCCACTTTCCTCAAGACAGGCCTCGACCTCAGGGGTAATATTAATAAGTTGTCTTCTTGTACTTGTATCAAACCATAGTTCTTTTCTAAAGCTTTTCAAAACCATCCCTCTTTTCTTCTGCATGTATAAGTTCTTCTTTTATTTTGCAGGCAATCGCCTTGTTTCCGGCTATAATTGCCCATGGTGTCTTGCCTTCCCACTCTAGAATTTCGCCACCCGCTTCAGTGACTAAAAGTCTTCCTGCAGCAATATCCCATTCCCCTAGACCCATCTCCCAGTAGCCATCCATAACACCTGCCGCGACATTTGCCAGATCATATGCCGCTGCACCCAGTCGTCTTAAACCTCTCACCCTTGGCACCATGTGCCCAAAATGGAGAGCGTTGTTGTCATAATTTGTAGCACGGCTGTAAGGAAACCCACTGGCCAGTACACAATGTTTCAATTCATTTTTAGCAGAAACAGATAATTTGCTCTCATTTAAATATGCCCCCTTGCCCCTGATAGCATAAAACAGTTCATCAAGAACAGGATTGTAAACAACCCCCAGCACACTATGCCCTTCTTCTTTTAAAGCAATAGAGACAGCAAACACAGGGATTCCCTGAGCAAAATTTGTTGTGCCGTCAAGAGGATCAACCACCCATTCATACTTTGATGCCTTATCCGTCACACCTGTTTCTTCTGACAGTATGCTATGGTCTGGGTAAGTTTTTTTTATCGCTTCTAATATATAGGCTTCTGATTTTTTGTCAGCCTCCGTCACCAAATCGACCTGACTTGATTTGGACTCTATCTGAAGGCTCGCCTTTCGGAAGTAAGACATTTGTATTTTTCCTGCCTCTTTTGCCCATCCTTTAACATTTTGAAGCACATCATCTAAATACATATTTTTTTCCTTTCTTCTATACATACCTCTACATATACTGGTCACTATACACCGTATTAGGGACTTTGAATCCACTCTTGGCCATCATCTCATCAACTCGATATTTGATGTTTAATATTGATGTTGATGCTTGTTATTGATGTTTGATATTACTTATGTTTATGGGTCGACCACAGGTCTAGTCCAAGTCGGACCTTCTCTGACGACTTTTCTTTTTATTATACCAAAAGCCATCCAGGCCCCCTGCACTGTGTTACTTATATAATTATTTTTTTTCGGGAGTCTATTGATTAATAGTAAAATACATGTTACATTATAATTGATCATATGAGCAATTGTTCATATGTATTCCGTTTTGTTTTTCCCAAATGTTTTATATTTATATCGGAATGCCTTGTAAACATGGAGAATCTTAGCCTAATCAACAATAGTTTTTACAAGCGCATAGTCTATCTTATTTATATAGAGGTGTTACTATGACATATCAATTTACCCTAGACGGATTAAACTGCGCATCCTGTGCACAGAAAATTGAGTCCGGCATGCAAAATCACAAACTTATTGAAAGCGCTGAACTCAATTTTGTTACAAAAGAACTCACCCTATTGGCCAAATCTGGTGTGCCTGAAAAAGAAATTCTGGACGACACCACAAAACTGGTCAAGAAACTGGAACCCCATGTGGATGTGATTCCTAAGAAACAATCAAGGTCTATGACCCTTGAACTTGGCCTTGAGGGTCTTGACTGTTCTAGCTGTGCGTCTAAAATCGATGCAGGCCTTCAGAAAATGCCCGAACTCAAAAGCGGTCACCTTGACTTTGTGTCCAAGAAGATTGTTGCTGAAGTTGAATCCCACAACAGTCTTGATGAAACAGCTTCTAAAATTCGAACCCTTGTTCACCACTATGAGCCAGATGTTGTCGTTAGAAACCTAAGTGATGGACAACTTCAAACTGAGGACGATAACAAGCCAAAATTTGATTTCCAAATGGCTCGACTCTTTACAGCACTTGGTCTTTTTGCATCAAGTTTTCTACTTAAATCAAATGAAGGGCTTCTTGTAACCACGGTTCTGCTTGCCTATGTCATAGCAGGTTACCCTGTTATTATTAAAGCCTTTAAAGGTATGAAAAACGGACAGCTTTTCGATGAAAACTTCTTGATGACAGTGGCGACACTTGGAGCACTTGGTCTAAGGGAATGGCGAGAAGCAGCTGCTGTCATGCTCTTTTATGAAGTGGGAGAAGCCTTCCAAGACAGAGCCGTTAACAATTCAAGAAAAAGCATTAAAAGCCTATTAAACATCAAGCCTGACTCAGCAAGAATTATAAGTGGCATGGAAACAAAAGTGGTTGCCCCAGAGCAAGTTATGGTTGGAGACAAAATTCTTGTTAAACCTGGAGAAAAGGTTGCTCTTGATGGCATTGTATTAAGTGGACAAAGCACGCTTGATACATCTGCATTAACAGGTGAGTCTATCCCCCGCTTGGTTGAACAAGGGGATGAAGTTTTGAGTGGTGCCGTCAATGTGAATGCATCCATTACAGTGGAGGTTACAAAACCATTTAGTGAATCCACCGTTTCACGTATCATGAAACTCGTTGAACAATCTGCTTCTAAAAAGTCGGAGACAGAGCGTTTTATAACGAAATTCTCAAGATACTATACACCAGTTGTCGTGTTCTCTGCCCTAGCATTAGCAATTATTCCCCCCCTTCTATTTGGTGGGATTTGGAGCATTTGGATTAAGAGAGCCCTTATCTTCCTAGTTGTATCTTGTCCTTGCGCCCTGGTTGTATCTATTCCTCTTGGCTATTTTGGCGGTATTGGCGCCGCATCCAAAAAAGGCATTCTCATAAAAGGTGGTCAGTACCTAGATGCTCTTTACAACTTAAAAACAGTTGTTTTTGACAAGACAGGCACCCTCACAGAAGGCCAGTTCAAAGTTGAATCACTTCAACCTGTTGACGGCGTGTCAGACAAGCAACTTCTCGAGTGGGCAAGCCTTGCTGAGGCACACTCAAATCACCCTATTGCTCAGTCGATCATCAAGGAATCTGGTGGCAATATTGATGACACCCAAATTGAAAGCTACGAAGAAATTGCCGGTCACGGGGTTCGAGCCATAAGCGGAACACTTGAGATTTTAGCAGGCAACAAGCGACTTATGAAAAAAGAAGGCATTACTTTTGCTGACAAACAAACACTCGGCACAGCTGTTCACGTGGCTGTAAATGGAGTCTATAAGGGATTCATTCAAATTGCCGACTTGCCTAAAGCTGATGTGGAAAAGGCACTTAAAGCCTTAAGAGATCATAATATATCGCATATTGAAATGCTCACAGGAGACACCAGATCGGCTGCTGAACTCACAGCCAAGGCCCTTGACCTAGATGGATTTAGAGCAGAGCTTTTGCCCGAAGACAAGGTCTATGCTGTAGAAGAACTGGAAGCCAAATACAAGAAAGACGGGAAATTGGCTTTTGTTGGTGACGGTGTCAACGACGCCCCAGTTCTTGCTAGAGCTGATGTCGGGATTGCCATGGGCGGATTAGGTTCTGATGCAGCTATTGAAGCAGCGGACGTTGTCCTTATGACCGATGAACCTTCTAAGATTGCTGATGCCATTCATATTTCGAAATTCACTCGTAATATTGTCTTGCAAAATATTGTCTTTGCCCTCGGAATCAAATTGGCCGTTATGGCTTTAGGTGCTGTTGGTATCGCTACCATGTGGATGGCCATATTTGCAGACGTTGGTGTTGCAATACTCGCCATTTTAAATGCCACACGTATTCTAAAGGTTTAAATACCACAACCATATTCAAATATTTTTTAGCCGCTTGCTGACCCCACCGATTGGTGATTCAAGCGGCTTTTATCTGTATATTCTAAAAACATCCCTTGATATTGTAGAAAACCTAACTATTTTTGTTTATAATAGGGGCGTAATACCATCCCAATTTTAGACAAGCTAAAATAGGGTATACGGACAAGTAGACCGGCTTTTTTTAATCGGTCGGTAGAGAAGGAAATTACATAAGGATCATCTTATACAAGGAGTGGAATAATGGATTGCAGAGTACCTATTATGGATAAGTTGCACTGGATTGGTATAAACGACCGCGAAACAACATTATTTGAAAATTTCTGGCCACTTGAAAAAGGGGTTACTTATAACTCTTACCTGATTAATGACGACAAAGTCGCTATTATGGACACGGTAAAGTTCAATAAGACAGAACAGTACCTTGCAAAAATAAAAGAGATCATTGGCGATAGAAAAGTTGATTACCTTATTGTCAACCATATGGAACCTGATCACTCTGGATCAATTCGTGCGGTTATTGCAGAATATCCTGACTGTAAAATTGTGGGCAACAAGAAAACATTCGATTTTATTCAAGGCTTTTATGGCATCACTAAAAACTTCCATGAAATCAAAGAAGGGGATGTCCTTGATCTTGGCCACCATAAACTGACTTTCTACATCACACCTATGATCCACTGGCCTGAAACAATGATGACATATGATATGACAGAGAAGATCCTCTTCTCAATGGATGCCTTTGGTGGATTTGGCTCCCTAGATGGTGGTATTTTTGATGACGAAGTGAATCTTGAGTACTACGAAGACGAAATCCGTCGCTACTACTCTAATATTGTGGCTAAATACAGTCCAATTGTTCAAAGAGCCCTAAAACGCCTAAGCGACCTCGAAATTAAAATGATTGCCCCAACGCATGGTCCGATTTGGAGAACCAAGCCAGAAACAATCGTTAACTTTTATGATAAATGGAGTCGCTACGAAGCTGAAGAAGGGGTTGTCATTGTTTATGGTACCATGTATGGCAACACAGCAAAAATGGCCGATTATGTGGCCCGAATTTTAGCTGAAGAGGGCGTTCGCAATGTCCGTGTCTACGATGCATCTAAAACACACCTGTCCTATATTCTAAGTGACATTTGGAGATACAAGGGCGTTATATTGGGATCATGCGCATACAATTCACATATCTTCCCTGCTATGGAAGCCGTTTTAAACAAACTTGACCACACAGGCCTTAAAAACAGATACCTTGGTGTCTTTGGAAACATGTCCTGGAGTGGCGGCGGTGTAAAAGCCATTGATGCCTTTGCGCAAAGCGTTAAATGGGAACGTGTTGGTGAGTCTATCGAGGCCCAGTATACACCGAAAAAAGATGATTTCACAAAGCTCATTAAACTGGGTAAGGAAATGGCACAAAAAATTAAAGAAAATCCAAACTAATTTATACAATAGGCACTTGCAAATGTGTCAATAAAAATCCGCTTGAATCACCTTATTAGCAAGGCGATTCAAGCGGATTTTTTGTAAAGTTATACATCCCTTTGTTTTTATCCAAGGTGCTTTTTAACAATCACAGGACTCACTACCAGTGAGTTTACCATTAATAATGGCCAAAGCTCAGCCAACACCGGTATCAATTTGAATGGCCCCAACAGGACAATTCATCTGACAAGCTCCACATTCAATACAATCTTTTTCCATAGCTATTGAGAGCTCTTTATTATGCCCTGCCTCGTCCGCTTTCATCAAAAAAACTCTATGGGGACAGACAACCACGCACATTCCACAATTAATACACTTATCTTTGTAAAATTTTATTTTCATCCTATCACCTGCCCTACAGCTAATGCATAGATGACCACACCTAAAATATAGACTGCAATTAAATATGGAACAACCGTCAAGGTTTCTTTTTTCGTTTCATTATAAGAGGCCACTGGTGTTGCTCCAGTGAAGTTAAGAGCATGGGTTTCAAGCAGAGATGCTCCCATTAAAATTAGACCCGCTACTTCATAAATCCCAATTCCTATACGACTCAGAACCATAGCTGACAGGCTTCCCCAGATAAACGTTAAAGGCAAGACCTTAGTGGTAAACCAGTCGCCTTTTAATAGTGGGAAAATCAAGGGGAAGACAATCGCTCCCATAAGATTCGTAGACAAAATCATGACAAAACATGGTATAAACGCACCCAAATCAGACATTTCATACTTTCCCAAAGCCCCAACTATGAAGACCATAAGGAAGACCACTGCAAAGTATTTGAGCGACTGGATGAACTCAAGGGGTGCCAATATAGCCCTATCAATAAAGTTAAAAGAGACCTGTCGCATTTCTGATGTGGCAGAGAAGTCATTTTCCAGAAAGCGACCAATGTCATCAGCCCGCACCGGTCCAAAGACCACATCAAAGCCAGTCATTTGCTTGACCTTATAAGCACTCACTCCTACGGCTCCTAGCTGAGGCACAATGATTTTTTTGTGGTTGATAATTGATCCCAAATGACACTTGCCTATCATTCTCACAATTTCAGATGTTGAAAATGTTCCTTTTCCCGCCGCACACCATACATTAATCCCATGAGTATCAAGAACCATGACCCAACAATTGTTAACCTGAGCCTCTCTTAGAGCATCAAAGCTAAGTTTATAATTGGCTGTGACAAAGACATTGGATTCAGCTTTAGGTTCTCCAATTGCATAAAGTCCAGGTATTATCTTATGATCATTTCGTCGATACCCCTGCCTAACAAGGCTATTTATGATCTTTTCTTTTTGTGTCACAGTGCCCGATACCTTTTTTATACGACCATAAGGTGTAGAAATACTTCCAACAAAGGCTCTTTCCAGTTTGTCTTCCCCATCGATCGCATCATAAAATCCCTTCTGCTGCCCAGCAGAAATAGTTGTTGGACCTCAACAAGGTTTGTTTGAATTTGACTGTAATTGATTCATAGGTCACCCTCCACGGATCAATAGAATGATCCCTTTTCTTTCATAAACGCAATACGATTATATCATCTTTTACAATAGTTTTTCCAAAGTGGATGGAGCCATACCGCTTTAATTGTCCATAAGTTTTTTGTCAATCTTAATGAAATATTGACCAATTGACCATGAAAACGTTTCTTACTTTTGTGAAAACGTTTTTTACTTTTTTCAGTGCATTGACTCTGTTTTCCTGACCCCGTATAATCAAGATGGTCACGAAATAAATTTTCCACTATGCTCTCAATGAATTAAGCTTTTTTATTTTTAGCAAGCCCGAGCTTGCTATCCCCCCGAGCATATTTGATCGGCAAAACCGAACAAAAACATGCTTCAATTTCTAGGATGAATCCCCCCGGTTCATCCTTTTTTCTGCTGTGAAACACAAAGCACTGCAGAAAAAGAAATAGACACATGAAATCAAGAATGCATTCTTGATTTCATGTGTCTATTTCTTTTTCTATAGGACGCGTGTCGCGTCCGTAGCAATCGGAGATTGCGAAGCAGTGCGTAGTTCATTCATTTCTTTTTCAACATAAGGCGTGCCGCCTCCGTAGCAATCGAAGATTGCGAAGCAGTGCGCAGTTCATTCATTTCTTTTCCAACATAAGGCGTGCCGCCTCCGTAGCAATCGGAGATTGCGAAGCAGTGCGTAGTTCATTCATTTCTTCTCCAACATAAGACGTGCCGCCTCCGTAGCAATCGGAGATTGCGAAGCAGTGCGCAGTTCATTCATTTCTTTTCCAACATAAGACGTGCCGCCTCGGTATCAATCGGAGATTTCCACTAAAAATTATTTCTTTTTTCAAACAATTCCGTATAATATGTAAACGCTATACCTCTTAATCCACTCATGATATAATATATTCTCTCCCCCGATGATCGGGTGTTTTTACACCCTGTATGATCTTAATGAACAGGGAGGATGATCACCATCAGCTATATCATGTCAATGTCCATTGCAGCAGGCGTTCTTGCCGCCGCATGGATCGAAATCAGTGCCGGCCTGGGTATTCCAGCTTGGATAGGCTTTGCAGGATGCACAAGCTTTTTTGTAGGTGGAGGAAAACTTGACGGTGCTATAAAGTCAGTCTTTGGTAATCTATCCGGAGTCATGTGGGCCACTGTTGCCATCCTTATTTCGAACTGGATACCAGTTCCAGGTATTGGTGCACTAACAGCTGGCGCAATCTCGTTCATGATGTGCTGGCAATCTCAAATCAACGTATTGAGTGTTATTCCTACAACATTTATAGGTTGTTTTGTAACTTTCGCTATTGCCGGCGACTATACAACAGCAATTGCAGGTCTGCTGTGTGGGGCAATTTACGGCGTTTCGCTGGAAACTTTGACTGATTTGTTCCACAAATCCAGTCAAAAAAGAAATACGATTAAACAACAATAAGCATAAAAAAGAGTGTCCATTGACACTCTTTTTTATTGCGTTCTTTACCCTCTTTCCTCTCAGACTTCAAGTCAAAGACCGCAATCACACATATTTATTTTTAGGGTTCTCACACACAATATTCATTGAATCACTTGGTCTTAACTCGACTTCGCGTTCGTGGGGTATAGTGAGTATGAAGCAGTTCGTGGGCCTTATGACCGTTGGGCTCACCTAGAAACTCATCATACAGCCTCTTAATGGCAGGATTCTCATGAGATTTACGTAAGACCTTATGACGATCGATACCATAGATTCCCTTCATGCGCTTCAACCTTATATCAGGATCTCTTGATATTGGTTGACCACCACCACCTATACATCCCCCCCGGACAAGCCATCACTTCAACAAAGGTATAATCAGACTCTCCCCGTCTGATTTGGTCCATGAGTTTTCGGGCATTGGCAAGACCATTTGCAACCGCCACTTTAACCCCTGTGCCACCTAAATCAATATCAGCCTCTTTAATGCCGGCAAGACCCCGTACTTCATGAAAATCTAGGGCCTCCAGTTCCTGACCGGTCACCACTTCATAGACTGTTCGCAGGGCCGCTTCCATAACCCCACCTGTTGCGCCAAATATAGCGGCTGCACCTGTTGTGATTCCGAAAGGATCATCATATTGTTCCTCTGAAATGGAAGTAAAATCAACCCCAGACATTTTAATCATTCTAGCCAGCTCCCGTGTTGTCAAAACAGCATTCACATCAATGGCACCATAGGAGTTCATTTCAGGCCTTTGGGCTTCGTACTTCTTCGCTGTACAAGGCATGATAGACACCGTATAAATCTTTGACGGGTGGATCTTTTCCTTTTCAGCATAATATGTCTTAGACAAGGAGCCAAACATTTGCTGCGGGGACTTGCAGGTGGACATATTGTCAATTAAATCAGGAAAGAAGCCTTCCATATAGTTGATCCATCCTGGTGAACATGATGTCACCATTGGCAGGGTCCCCCCATTTTTTATGCGCCCTAGAAGCTCATGCCCTTCTTCGATTATGGTTAAATCAGCAGTAAAATTGGTGTCAAAGACTCTGTTAAAGCCAATTCGCCTTAGGGCTGCAACAAGCTTGCCAGTCACATTTGTTCCTGGAGCCATACCAAATTCTTCACCAAGGGCCACGCGCACAGCCGGTGCAATTTGAACAATAACATGGAGATTGGGATCATCAAGGGCCTGCCATACCTGATCAATATAATCCCGTTCATATATGGCCCCCACTGGACAGACATTAATACACTGTCCACAGTAGGTGCAAAGGGTTTCATCTAAATGCTTCCCAAAGGCCGGTTGAATGGTATAGTCTGTTGACCTGTGCGATGCAGCCAAAACAGCTGCATCTTGAACTTTTAGACAGGTTTCAACACACCTGTTGCACTTTATGCATTTTGAGTAGTCACGGACAATGCTCGGATTGGACACATCCATAGGCTGAGAGTCTACGGTGACATCCCCAAGAGTCACATCTTCTATATCAGATCTAGATATATTGAACATTTCACACAGGTCTTGAAGTTCACACTTTCCATTGCGCACACACCGTAAACAGTCTTGGTCGTGATTGGCCAAAATAAGCTCTAAAACCCCTTTTTGAGTCTCTCTGACAAGTTTGGAATTGGTTTTAATGTCCATGCCATCCCATATTGGTGTGGAACAAGCTGTGACAAGCTTCTCATCACCCGTTTGGACTAGACAAATTCTGCAATTGGCTTTTATATCTTGTGCAGGATGATGGCATAAGGTAGGAATCTTAATATTCACCAACTTAGCCGCCTCTAATATGGAGAGTCCACTGGGCACAGCCACAGTTTTATTATCAATGGTCACTTTACATTCTTTCATATACATCCCCCTTGCTGAACAGTTCGTCTGAGAAATACCTGATCGCTGTTAAGACCGCTGTCGGTGCTGTCTTACCCAGCCCGCAGAATGATGCATACTTCATAATTTTAGCAATTCTTTCTACACTGGCAACATCCTTGTCAGTGGCAACACCCTCCTTCATACGCCCAAGTATATTGGACAACTGACGGTTGCCTTCACGACAAGGTGTGCACTTGCCACAACTTTCATGAAGAAAGAATGTTTGTACTGAATCAAGAAAGTCTATAATTCTATTTGTATTATCTGCCACAAGGACAGCGCCCGAACCTATCTCCAGACCGTTTTCCTTAAAACTTTCATAAGCATATGGCAAGTCGATAAGGGTCTTTGGAATAATGGCTCCTGAAGCGCCGCCAAGTTGAAGAAACTTAACCTCACTCCCATCTTTCATACCCTCTCCAAGATCCTCTATTATTTCTCTAATGGTTATGCCAAATGGAACTTCATAAACACCAGGTTTATTGACATTGCCACACAGACTAATGAGCTTTGTTCCCTTGCTTTTTTCCGTTCCATATTTTGAAAAAACATCTGCCCCGTGAAAAAGTATGGATTTTATAGCAGTCAGAGTCTCCACATTGTGAACCAAGGTTGGTTCATTGAATAAACCACTGACCTTTGTATAAGGGGGTTTGATCCTAGGACGACCCGATCGGCCTTCCATGGACTCAATAAGAGAACTGCCTTCTCCACAAATGTATGCGCCTGCACCAGAGAAGAGGTCTATGTCAAAATCAAAACCTTTTCCAAGAATGTTCTCTCCAAGAAATCCATTTTGTCTGGCCTGCTTTAAAGCCTCTAAAAGCATCTCGTGTAAATAGGCATATTCCTCACGCACATATATATATCCATGACTTGCCCCTACTGTGAAAGCTGTTATAACCATGCCTTCAATAATTGAGTAAGGGTCATATTCAAGAAGGTGACGGTCTTTAAAGGTCGCCGGCTCTCCTTCATCGGCATTGCATATTAAGTACTTGGTTTTGCCATCTACAGCTCTTGATTGCCTAAGCTTCTTGCCCGTTGGATAGGCGGCACCACCACGGCCCATCAAACCAGACGCATCAATTTCTTCAATAATAGCATCGGATTTCAAATCAAAAGCCTTTTTCATAGCTTTAAATCCATCAATTTCAATGTATGTTCTAATATCAAGCGGGTTATATTTTCTAAAGTTCTGTGAAATCAAATTGGCTGTTCGTTTCATGAATCTATCCCCCCAACATTTTCACGAATGATTTCAAGCAACTTGTCCTCTGTTAGATTTCCGTATACTTTTTTGTCAATACGTATTGCGGGTGAAATGTCACAGGCTCCGAAACATGGGGTGAACTCCAGGGTCACTTGACCATCTGACCTGGTTGTCCCCATTTTGACATTCAGTTTATCCTCTAAGAGATTAACAAGAGAAACGTTCTTGTTGAGCCGACAGACTGTGCTGTCGCAGACCTGTACAATATGACGGCCTCTAGGAATTTCACTAAGAACTGCATAAAAGGTTATGACTTCATACACCTGGCTGGTTGGCAAACACATGCTACAGGCTATGAATTCTGCAAGTTCTTCTGGAATGTAGTTTTGTTCAATTAGGTCTTGAGATTCTGTTAAGATTGGCAGCAAATTCGACCTCTGTCTTCCGTATTTGTCGATGATTGCTTCAACTTTTTCAAATACATTATCAAGTTGCATCATGACGCACATCCCCTTTTTTCAAAATATTCTGACTTCTACCTCTACATTATACCCACATTGGTGAAGCAGGTTCAAAGTAATCATCCGAAAAACTTTGTTAGTGAATAAACTATCAAATACGATTATCATAGTATTTTCTATATGACACTATTTTTGTTTATTTTTTGACAGCCATCCATCAGTGATGTTTTTTTATGATTTACAATATTTTTTGAAATCTTTTTGATGAAAATATGAATTTTAGATTCCGCGTTATGGTAATTAGATAAATTCCCAAGAAATGTGTTTGTGAAATACAACACAAACTTTCCCACATTAATCCATATATAGCTAAATCTATTACATTGAAAAAATCTATGGATAACTATTCTCATTAAATAGTTATCCATAGATTCGTGTAGGGTTGGTCTATTTATATTTTTTCTATACGTCTACTTTATTGCAGATTCAATACGGTCAAGTCCACGAATAATATTATCCATGCTCGTTGCATAGGAAAGTCTAACGTAATTGTCAACGCCAAATCCCGCACCTGGAATAACCGCAACCTGCGAATTCTCTAAAAGATACTCTGCAAAGGCCATTGATCCTGTAATATCAACGCCACCCAGGTTTTTTCCAATCAAGTTTTCGATATTAACCATCACATAAAAAGCGCCTTCAGGCTTACGACAGCTTAGGTTGGCAATGCTATTGACCCGATCTACCATGAAGTCACGACGAGCAGCAAATTCCGTCACCATCGCATCTAGAGGTTCTTGGTCACCTTCAATAGCTTCAAGTGCCGCGTACTGAGCAACTGTATTTGGATTGGATGTTGCATGGGACTGAATGTTGTTCATCATTTTTGCAATTTCAGCGTTGGAAGCTGTATAACCAATTCTCCAACCAGTCATTGCATAGGCCTTAGACATACCGTTTACAATGATTGTTCTCTTTTTTACTGCTTCACCAAAAGAGGCCATTGAAACATGTTTTGCTCCATATACAAGTTTTTCGTATATTTCATCTGATATAATATAAAGCTTATTATCTACAGCCCACTGTGCAATAGCTTTCAGTTCATCTTCTGTGTAAACAGTTCCTGTGGGATTGTTGGGGCTATTAATAATGATAGCCTTTGTTGAATCTTTTCTTGCACTTTCAAGAAGTTCTGGTGTGACTTTAAATCCACCAGCTTCTGAAGTCATCACTTCGATAGGTTCTCCACCAGCCATTTTGATCAGTTCTGGATAGCTTACCCAATATGGTGTCGCAAATAGAACGGAGTCCCCCGGGTTAAGCAGAACTTGAAGTGTGTTAAAAAGCGAATGCTTTGCACCACTTGACACAATAATGTTTTCTGGCTTATATTTGACACCATTGTCTTTTTCAAGTTTATTACAAATGGCATTTTTAAGTTCTGGAATACCACTTGCAGCAGTATACCCTGTGTTTCCAGATTCAATAATGTCGATAGCTGCTTTTCTAATATGTTGTGGTGTTTTAAAATCCGGTTCGCCAGCAGCAAAACTTAGGACATCCACACCTTCTGCCTTCATTTTCTTAGCTTTAGCAGTGATGGCCAGCGTCACAGATGGCTGTACTGCAGAATGTTTTTCTGATAATGGTCTCATGTATTTAACCTCCATAATCACAATGAATGATCTTTTCATGGACATTTTAACATTGTGTATTTATAGTGTACATGCTTAAAATTAGCAGATACAGAGGAACTGTATTAAGTATTAAAGGATATTTAACAATTCACTTTATATTGTATAAATCCACATTCGAGGCCATACCTTATGATTGGATCTGCGCTAATCTTCTCGATTTGACAAAAGGAGGGACTGCTCAAATACAGTCTCTGGAATTTCATCAAACAAATCCCCGAGTGATTCTCTGTTGACAATTCTAAGCACGGCTTCAGCAAAAAGAGGGGCAACAGAAATGAGTTCAATTTTAGGACTGTTTAACACACAGGGGTTGTAGACAGAATCTGTGCTTATAAGTTTCTCTATTGGACTCTCTTCAATTCTTTTGACGCCTTCTTCATTTAAAAGAACGTGGGACAGGCACGCAAAAATACGATGAGCGCCCTCAATTTTGAGGCGCTCTGCCAGATGGCATAGTGTCCCGCCTGTTATGGAGAAATCATCGACAATGAGGCAGTTTTTCCCCTTTACATCCCCTATGATTTCCATAATTTCTGCGTTTTCATCATGACCTGACCTAAACTTGTTTCCAATGACAAGACTCGTTCCAATTCGGTTGGCATAGCGCCTCGCATCTGCTACAAAACCTGCATCCGGGGACACGACCACAAGATTGTCCAGTCCGTACTGGTCAATTTTATTAACAAGAAGAGGCATGGCATAAAGATGGTCTACGGGTTTGGTGAAAAAACCTTGAACCTGGGGACTATGAAGATCCATAGTAATAATACGGTCTGCACCCACACCTTCAAGCATATCTGCACAGACACGTCCCCTTATGGAAACCCGGGCTTCGTCCTTTTTATCTGCCTTAGCGTATGAAAAATAAGGCATGATGACAGTCACAGATTTTGCACTTGCCCTTTTTGCCGCATCAATCCAAAACACGAGTTCCATGAATTCATTATTGGGGTCAAGACCAATGGGATGCACAAGAAAAAAGTCCTGCTCCCTTATGGGCTCATCCACCTTTACAAAGGTGTTGCCTTCAGTAAAGCGAAATATATTCGTCTTTCCTGTGTCCACATGCATATACCGACTCATGCGTTTTGCAAACTGCTTTCCCGAACTGCCATAAAATATTTTTAGCTCACCTTTTTTCACCTAGGATTCCCCCTTTGTTTACGTCTTATGAACTTCTATAAAAAGCATCTTCACTTTTAAAAGTATCTTCACTTTATAGTTTTCCAATTTTGATCCCTCATAACATTAAAAAACCGAAACAAGGGATTTCCTCGTTTCGGTTATGTATAATTTCATTTTAGAAAATGTATAAAGAAGTTCTGTAAACGACCAAGGTATAACTGGTATCAAAATGTTGTCCACAGACTTTCACCAATTCGCCTTAGCAAGCCCCCCTGCCTAATTTTATATGCCTTGGCAACACGCTTTTGTTGCTCAAGGACATAATCTTTCAATTTTTGATTGTCACACATATCCATGAATGTGTCACCAGGAATTTCTGTAAAAGCCCTCCACCTTGCGTTGAATCCCATTATAATAAACTTAAGGTCGCGTTTCTTTAGATAAGATATTTGCGGTGCAGTAACTTTGCATTTAAAGGTCACATCCAGTAGTGAATCGGAAAAGTCTACTGAATCCAGTGTGCACAATTTGTCAAAGACCGTATTAACAAACTCTGACCGGATCATTGAAGCATGATCTAAACTGCAGTCTTTGAACGTTGCATTTGTCAGCCTAATATTACAAAATGTACTATAGCGCAAATCGATGTTCTGAAAATGCTGGGTTTTAAGATCCACACGAACAAGAGATAGTCCCCTTAAGTCGAACTTGGTCTTTGAAATATCATCTTGAGGCAGTGGGTACAAGTCAAGAAACTCATTAATAGACATTTTTCCTTTTCCATAGTCTATAGAAATGTCCTTAAAATCAAAAGGCTCATCTGATGTATTGACCCTACGTGTTATCTCATATAGAAACAAAAGTCCAATTTGAGACTTCCATCTGAGTTTTGCTCTAAACTCTATCAAAGTCTTGGGATCGGATAATATTTGAGGCTTTTTTAAACGTACTTCATTGAGAATGGCTTCTTCCTTTTCCATGAAATATTCATAGGTGTTTTCCCGACCTGTATATCCCATGTAAAAGAGTTCTTTATATAAAGGATTTTCAGCTATCATAGTTGATTTTCATGATGCGTGGCCATCATGCGCTCCTTTCTTTAAATGAGTGATTTGAAAAGTGCCCTTAATGCTTATTGCTTCGCTTTAATTTTATACACATTTTAAACACAGGTCAACTATTTTGTATTATATTGTTTTTATAATCTCTTCTCCCCTCTTATTCAAAATAATACACTTGATATTAGCCTAGGACAGAATATTCCTGCAAGTCCCAGTCACATAAATTCGTCGTATCTTCCTACAATAAAATCACTCTCTAAACCTTATTGACAAGCCCCCTATTTTAAACGTTAAAAATAGGGGGCTTGATCTTATATTATTCTACTCATTCTCCTAATGGGCTTTTATAGCATTTATAAATAGGTCGTTCACAGCCATTAGCCTATGGATATCCATCATAATTGGATCACGCTCATCTTTTAATTTCTTCAAACCTGACCGAATAACTTTCAGTAGGTCCAATATGGATTCGTCACTTATATCTTGACCGATGAAACCTTCTTCGCGTCCTTGCTTGAACAAGCGTTTAACCATTTCATTTGACTTAATCCGTTGTTCTTCAGACAAAACACCTTCAAGTTCCCCTGTGTTACCTAATGACATACTCACATAAGAGTTTGATGTGGTCTTCATAATATTGCCTTTCAAGCTGGTGATTTCACGAAACTTGCTTTCAAAGTCTCCTTCACCCTCAATGATTTTCTCAATATCTTTTAGGCTTTCATCAATAATATCTTTAAATGTTTCATGATAAAGATTCTCCTTATCACCAAAGTGCTTGTAAATTGTTGCTCTTGAAACACTGGCATGCTCAGCAATTTGGTGAATGGTTATCTTATCCAGTTCATACTTTTCAAGCAGTTTCAATGCACTCTTTTTGATCTGTCTCTTTTTCGACTCTATACGCTTTTGATATCCGTTCATAATGCCCTCACTTGTCTCCTTCATTTGTCTTTTATACAATTTTAACACAAACTGTACAATAAGCAAAACCAAAGCTTTAACGTTCAAATCAAAGTCTATATTTATGAAAATGAATGAAACAAAAAGATTCCCCTAGAATCAAAGTCATTCTTAGGGGAATCTCACTGATCTATTTGGATCTTAAAAACTGCATTAAATAGTCATATATGTCTTTTTCGACTTGACCACAGAAGTCATCTTACATTTCAGTTTTAGCCAACATGGCTGCACCGATAACCCCAGCATTGTTGCCGAGTTCAGCAAGTACAATCTTTGCTGATGGAAAGTTCTTAATAAATGACATGGCCTTGACTTTTTCTTCAAGTCTTTCAACAAGATAGGCTCCAGTATGAGCCACGCCACCGCCCAGTGCGATCATTTCAGGATCAAAAATATTAACAATGTTTGTCACACCTATTGCCAAATACTTAACCAAACGATCAAAGGCATCACTGCCTAAGGCATCTCCAGCTTTTGCTGCATCAATAACAGCCTTGGCTGTTAAGTCGCCAGAATTTTTGACTTCATATAGAACGGATTCTGGATACTTATTTTCTTCTAGCAGTTTCTCTGCATACTTAATAACAGCTGTTGCAGAAGAAAATGTTTCAAAGCACCCATTGTTCCCACAGTTACAATCATAAAAGTTTTCACCAATAATCATATGTCCTATTTCAGACCCAAGGCCATGAGACCCTCTTAAAATATGACCATCAACAGCCACACCACCGCCTATGCCAGTTCCTAGTGTCAGCATAACTGCATTGTCTGCTGCCGATAGGGAGCCTGCCTCAACTTCGGCAAGAGCCGCCAAATTGGCATCATTGTCAATAAAGACTGGAATGCCTAATTTGTCGCCCAGTTCTTTGCCCAGGTCCTTGTCATTCCAAGATAGGTTTGTACAGTAATATATCATTGAAAGATTGTTGTCTACAACCCCTGGGACACCAACCCCAACACCTTCTACAGGCTCTGGCGCATCCTTCATCAATTCCTTAATTAGAGAAAGAATATCTTCTGAAACAGCTTCAAATCCCCGTTCTTTACCCGTTGGAACCGAGTCAATCTTAACAACCGACCCATCCTTGTGAACAAGGCCTCCAGCGATATTAGTTCCTCCAAGATCTATTCCTATATACATCTTGCCAGACTCCTTTTGCACTATAGACGTTTTAACAGTTCCGCTCTTAAATCTTCAAATCCTGGTTTGCCCAGTAGTGCAAACATATTCTTCTTATAAGCTTCAACGCCTGGTTGATCAAATGGATTAATGTCCATCATGTAACCACCAATACCACATGCCTTTTCGAAGAAGTACATGAGTTTGCCATAGTAGAATGGATTCATTTCCGGAATGTTAAGTACCAGGTTTGGTACGCCACCATCAACATGGGCTAGTATTGTGCCTTCAAAGGCCTTCTTGTTTACAAAGTCCATTGTTTCTTCATTTAAATAGTTCAGATTATCCAGATTGGCCTCATCAAATGGCACTTGGACATCTCTTTCTGGCTTATTTACATTTAAAACTGTTTCAAATAGGTGACGTTCACCATCTTGAATATATTGTCCCATTGAATGAAGATCTGCTGAGAAGTTTACAGATGCAGGGAATAAGCCCTTGCCATCTTTGCCATCACTTTCTCCGTAAAGTTGCTTCCACCACTCAGAAATATAAGCCAGAGATGGTTCATAATTGACCATAATTTCAATTTTTTTGCCATCATTATAAAGTATATTTCTTGCTGCTGCATACTGATAGCAAGGGTTTTCTTCAACATTTGTATTATTGTACTCATTGTATCCATCAAGTGCGCCATGCATCATGGCATCAATATCAATACCCGCTGCTGCAATTGGGAGTAGACCCACTGGCGTTAAAATGGAGTAGCGACCTCCAACATTATCGGGAATAATAAACGTCTCGTAGCCTTCTTGCTCAGCTAATGTTCGAAGAGCCCCTTTTTCCTTGTCTGTTGTCGCAAAGATTCTATTTTTAGCCTCTTCTTTGCCATACTTTTCTTCAACGAAGCTTTTTAATATTCTAAAAGCGATAGCTGGTTCTGTTGTTGTGCCTGATTTTGAAATAACATTTAGACAAACATCCTTGTCCTTTATAATATCCATAAGATCCGCAAGATACTTGCCGCTGATGCTATTGCCAGCAAAATAGACTGCTGGTGTTTTTCTGTCTGATGGATTCAAATTGTTATAAAAAGAATGTGTTAGGGCTTCAATGGCTGCTCTAGCACCAAGATATGATCCACCAATACCAATAACGATAAGCACTTCAGCTTTTTCTTGAATTTTTTTTGCCGCTGCCTTAACTCTTTCAAATTCTTCTTTGTCATACTGTAGAGGCAGGTCAACCCAGCCGACAAAGTCATTGCCCTTGCCTGTTCCCTTATGTAACATGTCGTGTGCGCTAGACAGCTTTTCAGACAAAGCGTGTATTTGCTCAGCCTTTAGTCCAGCCTTTGAATAATCTACCTTAATTTGTGCCATAATATTTCACTCCTTGTTCATTTTGGACGCTTGCAAGACGATCAGCATAGACCGTGATCTTACAAGTCCCTCCCTTTACATGATCAATGATGTATTCAACATTTTAACAGTTCTTAATACCTGAACTATCAGATATAGTACCACAATTTCTACTTCTTTATTCTAATTCTATAGACATTCACAAATAAAGTTCTGATTTTTTCACGCAAACATCAAATTTTCATGTAACTTTATTTGTGATCGTCCCCATATTAGGGTATAAAGTTTAAAAACAGAACGGAGGCGTCTATGTTTCGTCAAAGATTTTACAGTGCATTCATCATTATACTTATTTTATTTATAAATCAAATATCCTTTGCCGGATCAAATGGATTTCTTCCGCTAAGTCAAGAAGAAAAACAGTGGCTTGAGGACCATCCGGTCATTTACTATGCCCCCGATCCGATCTTTGCCCCTGTAGAATTTATCAATGCTGAAGGTGATCCAAACGGTATTGCTATTGAATACCTTGACTGGATTGAAAAAAACTACGACATCCATTTTGAAATTGTCCAGCTCAAGAATTGGACAGATATTCTAGAAGGCGTCCGCTCAAAAGAAATTGATTTAATGTCCGCCACAAAGACGCCGCAGCGATCTGAGTATGCTATATTCACTGACTCATATGTTAATTTGGAAAACACCATTCTTGTCAGAGACGATTCCTATGAGACCTTATCAGAAGATGCCCTTCAAGATATAAAAACCGGAGTTATGCGGGGTTATGCAGTTTCTGACTACCTTGAGATTAAGTATCAAAGCATTGAACTCATAAAATTTGATTCCATTGAAGAGGCCCTGAAGAAACTCTCTTTTGGAACCATTGATGCTTTGGTCCTGGATATTGGTCAGGCCAGTTACTACACTTCAGAATTTGGCATTACCAACCTTCGTTCAGCTGGCGATGTGGATTTTACATACGAAATGACCTTCGCCATGCGTGATGACTATGTTCTATTGAGAAGTATACTGAACAAGGCCATTCAATCCATGCCAAATACCGAAGTGAACCGAATCAAAACATCTTGGATTTCATATAAACTAGAAAATCAGTTTAACAAGGAAATTGTTGTTTTTAGTTTGATTGTTCTAATAGTAACCCTTTTGGCCCTCAGCGCCTTTCTGCTCTGGAACAGGCTCCTACGTAAGCAAGTCTATTTACAGACGCAAAAGCTTGAAAAGGAACTTGAACTTCGCAAGAGCATTCAAGACGAACTCCTTGCTAAAAACCAACAAATTACCAATATGAACAATGAACTTGAAATGGCCCAACGGGAACTTAGTAACCTCATAGACCTTGTGCCCTATCACATTTTTGCAAAAGAAAAAAATGGAGAATACGTCCTTGTGAACGATTCTTTCATCCAGTTTTATGGGCTTTCCAAAAACGCTGTATTGGGGCGGATGGATCACGAAATTTTTTCAAACAAACCCGTTTCATTCATGACAGAGTTTTCCCATGGAGATACAGATGTTTATGAACAACATAAGTCAATCGTGGTTGATGAAATGGAAATCCTGGATTCCAGCGGAAAAGCTCATATCATGCGTCTTAAAAAAATACCATATTTTATCTGGAAGACAAAAGAATGGGGTATGCTAGGTGTCACAATTGACATTACCGATCTTAAACATGCCGAGCAAAAACTTGAAGATCTCAATGAAAAACTTGAAGCCAAGGTGGAGCGCCGTACCTATCTTCTCAATGAAACCAACAGAGAACTGGAGCTTTCCATGTACAAGCTTCAAATGAAGCAGTCCCAATTGGAAGAGACCAATCTTCTTCTTGAAGACTCTCTTGTCAACCTGCGTGATACACAAAATCAACTCATTGAGTCTGAAAAACTGGCCGCACTTGGACGACTGGTTGCAGGTGTATCTCATGAAATCAATACACCACTTGGCATAGGCATCACATCCATTTCATTTCTTGAAAAGGAGAGTGATGACATGATAAAAATTTTTGAGGCGAATAAACTCACGCGCACAAAACTCAGTGAATTCCTCGAGGGGCTTCAAAACACAACCAAACTTGTACTAGCCAACTTGAAAAATGCTGCCAGCCTTGTCAATAAGTTTAAACAAATCGCTGTGGATCAGTCTACAGAAGAACTAAGAGAATTTAACCTCCACGAATACTTAGATGGAATTATACAAAGCCTTAGTCCTCAACTTAAACACACCAATTATAAAGTCCAGTTGACATGCCCAGAAGATATAAATATTAGAAGCTATCCTAGTATCTTGACACAAATTATCACAAACTTGGTGATGAATTCACTCGTCCACGGTTTTGATGGGGTCAATCAAGGTAAAATGCTTCTATCCGTTGATCCTATTGAAGATAAAATGCTCACCCTTCACTACTGGGATGATGGCATTGGGATTCAACCAGATCATGTTGAGAAAATATTTGAACCATTTTTCACCACCAAGCGTGGACAAGGTGGCGTTGGTCTTGGTCTTAATATTGTTTATAACCTTATTACAAGAACGCTCTCTGGAACAATAGATGTCGAAAGCCAACCTGGTGAAGGTGTTCACTTTATCATTAAAGTGCCTGTCCCAGATAAAATGGACCAAACTGTTTTTTCAAATGAGGATCAAGTCTACTCTTAAATTTTATAATTGTAAGCATGGCATAAAAATAGAAAAAACCCGCGAAATTGCGGGTTTTTTTGTTCTTTTGGTGACTTTTCAATTTGATCAAGACTTTTTGTCTAAAATCTTCTTCACAATCGCTTCCTTTTCCCGGATATGTGAAAGGTTGCTGCTGCCTGCTATCTCGAAAACACTTGCTTTAGGATACCTTTTCAGCAAGGCTTTCTTCTCTTCCCTGTCATAAGAGGCATCCGTTTTAGCCTCTACTAGAAGGATATTTTTATTGTATACTCCCAAATTGGATTGGATTTGATTCCAAAAATCAATTTGAATTTTATGCACCGCTTCAAGAAGAGTCGGACTAGAATTTAACAACATGTTGCCATAATAAGCTTTCCAAAAGGCTTTGTTATCGACATGCGCCACATCAACCCCTCTGAGAACTTGCTTATAAATGGATTTTTGAAGGCTTTCAAATTTCAAATCCCCTAAGGCTTTGACGAATCTGCTTAGGCTTTTCACATAATTTTTTCTTGTTTTATCCGTAACAACTTGGGTGTTTGAAAAACTTGTAATGAGTACCAACTTTGAAACGCATTGTGGGTACTGATCTGCAAAACACTGAGCTAGAACGCCACCGAATGACTGCCCCACTATGGTCGCTTTATCTATGCTTAAAAGCGAGAACAGGTCACTCACGCTTTCTGAAAAACCTTGTATGGTTTCTACTTCTGGAAAATCCAGTAGGACCACGCGCTTGTCTTTTTCAAGTTCAAGGGCGTATTCGTACCAAACTTCAGCCTTGCCTGTGGTTCCAGGAAATAACACGACAACGTCTTGATCACTTTTAGAGTCATACCAGGACATCTCAATCCCCGACACCTGACGTGTTTCTTTTTTGTACTTGTCTTTGAACCGATCCAATGCCTCACGGGCCTCAGTCTCATACAAACTTAAGTCTTCAAGCTTTGGCTTTTTTCCAAACAAAAATTCTAGCATCTTGTATCCACCTTCATTATTTCTTGAGTATTTTTTTTGCCATCGGCGCTTTCAAACGTCTCGCCACTGGCATGTCTGACCCAATGAGGGGTTCCACGTAATGTCTGAATGCATCTGTTACATGGTTGCCCGCTGGGTTTATAAAATGATCAGGCATGTACTTTGTTTTTCCTGCTATCTCTGACAAATCTACAAGCTCATAGTTTACAGAGTAATGGCCTGTTCTATTAATGACAACTGATCCGTCCACATTATGCCACATGGCAAACTGGGCCGCCCTTTCCCCAACTTCTCTTGCTTCGTGCTGATCCACATCAGAAACACACCCCATAAAGGATCTTTGCAAATACCCAAAAGTATCTGATCGCACACGAGGGATGTTGAGTTTGGTCTTGATCTGCTCAACGAGCAAGTCTCCAAGGGCACCTGTTCCGGATAACTGCAAGTTACCGTGTTGGTCCACCTCAAGGTTTTCCTGAAGCTTCTTTAAAATTGGGATGCCCTTTTCATCTCGAATGCCCTCTGAAACAGCAACCACACATCGACCATATTTATTATACACGGTTTTAACGTCATTCAGAAACCGGTCAACATCAAAAGCGCGTTCCGGCAAATATACAAGATGAGGACCATCATCTGGATACTTTTGCCCCACTATAGAAGCCGCAGTCAAAAAACCTGCATGCCGTCCCATAACAACACCTATATAGACACCCTTTAAGGCTCTGTTATCAAGATTCACGCCTGTAAATGCCTGCCCTACAAACCGTGCAGCGGACCCAAATCCAGGGGTGTGATCATTGAGAACCAGATCATTGTCTATGGTTTTAGGAATATGTATACACCTGAGTTCGTACTTGGCTTCTTCGGCTGCATTATTGATGATTCTAAGTGTATCAGAAGAATCGTTGCCGCCGATATAGAAAAAATACCTAATATCATGGGCTTTCATGACCTTAAACATTTCCATGCAGTAATTTTCATCTGGTTTAACCCGCGTTGACAAAAGTGCCGAGCTAGGCGTTTCTGCCACCACTTCTAAATTGTGTGTTGTTTCCTGAGTCAAATCAATAAACTCTTCGTTTAAAATGCCTTCCACGCCATTTAGAGCCCCATATACCTTCGTAACTTGCTGAAATTTTCTTGCCTCTAATACAGCCCCAACCAAGGATTGATTTATTACAGCCGTTGGTCCACCACCCTGTGCTACTAGAACTTTACCTGTTAATTTCACAATATAACCTCCCCTGGTTCTCGATTAATTTTCACTCTATTCTGATAATTTTCCATAAACCGGACACCTTATCTGGTTTTCCCTTCAAAATATCTTAACTTATATTATTGAGGGGGCTCAGATACATGATACCCTTCAAAAAAACGCTCAAATCAAGTAATTTCAGTTTATACACGGGACAAAAACAGTCCCTTTTAAAGTCTCAAACACCCTCTAAACCACTAGACTTGTTCGAAACATTTAAAAGGGACCCATTATTAATGCATGCTTTTATAAATCATACAGTTTTTTATATTTGCTTTCTAAATAATCCGTATAATATTTTGCATCAAATTTTCGACCAGTGGCCTCTTCAAGAACTTCCTCAGCAGATTTTGTAAGGCCAAATTTATGAATCTTTTCTTTAAGCCATTGGTTGATAGGTGTAAAATCGCCTGAAACAAGGCTTTCTTCAATATTCACCACTTCTGAAAGGGCATTCTGTATCTGAGCCGCATATGCCGTTCCCAGTGCATACGACGGAAAATAACCAAAAAGTCCATCTGCCCAGTGCACATCTTGAAGTACACCTTGTGCGTCATCTTCTGGCTTTATGCCTAAGTATGACACCATCTTTTCATTCCACGCCTCTTTGAGATCATCCACCTCCAAAGTGCCTGAAATCAATTCTTTTTCCAGTTCATAGCGTAACATTATATGTAGTGGATAGGTCAGTTCATCCGCTTCAACCCGAATAAATGATGGTTCCGACTTATTAATAGCTTGAACAAATAGCTGTAAGGACACCCGATCAAGTTGTTTAGGAAAAGCTTCCTGCAACTGTGGATAGAAGTAGGACCAGAAAGCTTGACTGCGTCCTATATTATTTTCAAATAACCTTGACTGAGACTCATGGATGCCTGCTGATGAACCATCTGCCAAAATTGTGCCAGAAATTTCTTTTGAGAAATTCTGCTCATATATACCATGTCCACCCTCATGAATGGTTGAAAATAGAGAGGATGTTAAGTGATTTTCGTAGTAATGTGTTGTAAGTCGGACGTCCGTCACATCCAGTCCCATTGTAAATGGGTGTTCACTCTCTTTTAATTCTCCTGCATTCGTGTCAAATCCAATCGTCTTCAACAGTTTCTTAGCAATAACTTCCTGCTTGTCTTTTGGATAGCTTAAAAATAGGAAATCATCCATAGGTTGCTCATTCTTGTCACCAATGGCCTTAACCACGGGCACAATAGAAGCCTTTAATTCTTCGAAGAAATCGTCCAGGACCTCGACTGTCATGCCTCTTTCAAAGTCTTCAATGAGAGCATTATAAGGGTGACCTTCATATCCAAAATAATCAGCAAATCTTCTCTTATAGTCAACAATTTCTTTTAGGTAAGGGGCAAATGCATTAAAATCTGATGCGTCCTTAGCCTTTTCCCAAGCAACAGTCGCTTTAGAGGTGAGTTCAGTGTAAGCCCGGTACTCATCTGGCGGAATTTTTGATATGCGGTCCAACTGGTATCGGGCTTCTTTAACGACCATGACGTCATGATCATCAAGCTTATCAAAGTTGTCTTCTAGAATCTCCAGTTCACTTAAAAAAGCTTCATTGGTCATGAGAACCTGTACCTGAGAGGATAGGACGCCAAAAGCTCTGGAACGGGATTCTATCCCCCGTGATCCTGCACCTGTTGCAAGATCCCAATATACAATGTTGCCAGCATACTCAAGACCTTTTATTTGATCCAGTCTATCGATAAAGCTGTCTCTTACAGATTTTAAATCCATAATGCACCTCCTATTTTCCTTTAAATCGCCGGTGACTATTTCATCCAAATTTTATCACGTGTGATCTCATCAAGACTTTTGGCGCCTGTCATAAGCATAACATTCTCAAGCTCTGATCTAAGTTGATTCACATAGGCTTGTACGCCCTGAGCGCCACCACCATATGCAGCTATGGTAAATGGTCTTGCTATAAGCACGCCATCCGCTCCAAGAGCAAGAACCTTAAATATATCTATACCCGACCGAATCCCTCCATCAACGAAAACTTTAATACGACCATTAACAGCTTTCACAATGTCTTCAAGGACCTCAACAGAACTTGGCGTTTCATCTAAAACCCGACCGCCATGGTTAGACACAATAATACCTGATGCGCCACCTTTTATTGCCAGTTCTGCCGCTTGTGCCGTCATAACGCCTTTTACAATGAAAGGCTTGTCAGTGGCTTGGGTGATTTCGCAAAGCATATCAAGGGATAAAGGGCCTACCGGTTTACCTTGCTGGGCCAGAAAAGCCAGTCCAGCTGCATCAATGTCCATTGCAATTGCCGTCACCCCTGCATTATTCGCCATCTCTAGTTTTTTCAAAATTAGAGGCATCTCCCAAGGTTTGATCGTTGGAACACCAAGACCCTCTGCCTGTTTTATGGCTTCGATTGTACCTGCAAAAACTTCGTCATCTGCTCCATCTCCTGTAAAGCCGATAACACCCGCTTCACGGCAACCTTTAATGATTTCCTGTGAGTATGTCAAGTCATCGTATAAGTCGCTGTAGTGTATCTTTACACCGCCTACAGGCGCTGCATATACCGGAAGCGATACTTCATGTCCAAAAAAATCTGCACTTGTGTCTACAGGGCCCCTTTCATAAAGTGTGTTCATATTCACCTTAATATCCTGTAGGGCACTATAATTTCTAACAAATACCTGCCCACTGCCTTTTCCACCTGGTCCAGGAATAACACCTCTACAGGCAATGCCATTGCAAACTGGACAGACTTTACAGTACGGGCCTATATTTTTTTTTGCTTCTTTTTTAACGTCTTGATAATTCATAAGCGCCTCCAATTTCTCACTTCCGTTTTCAAATAAAACATACTATTTTAGACCAAGGGTCTTTTCCCCAGAGGTCACATCGATTAAAATGGCTTTGTTGATTTTGCCGTCGTCTTTATTATACCAAAATAAGGAGAAAATTGACGCCCTCATATGAGCATGATATTCTTTCTTTGGTAAGAGGACTATTCGTATACATACATCTTGGGTGGGACAAGGAGGACTTCCATGTGGTCAATTATTATTTTTTTAATTGTCGGCATACTTCTCGGCAACAGGTTAAGCTTGAAAGACAAAGGGAAAAAAATCAATGAGAAAGCCCAATTAATAGGCTTACTTCTGCTTCTCTTTTCCATGGGGATTTCTATAGGCGCTAACAATGATGTGGTCAGCAACCTCAATAGCATAGGCTTGCAAGCTTTTGTTTTTGCTCTCTTAACGACACTGGGCAGTATTATCTGTGTGTTTATTGTAAGTCGAAAACTCAGCAAGGAGGTGTCTTAATGACCCTCATGATTTTTGCTGTGGTGCTTCTAGGCATACTCTTTGGTTATGCTTTCATACCACCAGAGTTTTTAGGGCGTATGGATCAAATTTCAACCCTGCTTCTGGGACTGCTTATTTTTTCTGTTGGGATTGATATTGGTGGCAACAAGGGTGCCCTTAAAGACATTAAGTCCAAGGGCAAGATGCTGGGTGGACTAACATCTGCAGTTATTATCGGAAGTGCCATTGGCGGTCTTATTACAGGGCTGATTTTTCGCCATCCTGTTAACACCTCCCTCGCCATTTCTGCTGGCTATGGCTGGTACAGTCTGTCAGGCATTTTACTTAAAAACTTGGCTTCAGCTGAAATTGGTGCCATCGCTTTTATGTCAAATGTCTTTCGCGAAATGATGGCCTTTGTGCTTATCCCGATTCTAGCTATACGGGTCAATCATTTAACAAGCATTGCCCCCCCTGGTGCCACATCTATGGATACGACACTGCCTATCATATCGCGGGCAACCACACCAGATATTGCAGTGGTTGCATTCCTGAATGGTCTTATTTTGAGTACGCTTGTACCGATTCTTGTACCATTCTTCTATGCTTTATGATATAATGTGTCCGTTAATTTTGTATTGAAAGGATGAAAATATCTATGTCACTATTTCAAGAATGGGAATCACTGGCTTCAAGTGAAATGGACCAGCAGACATACAATAACTTTTGGAAAGGTTACCTGGCTGCTGAACAAAGTGTCTATGAATCAATCTTAGAAGAGAAGAGCACGACACTAAAGGGTAACTACAAAGAGCTTGCTGATAAATACAGCATGGACTCAAAAATCTTTATGGGTTTTCTAGATGGAATTAACACAAGCCTTAATGAAGAGCTTGACCTGGAATCTCTAACGGAAGAGTCAGAAATTGATGTTACTATCGATTTTGAAAAGCTATTCTGGAACATGCTAGACTGTAAAGCTGAATGGCTATACACCCTAGAACAATGGGATGGCATCATCGAAGACGAAAAACGTAAAGAAATTAAAAAAGAGTATAACAAGTCAAAAATCGTTGTAAAAGGCGATAAGGTTGGCCGTAACGAGCCTTGTCCATGTGGCAGTGGCAAAAAGTACAAAAAGTGCTGTCTAAACAAATAGACAACACGACAATGCTTAAAATTTTACAAAAAAAAACCGGTGTGTCTTCACACCGGTTTTTTTGCTATAACAAACTTATACAATGGAGTTTATACATCTTCTTTTGGTTCTGCGTCTGCCTTATGAAGACTTGACTTATAGAGTCTTCTTCTATCAAGCACAAATACAGGATCAGAAAATTCTCCTGTTTCCATCTGATCATAAACACGGCACATATCGTACATTCTTGCATCAATCATATCTAAATAATGCAGCATTTCTGCTTCAGGAATCATTGGCTTCTTAGGACTTCCGTACTCAGGTTCATAATGGTGGGATAAGACCATATGCTGAAGCAACATCGCCGTTTCGTGATCGGCTTCCACTTCATGGGCAACACGCTCTATTGTTTTTACACCCATTATAATATGTCCAAGCATTTGACCATCAAATGTGTACTGGGATACAATTCCAAGATCATCTGAATCCATTTCATTTATTTTTTCAATGTCATGGAGAAGCACACCCGCATAAACCAAATCCGCATTCAAATTTTTATACACACCGCAAAGCACTTCTGCACTTCTAAGCATTCTAAGCATATGGTACAGAAGGCCTGAGCGAACCGCATGATGATTCGATTTTGCAGCTGGAGCTGTCATAAGCGGTTCTTTATACATTTCATATATTCTGACCACAATGTTTTTCACATCTTTGTTTTCAATGCGATTAACAAAGCTCATAACCTCTTCATACATGTCTTCAGCTGAATACGGAGCTGCAGGAACATAATCCACAACATTTACATCATCCGTATCGTCCGCCAGTCTCATCTTTGTGATTTTAAACTGAAGAGAATTTTGCCACAGGGTTACAGTTCCTCTGACCTTAACCAACTGTCCAGCCTTATAGATTGATTCTTCATCATTCTCTATATTCCACAGTTTTGCATTAATTTCTCCACTTTTGTCCGCAAGGGTCATATCCAGATACTTTTTGTTATTGCTCGATGTTTTTATATTCATCGCACGCAAGATGAAAAAGCTCTGGATTTCATCTCCGGCTTTAAACTCAACGATTTTCTTTGTTTCCATTTTTCCACCACCAGTGTCTTTATTCATTTAGAAACCTGCAAAGTCATTAATTTTTGCAGGTGGTCTGATTTTAATTTTATCACACTCACTCTGTTTCCAAAAGTAAATATAAAAAGGGGGATGTCTGTTAAAACATCCCCCTTCAGATTATAAATCGACAAGACAAGACAAGTCACTGGAATACATCCAGACTTTGTTTTTCTAGTTTTCTATAATCTAGCATTCTGATGATTATTTATGAATGTTTACTTTACTTCTACTTCATACTTTTCTTTAAGAGCATCAGCTTTTCCGTAGTAAGCTTCGTTTTGCTTTTTAACAGTCAGTTGCTGTGCAATATTTTGACGCACTTCACCAAATGTCGCTTGACCAGCTTCTTGAGCGTCAGTCTTCTTGATTAGGTGGAAACCGAATTGTGTTTGTACAGGTGCACTCATTTGACCAACTTCCATGTCAAATACAGCTGTTTCAAACTCAGGAACCATTTGACCTTGACCGAAGAATCCTAGATCGCCACCCTTAGCATTTGATGGACACTTTGAGTATTTACCAGCAGCTTCTTCAAATGAAAGTCCGCCTTCGATTTCAGCTTTGATTTCTTTTGCTTGTTCTTCAGTGTCTACTAGAATGTGGCTTGCCTTTGCTTGAGCAGGCTTAGTAAACTCTGACTTGTTCTCATTGTAGTAAGCTTCAACTTCTTCTTCGCTCACATTTACGTCTGCAAGAAGTTGACGTACAAAGAACTGCTTTAGCATGTTTTCGCGAACTTCTTTCATTTCAGCGATAAACTGCTCGTTCTTGTCCATTTCACTTGCCATAGCTTCTGCAAAAAATAGTTCTTGATTCACAAGCTCGTCTACAAGCTTCTTTTGGCCTTCTGGACCTTGATAATTCATAGCAGCTTGGCCTAGACCTTGAAGTGTTTTTTGAACATCCATCTCTGTGATTTCGCGGCCGTTAACAACAGCCAATACCTTATTTTCCATGCTTACGCTCCTTACTAATTAATCGACGCGACCTGTCGGCGCCATACTCTTTTTATCATAACATTTCATGAATTGGATGTCCAACCTCTTGCCACTATTGTAACAGTCCAAGTTTCTTCATAACATCAGTGAGTTTATCCGTATCAATAGGCTTAACAGCGTATGCTTCAGACCCTGACCCAAACGAGTCAAAGACCTCCTCTGTTGAATTTAAGGCTGTGGTCATGATCACCTTGGCACGTTTTGATTCAGGTATATTACGCTCTTCCTCCAGTTTACGCATTGTCTTAAGAGCCTTAATCCCATCAACCTCTGGCATCATTATATCGAGGCATACCAAATCGTAGTAATCCCCCTCTTCAAGGGACATGAGAAAAACTTCAATGGCTTCCATGCCATCTACGGTCACATCACAGTCACCAAATTGAGACATGAACTTAAAAATAAACTTTCTACTGACAAAATCATCCTCTGCAATAAGTATCTTCATTTGACCTCCTCTATTATCCTAATAATCCCGTTGAGCCATGCTGATCTTTTAAAAATTCAACGCGTTTCATAAATCTTGTAAAACTTGATTCTGCCTGCTTAATATCTTCTTTTCTAGCACTTAGTTCAATTTTCATTGCCCCGCGTTTTAATTCATGAAAACCGCAGGTTTGACTTAAGTTTTTAATGAAATGGGCTGTTTTTTCTATATTCTCAAAGTCTCTTTCATTTAAGTACTCATTCAACATATCTGAATAGCCCATAATTTCAAAAAATCCTTCTCTTAGCTCTTCTTCCGTTTGAATGTAATCTTCATTTTGATTATCTATACCCGCTATGAGCTCTTGTATTTGATCTTGTTCATAACTTTCTTTGACACTATCTTGCATGACGGTTTCTATAATGCTAAAAAAACTCTCCACTTTTATGGGTTTTGACACATAACCATTCATACCCGCTTCTAAAAAGCGTTCTTTATCGCCACGTATGGCATGGGCCGTTAAGGCGACAATAGGCACCCGTTCAAGCTTCAATCTTTGTCTTATTACTTTTGTGGCCTGGACCCCATCTAAAATTGGCATTTGTATGTCCATAAAGACTAGGTCAAACTCGCTCTTCATAAGTTCATTTATGGCCTTTAGACCATTGTCCGCCACCGTAATTTTATGCCCTTGTTTTTTCAACAGACTTTTTGCAAAAGCTTGGTTGACCCGGTCGTCTTCAACCAGTAAAATGCTAAGTTCTCTTGTTGCTTCGGGTATTTGTATTTTACCTTGACTGCCCTCCACCTGGCCAACAGACTCAGCTTCTTTAAACGGTATGGTAAAGTAGAATCGACTGCCCATGTTTTTTCTACTCTTAAAATCTATTTGTCCTTCCATCATTTCCACAAGTTGTTTTGAAATAGAAAGTCCAAGCCCAGTTCCTCCATAGCGTCTGGTAATGGATCCATCTACCTGGGAAAAGGACTGGAAGATTTTGTCCCTATCTTTTTCAGCAATTCCAATGCCTGTGTCTTCAACAGTGAAGCGGACATAAACTTGACCTTTTTCTCTTTTTTGTACTTCCACAGAGACAGCTACATGGCCCTTGCTGGTAAATTTAAGTGCGTTACCGATTAAGTTGTTCAGTATCTGTCCCAGTCTGTTCGGGTCTCCCATCAGGTATTCTGGAATACGATCATCAAAATGCATTTTGAAATCAATCCCCTTTGCATGTGCCTGAATTTTAAAGGGACTGCAAATTCTTTTTAAGAGCATGCTTCCATCAAATCGTATGGATTCCAGGGTAACCTTGCCGGCTTCAATTTTAGAAAAGTCCAGAACGCTGTTGATTAGTCTCAATAATGACTCTCCGCTATTTTTTACCATAATCAGGTTTTCTCTTTGCTCTTTCGTGAGCTCAGACATCAATGTCAGATTTGTCATGCCTATGATGCCATTCATGGGTGTTCTTATTTCATGAGACATATTGGCTAAGAACTCACTTTTAGCACTATTCGCGGCTTCTGCAGCTTCTTTTGACTTAACAATTTCAATTTGTGCCTGTCTTTTAACAGTCACATCCCTGCTGACATATACAATGCTTAACTGGTGTTTTTCATCTAAAATCACATTTCCAGAAGCCTCTACCCAAACATAAGACCCATCATTTCTTCTTAGACGAATTTCTGATGTGAAGTTTTCCCATGTCTTTAGACGGTGCTGAAAGTTTTTAGCAGATCTTTCCGCATCATCCGGATGAATGTAATCTGAAAATTTTTTTCCAATAAGGTTGTCTGGATTGTATCCAAGAAGGTGCCAAATGGATGGGCTGGTGTATAAGACTACCCCCCTACTGTCCACTTGTGTTATAGCATCAATCATATTGTCCGTAATCAAGCGAAGTTTCTTTTCATTCTTGATCAATGACTTTGCTATTTCTTTATTAATAGTGACATCTTCCACCACGATTACAGCTTGGTGTTCATCTCCAATAACAATCGGTACAGCACTGATGCGCAACCAAATATCTTCTTCACCTGCTGGTGTATTAATAATTTGCTTAAATTCTACACCACGAATTTCAGCTTGCTTGCTAATAACGTCTTCCACTGTTTTTCTAAAAAAACATTGGTCACAGTAGAGGCCATCACCACAAGAATTGACCCCTCTCTTAACACAACGAGTCCCCACACCAATACGCTTTCCAACCATCTCAGATCTGTCCCTGTAAAACATATCAGCGGCTGACTGGTTGACCTTTTGAATAACACCATTACGACTCACTGTCATTAGCCCCAGTGGAGCCACCATGAATATTTTCTCAAGGTTTTCCGGTTCCTGATGCCTTATTTGTGGCATAGTTGCTTGAACACTCTTAAATATACTAATTTCATAGGCCTCTCCAACCATCTCAATAACACTGGTTGACACACTGGCCCACTTTCGATTTCCATCTAAAGGATATATTTGACACATGGTGTTTTCTTTGAAGTCACCATCAACAAACAAATTTAGAGGTTTTCCCCGCATCTCGTCAATATCACTAATATGAAGCATTTCCAGTGCTTTGCTATTCATCTGAACAATTTTTGAATTCCTACAGATTATAGCTGGAGATACATAGAGTTCAATGATTTTGTTCAGTTCAACATCCACTATTGACATAAGCTGCCTCCACTTTTTAATCTGCTAGCAGTTTAATAATCTGGTCCGTAATGTCTGGGAGCGGAAGCTGGTACTCCACAGCCCCTATTTCAAATGCCGCCTTGGGCATGCCGTAAACAACACAAGTGCCGGGGTCCTGGCCAATTGTCCTTGCACCACCACGGCGCATATTCAAAAGCCCTTGTGCACCATCTTTCCCCATTCCCGTCAGAATCACGCCCACAGCCTTTTTGCCCACACACTCTGCCACTGAATCAAACATGACATCAACAGAAGGCCTATGACCATTCACCTTCTCTGAGCGCGATAATTTAACTTGAAATTTATTTCCATTTTTTTTCAGAGTCATATGGTGTTCACCTGGTGCTATCAAAACAGTTCCTTTTTCCACCCAGTCACCATCCATAGCCTCTTTCACACTGACCTGACAAGACTGGTTCATTCTCTCTGCATAGAGTTTTGTGAAAACAGCAGGCATATGTTGTACAATAACCGTTGGCGCGCAGTCTGATGGAAACTTTTTAATCACTTCGAATATCGCTTCTGTTCCACCCGTTGAAGCCCCTATGGCAATAACCTTATCCGTTGCAGTTGTCAGTGGTGCTTTGCTGACTCGCCCCTGTGTGATTTTTCTTTTTCGTTTTCGTATCACATTGGACTTTGAGGCCACCTTAACCTTCATTATAAGCTCAGAAATCATGGCTTCCACAACACTGGCCTGGGCTCTTGATGGCTTTTCCACAAAGTCCACAGCACCTGCCTGGATTGCATCAAATACGATGCCATTTGCAGAACTAACCACGACAACAGGCATGGGATACTGGGGCATTAATTTCTTAAGAAAATCAATACCATTCATTTTAGGCATATTCACATCCAGCGTCATGACATCGGGATGAAGTTTTAGTATGATATCTCTCGCTTCATAGGGGTCTGCTGCCATACCGACAACTTCAATATTTCCATCTGATTCCAGTGCTTTCTTCAGTTGATTCCGAAAAAGCGCTGAATCGTCTACCACTAAGACCCTTACTTTCTTTTGACTGTCTTTATTCATATATTAACCCTTTCTGTAAATAGCAGGCCGAATATACTTAAATCCTGTATTTTCTAAATCAATCGATTCAGAGTGACCGACAAGCAAATATCCACCTGGCTCAAGTGCATCGTAGAATTTTTTTGTAAGTTTTAACTTCGTTTTCTGATCGAAATAGATCATTACATTACGGCAAAATATTACATGAAATGGCTTTTTAAAAGGAAATGGATTCATTAGGTTAAAGCGTCTAAACACAACATTGCTTTTGATTTCATCCCGTATTTTTATCATTTCAGACTGGGGAGGAAAAAAATACTTTTTGACCCATGGATCTGGCATTTCCTTTGTTGCTTCTAGTTCATATAGACCACTTCTAGCGTGGTCTAGGACTTGTCTTGAAATATCCGTTCCAAGAACTTTCAGATCCCATTTAGAATAGTCCTTATCAAAATAGTCCATCATGAGCATGGACAAGGTATAGGGTTCATCCCCCGTTGAGCACCCAGCACTCCAAATTCTCAAGTCCTTTGACCGCTGATTGTCTCTTTCCAGTTGGGGTAAAATGACCGCTGTGAAAAACTCAAAGTGCTTTACTTCTCTAAAAAAGAAGGTATGATTGGTTGTGATTCTATTAATTAGCTCTGTGACAGCGCGACCGGATGTATCATTCATGACATAATCAAAATACTCGCCGTAGCTGTCAAATCCTTTTTCAAGGAGAACTTTATTGAGCCTGGACATCACTAAGGTTTTTTTCTTCTCCGTTAAATTTATGCCGTAATTTTTATATATGTAAACCCTAAGCTGTTCAAACTCTTGATTTGTTATGTTCTTCATGATGTCACTTCCAAACTCAATATGTGCTTCGAATTTTCTATTATAAGCGCTAAGCCTGCGATCCATAAATGGACCACATGAATAATTCACTTGCAATATGAATGTATTTTTCCCTACACCATAATTTGATCATTTGATCAAGGGCTGACCAAGTTGCAAAGTCATGTCACCACCACATTCAACCAGACTGTGGCGGTGACTTTTTTATGCCATTATACAAGTTGCCTACTAGCAAGCTTGTTCATATGATGTAGGGATACATTATTAACAATATTTCCATAGCTTTTATCTAGTACTTGCCAAACTCCTTGTCATCCAAATCTATATGAATGGTTTCTACTTCGTCATCGTCAAGACTTGCATGACTTACTTGCTCTGTACTTTTAGTTTTTGATAAAGACCCCGAACTTGCTTTATAAGAGCCCATCATATGATTGGAATGACTCTTTTTGAGCTGGAATCTATCGACCATGTCTTTAAGCATCATAGCTTGTGAAGACATTTCTTCACTGGCCGCAGCACTTTCCTCTGCAGTGGCAGAATTGGTTTGAGTCACTGTTGAAACTTCATCAATACCTTGATTGATCTGTGTGATACTCACAGCTTGCTCTGTGGACGCTGCAGCGATCTTCGTCACTAAGTTGGCTGCATCTGTAACACCTTCAACAATCTTATTTAAGGCTTCCGCTGTGCTATTCGCTATGGTTGTACCGTCATTAACCTGCTCAATGGAGCTTTCAATCAGAGACGTTGTTTCTTTGGCCGCATTGGCACTTCTTGCAGCCAGATTTCTAACCTCTTCTGCGACAACGGCAAACCCTTTACCATGTTCCCCAGCACGAGCGGCTTCAACAGCTGCATTAAGAGCTAGGATATTTGTCTGGAAGGCAATTTCATCTATCACTGAAATAATTTTTGAAATATTGGATGATGACTCATTAATGTTGCCCATGGCATCAATCATACGTTTCATTTGCTTATTGCCTGTTTCAGCGTCTTCTTTGGCTGATAAGGACAGTTCCTTGGCTCGGCTGGCACTGTTTGCATTGTCCTTGGTTTTTTGACCGAGTTCAGTCATAGCTGCAGTGATTTCTTCAATGGAACCAGCTTGTTCAGTCGCACCTTGAGAGAGAGCTTGTGCAGATTTGGATACTTCCTGCGCACCATCAGAGACCTGATCAGAAGCCGTATTGATTTCTGAGAATGTCATGTTGAAAGATTCTACAATGTTAACAAGAGACGCCTTAATCTGCTGGAAGTCACCAACATAATCTCTTTCAACACTAACATTTAGGTTGCCACTGGCCATTTCACCCAGTACATTGTCAATTTCGTCAATGTATTCGGTGAGTGTATTGATCATGGTGTTGGTCGCATTCTTAATTTTTGCATGGTCTCCAGCATAATCTCCCATGACTCTTGCCTTAAGATCACCACGGCTCATTCTACCAAGGACTTCAGCAGCTTCCTCGATTGGAAGAACAATGGTATCAATAGCTGTATTAAAGCCATCCATAATCATTTCCCAGCTACCATGTAGTTGTGTTAGGTCTGCTCTGTGACTTAAATCACCAGCTTGAGCCTTTTGGGTAAGTGTATTGGCCTCACCTAGCATGGTGTATAAAGACGCTCGGACATTGGCTAAGTTGTCAATGAGCTTGCGGAAATCCCCATCAAACTTATTGGTATATGTCGTTCCAGATTGTCCTGTAATATCATCAACATAATCATAGGCTTTTTCATCCCTAGACACGATGCGCTGCAAGCTATTGCCTCGTGACATATTTTCAATATAATCTGAGACATAGTTAATTGGTTCTTCTACAACTTCTACAAATGTGTTCAGTTGGTCCACGAAAGTCTTCCATCCACCAACATATTCATCCGATTCAATTCTAACTGCCAAATTACCAGCTTTTGATGCATCAATAAGCTCTTCCATATCTGTAAGAAGACCCTTTAAGGTGTTTACCATTTTCTCAAAGTTAACATTGAGCACATCTTTTTCAGACCTCACTTGAATATCTACATTCAAGTTACCCTTGGCAATTTCCTCTGCAACTTCAGCCTGAACTTGTATACTCTCAGTCATAGTCTTAAAAGATTTGGCTAGCATGCCCACTTCATCGTTTGAAGTGATATTCAGATCAACATTGACATCTCCTGTTGCAAGGGTTTCGGATGCTTTAGAAAGATTTTTAAGTCTCGTTGTTATACCACGTACTATAATCGTATTGATTACGACGCCTATAAGAAGGGCCGCAGCAAACCCCATAACGAGTGAGTTTCTACTGTAGGCTGACAAGGCCACCATGTCAGATGATTTTTCAGCCCCCAGTGCCACCCCCGCTTTGAATGTTTCCGCAGAAACATCTATAAGTGCTTGACCTGTATCATCTCTTAATACTGCTAAATCACTTAGTTCAACCATGTTCTCTTCAAGACCCATCATGGCTGTTCTATAATCCTCAAGAGCCGCTTCTATTTGATTCATCTGTTCTACGTTGGCCTGGTCTTCAGAAGCTGCCGCCAACTCATCCGTATAACTGAGCATTTGATCAAAGTTTGCATAGGCATCAGCAAATATGCTTGTGTCATCAAAAGCTTGAGCCCTTAAGTTTAAAATGCGCGTTTGGTTTGCCAAATTCACTATTTCAGTGATTGTTTCTACCTTCCAAATTCTCATGCTCAAATTTTCTGTTGTGTCACCTGCCGACGCTTGATTTCTTAATTTTGCAAACATATTGCTTTTATATTCTTCTGTAGTTGAAACAAAATTTTGCGCACTTGTATCAAGGGCACTTCGAGTTTCAACCACATCTGCAAACTCAGCTTCCGTTTGAGCAATAAGTTCACTATATGTACTGTACTCCTGCTCGATGGTCTCCACTCCAGTGCCTAATTTTATAAGCTGTGGATTTTCTACAGATAGATTTTTGGCATTCTCAATACTAACCTTCGCCTGCTCCATTGCCGCTTTGGCTTCATCAAGATAAAGCTGATTGCCTGTTAAGCCATACCCTCGCATAGCATACATGGTGTTCAGCATGAATGTTTCAATATCTGCTGTTTGTTCAATCTCCGGTATAATGGCTGTATCAATTTCTGTACTCTGCACATCTATTTGAACAAGATTTCTATAAGAGAACAAAAGCACAGCCAGTATAATAACCAGCATGATACCAATACCGAGCGAAATTTTTCTTCCTATTTTCATATTATTAAGCATTCTATACCTCCTCATTCCACTGTGTTAAACAGATCAGTCTCTGTTTGATTCAGAAGTCTAAAACAATCTAGGAGGATCACTGGCTCATCTTCATATTTCCCTATTCCCGCAATGAATTTTTTGTCTGATTCATTTTCGAATCCTGGTGGTTCAGATATTGTGTCTTTTGGTATTTGACTTACTTCTAAAACGCGATCCACGACAATCCCAACTGGTGTACTTCTCATGTCCAGAACAACAATACATGTCCTTTCATCATAATCACGATATTCTTTTCCAAACCTTAAACGAACATCCATCGTTGGAACGATCTTGCCTCTAAGGTTTATTACGCCCTGTACATACTCCGGCTGAAGGGGCACTTCCGTAATTTCTTGAATACCTATAATGTCATCTACATATTGTATCTCTAGCCCGTAAGCATCACCGTCTATTTCAAAGGTTAAATATTTGCCCTTTTGTGTGTCTACCACTTCAGACATTTTCCATCCTCCTTACGATTTGACAAGGCCCGCCGGATCAAGTATTAAGCTTATTCTTCCATCCCCTAAAAGAGCACATCCTGATATGCCATTAACTTTTTGAAGGAAACTAGATAAGCTTTTTACAACAACCTGTTGCTCTCCTAAAATGGCATCTGCAAACAGAAGTGATACATTGCCGTCATACTCTGTCATAATTAGTATGCCATCGTCAATATTGGTACACTCGGTCCCAATGCCAAACCGACTGTGCAATCTTTGAATGGGATAGCAAACCCCTCTTATCATACACATTTCATGTCCTTCAGGGTCTACAATAACCTTATGTTCCTTGGCGCTAAAGGACTCTTTAATGGCCGTTATCGGCAAAACAAAAATCGATTTGCCAACAGACATCATCATGCCGTCAATAATAGCTAGGGTCAGAGGTATTCTAATGGCAAACTCAGAACCTTTTCCCACTTCACTGTCAACGACAATGGTTCCACCAAGGGCCTCCACATTTCGAGCCACAACATCTAGACCCACACCTCTTCCAGAAAACTCTGTCACCTGGTCTTTGGTTGAAAATCCTGAATGGAACAAGAAATTGTAGATATCCTTATCGGAGTATTCATCTCGAGGCTTCATTAATAGCCCCTTATTTTCAGCCTTGCTTAATATTTTTTCGGGGTCTATGCCCTGTCCATTGTCTTTCACTGTTATCCAAACATCCCCACCAGAATGTTTGGCTTCAAGGACGATTCTTGCCCTGTCCATTTTCCCTGATTTTTCCCGATCTTCATTGGACTCTATGCCATGGTCAATGGAATTCCTGATAATGTGCATGAGCGGGTCTCCAATTTGCTCAATCACATTCTTATCCACTTCCGTTTCTTGACCTCTGAGTTCAAAATCAATATCTTTTCCAACTTTTTTCTTCATGTCGCGAACCAAACGACTCATTTTCTGGAATGTCATTGCAAGAGGCATCATTCGAATGGACATGACTATATCTTGAAGTTCGTTTATAATAATTCGATGCTGCCTGACGGCCTTGTCAAAGTTCTCAAGGTGCATTTCTGTCAAATCTGGATTTCGAGTGACCATAGATTCAGAAACCACAAGTTCTCCTACCAAGTCCATAAGTTTATCAACTTTTGGTATGCCCACGCTAATATAAGCTTGCGCGCTTGTCTGGACTTCCCGCTTTGTGTTTGCAGTTTTCTTCGGTTTTACCCCTGCAGATTTGACTTTTGGTCTTTCTTCCTGCGCCTCTTTTTGTCTTTTTTCATTTTCTTTTTCATCAGCATTTTTTACAGTGCCAGACCCTTCATCTGTTTCTTCATCTTGATCATCTGTTAAGTCAAGGGTCTCTGCATCATCTTGCACGGCTTCTTGATCGTTCTCAGCCTTCATTTCTTTTATTTCTTCTTCCAGTTCATTTTCTAAATCTTGAACAGCCTGATTTGCCTTGTCCTCGTTTTGTCCGCCACTGTCATCCAGTCCCAAATACCGTCTAAGCGCTTTTTCATACTGTTCATTGTTAAGTTGTTGAATCCGCATATCTTCAGCAAAAGCTACCGTTTCAAAATAACTTCTAACAGCCTCATCTGATTCAGCTGTTCTAAAAATCATTTGGAAACCACTTTCCTTTATGTATTCAATGGCATTTTCATCTTCAACAATTTCATGGGGAATATGCAAGATATCCTCGGCTTGATCCTTAAAACCATGAACCACTGAGAAAGCTCTAATGTTCTCCATTTCACAGCCACTTGAAAAACGAAAGACGACTTCATAAGCACGCATACCACTTGAGCGCTCACCGGTCGTCTTCTCTTCTCCCTTAACTGGGGCTATATAATATTTCTGGTTATCCTGTTTCGTATCATCTGCTTTGTCTGCTTCTACTTGTGCATCATCCGAGTTTATAAAGATTAGAGAATCTAGGTATTCTTTGATTTCGTCAATGAGGCTCTGAGGTTTCTCAAGAGGATCTTCCCCACTTTGCAACTGGTGTATGCTGGTCTTAATGTGGTCTATACCATCAAGAACAAGATCTGTTATTTTTTCATAGTCTGGCTGGACCGACTCCGTTTTCCTGAGATAGTCAAATAAATCCTCTGTGATATGAGCGAGTTCAGCTATCCCTTCAAACATCATCATCATGGAGTTGCCCTTTATGGTATGCATAATTCTAAATATCTCTTCCATACCTTCCGAAAGGTCTCCAGAGACCTCGCTATCCATAATGAGCTGTTCCAGACGATCAATCAACTGTATGGTCTCATAAATATACATCTCGAGCATGGGCTCAAGCTTTGGTGTATCTGTCATATTCTCACCTCTCTTTTGAACAGGTCCATTACACCAATTTCTTTACAACTTCTATGATCTGTTTGTCTTCAAATGGTTTTATAATAAAATTTGAAGCGCCATATTGAATAGCATCCCTGATCATATGTTCCGTTCCCATTGCAGTAATCACCACAATTTTTGCGGATGGATCAATGTCCATAATTTCTCTAATGGCATCAATACCTGATTTTCCTGGCATGTTAATATCCATCGTCACAACATCTGGCTTTAGCTGTTCGTATAATTTGACAGCCAAATAACCATCTTCAGCTTCAATCACTTCATAGTCTTCACCCTCTAGAATAAGTTTTAATGAGTTTCTCATAAATTCTGCGTCATCCACTACTAATATTTTTTTCATAATATCCACCAACCAATTGTTTGTCCTTAAGTCGTATACCCAATGTAATTCCAATGAACACATTTAATCCTATACCATAAATATAATTTTATACCATTCCAATACTTGTTTGATTTTCCCTGATGCAATATTCAGGCAGACCAATTACACCGGCAACATTATAGTAAACTCAGCAAACTCACCTTCTTCTGAATTCACATCAAGTTTCCCTGAATGCTTGTTCACAATAATGTCATAAGAAATACTCAATCCTAGGCCAACACCTTCACCAATATCTTTCAAAGAATAAAATGGTTTGAATATATCTTTGATCACTTGGCTGTCTATTCCAGTGCCATTGTCCCGAATTGTGCATCCGATATAATTATCCTTTTGAAAAGTCTTTATTTTAATGATCCCCCTATGCATGTCATCCTTTCTTTTAATGGAATCTAAGGCATTCATTAAAATATTAAGGAGGGTCTGGTTTATTTGATACCCAATTGCACGTACACTTGGCAACTTTTTATCTAAATCCAGTTGTAAATCTGCTACAAATTTCATTTCATTTCTTGTGAGGACAACTAGATTATCGATCCCATCGTTTAAATTATAATCTTCATAGGCTTCAAGCTGGTCCACCCTTGAAAAAAATCGAAGTCCATCAACAATTTTCCGAACCCGGTTCAGACCATCATCAGTGTCCTTATATAAATCTTCTAGGTCTTCTCTTATGAATTCGAGCTCTGTTTCAAGTTTGAGACTCTTCATTTCTTTTTTTATATCACTTGTTTCAGGAATATAGCCTGAAGCGTTCTCACATAATTTTTCCATACTCTCAATATACTCTTCAAATGTCTTGATATAGTCCTTAATGACATTGAAGTTACTCATGACAAATCCAAGGGGATTGTTTATTTCATGGGCAACACCTGCTGCTAAATGGCCCATGCTGGCCATTTGCTCTTGTTGGATAAGCTGGAGTTGGGTCTCTTGTATTTTTTCATTGAGTGCCATGAGTTTTGCATTTTGAGCCTGCATGGTCCTCATAGAACTTGAAACCTCTATTTCAAGCTCTCTTTGATGAATGGCATTTTGAATACGTGCTATGAATTCATCTGCATCAATTGGTTTACCAATATAGTCTGACGCACCAAGCTGAAAGCAATCTCTCATATAGGATTTGTCTGATAAGGATGTAAACATGATAACCTTCAGTGATTTGCTAATATCCCTGTCTTTAAGTTTAACAAGGACATCCATACCACTAAGCCCAGACATGATAATATCCAGTATCATAATATCTATATCCACTTGATCCAGTAGACTCAAAGCTTCTTTTCCTGATGCTGCTTTAAATATTTCCACATCTATTTTGTTTTCCCTCAAGACATCTTCAGCCATTTGTCTGATAACTCTTGAATCATCTACAATTAGAATCTTCATGAAATCACTCCAAATCCTCAGAAATAGGAAGCTTTATTGTGAAGCACGTGCCCTTACCCTCTTCTGATTCCACTTCTAGCACGCCACTGTGCTGCTCTACGATTATGTCCCACGCAATACTAAGACCCAGACCCGTTCCAATGCCCTCGGGTTTTGTTGTATAAAATGGATCATAAATTGTTTCTAATTTCTTCTTGGATATGCCTATTCCGTCATCACAAATTTTACAGCAAACAAAGGCACAGCAAGTGTAGGTCTTTATAGACAACTGACCCATATTGCCCTGATGTTTCTCTTTTATAGCGTAAACAGCGTTTACGATCATCCCAAGAATCACTTGATTGATCTTACTGCTATGAGCCTTCACAAGGGGAATCTCCCCATAATCAACATCCAGTTTGGCATCATATTTGAACTCATTTCTCGAAAGTGTTAAAGTTCGCTTTATCCCTTCGTTTAAATCGTACTCTATGACGTCATCACCTTCTCTAGCAAAACGTTTTAAGCCATTCACTATATTGAGTATTCGCTCCATCCCTTCATCGACATCAACAAATAAATCTTCAATATCAGTCAATATAAAGTCCATATCGCGATTTTTATAAAGCTTTCTGAGCCGATCAATAATCTCGTTTTCCTCATGACCCCTTATGGCTTCTTTAAACTCTTTTACAACCGTGGTGATGTCTGAAAAATAGTTATTAAGAGTGTCGAAATTACTTTTTATATAGCCTAGCGGATTAAAAATTTCATGGGCCACACCTGCTGCCAAGTGGCCAATACCTGCTAGCTTCTCTTGATTTATGAGTTTATGAGACACCTCTGTGTCCCTATCTTCTGAACTATGCATATCCTTCAAAGCAATAATGGCACATTTTCTTGAAGTACAGACTATTGATCCAATATGTATACTCACATCAATGCTATGTCCATGTATTTCTATTTGAATGTCTTGCATAGTGTTTGTCGCATTGTCTTCTAGTGAAGCCTTTAACCAGGTTTTTAATCTTTTTTGATCCTCATTTTTAAATAAGTCAATCAACTCTTCGGTTCTTACAATTTTCCTATCAAAAACACGACCAAACTCAATATTCTGTTCATATACATATTCACCGTCACAAACAACAATAGGAACAGGCATGAAATTGATGAATTCATGTTCATAGAGCATGAAAAAACCCCTTTCAGTTATCTAAAACTTAATCTATTATAGCTCTGTGAAGTCATTGGCTTTTGTCCACCACGTCTTCACTTGAAGTTTCAATATCCGGTATGTTTAGGGGCTCAAGTTCTATTTCAAGAATTAGAAGAACCTTGTCTCCCTTATATGTCACCTGTAAGCCTCCGCCAAGCGAGCGCATTAAATGATCTAGGAGAGTCACATTGACATAACGGACAAGCTCGTTTATTTCATGCATTGGCCTCGTTTCGTCTATAAGAAATGTCAACTTACACATGGGTGTTTTGCTCACTAAATAAATGTCGCTCTGCTTTACAACCACATTATAAATATTTCCAGATTGACACTTGAGTATATTCAAAAAAAGTTTCTTAAATACAAAAAGGAGAAGTTTGAAATTGGCTCTATACTCTCCTGCTGTCCCTTTAATACCAATGAAACTCACGTGTCTAGCATGCATATTGGGGTCGTACTTAATATCAGGATGTTGGGAAGCAAAAACAATTTGATTGATTTCACTTGAAAACTCAAAAAAATCCATGTTGGTAAACTCAGAAGGAAAATACTGTGCCATGTCTGCAAAAATACTGGCAATTTGCTTGACCACAGTGTTGTATTCAACAATAGTGAGTTCGCCATTAACGAGTCGCCTGCTCATATTGGAGATCATAGAAAATGAGTCCCGCTGAATATTAAAAACCTCATCAAAGTCTCTTTTTATTGACCTGAGTTTTTCATCATTTGATTTCAAAAGTTTTTGATAGAGCTCATTCTTTTTTGATACGGATTTTCTGAGCATTTCATTTTCGAATTTTACATTATAATAGTTTAAGGCGTCATTTATAACTTTTTTAAACTCATTCTCAAGGTCCCAAGGTTTGGTAATAAACTTATAAATATCAACTTGATTGATGGTCGCAAGCACTTGGGGCAACTGAGTATAACCAGACAAGACAATTTTCACAGTATCCGGATATTCCCGCTTAACTTGACGGAGAAGCTCAAGGCCGCTCATTCCAGGCATACGCATATCTGTAACGATGACGTTCACTTCATTTCTTTTCATGATTTTAAGCGCTTCTTGACCACTGCTGGCAAATAATTTTTTGTATTTTTCTCGCATAAGTCCACGTTTGAGGGATTTTAAGATATTCTCTTCATCATCAACGAAAAGGACTGTATTTTTACTTAGATCAGTTTCCATAATTTTGCCCCCCCTTCACTTATGTCAACGAACTTTTTCCAAGTTCCTTAGTAAACTCATCAATTACTCTATTTAAGTTATCCTCTTCAATACGCAAATAGTCTAAAACATCAACTTTTAGGGCCTGTGAAGAAGACTGGTCATCAAGCATTTTCCAAGAATAATAATTGGCAATATGCACAACACAAACCAGTTCCTTGTTCATAACGGCGTCATTGAGCGGGTCGTGATGGAACAAAGCTGCCTCAATAATTGGGACAGGTATTTCCCACCAGTTCAATAGATAACCACCTATTTTTTGATGGTCAACACCGATGGTCTCATTCTCTATTTCCACTATGCTCTTATTTGGATTTTCTTTCATAATATTTAGAGCCTCTTTAAACTCTTCCATGAAATACTGATAAATAATAACCCGACCAATATCACGAAGCAGGCCTGCAGATGCAAACATATTTGGCACCTTCTTGAAAAGGCACTTCTGATATATGGCATTCATAAGTCGGTTGGTCAAATTGACATGTTCCCACAACATTCTTTGCAAGTCCCTGTCAATTCCTAGACTGGTAAAAATGCCATTGGATAAAACAATATTTTTAACATTTATGAGCCCAATATACATAATTGCTTGGGAAATTGATCCGGTTTTGGCACCATAAAAAGCCGAATTGGCTACCCGAAGCAATTTGCTGGCTATAGACTGATCCTCTTCAAGTTTTTTAGCAATGGCTTCAATGTCGGCGTTTTCTTCAACCATACGACAGAGCTCAGCATATAAATCAGGGACAGTGGGCAGTTCATCTAAATTATTGATCAAATTTAGGAGCTTTTTGTCTTTAAGAATATCTTCCAGTTCAAAGAGGCGATCAATCAAAGATGTCAGTTCCTTATTGTCCCAGGGTTTGAACAAATATAATTTTGCAAGGTTATCTTCTAGAGCACTATAAATTTTTTTATTGTCTGTATAACCACTCAGTGCCACCCTAAGGGTAAGTGGGGACTCTGATTTAACTTGTCTTAAAAGCTCAAGTCCATCCATTTCGGGCATTCGAATATCAGTCACAAGCAGATCAAAATCATTGGATTCAATAAGCTGGAGAGCCTTTTCTCCGCTTTCAGCAAAATGAACTTCATAGTCACTGCTGACAAATAATCGTTTCAACGCACGCAGTATTTGCTTTTCATCATCAACAAATAATATTCTCTTCATACCAAGACCCCCGGTAATGATTCATATTCATATAGGATTGCATAATATACGGATTCATTCTCTCGTTCATGTTTTCCATGCAATTAATATTATTCTTACCCAATAAATTTCAAATAATACACACGAAAGAACCTGAGAACAGGGGCTAATATTGCATTTTTTTCAAAACTTGCCTTTACACATAGCACATGAGTGTGTATAATGAACTAAATTTATAAATATTCGTTCGTGTTTACGAACATATTGTAGTGTGACACAGAGGCCGCGGTTGTTATGAGTACCTTTAGGGAAAGGGGCTACCGCCGAAGCGTATTGATTACGTTGGGACCATACTTAATAGGTATGGTACTGTCTGTTATTCGCGTACCCAGCGAGTATAAGGAGTGCTGTCTCACACGGGGTAAAAGGTTTTTTTATTCGTATGCCTCAAAAGCAGACTGGCCCTTTTACGCCTATCTGCTTTTTTTAATACAAAAAAACAGGGCTTCAAGGAAAAATCATCCCCCGACGCACACTTCATTCTGAAAATATAAGGGCATAAGACACCCAAAGACTAAGTAATTTATATGGAGCGATAGAGTTCATCTAAGTATTCACACAATTCATAAGTCTTTGGCGAACTGGAGGAAAAATATGAGACGACTAGGAACAATGCGCGTCAATGACATGGGGAATCTAGAAATCGGCGGCTGTGATGCTGTCACTCTGGCAAGAAAATATGGAACCCCTCTTTATGTCATGGATCAAGCCACAATTGAAGAAAACTGTAGAACGTATAGCTCGACATTTACACATCCAAAAATACAAACAGAAGTGATTTATGCATCCAAAGCCTTCTTGACCCTATCCATGTGCAGGCTTATTAAAGAAGAGGGACTCTCCCTTGATGTTGTTTCAGGTGGTGAGCTTTATACAGCTATGCAAGCTGACTTCCCGGCCGAAAAAATATACTTTCACGGCAACAATAAAACCGTTGACGAGCTTATTATGGCCCTTAATTACGGGGTCCGTCGAATTGTTATCGACAATGAGAATGAAATTGAAATTCTTGAATATCTATGCTCTGAACTGGATAAGTCTATAGAGGTGCTTATTCGACTTAACCCAGGTATTGAAGCCCATACGCATGAATATATCCAAACAGCAAACAATGACTCTAAGTTTGGAATTTCCATTCATAGCGACCACATTTGCTCTGTCATCAACAGACTGACAGACTCCTATTTCATTGACTTGAAGGGGTTTCATTATCACATTGGCTCACAAATTCTTGATGCTGAGTCATTCACTAAAGCCATCGACGCAATGATGGACTTTCTTGATCATACAAGAACTGAGTGTGGCTACACAGCCCTTGAACTCAATCTTGGTGGCGGATTTGGTATTTACTATTCAGAAGCCGATACACCACTTGATGTTGGTGGTATGATGAAGCAAATATTTAATACAGTGCTTTCCAAATCAAAAGCGCTCAAGTTCCCACTTCCAAAGCTTCTCATTGAACCAGGGCGCGCCATTGTCGGGAATGCAGGCACAACCCTTTACAAGGTTGGTGGCATTAAAGAAACCTATGGTGGCAGAACCTTTGTCTTTGTTGATGGGGGCATGGCTGATAATCCAAGAACAGCCCTTTATGATTCCGTTTATGAAGCTGCAATTGCCAACAAAATGACCTTGGATATTTCAACAAAATACACTGTAGCAGGCAAGTGTTGTGAATCTGGAGACATTCTAATTCGAGAAATTCATCTCCCTTCTGCAGAACGAGATGATATTCTGGCCATTGCAAGCACAGGCGCTTATAACTACTCAATGGCAAGCAACTATAACAGACTTAGAAAGCCTGCTGTGGTTTTTGTAAAAAACGGGCATTCTCAACTTGTTGTTAAGCGTGAGACCTATGAAGACATTCTGAGAAATGACATTTAGGAGGTAGGAATATGAATAATCTATATGTCGTTAAATATGGCGGTACTTCCGTTGGGAGTATTGAAAAAATAAAAGAAGTGGCAACGCGCCTAGTGGAGCGCAAAACCCAAGGAGACAATCTGGTGGTTGTGGTGTCTGCCATGGGAAACACAACCAATGCCCTAGTTGAAATGGCAAAGGAAGTCTCACCAGAACCATGTCACCGTGATATGGATATGTTGCTTTCCACAGGCGAGCAGGTTTCTATTTCTCTACTGAGCATGGCTATAAAATCCCTGGGACACGAATCTGTTTCCTATACTGGCCCTCAGGCTGGTATCATCACAGACAACTCCCATACTAGGGCACGAATCAGCCAGGTGGATAATGCGAAAATATCTGGTGCCTTGGAAAATGGGAAAATTGTTATAATTGCCGGTTTTCAAGGTGTCACCGAAGAAGGAGAAATCACCACACTTGGACGAGGTGGGTCAGATACAACAGCTGTATGCCTCGCTGCCAGCTTAAATTGTCCCTGTGAAATATATACAGATGTTGACGGTGTCTATTCTATTGATCCAAGGGTCTACCCACAGGCTAAAAAACTGGACTACATTTGCTACGATGAAATGCTGGAGATGGCAAGTCTTGGTGCAAAAGTTTTAGAAACGAGAGCTGTTGAACTTGCCAGCAAATTTCAAGTGCCCCTTACGGTGGCCCTGAGCACAGGCAATTATTCTGGTACGCTTATAAAGGAGAGAGACATAGAGATGGAAAAACGCGTCGTTACAGGACTCACTATAGAAGACAACTGCCTTATGGTATCACTTAACCGAATTCCTTTTGAATCTAAAAATATCACTGAAATTTTTGCACGCCTCGCAGGCAACAATGTTTTTGTTGATATGATCAGTCAAACAGCCCCATATAATAGCTTTGTCAACGTTTCATTCTCAACGTATGAATCTTCTAAGCACCAAGTGAAAGAGATTGTTCACAATCTAAAAAAAGACTACCCTACCCTTGATTACTTGATTGACGCCAGTGTCATAAAGCTGTCTGTCGTGGGTATAGGTATGCTAAGTCAATCGGGTGTAGCAGCTGATTTATTCAGACTCTTCTCTGATAACAATATTGATTTTTATCAAGTAACGACATCAGAAATTAGTATCTCCTATACGATCGATGCAAATGATAAAGATCGTGCTGTTGAAATTATTGCACAACATTTCAACCTATAATATGCCCTCAAATGCAAAATGCAATCATATAGGAACTTGCAAGGCTAGGTCCGCATCCAAATCTAATGGATCATTCTCTCACTCATGATCTGGATTTGCAAGTTTCCCAAACAAGAAAGAGTCACTAGGACAACTATAAATAGTTGTATAGTGACTCTTTTTTGTCTTTATAAGCTGGCTGTTTTAGTCTGTTCCCGACTCTTGTCCTCCCCTAAAAATGCCACGAATTTCTTGACCAGTTCCTTATCAAACTGGGAGCCTGCACTGGCTTTTATATGTTCTATTGCTTCTTCTTTTGTCCACGCTCCCCTATATGGCCTATCGCTGGTTAAGGCATCGAACACATCTACAATTGCAAAAATTCTAGCAGATAGTGGAATTTTTCTACCCTTAAGGCCTTCAGGATACCCATTTCCGTTATACCACTCATGGTGGTAATAAGGAATAAGTGCAGCTTCTTCTAGAAAGCTAATGGGTTTTAACAATTTTTTGGCATAGACAGGGTGCAGTTTCATCTGCTCCCATTCTTCTCGATTTAAGGGGCCTTTTTTATTAAGGATTGTATCCGAAACCCCTATTTTACCTATGTCATGCATAAGGCATCCATACTTAAAAGCTTTCATATCCATGCCGATATAGCCAAGATATTCTGCAAACTCTATCGCCAACTCTGTCACCCGGAAGGTGTGTCCTTCTGTTGCAACATCCCTAATCTCCAAGGCTCTTGACCAGCCCTCTATTGTGCTGTCATATGCGTTAACAAGCTCCTCATTCTTATCGATAATACTTTGATAGAGCCTATTGGTTTCAATAGCCACAGCGGCTTGATTGCCAATGGTTTGAAGAAATGACACATGCTCTTTGTCTGGAATCTCTTTCCCACGAACAAAGGCTTCAAAGACACCGATGAATTTATCTTTAGCATGAAGAGGCACCATATATGCATGTCTAAAGCGCTCAATTCGCATTCTGGTTTTTAGGTCCGGACAGGTTTTAAAATGTATGTCGCCAAGATGCATGGGAAGCTTCTGTGGGTGAACAAGCATGGCCATCCACTCAAGGGAAATCTTGACACTTAGCTTTTTGAAGTCAGGGCCTGAAAACCCATGTCCCGTGAAATAATCTAGCTGTTGTGTTTTATTATCAAATAACATGACATCCACTGCATCGACCTCAACTGTATCCAGTGTCTGTTGGCAAACCGTATTAAGAACTTCAACAAGATCAGTGCTTCGCAGTATTGCTATGTCTATTTCACGAAGGGCTTTTAACTTTTTGTTTTGAATTTTAAGTTCATTTTCATTAACAACCCGACTGGTTATATCGTTTGACATGATAAGAACCCCTTCGGGTACTTTCTGAAGGACCAGTTCAAACCATCCCTTGCTTTGGTCAGGATAATCAAACTCGTTGACCATGCGTGAAGGCATCCCATAGTCCATACAATTTTTCAATTTTATAAATAGTTCGCTGTCTTCAATACCAGGATAGCATTCCATCATGGTACGACCTATCAGCATGGGTCTAGACATTTTACTCTGCCTAACCACAGCGTCATTTAAATAAACATACCTATATTCTTCATCTATTACCTGGCAACCTTCCAGTAAATAGTCAAACACTTTATAGCGTTCATCGTCACTATGGTACATTTTCTCACCACCAATTCTAGGGAATAAATGTTACACCATTTTATAAATACCACAAAACTGGTGACGTAATCGGTTTTAGATACCATTGTTGAATTTTATTGCCTTAAAATTAAATGTCAGACCAAACAGTCTTTATAGATCCATGAACTTTTCAATATAATCATAATAAATAGATAAAGCCCCTTCCTTATATTATTGGAAGGGGCTTTACTATAGCGGACCTACAAACCTTTAATTTAGTACGTTTTGCTCCCATAACACTCGAAGCATCTGTGCTGCTTCCGCCCTTGTTGCTTTTTTGAGCGGTCTGAATGAACCGTCTTTAAACCCACCAATCAAGCCTTGTTCTCTAGCGTCATAGACGGCATCATAAGCATACTCTGACACCTTATCATCATCAATAAAGTATTCAGACTCTCTGATTGGCACTGAATTTTTAATGGTGCCATCATTTATAAGCGCTTCGGCTTTTGAAAGCATCAGCGCCATATCTTGCCTTGATACAGGTTCATCGGGGGCAAATTTCCCACCACCGACGCCACTAACAAGCCCATTGACTGCGGCTATGGCAACTTGATCATAGTACCAATCCGACTTTGAAACATCTTTAAAGTTTCCATTGACTAGGCCTTGCAAGTCCATAGCATTCACAAGATAAGCTGTGAACTCTGCCCTTGTGATGTTTTCATCTGGGGCAAAGCTGGTATTTGATCTCCCTCTTGTAATGTCATTGGCGCTCATAAGTTCAATGGTCTCCTTTGCCCAGTGGTTCTCAATGTCATTAAAGTCGACATTCACTTTGAGGACAGCGTACTTGCTAAAGTGCGGTGCCTTAAATTTAGCCACACCATTTACAATTTTCGATGGTACATTTTCCCATTTTTCAAACTCATCATTATAAACAAAGACGCTTAACAAATGAGATTTTGTCTTAAGCATTTGTGCCATTTTTTCTACATTCATTGTCAGTTCAGGTCTTTCAGTACCAATGGAAATATCCTTGTCTCCAGATTTGAACTCAATGTCCATAACATCTGATGCAATATCTACCTCTAGTCCTGATTCAGTTATGCGACCCTTAAGGTTTTGAAGGTCTTGGCCTTCAAGACGCTCTACCTTTACTGACAGATTGCCTTCTCCCAGTTTTTTAATTAGGTCACTGGAAACTCTGAATGACATTTTCGGCATTTCAAGTTCCACATCAGCTTTTGTTTCTCTCAACTCTGATACTAAGTCAGTTTGCAAGTTGATCTCGTAAGCCGCCTTATCCCCTTCAACTTCAAGGTGGATACGTGGACGAATAGATGCCGTATCACTTGATAATGGGCTTTGAGACAATTGCTTGACCAATTCTTTTGCTGTTTCAACAGAGTCTTCCAGTTCCTTCTTGATATCTGTCAGTGAAACATCGACTTTTGCATTATTATAAGAAACATATCCCGTCTTCTCCATCACGCTTTGAATAAGATTCTTTAGGTCACCGGCCTTCTCTAGGCTACCCTCTGCTATTTCTTCTTCTTCAACTTTAATGATGGTGTTTCCTTGCTCTTGACCACTTGAACTGCTTGCACTTTTCTTGTCAGATGAAGTCCTTTTACTGCTAGAACCATTCTCACCAGACTGATTATTCGTCTTGTCATTTATGATAATCGTTTGCATAAAGACCTCTTGATTAAACTTGACAGTGATTGTATGTGTTCCCCTACCTATGTTTTCACTGTTTAGAGTGTGTTTAAATGTGCCATTATCCCTCGTTTCAAAAGTCTGACCCTTTTCTTGATCATCTATCAAGTAGACTAGATGGGCTTTTGATTTTTGCCCATTCACTTCGACTTGGCCCTTTAAATCAATTTTTTGACCAAGTTTATAGGTCGCTTTTAATGTTTTTACGAAGAGATTGTAGTCATATAGCATTTCACTAGAAGCTTTCGCAATCTGGTCTTTATAGGACACTTCAAATCTTACCGCGCCTTCTGGACAACCACTTGTGTCATAGCTGTAAGAGAAAGTGCCATCTTCATTTGGTTCTATCTGCCCCTCTGTCACTAAAGTGTCTGTCTTGTCGTAAATTGCCAGCTTTAATGTTGATGTCAGAGGCTTTCCATCTTTCTCACCTCGTCCAGACAAGAGGACACGGTCTCCATACATGTAGGATTTTTCTAGTGGCTCTAGACTTAAATCCGTGTAAGAAATGAGCTGTGTTTCCAGTTCAGACTCTTGACCTTCATAGGTCGCTTTAATATGAAGCTCACCGGACTTGCACTCAAGTGTGCTAAACGTGTAGGCAAAGCGTCCTTCTTCATCAGCTATTAGAGTTTCAACCTGACTCTTTTCACCTTGGGTAAAGGTCAATTTAACCTGACCCTCAACAGGACTTGTATTCCTGCTGATTTGGCCGCTAACTAAAATATTTTCACCCAATTTGTAGGTGTCTGAAACACTCTGACTTTCAAGAGCATATACAGGATGAACCTTCAAGATCTTGCTTTGAGTCCTACCTTTATAAGCAAGTCTAATCTCATAGTTTCCATCCATTTTAAAGACTGACTTAGGAATACTTAGGCTGTAGTGACCATCAGACTTTGTCATAACGGCCTCTTTATAGAGACTTTCTGTGTTGATGGTTTTGTCCTGGTCAAAGACCGTGATTTCGACCTGGTCAGCCAGTGGATTATGGTTCTTTTCCACCGAACCGGACACACTTATACCCTGTCCATAATCGATTTCTTCCCTTGATAGTTCAATACTTGAATCATAAACATCCTCTATGATTTCAAAGTTCAGTTTAAGACTTTGATCTCGGTACTCAAGAATTAATTCATGCTGTCCAGTTCCAATTTCCTGTGCTGATTTGATCATTTTAAAGATACCATTTTCGGCTCTTAGTGTTTCCCTTTGACTTCCATCCACACTCAAGGTAACATCTTCTGATACTCCATGACCATTTGTAGAAATCTGACCTTCCACTACGACGTCTTGGCTTTCATAGTAGGTGGTCTGTATGCTACTTGCTGTAAGCTGATAGTCATTTTGAACCACTTCAACATCCACGCTCTTGACCACATCACCATACTGAATAAATAAGACGTGACTGCCCAAACCACTGTCTATGTCATAGCTGTAAGAGAAAGTGCCATCTTCATTTGGTTCTATCTGCCCCTCTGTCACTAAAGTGTCTGTCTTGTCGTAAATAGCCAGCTTTAATGTTGATGTCAGAGGCTTTCCATCTTTCTCACCTCGTCCAGACAAGAGGACACTATCTCCATACATGTAGGATTTTTCTAGTGGCTCTAGGCTTAACTCCGTGTAAGAAATGAGCTGTGTTTCCAGTTCAGACTCTTGACCTTCATAGGTCGCTTTAATATGAAGCTCACCGGACTTGCACTCAAGTGTGCTAAACGTGTAGGCAAAGCGTCCTTCTTCATCAGCTATTAGAGTTTCAACCTGACTCTTTTCACCTTGGGTAAAGGTCAATTTAACCTGACCCTCAACAGGACTTGTATTCCTGCTGATTTGGCCGCTAACTAAAATATTTTCACCCAATTTGTAGGTGTCTGAAACACTCTGACTTTCAAGAGCATATACAGGATGAACCTTCAAGATCTTGCTTTGAGTCCTACCTTTATAAGCAAGTCTAATCTCATAGTTTCCATCCATTTTAAAGACTGACTTAGGAATACTTAGGCTGTAGTGACCATCAGACTTTGTCATAACGGCCTCTTTATAGAGACTTTCTGTGTTGATGGTTTTGTCCTGGTCAAAGACCGTGATTTCGACCTGGTCAGCCAGTGGATTATGGTTCTTTTCCACCGAACCGGACACACTTATACCCTGTCCATAATCGATTTCTTCCCTTGATAGTTCAATACTTGAATCATAAACATCCTCTATGATTTCAAAGTTCAGTTTAAGACTTTGATCTCGGTACTCAAGAATTAATTCATGCTGTCCAGTTCCAATTTCCTGTGCTGATTTGATCATTTTAAAGATACCATTTTCGGCTCTTAGTGTTTCCCTTTGACTTCCATCCACACTCAAGGTAACATCTTCTGATACTCCATGACCATTTGTAGAAATCTGACCTTCCACTACGACGTCTTGGCTTTCATAGTAGGTGGTCTGTATGCTACTTGCTGTAAGCTGATAGTCATTTTGAACCACTTCAACATCCACGCTCTTGACCACATCACCATACTGAATAAATAAGACGTGACTGCCCAAACCAATATCATGGGTGGATAAGTCTATATCCAAAGTGCCATCTACATCTGTTTGATGGTCTGATTGGTAAATGTCATCAACATACAAGCTTACCTTACCACTTTCGCCCTTGCCGTTTTCAAGGCTCTGACCTCGAATATTGATTGTTTGCCCTTCATAGTAATACTCTGACACATCCTCTATGTCTAGGATGTATTCAATTTTTTCTTTTACTTCGATGGTCTTCTCAATCACAGCATCACCAAAGGCAAGTTTTAAAATAACCTTACCCTCTTTAAAATTCTCTGTGCCAATCTTACACTCGAATGTGCCATCAAATTTTGACAGCAGTTCATCAACATAAGAAATAGCCTGACCTTTTTCATCAGTGACTTTTACAGTGATAATGCCTACAACAGGGGTATCATTTTCACTTATTTGACCTTTTAAAACAAGGGGACTATCTTTTCTTACCACATCACCAACTTGACAGGTCATCTTTCTATCCACTTGAGTGGACACCTCAGAAATAGAAAAACCTGCACTGTCTACCATAGACCCATGCCTTGCCTTTAGAATGTAGTATCCCTCTTTCATACCATGTGAGGAGACTTTTATATTAAAGTCTCCATTATGGTCGGTCTGTATTTCATCAATATAATAAACAGCGGTATTTTCCCAGTTCTTTATTATAATTGTTACTGGTTCATCATATTTGGTATTATTGACTGCACCTTGAATCTCTATAGTTTCATTAACATTATAGTTTTTTTTGCTTGTGGCAACATAAAATGAACCCGAAGCAAAACATGGGACAATCTGACAAGTAAACATGGATACCAATATGATCATGGCTAATATTTTACGATACATCTGAACCTCCCGACTTTACCGAATCTCAAATTCAACTGATTTAGAATTTGCAATTGGTCTTTGCTCATCCAAAGAGTTCCAGAAGTAAACCTCCACATCGTAATAACCCGCTTCAAAGTCAAATGTTTCAAACCCAATCCGATATGTTTGAGACGCAGCTGTATTCAAATCTAATTCTGGGAACATGGAGAATTTTTTCATGGTCATAATACCATTCTTCTCATACTTAACGTTTATAAGGAGGTCACCTTTAACCATTTTATCCACTATGTTTTCAACAGCAACTTCAACATAGACCATATCATTTTCACCGAATAGAGCCTTTTCACTGCCGCTTAAATCCAGTGTTTTAACTGTGTCGATTCTTGCTTCCAGGTCTGAAGGAATATACATGTTAAGCAAGGCCATGGTTTCACCATAGGTCACACTGGTTGGATCATCAGTTTCCCAATCAACGCCCAACCGCTCAAGCTGATTTAGAACATCATTATAGTCTGGCACGGCATATCCAGCAGATTTCAACTTGAAAACAGCCACCGTTTTAGAACTTACGCCAAGACCAACACCAAATGAACCATCCCCCATACCGGCTGTCCATCCTTGATAAGAAGCATACCAAACAAATGGCGCAAACCAGTCATTTTCGTCTACATCTGTATAATCAAAGGGAATGTCAAATAATGAAGCTTCGTCATAGACTCCAAAGAGCTTAGGAACAAGTGTCATAAACATTTCACGGGTCAAAACTTCGTTTTGATCAGGATTTGGTATAGCAGCATTTTCAAGTGAGACCTGTACAATAACAGGATCATGGTCTGAACTACGACCAGATACTTTTGTCACCATAGAGTTTGCATTAACAATGTCTACCTGCGCGGTTTGAAGCATGTTATTAGAAATCAAAATATGGTCTAAAACCTGTGAGTTTCCATTATGGATATAAGTCATTCGCTCATTAACAGGAAGCTTGTCGATCATATTTGTTAGAACATTATCATCTGATTTTCCCTTAAGAAGATTCACGGTTTCTGAGTACTCATAGTCATTTAAGTCCCCAACAACCACCACATTGGCATTTTCATTATCCTTTAATACGGTATCAATAAAATCATTGATGGCCTGGGCCTGTCCATGACGTTTTGGCTCTGACCCCTTAACCGGTGGTTGATTCGGACCAAATTCACCTTCATCGCCACGTTTAGAACTTAAGTGATTGGCGATGACAACAACTGATTCTCCCTTGAAAATAAATTCTGCTGCAAGGGACCTTCTTGTTGATTCGAAGTTTTCATTGTTTGTTGCCACACGTCCTGGATTTTTTGTAAGGTGTCCATTAACATAAGTCGTATTTTCCGTATTTGATCCTTTTGGTGCCTCATTTAGAGTCACCCGATTGGCATTATATAAATAGCCCACACGGATATTTCCACCTGGTTCTCCACCTTCATTCTTATCAACTGGAGCAATATCGACATACTTGTAGTCAACAGACTCTGAGCTTAGTTTATGAATGGCTTCTATGAGAACGGCTGCATTTTCATTTGCTGATGTGATGCCATTGTCAGTTGCACCATTGTTATCCTGCATTTCTATAACAGCAACCACATCTGGACTCTTAAGCTCCAGTGCTATTGTTCCTGCAATCCGCTCGATTTTTTCAGCTTCCACACCCTTATGGAAATTTTCAATATTGAAAGAAGCAATGGTTAATTTATCCGCATTAAATTCAATACTTGTCTGTCCAAGCTTTAAACCTCCATCAATAAGTTTCGGTAGAGGCTCGGTATTGAGAACCTTGTATTTTCCAAATCCGAAGCTCATAACCCCTTCAATCGAACTTTCGAACTTGTCCCCAACCTTAGGTGCAAAGCTTGAATCATAGTATGTTTTACTAGACCCTGAAATTGGAATAAGAACATCGTCAATATGGATAATTTCTGGATTATGGTCTGTGGCAGTGGCCTTGATGCCCCCATACGGCGTCCGTTTACCTTCAGAGGCCTTTCCATTATCCGCCAGTACAGAAAATTCTCCGTACCGTTCATCCATGCCAACCACAACTGGATCATTCACTTTAACAAGCATACCTTCTAAGGACTCGTAGTAATCAAGGGCATCTTGCTCTGGATCATAACTTGTGTTGCCATCATCATCAATGTGGTCAGTTATTAGGGTTCTTCCTCCTTCACCAAGAACGACAGCTTGTGGTAAGGCTTGTCCACTTGCAATAACAGTCACTGTAGCATTTTCTATAACTGTTTCCAAGTTGTCTAGATCATAAATGCCATTTTTCACTTCTTTAACCTCACCACTTACAAGAACTAGGTCTCCCGTCTTGTAACCATAGGTGTCATTCATTTTTATAAATATACCTTCAGAAGTTCCAATGTTATTATCAATATTTTGGTCTGGTGTTTGAATATACAGGCCTTTTTGAAAATTATCCTTGAAGGATACAGCCGTTACAATGCCCTTAACATTAGAAACACTCTGGTTTACATAAGGAGATGTATGACCTTCCCCTTGAAGGGTATGCATATAGATAAACTCACCTAGTTTATACTCATATGTTATAACTGGTGTGTCTTCAAGACCCTCTTTTACAGCCATAACTTTTATTACAAGATTGTCTTCATCGATTTGAATCAATGTGTTCTCATCATATAAAACCCCCGTTTGAGGTGTTGGATCAGGAATGTTTTTATCTGCCCCTTGAGTGAAATATATTTGAGCCCCTTGTGTTTCTGTGGAAAGTTTGATTTGTGTTCCACTTTCAACTTCTGTAACTGCCTTTTTATCTCCGAGTGACGGCTTGACCGGATAGACCTTGCTCGTGCTCCATACAAAATCGTCTGCATTTCTTGTGAATATTTTATAGCCATAGTTGTACTTGACAAGACCTGTGATAGACTCGTACGCTTCCCCTATTTCAAGGCTTATATCTCCAGATGGCATTAGAAGTGTTTGTCCCTCAGAATCTTTAATCGTGTAATTCCCATATTTGTCAACTGAAGCTATTTCAATATTTTTAATTGTTATGAGTTCGCCCTCTGTCTCCTCATTCACTGAAGTACTGGTCACAAGTTGTGGACTTGTTACATGCCCTGATGAAATAACTTCCACTGCATCAATAGACAAGGGATGAATTTGAGACATGGTCTTATAAACCTCGATACGTCCCTTCACTCGAATCTTGTCGCCCTCATTGACAGAAAGATCTTTCACCTTATATGCGCTTAAAATAATGCCTGCCGTATCGTCCTGCATATAATAGTCATAACTTCCGACTTTTCCAGTGACAACACCTTCAATAATAGCCAGTTCCCCATCGTTATTTCTTATATTCGAAATGGTGTCTTTAACAAGAAGGGTGTATTTAAACTGGACCACGTCACTATCGAGCATGCCATCTTTCTTAGCAAAAGCCCTAATAATCGTGTCTTCATTGATCTCGATAGGTTCTGTAAATTGAACAAAATCAGACTTTTCATCAGACTCTGTTGAATAATAAATGTCTGCATCTTTGTCCTCATGCATGAGGGTAATTGTCGTGCCGGCTTCTACGACAGCGTCTCCTACAGCATGGTATACCTGAGAAAGCTTGTTCTCAGGCATGATGCCATCAAATGCATGCTGACCTAAATCAGAAACATCGTTCTTCCCCTTCTTTATCCATTCACTTTCAAGAAAAGATCCAGGTGTTGTATTGCCCTGGTCAACACTTGGCTTTCTTATTTGTGTGACGTCTTTACCGAAGTTCACCTCTTCCATTGGGCCCACTATATCTAAAACCCGCCCGGTGGTTTTATTGATAAGCTTGTAAGAGTCATCCCCATTATGGCTCATGGAAGTGTTGTAATTGTACAAAGCGCCCCTTTCACTAAGCATTTGTTCTGTTATGTAGGCTGGAGTGGTGCTATTTTCCCTTGAATAGTACATAACAAATGTCTGTGAAGGCGCTATCGTTTTTGCTCCATTATCATCCACAAGAGCCATAGCTTCCCCTTCAGCTTGCCCTTTACTGTGATAAGAGAGTTCATAGTCACTTAACTTGATGGCCCCGTCTGAGGTGTTGAAAATTTCTATGGCCTTGTTATAACCACTCCCCTCAACATACTCTGAAATAATCAAATCCCCTTTTACACTTTCAGCCCAAGATATCTGATTTACAGGTCCTACTGCAAAACTAGAAATCACCAAGGCCATGACCAGTAAATGACTGATCAGCTTTTTCATTCTCACTTTTAACATGTTGTTCCTCCCCTTAAAAAATAGAATTGAGTCCCAACATATCCAGATCCCCTCGAGCTTGAATATTCGACTTCTAAATTCATTAAATACCCAGTGATATTTTATGCTGATTTTCGAATTTATTTTCACAATATTCAAACTACATTGCTAATTATATCATTTTCGTCATACTGAGTGTCATTGATAGACACCCTTTCATGAGTTTGTGGTTAGTCGACAAAGGAAAAGATAAACTTTTGTTTATAAGTTCAGTAATTTTGTTATTATCATCTCTTGACTTTTTTCGACATTATTCGAATATTCAGATACTTTTCAGTATTCGAATCTTTTATTTGTATGATTTCATTCTTTCCTTTCCATTTGTGATAATAGTCCCTAGAAGGATATGTCTTTTTTCGTTTAATCATTGGGTATAATATGAGATAATATACATTGGAATCTATCTTCGGGGGCAATTATGGACAAACAAAACATTCAAATCACAATTCCAATATTTAAGCAGTTTTTAAGACTGCTTCGACTATACGCCAAGGCTGTTTTCAACACCTTTGATAAGAATCTTAGTCCAGGTGTGACTATGATTCATATGCGTGTTGAGAATGATCAGCTAGAACTTGACATTCAACCGGCAGACTCTATCATTGCACCAGCAATAACAGAGTTTGTTTATACTGTGGAATCACAGCTTATTAAGGCCTTAAACAGTAGCAATGAAGACATCTTGGAAAGAATTGATGCCGACCTTGCGTCCACAGTTATAAATGCGCCAGAATATGATCATAGAATATTTTTTGTCACTGACCTAGTGGAACTCAGTGGCTGGTTCACAATTGCATTTGTGGATATACGCCGTGATATATTCAACACCTATTACAGGCTTTCCAGCAAGAATCCAGCAGCACCGCGATCACTGCTCAGCGCTGTAAGCACAGAGTTTGCCAGTGATATTAACAAGTTTTTACACCAATTTGGCCGTGAGGATTATTCCAAATCCCTAGATTTTCAGGCTACCATTCAAAGGGGCAGTAAGAAACTCCTGAAAATTTTGGGATACTCAGGCCTTTGGGACACCACTTATGACAAACTCAATAAAATTTCTTCCCTTAATTATGAAGGCAAGGCCATTCGTGGACGTATTCTATTCACACGAAAAGAAATCCTTAACCAAAAGGGCGGTCATCCTAATCTGGACATATTAATGACCTTCGCTTCAAGAACGCCTCTTTCAAACTATAGGCATGTCAGGAAACTCCTCGAGCTTTCAAAGGGAAATGTTTGCTTGATTTCTGACTCTGAAACCATATATGGTCTTGGTCGTAAAAGGGGGAATTATCAACTGGACAGGGAAGATCTTTTTGAGGTCGAGTTTACCAACTATTATACTTGGGAACTTTCCCACGATATTCAAAAGCTTATGCGAGTTTCCCATGAACACATTTCTCTACCAAAGGCCAAAGTCATGTATGATGTCTTCTTTTACAATCTCAAACAGGTTTTTAAAGACCTAGACAACGCCAAAATCAGGAGTTTATACCTTCTTGTCATGGAAGCCATTAAGTATAATACAGGCACACTTCTAGTCTTTAGCACAAATGCTTCTTCAGAGGCAAGACGTCTTAAGAACCAATGTTTCCAGGTGGAACCCATTGGCATGACCAATGATGTCATCCGGTCAGTTATAAACATTGATGGTGCAATACTTATGGATCTCGATGGGGTTTGCCACGGCATAGGAGCCATACTGGATGGTATGGCCACACCACGAGGCGATGCGGCTAGAGGGGCGCGTTATAATTCTGCTATACGATATGTTGAAACAATTAGTAAAAGTGATGATTTCAGTGATTGTGTGGCTGTGGTTATTTCAGACGATGGCTTTATTGATATTATTAGTAAATATACAATTTAAAATCCGTAAAAAAAAGCCTTAACTTGATCGAGTCCATCAAGTTAAGGCTTTTCTAGTTTTAGACTTGTATAGTCACTATATCTTATCCTTATCATTGGTCAAATGTTAAAGTCAACTCGTCGAGAATCCATTCAAATCGGTCCAGCATTTGAGCCACTGCCAATTGACCGGATTTCCCATATCCTAGACTTTCAAGCTGTTGACCGGCAGTCTTTGAACCACCTTGTCTTAAAAGGTCATTATATTTGTCTTGGAATCCAGGTTCTGAAATCAGCCTGCTTGCATTAACCAGTCCCGTGGTGTAACCGATGGCATAATTCTGTACGTAAAAGCCCCAGTATAAATGGGGTATCTCTGCCCAAACCAAGGCATCCGCCTCACCTGCTTCATAGGACGGTCCATAGTATTCTTGAGTCAGCTCTATATACACATCACTTAAATACTGGGCGTCCAAATTAATGCCTTTTTTAGCATCTTCATGAATTCTCATTTGGAACTCAGCTGCTAAAAGTTGATCATATATGGTTTCTTCAATGGACTGGGCATACTCAATCAATACAGCTTCACGTTCTTGAGCATCAAAGGTCTCATCATTTGATAAAATCCACTCAAACATAAGAGCCTCATTTGTCGTGGCTGCCATTTCAGCAATTAAGATGGAGGCATCATAGTCTCCATAATTTTGCGTAGACCTAGACAATTCATGGTGGACCGCATGTCCCATTTCATGGCCTATGGTCAGCATGTCCTCAAAATCGCCATAATAGTTGACTAGGAGATATGGTCGTGTTTCATATGTTCCCCACGTATAGGCACCATCAATTTTATTGTCTCTCGGTTGCGTGTCAATATGAAAAGAGGCGAGAATGTCATCATATATGCTTCTATACTCTTTGCCTAAAGGACCTAGTCCCTTTCTCAAAACATCAGTGGCAGATCTATACTTCATTTCACCGTTTAGCTCATATTTCTCATCAACAAAAGACAAATACATGTCATATCTATGAAGCCTCTCATTTTTTTCAAGACCTCTAAGGTCTTTTTCTAGCCCCTTCCAGCGGTGCAGAAGGACCAAGCCTTTTTTCACTTCAGCCACATACGTCTCAAAGTCTTCTTTTTCAAGACCATCTGACTTAAGGGCCTGTTCGAGAGGACCTTCATAATCTGAAAGTTTGGCCATATAGTTATTGTAAAGCACTTCACCTTCTAGGGCAGAAGCCAATATTTCTGAACCTATACGTATTTTTTCATAAAGTGCCAAGTAATTTTCTTTTCTCTTCTCACCATTTTCACTCCACAAGTCATAATAGTAAGGGTCTTCTTCTTCAAAATCTGTCTGATAGTGAAAGGCATCATAAATTTCTTCTGGCACCTCCCCCATTCTCAGACTCCCTGAAACCAAGGCTTCATAATCTGCATCAAAGCCATAATCATAGTACTCGATCCAGTAGTCCAGATCATTTTTATATGATGAAAATTCGGGATCATTTGCCCAAGACTCCAGGTCTTGTTTTTTTATATCTGTTGCCTTTTCATCAACGAAAGACAGTCTTTCGTTGACTGATGATGCCTTACTTGAATAAAGAGCCACCATATCAGCGGCCGCATCATCGTCTGTGTTCGTATCACTGCGTAGACCGGCATAGATTTCTAGCTTATCCATAAGCTTATAGATGTTTTCACGTAATCTAAGGGCTCTACGAAAGGCCTCCTTAGACTCTCCCATGGTTTCCTTTTGGTTTTCCAGGTCATTCACTAAGGTTTCCAGACGCTCCATACCATCATGCCATTTGTCATCTGAATTGAATAGGTCTGTCAAATCCATTCGCAAATCTGGAGAATACTCAGCAAAAGCTTCTTTATCCGTACTCGTATCGCCTTCTAAATAATAACCTATGGCCATAAGACTTACAAAAGCTAGCATAAGAACTATGAGAAAGCCTGCACACCCTTTTCGAAAACGCTTTGATTTTTTTGGTTCAATCAGTTCGTCTTCAAAGGGGGAATCTATCATTTGTCTCACTTTTGTTTGGCTCTCTTCTACTTGTCCCTCATTGAAGAAATCCTTCTGATCTTTCATGCTTGCCTCCATCCATAAGATTTATATTTTGCCAAAGACGCATCATTGCTCTAAAAATTTGAAAGTCAAACGCTTAGTATACCCCAATGACATGGATTTTATTTACCCAAGTCTCTCGCTTACAAAATGTACGCCATCTCAGCCAAATTTTACTATGGCGAAATGACGTACACAAAATTTTCGTCTAAATCTTGAACATTTGAATCTCTTTATCAAGGGTTTCACTTAATCCATTCAACTGTTCAACATAGGCCGCAATCTCTTGAACTGTAGCCGACTGCTGTTGTGCTGCTGCCGAAACTTGTTCAGAAGATGCTGCTGACTCTTCAATTATAGCAGAAATTGACTCGACTGCGCTAGATGACTGTGAAGCACTCACTTCAATTTGATTGAATACAACACCTAGTTCTTCACACTGCTCTGAAGTTTCTGTAGATTGATGGACAACCTGTTCCAAGGATTTCTTGCTGTTTTCCATAACCTGTACGGTTCTTTCCACTTCATTCACATTGGACTCTATATTGCCTGTCACATCTTTAACTTCATTTTGGATGCCCTGAATAATTTCTGTGATGCTTTTGGCCGCTTGACCCGTTTCTTCAGCGAGAACACGAACTTCTCCAGCAACAACAGCAAAGCCTCTGCCATGTTCCCCTGCTCTTGCCGCTTCAATGTTGGCGTTTAGGGCAAGAAGGTTTGTTTGGTCTGATATTGAAGCAATGGTCGTAATGATATCCCCAATTGATGCGGACTGCTTTTGTAGATTCTCAACCGACTTTGACACCTTGATCATATCTTCAGATAGGTTTTCGATCAGATGAACCGCTTCTTCTATTGTCCGCTGGCCTTCAAGAGCCACTTCCTTAGATGCCACGGCATTTTTTGTTGTAATTTCAAGCTGTTCTCCCCCCTGCTTTGTCTGGTGGGATGTGTCCGTCATCAGACGAATGATTTCCTCAGCATGGTCTGCAAGGTCAGAGGCCCCTTTTGCAATATCATTAATGGCACCAGCCACTTGTGTTGATGATTCGCCTGTCTTTTGCGTCATATCATCAAGACGGTCACCTGCAACTGAAATTGATTCAGAGGCTTCCTGAATGTGACCGATCAGACCACGTAAACTTTCTGTGGTTTTACTTAGACTTCTTGAAAGGCTTCCAATCTCTGTCTTATCATTTGTTTGAAGGGTCACAGTTAAATCCCCTTCAGCAATTAGGGACAAACCCTTCTCCATTTTACCAATTGGCTTTGTCACAGACTTGACAGTCACATTGGCGAAAACGACACAGACAAGAACGGTTACCGCAACAGCTATGATCATAGTTGTCACCATGTGGTGCTGACTGTCCATTGATGAAGTGTACTCAGATGCTGCAGCATTTTTATTTTCTTCGATGAGAGAATCACAAATCACCATAACGCCTTGCATAGCCGATTCAATACTTCCGTATTTCACAAGAAGTTGGTCTCTTGTATAGCCACTGTTTAGATTATCAAGATAATCATTTACCTTTGCACTCAAACTATTTTGACGTTCTGTCAGCATTTCAAGATATTTGGATTCTGCTTCTGTTAAATCCATTTTTGAGAATGCATCCAGTGTCGTGTCTATGTATTCAATAGAAGGTGTTAAGTCGCCATCTATTATAGATGTTCGAACTGTTTGACTTTGGTTTGTCGCCAACTTGAACAAACTAATTTGAATCCGCAAATAGCTTTCTCTTGCCTTTGCTAGACTTTGTATATTACTCAGATTTGTTTCATAAATGGTTTCCATACTGCTGTTGACAAATTTCAGACTATTAACACCGTAAAACCCAACACCACCAATAAGGACTGCCACAATGACAGCAAACAACATTAACCTTGTGCGTATTTTCATTTACCCCACTCCTAACGAACCAATTCAAACCAAGGCATGCACAATAAAATGAAGTGACATGCATTTGAAAGTATGCAAGCGCCAAAATTAGAAAATAGAAATTAAAATCATACTGCGATATGCCATCCACAAGCAGCCACCCCACTGCATTAATAATATAAGTGGTACACCATATCGAAACTTGGATTTGCTTGTTTTATGCCTGAACACAAGCATGCCACAAAGCACCCCCATTGTGCCACCAATAAGAGATAGACCAATAAAAGTGGACTCGCTAACTCTCCAGAGTCCCTTTTTAGCCCTATATTTATCTGCGGCCATTAATACAAAAGAAACGAAATTGATTATTGCGAAAATACTTAAAACTGTAAAGCTTGTCATAATTATCACCAGTTATTATTATATCTTTCATGGGACCTTTTTGAATTTACAATGTCTTAACATAATTTATAATCTGTATTGGCTCGTTCGGCAGGGCAGTACAGAAGGCATCTTATTTCATAAATTTCACATGTTTTAAGGACATCTTTTGAAATAAAGGCCTCAATATAAAAGGGGTCTTTTCCTATATGCCTATAAAGACATTGAGAAAAAGACTCCCTCAGTATATCACCGATACCCTATATATAGTATACGATTACGCTTCAAAACCTGCACATCTTGATTTAGACTTTCCCTTTCAAAATACGGTCCGCTATTCGAACAGCTTCACGGGCATCTTTTCCATAAGCATGCGCCCCAATCTCAGCCACATAGTCTTCAGTCAAAACGGCTCCACCTGCCATGATTTGCACCTGTGGGTAATTTTCACGCAGGGCCTGAATAGACTGCGCCATCGACTCCACGGTTGTTGTCATAAGGGCTGAAAGCCCCACTAATTTCACATTGTGCTCTTCCACCGCTTTTAATATTTTATCGGTTGATACATTTTTTCCTAGGTCTATGACCTCGTAGCCAAAGTTTTCAAGCATGACTCCCACTATGTTCTTGCCAATATCATGAACATCTCCTTCTACTGTCGCAAGAACAACAGGCAGTTTCTCCTCCAGTTCAACAGCGGATTTTTCAATCTCAACCTTAACAACTTCAAAGGAAGCTTTGGCGGCTTCGGCAGAACTCAGTAACTGAGGCAAGTATATTTTACCTTTGTCATATTTGTCTCCCACACGCTCAAGGGCCGGAATAAGATGCTTGTCCACAACCGCCTGAGGGCTGTTTTCTTTTAAATAGGCTTTTGTGCACGCAACAGCTTCACTCCTAAAGCCCTTTTCAATAGCAGACTGCAGACTCAGTTCTGACTTAGCCCCCTTGGTGCTTACGGTTTCTGATTGCCCATAGACCTCCAAATACGACTGACCGGGTCTTTCGTTGTCTTCAAAAAAGGCAAACACATCAATGGCCTTTTTAATTTCTGGCTGGAGGGGGTCTGTGATCGGCGCATCAAGCCCCTTAGCAAATGCCATGCTTAAAAAAGCACCATTGACAATATCACGATTGGGAAGCCCATATGAAACGTTACTCGCTCCGAGGGTCGTTTTGAGACCAAGCTCATTTTTCACCCGATCCATGGCCTCCAGAGTGACCTTATAAGTCTCCCTGCCGCTGGCTGCTGACAGAGTTAAACAGTCTATTAGAAAACGACTGCCTGTAATATTGTATTTTTCCCCTTCATTCACAATTCGTTTAACGACTTCAATTCTATCGTCAACAGTCTCTGGAATACCGTCTCCGTCAAGGGCAAGCCCAATCAGCATGGCACCATATTTTTTTGCTACTGGAAAAATGGAATCCATGGAACTGGCTTTTCCATTCACTGAATTGATCACTGGAACGCCGGCGTAAATACGACAGGCTCTTTCAACAACCTCAGCCTTTGTGTTGTCAATTTGCAGTGGGGCTTCAAGCGTTCCGTTGAGTGTGACAATTAATTTTTCATAGATAGCACTTTCATCGACCCCACGCCCACTGACATTGACATCGATAATGTCACAGCCAGCTTCAACCTGATCAAAAGCCTCTTTTACAGCCACATCAATTCTGCCCTCCTGGAAGGATTTTTTTAGAACAGCCTTCCCGGCTGGATTGATTCTTTCTCCAATAATCACAGGGGCCTTATCAAAAGAAACCAACTTGGTAGAGGAGCAAACTGCAGCAAGACGCGTCTCCTTTAACCCGGGAGGTTTTGAATATTTAAGCCTCTCTTTAAGACCCTCTATATAAGCTGGTGTTGTGCCACAGCAGCCTCCAAGAATATGAGCGCCACTCTTTGCAAGGCCCTCCATCTGATCAACAAAGTCTTCAATTGAAAGGTCATACTGAACGCCCCCTTCCAAGTGCCTAGGCAGGCCTGCATTGGGCTGAACTAAAACTGGTACAGTTAAAATTGTTCCCATTTTTTCAACAAGGTCTTTCATTTTATTAGGGCCAGTGGAACAGTTTATTCCGACTGCATCAGCTCCATTTGATTCCAAAGTAAGTCCTACAACATCAGCTGGTGACCCACTGAGGGTTCTTCCATTTTCCTGAAAGGTCATGGTCACTACAACTGGAAGATCTGAATTTTCTTTGGCTGCTAGAAGGGCCACTTTGGCTTCTAGCAAATCTGACATGGTCTCGATAATGATAAGGTCTGCCCCTGCTTTTGCCCCTGCTATGACCTGTTCTTTAAAAACATCATAAGCCTCATCAAATGACATTTGTCCCATTGGTTCAAGGAGTTTACCTGTTGGACCAATATCTAGGGCCACATATTTATCATCCTTTGCCTCATTGACGATTTCAGCAGCAAGTTCAACAGCTTTTGTGACCACTTGTTCAACTGTATAGCTAGAGCCATCTAGTTTATACCGATTGGCTCCAAATGTGTTCGTGGTCATAAAATCTGCGCCAGCACTCGCATACGATTTATGTATATCTCGAATCACATCCGGATGGCTCATATTGAGCAGCGACGGATCGCCTTCGCTCTGTATGCCCTTTTGAATGAGTAGGCTCCCCATGGAGCCATCGAAAAATAGATGATTGGATTTTAGTTTATGAATGAAATTCACAGTGTCCTCCCCCTTGTCTTTTGCAGTTTTCCCTTCTTATGCAGGCATCGCACCTGGCGTATTTATCCTTAAAAGGCCTTGTATGAACGCCCAAAATCGCAGTGACAGATTTTTGCGGAATCATTAAGTAATTCTCAGTGAGTTCTATGCCAATGCGCCTATGGGCGTCTAAATAAGCAAGTAAATTCTTCTGAATTTCTAGGGATAAATCCCCATAGCCTGGGCTGAATCTTTTCGATAAATACTTATTTTCCATTCTAAGGATCTCTCGTAAGTTTTCTTCCCATTCATCCAGTTTGGCTTCTAAATAGTAAAGGCATACACAATCGAATAAGTAGGCACCGGCCATATCCGTAAGCTGTAAGACACTTAGACGCTGCTCAACCCGGGCCCCCAAGGTTGCCGCCATCAATATACACTCTGGTGCACCTTCTAGAAATCTACATAAACTCTGACTTTCAATGGGCATTTGTGCCACTTTCACCTTAGCCCCCATCTCATTATACTGACATGTTTGTGCTCTTGAAATGGGATTGAAGGTTGAGAGTCTTTCGACTTCTTGTATCATTTTTTCTATTTTAGAGGCCAGATCTAAATCCATATGCACTGCTTTGTCTCCTGTAATTTCCTTGATTATCTGACTCTTGAGTGCTTCATGATTCATGCACCTACCTCCAAATTCCCTTGCTTTACAAGCTTCCCCGCCACCAAGACTTAAATATAAAAAAAGCCTTATCCATTTTGGATAAGGCTCGTCTACCAATATAACTTATCCGTATTCGTAGGACCACCACGCGTATAGCAGGTTGGTACAGGATCATAGAGCGAATTCTCTCCCCTGTTCTCGATAAGATTCGATTCAATTTTGCATATGATACCATAATTTCTTATAAAAAGTCAATGCCATATATGAGTCTAAGTAAAAGTAAAAAGAGTCCAATAAGAATAAGAAAAAAATAAAATTTGGGAGGCGCCTTACGCTCATAGTCACGTCCGATGTGTATCTGATCCTGTGGTGACACTTTGTCTTTAAACCGAACAAATCCATCTGCTAAGTTATCTATTAAATAATTTTCGATGACATCAATGGAGATCTCTTTGTACTTCATCGGCACCCATATTGCATATTCATTTTCAGACTCTCTTACCTGTATAGGCAGGTCATTTTTATAAAACACGCTTTCAATTTCATAGGCGGTTTGACCTTCACTTATGGTCTTTACGCAGATCCACCTATACTCCTCAATAAGTCCCATATAATCACCTATCCAAATCAAATATTTTTCTAGATTGACTTGCTCTTACTATAATAATCATTCCAGCGCTTTGGCTGCTGGGGAATCCTTTAAAACAATCAAATACTGAAAATAGTCTGTTACTGCGCCTTCAAAATCCTTTTCAAAGATTATAGATGCTTCGTTAAATAGAGAGTCTTTTTCAATGAGGCTAATAAGTGTATAAGGTCTATTAATTGCCTTAAGAACCGTTTTGTTATCAAATTTAAACAGATCAAGTTTCTCCACTTCTGGGCGACCGGCAAGTTGAATCATGCGCTTACAGTCTTCATATGTGTAAAGCAGGCTGACAACCTTATTTTTTATCGAGTCTCTTTCATTTTGAATGGCACTTGCAAACCAATCGTAATCAAGATGGCTTGACTGCATAACAGCTGGATTTGAAAGCTGTCCATAATACATGGCATTTGGTGCATTATCGTAGACCCTCAAGAAGTTTGCAACCATACGATCACTGCGCACATGATTAAACAAGTCTGGTTTATCTGAGTCCATTTCTTCATAGACAAGTTCTAAATTCACAAGAATGTTCAGGATGTCACCATAGTCATTTCCGAATGTTTCCATGGCTAAGTCTGGATCATTTCTAAAATCTTTTAGCAGGCTTAAAAAACTCACCTGTAAATAATCTGCCTGTATGAAACCTTTTTCTTTGGCTTCAATGAGTTCACTTGCAAGCGGAAAGGCGTCTGAAGCATGTTTCCCTATAAGACTTGTTAAGTGGTTGAGGCTAAGTTCAGGTGCATATTCAAGATCTACACCCACTATACGAACAGTTTGGCCTCGACTTTTAAGCATTAACTTGAGCTGTCTAAAGAAGGAACGGTTTTCTTCTGTGGCATAGGGCTTGCCCTTTAAGGCATCAAACACCTCGTCCAGCTTATCTTCACCAGTTTCCTTCATATACCCATTTAAAATTTCACCGGCTGAAAAAGGCAGTTCCACCACAAGATAATCTATTTCACGCATGCCGTTGAAGGCCTCAAAAAAATATTTTTGAAGGTCTGCATTGCCACTAACACCTGGAACCTCTCCTGATAAAACTATGTTTTGAGACCTTATTTGACGCTCGAACATTGCTGTAATGTCATCTGTATGACTTAAGTCTATCGGCTCACAAAGTTCTGCAAGATACTTGGTTTCTTTATCCATCCGATAAGATCTTGAATCCCCTCTTAAAGTGTCACACCCCGTTAGAAGGACAATGACCATCATAATCATTATGAGTGGCTTACGCATAACACACCCCTATTCCATAGCTTCATTGAGTATGACCATATGCACATGGTCTTCCCAAACACCGTTGATTTTCAAGTACTTTTTGCTGATGCCTTCATATTCGAAACCTGCTTTTTCAACAGTTCTAATTGATCTTGTATTTCTTGGTATTATGTTGGCTTCTATTCTATGCAAACTCAACTTTTCAAAGGCAATCGCCACCATTTTGACAATAGCTTCTGTCATATAGCCCTTATTGATTTCTTCTTTGTCTAATCTGTACCCTATAAAAGCTGACTGAAAGACCCCCCTTATAATATTAGATAGGGCTACGCTGCCAATGATTCTACCTTGATCTTCTTTTTTTAGGATCCAAAACCGAAGTGTGTGGCCTGCTTTAAGGCCCTGCAGGTCATCCACTATCAGTTTCTCCATGTTTTCCATCGTATAAAAAGATGGTCCTCTCACAACTTCCCAAGGCTGTAAAAACTCTGCGTTTCTTAAAAAGTAATCTAAGAGAATCCCGGCGTCACTTTCATTGAGACATTTTAAAATGAGTCTTTCCGTTTCAAATTGTATTTCCATTGAATGCTCCTAGCCCATATATGTATTTCGACTGCAAAAGGTGTTTAACCATAAATTAACACGACCTTAATTCAAGCTTATTCCCCTACTGATAAACTGATGCCATAAAACATGTTCCCCGGAGTAAGGATCTTGTATCCGTAACTCATATTGAAGGCCCCGTAGCGATACGGAGCCTTTTTTTCGTTTTAAACGCCTTACTTTTGAGAATATTATATCCACTTCTTCAAAGTCGCCATCAAAGCCTTTTCATGCGGTGCTTTTCGGACGATTTGATCATAGGCGTTTTGGATTTGCTCCTTGTAGGTGAAGCCATTCTTTTCTTGAGCAAAGCCCTCAATCATTGGGACTCTCTTCTTGGGATCCTCCATAATAAGGTAGGCAACAAACCAATCTTCAATCCTTGTAAGAGGTATTTTCACTCCATCGCAATCAACTGTATCTAACCGCATGCCTTTAAGCTTTGGAAAATCATAAATCCATTCCCCACGCAAAATTCTGTATCCACCAATCATATCCACATCTTGACCATCAATTTGCATTTCATAAAAATACTTTGTGGCATACTTGCCCTTGCCATCATCTGTTTGAACACGACTTGCATATTTTTTTAGAAGTTGAGCCGCAATCTGGGCATCTTCTTCATCGATCATAAGGTCAATATCTCTTGGCTGGTCAACAAGTCCATGAAAAAATAACATACTTGATGCACCAAGCCCCCATGAGATGTGATTTTCATTTAATAATCTTGCTATTTTTTTTAGTGTCCGAGTGTCCATAATGCCCTCCATAGATTGGTAGATTCATTATAAAACACTGACATTAAAACTTCAATGCAGGGCTTAAAAATCATCTTTCACTCTCACTGGCTTTATATTGTCAATATAGGGCTGTAACTTTTTATGTACAAGTTCTAGGCTCAAGACCTCGTAGTGGTGAAAATATAATAGTTTTATACCATTTTCCATAGCCAGTTCTTTTTTTCTAAGGTCCCTGGCCTGGACTTTTTCCAGCCCTCTTTTTCCGCCCCAGTGCTTGACAGGCTCATAGTGTTGAATGCCCTGATATTCGATACCTATTTTATAATCAGGCAACCAAATATCCATTTCAAGATGATCAAGTATTTTGGACCTGTGGTTTCTTTTAATTTTCACCTTTGGTACCAGCTTTTTCACGTATTCATAAAGCTTTTGCTCCGATTTCCACTTGCCTATAAGAGGCGGATACTCAAAGTCTGCCCGTATGCCGTCTTCAATATAGCGCCTGACGCTTGTTTTCCGTCGTTCCAGTTCCCGCTTTAAGGCCTGTATAAAGTTATGAGGATACTGAGGATCCCACACACGAGGCTCCCCATCACTCCAAATGATGTCATGATCAGCAAGCCATGCTTCAATGCTTATTTCAGGTAAGCTTTCAATAGATTCATGATATAAAATGTCATCCTTCAAACTCACATACTTATAAGCTATAAGCTCCTTGAGCTTCTCACTTTCCATGTTGGGAAGATAACGCTGAAGTCTTGGAACAACCCCATACTCATAGTGCTTCATATCAAGATACCATCCATAAGCCTGCCTGAATACAGTTCCCTCGGATTTAGGACAAAACTCGACCTGTGGCTTTTTACCCTGACATCTATGACATATGTTTTTCTTAAAATCCATAAACTTGATCCAATCATGAAACCCTGTCACAGCATCACCATGTTTATCCCATATAAAATCTACAAAACCCTGAGGAAAGTTCCAAGTGTCCAGCCTTATTTCATTCGGATGGGTTCTTTGACGAAGTTCCAGATAATTGATCACAGATTTTTTCATGCAGTCGCATAAATAATAGCCTTCACGCTCCTCAGTCTTGCTGAAAACAACAAAGGCTCCACGAGGATAAAGGACAAAAGGATAAGGCAGGTTTTCTGTCGTCTTAGTCTCTGCGGACAGCTTCATGAAGCACCTCTCCAATGGATTGATTAAAAACCAGATCTGCCTGGGTGTCCATCTGTGTCTTAGCCTTGTTGATTAGAACCAGTTTGTCTCCCCTAAAGTATTGAAGCAGGCCTGCGGCTGGATAAACCACAAGTGATGTCCCGCCAATAATCAGCATGTCTGCACTGGCTATTGCTCTTACGGCCTTTTCAATCACTTGAGATTTAAGACCTTCTTCATACAAAACCACATCCGGACGAACTGTCCCACCACATTTTGTACAGGTCGGTGTCACGCCTTTAAGGTCTAAAAACTCTTTCAGATTGTATGTCTGCCCACAATTTTCACAGTAGTTTTCATGTACACTTCCATGGAGTTCAATCACATTTTCATGGCCAGCCAATTGATGAAGGCCATCAATATTTTGGGTTATGACTGCACGAAGTTTTTTTCTCTTTCCATTTTCACCAAGGCCTTATGTGCCAAATTTGGTTTTGCATCAGGATACAGAAGATTGTCCTTATAATATTCGAAGAAAATTTCAGGGTGTTGTATGTAAAAGCTGTGACTGATTATGGTTTCAGGTTTATAAGGGTATTTACTTGATTTTTGATCATATAATCCGCCAGATGTTCTAAAGTCGGGAATGTCACTTTCAGTCGATGTTCCCGCCCCACCAAAGAAAACAATATTATCACTTTTTTCAATCCACTCTCTTAGTTTTTCGATCGACATGTCAGCCTCCCTTATAGTTTTTATTTTGAAGTTTTTATTTTGTAGTTTTTATTTTGAAATATCAGTTCAAGTATATCACTTGTAACCTTTGCAAATCTATACAGCTTAGGTCTCATCACGACCAAACTTCATATTTTCACCTTGAAAATGCCTGTAAAGTATAAAATCGAGACCCTACCATGGTATTTTAAAAGGGACTGGTTGAGTAATACCCATTTTTGGACATGAAAAGAGGGCTGTATTTTGCAACAGCCCCTTTTCTTCTACACACTACAAGTATTATATTTTTTTATTGTACCTTTCAAGGAAAATCTCATAGCCCTTATTTCTAAGAGCACAGGCTGGACATTCTCCACAGCCATTACCAATAACACCGTTGTAACAAGTCAAGGTTTCATTTTTCACCAGGTCAAGAACCCCCAGATCATCTGAAAGTTTCCAAGTGTCTGCCTTGTCTATCCACATAAGTGGCGTATGAATGACAAAAGTATAGTCCATAGAAAGGTTTAGTGTGACATTAAGGGATTTGATAAAGACATCCCTGCAATCTGGATAGCCACTAAAATCTGATTGGGAAACCCCCGTCACGATATGATTGGCCCCTTTCTGCTTGGCAAGAACGCCTGCAAATGACATGAAAAGAAGGTTTCTCCCATCCACAAAGGAGTTTGGAAGTCCTTCTTCTGGCGCCTCTTTTTCTACATCTATATCTTTTCGTGTTAGGGAATTTGGGGCTAGTTGATTAAGAAGGCTCATATCAAGAATATGGTGCTCAATGCCTTCTTTTTCGCATATGGCTCTGGCGCAATCGAGTTCAAGCACATGTCTTTGATTGTAATTAAAGGTCACGGCTATAACTTCGCCAAACTTCTCCTTGGCCCAGTATAGGCAAGTCGTGCTGTCTTGTCCACCACTGAAGACAACGACCGCTTTTTCGTGGTTCATATTGTTTTCCATCTTACACACCTCTTTTGTTTGGGTCCCATATATATTTGTGTAGTTGCAACTGCAATTTTACGCCGTTTAAATTATGCTTAACCATATAGTCAACGATTTCTTCAGGACTTATGGAGCTGTGCACAGGACTCAAGTATACATTCGTGTTTGTTAAGAGCCCATGCTTTTTTATCATGGCCCTTGCCACATCTAAATCCTCTATGCTTCCACAGACAAATTTCAAAGTGTCATTCTTGGTTAAAACTTCAAAGTTATCTACTTTCATATGGTCTTCCATACCTGACGAGGGCAGTTTATAATCCATTGTAAAGGAGGGTCTTGCAATCATTCGACTCAGGTATTCCAGAGACTTACTCCCATTTGTTTCGATTTCAACATGCATGTTCCCGAGTCTTGAAATATCTGTTATCAGAAGGGACAAATTGTCTTGAAGCAGGGGTTCCCCTCCTGTTAATGTCACATTTCTCACACCGGTCTGTGCGATGTAGCTTACAATGTCCTCACTGGTCATATCGACGTAATCAGCCGTCTCGGTACAGGCCCAAGCCGTGTCACAGTAGCTGCATCTTAGGTTGCATTTTTGAAAACGGATAAAAACCGCGAGCTCACCACTTTTCATGCCCTCGCCATTAATGCTTACAAATTTTTCAACCACCCTATACATGGTTCACCTCTTCATAGATTGCAGAATTGTTTGGTGTCTCGTAGACTTCCACACGCAGGACTTGGTAGCCTTTTCCCTTGAGAGCGTCATAAAAGTATTTTGACATGTTCTCAGCGGTCGGGCGCCCCTCGACTTCTACTATTTCAAAGCCTTCTTCCGATAGACAGGCAATTGTTGCTGGCTTAAGAGTGCATTTTTGAAAGATGAGTTTGTGGTCTAAAGCATCTGCCAGAGCTTTTAAATCACTTTTTAAATCACCAAAATCTACAATCATGCCTTCTAAATGGCCTGACTCAATAAGTGTCTCTGATCCAATTTCAGCCACAACTTTCCATCTATGACCATGCAAATTGGAACACTTGCCATCATACCCCTTTAAAAAATGTGCACTATCAAAACTTGCTTCTGATTTTAGTCTATACATGATTTTCCTCAACTTTCTTTACCCCAGCCTTCGCAAGACCGTAATGACAACATCCTATGGCCCCATTGAACTGGGGATCTTCCAAAGCCATGACTTTGTCATAGTCCGATTTTAAATATTCAAGCAAGGCTTCGTTCTTTGCAACACCGCCCCCTAAAACAACTTGATTTCCACCAAAACGAAGAAGCATAGGTTTGATTCTCTTGTAAAGAGCATAATTAACACCTGCACAAAGAGATTCAGTCGTGTCTCCATCTGCAATGTGTCCAATAAGCTCTGATTCTGTGAATATTGCACAAGTTGCATTGAGGTCCACTGGATTATTATGATGTCGTCCAAGTTCATCTAAATCCACTTCAAGAACACTGGCCATGTTTTCTAAGTAGCGACCGCAGGATGCAGCACACTTCTCGTTCAGTTCAAGATCTGTCATAATTCCTTTTTCAACCTTTGCCAGTTTAACGTCTTGTCCACCGACATCAAGGAGTATAAAAGAATTTTTTCCAGATTGTTTTAATGCACCATATACATGCGCCTTAACCTCATTGATTTGCGTAAAACAATCAAGGTCTGTATTGTTTCGTCCATAACCTGTCGAGACTCCAATATCAAACGCATCAATGCCTAAACTTTGTGTATTGACCATTAATCTATCTTTTTTTATGCAGCGATCCCTGTAAAACTGCATTGTACTTATTTTTTTTCGAAGGACAACCTGGTTATTCTCAACAAGGAGTATCTTGACTTCACGACTGCCCATATCAATGCCTAAAACGCGCATAATTCAAACTCCTTTTTGTCCTTAAGCATGTCCACAAAGGCTTCTATTCTCAATTTCGTCCTTGCATCCAGGCAATTGAGCTTATCCCCTTCAATCTGAAGAACTGGTACACTAAGCTCAGTTTTGACAATCATGTCTTCTGCAGCCTTATGACAAAAAGCCTGAGTGTAGTGAATAATTGCGTCAATCTTTCTAAGCTCGACCTGGTCGTTGATGTCAGCAAGTCTTGACGATAGATCATATGGATAGGTGTAGTCCAAGTACTGGTCCACAATATTCTTTGACGCCGCCCATCGAGGAAACATGAATTCTCGCTGAACTTCATTAAAAACAACACGAGCGTCCATACTCTCCAAGTAGTCATAGAGGTCTCCCTGCATTGGAGGAACGCCCATATAGCCTAGTCGAATTTTATCCTTCATAGGTTGTCTTGTCTTTGCTTCATAAATTTTGTCTTCTAAAAGCTTGGCATATTCGTCCGGATCATTCATAAAATCGCTAAAACTTACAAGATATAAGTGGTTTTCAAACCCCTTGACTTGATTGGTCTCATAGGTGAGCTCGTCCAGTTTCACACCTAAGTTTCGAATGTTTCCAAGCTTTTCTCTGTAGAAATTGACCGCCTCTTGTGTAACCCCTAAGATTTTACAAAGCGTCTCAATTTGACTGGTCATACCTTCCACGTCTTTGCCGTGGGGAAACCCAAAAGGAATCATTTTAACGCCTTTTCTTTCCAGTACTTCTAGAAGTACCTTTGTATTGGAGCAGTCGCCTTCAATGACACCAATGAGCGTGTCAATTTCATGGTCGAGAACAGCACCGTAAATGCCTTTAATCCAAGCGCACATGCTCTTGGGAAAGCCATCTCTTTCGGCTCGTTCAATATACTTGTCATACTTTTCTGCTGTAATGAAGAGATTGTTCATATCAACAGGCACAACACCTGCAGCATAAAGAATTTCAGCTGGCACAGTTGTTGTGATGCCTACTTTTTTTAATGGTTTGTTTTGCATGGCACCCTCCCCGGTGTCACTTGAATGTCATCTTGCAAGCCTCAAAAATAAATAAAAGACGTGGTTCCCCACGTCTTTGCTTGTAAATAAACATAAATAAGCCCATAACAAAAAAAGTGAGCCGAATAGCCCACGCAAAAAAACCACCCGAAGGGCAGTTTAATCCAATTTTTGGATTGTATTGGCCTAGTTTTGTTTAAAGACAGGAGGTTTACGAACTGTCTGGGATTATCCCATATATAATTTTAACTCGGTAATTATAGCATATCTATGAAGCTCATGCAAACCCTTCTGAGCGAGACACGCCTTGAAAACCATCCATAAAATTGTTTGAAAGACATACCAACCTATAAAGGTCCATCCAGTAGGTCTATCTCTTTCTGGAACTATTTCTTATGATGGTGTCTATAATTTTCAATGGCTATTTCAGTCAAAGTCACAACATCTTCGATAGATGTCCCTTCATAAATCCAATGACTATGAAGCCCATCCTTATCAGGACTAATATGGCGAATTGTATGTGTCAATTTATGAATATCTGGAATGGGTACATCAAAAATAACCTTAAGTTCTGTTTCTGAATCAACAAGTTTCATAATTCTGTGTCCATCTTTTTTATGACAAAACTCAATCCCATCATCAATATCATTTTGAATAAATTCTGAGCCTAAAAGTCTTTGAATAATTTTTACGAAGTTTTCACCATTTTTATAAAAGTTGTACTTACGAGACATTTCATTCCCTCCTAATCGTAATGGGGCAGGTTCAAAGTATCCTTCCGCGTCATGAGACCTTCTTGACCATCAAGGTAACTAAAAATCCAGTGATTCCTTCTGGAAACAGCCCGCGAGGCTTCTTCATCCTTATAGGCCAAAGTGAGTGTTCTAACATTGGCAAACCAGCGAAGCCGATTGAGGACCATGGCTCGGCGCTTGTATCTCGGTTGACTCATTAAATCTGCGCTAAAATTTTCCCAGAGTAGACCGTCAATCATGCCCCTTTCTAGGTAATTGGTATAATGAAATCCGCGGTTTTGTATCAAAATAATATTAGTCCATTTTAATCTTATATCCATAATAAGTTTGGTATAGCCCATAGCCTGGTTAAACCGCTCTGATTCATCTTCAATAATATCAACCGTATCAAGGGTATCAAAAAATATGCCATCCATGCCCTTTTGCATAATGCGATCTTCAATCGTTTTGAGTAAGATGTTTCTATAATGACTTGTGCTTAAATCCCCCAGCATATTCTTTCCATTCATAAGAGGTTTGTGACCAATGGAAATGAACTGCCCTCTCTCCATTTCCCCAATAACCTCAGTATCCCACCAGCCTACTTCTGACACACTGATATAACCAATCACCTTCACACCAGCATTTTTGAGCGTCGCCACCATTTCCTCATCAAAGTGCAAGGCCTCGACAATTACCATGTCATACTTTTTCATGTTCTCAAGAATATCAGGCGTCATGCTTCCGTAATAGATTTTGTAATTGGTCACCTTTTGAAGCGGTGACTGATTCCTTATCAGAATGAATCCGATTAGGGCCATTAAAAACACAGTAATCGTCACTGTAAACCATTTCATTTGATCACGTCCAATCCCTCTGTCTTATATATATACCCTCAGATAGTGAGATTAAATTGACGACTCTAATGATATTTTCAAGTCGTTCATTTAAAAGCGAGCCTTTCGACTCGCTTTTTCATTTGAGCGACTTGCAAAATCGCATTCATGAATCCTCATCAAACCATCTATAGAATTTTTGATTTTTAAATATCCATCTATGATTTAATGGGGATGTGGATCTGTAATTTTGCAAGCACCTGATTTATTAAAATGTCATTGTATCCACTGAAATATCTTCAATCTTTTGTAAAGCATCCATTAGTATTTTTACTTCTTCATCTTTACCCGCAATAAACTCTAGGATGATAAGCCCCTTTGAACTGCACAAATTGCCTGCTTCATGAAGCCCAAGCCTCGTTTTGATAATACATCCGTGCTTTGTTAACAGCTCCTGTACCTTAACAGCCTCTGATTCTCTGTCACCAACTTGGATACCCATAATTATTCTTTTCATATGTATAACCTCCCTATAAATGCTCTGTATGGGGAATATCCCCACTACAATACACTATAAAATTACCCAAACCTTGCCCTTTTATTCTATTAATCCAAGTGAGTTTTCAAATGTCATTATTGATGATCAAAGTGTTTGGGTCCTATGCATTTTCAAAATATGGAATATAGGTTGCTTGAACGGACTCTTGGGTATAACTTCTATATGGAGGAGGTTCTTATGGATAATCAAAAATTATTTAATAAAAGGCTATATGCCGCCCTACGAAAGGTTGAATCAGAATACCATGACTTGATCTGTATGGAAGATAATGAAACCATCCATGATTTACGAGTTGCCATAAGACGAGTCACCCCTCTTCTTGATATGTATGCCAAGGGGCTAAAAGATAAAAAAACCGCTTATAAAATCAAACGGACCAATAAAATATTTAAAAGCTATTTTAAAGCCCTGAGTGATATTCGTGACAGACAGGTCATAATTGAAAGAATCATAGAAATGCACCCTTCAAGCCTTACAATTCTCGACAAACTGGAAGATGATATTAAGGCTCTGCATAGAGAAACACTAATGAAAGCCAGTGGATGGGATATTCCGTCATTGATCGATGCAGTCATGAACGTTCTTCTAGAGGGACCCAAAAATCAACTTATGATCCGAAAGCGAACCAAGGCTATGGTCAAAAAAAGCGAAACCACTGTATTAAAGCATCTCCATGCCCCTATAAGCACGGCTAAAGATTTGCACAAACTTCGCATAGCCTTAAAAAAATTTCGTTACACACTGGAAATCTCTGAAAGTCTCGATTTGAAATACCATATATCGTCTGCCATCATAAAAGCCTATCAGGATGAACTGGGGTATTTTCAAGACTTAACTATACTTATCGATTATTTGAAAAATGAAATGCCTGAACTTCCTATTCTAGAAGAAGTTCAGACACTGTATGAAAAAACTTTTAAGTCTCTTATTGAAAACACCGAAGACTGGTCTTTTATATTTGGAGAGTGATTTGTAGTTTTTATCCATCTCTTTGCTTGGATACTTTATGCAAGTACATTTGTTCATCTGCAAGATTAATCATGTCTTCAGCACTGATATGTCTCTTGTGGGTCCATTCAGCAAGACCATAACTGAAATTTGCCTTCCATCTGAAGTCTGTATTTTTATTGTAGTCAAATAGCCATGCCAATGATCTTTCTAAAATATCATTGGCTTTTTCCTTGTCACAATTTGGAAGAATGAGAACAAACTCGTCGCCTCCAATCCGGACAAGCACATCGGTTGTCCTTACGAATTTTGTTATGGAGTGTGAAATTAGTTTTATGAGCTTGTCGCCCTCATCATGTCCAAAGGCATCGTTCACAGACTTCAAGTCATCCACATCTATATAAGCCACTGTGAGTGGTGTTTTATCCAGTTCAGAACCCGTCAACAAGTCCCTCAGAATTTCAAACCCAGCTGATCTGTTAAGTGCCCCTGTCAATTCATCTTTTGTCGCTTGTTTACGCAAGTGGATTTGAGCAATTTTGTAATTATAATAGGCTGATCCTATAATCGTGGCAAGTATTACTTCAACGAGTAAAAGTAAAATTACCGTTGTTTTCATAGAATTAACCTGTCCACTATAAATATCCGTGAAGGCCTTTCCCGATAATGTGGAAACGGCCAATATGCTATTTTCTTGATCTCCTTCGTCGTTGATCCATACAATTTCATCGACCTTATAAGGCAACTCACTTTGGCAAAATAATGATAACCAAACAACAACACTGTTTTCATTATAGATCACACCCGACATGCTTTCTCCTGTTTCGTGGTCGTCATCTTCTTGGCATGACTGATCTGTACAAATCTCCACTTCTGGATCTCCTATAGCCTGCCATAGTTTACCTGTGGTCTTTGTCACACCGACATGATAACCAAATTGTTTTTCTATATGGTTTTTTAAGTCTTGGTAGTGTTTGAGTTCCACACAAATATGAATAAACTTATCCATCGCCATTGTTCGTGTGAAAACTTCAGCATAGCCACTGGGATTTAACTTGACGAGCACATTGCGTTTACTTGAGTCAAAAATAACCTTTTCAATTTCTTTTTGACTTACAAGGGCATGACCATCAGATACTTCGTCCACAATGTTTTCATTTTCAATGTGCTTGATGATCCGCCCGTGTTGATCATGGATGGTCATGTGTAAATACTTGGATTTATGATGAAGCAAACTGGCTATAGTCTCTTCATTTACACTGGATATATCCTTCAAAACACCCCTTGAAATAGACTTTTCAGAGGCATACCAAGTTAAGTCAGCAATGGCAGCGCTAACTTCATCTTGTATGGTTCGTGTAATAAGTTCATTTTGCGCATTCATAAGCTGAGTTTGAAATTGAATTTGTTCTTCCACACCCGTATGATATTTGTAGAAAACCACCAAAATGGTTATCCCCCAAAATATAATCAAAATATATAAACTCTCTTTTGTGAATCGAACTTTGTTATGGTATCGGCGCATAAAACCACTTCCTTTTACTTTTTCTTACCCAATTGAACAAATAAATTGTACATAATATCACCATTATTAAAATTTATCAAAAGATTTACCTTTAGGTTACTTAAATATGGTCTGGGTAATAAATAGATAAGAGGAGGCGGTTAAATGAGTACGCACAAACATGATACTCGTCATATGCATGACAGGAGTAGTGGGATGGTTCGTGAAAAGGCTCGTGAACGCTTTATGGAGGAGCGCAAGGAAATGGAACATGAGCTTAGTCATCACAAGACAGAGGTGTTAAAGCTTCTTAATGATGATTATTCTTACAAGGAAACAACACATTATAGAGGACAGTATGTTGTTAAATTCCAGCATCCAGATACACATAAAATGGAGAAACTAACTTTCCACTATGAACCCAATTTGAAGCAGTTGGAGCCTATGTGGAATCACGAAGAGCATAATTGATTTGTATTCTTTCAAAAAATGCATAACCCCTTATGGTCGCCTATTGCGACCATAAGGGGTTTATTTTGCTTCACACACTATAATTTATTATTGGGGGATAAATTCTATGCTGCTTTTTTTACATCCACTTCAACTAAGTTTTTGGATTTGATCATAAATGTACCTAGAGCCAATATTGCCGCAAAGATACCCACTGGAATACCAATACTTTCACCCAGGCCTAAACCTTCAGGTGCAACAGTGATATAAGATGTAATAACCGCTGTCATGAATGTTGCTGGCGCTGTTGCAATCCAGTGAAGCCTTCCGTTTCTTACAAGATACACGGCACTTGTCCATAAAACGATAGTTGCTAAAGTTTGGTTAGACCATGCAAAGTATCTCCAGATGATTGTAAAGTCGATAAAACATAGGGCTAAGCCAATTGCAAATAGTGGCACTGCTATTGTAAAACGAGACGCTGCTGAATCCTGTTTCATTTTCATAGCATCTGCTATAGCCAGTCGAGCACTTCTAAAGGCTGTATCGCCTGAAGTGATTGGAGCTGCCACAACACCTAGAACCGCTAGAATACCACCAACTGTTCCCATAAGCGTTGTAGAAATATCACCAACAACAACGGCCGCTGACCCTGCACCTGCAAGGGCTTGTGTTCCGCCGTAAAAACTCATTGCTGCTGCTGCCCAAATCAGAGCAATAATACCTTCTGCAATCATTGAGCCATAGAAAACGCGACGACCTTGTCTTTCATTGCCTATACATCTAGCCATGATTGGCGATTGTGTGGCGTGGAAACCACTAATAGCACCACAGGCGATTGTAATGAATAGGAATGGGAAAATTGATTTTGCACTCGGGTGCATGTTTGTTAGTTGAATTTCAGGAATTGTATAGCCACCCGTTAAAATACCCCACATGATGCCAACACCCATAATAAGAAGGGCTGCACCAAAGATTGGATAGACTTTACCGATAACCTTATCAACTGGCATAACGGTTGCAATTAAGTAATATACAATGATGATTCCTAAGAAGATAAACTTATTTACGCCTGTCATATTTTCAAGTAGACCCGCTGGTCCATTGATAAATACAACACCTACAAGTACAAGTAGAACCACTGAGAATAGACGCATGACGTTTTTAGCTGTCATCCCCAGGTATTCCCCGACGATTTCGGCAATTGTTGCACCGCCGTGGCGAATAGAAAGCATACCAGCAAAGTAGTCATGGGTTGCACCTGCAAAAATAGACCCTAGTACAATCCATAAAAATGCTACTGGTCCCCATAGAGCCCCTGCAATGGCGCCAAATATAGGCCCTAGACCTGCAATGTTTAGAAATTGAATTAAGAATACTCGCTTCCAGTCCATTTCCACAAAGTCAACACCATCATTTTGAGTGACCGCTGGTGTTGGTCTGTTTTCATCGGCTCCGAAAACCTTCTCTACAAACTTACCATAAATAAAATATCCCACAATTAGAGCTACAATAGATAAAAGAAATGATACCATGTTTTAACTCCCTCCCTTTTGGTGAGTCCATGGTATCAAGAAACGTTTTCCTATTGTCGGTATTTTTGATGATTTATCGTATAAAATAGATGAAGTGCATTTTTCGTCCTACAAGATGCACTCATTTTTCGACTCTGCTTTTCGCCCCTTACTAAATATTCAGTCTCTTTTTAAAACTTTTCACATTGCTTCTACTTACTGGAACTTCTTCATTGCTTCCATCGAACTGTATCATTAAAGTGTGATTAAAATAAGGGCTGACCTCTTTGACTTTTTTCAAATTGACAATATAAGCCCTGTGCGTTTTAAAGAAAAGATTTGCAGGCAACTTGGCTTCAATTTTAGATAAACTTTCTGTCATTTGGTAGGCTCCATCTTCTGTATGAACATAAACAGTGTTCTCTTCGACTTTGCAAAATAGAATATCTTTGACGGGAATGAATATAATTTTATCCCCAAGTGGGATTGGAAGCCGTGCCACAGCTTTTTGGGGTCTGTCTTCAGTATGGCTATCCTTGTGGCGCCGGGCCTCTACTTTCCTTAGGACCTTTTTGACCCGCTCTTCTTCATAGGGTTTTAGAATGTAATCAATGGCATCTTTTTCAAAGGCCTCCAGGGCGTGTTCATCATAAGCCGTTGCAAAAACTATAGCCGTTGAAAGATTAAGTCCACCAATGGCTTCTGCCAGTTTCAGACCGTTCATTTGAGGCATGTTTATATCTAGGAAGACAATGTCCGGTTCTGTGTTTTGAACAAACAGGAGCCCTTCCACAGAATCTGTAAACCTTCCAGTCACTTCCGCCAAGCCAGAGTTTTCAATTATATAGGCCAGTTCACTTAATGCCGGCATTTCATCATCAATTAAAACAACGTGAAGCATTATATCCCTCCTGTTAGTGGCAATGAAAAGTAGATATGTGTGCCTACATCCGGTTCACTGTCGATATGAAGATTGACCTCGTAAATGCTCTTGAGTCGGTCCCTTACATTGTTGAGTCCAATGCCTGTGGCAAACTTTAAATTTTCAACTTTTTCCTCAGTCATGCCTATGCCATCATCTGCTACATCGAAGTGGACCTTGTCTTCCGCTTTATGAATACTTATTTTGACTGTTCCAATACCGTTTTTATTGCGTATGCCATGTCGAACGGCATTTTCAACAATCGGCTGGAGAATGAGAGGCGGTACACTTATTTCTATATTTGGGTCTATGTCATATTCAATAAATAGTTTTTCAGGAAATCTTGCTTTTTCAATACTCAAAAAAGCTTCCACAACCCTGATCTCATCTTTAAGGGGAATTTTCGTTGCGCTGTCCTTAAAACCGCTTCTCAAAATCACACTTAATTCTTGCAGGAGTCTTCTGGCTTCATCTGCATCTGTCCTAATAAGAGACATAATGGTGTTAAGCGAATTAAAGAGAAAGTGCGGCTTGATTTGTGCCCTTAGAGCTTTGAGTTCAGCCTCTTCTCTGAGTGACTTCTGCTTTTCAATACTGCTCAATTCTAACTGCGTTGTGAATAGAGCTGCCAATCCCTTAAAAAGCTCCTGGTCAGACTTCGTCACTGAATTCTTTTTGTCTTTATACACTTTAAGACATCCAATAACACGATCATGCATTTTCAAGGGCGCAACAATGACAGAACTGTCTCCGGCTTTTAGACCAAAAACTTCTAGATGGGTTCCGCGCTGCCCGACTTGCATTTTTCCTGTGTGAAGACAACGTTTTGTAATTTCTGTGCTAATGGGCACACCAGTTTGACCAACCTCGACATGGTCTCCAACAAGCGCTAAGACCTTAACCTCGTCTGTTATAGCAACAGCTTTAAAACCTGTAATTTCACAAATGATCTGACAAGCCACATTGGCTGTTTCCACACTAAGACCTTTCTTAAAATAGGGCACAGTTTGATTGGCTATATCAAGGGCCATTTGAGCCTTTAGAGCTGCTGCTGCATCATTTTCATTATAAATTTGCTGAACAATAAGCAAGAACATACCTATACCGATTGCATTGAGGAATGTCATTGGCAAGAATATGAGTTCAACCAGTGCATAAGCCTGGTCAAAGGGGCGAGCAATCAGTAAAATAATAAGCATTTGAAGGACTTCAACAACAAGACCAAGAATTAGTCCAACAAACCACTTGCTTGAACTTTGCTCCAGTCTCTTCTTGGCAAGACCACCTATAATCCCTCCAAGAAAGGTCGATATACCGCATGATATGGCAGTTAACTCTCCACCATGCATGAGAAAGGCCCTGTGAAAGCCTGCAATGAGACCACTTATGGCTCCGACAACAGGTCCTCCCAAAAGACCTGAGAGAACTACAGGAATGGTTCTGGAATTTGCTATACCACCTGCAACAGGGGTCCCAAGCAGGGTCATAACAATTCCTAGTACACCCCACATACCAGCAAAAAATATGCTTTCTATCCAGTTTGACTTGTCTTTTGTCAGGTAGTTTCTAAACAAAACCGTTTTAGAAATGAAAAATGCAAATGTTATGATCAAGCCCAATCTTTCAATGAGGCTTAAAAATAATTTTCCTATCATATACAGTCTCCCCAATTTACATATTTATACCAAAAGCTCTTAAAACGCTTTAATCCGATCAACTCGATTTATACCTATTATATCATTGGTCTATAAAAACGCTCCCTTGTATCTCTCAAAAACAAGAAAATCCGCCTCAAATACCTTTGAGACGGACTCATATGCTTAGCCCTCTACCTCCAACTTATCATATAACACGAAGTCTCTGTGCGACCTATGCTATAAATGACATGGCTGAAGTTTACGGTTTAAATATTTTGACTTACATAGGATTCGATATCCAGAACAAACTCAAAAGCTTCAATTTCTTCTTCTGGAATCTCTATTCCATATTCGTCTTCAATTTCTGAAATAATGTTCGTTAAAGTATCATCATCAAGATTTAGATCATCTGTTATTGATAGGTCTGATCCAACTTCATCTGATTCTTCATATCCAACATATTCTGCAATAATTTCTTTAATGAAATTAACTCCCATTTTTTCCTCCTATTTTATCGAATTTATTCTTAAACCCTGTGTACTCATGACCCCTATAAGAAAGATAAGGCTGATAAACCTCTTTTTATGTCATGAATATGTTACGTCAATGTTTTGGATTCATATAAATCTTATAGAATAGTCAATAACGCTATTACCAGTTGTTTCACACCCCATTTTCTATTTTTGTAATTTGAATATAATAGGTTTTCATCAAAAATCAATGTTTTTTCTTCATGTATACAATCTATTTTTGCAGACCAATAAGGTTTACAAGGTGTTAGTTGCGGATTAAAGCGCCTTGAACCCGGTCTGAAACGAAATAAAAATCCCTTATCATTTGACCATTTGGTCTCAAATAAGGGATTAAACTTTTTTCGTTTTGAAAGTCATGTGTTTGACTGCCTTATAAAGGCATGTCTACCCTGACCCTATTTTTGAAGTAAACCGGTTTTAAATTACATGCCTGTGCCATACTTATAGCCTTGTCAAACTGCCTTGTTATAGCTTCTTCACCATGGCTATCAGACCCGATTGTCACGTATTTTCCACCCAGCTCATTAAAGCGCTTGTATATCTTAAAAAGCTCATCTTGTGCACTGGATAAATCCAGTCTTCTCGTGCTGATTTCAAGAGCCTTATCCATCACAGCCACTGCTTTTAAAACAGCGTCTATTTCTTCTTTATAATCAGCGTAATAGAGTTCCTTATCCTCATAAGGGCTGTATCGTGCAATGTAGTCAATGTGGGCAAGTGAATCAAAATAAGGATTCTCCTTGACACCTTTTAACATGGAAGTCAAATACTCTTTATAGGCTTCATCTTTTGAAAGCCCCTCATAGTACTCTTTGTCATAGTATTCAAGATTTGTTTCCATATCATACGGAGCGTGGGTTGAGCAGAGTATAAAATCAAAATCGTGTCGCTCTGCAATGCTTTTATTTTCCTCAACGGCCTCTACGCGAAGCCCCATTTCTATACCAAGTAGAACTTGATCTGATCTGTGAGGCTTGTAGGCTTCAAAGAAGTCAGATACATTAAAGGTGAATTCAGCTCCCCTGAACGGATTGATGTCCATATGATCTGTTACGACCATCCCCACTCCCAGGGTCTTGCATTTTTCAATTGCTTTTTCTATGGGCATATCACAGTCGCAAGAAAAACTTGTGTGCACGTGTGAATCAAACATCTTTGCCTCCAATCACAAATCCTTTTCGTCACATCTGTGATTAGCATTATAACAAAATCTGAGGGATAAAATCCAGTTACAATATATGTTCATAAGAGCTCTAGCTTATAAACAGAGGGTCAACAAAACCTTGAATGACATGGATCGTCATGATTCTCATTCAATATTTTGCAGGCTGGGTCACCACTACGATCTTAAGAGTTGGCTAGATTATCAATAACTTGACTTAAGGTGTTTTCAACCTCTTTGGCTGTTTCCACGAGATCCTTTGAGTCATCAAGCATGCCTATGAGCTCAGTTGGTTTGGCCATGCCTGTAAATACCCCCTGATCATTTTCATAGACAACCATCTTGCAAGGTAAAAAGTATCCTGCCTTTTGATTGCTTTCTAAAACACCTATGGCGATTTTTGGATTACACACTTCAAATATCCAAAAGTTATGCTTATACTCTATGCCTTTTTCCTTAAACTTATCCTTAAAATTGAGTTCCCATAGGACACCAAATCCAGAGCTTGCTAGTTCTTTCTTAAGATCTTCAATAGCTTGCTTTAACTCATGGCTGACTTTTTTTTCATAATAGATTTGCATCTTTCTACCTCCATTTAGGGTTTGTTAACGTTTTACAACGTAAACTCAAAGTCTTTTTTACTCATATTTTTTTTACCCGATCCATTTGAAAATACTATTTTATTGGTACCTATCTAATAAGATGCCCTAATTTTATATGCACTAAACTTAGGGTGTGCTTATTCTTTATACAATAAAAGTCCACTTCGTCATGTCTATTCAGACTAGAAGTGGACTTCATTTTTATTATAAACAAATTTACAAATTGAACTCGATCAATTTTTGCAGTCAATTTTAGGGACTCATTATATGCGTTTCATTTTCATTTTTTCTGGTTAGTCTTCTTGGCCATGTCCTTCTGAAATAATTTCAACAAGGTCACCATGCCATGTGTGATACCAAACGTCTCCAGTGTATACATTGACGCTCATCATGCCAGCGGCTTCTTCATCAAGCTCAACGTGGAATGTGTAGTACCCATAAAAAGCATGTCCGCCGTCTTCTGCTTGAAGATCTTCTTCATACTGGGCAAGATACTCATTTGCTAGCTCTAGGGCTTCATCTGACGATATCTGATCTTCTTTATCATATTCTTCAAAGATACCATTCATAAAGCCTCGTCCGTTCCAGCTCCCGTGCATACCGTATTTTGTGTTCCACATCATATTAGGACCATGCTCAGGGTATACGTATCCTGTAACAGGATTGACCAGAAGTTCCATGGCACCACGTCCTGTTTCTTCTTCGACTACGGAAAAATAGTAGTCTGTGTTTGAGTAAACAAAGATGTCTTCAATTTCAAAATCAGTGTCATAGTACTCAAGATAATCCATAACATTGTCTTTAAGGTCTTCTAAATCCATCAGATCGGCTTCATCAAACTCTTGATAGCCATTCCAGTTGTTTCCGTTCCAGTTGTAGCCACCCATCATGGAACCCATGTGGCCACCGCCGTTCATATGACCAAAACCACCCTTTCTATTGCCTGGTCCATACATATGGCCATAACCATTATAATTGTCATTGTCCCAGTTGTCCCCCATGTGGCCATACCAATTATTGTTGTCATTGTCGCTGTTCCAGTTGTTATTTCGATTATTATTTCCATTATTATTTTCATTGTTATTCCAATTGCCGCCCATATGACCATTTCCATTAAAGAAACCATTTCTGTCATTGGCATCTGCAAAGCTTAATGATCCTGCAAGTAGTAGTCCAGCTGCAAGAACAGCGAATAATCTTTTTCCATACTTCATATTCATTGCATTCCCTCCATTTCACTTTATCCATTAGATTTATATTTGTTAAGCACTTGCAACTTTATAGTTGGCAAGTCTGTCATCTTATAAACCTTAGGCGCTTGCAAAATTACAGTTCTATACCCTCGCTATACCGTATATAGAATTTTAGATTCTTAAATATCTATATACGGTATAGCAAGGGTGCTTGAATGATATTTTGCAAGTCGCTCAACCTAGTATAAAATTCAAATGTGGCACAATTATGATTCCAATAAAAATATTCTAGAATTGATGTTTTAGCTTTGATTCACATTTGTCCTTGTAAAATGAACTGTGAATGTGGTACCTTTGCCAAGATTTGAAGTGACGTCTATCCTTCCCCCCATTTTTTCGATATTGTTTTTTGTTATATGAAGTCCAAGACCGTCTCCCTCTGTCTCGTCTTGATTGTCGTTTTTGTTGTCGTTTGTATTGTCAACTCTGTAGTAGGCTTTGAAGATATTTTCGAAGTCAGCCTTATCAATCCCCCGACCTGTATCAACCACTTTTATTGACCAGTCTTGGTCACCTTGTTCACTTAATATAACCTTGACCCCACCGGTGTTTGTAAACTTATAAGCATTGGTCAAAAGATTGTATAGGGCTTGATTTAGGAGAGCGGAGTCCTTATAGACCTTAAAACTTTTAGGGCCTTCATAAATAAGGTCCAGTCCCTTTCTTTTATACTGGACACTAAGTCCCTTAATGATCTTCCTAATTTCAGAAACAAGATCGTATTCTTTTAGAGATAAGGCCTCTGTCTCGCCTTCATATTCAATAAAGTCATTCATGTTTTCAATGAGATTTGACAGGTTTTCAATTTGATTGATACAGTTTTCCAGCCTGTTTTGATCCATTTCAACAACACCATCTAAGGCGCCTTCACAGTGGGTTCTAAGAATGGCTAGGGGTGTTCTTGACTCATGGGCCAACTGGTCTGTTTTTTGTTTGCGGGCTGATTTTTGAAGTTTCAAGCGAGTGGATAAATTTTGAAGGCTCACTTGAAGCCCTCTGACTTCTAACACTTTTGATGATTTTATCTTTAAGGTTTCACCCTTTTCTATAGACCTTGCATACCGAGCGGTTTCTCTTAGGTCCTTTGTAAGTTTCTTACTGGATATAGCCACTATAAGAAGGGCAAACCCCAAAACAAAAAGACCTGATATAAGTGTGCCAAAAATCATAGCCCGTTTGAAAAGCCGCACGGTTTCTGAGCTTTGCACATCTCCACTTCTGGATATGATCAATTGACCGGTTTTTCCCCTGCCCATATCAATTGAAATAAGGTCTTCTTCTGTGTCAAACACGTCACTCATCATGCCGCCCATATGTCCTTTGCCATGCATGCTGAACATGGAATCCTCAGCGTAGGCAATTCTATTGCCCTGGGCATCATAAATGCTTATACCAACAATGGGATCATCAATGAAGTTCTTCAACTCGGTCTCCGCCCGTGACTTGTTTTGCACACCGTCGACAAGCAGGTTTCTTGAAAAGGTTTTTATAGCATCGACATTTTGGTCATACTGGTCTGAAACATAGTTTCTAAAATATCTATCAATATAGCTTGATGAAATAAGTGAGTTGATAACTATAGAAATAGCAATGACAAACAGCATAATAATGCTTAGTTGTTTTCTAAGTGTCACCCTTGCCACCTCCAAAAATATAACCTGCACCATACTTTGTTTTTAAGTATTTAGGTTGGCGGGAGTTGTCTTCAATTTTATGTCTGATTTTTTTTATATAGGAATCAATATTCCTGTCAAAACCATCATAATCACTGCCGAATGCGTCTTCTATGAGTTGGTTTCTACTAAGGAGCTGTCCAGAATTCTTAAAGAAGACTTCAAGAAGACTAAACTCTTTTGCTGTGATTTCTATTTCTTGTCCATTTTTATACAGGCTTTGTTTTTTCAGGTTCAGTTTCAGTGCACCACAAGTCAAATTCTGAGTTTTTCTTTGGTCTTTGTAGACTCTTTTTAAAACAGCCTCTACCCGCTTTACAAGCTCTCTTGGGCTAAAGGGTTTTGACACGTAGTCGTCTGCTCCAAGATCAAACCCCTTTAACCGGTCGACCTCTTCCTGCTTGGCTGTTAGCATTATGACTGGAATGTCTGATATAAGTCGAATTTCTTTGAGGACTTCAAACCCGCTAATGCCAGGCATCATAACATCCAAAATGGCTAGATCAATATCATTTTCTTCAAAAGCTGACAAGCCCTCAAAACCGTCCACGGCTTCAACAACCTCATATTTTTCCTTTTCCATGTATTTTGTCACCACTGATCGAATGTTTTCTTCATCTTCAACGATCATTATTTTATATGTCATTACCAGCCCACCTTTAAACAGATGCTATTTTCTTACTTTACGCCTCGTTTAAACTCTTTTATCTTATATTTTTGATACAGCAATATGTCCAATCGCTCTTTCTTATTTACATCATTTCATAAGCTCGAGCACAAAAAATACAGCTCCATATTCCCATCATAGCATATATATTTTTTGATTCTTCAGCCTCTATATACTATGATGAGGATTCTTGTACAATGTTTTGCAAGTCACTCAAGCGAACATAATAAAAATCTATTCCATTAATAAGCCTCAACAATTCAAAACTCCGTAACCATGCACATAAGAACTGAGTCATAGGCACATTTACTATGTACCCTGATTCAGTTCATGAGTCAACTTAGAAATTATACTGTAGACAAAGTGTCTTCATATAAATTAAAAAGTTTCTTGCAGGTCGCGGAGTTTATATTTTGTCTTACCTATTGTTATTCACTATTTTATAATCATTATCCAACTTCAGTCACTGACCTAGTATGTTTTAATCTTTTACTTATTCTTTAAAACATTCTTTTTGCTTGTGTATTCCTCTTCAGAAATTTCACCGCTAGCAAATCTCATATCGAGTTCATAGAGGGCATTCTTAGTCGATTTTCCGCTTGTGTTTTTATTTCTCATAAGCATAAAGAAAATAAGCCCCACAATAACCAGTGTTAATCCTATGCCCCAAAACGAATGGAACATTCCAAAACCACCGCAACCGAAGCCACGACCTAAACCATTATAAAACATCATCTATATCACCTATCTTCCATTGTTTTTTTCATCCGTTTATATGTTTCTTCATCTATTTGTCCACTGACAAATCTTTCATCCAAAATTTCTCGTGGTGATTTTGAATATTGACCACGCTCGGGGGTCTTATCGTTCGTGTAAATATAGTATATTACAAAAGCGATTGCAATCCATCCAATAAACATCATAGTTTTCACCTCCAAATAAAGCACCCGTTCCTAGTAAACCAAGGGTATACACCATCAATAAACAGATGCAAAATTATTGATTTATAATTATCTATACATAGAGTATATCCATGAATTATGGCGGAATTATGATTTTATGGGTCACAGTCACTTTTATATGACATACTTCAGTTATTGTCGCAGTCCACTTAGATGCTTTGGGATCAAAATGATATATATGTCAGTTATTCTCTAAATGGCACTTTATAAATAAGTGATTCCGAGCGACTTACAAAATTACATATATATCCCCTTGCTATACCATATATAGAATTTTTGATTCTTAAATATCTTTATATGGTATAGCAAGGGTGCTTGAATGATATTTTGCAAGCGCCTGGACTCCAGTAAATAATTGATTCCAGTAAAAAAAGTTTTAAGAAAGCATGATCCACTTCCCTAAAACTTTTTTGTATAACTCCATATTCCAAACGGACCACATTTTACTAGTGGGATAATGCAAAATGCGTCTAAAGTGCGTAGACTGACTTTGACTCCGTCTCTCTTGCGAAAACCTCTTTTGGACATCCGTGGTCAATGACCACACCTTTTTCCATAACCACAACTTGGTCTGCGCTCTCTAGGGCATCCTTTTTATTGTGGGTTACAAAAATTGTGGTTATACCCGCTCTTCTTAAGATGCTTTCCAGTTCATCACGAATCTTGTCATGAAGGTGGGCGTCTAAGTTGCTAAAAGGTTCATCCATGAGTAAGAGTTTTGGCTCAGGTGCTAGGGCTCTTGCCAGAGCCACACGCTGCTGCTGACCACCACTGAGTTCATGGGGGTATCTCTTTCCAAGACCCTTTAAATCAACAAGGGCAAGCATTTCATCCACTCTTTTTTTCTTCTCTTGCCGACGCATTTTTTCAAGACCAAACATAATATTTTTTTCCACAGTTAAGTGGGGGAATAAGGCGTAGTCCTGAAAAACCATGCCCAGACCTCTTTCTTCAGGCAGGAGGTTGGTTTTACCAGAATAAAAGTCTTTGCCCCCCACTGAAATTTCACCCGAAAGGGGCGTTTCCAGACCAGCAAGAACACGAAGTGTTGTGCTCTTACCTGACCCACTCTCGCCAACAATGGCCAAAATATGTCCTTGTTCCATCCCAAAGGCCACTTGGTTTAATATCAACTCATCAGAACCTCTGTATTTGAAATCGATTCCGTTCATTTTAAGATACACGACTTTGCCCCCTCGTTCTAGACTGGTACCGCTGAAGTATAAATATAAGTAGTAAACTGATAAATATAATGAAAATCGACGGCACAGCCGCTTCATGAATCATTTCATCGTTGGCATATTCAAAGGCCTTTGTCGCTAGGGTATCGAAGTTGAAAGGTCTTAGAATAAGCGTTAAAGGCAGTTCTTTGAGCATGTCTATAAAGACCATGACAAAGCCACCAATTAGGGCTGAATGAATCATAGGCAGATCCACTTTAAAGAAGGTTTCTACACTATTCATTCCAAGCATTCTTGAGGCTTCATGATACTTTCGACCGATTTTATTAAAGCCGGAATCCACATTGTTATAACCTATAGCTAAAAATCTAAGCACATAGGCAAAGAGAAGCATGGCTATGCTGGTGCTGAGGACCAGGGTCTTGTTCAGGTGGAACCAGTCCCTATACACCGGTGTCAAGAACCTGTCTAGACCAACAAAAAGGATGATAACCCCCACAGAAATGACGGCGCCCGGAATGGAATAGCCAAGTGAAACAGCCCCTGAGTGTAGTCTTGTCAGTCTCGATGTGGACAGCCTATTATGGTTGGCCACAATAACCGCAACCACAAGAATAATGGCGGTAGATACAATAGACACAAAAAGTGTGTTTCTAATCAGTTCTACCAGCTCGGTGGAAAAGAGTCTGTCCCTTGACAAATACGACCAGTGGACAAGCTGTGCCAGGGGAATAATAAAGCCAAGCATGAAAATAAAGAGTCCATATCCACTCGCAAGAATTTTTTGCCAACCCTTCAGTGGAATGCGCACCATGCTTCTTTGCTTTGTTGTTGTCATGCTATACTTTCGTCGACCACGAACAATTTTTTCACCAGCCAGTGTCGTAAAGACAAAGACCATTAAAATTGCTGATAGCCTTATAGCTGCACTTAAATCACCCATGGAAAACCAGGCTTTGAAAATCGCTGTGCTAAAGGCTGGCACCCCGTAATACTTGACGACACCGTAGTCATTTAAAACTTCCATAACCACTAGGCTGGCACCGCCAACAACGGCTCCCCTAGCCAGTGGTGCTATAACTGTAAAAAATAACTTTGCTGGCCTATGACCAAGCACACGGGCACTTTCTATAAGAGAGCTTGTATGTCTTGATAAAAAAGACCTTGTCACTGTATACACATATGGATACAGAAAAATTGTGAATATAAAGACCACACCCGGCAGGTGCATGATGTTAAAAAACTTTTGATTGACGCTTATATTCATTTCATTTCGTAAAAATGTTTGAATCACACCTGTGTATGTGAGTAGACCATGGTAGGTGTAAGAACCAATATAGGCAGGTATAGCCAGGGGCAGCATAAGTCCCCACTTCAATATGTTCCTAAAAGGAAATTCAAACACCGTGACAAGCCAAGCCAGACTCATTCCAATAATGGCCGTTGCCAGTGCTGTAAACGTCACAATTAATACTGTGTTGAGCATGTACTTGTTGAGCATATACTCTTTAATATGTTCCCAGTTTTCACTTCCACCGCCGAATAAGAGTTGGTAGACAATCACCACAATCGGAAGCAAAAGCAGGCCGATGCTGGCATTTGCCAGCTTCGACCATATATCTGCTTTTCTATTCATTTTGACCCCTATTGCCCTATAGGACTTGTCTTATTGCCAGTTTACTTCGTTAAAGATTTCAACGGCTCTTAGGTTGTTTTCACCTAGAACTGAAAGGTTAATGTCTTGTGTCTTGAATTCGCCCCATGACTTAAGAAGTTCTGATGCTTCTACATTTGGGTTTACAGGATACTCATAATTTGCGCTTGAAAACTCGCCTTGAGCTTTTTCTGACGTTAGGAATTCAATCAGCTTCACTGCATTTTCTTTATTCTTAGAGTGCTTAGCAAGACCAGCACCACTTACATTAACGTGTGTTCCCGTTGTTTCTTGGTTAGGGAAGAATACGCCAACATTCTGTGCAACATTCACTTCTTCTGGGTTGTCAGAGTTTAGCATTTTACCGATGTAGTATGTGTTCATGATGGCTAAGTCACCTTCACCTGCTACAACAGCTGTTGCCTGTGCTCTGTCATTGCCTTGAGGTTCACGCGCCATGTTCTTAACAAGGCCTTCTGCCCAAGCTTTTGCCTCTTCTTCACCAGAAACTTCAATGAATGATGCTAGAAGGGACTGGTTATAGATGTTTGATGAAGAACGCACTAGGATTTTTCCTTCCCACTTTGGATCTGTTAGGTCTTCATATGTTGATAGCATGTCTGGTGTCACTCTGTCTTTTGCGTAAACGATCACACGACCACGCATTGTTAGACCAATCCAAGTGCTGTCTTTGTCTCTTAGATTTTCTGGTACGTTTGCATCAACAAGGTCACTTTCAACCGTTTGAAGTAGACCTGCATCTTTAGCTCTGAACAGACGACCTGCATCAGCTGTGATTAGAAGGTCGGCTTCTGTATCAGCATCTTCACGCTTCATACGTTCAATAAGTTCATCACCTTTACCCTTGATGACGTTAACTTCAATGCCAGTTTCTTCAGTAAACTGCTTGTAAAGCTCAGCGTCTGTGTCATAGTGACGATCTGTGTATAGGTTAACAACACCAGCCTCAACGGGTTCTGATGTTTCTTCTTTATTTTCTTCAACCTTGTCTTCAACCGCTGTTTCTCCTGCCGTGTTTTCTGCAGGCGCCTCTTCAGCTGGTGCCGCACACCCGGCAAGCACAGCCATTGCCATAATCATTGCCATTAATAAAGTAATGAACTTCTTCATGTTTTTCCTCCACCTCAACTATGTAAATGGTTTAAGTATTTGACGTTATTTTGAATGTCAAACTCCTTGTCATTGATAACGATTGTCGTTATCAGCAACATAATGTATTTTAATTGATATTTATTATCATGTCAATACAATTTTATTCCCGCAATATTTTAGTCAAATTTCTACATTAAAGCTCGTTCAAACTTTGTTTTAAAAAAGACTGGTCTATTCATATTTTTTTAAAATTTGCCCATTATAATAGCCTTATCCAGTTCATTTTACAGGCCTAAAAAAATACATGTAACTCGTTTAAATAATCTTGGAGGTGTATTTTAGTGCGTATGATTCCCAGAAAAATTTTCATGAAGCAATTTGAGACGTGGAAATCTGGAGGTTATAGCCTGATTGACTTCACAAATGCCAAGGTGGATTTAAGTGCTATGCCCCATTACTACCAAAATAAATTTAAGCAGATACAGCGAAATGTTGAAAAAAACTACTTCCTGAACCACCTGATTTACCATAAGCTTGCACGGGTGAACCTTGTGAAGAATACTTACTATTTTGAGCCGGATTTCTTATACGGTTTACTTAATAGTGGGCAGATAGAGACACTTAGGGACAGACAAGCTTTTTATGGGGATAAAAAAACGGGACTGAGTCAGTGACTCGGTCCCGTTTCTATATGTGAACTGATGTGGGCTTGAATGATATTTTGTAGGTTGATCAATTCCTAGAACGACCGCCGTTTCTAGGCCCACCACTTCTTTCAGCTCCCCGTTCAAATGCCTTTAGGTGATTTTCTGATGCTGATTTTAGACTTTCAAATACACTTCGTATATCGTCTGGTAGTTCCTGATCTAAAAATTTATCGTACATTGCTATATTAGCTATTTCAGCCTGAACACCTACTGTAAATGCTTCTGCGAGCGTCTCGGGAATAAGCAGATGGTCTACCGCTGTGTCCTCGATAAGTTCAACCCTATATTCTTCAAACAGAGGTAGGAGCCACTCTATATGACGTTCTTCTGATTTTTCAATATTTGAAAATGGACGCTGTTCTCCAAATACATTCTGAATAGCATTATATTCTGCTCTTGCGGCGTATTCATCCTGCAAGGCGTAAATCAGCATTTCTTCAATGGAATATTCATTGGTGTATTCGCCTTTTTCAGCCGCTCCAGCAGAACCGTAATCAGCGCCATCTGCAAACGTCACTGTACTCATAACCAACATTACCGCTAGACTTAGTCCCATCATTCTTTGAATCATCTTATTCATTTTAAAATCTCCTTTCGTTTCCTGTTTATGTGTATATAGTAATGGAGATTTGTGACAGTCATATGACAATTGGGTGTATGTTTAAGGTTGGTTTAAGTTATTGGTTTATAAAAGGCTTCTATCTATCCTTTTGCTATTTAAGTGAGTCTAATATAGATATGATCTCGGATTTTAAGTTCGTATCAAGAGTATAATATTCGGTAACTTCTTCAGAATCTGTATTTCCTGTTGTAATTTCAATATAGTTAGGATATACCACAACTCGATTCATTTCTCCCTCATATCTATGAGAAATGAATGCTAATGCACCATTATTATGCGCAATCATTAATCCGCCTTGAATATTTGATGCATAGGGTCTTTCAAAGTTGATCTTTAGCTCAGTATTAACAATCTCAATATTTTCAGACGTGTTTTGACTAAACTTAAAATACTCTTTAGTTTTCATATCAGAAATTAGATTATTTAGTGTTAAAAGATTACTTTCATCTTTCACAATTACATTTGAATCTAATATTTTATCCTCTCCATATGTGAAAAAACCTATTGTTGCAGCGTTATTTTGAAACTCAGGAATACGTGACTTATCATATGATTTCTTCATTGAAGTGGAGTCTATGATTTCTTGAAGTTTTAGTAAATCCTCTTCAGTGCCATTCGCTGTAAACTCGTTATATACCAATCCATCCTTATACTCAACAACAGAAATTGTGTTGTCAAATACTTGAATATTCTTTACAACATCGTTAGATACTCTACTTATTAAGGTGAAATTATTACCAGTTGGTATTTCAAACAAATCATAACTATCAAACAGAATAGTGTATTTTTCAATTAATGTATCTATAACATTTATTACATCTTCATCCGTCTCTATAAAATAATTAAAATCAATTCCACCATTGCCTAGTTTGGTAACTTCAATTTCACAAAAATCATTATTTTTTTGAATGAATATAGTTACTGATAATACTATTAAAAGTGAAACAGACAACAGCGCTATTAATACTTTCTTTTTTTTCATTTAAAAGCTCCTAGTTATATAGTCTATTATGGCACAAGCATATACAATCTTATATTTACTGTCGCTTACTGTACGATAAGTGATCCTTCCCACTTAAAGACTTTTGTTTCACCATCTTCTCTGTATGTGATTTTTGATCGTTTTCCTCTATATCTACATGCAATAAAGCCTCGATTGGGATCCATTAGTGTCATACCAAAACCACTTGATGAATATCTATATCCCGCTAAAACCATTGAGTGACCATTTCTAGGTGAAGAAGAGAACCATTGAGTGAATACTGGAAGATCGTTATCTATGACTTTAACGATCTGTGATTCAGTCATTACTCCACCCATTTGAGTTGTAAATCCATATTTCTGAAAAGCAGCTTCTGCTTTTATAAGGTTTGCACCGCCATTTGCTCCATTTTTGTATTCGACTCCCATATCATCACAAATTTGACCAGGCGATTTTGAAATGCCATCTATGTAATAGATCATTGAAGTTATGCAACATGCCCAACAGTAACCATATGAACCTTGTCGCTGAATAGGTACACTCAATTTTGTTCCATTACTTCTGGATAGTGAAGCACCTCTAAATAATGACATTAATCCGTACGCTGGTTGTTCTTGAACATCAATAATATGTGCCGTAGATACTTTGCCAGATGTCTTTATCGCAAAATCATATGATTCCACATCCGTTGATAAATTACTATAATACTGCCCATTATCAACTATTATGCTATAGATACCTGTAAGTATACCATTCTGGTAAAGTGGATATTCAATAATCTCATATCCATCAGAAGAGTAAGAATACTCAGGTGTTGATAGATGATATGAACTCGATAACATTGAGGTGCTTGATCCATTTACACTTTCTAGTGATTTAATTAGAGTTGGTAAATCGTTATTAATAAAGTCAGTTAGTTTGGAATTATTTCCTGCAAATGATGCCGGTGTAATTCCCGGAATAAGCATTGTCATTACTAAAATTAAAGCAAGTGTCTTTTTCATTTTGTCCTCTTTCATTGTGTCCTTAAATGCTTGTGCCAAAATAATGTGGTGCATGATTCCTGAGAGTAAGTGTAACACACAACATACCTAATTATACATATAATTACACATAAAGCACTTATAACCACATGAATGATCTCATTTAATACAGAAGAACTTCATTACTACGATTACTGAAAAATGAAATGACACCACCAGTCTGAGAAAGTCTAAGATTTACCCTAACACATTTTTCGCTGGCGAACCGAGGGAGGATGTTAGTCGAGTAAGCCACTTTTTGTATAAAAAAATGAATGGACGAACCATCTTAACTTGCGCTACGATGGGGTCCATTCATTTGTTGGAATTTTAGTAATCAGTCTTTATTCTCAAAAACCAATCTTTATTAAATCTGAGCGATCTTTATTATTATTTTTCACAACCGTATTTTTCCACTTACACCCTACTCAACAGTAACAGACTTAGCCAAGTTACGTGGCTTGTCAACGTCATTGCCACGTGCTAGGGAAACGTAGTATGCGAATAGTTGCATTGGAACAACGCTTAAGATAGGAGCCAGTACATCAAGAGTTCTTGGAATCCAAAGGACTTCATCTGCAACTTTTTCTATCTCTTCATGACCACGCTGGGCGATAGCAACAACATATGCCCCTCTTGCCTTAACTTCCTTAATATTGGATAGCATTTTATCAAATATATGCTCTTGTGTGGCATAGGCTACAACAAGTGTGCCTTCTTCAATAAGGGCAATTGTACCGTGCTTTAGCTCACCTGCTGCAATGGCAAATGAATTAATGTAAGAAATTTCTTTTAGCTTTAATGAAGCTTCAAAGGCAATGTCCACATCCACGCCACGTCCCATGAAGAATACACTTTCATTATTAAATTGAGTGTCTGCAAGCTGTTGAACTGTTTCGTAATTATCAAGCACAGTTTGTATTGCTTCTGGCATATCCTTTAAGTGTTTAAGCAGTTCATTGTACTTAGCGTCATCAACCGTGCCCTTAAGTCTACCCATATACATAGCAATTAGATAGAAGGCTGTTAATTGTGTTGTGTAGGCTTTCGTTGAAGCCACACCAATTTCTGGACCAGCCCATGTGTAGAAGACGTCATGGGAATCACGTGCCACTGATGATCCTACAACATTAACAATACTCATGATGCGGGCACCACGTCTTTTGGCTTCACGTAATGACTGTAGTGTGTCTAGAGTTTCACCCGACTGGGAAACTGCAATAAATAGAGTTTTATCATCAATAAATGGATCTCTATATCTGAACTCTGAAGCAATATCCACTTCCACCGGAATATTGGCTAGCTTTTCAATGGCATATTTGCCAACAAGCCCTGCATGGTAGGCTGTACCACACGCTACAATGTATATTTTATTGAAGTTTTCAAGATCTTCTTTTGTCAGTTTAATGCCATCAAGAACGATGTTATCATCTGCATCCAGTCTTCTGTGAAGGGTTGCATGAACGCCTGTTGGTTGCTCGTTAATTTCTTTGATTGTGAAGTGCTCGTAGCCTTCTTTTTCAGCTGCATCAGCACTCCAAGTGACTTCAAATACCTCTCTGCTAACCTTTTGGCCAAGGGCATCAAAGATTGTTATATCGTCTTTCGTTAATAGAACTGTTTCATCATTTTCAATCAGATAAACATTCTTTGTATACTTCAATATAGCTGGAATATCTGAAGCAAGGAAGTTTTCACCTTCGCCTATGCCGACAATAAGTGGGCTGTCTTTACGTACGGCAACTATCTTGTCTGGCTCATCCTTACAGATGACCCCAATGGCATAAGCGCCCTCCATCTTTTCTACCGCTTTATTTACAGCTTTAAGAAGATCGCCTTCATAAAAGTATGCCACAAGGTGGGCAATGACTTCTGTGTCTGTTTCAGACTTGAATTCAATGCCTTCTTCAATAAGCCAGTCTTTCAGTTTCATGTAGTTTTCAATGATCCCATTATGAATAACAGCTATGTCTCCAGATTGGTTCAAATGAGGGTGGGCATTGATCACAGATGGTTCTCCATGTGTCGCCCAACGTGTATGACCTATACCTACAGAAGCTGTTAATGGTGATTCTTCAAGCATATTTTCTAGGTTTTTCAGCCGTCCCTTACATTTTCTAACATCAAGATTTTGAGCCTCTGAATTATACACAGCAACACCTGCTGAGTCATAGCCTCTGTATTCTAGTCTTGATAGACCATTTATAAGAACTGGAACCGCTTGATTATTACCTATATAACCTACAATACCGCACATATTTTATTTCTCCCTTCAGTACTTTCCTGTAATTAATACATCTACGTATGTTGATTAACTGAGTCGTTGTTAAAGAGAGTTCTATTAGTAGTTCTTGTTTTTAATGTAGTTGTTGTTTTGAATAATGCCTTCCATTCGTTCATGGAATTAAAACCAATGCGTATACTTATATCTACACCAGCTTATTTCATATACTTCTCAAAAAAACATAAAGAGACCCACTATGGCCTCCATTTTCTTAAAGAGTGATCTTCTTTCACTATCATTCAATAAGTTTATCTGCACTAAAAAAGCGCATACACTTATGAGATGCACTCCATTAAGCCCATTTTCAATTCTCATCCATCTCGGTTTGTCACACAGATCACTCCATGCTTTTGCAAGACTTTAACGGTAATGAGTTACCGCAGGGCACCCGCCGAATAATTCGATAAACCCTGTCCTCGTCAACTGACATTTGTCAGTCCTGGCGCTTCTTGTCGTTTAGTTGTCAGCTTATTAACGTTCTTCACCTCCAAGTGAACACTCTAATATTCCTACTTTTTACAATCGACTCTATAACAGTATAGCAAACTTATACCCCAATTCAATAGCTTTATTATTTTTGTCATATATTTGTCATTAAATTTATTTCCATTTCGTAACAAATGGGCGCATGTGAAATTTTAATAATTTTTCTTGCATTATTCCGCTATTTCGGTATATTTTAGGTCGTATTTTTACAATTTTTCGCTAAGTGTTACACAATTTTTTGACTATTTGCAGTTTTTAGATTATTATTTAGGGTAAGTACTATGCTGAAGGGGGGATACTTTAACGTAGTTAACAAGCTTTTTCATAGTTGTGCCTACAATAAAAAAAATATGGAGTACAAAAAAATTTTATTAGCTAAATTTTATTAACTAATATATATATTTTGTACACAACCATATACTTTTACGGTATAATCGACTGAAAGTTTGTTACATACACGTAACAAGTATGCTATAATTTTATTTCATTTTCTATCACATTTTGTAGGAGGACGAATTTTATGCAGAAAAGAGAAAATTGGGGTTCTCGACTCGGCTTTATTATGGCTGCAGCAGGCTCCGCAGTAGGTCTCGGTAACATCTGGAAGTTTCCATTTACAGCTGGTCAAAACGGCGGTGGCGCTTTCGTAATTGTTTACTTGATCTTTGTCGCACTTATAGGTTTTAGCGTTATGCTTACAGAATTTGCGGTTGGCCGAAGAAGACAACTTGTAGCTGTAGGTGCTTTCAAGTCTGTTGATAAGAGATGGACTTTCACAGGCGTTCTTGGCGTATTATCCGGTTTCTTAATCATGGGCTTCTACCCAGTAGTTGGCGGATGGGCAATTGCTTATGTCTTTAAATCAGCAAGTGGCCTTCTAAGTAACCCAGCTGGTATCGGTGATGCATTTGGTGCCTTCATTACAAGCGGTGTTGAACCACTTGTATGGATGGTTGTCTTCCTAGCACTTAACATCATTATCGTTGCTCGTGGTATTTCTTCTGGTATTGAAAAAGCTGGTAAAGTTCTTATGCCACTGCTTTTCCTTATCCTGATTGTAATTGCTGCAAGAGGTCTTATGCTTCCAAATGCATGGGCTGGTATGGAATTCCTATTTAAACCTGACTTCTCTAAAATTAACGGCTCAGTTATTCTGGCTGCCCTTGGTCAGGCCTTCTTCTCGCTATCTCTTGGTATGGGATGTATGATTACATACGGTTCTTACCTCAACAAAGATGAAAACCTTGTGAGTAACGCTGCTATTGTAACAACGATGGATACAGCTGTAGCACTTCTAGCTGGTATCGCAATGTTCCCTGCAATGTTCTCATTTGGTATGGAACCTGCTGCTGGACCTGGTCTAGTATTCGTGGTTGTTCCTACAATTTTCGCTGAAATGGGTGGCGCAGGTACCCTATTTGCAATTCTCTTCTTCGTTGCACTGACTGTTGCGGCTCTTACATCTTCTGTATCGCTTCTTGAAGTTGTTGTTGCCTTCCTAATGGATGAAAAGGGTTTCGAAAGAAAGAAAGCAGTATTTGGTACATCTGCAGTTATGGCTGTTCTTTGTGTTCTAGCATCTCTATCTCTAGGCGGTATTGGTCCTCAACTGTTTGGTTACGGTGCATTTGATATCTTTGATCTTCTTACTGATAAGATCTTCCTTGCAATTGGCGGTATGCTACTTTGTATCTTTGCTGGTTGGAGACTTAACAAAGAAGACCTTAAAGAAGAAATCACAAACGGTGGTAAAATCGCATTCGGTCTATTCGAATTCTGGTTTGCTATGGTTAAATACGTAATTCCTGTTACAATCGCATTTGTAGCTTACGGTGGTATTGCAAGCGGTTTCGAGAGTGGTGCAGGTCCAATCATGATTATGGGTCTAGTCATCATCGGTGCTTTTGCAGCTATTTCTAAGAAACTTTAAAACAATAGTTTTGCAGAACTCAAGTTATTTTACACTAACTTTCAATTAAATTTTTTAATAAAAAAAGGCTCCAGAACTTATCGTTCTGGAGCCTTTTTAACCTTATTTTTAACTGTATCACTTTAAAGGACTAATTCCTTGTTTCAAACTGATGTCCACAGCTCTTACAGGTAACCCTAACCTTTCCAGCCCCTTTAGGCAGACGCATTTTCGCATAACATTTTTCACATTCTATAACATTGTAGTCAATGAGGTCTTCAATTTTATCTTTGTCAAATCCAACAACCATTTCTCCACCAATGTTAAAAGCTGGTACACCCATAATACCGCTGCTTCTTAAAAGGTCTCTAGCTTCTGTATCTGTTGTTATATCTTTTTCAATGTATTTATATCCCTTTTGCTGCAGATACTCTTTAGCCGTCGAACAGTATGGACATGTGGGTGTCGTAAAAATAATAATATCTTTCATAGTAACCTCCTTTACACTTATCACTAAAGTACAACTGGTATTTTTGTCTTGCAAACATGGCATGCATTGCTTTCAAGTAAGGGTTTTATTTGCCCCTCTGATCTCTCGATCACCTTTGTACCGCATTTTGGGCAGTATGTGTTATGATCCACATCTGGTACATTCCCTAAATATACAAAATTCAAGTGTTTCTTTGCAAGTGTTTCAATTTCAAGAAGTCTAGATATTGAAGTGGCTGGCTTAGTATAATTATGACCTGGATAATATCTGCTTAAGTGAAGTGGTATGTTTGGGCTTATATCTTTTAGCCACTTAAACATGTTTTCAAGTTCTTCCAAATCATCATTTTCCCCTTCAATGATTAGTGTGGTCACCTCCACATGATTGGTATTTGCCATTCTTCGTATGGCTTCCATTACGGGAGCTCTTTCGCCCCTACAGATTTGGTGATAAAATCTATCATTAAAAGCTTTTAGATCAATATTGAATGCATCTATGTAGTTTAAGAGTTCACTCAGCGGATCAGGCATAATATATCCATTGCTAACACAGGCTGTCTTGTAGCCCTTCTCCTTAGCTGCTTTTGCCATATCTAGCATAAACTCATAACCAACCATCGGTTCATTATAGGTAAATGCTATTCCAACATTGTCTTCTCTTTGCGACATAACCTCTAGCAAGTCTTCCTTAGTGTATTCTTTCCCTTCAGCGTCCTCTTCTAAAGCAATTCTTGCATTCTGACAAAAATCACACTTAAAATTACACCCTTTGCTTCCAACTGAAAATATTGATTGTCCTGGCATGAAGTGATAAAACGGTTTTTTTTCAACCGGATCAAAACTTGATGATGTTATAAAGCCGTATGACTTTGCTATAAGAGTGCCACCCTCATTGTATCTGACCTTACATCGGCCATAGGCTTGATCTGCAACAATGCATTGATGTGGACACAATAGACAGTGTATCCTACCATCAGACAACTGTTCATAATATTTTGCTTCATACATTCTGACATCCCCTTTATTCATCTAGTTTTACTCATTTAGTTTAACTCTTTTTATTGGAACATATGTTAGCAAGTCTTTCACTCTTTTGCTTTCAAAAACAGTGATATAGCCAATGTGACACTTAACCGGCTTGACGGTATGTCTCTCTCTAAGGTTTTGCACTGTATCAAGCAGACTAAGCTGGCGTCCTAATGTTATATGAGGTGTAAACGCCTCTGGTTCTTTATGAATACCAATATGCCTAAAGTCCTTTTCAAGGGCATCATACAATTTCTCGAGATGGTAGAGACCACTGGAAGGTCCAATCCATAATATTTTTCTATTTTTCTTTTGAAATGCATTTAAGTCGCCTAGTTCAATCTCAAATGGGGCAAAATGTCTAGCAATATCCTCTAAAGCATGGGTAATCATACTGACCTGCGCACTATCAGTCTCTCCTATAAACCATAATGTTAAGTGGAAATTTTCTTTTCGTGTAAAATTGCCCCTCTCCACATATGGCCGCAAGTCATTTTGGAAGGTCGCTAAGGCTTCGTTTGCCTCTTCTCCCAGTTCAAGTCCAACAAAAACTCTCATAGAACACCTCATTTTTTATTTGCTATCAATTACTTTATACCCGCTTTCACATGAAGCTTACACAAAAAGGCGCCCCGAAAATTCAGGACGCCTAATACACTTACTTTATTAATGGTTATGCAAAACTTTTTGCTAGGAAGTACAGATTCTTAACACCAACACCAGTGGCTCCATATGGTGTTAGTCCAAATGGTTTTTCCGTCCAGCTTGTCCCAGCAATATCAAGATGAATCCATGGTGTTTCGTCAACAAACTCTCCAATGAATGCACCTGCAGTGATCATGCCTGCTTCGCGAACAGCATTTGTAATATCAGCTTCCTTATGCTTGATTGAGTCAACAATTTCTTCTGTGAGTGGCATTCTCCAAACATTTTCGCCAGAAATTTTCGAAGCTGACTCCATCTTTGACCAGAAGTCATCATTGTTTGAAACCGCACCAGTTACAGTGTTGCCCAGCGCAATGACTTGAGCACCTGTAAGTGTGGCAATATCAACAACTCGAGATACTTTCAGATCTTTGATTATATAATCTATAGCATCAATAAGCGTTAGACGACCTTCTGCATCTGTGCTCTTAATGAATATTGACTTACCACCTCTTGAATCAATAATATCACCTAGTCTGTAACCACCACCAGAAATCATATTTTCGCATGCCGCAACCACAGCTGTTACATTGACCTTAATGCCCTGACCTGAAATAGCGGCCATAGCACCAACAACAGCTGCTGCACCACCCATATCCGTTTTCATATTCGTCATACTTGCTGGAGGCTTTAAAGAATATCCACCTGTATCAAATGAAAGACCCTTACCAACAAGACCTAAAACGTCGTCAGCCTTATCCGGATTGCCTTTATACTCCATGACAATTAAACGTGGTCTATTTTCACTGGCTTTGGCAACCGTTAAATAAGCCGGCATATTTAGTGCTTCAATTTCTGGATCTTCTAAGACTTTTACATCAAAACCAAAGGTTTTGCCTGCCTTAACAGCTTCTTCTGCCATTCGCTTAGGCAACATCACGTTTGCAGGCTCATTGACCATCATTTTAGCAACTTTTGTGGCTTCACCAATGGTAACCCCTTCTTCAAAAGCTTTTTTGACATCAACATCATTTTCAAGGTTTACAATAACATCTAGTCTTTCATCTTTTTTATCACCAGTTTTATAGGTGTCAAATTTATAGCCTGATTCCGTAAGAGCCGTTGCAAAGTTTCTTACAAGAAGGATCTTATCCTCTGCACCACTTATATTTTCAAAATCAATCTCAATGGATTCAAATTTATTGGAAATGGCATATTGTATAATTGATTGACCAGCCTTATGAGCATCTTTTAGGCTACCAGTGCTCATTTCAAATACGGCTTCAGACTTTAACCTGTTATCATCTAGCCAAGTGTTCGTAAACTTTGATCCCGCTTTCTTTTCGAATCTATCTGAAGATTTATACACGTCAAATAGTTTAGAAAAGCCTTCACTTAGTTGGCCCGTTAAGACACCATTTTCAAACTGAAGAATCACTCGATTTTCACTTTTTTCATTATTCATACTTAAATTTACTTTCATATGTTGCGCCTCCTTAATTAAACTTCTTTAATCATTATAACATTTTAAACGCATTTTGAATCAGTTGTTATATAAATTTCACATTTGTACTAATTACAATGACAAAATAGTCAGTTCTACGTTTTGTCTTCAAAAAAATGGGCATTATTATAGTGTGCTACGAAGGAGGGAAACAATGAACACTGACATCAGAATTCTATGCTTATTGGAAAAAGACTTTGAGGATTTAGAACTGTGGTATCCGATTCTTAGACTAAGAGAAGAAGGAGCCTCTGTTGATTTAGCCGCACCGGAAAAAGACAAGGTCTATTACGGAAAATATGGTGTTCCTGCAGAAGCGACAATCGCATTAAAGGGTGTTGATCCTGACCATTATGACGGTCTTCTCGTTCCTGGAGGATGGGCGCCAGACAAGCTTCGACGTTATGACAAGGTTATTGAAATTGTCCAGGCCATGGATAAGGCTAGAAAGCCTATAGGGCATATTTGTCATGCAGGCTGGGTATTAACATCTGCTGACATCGTGAAGGGCAGAACCGTGACAAGTACGCCAGGTATTAAAGACGACATGATCCATGCTGGGGCTCTCTGGGTGGATGAACCCGTCGTTGTCGATGAACATATTGTCTCAAGCAGAAGACCGCCAGACTTGCCCGCCTATATGAAAGCCTACATAAAACAACTCTATCAAAAATAAGTTTTGATGCGTATTTTTGCACTCTCAGACTTGAGATTTAAAGTAAAATTTTCTTTTTGACTGAGGACCAATTTATACGAGTATAATCTATTACAATGTTAGGTAGATAATTTAAAAGCTGAGGGCTGCGGCCCTCAGCTTTCTATTTCTGACAAGTGAATCCACTTCACTGATCTTTTAGGTTCTTTGGTATATCAAGTCTAAAACTTGTGCCTCCTTTGACCTCACTCTGACACTTGATTTTTCCGCCCATGGTATCGGTCACCAAATTATAGACGATATTCAGCCCTATTCCACTTCCGCCTGAATGTTTTTTCGTTGTAAAATAAGGGTTAAATATCTTGTCTATGTGGTCAGGATCTATACCCACACCATTATCGGTGTATAAGATGGTTAGGCTTCCATCCACTTCCTTGACTTCAATAACAATTTCCCCTCTTTCACGTCCCATAAAGCCATGCATAACACTGTTTGAGATTAAGTTGGAGAAAATCTGAAAGTATATTCCGGGATAGCTGTGAATAAGCAAGGACTGAGGGCCATTCATATGAACGCTATGATTTCCCGACTTCGTCAGCGGCTTCAAACTCAAAACAATTTCTTTGAGATAGTCCATTAAATCAAAAGCCCTATACTCATCTGTGTTTTGATCTATAGATAGTCTTTTCAGACTCTGAACTTGTTCTGAACTCGTTTTCAAATTACTTTCAATAATCTCAGCACTTTCTTCGATGTCCCTTAAGGCCTTTTCAGCAGTTGATTTTTTCAAGGTGCCATTTTCAAGCGCTGATTGCAATTTGTTTGTGGTTTCTTTTATATAAGAGTTTGCAGTTATTGATACCCCCACTGGTGTGTTAATATCATGAGCAAAACCTGGTACCAATTCTCCAACAATAGCCATTTTTTCTTTCTGTATAAGCTTATCTTGAAGGGCCTTTAAATCTTCGATATTCTTTTGAAGTTCTAGTGTTCTCTCTTCCACCTTTGATTCAAGATTTTGATTTAGAGCCTTAAGTTCTTCCTTGTAAGCTGAACGCACTTCAAGCATTTCATTGGCATGATGAGCCATTTTTTTAAACTCATCATAGGCCACATGCTCTACTTCAATATACTTATCTGATGATGATGCTTTTTCAAAGAATTCCGTAAAGAGTGTAATATTTTTTTCAATCTTATTTGAGATTTTTCTAGAAATGCTGAGCATTATAATCAAGGCCAGCATGGATAGAATCCCTATATCAATTAGAGTTGTAAGGAGTCTGTCAAAAAGCTGTTCTTGTCTCTGTGCCAATATAATCTCCACATCATCTAAATACACCCCTGAACCGATCATCCACTCCCAGTCCTCTATACCTTTAATAAAAGATACCTTTGGTGCGAGTTTATCATTTTGCAACTTGTTCCAGACATAATAAATATAGTCTCCATCCGGATTTCGTACAGCATCTCTTTCCGCTTGGATGACTTTGAATCCATTCGGATCTTCTAGTTCCCAAATATTCTTATACGATTCCACCACTTTTCCATCAAGGACTAGGGCTATGCCATCATAAGTATTTGCAAAAATGTAACCTTGCTGACCAAATCGTAAGGCCTCCATCCTTTCAAGAACCTCATTTTGCGCCTGAGTTTCCATTTCGTCAAGGTATGTGCCTGTTCCAACAATCCAGTCAAATGGCTCATAATATTTTACATAAGTCAATTTTTCATAAGCATCACCATAATAATCTCTGGGCTTAGGCCAATAGCCTGTAACATAGCCCTCTCCATCACGCAGGGCCTTGCTTACTTCATCTTGTACAGTGAAATTCCCTTTTGCATCTTGAAGGTTCCAGTAGTTCAGCCCCTCCATTTCCGGGCTATATGCAAAAAGGACATTGTTGCCTTTTGAATCCTCAATAAAGTAATAGTTGTTTTCTGTTTCAAAACGATTGGTCCTTAAGGCATCCTTTATGATGTTTTTTAGTTCTTCTTCCGGCAGTGTGTTTGCATACTTTTCATGCAAGTTTGCGATTGTTTGAACCGCTGAATCCACCCGCGTCTTTAAGTTTTGCTCAACATGCTTTCTTTGAGTGCTTCTCACAAATTCAACATACTCAATGAACTCCAGCACACGGTTTTTTATCACATCTTTCTGTTCTTCTAAATAGTCTGTTCGAATTGCATCTACGTCTTTTCTATATTGATAATATTCCAGTCCAGTGATAGTTGATACAATAAGGACTCCCAATAACAAAATTGAGAGTAATGAGTATGTCCTGATAGTCTTTACAAGTTCAGATCTTTTCATAAAGACACCTGCCTATTGAAGCGACTCTTACTGGAGACGCCCCGTCCTTAAAAGACCAATGGCGCATGACGCTGTCCCAAGTGGTCTAATCGCTGATTCCATACGCATGAAGGCTTCGTGCTCATTAGCAGCATGCGCCAGGATTTCATCAGCGCCTAGGGTTGATAAACGCAGTAAATTCCATAAGTGAATACCATTTCCACTTGGAACCGCCTGATCGTTTAATTGTATTGGTCGAAGCACTAGATTCTCATGTCTTTCTCCTGTCATGGCATAACCACCCGTTGGAAGTTTAAATGAGCGTTCGCAGTATCTAGCAAGAGATTTAGCTTGCAATGAGAAAACCGGCATTTTAGTGGCTTTAAAGAGTTCGATGAATCCCCATATTAGAAAGGCATAGTCTTCAAAATATGCAGGGCCAAGGGGTCTTTCTCCAATAAATCCACGTACCAACTTATCGGGGTCGTCGTTGCCACCGATTTTATTCAGCACGCTCATAGCTTGGCGTATATATTCGTCCTCTTTTAAAATCGCACCCGATCTTGCAAGCGCAGCAATTATCAGCCCATTCCATCCTGTAAGAACTTTTTTATCAACACTTGGTCTTTCTCTTTTTAACCTGTATTGGTATAAGTCTTTTCGTACACGCTCCCATAGGGCGTCATCCATTTTCCCCTTACATTCTATTCTATTCGGTATCCATTTTCCTTCAAAGTTTGGCTCACCACTTATACCGATCATTCCAGATACAGCGCCTGAAAGAGCATTTCCTGTGACTGATTCAATCTCTTCCGGTGTCCATAAATAATACGCCCCCTCCTGACCTTCCGTGTCAGCATCTTGAGCTGCGTAGTATCCTCCATCTGGTGATAACATTTCCTCATTCAAAAACGCTATGAGTTCATGGGCCGTTTCTGCATAGCCAATTCGACCGGTGAGCCTATAGGCTTCAGTATAAGTATATATAAGAAGGGCGTTGTCATACAGCATTTTTTCAAAATGGGGCACAATCCATTTTTTATCGGTTGCGTACCGCATAAAGCCATAGCCAATTTGGTCGTATATGCCCCCTTGGCGCATCATCATGAGGGTGTTTTCAGCCGCATTCCTTATGCGGGGTACATCAAACGCTTCACTTGCATATAAAGCCGTTAAAACAAAATGGGGCATGGGGAACTTGGGTGCATTTGAAAACCCGCCATAATCACCATCGTAATTTTCCATTAAGGCATCTAAAACATTTCTTAGTGAGGTCTCTCTAGATATAACAGGCCCATTATCGGCAGACTGCAACCTATTTGCGCCCTCATGTACCTTAGAGCAAAACTCATCCACTTTTTGCTTATCATCAGAGTATAATTGACAGCCTTCTTTTAAGAGTCGCTTAAGGCCCTTGTAGCCCTGTTTATCTTCTTTGGGAATATAGGTTCCTGCGAAATAAGGTATCCCGTCTGGACGAAGTATTAAGTTTAGAGGCCAACCGCCACTGCCCGTCATTTCTTGAGAGTAAATCATATAAACATGATCAATATCTGGACGCTCTTCTCGATCCACCTTTATGGCAACAAAATGTTTGTTTAGTATGTCTGCAACCTCAGTGTCTTCAAAAGATTCATGCGCCATGACATGGCACCAGTGACATGTGCTGTATCCTATACTTAAAAATATTGGCTTATTTTCATCCTTTGCTTTTTCAAAAGCCTCGTCTCCCCAAGGATACCAGTCTATTGGATTGTCTGCATGTTGTAAAAGATAAGGACTTAACTCTTTTGCCAATCTATTTTGAATATGTTTAACTTCCATAAAATCACTTCCTTTTATCTATCGTACTTCAAAGATACCCTGAAATCTATGGCATTAATTACAAATTCCCTGAAATAGAATCGATATAACCAATTCCATTGATAATTTGCATTTAAATTGGTATAAATAATGAAGTTGATTGTCTGATAGATGCAAAGGCTTAAGTTGGCAAACCCTTCTGAGGCTGTCATATTGGATATGCGTTTTTTCTGGATCATTTCATGAAAAGGGGGACAACAAAATGATTGGTATTCAAATAGCAAGTAATACAGAGTGGCGGTCTATTTGCGAAATTTATAATATTAAGACCACACATGCCACACCGTATGGTCCATATTTTGATGTGAGCATTCGGGGCAAAAACTGTCGATTTTACTTTTCTGGATACTCTAAGACCAAGGCAGCCGGAGCAGCCCAATACGCCATTAGCACTTGGTTCCCTGAAAAAATATATGTCTGCGGCACCTGTGGTGGTGTGAGCGGAAAACTCCATCCTGGTGATGTAATTATTGCAAATGAAACTGTGTTTTATGACTGCATCGACCGATTCACCCATTCCGATGCCCCCTTCTTTCCCTATCTGGATACAAAACTAGATACTCAGAAAATTGATTTCCTCAGGAATCTTGGTATCCACTTTGGGCGGATTGCAACGGGCGATCAAGATATTGATTTGATCATTCGAAACTCACTTGAGCCCCTTGGGGTTCTTGCAGCTGACTGGGAATCTGCCTCAGTGGCCCACATATGTGAGATCAATAATGTTCCCTTGACTGTCATACGAGGTGTGACAGATATTCCTGGCTACAATGGCGCAACCACGGAAGATCAAGCAAACAGCTACTATGCAAAGACGCCCTCAATAATGGACAAAATATTAAGCACTGTTTTACCTGAAATTTTGTAAATCAGTAAGGCATAATCAAGCTAAATACCTATACAAAAAACGGTGCGAATTTTCGCACCGTTTAATTATTATATTGAATATTCTCTATCAAGTTTTCATTTTAGACATTTCTAATATTTCAAAGCACACATAATAAATGTGGTTCATTTGTCTACTTGATAAGGAGTGGGCCTGCATCACTTAATGGCATTTTAAGTTCATGCATTTCATTGTCATAGTAATATACAACAAATTCTTCACCATTTATGTAGGCTTCTGGGAAAGACTCTGGACCTGTTATCGGATTCACTTGGCCTTCCATCATTGCTGAATCAAGAGATGAAACAAAAGCTTCTTGCTCATCAGCACTTAACTCTGTCCATAAAGTGTGAAACAGTATAGGCTCTCCTGTTGTCATATCTACAGTAAAGCTTGTAAATAGGTCATAAGTATTCTTACCATCACCTGTTGGATCTGTCGTGAAATCAAAGCGAATTGAAATCCACTGATTTGATAGGTGTGTTACATCAAAACTTGTTTCTATAACATTGGCTTCACCTGAAAGCAATGCATGTTCAGTTCTGAAGGCTTGACGAATTGTCATATTAACGCGCTCTTCAATAAGCTTATCTTCTAAACCACTCACTTCTGGATAAGTTATTTCCATTTCCATTTCATCACCCATAACTGTGAGTTTTTCAGGTGTTGTTACGTTTTCTGTTGTAATAGCTTGGTCCGAAGTCTCCTGCTCATTTTTCTCTGTTTGAGCTGACTCTTCAACTGGTGCGTTGTTGTCTGCCGGCTCTGTATCTTGCGAGCACGCCGCAGTTGATACGGCTAAAGCCAAGATAAGCAGACCCGCTGCAATTTTCTTACGCATAATCATCCTCCTGTTTTCATCAATCAGAACAATCATACCAGATTTCAAAGTTTTTACAAGCCATACGGGATTACATTTTGTTTTCAAATATATGATCATTTCTTCATGGCTATTACGGTTTATTGACAATTAAATACCCCTTTGACGATTGGTCTAAGGGGATATTCAATAATGCTTTAATTTTTAAGAAAGGGTTGATTATTTCTCGTCTTTTAGTAGTTGTTGTGGCATTTTTGGTTGGTATGATAAATACCAACTATGTTTTTCTTTTCCAGAATATGCTGTTTTGATTGCTGCTTTTGCTATTAACCTCATTATAAAAGTCTTCATTACCAGTTCTCCTTCCTCAACTTTTCAGCCAGAAGCGTAGTCGCTTCAAAAAATAACCCCAAAGAAAATATTCCAACATACCATAAATAACTCTGCTTTATGACTAAAACTGTTATTATCACTAGATAAACCAACATAAGCTTTATAGAGCTTTCTCTAAACTTGCGCTGTTCATCTACTGTAATCGGTCTACTTTTTACTGCTACAGGAGATAAAATGTAGACAATAGTAAATGATATTAAAGTAATAGCAAAAATCAATATAGGCGATTTATTGATAGAGATCAAACTACAAGTTAAAATATCTGCAATTATAAAACCTATGGTAAGAATAAAACATTTAAAGACAGTTTTTGCATGGTATCCCCCTGCATACATTCTTAAAGATCCAAATGCAATAATGAATAAAACTGATTCTATAACATAACCAAACAAAGATGCTAAGATAAATATTCCTATTAATTTTATTGTTGTAAGAAACAACACTTCTAGACCATACTGATATACTGACATATCATCAAAGCTAATAATATCGTTTTTGATAAGCGATCGAGTAATCTCTCTCGACATCTGATTTATCATGAATCCTCCTAAAAATTTCAAGTAAGACTTTACTATTTAATATTTTAATTCGATTATGGATAAATTAGAATGGACATTGCATATTCAAACCTTGAAACATCACAATTGGCTATTCGTTCAAAAAAAAGTGAGGTCAATGACCTCACTTTTATATACTGTTTCCTTATATTTTGGTATTTGGCAATGCAACATTAAGCTTAAACTCACTGTTTTCTTTATTAATCTTGAGAATACCATCATATTTTTTCACGATAAATTTTATATTTCCCAAACCATATCCATGATTCTTAGTATCCTCTTTAGTTGTCGATAAGTCCTCATTGATAATACTTGCGTTATACATATTATTCAATTTAATAACTATATACTCCATCTCAAAGTATATATTGAGATTGATCGATCGCTGATCTTCACTAAGATTCTCGACTGCTTCTATTGCATTATCTAATGCATTGCCTAATATCACAGAAAGATCAATCAGCTTCAGATTCATCTTTTCAGGCAGATTAACTTTCCAATAAAATTCAATATTTTTGGATCTCATAATCTGATACTTCGAACTTAGCAAACCCGAAATTCCTGGATAATCTGAACTAAATGCAACATTAAATTGCTCAGCTTCACTAACTAATTCCCCAGCATATTCACGTGCATTATTCATTTCACCTTGTTCTAACATTCCATATAAACAGCCTATATGGTGATTAAAATCATGTCTTATAGATTTCATTTGATGGTTGATATCCTCCAAATGATTTAAATAAAATATTTGTCTATTGTACTCTTCCTCCTGTAACTGCCAATCACGTTCCTTCATAGCATACGTCACTATGCTTTCAGTCATTCGAACAACTAATATACTAATTGCAACAATCCCAAACAATACACTAACAATGAATAGCACATCGCTTTCGTATATACTTTTATTTTGAAAATATACATCCCCGACAATGACTATAAATGCAACATCAATTAATAAAACCATTATAATTTTATATAAATCTCGCGGATCAGCAACATTAAGATTTTTGAATTTTGAAAGCACAAACTGGCTAAATGCTACAAATAGAAACTTCGCTACTATAACAAAAGCCAATCGATTATATCCAACTATTATTGACTCAAAGCTATCATATCCAAATAAAGCCGCAAAACCTAATGCTGCAATAATGTCTGAAATAGCTATACTTATAAAACATATAATTGACATCAATGCAATATGAAGAAATTTTCCTTTAAAAATTATCAAAAATACAACATAAACTACTAAAGTTTTTATAACCATCCCTGGACCATTTATTAAGCCCGCATACTGATCAATTAAAAAATTGACTCCAGTTAAAAGCCCTATCAAAGAATAGTTAATTATATAGCTTTTAAATCTTTGAATAAACACTTGTGAAAACAAGTAAAACAACACCATGTACTCAAACAAAAAAAATGTTATCTCCAAATAAGATGAAAAATCAAGCAACCCGTTCCCCCCCACACTATTTGAACAACCGTTTTTCAATCGCCGTTTTAACGACTTTAACAAATGTCTTGCTCACTGGTATTTGTCCAAAATCATCTCGTAGCGTTATGACTTTGTCTTTGTACGACGACACAAAGTCCATATTGATAATACACCCCTGGTGACACTGTACGAAGAGCCCTTCCCCCAACTCTTTTTTCAGGTCTTTAAAGGAGTTATAGTAAGCAATTTCATCCCCATTTTCCACATGCACTATAACTTGATGACCTGATTTTTCAAAAAACACTATTTCATCGAATGAAAGTTCTTTCATAACACTCTTTGACTTCACCAACAGTCGACTATCCTTTTCATTTCTAAATTGAATCTCTTTCAGCCGTGTTTGTACATCATTGAAAAATACATCAAACTTCTTTTCAGTAAGCGGTTTAATGATGTAGTCGAATGCTCGTATACCGAACGCTTGCAAAGCGTAGTCTCTAAAACCCGTTACAAATACTATAACAGCATCCTTATTCATTTCCCTAATTTCTTTTCCTGTTTCAATACCATTTAACTTTTTCATTTCTATGTCTAAAAAGACCAAATCAAGCTGCTCATTCTTACACACTTCAATGAGTTCCTCGCCGCTTTCAGCTTCAATAATTGAATAGTCTACATCTTTAAGCGCTTTATTTAAGTATCCTTTTATGGTGTTAATTTGTTTTCTTTCATCATCGCATATTGCAATTCTCATGTTGGGGTCCCCCTTACATATATTTTACTATTTATTCAGAGATGATTCCTACTCTTTATTTGATTGTTTTATGGTTTTTATCGTTTCGAACACTGAAAATATGTATATAAATTAATAAATCATAATCATTACCCGCGGAGGTAAAATATGGATAAATACAAGCAAGCCGCTTTATTTGGTGTCTTAGGGTTCTTTTCTCTTAGAATTCCACTCCTTGGATTCTTTTTTGTTGGACTGTGTCTATTTTTAATCGTACATGGACTATCACTTCGACACAATAAAGCACCTCTTCCAAAACGTTATATTGGTCGCATAATTGATACAAAACACTTTCGTAAGACATATAGTCAATTTGAAATTTTATTTTCTATAACCTTACTTGCTTGGTTTTCATTAACCTTTATTATTAATAATGCCATCACTCTCTTTATAATCTACACTGTACTTGTGTTCATACTGTTAACATATAAATCTGAAATCATTTCACAATACATTGATGACAATAGTTCTTAATACCTATACACAATATTATCACATAATGTGCTAGTTCCTATATATTTAGTTTATACGTATTTATGTCTATATGGAATACTTTCATGTATTATTTTTTTAAATATTTTTTCATTTTTATCAAATGAGGTAAAATTATTGCAAAATTTAAAATGATCACGTAATGCAATCGTAAACCAAGGGCAATCTCCCTTTGGCTTAGCGAATCATCATGTGATCACTTCATTAGTAACAATTCAATTACGATTCATTTTTACTTGATTTTTTGCTAAAAACCTTGCCTGCATATTCTGCAGCTTGCTTTGGTACAACACCCACAGTCCGTTTAATCACTTTTGTCACAAGCACTTTTCGCGCTTCTGTTCTGGATTGCTTTTTTATATTCTTTTCTTTGAATTCTTCATCTGTCATATACAACCAGTATTTTGTGACATATCCTATTTTGAGCGTGATATATGCACTGAAACACCCCTGTATAAAAGACCCTGAAATTTTACTAATAATCTTCCCAAATAATTTCTCTCCTGATGCATCAAGCACATCTTCTAACATTTCTTCAGGATTGATTTCTTCTATAGTATTGAAGATAAACGCGGTTATAAATATATCTCTTATCATCTTGATAAGCTGGATAATTGTTGGTCGAAATCCAGCAATGACTATAATTCTTTTTATCATCCTTATATTGTAGTACATGATTGAAACAGCATCTAGAATCCCATTCTGTGAAATCGCAGTGGTCAAAAGTACCAGAGACGATGTGTCCTCCACCTCTGCATCAATTTTCAAAGCTTTCTCTAGATAAATATCTTTAATAGCCAGTTCTACCTGTCCATCTTTGAATGATTCTCTCAGGTGATCCTTATCAATCTCATCTATATACTCGCTCCTTAACATCTGTTTGACTGTTTTTTCAATATTCTTCACATCAAGTTGAATATCATCTGTCATGAAATCAGATATTTTTGTCTTTGGCATTCGTAAAACACTTACGAGTGGAACCACAACAAGATAGGTGAACAACAAGATTGTTGCTGCGTAAAATCCAATCTCTAAACTTACGTGGATGTCACCAAATTTATCACCGATTGATAGGATATTATTCATGACAACAATAAACATAAAAAACAACACTGCAAATAGGGCGATTTGAATATATCTACTCCGACTTTCCATCTTAACACCTCACTCTTAGATCATTCTAACAGTTTTTAATTAGAAAAGTCTTAACAATTCAATTTTTATTTTCCCTATTTTCTTTTAGAATATTCAAAATGTACTCAGTTGCACATAAATCAATATAAGCTTTCTCATATCGTTCATTGACTAGAAATAACTCCCTAATATATGCTTTTTCCGAGGCCTTGTCTACCTGAACACTTCTCTTGTTAAGTTTTATTTTGTCTCTTATTGCATCAAGCACATGGCATAGAGAAGGGTTACTCACTATATCTTTACTATACTCACCTTCTTTTCTCTTGAGATTACGTATAGCATCTTCATTTATATATTCCGCCTGCTTATATCGATTTATTAAAAATAGAACCTCTGATCTTCTTTTTTCCAGTGACTGTAATTGATCTTTTAAAGCTAGATGTCTTATTTTTATAATTTCAGTGGCTTGGTCTTTAACAAGATTCTGATCTAAAGAAAATTTTCTTAGGGGATCTTTTACAGTCCCGCTTTTCGAATCAGTGCTACACGTTGACTCACCATACTCTATTTCATAAATGGATACCTTCTGATTGGTCATAGACACCTCCATAACACATTATGTGCGATTCGCCTGAAAAAAAATATCATCGACTTGTGCATCAGGAAATTTTTCTTTAAAACGAACGAGAAAGTTATAACTTGGATTACGTATACCCGCTTCAATTTTTGAATAGTGCGAGAATGAAACATGCAGATATCTTGCCATTTCAACTTGTGTTAAGTTCTGTTCTTTCCTGAAATTAGATAATTTCATGATATCCTCCCAGAGTGTAGTTCACGAACGCACATTTTTCTTATTATTCCATTTTTATACTATCGCACATAATGTGCGCAGTCAACCAAATGGAAGCACTTTTCGTGAAAGATTCCCAAATTCACACATATTGTGCTAATATAGCATTGGAGGGATATTATGTTCGGAGACAGATTAAAGTTACTAAGAACGGAAAAAGAGATCACTCAAAAAGAACTGGCAGAGATGCTAAATGTCTCTCCTAGTACGGTTGGCATGTATGAACGCAATCAGCGTGACCCCGATACAGTCACTCTTAGCTTTCTAGCTGACTATTTTAAGGTGAGCGTGGATTATCTTCTTGATAGGACCACGTACCGCCATCCCTATTCTGGGGTGGCTGAAGCGAGTGAGAACTACCTAAGCGGCCTTGATGACGATGAGATCGATGCTGTTAAGAGTATGATTAAAATGTTAAAGAAGAAGAAATAAAAAGACCTCCTATTCAGGTGGTCTTTTTCCATGTGTGGGATGAGGAACTCTCCACCGCTCTCGTAGGTTGCTCTCAGGCCAGGCCCGCGTACTGTTTCAGCCCTACCCGGCAGCGCTTGCTCACGTCCGAGTCCTTTTCTTAACCAATAAAAAAGACCTCCTTGACAGGAGATCTTTTTTATTGGTGCGGGATGAGGGACTCGAACCCCCAACCAACTGGTTCGAAGCCAGCTACTCTATCCGATTGAGCTAATCCCGCCTATTTTTTTGTTCTGTTCACTCTTGGAACAATATCCATTATAGCAGTTAAACACTGTAATTCCAAGCCCTAAATCTTATTTTAACCAATATTTTAGCAACTCATGATGTTTTCTACTTAATACGCAATTTCATGCCGTGTTTCTTCTATTATATATGTGCTCAATATAATAAAAAAACCTCATGCCAAGCATGAAGTAACAATTCGTTTCAACTATCTGAATTTTCAGTTATTAGTAAGTATAAAAATGGTGACCCATCTGCGACTCGAACGCAGGACACCCTGATTAAAAGTCAGGTGCTCTACCGACTGAGCTAATGGGTCACATTTGGCTGGGGATACAGGACTCGAACCTGTGGATGACGGAGTCAAAGTCCGCTGCCTTACCGACTTGGCTAATCCCCAAAATAAAAATGGGGCGACTGAGGGGATTTGAACCCCCGAATGCAGGAGTCACAATCCTGTGTCTTAACCACTTGACTACAGCCGCCAGGTATGGCGCGTCACTAGGGATTCGAACCCCAGACCTACGGCTTAGAAGGCCGTTGCTCTATCCAGCTGAGCTAGTGACGCGTACTTATCAATTTTTGGAGCCTTGAAGATTAACCTCTACAGTTAATCAGTGGTCGGGGTGGCAGGATTTGAACCCGCGACCCTCTGGTCCCAAACCAGATGCGCTACCAAACTGCGCTACACCCCGTCAATCAAGCGCTCCGCCAACTGACAAAACTTATTATACAGGACATATGGGGCATCGTCAACACTTTTAGCAAAGTTTTTTTAAGACTGTGCAAAGTGGCTCTACACATGTATTTCCAATGGTTTGAGCACACTTTCATAACACACAGCGTTAAAGTTAGACAATTTCCAATATTTCAGCTTTAACCTTTTTACCCGATAAATCCAGTATTCCATAGCTATTTTTATACTTTCCTCTCGGAAACCCTATGCTTCCCGGGTTTAAAAAAAGCACATCATTCTCAATCGCTGATAAGGCCACATGAGTATGACCATACACAACAACATCAATTTCTAGCTCTTTTGCTCTATAAAAAAGACGCATTAAACTGTGTTTCACATCATAGTGATGTCCGTGGACAAGAAATATTCTATAATCCCCCAGTTCAAGCACAAGTTCTGCCGGGCCCTGGTCTGATGAACCAATATTGCCCCTAACACCAATCATTTCAATTTTTGTGTCTTCTGAAAGTTTTTCTAAGTCTTGGTATGTATCTCCTGCATGAAGAATCAAATCCACCTTGCCCATTTGACGAATGGCTTCTCTTGCAAGTTCCAATTCACCATGTGTATCACTCATTACACCAATACGCATACTAGGCCTCCAGATATTTATCCAGTTCGACTTTTAAGAGTTTAAGAGCATTGGCTCTATGACTTAAGGCATTCTTCTCATGCGATTCAAGTTCAGCAAATGTTTTGCCTAGCTCAGGAACAACAAAGAGTGGATCATAACCGAACCCATTGGTCCCCTTCGCCTCATAGCCAATTCGTCCAACCACTTCGCCTCGAACAACTATTTTATGCCCATTTTTGAAAAGCATGGTTAGCACAGTGACAAATCGAGCTGTTCTTTTTTCATCCGGCACATCTTTTAATGCTTTTAGAAGCTTTTCATTATTGGCTACAGGGTCTGCACTTTCACCTGCATATCTGGCAGAGTATACACCGGGTGCCCCGTTCAAGGCGTCCACTTCAAGACCACTATCGTCTGCTATGGTATCAATGCCCAACTCATCCATAACGGCCTTGGCCTTTATCAGTGAATTTTCCTCGAATGTTTCACCATCTTCTATGATTTCATAATCAACCAGACCTGCATCATGCATGGTTTGAAGTTCTAGTTTATAATCTTTTAGTATTTCCTGAATCTCTTCAAGCTTGTGTTTGTTTCCTGATGCTAGAATGACCTTTTTCATCCTATACCTCCTCTGTGCTAAACAATCCATTATCCGCGGATCCAATGTTATACCAAACTTCATTCAAGCTATTGGCATAATCTCCAAATTCTTATTATAAAACAAGCATAGGGTTTTTGAAATACCATCCCTATGCTTACATCTAGTCTAATACAAACTATTCACCTTTTACAGAACTCAAAACTTCATTTTGTATCTGAATAAGCTCACGAATACCTTTTTCACCATAAGACATCATAGTATTTAGTTCATCGCGGGTAAACGGCGCTTCTTCACCGGTGCCTTGAAGTTCAATAAATCTACCGTCCCCTGTCATTATCAAATTCATGTCAACCTTTGCAGTTGAATCTTCTGCGTAACATAAATCCAGTACAGGACATTCACCGACAATACCAACACTTATGGCTGCCACAGATTCTTTCACAGGAATCTCTTCAATGAGCTCTTGTGCTTTTAATTTTTCAAGCGCCATCATTAAGGCCACATAAGCGCCTGTAATAGATGCTGTGCGCGTGCCACCATCAGCCTGTATAACATCGCAGTCAATCCAGATCGTGCGCTCACCCAGCTTATCAAGCTCTACAATAGACCTTAAAGAACGTCCAATCAGTCTTTGTATTTCTTGTGAACGTCCATCAATCTTGCCTTTTGCTGCCGCTCGGATCTTTCTTTGTTGAGTGGATCCTGGCATCATACTGTATTCAGCTGTCACCCAACCCGAGTCTTTTCCCTTTAGAAATGGGGGAACTTTTTCTTCTACCATTGCTGTGCAAATTACCTTTGTTAAACCCATTTCTATCAAAACAGAACCATCTGGATGTAGTAAATAGTTTGGCGTGATCTTGACAGGTCTTATTTCGTCAACCTTGCGATTGTCTATACGCTCCATTTTTTTCCTCCTAAAATTCATTTCTTCTTACTGGTCATATTGTACCATATTAAGAAGAAGTCTTCTTATATAGGCTCATTATAAAAAGACCTAGTGATGCGAAGCCAGTTATTAGTAGATATAAAAGCCCCATATCACCCTTGTTATTTTCAGGTATGTCTTCTGATCCAATTTCTGACTGCGGAATAACAAGTCCTACAATCCAACTTTCATTGCTAAACCATTTTTCTGGCTCCCATATTTGAAATGGCTTAAGTCTTTGTGTTATAACCATGTAATTTTCATCTTCAACTGTAATCATTTCATAATGGGTTATATCATCTTTAGGCAAGGCAAGGGAGCGAACTGACTCATATTGGCTTTGCGAGAGCATTCTTTCAAGTCTATTAAAGCCAACTCCATCACCTGTTATTTCTAAACTGTCTAGATCTTCTTTAAAACCTAAAACCTCAGCGCCAGCTTCATTAATCGCAAAAATATTCCCGCTTGACTGAGATAAGAATGTGAATCCTTCTTTTGACACATTGAGCTCTTCAACCAAGTCGATTATGCTAGTCATGTTTACATCAAATGCAACCGTCCCAAGAAAGGTATCTCTTTCTCTATTAAATAATGGCGCCGTAAAAGTCATAATAACCTCTCCAGTCACACCATCTTGAACGGGAAGAAGGACACGTGCCAATTGATCTGGATTTGCTTTAATCCCGGCTTCTTCTTGTATTCTTTTTTCAAATGCATCCACAAGACCTGGATTAAATGCTTCCCAAATATTTGTATCTATAAATGCAGGATATACTTCATAAAACAGAGTGCCTAGATCAACCCACGGGTACATTCTCGTAAAGGACTTATTGAGCCCTCCCTGGGTATAGGTCAATTGCTTTTTCACTCCATTTTTATGAAAGGATTCTAAAATCAAGTCAAGAAAAATTGTGTTATCAAGATCTCGTTGCACTTCTTCCTTGATTTGCCCATCATCATTGAGCAAATGCCTATGCACCATAACCACATTTGGCTCAGTAGGACTATTTTGATACCATTTACCATTGAAGGTAAGTTTATCAGCTGTGACACTATTGGATTTAAGGGCATCCGTTACAGATGCAAGGGCTTCAGAATGATCAATATAAGTTTGCTGTATACTCCTAAGTATTGAAAGTTCATTGAATATAGCATCGATACGCAGTTCTATTTGTCGACCAACAATTTCTATATAACCGCCGTATAGTCTCTCGGTTTCATCTAAGACTGACACCTGATCCATCTTGGATGATGTCTGCGAGATATTTGAAGCCCCCATACTCTCATTGAGCATATACAAAGATCCTGCAATCATTATAAGCAAAAGTATGGAAACTATTTTTCTAAAATCATAGCGCATGAAGCCGCCCCCTTTTTTCCCACGGGATTATTCTTATTCAAACAACTTATAAAATGACAACCGCGAAAATAAAATCACGTGAATAATCCGAATCATTTATAGAATTACCCATTTATTGATGTTCTGTATCTATATTTATGAAATCAACTGGGTACTAATATAAAGACTTATCTAAACAACGGAGATGATTAAATGATGCAGAATAAACAGAGTAAGTTTTTCAACAAAAAACATAGTTTTATTAAAGTCCTTGCGCAAATTAACGTGCTTATTTTAATCATGTCCTTTACAATCGTCAGTATTATGTTTGTTTGGAATTTTAGACATCAAACAAAGGAAATATTTCTTGAAAATGCCCAATCAAAAATAAATCAGAGTAATGTTCTCATTGAATATATTTCTGACACTGTTGTAAATATGTCAAGGCAAGTTTTCAGAAACCAGAAGTTTAACCGCCTTATTACAACTGAATTTTCAAGTGAAATGCCTCGCTATGAAGCACGAACCGAAGCTGTCAAAATACTTGAACCTCAGCAACAGGCTTTTCAATACATTGATAGCTTAATCTTTATAGGCAATGATGGGTTTAGCGTTGGTGCCCCTATTGATAAGTTTTTATCTGTTAAGGAAAATGAGTTTAATGATGAATTCTACACAAGCCTGGCATGGAACTCAAAGTCTGAGTACATTTGGTTGGCCCCCAAAACTCACCCCATTTACTCTCCTGATAAGCCAGTTATATCTGTGGTAAAATCATTTCAAAACTTCATAACCCTTGAAAATTCCGGAACCCTAATTATTAATATTGATCCAGATATTTTTGCTGACGCTATCTCCGAGCTTAGAATCGGCGGTTCAGGATTTATGCTTCTTGCTGATGAAACTGGCCAAGTCATCGCAAATCCAGACCTTGACGAACTTGGGGTTTCAGACGAAACAGTGTCTACTGTAATTAAAAGAACCCTTGAAAATGCGAGTTTGAGCGATCAAAATAATTCTTCTAAACTCGTCAACTTTGAATCCAGTATTGATGGAAAGTTCTATTTTATAAGCTACAATCAGCTGAAAAAAACAAATTGGTATACAATTGCAATCGTTGAGAGTTCCGCCTTAACATCCGGCGCAACGGATTTAATCAATTTGATGTTGCTTGTCATCATTGCAGCTTTAGGCCTGTCCACATTCATGTCATTAAAATTCTCCCAGTGGCTATTTAAACCGCTCATTCACTTGGCAAACACACTAAATGACTATAAATCTGGTGATTACGATCTCCGAATAGATGAAACTTACCGATACGAATTCGAGGTCTTAAGGGAAAATTTCAATTCAATGGCTGACCGCATCACTAAGGATTTCAAGCGAATAAACACCTATTCCGAAAACCTTGAAAAAAGCAAAGCAGAATTAAACACACTCAATCTCGAACTGGAAAAAAGAGTGGAGGAAAGAACCAGAGAACTCCAGGAAACCAACCAGTACCTAGAAGAAACACTTGCTCAAAATGAAGAGACTCAGTCCGAACTCATGATGACTAAAAACGACTTAGAAAACTCTCTTATCGAGCTTCAAGAAACCCAAAGCCGGTTGATTGAGTCTCAAAAGAACGCTGCTCTTGGTCAGCTTTTAGCGGGTATTTCTCACGAAATTAACACACCGCTTGGTACCGCCCTAACAACTGTGACATACATGCAAACGCTCCAGGAACGAATTCAGATTAGGTATAAAAACAAATCCTTAGGTCAGTCAGAATTTAGAAGTTTTATGGAGGATTCAATAGAAATGACTGACATTATTAATACAACACTGCAAAAAACCATCGGAATTCTGAGCAGATTTAAAGAGATCTCCATTCTTCAGTCTGAAAAAGATATTTCTCAGTTTTACTTACTGGATCGCTTAAGTGACATTAGTGAGATATATTCCGAGCGCTATCCGACACTTCAATTTGAAATCAATGTGGATGAAAATCTAAGGTTGGCCGCACCGAAGGGCCTTCTTCATGAAATATTTGAAATATTAATGGAGAACTCCGTAAAACATGGATTTGGAGAAGCGTGGCCCGACCCGCCACTCATCTCAATTTCTGCTGAAAGTGATGGATACGACTTGACTATTATATACTCAGACAACGGACAAGGGCTGGAGGACCATCAAAAGCCACGCATATTTGAACCCTTCTATACAACAAAATTCGGAAGTGGTGGTAGTGGCCTTGGGCTCCATCTTCTTTACAATATCATTTCCACTGCCCTTCAAGGACAAGTGGATGTTATTGACATTGAAGGACAAGGCCTGTCTTTCAAAATGACCTTTCCAAAGCTTATCAGTTAAGCAACTTTCAAAATAACATTTAGGAGTCATTGTTATACCAAATATAAATATTAATGAATCAAAATTCTACATTTGGTATAACGATGACTTAGATCTGTAATTTTGTAAGCGCCTGAGTTACAATTTCCACTTTAAATCAAAAGCGCCATACCCTATTTTGGGGTATGGCGCCTATTTTGAATACGCTTTAGTAAAATCCTTCTTTTACATTTCTTTCATTCTACAGTTTTCATTCTTCTCTGGGTTTCATTTTAAGAAGCATCATGGCAACATCATCGGTGAAATCATCTTCACCACTTTTTGAATCTGACTTATGAATCAAATGAAAATACCAGAACATTTCGTCTAAAAAAACATTGGGTTCTGCGCTAAGCTCCTTGACATGATTGTCCGCAAATTCGTGAACCAACTTCCAGTTGATAAAATCTGATTTCTGCCCACTGCTGAACAAACCATCTGTATAGAGAAAAATCGAGTCCCCTTCACCGAGGGTTTTGCAATTCAGTTGATAGGTGGCTGAATCAAACACACCTACAGGCATACCACCTTCCTCAATAATTTCTATGCTGTTTGTTGATTGATGGTAAATGAGGGGATAGGGTTGACCGGCATTGGAATAATGAAACTCCCCGTGATCTATACAACCTACAAAGGCTGTGAAAACCAGATAGTTGAAGCTGGAACCAAAGTCAAAAATCTCAAAAATATTCTTGTTGATATTTGTCAGAACTTGATCGGGCGTCATTGTCTTATGCTTAACACTGCATCTAAACATAATTTTAACCATAGAAGAGGCCATACCTGCCGCTATGCCATGCCCAGTGACATCCGCTATGATAAACCATAGCTTGCCATCTTTCTCAAAACAATCAAAGCAGTCTCCACCTATTCCCAGGGAAGGCTGAAATTTAATAAATAAATCGACATTCTTAAAATCCCTTGACTTGGGAAGCATTATATTCTGAAAATCGTGAGCATTTTTAAGTTCCACCTGTATTTCCCTATTCAGGGCTGCAATCGTCTTTTGCTGTTCATAAAACTGAAGGGCATTTTTTGCCTTCAGTGGCAATATAATATCCATATCTTCTGAGGACAGTGGTTTGGTAAAGTAGTCTACCGCACCCATTTCCAGAGTCATTTCTATAGATGAAATCTCAGTTATTGCAGAACTCACAATCACTGGTATATGACTGTATTTATCATCCTTTTTCAGTCGCTCTAGGACTTCAAATCCATCCATGACAGGCATAATGAGATCAAGCACTATAAGATCAACATCTATTTTTTCCAGTACAGAAAAAACTTCCTGACCGTTTGATGCCTGTAAAAAACTCACACCTGTCAGTTTTCCCTTTAAGACATCCGTGATCAGTCTTCTATTCATTTCAACATCATCTGCTATAAGAATATTATAGTCCATATGTCCATCCCCTATGTTCAGTCACTGGTTTTACATGTCAAAAAACTCATCTAGCTTCATAAGCTTAAATAGCTGTTTTATTTCCTCACTACTGCCTTTTATCCTAAAACCCATGGCGTCATTCGTAACTTGCTTATAAACACCCACTACAAATGTAACACCCACTGAATCAATATTTTCACAGGCGGATAGGTCCATGATCACCTCATCTATGTTGCCCATTTCGTCTTGCAGATAAGCATCAATATTTGACTTGAAATCTCTTACATTGGTTGCTATTAAGTCCTCTTGAAGTGTTAGTGTTAGGACACTGTCATTTAGTGCTTTTTTCATAGGTTAAACCTCCTCTGTCACAGAATCTAAGTCAAGTTTTACACAGAGTTCTGTGTCATTTGCTTCGAGTTCAAATTGGTATTGCTTAACAAGGGATATGCCCCTTGTTCTATCTCTTAAAATGTAGTCCATGTTGTGTTCATGAGTCGGATCTAGATTAATCCCCTCTCCTTCATCACGTACCTTGGCGATTAGTATGTTTTCTTCTATTTCTACAGATATGAAAATTTTTTTATCCTCATGAAATTTATTCCCATGTTCAACTGCATTGTTGAGTACTTCTCGTAACATAAAGTTGATTCTGAAAAGTATCATGGATTTGTTAATGCGATCAACCAGTTTGAGCTGATCCATGACATCAATAACCGTTTCATGAACAGCTTCAAATGTAGAAGATATTTCGTTTTTATATAACAACATATAGAGCTCCTCATAAAACTTTTAACCCACTTATTAGCAGGCTCACGAAAACAGCCTTTCTTGCTGGAAATATACCCAGCTAGAAAGGCTGTAAAACAATTCCGCTTTATTCTTGGAATTGACATTTATGGCGTTTTTACTTTAATTTAAGAAATCAAGAATTGCATCGAGCATGGCCTGTGCTGCTGACTTTTGGAATGTGCTTGTCATCATTCGGTCCTGCTCTTCTGCATTGGTCACAAAACCTAGTTCTACAAGGGCAGATGGCATAGTCGGCACGCGACACATATATAAATTCTGTCTGTGCACAATACCACGATCGACAGATCCAAGTGTGTCTATCAAGTTGTCTTGAAGGATACGAGCAAATTCTTTCTTCTTGCCTGTTTCCTCTTCTGCATAAAGAACTTCCACACCACGTGCATTAGGGTTCTCAGCGGCGTTGATATGAATACTTACCACCAGGTCTGCATTTATGTCGTTGGCAACACGCATTCTATAAGATGGTGCGATTTTTACATCAGCATCTCGAATCATGTATGTTTTGAAACCAACGCCTTGAAGTTTCTTTTCCAGTTCCTTAGCAATGCTTAAAGTTAGCTTGCTTTCTGTTGTCTTCGTACCCACAGCACCAGGGTCAGTTCCACCATGTCCCGCATCCACAACAATAAGTGTGTTTCTCCAAATAGAATTCTTTAAGGCCTCGTTGAAGAAACTTAATTCAATACCATTGGCATATTCACCATCTGGCATCTTGGCAACGGCTGTCCCTTCAGAGAGCTTGACTGTAATCTTATATTCTTCTGAATCTGAATCATTGATTGATATTTTGTCAATAATGCTGTCATCAATATCCACATTCATCCCACTAAGTTCAACGGATTCCTTCTTGACCTTCATGGTAAGATTTCTTGTGTTTTCATTATAGGATGCATCCACCTTACCCATATTAGTAAAGTTCATGGTCAGTCTTGCAGAGTCTAGTCCATTCTTAACATAGTCAAAACCATTGAGAGGATCACCTGATACGTATACAAAGATTTCATTGTCTATATTCTCTACGTATACATCATCCACCGATGTGTCATCATCTAAGTTAACAACAACCCTAGATACAATATCCTCTTCACTAAAGGTTGTTGATCCCGTCGTGTCAAACTGCGAGTAGCTGATTGTATCAACACCGCCTTCATGGACTTCTATTTCCCCGTTCTTACCATCTTTATAGCGCTGAAGGGAATTGACGACGTCTACGACCACTTTCCCGTGCAGGTAGTCTACATTGTATGCAGGGTATTCCCCTGTATTAATGACCACAGCTTCTGAAGAGTAAATTTTTTCTGTCCGAATGTCTCGAATGCTGTTAATGAATCTTACAACAACCATTTGCTTGTCTTCATCATAGAAAATGTCATAGCCCTTTCTATTAAGAAGTTCAATTTCCATTCGAGTTTTTGACTCCCCTTCGACTGGGTAGGTAACAATTTTATCAATGCTCCCATAGATAAGGTCTATGGTTCTTTTTCCATCTATGACCTTATACTCTGGTAAATCAAAGCCTGTGTTTTCAAAGTCGATGATGATCTTATCCTGAGAATCCAGTAGGGATCCGTCCATAAAATATGAAGTGGTTAAGACCTGGCCAGTTGTATTGATATGAATTTCCTGAAAACGACCAGAATCATCATAGACTATATCTTTAATATCTTGGTAAGGATAATTCATTTCTACAGTTCTTGTATCTCCATTCCATGCGAACTCCAGACCAAACTGATCAAGGATATTAACCGGAATCATGGTCCTTGTGACACCGTTATAACTTAAAAGTTTGGCAGGCACCTTATTGGGGAGCTTGTAAGGCTGACCATCTATGTATGCTGTATCACTGTCAATTTTAAGAACTATGGTTTTGCCATTAAAATAAATAGATACTTCCTGTGTCTCTCCATTCCAGCTTATTTGGGCCCCAATATATTCGGCAACCACATTGACTGGAATCAAGGTTCTTGTTTTCCCATCAATCTCATACAAAACACTTGGAACATCGGTCACAACACTGTTACCGGCAAACATAAGACCAACAGTGGTATAGGTCCCAGCTTCCCATGTAATACCATCGATGAGTTCAACCGTACCATATTCAAGAAAATCCTCTGCATAGGCCGGTCCTGGTATGACACCTAGTAACATTATTAAAATGAGGGCGAATGAGAGTATTCGCTTCATAACTGCACCTCCAAGTTTTTCCTTATATTTCATCATATCTATTTTCCAACTGCTTTCTTATGTCGTGGGGATGTATAGAACAATCAAATACATACAATTGGTGACTCGCTGGCCCTTCAACTGTGCATATAATTTATGATCTTTCTATATATGTTATATCTCTATACTTATGTCTTGGTCAATCTTTTAAGCATATTGTCAATGAGATGTAATCTCCGTGATATATACTGTCATGATGTTTAATCAACAACCTTGTAGAGTTCATCAGCCTGTGGTGGATCAATAGGATTTATACCATCCCTGCTTTTTAAAAGCACAGCTTTTTCCCTTGTCATCTCACCAATGATTGATGCAGGAATGCCCTCTTCCTCAAATCGTTTCATAAGTCCTTCTGATCGGTCTTCGTTCACTGTTATAAGCATGCAGCCACTCGAAATCAATTTATAGGGATCTATATTAAAATGGGCACATATTTTTCTTGTGACTATTTCCACTGGTAAGGCGCTGTCTTCGATTAGACATCCAAGTCCACTGGCCTCACACATTTCCCAAACCGCACCCAAAACACCGCCCTCCGTCACATCATGCATGGCACTTACGCCGTATTCTCCTGCTATAAGTCCTTCTGGAATGACTGAAATGTTATCAAGCATGGCCTGAGCTTGGTCTATTTCACTTTGACTTAGTATGCTTTTGAGTTCATCGGCCTTATCAAAAGCAAGTATGCCAGTGCCTTCTAGTGCCACGTTCTTGGTTAAGATGAGCTTGTCATTGACCTTTGAGCCACTACTGGTGACAAGTCTGTCTTTGACTTGTTTTCCAATTGCCGTGGCGGACACAAGTGGTCTATTCACAGCGCTTGTGATTTCAGTGTGGCCACCAATAATATCCACCCCAAGCTTGTAGGCTTCATTTGAAGCCTGGTCCATAATCATATTGAGTTCATCTTGTGATGTTTCAGGCGGAACTAAAATGGTTAGCATAAGAGCTATTGGCTTAACCCCTGAAGATGCAATATCATTGCAATTTATATGTACAGCCAGTCGACCAATTTCGCTGGCGGCTCCTGTAATTGGGTCAGTAGACAAGACACATGCATACTCACCGAAAGACAGGGCCGAGCAGTCTTCACCAACACCTGGTCGAATAAGGACATCATCGCCAACTTTCTTTATACGGTCTATGATCATTTCTTGAAGATTTTCTGAACTTAATTTTCCCGTTTCCATTTTCAAACCCCTTCCGATTGTCCCAAAACCTTTGGGTACACACCTATTATAGCGGATTTCAGAAGGATACAAAACTGTTATTTGGTCCTATATCCGTACATTTAAAAATGGCTGATGGAATTCTTCATCAGCCTTCCAGGCTGTCGACAAGGTCGACAGAATGGTAGCTTTTATAAAATCACGAAAGACAATGCGCGGATAAAATTCACTTAATGAACGTATTGGAATACGTGATTTAAGTGAATTTTATCCTGTAAAGCAGTATTTCGGAGCTTTTTAAAAGCTAAAAAAGGCTGATGGAAAAATCCCATCAGCCTTCATTTTTATATTTTGTTGAGTGTCGCTCGTATTATTCTACGATTTCAGCGAAACCGAAGAACCAAGTGTTACGAGTGTTCTTTTCCCAGTTAGATACTTTTTCAGATACCATGATTGGGTCTGTGTAGTAGTAGATTGGCATGTAAGCATAGCCATCCATAACCATATCTAGAGCTTCGTATAGTGAGTTGAAACGATCTTCAGGAGCTTGTGTTTTAGCAGCTTCTAGAAGTGCATCATACTCAGGCTTTTCCCAACGAGAGTAGTTCATTGGAGAACCTTGTACGAACATACCTAGGTATGTCATAGGGTCAGAGTAATCTCCGATCCATCCAGAACGTGCGATTTGGAAGTTACCTTGCTTACGTGTATCTTGGAATACTGCCCATTCTTGGTTTGTTAGTGTCACATCGATGTTCAGGTTCTGCTTCCACATTTCCTGAATGGCTTCTGCGATAGCCTTGTGGCCTTCAGAAGTGTTGTACATGATTTCTAGCTCAGGGAATCCTTCGCCATCTGGGTAACCAGCTTCAGCAAGAAGAGCTTTTGCTTCTTCAACACCAGAACCGTCTACAGGAATACCATAGTCGCCAGCTTCCATTGAGAATACGTTACCGTTTGCATCACGTGATGCTTGTGAAACCATGTTTGTTGCAGGGATTTGACCACCCTTAGTTACAGTTTCAACGATTGCTGTACGATCGATTGCGATTGTAAGTGCCTTACGTACCTTTTCATCATCTAGTGGAGGTACAGTTGTGTTAAGTGCATAGTAGTATACACCATCCATAGGCATGATCATGAATGTAGGATCTTCTGCAAGAAGTCTAGGAATCTCAGCATTCGGCATTTCGTCGATTGCGTGGATTTGACCTGATTCATAACCTGTTAGTGCAGTCGCTTCATCAACGATCATAAGACCTTCGATTTTTTCAAGTTTAACTTGATCAGCTCTCCAGTAGTTAGGATTCTTTACAAGTACCAGACGGTCACCATTACGGTAATCTTCTAGCATGAAAGGACCATTTACGATAGATTTCGCTGGATCAACTGCCCATGCACCGTCAGCGCCTGCTTCAATAGCGTCTTGACGTACTGGGAAGAATGTGTAGAATGCAGTCAGACCTAAGAAGTAAGGCGTTGGAGCCTTTAGAGTAACTTCAAATGTCTTTTCGTCAACAGCCTTGAAAGAGTCAACGTTTGCTTCGTCAAAGATCCAAGAGTATTCAGATGCTGTTTCTGGATCAAGAACACGATTCCATGCATATTCGAAATCATTTGCAGTGATTGGTTGGCCATCAGACCATTTTGCGTCACGGATTGTAAATGTGTAAACCATTTGGTCATCACTTACAGTCCAGCTTTCAGCCATACCTGGTTCGATCTTACCGTTCCACTCACGAACAAGACCTTCAAACATGTTGTTGATTACATCCCCGCCATCGCTTGCAGCGTTGAGGCCTGGGTCAATCGTCTTTGGCTCTGAGCCAATGTTCCAGTAAAGTACCTGCTCTACCTCTGACATAGTGTCTTCGGCAGGCTCTTCGCTTGTAGTGTCTTCAGCCGGTGCTTCTTCAGTTGTGTTTTCCTCAGTAGCCGGTGCTGGCTCTTCAGCCGGTGAAGAACAACCTGCTAGTGAACCAATTACCATCATTAGCACTAGCATCATAGCCAAGCTTTTCTTAAACAAATCAATCCCCTCCATTGTCTTTAACTTTTTTTGTCCTAAGGACATAAAAATATATATACATGATCAGAGAGATGCGAATCCCTGAACACGAATATATCATTTATTAACTCTCTTTAATAAAATTAGCAATTCTTCAACTATTTATTAGAGAATCTTAACGATATTATAATATATTCTTTAAGGAAAATCAATTTTCCTGCGCAAATTTTAGGAATATTAAAAATAATTAATATTTTAAGTAAAGTTCGATGTATTTGTTACGCAAATGATATATTGACATTTTCATTTTAATCCTGCATGTACCTTTATTCCCTTTTATTAGGCCTTGAAACGTTTTTTTGAAAAAAACCTGTGTAAGCTTTGACAGCCAAATCATAGATTTGGGTTCACACGCTTCGCATGCAGGCAGGAACACACTGCAGGCAAGCTGCCGTGTAAGCTTTAACAGCTAAATCATAGATTTGGGGTCACACGCTTCGCGTGCAGGCAGGAACACACTGCAGGCAAGCTGCCGTGTAAGCTTTAACAGCCAAATCATAGATTTGGGTTCACACGCTTCGCGTGCAGGCAGGAACACACTGCAGACAAGCTGCCGTGTAAGCTTTAACAGCCAAATCATAGATTTGGGGTCACACGCTTCGCGTGCAGGCAGGAACACACTGCAGGCAAGCTGCCGTGTAAGCTTTAACAGCCAAATCATAGATTTGGGTTAAAGCATTAAAGCCGCTGACATACATTTCTGTATGCCAGCGGCTTATGTGTTATAGCTTTAATTGTTGAGTATTAAAGATTATAGGCTTATTCTACGATTTCAGCAAAACCGAAGAACCAAGTGTTACGTGAAGTTTTTTCCCAGTCTGCTACTGCTTGAGATACCATGATTGGATCTGTGTAGTAGTAGATTGGCATGTAAGCTGAACCTTCCATTACAAGGTCATGTGCCTTGTAAAGTGTTTCAAAACGTTGTTGTGGTTCTTGAGTTTTAGCTTCTTCTAGAAGTGTATCGTACTCAGAATTTTCCCAACGAGAGTAGTTGTTTGGAGAACCAGTTACGAACATGCCTAGGTAAGTCATAGGGTCAGAGTAATCTCCGATCCAACCAGAACGTGCGATCTGGAAGTTACCTTGCTTACGTGTATCTTGGAATACTGCCCATTCTTGGTTTGTTAGAGTCACGTTAATGTTCAGGTTCTGCTTCCACATTTCCTGAATGGCTTCTGCGATAGCCTTATGGCCTTCAGAAGTGTTGTACATGATTTCTAGCTCAGGGAATCCTTCGCCATCTGGGTAACCAGCTTCAGCAAGAAGAGCTTTCGCTTCTTCAACACCAGAACCGTCTACAGGAATACCGTAGTCGCCAGCTTCAATTGCAAATACGTTTCCGTTTGCATCACGAGACGCTTGAGAAACCATTGTAGTTGCAGGGATTTGACCACCCTTCGTTACAGTTTCAACGATCGCAGTACGGTCGATTGCTAGCATAAGCGCACGACGAACTTTTGCGTCATCCATTGGCTCTACTTGTGTGTTAAGTGCATAGTAGTAAACGCCATCTTGAGGCATGATCATGAATGTAGGATCTTCCGCAAGAAGTCTTGGAATCTCTGCACTTGGCATATCGTCGATTACGTGGATTTGACCTGATTCGTAACCTGTAAGAGCCGTCGCTTGATCAACGATCATAAGACCTTCGATTCTATCAAGCTTAACTTGATCAGCTCTCCAGTAGTTAGGGTTTTTCACAAGAACCAGACGGTCACCATTACGGTAATCTTCTAGCATGAAAGGACCATTTACGATAGATTTCGCTGGATCAACTGCCCATGCTCCGTCAGCGCCTGCTTCAACAGCCTCTTGACGTACTGGGAAGAATGTATAGAATGCAGTCAGACCTAGGAAGTAAGGCGTTGGAGCCTTTAGAGTAACTTCAAATGTCTTTTCGTCAATTGCCTTAAAAGAATCAACGTTTGCTTCGTCAAAGATCCAAGCATATTCAGATGCTGTTTCTGGATCAAGAACACGATTCCATGAGTATTCGAAGTCATTTGCTGTGATCGCTTGACCATCAGACCACTTCGCATCACGGATAGTGAATGTGTAAACCAGTTGGTCATCACTTACAGTATAGCTTTCAGCAATACCCGGTTGAATTTGACCATCAACTTCACGCATAAGACCTTCGAACATGTTGTTGATTACGTTACCGCCATCATTTGCACCATTTAGACCTGGGTCAATGGTTTTTGGCTCAGAACCAACGTTCCAATAAAGTACTTGCTCTACATCTGACATAGTGTCTTCTGCAGGAGCTTCGCTTGATGTGTCTTCCGCTGGTGCTTCTGTTGAATCATCTGTTGCAGGTGCTGTTTCTTCTGCTGGTGAAGAACAACCTGCTAGTGAACCGATGACCATCATCAGCACAAGCAGTAGAGATAGACTTTTCTTAAACAAATTAATCCCCTCCGTTTGTTTGTTACTTACGCCTGTAAGTTGGTTTATATATACATGAATGGAGCTAAAGCTCCACTCATGAATATAACAATATTATTACAAATTTTTCTTCATTTGTAAATCTTAACCTTGCATTTTATTTATATTTTTCGTCCATAAGGTGGCAAGATACCATATGACCGTCACCAATATCACGAAGTTGTGGCTCTTCTGATGCACAACGATCAAAAGCATAACGACAACGTGTTCTGAAACGGCAGCCACTTGGCGGGTTCAGAGGCGACGGAACATCCCCTTCAAGGATAATACGCTCTGATGTCTTCATAACATCTGGATCTGGAATTGGAATCGCAGATAGAAGAGCTTGAGAGTATGGATGCTCAGGTGTTTCGTAAAGTTTGTCAGCATCTGCAACTTCTACGAGTTTACCCAGGTACATTACACCAATACGGTCAGAGATGTACTTAACCATAGAAAGGTCATGGGCAATAAACAGATACGTCAGACCAAGTTCATCCTGTAAATCTTGAAGCATATTTACAACCTGTGCCTGGATAGACACATCAAGGGCTGAAATAGGCTCATCACAAATGATAAACTCAGGATCAACAGCTAGGGCACGGGCAATACCGATACGCTGACGCTGTCCACCAGAGAACTCATGCGGGTATCTATTGGCGTGGTCTTTGTTTAGACCAACACGCTCTAGAAGATCCCAAATGATTCTTTGACGTTCATCACCAGTTGCAAGACCATGAATATCAAGTGGCTCGCCAATGATATCCCCAACCGTCATTCTTGTATTAAGAGATGCGTATGGATCCTGGAAAATCATCTGGATTTTCTTACGGAATGGACGCATTTCATTTTCATTTAAATGAGAGATGTTGGTTCCATCATATATAACATCTCCATCCGTTACATCATACAGACGAATAAGCGTACGGCCTGTTGTTGATTTACCACATCCAGACTCGCCAACAAGACCAAGAGTCTCACCGCGGTTGATTGAGAAAGTAATATCATCAACAGCTTTTACGTACTTTTTCTTATTCCCAAACAAGCCATGTGTGATTGGGAAGTATTTTTTAAGGTTTTTAACCTCTAATAACACATCTTGTTTCTTCTCCATTACTCAACACCTCGATTCACACCTGTATCAACTTGTACCTCTGGCGCATCTTTATGATTCAGCCAGCATACAGCTCTATGACCAGTTTCAGTCACTGAGTACTCAGGCATTTTCTCCATACATACTTTCATTGTGTATGGGCAACGAGCTGCAAATGGACAACCCACTGGAGGTTTAATCATATCTGGTGGAGATCCCGGAATTGGAATCAGTCTTTGTTTTTCACTTTCCTCGTTGACACGCGGAATCGATTTTAAAAGACCCATTGTATACGGATGCATTGGCTCATAGAAGATTTCTTCTGCAGTGCCTTCTTCCATAATCAGACCACCGTACATAACGCAAATACGCTCACAAACATCCGCAACAACGCCAAGGTCATGGGTGATAAGGATGATTGATGTATCAATCTTGTCGCTCAGTTCTTTAAGAAGTTCAAGAATCTGTGCCTGGATTGTAACATCTAGAGCTGTCGTTGGCTCATCGGCAATAAGAAGGTCAGGTTGACATGATAGCGCAATGGCAATCATAGCACGCTGGCGCATACCGCCTGAAAATTCATGCGGGTAGTTGTCTACACGTTCTTCTGGCGATGGAATACCAACCAGACGAAGCATGTCGATAGCCTTTTCTCTTGCTTCTGATTTACTTAGACCCTGGTGGCGAATGATCGCTTCCATGATCTGGTCACCAATTTTATAAACAGGATTCAGGGATGTCATCGGATCCTGGAAGATCATTGCGATTTCATCACCACGAATGTTCATCATTTCTTTTTTGTCTTTTTTAAGAATGTCTTCACCCTTAAAAAAGATTTCGCCTTCTTTAACTTTACCTGGATATTGAAGGAGTTGCATTACTGACATCGACGTTACTGACTTACCAGAGCCAGATTCACCTACGATACCAAGCGCCTCACCTTTTTTCAGGCTAAAGCTTACGCCACGTACAGCTTGTACTTCGCCAACGTGCGTATAGAAAGAAGTTTTCATGTTTTTTACATCTAATAATTTATTACTCATCAGTTTAACTCCTTTCTATTTACGTAATCTTGGATCCAGTGCGTCACGAAGGCCATCGCCTAGGAAGTTGAACGCAAGTACTGTTAATGAAATAAATAGCGATGGGTAGAACAGCTGGTAAGCGTAAGTTCTAAGACCACCTAGCGAATCTGATGCAAGAGTACCCCATGAAGCCATAGGTGCAGAAACACCAAGACCGATAAATGATAGGAATGACTCTGTAAAGATCGCATTCGGAATTGTCATTGCTAGGGATACGATAATCGGACCCATTGCATTTGGAATCAAGTGACGAACCATGATTCTCCATGTAGACGCACCCAAGGTTTGGGCTGCCATAACATATTCCTGCTCTTTAATAGATAGTACCTGACCACGAACAAGTCGAGCCATACGTACCCAGTACACGGAACCAATCGCGATGATAATTGTCTTTAGACCTGAGCCGAATACAACCATCAGAAGGATTACGTATAGAAGAAGCGGAATTGTTGCAATAATATCAACAATACGCATCATGATGTTATCCGCACGGCCACCTAAGTAACCTGAAATACCACCATAGAGTACACCGATGAAGAACTGAACCACCGTTGCAACAAGGGCAACAGTAAGAGAAATTCTCGCACCAAATAGCACACGTACATACAGGTCACGACCAAGTGCATCTGTACCAAACCAGTATGTTTTGTTTAATGATTTGCCTGCAGGTTGTAAAACCTGACCATTAGCTCGAATCTCGAATTTCTTAGCATTTGAGTCATCCGATTGTGTTGCCTTAGCAGCAAAGCTATAGTCAACAACAACTTCTTGACCCTCTACTTCATAAATTCTTTGACGGTTCATCATATCTTCCTTCTTTTTAGGAAGGGCCTGAATAAACTCGCCGTTATCCACTTCATAAAGCCTGTATTCCTTATGAAGATAAATTTGAGTATCTCCTACTTCATAGTACTCATATCTTGGAGGCAGACCTGACATAGACAGATCCTGATCCGAGTATTCATACGATGACATTATAGGACCAAGTACTGCTAGTCCTGTAAGAATAATAACTGTAATAAGACCGATCATTGAAAGTTTATTCTGCTTCAGTCTTCTCCACGCATCTTGCCAGTATGTCATACTTGGTCTGGCAATAACGTCGCTTTGTAGAAGAGAGGTGTCGACCTTCTCCCACATATCTTTTGAAACGATATTTTCAGTGCTCATGGTCAACCTCCTAATCTCCTAGTTTAATTCTTGGATCAATCAGTCCATACGCGATATCCACAAGGAAGATCATAAAGATCGCAAACGCCGCATAGAAGATTGTTGTACCAAGTAGTACTGTGTAGTCACGGTTACCTACAGACTCAACGAAGTGACGTCCCATACCTGGAATTGCAAAGATTTTTTCTGTTACAAATGAACCAGTCATGATAGCCGCAATCATTGGACCCATGTACGTGATTACTGGGATTAGTGAGTTTTTAAGAGCGTGTTTGAAAATAACAGTTAATTCCGGTAGACCCTTCGCACGTGCTGTACGAATGTAATCTTGTTGCATAACCTCTAATAGAGATGATCTTGTAAGTCTTGATACAAAGGCCAGTGAGAAACCACTTAATGTGATAACCGGACCAATATAGTGCTTCCAAGTGTCGAGTCCATAAGCTGGCAGGACATCCATTCTTGCACTGAACACATAGACAATGAGCGTACCTAGTACGAATCCCGGAACTGCAACCCCCAGTGTTGCAAATATCGTTACGAGATAATCCTCCCATTTATTCTGTTTCAGCGCTGAGACAATGCCGACCGGCACCCCGACAGCGATGACAACCAATGCTGCTAGTCCACCAAGTCTCGCTGAAACTGGGAACCCTTGCTCAATTAGTTGGTTTACTGTAATACCTGGTCTTGAGAACGAAGGACCAAGTTCAAATGTTGCTACACCTTTTAAGTAATCAAAATACTGCTTGTACAGCGGATCGTTAAGATGGTACTTTTCATTCAATGCTTCCAATACCTGTGGTGGTAAAGCCTTCTCATTCAAATCGAACGGACCGCCCGGAATTGAATGCATTAAGAAGAATGTAATAGTAACAACGAACCACAGTGTAATCAGCATAGACACTACCCGACGCAGAGTATATCTTGCCAAATTACTACACCCCTTTCAGTTTTTTATGCTGCCCTTATAATAGAAAGAAAAAATCTTGATGCGGAATCATTTCGAATAAAATATTAGAAATGCAATTTTTAAAACGATGACTTGTTATATTTTCGAAATTCAAATCGATTTCAAACCCGTAATAAAGAATCGCTTTTCCAATCGTTAAATATTAATGATAGTTTAACATTCAAGATTTTAAGTCTTTTTTCAAGGGCGATGCGTTTTACATATACTTAATATACCGTGAATTTGGCTATTTTTCAACGGTTACGCCGTTGTACAACTTTTAAAAGATTGTAACATTCTCCGTAATAGTTGCTACCACCCCGTTCAACGTCATGTTACGGTTTTTTCACATTTCCATATGTAGTAAATTCGTGCGTTTCAGCAAATACCAATGCCTTGGCGCATCACAGGCTCTAGAGACTCAAATTCATTGATATTAGGGAATTTTCAGATTTTAACGTCCCACTTGTTTGGGAAATCGTTTTTCTGCAAGTTTCGACTCTGTTTCATTCATTTTTCAATTTTCAGTCATTTCTTTGTAATAGTTAAAGTGTTTTCGAACAACCATTATCAATATTATATTTTTACCGTCTGAATTTTCTGTCATTTCATTCATCAACATATCTTATAAAACAGATAAAAGCCTTCTTAAAACTTACTTAAGAAGGCTTTTAATATAAAATATATTGTTTTTTCTTATATCATTTATAAATGTATTTAAACTTTAAAGTTCGACACGCATCGTAAAACACATGGGATTTAGTCGGATTTTTATCCTAAGCAAACTTTTATTTATAAACATTATTTATGATGTTTTTAAATTGATGGAACTTACTCAGCAGCACTTGAACCAATAATACTGACAAACTCTTCTTCAGTCATCGTATCCACACCAAGCTCATTGGCCTTCTTTAGTTTAGAACCAGCACTTTCACCATAAATGACACAATCCGTCTTTTTGCTGACGCTGCCTGAGACTTTTCCACCTTTTTGTTCAATCAGCTTCTTGGCTTCACTTCGTTTATAGGTTTGAAGGGAGCCCGTTAGAACAAAGGTCTTACCCGAGAAGAAAGAATCTGTTTCCACAGCCACTTCTTCTATGGATGTCATATTGACACCTGCTTCACTCAGCTTAGCGATTCTACTCTTATTGGCTTCATCTTCAAAAAAGTCTCTTAAAGACTCTGCCATTTTATCGCCTATTTCTTCAACCGATGTGAGCTCTAAATGATCCGCTTTCATAATTGCATCAAGAGACTTAAAATGTCTTGCTAGAGTAGACGCTGCTCTTTGACCAACAAGCGAAATTCCAAAACCGGAAATAAGCTTGGACAAATCATTGTCCTTTGACTTTTCAATTGAGTTAAGCAGATTGTCAACTGACTTCTCTCCCATTCTTTCAAGCATAAGAAGCGCATCGCGTTTGTCCTTTAAATAGTAGAGATCGGCATAGTCTAGAATTAGTTGATTGCGTAATAGTTGTTCAACCTGGCGTTCTCCCATGCCATCAATATCCATTGCAGTTCTTGAAACAAAATGTATAATACCCCTGCGAAGTTTAGCTGGACATTTATCATTAATACATCTGAGAGCCACCTCGTCCTCGCGTCTCACTGTTTGAGTACCACATTCCGGACAGTGATCGGGTAGACGATAGGCCTTTTCATCCCCGTTTCTTTTCTCAACGACCACACGGACAACAGCAGGAATAACATCCCCTGCCTTCTGTATAACCACATGATCACCGATTCTTATATCTTTTTCATCAATATAATCCTGGTTATGTAAAGTTGCATATGATACCGTTGACCCTGCTACAACAACGGGCTCTAGTTCTGCTTTTGGCGTCAAGACGCCCGTACGGCCAACCTGTACAATAATATCTTTAATCACTGTTTCTTTTTCTTCAGCTGGAAACTTATAAGCAATGGCCCAACGCGGGCTCTTGGCTCTAACACCTAATGCTTGTCTTTGCCTTAGATTATCAACCTTTACAACCATACCATCAATTTCATAATCAAGGTCGTGACGCTTACTAATCATACCATCACAGTAATCTGCTGCCTCTTTCATGCTTGAAAATGTTTCATAGTTTGAAACTGTAAACCCTAGGGTCTTTAAGTACTCAAAGTTCTCAGCATGACTGTCACTTGGCACATCACCAGATAAAACATCAAAAACAAATATATCGAGGGGTCTTGAGGCTGTTATTTTTGAGTCCAGCTGACGTAATGATCCAGCTGCTGCATTTCTAGGATTGGCAAAGGCTTGAAGCCCCTGTTCTTCTTGTCGCTTATTGAGCGCTTCAAAGTTCTTCTTTGGAAAATAGACCTCACCACGCACCGTTAGGCTTACTGGCTCTTTTAGCTTAAGTGGAATAGACCGCACCGTTTTCAGATTCTCTGTGATGTTTTCTCCTATTTCCCCATCACCTCGAGTGGCCCCTTCAACAAAAATACCATTTTCGTATTTTAAAGCCACACTTAAACCATCTATTTTATATTCAACAGTGTAATCAATAGGCTCTGAAATTTCTTTAGAAACCCTTTCATGAAAGCTTAAAAGATCATCGCTGTTATATGCATTGCTCAGACTGAGGAGTTTAACATCATGTCTGACTTGTTCAAAAGCCAATAGAGCTTTACCGCCAACGCGCTGGGTCGGTGAATCTTGACGCTTAAACTGGGGGTACTCCGCTTCGAAGGCTATGAGTTTGTTCATTAGCTTGTCATACTCAGCATCTGATATTTTGGGCGCATCCAAGTTATAGTACTGATCGCTATGGTAATCAAGCGTCTCACACAGTCTATCAATAATATGCTCGGGATTTGATGCAGATGCAGGATCAACGCTCAATAGGTCTGTATAATCCATTGGCGATACCTTTGTCATGTTCATTCTCCTATCTAATCAACTTGCAAAGTTTCATGGTCAACATTTCAACTTTTGCAGGTGTCTATCTATTAACTTATAATCTCAAGGGGAGCCATGCCCACTTGTAATTTCTTAATGCCCTTTTTATCAAAGGCAATTGTTACAACAGCTTTGTCTCCTGAACCGGTTTTTGTAATAACTGTGCCTTCTCCAAATGACTTATGAAGAACCTTGGTTCCTGGTTTTAAGCTACCATCTTCAACGGCTTTGGTTTCCCTTGCCTTTGGCAGATGGAAGCCCTTGACCATTTTCTCTTTGAACTTTATTTCTGAAGTCTTTCGTTTGGCCACTTCTGCAGTCCCACTGTCAATGAGCCCAGCTGGTATTTCTTCAATAAACCTTGAAATAAGGTTGACGTTTGTTCGACCATACTGGTTTCTTAAGTATGCATGACTCACATAGAGCTGGTCTTCAGCCCTGGTTATACCTACATAGGCAAGACGGCGTTCCTCTTCCATGCTGTCATCATCTTCTAGAGACCGCCCTGTTGGGAAAATGCCCTCTTCCATCCCCACAAGAAATACAACTGGGAACTCCAGACCTTTCGCGGAGTGAAGGGTCATTAATAGAACGCCTTCTTCTTCCTCTTCAAGACCATCGATGTCAGACATTAAGCTCACTTCAGCAAGAAAATCTTCTAGTTTTGCCGATTCACTGCGTTTGCTGAACTCCATGGTTACATTAATAAGCTCATTTAAGTTCTCTAAGCGGCTCTTCGACTCAATGGTCTGGTCAAGGACCAGTTCAGCTTCATAACCACTATCCTTTAAGATCCCCTGAAGAATATCACTTACGGACATGTCTTCTTTTCCATTTATATACGGCTGCAAGCCATTCATAAAATCAGTCAGTCCAGTCAAGGCACGCTTTGGTACCTGTCCACTCTCCATCATTTCTTCAATTGCATCAAACATGGAAATGCCACTTTCCACGGCATATCCTGCTATTTTTTCAAGGGATTTGGCTCCAATCCCCCGCTTTGGAACATTTATAACGCGCATTAGACTAATGTCATCCTTGGGATTGAGTATAAGTCTTAAATAGCACATGGCATCCTTGATTTCCTTACGGTCATAGAACTTATGACCCCCTACAATTTTATAAGGAATGCCCTCACGCATTAAACATTCTTCAAACACACGGGACTGTGCGTTCGTTCTATATAATATGGCAAACTCAGAATAGTCCCTGGCTTCACGGGATTTTAGACTTCTAATTTGGTCGGCAACATAACGCCCTTCGTCGTACTCATTTTGTCCCATGTAGTATTTAATAGGGTTTCCATCTTCCTGGGCTGTCCATAAATCTTTTGGTTTTCTTCCACTGTTGTTTTGAATCACAGCATTCGCCGCATCTAGTATAACCTTTGTCGATCTATAATTTTGTTCCAGTTTAATAACTTTGGCGTTCTTATAGTCTTTCTCAAAATCTCGAATGTTTCGAATATCTGCACCACGCCAGCCATAAATACTCTGGTCAATATCGCCAACAACACATAGGTTGCCATGACCAGAAGCAATCATATTGACAAGTTTATACTGGGCCTTATTGGTATCCTGATACTCATCCACAAGAACATACTTAAACTTACTCTGATAATACTCAAGAACCTCATCATTTTCCGAGAGCAGTTCAATGGCCTTTAAAATCAAGTCATCAAAATCCATGGCATTGTTCTGCTTGAGTTTTTCTTGGTAGAGTCTGTATATTTTACAAACGTGTTTTAGCTGATAGTCACCAAAGTTAAGTTCCTCGTACTTTTCAGGTGTCAGCAAATCGTTTTTCGCTTCGGATATTTTAGCGCTCACAAATTTAGGTGTAACCGTCTTGGCATCAATGTCCAATTGTTTTAAACATTCCTTTATAAGCGTTCGCTGGTCTGTTGTGTCATATATAACAAAATCACGCTGATAGCCTATTAAATCAATATCCCGGCGTAGAATTCTCACACAAGTGGCATGAAATGTGCCGACCCACATTGTTGAAGCTCCAGATCCGATCAAACTCTCAATACGGTCTTTCATTTCACCGGCTGCCTTGTTGGTAAATGTAATGGCAAGCACCTGACTCGGATACACGCCTAGCTCATCTATCATGTAAGCTATACGATTGGTCAGCACGCGTGTCTTGCCTGACCCAGCCCCTGCTAAAACCAGCAATGGGCCATCTGTTGTTATGACAGCCTCTCGCTGTCTTTCGTTAAGCATCCCTAAATCCATTTATTACAACCTCACTTTACGAACGTACATTCGGGGTATAGTTAGCTTTATTGTACCATAATCCACTATAATATCCTATCATGAATCTTGTATAATATCATATAAAAGGCCTTGAAACAAAGATAAAAAAATATAAATTTATTCCCCCTATTTCACACAATGTACACTTTTTCTTATTATAATAGAATTTGGAAATATAGACCACGAAAGGAAGACTATGAAGAACACGACCTACTATGAAAAATACCCATCGACCATTTGGAAAGCATTCCTCTTGGTTATTATTATTACTCTTATCAAAACAGCTATTGAAGTATGCATCGCTATGCTTGGCGGGGTGTATATCGCAATTTACGCAGCGGCAACAGGGGCTACCTTTGAAACAATATACAGACAATCAGTCAATATAATTACCCTGATGGCTGTCTCGATATCTGGAATTGCCTTAATTTCCTACCTGTTATTTTTCACAAAGAAGAGAAGGCATTTTAAAATCAATTTTAAGGAGAGTCTATCTATTCGCCCCAGCTACGAATTCTCAGTTATGGCCATTTTAGGTGTTTTTGCCATAACCATGGCCGGTGGACTTGTCACACAATTTGTGCTTTCATTTTTCGAATCAGAAACGCCATCCCACATTGAAGCTATTATGAATGTGGAACGCCTTCTATCACTGGAGTCACTCTTTACTTTTTTGGTGTTGTAATAGTCGCGCCCTTTTTCGAAGAATTTCTCTTTAGAAAAATACTGCTTGATGGCCTCCTTAGCAAGTACAAACCCATTACAGCAATGGCCATCACTTCTTTATTTTTTGCCATCTTCCATATGAATCTGGCTCAAGGAGCCTATACCTTTTTCCTCGGATTTTATCTGGCTTTCTTGTACTATGTAAGTGGAAGCTACTGGCTTGTTGTGGTTGTTCATGCCATTAACAATCTCTATGCCCTTCTTATACGCCAACTACCAGAGGACATTATTGGCCTTGTTGCAATCATGCTCTTTGTCGCAGGATCTATATGTATGTATCTGCTTGTAAAACAAAATAAAGAAGGCGTTGTTTGGATGGCGCTCCCAAAAGAAATTGAGCCTGACCAACTTGAACTCAATCAAGCATGTGTCAGTAATGTCCCACTAGATAAAGCACATATGAATATGGACTCAAAGGCTGATTCACAAGTGAACTCCCAGCCCTCTAAGGAAGCTGATCTTCCAGCAGAGTCACAATATGAGAAGTTATAAATTATAATATTGATCGAAACACATAAAAATGCCCCTTGGGATGCTATATATTCCCAAGGGGCTTTTATTTTCTGTAATTATACATGTGTCTGATCTAAATTACCAGATTAACAAGAAGGCCTTGAATTTGACCAATCTTTTCAAGAAGTCTAATCTGCTTTTTTTCCTGACCCAGTATGAGATTTGTCAGCTCTACAAGCTGTTTATCAATTTCCTTAACTGTTCGCATCACCCTGGTTCGACCTGATCGGCTAAATCCGCGTCGCTCTTCAATCTTATAGCCTTCCTGTACGGCTTCTTCTACAAACCCCTTGATCATTTCACGATACTGCACCAGGGTCTCAACTGTTCTATTTTCAATAAGCTGCTTGCCCTTGCTTTCAATTTCCTTGAGCAGTTCATCTAATAATTCCTTAGACCGACCCCTGTCATCTTCTAAATTGCTAAGTATTTCAGTAAAGGTGATTCGTGGGGTCTCTACTTTTTTTGTCACACTGGATTTTTGTGTCGACCCAGTTCTTTGGACTTTTTTAACCTTCATTCAAGTCTTCCTCCTCAAGTTTGCCAATGACATCAATGATCCCACTTACCACGGCAAAGAGCTGGGGGGGAATATTCTTTCTTAAATCATTGCCCACTTGGTCTTTCAAGGTTTTAATATCAGATTCCACAGGAATATCCTGCTTTTTAGCCTCTTCCTTAATGACTCTACTGAAACTTTCCAGTTCATTCACATCAGACTTTGCATAGGATTCAATTTGATCATCATAAATATCGACACCTTTTTTTCTCATATGGAAAAATCAAATCCTTTCTTTGGAGCGCTTTCCCTTGGGGCCACAGTCTTCTTTTGTGGTGGATTTTGAATGTCTCCAGGCTTGACAATATCCCTTGGGGCTTTATTGTCTAAGCTTGAAAACCGAACAGGCCCAAGCTTATAGCCTATATCCACAAACTCCTTTTGCAGAGCTGTCACAAGAGGCTTCATCACCTGTTCAAAACTCTCCTTGTCATTACGAACATTAATGCTTAAGAGTCTATCTTTTGACTGAAGATGTATACCCGTTTCACCATAAGTGCTCAGTTCTACAGAAAAATATAAGGAACTGTTCTCCCAGTCAAGGGCATCGCCATTCTTTCTGGCATTCACGTATAGCTTCATATCCTTAATCTCCCCATCTGCTTCTACAGGCACATGAAAAAACAAGGTCTGTGTTTCTTTTTGCGTTTCTAGCTTATTCATTAACTGTTGGCCTGTCAAATTATTGAGAGACCGTTCGGCAGCTGCCACAGTTCTTTTTTGATCAGGCTCATTATTTTCCATAAGTTTTAATAAAACAGCCTTTAAATTATCCTTGATTTTATAGTCATCATCCCGTTGGAGTCCCTTGCCTTGGCTTAAAAGTTTTTCAGCCACTTCCGGTTCATGATTCAGCCCCATGTTTCTGAAAAGTTCTAAAACCCCTCTAGGCGAAGTGTCCTGCCAATTTATTGCTGGCATGATATTCTGTTTCATATCCAAAACATTCATGCCTTCTTTATAGGCCATGAGTTGGATGTTCTTTTCTGATGGTGTGAAAGTCATTTCGCTGAGCTTGTTCTGAACAGTCTTTGTGATTTCAAGGGCACCATTGACATCCCCCTTATTCAAGAGTTTTCTTGCTTCTTGGAGGGTTGAACTCATATTTAGGAGGTCGCGTTCCATTTTCATACTCGTAAATAGGGACACATCGCTCTTCATTAAAACATTGTCTAATTTTTCAATCGCCTTGCTTAAAACCTCTGATACATCGACCTTTTCACTTGCCGTTTGAGGTATCTCAATATTTTTTAGAGACTGAACAATGTCTTTTTGCATGTCTTTAAATGTCTGCTTGGCCTCTATGGCCTGAGCTGTGACCTTCTCTACTAGAAACTGCTTGAACCGCATATCGCTCAGGGCTGAAACCATTTCCCCATCGGCATTTTCCATAAAGGCATCCATGACCTCATCAAAGGACGCTTCCAGTCTTTGTAGCATTTCATTTTCAAATGTGTCTTCATCATCGTTTTCTTCTGTGGATAAAATCTCATTTGCATCAAATTCATCAACAGTTTCTTCTAAATTGTGTGAATTTATCGTCTTGTCAGAAAAAATCGACTCTAGGGCGTCATCTAAACCTAGACCTGATGCATTTTGCAGGGCGCTTTTTAAAAGATCTGCAAAATCCGACTGGTCACCACTAAGATTACTAAGGGCCGCTTGTACAGCACTTAAAAAATCTTCTAAGTTGGCACACACACATGCGCCACCTTGACTCGAATTTTCAATAAACACCACAGATCCCTTGAGCTCAATTTTCACATGAACCAAATTTTCAACTGCATTCACAAGGACCTTGTTAAGGGGCATGCCCGATTCAATGGCCCTTTGAATATTCTTCTTGATTGCACTCGGTATATTGGGGTCTTTTTTTATCTTTTCAAGAATGTCTTTTGCTTCCCCTTCTGTGATTTCTTTTGTTCCAGCGAGGGTCTCAATCATATCTGCTTCATTCCTCTGTGTGTTCATGGTTTCCTGAATGGCTGATAGGTTCTTATCTGTCATTTCAACGCCTTTGTCGGCCGCCCAGTGTATGGTTTCAAGTTTTGATTCCATGCTTCCAGATCCATCTTTCACAAAGCGTTCAATCGATGCCGCTTCAGAATCTGACACAGGATGATCAAGTTTTCTAAGTAGGTTGCCCACCCTATCCATACCTGGTGTCTTAGCGTTTTTAAACACAGCAAAAGGATCGTCTCCAGATTGAGATGATTCCGCCTTTACCGACTTCGCCGTATCTTGGTTCTTAAATATATTGGATTGAAAAAGCCGATCAATAATTTTCAATTTACTCACTCCATTTGCTGAGTTCTATTCAGGCTTTTTGCCTTGCCTCTCACTTGACGCTGGGACCAAGCCCTACAAGCACAAACAAGGCCACTGGTTTACCTAATATAAGTATCGGCAAAAAACAGTGCCTCATCCAGTTTTATTCTAAGATATTTAAGACTCTTCTTTACTGTAAAAAAGCAAGCCCTTTAAACTGATTTCCCAGCGGCTTGCTTTCTTAAACACATGATGCCCATAAGGTCTTATCTATCTGGCCTGGGCTTTTCCAACCATATAGCCCCCGCCAGCAATGAGTGCCAAACCCATGATTATGAGTATAGACAGAGGCATAACAATATCATTAAATCCCAGATTTCTTATCATAATGCTTTCAAGGGCTTCAAAGGCCCAGCGGTGAGGTGTTATAAAACTGAGTCCCAGAAGGATTTTTGATGTGACTATCTCAAGTGGCCACATGCACCCTCCAAGCATAGCGAAGGATGTCAGTAAAATAGGTGTCACAGCAGAAAGTTGTGAATGATTTTTCAATATGCTGGCTAGGAACAGGCCTAAGCCTGTTAAGGAAAATATATAGGCAAAGCCTGTGATCAGGACTAGGACCAGGTGATCACCGATCTCAATGCCGAAGAGAACCTGTCCACCAATGAATATTATGGCCATTTGAATGAAGCCAACCAGAAGCGTTGTGAATGTGTTGCCTAAAAGAATTTTTCCTATTGAAACCGGCGTCTGCAACAAACGGTCCCATGTATGATAGGCTTTGTCGTTGAGTATTTCACCAATGCCAAAGACTATGGAGTAAGCTGAAAAGAGCAGGGCGAATCCAATGAAATTGTGAAGGATCTGGTCTTGTCTTGACCACCCGCCCGACAGACTTTTTTCAGAAATTGTGTAAGGATTTTGTAGTTTATATCTTTTCTCTATCTTTTCATATAAGGCCTGAGAAAGTTTTTCTTCGTCTATATTTTCTTTGATAGAGCCTATTTGACTGGCCGTTTTTTGAGAAAAGATCAAATTGGCATGAAGGTTTGTGAGTATGCCTCTCACTGTATTTTTTAGGCCCATGGTATCAACATCATTTTTACTGCTGATAAATGCAAGAGCCAGATCGTTCCTGCTTAGGGATCTTTCAAAGTCTTTGGGAAGAATAATATGGGCAAGCCCCTCTCCATCCGCTATAGCTTGTCGTCCCTCTTTTTCACCAATTACATTGACCTTGTATTCTTTTTCCTGGCTGAGCTCACGTATGAACTGCTTTGAAACTTCAGATTGATCCATATCTGTAATATGAACGACCCTCTCATAGGTGCCTCCACCGGCGGAGAATGCATAAACCATTCCAAGGGCAAGCACAGCCATGACCAGCATGATTTTATAGTCTTCTTTAAGCCCCAGTAACCTGAGCTTGATCACTGCCAACATGTTTTGTCTCCCCTTTCTTTCGCATCAAGGCAATTCCTACACCTGCAAATACAAGACCGTTCAGTGTCAATATAACAAGCAGGTGGCTTATATTGCGAATGTTAGAACCTGTCATAATAGCCAGGAAGGCTTTGAGGGCCACGCCATTTAAAGGCACCTGACTAAGACTTTGAATCTCACTTGGTAAAACCTCGATAGGAATATATGCGCCTCCAAGAAGGCCCATTATTTGAAAAATAACCGATTCAAATAAACTGGCAATACGGGTTTTATCAGATATGAAAGTTATAACTGCAAGTAAGGTTCCAAGACCTGATACAGCAAAAGCTGTGAACAAACTGACGATAATCAGAGAGGACACATTGCCCCACGTAACTCCCAGCACAACCCTTGAATAGGTAATTAAAATAGATAACTGAACCAAGGAAAGAACAAATATGACAAGAAATTTTCCACTCAGTATTCGCCACCTTGTTATACCAGCTGATAACATTCTTTGATATGTGAAGTCCCTTTTTTCTTCAAGAAGCATATAACTGCCTCGTCCTGCGCTAAAGAGTAAAAAGAGGGTCAGCATACTGACTGAGTAATAACTCTTGCTGCTGATTCCTTGTCCACCTGTGGCTGTCTCGTCATAAAAGGTTAAGTTTAAGTCTTGACTGTATGACTGATTCACAAGTTTATTTATATGCCCTCTGTCATTCATTTCACTTGTGTGTATGTCTGCCGAAAGAAAAGTTTCCACAGCTATATTTTTGCGAATATTCGAGGCCGACATTCTTTGCATAAAGCCCTCCACGATGGAAGCCGCTATGCTGGAGGTCACACTTCTTTCTGGGTTTTTAATAATTTCAATATCTATTTTGCTTTGATAGGTTGTAAGCATATTTGCATAAGACGCTCTAAGAAAATTCTCAGGTAATAGAATCACTGCAGAAAGCTCATCATTTTCAAGTTTTCTCAAGGCCTCTTCTTCAGTCATAATTTCATGATGCATCATGTCTTTAATATCTTCATGCCCTAGAAAATCTTCAAAGAATATTTTCTCCATATCCAGATCTTCTGCATTTGCCATGATGTCTTTTTTCACATCTGCAGGCAAGAAGTCTCCCAGTAGATTATTCCCGAGAGCCTCGTCTATGGCTTGACTTGCAGGCTGGCTTTCATACCCCTTTACAATTGCCACTTTAAATTCTGGAACACTTGGGTCATCACCAAACACACCCGCTAAGGCAAAGCTGAGAATAGAGGTTAAAATAATAGGCATGACCAGTATAACTGCAAGATTCTTCTTATCGCTTAATAGTACTTTTAGATCTCTAAGAAGAATATGTCTAATTTTCATAATGTCCGCCTTTCTAGTCCCTTAAGGCTTTTCCTGTCAAATGGAGAAATACAGTCTCAAGATTGGGTTTAACCACATCAACTGACTCCACAGACACCCCGGCTTTCATAGCAATGTTTAGGGCATCTTGTATAAGGGTTTTCCCGTTGTTGGTATAGAGCGTAATCGCCTCACCACTTTGCTGGACCTTGTCAACGCCTTTTATATTGCCCAAGGCCTCCACGAGGGCTTCAGTGGATTTTTCAAACTCAAAAATAACCTTTCTTTGCCCTTCAACGATGTCAACAAGCTCGTCTTGCGCCCCTGATGCAATGACATGCCCCATGTCCATAATATGAATATTACGGCAGAGGTATTCCACTTCCTCCATGTAATGACTCGTGTAAATAATGGTCATGCCTGTTTTATTGAGCTTGAGAACCGTATCCAGTATATGATTTCTTGATTGGGGATCAATACCCACCGTTGGCTCATCCATAATAAGGAGCTCTGGTTCATGAAGAAGGGCTGCTCCAATGTTCAACCGTCTTTTCATGCCGCCAGAGTAATTTTCCACCCTATCTTTCAAACGTTCATCTATGCCAATAATTTGTGAAACATCATCAATTCGTTTTTTCAGTTTATCACCAGATAAGCCATAAGCCTGTCCCCAAAATTTCAAATTGTCATAACCAGACAGGGTGGGGTAAAGGGCAATTTCCTGTGGCACTATCCCCAGTTCTTTTTGAATGGCCTTGGGATTTTTTACAATGTCTTCTCCCTTGTAGAGAATTTCTCCTGATTCTGGTTTTAGGAGTGTTGAAATCATGGAGATAGTCGTGGATTTGCCCGCCCCATTGGGACCAAGCAGACCAATTATTTCTCCTTCATTCACCGAAAAACTTATATTATCCACTGCCTTTAACCTTCCGTATGATTTAGATAATCCTTTAACCTGTAAAAGTGCCATATCCTCACGTCCTTTATATTGTGTGTCTTCAGCCCAGAGCTCTGGCCTCACTTATATACTCTTCTTGTCTACTCTATTAAATTCTCGTAAGTTGATGGCAGTCCCTGCTCAAGTTCCTGAATTGATAAAGAATTTTCTTCTGTAAGTTCTGGAAAGTCAATGGACTGATTCTTTTCAATTTCATAATTCGTGGTTTCCAGGGTCATATTGAAAGCATTTGGAGCTCCCGGCATATCAATATCCATTTTGATGGATATGTTCACAGTCGTCTGAACAATGTAGCCGTCCACATCTATGAAATCCACCACTTTAAATGTTTGAACTTGCCACTTTTCCATAGCGTCATCCAGGCCCGAAAGAAAATCTTCTGCCTTTAGAACTTTGCCATTATCAAAGGACATCTCACCAAACTCAGCCTGTATGTTTTCATCTTTTACAATAATTTCTGTCGTCTTTTTCACAAAATCCTTTAATTTCTCTTTATCGGGTTCTATGGTGAATTTTACGACACGCACATCTCCTTCAGGGGTTTCCATAATGCTATCTTCGCCCTTTATGACTTCGTCAGCCTCAAAGGTTTGCTTCCATACATTTTCAAGCGCCTGTACCGTTTCGTCTGTCAACTGCAAACTTGCTATTTTTCCTAGATTATCAGTGTCTTCTGAGAGTTTATCAATGTCTTGACTTGTCAAATTTAAGAATTTCCCAAGCATAGGGATATATAGGGCCATCTCGTCTCCTAATTGATAGTAATCAAAGTTCATGCCCAGACCACCCAAACTTAGAAGATTGATGGATTCCACTTTGGCCTGATCTCCAGTATAGTCAAAACTGCTTGTCCCCTCATATTTAATATTTTCAAAGGATTTCAGCTGACGGGCTTCCTCCTCATCCAGGCCGTCCATCTCAAAGTTCATTTGGAGTTCAAGGTCAGTGTGGGTTTTCCCACGTTGAATGTTTTCTGTTTTTTCCAGTGCAGACTTATAGTCTTCCAAGGTGTTTTCTGTACACGCTGTTGTCAAAAGGGCTGTTAATATGACGACCACCGTTAGTAGGGCAATTGTCTTTGATGCCATTTCCCTTATGGTTGAATATATGCTTTCAAATTTCATATGTCTTACCTCCTTCATCATTTATATATCCATTATACGAGTTATTGTCCTCTTATTCTGCACACTTCTGGCATCTTACCCTTATTTATACGTGACTTTTTGCACTATTTATGTAAGATGAGAACCAGCCCTTATCCTCATAAGATTTTGAAGCCACTTGAACACCCCTTATGGATGCAAAAAAATCCGTGAATAAAGAACACACAAGCACTTGTAAAATGTCTTTCTAACAAGTTGCTTCGTCGTCTTTCACGGACTTTAATAGTATTGCTTATATACTTTGTCTTATGCCTTTGGTACAAACGTGAAATTCCGTCCAATAGGCTGGCGTTTATAGATATGTCTATTCTATATTAGGCCGATTCCTTAACCAACTTGGCCTCTGCATGCTCTGGTACCTTGTTGAGCTTTGAAGAGACTAAAAGTACGGACACAATAATTGTTGCTCCACCTAAAAGTTGTAGAGGGCCTAGGGTTTCTCCTAGATAGAAATACCCTACAATTATTGTTACAACTGGAATCAGGTTTAAATAGTATGAAGACTCACCTATTCCCAACACATCGAGGGCATACAGGTAGACATAAAAGCCAATGGCTGATGCAAACACACCTAGTATAGCCACATGCACCCATATTTCATTTGTCACATCCGCCCAAACCGTATTTTCAATTAGTGCAAATGGAATAAAACACGCCAGTCCGATAATAGACTGCCAAAACAAAAGTTGAAGGGCATTGTACTTGCCAAACAGAGGTTTTGAGGACACTGAATATGCCACCCATGCCACAACGGCGCCCCCCATCATTAGGTAGCCCTTTAAATATCCTGAACCAAGAAGAGCCTGTAGATCAAGACCAACAACCATACAAACGCCTACCACTGACAAAAGGAGACTGGCCACAGCCACCTTGGTGATTGGCTTTTTATAAAATATGTTTTCAATAATAACCGAAAACACAGGAATGCTTGCAATGATAAGTGATGCTGCAGATGCTGAGGTGTATTTCACACCATTGTTTTCAAAATAGAAATAAATTGTTATACCGAAAGCTCCAGCAACAAAAACATTCAAATAGTCTTCTTTTGCCACTGAAAAATCTTCCTTTTTAAATTTCATAATGCCATATAGAAGTATACTCGCTATGATGAACCGAAGTGCTCCTAGTGTCATTGCTGGGATCACTTCAACTGCAACACGTATGTTGACAAAGGATATACCCCAGAGAATTACGGCCGTCATAATGGCTGCTATACCTAACATTTTTTTCTGCTTCATAACCATCACCCTCTCTTGTAGAATTACATTACTGTCATTCTACTGCCAGAGAGACAAAAAAGCAATATGTTTCTAAGCTCTTTGGAATTAATTACCGATCAACCAAGCCCTGTTTAACAGCCAATATAGCCAACTGCGTCCGGTCTCGAAGACCTAACTTATCAAGTATTTTGGTCAAATTGTTCTTTATTGTTCCTTCGCTCAAGAAGAGTTTTTCAGCGATTTCTGCATTATTGAGCCCTTGACCAACAAGTTCTGCAATGTCCTTTTCACGGTGGGTTAACACTTTAAAGCATTCTTGATTTGGGGTCTTGATCCCCTCTTCTCCCTTAGCTAGTTTTGAAAACTGGTCAAGGACCTTTATTGCAACATCAGGCTGAATCAGAGCGCCCCCGGACTGTACAGTTTTTATGGCCTCACCTATTTTGTCTGGCGGTGTGTCCTTAAGCAAATAGCCTGAAGCTCCACTTTTAATGGCTTCAAATATAAATTTGTCATCATCAAAAGTGGTTAAGACAATTACCTTGACCGATGGATACTCTGCTTTAATGATTTTTGTGCTCTCCACCCCATTCATAATGGGCATTTGTATGTCCATCAGAACAACATCTGGCAAATAGGCTCTGCAAAGACCAATGGCCTCCTTGCCATTTTCACCTGTGCCGACAACCTCTATGTCTGGGTCTGATGAAAGGATCATTTTCAGTCCCTCACTTAGTATTTTTTGATCATCAATTATTGCCACTTTAATCACGGTTTTCAGCCCCCTTTGGCTTTATTGGCAAAGAGCCCTTCACTATAAGGCCTGACTCTATTTCAAATTCAACAGCTCCATCAAGAGACTCAAAACGCTGTGTCATTTTGCCTATTCCATACCCCGGATCGGGTATTTTTTCGATTGTGCCATTGTCCCTAATGACCAGGTCAAAAAAGTTTTCCTTGTCACGTGACACTTTTAATTGAATCCACATTTCACTGGCCTTGCCATGCCTGAGGGCATTTGTCATGGCTTCTTGTATAGCCCGATACACACATTCCTTTTGACTGGAATCGTTCAGGAGCTTGTGGTCGATTTCCCAGGAAATCTTTAGTCCTGTCTTATTGGAAAATTCCCGAATAAGTGTCTCAATGTCGGGACCAGTAGAGCCCCCATCCATAGTTTTAACAGCCTGACGAACTTTTACCAGATTGTCTCTAGCCGTTTCCTTAGCCCTTTCCAACTGTTCCCTTGCTTGGTTGGGACTCTTTTCAAAGAGGTGGCTGGTCATTTCAAGTTGCATGATGAGAGCTGTTAAATTATGACCCACACCATCATGTATTCGGCTGGCTATATCTGCCCGTGTCTTGACTTCGGTTAGTTTTTGAACTTCTTTTGAATAAGCCTCTAGTTTATTGTTGGCCTTGATAAGTTTATCCTGTTCTTCGCGAAGGCCTAGCATTAAAGCAATAACCACCAAACTCATTATATTGAGCAACATAAAAAATGTGGCTTCTGCATAAGTGGAAATAGCCGGTCTGTACTGAATTAAGTTCACATACTTATACATGCCCGCACATATAACAACCATGCCCACCCAAAGGTCAGAACGCTTTCGAACGGCCACTGCCATTTCAATAATGAGCAAGACATAAAGCACATGTATAAAATAGTTAATGATATATCTTGAATTGTGCTCCAGCAACATGACCAGAAAGACACTTGCCAGATATGCCCCCCGCGTTAAGGCCACTTTGTCTGTCTGCATACGAAGAACAATCAGTCCAACAAACCCAAAAAATCCAAATATAAAATAATAGGTTCTTGGAAAATGTATAGAATCATACCGAAGGGCAAATATGAATAGCATAAGGGTCATTAGAATTTCTAAGAGCCTGTACTTTTTATCTATGGCATTTATAGAGGGCATTAGCCTACTCCTTCCAAAGTTTCTTAAGTCTCATTAAACACTTGTCTATAAAACACTCTTCTATTATAACAGTGCATTTTCTCCATAGCCATTGCGATTGCATTTCTATCCTTTTCAAATGGCCAAGTGCCCATAGAAAAACCCGGTTCATGTCTTAAAATGCATGCCCGGGTTGAAGTATTTCTTTTTAATATGCGCCTATATTACGCCTGGTGTCCATGTAAAAGTGGTGAAATGCGCTTGTATATAAGCAGGGTTAAAATGCTTACAACAATGCCTTTCAAAATGTTAAAAGGAATCACCGCATATAGGATGTATGAGTTTAAATCTACAATTAGAGAGTTGGCCGCTTGTGCTATTGTAATGATTTGATCGATCGGCATAAAATTGGCATAAAATGGTATTAAGATGTAGTAGTTGGCAAAGGCTCCCACAAGCCCCATCACCAAAGTGCCCACACCTAATCCCAACAAGGCTGATTTCATAGTCTTATTGCGTGCATAAATTAAACCCGCTGGTCCAACAAGTGCCGCCCCAACAATAAAGTTTGCAAGTTCACCAACACCACCTGTTGAAGTTCGCATAAGATGCAGAATGTTCTTGAGCAGTTCAATAGCTATGCCTGCTAAAGGACCAAATGCAAACGTTCCAACCAGTGCTCCGATATCACTCATATCAATCTTTAAAAAGGGTGGAAAGAGCGGGAGTGGAAACTCAATAAACATGATGACAAATGAAATCACACTGAGTAGTGCAATTTTCACCATTAAATTAACTGACGACTGACGATTCATTAAAAAGGCCTCCTAAGTGTGTGTTTTGCATTGATAGCCAGCTGCTTCAAATAAATCTATTTGGCTCTAATGATGCCATGACGTTTCAATATGCAATCGGCTAAGTATAATAAATAAATGCGTTTGTTTCACTCAGGGCTTTTATGTTTTAGGCGCTTACAAAATTACCAATATAGGCTCTCGCTCTAAGATATATAGAATTTTGATTCTTAAATATCTATATGCTATAGAGAGCGTTCTTGAATGAAATTTTGAAAATCGCTCATCTAAGAACGATTAAACATAAAAAGTCCCTGAAGTTATCTTCAGGGACGGATTGTTTCTTCTTCTTTTACAGAATATGCGTAAAAGTACATCTCTTCTTCCATCCAGACTTTACTGTCGGTTCTGGAATTTCACCAGATCAACCTTTCGGCTCGCGGACTTTACCGCCGGTCGGGAATTTCACCCTGCCCTGAAGAATGTATCAAATTTTCGCTTTAAGCTTAGCATATCCCACTCAAATCGTCAAGTTTATTAAACAAGCTGGTTGATAACTTCCAGAGCCTTGTCGTAATCTGGATGTTCAGTCACTTCTCCAACGTACTCAACATATTTGATCTGATTGTCTTTATCTACAACAACAATACCGCGTGTCAGCAGTCTTAATTCATCTATAACAAAACCATACTTGTCACCAAAATCAAGATCTTTGTGGTCTGAAACCACGTCAATATTTTCAATGCCTTCAGCCGCACAATATCTTTTTTGTGCAAATGGAAGATCAACTGTTACTGTAACGATTTGAACACTATCCTTAAGTTTTGCAGCTTCTTCGTTAAAACGAATTGTTTGAAGCGAGCATACACCTGTGTCAATGGATGGTGCAATCGATATGATCTTCACCTTGTTCTCTGTGTCCTTATAAAAATCAAATGGTGATAGATCCTGCTTAAGAGCAGTAAAGTTTGGTGCTTTTTGTCCCTCTTTAACCGCTTCACCACGAAGTGTCATTGGGTTACCTGCAAAAGTGATTTCGCCTTTTCTCATTTTAAAATCCTCCATTCATACGTTTGTTTATCTTTATCATTCAAATATTCATTTCATTTTTGTATCCGTTACATTTACTATAACAATGTTTTCCATAAAGGTCAATAGGAAAGTATATCTTTTTAGTCTATTATCGACGCTTTTTTCACGCACCAAGCTTTTATCTTTTTAAGGGGTCAAAAGTACAGGCTGGCAAACGGGTTCAGATCGACATATATGGTTAAGAAGACCAAAAAAATCGTATTAATATAATAAAGGAGGTGCGCCTTGAACACTCGACTAAGAAAGATTATACATTTGCTGGGCTGGTTGTTTTTAATCCTGGCTGCACTGCTCACTATTCCCCTTGTTTTTAGCCTTGTCACAAAGGCTTCAAAGCAGGTGATACAGTCCTTTCTCTATACCCTATTTATAGCTTTTATTGTAGGAACCCTGTGTATACTGCAAAAGCCTGAAAAAAATACCCCGCTCAAACTTTCTGGTGGGATGATTCTTTGCGCTCTAGCATGGATTTTCGTATCCCTAATAGGTGGTTTACCCTTTTTATTTGGTATTAATGCAAGATTTGTAGATTCTTTTTTTGAATCTGTTTCGGGTTTTACCACAACCGGCATTACAGTTTTCACAGGCCTTGATACCATGCCCACTCCCATATTATTGTGGAGAGGTCTCATTCAATGGGTCGGCGGTCTTGGCATTTTAACTTTCTTTTTATTTGTAACCTTCCAAAATGAGGGGGATATATGGCAACTCTTTGCGGCAGAGAGCCACAAAATAAGCACCTCTCGACCTGTCCCAAACATCTTTCGAACCATAAAGATTTTCTGGGGGATTTATGCCCTCTTTAGCCTGATACAATTTATACTTTTAAAGTCCCTGGGCATGCCTGTGTTTGATGCTCTTATCCATTCACTTACAGCCCTGTCCACAGGCGGGTTTTCAAATCACGATGCCAGCATTGGTTTCTATGCGTTGCAAGGCTATAAAAACGCCAGACTTATTGAATACACCATCATATTTTTCATGGCCTTGGGAGGGATGAATTTTCTCATGCATTACTACTGGTTAACCAGGCAGTTTTCCCTTTTCACCTCTGATGAAGAAACCCGTGGCTATCTTAAAATCATCTTGCTTTTCACCACCTTGATCCTCATTTCAATTTATGTGGCTCAGTCTGGTGGTCCTGACTTCGAAATCAATCTACGAACCAGTCTTTTTCAAGTGGTTTCTCTTATTACATCAACGGGGTACGGCACCGCAGATATTGGCGGCGCATTTTTCCCACCTGTTGCCAAGCAACTTTTTATTGTCCTAATGGTCATTGGCGGCTGTGTGGGGTCAACAGCCGGCGGCATTAAAATAGTAAGAACCCTTATAATATCCAAGCTCTACAAAAGAGAAGTTCGCAAGGTGTATTATCCCCGTGGGGCCACTGTGCCAGTCATACTCAATGGCACACCGATTGAAAACAATGAGGTCCTTAAAATTGCTGGTTTACTATACATTTGGATTGTACTCATACTCATAGGCGCTCTTATAACTGCCTTTTTCTCAGACCTGAGTGCTTTTGAGGCTATTTCAGGTATGGCAAGCGCCGTTGGAAATATGGGGCCTTTCTACTTTAGCGTTGAAAAAATGTCCACCCTGTCCCCTATCATTAAATACACCTATATATTCGGCATGCTCGCTGGACGTTTAGAAATGCTCCCAATGTTTGTTCTCTTTCAAAGAAAAGCCTGGCGGTCTCTCAGCCGATAAGGAGGTTATCTATGTATATCATTATTGCAGGTGGCGGTATCGTAGGCCGTAACATAACAAAGTCACTTAGTAAATCCCATGACATTGTTGTCATAGACAGTAAAAAATCCGCTTGTGAGCAAATTTACTCCAGATATGGGGCTGTCAGCATTCATGGAAACGCCACGAATATTGGCGTGGTAAAAGATGCAGGCATAGAAAAATGTGACTATGCCCTGGCGGTTATGCCAAGGGATGAAGACAATCTATTATTCGCACTGCTTGCAAAAAATTTCGGTGTGAAAAATATTTTTGTACGTATGCACGATCCTGATTACGAGGAAGCCTACCGCCTTGCTGGGGCAACAAATATAGGTGGTACGGTCCAAATGATGGTTAAAAAATTCGTATGGGATATAGATAATCCTGAGATAAGGCGTGTGGTTTCCCTGAGAGGGGGCAAAGCGGAAGTGAGTATTGTCACCATACCAGAGGCCAGCAAAATATCTGGTAAAACCGTAAGTGAGATCGCCTCGAGCCCTGACTTTCCCCAAAACTGTCTGATAGCTGGAATATTCGACCAAGACATTGATGAGCTCATTATTCCCAGGGGCAGTACAAGAATCACCAGCGGCAACCAGGTTTTCCTTATTGCCAACCGCGAAGATGTCAGCTTGGCTTTTGAAATACTTAGGAAGTGACATGAGCCACTATGCATCTTCCTAACCATAGATTCATAAAACAAGAAGCCACAGGACCGGCCTCTATAAGGCATATCCTGTGGCTTTTAATTTTTGTGCTTAAACCATCTAGCTTGTTTTCTCCTCTGATTTTGGTTCTTCAAACCATAAACCAGGACCATTGCCTGGAATATCAATGAAAAAGTCTGTTCCATAGCCTTCACGGCTAGAACAGTTTATTGCCCCACCAAGAACGTTGTTAACAAATGTGTATACCTCTGAAAGACCCATTCCTATGTCCCCTTGCATGCCTGAAGTCGTATAGAAAGGTTCGAAAATTCTTTCTTGAATATTCTGCCCCATCCCCTTGCCGTTATCACTAAAGTAGACTCTGAGGTAATCCACATCATAAATAACTTCAATGGTTATCACACCCAGGGTATCTGCATGGAATCCATGTTTGACCGCATTGGTCGCCAAGTGGGTAATGATCTGAGAAACAATCAAGGGGTCTGTATAAACGATTAAATCACTATCGCATATGATTTTACACTCTATGGACCTGTCGCTATATTCATTAATGATCAGTTTCATAACCTGTTCGAGATGTGCCTTAAGTGGAATATACTCTAAATTCAGCTCAGTTTCTTCAGGTGCTACATTTTCTTGAATCTGGCTCATTTTTGATAGAAACTTGCGAACAGACATCATGCCGATTCCAATTTGGTTTAGCCTGACCTCTGTCATTTTACTCACATCATCAGAGGCCATGACATCATTAAGGTTCTGAATAAGCCCCACACAAACAGCTTCACATTCCATCAGCGTTTCAACGGGCTTGTCGGAAAAGGTGTTTGAATTTTGAACAAGTGATTTTGACTTTGTGCTCTCATTTGGAACGTGTTCAATTTGCTTTGCAAAATCTTCAAACTCTTTAAAGCAAAATGCTCCATCAAGTTCATCCACTTTTCGGTGCTTTATAACTTCTTTTAAATAGTCAAAACACACATTTAAGCGTCTCGAGACAAAACGCATCATAACTGCAAATAAAGTCAAGGTCAACAAGGTTAAAAACACAATTATATATGTGAATCCCTTCATGACTTCTTCTAAATAATAGGCCTTGCTTTCACTAATATTCTCACTCAGTTCTGACTCTATGCCAACAATCCATTTCCATGAATCCACTTGGTACAGATAAGTCAAGGAAATCGGGTCACTGCCTTCAAGAGCCTCGACATCTTCTAGGAATCCACCGCTGTTCATTTCTTTCGCTTTCAACAATTTAGAAGTTTCTAAATGCTGCTCGTCTGAAAGAATATCTTTGCCTTTTAGGAGTATTTTGCCCTCTTTGTTGGCCACATAAAACATATGGCCTTTTGCAACCTTTTTAAACTGACTCAGGTCTCTTAAAACGGAGGCTTTCACGGTCTTTATATAATCGTCCTCATATAAACCTGTTCCAATATACCAATCTTGGTCTCTAAATCTTTTAATATAAGAGATTTTTAAAGAGCCTGCATCAGATGTTTGCCCTGGCTTAATCCAGTGTCCTTCAGCATAGCCTTCACCAATTGTTTTTGCAATATTGATTTCATCCCTTATGACAAAGTTACCAAAATCATCTTTTAAATTGAGAATGTTGGTTCCTTCTGTTTGAGGTTGTACAGGATAGAGCATGACTTCACCATCGAATCTATCCATAAACAAGTAGCCTTTGCCTTCATCATAACGAAAGTCTCTTAAACTTTCTGCTATTTTCCCTTCAATTTCTCTTTGCGACAGCTGTCCTAAATTGTCTTTATAAATTTGATCTGCTATGTTGTAGGCTTCACGAACCCGCCTCTTTAACTCAAGGCGTATATCCTCAGAAGCTTTTTCTTCTGCCAAATGGATATAGTCTACAATTTCTTTGACTTCAGTTTCCATTTGAATTTTATCGAGTCGAACAACTTCTTCATAAGTTGTGTCTTCTTCCACTTGGTAAGCTGTTTTTGTCGCATAAGAAATTATCATCATAACAAATGCTATAAAAACTGCAAATGTGACCACAACAACTGATGCTATTACTGTTGAAAATTTAAATTTCCCCCGCATGTCTCCAAACCTTCCCACATACTTATAAAATTGCAACGTAGAACACATACCCATTATTTTCTGCGTTAACCATTAAAATATGAAATGTTAATATCAAAAAATGTCGAATTCTATTATATTTATTCTGATTATATCTCAATTTCATCGTAGTCTTCAACGAAAATTGAACAAATAGTTTGAATTATCTATTATCATACAGTTTATTTCATTAATCTGCTTATTGGGATTTTGTAATGTTTTGGAACATGCACTTCCACATTTTCAATATACAGCCCATCCATAGAAATATTCAAAAACAGAGACACTCTTCAAACTAGAATATAAAAAAACACCTAACTTAGGCGCATGCAAAATTACAGATCTATACCCTCGCCATACCCTGTATAGAATTTTTGATTCTTAAATATCTATATAGGATATGACGAGGGTTCTTGAATGATATTTTGCAAGTCGTTTAACTAAGAGTTAGATGTTTTTATCCCATGACTTATTTTATGATATGCATACTTCTAATTGGTCATTATTCTCCAAATATCTGAATTCCAATTGCTTTGAGCATGTCAATCCCTTTAATGCTTTCAGCATAAAGAGGGACTTCAACAACCTCGGCTTCATTAAAGGACTCCACGATCTCACTGGAGTAAGACAACTGCATTTTTCGCCTATTTCTAAAAAAAGAGCTTCTGGCTTCTTCCAGGGGAATGTTAAAGTTGGATATCAGCAATCTTGTTTGAATGCCCAGAGCACCGAGTTCATTGGATGCCCGATAGGCCTCAACAATAGGCGTTTTTTCAGGATAAACGACAAAAGAGAAGGTTGTTCTATCTTCATCTTTCAACATGCTTATGACAGAATCAAAGCGCTTCATTTCAGCAATATCTTCATCGCTAATTTCTGTTGACTCGCCGGCCTTGAACTCCAGCTGCTTACTCCAGTCCATCGGTAAATTAAGCAGTCTTAAAGTGTGCCCAGTTGGAGCCGTGTCAAACACTACCACATCATAGGCTGTATCAAGGGCGTAGTCTAGAAATTTCTGAAAAGCTGCCATTTCCTCAGTACATGGGGAGTTCATTTCTTCAGCTATGGTTAAAACCGTCTGTTCATTGAACTTTTTTCTCGCATCAGCTAAAACAGACTCTTTGTAAACTTGTGAAGCCACTTTCGGATCGATCTTTACAGCATATAAATTATCAAGACCTTCAATAGGTCTAACTTGATCCGTCACGGGTCTATCAAGAACTTGGCCTATATGCGCAGCCGGATCTGTGGTCACTAAAAGTGTTTTATATCCCTTTCGAGCAGTGTATACAGAGGTTACACAGGCTATGGACGTTTTACCAACGCCTCCTTTTCCAGAGAAGAATATATTTCTTTGCTGACCGTTAATGGGGAATAACAGGCTCTCCATTAAATCTTTCGATTCCACAAGTTCTCTGTTTTCGTATGCAGTATCAAAGAGTTTTTCACGACAACGTCTAAACATGACTGTGCCCTTAACTTCCTCTGAAAAAAGGTCCATGGTCTTAATCGAAACATTCTTCAGTTCAGCCTTTACTCTTTTTAAATAGTCCTGCTGTAGCTCATATTTTCTTTTGAAAAAAGGCCCTAAGGCTTCTTCTTTAGGTATAAGCCCATTTACGATCACGCCAGTCGTTTTTATACCGAGGGTCTCTATCTCATCTATGGATCTCTTTGTCTCATTGTAACTGGCTTCGTCTGCCTGCATAACAAATATGAACTCTGTTACACTGGGATTTCGTAATTTTTCAATAGCCATGTCGTACTTGGCCTTACTGTCCTGAATTAGAGCAACTGGACCCATGCAAGTCTGTCCACTCCCCTTTGAAGCGTCATCAATATGCTTACTCCAGTCAACTGGCAGTTCCAATAGACGTATTGTATGTCCTGTAGGTGCAGTATCAAAAACAACAACATCGTATTCATCCTGATCCATATAGTCAATGAACTTATCAAAAGAAGCCATTTCTTCCGTACATGGACCACTGAGTTGTTCATCAGCAACCTTGACAAACTCTTCATCAAAGAGTTCTCGAAGAGGCGCCAAAGACCGTTCCTTATACTCTCTTGTGGCTTCATTCGAGTCTATTTCCATACCAAATAAATTATCCACACCATGAATTTGAGTAATTTTATGTCCAATCTCTTGATGAAAAACATCCGATAGATTGGCGGCTGGATCTGTGGTGACCAGAAGGGTTTTTAAGCCCATATCAGCATAATGAAACCCAGTTGTACAAGCCATAGAAGTCTTTCCTACACCACCCTTGCCTGAGTAAAACACAAATTTAGTTGCCATGATCTCACCTCTATTATTCTAAATGCTCAAGCATTTCTTCCATAGTCGGATACTCAGAGTGCTTAATCACTTTCCCATTGATAGTCGTAATAGGCAAAACTGTTTTACCTTCTTCCTTGACCAATTTCATAACTTCTGGATTTTCTCTGAACTTAAATGGATTTGTAGATATCATAAACCTATCAACCTTTAAGCCGTCAAACTTACTCTCCAGTTCCGATATTTGTTCCACCAGCTTAACGAGTTTACCGTCTACACTTGGTCCACAAACACCTGTTGGGCAACACATTGGCGGTTCATAAAATGTAATATTCATCGTTACACTCCTTATTGTAATTATAGCGTTAGTTTGGGTAATACATCAAAATGGCATGCTGCAAGTCCCCAAAATAAGACAATCCATCTAATTTCACATCTGTGATAAATGAAACAAATCCATACACGAGTGCATGATCCATAACTCATATGCTTTTTTTAAGAAAGACCCCAAGGGTCTTTATATCTTTAATATGTCCAATTGCTGAGTTATATTGTCACAATTCATTTCCCGTTCTTTGAAAATTTCAAATCTCTTGCTGTCTTGAATAAAAACATGGTCAGACCTAAATTGATCTTTCAAATAACTTAAAAGCAAAGCATGGTCATGCATAAAGGCTTCCGAAATGGAGTAGAACACCCACTGAGCTTCCTTGCTTCTTGAAATGATCCCACTTCGGGAAAGCTTTGACAAATGGCGGGACAAATTAGACTGCTTGAGGTCTGTCAGCGCTTCAAGCTCACAAACACATAAACTTCTATTTAACAGTAAATTGATAATGCGCAGGGTATTTGTGTCGGCAAGGGCCTTTAAGTATTCAGATGTTAACATAAACGCTTCCCTTCTTATTTTATGTGTATATTACCAACAACTCATATACTATCTTTTCTTCTCAGCCTTGTCAATAATGCTTAGGACCACTTGTAGGAAACGTCCAAGAACAATGTACATTTTATCCTGCAAGACAGTATATCAAATTTCATCTACATGCTAAGACTGCGAAACCAATGGGTTTCGCAGTCTTAATAATTCTAGTATCGAGTGCTTGAAGTTTATTCCTGACCAACAAGAATATCCATAAGCTTTTCATTCTTTAAAATGGCCGTCTTAAACAAGATCACTCCCGCAACCGAAACAACCACAAACTCCCCAAAGGCCACTTGAGCCATAGTCAAAACAAGGGGCAGTTGATATAAAACATTTAGCATAATACCAATAATTACGCCGTTAACAAGGACAGGCCACAAAGAGGCCACAAAAATATTTTTGGTTCTTGATACAAGTTCCACACTAATATAAGTGGCCAATGTACCAAATACAATATCCATAACACCAAGTTGTGAATACATATTGGCGAGTAGGCACCCCAGCACAAGGCCCGGAATGTATTTTCTATCAAGAAATGCTAAAAGCACAAGTATTTCTGATAGTCTAAATTGAATGGGTCCATAGCTTATTGGAGCCAGTCCAATTGTCACAGCCGCATAGAGGGCAGCCACTATCGCACTAAAGACAAGGTTCTTTACAGATTCTGAACGCATAGTCATTTTCCTTTCTACATCTATTGAGTTTTAGGCACTTAACCTTACAAGCGACAAATCAAATGTGGCATTTAGGCCACTGGTCTATTTTTATTATGTCTCAAATTTAAAAGAACAGAATAAAAATTATCACACTCTTATTTTAATGTCAACGACAAAATGTCCCATATTTCTGGGTATGTATGAAATAGAGGTCTTACAAGTGTGGAGAAAGAAAACAAGAAATACTTAAACTATACCTATTTCGTATCCTTTGCAGACGTGTTATAATGAGAATAAATATCAAGTAGGAGGTCATCAAACATGACTCAGGTTACCTTTCAAAAAACGGCTGAAGTAAAAAAAGGCAAATCCTTGCTCCAAATTGCAAAAAAAGAAAACATAAAAATAAAATCCCCTTGCAAGGGCAAGGGCAAATGTGGAAAATGTTTGGTCAAAATAATTTCTGGCACAGCCAACCCACCGACTAAGAATGAAATCAAGGGCTTAAGCGAAAAGAAACTTAAGGAAGGTTACCGTTATGCATGCGAGATCACTGAAATGGAAGACCTTGTTGTTGAATGGGAAAAAGACAAATAATCATTCATAGTTTCTGATTCTTAAATATCTATATAGGGTGAAGGCACTCTAATGATATTTTACAAGTCGCTCAAAACAAATAAAACCGCTTCTCCAGCATATTATACTTGAAGAAGCGGTTGTTTTTATGCAGGTCCTGCATATTCCATGGTCAAGCTTGCACCAAAGCTGTCATTGAACTTGTCTATATACTCCTGAGCAGCCACCATTTCAAGAATAGGTTGGCGCTCAGCATAAAGTCTTAAGGATACCTTAGACCCTTCTATGGCAATTTGTATATCCTCAATTGTTCCCGACTCACTTCTATCAAGCTTTTCAGAAAGCCCCAGTAAAATCGCCAGGTCACTCAAACGTTGAAATTCTCGCTTTGAGACCACTGTCTCATACGGACTTAGGTCTATCTTTAATTTTTCATTCCTATGCATACCAATTAAATAGGCGCATGCAATGATTTCTTCGTTTGTAAGTCCACAAAGTCTTGAATTCATGGCCAAATAAAAGCCATGAATGTGGTGGTTGTAATACTCTATATGCATGCCTATATCATGAAGCAGTGACGAGGCATGGACAAGCTTCCTGTACTCATCTGTAAAGCCGTGAACCAGTTTTAAATTGTCAAAGAGTTTTAGGGATAGATTACGCACTTGCTTGCTATGCGCCATGTTGACATCATATCTCTTGGTGATGTTCTCAAGACTATGATCAAGCACATTGTCCACTTGAATCGGTGTGTTTCTGGCCTTAGCATATTGTTTAAAGAACCAGCCTTCTCGAAGACCATTCCCGCTTATAATCAACTCTTGGGCTTCAAGAGTTTCCATTATAAGTTTAATCGGCAATACGCCACCAGCCATAATGTCTGCTCTTTTTTTATTGATGCCGCTAACCTTGCCTAGGTCTGAAGGCTCTGACACCAAAATTTTTTCAAACATTTTATCGCAAAACTTACGCGAGACCCTATAATTATGAAGATAGAGCGACTGTAAATCTTTTTGATTTCTGTCCACTTTGGCAAATGTACGAATAACACCGCCAAGCCCCACCACAGGAATCCCTTTCAAGTTTTTAAGCCATGGCACATCTTTAAACAAAGACTGTATGGCCTCAATAGCATTCTCGATGCCATTTTTTCCTGCATTCACGTAGTTTTCCGTTAAAACAACTGAACCGATTGGAAGACTCACAGCTGCTCGTTCTTTCCGATTCTCAACCCAAATCAACTCTGTCGAGCCACCACCTATATCAACAATAAGGCAGTTGTCTATATCGATGGTATTAATCACCCCAATATAGTCATAATGGGCCTCTTCTTCTCCTGATAAGACTTTGAAATCAAATCCAACTTCGTCTCGAACCAAGTTGAGAAACTCATCCTGGTTTTCAGCCATTCGAACCGCGGCTGTTGCAAGGGCAAACACCTGGTCTGCACCATAGGCTACAGACAGTTTTTTCAGGAGTTTCAAGGCTTCTACAGTGCGTCGCATGGGTTCAGCTTTTAAGGTTTTTTCAGGTCCCATATCTTCTGAAAGACGCACCATTTCTTTTGCTTGATCCAACAAGGTATAGGAACCATCTTTATTAATATGAACAATATTCATTCTAACTGAGTTGGACCCCAAGTCAATAATAGCGTATCTTTCCATGAGCGCCTCCAGTGCTATATTTTCTTCAACCAGTACATCCTGTTGACTGTTTCAAACTCTTTCATTTCAATGTCATAGCCATTCACGTATTCAAAGTGACCTTCAAGTAGATCATTGATAATGGCCTCGTCCATGTTCCAGAAGATTAAACCCGATTCTTCCTCATAACAGTTGTCTGCAATTTTTCTAAAGTCTTCATCCTCTTCAAAAACAGCCTCTTCATAGACCGGGTTTAGCTTAACAAGAACACTGGCTCCTTTTTTTAAGACTCTTGAGAGGGATTCTATCAAGTGCTTGGCATCATCAGGATAGAGGTTGTCCAGTATATTGAATAGAATGGCTCCATCAAATACATCTGCCTCTAAGTTCTCAAGACTTTCCAGTCCTCCATTCTCAAAAGAAAATCTTCCGTCAAGCTTGCTATCTTTTACAACCGCACTGGCTGTTTCAATACCTCGGGCTGATATGTCTATGCCTAGACCAGATTTCACACCGAACTTTTCTGATACCATGAGGGCTTTTCCATTCCCGCACCCAAAGTCCAGCACATGCTTTGCGTTATCGCCTAACCATTTGAGTCCATCAATGATACCCGGGTAAGGTATTTTGGTGTCAACTGTGAACTTGGGAGCACCATCAAAAACAGCGTCCCAGTACATAGATATGTCTTTATAGTTGTATTTGCTCACTATTTATGTCCCTCCAAAGGTACAATACAGATAAAACGCAGCTTTGTATCGCCTACATTTTTGAACTGGTGTCGTTCGTTATTTGGTACATAAGCATATGAACCCGCCTTAATTGGGTTTTCCTTTCCATTTAAGAAAAGTGTGCCTTCACCTTCTATCACATAATTAATATGAGGCCAGTCATGACTATGCTTTGGTGTGTATCCACCAGGTTCCAGTTCAAAGACTCTAAGAACATTGTCTTCCCAACCTTCTTCTGGAGAAACCAAAACTTTCATAACAGCATCTTTTACCTCTGGGTGGTCCACTACAGAACCCATTACATTATTTTCATGTCCTAATGGCATATTTATCATCCTTTCTATATCATTAACTTACACTCTAAATGATGCGCTTACAAAACATTTTAAATAAACTCTATATCAGTGCTTCTTCTAAGGCACTCATAGAGGGCTTAGAATCAAAGCGCCTTAAATACCATGTAACAAACAAGGGCTAGGATCTATCATATGAGCTACTGTGTATAGAGCTCATATGATTATTATAACACGAGTGCTTTTGTTACAAATATATTTCGACTCCCTAATTATTCGGAAGACAAAATAGTTTTATGCTATAATTGTCCTATCTATTTGCGGAATTATTCAAACCATATGAGAGTCATTTTACGAGATAAATCTAACCGAGGTGCAGATGTGGACTATTTAAGAAAAAGAGACTTAATTCTACACGGCCCAATGCTCAAGGTCATCCTTGTCTTATCCGGCCCTGTTATGCTGACAAATTTCATACAGACACTTTATAACCTGGTCGACACATATTTTGTCGGATGGCTTGGGACCACTGAAATTGCGTCTGTTCAGTTTATTTGGCCTGTCATATTTTTAATGATGTCCATCGGCATGGGACTTTCCCTTGCCAGTACGAGCCTTATTTCACAGTATACTGGTGCCGATTCCCATGAAAAAGCCAAAAAGGTTGCAGGACAAATATTAACCCTCTCCACTGTGCTTGCGGTGACCATTGGTTCCATCGGATTCATTTTTACTGGTCCCTTGCTAAGACTCATGCAAGCTGATGGTGCCCTATATACAAATGCCAAAGCCTTTTTAGAGATTATGTTCCTCGGACTCCCTTCCGTGTTCTTAATGTTTTCTTACTCAGCCATTAAAACAGGCCTTGGTGACACATACACACCTATGAAAATCAGTGCCATGAGTGCCGTTTCCAATATGTTTTTAGATCCTTTGTTTATGTTCACTTTTGGATTTGGACTTCGAGGGGCAGCTATTGCAACGGTTTTGGCTCGGGCAGTTTTTGGAATATACGCTGTTTTAACCCTCTTTAACCGATCAAATGATTTTCATATTGAAATAAGCGATTTAAAACCTGATTTTACTTTTTTATCCCAAATTGTCCGTATGGGACTTCCAAACAGCTTTGGACAATCCATGACATCTCTTGGATTTATGATTATGAACATTTTTATAGTGGGTTTTGGTCAAGCCACACTCACGTCATTTGCCATCGGCAATAGAATTTCAGGGCTTATACTCATGCCCGCTATGGGTGTTGGCAGTGCCTTGGCATCCATAGTTGGTCAAAACATTGGTGCAGACAATTTAAAGCGTGCCAAAGAAGCTGTTAAAACCAGCGTCTTAGTGACCACTGCAGTCCTCATTGCAGGGGGATCACTCATACTCTATTTTGCACAGGATATTGTCATGATATTTTCTGATGACCCACTTGTTATCAATCAGGGCACCTACTATGTCAGACTTATAACGGCATCCCTGCCTTTAATGGGTATTTACCAGATTCTTATAGGCACCTTCCAAGGGTCTGGTCACACTGTCTTTGCCATGATAATGATGATGGGCAGACTCTGGTTCTTCAGACTCCCCCTTATTATCCTACTTGGGCGGTTCACAGATCTTGGTTCAAATGCCGTCTGGTACTCCATGATCACTTCAAACTTCCTTATTTGCCTTGTGGGCACAGCCATATACTTTAGTGGTAAATGGCACACTAAAACAATCAAGACCACACCCAATCGTGTTGGCGTTCCAGCCAAATAGACTTATATTTTCACGCCCACCAGTTATACGGTGGGCTTTTTTATGCCTTATTTTTTATGCCTTATTTCTTATGTCTTCCTAGGCCTCATCCTTGTCCCGCTTCTTTATCAGGGACAATTCCAAATGGTCTAGAAAATCCTCGCTCACAAGTCCCCCAGAGAAATTTACAAGTTTAACAAGGGGCATTTCTCTAAACATAGCCACAATAGGATGGTTTAAAATGTCCTCATCAAGAGGTATAAAGGGTCTAATAACCTCCAGGAGGACCTCCTTGCCCTGATCATCCTCCAGCCATTCACTTAAGTAGGAATACTTTGACAAGTAGGGCCTATGCTCTTTCCTGTTCTTCGCTTCAATGGCTATAGAAACTTGAATGTTTTCACTGGAATCACCAAACTCAAGAAATATTTGTCCAGGTTCCAACTCAAATTCAGAGGTTGTAACATTATAATACGATAGATCTTCCGCCTCTATGGACACTTGCACACTTTTGCTTTCTCCCGGTTGGAGGGCTATTTTTTCAAAGGCCACCAGTTGTCTATAAGGGTATTTGACCTTGGCATCTGTTCGTCTACTATAAACCTGTACAACGGTTTTTCCCGGTTTATCACCTGTGTTTGATACGCCTACACTGGCTTTAATGACTTCACCTGGAGATATGGTCTGCCCACTAAGCCTTGCACCATCAATGCAAAAGCTTGTATAGGAAAGTCCATAACCGAATGGATAAAGACTCTTAATCCCCGTTGTTAAAGCATACCTATAGCCTACAAAGAACCGGTCGCTATAATAGAGCTTGTCATTCTCCCCTGGAAAATGAAGGGCTGATGGTGTATGTCCCTCTGAAAGTGGCCAGCTTACAGGAAGTTTACCCGAAGGATTCACGACCCCAGTCAGGACATCCGCAAGGGCCTGTCCCATACCTTCCCCACTGAGCCAAAGCATGAAAAGACCCTTGACTTCATCCACCCAGTCAGACACATCAACTGGCCCACCAGCCTGTATGCCTACGATAACATTTTCTTGTAGATGGCTCACCTTGGAAATCAAATACTCCTGCTCCATAGGAAGACTTATGGAAACCTTATCTCCCCCTTCACCATCTAAGTTGCTCTTGCCATCCATTTGACCTGTATTTGAAACCAGGACAAGGGCCATGTCGCTCTTTTCTATTTCCCTGGATGTGTCCTCATTGATTTCATCAACAAGGACAAGCTCCACCGCGTCTCCAAGACCACGGTGCAGAGCTTCCACTGGATCATCCACTTCTTTTGGTCTAACTTTTGAGCTTCCCTGTCCTTGAATAAGGGGATTCTTCCAACCTCGACCGACCAAGACAAGACGCTTGAGGGTGGTTTTATCAATAGGAAGAACGCCTTCATTTTTTAGTAAAACAAAGGATTCGGACGCTGCATGAGTCGCAAGTCCATGGTGTTCTAAGGCTTGTCCGGAGCCACCCACTTTCATATTTCTCATTAAAATACATTTAAGAAGCCTTCTAACAGAACGGTCTAAGATGGCTTCGTCAATTCGACCGGTCTCCACAGCCTCTACAATAGCTTCATCATGCATTTCAAATCCTGGCATTTCAAGGTCAAGTCCTGCCTGCAAGGCTTTTAACCTGTCATAAACGGCTGCCCAGTCTGAAATAACCATGCCCTCATATCCCCATTTGTTCCTTAGGATTTTTGTGAGAAGTTCTTCTGACTGGGAGCAGTAGGTCCCATTGATTTTGTTATAAGCGCTCATAATAGCCGCGGGCGGTTCATGGTCAATAAGGCGTTTGAAGGCCTTTAAATACATTTCATGAAGGGTTCGTTCATCCACGACAATGTCGACTGTCATCCTTCTGTATTCAGAATTGTTGCATACAAGATGCTTGACCACTGCCCCAACCCCTTGTGACTGGATACCCCGCGTCATGGCTATACCACAGGCGCTTGAAAGCACTGGGTCTTCTGAAAAAAACTCAAAATTTCTTCCCCCTAAGGGTGTCCTGACAATATTGATTCCTGGTGCCAATAAAAGATCCACTCCCAGCACCTTTGCTTCTCGCCCCATAGCTTGCCCTAGGTGGTTGATGAGGTCCATATTCCAAGTGGCAGCCATAGCTGAAGCTGTCGGAAAACATGTTGCTTTTTTTGTTGATGTCTCAATGGCATCCGCAACCCCCATGGCCATAATCCTTATTTGACTCATAATACCGGTTTCAGCCAGCCGAACGCCGTGGGGGCCATCTGTAATGGTTAATGAAGGTATGCCCAGTCTTGCAACGGCCTTCGTCTTCCACAAATCAAGCCCTGAACAAAGGCTAGCCTTTTCCTCGAGGGTCAGTTCATCCATCCATCTCTCTATTTGATGATCCACTATGACCTCCTTTTCAAAGCAAAAATTAATCCTACCCGATTCATACCCCTTTTTTGCTTATTTTTATGTTAATTTTTCCTAAAATTCTAGCACTTTTTCAAAATAAAAGAAGCCATCTAAGCAGTAATTACCACTTAAATGACTTCTTCTATTTTGCTTCTTACATTCAAATTATTTTAGAAACCAAGGGCTTCATTTATTATGACAACTTGCATTCTATCCCTGTCTGACTGGCCGCTCAGTGTAACAAAGGCATTACAAATTCTTGTCTCACCCTCACATTCAACACACTTCCCAGCTTCAATACAAGGAGACCCAGCGCCAGTTCGTTGGGCATTTCTTGGGGCTGCTTCATTTCGTGCTCTGTTTAGGGCATCTTCAAGATTTTTCTCAATCTTATTGATGCCGACCACAACAATGACTTTATCTGGACCATATAAGAGGGCTGCAACTCGGCTGCCACTATGATCAATATTGACCAAATGACCAGACCTTGATAGGGCATTTGTGCCCGTAATATACCAGTCAGTCATTAAGGCCTTCTTCTTAAGCAGTTTCTTTCCCATATCTGTTTGGACTGTTGTCTTATCATAAACAATATGCCCTTTTTCAGATAAGGTTGCAGAAAGATCCAGATCTTTAACCGTTCTGGAGTTCCCTATGCCAATTGTGGCATCCTTGGGTATCCATGACAGAATCGCTTCTTTCGCATCCGCTGCTGATTCAAAATAATGTGCATTAATATTGCGTTTCGAAAGATTCTGAATAATTGATTCGATATTGTCTCTCATCTAACTTCAACTCCTGAATCTTGGCAAGTCATTCATATCCCCGTATGCCAAGGTATACTGATATGTTGTTTTCCCCCTTTATTATGCCATAAAATCATCAAAATAAACACCTTTGGACAATTTGTTGTCGATTTGTAACGATCGTCATTCCGACTCTACAATGCGGTTTCGCCCAGCTTCCTTGGCCAAATAGAGTCTTCGATCAGCCACTTTAATCAAGTCGTCGATGGTGACGCCACGGGTGTCAAAGTCCTTCATATCAGAAATACCGCCACTAAAAGTGAAGTTTATATTGAAAGATTTAAACTTATAAAACTTTTCCTCAACAACCTTTCCTAGCCTGGTGACAATTTCAAGGGCTGTCCACTTGCTACAGTCCACAAAGAGTATAATAAATTCTTCACCGCCATACCTGGCCAAGAGATCATAGGTTCTAATATGGTTCTCAATTTCCTCTGTAAAAGCCTTAAGGATAAAATCACCGGCCTGGTGACCAAACCTGTCATTTACATTTTTAAAGCGGTCAATATCAAGCATGGCTATGGCATTATTACTGCCCAGCCGACAAGCTCTTGATATTTCCTCATTGGCTCGCTTAAAGAAAAAATTTCGATTATAGACACCTGTTAAGGGGTCATTCATGGCTTGAAAAAGTAGGTTCCTTTCATAGACAGTACGTTTAATAACAGCTTCAATCCGGCTGATTATAACATCTTCATTCAGGGGCTTTGTTATATAATCATGAGCACCATATTCAAGCCCTGTACGAATGTCATGCCCCTCACTCATGGCAGACACAAAAATAACAGGGGTATCAGTATGCAGATCCATGCTCCTAATTTGTCCAAAAAGATCATAGCCTGAATAATCGGGGAGCATAATATCAAGGAGTATTAAATCAAAGGGGGTCTTTTCAGCAATTTTTAACATGTCCTCGCCATTGTCGACCGTTTTCACTTCATAGTTTGCCAAAATATCTTCCATGATTTTTAAAGTTGTATGGTCATCATCTACAACCAGTATTTTAAAACCCATACGCCACCTCCACTTCTATGAAATATATACCCCCCGGTGATTTGTTACGCCATTTGTTCCCTTAACTCTTTTTCTGATACAACACGGTCCTTTTCTATATAAGGGTTGTTAATCAGTGCTGTTAAATACAGGTATGGAAAGTTCGTTTTCAAGTGTTTCATATAATGTGTCCACTCTACACCGAGATGTTTGTAGACCCTTTCAATATCAAACTGAATGTGCTCTAGGTCAAACTCGGAGAGCCCACCGTCATATCTTAAGGCCAGTTCCTCTTGAAGGTGCATGACAGCCATGAGAAGTTCACTGAAGGAGTCATGCTCAAGGAGAGAGGGGTTGGCAATAAGAGTGATAATAAGATTCTTATTGTTATCAAGCATTTCTTTAAGTGCTCCAATATCAATGAGAGAGGCATCCAAGTTATACTTGTGTCCCTTTAATTTTTTGCCCAATTTTTCGAAGTCTTCTTCCTTCCAGTTCATGTCAAGATTGCAATTTGCCTTTACCTCAGTCAGCTTTAAATCAGCCCCCGCACAGACCCTTAACATTTCATGACCGAACTCACTGAAAAATAGACCCACCAACATATTCAGTTTTTTGATTAAATGGCTTTTCTCACGCTTTTCCAGTATGCGGTCAATGACAACTGTCACAAAGAAGACCTCAAGAGGAATAAAAGCTATGTCTGCCACCAAAAATATAAATAAGTGGTGCGCATCATGAAACATCAAGAAATGTACATAGTGCAGTATGACGGATAATCCTATGAGGATGATCCCAATAATAAATAGATCCTTATGTTTTTTCATCGTCATCTCCTATTATGTATGCCTTTACTTATAAACGCCTTTGTCATTATAGGGTTTCAGTCGCCCAATTTCAATAAAATACCTTTATTTTAGGCAGACAAAAACCGGCACTGTGGGCTCCTCCACATATGCCGGTTTCATTTTTTTTGCTTTAGTGACCCATAATTAGGGTCTTAACTTGCCCAAATGTTCGCTTAGTTTTTTATGAGCATGCCGATATCGGTTCTGTATTGCATACCGTCAAATTTCACATTTTCCAGCTGTCCATAAACAGATGTACGGGCTTCCTTAATATTCATCCCCCTGCCAATAACACCTAGAACACGACCGCCATTTGTTTTAACTGACCCGTCTTCTAACTTTGTTCCGCTATGGAAAACAAGGTCACAGTCATCAAGGCCCTCTATGGCTCTTCCTTTTGGATACGAATTTGGATACCCTTCACTGGCCAGTACCACACAAATATAAGTTTCTGGATTCCATTTGAATTTAACCTGACTTAACCGCTGATCTAGTATGGCTTCGGTCACATCAACAATATCATTTTCGAGTTTTGGCATAACCGCTTGTGTTTCAGGGTCACCAAATCGAACATTAAACTCAAGAACACGAATGTCTTTACCGTCTATCATAAGCCCGATAAAAATCACACCTTTATAGTCCATGTTCTCCATTTCAAGACCTTTTCGAATGGGCTCAAGGACTGTATCATGGACCTTCTTTTCAATCGTATCTGTATAAATCAAGTTGGGTGAATAAGTGCCCATGCCACCAGTATTAGGACCTTCATTGTTATCAAAAATTCGCTTATAATCTTGAACGCTCTCCATAGGGGCTATGGATTTTCCATCCACAAAACACAGCACGGAGGCTTCAAGTCCCCCTAAAAATTCTTCAACAAGTATCGTTTCTCCCGCTGAACCAAAGATTTTCTTAACCATCATGTCTTCCATGGCTTCTAGGGCTTCTTCTTCCGTTTTGGCAATGACAACACCCTTACCCGCTGCCAGACCATCTGCCTTAATAACCATTGGATAACCAAAAACGCCGACATTTTCCTTAGCTTCTTCAAAATTTGTAAAGACTTTAAAATTGGCAGTCGGTATGCCGTACTTTTCCATAAATCGTTTGGAATAAGCCTTGCTGCCTTCAAGTCGTGCTGCCTCTGCATCTGGTCCAAAAACCTTGAGCCCCGCCTGCTTGAACTTATCAACAACACCTGCCACAAGGGGCACTTCTGGTCCAACCACTGTCAAATCTATTTTTTCATCAAGGGCGAAAGCTTTCAACCCTTCAATATCATCTGGTGCAATAGCCACATTTGTGCCCTTTTCCATCATGGCTGTACCGCCATTGCCGGGTGCGACAAAAACCTGCTCCACACGTTCACTCTTTGCAAACTTCCATGCCAGCGCATGCTCACGGCCACCGCCGCCAATAATCATTACCTTCATGATAGCCTCCTAAGTTGTACTCCCGCGTACTAGTGCTTAAAATGTCTCATACCCGTAAAGACCATTGTTATTCCATATTTATTGGCCATGTCAATGGACTCCTGGTCCCGAACTGATCCTCCTGGTTGAACAATTGCAGTTACCCCTGCTTTTGCAGCTGTCTCCACGCAGTCACCAAATGGGAAAAATGCATCTGATGCCATAACACTGCCCTTGACCTGAATATTGGCCTGGGATATGGCATGTTCCACCGCCCAAATTCGACTCACCTGTCCTGGGCTCAGGCTCACTGTCTGGTTATTCTTAGCCAGAACAATTCCGTTTGACTTAATATGCTTGACGGCCTTCCATGCAAAGAGAAGGTCTTCCATTTCACTTTTGGTTGGAATACGCTCAGTTGCAACCTCAAATTCGTCCTTCATAAGCTGGTCATTGGAGTCTTGAACAAGGAGTCCGCCACCAACCTTTTTAAGATCCATACCACTTGGTTCACGCTCTGTAATTTGCTTGAGTTCCAGTAGACGTATGTTTTTCTTGCTTGTTAGTATTTCAAGTGCCTTTTTATCAAAAGATGGTGCAATAACAATTTCGATGAAGATGTCATTTATTTTTTCTGCGGTCTGGGCATCAATTTCCCTATTCGCCGCTACAATACCACCAAATATTGATGTGGGATCACATTCATAGGCCTTTTCATAAGCTTCAAAGATTTCTCTCCCCGTACCAATGCCACAAGGGTTGGTGTGTTTCACTGCCACAACAGTGGGTTCTGAGTATTCTTTAAGAGCTTCAATGGCACCGTTGGCGTCATTGATATTGTTAAAAGAAAGAGCCTTGCCGTGGAGCTGTTTGGCATTTGACAAAGACCCCACCGCACCTTTTACTTCTTTGTAGAAGCTGGCTGACTGATGAGGGTTTTCACCGTATCGAAGGTCTTGTACTTTTTCCCATGTCATGGTTAGGGTTTTAGACGGTTTTTGACTTGTTTTTTCTCTGAAATAGCCAGCGATTAGGGCATCGTAGTGAGCTGTATGTTCAAAAACCTTCCAAGCCAGTTCCATTTTGACTTCCGCAGGGATCGCACCTGATTTCATGGCTTCTATAACTCTATCATAATCAGCCGGATCAGTGATCACGGCCACATCATTGTAATTCTTTGCCGCTGACCGCAGCATGGTTGGACCGCCAATATCTATATTTTCAACAATATCCTGGTGGCTTGAATCCGGTTTTAAAAGCGTTTCTTTAAATGGATACAAGTTCACAACCACCATATCGATTGGAAGGATTTCAAGTTCGTCCATTTGCCTTTGGTGGTCTTCGTTGTCTCGAATTCCTAAAATTCCACCATGGACCTTTGGATGAAGGGTTTTCACACGACCATCTAAACATTCAGGAAAATTTGTGATTTCACTGATATTTTTCACATCGATTCCAGATTCTTTTAGTAGTTTTTCCGTTCCACCTGTTGAAATAAGTTCCACACCCATTTCAGCAAGTGATGTCGCAAACTCGACTATGCCTGTTTTGTCGGACACACTGATTAGCGCACGTTGTACCATTTCTTAAGCCCTCCGATTTTCTTACCCCAGTTATTTGCTCAGGCGCCAGCAAAATATGTATGTCAAACTTATATGCCGTTTTGCTAAACGCTCAAGACACTTCCAGATTTTTTGTTAATTTATGATTTTCGTTTTAGATTTTATGTCTATTTGCTGAAAAGTTTTTTGCTGTTTCTACTATGAGCTTGTGTTCTAAAGCGTGAATTTTAGCTTTAAGTGATTCCAGACTTTCTCCCTTTGCCACCTTGACTTTCTCCTGAACGATGACCGGTCCAGAATCCACTCCCGCGTCGACAAAGTGAAGGGTTACCCCTGTTTCCTCATCTCCATTGTCAAGCACAGCTTTATGGATCACATCGCCATAAAAGCCCTTTCCAGAATACTTTGGAATGAGGGCTGGATGTATGTTTATTATACGTTTTTCATATTTCTGCACAAGTTTTTCCGTTAGAATGCTTAAATAGCCAGCAAGCATTATAAAGTCAATCTTGTGATTTTCTAAGACTTCCATAATTCTTTCATCGCGATTTTTCAAGCCATCAAAGTCTTTTTTATTTAAAACCATACATGGTATATTATGCTTTTTTGCTCTTTCAATGCCATAAGCCCCTTGTCTATCTGAGATGACCAAGGTCAAATTGGCATCAATTTGACCTGACTCAACGGCATCAATAAGGGCCTGTAAATTGGTCCCGCCCCCTGAAATAAAAACTGCAAAGTTTAAGGACACAATACAACCCCCTCATTACCAGCTTCAATATTACCGATAACAAAGGCCTTTTCCCCTGCTTCGTTAAGGGCCTTTAATGCCTTGTCTGCATCTGCTTTTGAAACTGCAGCAACAAAACCAATGCCCATATTGAAAGTATGGAACATTTCAAGGGTTTCCAGATTCCCGTGTGCTTGAATCAGTTCAAACACTTCTGGTTTTTCCCAGTTGCTCTCTTTGACATTCGCCTGAAGGCCTTGCGGCAACATTCTTGGAATATTTTCATGGAAGCCCCCACCCGTAATGTGGCTCATGCCATGGACTTCCACTGCATCAAGAAGGGCCTTGACCCCTTTTACATAAATCTTTGTTGGTTCTATTAAATACTCTCCAAGCGTCTTTCCCGATTTTCCGACCACTGATGTCATATCCATTTTCCCTTGATCTAAAAAGATTCTTCTGACCAAAGAATACCCGTTGGAATGAACACCGCTCGACTGAAGACCTATAAGGACATCTCCGTCTTTAATTTTGCTGCCGTCAATGATCTTGTCTTTCTCCACAACGCCTACGGCAAAGCCTGCCATATCATATTCGCCTTCTGTATAAAACCCAGGCATTTCAGCAGTTTCACCACCAAGCAGGGCCATGTCTGACTGACGACAGCCATGAGCAACACCACTCACCAGGTGGGCCGCCTTTTCCGCTTGAAGCTTGCCTGTGGCAATATAATCAAGGAAGAATAAAGGCTCTGCACCTTGGCAAAGAATATCATTCACACACATGGCTACAAGATCAATACCCACTGTGTCGTGCTTATCCATTAAAAAAGCTATTTTCAATTTGGTTCCCACGCCATCTGTTCCTGAAACGAGGACAGGGTCCTCATAAGATCCCAGTCTGAACAATCCGCCAAAACTTCCTAAATCACCAATCACTCGGTCGCTAAATGTACTGCGAACATGTTCTTTCATAAGCTCTACTGCTTTATAGCCTTCTTCCACATTCACGCCGGCTTCGGCGTATGCTTGACGATTATCCATAATTCTCTCTCCTAGCGTTTTTCGAAAACAAACTTTGAATCTATTTTAGGAACAGCCATTGGGTATTTACCGCTAAAGCATGCCGAACAAAGTTCTCCTGACTTGCCGATGGACTCAACAAGACCTGGAATATCAATATAACCAAGACTATCTGCCCCTATCATTTGGCAAATTTCATCAATGGTCTTATCTGCACCGGCAAGTTGTTTTCTCGTCGGTGTATCTATACCAAAGTAACATGAATATTTTACTGGAGGTGAACTGATGCGCACATGGACTTCTAGAGCGCCTGCGCCCTTAAGCATGTCAACAATTCGGCTCATTGTTGTGCCCCGCACAATGGAATCATCCACCAGCACCAGTCTTTTTCCACGAACATTGTCCTTTAAAACATTCAACTTAAGTCTTACAGCAAGTTCTCTTGCCTTTTGGTCTGGCTGGATAAATGTGCGACCTAGATACTTGTTCTTTATCATGCCTATTCCAAATGGAATGCCCGATTTTTCAGCGTAGCCTATGGCCGCTGCCGTCCCTGAGTCAGGTACAGCAATAACAAGATCTGCATCCACTGGGTAGTTTTCTGCTAGGATTTGTCCCGCCTTATGTCTTGCCGAGTATACATTACGCCCTTCAATATCACTATCAGGTCTTGCAAAGTAAACGTATTCGAAGGAACAAAGTGCCTTTGTACAAGACTCGCTGTACATGATCGACTCCACACCGTTTTCGTCAATAACAACCATTTCACCCGGTTCAATATCACGAATGACTTGCGCGCCGACAACATCAAGGGCACAGCTTTCAGATGCCATGACATAGCCATCTTCATTCTTACCTAAAATCAGAGGTCTTAGCCCGTAAGGGTCACGTACGCCAATCAGCTTGTCATCACACATAATAACAAGGGCAAAAGACCCTTGAACAAGTCTTAAGGACTGAATGACCGCTTCCTTGTATCCCATCTTGAAGTTTCGAGCAATAAGATTGGCAATAACCTCTGAGTCAATGGATGTTTGGAAAATGGTGCCCTTGTCTTCAAGCTCGTCTCTAATTTCCATTGCGTTGACAAGGTTGCCATTGTGGGCCAGAGCAATACTGCCCCCCTTATGATGGACAACAAGGGGCTGGGCATTGCTGACATAGCTCTCACCTGTTGTTGAGTAGCGGACATGTCCTATACCAACACCACCATAAAGTTTTTCAATAATATCATCCGAAAACACTTCTTGAACAAGACCCATTTCCTTGTAATATTTCACGCCACCGCCATTTTTCACAGCAATGCCGGCACTTTCCTGTCCTCTATGTTGTAAAGCCACAAGCCCAAAACAAAGCATTTGTGCCACGGACTCTTGCTCTGGTGCGTATATACCAATCACGCCACATTCTTCATGTAGGTGATCGTCGAGAATATCATGATTTGGCATCATAGTTGGGGCCTCCATTACTTGTTCTTTACACGTTTAAGTACTTCCCAGTAGCTTGACTCAACTTCACCAAGGTCACGACGGAATCTATCCTTATCAAGCTTTTTGTTTGTTTCCTTATCCCAGAAACGACATGTGTCAGGTGAGATTTCGTCAGCCAGAATAACTTTTCCTTCAAATAGACCAAATTCTAGTTTAAAATCTATCAGTTTAATGCCTCTATCATCAAAGAATTCCTTCATAAGGTCATTGACCTGATGTGCGTATTTCTTAATTGTTTCAATTTGTGCTTCCGTTGCCAGTTCAAGAGCAAGGGCATGGTCGTCATTAATAAGCGGATCGCCTAGGTCATCATCCTTTAGGCAGAACTCTAGGACAGTCTTTGCAAGGGCAGAGCCTTCTTCCACACCAAGTCTCTTTGAGAATGAGCCTGCAGCCACATTACGAATGATCACTTCAAGCGGTAGAATTTTAACGGCTTTCACAAGCATTTCTCTTTCACTAAGCAATTTTACAAAATGTGTTGGCACACCTTTTTCTTCTAGGGCTTCGAACATAATGGCTGACATTTGGTTGTTGATAAGACCTTTTTCAGAAATTTGCCCCTTCTTCTCCCCGTTAAAAGCTGTGGCATCGTCTTTATACTCTACAATGTATTCAGATGTCTTGTCTGTTTTAAAAACTTTTTTAGCCTTGCCTTCATATAGCATTTCCAGTTTGTTCATAATTATCCTCCTATACGATATGTGTATTTGTACCAAGTCCGTCCAACTTATAGCTTGTATTAAATAGCTTGTGACTCTACAAATGCCAAGAACATGAACAATACCCAAATAACATAAGACTGCAACTTGGGTATTGTTTTATTTGTGGACACTTTCAACTAGATTTTAGACTGGATATTCTTATCTTTTTCAATAACCGCTTGTCTCATTTCCACTCTGTATGCTTTCATTTTTTCTCTGAGTTCTGGATATTTTACACTTAGAATTTGAACCGCTAGAAGTGCTGCATTTTCCGCACCGTTAATTGCAACGGATGCAACTGGAATGCCTGATGGCATTTGAACGATTGATAGAAGTGAATCAAGTCCATCCATAGTGGATGACTTAATCGGTAACCCTATGACAGGAAGTGTTGTCAGTGCCGCAATCACACCTGGTAAATGAGCTGCCTTACCCGCAGCGCCAATAAGAACTTCAATGCCTCTTTCTTCAGCACTTTCAGCAAATGCCACTGCTAGATCAGGCGTTCTGTGTGCTGACATAACGCGCACTTCATACTCGACACCAAATTTCTTGAATACACTTAGACCCTTCTCAACAACTGCTAGATCTGAGTCACTTCCCATTAGAATGCCAACCTTCATTTCTTACCCTCCAATTTTCGATAAATCTATTTGACAACATCCCCCTGCGGATGCTGTCATACCTGCTCCCCGTTTGTCATTTGAATATATTGCTTATACACTTTTGTCACATTTATCGGTGACTTGTAGATTAAAAACGCCCTCTTCGCTAGGCGCAAAGAGAGCGTAAATGACTATCTATATGATTGGATTCAGTTTCACGATTATCTTTAAGATTTTCATGATCTTGGCCTCCAAAACCTGTCCCATGTTTATCGACACCCAGGGTGTCGCCGTCCGTTACAAGACCATATTAACAAGGGTGGTATAGATGTGTCAACCTAAAAAGCGAATTATTAAGAAATATTATATTTTATAGTACGTTACATTAGTCGAACTTTACAACACTTAAAAGTAATTATACTTCGCATTTTTATAAAGTGTCAGACTTTTCTTGTTTTTATCCTTTAAAGTATCGAACACCAGCTTCGAAAAGCATCATGTCTTTTACACCTGGTATGTTTCTATAAAGACCATTGCCTATACGTTCAACGTGGCCCATTTTACCCAGAATTCTGCCATCAGCACTGGTTATCCCCTCAATGGCATGAACCGATCCATTGATATTGTGTCTGCCATCCATGCTTGGTTGGCCTTCTGGTGAAACGTATTGGGTCGCAATTTGACCATTTGCCTTAAGCGTCTCGAAGATTTCATCATTACAAACAAATCGACCTTCGCCGTGGGAAAAGGCTGTTGAATAAACAGCGTCCACTTCGCTAAGCGATAGCCACGGTGATAGGTTGGATGCCACTCTAACATCTGCCATACGGCTTACATGTCTGCCTATTTCATTCAGCGTTAGAGTTGGACTGTCTTCTTTAAGCGTTCGAATATCGCCATATGGGAGAAGACCAAGCTTAACAAGGGCCTGGAAGCCGTTGCAAATACCTAGCATGAGGCCGTCATTTTCATTCAAATGTTTCATAATAGCTTCTGCCAGTCTTGGATTTCTAAAGACTGAGGCAATGAATTTACCTGATCCAGCTGGCTCATCTCCAGCGCTGAATCCTCCTGGAAGAGCTATGATCTGGCTGCTTAATATAGCTTTTTCGAAGGCTTCAATAGACTCACTAATGGCCCCTGGTGTCAAATTCTTTAGGACAAGACTTTCAACATCCGCACCCGCTTTTTCGAAGGCTCGAATGGTATCATACTCACAGTTTGTGCCTGGGAATACCGGAACAAAAACCTTAGGTCGTGCCACTTTGTTTTTTGAAATCCCAAAGCATCCCTTGTCGTATGTTACCTTTTCAGCCTGTCCGCTTGCTGGCACAAACTCTGGGAAAATTTTATTCAGCGGGTTTGTCCATAGGCTATAAAGGTCATCAAGCGTGTTCTTTTCGTATTTATAAAGAAGAGACGTTTCAAAATGAGTGTGTCCCAGTTCAATAAAATCTTCTCCAGCCAGCATGGTATCTCTGGCCACCTCTAGAACCAAACCTCCAATAGCTGGTTCAAAGAGGGTGCTTTCATTCACAGTTTCATTAATGTGAACACCAATTCTATTTCCAAAGGCCATCTTACATAGGGCAGATGCAACACCGCCATATTCAATAGCCATAGCAGAACGAACCTGCTCTTTCCCCATAGCCTCCAGAATCTTGTCATAACTTTCTTTTAGATCATTTATATTGTAGATTTCAGAAGCATCACGCTTTGGCATGTATGCCACGATTTTGGAATCTGCAGATTTCAATTCTTGAGAAATAACTTGTCTTATATCAACCACCTTCAGTGCAAAAGCAATGGCTGTTGGTGGCACATCAATATCTTTAAAGGTTCCTGACATGGAGTCTTTGCCACCAATGGCTGGAATCCCAAAGCCTTCTTGCGCTTCTAGGGCACCTAGAAGTGCTCCAAATGGTTTGCCCCACTTCTTAGGGTCTTGACCAAGGCGTTCAAAGTATTCCTGCATGGAAAGTCTTAGACCCTTATAGCCTGCTCCTAGAGCCACAGCTTTGGCCACAGCCTGTAGAACACTGTAGTAGCCACCGTGGAAAGGACTCCACTTTCCAATTTTAGGGTCATAACCAAATGTCATAACCGTTCCTGTTGTTGTTTCTCCACCGAGGACAGGCACCTTTGCTGCCATACCTTGGCTTGGTGTGGCTTGATACTTGCCGCCAAATGGCATTAAGACCGTTCCGGTTCCAATTGTGGAATCAAAATGTTCCACAAGACCTTTTTGGCTGGCCACATTCAAATCTGTCAGGGCTGACTTGAGTTTGTCTGTAAATGTCTCACCTTTAAATTCTGTGTTTTGCTCAAAATATGACTTAGCAACTTGAGGTTTTGCCACTTCAATATTTGTTTCACTTCTTACACCATTCGTGTCAAGGAAGGCACGCTCTATATCAAAAATTGATTCTCCACGCCAGAACATTCTCAGGCGTCCTGTGTCTGTAACCTTTGCCGCCACAATGGCTTCTAAGTTTTCTTCTTCTGATAGTTTAATGAAGGTATCCACATCTTCAGCGCTTAGCACCACAGCCATTCTTTCTTGTGACTCTGAAATAGCCAGTTCCGTTCCGTCAAGACCGCTATATTTAACAGGCACCGCATCAAGATCAATATCAATAGAATCTGCAAGTTCTCCTATAGCCACTGAGACGCCACCTGCTCCAAAATCATTGCTCTTCTTAATAAGACGGCTTGCCTTTTCATTTCTAAAAAGTCTTTGGATTTTTCTTTCCTCTGGTGGATTGCCTTTTTGCACCTCTGCACCAGCTGTATGAATGCTTTCTTCTGTTTGTACTTTACTTGAGCCCGTTGCACCGCCAATACCATCACGGCCTGTACGACCGCCTACCATGACGATGACATCTCCTGGTTCAGGAGACTCTCTAACAACATTTGACTTTGGTGCCGCGCCAACCACAGCCCCCACTTCCATACGCTTTGCAACGAAGTTAGGATCATATAGCTCTGCAACTTGTCCTGTGGCAAGACCGATCTGGTTTCCGTACCCACTAAAACCGAGAGCTGCTTCTTGAGTGATTTTCTTTTGTGGTAGCTTTCCAGCCAGTGTCTCTTCAATTGGGGTTCTTGGATCGGCTGCCCCAGAAACACGCATGGAGTGATACACATAAGATCGTCCCGAAAGAGGATCACGTATAGCACCACCAAGACATGTGGATGCACCACCGTATGGTTCAATTTCTGTTGGATGGTTGTGCGTTTCATTCTTGAACATAATAAGGTAAGGCACTTTTTCTCCACTGACATCAACATCTGCTTCAATACTACATGCATTGATTTCTTCTGTGACTTCCATGTCAGCCAGTCTGCCATCGGCCACCTGTTTTTTCATTTCTATGGTTGCAAGGTCCATAAGGCACATTGGCTTATGGTCTCTTTTAAGTTCATTTCTCAAAGACTTATATTTGTTGAATGTATTTTCCACAGGGACAGTCAGGGGATCTTTTTCAATCTTGACGTCCTTGATTTCTGTCATAAATGTCGTGTGACGGCAGTGGTCGGACCAGTATGTGTCAATCACCTTAAGCTCTGTAATTGTCGGCACCCGTTTGGCGTCATCTTTAAAGTAATTTTGGCAGTGCATTAAATCGTTTAATGTCATTGCAAAACCATGTTCCTGGCGGAATTTTTCCATTTCATCACTTGAAAGCCCGTTAAATGTCTCAAGGTGGTCTACGGCCTCTACCACTGGATCGGCTTCAGTAAGTTTTTCTGGTTTCTCTAGTTTGACTTCACACGCTTCAACTGGATTAATTAAGTAATTCTTGATCTGGTCAAAGTCATCGTCACCAATTGGACCGCTGATAATATAAAGGGTTGATGCCTGTACATGAGGTCTTTCTTTCATAGTGATAAGTTCAATACACTGCTGGGCAGAGTCTGCTCTCTGGTCAAACTGCCCTGTTAGAAGTCGCGTTCTGAAGACTTTGTCACCTGCATTGATGCTTGGAATACCATCATAAACAAAATCCACATTTGGCTCTGAAAGCACTTCGCTCTTTACCGGTTCAAGTTTTGTCTTGTCCGGGCCTTCAATGTCATAGACATGAAGTACACGTACGGATTCAATCTTTTCCATATGCAGACTTTCTCTTAAGTCTTTTAGTGCGGCTTTTGCTTCCACATCAAAACCTGGCTTTTTCTCAACGCAAACTCTAATCACTTGACTCATATGACCCTCCAAAATTTATCTCTAATCATTTCCTGCACGGGTTTAATGAAATATCCCTTGTCTGACTCTTCATTGCCAGTTTAACATGGTCAGTGTTATAATTATAATTAATAATACTTATACTTATTATAAGGAGTGCTAATGTTATGGAAATCAACTTCGAACTCTACAAGGTCTTTTACCACGCTGCCAAATATCTGAGTTATACAAAAGCAGCCGAATCCTTGTTTATAAGCCAATCTGCGGTAAGTCAAAACATAAGGCAACTTGAAGACCAGCTCAACATACAACTCTTTGTCAGGGCTGGAAAAGGGGTTAAACTCACCATAGAAGGGGAGGCTCTTTTTGCCCACGTGGACAAGGCTTACAATCTTTTAAAATCTGGAGAACAGTATCTGGATAGCATTCGCTCGCTCAGTCAGGGTCTTGTAAGAATTGGTGCCAGCGACACCATTAATAAGTACTTTCTACTTGACCCCCTTAAAACATTCCACGAAAAACACCCTCATATAAAAATCAAGATCAACAACCGGCCATCACCCGTTTCCCAACGACTTGTTGAAAATGGAGAAATAGACTTGGGTGTTATTAATCTTGACCCAGAAAAGAACTATTCCAACTTGAAAGTCACCCCTCTTGGAAGTTTCTCCAATGTTTTTATAGCACCTGTCAAATGGAAAGAAACCTTGTCCGGGGTCCGGTCTGCCAACACACTGAAAGACTACGCCTTGATTTCACTAGAGGAAAAATCCACAACACGACGGGTCTTTGACAGGTATCTTACTGAAAACGAACTGGATCTTTCCCCCGAGTTTGAATTTGGATCCATGGACTTGATTGTGGAAATGACCCGCATTGGCATGGGCATTGGTTTTGTGGCTGAGGCCGCTGCAAGATCTGCCGTCCAGTCAGGTGAAATCTTTATTGTGAATATAAAAGAACCGATCCCCAGAGTGGAGATCGGTCTTGTATCTAATCCTAAAATACCTATTAACTTGGCCGCCAAGGCCTTTTCTGAAACCTTGCTTGAAACCTATAGTCACAATCGTATTCTGGATTAGGGCTTAAATGATATTTTTCAATTAGCTTTTTATTGACCATCGCGAATGGCCTTGCGAAGTTCCACAAGTTCCGGGAACCGGTAGAAGAAATTAACCTTTTGGTCTTTTATTGTGTTCCCGCTTGGCTTCGCCTCAAAAACAAAGACTCTAAAGCTTTCGGAAATATCTTCTTCCACATTTGTCGCCGCGTAGTCAGACACAAACCATGTGGCGTGGTCTCCATAAAGCCTTTCCACGTCATACTCTCTGTAGCCATCTTCGTTTGAAAGCAAGTACATGTCTGTCTTGTTCTTCCAGAAACTATCATAGAAAATATTCATGTAACTGTCCTTGGCTAAGACGCCTTCTTGTGTGACATAGGTGTTCTTTGCGCTTTCATTCATCTGAGTGTGATTGAGGGTTAAAACATGTCCAAACTCATGGACTATGGTCTCCTCCATGTCTTTTTTGTTAAAAGCACCACTGGAGTCTGTCATGTCCTTAATATCAAGGTTTAGAACAAACTTTGTCAGGGCTTCATTCGTTGGATATACAAAGGCCATTGTTCCATCTCTTCCATCTGAACCCACTTCGAATTTATCAATATAGTCTGTCATGGAGTCCGGCATAAGTTCTACGACATACTGCCACAGGAGTCTATAAGTGTTTTCGTTAAATGAGGTGTCCTCAGTTATTTCGAGGGCTTGTCCAAACTCATCAACAGGATTCTGGATATATGTTAGGTTTTCATCATTGACCTTGAACTGGGCAAATATTTGACTTTCAAACGCTCCGGACATTTCAGGGTACTGATTGAGCAGGTCAATAATTTCATCATATTTGTCCTGGGCTGACTCAAATCGTCCCGCTTCTTCATCAGTCATATACAGGTCCAGTAGTTTTTCATACGCTTCCAAATCGGGCTCTGTCATCATACCATCAAATTCTGACGGATCTGCAAATATGCCTTCCACCTCGGTTAAGTCCACCTCGCTAAGGGCCTCTGCTAGCAAGATGGCAATTTGAGATTCCAACTTTTTCACAGCCGCTGAACTCTCTGTTAATGAGTCGATGTCTTCTGCAAAACGCATCAATTGATCATACAAAATCCCGTCATCAATCAAGTCTGAAAAGGTATTAATATAGCCTGACCACCCCTTTAAATCTTCAAGACCGGCCTCTGCATCATCTCCTGTTCCCTCTGGCATACCGAATTCATCAAAGGTGATTCCCAGCATGTCATCCACTTGAGGTATGACTTCCTCCCAAAGTAAAATGGCTTCATCTGTCTTTCCCATGTCATCAAGGTCTGCTATGGTTGCCATATCTTCAAGCAGGTCTTGCCAACTTACGCTTGTCTCTTCCAAAGCTCTAACAGAATTCGTGGGCCCAGGCAGGACCGTTTCATTTGTCAGAGCAAACCCACTATTTACTGAGATCATCAGCATAATCCCAAGTGTCAAAGCGGTCCATTTTCTATTTCTTTTCATAATGACCTCCATTTTTTTCATGTCATTCAAGTTCCCTTCATAATCACTTCAACCCAATGTTTTTTCATCGCTTAATTTTTCAGTCACGAAGAACATAAAAAGTTTCATGTACCGCTGACCTTAAATAAATAATATCCCGGCAATTTTAAGTGAGTCTTATCTGAACCTTAACTTAACCTTAAGCCTAAAAGCGTGATGTTTAAGTTATGTCTAAGCGGGGGGTGGGTAGAAAAGGTTATAGTATTTAAATTCAGGTCAATATCAAATTATGGAGTGACTTTTATGATACATTTACCTGCAGTTATCATATCTGGGAAATACACCCTCCCAGACGGAGCAGTGCATATTCTCAAAAAAGAAATGAGCGATTGCTTTACTTTAAGTTCTGTCAAGGCGATCTTAAACCTTCTTGAAACCGACCAGATTTCCAGGGAAAGTGTCTATTTTGTAGACATTCACCTTGTACCAATGTTTTTAATGGTTATTCCAGCCCCAAAGTATTTGGTGGCTATTTCTCAGAACTGTGATCAGATTCTTAACAATGAACATATTAAAGATTATTTGTATTTAAGTGAATACCCTAAAATAGAGGCCCAACTGCATCGAATTCTCAGAAACATGGCTTCTACTATAGAAAGACGTTCCTTTAATAAGGAGATTGAACGGCTCTATGAAGTTGGTAGTTATTTAAGCACCAAAAGAAGCGTGGATGCATTAATTGATGCCATTTTAGATGTTAGTATGGAGCTCATTGGCGCAGAAGCAGGCAGCTTTTATTCTATTGTTGACTCAAGAACTGGCAAATGGTCCTACTATAAAAAAGATGACCCCTATAAGGTCATCCAGTTTGATATAGCAAAAAACAAGCGGGCGGATCTTGAAATTGTGTCAATGACTTTCCCCATTGTTCCTACAACCATAGTGGGGAGTTCAATAATACTTGGTCGAACCATTGTTATTGATGATGTTCATAACATCCCTAAAGATGCCCCCTATACCTATGACGCCCAAGTGGAAAAAAAGACTGGCTATGCCTGCAAGTCCATGCTGACCATCCCCATGATGGATAAGAGAAACCGTATTTTAGGGGCCATTCAACTTATCAACAAATATTCAGGGCCTAGTCTCTCTGTTTTCAATAAGCGGGACGAAGATATGATGCAGTTCCTTTCCCACTACGCTACCATCGCCCTTGAAAACAGTCATTTATATGAAGAGATGAACGAACTGCTCTCAGACTATGAAAAAATCATTCAAAGCATCGACCTAGAAAAAAGTGGTCCTGGCGACGAACTGTCAAAACTCACTGAAACCATTGAGATGAATCCCAGCGCCCTTATTATCACAAATACCGAGGGCTCTATTTTATATGCCAATAAGCAGTTTGAAACCCTTACAGGCTATAGGTCCGATGAGGTCATTGGAAAAAGACCTTCCTTCTTAAATTCTGGTGAAATGCCCCCAGAACACTTTAAAGATTTTTGGAATACCATATTAAGTGGTCAGGAGTGGCGAGGCGAGTTTCATAACAGACGTAAGGATGGCACACTATACTGGGAAAAGTCCTCAGTGACTTCTGTAAAAGATGAAAACAATCAAATTAAGTTTTTCGTCAACACGCGAGAGGATATAACAGACCTCAAAAATACCCAGTCTGTTCTTATACAAAAAGAAAAAAATGCCGCCATAGGACAATTGGCAGCAGGTATGGCTCATGAAATCAACAACCCCTTGGGCTTTATAACAAGCAATGTAAGTACCCTAAGTGATTATTCTGAAACGCTTATAAACACTATGGAGCAAGTAGAACAAGACAAGGACGCTGTTGTGGATTTTATACACTCCTCTGACTACGAGTTCATAAAATCTGATCACACAGACCTTGTCCAAGAAACCTTAGAGGGCTTAACCCGCGTGAAAAAACTCGTTGAAGCCATGCGATCATATTCCAGCATTGACACTCTGAGCGAAAAAATTGAGTTTGATCTGGTTGAAGTTGCTCAAAATGTTCTGACCATATTTTCAAGTCTTGCCGCAGACACTTGCCCTGTGGCATTTGTCCCTAAAACGGAGGCCAAGGTCTATGGAGACTCCGGCAAACTCCAACGGGTTTTAATGAATATACTCATTAATGCCCTTGAAGCTGTCAAAAGAAAAGGCTCAGGAGATATTTCCATGCACCTGGTGGATTCGAAAACCAATGTCATTCTTAGTATTGAAGATGGCGGAGATGGGATCCTCCCTGAAAATATTGGTCACATTTTCAACCCTTTCTTCACAACCAAGCCCATAGGAGAAGGCGCAGGTCTCGGTCTTAGTCAAGCCCTCTCCATTATAAAAACAGACTTTAATGGCCATATAGATGTGACCAGCACACCTGATGTGGGAAGTGAATTTACAATCGTACTGCCTGTGTCTGAACATGAGTAAAACAAGATGCACGTATGAAGATCCAAAGAAAAAATCACCTTATATATGTGGCATTTCCAGTCAATTTTGTATGAATCCTGCCATAAGTTATAGTAAAATAGTAATGATACTGAATTCATGTAGAAAGACAATTCATATATAAATGACTTAGGGAGATGATTGGATGAATATTGGATTGATCGGCTCGGAAAATACGGTTGGTCTTGTTAGAGAACTTGTAGAAGGACATACAGAAGACTATAGAAAAGTTAAAATCCATCTCCATGCCTGTCAGTCTACAGACGCCATTGAAGCCCTTATTGTTCAGAACAATAGCGCTTGGGACGCTGTTATTCTTACAGATATTGTAGGCTATGCCCATAAAACCTTGAGTAAAAAAATAATTGGCCTGCCCATATACTACATACCATTTGAATCTGAAATTATATTATCAACCATTATTAAACAGCTCAACGATGACCCCAAACTTAAACTGAACAAAATGTATGTGGACACCTTTGTGACATCAGAAAACGGCTTTTATTTAACCAATCTTCTAAATGCTTCTGACCAGCCACACACCCTTTCCAGAGACCAGCTTCCATCTTTTTCTGAGCAAGGTCTTCTTGAAGACATTCGCGGTCTGGTTCAGTCAAATGATGTTGACATGATCCTAACATCAGTGGGCTCTGTCCATCGGGCATTCCTAAGCACCAAGGTTCCATCCCTCATGCTCACTCATACGAAGACTTACTTAAAAAAGCATTTTAAAACCATTCTCAAGGATGTTGAGCTAAACATAAGCCGAGACAATACACTGACCGTGGCCTACATTGAACTGGCTGATAGAGAATCCAACGTGCTGAACATCCATGAAATAGAGTATCAGGAGGTCAGCCTGCACAAGGCTCTTGTTGATTTTAGGGTTCGCCATAAGTGGGAGATGAACATTCAAAAGCTTCCCAATGGTTTTGAATTGACCTTCCCCTTATCCAGACTACAAACAGATGCAAACTATCTCGATTTCCCCCTCATTGACTACTTGAAAGAAAACCTGAATTTTAACTTTTTTGCTGGTCTTGGACTTGGTTTACTTGGTATAGACAGTGGTCGTAAATCTGCTTATAAGGCCTTTGAACAGGCCAAGAGCTATGGAGAAAACACTTGTTTTCTTATTGATATAGATAATTACGTTCACGGTCCAGTTGGCTTACCGCCACGACTTTACTATAAGCTTCCAAGCCCCTACATTGATGACCAAGCAAAATCATTGGGGGTACACAGTCACAACTTGGCCAGGGTGATCTCACTTTTTTCAGCCAGTCAAGACACGCCGCTCGATTCTTCACAAATTGCTGAGGCTCTCAACATAACCATGCGAAGTGTCAATAGAATTTTAATCAAGCTGGCACAAAACAATATTCTTATTGCCAGTGATGGCAACCCGGAGTCTCCCGATGGAAAAAAACTCAATAAGGGGCGCCCCAAGAAGCACTATACCTTGTCTCCTTCTGCCATGAAGGCCTATACATCAAGCTATTGAATGGGACTCAGCACTGGTATGTATGGGGGTAGGTGGTCACAATTTTTTTATTCTTAATGCCGTATTAAAATCATAAAGGAGGGGATGTGTTTTACACCATCCCCTCCTAAGCTTTTTATGGTTTGCATTAAAATGTCATTTGCCCTGTATCAGTTTCCAAATTCAATGATAATGGCCCCAGGTGATGTTACGGATGGATACATGTTGTTTACTATCTTTTCCCAAGATTCATCGCTTCCTGGAAGAGACTTTGTCCACCATTTTGCCCTGTATTTTTCACCCTCAAAATTAACCAGGTCTCCCTCTACATATGTAGAACCTGCCACATAATCCACACTTCCATCTGGGTACTGAACCACTTCTTTTTCCCATGCTGGGCTGGCATCTGGGTATTCACCTTTAACCCAGTATTTTGCCGTATATTTTATACCCTTATAATAAACCACATCTCCTTGATTATAGACCTTGTCCATTTCAAAGGTGTCTTCATTTGCATCTTGTTCTCTTACTGTAATCACTCTTGTAGATATGCTTTCAAGCCCCTGTGAGTCTTTCACCCGGTAGGTTAGGGTGTAGTCCCCTAGTCTTGTCACATCCACACTGCCTTGTAAAACAATTTTATCTGTCACATCGCCATCTTGCCTGTCGTAGGCCATAACACCCTCTAAAGCATCAAAGTTTGAGCCCTTAATTATGATCATATCTTGGGTCCCACTTATCTGAGGGGCTGTATTTTCCTCAGAGCCCCCAAGGAAGGTATTCAGTATTTTAGAGAATCCATACTGACTTGTCACGCCTTCATTGTCCATTAGCTGGGCGTCCCGATTCATTGACCAAAAGGAAACCATACCTATGCCTTTTTCACGGGCATGATCCACTACGAGTTTTGTCCACTCTTCAGTAAATATAGGATGGGCTGCCCCTTCAAATCCTATAGAGACTGTCGTGCCCAGTTTTCTATAGGCTTGAGACTCTGTCAGATCTGCATTTACATAGGTTTTGTAATAATCCTGAACCTGTGCCATTGTGCTTTCTAAGGCACGCTTTGAAGCCGTCCCATAGGTTTCACCAGGATTCAAAGTGCCACTGCCATAACACATGGCCATAATGTTAATGAGGCTAACATCCACATTTTCTGACAAGTAAACCTCAAGGACATCCAGCTGAACCCCTGTTAAGCCACTCGGCAAAACTGGAAGGGTCAGGGTCACTTCTACATCTGTCTGGTCTTGAAGTTTCTTAATGGCTTTGGCATTGGCTCTATTGTGGTCTTTGTTTTGACCTGCACCTTCAATATCAAGGTCTATGCGTGTGAGCCCATAACCTTCTACAATATCCTTATAGGTCTTAAACAAGGTGTCGACATCTTGAGTGGCTTCCCAAAACGGCTTTCCATTAAGCCCTCCAAAGGAAACCGTCACATCGCCACCAATATCCCTCAAGTCCTTTATGGATTGTTTGATACCCTCGTACTGAGTATTGCCTGCGGTCGCCTCATTGAGTGTTGGGTATCCACCCCAGCCCCAGTTGACCTTACCATCTGATACCGCTTGGCCCTGAGCCGTTTGAATAAAGCCTAGATTAAAGAATTTGACACCAGACTCCATAGAAAGTTTTTTCAAGTTTGCCGCACCACCGAGTGAATACTCTGGACGTGTGTTCCATGCCACCATATCCACAAACGGCGCCACCACTTGATCATCCCACTGAACCCCTTGACCTGTTCCGTAATCAGATGCCCCCTGACTTTCTGAATAGACGGTTACAGTTCTTTCATGACGCGTTGTTTGACCAGAGCTATCAGTGACTGAATAGGCAATAGTATAGGTTCCAACTTGACTTGTATCCACTTGACCTGTCACTTGAATGACTGAGGTCAGGTCACCGTCTTCCTTGTCCTTTGCTGTCACACCTTCTAAAATATCAAACGTCGCTTTTAATGGAATTCTAACATCGCTTGCATTTTCAATAATAGGTTTTTCATCAGTGGTTTGGCCTGAACGATCTAGGATTGTTTGTCGGCCCAAATCCACACCACCAGCATATATTTTTTGCGCCAGTTCAACGCTTATAATATCTTCAGCACTTGGATCTTGATGGCTTGTTTTAAGCTTAAAGCTGTACTGACCGCCCTGAGCAAGTGTTTTGCCATCATACACACCCGACAAGTCAACCACTGTATAGTCCCCCTCTGTCGTAACAAGACCAGCCTTGTAATCGCCTGATGACAAGACTCCACCAGTGGTCTTAATATAATATTTAGGCAGTTTGACCGTTTCGTGAGCTTTTTCAACACTGGCAAGAACCGAATCTGATTCATCTTTGCTTTCCTTGTTTTTAATTGTAAAGGCATAGCCCTGTTTTCCACTGCCATCTGTATAAACATCGACATCACATCTTATATCGAGTTCAGCATATACAATCTCTTGGTCTGGAAGTTCTGCACTGCCATATAGGCCCTCTTTAGTTGCTAGGGTTAGTTCGTCACGTTTTGTTGATGTTGTCTGAGCATCCTTTGATGCCATCCATGCGATCATACCGCCCAGTTTGTTTTCTTTAACATAGGCCGTTTTCTCTTCAATGGATCTGACATTGTCGTATGTAAAGAACTTGCCTGTGTCTGCATCATATAAGTATGGTGCCTTTGCCACATCATCCCAGTACTCTTTTAGACCAGGATACGTCGCCTTTAACTTTCCTAAGGCATTGTAAGACCAGACGCCCCCTCGACGACCGCCGTCACCATTTTTAAGCGGCGCTTCATTCAGGCCCCCCCTTGATGGGGTTTGATCAGCATCTTTGCCTGCAATTTCAGCACTTCCAAATAGACCAGGTGTTTCCTGGGATGGACCTGCACTGCTTATATTCCCCCAACCTCTTGTATAATAGGCCGCTCCAACTACGATTTTTTCTGCAGGCGCCCCCTTAGATATAAGATAGTTGACACACTCATCCACAGACAGTCCACCGCCCTTAAGCGGATCATTTGGATTGGTGTATAGGCCTGTTTGATGGCCAGATACATTGTCCCAAGCCCCACGCATGTCATAGGTCATAATGTTTGCAAAATCAACCACATCGAATAGACCTGGTATATCAATGCCAGCATCCAGCTTGGCAATTGGGGCTGGTAGGGCAACCGTCAATTCATAAGTCTTGCCCAGTCTATCCCCCTGTGCATCAAGGCCAGACCGTATATCTTTTAAAAGCTCAATATAGTTGGCCTTGTCAGCTGGTGAAGAATGCCTTGTGCCTTCATCACGGGCATTGTCACATAAATCCGGCTCGCGGACAAAATTAGGATATTCCCAGTCAAGATCTATAAAGTCCATATTGGTGTACTCAACAAACTTAAGCAGGTTTTTTACAAATCTTGCCCGGGCGCCTTCATTTTCAGCAAGAGGTGAAAAGTCCCCAGATTTTGACCAGCCGCCCACAGACACCCCTATTTTCATATTGGGATTTTCTGCACGTATGGCTTGAAAGGCGTTTAAAAGTCCACTATTCTCCGCCCCCCACTGGACACCATCCATCCCTACATTTGCCGCTAAAGCTGCATCCTTGTCTGTGAAAATCAGATTTCCGTCTACATCAAAATCTAAAAAGGCAAAGTTAAGATGTGTCAGTTTGTCGGCAGGAATATCCTTGGGATAAAAATTGTTTTCACCGCCCCATATGGACCAGTCTCCATAGTACATAACATTTCTGTAGCTTGAACCATTGGCCTCTGCAGCAAATGAATACTCAGTTACCCCCACTGGTAATGCTGCCCCCATTAATAGCAACATGCTGAGACCATAGCAAGCTGCCTTTTTTCTGAATTTCTCAAATTTCATAATGCATTCCCTCCATGGTTTTATTTATTCTTTTTTTTGGTTCAGTTTGTCTCATGACTGACCAACAAGAATACCCTCATTAAAGGACTTGATAATTTGAAGTCTTTTAATAAATGCATCATAGCACTTTTGTCTTGAGAAATACGCTAACCTTCCTTATTCGACCTTGAATCTTCATGTTTGAACATTCTGACAATTGTATTTTCCGACATTCGGCTTATTTTGCACCCGACAAAAACATAAAAAAACCACCACCTGCCCTTAAGCAAGTGATGGCTTCTATTCATGATTAACCGCAGCTGCCGCCGCATGAACTACAGTCAGATGCACCTTGATTCACAGGTACAACCATGTAACCATTGCCCATAAACTCGACCTTGATGTCGCCCATTTGAGCGTGTAGGTCCTTGTCCATTACAAATGGAATGTCGTTTGATTCATCTACTAAATCTGAGTCTTTTTTCTCATCCAGAGAAAGTCCAAGCGTTGGACCCGCTCAGCCCATGCCTGCCAGGAAAATTCTTACGTTACCTGGTTGCTCTGGCTGAGACTCAACGATCTTTTTGATTTCGTTTACTGTATCAACAGTAGTAACTATTTTCATTAGAGTCCCTCCTTACGGGTTATATTCCTACTATATCACTAGGATATAAAAAAAATCAATACTAATTTTATATCTCATTGAATTACCTTATTAGTATACTATCATCTTCCCAGAATAACAATGAACTTTTTGTTAACATTCCACCCCCTCCGCCCACGGGGTATATTTGCAATGATATTTTATACATGGTATCTTAAATTCATAACCATACATTACTTATATACCCGACTGAGGTGAACTTATGGAAAAAAAGATCCTGCGAAAAGTTTTTGGCGGCTTCATCCAAATACATATCCTTCATCATGCATTGAAAGAACCCATTTATGGTGTATGGATGATGGACGAACTCCGAGAGCATGGTTACGACATCAGCCCCGGCACCCTCTATCCTATGCTTCACAGCATGGAGAAAAGCGGCCTTCTCACCATGGAAGAAAAGAATGTTGATGGTAAAATACGAAAATATTATGCAACCACCGAATTGGGGAAGTCTGTTCTTCATCAGGCACGCGAAAAAGCCTATGAAATGTTTAAGGAAATTAAAGACTAGCTATTATTAAGAAAGCCTTCAGATTAGATCAAATATGATATTTGACATAATCTGAAGGCTTATTTAAATGTTTGTTCTTAGCTTACTGAGCTGATTCAGAAACATAAGACTGAATTGTGTTTCTATATTCAAAATCTGATCCAATAATATGTTTGAATATCCAAGTGGAGATAAATTTTAAAATATCCATAATGAACTCTGTTTGATCCTCATCTAATTGAGAAATATCAACAGCATTTAATTTTTCTACAAAACGCCTATGCTCTTCTTTATGAGCGGATAGACCCTCAAATCCAGCTTGCTCCATCATTCGCTCTTCTGTGGCAAAATGGTAAACTGTATAGTCTTTCATTCGTTCAACTGCGTCAATAACATCATCATACAAATCTTCGTTTGAATAATGCTTAACCATTTCCATAAGCTCAGCACCAATACCAATTAAATGTTTATGCTGCTTATCAATCTCATCAATGCCTACTGAGTAATCGTTGTTCCATTCGAACATAATATCCCTCCTGTTTCTATATCAAGTTTTATTCTTTGTTGTATATTGTCCGAAAAAATCACACCCAATGATTATAATATTGAACTTGCTCAGTGAAATCAATAAATATGACCAATGTTAACAAAAAGTTTTATAAAGTCAGGCACTTTCTAAATTACAGATATACACCCTCACCATTGCATAAATATAGTTCTTGACGCTCAAATATCTATATATGCTATGGCGAGGGGCTTGAATGATATTTTGCAAGTCTCTCAAGTAAGATTTCTAGATTGGGGTATACATGAATATAAACACATCAAGAGCAGAACTTATAGGGGGAAAAAATGCTTCCTAAAAAGAACTGGGGACTTATGGCACTTGTTCTTACAATCAGTTTACCCATCATTTTCTATAGCACATTTAACACAGGCTCAACCAATGAGGCTGATTTTTCTATGTTTAACACAGAAGAACTTGAGTGGCTCAATACCCATAAGAAAATACACTATGCTCCCGATCCAGATTTTTATCCCTTTGAGTATTATGAAGACGGCCTCTACAAAGGCCTCTCCATTGACTATATAAGCTGGATAAGCAACCAGTATGACCTCAATATAGAAACCGTTTCCTATGACACATGGGACCAAATACTAAGGGCTGCAAGAGATAAAAAGGTTGACCTAGTTACTTCAACAGCCCGGTCAAGCGAGCGTGAAAAATTCTTAATCTTCACAGCCCCTTACACTTATATGGACTATGTGGCCTTTGTCCGTAGTGATCAGAACACAGATTTTTTTGAACATGATCTTGTCAACATGAAGACCGCTGTAATACGGAATTACGCTGCCCAAGATATTCTTGGTGAAAAGTACCCAGATATTTCTCTTATTTTGGTCAATAATGTTGAAGATGGTTTTATCAAACTCAAAAACAGTGAGGTGGATGTTTTTATTGCCAGCACTGGACAAGCTTTTCGTGTGGTTAATGACAAAAATATTAGCGGCATCAAGGTGAATGAAAATATTCGACTGCTTGACTCTCTGCCCCTTTCAATGGGCACCCATAGGGACAATCCCATCCTGATATCTATTTTAAACAAAATACTTAGCAGGATGCCTCAAAGGGTAAAGAATGATATTTTTGACCAGTGGATGACCATAGAGTTTGCAGACACATTCACATCAACATTATACAGCCGTCTCATAATTATATCCCTAGCAGTTACCCTTTTAATCGTCTTTGTTTACATGTGGAATCAAATATTGAACAAACGAGTGAGAGCAGGTTCTAAAAAAATCGAAACTGAGCTCCATCAGCGCCGCGTGCTTGAGTCACAGCTCAAAAATATTATTGACAATATACCGTCTCCAATCTATGTGAAAAACAGCCAAGGAGATTTTGTTCATGTCAATCAAAACTTTTGCGATCTAATTGGGGTGCCCTCGGTTGAAGAGATTGGAAATACCAGTGTTCTAAAAGCAGAATCAAAAGAGCGGTTCCAGGCTATGGAAGAATATGTTCTAAGAAAGGGTCTTTCCATTCGCGACAAGGCGAATTCGGTCACTTTTAAAGACGGACGGGAAATGATCTTAGACTCAATCAAAATTCCATTTCAAGTTCTGGGTGAAAACACACAAGGCGTGCTTAGTATTGATATTGATATCACCAAGCGTGTCCGTTTGAAAAAAGACCTTTCAAAAGCCAATAAAGAGCTGGAAGAAAAGGTCAAAGAGCGTAGTCTTGCCATTGAGGCAGTCAATGATGAACTGGAAATTTCTATGGAACAAATTCGGCAAAATGAATTGAAACTTCAAAAGGCCAACGCTGAGCTTACCGCACTTCTTAAATCGCTCAGAGAAACCCAAATGGAATTGATTGAAAAGGAAACGATTAGTGCCCAGGGGCAAAACCTCAATAAGGTTTCTATGGAAATATCAAAGCCAATGCAGTCTGCCCTAGAAAAAAATGAAAATATCCGCATCCGTATATCTGCACTCATGTCAGACATAGCACGTCATAATATGGCACCAAACGATTTAAAAACCACCATAAAGGAAACGCTCAGCGCCCTAGATGATATTTATAATTGGCTCAAGGCTTCTTCACGAGTAATTGAAACATTTAAGATTATATCCCTGGTTGACCATGGGTATCAGCCTTCACAGATCAATCTGAAACTTATGCTGGAGAACACTTACAGTCAAATTCTTGACTCGCCTGTAAGCGATTATGTCACTTGTGAAGACAATATTATTCTCATGGCTTCCCCAAATGCATTCTCACAAATCCTAAACCACCTTATTACTTACATGACAACACATTCGATGGATTTTGAGAACACTAGACTGACCCCAGTGCACGTTATTGCACACCAGTCAGAAAGCGACTTATGTATTCGCATAGAGCTTGAAATCGATAGCAAGACGCCACATGTCATTGACACACACATTGATCTGGGGCTACAAATCATTGAAAGTGTCATAAAACATTATTTTAGTGGTTCCATTGAAGAAACATACGATCAGGGCAAGCACATTTTAAAAATGTCCATCCCAAATATGTTTCTGGCCATTTCTTCTTCCCAGGATGAAGGCGGTGATTTAAATGCCTAAATACTTATCATTTTTTCTTATATCGCTTCTTTTAGTGCTTTTAAGCCTAGCCTCCATTCAAATGTGGGAACCGGTAAACACAGCCTATGAGGTTCAGTTTACTGCACAAGAACGCCAGTGGCTACGGGATAATCCCATTATTCGAGTGGCCATTGATCCTGATTTCGCCCCCTATGAATTTTACCAGGGAGGTCAAGCGCAAGGCATTGGCCTGGACTACTTGGAGTATATGACCTATCAGTATGGTCTTGAGTTTGAGGTGACTCATTACGATTCCTGGACTGACTCACTCGATGCTATAAGAAATGAAGAAGCTGATATTATTACCGCATTGGTTGAGAGCCCACAAAGAGCAGAGTTTATGCTGTTCACCCCTTCTTATACAGCCATTCAAAACGTGGTTCTTGTACGCAATGACACAAATTCAGATTTTTCAGAAGCAGAAATGACCACCATGAATGTGGCCGTGATTAAAGACTACTTTGCCCAAGATTTACTTGAGCTTCATTATCCAGGTATAAGCTTGTATGAAGCCAGTGATATCTCCGATGGACTCCGCGCCCTGTCATTTGGTCAAGTTGATGCTTTTGTGGTAGACAGTGCACAAGCAGCCTACTATATTCCTAAAATTGGCGTTAACAACTTAAAAATGAACGATAACATTCGTCTGGGATTTGACTTACCACTTCGCTTTGGGGTCAGAAAAAACGCAAAGGAACTTCGAAGCGTTCTCAGTAAAATAATACGGGGGATTCCTCAAGATGTGCATGAGCAAATACAGCAAAAATGGGAAACCGATGCTTTTGAACCTGGTATAGACACACGGCTTTTTGTCATTCTTTCCGTTCTAATATCTACACTCTTGCTTTCTGGGGTCTTGATGTTGCTTTGGAACCATACGCTCAACCAGCAAATAGATGAAAAAACAAAAAACATCCGTCAAGAGATCAACAAGCGCAAAACAGTTGAGAACCAACTGCGCGAACTTATAAACGCTATCCCGTATCCTGTTTCTGTTAAGGATGCTCAGGGCATATACGTCTACGTAAACTCTGCCTATAGCGACTTGATCAGCATACCCGCTGCAAAGATTATAGGTCACCAAGATACCGCTCTGTATGATTTAAGTAAAAACGTCAACCGAATGATTATGTCTGATGGAGATAAATGGGTTATAGAAAGTAAAGAGGCTTATAAAATCAAGGCCCTTGAAATCACAAACGAAATGGGACACAAGGTCTACGATGTTACTAAGCTTCCTTTTTACATTAATGATACTGGCCGTTTGGGTGTCCTTAGCTTTTCTGTTGATATTACAGAACAACATGACTCTCAAGAAGACCTTCAAACACTAAACGACCACCTCGAAGAGATCATTGACCAGAGGGTCATAGAGTATAAAGAAAAAAATGAAAAGCTTTTGGATGCTTTTTCGACTCTCCAGGCAAGCGAACAGAACTTGTCAGCCCTTAATAAAGAACTTTCAACCTCCCTTGATGTTCTTGAAAGAACACAGGACAAACTTATAGAAGTTGAAAAATTCACAGCCCTGGGCCGATCAGCCAGCGCGATAGCCCACGAAATGAACACACCAATCGGTATTGGAATTTCTGCTGTCACCTATGGATATGATGAAATGAAAAAGCTACTGGAAAGGGTTTCAGAGCCTTCTGTCGGTTTGATTGAAGTCACAGAAAGCCTTGAGAGGGTGGTTGAATCCCTCGAACTGGTCAAGTCTAGTATTGTCAAGATGCTTGAGACCACAAACGCCCTAGATAAGCTCACATCCACCCAGTGGAAAAGGGAAGAAGACGCTTTTGTGCTTTGCGAATTAATCACAAACCAATTTGAAAGTTCAAAAGAAGAACTACATCCATTGCCAGGGCTTGATACGGTTAAGCTGGATATACACTGTGATCCGACTCTCAAAATTCATTCTTCAAAGGAAGCCTGTCAATTTATATTTGACAATTTATTTCAGAACTCTATCCTTCATGGTTTTAGCACAGTTGATTCAAATAAGACAATACGTGTCACTTGTACATTTTCAAATGACTTAGTCAATGTACATTACGAGGATAATGGCAAGGGGGTAGAAGCGGATGTGCTTTCTAAGATCATTGAACCTCTGTACACTTCAAAAAGAAGTTCTGGGCATTTGGGTCTGGGACTTAGCATTGTCTACAATATTATTGTACAGAACCTTGATGGTCATTTAAACATATACAACCTTAACGCTGGTGGTCTCGCCATTGATTTTTCAATTCGAACCCTTAACCCATCAGCTCCTGTTCAAGTATAAGAATGCAAAAAAACAATAGCCCCTGGAACAATGAATTTTTGACGCATGGTTCATTGATCCAGGGGCTGTTTCTATATTAGCGTTTTGCAGTGAGTGCCTCTACTGCACGTTTTGCTGACTCAGCAAAGGCATATAGTCCCACACCAAAAGTAGACTTTTCCTTGCTCTCAGAAAGGAGTCTTAAGCCACAAAAGAAGACATCCTCTTTTGTCGCATAACCATCAATAAGCTCGGGCTCACCAAGCGCATTGAAAATGTCGAGCATAATCCAACTATAGTCCGGCTTATAACCTGTACACCAAATTATATTCTGAATGTCGTGTTCTATCATATCAAGCTTTTGAATGAGATTTATGTTATCGCAATTTATTGTTTTCAGGTTAAAATCCACCTGAAGACTCGGTAAATTTAAAGCCATGCGTTTAATTTCTTTGTCAATGCGCTTTTCAATGCTTCTCATGTAGGTATTGCTTCTTTCTAAAGCATTGCAAAGACTGTTTGAAAACATAAGTTCTGTTCCTTGCCCTTTAGTAAATCGCCCTGTAAGCTTAACACCACTTGCAAGGCAACTGAAAAGGTTTTGACTAATAACATTTTGAATGTTTTTATTGCACAGATCCTTATCACGATAGGGTAATATAGGCTTTCCACTTGAAAAACCAGAAAGTCTGTTTAGCCAATACATGCCATTCACATTCCTATAAATAACAGGGATTGGTCGCATACTTCCAAGTGAAAGGTAGACTGCGTTTTCCGTATGTTGCTTAACTTCAAGTGCAATTTGAACCCCTGAACAGCCACCACCCACTATAAGTGTTCCGCCTGGCTTGAGTTGATTGGGGTTTTTATACTGTGATGAATGTACTTGATAAATGTCCTTTCCAAATTCTTCTGCCACAGGTGGTATAAAGGGTTGATTGAAAAGGCCAATTGCCACAATAACCTTTTGAGCATGAAATATACCTTGATCTGTTTCTAGTTTGTATAAGCTTTCTGCCTTATAGAGTTTATTAATACTCGTGTTTTCCAAATAGTCAGGATCGACCATATCCATAAATTCCTTCAAATATTTATAGATTTCCTTACCTGACATATATTCATTGTTATATGGTATACGACTTTTAATACCTGGAATATTTGTCATCCAATTTGGAGATATTAAATGAAAGGAATCCCATCTCTCATTCTTCCAAGTTTGAAGCATCTCATTTTTCTCAATAATGATATGCTTTATACCCTTTTCCTTTAGGTAGTAGGACACAGCTAGGCCACAGGGGCCTCCTCCAATAATAATGACTGGATAAACTTCCGTCTCATTTGGTCGCAAATTATTCACCTCACTTTTAAGGCAATATCATTTCATATATCAAGCATTTGCCTTATGCTCTTTCTTCTGTTGATACATTCGGTTGTCAGCTTCTTTGAGTAACGAATCTGCATCCTTTAACGCCAGTTCTTTGTAAGAGATAACACCGCATGAACAGTATAGATACTTGTCAAGTTGTAAGGCGTCAATATCTGTGTCAAGCCACTTTGCAACCTCTGTGATAAAGCCATCTTTCTCATTAAACAAGGTGCTGATTTTTTCAGCGGCTTCCTGAGCCTGCTCTGCCTGTACACCTGGCAATATAACTATAAACTCGTCTCCACCATAGCGCCCCACTATATCAGAGGCCCTAAAATGATTTTTCAACATGCTAGAAACAGCAATAAGAAGATTGTCTCCGACATTGTGGCCAAACGTATCGTTGTAGTACTTAAAATTATCAAGATCTAAGAATAAAACAGAGAAGTCATTCACATCACCTTTTTCGACAAGATGAATAAGTGTCTCCACTTCACCTATTATAAATCGGCGGTTGAGCAGACCCGTAAGCTGGTCTGTATTGGCCATTGAATACAGTTCTGTATTCGATTTTGTCAAAAGGCTATTTCGATTCTCAAGCTTTTCTGTAAGTTTTACGAGTTCTCTTGTCCTCTCTTCAACAAGCTTTTCAAGATTTTGCGTGTGTGAGTCAATTTTATCAGCCATCTCATTATAGGCATTAACCAAGACACCAATTTCATCATCTGAAACATAAATGTCCAGTTTGTTAATATGCCCTTCAGAACTAGAAACAGCCTGTGTTAACTCAATAATCGGCCTGACCATCTCTGATGAGAATTTCTGATTTACCCAAGCAAATAATACCAGTGCGAATGTGGCTATAATAAATATAACCGTTCTAAAATACTGTATAGGTTCGTTAATGTCACTCATAAGCGTTGTAATGCCTAATTTCCATCCAGCTGTATTTTCTATTTCATAAAAGGTTAGAACTTTTTCCTCATTTTGATTCTGGTCAGTATACTGAACGAATCCGCTTTGATTGTTCTCCATATAAGTCCAAATCGAATGTCCTTCTTGACTAACATATTGCTTTGTCTCATCTAGATTTGTTGTCATACGTATGGACTGGTTGGGATGGGCGACAACAAGCCCCCCTGCGTCGACAATCCAAGCGTAGCTATTAAGTGGCATTTTGTTCTCGTTAATTATGGTTGAAATTTCTCGTAGGTCTGTTGATCCACCCACCATTGCGATGAGTTTCCCCTTGACCTTTAGAGGCACTCCAATCACAAAAACCTCTCTTTTGCTTTCTCTACCAATTATAGGCCTCGAAATAACATATCCAGGTTGCTTATTCATCATTTCAAGAAAATAGTCCCTGTCTGAAGAGTCATTTGTCTCCCCATTCGAAAAGAAGACTTTACCAGAGGCATCTATATAGAAAGCTGTTAAAAAACCATAATGGTTGTTTTCAACAAGCTTCTGGAGTTGACCCGTTATATCATCATGTTCTATGCCTTGATTTTGTGTGCTTGCAATGGTCCTCAAAGCGTCAATTTTCTTTTCTATGACATCCCCCATTTGTTCAGCATAAACTTCATTCAAATCCATTGAACTGCTAATGGCTTGATCTAAGAGGTTCCGTGTCTGCAATTCATATAAAATGAAGAATGAAAGGAAAAATAAAGAGTAAGTAAGAAGTAAATATCCTAGAAAGATTCTTTTTTGCATGGACTTAAACATGATTACCCTCTTTCCCATGTTTTTGGCTATAATGCTCATATATCATTTCATTCCTACCCCAATGTTTCAAACAAATTTCATTTTGAGGACAATTTTCTCAATCTTTCTCTCTTGTTTTTACAAGTAAGAGCGACTTGCAAAATAACATTTAAACGCCCTGGCCATATCTATATATATTTTTTGATTCTTAAATATCTATACAAGATATGGTGAGGGCATAGATTTGCAATTCTACAAGCGTTTGAAGTGTAAACAACTAAACATATACTGTCTTATATTGGAAATGTTGCGAGCAATTTTTTTCTCATTCCGCACTAGATTGTTCTCAATAGAGCATTAAAGCACAGGTCATATTTGCCTTATATGTGTATTTCAAACCCTAGACCCATAGCATACTTAAGTCTTCAGGATACACTCTCACATAAGTTTATAAAAAAATAAGGGCTGTTGGTTGCCCAACAGCCCTTACAAAGTCATAACAGACTTCAATTATTTATTTAACCTATTTAACCTGCTCGTTGATTAAGAAACTTTCTTCTTTTCTTCAAGTTTTCTTACCCATAGATCGGCGTTCTTGATACCAAGTTTACGAGGGTCAAAGACAGGGTCAAGACCTTGAGCTTTTTGCTCTTCGTAATCTTTAAGTGTAGCGATACCAGTTTTTGTAAGGATAAGAATAGCAACGATATTTAACCATGCCATCAGACCAACACCAACATCACCAAGTGCCCAAACTGTACCAGCTGAGTTGATAGAACCAACAACAACCATGATAAGCATACCAACACGTGTTGCGTTGAATACAGCCTTGTGGTTTTTCATCTTCTGTGCTAGGTAAGCCACATTTGATTCAGCATAGTAGTAGTAAGCCAGTAGCGTTGTAAATGCGAAGAATAGAAGTGCAACCGCTACGAACATTGAACCAAGACCAGGAACAAGTGTATCAACAGCCGACTGTGTGAAAACAGGGCCAGGTTCTGCACCACCTAGTGCAGGGTTTTCGTATAGATAACCACCCGCACCGTCATATGTGTTGTACATACCAGTGATCAGGATCATGAATGCTGTTGCAGAACATACAAACAGTGTATCAACGTAAACTGAGAATGCCTGTACAAGACCTTGCTTAGCAGGGTGAGAAACTTCTGCCGCTGCCGCTGCCATAGGGCCAGTACCTTGACCAGCTTCGTTTGAGTAGATACCACGCTTAACACCCCACATGATTGCTTGACCGATGATAGCACCGAAAGCAGCCTTTGAAGAGAATGCATTTGTAAGAATTAATGAGAATACCGCTGGAACTTTACCAATATTCATAACGATAATAACAAGTGCGATTATGATGTATGCAATCGCCATAAATGGTACAAGAATTTCAGCAACTTTACCAATACGCTTAACGCCACCAAAGATAACGCCAGCAAGTGCCGCTGCAACAACAAGACCAGATACCATTGTTGGAATACCAAATGCGTTGTTCATTGCAGATGCAATAGAGTTAGCCTGAATACCAGGTAGGAAAATACCAACCGCTACGATTGCAGAGATTGCAAATAATACTGCGAATGGCTTACTACCAATACCCTTTTCAATGTAGTACTGAGGACCACCACGATACTGGCCATCCATTTCATCCTTGTAAACCTGTGCAAGAGCCGCTTCTGTGTAAGCTGAGCCAGCGCCTAGGAAGGCAATTGCCCACATCCAGAATACTGCACCAGGACCACCAAAACCGATTGCAGATGCAACACCGGCGATGTTACCTGTACCAACACGTCCACCAAGTGCCATAGCAAATGATTGGAAGGAAGAAACGCCTGAGTCAGAATCGTCACCAGCAAATAGCTGTTGAACCATGTCTTTTACAAGACGTACCTGTGGAAACTTCATTAGTACTGAGAAAAAGATACCAGCACCAAGACATAAGAATACAAGTGCTTTACTCCAAATAATTCCGTTAAGAAAATCAATAAACTGAGCCATTAAGATCCCCCTTATAATAGACTCTTAAATATGATAGCCAACACCTCATCAAGCCGAGGTATAACTTTGTGATGCATGAATCAACTCACTCCGTTACGTCTATTATATAAAGCAAGACCTGTGCCAATTTATTAATATTTATATTTATTCTATCTTAAGACCGCATTACAAGCGGATTACAGAAATTTTAAGATAATTTAAAACAATCGGATAATACAATCAATTCTAATAAATTCGGGAAATTTTTTTCCTGGTATTTGTGAACTTTTTTTCACATTTAGCAATTCATTTCGGTATTAGGGCCTTGAAATGTTGGGGAATTTACCAACACTCCAAACAACGCCCCCTATACACCTAGAGTTTTATTGCTATATTAACAGTAAAACTGTATGAGCCCACTCAATGGCATGTTTATAGTCTTCTAATAGATCATCTTGTTTAATTGATAATTTTTTTGAGTAGGCTTGAACAGTTTTCCAATCACCTTTTTCATAAGCAATTATTATCTCAATAAGGTCTTTGAAGGGGCCTTGTCTCTTGATTAGGGCCTCCTTAACGAGAGTGGATATGGCTGAATCCGTCAGAGCGCTTTCCATTTTTTCATCTAAAATAGCATCTATTAAACTAAAAAGACCTAGAAGGGATGCTTCAAATTTCACATTTCGGTACTTTGACCTTAGGGCTATGAACTCGGCAAACTTACTTCTTATTAAGGAAAGGCGCATTAACTCATTGGGTTTATCCACACAAAGCTCCTGTACCATAAGAACATTGATCCAGTGTTTCAATTCATTGAGACCGATATATGTCAGGGCCTTTTTTATAGAATATACAGAATCGTCACTATACCTTGATCCGACGACACGTAAAACCCTATAAGACATTGTGACATCCATTTCTATGATCTCCGCCAGCCTCTGATAGCAGGGTTCCTCTTTTTCAAGTTCCCCAAGAATTCTCAGATACTGATTCTTTGTGGTTGATTTTTTATAACTCTTTCCTACGTTCTTGGGACGGCAAAAAAAATACCCTTGAAAAAGATCAAAACCCATAGCTTTGGCCATTTCATAAACTTCATTGGTTTCCACTTTTTCAGCTAGGAGTATTTTCCCATTTCTTTTAGCCTCATGAACTAGGTCTTTTACTGTTTCAAGTGGTGTGGCCAGGAGATCAAACTTAATAATTCTGGCAATCTTGGACAGACTGTAGGCATGATAGTCTTTTTGAAAATCATCAAGGGCAATGGTATACCCCTTCTTATTCAGTTCCATGAGTTTACTGCAAACCACTTCTGAATCAGTCACATTTTCAAGAACTTCAACGATTAAATGACTCGATGGAAATAATTCAACAATTTTGGAAATACCGTTTTCAAATAGGTTTCCTAGCACTGAAGCTGTTGATAAATGTCCACTTCTTCCAGAGTAGGCAAAAGCCTCGCTTGTTGACCGATAAAGCAACTCATAACCGTATACCTCTAATTCTCTGTTGAAAATAGGTTGTCTTGCCATATACATATCCATTACCCCTTTATTGATCGCTCGTTTATAGCCCATACACGAGCACGAAAATAGTTCTTTAGTCCTACATTCTATTATAATACACTATTTCCATATTGGTATCTTTTATTTATAAATCGTTATATTTTTATGAATTTCACTTATTTTTAGTGAATACAACCATGACCACTTGTGGTCTCACTAAACCTGAAATCAGCCTAGCTTGGCTTTATTTCACATGATATATGCAACTAAAAAATCCCTAAGACAAAACACAATGGTTTGTCTTAGGGATTGGTTTGTTTTTTTTTATTTATTCCCACTCAATCGTTGAAGGTGGCTTAGAAGTTACATCGTAAACAATACGGTTTACGTTGTCTACTTCATTTACGATACGGCTTGAAATCTTATCAAGCACTTCGTATGGTAGTCTCGCCCAGTCTGATGTCATGCCGTCTACAGATGTTACAGCACGAATACCGATTGTGTGCGAGTATGTTCTTTCGTCGCCCATAACACCCACTGAACGGATATTAGGAAGAACTGTGAAGTACTGCCACACTTCTCTTTCAAGACCATTTAGGCGAATTTCTTCTCTTAGAATATGGTCTGATTCTCTAACAAGGTGAAGGGCTTCTTCAGTGATTTCACCCAGAATACGAATGGCAAGACCAGGACCAGGGAAAGGCTGTCTCCAAACGATTTTATCTGCAAGACCCACTTCAAGGCCAACCTTACGCACTTCATCTTTAAAGAGGTCACGAAGGGGCTCGATCAGGCTGAACTGCATGTCTTCTGGAAGACCACCAACATTGTGGTGACTCTTGATGACTTCTGCAGTGTCTGTGCCTGACTCAATAACGTCAGGATAGACAGTGCCCTGTACAAGGTACTCAATATTTTCAAGCTTGTTTGCTTCTTCTTCAAACACGCGAATAAATTCTTCACCGATAATCTTACGCTTTGTTTCCGGATCAGACACACCAGCAAGACGATTCATAAAACGCTCTTTGGCATCCACACGAATAAAGTTCATGTTGAACTCATTTTTAAATACGTGTTCAACTTCGTCGCCTTCGTTCTTTCTAAGAAGACCGTGGTCAACAAAAATACACGTCAGTTGGTCACCCACTGCTTCGTGGACCATAACCGCTGCAACAGAACTATCAACACCGCCACTTAGACCGCAAAGAACGTTCTTATCACCAACTTTTTCGCGAATAATTTCAATCTCACGTTTTGCAAAATCACCCATATCCCAGTCACCAGCACATCCACACACTTCATAAAGGAAGTTTGTGATCATTTGGCGACCAAACGGTGTATGCTCAACTTCAGCATGGAACTGAACCCCATACAGGCCCTTTTCCTTGTTTTCAAAAGCTGCAACTGGACAGTTATCAGTGTCAGCAATCACTTCAAAGCCTGTTGGTGCCTTCTCCACATAGTCATTATGGCTCATCCAGCACTGCGATGATTCAATGCCTTTGAATAGGCTGTCATCCTTTTTAACATTGAGTAGGATTTTTCCATACTCTCTTTCAGTGGCTCTAGCCACCTTGCCACCAAGAACATGACTCATCAGCTGCATACCGTAGCAAATGCCTAAAACCGGAACACCCAGTTCAAAAATTTCTTTATCTAGGCTTGGTGCGCCCTCTGCATAAACAGAGTTTGGACCGCCTGTGAAGATAATACCCTTCGGCATCAATTCCTTAGCCTTGGGCAGTGCATTTTTCCAAGACACCACTTCACTATAAACGCCCGCTTCACGTACACGTCGTGCAATAAGCTGGTTATATTGACCACCAAAGTCAACTATCAGTACTGTTTCTCTTCCCTGCATGTTCGCCTCCATTTGCTTTACTCATTATTAATGGACTCTTAATCACTCAATGTTTCCAGACTGTCATGCCAAGGCATCCAGCGGAATATATTCTAAAACATATGTTTATTATAAGCATTTGTTATCCAATTCTACCGAAATGGATAGCTTTTAACCTGGATTTAGCATTAAGAAAAGGCTAAATAAATTTTGGACGAGTCTTGGACGAGACATTTATTTAGCCATTCTTAATGAATTTAACCTGCAATGCCTACCTTAAAAACCATGGTTTTCAAGTTAAGTATTGTAGGCCGAATCGCGCCGTCATGCCCCAGACTGTTCAAACGGGGAGGATGAACAGGGCACTCTCGGTCATGATGACACGATATATACAAATTTATTGACTATCTATTCTGAATGGAATAGTTAGGTGGCTCTTTTGTGATTTGAACATCATGTGGATGGGATTCCTTGAGACCAGCACCTGTGATCTTAATAAATCGACCATTCTCTTTCAGTGATGGAATATCAGGTGTGCCGCAGTAGCCCATACCTGATTTCAAACCGCCAATAAGCTGGTAAATCATATCTTTGATTTTACCTCTATAAGGCACACGACCTTCAACACCTTCTGGAACGAATTTCTTTGTATCGTTCTGGAAGTATCTGTCGCCACTGCCTGCTGACATAGCCCCTTCCGAGCCCATGCCGCGGTATACTTTAAAAGAACGTCCCTGATACATAACAAGTTCTCCAGGACTTTCTTCTGTGCCTGCAAATAAAGAGCCCAGCATAACTGTGTCTGCTCCCGCCGCAATGGCCTTTGGCAGTTCACCAGAATATTTAATGCCGCCATCGGCAATAACTGGAACGCCATACTTTTTACCAACTTCAGCACAGTCCATAACCGCTGTAAGCTGCGGAACACCAACACCTGCTACAACACGTGTTGTACAAATTGATCCAGGGCCGATTCCCACCTTGACGCAGTCAGCACCCGCTTTAATAAGATCTTCTGTTGCAGTCGCTGTTGCCACATTGCCCGCAATCAATTGTAGATCTGGATATTTCTCTTTAATTGTTTTCACGGCATTAATAATGTTCTGACTATGACCATGTGCAGAATCCAGGGCTATAACATCAACACCTGCTTCATAAAGCGCTTTCACCCGGTCAAGCATATCAGAACCAATACCCACTGCCGCACCCGCTAGAAGACGACCTTGTGAATCTGTCGCTCTGTTCGGATAAATGACAACTTTTTCAATATCTTTTATAGTAATAAGACCCTTCAGCTTGTTGTTTTCATCAACAAGGGGAAGTTTCTCAATTTTTCTCGTTTTTAAAACTTTCTCAGCATCCACAAGAGAAATGCCTTCATGACCTGTCACTAGGTCTTCACTTGTCATCACTTCATGGATGAATTTTTGTGGATCACCCTCAAAGCGGATGTCTCTGTTCGTAATAATGCCAACAAGTGTGTCTTCTGCATCCACAATAGGAACACCTGAAATTCTGTAACGCTGCATAATTTCCAGTGCATCTGCCACCTTGTCTTCTGGATGTAAGAAAAATGGATTAACAATAACCCCGTGCTCACATCTTTTAACTCTGTCCACTTCAAGCGCCTGCTTTTCAATGGACATATTTTTATGAATAATTCCAATACCACCTTCACGAGCCATTGCGATGGCAAGCTGTGATTCTGTTACCGTGTCCATGCCCGCACTAATGATTGGAATGTTAAGAACAATTTTACTAGTCAGTTTTGTTTTTAGGCTCACTTCGTTCGGTAAAACGTCAGATTTTTGTGGTACCAGAAGAACGTCGTCGTACGTCAGTCCCTCTTTGATAATTTTGCCTTCCATATCGATATCCTCCTCAAATGCATAGGTTGTTTACTTCGATTACTTCACTCAGGATTTTGCTCTCTCATTTCAAAATCCAATCGATACGTTGAGCTCAGCTCCGCTCTATTGTCGAATACGACCTGTGCACGGGTTCATATTCAGAACGTTCAAAAAATCAAAAAAGCCCGCACTCCGTTTCCACATTCCCTGATGAGTCAATAAACAATGGTCATCTTATTCGGAATATCTATAGGGGAAACGAAGCATGCAGACTCCATGGATTATCTCCATTAAAATTGGCACACTATAATTCCCACCCATAGAGAGGATGATTAACGGTCATCCAGTAGAAACTCCCAGTCCATATTACCGAGATTATACGAGTGATTTCTTCAGCTATCTTTTGGTTTTAAACACAATAACAAATCTTATTTGGCGTGTCAACCAAAATTGTTCGTTTTTTTGACCTATTACAAAATATTTATCCATTGATAGAGTTTTATCAATGCCTCGACTTTATTCAGGAATTTATGACGCTCATTATTAATTTAGGGTATAATTAAGGAATACTCACAAAATTAGAAGATTAAGTCAGCTCGTTAGCATATCTATATTGTTCGGATTTAAATGCAAACTGACAAAAAACTGTCATCATCAGAATAGGAGGGCACATGAAAAGTCTTAGACATCTACTTCCCTTTATAAAGGAAAACAAATGGAAATACATAGTGGGCATACTCATACTTATATTAATTGACGGTCTACAGCTGATTACACCACGAATCATCGGTTATTTGACTGATGACCTCTTAATGGGTCGGGCAAATGCCACCGTACTTTACAAGTATATGGCCATCATTCTAGGAATTGCAGCCGGTGTTGCCATTGGAAGATTTTCCTGGCGCATGCTTATCATTGGATCCAGCCGTCGCCTTGAAGCCTGGCTTAGACAAAAGTTATTTGTTCATCTTGAAACCCTGCCGACATCCTTTTTTAATACCCATAAAACCGGGGACTTAATGGCCCTGTCCACAAACGATATAAACTCTGTTCGTATGGCCTTTGGTATCGGTATTGTCATGATTACAGATGCCATTTTTCTGACCATTATGACCCTGGCCATAATGATGATCAATTTGGACTGGAAGCTCACCCTATTGGCAGTTCTTCCAATGCCTATCATAGCCATATCTGTCACCCTTCTTGGTTTTAGAATCAGAAAGCGATTCAAACGTGTCCAGGAAGCCTTTGGCCATTTAACCGACAAAACCCAAGAAGCCTTTTCAGGCATTCGAATCGTCAAGTCCTTTGTTCAAGAAGACAGCGAACTTGAAAATTTTCGACTTTTTAACGAAGACAATTACAAGGCCAACATGTCTCTTGTCCGAATATGGAGTGTCATGTTCCCCCTTGTTTCTCTTATTTCAGCCCTAAGCCTTGTGGTCGCCCTAGCTTTTGGTGGCAGAATGGTTATTGATGGTGGCCTGACTTTAGGCCAGTTCGTATCATTCATAACCTACCTTGCCAAGCTCACCTGGCCTATGATGGCCATTGGTTGGCTTGTGAATATGATGCAACGTGGATTTGTGTCTCTTTCCCGAATTAGTGAAATCCTTGATGAAGAACCCGCTTATGAAGAAGACAAGGGCCATTTCAAACCAGAAACCCTGGGGGTTGGTCATCTGCCAGTAGAAACTTATAATATTGCTTTTAAAGATGTCACATATACCTATCCTGGCGCAAACCACCCAGCTCTTGATAAGGTCAGCTTTGAAATCGAAAACGGCAAGACCCTGGCTATTGTTGGCCGTACTGGAGCAGGTAAAACCACGATCACCAATTTGCTTCTTAGACTCTTTGATGGGTATGAGGGGGAAATTGAAATTGGCGGTCGGTCTATCACAGACTATCCCGTTTCACAAATACGTCAAGCCATCGGTTTTGTTCCCCAAGACAACTTCCTCTTCTCTCGAAGTGTCCACAACAATATTCTATTTTCAGGAACCGAGGCCAGCCGTGAAACAGTTATAGATTTTGCCAAGCTCGCTCAGCTCCACAAGGAAGTGGAGTCCTTTCCTAAAGGCTATGAAACAATGCTCGGTGAAAGAGGTGTCAACCTTTCTGGCGGACAAAAACAGCGTTTATCAATCGCCCGTGCCCTTGTGAAAAAACCACCCATCCTCATATTTGATGATGCCCTTTCTGCGGTGGATACCAAAACAGAGGACAGACTGCTTGAAGGCTTAAAAACACAAACATCTGACAGAACAACCATTATTATAGCCCATAGAATATCAACTGTTCGCCATGCTGATCACATCGTGGTGATTGACGAAGGGAAAATTGTTGAGTCAGGCACCCATGACAATCTCGTAATCAACCAAGGCATTTATGCAGATATGCACAAAAAACAAATGCTGGAAGAACAGATCCTGAAGGAAGCATAAAGAAGAAGCATAAAATTGATTGCGAGGAGGACAAAACATGAATCAGAATATCCATGAAGAACAAAAAATAGAAAAGTCCTTTGACATAGACCTCTTTAAACGTCTATTCAAGTTCACAAGACCCTACTTACCGGTCTTTATTATATGTATACTGCTTTTATTTTTCATCACAGCGGTTGACCTTGTTCGCCCATACCTTATAAAGGTTGTTATTGACGACTACATCAACGCCTGGGAAGAACCCATGGTTTCATCGATTGAAGCCCTGCCCCATGATCCAGACAAGCTTTCTGTTGTCAAATATAATGACCAGTATTTTGTTAGAGAAAGTGAATTGAGGACCTATATTCAAGATGACTTTGTAGATTATTTAAAATCACAAGACCCCGAAAAGGGTCAAGATATAGAAAAGGCTTTAAAGGGTCTCTCACCTGGATCTGCAAAGAATGATTCAAAAGACAGATCCCTGGCTGAATTTTTAAATCCACTCAAAGAAAATGGCGTAACCTGGGCACAGTTCATAGACCCAGAAATGAAATACCAACTCTTTATGCATGAAGGCAACCAGTACTTAACCGGTGGTGTTATTCCAAGCAATGCGGATATTGACACCCGTCAAATTGAAAACAATATACTCTATGCTGATGAAGACTTAATACACCTCACAACTTTAACAGAGGATGACTATCATGCCTTTCGTGTGGCAGATATTAATGGCATCATGAAAGTGATTATGACTTTTGTGATAATCCTAGTCGGTGGTTTTTTACTCAACTACCTTCAGGCCCTGCTCTTAAACTATGCTGCACAAAGACAAATATACGAAATGCGTCAGGCCCTCTTTAATCACCTCATGCATCAAAGCCTGTCCTTTTTTGATAAAAATCCAGTGGGACGACTTGTTACTCGGGTGACAAATGACATGAAAAACATCAGCGACATGTACACCAATGTCCTCATCAATGCCTTTAAGGATGTTCTGCTCCTTGGTGGAACCATATTTGTTATGTTTGCCCTAAATGCAAAATTGGCCCTTGTCAGTCTGATCACTTTTCCTCTAATTGGTCTTGCCGCATGGCGATTTAGGATGAAGGCCAGAGAAGCCCACAGAGCTGTTAAGGTTAAAATCGCCAAGATCAATTCAGCCCTGTCTGAAAACATATCTGGCATGAAAATCATTCAAATATTTGACCAGCAAGCTGCCATAAAGGATGCCTTCAAAAAGGTAAACGACGAACACCTTGAAGTTTCCCTTGACGAAATCCGTGTCTTTGCTATTTTTAGGCCAACCATGAACCTGATCTATTCTTTGACCCTGGCCATACTCATTTGGTACGGAGGCGGCAAGGCCCTACAAGGGGCTCTTGAACTGGGTGTGCTTTTTGCCTTTATAAACTACACAGAGCAGTTTTACAGACCCATATTTGACCTAAGCGAAAAGTTCAACATTCTTCAAAGCGCCATGGCTTCAGCGGAACGTATTTTCCTCTTGTTCGACACCAATGAAGGCATAGAGGAAGTGAACGCCCCTATTCGTCTCGAACCCTTCAGGGGTGAAATTGAGTTTAAAAACGTATGGTTTAGTTATGATGAAGACAACTGGGTTCTTAAAGATGTGAGTTTTAAGGTTGAGCCAGGAGATACCGTCGCTTTTGTCGGTGCAACAGGATCAGGCAAAACCACAATCATATCCCTTCTTAACCGCTTTTATGACATTCAAAAAGGACAAATTCTAGTAGACGGTTTTGACATCAAGACCCTTTCCCTCGATGACCTGCGTGGAAAAATTGGTATGGTCCTTCAAGACGTCTTCCTCTTTGCAGGAGATATTAAGGGCAACATTCGTCTCAACCAAAGGGATATGCCAATGGAGTGCCTGGAATCTGTGGCACGCCATGTCAACGCTGACCCCTTTATAAAAAAACTGCCTGGTGGCTATGACGAACCTGTCCAGGAGCGGGGATCCACCCTTTCAGCTGGACAGCGACAGCTCTTGTCATTTGCAAGAGCCCTTGCCTTTAATCCAGATGTCCTTATACTGGATGAGGCCACTGCCAACATCGACACAGAAACAGAACAGCTTATCCAAGACGCTATAGACAAGGTTGTCAGAGACCGGACAACAATTGTTGTGGCCCATAGACTCTCAACCATTCAAAACTCCGATAAGATCATCGTCCTCCATAAGGGCGAGATTCGGGAGGTTGGAACCCATGATGAACTCCTTTCTCATGAAGGCATTTATCATAATTTGTTCCAATTGCAGTATAAATAATTTGATAAATATAGTCATGCCCTCTCCTGCCGTGATAAAATATCTCGAAAGGGGAGGTTTTTTTATGGATGCCCTACGTCCACCTAACATATTCACAATACAATTTGCACTCGTTTTTATATTTATTTTTTCATCCAGTGTTCTTTTTTTAATGGGTCATTCCATGCAAAAGAAGTCTGTCCAGTGGATTTCAGCAGGCTTTTCTCTTATAGGCATGGCCATCCTTATCCAGTGTGGTAAAACAACACTTCTAGTGGCCACACGCCTAATATTATTTTGTCTGTTTTTCTTAAGCGGCACTGGTCTAAGTGTCTTTGGACTTATATGGAAAAATAAGAAAGATTCCTATCGAAAGTTACTCCTTGCCCTTGTGGTCATAAGCTTTGTGGTCTGTTTTCTTTTTATATACCTTGTGCCCAATATCCCCTATTTAATGATTTCAATGAGTCTGGGGGCTGGCTTTATAATGGCTGTCGGTGCTTTCAATGCCATAATGACATGGCGTCTTTTTAAAAAATTCCATCACTTATGCTTGTTTGTCATTCTACTAAGCCAATTGGGATTTATGATATACAGGCTACATATCGCCCTGCAACTCGTATCGATCTCTTTGAACGATCCTGATCCAACAGGTCGATTATTCGCCCTCATGCTCCTGGTTTATGCTGTTGGCATAACCTTAACAGTCCTTTACAGCACGGTGGAGGATTTTAAAAATAGAGCTAAAAAACGTCTTCACAAACTTGAACAGCTAACTTTCACAGATCCCCTCACCGGGGTCCATAACAAGAGATCCATGATGCGCATTCTTAATGCTGAACTGGAGCGAATTTCAAGGTACGCCTCAAAGTGTTGCATTGCCATTATAGACCTTGACCATTTCAAAAATGTCAACGACACTTATGGCCACCTCTTCGGAGACCAAGTGTTAAAAGGCTTTGCTGAAATCACCACCCAACAACTCCGATCCTTTGATACCATCGCCAGATATGGCGGTGAAGAGTTCATACTCATACTGCCTGAAACGGACCTGTACCAGGGTATGCTCATTGCCGACCGCCTCAGAACTTCAGTGAGTCATCATAAGTGGGGCAAAGAAGACTTTAGGCAAACCATTTGTGTTGGGGTCATTGAAGTCAACAGCGACAATGCAAATCAAGATATTCGAAGCCTAATCAACTTTGCTGACGAAGCCCTCTACGTGGCTAAAAAGAATGGTCGAAACCATGTGGAAGCCGCAGAAATGAAAAAATACGCTTAGGCATCCCCTTGCCCTTAGTGAGCGTCATATCATCAGATCGTAACCTTAAAATATGTATTCCTTTAAAATATGTATTCGTTTAAACTGTGTGTGCCTTTAGAATGTGTGTGCCTTAAAATGAAACCAAATTGAAATCAATAAACCACCCAGGGGACACTTAAAATGCATATCCTATGCATGAGGTGATCAATATGAATAAATGGATTACGGCCTTTTTACTCATTGTTGCATTTTTGTACTACAGCAATAACTTCATTGAAGTGAGTGAACACACCCTTCATTCAAGCAAGTGGCCAGCAGAACTGGATGGATATAGAATCATCCACTTGTCAGACCTACACAATAAATCTTTTGGAAAAAATCAATCCCGTCTTATAAAAAAGATCCAGGATTTAAACCCTGATCTCATTGTCATGACCGGTGATGTCATCGATAGGAGACACTATAAAAAACAACCTGCAACAAGACTTATGGAAGCTTGTGTTGATATTGCCACCACAGCCTATGTCACAGGCAACCACGAAGTCTGGCACGGAAGCGCCTCTGCCTTAAGAGCGGAGCTAGAGACTCTTGGTGTTATTGTGCTCAATAATGAAACGGTCAACATTTCAAATGATCTTGGCACATTCACCATAAGTGGCATTGCTGACAGGGCTGATTTTATGGGCCAGTATGACTACGAACTTATGCTAAACAGACTTTCAGACGCTTCGAAAGACCTTACTTACAAAGATCAGTATCATATACTTCTGAGTCACAGACCAGAGCAGTTTGAGGCATACGCAGAGGCTAAGTATGATTTGGCCCTGTCTGGACATAGCCATGGTGGTCAATTTCGCTTTCCTTTTATAGGCGGACTCATAGCACCTGACCAGGGACTCTTTCCAAAGTACGATGGGGGACTTTATGAAATGGGAGACTCCCAGATGGTTGTTAGTCGTGGTCTTGGCAATAGTCTGATGCCCTTTCGACTTTATAATCAACCAGAAATTCCTGTCATTTCCCTATACAGCAAAAAAACAGGTCACTGATACCTCTGTCATCAGTGACCTGTTTTTATTTGAAGGATAATCCAACCTTCTTATTAAACTTTAAGTTCTGTCTTAAGCCTGCTGAACCATGTAAGACTTAAGCGGGCTATAGAGTGCTGAGAAAACCACAATGGCAATCAGGGCTTCAACACCCAGGTAAGTTCCGTTGTAAGTCACAGAATACAAAAGTGGATTCATGCCTTCTGGTGCATAAGATGCCCATATCGTCACACCTGATATAACATGGCAAACAAATCTTCCAAAAATACCGAGCGCAACCCCTGTCATCATTTTAGGTAAAGACCCTCTAAAAGCGCCAGCGATTCCGAGGCACGCCCACGCCACAGAGTAATCAAATAGAATTGAAACAGGGTGGAATGAGAACTTTGGACCCAGTAAAAACTGCATTGTTCCAAAGACAAGACCTGCCATTACACCTGGTTTTGCCCCCCAACGGATGGCGAATATAAGTATTGGAATCATGGATCCCAGCGTAATTGATCCGCCCTGAGGCATTTCAAACAATCTCACCATGTCCATAATATATGCCAATCCGATGAGAATACCGCCTTCTACGAGCATTCTTACATTTGTATTGTTACTTTGCATTTTAAAACACTCCTTTACAAGCACTAAAAAACCTCATACCGGAAAGTATGAGGTCATTTTATTTGGATAAACAATTTGTCCGTCACTTTCCTACGCCGGTATCATCCGGATCAGGTTCAAAGGGTCGTGACCTTGGTCACTCTCAGCAACTGCTCCCCTAGTGCGTTTATGAAATTAATATAAAATAGGTGCAGATTACTATCTGCACCTAAAAGTTTAACATGTATTGAATTGATTGTAAAGTCAGCCTATGACTGAATTACATCATGCCTGGCATACCGCCGCCCATTGGAGGCATTGCAGGTTCATCAGACTTGTCATCAACCACTGCTGATTCTGTTGTTAGAAACATTGCTGAGATCGATGCTGCATTTTGAAGGGCACTTCTCTCCACTTTTGTTGGGTCAACAATACCCTTTTCGATCATATTGATGTACTCACCAGTTAGGGCATCAAAGCCTGTTCCAGCTGGAGCACTCTTGATCTTGTCTACAACGATTGAACCTTCAACACCAGCATTTATAGCAATTTGACGAACTGGTGCTTCAAGGGCACGTGCAATGATTTTAGCGCCTGTTTTCACATCGCCCTCTAGGGTTTCAATGAGTTTTTCAACTTCTGGAATAGCTGTTACAAGGGATGTACCACCACCAGGTACAATACCTTCTTCAACAGCTGCGCGTGTTGCATTTAAAGCATCTTCAATACGAAGCTTCTTTTCTTTCATCTCAACTTCTGTTGCCGCACCAACCTGGATTACAGCAACGCCGCCCGCAAGTTTAGCCAGTCTTTCTTGAAGCTTTTCCTTGTCGAACTCAGATGTTGTGCTTTCCATTTGTGCTTTGATTTCTTTCACACGTGCTTCGATCGCTTCTGTACTACCCATGCCATCAATGATTGTCGTGTTGTCCTTGTCGATCTTAACGGACTTTGCACGGCCTAACATGTCAACAGTGGCTGTTTTCAGATCGTAACCAAGCTCTTCAGAAATCACAGTACCACCTGTTACGATGGCAATGTCCTGAAGCATAGCCTTTCTTCTGTCACCAAACCCAGGCGCTTTAACTGCGATGCAGTCAAAGACACCACGAAGTTTGTTCATAACAAGTGTCGCTAGAGCTTCGCCTTCAATGTCTTCAGCAATAATCAGCATCTTCTTGCCTTGTTGTACGATTTGCTCAAGGATTGGTAGAATCTCTTGAATGTTTGTAATTTTCTTATCTGTGATCAGGATGTACGGATCTTGTTGTACCGCTTCCATTTTTTCTGTATCTGTTACCATGTATGGCGAAACGTATCCACGGTCGAACTGCATACCTTCAACAACCTCTAGTTCCGTTGCCATTGTACGAGACTCTTCAACAGTGATAACACCGTCTTTTCCGACCTTTTCCATAGCGTCAGCAATCAGGTTTCCAATCACTTGGTCCGCTGCAGAAATTGATGCAACATCAGCGATGGCTTCTCTTGTGTCCACAGTTTTTGAAACATCTTTAATGTGAGCAATAGCTGTTTCAACAGCCTTTTCAATCCCCTGCTTGAGAATCATTGGGTTTGCACCCGCTGCTACGTTTTTAAGACCTTCTGACACGATAGACTGCGCAAGCACAGTTGCTGTGGTTGTACCATCACCAGCCACATCGTTTGTCTTTGTTGCAACTTCTTTAACCAGTTGAGCGCCCATGTTTTCAAACGGGTCTTCTAGTTCAATTTCTCTTGCGATTGTCACACCATCATTTGTGATGAGGGGTGAACCAAATTTTTTATCTAGGATAACATTGCGTCCCTTAGGACCCAGTGTCACTTTCACTGTATCTGCCAGTTGATTAACACCTGATTCTAGACCACGTCTAGCTTCTTCGCCAAATTTAATTATTTTAGCCATTTAACGGATTCCTCCTTATATAGTGTTCATGATCAAATTGTCTGTTTTTGTCTTTTCATCTCTGAGCGACCTGCAAATTTGCAAGCCTCAATCTACTCTATAAAATCAATCCAAATTTAAATGCTATTCTACTATAGCCAAAAGTTTTTCTTCTTCGATTATAATGAGTTCTTCACCGCCATACTTGACTTCCGTGCCTGCGTATTTCGGGAAAATAACTCTGTCTCCAACTTTTACGGTCATATCTTCTGCTGATCCAACAGCTGTAACTTCAGCAACTTGAGGTTGCTCTTGAGCTTGACCAGGAAGAATAATGCCGCTTGCAGTTTTATCTTCTGCCTCAATTTTTTTGATTACAACGCGTTGTCCCAATGGTTTAATAGCCACTTTTGAATTCCTCCTTAAATTTTATAAATGTTTCCATTTAAACATCATTTTTTTGATCTGATTTTTACAGGTCAGATCTCTCCCCTTAATAATAATACAGTAAAAACCATTATTCAAGTATTTTTAGCACTCATTTTAAAGGAGTGCTAATAAAATGTAAACATAATTAGAACCCGCTTATTTGAACGGGTTCCTGAGATAAATCCTTCAAATTATCACGCTCGTTAATAATTTTTTTACATTTTCATTAACCAAATTTTCTCATAAAAGATAAGCTTAGATCTAGTCGTGACGCACATGGTCAAAGCCCATATCGAGGATATTATCAATATGTTCATCATCAAGAGAGTAATACATGATCTTTCCATCTCGTCTGGCACGAACAAGTCTTGCCTGTTTTAAAACACGCAACTGGTGTGATATGGCAGACTGGGTCATATTTAAGGACACGGCCAAGTCACACACGCACATCTCATTGCCCCTTAAAACTGTGATAATTTTTATTCGAGTCAAATCCCCAAGAACCTTAAAAAGGTTGGCCACATGACTGAGTTCGTCAACATTTTCAAGACGGCCCCGCACGGCATCCACAACCTCTTGGTGGATTACATTACAATCACACTTATACGTTTTTAAGTCATCCGACATATCTGCCTCCACTATTCTATTGTTTACATAAAACCGTGATCCAGTTTTATGCCTTTCATGCGCTTCTATCATTATAGTTCTATCCCGCCACTATATCATAATAGTCATATTATAATTTATTAATGGAGTGACTTGCAAAATATCACTCAAGAACCTTGGCCATACAATGTATTGATATTTAAGAATCAATTTTTTTATATATTGCAAGGCGATGGCCTTGATCTGTAATTTTACAAGTGCCTGAATGAAGAAGGCCGCATCATTATTTTTTACCCATCAGCTTCAAAGACTGTTGAAGCCCACTGAACCGCTTCTATATAGGCATCTGGAAAGACATTCATGCCCACTCCAAATTTTCTGGCTCTTAAAAACAAGAAGTCCCAATTGCCCTTTTCATAGGCTATGACAATTTTCATAAGCTCTGAAAACTGATTGGCTTCTCCCATAATTCCAGCCTTCACATCATCTTCTAGGGGCAAATAAACCAGGGCATCTTTCATTTCCTGATTCATAAGCGTATCAATCATGGAGAACATCCCCATAAGAAAGACTTCCGTTTTTCTTGGTTTTAAACCAAAATGCTGAGCAAGTATTTCACCCATCTTGCCTCTTAATAGACAGGTTCTCACAATCTCATTGGGCTTGTCATCAGAAAACTCACGAAGCATTATTATGGACACCCATTTCCTTATTTCTTTAAAGCCAAGCATGACAAGGGCGTGCTTAATGGATGTGATTCGGCTATTGGTGTAAAAGGCCGCGCTGTTAATGAGTCTTAGCAGTTTGTATGACAGGGACACATCATACTCAATAATATTTGCTATATTCTCATATTCAGGTTGTTCTGCCCCCAACTCTTCAAGTATCTTCACATAGGAAAAGGCCGCTGGTCTGATATCTTTGTGTTTCATTATGACAGGCTTAGCGAAAAAATATCCTTGAAAGTAGACATAGCCTGCTTGAACAGCCTCTTCAAACTGTTCAAGGGTTTCGACCTTTTCAGCTAGAAACCGGATATTTCTCCCACTGTATTTTCTAATAATTTCACGACGCTCCTGTGGACTGGTTAGTAAAAAATCCACCTTGATGATATCGACAATATCTACAATATCATCATAAGGGTAGTCTAAAACAAAGTCGTCCAGTGCAAGTGTGTAGCCAAGATCTTTTAACCTCTTGCAGGACTCGATAAAGGCCTTATCCGGCACGATATCTTCAAGAATTTCCACAACAAGAAGATCCTTAGAAAATACCGTAGGTATTTCCTGATCTATCAAGGGACGTGTAAAATTGATGAATGCAAGGCGACCTTGGGTGAGCGACTCCAGACCCATAAGCATGAGGGTGTTTGCCACGACACTGGAAGTGGCCTGATCCCCATCTATCACATTGGACTGGTTCTGTTCTCCGGCTCTATAAAGAAGTTCATATGCATATACATGCTTTTTTACATCAAATATCGGTTGTCTTGCCACAAAAATATCCATACCACACCTCCAATTAGGTGAGTCTAATTACTCTTTGACATATTTACCTACAGAATAATTAGGCAGTTCATATTGAACCCCTTCTATAACAATGTTTTGTTCTTTCATAAGATCGATTTCAACCATTTCAACAGTTGTTGCAAGCTGTCTTATAACTTTTATAACAGGGCGCAGAGGAAAGTTTTCATAGAGTCTTTCCACAAGGCCTATTTCACCATTTGAAAGCTTAACGAGCGTGCCCACTGGATATGGAATGATTAATTTTATAAAGCTCTTCACTAAATTTTCATCCAGTTGCTGGTTGGCATGTCCCAGTAAAAACTCTATGGCTTCATTGGCTGGCAGGGCTGCCCGGTAGGGCCTATCCGATGTGAGCGCATCATACACATCTGCAATGGCAACAATCTTGCTTAAATGGTGGATATTATCTGCTGTTAGACCGTGGGGGTAACCACTGCCATTGATCCACTCATGGTGTTGTAGAACAATCATTCTGATATGACTGTTTATATCAACATCATCTTTTAGATGCTGGTACCCTAAATTGGCATGGGTCTTAATCTCTTCCCATTCCTTGTTAATAAGCGGTGCTGGTTTATTTAAGATTGACTTTGAAATGAAATTATATCCGATGTCGTGAAAAAGGGCCCCAATGGCTAAGTTTTCAAGGTCTTCTTCTGTAAGACCTTGGTCCATGCCTAAAAGAACAGATAAGACGGCCACATTGACTGTGTGCTGATATAGGTACTCTTCCATTTGCTTGACATCTTGAATATTGATTGTAATGCTTTTTTTATTAAGCAGAACATCTACAATGTCTTGAGCTGTATTTTTGACACCGCTCAAATACTCATAGCGCATTTCAGAAAGCTTCCACTGGTTGGACTGGCCTTTATTCGACTCTTGTGCATAGTTCTCAAAAGCATCATATGATTCCTTAACCTGCTTCACAGAACGAACTCTGGTTTGCGGATCGATCAAATCATCTATGGTATTGGTACTGAAACCGTCATTAATATATAAAGATTTAAAACCCATTTGGCTGGCACGACTTAGCTTTGAACCATCAAGCGTTATACCTGCCCGCAATAAAACTCTACCATCAGAGCTATATAACGTTTTGGCCAACTGGCTTCCATCTGGTATTAGATTTATTGGTACTATTCTCATCCGTCTACTCCCCTACTTTCACCCTGAACTTTTCTTGTGTCCAGCACTTTGAAAAATCAGGTTTGTCTTTCTTTGAATCAAAGTTTGTCTACACCTTGTCGCATGTAGAAAAACAAATACTGCTGTACGTATCCGGCTAAATCACCGAATTCACTTTCAGCAAATTGTAGGATTTCTTTCACACTGGACTTGTCTGTGAGAAAATACTTAGCTATAACTTTTTTTACCCAAGTATCCACAGGAAATGCGCCCATATGGTTAAATCCAAACAATAATATGCAATCTGCAACTTTTTTGCCAACACCATGTAGCTTCATAAGTTCCTTTTCAGCGCTTAGAACATCCATTTCAGCAACTTTTTCTATGCATACTTCGCCCGTTAGAATCATCTGTGCTGATTTTAAAATGTACTTGTCCCTATAGCCCACACCGCAAGCCCTAATGTCTTCCACACTTGCCCGAGCAAGGTTTTCGGGACTTGGAAATGTATATTTCTTTTGACCATAGGGGTCTGTAAACGCCTGTCCATACTTTATGGATAATTTCTCGATGGCGCCTTGAATTCTAGGAATGTTGTTGTTTGCAGATATGATAAAAGATATGATAATTTCCCAAGGGTCTTGTCTTAGAATACGGATGCCCGCTCCATACTCAGTGGCCCTTTTAAGAACTTCATACTTATTAGATATTTCATTTTTAATGTGCGTATAATCTGTTTTCAAATCAAAATAGTCTTCCCATATCTCTGTATAGTCATCAAGAGTGGATGGCCACAAAAAAACGCCATCATCTACATGGGTCACCTCAAGATACTTTCCAAAGGCAATGCCCTGGTATTTTCCTTCTTCCACTTTTTTAAACCTAAAAGCTTGACCGCAATCGAAAATCTGGTCGACTTTATAATCTGATGGATGAACCAGGAGGACACCTCCGTCTTTTTCAATAATTTGCATATTCTCACCTCTCAGATAACAACAGAAAATTTCAATTAAATGTATTCCTATTGTATCATTTTTGGCAAAAAAAAATAGCGACCCCATGATTTTTATCGATGGTCAGTCGATATAAGTCATGAATTCGCAAATGCTTTATTTCATTGATAGTCCTTGGGTGAGAGTATTAAAGCCGAGCAGCGGAGGACGCTGATTCGGGATTTGATGAATGGACATCAACTCAATGAGCTTTGGTCGCTAAATGCACTTGAAAAATAGGTTCAAGTAAAGTTGTATGCATAACACATACCTTTCACACTACATTCCGGTGTATGTCGTCAGCCCTGTGCATGACCGACAACCATAAAAAAGCCTTCCACGAATTGCGGAAGGCTGAGTATGTAAACGAATGTCACTGTTCACAATACACCTATCCACGTAGGTCTTAGTACTTTGTTTTCAGGCAGGTCTCCTGGCTCAGGTTCAACGCTTCACTTACCTTCCCGAATGATTCAGTGGTATATTAAGTGGAGCTCCCCATTACAGTGGCGGGACCGCGTCGGAATTAAACCGATCTTCCCTATTAAGTCACGTGAGTGACACCTGTAAACACATGTTATGGACTTCTTCTATATTGTAACCCCCAACATATTGTGTTGTCAATACGATTTACAATATGATTTTCTGTATATTCTCATTCAAACAAAGTTTTCTATTCTTCATGGGGGTGGTCATGGATGCAAAGGTCTACAAATTCAAAGTTCACCACATCAAACAGACCAATATCCGTGAGTTTTAACTCTGGAATGACTGGCAGAGCAAGAAAGGCAAGCAGCATGAAGGGGTCAATATTTTTGTTGACACCAGAACTGTAGGCAAGTTCCATAAGTTTCTCATGTTCCTTATCCATTTGACCAAGGGTTTTATCTGACATAATTCCTGCGATTGGAAGAGGAAGGGCCCCAATAACCTTTCCCGATTTCACAACGACAAGTCCGCCGCCAATGCGTTCAGCCTCTCTGGCTGCCACCATAATATTTTCATCTGTATCGCCAATAATGATAAGGTTATGGGAATCATGGGCTACAGTGGATGCTATGGCCCCATCTTTCATTTCAAACCCTTCTACCAGACCCAGTCCAATGTTGCCTGTGGCCTTATGGCGTTCGATGACTGCTAGTTTGAGAATATCGAGCTCTCGCACATAGTCAAAGGCGCCATCTTTAAGCCCCACCTTGCGCGTCACATGTTCTGTTACCAGGGACTTTGGCTCAATTTTTATAACCCGTGCAATATCAGATTCCATATTGAGTTTGAGCTTTTCTATACTCAAATCGCCTAAATTCATGGTGTCACGAACACGGTCGTCCTTCAAACTTTGAGCTTCAAATAATGCTTGACCATTATCAGCCACCAATTTTCCCGACTTAAATACTTTTACCACTTTAAAGGTTCTCAAGTTGTCCACTACAATCATATCTGCAAGATACCCTGGAGCAAGGGCTCCACGATCATAGAGTCTATAGCACTCCGCCGCATTGAGGGTTGCCATGCGTATTGCAGCAAGAGCAGGTAGACCACACTCCATGGCCAGTCTCACATTGTTGTCAATGTGACCGTCCTTTAAAATGTCGCCAGGATGTCTGTCATCTGTACAGAACAAGCAACGTCTGAGATTTTCCTTAGAAACACCTTGAACCAGGGTCGATAGGTTTCTAGCCGCCGAACCTTCTCGAATGAGAATGTACATGCCCAGCCTAAGTCTGTTGATCATTTCCTCCACAGACTCACACTCATGTTCTGTTCGTACACCAGCAGATACATATGCATTCAACTGGCTTCCATCTATGAGCGGTCCATGTCCGTCTATTATTTTGTGATTTTTTTCGGCCAGTTCTATTTTATCGACCACATGATCCGCCCCACCAATCACTGCAGGATAATCCATCAATTCCCCAAGACCAAGGACCCGTGGATGGTTGATGAGTTTCGATAATTTCTCAGCGTCCAGAATGGCACCAGAATTCTCAAACTCCGTTGCCGGCACACAAGACGGCAACATGACAAACACATCCATTGGAACAGACTCACTTGCACTTAAAATATATTCAATGCCATCCATACCGCTGACATTGGCCACCTCATGGGGATCTGCAATAATGGAAGTGGTTCCCCTTGGCACAATAGCCCTTGCAAACTGTTCGGGTGTGGCAAGAGACGACTCGATATGGACATGTCCATCAATCAGCCCAGGCGCCAGGTATTGCCCCTCAAGTTCAATGACTTCACGACCTTCATAAACACCGCCTACACCTGCAATTCGTCCGTCGACAACCGCTATGTCCCCGTCCATGATTTCCTCGGTAAAAACGTTAATAATCTTGCCGCCCTTTAGAACTAGGTCAGCTTTTTGCCTGCCAGCAGCCACATCTATTCTTCGTTTAATATCTTCTTTCATGACTTACCCCCTTTTACTCTTAAGAGTATGATTGAACCGTTCTTATTCGTACGTCATGCCTGCGTCTTTTATGGCCTTAAGCACCTTTTCAGGCGTGGCTGGAACTTCTAATATTCTAACACCAATGGCATCGTATATGGCATTGAGTATAGCCGGGGCCACAGGGACCATGACTGGCTCTCCAATGCCTTTGGCGCCGTAGGGTGCCGTATTTTCTGGATCTTCTATAATAACCTTCTGGATTTCAGGTATATCCATGGCTGTTGGTATAATATACTTTGCAAAGCGATTGTTCTTTATAACCCCATCTTTAACACCCAAATCTTCATAGAGGGTGTATCCAAGACCCATAACAAAGCCTCCGTCGATTTGACCTTCCACGAGCTCAGGATTTATAGCCCGTCCGACATCTTGAACACAGTAGGCCTTGGTCACATGGACACGACCTGTGTCTGTATCCACATCCACTTCCACGCCATATGCATTAAATGTATAGGGCCAGTAAGGTGCTCCTAGACCAGTTTCTGGATCCATTTCTGTGGTTTGAGCTGTGAAGGTCTCTGTCACGGACAGCAGGCGGTCTTTCTCTTCCAGCATCTCAGCGACTTCCATAAGTGTCGTGTTTTTTTCAGGTAGGATTTCTAACCAAATCTTCCCACTATCTGTTTTGAGCCCCACTGAAGAGTTCAGTCCCATGTGATTTGCCGCTTCAACAAAAAGGGCTTTTTTAAAACTCTTAGAAGCCAGAAGAACAGCATTGCCTGTGTTGTAGGTTTGTCGACTTGCCGCAGCGGTTCCTGAATCTTTAAAGGTGTCTGTGTCTTCACAAATCATAGTGACATCAGCAGGGTCGAGTCCCAAGGTTTCTGCACATATCTGGGGCATAATGGTTTTAGCCCCCTGCCCGACCTCTGTTGCTCCCACACGGAGCAAGACCTTGCCTTCAGGTGTTAAGTCCACTGTGGCTATAGAAACGTCTGGAAAGCCATTTCCATAACCTGTTCCGTACCAGCTTAGAGCGATGCCCTTTCCATGTTTAATCATTTGCATCAGCCCCTTCCATAAGGTCCTTGAGTGCATCAATACACTCTTTCATTGGCACACTTTCAGTTAGAATCTGTCCATTCGGGGTCATTGATCCCTTCTTAAAGCAGTTTTTATATCGTATGTCAAAGGGATCCATACCCAGTTCCCGAGCAAGCATGTCCATTTGTTGTTCATATGCAATTGGAACTTGAGTGGCCCCAAACCCCCGCATGGCTCCACAAAAAGGATTGTTGGTATATACAGCTATGCTATCCACCTTAACGTTTTCAACTTCATAGGGCCCTGGAACGTGAACCCCCGCTTTTCTAAGAACATTAATTGCCCAGGAAGCGTAAGCCCCCGTATCACCTAAAATATAAGCCTCTACAGCTGTGATTTTACCGTCTTTAGTGGCGGCGGTTTTCATGGTCATAGTCATAGGATGACGCTTAGAATGGGCATAAAAGGATTCTTCTCTCGTATATGTGATTTTCACTGGACGACCCGTTTTAAGAGTGGCAAGCCCCAAGTGGATTTGCATGGTGATATCTTCTCGACCGCCAAAGGCCCCGCCAACTGCCGGATTTCTGAGTATGACATCCTCTTCTTCCAGCCCCAGTGCTTCAGCGATTTCTAATCTGTCAAAGTGAGGATACTGTGAGGATGCCACTAGGACAAGGCGCCCTTCTTCCATATATGATAAACCACTTTCAAGCTGTAAAAAGACATGGTCCACAAAGGGCGAATAATAGGTGTTTTCCACGACCACATCGGCCTCTTCAAAAGCTTTATCCACATCCCCCCGGCGACATTTATAATGATATATGACATTGGATTTGCCATCATGGATCTGAACAGCGTCCTCTTTCATGGCCTCAGCGGGATCAAAGAGGGCTGGCAGTTCTTCATATTCAACGATAACAGCATGCGCCGCTGATTCAGCCTCTTCTTCCGTTTCAGCTACAACAAATGCCACGGGATCTCCAACACGACGCACCTTCTTATCACATAGGACTTCATGGTCTTTGAATAGAACGCCGTGGTGGTTCATAGCCGTTACATCCTTTGCCGTTAAGACTGTAAGAACCCCAGGCATTTCTTCTGCAATGGATGTGTTCACCTTGATTTTTGCATGGGGAACAGTGGAACGAACCGTATGTCCATAGGCCATGTTGTCCACATGCATATCTTGAGGGTAGAGGGCCCTTCCGGTTAATTTGTCTATTCCATCTTTTCTTCTATATCGCTTACCGATGGTTTTAAAGGCCGTCATCTTACTCACCCGCCTTGTTTTGGTCACTTTTATTCCTAGTGTCCTCGGCATCGGTGGCAGTTTCCAGTTGTTTTTCGCTTGAATCTGTTATTCTTTCAGATGCCAGTTTTACGGATGAAAGGATTTTGTCATATCCTGTACACCGACATAAATTGCCTGAAACGGCATCTTTAATTTCATCCTCAGATGGCCTTGGATTGGCGTCCAGCAAAGCCTTTGATGACAAGACCATTCCTGGAATACAAAACCCGCACTGGACAGCGCCATTATCAAGGAAGGCTTGCTGTACAGGATCAAGTCCATCTTCTGACTCCAGCCCCTCGATGGTTACAACATGTTTTTCATGACACTGGGCTGCAAGCACCAAACAGGAGTCCACAGCTCTGCCATCTAAAATCACTGTACAGGCACCACATTCTCCTTCTCCGCACCCTTCTTTTGTTCCTGTTAACCCCAAATCATTTCTTAGAAAATCAAGCAGACGCAGTCCATCTGTTATTTGTCTTTCTATCCATTCGCCATTCACATTTATTTTTAGATTAAACATCGTTTCACCTCTCAATTATTCGTCGTAAGGCCTTGGCTACGTCTTAATATGCGTTCAAGCGCTGGCTTTAAAACACCTTGAACAGCTTGTCTTTTATAAGGCATGGAACTGCGACCAGCCAACCGTTGTTCCACAACTTGACCAAATCTCTGAGCGCCTTGAGCGATGCATGTCATATCAAGTGTCTTGCCGACAAACCATGTTTCCACTTCTTTTTCCCGCATAGGACATAACCCAAGTGAGCCAGAAGCTATCCGGCAACTCTGGATAAGACCGTCTGGATCTAACTTCATATAAACGGCTGCACTGATTCTAGAAATGGCTAGGGCGTTCCTCAGACCGAGTTTTTCAAACTCCAAATAAGCCCCTTGACTGTCCTTGAGCGATATTTCAATAGATTTTAAAAATTCGTCAGCTTTTAAAACAGTCTTCCCCTTGCCCAAATAGAATTCTGATAGATTTATCAACCGGTCTCCAGAACTTGACGAAGCAATCACCCTAGCATCAAGTGCCAAGAGGGGCGGTGCTGAATCTGCTGCTGGTGATCCATTGGCTAAGTTGCCTGCCAAGGTTCCCAAATTTCTTATTTGAGGTGAGCCCACGCTTTTACAGGCATGCCATAAACCTGGAAAATGCTCTTTTATGTGCTTGTTTTCTACAATATCTGTGAAGCGCACCATGGCACCAATCGTCAGCTTGTCTTCAGTCATATCTATCTGACCTAGGGCCTCCACATCTGTTATGTCTATAAGAACACTGGCCCTGTTTTTCTTTTCCCTAATTTGAACCAACAAGTCTGTACCACCAGCTATAATCTGGGCCCGATCCTTATATTCGCCTAAAATACGCACCACATCATCGGTGCTTGTGGCACGCAGTACTTTTTCTACACTCATTATTTATTCCCTCATTTCTATATAGTTCTGAGGCTTAGTTTTTTAAAGCTTTGTCCCCTTTATTCACTCTCTGCTTTACGACTTGATCCCTTGAATTCTTTGATATTTATCTGAACCCATAAATTTCTAAGAACACTTTTAACGAGGGGCCTAAAAGCTTTCTAAAGACCGTCTTCTAATTTCACAGACAGCCACTCGACTCTTTTAGCCCTTTTAAGACATAAAGTGAGTCTCCTTTATATTTGTTGAGTTGTTGAGTTGTTCAATTCTAAAAGTGTCACATCGAACGAATATTCCATATTTTCTGATAATATTCGATTCATTTCTATACAATTTGAGCCCCTACAGACCTATGTAGAGGCTCAAATATACATTCAGGGAAATAACCCCAATACTCTTTATATGGCCCTTATTACATAATAAGTGGCAGTATAAGTTTTAATGCAAATAGTGCTGCGATCACAAATGTCATCTTTGGAACTTCTTTTGCACGACCTGTGAAAATCTTTAGAAGAATGTAAGACATAATGCCCCACATGATACCTTCAGCGATTGAATAAGCAAGAGGCATCATGATAATGCCAAAGAATGCTGGAATCGCTTCTGTAAAGTCTTCAAAGTCAATTTCCTTGATAGGTGACATCATGAACAGACCAACAAGTACAAGCGCTGGTGCCGTTGCAGCTGGTGGAATGATACCAAACAGCGGTGCAAAGAAGAGGGCTAGGAAGAAGAATCCAGCTGTTGTTACAGCAGTAAGACCTGTACGTCCACCTTCTGCAACCCCTGCAGCGGACTCTACGAAAGTCGTTACTGTTGAAGTACCCATACAAGCACCAACAGTTGTACCCACGGCATCTGCAAGAAGTGCTTTTTTAGCACCTGGCAGTTTACCTTCTTCATCAAGCATACCAGCCTTTGTCGACACACCAATCAGTGTGCCAACTGTATCGAACATATCCACAAATAGGAATGTAAACAGAACGAAGATAAAATCAAATGTTGCAATGCTCGACCACTCAAACGCAAACCAAATAGGGCTTGGCGGCATTGATACAAGTGATTCTGGGAACTGAACAATGCCAAAAGGTACGCCTACGATAGTCGTTGCCACGATACCGATAAAGAGAGCGCCTTTTACGTCCATTGCAAGCAGTGTGCCCGTAATAAGAATACCAATAATCGCTACTAGAGGTGCTCCGCTTGTGATCACGCCAAGCTCAAGTGGAACGCCTGCGCCCTGTACAATAATCCCTGCATTGTACAGACCGATGAATGCGATAAATAGACCAATACCAACAGATATTGCTCTTTTTAAATTGAGTGGAATACAGTTTAATATGGCTTCACGGATGTTTAAGAATGTCAATAGCAAGAATATGATACCTTCAGCAAATACCGCTGTTAGTGCAAACTGCCATGAGTACCCCATACCAAGAACAACTGTGAATGCGAAGAATGCATTCAGTCCCATGCCTGGAGCCAGTGCAAAAGGTAAGTTTGCATAAAAACCCATAACCAGTGTTGCAATAACTGATGCCAGTGCTGTCGCTGTAAATACAGCTCCAAAATCCATACCTGTTGCCGATAACATGCCTGGATTAACAGCCAATATGTAACCCATCGTCATAAAAGTCGTTAAGCCTGCGATGAACTCAGTACTTGCATTGGTACCATGTTCCTTAAGCTTAAAGAATCTTTCTAGAAAACCTGCTTGATTAGTCATTGAATGACCCCCTGTATTTTCTTTTGTCTCCGTCCCCCTGCGTCCGAGACCGACCCTCCTTTTTTATAATATTGACGGAAGTATATCCAGTCCATTCTAACGCCTTCAATACACTCTTGTAAATGGAGATACAGCTTTTTTACAGAACTTTAAATCAGGTTCAACCGCATAGCAACAATTTTCACGTTTTAAAGGTGATTTGTTGCCATACGGTTAATTTATGCCATCTGCAATCCCTACTTTACAGGCGGTAAGATTTCAAAGTTCTCGACATCAACGATGCCCTTATCTGTAATCTTCCATTTAGGACTTGTCGAGAGTGCCAGGAACGACAAGTGCATAAAAGGTGCATGGACTTTACAACCAAGATCTTCTTTTGCTTTTCTTTCTAGGTCACTGATTTTTTGACTCACTTCTGAACCCGTAAGTTCATCTGTGATAAGACCGCCAACTGGTAGTCTTAATTCGTCAATAATTCGACCATTCTTTGAAAGGGCTATACCGCCCCCCATTTCAATAACACGGTTGACAGCTACCGCCATATCTTCATAGCTGGCCCCTGTCACCATTATATTGTGAGTATCGTGGGCGATGGATTCTGCAATGGCGCCTGACTCTATGCCGAAGCCTTTGACAAACCCCTTTCCGATATTGCCATTTCGACCGTATCTTTCAAGACAGTGCATTGGTAGGACATCTTGAGATGTGTCTGGCTGAACAATTCCATTTTTAACTGGTAGAACAGCTTCCAGGGCATCTGATAAGTTTTGGTCAGGAATAACACCAATAACATTACAGTTTGCCTGGGCTCCCGATGCTTCAACTGCCATTTCAGCCGCTGACGTCTTGTCCCGCTTTACTGAATTTTTAACAGACTTGGGGTATGTGTAAACAGGAATGTCTATGAGCATTTCTCCACTTGCTGCAAGGGGTTCGCCTTCTATGAATACAGCGTCAACGACCATATTGTTTAGGTCACTGATGATGGCTATATCTGCAAGGTTTCCTGGTAACAGAGCCCCTCTGTCTTTGAGACCAAAGTATGTTGCCGGGTTGATCGTACACATTTGGATGGCTTCCACCGGATCAACGCCTTCAGCGATGGTTCTTTTTACGATTTCATTCATATGACCAAGCTTTTCTAGATCCTCTGCAACCATGTCATCTGTGGCCAGAACAGCTCTTCTGGAATCCATGCCTTCTTCAGTGATGGCACGAACACACTCAGCCATATTTCTTTGAGTTGACCCTTCACGCATGAATACATAGACACCATTTCTCAGTTTTTCCATGCATTCTTCTTTTGTGGTCGTCTCATGACAGGAACAGGTTCCACCCGTTGCAATAATATGTGCCGCCAGTTCCTTGTCAAACAGTTCTGGCGCATTGCCGTCAACCACTTGTCCCAGGCTTCTTGCATAAGCTGTAGAGGCCAGTAGATCATCAATGATTTCAGGTGTGTTGTTGTATACGTGTTGTGCATTTGAGAAGCCCTGCAACTCCCCAATGCCAATAATATTTTTATAATTCAGTAGATCTTCCATATCCTTGGAGGACACGTCAACCCCTGCTGTCTCAAGTCTTGGACAGTCAGGTGTCAATGCTGGTACAACAAGATGAACATGGTTTGGCACCACACCGGCTTCATCAGCCATGGCTTTCATACCAACTGGACCAAGGGCATTCCCAATTTCATGGGGATCTGCCACAAGCGTTGTCGTTCCAGATGGAATAGACAATCTTGCAAACTCGGATATTGTCAGCATTGAGCTTTCAAAGTGCATGTGCGAATCTATAAAACCAGGTGACAGAAACTTGCCTGTCACATCTATAACCAGCGTTTTGGGGCCAATCAATGACTGATCATTCGACATGGCTAAAACATATTTGCCTTTGATGGCAAGGTCTGTTCTAACCAGTTCCCTTGTCACTGTATTGACCACATGACCACCTTGAAGGACGAGATCAGCAAAATCATGGTCACCCATCAACGCATCAATCATACGGCGATAGTCCACGGCTTTTTTAATGACACTCGGATTCAAAGTTATTCACTCCCCTTATCCCATTCGAGTTTTGATATGACATCCACCTGATCAACAATACCTATAACGGCACCATCTATCGGTGCATCAGGAGCATTGCAAGCCTTTCTGGCCGCAGTGCCTGTACAGAAAATGACGAATTCGCCAATGCCTGCCCCAACTGTGTCAACACCCACGAAGGGTTCACCAATTGGTTTTTTATTTAAATCGACCGGTTGAATCAGCATAAGCTTTTTTCCAACAAGTCTTTCATCTTTTCTAGTGGCAACGACTGTGCCTATAATAACTGCTGTTTTCATGAAATCTCTCCCTTTGCCCCATTCAGAGGGTCCCTGAGGACTCGTCCTATTGGCGTTGGTAGATGATTCGAATTCCTCTGGAAATTGCCACATCTCTACCAAGTGGTGTCAGTATCTGCCCTTTGCCTAGTTTTATTTCTGTCACGCCTTCAAGCGCTTTGATGTCTCTTTCTGTGAGCAGATTTTTGTCAGCAATATCTGAAAGTCCCAGACTTTGATTTTGATGACGGTTCTCCCGCGCTTTCAAATGATTATGTACTGGCTTTTGAGCCCCAAACTTGGCTTCAGATTTCGTCCCAATGTGCACACCATTTCTTGATTGATAGGATGATCTTTTATTTTGATCGCCTAGGTGGTCAAGATACTTGTGCTTATCAGCAAGTTTTGCTCCGTACCCCTTGAGGACGGCAACGTGATTTTGCATGACGCGTTTCATGGCCCTATTGTTGTTAATGTCAAACCAGCCACTAAATATAGAGTCGGTGTTTATAACAAGAGGCTTTCCAAGCACCAATGCCTGCCACGTAATGAGTGCTGTGAGTTCATCTTGAATACCCACAGCCACTTTTGCAAGTGTGTTTTGAGTCAGGTTAGGAATAATTAGGGCATCCATCATATCTATGGTGCCTTTTATGCTGACACCCTCTGATTCTTTAAGGATTTGTGCTGGTGAAAAACCTGACATAATGTCTTTTTCACAAAGTAGCTTTTCTGCACTTCGACTAAGAACCGCTGTAAACTTATAGTTTTCATCAGCAAGTTCCCTGAGACCTTCAAAAGCATTTGTCAGACTAATATCACTCCCACAGAGTAGAACCACAGCATGTCGGCTTGGAAGGGATTTTCCATCCCGAACCAAGCTGACATGTGATTTTTCCACACCGTCTGTGACCCTCATATTGAGCTTTCCAAAGGCACGAATTAATCGGTCCTTATCTCTCATTTATATGCTCCTTTTTATTTAAGGTCAGCCAGAATAACTCTCTCAACTTCAGAGTGTGGTCTTGGAATAACGTGTACTGAGTATAGCTCTCCAACACGTGCCGCTGCATCTGCACCAGCATCCGTTGCCGCTTTTACTGCACCGACATCGCCTCTAACCATTACAGTTACAAGACCAAAACCAATTTTTTCATACCCTACAAGTGTTACATTTGCAGCCTTTACCATGGCATCTGCTGCTTCAACTGCGCCAACAAGACCTTTCGTTTCGACTAAACCTAGAGCTTGACTCATAGTAATCCTCCTCATTTATAAACGTTTGATTCCCATATGCATTTGGACGAACAGATGGTTAAGCCATATTACATGGGCTTAAGCATATGGTTTTTCACAAATTATTTTACTCTTTATATTATTCTGAATCCGACTCAGCTTTTCCTTTGGAATCATCTAATTTTGATGATTTCTGAGCCTTTTCTTGATTCTTACCTTCTTCATTTACTTCTTTTTTTACTTTTTTCGCACCGCCGAACAGTCCAATTAGTTTTTCCACGTCACCATGTGGTCGAGGTAGTACATGGGATGATACGACTGTTCCAACCGCACTTGCCGCCTCAACACCACTTTCAACTGCAGCGGAGACAGCGGCCACTTGTCCGGTGAGATTGACTGTCACACTGACAACCTTGCCTACACCTATGACCTTTTCTACAGCCACACACTCTACATCTGCTGTTTTGACAGCAGCGTCCAGAGCAGCAGCGGCTGTTGCAAGACCAATTGTTTCGATCAAGCCTAAGGCTTCACCTTTCACTTAGAACACCCCCAAATCTACTTTTTCATCGTCTGAACAAAATCATTTAGGTTCATTTTTTGAGACCTTACAGGTGTGGGTTTCTCACTTGGTCGGGTACCAGGTTTTCCACCCTTGTTGTAAAGCGCCGCAAACGCCTCTACTGTTTTCGATTTTGCACTGCTTCTTGGCATCTTCTTTTGCGCACCGCCTCGTTCAGACTTAGATGGATTGATCAACTGCTTGAGCGCGTTTTCCTCATCTTGCGATAAGTGGACATCATTTAAAGATGCGCTTCGCTGAGCAGATTGACGAGGGTTTGATTGTGGCCCCAACTCCTTGTCTACAATTCTTTGCATTATTCGAAGTGTCAGTTCGCTCGCCATTTCAGTTCACCCCCATTATCCGAAAAGGATATCCATATCGCTTTCAGGACGCGGGATCACATTAATACCGATTACTTCAGCCATGTGGGAAGCGCCATCCTGTGCTGCGGCAACAGCCGAATTTACAGCTGCAACTTCGCCTTCGATCACAACGCTGATCACGCCTGATCCTACAACATTAAAGTCTTTTACAGTGACATCGGCTGCTTTCACCATAATGTCTGCTGCATAGCACGCTGCGACATAGCTTCTGATTTCAAAGAATCCGAGTGCTTTTCTCATCGCTTACGTCCCTCCAATTCTAAATCCGGGAAAAACTTATTTAAATCAATATCGTCAAATCCCGGGATTAAAGCTTTCTCAAAGCCTTTTGATACCTGCCCTAAGGGCTTTGTTGCATCAACACCCATTTTGTCTGATGTGTTTTTGAGTAGATGGGATGGATCAAGGCCTGTACCCTGAGCCCCCGGAATGATGATCACATCATCTGATGCCTGCACTCTCGATGCAATGGCACCCTCCACATCACCTGGGTCAAATATATCAATGTCATCGTCAAAGATGAAAACGTGCTTCATGTCTTTCGTGCTGCTCAGTGCTGTTATTATAGCTGTTCTGGCATCACCTGGAAGCTTCTTCTTAATGGAAACGAGACCGTGAAAACGACATCCCGCTCCAATGGTTACGTTGACATCTGTGACATCTACAAATCTGTTCACATGTGCATACAGCTCAACATCTCGAATGAGACCATTTGACAAATGCTCCTCCTTGCAAGGGGCTGAAATCTGCATGATGGCATCATTTCTATGGGTAATGGTTTTCACACGCATGATTGGGTGCTTCTTCACCTGTCCGTAGTATCCCATAAGTTCGCCAAAGGGACCTTCCACTTCAGACTCCCTTGCTGGAATAATACCTTCTAGAACGATCTCAGCATCTGCTGGAACTTCCAGATCAACGGTTTGACACTTGACAAGTCGAAGGGGTTCTCCCCGAAGGGCACTGTCAACCCAGTGCTTGTCCACACCATACATGTCCGTCCCCACCTGTGAAGCCAGACAATAGTTGTAGTCATATCCCAGAACAACTGCCACTTCTAAATCCTTGCCCGCCTTTTGCATTTTTTCTATCATGCCAGAAAGGGGCTGTGATGTGACTAGAACACTGAGACTGTTGCGACCGTTAAACTGCAGTCTTCTTATAGATGTAAAAGTATCTCCCGTTTCCGGGTCCTTCACGACGAGAACACCAGCAGTTATAAAGCTGGATGAATCGTCTTCGTGGAATGTTGGAAGGGGTAATATTCGACCAACATCGATATTGTTTCTTATGATATTTTCCTGTACCGGTCCTGATGAAACAATTTCAGGCTGCATGGGTCTTGTGATGGCACTCATATATTTGATCAGTCTTTCTTGCCGTGTTGTTCCGGTAAAATCATAGAACATTTCACGGTCACCAAACATGGCTCCAATCACTGGCATTTTATGTCCCTTGACGTTTTTAAAGAGTACAGGTGTGGTGTGGCCCAGCTTTTCCAGTATGCCACCCATCTCGAACTTCAAATCGACGGGTTGTGTGGTTTCTAGCATTCCATACTTGTCCTTTAGTTTTGGAAGACAAGCACGAAGCATCTGTTCTGCCAAGCTGTCACCTCCTTTAGTGTACTACCTATTGATTCACTCCACCTTGTAAATATAAACTTATGTCCACCGCTTGAAGAGGTTTCCATCAAGCCCCAACTGGTCCAGTATCCTCCCAACCATTATAAGAACAAGATCATCAATGGTTTCAGGCAAATGATAAAACCCTGGGGATGCAGGCATCATGATGGCACCTGCCCTTGATAATTTAAGCATGTTTTCCAGATGAACGTTTGTCAGCGGCGTTTCTCTAGGGACGACAACAAGTGGTCTTTTTTCCTTCAAAGTAACATCGGCTGCCCTTTGAACAAGATTCATGCTCAGACCATTTGCGACTGCACCGAGCGTATTCATTGAACATGGAACAATGACCATACCATCTGTCTTAAACGATCCACTTGCAATTGCAGCCGCAAGATTATCATTTTCATAGACAACAGATGACAAGGCCCTGACTTCTTCCATGGTAAATTCACATTCATGCTCTAGTACATAGGCACCCATTCTGGAAACTGCCACATGGGTCTCAACTCCAAGCTTTTTTAAGGCCGTCAGGAGGGCCACCGCATATAAGGTGCAGCTCCCTCCTGTTATACCGACCACAATTCTTTTCATACTATTCCACTTTGTTGGCTTGGTCCCCGCCGCCTACCCATGGGTCCTCACCTTTATCAATGGCTTCCATGAACTCTTTCATGTTTTGAACCTTTGTAAAAATAGAAAGGTCATTGAGTCCGTATTCATGCATTTCTTCAGTCTTTGAAGCGCAGCAGTCAGCCAAAGTGATAACTCTATAAGCATTGTATAGGGCATCAGAAGCTGTTGAACGCACACAAACATTTGTCCATACGCCTGTTACAACAACTGTGTCTAGGTTTTCTTCACGTAGGTAAAGGTCTAGATCAGTGTGAGCAAAAGCCGAGTGGCGACGCTTTGGAATTGTATACTCGTCACCTTCTGGGTAAAGTTCCTTGATAAAGTCTGAACCCCAAGTGCCCGCAACTGCGTGAACTGGACGAACACGGAAGTCTGCATCATTTTTTCTATGCGCTTCCTGAATATGAATCAGTTGAACATCATCCTTGCCTTCAGCGTTTCTTGCACGCACCCACTGAAAAAGTTCTTGAAGGTTTGGAATAATGTCATCGCCACCTGGGCAGCGAAGCGGTGCTTTTTCACCTATGAAGTCATTTAGCATATCGATAACCACAATACCAAATCTTGGCATAATAAACTCTCCTTTTCATCTGTATCTGTTTTCATTTATATCTTTTGATTTTCAGTATCCTGTAATGTGTGTAAATCTTATTACTTCTTGTCTGGGTAAGTGATTGTCTTTGGCAACTTTTGAATGCTTTGACGCTTCACCCACTGACCAAAGCCAGGCTCAACCATGATGCCTTTAATGCCGTTGACTTCGCCTTTTACCTTGTCAGGATGCTTGATTCTATGGCTGATTTTGTATTCTTCAGACCAGTTCTTATCAGTTGTATTAAAGACTGCATCCCAGTCACTGAATTCTGGCAGTACGCCTTCTTCACCATCACAATAAACAAGTGTGCCGCGGACAACAGTTTTAACTGGTTTGCCTTTTAGCTTCATGCCATGTAGCGGGTTGTATTTCGCCATTGTCACTTGAGCCTTTTGATCAATTGTCCATTCACGTTCTAGATCGATGATTGTAAAGTCTGCATCTGAACCGATGAACATAGCACCCTTCTTAGGATAAAGACCCATGTGCTTGGCAGCGTTTGTCGATAAAACTTCAACAAGCTTGCTTAAGGATAGACGTCCCTTGTTGTAGCCCTCAGAAACAACAATTGGTACCATTGTTTCAACTCCAGGGATGCCAGGGAAGGCTGTCCAGATGTCACGACCTGCTTTTTCTGATTCTATTTCGTATGGTGCATGGTCAGTGGCAACAAAGTCGATTGATCCGTTATTCAGCCCTTCCCAGTGCATTTCATTGTCTTTTTTCGTTCTTAGTGGTGGTGCAATCTTTGCATAAGCCCCGTGCTCTGACATAGCTTCTTGATAGTTAAGTGTCAGATAGTGTGGACAAGTTTCTGAAGTAACGCTTAGTCCACGCTTTTTAGCTTCTCCAACAAGTTTTGCACCTATACCTGTTGACATATGAACGATATGTAGTCGAGCGCCTGCATCTTCAGCAAAGCTAATACCAAGTTCAATGGCCACTTTTTCAGCCAATTCGCTTCTAGCTTCTGCCCAAGCTGGGCCATCCATACGTCCATCTTCTCTATATTTGTTGACGTAAAAATCGCACATTGCAAAGTTTTCTGCATGAATACCAACAGGCAGTCCTGTTTTTGCCACAGTTCTAAAGCACTCAAGCATTTCTGGATCAGTCACGCGAGGGTAAGTTGGCACTGATGGTGTCATGTAGACTTTAAAGGCTAGAACGCCCGCATCAGCTTGTTCCTGAACATTGTGAAGCCATCCTTTTCGAACATCTTCACCCGTTACACCACCCCACATGCCGAAATCACAAAGGGCTTGTGGCTGCCAGTGGCTTACTTTTTCATTTAGCTGTTCTACGCTTCTTACCGAAGGCACTGAACAACATGGCATATCAACGATTGTTGTCACACCACCAGAAACAGCTGCAGCTGATCCTGTTAATGCTGTCTCGCGATGATCGAAGCCCTGGAACATAAAGTGTGTGTGTGAGTCGATACATCCTGGAAGTGTCAGGTGACCCTCTGCATCTATAACTTCTGCACTTTCAACACCATCAAGGTTGTTCACAAATCCTGCGATTTTTTCATCTTTAACCAGGATATTGGTTAAAACTGTGTCATCTCCCTGAGGAATTCGAGCATTTTTTACGATTACGTCGTACTTCATTCCCATTCGCCTCCTTAATCTTCTACCGAAGCTCAATCACTTAAAATTCGAAAGTCTTTATGTATTCCGAAAATTTGATTCATTCTGACATTTACAGTTGGATGAATGCCACTTCCGAAATAAAATCCTCCCTTTTATGTAAATGAGCCAACACTGGTCACAGAGCTTATGCCAGCACCTCAGCTCCACGAGATTGTCGCTGCGCTGTGGTAAAACTATAAGCAATATTTACACCCTTAGGTGTATACCCACTTAATGGCCCTACTCAGCACAACATTATTCACAGAATTTTCTGTAAAAAACTCATCAATCTGAGGCGCGACATAAAGCCGCGCCATATTTAATTTCATAAACCGGACGAACTCTGACAAATGTGACTTTGTCACAATTCATCCGGACTTCATCTTAGGATGATTCACTTCCTAGAATAGGCCAATAATTTCACCGTTGTCTAGAATGTCAATCTTGTTTGCTGCTGGCACCTTAGGCAGTCCAGGCATACGCATAATATCACCTGTCATTGCAATTAGGAAACCTGCACCAGCAGAAGCTTTAACTTCGCTGATGTTTACTGTGAAACCTGAAGGGCGACCAAGCAGTGTTGGGTCATCAGACAGTGAGTACTGAGTTTTAGCCATACAAATTGGCAAGTGTCCCAGACCATCTTCTTCAAACTTCTTAATATCCTTAAGCGCCTTGTTTGAGAACTCAACGCCGTCAGCGCCATAAATTTCCTTAGCGATTTTTTCAATCTTTTGAACAGCAGGTAGGTCTAGGTCATACAGTGGTGAGAAATTCGCCTTGCCTGACTCAGCCACTTCTACAACTTTCTCAGCCAGCTTCACGCCACCTTCTCCACCTTTTGCCCAAACTTCAGACAGAACAGCGTCAGCGCCCATTTCACGGCAACGATCTTCTACAAAAGTAAGTTCTTTTTCAGTGTCTGTTGGGAATGCGTTGATTGCAACCACTGCAGGCACGCCAAACTTTTGAATGTTTTCAATTTGCTTTTCTAGGTTTCCGAAACCATCTTCAAGAGCCTTCATGTTTTCTTCGCCTAGTTTGTCTTTCTTAACACCACCATGATTTTTAAGAGCACGTACAGTTGCAACGATAACAACAGCCGATGGCTTAAGATCCGCGTAGCGGCACTTGATGTTAAAGAACTTTTCAGCACCAAGGTCAGCACCAAAACCAGCTTCTGTTACAACGTAGTCCGCCAGCTTCATTGCCATTTTTGTAGCCACAACTGAGTTACAACCGTGTGCGATATTTGCAAATGGTCCACCGTGGATCAGTGCAGGTGTGTTTTCTAGTGTCTGTACAAGGTTTGGCATAAGCGCATCTTTAAGAAGAAGTGACATAGCACCCACTGCATCCAACTGACCAGCTGTTACAGGCTTCTTGTCATATGTATACGCAACCACCATGTTGCTTAGTCTTTCCTTTAGGTCTTTCATATCAGTTGCCAGGCAAAGGATAGCCATGATTTCTGATGCAACTGCAATATCAAATCCGTCAACTCTTGTAACACCATTGCCTTTTTTGCCAAGACCAATTGTGATTTCACGAAGAGAACGGTCATTCATATCGATAGCACGTCTCCAAAGAACACGCTTTGGATCAATGTTTAGCTTGTTGCCTTGGTGTAGATGGTTGTCAAGAAGTGCCGCCAGCAGGTTGTTTGCTGTTGTCACCGCGTGAATATCACCTGTGAAGTGAAGGTTGATATCATCCATTGGAACAACTTGTGCATGTCCACCGCCAGCTGCGCCACCTTTTACACCGAAGCATGGGCCAAGTGATGGCTCACGAAGCGCTGTAAATGTTTTTTTACCAATCTGGTTTAAACCCATAGACAAACCAACGTTTGTCGTTGTCTTACCTTCACCAGCTGCTGTTGGATTGATTGCAGTTACAAGGATCAGTTTGGCATCTGGAGCATCCTTTAGTCTGTCCATAACATCTAGGTGGATTTTCGCCTTGTACTTCCCGTAAAGTTCTAGATCGTCATCCGTTAAACCTAGTTTTTCAGCCACATCAGCGATTGGTAGCATTTGAGCTTCTTGAGCGATTTGTACATCTGTTTTCATTGCAGTAGTTCCTCCTTTTAACTTCAACTCTCCTAATGACCTAACCCGTATTACTCCTTATTCATTCGGGCATAAATAGACAGTTTCAGTATATCGTCCTTACGACAATAAAACGTCAAGCCGTCTCACCTTGACCCCTCAAGGCTTACCCGTTTTGAGCCCGAATGTGTTTGCTAACCACGCAGGAAACGTGTATATGCATGTGTTTTCAGGGCTTAGTTTAGTCTTCCATCAGATGTGTTTCCATAATTGATGAAACTTCGAAGTTTTCAAGACCCAAGAAATACTCAAGAGAGTTCAGCAGGTACTCCAGTTTTACCGGGCCTACAATTTCTGAACCTGTTACAGGCACACCATAACGTGCTGCCTCATTCTTAACGAAGTTATATGCTCTGTAAAGAGGCGTCTTGCCACAGTCGAACATGTTCATAGATACAACCACGCCTTCGTGGTCTGGGAACTTCAGTCCTACGGCACGAATTGTTGAGAAACCACCCGATGGCCCTCTAACAGCCTTGCCGATTTTTTTAGCGATCGATAAATCTTCTGTGCCTAGGAAGACGTTATAAGCTGTTAAGCCCTCCATGTCTGCACTCACGATTGTTGCACCCATCTTAGGATCGAGTTTACCATCCTTAGACAGATCAGGTTTTCTCGCTTCACGATCTGGATGATTTTCGTCTTCTAGAAGTTCTTTAAGACCTTCATACTGGCCTTTTCTTATGTATCCAAGTGCTTTTCTCTTTTCATTTCGAGAGTTGACACCTGAGAAGAATACTGGAACGCCATGTTTTTCATGAAGTTCTTTCCCGATTTCTTCAGCAAGTTCCTGTACTTCATCCAGCTCAACGTTCTTAAATGGGAATAGAGGAATCGTATCTTGTCCACCAATACGTGGATGAGATCCTTCTTGCTCTCTCATATCGATAAGCTCATAGGACTTAGCAGCCATGTTCATCATTGCTTCTTTAAGCGGACCTGGTTCGCCAATACAGGTAATAACCGTTCTATTGAAATCATGCTCTGGTTCATAACTGATTAATTTAACGCCATCAACACGCTTCACTTCGTTAACAATTGCTTCGATAACATCTTTGCGTCGTCCGTCACTAAAGTTTGGGACAGCTAATATGTACTTCTTTCCACCTGCCATTGATAGACCTCCCTTTATTTTACCATCTTTTTATGCAGTTTCACCAAATAAGTATTCACTACTCCCGCATACCCGTCTAACCTTTGTACTAAACTCTTGTACGACTATCCACTTCACATGGCATTTGCCCTCTCCTTTGTCATATTCTTATGAACCATCGAAAGATTATGAATATTCAAGAGAAAATTTTTGTTTGTATTTGATAAGGGTCAAATCCATGTTTTTTTGAGAAAATGGTTATAGCGAATTGCTTCTGAGTACATAATATAGTGATTGAGATTTTTCGATAATGTAAAATCTAAACAAAGATAACGTTTTCTCAAATTAATTTTTGAAATAATCTGCAAAAAATGTTTAAAATATGTATCATTCTGACCTATTTTAAATATCCGATTTCTTTCAAACACAGTGTTATCAGTAGAAAAAGGGGGTTCTATCATGAGACTTATTGATCTTTCACAAGAGATTTTTCAAGGTATGTCTGTCTTTCCCATGCACCAGCCAACATTCATAATGACAAATATGACCCATGAAGAAAACATGAAACAAACCGGTTCAAAAAAACTTGGCTTTTCAGCAAGAAACCTGCTCATAAGCGAGCATGGCGGAACACACAGTGATGGCGTTTGGGAGTACAAACCAAGTGGCGCCACTATAGACAAAATGCCTCTAGAGTATTTCTGGGGCAGTGCTATTTGTATAGATTTATCACATATACCGGCTTCAAGGTCAATAGAACCACGGGATCTTGAACAAGCAGTGCGAAAATCTGGCCAAGACATCCGCCGCGGGGATATTGTTCTTATGTACACAGGTCACTATGATCGCAACTTTGGAACGGATAAATGGCAAACGGAATATACAGGCCTTACATATGATTCAGCCAAATGGCTGGCAGAGCAAGGGGTTGTCAACATCGGTGTGGATGCACCAGCCATAGATCATCCAAGCGACCCTGATTTTTCTGGTCACATCATTTGTGGAGAGTATGATATAACGAATACAGAGAACTTGTGCTGTCTTGATCAAGTCGTCAATAAGAGGTTTCTCTACTTTGGTCTACCGCTTAAAATCAGAGATGGTTCCGGTTCCCCTATTCGCGCTGTGGCTCTGCTTGATGACTAAGCCTATGCCAGACTAGATGCCCAGCTTATTGCATCTGATAGAATTCTACTTTATGACACAATAAGTTTAATAGACGTCTCAGTAAAATCCGCGAGAACTTTCTTTTCGCGGATTTTTATATATAGGACTTGATATTTCATTGTCATGGAGCAAAATGCAATCACGCCTCCACAGGGTGCTTTTTATCCAAGAAGTTCCATTTTGTGGATACATTGTGGCAATACAATGATATTTCGACATTTTTTTGCATATAATCAGAAAATTCTTGCTATTTTTCACACAATCTACACATCTTTCTAGTATAATAGACATATATCATAGTCTCTAAGACTTAGTTTTCATCTCAATGATTTCATTATATTCTGCATATTCATAGGACTTTTACCATATATTAGAGTCTTTCGCCTCTATTTATTTGGGTTAAAATCATAATATATTTATAGTGGATAATTAGATGTACTCGAAAAATATATTGTATAAATACCTATTAAATATACGTGAGGTGGTCACATGATTTTATTTGAAAACGATAAAATTAAACTTTTGGATGAATCGAATACTGTGTATTTGCAGGTTATTGCGACGGGTGTGACAACCAATGATTTCAATACAATCCTCAGGGATTTTCCACAAATCAAACTTCAGTCATTCACGGTCCTGCAATCTGCTCTTCAAAACCCCGATGGGGCAAAAGTGAAAATTGGGTCATTAAAACCAGAAATTGAAGTTGAAGTCACTAGCGACGAAATGGCCGCATATGTTAAGGTCAATCTCCCTCAAAGTGAGTGTTTGGAGTCCCATAGCGAAATAACTTCTAAAGTTTTGGCCGCTCTTGAAGAACACTCCGTTTGTGAAGGCATTATTCCAGATGCCCTCAATGCTCCTTTTGCCCCTGGACGAAAGGTCCTTGTTGCAAAGGGACGCCCGCCCGTTGCAGGCGAGGATGCCAAATATAAATATTATAAACCTTCAGATAAAAAGCCCGAAATGTCAAGCACTGGAAAGGCTGATCACTACGAACTGAACCTCATCAACAACGTTAAGCAAGGGGACTGGCTTGGCGAAAAGACTGCCGCAAAACTCGGAGAACGTGGCTATTCTGTATTGGGCCGGGTCCTGCCTCCAAAAGTAGGACGCGACTACACCCTTAAATATGACAAGACTGCTGTCTCTCTTGAGATCGAAGAGGATAAGGAAGTTCTTAGGGCAAAGCATGATGGCGCTGTTCGCTTTAAAGACGGTAAAATAACCGTTGATAACCACCTTCACATCGAAGGTGATGTGGATTTTTCCACAGGAAATGTTAAATTTGATGGCTTCATAACCATAGAAGGCACCGTGAAAGATAAATTTGTTGTTGAAGCCACTAAAGATATTGAAGTCAAGGGCCGAAATGGCGTGGGAGCTGTTGGACGCATTGAATCTACAGAAGGCAGCATCTACATTCGCGGCGGCATAAATGGCAAAAATGAGGCCATGATTATTGCTAAAGACAATATCTATGCCAAGTTTTCCAATGAGGCCATTCTGGTCGCTGGAACAGCCATTCATATTGGTCTTTACTCCATTGATAGTTCCTTGAAGGCTTCTGAAATCCATGTTGATCCTAAAAAGGGGCGTATCATCGGAGGCGAGATTCACGCTGCCCATAAAATAAGCACTGGATCCATAGGCAATGTGCAGGAACGTAAAACAAAAATCAATGTAAAGGGTTTTGAACGCAATAAAATTAAGTCTCAACTCCAGGCCACAAAGGTACAATTTCAAGAAATCATCTCCAAAGCAAATCGACTCAGACGTCAACTTGAAATTTTTGAAACCAATATGGATGCTCTCGACGATAAAGCAAAAAACACTTACAAGGGCATTATGGTCAACTATGAAAACATACTTGATGAAATTAACCGAATGAACCGTGAAGTGGTCCGACTAGAAAATATGCTTAAAACCCGTGGAGAAGGTGAGGTTAAAGTCCTTAATACGGTCTACCCTAAAACCTACCTGGAAATTAAGTCCTTGCAAAAGTATGTGAACAAGCTTATGAACTGTTCATTCTACATTAAAGACAGGGAAATTCACACTGCACACGATTAATTGTGCACTTGTATCTGAACAACTTTCGAAATTTCAATTTATTGTCACCTTCTTTCCCTCTATTCAGATGACAATGTCTTATAGAGTACGTTTGTGACAAAAACCTGTAATTATACATGTGCCAAGCTAAGAAAGGAGCGGCAACATTGACTCAAAATACGCATAAACCTTACGACGAACTCCTGCGCTCCATAGATTTTTTTTCACAAAATCTGCATCTCGAGCAAATCACCCAGTACGGGTTTAAGCTGTTTGAAGACCTTGTACAGCCAACCCAAGCCGTTCTTTATTTAAAGGATACTGATCAATATACCCCTCATTACTCTCGGGGGTACGATTTTGAAATGCCTGATATTCCCTACCAGAAATCTCATTCTGATTTTGCTGTCTTCAGCGGATTTATACTTGAACACCGCAGCACAATGGAACGGTTTTTCAGCACACAAACCCTAGACTTATTTGATGTGGAATATGTTATGCCTCTCATTTCAGGCAATCAACTCATGGGGTTTGTTTTCTATAAGGGATCTGAAAAAGAGCCCGCTCCAGATATAGCCTTTATGACCAGGTTCAATCACCTTCTCAACTTATCGCTTGAAAAGGCCTGCCGATTTTTAGAAAGTCAGGCCATGAAAGACGAGATTGACAAAAGACTCTTCAACCTGGCTTCTTTATCTCAGACAACCAAACTCCTACTCTCAGAGCATGAAACAGATAAAATATATGACCTGTGTATTGATGTGATACGGGAATTGACTTCGAGTTCTGTAACGAGTTTTTCCGCCATTGACCCTGTCTCTGGTCATTTAATCACCCGAGCTTACAAAAATATTATTCATTTTGATAAGAAATTCTTTCGATTTGAGTTAAAACCCAACTACCCGCTGCCAATGCAGGTGATATACAATCTTGAAAAGGATTATGCCGCCCTTGAAAGCATATTTTCAAATCCAAATGCCTTTAAAGAGGCTGGCGCACAATACGTTGTCCTCCTTATTACCGATAAGATCATGGGGTGTATCACAATTGGCGAGCCTGTTGGAGCTGTCAATTATGATAAGAGTCTTCTCAGTCAGATTGAAAATGTAGCGGGGCTCATGCACTTGTCTCTGACCAATGCCAAACAGTTTGAACAGATTTTAGAACAGAAGAGTTTTATGGAACGTCAGGCCAACCTGCTTAAAAAAATCAATCGCTCGGTTAAAACCATTAACTCTGCCGAAACCCTTGACGAACTTTGTCAGGTGTCCATGGACACCCTGCAGTTTGCCTTTGGTGTGGAGGCTGGTTTCTTCGCTGTCCTTGATCAAGGGGAAATAGAAATAATGGCTCCACTGGGGTTTGAAAGAAGTGACCTTGAAAGCATCTGTCAAAAGCAGCTACGCTTTCAGATTAATCATGATCTTGTGGTTTCCTACACAAGGCCTGAGCTCTCTGATTATTTTTGTGAAAGCTTGGTCCATAACTTACCTGAGTCAAACTGTCTTGTTATTGCACCTATTCGGACGACTGCTTGGCAGTCCGATCCCCTAGGTTGCATTGTGGTTTTGAGGCTTTCCAGCCCTTTGCACGAAGAGCACACCATACTGATTGACAGTCTGGCCGACAGCGTGGCGCCTGTTATAAAGCAATTTTATGAGATCGAAACTTTGAAAAAGACCCACATTCCTGACCCTGAAGCCCAGGTAAAGACCTATTATGAGGCCTACGAGTCTGATAAATCCGATTTTGGCATTGGATACGATGTCTATTTCAAACATGTTGAAGCCTTGCCCTTTTCAAATGTCAACCTCTCACATTATGAAGGTTATGATTATGTTCAGGTCATGGATGTTATTGTGGTCTTTTCCTCAGAGGCTATTGCCCAGACCCTATACGACAGATCCATTGTGCCAAGTCATTTTAATGACATTGTCGACACAACTCAGGCTGTTCATCTGAACGAACCCGTTCACTCACATATTGATATTGAAAGAATGCGGTAAAAAAAGACTAAGAAATGCAAAATAGAGGGGATAGCCCCTCTATTTTTATATAGTAAACTCTACATATTATAATTTAAGTCCCCCCACATAACGATCAGTAATCCACCGATCATCCCCAATGTAAATAAACTTTTCAAGACGATCAAGCAGGCTGTATCGCTGCTTGTAAAGCCTGTGGTCATTTATAACAAGAGCATCCAGTGCATAGCTTTTTTTCAACTTGCCCATTTTCCCAAAAAAGGCTCCCCCTTGAGCCGTTGCCATATAAAAAGCTTCACTTAATGAAAGCTGGGCCCCAGGATGGGTAAGACTCAGGTGCTTTGAAGACTGTACCGCTCTTACAATGGCTTCATTCATTTGTATTTTATGTCCACCCGCAATGTCACTGCCAAGGGCGACTTGTACCCCTTCTTTCAAATACATTTTAACCGGGGCAATGCCACTTCGAACGTTGATGTTGGAATCAGGACAGTGAACCAATGTCATGTTCTTATTCTTGCTCATATCAACTTCTTCTAGTGTTAAATGCACCGCATGTGCCATAAGTGTCGGAACCTGTCCATAAAGTCCAAACTTATTGTATACGGATGCATAATTTTCAGACCAAGGATAGAGGGCCTTGACCCATTTGATTTCATCAGGATTTTCACTGATATGTGATTGGACAGGAAGGCCATGCACTTTTGCAATCTCCCCCAGTGCTTGCATTGAAGCTTCTGTGCTTGTCGGCGCAAAGCGTGGCGTAATAATGGGTTTAACCTTTTCCTCCCCACCGTATTTGTCTATGAGTTCAAGATTCCCTTTTATAGACGCTTGAAGGTCTTCAGTAATATAATCCGGGGCGTTGGCAACCATGTTCACCTTGCCCACATAGGCCCGCAAACCAGACGCCTTAAAGGCCTCATACAGACAGGCTGTCCCCCGTGTAGAAGACGTAGCAAAGGTACATGTACCAAGGGTTCCGTACTTTAAAAGATCTTCCACAAAGTGCTTGTAGACTTCTTTTGCATAGGCTTCATCATCTAAATCAGCCTCAAGTTTATAAGTGTAATCCTTGAGCCACTCAAGCAGTTGTTTTGTCATGCCGGTTCCGCACTGCAAATACTGGCCTGCGTGATTGTGCATGTCATAAAAGCCTGGGATAATGAGTGAATCGCCATAATCTATTACATCTATGTCCCCATACTTTGAAGGCAGGGTCTCATAAACATCTTCAATGATTCCATCAATAGATACCAAGTAACTCTTTTCGTGAACAGTGAAGTCATCCATTTCATCAGTGAAAATAATGTGACCTCTTAATATTTTAATTTCATTCATGGACGCATCCTCCTACAGGGTGTCAATATGCGTTGAATCAAGATTAATCGTTTATTAGTACAATTATATCCATAAAATCATGACTTATCTATAATTGTGCCAAATAATTGTTGGGCTAGACACCTTACAAAGAACAGTCATGCACTGGATCTAAGGGAAGAGAAAAAGGGCTGATCTCAATAGAGTTTTAAAATCTATTAAGAGCAAGCCCTTACAGGTTTCCTTATTCACTTGAGTGCTTATAAATATCCCATTTGGTTATTCTTCCACTGAGAACTTTGGAAGTTTTATAGTCACAACAGTGCCCTTGCCTTCTTCACTGTCAATGGCTATTTCACCATTGTTATCGACTATTAGCTGTCTTGAAATGGCTAAGCCAATGCCTGTACCATCACTTTTTGATGTATAGAAGGGTTCGAAGACCTTGGCAATTGAACTTTTCGGTATGCCTTCACCTGTATCGCTGACTTTTATAACCACCTTATCTTTTTCAGGGGATGCCACCAGACTAATCTGCCCTCTTTCCTCAATGGCTTCATAGCTGTTCATAACCATGTTGATGATGACCTGCTTAACATGATTTGGATCAGCGTAACATATCAGACCACCAGCATCAGATAATAAGGTAACTCGTTTTTCAACCACTTTTTGCTTAAAGAGTCTTTCTATTTCTTCAAACATATCGTCTAGTTCAATATAGTCTGGCTCAGAACTGCTTGTTTTTGTATAATCCAATATATTCATAAGCAGAACGTTAAGTCGTTTTATTTCATCAGGCACCACACTTAAGAAATAGTCTTTAAACTCTGCATCGTCCCATTTCTCTGGAAGTTTTTTGACATAGGCATCAATTGAGTTTAATGGATTTTTCAGTTCGTGGGCAATCCCTGCTGACAAGCGACTTAATGAGTTCAACTTATCATTTTGACTGAGTAGGTCCATAAGCCCCTTCTCATTTGTAAAATCATTCAAAAGCAATATGACGCCCTCAGAACCTTCTGGCCCCTTAATAGGTATAAAACCGTACTGTACATGGACTTTATCCCCGGTGTTATGTGTGAACATAACTGTATCTGTAAATGTCTTGCCTTCAAGGGCTTCTTTGTATCCACTAATTTTCAAGCTGCTAGCAGCCTTAAGAATTTGCCAGTCTTGTCCCTGTTTTAGGGGCTCTTTCAAAATCTTTCTTGCCGCTGTGTTATACTGAACAATCTTTTCCTGATTGTCTATAACGATGATGCCACTTGTGATACTTTCCAGGATGTTGTCTTTTTGTCTATTATTTCTTTCAAGGAGGAGCTGATTGATTCGAAGCTCTTCTGTCCTTTTATCCACTTCTTTTTGAAGTTTCTGATTCAACCAGACAACAAGGGCAATCCCCACCATACTTATTCCAAATACAATCCCCAGAACAAGCAGGAGCTGATTGATATATTTTGACTGATCCTGAAACACTTCTCCAAACCATTTATTAGCAATACGATTGTACGTTCCATTCTCGCGAATAATTTGAAGACCATTGTTCAGCTTTTTCAAGAGGGCTTGATTCCCTTCTGAAACAGCAATGGCATATTTCGTTTCTCGCATTGGCGTGCCCACAAGCTTAATTCTATCAGAAAGTCGCTCTTTTTGAATGATATATAGTCCTGTCAAACGGTTGCCTACAAATGCATCCACCCGACCTTCCAAAAGCGCATTCATGGCTTCTGGCTGATTGCTCATAGGAAGAAGTTCAATATTGTCAATTTCATTAAGGGATTCAAAGTTCACATCCCCTGATTGATAGGCCACTTTAAGACCATTAAAATCATCGACATCAGATATAAAAGACGTTTCTGTTCGTACAAATATAGATTGAGAATTCACAACTATGGGCTCTGTAAAATCAAAAACTATATCTCTATAATCTGTGATTGTCATTCCCTGTACAACGTCTACCTGCCCATTTTCAAGGGCATTTATGGCGTCTTCCCAGTCCATTGGTACGATCTCCAGGTCAAGTCCTGTCTCCCTGGAAATGGCATTCATAATGTCCACATTGAATCCTTCAAAGACTCCGTTTTCACTCATATATTCATATGGGGGATAGTTGTTGTCTCCCGCCACTCTTATTGTCACATTATCTGCATGAGCACTGGTTATTTTGACACCAAAAAGTAGGATCGACAAAATTAATATGCTCATAATTTTCAATTGTCGTTTCACTTTAAAAACCTCCATAGCCCATGCTTTAAAGTATACATACCCCACCTTAAATAGAATAGCAGATATTCGACAAAATTCCTATTTATTTGACAAAGACTTATCATTTTTTCATGACATTTTTCCTATTTTTAATGAAAATCGTAGTATTTTCTGATTCTTTTTCCTCATTTCTCCATAACTGTATTTTATCCAGTGTCTTTTTTTATATATTTTTGTCAGCTTATGCGCACAAGCTATTTGAGCGATTTGCAAAATGTCATTCAAGAACCTTCGCTATATCATATATGGAAATCTTGATTCTTAAATATCAATATACAGTATGATGAGAGCATAGATCTGTAATTCTGCAAGCGCCTGATTTCGATTTGAGTCTTACAAGAACAATATTTTACTTCAAAAAACAAATGAGCACATTACATTTTCTGTAAGGCGCTCATTTTTATTGGCTTTCAAGGACCCATTCAGTCCTAATGCGTTTCCGCTTTTGCTTCTACTTGTTGTGTATCTAAACGAATCATTCTGCCCTTTTCATTCTGATCAAGCACATACATGCCAATCATGGACACGATCATTAAAACGGATATAAGATTCCATGCTCTTGGTATTGTTATCGTTTCTAATAATATTCCCATAATATATGGACTCACGGTATGACCTAGGCCAATCAACATTGGTAAAACTGAGTTCATTCTGCCACGATGGGAAGCTGGTGTGTGATTAATAATAAATGGGGTGAAGCTTATAACCACTATGATTTCCCCTAGAGTCATTAAGAATACTGCTAAGAAAAATGCCGTCCTTGTTTCCACGAAACCAAGCACACCAAAACCTATTAAGTAGAACAAACCACCTATGAGTATCCTAAAGGTGTTCCTCTTACCATCTAAACGGGCTGTTAAAAATGGGGTAAAGGCTATAACAACAATGCCATTAAAACTAGCCAGTATCCCATATAAGGCAGCGCCCGCATCTCCGTATACATCCGCAGCATGCAGAGGCATTAAGAAAGACCACTGCTGGTAGACAAAATTATAGCCCAGCATAATAATGGAAAAGGCTATTAAAACCGGTCGCTTTAGAATGATGCTAAAAATACTGCCTTCCACATTCTTTTCCATTTCTGAAAACCCTTCATCATTTTTGGTGTATCCAATGGTTTCTGGAATATAAATCAGAACCAGTAAGACAGCGATAAGGGCTGTTATGGCATCTCCTAGGAAAAAGAGAAGGAACATTTTTTTTGAAAACAGAAGCCCACCAATTGTTGGACCTATGGCAAAGCCTAGATTGAAGCCCAAGTAAGTCAGCGAAAAAGCATTTTCCCTGTTTTCTTTGTTGGTCAAGTCTGCAATGAGTGCCCCATGGGCAGGGTCCGATAGACCATAACAAAACATAGCCCCCATTATGAAATACAAGGTGTAGGTTGAAATGGGTGTTAAAGCACAGGCTATATAGCAAAGGGCTGCCAAACTATCAAATATGACCAAGACCTTTTTACGCCCAATTGTGTCTGTAAACTTTCCGCCAATCAAACTGCTGAAGGTAAATATAAATCCTCCAATCATCATGATTAGACCTGATTCCTTCGGCGTCATATTCAGTTCTTGTTTCATGAGGATCATAAGGAGGGGAAAAACAAACACACCCATTGCATTTATGACCCGTGCAATGAATATGACGTAAATCTCCTTTGGAAGGCCTCTGTAGGGCTTAAAATAATTAAGCAATAAATTCTTCATGGGTTTCTCCACTTCTACGTCATTCTCTTGTAATATTATAAGTTCGCAGGCACCTCATAGTCTTATGAAAATTTTTATGGTTGTTTTTAACTGTATCTAGTCGGCTGACCTGTATTCCTATATGAAATATTCTTTAGTAATCCACTCGTTAAATTTTATTTAACGTTAAGTTAATTTTACTTTCGTGCTTTCTTTTTGTCAATGCTTTTTTATTTGAGCGACCTGGAAAATATCATTTAATAATCCTCATCATGTCTTATATTGAATTTTGATTCTTATATATCTATGTATGGCATGATGAGGATGTGGATCTGTAATTTTTAAAGCGCCTGATTTATATAGTCAATATTTATGTTTGTTTGGCCTTTTCTTTGCATAGGCGAAAAAAAACCAAGCATGGCTTGGTTTTAAAGTGATCTTATGGTTTACTTTTGCTATTGTTGTAAACAACAAGTACATCTGGCTCCTTCTTATCCCACCGAAAACCGAATTCTTCAACCTGTGTGTTTTCGATATAATTACGGATGTTTCGATTAAGCCCTTCGGGATTGATAGGGGGGACCACATCATCGCAAAAAGTGAAGTACATTTTGGGCGTAATCGCGCAACCGCTGACACCTACACGTCTTGGTTTGTTTCCATCGAATGTCTGTTTACATAAATGATCTGCCAAGCGTGAGAAAAGTGCCGTTTCTCTATAAGGGTTATCCAGGAGCCTAGAATCTGCTAATCGCAGTTCGAACTGAATGAATCGATCCATAGGACCTCCTTTCTCACGCCAACTCATTATTACCCCCACACTTGGTCCTGTAACACTATTATTTTCTGATTTTTTATCCAATCTATGGTAAAATGAACTTGGGAATAGTGAGAGTCAAATTTGTATATTTATCGGATTTATGTGGTGCGTTCGGGGGAGCGCTACTTACTTTTAAGGGAGGTTTTATCATGGTTGATGAAATTACACTTCAATCAAATAGCGACCTGCGCTATAAAGCCCGTCAGGTTCTTACAGGAAACTGGTGGCCGTGTGTAGGTTTAACGGTTGTTTATTTAGTTATTTCCTTTGTGCTTAGTTTAATACCTTTTGTAGGCGGTATTGCCAGCCTATTAATTTCAGGCCCAGTTCAGCTTGGATTTGTTATATTCTATATGACACTCATTCGCACAGAAGAAACAGACTTCAACCGGTTTTTCGAAGGCTTCCAAGATTTTGGACGTGCCCTCGCCGCATTCTTGCTCGTTGCACTATTTACTTTCTTATGGTCATTGCTACTAATAATTCCTGGAATTATAGCCGCATATAGATACTCTCAAGTTTTCTATATTCTTATGGATGACCCCAACATCAGCGCCATTGATGCTTTACGAAAGAGTTCTGACATGATGAGTGGTGTAAAAATGAAGCTGTTCCTACTCCACTTAAGCTTCATCGGTTGGGCCATCTTATCAATTTTTACACTGGGTATTGGTCAACTCTTCTTGTTACCTTATGTAAACACTTCTCAGGCCTACTTCTATGCAGACCTGCGCGAAGCCTTTAATGAAGCTGAAGACAATCTAGACTTATTGGAATAGTGGCATATGTGACCCAAACGACTCTCATGTCATGCTTATTTCTTTCAATTTTTTAAGTTTATTTGAAGTCAATAAAAAAGCGCCAATCCCCGAGGGATTGGCGCTTATTTTAATGAATTCCACTTGTTTATAAATCAAGTATTTTCATGATTTTTAATGCTGTTTGAAGGCCGTAGCGTTCTCCTTCGTTGTCTAGGTTCTTTCCCGTAATTTCCTGGATTCTATTAATCCTATAAAGGACCGTATTATAGTGGGTAAAGAGTTTTTCAGACATTTTTTTTAGGTTTCCATTTGTCTCAAAATAGATTATGAGGGACTTAACCAGTTCCGTATCTCGCTTTCTATCATATAGGACAAGAGGCTTGAGGGTGGCGTCGTAGAAACTAACCAGTTCCTCTTTTAAATGGTCCTGACAGAAAATTTTATATATACCAAGTTCCTCAAAGTTGATGATTGTGTCTTCAACAAAATTTATCGAAGCTTCAACGGCTTTTTCCGCGTCTCTCAAAGACTTATATGTGTTATCCAGTCCTTTGTAAACACGACCAATACCAATTCTAAAGCTTAGGGTATTCATTTTAGTGTTTAGAATATTCTCGATGGTTCCCGCCGCCGCTTCAGCATTTTTTCCATGTTCCTCACGGTTTTTCCACATAAAGAGTATATGAATTTTCCGGCCTTTGTTGGCCATCAAATAGGTTCTTGAACCGTCCCGACAAGCTAAGTCGATCATATACATAGCCTTTATAAGGGCCTGATTATAAACATCGTCATCAGGTTTTTCATCATCAGGACTTTCAAACATGACTGTTAAGATGCTATAATGTCCATCTTTATCAAATCTATAGTAGTTTGCCCTCTCTAAAGCCTTTTCCTTACGTTTCTGGTCGAGGGAAATAAGGTCTTCGAAAAACTCTGCCTTATACTTATTCTCCACTTCTTGAACAGAAATTCGCTTTAAAAACTCCATGGCTATGACATTGGATGTGGATTCTAAGCTAAGCACGTCAAAATTAGTCAGCTCTCTCCATACCCCATATGTTATTAAATGGCCATATACATTATTGCGCACAATAATTGGTACCATGAGTCTATCTATTGTTTTGCCATTTACTATGACTTGATCTTTTGTGGACTTGTTCATTTTAAGGGTCGACTTGTTCTTTCGAAGACTTTGGTTGATGTCTTCAACAAGTATTTTATAAAGTGAATCGCTTTGATCCCCTATATGTATACATTCCTCAAAGTGATGGTCTTTTACCAGTATTGGATTTTCAATACTCTTTGAAAGATTCCCAAGAATATCTTCAATGCCGCCACCTTTTAATACGACCTTCATATTATCCTTATGAAGGGTTTCAACTTTTCTAATAATAGATGACTGTTTGTCAAATATTTCTTTGAACACAGGAGTCATAATGTCCGTAAAAGGAACATTATAATCCAGCTCGATGATTGGGAACTTTAAATCATTGGCAAGATCAACCACTTCATCTGGAAGTTTATCCAGGTAAGGATAGACTTTAATGCCAATACCCGATAATTTTTTCTTACTGCTTTCGCGGATCAGGTTCAGCTGTGTTGTCAGATCCGAGGTCTTGAAAAAATATGCAGTTGTTAGTAGAAATTCTCCACGGTCAACCCAGTTTAAAATGTCCGGATCTGCCATAACATTCACCTGAGTGATGATGTTGTTTAGTCCGTCTTCACCTGCTAGCGTCTTGCAGTTTTTCATACTATCCATTTGTAAAATATCACGTATAGCCACGCCTGTTTCTCTGATCACCGTTTCACCCTCTTAATATAGGCTGTCCACGACAGCGTTTATAGATTTAATATAAGGTTATCATATCAAAATGAAATATACAACTGATTACTTTGTGACTATATACTAAAATGTACAGTTTTCTATACGTTTATAAATCCAAATATTGTGATAACAATTATCAACTGTTCTATGTATACTTCTTATATACTATATATATCTACAATATATAGGTATTTTCAATGTCAGCCAACTATATATTGTATTTGTTTATCATTTATAGGATGAATCCCATGAGACAGCTCAACAAATTCAAAAAATTGTTTAAATTCAAAAAACCCCTTCTTCTCTTACAAGAAATGACCGCCTAGCCTTTATATATTTTAAGTGATGCAAGGCCTCTTTGTCGCATAAAAAAGAGCTAGACCAATTTGGTCTAGCTCATACCATATATATATTTATGAGTTCTATTTTGCAGGCGGTAAAGTGAATCCACCTTCATCAAAAGACACCATGTGCTGCTCCATTTGAACAGCAGCTTCAAGTATGCCAAACATAAGGGCGGCACCTGTGCCTTCACCAAGTCTCATATCCATTGCCAGCGGTGGATCAAGCTCTAGAAACTTAGAAGCGATGCGTGCCCCTGGCTCCATTGATCTATGGGAAGGGATCAGATAGCCTCTAACCTGAGGCGAGATTTTCACAGCAATCAAGGCGGCTGCGAGGGCAATGAATCCGTCTATAATGACAGGCACCTGGCGAGATGCACACCCTAATATAACCCCTGCCATGCCTCCTATATCAAGGCCTCCGACTTTTGATAAAATATCCACCCCATCTTCCCTATTGGGGCAGTTCAGTGCAATAGACCTCTTTATAACATTTGCCTTATGCCCAACTTGTGCCTTTGGTAGGTTTGCGCCGGGTCCTGTCACAATGCTTGGATCTGTTCCTGTAATAACAGAAACAATCGCTGAGGATGGTGTTGTGTTTGCAATCCCCATTTCTCCAATTCCAATCAATCTAGACCCTTGATCGATTTTTTCATGAGCCATTTCAATGCCTGTCTCAAGAACCTTAATAGCTTCTTGTCTTGTCATGGCAGGTCCTTTGGCCAAATTATTTGACCCATGGGGCATAATTTTTCTATCTATGACACCAGTTCCACTCATATCAGCATCTATGCCGACATCAACAACGACAACTTCTGCACCCGCTGCCTTGGAAAGAGCGCACACACCCGTCAGCCCTCTTGTCATATTTATGGCCTGAACCATGGTTACAGGGCGCGGACTGACTGCAACGCCTTCTTCAAATACACCATGATCTGATGCCATAACAATAACAGCTTTGTTTGCCGTGCTCGGTTTAACTGTTCTTTGAATGCCGCAAAGCTGAACATAGTATGATTCCAATTTTCCAAGACTGCCCTCTGGTTTAATCAGATTATCCACTCTCTTTTGAGCTTGCTTCATTGTTTTATCACATAATGGTTTAATGTCTTGAATCACTCGTTCAAGCATGGTATACCTCCTATTGCATGTCTATCCCAGACATTTTGCATGTTTTTCTCCACACAAAAACGCCCACGATTTTTGCATGCACAAATAAATCGTGGACGTTGCCATAATCCATTCAAGTTGCATCTGCAGGCAGGTCTCCTGGCTTAGTATCATCACTTATTCAGCCTTCCCAGCAGTACTTGCCAGTGGCATTTTGAATAAGCTCCTCACTACAGTGGCGGGACCGCGCTGGAATCTAACCAACTTCCCTATTCTCCCTTGCGGGCACCTTCAGATGAATTCAGTTTTCTATTTCCTATCCATTATAACTTATATAAATGCCGTCTTTCAATACCCCTTCATATTTTTATTTCTTATTTTATCCCCTTCCACTCATAGGCATTCTAATATTCTATATGTTCTTATTGCTCATCAAAATAAAGCTTCCATAATAAGACACACATATATAAGACACACATAAAAAAGGCTAAGAACAAATGTCCTTAGCCTTCTAATTATCGTTATAATATTTTGCTTGTCAAAGCTTAAATGCAATCGCTATGCGAATTAGTAGTTGCCTTGTGCGTGCATTGCTTCAGCAACCTTTAGGAAGCCAGCAACGTTAGCACCAGCAACTAGGTTGTAACCAAAGCCATACTCCTGAGCAGCTTTAGCAGCGTTGTCATGAATGTTGATCATGATTTGCTGTAGCTTAGCGTCTACTTCTTCACGAGTCCATGAAAGTCTCATTGAGTTTTGTGACATTTCAAGAGCTGAAGTTGCAACACCACCAGCATTTGCAGCCTTAGCAGGACCAACAATAACGTTGTTTTCCTGTAGGTAAGCAAGCGCTTCGTTTGTAGTAGGCATGTTTGATGCTTCACATACGTACTTAACACCATTAGCAACGATTTCTTTCGCGTGCTCTAGGTGGATTTCATTTTGAGTTGCACATGGAATCATGATGTCAGCTTTAACGCCCCAAGGTCTTTGACCTTCGAAGAATTCAACACCAAACTTGTCAGCGTAATCTTTAACACGGTCGTTACCAGAAGCACGCATTTCAAGTAGGTAGTTGATTTTTTCGTCTGTTACAACGCCGTCTGGATCGTAAACGTATCCGTCTGGACCAGATAGAGTAACAACTTTACCGCCTAGGTCACGAACCTTGATACAAGTACCCCAAGTTACGTTACCAAAGCCTGAAGCTACAACTGTCTTGCCTTCGAATGTAGTGCCTTCATGCTTAAGCATTTCTTGACAGAAGTAAGTTACACCGAAGCCAGTTGCTTCTGGACGAATTAGAGATCCGCCGTAAGTTAGGCCTTTACCAGTAAGAACGCCGTTTTCGAATGCGCCACGGATTCTTCTGTACTGACCGTATAAGTAGCCAATTTCACGACCACCAACACCGATGTCACCAGCTGGTACATCAACGTCTGGGCCAATGTGTCTGTATAGCTCAGTCATGAAAGACTGGCAGAAACGCATAACTTCTGCGTCTGATTTGCCGTTAGCATCGAAATCAGAACCACCTTTACCGCCACCGATTGGAAGACCAGTAAGTGAGTTCTTGAAGATCTGCTCAAAGCCTAAGAATTTGATAATGCCTAGGTATACAGATTTGTGGAAACGTAGACCACCCTTGTATGGGCCAATTGCTCCGTTGAACTGAACACGGAAACCACGGTTAACTTGTAGCTTGCCTGAATCATCTACCCACGGTACGCGGAATACGATTTGTCTTTCAGGCTCTGCCATTCTTTCAAGAATGCCAGCTTCTACCCATTGTGGGTTCTTTTCAAGAACAGGTGCCAGTGAGTGGAATACTTCTTCAACTGCTTGTAGAAATTCTGGTTCGCTAGAGTTTCTAGCTTTCACACGATCAAATACTTCTTGGATGTAAGACGTCATTTGAACCTCTCCCTTATGTGTTTTAAAAATGTTGAGAAACCCGATGTATTCAAGTTTCATAATTCTATTCCGGCCTTAACCGGATAAAAACGACAGTGACTTTCAAAGCCAAATGCAAGTCAGCAATCGTTTTCCTGCAGTGTTTTTAAAAATTGGCACCATATCTTATTGAAAAGATTGCCAATTCGGCCCAAAACGTCTAATAAATGAATTCTCGACGTCAACAGATTGCATAAAATGTTGATTTAATTCTTATATATGTATAATTATGCGGTTCGTTTTTTTTACTTTATTCGCTAAAAAAACGTCAGGCTTGATCTTTCATGTGGAGTATAACATATGGATTTTCGTTTGTAAACAGTCTAGTTTTTATTTAAATATAAATTTTTCACAACAACATTTACTGACTGCACATGGAATCCTGTCATATGTTCAATAGCTGTCTTGACCTTGTTTTGAACATCAAATCCCACATCGGGAATTTTACAACCAAGTTCAAAAGTTCCTTCAACTTCCAGCACGATTTCATCTTCGATTTTTTGTATCTTAAATTTGCTGATTTTATGAAAACCCTTGATCTCTTCTGTTGCCCTTTGAGCAATTTGAACGATTGTCTTATTGGAAACTGTATAATTACCCATATAAGAAAAGGTCGGACGCATTACAGTCTTTTCTCCAATCTCAATATCCGTGTCTCTTCTTCTCACAAAAGCTTTGATGGCATCAAGAAAATACCCTGAAAAATCCTTTTTTAGTTCCAGAGTTGGAAGGGGAATAACGTGCTTTCCGTGTCGCATACGCTGGTATTTAGCTTCTTCAATTTCCTCAGCCGATGCAATTTCTTCAATGCGGATAATCTCTTTAATCTCCGGAAGATCTAATGAGGCTGCTATACGCCTTACCATTCTGTCGGATGTGCCTAAAAGAAGGACGCGATTGGGCTTGAATGTCTTCAAGGCATCACGGGCTTCATCTTTATGGTCATCATGAAAAAAGAGGGCACGTTTGACTGCAGATATTTTTGTGCTTTCCTTTTTAGCTGATTTTCCAGCTAATTTTCTTGCACCATTAATAAGAACACCATCATCTATTACAAGATCTATATCCCTTTCATGGGCAACATCCATGGCACGATAGCTTTTACCTGTGCCAGCTTTTCCGACCAGTGCATATACTTCCATCTATATTTTCTCCTATTCAGAGCTTAAGGTTGACTTAGGGACTTAATCCAAGTTGTATTTCTGCCTTACACCCCTCTATTATATCAAGAATATACTTGGGAACAAGTAAACAAGATGTGAATTATTTACCTGAATCCGCTGAATTTAGAGGTCTGCAGGGATTTTAAATAAGAACCAATATCAATTAAGCTTGTTTGTATTGAAAATCATTATACATTAGCGTTTTTTTGCTAAATTTACTGGGATTTAATTGTTTCAAAAAAAATCATTGGGTATAATGCTGGTGATGGTTAATGGTAACCAATATTGAATGAACGAATTTTAATGAATCTCGAGGAGGAAATTTATTATGGCATACGTAATTAATGATTCTTGTATCTCTTGTGGCGCTTGTGAGCCTGAATGTCCAGTATCATGTATCTCTGCTGGTGACAGCATTTACGTAATCGACGAAGGTGCTTGCATCGACTGTGGCGCTTGCGCTAACGTTTGTCCTGTAGATTCTCCACAACCTAAGTAGGTTTCGGAGCCGCTACAGCGGAACTACATATAACAAACAAGGCACCGATCATTAGATCGGTGCTTTTTATTTGCCTAAGTGGCTCAAGAAGGGACTCATACAATAAAGTATGCCTTTCTCCTATTAGGCTTTCACATAAAAAAGAGGATGTCGTTTTTCGACATCCTCTCAAATTTATAAGAAGTTCTCCGCAACACCTTTATGAGGTGAACATCCAGTTTTAGCACAAGTCTTTCTTAACACGAGCATAAAGTTTCTGTATGGTTAGGCCCTGAACCAGGGTGGAAAAAGCCACAACCGCATAGGTGCTTGTTACGATATAGTTGTACTGAACAGGTGTAAATTGATGAGCTGTTCCTAGGGCAAGTGCAATACATATTCCACCTTTTAAACCGCCCCAAGTCAGTAGTTTAGCCATAGCAACCTGATCTTTTCTTTGTCGCTCACCCTTGTAATTCTCAAGATTTATACTGGCATCACGGCTGAAAAAGTACACTGGTAGTATTATGCTTATAACACGTGCCAGCAATGCAAGACCAATGGCCGATACAAAGATAATTAAGAATCCGCTCATTTGGTGAAGGAACAAGACGGAAAATCCAATAAGAACATAGAGTATCCCATTCAAAATTTTGTCAATGACCTTCCAAAACACATAAAAGTTTGAATAATAAGTTTCATTATCTGCATGAAGCTTATGCATGTTGGTTGCAAAGAATATTCCCACCACCACGGCTGCTGTTGGTCCAGAAACACCAAAGTGCTCACTTAGGACATATGATGTTGTCACCGCAGCTAGACTGACTAATATCTCAACATGCTTTTGCTTTGTTGTCTTAAATATTTGGAAAAGTAGGAACGACACACCTAAACCCACAATCACAGCACCAAAAATGCCATTCGTGATGGTTTGGAAAAAGCTCACTGTCGGATCAACGCCAACTGTGCTGTTTAGGGTTGTAAACGTTGCGAATAGAGCAACTGCAATGCCATCATTGAAAAGAGACTCTCCTTCCATAACAAGGGAAATCCTTTCTGGAAGGCCTGCTTTTTTCAAAATACTCATGGCTGAAATCGGATCTGTTGGTGCCACAATACTTCCAAGTATACACGATTCTATAAATGTCATTTCAATACCAACAAGTTTTGATATGTAAAAGGACAATCCCGCGTATATTAAGGTGGCTAAGAATGTGGAAAAGAAAGCCAGTGATGAAATGAGATATTTATCATATGTCAAATCATGAAACTTGATTTTGGCCGAGCCACTAAAAAGTAAAAAGCATATAAATCCATTCATAATAATTTCATGCAAATCAAGTCCATTTAAGGCCTTGTCAAGAGATGTTATACTTGTAACCCCAAGCATCTCGAGTAAGAGTATTACCACTGAAATCAGAAAGGCCGTGGTCATGAGTCCGATTTCGACGGGAAGCTTTAAAACCTTCTCGTTGAAATAGCCAATTGCTATTAACCCCAAGAACACCATAGACATAATACTTAGAACATCATAATCCAGTAACATATTAACACTCCCAATTTTATTTGAGCTTCATTACGGCTGTGATGAAGACTGCAATGAACCCCCTATTTAAACCCGGTTTAACAATTTTTAAACCCAGTTACCCATTATATTCCTCTTATTTTTAAATGCAATACCTTTTTGAAGAAGAATACGTGCATACGTTTTCTATTTATTTTCTATACTGATTTTGTATTCTTAATACCCCATAATACAGATCGCAATTCTGTTAATTTGATTTTCAAGCCCATCTTCCGCCACAGAACCGTCTCGAAAGGTTATCCGCTCCATACAATACGCATAACAATACGCATAAAAAAACTGCTTAATTAAGAACCATCTCTCAACTAAGCAGTCTATTTATCATCTATTTTATATTTTCCAACCATTGTTTGATTCACTCGGCTCAAGAACTTCAAAACCGCCTTTTGTTCGTTAATGGTTGAACTTTCCATTAAAAATCCAATCAGATTCTTTTCATGATCATAAAGTTTGTCAAAGAGAATTACCCCTTCCGGCGTCAGTTTTAACAAATACACTCTCCCGTCTTGAGGGGATCTGGTTTTCTCCACAAACTTACCCTTTGTCAGCTTGCTAATGCTTGTTGAAACAATACCCCTGTCGAGGTCAAGCGTATAGATTAAGTCATAAATAGAGATATTTTCGCTCAGACCAATCATTCTGATGATCATAATATCAACAAAGCTGAACTTTTCGTTTTTACCATTTAACTTGAGCCCACGCCTGTCAACGGCAAGCAATTTTGTATAAACCCTTTCGAGCATCACTTCTATTTCGTTATAAAGATTCGCCAAGCTATTCACCACCAAACAATTCTATACGTCCTATAGCACAGTGCCATTCATTTCATGAGCAAAGGCAAATGATAATCAATTTCGTTTATTATAACATAGGCCATGATACCCGTAAAGTGGATATAAGAAGGGATCAATATACCTTTAAGCATACCCGAGTTTTTTAATATGGTATGGATTAATAATATATAAGATCATAATATATAAAGTTACAAAATACCAGTATTTAAAAACTAAATGTTAGAAAACGTTCTCCTGGCTGGTTTTTCATTGCATTTATAAATAAGAGGCGTATAATGAGGAATGTTCAGTCGAAGGGAGAGGAAAATATGTTTAACATGAAATCTGTCATTGCAGCGCTTTTGATTTTAGTTGGCATGGCTTCAATGGGGATATTCCATTCTGACCACGCATATGCACATTATGAAATGGATGAAGCCTTCTCATCAGAGGCACAGTTTTATGGCATCCCAACTTTCGATACTTGTGAAAGTTCAAAGCCTGATGAAACACTGCTTCACGATGAACTGGAAAACATGCGCAGACATTTTTGGGGAATATCTGTGAAATAGTTCTAGACAACGAATGTCTTAGTCAATCCAATTCGAATTACAGTATGACTTGATTGCGGCAATTTCTTCGTGTGCCTGACACATGTCAAAGGTATGGGGATGAATTTCTGGAAACAAGACATTTGTAATTCATAAACACCACTTGATGAAGTTTGGGGGAATGAAAATGTCAAGTCATCTAACCATCGCAGTAGGCATCTTTTCCATCACATACATGGTAATTATGTCTGAAAAAATGCACAGAACTGTGGTCGCACTATTTGGTGCTGTCCTAATGCTTCTGTTCAGCGTGGAAGGTCAGGAACAAGCCGTGCATCATATTGATGCCAACACAATAGGTCTACTCATCGGAATGATGATTATAGTAAGTATTCTAAAAAGAACTGGGGTATTTGAATATCTTGCCATCAGATCTGCTAAAGCAGCAAAGGGCGATCCTTGGAAGATACTTCTTATGCTTTCTGCAATCACAGCTGTGGCATCAGCACTCCTTGATAATGTCACAACAATTCTTCTTATCATACCTGTTACACTCGTTATTACAGATGCAATGGATATAAATCCACTGCCCTTTATTATTACAGAAACAATGATGTCCAACATCGGTGGTACAGCCACACTGGTTGGTGACCCACCCAACATTATGATTGGTAGTGCGGTTGGACTGAGCTTTTTAGATTTCGTTGTAAATCTAGCGCCAATTGTTGTTATTATCTACTTTGTGAATCTTCTCATTTTAAAATTTTTATATAGGACTAAGATGGTCGCCACAGAGGAACAGCGTAAGTCGGTTATGCGCATGGACGAATCTATCGCCATCAACGACATCACCCTCCTAAAAAAAGGTGGATTCGTTATGGCCATCACCGTTGCAGGCTTCTTGCTCCATGCCCAACTGGGGTATGAATCAGCAACAGTCGCTCTATTTGGTGCATCTCTCTACCTGCTGATCAGTCGAATCGACCCAGAAGACATTCTCCTTGAGATTGAATGGACGACGATCTTCTTCTTCTCTGCCCTATTCATATTGGTAGGCGCTCTTGAAGATGTTGGTGTTATTGAATTCTTAGCAGAAAAAATGGTTCAGTTCACAAAAGGGGATATAGCCACATCATCTGTTGTGATTCTCTTTGGATCATCTATAGCTTCAGCTTTCTTAGATAACATTCCATTTGTTGCAACTATGATTCCACTGCTTCAAAACTTCGGCATCCAAACAGGCCAGAACATAGAAGTTCTTTGGTGGTCTCTTGCTTTAGGGGCTTGTCTAGGTGGCAACGGAACGCTTGTGGGAGCCTCAGCTAATGTTATTGCCTCTGGGATTATGGAAAAGCATGGCAAGAAACTCTCCTTTATGCAGTACTTTAAGGTAGGATTTCCACTCATGCTCGTCTCTGTTGGCATTTCTTACGTGTATATTGTGGTAAGATATCTTTAGATAGGGGGACTTATAATGCGTAAATACCTAAATGCAGAAATCATGCAGCAGTCCATGAAACTCAAGCAAATGGGCGCTGATGTGACAGTTATCAACAGTAAACTTTGTTATGTGGCATTTGATTTATCGGGTTTTAAAGTTTCGTATGTTTATAATGTGAACAAGAGAAACAAGTACTTCCTTGAAAGAATCAAACCTTACCCGCTTTGGTTAAGAGAATTTGATAATGAAGAAGATGTTATTGATATTATCAATATTGACCTTGACCAATTCAGAAATGCCATTAAGAGCCATAACATCGACCGTTTTATAAAAATTGCTCGTAAACTGGACCAGGTTTTTCATAAGTACGAGGATCTTTTCTTATACTACAACTTGCCTGAAGAGGAAGTGGATCGACTTTATAAGGAAATAACAGACATGGAAGAGGATATTGACATCATTAAAGACAAGTCTGAACGTATTTGTTTTGAAAAAGACCCAGAGTATTTAAAATAGTTATTTTGAAATCCGCATTATTCAAGTCTTAAAAATTCTTGAATAATGCGGATTTTTACTTTTTCACCACTAGTTTGTGTTTAAAAACTCGATAAGGGTCTTGGAAGCCTTTGTTAGATACCGGTCCCTCCGCCATGCCAATCCTATCCGAATGGGCATGCTTTCATCCATGGGTCTGTAAATCATTTGACTGTTCTCCATGACAAGCTCTTTAAATAGGAAGGAAATGCCCACACCCTGAATGACAAGACTTTCTAAAGTCTTAAGCTGGTTCGTAGAAACAGCAATTTCTGGGCGAATATGACTTCGCTTGAAATAATCGAGCAGCACCTCTCTGTGGTAAAAGCCTTCCTTTAACATAATAAGCTTTTCCTTCTGGATTCTTTCAGGTGTCAACCTTGAGTGCCTGCCTAAAGGATGAGATTTATTCATACAGGCCACAATTTCAGTTTTTAGTATGTCGGTGCTTTCCAGCACCTCCTCTTTATCTGACAAAATAATAATGCCTAAGTCGAGTTCTCCCTCCATAATCTTGCGCTTGGTTTCCAGAGAACCATCTTCAGTGATCTGTAAATTAATGTAGGGGTTCTTGGCCTTGTAGTCAATTAATATTTTAGGAAACAAAAGCGTTCCAATCATAGGTGGAATGCCTAGCTTGATAAAGCCCATATCAGACTTGCCAAGGTCCTGCATTTCACGGGTCATATTTTGTGCATGCCCTAAGAGATCTTTTGCCCTGCTTTTGAAGAGTTGCCCTTTATCGGTCAATTTTAACTGGCGCTTTGTTCTGTCAAAAAGCTCAAACCCTATTTCTTCTTCTAAAGACTTAATGGCTATTGAGATGGATGGCTGGGCAATATGTAAAATTTCCGCTGCCTTTGTCATGTTCATATGATCGCAGACAGTCATAAAGTATTGGAGTTTTCTAAGTTCCATAAGTCCCCTCTTTTTAGCTTTGCCTTTTCTTAACTTTGCCTTTTCTAAAAGTGAATATGTGTAAACATCACAAGACCCACTCTAGGCTCTTGTGCTCTATAAAATGAATGCCTAAATTCAAATAGATTCATCTTTGTATGATAGTTTTAAACTATTATATAATAACTTTTTAATATTTCAAAACTATCATTATAGGTGATATTGTATTCTTAGAAAAACAATTTGATTTTAAATGCATATCAAGGAGGCTCTATATGACTGTTTACGAACGTTCTCTAGCAGCGCACAAGGCGCAAAAGGGTAAAATTTCTGTAGAAAGTAAAATGCCGGTTACAAATAAGGAAGAACTCAGCATTGCATACACACCAGGTGTTGCTGAACCATGTCGCGTTATTGCTGATGACAAGAATGCGGTTTATGACTACTGTTCCAAAGGCAATCTTGTGGCTGTGGTTTCAGATGGTTCCGCTGTTCTAGGCCTAGGGAATATTGGTGGTGAAGCCTCAATGCCTGTCATGGAAGGCAAGGCCGTTCTCTTTAAGAATTTTGCCAATGTGGATGCCTTTCCAATTTGTCTTGATACGCAGGACACAGATGAAATCGTCAATATCGTTAAGGCCTTAAAACCCACTTTTGGTGGTATTAACCTTGAAGACATCAGTTCCCCACGTTGTTTTGAGATTGAAGAAAGACTTGTTGATGCACTCGACATTCCTGTCTTCCACGATGACCAACACGGCACAGCCATTGTTGTTTCTGCCGGTGTCATCAATGGTCTTCGACTCGTTGGTAAAAAAATTGAAGATGTGACAGCTGTTATAAACGGACCAGGTGCCGCTGGCACGGCCATTGCTAAAATGCTTATGAACTTAGGTATTGGTGACTTAATCATGTGTGACCAAAAAGGCATCCTGGATCTTGAACGTCCTGAGATGGCAGACCATAAAAAAATGCTTGCCAAAGCTTCTAACAAAACAGGAAAAAAGGGTCTTTTAACCGATGCTCTTGAAGGGGCCGATATTTTCATTGGCGTATCTGTCGCCAACTGCGTGAATGCTGACATGATCTCTAAAATGAATAGAGATGCCATTGTTTTTGCCATGGCAAATCCAACGCCTGAAATCATGCCTGAAATTGCTAAAAAAGCTGGGGTTCGAGTTATGGGAACAGGTCGTTCAGACTTCCCCAACCAGATTAATAACGTCATTGCATTTCCAGGTATCTTCCGTGGCGCTCTTGATGCAGGGGCAACAAAGATCAACAAGGAAATGAAATTGGCATCTGTTTATGCCATTGCAGACATTATCACAGAGGACGAACTCAACGAAGACTATATTATTCCAAATCCATTTGATGAAAGAATTGTTAAGCGTGTTGCCGAGGCCGTTGCTAAGGCTGCCCATGATACAGGTGTGATTCGTAAGTAGTACTTCCTAAAATATAGATAAGACACTTATTTTCGACGAACAGCCAGGTGTATAGAGTCCCCCCGACTCTTATGCATCTGGCTGTTTTTGATTAGTTTTTAAAACTGTGCACCGGAGCAGGGATTCTACCCCCTCTTTCAATGAGCCGTTTAGAACTGCATGTATGGGTTGGCATAATAGGCGCATAGCCTAGGAGTCCACCGAAGTAGGCCCGCTCACCCACATCTTTACCAATCACAGGTATGATGCGAACAGCCGTTGTTTTATGGTTGATCATACCAATGGCTGCCTCATCAGCAAGCATAGCTGACAGGGTTGAAGCCTCTGTTTTCCCAGGAATGGCAATCATATCAAGACCCACACTGCAAACACACGTCATGGCCTCTAATTTATCTAGAGTCAGATCACCACTTTCAGCAGATGCAATCATCCCTTCATCTTCACTAACAGGTATAAAAGCACCACTTAAACCGCCCACATAGGATGAGGCCATGATCCCGCCTTTTTTCACACTGTCATTCAGAAGGGCCAAGGCCGCAGTGGTGCCATGTCCTCCCACCACATCCACACCAATTTCTTCAAGGATTCGGGCCACGCTGTCTCCAATTTCAGGTGTTGGGGCCAGTGATAAATCAAGGATTCCAAACTTCACGCCTAGACCTTCTGCCACACTTTTACCGATGAGTTCCCCTGCTCTAGTTATTTTAAAGGCTGTCTTTTTAATCGTTTCACAAACCACTTCAAAGGATGCACCCTTACACTTTTGAAGCGAAGCTAGAACAACACCAGGACCGCTTACCCCTACATTTATTACAACATCGGCTTCCCCTGTTCCATGAAAGGCGCCAGCCATAAAGGGATTGTCTTCTACAGCGTTGCAAAAGGCCACGAACTTCGCACATCCAATGGAATCTCTATCTTTCGTTTCTTCGGCAATCTTTCGTATGGTTTGACCCAGAAGTTTAATGGCATCCATGTTGATTCCAGATCGGGTGTCCCCTACATTCACCGAGGCACAAACCCTTTCTGTTTTAGCAAGAGCTACCGGGAGACTCTCTATTAATTTCACATCTGCCGGAGTCATGCCCTTTTGCACAAGGGCAGAAAGTCCGCCAATAAAATTAACACCTGTGGTTTTCGCCGCATCATCAAGCATAATAGCCCACTTGAGAAAATCAGGTTGATCTGAAGCTTGGGCAACTAGGGCTATGGGGGTTATGGATATGCGCTTATTTATTATGGGCATGCCATAGGCCTCGGCAACGGAATCTGCTATTTTTACTAAGTTTTTTGCCCTTGTCGTAATCTTGACATATGCTTTTTTCCTCGCTTTTTCATCATCGCTGTCTGCACAGTCAAGTAGGTTGATGCCCATGGTCACCGTGCGAATGTCAAGCTTTTCCTCATCGACCATACGGATGGTTTCTAGTATTTGATGTTTATTCATTGTCCTCTCCTATACCTGATGCATACAGTTGAAAATATCTTCCCTTTGTAGCCGAACACTTAAGCTTAGAGTCTCTCCAAGGTCTGTCATTTCTCCTTTGACTTGCTCGAAGGAGACGTTTGATTGTGACACATCAACAAGCATCATCATGGTAAAGTTGCCCCCCATAATGGTTTGATTCACATCCTCAATATTGATGTCATGCCCAGCAAGAAGCTGGCTGATTCCTGCTATGATCCCCACCTGATCTCGTCCTATAACCGTTAGTATTGCTTTCATTTTTTCCTCCATTTTCTACGCATGCCATTTTGACTTAAACAAGAAAAGAGACCCATAAAGGGTCTCTGGAGATATTGACACTAGAACAAACCAGCCAAACGAAATAGCATTTGACGTGCTTTTAGTGTCCCCTGTCCTTTTACCTGAGAGTTTGGTTCATGTTCCTACAAAACATGAATTTTCCCCTTCGGTGCTCTTGTGAGTCTCTCCAGAGGCCCGTCCAGAAACGGTTGAACAAGCGTTTGTTCTTCCGAGTCCTTCTACCGGAACCGAATTTTAAATTATATTGAGTATAGCAGTCTTTTTACGAACATTCAATAGTATTTTTTTGAAAACGTTTTAGTGAGATCTCATCCTATATTCACCATATTTCACTTTATATTTCAAGTTTTTTACCATAAGCATATAAAATTTTCTCGAATTTTAATCGCTTTTCGTTCGGATTGTTATTTTATTATCAATTTCTGACCCATTTCACTATTTAATATGCTTATGCTGCATAAAATTTTCGAAATTAAAACTCAATTTTTAGCTGAGCGGCTTACAAAATATCACTCATGAGCCTTCACAATATCAGATATAAATACTTTAGAAATAATAACTCTATTTATGATATAGCAAGGGCGGCGATCAGTAATTGTGAAAGCGCCTGAGCAAATAAACTCTGGGTCTAGGAAGTGATTTTTATAATTTTATAGGTCCCTTAATTGGGATTTTATCAAAACAAAAAACACTCCAAAAGCAGGTATCAATCTACTGATTTATTCAGTACATTCATACCTGTTTCTGAAGTGCTTATAATTTGTTTAATGACCATTTACGCCTCTAATTCTTCATTTGCATCTTTTAGGAAATAAGATAGAGTCAGCAAGTTGTCAATAAGATGTACATTTTCAACAATGATGTCATCAGGCACTTTAAGATCAATCGGAGCAAAATTCCAAATCGCCTTTACACCGCAGTTTACAAGCTTATCAGCAACTTCTTGTGCCCCTGCTTGATTTGTACATATGTAAGCAATTGAGACTTCCTCTTCGCGAATGAATCGTTCTAGTGTATCCATGTCAAGAACATCAATACCATTGATTGTCAGTCCGACGATTTTAGGATTCACATCGAAAATACCCTTTAGTTGAAAACCAAATCTGTTAAAGCTTGAATAGTTCGCAAGCGCCTGGCCAAGATTACCAGCACCTATTATAACAGTGTTGTATTTCTTGTTCAGACCTAGGATTTTACCGATTTCGTTATACAGGTCCTCTACATTGTAGCCATACCCCTGCTGACCGAATCCCCCAAAATTGTTGAGATCCTGACGAATCTGCGACGCAGTGAAACCAATAATATCACTAAGTTCCTTCGATGAAATTCGCTTTACGTCCTTATCGAGTAGCTCTCTTAAGTATCTGTGATACTTGGGTAATCTTCTGATTACCGCCATCGAAATTTTATTGTTAGCCATTTTAACCTCCAAGTCGTCAAGATGCTAAGCAAATTATAGCAAAGGTTTTTTTATTCTGTCAAACTCTTGACAATCTTTTATCAAAGATCGGGACTAAAAATATCCCGCTGACAGGATAAATTGAATTTGCTCATCTGCCCGACTTCCTATAAAATAGGTACGGACACATTGTGTTTACCCTTTTATGGAGGTTATTATAGATGATCGCATTATCTTGTAGCAACATTACAAAATCATATGGCATAGATGTCATTCTAAAGGACATCAGCTTCACCATTGAAACAGGTGATAGAATTGGTCTTATTGGTCGAAATGGAGCTGGAAAGTCCACGCTTTTTAAAATCATAACAGGTGAACTATCAAATGACTCTGGTGATATTTACAAGGCAAAGGACCTGACCGTAGGCTATCTGGAACAGGCACCCGAGATAGAGTCCGATGAAAACCTATTTGAATACTGCTTGCCCGTTTTTCAGGATTTAATAGATATGGAAAACAAACTTAGGGACATGGAGCAAGAGATTGCCCGACTCAGTTCTGAAAGCCAAGCGGCACCTGAAACCTTAATGGATGAGTATGCCCACATTCTTGAAGACTTTAACATGAGAAATGGATATGGCTATAAAAGTGAAATCCGTGGTGTTTTAAAAGGACTTGGCTTTGATGAAGATGAAATCAGGAAGCCTGTACGGGTTCTAAGCGGTGGACAGAAATCTAGAGTCAACATTGCTCGACTCCTACTGAAAAAACCCGACATACTCCTTCTGGATGAGCCTACCAACCACTTAGATATCCAGGCCACCAATTGGTTGGAAGGTTTTCTTTCTTCTTACCCAGGCACCCTCATCGTCATTTCCCATGACAGATACTTTCTTGATGAGGTGGTTAACCGGATTTTTGAAATCGAAAACACTCAGCTCCTCAGCCACAAGGGCTCTTATTCTGACTTTGCCATCTTTAAACGGGCAAGATATGAAGAGCAGCTTAAGGCCTATGAAGCCCAGCAAAAAGAAATTCAAAAGCAAGAAGACCTCATTCGAAAATTTAAACAGCATGGCACAGAAAAACTGGTCAAGAGAGCACAAAGCCGTGAGAAACGACTTGACCATATTGAGAAAATCGATAAACCCATGTGGCTTGATGAACGGGCCCACATTCATTTATCCACTCAAATAAAAAGTGGCAACGATGTGCTCCGGGCAGAAAACCTTGCCATGGCCTATCCAGACACACCGCTTTTTGAAAATGTAAGCTTTGATATTTATAAGGAAGAACGCATTGGTCTCATTGGCCCTAACGGCATTGGCAAAACCACCCTGTTTAAAATTCTTCTCGGACAAGTCGAAGCCCTTCAAGGCACCTTTAAACTTGGACACCACGTAATGACAGGTTACTACGACCAGGACCAGTCTGACCTAAACCCAGACAATAACATTGTTGAGGAAATCTCAGATGCCAACCCAAACCTGGATGTGGTCCAAATACGAACACTACTGGGATCCTTCCTTTTTAAAGGAGATGATGTCTTTAAAAATGTTGGCCAGCTTAGCGGAGGGGAAAAAGGCCGAGTGGCCCTCTTAAAACTTATGCTTTCAAAGTCAAACTTTCTTCTGCTTGATGAGCCGACAAACCACTTAGACATTAGTTCTAAAGAAGCTCTTGAAGATGCGGTTCTTGGCTACGATGGCACACTTCTGGCCATATCCCATGACAGATACTTCCTCAACCGGGTCTGTACTAAAATATTTGAGCTTCAGCCTGACGGTATGAAAATCTATTATGGCAATTACAACTACTACAAGGAAAAAATCAAACAAGCCCAACTTCAAGATACAGAGCAAGAAGAAAAGCCACAAAAGACAAAGACTCAGCTTCGAGACGAAAGAAAACGTGAAAAGGAAGCTGCTGCAGAGGCCCGTAAGCTGAAAAAAGCTCAAGAACAACTTGAAATTGATATTCATACAGCAGAAGAACAAATTGAAGCCTATGAAGCTGAACTTTGCTTAGAAAGTGTTTATTCTGATCCAGAAAAAAGCCAAGAAATTCATCAAAAACTCACTGAAGTAAAAGAAAAACTTGATGAACTGTACGAAACTTGGGAGCAGCTCATATGATCTGATCCATATAGACATTAGCAAGATCTCGTTATAATATATTTGGAGAAAACACAATTTAAAACCTTGCAAAAGCATATCCATATCATCACGACACCACTTATTGATACCGAATCATATAAATCTAAGTCTAATGTGCGATGACTCTTCAGGGATATTTGCAAGTCACTCAACTAGGAGGATAAATCATGTTTGATAAGATTAAAGACATTATTGAAGAACAGCTTGATATTGTGGGACAGGGAAAAATCACTGTGGATTCATCCATGACAGATGATTTAAAAGCAGATTCGCTTGATGCTGCTCAGATCATTATGGCTATTGAAGAAGAGTTTGATATTGAAATCCCTGATGACACAGCCCTATCATTCCGTACAATAAAGGATATTTTAACTTACGTTGAGCAAAACGCTTAATGTAATCGATTTGCAAAATATCATTTAAGCCCCCTCCATATAGATATTTAAGAATCAAAATTCTATATACGGCATAGCGTGGGTATAGATCTGTAATTTTGCAAGTGTCTGAATGTCATAAAAAATGAATGATTTTGAAAAAAGGTGCATATCCATGGATATGCATCTTTTTAATTGCGCCATTTTAGAAACTGTATAGTTTATACCACAAATAAAAACTCTCAGTCCAACAAAAGCATTCATAATCCACAGGCCCGAATTATGTCAACTCCAATTATGATCCATAATGCATAATTTTACATTAAAACTTAGACAGCTATCACCCTTTGGTAAATGTTTTAATCGATACTTTTACATTCCACACAGAATTATCCACAGCCTTTTTATGTATAAGAGGCGGTTTTTATAAACTTATCCACACTATCCACAACTTTATACACAGAAATCTGGGAGTATTCTGAAATTTCTAACCTTTCACAAAGAGTTTACATAATCACTATTTTTTATGAAGTTGTTGACATTTTGATATCAAACCTTATATTCAAATCCATTTGCCTATGACTGTTTCGTCGTGATAGGGGTCGTGGTAGGGGGAAAAACTTAAGCCCTAAATATAAAAAAGCATGAAGACCAGGGGTCCCCTGGTCTTCATGCAAAGTATAAAGTAAACTCTTTTGTATTTTTAAGGCTTAACACCAAGTTTGAGGTTTGGCACTGCGTTTAGAGCCATATTGCCTCTAACACCGTTTAAGAAATCATAGTAGCCTGCACACCCTACCATGGCAGCGTTATCTGTGCATAAACCAAGAGATGGATAATAAAGTTCCAGGCCATCTTTTTTCACAGCCTCAGTTAAGGACTGACGCAAACCATTATTGGCTGCGACGCCCCCCGCAAGGACAATTTTATCCACGCCACATTGTTTGGCAGCCATAATGGCCTTAGTGGTTAAGACCTCTACAACAGATGCCTGGAAGCTCGCTGCTATATCCTTAGGAACAACTTCCATATCCTTCATTTTACACTGGTTTAGATGGTTGAGGACAGCAGATTTAAGTCCACTAAAGCTAAAGTCTAGGCTCCCTTTTTCAAGAAAGGCTCTTGGAAAATGAACCGCTTCAGGATTGCCTATTTCAGCCAGCTTGTCAATTTTAGGTCCGCCTGGGTATCCAAGTCCTAGGGTGCGGGCCACCTTATCAAAAGCTTCTCCAGCAGCATCATCTCTTGTGCGCCCTAGTATTTCATAGTTTCCATATTCCTTGACATGAACCAAGTGAGAATGTCCACCTGAAACAATCAAACATACGAATGGTGGCTCAAGATCAGGAAATTCAATAAAGTTTGCACAAATATGCCCTTCTATATGGTTAACTGGCACAAGGGGTTTGTCTAGAGCAAAAGCAAGAGCCTTGGCTGTTGACACACCCACAAGGAGCGCCCCCACAAGGCCTGGTCCATATGTGACAGCAATCATGTCCATATCGTCAAAGGTCTTTTTAGAAGCTACCAGGGCTTCATCAATAACTTGAGATATTTTCTCAACATGATTTCGAGATGCAATTTCTGGCACCACGCCACCGAATTTCTTGTGGATATCTATTTGAGAATACACTATATTGGATAAAACCGTTCGGCCATTTTGAAGGACAGCTGCAGATGTTTCATCACAACTTGTCTCTATGGCCAAGGTCAATAAATCTTTACTCATGAAGTCACTCCCTCACTATAATAACGGGTTTATAAGCCTGCCACGCCGAGGCCAAGCATCATTAAAAATGGTCCAAAAGCCACTAAAAAAGCTTTGGACTGACTGAAACCATGAACTTGCTTGACACCAATCATGGTAACAAACAAGTACCAGATGGCGAACAGATCCACCGCTGATAGAACAGTGAACAGCTGGCTTGTCTCTTGTCCCACCTCTAAGAGCATGGCAGGAGAGATGGAGAAATATGGATTTCCACTTGCAAGCACCATGACCATGCGCATAAACTGTCCAATGAGCATAATCAAGTAGGCATTCATAACCACACCCATTGTGCTTTTCAACTTGCCCCGACCACTTAGCAAAATGGCTAAGGCAAAGGCCACAAGCCCCTTAAAAAGTGGTGTGAAAACAAAATAGAACATACTCATAAACATGGATGTGTTCGCGCCACCTGCAAGCAGGGCGTCTATTTCTTCGGCTGTAAAGACCTTATCGGCATTTTCTATTGCCATCATTGTCATTTTAGAAAACATGGGCCGCTGAGGTATGTAAATCACCATTGCAGAAATCACGAATATGACCAAAAGACCAATAATCATCGGAGATTTTGCAGCCAACGCCATCCCACGCTTTGGAGATGTTAAAACCATCATCAAACGTTGCATAAAAGATATATGCTCTTCCTTGTTATCGGCGTGAAGTATTTCTCTTTCTTCTTTTGTCACATGCTTATGTTCTTGTTTAGGTGTTTCACTTGTTTCGTCATCACTTCTTTTATTCAGTCCGTCTTCATCACTTGAGTGAAAAAACTCGTCCTGATCAGACTTTGACTTTTCATTCTGATCTTTCAATTCGTCCATTTTGGCCCCCTTGATTCAGATTGTATACCTAGATTTTAACCTTTTCCAAATGACTGTCTCGTCCTTTTGCAAACAGGCTATTTTAATTTTAGCCACATAATAATGGCATCTTCTTTTGGACTTTGGTAATAACCTGGTCTTCGTCCCGCTTCGACAAATCCAAAGCCTTCATAGAGATTATAGGCTGGTGTGTTGCTGGCTCGAACCTCCAGTGTCACATTATCAAGATCTGTTTTTTCAATTTCTTCGATCATGCCCTTAACCAAGATTTTGCCAAGCCCCCTTCTTCTCATAGATGGATCGACGGCAATGTTTGTGATATGGGCTTCATCCACAACGATCCAAAACCCTCCATAGGCAATGATTTGTCCCTCTAACTCTAAGACCATATATCGGGCCAAATTATTGCTTGTGATCTCCTGCACAAAGGATTCCTTGCTCCAGGGTGTTGAAAAGCATCTTGATTCAATTTCATGTACAGCATCCACATCTTCCAGGGTCATTAATCTGACACACTGATGAGATGGATGTGGCTTTATCTCATTACTGGTCCGACTGTTTTCCATGTTTTTTCTCCCAAGTCACTTCTGCCTCAGACCGTCTTAAATAATTGGCCTTGACTTCATCATATTTTACAGCACTGTCCCTATTCACAAATGCAGCCATAGCAACGGACGAAGCTCTTGGAAGACAATGCGTTGGTGAAGCAATAACAGCCCGCGCACCTAATACTTCATGTATTTTTTCCTTGAATTTTTCTGCCGCATCCCCTAAAAAAACAATTCGCTGGGCGTGTCCATCTTTGAACTTATCCAGTAGGGTATCCAACGGAAGTGGTTGGTCCTCAATCATTGTAATTAAGGTCTCAGACTGCCATCTATACGCCGCTGTGTAGACTTCCCCACGTCTGGCATCTAAAATAGGACAAAGGATCCCATCACATCCTGGGAGGTTGTAGGCAAGACCTTTTAGAGTCGATACCATAACCACAGGTATATTAAAGGGATGAGCCATTGCCTTTGCTGCAGAAAGTCCAATTCTAACACCTGTGAAGGATCCTGGGCCACCTGCCACTGCAATCATATCCATATCCTTAACAGAAAGGTCTAAAGATCCACAAAGAGACTGAATGATTGGCATCAGCTTTTGTGAGTGTGTCCTGGGATGATTGATTGTCATCTCCCCTAATAGATTGTCATTTTCAAGCACGGCAGCAGATGCCACTTGAGATGAGGTGTCTATCGCTAATATTCTCATATGATGCCCTCCAGTTTTCCTTTCAGCTTGCTTTCAAGTTCCGTTTCTAAGGTTGATAATATATCAGAGCTTGCCTTTATAAAAACTTTTCGTTTTTCCAGTGTGTCCCCTTGATAAATTTCTATCCAAATTCTATTTTCAGGCAACAAGTCTTCCACCATACCAGCCCACTCAATAATACAAACCCCTGATCCGAAGAAGTATTCTTCATAACCAAGTTCATACATTTCTTCAACATCATTAATTCTATAGACATCAAAATGATACAGGTTTAAGCGTCCTTCATATTCATTAACAATGGTATAGCTGGGACTTGTCACGTAATCATCGATTTCCAGACCTATTGCTATGGCCTTTGTTAAAGTCGTTTTTCCAGCCCCTAGATCTCCTGAAAGACAAACCACATCACCCTTTTTGAGATTTTCCCCAAGGGTTTTTCCAAAATCCTTCATTTCATTTTCATTTTCTATTATAAAAGTCAACTCTTGTTGCATGGGTTACTCCTTGATTGTACACCAAAATAAACCTTCTTATATTATAACAAAGTCACTGCCTTTCGTCAGGCAATAAAAAACCACACCCGATGCTACATTCTATAACATCACGTGTGGTTTTTAAAGGTTTTATTAGGATTTCATAAACTTAAATTAAACAGCTTAAATATGAGCATTTTAGTGTCATCAGCATGACCCACATCATGCCTGTGTGACCATATGTTAATTAAGAGCTCTATATGATATAAGGGCTAGGCCTTTTCATAGACAATCTTGCCATCAATAATCGTTGTTAGAACATTTGAGTCCAGTTCAAAGGGATGTTTGTCCCAGATTACAATGTCTGCATCTTTACCTTCTTTTAAAGACCCCACTCTGTCATCCACTTCAAGAATTTCTGCCGCGTTGATAGAAATGGCCTTTAGGGCTTCCTCTTCTTCCATTCCCGATTTAACAGAAAGACCAGCACACATTGGGAGGTACTGAAGAGGCACCACTGGGTGGTCGGTCATAATAGCCACCTTGACGCCGGCCGCTGAAAGAGCGCCTGGTGTCTCAAATGTTAGATTCTTTAACTCGTACTTTGATCTGTCCCCAAAGCTTGGACCCACTACAGCACAGAGGCCTTCCTTCGCGATATGATCAGCAATGAGATGTCCCTCTGTACAGTGTTCCAGTGTGATATTCACATCAAACTCCTTAGCCACACGAATAGATGTGAGAATATCATCAGCACGGTGGGCGTGAGCCTTTAGAGGCATTTCTTTTCTAATCACAGGCAAGAGGGCTTCCATTTTCATATCAAATCCAGGCTTCTTGCTTGGATCATCTTTAGCATTCTCTAACTTATCGTGATATTCCTTGGCCTTTGCTAGGGCATTTCTAAGCTCTGCCGCTATAGCCATTCGAGTCATTGGAGACTTCTTCTTTTCATTATAGACACGTTTGGGATTTTCACCAAAGGCACATTTCATAGCTAGGGGTGCCTTTACAATCATATCATCGATTCTATCTCCAACGGTCTTTATAACTGCAAACTGTCCCCCAATGACATTGGCACTTCCTGGGCCAGATGCACAGCATGTCACACCGCCGTTTCTTGACTCCTCAAAAGTTCTATCCATAGGGTTAATGGCGTCAATAGCTCGCAGCTCTGGTGTTATAGGGTCAGTCATTTCATTGCCGTCTGCCCCTTCAAATCCAATGGCATCTTCCCACATACCTAGGTGGCAGTGGGCATCAATGAAGCCTGGAAAAACCATTTTTCCTTCTGCATCAATCACCTTACAGTCTGCTGGTGCAGACACATCTGTTCCTATCTTTTTTATCTTGCCATCCTCCACAAGAATGTCTAGCTTTTCTGGTGCAGATTCCATGGTGTATGTCAGTCCATTTTTAATAAGTAACATGTTTTCATCCTTTCTGAATTTGAGTGTCTATATCAAAAGTTTTCTTTCACAAGCTTAAGTTTGCTGATCCTCCCCAGTGGTATATGGCCGAATGGAGAAAAGTCAACTTATGGATTTAACTTAAAGATTACTATGCTTGACTTGACCATCAATCATTACAAGTCTTGCTTCTGAGAAAACGTCTAGGGGATTCCCAGACCAAAGAACAATGTCAGCATCTTTGCCTGGCTCAAGACTCCCGATTTTATGATCAAGGCCAACGATTTGAGCCGGATATAGGGTAATGGCTTTTAGAGCTTCTTCCTGCCCCATGCCATAGCGCGCAGCATATGCAGCGCATATACGGAGTTCTCTAAGCGGAATCACCGGATGGTCAGTTGTTATGGCTACAGGCACACCAGCCTTTTTTAATATTCCCGGTGTTTCAAAAGTTTTGCCCCTGGTTTCCACCTTTGTTCTAAATCCAAGTGTTGGTCCAACAATGGCACTGGCTCCAGAAGCCTTTATGTAATCTGTAATGAAATGACCATCCGAACAGTGGTCCAGTGAAAATTTCACATCAAATTCTTTTGCAATGCGGATGGCTGTTAAAATATCATCTGCCCTGTGTACATGAATTTTAAGAGGCAAATCCTTTTTCAACACGGGTATAAGGGCCTCCCACTTCATATTGTAAGACGGTCTTTCATTGTCCTTTGGATTTAAGATATGAGAGTTGATCTTTTCCATATATTCTCTAGCTAAGAATAAGGCTTCTCTTAACTTTGCCGCTGTTCCCATGCGGGTCATAGGCATTGTGCTTTTTTCTTTTCCCACGCGCTTAGGGTTTTCTCCCAGTGCACATTTCATGCCCACACTTTCTTTTATAATGGACTGATCAGCTTGTTTGTAGCCCAGTTTTATCATAGAGAAGAGTCCCCCTATAACATTGGCACTGCCCGGGCCCACAGCCACTGAAGTCACCCCAGCCTCAATAGATTCTTTGATGGCTGTATCCGCTGGGTTAAAGGCATCAATGCCCTTTAAATGAGGCGTGATAGGGCTAGAGTATTCATTAACATCATTGCCTTCAAAGCCAATGCCCTCTTCACCGATGCCCAAATGTGTGTGCGGATCAATAAATCCTGGAAGCACATACAGACCTCTTGCATCGATGATTTCTTCATCATCAAATGCCTTAAGATCTCTAGCTATTTCTTTGATTTGACTTTTTTCCACACGAATATCGCCTATATAGGGCGCATCCATCATCGTATGAAGTTTTCCATTTTTAATTAGAATGGGTATCACATCCTTTTGCACACTTAGGTGTCGACCATTTCACAGATTTTCTGTTTTGACTTCATACTTATGACAGGTTAAATTATTGATTTCACTGGTATAGGATTTGACTGATTCGTTTTAAACAAATCAGTTAAACCTGCCAAGTATAAAAGTCACGCTAGATCGTCTGAAATTATTTAGACTTTCGAAATATTCCTACAATATTATACCAAAAGTGGCATAGCCTTTTAAACCTGTCTTTGGTTCGGTATTTGCTGGGTCTATACTTCTATTTTGTAAAGACAGCAAGATGAAGTCATAATTATGCAGATCATTTGTGACTAAAAAAATCCAGACTCTAGGTTGCCTAGGCTGGATTTTAAATATATCTATTCTCGAACTTGAACGTCTTTCATTTTCAGCTGAAACTCTCTATGTTTTGTGATTTGTCTCACTATGAATGCCACTGCAAAAAGTATTGTGTCATAGAGGAGTAGAGTCAATGCATAGAATGTATCTATCATGAAAAGCTGTTCATATCCCATAAGAGTTGTTTCAAGCATTTTTAGAACAAAACTTTCTGTTATGAGACTAATGAGCATGAGCATGGTTGTCGCCTTAAGTGTTTTTTTCCATCCCATTTTCATAACCACATAGAGGACGATAAAATACATACAAGCTTGAAGCAAGAGTCTTGGATTGCTCACAGGAAGTGCCTTAGATATAAAAAGGAATATGGACCCCATCATTAGAGATGCCAAAACCTTTCTATACATCGACACATCAAATTTTATAAAACTATCTATTATCATTAAATTGGGTAAAAACGATGCTGAAAACAGCAGTGCAAATAGCACACTTCGCATACAACCCGCCCCCTTTACATTGCACCCCAAATGGTTTTCTTAATACATTATATGCTGTGTTTTTATACACAACAATACATCCATGTAAACTTTAATGGAATTCTAAGGATTTGACTATGGTTAGTTAAGACAATACAAGGTTTTTTAATACAACTCGGCAGTTTTTCCTTATTTTTAGCGTAAAATAAAAACACCATCCCCCCTTACGCCATAGGCCTAGGGTTGATGCTGTAAATGAATGATCTGGATTTGAGTAAGTATTTGAGAGGGTTAGCAAATTAATACGTGTGAACATTGTTAAATTGTCTTGGGTCTTGCTGCATCATTGTGAACATGCCATCAGATTTTAAAATTGCATCTGTGGTTGTGTCAACAACGATCCACTGACCATCAAGATATACTTCGTTCCACGCATGATAGGCATCTATGCCACTTCTGTATCCCTTAACAAGTTTTGTTGGGATACCTTGGCTTCTTAGCATTCCTGCGAAAAGAGCCGAGTAGTCGTAGCAAATTCCTGATCCATCTTGAATAAACGCGTCAACGTTTGGTGTGTACAGACTTGTAAGACCATTGATTTTATCATAATCATATGAGTATGTGTCAACAATATAGTTGTAGACTGCATCAACAATCTCTGAATCTGACATATCATCATTTACAAGTGTGCGAACAGTGGCTTTCATCAATTCTGCATCTTTCCAATTCACAGTTTGGGAGCTGGTTAGGTAAGGGGCAGTTGGGGAAGCCATTTTTACGTGCACGGACTCTTCATCGACGAATTTGTATTCGCTATCAGCAACTTTTTCAAGAAGGGCCACTTGATAGGTTCCACTTCCGTATGTTAGTGGTACTGTTACAGAGCCATCAATTAGGTTATAAAAAACCTTCTCGCTGCCCTTTTGTACCATAACTTTATGCTGACCAGATTGACCTTGATAGGAAACCGAAATGATGCCTCGGTCTACTGAAGTTGTATCAAAATAAGCTGTGTCTGCAAATGAACCAATAGATCCAAAGCAGATAACAAACGTTAGTAATACAACTAAGGTTTTTTTCATGATCTTTCCCTCCAGTAACTGGCTGTCTCGAAATTGAGACCCTATAGTTTTGCGTCCCAGCCTCACGACTGGTTTGCCCTTATGTAAATAAAGGGAAAGAAAAGTCTATTTAGTTTTGAAGTTACATGTTATGGGTCAGACCTTTCTTTCGGTAACTGGCTACCATACCGGATCTTCCGGCTTAGGCCCTACAGTTTTGCGTCCCAACCTTTCAGTTGGTTTGCCCTTTCGAGAAAACAATCTGCCTTTCGGCAATAAAGATTTTCCCGGATACAATTCCAGAGACCATCTTCACTGACCCTCTCTTGTCATCTATTTACCCCATTCGACAAATTTCTACACTGGTATGTTATGGATTGTATGGATTTTCGTACAATTTCGAACGTATTCAATACTTGCCTATCCAATTTGTGACCGAATCGGAACTTTTGACCGGTTACTTACGTCCAAATTATGGGTACTTAAATCTTATAACCACAATATACTGAAATCTTTTGGTATAATCCAGAGACTTTGGTCCTGTTTGAAAGGCGTGAAAGTATGGGTTTTAATAAAGTTAAACATATTTTAAGAGCACTACCTGTTGTTTCGGTGCTTGTGCTCGGGTGGTTGTCTCATCAGGATGGGGCGGAAACGGTAGACCAGTCCTACGTGATTCTCAATAAACTCCTTCATTTAAATATAAAAATAGACTATTACTTCTTTCGGGACTTAATGCACCTCTTTGCTTTTTTTGTTATTGGACTGACCCTTTATGTGGCGATGAATCATTTTGAACCGCCAAAACTTAAAGCTGTGCTTGTAACACTTTTCCTACTACCGCTGATTGCGGGCCTTGATGAATACCACCAAAGCTTCATTCCCGGGCGAACCCCCAGTATAAAAGACATTCAACTTGATTTAGCTGGTGGGATCGGTGGTCTACTTGTGGGCATTGTGATTGCATATACGATGTATCAGATTTTACTTAAATTTAGGTATAAAAGAAACCCAGTACATTAGGCGTTTGCCTTGTACTGGGTTTTGTGGATTTCTCATAATTCGTATTGTATATAAGGTCTATAGATAGTCTTCCATATTGTTTTTCTTAAATGATTCAACAATAGTCTTCACATCTTGCGCCCTATCTTTAGGCAACACTAAGATTGCATCCTCTTCTTCAATAATAATCATATTATCAAGACCAACAGTGGCAATAAGTTTTGATTTACTAATGACCGTGGTGTTTTTACTCTCAATTGCGAGAGCCTTTCCTTCAATAATGTTATTATTTTCATCAGATTCACGTATAGAATCAAGAGCTTCGAAAGTTCCAACATCGTTCCACTCAAAATAGGATGGAACCACTTGTACCTTATCAGATTTTTCAAGAATACCATAATCTATCGAAACTTTCTCCATTAAGGGATATTCTTTTTTAACAGTGTTTTTACTATAGTCTTCAGCAATACTTACAAGTCTTGAGGATAACTCCGGTAGATGTCTTTTGAATTCTTCAAGTATAACATCACTTCTCCATGTGAACATACCACTGTTCCAAAAATATGAGCCATGATCAATATATTTTTTCGCAGTCGTTAAATCTGGCTTTTCAACAAATTCTTTTACTTGACCAACCCCATTTGTGATTACCTTATCTTCCATTCGAATATAACCATACCCTGTTGCTGGATAAGTGGGATTCAACCCAAATGTGACAAGGCTATTATTTTCACTAGCGGCATCAATCCCCAATTTTATTGTCTTTTGAAACTTTTCAACATCTGAAATATGATGGTCTGCTGGAAAAACAGACATTACGCAATGTCCATATTTTTTTTCTAAAACCACCGCCGAATAACCAATGGCTGCAGAAGTGTTTCTCATAGCAGGTTCAAATATCAAGTTCTCTCTTTTAAAGTTTTCAGGAAGTGTTTCTAAAAGAACAGTCTCTTGGTCCTTATTTGTTACTATATGAATATCATCTATATCATAGAGTCCAATTAATCTTTCAATGGTTTCATTTAATAATGTATCTTGGCCCGTTAAGTTAAGATACTGTTTAGGCATACTTTTTCTACTCATTGGCCAGAACCTTGTTCCGGCACCACCTGCCATTATAAGCGCAATATTTTTCATAACATCCCCCTTGTATTAAAAAAGGCCTGCTTTGACAGCAGACCTTTTTTATCAACAAATTCTCTTGCTCTACTTTTCAAAAAGGTTTCTAAGCATTTGAGCCGCTTCCGCTCTTGTTGCTGTTTTAGAAGGTCTGAATGAACCATCTTCAAATCCACCAATGATACTGTGGTATTTTGAAGCTGAAACTGCATCATAAGCATAGTCAGCAATTAGGACACTATCACCAAATGCTGTCGCATTTCCTTTCATTTCAGTGCCATTCATAAACTTGTAGGCCTTGGCAATCATAACAGCCATATCTTGGCGCGTCACTGTTGCATCTGGTGCAAAGTTTCCATTTCCAACACCGCTCACAAGGCCATTAATGCCTGCTAAACCAACTTGCTTATAGTACCAAGCGTCTTCAGGAATGTCCTTAAAGTTGCCAGCCACTTCTCCATCAAGACCGATCATGTTTACAAGATAAGCTGCAAACTCAGCTCTTGTGATTTCGGCATCTGGCTCGAAGGCTGTTGCCGAACGACCACTTGTGATCTTATTGGCTGTCATCATTTCAATTGTTTCCTGTGCCCAGTGTCCTTGTATATCATCAAACACCACATTGGACTTAAGAACTGCATACTTACTGAAGTGAGGGGCTTCAAATTCTGCCACGCCATCAACAATTTTCGTTGGAACGTGTTCCCATGCGCCGGCTTCATCATCGTAAACAAAGACACTTAACTTATGGGCATCCACTTTTAGCATATCAACAAGCTTCTTCACATCAATGGATAGCTTTGGCTTTGCACCACTTAGGTTGGCATCTGCATTTCCTGCTTTGAATTCAATATCGTATACATCTGAAACAACATCAATATCAAGACCATCTGTCGCTTCTGCTTCTTTAATGGCTTGTGTTTCATCTGCTTCAAGAATATCACTTTCGACAGTCATACCTGATTCAGCGTACTGAGCAAGGAGTTCTGCTGGCACCTTAAACTTCATACCACCAAGATTGATCTCAACTTCTGCACTTGATGCTTTAAGGCTTTCTAATGTTTCTGCTGCAAGTTCAACCTCTTGAAGTTCGTTCGTTGCTGTTAACTCAATGCTAATAACAGGCTTGATAAGAGCCGCTGCCTGAGTCATGCCATTTTCAACAAGTGTTGCTTTTAACTCTGTCATAGCCTTTGTTGCACCAGCTAGAGCGTCTTTTACTGAATCAGCAGAAAGAACCACTTCGTTAGAATCCGCTTTCGCTTGACCTGCTTTTTTGATAACCGCTTCAACCATAGCCACTGCTTTTTTATTCATTACAGCTGTGTTAGCGCCTTCAATATCACGGGCAACAGCATTTTTAAGCGTTGTTTCAATTACCGATTTTACCACTGACTGGGCTTCATCTGAAGTTAAATCTGGCTTTTCAAGAAGCTCTTCGACTAAAGCTACCACGGTGTTTGCAACTTGTGCCGCTTCATAGCCGTTGGCATTTCTTTCATTCAGCTCTTTAGCTAGATCAAGGGTTAGTGTCTTGATTGACTTGGCAGCCTTTTCTGCGGACTCATTTGCAAGTGAACCCTTTAGCTTCATTGCGCTTTCTAGTTTTTCAGACTCATATTTCTTTGTCGTGTCAGCAGGACCTTGAGGCACGTCTTCCTCATTGACTTCAATTGTATTGTTGTCATTATTCGGCTGGTTTCCAGTGCTTGGTGTGTTGTTTCCACCGCCACCGTTTCCACCGCCGCCTCCGCCGCCGCTTCCACTACTGCTTCCACCACCAGAGTTATTCGTATCTCTTGGTTTAGTATAGTCCGGTAGCTTTTCAATAAGCTTCATGTTCTGAAGGGTTTTAAGCGTTGCATACTTTGTATTGTCTAGGCCTTCATCCACATTGGCTTTAGAGATTTTCGCCAGCCCAAGCTCTGATTCAACAGATTCTAGAATGGCGTTCATAACCTTTACAAATGTTGATACAATTTCTTCACTGGCATCTTCAGAAACATATTCATCAATAGCCTTTTTCATATTCTCTTCTGTTTTTGAAGACGTCACGCCAACACCCAGGTTGACTTTTATGTAATTTAGAGACTTATTAGAATGTCTATATGTTTTTTCAGTCGCAATTTTTTCATTAGCTAAAACATTGTACATGCCTGAGAACACATCAAGTTGGTCAACATCTTCTTTGTCTTTTACCCAACCATAGATTTCATCTCTGAATGCTTTCGGGAAATAGTCGTAAACACGTCTGCCCATATCATCAAGCATTGGGAATAGATCATCGTAGTCTTCTTCACTGATGCTTCCCATTTCATAAATGACCTCAAAGACTGTCTTGTTCTTATCAGAATCATCCATCGTGTCTTCAAGTGTTGGGAACTCTTTTAAGAAGCCATCATAAATTTCATGAACAGATGCCGCAATTTCGGCGTCCGTATCACCAAAACCAAATTTCGCTAGTCTTTTCTTTTCATTATCTGTTAAATTTCCAATTTCTTTTTCAATTTCCGCCTTAAAGTTTAACTCCTTCAGCGTACTATACATTTGATAAAAGGCTGCAACCGTTTCTGCCTTATTATCACCCTTTAATAGTTCTTCGTACTTTGACAACAAGTCATTATAAAGTGACTGTGATGTACTTTGTCCAAACATTGGAGCTGGGGCACTAGCGGCCAATAGTCCAGCCACACTTAGACAAATCATGCGTTTTTTCATACTCATGCTGATACCTCCTCAAGTTTAGATATGATATAATCATGGAATTGTTTAAGCATGACAGCAATTTGCCCGCGTGTTACGTCTTCGTTAGGCGCCAGTCTGCCATCACCCATTCCTTTTATAATTCCTAATGCGACTGCTTTATGCATTGCATTGAAATTTTCCGGTTTAATATTCTTAGCATCTTCAAATTTGGCCAAGTCATTTGGACTGCTCTCAACTTTGGATAATCCCATAGCATCGAGCGCATTAATAAGAACCTTAACAACATCTTGACGCTTCATCTCATTATTTGGCTGAATACGTCCTTCATCATCACTATTTGAGATACCAAGTGCAGTCATTTGCGCCACATATTCTGCATACCAAGCACTCTCATCCACGTCAGATGGCATGGCCATTTCAAAGCTCATCTGAGATTTATCTTCAATCATTATCTTGGATAACATGGTTAAAAGTTCTGCATTTGTTACAGTGGCATTGGGATCAAATGCGCTTTCAGATTTACCTGATAAAACACCACGTACAACAAAAAAGTCGACATAATCTTTCGACCAATGGGTTTTCATATCTTCAAAACCATCTACTGATTTTTGGTTTTTAACTTCAAGTGCTTTTGATAAAAAGCCTTTTTGCTTCATAACCTTTGATAGCTTTATAGCGCCCTCAGGCACCGACTCATCTTCAACTGTTATGATCTCGTTACCTTGACCAGTTGAATTTCCAGATCCTCCAGAACCGCCTGATCCGCCACCGCTTTTCGTTTTCGAATCATCCTTCGAATCATCTTTATCAGTATCATCATCTTCATCAATAGAAGCGTACTTATCGTTAAGTGCTTTTACCTTAGACGTTTTTCCTAGGGCTGCATATTCAACAAGATGCACACGGTCCACAGAATCCCACTCAGCAAGATTATCAATGTTTCTACTAACAAAATCATCATCTATGCCTTGTTCTTCTAGCTCTTTAAGGGTATCTTCGGAAAGATTTGACTTCCATACACGTTTGAGTCCTAGAACCATGCTCCGTACATACATTGCCGTTCTTAAATCTTCAATTTTTTCTGCCTTCTTGTCTTCATCTGCATTTTCAAGCTTACCGAACATAAAATCCATATAGGATTCGTCTAAACTGTAGTCTTCAGCAAACGAAAGAACTGGCGTCATCATCAACATGCCTGCAAGGCATGCAGCTATCCATTTTTTTTGCAAAATAGCCTCCTTATTAATAGTGCTTTCTATACATTTCCAATATCCAGGCCTGCTCCTCTGGTGTGAAGTTGGCATAGAACATGGCTTTTGCTTCGTCTTTTTCTGCTTGTGTGAAACCATCTGCTGCCATTTCAAAAAGTCTGTCCACCTGGCTCTGGCTTAACTTACTAAAGGCCAGTTCATAGGCTTTGGCACGCTCACGTATTGTTGTGGCATCTGTGACTTCGTCCATATCAGGGGCTTCTTCAACGACTTCTGTGTCACCGGCTTCTGTTTCCTTGTCAACATTTGGCACGTCTTCATCAGTTGAAGCGGCTTGAGTCGCTTCTGTTTGAATCCCTTCAGATTGAGTCTCTTGAGAATGAGAGTCTGTTGTCACCGTATTTTGAAGTGTTTCATTATCTGATTCACTACCATGTGATTGTTTTTCTACGGATTCACCGGCTGATGTTTCACTCTCCTGAGCTTGAGTGGACTTTTTATTTCCACTGCTTTGATTTTGAGAGGCAGAGGCCTTTGAACCTTGCTTTGATTCATCTTTTGAATCTTTACTAGAAGCCCTTTCATCACTGTTTTTCACATCAGGCTTAGAACCAGGGTTTTCACTGTCTGGGTCGTCAATTTCTGAGTGGGTAAGCTCTGAATCATCATTCAGTGAACTTTCTTCACCTTGGCCTTTCCCCTTATTAGACGAACCTGCTGGAATGTCTTCACTTTCGACAGTAATTGTGTCTTTTTTTACTTTCATTTGGTCTTGCTTTTTTGCCATATTGACCATAGTTTGTGTGATTTTATAATCAACATACAAGAAGGCACCAGCGCCACCTATGACTAAAACTGCACAAACTATTAAAAATATTTTCAACCAACGCTTCATGCAGACACCCTCCTGAATTTTCCAAAGATTTGCTGTATAAAGGTTTGGGGTTCATATCTTGTGTGTTTAGAAGATATTGTTTTTGAATCGATCATGACCGCGTATGGATTTGCCACTGTCATTTCATCATACATGCTTCCAGAAACCAGCTCCTTCAGGCGGTTTCTTTCTCTTCCCATGAAAGACTGTTCACTTGTAGGACGATGAACATCTGAGCCTACAAAATGATACATATTGTGTCTTAAGAGTATTTCCGCTGTCGACTGGGCTTCTTTTCCGAACTTCCCTGTCAGACTTTTAAGATTGAGCTGAGAAAATGCTCCTTTTTCTAAAAGGCTATAGAGTCTATTGGGCTCTTCAATAATTTTCTTATTCCGCTCAGGATGGGCAATAATCGGCACATAACCTGCTAGTTTCAACTCATGAAAAACATGGTCTGTATAAACAGGAATATCATACATGGGAAACTCTATAAGGACATAAGAGCTGTCTCCCAGCGTTAGGGCCTTGCCACTTTCTAAGTGGTCTATGGTTAAGTGGTCAATGAGTATTTCATGACCTAGAATAATATCAAAATCATATTTCTCTTCGTCAATATACTCTTGAAGCTTTGCCACCCTATTTTTTAAATCATCCACCGAATAATTGTTATCGTGGGCAATGAAGTGAGACGTGGCAAACATCTGCTTAACGCCTGCCGCCACTACATCATCGATCATTTGACAACTCATAGCAAAAGACTTTGAGCCATCATCGATGTCATACAGTATATGGCTATGCATATCAATCAAATGCACTCACCTGCTTTCTTTTTTTACTGCCAAATAACTTAGAAAGCCCCTTCTTTTCTTTTGGCTGGTCTTCATAGTAGCCTGAGTAATATGAATTGTAATGGTACTTATAATATCCGCCCTGATGGACTGGAATTTTGTTAAGAACCACACCCAGTATTCTTGCACCTACATTATCAAGCAGTTTTTTTGCGTACTCAGCACCCTTTATATCTGTTTCACCAGCGGCACACACAAGCATGACGCCATTCATTTTCGGTGATAGAACCGCGGCATCGGTGACCATGCCCACTGGTGGGGTGTCGAATATAACCACATCAAACTCTTTTTCCAGTTCTCCTAAAACGGCATCCATAGCCTTTGACCCAATCAGTTCAGAAGGATTCGGCGGTATGGGCCCCGTTGTCATAAGTTGAAGATTTTCGTGTTCTGTACGCTTTAAATGCCTAGTAATATCCGTAGGATCTAAAAGGGCATTTGTTAAACCAAATCGATTAGACACATCAAAGATTTCATGTTGTCTTGGCTTTCTTAAGTCAATGTCAACGAGACAGACCCTTTTGTCACTCTTGGCAAGTGCCAAAGCCAGATTGGCTGATGTCGTGCTTTTGCCAGCCCCTGCGCCTGGTGATGTAATTGCGATTCGCTTTAAGGTGCCATCGATATTTGAAAATTGAAGATTTGTTCTCAGTGTTCTGTAGGCTTCAGCCACAGGCGACTTTGGATTTTCTGATATATAAAGTCTACGGTTCATGACCTGGCCTCCTATTTAATATGTTCTGGAATCATGCCTATGACAGGAATTCCGAGGGATTTTTCTATGTCTTCTGGGACTTTTATTGTTTGGTCTAGGGCTTCCATTAGGAAGACTATGAAAACACTCATCATAAGACCAACCACACCAGCAATGGCAATGTTTAGCTTAATTCTAGGACTGACAGGTTCCTCAGGTAGGCCCGCCTTGTCAATGATTTGCACGTTGTTTATTTGCATAATTCTTGAAACATTGCTCATGAAAACATCAGCAATCCCATTTGCAATAGCCTGTGCCTCACTTGGATTTGTAGACTGTACTGTAATTTTTATGACTTCCGTATTGTTTAAAAGCGTGACACTCACCATTTCACGGAGTTCTTCTGAATTAAGACTTGAATCAAGACTACTAAGTACTTCATCCATAACCACTTTTGACTTTGCAATTTCAGCATAGGTCCCTATAAGCTTTTGATTTGTTAGCACATCCTGGTAGGTGTACTGGCTGTTTTCTTCATAATCTGCTGGTTTTCCAAGCATAAGTGTTGTGAAGGTTTCATACTCTGGTGTGATGAAGTAAATACTGACAATACCACTAACCACAGCTGAAAGAAGTGTCACAACAAGGATCAGTGACAGTCTCCGGGTGATCATGTAGTAAAGATCACGCAATTCAATTGTTTGCATTTTGTTGCCTCCCATTATTCCCATTTGTTGCACTTAGAGCATATAGTCATGTTGAATACATTTGCTGAATCTGGTAAAATTTTAATGTTGTGAACCACATACGAAAGGATAATATAAATGCCTAAATTGTCACGGACATTAAAAAAGGCTCTGCGCCTTCAAAAAAATAAAGGAAAGTATGTCGAGGTTGATGCCCTTCTGAATAAAAAAGAAAAACAACAACTCGTTTTGACCCTTAGTATTCTTGCTATACCAGTTCTCATTGGACTCATCGTAATTCTTATTCAGTAATCCAGTGAAGTGTCCCAAGTACAATGACGAAACGTATTCAAACTAGGGATATTATAGCTTTTTACAATATAATGAAATCTGTCTTGGTGCGTTCAACCATGATATGGTTTTAAATAGCCGAAAGGATGTTTTATGAATTTTGGTTTAGTGCTTATTGGAACAAGTATCTCACTTGCAATTTTCACATCGATTTTCGTTGTTTTAAAGGCCAAAAAAGAAAGATACCCTCTCGGTGGGAGAGGGTTGGTTTTAATGTCTAGTATCGTTTCTTTAATATTAATAACAGGTCTATTTTTACTTGCACGGAACTAGTCTATCCAAGTATCGAGTAAATCCAATTGCCCTTCAACAGCAAACTCACCCATGCTGGCTGGAATAAGAACACTTTCACCTTTTCTTAATGTGTCTGTATGTTTCTCAGAAAATATCTTTCCACTGCCATCTACACATGTCAAAATTCTAAAACTATTTGGATTACTTTTAGATTTATAACGGTCTGTTATATACAGCTTATCGATGTTGAAGAATGCACTTCTAACGAAATTGATTTTTAAAGTATCCTCATCAAAATACGTCTCACCAATCGTCCTTCGCCCTACTTTGCTAAAGTTAATCACATCTAGAGCCTGTTCAACATGCAGATCCCGACCCCTACCATAGTCATACACTCTATAAGTTATATCTGAACTTTGTTGGATTTCTATCAAAGTTATACCGCTTCCAATGGCATGAACTAAACCTGACTCAACAAAGTATAGCTCGCCTGATGCTACAGGTATCTTGTTCATTTTGTCTAGCAGCACACCGGATTTTATAGAATCATTAAATTCATCTCTAGAGCAATCTTTCATACCTAAAATTATATGTGCATCTTGATCAGCGTCTAATATATACCAAGCTTCTGTTTTCCCAAGAGAATTTTCATTCCTTAATGCATAAATATCATCTGGATGTACTTGAACTGAAAGATTATCTGCTGCGCTGATCATTTTTACTAGTAGTGGGAAGTTACCTTCGCTACAAACTTTTCCAACCAAACTTTCTTTTTTCTCCAATATAAGTTTTTTGAAATCTTGACCACGCATATAACCATTTTTAATGTTTGACACACCAACAGGGTGGGTTGAAATATCCCATGATTCACCGATTAAGCCTTCGGGAATATTGCTTTTATAATCCTTAAGAGATTGTCCACCCCAAACTTTGTCTAGGTAAATAGATTCAAATTTAAATGGATACATATCGTCACCCTTTCTGCTTTTTCATAATTCTGTCATAAAAGAAAAGCAGCATTGAGATCTTGACATGTATCCCCGTCAACTAGAGCTAAACATCCAGACTACTGAATTTATAATTATCTAAATTTGATTTCTAATCCATATCCGATTTCCATTTCTTATACACTCCTTGTAGTACTTCATTATTTCATTTCTATAAAAATATGTAATGCAACACAAATAGCATGCAAAGAACATAACGCCATCTATTATAAATCGAAAAATCATGTTGTCAGCACTATTTCTATTAGAAATTAACACCAAACATGAAATCACCATTGATATTATATACTTTCCTACACGATTAATTACAAGAATAAAATCAAGGTTAGTTTCGTTCAACTTTGTCAAATATTTGAATAGTACAAAATTGGTAAAATAAGATGCAGTGATTGTTGCGACTGCTATACCATTTACGCCAAAAAGTCGAATGAGTGTTAAATTAAGTGTTATGTTGATCAAAACACCAAATGTATTTATAAACATCGGCACTTTATACTCACCTATACTATAGTACATCTTTATTAACAAATCTCTAAAGCCTATTGCAGCAAATCCCATAGCATAAATACCAAATACAGTACTTGTAGTTGTCAACACCTCGCTACTCAATTTGCCGCTTCCGAACAATATTGTGATAATCTCTTTTCTCATAATACACGAAAAAACTGAAATAGGTATTAATACCAACATCAATAAACTCATTGAAGAAATAGTTAACCTATTGAAATCATGTTCATTTTTTTGAGCAATATAGTTAGATAGTTTAGGAAAAATAATTGAGGAAACTGCAACTCCAAAAATCGCAAGTATCAACTCATTGAATTTTGATGCATAATTCAGTATTGATACATATCCATTTCCTAATGTGCTTGCAAGAGTCCTATCAATCATCAAATTAATTTGTGTAAGTGATAGTCCTAGAAACACAGGAACAACATTCTTCAATAACATTTTAACATCATATGAAAACTTGAAATCCAATCCGAAGGGATAGTTCAAATATACGAGAAATGGTATCTGTATAATCACCTGAGATACCCATGCAATAAGACTTCCAACTGCAAGTATTTTCACTCCATAATGAGAAGATAGTATAATCGCAATAATTACAATTACATTCTTTGGAATACTTACTATTGATGTTAAATGACCATATTCTTTAACCTGTAAATATCCATTTAACAATCCCGAAACACAAATAAAAGTAATTGTTGGTATTAAAAAGTATGTCAAATAGCAAGTTAACTCAAATGTAGATTCATCAAATCCAATCGCAAAGAGCTTTACTAATCTTTCTACATTACATTCTAGTATAACTGTAGCAATTAGTGAAAAAGTAACCACTATTGTCATTACTCTTCTTACAAATTTCTCACTTTCATATTGCCCTTTTTCAGTGTTAATTCTAGAATATATTGGGATAAAAGAATTGCATACAGCTACACCAAATGCGTAAAACAGCACATACGGTATATTAAAGCTAATAATAAATGCATCACTAACTTTATCAGCACCATACACATTTGCTAGTACAAGTTCTCTGATAAATCCACTGAATTTACCAAATACCAAGAATATTGCTAACAACACAAACTGCATACCAATTTTCCTAGATTTCATTTAATTAATCTCCATAAGCTTGAAACTCAGTATCTAGTTTAATTAACACTTTCTTTGTAAAATTAACACACTTCATTGACACTTTTATTATTGAATCAGGACAATTCATAATAAACTTTCTGCCTTTTTTTCGTCTGACAAGCTCATAATTAAACATGTATATTCCTCTAAAACAAGCTCTTATTAATCTAATTCTCAGCTTTTCACTTCTAATACTAGAAAAGTACTTTAAATATATATTCCCTTTTGTAGAGGAGAATAATAGTCTACTGCTTGATGTTTCTATAGTTATTTGTCTATTCTTAGACAATTTCCTTAATATGAGGTTTCCTTCTTCACTCATCGCTAATATTAGATTGGCACCTTTTCCACAATAATCTTTATGAGATTTGAGTTCCCATGCATCTCCAAGTACTATATCTGCACCTTCAGCAAAAAAATTTCTACATTTTATACATGATTTAACCGAATACAGATAATTGTTAAAATATGTTGACCAATAATCTTTATTAATGATCTCGTCACCGTCAACTTTGCTATCCAGTAACGATACTCCCCATCCCTCTTCTCTAAACTGAAGATTCTGTAAGCCAAACGTCTTATTATTTTTTTTAATTATGTCCTTGATTCCATCATAAGTTGGTATATGCCCGCACATCAAACCAACTGTCAAAACTATTGATTCATTAACTTTTTTGTTAATTTTACTTATCTCTTTTAATCCAACTATATGACAAGGCAAACCAACATAAACGTATCGCTTACCTTCCTCTAATTCATCCAAAATCGTATTTACAGGTATTGAGCAATATTTAGACTTACTTGATTTCATCAACTCTGCAACCGAATAGATAATTTTAGGATAACCAACCATATGTTCAGTATCAAAGTAGCTAACTATTGCACCATCTACAATATTTTGCTCCATAAGTGCCTTAATTACAGTGGTGCATATTCCACCAGAACTCGATTTCATTCTTATTTCAGAATCATTGCTGTAACCAACATAAATATCAGAGTTAAAGTATTTATCTAGTGGTTTAAAGCTTAATTCTTCAAAATTCCATTTATAGTTCGGACAAACATCTAAACATCTTCCACAGTTTATACAATCTTCTTCGCAAACAAGTGGTCTATGAATATCAGTCACTTGCATATCTATGATTTTTGGGGGACACGCAATAACACACGAACCACAACCAGAGCACATATCCATATTCTGAACCACTTGGATATTATTCATTACGCCCCCATCTTTCTACTTACAAGTTCGATATTCTCTTTTGCCAATTCTCTCTGAATATTCGAATGCTTCGTAATATTCTCGCTGACTGCATTTCGTTGAGAATCAATATGCTCAAACTTTTCGTAAGCCATATTTGTTATTTGTTCGAAATTACTTTCAGTTATATCTAGTACATAATCTGATTGATTAAGTCTCTCGCCAACCAGTGACTTAAACTTAACACCTTTTGAAATACATATTGTTGGAACTCCTTGTGATAAGCCTGCTATTGCTGCGTGCATTCTACTGGAAATCAGAATATCACATTTACCTATTATCCACTTTAGTCTTTTTGAATGATAGTTTTCTTTCAAAAAGTAAACTTTATCGCTATATTTGCTAAGTCTCTCAAAAATTATTGCGGCAGTCTCCCTATCATCCTGATCAGGACGTATAACATGAGGTATTAATACTATGTTATAGTCATTCTCCAAAATTATTTTTTCTAACAACTTTTCAAAGCAGTCAAGAAAATCTACTCCTTCATTCCCAGAAATCTGATCTCCCCACTTTTTCATTAAATTACTAATTGAAACAGCAAGAGTTTTGGTTTTCGAACTCAAGAGTATTTTTTCAAGATCTTCGTCAACTTTAGCAATCTCTGGGTTCTGCAAAAACGCTAAATCAGCTAAGTTCTGAATTTCAGTTTCTATTCCAATTTCATGAAGATAATTATATGTGAAGTTCTCTCTAGCAGAGATTACACTTTGTCTATCTAATGCTCTCTTGATAAGCCATTTTCCTAAGTTTGTATGAAATGGACCAATTGTTTGGGCCATTACTATAGTACGTATCCCTAATCTTGAACCAAGATTTAATGGAAGCAATCTTCGAATCAATGGGAGAAGACCATAATCCTCTGTTAAACTATCTCCATTAATATCAATAATCAAATCATACTTCAAGAAAAACTCTTTTACTTTTTTAGGGATCATACCACCAAACTCAAGTAATAGTTGAGTACTTTCTTTTAAATAACTTGGTTTTGAATAAGTTCCTTTACTAACATCTTTTGAACTCGTCCAAGGAAACATCACAACACTTAAGTTGGGATATTCCTCATACATTTTCTTGTCGTCTAAATAAAACTTAGATGATAAAAGATCAATATCAAACTCTAGACCTTTCTCTTTAAGTCCATCATATAACCCCATAACCATACCCATACATCCCTTGTTGAATATTAGAGGTTCACCAGTTATAAGAATTTTCATTTCTACTTCTCCTTTTTAATCAATTCCGTAATTAGTATAGGTAAAAAACTTGCTCCTGTAACAATATAGCGATTAAACATTCTTTTGGGATTAGATAATAATCGATGTAACCATTCAAAACCAATCTTTTGAATATACGCTGGTGCACGTCGCTGAACTCCAGCCACAAAATCTATAGATGCTCCAACTCCTATATTAATTTGAGTATTTAACTTTTGAATATTTTTACTAATCCATTCTTCTTGCAATGGTGAACCCAAAGCCACTAGAAGGCAATTTGCTCCACTTGAGTTGATTTTATCTATTATTTTTTCTGAATCAACTTCAGATAATACTTCAGTTCGTGAAGGAGAATATGTCCCAACAACATTTGCATTCTCATATGTTGCATGTGCTAAAGCCTTTGCTTTTTCAGCAACCCCTGGTGCTGCCCCTAATAAGTACACATTAAAACTGTTACAGTTATTCTTCAGAAGTTCTATTGTTAAATCTGCACCCGTTACACGTTCTTTTATGCCACCTTTTTTTAACTTTGATGTTACAACAATTGGCATACCGTCCGGAGTTATGATGTGCGCAGAATCCATGACTTTTCTGAACTCTACATCTCGCTTAGATCTTATAATATGATCAACGTTTACAGTATGAATGAATAACTTCTTATCAGTACTCAAAACGTTTCTGAATTCCATTATAATCTTGTCTTCACTCATATTTGAAAACGTTATGTCAAATAATTTAGTATTCATCTTGTTACGTTTCTCCTATGCATAAACTTTTCTCATAAATAAATCCTATAACTATGAATATTATACTGCTAGCATGTGGGCTCATTGCGTTTTCCTGAAAAAGCATCACAGTGAAAATTGCTACACTTAATCCTACTCCCATTAATCCTTTACTAGATTCTTTTTTTACTGCTGAAATGAACATTCTATTAGAAATACCATAAAAAAAGAATATATATAGCAACAAACCAGGAACTCCTAATTGATATGCAATTGTCCCAGTTGCGCTCTCACCACCAGATTTCAACCATTCTGCCCTACTACTCACCAGCCCACTTATTCTAGCAAAATTTCCACCTACCCCCAACCCATTCCCTACCGGATGCTCAACTAAATTCGATGGTATAGAAAGCAATCCAATAAAATGAGGTAACGCGGAATCTTTAATAAAATTAAAACTTAATAACACAACTGCAAGAAGTATAACAAAACACTTTAAGAGTAGCTTATTAAAGTTATTCTCATTGGAATAGCTCACATACATAATCAAACCTAGAGAAAGGAAAAAAATCAACAACCCGCCTTTTCCTAAAGTACAACACGCACCAAACAACAGCAATGTACTTAGGAACTTATGTTTCTCTGTTATAAATGACCACAATAGCGGTACACTTAAAAAATAACTCAAATTCACAGGTTCCATGTATATAGAGACCATTCTTCTATAAAATACTCCACCAAGTTTTGAAAACCACATCAGAGGTACACCATTTCTAAGTAAATGCTCGTACCTTGACAAAGTCTTCGCAATATACACTCTTTTTAAATCAAACAAACCATTGAACCACATTTCACTACTTATGAATGTAACTTCAACAAAACCAAATACTACAACCCCAACGGCTAATAGAAATAACCAATCCATTAGTCGCTTTGCCTCATTCCCGCCTAACCTTAACATCCTACCGATATAAAAATATATGAATACAAACGAAAAATTCCTCAAGTATGCAATACGATTGAATATTGGGGCATTTGAGCGAAAGAAACTAACTATGATTACTCCAAGAATTCCCATAACAATGAAATCAATAGATCGCAAAGCTACTTTTCCATTATTACTTAAGATGAATCTAAGTGCTAACCCTCCAAAAATTATCACTGACAAAACTTCTTTATATAAGAGTAGCTTGCTCAGTTGATTATAGTCATAGCTTGATGAAACAATGGTTCCTAACCCTAACAAAAGATTTTGAGAACAAAGGAATAAAATATACAATTGCACGACACCTAAATCATCCTTAAATCCAAACAACATCAGGAATACTATAAAGATAGTTGGTAATACTAGTGATATGTAAAAGGTTAATGTACTATCATAGCCCTGTACCAGAATGTATAACAGTGAAATTAGTGCATATGCTGCTACAGCAACACTGTATCTACTTTCCATAGAACTACGAGTAGTTATATATTCAAGATGCATTATTATCTCCTAGGAAAACTTTGAAAGTCATTAGAATAAGCCTTATGTCCAACACCACATTCATATCCTCAATATACTTTAAATCCAACTCAACCCACTCATCAAAAGTCGTCTCATTACGACCACCAATTTGCCAGTAGCATGTAAGTCCACCTTTTACCTTTAGACGCTGCATCTGATACGCATCATACTGTTCAACTTCTCTAGGAAGTGGTGGTCTTGGACCAACAAAGCTCATGTCCCCTTTGAGGATGTTGATGAGCTGTGGTAATTCATCAATAGAAGTTTTTCTAATGAACTTTCCAACCTTAGTAATTCTAGGGTCATCCTTAATTTTGAATGCAGGTCCATCTACTTCATTCAAGTGCATTAAGCTCTCTAAAAGTTCTTCTGCATTATGTACCATAGATCTGAACTTGTAAAATTTAAATATCTTTCCATTCTTTCCTACACGCTCTTGCGCGAAAAGCACTGTGCCTTTTGGGTCTTCCCACTTAATCGCAATCGCTACGATTATGAAGAGTGGTGCTAGCAGAACAAGCCCCACTATAACGCCACAAATATCAATGATTCTTTTCAGAAGTGGGTAAAACACAGTATGGTTTGACTTAATCCGCATGTCCTCTAAATATGCGTTATACATACTTTCCATTTCTTTTTCCCCCTATCAATGTACTTCACATCAATTTACCTTATAATGCATTTTGCCTATGTTCATGCACCACCGTTGTCATCTGTTCTAAGATTGAATGCTTCATTTCCTCCCGCTTCAGTGCAAAATCTAGCGTTGCTTTGACATAACCTGTTTTTGACCCAATATCATACCTTTTGCCTTCAAAGTCCATGCCATATACCATTTGATCTTTTGCAAGCATTGTAATGGCTTTGGTTAATGGCACATCCGATGGACTCTTTTCATATATGGCATCGATATAGTCAAAAATTTCTGGTCTAAGTACAAATCTGCCCACCACAGTGTTTTGTGATGGTGCTTCTTCTTTTTGTGGCTTTTCAAGAAGACCTTTAATTTCATGTATACCGTCTTCATTGAGTTCTGATTCGATCACACCATAATGTTCCACTTGGTCTTTTGTATTTTCTCGAATGGCCAATATAGAATGTTCTAAAGACTCGTAGGCTGTCATCATTTGCTTTATGCAAGGCGCATCCTTAGAATCTATGAGTTCATCTCCATATAAAACTGCAAATGGTTCACTGCCGACAAAGGCTCTTGCCATAAGTAAGGCATGCCCAGACCCAAGGGGTCTTTTTTGTCGTATAAAGTGAATATTAGCCAGATTGGAAAGACTGAGTGTCGACTCTAGGAGTTCATCGTCATGTCTTTCTCTTAAGGTTGTTTCTATTTCCACAGCATGGTCAAAGTGGTCTTCAATCATGCTTTTATTTCTGCCTGTTATTATGAGTATTTCCTCAATGCCCGCTGCCACGACTTCCTCAACGATGTATTGAATGACGGGCTTATCTACCACTGGCAGCATTTCTTTTGGTATGGCCCTAGTCGCGGGTAAAAAATGTGTTCCCAACCCTGCTGCCGTAATTATTGCTTTTTTGACTTTCATGTCACACCATCCCTACTATGTCTAACCCTATACAACGCGACCTGGTGCCGCATCCCCCACAAGACAGTGGAGAAGGCCGGGCAGCCTTCTCCGGGAATATGGGATGTGGATCGTGTCTTCGCAGACCATCCACAATGAATAGTATAGTCAAGTGACTAAAGTCCTTTTGTAATTTGTGTCGAGTAACCTGATTGTGTACCTGAGTATCCGAAAATCGGCTTTTTTGACCATAAAAGCATATAAAAAACGAGCCCAACAAAAGTTGGACCCGCTTTAACCTTACATATAAAATTACTTAGTTTCTTTCTTATGCTTCAACTCAACTTCAACACCTTCAAAGGATGTAACTATTCAGTCACAGCTTTAAGAAAATCCATTGATTGACCTTTTAAAGCAGATTTAATCGCAGTATATGAATTGATACCATGCTTAGCCATAGTTCCTAGATAAGACATAATTCTTACAAAAGTATCTGCACCTTCTTTGGTTCTGAAAGTTCCTGATACCTTTTGTTTCACTTTAATCATTCGGACATCACGCTCTGCTTGGTTATTATCAAAGGGAACATTGAAGTCATTTATAAATAGACAGACTTCCCCCTTGTGGGATGCAAAGCGTTCAATCAAAGCTCTGATTTTACCTTTTTTATGGCGACCACGTTTACCTTTAGGTTTATCAGGTATTGGATTCGCCTTTATGGCTTCTTCTACGATGGCATCGTATTTTGAATTGAAATATTTCAATTGATACTCGCTTAAAGTTGTATAACCATCATTCTTTAAGGTATCCTTTAGATTTTTCATCTCAAGAAGCAGATTGATCATATTTTCAGCCCATATCTGTTCTGGATAATTTTCTATTACACCAGTCAGTTCCCTTAATAGGTGTGCATTGCAGATTCCATGATCAACGTTTTTATATGTAAAATACGGTTTCCAAAAGTCATGTATCGCTATACCTTTAAACTCAGGGAGGATACCACTTGAGTCCATCCCTATTGATCCCCGCTTTTCTTCTACTGTCAAATAAGTGAAGTGGGTATTTGAAGCATTATGAACCCAGTGAAGTTTTTTATCTACACGTAAACCTGTTTCATCAAAATGAGCAAGATCTAGTGACTTGACCTTGTCACGAATAAGATTTACGGTATCTTCTAGTTTTTCACTTACATTGGTAACCATAGAATGAATTGTACCTGTACTAATGGGCAGATTGAATACTGCGCTTAAAATATCATGAGTACGTTTGATGCCTACCATACCAGCAGTATTTAGTGTAACAGCAAGCGCTTTCAAATTGTCACCATACTGAACACGCCCTTTGATAGACTCTGGAAACACACCAGATATGACTTCATTGTTTCTATAGGAACATTCACATGTCATTACCTGATGAGCTGTAACCTTTGTATCAATAATGATATCGATATTATATCTAGTTTCAGAAACCTGACATGCATCACACTGTTTTTTAAACGGACAGTTATTACATTCTTTCGGAAAATGCTGTACTGTTTCATCAGGAGTTTTCATAAGTTTAAGTCCGTTGCCTTTGTGCCCTTTCTGAGCACCGGCAGATTTGCCGGAAGGCTTGCGTAAACTCTTTGGTTTAGGTTTTTTAAGCCCATCGCTTGAAGGAGGTTTAGAACTGTTATTGCTGTTTTTATTGAGGCTTTCCTTCAAGGTCTTGATGGTTTCTGCTTGCTCAGCATTAGTGGCTATCAGACTATTAATAATATCAGTTTGATTGTTGATTGTGTCAGTTTGATTGTTGATTGTGTCAGTTTGATTGTTGATTGTGTCAGTTTGATTGTTGATTGTGTCGGTTTGATTGTTGATTGTGTCGGTTTGATTGTTGATTGTCGTCGTTAAAGATTCAACAGCAGCGGTAAGTGTGTTAATTTTATCCATTAGCTCTTTAGTTGTTTTTGAAGAAAAATCGTTATTCATGCTGCTATCTCCTCTCTTTTTTTAGCTACTTATATTATAGCATAAAATGAGGTTAAAATCCAGTATTTTCAATAGTTACAACTGGATTTTAAAAGAAAAAAACAGGCTATTTTTCTTTGCGGAGCAGAGTATAAAAGTACGAAAATCCAATAGTAAATATCCTAGATATTTTCACCTGTCTGAATAGTTACCAAAGGATATGATAAAACACTTTGAGTCAACTTCAATCAATATCCGAATCATAGATTACAGACTTTCAATAGCTTTAAGCAGTCTGTACACCATAACAGCGGCTTCCGCTCTTGTTGAGTTTTGCTTTGGCGTGTAGTTTTCCGTTGCCATGTCTTCTAAAATACCTAGGGCATGGGCTTTGGCTATGGCCTGTAGAGCCCAAGCGCTCATTTCATTTGAATCTTTAAAGTTCATTGAAATATTTTCTACATTTTTATCGCTTAAGCTGTCAAAAGCGTTCATAACCATAACAGCCATTTGCTCTCTATTGATTGAATCATTTGGTCGCATCTGACCATTATATCCACTCATGAAGCCATTTGTAACGGCCATTTTTAGGACGTCTTCATACCACTGTCCATCAACATCTGTGAAGGAAAGAGACGTGTTGGTTTCGTAGGCTTCAACAGCATTACAAAGGATTGCAGCAAACTCTGCTCTTGTGATCTCCTTTTCTGGTCTGAAGCTTCCGTCCATGTATCCGCTAATAACCTTTCTAGACGCCAATGTTTCTATGGCATTTTTCTTCCACGGCTCTTGTGGTGCATCTGCGAAGGATGCTGACACACTCATAGCAACAAACTTACCAAGTTCTTTTGTCTTAAAGGCAATGGTTTCTGTTTCTGGGTTATAGAATCCACCCACTGGTTCCCACACACTGTTTTGAATATCAAATCTATATACAATTAGAGTTTCTGGCGAAAGCACTTTTTCACCATCGACCTTCATCGTAACTGTGGCCATAGATTTCAGTGTGTTTTCATCTGATGATAAGTCTACAACATCTGATGCCACATGAACGCCCACTTGAGAAGACAGGACGCTTTCATCTGCTGCATAGCGTTTGTAGACAACTTGGTTTTCTAGAGTTTCACCTGATTTTGCTGGTGAAAGAACCATAAAGCCATCCTCAAACATAAGGGTATTATTATGGGCTTGTCTAGTTTCAAAGGCCTTGTACAAGCCCCCTTGTGGTGTTGGTTCATTTGTAACGGTGATTGTTGAGTCGCCACCCGATCCACCTGATGATTTTTTCTTGCTCTTTTTATTATTATCATTTTTGTTGCTGCTATTATTATTACTATTTGACTCAGACTTTATTTCAAAACTTTGCTTGTATAATTCTGTGTTGCCTCCTAAGTCAGTGGCTTCAATTTCCACAAGATATGTGCCAACCGCTGTAAATGTCTGACCCGATAACAAGTCTTGCTTTTGTCCATTACCATACTGAATGCTTGCAGTATATGCGTTTAGGTTGATGTCAGTCACCGTATAATTGACTTGAACGTCTCCTGTGTTGCTTGAAGCAAATCCGCTCACTGAAATTTCTGGCTTTGTGGTATCAATAACAAATGTCTTTTCAGTTGTTGCAAATTTGCCACCTCTAACCGCAGTCACACTTAACATATAAGTGCCATCCTCACTTAATGCGGTCTCATTTTCAAAAGAAAGGCTCTGACCGTCTTTTGTAAGACTTGTTGTAACATTAGCATCCTCTGGGGAAGCTCCAACACTAAGAGTAACGCTTTCATTTGTATACATGCTTTCAGGCAGTCCGTCTATCTTAATTTCAGGGACTTCCCTATCAACTATAAATGTTAGTGACTCTGTTGTGAAGTTGCCTGCTTGGTCTTCTGCTGTCACGTCTAGTTGGTAAGTGTCACTACCAGTCTCCGTTGACGTCACTATTGTCTTCCCATCGTTCATTTCATATGAACCGTATAGGTCATTATTTTTATAAAGACGACCACTCCATGTTTTTAAATCAGTGTCACTTGAAGCTATTGCTATAGCTGTATTCTTAGCGAGTATGTCATTTTTAGCCGCCCCATCAATACTTATAGATGGTCCTTCTGTATCTAAACGAACTTTTTCAGTGATCTTTTCTGAAATGTTACCCGCTTCATCGACCGCTGTAAATTCAAAGACATTGTCGCCTTCTGATAGGTTAAAATCTATTTCTAGCTCACTTCCAGTCATTTCACTGGTCTGTCCATTATGATTGATCGATATAGCTTTGAAGTTTTTATCAGAAGATTGAACCTCAAAGACCGCTTGATCTTGTCTTGTCAACGCGTCCGTCTGAAGAGTTACTTGAAGGCTTGGTCTAGTGCTGTCAAGTTCCATTTCAAAGGATGGATTCTCTGCTGACGTATTGCCTGATTTGTCTACAGCACTTATCTTGATGGTATTGTCACCCTCTTCAAGGTGTGCTGTAAGAGTCCCAGCGTCCTCAATTTCAAATGTTTCTTGTTGTTTTTCATTGACATAAACAGTTACCTCAACAGGTTCGTCTGTTGTGATATTCATATCCAGACTTTCTGTTGATGTTAAACCATATTCCAGTTCATCTACATCAATACGTGGTGCAGTTGTATCCGATTGTGCCCCATAAGTTGAGAAGTGAACCAGCATCGCCACGAGCTCACCGGGCTGAATGCTTACACGAACTTCTTCACCACTTGGTGATGTGAAAGTGTGGTCTAAAGGTGCTTGACCTGGATTATAGAAACTGTCTCCGTGCGCTTGGCTCTTATCAAGAGCTAGCCAAACATTATCCTCTTCGTTGAGATAATAGAGTTTTGTACTTTCATTATGGTCTGTGCCAATGTCAAATCGTACAAGGACATAATCTTTAATTTCTGCATCCGAATCCAGGCTGAAGTCTACGGGTTCAGAAACAAAGTTCTTTCCTGACTCTGCTTCCACATCAACTGTTGAAACGGCTAGTTTTGTTTCTTTTGTAAAGGCTGCCTTGGCCAGGGTCATAGACTCACTGATCTCTGCGTTTTCAAGGGTCTCGTTTTCACCAATTGAAAGCTTTGACAGACTGCCTGTCCCCATATTTCCAAACTTATCATATCCTCTTACAAGTATTTTATTGGCGCCTGATGACAAGTCCCCAACAGATACTTGGGTTTGAGTTTCAGCCTTTATATCATCAATAGTCTGCCACTGGCCGTCATTGATTTTAAGACTGACTCTCGTCAAATCTTCATTTGAAAGTATGGACACTTGAGACTTGTCTTCTGTTTCACCAACCTTCACTCTTGGCTTTGTAAAGTCTGCAGTCACTTCAAGCTCTGTGGCCTCTGACATATTTCCGGCATCATCCTTTGTGATCAATAGGAAGGTGTTTAGCCCTTCTCTCACATTCACCTGTATGCCATTTGACAGTTCACGTGGAAAAACACTTGCAATCTGAATTTTCTTTTCACCTTGCTTCTTAAAGATGATGGTTTTCCCTGTCTCTGAATGCCCCAAGACATTTACACTTTTATCCTTAGTCGTAAAATTGGAAATGTAAAGACTTGGTGGGTTTGGTTTTACATTATCCCAGTTCACTGTAATTTCTTTTATTTCTGATGCATTGCCCACAGAATTTACTGCCTTTAGATAAATGCTTTCTATAACTTCGTCTTTTCCTTCACCCGCTAAGACAATAAGACCTGTTTCATCCACTCTTTCTGTTAGAGCATCTTTTGAAAACCCATACATGATTTCATCGGCATTTGACTTAACAACCAGTTTGGCTGTGTCTTCAACCAGATATCCATTTGATATCTTTGTATCTGCAGATAGATAGGCCGTTAAAGTTGGGGCCTTATTATCCACCAAAACACCTTCCATTTGGTTGATTGTAGTATTGCCCGCTTCATCTGTTGCCTTCATGTGTACCCTATAAGTTCCATTCGCATTTTCTGGAACAGTCCATATAAAAGTGACACGACTTCCTTCATTTGACCCGTCTTTTACTGTTTGAAGGTTGCCTATGCCTGGAATGAAAGCCTGGACTGTCACATTTTCGCTATACTCTGCTGAAACTTCAAGTGTGTTTCCACCTGTAACAGAAGCTGTGACCGGCTTTCCATCTATACTAATTGCAGACTCTTTTAGACTTGCTGGCGTTTTATCAATCCAGTCCACCTTGGCCACTGTTTTAGTAATGTTTCCAGCCTTGTCTTTTACTTCAAAGGTATGGGTTCCATTGTCTTCAAATATGAAATAGGCTCCACCTGACACAATCTCATACGCCTCATCAACATCATAGCTCACAAGCACATTTCGATTGCTTGCCTTGTGTGTGGAGTAACTCAGAGTCACGACTGGAGGTGTTTTATCTAGTATAATCGACGCCGTGTGGGTTGCAACATTGCCCGCTTCATCTGCTGCCAAAATGGTAATGACATTTTCCTCGTCTTCAAACTCAATTATGACTTGCCCAGAGGCATCAACGTCATATTCATCTCCATTACATTCAACGATTAAATCCGTCACAACTGTATTATCTGTTGCAGTTACAGTAAATTTAAAAGTCTCTTTATTTGTAAACCCATCAGCAAGGTCTGTTTCAATAACTGGTTTTTCATGGTCTATCCAGTCTACAGTCGCCTTGGCTATGGGACTCCACTCATCTGTTTCAGACTTCTTAAACCGGGCATAAACATTTGTGTTTTTATCAATGTTTAAACCTGAAGTGCGTTCCCACGGACCATCTCCAATCTTCATCTCGATAATTGGCATGCTCTGAGGTTCTACCCAGCATGTTACAAAGCCTTGGGTCGGTGTTTCAGAAGAAAACTTTATAAGGGGCTGTCCATCAGTTGGCGCTTCTTCAAATCGTAGTACTGGTGATGCACTCGTGACTTGACCATCACCATTTACAACCACTATTTCTTTTGTAGACTGTTCCATCACACCGAGTTCATCATAATTGTAGGCTTTTGCATATAGGGTATACTGGCCTTCATCCAGGTTTCCTAAATAGAAAACATTCAAGTATTCTGGGTCTTCATTTGACCGTCTTTCTCTGAACTCTGTTGTATCGACTAGGGTATCATCCCTATACACATATACTTTTCCGTATAGCTCTTCTTGATTCTCAGGAAGCTTTGCCTTGCCCTTAACCTGGGCCGTTGGCAGTTCCCACTGGTCATAAGTTTTCCCTTTGAAAACCTGACCATTTACATAAACTTTTTCCCCGTCGTATTTGAAATTGCGCCACTGTGAAGCAGCCACTCCAACATCATTATTTTCACTAATGGCTCTGATACGGCCCTCAAATGGTGTTTCGCCTTCAATTTCTTCTATGCGAATATAAGGACCAGATGATGACGTACCCATGCCATCTAGATTTTCAGATTCAATTTCAAAATCTATGCCGCCAAGGTCTTCAACTTCTGAAGTGAACTGCGCATTATATAATGATTCTTTCAGAACAATTTCATTTTTATCTATACTCCAAATACCATCTGTCACGGTAAACTCTTTTATAAGACTTTCAAAGGCAAACCACTCTGGAAGTTCTGGGAAAATCCAAATATCATAACTTCCATCTGCAAGGTCTGGAAGCTGAACTTGACCATTTGAATTAAGATCATGTTCCCATGTGTAGGTTTCTTGGCGGTCATCAATAGACTCAATTAGAACCCAGACATCTTCATCCAGTTCCATTAGTGTTCCGTCATCTAGACGGCCTTTTACTGTTGTTGGGTTTTCTAGTTTTTCTTCAACAAGAAGGACCACTTCATCAACCCATTGACCATCTTTACAAATTTGTTCATAGTTATCCACTTCCACAAATAAAGGTATGCTCAGACTACCCTCTGCATCGTCTAGCTCTGCAATTATATAGTACTCACCCTCTTCATATAGGGGCACATTGAACATGCCGTCATCATTTAAGTATGTGTAATCAACAAATTCTATGTCATCCTCTGGTGTCCCATTTGTAAATTGATCTGCCTCATAGACGTAAACAATACCTGTTGTACTTTCTTTTCCATTAGCGTATACAACTTTCCCATCAGTATGACTGCCAATGATGTCAACATCGTATCTTGAGCCAATAGAATACTCACGTCCATCAATTATAAATTTTGACCCGTCGTAGTAAAACTGTATATAACCTGTTGAACCGTCCGGCAATCCGTCAATATCAAAGAGATTCATTTCAAACTCAATCGGCAGTGTGATGTTTTCACCAAAACTTGTTATATAGAACTCATCACTATAATTTTCCCAGCTTATTTCAATATCTTGGTTCGATTCAATATCGGCAAACATATTATAACTGTCTCTACCGGTATCAAGTCCCAGAAGATATCGTTCCATCAATATATCAAAATCTACGCTGTACTCACCATCTTTCACCTCAAAAATGTACTCAGGGGGAATCCAGTCATAAACATGTAAATTCTCGAAGATGATTTCATATTTTCCATCTGGAAGTTTTGGGATGAAAATACCTGTATTATAGAAATATTCTTCAAAAACTTCTTTTCGCGAGTTTGATGTTATTTCATATATTTCATACCAAAATCCCTCTTCATAAGATATCAATTTTCCTTGGTCTTCAACTAAAAGCCTAGCAAATTTGTGTAGGTTTGATTCTGCAAACTTAAGTTGCCCCACTGGTTCAGAGTGCCCAGACTGACCATCAATATCAAACTCTATCTCATTAGACGGACTCAATATGTATTCATAGTCATACGCCTTTGCTGTATAAGTCCCTTTAGGCAACTCAGGTAAATAGAATAGTCCATCCCCACGGGACATTGTTTCATATATGACCTCACCACTTCTTTCAATTTCCACACGGAATTGACTTGGCATATCAAAGTTGTTGTAGAAATCAAAGAACTCATACGCTTCTCGCCCTGCTTGGTAGATTTCCTTTTCAAGAGCTTCGTCAACAAGTATTTCTCCAAAATAAGAAGGCGTTTGTAAATCAATCATTTGCTTAATACTTGGATTAATTTCTTCACCATTTAGAAAGACCCTATAAGGGTTTCGCTCGACTCTAAGATCAACCCATTCGGAATTGTCTACATTTTCATCGCCTTTATCAATAACGAATCTAAAACGGTCTTCTATAACAGATTCACTTCCCCAGTCGACCCAATCAATGACATGTGTGTTATCATATGACTGGCTAAAATCAATTCTGTCCGATATGTTTTCCACATCCACATTGACATGCTCAACCACATTCTTGTCATAATTTGCATCAATGATCAGGTATGTCTTTGATAAAGGAAGATCATTCATTTCATCAATAGTCACACTGCCGTATGAATCACCTTCTATCTTCATATGCCCCCAACCAAAGAAAGGATTGGTTTGAGCCTTTTTATAACGCCCTTCATTGACTTCTAAATCATAATCTCCGGGTGGTAGTTCTATGGATATTAGCCCATTCTCTGCTATGATTAGATCATCCATATAACCGCCTGTATAATAGCTTCCCCAAATAGAAACAGGAATATCTGCATCTGTAATATCATAAATAGAACCATCATAATCTTCATACTGCAGTTGTGTTTCAAATGTGAAACACTCTCCATTATAGGCCTCTTCTAGGTCTATATAAATGGAGTCATAGTCAGTGGTTTGCAAATAGATTTTGCCTTCTAGCTTCATACCGTCCTGAGTGAAGAGGACTGCGCTTGCTTCGTATTCTCCATTTGGAAGCTCAGGAATAGTAAGCATGAAATCATCCACTTCAAAAACTTCTTCATGGCTGCCATCAAGCTTGGTGAATTGTACAAAACCACTTTCAATATTTAAACTAGTATTGTACCAGTTCAGCACTATTTCATGGAATGGTTCATTAAGTTCCACTTGAATATGGTTTTCAAAGCTAAAAGGAGAACCTTCAAAGGTCATCCCCTCTGCCCTTGACCACTCAAAAGGAATCCAATCTGAGCATATATAGTCCATTCTGCTATGATTAACCAGTCTAAACCGACCATTTGTCGCCTCAGCACCGCTTAAATCAAGCGCTTCAATACGAAGATAATTGCCTGATGCCGTCGACCAAACTGAGTCCACTTCCACATCTGCATTATCAAATTCAAATTGTAGCTCGGCCGCTTCTAAATTTTCAGCGGATTCTACAGCCACCTGGGCCTTATGTAAATCAATATCATCATCTACATAAAATGCTTCTGTTTCTTCATCCAAATACATCTTTACTTGAGTTTCTGAATAAGGCAGAAGTGAATCGGGTGTTCTGCCCATCGCCAGTTTCACATCATAATAGCCTGGCTTCAAATCTGGCATTTTAAGCTCGCCGCTATTTGTGCCTGCTGTAAAAACTGTTTTATCCCCAAAGAAAACGACATCTATATCTTCTTCTATTGGAGTTCCCCCATCATAAGTTATTTCAATTGCACCGCCAGAAGTCACTAAATGTTCATACTGACCACTCAATTCTTCTGGTTGGTTTACACCATTCTCCTCCAATGCATATGTTGTCGCAGGTAATGATGTGATCAGTAACATAAAACACATCATAAACGACAATAATCTTTTCCCCTTTTTCATTTTTTCACCTCTCGTTAATTTTTTGACTAGCATACCAACTCATTTAACCATCAATTTATTTTAGGAATGAATGTAAGCACCCATCCCCCATATATCAAGTCCGAATATCCAATTTAATCCTGCAAACATTTAATTTTCTCATAAAAAAAGCGAATCACCAAAGACCGGCAATTCGCATCTTATTTACTTTCCTATTCAATTACTTTAGTCCTAGCGTTTCATCCTAACTCAACCGATCAAGAAGTACAGGCGCCTTATAACGACTCATATAGGCTGTCCTGTCATTGCCAAAGAAATAGACTTCATAGGACCTGTCCCCATGTTCGATAATCTTTGCTATGTGGTCGGTGTTCACTATATAAGACTTATGAACCCTTAAAAAACTGGATGGTAGACGCTTTTCTACATCTGAGATGTTTTGCCTAATCACGACTGTGTCATCAGCTGTGTGTATGTATATATCTTTCTGGAGTTTTTCTATGAAGTGTATTTTTGAAAATGGTATCCAGAAGATTTCCTTTTTTGTCTTAACCAGCAGACGTCCTTCTTCTGCACTGGTGTGTTTACGTTTTATTTCATTCTTTGACTCTATGTATTCTAAAACTTGCTTAATACTGCTTTTAAATGAATTAATATTTATTGGCTTCACATGAAAGTCATAGGGATGAATTTCAAAAGAATCCAGGGCGTATTCTGGATGAGAGCTTATAACCATAAACTCTGCATCAGGATTTTTTTCCTGAACCAGTCTGCCGACACCTATGCCTGTATGGCCATCACCGATTTCCATGTCAAGCAGTGCCAGGTCTAGTTTTTCATTCTCCACGACCCATTCAGCTTCTTGATAAGACCCAACCGTATGAAGTGTTATATGTTTGTGGTCTTCCTCAAGAATTTTTTTGAGCATACGTCGTGTTGGCTCATTGTCATCTAAAATAAGTACATTCATTTCTTTTCACCCATCCCATAGCTCTGTCTTATAATTGCTTAAATTGCCTTCAAATCATTTTCAAGTGATAGTGTATAATCTGTCACCTCATCATAGGCTTCTACGTAAAGAAGCGCTTGAACATTTTGTAAATGCTTGCGATACTCATGTCTGATTTTTTTTGCTTCATGCACTTTCTTTCCATGCTGGTAGGTTTTATAACACTCTCTAACCTCAATCGCCATCAGCAAAACGCCTATTATTACAATGGTGTCTGCAATTAGAATTAAGTTGCCATATTTATCAACAAGAAGATTGTAAACCACTGGATCAAAGTTGATAAATAAAACCCCTGACAATAATAAAGCCAACATAGCCACAGCACATCCCCAAGTTTTTCTGAGGTTCCCATAGTGCCTAGCTTCTTGAAAATTCCCCCACATAATCGAATCTCCTCTAACTAGATTTTTGGAACAAGGACTTGTATACTTGTTTCCGGATTTGTACTCGCCTTTATGGTTCCACCAAGGCTTTTTACAATATCCATGACAACAGCTAAACCATACCCATGGTTGTCTCCTGTTTTGCTGGTCACACCAGCGGTAAATATTTTATTTGCATGATCCTCTGTCAAAGTTTTTCCACTGTTTTGAACTTGGATCATAATTTCATTTTTCTTATGACTTGATTGTGAATAAGTTATTTGTAACTCAATCCATCTTTCATCGCGTGGTCCCACTGACATTTGACGTACAATAGCCTCAATGGCATTGTCCATTAAATTTTCGATCACGCTTGTGACCTCTTTTGCACTCATAATATTATTAAGCGCTTTTGATTCCACTCTGTAATTGAACTGGATCCCTCTTGAGTGGCACTTAACTTTATACTTATCAATAATCAAGTCAATTATTGTTTTCTCATAGACAAGTCCAGTTTGACTGTCTCTTACCGGCGATTGTCCTATTGGTGTCTTATTTATATATTGTGACCCATCCTGCTCGGATTCATCATCATTTGATTCGCTCGTTGCCATATTGGCTATTTTGTTAAGAAGCTCAAATGCTTCATTGTATTTGCTTTCACTGATTAAACGTCTGACCTCTTCTAAATTTCTTGCTGAATGCTTGCCGTCTTCTCTATACGCCTGCAATTGTTCTTCGAGCACCTGCCTATTCACAAGAGATCTCTTTTTAAATTTTTCAGTGACAATATTCATAAACAGAAAATAACTAACCACTAAATATACAGTTAAAAAGACGCCTGCTGAGATCGTATTCCTATGATCCTCGAACACCACATCCCTTAGTGCATATAAAATTAGAAAAAGAACAACATACTGTGCGCCGAAAAATATACATATAAAGAATAATTTGGATTTATCGTGCATAATCACCACGTTATCTTTCTCTTACGCCCCTATAAACTACGAAATCCGCCAAAAGACCTATGTAAATGTGACCTTTGGAAATTGTTTGCTACATCTGAAATTATATATAAAGCGGCCCCAAGTTTCAATGAAACTTGGGGCTAAAGTATATTTTTGTAAGCCATTTCGGAAAATGGCGATTTTTGTCGATTTCTTTCGACATTTAATGCATTTAGAGTATAAGTCAATGTCTTTTTTAACGTTAATTATGGTCATTCATCGCTATTTTAGGTGTATACAATACACATAATGTGAATTGTTGATTAGGTAAACTTTTTACATTTTCGACTTATTATTTCAGAATTTAATTTTCTTTTGTTAAAAGTACACAAATACCTAGACATAACCATTCGGATTTTGACTTTGCCACTTCCACGAATCTCGGCACATATCCTCAATATTTTTTTCAGTTTTCCATCCGAAAAGTTCTAAGGCTTTTGTCGCATCAGCATAGCAAGTGGCTATGTCTCCAGGTCGTCTTTCACTAATCACATAGGGTACAGCTTGCTCAGTGGCTTTTTCAAATGCCTTTACAACATCAAGAACACTATATCCATTGCCTGTGCCTAAATTCACTGCTTCAATCCCCTTATTCGCCGTCACATATTCCAGGGCTGCCAAGTGGCCTTTGGCAAGATCTACCACATGAATGTAGTCTCTTACACCGGTTCCATCGTGGGTTTTGTAATCATTTCCAAAAACACTGAGCTTTTCTCTTTTCCCAACGGCAACTTGTGTTATAAATGGCATTAGGTTATTTGGTATACCATTTGGATCTTCCCCAATACGCCCACTCTCATGGGCACCTATTGGGTTAAAGTATCTCAATAGGGCAATGCTCCAATCATTGTCTGACACAAATAAATCGCCCATAATCTCTTCTATCATAAGTTTTGTGCGACCGTAAGGATTCGTTGCTGACAAAGGGAAGTCTTCCTTGATTGGTGTCATGTGTGGGTCGCCATAAACGGTGGCTGATGAACTGAAGACTATTTTCTTAACGTCATGAGCTTTCATAACCTGGCAAAGCATCAAGGTACCCGTTATGTTTGTGTGATAATAAGCCAATGGGATTTCAACAGATTCCCCCACTGCTTTAAGACCTGCAAAATGAATCACTGATTCAATATCATTTTCACAAAATATTTTATCCAGAGCATTTTTATCAAGAATATCCGCCTCATATAGCTTGGGTTCACGTCCAGAAATTTCTGAAATACGCTTAACAGCTTCAGGCTTGCTATTTGAAAAATTATCAACTATTACAACATCTTTTCCCGCTTGAAGCAGTTCTACACATGTGTGACTACCAATATAGCCTGCCCCACCTGTTACTAATATTGACATTCGTGTGCCTCCTTAAATTTTCAATTAATGATTATCTAGATTTTATATTCATTGACCCTTGTCTTACATGCCTACATCTTATAGGTCAAGGAGCTTGTCTTCTTTATCAGTTTAACATGAATCTAAAAAATATCTCTATTAATCTATAAAACCCCGGTTACAATCCGTAAACACCCAAGCCCTTATTCTTTCATGCTTTTGGATTGTTTTATCTGTGTGTTATATCCAATTGAGCGACTTGCAAAATATCATTCAAGAACTCTCGTCATACCCTATCCCAAAGAGAGATTTAGGAATCAAAATTTAAGCATACAATAAAAGAAAGGGGATGCTTGTTTCAGCATCCCCATAACAAATCAATATAATTTATGTCTACAAGCCCTTCATAGAAAGGGATACCTTGCCTCGATTCTTATCCACACCAATAATCTTAACTTGAACCGTATCTCCAACAGCAACCACATTCATAGGATGCTTGACATACTTGTCGGATAGTTCTGATATGTGGACAAGTCCATCATTTTTGACACCAATATCCACAAACGCACCAAAATCAACCACATTTCGCACAGTGCCTGTTAGAATCATGCCTTCTGCAAGATCTTCAAAGGAAAGAACATCACTTCTAAATATTGGCTTAGGCATTTCCTCACGTGGGTCACGACCTGGCTTTTTGATTTCATCGATAATATCTTTAAGCGTCGGAAGACCAACGCCCAATTCCTCAGCCAACTTTTTTAAGGCCTTGTCATAGCGTTTGGCGTTTTGTGACTTATCCGTCTTCTTAGGCTTTTTAAGGGCTGCTAAAGCTTCAAATCCCTTCCCTGAAATGCCAAGAGATTCTTTTTCAACGGTTTCTGGAACAAGGTCAATAATTCTTTGACTGATGTCACCTAAATTTCCACCACTAACATCTTCTAATGAATAGCCCAGTTTTTCAAGTAGATGTGTTGCCGTCTCATACGATTCAGGGTGAACCGAAGTGTTGTCCAGAGGGTTGTTTGCACCAGAAATTCTTAGGAAACCAGCACACTGTTCATATGCTTTGTTACCAAGACGAGCAACTTTTAATAGCTGCTTGCGCTCCGCATATTTGCCGTTCTCATCCCTGTAGTTTACAATATTTTTCGCTATGGCACTGGATACGCCTGCCACATACTGAAGCAGGGATGGCGTTGCGGTATTAAGATCCACACCAACACTGTTTACACAGTCTTCAACGACGCCTGTCAGGGTGTCATTGAGTTTCTTTTGATTTAGGTCATGCTGATACTGGCCTACACCAATATGCTTGGGATCAATTTTAACGAGCTCAGCCAATGGATCTTGCAGACGGCGACCTATTGAAATTGCCCCTCTTATAGATACATCAATGTCTGGATACTCTTCTGTAGCCAGTTTTGATGCTGAATAAACTGATGCTCCCGCTTCAGAGACGATTGTATAGTAGACAGTTTTATCGATTTCCTTCAATGATTCTGCCACAAACTGCTCTGTTTCTCTTGATGCGGTGCCATTGCCTATTGGAATAATATCCACATCATGTTTCTTGATAAGGTCCACAAGAACTCGGCGAGACTCAGCCACTTTATTCTGAGGCTTATTCGGATAAATTGTCGCATATTCCAGAAGCTTACCTGTTCCATCAAGAACTGCCAGTTTACATCCTGTTCTGTAACTTGGATCAACCGCTAAGACCTTTGCATCATGCACAGGTGGAATAAGCAGTAGGGGTTTGGTGTTCTTGCCAAAAACTTTAATGGCTTCTTCTTCAGCCCGTTCAGTGAGCATACTTCTAATTTCTCTTTCAATACTCGATGAGATCAGTCTCTTGTATGCATCCTGAATGGCTGCTTCAATTTCACCGACAAAAATACTCTGTACATTTGTGACTATTGATTTTGTAAGCTTATCAAGAATGACCTCATCTGGCATTGTTACCTTAACGCGCAGGATTTTTTCTTTTTCCCCACGGTTAATGGCCAGAATTCTATGATCGGGTATAGATTTAACAGCTTCAGAGTAATCATAGTACTGCTCGAAGACCGATTCCTCTGCACTTTTTGTCTTTTGCGAAACAATTAGTCCATGTGCCTTAACTTGCTCACGTATCCATTCTCTATACTCTGGATTGTCAGAAACTTGTTCTGCGATAATGTCACGTGCACCTGCTAGGGCTTCCTCTATAGTATGGACCTCATTGTCCTCGTTAACGAAGGCCTGTGCAGCTTCTTCTGGCGTCCCACTTGTGGCTTCTTGTGCCATCATAAGCTGAGCCAGTGGTTCAAGACCCTTTTCCTTGGCCTTAGTTGCCCTTGTTTGTTTTTTCTGCTTAAAGGGTCTGTATAGGTCTTCAACCTTGCGAAGAACCTTTGCATCCAAAATCTTCTTTTCAAGATCAGGTGTTAGTTTTTCCTGTTCCGCAATAAGTCGAATAACTTCTTCTTTACGGGACTCCAAGTTTCTTAAATATTTAAGTCTCTCATCAAAAGATCTCAGAATTTCATCACTCATGCCACCTGTGACTTCTTTTCTGTATCGCGCGATAAACGGTATTGTATTGCCTTCATCAATCAGCTTAATGGTTTCTTTAACCTTTTCAGCCTTTAGATTCAGTTCACTTGAGAGTTGCTTGATGATCAGTTCCATAACCTTACCTCCGGTTTCCTACATTTTTCCTCTACCATTGTATCGCTATGCTGAGAATACTGCAAGAAATCCGAAATAATCAAAGTATTATGGCGATATTCGTCCAAAACAAGGCAGGTCAAAGCAAAATATTATGTATTTATCAAAAATATGATTAAATACATGTAAAATTGGAAATTACATGAACAGAATTACATTTTTTCTAGATCAGACGTTTGTAAATTCACAGATTCATGTCAATGCCAAATTCTCATTAAAGCTCTTGCTGTACAAGTGTCTATACACAGCACAGCATTGGGCCAGCATTGACGTTTAAATACTGTTTTACAAGTCGCTTAGATGGGTGTGAAGAGGGTATGGATATGAGTTCTTACTATGAAAAACTTATCATGAAAATGCCACTGGCGTACGCACGTCACCGCATAGTGTATGACCATTATGGAAATGCTACCGACTATGAGTTCCTTGACATGAATCCCATGTTTGAAAAACTAACGGGACTGAAACGTCAAAGTGTCTTAGGCAAGCGTCTCACTGAGGCCATCCCTGACATAAAGCATGACCAAACGGACTGGATAGCAACCTATGCATCTGTTGTGAAAAATGACAAGCCCATAACTTTTACAACACATGTTGCTTCCTTAGATGCGCATTATCAAATTACCGCTTTCAAAATGGCTATCAATGAATTTGTGACTATATTCGAAGATGTGTCTTCCCATGTTCACAACACAAAATGCCTCATTGATGCCAACAACACTTTGAAAGAGGACAATCGAATTCTCTATCAAAAATCTGTGACGGATAGCTTGACCAACTTCTTTAACCACAACTACATCCGGGAGCTTTTAAAGGAAGAGTTAAGCCGATCTATGTCTTGTAGTCTTCCCTTAACCCTTGCTATGATTGATATTGATCATTTTAAAGAGATCAATGATACATATGGTCACTTAGTGGGTGACGAAGCCCTTGCAATGCTTTCTGATTTAATTAGAAAGAAAACCAGACGTTCTGATTTTATCGGCCGTTATGGCGGGGAGGAATTTTTACTGGTCCTACCTGGAACGGATATAGAAAGAGGCAATCAAATTGTTGATCGCCTAAGGTCCGCCATTGCTGAACATGCCTTTGTGATTCACGGTCACCATGTAACAATGACTGTGAGTTGCGGGGTTGCCTCGTATCAGGGCCAAAGCATGCACCAGCTTATTGAAGAGGCTGATAAACATCTCTATGAAGCCAAAAGGCTTGGCCGTAACCAGTGTATGTGTAGTCTCATAAGCTAATATAGTTTTCACTAAAAAAGCCTGAGGGAATCTATTCTGAATCCCTCAGGCTTAATTATTCACATATTCTATTTCATTAATTGTTGATTTCGTCCTTCTTGATGGGTTCTTGACGGTTTTTCAAACGTTCATCTGACATCTCATTTACTGATTGTCTTCATGGACCTTCATTTTAAGGTATGCATCAATAAAAGGTTGAACTTCACCGTCCATCACAGCCTGAACATTGCCCGTTTCATGGTTTGTTCTATGATCCTTCACAAGATTGTAAGGATGGAAGACATATGAACGAATTTGACTGCCCCAAGCAATCTGAGAGTAGTCTCCCGCCAGATCTTCAATTTTATCCTTTTGCTCCTGAATTCTTAAATCAATCAACTTTGACATAAGCATACGCATTGCTGTTGCCCTGTTGCTTATTTGCGAACGCTCATTTTGACACTGAACCACAACGCCTGTCGGTATATGGGTAATACGAACCGCAGAATCTGTTGTATTGATATGCTGTCCGCCTGCGCCAGAAGCTCTGAAGGTGTCAATTTTTATATCACTTTGATTTATGTCCACTTCAACATCTTCATCCAGTTCAGGCATAACATCCACAGATGCGAAACTTGTATGCCTCTTCCCAGAAGAATCAAATGGAGACAGTCTGACAAGTCGGTGAACGCCTTTTTCCGATTTCAAATACCCATAGGCATTGATGCCTCGAATAGCCATAGATACGTTCTTAATACCCGCTTCTGTGTCTTTGAGTATATCTAGTATTTCAACCGCAAAACCACTGTGAGCAGCCCACCTATTGTACATTCTAAAAAGCATTTCAGACCAGTCTTGTGCATCCAGTCCACCTGCACCTGCATTAATGGATAAGATGGCATTGTTTTCATCGTACTGACCGGACAGGAGTGTTTGCAAGTTCATTTTTTCTACACTTGCTTTTAGCTTTTCAATACCACTTGCAGCTTCTTTTTCAATGGAGTCATCTTCCTCTTCAAGTCCCATATCAACAAGGAGAGACAACTCTTCAAATGCTGTTTCCATGGCTTCAAAGTGCTCCAGCTTCGTTTTGATAGACTTGGCTCTTCTCAGCGTTTTTTGAGCCGCCGTTTGATCATCCCAAAAGTCTGGCTCCGTCATTAACATTTCAAGCTCATCGTGTTCTTTTTCTAAGCCTTCAATGTCAAAGTGAACCCCTCAAATCATTTAGGGATGCTTCAATGTCCTTTAACTCGCCTATACACTTTTCAAGTTTTAGCACACCACACACCTCTTTTCTATTCATTAAGCAACTTGTTAAGTATCACTTATAAGACCTTTCAAGCGCTTTTATTTTTTTGACTAGGCCGCCATTTTTAGCTGGCGCCACAGCACTTCTTATATTTCTTACCGCTTCCACATGGGCAAGGATCATTTCGGCCAACCTTGTTTTCCTTTTTTACTGGCGCTTGCTTTTTAGGTGTGCCGTCACCACCAGAAGTGCCTGTGATCTTAGCCACTTGCTCACGTTTTGCTTCTGTTCGGATGGTTACATGGTAGATATGTCTTACCGTGTCAACCTGTATATTATATGTCATTTCATTGAACATATCAAAACCTTCAATTTGATATGCTCTGACTGGATCTTCCTGACCAACCGCTCTAAGACCTATACCCTGTTTTAACTGGTCCATGGCGTCAATATGGTCAATCCACTTTTCATCAACAACACGGAGCAGAATAACCCGTTCAATTTCACGAAGTCTTTCCGTACCAACCTCTTCTTCTTTCATGGCATAGAGCTTGGCCGCTATCTCAAGAAGTTTTTCTTTTAAAGACTCCCGATCAAGGGCTTCAAGGTTATCAAACTTAAGTAGACCTTTTGGTAGAAATACTTGGTGCAGATAGTCTTCTAGGGACTTCAGATCCCACTCTTCAGCGTATTCTGACTCAGATGTGTAAAGTTCAATGGATCTGTCAATAATGCTTTCAACCATTGAGTCCACTTCATCTTTGATGCTTTCACCATGAAGGACGCGGTTACGCTCTCCATATATGATTTCACGTTGCTTATTCATAACATCATCGTACTGCAATACATGCTTACGAATACCGAAGTTTCGACCCTCAACTTTTTTCTGAGCGCCTTCGATAGACTTTGTCAGAATCCCTGCTTCAAGGGGCATATCGTCTTCCATACCAAGTTTATCAACCATAGCCTTGATATTGTCATTAACAAATAGGCGCATTAAGTCATCATCGAATGAAATGAAGAACTGTGATGACCCTGGATCGCCTTGACGTCCAGAACGACCACGGAGCTGATTATCTATACGACGGGACTCGTGTCTTTCTGTACCGATAATATGAAGGCCACCTGCCTGCTTAACTTTTTCAGCTTCAGCATCTGTTACCGTTTTATATTCAGCAAATATTTCTTTGTACTTATCTCTGGCCTCGTTGACTTCTGGATCTTCAAACTCAAGCGGACTTGTAACAAGGGCTAAAACTTCATCTGAATAGCCCTGCTTTGACATGTCGCGCTTGGCCATAAATTCTGGGTTACCCCCAAGAACGATATCCGTACCACGACCAGCCATGTTTGTTGCTATGGTTACCGCATTGAATCGACCAGCTTGGGAAACAATTTCTGCTTCTCTCTCATGTTGCTTGGCATTTAAGACTTCATGCTTTATACCGCGCTTTTTGAGTAGGCTGGATAGATATTCAGAAGTTTCAATCGAAATGGTACCCACTAGGATTGGCTGTCCATGTTGATGTCTCTCTTCAATGTCTTTGATTACAGCACCAAATTTTCCATTTAATGATTTATAAACTGAATCTGGCATATCCAGTCTCTGGATCGGGCGGTTGGTTGGAACAACCACAACATCCATGCCATAGATGTGTTTAAATTCATCTTCTTCTGTCTTGGCTGTACCTGTCATACCAGACAGCTTGGTATACATTCTAAAGTAGTTTTGAAGTGTTATAGTTGCCAGTGTTTGGGACTCTTTACGCACTTCCATGTTCTCTTTGGCTTCAATAGCTTGGTGGAGACCATTTGAGTAACGACGTCCAAACATAAGACGGCCTGTAAACTCATCAACGATGACAACTTCGCCTTCCTTGACAACATAATCAACATCTTTTTTCATTAAGTATCTAGCTTTCAATGCCTGGTTGATATGGTGGGAAATTTCCATATTCTGCGGATCAGAAAGGTTTTCCAGGCTAAAGAAACGTTCCGCTTTTTCCACGCCACCCTCATCTGTTAACACAACAGAATGGGCTTTCTCGTCAATGGAATAATCTTCTTCTCTTTTTAGCATTTGTACAAACGTGTCTGCCACCTTGTACAGGCTTGTTGATTTTGAGCCTTCACCCGAAATAATAAGAGGTGTTCTGGCTTCATCGACCAGAATAGAATCGACCTCATCCACAATGGCGTAGTTGAGTGGTCTTTGTACCAGGTTTTCCTTGTAAATAGACATATTGTCGCGAAGATAGTCAAAACCGAATTCATTGTTTGTACCAAATGTTATATCAGCCTGATATGCATCAACACGTTCTTGGCCACGTACACCATGAACAACACAACCAACCGTTAGACCTAGGAAGCTGTATAGTTTCCCCATCCAGTCGCGGTCACGTCGTGCCAGGTAGTCATTAACTGTGATCACATGGGCACCCTTGCCTTCAAGAGCGTTCAAGTACACCGGACAAGTCGCCGTTAAAGTTTTACCTTCACCGGTTCTCATCTCAGCAATACGACCACCATGGAGTACAATACCACCCAGTAGCTGAACAGGATAATGTCTGAGGCCGAGTGTTCTAACAGCTGCTTCCCTAACAACAGCAAAGGCTTCATTTAGAAGGTCATCTGTCGTCTCACCAGAAGCCAGTCTTTTTTTGAATTCGTCTGTTTTTGCTCGTAAAGCATCATCAGACAGGGCCTGCATTTGCGGCTCAAGTGCTTCAATTTCAGCAACTTGTTTCATAAGCCGCTTCACTTCCCTGTCATTGTCACTTCCAAATAATTTTTCTAAAAATCGCATGTTTATCGTCCCTTCGTTTCCCGGAGCATTCAGGAAATCTGCCTAGGGACTGCTTGAGCAGTCTATTTCGCCTATGGTAGATTTCTTGAGTGTTCCGGGATATATTCATATCCCGCTGCTCATGATTCGGTGACTTTTCACGGGCATTCTCTACTTATTTTTTGTATAGCCTGACTGGTTTGTAAGGATTAGAAATCTAATCCTTACAAATATATATTATAGCATACTGTAAATCCACTCTATGTTAGAACTTAGTGACATATTCATGAATAAACTGTGAATTCAGTAAGTCACTATACAATGAAAAAAGAACCCGCAAGCGGATTCTCTTTTCAGTATGTAAGCGATTTATCGAATCATGTATATCATTTTCCACTGGAAATGAACACATGATTTTAACGTTTTTAATTAATACCTTGATTTATATGAGTATTTCACCATTGAACCCGCCGCTCGGTAGAAAACTTTTTTCATTTCACCTTGTACAAGAATAACCACGCCCACCATTAAAAAAATATCTCCTATGGAGAGCACTTTTGCAAATGGATACATATCAGGTAATGGAATAAACTTGCCTAAATATCTTGAAAAATCTACAACGCTTTCCATATTTACATAATTTATAAGCGATCCATCCTGAATGGTTTCTATGACACCGTGCAGTCCAGCATATTCAAGACCTTTAAAATCAATTGGCATTTTAAAACCGTTCATACCCACAGCAACAAGATTCATAATCGTTCCTGCAATAATAAACCAAATGCCGCTTTTATCCAGGTTCATAAAGAGAACCATAACCATTAAACACATGGCCACAAATGGCATGTAAATTAAATACTCCATAAAAACATTCGCACGCGAAAGAAAAATTGGTGATATTTGTGTTAAAAATGCTATGATGACGAGCCAAAGCCCTTTAAACTGCGTATCGCCTAAGCTTGTTAAGCGCCCTTTCCTCAGTTTGCCAATGGCAACGCCGAGTATTACGGCTTCTAAAAACACGAACATCCCTCCTTGGTGTGCGGCTGTAAATGCTAGAAATGAATGAGTCCATATTCATTATACAGAAAAATACTTGGTATGACCAGCTTTCATCCCCTTAAATATAAGTAAAATTACACCTAGGTCAATAAAAACGTCCCCTAAACTAATTGTTTTAGGAAATGGCCACGGCGGCGGAATGGCAATGACATCCGCTAAAATTGTGAACGATGTTTCATGGGTTATAAGAGCATGAGCAAACACTTCACCATTTTTTAAGGCCGCAAGCACTGTATCATATCCATGCTCTAGACCCAAAGCTGGATCAACTGGCATATAGCCAAAATTGGCCAAAATAACAGTAAAATTCATAACTGACCCTAGAAAAATCATATTCATACCTGGAAGCTTTAAATTCCTGTAGAAAAAAAAGCAAAGAAGCGCGTTGACTATGATTTCAATAAGTAAGGTTAAGGCATCCATGTGACTCATAAAAAAAAGGCCACTTGTGTTTGACCATAAGCTCCCCTAGACTTTCTAGGGCAAAGGCTACAATTGGTATATAAATATAGGCTATTTTCAGTCTGGCTAGATTTTCAAAACGCCCCTTGAAAAGAAGTCCCAATAAACTAGCTATTAGAAGTGTTTCAACCAGCATAAAGCGCCTCCGTGGTTTGACTGATATTCAGGTCTAAAAAGACATCCACAACCTCTGGGTGGAACTGCGAACCAGATGCGCTTCTAATAATTTCAACAGCCGCTTCATGGCTCATGGCCTTTCTATATGACTGATCAGAGGTCATGGCGTCATAAGCATCTGCTACAGCTATTATGGCCGACTCAATAGGAAGCTGATCCCCATTGATACTGTCTGGATAACCGTTGCCATCAAATCGTTCATGATGGTAGCGGATAATAACCGACACCCTCTGTAAAGCGGCCACATCTTTAATGATGTTGGCCCCTATTTCTGGGTGTTGCTGAACTTCATAGAACTCTTTAAAATCAAGCTTCCCTGGCTTATTGAGAACTTCATCCTTTATGCCGATCTTACCTATATCGTGAAGTAAAGCGGCTGTTTTAACCGTTTCGATTTCCTTTGGTGAAAGATTCAATTGCTCTGCAATTTTCACAGAGTACTCAGCCACTCTGTGGGAGTGCCCATTGGTGTACTCATCTTTGGCATCAAGGGCATTTGACAAGGTTCTGATCGTTTCAAAGTACATTTTTTTCATTTCTATATACATAGAGAAAGAGTATCTTGCCAGTAGCAAGGGGCCAAATATAAGGCTGGCAAAAAACCAACCGTAGGTTTTATAAGAAAACAACATGAGTATGCCTATGGGGGCTATGGCTGCAAAATTGTGCAGACACCACAGTTGTTCTTGTACAACCACCCAGAACCGTCTTTCTTGTAGTATAGAAAACAACTTTGAATAAATGATCAAATTGAAAAAGACGTATCCACAAAATGTGCCCAGTATCCCAAACACGCTCAGATCAATAAAGCTGGGAGTGGGAGCAATTTGAGTGAAGAATTTACCTGCCACCCCACCCGCTAGAGCTGAAATGGCGTAAGCAGATCCATTAAAATACCGTTTATAAAACGAGGTGTTGAATATGTGCTTCAGCTCACCATCTTCGGAATAAATCTTTAGCATTGTACCAAGTGTCAATACGACTGCAGCAATGAATGGATCAAATAGTAAAATTGCTGCCATACCAATGGCAAAGCCTATAGACACATAGGAATTGTCCCCAAGCGGTATGATCATGGACTCGGCAATTGCTGAAAGAACTACAAAAAATAGGAACTCAAGCCAGTTCCCATTTCTATACTGCATATATACGCCTGTTAATATAGCGACTGTGCCTATTGCATTGATGAGGTGAGTGTATTGTAGTAGTTTTTTCTCATTCATTGCTATATCTCCCAAAAATAAATCGAGCCGACGCTGAAATTTTCGCTCTTACGAGCCTAGTGATTACTTCCAGCCGAAGTTTGCGCCACCAGCAAGTACCAGTGATAATAGAGACATGAACATAACCATAAGTCTTCTTTTCATGATGAAAACCCCCTTGTTATTTGTCTCTGCCTGCTTCGCTAGTCATAACAGGATAATTTCGCTACGCTATCCTCTTCTATGCAGAGGTTGTTTGTTGCGTCGGCTCTACTTCACTAGCTTTGCAATGCGTCTATTGAGGGCGTCAAGGGTCGCTCTTACGAGGGCCTCTTTTTCATCGCCCCTTACAATAGCTGAACCAATATGTATTTCTTCCGTAAAACCATTGAGGGCACATAGAGCCACATTATAGACCTCTGTTCCACCAAGTTTTACAGCCTTAAAATCTTCTAAAACAACCCCTTGCTTTGCACCAAAAAGCTCATTGAGGCTATTCAGTGTGGCTTCTACAACCAATCTTTTTGAGTTTCTTGTTGTGTGCATGCCATTCATTTTTCCTATATAGGCTCTTTCATCATGGCGCAGGGTAACTTTCACTTCTGCCTGGGCATCTGAACCAATTAAGTACTTAACTTCATCAACTTGAATTCTTCCCATTGTTCTTTCAGGTGGGTCCATTTCAATTTGTGCTATTGAGATTAGTTTTCGATCTATGACATCACCGAATTTTGCAGCGTAGATAGACTGCACATCACGGCTGATTTGCTTAGGATGTCGCGACTGATCTGTCAACACATGGATTTCTCGCATGGTGCTTTCATCAGTAATAATATTGGCATTTATAACGCCCGACAACTTTCGTATGGTATTTTGAAACTCTTCTTTACGCTCTATCATATCAGGCCGTCCCCCTAGATTTAACACAAAGCTTGATTTCACTCAGTTTTGTTAATGTCACTTGAAAATCCGATTGTCTATAACTTAAGCCACACACTTATAAATCATTATAAGCGCTTTGAAACATACAGCACGGTGTGATCATAAGGCTCAATACAGTTTTTCCAAGCCACTCAGCTATAACCATTGTACCAGATTGGGGAATTTATTACGATAGGTATATATTATTAGTTTTCGACTTAATTCGTCATTTTCCTAGGGCTGCTTTTGCTTACTTATGCCTTGTTATACCTTACACTTCCTTCAAATTGAGTTTACTCCAAAAAATTGAAAAGGAGCTGTTAAAACAGCTCCTTAATTATCAGTCCTTTGCTTGTTATCATTGCTTTATTGTGATGATCTTATTCCATATTTTCTGGTTCAATAAGACCAAACTTTCCGTCTTTTCTAGCATATACAACATTCATTTCTTCTGTATCTCTATTTCTAAAAACAAAGAAGTTATGTCCAAGGAGTTCCATCTGCATTGCTGCTTCTTCCGGATCCATTGGTTTCATAAAGAACTTCTTATTCCTCACGATTTGTGGACCATCTGCTTCAGTATTTTCAGCATTTGGGATTTCTTCAAAACGAATCGTTTCATGGCCGCGATAGCGCTTTTCCAGTTTCGTCTTATGCTTTGAAATCTGTCTTGCCAATTTGTCAATTGCCATATCAATGGACGACTCCATATTGCCTGATCTTTCTTCAGCTCTAATGGTCGTACCTTGTTTTAGTGGAATGGTAATTTCAACAATTTGGTCTGCTTTTTGATGACTAAAAGTAGCATGGACTTCAATATCGCTGTTGAAGTATCTCTCGAACTTGGTTAGCTTTTTCTCTACCTGTTCTACCAGCGAGTCTCTGACATGCATGTTTCGGCCAGTTACGATTACTTTCATATAGTCAGCTCCTTCCACTATAACCCTGAACTTTTATTTTTCTAATCGGATTTTCCGACTGGAATGTCAGGAAGTATAAATATTAAAAATCAGGCAAATTTCTTGGGCCTGACCGGTTTGTGAAAATGTATAATCTATGTTGGTTAAAACGCCTCCTTTGCTGACTTTGTATATTAATCATACCCGACAAAAAATGAAGTAAACACACCTTTGAAGATTTTTCTAAGGTGTGCTCACATTTTCAATCCTTATTTGGTTAATTCTTTGTTATGAATTACCCCTATGAAAATAAATCTCCGCAACAGTCTTTTCCACTATGGCCTTCAGACACTTATGTATATACAAGTGCATATGACTTTCATGGTCAAAACTGTATTGTTGTTTTACATTTTTCTATATAGGTCTCATATAGACTGCGATTTTGATTTTATCCGTTTTTTCTTTGGTTCATTTGTTTTTGATAGGCCCCTGTCACTCGACTGCCTTGTTTCTTTGTCATAAGTTGACTGCCTAAAGAACCTTGATATTCCCTGCGCAGGGCATTCAGGCTTTCCTCTGAGGCTTCAATATTAGACTCTAGCTCCTTTATTTTACCCACAGTGTTCTGTAGGTCAGAAAGCGAGGGATGCTCGCTTGTATCGATTTCTGTGAGCTTAGAGATACCTTCTCTGTCAAGAACATGCCCGTAAAACTTCAGAAATTCAATATCAAGGGCAAGCATTTTTTCTTCTAGGACTGATCGTATTTGATCTATAGCCCCAACCTCCGTCGTTGACTGTTTTTTTGTGAAATAGGTTTCATCCTCAATCAGCTGAGATTTTTCCTTCATAATATGTAATTTCTCAGCTGATAATTGTATCAGCTTTTTTATTGCTTTTTTGGTATCCATAGGATCGTCTCCCATCAGTCTATGGCACACGTTACAAATCATCTCTTACCACTTTTTAATCACTTGTCTAAATAATTCATCATTTTCGTATAATATATACCACAGATTCTGATTTTGTAACGGGTTAAGCTCATTTTTCGAACGTGGGTTTGGGGATTTAATGGTTTTGTAATAATTAACGAATATAATTATAGGTCATAAAATTTTTTTTGAATTTCTATCCCTTGCTCTAACTGAGCCATAATTATTCTAAAGATTTCAAATGATGTCCCTTTTTTTTCATATGGATTATCTGTCTTTTTAAGTTGTTCTAAGAAATCATGATTCATAGCTTTTTCAATTGCCAGTTTTATACTTTCTGATTTGCATTCAACATCAATTACGCTTTTTGATCGAACTCTACCTTTTTGTCTATCCCCAATATTGACAGTTGGGATTTTAAAAGAGGGGACTTCAATTATGCCACTAGATGAATTTCCGATTACCGCACTAGCATAGCTAACTAAGTTTAAGTACCTCAAACTACCTAATGATGCATATAGTTTTGAATTGTGGGGATGCTTTGATATATATTCATCAATAGCATCGTTAATAATAGTACCAGAGGTATCTGCATTTGCCTTGGTAAAAACTAAGAAATAGTCACCATAGTGACTCAGGGCAGTCAACAACTCTGAAATTTGCGCCTGGGGTGTTTGATATGATAATGTCTCTGGATGATATGTGACCAAAAGAACTTTTTTGCTTAAAGGTATCGACAAATCTTTATAAAGTGTTGGTTTATCAATCCTTTTGACATTCAGAACATTCTCTACACCCACAGCTCCAACATTCCATACATATTCAGGCTTCTCCCCCAGCTGAATTATTCTCTCCCGATATTCATCTGTTGATGCAAAATGTAAATGACTCATTTTAGTAATCGAGTGCCTAAAACATTCATCCATAGCGCCCTCTGTCACTTCCCCTCCATGGAGATGTGCTATTGGAATTCTATGTATAGTTGCTGCCATGGCCATAGAAAAAATTTCAAATCTATCACCCAACACAACAATTAAATCCGGATTTATTTCACTAAGTGCCGACGACATCCCTTTCATAGCATTAGATGCAGAGCGGCATATATCATTCGCTGTATCTCCGTCTTCAAGTATGTGAATCTTCTGACTCACATCAAATCCATCACTTAATATCTCGTTAATTGTATAGCCGTGTTTCTGAGATAAGTGTGAACCTGTGACAATCACCTGTAAGTTAAACTCCTCTGAATTCCTAAAATGAATCATTACAGGTTTTAGTAAACTATAATCCGCTCTTGAACTTGTCACGAATGCAATTTTCTTCATAACTTAATCATCTCATCTTTATTTATATTCTCCTTAGCAACTTTCCCAATAACATCATTCCACATCATTGGAGACAGTCCGCTTCCGGGTCTTTTAACCGTTAAGTTTTCTTCACTGAAAACATCACCTTGCATTATATTGCACTTTGCCACAATACTTTTACGCGCAGCTATCATATTTTTTGTTTCTGATAGGCTTGGCTTTTTTATACCGTCACCAATACTTTGCTCAATATTGCGTATAGCAGAAACCAATGCTCTAAGTTCATCAGGGTCAAGACTAGCTTTGTGGTCTGGTCCAGGCAATGACTTATCAATTGTAAAATGTTTTTCAATAACACTTGCCCCTCTTGCAACAGCCGCCACAGATACTTCGATTCCAAGGGTATGATCAGAATAGCCCACTGGCACTCCAAAAACTTCGTTAATGGTGTTCATAGCCTTTAAGTTGACATCTTTATAAGGCGTTGGATACTCTGTATTGCAGTGCAAAACAGTCAATTCACGAGTTCCGTGTTTTCTTAGAACTTCTATCGCCAATTCAACATCTTCTAAAGTTGACATTCCAGTTGACATAACTACAGGTTTTTTCGTTAAGCCAATCTCTCTTAATAGGGGATAATTAACGATCTCACCCGATGGGATTTTTATAAAGTCTACGTCAAGATCAACAAGCAATTGTAAGCTTTGAATATCAAAAGGTGACGACATAAACTTAACACCTTTTTTATTACAGTATTCTATCAATACCCTATGTAAATCTGCACTCAATTCCAGCCTTTTAAGCATATCAAATTGACTTTCATCATCTCCGGATTCACCCAACTGATAGGGGGCTTTCTGTGCATAACTTGTTAGTAGACTTTCTGCTTTAAAAGTTTGGAATTTAACATAATCCACGCCAGCATCAGCAGCTATATCAATGAGGGCCTTGGCTAAATCAATGTCGCCATTATGATTTACACCCGCCTCAGCAATAATCATTGTCTTCGTCATTGGTTTTTACTCCTTTGCTTTGCAGGAACACCATATACAATAACATTGTCTGGAATATTATCTACAACAGATGCACCCATTCCAACAATGCAATTAGATCCTATGATAATGTTGTTTCTTACACATGCGCCCAGACCAATTAGCGTATCCTTGCCAACTTTAACTTGACCTCCCGTTACACTTCTTGGTGCGAAATGGACATTGTCTTCTATTGTATTATCATGTTCAATTATGGCACCACTGTTTATAATACAATGTCTACCAATAATCGCTCCTGGATTAATGACAGCCTGTGGAAAAACAACTGTTCCGTCACCAATCATAGTTTTTGGACTTATATTCGCCGATTTATGGATGACAGTTGCAAACTTCACATTATAGCTCTCATACAAAGAAAATAATTTTCTCCTTAATTGAGTATCCCCAATGCCAATAATGAATTGGACATTGGGGTATATTTTAATTATATCTGAAATTGAATCATCCGTTCCAAGGTGCTTTAAGTGAATGCCTCTATCAAATCGATCTATATATCCAAGAACATTCTGAGTATTGTTACTCTCTATGCATTCCTCGATTACTTTTCCATGTCCACCATAGCCAATTATTATAACCTGAGTCATTTTATTCTCCTGATTCACTTTTAGCAATTTCCATAGCTTGCTTCCATGTATCTCGAAACTCTTCACTCATGACTAAAACCTCTTTAAGAATATCGTTACTTTTTTCAATATTAGCTTCTGCTAATCTGTATAATACATAGTCATAAAGTTGATCCAAATTTTCACTGATTTCATACTCTTTGTCTAAAGTTGATTGTAGTTCACTATAAATAGCTCCAGCTCTAAGAATTGCATTTGATGTTTTTTCAATTAAGCCTTCATCATTAAACAAAATAGCCTGATTAATAAATTTAATTGCACCCTCATACAACATCAGGGTTAACTCTTCAGAAGATGCCGACAACACCTTTTGCTCTAAATACTGGTTAGCGTTGTTTGAAGATAAATCCTGTTTTTTAGTAGAATTTCTAGGATTAAGTGTTGACTTTCGAAGCACGGCAGCCCCTTTCGGTTTAGCATAATTATATGGATTTAAAACAGCCATAAGGCTCTCCTTTCCTATTTTGATTTGTCAATAAAAACACCTTGACTACTATAATCTTTTGTATAGTAATTCTTCACTTTAGAATGCTTCCGTAGTTTTGCTTGAGAAGCATGAACTTTTGACAAATCCTGATCAAGATGTTTCTTGTATTCTTTCATTGCGCTTTCAATCTTATTTTCAATATCTATTATTCTTTTTCGATAGAGTTCTTTTTCACTCTCTTCAACACTTGAAAAAAAATTTTCAGTATCTCCAATATTCTTGAGTAACTTTCCTCTATCCTCCAAAGCTTTTTCAAAAATATTATACTTATGAACTTTCAAGGACTGATACATAACATCCGTTAATCTAACATATTCATTCAACAACATTTTAGCATTCATACAACCACCATTTTATCCTAGCTGTGACATTAGAGAACTACTTTGAGCCTGTAACTCCGCTAAAGCTGATTCCATGTTACCAAACTTAATATACAATGAATCTTCCATGTCATAATAGCTATCCCAAAGGCTGTCAATCTTGTCTTCATAGTCAACAATCAAAGATGACAAAAGATTTTTTGTACTGGTAACATCACCTTCCATACCAGCTTTTTCAAGAAGGGTACCTTTGACTCCAGTTGAGTCTCTAGTAATCCTAATATTATTCTGAATGATGTCATAAAGTCTATTAGCGACACCGTTCTCATTATATCTTTCTGAAATATTCTCGGTATCAAGGTATTCTTTATCGGATTCATTGGTAAACAGCTTTACTACTTCGCTATAATTATTTTCTAAAGCATCATCTAACTTATCTTCATCTACAACGAGTTTACCACCATCTTTATAATTCGCAGTCGTTGTAATACCTATATCAGCTAAGTTTAAGTCAACACCATCAACTGATTCATAAAGCGCTAGTCTCATAGAAGTCAGCATTTTTTGTAATGAAGAGTCATTTCTAAGCAAGCCTTTCTTTGCAGTAGTCTCCCACTTCTCCACTTCGTCATCTGATAATGATTCCTTTTCTTCGCTAGTCAGTGGTTCATAATCATAATTTTTCTTTTCTGTAAGTTTTCCATTCACCATTTCAACAAGTCCATTGTATGTTTCTACAAACTTATTGATTTTTTCTTTTATATCACTTGTGTCAATATTTACTTTTATTTCTATATCACCATCTACACCATCATATAATTCATTGAGTGAATACTGAACACCTTCAACACTAAAATTATTAGACGATTTTACAATTGTTGCTCCATTAATTTCTAAAACTGCATTGTCAGCTTCGGTATGATGTGCCACATCATCCACGAAACCAAATGTACTCATAAATGAACTACTCATGGATACGGTATTTGCTGTTCCGAAGTCCTCAGCTCTAATTGTAAACTTATCTGTTGTACTATTATAAAAAAACTCTGCATCCATATCTTCATTTGAGGATATCGCTTCTGAAAGATCCGATATCGTACTAGCTTCCGTAATCCCAATATCTTCTAAAGAGACTCCATTTATAGTCATCGATGCCAGATCATCATTGCTAATATAGAATAATTGAAGCAAACTCTTATCTTCATAGTCAGTTGAAGATTCACCCGAGTTAAAGCCTAACCAATCTAACTCTGACGAATTCCCATCCGTTTCCATTATGGTGACATCGCTGCCATCCATCCTAAAATATATTGCATCATCACTAGGATCCACATTCACTACACCTGAATAATCTGTTCCAAATTGAGCCACGATTTCATCATCTATTAACTGGGCTAAGTCTTCTTTCGTTGTAATACCTGATGTATCAGGAATAGATATTGTTTTATTATTTCCATCGATCGTTAAGCTAAACTCTAAAGAAGATGGCATTGTTGAAAAGTTAAAATGATCCCCTGATAAATCTCCAATTCCTGTTCTATCAGTAACCCATTCATCTTGAGTTGCCAATTGAGAAATACTTCCAATTGTATGAGAGTATGTTTTAATTTCTGATGTACCACTGGCACTAACATATGATACATCTTCACCATTAACTTGAACACTCTCACTATATGCACTAAATGCACTAGCTGATCTAAAATTAGTATCTGCACTCAAAAAGTCAAAGTACTCCTCTTTGAATGCGCGAATACCGTTAATAACTTCTCTATATGCCTCTTGCTCCCATTCAACAAGTGTTTTCTGTTTTTCAACATTATCAATTTTTGATTGCTCAAGCTTCATTAAGTCTTTGATCATCGAATCTGTATCGATACCACTTGTAAGACCTGTAATTCTTGTAACAGACATTTCCACACCACCTTATTAACTAAGCGTTCCTCTATGCCTTTTCGTCAACGAATAAACCTGCAAGCTCCCACATTTTTGCAATCATATCTTGAATTTTCTTTGGAGGAAACTCGCGAATAACCTCATCTGTCTTTGAATCCTTCATTACATACATGATTGCACGAGTTTTCTCATGAACAGATCTCTCAATATACCTATTATAGTTTTCAAGGGTTTTATTAGCTTGCTCCACAGATTTCTCTAACATCTCATCGTCTATCACGACTTTGTCTTCTTTATTTCCATCCATGTTCATCTGATTGATCTTATCACTTTTTGATATGGTACGTTCATTATCAACAGTGCCTCTAATATCAGCTTTTGTAACATTGGCACCTTCTAGTCTTTGTGCAACATTCATAACATTAACATCTGAAATTTTCATAGTCTCCCTCCTAGCAATCTTCTATTAATTATATCGGCATTTCTTGGCATCACTTTAGCAGTTTCTGTGTAATAATCCCTTATAAAAGAAAAACATCAAGAAATGAAAAAGTTACTATAACTTCTGAGCTCAAAACTTGATGTTAAAGAGTATTGTATGATGTTATTTCGCAGTTTCGCCAGGCTTAGTTAATGAAAATCCTAATTTTAAAGCATTCATAAATATAGTTTGTCCACAATTATTGCATACAATTTTTACATATGGAATCACACTTTGATCTTCTTTTTCTTCCAAGTTTTCATTACTAGATGTATTTAACTCTCTTACTTCATATAATGCCTCAATAATTGTCCATTTATCGTTATTGCAAATGCTACAGTTCCTTGAATTTTTCCATACAGCGTTCATTTTTGATTTGACTGCATTTAATTGACTCTGATTCATTTTCATAGTTTTACTCCTCTCTATACACCGAATGCTTTATATCTCTCATGCATTAGTTTTTCAGCTAAATGAAAATCCACAATATCATTTATATCAATGGATTGAACTCTATCCATAACATAGCCTTTGACACTATTTATATTGAATACATACGCATTATCATCTAAATCTCTAAAGTAACTCCTCTTACTCACGTATAGAGCTGAATTGATTAGATAGCATGGTGGAACGTCTTGTCTTCTACTTGGTTTATTTTCAATCTTAACGTACTCCTCAAGCTCTTGATTTTCATTCTCGGTAAACATAAAATAGGGATGACTCTCATAGACTCGTTGAACACCAATTACTGAGTCTACATTAGCTTCTTTTAGCATCAAAATTGACTCATTAATTGTTTCATATGTTCGTAAGGGAGACGTTGGTTGTAAAAAAACAACTATATCAGGCGAATCCCCTTCGTCCTCTAAAAATGATAGTGCATGTTGAATCACCGATAATGATGAGGAGTTATCCTCAGCGTACTCCTTGGGTCTAATAAAAGGGATTTCTGCTCCATAGGATTCAGCTATTTTTGCAATTTCAGGATCATCTGTCGATACAATGACCCTATCCACACAAGATTCTAAGGCGGCCTCTATTGTATAAAAAATGAGGGGCTTTCCTAAAAGCGATCTAATATTCTTCTTCTCAACGCCTTTGGACCCGCCCCGTGCTGGTATGATCGCTACAATATTGCTCATCGAAACCTCCAATTTCTATTCTTCAAACATTATTTTCTTAATTTGATCTTCATATTCGAAATCATCAACAAACCGTTTCCCAAGATACTTCTCAGCTTCTCCAAACTTATATGACTCTTCAGTTCTGTCCACTCGTTTAAACATCACATGATTTTCAGATAAACACTCACCCTTTTTTACGCTTTCCGCTAGAACGGGAACTTTTCTCACTTTCAAATAGTTTTTTTCACCTTCAGAAAGACTTGGATTTCCATCACCTAAAAATGATCCAACCCTTTTCAACAACATTTTCATATCAACAAGTTTATGATTATTAATAGCTGTAATATAATCAGTACGTTCAACACCTTCATCAATAACATAATGAATTTCTTGTACATTTGCACCTAAAGTATACGCTGACATAATCAACTCACTTTTTAACGAGCTGTTATACTCTGTATGGTCAGCATAAGCTATCTTCGTTTTGTATCGTTCTCTAAAATAAGGTATTTTCTTAAGATTAACTTCTTCTATTTTTGTCGGATAATTTTGAAATCCATAAACCATCAAGGTTTCATTAATCTTTTTACTAAGCAAATAATTATAAACATTATCTAACTCTTCTATTTCAAAACCACTTATTCCAACTACAAACAACTTTTTATATTCATTAACAAAGTCAATTGCTTTATCCATCAAAGCTTTATCGTTGATGCAGGCTGCGTGAATTTCTATAGCGTCAACAAGTTCATTATTATTCATGCAAAACTCAACAGATTCAAAATCATCTACGAGAACAATAACATCAAAACCACGTGCTTTTGATTTTACCAGAATCTCTTTCCACTCTTTTTCAGTCAACAACCAGTTTTCAAGTAAATTGTAAACACTGTGCTTTTTCACCATATACTCATTCAAGTTAAACATCATATGAAATTTAACAGCATCTACTTCTTCTGAAAGCTGTGTTATTTGATCCATTAAATATATAGAATCACCCTCAAATGAATAGGCTGTTTCAGCTATCAGATATGGTTCATTCGTATAATAATTGCTTTTCATAACGTTCTCCTTGATCTATATCAATAGTACATTTTCTTAATCCGATAAAACTCATCTTCGTTATCTTGATAATCACGTCTTATTCTTTCAATTATTTCGTTATTTAGACTCCGCTGCTCTATGGAACCATTAATTTCTGCAATCTCTTTATGATGATTCAAAAATTGTATTACCTCATGAAGTTCTACTAGATTATTCTCACTAATCCTCAACATACTATACAGTTTCGATAGCATGACATAATCATCAGGCGTATCCATTGTTAATCGATAATCCGCTTTAAATATTTCTGGTATCTCAAGATCAATATTGTTGTAGTACCCACTCTGAAATATCGGTCCCCATATTTCAGTGTCATGTAACTTCTTAAACTCACATGCCGTTTGCAAGGCTTCTCTTTTTAATGCATATATACCTGTACCTAATACCGGATCTTTAAACTTGAAAAAATCGCCACTTGGATTTTCTTTAATCTCTGACACCATAATATCGATCATGTTCATTGAAAACAAAGTGTTATCTGGTGTGATATTAACAATATAATCTAAATCAAAATAAACTGCGGTATCTTTTAGTCTCTTCAAAACATCATCAGGGTCCCCCTGAAAATATCGAATATTATTATCTATACAAATCTTAGTAATTGGCTCGTCAATATTCAAATAACTGGTGGAAACAATAACTTCATCGATTGATTTAGATGCTTTTGCCCTCAAGATTGCCCATTCTAAAGCTGAACGACCAGATAAGTTGAGCATTATTTTTTTCTTTAATCTTGATGATTTCAAACGCGAAGGTATTACAAATCCAATTTTCATCGGTCTCTCCTCTACTTGAACGTTTTGCTTATTCAAATACTTTTAAAGTACTTCTTAAAATACTTATCAGTAACTACTGTAAAAATCATGTAAAACTGATACAACTCTTTTCACATCATCCCTATTTAAATTCGAACTACATGGAATATTGACAATATGGTCATGGCACTCAGCAGCTTTCTCAATTTTATATGTTTGATTTTGTAAGTATGGAATCTGTTCAGATATTAATCCCCAAATCGGTCTTGTCTGTATTCCATTATCTTGAAAATACTTTATCAAATGATCCCTATTATTATCATCTAGATATAAAGAATAGAACCAATAATTCGGCCTTACATCTTGTCTAAATGGTAATATTCTAGAACCTTTAATTTGCTTAATTTCTTTGCAGTAAGTTTCATAATTACTCTTTTTTATTTCAATAAAGCTTTCTAACTGCTCTAACTGAGCCACTCCCAGAGCGGCTTGGAGATTAGTCATTCTATAATTGTACCCAATCTCATCATGTGTATAATACAATGGATCACTTTTAGCCTGCGTTGTCAGGTGCTTTGCTCTCTTTAAGAAATCCGAATGATTAGAAACAATCATTCCACCACCTCCAGTGGTGATAATTTTATTTCCATTAAATGAGTAAACCCCTATATCTCCTAATGTTCCAGCAAACATCCCATGGTATTTTCCTGAGGTGTAATATGTCCCTAAAGCTTCTGTAGCATCTTCAATTACAGTAATATTATATTTCTTGCAAATTTCAATTATGCTTTCCATATCTGCCATATTTCCAAAAACATGGACAACTATCAACGCTTTCACATGCTTTCCCGTACTTTTATTTCTCAATTTCCCATCAATCAGATCACATTCATACTTACAGAAATCTCTTAATTTATCAGGGTCCACAGTTAAACTATCATCACAATCAATAAAAATGGGTTCTGCATTAACATATTTAACCGGGTTCACTGCAGCAATAAAAGTAAGCGTAGGCACAATAACTTCATCATTTTCACCTACACCAGCTAATATCAATGCTGTATGGAGTCCTGCTGTCCCACTCTGACATGCAACTGCGCCTTGAGAGCCAACATAATTGGCTATTTTCTCTTCAAATTCTTCTATATAAGCGCCACCCGATGAAACCCACTCCGAACTGACCGCTTCTTTAACATAGTTCCATTCATTGCCAACAAAAGATGGCACTGATAAAGGTATAAATTTTGAACTCATAGCCACCAACCTTACTAAATATTATATATATCTGTTTTATACCGACTCAAATTGCCTTTTAGAAAATCAATCGTTTCTTCTAAGCCTTCAGACAGGTTGTAATTTGGCTCCCAGTCTGTAAGTTTTAATATTTTTTTATTGCAACCAAGCAATCTATTCACTTCACTTTTTTGGGGTCTAATTCTTTCCATGTCCTGAACGATTTTTGCACTTGGATTAATTTGTCTAATTAGTTCATCAGCAAGAGCTCCCATAGAAATTTCTTTCCCAGTTGCAATGTTAATTTCTTCTCCAATGGTTTTGCTTGATTCAGCAATCTTTATAAAGCCTCTTGCAGTATCTTTTACATAATTAAAATCTCTAGTCGGTGTCAAAGACCCTAATTTTATTTCTTTTTTTCCTGCTAGTAGTTGAGTAATAATTGTTGGTATAATAGCCCTTGCTGATTGTCTAGGACCATATGTATTAAAAGGGCGTACTATAGAAACTGGTAACTCGAAGCTCCTAAAGAATGATTCAGCAAGTCTATCGGCACCGATCTTTGTAGCCGAATAGGGGGACTGGCCTTGGAAAGGATGAAGCTCATCGATCGGTACATATTGTGCTGTCCCGTATACTTCTGAAGTAGATGTTACTAGAATTCTATCTAACTCTAAGTCTCTTGCAGCTTGTAACACATTTAATGTTCCTTTAATATTAGTATCTACATATGAATCTGGTGAATGATAACTAAACGGAATCCCTATAAGAGCTGCTAAGTGATACGCTTCTGAAACGCCTTTACAAGCTTCTCTTACACCATTTGGATCCCTGACATCCCCTGAGAAAACCTCTACGTTTTTCATAATATCTTTTGGCAACGTATCAAGCCACCCCCAAGAGTTAAATGAATTGTAATACACAAATGCCTTTACAGTATTTCCATTTTTAACAAGCTCTTCGACAAGATGACTTCCAATGAAACCATCTGCTCCTGTAACTAATATTTTCTTCATAATTCACTCCATAACATATGTTTTTTTTATGCAAACTGATATTAAGCAAGTTTTACTTGTACAACAAAATCCGATATTGAATCTATATCATTCAATATCGGATTGGATCTTCTATGACTCACTATTGAAATATATGTCATACTCATCATTAGCTTTGTAGTAATCATTCATATGACCAATATCCATCCAGTAATCTTCAATAAGGTAGGCGCCTACTTTCATATCATTTTCTAAAAGAAGATTCACAAGCTCCGTTATCTCAAAATATTCATCATGAGGTATAAAGTCTATCACTTCAGGATTAAGACAATACACGCCACCATTTATCATATAATCAACATTAGGTTTTTCTTGTAACTTTTTCACTTGATGGTTATCCACGTCAACAACACCATAAGGAATTTGATAACTCTGCTTTCTTATACCTATTGTGATCGCAAACTCGTTCTTCAAATGAAAATCCATCATTTCTTTTACGTTCAGATTGGTTAAAACATCACCATTGATCACGAAAAAAGGTTCGTTGACATAGTCTTTTGCCAAGCCGATCCCTCCTCCAGTTCCTAATCTTTTCTCTTCACGTAAATACTCAATTTTAACACCATGAATAATACCATCTTGAAAATAATTTTCAATAATATTTGCCTTATGATTCACCGAAATTAAAAACTCAAGAAATCCTTTTTCCTTGAAATTATGAATAATGTGCTGAAGTATTGGTGCATCACCAACTTTTAACATTGGTTTAGGGATTTCTTCTGTAAGATTTTTCAATCTTGATCCCAGTCCACCAGCCATGATGACCACTTTATTTTCTTTTCCTTTTGGTAAAAGAATGTCTCTAATTCCAACTAAATCAACAACTACATGATCTCTATTAACAATTGGTATATCTTTTACAGCTTTTTTTATTAGAATTTCCTCAATCTGGTCTTTACTCATTCCAACAATTCCATATATTGGATCGCTTTCGTATATTTCAGTGATTTCATCCTCTAACGAATACCCCTTAACTAAAGCTCTTCTGATATCACCATCAGTCAAAATCCCTATCATTTTTTTATCATCATCTACAACGATAACAGTTCCTCTAAGACCAATATTAATTTGAATAAGTGCATCCCGAATTGTGGCGTTCTTATTTAAAAATAAAAGTTCTACATCCATGACAAACCTTCCTTTAATTCATTAAACAGTCCCACTCTCTTTTCTATTTGGTAAATCGCACTTTGAGCACATAGCAACTTCATTGTATTTACCACAACTATGCTTGGCTCTTATTTCCATATACTTTTCATTTCTCCATATTTCTTTAATTGAATTTTGATGAATATTGCCCACAACATATTCTCTCGTATTATCAACACAACACACTATAACTTCACCATCAGCTGCGATAAACATTCGTTGCCATAATTGACTACAAGCGAAATTGTAATTATACTCTTTCTGTGTTTCACGCATAGGTTCTCTAAACTCAACATATGCAACCACATCGACTATATCTTTAAACATTTCTACATACTCTTCAAATTCATCTGAATTTTCTTCCATAAGCACCATCGACATTCTAGTCAGAGGTGTAGTCCTTCCCATTTCGTTTCTTAATTCCACAAAACGCTTAATATTATTATAAACTTCATCAAACTTTGCACCAATCCTTATAGACTCATATTTTTCTTTGTTAGGTGAATCAAAAGAGAAAAATATTTTGTCAATACCTGCTTCGATCAACTCAACAGAAATATTTTCGTTCAGCAAAGTTCCATTCGTGTTAAACATAACATCAACTAAGCCTTTTTCTTTGGCGTATCTGACCATCTCCACAATGTCTGGATGAACCATTGGTTCTCCTAACCAGTTCAGCTTTATTGAATATACCCCTATTTCTGCAGCTTCATCAATTATTTTCTTGTACACATCTAGTGGCATTGTTTCTACACTTAAATTCGTCTCCCCACTCTCTAACATCACCGTTCGTGGACACATTGGACACTTTAGATTACATGCACTTGTAGGTTCAATATCTAGGTGAAGAGGGGCTTCCTCTAACTTAAACTCCAATGGATTATTTGACCATTTTTTCCGGTATTCTTTATATCTAGGGCTTTTATTTTTTTCCCATTGCTTTGCCACATCATTGTTTACTTCATGATATGTTGGATTTACTGGAATAGTAAACTTCACTTCAATTCCTCCTTTAAGACTTACTGTCTATTATATAATTGCCAACCTGAGTCTGAATTTTCTCATATATTGGCTTCGCTTTTTTCATATCTTTTTCACATTCAAACAGGAATTTCCCAAGTGTGTTTACGATATTTTCTGCTTTTTTCATAGGATTTTTTTCATGCTTATTTTCTTCTACATCTAATAAAAATAAGTCATAATAAAGTCTATTCATCGGCATAATAAATCGATTAAAATATACATTCTTTCTCACAACACCGAACAACTCACTTAATTTAGTGTACATCGTTTCAGCTTGTTTGAAGTTCCCATTAATGGCTAAACTTTTCACTTTGCGAACGATATCTTTTATTTTGGTCAACTCAGTGGTAATGTTTTGATAATCATTTTGCATTTTTTTCATTTGGTTTTCCATAAAATCAACATCATAATTGATGCTCTTTGATTCATACCAGGTATCATCTGCAAAAGATTCTAGCAGATCATCTTTCATCAGTTCATCTAAATGCTTGAATGAGGTCCCTTTAATCATAGCACCATTTCTAGTTGTATTTATGAACTCAACATTGCTAAATTTTTCTATAAAATGTTCCATAGTTACACGCATATCATTGAATTTTTTTTCAGTTTCTACTGTGCCACCATATACGTCTGGAACTTCGAGTTTACCTCTTGCTACCACGTTTCCTACATAACCATCAGAGATTGCTTTGCCTTTTGAATATGCAAAGTTTTGTCCCACTAGTATTACTCTCTTGAATCCAAGTAGTACTAATAATTGCAGAGTGATTACTGCAATATTAGGCGCATCCATTACATATCTCATGCTCTCGTCCTTTGATTTTAAATAATATGGTGCCGTAGTATCTTGACTTGTAATCATATGCAGTTTAGGACCTTTAAAATATGACAACGTTTCATGACCAATGGTACTACCAAAAACCAAAGGAAACTTTTCACTTTCCTCGCCTATTACTTTGAATATTTTAGTATTATGAATAGTAGGGTCATAACTAGTAAAAGCGTGAGGGTAAATACCATTCTTTAATAATGTTGAAATTGACCAACCCGCTGAAAAAATATAGGCTGATTTGTTTTCTTTAATTTCTTTCAAATTCTCTATTTCAAAATCTAAAGAAGGTCCCGCAGCAACAAGTATTGCCGTTTTATCCTTAAAGTTATATTGATCATTCAAAAGTATATTTTGAGTCTGTAAAACCGCACTAAAATTGTGCATACCGTTCATGACCCATCTCTTTTGAAATGCATAATTTGTTCTTACATATCCTTTTTTCCCAGCAATTACTTTTGAAAATGTTTCTTTGTAATCCTTATAAATATCACTATATAACTTTTTATGAATAGGTAATTCAACAACCAAAAGATTGTGTTGGATTTTTTTTAGAATGTCTGAGAAAAATTCATTTCTCTTCTTAATATCATTTCCAATAAAAATACCTTCGATATTTTTTACAGGTAGCTCGTTTGTCTTACAATATAGTGAAAAGAGATCCTCAATCGGTTCAAAAATAAAAATCTTTTTTTCTGGGTATTTCTCAACGAACGCATTGATATGATACCCCAGACCAGTCCCATAAAAAATAACATAATCATAATCATTAATGTTTGTATATTGACTTATAATAACTTCACTCTCATAAGACGGGTCATATGCACTCGCCAAATGATATTCTTGTCCATTACTCTGTATTGTAGCTGTCATCTGATCATTTTTCGCAGGAAAACAACTTATCAAGTCGCTGGTATCAATATCTATATTAGCAATTTTTTTATATTCACTCATATATTGATTTCTTAAAAAATTGATATTATCAATTCTCATGTCTACACCTCTTGTTCGGTAAAATATCAGCAATAATATCTCTAATGTCATTAATAAGTGGATAGTACTCCCACTTTATTACATCCGCCATTAAGATTTCATCTTTACGTTCCATTGCAGTCTGCATTTGGATCAATATTTGATTCACTTTAATAAGTGTATTTCCGACCTTGGCCCATTCATTATTATAATTTTCTGGTACGACTGTAGATGTGTTATTATACTTTTCATGAATCTGTCCAATCGTGTCAATCAAAAGAACAAAGTCATTCCAAATCTCAGTATTTATATTCTGATAGAATCCAATATATGATTTTTTTATACTAGGTAATATTTCGTTAATTAGATCATTAAATTCTGTTAAGCTCTCATAAAACTTAGATTTACTATCATCAATTTTTATGTTAATCGCATCGATCATATCATAATTTTCGCACAAGTATTCCTTAATAAAATCTATTTCAGACTTCTTATCAAGCATTGTCATCTCGACTTTTTTATCATCTATATATAGTTTCATATTCCCCCCCATATCCTTTTAGCTATAGACAGTTATGAAAAGAGAGTTAGAGAGAATCTCTCTAACTCTCAATAAATTCTTATCTTAATAGTTGTAGTACACCTTGAGGTGCCTGATTAGCTTGAGCAAGCATCGATTGAGCAGCCTGTTGAAGGATGTTATTTTTTGTGAACTCCATCATTTCTTTAGCCATATCAACGTCTCGGATTCGAGATTCTGATGCTTGTAAGTTTTCTGAGGAAGTATCTAGGTTCTTGATTGTGTGTTCCAGTCTATTCTGAACCGCACCAAGCTTAGATCTTTCTGTAGAAACTGACTCAATAGCTGTGTTTATCTTAGTAATTGCTTGTGATGCTGCATCTTGAGTGGACACATCAATACCTGTTGTTTCTCTTGTTATTGATGAAGCCGCAAATACAGATGATACATCCACACCACTTAATGAGTCAAATGTGTCAACATCGAACGTGATCTCATTTGAACCTGAATCTTCAAATGTCACTGAGCCTTCAGATGGCGCAATGGATGCTGTATCAATTGTGTTTCCAGATCCATCTTTTAGAGTGAAATCGACACTAGACTCAGACCCTTCTTTATCTGCAAATAATACTGCTGCTGCACCACCTGATGCTGAAACAACAGAGCTAGCTCCCGTATCTTGAGCTGCCAGAACAAGTTTACCACCTGAAGCTGTTGCTATGTCCCCACTAAATCCTGCTAGTTCCGCAGCATTGTTAATTTCAGTCGCCATGTCTTCAATGTTATGTTTTACACCACTGAATTCTACGTCAAAATTAACTTCTGTTCCATCTGCGTCAGTTACAGTAAATGATACTGTACCAGAGTTACCCGCTAGATCAATAGAGTTATCAACAACTGAAAGCGCTGCGCCACCACCAATAGAACCACTTAGTGTTACACCTGATACATCCGTAAAATCACCAGATAGTGTGAAAGAAACACCATAGTTATCATATGAGAACGAACCAGAACCAGCATCATTTAGACCTGATCCTGAGAAGTTGAACGTATCATGAATAATAACATTACCACTAATATCAAGGATCTTAACTTCTAGAGTACCACCAGCAGCATCTAGACCTGCACCACTAATGAGTACTGCTGCAGCACCTGAAGGGTAACCAGATGAGAATGAAATATCACTAAGAGTTGCATTGCCTGAATATCCAGCTGCCGCATTAACTGTATATGTGCTCGCTGTACCGTAGTCACCCGATGCATTGTAGCCGCTCGTAGCAAAAGCTCCTAAATCAAGTGTTAATGACTCACCTGAAGCTGCATCAAAGTCGGCCTTAGTCATACTAAAACTTACACCATGTGCATCATAAGAATAAACGCCAGTGCCTGAATCATAGGAAACCTGAACTGTTGTACCACTTAAGTCAACACCACTACCAGATGTATTTGCTATGATAGTTACTTCTAACGTAGTTGCATTACCAGAAGTTTTCTCAATTTTGATTGAGCCTGACTGTGCAAGGTCAATATCTGTCCAGTCAAAATCTGAACCTGTTGAATCAATTGAAATCGTGTTATTCTGAAGCACTAGTGTACCGGAGATACCTTTTGCATTTGTGTTCTCGAATGTTTCAATATACTGAGTATCATCAACACCAGAAAACTCAACGGAAGCACCTACTGGTCCACCAACAGTTGCTGTTAGTGAAACGCCTGAAACTTCAAAATCTAGATCAGCAGTCACTGAGTTAACAGCGCTACCTTTTGTTCCAATATCAAGTGAATCAGAGACCACATTAAGGGCATCCGCACGCATATCTCCAATGGATAGTGTTAAATCCTGAGATTGATTTGCCCCAATTTGGAATTTTATATCTGATAGGCCACCTTGCAGTAATTTTTGTGTATTGAATTCTGTAGTGCTTGCAATTCTAGTAATCTCAGTTGATAATTGGTCAATTTCGTCCTGGATTGAAGTACGGTCAGCATTAACGTTTGTATCATTGGCTGACTGTACTGCTAGTTCTCTCATACGCTGTAGTATTGCCTGTGTTTCATTTAATGCACCTTCAGCGGTTTGAATCATTGAAATTGCATCTTGTGAGTTTCGAGACGCTTGGTTCAAACCACGGATTTGACCGCGCATTTTTTCAGAAATCGCTAGACCAGCAGCGTCATCACCAGCACGGTTAATTCTGTAACCTGATGATAATTTTTCTATTGATTTTGCACCATTATTAGTATTAATACCAAGCTGACGATGTGTATTCATCGCCATTAAGTTATTATTAATTCGCATGTATATATCCTCCTTTTGAATTTGTTATCATTTATATTATCGGAAATAGATGGATATATCTTTAGCGATTTTTTCATTTTTTACTTTAGATCCAAGAACACATACAAAATAACTCATAGTAGCATAAGTTCACGCCCCATTTATTTATTCAAAATTAAATATTGGTGTAGAGCGTATAATCTAATCTCTACCCCAATATTTAATTTTGAAGCAAAAAAGGAGCCAGAGATCATTCTCTGACTCCCATAAACTTATTATCTTAATAACTGTAGTACACCTTGAGGTGCTTGATTAGCTTGAGCAAGCATCGATTGAGCTGCCTGTTGAAGGATGTTATTCTTAGTGAATTCCATCATTTCTTTAGCCATATCAACGTCTCTGATTCGAGATTCTGATGCCTGTAAGTTTTCAGACGAAGTATCTAGGTTCTTGATTGTGTGTTCAAGTCTGTTCTGAACCGCACCAAGCTTAGATCTTTCTGTAGAAACTGACTCAATAGCTGTGTTAATCTTAGTAATTGCTTGTGAAGCTGCACTTTGAGTGGATACATCAATACCTGTTGTTTCTCTTGTGATTGATGAAGCTGCAAATACAGATGATACATCCACACCGCTTAACGAGTCAAATGTGTCAACATCAAATGTGATTTCATTTGAACCTGAATCTTCAAATGTTACTGAGCTTGTTGATGGAGCAACTGAAGCTGTATCGATTGTGTTTCCTGATCCATCTTTTAGTGTATAGTCAATACTTGAATCAGCACCTTCTGCGTCAGCAAATAGTACTGCTGCTGCACCACCTGATGCTGAAACAACAGAGCTAGCTCCCGTATCTTGAGCTGCCAGAACAAGTTTGCCACCTGAAGCTGTTGCTATGTCCCCACTAAATCCTGCTAGTTCCGCAGCATTGTTAATTTCAGTCGCCATGTCTTCAATGTTATGTTTTACACCACTGAATTCTACGTCAAAATTAACTTCTGTTCCATCTGCGTCAGTTACAGTAAATGATACTGTACCAGAGTTACCCGCTAGATCAATAGAGTTATCAACAACTGAAAGCGCTGCGCCACCACCAATAGAACCACTTAGTGTTACACCTGATACATCCGTGAAATCACCAGATAGTGTGAAAGAAACACCATAGTTATCATATGAGAACGAACCTGAACCAGCATCATTTAGACCTGATCCTGAGAAGTTGAACGTATCATGAATAATAACATTACCACTAATATCAAGGATCTTAACTTCTAGAGTACCACCAGCAGCATTTAGACCTGCACCACTAATGAGTACTGCTGCAGCACCTGAAGGGTAACCAGATGAGAATGAAATATCACTAAGAGTTGCATTGCCTGAGTATCCAGCTGCCGCATTAACTGTATATGTGCTCGCTGTACCGTAGTCACCCGATGCATTGTAGCCGCTCGTAGCAAAAGCTCCTAAATCAAGTGTTAATGACTCACCTGAAGCTGCATCAAAGTCGGCCTTAGTCATACTAAAACTTACACCATGTGCATCATAAGAATAAACGCCAGTGCCTGAATCATAGGAAACCTGAACTGTTGTACCACTTAAGTCAACACCACTACCAGATGTATTTGCTATGATAGTTACTTCTAACGTAGTTGCATTACCAGAAGTTTTCTCAATTTTGATTGAGCCTGACTGTGCAAGGTCAATATCTGTCCAGTCAAAATCTGAACCTGTTGAATCAATTGAAATCGTGTTATTCTGAAGCACTAGTGTACCAGAGATACCTTTTGCATTTGTGTTCTCGAATGTTTCAATATACTGAGTATCATCAACACCAGAAAACTCAACGGAAGCGCCGACTGCGCCGCCTGCTGTAGCCGTTAATGAAACGCCTGAAACTTCAAAATCTAGATCAGCAGTCACTGAGTTAACAGCACTACCTTTTGTTCCAATATCAAGTGAATCTGAAACGACTTCTAGTGCATCTGCACGCATATCACCGATAGAAAGTGATAAATCTTGAGATTGGTTTGCACCAATTTGGAACTTAATATCATCTAAGTTACCATTCAATAATTTCTGCGTATTGAATTCAGTTGTGCTTGCGATTCTAGTAATCTCAGTTGATAATTGGTCAATTTCGTCCTGGATTGAAGTACGGTCAGCATTAACGTTTGTATCATTGGCTGACTGTACTGCTAGTTCTCTCATACGTTGTAGTATTGCTTGAGTTTCGTTGAGTGCACCCTCAGCAGTTTGAATCATTGAAATCGCATCTTGTGAGTTTCGAGACGCTTGGTTCAAACCACGAATCTGACCACGCATTTTTTCAGAGATCGCTAGGCCTGCTGCGTCATCACCAGCACGGTTAATTCTGTAACCTGAAGATAGTTTTTCGATAGACTTTGCACCATTACTTGAGTTGATACCAAGTTGACGGTGCGTATTCATCGCCATTAAGTTGTTATTAATTCTCATGAATTATTCCTCCTTGAAATATTGTATTGGCTTCCTTGCCATTTATTGATTTGTAATCCATCAGTCGGCCGCCTAATGAAATTACACTTCAATATCAATATCGGAAGCAAACTTATAAAACTTTAATGTTTTTAATTATTTTTTGCATTTTTTTCTTACATGAATTACTATTTTAGCGTTTCCTTTATTCGATATCGTTTATCGTTTAATGTCAACTGAATAGCTTTTCGATTCTCAGCATTTACTATTATTGGACTTGCAAGATTAAAGGTCATATCGTCTACTCTGTTGTTAATTTTACAAACAGTGTACACCCCCACTTGTGATGGATCCTTTAAATTCATCTTCTGACAGACTTCTTCAGGAATCTCAAATTCGTAGTCAGACTTCAAAAGAAAGGGAATGGAAACCACAAAAGCTAGGTCTTCATTTTTCGTAGATTGCAGCCACATAAATCCAACGGGATCTTCAGTATCCCAATTGTTAAGTATTACAAACTCATGTTCATCTTCAAATCCAGGTAATCCTTCATCAAAAGTTATGACCATATCTTCTTCAATGTCAAGATTCCCAAAATTTGTGGTGCTAATAATCATCTCTTCACCTCCAACTTATTTCCAATTGATTTGTTCACGGTCAATAAACTAACAATTAATTATTACCCATTATTTCAGCGCGAAACAATTATGGCCACATTCTATACAATACTTTAGATAGAAAAAAACAGCCAGCGCAAGCTGACTGTTCTACTATTTTTTGCTTTTAACATAGGTCTCAAGATTTCTAAGAGATTGTCTTGATTTTGCTGCCATTTCATTTTCTTCATTGATTTTCTCATAGATTTCTTTGCGATGAATCTCCATAGATTTTGGAGCATCTATACCAATACGCACACGGCCATCACCAATGTCTATCACTTGTATTTCTATTTTCCCGTCAATCACTATACTTTCATTCTTTTTTCTGGAAAGAATCAGCATTTTATTCAGATCCTTCCTTCGTAAATATTTTGTGTTTCATAGTATACTCTTCATCTAAAATAACTTGTTTTGCTTGACGGGTCGTGTTATTCACAACAACAGGTGACTTTAGATTAATTGTCGTTTCTTGTGGATCCTCTGGTATAACCACCATCGATAAAATTGTTATATCTTTGATATCATGAATGCCCAGTTTTTCTATTATAGTATCAGGCAAGTCAAAGTCATACTCTGAAACAAACAGGAATGGATTTGTCACTATAAAGGAAACATCTGAACTCTCCGTACTCTGTAACCATCCAAAAGGAAACATAGGGTCTGGATTTGATATATATACAAATTCATTGTATTCATCAAACCCAAGTATGCCCTCAACAAACGTTACAATGTCATCTTTTGTGTACTCCACTTCACCAAGAAAATCATTCTGTATTTTCATTCTCTGCTCCCCTTTAAACAAACATGTCAAATTTGGATTGTGTTGTCCATATTTCAAGTTTAGGATACTGAATCATAAATATATTCACACTACCAGGTTCAAAAATTCCAGTAGGTCGTTCAATCTGCGTTTTATTCTCTATTGTACCTTGTTCTACTTGTATGTCATTTTCACCTTCTACAACTTGAATATCCGGGCCAGACTTTGGCATAGTGACCATATTATAGTCTCTTTTAAACTGTTCCCATGAATTATACCTAGCATGGTCTGGTAATGGGTCTGGCTTACTCACATCAGCAAGTTCATCCCCTTGGCTAACAGCTCGAGCAATGCCACCAAGCATAAGTTGTCTAGCAATTTGTGCATTCTCAAATGTTAATTCGAGCACACCTTTAAGCCCCGATTCAGAAAAAGCTTGTTGTTGACTAATTTCCACCTTAGGAAGTGTCGATTCAATACTGACTTTGGGGTGTGTAATCTCAAGCTCTAATTCAGGTTGTTTTTGATCAATTTCCAGTTGTGCCGCTTGCGTCTCAATCCCGATTCGTCCATTTTGACTCCTCATTTGTATACGCAATACGTCCACCCTCTATTCGATGATCAATAGCATAGGTTAGTTAATAAAATCAACTAAAGACGGTTGTATAACTCTAGCACCAGTAGAAAGAGATGCCTGATAGACATTTTCTGCATTTTTAAGTTTCATGATAATTTCTGACATATCAACATCTTCAGCATCACTAAGGAGTTGCGTGTAGTTAATACTGTCATCATTTATACGGTTTAGTACAAGTTCCATACGATTCGTTTTACCACCTATATCTGACCTGATTGTGTTTAGATTATCTAGATGACCTTGCATTTTAGTAATAAATCCATCAACCGGACCCGTATATTCCTCTTGAAGTGCTTTCAAGGCCTCTTTAGCAACTACAACAGCTTGATCAGCAGCTTCTTTGGCTGCAATATCATCAGGATCTCCTGACTCTGCTATTTCCGCTGCATCCTCTGCAAAATCCTCTGCATCTCTAACAGCTTGCTTTGCATCGCTTATAGCTGTAAGTGTTTCTTCATCTAGCGCGGCGATAAGATCATCAAAATCTTGCATCATTTGACTCTTATTTGTACGAACAGCACGTATATCTAACTCACGAATAGTTCCATCGTTGGGCGAATTAACTGTCTTGAAAACAAGTGCCTCTTGACCAGGTTCCCCAATTTTGCTAACAACAACATTAGATGTTGGTGGAAATGCAGCATCTATTTCATTTTGAAGGCCTGTAATAAGTTCATTCACTGTATCATACTCGTCCATACTCATAGTGAGTGTCTTGGTCTCTCCATCTAGTGTAATGACAAACTCTTGATCGTCTACTGCTTCTTTTACCATCTCATCATTTATATACCCACCTGTCGGCATTTCAATTTCCTGAGTTTCTTTACCGACATTTGTTATCGATGCACTTGTAAACATGGTGTTACTCGCATCAAAAGATATATCATTTGTAGGTTTTTGATCTTTGATTGCAATTGTAAGTTCCCCATCGGAATTGAAATAAATGTCCGCCACTTCTCGAAGCTTTGTATCTCCACTCTTTGCTTTACCATAATTTTCAATAATGTCCTCTTGGGTTAGAGGGGTTCCTGAACCATCAAAAAGACTTTCATCCACATCAAAGGTATTGCCATCAATTGTAATGTCTAAGGTTTGTGCGGAATAATCATCCGTTAAAGTGACATTCCCAACAAGGGCTGTTGTATTGAATAAAGACTGAGCCCCTGTAATATTTACATCATCACCAAACTCTTTTGACTGGACGACAAGGTTGCCCGACTGGTCAAAATAGATGTCAGCCACTTTTGAAAGCACGCCTTCATTTGGCTGATAAGCTTTTGCATTCTTAAATAGCTCAATAATATCCTCATTATCAAGGGGAATCGAACTACCATCTAGCTTAGATTCATCAATATCATATGTGACACCATCGACTGTAATGTCAAGATTGTTTGTTTCAAGGCCTTTTCCCACATTTGTGCCTGTTCCAAATATGGCTGGATCAGCTGATGTCAAGACAAGGTTCGGTCTTTCTGCCTTGGCATTGATAACTAGTTTTCCTGTTGTATCAAAGTATATATCTGCAACGGCCTTTAGTATTCCACCACTGGCTGACGTGGAATTCTCAAAGACTTCAATAATTTCATCTTGTGTTAGCGATCCATCTAAAAGAGATTCATCCACATCGTACACAGAAATATTTCCGCTATTTGCAATACTCACATCGAAATTATATCCTGCTGAATAGTTTGTTGCAGTATTGAAATTTCCTACAAGCGAACGTTGTCCAAAGACTGTTGTTGTCGCACTTATGGTCACATCTTCTCCATGTCTTCGCGCACTGATCTGAAGATGACCGGCATCATTAAATTCCACTTCTGCGACACTTGATAGTAAAACACCACCATCAGATGCGTTCTTAAAGGCATCGATCACTTGGTCTTCTGTTAACTCTGTGAAACTACCATTTAAGACTGACTCATCTACATCAAATGTGTAGGCTGTGCCGTTCACATCCATGCTTATAGTCAAATCTTCTGCTGTATAATCACCAGTTAAGTCAAAATCGCCATATAGTGTGGCTTTTTCAATAGAGTAATCCGCTGTATTATCAAGCTTACCCATCATTGCCCCTTTTGAGGCGCCTACAGTTTCTTGCTTTGTATTTTCAACCAGTGTCTCTTTTACAAAATAGTTTTCAGGGCCTTCTATCTTTATATCAGCGCCAGTGGCAATGGCTTTTATAACAAGCATGCCACTGTCATCAAAGTATATATCTGCTGCATCTTCTAGTGTTCCTGTATAAGGGCTATAAGCTGTAGCTTGCTTTAACACCTCAATAAACTGATCTTCAGTTAGTGGTGTCACTGAGCCATCAAGGGCTGATTCATCCACATCATATACGACATCCCCTACACGAATATTCCATGAGTCATCACTATCCCCAAAACCTACGTTTGTAGACGCATTAAAAGCTTCAGAATCTGCAACACTAATATTCGTATCCGATGTCAAAGTATTTGGCGTTATAACAAGTTCACCTAGGTCATTGTAATAAACAGTGGCATTTGCACCTAGAGTTGTAGGGCCAGGTGCTGTGGCATTTTCAAATAGACTTATAACGCTTGCTTGATCAAGATTACCAGTAAACGCTACTTGATTCACATCAAAAGTTGTTGGTGTACCACCCACATCAATTGTAATATCAAAATCATGATCCGTCGTATAGTCGACTTCTGGATCAATATTTGCTGTAATAGACTGGTGAGCAAATACATCTCGTCCACCTTCTATTTTTACAGTCTCCCCTTGGTCAAATGGGGTAATGACAAAATCACCTGCATCAAAAATAATCTCAGCATAATCAGAAAGAGACTCACCATCTTCTGTTTGTGCATTTGAAAAAGCATCAATAACTTCTTGTTCTGTTAGGGCTACTGACGATCCATCTAAAACACTTTCGTCAACTTCAAAGACTTTCTCTTCACCATCTATCGAAAGCGTGAGGTTCAAATCTTCAGCCGTATGGTCAGCATTTAAATCAAACTGACCCATCAGTTTAGCATCCTTAACATCATAAGATGCTGACAAATCAACTGTTCCCTTCAGCTGAACATTACTGCTATCAGGTAAGGCAACATTAAGAAGGTTCTCTGTCTCCACCATACCAAATAAATCAAGACCATTGGTACTGATATTCATAATATCGCCTATACCGATTTCATATTTGGTTGTCAATCTATTTTCGATTTCATAATTGGTAAAATCAATATTGTAAGTGCCATCTGCATTCATAAGTTTTTCATCTGTATGATATGACGAAAAAATGTATCGTCCTGCATACGTTGTATTGGCTGCACTGACTATATGATTTTTTATCTGTTGTATCTCATTTTTGATTTTATCAACATCTCCAGGGGCGTTAGAACCATTGGCTGCCTGAACAGTCAACTCTCTAACACGTTGAAGGGCTTCATTCATATCTATTAAAGCAATTTCAGTCGTCTCAAGCCAAGATAATGCATCACGCGTATTGTTTTTATACTGCTCAAGTTCTGATAAATCTGTTTTATACTTCAACACCTTAGAGATGCCTATGGGATCGTCCGTAGGTGATTGAATTTTTTTGCCTGTGGCCAGCTCATCCTGATATTCACTCATTTTAATCAGGTTTTTATTCACATTGTGGAGCAGCCCAGTGATCAACATATTATTTGTAATACGCATATAACCATCTCCAAAGTTTTTCGTGACTTACCTATTATTATCTACCAACCAGACCCAGTCTGTTTACAAGCAGGTCTAGCATTTCGTCCATTGTATTGATCATTCTGGCGTTTGCAGAGTATGCATTTTGGAACCTGATCATATCGGCCATCTCTTCATCGAGTGAAACACCCATAACAGATTCTCTTGAAACGCTTACGTTTTTAACCAAGAGTTCCTGATTGAGTACAATACTCTTTGTAGCCTGACCATCTACACCTAAGTTAGAGACCAGTGACTTAACAAAGTCATCTGGGCTACCCCAGTCATACAATTCCACATCATGACGGATGTTAACCATGTTCAGAACATTGTCAGCACCGCCTGGAAGGCCTTCCACTGTTGAAGAGGCCGCAATTTTATTCACATCTTCTAGATCTTTTGAAATAGAAATTTGGTCTGCTGGAATAACATCCACAACATAGTACCTGTCATCTATTAAGCGTAAAGTTTTGCCTTTTAATTGTGGATTGTTGTCAAAGAAGTTACTCGAGTTTTCTCGAATCAGTTCTGTTGCATCTGCATCTGACATGTCATCCGTTATACCCTGGTTAATTTGATCTGTCACGTCCGTAGGACTGCCACCATCAAGACCATAGGCAAGGAGGTGTTCTCTAAAGTCTTCTGTAGACATACCATCAATTGTAAAGAAATCAATATTTGTTTCTCCATGAAGGTCATAGCCTGTGCTATGAATTCTGTTAAATTCAGCTGTTAGGGTACTCATAAAACTATTGAGTTTATCTAAATAATAAGGAATACCCTTGTCATCGCCTTCAATTTCATCGCGGACATCAAGAATACCCTTAACACGCCCTGCTTTGGCCCTAAAAGGAGACCCATCTTCCCAGGCAATATCCACAAGACCTTCAATGTCTGTGTAGTTGTTCTTCTCTTCACGCTCTGTCAGCACCAAACTGTCCGCACGCACGTGGGACACTATTTCATGACCTCCAATAGACACGTGGAACTTATTGTTGTGGTCTTCATAATAATCTATATCTGCCAGTTCAGACATTTTATCAAGTAGGAGGTTTCTTTGGTCACGAACGTCGTTGGCCGTTCCACCAGTTAACTCAGTTTCAAAAATTATCTGATTAAGGTCAGCAATTTGTGAGGCATAGTTGTTTAAGTTGTTAACAGACACCTCAAATTCAAAGTTTAAGTCTTTTTGCAAATCTTTCATGGAAGATGCCATGTTTCCAATCCCTGTTGTGAGGGCAATGGCACGTTCACGAACCAGGGTTCTTACTGATAGGGACTCAGGATGCTTATTGAGTTCCTGAATGGACTCGAAAAAATCATCCATTAACTGACGAATCCCTGAATCTGTTGGTTCGTTTAGTGTTGCTTCAATATTCCTGATAACTTCATAGCGGGCTTCATGTTCTGTTAGCTTACTCATTTCCCCGCGTAATTGAAAGTCTAAAAACTTATCTCGAATTTGCCTAACCGCTTCAACATCGGTCCCTGTACCGAGGGTTCCCATACCGCCTGCTAATATGTCTGGACGATATGCTTTCATGTCAAGTCGCTGACGGCTATAGCCTTCTGTATTTGCATTGGACACGTTATGAGATGTAACATTTAAGGCTCTTTGATTGGCAAACAGCCCTGACATCGCTATACTTAATCCTAAAAATGAACTACTCATAATATCCCACCTTACGCTTTCGCATCAAAGCTACCAGGACGCTTCTTCTGATAGTTGATGTTTGCCTTGTCGCCATAGTTTGTTTCTGCTTCATCTATGCTTGAAATGAGATTCACATTGAACTCGATCATGTCCATTGACTGTTTGATGAGTTCACCGTTGGACTCGTTTACATCCCTAACATCACTCATTAAATTCTCCAGTTTTCGCTTGACAACTTCAATTTTTTCTCTTGACCCAGCATCGACAACTTTTGTAATATCATCAATAACATCGACTTTTTGGAGTCCAGTTTCCTTCATGATTTCTGTCACGATTTTATCCCGAATTTCTTCCAATTTCATAAGACTTGCAATAAGGGCATGTTCTCTTTTCGTGATTTTATCCAGTTCATCAATGTCACCCTTGATAATAATGTCTTTTTTCATCTCACCAAGTCGTAAAACTTCCGTATATATTTCACAGTCTTTTTCAAGTGCTAGAATTAATTTTTCAATAATACCGCTCAAACTGGTTCACTCCTTTATTGGTCGATCAATACATGCTAAATATTCTTGAAAATGCCTAAAGGTTCTACATTTATCTCTAAAAAAAGCACGGAAATTTTCTTAAACGCATCATATCCTTATGACTTGTTTAAATCGAACTCCGTACTTCCCTGTACATTCACTCTATTCAATTTGTTTCTAATTAATTTGAGAGCAGGGTGTCCCATTCGGTTACCCCTGCTTCCCAATTCGTTCTAACAGCTTTTCTGCTACATCCTCAGAAGATGGCTTATATGTGCCGTTTTTAATCTGAGCACGTATTTCATTAACCTTTTCTTCGCGAACATCAGGCACTTCTTTTAGGGCCTTCATGGCCACTTGAATTTCACGTGCTTGAGAAGAAATTTCAATCTTGTCTTCTTCAAACTTCATGCCTTCAGCCTTCTTCGCCTTTGGTGCTGTTTTACCATAGGCTTTCATAACACTTTGGATGTTAGGATTACTTTGTATTTTCATTAAGAATACCCCCAATCACACCGTCTTTCTATACATAGTATCGGCATAACTGGGGGTATATTTAACCTTTTTTCGATTTTTTTTGATTTCTTCTTAACGACGTTTCTTAACATGCATACCATGACTTGACTTTGGTCTTTCATTTTGCGAAGGCGTGTCCTCTTTGCCTACACCAAATGCATCGTTGAATCCATTTTTGAGTTCATTCTGGCAGGCGTCACAAAATCGACCTGATTTTATGGATTTGCCACACCTATCACACGGATACCCTACACCTTCACCCTTAAGTTCAAGGCGTCCTTGTCGCAGCCACTTTAGAATAAGGTCTTCATCAATTTCCAGTTCCTCAGACACTTCTACCACATTGGTGTCTGGATTGTCATATATATATTCTCTCGCTTGCATGAACATATCATCTTCGTCGCTGCTGCAGCGCGCACAATATTTTTGACCTATTTCTTCAGCCTGAAACACACGGCCGCACTTTGAACAATTCTTTAACTTTGAAAACATGATCGCACCTCCAATAAAAGCTTGGATTATTTATTCGTTTCATTCATCCAAGTACATACCCAAGTTTTTTCAAAAAAATTACATGCAGTGTCTTAATAATCACTTAAACACTTAAATTATCCTGAAACTTTCAGAGTATTGTCCATTTTTAAACATTATACCATGTGCACCTAAGAAAATCAGTCCCTAAAATTTACAGAAAGCACAGCACCATATACATTCAGCGCCCCACTTTCAAATAATGCCTTTGCACAGGCATTCATAGTGGCTCCCGTGGTGAATATATCATCAATAAGCAAAATACGCTTGCCCAGCACCTGTTTTTTGTCTGCTAAGAATAGGCCATCCATCAGAGCTTTTCTTTCCAATCTGTCAAGGCCTTTCAGCCGCGGTGTGTTCTTACTTCGCACCAGAGCTTCATGACTGTAAGGAACACGAAGCATATTTGAAAGAGGCTTCCCAATCAGGTCCATTTGGTTAAATCCTCTTTGCCTCAATCGGTTACTATGGAGGGGAACAGATACTATTAAATCTATCTCTTGTGATCTTGTTGCAAGAATAACGTCTCTCATCATTTCTGCCAAAATTTCACCTAAATAAGTGTGCCGCTTGTATTTAAGATCCATAATTAGGTCCTTGCCTATTCCAGAGTAATCGAAACAAGCTTCACAGTTCTCAAGATGACTCACTGATTTCTGGCAATTGTAGCATACACCGACTTCTGTTTCTTGAATAAGAGGGCCACCGCAAGTCTTGCAGGTTGGTCCCTTTATCCATCCAATATCCTCTAAACAGGATTCGCAGAGTCCATAGCGGTGGACTTTATCCAAATCTAGATCCAGATCGCAGGCCGCACAACTTATATGGCCTGGGAATATCAAATTCAAGACAGAATCTTTTATTAGCTTGAGCAAATCATTAGCCTCCACAACCTGTAATTTATGACATCACTCATAAATATATTGATTTCCACCGGTTCTTTTTGCGGCATACATGCGTTTATCTGCCACATCGACAAGCTGGTCAGTCGCCTTTGCACAGTGGGGATAACAAGCGATCCCAACACTCATAGTCACCTGGTCTCTAATATTCTCAACACACTCAATTTCAAGAGTTAACTTTTCAACAGACCGCCTTATTCTTTCCGCTAAATGTTCCGCAGCACTGTAACAGCTATTGGGTAAAATGAGGGCAAATTCTTCGCCACCATATCTTGCCGCGACATCTGTCTTCCTTGTATTTTCAGATATAATCCGTCCAATATTTTCAAGTATTCGGTCTCCAGTCAAATGACCATATGTGTCATTGAATGTTTTGAACTTATCAATATCAAGAACAAGCACATAGACCCTTTGACCTGTGAACTTGGCTTTTCTGATTTCACGTTCAAGTGAATCATAGAAATATGACCTGTTATAAAGTCCTGTTAAATCATCCATTTGGGCACTTTTAGCTAGCGTTTCATGATAAAGAGCACTGCCTATTACCATAGAAACTGTGGATGCCACAGCATACATGACCTCTTCTTTATTCAAATCCATATTTAAGGGGCTTTTATTCGAAAAGAGCAGAACCCCAAATCGATTGCCTTGATGTTCCAGTGGAAATATTCCCAGTGCATTCTCTTCATTCTTGAACCGGACGCGTTCGAGCAAGTCCATGTTTTGGTTCAGATCCCCACACACTATGGGCCTACCTGTACGGAAAACTTCCCCAGCCAAACCCGACTCAGGACTGATAGAATATTTCATCACCGTATCAGGATATCTGGCCTCTAGCTCGAGTTCACCAGTTTCCTGGGAATATAACATCACGGCACAAACATCAACACCAATACCATATGTTATTATTCGTGTGATTTGCTTTAAGACATTTTGTAAATCTGGAAAGGAGTCCATAACCTTTGTAATAGCATATAAGGTTTCCAATTCATCAATTTTTTGATGGAGGTCTTTTTTGCTTTTAACTATGGTTCTTATGTGAATCAAGTGTGTGAACACACTTACCAAAATGCCTATATATAGGATGATCGTGTTTGTATCAATGCTTTGCAAACGTGTCATTAACAGAACAGCAAACAGACTGAGCAGGGTAAGACCATTTCCAAGCCTGTATCTTTTTAGATGATATGCCCCCATAATTAAAAGGGCATGAAGTATATGAAAAGAATAATTGTTCATCCCTTGCTGAAGGCCTATAAGAATATAACTTGAAATATATCCAACCAATATGAGGGCTGATTCAGCTTTTAATTTGAGAGTGTGGTCTGTCTCCTCAATAAAACGAAAAAACAAATATGCCAGAAGTGTTGCGACTGGAACCTGATATATCAGTCCACCATGAAGTGCTTCGGCTATTATATGATCCAGATTCAAATAGACCACTACAAATAACAAGGCCGAATAGACAAATTTCATGGTGTTCTTCTTTAATTTCAAATTAGACATAATAGTACCACCACCCCACACAAAGGACTTTTGTACTACCATTTTACATGATAAATCCATCCTTCACAAGACCTTCTAACCTGTATTTAAGTCCAGACAATCGCTCTTGCTGTTTATCATTGTTGACCATTAGGTTCAGATACTTCTTTTCTCCCACCAAGACCACAAGCTGTTTTGCCCTTGTTACTGCTGTATACAAAATATTTCTATTCATGAGCATAGGCGGTCCACTCCAAACAGGCATAACCAGAACAGGAAACTCACTGCCCTGACTTTTGTGAACTGTCACGGCATAGGCATGAATGAGCTCATCAAGCTGTGAAAAGTCATAGTGAACAATGCGACCATCATCAAAGTGGACAACAACGTTTTGATCTGACATGTTCATGCCTTCAATATAACCAATATCACCGTTGAAAACCCCTTCTCCACGTTCGTCATCCTTGGTTTTCCATTTCATTTGGTAGTTATTCTTTATTTGCATAATTTTGTCACCCGTACGGAAGATCCTCTCTCCTAGCCTCTTTTCAGCGCGTCCAGGTTTGGGAGGATTCAGGACCTCTTGAAGCAGTTTATTAAGCTGGATGGTTCCAATGGGTCCCTTTTTCGTTGGTGTCAAAACTTGAATATCATGCACTGGGTCCAGTTTATAATAGTCGGGCAGACGTTTTTTAACCAATTGACTGATTGTGCTTGCAACCGATTCCTGCCTCTTCGCATTTAGAAAGAAAAAATCTTTATTCTTGGAATTAAGTTCAGGCATTTGTCCCTGATTTATTTTATGGGCATTGACAACGATCATGCTTTCCTGTGACTGTCTGAATATTTCTGTAAGTCTTGCTACGGGCACGGCATCCGCGGTGATAATATCCTTAAGCACACATCCTGGGCCAACGGAAGGCAGCTGATCCACATCGCCCACCAAAATAACTCGGGTTCCTGATTTAATAGCTGACAGTAGATGATTCATAAGTAGAATATCCACCATGGACGTTTCGTCAATAATGACCACATCACAAGCTAAAGGGTCTTCTTCATTTTTCATGAAACCCGCTGATTCATTGCCTTCGCTATAGGCATATTCTAAAAGTCTATGAATGGTTTTTGCCTCTTTGTCTGTGGCTTCACTCATTCTCTTTGCGGCTCGCCCTGTGGGCGCAGCAAGAAGCACTTTCAAATATTTGCTCTCAAATATGTCTAAAATACCATTGATTATAGTTGTCTTCCCTGTTCCAGGACCACCTGTGATCACAAGGAGCCCGCTTTTCATAGCCGCCTCAATGGCTGATTTTTGATTGTCAGCCAGGCTGATGCCCTTTCTTTCTTCAAAATCTTTGATTTCACTTTTTATATTCATACCTGGTATTTCCGATGCACCAGATGCCAGTTCTATAAGTTTTTTGCATACCTTTGTCTCTGCATAGTAAAGGGGGGCTGGATAGAGATGGTCATTTTCATCTATTCTTTCCACATGAAGCGTTCCCCGAATGAGCATGTCCGATATGACGCCTTCAATTTGTTCCCTTGGAACCGTTAGCACATCTGATGTTTCCTTTATAAGCCACTCTTTTTCTGCAAAAGTATGCCCTTTCATGACATGGTGCCCCAGAACATATTTTATGCCTGTGGCAATTCTGTAGGGTGAAACGGGTTCCACTCCCATCTCCTTGGCAATCTGATCGGCCATTTTAAAACCAATGCCTTGTACTTCATCGGCCAACCTATATGGATTTTCAGAAACAATGTCAATGGTCTCTGGCCCATACAGTTTGTATATTTTCATAGCATAATTTACTGAAATACCATACTTCTGAAGAAAAAGCATAATGTCTTTTAGGGCCCGTTGTTCAAAAAAAGCACCTGCTATTTCATCTGCTTTTTTCTTACCAATCCCGCTGACTTCTGTCAGTCTCTCAGGATCATACTGGATAATATCAAGACTAAGTTTGCCAAATGTGTCAATGATTCTTGCCGCTGTGGCTGGTCCAATGCCTTTTATTATGCCGGAAGCCAAGTATTTTTCAATGGCTGTTATATCGGTGGGCATGACAATTTCACTGCTTGTCACCTCAAGTTGCTCGCCATAAGTTGGATGCATGACAAATCGCCCGCGAAAGATCATGTCTTCCCCTTCGTGAATGATAGGTATGTAGCCTTTTACATAAAGAAATTCATCGCCTGATTCTACAACGGCGATGACAAAGCCATTTTCTTCGTTTTTAAATACAATTTCTTCTACAGAACCACGTATTTCTACTGACATGATGCACCATCCAATTTTGTTCTACTCCCGACAACTAGGTTCCAACCATTTTTCTTAGACATAAATTATATCATAATATTTGACTGAACAGGCTTAAAACACGAACACACGGTCTTTTTAACCCAAAATTTGGATTTCGCTTGCATTCTTATTATCTGATTACCCTTATGTTATATTTTAAAAGTGAAATGCATTAAAAAAAGGGGATGTGGTCACATCCCCTTCTAGCTACTCATCTTACATAAATAAGTTTATGCTATTTTATTTTACGATTCGAAAGCTTCTTTTTTTAGAATTTCCGCTTTGTCTGTTCTTTCCCAAGGCAGGTCAATGTCCGTTCTGCCAAAGTGCCCATAAGCCGCTGTTTGACGGAAAATTGGCTTTCTAAGATCTAAATCTCTGATGATTGCTGCTGGACGAAGGTCAAAGTGCTTCATAACAAGCTCTTCAATTCTTTCTTCTGCCACCTTAGCCGTTCCAAATGTTTCTACAAGTACAGAAACTGGATGTGCCACACCGATCGCATAAGCAAGCTCTATTTCGCACTTGTCAGCTAGACCTGCCGCAACAATGTTCTTAGCCACATAACGCGCAGCATAAGCAGCCGATCTATCAACTTTTGTTGGATCTTTACCAGAGAACGCACCGCCGCCATGACGAGAGTATCCACCGTAAGTATCAACGATGATTTTACGTCCTGTTAGGCCTGCATCACCCTGTGGTCCACCGATAACAAAACGACCCGTCGGGTTAATCAGGTACTTCGTTGCGTCATTTAATAGCTCTGCTGGAACAATTGGTTTAACAACGTGTTCAATAAGATCTGCTTCGATTTGCTCACGTGTTACGTCTGGACCATGCTGTGTCGATATAACAATTGTATCCACACCCACTGGTTTGTCGTCAACATACTCAACTGTCACTTGTGTTTTACCATCAGGACGAAGGTAATCTAATACACCTTCCTTACGAACATCTGAAAGTTTCTTTGCCAACTTGTGCGCAAGAGAGATTGGAAGTGGCATGAGTTCTGGAGTTTCGTTACAAGCGAAGCCAAACATAAGACCCTGGTCACCAGCGCCGATAGCCTCGATTTCATCATTCATGGAACCTTCTTTGTGCTCAAGAGCTTCATCAACGCCCATAGCGATATCAGATGATTGCTCGTCAATAGCTGTTAGAACTGCACAAGTTTCTCCATCAAATCCGTATTTTGCACGTGTGTAGCCAATTTCACCAACAGTCCTACGCACAACTTTTGGAATATCTACATAACAATTTGTAGAAATCTCACCGCAAACGAGAACCATACCTGTTTTTACAGTTGTCTCACAAGCAACTCGAGCGTTTGGATCTTTCTCAAAAATGGCATCCAGAATGGCATCTGAGATCTGGTCACACATTTTATCTGGATGTCCTTCCGTAACGGACTCAGACGTAAATAGTCTTCTTTTCATTAGAGACTTCCTCCTCTACAATTAAATCATCTAAGGTACACACATATTTCCTTACAATCTGGAAAATAATTTGATTCTGTCACATTTCAACTTCGTCATATGTTTTTATGGATCAATTTTTCAAGGCAAGGCGCAAATTTTTCAGCTCGTAGGAGCTTGCTCTAATGCACATGACAAAAGGCGAAAAACATGCAACGGTGCACTTTGAAAATCTTCCCATAAAAAAAGCCTCGTCGTTGACGAGGTTGTTTGCAAATTATAATTTGCACCTCATCTTCCAGATCACTCTGTGGGATTTAGCACCGTGTTACTACCGGTTGCCGGACGTCATCGGGCCCATTCCCTCAGTCACTCATAATAAGGTGTAAAACCTATGAACTTTTTACTAAGCGATTGTAACACAACAATTTTGTTTAGTCAAACATTTTTCGATATTTAAAATATTGAACAAACACTTAAGATAAAACGTTGAAAACACTTACTTTCACCTTATCAATCTTCTGATTTCCCACTTTGTTTCATAAAAAAACGTAAAATTTCGCGGCAAATCAACTTTGCATTTAGCATCTACAACTCTATATGATTCATACACAAGTTTCTTCAATTCTACTCATTCTTTTTTTATCCACGTCACCACTCATAAATCAAGCTTTTAATAGACTTTCTTTTTGAGCGACCTTCAAAAAACACAAAAGCGACCGGGGGAGGTCGCCATGTGTTTGAGGTATAACTACAACATGTAGTTAGATTAATGATGTTAAATAGGTCACAATCATTGAAATAGGGGGAGAACCTCCTTCTTTGGGGGATGAGGTTCCTAATGATGTGCGCCTGACTTTATCAGGCGACTGCATTGTATCATAGGTTTTTTTCCCTGTTAAGACATCCCCTGCGAAAAGCACATTTCTTTGACTGAACAACATTCTTTTGAGGATAAAATGCCATCTAGGGCACATAAGTGGTTTCATAATTCATTCTGTATAATTATGTATAGGACTTTTTAGTAGGACTTTTTATTATGACTTCTTATATGACTTCTATAAATGAAATGTTTCTTTAAAGGACTTTATCTGATTTCGTGCCACAGGCACTTTTTCATCGAAAAACTTCATCTTAACCATATATGTATTATTGAACCAAGGCTCAATGGCTTCAACAAAATCAACATTCATTAAGTAGGCCCTGTGCGATCTAAAAAATCTATCATTATGGAGTTTTTCCTCTAAATGACTTAGGGAATGGGCATAGGTGAATATACCCTTAACCGTATAAATGGTTGTGTGCTTATCCACTATGGTTGCGTAAATAATGTCGCAAGTTTCAACGGGTATAAACTTGCCTCCATTTTCAAGACAAATCTTATCCACTTCATACACATGGTCTGCATCCATTTTTTCTATCACAGCTTTAATAGACTGCTTGTTATGAACAATATTTCTTTCCCTAGCCTTTTCTATGGCGCCTCTTAATCTCTCGCCACTTATTGGTTTAAGCAGGTAGTCCACGGCGTTCAGCTCAAAGGCCCGAATTGCAAATTCATCATAAGCTGTTGTGAAAACAATCATAGGAGGATTGTCACCACTCATCCATTTCTCCGCCACCCGCACCCCAGTAATAACAGGCATATTTATATCTAAAAAAACCAAGTCTACAGGGTCTTCCTTTTGATACTGACAAGCATCAGGCCCACTGCTTGCTTCTCTAACAACTTCTATATCCTCAAAATCTTCAAGCAAAAACCGAAGCTCATCACGAGCTGGTTTTTCATCATCCACGATCATGCATTTTATCATATTATCCCCCATTTTTTGTCACTATTTTTATCCCTCTCATTCTATCAGCATACTCTTAGACTTTCTACTCTTCAAATGACTTTTATATATTTTTTCAGATTTGAACCCTCTTTACCTCTATAAGCTTAATCATTATATTGTTCATATTCGACTTTCAAACGCCCTCTTCAGGTCACCGTTTTGTCAAAGTCATTATAATTCAGTAACAAGGCTTCTAGATTGATTGTAAAGACACTTGGCGTTTGTTATAATCAAACGAGCCAAAAATTAGTAAAAGCAGGTGAAATCATGGATTTAATGCAACTGTTACTTAAAGAGTTTAAACTGCTGCTGCTTGCAGCAATGCCCATCATAGAACTTAGAGGGGCCATTCCTGCAGGTATGGTTATGGGACTTGACCCTCTAACATCGGCCACAATCTCCTTTATTGGAAGTATGCTTCCGGTGCCATTTATTTTATTTGGCATGAAGCCCGTTCTAGAATTTATGAGGCGGTTTAAGTGGGCGGAAAAGTTTCTTGATTGGATTGTCAACCGCACGGTAAAAAGAGCTAAAAACTTTGACAAGTACTCCTTCTACGGCCTTATGCTATTTGTGGCAGTGCCCCTTCCAACAACAGGGGTTTGGACCGGCAGTATGGCCGCCTCCATATTCGGCATGAAGGTTAAACGAAGTTTTTTCGCCATTTTACTTGGCAACCTTATTGCTGCATTTGTCATCACTGCAGGAAGCACCTTTGCCGCATCAATTTTTGAGAAAATTCCCCTTCTTTAAATGAATAAGAAGCTGGGAATGAAAACGTCAAATATAAATCTTGGATAAAAGCCTTATTTGCAAGACAAAGCACGCCAAGATTTTAACTTAAGAGTCTAGGGGGCCAACAGAAGTTGGCCCCCTAGACTCTTATTTTATAAAGGCAAAGTGTTATTTGATTGTAATTCAATTGTAACTGCTTACACTCTATTTCGTAATACTAAAGGGTTATAATGGTCTTGAAAGGTGGGAACATATTATGAAATACTACACTAAAATTATTGCGGCACTGATGGCAATTGCACTGGCAGTTTCCTCTCCCGCTTCTTTTGCATACAACAAGCTCTACCATACATATTCCAGTACATCAGCCCTTGCCCCTGGTGTCACGCTAACCCAGGAGCAAAGAATGACTGATAGCGGATGGTTTAATGTCAATCTGGTCACAATTGATTTAACAAACCCTTCTGTGAAATCAACAGTCCTCTTACCTGAGTATATCTCTCAAAAGGCGACACTTATGGACTTGGCAAAATCAGAAGATGACGTTGTGGCTGCCATCAATGGCGATTTCTTTGATACTCAGGGGCAATCAACACTTGGTATGGTTGTAAAGGATGGTGAGTACATCACTTCATCCATTCACGATGATCGGTTTTACACCTATTTACAACTTGATGATGGCCGATCATATATTGCCAAAGTACTAGGGGAATCCACTAAGCTTACAAAAGATGGATTCAGCCTGGATATCACCTATAAAAACAAACCCTATTTACAGTATGACAGGGCCATAGTCTTTGATCGCAACTGGGGAAATGCCAGTATTGGCAACACCAACTCAGAATCTGTCATTGAAATGGTCGTTGTCGATGACACCATCGTTTCTATAGCCCTCGACCCATCCCCTCAGAAAATCCCTGAAGATGGATATATCGTCTCAGCTGTGGGCACACTCATTCCTCAGATTCACAGCAATTTTAAAGTTGGTGACAAAGTGGAACTCAAAGAAGGTGGCTTCATCAGCCATCTTGACCAGGCCATTGGCGGTGGGGCTAAAATTTTGACTGAAGGTGTACCGGAAACGGACTTTTCCCTAAATATATCCGGTCGTCACCCTCGATCTGCACTGGGTTTTTCCCAGGACAACACCAAACTGTTTCTTGCGACAATTGATGGACGCCATGGCGATTTTACTGGCATGACTCAAACCGAGCTGGCTTACCTAATGGCTGAGGCAGGGGCCTACAACGCTATCAACTTAGATGGAGGCGGATCCTCAGAAATGGTAACCAAGTCTCTTGGTGAGACAAACTTAGAGATTATAAACCATCCATCAGATGGCACAGAAAGACGTATTCACAACGGCATTGGTATTAAAAACATTGGTGAAAAAGGCCCACTTGACCAAATCTTAATCCAGGCCTCACAGGAGCGGTACTTTACAGGGTCAAGCATTGACCTCTCCCTAAAAGGCATTGATAAGAACTACCATCCCGTTGAGCTTTCTAGTGATGCCCTTGAAATAGAGGCCTTTGGTATTGACCATAAGATAGTAGACGGCGAAGTGATCCCACTTGAGGCGGGCACACTCACCATACATGTTCAACAAGGGAAAGCCTCAGGACAAATCACAACAGAGGTCATTGGTAAGCCGGTTCGAATATCTGTTTATCCTCAGACCGCACGTTTGATGCCTGGGGAATCCTTAAATGTATCACTAACAGGTTATGATAAAAACGGATTTTCAGCGCCTTTGAAAGTAAAGGATGTTGATATACTCCAGTCAGGTGTTCATGGTGCTTTAGTGGATTCAAGGTACACCGTAACTGAACCCGGAAGTGGTTACGTGCGATTCAGTCTTGGCGATGCCAGTGCATTCATGTCTCTCGGGGTTGGAGAAAGTGCTGAGCCCCTTTATGATTTTGAAAAAGAACTGGGTACTTTTGTCGCCTACCCTGAAAACGTGACTGGTTCCTATGCCCTTACAAACTTTGCCCGCAGTGGTAAATTGGGTGGTACACTACAGTACGACTTTAAGAAAGACACAGCCACACGGGCGGCCTATGTCAAATTCGGTGATGACGGTCTAAGTCTACCAGAAAATACAAAGAAAATAGGTCTTTGGGTATTTGGTGACTATGCTAACAACCACTGGCTAAGAGGCAAGGTCACGGACACAACAGGAAAGGTTCATACCATCGATTTTACTAAAAATGTGGACTGGACAGGCTGGAAAAAGGTCGAAGCATCTCTTCCTGTCGGATATGAGTTCAAGACTTTAAATCGACTCTATTTGGTCGAGACTGATCCAGCCATACGAGATGCAGGGGTCATTGTCTTTGATGATCTAGAAGCCGTTGTGACTGCCGCTCCACCTGAAAATCTCAATGCAACCAGTGATTCACCCTATCAATTTAAAACACTTGATCCCGATACAGCAGATCTCGTTATTGAAATGAAAGAGGACAAAGATCAAACAGAATCAGAAGTGGATAGTGATGAGAGTGACACAGAGAAAAGTGGCGATGCAAAAACATCACAGACACCGTCTCCTGCCGTAACCTCCACCACTCAACTTTCTGGGAACAGAGTGATAAAAACCTTAAATGAAACAACAGAAATTTTATCTGTTAACAATGACGGTCGTTTTATCAATCGCACCAGTCAGGTGGAAGGCTGGAACAGCATCCTAAACTTTGCACCTAGTGAGACAACCAAGGATGTGGTTGTCATGATGAGTGCCTCATATAGTTTCAAGAATAATTTTGATAAAAAACTCTTTGAGGATAAACTCAATCAACTTCGTACCGACTTAGGCAAACGGGTTATCATTGTATCACCAGGAAGTAATGACACCCTTGATGTGATTGATGGTCTCTGGTATGTGACCTATAAAAAGAACGATGATACGGAACTGCTTTTCGATTTTGATGGCGATATTCCTCAGGTTGAAAAGGTGACATTTTTGAGTTTTGATGAATAAGAAACGTAAATAGTTATCACTTAAAAAGGAGATATCCAGTGGGATATCTCCTTTTTTATAGTTCTAATATTCTAGTGTTTCAATTGATACAAAATTGACTAAAAGTGATTTTTAAACTATTGCATAAAAAAAGCCATGCAATGTGATTGCATGACTTAACGCCCTCTTAATTTCTACTGTACAAGACCAATCATAATAGGAATACTCACAATAGACAGCAGTGTTGTTATGAAAATAAGCTTGGAAGCCAGTTTAAAATCCGACTTATATTTTGATGCTATTATGGCTGAGTTTGCAGCAGCCGGCATGGCAGCCACAACCACAGGAATCACAAGCGTTATACCACTCACCCCGAAAGCCTTCAGTCCGAAAAAGACAAGCAGGGGTATGACAACCAGTCTATGAAGTGTCAGCACATAGTCTTTCCAGTCACTAAGTAGTTCTTTCGGATGAACTTCAGCCAGAATAAAACCTATAAACATCATAGAGAGTGGTGTTGTTGCACTCCCTATCATTTTCACGGTTTTGAACAGTGGGCCTGGCAGTTTAATGCCTATCAAAAATAAGGTGAAACCAATAAAAACAGCAATCATGGCTGGATTAATGGATGACTTGATGATGGAAAGAACCGATCGCTTTACAGCATCTTCCCGATGAGACCGCTGCATGATGAAGACCCCATAAGACCAAACGAGGACAGAAAAGGACAGATTATATATAGCCGCATAAAAGACAGCTTCTTCACCAAAGGCCGCATGCAGGACTGGATAGCCCATAAAACCACAGTTTGAAAACACTGCTATGTATTCATAAACATCTCGAGCCGCCCCTTTAATTTTTAGAGCCCTATTCAAAAGCTTGGCCAGTACAATAGACACGCCGTAGATGGTAAAGGATAAAAATACAAGCATGCCACTATTTATAAGGACTTCCACAGAAAAGTCAAAGGCCATAGATGACAATATAAAAGCTGGCAAGCAAACATTGATAACGAGACTGCTCACTTCTTTATTAATATGTTCTGTTACAATGCCTCTCTTTTTAATAATAATCCCCGCCACGATCAGCAAAAATAGGACGAGAACCTGTTCCATACCTACCATTTTTTCACCTACTCTTCTCCATTAAGAAAATCAAAGAAATCCCCATAGCCGCTGTTTACGAAATCATACAAAAGAGGCACATCAATGACAAACTGTCCGGCTGGCCGAATCAGTTTATCCCCGCTCCAGTTTAGGAGTTCTGATTCAATTTGCTCAAGACTTTCTTCACTGAAGCTGCTGATCAGCATTTGATTTTCGTCAGTTATGTAATAAAGTCCAAGAATGTCCCCACTTAAGTAGAAAATTGAATGCTCCACATGGTCATTGTTGTCTTTAAATCTAGAATAAAGGACACCAGCCTCGTGCTCATTGGCCATAAGCTCTGGATACTTGTCCTCTAAATCAAATCCAAAATTCTCATCAAGGAGCGTATAAACAGATATGAACTCTTTCTTCTTGAGCATCATAGCTGCTTCTATAGATGAAACTTTCATCCCCTGAACTATTTCAGCGGACTTGACCTTGAAAGATGTGCTTGATTCATTCAGAGCAATTTCAGAAATATACATATAATATCCTGTTTGTCCGTCAATCAATGATGTGACCTCGTAAAGGCCTTCTGAAATGGTCTTTATGGACTCACGAATCAAGGTGCTCGGCGACACTGTTAAACTTCGAAATTCTGCATTGCTTTCTGTCTTATTCCATAAAGCCCGACGTCCAGACCAATCATGTCCCACCGTACGCATCATAAAGTAATGGATGGTTCCATAAGCTTTTGTTTCAGGGGACAAGGCTCTGCAGATCACATCATACTCATCAGCATTATAGATGGCTGTCTTATTGACATTCGGGAAAGCCTCTTCGATTTCTGGGTACTCTCCCAGACATTCTGGCGCAACTGCAACAGCAGACTGAAGCATAATTCGAACATCTTTCGCTTCTAGGGAAACAAAGTCTCCACCAAGTCCACCCATCATACTCATGATTTGCTCATTTAAAAACGCTTCATCAGGATTAATATAGTACTCATACCCATCGATTCCATATGACTCGTAATCCAGATGATAAAGCTCATGAAAATACTCTTCCTCGGATTTTTGCCAAACAACATGAACACCCACCACGCCCATAAGCCTTGTATTTGTCGCCCTAGCACGTAAAAAATGGTATCCGCTATGCAGTTTTCGTCCATAACCACCTTCAATGACAGTCAGGTTGAGTCTATTTTTCATGTTTATCCAGCTTTCTCTATTGAGCGATTTTCATATCGCCTACTATTTATTATATGGGTAAAACCCATTTATCTGTCTCAAGGTATTATAACATTCATAGTGGTCAGGTAAAAGGCTGATAAGCATTTGCCTATCAGCCTGTCACCACATCATATATTTTTTAGATCATTTAACTTAAATATTTTCAACGAGTTTAGCAACCTCTGATTTAAGAGATTCAATTTTAGCTTTTACAGCTTCCTTTGAATCCGATTTGGCAGAGAAATAGAACTTAATTTTAGGCTCTGTTCCCGATGGTCTAATAGCAAACCAAGATCCATCTTCCAAGAAGTACTTGAGCACGTTGGACTTAGGAAGACCTGTGCCTTCCGCTTGGCAATCTAAAACACGCTTGACACTTGTTCCATCAAAGCTTGAAGGGGCATCATTTCGCATGTGATTCATAATTTTTGCGATCTGCTCCATTCCCTCCTTGCCTTTCATTGTCACGGCAACAAGGTCTTCAAGGTAATAGCCCACCTCTTCAAAAATTTCGTTCAGACGCTCATACAGGCTCTTCCCTTGTGACTTATAATAGGCTGCCATTTCAGCCACCATCATTGTGGATACAACGGCATCTTTGTCTCGCACATCTGTACCGATCAGATAGCCATAACTCTCTTCATAACCCATGATAAATGTATGACTGCCCGTCTTCTCAAACTCTCGAATTTTTTCACCGATGAATTTAAAGCCTGTTAAAGTGCTCATAGACCCGACTCCATACTTATTTGCAATCACTTCGCCAATTGTTGATGTGACAATTGTATTTATGATTACAGGATTCTTTGGCATCTCCTTCATGGATGACAAGACATAGTCTACAAGAAGGGCACCCGTCTGGTTGCCATTTAAGAGTTCGTATTTTCCTTCATGCTTTACCATAACACCGACACGATCACAATCAGGATCCGTTGCAACAATAATGTCCGCATCCGATCTTTTAGCGTATTCAACACCCATATCAAAGGCATCTGGCTCTTCTGGATTTGGCAGTCGTAGTGTTGAAAACTCACTATCAGGCACCATCTGTTCCTTAACTGGAATGAAACCTGTGTATCCCGTTTCCCTAAGAACACGTTCAACCGCTCTTGCACCTGTTCCATGTAGAGGACTGTATACAATTTTTAAGTCAGATTTAATGCTTTGGTCAAGGTCGCGCTTTATATGTGTCTTGATCATCTCAACATATGCCGTGTCTTGGTCATCTCCTAGAACGACAAGCAAATCTTTTTCTCTTGCCTCTTGCTCTGACATGTGTTTGATTGTGGAATAGTCTTGAATAGAGCTCACTTCATCCACAACTTTATCCGCTTTTTCAGGCACAAGTTGACAACCATCTTCCCCGTATATTTTATAGCCGTTATACTCTGGCGGATTGTGACTTGCAGTGACCACGACACCACCTGATGCCCCTAAATGTCTAACAGCATAAGATAGTTCAGGCGTTGTTCGAAGGCTGTCAAAAATATAAGCCTTGATACCATTGGCCGCCATAACCAGTGCCGTCTCAAGGGAAAATTCCGGTGACATCCTACGGGAATCGTGGGCTATAACGACAGATAGGTCTCCAGTGTTCTCACCCATCAGGTAATTTGCAAATCCTTGTGAAGCTTTTCTAATAACATATTTGTTCATTCTATTTCGGCCTGCGCCAATAACACCACGCATACCGCCTGTTCCAAATTCAAGATCCTTGAAGAATCTATCCTCGATTTCTTTTTCATCTTGACTGATCGACTTGAGTTCTTTTTTAAATGCATCATCGAAATACGAATTGTTCAGCCATGCTTCATAATATTCTCTGTAACTCATTTTCAAACCCCTTTTCACTTTAGGCAACTGCAAGATGACAGTTCAAGACCACACCCAGACCATGAATAGTCACAAATAAACTATTACACATGTGTGATATGTCTTGTCGACCGAAGACTTGCAATCCGCTTGCTGATCTTTGTGCTTTACCGATAATTTTTACCCTTAAAAGTCCAGTCCATGCACTTGATGGACTTTTTTGAGGATAAATCATGAGCCCGGAATTTATGTTTCCCCATATTGTCCTTGATTATATTTTAATTTCAGATCCAGTAACAGGATGATCTCAAGTATGATCCATGCAATTGGATGTCTGAAATGAATATGACCTCTTAATAAAAATAATCTAAAAACAAGAGATGTTCTCGAGTATTGTCTTGTGTAAGTGCTTGTATCGCCCACTTGTTAGTATACCACAAGTTGGAATTCCTGATGGTCAAAAACACAAAAATGAGGATGTTTATAGCAACATCCCCAAATTTCGACACTTAATTTTTAACATCCAAACACAATCAAACCATGTTCAACCCTGTCTGAAAAATATCAGTCCGCTTGACTTTACTCTGGTTGATCAACAATTCCAAACATTATGGTGCCTTTGCAAGCCACCTTATCATCCACATAGGCAACAGCTGATCCTTTTCCAATACCTCTGCGCATAGACTCAATTTTCACTTCCATACGAAGGGTGTCACCAGGTGTCACCTGTTTTTTAAATCTTACATTATCAATTCCTGCAAAGACGGCCAATTTACCCTTGTTCTCCTCAAGGCTCATGAGCGCAACTGCACCAACCTGTGCCAAAGCTTCAACTATTAGTACACCAGGCATGAGTGGATTGCCCGGGAAATGCCCCTGGAAATAAGGTTCATTCATTGTGACATTCTTTATACCCACTGCACTTTCTCCAGGTACGAATTCTAATATACGATCCACTAAAAGAAATGGATATCTGTGCGGGATTATCTTTTGAATTTCTATCGTGTTTAACATAATACGCCTCCATTGATACCAGTTTTTATTACCTGGTGCTATTTGTTTCATTATACACGATAAGCATTCATTTCTCCAGAAGAATTCACATCTTCATTTTCATAAGACAACCTACTTATAGTCCATCTCAGGTAGTTTTGGTCTTGTGACCCAGTTATAAGGTCCAGATTCCAGGGCATATTTGAGCCGTGGAAGAACAATGTTCCCCCAAGCATTTTCAAAATAAGCTCTAGATTTTTGCCATTCTTTTGAATAGCCATACCCAACATTTCGAAATATGATCAAGGTCCCCTCTTTGGTCGGTTCCAAGTGAATAAGCACAGTTGTCATTTGATCTCTCAAAGACTGGATAACAGGTGGAGAATTCCATGTGAAAGATAGAAACCTGTTCTCTTCCATAGCTAGAATATGCATGCCTTCAGACCCTCTTTGTCCTTCTGGCGCTTCCATATCAAACAAGATGACAAAGTTTCCACCAGGATAAAACTGTGCCTCCACATGGGGGGGAAAAGAAACTCTTTAGCCCAGCTTCTGTCGTCAATATCTTCCATACCTTTTCAACAGGCACCGTCACTTCAAATTCAAAGTATAATTCATGTGCACATTCTTGATCCAAATGCATTCTCATCTTCAACACCTCTATATCTAGTAAACCACCTTAAACAAGCATGTATGACACTGAGTCAGACCATCATCAGTTACTTGAGGTTCATCAACATATGCCCCCAGCTTTTTCATGGTCCTTTTTCACTATTATAAAAACACTTAAATCCTGTAAAAATCGCATCTGTAAATAAGCTTCAAACTTAAAAACCATGAATTATTAAAATTCATGGTTTTGGTCTATTCTATATATACCCGTATTATTTAAAATTTTGCATTTATATTTCATACAGGCTCAGAAAACTTATTTTTATCTTAAAACGACGTAGGATTGTACCTTTATACTATGAAAGAGTCATTCAATACCTAACCTTTTATGTCGAGTTTTGCAGGCCTGTCTTCTGAATCATTCTTTTGATCTTTATCTTGATCAGATTGACTCACTTGCTCTGAAGCTATAGCCTCATCTCCGATTCCATAGCGCTTTGACATTTGCTTAAAGATCATATCACTGATGCCAATGCCCTGTCCTGATGAAATTTCATCCGCTAACTTTTCATCATGCATGCTTTCAAAATTCTTTCGGGCGTGAGATTTTTCGATAAGGTTCTCTCCCCAGTCAGATGACTTTCGCACGGTCTTGAAAATCTCGTTGATAAAAAATGCTTCAAACTGCTCTGAGGCCTTGCGAAGTTTATCAGCATCACCACTGTCTTTTGCTTTTTCAAAGGTGTCAGAAAATGACTTTAACTTTTCTTCCTCCTTCTTCGAGGACACCTGATCTGATAGGCTTCCTGTCAAAAGAGCTGAATTGTCAATTCTCATACACGGTCACCTCTATCGTTTCAATCGACTTGCAAGTTCAAGCATGGAATCAGCTGTTTGGATGGTCTTTGAGTTAACTTCATAGGCTCTTTGAGCTGTGATCAAATTGATCATCTCTTCAACGACATCAACATTGGATGTTTCAATAAATCCTTGAAGGACTTCTGCATCACCATCTTCAAGTTCGGATGCTTCCCCTGAAGCCGCTGTAGACTGGTATAAGTTATTCCCTAGAGCTTCTAGTCCTGGAGGGTTTGCAAATTTAACAACCTGAAGCTTGTCAATAACCTCTTCCACTTCTTCATCATTTCTAAGAACAGAAATATTACCGTTCTTATCAATGGAAACCGACCTGACATTTTCACCTAAATCAATGTCTCCACCTTCACCTTGGATAAAGTAACCATCCGTTGTGGTAAGAAAGGCTGAACCATTTGTGATGCTGATTTTAAATCCACCATCACGGGTATAGCGTTCTTCTCCGTTTTGATTGTTTAAGACAAAGAATCCGTCGCCATTGATGGCAACATCAAGTTCTCCATCTGTTTGTTCAAAGTTTCCGTTTGTGAATGTTCTTGAAGTGGCTGATGGCAAAACACCATGTCCAATTTCAAGGGCAACAGGTCTGCCTTCACCATCTAGAAAACTGTCCGATGACAATTTCTCATAAAGCATATCTTGAAATTCCAGACGTTGCTTTTTATAGCCAACTGTGTTGACATTTGCTAAGTTATTCGAGATTGTATCAATTTTAAGTTGTAGACCTTTCATGCCTGAAGCGGCTGACCACATAGCTTTCATGGTTAATCCTCCCTACTACCTCACTTGACCAATCGTATTAACGGCCTTATCAAGTATCGTATCATGTGTTGTAATCACGCGCTGACTGGCTTCATAATTTCTCTGAAGTGTCATCATATTAATCATTTCTGTAATGGAATCCGCGTTGGACTGTTCCACAAAATGCTGTCGAACAGAACCTTCAAAATCCTTCATTTCTCCAACCGGCTCCTCTTTCATGCGGTAATAGCCTCCACCCATTTTTACAAGATCGCCTTTGTTGGTCACATCAACCAGTTGAAATTTATCTATAATTTCATTGCCGTATATTATTTCTCCAAACTCATTTGTGGCAATGTCTGTGTCCTCAATAATTATATCTCCGTTGAAGCCTTGAACAGGATACCCTTCTGTTGTTAAAAGCCTACGTGAAGCATCTGTTTTAAAATGTCCATCACGGGTTAACACTTCACCAAATGGTGTGTTTATAACAAAAAAACCGTCGCCTTCAAGGGCAAAATCAAGTGGTTTTTCAGTTCGTCTAAGCTGTCCCTGGGTAAAATCCGTAAATATACGTTCCAGTTTAACACCTGCTGAAAGGGTCCCGATAACCCGTCTGTCTGTTCCTGACACCAAGCGATCTATGGTTTCTCCACCAACTGTAACTTCACCGGTCTCGGTAATATTAAAGTTGCCTTCTGCGCCCACTTGAATAAAGTTACCACTTGCGCCTAGGAGTCTATCTCCCAAGTTCCAGTTTTTACTCCTGTCACTATTTAAATAATACGTTGATAAATACCCTTCTTCATCAACACTAAATCGAACCTCTTTATTATGACTCACCCCAGTATCTGTGCTCACTCTGAAGTAGCCAATGTCGGTGGAACCTTCGTATCCATCACGACCTTCTTCCACATTAACACCCTGCGGTAAACCTTCTATGGAATATTTGGAACCGTTGAACTTCCCCATTAACACGGCATTAAATGATTCTGTTGTCACATCATCTCTTTTGAAACCTGCAGTCTCAATATTTGCTATGTTATTACTAATGGCATCCATTTTCTTACTGTTTGTTATCATTGATGTGCCTGAAATATATAATCCGCGGATCATGAGAAAGCCTCCCGTTTTCAATAATCGTTATCTCACATAGATTATCGGACGGAAGGCCTTATGTCTTTAGTGTTTTTCATTGATTTATCAATATTTTTTACGATTTGTCAGGCTATTTGAATGCATTTGCAAATTTCTCGATTTCTAAATGATGAATCTTCTCTTGTGACTCACTTTTCTTGACAACAATCCGGGTGATGACCTTATCAAGAAAGTGCATTTTGTCAAAATCGAATCCATAGCCGAAATAGCCTTTGACTTTGGCGTGTTTTACAAGGTCTTCTGGAAAGTTCTCATGGATAACACCTTTGGCCTCTTCCTGACGGATGCCTGTAACAAAGAAGCCCAGCTTCTTATTCATAAGCAGTCGCTGGTAGCTCTCACAAAAATCTAGAACTGTCACACTTGGTTTTCCAACATAGATAGAAGAACCAATAATAACATTATCAAACTTTGTAAGATCAATAGAAAAATCTTTTGTGCAGTTTTTCAAAACAACATCGTTGTCCATATGCTCACCCAGGCGTTTTGCCACTTTTTCGGTGAATCCATATTTGCTTGAATACAGGATTAAAGTTCTCATATTCAGTCTCCTAACATCACTTCCACTCACTTTGTGTCCTAACATATATTTTACATTTCAAATTTAAAATCAATCTTTGCTGAAATCACTTACCCTATTTATATTAAACCCTAAAATTCTTTCAATCCCCTTAGGCAATGATTAAAAATTCATAAGAAAATTGTCGAATTCTTGAAATTCCTATAATTTTTCAATAAAAATACCCCCACACAAGTGTGAAGGGGTACTATTCATTCGTTTAATGGCTTAGTAAGCCCGTGCATTTTTACGGTTTGTAATCATGGACTTCTCGAGAACATCAAGATGTTCTAGGGACATGCCCGTGCCTTTAGCCACACAGGAAATGGCTTCCTCTGCAATATATGTTGGAATGCCTGTACGCTTTTCAAGCAGCTTGTTTAGGCCATGTAAAAGGGCCCCGCCACCTGTCATGACAATACCTCGTGAGCTAATGTCTGATGCAAGCTCAGGCGGTGTTTTTTCAAGAACAGCATGAACAGCATCGCTGATTGCATTCACTGGTTCATGAAGGGCTTCAAGCATTTCATCACTCGTTACGGTGATGTTTTTTGGCAGACCTGTGATAAGGTCACGACCACGACAATCCATTTTGATGGCCTTTGGTCTTGGGGCTGCCGTCCCAATGTTGATTTTAAGCTCTTCAGCTGTACGCTCACCAATAAGAAGGTTATGGGCCTTTCTCATATATTTAATAATGGCTTCATCAAACTTATCACCAGCCACTTTAATAGACTTGCTTACAACAATACCACCTAGTGAAATAACAGCAATATCCGCTGTACCGCCACCAATATCTATGACCATATTGCCATCAGGCTTAGTGATATCAAGACCTGCGCCAATTGCAGCAGCGATCGGTTCTTCAATTAAGAACGTCCGTCCACCACCCGCTTCCATAGTGGCATCAATAACTGCACGTTTCTCAACTTCTGTTACACCACTTGGAACACATACGATGATCTTAGGCTTAAAGAATCTTCTTCTTCCACATGTTTTATTGATAAAGTGTCTAAGCATTCTCTCAGTCACTTCATAATCTGAAATAACCCCGTCCTTGAGTGGACGAATTGCAACAATGTTTCCAGGTGTACGACCAAGCATTTTTCTTGCTTCAGCCCCAACAGCCAGAACCTTGTCTGTGTTTCTATCGATTGCAACAACCGATGGTTCTTGAAGGACAATTCCCTTACCCTTGATGTATACAAGAACGCTGGCTGTCCCCAAATCTATTCCTATTTCCGCACCAAATCCGAACATCCCGATCCACCTTCCACGTCAAAATTCTAATCCCAATGCATTTGCAGTATTAGCATACTTCATAAATGCCTTTTAAATTCTGGATATTAAACTACCATTAGTTTGTTTCTTCAACACGTCTAATTCTAGCACCAACAGCACCCAGTTTTTTCTCGATTTGGACGTAGCCTCTATCGATGTGGCGGATTTCACTAATCTCTGTTTCACCTTCTGAAACAAGACCAGCTAGGATCAGGGCTGCACCAGCTCTTAAATCCGTTGCTTTAACTTGAGCCCCTTGAAGTTTCTTAGTGCCTTGAATCACAGCGCTATGGCCTTCAATTTTAATATTCGCACCCATTCTGCTAAGTTCCGCAACATGCATGAATCTGTTTTCGAACACAGTCTCATTGATGACACTTGTTCCTTCAGAATAAGCCATTAAAGCCATAAACTGTGCCTGCATATCTGTTGGAAAACCTGGATACGGAAGTGTCGTAATGTCCACTGACGTAAAGTCTGCCTTGCCCCTTACGCGGATGGCATCTTCATATTCTTCAATCTGAACATTACACTCTCTAAGCTTTGCTATAATCGGCTTTAAATGACTTGTAACAACATTCTCTATCATAAGGTCGCCGCCTGTTATAGCTGCTGCAACCATATATGTACCTGTTTCAATTCGATCAGGGATAACTTCGTGCATGGCGCCGTTCAGTTTCTCAACACCCGTCACACGGATTGTATCTGTCCCAGCACCCTTAATAGATGCCCCCATCTTGTTCATGAAGTTTGCAAGATCGATGATTTCTGGTTCTTCGGCAGCATTTTCAATAATTGTCTGACCTTCAGCAAGGGCAGCCGCCATCATGATGTTTGCCGTTGCACCAACACTTGGAAAATCAAGATAAATCTCAGCGCCTTTTAGGCGTCCTTCCACCTTGGCTTCAACATATCCATGACCGAGTTCGACTTCTGCACCAAGGGCTGTAAAACCTTTTAAATGTAAATCAATCGGCCTTGCTCCAATGGCACATCCACCGGGCTGAGAAACACGGGCCACACCATAGCGTGCTAGCAGTGGTCCCATTGCATAGAAAGATGCGCGCATTTGCTGAACAAGCTCATATGGTGCTTCATGGCTTGTCAGATTTTCTGCACAAATTTCCATTTTGTCGCCCTCTTTTTTTACTTTAGCGCCCAAAACTGTCAAAAGTTCAGACATAACGCCTACATCTCTCAGATTAGGCACCTCATCTATAACACAAGGCTCAGCAGTTAGAAGCGTTGCAGGCAGTAAAGCCAGCACTGAGTTTTTCGCCCCGTTCACCCTGATTGTTCCCTTTAAAGGCTCACTCTTTTCTACTATGAACTTTGACAATGTTAACCTCCTCGTACGCAATTCATTACACCAATGCCACTTTTTCGCACCGATGGGTGATTACTTTCAGCTTATTCTTTCGAAAGCGGATATCCGCATAAATTCAAAATTTCCTATTCAGAATTTTCATGAAACTCGCCTATGAACTTTGAGTCTACTTCATTGACCAAAAGACCATGCGTGTGTTCCCTGGCATTCTATGTCAAATATATGCACAGTCTCAAAATCAACAGTTCCAGATTTGGTTCAACCAACTGAAATTACTGGTTTCTGCTCATTTTCAGACTCCACATCTACTTTATTATATATCAAAAGTTTTTCAAACACCACTGTTTGCAACTATTTTTACTGAATTTTATCTTTTTTATCTATTATTCCTTGAATCTCCCCTGCCGTATAATGAAAAGAAGGCTTTTGTCATGGTCCATCTCCATCAAAACTTCATGTCTTGCAGACAGAAGCAGATATAAAATAAAAGCTGTATGATCCAAAATTCCCTGGATCATACAGCCTCTTTTACCCTACAATGCCATTGATGACCCTTTCCATCGGTCGCCCTTGCTCAAATTCCCACTGAACCCCATATGGATCCAACCAGTAGAAGAAGGTTTGTGGGTCTGGTGTTAGCTTTTGAGGGGGACCATAGCCTTCACGAACGGGCTTGATCATGGTGACCCCCTCTTGGTCTTTTAGCCAGTTGTACGCCGCCACAGCATCTGAAACTTCAAGGGCGACATGTCTAATCCCACCAACATCATTGGTTTTATGGTAGTGAATTTCCTGCTCCCCTTTTGGATACTCATACATCATCAGTTCGAGATGGATTTGAGCATTTGGATGATACAAGAATCTAACGAGGACTTTGCAATCATCAAACCCAGCATCTGCTGCAAAGTGCTGGTTTGTTTCTGGAGGCAACCATAGTGTCCATGCTTCTTCAAATCCGAGGACACGCTTGTAAAAGTCTGTGGCTTCATCCATCATTTTCACATCAGCCACAATCACATTCACATGGGAAAAACCAAGCACAAAGTCTCTTGGATCCATGTGCCTTGGCTGAGGGAAATCTTTTGGAACACAGTATCGCCCTCTTGGTATGGTATATTCTAAAACATCCTTACAAAGATCTTGGGCTGCATCTATGCCTTGGATGAGGGCTACAATATGAACGGCCTGGGCTATGGCACAGTGAACTCCACCCGAAGTCATGAATTTAGAATGGCTTTCATGAATGTAGTTTTCACCACCCCTTGTGTCCACCACTTCCAGACCGTATCCCTTGTCATCACTCAGCTTTTGCAGCTGATGGAAACGGGTGTGGTGGGTGGTCACTTTAAGATTTTTGAGAAGGCCTGTGGTCGCAAGGAGCATCACACCTGAACAAAATCCCGCAACATACTGGGCTTTCTTCTCAACTGTTTTAATCCATTCAGTATAAAGAGGATCTTTGGCTTCTTTGCTAAGAATATCATCAATAGCCTGTCCTCCTACAATCAACAAAATATCAATTTTAGGATGTTGATCAAGGGTATAATTTGGCTTTATTTCAAGGACACTTTCTTTTGATCCCGGTACAGGAGGGCCTGCCGTTGACTTCACAGGATCAAGACTTTTAGCCACTGTGAACACGTTAAACTGGGGCCTATTTTCATTCGCTTTCATTCGTGCGGCACCAAGGACTTCAAAAACGCCTGCCAAGTCCTGTGCTTCCACATTGTCAAAAATTAAGATCCCCACATTTTTTTGCTTTGGTTTTTCTTCTACCACCGGATGATTAAAGACATCTTGCCAGACCTCTTGGAATTCCAATTGTGATACCCCCATTGCCACCCGAACCGGTCTTACTTCTTCCGTTCTTGTTATGTAGGTTTGACCGCACATGTTGTCAAAGTCAGTGTCTTCAGTGCGAATATCAAGTTTTAACTCTTCATACTTAACCTGACGCAGCCTATCTGACATGACCATGGCTGCAAGGGGATCAAAAATTGGGAGGGGAATGGCCTCTTGGTCAGGGCCTGTGGTCTTGGCTTCAAGCAGACCTTTAACAAACACGGCCACTGGATCATCTGAAGTAATTAAGTCTCCATAAATAGGCTGTAAAATAACATCATTACATGCATCTAGGGGAACCCAAGTCATAGGCACCGATGTGTTTAGAACCTTTCTTGCCGCCACTGGGTCAAGAAAAACATTCCACTCAGCGTAATGATTCGTGCCATAAATAGGCCCTTGATTATTTGTGTCTCCCCCCTCCATATCTGGTGAATTATTTAGGGCTGCAACATTGCCATCCACTGAAATAGCGCCTCCCATAACCACTATATCTTGAATGTTTTCAAGTTGTGGGCTTGGCTTTATCTCAAAAAGCTTGGCAATATTGGTAAAGCCACCTAGGGAAAGAATGGTTATCTGACCCTCTTGTTCATTTAGCATATCTCTCATAAATCCCCAAGCTGTTCTCGGGTCACATGGTTGTGTGACTAGAGGCAACTTGTCAATATTGCCGCTCACATCATCCATTGATTGACGGAAGGGCTCCGGAAAATGGTGATTATACTGGCTGGGTTCACTGGCACCCGCACACACCGGTGCATCAATGCCCCCTGCCTCAAGGAGCCTCTGTGCAATTTCAACGCCACTCGCTAAATGTGTTTCCCCACACCCTGTCACAGTGATCCCAAGTATATTCACATTGGGACATTTCATTAAATATGATATAGCCAGTACATCATCCCACCCCATGTCTGTATCAATGATGACACTCTTGGGGTTTGCTCCACCTAAAAGCATACTCTGCCTCCTCGCTTTATACCATGCACTAATCCATAAAAACTTTCTTAAAATCCTTATCTATGCTAATCAGTTGCCAGTCGTTCTCATCGACAACGTCTTGCCAGTTTATTGATTCATGACGTTCATTTATCTCGTACTTATATTCTTTGACATCTGAGTCATGATGAACAAGAAGTCCCATGGTTTCATAGTCTGGATGACTCGTGGTGTAATTTAGCATAGCAAAGTCATCAACCGTGTTTCCGCATGCGAAGACCGGTCTTGCTCCTAGTTCGTAGTAGATGTTTTCCGACTTGCCATCACTTAAATTCATGGGATTGTAGGTCTCTCCCATTCTAATGAATACGTCTGGATTGCTGTAGTCTGCGCTGAGCATAATGCGTGTGCCAATCAGATGGTCTCTTGGCAGTCCCAGCGGGTCTGATGCAAGAGCCCATATCAACCCTTCTTCTGACCCTGATACGATGTAGACACTAAAACCATTTTCTTTTAGCAAATCCACCAGTTCAACCATGGGCTTATAGAATGTTTTATCAATGGCAATATCAATTTTTTTGTTTTTAGTATTTGATGCAAAAGCTTGGGCATATGCCACATAATCGACTTGGCTTTCTCCTAAAAATGCCTGCATCAGTATGGGCTTAACATTGTCTTCAACCAAGGCCCAGTTCTCACTAGATGGATTCGTAATATAGTTGTAGGCCACTGCATACAATTTTTTATACATGAGGGGTTTGTCATTCTCGTAGTCTTCTGCCATACGTGTTAAAGCCACATTCATTTCAATCCAAACTGGCTTTTCACAAACAACCGTGCCGTCCATATCAAAGACAGCGATCCTTTCTTCCAGGGGAATGTTGTCTTTTGCATATTTTACATAATCGAGAATGTCTTGATGGAGTGCAGTGTCATTCCAACTTTCCATGGCCCTAACATCTGCGTGGGATGGTCCATTTTGACACCCCATAATAAACATTGCCAAGATTAGAGCAAGTCCAATCAACCAATTTCTTTTGCTCCTATTCAACACTTTTTCCACGCCCTTTCTACCACATAGTATGTATGATTCTTCCACTCTTACTTATGGGCTTTTGGGGTGTGAACTAACTAAAAATACATCATTGGCCCTTTATTGAGCCTGATTGAATCCTATTCAAAGTTTTAATTTGAGCTTATACTCAAACTTTCTTGAGCTTGACTGGGACACTTCATTCACTTGATGACTGTGCCCGGTCTCTTATTTTGTGCTTGAATATAAAAAAACGCTGACAACATCATGTGTTGTCAGCGTTTTTATAGATAATTTAATTGTCCGTATCATGTCCAGCAACACGAAGTCTGTTGATTGCTTTTGTAAGCGAAGCGTGGGCTCTTGCCACATCAATTTCCTTGTCATTGCCACTATTAATACGTTCTTTAGCACGTTCATATGAATCTTTTGCACGGTCGATATCAATTTCTTCAGCCCATTCAGCGGCGTCAGTTACGATGACCACTCTGTCCTCATCGACAGTCAGGAATCCCCCAGCACAAGCTGCTGAAACGAACTCGCCGTCTTTACGAATACGGATTTTGCCGATCGATACCGGTGCCACGAGTGGCTCATGATCGTATAAAATACCAACGTCACCTTCCGTCGTACGAACGATGCACATTTCCGTCTGACCGTCAAAGAATTTACAGTCAGGCGTTACGATTTCAAGATTGTAAAGTGAAGCCATACATTAACACCTCCTATGCTTTATCCAGGTCCACCCGGATTACCGCATGGATTTTGCTTTTTCTATAGCTTGATCAATCGTACCAACCATCAGGAATGCTCCTTCTGGTAGGTCATCATGCTTGCCTTCAAGAATTTCCTTGAAGCCACGAACCGTTTCCTTTAGTGGAACGTAAGTACCTTCCATGCCTGTAAACTGCTCAGCAACGTGGAATGGCTGTGAGAAGAATCTCTCAAGCTTTCTAGCACGGTTTACAACAGTTTTATCTTCATCAGAAAGTTCGTCCATACCTAGGATGGCAATGATATCTTGAAGTTCTTTGTATCTTTGAAGCGTTTCCTGTACACCACGTGCCACTTGGTAATGTTCATCACCAACAACATCTGGCGCTAGGATACGTGAAGACGAATCCAGTGGATCAACCGCAGGGTAGATACCCTTTTCAGTGATCTTACGCGATAGTACCGTCGTTGCATCAAGGTGGGAGAACGTCGTCGCAGGCGCCGGGTCAGTAAGGTCATCGGCAGGTACATATACGGCCTGTACCGATGTGATTGAACCTTTCTTAGTCGACGTGATACGTTCCTGTAGACCACCCATATCCGTTGCCAGCGTTGGCTGGTAACCTACGGCAGAAGGCATACGGCCAAGTAGGGCCGAAACCTCTGAACCCGCTTGGGTAAAACGGAAGATGTTATCTACGAATAAGAGTACGTCACGATTTTCTTCGTCACGGAAGTACTCAGCCATAGTAAGACCTGTTAGGGCAACACGCATACGTGCTCCCGGTGGCTCATTCATCTGACCAAATACCATGGCAGTTTTTTCAATAACACCTGAGTCAGACATTTCGTGGTAAAGGTCATTCCCTTCACGAGTACGCTCGCCTACACCTGCAAATACAGATAGACCACCGTGCTCCTTAGCGATATTGTTAATAAGCTCCTGAATAAGAACCGTCTTACCAACACCTGCACCACCAAATAGACCGATCTTACCACCCTTAGCATAAGGGGCAATCAGGTCAACGACCTTGATACCTGTTTCCAGGATCTCAGCTGACGTTTCCTGATCTTCAAAAAGTGGGGCTTCTCTATGGATTGACCAAGGTGTCCCATCAAATTTCATTTCTTTTTCATCAACAACTTCACCGAGAACGTTGAATATCCGTCCCAAAGTGGCAGCACCAACTGGTACGGAAATAGGTGCACCTGTAGCAACCGCATCAATTCCACGAACGAGACCGTCCGTAGATGACATAGCGATACAGCGAACCGTATTGTCCCCGATATGTTGTGCAACCTCAGCCGTTAGCTTGATGTCACCGTATTCGACACGAACCGCATCCAAAATGTTTGGTAGCTGGTTCGCTTCAAAGCGAACGTCAAGAACCGGGCCGATTATCTGAACGACCTTACCGATCGCTTGCTCCATATCAGATTCACATCCTTTCAATCTTCATGCATTGGGGTGATTACTTAAGCGCTTCTGCACCACCAACAATTTCAGAAATTTCCTGAGTGATAGCCGCCTGACGTGCCTGGTTATATGTCAGTGACAATTCAGCGATCATATCATCCGCGTTGTCAGAAGCATTTTCCATAGCAATACGTCTAGCAGCCTGTTCTGCAGCTGAAGATTCTACTAGAGCACCAAATATAGTCGATTCCATATACTTAGGAATAACATAGCTCAGTACCGCTTCTGCAGAAGGTTCGTATGTAACAAACTCCTGCATTTCATTATCAGTAGTGTTTTCTTCACCCTCAGGCACTTCGATAGGTAGTAATTTTAGAATTGCAGGTTCTTGGGCTATTGTTGAAATCAGTCTTGTATACACAAGCTTGATTTCATCCACTTTCTCGTCTGAGAAAAGTTTTAAGCATTTACGTGCAATGTCTTGTGCGTCAGAGAAGCTTGGTTTTTCAGAGATATACACGTACTCACCAAGACTTTCAACTTCATTCTTGCTGAAGAAGTCTCTCGCTTTCTTACCTACCGTAATGACATTCGATTTATCAGGGCTTTCCATATCAGCACCTGTCATTTTTAGAACATTAATATTATAGCCGCCGCACAAACCTCTGTCAGCGGACACGACGATGTAGAGTGTCTTTTGAACGTCTCTTACATTGAGATAGTCATGCTTTAATGACTTTTCATTTTGCATGATATCCTGAACCGTACGCATAACCGTTTCGAAGTAAGGTCTTGTAATATCTACACGGTCTTTTGCCCGCTTGAGCTTGGCAGTGGAAACAAGTTCCATGGCTTTGGTAATTTGACGCGTACTATTGACGCTTCGGATTTTACGCTTTATCTCGCGTGCACCTGCTCCGGCCATGAGTCCCTACCTCCCTTTTTCATTTAGAAACCTTATTAGCGTTCTTCGTCACGGATTTCAAACTGCTTTTTAAAATCTGCAATTCCAGATTCAAGACCAGAAATAACTTCATCAGACAAAACGCCGCTTGATTTGATAAGTTTTCCAACTTCTGGCTTGTTCATATCCATATATTCAATGAGTTCTGCTTCAAAGCGCTTGATGGCTCCCACAGGAATGTCAACCATATGCTTCTTCGTTACAGCGTAGATCACAATAACCTGGTGCTCTACTTTCATTGTGTCATTATTTTTTTGCTTTAGAACTTCCATTAGGCGCGCACCATGTTCAAGTGTCGCTTGTGTGGATTTATCAAGGTCAGAACCAAACTGTGCGAAAGATGCAAGTTCACGGTACTGTGCAAGCTCAAGACGAATTTGACCAGATACCTTTTTCATAGCCTTGATCTGTGCATCACCACCAACACGAGATACAGAAATACCCGAGTTAACTGCAGGGCGCTGACCAGAGTTGAACAGTTCTGTTTCCAGATAAATCTGTCCATCTGTGATGGAAATAACGTTTGTCGGGATATAAGCCGATACGTCACCCGCCTGCGTTTCGATAATCGGAAGGGCTGTAATAGAGCCTCCACCCAGACTATCATTAAGCTTTGCAGCACGTTCAAGCAGTCTCGAGTGAATATAGAATACATCACCCGGGTATGCTTCACGCCCTGGAGGACGTCTCAGAAGCAAGGACATTGCACGGTATGCCACGGCATGTTTAGAAAGATCATCATAAATGATAAGAACATCTTTGCCGTTGTACATGAACTCTTCACCCATTGCAACGCCTGCATACGGAGCAATATATTGAAGCGGTGCAGGTTCAGAAGCCGATGCCGATACAATGATTGTATAATCCATAGCACCATTGTCTTCCAGTGTCTTCACAAGACCAGCAACTGTTGATTGCTTTTGACCGATTGCGACGTAAATACAAATAACGTCTTCTTCCTTCTGGTTGATGATCGTATCAACAGCAACTGTCGTCTTACCTGTCTGACGGTCACCGATGATAAGTTCACGCTGTCCACGTCCAATCGGAATCATGGAGTCAATTGCTTTAATACCAGTTTGAAGCGGTTGATTTACAGACTTTCTCGCGATAACGCCAGAGGCCTGTGCCTCAATAGGTCTCGTTTTATCAGTTTTAATTGGGCCTTTGCCATCAATGGCTTTCCCAAGTGAGTTAACAACTCGACCAAGTAGGGCTTCACCAGCAGGAACTTCAACAATACGTTCCGTTCTTTTAACTGTGTCGCCTTCCTTGATGTGGCTGTCAGAACCGAATAGTACGGCACCAACACTATCTTCTTCCAAGTTAAGTACCATCCCGTATATATCTCCAGGAAACGCTAGGAGCTCGCCAGCCATACATTTTTCAAGGCCGTGAACACGTGCGATCCCGTCACCAACCTGGATTACGGTACCGGTGTCTTCAACTTGGAGCTTTGATTCATATTCTTTAATCTGTGCTTTAATCACAGAACTAATCTCTTCAGGTCTGAGATTCATGATCAAATCCTCCTATACTATTAACTGCGCCAGGTTGTCTTTCATGATATCAAGACGGCTTCTAACAGATCCGTCGATAACTTTATCACCAATTTTAACGATAATACCACCTATGACTTCTGGTTTTACAACAGAACTTAGGTGAACTTCTCGTCCAGTGACCTTAGCCAGTTTTTCAGTCAGTGCTTTCTGCTCTTCGTCTGTCAACGGAACAGCAGATTCAACAACTGCTTTGACAACACCCTTATGGTCATCGAGCATATCGACATACTCGTTGTAGATACTGCTGATTGCCGTACCTCTTCGCTTATCGATGAGTATCTTCATGAAGTTCATGACTTCCTTTGATACCTTATCGTCGAATACCTTTGTAATGATGTCTTTACGTTCTTCTTTATTGATTTTAGGTGTTCTGAAGACTTCATAAAACTCAGGATGAGTTTTGAAAGATTCATTGATGAACCCCAGCTCATCCTTAATTTGATCCAGACTGTCAAGTTCCATAGCCACTTCGAAAAGGGCCTGTGCGTAGGTCGTCGATACTAGCTTTGCCATTTTGTATCCCCTACCTCTTCAATCACCTTCGAAATCATATCTCTGTGATCTGTCTCATTGACATCCTTCTCAATAATTTTAGAAGCTGCAAAAAGTGCCATTGAAGCAATGTCATCTTTAAGATGGTTAATCGCCTTCACTTGTTCACGCTCGATATCGTGCTGTGCTTTAACTTTCAGATCAGACGCATCTTTTTCAGCTTGCTTGACGATTTCAGTCGCGCGCTTTTCCGCCTTAGCAGACGCTTCGCGAATGATCTCTTTGCCTTCTTCATCAGACTTTGCAAGTCTTTCTATGTACTCAGTTTTCTTCTGGTCTGCTTCCTGCTGGAGCTTGGCTGCTTGATCGTATTCACCAGCAATTTCCTGCTCGCGTTTTTCCATAAACTCAGTTACGGGCTTAAACAGCAGCTTTCTCAGGAAGAAGAACAGAATCAAAGTATTGACAATCTGGAATACCATCGTCCAGTCGAACTGAACGAGTCCGCTTTTTTCAACTGCTGCGGTAGCAATTACGGGCATTAAATTCATTGCCATTCTTCTGTGCCTCCCTTCTGAATAGTTTCATCATCAAAGGTTGTCCCTTTGAGGCTCATGCTACGTCTTATAGCATACCTACTAGAGGGTTAGCAAACAGTAGAATTAGAGCAATGATTAGACCGTAGATACCAGTTGTCTCGGCAACCGCCGCACCAAGTAGCATCGTTCTTACGATGTCACCCTGAGCTTCAGGCTGTCTTCCGACACCTTCTGCACCTTTACCAGCTGCATAACCCTGACCAATACCAGGTCCGATACCGGCGATCATCGCCAGACCAGCACCAATTGCTGAACATGCAAGAATAAGAGCTTTACCTGTGATAGGTTCCATAATCAATTTCCTCCTAATTATAGATTTAAGTCATCATTTTTTCTTTAGGGTCTGCACATATACAGGCCCTCGATTTAAGATATTACTTAAATTTTGTTTTTTTGATGTTAATCACTAAATGAGCTTCACACGATTTTTTTGGTGCCTAGGTTTACAAGAGTCCAATTAGTGGATTTGCAAACATAAGTGCCAAAGAAATAATCAGTGCATAAATACCCGTTGTTTGAGCAACGGCTTGCCCTAGGAACATCGTACGTACGATAGCAGATTGAAGCTTTGGTCTTTTACCAACCGCTTCTGTGCCTTTTCCAGCTGCATACCCTTGACCGATACCAGGACCAATGCCTGCGATCATAGAGAATCCTGCGCCAATGGCCGATGCAGAAATAATTAGTACTGCACCTTCTAGATTCACAAGTGGGTTACCAAATAAGAGAATCAGCGATACCACAAGTGCCAGAATACCAGATGTCTCTGCTACAGCTGCACCAAGTAGCATAACCATTGTTGACTGCTTGGACTCTTTAGGGTTTCTTGCCACGGCCTCTGCACCTTTACCAGCTGCAAAGCCCTGACCGATACCCGGTCCAATACCTGCAATCATGGCTAAACCTGCACCGATTGCCGATGCTGCTAGGATTACGGCTTTTCTGTCGAAGCTCATCAACCAGTCTAAAAACATCATGATAAAATTGGTCGATTCCATTCATACACCCCATTCCTAGCGATGTTAATCCATTGCGATGGAAACGAATACCATCGTCAGCATTGCAAAAATGAATGACTGCAGCAAACCTGCAAACAAGTCAAAGTAGACGTGTAGCGGTGCCGCAATAACTTGGAATACTGGAACAACTGTACTTACTCCCACTAGGCCGAAAACAGCTCCAGTTAAAGAGTATAGTGCGCCGTATAGAAGGTTCATAACAATAACGCCACCTACAATGTTACCGAAAAGACGGAACGACAGCGAAATCGGTGTTGCCAATTCACCCATAATGTTAAGTGGCAACAGGAACGGCATAGGTTCCAGAAATCCTTTGAAGTAAGTTCCAACGCCCTTTGCTTTGATACCAAAACCGTGAATCATAACAAATGTCATTAGAGCCAACCCCATTGTGGTATTAACGTCCGCAGTCGGCGGTCGTACATTGAAAAGACCAGCAATATTGGATATGCCTACAAAGAGTAGGAGTGTTCCAACGTATGGCGCGAAATTGACTTTGTCATCGCCCATGGTTTGCTTTGTCAGTCCGTTTATACCATCCACCAGTGCTTCTGTTACAATTTGCATCCCTTTAGGGACCTTTTGCAGATTCCGCGTTGCGAAATACGCAAAGAGAATCAGTACGGCCATGATGATCCATGTGTTCACAACCGTTTCAGTCACGGGAATAATTACTTGTTCCCCGCCGGAGAAAAACGGTGTTGTGATCTTGAACAGAATCTTTGGGCCAAAACCACTAGCACCCACCTATTCATCCTCCTTTCTTCTAAAGATGTTCAGGAAATAGTGCTTGTCATTAAATAAGTTGGTGGTAAGGAGCACCACCTTAATCAGCAAAAGTCCTACGATCGTTCCCAACACGTGGATATAATCCGCTTGGATGGAAACCCATAAAACCACGCCGTAAATGACATAGCGAAGAAAATATTTTCGAGTTGTATAGCTTTGCGCCTTATCTGGCGGCAACTGTACAGCTCGGCTCAAAGTCTTTGAAAGCTCCATGAAGTTAAGCACTCCTATGGCAGAGCCAAACAAAAGACCTAGAACAAACTGGATTGGATCGTCGAATATGACGAAAAACAGGACTGATGCGATCAGTGTGCCCAGCAGGGCATACTTTACAGTCTGACGCTCGAGGTCACGAACCTGGTTCATGTACATTTCACTTTCCTTTCGAGTTTCGCATAGCTATCCTGAAGAGATTGACGAACGCAGTTGCAACACCCAAAAGAATACACACAAGAAGGGCCATCGGACCAAGTCCAAACCACTCCCTGAGTTTACTGCCCAGCCAGACAGAGCCAAGAATCGGCACTAACATCTCAAGACCAACCTGAGAAATGATAGCCAGGTTCTTATACATTCCGTAATCTTTTTCAAACATGTCTTCACTCGTTCCTTTATTGCCTGTTACCAATTGTTTTGACAGGCTTTTATTATAATTTGACAGGTTTATTATCGTATTTCTTCCTATATGTATTAAAAGGCACAATTAATCTTTACCCGATCACAGACTCAAACCTATGTCTTATACAAAAAGAATTCTAAAGTTTAAATCCATTTTCGAAGAAATAATTTTGTCCCCCTCTTGGCAATATACAGCATGTTAAACCGAAGTTCAAAAACATGATTAAATAATCTTTCTATTCAGAATCGTGTATGAATATTCTAAAAATTATAAACTCAGCCATATTCACGAAGATGAATGGCCCTAAGAGCCATTCATCCGGTTATTTTTACATCAAACACACTTAAAACTGTTTTTGCCTTACCTGTTGTCTTCTGGTTTTCCGGATTGTTCTGAGTGTAGAAGACATGTCAGCATAACAAGGTTTCAGTTTCATCTGCTATTCCATTTGATTTTCAAATTGACCACGACTTGTTCTGCCACCTTCTCTCCTGCCACACCTCTTTCTCATGTAAAACAAGATTGATTTTTTGTAAAACAGCCGAACTTAGCCACTTACAAGTCTACCATATTTTCAGCCCTTTGTGGATACCTGTCACAGGAGCAAATGAAATATGGCATAAAAAAACATCATTTTTTCGAAAAAATCGGAATATTTTTAGGCATTTCTTTATAAACTTTTTACAAATCAACACCTTTTATATTTTGACACCATTTTAACAAAGTTTCAAGTCATCCTGTACAAAATTCTCACCTTATTGCACAAAAAACCTTATCATATATATAATGGTCTCAAAATCACATAATCCCCTGTACATTTTTACCAGCTAGGAAAACGTTATCAGGCATATGTTCATAAGTCCCAGACTGATCTCCAGCGATTTTCTATAGAAATATTACAATTTTTTAACGTAATAAATGCTAAAAATCGCTACAAACCAGTTGTGAAGCACTTCACAATGCCTTTTCATATTGTTTTTACATTTGTACAATTCACCTCATATTCCACCCTTAATTTACAGATTGTTGTCAAACAATTCGAAATTATCCTGTCATCAGAAACAACTATTGCCGATTGTTTGTCAAAATTCCCATATCTCTAAAATCGGTAGCGGCGGTCCAATAATTCAAACTGAAATTATCAAGTCAAATGCTTGCAAAATCATAGGGCTACATATGAAAATAGCCACATTTAGGGAAGACCCTCCAATGTGGCTTTGATTGCTCATTCTCTCTATTTACAAGGCACTTACAAATCGTTCAAAGGCTTGTTTGCCTTCTTCATTGTCTTTATAGACGCCTGCGTCTTCGAGCACACGCATAAATTTCTTCCCTGTTTCCAGTTCTAGAATTTTACGCGCCTCGTCTTCAGTTCCAGGATCATATTTTTCTTTTAAACTTTCCAACCATTCCAGATGCACCGACAAGTCCACATGGGATTCTTGTCCTGTCCACAGGCGGGCAAGTTGACTCAATTCTGTTTCCAGTCGTGCCGGCAAGACCGCCAGTCCCATAACTTCAATAAGCCCGATGTTTTCTTTTTTGATGTGGTGAACATCACGATGCGGGTGGAAAATCCCAAGAGGATGGGCCTCGTTTGTCCTATTGTTCCTTAAAACCAGATCGATCTCATATTGACCCTTCTTGAATCGAGCGATTGGTGTCACTGTATTATGGCTTTCATCGCCTGAATAGGCCAGTATATCGACATCCACATCAGAGTGATTCTTCCACGTTTCAAAGACATGGCCTGCAGCCTGGGCCAACACATTTTTATTTTTATGCCGTAGCCTAACAACAGACATAGGCCAGTCTAGTATTTCCGCTTGAACATCTCCATACGCTCTCATTTGGAAAGAATGTCTCGTTTGGGCCTCTTCCATGGCAAAGGTATACTTCCCACCTTGGAAATGGTCATGAGACAGTATAGAACCCCCTACAATGGGCAAATCAGCATTTGACCCTATAAAGTAATGAGGGAAGGTCTCAACAAAGGCCAGGAGGCGATTAAAGGTCTTTGCACCAATACACATGGGTTCATGTTTGTCTTTTAAGACAATGCAGTGTTCATTGTAGTAGACATATGGAGAATACTGCATAAACCATCTTTCATCTTCCAGGTCAAGGGGAATGATTCTATGACTATGCCGTCCTGGATGATTGATTCGCCCTGCATAGCCTTCGTTTTCCTTGCATAAAAGGCATTTGGGATATCCGCTTGAAGGCATACTCCGAGCTGCAGCAATAGCCTTCGGATCTTTTTCTGGTTTAGACAGGTTAATCGTAATGTCTAGGTCTCCATACTTGGTGCTTGTTTTCCATTTACGATTTTTTGCTATACGATTCATCCTAATATAATTGGTCTTCTGACTGAACGCGTAATACCATTCTGTCGCACTTTCAGGATTGTTCGCATAGGCCTGATTAAAAGTTCGGATCACTTCTGACGGTCTAGGCGTCAGAGCATCCATAAGTTTTGAGTCAAACAAGTCCCTATAGACTGCCGTATTGTCTTCCAATCTTCCAGTCTCAAAAGCCCAGTCTAGGATCTTTTCTAGGCTTTCAATAGGCGTGGCTGGGGCATTCTCAATATCTATCTCGCCTGAAAATGCATCCAGATCTAATACATCAAGGCATCTATTTATGCTATAAACCACATCTTCTTTGTCAATTAAGTTGGATTTAAGGGCAAAACTGACAAGCTGACCCAGTTCATGTTCAATTTTTATCATTTGGAACCTCCTATGCCTTAAAGCCCTCTGGATGGCTCTTATGCCATGCCCAAGCCGAGGCAATAATATCCTCGATTTCAGTATATTTGGGTGACCATCCAAGTTCTTTTTTTGCCTTGTCGGATGATGCCACAAGCCTCGCCGGATCCCCCGACCTTCTCGGTGTCGTCTCAACTGGAATTCCATGTCCAGTGACACGTCTAGCCGCTTGAATCATTTCCTTAACCGAGTAACCTTCCCCACTTCCCAAATTGAATATTTCACTGGCGCCACCAGCTTCTAAGTGCTTCAAGGCCTTATAGTGGGCATCTGTTAAATCACTTATGTGTATATAATCTCTGATGCAAGATCCATCAGGGGTATCATAGTCATCGCCATAAATAGATATCTTGTCTCTTTTTCCCAGGGGCACTTGAAGGATCAAAGGAATGAGGTGGGTTTCTGGTTGATGGTCTTCACCTATACATGCACTTTCATGGGCACCTGCCACATTAAAGTAGCGCAGGGACACATATCTTATATCGTGGGCCACGTCCGCCCACTTGAACATTTTTTCCATAGAGAGCTTTGTCTCACCATATGCATTTGTCGGACTTGTCAGATCCGTTTCTTCAATAGGCACCCGCTTTGGCTCTCCATACGTTGCAGCAGTTGATGAGAAGACAACATGCTTTACCCCAGCGGTCTTCATTGATTCCAGCAAGACCTGAGTTCCAAACACATTGTTGTCATAGTATTCAAGGGGCTTGGTCATGCTTTCTCCTACAAGGGAATTTGCAGCGAAGTGAATGACGCTTGTAATGTCATGGTCTTTAAACACGGATGCCATAAAGTTCCTGTCCCTTATATCACCTTGCAAAAACTTGGCTTGTGGATGAATGGCATCCCTATGTCCTGTTTGAAGGTTGTCGACGATAAGAACTTTTTCACCACGTTTTATTAAATCATAGACCATATGGCTGCCTATATAACCTGCTCCACCACATACAAGAATCATTTTGACCTCCTTAATTCCCTAGCCCCTGCACCAACATCTGCTATATAAAATGACGCTTCATATCCGATTGCCTCTTTATAGAACGTTCCCACCCTTTTCATAAAGGTCTCAACATTCTCTGTTTTTACAATGCTGACTGTGCAGCCTCCGAATCCGGCGCCTGTCATTCTTGATCCTATAACACCATCCTCTTTCCAGGCCAGTTCCACTAGGGTATCAAGTTCCTTTCCAGTCACTTCATAGTCATCTCGCAAACTTATATGAGAGGCGTCCATGAGCTGTCCAAATTTTTCTAAATCTCCATTTTCCAGGGCCGAAACCGCCTCAAGAGTCCTTTGGTTCTCACTGACTGCATGACGGGCTCTCCTTCGGTCAATTTGAGAATCTATTAGGTTAGCATGGGCATTAAAGGTCTCCACTGACAAGTCTCCAAGGGACTGAATATCCAATTTTGTTTGCAGTCTCAATAAGGCTCTTTCACACTCACTACGCCTTTCATTGTACTTTGACTCACCGAGTTCACGCCGTTTATTGGTGTTTGATATAACAATGGTATAACCCTCTAAATCAAGTGGTGCATACTTATATTCAAGCGTGTTGCAGTCAAGTAGGATGGCATGGTTTTCCTTGCCCATGCCTATGGCAAACTGATCCATAATCCCGCAGTTGACACCGTTAAAGTTATTTTCAGCGTACTGGCACACTTTTACCAGTTCCACACGATCAATCTCCAGGTCAAATAAATGTTCCAACATTATACCTGTTGCAAGTTCAACCGAGGCCGATGATGACAGGCCAGATCCATTTGGTATATTGCCGAAAAGGAGAATATCGAAGCCCTGATCAATAGGGTATGCCTTATCCTGAAGGGTTTTTGTAACCCCCATGACATAGTTGAGCCAGTTGAGTTCTTTTTGGTATTTTATATCTTCTACAGATGTTTCAAGAAGACCCAAATCTTCAAAATTCAGTGACACAGCTCTCACTTTTTTGTCCGTGTTTTTTCTTGCCACCATATAGGTTCCAAAACTTAAGGCACAGGGAAAAACGTGGCCACCGTTGTAATCTGTATGTTCACCTATTAAATTAACACGCCCCGGAGCAAAGAAAATTCTAGCATCCTCAGCGCTTTTAAAATACTTTTTAAAGCTTTCTAACAATTTATCTTGAGTCATTATTTCACCTCTCACATTCATTTTTATATTCTAAGAAGCCCGTTCACAAGGGTTCTTCTTCATGTTGAGTTCAGTTTACCACTTGTTTAGTAAACAGTCAAATTATTTTACTAAACACCTTTTTAATTCTTTATCTTACGTTCAAACCACATCAGCCCTGTGGCCCACCCTCGTTTTTTTCCAACTTAGGTGGTCTATATATTATTTAGACATCCATAATAAAAAGCATCACTTAGGATTTACCCTGCCGCGATGCTTTTAAAGATTATTATAAAATTATTTCTCAGTTGTACGACGCTTGCCCGCTGTGCTCTTACGAACAACAAGCTCTGTGGGCACTATAATTTTCTTTGGAATATGTCTTTGCTCTTTAACCCGTTCGAGCAACATGCCAAGTGCTGTTTTACCCATGAACTCAGTGTGGACTCTAACCGTTGTTAGAGGTGGAATTAAATAAGCTGCTGCCTGTATATCATCAAACCCAACCAGGCTAACATCATCCGGTATGACAAGCCCTTTTTCATGAAGGGCACGCATAGCGCCTATAGCCATGGCATCCGATCCCACAAAAAGAGCGCTTGGATAGGGTCTTTCTTCAAACAGGTCTTTTGTTAGTTTATAGCCATCTTCCGTCGTAAAGGAACCGATTCTTATCCATTTTTCTTGATAGAGCCCCTTTATAATAAGGCCCTCAATAAAGGCTTGTTCACGTAAGTCCATAAGGGGAACTGAGCCCTCTTCCACAAATTCACGCCCCCCTATGTATGCAAGGTCTTCATGACCAAGTTCTCTCAAATGGGCAATGATTTCTGAAACAGCCGCTTGAAAGTCAATAATCACAGCGTCAAACTTCTTATCGTCTGGTGCACAGTCAACAAAGACTATATTGGGGGAAACCTTTGTCAGAGCCTCCACCTCTTCAGTGCCATATTTTCCGATGGCTATAATGCCATCCACATTAACAAGTTTTGATATGGGCAGGCCTGAAGCATCCCTAAATAACGTCTTTGTCTCAATATCCATCATAGAACAGGCTCTTTCGATCCCTGCTCGAATGGACAAATAATAGGGATCTCCCATTTCCTGCGTTTCAGAATACCACTGGGTGATTCCAACAACAGGTTTTCTACCTTGTGGAAATGCTTTCTTTTGAGGCTTCTTTTTATAATTCAGGGCCTCAGCTGTTTCAAAAACCCGTTTTTTTGTTTCTTCTGATACAGATAGAGTATGATCGTAATTCAAGACCCTGGAAACTGTTGCAGGGGAGACCCCAGCCTTTTTTGCTATATCTCTAATCGTTGCCATGATCTATCCTCCCACTGTTTGTTGCGCTGCTATCTCTTATGATGAGTTCTGTTGGAACAATAACCTTAACCGGCAACTGCCTCTCTTCCCGAACGCGTTCAAGAAGAACTTCCACAGCATGCCGTCCCATAAACTCTGTATGCACTTTCACAGATGAAAGACTGGGACTTGTGTATTGGGCTGCTGGAATATCATCAAAGCCAATCACACTTATGTCTGTGCCGACAAGTAGACCTGCCTCTTCTATGGCACGCATACACCCTAAGGCCATTGTATCACTGGCAGCAAAAACTGCCGTTGGCTTTTCATCTTCAGCAAGCAAGTCCATCATGAGCCTGTATCCGTCATCAAGCCCAAACTCTCCGATTTTTATAAGGTTTTCATATAAGGGTCCAGGGGCGTATTTTTTGTAAAGGCGCCTGTAAGCCATGAGCCTTCTATCTTGAAGTGGGGCTTTGCTAGATGGAATCCTATCCTGCCCACCTACAAAGGCCACTGACCTGTGTCCTGCTTCAAAATAGTAAGCCAACACATCTTCTATGGCCTGATGTGCATTGAGTAAAATACAGTCCACTTGAAACAGGCCAGGGTCATAATCTATAAAAATGAGCTTGTCTGTATGTTCTAACATGACCTCTATGTCGTTTTTTTCATGGCGGCTTATGGCAATAATGCCATCATACTTTGAATCTGGCTTAAAGCCCTCGTTTGGAAATGCCATCACCTTATCAAGCCTTATACCCATTTCATCACATATGTTTTCAATGCCCATACGGATAGACAAATAATAGGGATCTTCAAGTTCATCCTTTTCCGTTATAGGCGACACCAATCCCAGTTTTATGTGAAGACCTGGATCAAGTTTGTCCACATGGGGGCCCTTCTTATAATTCAGACTTTCAGCCACATGAAATATTCTTGTTCGTGTCTCATCCCCTACGGACAGGGACTTGTCATAATTCAGTACTCGAGATACTGTGGCAGTCGACACCCCAGCCATTTTTGCTATATCTTTGAGTGTTGCCAAAACACGTCACTCCTCGTATATCCTTCTGGTTATTATCCCTATCATTGTAAGCAGTTCTTCATTATATTGCAAGGACACTGAATCCAGGTCATAAAAAATCCGCTTCAGACACAAACTTTCGCAGGGTCTAAAGCGGATTATATCCAGGAACTTTATACAGGACACTTTGAAGGCATACAATGTAGCTGCCGCCCTATTTTATATGGAATTTGAACCCCTAAGCAAGGCTCTATCCAGCGGTGTTCACATTAATATTCAAATCCCTCATACAGTGAACCTGTGCTAAATTTTATAATAGTCTTTTAAAGCTGATACAATACGTTCACAAGCCTTGCCATCCCCATATGGGTTTGTGGCCTGACTCATTTTTGTATAAGCACTCTGGTCCGATAGTAGATTACAAGCCAATTCAACAATACGTTCACGCTTAATTCCAGCTATCTCAACGGTGCCTGCTTCTACAGCTTCAGGGCGTTCCGTTTCAGTTCGAAGCACCAAAACTGGTTTTCCAATGCCAGGCGCTTCTTCCTGTATACCACCAGAGTCCGTTAGAATAAGATGGGACTTGTTGATTAAGTTCTGGAAAGGTTTATACTCCATCGGTTCAATTAAGTGAATGCGGTCATGAGCATCTAGGTGCTTTCTAGCAATCTCCCTAACCTTGGGATTGAGGTGCATTGGGAATATAAGCTCCACATCATCAAACTTTTCGACAATCTCTCTACAGGCACCAAAAATATTTTCCATTGGCTCGCCGAGATTTTCTCTTCTGTGGGCTGTGAGTAGGACAACGCGCCTGTTATCATAATCAATGCTGTCTAATTTTTCATTGCCAAAAGCATACTCACTTTCAACCACTTGTTTCATGGCATCAATCACTGTGTTGCCTGTCTTGACAACCGTGTCCATATTTATGCCTTCTTGCTTCAAGTTTTTAATGTTTCCTTCTGTTGGCGCAAAGTGAAGATCTGCTATCCGTCCTGTCAGGGACCGGTTCATTTCTTCCGGGAAGGGGGAAAGCTTGTCATTGCTTCGAAGCCCTGCTTCCACATGGCCCACTTTCACACCATTATAAAAGGCTGCCAGTGATGCAGAAAATGTTGTCGTTGTGTCTCCATGAACCAGGATCATATCAGGTTGTGCCTCTCTAATGACCTCTTCCAGACCTTGCAATACCCTTGATGTGATTTGAGATAGGGTCTGTCCAGCCTTCATAATGTTCAAATCATAGTTCGGCTCGATGTCAAACAAGTCGAGAACTTGATCAAGCATTTCTCTATGCTGAGCTGTGACACAAACAATTGATTCAAAGTTTTCATCTGCTTCAAGGGCCTTGACCACTGGGGCCATTTTTATAGCTTCGGGTCTTGTTCCGAACACTGACATAATCTTTTTCACAGTATACTCTCCTTGTTAGAAACATATATTATCTCATACTAGAGCTTTTAGTTTGTCGTTTGCCATATAAAACAAGGTGTAACCTGTGCAGTCATTTCACAAGTCACCCCACTTGAGACTATGTAAAACGATTAGGCTTCATCGTCTACCTTGTCAGACGTCATGGTTTGGCTTATTGGTATAGCAATTAAAATCACAGCCAGAGTCAGAACAACTATGGTGTTCAAGAAGTCGTGACTGGCTAGGAATATTGCGCTGGCTCCCATGAGGGAGGCAATTAAGTAGAGGGTCAGGACTGCGCGTTTTTGATTCATCCCCACTTGGAGCAGCCTATGGTGCAAATGCCCCTTGTCCGCTTCTGCTATAGACCGACCTGACATGAGGCGACGTAATATAGCAAATGTCGTATCGAAAATTGGAAGGCCTAGAGCCAGTATAGGAATGGCCACAGCGACAACCGCTGTCCCTTTTAAGGCACCGTCAACTGAAGCTGATGCCAGTAAAAAACCAAGCAGCAATGATCCAGCATCGCCCATAAAAATCCTTGCAGGATTAAAATTGTGGGGTAAGAACCCGATACATGCGCCCGCCACAATGATTGTTAAGAGGGCCACTTCGTTCATATGGGTCGTAAGCGCCACGTCCTGTCCCCCGAACTGCAGGGCAACCAGTGTTAGGGTAATAGCACCAATTGAACTGATCCCAGCGGCTAGACCGTCAAGACCATCAATCAAATTCACAGTGTTGGTAATACCAACGATCCAGAAAACAGTCACCGGAAAACTGAGCAGACCCAGAGGAATCATACCCATTTCTGGATTTATAAAGTTTGAGAAGAACTCAATACGAATGCCAAAGGCATATAAAACAATAGCTGCAGCCAATTGGAAGGCCAGTTTGGTTTTGGCACTGATTTCATGAATATCATCAATAATCCCTGCAACCACCATAAGGCTTGCCCCAAATATAATGGCGCCCATCTTAAAGGGCTCCATGTCGCTAAAAATGGCATATGACAGTAGAAATCCTACGAATATGGCCAGACCGCCCATTCGAGGAATAGGTTTTGTGTGGACACGTCTCTCATCTTTGGGTACGTCCACTGCGCCAACTCTGATAGCAAGCTTTCTCACCAGGGGTGTTAAGCCATACGTTACACAGGCTGAAAGCATCATAGCCAGCACCAATTTATATGTAATATCCATGTATTCACCTCATCAAGTTGTTCGAGTTATATGTATTTTCACTTGCAAAAAAACGGTGGTATACCTTCAAATATTGCAAGTTCAACATGTATAAAAATATACTCTACTTCGATTACGTATTCTATCTCTTTTTCCTTGAAACTGCAATCTTTCTTAGGATAGTGTAATCTTTTTTTAACCCAGAACCTTCATATATATCTATTTCAGACTTTTGAACATATAAAAGCGACCAATTGAGAGCCACCGGTCGCCACTTTGTTTTTCGTATTAGTATCCAAACTGATTGGAAAGGGAATCATCATAAAATATCCAATCACAGACTTCCACGGTTGTGAAGTTGTCCTGATCACTGCGAATAACAACCCGCTCAATTCCAGCATTAATAATCAGTCGCTTGCACATAGAACAGGAATTGGCATTACTTATGAGTTCGCCTGTGGTTTTTTCTCGCCCAACAAGATAGAGGGTACCGCCTAACATTCTTCTTCTTGCCGCAGAAATAATGGCATTGGCCTCAGCGTGGACAGACCGACACTTCTCATACATTTGTCCCCTTGGGATCTTTAAGCGTTCTCTCTCACACGTTCCAATGTCCAAACAGTTTTTCCGCCCCCGGGGTGCGCCGCTATACCCCGTCGAAATGATTTCATCATCATTGACAATAATGGCTCCATAATTTCTTCTCAGGCATGTGCCTCTTTCAAGCACAGTTTCAGCAATATCCAAATAGTAATTAACCTTGTCTCTTCTTTCCAAGTGAATCGCCTCCTAAAATCATTATAACGTACATGCCCTGGATTCCAAGCATGAAAAAATATCACCTGGGTCCTAATTTGGGACCTATCAGATATAAAAGAGTCAACCGCACTTACACCTACCGTCTTCCCCTTATATTGATTTGATCAAGCAATTTTTTTCTTAAGGTTATGCGCCAAGTTTGTTTTTCCATCTGCCTACAAAATTACATATCTATTCACCTGCTACACCATATACAGAATCAATATCCTTAAACGCCAATATCTATATAACGAGGATTATTAAGTGATATTTTGCAAGTCCCTCATTTCAATAAAAAGAAGACCAGAGATTTGATAACATATCACATCTCTGGTCTTCTAATAATTTCAGTCTGGTTTATAACTTGCTTATGACTTTCTTACTACTTTGTTCCGTATAGACGGTCACCAGCATCACCAAGACCTGGTACGATATAAGCATGATCGTTTAGCTTTTCATCAATAGAACCCACGTAAATGTCTACATCTGGGTGGACAGCATGAACGGCCTTGATGCCTTCTGGGCACGAAACAAGACAAGCCAGTTTAATGTTTGTCGCGCCTCTGTCCTTGATAAATTGGATGGCTGCATTGGCAGAACCACCTGTTGCTAACATAGGGTCAACCACAATCAGTTCACGCTCTTCGACGTCAGTTGGCATTTTGCAGTAGTATTCTACTGGCTCTAGTGTTTCTGGATCTCTGTATAGACCAACATGACCAACTTTTGCAGCTGGTAGAAGGGTTAGAAATCCGTCAACCATACCAAGACCTGCTCTAAGAATTGGAACGATGCCCACTTTTCGACCAGAAATAACCTTTGCCTTCGTTTTCGCCACTGGGGATTCAATTTCAATCTCCTCGAGCGGAAGGTCACGTGTTACCTCGTAGCACATAAGCATAGCCAGTTCCTTTACAAGTTCACGGAAGTCCTTTGAACCTGTATTCTTGTCTCTAATCAGCGTTAGTTTGTGCTGAATTAATGGGTGATCCATTTCAACAACTCTGTTCATTTCGCTTAACCCCTCTCGATAATCACTAAATATTTACCCCTCTGGCCCGTGTGCCAGAGTCTTTATCTGAATGCACCATACTCACATAATGCAGTTCATACTTCGTTATAAAGTCTTGTTTATAAAACTTACTTGTTGTATTCCTTTTCAATATCAGTAATCAGGTTGACACGTCTTTCATGACGGCCGCCTTCAAACTCTGCATCAAGATAGGCGTCTACAATTTTAAGCGCAAGACCTGTTCCCACAACACGCTCTCCAAGAGCAATCATGTTTGCATTGTTGTGCATCTTTGTCATTTCTGCGCTAAAACAGTCGCTTACAACCGCACAGCGTATGCCCTTAACCTTGTTGGCTGCAAGAGAAATACCAATGCCTGTGCCACACATAATAATTCCGCAGTCACAGTCCCCATTCGCCACAGCCTCAGCAGCGATTTTTCCGTATACAGGATAGTCGCAAGACTCTTGTGTATGTGTTCCAAAATCGACAACTTCATGACCTTTTGCTTCCAGGTGATCCTTGACTGCTTTTTTCAGATTCAGTGCACCGTGGTCGCTTCCCATTGCTATTTTCATGGTAATCCTCCTCAAAATTGCTCTGCCACTTCGGGTAATATTATCTCATACACCAAGTGTTTGTCCATGCATTTTGTAAGTCTTAAAAAAAATTAAAATTTATAACTGTATAACTCTATGCCCTGCAGCCTTTAAGAGTCTGTTCATAAGCGCATGCCCAATCCCCTCTTTTGAAAAGGCCTCCGATAGAATTATGTCTGCTTTTTCATCATCAAACTCTCTGAGCACAGCAAATAGCCTTGATGCCATTTGCGACAGGTTTGATTTGGACCCAAGACTTTTAATCATTCCACCACTATATTTTGACAAGTGTTCATCACAAGTCATGATACCCACTTTAAGACCCTGTGATTCATACTTGACTTTCAGACCTTCAATATAACTTGTGACCTTATCAGTATCACCTTCATACACATACAAATCAGCTTCAGGTGCATAATGTGTGTACTTCATGCCGGGTGATTTTGGCTTTAAGTCCTTTGACAGGACTTTTTCAATAGCTGGATCCACATTACAGGCTCCCACAACGCCAACAATATCCTCCCTTGTCACACCACCTGGTCTGAGTATAAGGGGAACATCTCCAGTCACATCCAAAACGGTTGACTCTAATCCCACGTCTGAAGACTGACCACATACAATGGCATCCACACGGCCATCCAGATCAAGGACAACATGGGCACCATCCGTTGGAGATGGCTTCCCAGATAAATTGGCACTAGGCGCTGCCACAGGCACACCGGACGCTTTAATAAGGGCCCTGGCAACTGGATGGGATGGCATACGGACAGCAACGGTCTCAAGTCCCGCCGTTACAGATTCTGGCACCTGATCACTCTTATCAAAGATAAGGGTCAAAGGCCCTGGCCAAAAGGCATCCATTAATTTTTTTGCCGTCTCTGTGACACCAGACACCAACGCTTCAAGGTCAGCTTCATCTGCAATATGCACAATAAGTGGATTGTCAGAGGGTCTTCCCTTGGCGATATAAATCTTAGAAACCGCATTTGCATCAAGGGCATTGGCTCCGAGACCATACACCGTTTCGGTCGGAAAAGCCACAGTCCCGCCCTTATGCAAAATTTGAGCCGCTTCTTCTAAAAGACCGGCGGCACCAAAGTTTTCATCTGTAATTTTGAAAATTTTTGTTTTCTTCGTTTCCATAGATAAACCCTCTTTGCATATGTCATAGGTCCATACACACTTCATCCCGCATTACTTTGGACTTCATACGGGATCATTAATATTATATAGAGTTTCACTATAATTTCAAGAAAAATCCCGGGAAAGACTACATTTTTATGGACAAGTTGAATGTCATTAAGTCTCCCAGTAAATATGCCCGCCATAGAAAATCCCGTAAAAAATCTAGGTCTTTTACGGGATAAAAAGTACAACTATTTGATTTTGGCGTTTGCAAAATTACAAATCTACGTCCTTGTCATACCATATGACGAGGAGTCTAAAATGATATTTTGCAAGTCACTCAATTGACTAAGCCGCTTTGGCACGTGAATGGCGTTCTTCCTCGCCTTCAAAAGACCACTTAAGCAAGGATGGTGTGATCAGGGTTGTCACAAGAACCATTAAAATAACTGCTGCCAGTTCGTGCTGACCAATAATCCCCATTTTTATGCCCAAATTTGCAATAATAATGGCAACTTCAGCACGGGGCACCATGCCAAAACCAATTTGAAGGGCCCTTTTCTTGTTAAAACCAGAGAGTCTTGCCCCAATACCACAGCCTATAACTTTGCCTAAAAAACCCATGGCAATAAAGACAGAGCCCACACCAATGGCTGAAAGTGCAGCATTTAGGTTAACCCCCATACCTATTGAAACGAAAAAGATTGGGGTAAACATAATCGTCGCGATTCGGTTGACCTCATGGGACACCTTGTGTCTGTATTCTGTCATTGAGAATACCACCCCAGAAAAGTATGCGCCTGTTATAGCCGCCACACCTAGTTCTTCCGATATGAATGCCAAAATAAAGCAGGTCACAATGGAATATGTCACTATTTTTTCTTCAATACGTATAGCTTTTCCATACTTTTGAATCAACTTTGTTATAATAGCACCTACGACAAACACAAGTAGGAAAAATCCAACAATTTTTGCGAGCACAACCACAACGGAACTGCTCACTTCTGGCTTAATCACGCCCACAATAAGTGTAAGTAAAATAATGCCAACTATATCATCAATAATTGCAGCACCTAGTATGCCAATGCCTTGACGGGTTCTCAACTGGCCCAGTTCACGTAGTGTCTGGACAGAGATGCTCACAGATGTGGCTGTTGATATAACCCCCATAAAGACCGCTGATGTCAAATCTTTTGTTACAAAATACGTCCCGCCTGTTACGAGTATAATCGGAACAATGACACCGCCTATGGCAATTAAGGACGAGGATTTGCTCGACTCCTGAAGTTCTTTTACATCCGTCTCCAGTCCTGCAATAAACATTAGAAAAATAACACCGATTTCCCCCATGTGTTCAATCATCGCTGTTTTTTCCATCATGCCTAAACCCAGTACGATACCTGCTATAATTTGTCCGAGTACTGCTGGTTGCTTTAGCTTTCGACTGATCAATCCACCAATATTTGCGGCGAATAGAATAACCCCTATTTCTAGTATAAATGCAAGCTTGGTATGCATTACATAGACCCCCTTGTCTTTTCTTAAATGACCCCAGACAATTCATCAAACGGCCTCAAAACTGAATTGACTTCACATAGTCACACCAAATGAATGATCTGAAATAACAACTTTTTCAATAAATAAGACAAGGGTTAGGGTTGCGAAATGGCTTCGTAATCCATGTTCACACCTTCTTTTTTCAGAAAATTTACTTTTTCAGTATACGCCTAATATTTTTATATTACAAGGAAATCGGTCAGGATTCCTTCATATGAAAAAAAGTCCTCATAAATTTTAGTTGGAAACGTTATCACCATTAAAAACCTGCCCCAAAATACACAATAAGTACATTAAAAAAGGTATAGGCCCCACCAATCTTGGTCTGCAAAAAAATCCCACAAACAAAGACTTTCGTTTGTGGGATTGAGCATACACTATATTCTTACTTATTAGGCATCAAGGCGCTTGAGCTCTTCCGCTTGGTAATCTGCAATAAGAGCATCCAGCATTTCATCAATTTCGCCTTCCATAAAGGCTGCCAGCTTATAAACGGTTAGGCCAATTCTATGGTCTGTAATACGACCCTGTGGCCAGTTGTATGTTCTGATTTTTCCAGAGCGATCTCCTGAACCAACCATAGAACGTCTTTGCTCTGCAATTTCAGAGTTTTGGGCTTCCAGTTCAATTTCATACAGACGAGACTTCAGAACCTTCATAGCCTTGTCCTTGTTGGAAAGCTGAGATTTACCGTCCTGGCAGGAAACCACGATCCCCGTTGGAAGGTGGGTGATTCGTACAGCCGAATCCGTAGTATTTACAGATTGACCGCCATTACCAGATGACCGGAACACATCAATACGCAGGTCATTTTGATTAATGTTAACTTCAACGTCTTCCACTTCTGGAAGAACCGCAACCGTCGCTGTTGATGTATGAATACGACCGCCTGACTCTGTTGCTGGAATACGCTGAACCCTGTGTATACCTGATTCAAACTTCAGTCTTGAATAAGCGCCCTGTCCCTTGATCATGACAGAAGCTTCCTTAATGCCCCCAACGCCAGACTCAGAAGTGTTCATCATTTCAACCTTCCATCTTTGGCGTTCTGCATAACGAATATACAGTCTTAACAACTCAGCGGCAAACAGACCCGCTTCATCGCCACCCGCACCGGCACGAACTTCAAGAATAACGTTCTTGTCGTCGTTAGGGTCCTTAGGGATAAGAAGCATCTTAAGGTCCTGTTCAATTTCTGGTAGGGCTTCTTCAAGCTCATCCAGCTCCATCTTAGCCAGCTCACGAACATCCTCGTCCGATTCATCTTTAATGATTTCTTTCGCTTCTTCAATGCCTTTTTTGGTATTCTTGTATTCTGTAAATTTCTCAACAATTGGTGTGAGTTCAGCATGCTCTTTCATGAGTTTTTGCCAAAGTTTCTGGTCGCTGATAATTTCAGGATCAGAAATTTGTAAGTTTAACTCGGCATGTTTTTCTACGATAAAATCCAGTTTATCAAACATTATTCCACCTACTCCTGTTCATACTATCGTTTTTTAAAACCGATGACCACACGCTCGGTGCCGTTTAAGTCCTTGTGAACAGACACATTTTCATATCGACCATCATGCTCCATGAGCTCTGCAATGGTTCTTGCCTGATCGTGTCCGGTCTCAAACGCGAGTATGCCCTTATCATTTAAATACGCAGGCGCTTCCTTTATGATGCGCCTGTAAAAATCATAACCATCCAGACCGCCATCTAGGGCCAGCCTTGGTTCATACACTGCCACTTCCACCTGAAGACCGTCGATGTCTTTAGATGGAATATATGGGGGATTGGATACAATAACATCATATTTTGTACCCGGACTAACAGGGTCAAAAACATCTCCATTTAGGAATGTCACCCTGTCTAAAACACCATTTGTCCTGGCATTTTGCTTGGCCACAGCTGTGGCTTCTTTAGAGATATCCACTGTATCCACCATGGACGTCTTCAAATAATAGGCCAGTGATACGGTAATAGCACCACTTCCTGTGCCGATATCAAGTATTCGAGCACCTGTTCTATTATCAATCAACTCAATAACTTTTTCAACCAGTAATTCTGTATCTGGTCGAGGAATCAAAACACTTGGTGTCACAAGAAATTCAAGTCCCATAAAGCCTTCTGTACCAACAAGATACTGAACGGGCACCCCGCTGGCCCTTTTTGTAAACATGTCTCGAAGCACTTCAACCTTAGCTTCCGACACCTCCATGTTGGGGTTCATGAGTATATCAAGCTTGCTAATCCCTAGAACATGGCAGACTATGAGCTCCGTATCAAGATTTGGTGTTTGAGTTATTTCAGAAAATGCCTCTCGACCTTCTAGAATAATCGCTTGTAGACTTATCATGAAACAACTTCCTCTGTTTCATCAAGAACGCCCTTTAAGGATGCTATAGCCACTTCTAATTGGCTGTCGTCTGGCTCCTTTGTCGTCAGATTTTGAACCATGAGACCAGGCCATGTGATAATTCGTACCAGGGCGTTGTCATGCTTGCCAGTGAACTTAATAATCTCAAATGAGAGGCCTGCAATCAGTGGGAAAAACAAAATTTTCATGCCTATACGCATTATAGGCGATGTCCAGCTAACAAAAGAAAATATAATGATGCTTGTAATAAGAACAAGCAGTAAGAAACTGGTTCCGCATCTTGGATGAAGCCTTGTATACTTTCTAGCATTTTCAACAGTTAATGCGTCGCCACTTTCATAGGTGTAAATCACCTTATGTTCGGCACCGTGGTACTGGAATACCCTTTTAATATCTGGCATAAGCGAAATAGCTGCCACATATCCAATAAACATGACAATCTTCATAACCCCTTCCATAGAGCTCAAGATAAGCGGATCGCTCACCCAGCGTTTTGTAAGGGAAATAATAAGTGTTGGCAGGGCGCCAAAAAGACCAAAAGCCATGACAACTGCAAAGGCCATAGAAAGACCGATGAGAATATCGTCCGCCTTTTTACCAAACTTATCACGCATCCAAACTTCAAACTTTGACTCTGGTTCTGTTTCTGTTCCATCTTCAAAAAACTCCGCTGACCAGGTCAGGGCTTTTACACCAACAGACATGGAAGCAATAAGGGCGAAGATGCCTCTTAGAAAAGGGATTTTTGAAATGCCGGCAAATTTCGAAGCATGGGTTTCCTGTTTTAATTCAATCTCTCCATTTGACTTGCGAACAGCCATGGCAACTTTGGCACCATTTCGCATCATAACCCCTTCAATTAGGGCCTGTCCGCCAATGGATGTGTACTTATCTTTCATCTATTACTCACCTAATGATCTTTCCTGCAATTCAAAATAGCACTGGGCACAAAGAGACTCATACTCCACGTGGTCCACGCCATCTATTGCAACTTGTTCGCCTTCAAAAACGAATTCACCATTAATTTTACGTCCGTTTAGAACCGCCTTACGTCCGCAACGGCACACTGTTTTTAATTCTTCAAGACTATGGGCTAAAAGAAGCAGTCTTTGGCTGCCTTCAAATCCATTCACCTTAAAATCGGTTCTCAGCCCATAGCATATTGTTGGAATGCTCATTCGAACAGCCACTTCAAAAAGCTGATCAATTTGCTCTTTTGTAAAAAACTGCACTTCATCCACAAGAATACAGTCTATTGATCCATTCTTATTGATGTAACGTTTGACCTCATCAATGACATTGTCTTCACTTGATATAAGCAAATCAACTTGGCGCGTGATGCCCAAGCGAGACATAACTGCATTTCCACCTTTTTGTCAGTGCCCGGCTTCAAAATAATAGCCTTCATACCACGCTCACCGTAGTTGTGTGCCACTTGAAGCAGGTTCGTTGTTTTACCGCAGTTCATTGCGCCATATCTAAAGTAGAGTTTTGCCATTTGAGCCTCCCTGGTTCTGATTCTATTATACCAAATCCCATAAAATGGATTTTGCAATTTACTCGCTTCTATTATTATACCAGAGATAAGACCAGCATGGCTCACATAATCAATAAATCTAATTAACCTACAAGGGTTTTATGAACTTATTGTACAAGCATCCAATATTATGTCAACCAACTTCATCTCATCTTCGGCCAAATATTTCTGATTTTCTACCAGTAAAAACGGAAAAAGACACGAACTCACCTTTAAATTAAGTGATATTCCTGCCCTCTCATTTTTGTGCATTTGGGGCCAATAGAAAAAAACACGTTAAAAAAGAGGATTGGAAACCAACCCTCTTTTTGATACATGCAAATTTACTATAGACCGTATTTTTGCTTGAATTTTTCTGCACGACCGTCACGATCAACTTTCTTCACAGAACCAGTGAAGAACGGGTGACACTCTGCACAGATTTCAAGACGGATTTCTTTGTTAGTAGACTTCGTCTTGAAAGTATTGCCACATGAGCAATGTACTTCTACCTCATTGTATTCAGGATGGATACCTTTTTTCATGAGATTCACCTCTTTCTAAAATATGCGGGATTGTGATTTGGCAACCCCTGTTTAGTATTATACCCATATTGAAAGTGAGCCCACCTTCAATAATTGTGTCAATTTCTTGATGGGGAATTAGTTTTCTACCCAAATATCTTAAGGGCATTTGTTCCCAATGTCAAGCTTTATTATTCTATCATGTTGATCTTCAAATATCAACATGATCTGCTGATATTTTTGACATATATTTAAAGTCCCACAAACGGCTTATTGCAATCCTTTGCAGATATATGTGGCGTAATAGCTTCATTTTTCAAAAGACTAAAGAATTAGTATTTATTCTTTCCAATTCTAAAGCCCCCACGAATTTTATCCACGAACTCGTGATTTGTCTTGGTATTCATGAGCTTGTCTATTAAGAACTCTGTCACATCTTGTACATTGGAATTGCCCATGGCTCTTCGAATATGCCAAATGGCTTCCATTTCCTTGCTGGAAAGAAGTTTGTCTTCCCTTCTTGTTCCTGACTTTCTAATATCAACCGCTGGGAAGATTCTCTTTTCTGACAGTTTTCTATTGAGGGTTAATTCCATATTGCCTGTGCCCTTAAACTCTTCAAAAATGACTTCATCCATTCTAGAGCCTGTTTCTACTAGGGCTGTTGCAAGAATTGTAAGACTGCCCCCCTTCTTCAATATTACGGGCTGCACCAAAGAATCGCTTTGGCTTATGAAGCGCCGCAGGGTCAAAACCACCGGAGAGCGTTCGTCCAGAAGATGGTATCACAAGGTTGTATGCTCGGGCAAGTCTTGTAATACTATCCAGTAAGACAACCACGTCTCTTCCTTGTTCAACCAGACCTTTGGCTCTATTGAGAACCATTTCTGCCACCTTGATGTGGTGTGACGGAAGTTCATCAAAGGTCGAATAAATAACATCAGCATTGATGGATCTCTGCATTTCCGTAACTTCCTCAGGTCTTTCATCAATTAAGAGCACGATCACTTCCGCGTCTGGATTGTTTCGTGTGATATTTTGAGCGATTTTTTGCAGAAGAATTGTCTTACCAGCCTTTGGTGGCGCGACGATCAATCCACGTTGCCCCTTGCCGATAGGTGAAATAAGATCAATCAGTCGCATAGACATTTCTCCACTGCCATCATCCAGGTTAAAACGCTCTTCTGGATAAAGGGGGGTCAAGTCATCAAACTTTGGTCTAAGACTGCCTGATCTAGGCTTTTGTCCATTAATCTCCTTAACATATAATAAGGCTCTGAATTTTTCAGACTGAGTTGGAACCCGGGTGATGCCCTTAATCTTATCTCCCGTTCGCATATTGAACTTGCGTATTTGAGATGGAGACACATACACATCAAGATCACTGGACAAGAAATTTTTAAATCTCAAGAAACCATATCCCTGCTCAATGACTTCCAGAACACCTTCCACTTCATCGTCAGCCTGATTTTTTAAATTGCTGTCTATTTCATTTTTCGCTTCTTTTACATCCTTGTCTGGTCCCATATCTGGACCCTTGTCCTCTTTGACACTCGAACTTTTCCCTCTTATGCGGCGGCTCTGGGTGGGTGCCTTCTTCACAGTATTTTGAGGGACTTCAACAGGGGCATCAGACTTTTCCTGACTCTGGATTTCTGGTTTGTCTTTTGCAATTGACTCCCCTTCCATAGCTATTCCAGTGCCACTGGAATCAAGTGTTTCCCCTTGACCTCCATCCATGATGGCCTGAATAAGTGCATCTTTTCTAAGTTTGGAAATGTTCTTGATTTTCATAGCTTTCGCTATAGCCCTCAAGTCCGCAAGGGTTTTCTTTTTTAAACTATCAACTTCCATAAGGACCTCCATATTTAAGACTGACTTCATATGTCAGGAATATTACACTTTAACGTCATTATAGTCATAATGCTTTATTGAAATTGGAACACATTGTATATTGAAACTAAGAAATTATATAATAGGTCAAGCCCTTGAACAGCAAGCCCATTTATTTAAAGTGGATTTGATGCGCTTCTGATTTTAATCAGATTTTCCAAGGCATTGACTTAAGTAAAACCGGGAGGTTTTTAGATGAAACACTTAAAATTCATACTTATTTTGACACTCATTTTCTCACTCGCCATACCACCTGTATACGCTTCAGATGATATTACCGTGACCATTGATGGCAATGAGATCTCATTTGAAACAGAACCCCAGCGTAAGGGGTCAACCATTATGGTTCCCATGAAAGAGTTTTTTGAAGCTATGGGCGCACGTATCCTATGGATAGAGTCACAACGTCTTGTTGTGGCATTTAAGGACAACACCCACATGAAACTCCAGCTTGGAAACAATCTTGCCTATCGAAATGGCAATAAATTCATGTTGGAATCAGAACCTTATATCAGCGATGGTCATACCCTCGTACCCATTCAAATAATTGCTGAGACATTCAATATGATGCCCCAGTGGGATGAAGACACAAACACCCTGTCACTGACAGGTTCAGAAGATAATGCAGGTCTAAAGCTCTTTCCAGATGGCATTTATAAAACAAGACCCATCAATGAGCTTGGTATCACAATTTCCATTCCATATCATTGGGAAACACTAGATGGACCATTTCAGTATGGTTACCAAGACGACTTTGAGTCATACAGCATAACACTCATGGCTCAGTCAATCGATAAGACTATGACACTTGAAGACTTAGTCAACGAAAATAAAGCATCTTTACTTGATGCTTATGATGAGAATATCACATTTTCAGGGGAAGAATCCATAAAAATCGATGATATTCTTGAAGTTAAGAAACTTTATATCACCACTTCCCTTAATGAAAAAAAGCAAAAGCAAGTGCTTTACATCCTAAAACGCAATGATAAAGCCTATTTTATGAATGGGCATTATGGTGATGAAGTCCCTGAAGAAGATATTATTGAAGTCTTTGATAACATTATTTCAACTTTTAAGATCAGAAATCTTTCTGTTGACACGGAAGAAGAGCACTACATGGAATTTGAGGACTTTTATTATTCTGGCATGCAACTCAACCAGGAGTACTATTCCAATATGGTCGTTGATAAAAGCAAAATCCCATTTAGCGGAACCCTAGAAGAAGGCCACGGACTAGATGCATTTAAGATCAAGGTCACAAGCGAACAATCTAGTCTGGATTTTATTATTCCAATTACCGGCAATGCCTTTGATGGAACAATATATACCCCATTTGGACTCGGCAAGCACAACATCTTTATTTCTGGTATCCCTGTGGGCAGCCTAAACGAGTCCATGAACGAAAATACAAACGATATAAGTGAAGAAAGTCCAGATAAAACAGAAGAAAACAAGGAAAACATTGATGAGCAAACACCAGAAGAAGAGACCGATGACCTCTCGAACGATGCTTTGGATAAGACTTCTTTGGATAAAACTTCTAATGCAACTTCTAGTGAGCCTTCTAATAAGGACCCACAGGCCAAAGACGACTCTACTTCAAGTGAAAAAACGTCTGACAAGACGTCAGACCAAGATACTGAGGTGTCTGGTTCATCAGTTGAGACGTCCCCACTGGAAGACACACAAGATGACACATCCACAAATAAGAATGAAGAGGAAAAAGATCTCGATTCCACAATAGAAAACACCAAGGAAACGGTTAAAAACAAGGCTCTTGAAAAGGAGAATGGTCAAGTTCCCGTTGAAACGCCTGCTTCATCAAACTCAGAAATTCCAATGATGCAGTTTAGTGTTATCAACATTGATTCAAGAACCATGCGTTACCGTATACCAACCAATGTTATTAACTCAAGTGATGTTCAAATTAACTCGACAAGTCAACTCATCACTTACCAGAATAATAGCGAATACACCAAATCCAGAGCACTTTTTAGCTGGATGATTGAAAACATAGCTGTCGACCAAGACAATACGACCAGTCGATCAAATATTCAGGTCTTTGATGAGGCCTTGGGCTCACCAGAAGAAATCAATCAACTGTATGTTGCCTTTCTCAGAGCCATTGATATTCCTGCACGGGTTGTAAAGGGCAGCACAGATGGTGATGTTCACTTCTGGACAGAACTGTATCTAAACGGATCCTGGGTCGCATCAGATGTCGTTGAAGGCATCTACATCAGCACCGATGATGCCACTGAGCATATTCCACGGTCTATGTTCAACATCAAACTAAGTGTTCTTAAAGACAGGTATGATCTGATTCAAATTATGCCGTACTAGACAGAGCAAAAATATACACACATAATATAAACACATAATATAAACACATAAAGAAACCGATTGGTCTGCGTACAAATGTACGAAACCAATCGGTTTTCATTTTTACTACAAATACTTTTTTAGTTCAAGGCCTTCTCTAATTCAACTACTTTACAATGTTAAGGATGCGACGCGCTTCTTCTGGTGTGGCAACCTCTCGGTTTAACTCACCAGCTATGCGTACAACACGCTCAACAAAATCAGCATTTGATTTGGCTTTAACGCCCTTTGAAAGATAAATGTTGTCTTCAAAGCCCACACGAACATGTCCGCCCATTAAAATGGCCATAGTGGTCAGAGGCAGCTGTGATCGACCAACGCCAGCAACTGTCCAAGTGGCATCTGCAGGCAACTTGTTGACCATGAAAAGCAAATCTTCCGGCGTGCCTGGGCAAGCTCCAGGGACACCTAAAACAAAGTCAAAGTGGATAGGCCCTTCAACGAGACCTTTTTTGCGAAGGGTCATGGCATTTTGAATCATGCCTCTTTCAAAGATTTCAAGTTCTGGCTTAACGCCAAGATCCATCATTCTTTTTGCAAACTTTTCAATGTACTCTTCAGAGTTCATAAAGACATCTGGACCAAAGTTGCATGTGCCCATTGAAAGCGTCGCCATTTCTGGTGAAAGCTCTACAGGTTGAAGCCTTTCTTCTGGACTGTGCCAAACAGCACCGCCTGTTGACGGTTGGAAAATAACGTCGCATTTCGCTTCAACAAGTTCCTTGATTTCCTTGTACATTTCATAAGCCTGTGTTGGAGAACCATCAGCATTTCTGGCATGAACATGGACTATTGATGCCCCTGCTTGCCAACACTTATATGCCTCTTCAGCAATTTCTTCTGGCGTAATAGGCAAGTGCGGCTGATGTTCACGAGTGACTTCAGCACCTGTTAGTGCTGCGGTTATAATAAGTTTTTCCATGAAGGGCCTCCTTATTTACGCTGCTTGTCTTTAGGCGTCACACAAGTTCCTGTGGCCTTACAAACAACAATAGGCTCTTCAAGAACGTCACACGCTGAATCGCTAATATCCGGACGAGGTACAATGACCTTTCTTGCTTCAAACTTCATTTTACGTGAAGAGTTACCGACCTTGACAATCTCTCCAACCGCTTCAATGTAGTCCCCTGCATAAACAGGCGCGCAGAACTCTACGCTTTCGTAACCTGCAAATAGACCTTCGTCACCGTCTTGACGGATAAGAAGTTCTGTTGCAACATCACCAAATAGCTGAAGCATTTTTGCACCATCAACCAAATTGCCACCATAGTGTGCGTCATGCATGCTCATACGCATGCGAATCATTGCTTGTTCCATTTTAAAACCTCCTGTGGGACACGACCTTACCGACATCCGTCCCGTATAAAGGGAAGGTTCATTCTCATTATAGTATGAAGATTCTTAAAAGAAAAGACCGGTTGTAAAAGATATCCATGATATTTTGTATGTTTTTCTATTAAGATTATTTAATCACTTGCCCGTGGATTTTGATTTGACCCGTTTGAGCCTGAAAAAATCTTCCCTTTCCTTCTCTTCAAGGGTTTCCTCAATATTCTTAACCAAGGCTTTATACTTTGGAATTTGTATTTTTTCAAGGGCATTGGCCCGCTTTTGTGTCTTCTTTATTTCCATAGCCAACTTATAAACTTTGGTTTCCACTTCAGCCAGTTCATAGGTTAAAAATCGAACCCTTCTAAACTTTCTCACCGCCGTGTCTAGGGCCGCATTGGTTCTATAAAAACCATAGCTAACCTGAAAGGGGTCTTTTTTATAGCGAACCTCTGGAATTTCCACACCCATGACTGAGGTTAAAAGAACCTGGTAGTCTTCAGAATTTGGAATAGAAATAGAGATTTCCTCAACTGTATTAAGCCCCAAAGTCACATTGGCAAACCGAAGGGCCTCATAGGCCTCTTTATAAACCTGCTTGATTTCCTTTTGAATGGTGCTGGCACGATCAATCAAACCCATCATTTCACGAATGAGAACATTTCGCTTTTTATCGAGCAGATCAAATCCCTTATTGGAAAAGCCTAAAAGACTCTTGGCTTTTAAGAGATTGGCCTTGGTTGGTGCTTGATTTTGATTCAAAATCGCCCCTCCTATCCCCTATAAAAGCTCTCAATGATTTCATCGCTCAATCTATCCAGTTCTGATTTAGGTAGAAGTGATAGAATATCCCATGCTATATCCAGGCTTTCCTTTACAGTCCTGTTGTCCTCCATCCCCTGGGTTACAAACTTCGCTTCAAAGGCACGCCCGAATGCCATGTACTTTTGATCCACCTCTGACAGGTCACTCTCCCCAATGATCTGGGCAAGGGCTCGAATTTCCTGGACCTTGGAATAGGAAGAAAAGAGTTGGTTGGACACATCGGGATGTTCCTTATAGGTGTACCCTTCCCCGATGCCATCTTTCATCAGCCGTGACAAGGATGGCAGAACATTGACCGGTGGATAAACATTGTCATAGTACAAGTCTCTGCTTAGAACAATCTGTCCCTCTGTTATATAACCCGTTAAATCAGGCACCGGATGGGTGATATCATCATTGGGCATGGTCAATATTGGTAAGAAGGTAATTGACCCCTTACGGTTACTTAGCATGCCTGCCCGTTCATACAAGGAGGCCAAGTCAGAATACAGGTAGCCTGGGTAGCCTTTTCGACTGGGCACTTCTTCCCTGGCAGAAGACACTTCTCGAAGTGCCTCGCAATAAGATGTTATATCTGTCATAACCACTAAAATGTTATAGTTTTCTTCAAAGGCCAAGTACTCAGCGGCTGTGAGAGCACACCGGGGTGTGCTGACCCTTTCCACTATGGGGTCATCGGCTAAATTTATAAACATGACAACATTTTCTAAAATTCCAGACGCCTCAAAACTCCTTCTGAAGTAGGCCGCGTCATCATGTTTGACCCCTATGGCCGCAAAGACAACAGCAAACTTCTCATCTGAGTCCTCTCCTATTTGAGCCTGTCGAACAATTTGCGCTGCTAACTCGTTATGTGGAAGACCATTGCCCGAAAAGATAGGCAATTTCTGTCCACGAATTAAAGTGGTCAAAGTGTCAATGGTCGATATGCCCGTTTGAATATAGTTCTTGGGATACTTTCTGGCCACTGGGTTTATGGGTCTGCCATTTATATTGTAAAACTGTCCAGAATAAATTTCTCCACCATCATCAACGGGATTGCCCACCCCATCGAATGTCCTGCCAAGTATTTCATGGGACAAACTTATTTGAAAGGGCTGTCCCGTAAAGGTTACAGATATATTTCGCGTGGACAATCCAGAAGTGCCTTCAAAAACTTGGGCAATGACCTTGTCTCCGTCAATTCGAATGACCTTGCCCATCCTTGGTCTTTCCCCATCCACCTTAATATGAACAACTTCACCATAGGACGCTGCCTCAACACCAGACAATATAACCAGAGGCCCTTCAATTTTGTCGAGGGTTAAATATTCTCGTTTCAAAGTCTTCCCCCCTAACTTTCCGCATACTGAACCATGAGTTCATTGTAATAACTCTCTATTTCTTGTCTCAGTCGTCCTAGACCCGTTAAATCTTCATTTGGAATTGTGTACTTCATTTTCATCACCTTAGAAAAGAGTTCATCATCTTTGGCTTTTGAAATAGGCACCCCTAAGTTCAAGGCATCCTTAGCCCGGTCATACAAATACTTAATCATTTCAAGCATAAGGTGCTGTTTAGGAAGGGGCACATATGTATCATCCTTATGGAAGGCATTTTGCTGCAAATAACCAATTTTTATAACTTTGGCTATTTCCAAAACCAGCCTTTGATCATCGGGGAGTACATCTTCCCCCACGAGGGCAACAATGTCAGCCAACTTATTTTCCTCAAACAATAAACGAATCATCTCATTGCGCAGTTCCACAATGTCCCCACTTACATTTTCTGTGTACCACGGGGAGAGTATTTTTATGTAGCCGCTGTAGCTTGTCAGCCAGTTTATAGATGGATAGTGCCTCGCATAGGCCAACTTTTTATCCAGGGCCAGAAATGCATTGACAAAGCGTTTTGTGTTCTCTGTGACAGGCTCTGAAAAATCACCGCCAGCTGGGGAAACAGCGCCAATAATTGTCACGGAAGCCTCTTTATCATTAAGGGTTGTAACATAGCCCGCCCTTTCGTAAAACTCCGCCAATCTCGATGGTAAATATGCCGGATACCCCTCTTCAGCAGGCATTTCTTCAAGTCGACCAGATATTTCCCTGAGGGCTTCTGCCCAGCGAGATGTGGAATCTGCCATTATGGCCACATCATATCCCATGTCACGATAGTACTCTGCCAGGGTTATGCCCGTATAAATACTGGCCTCTCTAGCTGCAACAGGCATATTTGAAGTGTTTGCAATCAGGATGGTTCGCTCCATTATCGGTTTGTCCGTTTTAGGGTCAATCAACTTAGGAAATTCTTCGAGAACATCTGTCATTTCATTGCCCCGTTCTCCACAGCCAATATAGACAATAATGTCCGCATCTGACCACTTGGCCAGCTGATGCTGGGTCATGGTCTTACCTGTGCCGAAACCACCTGGTATAGCCGCTGTTCCACCTTTGGCAATGGGGAAAAAAATATCGAGAACCCTCTGTCCTGTCACAAGGGGTTTTGTCAGCATTTTTCTTTCCTCAACAGGTCTGGGTTTTCTTACAGGCCACTCCTGATACATCTTTATGCCGTGCTCTTGTCCCTTGTTATCACGTAGGGTTACAAGTTTTTTTCAATAGTATAGGACCCGCTTTCAGCAGCCGCAATAACTTTCCCTTCAAGTCCTGGTGGAACCATGACACGGTGCTCAATCAGACTAGACTCCTGAACGCGTCCAATCACCTGTCCAGGTTTTAAAGTGTCTCCAACCGCCACATCCATCTGAATGGCCCATTCCTTTTCAAAGTCAATGGAAATGAGTCCAATCCCTTCAGGAATAAAATCAGCACATAGGTTGTTAATGGTGTGCAGTGGCCGCTCAATACCGTCAAAGATATTGCCGATTAGACCCGGTCCCAACTTTAAAGACAAAGGCCTGCCAGTGGACTCTACAAATTCACCCACTTGAAGCCCTTCCGTTTCCTCATAAACCTGTATGGTCCCAATATCACCATCGAGGGAAATAACCTCTCCTATAAGTTTTTTCTCCCCCACAGTGACCATTTCTCTCATTTTATAGGTCTGCATCCCTGAGGCTTTCACGACAGGTCCGTTGACCATTTCTATTACTGCGCCCTTATGCATTTGAATCCCTCGCTTCGTTGATTATTTCATAAACAAGCTGTCCCATATACCGTTTGTTGTCTCTTAAGACGGCGGCTAGAGAAAAATCTATGCGAACAGACCGGTCTCCGTCATACACAACAAAGCCGCCAATAATATCTTCTTTTGTAGAAATTAATTTAATTTGATTTGTCCTGTATCCAGCTTTGTGTAGGGATGCTTCAATAATCTCTCCATATTGCTGGTGGTCATATTGGGTCAACTCAACAATAACCTCTTCAAACTCATGGAACCGCTCTAAGGTTACTTTGAGATTGTCTTTAAGAAACATAGCATATATTTCAGATTCAACGAATAAGTGTATCCTGTCCTTAACAGAATCAATCAATTCCTCAATGAGCATCTGGCGAGTTTTTAACACCCGGCTCTTATTTTCACTCTTGGCCTTTGAAATCATCCTTTTGCTTTCTTCCTTTGCCTTATCTTCCATTTTTTCAATGAAAGCGACTTTCTTATCTAAAATGTTTTTTTCAAATGCCTTGAGTTCTTTTTCATTTTCCCCTTCAAGAGCCTGTAACCTCGTGTCATACTTATCAATAACTTTTTGCAGAACCGCCTTTCGAAACAGATCCAACTTATCATCAATGGTAATCAATTTTTCACCTTCTTTTCGGTATCTGCTCTAACAATCGCTTAATCCCGTCTCAACGAACTATAAGACAGACTCTCACTATAATTTGAGACCAATAGATTCTCGAATATACCGTGTGAGTCTGTCGTCATCTCCCTCCCCATCTTCATGGGTTCCAGGGATTTGTACAATGAGAGTTTCCGAAGCCTCGAGTTTTCTTTGCATAATAGCTTGCTCAGCTATTTTCATAATGCCACCCGTGATCATTATGATGCCAACTTCATCATCTTTAATGAGTGCATCGATTTTTCGAATAATATCTTCTTCCTTTTCAAGGATCATGCCACTTATACCTGTGAGTCGCATGCCAATAAGTGTTTCTTTATTATCACTAATTAAAAATGACTTCATAATGCACCTCTTTATAAACGTCCCAAAATCAAAATAGATATAATGAGACCATAGATGGCAATCCCTTCAGCCAAGCCTACAAAAATCAAGGTTTTACCCAGAATTTTAGGGTCTTCACTAACAGCACCAAGGGCTGATGAGCCTACAGCGCCCACTGCATACCCCGCTCCAATCGTTGCAAATCCAGTACTCAGGGCCGCGGCTATAAATCCCAAGCCCGATGGACTTGCCACCCCTTCTTCAGCAGCGGCATAGGCCATATCAGGCATAATAAGCCCAATAGCTATAACCATGAGAGGCACATAACCTATCAAATTATATGTAAGAATCTTCTTTAATTTTGCCTTTCCGGCATCTTTATTGATCAGGACAAGACCTGCCATAACGGTTGCAAAGACAATGGTCATACTGAGTCCAAGAATTATTTTCATATGTTTCCCTCCAATACATTTTTTATGGCTGACTGTTTATATTGACGGATGCCGGCACAAAAGGTATGCCCTCGCCGGTATAATATTTACTGAACAACTCGTAATAGACCAGACGCAGGCCTTGTATAAATACAATAAGCCCCTCTAGGAATATGACAATAATATTTCCAATAATAAACATGGAAATGTCACCTGCCAAACTCCCTATGATACTGGCCATGGTGTGAAAGGCAATAAAGAGCCCCACATGATTCAGAGCAAATGCCCCCACCCTAATAAAAGATATGCTGTTTGACAACATGCTTAAAAGGGTCTCAAGAATATCAAATCCACTTTCCACATAGTATTCGCCCACTGATGCATGGTGGAGGGGCCTGTGTCCCTTCATAAAATTAGCCAAGGGTTCCCTAAAGACAATGCTTGCTATTGATACAAGGATTAAACCCTTAAAAACGCCTGCAAATAGGTTTGTCTCTATTACAAACCGACCGAGAATCATGGCGAGTAGGGAGGCATAAAGGGTGAGGCCTGCAAGACCATTCCGTCCAAAAAGGCCTTCCTGAATATCCCCCACCTTCATTTTATTAAAGACACTGTATCCAAAGCTTATAAAAAGAAGGACCAGACCGATCACTATGGAAGACATAAGCACAGTATTAATGTTTTCAATCGGTCTAAGAAAGAAGTATTCTGCCGCCTCTTCAATGCCTGTCACTTGAGCGACAAAATGTGAGATTATATGTTCATATCCAAAGACACTGTCATAAAGGAGACCAAAGACCATAGAACTTATGCCCAGCCGTGAAAGTATGGCCCCATAGAGATTGTCTGAGCGCCTTCGTGTCATAAAAAGGCCTGCCAAGTATAGAACCAGACCTTGTCCCAAGTCACCAAACATGGCTCCAAACAAGAGCATGTAGGTTAAGCCCAAAAACACAGTCGGGTCAACTTCTGTATAGGATGGCGTGCCATACATTTCAACCAAAAGTTCAAAAGGTTTTAAAACCCTGTTATTCTTTAGTTTCGTTGGTGGTATGTGGGTCTTTGAAGTTTCTCCAATTTCTTTAAATCCAATTATGATATTGTATCCCACATCTTCAAGAGCCTCTTTAATGATTTCTTTGTCCCCCTCACCGACCCATCCGGACAAGTAGAAAAAGTTATTTGTGAAGGCTGTTTTCTCTTTCAGCTCTGCCACTGCCTGCTCCATAACCGTTCTTGAGTAACAGCATGCAATGGACTGAGCAAATTTCTCCTCACTCTCCTTAATTTGAGTCTTTAAATCAGATAAGTCTCTTTCTATTTCTTGAATGCGCATCTCGATTTTTTCTATCATGTCTGGCACGGGTCCCAGATAAGATGGTAGAATCTTTATTTCTGTAAAATAAACTGATTTCAGTATGCGAACGGTCTCTGTTTCAAGGGCGGTTGGGGAAATGATTAAATAGGCCTCTTCATCCTTAAAGGCTCCTATATGCATGGCCGCCGCTGAAACATTTTCATAGTTCATAGTGAACTTATTCCTATTCTCCTTTTTCATGGTTCCCAGCTTCATTGTGAAGTGTTTCATTTTATAAAGGGCCTTCATATCCACATCAAGCCCTTTTAATCCACCCACCACTTGAAAATTCTTTAGAATCTCAAGCTCTTTTTCCAGTCTTTCTTTTCTATGGTTGATGTCTTTGAAGTGTGTGAAGATGGTGTCAATTTCCTCCTCCACATCTCCGTAAGAATAGTCTTCTTCAAAATAAGTCCGCTTGACCTGCCTAGGAATGTCCATTAGAACCATAAGTTCTTCCAGTTCCTCTTGTATTCGCTTGAAACTCTTATCTGTTCTATAGGGTTTGATCATGCACATGTTTATAATTTCCTCGAGATTCTCCTCCAGCATATTCAGGGTAAAATTGCTATCGTCGATCTCTGTCACCGCATCAATGAGGTGGACATTCTCCATAAGAACAATCCGTCTTAGGATTTGATCCAAATGATCTTGATGGGCGACTATATTCATCATTTTCATTTTTTCAACTGCCACTGATGATCCCCCTTTCTATAGCCCTGACTGGGGCAAGGGACTTGGTTCTGGTCTGATACGAACAAGGTACTTACGCGTCTCTTTCTTATCAAATCCATAGCGTTTGGCCTCAAATATAGTGAAGAGGTCGCGTATTTCATACTCCATTTGATGCATATAAACCATGGACTCAATGATATTCATATGACTTGTTCTCTTGAGTCGCATAAACTCATCGTAAATATATCGTTCCATGTTAAGTTCAAGAAAAACTTCAAAGTCCTCGCGCTTGACGAGAAACCCGTAGGGACTTTCTTTTATGTAAGAGAGCGCCTCTTCCAAGGAAGGGGCATAACATAGTCTTTTCAGGGACTTATAACTTAACTTATGCCCCCCTAAGAGGGTGTAGTTAAGAAGTTCCTCTGCCGACAAACCATAAAATTTTCTACCCCTGTAAATCCACTGTAAATTGAGTATGTCTGTGTTTTTTCCTAAAATTTCTTGCAGGGGGATCTGGTCCGACTTATCCAGTTTTTCCACCTGTTCATTCAATTTCTTAAAATAGTATCTGTCCAGGTTCATTTCCATATAGAAAATACGTCTCTTTGCGGATTCATCCATATAATAGCTGATAATTTCTTGATATGGTGTGCCTTCAAGGGCATCAAGCAAGTCTTCCAGATTTCTTGATTGACTGAGCCGTTCATAATCTAGGGTTTTTGTCACGCCTAGAATAACCATATGATCCATCAGAATAGAAACATCTTCGCCCCTCTCCAGCGCCCTGATAAAGAGTTTTAAATCCTCCACTTCATATCGCATAAAGAGAACCTTAAAGAGTTTTCTATAGTCATCGACGAAATAATGGATGAAGGCTTGTATGCGCATAAATAGGATTTTTCGAAACACAACCTCCAAATGATCAATAATTGCATTATCTGGATCAATCTCTTCAAGATGGTGGACGTATGAGGTTTTACTTTTTAGGTAACTAATCATTTCAGAAAGACTGGACATATCAAGAAGGTTCTCATAGTCATCACCGGTGAGCAATCGTCCTTCCAGGGCACGTATTTTTGTGTTAATTGCTGCAAATCGTTTTACACTGCCCATACACCCTCCTAATCTGTGTGCCTCGACTGGCGAATCACGTCTTCAAATAGTCTTATAAAGACCTTTTCGACCATTTCATCCTTTTTTTCCTCTAGCAGGCGGTTTAAATGTTCACACTCTTTTTCTCCGGCCTTTTCAATTTTGTCGACCTCTTCTTTTGCTTGTGACAAAATTTGATCATAGACCACTTTGGCCTCTTTTCTGGCCTCTTTCATAATTGAAAATTCAAGATCCTTTTTCTTTTTCTTTAGTGCATCGTACCTGTCTTTTTCTTTTTGAATGGCATCCTTCTCAACTTGTACAGCTTTTGCATCTATCTCTAATATTTTCTGTAAGGTTTCCTCTATCATTTTCGTCTGCATACTATCACCTCATTGGAAGACTTCTACACCGCAGTCTTTAAACCTTCAAAATTTTCTGATAACTCAACTTGTACAAGGGTTATGGATATAATACCCATCTATCCTCTAAATACGCCAAATAAAAGGTCTATAGCCAGCTGGAGCTCCCCACCGACTATAGACCTTTCAAATCATGTATTAATTTACGTGAGTCTTTTCAGCTCATTAAGAATTTTAACAACAAAACCAGACAATTCATCCATTTGATGCAGGTAATTGTCTGCGCTTTTATGATCATCTTGCTTATAAGCCTTTACAGCTTCCATGGCAAGATCATGCAGTTTTTTATGTGGTTCATGCAATTTCTCAACAATGGTTTTAAATTCAGGTTTGGATTGTCCCCGCATGGTGACCCAGCGGCCCAATCTGCACTTTGTATGGTCTCCCATAGCCGCTGGGTCGATTTTATCATACCCTAGGATCATGTTATATATCCTCCAGCGCCAATTGAGATGGTCGGTAATACACAAATCAATGGAGTCAGCATCATTAATATAATCAGCATTATGTACCAGATCACGTCTTAAATTATCAATGCCTACAGAAATATCAAACATGGCTTGGCCTGTTCTAACACACTCCCCATAGAGTTGTTTTGTCTGGTCATTAATGACTGTCAAGTTGCCTGCAACTTCTTGGGAAGCCGCCGTCTGCTGATCTATGCTTGAACTGATTTGTCCCATATTGCCTTGTATGCCTTCCACACCACGCACGGCCTCATCAATAGCCTTTGTGGCATCTTCCACCCGCGCTTTGCCTTTTTCAAAAACTTTTTGAGACCCTTCCATGGACTTGACTGCCTGTCCGATTTGTCCACGAAGTTCATCAATGCTTGACTGGATAAAATCCACTGATTCTTTGGTGCTCTCCGCCAATTTCTTGATTTCCTCTGCCACAACAGAAAAACCTCTGCCGGCTTCTCCTGCCCGAGCCGCTTCAATGGAAGCATTCAGAGCCAATAAGTTGGTCTGGTCTGCAACGGACTTGATGAGTTCCACCATTTCATCGATTTTTGTCGTCTTGTCACGCACACCCTCAATTTGCTTGTTGGTTTCCATAACTTGTTCAAAGGAGGTCTGGATAAAGTCAAAGGCGTCCATAACCTGCTTCATACTGTCACGCGTTGCCTCAACAGTGTCATTGGCTGCCTTGGTTGAATCACTGACAAAATGGGAGACGTCTTCAATGGTTGCTGACATTTCCTGACTGCTCGCTGCAACGGTTTCAACAACTTCTGCCTGTTCATTGACATCATTTATCATATCTTTCACAAAATCCATGCCCATCATAAACCGCATGAGTTCATTTGTACTTTGTAGTATGGGCGTATGGCTGGAACAATTGCTACAAACCATTTTTTCCATAGCCTTCAGCACATAATCAGGAACCAAGTCCTTGTTCTCATCCCATTTTATCTCGTCATTTGCCACTTTTTCAAACCAAATCTTGAGCCTGCCCAGTTCATCATTGCCCTTGGTGCTTTCCTTGCTTCTATTCCTTCCAAACATGTCCGACCAACCCTTTCGCATCGAATTTTTCGTTTCGACTTTCTTACTTCAGGCGCTTGAAAAATTACAAATACACGTCCTCTTCATAACATATATAGAACCTTTGATTCTTAAATAACTATATATGGTATAACGAAGACTCTTGAATGATATTTTGCAAGTCGCTCACTTGAAGCTTTCTTTTAAAATTTTAGACTTTCTTTTAAGATTGTAGACTTTCTTTTAAAGTCAGAAACTTATAAAACATTCATCCCAACCCAATAATTATATACCACTTTTTAAGAAAACCTATTCATTAAGGTGTATTAATTTACACAAGTCTTGATCAGGACAGTCTCCACTAGGTAATTGGCATTACAGTATCCATATTCACTCAAAATCTTTGAATGAGATACTAGGACGACTTGTATAGAAAAATGCAAGGGGTATTGTATAAATCTTTCTAAAGGACAGCTTTCACACTTTGGATAAAAGCACAAAGCTTAGGCCCTCTTTCAGATGCTGAAGTCATCTCAAGCATTTGACATATTTTTGATCCAATAATCACACCATCAGCATGTTCTGAGGCCAGCTTAGCAGACTCTATACTATCAATTCCAAATCCAGATAAAACAGGTACTTTTGTATGCTTTTTTATTGCCTTATAATTGGCAATGACTCGCTCATCTACTCCATGACCATTTTGACGACTTCCAGTGATGCCTAAGTAGTTCACGGAATATATAAAGCCACTGGCAGTCTGTACAATGTCTTCAATACGTTTTGACGATGTGGGTGAAGTGAATGTGATCAAATCCAGTCTGCCAAAATCAAACTCTCTTTTTAAGTCCATTTGAGCTTCAAGTGGAAGGTCTGGTATCACAAGGCCTCTAGCGCCTGCATCCTCAACCGCTTCGATAAATGCCTCTACACCAAATCCAAAAAGGGTGTTGAGATACACCAGGATGTAAATGGGGATGTCTTGATGCATCTTTCTAATTTTGAAAACCATATCAATGGCTTTCCTTGGGGTCATACCGCCCGCAATGGCCTTGTGTGCAGTCTCCCTAAGAAGTTTCCCATCAGCCAGAGGATCTGTATGTGGAATACCCAGCTCTAAATAATCGGCCCCTCCACGGACTGCCATTTCAACCAAATCAAGAGTTGTCTCTTCATCAAATTGGCCCAACATGAAAAAGGGCATTAGGATTTTATTCTTCATGGTTTCGCTCGCTTTCCATTTTCAATACAGTGTCCATATCCTTATCCCCTCGTCCCGACAAATTAACAAGTATTATTTTGTCTTTGCCCATATTCCGAGCTGTTTCCATAGCCCCCGCCAGGGCATGGGCACTTTCAAGGGCTGGAATTATGCCCTCCATACGGCTCAGAATGTGAAAGGCTTCCAGAGCCTCCTTGTCTTTAATCCCTATATACTTTGCACGGCCTGACTCATGATAAAAAGCATGTTCAGGACCAACACCAGGATAATCCAGTCCAGCCGATATGGAATGCACAGGGGCGATATGTCCCTTATCATCATGCAGAAGGACCGTGCGCATCCCATGGATAATGCCGTCCCTGCCAAGTCCTATTGTTTTAGCATGTTCTCCCACTTCGTTTGACAGACCACCCGCTTCCACACCGAGCATTTTTACGGTTTGGTCTTTCTCGAAGGGATGGAAAAGTCCAATGGCATTGCTGCCTCCACCTATGGCTGCCACAAGTATGTCTGGAAGCCGACCTGTCATTTCTAGAATTTGCCTGCGGGCTTCTTCACCAATGATTTTCTGAAAAGACCGAACCATTAGGGGATAGGGATGGGGCCCGACAACCGAACCGATCACATAAAATATATCCTCTGCATCAGCCACCCAGTCGCGAATGGCAGCACTTGTAGCATCCTTCAATGTCCCTTCTCCTTCAAGAACAGGTTTAACTTTTGCTCCAAGAAGTTTCATCCTTGATACGTTGGAGGCCTGTCTCTCAATATCCACTTGTCCCATATAGACTGTGCACTTCAGTCCAAATAAGGCACAAACCGTTGCAGTGGCAACCCCGTGCTGACCTGCGCCCGTTTCTGCAATAATATTTTTCTTGCCCATTCTTTGAGCCAGCAGAACCTGGCCAAGCACGTTATTGAGCTTGTGGGCCCCAGTGTGATTAAGGTCTTCTCTTTTTAGATAAATCTTTGCACCGCCTATGCTATCACTCAACCTCTTGGCATAATACACCGGGGTGGGTCTGCCACTATAATGTGTGTATAGGTTGGCCAAGTCCCTCAAAAAATCTTCATCTTTCATGGCCTCATAATAAGCTTTTTCTAAATTTTCAAGGGGTTGCATCAATGTTTCGGGGACAAAACGTCCTCCAAATTTTCCAAAGTAACCAGTATGTTTTGTCATTATTATTCCCGCTTTCTTTCCATTTATCATTTTCATACTCTGTTCAAATTTGCTTTTAAAGTGACCGCACCACTTTGACAAAAGAACGCATCTTTTCAGGGTCCTTGTAAGCACCAGATTCAATCCCAGAGCTTATATCCACCACATCAGGCCTTAGGGTTTCAATACAATCTTTTACGTTGCCTTCATGAAGACCACCGGCTGATATTCGGTACCCCTGATTATCTGGCAGGGCTTTTTCCCACAAAAAACTTTTGCCTGTCCCGCCTGCCATATTTTTATGAAAGGTATCATACACAAGACCTGACGCCCCAGGGATATGTGGCGGGTCATGCACCGGCTGATCAGCCTTTACAGCAATGGATTTCCACACGGGTCGATTTATATCGTAGTTTTCCACCACTTCCTGTCCATGGAGCTGGACGATATCCAGACCACAAATCTCCGCTATTCTGACAACATCTTCTTTGGCCTTATCCACAAAGACACCAACACTTCTTATGGATGGATCCAGTTCTGCTATAAGACTCTTAGCGGTTTCAACACTGACTTGTCGTTTGCTGCTGGCAAAGACAAACCCCACATAGTCCACATGCAGTTCATTGGCAATTCGTACATCACTTATTCGTCTCAAACCACACATTTTAATGCGACATTTAGAATCATAGCCAGTGAAAGCCCTTAAAAAATCTTGATCTTGACTGGTCATTAAGCTTTCGCCAACAAGAAAGGCATGGGCTCCTCTTTTGACTAATCTATCCATATCAGCGCTTGACTTTATGCCGCTTTCACTGACCACCAGCCTGTTTTGGGGGATGAGGGCCATAAGTCTTTCTGTGACTTTAATATCTGTTTCAAAGGTTCTAAGGTTTCGATTGTTAATGCCAATCACGGCCTCTTTTAACTTGAGTGCCTTCATAAGCTCAAGCTGGTTGTGGGCTTCAACAAGAACATCTAAGTCAAGGGACCGGGCGTACATATAGAGCTGGTTGAGCTGGCTTTGATCCAGTATCCCCGCAATGAGAAGGATGGCATCTGCTCCACTGATTTTTGCAAAATCAACTTGTATGGGGTCTACAATAAAATCCTTGCACAAGATAGGTATGGCCACGGCCTGGCTCACGGCGCGCAAGTCTTTCAGACTCCCTTTAAAAAAATCTGGTTCTGTTAAGACCGATATGGCGCAGGCGCCATTTTTCTCATATTTAAGGCTCTGGGCTTGGGGACATGCACCTGCATTGATGTCTCCCTTTGAAGGAGAGGCCCTCTTAAACTCTGCTATGACAGCCCTCTCACTCCGTTTATTGACAAGGGCCTGCTTAAAAGTTTGACGAAGCCTTCTCCTTTGTTGAAGGGCCCTTTTATGAATTTGAAGTCTCTCCTTTTCTGTGTATCCTGCTTTGACCGTTTCGATACGCATAATCCGGCTTGAAACAATTTCTTTTAAAATGTCATGCATGGTTTTCTCCCTTCACGCCCCATATTTTGACGCTTTTGAGACAAGATTTACACTGGACCCATGATCATGTCCACTTCGAGGGCACAATCGCTTTAGGCCTTCTAGCATTTTAAGGGCATTGCCACTCTCCACAGAGGCTCTTGCCACCACAACCCCCTCCTTAATGGATGATGCTTTTCCAGCCACGTACAAGGCTGCACCCGCATTGAGTAGAACAGCGTCTAAGTGGGCCGAAGGGATGCCTTCAAGCAAGGACAACATAATCTTGGCATTGTCTTCTGATGATCCGCCCTTTAATGCCCTGTCTGGTCTTTCCTCAAAACCCATATCTTTAGCGCATATTATATGGTCTTTGAGCTGACCATTATTCACATGGATGGCCTTGTTACTGCCCATCAGGGTCAGTTCGTCAAGACCATTTTCACTCGATAGAAAAAGGGTGTTATCAAGGCCCATTATCCGCCCTGCTTCAGCCATTTTTACAAGAGACCTTTTGTCCCCAACACCTATTATTTGCCCCGACAAGTCAACTGGGTTACAAAGGGGACCAATGAGATTAAAAACGGTGCGAAAGCCCAAAGCTTTTCGCACAGGCATGACACTCTTCATGGATTTATGAATGCTTGGGGCATAAAAGAAACCCATACCTGTTTCTTTTAAGGTCTTTAGGGAGGTGGTCTCATCGTTCATTACGTAAACCCCCAAAGCCTCAAGAACATCTGCACTGCCAGAACGACTTGTCACAGACCTGTTTCCATGCTTTGCCACCTTGACCCCTGCCCCAGCGACAACAAAAGCACTTGCAGTGGATATATTAAAGCTTCCACTGCCATCGCCTCCCGTTCCACAGGTATCTACAACGGTTCCACCAACCTTGGACCGCATGGTTCTTTGACGCAGGGCACAGGCTGCACCTGCAATTTCTTCAGGGGTCTCTCCCTTTATTTTTAAGGCTGTCAAGACACTGGCTATTTCCGCCTGACTTGCTCGTCCGCTTAGAATATAGTCAAAAATCCGTTTTGCCTCTTGAAAAGATAGACTCTCCTGATTGATTGTTTTCATTATGATGGATTTCATTTGAACCTCCTTCTTGTTTTCACCTCAGGTCCTCTGACTTAGGACACATTTACAATGCCGTCTTGTGGTTCTTTGCTATATTTATGAAATTTTCCAGCATGGCCATACCATGGCTTGTGCTGTAAGATTCCGGATGAAATTGCAGCCCATAGAGGGGATGGTCTTTATGTTTTACAGCCATTATTTCCCCTTTCTCGTCCCTAGCCAGAACGGTCAATTGTTCGGGCAAGCTTTTGACATCTATCACCAAAGAGTGGTAACGCACAACCTCCACTGGACTAACAATGCCCTCGAAGATCCCACCTTCTTCATGGTGGATTATACTTGTTTTTCCGTGTAATTGATCTTTTGCCTTGTTGACTAAAGCCCCTTCACTATGCCCAATCGCCTGATGTCCCAAACAAATTCCCAGTATAGGGTATTCGGTCTTGTATGTTTCAATCACACGCAGGGTCAAGCCCGCTTCTTCTGGATGGCCAGGACCAGGAGACAAGATAATTGCCTCTGGATCAAGGGCCTTGATGGCTTCCAGTTCAAAGGCATCATTTCTCCAAACCGTAACAGCCTTATTTAATATTCCCAGATACTGAACGATGTTGTAGGTGAATGAATCGTAATTGTCTATAACTAAAATCATGCTATGCCTCCTTGTTTTTTAGTTTTTTTAAGCCTTCTGCAAGTTCAACAGCCCGCATAATACTCGCTGACTTATGAATGGTCTCCATAAATTCCATTTCTGGATCTGAGTCTTTCACTATGCCCCCTCCAGCCTGGACCTGAATTCGCCCCTCTCGAAGGACGGCTGTTCGTATGGCAATACAAGTGTCCATATTTCCGTCTCTGCCAATCCACCCCACAGCGCCTGCATATATCCCCCTTTTAACCCTTTCGTTTTCAGCCAGTATGGACATGGCCTTGACCTTTGGGGCACCCGATACTGTTCCCGCAGGGAAACAAGCCTTGAATACATCCACAGCGTCCATACCCTCTTGAACCTGGCCTGTCACCTCTGAAACAATATGCATAACATGGGAAAATCGCTCGATGGTTTTGAACTTTGGCACAGTGACCGTTCCTGGTATAGAAATTCTCCCAATATCATTCCGAGCAAGATCAACAAGCATTAGGTGTTCTGCATTTTCTTTGACATCACATTTCAGTGCCTTTTCATTGGCCATGTCTTCTTGCTTGTCCTTGCCGCGTGGTCTTGTGCCTGCAATAGGGTGAATTGTGGCTGTACCGCTTTTCAAATTGACCATGGTTTCTGGGGAAGCCCCTACAATTTCTGATTTTCCAGTGCTTACAATAAACATGTAAGGGGATGGATTAAGCCGTCTTAGGGTCTTATAGACTTCCAGTCCAGTAAGACTTGTTTCTTTTTCAAGACGCCTGGAAAAAACGATTTGAAAGGCGTCTCCCCTTGCGATATGATCCTTAGCTGTCATCACAAAACCCTGGAAGTCTTTTTGTTTCAAATCTGATCTCCATTTTTCTGAAAGTTCCAGTGCGCCATTTTCTCTTATTTTGATCTGGTCTTCTAAGACGGAATCCCTTGTTTCTTTTACTTCCTCTTCAAGGATTTTTTCCAGCTTTTTCATGAAGGGGACCGCCCCTTTATCACAGCAACCTTCTTCAGCATTTAAAAATGTCTCGTCGTCCTGCACATTCTCATCAATGGGTGTCAGACCGAATTCAATCACATGCAGACACTTGTCTTCCCTGTCAATCACAAGCAGGTGCTGGGGAAGGATGAGGTGTAAATCGTCTGGGTCATGGCTTGTTTGAACAAGTTGACCCCCTATGTTTTCTATGTGTCGGATGGCATCATACCCTATGTAGCCTGCCAGCCCCCCTTGAGAAAAGGGAAGCTCACAGTCATCTTCTTGAGAGGACTTCCTATTTTTTTGCGCTCCATTCCCGCCAAGAATTTTTTTGATGATCTTAAATGGATCTTCCTCAAAGACCTGAGCCTGGTCTTCATATTCTAGTGTGACCCTTGTCCCGAGAGCCTTAACTTCTAGAACTGGATTGACTCCAATTAGGGAGTACCGTCCCACAACACCACATCGGTCTGCGCTTTCAAAAAGAAAGCCCTTTCCCATATTTTTTAAGCGTTTATAGATTTTCAGTGGGTCAGGTTCTACACTGTAAGCCACTCGACTGGTTCTTTTCTTTATGATTTTCATGTCCATAGGGTTCATCCTCCACTTCTATTCACGTGCGACCTGCACAAAAAAAGACACTTCATCCCTATTACTGGGACGAAGTGTCTTCGCGTTGCCACCCGGCTTAAATGCCTAGGGTTATATTGGGACTATGCCCCACTGGGTTCCATTCAATTGCAAAAAAATACACACCTCATCCCCACTGGGACGAAATGTGTTTATTTCGCTATGCCACCCAAGTTATATAACTTTTGCATTTCACTCTGTCAATACGGTCTTATCTCAAGACGATATTCATGTTTGCTAACGGGGTTTAACCTCCCCGACACATGCTAATCCAAAATGTTTCACATGGCTTCTCATGGACCCATTCCCCAATAGTTTCCGTACCGGCTCCCACCTGCCCCGGCTCGCTGTGACTTTTCCTAATTGAGTACTATTTCCAATCAAAGAATTTCTTTCGATTTATAATTTTCAAGTTTTTTTAGCTTCAATTATTGATACTTATTCTAGCCGTGAAAGAATAATCTGTCAATGAAAATCTTTGTTTTCTACACAAAATTGGTAGGCTGCTAATTTTCTACTAAACCCTGGACTTTAACAATTAACACAGTTGCGTCCACCCTCCTTGGCCCGGTATAAATTTTCATCCGCTTGGCTGACCAGTTTATGTATATCTTGACCATGGTAAATGCTTAAGCCAGCGCTTATAGTCACCCGAATGCCTGATGCAAACACATGCCCTGCAATTCGGTTTCGAATCCGCTCTGCCACTCGGAAGGCCTCTGAAGATTCTGTACCGCTTAGAACCACTAAAAACGCCTCGCCCCCATACCGACCCAGACCATCAATCTCCCGAATCTCTTCACCCATGAGCCCAGCCACTTCTATGAGAACTTGATCTCCAAGAACATGACCATAGTTATCATTCACCTTTTTGAAATGATCAATATCCATCATAATAACACTGAACTTGTGATGGTCACGCAAGGAACGCTTTATTTCATTTTCCAAGAATTCAAATATGGTCCGGCGGTTCATAATTTGGGTCAAATCATCCATTCTAGCCAAGCGTTCTAGTTCAGCCTCTAAAGATTTTTGATTTGTAATATCAAAAACAATCCCTGCCAGAAGAAGGGGTTTTCCAGCAATCTTCATAACAAACTCAAAGCAGTGCAGCGCTGTTTATTCCTTGATACACAAAGAAAAGGACCCGCCAACCGTTCGGGGGAACAATTTTTAGCGGGTCCTTAACACTTTTAATTTTTAAAATCTAGATTTAAGTCTAAATTTAAATCTTATCCTTAGCCACATAATGAGTGTGAAGAAGCTCATGCGCGCGATCCCCATAAGGCTTGCCTAGATACTCTTCATAGATCTTCTTGATCATAGGATTTTCATGAGACTTACGCCGAGTCTTCATGGCATCTTCCTTATAAATGGCTTCGGCACGTTTACGGATAATTTCCATATCACCGTGGTGGTATGGCTGTCCGCCACCGCCTATACAGCCACCTGGGCAGGCCATAATTTCAATGGCATGGTACTTGGACTTGCCTGATTTTATGTCTTCAAGCATTCTTCTTGCATTGCCAAGCCCGTGGGCAATACCGATGTTTATATCCATATCCCCAATTTTAACTGTGGCTTCACGAATACCATCAAGACCACGAAGGGCATGGTAGTCCACTTCATTGATTTCTTCACCAGTGATCCATTCTGCCGCTGTACGAACAGCCGCTTCAATAACACCACCTGTTGCACCGAAGATGACACCAGCGCCTGTTGATTCACCCAGTAGGGAATCAAAATCACTCTCTGGAAGTGATGCAAAGTCAATACCAGCTTCCTTGAGCATAGCGCCAAACTCCCTTGTGGTGACAACGACATCAACGTTTTGGTTCTCGTCTTTTGTTAGTTCAGAACGTGCCGCCTCTGCTTTTTTAGCAAGGCAAGGCATGATCGAAACCACAGTGATGTCTTCTGGCTTTATGCCAACTTTATCAGCGTAGTAAGACTTAGCCATAGCTCCAAGCATGATTTGAGGAGACTTACAAGACGATGGTATATCAAGTAGATCAGGGAATTGATGTTCAAAGAACTTGACCCAGGCCGGACAGCAGGATGTCAGGATTGGGAGGGTTCCCTTGTTTTCAATTCTATGAACCAGTTCAGACGCCTCTTCCATAATGGTTAAGTCTGCTGCCCAGTCCGTATCAAAGACAGCGTCAAATCCCATTCTTCTTAGGGACGCCGCCAATTGACCTGTTGTAATAGCCCCTGGTTCCATACCAAACATTTCCCCTATGGCCACACGGATGGCCGGTGCCACCTGAACAACCACATGCTTATTTGGATTTGTAATCGCTGACCAGACCTTCTTGGTGTTGTTAACTTCTGTCAGAGCCGCCGTTGGACACACTGCAACACACTGGCCACAGTAAGTACATGACGTTTCAGACATAGGTAGGTTAAAGGCTGGTCCGACAAAGGCATCAAAGCCTCTATTAAGGCCTGACAGGATACCACATGTTTGAACATCATTACACATGGTTTCACACCGACGGCACATAACACATTTATTCGGGTCTTTTACAAGAGAAAGTGAGGATGCATCCAGAGGATAATTCATCATGTCACCTTCCCAGTGAATTTCTCGTACACCTAGTTCTTGTGCCAATGACTGAAGTTCACACTCAAGATTCTTAGCACATGTCAGACAATCTTTCGGATGATTTGACAGTAAAAGTTCCACAGAAATACGTCTTGCCGATATGGCTCGAGGGGAATCTGTTCGAACCACCATGCCCTCTGTTACCATTTCAGAACATGATGGAACCAGAGCTGGTCTGCCTTCGACTTCAACCATACAGACACGGCACGATGCCACTTGATTAACAATTCCAAAACCTTCAAGGTTCATATGGCAAAGTGTCGGAATGTGCGCATTGACTTTCTTAGCTGCATCCAGCACAGTTGTTCCCTTTGGAACTTCAACTTCAATGTCGTTGATTGTGAGTTTGATCATATCCATATCTGCCACCTCCCTTAAGGTTTAAGTACCGCATCAAATTTACAAGCGTCATAACAAGCACCGCAAGCAATACAAGCCTCTTCATCAATAACATGCGGCTTTTTCACTTCACCCGCAATACAATCAACTGGACACTTTCTTGCACACGCCGTACAACCGATACATTTATCTTCAACGATTGAATACTTGGTTTTCTTTTGACCTGTCACATAATCCACATATTCCTGATGGAAATAGTTCATAGTGGACAGGATTGGATTTGGAGCTGTTTGTCCAAGACCGCAAAGAGCGGAGTCTTTAATCATGTAACAGAGTTGTTCCATATTATCAAGATCATCCATGGTGCCTTCCCCAGCGGTTATTTTTTCTAGGGTTTCAAACAAACGTCTTGTTCCAACTCGACATGGTGTACATTTGCCACAAGATTCTTCCTGTGTAAACTCAAGATAGAACTTGGAGATTTTAACCATGTCATCATCTTCATCCATAACGATCATTCCGCCTGATCCCATCATGGAGCCAATAGCCTTTAGGCTTTCATAATCTATAGGTGTATCAAGATCTGCTGAGGTGATAACGCCGCCCGATGGCCCACCTGTCTGCACAGCCTTGAATTCCTTGTCCTGATAAATGCCGCCGCCTATATCGTAGATGATTTCTCTTAAAGTCGTACCCATTGGCACTTCCACAAGACCAACATTATTAACCTTACCTGCAAGGGCGAAAACTTTGGTACCCTTTGATTTTTCTGTGCCAATGGAACTGAACCATTCTGGTCCATTCAGAATAATTGGACAGACATTGGCATAGGTCTCTACGTTACATACACACGTTGGTTTTTCCTTATATCCTGAAACAGATGGATAAGGTGGTTTCTTTGTTGGCTCACCACGGCTGCCCTCCACAGAATGAATGAGTGCCGTTTCTTCACCACAGACAAAGGCCCCGGCGCCCAAGCGGATTTCAAGATCAAAATCAAAGCCTGTGCCAAATATATCCTTACCCAGTAGGCCTGATTCTTTGGCCTGGTTCATTGCAATTTTAAGTCTATTGATTGCCAGTGGATACTCAGCACGAATGTAAACAATACCCTTGTTGGCACCAATGGCATAACCACCAATAGCCATGGCTTCAATAACACTGTGTGGATCACCCTCAAGGATGGAACGGTCCATAAACGCCCCTGGATCGCCCTCATCGGCGTTGCAAATGATGTATTTCTCATCATTTTTTTCTTTATATGTAAGCTCCCATTTGAGCCCCGTTGGGAAGCCACCGCCTCCACGGCCTCTTAGGCCAGCTTGCTTAATTGTTTGAATAACATCTTCTGGAGACATTTCCGTTAAGACCTTACCCAGGGCTTCATAGCCTCTGAAGGCAATGTATTCATTAATGTCTTCAGGATTGATCGTTCCGCAGTTACGCAGAGCAATCCTGTACTGCTTTTTATAGAAATTCATCTGTGAATGTTTGTCCTGTTTTACTTTGGCTTCAGGGTCTTCAAACAGTAGTCTTTCCACAGTACGACCTTTAACGATGTGTTCTGCGACAATTTCCCCCGCATCTTCTGGCATAACTTTTACATAAAATACGTTATCCGGATGGATTTTTACGATGGGTCCCTGACCGCAAAAACCAAAACAGCCCGTCTTTACGACTTTTATTTCCTGATCATAGCCGACCGTCTTCAGTTCTGACTTTAAAGTGTCGATGAGCTCTTCACTCCGGGACGCGACACAGCCAGTACCGCCACAGACCATGATATGGCTTCTAATCTTTGCCAATTTCATCCCTCCCTACGCTTTATCGAATGTTTTAATCAGAATGTGATCATCAAGAAGCTCATCGCCCTCAATATGTTTATCGAACATGTCCTTAACGGCCTCAGGGTCAATTTTTCCATAAAGCACAGGTTCTTGACCCGGCTTATTCACCTGAACCGTTGGCTCTGAATGACAGTAGCCCATACAGCCCACCTGAACCACACGAACATTTTTTAGACCTTTTTTCTCGATCTCATCCAAAATAGCAGAAAGGGTTTCTCGGGCACCTGCAGCTATGCCGCATGTTGCCATACCAACTAAAATTTCAGTTGTATCGCCTTCAACTTGGCCGGTCTCACGAAGTTCTACTTTTTTCATATGCTCTTCGCGAATTTTTTTAAGTTCATCAAGTGACTTAATTGGCATCGTCAGACTCCTTTCTGTATTCATCGATTATAGTTTTGACATCATCCTTCTTAACATGACCATAAACCTTCTCGCCCACCATAACCACTGGAGCGAGACCACATGCTCCGATACAGCGAACATCTCGAACTGTGAACATCTTGTCTTCTGACATGCCACCGTTTTTCTCAATACCCAGCTCATTCATAAACTTTTTCAGTACGTCCTCGCTGCCTTTTACGAAACAAGCCGTCCCCATACAGACACTGATTGTGTGTTTTCCACGAGGTTCTGTCGTGAAGTAAGAGTAGAAGCTTACCACACCAAATACCTTCGCCCCTGGTACATCAAGTTTGCGCGCAATATACAGCTGGACCTCCATGGGAAGGTAACCGAATAGATTCTGTGCTCTATGAAGAACATGAATCAGGGATCCCTTCTTGTCTTCCAAGCTGTCGATATATGCGTCAAGTTCCTGCAGCTTGTCTTGCGGCAGGTCGTTTAGGTCCAGAGAAATTGTCTTCTCATGAACAGCTCTTGCCATTACGACACCTTCCTTTCAGAACGTTGTGGATCGATACATTACTCCCGTTGAATCGGGTAAAGCATAACAATGTAATCTTTACCCTAATATTTCATTTTAGAAACAGCTTTTATGACATCTTTGTAAAAAAAGCTGAATCAAAATGACCTTGTTACAATGTCATTCTGACTCAGCTTCATCTTGCCTTTTTTCTATTCACTGACTTCAATATTTTGATATATAGCTGGTATAGCACTTGATGTAAACCCAACACCACCGCTCAGATAGGTGTCATCATTTGCAGAAAGCACTTTTGACCCGCCAACATAAACCTTGAGCTTTCGACCCTTGGCTCTTACTGTTAGTGTATAGTCTTGCCTTGAAGAAAGGTCGAATACCTCACTATCAAGAATTTCCTTGCTTGCGCCTGTATGCTTATAAAGAAGAACCTGTGAAGCCTTGTCACCAACAGCAGGCATAAGAACTGCGCTATAGCCATTAAAGATTCTGGAGTCTACATTCACGTCTGAAACTCGAAAAGCCAAGCCTGCATAATTCTCAAGACCACTTACTGGATCATAAAGGGTAATCTTTGTTTGCGCTGTCCCATCCACAAAGGATTGATCATTAAAGGTCATGAGCATTGTGCTGTTGATTGGACTTGTTGCATAAATTGAGTGTTCGTAAGCCCTGTTTAAAGTGTAAGCTCCAAAATGCTGCGTCATGGCTGGGTAGGTTGCAAACTCATGGCTAAAAGCTGTCGTGAGATCCGCTAGGCCTTCAAGCGCTTCCATTTCACCTGACCCACTATTTTCTTCAACCACAAGGCTTTCTTCCTCCTCAACCTTGGCTGTTGGCACATCCAGGGTGATTTGATTTGTATCGGCATCTAGCTCTTGAATAAGCACTGCACTTAGATCTTCCTGAATAAGGAACTCAGGATTCTCGATTTTTATAAATGTCCTTACTTCTTTCTGATTCACTATATCCCTAATAACATTCTCAAGGGTTGCATCATTGCCTGTGCTCTTGAATAAAAAGGCCAAAACATCACCGACAAGTGGAACTGTATAAAGTGTTGTGGCTACAATTTTGCCCACATCACCATTGGCATAAATTTCATTCAGACTCGGCATTTTTTTTACAGCATGCTTCTTGTTTCCATTTTTATCTTTCGTTGTTTCTTTATAAATGGTTTCATTGTCCCCTAAAAATTCAGCAATATCCTTTGTGGCCTTATCAGAAATCGGCTTTCCAAAAGGCGCCAAATCATTCACCGCCTCCTGAAAACCCTGTGCAATATCAAGCGGAATGTTTGCCGGTCTGTCAAATGTATTTGTCAAAACAATGGAAAGATTGTCTATACGGTCAACCCTTGCGTAAAAACTTAATCGATCGTCTTTAACAAAAGCCTGTGCAGGATATGTCACACCACCAGAAGTGATCTCTGCCACAAGCGTGTCCCTATATCCAATACTTGTTATCCCCCTGAATATAACAAATGACGGTTTCTCCACATTTGTGATTTTATCAGCAGTATAGTTGAACTTCAGACCTTGAATCGGGCTGTCTGGTTGAATCAGCTCAGACAGATCAACATCTTCAAAACCGTAGGTCTCTACAATATCATCAATTTCATTGGAAACCATACCGTTAAGGAGAAAATCAAAAGGTATTACCGATTCAATAATAGCTCCAACACTTGCATTTTCAGATGCGTTGGAAACCTTGCCCACTGCAAATGATGACCAATAGTCTGAAAGTCCGATATCCATAAGCTTGTTTTTAATTTTGACTTGCGCTTCAAGAGGCAGTCTTCTTTCCTTAATGTTTTCCATTTCGGAAAAAGTGCCCATTTCACCGCTCAGTATATTTACATAAGAGGCATTGATGGCTTCCTCGGGCAAGACATCTGCCATTTGAGAAAAAGTTCCATTAATGTTCGGTTTGTCCGGTCTTCTATATGATTTTATCCCCGAAGATATGCCTTCTAAAAAGCCGCCCACGTCATCAGTGGCTGTGTCAAGCCAGTTGAGTGTGTCTTCCGATGCTGTACCAAGCCAGTCCAGCGTATCGTCTGATGCCCCGTCTATCCAGTCTAGTGTGTCGTCCGATGCCCCGTCTATCCATTCTAGCGTATCGTCCGATGCTCCGTCTATCCAGTCCAGCGTATCGTCTGATGCCCCGTCTATCCAGTCCAGCGTATCGTCCGATGCCCCGTCTATCCAGTCCAAAGTATCGTCTGATGCCCCATCTATCCAGTCTAGGGTGTCATCTGATGCTCCATCCACCCAGCTCAAAGTGTCTTCTGAAGCATTTTCAACCCAATTTTTAGTGTCATCTGACGCGGTGTTTATCCAGTCAACCGTATCGTCTGACGCATTATTTAACCACTGGCGTGTGTCGTCTGATGCATTGTTAATCCAGTTCATGGTGTCATCTGTGGCGCCATCAACCCAGTCGGTCCCTTTTTTCACTGTATCAACAATTTCATCGGCGCCTTTCTCCACCGTATCAACAATGTCATCCACTATGTCCCCAATTCCAAAATTCCAGTCGGCTGCGTAAACTGGTGCGGCCGTCATGTTAAAGGTCATAACCGCGGTTAAAACCAAACTTAAATACTTTTTCAAATTTGCTCCTCCTTTATACAAGCCCTTTGACTTTCAAATCTTAAAACGAAACCTATGTATTATCAAATTCCCCATTTTCCAAACGTTCTCGTTACCGTCATTGTTTCTCACAATTTAAGTATAGTTTTTTTAAGGCTTTAACATTGCTAATTTTTCTTTGCATTCTTTGCATGTTCTTGTTCACTGTGAAACCTAGAGCTTTTTAAATTTGCCGAGTTTTCCCCTTTATATATAAAAAACCCCCGGATAGCCTGATCGGATTTACTAGACTATCCGGGGGTTTATGTATAGGGTGATAAAATGCCGTCTTATTTAAGTTTTAAACCTTGGTTAACTTATACCCTGCCTTGTATTTTGATTCCAGCACCACTGATGTCATGCCAGAGGCTTCAAGCTTTTTTCTAATTTTTGACACATGGACCGATATTGTTCGTGTGGGAATGCCCTGGTCAGATCCATAGATTTCATCAGTCAACTCCTTGGTGGTCACATATCTTTTTGACAGGTACAAGCAGTAAAAAATACGAAACTCTGTTTGCGTTAGTCTTATCACTGTGTTCTCTACCAAAACTTTATTTTCAAAACTGTCGAAAGTCATTTCCATACTAGAATTTGAGCGTTTATGTGCTTTGCCTTTTATTCTTCTTAGAAGGGCTTCAATACGAACCAACAGCACATCCATATCAAAGGGCATGGTCACGTAGTCGTCCGCTCCGTTTCTATAACCGCAAATTAGGGCTTCTTTTGTATGTTTACACGACAAAACAATTATGCCGGCATTTGTTTTTGAACTCAAGGCTTTACAAAGCCCTTCTTCACACCATGAGGCATTCTCCTGATTGATGACAATAATATCAGGATTGATGCTAGCACAAACCTCTACCACCTTATTTCTTGACTCTAGGCTTTTTACTGAATAGCCCTCATTTTTGAGAAAAACGCTTAGCAAATCCGTCAGCTTTGACGCATCATTGACTATTAAGATTTTATCAGCCATTTTTCTCCCCCCATTTCATCCTCTATTTCTACATGTTCATTTTCTTAGACTCAGGCGCTTGCAAAATTACAGATATATGTCCTCGTCATACCATATATAGAATTTTTGGTTCTTAAATATTTACGTATGGTATGACGAAGACTCTTGAATGATATTTTGCAAGTCGCTCAGACTGTATAGGTTTTTACAGTTTCTTCGCTCATTTGATTTCAAGTAAACTCAATTCATAGACACTATGTTTTCTCTGCTCTGTATTATAGTGTCCCTTAAATTTTCTATCCGTTGTCTTTCTATTTTCATTTCCCCTTCTATGAAATCTCTCACATAAGGGGCTCTTTTCTCTTCGTCGAGAGAGGCCTGTTGTTTTTCTAACATTTTAAGCTTGATAAGGATGTTAGAAGCTTCAATTTTTTGAAGGGTAAACTGATACCTTTTATGAAATTCCAGGGCTTTTTTGTACATCTCCTTAGACTCATAAAACTGATACATTTTTTCGTATATTCTGCTCAGTTGGTGGTCTGATCCCTGGATCTTTGATATTTTTTCTGCTTCTTCAACGGCTTGCAGCGCCTTTTCCTGATCATTCTGGCACATATAAATCTCATATTTGAGCAGGAGAGCGTCTAAAATATAATACTCATTTTTCACAGAATGAAGGTGGGCAATAGAGGCATCGATAAGGCTTTGAGCTTCTTCATACTTGCCAAGTTTCATTTGAAGCTTGCCCATTCTATAGTACCATTCAAACTCAAGCAGAACATCCGCTGTCGTCTGAAAATAGGTCTTGGCAGCCTTGAACTTTTCCATAGCCACTTCATAACTTCCCAGACTCATATACACATCTCCCATATTGGATAAGATATGTCCTATACCCTCTACCACATTATAGGCTTTTCCATAGGAATTGCCTTCTTCATAGGCGCCTAAAGCCTTGTCAAAGTCGCCCGCTTTCCTATAAACTTCTCCAATACAATTTTGTGCTCTTACAAGCTCAACATGATTCTGTGATTTCAGGGCAAAACTTCTCCCAAGATTGAAGATGGATAGAGACTTTTGATAGTCCCCGGAATAAAAATAAACAACCCCCTGCCATCTATAAAGTTCCGCCAGCATATTATAGTCATTAAACTGTTCAAAAATATCTATAGCATGGCCCACATAGCGAAATGCGTCTTCTTGACGCCCCATGGTCCGACAGGCCATGGTCTGAATATGATAGGCATGCCCCGCTACTGTTGCCAGGTGATTCGCCCTTGCTTCTATGACAATATCCTTAGCTATTTCCATGGCTTCAAGGGGCTCCGTATGGACTTTCGATTTTGCCTTTTCAAGTCTTTCATTCAATTTATTATGAAGGGCATATACATCAATCATCTTATCGTCTCCTATTATTTCTCGCCTAGATTTTTGGCCTTGACTTAACGAACGACATCAATAGATTCTACATAAATCCTAAATCCAGAAAAGTCATTGTATTCTATAAGACTTACCTTAGCTTTAACTTCAACAGATTCACCTATTTCCAGTTGCTGGATCAAATCTTCATCAAGGGCGTTTGATACAATCGACTGGTTGTTAATATAGGCATATTCTAAGGTCTCTATAAGTCTTTCGCCCAGCCGGACTGGTTTTCCAAAAGCCAAATCTCTAGAATAAAACTGATAGGCATCTTCCATTATTATATCCTTTTCTATATGACCTTTAAACGTATTAAGGCCTATTGCCAAAAACATTTTCTGATCTTGAGGGTCTTTGCTTATCTCATCAATTATAAAAGCGCCGACCTTATCCCCCACTTGCAGATCACTTAAATTATACTCTTCTAAGGCTTGTTGCTCCCCTTCTTTATCTTCTGGTGATTCTTCTTTGTATGTGACGTCCACAGGCAGTAAAACACTTGTCTTCCAAACGTCTTCATGGCGCATTTTTTCTAAGTCGTTTTCGTCATTCACAATCACTCGTGGATATGCAAACGGGTAGTTTAGAACATCTTCTATACTTGTAAAGACCATGTCAGCCCGCATATCTTCATGTGCGTCAACAACCTCTTCTTCAAAGTCACTTCTATAGAGATGTTTATCGTAGATAATTGTATTGATAAGTCTTGATATTTTTATATCCGCTACAGCATATTCATAGCCCATGATTTCCAGATGACCTTCCATGGCATAGTATACTTTGCAAAGTTTATACACATCTTGAAGCTCTTTTCTGACTGGATTAGGAGCCGACACCTGAACGGCGTCTTCCTCTTCTGCATACCCCACATCATATATGTCTGTGAAATAGTCAGTGAAAATAGGTCCATTGATATACTGATAAGCCGCCTCTACATATGCAGCTTTAGATTTTAAGTCAAAGCTATATCTATGATCCGTATAATATTCTAGGGCTTCAACCAAGCCCTGCGCCTGCAAAATGTTCTCAAAACTTTCCAGGTCATCCCGATCTCCATAATAGCCAATCTGGGCCCTAAGACTGTGGACATCAGGATAGTCCATTTCTACAGCTTCTTCAACTTGGTAGCTTTTCTCCTCTTCATCCAGCACATAGTGTCTTGTCTTGTTGGCAAAGTGGTGCTGGTCTCCCCTTTCATCCACAAAATATATGTCTTCCACCACTGTGAAGTCATAATAGCTGTCTGCCATTGTAAGGTCATGCTCATAAATAAACTGGGTCTGTTCATGATGGTTCTCAACAGAACTCTGGGTGCCAGTCATAAATGAGCCATTCATTAATGGGATAACACCTTCACTTTGACTGTATATATAGACTTGTTTTATATGGCCCGTCCCATCAGCCTGCTTTCTTATGATAAAATCATCTTCCATTGAGACCGTAAAATCTGTGTCTGCATACATTCTTGAAGGCACATACACAAGATCGCCAGTGTCTTCGTCTTGTGTAACAAAGGCCACTGGACCCAAAAGCCCTCCATCCGCTGGGGTAACGAAACACAAGTCCTCTACACCATCTAATGTAAAGTCCAGTTTATATGTTTTTGCATCAGGACCTAGAGTGACACCATCTGGCATAAGCCCTGAAGCGTTTACAAAATCCAAGGCCTGGGCTGGATCAACTTCATCGAAAGCGTCTTCAGACGCCGGCACCGCCTGTGTGGTCGTTTCTATTACCTGATTATCCAAAGCCTGCGAGGTCTCTTTAGAGCATCCACTTGAAATCAGCAGGAGGACCAAGCCCATTGCAAACATGGTCAAACGCTTATTTTTATTCATTTCATCACCTTCCGTCAGCTCGTCATTGTTTTAGCCGTCTAAAAATATTCTTTAAATGTCTCACTTAAATTCTATGACATATTTGCCTTTGTGATTGCAAAGATTCCTTTGCAATTGAATCTTGAAAATCTGCATAAAAAAACTCTGGAATATAAGGGGGTGTCCCCATATGTCCCAGAGCATGATATCGCTTGTCATTGTCCAGATAACGCACGCATTCTATCGACTTATTTTTTATTGATGGTGATAATGGTGTTCAGGTTCACATTGATTCGTCCCAGCACCACATTCATTTCCATAAGGTTGTTCATAATTCTACTTAAGTTAATAGATTCAACATCATTTGGCAGATCAATTTTGACGCTTGTCAACTTGGTGCTTCGCCCTTCCGCCAAGTCTTTCAAATTCCCCATTTGATTCATGAGTTCATGCAAGGCATCTGCAATAGCCAGCCTGTTGGTGGCTTGGCTCAAAAGGGTGCTGTTCTCTGTTAGAACATACTGGGTATCAAACAGAAGGTGACAAAAAACACGCAGCCTCTTTGTCAGGGCTATTTTGGCTCTGAGCCTTTCATCTGTGACCCCCATAAGCTTTCTGACAAAGGCATTCTCCTTAAGCATGTCCTCAAAGAGTGCTGTCGTTGTATCAATGTCGTTAAAGACGCTGGCCAGGGCCTGCTGACAACTTCTAAATGACGCCGCATCTCCACTTCGCATAGCCAGTTCCAAGGTGTTCATATGATTTAAAAGACTCTTCATTAAAAAGATAACCCGCTTGTTTCCCATTTTTCGGTACTGAATTAAGGAAAACAAGAAGTTAAAAACAATGGCCGTAAAGACCCCAAAGCCAAGTGCGATGATACGGAGTCTAAATGTCAACAATACACTAGGATTGCCCATGGCATCCAGTTGAATGTACTGGGTCATATAGATGGCTGTGAAAAGAGCCACCGGTGACACTTCCCTCCAGTTGACCTTAAGGCAAATATAAAGGGTTAGAGCCACTGAAACGCCTGCTGTGATAGCATTAATCCCCAGTATAGAAATTATAATGGCCGTTGTGACCGCCCCAATAAAGGTGGCAAAAAACTGTTCCCACCCTCGTCTAAGCCCTGTTACATTCACAGGTTCCAAGGTGAGAATAAGACCAAATAGGACTGATATCATATCCCCGCTTGCCACCGGATGGTTTATGGCTATGACATAAGCCGTGGCAATAGCAAGGAATGTTTTGGCTATAAACGGTTTTGAGTCCAGTAAAACCGCTTCTTTCTTAAGCTGTAAGGCTTGAATTAGTTTTCCCATAGAAATTTCCCCTATACATCATTTACAAACACAAAGCCCTCATGGTTCCAATCTCAGAACATTCCGGCTACCTCATCTTTGTGACTCTACAAAATAACATACCCTCAAACACCTTAATTTCCCCAAATTATGGTCCATGTTTTCCTTTTGAAGGCACCGAGTTAAAATATCATAGTTTGTTTATCAGTGCAAGGGGCACTTTATAAGCCCTTGTCAAACGAATACTCTTCTTAGCCCATAAAAAAACTTCCGAGTGCACCCTTATAGGATACTCGGAAGTTTATACGCCTTTCTACATATTATATATGATCGATAAAGCGTCTTATTTTTTATTGTCTTTTGCCGCCTTCACAAAATCTCTGAATAGAGGGTGTGAACGCGTTGGTCTTGACTTGAACTCTGGATGGAACTGACCAGCCACAAACCAAGGATGATCCTTAATCTCAACAATTTCAACCAGTCTATCATCAGGTGACAGGCCTGAAATTGTAAGACCTGCATCTGTGATAACTTGTCTATAGTGGTTGTTGAACTCATATCTATGTCTATGGCGTTCATAAACGAGTGCTTCGCCATATGATTCAAGAGCCTTTGAATCTGCAGCAATCTTACATGGGTATAGGCCTAGACGAAGTGTGCCCCCCATGTCTTCCACATCATGCTGTTCTGGCATTAAGTCAATCACAGGATATTCTGTGTCAGGATCAAGCTCGGAACTGTGGGCATCCTTGTAACCAAGAACATTTCTTGCAAATTCAATAACAGCCACTTGCATACCCAGGCATATTCCAAGGAATGGCACCTTATTTTCTCTTGCATAACGTGTTGCTTCGATTTTACCTTCAACACCGCGGTCACCAAAACCACCTGGCACAAGAATGCCATCCATATCTTTCATCATTTCATCAACTGTCAGTGGTGTCACATCTTCTGAATGAATCCAGTGAATATTTACATCTAATCTGTTTTTAAGACCAGCATGCTTGAGGGCCTCTGCAACTGATAAGTAAGCGTCATGTAGTTCAACGTATTTGCCGACGAGGCCAATGTTGACTGTTTCTTTATCCGCTTTGTCTATTTCAACAATTTCTTCCCACTCAGAAAGTTTTGGTTCTTTACAAGGCAGACCCAAATGTTCACATACCTTGCTTGCCAGTCCTTGTTTTTCAAGAACAAGTGGCACTTCATAAATAGAATCAGCATCCCTGCATTCAATGACATCTGACGCGTCCATATTACAGAATAGGCCAATTTTTTCTTTTAGTGAATCGCTAAGAGGTTTTTCCGTACGACATACAAGCATGTCTGGCTGAATACCAATTTCTCTAAGTTCTTTTACCGAGTGCTGTGTTGGCTTTGTCTTTAGCTCACCAGCCTTGCCCAGGTATGGAACAAGTGTAAGGTGAAGATACATAACATTTTCTTTGCCCACATCGTATTTAATTTGACGAATGGCCTCCAGGAAAGGGAGCGATTCGATGTCACCAACTGTGCCACCAATTTCTGTGATGATCACATCTGGGTTTTCATCTTTTGCAACGCGGTACGCGCGTTCTTTGATTTCATTCGTAATATGTGGAATAACCTGAACTGTTGCTCCCAGGTATTCTCCACGGCGTTCTTTTTGTATTACAGACCAGTAGACCTTGCCTGTGGTTACATTTGAGTTCTGGCTTAGATTGATGTCAATAAATCTTTCATAGTGACCCAAATCGAGGTCTGTTTCCGCACCATCATCTGTTACATAAACCTCTCCGTGCTGGTATGGACTCATTGTTCCTGGATCCTTGTTGATATATGGATCGAACTTCTGGATGGAAACCTTCATACCTCTTGCCTTGAGCAGTTGTCCAAGTGATGCCGCCGTAATGCCCTTACCTAGTGATGATACAACGCCGCCTGTTACGAAAATGTACTTCGTTGCCATGTGTAACCCCTTTCCAATAACTGTAATTTTCAAAAAAAAGAGTGAGAGATCACCCGTTAGGATGACCTGCTCACTCTTTTTGACAATTACTATATAGATGTCCATCTGATTTCCGATAGCATCAGGTGGGCAGGCACCCTAAAACGGGTGCGTTTTATTAAAGTTAAAAATGCTGAACACTTTCTTTCAGCACTGAAATTTAAATACTGAACTAGTATATCCGCTCGACTTCTTAGCGTCAAGCATTTTTTTGCATCATTCTCGCTTAAATTAACATGATAAACAATTTACAATTCGGATATACCCCTTGCGCCTTCTAGCGGTTTCCCACCCTTTATGATAAACTAATTTGAGATGAAAATATACTAAAAGTGACTGAAAATTATAAACTGAGAGGCTTATATGTACACAAACATAAAGGGACAAAAGATTTACTATGAAGTCCAAGGTGAGGGTCGCCCCATCGTCCTGCTTCACGGGTGGGGAACAAGCCTAAGACTCTATGACGATGTCGTCAAGTATTTAAAAGAAAATTTTAAAGTATACACACTGGACTTTCCGGGGTTCGGTCAGTCTGAAGAGCCCTCTGACATTTGGTCTGTTTATGACTATGCCGATATGACAGAATCCTTTCTGAATGAGATGAACATCCAAAAGCCTATTCTCATGGGCCATTCCTTTGGCGGAAGAATCTCTATCATATTGGGTTCTAGAATTAAAGTGGATAAGATCATACTTGTAGATGCTGCTGGCATTAAGCCATCACGCGGTATGACCTATTACAGGAAAGTTTACTTTTACAAGGCCATGAAGCTTGTGGAAAAAATGCCTGGCATTCGCAGTCTCTTTGGAGACTTGATTGATGCCTATAAATACAAGGCTGGGTCTTCTGATTATAAGAGCGCCTCGCAAACCATGCGCAGGGTTCTCTCCAAGGTGGTCAATGATGATTTGCAGGAACACCTGCCTAAAATAACGGCCCCAACCCTTCTTATATGGGGCAGTGAAGACAAGGCCACCCCTGTTTCTGATGGAAAGCTTATGGAGGAAAAAATCAAGGATTCTGCCCTTATTGTGTTTGAAGGGGTCGGACATTACAGCTATCTGGAAAAACCACACGACTTCAAAGCCATTGTTACAAGCTTTGTAAAGGAGGATGGAAATGATTAGAATCCTTCTACTGACAAGTGTACTGGTTTATTTAATTGATAAACTTCAGTTCGATCTCCATATGTTTCAGCAAAACAGTTACCGCAACAAGCGCTATTTCAGATGGCTCAAGGGGGCACACAACCGGTTCATAAAAGGAAATGACAACATGATCATGGTCTCCGCTCTTCTATATGGCGGCAGCGCGTATGTGAAAGACACACCAAGCACCCTCCTGGGTCTAATGAGTCTGGTATTTGTTGTTTTTGCCCTAAAGGGCCACAGATTACTTGTGTCGGTTAGAGATGTGAAGAAAAAATTGGTCTACACTCCAAGGGTTAAAAGGCTGGTTGCAACGGCTTCAATGATAAGTGGCCTGTGTATTTTACTCTTATATAATGCCAACGATCTTTTGCTGGCACTTTGCATTTATCTATTAAGCACACTTTCTTTTGGGATCATCATGCTTTCAAAGCTGATAAACACCCCCATAGAAAATCATATTAATAAATGGTATTACAATGATGCCAAGCGTATACTGGCTGAGAATCCCAACCGCATTGTTATTGGTATTACAGGCAGTTACGGCAAAACAAGCACCAAAAATGTTATTGCACAGACCCTCAGTCGTGACTACAATGTCCTTGCGACCCCGGCTTCTTATAACACCTTAATGGGGGTTATTAGAACCATTCGTGAAGAGATGAAACCCACTCACCAGGTCTTTATAGCAGAAATGGGTGCCCGTGAACCAGGTGATATTAAGGAAATCTGCGACCTTGTCATGCCGGACTTTGGGATTATTACATCAATTGGTCCCCAACACCTTGAAACCTTTAAGACCATTGAAAACATTGCTAAGACTAAGGGGGAGATGTTTGAAGGCATTAAGCCTGGCGGAAAGGCCTTTGTCAATTTGGCAGATGAACGTATAAAGAATCTACCTAGACGTTCTGATATAGACTATATCGGCTTTGGGGAAAATGGCTTTGAGTGTGAAGAAACAGGCAAGTGCTACTTGAGTAAAAACTTGAATATATCAGGCGATGGCACTGGGTTTGACTTCTGTTTTCCATCTGGAATCACCCTTTGCGTGAATACAAAACTACTCGGGGCACACAATGTATCCAATGTCCTTTGTGCATTGTCCGTGGCCAACGAACTAAATGCGGACATGTTTAGAATCATGTCCAGTCTTTCAGATATACGCCCCACAGAGCACAGACTCTCCCTTCGAAAGGGGAGAAAGGGACAGGTTATTATTGATGATGCCTTTAACTCCAATCCGATTGGGTCTAAAAATGCTCTAAAGGTCCTTAAAGCCATGGAAGGCGAGCGTAAGTTCATCATCACGCCGGGCATGATCGAACTAGGAGACCAGCAAGATGAACTCAATAAGCAGTTTGGCCAGTATATAGCAAGTGACTGTGATTATGTTGTTCTTGTTGGTAAAAATCAAACACGCCCTATCCAAGAAGGCTTAAAAGAGGCTCATTTTGACTTTAGCAAGGTCCATATTGCAGACACCTTCTTAAGCGGTTATGAACATCTTGAAAGCATAATGAATGCCAATGATGTTCTTCTCATAGAAAATGATTTACCTGACGCTTTCAACGAATAACTGGAGGATAATATGATAAAAATCGGTGTTTTCTTCGGCAGTCAGTCCGTTGAACATGAGGTTTCTGTGATCACTGCCCTTCAGGCGATGAATCACCTTAAAAATTTAGAGGACTATAGCATAGTCCCTGTATTCATTGATAAATCTGGAGATTGGTACACCGGCCAGGCCCTCATGTCCATTGAGAATTTCAAGGACATGCCAAAACTCCTCGACATGTGTACCAAGGTCAATATGGTTCGCCAAGGCAAGGCAGTCGTGCTCATTCCAAACCCTGTCAAGCGATTAGGACCAGCTCTCATTGACCGCATTGATATTGCTTTTCCAATTATTCACGGCACCTTTGGTGAAGACGGAACCATCCAGGGAATCTTTGAAATGACAGGCCTCCCCTATGTGGGATGTGACGTCCTCGCAGCTGCCATGACCATGGATAAGACCATTTGCAAACACGTTCTAATGGCCAATAATATTCCTGTCATTGATGGGGTCTGGTTCACTACAGACGACTGGCTGAGGGAGCCTGAAAATCTCACTCAAAGTGTTGCAGACAAGCTTGGCTATCCGGTCATTGTCAAACCTGCCAACATGGGATCCAGCGTCGGTGTTTCAGTGGCCCACTCTGTTGATGAGTTTTATGATGCCGTTCATTTTTGCAGGCACTTTACCAATCGTATCCTCGTTGAGAAAATGGTTGAGGATCTAATGGAAATCAACATTTCTGTGCTGGGCGATTGTGAGGGGGTTGAAGTTTCCGCTTGTGAAAGACCCCTTTCATCCAGTGAATTTCTATCCTTTGAAGATAAATACACAAGTGGGGGATCTGCTGGCGGTGGATCTAAGGGATCTAAAATGAGCTCTGGTGGATCTAAGGCCAGTGGCATGGCTTCACTGAGTCGTGTCCTCCCAGCAGATATTCCTGATAGCATGCGAGAGGATATTGAAGACATTGCAAAAAAAGCATTTCTCGCTGTGGATGCCAGCGGTGTGACTCGACTTGATTTCATAATCGACAAGGCCAGTGACACCATCTACCTAAACGAACTCAATACCATTCCTGGTTCTCTCGCCTTTTACCTATGGGCTGAAAGCGGAAAACCCTATGAAGAACTCCTTGAAGACCTGATTGAACTGGCTTACAGAAAAGACAGACGAAAATCAAAGCTACAGTTTTCAAACGAGACCAACATACTTTCCACTGCCAATATTGGCGGGAGCAAGGGCAGCAAAAAATAAACAAAGGTCTATGCGTTTTTAGTTTAAGCGCATAGACCTTTTAATTTTTAGAGTCTTGATGAACAAGAGATTCGAATTGTGGTTTCATTCGATTTATCAGTTCTTATTTGAGCGACTTGCAAAATATCATTCAAGAGCCTTCGTTATACCCTATATAGATATTTAAGAAGCAAAAATTCTATATAGGGTATAACAAAGACCTATATCTGTACTTTTGCAAGCGACTAATTTAATAATTTCTATGAACCGTTGCCCGTCCGTCCCCCTTGATGGAGATGGGTTCTCCCATATGGGTGGGGTCAGGTTTGACCACATGAACATAGAAAAAATCTTTTATCCGAGCTAGAAGTTCCCTGTACCTATACTTAAGAACATAGGGATTAAAACCATCATCAGCGGAAATGCCGTAGGCTTCCATATCAAGAGCTCTTGCAATGTAGACAGCCCGTTTTAAATGATAGGCCTGGGTCGATATGATGAGCTTTTTCACACCGAATATCTCTTTGGCACGGACCACAGACTCATATGTGGAAAAGCCTGCATGATCCATGAAAATATCTTTTTCCGGTATGCCACGCTCGACAAGATAGGCCTTCATGACCCCAACTTCATTATAATAAATTGAATCATGATCACCACTGACCAGTATCTTATCCGCCTGTCCTTGGCTATAAACATCTATGGCCGCATCCAGTCGCTCAGCAAGCATGAGGCTAGGTTGTTTTTGCGGTGTGACCCTGGCCCCTAAAACAAGGACGACTTCTGTATTTTCAAGATTTTTTACATCTATGTATGGTCTGGCACTCAGGGCAACAAATTGATCTATTGCCACACAGCTCAAAACAAATATTAGAACCAGAGCCGCCAGAAATTTTATGAGTTTAACCAGCATATTAAGTATTGATTGCATCTCCTCTTTCACCACTTCCCGTAGTAAGCATACACGGTCATAGGGCGGACTTCAAGGGTCAAACGTCCTATCTCATCAATTTGAAACCATTTTGTTTGAAAGTCACACTATTTCATCTGTTTGTAACTAAGAACGGGTGTCAATCTATGGTATTATTACATATATGGTGCAAGTCTTTTGAAATGATTCATCCAATTCGAGTAAAATGGGTCATACATATATTTGGAGGGAAGAAAATGAACCAATATAAAATTCTTGTTGTTGATGATGAACAAGAAATCGCTGAACTGATTCGGGACTACCTAAAAGCAACTGGATATGATGTGATCATAGCAAGCAATGGCGAAGAAGGACTGGAAACATTCGAAAAAGAAAAGCCCGACATGGCGATTTTAGATATTATGATGCCTGTTATGGATGGTCTTGAGCTTTGCCGCCGCATACGCAGTGCTTCGAATATACCTATTCTTATGCTGACGGCAAAGAAAGAAGACGCTGACAAAATACTAGGACTCGGACTCGGCGCTGATGACTATGTGACGAAACCTTTCAGTCCAAGGGAATTGATTGCCCGTGTTCAATCCCAGCTTAGACGATTCAACGAACTCTCTGGCAACGTTAAAAAAACAGACACCCTACAGTTTGGAGAACTGGAAATTGATCCATCTGCCCATATTGTAACGGTGCGTGGAGAGATTGTCTCTTTTTCTGTCAAGGAGTTTGAGATTCTTCACTTTATGGCCATGAATATGAATCAAGCCCTTTCCAGAGAAAAAATATTTGAAAATGTATGGGGCTTCAATGAGTATGGCGACATAAACACCGTCACTGTCCACGTTCGTAAAATCAGAGAAAAAATTGAAAAAGACCCCTCTCAACCAGAATATATAGAAACGGTTTGGGGCATCGGATACAAATTTAAGGGAGGCAAGTAATCATGGGGATCAGGACAAGGATCATCCTCTCCTTCCTGTCGCTTTTAATAGCGCCTTTTATGATTGTCTTCTTGGCCCTGCTCATCGTCAACAGCAACATTTTTGGCGAACCCATAACGGATAGCCTTGAAAACTTGAGCAACCATTCAGACCATGTGATTTATACATTTCAAGACAACTTCGACCTTTTGGAAAAGACTGATGAGATGGACGAACTTATTCAACCCCTCATGGAGGGAAAGTTTCGTCGTATTGTATTCGCAGATCAAAATCGTATTGTCCGTTATGACTCTGCCAACCAGCTCCTTGCCAAATCTCTATCGGAAATGTCGGACACCGGCGACTCCGAACTGGAAACCATCGATTCTGACATATACGTCGAGGGGCAATATATGGGAACCCTGGTTCTTGTTCCAGATATCGATCTGGCCAAGGCCTTTAAAATACTTATGATGCTTCCCATAGCACTTATAGCTCTTTTTATTCTTACCATAATAGCCCTGATTATTATTCTCTCTAAAATTTTAGCAGATGGTATTATAAATCCCCTTCGTGAGCTCAATTACGCTGCAGAACGAATTTCCGCTGGCGATCTTGATTTTGAAATGACCTATGATAAGGATGATGAGTTCGGAAAGCTCTGTAATGAATTTGACAGGATGCGTCTAAAACTCAAGGACTCCCTATCCAAGCAAGTCCAGTACGAAAAATCCAGAAGACAATTGATTGCGAGTATATCTCACGATTTAAAAACACCTCTAACCTCTATTAAGGGCTATGTGGAAGGTCTTCAAGATGGCCTGGTTACCGATGAAGCCACTTACCAAAGGTATTTGCGTGTTATTTGGGATAAGAGCAACAGGCTAAATCATCTTATTGATGACCTCTTTATCTTTTCTAAAATGGAGCTTGGCGAGTTTAAAATTGACCCCGTTCAAGTGGATTCTGACATGCTTCTTGATGAACTTCTTTCATCAAGAGAACTGGAACTTAAAGAAGCTGAAGTGGACTTCCATGTAGAAAAACCCATTCCTCAGGCCAAACTTTTAGTGGATGTCAATAGAATCGGTCAAGTGCTTGATAACCTTATTGACAATGCCTTAAAGTTTACAAAAACAAGGATTCATATTCATACGGCCATCGAGAATAAATCCTTTGCCATCTTCATAAGCGATGATGGCCTTGGCATGGATGAGGAAGATTTGCCTTATATTTTTGATCACTTTTATAAAATAGACAAGGTGCGAAGCACAAATGCCAAAGGCACAGGCCTTGGACTCGCCATTTGCAAGGAACTCATTGAAGCCCATGATGGCACAATCCATGTTAAAAGCCGCCTTGGTCGCGGAACGACCTTTAAGATAATGCTCCCGATAAAATAAGGGGCTTCCGATAGTCGTAATATTTATGAAGCTAAATATTTTCGAACGTTTGACTTTTTTCGTCTTTTTTCGACAATAATTGCATCTAATCAGAATTTATTGTACAATAAAGAAAATTCGGGTAGTCGACTTGTACATATTGGAAAATGTGGGATTTAAATTATATGCCAGTTTTATAATAACCGGCAAGAGTTGTGAGGGGGCACTAATCAAATGAATTCAATTGGGAAGAAAATCACGCAGCTGCGTACGGAAATGGGATATACGCAAAAGCAGCTTGCAAAACTGGCAAATATCACGGAAGCTTCACTATCGAGATATGAAAACGGCCTTCGCGAACCAAAGATTAACACACTTGTGAAATTAGCAAAAGTTCTTGGTTGCACAGTGGACTACATGGTTGGAAATACTGACGTTGTAGATGGTGTTATAGTAGACAGGGAAAAGCTCCCAGAGCTGCTTAAAACCGTAGACCTCAAATACCTAAGTATTGCCAAAGACCTTGAGCACTCAGAAATCCCAGCTGAAGATCTGAAAGCCATCGTCGAGATCATTGCAAAAAATCGTGCCGTGTAAAAATCACATCAAAAAAATTCAATGTCTCAATAAAAAAAGGTTACCGTATAGTACGGTAACCTTTTTACCTTGTCTTTAAACCCGTGTCAAACTTTAGAGTATGTCTTAGACCTTCTTCCTGTTTAAGGAAGTCGCTCTCAGCCATTGACTCCTCTAGTTTCAGTCAATAAGTAAAACTATGACTTTTGTCCTGTCGAACTAGTTCAATTTGTATCCAACGCCCCAAATTGTTTTTACATAGACAGGTTCACTTGGGTCTGTTTCTATTTTTTCACGTATCCGACGGATGTGGACTGTTATCGTTGGAATGTCTTGGTCCGCTTCAAAGCCCCATACTTTTTGAAATATTTCTTCTTTGCTGAAAACCTTATTTGGACTCGTCGCTAAAAGTTGGAGCAGTTCAAACTCCTTAACCGTCAAGCTCACTTCTTGTCCATCAACAAAAACCTGATGGGTTTTGGGGTTTATTTCTAGTCCACGGATGCGAATAACACTTTCTTCTGCGGCTGGACCTATCCCCTTTAATTTTTGATACCTTTTTATATGGGCTTTGACTCTTGCCACAAGTTCATTGGGACTGAAGGGCTTGGTCATATAATCATCCAGTCCAAGACCCAGCCCCCTGACCTTATCAATATCCTCGCCCCTTGCACTGACCATTATAATAGGGACATCCTTTGTCTTTCTGATCTCTCTACATATGCCGAAACCATCCACCCCCGGCAGCATCAAGTCTAAGATAATAAGATCAAAACTTTCATTGAGGGCTCGTTTCAAGCCATCCACACCGGTGTTTTCCACGATCACTTCAAACCCATTGATTTCCAGATAGTCTTTTTCCACTTCAGCGATGCCTAAGTCATCTTCAACAATAAGTACCTTTTCCATGAACGCCTCCTATGACTTTCCCAGCTCTATGCTTATTTCCAGCCCACTGTTCTCTATGTTTTGAGCCCAAATTTTTCCGCCATGCTTTAGGACAATTTGCCTTGCAATAGAAAGCCCCAGTCCACTCCCAGGCACACTTGATTGCCTAGCAGCATCCACGCGGTGGAACCTATCAAAAATTTGATCTACATGATCCTCAGGCACCCCTTGACCATTATCCGATATGGTGAGCCTATACATGTCATCAACTGTCTGTACACCAATGCTTATGACAAGCGGTCTCTTATCCACGTATTTTATTGCATTTTCAACAACATTTACAAGCACCCGTCTAAAGTGAATCACATCAAGCTTCAAGGTGTCCTGGTCCTGACACTTGAGTTTGAGATCAAACTTTACATTCTGCGCCTTGTAGTCAAAAGCCCACTCTTCAGCCAAATCTTCAACAAACCTGCACAGGTTTATTTCAGTAAACTGAAACCGTTCCTGTTCAGAATCCAGGTTTGAAAACAGGGTCAGTTCTTTTAAAAGGCGGTCTATCACTTGAGCGTTGCCCGCCATGGATTTTAAGTACTTATACATTTTTTCAGGGGAACCAGCCACCCCATCCATTATGCCTTCAGCATGGAGTTTTATGGCTGTTACAGGGGTTCTCAAATCATGGGAAATGCTCGAAATCATTTGGCGCCTGCTGGCTTCATACTGGTCTCTGATTTTTTCATTTTCAAGAAGCTGAAGTCTCATGGCCTCAAAGGCCTCACTCAGCTCTCCAATTTTATCGTCTGTTGTGTGTTTGACCTCATACTCCAAGTTCCCCCGTCTGACTTCATCAGCAGCATTCTTGAGCTTGTCAAGAGGCACAGTGATGCTCCTCACTACAAAGTAGGATATGATGCCCATGATGAATGTGGAAAGAACCATAAAGAGCAGGATGTTGTTCAGCAATATGACAAAGAATCGACTGGCCTGAGATTCCACACCAAATAGTATAAAAGCCGTGACTTCATGCCCTTCTTGTGTCACATAGTCAACTTGCCTTTGAATGGTTATTTCGTGTTCATTGAACAAAGACTCATTGGGATAACTGGTTGATTGACCAAACTTTGGAAAAGCGTCGAAATCAATAGCATCTGGAAGCTTTTTGGATTTGAAGAAAAGGGTGTTATCCACAAAAACTGCCAAGGACACATTGGGGCGAAAGGACATATCTGCTTCTTTCCAAAAGGACTCGGAGACCAGAAAAGATTCCTCCCCCATCCCCTTTAGATTATTGACAGCCATATTGATGGACCGACTGGCTTCTTCCACACTATTGAGTCGGCGAAACTGAAAAGCATAGGTCATCATGTTTTCAGGCGACGCCTCTGTTTCTTTTGCGATGGGGGGAAGCCATCTGTTGCCATGGGCAATAAAGCCCACTGTCATCATGAGCAGTATTGTGACCACGAGTCCGGTTAAATACGTTAGATACAGTTTTCTTTTTATGCTCATTTTCATAAGCTTCATAATCTTTCCTCGCAATCACGCCGTCAATTTATAGACAGAAGCATCCTGGTCTTAAATGGTGTTTTGTAAGCCTTTTATTTAACAAGAACCAGGTCATTTTCTTTTAAGTAGTGATGTCCCTTGACAACGACTTGGTCTCCGATGGAAAGGGCCCCTATGATCTGAACGTGTTCACCATCTTCAATGCCTTTTTCCACAGGGACTTTCACAGCTTTTCCATCCTTAACAAGATAAATATAGTAGCCCGACTCATCTTCCAGGACTGTATTTTTTTCAGTGACAAATGCCGCTTCAGATTTTGCTGTTTCCAGATAAACTTCCGCCGTCATCCCTGGTAGAAGTTTGCTTTCCGTATTCACTATTTCGACCTCAGCAGGGTATCCCCCTGCCGATCCTGCCAAGTTAATGGCTGTGAGTTTTGCTGTCATTTCTAAATCCTGCGAAGGGAAAACAATGCGGACTGGCTGACCCTTATAGGCCTTGTCAATCTGTGTGCTGGGAATATTCAAGCTCACTTTTATAGGGTTGTACTGGGCCACTGTCACACCATTTTGCGTTGTGGCAAATTGACTTTCCTCTACGGATCGTGAAGTCACAATACCGTCTACCGGGCTTGTTACCAAGTAATTCTCCTCTGTGGATGACAGACTTGAAAGAGTTGTATTATAGCCTGTCAAAGCACTGTTATAATTTAGCTTGGCTGACTCATATGCGTCTTCAGCCTGGTCAAGGGCACTTTTTGAAACAGCCCCTTGGTTATAAAGCGCTTTTGTGTCTTCATAGTTTTTACTGGCAGAATCAAGCTGTATTTTTGAAGTGTCAAGCTGTGTTTTGACATTTGAAAGTTGAGAGGTCTTATTGGTTTTAAAATCATCGGTTTCCAGCTCAAAAAGCAAGTCGCCTGCACTGACGATGTCTCCAACACTGACGTAAACTTTCTTAACATCTGCATTTGTCAATGCATTCATTTTATAAGTCCGACTTGGTTCAACAGCACCCAAGCTATAAAATGACTCTACAATTTCACTTGTTTCCAGTGTCTCAACACCAACTGGCAGTCCTTGTTCTTTTCCCGCCTTTTCTAAGGGGGCCCTATCCAACTTACTCCCACAACCTGTGGCAAGTATCATAAGGGCTAGACCCACTGCTAAAATCCCTTTACGCTTCATTTATAACATCCTCTCTTTCTTCAACAAAGAGTCCAAATTTATCTCGAATCCATGCTGTTAAACTATCATTCATAGAATATACAATTGGTATAATCATCAGTGTTAGGGCTGTTGACGCAACCAGGCCAAATATTAGTGCAAAGCCAAGTTGCCCAAGAGCAGGATCTGCCACTGATATTGGCAGAACGCCACCTATGGTTGTAATAGATGTGGCCAAAACAGGATTGAAGCGTGTCTTCACCGCTTCGACAATAGCTGTGTTTCTGTCTTGTCCTTCTTTTCGCAAATAATTTGTATAGTCAACAAGAACAATGGCATCGTTGACGGCAATGCCCACCAGGGAAACCACGCCAAAGAGGGAGTAAAACCCTAGATTGTTTCCTGTTAGAGCCAGTCCTATCAAAGTTCCTATAAGGGCCAGAGGCACACTCAGAATTATAACAACTGGTTGTGTTAGAGAATTAAACTGTACTGATAGGAGAATGTAAACCAGCATGAGGGCTATTACAAAATTGGTGCCCATATCTGCAAAGGAATCATTCATTCGGCTGAACTCTCCACCGTACTCCACTTCCACGCCTTCAGGCAAGGACACATCCTTCACCTTGTCTTGGAAGGTGCGTACAATCTTATTTATATTGGCATTTGGTGCACCCGAAGCGCCCACTTGAATGTATTTTTGTCCGTCGTTGTGAACGATTTGGCTCACGCCCTCATCCATTCTCAGCGTGGCAATTTCATTGAAAGGTATTTTCTCTCCCATTTGATTTGTGAATACTATTTTTTCTAAATCCTTCACATTATCAAGGCGGTCCTCTGACGTTCTTATTTCAACACTGACCTCTTGACCATCGTATCTGAAATCTGTCACCTCGTACCCACTAATGGCCTTTCGTATGTCCAAAGCCATTGAGGAGATGTTCAGTCCCTTGGCCTGAGCCAATGTCTCATTAAAGTCCACAAGGAGTTCTGGAAGGCCTCCCAGCGAACTTATGGTCGCATCTTCGACACCCTCAACATTTTTTAGAGTCTCATAATACTGGGTGGCAAGGGCTTCAAGCTCTTCATCGCTCCCCCCCGAAATGTTTATTGTGATCGGAGACCCGCTTCCTGGTCTATGTCCCATATTGAGAGCAGCATCAACTGTTATGTCTGCTCCAGGAATATCTGAAACGGCTTTTCTAAGCGCGCCCACCATATCATAGCCACTAATTCCTCTTATGTCTTCATCAACCAGTTCAATGGAAATTGTGGCTTCATTGTCATTGTTTCCACCAATAGATGATGTGAAATTGTCAATGTCATCAAAGGTATAGAGCTTGTCTTCAATTTCGCCGACGATTTCCACTGTGTCTGAGATCAAATAGCCTTTGGGCAGTTCCACAATAATCGACATGGAATCTGGCTCTTCACTTGGCATAAGCTCCAACTGAATAAAACCAAGAGGAACGAGCATGACACTCCCCACAAGCAGGATCACAGATAGACCTATTATAGCCATTCTCTTCTTCTTATTGTCAAGAACCCCTGAAAGCCAGTCACCGTATTTGTCAATGTGTGACCCATGACCATGACTTTTTTTAAACTTGAACTGTTTCACGAACATAGCCAGTGAAAATAAGCCTGCACCCACAAATGAAAAGATGCCCATTTGTCCGTCAATCCTAAAGGCAAAGAGGGCCAAAATGCCGACCGTGGCAATGGATGCAATCTTTCTATACAGGGATGCAGCTCCTCTTGCTTTTTTCTCCTTGCCCTTATATTTTTCGAGCACACGCGAGGCAATAGTCGGTGTGATAATAAGAGATATTAGGAAGGAGGCAGAGATGGCAAATAGGATCGTCAGTGGCAAGGATCTGAGCATGCGCCCCATCATGCCTGGTGTAAGTGCCAGGGGAATAAAGGCCGAAACCGTTGTTAGCGTTGCTGCAAGAACTGCCGGTGCCACTTGGTTTATAGCTATTTTTGCTGCTAGTTTTCTATCTAGGCCATAGTCTCTAATCCTATCAATGTTTTCTATGACCACAATGGCATTGTCTACAAGCAGTCCCAGGGCAATGACAAAGCCCATTAAGGATATGGTGTTGAAGGTTATGCCCACTTGATTCATAAGTATAAAACTTGTGAACATGGATAGGGGGATAACCAGGGATACAATAATGGCTTCTCTAAGATCAATAAATAAGAACAGGACAAGAACCACGACCAGAAGACCAGACAGGGCACTGTCCATAACTGTTCCTAAACTGTCCTCAACATCCTCCGCAAAATTTGATGTGATTATGACTTCCATATCTTTCGGGTAAAGTTTACCCTTTTCTTCTTCTAAAATTTTAACGATTTCATTGACAGGACCAATGGTATCGGCACCGTTATCTCTATAGACTTGCATGTAGACAACAGGTGTTGTAAATACCCCAGCCTCTTTTCTGTAGGTTCTGGATATTTGATCCCCTTCATCATTGACCCAGTTGACATCTGCTATATCCCCCACCCGAACACTTCCAGTGGCTGTTTTTACAAGAACCTGTCTAATGTCATCAATATCATTGAAGGCCTCATCGACCCTGACATTGAACTTCTTTCCATCCATTTCAGCCGCCCCGGCCGGAAGACCTATATTGACAGCTGATATGGCTTGACTGAGTGCATTCACACTCACCCCATAGGCTTCCATCTCAACAGGATGAACGGTAATGGCAACAATGGACTCGGTCTCACCGCTCAGTTCAACGGAATCCACGCCAGGAACGGCCTCAAAGGCTGTTTTCAAATCCTCTGCGGCTTCACTAATAGAGGCTAGGTCCATGTCTCCAGTAACAGACATGGACATGATAGGGATTTCTCCTGTTTTCAGATGCATGATGTTGGGTTCACTCGCCTCATCAGGCAGGTCAAGACCATCAATCTCTTTTTTAACTTCATCCACTGTTTCATCCATATCAATGCCAAACTCAAACTCTAGTATGATTCTTGCAAAACCCGATGCAGAGGTCGACGTGTATCCAATTAAATCGTCCTGACCCGCAATGGCGTCCTCAATGGGATTTGTAATCATCTCTTCAATGTCATCTGGCGACGCACCAGAATAGACAGAGGATATGATGACCATATTGGATTCCACCTCTGGTATATTCTCTCTTGGCAGATCTGTGTAAGACATCCACCCCACTATGAATACAGCCATCAGAATAAGGTAAATTGTTCTATACCTATCAATAAAGATCTCGGATAATTTTCCGAGTGCATTCTTTTTCTGATGGAGTTCTGGAATATCGTATTTCTTTCTATCCATTTTTTAAACTCCTTTTCTCGCAAAAACGCCCTTCAAACCACAATATTAAGAAAAAGGGCTTTTATCTTGCATGTCTTTTCATTAGGATACCTCAAAGCTTTTAAATTTCATTATCCAAATTCTAAACACTTTCTAAATTGATTCATGCTAAAAGCATTATTTAAACCTTTCACCTTGAGACAGTCATCATTTGGCTGGACATAGAAAATGCTTCTAATAAATGAGGCACATGGCCTTTATTAGAAGCACTTTAACTTTGACTATTCTTGGCAATTGTGTGTGTCAAACGCCATAATGAAACGGGTATAAGATCCTTCTTCTGATTCCATTTTTATTTGACCCTTGAAGTTTTCTTCCACAATTTTTCGAATGATATAAAGCCCCAGACCAATTCCAGAAAGACCATCCCTGCTTTCCCGTTTGACTGTGCTTTGAAATGGCTTAAACAAGTTTTCTTTAACCTCAGGGGCAATGCCCCTTCCATTGTCCTCATATATCATTTTTATACGTCCATCGGTCAATTTGATCTGAATGGATATTTTCCCACCATCCCGATCTGAAAACCCATGCTTGTAGGTGTTGGTGAGAAGGTTATTCAATATTTGTGTCAAATACCCTGGAACAATGGCCACCACAATCTCAGGGTCAACATCTATGTCGTAATTTATCTGCTTGCGTTTAAGCACAGGCTTGAGGCTGAGCAGTGTTTCCTCAATTAGTTCTTTTAAATTAATGCACCGAACTTCCATCTGTGTTTGGTCGGCCGCCATTTGCTTAAAGTTTGTCATCAAATCTGCAGCGTGGGTCAGATTTCTTTCAATGATGTCTGATGACTCCTCCAGACTTTCTACATATTCATTAAACCGCGTCTTTGTTAAGGTCCCATCCTCAAAGTTTTTCTTGATATTATCTGTTTGATCCTTTATATAAGAACCCGCTGTCCTCGCAGATCCCACAGGCGTGTTGATTTCATGGGTCAGGCTGGCCACCAAATTACCTAGGGCTGTCATGCGCTCAGTCTTAACCAGTCGATCTTGCATTTTATCAAGATGATTCACAGTTGTTCGCAAGCTCTGATTGCTTTTTTCCAACTGATTGGAAAGCTCTTCTTGATCAGAAAGCGCTTTTTTTAGAGCTTTGTTGGATTGTTCAAGGGCCCTGGTTCTTTCCGACACTCGACTCTCCAGCTGATTATTAAGAGCTAGAAGCGCTTCTCTATACTTTTTTTGCTCATTGATTTCTTGTAAAAAGGCAACATAGTATACCAGGTCTCCATGGTCTTCTGTAATCTTTGACAGGGTTAATAGAGTATGTGTTTTTTCACCTGTTTGCCCTGTTATTGTCACCTCAAGTGTTTCTCCTTCACTATCACGGTTTTGAAGGGACTCTGAGAATTTTTCTGAAGCATCTGGCAAAATAGCATCCAGGTCCATGGATTTTAACATTTCACTGGTCATTCCAAAAATTTTCTGAGCCTTGGTATTGGTTTCCACAACCTGCATACTTGTATCAAATAAAACAATGCCTATAAAACCTTGCTCAAAATAACTCCTATACTTGGCCTCTGATATATAGGTTTCTTCATGAAGGCTATTTATTTTACGCAGCCCCAAAATGATTAAAACCCAAAGAAGACCTGCCGTTATGACGACGTAGAGATTGCCTTTTATGGTCTGAATAAACGTCATGATGCGAATATCTCTAATCATAATGGATAGGAGTTTATCTGATAAAAGTATCCAGAGCATGCCAAATATTAAGTATATTATTGTAATGCGGTGCGCCATATTGTATTTATCTAAAAATTTTTTTGGACTCTTCATCGCTTTGGCCTCTCTTCTTTTCATATAAATCAACACTACCTATATTCTAGTCATTCACTTGTCATTAATAGCCTTTTACCCAAATAATTCAACTTATATATAGGAAAGATTCTCCTATATGGAGTGATCAATTCTAGTTCAGGGTATAAATAAAGATAAGAAAGGATGATACTATGAGTAACATTCTCGTTACGGGCGGATCAGGTTTTATCGGTTCACATTTGGTAAATCGACTTATCGAAGACGGGCACTTGGTGCATATTATTGATAAAATTGAAGGGGATCCCACCCTTCAGACCCTGCGCAAGGCTAAGTACCACAAGGCCAATGTTAAAGATCTCTCGGTCATCGACCTCATTCAGGACATCCAACCGGATTTTATCTTTCATCTTGCCGCGCATTTTTGCGACAGTTCTGATGCCAAAGACATTAAAGAAACTGCAGAAACCAATATCATAGGCACCATTCACATTATGGAAGGTGCTCGGCTCGCTGGGGTAGAAAAGGTTATTTTCACATCGTCGGCAGCCATTTATGGCCCGCCAGCCTATCTGGGTATTGATGAAAACCATCCTCTTTCACCAAAGCGTCCTTATGGTATGACAAAACGGTCTGCTGAAGAGTTCATTCAGCTTTATGCACGACTTCACAATATAAACTATACAATTCTAAGACTTTCAACTGTTTATGGCATCAGGCAACGTCCTCATACAGATGGAGACTTGATTGCTGACCTCATTCAGGCCTATTTGCACAAGGCACCAATACACTTCGACGGCGCAGGGCAAAGAAGTCTGGACTTGATTTACATCAAAGATGTTCTTGATGCACTGCTGTCCTCTATGACCCGAGGAGACAAGACCATTTTTAATATTGGTTCCGGTCATGGGACAACGGCCAATGAAGTTATTAATTTACTCAATGCCACCTTTGAAGTCCATGTGGAACCCGAATTTACAGATATATGCCCTTCCCATCCGCAGGAAATGTACTTTGATATCAGTCTGTCTTTGACATCTCTTGATTGGTCACCAAAGTATGATATTGCTGATGGTCTTCTTGAAACAGTTCACTATTATAGGCGTATGATGCGCATGTAAACAATATGACTTGACACAAAAAATCCGCTGGGTCCCCAGCGGATTTTCACATTTTGCCTATTAACTTGTCTGACTGCTATCCCTTGATGGATGATCTTTAAAATATAAATACAAATAATTGCAAAATGCGACAACGGTTATAAGAACCGCCCCTGTCATGGTCCCATCCCTATAGATCGGCTTGGCTTCTAGCAGGGATGTTGCCACTGCTATGTAAAAAACCATAGTCGCCACTTTTCCAAAAACATTCGAGGGAATAACCCGCTTGATTCTTCCAAAATACATAACTGCCGCACCAATAATCATGGCAAGATCTTTAAGTAAAACCACATAAAGCACCCATGATGGTATGAGCCCAGAATAGGTTAGACAGCCAAGGGCGGCAATAAGCATGAGTTTGTCTGCCAACGGGTCTAAAACTGTGCCAAGCTTTGTTGACATATGAAACCGCCTTGCAATATAACCATCTAGGACATCGGTGATCCCAGCGACTAAATAAATAATAAGTGCGGTAATTGGCTCATTCAAGTAGTAGGTATAGATGAAGACGGGAATGAGGATCAGTCGGATCACAGTTAAAACGTTTGGTATATTCACCAGAGTCACCTCCATCTTGTGTTTGGTCTATTATACCATGATACCCAAAGTTGACCACCAATAATTTCCTTATCCAGTCTTTATTCAAAAGTATATTGGCCTATACAATATTCTTTACACTGGGAGGGCTGGCGCCTTCTGTTTCCATGGTCAAAAAAAGCAGACTGGCTCATTGCCAGTCTGCTTTTTTTTATACTTTAAAAATCTTTACTGTATCATTCAGTTCAACAGCTTTTTTCTTTAAGCTGTCAATCACTTCACGCATTTGTTCGAGTGAAGCCGTTTGTTCTTCTGTAGATGCCGCAACCTCTTCAGAATCCGCTGCAGATTTTTGTGAAATACCGTCAACCTCTGAAATGATATGTAACAGTTTATTGCTGTAATCATTCACATTGTTGACCTCTGTTGTCACTGACTCTAAATTGGATTTCGTTGTCTGGAAACTATCTGATATCTCGTCGAAAGATGTCATAACTTCTGAAAGAAGGGCTTCACCCTTTTCCGTTTCTGTTGATCCGTCATCAATAGATTTCAAAGCTTCATTTGTTGAAGACTGCGTTTTCTCAATCAAGCTTCGGATGCTATCCGTCGAATTTCGTGATTCCTCTGCCAGTTTTCTTATTTCCTCAGCGACAACTGCGAAACCCTTGCCATGTTCACCAGCTCGTGCCGATTCGATGGAAGCATTTAGGGCAAGTAAGTTGGTCTGTTCAGCAATGCTGTTAATAATCTCTACGATATTGCCAATTTCTTCAGAAATATCTTTAAGCTCATGGATACGCGTTGATGAAACATTCACCTGATTGCGAATCTTGACCATTTGATCGGTCATGACTGTCATTTTTTCTTCGCCTTTTTTAACTGTGTGACTTGTCTGGTCAGCGTTTTCGATCACCATGGAAACACTTGTTGTCACCGTTTCAATCGATTTTAAAGTCTCTTTCAGATGCTCATTGGCCTTTGTTGTTTCTACAACCTGTTTCTCTGCACCAGCGGCCACATCTTGGGTTGCCAAAGCAATCTGATCAGAGGCCAGCGTGACCTGCTCAGTTGTTTCCAGTATGTTTTCACTTCCATATTCCAGTTCACTAGAGACTTCTGTGATTTGCTTGGTCATGCTTCTTAGATTCAAAATCATGTTGTTAAAAGCATCTGCAACAGCACCAATCTCATTATTTTGCTTGATCTCAATGGTTTTGGTTAAATCTCCACCAGCAGCCAAATTGGCTGATTCCGATAGATCATTGAGTGGGCTGAGCATCTTTCGCATCGCTAGGAACAAAATAAGGCTGGTTACGACAATAATGATCCCCGCCATGACTCCCGATTTCAGCATCATTGCTGAAATTGTGTCATTGACGTTCTTTAAACTAATACCGACGTTTATAGCGCCAATGATTTGGCCATCCACAACAACTGGGGAAATGACATCATAAGTCGGTAGAGTGTTTCCGTCTTTATTGGGATCCCAATCAAAAATAAGAGACCCTGACTCACCATCAAGTATGGCTTTTTTCACGATACTATCGCCAGACAAATCAAGTCCTATTCGGTCGTGAATGCTATGATTTTCTGCAACCATGTCAGTGGATACAAAAAGAAGATAGTTGATAATTTCACTTTTAGACGTATTATCAATTATTGTTTGACGATTGAATACTTCTTGGGCATTCTTGGATAGACCTTGTATTGATGATGCTTTTTCTGCTATGACAAAACTTTCAACCAGTGAATTCGTCAAATCCATTCCACTTTTTTTTGAAAGGTCCAGCATGGATTGTCTTGTATTATAGATGTTAAGTCCTGTGGTAATGCCGCTGGAAAGCAAAAGGAAGATAATCGCCAACATCAAAAGGCGCATCACCAAACTGGATCGCTTCCCACTTCCATTCTTACTACTTGTCATAAACGCCTCCTAATACCTCTTCTCACTTGCTAAAACATAGCAATAGCCTTTCGGTTATCCTCTCTAACAATCATCCAGACTCTCGTATAGTGATTGTTAAAAATTTACCCGACTCTCTAGTCTCTGTCTATAATAATTAATTTTTATTTGAAATTCAATACACACGAGCTTCAAAATTGTAAATTTTCTACTTTATATGTCAAGAATGAAGGCGTTTTGTTCGTCACATATCAAACAAGTTTACTGTGGATTGGTTCTGATTTACTAAACATGAACCTTTTATTTATCTATTCCCCTCTCTTTTTGTCGAATCGTTCGAAAATATGGTATTTGTCTTTTTCGAATAAAAATAAAAAAAATAAATACTTTCAATATGCGGTCCACTTTTGCTTATAAGGGATTTTATTTGCTTATTTATAAACATTCAGCTTTCCATTCACTAGGAAATCCAGTATGATTTTAAACTTTAAAACGTGTCACACGACTCAACAATTCTTGAGCCATAGATGACAATTGGTCTGAAGCCCCTGCGATTTCCTCTGAAATAGCATTTTGCTCTTCTGCTGAAGCGGATACTTCTTGGGCGCTTGCCGTTGTTTGCTGGGACACAGTGGCTATAAACTCCATGGCCTCTGTCACACGGTTCCCATAAACTTCTGTGCTTTCAATAGCTTGGGCTACCCTTCCAATGAGGGTGTTTGTGGACTCAATTCTTGAGGTGATGTCATTAAAAGCTTCACCCGTTTGGTCGATGGTTTTTATACCTTCATGAATGGCACCGTTTTCAGTATTGATCAAACGATTTGCCATTGTAATTTCAGACTGGATTTCAGATATGAGGGCCTTTATGCCTGTTGCAGACTCCATAGATTCTGTGGCAAGCTGACGAATTTCTTCTGCGACAACAGCAAAGCCCCGCCCCTGTTCTCCAGCACGTGCTGCTTCTATAGACGCATTGAGCGCTAAAAGATTTGTCTGGTCAGCAATATCTGATATGGTCTCAGATATTTGTCCTATACGACTTGATTGTTCATTTAAGGCATTTATGACCTGTATAGTCTGTTCACTGCTGGACCGAATTGCATCCATTTTCCCAATTGTCACCTTCATTTGTTCTTGACCATTTCGTGCTGTTTCCATCACTTGCAAAGATTCATCCACCATTTGATCAGTGGCCTCTGCGGACTTATCCAGCTGGACCTTCATATCAAGAACAACCTCCTTAGTGCTTATAACATAGTTGGACTGTTCTTCACTTCCAGCTGTTATTTCCTCAATATTTGAAGTCACTTCTTCTGCAGATTGCCCTCCCTCTTCAGCTGACGATGCCAATTGCTGACTGCTCGAAGAGAGCGATTCTGCCGTTTTTGTAATCTGAAGAATCATATCTCTAAAACTGTCTATCATCTCATTAAGGGATATGCCCATTTGAATGACTTCATCTCCAGAGGCAGGTCTCGCTTCATTCACTCTAAATTCCGATGTTAAATCACCCTCAGCCGCTAAACGCATAACCTCTTGCATACGTCTGATGCGCTTAACAATATAGTTGGCAATAGCTCCAGCAACACCTGCTCCAATAAGGAAGAATACCACTCCAAAGATCAACATGCGATCACGCATATCATTTAGGCTCGACAAGTATTCAGACTCATCCGCATTGAGTGAGATAGAGTATCCATTCATGCCTGTGAAGATGTTGAGTTTCCTTACGCCATCATATGTATAAATAACCTTTCCATCTTGCCCGGTTACCATGGCCTCTTTGGCCTGTGACAAGGGGCCGATGCCCAAATCTGAAATGTTCTTTTGCATCATTATAGCTTTGTCTGGATGATAGACAAAAAGTCCATTTTTATCCACCATATATGCGTATCCATGTTGACCCACTTTTAAGTTTGCAAGCACTTCAAAGAAGGATTCCATTTTTACAGCCGTAGCAAGGATGCCTGTTGTTTGTCCACTCTTATTTTTCAGGGGATATGCGAAAATGGTCACTGGTTCCCCAGTGGACTTGGATGAAACAATGTCACTCCACACCGTTTGACCAGATAAGGCTTTGTCATAGTAGTCCCGATCCGCAATGCTTATGCCAATAGCCTCTCCACCCTTGCCATCCAGAACTATCTGCCCATTTTTATCGGCTATGAAAATGGATTCAAATAAGTCTGCCCGCTTTTTTAAAACATTCTCAAGCAGGTGGACTGCTAAGTTTTTACGATCAGAATCCGCCAGGCGACTGGTCGCCTCAAAATCTGAAGCTTGTAGATTCTTAAGGGCTGGTGTTTGCCCAATAAGCTCTAAGATATCTTGGGTGTTTGTAAGCTTAAGCTCAAACTTAGCCTGTACACTCTCCAGTTCTGCCTTTAGTTTTGACTCCACTTCAAAGGTCACGGCCTTTGATGACCAATAATAACTGATACCACCGATTCCTGCCACCACTAAGAGCACTAGGACACATGTCATTAATGTCATTTTAAACATTAGATTGTCTTTGACTTTTCCCATCGGTGAACACCTCCTGATTCGATTCATACGTTTTTATTATTCGTGATATTTGAAACACAAATTGCATACTGCTTTCTTTTTGTCTTTTCCTGTAATATTTTTAATCAATTTTGCCTAGTATGCACCTATATTTATCAATAACACAAATAATTGAACCCCTTCATTCTCGTCCAGTTCCATCATAGAGAAACTTTTTACCCCTTGCAACCACTTATGTTAAGCGCTTACTCACACAAGCAAAAAAAAAACATCTTCCAGACGAAGATGTTTTGTCGATATTGTTTAAATTCTATAATACTGTAACCATTTCAATATGTCCGTCATTTACCTTGTAATTTCAAACTGTCTGATTTCAATTATTTACGTTTATATCTAAAAAAAGACTTAGATTAATTGTTCGAGCAAAAACGTATAAAGTCAATCATCACTCATATAAGAAATTTAAATGCTATTTTCCAACTATACCTGTATACACCATCATGCCTACCAGTGCTTTTGATCAATTTGACTGATACATTTTCTTAATTTTATCTGATGTAAGAACCACTACAATAATCATTAGAAAAAGAAGAGACTGATTGTAACGTGGCTGACCTTCATAAACGAAAAAGACAATAGACGGAAAGGCCAAATTCATAAAAAGAAGGACTATACTTTGATCAAGTTTACGCTTTGGTGAAACAATACTCATAAAGACAGACGGTATGCCTAGCATGATAAATACAAGGCTAAAGCCACTTAAAATGCTTAGTAGTATATCATTAAGAGCTCGAAAGGCATTGCGATTTCTCTCGACTTCTTTTGTGGTGAGTTCTGTCGGTTTATCTGCCAATCTATTCATAGTCCATGCATCTATATCCCAGGCCCCGTTAAAATATGTTGAGTGAACCCGAATGAGTCCAAGTTTTGCAAATTCCTCAGGATTCTCTTTTATCCACTGAACAGCATAGGGTTTCAAGTCCACTTCTATGTCTGACGCAAGTTTGATGCTCTTATTTCCATTCTCAAGATGAGTGTCAATAATGACTTCTATTTCATCTGTCTTGTATAAATCTTCAAATGACATCCATCCACCATGAACGTTGTTGGGGTTGTTATTGATATAGAGATTAAAGCCCGAATTATAAGAGACAGGAATAAACCGCCCAAAAGCCTTATAATTTCTATACGTCCAAGGGGATATAACAGCCGCCATGACCATCCATACAAGAAGACCTTTTATGGCTGAACGTTTCAGATTTTTGTTCATCATCCATTCACTGAAGCCAATAATGACAGGATAAGCCAAGTAGAAAGGCTTAATTAAGGCACAAATTCCTGTTAACACACCAAGCAATGGATACTTCCACTTATCATTTAAGTCAGAGACCTGAATGTATATTAGGAGGGCCAACAGAAAAGCCATCTGAATTTCCGTTCCTGTTGTGTTGCAGTAAGCAATATGGTGGGGAAGAAAAGCTGTTATGGCCATAGTCACCAAGGCCAAAGTATTGGCATTCTCATTTTGGGTCGTCATTTTTAAAACGATCTTATAAACCAGTGCAATGGTCAGCGTTCCATAAATCACATTAAACCACTTTGCAAGACCCACTGATGCGGACCCAAACACCTTAAAAAGCATGCCTAGGGACCATGAATAAAACATCCCTTGAAAGGCAATTGGTGCGCCTTCATAGGTAAAACCCTTGCCCTCAAATATGTTTTTCGCGATTCTATAATAGGCGTCAAAATCATAAAGTTGATCAGTTGGAATGGTTCTAATCCACCAGACCCTTGCTAAAAAGCCAATGAGAAGAATGACCAAGGGCATCACGACCCTTTTGAAAGGCGCTTCTTTTATGTCTGCTTTAATTTTATTGAATATGTTCATTGAATGACCTCTACTCACTTATTTTTATGTATACACACTTCAACTTACATGTCCTTAGTATATCTTTATTGCCTCACATCATTCAAGACAGACTTTCTTACTTTTTACGCCTTTTAGCAGGATGAATTTTAGATGATCGCCTAAGATTCATCCTCACAGCACGAAAAGCCCCGAGTCAAGCACAGCTTCATCTTGACTCGGGGCATATTTAGCTTATTGCTTTTTATTGAAAGCTGTCACGTCCATACTACTCCATGCCTATAACCAGTTCAGCCTCGAAGAGGTCGTCTGAAAGTTCAATCCCAAATACGAAAACAGACTCACCTGCTTCGTAATCAAGAATACTGAATGTAGCCCCTTCTTTAAAGCTCACAGTCCAAACCTGGCCGTCATCATCTTTAACTTTAAGTAGGTTGGCTGTCGAGTATACATCAATAATTTCAGCTTTAAATTTAACCTTTTCGGCCACCTTATTGGTCACAAGGGTGTTGGCTCCAGACCCATCCATTTTAAGTGTGACACTCTGGTCCAGTCTCAGGTCATAAATATCGCCTGAATCCCCACCTTGAAGCACATACTCCATGTCTTCTTTCAGCTGGATGGTCTTTGTCACACCATCCCCTGTCTGTATTGTGATTTCTGGTGTCTTACTGATCAGAATTGAAGTGATGACACCGGATAACTCTGAACTAATTCCTGTGGCTTCAACGAGGACAACTTTACCATATTCCAGGGTCACATTGACAATATCGCCTTTACGGACACCTTCTCCGCTGGACTTAACTTCAATATCCGACTCGAGAATCTGATCGATATAGCTGCCTTTTTCCAGTTGAACACTAATAGAGCTGCCTTTTTTAAAGTCTGTTGTTCTATTGAGCACACCGCTCACAACCGTCTTTTTAGAGTAGGCCTCCACTTCTCGAACCATGAAACCTTCCACGTTCATATGAAGTCTGTCCCCAAGCTCAAGATCATCCAGTTCAGCTGTTTCTCCATCCTTTACAATCACAGCAGAATCATAGGCTTTAAAGTACTTCTTCCCATCATTTGTAGCGATTGTAATAACTCGGTATTCTCCGTCTTCATCTGTTAGCGCATCAGACTTGGCTTCATACTTGCCTTCGGTCTTGTCAAATTGCTTATTGATCACAAGCTTCACGAGTTCACCATCGTCATCATGAACCGTTACGTCCATGCCTTTATTGACATCTGACAGGTCTAGTGTTTCCCCGTCACGCTTAATGGTCGTATCACTGCCATCGTAGACGTGGAGCTTGCCCCCGCCATCACGGATCTCGATAATTTCCAAATCATCATGAACAATTGAAACAATGGCTTCGTATGTTTTAGAATCTCCAGAACTTACACTTGAAGATGTGCTCGATGAATTATTGGAATCATCGCTGTCATCATCATTATCAGCTGGAACAATTTCACCACTTAATACGCCGTATGCACCTGACAGTAGAGTGGCCAATACTTCTCTTGTCACAACCTGCTTGGGATTAAAGTTACCCTTATCATCCCCCTTGCTGCTGATCACTTCATTTTGAATGAGCAGGTCAATATAAGGGGCTGCTGCACTTGTGATTGAAAATGCATCTTTGTAGTCGAAGCTAATAATTCTTTGAAGGTTTTCTTTTAAGAAAACATTCATGCCTTTTCCCAGGAAAATAGAAGCTTCTAATTTTGTTGCTTCTGCCAATTCGCCTTCAATGACAAATCCCTTGAGCTCGTCAGGGTGTAGTATTTCATTTTCAAGGGCATAGCCAATCGCCGCCCACGTTGATTCACCATAGGGTGCCAACTCTTTGGGAATATTCGCCGCGTCTATTGTCGCACCAAACTTCATGGCAAGGACATCTCCTTGGAGCTTGTCAAACTTACCAGAAGCGCTAATGGTGTTGTACACTGCCGTAATAACTTCAAGCTTTGACACAGCTTTCGATGGCTTATACGTCGCATCGCTATACCCCGGCATTATATCATTTTCTACCACTTTGATTATGTATGGCATAGCCCAGTAATCTTCAGGAATGTCTGTAAAGAGTCTTGCTGCAAATCCACTTGCAGGCGCACTCACCATCATGACCACCAGCAAACAAGTTGCCAGTATACGTCTCATATTATTTTTCATACCAGTTTTCAAGAATAGCCCTCCAATCTTCATTATCAGGTTAACCTCGCAACAACTCGTATTTCAACTGCTGTAAACAGGTTACATTGCCCCGATTTTCCTATCAAATCCATTATATCAAAACTTCATTCCATTGGCGTTTCAATGTTATTACAATCTTATGACGTTCGAAAGACCACAAGCTTACTTAAAACATAGTTCATGACAATCACGACCACTGACATTATATACTTTGGAAGCATTTGCCCCATGCCTATGCCATCAATAAGAAAAATAAGGCCCACAGTCTCAAATACCCAAGTGCCCACACGTGACATCAAAAAGGCCATGGCCTCTTTTGAAATCTGATTCACCGTCTTCGCTTGGGACTGAAAGACATACTTCCGATTGGTTACAAAGGCAAAAAGCACCGCCGCAAGCCAAGACAGGGTGGTTGCATAAAAATAATGGAGTCCCATCCAGATCAAAAGTCCATAGCCACCGACCGCGATGGCTGTCGTCATAAGACCAAAAACCAAGTACAAACTAATTTCCGACTTCATCCCGGCTTTCATTGTTTACCCGCTTTCCATCCTGCTTGCTGATAATATATAAGGGTCTGTTCCTAACCTCTTCATATATTCTTGCGATATATTCGCCGATAACACTGATCTGTATCATGATTATACCAAAGAATAAGAGCAGTATTGTCACAATAGACGTCCAACCCTCTACCGCATGATGATTAAAAACAAGCTTCATGACGATCCAATATATTAAGTTTAAAAAAGCAAACATGGCCGTTGCAAAACCAATAAAACTAAAAATCTTAAGCGGCTTATATGAAAATGAAAGAATGGCATCAAATGCCAGTTTAAAGAGTTTGAAATAATTGTATTTCGTCTCACCAGCGTGGCGTGCATCCCTGTTGTACTCCACATATGTAACGTTGAAACCAACCCAGTGTGTCAAGCCTCTAAAGAATCTATTCTTTTCATTTAGGCTGTTGATTTCATCCACAACTCGGCGACTGAGCAGTCTAAAATCACCTGTGTCCAGGGGAATTTCCGTATCACTTAAAACGCGCATGATACGGTAAAACCACTTTGACGTTGTTTTCTTAACCCACGTCTCCTTATCTCTTTTGAGTCTTTGGGCATACACAATGTCATAGCCTTCCTTGAATTTTTGATACATATCAAGAATCACTTCAGGTGGGTCCTGCAAGTCTGCATCAATGATGACAACAGCCTCGCCCTTTACATTCCTAAAACCCGCCGTGTTGGCCATCTCATGCCCAAAGTTTCTAGAAAAACTGACATACTTCACACGGTCATCTGATCTTTGAATGCTTTCAATTTCCCTAATGGTTTGATCCCGGCTTCCATCATCAACAAACATGATTTCAAAACTTTCTGAGATGCTTGAAAGCACTTCCACAAGCCTGTCATATAAGGGCTTAATATTATCTTCTTCGTTAAAGGCGGGCACTACAACCCCGATGTCCACTTTTTTCAAGATATTCTTCCTTCCACTATAGATGCCTCCAACCCCATCGCCACGAACAGTCTTTCATGCTTGATGGTTGGAATGACTGGATTTTAAATTCATATTCATTCTATTAGAATTATAACATAGAGTTTGGTTACAAATCGGTTATAATGGAAATGAAAGTGACAATACCACATGGAATTTGTAGGTTTTGACACCCCACTCTAAGGGGTGGTGATCTTGAGTGATATTTTAACTATGGTCTATAAATGGAAATAAACCAAGAGGTCTGCTTATGAGAGAAACAATACGTTATAGCTGGAAATGGACTCTAGTCCTCGCCCTTATTTGGTGCGTGCTTATGGAATCTTTTAAACTTCAAAATATAGTTGTGGGCCTTATAGCTGGTTTTTTCTGTGTCTGGTTTAGTGAAACCTATATCACAAAATTCAGACACGGGCGTCGTTACCCCCTATCCATTACAGGGATGTTCTTCTACTTCTTATTTCTAGTCACAGAAATAATACGGTCAGGCCTATCAACACTGTTACTTCTTATAAAAGGGAAAAGCAACCCCATGATTGTGACTGTGAAAACAGAGTTAAAAACAGCCATGGCCATTTCCCTTTTAGCCAATTCTGTAACCCTGACACCTGGCACAGTAACCGTTGATGTGGCTGAACAAACATTAAAAATTTTATGGCTTGATGGAAAAGACTTATATGAAGCTGCCCTAAAAGAAGAACTCATCGGCCCTTTAGAAAGAAAACTCTTAAAGCTGGAGGCTAAAATATGCAAATAATTGCTTTTATTCTCATACTGCTCATGGTCTTAAGTGCCCTGCGCGTCGTTATCGGCCCAACGCTTTGGGACAGGCTTCTTGGCTTTAATTTGATTGCATCAAAACTGGTCATGCTTGTCATTCTAGTGGCCAGTATAAAAGGAACCAGCCTCTATCTTGATATTGCTCTTATATTTGCCCTATTTGGATTCATTGGCGTGGTCTACTTCACCAAGTTTTTAAGCTGGAAGGAGGACAAGTGATGGAAACCGCTGGACATGTTCTCATTGGAACAGGCCTCTTATTCATTGCCGCTGGTGTTATTGGTCTTTACAGATTTCGAAATTTTTATGCCCGTCTGCTTGTGGCGTCAAAAATTGATACCGTTGGAAATATTTTTTTGTTGAGTGGTGTTATGTTGATTCATGGTTTTTCTGCTTTTAGCTTCAAAGTCTTACTCATCCTTCTAATCATGACCTCCATCAATCCCTTAACGGCCCATTCTCTTGCTAGACTGGCCCATCTGAAGGGCTATGCGCTAAGGAGGGAAGATTCATGAAAGAGATCGCCCTCATTTCCCTGATATTTTTTGCCCTCATGGCCCTGGGAACCCAAAGACTTCGTCTTGCAGTGATTTACCTAGGCGTCTTTTCCATGAGCATGGCTTTTGTTTTTATAATTTATAACGCACCAGATGTGGCTATAGCAGAAGCAGTTATCGGCAGTGTCTTTTCTTCTATTCTCTACTTGGTAGCGCTCAAGAAATATAAGGTTTTTACAGTTTACTGCCATATTCCCGACAAACCGGTTCATGATGAAGTCTACACGGGTGGGCGTATGGCAGAGTTTATTAAAGCCATTGAAGTCTACTGCGCTAAGGAAGAGCTGGAACCTCTTATTATCTACACCGCAGAAAAATCAGAAGAAATCATGAATAAGCATAAGTATGAAGTTATTCTTGAAGATATTAAACCTGATATGCCTCAAGGGACTTTGAAAGTAATCTGTCACCCGGAAAACTTGAAAGTTGAAACCCTTCGCAAACTTTTAAGAGACAAGGATATTGGAAAAAACATAGATGTGACCCTAGTTAATGAGGTGGATGCATGAAGCCAAGACGCCTAATTTTAGCCCTAATTATATTTGCTGTTATTGTTCAAGTTCTCTACCTAAACGGTTTGACTGTGCTTTCGGATGCGTGGCCCATTAAAGACTACGTTTTAAGCAGATCTTATATGGAAACTGGGGCAGAGAACACTGTGACCGCCATATACCTGACCTACAGGTACTACGACACACTTTTTGAAGGCCTCATGGTCATTTTTGCCATCGTTGGTGTTGTCTATTTATCCTTTCATCACCACTCTGAGAAGTAGTGGCTCACACTGACCTTTATACTTTAGATATGATTTTATATGATGAACGACTTGCAAAGTATTATTTGAGCGACTTGTAAAATTACAGTTCTATCCCCTTGTTGTACTATATATATTTAAGGGTCAGAAATTCTTTATATCCTACAATGAGTGCATAATCTATAATTTTGCAAGCAACTGATGATAGAGAGGAGGGCATTATGAAAAGGGATTCAGGCCTAATTGCTTATGCCACAGGCCTTCTTGTACCGATTATTCTTTTAACCGGACTATACCTGGCTGTAAATGGCCACATTTCACCTGGTGGTGGCTTTCAGGCTGGTGCTGTTTTAGCTGCCGCCTTTGTCTGCAAACACCTTATGCAGCCCAATCTTGATTTATCATATGACCACATAGCGTCTATTGAGAAACTGGTCCTATTTATAATACTTCTTATACCAATATTCGTCTTTATGATCTTGGGACAGTCCCATTTGGTTTGGCTTGGGCCTTACTATTACATTGTCATGAATGGACTAATAGCCCTTAAAGTGGCTTCTGGCTTTACGATTTTATTCATTCGATTTATATACTATGAAGTGAAATGAGGTGACAGGCTTGGAAATCATTCAACACATTAACGGAGAAAACACAGCACTTATTCTATTTTTCATAGGGGTTTACGGTCTGATTGCCAGAAGAAACGTGATTAAATCCATAATGAGTCTTGGTATTATGCAAGCGGCAGCTGTTCTTTTTTTCATCAGCATCAATGCCACAAAATCTGTACAGGCGCCTATTGGAAAAGTCTTACACGAGAATAGTGCCGACCCCGTTCCCCAAGCACTCATGATCACAGCTGTTGTTATTGGTGTGTCTATAACGGCTCTTTGCCTGACCATGTTCATTACCCAGTATCACGTGTATGGGTCTACCAACTGGAACAGGGTGCGACGCAATAGAAAAAGAATGGAGATTTAAATGGTCTTACTCACCTTTGTATTTCTTCCTATTTTGATAGGACTGCTTCAATATATTATTCCATTTAAGAGAAGACTTATCTTGGCCTTAAGCGTACAGGCTGTCTTGTTTTCTTGCCTTGCTTATTTATGGTTTGGTGGCAATATACCTCATACTGAGTATTTGCTGGCCACCAAGCCCCCCGTTGGAATGAGCCTGAAAATTGATGCCTTGTCTTTTGGACTTTTACTGCTTTCAACCTTCATATTCACCATGCTTCATACCTTTGCACTTCATGCCAAGTACTATGAAAAGAAGTTTATTTTTCTTTTTATGAGCTTGCAGGGGCTTATTCATGGTGTCTTTCTTTCAACGGATTTTTTTAATGTATACTTGCTCCTAGAAGTGGCCACCGTGGTTGCCAGTATTCTTATTATGTACAAAAAAGATAGAAAATCTATTAATGACGGTATGATTTATTTAATGTCCAATATGATTGCTATGGCTTTTTTCCTCATGGGTCTTGGTTATCTCTATAAGATTTTTGGCGTGCTTTCCTTTGATGCCATAGCAGGTTTACGAAATCAACACACGCTACAGGAACTGGTCTTGCCACTGGCATTTCTCCTGACTGGGATCTCCCTAAAATCTGCAATCCTTCCCCTGTCCAGTTGGTTGCCTAAGGCCCACGGTACAGCCAGTGCCCCCATTGTCGTATCTGCCCTACTTTCAGGGATTTTTGTTAAAACAGGAATTTATGTTTTCATTCGCATGCAGTCCATCTTGATTCCTGATGGTCAACTGAATGAATTCTTTATTTTTATAGGTATACTTACCGCTTTTGCAGGCGTTTTACTGGCCCTGATCCAGGTGGATATTAAATTGATTTGGGCCTATAGCACAGTCTCACAAATGGGCTGGATTATGCTGGGCCTCAACTCTGCAAGCCCTGATGGTTTCGAGGGCGCCACCCTTCATATAGTGGCCCACGGCCTTTATAAAACAACACTCTTTCTAGGCTCTGGCCTTCTTGTCTCCCTCTACGGTTCTAGGGACATTCATAACATGAAAGGACTTATGCGGCGGGCCCCTTTAGTGGGTATTCCCATGTTCATCGGTCTATTGAGTATGACTGGCGCCCCCTTTACCGTCGGATACGCTTCAAAAAAATTATTGAAGTATGGAGCCGGTTATCATTTCTCTGAATGGATCATTTTAGGTCTGACAGTGCTTTCTGCCACCTATCTGATTCGGTTTATGCCTGTGTTATTTGGCAAATACACACCTGACATTCAGCTCTGTCCTTACAAAGTCCATAAGTCACAGTGGCTTCCTCTTTGGATTCTTAGTGGCGCTTCTCTTTTCAGTGTGTTTTTAGCCTATGACCTAGGAGATGTTTCAAAGTTGCTTCACGCTATTCCAAACTACTTGCTCATACTGGCAGGCGGCTTCATCGTCCATTTCCTGCTTAAACAAGTGGGAGAAGAGACCTATCATAAACTGCGTAAAGTTGACTTGACCTTTAACAGTTTGGCCTTTATGATACTGCTTGTTTTTGTGGCCCTGATTCAGTTTACTGTTCACCAGTGATCACATTTTTATAATTTTACAATGACCTATAAAAAGAGCCTGTGACCACTTTTATTAAATCTTGGTCACAGGCTCTTATTTACTTCCCATAAAACTTGTCTCTAAATATCTCCATCACTTCTGGATCATCATCAAACTTATAGCCTCTGGAGACCACGCCTTTTTGAGTGTCATAGTCTACGTGATTCCACCAGACAGCGGCCTTAATATCAAGTTTTTCAATTTGATCAAAAGCATTTTGAATCCACTGACCCTTATCACCGCCCGTTGAGCTTGACCCAAACTCTGTGATCATATAAGGAAAACCATCAAAGTGCTGGTCATACTCCCATAGCATAGGGAGGTATATGTCCAAGAAACTCCGCCACTCTTCCGCTTCATAGTATGTGCCTGTGTTGTATCCAGTGAGTCCAATAACATCCACATACTTTTCCCCTGGGAAATAGTTCATGTAGTCATTCCATCCAGCATAGGGAAAATCTCCCCAGTTGGGATTCCATACCCAAATAACATTTTCCACATCAGAAGCTTCAAAACGATCATGTAACCAAATCCAAAAGCTTCTAAAAACCTCTGCATCTTTATGGGTGTACATGGCATTATAACTGCACCAGTCCCCATTCATTTCATTATTCGGCCTGAACAGAATAGGCTGGTCGTGAGCCTTAATGATAGATATAAGCTCATCAATGGTTGCATCATGTTTTCCGTCTAACACTTCATAGAGGGCATCTGCATTGAATGTGCCGTATTTAGAGGTTTGAAATGTGAGCTCAAGCACCTTATCATCCTCAGACAGCATTTTCATTTTCTCAAGTCTTGGCATATAGCCTAAGTCGTAATATTCCAGTATAATATCCAGATCAATGCCCGTGCCTTGCTCGATGGCATGGACATAGTCCAGTTCATAGTGGGTGCTCGGTTCAAATATGCCCCAGGTGACATCTTCAGATTCTATAAATGTGTCGTCGAAATAGGCTTGGGTTGTCTCATGCTTAAAAACAGACGCCGTGTTTTGAATCTGGCTTATGGCATAATTCTCGATTAAGGATTGATCATCATTTTTAGCCCTTAATCTTTCTATCCACTTATCCGGATTAAAGGTTTGTTCTGATGCAATATGCAGACTTAGGAGCACCTGTGACTCAAGCTCCACTTCGATATAGGCGAAGTGACGTTTCAAGCCCTTTCCATATTTCAAAGCCTTTCGCTCAAATGTGTAGATATGCGTTCTATGGCCATTCAAATACATTTTGTCATACTCATAGGCGCTTGTATAATCACTGGTCTGTATGAAGCCTGCACTATAAACACTGTTGTTGTAAGCCTTATGGGGTGTTTTAGTGAGATCATCCATCATAAAATCTACACGAATGCCCGCTTCCTCAAAACGAAAGTGGTCCGGGGTGACAGCTTTAATTTTCAGGGTTTCTTTAAAGCCTGTTAAATCAAGGCCTATGTCTGAGTTTTCAAAGCCCAGTATTCGACTCTTCTGAATGACTTCACTGGTTTGCTGAGCCTGGTTTTGATCAATGTCTTCTACGTCTTTTATATTTTCATCTAAAGAGCCTTCCGCATACACTTCAATGGTGCTTAGGCCTAGCATTAAAAGAACAATGAGTCCTGCAATGAACCACTTGATCAAGTGGCCTCCTCTTGCATTCTTTTTATTTTCAATATTGATATTTATCAGTTCCATATGTCATCCTAATTTCCTTATAAATTTGTATTTATGCCAGAGCAATTATAACATATTTTTTATGACATAAACCAATGAGGTGAGCACTTTACCCACCTCATAAGAATTGCCTATTAGATTATCGACTGTCCGCCCAGCTCACTACAACTCAACCCAGTCGCTTATCAATATACCCGGAGTATTCACGACATAGACATACAGACAACTATATGCATATGCCATGAATACTCCAAGAAAATCTAGAGCCGAGCGGACAATCATAGTTTAATATATTTCGATCGAGATGAATAGGGACTAAAGTCCTTAACCTTTACTATTTTCCTTACGAAGAAGGCGGATTTTCAGCTCGCCATTTTCACAACTAACGTCTGCTTCATCAACCATAGCCCCAACCAAATAGAGTTCATCTGCACTTTCATCTTCTCCAACCAATTGCCAATAGTAGCCTTCCACCTCAAATTGACGCATGGTATTCAGGTTGTGCTCAAGCCTTTCAATAAAGGCTTCATCATATGTGCAATTGTGATGTTCCAGAACAATCTCTGTCTCACCATCTATTCTCTTAACCTTCATATCAATCTCTTGACCACCGTTTAAAAGAAACATTGTTAGAAGTTCATTTATGATAAGTGTAATTTTTTTCACTTCGTGCTGCATCTTTTATCGCTCCTTCTTAAAGGCATCAATCACAGGTAACAGGACACCAGCCACGAGTCCCCCTGAAAAACCATTGTTATATAGGTTGATTCCACCATGAATCACACCGACATTGGTAACAAGCACCATGTGAAGCATACCTGCAATAAAACCTATGACCGGACCATAATTTCCTGCGACCGGTGCAAGGGTTGTTGAAAATAGTATAGAAATAATCATACCTGTTGACGATATATCCTTACCAAAGAATACAATAGCCGTGATGACCCCAAGAACCACAGGCAAAATATTTTTGGGATGCTTGCCAAAGGCTCCAAACCCCACGACGGTGAAAATACCCGCAAGGACAGGGCCATTTACAATGCCACCGATGAGCCAGATGAAAGTCAATGTAAGAAACCCTAGGAGTGACATATTTATAAAGGTCACACCGTAGCCCACAAGGTGGGTGAAGTCAGTGATGAGTCGACCCTTGTATTTCAAAATATTCTTGTACTCTGCGAGGGCATTTTTATTCACTCGAATGCCTGCCACAAAAAGAGCGGCAAACATGATGACCAGCAAGGTTAATATCACCCAGTTGTTTGATTCAGAGACAATATAAACAGGTTCCACTCGGATGCCAAAGCTTCTTAAAAAACTGGTGAGAACCGTCCCGATAATGCCCGCTGTAAAACCGATATTGTATAGGTTGTAACCATCATGGAACTTCAACATATGAGAAGAAAGTGGCACAATGACAAAACCTATAAAGACACCAACCACAAGGGCGGCAAAAAGGCCCTTACCAAGGGGTAAAATTCCCGAAAAGCTGATTTCACTAATCATGGGGGACAGGGCCGTCCCAAACATGATAACAACCAGGATATCTTTAAAAGATATGCCTTGCCTTCTGGTGTAGAGATAGCCACCAAGGTAAATTGGCAGTATGTTTAAAATGTTTTTTCCGAAAAAGGAAAAACCTATTAGGGTGAAAAACGCTGCGATGAGAACCCCATTCACCTTTAACTTATAATGATTCATAATTGCCAGATTCATGTAGCCAATTGCCGCCACGTTAATGAGCGCAGCGCTCATACCACCAACCTTTAAAAAGTCTGTCATTAGAATGGTTGGTGAAAATACAATTTTGGACAGTCCTTGATACCAGGTTAACTCACCCTGTCCCCCCATCATAGAAATTATGCCCACAATGAGAAAAAGCGTTGGTAGCATGGCTAGTATCAACAACTTTCCTTTTCGACCTATATCGCGTTCTTCAATTTTGTTTCTTATCAATAGAAGACCTCCCCTTTTAAGTATCTTTTTATTTATTATAGCATTGATAATACTGTTTTCTAACAGGAATAATATATACTTTTGTTTATATTTGAGAACGATTCTCTGTGAATCATTCTATGCCTATGGTGTTCTCAGGGAAATCCTCGGTCTTGTGCCCTTACTGTTTTTCAACCGCTTTACTTACATAAAAGAAGAGGAACACAATGAATGTGTCCCTCCCCATTTTTGCTTATACTAAGCTTTTAACTCATATTGATTGACCACTGATTTACTGCTTGTTCCAATTGGTTCCATCAAATGCCCACGTTTGAGTTGACAGTTGAACTGACTCGTCAGATAGAACTGAAGACTTAAATGTTATGGCAACACCTACAGTAGGTAGCGTATTGAATGTAATATTCAAAATACTATTGTCACTACCAAACTGAATATCATCTACCGTAATACCTGATCCAGATGTCACTTCAATCGCACCATCTGATGTTGAATCAAGATCAACAAAATCTGTGAAATCAGCCACCACAATGGCACCATCAGATGTCACTGTTGAAAGTTCAAATGATGATTGAACGTCAACAATTGTAACTTCTATTGTCGTTTGCGATCCTAGACTTGCGCCGCCACTAGGTGTGCCAAGGGTTAATGTTACGACTTCATCCCCTTCCGTTACGCCATCTGTTGCTGCAGCGAACGTAAAGGTTTCAGCAATATCACCGTTGGCAAAAGTCAATGTCTGTGTGCTTGGTGTAAATGAGTAATCTGTGTCCTTTATTGCAGTACCTGATGTAACATTATCAGAATAAGATACTGTTACTTCACCATCAGAACCTACACTTCTATTAACAGCGATTGTTGTGCTCTGGCCTTCATTAACACTTACAGATGCTGCTGCAAAGGCAATTGTGCCTGCATTATCATCATTGTTTATTGTCACAACCGCTGAATCGATTGTGCCTAGGCTCGCGCTATTTGTTGGATTTGAAAGTGTCACTGTAAATGTTTCATCTGACTCGACATCTGAATCTGCAGACGTCGAAATGGTAATTGTCTTTGATGTTTCAGTATCAGCAAATGTTATGGTACCACTTGTTGATGCATCAAAGTCTGCTGAGTCTGTTGTGCCATTTGTTACAGCATAGTCAACAGCAACTGATCCATCAGATCCACCTGTACGATTGACTGTCAAGGTCACATCACTGCCTTCTGTCACTGAAGCTGTTCCAGATGAAAAGGCTAATGTGCCTGGATTGGATTGAGCTGTATCATCATTTGTAACAGTGATTTCTGTAGAAGTCAATGTACCAAGTGTCGCACCACCTGTAGGATTAGAAATCGTTACAGTAAATGTTTCATCTGACTCGACATCTGTGTCTTCTGCAGTAGAAACTGTAATAATCTTATCCCATTCGCCATCTGCAAATGTGATTGTGCCACTTGTTGATCCATCAAAATCGCTGGAATCTGTTGTGCCGTTTGTCACAACATAATCAACAGTTACCGTACCATCTGTTTCATCCATAGTGCGTTCCACTGAAATAGCAACATCGTCACCTTCAGCCACTGAGTAAGAGCTAGAAGTGAGTGAAATTGCACCTGGAGAAGTATTTTGCGTTGAATCATTATCAGTGATTGTTACAGTGATCGTCTTGTTTGTGCCAAGTGTTGCGCCTCCGCTCACACCCGATAGTGTCACTGTGAAAGTCTCATCGTTTTCGATTGTTGAGTCATCAACAGTGGAAACTGTCACTGATTTTGTGGTTTCACCACTTGCAAAGGTGATTGTGCCACTTGTGTCGCCTTCTACATCTGACGCTGAAGCTGTATCAGCAGTCACAGTATAGTTGACGGAAACTTCACCAGTGGATCCATTTGTTCTGTTGACAGTCAAAGTGATGTCTTCACCCTCTGTCACAGAGACTGCAGCTTTAGAAAATGCCAATGATCCGCGCTTGATTACATTGCGATCATCGTCATCGTCGTTATTGTTTGATCCACCACCTGAACCGCCGCCTGTTGTTCCTCCAGTGTTTCCTGTATTGCCTGTGTTACCTGTGTTGCCAGTCGTACCGCCGCCAGGACGATTTGCATTCCCAGCACTTTTTGCCTCGTTTTTAGCTTCTTCATTGGCTTGTCTGTCTTGACCACCAATTTTAACACGACTAACTTGCTGACCAAAGTTTAGGTCATCAGTATCAACATCAATTTCAATATCATTTTTTTCAAGGGCTGCTTTTACAACCTTACCAACGCCCTGAATCTTAGCTTTTTGCTGTACCACTAGGTTTCGAATAACAGAACCCAGTGGAATATTGATTTCAAGATTACGTTCTGGTTGAACCTGACCGGTTCCAGTTGGGAGTGTCGGTGTGTCATTCACCTGAACATCATCAAATGCACCGGATAAATCAATCGACATATTTGTAATTGTCGGTTGAATGATTACACTCTTAAATACTGAAACACTTGGCGGTGCTTCAAGAATAGAGCTCGTTTCAACAATAGAATCTGATACAGATGACGTATCATCAGATACGATACGAACTGGGGCTTCAAAACGACTTACAACCAATTGATTGACAATTGATCTAAAAAGTTTAATCGAATTTTGTCCACCACCATAAACTAATAGTCTACCTTTAATTTCTACACCATCAAGGGTCACATCACCCTCGCCAACCTGGCCACCAATGACTAAGTCGCCATTAATAACCATGTCTTTAAGTGTAACATTTGGTTCAATAACCGTTACATTTCCATCGATTGTTTGTCCGCCACCATCAGTGGTTTCAGCTACAATACGATTGCCAAGTACATTGCTTGTGAGGGCTAGAGCCTCAGCATATGTAATCGGTTTGTCATACCCTATGCTTCCATCTGGATAGCCTGTCATGTATCCCTTTTGGATCATCCAAGCCATATACTCTTTACTCCAGTCAGGAATCATCATACCATCGGTGTAGGCATTAACAACACCTGTTAGAACACTTTGCTTTCTTGTCATTTTCGAAAGCACAACAGCTGCTTCTTGCCGAGTGATACTGCCCATAGGTTTAAATGTTCCATCTGGATAACCCTTGATCATACCACTCGCAACTGCCTTAGCTACATCCTTGTAGTAAGGACTTGACATTGCAACATCTGAAAAATTAATTTCACTCTGTCCATTTGTTCCGTAAGCCTTGTTGATAAGTCTTACAAACTCCTGTCGTGAAATCGGCTTGTCAAAGCCCCAATCCATCGCCATTGGTGAAAAGATCTTATCCTGAACCAGTGATATCATTGTGTCATATGCCCAGTGATCTTTTTCGATTTGCGGTCCAACTGCGAATACAGGCTGAGCCAGAATCATTACAATTGCCAAAAGCAAGCTCAGTCTGCGTTTAACATCCCTTTTAATTCTCAAAAGCCTTCCCCCTTCCATCTTCATTCCTTGTTTAAAAATCCATTTAAACATCCTTGTATAAAAAGCAATAGGGTATTTCCCCGTAATAGAAAAATACCCATTATACATGTGATTATAAACTTTTAAAGGCTTATCTTTAGAAAAGTAAATCTTTATATAGGATCTACTTTTCACAGTTGTTTGATGAGGTTTGTCGACCTACTAAAGTTGTTCGATTTACGCATGAGTTAAGGCATTAAAACAACCTATGAATCTGCCAGTAAGACTCTCTGTTATCAAGAGTCACATCCACATCATATGTCTTCTTGATGCCATTGCTGAAGCTGGCTGTAAAGCGGAATGTTATGACACCGTCTGGCCAGTCCATCATGACTTCGTCCCAGAGTTCCCCCTGCCATGTCCATGCATTTGTTCCCGAGCTCAGGCCTGTTGACTGACCTTTATTTAAGATTCCAACCCGGACTGACTCACATGTGGTGGTCGCCCCATCCGCCAGCTCTGTTGTGACCGCTTCGAGGTTAAATTGCTCACCCGACCAAAACATGTCATAGGGTCTTGGTGTGTTGTCATTCCCAGACTTTGATTTGTTATAGTCCATACGGTTTTCATTCCATTTATCCACATGATGAACTTGACCGCTTACAGAAAGTTCTTCTGCAGAGATGCTTGTCTGGGTCTGTCCACTTTCTCCTAGGGGGTCTGTGACTATGGCTCGTATATGGTAACTTGCTTTGTCTACAGAATTTAAATCCACTGTATAGTCTTTTGATCCTCCACCTGATCCCTGTGTTAATGACACATCTGACTTAGAATGTAAAACCTGCCAGTTTATTTGTCCACCACTTTCACCATCCATTTCCTTGGCATACTCAAAGAGAACGTCTAGGGGGTCTCCGTCTGGATCGCTCAATCTGAATGTTAGACGTACGTCATCCCCTTCGTAGATGAAGTTTGGTGTTTTTGATAGGTAGGTTACTGTTGGGGCTTGGTTTGGGATGAACTTAAATGTATCTATGGTCTCTTCCCTGTTTCCGTTATCTGTCTGTGCTATGAATTTGGCTTCATAAATGCCTTCTGGATGGTTTTCATTAAAAATATATGGCCCCTTCCATTTTTTATTGCCATTTGAATCTTGTCCATCCGCTTGCAGGTCTATGCTTACCGGTGTGCCAGTATTAGAAAATAGGTCGACCTGACACTGGCTGGCATACTGACTTGTGCTTGCCGTTATGATGCCTGTCCTCCCCTTTTTTATCGTATATGGATTGATTTCACCCGTTAGATTTATAGGGGTCAAAACATTGAGTCTTAAGACCACTTCTTTTTCTGGTGATCCGTCACTTGGTCTGGCTGTCACCTTAACATTGTAATAGTCTTTATCCTTTAGTGTCGATGGCAGTCCATATGTTTTTTCATAGCTTCTTTCCATCCCATTCACTGAGACCTGATTTAGGTCCACTTGTCCTAGGATGGTGCCTGTTTGTGGAACACTAATGACTGCACTGACCTTATCGATGGCCTTGTGTGTAAAGACAGAGGCCGTAATTTTAACGTCTTCACCAGCAGGCACCCCCACTGGATAGGATGGATCTAGAGATGCATTTAAAACAAATGGCTCACCGTTTATTTTTATGTCTACTGTGTCATAGTCAGACCAAGCCCCTTCAAGGTCTTTGACCCTAAGGGCAAATTGATACTTAACTCCATTTTCAATAGGGAGTGTGCCGTTAAACTCTGTCCACGTCGGATCAAGTTCTTTTCTGTAGTAAAACTGTCTATCGACAATCCCTTTATCGGTTCTTGATTGACTATGGTCAAGATCATATGAGCCGTTGTCTGTACCAGAGAAGTTAAAGCTACCGTCCCCTTGCGGAACTAGGGCGTAACCTAGTTTAGCGATAGGCGGTCTATGAGCAATCACTTCAATACTTGTCTTGTCCTTGTTCCAGTACCTATATTCTGCGAATCTTTCATCATTTCCCACAGGGTTATCTTGTGCTCTTAACCGAATTTCCATTCGCCCTGGTACGTCCACTCTGACAGGTTCATCAAAATCAGCAGGCGGTATCCAAGCTGTATCTGCATTATCAAAGTATGTGTTGTCGTGGCTCACATCTATACGTTTTTCGTAAATTGAGTCCCCTTCATAGTCAAGGACAAAGCCTCCAATGTCTATGGTGTCGCCAACTTGTATGAATACTGTTTCTGTATCTTCATAGTCAGCGTATTCTTCTAGGAGTTTGGCTGTAATGTCTGAATAAGCACCACGACCGACCATCATGTAGGCAGGGCTTGAAGAAGATATGTCGTAGGGGCTTGCGTGATTTTTTGATGAATGTTCATTATTGAGTACATATGGCGAATTGAAGGTTTTAACAAAATCACTATGATAATTAAAATCCCCTAAACGCCCTTTATCTGTTGCCCCTTTTCCCCATACTGTTCCTTTGTCATCAACGAGGGAAACGGCCTTTCCTCTATCTCCTGTTACACTTACCTTTGAAATTTTTATGCTTGTCTCCACCTTCTCATTATCAATAATTAGGTTGTCGTTTGTATCCACCAGTGCAAAAGTAAAATAGGAGTATATACCCGTAAATGATGATGATTTTGAATAGTCACCACCTTTGTCTCTCCATCTTTTGTCATCGCCATCATAATCCTGATATTCATAGGCATATCTATAGAAATTGTAATCAGAATCTGAGAATGGATCACCATGTACTGTTTTATCACCTTCTACATTGACTGAAGCCATGTTAGAGAGATTTCTATCTTGATCAAAGATATGCCTATATTCTGCTTCGCCATACAAATAATCAAATTTTTCAAGATCATCAAAATAATATATCTTCATTTGAATAGGATGTGTATAATCATATGTTTCTGTTGGATCATTGGTTGAAATTGTGCACAGAGCATATCGACCTTCAATATCTTTAATAAGGTATACTGTATCTCTATTAACGTATAAGCTTTCTATGTGGCTCCTCTTTGAAAAGGATAGATTGTTCACATTCATAGCATAGACTTCTTCTATTGTTGACAGATTGACCTTTTTAGCCGTAAAAAAGCTTTCATCATCTAGAGACTCAACATCATTTGCAATATAATAAATATCACCATTGTTATTGACCACTATTTTAGAGTAGTTTGAATGTGAATACACATCTTGTACTTGAATGGATTTTCCATCATCCATTACCCACACTCCCGGAAACTCAAATGTCTTACTATCCCTTAGTTTTCCCCAAGGTGTTCCTTTTTGACCGTAAGTATTGCCATGTGGTTTCCAGATATATACATAGTGTTCCGAGTCATGATAGGTATATAAGTCATCATATAAAGCAATCCCCCAATCAGAAGATCTAACTAAACCTGATTTAAATCTTTTTTTCCTGTTAACGATACTTTGATAAATATCTGTTGTGCCATCTTCTAAAGGGGACAGTAGGCTGAAATCAGACAAGGTATTTTTATAATTTATCGGTTCTGAATTACTCCTCTGATAATCATAATAAATTTTATCAACCTCAATATCATTATAGTTTTTGAGTTGATTATTGTATTTTGTTTGAGCATATAAAGCACCATCAGAAAAAGCGACATCAACGACCTTTGGTATACCTGCTGAAAACTCCCCCCAATAGTCATCCATGCTAAAATATATTTTAAATCCATAAGACTCTAGTTTTTGACGTAATTCTTCTGGCAGATGTACATTTCGACCATCTTTGATTGCCATTACAATGTATTTATCGTTCTCTGAATCCTTATATTTCTCAACCAAACTATCTACTCTTGGAACAATATAAGGGGTGTCTGTTTCACTTTCTAAATGTCCCTGCACCCAATTTTTATCGACCTCAACAGTTAGTTCTTTAGGATACAAAAGTTCAGGAAAATCGTCTCTGTCTTGAACATTACTAAAGCCTCCATAACCACCAATATAAATATGTGTATCATACCCACTTTTATAAGAAAAGCTACTGGTTGACCTATCAGCTGCTAAAAACATTCCGTAATCACCATTGCCGGCATAACTTGGGTATCCATAACTTCCCCTAAAATCATAGGGTGCATCATAAACATTAATATCTAGACCTAATAGGTTCCATTCATCAGTGCCACTACTTTTCTCATGATGCTTAATATATGGTGTTCTATCAAGCTCACCATAAGCATTTGGATATGTGGGGAAATCTAGCATATCTTCGAGTGTTCCTTGTCGGATCTCAAGATTTGCAATCTTGACTTGCCTGTTATAAGGTCTCGTTTTATAGTCTCGATCTGAGCCCCTATAATATCTATAAAGTTCCCACTTAAAATTCATGTAAGCGTTTCGATACCAGTTGAAAATTTGCTTTTTCTTAATGCCTATCAATGATTTTTCAATGCCTGAATCACTATTCAGATTCACAATCTCATGATTCACACCAATCTTGCGCTCATACATTTCTTTGTTCAGCTTGTTGACCTCTGCAAGTAGCTTTGAGTAATTCTTCCCATCTTCATCTGTAATGACGAGTAGGTCAATTTCTTTTTGCAGTTCTGCTGTGGTTGAAATAACAGGTGCTACATTGTCCACATGACAGTATCTTTCCTGATAGACTTGATCAAGGGAATTGTCTGTTAAATAGTCACTTTCTGTTAGGAATTTAGATATGGTATCTTCCTCTGGAATAACCTCCACCACTTCATGGTAGAAATCATAATCACCCAGTTTTTTTGTCTTATAGAGTTCGTGGACTTTTGCTGTGCCTATTGGCGTCCACGTTTCATCTGATCTATCCCCATCATTGTCAGAGTCATGACGAGCGTACCACTGTTTAACCTTTGTTTGATCTCCGTCTTCTGAATAAGATGTGTCTAGCATTTCAATGCTTGCATTTAGATCATCCATCTTGTCACGAAGGGCAAGGGATATTACTGTAAGACCTGCTCTTGGTTTCAGATCGGGTTGGATCATTATAGGGAATGATAAGCTATCACTGGCTTCATAGTTTTCATCACCTTCAAGGGTACACTGGGCATGTATATTGAGTGTAACCTCATATGCCCCTGGTTCTTTGATTAGAGCATTTACCACTTCGCCCTTATTATTTGTTTCATAGTTGATATTCGCAGTATCACTTGTGCCATAATTAACTGTATTAGATTGCCCCTCAAGAGGTGTGATCGTCCATGCGTAATCATCTATTGGAAAGTAATAGGCATCAATGGACTCACTGGCATTTAAAGTGACTTTACGATTCACTTTCCGAAGACCATCCACCCGCATTTTGGCTTCAATAGGTGGGAGGATTTCAATATCATCACTTGTGGAATCTTCCAGACCATCATCATCTGTGACAACAAGCTTTATGTCATTATCAGACGTTGACATGACTGTGGCTTTCATCCTTGATTTTTCATCGTTAAGCCACTCAATTTCTCTTATGGCTTGGAGTTTAAAGTCGTAGTCTACAATTTCACCGTCTGGATCATAAGACCCTGCACCACTTAGTGTAAACCTATCCCCCATTCGCACCTTGCTTGGTGCGCGTAATTTTGCCACTGGTTCTTTTGTTTGTGGCAAGGTTGGGTCTTCCTCATCTTCATCAATCTTTTTAAATGTCACCGTATGTGGCACTGTAAATCTATTAATTCCTTTTAGTCCACCATAATTAAATTTATATAGGGTTTTGATTAACATTGTGAAGGTAACTGTGCCGTTACTGTCTGCATGGCTGCTTAATTTAGGCTCTGTCATAGTGTATGTGACGTTTTGATCGCCATATTTAAATTCGCTCAGTCCACTACTCTCGGGGAAAGACTCCATCGTCCATAATACCTTTGTGATTTGATTTGGCTTGCTGACCTTATTATTTGGCTCTAAGGTCAGGTTTACGTCCTGCCAGTCTTTATACTCAATCACACCGTCTGTTACGTCCACGCCATTGTTTTTAATGACGAAGTAGGGTTCGACCTCTCCTGCATTGACAAGAATATTGGTTGAGGCTTCACCAAGACAAGTGAATTCATCTTTAAAGAGTTCTTGTGCGACAACTTTGGCACGACCATTATAAGTTACAGTGTCAACCTCACCACTTTTAAAGTTGTTGCGCTTTTCTTCAAATACAAAATCTGCTTTGAGTTTTCCGTCCTCAAAATATACTTCTTTCTTTTCTCCGTTGACTTCTATAAGAGCATGGTCAATATAATCCTTCAATTTCCAATCATCGAGTTTTGCAAAATCATCAAAATAGACCTCTGCTGTCACCTTTACATTCTTGGTCATTTCTTCTTGTCCAAATTCATAAAGAGGCTTTTCCACAGATACTTTAAGCTGTGGCAAGGAAAAAGGCACTGGAGCAACGTCCAGTGTCCTGTAATAGGTGCTTCCCGATGATAACATGTGATAGAGTCTCACAGACCCTGTCATTTTGAGGGTAGATGGTGTTTGGTAAATGGCGTATTCTTTTGCTTCATCCACTGATTTTCCACCGAGTACATTATCTTTAATATTGATACTGCCTGGTACGTATCCGCCACCATCTTGGGCGTATATTTTTTTAAAAGTAAGCATATGTTTTGCTAAGGATTCATCCACCGTCCAAGAATCAACTGCACCACCCGTCTTGATCCAGTTTTTATTCCTATATGTTGTAAAGAAGGGTGTTGTCCCTGCTGTGTTTGGAAAATGGGGATTGGTTACTTTTGTATCGTCATTATACAAATAGCCTAAATCTCTATAATGCCACTCTCCCTTTTCATCTTTCTGGTAATCGCCTTGTCCCTTATAGCCATAGTAGTCATACTCAGGATATGTATAGACAAGTTTATTGAAGTCTCTTAGGATGGCTATGTTGACCACTCGATCTTCTTCCGTCTTGTAGTTGTATTTTCCAACAACACTTTCCACATACGATCTGGCACCTTCTTCATCATAGAGGTAATGCGCCCTTATATAGTTTGCCATTTGAATCACATCATAGGCATATGTTGGCTGATCTGCATGAATTACAAAACTGATACTGGATAGGAATGTTGTTATTATGATTAAAAAAGCAATATACTTTTTTTTCACCACGTCACCTACTTTCCAAGGGTTATGCCATATATATCAGAATGAATCTTCTGATCGAATATATAGACTTCTTGGTGGTCTGTTTCCACCATGCGAAAGTCGTATTCATCTTCTATATCATTAAATTTTTCATATTTTTCTTGTATATGGGCGGTCATCATCGCTCTGTACACATCCATACCATCTTTATAAATGTAATCACAAATGCCATAGACAAAATCTGTGTACTTTTTATCTGCAAAACTATGAGACTGAATAAAGTCCTTGTGTTCCTCAGGTGTAAAATCATCATCATCAAGTCCTCTATCAGAGTAAATACTCCAGTCCCAAAGGCGGTCTATCATCCACTCTGTTTCAACAGGATTGACAGATGAATCATAGCCTTCAATTTGACTATATCTTCGTTCTCGTTTCTCTGGTCCGTAGGAAATGAGGAAGATGATATTGCCACCACCATGATCTTTTTCAGAGATTCTGATTCTTAATTGTTCTGAATCAGGTTGGGGCATAAACTGCAAATTCATATTGTGTTTTTGTGCGTGGTAAAGAAGTGCTTTCATGATAGTCACACCTCGACCATTTGTCACTTCATCTAGGTCAACATAGTTATACAAATCTTCTCCATCATCATGTTTGCCAATCACATCATCACGCACCATGATATGTTTTGTATCAATGTTGTAATACCACTGATCTCCCCAGTATTCGGCAGTTTTAGCATCTTCATTACTTCTAGCAATTTTCGACCTTTTGAACATTCTAGGATTTTCTATCAGCAAATTATGAAATTCTTCATCTGTCCATATGTTGTCATTCACATTAATGTCTGTGGGCTTTTTGATTTCGCCATATGGTGTTGAAAAATCATATTCAGCGGTTTCTGAATTTGACGTATCTTCTTTTGAAGCTTCAGCTTTCTGATCCGCTTCATTTTCTTCTTGATCTGCGACATAAGAATTTGCTTCATCGCTGCTCTCTTTATTCTCTGCATGAATCCCCATAGCATTCCCAAGAATAACCTCACGCTCTTCCTCAGTCATCGGATTTTCAAAATCCCACGAAACACCTTTTAATAGCCCCATTTGGAAGGCTGTGTATATAATGTCTTCACTTTCACTTGTTTTTCTATTGTAGGCTTCTTCAGCGCTTTTAACCTCAAAGCCTAGGCCTTTTACGAGTTGCTTTGTGTATTCTAACTTTGAAAGTTCTGCTGCAAAAGTCATTTGTCCCATAAGCAGTGTGCCTGTCAGTAGTAGTGCCGTCATTTTCTTAAACATAATATTATCCCCCTGATTGATCAGTCATTCACAAAATACTATTTAATACCATATTTTACATTAGAAAATACAATGGTTAATTTACTGGATATTTTTTACATGGTTCAGTATATCATAAATAGCAGGACTGAATCAAAGTGAATTCTATTTATAATTTGTCTCAAAAACATAGAAAACCAGCCCACACGGCGCATACCCGATAGGCTGGTTGCAAATTTATCCCAATTCATTTTTAAAGGTACAAGCACTTGCTAGGTCAAACTGATACATTGAATTTTTAAGGCACTTATTTGACCTTGACTCAATCGCTTAGAAAGGTCTCTTACGAGCAATCAACTAAAAATTTCCGTAGTCCTGTACATCATAAAAGTCAACTAATGAAGACTTTTCACAATTTCTGAATATGCTTCTAGCATTTTTTTCTCATCAAAATGAATCTCAGCTCTTTTTCTAGCCGCTTGTCCCATCTGGCTTCTCAGAGCTTTATCATCCATAAGTGTCTGTACACATTCAATCAGAGCCTTGCTATCCTTGGCTTCGTATAGAAGCCCCGTCACACCCTCTTCAATAATTTCTACATTCCCCCTGATCCGTGTGGCAACTGATGGAATGCCTGAGGCACATGCCTCAATAAGAGAAATAGACAAGCCCTCTCGATAGGATGGCAATATATTGATATCCCATTCTTTGATTAAACTAGACACATTTTCTGTGTAACCGTGAAATATCACTTTATCATTTGCAACACTCTCATCTTTTGTAATCTCTTTCACTCTTTTTTTATAATAGGCTGCATCCGGTCCAGTGCCTACCACCACAAACTTAATATTTGGTGTGTATAAGTTTTGTTTGATCAATTCTATAAATTCTCTATATCCCTTTTCATGAACGATTCTAGCTGAAATTCCAACTGTTACGGTCGCCTTTTCTTCACCAGAAGCTTCGCCCTCTAAACGCCCACTTGGGGAAAACTGGTCAAGACTGACCCCATTGTATATAAGCACATTATTCTCGCAGTTTGGCCACTTGCTGGCAATATTATAATCATAGCCATTCACATATGTCGTAACATCTGCGAACCTATGAAAGAAGCGTTCAATCATATAGGTGACCTTATCACGCTTTGACCCATCCATTTTGAAGTAGTATCCATGAACTGTATGAATCACTTTCATTTTAGGACAAATCAATTTCAGGGCGCGAGAGTAAATCCCACCTTTTGTCGTATGAGAGTGAACCAAGTCAATGTTTTCAGACTTCACATATTTTTTCAGTTTTAAAACACTTATTAAATCCTTGTAGGGATGGATGCTTCGTCCCATCTCTTCTATATGGTCACACCTAAACCCTAGTTCATCAAATCGCCTTTTGGTTTCTAGATCATTTGCCATAATAATGACATCGTGTCCGTCCTGACGCAGTTTTATTGAAATCTTAATAACCATATGAGTGGCACCACCAAAGGCTGTATTGCCTAGCAATTGTAGTATTTTCATTTTATCTCCATACCATCATTTTATCTTGGAATTTATCTTATTTGAACGACTTTCATACTATCATTTAAGAGTCCTTGTCATATCATGTATAAATATTTATGAATCAATAATTCTATTTATGGTATGACGAGGATATAGATTAGTAATTTTACAAACGCTTGATTCATCCAGTCGTTTTACGACCCGATACACTAAAATTAATTTAATTTCCTAAATCTAAAAGCTTCCGCTAAATTTTGATAACAGAGAGTCTAATCTTTGTTCAATTGTATCTGTCTTTATGGTCCTAATCAAGTCACCTGCATGCTTATTAGCTTCCATTCAAAGTTGGAACCAACTCGTTTAACTTGCTAAACCCAATTAAAATTTAAATTGAGTTGGATTTTATAAAACTTGATCCCTGTGGTTAAGAAAACCGGCCGTTTTCATTTTAGAAAGTTTTTTAGCAAAACCCCATCACAAATTTATTAGCCCCATCTAGTAATTTTTTTCCACCTGACTTATAGTTACCATGTTAAGATCTCTATAGCCTTCATTTGAGGATACTTGACAATGTAACTCACCTTATTTGATTTCCTATATGACCATTCCACTAAACTTGATAATCCACAGCATTGCAAGAAAATCCACCTTAAGCGCATCATTTTTTACTCCAATTTTCAAATTGTTATAAATTTACTATTGGATTTTATTGGAATTTATAGTAATATAAATACATAAAATTACTTTATTATAACGTTTTGTAAGTAAAAGGGAGGCATTACCAATGAAAAACTTGAATGAGGAACAAGGCGCAAACTTGATAAAAGAAACTCCAGAGGCATATGATGCTTGTATTATTTGCAACTCCAATAGCAAAGTTGTTTCTTTTAAGGACAAACGAATTTGCAGGTCCTGCATTTCAAGTGCCATTCTATTAAAATGATCTCTATTTAAGAAAAGCGTAATAAAAGACAGGACATTATAAAATAAGAACGTTAAAAGACAAAGACATGCTGTCGGTGAGCACGTCTTTGTCTTTTCTTTGTTGTCTTTCCTTTGCTGTCTTTTCTTTGTTGTCTTTGTCTTTTCTTTATAGCATTCCCTTAAGTTAATTGACCATTTTATCAAGCCAATATCCACTGAAGACAAGATCAACTGCTTTAATATTGAATCTTGATTTACATGCTTACTTATTTATCAGCTGGCACTCAACCAAAATATTTCTGATGAGAGCCGCCGCTTCAGCGCGTGTTATGGACTCTTTTGGTCTTAATAGATCTCCATCGCCAGAGATCACTCCACTCATAAGGAGATTTCCAGTTGCCTCTACAGCCCAGTTTGATACTTGGTCAGAATCTAAAAACTGGTTAACCAGCTTATCTGAGAGCACATTTTCTCCCGTGTATCCACCAAGTTCCATGGCCTTATAGGCAACGGCAAATGCTTCTTGCCTTTGAATGGTGCTTTGCGGTTTAAAGGATCCATCTGGATACCCAGAAATGAGCGCATACGCCTCGGCGGCTGCCACAGACTTTGCAAACCAATCTGAAGATTTAACATCAGAGTAACTTGCCGCTGACTGGTCTTTTCTTAGTATACCCAGCCCCCGTACGATCATGGTCGCAAACTCAGCACGTGTCACTGTGCCATCTGGATCAAATTTCGAATCCGATTTTCCACTGATCACCAGTCTAGACCCCAGATCATTCACAAGGTCTTCTGACCAGTGGTCTTTCACATCTTCAAAGGTCACTTGGTTCCATATTACCGTGTAAACAGAATTGGTTAATGAGTTAATCACAGCAACATACTTATCTCCCAGCTTTTGAACTTGGGTTGGTATATGCATGTATGTGCCGTCATCCTCATAGAGAACCGCTGTTGTGATTTGACCTTGTTCTACTGACTCTGGCAATACAATGCTGCGCTCAACGAACTCTTTAAACTTCTTCACTTCAACTGTTTTAGAATTTCCATCACGATCTATAGCTGTCGCTTCCACCCTAAATCTTACTGGGGTGGACAACATGTTGATTTTTGTGTCAAGGTTTTGTCGAATCAACTGGGATTCATCGTCACTAACATTTTCTATGGAAACATCCACTTTGATTTCAACAAGTTCACTTTCCTCAACATTTAGTGCCCTGGCCACATTTACAATTTCAAACTCTTTGGCTGGAATTTTATAGCCTGCATTGCCCGAATTGATTGTAAGGTCAAACGCATTGTCCTCCATCAGTTTGATAATGTCCCCGGTTAGACCAACCTTTACATCATCTGCTTCATCTGATATTGGAACGACTATAGCGTTTTCTACCTTTTCAGGATCTTCTAGTGCACTGATGATTTCATTTTCAATTGACGTCCTGACCACATCAACAGTGACTGACTTTCTGCCGTTTGCCTCTGAAATGGTCTTTGTTCCCGCGTCTCTTTCTTTACCATTAACTATAACAGTGACATTTTCCCTGTCATCTGTATTTGATGGCGGTGTGTCATTTTGCTCACTAGAAGATGATGAAGAACCCGATGGCTTTCTGACACGCTCCACTTTAAGCGAATAAGTCCCAACTGTCGTTCCATCTTCAGCAGTCACTAAAATTTCAATGGTATTCAGGCCCATATCAAGATCAATAGACTTGCTTTCTCCGTTATTTAGACTTTCCCCATTTATTTCAATACCTTGAAGGGGCTTGCTATTATAGGCTTGTGCTTGTATGGTCATGCGACTTAATGTCGTAATGCCTAAGTCATATGCTTTTACATCTGGATCATAACCACTTATTTCGCTTCTGTTAAATGCCTTTATGGATTCTAAAACCGCTTCATCATTGAGCCTGTAAACATTCAGTGTATAATTCTTAGTCGTAATGCCGTCCTGGGCTGTCACCTTTATGTTAAAGGTGTTCATTCCAATTTCTAGGTCCACTGTAATCCAGCCGTTAGAATCAACCGCCTGATCATTGATCAACACTGTCGAAAACTGACTTGGGTCAGTGTACGCCCTTACATCAACCTGGCTGCCAATAACATCATAAACTGTATATTCCGTCTCCCCAGGGCTAAAGGCTTTATCAAGGTCGTAGCCATCCACCTTTAAATCTGCTAAATCCACATCCGTTACCATGGACCACTTAGCATACAATGTGATATCTGCCGCTGGCATAAGATCACTTAAAACATCCCAAATGTTTTCAAGCGATGCCTCTTTATACCAAGCCACAAAATTATAGCCACTTCGTTCTGGGACACCTGGATCAACCTTTTCTCCGTAGGTCACTGTAATTGCTGGACCTGAAGTCACATCATATCCATAGTCGAGTTCAACTGAATACGTATTGATTTGCCACTTAGCATGGAGGGTTAAATCCTCTGCTGGCATGGTATCGGTCTCAAAATCAACCGGATTCTCAAGGTCTGCATCATAGTACCATCCATCAAAAGTGTAGCCTTCCCTGACTGGAGCTGTGGGCTCTGGTATTTGTGTTAAATAGTCTGCCATAGATGACGATGGAGCTGTTACACCACTGCCCGCATCATAGTGAATCATATAAGGATTCACACCCCATTTTGCGTAAAGGGTCAAATCATTTGATGGCATTGTATCTGTTGTAAAGCTGACGGAATGGGTCAAGTCTTCATCAAAATACCATCCGCTAAATGTATACCCTGACTTTTGAGGATCATCTGGCTCATATAAGAGCTCACCATATCTAACTTCAATGGCACTTGGAGATGTGACATTATATCCATCTTCAAAACTTAAGGTATAATCACTATCAATCCACTTGGCATAAATGGTTAAATCAGAAGGTGGCATTGTGTCACTTGTAAAATCCACCTGTGTGCTCAAGGCTTCATCATAGTACCATCCTGTCAATATATAATCCGGATTGTTTGGGTCACTTGGTTCTTCAAGCAGTGCTCCGTATTTCAGGGTCACAGCCGAAGGGGATGTCACATCCTGAACAGGGTTATAGTAGAGTGTGTAAGACCCTAGATCCCACTGGGCATAGAGGGTCACATCCACATCTGCAATCTCCACAGCGCTTGATACTGGGTAGCTTGCGCCTGTCCCTTCACTATTTCCATTCCAACCGGAGAAGACATAGCCTTCTTTTGTCATTTGACGACCACTGCCAAGGGCTATGGCCTGTGCCCCTGATAAATATGCATTGTTATCAATAGGTGGCTTACCAGAGTCGTGTCCATTGCCTTCATAGATCACCGCGTATCTAGGGGCCAATACCCATTTGGCATAAAGGGTCACATCGCTATCTGTCATAGGTGCACTTAAGCCTGGCAACAAGGTCTTTCCAGTCCCATCTGCTGAAGTGTTCCAACCAGCAAACAAATATCCCGTCTTAGCAAGGTCTGATATGTTGCCTTGAATGGTTACATCAGCATTTTTTAAATAGTCATTTGAATCGCTTGGTACAAGACCACTTTCATGTCCATTCCCGTCATAGGTTATCTGATAGGTTGGGAGGGCCGTCCACTTGGCATAAAGTGTGACATTTGAGTCGGTCACTTCAAGTGTATCGTCTGTTTCATAAACACTTCCACTGCCATCTTGAGCGGTCGTCCATCCATCAAATGTATAGCCAGTGCGCACAAGTTGATCAGATTTTGCTTGGATCGTTACCGACTCACCACTTAGATAGAGTCCCTGATCTTGAGGCACTTGGCCCGCTTCAGCATCATTGTCATCATAGGTTACAGTAAATGTCGGAAGAGGCGTCCAGTGGGCATAGAGGTCTATGTCCGTATTTCCAACGGCAATGCGTTCGCCAATTTTATAGAATGTGCCTTCAAGATCACTAGAGGTGTTCCACCCAATGAGCTTGTAACCATACCTTAGTAAGTGTCCTGAATTGCCTTGTATAAGGAGGGGATCCCCTTCTAAATATGATGTTTCATCCACTGGGACAGACCCATTTTCAGAACCGTTTCCATAATAGGTGACATCATATGTTGGAAGCTGGTTCCAGTTTGCATACAGGGTCAGATTTTCTGCTCCCATTTGGATTTCAGAACCACTTGTATAGTTGGTTCCCTGACCATCTGAGCTTGTATTCCAACCAGCAAAGGCATATCCAGCCTTGGTCAAATTGCCTGTATTATTTAGAACAGTCGCCGTCTCTCCGTCCAGATAGCTTGTGGTGTTGACCGGCAAACTTCCCGCATCACTTCCGTTATCATTATAGAGTATAGCGTATCTCGGAAGTGGGGTCCAAACGGCGTAAAGGGTCTCGTTGCCACTTCCCATCACAAAGCTTTGACCCTCTTTATATTTTGATCCTGTGCCATTTGCACTGGTGGACCAGCCATCAAAAGTATATCCGTATCGAGCAAGTCCTCCCGGATTGCCTTGTGCTGTCACAAGTGATGTGGCGTAGTAATTGTTGTCATCACTCGGTGGTGTGCCACTCTCAGCATTGTTATCATTATATGTGACAGTGTATGTTGGTAGGGCTTCCCACTGTGCATAGAGGCTGACAGGCTGCGAACCCATTGTTAAGGTATCACCTGACTGATAAGTGTCTCCACTTCCGCCTGCATTTGTGTTCCATCCTGTAAATTTAAACCCGGTCTTGGCCAAATCTCCAGCATTGCCCTGGATGCTTACGCCCGCTCCTTCTACATAATCATTATCGTCTTTAGGGACATTTCCACTTTCACTGCCATTTCCATCATAGGTCACTCTGTATGTTGGAGTAAGCTCCCACTCAGCATATAAAGTTATATTTTCAGCGGGCATGTTAAAGGTTTCTTCAAGATCGTAATGGGTGCCCTTGCCATCTGGAGATGTGTTCCAGCCGACAAAAGTATAGTCTGTTTTTTGCAGGTAAACACCCTCATCCAGAACTCTTACACTCTGTCCTTCAAGATACTGAGCGGAATCTATCGGAAGACTTCCAGACTCAGACCCATTTGACATGTAAGTGACTGTATAGGTAGGGAGGGCCGTCCACTTGGCATACAGTGTTATATCTGAACTTCCCATCTCATAGACATCATTCTTTTGATAGACACTTCCGCTGCCTGTATCACTTATGGTCCATCCCACAAACTCATATCCAGTCCTTGCAAGTCCACCAGAGTTGCCTAATACGTTCACATCTGCACCTTGTAAATAGGCCCCACTATCGCTTGGCACTGTTCCGCTTTCATGACCATTCCCGCTATAGGTCACCGTCATGGTTGGCAGGGCTGTCCACTTAGCAAATAGGGCTGTATCGCCCTCAATGGTGAAGGTATCCTCAGCCTGATATGTTGTGCCACTTCCATCTGCTGCGGTGTTCCAACCATCAAATTTAAAACCTGACTTGATAAGACTTCCTGTATTGTCTAAGGCAGTGGCTGTCTCATTTATATTGTAGGCTTCACCGTCTATAGGCGGTGTGCCCGCATCTGCACCATTGGCATTATAGGTCACTTCGTAATCAATGGCTGACCATTTTGCATATAGGCTTGTGTCCTGAGAAAGGGTATCTGTGTCAAAATCCCAAGGCGATGTCAAAGATGCCTCTTGATACCACCCATCAAACACATAGCCCGCTTTTCTTGGTGACACCGGCTGATCTATTGTTTCACCAGCATAAGCACTGGCATCTGCAACTGCGCTTCCTCCATTTGCGTTAAAAACCACCTGGAACGGATCTGGTGTTTGACGAATGACTTCAACTGTATAGGTTTTTTGTGAGTCATCCTGTGCAGTCACCACAATGGATATTTCATTAATGCCAGGTGTGAGGCTTATTGCATCAGATGTTGCCCCACTCTCTAGAGGGCTTCCACCAACTGTCATTGTAGCTTCAGCACTTTCAAGGGTTGGCGTAAGTGTAATGCTTTCAACCGAACTTGATACTGTTGCGCTATATCCCGTTATGGCAGAGTTGACTTCTGGCGCCAATGTGCCAGATGAGATGGTCATTCCAACAATATTGTTGTTGTCTGCCAAGACATTTGTGACAACACCATCAACAAGACTGGACTGATATGTTCCAACCTGTCCACTTGGCCCCCTGCTGTTTGGTAAAAGAACGATGGCATCTGTGTCTCCCGATGCAGGAAACTCATAGTAATCCACACCTTCGGTTCCACCTGGGGAAGGGTTGTCCCCCGTACTCCAGCCCATACGGGCCGCACCACTTGAGCCACCGTACTCTAGGTTCTCATAGATGATTTCAATGCTCATATTGTCCCCACCGATGTTGTGGAGACGAACCTGAAAGGCTGCCGCACCAGTTGTTGAAGTGTTATAGGCAGATACATCATCCCAGGTGACTGTGAAAATTTTATTGACTGTGTCAAGGTCATAGTAGACCCTGTTGCTTCCTGTTGAGGTTCCTACAAGGTTTCCATCGCCGTCATACTCATTTGTGATGCCTTGTGCTGGTCTATGCACACCAATATCTGTCCAGAAAGGCGCAATAATTGGGCTGGTTGCTTCTTCAATCCCAGTTGGTGTAAAGGCTCTATGAGATGAATCGCCTATATTGCCAAAATGAAGTGCCCCATTTATATTGACATCGACTTGGGTGTAGACACCGCTTCCAAATTCAACACCATCAGGGAGCACAGATGTCAAATCAACTGTTTCAAAAAAATCATCTTGGGTGCCCATTGTATGTTCCCCAAAACCTTTTGTTCCTCCAAGCCCATTCACGAGGGCCCTTGGTGTTTCGTACTCATCATAAATGGTGATGTCATTGGAGTCCCACTGTTGATTGCTTGTCACTTCAGAGCCTGCAATGGAAATGTTGGCATCGCTTACGCCATTCTCAATATTATTGTCATAATCAAAGGCTAAGACAATTGTCGCTTTTCTTGAATCAATGTAATCAACAGAGTCTACCGTTGTCCCTGTTGGGAAATTATTGAGGGTTAAATTTGCTGGATTGATACTCGTGTCTGCAAACGTGTCTGAATCCAGATTCATAACAATTTGCATACCATTAATATTGGATTCTTCTATGATGCTTTCTGGCAGGAGTGTTATGCCCCGAACCTTATCTGTCGTAAAGGAAATGGTGTCACTGTAAGACATACCAATTTCATTTTCTGCATAAGCCCTAGCTATATAATCTGTATTCTGTAAGAGACTCGTAGCTGTAGCACTTATTGAAGCAGATGTGCTGCCTGGATAGCTATAGCTGGTAGATGCATATTTTGTTGCACTGGAAAAACCTGTGTCTGCCGCCAGTGTGACTTCTATGCCCTTACTCGAAACACTTGTGCCTCCAGTTTGGGCATAGCCGTTAAGACTCACTGATGTGCTCCCCACATTGTAAGGATTACTCATAGTCACGATCAGTTTTGGAACGCGTTTAAAAACTTGACCTGTGTCAGAAATGGCATACAAAATACCACTTTTGTATAAAGCGTCAAGCATTTTGACTGTGGCTTCTGAATCGTCGCTTGTTTTAACGGTCTCTTGTTCCCAGGCGCTTCCATCACTTGATGTGACAATATAGGCCTTGCCTGTGTCTATGTTTTTTCCTGTTAAAACAAGTGTTCCACTGACATAGTCAAAATCTCCAATATCGACATTGGTATTTGATTGTGCTTGGCTGGTTACCGTATATGACCCTGAGCCTTTGAATATTTCAGTTGTTCCTCCATCAGATCCAGCCATATATTGGTCGGATGATCTTGTGGTTATTTTTTGAGACTTTGTAGAAAACGCATCTGTCTCCCATGCTAAGTCAAAATCTGATCCTGTGTGCACAGTGCCAGATTTGTCTAGGACGATGTACTTGCCATTATAATATGTCATATCTTCAATGCCTGCGCTTATGAAATCCTCATGGGCTTCCTTTAAAGCATACCCTGATGCGTTGACACTAACTTCATAGAGGGATCCTGAATCTGTGGCAAAGACCATATGGCCTTCAGACCCCGAGTACCACGGATTAGAATAGTATCTTTGTGTTTCAACACCTGCTATGATCGGGCTCGAAAGCCCATCAAGAACAGTTGTGAGTGCTGAAGACCCATCGTACTTTTTCACACTATATTGTCCGTTTTTTTGAGAGCTCAAGTATATGTCTGAACCTATGTAATCAAAAAAGTGAATGCTGTCCACATCACTTAAGTCAAGAGACCGACTGGACCAGGAGGTCATGTCGGTGGAATACATTATTTTAGGGTCTCCACTAGACTGGTCTGGACCTATCAAGTAGGCCTTGTTTGAACTTGTGGCCACCCACTCGACCTCTGTTAAGGAACTTAAATTGGTATTCGTTTCTTTCCAAATACTGTCCCCAGTTGGTATTGAGGGTAGAGAGAAAACTGGAACTTGTATTACACTGAACATCAGTGTCAGTATACAAATATATGACACCACTCTTTTTTTCCAATGATTCATTGTATGCCCCTTTCGTTTTATGCCCATAATCTGTCTAGATTATTATATACCACTTTAGTGCAAATTTATTACCATTTTCCCATAAAATATATTTATCCTTATTACATTTTTATAATCACTCGTCATGGAAATCTGCTTATCTTTTGGCAATGCATGCTGTGTGCTTCAGACTCTTGTATTCATTTCATATGGCACCTTAATGCTAAAAATCCCCCAGTTTTTAACTGAGGGATTTCGACTGAATCATTAATGCTTTTTAACTTTGCTAGTGTTTTATAGACTAAGGAGGTACTGTGCATACCTCGTCTTCCTCGCTCGTCCAATTTCAACAATAAGAATAGATAAAACAAGCCCTATTACAATTCCAATGCTATCGATTAAAACGTCTTGAAGAAGACCGGTTCGTCCTGGTATGAAGGTTTGGTAAAACTCATCGAAGCAGGCGTATAGGACACAGCCTATAAAAATCATAATATACTGCTTTACCCTGGATTTATCCCGCATAAAAGCTAGAACAGTGAACATATACAGTCCGCAGTACAAAATGACATGGGCGGTTTTTCTAACCAGATATTTGGGGCTTTTCAGAAAGGCTGAAAGATTAACTTTCATGGTTTCACTCGATTTAATTTTTTCCTGAACCACTGTGAAGGAATCTTCAAAGGGTTTTGAGTCTTCCGCTGAAACTGTGGCTGGCCTTGATGATAGGGACAGCATGAGGATCAGCCAGAGTATGAGTGGGATGTATCTTAGGTGTTTTTTGTTCATTTTTGGTACCTTTCTTGAGTTAGTCGTTCACAGTCACTAAATTTCATTTAAGAGCGCAGGAATATCACTGTCCGTAAGAATTCCAATGGGCATTTGATGAGACTTACCTGTTTCAGTAATTAATATAGCATCAATTTGATGGTCTTCCAGGGCCATATTTTCATAAATCTCTATGGCATCATGGACAGTTGCTTTCTTAGGTAAAAAACGGACTTGTCTATAGCGATCAGAGTATGTTAAGACTTCATCTAGCCGCATATTTTTTATATTTTCTATGGTCATATCAGAATTATTCGAAGACCCTTCCGAATCATCAGAAAGCACCTCAATGAGATGAACTGCAGAAAACATACCAATAAAGCCATCATCGCCAACCACAGGCACTTGGGAAAAGCCCTGCTTTTTCATAATATCAAGAGCCTTGCCAATGGTGTCTGTCTTGAAGACCCTGATAACACTGGTTCCAACCACATCAATCACACGCTTGGGCTTTGTGACTTTTTCATAAATACGCTGAAACTCCTCCATGGCTTTTTCTGTGGGTTCAGCAATAACTTCCCCGTCCCTGTATTCATGGACAATGGCATTTCTAAGTTGTCCAAACTGTTTTAGAGTTGCCCTATACTTTCGAATAACAGCGCTCTTCATGGCCACTTCGTCAAGCATTCTAGAGTAGGACATGTTTCTATCCATAGAATACTTTTCTTTTAGAAAATGGTCTGTTTTATTATATACACTTAAAAATGTGTTTGCACTCGACATTTACTTGCTCCGTTTCTTTAGGCTATGCGATATAAAGGTCCCTAAACTTGCTCCTATTGTATCAATTACAACATCCTTGACGCCAGCACCTCTTCCTGGCACAAAGGCTTGATGAAATTCGTCGCTCATGGCATACAACATGCATAGTGTTATCGTTAGAACTATATTTTTAGAGGCTTTTACACCTTCCATAAAAAGCGCCCGACTGACAAGGCAAGCCAGAACAAAATATATTGTTAGATGGGCACACTTTCTAATCAGGGTGTGTAGAAGACTTTTGGTAATAATGCCACTAAGGGGTGTCATATTGATAACCGACATGACCCACTTGGTTATGGTCCCACTCATTTCGCCAGACTGACTGGCAGGCTGAGCTGAGAACATGAAAATGACAAACATCCAAATAAGGACTGGTAGCCATATTTTTAGTCTATTCTTGTGTGTTTTGTTTTCCTTATTATTCATAACAGACTCCACTTTTATGACCCAAGGGTCACTCGTACAGACCTTACAATTTGATCTGGGGTTCTTGAGACCGGATCATTGTCCATTTCAACTTCTTGAATCAGCAGGGCCCCATCGCCTGTAAGAACAACAATGCCCCCGTCTTTTATAACCTGAATAACCTTACCCGGTATGCGACCAACATAATGGCCCACCTCGTAAGGCTCAGCCTTCCATATAGTCATTTTATCATTTTTGTACTTTGTAAAAGCCCCTGGGAAGGGCTTTGACGTACCACGGATTAAGTTATATATGACTTGCGTGGTTTCATTCCAATTGATTTCACCATCTTCAGGGTTTCTGGCACAGGTGTAAGTCGCTATTGAGTCATCTTGAACAATCCTAGTGACATTGCCTTTTTTAAGTTCTGGCCATACTTCGTTTAATATAGACTGAAATGTGTCTATGCAAGAGTTCATGACTGATTCAACATAATCGTTTTGACCAATGGCGACCTGCCTTTGAGCCACAATATCGCCACAGTCTGCTTCTTTTTCCATATGAAATAAAGACACACCGCATTTGTCCTCCCCATTTATAATGGCCCAGTTAACAGGGGCAAAGCCCCTATATTTAGGTAGTAAGGAGAAATGGGTGCTGCAGGCTGCATACTGAGCCTTTTTTAGAACAGTCTCTTTGATTAAGCGTCTAAATCCAAAGCAGAATATGTAGTCAATCTTTTCCTGGTCCGTTGCCCTATCAATATCATTATGGCTGGCGCCCTCATATACCTTAATATCATTTTTCTTACATAAGTCTATGATTGACTGGTCATATTTTTCTATTTCATGGACATGTTCCTTGTCGACGAAAACTTGTTTAATGTTTGCGCCTAGATCTATAAGGGTCTTGAGCCCGGTGTATCCAATTTTGGTGCCTAGAAAGAGTACCACATTCATTGTTTATCCCTCTTTTATATTTTAATATATGCCTTTTACTTATTTTAGCATTTTCTCATATGAAAAACACCATTTCGGCCCCAATTAAAGGGGATGAAATGGTGTCTGCTTTACTTTCGGTTGACATTTTCACGCTTGAAGACAACAGCGACAGTCTTAATTAAAATTTTAAGGTCAAAGAGTAAACTGTAGTTTTCAACATACTCAATATCGTATTTAAAACGCTCTCGAAAGCCCAGGCTGTTTCTCCCCATAACTTGGGCATAGCCTGTAATTCCTGGACGAACCTGAAGGCGCTTTTTATCGTCTTCCTCATAAAGCTTAATTTGGTCCGGTAAGTCCGGTCGTGGACCAATAAAGCTCATTTCCCCTTTAAGGATATTAAGAAGTTGAGGCAGTTCATCCAGGCTCGTTTTGCGAAGAAAACGTCCCACACGTGTCACCCGCGGATCATTTTCAGCATTAAAGGTTCCACCATCCTTGCTTCTCAGGTCTGGCGCGTTTGGTTTCATAGTGCGAAACTTGTACATGCTAAATATGACGCCGTCTTTTCCTAATCGCTTTTGCTTGAAGATTGGGTTTGCCCTGTCTTCTAGGTAGATGGCTGTGTAGACCATTAGGAGGACTGGGGATAGGGCTAGTAGGGTTAGCAGGGCTATTGATTTGTCTAGGGTTGTTTTTAGGCTATTTCTAATTTTCATACTAACCTCATATATTTCACAAACTCTATTTTGAAAGCTGTTCTTCTTGTTTTGTCTTACTCTCAGTTCTATTAGTCGGACAGAAATTACTGAACATAGCCATCTAGAACCCACTTTGGATATGGCTGTGTAACTTCTCCTGTTTCAGGGTCTTTGTAATAGAAGCTGTATTGTAGCATATAGGGTCTGCCCTCTGTGTTGAAGGTCCATGTGCCTGTGAAGGTTTGACCTATTTCTAATTCTGTTAAGACCGGATCAAATGTGATGGTTTTTGCAATGTTTTGAGCTTTTCCTTTTCTTGAATCTCTTAAGTCATAGCCTCTTGTTAAAAACATGAATGGTTTGTCTATTTGGCCTGTTTTTGTGAACTCAAAGACCATTTCATATTGCTCTTCTTCTAAAGACCTTAGTGAAATAGAATCCAGCTGTATTTTATCTTCAAAATTAACTCCAGTTTCCCTGGTTAGGTAGACTGAAGAAACTTTTTCATAGTTGACACTATCGAAAGATCTTTTTGCATCTGTTGGAATTAAATATCGTTTAAGGGGCTGCTGTTCTACATCTGCAATCTTTTTTTTTATTAAATTCCCAGTAAGGAGTTCATTGTATAAACTATACTCTTGACCCTTGGCTTTAAGCAATCCAAAAATAAATTTTTTCTGACCACTTCCACTAGATAGAGTCATCGTATAGCCCCCCGGTGGTAAATTGAAGGTGTCCTTATAAAAACCATGACGATTTCTAATAATCCATTCATGGGTTTCCTTCCCCTCAAAATTTATAAATAAGGGATCATTTGGTCCGCCTGAATACTCCATGATTAAATCTAGACCTTCCTGACCCACAAGAATTTGAGTAGAATGATTAAGGAGTGGAACATAAGGTCTATACATAGAGTGGAGAGTTTTTCCCATAGTCACCAGGGATAAAGAAAAAATAAGCATCAAGCTCAAGATCGTTTTGGGGGAATACTGGATCTTTCGAAAACCCGTCTGACTCTCATTCTCCACCAAGTCCTTGAATTCAGATTCATGCGTCTGTGAATATAGTAAAGATAGTCCACCCCAGATCAGCCAGAGAATACGTAAATTCTCGATATTGAAAAAGAGGGCAAATGTCATAACAAGTGCTAAAAAGCTTCTTGAAACCGGCCCCTTATTCCTAACAAGACTATAACCTAAAAATACCATGAATAAGATCAGACCGAGTATCCCCCGCTCAGCAAAATAAGTAACATATGTGTTGTGGGGAACCTTTGGAGAAACCACCTTCTCAAAATTGCCTGTTGTCACATCATGGCCAAGTTCCTTATAATAAGGTGTTGAGAAATTAGGAAATTGACCAGGCCCAACCCCAAATACGCAGTGGTCTTTGCCCATCATAAAAGCAGCGCCTCGAAGGTCAGATCGAAACTCACTTGCTCTCTCTGTTCCGTTAAAAAAACGACTTGTCAAATATCTGTAGTTTTCCCCATTAAAGTGCGCATTGTCCAGAATGTATAATCCGCTGAGCGAAAAAAATATGACAGATAATAACAATATTAAAGTTTTCCATCTTTTAAAGTTTGTCATAACAAACAGAAGAGCCACTACCCCTAGACCCAGTATACTCGTCCTTGAACCCGTCAGAAAAAGGGACGCCAGAGCACTAAATCCACCAACGAAAATTATGGTGATTTTCATAAACAAGCTTGAGAACTCAACATCTAGAAGCTTCCAGCAGAACAAGAGACCTATTAAGCATACAAAACCCGCCACATTGGGATCATTCACAGTACTAATCAATCGATAGCCATCCATGGCCCATTCCAAATTCCCAGTCGTTTTAGAGAAAATACCTATCCCTGAAAACACAGTGACCATGCATACGCCAAAGATTACGAATTTTTTTTTAGAAAATTTTCTAGCCAAGAGCCAACCACTGAGAAAGTAACCTGCAATGAGCACATTTTTCATATTAGAAACCAATAAACTTTTACCATACGCTATTGACGACAACTCAACTGGATCTAATAATAAATATCCACTTAGAGAAGCTACAATACCTGAAAAAAAAAGCAATCCAAATATCCATATACTTTTATCTGAATACAATTCTTTTCGGATATCTGAGCTTTTAAACAGAGTGTATACAAATAAAATAGCCATAAACGGCCAAAGAATATCTGCTGGTGATATATTAATAAAAATAGGCTCTTCTATCGTTTTCGTGACAAAAGTTGTTGCAAAAAAAAACAGCATAAATGCCCTAGATATGATCCTTCTCATCCTATTATCCTATTATCCTTTTTTAATCTTTACATGTATTGAATTACTTTATTCTACATTTTACAAGTTTATTATAACATAGTATGTAGAGTCTCTTCTACGTCTTCGATGAATTTCAATATTGTAAAATTGTAAGCAAAATAAGCCACACATAGAAACCGACGGCGACAATAGTAAATTTACCCATAAACTAAAACAACCCATTTCATCTAATAAATAAGGCGCTTTGAATATTGATATATTAGATAATGAATTGAATACTGAATAAACTTTGTCTTTTTTAAATCGGCTGATTTCTTATGATTATCAAGTATGTAGTGCCCCTTCCGTTAGTTCCATTTTGTACCTAGAGCCGGGCAGCAGGCGTTATAAAAAGCCATCAATCTCTAACTCCAGAAGATCTGGATTGTCAACCTTATTTCAAACAACTTTTACTCGAACGTACGTTGTTTAAATTCTACGGGTGTCATATAATCCAAGGAACCATGCTGAATAATATTTCGTCAGAAAGCCATCGACACACTGAAGTGCCCCCTGTTTAGTAGACATCTATAATGAGCCATTTATAATATTACTAAAAGCAAAGGAGTTTTATAATGGCAAGGAGATTTACTATTATACAACGTAACGAAATTTTAGATTTACATTTAAACCAGGGGTATTCAACGAGAGTTCTTGCAAAAGAATTTGGAATCGGCAGAACAACCATACAGAGTTGGCTACGTTCATATCGTAAAGAAACTGGCGCAGATCCAATGCCTAATAATATTAATGGAAAACCAGAGACTAAAGTGCAGCCCGCAAAACAGATGATGCTCAATGAAATAAAGATGCAAATGGAAGTACTTGAGGTTTTTCAAAAAGAATTAGAAAGGTGGGATCCGCAAGATTAAAATATAAGGTAATTCAGCAACTACGTCATAAGTACACGGTAAGCAACTTGTGTAGGATTCTTGGTGTTTCATCAAGTGGATACTATAAATGGCTTAAGCATCCAGAAAGCAAGCGTACAAAACGGGATAAGTATATTGCGAAACTAATCAAGGAATATCAAGAGAAAATAAAGTTTTCATATGGTTATCGTCGAATAACAATTTGGCTGAACAAAGTCATGAGGATTAAAATAAACCATAAGTCTGTCTTAAGGATTATGAACAAATTTTCACTTTGCTCAATTATACGAAGAAGTAGAAATATAACTCACTCTAAAGACTGTATTCATAAATATGAAAATAAACTGAAAAGACAATTTAACAGTACACGTAAAAATGAGAAATGGTCAACCGATATAACGCAATTTAAATGCAAAGATGGTATCCTATACTTATCCGCATTGAAAGATTTATATGATGGTAGCATTCTTGGTTACTCCTATGCAAAAAACTCAAAGACACCCATAGTGATTTCAACAGTCTCTCAAGCCTTAAAGCACAAAAGGCAGGATAATGTAACTATCTTGCACAGTGACATGGGTTCGCAATACACCTCTCATGAGTATCATGTATTTCTTAATGATAATAGAATTGAACCTTCGATGTCTCGGCCGGGAACACCTATTGATAATTCACCAATAGAAAGCTTCTTTTCAACACTAAAGATTGAGTGGTTATCAGATACCAGCAATATGATGACTAACTCAGTGGCCATTGAGATTGATGAATATATCAATTTTTATAACAATGAACGAATACAGCTGAAGAGCACTACTGCTCCAGTTGTTGTTAGAAATCGTGCAGCTTAATGAGCCAGTATAGTATCTACTCTAAAGGGTTCAGTCCAAGACACAACCGGCTCTGTCATTAGATAATATTCACCGTGAATTCTGTGATTGTTGTACCAATTTACGTAATCAAATAATTCATGGTTCCTTGGATTAAATGACACCCGTAGAATTTAAACAATGTGCGTTCGAGTAAAAGTTGTTTGGAAAAAGGTTGACAATCCATGTTTTAGATTTTTGTGTAAAAACAGCTTTGATCAACTCAAAGATATCATTTCCCCATAGATTTTCTTCATCAGCTCTTACCTAGTTAGTGCTACAAACAAACATTTCGTAATTATTGATATAGGTTTGTGATTTATCTATTAAGTAGAATTTTTCTAAATATTCAATCACATAATCTTTAGAGATTCTCCTTATACCATTCTATAGCGGCCTCAATTCCTCTTTCAAAACTCCAACTAGGATCATACCCTAACATTTCTTTAACCTTGTCAATGTCAGCATTACTATGCTTTATATCACCTTTTCTATCAGGCCCAAAGATTGGTTCAATATCTTTTCCAAGAGCTTTGCAAAGTGAGTTATAAACATCAATTAAATACTCTCTTCCACCATAAGCAATATTAAAAACTTCTCCAGCAACTTCAGATGATGCTTTACACGCCTTCAAATTTGCTTCAATTACATTCTCAATATAAGTAAAATCCCTACTTTGGTTCCCATCACCATTTATTGTGGGTTGTTCATCATTAAGCAATTGTTTGATAAACTTTGGAATAACTGCTGCATAAGCACCGTTGGGATCTTGCCTTCTACCAAATACATTGAAATACCTCAATCCATAAGTATCTAGACCATAAATTTTTGAATATAGTTTGCCATACTCTTCATCAACCATTTTAGTTAAGGCATATGGAGACAATAAATTACCTTCTCTACCCTCCTGTTTTGGGAGATTGGGGTCATCACCGTAAACAGAAGAACTTGACGCATAGACAAACTTCTTCACTTCATTTTGTCTAGCCGCTTCCATCATATTGAGCGTACCTCTAATATTGATTTCTTCATATAGTAACGGCATCTCGATACTTCTTGGGACGCTTCCCCATGCAGCTTGATTTAATACATAATCGACACCTTCACAAGCCTTCATGCAAGTATCTAAATCTCTTATGTCCCCTTTGATAAATGTATAATTAGGATTATTAACAAATAAGTCGACATTGGATTGTTTGCCATTAGAAAGGTCATCTATACATCGAACCTCATAACCTTTTTCTAATAAAACCTCGCACAAGTTGGAGCCAATAAAACCAGCTCCACCTGTCACGAGAAAAACACTATCTTTTTCAAATGTTATATTTTGATAACCCATGACAAGCACTACCTTTCCTTAAAGTCTCCAGTATTTATATCCTGCTACTTCGTACTCTTTTCTCTCTAAGATTCCTTTGATATCAAGCAATACTTTGCTTTCATTAGATCCTTGTCTAAACATTTTATTGAAATCTTCTTGAGTTAATTTTAAGAACTGATCATGCCCAACTGCCACAACAATTGCATCCATTTCTTTAATATCTTCTACTGAGTCAAACACTATTCCATACTCATGCTCCGCTTCTTCAGCATCAGCCTCCGGATCTGCGATCATTGGATTAATTCCATATTCATTAAGTTCATTGACAATATCAATAACTCTAGTATTTCTAGTATCAGGACAGTTTTCCTTGAATGTAAATCCTAAAATAGCAACTTTTGCATCTTTAACAGGCACATCTGCTTTAATAAGGTTTTTAATCAAATTCTCAACAACGTATTTACCCATATCATCATTGATTCTTCTTCCTGAAAGAATAATTTGCGAATGGTATCCTAGCTGCTCTGCTTTATAAGTTAGGTAATATGGATCTACACCAATACAATGTCCACCAACTAGTCCAGGGAAGAAGTTTAGGAAATTCCACTTTGTGCCTGCGGCTTTTAGAACTGCCTTTGTGTCAATTCCCATCTTATTAAAAATGATAGAAAGCTCATTCATAAATGCGATATTAATATCTCTCTGCGAATTCTCAATAACCTTTGCAGCTTCAGCCACTTTTATAGATTCAGCTCTATGTACTCCTGCATCAACTACAAGCTCGTACACTTTTGCGATAATATCAAGAGATTCTTCATCCATACCCGATACAACTTTAACGATCGTCTCAAGTCTATGTACTTTGTCACCAGGATTGATTCTCTCCGGAGAGTATCCTACTTTGAAATCTTCCCCACATTTCAATCCAGATTCCTTTTCAAGAATAGGGATACAAATCTCTTCTGTAACTCCAGGATAAACGGTAGATTCAAATACAACAATTGAGCCTTTTGTAAGATTTCGCCCAACTATCCTGCTTGCTGATTCTACTGGTTTTAAGTCTGGAGTATGATCAGCATTTACAGGAGTAGGTACAGCAACTATATGAAATTTAGATTCTTTGAGTTTATTCTCATCTGCCGTGAATTCTACTGTAGTTTCTTTAATGACATCATCTCCAACTTCTTTAGTTGGGTCTACTCCTTTTTTGTATAATTCAACTTTCTCTTTGCTGATATCAAACCCAATAACATCAGCCTTTTTTGCAAAAGCTACTGCAATTGGCATTCCTACATAACCAAGACCAACAAGTGATATTTTTTCTTCCCTAATTTTGATTTTTTCGAATAAGTTCATAATATCTCTCCTCATATAATTAAAGACTCACATACATTTTGTAATAATATTTTATATATTCTCCTGATATTACATTTTCAATCCACTGTGAATTATCTAAATACCATTGAATGGTTTCTTGTATTCCCTGCTCAAAAGTGTATGCAGGTTCCCATCCAAGTTCAGTAGTGATTTTGGTGTTATCAATAGCATATCTTCTGTCATGGCCTGGTCTATCTTTTACATATTTAATAAGACCTTCTGATTTGCCAAGGGTGCTAATAATCAATTTGACTATAAAAATATTCGCCTTTTCATTATTCCCACCGATATTGTAAACTTCTCCATCTTTGCCTTTATGAAGAACTGTGTCTATGGCTGAGCAATGATCAGAGACGTGAAGCCAGTCTCTAACCTGCATTCCATCTCCGTAGACAGGAAGGTCTTTCTCTTTAAGGCAGTTATTGATCATAAGTGGAATTAACTTCTCTGGGAACTGATATGGACCGTAGTTATTACTACATCTAGTGATGTTCACCGGCATACCATATGTTTCATTGTATGATCTAACAATCATATCTGCACTTGCCTTTGACGCTGAATATGGGCTGTTTGGCATAAGTGGCATAGTCTCAACGAACATACCTGTTTCACCAAGTGCTCCATATACTTCGTCTGTTGACACTTGAAGGAATTTCACTCCAGACTTGTACTCCTTGCAATACTTATCACTTGGATTTACTTTCCAATATTTCTTAGCTGTGTCTAAGAGCACTTGAGTTCCGATGATATTTGTTGTCAAGAAAACTTCTGGTTCTTCGATGCTTCTATCCACATGTGATTCTGCAGCGAAATTTACGACTGAAGTAATATCATTATTCTTGAAAATCTCTTCAATTTTTTCTCTATCTCTAATATCGACTTTGATGAACTCATAATTAGGATTGTTATCAATACCTTTTAGATTCTCTAAGTTCCCTGCATATGTAAGAGCATCAATGTTGATAATATTATATTCTGGATGCTTTTCAAGCATTAACTTCACAAAGTTACTTCCGATAAATCCGGCCCCGCCTGTAACTAAAATAGTTTTCAATTTGTTTCACCTCCATAAATGACTTTATTGATTTGCTAAACTCAGAATATATCTACCATACTCCGTCTTGTCATATTGTTTACCTAACATAATCATTTGCTCTTTTGAAATCCATTTATTGCGGTAAGCAATTTCTTCCAAGCAAGATATATAGAGCCCAGTACGTTTTTGAATGGTCTTTACAAAATCGGATGCGTCGGCTAATCCATCATAAGTACCTGTATCTAGCCACGCAAAACCACGCCCAAGCAACTCAACTTTTAAGTTTGATTCTTCTAAATATACTCTGTTTAAATCTGTTATTTCTATTTCACCTCTACTGGAAGGTTTTAGATTCTTAGCTTTTTCAACTACAGAATTATCATAATAATATAGTCCTGGGATTGCATAATGTGATTTTGGATTGTCAGGTTTTTCTTCTAAAGAAACTACATTATAATTTTCATCAAACTCAACTACCCCGAACTCTTTAGGATTGTTTACATAATACCCGAATATTACCGCACCATTTTCTAATGAGGCAGCTTCTGTTAGTCGTGATCCAAATCCCTGCCCATAAAATACATTGTCTCCCAAAATCAAACACACACTATCATTACCGATAAATTCTTCACCGACAATAAATGCATCTGCCAATCCCCTAGGACTTTCTTGAACCTTATAATCAATCTTTATACCAATATCAGTACCATCCCCAAGTAAATCTTTGTAAAAGTTTATATACTCAGGATTAGAAATGATAAGAACTTCTCTTATTTTTGAAAGCATTAGCACACTCAATGGATAATATATCATTGGTTTGTCATAAATAGGAAGTAATTGCTTGCTTATTCCCTTCGTGATGGGATAAAGCCTCGACCCACTCCCCCCTGCTAAGATTATACCTTTCATCTAGAGATCCTCCTTTTGTTCTTGAAATACACAATACCAATTTAAATCTTCATATTTTCCATTAACATAAACATGTTTCGTAAATTTTCCCTCATACTTAAAACCCATTTTTTCATAAAATTTATTTGCTCTAATATTAGATGAAAGAACATTCAAGTAAATTTTTTTTAGATTTAGTATATTAAATCCATAGTCAATTATCTTTTCTGTTGCATCTCTTGCAATACCAGTACCCCAGAATTTTTTCCTTAGAACTATTGCATACTCTGCAGTTCTATCTACTGTATTGATATTTTTAAGGCTAACTGTACCTGAATATTCCTTCTCTTCAATCGCATAGTGAATATTATTCTTATCTGACCAGCTATTCTGAATAAAGGATTTAAACCCATCTTCAGAAAAGGGATACCTAGTAAATTTAAAGTTACTAGATATCTCCTCATCATTGATAAATTCCATCATGTAAGTTGCATCTTCAATGTACAAACCTCTAAGCTTCATGTTAATCACCTCTTTTTATTTGCTTAACTACTTTTGCAGGATTACCACCAATAATTGTATTTGTTGGATAATTTCCTTTTAACACCACACTTCCTGCGGCTATAATTGAGTTGTCACCTATATGAACATTTTTAAGTATTATTACATTATTTCCAATCCAAACATTATTGCCTATAATAATCTCTCCCAATTCTCCCACTTGACTTCTTGCATCGGGATGAGTCCCATGAGCTTCAAAATCCATCATTGTAACATTAGCACCTATATTACAATTTGAACCTATCTCAATTTTATTGGCTGCTAAAATGAAATTAGAGTTGTTAAACGCTGTATTCTTATCTACAGTAATTTTACTTTCGCTATATCTTGCTTGAAATTCACTAACACATCCATGATAATTTCCGCCTAACTTATAACCTATAGACACTTTATCATTTAAAATAACAGTACCTTTTCCAGATAATACAGTCTTTTGGTTAAACGATACATTATTTCTTATCATATGCTTTCTATTTAATATTTTATATTTGATTCGTTTGTGAAAATTCTTAAGTCTATTAAGTATTACTCTAATTGCTATATGTGGATTCTTAATTCCCTTAATCATTTTATCTAAATTTTTCATTCTTTCTCCCCATTAAATTTTGATTTATCTTTCAAGAAAGAGAATATATTTCTTACTTCTTCCAAATATAAACTACTTATTACTATGATAAATACTATCGATGAAGCAAAGCTAAATAAGAAAACATGATTTATGATACATCTGTTTAATAACAAGTAGCCTGTCACAAGTAAACACACAGAAACAAACTTCCCTCTAATACTAAGTAGGTTCTTCTTTTTAGCTACGACAGATACAAATATAACGCTAATGAAATAGCCAGCTAATGTCGCTAAAGCAGCCCCTTCTATTCCAATATATTGTATTAAAATATAATTAAGTATAACATTGACTAGAGCACCTATTGCTAAACTTATCGAAGAATAATGACTTTTCTTAACTACAATGAATTGACTTCCCACCACTTGAAACAGCATAAGCAGTAATGGTGAAAGAAATAGGTAAGGAGCGACAATAAAACCTTGAACATAAACACCTTCAAATAATAGTTCAAACAAAATAGGAATTACTGGATATACAATAATAAATGCTAATGCAGATATCAAACCTAAATATTCAAATAACCTCGAGTTCATTTCGATTTGATCACTATCTTTCATCGTAGAAAACTTAAAGTATGAATATCCGCCTGCAAACCCAGCATAGATTAATTGACTAGCTTGTGCCATTTTTGATCCTATAGAGTATATGCCTAGATCAAAAGTACCTAACATATTAGTTATCATAATTTTGTCCATAGCATTGTATACCCAATAAATTAAAAATGTTGGTAGAAGCGGCAGTCCGATTTTAAGTAATTCTTTAGCAATATTTCTATCAAAAGTACCTTTGATAAAAAACATTCTATTTCTACTCCAAAAAAAAATTAGTAATATTGAGGTTGCAATAATACTAGAGTAAATCAATCCAAAGTATGAAAAGCCAAAATAAATCAAAATCATGGCTAATAAATAAGTCACAAAAGAAGATATTAATCCAGATATTACAAAAATTCTTCTTTGGTTTTGCAATCTTGTAGGAGCTTGTATTGGATTCGAAACTCCTCCTATAAATACTCCAATTGCTGCTAAAATTATAATATTTCCGTAATCGAAGCTACCAAAAAATAAGTTTGATAAATTTTTATTAAATAATGCTAATACGCATAAAATTACAAACGAAGATAACATATTCATTCTTTGTGTCGTCGTTGTTACATTATATCTGTACTCCAAATCTTCTTTCTCAAAATATTCCCTAAACATAGCATCATAAAGTCCTAAAATTGCTAAAGGCGTTCCAAATCCAACTACTGTTGTGTACATACTATACACACCAAAATCCGACGCATCAGGAAGCATTCTAGTTATAACAGGCAATAATAAGAAAGGTACGATTTTATTAAGGACGTTGATAAAACCATATACAAAAATATTTTCAATAAATAGTCTTCTTCTACTCATAAGCTAATCCCTTAATATTCATTAATTATTTCTATCACGTATTGTATTTCTTCATCAGTCATACCATCATATAGAGGTAAACTTAAAACCCTAGATGCATATTTCTCAGTTATTGGAAAATCACCTTCCGTATATCCTAAACAATTATATGCTTCTGATAAATGCGGAGGAATTGGATAGTGTATTTGAGTACCTATATCTTTTTCTTGTAAATACTGTTGAAGATTTTCTCTATCATTGGTCTCAATAATAAATAAATGCCACACATGTTCCGAACCTTCTTTTATTAATGGTAGTTTAATCTTTTTATTCTTGATTCCCTTTAAATATTTATCAGCTATACAAGCTCTTTTTTTTCTTAGATCATCATAGTGTCTTAATTTTACTGAAAGTAAAGCGGCTTGAATTTCATCTAATCTAGAGTTGACGCCTAATATTTCATTTTTATACTTAATCTTGCTACCATAATTCCTAAGCATTCTCATCTTTTCATTTAACTGCTCATTATCAGTCACTATAGCACCACTATCGCCAAAGGCACCAATATTTTTTGTAGGATAAAAGCTAAAGCAACCCACATCTCCCCAAGTTCCAGTCATTTTACCGTTGCAATGTGCACCATGGCTTTGAGCACAGTCTTCTACTAAATATAAGTTATGTTTATCTGCAATTAATTTTATGTTTTCCATATCTGCTGCTTGTCCATATAAATGAACTACTAAAATAGCTTTTGTTTTCTCTGTAATCTTTTCTTCGATTTTTTTTGCATCTAAGTTATAATACTCATCTGGTTCAACAAAAATGGGGGTAGCACCATTTTCAGTGATACCGAGTATTGATGCAATATAGGTGTTTACTGGTGCTATTACCTCATCACCTTTCCCGATTCCTAATGCCCTAAAGGCTAAAATCAAGGCATCTAATCCCGAATTAAGACCTACACAATAACTAGACCCTATAAATTGAGCAAACTCTGTTTCAAACCTTTCTCCTTCTTTGCCCATAATATACCAACCCGATTCTAAAACCCTAATTGCCGCTTTATCATATTCATCTTTATACCTAAAATAACTTCTGTCTAGTTGATTAAAATTAATTTCCATTAAATAATCCCTCTCTTTGTATTATCTTTAAATACTCACCATAATCTCTAATATATTCATCTGAATTGTACTTGGAGTTTGATAAAACAAGTAATACAGATTCTTCAGAAAAATCATACATTTCCTTCCAAATCATTTTGGGGATATAGACCCCCATATGAGGTTCATTTAGTTCAATTATCTCTTGAGAATAACCATAATCTATTTTAACTTTTGATTTACCACTAACATTTATAAGAATAAATTCACTATCTTTATTTGCATGTTGTCCTCTTATGACACCTTTATCAGAACCATAAATATAAAAAATTCTTTCGATTTCAAAAGGTATATCTTTATTTGATTCTATAACAACTAAATGTCCTCTTTTATCACCTAATTGATGAAATTTTACTACCTCAACTTTGTTGTTTTGTTGCATATGAATTTTCCTCCCTTGAACTTAGTCAATATATTCCCTATACCACATCTGAAATACAACAATAGCCCAAGTTAAATTATCATAATACGGATCAATCCCTAGTTTAAAATTTTTATAAATAGCATCCATCATGCTCATATTAAAAATATTCTGCCTACGTAGAAAATCTATTTCAAAAGCTTCTTCTACTAAAAATCTCAAATCTGTTCTTAGCCATTTATACACTGGTATTGAAAAGCCCATCTTTGGACGACTAAAATAATCATTTGGTATATATTCTGATAATAATCTCTTCAAAATATATTTCTTCTCTCCATTTCTAAATTTTAAATTATGTGGGAGCGCTAATGCATATTCAACAAACCTATGATCAAGTAATGGCGTTCTTGCCTCTAGCGATGAATACATAGAAGCTCTATCAACTTTAGTCAATATATCATCTGGTAAGTATGTCGCCAAATCCTGTAACATATGTTTTTCTTGAATATTAGTAGTTAGATGAAGTAATTCAAAGTATTTCCTATCAATATCTATAGAGCTGTTTGTTATATTATTAAATAGCTGAACATACGTTAGATAATCTGCATTAATTATTGAGTTATCATCTGATAAATTAGCGAACTTAATCAATCTTCTACTTGCATTTGAGTTTAATACACTGTTACTCACTATATTGCTTTTTAATAAAGGATTAGTTAGCTTAGATAGAAATCTGTATTTTTTTAATTCTAACACTTTATCATATCTTTTATAACCACAAAACAATTCATCACCTGCATCGCCTGACAAGCTAACAGTAACATGCTTCCTTGCCATTTGGCTAACCAACATCATAGGTAATTGAGAACTGTCCGCAAAAGGTTCATCATATAATTCAGGGATTTTATTTATGAAATCTTTAGCTTTATTTATTGAAAAATACTCTTCATGATGATTAGTCCCTAAATAGTCCGAAATTTTTTTTGCATAGTTCGCTTCATTGTAAGAATCCTCCTCAAACCCTATCGTAAAAGTTTCGATTGGCTTTGATGATAAAGATTGCATTACAGAAGCAACTAATGAAGAATCTATTCCCCCGCTCAAAAATGCACCTAAAGGAACATCACTTATCATCCTCAATTTTACAGAATCCTCTAACTTATTTTTTAGGCTGTAAATAGCTTCTCTTTCTTCTATTTTACTTAAATCCTCACGTTTTTGATATGCATTCTCAATACTCCAATATGCTGATTTTTCTATATTTCCCAATCTATATTTAACTATCTGGCCCGCTTCAACTTTATAGGTATTATCAAAAATTGTCTGTGGTGCAGTAATATAATGATGGTGCAAATATAAATGCAGAGCATTTACATTTATGTTTTTTTTGAAATAAGGATACTTCATTATCGGTTTTAGCTCTGACCCAAATACTATGTTCTTATTATCCCAATAATAATATAGGGGCTTAATTCCCAATCTATCTCTTACTAGATATAGACTACTATCATTCTTGTCATATATTGCTATAGCGAACATCCCAATAAATCTACTTATGCAATTTATTCCCCACATTTGGTATGCATATACTATTACTTCAGTATCAGAATTAGACTTAAATGTAAAACCGTTTTTAAGTAACTCTTCCTTTATTTCCTTATAATTATAAATCTCGCCATTAAATACAACCACAACGTCTTCATCTATGGATTTCATTGGCTGATGCCCTAATTTTGATAACTCAATTATTGATAGTCTTTTCTGTGCCAAGCCAACTTCAAATCCGTTGAAATCTGTATCATAATAATATCCTTCATCATCTGGCCCTCGATAGTCAATTGTTTGATTCATATCATATAAGACTTCATTTTTAACTCTTCTATCGTGGAAATAGCCACAAATACCGCACATTTTTAAACCCTCCTCTATTTTAGTTTCCGCAAATATTTATAATAACCCCTTAATATCCACCCCAAATTATACCTGCAAACTAAACTAAGTACTCTTTGTCGAAAGTCGATATATCCAAACTCGATACTTTTTTTGATACTTTCTTTGCAGCCTTTTTTTCCTCTTAATATCATCTTTAATGAGTAAGCATAATATACTCTGGCATACGCTTTATTTAGAGAAATTGGATCTACTAATTTTCTTGTATCAACTTTACTAAGTGTCTTTAACCTTTCTTGGAAGGCATCATTTTCATTTGTGAGTAAAGATATATTTCGATTATGTTTACGATATCTACTTAATACTTCATCAATGTAAGCAACTTTTCCGTTATAACATGTTTCAATCCAAAATAACCAATCGCTCGCTACTGGAATCTCATCATCAAAATACTTAGGACAGGCCTCACTTCTAACCATAACTGAACAAGCACCCATAAAAGTCCCATACTCAACAATCAAATCCACACTACCCTCATGCTTACCATTTTTATCATTATAATAATATAATGTTTTACCTGTTGTTGAATCGAAAGTATCGATATTATGATAAGATAAAACTACTTCATCATGTTCTTCCATGTATTTAACTTGCAAAGATATTTTTTGAGGTAAAAAAATATCGTCTCCACCTATCCAAGCTATGTACTTCCCTTGGCATTCATGTAATGCATTATTAGAATTTATTGTTATTCCTTGATTATAATTTGATAATACTAATTTAAATTTACCTGGATATTTCATGTCATAAGCTTTCAACATTTCATGAGTACCATCAGTTGAACCATCGTCTGCTACTACTATTTCTATATGGGAATAATCTTGAACTAATATTGATTCTATACATTCTTTAAGATATTGTTTTTGGTTATAAGTTATAATCGCTACTGAAACTAAAGGACTTAGACCCATGTGTACCTCCTTAAACTTTTCCTCAGCTTTTCATGATTTTATATTTGAGTTTATCTCCAATAGTATTAACATCCTTAATTGCTAACTTTATTAATACTAATAAAAATAATGCAATAGGGCTCTTGAATATAAAAGGCTCTTTAACTTCCAATATAAAAATACTCATTAAAAAAAATATTGATGGATGCAATAAATTTGTCTTTCTTAATTTGATATAATTTTTCAAGATCATTGTCATTAGATGAATACCTACAGTAAAATAGAATATTATTGAAAATACCAGTCCCATTGCAAAATATGTTTGTATATATCCCGAATCATGTCCAGACGCATTTAATCCTTTGCTATCTACAACAAGCGATGTTCCTACGAATGTTTTATAATCAAGTTTTGGTATCTCCATTTTTGTTAAAGCATTTATTGTTCTGTTATCCGATATGACGAATGCTTCTTTGATCCAATTCTGAATATAAAAATATTGATTCTTAACGTCATATGGTATAATTGTCAACTCAGTCATGATTACGTTTATAATGAATAACCCAAGCGCTAAAACCAATACATACTTAAAAATTGACATCTTTCCGAGCCAATTTGATTTATATCTTTTCAAATACACTGAAATTACAGGTATTAGCATTATAAGTATAAGAACAAATCCTGTTCTACCACTTAACACTATAGAAAATATAATTACTACCATAGCAATGTAGTATATAATGTTAATCTTATTACTCCTTGTTATTAACAATAAACCACTTATAAAACCTAGTGCTTGGATAACTGATAAATTCGCACCGGAACTATTTGTGAATCCTGCAGATCTAGAAGCAGATAAAATCGAGATATTACTTTCGTTTAGCAACAACTCTGACACAAATACTCTAAACTCATATGAAACAAAACCAGCGATTATAAACACTGCTTGTATCGTAGTGATTATAAAGAAAGATAGCATAAACTCATTTGTGTCTGAATATATCTCGCTTAAGACAAAACTCATATAAAGTGTATTTAGGAAATAGAAGATAATTCTAGCTAACATTACACTTTGAACCAAACCATTAAATAAAAAGTTGAGAATAGCATATAGTAGAATCATGAAGTATAATGAACAGATAGCTACATTTGATTTAGTAACACGCAAATTAATTTTTTTTTTGCTGAAAACATATAAGGAAAGTATTAATGTGGCAATTTTACCAGTAGAAGCCACAGTGCCTAATCCTGAAAACACTATGTTATATATGAACATAAATAATAATAATAATTTTATAGTTTTCTTCACAATATCGCCCCTCTCCTTCTTTACTCAAATTTCTCCCACTAACTCTTAACTCATATTTTTGAAGTTTGAAAAAAAAGTTTTGTGAGCTTCTTTACTGTTGAAGTGATGTCATAACCCACATCTACTACTTTTAGAATTGCCTCTTCTCTTGCATATTCACCACATGCATCTAAAAGATGATGGCCCCAAAAACTAGCATCATCTTCTAGGCTTAAAAATTCAACATTACCTGTAATATTAACTTGATTAGTTATCGATTTTGAGACAAAACATTTTAGACCCGTTGCCTGTGCTTCAATAACCGTATTTGGCATCCCTTCATAAAAAGATGGAAATACAAATGTATCCATAGCCATCATTAAATCAGACACGTCTTGTCTTATACCTGTAATAATTACTTTATCTGATATACCAAGTATTTGAACTCTATTCTCAATGCATTGTCTTAGCTCACCATCTCCTACTAGTAGTAGTATACTTTTAGGACAATCTTTAATTACTTCACAAAATATATTTAGAAGAAATTCGTGATTTTTAACCTTACTAAATCTTCCCACGTGCCCTATGACAAATTCATCATTAATTCCTAATTGCTTTCTAATGAAATTTCTTTTGCTATTATCAAAACTAAATTTCTTCACATCAATTGCATTATGAACGATATTAACTTTTCCCTTATTCACATATTTTTCACCAAACATAAAAATGGCAGATTCATTAGATGGAGCTACTTTTACTGTAGGAATTATTCTTGCAAGCCATCTAAACATAATATGAAGTACATCACTAACTTTGCCTCGATTAGTTGAAGTACTACTTGATCGGAATATCAAATTATTTGCCCCACCAATTCTTGCTACAAGCAAATCCAGTGTTGATAAAGAATGTTGGGAAAGTCTGAATACATTTTTATATTTATTTTCTCTAACAACTTTTCTTAAGTTGTTCAGAGATTTTAAAAAGCTTTTTGTTTTCGGTAAAGAACGATATATTTTCCCACCAAGGTTCATTATTTCATCTTCGTAATAACCTTCATTAGTAGCAGTAACATAAAAATCCATTTGATACTTATTTCTGTCTATTTCTCGATAAATTTTCATTAAGAATGTCTCGGCACCACCAACATCCATACTACCGACAATACATAGTATTCGTTCTTTTTTTTCAATAACAGGCATAACATCACCTTTCCCATAAAAACAATTATCAAAGCAATTTTTGAATTGCTTTAGACATAAGTGCATGAAAATAATTTAATTTACTTTTTCTATAATCTTCCCATTTTAACGAGTAATACTTAAACTCTTCTATTCCTGTTAAATCATATAAAACTTCTAACTGTGCTATATGAAGTTCATGATAAAAAGGACTTGCTATCATATTATCTATGTCATATTTACTCCAATATCCTTTATCGAATAACTCTAAATTCTCAACTAATGTATCAACAGTATTTCTATATATCTTCTCGATCTCAACATCATTATTAATAATGAGATAATCATATATTCCAAAAATCGCAAATATCCACCCATTGAGTATAACTGGCTGATTACTAATCTCGAGAAGAAAAACTTTATCTTCTTTGTAGCAAGTTGTGCCATTATTCTCAATCGGTTTAATCATGTAATGAATGGCTTTTTTTGCGGATTCTAAATATACAAGATTTGAAAATTGTGAATACGCTCTAATTAATAAGGATATCCCTTCGCCTTGAGCCATAGCGGAAAAAGAGTTCTCAATGTCTTTGAAAAAAAATGTATCCCATGAGCCATTATTGTTTTGATTATCTAGTGCCCAATCTACACATTTCTTAAAGATTTCTAGATAGATTATTTTACCTTCTAATAAATATAAGTCATAAGCTCCCAGACCATATTGAAAAATTGATATTGGAAAGTAAATTTTCTCACCGGATTGAAGTTGAAGTTTTGGAAGTAGTAATTCTTCATAATTAAGTGTCTTTAACACTTTTTGGGTTAGATCATTATAATATCCTTTAATCTCAAATTTTGAATATATTTTTCCTGCTCTTTGGTCAACATGTTCAATACTTTTTCCTTGAAACATTTTTATCCATCTTTTTATATTATAAATGCTTAAACTCATGATAAACACACTTCCTACTTAATATGATTTGCAAATTGACTAATAACAGTTGGTGAATGAAACTTTTTTGCTAAATGAAAACAACTTTCTTTCATTTGTTTTACAACGTCAGGATTATTGATTAAAAATAGTAGTTTTTCCTCAAAATCGCAAATATCCATAAAATCATATATCATACCCGTCTTCCCATGAATAATAATTTCTTCTGCTGATTTCCATCTAGATGCTATGATTGGAACCCCAGCAGCATAAGCATCAATTATAGTTCCTGGAACCCCTTCAGTATAAAACCTAGTGGGAAAAAGCAATACATAATATTCTTTTAGTGTATCGACTGTTTTAGAGTAATCTATACATCCCTTATATGAAATGTATTGGGGAAATTTTTCTTGAAGTACTTTGAATTTTTCTTTATATGAATGTGCTATAGGTCCATAAATATCTAAAGAAATAATAATTTCATCAGATAATTCATTGATTCTTTTAACAACAGTTATTGCATCTTCAATGCCTTTTTTTTCAACAACTCTCGAAAACGTGCATGCTTTAAAGGGCTTTGGTATGTCAATATCATCATAGTCACTACATGCTATTTCTAATTTCTTAAAATTAGTCATAAACTTTAAATTTTTTAAACCTAAACTTTCAAGTTCACTTTTCATAACATTGCTTTCTACGTATACACCATAGAACATCCTAACGAATTTTTTTAAAAAAAGCTTATGTCTTAAAGTTTCAAATAACCACCCTCCAATTACAATGTAATGTAATCTTCTTCTAAAAAAAATATTCATTAACCCAAACAATGGTATAAATACATTAACCCCATTATGTGCAGGCAAAACAATAATATTCTCGGTTCCTATTATCATGCTAACACATTGTCTAAGTAGCTTAATCGGACTTTTTTTCCATCCATTAGTATCTATGGTTTCGATTTCATCCCGCCCATAGATTTTAATTAACTCCTCTGTTAATATCTTGGTTTTAATTGTTTGACCATCTAGAAAATTTTCATTTCCCCCAAAATGCCCACAAATACCTATCTTTTTCAATTTTCTCACCTCATTTATTTAACTGAGCGGTCTCGGAAACTCTCAAAGGACTGGGTTATCGCTCTTTTCTCTTATTTGTATTTTTTGCTTCACCTCAATGTTTGCGCATGTTTTTTGCATATTCCCATGATAAGTGCATAAAAATTCGCGGCGAAGCCTCTGAAAAAAATACGTTTTTCGGAGGTGCTTCTTTTATGCTAAAACATTGCTCTTCACATTCTGAGTAACTTTCTTTTGTTGCAGAGTCTGTTTCCTTGCTTAATGAATCTCAAACTAAACGCTAGTTATCTTTTTCTGACTCTTTTGCCAAACTTTCTTCCATGAATCTAGATCCTCTCATGGATCATCTTGAACCCTATTATTCCAGTACTGGACATCCAGCACTTAGGCAACCTGAGATTTTACGTTCTTTCATTCTCATGCTGGATCAAAAGTTTTTTAGTCTAACCAACTAGGTTTCTATGCTTGCAGCCGATGATACCCTAGCCACACTTATCGGTTGTTCCCCTGATTTGCTTCCACCACTTGGCACTTACTATGATCTCATCAATCGCCTGTGGCTTCGTCAAAACGCCCTAGATGTTGCCGATGCTAAAACGTCTCGTCCATATCCTAAAAATACTAAACCTAAAGCTTCTCCAGGTAAGAACAAGAAACTGCTTAACAGACATTCCGGCATCACAGGTAAAATCGCCGACTTCCTTGCTAGCGATCATTCATTCTATTTTTACTATGAAAAACTTCTTCAAGAAATCTTCTCGCTTATTGCTGTTGTTCCTTCGGCTGACCTTGGCTGATCAAAAAAAGATGAGATTACCCTAGCTGGGGATGGTACTTGTGTTCATTGCCACAGCTCATCTCGGGGCAATAAAGTTTGTGACTGCGTTAAGAATGGTATTTACAACTGCAAATGCGATCGCAAATATTCTGACCTTGATGCCGATACCAGTTGGGACAGCCAGCTTGGTTCATGGTTCTACGGTCATACTCTATACATGCTCTCGACCTATCACCCTAAACACAAAACTGAACTTCCTGTACACTTGCGTTTCGTCAACGCAAAACGCCATGATAGTGTGACTGGGATTGTTGCTCTGTCTGAACTTCGAAATATCAATCCAGATCTAAACATTAAAAACCATTGCATGGATTCTGCTAACGACGATTATGCTACTTATGAGCTATGCAAGAAATGGAATATCCAGCCCTTTATTAACATGAATGCCAACCGGGGCAGCCCCTCTTCCATTCCTGATAAGATCACTATTGACAAGGATGGGACTCCCCTTTGCCATGCGGGCTTTCGCATGGTCAGCTTTTTTTTGGGGGGGGATAGCCCTTGCCCGTAACGACCGCAAATGACGTTGACCGCTCAAGTGCGGCCGTGTTGACAAGTGCTCCAGCACGAGCACTTGTTCAACTTCCGTTTTCGGGAGAGTGGTTTATACTGAACAGGATTGGGACATTCGTTTGTATACGCCTGTTCCGCGTGGTTCGAATATGTACAAGAAAATCTATAAAACTAGATTCTGTTCGGAGCGTCTCAAAATCGCATTCTCAACGATTATCATCTCCATGATATGCGAATTCGATGCAAAAAGCGTTTCTCATTCTTCACCATGATGATTGGCATCAACATACACCTTGACGCTCGTATTAAGATTGCGTCTAATAACACTGAATAAAAATTTCAGTCTATATTTTCTTTTAGCCTGCATAGGTGGAGGCTTGTTTCCTGTGTCTTTTTATTCTTTTTCATCTCTGATTCAGTAACAATTCCTTTATACAGTAAACTTGATTGTTTATTCTTTAGTTTCCGAGACTACTCTAACTAAATTGTTTTTTACATAATCAGTCTATTTACAGACTTTCAGTACAGATTTTTAATAACCTCAGCTAGTTTGTTCGTCAACTTTGTAAAATCGAACTCGTATGATGCCTTTCTTGCATTCTCACCCATTTGTTCAACGTTTTCATTGTCTTTACATGCTTCGAGTATAACTTCTGCAATTTTTTCAGGGTTCTGCTTAACAGCACTCAATCCGCAATTGTATTTTTCTAATATGCTATATCCTGTTGTATAAGTTTGTATTACAGCTCTACCAGCTGCTAAGTACTCAAAGAATTTATTCTGGCTCTGTCCATATTTATCAAGTGAAGTACTAGAATTGTGTAAAATGTTTGCATAAGATCTTTTCAATATTGACGGAATCATCTTCTTCTCAACTCTACCTTTAAAAATCACATTACTTATGCATTCATCTTTACATCTATTCTCGAGCATTTCTTTTTCATCACCTGATCCATAAATCAATAATCTAATCTTTTGATCTTTCTCGTGAACTAGTTTTGCTGCGTCTAATAAAAGTCCTAAATTATTCACTTTTCTAATCGAGCCAGCATATACCAAGTTCTTATAGTTCTTATCATCTAATTCTGAATCATCAATCTGTTTTTCCTTCGAATTCTTATCAAAAGATTCGATTACTACTCCGTTACTTATGTGCTTTACTTTATTTAAGTCAATTTCATTATCCCAGCCTTGGTCTTTAATATATTGACGCCCACCTTCCCAGGTCATGACTATTGAACTTGCTTTCTTATAAATCCATTTCTCGCCTTGGTATAACAGCTTAGCAACCAAACTATTTCTCTTCAATGAACCATAAGCTACTATACTCTCAGGCCACAGATCTCTAACCTCACAAATACAAGGGATGTCAAACTTCTTAGCGATTTTAATTCCTGCAACTAATGTAAGTGGATGTACACTCGAAGCTAGAATTACATCAGGTTTCCCATTTGATTCCGCATACATCTTTGCAGTCTTAAAAAGCCCTTTATAAAACGAAATCATATTCAATACTCTTTTTTTGCCATTTCCTTTATACTTGGGTGTATCTATAAATACAAAAGGAATATCATTCACAGAATCTGTAGAATACTGTTTCTCATTAGTATCAATATGATTATCTGAAAAGTGATTAGTAGAGGCACAAAATATTGTAGGCTTGAACCCTTCTTTTATTAGGTTTTCTGCAAACCAATAATGCCTACCGGCCTGATCGAAAAACATGTTTACCGCATAATGATTCCAAATCCATACTTTCGGCTTCATCTATCAACTCTCCTAACCGGAACCCCAACATATGTCCCTGGTTCAGTAATATCCTTAACCACCACAGCCCCTGCACCAACTTTGCAACCACTGTAGATGTTTAAGTTATTGCTTACAATACTTCCGATTCCAATCCAGCTTCCCTTGCCGATTCTTACACTCCCAGCAGTCTTAACCCCGGGAGATATGTGTATATAATCTTCTATAATATTGTCATGATCCAAGCTAGAACTTGTATTGATTATACATCCTTTACCGATTCTGCTTGAGCTGTTGATTACAACTCCAGCCATCACTACAGTACCAATGTCAATCTCAACATCAGTACCAATAACCGCACTAGGATGAATCAAGCTAACTAAATTTAACCCTTCCTCGATTAACTTCTCTTGGATTTTTTCCCTTGTGGCATTGCTTCCAATAGCAACAAAGAAATCCCCTTCATCCTTATATGTAAAAGCATCAGCAGTTTTACCGATAACTTCTAACCCCATAGAAACCTTAATAGACTCGTCATCATCGAGGAATGCGACGCTTTGCCACTTATTCATTTTTATTGCTATGTCTGCGACAACCTTGCCGTGTCCACTAGCACCGATAATAATCAACTTGTCTTTCATAAGCAGTACATTCCTCTCTGAAGTAATAAATATATGATTGAAGAATCTCTAAACCTTAAGTTTACTCCCTCTAAACGGCTCCATCGTAACTGATGTATCTGAACTAATACCTTCCTTAACAAATACTTTCTTTATAGTAAGAAAGATAATCTTCCAATCACCTATAAAGGTCACATTATCTGCATACTCAACATCAAGATTAAACTTATTTTCCCAGCTAATTGCATTACGTCCATTAACCTGAGCATGTCCAGATAAACCAGGTCTTACTTCATGTCTTCTCTTTTGATGCTCATTGTAAAGCTCCAGATACTGAATCAGTAAAGGCCTTGGCCCCACAATACTCATGTCTCCTCTAAGGATATTGAAGAGTTCCGGAAGTTCATCTAGACTTGTAGATCTTAGAATCCTACCAAACTTAGTAAGCCTAACTGAGTCTGGAAGCAGCTCCCCATTCTCGTCCTTTTGATCTGTCATTGTTCTGAATTTATACATAGTGAAAATCTTCTCATTAAGTCCAGGTCTCTTCTGCTTAAACAGTACCGGACTACCAAGCTTAAATCTTACTAATACAGCAACAATTATGAGTACTGGACTTAACACGATAATTGCCATCAAAGACAAAATGAAGTCCATTGGTCTTTTAAAAAATCTTCTATATATGCCTTTATTCACTTTAGCTTCTTCCTTCACTTCACTCTGCATCTATTAGCACCTACTTCTTATTTAGACCATAGTCCTTTTATTATCGATACAATTCTCTCAAGATCCCCATCCGTCATCTTCGTATCAGATGGCAAGCACACCCCATTATCAAACAACTTCTCACTCACATCTCCACCAACATAATCATACTCAGCGAAGAATGGCTGCATATGCATTGGCTTCCACACGGGTCTTGATTCAATATTCTCTTTCTCAAGACCTTCCATAACATCTATTGGTCTTACTGAACCTTTCAATGTCATAACACTTAACCAGTAATTAGGATCATTCCAGTCATTAATAGGCATAAACTTTATACCTTCTAGCTGACCAAGTTCTCTTTTATAACACTCAAAGATGTACTTCTTCTTAGCCACTCTTTGGTCTAATACTTTAAGCTGTCCTCTACCAATACCAGCAACAACATTGCTCATACGGTAATTGAACCCTAACTCGCTATGCTGGTAGTGCCTTGCTGCATCTCTGCTTTGAGTAGACCAGAACCTTACCTTCTTAATCTTCTCTTCATCATCAGAAACTAACATTCCACCACCAGAAGTAGTGATAATTTTGTTTCCATTAAAACTGAACACTCCAAACTCACCAAATGTCCCAGTATGTTTTCCTTTATAATAAGCACCTAAAGACTCAGCAGCATCTTCGATAACCGTTACACTGTATCTACTGCAAATTTCCATGATCTTATCCATATCAGCTGAAAGACCATATAAGTGCACAACTAAAACAGCCTTCACCTTATCACCATACTTCTCGAAGGCTGCCTCTAATGCTTTAGGATCCATATTCCATGTTTCATAATCGCTATCGATAAAGACAGGAGTAGCGTTCTGATAGATGATTGGATTGGCTGTAGCAGAAAAAGTAAGGGTTGGACAGAATACGATATCTCCTTCGCCAACACCAGCTGCTTTAAGTGCTAGGTGAATGGCTCCTGTACCAGAAGTCATAGCGGCTGCATGTTGTGATCCAACTTTAGCTGCTAGTTCTTTCTCGAATTCATTAACATTCGGTCCAAGTGGTGCTACCCAATTTGTATCGAATGCTTCCTGTACATATTGCATTTCATAACCTTCATCACTCATGTGTGGTGAAGCTAGCCATATCTTTTTATTCTCAACCATTTCCAGTCATCCATCCTTATCTAAAGTCTATGTATTGTATAGAGGTGTTTTTTTAACACGTGCATTTTCATATTCTATATGTAGTGCTTGGTATTAGATTCAGTACTATAACTTGCATAAATGTATGCTTTGATTGAATGAGACTATGTGTAATGCTTCTGTAACATTAGTACATTTAGCCGTTATGCTAGAACCTTTTATATTACTGCATTACAGCCTCTTTATCCTTTCATCATACTCACGTCGAAAATTTCCAAAGATAATTTTTACCATTTATGCAACATATAGTATGTGAAAAAGATAAATACATGCAGTATATTGTATTTGAACGTCCGTTCTCGATATTATATGCTCTTTTCATTTTTATTCAAAAACAATCCGGCATTATCCGGCACCGCCGGATTATTTCAACTCATAAAAAGTACTTGGTCCTTTTCCCTTTTTATCAATGACTTGTTTTTCAACCAAGTCTTTTAGAATTTCTCTTGCTCTACGTTCCTCAACACTCAAAACAATTTTTGCATCTTTAGTTCTAATGATATCATCATGTTCTTTGAGAAACTCAACATTTTTTGCTCTTGATCGGTTAGAAAGCTTCCACTTCCAGCATTTTCAGTTGAGCTTGCAACTTCCCTATACAAACTCACATCCACAAAATCACCTTTTTCAACAATCTCAGGTTCTTTCAATTTTCTTGATATGCAGCTCGATTTAATTCTGCGGATGCCGCTGCCCCACTGTTCGATATAGTTTAGTTCTTTAAAAACCCTGGCAATTACTTTATTCCGAATTTCAGAGCGTCCTTCCAGTATATCCTCTTGAGTGATAGTACTAGGAAACCCACCCGGAGACACAACATTAACAATATCATCACAAATGCCAATCTTTATATCCCTGCCGTCATTCAAATAATCTCTATGAACAACAGCATTGACTAGGCTTTCTCTAATGGCTTCTAATGAAATTTCATATTGGCCTTCTCTTTGCAAGCCTTTGATTTCACTACTAAGTTTGATGTGATTTTTAATAAAATTTTCAGCATCCTCAAATTGTGAAAAAAAGTCACTCTCATACTCCTTCCGATCCAAGAAAAAATCCATAGAAGTACCTTTGAACCTGCTGCATTTCATCCTAACGCGTTCGAGTTTCCCATGTAAAATCAATAATCCATTGGATGGATAGAGTGTATTATTGTCTTCGATAACCAATTTTAGATTTTTCATTACTGATTGGTCTAACACTTTTCCTGTCTGAGCGAACCTACCTTGTATACTACACTTTACTTTTCCATCTTCATATCTGATTACTCCACCAGCAGGATATACCTCATTAAAATTATCAATAATAATTTCATTAAATATATTATTTGTATGATCAATATCATTTTCAACTAGAAATGCTCAGTACATTCTCTCTACTCTTTTCCGATTAGCATCACAAATGCTTTCTTCTGCTGTCAGTAAATACGGAAGATATTTTGTAGAAAAAGCTCATTTACCTCAGATGATAAAATAATACCTCACATAAAAATCCATTTGTCCAATATCCTGATGACTCAGTTAACCCACCTTCAAATCAATAAGAATAAAGCACTTTAAGATATAATTGTAAAAAGCACAATCAATATAAAAATTTCTTACTTCTTCATTTTCTAACTTTATTCACTCAAATGGTTCAATTCCTTAAGAAACCTTCAAAAACCCCAATGCCATTTTCATCAGAAGGTTTGTCCAAATATAGGACTCTTCCTGGCACTTGATCTTGATCCCCAACGGGAACCACATCTTTGTCCATGCGGCGGGCCACATCAGCCACAATATCATAAACCTCCCCATAGTCTCCATCTACATATATGACAAGTTCATCTTCAAATTCACGTTCTAAAACCTCTTCCACATGTTCAGAAATCTTTCCAACAGCTTCAAATGATCGTTTTACAAAGCTTACAGTTTTCTCTAACAAAACTTGAGATCCCTTGGGTGTTAAAATATATTTTATATTGTTTCCATTAAGTTTCTCAGCTTTTAAGAAGCCCACTTTTAAGAATTTTTTTATTAGCATATTGACCATACCAAGGGAAAGTCCCGTTTCCTTAGAAATAGCTCTCTGCGACACATGGTCGTATTTCTGTATGACCTCTAATATGTTGAGTCCTTCCATATTTGCCCCCATGATATCCGTTCACTTTTTGAACACATATACAGTTTAACAGTTTGTTCTGAGCTGTTCAAGCTTTGAACGCATGTCTTTTATGACAATTATATGACACCCTAGAACACACAAAAGCCGTAGATTTCTCTACAGCTTTAAAATGTCTATTAAATTTCTTGTAATATAATCTACGTCTTCAAATGTCATGCCCGGAAAGAGGGGAAGGGATATTTCGCCATCATACATTTTTTCTGTGACGGGATAATCGCCACGTTTTAAATTAAATGCCTTTTGATAAAAAGGCTGAAGATGGAGGGGAATAAAATGGACTGACGTGCCTATTCCCTTATCGTTTAAGGCCGTGATAATATCCGCCCTATTATGCCGATCTAGGTCTTTTAAAACTATAGGATAGAGATGCCATGCATGATGGACCTCTTCTGTATCGTACTGTATGTGAAGACTGTCAGAATACTGGCCAAGTACCTCGTTATATCTGTTAACCAAGTGCTCTCGTTTTGCCTGCATTTCATCAAACTTTTCAAACTGGGCTGTTCCCAGGGCTGCCTGAAGATCGGTCATGTTGTATTTATATCCTGGCGCATGTACTTCGTACTGCCAACTTCCACCTTTTTCATAGCGATTCCAGGCGTTTTGGCTCATACCATGAAGAGATAAGACTCTTGCCTTATCGGCAAGGACGTCATCATTTGTGACAAAGAGACCACCTTCACCAGTTGTCAGATTTTTTGTCGCGTAAAAACTATAGGCACCTACATGACCAAAGGTTCCTGCAAATTGATTTTGATATTTGGCTCCAATGCCATGGGCTGTGTCTTCAATAACAATAAGGTTATATTTTTTTGCCATGGCCATAATCTTGTCCATCTGACAAACACCGCCACCAAAGTGAACAGGAATAATAGCTTTTGTTTTATCTGTTATAGCAGCTTCAATTAAGTCTGGATTTATATTAAAGTCTTCACGAATGTCTACAAAAACAGGCTTGGCACCCACATGAACAATCACATTGGCACTGGAGCAAAATGTATAGGGGGATGTAATAACTTCGTCTCCTTGGCCTATGCCATAGGCAACAAGAGCCAGATGTAAAGCCGCAGTGCAGGAATTCACTCCAATGGCATGTTTAACCCCCAACCACTCAGCAAGTCTTGCTTCAAATTCTTTGGTTTTTGGTCCCCTTGACAACCATCCTGAGTTAAGGACTTCGGAAACATATTCGTGTTCCAGTTCTGTAATATATGGTTTTGAAAAGGGAATATGTCGGTCTGTCATGATTGTTGTCCTTTCTTTCTGTCGTGTTCTGGTGGCGCGTAGGTTGGCACCAGCTCATGTATTGCTTTTTTTAAGCTTTCAACATTTTCAAGTCCAAGGTTAAATCGCATGGCTTCTAGTTTTTTGGAAATCCATTCTTCATTTATACCATTCGGCTTTTCAATGAATATTTTCTCAAACCTTGTTGAAACAGCCTTGTCTTTATCAAGAATAAGTTCTTCATAGAGTTTTTCACCTGGCCGAAGTCCTGTAACTTCAATATCCATATCCACCCCTGGCTCAAAACCACTGAGTCGGATCATATTTTCAGCTAAGTCTCTAATCTTTACAGGATCACCCATATCTAAAATAAAGATTTCACCTTCAAGGGCAAGAGACGTAGATTGTATAACAAGTTTTGCCGCTTCAGGAATGGTCATAAAATAGCGAATAATATCATCATGGGTTAGGGTGACTGGGCCACCCTCTTCAATTTGCTTTTTAAATATTGGAATGACACTGCCATTGCTGCCAAGAACATTTCCAAAGCGCACAGCAGAAAGTTTTGTCGTGCCGTTTTTACATTTTGATTGAACAACGAGTTCACAAATTCGCTTGGTTGCCCCCATTATATTGGTTGGATTAACCGCCTTGTCTGTGGATATAAGGGTAAAACGGTCTGCCTTATACTTAATAGCCGCTTCCACAACATTTTTTGTGCCAAACACATTATTTTTTACAGCTTCCATAGGGTTAAACTCCATGAGAGGCACATGTTTGTGGGCCGCAGCATGAAAAACGACATCTGGCTTATAAGACTCAAAAATCTCAAAAATACGGTCTCTATCACGGATCGAAGATATAAAAACATCATAGTCTAAGTCTGGGTGTTTCTTTTTCAGTTCAAGTTCGAGACTATAAACACTATTTTCATAGATATCTAACATGTAGAGCTTTTTAGGCTTAAACACGGCGATTTGACGACAGAGTTCCGATCCGATAGATCCGCCTGCCCCTGTGACAAGAACATTCTTATTTTGAATAACAGTGGCTATGGAGTCAATGTCCAGTTCCACTTCTTCACGGCCAAGAATGTCTTTAATATCCACTTCGCGGATTTGACTAATAGTGATTTTACCATCGATCAGTTCATAGACGCCTGGCACAATTTTAAGCTTGGCCTCTGTTCGACTGGCAATATCGATTATGTCTTTGATTTCACTGCGGTTTCTTGAAGGCATAGCAATAATGATTTCTTCCGCCTTATACTTCATGGCCGCCCACTCTATATCTTGACGTCCACCAATGACATTAACACCTGAAAGTTTTCTTTGTTGTTTCATCGTGTCATCGTCTATAACCGCTACAGGATGATAGTTCAGTTCTGGATGATCCTGCATTTCTTTTATAATCATGGCCCCGGCTTGCCCAGCTCCAACAATAATAACATTGGTACACTTGGAAAAACGCTTAAATTGTTTGTTCTTCCAGAGTCTGGCTAGTCTATAGCTAAAACGAATCCCACCAAGAAGCAATATGTCTATAAAACACGTCATAATATATATACTTCTAGGAAAGGCCAGCTCCTTTATGATGATAAAACTCATAGACATGGCTGTGGCAAAGGTTACCGCCTTGACGATTTGAACCAGTTCATTGACTCCTGCGTGTTTCCACAAGCTGTTGTACATGCCAAATAGGTAAAGGACCAAAATTTTGATTAAAATAATGGTGAATATTGAACCGTATAATAAGTCCAAGTAGTCTTTTACGATTTGAGATACGAAAAATTCAGAATCAAATCGAAGAAGAAAGGCCAGTATATAAGCTGCAAATATGGCGATCGCGTCAAACCCAACGAGCACTGATTGTCTTAAAGCTTTTTTCATAAGAGAACTCACCTTCTACTTTACTTACCTTCATTCCAATAGTGTTTGAAGAAAACATAAAATACAGAGACCATGAGACCTAAGATAGCTGCAATGGCCATATTTAAAGCTCTTCTTGGACCTACTGGACTTTCATTGGCCACAGCTTTTGAATTTATAAGTATTGTTGACTTTCCAATATCTGCCGATTCAGCAACGCGTGTTTCTTCATAACTTTTTACGAATTGATCATAAGATGATTCCGCACGTTGAACGTCTTTTTGAATGAGTTTTTCTGCATTGCTCTTTTCTGCATACTCTACTTTTAGCGACTCAAGAGACTGGGACAAACTTTTAATTTCGCTTTCAATTAATGTCTTTGTTGCATCAAATGTAATTTTAAGATTTTGCTTATTTTGTTCTAAAGACTGTAGGTCTACCTTGGCCCTGTTTAAAAGACGCTGCAATTCCATATAGTTATCATTTATAGTTTCGTTTTCAAGAACAATATCTAGGGCTTCTGATGATGAAGTCCCCGTGGAGTTCACCAACGCTGTGGCTGTGTTGTCTTGGAGAACAGACTGCTTTTGTACAATAAATTGTTCTGAATCATTAAGTAGGGTCTGAACGTTTTCCAGTTCATTCTTTTTTAGTTTAATAGAATTATCAACACTGAGTTTATCCCGTTCATAATTGGTTAAAAGGGCATCCAGTTCAGATTTCAGAGCATTGAGTCGACTAGACTTTGATGCAATTTCTGCTTGAATTTCACTTGTTCCTGGAGACTGGGCCAAAAAATCTTTGTACACTTCAAGAGCCGCATCCAGTTTTTCCTTTTCTTCATCCACTTTTTCTTTTAAAAACTCAGAAGACTTTGAAAGGCGCTGGCTGTTCATTTGGGCAATAAAATCTGTGTATTCTTCAGCTAAGGTGTTTGCAATGCTTGCAGAAAGATCAGGATCTCCACTTGTCACCGAGACATTAAGTAGGTTGGTGTCCTCAATATTCTTAACAGTAATTATACTTTTCAGACCTACTGGTGTATACTTTTCACCAATTTTCAATTTTTCAATAACCCGAGTCATCATATCTGTCGTAAGCATCTGTTCCTTATAAGTTGTAATGGTCTGGGGAATGTTTGCAGATAAGGTATTAACCAAATTTTCCACACCCGTTCCACTGCCATCCACTGAAACAGGTGTTGCCGAGGCATTGGACACCAACAGAATAGTGTTTGATTCATACGTCGGATCCAATATATAAAATGAAATTAAAGCTGCTAGGGCAATACTCATTGCCGTTACCAGGGCAATGATTTTTTTTCCTTTGAGTAGAATCATTATAAGTTCTTTTAATGAAATTGCGTCTTCATAATATGCTTGTTCGTTCGTCATCTCTGCCTCCACATTTATGTACATACTCTACTTTTCTTTCTGAATCGTTATTATACCAAAGGAAATTCTATCATATACATCAGATTCAATAAATATCTATAGTCAAATTGTCTAAAAAGAGTAATATTTGCTAGACTTTATTCCAGCATACCCGTCAGGCCACCCAAAATTGAAAAGATAATTGAAGTGGAATACACCATGCTATCGTTGAAGAAAAACACCATTCCGACCGCAAATAAGATACAAATGCTGCTTATTGACTGATTCGATTTCAGACTCAATGCGTTAATAGATCGAATCAATAAAATAATTCCTAACACAAGAAAACTCACTAGCGCAACCACACCAAAACTATACCCGATAAATAAATAAATATTATGTGGCTTATCAAATGTATGCGTATACTTTCCAAGCAACTGAACCTTGCCTATAAAATCATGATGGGGAAACAAGAATCCAAACACATCCGCACCCTTGCCAACAAGTAATGTGTCTTTAAGCATTGGCAAGCCGCGTGACAATATGTAACCACGTCCCGATGCATAGCCTTCATAGCCATCTAATGGTTTAAATCGCTCAACGGAATTTTTCTCATACAAACGACCATATGTGTCAAATACAGCCAGTCCATCTTCCATATTACCAATATAGAATTGTACATTTCCAAAGAGAAGTTCAAGGGTTCTACCATCTCGCATTCTAAACATAAAATGCTCAATAGCTTCATTATCAAAAGTATAGTAAGCAGCATCATCTAGATCTTGCTTGAGTTCTAATATTTGATCATTATAGTAAAACTGCAGCTGACCGCTACTGCTTTTAACAGTAAAATCATTTTGATCAAAAGAGAACACTACAGACTCTTCACTTACATCAATATCTGTTAAACGACCTTTCATTTGCGAACTCTTAGCAACTGATTCAAGCTGTGTGAGTTCCGCCTCTATTGAACCCCCACCTATAAGTCCACCGCTACCTATGTAAATCAGAACAAACAAGATTAATTGAAATCCAAACACTTTTTTTGATATTCTATTTGATCCTTTAAATAGAAAATATAGTCCAGCTATGATAATCGCAATAGAACAGGCTAAGAGCCCTGCAGAAGATTTTGTGAAGATTAGCATGGCGAAAATTAGCGAGTTCAAGGCAAGGTACTTTTTCGAGTCCATCCACTTAAATGGATAGGTTAACATTAACGGAAGCAACAAGGCTATATATGTCCCAGCATGGTTTGGATTTGCAAAGAATGTTGAAAAGCGCTTTGAAAAGGCATCATTGACCTGTACACGTGAACTTCCAGGTGTAATCAAATCCATAAATATAGTGCTTTCAAACAAACTATATCCCATATAGGCAAGTAAGCCCACTGCAAAAATAATGAGAAATGCAAGTGCAAGACCCTTTCCGATTGAGTCAAATAAGTCACTTGACATGTATATTTGGGCATAGAAGAAAATTACAATATAGGACACCCAATGAAAAGTTCCTTCCCCTGCTATATAGGTCCCAAATGCACTTATTTCTTTAAACTCCGTTAGAGCAAAGGAGAGAAGAACAAAAAACAAAAGAACAAAAGCCGCTATGTTATGAAGCTGCTTGGTTTTTTTAATAATTTTCGCCTTTGCTTCGTTGTCTTTTATAAAATCATTAATAATTACAATACCCATTAAAAACGCAACCGCTACAATAAACATACCTTTATAATAGGTCAGAAAATCATAAACAACCGGCTTAATACGAACAACCTCAAGCAAATAATCTGGTCGTTCGATTTTGTGTGTTACTGCAATAAATGGTACAAAAACTGTAACAAGATAAAGGAGTAAGCCCCTGAAATTTGACCACTGTTTTTTTTCTTGCATTACATGCCCTCCTCTAAAGATGTCATTTTAACCACATCACCACTTAAAATCCCTAAAGAAGTAATTAGTAACCATCCTGTTGTGATGGATATATCATAGAATAAAAATGCTATCAAGACTGATAATGCACTTACAATAATAATATTTTTTCGCGCCTTCCATATAGAACCAACGACCCAAATCAAATATGTCAGTAACCCCAACACTCCAAACTCAACCAAAAATCCTAAGTATTGATTATGAGGTTTATCTACAATAAGTTCAGGATTTGCAAATGCATTTATTTTTGAAACATAGTCAGTCTGAGGAAATGACAATACAAACTGGTCTGGTCCATGGCCTAGGAGTGGTTTATCAAAAATTAAAGGCACACTTCTTGACCAAATATACCCTCTATTAGATCCCCACCTCAAGTTGTTCTCAAAGCCAACAAAATCGGCGTCCACCACATCTGTCACCTTGCCATATGAGTTAATATATTTAACCTGATTATCTATACTAACAAAATTCATAGTATATCTCTTATTTATATTAAGAGTAACTACAAAACCAACATCCTTACTCCTTGTGATCTGGTAAGACAAGCCTTCTAAAGTAGGCTCTTGAAAAATCAAACTCATATCTTCTAATTGAGTCACAGAAATCGTGTCGCCGTCTGTTGTATATGGCTTAGGGAGCTCATCTTCACTAAAAAAACGCATAACAAGCTTTTGGTCATTATAATCAATTAGCAAGTCACTCTCTTCTATATATAACCCCTGCAATTTGGTATACGAAGCTCGACTTGACCCCATATCAAATAAACGTCTAGAAAGGACATTATCGGCTAAATTATCACCAGCAACGACTAAGACCATTGTTATAATAAGACCTATCAATATTTGCTTTCTAAATTTATAAACTGACTTCATGTTGATAATAAAATATAAGAGAAAAGCAATCGCAAGCGCACCCAACCCCGCACGTGAATATGACCCCATTAAGCTAATAATCGCTCCAAGTACAGTGAGTGACCATATACCCTTAATGATTTTATTGTCTTTAATAATGCCATATACTGCAAAGGGAATCATCCCCGCTACGTATACCCCTACATTATTGGGATTATAGAGTGTCATATAAACTCGGTTCAATTCAAAAGTGAACTTCATACTATCCAATCCATTATTTTTAATATACTCTGCTGGTAGTATGAGTTTTTTCAAAATATCCATTCGAAACGGATCCATACTTAAGGCTTGCATCAGTCCAATTGTAACCATAACAACTGCAGACAGTAAGATGAATCTTGTCACGTGAAGTATTTCTTTTTGACTATTAATCACAGTTTTTAAGTAATAATAATATACATAATAGCTGATCCATGTTGCTGCACCATGCCATCTTTCTGAATATCCCCACCAAACCACTGTATCCTGGTCTGCAAGAAATGAGGAGAGCACAACAAGGCCTACAAAGGCCAATCCTGCCATGTCAGCCCTCGTAAAACTAAAGCGTACTTTGCCTATAACCCAACCTGCAATTAAAAGTACAATTGCTAGCAAGGCCCCGAAGAAAACCAGCCGCGCTTTATAAAAATTAAATAAATCTCCATTTACAATAACACTTGGCAGTCCTTCAACATTTAAGTCCTTTATGACAACTTGCTTTAGGCGAACCGTCAATGGCATTATAGTTACAAATAAGAATATTGGTATGTATTTTAATATTGTCCACCCATTTTTTTTAAGATCTATTTTCAAGTTGGATCAACTCCCATTTTATTATTTTCCACTCCCAATCATATCATATATTGACAATAGGTTCTATGAAAAGACCGTTTTCCCTAGGGAAAACGGTCCATTTTTTTACTCTACTATAACTGTTGTATTTGCGATCTTATCATTATCCACTGATTTCACTTGTACAATGGCTTTTCCCTTTTGCTTACCAATCAGGTTTTTGCCCTCAATAACAAGTGCTGTAAAGGGACTTCCGTCTCTATTTTTATAGCCACTTTTTACTGTGGCATAACCCGAACCACTATATCTTAACATATCGTTTATCAGCTTTAATCTTACTTGATGCCTCGCAATTTCTGAACGTGTTGTGTTTGTCACATTTTCAATTGCCTCAAGTTCTTGAAGAACTTTCTCTTCATAGTCTAGTTCCACCTTTAAAACATCTAACGAAATCAGTTCTTGAATCACCTTGAGCTCATATCCATCTTCAAATGGTTCAGTATAAACGCCACCACCACTCACATCAAAGTCTGGCTCAACAAGCTGACTTTCATCGACCTTCAAGAGTATTTCTTCCGGCAAACTTATTCTTGTTACCATAGGCACAACACGCATGTCAATTGAATCTGTCCGACCAGAGTCAACCGTTTTAACCGTTAATGTGAACTCACCCAGTTTGTGTGCTGTGACCATATTGCCTTCAACTGTCGCCACATCTTTATCACTTGATGACCAAATCACATCTTTAATTGCAATGTCTTCTAGAGTTCTTCCATGGAGTGGAAAAAGTATATGTTCCACCTTATATGTTTGCCCAATATAGAGACCTGGTCGACCTTCCTTTAGAGGTGGCATACTTTCTTCATCCACTTCGACACGCCCTAAATTAGATGATGACCTAAACTCCCATTCAATACGATTGCCATAATCATCAATTATTTGTAACTTGTTTTTCCCTTTTTCCATTGATGTAAAATATATTCCATCATCCCTATATTCAACTTGATCACTTGGACCATATTGTACAAAAGCCTTTAACTTGCTCAAGTCTAAACCTTCTGGAACATTAATAAAATCAAGTTTGTACGCCTCACCGACAGATATCCCATATGGCATTTTATTAAAATCCATATTTTTTAGATTCAGTCGACTGGACACTGCTTCACTTAACTTGACTTCTACAGAGGCCACATCTTCATAGCCACTGTCTTTTGTTGTTGCAGTAATTCTTACAACACCATTGCTTACAGCTTTCACTAGACCTTTTTCATCCACTGTGGCCACACGACTATCACTTGTTTTCCAAGAAACAGTTTTGTCCACAATAGGTTTGTCACTGTATCGCGGAAGCAGGTTGGCTGTAAACTGATATTCTGGATTTTCTTCTGTGAGCACAAGATTCGTCTTATCCAGTTGTATACCGCTAATACGCGAATTCACCTGTACGCGTATGGCATCTTTATAACCACTCACTGAATCATAAGCATAAACCGTAGTGGCTCCAACCATTTCCCCTGTCACTTGACCTGATTCTGAAACTTGGACAAAGGCTTGACTGACCGGATTCCACTTTGCATTTTCAACAACCTCATACCCAGGGCGCCTAACCAATGACAGGTTGACTGTTTCCCCTAGTGCTATGGAGATGTTCTCTCCTTGTTCAATATTCACGGTATCATAAGCACTAATTACATAAACTGTGACAGTGTCTTTTTTATGACCATCAGCCGTTACACCTGTAATAATGCATTCCCCTGGCTTTATTGCCTTAATAAGACCATCTTCATAGATTTCCACAATACCAGGTTTATTCACCTGCCAGTTAATTGTACTATTTATTATATCTTGCCCCGGTGTAGAAGCCACCAGTCTGTATGACAATTTTTTTCTTGACCCGGTTCCAGTTTAAGGGAACTTTCATCAATAAGTAACTTAGAAACTGCATTTTTTATGGTTATTCGAATGACTTGTGTTTCAGTTGCATTTCCATTGTAGCCGTATAGGAATACTTCTCCTGCTTTTAATGCTTTTAAAGTCTCACCTTCAAAATCTGTCAGTGTCTCTTCAGAACGTACCCATTCATACCCTTCCTCGAGCGTCATGCTTTCACCTACATACAAAACTTTTTGTGAAAGCGTCTGACCAAAAACAATTGAGCCCAGTCCAATAAGCAACACAAACAATAGTCCCGCAATCCTGAATTTCATTCAAATTCCCCTCTCTATCTCTCTATTCTTTCAGATCAACCCCCGAGCTGATCTCATCCACTTTGAACTGTCCTGAATAATCGTAGATATCATACATGTAGAGTCTCACACTGCCATCACCAATCCCAAAGTCCGTTTTCAAAAGAACCTCAGTATGACTTATAAACTCCACATCTGTTGGATAGAATTTCTTTGTTGAATTGCTGTTTCTATATTCAAGTAAATAATTATCTGTATCTTCAAGATCAATTTCTCGTCCAATATCAGTGAGCGTAACCCTAATTGTGTCATCTGATATGTATTTAGCGCTTGAAATGTCAATTTGATCTCTTACATGGTCATTGCCATCGAAATCATCGCTGTCTGATTTGTCAGCATCTCGGCCTAAATAGTCTTCAATTGATCCATTATGTCTTAGTGTGTAATCCTCGTCTTCATCAAGATAGTCTGACTTTCTGAGATATAATAGGACACGCGTTGGTTGATTCTCATTCCAATAAACATCATCCACATCAGGGTCATCACGTTCCCCATCAATTCTAAAAGATGCTCGCATAACATCATCCGTAAGCGGCTGAGTGAACATGACTTCTACGGTGCTTCTATCCACCGCCCTCACATCATCTATTTCTGGAATGACCTTATCTATATCTTTTTCAGAGAATGAATCTTCATAGTGTTCCACTCTTGTCCCGCTATATATATCAAAGACATCATCAACTTCTATTCTGTAGTCTGTTCTTTCAAGAATTGATCCAAACTTGAGAACAACTTTATTTTCACTTATACCATCTTCATCTTGATACCAATAGACTTTCATTGGATTTTGACTGGATCCACGGTCTAAGTTAAAGAGTCTATAATTATCTTCATCTAGAGCAGTTTTCTCTCCGACCGGTCGACTAAACTCCAGCTCTATGTGGTTTTTATCCACAACTTCGTAATCATCCACTTCAAAGGAATTTAGGGCCGATATATTGGCCTCATATATCAAAGTATCGCCTTCACCTTGATTCATTCTCTGTTCGTAGGTGCTTAACAGGTCTCCCCTGACATGAAGGGCATAAGACTCATCTTCTATCATTGACAGGGATTTAAACTTTATAAGGACTGTTTTAGAGTCGTTTTGCGAAAGTATTTCCAAATTCTTAAAGTTACCATCTACAAGAGCTTGCCCCTCTGCTCCAAATCGGTACATCAGTGGCATTAAGGCTCTTTCATCAACAGGCTGTGTAAAAGTCACCTTAATCAGCTCAGATGTGATTGGTTCAATAAAGGATATTCTGAAATGGTCTGACTCAATTTTTTCCTTTTCATAGCCTTCAAAATCAGCTTCAAGATCTTCAGTTATATTGTTGTCTTCATCTACAACTTGATCAAATTCTACTTTAAAACTTGCCGGTTCATAAAAAGCATCCTTGGATTCAATAATGACTTTTTCACCATCATGAACAATGTTTACTATATCTATGGTTTTCTCACCGTTTTTGAGGCTTATATCATCTTTAGATGGAACTTGTATAGTTTCATTAAATACAACTTCGACTTCTGTTTTAGAAGCTGTTACAGCTGTCTCTATCATTGTTATAAGTTCATCTTCCTTGATCAAATCATGACGCTTGGCGACGACCATATTGGTCACTTTTTCATCAATCAATCTTTCCACGACTGTACGCTTTGAGTTTTTTAGAGGTTTTGTAAGGGTATTGTACATGGTTCGAACGACATCGCCCCGAACATATTGATTGTTGTCTTCAGTTCTTACCGCATACTCAATGTTTTCAACAAGACCTTTAGAATAGGCAAAACTCAAGACGGAATCCCAATCAAAGTCGACATCTGCCTTATACTCCATGGCCTGCAGCAACATGGATAAAAATGCTTTTTCACTGACAAAGCTGTCGGGTCTAAATGTTCCGTCTTCAAATCCAGACACGATGCCATTTGCGTGACAATAACCGATGAAAGGCGCATACCACATGTCAGATTCCACATCTTCGAACATGGTCTTATTATAGGAAGAAACGTTATTTAGAACATCCACTTCTTTGCCTAAAAACTTGACAATAAATGTGGCCGCTTCGCTTCTTTTAAGCTGGCCGCCTAAATTAAATCCTTTTCCATCACCTTTTAAGAGTTTTAGGTCTTGTAACACTTCTGCATCATGGATTGTATCACCATATGTAAAAGGAATGCTCATCAGCATTATAAGTAAAATAAGCAGTATACTTATACGTTTTTTCATTTTATCGCCTCCAATAGTCTCATCCCCTAAATTATAACATATCTATACACAAAAATGAGTCCCCGAGGAAAAATACAGGAACTCATTTATACTCAATTATCTTATTATTAATTACTCCGCTGTTATACGAGCAGTGTTCAGCTCAACAAAGTTTGCAAAGTTTTGAACTTGTAAGTATGCTTGCAATTTCGCATCATTAATATTGTAGTAAGCGGTTTCAAATGCCTTTCGACTTTCACTTAGATCAATAAGGCTAACAAGGCCATTATCGTATTTAAGTTCTGCGATTTCATATGTCCTTTTAGCAAGTTCATAGTCAAGTTGACTAACTTCAATGTTTTTTTCAGCTATCTTTGCATCGTTATACTTTGAATACAGATCCAGCTTAATGGAACGCTTCATATCTTCAATATCACCATCTAGCTTCATGATTTGATCTTCAAGAAGGTCCATTTCGATAGCGACTTCGCCAAACCCCTTAAAACGTTGCTTTAACTCCAACTCTTTTTCTTTAATGTCTTTTTCAGTTTCCAGTTGTGCAATTTGATAGGAATTTTCTAGCATGGTCTCAAATAGACTTTCTAAATCAAAGGCCTCTAGGTCTAATGTTGTCATACTCGATTCCACTATATCGATATCAATAAGTGGATCTTGGTCAAGAAATATGTTAATTTCTCTTTGTTTTCTTTCCAGACTATTGGCAGCCTTTAAATAATCTACAAAAGCATTTTGAAAGGTCACTTCAAATTCGTCATATTGCAGTTGTGTTATTTGTCCAACTTCCAGTTCCGTCTTCTTTGATTCACGTTTAGACTGCATAAAATCATAGTAGTCTTTCTTGCTTCTCAGATCTTCTTTTAAATTAGAAAGTGTGTAGAAGAGTTCTTTCGACTTATAGTCAATTTCTTTTTCTTGACTCAGAACTTCGTATAATTTATCCTTATACTCTTTTCCTTCAGAAAGGGGGTCTAATTCTAATTTTTGTTTGTCAGAAAACGTAAATGAATCATCAATATCAAAATTTTGCTCTAAGGATACAGCAATAGCTTTTGCAGTGACATAGTCATCCCGTTCTCTTTCTTCTTGTTTCTTAAGAACCTGATAGGACACATTGCTTTCTTCTGCCAACTCAATCATACGATTTAGTCCTATGGATGTGATATCTTCAGCATACACTGTCGTTGTAGCCAAGGCGCTACAAATGAGAGCCGATGCCAAAGTTAATGGTAGTATTTTCTTCATAATTATTGCACCTCTTTTCTATTCGTAAGCCACGCCGTAGTCAACATACATATCCAGTTTAATCATAGCTGAAGTTAAATCCCTTTTGGCATTATTTAGATTCATAAGCGCACTGGCTTGACTCACCATTAGACCATGCACATCTGTCTGTTTTATTAGGCCAAGTTCCAACTGCTTTTCAGCTTGCTTCAACTTTTGTGTTGCATTATTGTATGCTTTTGAATATGATTCGATCATTTTCTTCTTGGCTGCTATATCTCCGATAATATAATTTGCATCTGATCGTAAACTTGCTTCACTTTCTCTTAACTCTGATGTTAGCTTTTCGATTTGATACGTTAAATCCTCGTATTCTGTACCAAACTCATAGCCATCGTATTTTTGATACAAGTCATAGTTGCTCTTGTAAAAATCTAGATCAATACGAAGAGCCTCCAGAACCGGACTGTTTTCTACGGCCTTGTTTGCTATATCTCGAATGGACACATTGTCTTTATAATACCGAGACTCGAAGTTTCTATCCATTTCTGTCTCTTCAAGCACATCTAGACCAATCATATTATTTAATGTCATGAGTAGCCCCTGCTCTTGAATCTCTAGCTTTTCAATAGCCAATTTCAATTTGGATAATTCCGTTTGACTGCTAAAAAGATCAAACTCCGAGATTAAACCTTGATCATACATTTTAATAAGTTCATCATGTATGTCAGACCGCACGCCATAAAGCATGTTCTGCGTCTCAATGCCTGATTCCATTTCTAGGATGCCCATATAAAGTTTTGTAACGCCTACAGTGACATTCCCTTTAACCAAATCTACATTGTTTTGAAGTTTAGTCAGTTCTTTTTCCGCCTGGTATCCAAGCGTCTCTGCATTTTTTGCATATCGACTATATATTTCTTCATCCGTTAAATCTGGCTCTTCCAGTCCAAAAGTTAATGCATAAGTTATAAAATCAATGTCCTTAAGCATTTTTTTAATTTTAGAAGGATTTCTATTATTCATAATACGAACACTTAAGTCTGCAAGTTCTTCCATGAGTTCATCTGATGTCATATCAATATACTTATCGTAATCGTCATCCACATCATAGTACATGATTCGGTATGTTTCATACTTTTCTATCATCCATTGATATTGCTTAGCGCCTTCTTTGGCTTTTCTAACTTGTTCCTCAACAGCAGGTATATTGGCATTGATGTCTCGAATATCTGAACTGTTTTCGATAGCCTGTTCAATAGCTTCATTTAGAGACAACTCTGTCCCTATCTCAGCAAAACTCGGAATGCTTCCAAGAACCAATGCACAAGACAAACCTGTTGCTACTATTTTCTTCAACATACTTTCACCTCGATTCAATTCGACTTAACTATACATATTATACGCTATGATTATGATAATTCTCTGAATGAATCCTTAAAACTTTCTAAATAAACTCTAATATAAGAACTATTTATCGAACATATATAAATCCATATCTTTATCACTTAAATACTTAATATATGTTCCATATTCCCAAAGCCCTTGTTTGGTACCGCCATCATGCTCTGAAAAAGCACCTGCACCATGGAATATTCCCATGTAAAGATAGCCCTTATAGACATCATTATTTGCATATCTAATACGACCATATCCTGTCACTGTTCCATACCGCATTTGTCCTAAATAGTTGCTGCCATCTTTATAAAAAAGCTGGCCTTGACCATGTGGAAGGCCTTTGTCAAAGCTTCCTTTATAGACATCACCATTTTCAAAGATCATTTCCCCTTGGCCACTTGGCAGATTGTTTTTAAATGTCCCATTATAGGCTTTTCCGCTTAACCAGAAAACCTGACCCTGTTTATAGGTCCCATCATCATTATATGTACCAATAAAGACTGCTTCATCCGAGTAAGTGCTTATTTCTTCATGATTTTCCTCAGTAGAATCCACAACCCTATATATCTTCCCAGCCTTCTCAATTTCAATATTCATCGCCTTTAAAATATTGGTGAGTTCCAGATATACACGACCCTCAAATTCTACTGTATCCACAGCGATAAATTCATCTTCTTTTTCAAAAACCATAAGACCAGTGGTTTCTTCTTCATTTGATAAATAACTTTCTTGATCTATGTTCTCACCAAATGTTAACGGATTTAGAATGCATGCTAAAGCTAGCGCTCCGATTGTTACACTAATACGCTTTTTAAAACTATTCATTCTAAGCTTCACCTACCTTTGAGCAGTCATTACACAATCATCTACTATTGATTCTTATACAGCACAATACTTTTATTACTGGGTCATTACATATAAAAAAAGTGGACCAGCGTCTCCGCCAGCCCACTTTTCTATTGTTTACATCTTACTTTTCAAGTTCGATGTTATCAGATGCTTTGATTACTAGATCAGATGCTTTGTCAAGTACAAGTACTTTAACTATTGCACCGTCAACGAATGATGCATCTTTCAGCTCATCACCATCATGAGTGAATGAAGTGATTTCAGATTCGTTTACGAATACCTTAACAACTTCGTCATCTTCGTTATCAAGACCCTTAACTTCAAATGTGTTTGTAGATTCAGTGAATGTACCGAATTCTAGTTCTTCTACAACGCCTTCGAAGCTTTCAGAGAATGACTTAACGTCTTTGTCATCTGGAGTGATTGTTACTTTGAAAGTTTGACCTTCAACAAATGCGTAGAATTCATCGTTGAACTTGATCTTAACTTCGTCAGTATCTAGGATTGATACAGTAGCGCGAGTCGTAGCTGTAGTGTTAATTGTAGTTACTTCGTCAGCCGCTTCTTTACCATTCCAGTTGAAGTCCCAGATTACTGTAGAACCGCTTGTCACTTTGTACTGACCAGCAGGTAGATCTTCATCGTCAAGAATCTTAACTGTAGTACCGTTGATTACAGCGATACCATCAATTGTGTTTTCAACGTATGGAGTTGAGTTACCAGGGAATTCGAATGGATCATCCATTTCCTCTGCGTCATTACCTTGTAGGTCTTCTGCAAGAGATTTTTGCTCTAGAGTGTACATTTCGTCAGACTTTAGAGTCACGTCGCTATCGAATGTGATAAGAACGATATTGTCCTCGTCACCGATTTCTACTGTTGCGATGTCAACATTATCTTCGTCTTCATCTTCAACGTCGTAGCTACCTTCTTCACCTTCAGCGATGTCTTCGTCATATACAACTTCGATCTGACGATCGTTGATTGCACGAACAACTTCGATTTCAGGCTTAGCGTCGTCATCTGCGTCCCACTTAATTTCGATTTCTTGGCTTGCAGCAGCACGGCCAATGATATCTGTTACATTGTCTTTAAGGTTGAACTTAATTACTTCGTTGTCATCAAATTTGTCGCCAGAAATATATTCTAGAACAGCTTCGTTGTCTTCGTCAGTGTCAAGTTCGAATACTGCAGTGTTGTTTTCGTCACCAGTGATTGAGATAGTACCAGTAACAAGGATGTCTTCGTCATACTCAACGTAGATCTTGTTTACATTTTCTTGGTACGCACCATCATACTCGATGTCGTAATCTTTTGAGTCATAATCTTCATCTACATCAAACTCTTCGTCGCCAGCATCGTAATCTGGAACTAGACCAGCAAGGTCAGCAATCATGTGGAATGAAGTGATTTCGTAAGTCTTATCAGCAGTACCTTCTAGTGAGTGACCATCGAATACGATTACTTTGTCACTATCAGCTAGGTAAGTTGCCATAAGCTTAGCAGTTGATGTTGCATCATCTTTATCAGTTACGATAATGTAAGCGCCTGTGTCGTAGTCCATCTTTTCGTCGAACTCAACGCGGATCTTACCTTGGTCTTCGTTATCTACATCTTCAACGTTAGGACGAGTAGTGTCTTGTTCAGTTGAAGTTGCGATGAATGAGTACTCAGCGTTATCAGTTGCGTAACCAGAGAATGTTTCAACGCCGTTTACAGTTAGAGTGTAAGACTCGTTGTCATCCATTTCTTCGAAAGTTACGATTACCACTGTAGAAGAATCAACGTCTGTTTCAATCGCACGACCGATTTCGCCGTCTACTGAGTAGTTTGTTGGATCTTCCATAGTTGCTTCAGTTACAGGTTGTGCGAAAGTGATTTTTAGAGTTTCTAGATCTTGAACTTCAACAGATTCAACATATGTTGGAGCGTCAACGATTAGATTGTCTCTATCAGTATCGAAAGATACTTTTTCTTCATCTTCCATTGCATTACCAAAAGTATCAGCAACGTTGTTTACAACTAGCTTGTAGCTTTCTTCCTCATCAAGAGCAGAAACTGTTAGCCAGATTGTTGTTTCTTCGTCATCATTGTCCTTGAACTGAGCGTCAAGTACGTCAAACTCGTCGTCTTTTGCTTCGTAGTTTGAAGTATCAAGTGCAGTTGCAGGATCTAGGTAGTTATCTTCGTCGAAGTTAACTTCTAGCATAGTAAGAGAAAGAGCTCTTACATCGCCATTGTTTAGCTTAGGTTCTTTATCATCTTCGTCGCCACCGTAGAATGTTTCAGATAGCTCACTAGTGATTGCATTAGCAGATGTAGAACCATCTACCATGTTAAGAACTTTAAGAGTGTACTTCTTGTTGTTTGACTGCTCAGAAGTTGTAAGAGTTACCTTGCCATAGTAATCTGAATCTTTTTCGTCATTTGTTGCAGTTGAGTCATAAACCTTGTCATCAGCTTCAGCTTTAAGGATTTCTAGACCATCGATTGAGTAGTTAGAAATATCTTCAGCAGTTGCTTTGTCAACGCCATGCTCGTCATCGAAGTAGATGATTACTTCAACGTTGTTATCATCAGAAGCGTCTACTTCTTCGATTTTAGGTGCTTTTGTATCGAACTCAGGGTAGAATGTCTTAATTTCTTTAGACATTACAACGCCATCAACGCTCATTACATTTTCAACAGTCATCTTAGCAGCTAGAGACTTTGTGAAGCCTTCAACTGTAACAAATACTGTTTTGTTGTCGTCATCAAGACGTGCGTCAGTTACTGTACCGATTTTGTCAACTGAGTAGTTAGCAATATCTTCAGCAGTTGCACGATCTACAGCCATGTCAAATTCAACTTTAACTAGGTCTGTATCTTCGCCTGTGATTGAATCAACTTCTGGCTTGTCAGAATCTTTAGATACGCCAGTGAAGTTAATTGCAGATTCACCAAGAGTTAGAGTGTAAGCTTTGCCACCCTCCATAGCTGCTGTTTCTAGGTTAACCCAATCAGAACCAACAACAGTTACGTCTTTGATTTCTAGCTCTGTAGAAGTACCTTTTTCAGTGATTACGTAGTCTGCAGCTTCAGCAGCAGCAGCGTCAACGTCGTCAGCGAAGTAAACTTCAACAGTCATGTTACCAATAGCTTCTACTGTGTCAAGACCAGCAGTTAGATCGCCAGCAGGCTCTTCAGTTGGCTCAAGACGTCCAAGTTCAACACCTAGAGCTATGTCTGAATCCTTCTTAGGAAGGTTTACTGTAGACCACATAGCTTTGAAGCCTTGGCCACGAGTAAGTTCAGAAGCTTCATCAATTTCGATGCCCATATCAGCAGCTTGTGCTACAGAAGCATTGTAATCAGTTACTTCGTAGTCAAGAGCTTTCAGCATGAAAGTTGCAGCCATTTTTGAATCAACAGCTACGCCAGCGCCGAATGAGCCGTCGCCCATACCAGCTGTCCAACCTTGGTAAGCTGCATACCATACGTATGGAGCAAACCAGTCATTTTCGTTTACGTCTGTAAAATCGAATGGGATGCTAAAAGTTGCTGCTTCTTCTTTAACACCATTCATTTCTGCGATCAGAACCATCATTTGCTCACGCGTAAGTTTCTGATCTTCGTTTAGATTGCCGTCTTGGTCGCCAGCGACAAAACCAGCCTCTTTAAGCATTTCGCCTGCAGAGTGGTTGTCAGCGAACGCAACCGGCACGCTGCCTAGTGCAAGTACAAGCACTAGAACGAGAGAAAGAATTCTCTTCATTTTGCAATTCCTCCTTGTTATGTAGTAGGTTTTTTTGTGTCGAAGGGAAGATTGTACAATACCAACCGGCCCTCCCTTCAACAAGAGCGGTTGTTGCCTGAACGGTTTAATACCTGCTTAGGCACTTCCCCGATTCTAGACTGATTATATCACCTCATTGAAAGGAGGGTCAATCAGCCACCAGGCTTTGTAACATAACTGTAAATTAGAAACAAAGCTCGCATCAGGGAACACAACAGTCTGTATTATACCCCAAATTCCAGCCAATTTACATTACAGTCACATTACAAACACAATCACATGCGGATGAACTCTGTCCAGCCCGCTATTTTACTATACCACAAGAAGGCTTTTATGTCCTCCCTTTCCAGTAAATTTGTGGATACTGTGGATTATGGGGATAAAAATAAGCTGGAGGTGTACGTTTTATGCACCTCCAGCTTAACGCTTAGCTATTTATATGTCTGTATTCATTCTGCTTTCTACATTAAAGATAAAAGCTCAGCTAAATAAATTTATCTATCTAATAGTGACACATTGCTTAAACTCACTTTATTCCCAACATAAGGGTCTATAAGGATTAGTCACGAATGAACTTCTACCTAACTTAAAAACAATACATCGATTAGATGACATAAATCTATATGTTGTCAAATACACTAATTCAACAACAGCTCAACAGCCTGATTGAGTACCAAGTCTGCTTCACCACTCGCCACATCATCAACAGCTTGATAGAGGGCGTTTCGTGTTTCTTCATCTAATAGGCCAGATTGTGGTAGGTTTTTTATCTTTTGAAATTCTATCACAGCCCCTTGAGTCAGATCATCATATGTTCCTGTTGGATTGACTGTATAGCCTAAATAAATGAGTCTTTCTTGGGCACCATAAACATTGAGACCCACATCACCGGTACCGCTGACTTCATCTTCTATCATTGGTGCAAAATCAGCATTGGTTTTTAGGTCACCTCTCATTTCATTTAAAATCTCTAGATCAGGTGATATACCCACGCCATTGACCTTATTGCCATTTGCTGTTAAGTATTCTGCAATTGTTAGTTTGATACCGCCACCATTGCTTAGATCTGTTACAGACTGCACAGTTCCCTTGCCAAAGGATGTTTGACCAACCACAGTTGCCACTTTATTATCTTGAAGAGCACCTGCTAAAATTTCTGATGCGCTGGCTGAACCTTCATTAATAAGGACCGCAAGGGGGAGTTTCACAAGAGGGGCATCTTCAGAATTGAAAACATTGTCTGAATAGGCCCTGTAGTCCACTTGTACTATAGGTGCGCCCACTTCTAAGAACATATCTGCAATATCAATAACCTGGTCCAGTCGACCGCCTGGGTTGTTTCGGAGGTCAATCACAATACCTTTTACAGAAGCATTGGTCTTGATTTCTTCAAGAGCTTCCCGCACGTCTTTTGCAGAATGTTCATTAAAAGACTTCAGTCTAAAATTAACAATTCCGTCTTCACGCACTTCAAAACTCACTGGGTTAACCTCAATAATTTCTCGAATAATATCCACATCAAATGGCTGTAGAATGCTTTCTCGTTTAATTGTAAGTCTAAGTCTTGTGCCTGGCTCACCACGCATGAGTTTAACAGCTTCTTCTAAAGTATAACCTTGAATGCTATTGCCGTTCACACCAATGATTAAATCGTTGGGCTCAATATCAGCCCGGTCACCCGGTGTACCTTCTATCGGGGCGATGACTTTAATGAAGTCTGTCTGGTCATCCTTTGTTACTGTAATGCCTACACCACCAAATGATCCGCCAGCGTCTTCATTATATCTTTGATATTCTTCTGGTGAAAAATAGGCACTGTACGGATCAAGCTCATTGAAGACACCTCTAAATGCGCCTTCTATCAGGGTGTCTGTGTCCACTTCATTGACATAGTATTCCTGTATCACTTCTATTATAAGGTCTAAATAATCCAGTCGTTCAGAACCCACTGGTTGTATGGGTAGGGCCGCACTGGTTGTTCCCGTTAGGAGTATCACTATTAATGTAAGGGGCAAGGCTCTTGAGAATATTTTTTTCATGGTTTCACTCTCTTTCTATAAAAAGGCGCTGTCATGTCTCTAATGTATATTTACCACAAAATCACTTGTCTAATACCTATTAATAATCTTCTCTCGATAGTCATAGGTAATATTGTCCTTAATATGACGTATAAAGGTTTCAAGCATGACTGCCGCTTCCGCACGACTGACTATTTTATTGGGACGGATGCTTCCGTCTTCGTAGCCATCAATAAGGCCAATATCATTGGCCACATAAATGGCGTCCCTTGCCCAGTTTGGTATGTCGGCATCATCTGTGAATTCTGTTGAGTAAGGTGGCGATGGCGCCAAGTGGGTCATGCCCAGGGCACTGACCATAATAGAAATGGCTTCGGCCCGTCTCAGGGTTCTGTTTGGCATGAAGTAGTCACCCTCGCCCACCATAAGACCCTTTTCTTTGACAAATTCCACAAAGGCTAGGTCTGGATCTGCGCTATCAATGTCAAGATAGAGTTCCTCACGGTCTCGCTGTCTATCCCGTCTTATGAGGTCTGCCTGTGTAAAGGGCTCCACGCTGGCAATGGATTTTGTTATAGCCTTTGCAAAGTCCTTTCTGTTGACAGCTAGGTCCGGTCCAAAGAAGGAGGTGTCTGCCGAAAATATTTCCAAGCTTGTTAGCAGGTAAATACTGCCCTCGGCCCAGTGACCACCTATATCTCTTATTTTTGAAGTGATGAGACTGGTGGAATCCGTGATAATGTCATTCTTGATATTTTCTTCCCCTTCATTTCGAAGGGCTTCATTAATTGTCCCGTCATCTGCAACAGATGGCAGGTTGTAGGTGTACTGGAGGACGTTTTCGTCATTGGCCACTTTAACATAGTTGCCTCTAAAACTGATGTTTTGAGGGTCTGTCGATGAATACTTAAACTGATTCTTTGTCAGTGAACTCATTTTAAGTGTGACCTGTCCCGTCCAGCGCCCCTCTTCTGAGTCAGCATCTGCCGCAGGTAGGGTCCCTGAAATATCATATAAGAGGACTTGGGTTTCTGATTGACCCCAGAGGTGCTCATAGCCCACATAGGAATCACTCGTAATTTCCACCGTGACAACACCGTCATTATTAATTTGATCTCCATTGATAAAGTATTTTCTTTTTGCATAGAGGTTTCCATTGAAATAGTCAACAGCTGGTGTATTATCTATGAGCTGCGACTCATCAAAGAGGTAGCCTCCCAGGGTATAGGTATTGGCCCCCGCTGTGATGGTTTCATCAAGGCTGTCAATATCCGCTTTGTAGGTGGTTTGTTGCATAGATTCATTCACAATTTCCACCACATCAAAGGAAACTGATCTTGATAAAGTCACACCCTCTTCCACATTTTGAAGTTCAAAATCATAATCAAGGGAGTACTCCGTCTCGTCATCATCAGGCTGGTCAGGCACTGATACAGTGCCTGTCAGCTTAATTGGTTTTCCGGTTAAAAAGAACATTTCTTCATATTCAAAGGTGTTGTCATCCATAGTTGGGTCTCCAACCGCACCACCTTCAAAGCCTACAATTTCTGCATATGCATTTCCTTGAAGAACCAGGACAAGGATCATCAGTAGTGTCATGCATTTCATTTGTAATTTACCCATGAGATCCTCCTTACTCCGACTCAACAAATATAACTAGGGCTTTTTCATCATTTCTTAGAACAGATATGTTGTCACCAGGGTTTAAATCATCCACCGTGATCACGTCATTGCCTTTTATAATAATGGCATTTTCATATTCCACATAGGTATCAACAGCATTGCTTCTCCACTCTGCCACTGATGAGAACCAGTCGTTTGAATCTGTCAGCTTAATGCGCTCCCATGTTTCATCCACGCTATCAAGAACGCCCCTTGTTAGGAACATGTCTTCAAGCATTTCTTCAAGTTCACCTGCAATGTCATCAATATCTGTAATATCATCATCAATATTTTGATTTTCAAGAAGCCCCTTATGGTTCATGTTCAGCGCAATCACTGACCTTGAAGCGCCATCTGTATCCTTTAGAACCATGATGCCATAGTAGCGCTCGTACTCAAGACCTTCATCATCCTTGCCCTTGTTTTCCGTACGGGCATACTCGTCATGGAAGAAGTTCGACGGCTTAATGGTCTCTGGATCATCAAAGTCTGATATGTCATTAATGACAGTATTCGTGTGGTAGAAGAATCTGTCTGAAGCAGAATCATCCACATCATTCCATTCATTATCATCAATGGTTGACCAGTTTCTAATGGTGAAGTAATTGCCACCAACCGTTTCAATAGCGCCTAGATAAACGCGTTCAAATATATTTTCTGTCTTTGTCATAAGCTTTATAACATTGGCATTGTTCTCGCCTAGGTGGTACTCACTCACAACGAGGACATTGTCCTTCTTCGATAAAAGGGATGGATCAATAAAACGGCTGTCTTTAATAACAATGGTCCCCTTTGTCAGGTTCATATTGATGCGATTTTCAAGTTCCATGCTGCCTAGGGCATCATTAACCTCACGAATGGTTTCGCTATAGACATTTTCACCACCGTACTTAACAGAAACCTTAGATGCCACTGAGTCTCCATAGGAATCTTCTACAACCACATAGACCGTTTGATCTCTATGGTCTCTCTCTAGGTCACCTAGAACAATGGGGAGGTTGCCCACATATATTTCCGCGCCATCTGAGAGCATAAGTTCCTTGGAATATGTTTCTGTTGTTTCCCAGTCCGAATTTTTCAGGTATCTTGGTTCATACAGAGTAATCGAGCGTTTGGTTTCGTTCACACTGCCAAGCTTGCCCTTAAATACCTGCTGAATCAGTCTTTCAATGCCTTCCACTTCAATTTTAGAAATCTTGTCTGTGTAAATATCGTCAAAGAAGAGTTTGACTGAGTCCCCTTCTTTAATGGCATTCTTGGTAATGGCAATGCCACCCTTTGTGATTGGGATGCCATCTGGAATATCGTAAGTCAGACGCTTTTCACCAATTTCAAAGACCAAACTGGCCGGGAAGACTGCAAAGACAGTACCCATTCTTATTTTGCCGTACTTTGGAATGTAACCCGGATTATCAACAAAGGTTTCTGAATCAATATTTGTAACATAGCCTTGATTTAAGTCTAGGGTTACGTCTTGGCCATACTGAAGATCATCAAGGTTTGCATAGGTGTCATTTATGGTTATATTCACATAAGAAGCCACAGGATATTCATAAATCACATCATCATAGCCAAATACTGTGATGGTGGACTGACCTGTTTCCTCATCTTCTGTAACGTAGCGCACGGTTCCGCTTAGGGACGTTTGCCACAAAGGAATGGCACTCACATAGACAACGCTGTCATTATTTTTGACAACGAAGGAAATGTCATCCCCAACATCCAGAAGATCTATGCCGCCCACTTGCTTGTCTTTATAAACAATCATGTCGTTTGTAACACCTGAATACAGGTCTGTTTCAACGACAAGGTCAAATGTCTGCCCGTCGAATGTGCGAACACGGTAGCGTTTTGACTGAATGTAGCGGTCCTTCACCCAGTGTTTTTGTTCCTGGGTTTCGTAGATGCTGCCAAAATAGGTTGTCATGTTGCCATCTTGTTCTTCACTGATTCTAATTTTTTCAATAATTGTATTGTCATCAATGGCTTCCACATAAACAACTTCATCATTTTTAACAAAATACTGGATCTCATCACCAACCAAAATAGCATCCGAATTGAAAGGTATGCCGTCTTTGTAAACGACAAAGTCTATTTTTTGATTGGTTGATGTGTTCTTATTGGTTTTTAGGGCTGTGGCTGATCCATCAATATTTCGAATCACCAAACTCCGCTCTTCAAGGGCATAGCCCACTTCTTGAACCGTGTTTTCTTGAACCCCTGTAACAAGGCCATAATTCACAGTGATGTTGTTTTGATCATAAAGTTCTTCATAAGCATTGTCTAGAACTTCTACAAATTCGCCCCGTGTCATGGATCCTCTTGGATTGAAGTTGCCATCATTCCCTGAGTTCATGATCTCCTGACGGAGGAGGGCTTCTATGAGACCCCTATTTTCAGGTGTCACCATAGCATAGTCATTGAAGCCAAAAACTTCTTCAAGGTTTTCAACAATCGGCGCAAGGCCAATGGCACGTCCTGTCCAGACACCAATTTGCTCACGGCTTGCAGGTTGGTCTAAATCTAGATACTCCGTTTGAAGGAGCAGTCCCTGAGCTAAAGTCTGAGCCGCATACTCTTCATAGTATAAGGCGTCAATGGCATCGTCAGAAAGGCCTCCGGTTTGAGGCAGAACAGCATTTTGAACCGCCGCCTCTCCACCTGTTAGTTTGACCAAATACTTCATGGCCTCAAAACCTGTTATTTCTGTTTGAGGGTTGAAACTGGCCTCACCTTGCTTGCTGGTCACGCCAAGGGCCGCCATTTTTGTGATGTTTCTTTCAAATGGATTGTCTGCAATATCGTCGTACTTGGCGTTTGTAAGGAGTTCCACACCATTGGCATATCCATTTATGGTCTCCATTTCTCCAATGTCAAGAACCGCTGCCCTGAACTCTGGAACGGGAATATCCACATTGATGTCCGCAAAGGCAAATGGCGATACCGCCTGAAGAACCAGCGCAAGTGTTAAAACCCATACTTTAATTTTTCTCATAACCATCACCTCTATCTGTCTGCCATTAACATGTAATATCCCGCTTCATTGATGCGAGCATGTACTTCATCTGTTGTCGTGTTCAGTGTGGCAGGGTAATTCACCCACATTTTCATTTCACTATCATACTTATAAAGCTGTATGGTGCTTTCATCGCTGTTTCTGAGCATGAAAGGATCATAAGGGAGAACAATATCCATATTGCCATTGACTGTATTGAAGTCTTTTTCCTCCCTATTGCTCACAGCTGAGAACTGTATCTTGAAGACGCTGCTGGCCGCTCTTTGTCCTCTTGGAATATCACCTTGAAGAAGACTGCTATAGGCTCCGTCCTCCCAGTTGGCTGTGATTCGTCCATAGGTGTCATAATAGAAATTCATTTCTCTGAAAGTGTCTGTGTTTAAGTTGATTGGCATAAACTGAATTTTCATATCACCGTAGTCCACATAAACGACACTACCAGAATTTTTTACGGGTTCTGAAGGCACAGTGATCATTCTTACCACCGTATCAGGCAGTTCGAACTCTCTAAGGTCAATTTCCAGTTTAACTGGAAGGTCCTCTGCGGCAATATCCACCATGGAATCATTGCCATCAGCAATATGCCTGTAGTCTTCACCAGCTGGCACATCCAGTCCGCCATCCACGTCAGGCTCTCCAATGTACTCAACATCTTCAAATTCATCAAAGGTCAGATAGGCAATGTTGGACTGTTCAGATGCTCCGAAGGCATTGACCGCTCTAAGAACAAAGGCTATCTTGTCCCCCTTGCCTGCTCTTTCAAAGCCCGGCAATTTTGTAATTTTATAAGGTTCAATATTGGTTGTTGCCAAGTAGGAGAAGTCTTCATAATCATCATTGATAAGCTTATGAACAGCCTTGTCTCCTATATAGTAGTAAATTTCATAATACTCCACATCTTCCGATGCATAGTCAAAGAGTTTGATAAAGTGGTCATCCACCATTTCTACGTCAAGCCCAATCGGGTCTGATGGCACTGGCTGTGAATACTCAACAGTCGTGTCCCCATCCGAAAGACCTGTATCCGGGTTGATGATGGTTAGAACAAGATCATCCTCTTTATTGAGTTGAGGGGTTGTTACTCTTAAAGTCTGCGAATCCACATATTCAACAGAAGCCGCAAGGGTTCCGTTTTCAATAATGTATCGCTTGTCATCTCTCCATAGACCCACTTCTCCGACTTGGTCCACATCGGAATATTCACTTCTTGTGCCCGAGAATATAACCCGGGCACCGTCCTGGAAACTAGAACCTTTAATGGTAATGACCTGACCGCCCTCAACAGAAAGACGTCCGGCTCTTCCTTCTCCATCTTCATCAAGCACCGTCTCAATTTGTGGATAGGATACAACCTTTAATCCACCTTCGAGAACAGCCTGACCGAAGTCAGCATTTTGAACCACAACAGCCTTGTCACCCACAACCATATCCTTAGGTGTTGTGAATTTAATAATTGTGCCGTTGTTTTCAATATCAACGTCCGTGATTGGGATACCACCTACCGTACCGATGACCACTATGGCACCTGCACGGAAGTCCTTACCGGTGATAACAACTTCATGTCCACCGTAAACACTGGTTTCAGCTGGTATAACCGATTCAATGGTCGGCGCTGACAGAGGCTTTCTATAAATGAAGTAGAAGGGCAGGGTTTTGGCGCCATAGTTTGGCCCAATAAGATTATCAAGGGTTGCCGAATTTGCAATACCATTGTCTTCATTTTCAACAAGGACTGGATACTTTTGATCCAGGTCTGTATTCGTGCCGTTTGGCACCGTTACAATGAGGACGTCATAAATGACCCCGTCCACTTCCTTTGTGGTTCTTTCTTGTACCGTTGCTTCTTTGTTGCCTATACGCACTGTCAAGTTTTCACGGAAATCCTGACCCAAAATTTCAATTTCAATGTTGCCATTCACAGCGCCCTCAACCATCCAGTAGGTCTGGTCAGGTGAGAGGGTGTTGGCCCCTACCGAATAAATTTTCGGATTGGAGTCCGGATTTGTATAGGTGAATGTTGTTGTTGCCGTCCCGCCGTCCGGATTTGTGATAGTCATTGGAACCGGATCAATGGTGTAGTAGGACGGTGTTGTCACAACGATGTGATTGATATTGTCATACTCAACCTTTGGCGCGTAGCCTCGTTCCACCATGAGACGCTTGTCTTTTATATACATGCGGACATACTCAAAAATTTTATTGGTATAGGTTGAGCCGTCCCCTTCGGTGTATCCGTTTGGTGTGTAGTAGGTTGACCCGCTCGTCAGCATTTCCATAGGGAAATAAGCTTCCGTGTCATCGTAGTTGTTGAAGACACGGGTATAGACCTTACCATTTTCCTCAACGGACATGGTGATTGTGTTGGCATCACCATCATAGGAAACCGTCAAGCCACCTTCAAGTTCCACGGTTGTTCTCTTATTGAATATAAGACCAGAGTTTGGCTGTTCTCTAGCAATATCTGTATTATCTATAGCGCCAAAGCGTACGATTGTTTCAATGTCAGACAGTTCCACAATGGAATCATCGTCATTGTCTGTATAACCATAAATAACAGACCGATAGAACTCGGAACCATAAACGTCTTTAATTTCAACACCCTGCTTACGACCCTTGTTTGGACTAACCGTCGTAATTGTTGGTGCAGAAGCTGTAAAGGTAAAGGGAACCTCATTGGAAACACCCAGGTCATTGTTGACCACTGTCACTTGCACAGTGCCCGCTTCACGTTTTGGTGTTATGACCTTCATGTAGCCTTCAGAGAATTCAACAATTTTGGCTTTTTCTTCACCGAAATATACGGTTGGAAGAACCTTGGATTCTAAATAATAATCAAAATACGGTGTTTGAGAATCTGGCACCTTTGTAATGATATCCACAATCTCGTCACCATCTGTATCCGTTGTGTCATTAATATCTAGGAGGTCATCCCACTTTCCATTTGGATGCAGGTCTTCATAGTCATCCCCAGGATTGTATTCTGAACCGCCTACCTTATTTTCATATGGTTCAAAGTATCGGAATTCAAAACCAAGAATTTCTACAATTTCACCACCTGTTGATGAACCATTAGCGGGTAGAACCTGCTGAATTTGCGGCGAACTGACCGGAATGATGTATTTAAAGCCTGCCGGAAGCGCATCACTGCCACCATCCTGATTTAATACAATCACTGACACATCAATTTCATCCACACCAAAGAGGTCAATAAGATCCTTCTTATACGGTGGCACACGGATGGTTGCCATATCACCATCAATATTCACAAACGTTTCATCTTCAGGCACTTCCACAGAGTCAATAAATATCTTCATGCCTTCTCTGAAATCGTAACCGTAAACATTGATCACATAACCGCCTTCAGTGGCGCCTTTTTTAGGATCAACCCTTGTAATGACAGGGCTTGAACTCGGTTGAGTGATATAGTAAAATCCATTTTCATCAATTTTTTCAGCGTATTTTGTATCAGGATTGACAACCCGAATGTCCTTGTAGCCCTTACCTGTTGTAAGGCCAGGCACGCGTATTGCCACCTGGAACTTACTCACAACGTCTGTTCTATCCCCTGTGATTTGATTGTTGTCAGGGTCAACAACATAAGGTGTTAAGTAGGTTAGGTCTGTGTCCACACCGATTGTGATCTTTGATCCATCGGGCGCCACAGTGACATCTTGTGTACCGCCTGTATCTTTTGTTGCAATCAATTTCTTGTTGTCATCATCCCATCGAATGGTATAGAGGTTGTCTTTACCATTGGATAGTCTAATATCCCCTTCAAAGTTTTTAGTGAGGGTATAATAGGACAGACCATCTGTTAAGACAATGCTTTCTGCATAATCTGCAATATCTGCATAGTCCACACCTGCAGCATCCTTCTTTGTGAGAATCACATTGTTGTTCATGGCAATATGGAAGGTAGACCCGCCAGAAATGGCCACTGTTGTTACCCCATTGATATAGGTCAGGGTCACATTACCAATTTTTTCGCCATCAGTATCAAAGGCTTCATAGCCTGTGTCTACACTGTTTCTTCTAATGTCATACCACTCATCTTCATTGTTTGTGATACGTGGATTCTTGTCTTCATCCCGTCCTAAATAGAAGACCTTGCCGTCGGAGTCCCTTGTGACATAGGTGTTTTCATAAAAAGGAGAGTACAGGGCCTTGCCTGCTTCTGAATATATAACCGGCTCATTGTCCGGTGATGTATAGGCTTCAAAGTCAATATTTCCTAGAGAGTCGTAAACATACTGGTTGACATCCTTACCATCTAGGTAGACACGAGTACCAATGAGTCTAAGTCCATCATAGCCTGTTGTTCCTGGTGATGTTGGGTCAGGCTTAAGGAAATTATCACCATCGATTACCACAAGGGTGTCTTCTGTCCCCCGCTTTGGATTAAAGTCTTCGAAAACTGGATCCTGGGCAAAGGTTGTTACATAGGTGAAGTCCTTGACCGCTAGACCACCATTTGGGTTGATAACCTGCAACTGAGTTGTGCCAGGTCGTCCTGGAGGGGCTGTAAATGTTAAGAGAATCTTTTCACCATCTGGTGCAATGTCCTTTGTCAGGTCTGTGATCTCCTCACCATCAAGGAAGACACGAACGCCGTCCTGGAAGTTGGCCCCTGTGATTGTCACATCCACGTCACCTTCAACTGTTGTAATTTGAGGATCAACCGTTTCAATGACTGGCACGTCTGTTGTCTGCACAAATGAAATGGTATCTGATTTGATGACCGATGCACCAAACTCATCACTCTGACGTCTTGGGTTTGTCACCTGGACATGTTTAATACCACCGTCTCCTAGAAGGGCGATGCTTGGGATCTTGATAAGAATTTTCGTGCCGACATCGTTGTCTTCTGTTCCGTCCATGATTTTGTTGTCACCATCGACCACAGTGATTTCAAGTTTAACCGGCTTGCCCTTATTATCTCTAAGAACATATTCCTCTACTTCATTTTCGTCTGTTTTATACTTAATAACACCAAGCACACCGTCAACGGTTTCATTCGGGAAGAAGCCCAGTTGATATTTTGTGGTGAAGGTGTTGTCATTGTTTTTCTTAATAAGGACTGTCGGGTATCTAACAAAGGCGTTACCATCTTCATCAACTTCCTTGTCAACAAGGAACTGAGACCCTTTAATGGCAATCAGGGTGTCCTCTGAAAATTTATTAAAATCGATTGGGCCATCGCCCACATCAATACTGTAGTCTTCAATTTGAATGGTATCTGGTGTGACTTCATCCACCACAGGTGTCAAAGTCGATGGTTCAAATTCATAACCATCCTGCAGGGTCACGATTTGACTGAATGTATAGGTTTTGCCAGAAACCGTTTCAGTAACAATCGTTTCAATTTCAATAACCACATCTTTAAATGGATCAGTCAAGGCATCATCAATGGTGTCTGTTAAGACAAGCATGCTATCTGGCAAGCCCTTGCTCACATTGAATGTGCCATCAGGGTTCTGTACAAAGTAAGTCTCCTTACCAATCTGAACCTTGATGTTTCTAACCGTGGTTGCCGCTTGTCCCTTGTAAGTCATACCTGTTTCATCATACTCAATCTCAAGGGTCTTGTTGTTGTCTTTTCCACTTGGATTCTGGTCTGGTGCAGTCACCGTTTTAAAGTCTCCACTGCCCTCAAGATCCGGAAGGTTGAGGGTCAAAATATTACGACCTGATATTTGAACATTTGATCCTGTATCTGGACCCTTTTGCGGGAATATACTCTCTATGGTCGGCTGGAAGCCAGAACCGATGACAGTAAACTGGTCGGGATTGCCTTCGTTGTTTAAAATGACCTGCTCTGCAATGATTTCATCATTAACGGTATTTGTAAGGACAACATAATAACTCCTAAGTTCAAAATCAGGGTCATCTGGAACCTTAACAATTAGTCTATCCTCATCTTCTGGAAGCTCGCCAAGTTCTAAGGCAACATATTCAGCCTTGTTGTCTTCACTAAATTGGTCTGACCCGTCTAATGTTTTTAGGAAATAAGCATCATAATTCTTTGTGTCTACAAAGTTTGGTGCTGTGAAATACACAAAATCCCCCTTAGCTCCTGTGTTTGGGAACATAAGCGGTTCAGTCAGCCCCAAGTCTTCCATGAATCTAAAAGAGTTGGCATATAGATATTCCACACTGGTCGTGTAGCCTGCGGAAGTGTCTTTTTTCTCAATAATAATATTTTGGAAACCTTTTTCACCAGGAAGGGGTGGTTCTGTAAGTGTTACAGAGGAATAGTCCGGTGCAAAATCAACATAAGACTGGGTACCGTCGATTAGGCGGGATTGAACTCGACCGTACTTAGCCGTAATGGAGGATCCGCTTGTCACTGTGCCAATTTGGTCCAGGTTGTTACCTGTAATTGTTAAAACGGCATCAGAGTCGGTTGGGGTCTCACCATATTTTGAAAGGTTGATATTTTGCTGGTCAATGGCACTGAGGTTTGGAAATGTTTCTAGGCCAAGATCTATTTCAGAGGTCCCAATACGCATGGATCCTGCTAGAACTTCTGCATCTTCAGGTTCGAAGGTGAATTTCACGAATGTGTCCTCATCAATGACCTTTTCACCAATTTCTTCAAAACCGCCACCAAGGCCAGCTTTTTCAAAACGGATGGTCTTGCCCTGTAAGCCAGAGCCTGCAATTTCTACGTAAGCTCCAACTGTGTTAAAGCCATTGTGTTCTCTTACAAATCGAATGCTCGTCACATCAATTTCATCTCCCACCGGCACGGCAAAAGACCAGTCCCTAGGTGAGATTGGCACGATGCTAAATAACATTGCTATGATCATAAATGATGATACAACCCTTTTGAGTCTTTTACGAACTTCCCGCGACTTCATAAAACGCTCTCCTCCGTTTGTTTACTTATCTGCTTGCAAAGTTGAGATGCATAGTTTGACTTATATAAAGTATCGACAAATGACTTGTCCTTCTTCATTACTGTTTTATTACAGTTCTCGATTGATTGGTGTTTAATTTTTGCTCAAGACCCCAGACGTTTCAACCCTGACATTTTTTATGCACAAGGGTCTCACTTTACATTTCTATATCTTAATTATACTACCGGCTCACTTCATTTGAGATTAAATATTTATGACACTATAGGGGCTTTTGACGTGCTAAAAACCGCCCCATGACACGGAAAACACATGTCCACTGAGCGGTTTTTTCTTTTATTTTTCAAGGCGGATTCTTCTATAAAGTTTTTCACTTTACAAAATCGATCATGAGGCGGTTTCCGCTATGAATCTTAATGTAATTGGAGGCAAATAGAGGTGTTGAACTTTTGGCCCCAGAAGCACCACTAATATATACATCCGATTCAAGTCTATACTCTTTTTTAACACCATCCCAAGCGTCATCAAGACTTTCTGTAAGTGTTGCCACTGTTTCATAGGAATGTCCTGTGTAACGCTCTGAAATTGCCACAATTTGTCTATGGGCTCTCTTTACTTCATCCTGAGATCCCGTAGCACTTAAACCCGTATAGTAAACTCGAATGCCATTCACTGTAGAAGGACTGTAAATGGTTAAGTTTGTTGCTGTTCGAACAGGAACGATAAAGGTTTCCAGTGTTTTTCTTTCCTTGTCCCCTTCAAGAACTGGTCCTTTAATCCAGTTATGAGTCTTGAGGACTCTTAGGAGAAGGGTTAGACCATCTTCAGTTGTGGCTGGTGATTTGACATTCAGTGCTCCATCGGCTAGGCCCGAAAGAACGCCTAAACTGTACAAATAGTTCACGGTCGGTCGTATGGATGAAGGTATACTGGAATAATCCGAATAAGGGGCTGTCAGTGAGGACGTGGGTACAATACCCAGTTTTAGCAGGAGACCTTTGACACTTAAAAAAAGCGTCTCCCTACTGATAACCTGATCGGGTGCAAATTGTATGTCCGTTTTACCCATCATAAGACCAGCTTGATAGGCCTTGCCCACAAGAACATTGTCTGTATCTGTATAGGGTTCCCCTGTTGGTAGGGCATCCACTCCAACGCCCGTGGCTTTTGCATAGGCATAAACTAGAATTTCGGCCAAGTCTTCACGGGTCAATTGGTCTGTGTTCATAGTGGCTTTTAAAAGATCTTCTGGAAAAGCACTTTCCGTTCTAGCCCAGTAGGCTGCATCGTAAGCCCAAGTGGATGGATCCGCAAATCCAAAACCTGTATTTGCAACCAGCAGACCTATAATCATAAACAAGCAAAGGCTCGTTTTTATTTTTCTATTCATATAATCCCCCTCTTTAACGCTTAACTTACTATCTGTGGTCAAATCTTACCACCGGCACACCAAATTTATAGATTCATTTTTTATTTTATCGGCGTTTTAATGCATTCACTTGAATAAGAAAGTACAGCGTCTACAATCATATACCCTTTTCTCTATTTTATTATTATAACATTCTTAGTTATAGAGGGTAGTCCTTAATTCAGAGGATTGGTAAGGAATTAGGTCACTTTTTAATCGACTGGATAGCCCACCCAGGCCTCCGTTTATTAAGCTCTGTTTTAGATAAAAAAGCTCTATTTAAGATAAAAACAATTTATTTAAGATGAAAACGCATTATTTTGCACAAAAAAGAAAGAAAGCAGGCCTGGGCAGGGCACTGCATTCTTCGGGGTGCAGAGGATTTCATCCACTGCTTGGATATGTTTGGGTTGTCTTTTGGACAATTGAAGAATATCATATCGATGTGTATTTTCTGTGTCCGTTTGAAATTTTTTATCCATTTTAACTATTCTTATAATTCGCAATCATCAGAACAAAAGGAAAATAATCACGAAATTATAGTAGATTTTGTAAATATATTTCCAAAAACCATTTGCATTTTATAAAAAGTAATGTAAAATAGGTATAACGAACTAGCACATGACGTAAGTTGGGCATGAGAAAAACCCGGTGGGGGCCGAGTTTTTCGAGAGAGCTATGTTCTTTACATTCTCATAGAGGGGGCTATGAGTATAAGGGGGATCTATGAATAAACTGCTAATATGTTGCAGTTCATAGCTGCGGGAGTGGGACGATAACATCCCACAATGTCAAAGCTGCCTGAGTTGTTTCTCTCGCGTTTGACAAGTCTAGTATAAAAAACAAATTTGGATATTTTATGACTGCTTTGTGAACAAAGTGTTAAACCAGATTTATTTATTACTATTTCCTTTATACTATTAAACTTTTATATATTTAACTTTCTTGTATTTAACTTCGTACAAGCATTTAATTTCTTATTTGTATATGATAAAATCATATTGCTAGAAGAAACAGGCTAAAAATACGTTTTCGGAAACGGAAACATAATTTTTTTACCCTATATTGTTATTTTATGTCTTAGCACCCACTATATTTCATATTCCGCCTTTCAAATGACATGATTGGCACTTGACATTGCATATCCGGTTTGGGAGAGCCTGATAATATATGGTATTCACTTAGAAAACTTGGAGGTTTTAGCTATGGAAACAAGAAAAAACACTACAAAGGTAAACACAACTGGCGAAAAGGACACTTGCTGTGTGGTATGCAAATCTGAAGAGAACGTTGTAAACTTCAAAGGCAAAAACATCTGCAAGCACTGCATCGCCGAAGCAATCGCTATGTAACTCGTAACAAGAAGGATATGGACTTTAGAGAGTCTTTCTCTAGGTATAATTCGCTTAAGCAAGAAACTTAAACAAACGACAAAACAAAATCGCTTATCAAAAACGCCGGCCTCGACACCCGGCGTTTTTTCATGTTTTTAAGAGGCCAATCTCCCCCTGTTTTCAGATTGGTCAAATCTTCCCTAGACAAGGCGCGGATAAAATCCGCTCATTGAGCGTATTCGCATACGTGATTTGAGCGGATTTTATTCTGCAAGGCAGTATAGGGGATATTTGACCTCTTTCTATCAGATTGGTGAATTTTGCGTTAGACAAGGCACGGGACCAGTTCGATTGATGAGCGTACTTGGTTACGTGATTCAATCGAACTGGTCCCAGTAACGCAGTATAACGGGAAATTCACCAATCTGAAAAGCCGTGGTTGTAACTAACCAACCACGGCTCTAATACTCTCAAATATTCATTAGAATACACCCAAGTTTTGAAGTTTTATACCAAACCCCGCTCAACGACTTGTTGAACAACAAAGGATGCAACGTGCTCAGCATATGTGCCTGGTCCAAAACCAGCGTCATAGCCAAGTTCTTTTGCAAGTTCATGACTGATTCTTGGACCGCCTGCACAAACGATCACCTTGTCACGAAGACCTTCGGCTTCAAGAAGCTCGATTAGGTTAGACAGGTTTGGAATGTGGACGTCTTTTTGCGTCACAACCTGGGAAACCACAATGGCGTCTGCATTCATTTCAATGGCCTTTGCAACCAATTCTTCATTTGGCACTTGCGACCCCATGTTCAGAGCTTCTACACCCTTATATCTTTCAAGGCCATAGTGTCCATCGAAGCCCTTCATATTCATGATGGCATCTATACCAACGGTATGAGCATCTGTACCTGTACAGGCACCAACGATGGTTATGTCACGATTGATGTTTTCTTTTATATAGTCTTCAACACCATATTTGTCCATAACGTCTGACTCAACCTTAGGCACATGGATAGATGAGTAGTCTACATCATGAGAACACTTGCCGTACATTGTAAAGAAAGTGTAGCCTACGCCAAGGTCTTCTGCATGAACGACAGCTGGCTCTTCAATCCCCATCTTCATGAGAAGCTGACGTGCGGCTTCTTTGGCTTCATCTGTACAAGGTACAGGCAATGTGAATGAAAACTGGATCATGCCGTCATTAAGTGTGTCACCATATGGTTTAACTTTTGTTAGGTCTATTTGCGCTGCCTGAGACATTATCGGTCACCTCCAAGCATAAGATCTACGAATGGATTAAAGTAATTATCATCTTTTGTCACTGTGCCTTTAAGACCCTTACCACCTTCAAATGGTCTCTTAACGCCAGCGAATTTGCCTTCAATGATTGTGTCAAAAAGACCTTTTTCCTCAATGTCTTTTAGCATATCAACCGCTTCAACAACAACCTTTTGAGCACGTTTTTGAATCATGCCGTCCTTCTTGAATTCAATTTCATCACCAAGATTTCGCATGTTGTTGAAAATATACTTGGCATTGTCAATAGAAAGTTTTCTATCCTGTAGCAGTGGTGTATGAATGGCTTCAGTTGGCATACCAAGAAGCTGTAGGCTTTGGCCTGTCATAATTGCCACCATATTAAAGAGGGCATCCTGAACATGGCCTTTAAAAATATCACCTGTCATATACTTTGTTGGAGGCATGTACTTAAGTGGGGCATTCGGGAAGATTTCTCTTGCCATTTGTGCCTGTGCCAGCTCCAGTAAGAAACCATTTTCAATATTTGGGTTCATTTCAAAAGCATGTCCCAGACCCATTTGTTCTTCTGGCAGACCTGCCTTAAAGGCAAACTGCTCATTGATGAACTGAGACGCCAGAACCGTATGAGCTTCTTCAACTGCATCGGCCGTTGTCAGATAGTTGTCTTCACCTGTATTGATCATAATGCCTGCATAGCCATTAATCACACGTGAGAAGTACTGGTCAATCAGAGTTCTTTGCATATTGATGTCTCTAAATAGAATGCCGTATAGGGCATCATTGAGCATAATATCAAGACGCTCTACTGCGCCCATAGCCGCGATTTCTGGCATACAAAGACCCGAGCAGTAGTTACATAGTCTGATATATTTTCCGACTTCTTCACCAACTTCATCAAGGGCTTTACGCATAATTCGGAAGTTTTCCTGTGTGGCATAAGTACCACCGAAGCCTTCAGTTGTTGCCCCATAAGGCACATAATCAAGAAGGGACTGTCCCGTTGTACGAATAACAGCAATAATATCTGCCCCTTGTCTTGCTGCCGCTTGTGCTTGAAGGACATCTTCATAAATATTTCCTGTTGCAACGATAACATAAAGATAAGGCTTTGGCCCTTCTCCAATTTCCGTTAACATTCTTTCACGGTCATCGCGGTTCTTTTTAATAAGAGCCACAGCCTTTTCTGCCACTGGCTGAATGGCTTTTTTAACATCTTCCATACTCGCTTGAGCAAGCTCTGTGATATTCAGTTCACCACGTCCAACCATTTCAGCGATTTCTTGAGGCGACTTGCCTGTTTGGATCATAGCATTGCCCATCCAGTAAGAAGCACCCATATTCAAAACGCCTGCATCTGAAATCTGTTCTTGTATTACGTTAGGCAGGGGACGATCAAGATCATCGATGCCATCCACACCCAGCAGACGAAGCACGGCACGCTCCACCGTAACAGTCGTATGCTGATCAATAAATTGCTGCATGTCTTCAGCGATCTTACCAGCTGAAGCGCGGGCCTTTTCTACAAGGCTGAAATCCAGATTTAATTTACTCTGCATATTCTTCCGCCATCCTTTCATTTTCCTATTTCTACGAACCCTGCGTCAAACTTATGCGGGTTTATAACGATTCTTCTTGATTAAATTCATTGAGTATACTGCGTGCGTCTTCTAAAATGTCTTGATCCAGCCCCATAAGATGGGCAATTCGCACGGCATCTTTAGGCACTTCCTGTGGGTTATGAATGACCTTGAGCCGGTAGTCCATAAGATCATGGAGAATATCCATCCCCACTTCAGGATCATCAATTTCATTTTTAAGTTTAGAGAAGTCCACATTCTGCAGGCCGCAAACCTGAAGATGCATGACATCATCAGCATCGGCCAGCCCATCAAAGTGTGTTGTAATGAGGGTAATGGAGCTTCTGGTCTTCAGTTGATTTATAAGTGCTTTGGAAATGGCATAGCCCTCTTTGGGATTCGTCCCCCGGGCCAATTCATCTATGAGTATAAGCCCTTGATGCGAAGAAAGCTCCACAGCCTTAGATACTTTCACGATTTCTCCGCCAAATGTTGATAGGCCAAGATCAACGTCCTGTTCATCACCTATGGATACAAATATAAAGTTTCTGAGGGAGAGACTCATGCTCTCAGCAGGAACAAAGAGTCCCATTTGAGCCAGCCAAACTAGGTTTCCGATCATTTTCAGCGTGACTGTTTTCCCGCCCATATTTGCCCCTGTTATACAGGTAACCCCCTCGTTAACCTGTATGGAGACGGGTTTATAAGCCTTTTCCTCGCGCTTTAGTCTCTCTTCCACGGCAGGATGTCTTCCCTTTTCAATATTCAGATGGAAGATCCTGTTTGATGATGTATCCAGTATTGTTGGCTTAATGCAGTTAAATCCAATGCCGAAATAGCACTTGGCAATGATCAAATCAAATTGACCAATGGCTCCTGTGTTTCGAATAAGGGCATCCACATGATCTTTTAAAGACTCTGATAACATTTCGCGGACCCGATAATTCTCAGCGTCCTCCTCTTGAATCAGTTGTTCTTTTTGAGCTTGAATGGCATCCACTCTCTCATCTTCCCTGATTCTATAGGTGATATTCATGTATGTTTCTGCACTGTAACTCAGATCTTCGCAAGCCTCCAGCGCATGTATCATTTCTTTGTTTTCCTTACTGACAGTGACCTCGCCATTGGGTCTAACTCGAATGCCCAGTTTATCTTCAACTCGAAGGCGTTTCTCTTTTCCAATAAACTTTAATTCATCATCAAGCTTTTTAATGGCCTTTCTTACGGACGAAAGTTCTTCAGAGTAAGCATCATAAAGGTAAAATGTGTTGATGCCCTGGCTTTCCGGATCAAGTAAAGCTTCCACCTCATTTAACCTTTCAACCTTCAAGGACGCCGGCACATCCCAAACAAGCCCTTCCATGGCTCCGGCAATCTCTCGAATACCAATGGTCAAACTCTTTATTTCGAAAAGTTCTGGAACAGATAAAGCCTCTCCCGATTGAATCCGTTCAAAAGAACCTGATAAATCCTTGAGTTTTTTAAATTGGTTTCGTATTTCAACGAAGGTATAACGGTGGTTTCCGATAAGCCTTGTAACCTCTTCTATTATATTGAGATGCTGTCGAAGATCCTCTTCTTGCCCAATCTCATATGGTTTCATTTCCTTCTTAGCCTTATTGCCATAAGGTGTTTGGGTCTGTATGCGGTCTATTACAAATTTAGCACCGATTTTTTCCATGGCTTCTTTGCTGATAAACATCATACAGGATTCCCTTCCATAACATCAAAGACAGGTGTTGGATCTAAAAATGATTGCAATCTACTTTTAAAATTAACTGGGTCAAAATAGTAGCCCGCAGGGGCATAAGGATTTATGGTCACTGCAAGGAGGTTTATTTCCTCCATGACCACAACCTTTAAGCCTTTTCTTAGAAGAAGTTGCCAGTCCCTTGACTCCACAAAAAGTTTAGTGGCATCTTGAACTATAAAGGTGATATTTTTGAAATGCTTTGATCCGCTCGCCACATCGAACAATGTTTTTGATACCAAAGACCCTGGCACAATCACATATAGGCTCTCTTCACAAAGGGACTCAGCGATTTTCCTGCCCGCGCCCAGTGCTGTTTTAATGGGAATATGCTTAAGCTCTAAGCCCCCATCACCAGCCTGGACAATCTGAATTTCTTTGAGCCCGATGGCCGCTTTGGCCATCATTTTAATATCGGCTTCATATAAGGCAGGCAAACGAAACAGCGATACCCTATGAATACTTTCTTCAATGACTTTATCCATATTACGACTTAAAACAGCGCCAGTTGCTAGCACTGTTGCGTCGCTGATAGCCGGCGAAGCACTACTAACTCTATCTAGGGCGCCATCCACAATCACAAGTTGTGCACCATAGGCCAGCATCCGGTTAGAAACCTCCCGAATGTCTCTATTTGTACAAGGACCTGCAATTTGGATATAACCTGGACTCAAGGCTTTAGCAATCATGATTTTTCCCATAGACGTATGGAAATTTGTCATTTCTAAAATTTCCAATCTCGCGTCAGAACAGTTATAAAGCGCCTCTGCAGTTGCAATCAGAGTGCCTGCATCCACATATATAGCCGGTTTTTGGGTACAGGTCACCACATCTTGGGTCTCGCCATCTCTTCCGATCGATGTGAGTCCAAGAAGGGTTCCACTCTCCATACTCTGATTGATGATTTCATTTAATGTCACTGTTTTCCCAGCATTCTTGGCCATGCCCACAACGGACACAACCTGATGCCGGTTTTCGCGGATCAGGTCAATTAGTTGCATGCGTCCTCCTCAAGACTCGTCTCCCATTTTCATAGGTCTCGCCTTAGACTTATATGATTCAATATACCGGACCACTCAGGCTGTCCTCATATTAAAGATCTTCTTTTGTATATGACTGATTCTAAGGGCCCGGTCATTTCAATTCTTATTCGTGGTGCGATCTCTTTTCACGATCTAGGTTTGCCAGTTCTAAGTTTACCTGATTGCCTTGTAAAAGACCACCAACACCTGTGATTTTATGCTTTTTCTCAGTGCAGTCAGGACAAGTACAGTCTTGCTTATAAGGTGCAGGTTCTGAGTATGTTGTCACAACACCCTCGTAGTTTCTTAGAACCACACGCTCTGGTGACTGGGAAATCACATACTGAGGCATGACTGGTGTCTTACCGCCACCCCCTGGAGCATCCACAACGAATGTTGGTACAGCGTAGCCTGATGTATGGCCACGAAGACCTTCAATGATTTCAATCCCCTTTGACACAGGTGTTCTGAAGTGCTCAATACCCGTTGAAAGGTCACACTGGTAGATGTAGTATGGGCGCACTCTAATTTTCACCAGGTCATGCATAAGGTGACGCATGATGTGGGTACAATCATTGATGCCGCGTAGCAGAACCGACTGGTTGCCCAGTGGCACACCTGCATCCGCAAGCATTTCACAAGCTTTTTTCGATTCTGGCGTGATTTCTTTCGAGTGGTTAAAGTGTGTGTTTAACCAGATTGGGTGGTACTTTTTAAGCATGCCAACAAAATCTTCTGTGATACGTTGAGGCATTACGACTGGCGTTCTTGAACCAATTCGAATGATTTCAACGTGTTCGATTTCTCTTAGCTTCTTGATGATGTATTCTAGCTTGTCATCTGATACAAGCAGGGCGTCTCCACCTGATAGCAGGACATCACGCACCTCTTTTGCGCCTCTAATGTATTCGATAGCCGCATCGATTCTTTCCATTGGCGTGCTGTCGTCTTTTCCGCCTGCAAAACGTCTTCTTGTACAGTGTCTGCAGTACATTGAGCACATGTCTGTGATAAGAATAAGAACGCGGTCTGGATATCTGTGTGTCAGACCTGGAACTGGAGAATCATGGTCTTCATGCAGTGGGTCATCCATGTCGTTTTCACTTCTGTGTGTTTCATGGATTGTTGGTACAGCTTGCATACGAACCGGACACTTTGGATCGTCTTTATCCATGAGCATTGCATAGTATGGCGTGATGCCCATGCGTAGAATTTCCAGTGACTTTTTCACACCGTCTTCTTCTTCTGGCGTCAAGTTGATCACTTGTTTTAGCGCTTCCAGTGTCGTGATGCGGTTTCTTGTTTGCCAAGCCCAGTCATCCCACTGTTCTTTTGTTACGTCTTTCCACATTTCTATCTCTGTATAATGTCGCACTTGTCATATCCTCCTATCGGTTGGGGCCACAAGGGAAATGCCTATCATTAAGTGAGAATTGGTCGGTAAGGTCGGAATTTATTTTTTGCGACGAGATTGTCGCTTTCTCACAAAATGCCTTTTAGGGGTTCGGCTTTCCCTTCACCCTCCCTATATACAACTGCACCCGTGTGTGGTCAGCACAATTGGGGCAGATTGTCTCAATGAATAACAATAAGTAATAAGATTAAAGGTCATACACTATTTGATAAGTGAAAGACTGTGCACCTTAGACTGGTCGGAATCTAAGGTGCCTTGTCTCATGTATCAATTTGCATTGCAAGCTCAAAAATATCAGGTCGGATTTAGAAGAGCTTGGTGCAATTTTAATTATTTAAGCGTATAGGTCTGTGTAAATTCTTCTAAGTTCTGCACTTTCACGCATAATATCTAGAGAAATATCAGCATGACCTTTTGTATAGCCATTGCCAATAATCATTGTTGTATCCATGCCTACGCCTTCAGCACCAAGAGCAGCCGCAGTAAAGCTTGTTGCCATTGAGAAGAAGTAGATCACGCCATCATCTTTCGTAGAAAGAATAGATGCCATTTCTGTGTTTGGAATGTTTACACAGTTGATTGTAACGTCAGCCATTTTGCCGTCCGTTGCCTCACGCATTTTTTCTAGAACTTCTACTGAGTTCGTTGCATCGGCAATGATAAACTCATCTGCAAGGCCTGCATCCATAACAAGTTTTTTCATTTTGTCACTGTGGTTTAGGCAGATAACCTTGCCGTTTTCCCCAGCGATTCTTTTTGCTTCATATAGACAAAGCATGCCAGACTTACCAGCGCCACCGATAACAAGCACTGTGTCCCCTTCTTTAACAAGCTTGCGTGTTTGTGCTGGAGCACCTGCCACGTCAAGCACTGAAAGAGCTAAGTTTTGAGGTAGATCTTCTGGTAGTTTTGCGTAGATGCCTGATTCAAATAGAATGGCCTGCGCTTCCACATCAACTTGATCAATGTCCTTACGCACTTCTTTGATGGCCTTGATTTGAAGTGGTGTTAATGACAGGGAAACCAGTGTTGCAAGCTTATCCCCAACCTTAAGGTCTGTTTTGCCTTCTAGGGCAGGACCAATTTCCTTGACAGTACCAATCAGCATGCCGCCTGAACCTGTAACAGGGTTATGGTGTTTGCCACGTGTATTTACGATATCCTGCATGATTTCCTTGATTTTATCAACATTGCTCTCAGCTTGTTTCTTGATTTGAGTGAAGCTCGCAGAGTCAATATTGAGTGTCTGTACATCAATTAGAATTTCGTTGTCGTAAATTTCCATTGAGTTGTCAATCTTTTGCGCTGGTTGTGGCAGCGCGCCTTTTGGTTCGATGACGCGATGCGTACCGAATTTACATCCCTTTTTCATGAGTTAACCCTCCATTTTCGTTTTTTCACGTCAATATATATTGCAATCCACATGCCAACTTTAAGGAAAGAATACCCTAGCAATTTAGTAGGGATTCCCAGCTACCCAGTCTTATCAAGGGTTAAACAAATTTTATGAAAAACGTTTTCCTATTCTTCGACCTTTCAAACTGACCCTATTGAAAGTAAGAATCAGCCTTTCTCCCAGAAGTTTTCAAAAAATTATAAAAAACCGCCGAAAATTCGGCTGTTTTTTATTTTCTATATAACTTTTCTATATAACTTTTCTATATAACTCCTCTATATAGCTTTTCTATATAGCTTTTCTATAGCTTTGTATCAATAACCATCACCTGACATCAGGTCCCTTAGACCACTATTTTATGTTTCTTTAACTTGTACTGGAGGGTCTGACGGGGAACACTCAATAGTTTTGCCGCTTTTGTGACATTGCCCCCCGATGACTCAAGGGCCTGTTCAATAGCGTACTTTTCAGCCCTCTCCATTGACTCTTTAAGGGAGTAAACCTGGCTGCCCAGACTATGGGGCACCTGTACATCCTCCACATTGTATAAGTCTCTCAACTTAATGGGCAGGTCATTGACTTCAATAAGATCTGAGTCCATAACACTTATTGCCCCTTCGATGACATGTTCAAGTTCTCTGACATTACCAGGCCAGTCATACCGCTTTAAGAGCTTCATAACTTCATCAGAGGCCCCAGTTACATTTTTATATAACTTATTGTTGTACTTTCTTATAAAATGCCTTACAAGCATTTGCAAGTCTCCGCTTCGTTCACGCAAGGGCGGTAAATTTAAGGTAATGGTATTAAGTCTATAATATAAATCCTGTCGTAAATGACCAGACTTTACGGCATCTTCAGGTTTCACATTGACCGCTGTAATGATCCGAACATTGGCATATCTAGGCTTCATATCACCGATGCGACGAAAAACCCCTTCTTGTAAAACCCTTAGAAGTTTGGCCTGGAGCTCCATAGGCATGGAATTGATTTCATCTAAAAAGAGGGTTCCGCCATCTGCCAGCTCAAAGAGACCTGGTCGGTCTACAGAACCAGTAAAACTCCCCTTCATGGTGCCAAAAAGTATTCCCTCAAGCAGGCTGGCTGGAAGAGCCGCGCAGTTTTGAGCTATAAAGGGTGCCCCCACCCGTCGACTGCTGTTATGAATGGCCTGAACGAAAAGCTCCTTGCCCGTTCCAGTTTCGCCACACACGAGAATAGGCGCATCTGTTTGAGCCCCTTTTGTTGACAGCGACTTAAGTTCAAGCATTTTTATATCATCTGTCACTATATCAGCAAATGTGAATCGGGCCTCATCTTGCTGGTTGCCTTTTTTGTCCCCGTAAACCTTGTTTTGCAGGTCCACAACCTTCTCGCTTAAAGCCTTGACCTCTGTTATATTATTGGAAAATTCAATGGCGCCAATTATACGCCCCTCTTCCCTTATAGGAATGGTTGAATTGAGCGTTGTTATTTGTTTACCTTTATATGTCGTATAGGTTTGTTCCATATCAAATATAGGCATACCAATGCGTAGAACCTTTAAAAGCGTACTGGTTTCCCGTGTTAAAGATGGATAAACCTCCAGTATGTTTTTTCCCACAGCCGTCTCAATATTGATATCATCCAGCATGGCTGACCGCCTGTTGCAGTAAACCAGGTTGCCCTCAGAGTCAAAAACCTGGACACCATCTGAAATATGATCCATAATTGTCCTGAAATTTTTTAGTGAAAACAATCGTTCCATATAGACCTCCAAAACCCATCAAAGAACCCATCAAAGAAAGTGCTGAATTTCCGGCGCGCCCGCCCAATTTTCGGCAACAATTGACATTTTCAGTATACCACGCTTATCGGGGGTATCAAAGACCTATTCTCCAAGAGCTTTTGAACAAGTCATTTGACTATCCCCTATGGCAAGTCAATAGTTACCTTGTTTTCACTCTCAACAAAGTCAGCATATAAGGCGTGGTTCTTAATACACAGGCTATTTCCAACCGTTATTCTCAGCTTCTTAGCCCGTGTCAGGGCCACGTTTAAACGTCTTGTATCATTTAAAAAACCCAGGTGCCCCTCATCATTCGACCGAACAAGTGACAAGATTATGACCTCTTTTTCCTGTCCCTGAAAACCATCAACGGTGTCCACCTGAACCTGGTCTGATATAAGAGGATCAATCAAGGACCTTATCAGCTTGACTTGAGCCTTATAAGGGGAAATAATCCCTATGTCTTTCCCAGACACGCCTAGGCCCATAAGGTCTTGCATAATCTTAACCACATATTTTCCTTCTAAAGGATTCATTACTGAGAACCCCTCAGCCACACGCTTTTCCTTTCCAGCCACATCAACAAAGCCTCTTGCGTCTTGTATGCAGCGTAAAAGGCCAGCATTTGAAATCATGTCCACATTCAGTCCAGCCAGACGCCAATCTTTATTGACCTTGCCCGCTTGTAATTTGCCTTCATAAAAGACCCTATTGGGAAAGGCCATAATGTTTTCATTCATCCTGTACTGCGTGTCCAGAAGTGTAACCACTCCAGGACCATATCGGTCTATCATTCTTTCAAGCAGACTCACTGAAAACCCCTTTTCATCAGCCTCCTGACTAATAACTGTCGGTGGCAACTGTTTGTGGTCACCTAAGAGCACAAGTCTTTTCCCTTTTACAGCAGGGATTAAAGCTGAACTTTCTGTGCTCTGTGTGGCTTCATCAATAAGGACCAGATCAAATGTATAGCCTTCTAAGAGAGCCTGGCCGGCTCCTGAATTCGTACATAAAATAACGTCAGCCTCTTCTAATATCCTCTGGGTGATTTCGGATTCAAGGGCATCGGCTTTTTCAAAACATTTGTCGATCTCTTCCCTTATTTTCAGCCACTTGGACATTGACTGAACATCAGAAGCTGGGACCCCCCGACTGCCCTTGCCCTTTCGAGCCAACCTGTGAATGTCACCTGTTTTCAAGCCACGTGTCCACCGGGGACTTGGATGCTTAAGTCCAGACTGATCCTTCATTTTTGTAAAAGCCATTTCTCGAAAGGCTTCCACCTTTTCATAATCTGGATCAAGCGAAAGCCTTGCATCTAGGGTCACGTCTTCCAGAGCATTACTAACGCGAAAGGGGCGCCCAACACGAACCACTTTGACGCCACTGTTTACAAGACCCAGGGCGATGTTGTCAACAGCACCATTTGAATCTGCCGTAGCCAGAATGGTCTTATACCTATCCTTGGCTTGATGAAGTATTTCAACACCTGTCACGGTTTTACCCGTACCGGGTGGTCCGTGGACAATATGAAAGTCTTCTGCAGCCAGTGCCCGAAGGACCGCTTGCTTTTGAGAAATATTTAAACTTTCATTATAAAAGGACAAGTCTAGGTTATCTACATGAGGGATCTGTTTTTCATAAGGCGCCACATATTTGTCTTTTTCACCAATAAGCCAGTTCATAAGACGGGGGGATGATTCCCTTCCATACATTAAACTATCAAGGGCCTCTTGCATGCGCCTATAGGTCACATCATTCACATACAAATCCACCCGAAGACCTCTTTTAACCATCCACTTTTCTGGGGCCCCATCAAAGAGCACGATTAAGGCATGGGCTCTTTTTTCAATAATCGTACCTAAGGGATTGCCTTTTTTTAGAGGCTGTCCTTGACTGATAACAACAACATCCCCAACGTTCATATCAAGTTCAGGAAGTGCCTGGCCCACATCAGCTTTCATGTATTTAATCATATGCTGATTGCCATACAATCTACCAGCCCGCCGACCTCTCATATTGAGTAGGGCCCTTCCCTTACGTTCCCTCGCCCCACCCGACAAGGCTTTTATTTCATCCTCATGCCGTTTTATATCGGCCTGTCTTTCCATATTAATAAGTCTTCGAAAATGATTTATATAATGCGTTCTACTTCCGAACATGACACTCTCCCATTCTCTTAGAAATTCCTAGCTTGACACATCTCGATTGGAACGATACAATCCAAGTAACATAAAAAATATTTTAACGATATAATATGATATAAGTTCTTGCACTTCATATTTTTACTGATACAATTTAAAAGAGCTTTCCCAAGCTTCCTGGACTTTACAAATCAAATTATAATACATGAAATTATACCCTATTTATTCATAATTCTCGCATATTCTATGCACGGCTTAAATTATAGAATAATCTGGGTTATATAAAAATTAAACGGAGGTAATTTATGAAACATGATGTACCGGCGAATGACAACGCCATCCGATTGACATCCCTTAGTGATATTAAAACATTTTCTGATCCATATAGAATTATGATCTATAAGACCTTTAGCAATTCTGATGAAGCCATCACCATAAAACGCGTTGCAGACATTATGGGTGAAGTGCCTGCAAAGGTCTATTACCACGCCAAGAAACTTATTAAACTGGGCGTCCTTGAACTTGACCACGAAGAAAATATCAATGGCATTATTGCAAAGTACTATAAGGCCACAGAAAGACGAATCATTATGTCGCATGATTCACTTGATGAAACCCAGCTCCCATCTATGCTTTCGGAAACGGAAAAAATGGTTTCAAATGTTATGGATGATGCCAAGGCTGAGTTTATTGGTGCCATGCAGCACTTGGCTCAAAAGGAGCATGAAGCTGACGCCAAGGATGACAGCGAAGGCGGTCTGATTTTTTCTCACATTTATCTAACCCAAGACGAGGTGGAAGACCTCTACAAATACCTGTCTGAAATAACAGAACGCAAGAAAAACGAAAAATCTCAAGATGCCACAAAGCACCTCTTCTTTTCAGGTATTATCGAACTGCCACCGGGGGAAAATACAAATTAAGCCCTTCACTAACTTTAGATTGTAAAACATCAAAAGCCGTTCCGTTTAGTAAGTTGACAGTGGGTATCATACTCACTCTATCGACTTTCCAAATGGGACGGCTTTTTCAATTCAGCAGGTTTTGCGTATTATGCTGTTTCCTTAATTTTAATTTTTAGGGTGTTTGTCGATTCTGAAAGCCCCTTGATAACGAGTCTGTATTTCAAAGTCACATCCCCATTCTCAAGGTCAAAGTCCACAACACTTGCGTATGTGACCATATCAAAATTTCCATAAGGCGTCTGGTAAATCGATTCGATTTTAACACCCTCTTCAAAGGCCAGTTCGGACTTATGTACACCGAAGCGGTGCATGGTCAGACGGCCATCTTTAAATTTCAAAACGGTCTTATCGCCTTCCATACCTGACAGTTCAGACTCCATATACATGATATAGTCTGCCCCATCTTTATGGTACATCTTGCCTTCTGTATTAAAACCATACTCTTCAACAGGTTCTCCTGCCTTGCGTATTTTAGAATGTATTGACAGCCAGATTTGTCCGTCCATATTAAATGCCTTTCTCTTTATCGTTCTTCTGAGATTCTTTCCATGCCACGACACTCTTTTGAATTTCCCGAATGTGTTCTTCAGCAAAATGCCTAGCAGATTCTTCATCCTTTACTTTAATGGCATCAAATATCTTTTGGTGCCAATCTCTGAGATCATAGAAATTATCAAACTCATTAAAGTAAATCAGTCTAAACCTCTGGAACTGGTCATGTAAATCCTGAACAATCTCAATCAGCTTATTATTTCTAGTCGCTTCAAAAATCATATCATGGAACTGATTGTCTTTTTCTATCATGCCAGGTCTGTCAAGATCTTCTAGGTATTCATTGAAGTCAATCAGTGTCTGCTCTAAAGCATCCACTTCCTCATCTGTCATTCTTAGGGCTGCCAGACTAGATGCAAAACCTTCAAGAATAGTTCTAATCTCAAGGACATCAAGAATATCCTTAGCTGTAAGATCCGCTACATAGGCCCCTTTTCTAGGAATCATTTCAACGAATTTTTCTTTTTCCAGCTTTCTAATCGCTTCACGAACCGGTGTCCGGCTGACACCAAGTTGTTCTGCCAGCTGAATTTCCATAAGACGTTCACCTGGCTTTAAATCTCCATTCAAGATGGATGATCTAAGGTATTCAAACACCACTTCACCCAGCGGTTTATAGTTTCTAATTTCTAGCTGTTTCATTTTACCACTCATTTTCATATCCCCCAATAATGGTCTTCGTTACAAATGTTTGCTTGTAAACCCGCTTTAGACGCTTTGCTGCCGTGCATGCCTTCTCGTATGATTTAAAGAGTCCGAAAACACTCGGTCCACTTCCACTCATAAGGCTTCCACATGCACCATATTCTTTCATCTTAGACTTAAGACTCCCGACCGATGGGTATAGGGACAAAGTCACCGGTTCTAAAACATTTCCCAGCAGCAGGCTGATCTCGCCAATGTCCCCACATTTTACGGCTTCGATCATAGATTCAGTCTCTGGGTGATTGTTGATTTTTTTATAATCCAGGGCTGTATAAATGCGCTTGGTTGATACACCCACGCCAGGTTTTGAGAGAACCATCCATAGAGACTTTTCAGGCTCTATTTTAGTCAGTTCCTCCCCAATGCCTTCAGCAATGGCCGTTCCTCCCATAATGCAAAAGGGTACATCTGCCCCAATTGTTACACCGATTTTCATCATAGTCTCTAGACTTAGACCCAGATGATACAGTTTGTTGAGGCCTCTTATGACAGCCGCTGCATCTGTGCTACCCCCTGCAAGACCCGCTGCCACAGGAATTTTCTTGTCGATGTATATTTTAACGCCTAAGTTTCTTCCAACATGTTCAGATACAGCCTGAGCCGCTTTCCAAGCAATGTTGGATTCATCTGTAGGCAAAAAAGCACTATTTGTTTCAAGTTCTATGCCTGATTCAAGCTTGGTCAAAATCACCGTATCGTGCAGATCAATCTGTTGCATGACCATGCGAACATCATGGTACCCGTTTTCCCTTTTGCCTGTGACATCAAGCGTCAGGTTTATTTTAGCGTATGCCCTTAGCGATACAGTTTCCATTCTTTTCACCTCTAATTGCTTTTGAGTCTATCACTGTTTGCTTTTTTTAGATCTCTTAATTTTAAGCCTTTGAAGCAAAACCCTCTGTCGTACATATCCATACTAATATCATCTTAGAAATTAGATTTGCATACGAAATACAAGTTGTTTTTAGTTCTCTTCACTTGGGCTTCATATAATTTATTCACGTTAACATATATATAGGAAGAAATGTGTCACTTGAAACAAGTTTTCTGCCTACTACATACATTATACAAAATACATCACTAATACATTATAGATGATTTTTATAAAAATAGCCAGAATTGCAGATGTTTTATGGAAAAAGCTTGTATTAATCCACTTATGATGAAATTGAATTAACTTTAGTCCCTAAAACGACCCGACTTTAGACCCGCAATCGTTCGCTATCATACAAACAATTTGTCGCAAAACAGAGAAACTTGTCGAACTTTGATCAAAATCAATTGCATTTCATATCCAATACTGATAATCTTAAACATGAATATTAATGAGAATATACATATATAATAGTTGGAACATCATAAAACTTAAAAATAGTCTAAAGTTAGTTTGTGAATGGTCCAATATGAATACTCCAATCCGAAACGATACAACTTTTCGATGAAATGGCAAACTTGTTGAAAAGCAAGGACGCAAAGCTTCAGGGCCTTTAAAATGGCAGCCAGCTACCAAGTGAGGAGTTTTTTTGTGCAAATGAGAGGTTTACTATGAATGATATAAGCAATTATGTTTCAATTTTGTCAGCTGATTATCTTTATTTGACAATTTTTACATGCTTGAGTTATACCCTCGGTGGTTTTATAAATGTTAGAGGGATCAAGCACCCCGATATCAATGCCTTGACCGTCGGGATCCCGTGGTTCCTGGTCGCTTTTATTTTTACAGCGCCTACCCTATCTAGGACAACACAAGTCCATATTGGTACATTTGTAATAAGTCCTATGGTCCTGCTTTTTGTAGCCTCCTTGATATACGCTTACTTAAAACGCAATGATCCCTTAGGAAAATTTTATATCGCCTCAGTTAAAATATCTCTTTTAAAACCACTTATGAGCCTCAGTGCTATGTTCATTCTAAGAGATCTAATAAAATTACCCGTAAAGGCTGTCGTTATTTTCGCGATTTTATCCTTCGCCTTTATGCTATTGACAGAACTGTTTCAAGAAAAATTAAACGTCCCCCCTTCGGCAGTGCTATATAATTTAACAGCCCTTTTTCTCCTTGGGCTTGCAGTCACCATTAGGGGATTTGACGCACAGGTCCTACTTTCACCGGCATGTGCTGGCGCTTCGCTGGGTTTCGTCTCTGTCATACTATACAGCAATTCTAAAACTTCAAAAGACAACCTAAGGAACGAAGATCTAGATCTCTTTTCCAGGTTTGAATCACTTGTGGAAGAGGGACAGTTTCAAACAGCAGTTGACCTCACTGAAGATGGCCTTTGGGAATTCCAGCTTGAATCGGATACAACGATTGTCTCAAGACCCTTACAGGCTTGGCTATGCATAGAAAGCAACACCATTGAACATGCGGCCGATTTTTGGATAGGTCGTGTCCATCCCCAGGACTGGCGAAAGCTTCCTGAAAGTTGGATTCCAGAAAATTTCGAGGCCCTTCGCAAGAAAATACGTTCACTGAGTGCACACAACAACGAATTTGAAATTCGCTTAAAGCAGGCTGATCAGAGTTACAAATGGGTTCGGGTCCGTTTTCAGGTTGTTTCTGAGCAGGCTCATACTAATATTCACGGCTCCTTTAAGGATGTCGATCATGAAAAATATGCCAAAGCTCAAATCACCCAGTTGTCCCTATTTGATATAAAAACAGGCCTGCCCAATTTTTCCTCTATGCTGGATCATTTAAACAAGGCCATTGATAAGGGCACCAAACACGCCATTATCTCCCTCAACATCGATAATTTTAAAATCATTAATGACTTAATGGGTTTTTTCACCGGAGACGAAGTTCTTAGCAAAATAAGCAAGCAACTTATGAGCATACTACCTGACCACGCCCATCTTTTTAGGTTTGGCGGGGATGAGTTCGTCATCATCACTGAAGCATCTTCAGAGGCGGAAAATTTGGCTCAGATGATACAGTCTGAATTTGACGGTAAGCTCAGCTGGAAAAAAACACATCTAAGGATTACATGCAGTATGGGCATTAGTTATTTTCCATCCAACTATGCCCAGGATGTTGAGAATATATTAAAGTGTTCCGACATTGCCCTTGAGTATGCAAAATCCAACGGAAAAAACCAGTATGCCACATTCAACAATAGGATGATGGAAGAACTGGAACAACGCCACAACTTAATCAATGCCCTAGAAAATTCACATATGAGCGATAATTTTGAAGTCTATTATCAGCCCCTTGTTCAAAACACTAAGACAAATGCCATTCACGTGGAGGCTCTTTTGCGCTGGACATGGAATAAACAAAAGATTTCACCAGCTGATTTTATTCCTATTGCTGAGGAAACGGGTCTCATTATACCTATTGGTAAAATGGTTCTAGATCAGGTGTGTCGAGACATTGGGCTTATGCAGGCCAATGGAAAAGCCATGCACACATCCCTTAATGTTTCAGCCATACAACTTCTGCATCCTACCTTTATTCCTTCGGTCAAACAGGCCATAGAAGCCCACTGCATACGACCAGGACAGCTAACTATTGAGATTATAGAAACATCGCTGATACACGACATCAAGTCGGTTCGAAAAACACTCGCCACCCTGAGTGAACTGGGTCTACGGATTAGTCTTGATGACTTTGGCACCGGATATTCATCCCTCAGCCATATTATTGAACTGCCGATTGATGAACTGAAGCTTGATAGAAGCTTCATTCACAATTTCCACGAGGACAGCAAACGTCAAAATGTGATTAAGAACATTATTCAACTGGCCCGTGGTATGGGGCTTAAGGTTGTTGCAGAAGGTGTTGAGCTAAAAAAAGAAGCCGACCTGCTTATTAATTATGGTTGTGACGTGTGTCAAGGCTATTATTATGATTATCCTATGCCCCTGGCACAGCTTCGCGAAGGTTCTATTTCCATTGAAAAGAACTCTTCACAAACAAGCTAAACTTCAACCACCTAAAAAGCTCCCCATTCACGCCATAAGGTTTGGCTTGAATGAGGAGCTTTTATTATGCCTACTTTATTTGACCTATAAATTACTTTTCTATAATCAAGGTACCCGTTCTACCCGCAATACCTTCTTTGGCTTTATCCAGTGATGTGATAAGAGCCTTACGACCTGGTTTAGACTGTGCAAACTGCATGGCTGCTTTAACTTTAGGCAACATGGATCCTGGTGCAAAATGACCTTCTTCAATAAGTCGATCCGCTGTGGAAAGATCCATCTCACTTAACCACTCTTCATTCTCTTTGCCAAAGTTAATTGCAACTTTCTCAACAGCTGTGAGTATAATCAAATAATCTGCATCAAGTATTTCAGCGATTTTTGCAGAAGCAAAATCCTTGTCAATCACCGCAGGTACCCCTACCAGGCTATGACCTTCTTTAACAACCGGAATGCCACCGCCTCCAACTGTAATAACAACATGACCAGCATCAACCAATGTGCTTACGGTTTCTTTTTCTGCCACGTCAACAGGAATTGGGCTTGGTACAACACGTCTCCAGCCACGGCCTGCATCTTCAACCATTATATATCCCTTTTCAACAAGCAACTTATCCGCTTCCTCTTTGGAATAGAATGAGCCAATTGGTTTTGTTGGGTTTGTAAATGCGGGATCTTCTTTATCAACAATAACCTGCGTCACAACAGTGGCCACTGGTGTGTTCAAATCACGTGAAAGCAGTTCTTCACGAATTGCATTTTGCAAGTGGAATCCAATATAGCCCTGGCTCATAGCGCCACACTCTGGGAATGGCATTTCAGGTGTGCCCGCATCCACTTGCGTGCTCGCTGTTTCCATAGCCAGATTGATCATGCCAACTTGAGGTCCATTGCCATGTGCGAGTACCACTTCATGCCCTTCCTGAATCAAATCAACAATTGGTTTAGCTGTATTCTTAACAAGGCCAAGCTGTTCTTTCGGAGTCTTGCCAAGTGCATTACCGCCAAGTGCAACAACGATTTTTTGCTTCATATTCATTCCCTCCACTTTTTCATTAAACCAATCGGACATCTGGAAGATCCAGATGTCCGCAAGTTATTGATATTATATTTTGGATCTTAAAAAGTTTTATGTTCAGGACTTCAGCCATGACTTAAATCCGTCTTTACATAAGGTTTTTGCTTCTTTTTCGTCTAAGCGCCTATTAGAGTTTTCCTGCTGTCGCACACATAACCGCTTTGATTGTATGCATTCTGTTTTCGGCTTCGTCAAAGACAACAGAATGCTTGCTTCTAAACACGTCATCCGAAACTTCCATAGAGCTGATACCAAACTTTTCTTTTATCTCTGCCCCAATCACTGTCTTGTCATCGTGGAAGGCTGGCAGGCAGTGCATGAAAATAACATCATCATTGCCTGTTTTCTTAATCATATCCATATTGACTTGGTATGGTGTTAGTAGTTTGATACGTTCTTCAAACTGATCTTCTTCACCCATAGACACCCAAACATCTGTATAAATAACGTCTGCATTCTTAACATCATCCACATTTTCACTGAGTTCGATTGAACCGCCTGTTTCCTTAGCAACTTCTCGCATTTCAGCAACAAGGTCTTCTGATGGCCATAGAGCCTTAGGTGCTAGGGCTACAAAATCCATACCCATTTTAGCGGCACCTATTAATAGGGAGTTGCCCATATTGTTACGAGCATCACCAACATATACGAACTTGACCTTATTCAGTGGCTTATTCACATGCTCTGTCACCGTGAGGAAGTCCGCCAGGATTTGTGTTGGATGATACATGTCTGTTAAACCATTCCAAACAGGCACACCTGCATGAGCTGCTAGATCATCCACAGTTTCTTGCTTAAATCCACGGAACTCGATACCATCATAATAACGGCCAAGCACCTTGGCTGTGTCTTCAATTGATTCTTTCTTACCCATTTGAGAATTCGACAAGAATGTCACTTGAGCCCCTTCGTCAAATGCTGCAACTTCAAATGCACAACGTGTTCTTGTAGAAGTCTTTTCAAATAAAAGCACAATGTTCTTACCTTCAAGAAGATCGCCCTTGATGCCTGCACGTTTCTTAGCTTTTAAATCAGCAGACAAATTAAGAAGATAACGAATTTCTTCAGGTGTGTAGTCTTTTAGTGTGATTAAATGTCTACCTCTCATGTTTACTGGCATTGCAGTTCCTCCTTAAATACACAGATTGAGTTGTCCCCGAATAAATGGGGTGACTATTTGGCTTATAGTTTTTAACGACTTGTATTATTATACAAATTATTTTATATTTAATCAATCGAGATCTTTTCTCTATTGATTATCTGCGATTCAATTTTCATTCAAGTACACTCACAACCCATATTTATGAGCAAACTTTTTACTGAGCTTAGCGGGAATGCGCCACTCACTAGGTTTCTACAGCTTATCTCTATAGAGCGGCATGGACATACAACGTGGGCCACCACGACCTCTTGAGAGTTCTGAAGATGGCATGATATGAAGTTTTATGCCCATATCTTCAAGAATTTTGTTTGTGACATGGTTTCTCGAATACACAATAACCTCGCCAGGTGCGATTGCAAGTGTATTGGACCCATCATTCCACTGTTCACGCCCTGCATCAACGCCGCGTTTTCCACCACAACGTATGAGCTTAACGTCATCGAGCTCAAGATACTTCATAAGCAGGTCTCGTAGAACCATGGACTCTTGCTCTATAACAAGGTCACCCTTTTTTTCACCCTTGCGAATTGAATAGACCGTCAGCGGACCTTCAATTTCTGGATGGATTGTAAACTTGTCCTTGTCCACCATTGTAAAGACCGTATCAAGATGCATAAAAGCCCTTCTCTTTGGTATATCCAGGGCTAGAATAACTTCGAAGTTTTGACCGTCGGCAAATACCTTTCTTGCCAAATGATCTATGGCCGCTGCGTCTGTTCTTTGTGACACACCAATGGCCAGTACCTTTTCAGATAAAACTAGGATATCGCCACCTTCTATAGCGTGGTCATCGTCCCTGTCATACCAGAATGGAATGTTAAACTGTCCAAACTCTGGATGGTGCTCAAATATGTACTTAGCAAATATAGTTTCACGACACCTTGTTACAGTGCGCATTTTATTAAGGGAAACCCCCGTGCCTATTGTTGAAAACGGGTCTCGTGTGAAATATAGATTTGGCATTGGATCAATTAAAAACGGATAATCGGAATCAACTAAGTCTGCTAATGTATTCTTGGCCGTGACCGATACCTCACCCTTACGAATGCCAGCCATCATTTTATCGACCATTGATCTGCTCGATTCAAATGAATTAAAGTACTCAGTTAATGCGGCTGTTTTCTTAACACCCTGAACCCCTGCTTCTTTAATAAATTGACTGATAAATCGCTCTTTGACATCTCCATTATCAAGCGTCTGTGATATTAAATCTTCTAAATAGGACACTTGAACGCCATTATCTTTAAATATTTGTGCAAATGCGTCGTGCTCTTCCCGAGCAACTTTTAAATATGGAATATCGTCGAATAACAATCTATCCATCAAATCAGGTGTCAAGTTCTCGATTTCTTCACCAGGTCTGTGAAGCAATACACGCTTCAATTTTCCAATTTCTGAATAGACCTGTAATTTCTTATCTTGACTCATAAAGACTCCTCTCACCTATGATTCGACTTATTTTGTTATTAATTACCATTTTATTCATGACCTCTTCCTTACGCTTCAAAGTATACTTAATTAACCAAGTCATTGCAACACAAGGACTTCAGCCTTTCAGTCCATTTAATACTCCTTTTGCCATTCCAACGAATATTCATCCATTGAATAATTTTCAATTTAATTCCACCTCTTTTTGTGGATTGACTGTTCATGCCCACTTGGCACCACTTTGTCAATACCCATTATTTGTAATGATCGAATACTTATTATTCAAAATGAATAATAATTTTTTTAAATTTTTTGAATATTTTTTGATTTTAGAATTGTGTGGGCAATTGTTTCGATTTTCAAAACACTACAATAAAATTTTTATTCTCTGTGACTTGATTGGCTATGTTGTCTGGATGCATTCAGATAACAGGAAAGCCCCAAAGGTCTACACGCGTAGACCTTTGGGGCTCTATTTTTCTTTTTTATATAAATCTATATAACACCTCAATATATAAAACGCCTGCCGACGAGATCGACAGTCTGTAATGCTCTTCTAATCAGGGGATTACCCCTTAAACTTCACACTGCATGTACCACTTAAATCGTATAAACCCTTTTGGGGATTTCCAAGTATGGATATATCAGAACCTCCCGCAGCGCTTATATCTATATGTGACTTAACACCTATTTTGACACTTGATGCACCTTTTAAATCAAGTTTAGCCCGACTTGCACCAAAATTCTTACCCCTTATTGAGCTTGCACCACCCACTGTGAGGTCTAAATCGTCCGCACTTCCAGCTATTTTGAAATCAGAGGCTCCCTGAACATTCAAAGTGAGCTTGCTTGCTGTCAGCTTAAGATCTGAACCTGAAGCACCAGAGTTAATTATAGAGACCTCTTCAGTGTCTATACAGCCCTTTAGCATACTTGCACCAGACAGTCTAGCTGTGAATTTTTTTCGACTTAGGGCCTTTTCATCCACGCTGACAATAACAGCACCTGATCCTTTTAATAGGTTCAAGTCCTTCACAAAAACGGTCGCATGCAGGGTTCCGCCCTTAATGACGACATCTTTTTTTAGTCCAATATGTAGACATTCAAGTTCTGTGTAAACATCAAGATAGGGCACGAGATTCTCATCTAAGCTCATTGTGACACTGGTTGAGTCGCCTTCTCTTATATCCACTTCAAAACCATGGTGGACATGCAACTGGGAAAATGAATCCACATCTTCTGATACGCCCACGACGTGTCCATTCCCCTTTATCCATTCATAACCACCTGAGAGTCTAAAGGAATAATAAACGGCAAACAAAACCACAAGCGCCAGTAAAACTATAAAACTCATCATGACATCCCTCCTAACTACAGGATATACAAATGATTCATCTTTTTCCTTAAAATCCGATTAAAAATAATCTCTTCTATCAAGTCATTTACTCGGAAAAAAGAAAAAAGCACCTGTTTTGGCAGGCGCAGCATTTTTCTTAAGCCCAGCTTACGTGTCAAACTTACACAAGATGTGAAAGCCACATAAATTGTCTGGGGTCATACGTGTTAACTATTGAACTGTTACGTGTATTTAGAAATTACGATGCTTCGATTCTTTGATCTGTAGAACAAATCATAATTTCTACAGTCTCGGTTAGTATGTCTGAATAACTATAAGATACACGTCTTTGGCGATCTAGCCCTTCATCGACAGTTACGATAAAGATACTTGGATAAACTTCTTCAACTGTGCCTTCATTTTCTTTAGCATTTCGTTTACCCATGTTTGTGCGTAGAACAACCCTTTGCCCTATACAGTTCTCAACGCATTGTTTGATCTCTGTAAGCGTCTGCTTTGTTGCCAAATGCATCACCATCCTAATCAGTCACTTACAATAGTATATCACTAATTTGACACAAAGTCAAATATTATACACTACTTTGAAAGACGTTGTCAACAGCGGGACGATATTTTTTTACTTGTCAATCTTTAAATTTGTGGTGCAGGCGATTTTAAGAGCTTTTTCAAGGTTTTCGACCCACCTGTATCCAGAATTTCACGACTTATCTGAATTCTGTAGTCCCCAGCATCTTCCTCATCATAGGCTAGAAAAGCAAACCAATGAATAAGTGTCATGTTAATCATTTCAGGGTCTAACATTCCACCCATTAAAAACCTGGAATCAAGACCGAATAATACATCGGCATAATCCAGTCTTTCTTCACTATGGATTGTTCTTTCTGGTATAAAATCCGTACAGAACGGAACTTTATACTCAACGACTTCATCTGGCAGTGTTATACGATAGGCATTTTTATAGTATTTCTTCACTTCCCTATTGTTTTTCGTCACTTGGCGTAGGTTTTCTTCATAGCCTTCATACGAAGAAAAGCCGAAGAGACGACAGGGTAAAGGCCGTACGGAATATATGCTGCATCTATTGCCTTCATCTAGAAATGGACATCCTTTTTTCTCGGTTAGCTCTGTGAAATAGAAGTCAATGAGCCTTGGCCATAAGGTTTCAAACTTTGCTTTGTCTTTTTTAAGATGATTAATTATATTAATGTATTCAATGAAAAATGCTGGAACCGATTCCCTGCAACAAGCTGTACACCCTTCACATTGTCCCTGAGGAAGGTTGTCATACATTTGATTCAATTGATCGAACAAACGGGACTTCTCAGCCAGTACAATGGCTTTATTGATGTCGTTTATATGCATTTTATCCTCCAAATGCTTTTATCCGCAGAAAAACGGTTAACATAATCTGCATTCTTGATTATATAGGAACTCGAAATAATCTGCAAGTTTTATACAACTGCGGATCCACAAATTACATGTGTAGAAAAAGCTAAAAAAGGGGTATATAAATAAAGAGTGAAAAGGTTTTCCTATTTTGAATGGAGGCTGGCACATGAAGAAAATTATCTTATTCACCACGACAGCCTGTCCTCACTGCGCCAACGCCCGTGACTACTTGCAGGCCCAAGGTCTTGACTTTGAAGAAAAAAACGTGCGTGAAGATATGGAAGCGCGTAAAGAACTTATAGACAAGCGCATTCTCGGCGTACCGACATTTTTTATAGATGAGGATATAATCGTCGGCTTTAACAAACGCAAACTGGAGAAAGCGCTCAAAAACTAGAATCTCCAAATGAATCCCCACTGGAATCGTCCAGTGGGGATTTTGGGCTGTATATGGCGTCAGCTTCATATCACCGAAGCCATGATATCCTTGCATTATGTTCTATTTTCGAAAAAAAACGCTGAAGCCATAAAGAATGGGGAGGGGATTCCCATTCTTTATTCTTCAACGCTCTCGTGAATGTTATATACTTCTGCTATATTTGTCGGCTGATCCAGTAGCTTATAGAGTACGATCAAGCCAATTACACCAATCACTTCCATGAAGCCACCGTCCTTTCCGTTATGTATCGTCTCATGCGCTTCATTGTTCTCTGTATTATTTGTCTTTATTATAGCCTTCATATATGTGAACAAAAAGAAAACAAGCCCATATGTCATGGACTTGTATCACTTTGTAATCTACCGTTAACATTCGTAATCAACGAGTAACATTAGTCTATTTTTTTATAAGGCTTACATGTTTTCTAGAATGGAAATGACAGATTCAATACCTTGGTAAAAATATGTCTTTCCCTTATAAACTGTTGATGCTTCAATTATAATTGGCTTTCTTTCCTTGGCAATGCGTTCAAAAACCGATTTGGTATCAAAAGCCCAGTCCCCCTCTTTAAACTGCTCTGCGTGGGGTATTATGTGGTGATATTTTTTGTAGTACTCAGACTCCCCATAAGTCTTTTGACCCTTTGTCGTCCAAATATGAAAGGCCTCAGACGCTGATGCCAATCGATCCAGGGCCTGCATATAATCAAACCCGTGGATAAGGCTGGCAAAGTAAAGATGACCAGTGTCTGTAATAAGGCCCACATGGGACAAATCCCTTGTGACTCTAATCCAATCCATATAATCTGAAAACCTGATATTTGACCCCATATATTCAAGCAAAACTTTCGTGTTGTAGCTTTGGCATAGGTCATTAATCCGTTTAAGCGCTTCATTTAACACAAGCTCAAAGTCAGGAAACGCTTCCTTTTTTTCTCGGTATACACCTGCAAAATGCAGGACACAGTAATCCGGTTTGATCTTTGCCATTTCTATGAGGTTTTCCTCTAGCGTTCTAAAGGACATTTCCCGCTTTTCTGGATCTGGATCCAGAAAGAACACATCCAAATAGTCTCCTACAAAGTCATCACTTATAACCATGGGCAAATGTATACTAAAAGGAATCTGCATTTCTTTTGCAAGTTTAATTTCCTCAAGCATTTTATACAGCCTGTCAGATGCACTGCCCATTCGTCCTAGACACATCTCAACGCGTTTAAGCCCCAGATCTTCTAGTTTTCTTATATCAACATGCACTGTGTTGATGCCTAAATTATTTATCATATGGTTTTGCACTCCTGTGGTCATTGTCTTACATCTTAGTCTCACGAGCCAAACTTCAACCAAATCATATTCACTGAAGTGATCATAACAAGGGAAAAAAAGACGTAAAACCAGCCTAGATTGCGGTTGCGTCCCACGAGAAGGGTTTTCATCCCCAGTAAAAGGACATAGACCGCAACAACATCACTCATCATATAGTCAAGACTCACACCCTGAATTTGCGCCATATGTCCACCAATAACAGCAAGGCCCGAAAGGGCTACAATCAATCGGCAAACATCGAGTCTTTTTATCCATTTATCACTATTTTTCATCCCTTCACCACCTACACCACAATAGCAAGGTCCTTTTCCTATCCCCTATGACTGCCCATGAAGAAAAGTTTAGGCGTATTTCTACACCTGTATGCAGCGATTAGAATATATAAGCAAACGGCATAACTCCCCAGAGTCAATATGAGAAGTGTCCAAACACCCTTTGAAAAATAGGTTTTTTCCCTATAAATGACCCAGGCTATGAATATAGAAAAAGATATATAGAGGTCAATCAAAGTGACTTGGCCCCATGTCATGCTTAAGAGGCGACCACCTTCTCCTGAAAAATCCCCATATAAAAAGCCATATATTATGGCACCGCTCATTAAAATAAGGCCCAACCAAGCCAGAATTTTTATAGATTTCATAGCCTTAACCCACTTTCACTTTCTTCCACTACATTGTAACAAATTCACCTGTAAAAAACTATATACCCGCCTTATATTAAAAAAACCCTGAAAGCTTTCATTCAAAAGCCCTCAGGGTTTCATTTATTCTATCTATTTTGCTTTACTGATAAGTTCCTATCTGTTAAGAACAGCGTTTAGCGTCACACCGACGATCGCTGCAAAACTTAGACCTGAAATGCTCACTGTCTCAGTCACAGGAATGGCTAGAGTGATACCTGTTAGACTTTGGATATAAGATGCTCCAAAACCTAGGATCAGGATAGATCCCATTACAGTCGTGTTCTTCCAGTTCATCTCAACTTTATTGTCGCGTACTGTTCTAAATCCGACAAGTGCTATCATAGAGAAGAGCATCAAGCTGATTCCGCCCATGACTGGCACTGGAATTGTCTTTAGGACAGCCCCTAGCTTAGCCACCATACCAAGAACGATTGCGAAGATGGCAGCAATCCTTAGAATTTTAGGATCGTAGTTCTTCGTGATTGCAAGCACGCCTGTGTTCTCACCGTATGTCGTATTGGCTGGTCCACCAATGAAACCTGCGAACATTGTCGCAAGACCGTCGCCAAGTAGAGTTCTATTTAAACCTGGGTCTTTAATGAAGTCTTTTCCTACAACTGTACCATTTGTCTTCACATCACCTATATGTTCCATGAAAACTGCGATAACCACAGGGGCGATTGTCATAATGGCCGCTAGGCTAAACTTAGGCATTCTGAACGCTGGCACAGCTATAACTGCAGCCTGTGAAACCGCTGATGTGTCAACAATACCCATAACTGCCGCAACAGCGTATCCCGTTAGGACACCAATTAGAATGGAAAGTTGCTTTGTAAATCCTTTTGCAAGTAGTGTAACACCAAGCGCAACCGCTAGAGTAACACCCGCTACAACATATTGGCCTGAAGCCATATCCAGTGCAACCGGTACAAGATTAAGACCAATAACCATGATCATTGGACCCACAACATGTGGTGGAAGAAACTTGTTAATCTTTTCAACACCGATTGTCTTAATGCATAGTGACAGAAGAACATACATTAGACCTGCAACCATAATGCCGCCTTGGGCATAGGCTAAATCTCCGCCGTGCATTTCTTTTACAGTTAAAATTAGTGGAATAAATGCGAATGATGATCCTAAGAAAACAGGTACTTTTTTCTTTGTGCAGAAGTGAAAGATCAGTGTACCACAGCCCGCTGCAACCAGCGCAACCGATGGATCAAAACCCGTTAGAATTGGAACCAACACCGTAGCGCCAAACATTGCGACAAGATGCTGTAAACCTAGAATAATTTGCTTGATTTGCTCAAAACCAGTGCTCTTTGAAGCACCGCCACTCATTACTTTGGTAGTCATATTTACCCTCCTATTTCGGCCTCTCAGGACCAATTAAAAAGTTGAGACATTATAAAAAAGCTTCCTGCGGCTGCAAGAAGCTTATCATTCCATACGAAAGACACACCTAACCCAAGTGTGCTTGTATTTTAAACGATCTTGCAGGCCTCTCGGACCCAGTTAAAGATATCCATGTGCAGTTGGCTCATTTGAAGTTATACTACCATGAACCCAATCAATATGCAAGCACTTTTGACTCATAAATATTCGATTTTCAAATAAACTTTGATCTTATTCCCCTACCGTACGCCTTATCATGACATCACCAGATACAGTCGAAGCTTTGATACTATACTCGTAATCCCCCACATGACCTTGGAGTTTTCTGTCCGTCAATTTATCAATATACATTTCAGGGTAAGGTTCAATTTCTCCCGATGTTGTTTTCACTTCAAGACCAAAGGCCGCATCATCAGGTATGGACATTCTAATATCCCCAGATGTTGATTTGAGATCGCTCTTTCCATCAACAAGATTGTACCGCACTTCAATATCACCTGATACAGTGCTTGCTGAGACCTTACCGCTTGCTGAGTCAATATCCACTTCACCCGATGTTGACTTGACATCCAGCTTGTCTGCTTTGAGTGTCCTGGTTTTCACTTCCCCAGATACTGTGCTCACCTCTACATTTTCATAGCTTCCATTTTCAAATTGCACTTGACCTGATATGCTCTCAATGCGAATGTCTTTTGTAAATGTCTCAGGCAATATAACCAGTAAATCCAAGGACATTCTTCTAGGAGAAACCAATTGTTTCTTGTGCTTGATTTCAATAAGAAGTGCATCGTCATCTTGCTCCACTATAAGTTGAGGGGCCGTATAGTTTCCACTTGCGCTATAATGCCCTTTAAACTCTACAACCGCATCCGATCTTTCTTCTGAGATCAGTTGAATGTCTGCACTTATGCCTTTGACTTGAATGGTTTGAACACCTTCAAGACTAGCGTTCTCAGACTCAAGTATATTCATACGTTCACTTTCTTCAAACAAAACAACTCCATCACTGACCACGATTCCATTCACCTCATCCCAAGATATATGCATGTCCTTGACAGCAGAAAAAGCAATGGAATAAGACACAATCATTATAAAAAATAACCATATGGCTGCTTTTCTCATTTTTGTCACCTACTCCTTTTGTCCTCTAATGATATTTATGTTGAGCTTTAAGTATTTAATCGTCATCATCATAAATCCTTTCGTAAGAGCCACTATGCCAAGTCCCATAAGTGCTCCAAGACACATGGTACCTACGCCACCAAACAACATTCCTGCCGTCATATTTCCTTGTATTTCAGCAGCTAACAGTTCCATATTCACCCCATTTATAATCTGAGGGAAAAGACCTCCGAGAATCAGACCCGCTCCACCTATGACAACTGCCACCGCTGAAACGCCTATAGCGATCAATACGCCTACAACCGCCATAAAAGGCCCTAAAATGAAGACCAGATTGAAAAATCCAAGTCCTACAGTGGCCAGAATGGCTCTGAAAACACTTGTTGTGCTTCCCGTTTCTTCAGCCTTATCAATATACTTCTTCACCCGGTACTGCTTGGCGATTGACTGAGGACTTCCCAAGGACTGAATGACCTTTTCTTCTTCAAGTCCATTTTCAACGGCAATTCTGATATGCTCATCATAGTCATAAATTATATCTTTTCGTTCTGCTTCTGGCAGACCCCTAAGAAGTTTTTCCAGTCTGCTTATAAATTCTTCCCTTTGCATGGATTATCCCCCCTTATAATATGGCTCACACCCTGTGATAATTGATCCCACTCTCTTTTTAAAGTTTGAACTCTAGTCTCGCCTTGGTTTGTGAGTTTATAATATTTTCGTTTTTTATCTTCTTCTATCTGCTTATAATATATCTCAATGCTTCCTTCTTTTACAAGTCTATGAAGGGTCGGATAAATGGTGCCTTCCGAAATTTTCACATCCCGTTCAAGCTGATTGTATATCTCAAAACCATTACAATCCCCTTGTTGAAGTATGGATAAAATGCAGAGTTCAAGAAGACCACTTTTACATTGTATTTTCATAAAATAATCCTTTTCCTCTCAATACCCAGTTCAGGTTCTATAAGACACGTTCCTTACATATAAGACTATCACTGGTTGCTTATGCAAAAAAGGATAGGGGTATTAAGACTTTCTTAGAATTTCATGAGAATACTCTATAAGGAAGATCCCATCTTCCTATGCATTTTCTTGGCAAAACGGGGTATAATAATATTAGGTGGAGTGTGTCAAATTGGGAGGTGACGTTATGATTCAAGGAATTTATGCATACAATAGCATATATAGCCTGCTGAATATCAGCCGTAGGGATCTTAGAAATACGTCAACGTCTCCTGCGAGCATTGCAACATCAATGCTGTTTGGAAGCAACTTAAATAAAACCTATGACAAACTCATCAATTATGACGCTTATGAGGAGCAAGCCTCATTCTATGACACTTTTAAATCCAAGCTTAGCGGCCTTAAAAATGCAGCACAAGAACTTTCCAATCCAGACAGTCCAGCATTTGAAACCAGGGAGGCCGAATTTGATTCCCCTGCTGTCTCAGTGACTGTTGAAGATGGGGCACAGCTGGAAGACTACACTATTGAAGTGGAGCAAGTGGCAACCACCCAGGAGAATAAGACAGAGTTTGTCCCTGCAAATGAAGCAAATGAACTTTCTGATGCACTAAACCATATTTCGATTACTATAGATGGAGACGAAAATGACCTGCTCATTGAAAGATCTCCAGAAGAGACAAATCAGGCACTCTATACCAACATTGCAAAGACCATCAATGAGTCTGGCCTTGATGTGATTGCCCGCCTTGTTACCGATGATTCTGAGCAAATATCCCTTTCAGTGACCAGCAAAGAGTCCGGTGAGGATAGTGGTTTTTCCATCGGCGGAAACCTTGGAGAAGCCTTAAACTTAGACACCGTTGGAACCGCGCCTCAGGATGCCATCATCCGTGTCGATGACGATATCATTGAAAGCAGCACAAACCTCGTAGAACTTGACAACGGAAAATTGGCTATAAAAATCAATGAGGAAACAAGCATACCATTCGACCTTCACATTGATGTATCTGGACGTGGGGCACTCGCTGTTGCGAAACGTTTTGGCAACAGTTTTAGCGAGGCCATGATTTATCTAGAGGGTCTCAATTCCGTATCAGCTGATCTCTTAAGCAAACAACTTGAAAGAGCTGTCACCGACAATGAGGATGCTTTTGCGGAACTTGGCATCACACTAAATGACAATAAAAAAATTGAGATTGATGAAAAACAGTTTCAGGCTAAATTTGATGAAAACGATAGGGAAGCCACAAAGATTTTGACTGGATTCAAGGGGGCTGTCAACCAGGTGGAACGCAAGGTCACAGAGGCCCTTCGAACACCACCGACCACCTTTAGACCCGCACCAACGCTTCCTGCTAATATTAGACCTTATAATTTCAGCTACAATCAGAATTCAAGACCTGTTCCTGTGAACTCTCTATTTACAAGCGGATCAATCATTGACGTATTCTTCTAAACCCAGTTTGAGTCATTAAAACACTGATAATCAGCAACTATGTCCACTTAACTCTCGTGTTCCACACAGGAGATTTAAGTGGATTTTTTCATGCAAGGGCTTCAGCTAAAGGGCTTTTGCTATATTGTGTAGAACTATTAGTAGAACAGAGCGACTTGCAAAATATCATTCAATCACCCTTGCTATACCATATATATAGATTTAAGAACCAAAAATTCTATATATGGTATAGATCTGTAATTTTCAAGCGCCTGAGAACTAATAATTGTAGAGAATTGAATGCAATTCTCAAAATTTGTATAGACTTTATATGCCCTAGTGACAACCATAAATAGCATATGTATATTCGGAGGACACTTCATGAAGACCATTTTCTTTGGCGGAAAAATACTTACAATGAATAATCAGTCACCTGTGGCCAATGCCCTTGTTATTGAAAACAACAAGATCTTGGCTTTAGGCCCATATGATGACCTTATGAAAACCTATCGTCCTGATAGGCTTGTGGATTTACAAGGCAAGACCCTGCTTCCTGGTTTTAACGATTCCCACATGCATCTTCTTGGATTTGGGCAGTCTCTTCAACTTTGCAGATTAGAAGGCACAAGGTCCATTGATGATCTAAAGCTAAAGGTAAAACGCTTTATCCAGTCCACAAACGACACCTGGATACGCGGGCGGGGCTGGAATCAAGATCATTTTCTCGAAAAACGCTTGCCCACAGCCAAAGATCTTGACCAGATCGAAGCCCACAAGCCAGTGGTCCTCAACAGGACCTGTGGCCATATCCTCGTCTGCAACAGTGCCGCCCTTAAAATCGCAGGCATCACATCTGATACGCTTCAGCCTGTGGGGGGCGCTTTCGATGTGGATGATCAAGGTCATCCAAATGGTATTTTGAGAGAAAATGCCATGGACCTGGTTCAAAAACACTTTCCTGATCCAACAGAAGAAAGTCTTTCAAGCGCAATCCTAGCCGGGGCAGAATATGCCCTTAGCCAAGGAATAACTTCCGTTCAAAGTGACGACCTTTGCGTTTATCCTCTAAAATTTTCTAGGCTTATAATCGAAACCTTTAGAAAGATGAGTCTACAAGGACATCTTCCAGTGCGTGTGAATGAGCAAGCCCTTTTTCGAACCCCTGAAAATTTAAAGGCTTTTATTGCTTCTGGTTACAAGACGGGACAGGGCAATGCCTTCTATTCAGATGGTCCTCTTAAAATACTGGCTGACGGCTCCCTCGGAGCGCGAACAGCATACTTAAGCCAACCCTATGCAGACGCGCCGCAAGAAACAGGTATTCCTATGTATGAGCAAAGCGTCCTTGATGACATGGTCATGACCGCTCAAAAACATGGCATCGCCACGGCCATTCACGCCATCGGTGACGGCACCATAGATATGGCCCTGGATGCTATTGAAAAAGCTCAAAAATCCTTTCCAAACCCTCAGCTAAGAAGCAGTATTGTCCACTTTCAAATCACTCGCCCTGAGCATTTTGAAAGAATGAACACGCTCAATGTACTGGCTCATATTCAGCCAATATTTATTGATTATGATATGAGCATTGTATCCAATCGTATCGGTGAGGACCGCATGGCCTCTACCTATGTATGGCGTACAATGCTTGAAAAGGGTGTCAAGATGGCCTTTGGATCAGATTGTCCAGTTGAACCCCTAGACATTATGCCTAACATATATTCTGCCGTGACACGCAAGACACTGTCTGGTATGCCTAAAGGTGGATGGATGCCACACGAAAAGCTTGATGTGGGCACTGTCTTAAAAGCTTTCACCCTTTGGGGCGCTTACGCTTCATGTGAAGAGAATATTAAGGGGTCACTTGAACCAGGAAAACTGGCAGATTTCGCCCTTCTTGATAAAAATCCATATGAAGTTGATCCGGATGATATATTAAAAATCAATGTGGTTGAAACCTGGGTTGATGGAAAAAAGGTCTACCAAAAGTAAAGTGACATACTCCATTACAGGTCTTGGGCTTTGTTTGATATTTACTGCCTTCGTCCTGCCTGTACAACCTTCGATTGTCCAGGACGCTTGCGCGTCCTATACGAAAACACAAAAAATCATGTGACCTTGAGCGAGCTCAATTCACATGCACGGGTCTTAGGCTTTGTTTGATATTTACTGCCTTCGTCCTGCCTGTACAATCTTCAATTGTCCAGGACGCTTGCGCGTCCTATACGAAAACATAAAAAATCATGTGATCTTGAGCGAGCTCAATTCACATGATTTTTTATGTTTTCGTGCAGGTCTTTGCTTATATCGGGTTCACTCAACAAATATCTCCACATGTTCGTCGCCGTCGTCTACTTCTACGAGTCGACCTTCTGCGCCTTCTTGTATCATTTTTATGATTTCATCCATGTCCACATTGCCCATGCTTTCTTGGAGTTCCGGTGAAAATTTCTTTCCAATTTTTAGTCCCACATTTACAAGGCTAATTGGTATTTTGATGTTTACAGTTTCCTTGCCTTCTTTTTCAACTCTTACTCTTAAACGTCTCGGTCGACCTGTATGTCCACCTTGTGCTGGCTCTATGGATAAATCTGTTTCCGCGTCCTCAATTTCCACAGCCTGCATTAACTTCATGCCCTCGTCTGCTGTGATTTTACCTTCTTCGATCATTTTGAGTATTTGCATTTTTTCACTTGTCATTTCTTTTCACTCCTTCTTAACCTTTTCTCTTTTTTTATGACCCTTATGTCTTATTTCCCAAAGCGCTTACTTTTCACCTTGCATAAGTTCCAGTGCCTCTTCAGATGTTATTTCACCCTTATCAAGACGATCTAATATAGATTTTTTATCCACGGCATCTGCTTTGGGGACTGTGGTGTATCCCAATGCTTCAATAACTTGGTCTAAATTTCTTCTGACTGTGGGATAAGAAATTCCCATTTCTTTCTCTATCTCTTTGATATTGCCTCTGTTTTTTACAAAGACCTCAATAAACATTTTCTGCTCTTTTGATAAATAACTGAACTTATCCAGCTCGAAATCGCCCTCAATGGATGTGCTGCAGTTATGACAGTGTAATTTGGCTACCTTGAGTTTTGAAGCACAGACTGGACAAGTGCCTATAACCGTCTTTTTCATAAACGACCTCTTTTCTAAATCCATTTCTTCATGAAGATGTCTTTCTTTAATTAAATCATATATCAATTTTATTAATTAATCAATTAATTTTATTAATTTCTAATTCAATTTTAATAATATTCGAATTAATATTATTCTTACCTCAAATATTTCTATTTACCCAGTCTTTCTCAAACCATGTGTATAGCAAATTAAAGTACAATGTCTCATTCATGCCCCTATAATGCTATAAGAATACCCTTTTTTTCAAAAGGGTAATTCAAGAAAAAAGCCTGCAAATGTCATTGAAACATTTGCAGGCTTTATATTTGCTATTCATTTTTTAAAACTATTTTGTGTGCTTCTTCTACTCGACTGTCTTATAGTCTTCTTTTGTGGCCTTGTCTATAGTCTCGTTGTCTTCTTTTGTAGCCTTTGCCACTTCAGTGACAGACGCCACAAGCGATGCCACATTTTGCATTTCTGAAGGAATAATAAGCTTTGTAGATTGTCCATTTGCAACTTTTGCAAGGGCTTCGAAACTCTTAAGTGTTAACACACCTTGATCTGGTGCAGATTTCTTAATCATTTCAATACCTTGAGCAGTCGCCTGTTGAACTTTAAGAATGGCTTCAGCTTCACCTTCAGCTCTTCTAATTTGAGATTCCTTGTCTGCTTCTGCATCAAGGATACGGGCTCTTTTGCTTGCTTCTGCTTCCAGGATAGAGGCTTCTTTCTTACCTTCAGCCACAAGGATTGAAGACTTCTTCTGGCCTTCAGCACGAAGAATGGCTTCACGTCTTTCACGTTCTGCACGCATCTGCTTTTCCATTGCTTCTTGAATGTCTTCTGGTGGATTAATGTTTTTAACTTCAACACGATTAACCTTAATTCCCCATGGGTCAGTCGCTTCATCCAGAATGGCACGCATTTGCGTGTTGATTAAATCCCGTGAAGATAGAGATTCGTCAAGTTCCAGCTGACCAATAATATTACGAAGCGTTGTCGCCGTTAAGTTTTCAATGGCAACGATCGGACGAGATACCCCGTATGCATAAAGCTTTGGATCAGTGATCTGGAAATATACAACCGTATCAATCATCATACCAACATTGTCAGCTGTGATAACAGGCTGTGGTGGAAAATCAACGACTTTTTCTTTGAGTGATACCTTAGATGCCACTCGGTCGATTAGCGGAATTTTCACATGAAGACCAACGTCCCATGTGCCTTGATATGCACCCAGTCTTTCAATTACATAAGCATTTGACTGAGGTACAATACGGATATTTACCGCGATTAGACCAATTACCAATATGAGAAGTGCAAAGAAAATAATAAATCCCATTTTTTATCCTCCCTTATCTCTCCTGAAATCAGGATAATAGTTTTTTATAAGAAGCCATTCGGCCACTCGACATATTTATGCCCTATTCTTCAATAGGTTTAACAATCAACTTCACACCTTCAACTGCAACAATTTCCACTTCATCGCCTCGTGAAATATCCTGTCCAGTTTCCGACTTAGCTGTCCAAATCTGTCCTTTAACTTTCACTTGTCCCAAGTTATATGTGTCTATTCTTTTAAGGACGATCCCCGTTTCACCAAGAAGGGCTGTCACGTTTGTTTTTGAAGCTCCAATACGCAAATACTTTTGAGCCACAGGTCTTGTATAAACAAGCATTAACAAGGTCACAACCAGGAATATAGCAATTTGTAAATAAATCGGTAGTTTTAATAATGACGCCAGGAGGGCCACGATGGCACCAAGAGCAAACCAAATCGATGTTAGTCCTAAAGTGAATGCTTCTGCAACAGCAAAAACAATGATTAAAACAGTCCACACTATGGGCATAGCGCTAACAATATCAAACATGCTGTTCACCTACCTTTCGTTTATTCCAGCACTTGTTAATTCATCAGAGCAACTTGCAAATTATTATTTTATACTTGTTACTATATTTGTTGACTCACATTAATAATGACCCACTCTAGGCCACTTCTGATAAGTTTCTACATGAAATATCTTCCTATAACAACACTATACAGGAGATTCCTTAAAAATGTATTAACTAAGAATTAAACGCTTATTATTCCTTTAAAGGACTTGAAATTCCCATGATAACTTCACTTGATTAAATTCAGGCGCCTGCAAAATTACAGATCTATACCCTCGCCATACCCTATATAAAAGTTTTGATTCTTAACTTTCTGTATATGGTATAACGAGGTCTCTTAAATGATATTTTGCAAGTCCCTCATTTAATAAAATAACCCCACCTTCTTCTGACTGTTTATCAAAATGAAGGACAGGGCTCTTTTACGCTTTAAACAATTTCTATGTTGCTTTCATCTGTTTCCTTTTCAAGAAGTCTCTTAGACGCATATTGCATGATAATAGCCCCCAGTGGAGCTGTTATGATTATCGACAAGACCGCCATGGCTAGGATTAAATCCCCCGATGCCACACCGTAACTTAGAGGCACAGCACCAATAGCGGCCTGAACAGTGGCCTTTGGTGTATAACTTATCACACAGAATATTCTTTCCTTAAAGTTTAAGTCTGTCCCTAAAACAGATATATATGTACCAACACTTCGAGCCATGAGTCCGAATGATATAATGGCTATCCCCAGGAGGCCTGCATCAATGGCAAGGGCTGTATTCACTTCTGCACCAACCAGCACAAAGAGTATAATTTCAGCTAGAACCCATATTTTATTAAACTTGGCCGATAGCCTGTGAGCCACCTTGGGCCGAAGCTCAAGAATAATAAAGCCAATGGTCATAACCCCTAGAAGGGCAGCAATTTCAACCGTGCCTTCCAGAAGGTCTTCCAGGGAAGTGAGCAATATGGCCACCCCCATAATAATCATGACTTTCTTAGTGTCACGAATATGGTAGCGCCTAAAGACCCTTACCAAAATATAACCCATGACAACACCCGAGATGATTCCTAGAATAATGGAAATCGGAATACCAGCCAACTGCACACCAATATTCACGTGGTTTCCGCTATAAAGTCCTAAGAACGTTGAAAATATTGTGATTGCAAAAATATCGTCAAGGGATGCCCCTGCAAGTATCAATGTTGGAATGTTTTTATTCGTGCCCAGTTTTTCATGGGAAAATTGAAGCATTAGTGGCACCACAACAGCAGGAGAAACCGCTGCAATGATAAATCCTAATATGCCACCTTCAATAAAGCTTAATCCAAGCAACTTTGTTGATATAAAGGCCACAGCAAACCCTTCAAATACTCCTGGAATAAAGCCCATGCGAACCGCCGCAGATCCAACACTTGAAAGTTTTTCTTTACTGATACCCAGCCCCGCCCGAAGAAGTATAACAATAAGGGCTAGTCGCCTTAAGTCGCCTGCGACTTCCATCAAAGTGGGATCCAACCAATTCAACCCATACGGTCCAATGAGAATTCCCAAAAGCAGCATGCCCAGCAGACCTGGCAGTTTCATTTTTGTAAAGGCCACATTTGCCAGCATACCCAATAACATTATTATTCCAAGACTCGTAATCATATATATCCCACCTTTTCACTCTCGAATTTTACCATAGCCAGTGTTTGTATTCAATCGTTTCAGACGCCCATGTTTTACGTATATATATAGTGATAGCTACTATATTGTTCATCACATGAGAGGTGACCCCATGAAGAAGAAAAATTCATACCAAATTCGCAGTTTCATCGTCCTACTTATAATATGCGTGGCCTCACTTATTGGACCGGCTGTTCTATTTCCTGAAAACGCCCTTATCATGCAAATCTTAGCCTTCATAATTATCTATTCTGTGGAGCGCTACCTGGTATATAAAAATCTAAGACTCAGCTTTGAAGCATTTGAAAATGCCCTTGATGTGCTTCGGAAACTACTTCCCGCATATATTGCAAAAAACCTGCATTTTTCATTTGATATTTATAAGCCTTCTGATGGCAAAGCAACGGCTGAGAATATTAAAGATGCCATTGATGAAATTCTTTCAGAGCAAAGCAAAATGATGAAAAAATATGAGACCCTCAACAGTGACTTAACCCACTATGTCAATGCACAACAGATTCTTCTTGATATTGCCCATGAGATGATTTCCATCAATGATACGGATGCCCTTTACGATTTATTTCTCAAAAAGGCTATTGAGCTTGTTCCTGGAGCACAAAAGGGCAGTATCCTGCTTATGTATGAAGGTGAAATGATGTCATTTGTTGCATCAAAAGGCTTTGACCTTGATCGCTTAAAATCCCTTCAACTCAACGCTTATGACTCTTTTCTCTCACTAAACCGAACCACACTTCGAACCGAACCCTACATCATTAATAATATGAATGACCACAATACCAGTCGTTTGGATGAAAAAACCCTCGAGGAACTGCTCAATATCACAGGGGTGGAAATACGCTCAACTCTTACGGCTCCAATCCTAGTGGACGGCGAGATATACGGTATGATCAACCTAGACAGTGAAGAAAAGGATGCCTTTAAAAATACTGATATAACATCTATGCTCTTCTTTACATCTCAACTTGGCATTGCCATTAAGAATAGGCAGCTTATTGATAAGACCTTGTATTTATCCCAGTATGACAGGTTGACAGGTATTTATAACCGTTCTTATTTCGAGGAGAACTTCTATGAATATCACAAAAAAGTCTTAAGCGGAAAAATGACCTTTATCCTTCTATTAATGGACCTGAACTATTTGAAAAAAATTAATGACACTTTTGGTCATATTGCCGGCGACAAGGCCCTTCGTACATTTGTGACCGAAATTCAAAAAGACCTGCCCGAAGATGCCCTCGTCGCACGATATGGTGGCGATGAGTTTATAGCGCTTCTTCCAAATTTAAACTATAACGAGGCCTTTCACATTATGAATGCCTCCATAGATCGATTCAAAAATGTGAGCATGCCATTTAACAACATTGAAGTGCCCATAAGATACAGCTTTGGACTCTCCGCTTCACCTGATGAGTCCATGGTTATGGATATTCTAGTTAAAATTGCTGACCAGCGTATGTATAAACACAAAACCATAACAAAGAATGATGAACCCCATATATTTGAGTCACTCATGCCACCCGATATATTGGAGCTCTAATTTTGAATAGACAAAATATTTATATTTAATCTTATGCGGTTAGCCCCATTGACGAGGCGCTTGAAGTATAAGTTTCAGACGATGCATTTCTATAATTAAGGTTTTATAGTTTTTACTGGGGTAAGTATAGGCATGAAAAAGGAGGTGTATATATGTTACCAGATGGTTTGACCATCGAACTCATCGATGACATTATCTACTGGAAAAACACCACAGGAAGTATCTCTGAACAAGAAGCCCTAAACATTGCAGAAGAAATCAAAGAACTGATCGAGTCAAAACCTGTTCGCGCTGTCATTGTTGACAATAGAAATCTCTATGGTGTTTGGTCGCCAGAAGTCGACAAGGTCTGGGTGGACCTTATGACCTATCTCCCAAACTACGTCGACAAAACCGCAACCCTTTGTCAGAATCATATTAATAAGCTCCAACTTGACTACCTGTCGTCACAAGCAGGTACAAAAGAAACCGTCAAAGCTTTTACAGAAAAAGAAAGACCAGAAATGGAAGACTTTTTAAAACTAGAAACAAACATACTGGACCACCACTAAGATAAACCATACATATGTCGAAATCTACCATTCAGGGGATTCTGTCAGCAAAACTAAAAAACGCTTAGTGAATGTTTCTTTATCCATTCACTAAGCGTTTTTTGTATGCTGTTGATACAATATTTTACTCTCACTTATATCGTTAATATATAAGGGGCCCCAGTCTTTGGATGGTCAACTATGCAAACGTCTATACCATAAACACCCCTAATATTCTCTTCTGTCAAAATCCTGTCCGGCTTACCGCTTTCCACAATCTCACCTTTATGAACCAATATAACATGGTCACAGTAGGTCATGGCAAAGTTTAAATCATGAAGAATAGCCACGACTGTGATCCCCTTGTCCTTGCATAGGGTTCTTGTGAGTTCCATCAAGGCAATTTGATGTCTTATATCAAGATGGGTTACTGGCTCATCCAATATGAGGATATCCGGTTGTTGGGCCAATGCCCTGGCAATAATAACACGTTGTCGTTCACCGCCGCTAAGTTCTTTAACCGACCTGTCTTTATACTGCCATGTGTCCGTTTTTTTCATGGCTTCTTCCGCTATGGCATAATCACGATTCGATTCTCTTTGGAAGCGACCGATATGAGGGGCGCGCCCCATCAGGACAATTTCCTCTGCAGTAAAATCATACTCTATGACATTCGATTGTGGAACTGCTCCAAGAACCTTTGCAAGGTCTTTTTGAGTCATAGACCGAACATCCATCCCCGATAAAAAGACAGTCTTCTTGTGGGGACTTATAGATCGCATGATGTTCTTCACAAGCGTTGTTTTACCTGATCCATTTGGACCCACAATGCCTGAGAAACTGCCCTTTTCAATTTTTAGATTAATCCCCTTTAGAATCGGAGTCGTATCATAAGCGTGGCTTAAGTTTTTCACTTCAACTGGATACATGTTTTACCTCCCAGCCAATTTTCCCTTGCTGTTTTGCAAAAGAAAAATAAAATACGGTGCACCTATAAAGGCCGTCATAACACCAATGGGAATTTCTGATGGCGCAAACATCGTCCGTGCTATGGTATCTGCAACCAGAAGAAAAATGCCTCCTGTCAGAACCGATAAGGGAATCAGCTTTCTATGGTCTGGGCCAACAAAAAGCCGAACAGCATGGGGCACAATAAGACCAACAAAGCCTATGACCCCACTCATGGAAACTGCTGATGCCGTCACTGCTGATGCCACAAGTAGAAGAATCACCCTAAGCTTTTCAACATTTACCCCCAGCGACTCCGCCACATCTTCTCCCATAAGCATGATGTTTAAGTCCCGGGCAAAGATCATAAAAATCACAAGTCCCAAAAGAACAGGAACAAGCATAAGGCCAACCTTGGTCCAGGATGCTGTTGCCACTGACCCCATGGTCCAGAATACAATGCGTTCCACTTGCTCCCGGTTAAAAACCATCAGCATGGATATTGCCGAGGAAAGGAGAAAATTTAGGGCTATACCTGAAAGAAGTAAGGTCATAACCTGGGTTTTACCGCCAACTTTTGAAATTTGCCAAACAACCAGACTGCTCGTCATAGCTCCAGCGAAAGCCCCAATAGTGATTGTGCTAAAAAAGGGCACCGTTATAACCAGGCCTGTTACAATAACACATGCTGCCCCAAAAGCCGCACCAGATGATATCCCCAAGACATAAGGGTCTGCCATTGGATTTTGAAAAACAGCCTGAAAAACCACACCTGATCCGGCCAGCGCCATACCTATTATGACTGCCAGTAATATTCTAGGCATCCTAATCTTCCAAACAATGAGGTCCATTGATTTGTCTAGCGTCTCTATTGGGCCGCCACTCAAATGAGTCTGAACAATATCAACCACATTCTTGACGCTGACCTCTGCTGGACCAAACGTCGCCGCTACAGCCATTCCAAAGATCAGTATGCATAGGAGACCCACACTCATTCCAAATATTTTTCTACTATTTAATGCCATTTCGGTACCGCCTAACTTGACTCGTGCCGAGTTTCAGAGCCAACTGCATAAAGAATGTCTTACTCCAATTTATGTGCACATGCACGATCCACAGATAAGTTAATGACCTAAATCTGCTTTTGTGGACTTCTTATTTTGTAGAGTCAAAGGCTTCAGGATGAAGTATCTTTGCCAGTTCTTCTAGTCCATCCGCCAACCTTGGCCCTTGTCTATCAAGGGTGTTGTTGTCTATTTCAAATAGTCGATCTTCCTGAACTGCTGTTAAATCTTTATAGCCATTCGCAGCTTGAATACCTTCTTTTGCCCCAAAGTATTTGGAACAAATTATGATATGTGGATCTTTCTCAACCAATTTCTCAAGACTGTATGACCAACCTTCTACATCTGATGCCACATTCTTTCCACCAGCCATGCCGATCATCTGGTCTATGAACGTGCCTCCACCGGCTGTGTAATCACCATATTCTCCATAGCCCACAACATAATATACTTCTGTGGCTTCAAGGGGAGACACACTGTCTTTGACCTTGCTCACTTTTGCTTTCATATCTTCAACCACTTGCCTTGCACTGTCTTGTGCATCCAGGATAAGACCCGTCTTTTCTATGACGTCATACACACCTTCAAAACTGTCCTGAGAGCTCAAAATAATCACTTTTAAGCCAAGTTCGTCAATTTTTTTCATTGTTTCCTCTTGAAAGTGTGTCGATGCCAGGATTAAATCTGGTCCTATTTCAACAATCGTTTCTATGCTAGGATCTTTTAGTGTCCCCACAGATGGCACATCTTCCACTTTCGGGGGATATGTGTCATAGTCCGTCCGTCCTTTGAGAAGATCCCATACACCAATGGCATCAATGGTTTCTGTTAAAGAGGGAGCTAGGGATACCACCCGTTCAGGTTTTTCATCAATAACAACTTCTCTGCCGAAATGGTCTACGATCGTTAAAGGGTATACTGTCGTATTTTCCTTTTTGTTTGCTTGTGTTTCATTATTTGCTTCTGTTCCACTGGCTTGTTCCTCGACTTGATTTTGATCACTTTCTAAATTGTTGATTGCACTGTCTGAGTCTGTCTCGACTGATTGTCCACCACAAGCGGTCATGGCAAAAACCAGTGTGAACAAGACAACGACCGATAAAAATCTTTTCATATTTTCCTCCAATATATCGATTTATGGGAATAAAAAAACTCCACTAAAAAGTGGAGGGTCCCGTTTTTCCCTAACCATAAGATCTCATCCTCGTGAGATGCTTTGTACTGACTTGGCAGGTCTCCTGACTCTGGTTCAACGTTCTATTAGCCTTCCCAGTTTCCCAGTGGATATCAATAGAACTCCCCATTACAGTGGCGGGACCGTGTCGGCATTTCACCGAACTTCCCTATTAAGCACTAGGTGCACCAAATCATTTCATATTGTGATGTCTTATTAAAATCACTAGACATCGCCTTAACTCATATAGGCATTATACATGATTTTAAGCAAATTATCACCCCAGAACATACACTTTCAATGTTATCCACAGCTTTGTAGACAAAATAGTGGATTTTATCCTTGACATTTGACCTTTCCCCTGACTATACCCACAATTTCCACGACTTTTACACAGGTTCTTGTGGATAAACACCCGATTTTGTGCATAACATTTTTTATGTCATTCGAACATATTTTCGATTATGCACAGAATCCACATGTTATCCACAGTTTTCCACATGTTTTTCACAACCTTTCTCTTGGGAGGGGACTCTATATATTAAGATTTCTTTCAATTGGAACGAATTATGTCACAAGATAAAACGTTCATTAGAATTCATAGAATTCATTAAAAGGATTGACAAGCATCTATCTAGTTGTATAATTATATTAGAATATTATAATATAGTTTTAAATACACCTTTAACTGTAATAACCCAGGAGGGGAATATGAATCTTATATATCAAATGCAGGCCGACTATTTAAAAGCGCTTGCCCATCCAACGCGACTGAGGATCTTAGAGCTCTTACGGGATCAAGATGAGCTTTGCGTCTGTCATATTATTGAAGACTTAGCGCTTGACCAGTCAAACACATCCCAGCATCTGCGCGTCCTAAAAAAAGCTGGAATTGTCACATCCAACAAGGTGGGCTTAAAGGTATTTTACAAGCCTGTTTCCAAGGATGTATATAACCTTATTGATTTGCTAAGACCTTTACTAGCTAAGCAAGTCCAATCTATTACTGCTGTGCTTGAATCGGAGGAATTGTAATGACCCTAATTTCTGATATCTTTAAGCTTATTTTCTGGCCCTTTATTCAAGTGGACAGACTCATGATAAAAATTGCAGATCTTTTGACATACAATGTATTTGGAATCACCCCGGAAAGCCATCTAGGTGGAAGTGTGCATTTTTTCATTTGTGACTCTATGAAAATTATTATTTTGCTCAGCTTCATGATATTCACCATTTCTCTTATTAGAAGTTTCTTCCCGCCAGAACGGGTTAAACTCCTTCTTAATAAGACAAATGGACTTTTTAAGCATCTTCTCGCTGCAAGTCTAGGCGTTTTATCACCATTTTGCTCTTGCTCCACAGTGCCCATTTTTATAGGCTTTGTTGAATCTGGCATCCCCCTTGGTGTAACATTCACATTTCTTGTGACTTCACCCATTGTCAATGAAATTGCAATTGGGTTTTTGATTATGACTTTCGGACTTAAAATTGCTGTTATTTATACGATTGCAGGTATGTGCATCGGTATGTTTTCAGGCTATTTAATCGACAAACTTCACCTTGAACATCTTGTGGAATCCTATATTTACGAAATGCAGTCCGGTGAGACAATTGTGCCCGATATGACATGGCAAGATCGTATTGAGTTTGCTGTTCAAAATGTCAAGGACATTACAGGTCGAGTATGGAAGTTTGTTTTGATTGGTATAGGCATCGGCGCTTTGGTGCATGGTTATGCCCCAGCGGATATTCTATCCACTTATGCTGGCCCTGACCAGCCCCTTGCGGTATTTATTGCCGTAGCAACGGGCATACCTTTATACTCTAATGCAGTAGGAACCATTCCCATCGTTGAAGCCCTTATTTTGAAAGGGGTTGGCGTGGGCACAGCCCTGGCCTTCATGATGTCTGTGGTCGCCTTGTCCCTCCCTGAAATCATCCTGCTCAAGCAGGTTATAAAGCCCAAACTCATTGGCATATTTGTTGGTATTACAGGGTTTGGAATACTAACTGTTGGATACTTATTTAATATAATCTTATAAAAACAATGGAGGTTTCAAATGAAATCAATTAAAATTCTAGGCACAGGTTGTAAAAAGTGTTCAGACACATACGACCTTGTTAACAAAGTGGTTGCAAAACTTGGCGTCGATGCTGAAGTGACAAAGGTTGAAGATTTAAAGTCCATTATGGGTTACGGTGTCATGTCAACACCAGCCGTTGTTATTGACGACGTTGTCGTTGTTAAAGGCAAAATCCCTAAGGAAAAAGATGTGGAAAGCTGGTTAAAATAATGAAAATCAGATTGTATGATCAAGTTTGCTGAGGGTACTCAAAACTCGGCACGGTTGTGCGTGAGGCTCTCAAGCAACTTAATATGAAGGCAGACTATAAGATGATAGCTGATCTGAATGTTATGAAGGAAATCGGACTTGAATATACACCTGCCCTTGAAATCAACGATGAGATGATTTCACAAGGAAAATTTTATACGGTTGATGAAATGAAAATTTTGTTATTAGAACACACAAAAGCGCCGCTTTAGAACACCTTCTAAAGCAGCGCTTTTTTTCAAAATTATTTTTTCTAAATGGAGTCCTTGCGTTTATACAAGTAGGAGGGCCTTCCCCTTGTTCCATAGGACATTTCAATTTCTACAAAACCCAGCTTTTCAAGATATTCTAAGTAGCGTCTCAGTGTCACCTTTGACATACTCAAACTCTCCGCCACCTGTTCAATGGTGACAGCCTCTGAAAATCCTTCAAAATACTTTTTAACCCTGTTGAATGTTCTTTCATGTAGACCTTTTGGAAGGGATTTATTCTGCCCCTCTGACTGTCTTAGGAATATATTATCAACCTTGCTCTGATCGATTTGAGAAATGGTGCCTGACATGGCCTTTCGTTGTATAAATGTTTCAAGAGCCTTTTTTAGTCTTTCAAACTCAAATGGTTTGATCAAGTAATCGATGGCACCAAATTGAAAGGCCTTTTCTATTATTTCAAAGGATCTTGCCGCTGAAATGAGAATAACATCTACGGTTCGTCCTTCTTCTCTGAGTTTCATTAGGAAATCTATGCCCGTTGTTTGGGGCAAATATACGTCTAAAAGTATTAAATCAGGATTGTGCTTGGCTATAGCCTCACAAGCTTTTTTTGCATTTAAGGCAATTTCCACACAATCAAACTGGTCTTGATTATCTATATATCGCTTGTGTATTTCAGCTAACATCGGGTCATCTTCAACGACTAAAACTTTCCACATAGTATCCCCCTTGATATCACATGACTGTGACTGAACATTTTAAGACTGGTCTTTCATGGCAAACTTGTCTAAAGTCACCGTCACGGTTGTGCCTTCACCAACTTCACTGTCGATGCTCAGTGTGCCTTTACAGCGGTTAACAATCTTATTGACAAGATCCAATCCAACACCTGGTGAATTTGTCTTAGTTGAGTATCCACGCTGGAGGGCTTTTTCACACTGGGCCTGTGTCATACCTGGCCCATTATCTATAATCTGAATCACCAGTTCTTCCTGGCTACAATGTATATACACCTGAACTTCCCTATCATCTTTCGAAACCGTGTCTCTCGCATGGGCTTCAATGGCATTTTCGATGAGGTTTCCAAAGACAATCACCAAATCCTCCATATTGAGGCTACACCCAATATCGAGAACACTGTCTTCAGCCAAATAGAATTTTATACCTTCTTCAGTGGCCCTGTTATAAGCGCCAATAAATAGTTCACGTATGGTTGGTTCCATAATTTTACCCGAGAAGAGTTCTCTTAAATTTTCATTTTCTCTTTCAATAACGCGACTAAATTCTCTAGCTCGTTCGTATTCTCCCAATTGTAAGAATCCCGATAGGACATGAAGTTTGTTTCTAAAGTCATGGGAATTTGCTCTTAGGGCTTTTAGGACAACTTTTACCCCTGTCACTTCTTCAGCCAATTTCTTAAGTTCTGTACGATCTAATATGGTAGCCATGGCCCCCACAACTTGGGTGCCACTTGTAATAGGCTTTATATTCGATAAAATATAGGTTCCCTTATAGAATTGTTCTCGACCTATTTCTTCTTGTCCAGTCTCAAGAACTTCCACTAGACCACTTTGAGGATAGATTGTCTCAATAGGCATACCAATAATATCTGTCCCCTTATATTTGAGTATTTCACGAGCCGATTCATTGGCTATAGATATATTTTTATGAGTATCAATTGCCAAAATACCCTCCCTTGCACTCGATAGAATGGCATTTTGATATTTAAATAAATTGACGATTTCTTCCGCTTCATAATTGCCAAGGCTCTTGTTGATCATGCGGGCCAATATCCCCGCCCCATAGCCACCTATAATGATACTAAGTGCTATGCTCACCAAAACAATGTAACTCAGTTCTTTTTCGTGTAATAGAATTTCAGAATAAAAACTACCCGTAACCACGTATCCAATTTGTTCTCCCTCATGGAATATTGGGACAAATGCTCTTAACGACTGGCCCAAAGTTCCCATGGCCACCGATGTATAGCTCTCACCAGAATTAACGATTCTATCATCATCGCCACCACTGACCTTCTTTCCAAGCCTGTCATCGTAAATATGGCCAAACCTTATAGAATTCATATCTGCGACTGTAATAAAATCAACTAATTTAAGCTTTTTTGTCATACTTTTAACATACGGCTGTATTATGTCACTATTTTGCTCAATAAGACCTCTGCGAACTCGATCGGAATCTGCAATCAGGATAGAGGCGTTCATTAAACTGGTTTCTAGGCTTTCTCTTTCACGCTCTAGTCCCCATTCTCGCACGATAAGTCCACTTAACATTAGGGTCATAGATATAAGGACTGTTATCATGATTGTCACTTTTGTGTTTAATTTCATAATCAGCCTCCAAATATTATACTTATCTTGCTGCGTTTGAGTCCGCCACTCATCTTATTTTTATAATATATCCTCTTCTATTATATATATACTATTCATGTCCCTAGTAAGCCAGGAATTCAATAATTTTCAAAATCAATGCCTTAGTTTTGTTGAACTATACATATCGTTTGAATTATTCCAACCAAGAACACTGATTACACCCACTTTTATAACATTTTCATATGTACTGTTCTATCATAATTAAATGCCTGTTTTTCAGTATAATCTTTCAAATGAAAGAACGTCTCTTTAAATTCATATTGTAAATGAATATATAAATAAAAAATATATTGATATACAATTAACAATATTTCCAAATTCCTTAAAATCCATAAAAAAGGTCAGGGTGCCTTGAAATTTTTACCTTCAATGGCCCCTGACCTGCGTGTCCTATATAGGCTTATCTCTAAATGTATAAGCTAAAAAACTTTTTTTGTACTATATTCTGATTCATCCTTATATATTGCATCAGATGTGTTTGTGTTATCATTTACAGAATCAATTGTTGTGTCAATTATTTTCCACTGACCATCAATGTAAACCCTATTCCATGAGTGATATACAGAAAGCTCACTGTTATAGCCCATGCAAAGTTGAGTGGGCACATCAACACTTCTTAACATAGCTGCAGTTAACGATGCATAATCGTAGCAAATACCTGATTTTGTGGAAAGGGTTTGCTTTAGATTTGGAATATATCCATAACTAATAGAAGCCACTTTTGAATAATCGTAACTTATTGTGTTCGTTACGTATGCATATATTCTCTCCACTTTCTCCTGCGTTGAGCTTGCCCCTTGTACCAGCTCCTGTGCCTTTTTCTCAATCTTGTCACCCGGGGTCCATTTAATGTCATATACACTTGCCAGAAACTGAGCATTTCCATTGACATCAACATCAAATGTTTCTTTTTCACACAGCTTATACGATTGACCTTCTACCTTTTTATATACAGCCACTGTATAAGATCCGTCACCAAATGGAAGGGAGAAATTTTGATCTGCTTCCACCAATGGATAGTATTGTTTATCATCACCTTTTATAACCGCCAACCTATACTCTGAGTTGGGATTTATCTCGAAATGCACCGAAACAATGGCATACTCTTCATCTATGACTGCAAAATCATTTTCTGCATAAGAAACCATGCTTAAGTTTATTAAGAGTATTGTAAATATCAATAAGAGTCTTAGATTTTTCAACATACATATCTCTCCCTCGGCAACTGGCTATCTCAACATGGCGTCGAGACCCTATAGCTTTGCGTCACCACTTCACAGTGGTTTTGCGATTGACAATTGGGAAAAAAGTTATGTAACATAACTTTTCCTTCGATAACTGGCTACCCTACCACATCCTTGTGGCTTAGGCCCTGTAGCTTTGCGTCCTTAAGTTTCCCTAAGTATGCCTTTTCGAGAATAGCATCTAAACTGCAAACACTCTTCCGAAAAATAACAGCGCATTCACCTCAATGGATTTCTATAATCTACTGATACCCCATTTGAAGTGAACATAATTCATTTTAACACAAATCTCCAAATCATGTTGCCTTTACGAGGATGTATACAATGTTATTCCCCCTCTTTTCATTCAAATTCAAATTTCGAATGTATTTTGAGGCATGTAAAAAGACAGCCCATAATGGGCTGTCTTTACTATTTTTTTATCGCTCGTATAACAAGTCGATTGGTTGGATTTTCAATGGGGGTGCATGTTATTAGGGTCACTGTTTCCTCATCCATAAAGGGCGAGACAACCCATACATCCTCTGGCTCCACAATAAACTTGTTAACGACCTTATATTGTGAGCTCTCATCTTTCATCTCGAGGGTTAATACATCTTCAATTTCGACAGAGTTTAACCTATTGAAATTTCGACCATAGGTTTTACTTCTGTGTCCAGCAATACAAATGTTCCCACCATCCCCCATCCAGCTTGATTCGGGCATCCATCCCACAGAAATGCTTAAATCCTTGGCACTTGCCGTGGGCATGATCACCTGCTCGAAATTAATGGCCTCGATTTTCAGTATGCCTTTTGGCACAATGTCTTCCTCTTCAATCTTCTGACTGATTGGATCAAGTTCTTCAATAATTCGTTCTGGCTTATCTGGTCTTTGTCTTAACAGCTCAGACTTGCTTTTATGAGCCTCTTCATCAATAATTGGAATGGCTTCATCAAGGGATGACACAAGTGCTTTTGCCTCTTTTTCACGCTCTGATTCATATTCCTTGCTTTCTTTATATCTTTTTAAAAGCTCTTTTTGGGCATTTGCACTTGCATATTCCTGAGCATAAGGCTTCACGATAAGAGCAACGCCTATGATCACCAGAAGAAGCGCTATTATTTTCCTGCTTTTGTCTCTTTGCATATTTCATCCTTTTTCTTTGTTGCCGCTGTTAAGATGCCTAAAAGAATCATAAATGCTCCAACAAGGATGTAAGGTAAATTGGATTCTTCACCTGTCTTTGGTAAAACGATCATGCCCAAAGGCACATCATCATCTTCTATGGTGATTGTTTTTTCATAATAATAGGTTACTGTCGTTAAGTCCTCATCGATCAGTCCTGCTTTATTTGATGGTTCCTCAACGAGTTCATAGTTCTCAAAATCCTTTGATAAAGTTGAGTACTGGGCTCCGACAGGGGCTGTCTTTGATGATACATCCGTCAATAGTTCATTGGTCATTTTATCGACATGGTAAACTTTTAGCTTACCCGACGCAATCAACTCTTCAATGGTCTTATCATCTAGTTCTACAATGGAAGAGTCCGTTTCATCACCTGTCTCTTCATCTGACGTCTTGTTTTTATTGGACTTGTCTTTGTCTTTCTTTCTATCCTTTTCCCGATCTTTATCATTATCCGAATCGTTGTTCTTTTCCTCTTTTTCATCATCTTCATCATCTTCTTCATCTTCTTTTTCATCCGATATCTCAATGATAAAACCAAAGTCCACATAATCAACAATTTGATCTTTTTCTAAATGAGCTGTAAATATACCATCCTGGACGCCATCTGGATCAACAAATAGCTTGTGATCAATACTTAGCGAACTCGCAAACACTCTCACACGGTACTCGCCTTCTGAGAGCTTATCAAAATGATATAGGCCATTTTGATCTGTTGTTGTTTCTGTCTTTGTTTGATCTGGTGATGTAAGTTCAAGTGTGACATTGGCAAGGGGTTTATCCCCTTCATCTTGTACATTGTTCTTGTTCACATCGAGGAATACATAGTCACCAATTTGACCTTTATTGTCTACCACTGGTGGTTCTGGATCAACTTCTTCCTCTTCATCTGGATCTTCTTTTTCTTTAAATCCAAAGTCCGCATCATCAATAACCTGGTCTTTTGCCAGTGTCACTATATAAAGACCGTCCACAGTGGAATCTGGGTCAATGGATAAGTCAAGGTCTGTCACTGTGCTTGTATCAACTGTCACCTTGTAGTTTCCGGCCTCTAGGCCTGTGAAACTATATAAGCCATCTGCGTCTGTTTTTGTTTCAACTGTCTCACTTGTGTCTGTGTTTTCAAGGGTCACTTTGATATTTTCTAGCCCTTTGTCACCCGCTGACTGTTTTCCATCTTCGTCTATGTCTTTATAGATGTAGTCACCAATTTGACCTTTATTGTCTGCCACTGGTGGTTCTGGATCAACTTCTTCCTCTTCATCTGGATCTTCTTTTTCTTTAAATCCAAAGTCCGCATCATCAATAACCTGGTCTTTTGCCAGTGTCACTGTATAAAGACCGTCCACAGTGGCGTCTGGGTCAATGGATAAGTCAAGGTCTGTCACTGTGCTTGTATCAACTGTCACCTTGTAGTTTCCGGCCTCTAGGCCTGTGAAATTGTATAAGCCATCTGCGTCTGTTTTTGTTTCAACTGTCTCACTTGTGTCTGTGTTTTCAAGGGTCACTTTGACATTTTCTAGCCCTGTGTCACCCGCTGACTGTTTTCCGTCTTCGTCTACGTCTTTATAGATGTAGTCACCAATTTGACCTTTATTGTCTACCACTGGTGGTTCTGGATCAACTTCTTCCTCTTCATCTGGATCTTCTTTTTCTTTAAATCCAAAGTCCGCATAATCAACAACCTGGTCTTTTGCCAGTGTCACAGTATAAAGACCATCCACAGTGGCGTCTGGGTCAATGGATAAGTCAAGGTCTGTCACTGTGCTTGTATCAACTGTCACCTTGTAGTTTCCGGCCTCTAGGCCTGTGAAATTGTACTTTCCGTCTGCGTCTGTTTTTGTTTCAACTATCTCACTTGTGTCTGTGTTTTCAAGGGTCACTTTGATATTTTCTAGCCCTGTGTCACCCGCTGACTGTTTTCCGTCTTCGTCTACGTCTTTATAGATGTAGTCACCAATTTGACCTTTATTGTCTACCACTGGTGGTTCTGGATCAACTTCTTCCTCTTCATCTGGATCTTCTTTTTCTTTAAATCCAAAGTCCGCATAATCAACAACCTGGTCTTTTGCCAGTGTCACAGTATAAAGACCATCCACAGTGGCGTCTGGGTCAATGGATAAATCAAGGTCTGTCACTGTGCTTGTATCAACTTTCACCTTGTAGTTCCCGGCCTCTAGGCCTGTGAAACTGTACTTTCCGTCTGCGTCTGTTTTTGTTTCAACTGTCTCACTTGTGTCTGTGTTTTCAAGGGTCACTTTGACATTTTCTAGACCTGTGTCACCCGCTGACTGTTTTCCGTCTTCGTCTACGTCTTTATAGATGTAGTCACCAATTTGACCTTTTTCTGTCTCTGGTGGCTCAACATAATTATCATCCTTGTAACCAAAATCTGCTACTAAATATTCCGTGTCTCTATTTAGATTGACAAGCGTTCTATGATCCTGAGTGCCATCTGGATCATACACTTGAGAATAATCTGCTGGTAGTGTGGTGGCATCAAGAATGATCCCGTATTCACCCGAATGAAGATTATTAAATTGATACTGTCCATTAGAATCTGTGGCCACTTTGTCTACCACCTCTGGCCCCTTCATAAGAGTCACTTGAACATTTGCAATACCATTCTCATGGGCTTCTTTTAGTCCGTTGCTATTACTATCCACCCAAACTGTATCGCCTATTGTGCTAGACACAGTTTTGGCTACAACATTCTTAGATCGAATCAACTGGTCAATATCTGATGTTCTACCGCTTACAAATGATGCATATGTGTTTCCACCAAGATTATTTGAAGGTTGCAACTCAATTGTTATAGTCCTTGACTCTTCATCTTTTTTGAATACCGCACTCTGAAAACGCAGACCGGTCACTCTCTTTTTCTCATCTTCGGAAAGATCCTTGTATACGCTCCATATTGGCTGGTTGAGTTTTGGGTCAACTTCTATTTGATTGCTAGGTTCTAGGGTGGCGAGAATTGTCTCATTATGGTTTACCGTAATTGACTTTATTTCATAGCCACCATCATAATCTGATTCATTTGTGCCATCTTGAGGATTTGGAAGCACAGTAATTAGGTCAAAATTATTCATGTCTTTGTCATTTAAGTTAGCGTACTCAATTTCATACTCTATAGGTTCATTAATCTCTACCTCTGGTGTACGAACCTCTTCACGAATGACCCAAGCTCTTGTGTTAAGAACTTTCACTGGATAAGTGTCTGTTCTCAGGCTTTCAAGGGATAAGTCCGCATCAGATGAAATAACAACTTTGTTTGTTAAAACTGTATTGTCTTTTACATAATACGGAATCACTGCAGAGTAGGTTATTGGCTCTATGGATTGATTCAGAGTCACCTTTCCCATATTCCAAGTCACTTGAGTCTCACCCGTGCTCAAGCTTTGTACACTCACTGGGTCCACTGAAGCCGAACCCTCTACATATTCAAGATGCTCTGGTAATGTATCAACGATTTTTACATCTTCACTGGTTTTAACAATCCCCATCCTAAGGTCAGACGTGAAGGAAGGTTGGAGCTTAAATTCAATGGTTGTATCATTTTCGATTGTGTACGTCGATGTTTCCTGTCCACTTTTGCCAGTGACATCTGCGCCATCAGTGATATCCGTCTTTTCAATTCTTGAGTTGATTTCTGACACAAATAGGCGCTGGCCAGTTGAATTTCCATCATTGGTCGCAGGATCATAGTTGCCCACTTCATAGTCCCCACCATTGACTTCCTTGACCTTTCCAGATGCAAATATAGGCAGGATCGTCCCAATTGGATTGGTCTTGGCTTGTAGACTCAGTGCCAGGGTCATAGTCTCTCTGTAGTCCAGTTCAACACCTGGCTTAGATTCGATTTTAATCATTGAAACAGGTCCAACTGCGGCTGCCTCTTCATACGTTGAGTACCACATGCCATTATCTGTTTCTGTTGTGTTTCTCATTTCATCATAGTCAGTGAAGGTTTTAGACCCAAATAGCATGACCATATTCTCTTTGCCGGGACCCCCGTGGTATTTTGCCTTCATAGGCGGGTTTGAGCCGTTAACAAAATCCGTCAGTTCGAGAACATCAGGATCTATCTTTAAAATAAGGGAAACTTCTGTTAAATCCTGATAATGACTGTTTATAATGTATGCAGTCGCACCAAAGTTTTGTCCTGGTACAACCGTTCCATCTCCCGAAGTTGAAGATGTCATTGTGTCTAGCTTAGATGTGCTATGAATGTCTTTTACATAATCCACTCGAAAACCAAAACCAGACTCTCCTGGGTCTCGCTTTTCAAGATCATGCCTATGGTTGTTATTCTCTAAAGGTTCCGTTTGCGCACCATAGTTTGACTGCCCGCTTTCACCATCAGCAACAAAATTTTCAAGCTTCAATGTGATTGAGTTCTTGCCCACTTCTAATTTTTCATTATCGACCAGCAAGCGAACATAGCCTGAAAAGAAATACTTACTTGTTACATCCAGGGCGTCATTTCCCACTGATTTAGACGGGACATGCTCTAGTGATGTGTCAATGTTGTCAACAATGACATGAATGGTCTCACCAGGTGCACTTTGTGTCATTGTCACCTGACCACTATCACTAACACTCTTTTCCTCTTCCTTAGATTTTATTTTTCCATATGGCAATGAATACGATAAATATCCATCATTATTGATTCCATAACCATTTTTCGTCTTAAGGCGTACACCTTCTACACCTATTTCATCTAAGTTTATATCAAATCGAATGGGTTGCTTTAATAGTTCCATGCCCATCTCGGCCTTTGACGCCATAGCAATTCCATAATTCATAATAATATCCATGGAATCATCGTCATTCACCACTGGATCATCGGATTCTTTAACCAGTATTAAATCAATTTTGGGTATAGCAGAGACAATGCTTTCTACAGGTGTTGTCGTTAACTTTTCTGTGTTGTCCCCACTCATTTCAAAATGTACCTTGAAGGTGTTTCCATTCTCTGTCGGTGGCACATAAACTTCCGCATTAAAGGTATAGGCTTCTCCCCCGCTGATCGAGCCTAAATCACGACTGAATGTTTTACCATCGTCCGAAATAGTCAGACCAGAATAGGATAATAGGCCATTGTCCCACACAGCGCTTGACGACTGTCCTGCTGGTTCTTCAATATATCCTTTTAATACAAGATTTTCAGCTTGTTTGTTCTGTTCCTTGACACTGTAACTCAAATTGTAAGTCACCTTATCAAGCGTACGAACATATTCATCCGCTGTTGTTTCATCCTCACCAGGATCAGGCGCCTCTGACACTGGATCGTTATTCTTCATGGTGCCAGTTAATGTGTCTTCATGGGCAAGGTTTATCTCAACCAAGTCCACAGTGATGGCTCCACCACTTGTTGTTGAAACGGATGATCCGTCCCCACTTGAACCGTCATTTGTCGAATCACCAGCAAATGTTAGCTTTTGAATAGGCATAAGCTGAATCATTAGTATGAATATCAGCAGTATGCTTAGTCTCCTTTTAAATTGATTGTTAAAGTACTTGTATTTAAATTGTCTCATACTTAACACCTCCATAAGTTATGCAGTATAGACCAACAAATTTACCATTTCTTTTACTGCCATATCTTATACTGATTCTTGCTTCACGGGGCATTTTGATGTTATTAAAAACTTTCTTTAAAATAAAAAAAATATCGTTACTTTATTAACGATATTCTTGAAATTCATGAAAGCGAGTCATGCGAATAGGTCTATAGACCCATATTTAATTTTGATTTATTACAAAATATTAATTTTAAATTCCGTCTCATGAACCTTAGACAGGTTTCCCATAGAATTTCTGTAAATATAAATAACCAATACACAACAAAAACCACTCCAATGTCTTTCTATTAGAAAAGACATTTGAAGTGGTTTAAATGTTTACTAACCCGACCATGGCCAAATGGGAGGCTAGTATATATCGTGATAGAGCAACCACGTATATAACTTGTTGAGTGATTTAGAGCTTGATTAAGGCTCTTATGAAGGTATTGATTAAATAATATATATCACAATTGGCCTGTATTACTGATATGAATTATCTACAATTTTTAGTCCGTGAATGCGTCACGCTTTTTGTAATGCGTATGAAGCAGTTTGTGCGCCTTATGACTGTTTGGCTCCCCTAGGAAATTCTTATATAGATCTTGAATCATAGGGTTTTGGTGAGACTTTCTAATGGCCTTTACAGTGTCTTCTTCGTAAAGTGCCTTGGCACGCTCCACTCGGATATCAATGCCACTGTTTAGTACATCAGCAGGTTGCTGTGGCTGACCACCACCGCATACACAGCCGCCTGAACAACCCATGATCTCGATGAAATGATAGTCTTTTTCACCTGAGCGTACCATATCAAGCAGTCTTGTTGCTTCACCCGTAGAATGCGCAAGCGCCACGTTAATGTCAAGTTCACCAATTTTAACAGTTGCTTCTTTAATGCCATCAATACCACGAACAGCATGGTATTCGAAATCTTTTAGGTCATCTCCGGTGAGGACGTCAGCCACTGTACGAAGAGCCGCTTCCATAACGCCACCTGTTGCACCGAATATTACGCCTGCACCTGTGTAGTCACCTAGGTAGTCTCTGTCAAATTCTTCATCTGGAAGATTGATAAAGTCAAGACGGGTTTGCTTGATCATCTTGCCCAGTTCACGCGTTGTAATAACCGCATCAACATCTCTTAAACCATCAACCTCAAGTTCTTCTCTTGCTGCTTCAGACTTTTTAGACGTACAAGGCATGAAGGACAGAACAAAGATTTTTGACGGGTCAACACCATGCTTTTCAGCATAATAAGACTTTGTGATGGCACCAAACATTTGAGCTGGCGACTTACATGTTGACAGGTTATCTAAGAAATCTGGATGGTTAAACTCTGCGTGACGAATCCAGCCCGGTGAGCAAGATGTGATCATTGGCAGTTTGCCACCATTTTTTATTCTATGAAGCAGTTCGTGACCCTCTTCCATGATTGTCAGGTCAGCCCCGAAGTCTGTGTCATAGATTCTGTCCACACCAAGACGGCGAATGGCTGCAACCATTTTACCAGTGACACGTGTGCCGATTGGCATACCGAACTCTTCACCAAGAGCCGCACGTACAGCCGGTGCTGTTTGAGCCACAACATGAACCTCTGGATCCTCTATGGCGTCCCAAACACGCTCAATATCTGTTTTTTCACGCAGGGCCGCAACTGGACAAACAATCATACACTGACCACAGTAAACACATGGTGCATCATTCATTGACACATCAAAGGCAGGTCCAACTGTTGTTTCAAATCCGCGGTTTTGGAAGTCAAGCACTGAAAGCCCTTGCGTCTTCTTACATGCTGACACACAACGTCCACAAAGGATACACTTGCTGGCATCACGTACTATGGATGCTGAAGCATTATCAATTTTGGCTTCGCGCTTAGCGCCTTCAAATGCCACATCTGAAATTCCCAGTTCTTCAGATAGGTTCTGAAGCTCACAGTTTTTAGAACGGTAGCATGTTAGACACTCTCTATTATGGTTTGCAAGCAGGAGTTCTGTTGTCATTTTTTGTGACGCACGAACACGCTTGGTGTTTGTCTTAACGACCATGCCCTCGCGAACAGGCAGAACACATGAAGCTTGAAGTGTACGCGCCCCTTCAACTTCGACAACACACACACGGCATGCGCCGACTTCGTTTAGGTCTTTTAAGTAGCAAAGCGTCGGGATATGAATGCCCGCTTCTTTTGCCGCTTCTAGGACTGTATAATTTGACGGCACCTCAAAATCCATGCCGTTGATAGACAGTTTTACATTTTCCATTTTTTCACCTCTCTAGCTACGAAAGTTGGGAGATAGGGGTCTGAATCAATCAGACCCGGGATATATTTAATGAACTGACTCTTTCAGTTAAAACCATTTATAAGTTGATTCCGATTACTGTTTAACAATAACCTTAACTGGACACTTGTCGATACAAGCCCCACACTTGATGCACTTGTCTTGATCAATGACATGAGGCGCTTTTCTTTCGCCCTCAATGGCATCAACAGGACATACACGTGTACAAGCCGTACAACCAATACAACCGTCTGCAATAACGATCTGTAGAAGGTCTGTACAAACGCCTGCTGGACATCTCTTTTCATCGACATGAGCCACGTACTCTTCTCTAAAGTGTTCAAGCGTTGATAAAACTGGGTTTGGTGCTGTTTGACCAAGACCACATAGAGCCGAGTCCTTGATTGAGTGAGACAGAGTCTCTAATTTATCAAGATCAGCCATTGTGCCCTTGCCTTCGCAGATCTTATCAAGGATTTCGAGCATACGCTTTGTGCCTTCACGACAAGGTGTACACTTACCACATGACTCATCTACAGTGAAGTCTAAGAAGAAACGTGCAACGTCAACCATACAGTTGTCTTCATCCATGACAATCATACCGCCTGATCCCATCATTGAGCCTAGCTCAACAAGGTTGTCAAAGTCAATTGGCGTGTCGAGGTATTTTTCTGTCAGACAACCACCAGATGGGCCACCTGTTTGAACCGCTTTAAAGGCCTTTCCATTCGGAATACCGCCACCCACTTCAAATATAACTTCGCGTAGTGTCGTACCCATAGGCACTTCAAGAAGACCTGTATTGACGATTTTTCCGCCTAAGGCGAATACTTTTGTACCCTTTGAACGCTCAGTGCCTATACCGCTATACCAGTCGGCACCATTTAAGATGATTTGTGGCACATTGGCATAGGTTTCAACATTGTTAAGCAGTGTTGGCTTGCCAAAGATACCTTTTTGCGCTGGGAACGGCGGACGTGGACGAGGCATACCTCTTTCGCCTTCAATAGAAGCGATAAGAGCTGTCTCTTCACCACATACAAAGGCACCGGCGCCCAGTTTGACTTCCATGTCAAAGTTGAACTCTGAACCAAAGATGCCCTCTCCAAGCAGTCCGTACTCACGGGCCTGTTCAATGGCAATCTTAAGTCTGTTAACTGCAATTGGGTACTCTGCACGGATGTAAACATAGCCCTTATCTGCACCAACTGCGTAAGCTGCAAGTGCCATGGCTTCAATAATTACGTGCGGGTCACCCTCAAGAACAGAACGATCCATAAATGCGCCTGGGTCACCTTCATCGGCGTTACAGGCCACAAACTTTTGGTCGCCTTCAGCTTGGTATGTGAACTGCCACTTTAGACCTGATGGGAAACCGCCACCACCACGGCCGCGCAGTCCAGACTTCTTAATAACTTCAATAACCTCTTCTTGGCTCATTTCAGTCAGAGCCTTACCAAGAGCCTTGTAGCCATCCATTGCGATGTACTCATCAATAATTTCAGGGTTGATAACACCACAATTTCTAAGAGCAATACGCTGCTGTTTTTTATAAAAACCAACTTCATCAATTGATTTAATTTCATCATTATCTACAGATTCACTGTATAGAAGGTCTGTAACAACACGACCCTTTAAAAGGTGTTCTTCTGTGATGCGTGCAATATCATTGGCATCCACACGGCTATAAAATGCGCCTTCAGGATATACAATGACAATTGGGCCTGCTTCACAAAGACCAAAACATCCTGTACGAACGACTTTCACTTCATTTTCTATATCATGCTTTGCAAGTTCTTCTGCGAATTTAGCTTCGATGTCTAGCGCACCAGACGAAGTACATCCAGTACCGCCACAGACTAGGACATGCGATCTTACTAGTTCCATGTGCTTCCTCCTTAAACCATTTTCGTTCTTATTTTTCTGATGCACCAATCGTAAATTCTGATACAATTTTTCCGTTTACTATATGTTCAGCGATCACACGACGCGCTTTTTCTTCTGTCATTTCAACGTAAGTGACTTTTTCTTGACCTTCTTTGTAAACTTCAACAATCGGTTCAAGACGACAAACGCCGATACAGCCTGTTTGAGTCACTTCAACGTCATTAAGTTGTCTCTTGCCTGTTTCGTCCATCAGGGCAGACATAACTGGACGAGCACCGGCTGAGATTCCACAAGTAGCCATGCCAACGACAATGCGAGTGCCTTTTCTATCTGTTCTGATATTAACTTTCTTTAGCGCTTCCTCACGGATTTTTGCCAGTTCAGCTAATGATTTCATGTTAAATCTCCTCTCCCTATTTCAGTGGATCTTAGTCCGTATTATAGACCCTTATATTTTTCTAAAATGCCTGGGATGTCCCCGTCAACAAGGCGACCGTAAACGTCCTCATTCACTGTTAATACAGGCGCTAGACCACATGCACCAATACAGCGTGTTGCTTCTAGTGAAAACTTTCCGCCTTCTGATGTCTTACCAACAGCCACGTCCAGGTCTCTACTGATAATATCGATTAGAGACTGTGCCCCCTTAACGTAACATGCTGTACCAAGACATACACCAATATGGTATTCACCCTTTGGCTCTAGTGAAAATTGGGAGTAGAAAGTCACCACACCATAAATTTCAGCCATTGGTACTTCAAGACCCTTTGAGATATGTTTTTGAACTTCTAAAGGCAAGTATCCGAAAATGTGTTGTCCTTCATGTAGAACAGGCATTAAAGCGCCTCGCTTACCTTTTTGCTCAGCGATGACAGCATCTAGTTTTGCAAAATTTTCAGCAGTCAAAGATTTGCTCATTGTAGATTCACTCCTTTGATTGTTGGCATATGTTTACTACGTATGACCATTTCGATAAAAAATAGTTAAATAATTAACAATATGTTTCAAAAAATATTTCCCTGCCACAGGAAGCTCTTTTGCCTCAAGACCAGCGAAAATAGGATTTTGACCAGTTTCGTTAATAATTTAACTTTATATTCAAGAGTAGTATAACATAGTTGATTAAGATGTAAACCCTTTTTACGTTAAAAATTTGACATTACGAAAAGTTCACAAATTAAGTGGCATTTGCCATATTATTTTCTCCTTTTTCATTTTCAAAACATAATTCTAGTCTGTAAAGCTGCTTCCATTTAAGGCATATAATTTTGACATCAATATCAATATTTTGGTATTTGGGCATAAGAAAGCTCCCTTGCATTTTATACTTAGAAGGGAGCACACCAACACATCCATGCTTTGTATTTCTTTTATTCAATGACAAACTATTCCCCCACGAAGAGGTCAGTTCAAGATTTTACATCCCACCTAGGAGGTGATTTTCACACCGTTGCCACCATCTTCTTTAATGGAATAAGCATTTTCATCTGCTTTTCGAAATATAATATCTTCATCCAGACTGTCTTCTGGTCCCATGGCAACACCAATACTGGCTGTGATGCTTATCATGTTTCCACATATTGAAAAGGGTCTTTCCAGTTGAACACGGATTCGTTCTGCCACCTGGTAAGCATTGTCCCTCGATTGAATGTCATTGAGTATAACCGCGAACTCGTCCCCACCTATACGGGCCACTGTGTCCTTGTCATTTTGAATGACATGCTTGATGCGCTTGCCCACATCGACAAGCAGTTGGTCTCCTACCTGATGACCATAGTTGTCATTGACCGCCTTAAACTTATCGAGGTCCAGAATAAAAAGAGCCATAACAAGCGAGGTCTCTTCACAGGCTTTAAGAGCTTCTCTTAAGTCCTTTTCAAACTTTCTACGGTTGGAAAGGCTGGTCAGAGTATCATGGTAGGCATGAAATCTTAAATTCTCTTCCATACGTCTTTGTTCAGATATATCTTCAATAATGCCCCAAACAAGTTCTGTGCCATCCACATCACTTAACTTAAAGCCTCTTATTTTAATAGGAAATCTTGTTCCATCTTTGCGTATGTACTCCTTTTCATTTGGTCCAAACCGTCCCGTGGTGTTCAGCTCTTCAATTTGCGCCTCTTCCTGAGCCTCATATTCCCTCGGTGTTATATCCCAAAAGCTCAAGTTTAAAAACTCTTCTTTTGTATAACCCGTTGAATCAAGCAGAGATTGATTCACCTCAAGAAATGCCCCAGTTTCATGGTTGACCATGGCCATGCCAATCGGGGAATACTCAAATAACATTCGAAATTTTTTCTCAGCCCGCCTCATGCGCAGGGCAGATTCGTTTATGTAAATTTGACCTTTCTTCTCCATAAGTCTTCCTCCATAAGTGGAAAATACCCTTATGACATATGATTACACACATTTGTAAGTCTATTTTACACTTTTTCAGAGTGATTTTTAATGCCTTTAGCCCTATGTCTCCCCAATCGATTGAATTACCAGTTGATATAAGGATTGCCTTTTTTAAGATTAATATTTCTAAATACGGAATTTTCTATGATTTACAGTACGCAAAAGCCCCCATGGACAAGACAAGTTATGCGTCTCCCTTGGGGGCTGAATGAATTTATGACCTTATAAATTATTTTCTGTAATCCGCACTAACTGTTCTCCACTCTGGATCATTAGACATGCTCTGTAAGAGAATTTCTGCCGATGTGATGTTTGTTGCCAAAGGGACTTGGTGCACATCACATAGTCTTAGAAGAGCCTGAACATCTGGCTCATGGGGCTGGGCTGTTAAAGGATCTCTTAGAAAAATCACCAAATCCATATCATCTTGTGCCAGCATGCTGCCTATTTGCTGGTCGCCTCCAAGAGGACCTGACAGAAAACGGTGAACCTCAAGGCCCGTAACATCCATGATTCTTTGACCTGTTGTGCCTGTTGCATACAGATCTTGCTCTTTCAAAATGGCTTTATGGCGAACCGCAAATTTAACGATCTGATCTTTCTTTTTATCATGTGCTATGAGTGCTATTTTCATTATGTTGCCTCCTATTCTCTCTTATAATACACATTATATCATTTCCGCGACCCGCGGGACAGGTCAAGCCATAGTTTAACTCAAAGGATGCATTTTATTAACATAGAACTTCCTGCTGGATCAGTTTCTCGATACCCGACTTCAATTTTCTAGCATTTTTTGTATTTTTAGATTTTCTTATACCAACTGCGGGTATACACCTTACATATAGGAGGTGTAGAGATATGAAAATTTCTATTCAAACAGGTATGACAGAACTTGAAAATCTACTTAAAAAAGAAGGCTATGATGTTGTAAAATACGGAGACAATGACATGGACGCACACGTTGCAATTATCAATGATGTGGACATGGCTTATGAAGAAATCGAACCAGTACAATGCCACGGAAAAATGCTTGTTATCAATGCGGATAATATGTCTCCTGAAAGAGTGCTTGAAGCCATTAAAAAAGGCCCATGCAAAAAAGGTCTGGATATTAAGATTTCCATTCAGCCAGGTATGACTGAAGTTGAAAAAGTACTAAAAGGCGAAGGGTTTCAGGTTGTTACATATGGTCACAATGATATAGACGCCAACGTTTCTATCATCAACCACGTGGACATGGCCTATGAAGAAATCGAACCCGTTCAGTTTCATGGAAAACAGCTTGTTATCAATGCTGACAACATGACACCACAAATGATTCTGGAAGCCATTCAAAAAGGATTGTTTAAATAGTTTGGCAAACACACATTCATGAAAATAGAAATCCTCATTCCTGGTTGGAATGAGGATTTTTTATTTGCCTTTACAAGCCACGCCGCCGCATACAGCATTTCGGACAGTGGGCCTTATCAGGCTTGCACCGCTCGTCCATCTTGCCGCACTGCGGGCAGCCACCGCCGCGTTTTTCATATTCCTTACTGTGGGTGTGTCCACACTTGTCACAGGTGTATTCACAAATATTTATGGTCACATGACCACCATCAATCTGAATGGTTCGACCTTCTGTAAGGGCTACGGCCACTTTTTTTCGGCCTGACTCCAGTATAAGTTGGTAGGTTTGTCTAGAAACATGCATTCGCTTTGCCGCCTGTTCTTGATTGAGGCCCTCGACATCTTTTAGTCGAATGGCTTCCATTTCATCAAGCTTTATGACAACTTCGTCTTGCACTGAACCTTCTGGCACAAACTTTCTTTTCCTTGGAAGGGCGCCTATACGTCTTGGTTTCATTGGTCTTGGCATAAATAGTCCCACTTTCTATCAACAAAGCGACTTGCAAAATAAGATTTATATTCTTATAAAATCACTCAGACATATTGGTCTATTTAGAATGAAGGCAGCACAAATGGCTTTTTATCAAGCTCGGCCATCATATCTTTCACTTTAGAACCAAAGTCCTCACCAAAAGTATAATTGATCTTGCCGTAAAGCTCAACCTTCCCTTCATCACTTAGCTCTGCAAGTTTTGGATCTATAGGCAGAGAGGCAATCAGCGGAAGGTCATGTTCCTTTGCAACCTCCGGCACCTTGCTTGTCCCAAATACATTGTGTTTTCCACCACAATCAGGACATTCCAGATAAGCCATGTTTTCGATAAGGCCTAGAATTGGCGTGTGGAGCATATTGGCCATTTTGATAGACTTTTTAACAATGAGGCCAACGAGATCTTGCGGTGAGGACACAACCACAATGCCATCCACTGGAAGAGACTGCATGACAGTGAGTGGCACATCCCCTGTGCCTGGTGGCATATCAATCAGTAGGACATCAAGTTCTCCCCAGTTAACTTCTTCATAAAAGCGCTTAATAATACCTGAGAGAACAGGCCCACGCCACACGACAGGGTCATCATCATTTTCCACCAAGACATTGATGGACATGATCTTTATGCCCTTGGCCGTTTCCACTGGGAAAATTTCCGTCTCCGAACCACGGGCTCTTTTGCCTGAAAGACCAAAAACTTTAGGGATACTTGGCCCAGTGATGTCTGCATCCATAACCCCCACTCGATACCCCTGTTCCATAAGGGAAACTGCCAAAAGTGACGTCACAGAAGACTTTCCAACGCCCCCTTTTCCGCTCATAACACCGATTGTATGCTTTATTTGAGAGTTCCCATTGAGTTTATACTTCTCTATCATGTTCTACCTCCATCAAAAGTTAAGTTAAAAAATATATGGCATATGCCATATATCATACAGTTTGATAATACGCTTTCAACCGCACCCTGTCAACCACAAGATCATCATGCTATAATGGGTGTGAAAAGGAGGCTGCTGAAATGGTCATTAATATCTATACAGATGGTGCCTGTTCCGGGAACCAAAATGAAAACAACGTCGGTGGTTGGGGAACAATCCTTGAAGCTGGTGATAATAAAAAAGAGCTCTACGGCGGCTCATCCAATACAACAAATAATATTATGGAACTCACGGCTGTCCTTGAAGGGCTTAAGGCTCTAAAGTCCCTTAACCATCAAATCAATGTTTATTCTGACAGCGCTTATATCGTAAACTGTTTCAATCAGAAATGGTATGTCAAATGGCAAACAAACGGATGGAAGACCTCTCAAAAAAAGCCTGTGGAAAACAAGGAACTTTGGGAGCAAATTATCCACTATGTCCACAAGGCAAACACCGTTAATTTTTACAAGGTCAAGGGACATCTTGATTTAGAAAAAAAATCAGAGGTCAACAAATGGTATACCAAGTATGCCAAGGCCTATGGTTCTATTCCAATGGACCGTTTTGAATACCTTATAAAAATGAACCACAGGGCTGATGAACTGGCCAATGTGGGCATGGACCAGTACCGTTAAGAACCTGGTCCATACAAAAAGCTAAGACCACTAGGTATATGGTCTTAGCTTTTTTATTTTAATCTATTGCATTTGCACACTCAGTCATCACTTGTTTTCTTGAACTTGCAAAGTCAAATTCATAATTAGCATCTATTTCAGTTGAAGATTATATTCATCCAATTCTCCTATCATAAGACACCACAGTGTCTTTTCACCGTGCCATATGATTTTCGGATATAAAACTGAACCACTCAATTATCTTGGATTGTCTCACGCTCTTATCTGTGCAAGAATATTATCACTCTAGTTCCACACCCTCAAGATCAAATACTCTTAAAGATTGATCTGGATCTGTTTCGAGGGCCTTCTTGCTATACGTTTCAAGCTCTTTAATGTCTTTCGGACCATGATGCATTGTCACGGGCCCCTTAATACAACCGCCCTTGCAGGCCATGCCTTCAATGAAGTCAGCCTGAAGCCTATTGAATTTACCCAGTTTGAGAGCCTTGTCGCACTCCATAATCCCGTCACAGGTTTGGATTCTAGGCATTTTCTCAAAGGAGTCATCACTTTCTTTTTTCTCTTTAAGGTATTCTGTCACAGCCATACTCAGTCCACCTGTCGCTGCAAAACGTCTGCCAAAATAAGAGGCGTTGTTGAGTGGATGAGGCTCTAACTTACAAAGATCAATATCCCTGGCTTCAATAATTGCTGCCAGTTCTTCAAAGGTTAAAACAAAGTCTACGCCTTCTTTTTTTTCTTTTTCCGTTTTCTTGGCAATACATGGTCCTATGAAAACCACCACGGCCTCACTGTCTATTTTCTTTATGAGCCTAGCTGTTGCAATCATTGGCGACACTGTCTTGGAAACGTGGTCAAGAAGTTCAGGGTACTTGAGCTCAATATAGTTCACAAATCCAGGGCAACATGAACTTGTCAGGAATTTTTCCTCTTCCATACTTTCAATGAGTTCCCCTGATTCATGCTTGACAACCAGGTCCGCTCCCAGGGCCACCTCGATCACATCTTTGAAGCCCAGCTTTTTAATGCCGTGGATGACCTGGCCAAGATCCGCATAGTCAAACTGGGATGCAAAGGCTGGTGCCACAATGGCATACATATTTTTGTGTCCCTTGCGGAGTCTTTCTATAACAGGTAATATTTCAGATTTCTCCTGTATAGCACCAAATGGACATTTGTAAACACATGCCCCACAAGCGATACACTTGTCATGGTCAATGACAGCCTTCTTTCTTGAATCAATCTCTATGGCCCCTGTTGGACAGTCCCTACGGCAAGGGCGCATAACATCAGCAATGGCATTATAGGGACAGCTTTCTTTACATCTGCCACATTCCACACATTTGGAGTAGTCAATAACAGCCTTGTTGCCTTCTATTCGAATGGCATCCACAGGACAAGACCCCTTACACCTATGAGCAAGGCACCCTCTACAAGCTTCTGTAATGACATAGCGTTCTACTGGACACTGATCACAGGCACTTTCAAGGACTTCAATCACACCCTTTTCTGAATGATGCCCTCCCATGGCCATGGTCACACGCTCAGCTGTGATGGCACGTTCATGGTAGATACAACATCTAAACCGCGGGTCCTGACCCGGATTTGCCATTAAAGGGATACTCGATATATTTTCTACCAGTGCATCTTCAAAAGCGAATCGCGCCACCATGCGGATCACTTCATTTTTGATAAACTGGACTTGATTTTCAAACTTTCGCATATTCTTCACCAACCTATTGTTCTATCATATACTGCAGTGTTACGATCTTTCCCATTTTCTCTAACTGTTTAATGATATCTCGCACCACATTGACTTTAATGCCCAACTCATTGGGAAAGTCCGGATTTTGATGGGCTGGATTGATGGCCCGCCCCACCCAAAAGTGAATGTGTGTGGATGCATCATAAAAGATTTCTAAAAGCTTGGTGACACCGTCTTCCTTATTAAAAACTGGTTCTTCACAGCCTTTTTCCAGTTCAATCAGCTTGTTTAGTACCATTTTGAGGGTAAGAACACCCTCGGTTACCAAATCAAGTCCCTTGATTTTTGCTGTTGGCGGCACTTCTGGATCAATATAATCTAAAGTGGTTTCAATATCGCGACCAAGTTCCCTAGAAAATATATTGGCAGCCGTTCCTCCACAAACAACCTTCTTGCCCCGACTCTTCATAAAGTCTTTGACAAAGGCGTTATCAAGTTTGGCATCTTCAGGGGGGCCTGTGAATATCTGCACCCGCTCTGGCCGTCTCACCTTAACCGTTACAGCCGTTGTGTCATCCCCTGGTCTATCTCCATAGAGTTTTCCACAGGTTTCGACCAGTCGTCTGTTAAGCTTTTCTGCTGATGACAGTCTTTGCAGGGTTAAAAAATCTGCCACATGGTGCCACTCCCACCCATGGTTTAATATGTTTCCCACGCCTGCATGGATGACCCCGTCACTACAAAGGGTGATTTCGTCACCAATTTGAAGGGGCAGTTCAGAAATTTTAACCTTCTTTCCCCCGATCATAAGCTCTTCTTTTTTGAGGTCATACATTTTATGCCCACGATTCATGAAGACCGGTGGGTTGTCAAACTCAATAATGCGGCACTTTAAATTGTCCCTGATTTCCAGAATACTAAATGTGGAGTAACCAATTTTACGCACCTGACACACAGGCAAGGTGTTGATGATCGTTTCAATAGTCTCCCGTATATCGGCACCATTTTCAAGCATTGTGGTCATGATCTTCGTGGTTAATGTCGCCAAAATATTGGCTTTTACACCACTGCCTAAGCCATCTGCTAAGACGACAATCATTCTGTCATCGGCCTTGACCACTTCCACCTTGTCCCCGCAAAGCTCTTCGCCATACTTGTTCAGGGAGTGGTGGGCCACGTCTATATAATGTGAATCTGGAAGCATTTACATCCCTCCATTATCGTTTAGAACTATGCCTTTTAGTTTATTGAGGCCAATCTTGGTTTCTGCCGTTGTCTCCCCGAGAAGACTGGCGATTTCCTGCGCCACACGCATTTGTTTTTCTATAACATCCTGACAGGCTGAAACGGTCTCTTCCTTTACCCTGTCCAGTTCTGTTCGACTCTTTTCTGCCGCGGTAATATCTGTGAATATGCCCACATAGAGGGCGCCGTCATCCAGTTTTACAATATTGCAGTAGAAGTACCTGTCGACCATTTCCATATAGACTTTTCGACTGATTCTCACTTCTTCAGATTCAGCCAGTTCTCTGAAAATGTCATCGTTCATAATGGCATAGACCGGCCAGTTGACCAGCTTGATTCGCTGTTCATTGAAGATGTTGTGGAAGGATGGATTCACTTCCTTAATGCGCTGTTCCTCGTCAAGAATACAAATGGCATTGGGACTATTTTCAAATATAATAGACTGCAAACTCTCTGCCTTTTGCTTGAGGGCGTCCATACACATGTTGACATCAGAATAACCATGGAAGACAGCCACAGCCTTATCGTGACAGGTTGCATAACCGCAAGCGCCACAATTTAACTGGTCTTGTTCAGAAAACTTGCCCATTTGAAGCAGGATATCCTCAATGGCCTTGTCGCTTGGTATACTCAGATTCACTGGCTTAGACTTAAACCCCCTGCTCACTTCAAGGTCCATATTGATGGCTTGATGATACGCCTCTGAATCACATAAGTCATCCATCTTAAGGGTCTTGTCTACATAGTCTCCAAGAACGGTTTTGCGTTCATAAAAGCCCGGTGCACACGATGGCATGTCCGGTCCATTGATACAACTGCCTGAACAAATATTGATTTCAGCACAGTAACCACTCACTCGTTTTTTAGACACCGCATCAAGAAATTCCTTACAGGACTCAATGCCATCCACATGAATATACTTATATTCTGGATTGATTCGGGTTTGTAGATCTGCACGCCACAAACTGCCCCCTAAGGGATAAGCCCGTCCTCTTCGACTAACTGGATGGTCAAACTGACCGGCTTCCATCTTGTCTAGTTTCAGGCCTTCTGACCCCAGCCAGTCATCCAGCTCTGCAAAGGTAATAACAGCGTCAATGGAGCCATCAATTTCAACAGCTTCAGCTTTTTTGGCTAGGCACGGTCCGATGAAAACAATATAGACATCGTCTCCAAGCCTTGAACGAATGTCCCGTCCGTGGGCCAGCATAGGTGAAACAACTGGAATAACACTGTCAACCGCGTCTGGATAATAATGCTCTACCAGGTAATTGGCCGATGGACAGCAACTAGTAATGATATTTGGACTGGTCGATCCTTGTATTTCAATTTCATAGTGTCTTGAAATAATTTCTGCACCGTGGGCTGTTTCCTCCACGCGGTCAAAGCCCAATCGCTTCAAGGCGCCAACCATTTTTTCAGCTTCTAGCAGGTTAAATGCCCCCACAAAAGATGGTGCCAGGGAAGCCACCACACGCTTGCCTGACTGAATGGCATCTTTAACCCTTTGAATATCCAGATGAATTGTTAAAGCCCCAGGCCCACAGTGGGCCTGACATAGTCCACACTTAATACACATTTCATCGACAATTTGACGCTTCTTTTCAGTGAAAGCGATGGCCTTTGTCGGACAGACTCTTAAACACTTAAAACAGGAGTCACATTTTTTCGAATCAAACTCAATAAATTTCATAAGCTACTCCACTTCTAAATGACGTTTTAAATACGCCTCTGCATCTGCAGGAATAACTGAGTCCACTGGCCCTTCATCCACTTGGACCGACACAGCATCTGAACACTTTCCAAGACAAAAGGATGACTTGAGAATAACCTTGTTTTTCAAATCATCTTCTTCAATAACACGTTGCATGGTTTTGATCACATCGTAGGATCCCTTTAGGTGACATGCACTGCCAATACATACTTGAACTATCATATTTCTCATCCTTTCTCCGACAAGCATCGGTTCAACCATCGCCCACCCATATTCCTTCATATATTTTGCGCTTGCAAAGTTAAACCTTTAGAGCAAAGCCCCTATGAATATTTATGTATTCTAAAATCCACTTGGGGTCTGCCCGTGACCTTAAAAGCTCCCTATGCAAGTTGCTCAATTATTGGAGCGATTTCACGTTAAAAGTATCACAAAGGCGACGTAAATAGAAGCCCAAAATCAAAGATTTTATGGAGTGTTACAAAGACTAAATAGGTAAAAAAGGTGCTTTAATGGAATTAATCGGTATGTGATCGATGAATACACTTGTTATTTAATTAACAAAATAGAGCGCATATGCAGGCAACATTTCCAAATACTGCATGATTGTTTTTAAAAGCGTACAGTTTTTTTCTACAAGCACCTACCAGTCAGTGATGTATTAAAATTGTATTTTTAACTTGCAGTATTCCCTTTCAACGCTTGCAAAATTGCAGGTTCATATCTCTAAATTTCCAAGACTTGTTCTTTTGAATCATGCATAGCAAGAGACGATAGGACCCAGGTCAATAAATGATATTTTATAGTCTGGGATCAAGACTTTTCTACGTCACGTCTTGCCGTTGTCATGATAATTTTCATATGAGATAATAAATCACAGGTGGAAAAAGTAAAAAGGAGTGACTTTCATTGAAACTTTTTAGCATGAATACAGAACTACATAAGTTTGGATCACTAAAGGATTTTATAAAAGCATTTGATATAAAAGCAGATGACCTGATTTTAACAAGCCGCGGCATGTATGACCGGTCCCTCAAGGCACTAAACATACCTTGCCGATTTATATACCACGACGACTACGGCAAGGGGGAACCTTCCAGCACAAAGATAGACGGACTTATTAAAGAGGCACAAGCACAAGACTTCAATAGACTGATTGCCATTGGTGGGGGCAGTGTTCTTGATATATCAAAGATCTTGATTTTGCAAGGCGTGACATCATCCGCCCAAGCTTTTGAAAAACAAGTTCCCCTCGTAAAGGGACATGAACTCATATGCCTTCCAACCACATGTGGCACAGGCAGTGAAGTCACAAATATCTCCATTATGGAGATCCCAGAAAAATCGACAAAAATGGGGCTCGCTGATCCGGTTCTGATTCCTGATCATGCGGTATTGATCCCAGCCTTGCTTGAAGACCTGCCTTATAAAAACTATCTTTTTAGTTCAGTGGACGCCCTGATTCATGCCCTGGAGTCTTATGTCTCTCCAAAGGCCAATTCCTTCACAAGAACTTTGGCACTTGAATCTGCTTCCATGATTCTTGAAGTTTACCAGCACATTCATGAAGAGGGCGCAGAGGTTCGCCACGACCATCATAAAGACATGCTTCTAGCAAGTACAATGGCTGGACTAGCCTTTGGAAACGCTGGTGTTGGTGCTGTTCACGCCCTTTCCTATCCCCTGGGTGGAACTTATCATGTTCCCCACGGAGAAGCCAACTATCAGTTTTTTATGACCGTTTTTAACAAATATCAGGCTAAGCACCCTGACGGCGATCTCAAAGGGTTGGGTCAAGCGCTCGCACAAATGCTTGATGTGGATGAAAGCAATGTTTGGAATGAACTTGAAGAGCTTCTTGATGCCCTCATTCAGAAAAATCCACTGAAAAACTACGGCATGACAGCCGATGAGATTGAAACTTGGGCGGATGGGGTTATTACCGGACAACAACGTCTGCTACAAAACAATTACACAGAGCTTTCCCGTGATGAAATCCGTGATATTTACAAGACCCTCTACTAATTGAACGACTTGCAAAATATCATTTAATAATTCTCGTCATATTACAAATAGAATTTTAAAACGCTTCCACAACCAGCCCTCTTTGGACGATCGTGGAAGCGTTTATTATTTCTGGCTTACATATAAATTCTTTTAACCATCTTCTAAAATAGCCTCAACACGGTCCCTACCATTGCCCTTAGCCTGGTAAAGGAGTTTGTCCACTCGTGCCACAAGCTCATCAACATCTTCGCCGACCCAAGCGGCCACGCCCATGCTGGCAGTGATTCTAATATCTTCATCTAGCTTGATCTCACGCAGGCCTACAGCAATCCGTTTTGCAGTCGCCACGGCTGACTGTTTTGGGGCGCCCGGCAAAATAACCATAAACTCTTCCCCACCATAGCGGCCAACAATGTCTGTGTTTCTTACAGTTTTTTGTATGACATCAGCGGTCTCTTTCAAGACCTTGTCTCCAAATTGATGACCATAGGTATCGTTCAGTGTTTTAAAATGATCCAAATCAAGCATGATCACACTGATGGGTTGTAAGGACACCCTAGAACCATCTACCGCAACGCCTAATGCCTTGTAGGTGGCTTCGTGGTTGTATAATTTTGTAAGACCATCACGAACAGCCATTTCTGCCAAGTGACTCGTCCTGGCAGCCACTTCTATTTCAAGCTTTCTATTTAATTCCAATTGATGTATTTCCCTAACTTTGTCTTCAAAGGACTTGGTATAGTAATATAGAATAATCCCAATAACCACAGCCCCACCAAGAAGAAGGGTAATGGATATTTGAAGCAACTGGTCTGCATCACTGTAGATTTCATCATTGTTCATGGTAAAAACCATATACCACTCATAGGGATGGTTGTCCATGTTATGCTCAACACGCTTAACATAGTAGCTTTTATCAATATCTTCATAGACATCTCTGAAATAAGCCTGACCCATTAGGATTCTGTCGATGATATCTTGTATTTCAGAACTTTGATCCTCATAACTTGTCATAATAAACTTAGAATCGGGGTGTGAAACAACCAGCCCTCTACCATCAATGATAAACATATAGCCGGATTCACCATACATGGCTGGTTCAACAAACCTCGAGGAAAAATACTCAATTTTAGGGGCCACGATGGCCGCGCCCTTAACTTGTCCATTATACCGAACCGGGTGACTTATGGCTATTATGGGTTCCCCACTGTTTATACTGGGATAGATTTCGCTTATATAATAGTCCTTTCCATTATAGATTGCATCGATATAGCTGAGATTCAAGCCGCCCTCTCCTACGATATTCCCTTTTACAGAGTCTACAATAAAGGTTCCATTCTCTACTGATACAGTCTTACCTCGGCTTGTCACGTCTATGGGGTCCTCTGTGTACAGCGCCACAGGCAGGGCTTCGTAATAGGGGTATCTGTTGTTGAGCCCTTCCAGGTAAATCCGGGCTTCATACCGGGCAAGCGGATTGGTGGGATCTTCACACAAAAGTTCGATCACAGGGTGGTCTGCTATCAGACTGGACATTCTAACTTGATCTTCCAGCCACATTTCCATACCATTGGCAGATTGACCCGTTAATTTGGACCCAATCTCTATGAACTCACTTTTAGAAGATTCAATCTCGCGGTTATATAATATCAAGGTATAGATTAAAACCAAGATGACAAGAATGGTAACCATAACAGGGACAGCTTGCATAAAGTTTTTCGTCCTACGGCTGCTGTTGACTATCATGTTTATCCCCCCTCTATCATCGTGTTACCTATCTCATACCCAAATCCCGTTAAGAACATAAAAAAGTCCACCATTAACTATGGCGGACCCTATCTTTTTACCATGTATTATTCTATTACAATTCCTAAGTTGCTTCCATTACTATTTCATAACACTTTCAAGTTCAGCAAACGGTATTTCGAACATTGGTATACCGGCTGCATAAGGTGCAATTTCATAAAGACCAAAGAAAACAACCAGAGAATCATCCGTCAAGTAGAAGTGTTGGTCTGGGGCAATGGTTTCAAAACCATCATACGGCGACCAGTTTTCCTCACCTGCTTCAACAGCCGCCTCACGAATATCCTGAATTTGACTCTCAATTTTTTCGTTGATCACAGCAACATAGTCCGCATCAGCCTTGAAGAGGTCTTTGAGTTCCACACGTTCTTGTGTTTCAAGATCAAATGTATAAACAAGGTCGTAATGGGTGCCATGGGCGCCACCTGTGTATGAATAATATGTGATATAGATGCTAATGTACCTTGAATCATTTCTTTTCACATCAAACTGAACATTGTGAATATCTGGCGGGAAGACAAATCCGTCACTTTTATTTGATTCATGCACGGCTTTGGCATCGTCTTCGATGACCTTCTGATTCATGACGATTTGTTTATCCATCAAATCCGCGAGTTCTTTTGCGAAGGCAGGATTTTTTTCACTTTCAAAAACAGGAATTTCTCCTGCAAATGTGTAGTAGGGTGTGGACACAACATGTTGCTTTGACCCAATGCTTATAACATCACTTCCACTCACAAGAAAGTCTTCCTGAGTCATGTTAAGAAGTTCCAGGGGCACTTTTACGGTTTGTACACCGGCGTCCTCAACCTTCCATTTGGGCAGGGTGAAAACCAAGTCCTTCTGAGTGATATAGTAATGGTCAAATACCATTTCCCTAGATGTAATATCAATAGGATCTAATGTTAATTTTTCAATTTCCTCATTTACAACAGTCCAAAACTGATCTGTCTTGGGGAGATTCTCGTAAGTCAAGGAGAGCCCCGCAGACTTTTGGAGTGTCACAGCAGTCATCCACTCATTTTCATTGACTTCAGGCAAAATACTAACCTGTAGGTCATCTTCATAAAGGATTTCAAAATCTCCCGTCAAGCTTCTTGGCTCAAAAGCCTCTTCGCGTCCTGCCCAGTAATCTGCATCGGTCATCATTCGGTTGATTTCATCCCTAAATGGCTTTTGAAGGACGCGCGTGCCATCCCTATCCACTTGATTATTTCGCTTAACCACAGGTAAGGTCAGGTCTATTGTCAATTTATCTGAAGAATATGTATATGCTTCTCTATCAATAATAAACGTCTCTTCTGCATTTGACGCATTTTCTACAGGCGCTTCAACCGGTGTTGTTTCCAGCTCCGTTTCTTTTTTTACATCTGCATTGCTGCATCCTGCCACCAGCATAATGGCTGTTAGCATAATTCCGATTTTTCTAATGTGTCTTTTATTCATTGTTGCCTCCGATCTTCATCGAAAACATCGTAACAAATCAGTCCATCAAAGTCTTTTCAAATCGGTGACAATGAAGTTACACATTAATGACACCACCATAAAGAAAACCAGCGGATTCGTATAGATCTCGTTCACTATCTTCCACCACAGTCATGAGGAAATACCTGTTTTCTTTCCTCACCATTTCCATCATGGCCTGGCTTATGCATTTAAAGGCACTTTGGGCCTTAAAGTCTTCATCTACAAAGAGAGCAAGCATATTATAATCTTCAACATCCTTGTTTTTTTCCATAAGGGCGCCTCCCACAGCATGGCCCTTAAATCTTATTTCCCAAGCTTCCATAGGGCATAAAGGCCTTATAACACCACATGCTTTATGACTGCCCTGACGCCACTTTGTCCAGTCGTCATCCTCTTTAAGAATGACCACCTCATAGTCTGGATGAGGCTCCTGTCTATTAATGTCTAGGAAGTACTCAACACAAAGGGGGTTTTGCCCCTGGAACAGTGGATGGCCATAGGTCTTTTCAAAGTCCTTAAGGACCTCTTTAGCACCATCTTTCATTTCTTTGGGATGGCCAGAAATGATGCCAAACCATTCACAATCACCATATTTTACATACCCACACTTTTTCGCCAAGCCGTGTGACTTCTCGTTTCCATCTACAATTTGCAGGTAGGGCACTTGTCCCCGCTTTAGAATTTTTTGTGTCAAGTCCCTCGACACAACCTCAGCAAGCCCTTTTCGACGATACTCTTCTCTTGTGTACATAATGCCCATGGAATTGTCTTCATGAACCAAAACCCAGCATACAGGCTCATCGTCAACATATACCGCTGATGATGGTCTAAACTCTATATCTTTTCGTATGGCGTGAATAGAATTGTCATTCCTGTACTCATAAAACTTATCGACCGTTTCTGCATCCTCTATACGCAGTGATCTTACGTCATAGTCCCCCTCCACCAAATCTATGCTCTCTTCCTTAAATGTATAAATTGAGCATTTATTGCGCCAATGCTCTGTCTTTCTTGCCTTAATCCGCTCTGCAATTTTAACGTCTACACCCGCAAATCCATAGAAACCTTCAGCCATATGATCTCTTAAAACAGCATCAATAAAGGCTTCTGACTCTGTATATAAGAAGTGCATATATCCACTTTTAACAAGAACGCCACTTGGATTATTCGGATCGTCTGTAAATATGGGATACTCTGAACCATTTTCGATTTTTCCAATAATGTTTAAGTTTATGATTTCATCTTGCTTTAAATAATCTATCAGGGTGTCTGACTTTTCTACTTGGATAAGTTTCATTGGTCCTGCCTCCGTTAAAATAATTTTAATGTTGTTGATATTCTATCATAAACTGACTTTTCTGTCTTTACAGCAAATAACTTTCTTTACTTTCGCCAGTCTATTATACTATTTTTTTAGCGAAACGTTTCCTAAATGCTCTGAAGACTGTTTATTTTCGTAAATCAGTGATATATTAACAGTATAAGGTTTAGTTATGAAACTGCATAAGGACATGTTCCGCATAAGCCAGTCCTTAAATAGCTTTAAGCACTGGCTTATACGGAACAAAATGCATTCATTGCAATTTTAAGGTATTAGGCGTCCGACTGAGTCGGCGACAAAGGAGGCCTCGTTATGAGAGCAGAATTTATTAAAATCGAAGATATTGAGAAGTTTGTAAATTTCGTTACAACGCTAAATGGTAAAGTTTTTCTGAAGTCTGGTGAAATCAAGGTAAATGCCAAGTCAATCATCGGCTCAATGTATATTGTTAAAGAGCATCCAAACAACATTATCGTTGAAGTTGAAGATCCAGCTGAAGGTGAAAAGGTTCTTGAATTCTTAATGCAGGGATCATTCCTTAAAAACGAATAAAGGCAAGCCATTAGACAAATATGTCTGACACAAAAGCCCTAAAAGCGATTATATCTCGCTTTTAGGGCTTTATTTTTTACACGCTTAATCTTGCCATTTGCAAACCTCTACGGACTGACCATCAGTGCATAAACTTTTTAAACTTATTAATGAGCTGATTTATACGGTCTGACTGGTCCTCTGAAAAGACCCTATCCAACTTATCTTTCTCATCCACTTCAACGTGCATGGTCAAGCTTGCATCCAGTAAATCTGTGGTGAGTTTTGTAATATGATCAAGGGGAATAAAATCTTTTACAACACCATAATTGCTGTGAACATTTTTATACTTATGGTTGTCTTCCTTAATCAAAATCAACTCATTGCCTGTCAAAACCACAGCATGCGTGTGTTCTGGCAGTGCTTTCATAAACTTTCCATTCGCCTCCTGAATCTTAGGCTGATAAATAATATTGACTATTTTTTCTCCCGGAAGAAGGGACTGTTTCGTATAGTTTAAAAACTTAAGATCCATTTGCTTGAGATCAGAAAGTCGCTCTCCATTTTGATCTTCAACCATGGATCTGTCAGGAGAAATACGCGCCCTAATTTTTTCAATAATTGGATCGAATAGATCATCCCGCACAGTGTTATAACTTATTGTGGACTGTCGATACTGGCCATCAACCATACCATGAATCGTCATCCAGGAACTCAAGAGCATACGACCTATTTCAACATAGAGTATGTTTTTAAAGGGGTAAAAAACCTCCTTGACTTCCGATTTAACATCTTCAAAGTACATAATGCCATCCTCTACCATTGAGAAAACCTTTGGGCGTTTCCCTTCTGCATCCCACTTTGTTGGTGGAATGAAAATAGAATACGGCCACTGGGCACCAAATTTTTCATCTAGGCGTTCACAAAAGCTGTCAGGTATTTGGTCGGGTCGTTTCACTTGAATAGGCCACTGACTCATGGTATTTTGACTCTGAATCTTATAATCCTTCTTCATCGAGAGTCCTCCTTTCCATAAAGCCTCATGCAGTTTTTGAAACAATCATACTTCTACACCTACTATATACCCCAATTTTCTGATCTTATAGGATGATCCATCAACCCTTTGAACCTGTTTTATTCTAGGTTTGAGTAGAGCTTTCCTCTAACCACTCAAATGCCTCCACCTCGATACTATGCACGGCATCAAAGTTTTCATTAGGGCCAAGCAAGACAATGCCCCTCTTATCACTTAAAGGCCCCTCATCCACTAAGTTGTCCGTCACACCATACCAGGGTTCAATACAAACAAATGGAGCGCCCGGTGACCAAATACCCATAAAGGGAAAACCACCATAGGTCACTTTTACAGATGTTTTTGTAGATGGGTCAAGCACCCTTATCCAAGTTGATTCTAAGTTTTCAAAAACAAGGGCATCATTTTTAAAGCTTTCAGACTTTATTTTCAGTTTTCGATCTTTCAGGGATATATCAAGTGTTTCTCCATTTAAGAGACCTTTTTCCACATCAAGACACAGACATTCCAGAGCTTCTTCCTTTTCAAATTCAAGCTCTACATGTCCGCCAAACAAATCACAGTTAAAGGCTGGGTGGGCCCCTATGGAAAACGGCATTTCTCCTGTACCTTCATTGACCACTTCATAGCCAATATTTAAGCGGTTTTCCTCTAAAGTGTATGTAATGCGCAGGCCAAAGTCATAAGGGTAGACTTCTTTGGTTTTTTCTGATGCCTTCAGAACCATGACCAAGCTCTCTTCTTTGACACCCTCGCAAGTAAACATCATATCTCTTGCGAAACCATGGCGTCCCATGTCAAGACCCCTTTTAGGGTTTAGTGTCCCCACCACTGGGAATAGAACGGGGGCATGACGCTTCCAGTAGGCTGGATCGCCTTGCCAAATATACTCCTTGCCATCTTCTTTTCTCACCAGGGAGCATAGCTCTGCCCCCTGTGCTTTCACTGCAACTTTAATAAATGCGTTTTCTATCGTATACATTCATAGGCCTCCAACAAGTGGTCTTCTTTATTTAATGGTCTGTTTTTCTTTCGAATATTGTAAAGGATTGCTTCTTTAAAAAATCGAATGATTGCAGGGGCTTAAAGCCTGCACTTTCCATTGATTCCAGTATAATATTTTCTTCAATATGATGTTTAAAAAGTGAGATAAAACTAAACCCACCCGTTGGCTTGTAATCAAGAATGGCTATGCGCCCTGTCGGCTTTAACTTATTGCCAAGGGCCAGGAAAAACAAGGTGGGATTGTCCAAATGATGAAAAACATTCCGAGCAAAAATAAGGTCACAGCTTTCGTCTGGTATGTCAGGCACACCGCCTCTTGTACGAACGGTTTCCACATTGGACTTTTGGAGTAGATTCAAATAGTTGTCCATGTATTCCAGCATGTCATCATTGGTTTCAACCGCATACACACGGCCCTTGTCCCCAACTTCCTCACTCAGTCGTATGGAGAAATAGCCGCCACCGGCACCTAAATCCATGACGGTCTCGCCTTCTTCAATTTTAAGGGCATCAAGAACCTTGTCCGGTTGACTGTCATAACCCTGTGCCTTTCTATTCATGCCTTCAGCTTTGGCATTAAACATACACTCACCTCGGTCTCAAATTTTCTTCTTTTACAGACTCATAAAACTTATGTGTTTGCTCAGCCATTTTCAGAAGGGTCCGAGCAGTCGTTTCAATATCTTCTTGTCCAACAGTTGAAAGAATGACGTCAAGCAGCTTGGCCTTTTCTTCAGATAGGATCTTATGCAGGTCACGTCCTTCCGCTGTTAGCTTGAGTATTTTATGTTTACCCTCTTTCTCCTTGTATACCAAACCTCTTTTTTCAAGTTCTCGCACATACTTTGTTGTGTTCTTCAGGTCAATATCATATATTCTGGAAATGTCTGATACCGTGTGTCCCTCATATCTATAAATTTTGCCCAAAACACTTTGCATTGAGTTGGGAAGTTTCCACCCATCTTTCACATAGTAAGATATATTATTCATATCTTGAATCACACTGGCCATGCGGTCAAATATATCATAGACCACCACATGCTCATCTTTAACAATATGATCATCATGCTCCATCAAAGGGCCACCTCCTCATGTGTCATCGACACCTTTGAATTTCCGCTATTTAAATTTTACACTTTTTATAGGCATCCATTCAAGAAATCATGATAGGTAGGTGGAAAGAATGAAAAAATGGTGGAAAAAGGCATGTGTTTATCAAGTCTATCCAACAAGTTTTAATGATACAAGCGGATCAGGATCTGGAGATATAGCCGGTATCACTGAAAAGCTCGACTATTTAGAGAACCTAGGCATCAATGTTATTTGGCTCAGCCCGGTCTACAAGTCACCTATGGCTGATAATGGCTATGACATATCTGACTACTACGATATAAATCCCATGTTTGGCACTATGGAAGACATGGATCGTCTAATAGAAGAAGCAAAGAAGAGAAACATCAAAATCATCATGGATCTGGTTGTCAACCATACATCCGATCAGCACGAGTGGTTTCAAAGCGCCCTGGCTGATGTGAATAGCCCCTATAGAGACTATTACGTTTGGCGTGAAAACACGGGCGACCTTCCCAATGACATGGAATCCATTTTCGGCGGACCCGCATGGACCCTTGATGAGAACAGCAATGAATATTACATGCACCTGTTCGCAAAGGAACAACCTGACCTAAACTGGGAAAATGAGAACTTAAGAAAAGACGTTTATAAAATGATGAACTGGTGGTTAAACAAGGGTATTGCCGGTTTTAGAATGGACGTTATAGACCTGATTGGCAAGGTGCCTGATGAAAAAATTACAGACAATGGCCCCATGCTTCATACCCACTTAAAAGAAATGAATCAAGCCACTTATAAGGGCAGTGATGTTCTAACCGTGGGCGAATGCTGGGGGGCCACAGTGGACTCTGCCCAGGCGTTTTCAAACCCAGATGGGTCTGAACTCTCAATGGTCTTTCAGTTCCACCACATTATGTTGAGATGGAAGGACGGCAACAAGTGGGACACCATCCCCCTTGATCTTGATGCCTTTAAATCTGTTATCGAAAAATGGCAAACAGGCCTCCACAACAGAGGCTGGAATTCTCTATTTCTTGGCAACCACGACCTGCCAAGAAGTGTTTCTTACTGGGGCAACGACACAAAATACCGAGTGGAGTCTGCTAAAATGCTGGCCACCCTCCTTCATGGGCTCCAAGGAACGCCTTATATATTCCAGGGTGAGGAAATTGGCATGACCAATATTGGTTTTGATGCCTTGGAAGACTACCGGGACATTGAGTCACTGAACCATTATGAAATAGCGACAAAGGCAGGGGTCAGCCACGAAGATGCCATTGAGAGTCTGAAAAAAATTGGCCGAGACAATGCCCGTACACCTATGCAGTGGAATGACCATGAAAACGCTGGCTTTACAGAGGGGCAACCCTGGATCAAGGTCAACCCCAACCATAAGGACATTAATGTAGAAGCCGCCCTTAAAAATGAAAACTCAATTTTTTACCATTATAAGAATTTGATTGCCCTTCGTAAGGCATATGATGTTATAACTGACGGCACATTCGAGTTTATTCACAAAGATGCAAAGGATATTTTTGCATACAAGCGTGAAAATGGCCTTGAAAGACTCTACTGTATCAACAATTTCAGCGAAGAGCCAACCACGCTTTCACTTGATTTTGATCCACTCTCTCTTGAAAGGCTAAGCCACAATTATGAAATCATTGACCACAAACAAGGGGCACTTACACTTAAGCCCTATGAGTCTATTATGCTCTTAAAAAAGCTGTAAAAATCTATAAGGCCCTGGCTCTATGCTATGCATATAAGCCAGGGCCTTATTTATCACTTATTTCTTCACTTATTTCCACCGCTTCAAGGTTGGCAGGAAGTTCCCTAACATTTCTGTGGCTTTTTCCTCTGTGAACCCCTGAGCTTTCATGTGGGGCACACAAACAGTGATCATGTCATCCAGGCTGATGTTCTCTTGAGTAAACTTGCCGTCTGCATAACAGTACTTACAATAGTCACTGTTTTTCTCTCCACTGGCTTCCTGTCCAAATAGAGCGTCATCAGTCATTGGCATTCCACAACTTTGGCAGTATTTTTCATTGGCTTGAGTCATTTCTATTCCTCCTCGATTTAAAAAAACTTGAGTTTTACCATCACTTCACCTGCTTGTAATGGCCTTTAATATTTTGAGGCGCCTCTTTATATTTACAGTATACTGCCCTAAATACGACAACAGTATGTCATAAATAAGTGGAAATGATTTTTTCTGCCTTGGCCTTGATGATTTTTCCTATATGATCTGGTTCAAGCACTTCAACTTTATCCCCGAAACTAAGGATCATGCCATACACCCATTCATCTTCTGGATAGGTCACTTCAACTATGTAAAACCCCTGGCTGTCTTTTCGAATCAGTTCAAATCCAAAAAAATCACTGGCCTGACCGAGAGCCGATGGGTGAAAACGTAAGATCAATTTTATTTGGGGTCTTGTGTCTATTTCATATGTATCATTCAGGTTTGGAATATCTCTTTCATGTTGTCTTTCATAGACAGTGTCCAGAACCTTGAGGTCTGTAATTCGGCCGATCTTGAAAACGCGGTAGTCTTCACGAACAAGGCAGTAGCCAAAGAGATACCACTGATTTGATTTAAGAATGAGTTTTATGGGTTCAACACTTCGTCGGGTAATTTCCCCTTTCACATTCGCGTAAGAAAAGCCGATAATACGCTTTTGTTCTGTCGCTGATCGCAGGAGACTCAGTTTGTCACTTAAGGCCTCTTGTCCCCCCCACCCACTCAGGTCAATTTGCACAATTCCAGACTCAATTTTATCCCAAGCCTTGGGTCGCACATGGTCCATATACTCAAATTTTGATATAAGTCGCCTGATGTTCTCATCGGTATAAGTGGACTCTATGCCCCTTAATAGGGTTCGCAGAATTTCAAGTTCTTGACTCGTTAGGAAATTTCTGTCCATCTTAAATGTATCAAGCAGTTCATAGCCCCCTTGTCTTCCCTGCCAAGCAAAAACAGGAAAGCCTGCTGCACTGAGGGCATCCACATCTCTTTGGATTGTTCGAACTGACACTTCAAAATGTCTTGCAAGTTCTTTGGCTGTGGCCCTTTTCCGATTCAGCAAATACATAACAATGGCCAAAAGTCTTTCCAGTCTCATGGGGTCACCTTCTTTTTCATAAAACAGACCTTATGGGGCAAGTTCTTAAATGACTTTATTTTCTGGATGGTGTATCCATTTCTCTCATAGAAGGCAATCAGGGCCTGATCTTCAGCAATACAGCCCAGTTTCAAGATATAAGGCTCTGTCGCCTTTTTCCGATTGACCTTCTTAATATGCTTCTCGACATATTGGACAAGTCCTGCACCAATTTTGTGCCCTTGAAATTCTGGAAGGACAGCCAACCGTGAGACTGTCCATTCCTCTGCTTTGGCCTGCTTTATTCCAATGGTCGCTATAACCGCCTTGTGACCATCAATCTGGCCGTGTATGCAAAACAAAATAAGCCCTTTATGCATTTCCGACTTCAATTTTCCAAAGTCAAGAAACGCCCCATTGTTTGGGGCGTTCTCTTGGCTTAATTTATAGCGTCTTGCCACTGGGGCAAAGGCCATTTTTATAGGTTTTACACAGGCTTTTATATCCTCGTCCGTCTTAACTTCAACCACTTCAAAAGACAACATTCTGCCAGATCACCTTCTTGTTCTTTTAACGAAAATTAGTAAAAAGACTGTTCTCGTTTTTAGTGAAGCATTTATATACACTCTATCTTTCAAGCACCAAAGGGGCTAAAAAACTTAGTAACTGTCTAGAACTTCAAATGGATTCTTCTTGTCAGGTCCGTAAGACGGGTCCAAATACAAGTCAATAATGCTTCCCTCTGTGTCGTAGATTACATTTACATCTGTGCTCGCTGTCAGACCCACTTCACTAACAATGGTGTATGTGTTCAAGCTCAGTTTTGACTCGTTTTTTACATACTTGTAAACAGGCACATAAACATCCAGCTTTTCATTGAGCTTATAAAGAGGTTGTCCTATAAAGGCCTCCTTTAAAGAGGATTCAAAGTCTGATGCTGTTTCCGCACTAAATTCTAGGCTCTCTGCCGATGGTTGATTTTCAAGCATGCCTCCATAATTGTAAAACACATAATCATGATCAACTCTATCCGTGTTTATCGAACCCGCAAACTCATCAAGTTTTGCTCCAACAACTGTGCCTTCTTCTTCATACACATATAAGGCTGTTGCATCTTCTGCACTGCCTGTGTAAACAAGTATATTCCTTTCAGACTTGAAGTCCCCATCTACTTTTTTCATGAAACCAATTCGGGTCGGCTGACTCTCCCTATAGGACTCAAAGTCCGTGTCAAAGCCCGTCATTTCAGCCAAGTCTTCATCACTTAACTGTTCTAGGGTTGTCACATCTTTTTCTTGGTCCTGGTCTTGTGATCCATCTTCAGTTACTGGTGCATCTCCATCTGGTGAAGGGGCCTTGTCTGTCTGACTGCCACATCCACCAAGGGCAATCATGGCCACTGCTACAGTTGTAATTATAAATCCTTTAAATAATCTATTCATTTTGACTCTCCTTAATCTATCCATGTCTTTCTTCATGAACGAGTCTAACATAAGATTATTACACCTTCGTCTCAAAACGGTAATAATTCGGTTTCAATTAGATGACAGTGTCTGACAAAAGACTTCAAACCAGTCCGATTCTATATATGGTCTATGGTCTAAACCATACATCCAAGATACGAAGGCCTCTGCCAAGACTTCTTCAGGATGGTGCCCCATAAAACCATAAGCCCCAAAACGGTTTTTAAATTCTTTTACCGCCTCGACCTCTTGTATGACGCCTTGTCTCTGATTTGGATGAAGGGTATATAACTTAAAGGCAATGCGATCGGATATATCTTGGGCCTGAAAGTCAGAATGCCCCTCCCTTAGAAAAATAATCGGAATCGTCCAATTTACATTCTCCCTGTCCTTGTCAACAAGGGCCCATGTGGTATCCAGAGCATCTGGATTAACAAGTATTCTCTTAGAAATCTCATGGGCTTTCCAGTCTATTTGAACTTTTTCATAGCCTAGAAGTTCATAGAGTCTCTTTCGTAGGGGCTCATTAAATCGACTCAGCACATGAAAAACCTCATGAGCCAGGAGTTTTTCCAGGGCTAAATCATCATATGTTTCAAGTTTATTCACGGGAAGAATTATGGAATTTTCTCTTGTGTAAGCACTTCTCCATTCATCCAGACCCGTTGTTTTAATGATGAATATACTTTTGAGTGTATCTGCAACTATGGCACTCTTTAATTTATCCAGCTTGTGGTTTAAGGCCCCTATGATTTTACAAAGCCTTTCTTCTTCCTCAGCCTCCCAGGGAAGAACCTGCTTGGCCAAGAAGGTTCGAAATCTGTCTATATCCTTCGCCTTACCATCCGTTTTGACCTTATACTCCCAGTTTTTCAAGGCCATCAAATAACCATCTTCACTCGTAAGTGTCAAAATCCCTTGTCGGTGTGTTGCCAACGCAATTTTCATAGGAACCTCCAATGAACTGTCCATATAGATAAGCCTCAATTATTAACATTATACGCCTCTTGGCACAGAAATGAACCTAAATTCCCATGGGAAAATGCTTGATTTCTTACCGTTAGGGTAAATATTATATAGGAGATGCGAGGAGGTGATTTTATGAATAAAAAAGTTCTTCTCGACGAAATCATTAACCTTAAAGAAAGACGGGCTGTCCTTGAAGCCGAATGTGGCACAACAAGACACAATATGAACTGTTTTTCTCGAAAAGAGTTACATCAAATGGATGAAGACACACAAAAAATGAATGCCTGCATAGCGCTCGATATTGTCAACTCAATGATTGACAAAGACGAATCCCTATTCAGGCAAGAATAATATTACTTATAATGAGCCCACCCTATCCAATCCAGGGGGCTTTTTTTGTTCCTGTTTCATAGATCTCTGCTTGCTTGGTCATAGCCCTTAATCATTTCTACCGATTAAGTCTCTTCGTCCAAATCCTCTGGAAGCTCAGCGACGTATTGGCGGTTGCCAGACTTCATTGTTTCCCAGTCATGTTCAACATTTTTTCTCATTTTTGCAAGAAGGGTCAAGACCATCATCCGCTCATCATCTGAGAAATTTCTCAGGGCGCTTTCCGCAGCCTTGTCTTCTACATTTCTCAGCACATCATATGCTTGTCGAGCCCGTGGCGTTGGGAAGAGTTTGTATGACCTTTTATCTTTTTCAGAACGTTCCTTTCGCATATACCCTTGCTTAATCAGCTTGCCCACTGCTTTTGCTGTCGTGCTCCTGTCAACTTTGAGCATATTTGAAAGCGTCTCTTGATTGATACCCGGATATTCACACACGCGAACCACATATAGAAACTGACCTTTTTCCAGGCTAAAGCGTCTATATTCAGCATCCGCTATTGTGTTGACACATCTTGCTATCATTCCAACTTCTCTTAAAACTCTAAAATCCATTTGTCCTCCCCCGATAAACATACCCTTGAACTTTCAAGTACATTCTATCAGTTTGAGTCTGGAAATGAAATAAATTTTTATAGATTGTCGTCTTTTACCTTGATCCCTTCTACCACACCCTCTTCATCATAGTTCTTTAGAATGTGGTCTCCTTCTTCAAGACCAGCTAAGACTTCAATATACCTTGTGGACTCGTAGCCTGTTCCTATGGCCTGTAGACCGACTTTACCATCTCGTATCACCCAGACACCATCGCCTGAATCTATCGGAAAAACTGAAGACTTCGGAATGACTAGGGCATTTTTCACCTTATAGGCTATAAACCTCACATCCACATCTGATCCCGCTATAAGGTCAACTGGACTTTCATCACTTGGAACGAGGGTCACCAAAACCCGTCTTTCTTTTAAACCCAGAGCTGATATTGTTTCTTGGGCCACAGGATCAATGCCTGTGATTGTCCCTTGAATAACTTTCTCAATACCCTTTCTTGTCTGAATGATCTCTGCCGATTGACCTTTTTTAAGATCAACAACATCTTCTGCCAAAACCATAGATTCAATTTTCAGAGCCTTATCATTGATTATTTTCGCCACAGGCGTCATGGCCATAATGGCTTGTCCCGCTTTCACATCTAACCCTGTGACCACACCATCTGTTTTGGCCCGAAGGACACTCTTGTCAATCTGGTCTTTAATCAGTTCCAGTTCCGCTTGCAACTGAATAAGCTGTCCATCATAGAAGGTTTGACGCCCCTGTCCCACTTCATTTTGAGCTTGTAGCCCTTGCAATCGTGACACTTCCATTTGGTACTGGTCCTGACCAGCCTCATAGGTTTGCTTTGCATTCTCATAGGCCTGTAAGCTGATGGCTCCTGACTCATAAAGAGCCTTTGACCTTTGAAAGTCCGCTTGCAACTGGTCTTTATTTGACTCAGCAATACTAAGAACATGTTTTTGAGCCTGGATATCTGGGGCTTTGACCCTTTCTTTTTCTGAGGCCTCCTGTCCCTTCAAGCTGACAATTTGACCTTCAACAGCTTCTTTTTTGATTTCAAGCTGCTTTGTATCAAGGGCTAGAATAATATCACCCACCAAAACGTCATCACCATTTTCAACGTGAACATCCGCCACAATGCCCCCAACTTCTGCCACAAGAGGGCGTTCATCTTCAGCAAAGACAATCCCATCCTCGCGAAAGGAATCTGTAAAATCCTGCCCTTCCACCTGAATCGTTTCAACAGCAATGGCTTTGTTTAAACTAAATCCAACAACCAATAATCCTATTATAATAAGGGCAACCATTCCTAATATCTTCTTTTTATTCATCTTCATCGCCTCGCTATTCTTTTATACTCAATGACTCAACAAGCTTGATCTTTTCCACTTTCTTTCCCAGTCTCCACTGTGCAAGTATTATAGATGCCAGTGTCAGCACTGCGGCCGTAAGAAAGGATAAAAGTGAAACCTTTGTCGGCATGGTATAGACATCATTTGCCATCATGGAAGACATGCCTTCTACCATTAGTTTTAAGACTGGCATACCTAAAAGGAAGGCCAAAACTGCTGTATACCATTGTTCCAGGTATAAAACCCGCTTCACTTCCTTATAACTCAGCCCGATAACAAGCATGGATGCAAGCTCTCGTTTTCTTTCCGAGAGGGCAATCATGGAAGATGCATAGACAATTGAAAATCCACATAGGACACCAATAACAACAAACATGCCCAGCATTGAACCCATCATTTCCATCATTTCAGAATACTTGTCCATTAACTCTTGGGACCCATTCACGCCAAAGACCATACTGGATTCATTATAGCGGTCCCGAACTTCATGCACCCCTTCAAGGTCTGTCTTACCAATGACAGATGTGGCAAACTGGGGCTGGTCAAGCAGGTGACTCAGTGTGCCTTGATCCATGTACGCATTCAATCCCAGGTACTGAGGAATAATTTTCATAACTTTGACTGGCACGGTGTCCTTTGGACGACGGGCATAGGAACTCTTAAGCAATATATCCTGACCAACACTTACATGAAGTTTGTCTGCAAGCTGTTGAGACAAAATAACGCCGTCTTTTGACAAGGTCTGTTGACGCCCCGCCTTGTCATAGAGTTTATAAAGCCTGCTGTCCTCTTGTATGCCAAGAAGGCTCACTTCTTTTTTGTAGCCTGTGTGATAGAAAACAGCCGGCACCTCCATAAGAGGTTCTGCATATTCCACCTTGGCCGTCTGCATGATCTCAGCCACGGCCTCTTGCTGTTTTACTGGTCTTTCCAGGTCAACTTTCATGTCATAAACCATAACTGTTTCAAACTGGTCGTAGATCATAATATCCATATTTTCCTTTAAGGCATATGGGAGCCCCAAAATGGCGTAGGTTAGGACAATGCCTATGAACACAAAACCTGTACGCCCTTTGTTTCTAAACATATTTCGAATGGCTATGCGACTGATCATGGTCAGTCTCTTCCATAAAAAATGCATCTGTTCTATGACACCTTCCTTGGCTGAGGCTGGGGCTGGAGGTCGCATGGCTTCAGCTGGCTCTATTTCCAGTATCTTTCTAACCCCTTGGTAGCCCGCAAACATGGAAAAGGCCACCGCCAAAATAAGGCTCAAAAGCCCATATTTCAAGGAGAAGTCCGGCATTATAAGAGGCATATTGAACATGGTTTGGTACATTTTGGTGAAGGGAATGACAAGGACATTTCCAAGTATGGACCCTATCACACCCGCTAGACCACCGATCACAAGGGCATATCCTATATAGTGGAATAGTATCTGGAAATCCGTCAGGCCAAAAGCCTTAAAAACCCCAATTTGTCCCCGTTGTTTCTCCACCAGTCGCTTAAGCATAATCACCATAATCATTGCGGCCACACCCATAAAGACCACAGGCATGGCTAGGGCCATTCCCTTCATGCCGTCAATCTCTGACTTTAGAAGCAAGTTGCTTTTTTGGTCCTTCCTAGCCCGAATATCTAAAAGGCCATAAGACTCTATTTTTTCTCTTAAAGCATGCTCAGCATCTTTGTATGTGTAATTTTTCTCAACCATAAAGCTGATGTCGTTGACAGACTGACCTGCCCTAAGAATAGATTTCATGGTGTCGTAAGGGACGAATGCAACACCAAATTTTTCAGGATCTGGGTATAGGTCTTGGTCAGTTCGAAGGGCATAAATATATTCCGGTGAACGCCCACTTCCTGAAACGCTTAAATCGACCACTTGGCCCTGAACCGCTAGAGAAATCTTATCGCCTTGATGCCTTTGGGTTGCATTATAATATTTGCTGTCGAGAATCATTTCATTCTGACCACGCCCAGGCAGCTGCCCCGACTGGAGCTGGAACTGATTGAGATCATCCTGAGCGCTTGGCTTGAAACTGATGAGCCGTAAATAGGCATTTGAACTGTCTCCACCCTCTATAATGCGAACATCTTTTACAAGACGCCCTTGGACTTTTCTTATTTCATCTAAACCTTCTATGGCTTTAAGTTCTGATATTGGCATGCCTTTCACACTGGCAAAGCCATCAGCAAAGTTCATATTGTCATAATAGATCTCCCTTGACTGACTAAAGTTGTCATAGCCAATGGAAAATAGGTTAAATGTCATGAGCCCTATAACCATAATGGTCACACAGGCCATATATGTGCCCTTTTGATTCCAAATATCTCGCATCATCTTTCTAAATAACATTTGTCCACCTGCTCTCAAACATTGCTTTCTATATGTGTCAATCTGCCATCACTAATATGAAAGACCCTGTCTGCAATTTCTGATATGTCCTTGTCATGGGTAATGACGATCACTGTTTTATTATGGGTTTTGTTGATGTCTTTCAAAAGAGCCATGACATTGTCACTTGACTGGGAATCCAAAGCCCCAGTCGGTTCATCACACAAGAGAATATCTGGATTTTTAGCGATTGCCCTTGCCATAGCCACACGTTGCTGTTGACCACCAGAAAGTTGAGATGGAAAATGCTCCATTCTATCTGACAAGCCGACTTCTGATAATGTCTTTGCCACATCAAGCCCACGTTTTGAGATTTGGGCAGCCAAGGCAACATTTTCATAGGCGTTTAGGCTGGGAATCAGATTATAAAACTGAAACACAAAGCCCACCACATTGCGTCTATAGAGGGCTAACCCCATCTTGTCCAAGGTATGAACAGGTTCTTTTCTAAAAAACAATTCCCCGCCATCAAGACCATCCATGCCCCCTATCATGTTAAGTAGGGTGCTTTTTCCGGACCCACTCGGTCCCAGAATAACAATGAACTCCCCTTCATAGATTTCAAAGTCCACACCATCAAGGGCTTTGACTGTAACCTCGCCCATTTTGAAGTGTTTGACTAAACCTTTTGCACGGAGTAGAATCTTATCTTCCATATATTTCGCCTCCCAGTAAATCTTCATGCCTTCACCACGCCAGCATACCTACCGTCGGTATGTATCGGCCCTAAAAAAAGACCTACGGTCGGTATGTGATTTGCCTATAAACAGAGCGCCGGGCGCCCTGAATATTTTTGCTATGCTTTTATTTGTGTCCAGAAACTTTCAAATATTTCTTGCCCCAGTTTCACAATATCAAAATCTTCTGCAATCCCACCCAGAAGTGTTGCCCCTTCAAAGGAAGTGACCATCTGAACGGCCAAGCCTCTAGGGTTTAAGTCTTTTCTGATTTCACCTGAGTCTTGGGCCCTGATAAAAATATCTTCTATTTTATCAATAGAATCCATATACAAGCCACTCAATAAGGACTTGATTTCAGGTGACTTCTTCACAGACGTCAACATGAGATACATAAACTGCAAGAGGTTTTCTGTTGCTTCTTCTCCTGTCAATACACCAGCATATGCACCCATCATTTTTTCGATGTTAAACCAAGAAGCGATGACTTCTTTAGCACTGATGTTCTTTTCAAGGAGGCTATCCATCTCGGACATAATCATCTGGAAAGTGAACTTTATGCCCTCTGCAAGAAGATGGTCCTTGCTTTCAAAATAGTGATAAATTCCACCTTTTGTCACACCAGATGCATCTGCGATCTCTTTCAAGGTGACCTTTCCATACTCTTTCGTAAAGAACATATCCATTGCCACTGCAAGGATTCTGTCTTTTGTTTCTAAGTTTTCAAAGTCTGTACCAAACAATTTTTCACCACCTACCTACCGTCGGTATGTTTGTTTTTATACTACGCCTAATCTTACCACCTGTCAAGCAATTTGAACATAAAAAATGGGGATGTCTTTAAAAAACATCCCCACTGCAATAATCATTTATTGATTAAAACTATTGAATACTGATCACTTAGTCGTTTTAAGAACATCTTCTAACGCTTCTATAAATCGAAGCGTTTGTTCTCTTGTGCCCGTACTGATACGGTTCCATTCTTCCAGCCCCCAAAGGAAACCTGGACGAATTATTACACCACGTTTGAGCAGTTCTTCATTAACCACCCGCGATGAAATATCTGTTCTCATAAAGATGAAATTGGCATTTGACGGAATATAGTCTAGGTTATTTCTTTCAAAACACTCAATCATCAGGTTCAAAGAATCATAGTTGAGTTCCACTGTGTCTTCAATATGGCTTGTGTCCTGGAGGGCTGCCAGACCTGCAACTTGTGCTAGGCGACTGGAATTGAAAACCCCTTTAACCTTGGACATTTCCCCAATGATTTTTTCTGATGAAATGGCATAACCAATTCTAACACCTGCAATGCCTGCAACCTTTGAGAAGGTTCTAAGAATAACCGTGTTTGGTCTATCTTCCAGAATACGCAGACCATCTGGATAAGCTGGATTCTTAACCGCATAGTCATAGTAGGCTTCATCAAGAACAACAACCACACCCGCTGGAACCTTTTGGATAAACTTATGAACTTTTTCAGCTGTCATAATATTGCCTGTCGGGTTGTTGGGATTACATATGTAAACCAGCTTTGTTTTCTCATTAATGGCATCAAGCATTGCGTCGAAATCATGCTCAAAACGGTCTGTCAGTGGAACTTCTACAGGCACCCCGCCCATGTGGGAAACAGAAATATTATAAAGTCCAAATGAAGGTTTGCCCATAACCGCTTCATCGCCTTCGTTGATAAATGTCTGTGCAATAAACTTGAGGATTTCCTCGCCACCATTGCCCATTAGAACTTGGTCTGGTGAAATATTAAACTTGTCAGAAATAGCATTTCTAAGTGCTGGTGAAGTGGACTCCGGATATAAAAACACATTTTCAGCTTCGTCTTTGATCGCTTGAATGGCTTTCGGTGAAGGTCCGAGTGGATTTTCATTCGATGCCAGTTTTACGATGTCTGTTAAACCGTACTCTCTTTTCACTTCTTCGATGGGTTTGCCTGGTACATACTTTTTTAAGTTTGCAAGTTCTTTGCGGAATAGACTGCTCATATGAAGCCCTCCTGTATCATTTCCTCTAATCGGGATTGCTTGCCCGCCACACCTATACAGCATGTCCTGCAAACAATCTATGTTTAAACATCACAATGAATCTCGCGCCCTTTAACGCGAGATTCAATTATTAACCCCGGATGAACTCTCACTGGATTGTATTAATACTTATACATACACACACGAAAGTCCTTCTTTATTATGCACTTTCTTCAGAATTTTCATCCTTTTCTTCAGGTGTGGCATCATCTTGCGGTGGGTTAAGGAAGTACATTTGAAAGACACCCTTGCCTTTGACTTCAACCGGCTCGCGTTTTTCAAAGTCAAACTTGTCCCTCAGTATTTCATAGGTTCTATCTGAAACATTGATGCGCATAGGCTCTGAGTTTGATTCCATGCGGGAAGCTGTGTTGACTGTGTCCCCAAAAACATCATAAATGTATTTTTTAACGCCAACAACGCCACCTGTTACCCGACCCGTGTGTATGCCCACACGGATTCTCCATGTTTGCTCCGAAGTTTCATTTCTTTCGTGTAGGGCCTTTACAATGTCAACAGCTGCTCTGGCAATATTTTCAGCGTGGTTCTCATTCGGTGCTGGAAGACCACACACGCCCATGTAAGCGTCTCCAATGGTTTTGATTCGTTCACAGCCATGACTTTCCATAATATTGTCAAAGGTTGTAAAAATATCGTTTAACTCTTCAATGAGAAACTTTGGATCAAGGCTGTTGGAGGTCTTTGTAAAGCTCACAATATCTGAAAAATACATTGTAACTTCCGGAAAGCTTTCCGGTTCTGTCTTACCGTATTTTTTTAAGGTGTCTGCCACTTTTTTGGGCAGAATATTGAGAAGGAGCTTTTCTGACTTCTGTCTCTCCTTAAATATTTTAATGGACAGAACAACAACCACCAATAAAAAGGCCACAATTATGCCTATAATAATCGTCATAAGTTGAATTCTAAGGGACTGAAGTGTGAGCTCTTGCTTTTGCTCTTCAATCTGTGCATCTTTCTTTTCTGTTTCATAAATGGTCTGAGCATCGGCAAAACGCTTTGCAACTTCTTCATTTCTTAGAATTTCACGCAGTTCTGTATAAAGTGTTAAGTACCTGTTGGCTTCTTCATAATTACCAAGGGCCTGATAATCCTGGCTCAAGTTGCGAAGGGCCGATTGGAGACCGTCCCTGTAGGAAATATCCCGCGACATTTCTAGGGCATTGTTGTGCTCTCTTAAGGCAGACTCATAATCCCCCATCTGGGCGAACAAGGTGCCTACGTTGTTAAAAACTGATATAATCCCTTCTTGGTCTCCAATATTGTCATAGTTTTGAAAGGCCAGGGCATAGTTTTCAAAGGCTTCATCAAAATTGCCCTGCTTCTCGTTGACACCTGCCATATTGAAGAGGGCTGTTGCTCCCAGACCTGAGTCTCCCCCCTCCTTTGCCAGTTCGTAGGTTCTTGTAAACATGGCAAGGGATTCTTCATGATAGTCAAGATCAGCATATAAAGTTCCTATGTTATTTAAGGAATAGGCCATGGCCACTTTCCTGCCTTGGGCCTCATTAATGTCAAAAGACAAACTGTAATACTCAAGGGCACTTTCCACATTGCCCATTTGGGCATTGGCAGACCCTATATTGTTATAGGTCACAGCAATTTCTTCTTGTTTGTCCTCTTTTTCGTATATTTTAAGGGCTTCCAAGTACTGTTCTAGGGCCAGTTTATAATTTCCAAGGGCTTCATACACTGTCCCGCGGTTGTTCATTGTAAAGGCATTTCCCAGGGAATATCCTGACATGCTAAAAAGGTCATCCGCCTTGTCAAAGTTCTCGAGGGCTTTGGTATAGTCAGCCACACTTGCCCAGAGCAGACCGTATCCATTTTGACTGAATGCGGCGCCTTTGTTATAACCGAGAGGCACAGCCTCAGCATAAGACTTTTGGAAAGCTTCTGATGCCGACTCTGAATCTTCTAAGACAATATGGACATAGCCCAGCTGATTTCTCGCGTCAATAATGGCATAGGGATCATCGAGGGCTTGTGCTTCACTTAAGGCCTGATTTGCCAACTCCAGTGATTTTTCAGGATGATAGCCCGTTTCCATTTCAGACATTTTTATAAGAACATCAATCCGTTCTTTTCCAGTGCTTTCATCAAGCTGACTTTCAAGCTCTTCCACAGTGTCTGCATAAGCGGTCATGGAAATCAGAGCCATGCAAAGGATCAGCGTTAAAATTTTTTTCATTATAGGCCTCACAGACGAAGCGTCATACCCTCGCGGGCAACGCTCACATGCATGGTTTCCTGATAGAGTATTGTTTCCAGTTCACGAAGTTCTTCTTTTTTTCTGTGGACACCGTGGTGGAAGATGACAAGATGTTTCACATAGGCTTCCTTTGCCATGGCTAAGCCAAACTCCCAAGTTGAGTGTCCCCAGCCCTCATACTGGTCCATTTCATACTCATCTTGATTGAAATTAGCATCATAAATTAAAATATCGGCGTACTTTATAAAGTCTATGATCTCCCCAATATCCATGGCACCGTGGTCAAGATCGGTTAAGTATACAACTTTCTTGCCATCACCATGAATGGCATAGGCCAAGTTTCCACCAGGATGAACGGTCGGAAATGAGACCACCTTACATCCATAATCCAGTTCCACAACCTCCTTTGGTTCTAATTCTTTAAAGTTTATATCAGCTTGAAGCGTTTCCCAAGGCACAGGAAAATACGGATAGGCCATGAGGCCTTTGAAAACTTTCTCAAGGGATATATCCTCACGCTTTAAGCCGTAAATTGTGAGTTTATTCTCCGGTAAATAGGCCTGGGAAAAGAAGGGCATCCCCAAAATATGATCCCAGTGTGTGTGGGAAATAAACATATGCATGTCAAGTGGTCTTTCTGCATGAAGCTTTTGACCAAGAGGCACAACGCCTGTTCCACAGTCCAGTATGATTAATAGGTCGTCTAACCTAACTTCAACACAGGGTGTTGCAATGCCGTAATCAGCAATGCTCCGATTGGCCCCCGGACAAGATCCGACAACGCCCCAAAACGTCACATTCATATTGGCCATCCTACTTCTCCTCCTCTTCTAATTCATATGCCTTCTCTTTTATGAATATTTCAACAAGATCTGCGTCCAAGTGGAATCGATCCGCTTCTTCGGTAATAATTTCAAGAGTCCTAGGTATTGGAATTGCAGGCTTATACGGTCTATCCTTGGCTGTTAATGCATCGAAAATATCCGCCACGGCAAGTATTTTTGCCTGCACAGGCATTTCCTCAGCTGTCAGACCCTTTGGATAGCCTTCTCCATTTATTTTCTCATGGTGGGAGGCTGAAATAATTGGGACATTTTTCAGTTCCCTTGTCCATTTAATGCCTGAAAGTATGTCATAAGTAAAGAGGGCGTGGGATTCAATCATGGCCCTTTCTTCTTTTGTGAGTGTGCCTTTTCGAATGCTCAGTGATTCAAGTTCATGATCACTCAGCAAAACAACCTTCGTTTTTACCTCTTCCCCTTCTTTGTTCAACTTGTTGGCTTCAAAGGACAGTGTCGCCATATGCTGTAACTTGGCAAGTTCATCATCAGGTAAAAACCCCTTTTGGTTGACATCGCTAATGAAGTGCCAATATGCATCTATGTTTTCCAGTATGCGTCTTTCTGTTTCACTCAGAGAAAACTCTTTTGCCTTTAGAATCAAATGATTTTTAATCCACTGGTATTTATAGAAAAGGGCATCCATCTCTGAATCAAGAAGTTTGTTTCTCTTCATGAGGACAAACTCTCGAACGCCAATTTTACCGACATCATGGAGCAAGCCTGCGTAGTACATTTCTTTGAACTCCTCTTGTGAGAAGGTCACATCTTTATATCGACCATAATTTGCTTCACTCACTTTATGCGCCAAACTTAAGGCGTATTCCGTAACACGTTTTGAGTGACCAGCAGTGATCGGGTCTCGTTGGTCAAGTGCTGTAACAAGGGAAACCGTAAAAGATTCAAGCAAGTCTTCAATTTCATCAAAGAGTTGACTTCTTTCAATCAAAATGGCTGCTTGGGCAGCAAGACCTTCAATAATTTCAGCCTCTGTATCAAGAAAAGGCACAATATGATCTGGTATTGTCTCTGGTTCCCCAAGGAGGGTCGCGGGGTCACGTTTCTTATTGATCAGTTGGAGCACACCAATCACTTCGCCGTTGTAATTCTTCATGGGGATGACCATCATATTGACCGTTTTATAGTTTATAGACTTATCAAAGGACCCATCGTGATGAATCCCAACTTTTTCATAGCTTTCATCCATGCTTTTCAAATTATAGCTTTTTCCATTGTAGGCACATGCCCCTGCAATGGAATTTGTATTTATCGGAAGGGTGAATGACTTGAAGGGAAAACTTTTCGACTTGTTTTGTGTGTGTCTAAATCTTAGGCAGGGCTCACCTTCACAGTCCTCTTTAAAATAGAGGCTGCCTGCATCGCACCCAGTAATGCTCATACATTCAAGGAGGATTTTCTCAAGAAGTTTGTCCACATCTTTTTCAGCTGATAGTTCAATTCCGATTTGCGTTAGGTGCTGCACCAGTTTTTCTAGATAAACCTCTGGCATGCTTTCGTTTTGTTTTGAACCGCTTGTCATATTATCATTCCCAATCCCATTTTTCGCAGTGGTTACAATTTTTCCTAGTCAATTTAAGCCCACAAAGGCCATTAATTATCTATAAACTACCCATTTTCAGACCACTATCTCAAATATAAAAAAATCCGGTGCTGCCTCTTTGACAACACCGGACTCAAACTCTATCTTTTCATATAAGACCTCTCACATTAGGAGGCTTTGGTAGATTGTTTTTCTACAACCACTTTATCCTCAACTTTTTCTCCGACCACTTGAATGACACCATAGCAGGCTGCAAGTCCTACCACAATTGAAATCAGTGGATTAATCCCAATAAGGGCTGCTGGCAAGTAGCCAACGAGAACAGCAATGGCTGCAACTGTCAGCGCATAAGGGATTTGGGTCTTAACATGGTCTATATGGTCTGATGCAGAAGCCATGGAAGACATAATTGTGGTGTCTGATATTGGAGAACAGTGGTCTCCAAAGACTGCCCCTGTAAAAACTGCACCAATTGTTGCATTTAGTATTATGCCTGTGTCACCACCGCTTAACTGATAGACCAGCGGAACAGCTATAGGCATAAGGATGGCTGTTGTTCCCCAGGATGTCCCTGTTGCAAATGCTATGAAGCATCCTAAAATGAATACAGCCAGAGGAAGGATTGTGGCTGAAATTTTTCCGTCTAGAATACCCACGAGATACTGGGCTGTTCCGAGATCTTTGCAAATTCCGCCAATCCCCCAAGCTAAAACCAGAACCATTAAGGCGATCATGAGAGACTTGGCCCCATCCACCCAGGCGTCCATAGCTTCACGGAAGGTCAGTATTTTTTGACCCAGTACAAGGGCAAATGCCACAATAGATCCTGTATAGGATGCCCACATCATGGCAACGGCTGCATTTGCATTTCCTATAACCTGTCTTAGAACCTCGCCTGCAAACGGGCTTGCTTTCACCGCTTGAATAAGCGCCTCATCCGACCCGGCCATTACAGCTGCACGACCATTAATATAAAGACCTGCAATAACCATTACAATAACGGTGAGAACAGGAATAATTGCATTCATGGCTCTTAATGGAGTGCCTTCTGGTATGTCCATTTCCGTAAGTTCTTTTGAGGCCAGTGGCGTCGATCCATCGGCTACCAGTTTGCCTTCATTACGCGCTCGACGCTCAGCTTTAAGCATTGGACCATAATCTCGACCTGTTAGGGCAATCATTAGGACAAACCCCAACATCAAAAGGCTATAAAATCTAAATGGAATAGACTGAAGAAAAACACTGTATGCATTTGCATTGACGCCTATCATTTCAAATGCATCTTTTAATAGACCCAGTTCATAGGCTATCCAAGTGGATACAAAGGCCATTGAAGCCACCGGTGCCGCTGTGGCATCCGTTAGGAAAGCCAGCTTTTCTCTTGATATTCTCTTCTCATCCATTAAAGGACGCATGGTTGTGCCAACAAGTAGTGTGTTAGAATAGTCATCAAAGAATATGGCTAGACCCATGGCCCAGGTTGCTGCCATTGCACTTTGGGCATTTCTGACCTTACTGCCCAAGTACTGGGCTATGGCCTTTGCCCCACCAGATTTTGCGACGATGCCGATCATGCCACCTAGTCCAATATCAAAAATAATAATTCCTGCGTTCCATTCGGATGCCAGTGAGCCTGCGACATAATGCTGGACAGCATTTGCAAATCCAGTGAACACATTGCCCCCTGCAATAATTGTCGCTCCAACGATAATTGCGGCAAATAAGGACGGTATGACCTGTTTTGTCCTAAATGCCAGTACAATTGCCACAAGAGGTGGCAGTAACGACCAAATACCAAAATGTTCTATCATAAAAATTCCCCCTTCATACATTCATTATGAAGAGGGGCATCATCTGGCTTCATCACGCTTCACAAAACCTCATATTTATTTTGAATATTTTGAATATTCCATCTTCGCCATGTTTTTTCTTCCGTGTTTTCTATTGAATCATTATAGAGTTCTCCATTTCCAAAGCTACAACATGGACTGACTTTCAACAATCAGGGCTTCTAAAAACTTATTCACACTCACACGTCCTGTGTTTGAATGAATTCCTCGTATATGGTCCATCTCCACCTTGACCTCTTCAAAGTCAAAAAAAGACCCCGAATAGCTTACAAATACATCGTTTAAATAATCTTCCACACCCATTGTCGCTATGTTTCTCAGACCATGTTGCAGGGTACGACGCATCCTTTGACGCATTATCTTAGGTTTCTGACCTAGGGCATGACAAATCTCATTAAGGTGGTCAGAAACGCCTTGTTCTATTCCTTTTTCAACAAGAGCATGAGCACTGCACAGAATATCATGGGCCCCTTTTTCACCCAGTATGCCCATTTTACTAAGGACTTTTTTCATGTTCTCTTGTCTTTTCTCTCTTAGTTCAGATTGTGAGGACTGAGCAGGCCCTAAAACTGACCCCGTTTGGCTGAGCAGGCCACCGATTTGAGAAAGGGCGTTTTTCATCTCCATCTTTTCAATAATGGACCCAAGCACCCGTCTAACTTCTATTATATTGATGGGCTTTTGTATGAAAAACTCAATCCCCGCCTCATAAGATTCTCCAATCATGTCCTTATCTGAAACTTGAGAAATAATAACACATACCACTTTGGGATGCACTTGTCGAGCCTGTCTTACGAGAGCAGCCCCATCCATGCCTGGCATCAGATAGTCAACAAGAATAATATCTGGTTTAAAAGACTCTATGTCTTTAAGGGCCTTCTGCGGACAGGTCTGACAACCAAGAACCACACCAACACCCTCCTTGTGAATAATCCCCTCAAGTATTTTCAATATGTTTGGATCATCATCAATTAAATAGAATCGCATGTTTCCCCCTCCAGTGCTTGAATTGGAATGGCCAGTGTGAAAAGTGTTCCTTTACCCGGTTCACTTTGAACATCCACCGATCCCCGAAAGTTATCTCGAACCAGCGACTTAACCATAGAAAGACCAATCCCTCTGCAAATATCTCCTGTGGCATCATCAAATTTTGTTGAAAATCCAGGGTTGAAAATATAAGACAAGGTATCTGTATCCATACCCATACCGTTGTCACCAACATGAATATGGACAAAGGGTGGCACATCTTGTATTTTTATTTCAACAAGGGCATTTTCTATGCCCTGGCAGGCTTCAATGGCGTTGTTCACCAAGTTTCTTAAAACAGACATTAAATAGTAGTGCTTCTTAACACCAACCCTTGAATCCACCTTACTTTTCAACCTGACATCCAAGGCAGAGTTTTTTATATACTCTTGTGTGCTTTCTTCTAAAATATTCACTAAATCTTTCATTTCAATTTTTGATGGTGATAACTTTTGATCAAAACCCTGATCCAGTCCTTGAATAACCCTCACGTAGTCCTTCTTAATTTCATGAACATCTTTTGTAATATCTAAAATATCTCTTTTGAGAGCCTTTGAAACATTTTCACTTTCAGCCAACTTATACGTTTCATAGGACTTCTTCATGATTCTCTCAATAAAAATCATATTCTTTTGCATAAAATAGACTTCAGACTTAAAAAGCGACGTGAGCATCATTAACTTTCTGTATCTAATTTCGTGCTCCTCACGAACCAAAAATGATTTATACCATTTCAAATAGACAAGTATCCCGAATACAACAAGAAGCCTTGCAAAGGCTACAAAAACCAGGCCCCTAATAATGGTGCCATCCATGCCTTTAATCCGCGTCCTAACCGCCATTTCCATGAGGTTTGATATTAGATCACTGGCAAAAACCGTTATAAGAAAACGTGTTATGTTTTCCTCTTTTCTCCGCCAGTAAGCCACATAAAAAACAAGACCATAGGTCATGTAAAAAACCACATCGGGATAGACCAGATGAAATACAAATTTTAAATCTCCACTTTGCAGGGTCATAATCAGCCCTCTAATAAAAGGGCTCACAAGTGCAGTTAAGCATCCAATCCATATAGGATTTAAGTCTTTATTTTTATAGAGGAGCACAGGCAGAATAATAATTGATAAGGTGATGATGAATCCTTCAATAAAAAGATTCAGTGAAAACTGCGCTCCAATGGATATAGCCAGGGCGACCAATAGCATTTTGACCATTCGATTCATAAATGCCCCCTCATTATCTTATGCAGTGACATGATCCAAGCATTTTAATGTGCCTGCGTATAGACTTTATGTAGCCTAATCACCAAGGCCAGTTCTTGATCGATCAGGTGTTTTTCCACTATGCCCTCTAGAAGTGTCTTGATACGGTCAAGCCTGTATCTTATGGTGTTTCCATGTTGGTAAAGAGCCTGGGCTGTTTTTTTGACATCACAACCATTCTCCACATAAATTTGCGCTGTCAATAGCAGATCGGACCCGTTTTTTTCATCATAGGCAAGGATGGGATCAATAACTTTATCGTAATAGGCCTGTACCCACACGTTTTTTTCAAGGGGCATCAGCATTTGATACATCCCTATTGTTTCAAAGGTTTGAAGATCCTTCTTGTCATACAGGACGGCATATTGGCTGGCATGGTGGGCTTCTTGAACCGCTTTATCAAGGTCCGAAAGAAACCTGACACAACTTTGTCCAGCATAGGTCTTGAGCTTATCCAGCCCTGTGGCCTCAAGAAGATTGCCTATAATGCTCCTATCCCGTATGGCTTCATCAAAGCTTAAAACAATATACACATGAGATTCATCCATTAAGCACTTATGGAATTTCCCTAGAATTTGGTTGCATAAATACATGGATAAGTGCCTGCTGGTATCTTGTTCATATATTTTCATAATCAGGACAATCACATAGTCCCGAAAATTCTGATTGATTTTGTAAGCGAGCTTTCTTACATCATCCCTTTCCAGCTTATCTTCCTTAAGGGCATAGACATGCTTGAGTTGATTATGAAGTTCATCTGTTTTTTTCATATAAGCCGCAAGCTCTGTAATGACATCTTCATAGTAGACCTCATCGTAAAAGAATATGGGAAAAGCGTTTGTCTGGGCTATTTCTCTAACCGCCTCAGGCAGGCTTTTTAAATATAGTGTTTTGATTGCAAGAGCACCGACTTCTGCTTGAATCAGCCTGTACACAATATCCTCAAGCTGCGAAAGATCATCTTTAATATACATAAGATTCGTAAGAACCAGCTCACCCGGATTAAAATTGTCGCTTATAACGTGGCCAAGTTCATGATCGAGTATGCCCACCTTGCTAATTTCTCTATCTAGCCCGACGTCCCCTGTTGCTGACTTAAATGTTTTGAGTATATCAAGCTTGAGTATTTCCTTAAGCTGAATCGCCATATTATCCCCTCCATCGTTATCCTCATTATAGTCGAATAAGGATATTAATTCCAGATGAAAGGCCTTAACAAAAACTCAGTATATATCTGAGCGACATGCAAAATAACAGTTGAGAATCCTCGACATATCATATATAGATATATGAGAATAAAGAACTCTATATTTTCCATGGTGAGGATGTGACGCAGTCATTTTGCATGCGACCGATCCATGATTTTAATAAAAATGTTCAAGTTCTTGCTTTTTTAATTATGACATCAATGAAATATTTTCATCTATTAATTTAAGCAATCGAAACACAGATGTGCTTCACCGCATAATTTTTACTGTTTTTAAGCAAAATAGCATACACTTTTCATGTATGTTTACAAGTGTATTTCTACTCTACAATATATCTATAATTACTGTAATAACAGCGTTTTGGTATATATAAAACAATCATTTCGTACGAATTGTTACATTAATTTAATATTTAAATAAAAATACATACTTTCCGTAATATTTGTTCTTTGTAATTCAAGATTTCATGAACTTTCCCATCTTTTCCATCTCAATAAGACCACTTTTTACGAACAATTATGCATAATTCCTGTCATCAAATCACAGTCTTTTCAATGTAAAATATTTGCTTTAAAACCTTTATAAACCACCAAATATGCAATCATTGTGTATTCGACCACCCTAACAACCGTTAGGTTGAAACTCTAAAATACGCTATTTCATTGACTTTTGAGTATTTTTTGAATAGATGTCTCTTTTTTTGATTTTTGAGTATTTAGTACATTTTGTGTATTTATATTCATTCGCCTCGCTTGACCGAATTGTCTGAATTATGTATCATTTGCATAACCTATAACATTTCATCATTTGGATCGCATCATTTTACAATGCGTCCACATATCACTATTTAGGAGGGGGACTCTGGAAGAAATGTTGGTGACTTTGCATCTTATGATTCCATAATTATTCTTTTATTGAATTATAAGTCACAATCATTCGACTTTTACAATATAAGTTACTTCTTGAAATACAATTCTTGAAACACAAGCAGTTTCTTATATTTGGCGCTTGCATATTATAAATCTACGCCCTCAAAATACCTACTATAGAATTTTTCATTTTTAAATATCTATTTATGGTATAGCAAGGGGGATTAAATGATATTTAGCAAGTCGCTTATCTATAAGGATGATTAGGAATGATTGGAAATGATCTGCTTTAGCAAAGTTTATACAAGTAATAACGCAGTTGTGCGTTGTTATAAATAATCCTTTGGAGGGGGAAAAATATGAAAAAATTATTGGCAATGCTTATGATTCTGGTAATGGTAATCGGTATGGCAGGATGTTCTCAGCCTGCACCAGCTGAAGAGCCAGCTGAAACTGGATCAGAAGCAACAAGTGAAGAAACGGCTGAAGCGCCAAACTTCAAAATTGGTATTATGACGGGTACTGTTTCTCAGAACGAAGAGGAATACCGTGCAGCTGAATCCGTTCAGCAGAAATACGGTGAAGAAAATGTTCTTATCATGACATATCCAGATAAGTTCATGGATGAGCAGGAAACAACTATTGCAAACCTAGTTTCTATGGCTTCTGATCCAGAAGTTAAAGCGCTTATCATCGTTCAAGCTGTTCCTGGTACTTCAGCAGCTATCGAAAAAGTTAAAGAATTCCGTGATGACCTACTTATCATCGCTGGCGTTCCTGGGGAAGATCCAAAAATGATCGCCGACAAGGCTGACATCGTTCTTGCAATGGACGAACTTACAATGGGTCGTACAATTCCTGAGCAAGCTAAAAAGCAAGGGGCAGAAGTGTTTGTTCACTACTCTTTCCCACGTCACATGTCTTATGCACTTCTATCAGCTCGTCGTGACCTGTTAAAAGAAACTTGTGATGAAATTGGCCTACAATTCGTAGACGCAACAGCTCCAGACCCAACTGGGGATGCTGGTGTATCTGGTGCTCAACAGTTTATCCTTGAAGATGTTCCAAGAATGGTTGAAAAGTACGGCAAGAACACTGCATTCTTCTCTACAAACTGTTCTATGCAGGTGCCTCTAATTTCAGCAGCACTTGACGAAGGCGCAATCTATCCTCAACCTTGTTGTCCTTCTCCATATCATGGCTTCCCATCAGCTCTTGGTATCGAGATTCCAGAAGACAAAAAAGGTGATGTTCAGTTCGCTATCGATCAGATCACTGCAGAAGTTGCAGAACGTGGCGGTACTGGCAGATTCTCTACATGGCCAGTTCCTGTTGCTATGATGTTTGTTGAAGGTTCAGCAGATTATGCATGGGAATGGGCAAGCGGAAACATTTCTGAAAAGGTAGACAAAGAAGCTCTTAATGCTATGTTCAACGAGTACGCTGGTGTTAATGTAACACTTAACGAACTTGACGAAAATGGCGTACATTATAGCAACTACATGATGGCTATGATGGACTTCCTAGACTTCTAAGAGTCATACATACAGCTTAATACCGGCAACTGCCGAATGAGCTATGTAAAAGCAAAACTCATGTGAGGTTGCCCAAATGGGCAGCCTTACATTTTGAATAAGTCCTCAACAAAAATTGTAAGTATCGAGTATTTTTATCATCAATATGGAAATCGAAGAATAACCCTTAGTAAGTGACAAAGCACTTTTACGAAAATCATAAATACTATTTTAGATGGACATTGAGATGCTAAATCATGTGTGGAGAAAGAATTGAAAAGGTGGTGCTTCCCGATGGCAGAATATACTCTGCAAATGAAAGACATCGTTAAGGAATACTACGGGAACCGCGTTCTTAAGGGTGTCAACCTACAGGTTAAACCAGGTGAAATCCATGCACTTCTAGGTGAAAATGGCGCTGGGAAATCAACGCTTATGAATATACTTTTCGGCATGCCCGTCATCCATAATACAGGTGGCTTTGAAGGTCAAGTCCTGATTAATGGAGAGCCTGTCAAAGTAAAATCACCTAAGGCGGCTATGGAAGAAGGTATCGGCATGGTTCACCAAGAGTTCATGCTCGTTCCCGGATTTACACTCACAGAGAACATTAAGTTAAACCGTGAAATAACAAAACCTAATCTTGTGAGCACAGTTTTTAGAAATAAAAATCTAGAAACTCTGGACCGCAAGACCATGGATCAGGATGCAAGAAAAGCCCTAGATAGACTGGGCATGAACATAGATGAATGGGTGAAAGTACAGGGTCTCCCTGTCGGACATATGCAATTTATTGAAATCGCCCGTGAAATTGATAAACTCGGCATTAAACTCCTCGTATTTGATGAGCCAACAGCGGTTCTCACTGAATCTGAAGCAGACAACTTAATCGCCGCTATGAAAAAACTGGCTTCATCAGGTATTTCAATACTATTTATCACGCACCGCCTTGATGAAGTTATGCAGGCAGCCAACAACATTACCATTCTTAGAGACGGCGAACTTGTTGCAACAAGAGCTGTTGAAGACACTGATGTTTTAGAACTTGCAGAGCTCATGGTTGGTCGAAAGGTCGAAGTGACAAAGAAGGTTGAATCCAATGCTGATTCTATTAAAAATGATGTCACGCTCTCCATAAAAGATCTGCATGTTGCCATGCCTGGCGAAGAAGTTAAAGGCATTAATTTAGAAATACATAGGGGTGAAGTTCTTGGAATAGGCGGTCTAGCCGGTCAAGGCAAACTCGGTATTGCAAATGGTATATGCGGTATGTACCCATCCAGTGGTGACATTAAATTGAATGGACAAGCCCTTAAACTAAATGATACACGAAACGCCCTTGAACAAGGATTGGCTTTTGTTTCTGAAGATCGTCGAGGGGTTGGACTTCTTCTTGATTCCTCTATTGAGGATAATATCGTTGTCACAACCATGCAAGTTAAGGGAGAATATTTAAAGCGTTATGGACCATTCACCCAGGCCAACTATGGTCAGATTCGTGACCACGCGCTTCAAATGATAAAAGATCTAGACATTCGATGTACTGGACCTGCACAGCCCACACGTCGCCTTTCTGGTGGTAATCAGCAAAAGGTCTGTGTTGCTAGAGCTCTAACACTCCAACCAGATGTTCTCTTTGTTTCAGAGCCTACACGCGGCATTGATATTGGCGCTAAAAAACTGGTTCTTGATCTTCTGGTAAAACTCAACAAGGAAATGGGAATGACGGTTATTATCACATCGAGTGAACTGGCTGAACTGCGTGCAGTTTGTGACCGTATTGCCATTGTTACTGAAGGTAGAATTGAGGGCGTTCTTACACCGGATGCACCTGATAGAGATTTCGGTCTTATGATGTCTGGTGAATATCACAAAGTTATGAAAAGCAAGGAGGCGATCTCATGAATGAAGCAATCAGAGACTTCACGAGGAAAGTAGGGATCCCGCGTTTAATCATTTCCTTATTTTTCGTATTTCTTTGTATTTCATCAGTATCTTTAGGACTTCCATTTGCCTCCTTATCTTCTGATACACTCAGACGTTTTGGTATGAATGGTATCCTTGTACTCGCTATGATTCCATCAATACAGTCAGGGCTTGGTCCTAACTTCGGCCTGCCACTAGGCATTATTTGTGGCATTCTAGGCAGTGTTCTTGCCATTGAGCTTGGTCTAGTCGGCCTTGCAGGCTTTTGGGGCGCAATCATTATTTCAATGCCTTTTGCCATCGGCGTGGGCATTGCATACGGTATAATGCTTAATAAAATCAAAGGTTCTGAGATGCTTGTTGCCACATATACAGGATTCTCAATCGTCTCCTTTATGAGTATTGTATGGATTCTGATTCCACTAAAAAGTCCCGAAATGGTTTGGCCAATCGGTCGTGGTCTTCGTGTTACAATCGCCCTAGACTCGACATTTGGAAACATTCTAAATAACTTTATGCAAATCAATATTGGAAAACTCAGTATTCCTACAGGTCTACTTCTCTTCTTCTTTGCAATGTGCGCACTGGTCTTTGTCTTTAACCGATCAAAGATGGGCATTGCCATGAAGGCGACAGGAGACAACCCGACATTTGCTCTTGCTTCTGGTATTGATGTTGACTTCTACCGTATTGTTGGTTCAGTCCTATCGACAACTTTAGCTTCTATAGGTATTATAGTTTACGCTCAAAGTTACGGTTTTGTTCAGCTTTACCAAGCGCCACTCATGATGGCCTTCCCAGCGGTTGCTGCCGTACTTATTGGCGGTGCCTCTGCTAGAAAAGCAAAAATTTCTCACGTTATTATTGGTACCTTCTTATTCCAGGGTCTGCTCACAATCGCACTCCCTGTAGCCAATGAAGCGATCAAGGTTGGTAACCTTTCAGAGGTTCTCCGTATGATCGTACAAAATGGTATCATCTTATACGCACTCACAAAAGTTGGAGGTGAATCATAATGTCAGAAATCACAAATGTTTCTCCAGCTGTAGAAGAGATTCCTTTTTCAAGAAAAATAAAGAACTTTATGATCAACTACAGTGTTACGATTCTGTTCGTTATACTCGGTGTTGTTGGGGCTTGGCTTTCTGGCTTACCGCCATTTTTCCTACTCAACGAACTCTTAACACGTATAACACGTAACTCTTTCCTTGTTCTTTCACTCCTAATACCTGTTCTTGCAGGGATGGGACTTAACTTTAGTATTACAATTGGTGCTATGGCCGGACAAATGGCTATTGTCCTTGTTTCACACTGGGGTATAGGTGGTTTCCCTGGTTTCCTTCTGGCTGTTGCTATAGCGGCACCATTTGGTATCGTCTTTGGTATCTTGACAGGTCGTCTACTGAACAAAACTCGTGGACAGGAAATGATCGCTTCCATGATCACTGGCTTCTTCGCCAATGGTATCTATCAGTTCATATTCCTCTTCGCACTCGGTACGATTATTCCTTTCTCTGACCCTAAAATGATGATGTCTGGCGGTGTTGGTATTCGAAACACTGTCGATTTATCTGGAGATGCAGGCATTAAATATGCCTTAGATGGACTTGTGAAATGGCCTTTCTTCTACGTTTTAATGGCTGGATGCGCTTTAGGCGCTCTCTATTTCATCAAAAAAATCTATTTGAGTCGAGAAATGAAACAACTGGCTATGCAAAAACGTAAGAATGCGGCCAACCTCATTCTTTGCCTTCTTGGTGTCGGGGTTGCTTCATGGGTTATGTTTGCAAAGAACCTACCGATGCAAGTGGCCATGATGAAAAATCTTCAGCTTCCAGTCATAACAGCACTTGTTATCATTGGACTGTGTATATTCAACATTGTCATTGTACGGACCAAGCTTGGCCAAGATTTTAGAACGGTTGGGCAAGATCAGCACATTGCTCAAGTTGCCGGCATTCACGTTGATAAAGTCCGTATTATTGCCATCACCATTTCTATGGTGCTTGCTGCATGGGGGCAGATTATATTCCTACAAAACATGAGTGTTCTCAACACCTATGGCAGCCACGTTCAAATTGGTATGTTCTCCGTTGCAGCCCTTCTCATCGGTGGTGCATCTGTATCAAGAGCCACTGTTGGTCAGGCAATACTAGGGGTTATCCTATTCCATACACTCTTTATCGTTTCTCCTAAAGCCGGTCAAAACATGTTCGGCGATGCACAGATTGGTGAATTCTTCCGTGCATTTGTAGCTTATGGCGTTATCGGTGTTTCTTTAGGACTCCATGCGGTTCGTAAAATGCATGAGGCTAAAAAAGGATAGATTCCAACACATCAAGGTTTCAACTGTATAACCTCCTTCTCCAACGTTATAGGTTTATACGTAAAAAAACGGAACGACTCAAAAGAGTCGTTCCGTTTTGTTTTTTGATCCCTACTCGTTTTTTGATCCCTACTCATAGTAGAGGCTCCCCCATTAACTCAGTCATCATGGCATACTGCTTAGGCGTCCATCCATACTTGTTTTTAAAAAGCCTAATAAAATACGACACATTTTCATATCCCAGCTCGTAGCAAACCTCTGTTACATTTTTAGATTTTAGCATATCTCTCGCTCTTGCCAGTTTAAAATTACGGATATATTCCGTGGGAGAAGACCCCGTCACATTTTTAAACTGTCTTGAAAAATTCGACTCTGACATATTCACCACCCATGACAACTCTTTGACTGTTATTGGATTGTTTATATTCTCTTGAATATATGCAATCGCAATAGCAATCGGATGATTCTTATCACTGTGCAAAATATGATAGGCGCCTTTCATTTTTAAAAGTTCATAAACCATTTCCTGTGCATAAAGATCAATAAGAAAAGATTTGTTGATTTCCCTGCTAAAGTAGGTCCTTACAATCTTATCAATATCAAACTTCAAGGCACTTTTATTCTCTCCTAAAAATGTTTTGTTACACAACTTAAAATTCGTTAAATTTGTATCAATGTCCATTTGAACTTTATCACCCACTTTATCAATAAGAGCACCGCTCATTTCAAGGACAAGGGCTTTGGTGGATGTTTTCATATGCATGTCTACATGGGAATGAGCCGGCAGGAGTACAAATTGGTCTTTACCATAAACGAACTCCCTTCCATCATTGATTTTAACCTGCTTTTCACCTTCAATCACAGTGCACAGTCTAACGTATTCGTATGATTTATATGTGTCTGTAAACTGACTGGGAAGGTCATAATAAAGGAGTCTTAGGTGCTCTGTTTCAAATCGATCCAGTTTTTCTAGTTGTCGGCTAAAATTTTGCATCATGGTTTTCACCTCCATTTCAATATGAAATTGTCTTGCTCATATTTTCCTTTCTTCTCTTCATACTTAATTCAAAGTGCGGACATATATCTATACACAAACCAATACTTATGAAGAGTCTACCCGAGCCAAAACTACGTAATCCGTTCATTTTACTTGCCTCTCCGCTTTTCTATCATATCAGAAAAACCATCAAAATATTTAATGAAATCAAATCTGGACTACTTTTTGGATAGAATTGTTAGTTTTCACTGACAGAATATATTATATTTAAATTGTTAATACTTTATCAGGATTACAGGAGGAAAATTATGAGCACTATGATGTTTTTTATGCCGTCAGTCAACTTGATGGGGCCGGGAGCACTCACCGATGCAGGTGCGCAAATACAAGCTCTTGGATTTAAAAAAGCTCTCATCGTTACAGATAAAGTTCTAAATGATATAGGTCTTGTGAGTAAACTCACTGGCGTCTTAAGCGAGCGTAATGTGGACTATATAGTCTTTGATGGCACACAAGCCAACCCAACCGTAGGCAATGTTGAGTCTGGTCTTAAACTTTTAAAAGACCATAACTGCGACTTTGTCATTTCCTTTGGTGGCGGTTCACCCCATGACTGTGCAAAGGGCATTGCACTTGTGGGCGCCAATGGAGGCAGTATTAAAGACTATGAGGGCGTGGATAAGTCAAACAAGCCCCAGATGCCTTTGGTGGCTGTGAATACCACAGCAGGAACAGCCAGTGAAATGACACGTTTTTGCATTATTACCGATGAAGACCGCCACATAAAAATGGCCATTGTCGATAAAAACACAACGCCGATTATTTCAGTGAATGACCCACTGCTTATGGTCGATAAACCCGCTTCTTTAACGGCTGCAACAGGTATGGACGCCCTGACACACGCCGTTGAAGCTTACGTTTCAACCATAGCAACACCGGTTACAGACGCTTGTGCACTTCAAGCTATTACACTGGTTTCTGAGCATCTTCGGGGGGCTGTTGAAAACGGCAAGGATGAGCACAAGCGTGACCGCATGGCCTATGCTCAGTTCCTTGCTGGCATGGCTTTCAACAATGCAAGTCTTGGGTATGTACACGCAATGGCACACCAGCTTGGCGGATTTTACGATCTCCCTCATGGCGTTTGTAACGCCGTTCTTCTTCCCCATGTTCAGCAGTACAATGCTTTAGTTGCTCCGAAACGTCTCAAAGATGTGGCGGGGGCTATGGGCGTGAACACAGAGGGCATGAGTGATACAGAAGGTGCACAGGCAGCTATTGACGCCATTAAAAACCTGTCTTCTGACATTGGTATACCAGCTGGCCTTTCAGATTTAGGCGCTAAGGAAGAAGACCTTAAAACACTTTCTGAAAATGCCCTTAATGACGCTTGTGGATTCACAAATCCAAAACAAGCCACTCTTGAAGAGATTATGGACATTTATAGAAAGGCTATGTAAGTCCACCCTTTATTTGCGGACTGCAAGAGGACTTTTATAGCTCTTTAAGCATGTTCCGTACATACATAAAGGCTTGGGATAAAAATCCCAAGCCTTTTATTATTTTTACTCTATATTAGTATTTGCTTATACTATTTCTGATTCGGTCCACTTTTAAACCATATGTGGACATCTGTGAATCCATAGTATTTGTAAAGTTTATTTGCTAAACACATACACTCTTATGATTTGCCTTTTATCCAAACAAATACCCTGTGAACATTTTAATTCGCTTTCGCATATTTTTTTCTGCTCTTCTAGTTAAAGTATTTATCAAGAAGGGCTGTAAAACGGCTGTCTGATGCAATGTTTTTGAAGTCTTCATTATCTTCAAACCACTCGCGGCTATCCTCATCATCTTTTAATTTAAGCGCTTCTTCAAGATGATTGAGGGCCATATCCACATCTCCATTCATAGAGAGCACCAATGCATAATTGCACTGGAATGAATAATTATCGCTATATGTTTCTAAGCCCTTTTCAAAGGTATCCAGAGCCATCTCTCTTTTGCCGTTTAAAAACTGATAATATCCTATGTGAGAATATTGCTGTCCACTCGGTTCAAACTCATAAGCCATCCTAGAAGAGTCTTCAGCCTTTTCATACTCGCCTAAGGCCTCATGAACAAACGCCTTAACCTTATAGCCATAAGAAAACTCTTCATCAAGCTCAAATGATTTGTTTAAAAGTTCCATTGCTTCATCCAGACGATCTGATTCTTCATAAATCCAGGCTAGACCAGCATAGGCATAAGGAACCTCTGGTGCCACTTCAATAGCTCTTAGATAATAATACTCTGCTTGAGTATTATCCATTATCTTATGCTGGTATATATATCCCATTCGATTGTAAACATCAATGTTTTCTGAATCGTACTCTAAGAACATCTTATATGCTTGTGCGGCTTCTTCATAATAACCATCGTAATAGTAATCATCTGCAAGCACTTCATATATGGTTCCCAGTGACTCGTGATACGCATCCATCTCTGAATCCTGCATAATCTCTTCGACCATTGGTAAAACCATATCGCTACCATGCTGTAATATAGCTGTCTTGTAAACAGTACTAATCGCCTTATCATTACCATATACCACTGCCATTAAGTAACATTCCATCGCACTATCATATAACTCAGCTTTACTATACTTTTCACCAGCTGCTAAAAGACTAAACGAAATCAGTAGAGACTCTTTTTCCTCTTCACTAAGCCCTTCACCTGTTATCCTAAATGTCCAATTATTCTCTTGTCCAGCTGAATGTAAATATATCATTTCAAGACCCAAATCTGGATTCAAAACCTTAGCTGACTTTAAATCCTCAAGAGCAAGCATGTACTCTTTTTCTGCAATGTTTACCTTAGCCATCATCTGGTAGGCATAGTAGTGCCCGCCCGTTGTCTCATTAATATGTTCAAACATGGCATAGGCCTTGTCAAAGTCCTTTAGATGGTATCTTAAGTAGCCGATATTAAACATTAATTCTGTGTTTTCAGGATCCATTTCAAGTGCATGGGTTTCTGCCTGTATACGCTGTCTAAACTTGCCTTCTGTACTTAGGCGGTAAGCAATGTTTTTAAGCTCGTCCGCTGAATAAGACGCATATGTTTTACTTAAATCGTAAAAATACTTGGCTTCTTCATCCCTGCCAGACGCTTCAAAAATACTGCCAATGTTCAGAGCATGAATGTAATCTTTGGCTTTTGTGCATGACTCTATGCCATAGGTCTTGGCTAGATCAAACTGTTCTGTTTCAATAAGTGCACTAATTAAATACTCGTAAAGCACCTGTGTATCTTTACTCTCTATTACCATTTGCCCAAGAAGGGTTTCAAAGTCTTTTGTACTGTCTTGGTCTATTGCCATAACCTTCATGCGCATCATAGGATAGGTATAACTTGGCTCTAAAGAAAGGGCTTTTGTCATATATTCAAGAGCCTTGTCCTTGTCACCGAGTTTTTCATAGGCTGTGCCAATATTGGCGATTACCACAGGATCTTCTCCATCGATTGCATTTGCCGCATTAAAGTATTCAAGACCTTCTGTATAAAGTTCTTGTCGAAGCATCAAGACCCCATATTCATTTAGTAAATCCACATTATTTGGGTCTACAGCCAGCCCCTTATCCAAATACTTGGCAGCAAGATTATACTCTTCATACTCCCTGAATGTCGCAGCAATATTATGAATGGTTTCCACATCCAAATTGTCAAGAGCAAGGGCGCGTTCAAAGGAGATGACCGCCTGTTGTGGTTGACCCTTCACCAGTTGGATGGCGCCAATTTGAATATATACATCAATACTTGGCTGAATCTTGGCGGCCTTACTATAAAAATCAATAGCCCCATCATAATCACCAGTGATTGAGTTTATGTAGCCAATTTTCAGGTTGGCCATATAGCTGTTTGGATTCATATCAAGGGACTTTTCAAAGTTTTGCATGGCCATTTGATAGTTTTTATTCAGTTCATAAGCTTCTCCAAGCAGTATGTAGGTCTGTTCCCTGATTGAAGGCTCTTTTAGAGCGTTTGTGTAAGCCTCTACCGCCTTTTCATACTCACCCATGAGCCTGTAAGTGTTCCCCATAACCATATGAACACTATGGTTTTTAGGATCAAGTTTAAGCGCGGTTTGTAAATCCTTTTTACTTAAGACATACTCTCCATAAGCATTGTAGCCTTGTGCTCTTAATTTGTAGGCATCACTTGACCAGGGAAACTTCTCAACCATGTCAGAAGTGACCTGAATGAGTTCTTCAAAACGTTGGCCGTACAGGAGTGTGTTAGACAGTTCCATGTAGGCTTCATAGTAGTCAGGCTTCTCTTCTATGGCACTGATAAAGTAGGAAATTGCCACATCAAATTCCCCTTCCATCATGTGAAACTGTCCCAACTTTAAATTATGTTCATAAGACGTTTCCCCTTCTTCTGCGTAAGTCACAACCATCGAAGCTGATAAAAAACACATAAGAAAACCAAGTACAATTATTCTCTTTAAACTTTTCATATTAACCCCTTCCCCCTTATATCAACTGATACATTTTACCATATTAATGTATTAAATTACAGTTTATTCATTTATTCCACTTATAAATTTCCCAGTAAGCCTTATTATATGCTATCCCTTCACAAACCGCAGTGGTTTGCGTTCTTTAATAAAACAGAAAAATCCACTCAAGAGGCATCTATCACGGCTCCTCTCAAGCGGATTTCACATACGTCTTCCATACCTTATACACATATAATCCACACGAATTGTGGATTGTTTTAGTGACATTTGGAAGTACGGTGGCGCTTTTAACCCTTCATTAAATTGTTAGCCCCTGCTCATGCAAGCTTATTTCTTTAAAATATCTTCCACATGGATATTTACTTCTGATTCAATTTCCCCGGATTCCTTATCATATCTTGAATACTTGCCTATGATGGAATTGAACAAATAATGTGTGGAGACGACATCATACTTATTAAGAATCGCATAAGCCCCATTAATCAAAATCCGTCTGTGTCTGCTATTGCTTTTCTTAAACTCTTTAAACAAATAAGCGCGCATCTCTACAGACTGCACATTCATCATGTTGAAAAAGAAAATCAACTCATCATTACCGTACTTATTATTTATAATATCAATCACTGTATTAAGTCCCTTTTCATGAGTCAAACGAAGGAGGGCTAACATATCATATTTAAGCTTTCTGAGTTCCCCTTCAAAGGGTTTGTATTCAATAGCATCTGCAAGTTCTAACTCAACTGACTCATACTCACAGGGAGACCCTGAGTACTTTTTATTTTCAAGTAAAAAGTCACGTCCAAGAAGGAGCATTAAATAGTTAAAAATAGAGTCTGGCGTATAGCCCTTCATGATCATCATAACGCCTATACCTATAATGGATATTTTAGCGTAGTATGTATCACTTTTTTCAAAGCTCCGTGCATAGTTAAGCACAATTTCACGGATTGTTTCAAATTTTGTCCCACTCACGACCAACATGGCAAATAGGGTATAGGTCTTGTTCCTGGTGTAATTTGGTGACTTATCCAGTCTGAGCAGGCCCTCTTTTTCTGCATATAGGGCTTCTTGGTAGATCAGTGTCACATAGTCGTCAAACTTGAATTTTTCAAATAGAGTCAAGTTTTTTATCCGGTCTAAGTCAAAATCCCGTGCCAATTCTTCTAAGAACATTCTTTTCTCATTGTCCATAAAACCGCTCCTTTGTTTTGAATATTCTGAATATACTAATAACACTTTAGCACGAATCTTTGCCGATGTCGTACAGGGCGTCATATTTTGTATATTTACCCAAATTGTTTTTTAATTAACTGTTTGCCACCTGCAAAATATAGATTCGGGCATAAAGGAATAGAATTATAGTCTAGGTTTTTCTATGTGGTCTAGGGCAGAGAGAATTTCAATCATTGTTCTCACACTTTTTTCAGTATAATCTGTTGATCCAAAGCTTGCAATATAAGTCAGATCTGTGGTCGGGTTATAAAACATATTGGTTCCAAGAACCCCCATGTGCCCTTTCATGTCGGGTAAATAATCCAGCAAGAAAAAAAGGTCTTCAAACTTGATATTCATAAGCCCCAGTCCATATTCTATTCCCGGTTCAAATATATGATCAAAACGATTCATTTCCTCAAAAGTTTCCTGACCAAGCAGGGCGCCATCATAGATGCTCTTTACAAATGTCTCTAAATCAGCCAGTGTTGATACAAGACCCCCACCAGCCCAATCTATAGATAGACTTTTAAGTCCCTTTATATTATCTCCAAACAACCACACATCTGCGATTTCTGGCCGTAATCGATCTTCATGGTCATAGAACATAAGATAGGTGTCATTCATCTGAAGGGGCTGAAAAATCCTGCGATTTAAAGCCTCATAAAAGGGCATATTCAAAACGTCTTCCACCAGCTTTCCCAGTAAGATATAACCTGTGTCTGAATAATGATATGTTGAGCCTGGCTTATCAATTGCCCTTTGATTCTTCCCCGTGAACTCAATCAAGTCATCCGGCATCCACATTTTGTTTGGATTTTTTTTCATCACATCAAGAAATTTTTCTTGTCCTTGTGTCGGATCTTCGAAATAATCAGCCACACCACTTGTATGGCCAAGCAACATACGGACTGTAATCTGGTCTGAATAGTCGATGCCTTCATAGACAAATAAATCCCTTAAGAGACTGGTCTTCAGGTATTTTGAAACCGGATCATCAAAATCTATTTTGCCTTCCTGATGGAGTTGTCCGACGAGCACAGCGGTAAAGGTCTTTCCTATACTCGCCACGTGAAAGGGCTGATTCACATCAATGGGCTTTCCACCAAGCAGACCTGCTGAAAAGAATTTTCTAAATCCATGTTCTTTTGAGCAGACAAGCACAAGCGCCTGACTGACATGTTCATTTTTCTCAACAATCCTATTCAGTTTCTTTTGAATCCTATCTTCAATGGCTCCATGCGTAAGAGGTCTTAACCTTATAGCAAGTAAACGAACACCTGCAAACAAACGTCTAAAAACAGCAAGAGCGATTCTTTTAATAAGGAGCGTACGCTTCATTTCATCACACCTTCCATATATGTCACATAGTATTACTATTAGTAACATCTTTTTATATTACTAATAGTAATATTGTCGGAATGGTTTGTCAAGTCTCATAGAAAAAAGTATGATAGGATTATAGGTACGATCTAAGTACTATGGAGGTGGCTATGGAGCACATCATATTGGGACTGCTGATTTATAAAAGTTTGACGATTTATGAAATCAACAGTGCCTTCAAAGAAAGCCTGTCCCTAATTTATTCAGCGAGTTATGGGAGCATTCAAAACGCTATAAAAAAACTTCTAAAAAACGATATGATCACTTTCGTAGAAGAGGTAGACAAGGGTCGAAAGAAGAAGATTTATAGCATTGAACCTGCTGGGAAAGACGCCTTTTTCCAGTGGATGCAGGATGAAATTTCAGAAAGCAAGCTAGAGACAAACATGCTGATCAAGATTTACTTCCTAGGCTTTATTGATTCTAAACAAGCCCGTTTGTCTATTGTTAAAGATATTCTGGGCAAGGTCAGTGAAGCAGCACAAGAAATCAGTTCACTAAAAGAATCCCTCGACGAGTCCTTAAGCGAGGAAGACAAGATCTTTGCCAAGTATCCCCTTAAAACCTTAGATTATGGCGTCATGTCGCATGAGGCCGCTAAGAACTGGGTGAATGAAATTTATGAGACCATCAAAAAAGACACTAGAAATTAGATCTCTAGCGTCTTTTTTATTCCCTTTTAAACTGATCTCGTCTCTTAGCATTAGAAACCACCACCACCACCGATTGGTTTATCTCCAAGCGGTGTCAGGTGTCGCACTAATCCATTTATATCTTAACCGGCCTCCAAAAGCCTTTAAAAGCCTTTCAAAGTCTTAAGTAATGAGCTAATAGGCCTTGAGCTTACTCAAAATATACTTTCCACGGTTAAGGGGATCAACATAATTCTTAGATCGCTCCTTATAAATGCCCTCTGGTGTTTCCATATACTTATAGAAGACCTGGCTCAACATACCCATCCCGCTTGTTGCAGCAATAAATTTCTTTTCATAAGTGCGACTTGTCTCCACAGGCAGTTTTCCCCTAATGGTGAACTTACCGCCTTCTTCCACTGTCTCTGTATCAAAAGCCTTCATACTCAGCAGGTCTGCCATAATCCTTCCATAGTGATCCTGGTCCACTTTAATGGTGAACGTATTCACTGGCCACAGTAATTTGGTCTGAGCAATATTTAAAGCCTCCATAAAAACAATTGGTGATAGGTTTCTATAGTCAGAGGGTGTGCTGTCAACACTATTAAAAGCACCTTCAGTAATGGTTATTTTTGCATTGGTGATTTCCCAACCTTTCAAGCCCTCACAGAGGCTTCTTTCAATGCCATCAATTATGCCATTTTGAAAGGTTTGAGGTAAGTGTCCTGTTGAAACTTCTGAATCAATGACGACCCCTTCATCACAAGCTTCAACCCGCAGACCTACAGTCGCACAAAATGGATGGGCATCCACATACATATCCAGGACATAGTGTCCTATTCCTATGGGCATTTCCTTATAAATAATAGACGGTTCACTAAAAGTCACATCCACATCATACTTTTCTTTAATTTGAGACTGTATGATCTCCATTTGAATCTCACCAAACAAATTAAGATACAAATCTTTTGAATGGGGTTCAATATCATACTCAAGAAAGGGGTCACTTTCAGCCAAGTTGTCGATTATTTGAGCTAGGGTTCTTTTATCCTCTGCCAAAATCTTTGTGCGCAGGGTCGGTGTTCCAAGGGAGATTTTCTTGTAAGACGAAGGCTGGCCTATAACGTCGCCTACCCTGAGTTTTTCAGGTCCCATGAGAACCACAATATCATTACCATAGGCCTCTTTAACATAGTCTAGTTTTCCGTTTTCCATACGCTTTATGAAAGAAATCTTCTCATCACCAAGAACCTGACGACTCCTTATGCTCCCACTGTATAGGCGTGTGTAAATTTCCCTCTTGTCCTCTTTGTTTCTAACAATTTTAAAAACAACACCTTCCACCTGTCCGTCTCTTCTATAAGAACAAGTTGGAAGATAATTCACAATGGTTTCTAAAAGTCCATCCATGCCCACACCTTTAAGTGCACTGCCATAGCAGACAGGATATGCTCTTTTTGAATAGGACAGTCTTTGAAGGCTTGCATGCAAGACGTCTTTGTTTATGGTCTCTTCGTTTAGATAGCGCTCTAAAAGGACATCGTCATATAGGCTTAAGTCATCAATCATTGTTTTGGACTCAAGCAAGTCCCCAATAAGCAAAGCGCCATCCCTCTGGATGACATTTTGTATGGGAACAATGTTTTGACACAGGTCCACTTTTATATTCTCTATGACCTGATCGACATCAACGCCCCTTCGATCCATCTTATTTATAAAGAAAACGATTGGTTTTCCTAGTTTTTTGAGTGATTCATATAAAAGAATTGTATGGGACCGAACCCCCTCTTTTGCTGATACAACAAGAACAGCTCCATCAAGCACACTCATGGCCCTCTCCACTTCAGCCACAAATTCCACATGACCTGGAGTGTCGATTAGATTTATTTTTACATTCTTATGGGTAAAAGATACCGGTGTAGACTGTATTGAAATACCTCTTTTTCTTTCGAGATCCATGGTGTCTGTTACTGTATTTCCTGTGTCCACTCTTCCAATTTTTCGGGTTGCACCTGCTAAATAGAGCAAATTCTCTGTGACTGTTGTCTTTCCAGCGTCAACATGTGCAAATATCCCTATATTCATAATCTTTTCTGTCAAATTCTACCTCACTTAAGTTCGTTTGATTGGCCTTCACATTCGAATTAAGTTTGTTCATTAACATACCATCACGCTCCTTAAATGGGTTCTTTTAACATTAGATAAGATGATTATATCATTAAAATTATTTTAACGTCAATGATGAATACACTTTTTCTTGTCCTACCTGGTCATGATTTAAAATAGCCTTTAAAAATGACCAAGCGGCCGTTTGTAAAAGCACGATCAGACATGGCAAAAATAAATCCGCTTACCCATCGTATTGTAAAACGTGGTTAAGCGGATTGGTATATGGATTCTACTTGATATTATGCTTCCTTGTCAAAGGGTTCATTTAGGAACGCTGTCCCCTCAAGGACAAATCGACCGTCCTCAATAATAAGCACTTCACTGCCGTCCTCTTTTAAAACTGAAATTTTCTTCAGGCCATCATAAGGCAAAGTGATGTCTGTGTGACAATTTGTATAAGCCTTGTTAATGTCTTCTTTCCGCTTTATAGAGTGTTCATTGTCTTTTGCAACAATTTCTTTGTCATCAATTTCATTGTAGACAGGCGTATCTTCTCCAAAAGAGAAACACGTGTCCCCCACAGCAAAGTGCGGCCCCATCTTTTCAACAATCAGTATAGGCAACTTGTCTGTTATATCGTATTTTTGCGAAATAACATAGGCCAACGTGTTGGTTCCAATGGCAAATTCACCAAGGGGCAGGGTGTCATGTGGGAAGAGTAGGTTTTCTTTGATGTACCTCTTGTTGTCTTCCTCGTTTTCAAAATTTGAGCATGTGTACTCAGTGACATAACCATCTTTAAAAGTCAGCTTCAAATCCTTATAATTAAAGCCTTCTAAATAGACTTTTTCAAGATGGAGCAGCCCGTTTGTATTCTTCAAAACTGGTGATGTAAACACTTCACCTACAGGGATATTGACATCTGCCACACAGTTTACAAAATTGGTTTGCTTTTGAGGGTCATCCAGTTCCTTTAAAGCCACCACAATATCGGTTTCATTGTCACCACGACCAAGTACATGAACTTTTCTTCCAGAGTCAAGGGCATCTATTATTGTCTTTTGAACCTTTTCGTAAGCATCACTGTTTAACATGTTAATGCGGGCTATGTCTTCAAAAATAGCTTCAAACTGGTCTCCAATTTCCGGTGTTGGGAAGGCCACTATATTAAAGCTTCTCTCTTTCTCTGGCACATATTCTTCTGTAATGATTCTAGCTATGTTCCTTATGTCTTGATAGTGGGTCTGCTGTTCATCTTTTAAAGTGATTCTAGCTTCATTGCTTACTGGACTGAAAGGGTCTTCACCAAATTTTTCAATGTAAAGAATACCAGAGTAGTCGTGGAGAGCATCCTTCTCTTGTTCACATATTTCTTTGCGCTTGCCCTTATAAAACTCTGCGATTTCTTCATCCAAGTAAAGGGCTATATCGAACTTGTGATCATAACCATACTGCTTATTTACATCTGTTGATGCCACTTCATCCACAAAACCATTTAAATTATTGTCCTTTAAGATCTCAATAATACGTTTTGTGAGTTTTTCAAGACCTGCCACTGTTATCACACGAACATTGTGTCTTAGGGTGATGTCTTTGCCGTCACGTCTAAAACCATCAATATATGCTTTCACAATGGTGGTGGCAAGTTTTTCAATTTTCTCATCAGGATAGGTTTTCATAAACTCAAATGTTTTGCGTTCATTGTCACCTACATAAATTCCGTATTCATACAGGTAATTTGGAGAAGTCAGGTCTGAAGTCATAACAATATCAGTCAATCGAGTCATTTGAGCGCCCAGGGTTTCCTTGGCAAAAGTCTCTGAGCCGTAGATAATATCATCTTTTGAAAATTCCTTAATAATACTGCGGACCGCTTCCACCTTGTGATCAAGAAGGGCTTCATAAGACTTTATGAACAAGTCATAGACACTTGATATTCTAAATATTTTACGACTATAGGCAAAGTTATAGCACGTTCTTGCCTTTGCATATATAAAGCTCAGCATTTGTCCCACTGTTTGACCGTATAAATCGACACAAACCACTGGATTGGCAAATGACTGATCATAATTTTTAGGCAGTATTTCCTTATAACGTTTTTCGTTCTCTGCCCTCAGCGACGCCAAGCTTGTATCTTGGTGCTCAGGATCATTTAAATGTTCGACCAGTTTTGAGACATCTATCAGGCGTTCTGCTGTCTGTTTAAAATAAGATGCATAAGGGCCTGATTGCCTTCTTGAATTGTCTCTAATTCTTTTAAGGGCCTGAATTTGTTTTTCATATGCATCCCTGTAATTGTCATTTCTTTCTTTGTAGATGTCACGATATGCCATGTTCTTCCTCCACTTCATTTTCCTATTCTATGACTCACTTTTGTCCATACTTTTGCCTAGATTTATACGTCTATCATTTCTTTATCCCCATTAGCCCCAATTAAATGCTTGACACTCACCAAGTAACCTATTTAAATCCGACGAATGACTTACTTTTTTAAAGTAGCATATTTCTTCCTTATGTTTCTTTCTCCTTTTGTCATCGAAAGTCCTTCAAAACATTAAACATATTTGAATGTATTAAAAAAATTATATATCCAAGCCATGATTTATAATCTATCATGTGTAAACGGCCTTTTTCCCTCTAACATATAGTAAAATCCGCTTAATGCATGTACATACATGCATTAAGCGGATTCATTCACATCCCCGTCATATAGATTTAATGACAGGGACTCATCTTGTTTAATTTTTAAACTTCAGCATCAACTAGCCTGCAATAAAGCCCCACAGGGAGTTAATAAAAACAACTGCAATGGCCACTGGTCCGACAAACTTAACCAGGAATGCCCAAAAACCTGATAGACCAAATGCAAGAGCCCCGCCATTTGAAGCTTCATCAATGGCTTTATCTGTACCCCATACCCATCCTACAAAGATGCATAGAAGCAGACCACCTAAAGGCAGCATAACATTAGATGTTAGGAAGTCGAACAGGTCAAAGAAGTTCATTCCGAATAGGATTTTGAAATCTGACCAAATGCCAAATGAAAGCGCCGAAGGCACACCAACAGCAAATACAGCTGCCCCCAGTGTCAAGGTCGCTACTTTTCTATTGAGACCAAACTCATCTACAGCATAAGATACACAAACTTCAAGTAGTGAAATCGATGATGAAAGGGCTGCGAAAAGTACCAGAACAAAGAACAGTGTACAGAACACAATCCCCATTGGCATAGCTGAGAATACTGCAGGAAGTGTTACAAACATAAGTCCCGGGCCACCTGCTGGCTCAAAACCAAAGGCAAATACCGCTGGAAGTGTTGCAAGACCTGCAAGCAGAGCCACACCTGTATCTAGAAGCGGAATAATTGTAGCACTCTGTGGAATGTTCTCCTGATCCGGCAAGTAACTTCCGTATGTGATCATACATCCCATACCCAAACTTAGGGAGAAGAATACTTGACCAAGGGCATTGAGTACAACCCCCATGGATAGTTTAGAAAAATCCGGTACCAGAAGATACTTAATGCCTTCTACAGCCCCAGGAAGTGTACATCCACGAATAGCCAGTAGAATAATAATAACAAAAAGTGCAGGCATCATGACCTTGCTGGCTTTTTCAATACCACCGCCAACACCGCCGATAACAATGCCTAAAGTTGCAAGCATGAATAAAGCATGGAAGAATATTGATCCCCATGTTGAAGAAACAACTGCGCCAAACATGCCTTCAATAACCGATGCATCTGTATTGGTCAGACCACCTGTCACCGCTGTGATTAGATACTTAATCACCCATCCGCCGATAACACTGTAATAAGAAAGAATCATAAATCCGGTTGCAATGCCCAGGCCACCTACCCAAGACCATTTTTTACTGATCTTTCTGTAAGCACCAATTGCATTTAGTTTAGTGTGTCGACCGAGTACAAGTTCTGCAAGCATCAAGGTAAAACCAACAAGGAATAGCATGATGAAGTATACCATTACGAAGGCTCCACCACCATTTTTTCCTGCAACATATGGGAACTTCCATAGGTTACCTAGTCCAACCGCTGATCCTGCTGCAGCCATAATGAAACCAATTTTTGACCCCCATTGGTCACGGCCGCCATCACTACTTAGATTAGCCATTTTACACGCTCCTTTTCCCCAAGCCACAATTGTGGCTTTCAATTTTAACCGATTTCACACATTGGTAATATGATTTCGGCGTTTCCCACAACACCGACCTATATTGTTATAAAATTATCAGGCAGTTGAAAGTTCCAAGTCCCTTAATTTCATAACGCATTATAGTATACAATCATACCAACCCCCAATTATTACTTTCAGTTCATAAAAATACCCCAACGGTGACCATTTTACAGCGCGAACTCAAAAAAATACAGTAATACTCAACGATTTTAATAAGTCTAAATTATTCGAATACTCTGCAAAAAGACTATGTATGCACTCATTTTATTCACATAAAAAGCGAATGTCATTTAAGTTGATACACTTAAAATAACATTCGCTTCTTTCTCTTACTAAAGGGGGGGAGTTTTTCTCCCCCTTAATTCTTTGTATTATTTGTTACCTAAATTCTTAAGGAGGTATTTCCGAGCATCTTCTTCAGACAGGGGTCTAGAATAATGATAGCCCTGAAGGAAATCCACCTTCATAACTCTGGCTTTTTCCACCATATCCTCGTTTTCAATACCTTCGGCAACCACTTTTAATTCCATTTCGTGGCATAACTTGACAACAGAAGTGATAAAACGGTAGATGGCGTCATTGCTCATGGCTTTTTCCATAACCGTTCGGTCAACTTTCAACGACTTCATTGGTATGGTAATAAAATTATTCAATGAAGAATAGCCTGTTCCAAAATCATCCAGTGCGATGGCTATGCCACAGTCATTGAGTTTCTCAAGTCTTGCAAGCACATCTTCATTGGCATCAAGGGTTAGGGACTCTGTAATTTCCAGCACAAGGGCTGATGGATCAATGCCAATCTTATCAACCACGCCGAGAACTTTATCCGTAAAGTCCGTCTGCACCAGCTGGACCACTGACACATTGACACTGACCTTTAAGGCTTTCTTGGTCTGCGTCCGTACAGACTTGATAAACTCACAGGATTTTTCAAGAACAAACATGCCTATGTCTATAATATCAAGTGTTTTCTCTGCAACTGGAATAAACTCGTCAGGGTAGATTTCTCCCCAAGTCTCGCTTTTCCATCTTACGAGGGCTTCAAAGCTTGTAACCTGACCAATTTCTGTATTTATAATAGGTTGATAGTTTAAATACAACTCGTTGGCTTCCAGGGCAGACCTTATTCCCGTTTCAATATGTAGCTCCTGCATAACTGACTTCTGGACTGATGTGTCAAAGAATGTGTAGCGTTTGTCTTTATTCTGGCGCCCATAGCGCATGGTCAGCTTGGCTCTTTGAACGAGTTCCTCAGGTGCGGCAACATCCATTGGGAGCATACAGACCCCTACACTCGTATTCACTTCAAGAACCTTTTCTTTAAGAGTCACCCGTCCTTCAATGGCTTCTTGCATCTCTTTGACCATATCCTTGAGGGCATCAACAGAAATTTCCTTTGTCACCAAAATAGCAAATTCATCAGCATGTATTCTAAAAAGCATGCAGTTTTCATTCAATATTTGCTTAAGGCGTTCTGCCACACGAATGAGAACACGGTTGCCCGTTTCATCTCCATATGTATCATTGACCAATTTAAATTGATTTATATTCAAATATATGAGGGCCCCAGGTGATCTCATGCTGATATTCATAATCAGGGTCTCATCCAATTTACTTCTGTTATATAGGCCCGTAAGCCCGTCAATATAGGCTAAATTATATATTCGATTTTCCGAGATTTTATGCTCTGTTATATCACGGTGGGATCCCAACATTAATGTCATGTGACCATTTTCATCAAACTCAGCTATTCCCCGTGCTTCAATCCATAAATAATTTCCTTTTTTCGTCTTGACCTTGTACTGACTGGTATAGGACAAAAGCTGGTTTTTCACATGCTCATCCAGCGCTAAGTCAAATGTTTCACGGTCTTCTGGATGGATAAGACTTTGCCACTCTTCTAAAGTGGATTCCTTACAATCAATATCAAATTTCCCGTAAAAATTACTGTTATAAAAACGGATACGTCCATGACCATCCATTTCAAATAAGCCTTCATTCGAAACTTCAAACAGCATTAACATACGGCGCATATCATCATTTAATTTATCAATACTCGTATTGTTTTTTTCTATTACCATTGTCATGCTCCTGTTCGTTTCGAACCACAGATACCTTATCTATGATTGTTCCCCTTGCATTTTTCCCCTTTATAGTATTATAGCACAGGACAAACCTAGCGCTTTTCAAAGACTTAGGACTGACCTTTTAGCATGGCCTTATGCTTATACATATTATTGTCTGCTTCAATAACAACCTCTTCCATAGGCCTGTTAGCGCTCAGTCTCACCCCATAGCCAAAGGCGGCTTGCGGTGCTTCATAGTCCCCATTTTCAAGAGGAATTTGAGCCTCAGCACACTTGCTTTCAATGAGCTGAATACAAGCTTGAGCAGTGCCCACATCACACCCCACTCTAACCACCATGAACTCGTCGCCACCCATTCTAAAAATATATTCTGAATCGCAATGGGCCTTTAATGTTTTTGCAAAAGTCTTTAAAAGCAAGTCGCCAAAATGGTGGCCATAACTATCATTAAAGGATTTTAGATTGTTGAGATCCGCTATGAGAATGCACTGTGGAAAGGGCATATCATCAAAAGCAGGCTCCAACTGATTATAATGCATCCTATTGCTCAAATTCGTCAATGCATCTGTGTACATAAGCACTTCTTTTTCCTTGAGAATCTGGGTGTTGGCCTTCTCAGCTATCAGGTCATTAAAGACCCTATTCAGTATAAACACAATAAAGATAAGGACAATGACCAACACGCCCACAATCAGGGACAATCGCCTTGTCTGTTCATTTTTCAACTCAGGTGTGCTGTCAATCCCCTTGAATTTTATATCCTCATAGTCTATTAGAATAAGAGCTTTATCTATAATAGATGCAAGCTCTGGGTTTCGTTTACTCACGCCAAGATAAAGATATGAGTCCTTTGACGTGTCTCCCTTTTTGACGATATCCGTATAACCAAGGCCATCCACATAGTACTCAATCACAGTTGGATTCTCAATCATATAGTCCGCAGCACCCTTCCTTACAAGTTGAAGGGACTCGATCAAATCATCTGTTTTTAAAATTTCAACATCCTTTAAGTTCTTTGTCAAAAACTCTTCATGCCAATACCCGTCCACAACAGCAACCACTTTTCCGTTCAGACCATACACATCTTGAACCCTATCACTGGTTTTCTTGCCAACGATAATATCCCGCTCCGTGCTAAAGGGTCTAGGATAGTAGAAGTAAGCCGTTCTATCCTCTGTTTTGGCAATGTTCATGACATCGACCTGACCCTCCACCGCCTTCTCATAAAGGGATGCAAAGGTACCGCTTTTGACTTCAAACTCAACACCTATAATGTTTGACAAGGATTTTAACAGCTCACCTGTTATCCCCCTATATGCCCCGTCATCATAGTAATCAAAGGGCAGGTAGTCATCTGCTATTCCCACAACAGCTCGACCATCTTCTTCTAGCCAGGCCAGTTCTTCACTTGAGAGATTTAGTATTTTTCGATTGTACTCTATTTGCGCCTTGCGAATATATGATGCAATCTCATCATCTTCATAAACCTTGATAACTTTATCAAGAATACCCGCTAACACAGCATCTTCTTTTCGAGTTGAAAGGGTTAAATCCGATGTAACAGATTCAATAGAAGCGATATTTCTAAGCTGTGGATATTTGAATAAAAATTCATGGACAACGCCACCACCTGAAGTGATGAAGCCTTCTATTTCCCCAGAAAGGAGTCCCTGTATAGCCTCGATCTGACTGGAAAACTCTATAATTTCAAAACGAATATTAGGATACTCATCTGGCAAATACCGTTCTATAACATCCCCAGAAATGACACCCAACCTATGTTCATCGAGGTCACCCACCGTTTGAATGGAAGAATCCTTTCGGGCAAAAACAGCATAAGGATACTTATGGACAGGTGATGTAAAGGCCATCCACTCCAGACGCTGCGGCGTGACATTGGCACCAAAAAGGATGTCCACTTCCCCCTGTTCAAGACCTCGGTAGACCTCACCCCAACTTTTGTCTCCAACGATTTCAACTTTTAAATCAAGTTTATCTTCAATGAGTTTGGTTAATTCGACCACATAGCCCTTGGTTTTTCCCTTATGCTTAAAATAGTCCATTCCCGAATAGGGATCAAGCCCCAGCTTAAGGGGGTGTCCCTTTTTTAGGTCTAACCACTGCTTCTCAGTTTCTGTGAGGGATAGCTCCCTGTCCTGTATCTCAGCAAACGAAAAGAAAGAGGCACAAAGCACCGCTGTCATGATGGCAACAGTTATAAATTGTCTTGTTCTTTTCATAAGCCCCTCCATGCATATCTATATCTACCGTTTATACCCACGAAACCTTATTAATCAGCAGGATTTCCCCTAGCTTTTACTTATTTGGGGAGACCTTTTCATCCAAAACTTTGACTTTTGCACTTTCAATGGCTTCAAGCCGTGCCTGCAGTTTTTTTCTAACGTGCATGTTCTCAAAGAGGAGACCTTCATTGATATAAAAACTATCGCCTATGCTGTCCATGGTCTTAAACTCTCTGTTTATACGGTCTATTTCTTTGTCTATAAGCTCAACGAGAACGTCTTTTTCTTCTTTTTTAAACATGGTCTTGCCTCACTTTTTCATTTTATATTCTAGTATACCATTTCTTTCCCGTCGGTCTGCCTCCCCCATCACATATAAATATTCTAAATGAGACATGGCTTCTCCAGATGCAAACCACTTTTGTGGATCGGGGAAGTCTGTCCATACATTTTGTCTTAAAGACCAGTGCATTTTCGATGCCGTATCTCTGACACTTGTCCAGTCTTCAATAATGCGCCCGACTTCTTCAAGCCTTTCCTGGTGATGCTCTTTAAGTTGATCTATTCTCTCCTGATGATTTTCGATGATTTTTCTATGGGATGGCAGTATTTTTCCAATGTCCATAGCCCTCACTTTATCGAGGCTCTTCATGTAAACATCAAGAATGTTCCATTCAAACCCCCAGAAGGCTATATTGGGTGTGATAGGGTCAAGAACATGATCTCCAGAAATCATTATTTTATGATTTTTGTCATAAAGGGCTATATGGCCTGGTGTGTGGCCAGGAATGTCGATGACTTCAAAACTATATTGTCCCATCTTAAGAAGGTCGCCTTCTACTAGGGATTTAAATTTTATAGGGTTCTTGGGGCAATACTTATACCCCGGGTGTCCCCCAAAGGTCACACCGTCTTTTCTTAAATCCATCATGTCCGCACGTTTTGCAAAGGCTTCCCAGTAAGAATCCTTAGTCATTTCATTAATCATTTCACCATCAACTTGGCCTGTCATAACCACCGTTCCAGACTGATTGAGCTCTGCTGCTAAACCACTGTGATCAGAATGCAAATGGGTTACGATAAGGGTGGCCAGATCAAGGGAAAGCCCTAAGTCTTCAAGCGCTGTATAAAGGGCATTTTTGCAAGGTTCTGAATTGAATCCCGTGTCAACAATAAAACATTCTCTGCCCTTGTCTTTCTCTGCCCCCAATATAATATAACTATAGACCATTTTTAAAGGATTGCCTTTTAGAGGAATTTCAACCTGATAAATGTCTTTCATAACTTCATTCATGTTCTCATTCTCCTTTTGCGCACTCGTTTTGTTAGGGTTTTATGATAATCGCGTTGGCAACTGGTCTTTCTGTGCCATCAGAAGGTCTGTTAAGAACACTTCCATTATAATATATTGTGCTAGAACCACCTCCATCTAGGTTATAAGCGTCTTGTACACCTAGATCAAGCAGTTTATCTTGCAGTCTTTCAAGGGTAACTCCCTTGCTCCAAAAGGCCTGTCTGCCATCCACAACAATGAGTAGAAGATCATCATTGGCATAGCGCCCTAAAATGGTTCTAGGGTGTCTAGTAGCAACCCATTCAGGGGGCAACTTCACCTTCTCACCGTCCTTTAGCAAAACGGGTATAAAACTTACACCATCTTTAGGTTTAAGTGCATCCACATCAGCCTGTGTTTCAGGAACCGTGCCTATAACTCGACCCTCATGATCTATTCCTGCAAAAAAGAGGGGTTCATCCTTTTTAATAAAAGACTGGACAATCTCTCCACCAGAAACCGTGGCACCTATCATCCCTGATATCAGTCCATTTTGACCTGGGCTGGAACCAAATCCACCCCCATTTATGGCCAGCATGGCCCGATTTCTCATAGCCATACTCGAAGTTGTTTCAAAACCACCAATTTTGTCCTCTGCAAGAACGACCTCAAAGGCTTGAGGATCAAAGAGTTTCACTTTTGCCATGTAACCTCTGTAGTCAAGCTCCTCAAGTTCGAAGAGTTTTATTTCCACCTGCGGACTCTTATGACTGGAAACAGGGTCACCAAGAACACTTGTGATCCGCCTTTCATATATATCATCAGATAAGTTGGCCTGGTCTTCACTTCTTTCAATTTCTGCTGCAAGGGCTAAACTCTGCCCTGAAAATGTTTCTATATATTTTGAGACAACAGTCTCAATATGTTCTGATTTACTCAGCACATCATCCTTGAGGGCCCTTATGTGCGTGACCTGGACATCTATATTTTCCAGTGTTTCTACTGGCTGGCCCACATAATCTAACCTTTCATTTTGATTCGCAAGAGCCAACCACACTCCGACAAAGGGGGCTGTGACAAGCAAAAGAAAAACAAAAATCACTCTAATTTGATTCATTTGGAGCCACCTCTAATGTTTCAAGGCTTTTCTGAAGGGCAGACAGCCTTTTATCAAGCGCATCTAGATAGGCACTTATTTCTAGTTGGACCTCTTCGGAATCAACGATGTTGGTATCAATAATTTCCAGTCGTACAAGCATGCCTTGCAGACCATCGTTAAATCTTTTAATCTCATTATTAAGGGCAATCACATCGTTTCTAAGAACGGCGTTCTCCCGGTTCACTTCCTGTATTTTTGTATTTAATTCTTGTATTTGAAGGGCGTGTTCCAGTTTAATGTCCTGTACCGATGCATCAAGTGTATCTTTTGCATGTTGATAACCTATGTAGACCATAGAAAACCATCCACATATTATAAGGAGGCTTGTTAATATGTAGGTTAAAGCCTTATTTTTGTTCATGTGTCACCTCATTGTTCTTCAACTAAGCACATTTTCTAATGCTCTTACCTATAAGTATAACGAAATACCCATCATATAGGAATCCTTCCAGCAAAAGCTGGGTGTTTTTTTTAATATAAATATGTTTTTGGCTTTAATTCATACACATCGGGTAGAAATTAAATGCAGACCACGAGACACCCACATATATTCTTACTATCGAGGTGAAACCATGGAAAAACCAATTAAAAGCAAGTCTGACCTAACCACAGGAGCCATTGGCGCACATATAAGGCGTATCACCATTCCCGCTAGTGTGGGCATGCTCTTCAATACACTTTTTAATGTTGTGGACACCATATATGCTGGTCGAATTGGGACAAACGCACTGGCTGGCATGTCCTTATCCTTTCCAATCTTTTTCATCATACTCTCCCTTGCCTTTGGTATCGGAACGGGATCTACAGCTTTAATATCAAACGCCCTTGGTGAAAAAAACGAAAAAGATTTTCACAGAATTGCATATAATGCCGTCGCCCTGGGTCTTGTTATCGCCCTCTTGCTCACATTCACAGGACGCTTTATAGCAGAACCCATGTTCAAGTTTATGGGGGCCAAGGTTGCCACCCTAGAGTATGGCATGGACTATATTAATCTTATTTTTATGGGAACTGTTTTCTTTATTTTAAACATGATTCTCAACGCCATGCTTTCATCTCAAGGCGACACAGTTTCCTATAGAAATTTTCTTGTCATAGGATTCCTACTTAACTTGATTCTCGACCCGCTTTTTATTTTAGGTTGGTTTGGCCTTCCTAAAATGGGAACCATGGGGGTTGCCCTAGCTACAATTATAGTGCAGGCCATCGGCACAGTGTACATGGCTTATCGGGTAACAAAAAGTGAACACTTTATCCTGTCTGAGTTCAAGACCTGCAAAAGAGATCTATCCACCTGGCTAGAGATTTTAAAGCAAGGGGTCCCAGCCAGTCTTAATATGATGACCATTGCCCTGGGCGTCTTTGTCATCAATTACTTCGTCCTATTATATGCTGGCGATGTGACAATTGCCGCCTACGGTGCAGCGGTTCGTATTGAGCAATTGGCCCTTCTCCCAGCCATTGGCCTAAATACAGCCACCCTGACCATGGTGGGGCAAAACTACGGAGCCAAGAAATACGACCGCATTGTAGAAACCTATAAAAAATGCATGCTTTACGGACTCGGCATCATGACAATTGCCATGTTCCTTATCTACCCGTCAGCAGCCTTCTTAGTGAGGGTTTTTAATCAAAATCCTGACGTTGTTCATGCAGGTGCCACTTACCTGCGCATTGAGTACATTTGCTTTAACACCTACATATTGATGAATATTTCCATCTCCCTGCTTCAAGGTCTAAAACGCCCTGGAATTGCAGTGTATGTTGGTGTTTACAGGCAAATCGTCATGCCTGTCATCGTCTTTTATTTGCTCGGCAATATTCTTGGCATGGGCGTTTTAGGCGTTTGGTGGGGGATTGTCATCATTAACTGGACGGCAGCTATATTCACTGTCATTTATACCCTAGGCAAGTTAAAGGTTGTTAAGGAAGAACTCGGTGAAGTGTCTGCTTAAAATTAGAATACAAAAATGATCAATCTAAAAGCCCCCTCATTTTGAGGGGGCTTTAGCTTGTAGATAAACTCCGAAATACTGCGTTACACAGTAAAAGTCTATAAAAGGAGCGTATTTCTCAATTAATATTCAATTGGAAGGGGCTAAACATAAAAGGAAATATGTCTCTTCTTCGTGTAGGGATTTGTATTTATAAGGGCATTGACACCAAAAACCTCTTGGAACATGCCTTCATTAAGAACGGATTCAGGCGTACCACAAGAGTGAACCTGGCCCTCATGAAGAACATAGACAGCGTCACAGTAGTGGGCTGCAATGTTAAAATCGTGTATCGCTGCAAAGGTTGTGACATTAAGTGATTTCAAGAGTTCCATGACCTGGAGCTGATACTTGATATCCAGGTGGTTTGTGGGTTCATCCAGTATAACCACTTCCGAGTTTTGTGCCAGGGCTCTTGCGATTAGAACCCTTTGCTTTTCTCCGCCGGAAAGACTTAGAAAACTCCTGTCGTCGAACCCTTCAAGACCCACCCTTTTGATGGCATCATGGACTATTTTCATATCCTCTTCAGAATCGTTGTCGAACAATTTCTTATGGGCGTACCGTCCCATTGTGACCATCTCTTTGACTGAGAAGTCAAATTGGTGGTTGCTTTCCTGTGAAACCACAGCCATTTGCCTAGCAAAATCTTTAGGTTTAAAGCCTGTCACATCTTTATCGTCAATATATATAGTATTCCTTGCAGGTTCAAATTGCTTATATATATTTTTTAGAAGCGTTGATTTACCACAACCATTGGGACCGATCAGTCCCACAAACTGCTTCTTCTTCACATGCATGTGCACATCATTAAAAATAGGGTTTTCATCATATGCAAAACTTAAGGACTTAACATGAATATCAGCCATTTCGACCTCCAAACCCATAGGTGTTTTTCTGAATCAGCCAAATGAAAAATGGCGCACCTAGGAATGCCGTTATAACCCCTAGGGGAATTTCCTCTGGTCTTCCTATCAGCCTGGCAAGAACATCTGCCCAAATGACTAGAATGGGACCAAGAAGCACAGAAAGTACAGCCACCTTTTTATGGTCTGAACCAACAATTGTCCGGGCCACATGGGGAATAATAAGACCAACAAACCCTATTATACCAGTGTTGGCCACAAGAAAGCCTGTTAAAATACTGGATAAAACTAAGATTGCACGTCTTAGCATAACCGTGTTGACACCTAGGGTTTTTGCCACATTTTCTCCAAGGAGCAAACTATTAAGGCCCCTTGAAAAAATCACAATAAATATAAAGGAAAGACCAACACCCAGAGCCGGTGCCAGTAAATTTTCATACTTGCCCCCAGACAGACTGCCCGTCATCCAAAAAAGGGCTGAAGTGACCTTGTTTTGGTCACTTGCAGTGAATATTATAAAACTTGTTACGCTGGAAAATAAGGCCGAGATAGAAACGCCAATTAGAACCAGCCTCGTGGAAGACATGCCACCATTTTGACTGGCAAGCATGAAGACTATCAAGCTGGTGATAAGCGCCCCTGCAAAAGCGCCTACAGCAGGAGAATTTATACCCACAAAGGGGATGCCACCCAGGACGATAACCATAACGGCGCCTGTGGTCGCTCCCGATGATATGCCTAAAATATAAGGATTGGCCAGGGGATTCTTTGTCAGGGCCTGCATCATTATGCCCGCCAGGGCAAAGCCCGCACCTGCGAGCACACCAAGAAGGGTTCTTGGCATTCTCAAGTTCCATACGATATTTTCCACAGCTTTTGACCAAGCTTGGTCTGTATATTCAATTCCTGTGGTTTTACTGACCAGTATTCCAAAAACAGATTTTGGATCAAGGCTGACCGCACCCAGTGCAGTGGATGCGACCAGCGTTATCAGTAAAACACATAAAAGAAGGGTGCAAAGTAAAGTGAATCCTTGATTTGATTTAAAGTCTACTGATTTAAAATTCATTGTCATATCTACTCAAAATTTTCTGGGTAAAACCCTTGAGCAAGTGTTCTTATAGCCATTGTATTACGAACGCCTGGAGACATGTCTGCAAGCCCGATCACAACAAAATTATCTTCTTTAACCGCTGTCACATCCTGAAGGGCTGGATGTGTCTTAATCAGATCAAGCTTTGTTTCGGCTGAAGTGTCACCATAATCAACAATGACAATAACATCTGGGTTTTGTAAAACCACTTCTTCCCAAGACACTGTGGCATAGCCTTTTTTAATATCGCCAAAAATATTCTTGCCTTTGGCTTGACGAATGATGTCGCCACTCACGCCACCGCCAGCTACAACAAATGGTTCGTTTTCGCCTGAGTCATAGGCGAACACCTTAACCATATCATCTTCAGAAAGATCCCCTATTTGACTTTGAATCTTTGCAACTTCATTTTCCATTTTGATTACAAGGTCTTCTGCTCTTTCTTCCACAGCGAAAATTTTCCCCAGGGTTCTGAAGTCTTCATACACAGAGGTCATAGAACCGTCACCACTAATAGATTTTGCAAGGAAAGGATGGATTCCATTTTCCATCATTTCAGAAGCAGAGGCCACGCGTTTTTCGTTAAACACAGATGTCCAGCCTGATACAAAATCTGGCTCAACAGAGTACATAACCTCTTTTGATGGATACTTGTCTGAAAGAACTTCAATTTTTTCATAGGCTTCTTTGAAATCAGGATAGATTTCGTTGTCCATATAGGCTGTGCCCACCATTTGATCGCCTAGATCAAGAGCCAGCAGCATTTCTGTCATAAACTGAGACATTGTCACAGCACGCTTTGGAGGCTCTGTGTATGTCACTTCATATGTTTCACCATAAATTTCATATGTATAGGTTTGAGGCTCGTAAACTTTTGCCTGTGTTTCTTGACCATCTTCTGTATCCGCTTGATCAATATCCGCTTGGTCAGTATCCGCTTGGTCAGTATCCGCTTCAAGGTCTGCCGCTTGTGATTCTGTAGATTCCACTGGTGCCTCTTCTGTTGTTTCAGTTGCTTGAGTTTCAGCATTGCCTGCACACGCCGATAAGATCATTGATGCAATGAGTAATGTAACAAGTAGAAATCGTTTCATTATTTTCCTCCAAGTGTTTGTCCTATTATTTAATATTATGTTCTATTTATTTGTGTTTGTCTGAATAGCTTTCAAGACTTTTCACACAAAAAAACCAGCCTAAGGGCTGGTTTTATATCATATATTTAGGCTCATCTAAACTTGTGCATATCAATACAAGTTCAAGCAAACCACGTACATGAGCAACCTTCACCCCGAAGATTTCACATTCCATAACAGGCAGGTCTCCTGACTTGAATATCATTCTACTCACTAACCTTCCCATGCCTTGCACAGTGGTCTTTAGCTTTCGTCCATTCTTACAGTAGCGGGGGCTGTCGAGGCATTTCACCTCATTCCCTTTTCATCTCTGTTTGAGAACCTATTTGGATTTTTATTAAATTTACATTTTTTTCTTTCAACATCAGAAATAGTTTAGCACAGTATAAATATAAAGGCAACACCTAAAAATGTGTATTTCTATACACACTACCGCTTATTAATTAAGGCCTGTCGAATATCTGTCCATTTGAAAACACCATCTTGCCCGGACTTGATAAGACCTGATTTTGCAAGGTCTACAATGCGTTCAATCGTCAAGTATGTCCCCGCATCCGTCTTGATCCCATTTTTAAATCGAAGGTTTTTGATCCATGACACACCTGTCTCTTTACCGTTCAAGGCCAATAAAGCATGATAGGTTGCCATACGATTGCCACGGCGAGCATTTTTTAGATGCAAGTAGCTTCCATCATCTCGCCTGTAAGCACCAAGGGCTTCATAGGTTTCTTCAGAAACGCTTTCTCCTAAAAACTGCTTTGCCATGATTGACCACGCCAAGGTTTCTGCACTGGCCCCTGTACGAAGACGTTCAGCCTCATCCATAGACTTTTCAAGGTAGGTCATCGCATCTTTAATTTCTGGTGAAGTCTTGTCAAGACCAAGAACCGAAAGAGCGCATACAGCCATAGCGGTTAGATCAGGGCTGCCCGCCGTACCACTTGTGCTGTTCTTATCAATATAGACAGAAAAAGACCCATCTGTATTTTGAGCATGCTTCAACCAAGTGAGAGCGCCTTCTTTATCATAATCATCTTCATAGGCAATATACATGCCCAAAACACCCCATATATGAGCGTTTACAAGCGTCTCCCCCTGGCCGTCAATTTGGTCTGCAAATTTGCCAGAAGGCAACTGAGCGGATTTTATGTTAGAAACTTGGTTTGTCAGGTTATATCCAAACGCCCGATCTCCCAGAAGGTATCTTGCATGGTCTGTTGTGATATTAGACGTCTCATCACGCTGGTATCCATATTCAAGTGATGCCATGTCTACATGGGGTTCGACCGCTACAGCCACCCACTCATCCATGCTCAACTCAAGCAACCAGTCCACACTTTTAGAGTGACTTGCACCTGTTTGAATGTCCCCAAAGGAAAAAGTGGTAAACAGCATGAATATTAAAACATAAGACGTTACGGTTTTTGCTATCGATTTATTCATATCCAAATGTCCTTTCAAAGTCCTTGTCTTCTATGGTTGTTTTCAATTTAAAGCGTTTCAGTATTCTTATGAGATCTTCTCCGAATAGCCATGCAAAAATGGCATTGCCCACCCCATGACTTAAGTCAAAGAAGAAGGACGCTGCATACAAAGCCACAAAGCTTTTTAAGCTGTGCGGATAGATGAAATATATGAAATGCCACAAATTCATAATATAGTCGAATAAAAATCCCCATATAAAGAGCATGAGCGTGAAACCCAACCTATTATATTTGCGAGACAGCTTTCCTAAAACACCTCCAAAGGCACCTGCCAGCCCCCAAGCAATCATTTGCCATAGAGTCCAAGGACCATGCCCTAGAAAAGTGTTCGAGACCAGAGTCGCTATGACACCTGATATGAATCCACTCATCGGACCAAACACATAACCTGCACACATTATTATGAATGTGGTCGGCTGAACATTTGGTAAAAATGCAAAGGGAATTCTAAAAGCACCCGCCAGCGCTGATGTGGTGGCGATAATTGCAACTGTTCGAGCGTGAAAACGGCCAGAACGTTCAAATAGTGAGAATGCCCCGCCAATTAAGAAAACCACGATCAAGGGAATCAACATCTTTATATTCATGATATGTCCTCCAGAAAAGCCTTGGCTTTAACCATGTCCTGAAAAACCGCCCGGCCTTCTTCTAGGGTAAAAATCCCATCACAAAAGCCTCTAAACAATCGATTCATGGTTGTAGTATAGTACAATCCCCCCTGCAAGACTGATCGTATGTCTCCATAAGAGGCCACTTGACCATCAAATAGTAGGAGACCATTTTGGCAACTGCTCGCAGCAAAATCAATGTCGTGTGTCACAATGATTGTTGTTGTGCCCCTTTCATGAAGGGATTCAATAATTTTTTGCACCCTATTTTTCGACTTAAGATCAAGCCCTCTTGTCGGCTCATCCAAGATGAGTATGTCAGGTTTTTTCACAAGAACCGTACCAATGGCCGCACGCTGTCTTTCACCACCACTTAAGTCTCTTGGGTTTCGATCTTTCATTTCATAAAGCCCTAAATCTTTTAGAACATCATCGCTCAAGTGGGGATCAACCACACCAGAGTGTTTCATGGTAAACTCTAGTTCTTCCACGAGGGTATCGTGAAACAAATGATCATTGGGATTCTGGGAAACATAACCGATCCCGCCATTTGCTAACACATCCCCACGACTGGGTTTTAATAAACCACATATAAGTTTTACAAGTGTCGTCTTACCGCTTCCGTTGGCCCCCATAATCGCCAGACTCTGGCCTTTTAAAATTTCTAAATCAAGCCTGTCGAATATTGGTCTTTCCTTATGATAGGCGAATTTCATTTTTCTCACTTTTATGGCCACTTCTTTCGAATCTGCAAAGTCGCCCAAAACTTTCATAGACCTGTTACTGTCTAGACTTGCATCAATAGCATTAAAGGCCTTGGTTTTCTTCATGGCGTTCAAGACCTTGCGTCCTGTCTTGACGTTTTTGAAAACTTCTTCACAGAATCCCAGCTGAAGTCTCATAATCTCGGGTAGAAAATCCTTAAACGATTCCTGAACAAAGGCTTCTGGCTCCCCGTCAAAAGCAACCTTCCCCCTATCCATATAAAGAATGCGATCGGCTAAGTGAATACACTTGTCCACCCTCTGTTCTACCAAAATTACGGTGTAGCCATGGTCCCGATTCAAACGGTTGACAATCTCAAGTATTTCATCAGAATTGACAGGGTCTAGTTGAGAAATGGGTTCATCGAGTATGAGAACTCTCTGCCCGCCTACAAGGGTGCTAGCCAAGGCCACTTTTTGCTTTTGACCGCCTGATAAACTTGAAAGTTGACGGTCTTTTAAGTCATTAAGATTCATAAATGACAGGGCTTCAGACACGCGTCTTAACATATCTTGTTCACTGACGCCCCTATTTTCCAGCGGGAGTGCCAACTCTCTTTCTACCTTATTCATAATCAACTGTTTTTCCGGATCTTGAAACAGTATGGCGGTTTCTTCTTCCACATGGACTTTTCCAGAAATCACGCCACCATAGAAGTCTGGAATTAGATTTCCAATGACCCTGGCCAGTGAGGATTTTCCAGACCCTGATGCGCCCAGCACCAACATAAATGTTCCTTCATCTATACTTATGTTGACATCGCTAAGGGCCTTTTCATTTACACCTGGATACTTGTAATTTATTTCTTCTAGTCTTATTCGACCCATTACTTCACCTTCTTAAATAGAACATATATTACAGTAAAAAACATAAGCGTCATAACTTGCCTAGGCCAATTTATGAACACTTCCCCCATCCTTGGATAATACATATACTCTGTTGCACCTTGAGCAAACATGAATACCCCCACTGCAACCACTGCACATGTCAGCATATACATTTTCCGATCTGATTCACTATGCTGAACCGGTCGATAGGCCGTCCTTTTTTTACTACCAAACCCTCTACTCTGTAAAGCCTCCGCCCTGTCTAGGGACCCTTCCATAGCACTCAAAATTACAATTTTGAGCAGAGGAATACTTGTGCGAACTTTTCCTAAAAGCCCTGGCAAGCCTTTTTCTCCACTAAAAGAAAGGCCACGCATGGTCAAGACATCATGAACACGTTCAATGTCTTGTCTGATGCGGAAAAAAACATTGACTGTCATTGAAAACAGTATGGTGCTTTTAGGCATGTGCTTGCTCATGAACACAAACATGTTGTCAGAATCTGTCGTCCTGGAAAATATCATGAAAGCCATGCTAATACCTGATAACTTCAGCGCCATAAAAACGCCATACAAAAGTGATTCCAGAGTGATTTTTACCCTTCCAACAAGGGGAACCGATCGAATCATAAAAATCACACTACGACCCGACTGAGAAACGATGGGATTAATAAGAATGATCATTAAGGCTGTAAATCCCAAATAGAACATTAGATACCCCCGGTTGCCCCCAGATGGGAGAGTCAAGAGTATGCTTAGAAGAAAAACACTCCATATTACAATATAAGCTGGATGGGTCAGCATCAATGTTACTGTGCTTAAGACCATAAAAAATACAATACTTAAGGCTGGATGCATCTTCATGCGATTACCCCTCTTTCAAAGGCAAGGCAATCACTTTGTCTTCCTTAAGCAAGATAGATGTTTTCCCCATTAAAATGTTTGAATCGCCTATGATCGCATGTAACATTTCAGTCACTTTTGCCTTCTCTTTGCCAGACAACACGAAAAGTGTGTCCGACTGTGCATAAACTTTTTGAGAGGCGTACATGAAGGCTTCATCATCTATCACGGAAACTCGCGTATAGTCTTCATTAAAGGCCATTAACTGTCCATCTTCCACACCAATGAATAAGCCTCTGTCTTTATAGGTTTTTAGCAAAGGTAAAATATACTCACTGGACAACATTTCTTCAGAAGGGCAAATCAAAATTGTATGCCCCTCCAGTGTGATATCATCTTTACCTGTATATTCTTCTACCTCAAGCTCTAAGCCTTGACTGGTCAAAAACTCTGACAAGGTCTGACCCAGGTCTTTGAAACCCTCACTGTAGAGAATTGTAATATGGGCTTTGTGACCATCGTAGCCACTGTGGAAGACCTCCGTAAACCCTGATAAAAGAGTCGATGAGCTTGAGCTCTTTTCCCATAGGTGATAATCCCACTGGACAATTTCACCGGGTGATGGATAATAATCCAGGGCTCCAAGATGTGAGAATATCCCATTCGCATAAAAGAACCAGTCCTTTTTCACCTTGTTTTTCTGGTTTGTAAATCCTGATCGCAGGCCATCTATTCCATTGACAAAACCACCACCATAGGCTGTCTCGACCTCACTAATATTTTCAAGATAGTCTAAAACAGAATAGTCGGCATTATACTTTAATTCTTCATCTTTTAAAATGGCCTTTCCAAAATCGCTTGTTATTAAAACACGAACATTTTCATTTTTTTCTGCTTGGCTGGTCTCTGTTTCATTTCCAGATTGACACCCGGAAGCAAGAGCGGATAGGACCACAACAAGTAAGATGAAAAATATACGTTTAACTTTATATTTATCCAATGCCTTCCCTCCCTTCATAAAAGCACAAAGACTCCAAGAGCCGTTGGCTCTTGGAGTTTTGTATAACTATTTTTCAAGTAATGTATAAAGCTTATTGAGTATTGTTGCTGTTTCCAGTCTTGTCACTTGGCGTTTAGGATGAATATTATTTTCTCCATCAACACCTATAAGACCAAATTCCATGGCATTTGCCAATCCAGGCATGGCCCATACAGAAACATCTGCACCATCTGCTGCTTGAGAAACAGCCTTTAAGCTCGATGTGCTCAGTTCATTTTCCTCCATGACATTTGAAACAACAACCGCCACCTCTTCCAGTGTTAACTTTCCATATGGGTCAAACGTAGATGCACTCCTACCTGACATATATCCATACTGGACTGCCATCATAACGGCATCATTAAACCAATCGTCCTCTTTAACATCTTCAAAACTTGTCTCGCTTGGATCAGCCAATAGCTTGGTCATGTTTTGAAGCATTGTGACCATTTCTGCCCTTGTCACCGTACTGTAGGGGTCAAAACTTTTTTCATCACGACCGCTTAAAATACCTCGACTTACAGCTTGTTCAACAACGGTTCTGTTCCCATCACCTTCTATATCTTCAAAGGATATATCAAGGGTATCCACGACAAACTTGCTAAAGTGATTGGTCTTAAATGTCATCATGGTCTGGTCTTCATTAAGAAGGCCCCCAATAATCTCACGTGTGCCGTCCGCCTTAATATAATAGACGGTCTTGAGACCTTCTGATGAATGCTGTAGAGGAATTGTCACTGTCACAGGTTTGCTAAACTTGGTGATGGTTTGGCCATTCTTTTCCATACCCAGTTCAAAAACGGGCTCCTCCTGATTGTCTTCGCCTCGTTCTCTTACTTTAATCTCTTCTTTAATTTGTAATTTAAAAGAATCGCTTACATCTTCAAGTATTCTTGTTTCAAGTGCTATTGACCCCTTATCCGTTCGTATTTCAACAACTTGTGGGGACATTTGTTTTAGTGTGCTCAAGGCCTGTTCATTAAAGTCAATTTCATAGCCTTTCTTGCCATCCTTGACTTCCAGGATCAGCGTCTTCTTCTTCAGTACCCTCTTGTCTAGGCCCGATTTTTCAATTGTATCTTGAACCTTGTCTATGTTTTCATCGTAAGACTTAACCATATCCTTAAGCGACTCTTCAACAGGCACTTCCAAATAGCCCGGTCTTAGTTTAAAACCAACTGTTTTGACAAATGCTGTTGTCGCACGCTCAACAAGCTTTTGAGAAAGAAGCGCTTTTTTATTTGCTATTAGGACTTTTACATCTTCATCTGAAACCTTTTCTATGGCAGTCAGATGTGCAGCCAGTTGCTTTGCAGTTACTGTTGCACTAAAGACAGACTCTTCATAGATCATTGATTCTGTAACTGTGTCTATAATGAATGCAATATTTTGCTCATCCGTCTCTTGTGAATTTTTTTCTAAATTTCCAACCATATCTTTGATTGAGTTCAGTGCAGCCATCCTATAAATCTTAGCGTTTGACCCGTCAATTTTTTTCTCAGCACTTGTCTTTAATTTCTTCAAGATTTCATTCGGATGGGTTTCGCTGGTGTATCCACCACCTGTGCTGGCACCGCCTCCGCTTGTGGTACCCGTTGTGTCCTTATCATCATTCTTATAATTTATAACATAATAGAACTTTATTCGGTCTCCAGCAGAAGCTGGTTCGATGGCAACACCATCCCCAGTTATGCCATTGATTGTATACTTCCAGCCACTAAGTGGTCCATGATCAAAGTGACTTACACCACCGATCATAGAAAAATAATCATCATTTCTCCCATCATTATACTCAATATCATTTTGCTTAAAAGCTCTCACTGCAATAGAATGGACTGTGTCGTTGCCTTGAGGCTTTATTTGCTTGGTTGAAAGTATATACCCATCTGGTCCTTTCACAGAAATGTAGATATGGGTCGGTTTAGAAGACCCGCCCGATCCAGAGTCTCCACCACTTGAATCGTCATCACCATTGTCTTGATCTTCCAAGACCACTTTGAACGATTCACTAAAAGCTTGATCCTTAAGGCCAATTTCTGCTGAATAGGTCCCCTCTAAAGCATCTTCACTCAAGTTGAATGAATGGGAAAAAGACCAATCATCCCCCGATCGGAACTGCCCCAGGTAAACCACCGATTCATTCGGATCCCGTACTATAATAGAACCTGACTCGTATTGCGACTCTGTTGTTCCCACTATGTCAACTTGGCCTGATTCTTTCACATTCACATCACATGAAAATGCATCTGCCAGGGATATATTCGTAAACATGCCCAGCGCAAGAACAAAGACCAGAAACACTGATACTATTCTTTTCATATTGTCCTCCACGACTTACTTAAGCTGACTTGATTGACTTAAAACTTTACCTGGTTCCGTGAGGCTTGTGCCTTCCCAAACATAGCATTTTACATAGTGACCTTTTAAAACTGATGGCAGTTTAAACCCAGCATGGAAGACTTTCTCGTCTGATTCAGACATTTCCTGAGACATATAGCTGTAGTTTATGAGGGTGTTCTTGTTATCATATAAAGCAACCACCAATAGGACATTTTCCGTCCTGTCCACAAGGCTTCGAATTGTGACATGCGCTGCTAAGTCCTTGCCATTTTCCAAGGCCTTTGCGTCAGTTTTTTTCCCAACACTGTAGGACACATTAACCGAATAATCTCTTTCAATGTTTTGAACTGTCTCAAGTTCCACATCAGAAAAATCAATCAGTAAAACCGGTGATTTTGTCTTTTCAAACGTATTATAAACAGATAGGGCCGCAACGGCTTGTGGCGTATTGAATGATAAATCCAGGTTGCCTGAGTACCCCTTATAACCATTTAACTCTTCATCATAAAAATATTTAAGTTGATCAATAAGGGTATTTCCATCTTTCGTAAAAGATGGCCCTTGTGGATCAACACCAATTGCTACAAGGCCACAAATAACCTTTGATGTTGAGGCTACACTTGGTCCCCAAGATGGATCAGCTATATGGCCATTCGATGTCTGAATGCTTGAAACCCAATCAACAAACTTGTCAATGGCTGTTTTGACTTCTGCTTTTGAATCATAGTATGGAGCAAGTGCCATGAGTACATCTCCAGATGTGTCCAGACCTTCTCCCTTTCCATCCCAAGACCATCCACCATTAGGCCCCTGTGCTTGTAAAATCATATTGATAACTTCAGTCTCATTAAAAACTGCATCATCTGACAACGTGATGTCGTGCGTGTTTATAGCTTGTAACAAAGACGCTGCCTGATTAATTAAACCACCCGTCAGCGCTTCCACGGATTTACTCTCCATTTCGCTTAAAAGGTTTCTTCCGTCTAGATCAGTTGGGTCTATCCCCGCTGAATAAAGCTCACTAAACGCTTTAAGGTAATCACCTGCCATAGAGATTTCCTTTTCTGAAAAGTCAAAGTACATTTCCGTTCTTTGCGCCTGAGTATACTTCAAATCTCCAGTTGCATGCAAAGCACCTTGTAAATTGTAATTGTCTCTAGGCGAATAATTGAAATGTTCTTCTTTAATGTCTTCTAGAATCTTGGCATAAGGTTTATCGATGACTATTTTTTCACGGTCTACAACAAGGGTTGGATTTCCACTGCTATCTTTCATAGCGATGGAAACTTCATAGACCCCTTCTCCAAGTGATGTAGAATACTTTCCATCCTTGTCCGTCTTACCTGATTCTTCGACTGAATCAAGTGTAATATTTTTAATGGTTATAGCTGCCTGTGAAGCAACTTCTACTGTATAGTCATAATCTGATGTTTCTAAATTATAGGTGTTGACTAGGGCACTTGCTTGGATATCCACCTGTCCATTTTCTGACACATCTATATCTAGCTCAGCAATTCTAGATGAGAAAGACAATAAAGGTACAATAACCTCACTTACATTGTCTGACTCTGCTGCCCCTTTTATTTTAAAACCACCAACGCCAAGCGGCGCAGCTTTTACATGACTGTCTTTCTTGTAGTATAAGCCCCAATATGTGGCACCATCTTTTGACTCCCCTTAAACCCATTCGGATTCGGGCCATACTGAGAATCTGTATAGTCATAGTCCTCTCCCAGCGCTTCCACTAAGATATCATGCACGCTCGGATCTCCATCCCAGTCCACATCTTGATTGAAAATCACATCGTCTTTTCCTTCAATTCTTAGATGAACGCTTTCTGCAAATCCTGGTATAACGCTTGTAAACACAAGCATCATAGCAAGAATCAAGGCCACTCTTTTCTTCAACATTTCATAGTCCTCCCCATACTTTTCTTTATAGTTTTCGTGCATTCGCTTGCACTTAATTGACTCTTTGAGCGTCTGTATAATTCAATTGTCAGCGCACTCAGTTAAAAGCAAATCACGCTGTAGGGGCGTGATTTGCATAAAACTAAAAGGGGTGCTTAAGGTAGTGAACTTCTATTCCATACTTTTAAGCAACAAAAAAACCAACCGGTCTCGGTTGGTCTGAAATATACATTATTGCCATCTTTGAAAAAGTTCTCATTTTATTTTGTCCACCCATAGTCAATGATTGGGCTACCACTTAAACTTAAGGCATCACATAGAGAATGATTCAAATAAGAAAAACATGCACAAAATCTCCACCCCGAAGATCGTCATATAACACACTAGGCAGGTCTCCTGGCTCGGGGGTCTATCTACTTTCCGCCTTCCCATGACAAGTGGTCACAGCGGCACCGGATTTCGTCTTCCCTTACAGTAACGGGGGCTGCAGAGGCTTCTCACCTCTTTCCCTTTTCATCTCTGATTGAGAACCTAATATGTCCTATTTAGTTTTGAAATAAAGAACAAAATCTGATAAATTCTGTAACATGCTATCATTTTAGCAGATTCATACAAAAGCATCAATATATTTATATATTCTCCTGTTTGGTGTCAAGGGCCATTCTAAACTTATAAGTGTGATATATATGATAAATGGCCGTTATAACGAGGACAAGACCTGCGCTTTGAATGAAAGACGGGCTAAAATCAACAAATGATTCATAAGACACATCAAAGAATGATAAATAATATCCTAAAAGAACAATTTCTACTGCAAAGACATTAACCAGTCCATATATTAAAATTCTAAATGCTAACCGCCGAAACCATTTAGATCTTTTTTCACAAATCCAGTCCACAAAATACTCATATAAAAAGGCCATTATACACCCGGCTAGGGCCACAATAATAAACTGCTTTGCAAAATACAGTAAGTTTTCCACGTTAAAAAACGCATCTGCATAGCATAAATAGGCTGTTATCGCCAGCCACAAGGGCAGGCTTGCCTTAATATTTTTCCACATACATTCCCCTCCTAAAACCCTATATACTCTTTGAATGATTTTGTATAAGTCTTCGTCACCATGACCTCTGTATTGTCTGACAAGACCAAATTGAGCCTGCTATTGAACCAAGGTATGATTTCTCGAACCTGCTTTATATTCACAATTTCAGACTTATTGATTCTGACAAAGCCCCTATCCTTTAGGGCATGCTCAAGTTCATAGAGCTTGGGCTTGCAAGTGTATGTCTGGTCTGCATGGAAATAGACATCGTTTGAAGAAGCACTGAAGTATTTAATGTTTTCATACTCTACCATGGCAAACTTATCATCACTTTTTCCTACAATGTGTTTACTGGAAATAGGACTTTGGCTCGGCTCTTTTTTTATGAGTTTTTGAAGACCCGCCTCAACATCACCAAACTTATCCGAGTCTATGACAATGGCAAGGGGATGGTTCCAGTCTTCTTTTACCATTTGTTTTTCGACAACCGCCACGTCACCCCCGTCTTTTGTTTGTATAAAGCCCAGAGCATCCAGCAATCCCTGTAATTTTCCCCTGTATTTGTCACCGCTTATTAGTTTGTATTCCACGACGTCCCCCTATGAGTAAATGTGCTTTTTCATTTAAGTTCTCTTTGCCTAATGCTTATCTGTTTCCAGTTTAAACCCAAAACAGATTACAGTAAATGGAATATATCTATGTTGACTAAATTTCTATGTAAGTTGTTTTATGCATAAAAAATCCCCGGTGATAACTCACCAGGGATTTAATAACTGTATAACTATCCTGCTTTTATTCCGTCGTCCTGAAAGGTCAAGACCTTAGACAAGAAGGAACTCAGTTCTTTAGACTTTGGATACTGCAAAATGTTATTCGTGCCATGTTCAATAATTTTGCCGTCCTGCATAAAGACAATATAATCTGCAATATTTTTGGCAAAACCTATTTCATGGGTCACAATAATAAAGTCTTTTTTCTCATCAGCCAGTTTTTTAACGGCTGTCAGAACCTCGTAAGTCAAAATTGGATCGAGGGATGATGTCGGCTCATCGAGAAGGATCAACTCTGGCATAATCGACAAGGCCCTTACAATGGAAACACGCTGAGACTGACCGCCACTGAGTTGATGGGGCAATTTCATTTGGTGTTCCGATAAGTCAAACTGACGGAGTAAGTCCTGTACCATTGGGAGAACCTCTTCCCTCTTTTTCTTATGAACCTTCTCAAGCACAAGGAGTATGTTCTCTATAACGCTTAAGTGATTAAAGAGGTTGTGGTCCTGGAATACGAAACCCACTTTTTTACGGTAGGCGTCCATGTTTTCCTGAGAAACCACGGCGTCATTGACATGAATATCCCCACCTTGGTAGTCTTCAAGACCAGCAATCAGCCTTAGGAGGGTTGACTTACCACTCCCTGACGCTCCAATGAGGGCAAGAACCTGAAAGTCCTTAATTTCAATAGATATGTCATCAAGCACTGTGTTTCCGTTATATTTTTTGACGAGATTTTCAATTTTTAAATTCATAAGCTACACCTTGTAATTCAGTCGATCTTCTAAATGTCTGATCATTTGTATGATCGGAATCGTTATGATCAGGTATCCCACAGCGAGTATTATAAAGCCTTCTGGGTAGGCAAAGGAAACTGCCATCACCGTGTTGACTGAGTTCAAATATTCACTGGTTCCCATATACGACAAGAGAGCGCTCCCCTTGATTGTTAGTGCAAACTGTCCCGCAAGGGGGGGCAAAATTGTCATAACAACTTGCGGAAATATTATATACCGATAAGTCTGATACCTGTTGAAGCCGAACATTTTAGCCGCTTGCCACTGGTTTTGATGTATGGATTCAATGGCACCCTTGTAAATATCTGCAATATAAGCTCCAATATAAAGGGATAGTGTGATAACACCCACCCAAAACTTTGAACTTATATTAAAAGCAAACCCTATATAGTAATAGGATACAATAGCAATGACCAGTAGTGGCGTTCCAAAAATAATCGTTTTGTGAATTTCAGCAAGGTATTTTAATATGCTAAACCTTGATTGATTCATCAGATACAAAATCAGTCCCACAAATAGGGCTAAAACCACTGATACCACGCTTATGGCAATGGTCTGAAGCCATCCTTTAAAAATAACTGTGGAATAACTTTTGTATACTGCGAAATCAAGGGCTTTACCAATGGCCCGTACGCCTACAAAATAGAATAGGGCAAGATAAATCCCCAGTGCTGCTATAAAACTAGATGTCCTTTTCATATTCTCCGCTTCCTATCCTAGAAGAAGAAGTCTAGGCCGTACTTCTCAAACTCTTCCATTTTCTCTAACAAAAATCTTTCACGAATTTCATCATATGTGCCGTCTTCTTTGGCTTTTGAAATGAATTCATTAATTTTTTCAAGAAACTCCGGCTGACCCTTTTGAACAGCAATGCCCCAACCGCCTGTATTTGGCAGTGGTTCTAAAACTGCACGCGTTGTATCCGGATAGTTTTCGTGGTGTCTAATAATTGAAAGGGGATCGTAAATGAACACGTCCGCTTTGCCTTGAGCCACTTCAAGAACAGCCGAAGCTTCTTCATCGATGTTCTTAATTTGTGCCTCTGGCGCATTTGACAGAGCCCATAGGGCACCAATTGTGCCTGTTTTTGATGCAATAATCACATCAGGGTCATTCAAGTCAGATGGTGACTCAACCTTAGAATCTTTATGTACAAGCATCATAAGCTGGCTTGTCGTATAAGGATCAGAAAAATCCACTTTCTCTTGACGGGCTTCAGTGATTGTCATAGATGAAATGATCATATCAATTTTACCTGTCTCAAGAGATGGAATGAGTGATGGATAAGGTGTGTCCACAAACTCAACGTCCTTGCCTAAATACTCGCCCAGCGCTTTTGCAAGCATGACTGACGCACCATCAGGATTGCCTTCAGAGTCTTTGGTTTCAAATGGAGGATATTTCAACTCCATACCAACCTTAATAACGTCCTTATCAAGTACCGATTGTTCTTCTGCTGCTTGGCATCCTGTCAATACAACTGTCAGGAGCAGTACAAAAATTAGTATTTTCTTCATAATACAGTCTCTCCGTTTCTCCTTTTACCATTGGTGATTTCTACGTGCATACATTATTCATGCCCATTTTCTAAGAAAATAATTCAGGAATATGCGATTTAACATTTAAGCGACTCGCAAAATATCATTCAAGCGTCTTCACTATGCCCTATATAGAATAAGTTAGAATAAAAAATCCTATACATGGTATGGTGAGGCGATAAATCTGTAATTTTACAAGCGCCTGATTTGATAGTGTTTCCTTGTATTGTCAAATTCATTATACTTGGACATCCAACTATCGTCAAGAATAAACGTTCGCATTTTCTTCTGTTCATTTTATACCATATTAGTAGAAAATCAAACCATAATCTTTGCCTGCATTCATCTAATGATTCTGTCTGTTTATGAACAGGCTATATTTGTGGTGACAACTCCATAAAGGCCTATTCATTGATTAATCACTAAAAAAACACGAATCTCTATGGACATAGTGTTGGCCAAGGATTCGTGTTCATCCATTTAATATTTTTGCAGTCTTTTATTTAGGCCTTTAACGAACAAAGGCTTACTGGATCAGATAGGTGGCAATAAACATCCATCCAAGTTTTAAGGAAAAGAGAATAATAACACCACCACAAACAACATTAATGCCCCTTAGAATCTGAACGGTCATCTTGTCTTTCATGGCATTGACAACCACCGAAAGCCCCGTGAACCAGCTGAGTGAAGCCAGGCTGACCCCGAGTATAAAAAATGTCGAAGCGCTCTTTGTCAGTGAGGCTTTAAAGCCCCCAAGAAGCAGAGATCCATCAATAATCGCTTGAGGATTCAACCAGGTCACCACAAAGACCATAAGGATTATCTCAGCAATAGGCTTGTCCATACGCTCACTTTTTATGTCCTCTGGAACAGACTGAATAAGGGAAACCCCAATGGAGAATACGGCCAGGGCCCCTACGCCCAGAACAATCATTTTAAGCATTTCAAATGTATCCAGTAAAAAACCCACACCGAAAAAACAGGCGAAGGCAAGGGCGATGTCGAAAACCGCCGTAATAAGCGCCACTTGTATGGCCCTTGATTTGGAACTCTGCGCAGCTGTGTTTATCACATAGGTATTTTGCATTCCAATTGGCGCCAAATAAGCCAGTCCAAGCATAAATCCCTGTGCCACATATGAAAACATGTTACTCATCCTCTCCACTTCAATTGCCCCTATACATATGCGTGCCAGCTCAGGCACATCCATCTAATTGCATGCAATGGATCTAGGCTTAGTATATCGACTTTATATGGACCTTGTAACATCCAAATTCCATAAAATTACCCCAACCAAAAGGTCTTTTATTATCTCATTTTAATGTTCTATTAGATTTTTTATAATAGTAGCCAGCTTCTCTAAGCCCTGGGTAAGGTCTTCATGACTGGCATAGGCATAGGAGACTCGAATATACTGATTGTCATCAAAGTCATATATTTGACCAGGGTTGATGAGTAAATTGCTTTCTGCAGCCCGCTTGAACAAACGCTTCATAGGAACGGACTGGTTCAGTTTTAACCAAATATAAAAGCCCCCTTGGGGTTTATTCCAGGTCGCCACCTGGGACATGTGTTTTTCCAGTGCACTTAGAGCACATCTGCGTCTTTCCCGCAGTGCCTGACGCAGTCTTTTAATGTAGACCGCCTGATAGCCCCCGTTTAACCATTCCGTCAATAGGGCCTGCGAAACAGAAGAAGCTCCGTAGTCAGTTTGCATTTTTATGTCCCCCAGCCGGTCCATGACAGATTCCGGTCCCACCAACCAACCAATTCGAATTCCTGGTGCCAGAGATTTTGACACGGTCCCCATATAGAGGACATTCCCAGTTTGATCCATGGCTTTAAGGGGTTTTGGGGGTGGTGTGTCCAGCCAGAGTTCCCTATAAGCATCGTCTTCAATCATTGGTAGTCGATTTTTTTGACTGAACGTCATGAGGGCCTCTCGTCGTGCCTGACTCATAACACGTCCCGTTGGATTATGATAAGTTGGAATGGTATAGAGGAGGGATGTTTTTCGCATGTTATATTTTTTCTTTAAATCTGATAAGTCCACGCCCTCATGGTCCATATCCACGCCACAAAGGTTCATCCCCGCGGACTGGAAAATATTAAGGGACTTCAAATAGGACGGCTTTTCCAAATACACACTTGACCCTGCATGGAGAATGCCTAGGGAAATCAATTGAAGGGCTTGGAGGGAGCCGGACACGATTAAAATATTATCTGGTGAAGCCTTAATACCAAACTGGTCAAGGTGACTACAAATGGCCTTACGGAGTTCATAAGAGCCCTTGGGCGCTTCATACCCAAGGTGGGTCAAACGTTTCCCAACCCTGTTCAAAACCTCTTCCATCATTTTTTTAGGATATAAGTCCGTTGAGAGTTCACCTGTGCCAAGACGAATCATACCCGGTTGAAACTCCAGTTTATTAATGGCCTGTATGGTGGACTGGTTAGACCAGTGCATTCCACTTTCTATGTAGTGATTCCAGTTTGGCGGTGGGTTTGATGCCATAAGGGACCAAGAGTTGTTAATCACCCTTGTCCCCCTTCGCCCCTCCCCATCTATAAGCCCCTCTGATTTTAGTATGTCTAGAGCCTCAACAAGGGTGCTTCTGTTGACCTCATAATTATGAGCCATCTGTCTCTGGGAGGGAAGCTTCGTGCCCACCGGCCACTGCCCACTTGCAATCTTACTTTTTATATAGTCTACAATTTGCTTATAGACAGCCACATCACTTGCTTTATCAGGTGTCCAGTTTGTCATAGTCCCACCCCTTCTTGCATTCTGATAGATGATCGACATGCAAAAATTCATTTAAGAACCCTCGCCACATCCTATATAGATATTTATGAATGAAAAACTCCATATAGGATGTGAGGCGCGCGTAGTTCTGTAATTTCTCAATCACCTGAGATATTAAATCTTTTTTAGCGTCTAAAACTAATTCCCTTCGTATCACGGAATATCCTTCTTAGAAGGCAAAAGAAAACCCCCAAGTTATTATTGGGGGGCGTTGAGGGTTTTCAGAGACAATATTGGAACAGTCATAAAGACTGGACTCAAACTATTCAATAATTGATTCGAATGCCTTTAGGATACGGCCTTCAAAATTCACTTCAAAAGCATTGTGATTGAGTATGAAACGTTTCTTGCCATCTGGGGTCAGACGTGTTACAACTTCCAGACCTTCAACTGAATCTGTCGTTTCAATACCAGCCTCTACAGTCACTTCTGTCATGAGCTGCTTCATAATATTATGGCTTACGCCGGCACCAATATAGTAGGCCTGCCCCTTGCCAAACTTATTTTTGGTCATGCAAGCCTTTGGCATTTGCAGACCGTCATCATACTCTATTAAGACTTCGGCTGTTTTGGGGATAAGAAGGTCGCGCCAAACACCACATTCACCATAGATTCCCTTATAGCGTCCCACGCCATCCACCTTGACAATTTGACCATGCCCCAGTGACTCAACCTCTCCTAATTCAAGACCGAGAAGGTCATTAATTTTTCCAGGCAGGGTTTCATTGAAGTGCAGATTGTTGTCACGATCTCGTATACCTGCCCTAAATGACATGACAAGGCTTCCACCATTTTCAACATAAGACTTCAATTTGCTTTCAAGGTCTTCATCAACAATTTGCTGTGCTGGAATAAGAACCAAATCATAGTCCGAAAGGTCCCGTCCAAGCGGTACAACATCCATTGGAACGTTCATATCATGCAGCGGTCTGTATAGACGCATTAGTTCTGCTGTGTAGTCAAAGGCTTCACTTTGCCGCTGGAACCTCCACGACCATACATTGTCATAGTCATACAGAACAGCCACCTTGTTCTTAATTGGACTGTTCAAAATATCCTTGTTTTCCCTGGCAAGTGATATAATTTCGCGGGCTTCTTTATACTTTCGACCTTCTAAATTGTCATGATCTAAAATGCCGTAGCAGAACTGCTCAGCCCCCTTGTTCATCCCCCGCCACCGGAAAAAGAGCATATTGTTACAACCATGGGCAAAGGCCTGAGTCGACCATAATTTCGACTGGTTGGGTCTTGGCAAATAGCCAATCACATCATGTCCCTGGGCACCTATGAGTTGTTCTACAATCCAGAAGTTTTTATTTTTCAGACCCCTGTTAAAATCGAGGGTCATGGCAACCTCTGCTGGAGACAGGGGAGCCTTGAGACCACCCCAAACAGGGTAGTTGTCATAAGAGACAAAATCCATAGCCTTAAGGTTCTCTTCATGGTCAAACCATTTTCCAAAAAAACCACCGGACACATTTGTTGTCACGTCTTGATGGTCACCTTTAAGTCTCTTAACAAGCCCTGTGTGTTCCTTAGCAAAATTATTTAGTGAGTCTGATCTAAACCGCGCCCAATCAAGCTGTAGAGCTGGGTTATGAACAGTTATTGTTTTAAGGGGGATCGGTATTTCGGTGAAGTCATTGTAAGTTTGACCCCAAAATATGGTTCCGTAGGTTTCATTTAATGCACCGATAGTCTTGTACTTATTCTTCAAGTAGACCTGAAACTTTTCGTGGCATGTCGGACAGTAGCACATGTCACTGCCTTCATGACCAAACTCATTATCAATCTGCCACACAAGAATAGACGGCTCATTCTTATAATGGTTTACAAGGGCCTCAACAATCCGCTTTGAGTGTTTCATATAGGCATCTGAATTATAGCAGTACTGACGTCGACCACCGAAGACCCGCCTATTTTGATTCTCATCCATTGACAAGACCTCTGGGTGCTTCTTACTAAGCCAAGCCGGAAAAGTTGCCGTTGGTGTTCCAAACATAATTTTAATGTCTTCTTTTTTTAGTTTTTCTATCACTTCATCAAAGAAACTAAAGTCAAATGTTCCTTCTACAGGCTCCATTAAATGCCAAGCAAATTCACCAATGCGAACCATATTGACACCCATTTTTTTCATTTTTTTTATGTCTTCATCCATCATGTCCTTTGGCCAATGCTCTGGATAGTAGTCAACGCCCATGTACATAGGTTTTACCTCCCTATTCGTGGTGTTTCATTTGTTCATTTAATGTCACCACTATATCCCTTTAGATATTTGCACAGCCAATATCATCGATAGGGTCTGACGGTAACATGAAAGTATCGTTTTGAATCAATAACTTGAATCAGTAACTTGACTAAATAACTTGAATCAACAAGTAAAATTTTAATTATATTTTAGTAAACATTTATCAAAAGGTCAATTGTCTTTTTGAAATTGGTCAAAATATCATGTAATCACATCATAATTTTGTCCAGTGGCTTTTAAACCTTTGCCTAAACAAATGACTTATGACCCTAGTACAAGGGACTGAGGATGCTAAAATTTTCATTCGTTTTTCGGTATAATAGACTCAAATCCCATAAAATTCATACAGACAAACCGATTTTGCAACATATTTAATATAGAGGTGATTTCATGTATGCTCTTCAAATAAAATTTCTCACAGCCTTGCTTCTTATAATTTTAACTGTGAGTCTTCCTATGTCATTTGCAGACACAAGTCACTCTAATGTTGACACTTACCAAATATACTATAGGACCATCACTGACGATATCTTAGAAGATATGAAGAATTTTGATATGGTCATCATTGAAGCCCTTCAGCTTGAGCCAGGCATGGTTGAGACCTTAAAAGCATCTAACACACAAGTCTATGGATACATTTCAGCCCTAGAGGTTGCCACTTGGGACAATGCACTCAATGAGATTGTTAAAGAAGATGACCTGCTCACCCTAGATGGGACTGTCATGATGCATGGTAAAAATCCCATTGGCGACCTGAGACAACCTTCCTTTCGCTCAGCTCTTTTATCAATAATTGGTCAGCGTATTGCCGAAAATCACTTGGATGGCCTTTTCATTGACTCCACATCTGTAATGAATGACTTTTTTGGTGATGAAAATATTGGCCCCGATCTCTTAAAAGGCTACACCAGCCTACTCGAAGAAATCAATGTAACTTACCCTGAACTGGATATATTACAAAACCGTGGCTTTGCCTATTTAGAGTCCGTTTCCGGTTTACTTGATGGGGTTGTTTGGGAAAATTTCGATTCGCCAAGAGCCAATCATGTAAATCGATATCAACGTCGAATTGATCTTTTACAGAGTTTACCCGATCCCATTGATGTTTATACCATTTCTTATAAAAATTTTGATGTGAACCAGGACCATGCAAACGATCTTGGATGGGTGCACTTGAATCATTCAGCAGGCACAAGTCATAACGTTTGGATCCCTTTTAATGGGCGATAATCATTTCGCCCCCTTCTATATACATTTAAAGGTCAGAAACTGATTCTCTCAGTTTCTGACCTTTATTTTTGATCCAGTATAATTTGATCTATGAAGATTTATTCTGCAGCCGTAGCCTCGGCTTCAGATTCAAGTGTTTCAAGCTTTTCTTCAAGATTTTCTAGATGGCTTTCCATTTTTTCGAGCATGTCATTCAAGTGGTCTTTAATGGCCTCTGTGTCTTCCTCTTCTAAGGCTGTCTTGAAGGCCTCGCGTTCAGCTTCACGTTCTTCTCTTTCTGCCTCACGCTCCGCTTCCCAAGCTTCCTTTTCTTCTTCTGTCATACTTTCAAAATCTGGTCGCTCTTCTTCACCAAAGAATCCACCTCTTGGCTTGCCTCCATCCTTCGGACCCTGTCCTGGCTTTCTTTCTCCAGGTTTTCTTTCACCAAAGGCCTCTTTCATTTCTTCCTTATAGGCTTCAATTTCTTCGTCTGTCATATTTTCAAAGTCTGGTCGTTCAGGTCTTTCTGGTCTCTGACCCTCTTGAGGTTTTACCAATTCTCTAATGGCATCTCTGGTTTCATCAATATCCGTTCTAAGATTAGACCAATCATCGCTGATTTCCGGATAATACTGGGCAATAATGTCTTCCATTTTCTCTTCTCTGTCATCCCGCTTTTCTTGTCGATTTTCTTGTCGCTTTTCTTTAAGCACTTGGCGGTCGTTCTCATCATTCACAGAGGCACTGGAAACTGTGTCTGCAAATGCCGATCCTGTTGATAGTGCCATAACTGCTGCAAGGGTTCCGATTAAAATTCTTTTTTTCATCATTATTTTTTCCTCCAATTTTCACTAATTGACTTTTACATCCTTCATGCCTAGGGCCAAACTGAATTCACGGCGTTTTATGTTTTTATTCCTGTTCTTCCCGACTTCGTATGTCGTTTGGCTTGTCTATAGAATAGACTTCAAATGTAAGAGAAATAAGATGAAAATGTGTAAATTTCATGTGAAATGCTTTTGTAATAAAACCTTACCTACAAAAAAGCCCCTGACCAATCCACCTGTGGCAGGCTTCATGATCAAGGACCTATATTGTATGCCGATCTATTTTGACTTATTTTCTATTTTGACTCGTTTTCTTCTTTTACTTGCTTGCGTATAGTTCAACCAATTTGATAACTGTTTCAACCGACTTTACCATAGACTCTACTGGAATGTATTCGAAGCGTCCGTGGAAGTTGTGTCCACCTGTAAAAATGTTTGGTGTTGGCAGACCCATGTAAGACAGTCTAGCCCCATCTGTGCCGCCACGAATGGCTTTTTGCTTCGGCACAACGCCCACTTTTTCCATGGCTTCCTTAGCCGTTTCAACAATGTGAATAACAGGCTCAACCTTTTCTTTCATGTTGAAGTACTGGTCTGTCAGTTCAAGAACAAAGGTGCCCTGTCCGTACTTTTTGTTGATATAGTCTGCCGCAGACTCCATGAGGGCCTTTCTCTCATTAAAACGATTTAGGTCATGGTCACGTATAATGTATAGCATTTCTGCCGACTCCACTGTCCCGTTAAAATCATTTAGATGGAAGAAGCCTTCATAGCCTTCTGTAGATCCAGGCACTTCAGAAGCTGGAAGCATGGCATTGAACTCCATCGCCATAAGCACTGCGTTTTTCATTTTATTCTTTGCGTTGCCTGGGTGAATGTTACGGCCGTTTAGAATAACCTTGGCACCTGCTGCATTAAAGTTCTCATATTCCAGTTCGCCTATTTCACCGCCATCAATTGTATAGGCAAAGTCTGCATCAAATTCTTTGACATCAAAGTGGTCAGCTCCACGTCCAACTTCCTCATCTGGCGTGAAACCAACACGAAGCTCACCATGCTTAATATCTGGGTTTTGAACCAGGTATTCAATGGCAGTCATAATTTCAGCAATGCCTGCCTTGTTGTCTGCACCAAGAAGTGTTGTACCATCTGTTGTAATAAGTGTTTGACCCACGTAATTGTTTAGTTCAGGAAAAGCAGATGTTTCCATAACAATGTTTTCTTCTTTGTTAAGAACCAGGTCTTTCCCATCATATGATTCCCAAATAAGAGGCTTAACATTCTCGCCTGAAAAATCTGGTGATGTGTCCATATGAGCCACAAGGCCAATCTTAGGAATGTCCTTGTCTATATTTGCAGGAAGTTTGCCCATTAGGTAACCCTTATCATCTAGGGTAACATCGCTTAAACCGATGGCAATCATTTCTTCCTTAAGAGGTTTAGCCAGGTTAAACTGCTTGGCTGTTGAAGGCACAGTCTCTGAATTTGGGTCAGATTTTGTGTCAATCTCAACGTACTTTAAAAACCTTTCAACAAGCTTTTTTTGAAAATTACTATTCATTGGTATGTACATATTATCCCTCCACGTCTAATATTCTTGAGCCTAATCACTTCATTAACTTGTCTTAATTTACACTCTAACAAAGGTCTTGGCTTATAAATAAACTTCTTTTCTTGCAAGAGCACCAAAAATTCCACCTGTGTGAACAAATAAAACATTCCCCATTAAAAGTGGATTGTTCTTTAAAATTTCCGAGTGCAGACCGTAAAAGGCCTTGCCTGTATACACCGGATCAAGAAGAATCCCTTGGGTTCTTGCAAAGTTCTTAATAAAACTCGTGGCATCATCACTGATATGACCATAGCCTGTATGGGCATATTCCATGAGGGTGATCTGGTTCATATCAATGTGCTCATTATAAGCCCCAATATCAGCCGCACCTTTTACTAGCCCACGAATGGTCGGATTGTAATCGATGGTTTTGTCATATATATTTATGCCCACAATATTTTTACCTGTGCCGTGGACCGCATTCCCTAGATAAAGGCCAGCGTAGGTTCCGCCAGAACCCACTGCCACACATATTGTGTCAAAGATCAATCCTAGTTCTCTCTCCTGTTCGAGAATTTCCTCAAAAGCAGAATAGTAGCCAAATGTGCCAAGAGCATCAGAAGCTCCAATGGTTATGGTCCGAGCCTTAATGCCTTTTTTTGCATAATCTTCTTTTAAGGTGTTCATGATCTCTATATAATTTCCAAAGTCCTCTGGAGGCACAAAGGTTAATTCAGCTCCAAAAATCTGATCTAAGGCATTGTTTCCAAGATTATCTGAGCCATGCCCACTTAACACAAGGTGGCACTTAAGCCCCAACCTGGCTGCAAGAGCTGCTGTGGCTCGGCAATGATTGGACTGGATGCCACCACAAGTTATAAGCACTTCTGCTCCATTTGAAATAGCGTCTTTTACAATGTATTCAAGCTTTCTAACTTTATTTCCTGAAATTTCAATGCCTGTGTAGTCATCTCGCTTAATATACAAGTTGGTGCCCGCTGGCATATCCTGTGTTTTCTTTATGGCCTGTATTGGCGTTGGCGTATTAGACAGCAAGAGTTTTTCTGGTCGATTCATGAAATCACCTCCAATAATATTATTTCGCTTTTCTAAGGAATTCCCCTTTAATAAAATTATTGTAACAGTTGATACCTTGGCAACATCAGGCTGCAAACAAGTCTATAGACCATCAATTATGAGATTTTAACGATGGAATGTGTCATACATATTTATTATATGAGCAATAGTCGATATATTGTTGTTAGTTTGTTTCTAATAATGGTTGCACAATCGACGCACCGCAACAAAGAAAACAAGCTCGTTAAGTCAGGATGTACCCTCCATTACCGGAAATCATCTTGAGTCAAATTAATACACCCTAAAAAAAGGGTCCCGGTTAACTGTGTTAACCGGGACCCTTTTTTTATTATTTATTTGGCTTAACCTGTAAAATGAGAATTCACGCCACCACCATGCCATATAATTCATCTATCATTCTATGGTCTGGCAGTCACTCTATATATTGTTTACAAGGCATTCAAATTACTTTTCAGTTTTGTACATTTCATTAATTTGAGACTGAATAGACTCATCATCAAAGTACTCATCAAATGTTGTCACCTTATCGAACACGCCATTTGGTGTGATTTCTATAACTCTGTTTGCAATTGTTTCCACAAACTTATGGTCATGTGATGTAAAGAGCATAGTGCCCTTGAAGGCTGTTAAACCATTATTAACCGCTTGAATGGATTCAAGGTCAAGGTGGTTGGTTGGCTCATCAAGAATAAGAACATTGGCTCCAGAAAGCATCATTTTTGAGAACATGCAACGCATTTTCTCGCCACCCGAAAGAACACTTGCTTCTTTAAGGGCATCTTCCCCTGAGAAAAGCATTTTTCCAAGGAAACCACGGATGAACGACTCGTCCTTTTCTTCTGAGTATTGACGCAACCAGTCAACCAGGTTCATATCAATACCTTCAAAGTATTCTGTATTATCATTTGGTAAGTAGGCCTGTGATGTTGTCACACCCCACTTGTATTCACCTGCATCGGCTTCCATTTCACCCATAAGGATTTTAAATAGAACCGTTCTAGCCTGAGGGGATCTTGACATAAAGACAATTTTATCACCCTTTGCCACTGTAAAGGACACGTTATCAAGAACCTTGACGCCGTTTACAGTTTTAGTGATGCCGTTCACATGAAGAATATCCTTACCCGCTTCTCTTTCAGGTGTGAAGCCAACGAATGGGTAACGTCTTGAAGACGGCTGAATGTCTTCCACAGTGATTTTATCAAGCATTTTCTTACGTGCTGTCGCCTGCTTAGATTTAGATGCATTGGCGCTGAACCTAGCGATAAAGTTTTGTAGGTCTGCAATCTTTTCTTCACGCTTCTTGTTTTGATCTTTCATGAGTCTAAGGGCAAGCTGTGACGATTCATACCAGAAGTCATAGTTACCAACAAACATCTTTGCCTTACCAAAGTCTATATCAACCATGTGCGTACATACCTTGTTCAGGAAGTGACGGTCATGGGATACAACAATGACAGTGTTTTCGTAGTTGATTAGGAACTCTTCCAGCCATGCAATCGCTCTAAAGTCAAGGTGGTTGGTTGGCTCATCGAGAAGTAGAATATCTGGATCACCAAAAAGGGCTTGGGCAAGAAGAACCTTTACCTTGTCATCGCCCTTTAGCTCTGACATTTGCTTCATGTGAAGATCTTTTGTGATGCCAAGACCCATAAGCAGTTTTTCAGCATTGGTCTCTGCACTCCAACCATCCATTTCAGCAAATTCCCCTTCTAGTTCAGAAGCTTTTACACCATCTTCTTCTGAAAAATCCGGTTTCATATAAAGCGCGTCTTTTTCTTTCATAATTTCATACAGTTTTGTGTGTCCCATAATAACTGTATCAAGAACCATTTCGTTGTCAAACTCAAAGTGATCCTGCTTCAGTACAGCTAGACGCTGACCTTGTGAAATAGAAATTTCACCATTAGATGGCTCAATCTCTCCGGATAGGATTTTTAGGAAAGTTGACTTTCCTGCACCATTTGCACCAATAACACCGTAGCAATTGCCTGGTGTAAACTTCATGTTTACATCTTCAAATAATTTTTTGCCTGGAAACCTTAGCCCTAGGCCTGATACCGTAATCATATATTTCATCCTTTCAGTACGAACATTGATCCCAGAGTAGTCACGAAGCCCAACTGTAAAAAGAGACCTTACGTTTTCTTCTGGTTGAACTGACTGTTCATATTGATATTCAATATAACCGCAATTTCAATGAATCATTTATTTTATAGAGATATTTCTTATTGATTTTCTAGTCTCTCACATGATCGACTTTCAAAATATCATTCAAGAGTCCTCATCATACCATATATAGATATTTGAGAATTAAAAATTGTATATATGGTATGATGAGGACACATTTTTGTAATTTTGAAAGCGCCTGACATAACAAAAGCCCCTTACTCTCAATAAAGGACTTCTGACATTTTTGCATCCAATTTATTATATCGGTTCTGTGTTAAATGTAAAGCATCTATTCTGGGCTAATCTTGATCTAAAAACTCCACCAATATAGCACATATGTCATCATTTTGAAGTGTTTCAATATCATTCAGATTTTTTGAAAGAGCTCCAAAGTAGTCTTTCACTGACTTGTGGGACTGTCTATCATGTTTCATATTGTCTTTTATCTGATTTTCGCTTAAGTCTTCCAGTCCATCTGTAAAAAGTAGAAGCTTGTCTCCTTTTTCAAAATCGACGATCTCAACATCATATTTGGTGTCTGAAAAAACACCCACAGGCAAATTTGGATGACCGATATTTTTAGGAAAGGCATCTTTTCTATAGAGGATTGGATATGGATGACCAGCGCTTGAAAGCCAACCTCTCCGTTTTTTTAAGTCAATCATGACATAAAAGGCTGTGCAGAATAAAGTGAATTTTTCCGAGTGAAAAACCTGTACAAAGGATTCATTCATCTGCTCTAGGAGTTGGTTTGGACCGATGTCCTTTGTGGCAAAGTCTCTAAACATATACTTTAGAACAGAAACAACCAGTGATGAGGCTATACCATGTCCGCTAACATCACATATAAAGACACCCACCATGTCATCGTCAAATCGTTTAATGTCAAACAGGTCCCCTCCAAGTGAGGCCGCCGGACTATATATGGTTTTGATTTCCAGTCTGTCAAACTTTTTGGCTCGCTTGCGCATCATTGAGCGCTGTACTTGCTTGGCAAACATCAAGTCACTGTCTAAAGATTTTTGTCTCTTATCAAGTTCTTCATGAATTGTATTAAGCGCCTTGTATGCTTGGTTTAAATCCACATTTTTTCTGGTGTTTTCCCTATGAAGGGCAGCCAGTTCACTGTTAATGGACTGGGTCACATTTTGAAGCATGGCCGTATTTTGAGGTGGCAATACAAGGGACCCGTGCAGACGATTATTTATAAGCCCGCCAGATAAGCGGAGCAAACGTATTTTACCTGCACCCATGTTAAAATTAATCTCCCAGTCTGATTCGTGTTCACAGGTTTTAAGGGCGCTTAAAAACTTATGATATTTCATGACACTCTGTTCATCCAGGAGAATATCTTCAATTTTAGGATAGGATTTCCCTTTTAAATGAGAAAACCATATGGAAAACTGCTTATTGTATTCTACGATATGGCCCAGTTCATCCACTACAAAAAGACCTATATCGGTTATGTCCGCCCAAGTTTTCATTATGCCTCCAACTCTACTATGTCCTCTTGACCATAAGTGTTCACAAATTCTAATGTATGATCAAAATCATGGCACAAGTGTGCATGAGCACATGGGGGATCTGATGTAATAACATTTGAAAAAGCTCCACCACCAATAAATATTGGCATCACCTTATTCAGTGACTTCTGAGACTCGCTTTTGACTTCTAAAACCATAGCTTTGGCTCGATCAAGATGATAAGGCATGGTACAAGATATGCCCACAAAATCTGGGTTGTATGATTTGACTGCAGAAATAAGCGCTGTGCGCGGTGTATTGGCCCCAAGATAAACGACCTGCCACCCGTCGATTTCAAGCAAATCTGAAACCATTCTCGCGCCAAGCTCATGGAGTTCTTCTTCAGGACAAGCCATAATGATGGTTCCCTTTTTATTTTTACTTGCGTTCGATACTATATCGCTGTACAGTGTTGACATTAAATGCTGTGTAATAGCTGTTGCTACATGTTCTTGTGCGACTGTGATTTCATTTTTCATCCAGAGTTCACCCACGTAAACCATGCTTGGATAAAATAAATCCTTGTAAAACGATTTTAAAGGCAGACCGTTCTTGCGTAAATCTTGAACCCATTCATAGCATGTGTTTTTGTCGCCGTGTATGAGTCCATTAACATAACCGTCTGTGCATATCGACATAAAATTAGGCTCCTCGCTTCTATTCTAATAATTGAGCGACTTGCAAAATATCATTCAAGAACCCTCGCTATACCATATATAGAATTATTCATTCTTAAATATCTATATATGGTATAGCAAGGGCATAATTCTGTAATTTTGCAAGCGTCTGAATTACATTAGATCCTTGCGAATTTACAAACCACCCATCATCCAAACACTTGTGGGTGCTAATAAACTTAATTTCACTTTGCAATTCGCTCATTGCATACTATTTTATCACGAAAAACGTCGATTTTTTAAATATTTAACGTGGGCTTAATATAAAACTGACCGGCTAGATCAATGCGCAATTTATTACTCTCAAGCATCGATCCATCCGGTCGAATCGAATTTAATCCTTAAAGGTGTCAATTGGTCTTTCTAGAAGTGTACGCAGTGCCTCTACCCGGTCGGCCGATCCTCCCTGTTCCTTATAAAACCATAAAACTTTTGTCATAGGCATGCCCACCAATATACCGTAGTGCGTAGAATACTCATCCATCTCCATGGTCCTCAGCAAGTCCTGGGCGTGGTCTCGGGTCCTGTCATCATGAAGCCAGTCGCTAAGGGTATCGCTCATGTCTGGTTTTCTTGTAAATGCTGGGTGTCCCACTACACAAACCCTTTGTTCCAGACGGATATCCCTTGATGATGCTCCGATACGTATAATGAACTCACCGGATTCAACGGCAAGGGTCTTTAAATTGTCACTGTAATAAGAAAAGGCTGTCTCATCCAGATCCATTTGAACGCGTTTTTTCTCGCCGCTTTTCAGATGCACTTTGGTGAACCCCTTTAATTCATTTTCAGGCCTAACAGCGCTCGAAGTGACATCATGAACATAGAGCTGAACCACTTCCATGGCCTCTCTAGTTCCAGTGTTTTTTATAGTAAGAGCAAGGGTCATATTTTCAAGATCCACCTTCAAATTAGAGTATGCAAAGGTCGTATAGCTTAGACCATGTCCAAAGGGATACTGGACCGGCAACTTTCTGGTGTCATAATGCCTGTAACCAACAAAAATGCCTTCTGAATACGTCACATGGTCTTTGCCTCCTGGAAAATCACAATAACTTGGGTTGTGTTCCAGGCGGAATGGAAATGTCTCTGAAAGCTTTCCAGAAGGACTCACAGCACCAAATAAAATCCTTGCAAGGGCTTTTCCCCCACCCTGGCCTGGCAACCAGGAGAGGAGAATTGATCTTGAAAGCCCCTCAAAATCTCTTGTTTCAATTGCAGAACCGCAGTTTAAGACCACAAGGATATTGGGATTGATCTGAGCAAGTTTATTGAGAAGGGTCTGATGGTCCCTCGGAATTTTCATATTAGGACGGTCAAAGCCTTCAGATTCCAGTTTTGAAGTTGTGCCTGTAAAAAAGACAAGTTTATCGGAAGTCTTGGCTAGGTCAAGTGCTTCTCGGGTCAGCCTTTCACTTGTATTGTCTCTTTCATAGCCCCTAGCAAACTGAACCTTTGAAAGCTTCATTATTTCATCAAGAGGCGTCTCCATCTTTTGAGGATTCATATGAGAACTGCCTCCCCCCTGAAAACGTGGCACAGATGCAAACTCACCTATCACCCCTATACGGTCGTCTTTTTGAAGGGGCAAGATGCCATCATTTTTAAGGAGGACAGCCGACTCTTCTGCCAACTTGACCGCTATCTCATGATGCTTATCCCAGTCTACATGAACTTCTTTTTTATTTTCTACCGCTTTTATTATTAAGTTTAAAACCCGCTTGGCGTGCTTGTTTACTATTTCTTCACTTAAAAGCCCTGACTGCACAGCTTCAATGACCTCATGGTCTTTTGTCCCCGGCCCAGGCATCTCAAGATCCAGACCATTTTTAACCGTCTCCACCTTGTTTGATACGGCTGTCCAGTCTGACATAATAAGCCCTTGGTAACCATAGCTGTCCCGGAGTATGGTCTCAAGCAAGTGTTCACTCTCACAGGCAAAAGGTCCATTCACCCGGTTATAAGCCCCCATCATGGTCCACGGATTTGCGTCTTCAATAGCCATTTTAAATGGTGCCAAATAAATTTCATGGAAGGTTCTATCGTCAATGACTGCATTAATCATAAACCGCCTGGTTTCTTGTTCATTGCCTGCAAAATGTTTAAGACATGCCCCAACACCCTGGGACTGGATACCACTTACGAAGGCAGATGCCATTTTGCCTGACAAGTATGGGTCTTCTGAGTAGTATTCAAAATTGCGTCCACCTAGGGGCGATCTCTTACCATTTACACCAGGGCCTAAAAGAACTGAAACACCATAATGCTGGCACTCCACACCGACCATTTCAGCCGCTTGCCTAACCAGGTCAGTATTCCAAGTTGCGGCCATAGCCGCTTCCACAGGCAGGACCGTTGCTGGCTTTGTCTTGCTTGGGTCCAGACCCTCTGAAAGCCTTAGACCATGGGGACCATCTGTAACAAGAATTTCCGGCACACCTAGCCTTTCTACACCATTAAGGCGCCATGATGACTTTCCGCATAGGAGTTTCACCTTTTCCTCAAGTGTCATTTGATCCAGTACATTTTCAACATTCATATTCTAACCTCCCCGCTTTGCCCAGTCTTGTCTGTGGAATTTTATTGTTGCTATTATTCTATGGGAATATGATGGGAAAATCAAAAGTTTTTATACATAGTGTGTAATTTGTCAGATTTTAAAGCGCACAAACAGGACGCACATCTTATAGCCCACTTACGCTTAGGCATAATAAAATGCACTTTACAGTGGGGTCACCCATTTGTAAAGTGCATCATCATTCCAAGTGCATTAGCCTTTTAATCCAAATAGAAGAATATCCACAAGGTGGTTTATATCCTCTTTGCAATACCCATATTCCATCTTGTAGATGGGTTCTCTAAATATAATCCGCTGTGCAAGCCCCATAACAGATTGAATAATCGTCACTGCGATCTTGTCCACTTTATGAGGATCAACAAAAACGGAGCCATCCGCTAGTCCTTTTTTTAGGGCTTTTTCAAAGGCACCTGACTGTCTTAGATATTTCTTCATAAAGTTTTCATAGTCTTCATTTTCATAACTTTGATTAAAATAATGATCAAACTGAACAGTGAACTTAATTAAGTCCGGCCTAGAAATACAATACGCGCAGAAGGCTGTTAATAGAACCCTTGCCTGGTCAAAACCACTTAAATCCTCTTCCGCATCAACCCATGCATCTTGCAGTTCCAGCAAGTATCCGACTTGTAATTCCATAGCAAGCAGTTCCATGCTTTCATAGTAATTATATAAGGTTCTTCTTTCCACACCTGCTTTTTGAGCAATTTCAAGCATGGTTGTTCCCTTCAATCCTTTTTCCAGAAAAAGCCCCCGTGCGGCTTCTAAGATAATTTCCCTGTTCTTTCTTTTTGTCCTACTTTCCTCACGTTTTACAAACACGGCGTAATCCCCTTTCACGTCATGTGGCATTTAGACTATTACTTGGCCTGATATAGGCATTTATGATTAAAGACTTTATATATAAGACTTATAGATGGCATTTGAGCACCTTGATCATGGAAGTTAAAAGTTATTTTTCATAAGACCGACAAATAAAAAGTACAGTATACATCAGACTTTACTGAGTATACTGTACCATATTTTCTAAGCTTCGTTTTTCATGAATTCATGCGATAAGGCGCTTTCAGAATCCATAATTTTTGACTCTCTATGACAAGATCGCTGGATAAGACCTATACCAAAATAAACTTTTCTATCATTAGGAAGTGAGCCAAGCTCCCACCTAAAACAAATAGGTGGAAAATTTCATGAAAGCCGAACACTGATATTTGGATTTTTTTAGACTTGGTCGCATAGATGACCGAACCAAGGGAATATGACAAACCTCCAACGATTAGCCAAACAAAGCCCTGTAGAGGAAGTGATTTATAAAGGGGCACGATGAAAAATATGGCCATCCATCCCAAGATCAGATAAAAAGCTGTATAGAGCCACCTCGGTGCATTAAACCAAACCAACTTCATAACAATACCAAGTGCAGCAAGTCCCCATACAATACCAAACAGGGTCCAACCTAAAGTTCCTTTTAAGGCAATCAGGCAAACCGGTGTGTATGTGCCTGCAATAAGTATGTATATCATAGAGTGGTCTACTCTGCGTAGTATAGCATCCACTTTTTCTGAACTCGGTACCCAGTGATAAACTGTAGAAGCGGTATAAAGGGCTATTAGACTTAGCCCAAACACTAGGGCTGATACAATTTGTAGGGTGCTACCATTAGAAACACCTTTTATAATCATCCAAACAAGTGCCACAGATGATAGCACCGCACCCGCAAGGTGTGTCAAAGCATTGACAGGTTCTTTTATGTTAAACATTATATACCTCCTTATTAAGTCTGGGCTTATAAATATCATACTTATCTCTTCGTCCTGCATAGGGTTGCAAGGGTATTGTAAATGATATTTTCCAAGTCACACAGTCAACAATATATTTAAGATTTGATAGCAGCCATTTAATCTACAATTCCAAACCTCATTACGTCGTATTGAATACTACTTGTCTATACTATAGACCAATTCCCGTGTTTTGTAAAGCATATAGTAATTAAAACCACGTTAAGATTTTATAAGACGATGAAATGTAGTATACTGTTGTCATGGACTTAGCACCAGCAATCCGAACTTAGGGGAGATTTACAATGAATAAAAAATTAGAAACTTTTTTTAATTATAAGGGCATAGACACCGACGAAATCCCTAATATACCTCTTTATATGGATCAACTTCTTGGTCTTTTCGAAGGCTTTTTTTCAGATTTCAGACGGGATGATGATGAGAAAATCATGACAAAAACAATGGTGAACAACTATGTGAAATCAAAGGTCATTAATCCACCTGTTAAGAAGAAGTACTCTAAAGAACAAGTTATGCTTCTCGCCCTTGTTTATCAGCTTAAAAACATTCTAGCTATTAGTGATGTGAAGGGATTTTTTGATTTATACGATAATGAAACCCTATCTGAAGAAGACCGCAACCAACTTATTGAAGAATATTTCAATATCTATAACACGGTGGAGCTTGAACATATAAAGACCCTTCAGGAAAGGTATGAAAACTTCAAAGCCACCATGACCAAGGAAAATGATAAAAAGGCTCTTGTGGCACGCCTTCTTGTTGAGGCAGACTTAAACAAACGCCTTGCCCTGCTCATTATGGATGAAGAAAAAGATTTAGAAAAGTAATCCAGCAAGTGGTTCTATATGCAAAAAAATAAGTGCTATGGTCTAGTCATGACCATAGCACATTTTTATTTAAACTATCCCTTATAACGCTCTACGAACTCAAATCTTTCATTGTCTGGTCCATCAAAAAAGACAATTCTCGCTGAGCCTACCACTCTTGGTTCACCTTGAATTTCAATGCCTTTGTCCTTTAGCATATCCATTTTTTCATCAAGACTGTCCACCTTAAAGGCGATATGTTCAACAGGCCCCAGATCTCTACTGGTGTTTTCTTCTTTGTAAATGAGTTCAATAATTGTACCGTGCGCATCTAAAAATACAAGATTGGATGTTGGATACTTGTAATCCTTTAAAATCTTACAACCCAGCACTTCCGTATAAAACGTCTTTGATTTTTCTATGTCTCTTACCTTAATACCGATATGTCCAAACTTCATACGATCACTCCTTGTAAGTTCTAATCATTGTCTTTTCATACCGATTATAGCATAGTTGTACCACTTGGAAAGCATCCACTTATTATTTGTCATTCCTACTGCGTTTCACTGTGCCTTGATACTGCAAATTGAAAAAATAATCGGAAACCATAGCGATAACAACGCCCTGTGCCGCACCATTCCATACAGATTGACCTAATGAAAGTCCTGATGACTTCATATTGAGCACGAACCATGAAATAGATAAAACAGAGGATATGAACAGTAATAGAAAGGGAATGATCCAGTTTTCCAGGGCATCATTTTTCTTAAACACACTGCCAATATACCAAATAACAGGCACAAGTATAAATGTTTCTGGCCTTAAAAATCCAAGCAAATCTTGTAGTGTCATTGTCATACCTTCACCTCCTATAATCCCCTACCAAGCAACATTCCAATGAAGCTTGTCACAGCACTGGTTATGACAGCAATAACAAAAGCCCGCCTGTAAGCTTCTTGCTCACGAACGGGCGCTTCCTTCATATCTTTTAAAGCTTCTTTATTTTCATTGATCCAAACAGTGTTGGAACCCACTTTTTCATTGATTGATGTCATTTGCTCTGCAATAACACGCACTGTGGCTACAAGCTCCATAAGAAGGTCACTTTGCTTTTCAAGATCGTCGATTCTATGATGGGCCACTTTGAGCGACTCTGCAATTCGTGCGACCTCCCCTTCTTTTTTGCAGTTGTGGGATGGCATGGGTGACCTCCTTTTTGTAATAGTTTTTGATACTGTTTATTGGGCAGCTTCAAGCAGTGACGTCAAGGTTTTATACTCATCAGAGATGATTCTGTCTCCCATTAGAAAGACATCAAGCTTAAGCTGAAAGTCTTGTTTTGAGGTGAAGTTTCCACCCTCGATTACTTTTTCGCTTTAAATGCTTAAATCCTCTACTTCTTTTACAGTCCGTTTAGGGACAACGTTGGCTAGAACACCTATATCACTTTATTTATAAATACAATATTCTGCTACCACTATTTCACCTCGTAATTCAACGTACTAATATAAGCCACAGTCGGAGTCGGACCCTCATAGCGAATAACCCATTCACCAGTACTTAAAACTTTAACAAAACCATTCTGTGAGGGATCTGAATCATCAAATGAAATTGAAAACTTTTCATTAATATCTGGTTTGTAAGAAGTTTTCAATATAGTAGTGCCACTTGCTACACTATTTAGCAACAAGAATCCAGAAGCTTTTAGAATATTATTTTTAACTCTAATATGTGCGTTAGTGCCGTTCACACCATTCAACCACGTAGGGTTTAATACATCTTCTTTTGTTAATTCTTCGATTTGCATTTCAGCTATATCAAGTTGTTCTGCCTGATAAGCAATCTTTTCGCCCATCACTTCAATAACGTTTATTAGATCATCTTTGTAAATCACTTGTGCATCAAATACGCCCGTGTTATTTTCTTCTGATAGGGTTTTGTAGACTGCGTAGTAGTCAGCCCCGTCATTGTCTACACCGCCGGGATAATAATAACTCACCCCACCGTAGTAAAACACGTTTGTTGTTTTAACCCATTCAGCGGTTACGTCTGTTATCTGGTTGTTTAGCACTTTTATTATAGACATGAAATCTAAAACTTTTTTATCAAAAGAAGTGTCGACACCAGACGCCGTGTTGCCGGGAAGCGTATTAGTTAATGTATTTCCTGCATTAGAAGAACATAATTCCATTTTCTCCACCCTAACACCCGACTCCATAGTCACATAAACCCTACCCTCTGGCATTGTCATATCACCGAACAGATCGATTTCTTCTCGTACAGGTTCAGCTAAAGCATATTGAAGCTTATAGGTTTCTGTAATGTCTTCATATGCTTTTTCTTTAGGACATTCATTAATACCAGTTTGAGAACCTAATTCATATGAAATACCAGAATCGATCAATGTTGCCCTAGTGCCAAGCCCTTGATACCGTTTAACCCATTTCTTATCCCCAGAAGAATATAGTGTTTCACCAGTGCCATACATAACCCAACCATTCATATAAGCGTTTCTCTCTTCTACTGTAGGCGAATAGGAGTCTGCCCACCCAGAGTCAACATTGTCTATACTTATTTTAAATGCACCAGTCTGTGATGTGTTGAGAATACATTGATCTGCATCAGAAAGGGTAGATTCATCCGTAATATTAGTTATATTCTTGCTATTGTATTTTGCTAATATTTGTGAGTTAGCAACATAGTTATTGAAATAGTCGCTTACAGTAATACCTATTGTTTTAAAACCAGTATCATTAGCTATAAAGTCCCAATCATAATCAATACCATCCAACGACTCAATAACTCTAACATTCCTATCAACAACCATCTTCCCACCTTCGATAGTGTAGTTGTCTTTAGAGGTTAGCGTGACAGGTGCGTATACTTCATTGTGAAATGGCTCAATGTATTTGTCTGGCGGGGTTGTACCTTCAACCAACACAATTTTAGATTTTAGATTGGTTGAATCATCTAACGTTCTAAATGTGATACTGTGGGTATCAGATATTGTAGTGAATTCATTTGTAGCTGTGTCTTGAACTTCGGTAAAATTGCCAAGTCTATCATACCCATATATGCTAAACCTAGACCCTCCTGTATAGTCAACAATCGAGTATACTGTATTAGGCTTAACAGGAATTTTTCCAACTGAACGTATCTTTTCACTATTTGTAGATTTATCACCATCTGTACCACTATAAATCCCTAGTTCCAATTTCCCGACAAACAAATTCTCACCACGAATATCAAACTTCAAGTCGGTTAGGTTTTGAGTTCCTTTGATGTAACCTTGACGGACTATGTCTAGCATTTGTTGTTCAGTGTAATGTTCAATACCAAGTGCTGTCATGTTAATTAGTATTATATTTTTAAAGTAAGCATCGTTATTAGTTATAGTTCTTAAATATAAATAGGATGATTCAGTCCAGTCATCTTGTGCAATACCATAAATTTCGTTGAAATCTGTATCATCGTTCGTCATACCAATTTCAACTTGTGGTGCATTCATCCATATGTGTGCATCAGAACCTCTAACTAAACCATAAATGAAAAGTTTATCGTTACTAGATATATTTGGATAGTAACGACCACCAGTAGTTTGACTGTCATCAAATATGTGTAATACATCATCAGAAACGTTAAAAATGTCTGGACTACTAACCTCACTCCATTCACCAGATTCTAAACTAATAACACTATTTGTTAATGTACTACCACTACCACTAATCTTAGGACTTACCCCGCCATTTTGCATATCCAGTGCAAGCGTAGGATTCTCACTATCAAGCAAGTATGTCTTTTCTAGTGAATCAAGCCCCATTGTACGTTCATCTAACAAGCTTACACTTTTCATGGTATCTGTTAATGCTTGACCTTGATTTATAGGTGTCGTGAATGTTACTTCTGGAATTAGACCAGATTCAGAAAACATGATAATATCACCTTTAGTGTATGATTCTAACATGAATTGCTGTGGTTCTCTTTTAATTGGTTCAGCTAATCGATATGTGATCTCCTTACCAAGAATCAGTCTTTGTGCAGTTGCTTCATCGGGTGCTAATGCTTTAGGAAAGTAAATATACCATTTAGAAGTTCCAATGTTTTGTGTACAGAATGTTATACCACCAAAGTCTGAATCCCAATTGTCACCTCTAACATCAGCTTCTCTTATTGCAAATGGTACAATCATGTCACCTACTGGATATCCAGTCTTCTGAATATAATTATTAGGTAGGGACATTCTAAAGTAGTTAACATTTATTGCTGTAGTTTGATCCCAACTAAGTATCATATCTTCAGTTAGGACTAATGACTCAATTCTCTTATACTCTAAATCATCACTAACACCATTTGGAAGACTTCTAAACTCACCCACAATTTCTTGTGTATCTGACAGATATGGTTCATAGTCTGTCGATGTTGTACCTTCTTCAAGTTGGTTAGTATCTAAATCCGCTTTATCACAACTAAATTGAACATATATTGCCTTGTCAGGTGCAATACTTGTATTAGAAATTCCAAAACTCAAAATGTTTCCATTTCTATCTAAATACCTGAAACGTCTTGCTATTGTAGGGTTGCCACTTTTAGTGTATGATTTTCCTTCAATTACTGGTATTGGGGTAGAAGTAACAACTGTAGATGAGTCCTTTAGTTCACCATTAGACGAAATATACTTTTCAATTACCTTTGACTTATCAAACTTATTCTTCCCACAACTAACTAGCTTCGGATTTACTACAGACCTAATACCTTTCCAATATGGTGAACCTTCAACCATATACGCTAGTTGATCTTCTGTTAAGTGGTCTGCACCACATGACGTAAGGTTAATAACTCTTATACCATAATTACCATCAATCTTGAATGTGTCTCCACTTGAACCACTTCCACTATAAATTATAATAGTGCTAGTTCCCTTATTCATTTTAGTTGTTAACGTGTTCCATTTTCCTAATTCAATATTAAAAGTGGAGTAATTAGAACTATCCCCAATTCTAATAGTATCTATATTGTCTGAATATACTCTAATAGAATAAAGAATTGAATCATTTGACTCACCCTTTATAGCATTTTGAAGATATATCCCATCATTAGATATAGAAGTAACTGTTACTGTTGCAATGTTATTATCTACAGTATAAGTCGCATTATTAAGGCTAAAATTAGAAACACCATTTTGAAATCTTGCATTAGGTATAACTTGGTTAACCAAACTAAGCCCTTCAAGACCACAAATCTCAACAGACCCACCGCTAACAGTTCCTTCCGGCACACTCGTTATATGATCCTGCGTCACCACAAGCTCTGACCGAATGCTGTTTTTCATGTCAAAGTTATTTTCTATATCCGCAATCCGATCATCATGCCCCTTTATGGCCCCGTCAATGCTGTCGGCATTACTATTGAAGACTTCTATGTCGTAGTAATCTGTTGGACTGGGTTTTATCAGTCCCAAATGATTGGTATTTGTACTCATTCATGCACCTCCTAGTTCCACTGATTCGTTGTACGTATTTGATTAAAAGTCATTGCGCTGAGTCCTGCATGTGTTAGGTCTTGTCCAGACAGGGTGGCGTGCATGTTGTACTTGTATTCATATGCAAACACCAGGTGTGCTGGTAGAACTTCTGTGATGAAGCTGTTGAAGTCTTCAAAGTTTGGAGGCACACCGTTGAGCTCTGTGAATTTTAATATGAGCCGGCTTTCTTCTGGGATCTCAACCACTTCAAGGGACCCATTTTCAAAGGATTTGCAGGTTGACTCAACAAAGGTTTTTGTCACCTTGCCAACCCCTCTAATTTTAGATAATATGACACTCCGCCTGTAAGCCTCTGATTTTGACGGGTTGGTCTCAATGCCCAGAAAGTCTTCCCAGTTTTTAAGCCCCCAAGTGGCTGTTGTCACATGCATTTGTTTTTTGATATCTTCCATATTTTCATACAGAACTTCAACCTGATTTTCTAAGGCTGTATAAATATCTGAAAAGGCCTGGGCATTTCTTAGAAATTGAGGCACATTTTCTTTCATGCTTTTTTTCATAGTTTCCTCCTAGACCTTCACACTCAAGGCAAGTGTTCCAACCACGGGCACTTCCCTTTCCCCTAAAATGACATTCTGTGCACTACCATTTAGGGTGAATCGATCCATCAAACATTCTTGAACACCAGGTACATCAAGGAGAATGCGAACAGCTTGGCTGGCTGAGACCTGGTCGCTCACAAAAGCAATTTCTTTAAAATAAGATTCAAGTGCCTGTCTATAAGTCTCTTCAACGGTTTCAATCAAATGTCCTTGACCTAGTCTCACCTGTGCACTTACATTAATCATGACCTCCTCTCCAGTTACCACATCCACATTTGCCCCAACCGGTCGGACTGATTCAATATATGTCTTCACGAGGTCAATGTCCTCTAGGGCCATACTACGTCTATCAATCCCCACAACAGCAACATCTACAGTCCCTGGTCCCCGACTTGTTGGAAAAACCTTAGCCGCCCCCACACCATCTACTGAAAGAGCCCAGTTCAAGTAGTCGTTTTTATTGCCACTGGTAGAAGGTTTTTGCATTTTTAATAGGAGTCGCTTAAGGAGGTCATCTTGAGTCTCTTCTGTTTTCAAATCAAGTCCATATTCCTCTGCTTTGAGTTTTAAGGCCTCAAAGGATGCGGTTTGAGGAAAGGCTTCGTTTAAGACCTGGTCCATCATCATATATGACTGAACGAGTTCGACAGCAGCCGGTGACAAAACTGATTCCACAAAAGACCCTTCCCCAGTGCTGATTTGACCTGTAAAGTTTTGAATCATCTGATCCATTAAGGCTTTATGAGTTTTATCTTCAAACATTAAAATTCACCTCCAGTACGTCATCTAGGACAGTTTTTACTTCAAACTCAATTTCAAGTCTGTCCTGTTTGGTGTTAAAACGAAAACCACCCACATGACTGACTTGTGGGTGGTAAATAAGAGCATCAACAAGGGACTGCTTTAAGGCCTGATTTAGGGCCGATCCAGTCATACCTGTTTCAAGAATTTTTTCAACCTCAGCTCCGTAAGTCCATTTATAAATGGGCCACTTAAACCGCTCTGTTCTAAGGGCTTTTTCTATCCATACACGTAGAGCCTCAAGCCCTTCTACTATCTGAATTTCACCATCAACTATTATTGGCTGATTGGCCTTAAAATCCCATGCGATTTCATATCCAAAATCGCCCTTACGTCTTATTACAAGGTCATCTACAATTTGCTTTTTGGGAAAAATCAATCTACCACCACCTTATCAAGGACCATGTATCGCTTGCCCCCCATTGCAGGCATGACGGCGACCCGATCCCCCACGTTTAAGACTTCTTTTAACTCTGTCTTAGCCATATTAGTTTCTATAGTATTCATCCCAATGGGGGGTATACCATGGCTATGACCATCTGTCGTGTCTGTAATTGCCTCTTTGCTTTCGCCTGTTACAGTCCACTGTCCTGACAACTGTGTGTTTGTGGTATAAAACCGTTTTGGAACCACTAAAAAAGAAGCCCCCAGAGGATGCTCCATACCATCAATTTTTATTTCAATTTTTGGTGTCGTTGTCGTCACGGTTGCCAGTTCTATACCGTTAAATCGCACGTTATTTGATGTGTCCTGTATCCATTTAACCAGTTTTTCACCCTTCATCTAAACACCGCCTCAATTGTAACTGCATCTTGTAAAGACCACCTGCCAGGGAGTGGCTTATGCTGAGGCTTTCATACAGGCCATTTACTTTAAGCGCCTCATCTTGTATTAAGATTCTATCCCCACACTTCATTTCATGATTACCTAAACACTCCAAGCTTAGACTTTCATCTAAGGCACTTCTTGTGCTTTTAAGTGCCTCAATCATTTGCTTAGATTTCTCCAAGTCCGCTTCTTCGTCAGTGACTTGGTAGACCATTTGTCCATACTTATCTATAAGGGCCTGGTTGGCCGCTTCATTTATAATTTGATCCTTCTCACCACGTACAACAAAGGTCGTATATAGATTCTCCATACTCATAACACTTGATCCTGAAAGGCGTAGCCGTGCACTATCTAGCTTCCACTTTGATCTAGCTGGGCCCAGTTTCACAAAATGAAGTCTATTGTTTTCAAGCCTCACCAGCCAGTCATTTCCAGTCACTTTCTTATCTTCTTTAAAAACAGCCTGTATAATGTTCCACAAAGTCATATCTCGAAAGACCTGCTTAATGGGCACACTTATATCTGGCACATTTTCAATTGGAACATTAAAGGTCCCTAGAACATCCATAATAATCTGGCGGCCTGGGACATTCTCTGCATTATAGCTGGTCATGTTCTTCGTTAAATAGTACATATTATCTAGGGCTATTATGGATAGACTCCCGTTGATATTTCTCGTTACATTGGTAATGATCCCTCGAACAATCTCTTGGCTTTCATAGGCAAGCCTTATCTTAGAACCCACTACGAGATTTGAAACAATATCTAATGGATCAATGTCAACAAGTTCCACATTAAGCATGACTGCAGCTTGAGCCATAGAACTCTTCCAAGTCAGCCCTTGCACAAAATCGCTTATATCCAACTTCATAGGCCCATTTCCTAGGTCATCAAAAACTTCTAACTTGAAACCCTCTCCCTTATACATCGGCAAGCACCAACCTTTGTCCTGGCTGAATAAGATTTGGATCAGGCCCAATAACATCTTTATTCGCCTCATAAATTTGAGGCCATAAATCACCATCACCAAGTAGGCTTTGGGCTATTCGCCATAGGGAATCACCACTTTTAACTGTATATACCTTAGGACTGGGAACCAGGGCAGGTCTTGTTTCTAAAGTCACCTGTCTCCCCTCAGAAACGGGCTTCCAAAACCCTGAAACATCTCTTCTTTCTTGAAAACCTAGGGTATAGGATACATCTTGCGACCCACCTTTTTCACCATAGGTGAATTTAGTCAGGTAACAATCAATAGAAAAATCCATACTTGTTGTATTGGCCTCAGGCCTGTCATCAAAAACATTTATCCGGACAGGCCTTTTGCCTTTCAATATGTTGCTTAACTGGTCGATAAAAAACTTAGGGTTACTTTTCCACTGGCCTTCTTTCTCACTTTCTTTATAGGTTTTCCAGTAGTTTGACCCAAACAAGGGGAAGAACGACTTCACTTCTATTGATTTAAGGTCAATATTTCCAAGAACACTTCTATCCACTCCACCGATTACACTGAGGACTTGACTCTTCACCGATTCTGTTATAGCGATACTTTCAGGGTTGACCGGCAAGATGAGGGCCTCATCATAGAGTCCTCCCTCTTTATTCACTTTATAGATTATTTTAATTTGCAAATGATCACCCCATATTCATCGCTAAACCAACGATTCTTTCCTCTAGTTGACCAATAAACTGATCCACATCCACGGGACTAGATGCATTGATGTTGTCTGCAAGTTTTGGAATGTTTATAACCAAGCTTTTGCCATCATTTCTTTTAAACTGATCATTTTCATTGGCTGTGAGAACTCGTTCGCCTTCATGTAGGAGGGCTGGAAAATTGTCATAAGGTACGTACTGAATCCCAGTCGATTTTTTACTTATGCTATTTCCTCTTACGCCGTTTCCAAGATCATTTTTCATAGATGTTTCCATGGCACGTCTTGAAGGCGAATCTCCACCACCCTCTATTCCAAGTAGTTTTTGAAACTTTTCAATAATCCAACCAAGAAAGTTAAATACATCTGCAAGAACATTACACATAGATTCGAACATCTTAATGACAACATCGCCAACAGTGGCCATTATGTTTTCGAAAATAGGCCAATTTTCTTTTACAAACTCGAAGACTTTCTCATATACAAGAAAAATATCATCTATGACTTTGCCTAAAGCCTTTAAAACGGGCTTGATTTTTTCCCAAACCTCACCAAGGACAGCCTGAATTTTAGGCCACGATTCAATCCATTTATTTATGAAAAAACTAAACACATCGGCAATAAGGCCAATTTTAGGTCCCAACCAATCCATAACGATGGCAAGGTTTTCTTTTATAGATGGCATCATTTCCGCCACTTTGGCTTGCATACCAGCCAGCCCCACACCAAAGCTATCAAATAATGTGCCTATAAATGTGAACACTGGTTGTAAAAAGCCTTGCAAGAATGTAAAGCCATTCATGATGCCCGTTACAAGCGTGGTGACTATACCACTAATAATCGGCTCTTTCTCTTCAAGAAAGCCTGCAATATTTTCAAAAATACCCACCACATTTCCTAAAAGTGCACTGCCGGAATCTCCACCAGCACTAAAAACCGTGTTGAAGAGACTTGTAATAACACTTTGAAAAACAGAGTCTATTCGCAGGAAAGCACTTTTTACCTTGTCGAGCTCCCCCTGCATTTTTTTGGCTTTCCCATTGTCCTTCCAGGCTTCAGAAAAACCTTTTTTAAGTTTGGCAGAAATGTAATTGACAGCAACGCCGCCAGCCTTAGATAATATGCCTGCAAGACCGGGCACTTTAAAAAGACCCGTTAGGACACTGGCCGACTGACTAAAAGCACTTTTTATAGCATCAGCCTTTACTCTCGCCTTAAGAACCATAGGATTTTTCGATAATCTTGTCTTCAAGCTTTCAACTGTTTTCAGCGCTCCTTTTATATTGGCTTCCACTTTGCTTTTAACTTGAAAGATCATTTTGTTTTTTTGTAGATGGGCTTTAAGGCTCTTCACCTTGCTCAAGATTTTTTTTCTCGCTTTTTCAAAGGCTTTGGGTAATTTCTTTTGAATACCACTTGCCATTTGCTTTGTGACCTTCATAAAATGACCTATTTTTTCAAGTTTAATCTGAACACCAATGACTTTTGCAGCTGTTTTTCCTTTGTCTAAGCTGGTCTTTTGTGTTTTTGATGTCGGTCTAGTCATCCTTAATGGATTTGGCTTTTGAAGATTTTCGTCAGCTTCTTTCAAAATATTCATATGCTGCTTGACTCCACTTGGCGAATTCGCTTTAGACATGGTCTGTCTTGCGACCTTATCATCACTTGCTGGGCTTGTTTCAAAACTCTTCATGGACTCAAAAAGTTTTTTAAGAATTCCAATCAAGCCTGACAGAGCTTTATCAGAACTTGCTTCAGTGTTCTTGCCTCCCCCCTGATTATTTATCCCTCCGCCTTGACCTATATTTTCAGGGAACTTTATGGTCACTGGAATATTGACATTCTGAAAGGCTTCCTCCATATTTTTCATGGATTTTTCCTGTTGCTTCAGGGTTTGGTCTATACTCAACAGAGCGCTCAGGGACGCCTTGGCCGTTTGTCTTGAAAGCGCACCATCAATATTGCTTTCCATGGTCTTTTCAAGCATATTTATGAGAAGCTTGTTCATTGTGCTATCCTCTTTTTCCATCCTTTCACCCCCTAAACTTGAATAATGGGTTGTACATTTTCGTACTGCGATAATTCTTCCATTCTATATTCATAAAATGCTGACAAAACAAGCTTTTCTCCTGTCGGACGGTTGTGTATATCTCCAGGAAGATGGCCGTACCTTGACCACATATAGTAGAGCATTCCAATGTATCCATCCGACTTTATACGTTTTTTACGTCTCTTACCGCTTCATCCCCAAATCCTGAAATATCGGCAATGGCATTGTAAACTTGGGCTATTTCACCTGGTAAAAAGAGCTTTTGAACAACAGCCTTTGAGGAATGGGCTTCTAATCGTTCACGAAGGGCTGCATCGGCAAAATTTACGTTTTTTGTTGCCTTGATAATCGAAAGAATCTGCACAGCGTCTGTGTCAACATCTTCAAACTTTGCATTTTTCCCTATACGCACTGCACTCTTTTGAATGTCACTAAACTCTTCAACGGTCAAGGCTTCAAGTTCAAGAATAAAGGGACTTCCTACCGCTTTTGACAACCTGCCAATTTCTTTTTCTACCTTGGGTCTAGCCAGATCATCTATATTTGTTGACAGCAACATATCCATCATATTTTCCATTGTTTTCTCCTTTTCAAAACCTTTTTCAAAACGTTTTTTAGAGCTCACACTATACGCTCATTCACGCCATGAACACACTATAAAACTTCGAACCTCAAATATTTGCATTGGTTATAACCATGACACTTCAGGGACATTTAGTGAATCTCTTATTCATTTAGAATCCATTGAAAAAGCCGCTTAAAGTATAAAAACTTCAAACGGCTTGATATTATATTTCATTTAATTTCTTTGCTTAGATTCACCTATTTTACACAGAGAGCAAGTAGTACATTTTAATTCTGTTCTCTCTGTGAATGGTTGAGGCCTTGGCCTTAACAAACCCATCATCTTTCTCAAAGACTTCAACGACACCGCCGTCGTTATAACGCCAGTAGCGTTTATTATCCATGTTGGGATCAACAACGTGTATGAAAGTTTCCTGACCTTCTTCTTCCACATCGTATAGACCTATAAAGTGGCCTGCTCCTGTAAAATGTCCAACACTCAAGGCACAAAGGACCATGCCTTCTCTCTCTTTTAGAAAGTCAATCACCCGTTCAATTCTTGATGTGCTTTCATACTCAAGACCATAGGCATGAGCCGCAGACTCAATAAAGGCATGCTCAACACCATTATTCAGTGTTCTAAACCCTTTTTTAATAACAAAATCACATAGGGTTGGTGGGTCTGCTTCAATTTCCGTCAGCGTGGTAATAGCCATTGCCATAGCCGTAGGACCACATCCACTGGTTCCAATCGTTTGTTTTCTGTCGTTTCGTATAGAAAACATGGTATTACACCAGCGGGTATCTTCTTGATTGTAGTAAACAGGTTGCTTTTCCATTGATACAATACTATGATTCATGCTTGATTTATCCACCTTCCCACGCCACGAATAGTCTTTCATAGCACCTGGCAATATATCTTTTTCAGAAATTCTTATACCCACACTTTCAATATTTTCAGATATGGCGTTCGTCAAGTGAAGGACAAGCCTATTTGTCCGCCCAGGCCTTATACCCGGTAGGCGGACGGTCTGGACTTCTGAACCAAGTAAAACCTTGGCATAGACTGGATCTATTCTATGCCTGCCTCCGTTTTTATATTCCAAAACAAAGGGGATGGGCTTTTGTGTTGGCAGGGGGTCCGGTTTTTCTGTATAAAACCGAATCACCCAAATATTATCATTATTCATATTTTGCCTCCAGGTTTTGAACAACGTCACATATTGTATAATACACGATGTCAAAATAATTTACAATTTTTTACTGAGGGTCTATCGAATCTATCATCTGAAAATCTGTGAATGTAAATGGGGCTTCCACTTCACCAAGTGCACCCGCTTCCCAATTGGCCAGCGTTAAGTCATTAAACTTAATGCCCTTAATTAAGACACGTTCGGCCCCTAAAGCTGCCGGATCAGCCAGCTCTGACATTATTTCAATTTCTGGCATATTCCCTGATTTAATGCCCTCCATCAATTGAAGTGCCATGCGGCTGTTTGTCTTTTTAAGTCGCACTGTGCCTGTGCCTTTATAGCCCATGTATTTTTCATGTTCCGCTAGGGATCCACAAATTTTTACAGCTTCTTTTTGAAGCTCTATTTTAGCTTCTAGACCAAATGCTTCTGTCACTTCATCACCATTCATCGTCACAACGCCAAAAGTCCCATTCATAATTGTATTTGCATTTAGATAATTCGCCATATTATTCCTCCTAGGTTTAAGGACTTACAAAGAACATTTTAACCATCCACTCTATAAATATTCATGGCTCTTAATTAACCAATGATAGAGGAAAGACAATAAAATCTACCTTTTGTAAGCACCTTCAATATACTAAACTTCTTCAAGGTTTGATTAAATAATAATCTTAAGTGCCACATCTTCAATAGCATCAAGTGCCTTAATATTAAGGGATAAAAAGACTTGATCTCGTGTATTAGCTTCTTTTATTTCCTGTTCATCCATCCCGTCTGTGTCCACACCAATGGACTTCAAGTAGGTGCGCTGGGCTTCTAAATCAATCATGCATGCATTTTTATCTCTATCGAGAATGTTAGCATTTTCAAGGGTTTCCAGGTATCCATTGATGGCATTGACAAGGAGTAGTTTATTGCTGTAACTATTCTGCGTGGCACCAATATAGAGGTCTTCAATGGTACGCTTAATATCTGAATAAACCTTGTCATAGATTCGAACAAGCTTAATTTTCTTCCACTCTGCACTCTTTGAAGATGATGTCAGAGACGTCATTCCCCTAGCAATCTTAACTTTTTCACCATCATGATATAAAACCAATTCACCAGCATCGATTTTTGCATCTGCTTCCGCTTTTGTCATCTTAGGCACATCATCTACCTCAGGTAGAACCCTAAAGGTCGGTGCCACAGTTAGAGGCAATCCGGAAATGAGCCCAGCTATACGGGCAGTGAAGTCTGTTGCAGATTTGCTAGTGCCTTCCACTTGAATATCCGATGTGGAAAGATTTACAATCCCTTCGTGGTCACCGGCATGATTGGCTAGTACAGCAATAATTTTCTTGTCTTTACCGTCTCTCATAGACTTAACCCAAGAACCAATTGCCGATGTATCTGCCTCAATCGCTCCTGGAAAAGCCACTGTATCAAAGGCAATTGTTTCCAGTCTGTTTAAGGCTTCACTGTAGTCGCTTGCCGCCTCTGGCAAAACCACCACTTTCATTGACTTTGGCGTTCCCGAAAAACCATCCATTATAAATTTCTGGTTGCTTTCAGATAAAACAACTGGTACATCTGCCACCGCCCCCAAGTCATACTGCTTTAGACCTGATGTCACACTTGCATCCTTAATGACAATAGCAAGCTGACCAATTGCGCCCTGTTTCACAGCTGCCACTGCCTTTGATAAAAATTCAATATTTACGTTTGGTAGTCCCATAGTTAACCTCCAGTTGATAGTTGTACATCCTTCACTTGATCATAAACTTCAGTGTTTCTTTGGATATTTGTGATAGTGGTTATCTTTAAAAAAACACCATCGTTGGTCCGAATCGTCTTGGGGTCTTTGAATCTGTAAACAGCCCCCTCAGTATTTTCCTCTAATGGCTGATCAAAGACCCTTTCAATGATTTTCTCGAAAGCCTCATAGGCGTCATGCCCATGGCCGCCTACTTCAGGAAAATAGGACAACCGCCATCCCACGACAGCCTCAGCCCAAAACTTAGACTGAGGTGTTATTGATGTTGAATCAAGTTCCAACATCATCCCAGGTCCTAATCCCGTATCTGGTACACTTTCAAAGCTTATTTGAGCAATGTTTGCCGGAACCGACATAATTAAACTTGTCAGTATATCCTTAGATTTCGTAATCATTCCACTGCGGAAAATCCGCAATCACCTCCTTTTAATAGACTCTCAACGTTGGATGTTACTCATCCAACCTAAATAACACCTTCCCTTTTAAATCTTCCTCTGCAACCATCCCAAAGGCAGTGCTACGACTGTCAAGAGAGGCTTTACCATTGTCGCCAATAAGCCTATACATAGTGCGCGCTGATTGAGACCCCGTCCCTGCAACGGCTTCTTTAGATGCAATTCTTTTTAAAACAGTTATGGGGCCACCAAAACCTCTTATTTTCACTGATGCAACAACCGGGTCTCCCACTTCGTATATTTTTGTTTTTAATATTAAAAGCAGCTCCCCATCCTTGTAAGAAGGATGCATGGAGCTGCCTGAAACACGTAGTAAATAGAGTCGATTTCTAGTATAAGAAATTGTCACACACAGTATGAAAATAAAAATGAAACCAGTAAGCAACATAGCCAACCTTACAGCACAGGATCAGCCGGATCAGGCTGCGATGGCACACCCACAATGTTAACAGCCTTCACCCATTTTGGTGCTTCATCTGTAATGTAGTGGTTGATGGTTTCATCGACAACCAGAACACCATTCATATAGACATGGATGTATTCTGGTTTCCAGTCCCCACCAATGCTCCAATCTGCCACTTTCTTTTCAAGGAAAATGGATTCGATGTCTTCTGGCTTAAAATAATCTGAAGCCTTGTCAATATAAAGATAGAACTTATCCTCTTGGCCGGCTTCAAAGTCATTCACAGTCACACCACTCATCTTGCCGTTTGATAGTTCAAACTTCTTTTGACTGCCGTCTTTAAAGTTGACACCAAAGTAGACATAGTCATCTGTGCCTGATCCAAAATCAGTTAGGCTTTGAGAGGCTGTTTTAACAAGAACATGTAGGTTGCTCACAGGAGAGTCACTGCGACCAACATCCAGGTTCCATCTGTTCTTAAACTCAGAGTAGTCACCAGCCTGGGCTCCATTTAAAAGCATTAAGCATCTGGCCTGCGCCGATTCAAATCCCTTAATCAGTCGGTCATAGCGCCCATTTTCACTCAAATACTGCTTGGCATCTGAGTAGCTTGTGTACTTGTATCCCACGCCTGTTTTAAGGGCCAGATGAAAAAGCTCCACCCAACTTCTCATTTCTGTGTCAGATGGTCTGCTTCCATGAATCTCTTCACACGCCTCTGCCAATAGATCAAAAGGCAGGGCCGATGCGCTTGAAAATCTAACTGCAATACCGGTTTCCTTGTAATCTTCTGGCGTATAGCCACCCTTTTCCACCCACAGAACAGGTTCAGCATTTTTTTCAAGAGCCATATGAAGAGGTCGGCCTTCAGGTTCATCAAGGTAAACGCCTGCTTCGGGATTTACGAAGATACCATGACAGCCCATGTCACCACAACAGTGGGTCACCCAGCCTGCAGCAAAGGCAATTTTCTTCAGGTCACCACTTTCAAGGGCTTTTTCAAGCATTGTTTTGCAGAAGTCCCCTGTTTTGAAATAGTGGAAATTGCACGACCACGGTGAATAGCCAAACAGCTCACCCACTTGAATGAGGCCAAGATCTGGCCCATTGGCTCCCCAAGCCGCAATGTCCTTATGGGCCTTCAGGGCCTCCTTGATAACCCCTTCATCCATTGTGTTTGATACGTTTTCCATTAAAATAAAGTGACTGCCTGGTTGAAAGGCATAACCTGTTTCTTCTTTAAGTGCTTTTCTCATAATTGTTTTAAACATAATTTAAACTCCTTCTATTCTTGTCTGTTGTTTTTGTTTTTTGAAGTTCTCACCATGTCAACCTTCCCTGTCAGGTATAGCGAGTTTTGTCTTCTTTCCGGAAAACTGCAAGGCGCAGTGTATGTATACAAAGAAAGACCAAAGCCGTCGCTTTGGTCCTGGTTTATTTTGCTATCATTTCCTGACACTAACATAGTACCACAGGAAAATTGAATTTTTGTCTACTCAATGTCTACTCTTTTAAGTTTGGGGACTTGCCCCACATCAAACCATTGGCCTAGGCCGTATAGAAGTGTGTCGAGCTGACCGATGGCCTGCTCGTGGTGCTTGTAACACGCCGCTCTTGAATAAAGAAGCTCGTCGCAGATGGTATTCCAGTCACACTCATCAAAATAACGCAGTTGTATTATCTCGCGCTGGACTGGCTTTAAATGACCCAGGCAAACTTCTATTGTCGTGATTTTATGTGTGTATAGCTTTATTTGACGGCAGAGCACATCGGCATATTCAATATTTCGAATGGCCGTGTCTTCCACCAGTCGAACAATTTTATTGGTCTTTGATGTAAACTCTTGATCATACTTGACCGATGTGATGCCATCATTTATATCCACTTCTTCAAGCATATTTTCTAAAAACTCAACATGTCCCTTTATCAAATTGTAGTTTGATAAAATCTTTACAACCGCATCATAATTTGGACTTTTTTTTGCCATTTCATTCCCTACTTTCTTTGTCTCGGCTTCTCCCATTCAGGTGCATTCGGCTCCATTGCCTCTTGCCCTTTAATCTGTGACCAGCCAAACTTTTTTGTACATACGTGAATTTACAATAACTCTTTTTCACTGCAAATGTCATAAGCACAGTCGCCTAACTCTAGAGAGTCTATTTCTTAAATCCCAACGACTTATAAATAAACGCTGATGAACACTGAAAGTTTCCCATAATCTTTCTATCAACACTCTAGCCTGTCTTCAAATTTGTTTTCCCATAAACAAGAAAAGACCAAGCTCCCAGTCAGTTACCGCACTGGGACGCTTGGTCCGCTATGACAGATATAAAGTTCATATGCTTACATTTGGGGCATATTTTTGAGAGGACGCCCGCCACTTCTCCAAGTGTCTTTCCGCAACTTTCACACCGCACTTTTTCAAGACTTGCATGGTAGATTTCGAACTCTTCTTTGGTCAGATATTTCACCACTTTATGCATCACTCCAAACATTTTTCCGAACACAAACCGAACATGTGTTCGTATTTATTTTAATGCAATTTACTTATTTTGTCTAGTCCTAATTATGTCAATTATGACTACCACTTCTGCAAACCAAGTCCTATAACCCCCTGTATAGGACCTTTAAGATTATGCCACATACTGGTATCTCCCCACACTCCAAACAAATAGAGTCCTTTGTTGGTATTTTTCTCACTAACTTTTCAAACAATCTTTTATAAAACTAAATGATGTCCAGTAAAAGTATTGAAAATTACTATACGGGGTATAAATACAAAGGAACAGCTTGTATAGCCATAATCACCGGGGGAAATTGGAGGGGATAACGTGAAAAGTATTCGTACGAAAATTATTATGGTTGTTATACTGAACATTCTTCTTGTCTCAGGAATTATTGGACTCACGTCCTTTTATGTTATTTACAACAGCAACCTAGACAGACTTGAACAAATTGAAAATCAATTGCGAACAGGTTACGACAACAACATTAAGGCTCAAGTCGAAATTGTCGTTTCTGAACTGGACGGGATCTATGAGCTTTATGAAAAAGGACAGTTAACAGAAACAGAAGCTCGAACCATATCAGCCAATGTCATCCGAAATGCCAAGTATGGAGACGGCGGTTATTTCTGGACTGATACCATGGAAGGTGACAACGTGGTTCTTCTTGGCAATGAAGATGTAGAAGGCACCAATCGTCTTGATCTTGAAGACACCAATGGCAATAAAATCATTCAAAACTTTATCGATGTTATAAAGGCAGACGGCGAAGGTTACAGCAATTACTACTTCCCTCGTGCAGGCGGTGACGTAGCGCTTCCAAAACGTGCCTATGTTAAACTTTACGAACCTTACGACTGGATTATTGGTACAGGAAATTATATCGACGACATTGATAATTTTATTGCAGAGGAAAAAGCCATTATTGACGCCCAGTTCACGAGTACAAGACGTCTTCTCTATGGTTTCTTAGCCCTTTCCATTCTTATTGGGGGTGTCCTCGCATGGGTGCTTAGCAACACGATCACAAAACCAATACTACAACTTTCTCAAGTTCTTGATAAAACCGCTAAACTGGATATTCAAGAAGATGCTGAGTCATTTAGCCATTTACTCAAATATAAAGATGAAACAGGCATCATCGCCCGTTCCGTCGGCAACTTGCGGTCTGTGCTTCGGGAAATCATTACGGAACTCAAGAAAGACTCTGTAAAACTCAATCAGTCCTCTAATGAACTCGGCGGAATTGTTCAAAGTGGTAAAGAAGGCATTGATGCCGTTGCCATGACAGTGGATGAATTTGCAAAAGGTGCTACAGAACAGGCCACCGATGCACAAACGGCTGCTGAAAATATGGGCCACCTTGCTGCTGAAATCAATGACAGTGTGGAGAGTTCTTACAAACTTCGTGATTACACCGCCGAAGTTAGTAAAAACAACGAAGAAGGTTTTGCACTTATCCAGGACCTAAGTGGCAAGTTTAACTTAACCATTGAATCCAATGATAAGTTAAATAAAAACGTTAATACGCTCTCAATCAAGTCATCATCAATTAGTGAAATCACAAACACCATTTACAGCATAGCTGAACAAACCAATCTTCTAGCACTCAATGCTGCTATTGAGGCCGCACGTGCCGGAGAAGCCGGTCGTGGTTTTGCCGTGGTTGCTGATGAAATTCGTAAACTTGCTGAGCAAACATCCCAGTCCACTGGACAAATCAATGAAATCATTACAGAAATACTCAGTGAAATCAATGCCACTACAGAGAATATGGAACTGGCCACAGATTCCATCAACTTGTCCAGTGAAGTTATGGACAAGGTCAAAGCATCGTTTGAAGCCATTGAAGAATCCATGGCCAATACACTCAGTCAGCTTGATAATATTTCAGCCAACATTAATAACGTCAACAACAATAAGGACGAGGCAGCCAACTCCATCCAGGGCATATCAGCCATCACAGAAGAGAACGCGGCCTCTGCTGAAGAAATTGCAGCCACTATGGATACCCAGACAGATCTTATGATCGGCATTCAGGAAAATGCTTCTGAAGTTCTTTCCATCTCTGAAAAACTTGATGGTATCATCCAGAAGTTTATAATTTAAGGCGACTTGACCATTAAGATGAGAGTTTCAATCAAATATTAACCAATAAACCCGAATGACTAAGGTCCCTTTTAATAGGGGATGAGTCATTCGGGTTTTATATTTCCGCTCTATCATGTATGCTTAATTTAGGTCAGTCAAGTTTGAACTTTATCAATTATACATGCTTAATAATCACATCTCTATCAACGGATATGAGGGGACTATGAATCATGTTTTCAAGCTCGACGATTTTAAATTGTCGTTCATCATAAGTCTTAATTTCACTATAAGGAGGACACCTACAATGACAGCACTCATTTTTTTGATATCAACGGCACCATTATCAAAAGGGACAGCCGTACTGACATCCCTTACGGAAAGGCTGTTGACGAGTTTCTTGGACTGGAGAATGGCATGGAGGGCGTGGACACGTCCGCTCGTTCTGATAAGGACGTCTTCATGGAAGTTCTTGAAAAAACGGACAGGACTTTTTCACAAGACCTGTGGCAGGGCTTTATGAAAACATACACCAAACATCTGGATGCTTTTAAAACAAGCGATGTATGGCGTGAAAATGTGGACGCTTGCTCTTTTATCGACAAGCTTTCAAAAACAGATCACAAACTTTCCATGATCACAGGCGAACTCTGTATCGGTGCCCAGTATAAACTTGAAAAGCTTGGTGTTTGGAAGCACTTTCCGACCGGTGGCTTTGGAGAAGATGGCCTAAAAAGGTTTGATATTGCCGATACCGCTTTTGAAAAGGCCAAGGCCCTATACGGCCAAACTTACGATGAAATCTATGTTATTGGAGACACTTGCCTGGATATAAAAACAGCCCGCCACCTCGGCGCAAAGGTAATATCTATTACCACAGGCTCTAATACAAGAGAAGAACTCAAAGCCTTAGAGCCTGACTATATCATTGACACATTCTCTGAAATTGAAGGCCTGTTCATATAGGCTGTATTAAAAAAGACCCACTATGTATGTCAGGCGCTTTCAAAATTACATATCTATACCCTCACTAAACCATATATAGAATTTTTGATTCTTTAATATCTGTATATGGTATAGCGAGGGTGCTTAAATGATATTTTGCAAGTCGCTCATGTTCTATAAACATTCATAGGGGGTCTTTCATATATACTTTATAATTTACAATACACCCACGCCCTTATTCTTTAAGCGCTAAAATGATTTTTTCAAGAATCTCATCTGCTCTTTCGTTTGGCACCTGGCATGTTCCGGCATTTCTGTGACCGCCACCACCATACTTGAGCATAAGCTCACCGATATTGGCATTTGATGTTCTATTAAAGATGGATTTCCCAACTGTAAACACCGTATTTTGCTTTTTAAGGCCCCAGATAACTTGGATGGATACATTGGAATCAGGGAATAAGGCATATTTCATAAAACGGTTGCCTGGATAAATGGTCTCTTCATCTTTAAGATGAACCACCAAGACATTGTCATGCATTTCACCGCAAGTCTGGATCTGATCCTTAAACTGCTCCTCATGCTCAAAATAAAGTTCCACACGCTCCCTTACATCTGGAAGCTCTAAAATATCCTCAATATCATGATCCTTACAGTAGTCTATAAGCTCCATCATAAGATTATAATTTGAAATCCTAAAGTTTCTGAAACGACCAAGGCCTGTTCTAGCATCCATTAAGAAACTCAACAATTCCCATCCTTTAGGATTGAGGACATCATCTTTTGTAAACTGGGCTGAGTCCGCCTTGTCAACAGCTGAGATCATATCATCCCATTTGACAGGAAACTGGTCATGCCCTCCAAAATGATCATACACAACCCGTGCCGCCGATGGAGCATCTGGATCAATAATATGATTGTCCTTCTTTCCTTCATTTCTAATGGTTTCACTTAGGTGGTGATCAAAGGCCAAATGCACGCCTTCTACATAGGGAAGATTCGTCGTAATATCTCTGTCGGTAACGGCGATCAGCCCGTCTTGCATGTCTTTGGGATGAACAAATTTTATATCATCAATCATCTCCAGCTTTTTGAGTAACACCGCACACACAAGTCCATCAAAATCGCTTCTTGTAATGAGTCTGAATTTTTCAGCCATTGTATCCTCCTTAGTAAATTAGCCGCTTTCAAAAACAGGTGCATACCATCTCTATACGATCATGGATCTTATTCATTTAAAAGGTATAGAGGCGTCATATGTTTTATATTTTGAAAGTTGCTCAATTGATCGTTTATATAATTTGAATATGTTCTCTCTTTATATATACACTTATACATATATTAGATACCATTTTTCTAAGAATGAAAACACAATCCCGAATTATTATGATGTAAGATCCCTTTTGTTTATTTAAGCTTGAGCACAACTGGACAGTGGTCGCTGCCCTTGGTCTCCATATGTATATCAGCATCTTCAAGACGGCCTTTGAGACTTTCTGATACAAGGAAATAATCAATTCTCCACCCAGTGTTGTTTTCACGAGCATTTCCCATATAAGACCACCATGAATACATGTCCTCTTTGTCTGGATAGAAATACCTAAATGTATCAATAAAGCCTGAGTCAAGTAGGGTCGTCATTTTAGCACGCTCTTCATCTGTAAATCCAGCATTTTTATGATTGGTTTTGTCATTCTTAAGGTCGATTTCTTTGTGCGCCACATTTAAGTCCCCGCAAACGATAAGACCTTTCTCTTCCTTAAGTTTTAAGAGATAATGTCTGAAATCATCTTCCCAAACCTCTCTATAATCAAGTCTTTCAAGGCCTCGTTTAGAGTTCGGCGTATAAACTGTAACCATATAAAAGTCTTCAAACTCCAGGGTGATCACACGACCTTCTTTGTCGTGTTCTTCTATCCCAATACCATAAGAGACACTTAAGGGCTTTTCTTTCGTAAAAATTGCTGTTCCAGAATACCCCTTTTTCTCAGCTGCATTCCAGTACTGATAATAGCCTTCAAGGTTAAGGTCTACCTGTCCCACTTGGCATTTAGTTTCTTGCAGGCAGAAAATATCCGCATTCATTTCCTCAAAATAGTCCATAAATCCTTTTTTTAGCGCGGCTCTAATGCCGTTCACATTCCAAGATATAAGTTTCATTTCAAACCCCTTCCTACATATTTTTATGTAATGCCCACACTTGAGCCTTGTTCTCAATTTTCAATTATATTATAACAAAATTCCCCGCTTTAATTGGCTACCAACAACTGAATTTCTCCTGTTTTTCCAACCTATTTTTCCAAAATGACCGGTGCACACACCCAGTCTTTTTAATAGTGGTCAGTACCACAGCTCGGACCATCCTTCCATGGTGTTTAGCAAACCACCTGTGGCATAAAAAGAAGGGGATGCTATACAAAACATCCCCTCAGTTTATAAAACCATACAATCGTGGTTAGGCGTAATCTAGTCTTCGTCTAGGTAAGACCATTTAGCCCTTGATTTTTTTAATGATGCTTGCTGCCATCTCTTTCGTCACTGTGTCCTGAGGTAAAATACCGCGTTCACTGATCTGAACAACCCCGAGTTCCACCATGAGGGCCATCTGATCATCTGCCCAAGTTGCCAACTCATCGCTGTCATTGTAAGCAGAAAGACTGTCGGTTAAGCCTTCGTTGAGTTTTTTGTCGTCATAAGCCACCATGGCATTGGCGAGAATAACCGTCATTTGTTCTTTGGTCATATTGCCGTCAGGGTTGAAAGTGGTCTCTGAACTACCGGAGATTATGCCTTTGGCATAAGCCGAAGCGATTTCCACTGCATGCTCATTATCTTCCCCTAAATCCTCAAATGGCGCTTCTGCTTCATCATTTGTAAGACCATACGCACGTGCCACCCATGTTGTAAACTCTTCACGGGTAATGGCCTGTTCAGGATTAAAGTTTTCTGTTTCATCAATAACGCCCTTGCCAAGAAGTTCATTGATTTCCGCCTTGGCCCAAGATGTGTCCACATCATTAAACTGCTTGTTGGACTGCATAACTGTGTACTGGCTCAAAGAGATCCTATTCGTCTTGACCGTATTTGTCACAGGATCAAAAACACCACCAACCGGTTCCCACTGTCCAGTTTCCTCATTGAGTCTGAAAACACTAATAAGCGACGGATTGTATTCTTCATCAAAAAATTCAAATTCGCCCAAGTCAAATGCTATTTCCACAGGCTCATCCAACACTTTCTTTTCCTCGCCACCTACAAAAATTTCTACATTTGAAGTGTAACCTGACTTAAAGGTGATATTATCTTGTTGATCTGTAAAACTCACATCATTAAAGCCCAGGTCTACAAGGAGTTCATTGTCATCATCAACACTATCCTGAATGATACTGTCATCTATGACAAGTTGGGTTCCACCAATCTTCACGCCCACTTTATCAACTTCCGCACCCTTTAATTGATCCACAAGTGTTTTATTGAGCGGCACTTGTACGGCATCATCCACTCGATCTGCCGATAGGGTTACCTTGAGCTCAAACTCACGAACATTTTTCTCACCGTAATATCCATCAAAGGCCCCTTTAACTTTTTTAAAAGCTTCTGCAGAATCCGTCACTTGGGTCTGTAAGGACACTGGATCAAATTCAACTTTCGTTTTGTCTCCCACTTTTTCTGTTTTCACTTCCGGCTTAACTTCACCCACCTTGTTGATTACACCCTGGGCAAAGTCACCCACAGAAACATTCATTTCAACACTTTGGTCAAGACCCTCGTCTTGAACTTTTTTTACACCACTAATAAAACTTTCTGTAATGTTTGAAATGTTGTCTTTGTTTTCGATCTTTTGAATGGACTGGGTCATGACCCCTGCCATATCCACAAGTTTTCCTTCAACCAGGGACTTGTTGGTAATATCCTTAGAGGCCTTATTGAGGGCGTCCACTGTTTTTATATAATCTTCAAGTGCAGGAACAAGAACGGTTTCATCCTCAATATTGCCTATGTTTGTCTCAATAATTTCAAAGGTCTTTTTGACCTGGTCCCTAACTATTTTTTCCTCTGTGTTATTTAAGACATCACTCACAGAATTCGATAGGTCTTTGACATTTGTTGCAGACTCTTCTTGCGATACCCCCTCCATATCAAAGGCTTCATCGAGTGGGAATGTTCTAACAGTCAATTCTGGGTTTGTCAACTTCTTATGATTCACATAGGAAACAATAAACTTGTCTGCATTATCATTGTAGTGCACATTGATGTCGGTTAAATAGCCTTCCACTTCAACCAGAACATCTGGTTCTTCTTCAAATTTCACACCGCTTGCATTGATTTCCTGGGCGTATATATACCCCTTTGTGCCAACAGATTCTGACCAAGCGATCAGCATTGTGCCTTCCTTATTCACACCGATATCCAGTGTGTTCGTATCATCTAGTAGGTTGGCGGAAAACTCCACAACGGCATCTGATGATTTTCTATAACGCCCTAGCAAGTAGTGCTTAGAATCATTAATATGTCGCCAAATGACAAAGTCTGAATCTTTTCTGTCATTAAAGACAGTCTTAGGATCTCCAAGCTTGGTTAATGTCGACACCATGCTGGATGTTGAAGTGCTTCCAGTTACTTGAATCACAACATAGCTCAGTGTTTGGGACCCAGGTGACCCGTACTGGCCTACAAGTAAAAAGTTTTTTGCATCTGGATTGTATATAAGGTCAAACTCATCAAACACATTCTTATCTGTGTCAAACTCGATGGCCTTTGATCCGCCCAGTTCTGCATCCACAATAACACCATCCACAACCACTTCGAATTCATTTCTTACATTCCATACTATGGCATACTGGTCTGTTGTTGGGCTATAGGCCGCCTTAGGACTGTCATGGGATTCAAAAGGACCCAGTTCTGGATCGAACACAACCGTCTCTGTTGCCTTTTTGCCTTCAGCATCAATAACCACACCGTACACACGTCTGGCTGTACTAATACCATCATTCCATACAACTAAAAAAACATCCTCTTTTTCATTGTATGTCACATATGGATTCTCAGGCATGTTTCTTGATATACTGGCAATTGTAAAACTCACACCTGTTTTATTGCCATCTGAATCAAGCCATTGGCCCCTAATGGAACTGGCCAGAGCCAAGTCATTGTACTCCTGATAGACAGTTAGGTATTTTTCTTGGTCTGGTGAATAGGCTGTCACTGTGCTGTATTCTCCTGACAATTGACGAACCGCACTTGGCGCTGGATAAACCCGGTTCGAATCACCGGCAAATCCAACTGGTCCAAACATGGACACAATAAGAACGATCACCATAAACAGAGATCCTGTTCGTTTTAGATGATTTAAGCCAAACATAATACATCCTCCCTTACTCTTCATCTGCACCCTCTTGTCCACTAACACAAAATCTTCATAGCCCTTTTCAACTTATAGGTGAACGCTTAGTTTCCTACAAGCTACCACCCTGCCAAATATGTCAACAGAATGTAGTGCCCCTAGGGGGCTTTTGTATAAATCAGGCGCTTGCAAAATATATAAAACCCGGAACATTCATAACAACCACATGGAGCACATGCATTTTGTCTGAATATTCCGGGTCAAGTTTTAGCCATATATTTTTTTGAGAATAGATGCCGCTTCTTCTTTTGACAGTTCTTGCTTTGGATTAATGGCGCCACTTTCTCCATCAATGACACCCAACTCAATCAGAAGGGCAATGTCATCGTCTGCCCAGTCAGAAATCAAGTCTGCATCTGAAGCCGATGCCAGCACACCCCGCACTTCCTCATTGAGTTGCTTGTCGTCATACTGGGTCATTGCGTTTGCCAGTATGGCTGACATTTGCTCCTTGGTCACTGAACTATCTGGATTAAAGCTTCCGTCTCCACCACCTGAAACGATGCCTGCATTATATGCAGATGCCAGTTCTTCATAATGTTCACTGCTTTCATCAACATCAGTGAATGGCGACTCGGCCTCATCATCAACAACGCCGTAAGCCCTTGCAACCCATGTTGTAAACTCTTCACGACTGATTTTTTCTTCTGGGTTGAAGTTTTCCGCTTCATCTATAATACCTTTACCCAAAAGTTCATTGATTTCATCTTTTGCCCATGAATTTTCTACATCTGCAAAGGATTTGTTGGACTGCATGACCGTATACTGGCTAAGGGTCAGTCTATTGGTCCTGACTGTGTTTGTAACAGGATCATAACGTCCGCCCACAGGTTCCCATTCATCCGTTTCTTCATTGAGCCTGAATATGGATAGGGAGGATGTCTTATAATCTTCTTCCCAAAACTCAAAATCATCGACTTTAAACTTAAGTTCGACTGGTTTGTTGAGTTTCTTGCGTTCTTCTTGGTCTAAGAAAACTTTTACGTCTGTCACAACACCTTTTTTAAAGTTGACCTTTTCATCACGAACCTCAAAACCCTGGTCGCTAAAGTCCATATCAACAACGATTTCAGGGGGTTCTGCACCCTCTTCTAATTCTTCGGCATAAACTTCCTTTTTGAGCTTTACAGTTGTTCCACCAACTGCAACACTTAGGGCATCCACACCAGAAGCATTCAGGGTATTGATTGTTTCTTTGTCAATCGGTACTTGTACCTTATTTGAAACCCGTTCCGTTACTAGGGTCACTTCAAAGTCAAACTTTCTAACATTTTCAGCACCGTAGTATTCATTAAATGAGTCAGAAAGCGTCTTGAAGTTGACAGCCTTTTCGGCCACTTTTTGGGCCACTTCCGCCTGATCAAAGCTGACTTTTGACACATCGTCAACCACTTCAACCGTTTGCTTGACCTTGACCTCACTAACCTTTGTAAGAACTGACTGGGCTAGGCTTGCAACCTTATTTTTCACTTCCGCAGTCTTTTTGACATTTGTGTCTAGTTCCACTTGTTTAATTTGGTCAATCACCTTCTTTGTCACATTGACAATGCTTTCATCACTGGTGATTTTCTGAATGGATTTTGTCACAACATCACTAATTTTGACCACTTGAGATTCAACCCATTTTTCCTGCTCTGCCTGTGCGGCTTCATCAGTAGGGTCAGCCACATTCAGTTTTGTTACCACATTCAGGGTATTGATGTAGGAATCAAGGGCCCCTGTTAAGGCGGCTTCATCTTCAATAGAATCAATGCTTCTTTCCATAGATTCCAGATACTCTGTGGCCACATTGGCTGACATAGACGGTTCCGCTGAACTTAAAGCATTTGATATGGTGTTGGCTAAATCTTCAATCTCCTGTCTGGTGTTATTGTCTTGTTCGTTTTGTGTGCTTGTGCCTGAAGTGCTTGTGTTATTTGTTGTGTTCGTGTCGTTATTATTGTCATTATCCCGGCGGTCTGGACGAACATCGTCATTTCTAATTGTAATTGTTATGACAGACCGCTCACCAATATAACCTTCAATGTTTGCAGTGATTTCCACTGCAAAGACTTCATTCAGCTCCACAACACTATCTTCAATGGTTGGTATACTTATGGTCTTCTCTGTTTGACCCGCTTCAAATGTCACCGATCCGCTTAAGGTCGCCACATCAGATGCCCCTGCTGTTCCATGGGTCAAATCATAGTAGATTGTAATATCTTTTTCAAAAGGCTCACTCAGGGTCAGAACCACAGTTGCTGTGTCACCCTCGTTCACACTAAGAGTGGATAGATCAAATTCAACAGTTGGCACGTCGTTGTCATACAGGGTCACCACTGTATCAACCATGCTGCCTAGTACTGCGTTGCCCGTTGGTTGAGTAAGGGACACTGTAAAGGTTTCATCTGTTTCCACCTCGTTATCATCAGTACTTGATATTGTGATTGTTTGCACCGTTTCACCCGGTATAAAGGTGAGTGTGCCGGACTGGATTGCATGGTCTAGTTCACTTGTTGTTCCAGTGATTGTTTCATAAGATACTGTATCTGTGCCCGCAGTGCTTCCTGTACGTACAACGGTTAGGGTCACAGCTTGACCTTCTTCAGCCATGGCAGTTTCTGATGCAAAGTTCATGGTTGAGTTCCCGTCATTATCACTTATGGTCACGGTCAATGTCTTCTGCGAGCCTAGAATAGACTCACCGGCAATGCCATTCAAGGTCATTGTAAAGTCTTCACTGTTTTCAACATCTGTGTCATCAATTGTTGATACCACAATTTCCTTAGATGACTGGCCAGGTTCAAAAGTGACGCTTCCACCCGTATTGATATAGTCTTCTTGACCTGCGCTTCCGGTTGAAAAAGTGTATGTCACTTCATCGGTCCCCAGTTGATTGCCCATTCGTATTAGAGTCACAACAAGGTCTTGGCCTTCTTCCACACCCATGGTATTCGTAGCAAACTCTATTTCATCATTAATATCTTTTATTGTGACACTTGTTGTGTCAGAACTGCCTATGCTTGCTGTTCCTGATACACTTGTTAAGGTCACCGTAAAGCTTTCATTTTCCTCATGTAGGCCATCATTAATGGTTGGAATTTCAATTGTCTTTTCCGTTTCATCCACGGCAAATGTTAGGGTACCAGATGGCTCTGTATAATCTGATCCACTGCTAGTTTGGTCACTTAAAACATAGGTCACTGTATCTGATCCGCTTAAGTCATCACCAGTTCTCTTGACTGTAACCGAAGCTGTTTGACCCTCCTCAACAGATATGGATGTTTTGTCCATATTGATTTCAGGGTCTTGATTTGGATCTAGTGGACCATCTGTTGAAACATCTAGGTAAGCCACTCGAATGGCTCCAGCGCTTGTCGTCATATGGCCATAGGCCACTAAATACCCCTCTGATTCATAGTCATAGGCTGCACTGATCCCATCAAATGGTTCCACGTCTGAATCCACATTCATGGCGTTTCCATCAAAGATGCCTTCATCTGATATTTCCTGTGTCTTAACAAAGTATGGAACAGCGTTGTTGTTCACTTTTTCAATCCAAAACAGGCGCATGTTGGTTAAGTCCATGAAAGCCGATGGATCTCCACTGCTTTCTTCTTCAGAAGTGGCCAGGGTCACTGCACTTCCAGAAGTGGTCTTGTACTGACCCACTATGCTGTTTGGATTTGTGTCTTCTATCCATAAAACGTAGTCATCTTCCACACGGCTATTGTGTGAAATGACTGGATCCTTCTGTCCATAGGTCGAATAAGTCACACCAGTTTCTGGCGTAGTTATCGTGCCGTCACCGTCCACTGTCACATAAACCACTTGAGGCTTCTTGTCATCAACCGCAACATAGGTTACAACAAATTCGCTTGAGCTTGAATTGTAAACCACCTTAGGGTCGTGACTTTCTTTCGAACTATCGAGTGGAAGGCTTGTAAAGCTACGGTCACCGTCAAAGAGGACGCCACCTATACCTTCTTGATAAAGTTCAAAATCATAATATTCCCAAGCCATTAAATAGGTGTTTGTCACCTTATCATGGGCGGCAGTGACTTCATCGTGCTCCTCGTAGGCACTTGTGCTTATGCGCGTATCTGCAATAATTTCTGCGCCATCACTATCAAGGACTTTAAAATGAGCTGTTGGCATGCCTTCATAATCTTCTATCCACATGATTAGAAACTCATCATCCACCTGGTTGTAGACAACTTGAGCATCTGCAGGATATGTGTCTGACATTTCGACAATATCAAAGTCCTCACCAATCTTTTCACCTGTATTATTATAGAAACGCCCTATTATAGCGCTTCCGCCAAAGCTTTCATCGTAGTGCTCAAACACAAGGAGGTAGTTGTTTAAAACAGCTCCATATGCCACATCTGGCTCATAGTCCCCTGTTCCTAGGTCCTTTTCATCTTCAACAATTGTAACCACCGCTGTATCATTGTCAATCATGGCACCACTTGAGGCATCCGATAGGATCACGTTAAAGGTTTCGTCACCCTCGTAGGTTTCGTCCCAAGCTGTTTGCACAGTGATCGTAGCAATATCCTGCTGGTCTTCAAAGACCAGGGTGCCCTTGTCGTATACATAGTCGCTTTCAATGGCTGTGCCAGAAGTGACTTCATAACTCACGCTGACACTACCGGTCAAGTCCCCTGTTCTATCGACATAAATTGTAATTGGCATGCCTTCCTCAACAATATAGTCCATTGTCGAATTTATGGAAATGGTGGTCGTTGGTGACTCAGCACCGTCGTTATCTGTTATTGTGACGATGGCCACCGTGTCTGTTTTAAGCGCCCCATTTCCAGTCAGATTGGACAGTGTCACTTCAAAGCTTTCCACTTCCTCTTCATCACTATCATCAAAGGTTGGTATGGAAAGTGTGTAGAACTGCTGTCCATTTGCGAAAATGGCTGTCCCAGAAGTGGTCTCCACTGAGTAATCAGACCCGTTAGTCGTTATATCTTCAATGGTGTAGTCCACACTGATTTCACCGTCTGTTGCCCCGTGTCTTTCTATAACCAGGTCTGCTGTCGACCCTTCTAAAACATTCAGACTAATATCTTCAAAGTCAACGTCTCCATTGTCAAAACTACCATAATGGGAAACCGCCAGTTGCCTATCGCCACCAAAGGCTGGTGTAATAACGTAAGCTATCAAGTAACTTCCACGTCCATTTGATGCAGCTGCTATGCTGTCCGGCAAGTCATTCGAGCTGTGTATTGATCCACTGTCTAGTGTCGAACCCGTTTCGTCCATGAGCTTGAAGAAAACATCATTGGCATTTGTGTCCATGCCACTTACACTTCCGCCAGTCCACAGGGCCATTATTTCATCAGATGTCTGGTCTTTTGCTAAGACGGCGGAACGATCTCCCACATAGACATTGTTTGCTATGACAATGGCTGAATCTGAGGTGGTCTTGTAAGCACCGTATAATTCAGAGGTGTCTTTATTGATCCAGGTCACAAGTTCATCATCAATAACTGAATTGTGAACAAGGCTTGGCTGTAAATGAAATGGTGATGTGTCAGATGTATCTCGTGACACATTCGTGTCCGTTGACTGGATGACACCATACTTGGAAAACTCACTATAGTAGATTTCCTTGTGGGCATCTCCACCGGTCAAGGTGCCTGTTTCCATTTCATAAGCAAGTGTATAGCTGTAATTGTTGCCATTATAAGAAAGGTCAAGATTGGTCCCTACATTTTCATCTGGTATGCCAAAGTCAATTTGGGCATATGGGCTTAAATCAGGCTCAATAATATTGCCTTCTAAAAACTTATAGCCGTCTTCACCGCTTCTTCTCCAAACGACTGCATAGGCGTTGTTGTCCTTACTGTAAGCCACCTGGGCAAATTCTCTTGATTCCATTTCAATATAATCACTCATAGCTGCCTGGGCCTCGTCGAGGTAAGTCACACTTCCAATAACATTGCCACTGGAATCTAGGCGAATGCCTTCAACTCGATCTGTGGTGCCATCGTATCTGGACCAAACCACTAGAAACTCATCTTCTATACTGTTGTATGCAACTTTTGGTCCTGTAGGATAGTCTGATCCATCTGGGTACAATTCAAGGGTTGATCCAGATGGCATACCATCATAAGTGAAAAACTGACCATAGATGCCTGCTGTTTCATTGGTCGAACTGGATGCCTGATAAACCACAAGATACTCATTGGTTTTTGAACCGTATGCGACATCTGGATCTATCCTATTCAGAGGCATAGCTGTGCCATAAGCATCAAATGCAATTTTTATACTTGAATTCACGCCGTCTTGATCAGAGGCAGAAAAATCCGCCCCGAATATTTCAGTGAGGGGGATTTTGAACTCGTATATTTTATGCTCATAATTCACCTTATTGGTGTATGTGAAGGCAGGGCTTCCCCACACCTTTTGGTTTTCTGAAACTTTAAACTGCTTTACACCGATTGGTGTATCTATATATACAGAGGCATAGTCCTTGTCACCATCCATGGTGTTGTCTGGTGTAAAATCCAGTGCCGCGTATAGGTAGTTGTCATCATTCATAACCCAACCATAGGTGTATCCTCTTGGATGGCCAGAACCGGGTATATCATATTCTTTAAAAAGGTATGGGGATGCATCAAGACCTTCAATTTGTCCATCGACTGGGTTTTGCCCTAGAAGGCTGTTCAGTTCATAAACATAAAACTCAGACCCCGAGTGCATCCGGATTCCCTTGTTTTCCTTGGGATATATAAATGGGGCCTTTCCAATGACTTCTGGTTCAATTCGACCACTGAAATCTATGTTCTGACTTATATCTATATCAGTCAGCAAGACCTCAATGCCGGATTCAAAGACTTCAATGACATCATTGTCTTTTTCTTGTAGTTTATAAAATAGTTCTGTTTGAGGTTGCAGGGAGGATAGGGTGCTTTGACCTATTCCAATGTGGTCTATATGTGACAAGCCCCCTCCATGCTTTATGAACCTAAGGGTAAGTGATTCATTTTCCCTAATATCAGATGCTAATGGTAAAGCATAGTCCCGAATATACTTATCCATGGCAACAAAGCCCAGTGATGTCCACTGCGCCCCCTGAAGAACTTGAACTTCCATAACCCCACTTGGACTTTCCAAATTATAAGGGTTTTCTACGCCTTCATTTTCAGTGAATGACATGGCATAAGCCCCTGGAAAAGTCGTCCCAATCATGTTCACAATAAGCAGAATCACAATGAGAATACTCCCCCGACTGAGTACACTACGCTTCATATCAATGCCCCCTATCCCTTTTACGAATTTAATCCTATCTTCATATATATCCACTTTTTGAATAGGGCAACGACTTATTATGTTTTTAGACATTAATAAATCTAAAGTTTATGGGGATTGAAGCAAACTGTTATCACTACAGAAATATCTTCTTTTCTGTAATGATAACAAAGTGAAATTCTAGGCTATCAATCAAAAAAGAGGCATATGAAAAAGCCCAAGAATAGGGACTTCGTCTTGGACTTTAAATACTAGCAGTTGTGTAACTTATCAAACATCAAAAGCATATATATAGGTCAGAAAACAGGCCATAAAAAACCAAGAAAACAATTATAAGCAAGGTTCGATTATAAATAAGGCTCAATGGCTGAGAGTATTTTCGCCTTCATATCTTCTGAAAGGTCGTCTTCTTCACTAAGAGAGTGCCTGTCCATGTCGATTCGAACCTTTGGACACAGGTCAAAGCTTTCATACCAGGCCTCATAATTCCGTCTTAAATCCTGCATGTAGTCTTTTGGAATCATGTCAGCTTCACTCGACCGGTCTCGAATGCGGATTCTTTCCATAGCCGTGTCCACGCTGACATCTATGTATATTAGTAGTTGGGGCGGTTTTATATGCATGAGCATATTATGGAGAAGCCCCTTATAAATACGAAACTCATCCCGGCTCATTTGGCCCCGTTCATGGATGGTCTTGGCAAAAATTTCATCACCATATATGGAACGGTCAAAAATAGCTGACTGACCACTGCTATCCACCTTTTTTATGTCACGAAAACGGTCATTTAAAAACATGACCTGTATAATAGCACTCCACCTCTTCTGGTCTGCATAAAACCGATCAAGCATCCGCTGGGCAAGTGCTCCTTTTTCATCATCAAGAAGTTCTTCATAAACCGGTATATTAAGGGCCTGACTTAGAAACTTGGCAACTGTACTCTTGCCGGCTCCAATAATTCCATCAACAACAATAGCCATATTCCTTTCAGCTCCTTTATTATAGTATCTTGTTTGATCTGTTGAAGTAAACTCGAACATAACTAAACCTCAATTCTGAAATCTTTAGCCTTCATATCGTCAAATGCTTTTTGAATGATTTCTCTAAGAACATTGATTTCAATATCATCTAGTTTATTGATGTACAAACAGCCTTTACCGACCTTGTGTTTTCCAAGTCTTTTTAGTAGGTCATCGAATTTATAAAGACCAGGCATAATATATACCGACAGATTCTGTTTTCGCGGTGAAAAGCCTGTCACAAACCAGTCTGCTTCACGCCCCGACTTGGTTTTATAATGATAAGAACCGTAGCCCACTATGGCATCGCCCCACATACAAGGGACTTCCTTTGTCACGTCATTCATTATTTCCAATAGTTTTAGGCTATCTTCCCTCCGTTTTTTATGGTCGAGGGATTCTAGAAAGTCTTTAACATTTTTCGAATTTTTCTTCGTCTTGAGTTCTGTCATTTTACCACCTCAGTTTTTCAAAGTCCGTAAGTATGAGACTAGTCATTCTTATACCCAATCTTTTACACATTCTAATAGGCTTTGACAAAATAAAAGGTCATAAAAAACAGCAGCCGAGACACGTGTCTCGGCTGCCAGGGTAGAGCCCACTATTTTGAATAATTGTAAACTGGTTTACAATATATATGCTTATTCATTTTTCCAAGGGCTTTGATCAATACTTTGGGTCATGTCTACAATTTCTTGCTTTGGCAAGCTAATGCCGATTGTCTCCCGAATAATATCTTCCACACTTTCAAGGAAAATAAAGGTCACATCATTTTTAACCTCTTGTGGGACATCATCCAGGTCTTTTTTATTGTCTTTTGGAAGAAGAATACGCTGAATGCCTGAGCGATGGGCAGCAATGACCTTCTCCTTGATGCCTCCAACAGGCATAACTGCACCTCTTAGGGAGATTTCACCTGTCATGGCCAGTTTAGGGTCAATTGGGTGGCCTGTTACAAGGGAGGCCAATGTGGTAAACATGGCCACTCCAGCGGATGGACCGTCTTTAGGTGTGGCGCCTGCGGGCACATGAATATGAATATCTTCTTTGTCCATATCAAAGTGTCTCATATACATGGCCAGTCGTGACCGGATAAGACTCTGGGAAATACGGGCAGACTCCTTCATGACATCGCCAAGTTGCCCAGTCAAAATGAGCTGTCCTTTACCCGGCATGTGGGCCGCCTCAATAAAGAGTATGTCGCCCCCAACCGGTGTCCACGCAAGTCCTGTTACAACCCCTGGCGGGTTCATTTCGCCAACCCTGTCATACCTTGCAATTTCATGCCCGAGTATATCCCTTAACATACTTTCCTTAATGGTGTAAGGCAGGTCAACAGCACCGGTAACGATCTTTTCAGATGATACCCTGGCCACCTTTGCCAATTGGCGCTTAAGGCTTCTCACGCCTGCTTCTCTTGTATATTTCTCAATGATCTGACGGAGGGCGTCATCTTCAATTGTGAGTTGGTCGTGGGTCATGCCATGGTCTTCTAAGACTTCAGAAAGTAAGTGGTCCTTGGCAATATGAAACTTTTCAAGACTTGTATAACTTCCCACTTCTATAATTTCCATCCGGTCTCTTAAAGGGCCTGGAATGCTTCGAAGTGAGTTGGCTGTGGCTATGAAGAACACATCTGACAAGTCGTAGGGCACATCTAAATAGTGGTCAGTGAATGTGTCATTTTGTTCTGGGTCAAGAACTTCCAGTAGGGCACTTGCTGGATCTCCACTTGCAGATGCCATGAGCTTATCCACTTCATCCAGAATGAAAACTGGATTTTTTGACCCCACACGTTTCATGCCCTGAATAATTCGCCCTGGCATGGCCCCAATATAGGTTCTTCTGTGACCTCTAACTTCGGCCTCATCACGGACACCACCAAGGCTTATGCGGACATATTCTCTTTCAAGGGCTTGGGCGATGCTCTTTCCAAGACTTGTCTTTCCTGTTCCCGGCGGTCCCACAAGAAGTAGAATAGACCCTTGTTTGTTCTTTTTGAGTTTCATAACAGTCAGGTGCTGAATAATTCTGTCCTTAACCTTATCCAGTCCATAATGAGCCTCGTTTAACTTTCGTCTGGCCTGCGAAATGTCAATGTCCCTTATTTCACTGTCGCCCCATGGCAGGCTTGTAAGCAGGTCAAGATAGTTTCTAATCACATTGATTTCAGAGCTGTTTGGACTTTGCCTTTCAAACTTCTCCACTTCATCAAGGGCAATTTCTTTGACTTCTTCTGGCATACCAGCCTCTTCAATAAGGGCTCTATAGTCCTTCTTCTCTTTTGATGATGACCCTTCTGACTCACCCAGTTCTTCTTTAATGGCCCGCATTTGTTCGCGGAGCATTTGTTCCCTGTAATTTTTGTTAGCACGCTCAGAAAACTTCTGATTCAGTTCAATTTGAAACTGTATTGATTGTTTGTGTTCTATGAGCAGGTCAAGAAAACGAAGGCTTCTTTTTCGAAGGGACCGCATTTCCATAAAGGCCTGTTTCTGGTCTACAGATATGTTGACGAATGGTATAATCGCAGCAATGATCTTATTAATGTCATCTATTTGCTTGATATATTCCACATAGGATTCAGCCCCTTTAAAATTTTGGCTGATTTCTTCAGTGATGTCCTTCACGTATTCAAGTATGTCTTTTTGGTTCTTGTGATCCATATCAACAATATCTGGCTGCTCTTCATATGTGGTCTTGTAGGAGCCTGATTCAAACCAAACATCATTTGCCATAACACGGTCAATAACCTTCAGTTTTAGATGGAAGCCCCCTGTTACCTTTTGGGCGCTTTCAATTTTAACTATGTTTCCGACCAGGTGAAAATCATTCATGCTGTATCTGTTAACATCTGCTTCACTTCTTAGAGTGAGGGCCACAGCATAAAAATCATCCTGCACAATTTTATAATAGAGTTCGTTGTCAAAATGACTGTTTATTTTTATGTCTGTCTCACTGCCATGAAATAAGACTGTTTCAACCATTGGTATTACGTTTAATTCTTTTTTGATCTTGTCAATATTCATACCAAACACCTCTTTTTTTCTGTCATACTAGGCTCTTATTAAGCCACCATCAATCGGTCTGCAAACTCACGAAATGATTCTTCCAAATCGGACCTTTCATCCACTTCATTTTTTTCATTTTGATTGCTCATTCTGACTTCTGCCTCTTCATCTAGGGCCAGGGTCAAGTCCAGTAGTGTCTGTGAAGACTTTTCGTATAGGGCCCATCCCCAGGCATCAATTCTTGGTTTGATTTGATACCTTTCAATGGCCACCTTCATGAATGCAAAGGTCATTATGAACCAGAAACTGATCATTTCAGATTCAATAAAAGCTTCTCCTGAATGACTGAGTTTGGATAAGCCCACCACAAGGCTCATAGATAGGATGATTTCAACGAAATTTAAAATCATGAACATATTGCTAAAGACCCTGCTGTACCACTTGGTTTTTTTAAGTATTTTCTTGCTCTTTTTCTGTAAACCTGTAAAAGCGTCTTGCACGTGGGATTTTTCTGAGCACATTTTGCATTTGCTTTTTAGCTTCTTATCAATGACTTCTGCTTTAAAGCTGTCCAGTTGCCGCTGGGCATCTTCAAAAGCCCACTCCAGGCTGTATTTATGTCTATTCTCATGAATGTCACTTAGTTCTTTGAAAAAGTTGTTTATTTCTGCTGAGTTTGTACTCATTATTCCTCCCCTTTAGCCCTTATTATTTATGTTTTTAATAAGTCTGTCTTGTATCCCCTATAGGATGTTGCCCTCATAACCCTTAGCCCCATTTGGACTTTTAAATACAGAGTCTAAAACACTGTTTAAGAATCATCAAGCATCAATTTTAAATATAAAAGTAATAATTAGTTTTGTTTTCCCTAACTATATTCCTAAAAAAATATTGCTATTTTCACGAATGACTTCTTTATAGAATTTCTATATGATCACACTAACAACCACAAGCATAGGGTCTCAATTTTACTTTAATCCCTGTTTCATATAGTTAGTTTGCCCTTTCCTAACTATATGGTCTTAAAAAAATTGAGGCTACTCAATTTTCTCAAGAATCTTTATTAAAGTATCAAGGTCTTCTTCGTTTAATTGGCTGCTTAGTTTCTTAGCCATATAAGTCCATGTTGTTTTTTCAAGATTAACTATGGTTTGTCCCCGCTCTGTGAGCTTAACATAGTATACGCGGCCATCAGCCGGGCAGCTCTGTTTGTAGACCAAGTCCATTTTCACAAAACGCTTGACCATTTCTGTTGCAGTGGGTTTTGAAATATCAAGGACCTCAGCCAAATGGGTTGTGGTCATACCTTCACTGCAATTAAATTTCTTCAAATAATCAAGTTGCCTTAAACTCAGTTCTGAAATATCCAGGTCATCTATCACTGAAAAGTAGCAAGACCCTTTTAATTTCATGAGTTTTCCAATCCCACTTGATAGTTTTTCTTTTCGATCCACAGGATCACCTCATAAGTTAGTTCGTCTTTCCCTAACTAAACTATAATTGATTAGGGCTTTAAAGTCAACAATTTTGATCGATTATTTTACTCGACGTCTTTTATGGATTTTGAGTCAATCTCTGATATGACGTCCATGTCTAAGGTCTGCTGGAAATCCAGTTCTTGAATTTCATTCTTAATATCCAGCATCCTATCGTCAAGAAGGGTAATCATATTGGCACAAACCTTGAGTTGGTCCGTGATATTTTTTGGCGCTTGATTTCGATACTTGTAATAAATTTTGTGCTCAAGACTTGCCCAAAAATCCATGGCGATGGTTCTAATTTGAATTTCAATACGGGTGGGAACCACACCGCTGCTTAAGAAGACTGGGATCTCAACATGAACATGCATACTCTTGTATCCATTATCCTTGGGATTTGCAATATAGTCCTTAACCTCAATTATTCTAACATCGTCTTGCCTATCAAGCAGGTCATAGACCTTATAAATGTCAGATGTGAATGCACAAATCACACGTATACCCGCAATATCAAAAATATGCTTTCTTGCATTTTCAATCGTTGGTTCAAACCCATACCTTACAAGCTTGTCCATAATGCTTGAAGGTTTTTTCACGCGGGACTTTATGTGCTCTATCGGGTTATAGTCATGAATGCTTCTAAACTCTTCATCGAGAATTTGAAGCTTTGTGTTCACTTCTTCCACCGCAAATTTGTGGACAAGAAGAAGGTCTCTCCATGGCTTCATTTCCTTTGTAGCAAATTCTTCGTACATACTTTTCTCCTCACTTGGCTCGTTGCTATTATCATATCCCAAGTTTGTGGTATTTATCAATAGCCATCAGACCTATTTAATATTTAAGGTGAGTTGCCTAGTGCACTAATTTATAGTATGCTTTATTTAGTTGCCTGGTTAACTATTTATAAGGAGGTTCTCATTATGCATTTCCCTAAAACACCAAATATCCACCAATATGCTGATAATAAACAGCTTGTAAAGCATGGTCCTCTTTCGAAACACGGACACGATGTGCCAGATATTATGCTTAAATACGGTAGAAAACGCTCACTAATCCCTCAACGTTTACCTGTTATTAAGGACCTCATTCGGTCCCTTCATGAGAGTAAAATAAGTTATAAAAGCCTAGCCAACAACCCTATTAAGGGCAAGCGACATATAGATGAGGCGACTTTGAGCTCACTAAGGCAAATGATTATTGATTTGGACTGTCATGCCATTGGTTTTACTAAGGTAGATCCATCACTTATTTTTATTAATAAGGGCATATTATATTCAAATGCCATCGTTATCACTATGGAAATGCAAGCGGACAAAATGGATACAGCCCCTAGCAAGGCCTGTGTGAAGGAGGTCTTTAGAACATATAAGGAACTAGGCATCATCGTCAATAAAGTTGCCCATTACTTACGTCAAGCTGGCTTTTCAGCACAAGCGGGTCCTGCAATTGGAGGCGACACCAATTATCCCCTCCTTGCACAGAAAGCCGGTCTAGGCCATCTTGGAAGACACGGCCTGCTAATTTCACCGAAAGTTGGACCACGACAAAGAATTGCTGTGATTTACACAGACATTGACAACCTGCCTTTCACAGATTCCCTTTCCAAAGAGCATGATTGGATAGAGGCCTTCTGCCAGAGATGCAGACGCTGCCAAAGGGCTTGTCCCGCAAATGCCATCTATGACAAAATTAAGCTTGCCAGTGACGGATCAAAACAACACATTGACTATAAAAAATGCGCTTTGCCCTTTTCATCAAACTACGGCTGTTCAGTTTGCATTAAAGCCTGTACCTTTAATAGCCAAGACTATGATACTATTAAAAAGAAAATGGACTAAAAATGAAATATAGTGTTGTTTAGGAGGGGATAGCATGCGTGGAATGAATATTGGTCTATTGATTAGACTGCTTTATAGAAATGTATCAAGCTTGCTCGATGAAAAGCTTAAAAGTGTTGGTATTTCCCAGAGTCAACTGGAATACTTCATGGCAATTAGTGGAAATGAAGGGATTAACCAAAAGGCCCTTGCTGAAACGCTCCATGTGGGCAAAACGTCTTCTACAAAAGCTGTGAAAAGGTTGATTGATCAGGGCCTTGTCTATCGTGAACCCAATGAAGATGACCAGCGTCATTTTAACCTGTACATTACCGAAAAGGGTGATTCCATGAGAGATGATTTCAAAAAAATTTTCCTAGACACCCAAAGCGGAATCATGTCTGACCTAAGCGACCAAGAACTGGAACAGCTTCAAGGCCTCCTTGAAAGATTGCTTAAAAAAACAGATGCCTATCGGGAAAAAGATTTATACTAGATTTCTTATCAATAACTCAACTAGACGTCTGTTTCTAACCACCAAACACAGGGCAATCCTTGATTGCCTCTGTCGCGACACGCGCCAGATAAATAAAAAAATAGATTTAAGGAATCAAATGTAAACGCTTAATTCCTTAAATCTATTTTTTTATTTGCCTGGCTTTGTGTTTCGCGAACATAAAGAAAGCGTCCCGCTATTGCGAGACGCTGGTTTGGTTTAATTAAAGTACGTTTACGTTTTCAGCTTGAGGACCTTTAGGACCTTCAGCTAGTTCGAAAGTTACGTTTTCGCCTTCTTCTAGCGTCTTGTAACCATCTTTGTTAATTTGAGAGAAGTGTACGAATACATCGTTACCTTCTTCAGAAGTAATGAAACCATAACCTTTTTCTGCGTTAAACCATTTTACTGTACCGTTCATATTGGTATTCCTCCGATTCAATTAATTTACTTTTAATAATTCATAGCAAAATATTGACGAATAAAACTTCGAAAGGTTACTGGGATACCGATAATCAGTACTAGTACTATTCAAATGATTTTATTGCAAACTTTGATTCTGAATTACTTTACAGCTTCATAATAACACTAAAAATAATCTAAAGCAAGCAATTTGAGGTATCTTTTGTCTGAATTGTTTGATATACTATGTTAATTGTTCAGAAGTGAGTTTGTTGAAATCCGCATACTTTTACTGAAACAACTGTAATTTACTGTATTTAACCAACTTGTAAAAGACAAAGGAAAAATTATGTTGAGTTTTGCAAATTTAAACGTGAATGAAGACCTAGTTGCCCTTCTAAGGAAGAAAGGCATCAAAGAACCCACTCAAATTCAGCAAGAAGCCTTGCCAGCAATCATGAATGGGTCAGATATTATCGCCCAGTCTCAAACAGGGACGGGTAAAACACTGGCATTTTTACTGCCTATGTTCCAAACCTTTGACCCCAACTCTAAAAAAGTACAAGGTCTGATTGTCACACCGACAAGAGAGCTTGCCATCCAAATCACTGAAGTGGCTAATATGCTGAATCAAGATGATGCTCTTGGTGTCTTATCTGCTTATGGCGGTCAAGATATTGGAAAGCAACTCAAGAAACTAAAAAACAATATCCATCTTATTATTGCGACACCAGGTCGACTCCTTGACCATATGCGCCGGGAATCTATAGATTTAAACGGCCTTAAAATGCTGGTTCTTGACGAAGCAGACCAAATGCTCCATTTGGGCTTTCGTCCTGAAATTGATATGATTATGCGCCTGACCCCTAAAAAGAAACAGGTCCTTTGCTTCTCTGCAACAATGGATTCTAAGGTCAAAAAAATAGCTTATAGAAATATGGACCATCCTGTTGAAATCACAATTCAAAAGAAAAGTATCACCCTTGATGCCATTGAGCAGCGCATCGTTAAAACCACGGACCGTAAGAAGCAAAATGATCTTAAAACAGTCCTTGAAGAAGATCATCCCTTCATGGCTATTATATTTTGCCGAACAAAGCGTCGAGTGGATGCTCTGGAAATGGCCCTAGCCCAAAGTGGGTATGACTGCGAAAAGCTTCATGGGGACTTGACGCAGAAAAAGCGCGAACGTATTATGAAGGGTTTTAGAGACTTGAAATTTCAGTTTCTCATCGCGACAGACGTTGCAGCCAGAGGTCTTGATATAAGTGGTGTTACCCATATTTATAATTATGACATGCCTGAGAACCCTGAAATTTATATTCATAGAATTGGACGAACAGGACGAGCTGGGGATGAAGGCATAGCTACGACATTTGCCACACCTAGAGACCAGAATCTACTATCCGATATTGAAAAAGCCATTAAAATGGACCTTCCTAAGCGTTTCATCTCTGCTTCTGAAGCAGATTTCAACCGGTCGTAGGTATCCATTTAAAACATGCAAGCAACACATTAGCAAGCTGACGAAGGACTCATACAAACATATGAGTCCTTTTTTTTTCAGGCGTTTGAATGATATTTTGCAAGTCGATTGTATGAGGGTCTCTTCTTCAGTTAAAGATGTAAAGATGGATTTTTCGACTTCCTTAGGCTTGATTTTATAAGGGCCTTATAATTAATTTATGATCTTCTTTCAGCATTTGGGTATAATAAAACTTGTAACTGTCTATTCACGAGTTTGCAATGGCCTTCATATGCTAATGAAGATTTCAATGATAAAAAAATGAGGTGACCCTATGAAATTAGCAATCCTAGGATTCGGTGGTGTTGGAAAGGCTTTCCTTCATCTATTACATGAAAAGAAGAACCATCTTAAAGAAATTCATTTAGATCTTCAGGTTCTTTATATATTTAACTCCAAAGGCTGTCTCTACATGCCTGAAGGCATTCCCATTGAAGACCTATCAAGGCACCTAAGATCGGGAGGCACCCTTGAAAACTACCCTCTTAATGTCTTTTATGAAGCAACTTACGAAACAATGATTGAAAACGGTGACGCTGACATGCTGATTGAGCTGACACCAACCAATATAGAAACAGGTCAACCAGCCCTTGGCTATATAGAAAGGGCTCTCAAGCGGGGCATGCATGTCATTAGTGGCAACAAAGGTCCCATCGTTCATAATTACCACGGATTAAAAAACATGGCCTATGAAAATGGGGTTCAACTTGGTATTGGCTGTACTGTTGGAGGCGCTCTTCCATCCATGAATGCAGGTCTTTTTGATATAGCTGGTTCTGACATTCAAACCATCGAGGGGGTCCTTAATGGCACCTCAAATCACATTCTTAACATGATGGAAAAGCATGGCGTCAGCTATGAAGAAGCCCTCGCCATGGCTCAGAAGGCTGGAATTTCAGAGGCCAATCCAAGACTGGATGTGGAAGGCTTTGACACAGCATCCAAGCTCCTCATCCTCACCAATGTCCTTTGTAAGCAAAAGCATAGTCTAGACAAGATACATATTGAAGGCATCACTGGCCTGACCCATGAGGATATACATGTGGCTAAAATGGAGAATAAGAAATATAAGCTCATCGGACGGGCCAAGCGTACCCTTCACGACTTTATTGTCAAAGTCAGCCTTGAAAAAATTGATGCGAGTCACCCTTTTTACAATGTGGATGGCAAAAACAAGGCTGTTCGCTTTACAACAGATACCATGGGCGAACTCACCCTCATAGGTGGAGCATCAGGCACCACACCGGCGGCGGCATCCATTCTTAGGGACATAATCAATATCCACCGAGGCTACAAGTTCATTTGGTAAGTTTCAACTGTTTTTGTAACACTTCAAATTTCCCTTTAACTTCCTCCTTAATTTCTATATAATGAGTGGGAGAACTTATTCACAACATTATAAACTGAAAGGGGTCTTTCTTCATGAAAAAAGGAGATCTAATGTGGGTCGGTGGCCTACTAGCTGTTATTGCATTTTTAACACTCCCGGCAACACATAACGTATTCGTCGAGAGTTCGAAAAACCACCCTCTTATCATGGCATTTATTAAATTCTTCGTGCTGGGTACAATGGGTGAAGTGCTTGGTGGACGTATCACAGCTGGAGAGTGGAAAAAACCTGTCGGTCTTTTCTGGCGCGCTGTGGTTTGGGGGGTACTAGGTATTATCATTGCTATGGCCTTTACTATTTTCTCAACGGGTGTAAAAGCTCTTATCAGCGATGGTCTACTGCCAATGTTTGCAAACGGTTCAATGGGCGCAAAAATTCTAACAGCATTCTTTATCAGTGCTTTTATGAATGCAATCTTTGCACCTGTCATGATGGGTTTTCACAAGCTCACGGACACTTACATTGACCTAAGTGGTGGAAAAATCGGTAATTTAAGCGGTGTAAAACTTGCAGAAGTTGTTGATACAATTGATTTCCAGGGTCTGGTTGGATTTGTATATTTCAAGACGATTCCATTCTTCTGGATTCCTGCACACACTATCACATTCCTCATGCCACCTGTATACCGCGTGCTTATGGCAGCCTTCCTAGGCATTGCACTCGGTGCAATTCTAGGCTTTGCTAAGAAGAAGAAAACGGCATAGATGAAGGCAAAGTGTACTCATAACAATAAATCAATTTTAAAATAAAAGGATTGGCCGATTTTTATCAGGCCAATCCTTTTTATTCTTGTGTTCTACTATTAACAGCGCCCCACATAGGCAAATGAACGGGAATATATCACTTTGTGGAATTACTCTTTCATGCAAGATCTAGGCTTCATCAAAACCACCATAAAGCACACAGTCCATAAACTCACCATCAATATTATAGTAGTCCTTCAGACAGCCTTCTTTAACAAATCCATTCTTTTCAAGAATTCTGCCTGACCCCACATTCTCACCAACAACTCTAGCGTGAAGTTTACGAAGGCCTAGGTCTTTAAAGGCCACCTTCATAGCCAGTTCGACCACTTCTGTGCCTATACCCTTACCCCAAATACTTTTGTCAATAACATAGCCCAGTTCTGCGTGCCGAGCATCCTCATCATGTCCAAACAACATAACCGTGCCTATTACATTTCCAAATCTCTTGTCCTCGATATTGGCATATTTAAAAGTGCCAGCCTCTTCTCTTCTAAGCATTTCCGCAACATATTCCCTTGTTTCATTCATGCTTTCTGTGAGGGGCCATCCAATATATTTCGATACCTCTGAGTTTGAAGCCATCACATGAATGGCATTTGAGTTTTCTATTCGCATTTTTGTGAACTTAATGCGTTCAGATTCAAAACCGTAAAGAACGCCACTGTCCCATTTAGATTTTTCCATATACAATCTCCTGTTCATACCATTTGTCAAATATTTTATTCGTCTGATTCAATATTACGCTTCTTATATAAATTGACAATAGTATATTTGGTTAAATTTTCTTAAAATTCAGTTTTCATAATAGATTTTTTCCTCTTCTTGACATATACATAAGGAAAAAGAGCCCTCCTCCTGGTCATTAAGACCATGAAAGAAGGCTCTTTTTCTTATACGATGTTTCTTAGAACATTTGAAAAACAATCACTTTAAACCCTATCAATACCATGTCAAGGTCTATATTGATAGAATATTCCAGTATAACTTTTCAAATGCTCACATATTAAAAACTTCAGTCATTTTGAATGAGGGCGACTTGTTATGCATCATTCAAGATGCATAGCCACGCATTATACACTTTAATTTAGTAGCTTTCCAAGTGCCAATCTTCAAATAACTGAATAGAGGGGACTACTTAACAAGCATTAGCTCTACTGGAACGTATGCCTCTACAGATTCTCCCATAAGAACCTTAAGGGCACTTTCTACGCCCAGGCTACCAATCATATCTGGTTGCTGTGCCACTGTTGCAGCTAATGAACCCGCTTCAACAGCTTTAACAGCATCATCTGTGGCATCGAAACCAACAATCATAATATCTCGTCCAGAAGACTCAACAGCCTTTAGAGCACCTAGGGCCATTTCATCATTGTGTGCAAACACTGCATCAATTTCCGGTTGTGCTTGAAGGATATTCTCCATAACAGAAAGCCCCTTTGTTCTATCAAAGTCTGCTACCTGTCTTGCTACCACTTCAATGTCCTTGCCTTCTAGGGCCTTGTTGAATCCAGCACCACGGTCTCTTGCTGCTGATGTGCCTGCAATGCCTTCAAGTTCCACAACTTTGCCACTGCCACCTAGCATTTCAGCAATGTACTCGCCAGCCATCATGCCGCCTGCCACATTATCTGAGGCAATATGCGTTGCAATTTCACCCGCATTGGCTCCACGATCAAGGGTTAAAACTGGAATGCCTTTTTGATTGGCCATTTTGATGGCATTTACAACAGCATCTGAATCTGTTGGATTAATAAGAATAACACTCACATCTTGCGTGAGTAAATCTTCCATGTTTGCAAGTTCTTTGGCTGGATCATTTTGTGAATCCAGAACAATGAGTTCTAGGTTTAGTTCTTCTGCCTTGGCTTCAGCACCGTCTTTTAGAGTGACAAAGAATGGGTTGTTCAGTGTGGATACAATGAGACCCACCTTTTGACCACTGCCCATCATGGCACTGTCTTCTGTTTCTGTCATTGTCATGTCACCAGTGATCAGCTTCAGATCAACTGGTATAAATTCTTCGACAGTGGCGCCATCAATAACATCCTTCGCTGCTTTAACACCTAAAGACCCTATCAAGTCAGGTTGTTGGGCCACAGTTGCCGCCATATGACCTGCTTCAACCGCTTTAACAGCATCATCTGTTGCATCAAAACCAACGATTAGAATATCTCGACCTGAGGACTGAACCGCTGTAAGAGCCCCAAGTGCCATTTCATCATTGTGTGCGAAAACAGCGTCAATTTCTGGTTGTGCTTGAAGGATGTTTTCCATAACAGAAAGACCCTTTGTTCTATCAAAGTCTGCCACCTGTCTTGCCACCACTTCAATATCCTTGCCTTCTAAAGCCTTGTTGAACCCAGCACCACGGTCTCTTGCTGCTGATGTGCCTGCAATACCTTCAAGTTCAACAGCCTTGCCGCTGCCGCCAAGAAGTTCTGCAATGTACTCGCCAGCCATCACACCACCTGATACATTATCAGATGCAATATGTGTGACAACTTCACCTGCATTGGCACCTCTATCAAGGGTGATAACAGGAACGCCTTTGTCATTGGCCATTTTGATAGCGTTTCCAACAGCATCTGAATCCGTTGGGTTAATAAGTATAACGTCTACATCTTGTGTGAGTAAATCTTCCATGTTTGCCAGCTCTTTAGCTGGGTCATTTTGAGAATCTAAAACAATCATTTCAAGACCCATTGACTGAGCCTCAGCTTCTGCACCATCCTTTAGTGTTACAAAGAACGGGTTGTTAAGTGTTGATACAATTAAACCAATTTTCCCTGCAGCCGCCATATCTTCCCCGCCGCCTGCTGGTGTCTCCTCAGCTGGTGCACTACACCCAGCCAACATGCCCATGACCATAACTGCAACCATGAGAAATGCCATAAACTTTTTCATTTGAATCCTCCTCCTCATTTTCATTATTTCTCTTTTTGATCCAATAACACCGCAATAAGAATCACTAAGCCCTTTGCTAGGAGCTGATAATAAGACGTCACGTTTAAGAGATTCAGAGCGTTGTTAAGAATACCGATAATAAACGCACCGACTATGGTGCCGATAACAGAACCCACACCGCCTGCAAGAGATGTGCCCCCGAGCACAACAGCGGCAATGGCATCCAGTTCATAGCCTGAACCAGCTGTGGGTTGAGCAGAGGCCAGTCTGGATGTGATAAGAATCCCACCCACTGCGGCCATAAGACCACTCATGCCATAAACGAATAATTTTACCCTGTGGACACTCACTCCAGATAACTGAGTGGCTTCTTCATTGCCACCTGTTGAGTAGACATAGCGTCCAATGGTTGTGTGTTTCAATATAAAATAGCAAGCTGCAAAAATAGCCGCCATAATCAGAATTGGATTTGGAACACCCAGTGTGTAGCCGTTACCAATGTTCGAAAAGGCTTCAGCGTTGGCCTCATACCCTGCACTAATCGGCTTTCCATCTGTGAAAACCAGAGTGGCTCCACGAAAAACTGTCATAGTTGCCAGGGTTACGATAAATGGCTGTAATTTGCCTTTTGAAATGACAAAACCATTGAAAAGGCCAATGCCAAGACCTACAAGAAGGGCTGCCAGCACTGCGACAAAAGCTGAAGAACCGCCCGCAAGCATAAAGGCAGCAACCGCACCACTTATAGCCAACGTGGAACCCACTGACAGGTCTATACCCCCGGTTAAAATAACAAATGTCATCCCCGCTGCAATAATGGCATTGACTGATGTTTGTCTAAAGACATTGAACATATTTGACCATGTGAAAAAACGGTCACTCATAAACGATATAATCACGGAAAACATAACCAGACCGATGACCGACTGGAATCGACCTAGGTTTTCTTTAATACCTTGCTTCATATTTATTCCCTCCTAAGGCCTACAGCCAGACGCATAATGCCTTCCTGGTTTGCAGTGCTTCTATGGATAATGCCAGAAATGGTTCCCTCATGCATGACCATAATACGGTCACACATGCCCAGAAGTTCAGGTATTTCTGATGAAATCATTAAAATGGCCATACCTTTTTCTTTAAACTCATTCATTAAGTCATAAATTTCTTTTTTAGCCCCTACATCTACCCCACGGGTTGGTTCATCCAGTATAAGAACCTTTGGATCTGTCATGAGACTCTTTGAAATGCTGACTTTTTGCTGGTTGCCCCCCGATAAGAACTTGATCTTCTGGTTAAGCGATGGGGTTTTTATGGACAGGTGTCCAACAAAGTCATCAGCCATTTTCTTTTCTAAGGACTGATTAATAAGACCAGACTTAGAAAGTCTTTTTAGGGCCGACATAGACATGTTCTCTTTAACAGACATGCCTAGAACCAGTCCATCTTTTTTTCGATCCTCCGACACATAGGTAATGCCCGACTCGATCGCCTGTTTTTCACTTTTTATTGTTAGGGGCTGTCCGTCCAGCTCCACACTTCCTGAATCCATTTTAAAATGTCCAAATAGGGTTTTTGCCAGCTCTGTTCTTCCGGCTCCCATTAGACCTGCCACACCAAGGATTTCCCCTTTTTTCAGTTCAAAGCTGATATTTCTTACATGGGCATTTTTAAGCTCGTGAACCTTCAGCACCACATCACCACTGTCCGAGTTTAAATACGGATACTGGTCTTCAAGCTTTCGACCAACCATAAGCTCGATAAGCATGTCTTCATTGATTTCTGACACACTCTTTTCAGCAATAAACTGTCCATCTCTCAAGACTGTTACATCATCACATATTTCAAATATTTCTTTTAGTCTATGCGAGATATATACAATGCTTTTTCCCTCAGCCTTCAAGGCACGTATCACTTCAAAAAGGCTTTCTGTTTCTTGATCTGTTAGGGCATCTGTTGGCTCATCCATAATGATGAGTTCTGCGTCTAGGGAAAGTGCCTTGGCAATTTCAAACATCTGCTTGTTGCCTATGGAAAAGTTTTTCACACTCTTTCGGGGATCAACCTTAATATTTAGTGAAGTCAGCAGGTCTTCAGATTTTTTCATAAGGGCCTGCCAATCCATAACATTCAAAAATTTCTTTGGCTCCCTGCCAAGAAAAATATTCTCTCCTATGGACATTTCTTCTATAAGATTTAGTTCTTGATGAATAATAGCTATACCCAGGTCTTGAGCATCTTTAGGCCCTTTCATCTCGACGTCTTGTCCCTTAAACCGTATGGTGCCTTCTGACTTTCTATAAACACCAGATAAGATTTTCATCAAAGTGGACTTGCCTGCGCCGTTTTCACCAAGTAAGGCCATGACTTGCCCCTGATAAACGTTCAAATGAACATCATCTAGGGCTTTCACACCCGGAAAAGTCTTGGTGACATGTTTCATTTCAAGTATCTTCTCACGCATTTTGCCACATCCTTAAAAAATAACACCAGACTTTAATATCACATTTGCATAGGGCGTACATTCCCCTGTGCGTATTACCGCTTTGGCACTTCCCGTTTTCACCTTGAAAGCTTCATGAGAAATATAGGTGACTTCCTTATCTTCAAGCAGTCCATGAACATGGCTCTCAATGACAGGATTATTGTCCTTAATCTCAGTGGCCAGGGTATAGCTTTCACATTCAAAGCTGTCCAGTAAGGCCTTCAAAACATCCATAAATGTTGGATGACCTGCCGTAAGAGCCAGATCAATTCTCCTTACCCCATCAGGAATGGGTAGACCGGCATCAGCAATTACAATCTCGTCTGTATGCCCCATTTTGCTGATCACTTCTAAAATATCTGCATTGAGCAGTTTGTTTTTGATCACTTTCTCTTCACCCCTTTGAATGACTCAATTTCTTTCCGGCTTGGCAGGGAGCTCTGTGCCCCGTGTTTTGTCACAGTGACAGCTCCAACCTTCATGGCAAAGGCCATGGCATCTTCCATACTTGCTCCTTCTGAAAGGGCTGTTACAAGACCACCTATGAAACTATCACCTGCCGCTGTTGTATCCACCGCTTCCACTTTATAGCCTGATACGTGGAAGTTCTTATGATCTTTATCAATATAGAGTGCGCCCTTCTTGCCCAAAGTTATAATAAGAGCACTTATGCCCTGATCAAATAGAAGGTCCGCCCCCGCTTGAAGTCCTTCCTTAGTTTCTGCAGAGTGTCCCGTCAAAAGTTCAAACTCTGTTTCATTTGGGATCAGCAAGTCCACATTTGAAATAAGGGATTTTGATAATGCTTGAGCCGGTGCCGGATTGAGGACAGTTTTCAGTCCCATCTTCTTAGCTTTATCAAAGGCCAGTTCTATGGTTTCCATTGGTGTTTCCAGTTGAGCCACAAGGTAGTCTGCCTCTTTTAGGGCCTTATCCACCTCTTTGCTTTCTATACAGTCAGGTGTCAATTTAAAATTGGCACCCGGTATAACAACAATGGAATTGTCCCCGTCATCGTTGACCATAATAAGGGCCGTACCTGTTGGTGAACCAGAGACCTTTTTCACATTGTCACTCTTCACACCGCTTTTTGTCAGCGCTTCTAATAAATCAGTGCCAAAGTTGTCATCTCCAACCCGTCCGAGCATAGAGACCTGACCACCTAAGCGACCCATGGCCACAGCTTGGTTGGCACCCTTTCCACCGGGAATTTCACTAAAGCCCCGTCCTAAAATAGTTTCTCCAACCTTTGGTGTTACCTTGACATTTGTCACCAAATCCATGTTTAAACTGCCAAGTACAAGTACTTTCTTCATCTTCTCACTCCTTAGGTTAAACGTTTAACCTTGTAAAAAAATATGTCTCCCCAAGCGCTTTATTTTTAAAACACTTGGGGTCTTATCCTACCTTGTTGTGCCCCTTACAACCAACTTTGTTTTAAGGGCATCTTTGTTTGGTTTAACAGTCTTGCCCTGAATCATGCCCACTAACATTTGAGCGGCTTGATACCCCATTTCATAATTGGGCTGGTTGACCGTTGTCAGCTCTGGCGTCACCATTTGAGCCATGTAAATATCATCATAACCCACAAGTCCAACGCGCTCAGGCACCTTAATGTTTTGAGAATGCAGGGCTTTCAGAGCCCCGAGAGCAATAAGGTCATTGCCGCAGAAAATCCCATCAAACTGTGCTTTTTGGGAAATCAGCTTTTCCACACTTTTAAAACCCCAGTCTCCTGTATATGTACCCGAAAGTAAATGGTTCTCAAACGGATTTAAACCTTTTTCTTCATGGGCACGCAAATACCCCTTGTATCTTTGCTGGGCAGGTTTTGATGTCATCGGCCCAGAAATGTGATAAATTCTTTTATAGCCTCGATCAATCATATGGGTCACAGCTTCATATGCGCCCACTTCATTGTCCACCACTATTTTCTTTTGTGATTTTAATCCATCAATATCTCGATCCACGGTGATAACCGGAATTCTTACCCTTTTCAGCGCTGAACTCACTTCAGTACGGCTACTTGATGCTGTGAATATAATGCCGTCCACCATTTTTTCCTGTAACATGTCTATGTAGGCATCTTCTTTTTCAAGACTGTTATCAGAATTGCAAAGAATCAGGGTGTAACCTTCCTTGTTGGCAAGGTCTTCAGCACCACGGGCCAGTTCAGGGAAAAATGGGTTTGCAATATCCGGTATGATCAGACCAAGAGTCTTTGTTTTCTTAGTGACCATTGAACTTGCAATTCGATTTGGCACATATCCCACATCTTCAATTATCTTCATGACACGCATCCTCGTCGCAGCAGATATTTTTTCATCTTTGCCATTCACAACCTTTGAAACCGTTGCGGTTGACACATCTGCCAGACGGGCTATGTCTTTTATTGTCGCTTTCAAGAGTCTTTCACCATCCCGGGTTAAACGTTTACCTAAATTATATCAATACTTTAACATTTGTCAAATATTCATTTTCAGACCCTATTTCCTAACCTCATTAAGAGTCACTATCGCCTCTTATACCTTTAACATCCCATCCTGGAAAAACATAAAAACACCACTCGGTGAAAGTGACTCAAATTGAATCTTTCATCGAATGGTGTTTTAATTATCCTCTACTGTTTATATAGGGCCTTCTAATATGTCTTAGTAAACAATGTATCCTGATGTTTGGGCAGGCAGGCTCATTGTCATAAACTGCGGTGAAGCCACATGGATGTAAGCACCCACTTCAACGTCTGTATTGTAGTATGTGTAGGCTTGTGATGTATGAATCACTGTCATGTTCATATAGTCTGTTGAACCTTTTTCATCAGCAATGGTTATGGTCTTTGTCCCTGTTTCATCATAACTAATGTCTGTCACATACCCTGAATGAATAACAGCTTCATGGTCAGTCAAAATTAATGATCCACTCTCCACTTGTACACCAATGCCCAGTATTTCCACTAAAAATTCAGCCGGCACATAAGTGTAACCATCAATAATAATTGGTTCAGCGCTTAGGGGTTGTGGCGCCATTCTGTTTTTAAAATAGGCATTTTCACCAATTTTAATAGATGTCCACTGGGCACCTTTTTGAATGTCAACAGATCGTGTTTCAGAGTTCCAAGTCACTTCATACCCAAGGGCAGTCAGTGTGGAACTTAGGGGCACCATTGTTATATCCCCATACATTTCAATGCCAAAGTCCCCCACTTGTTCTTCATTGTAAAGGACCACACGGTTTTCTTCATCAATTTCAATTTTTCCGTCCATAATTTGGTCTTTATCATTATTTTCATTTAACTTGCCATCTGCTATGGTCACGATTTTGTCTTCTTCTACAAAGAGTTTGTCGCCATTCTTGTAAACCATAATATCTAGGGTCTTAGCAGTAGACTCGTCCCAGCTCTGACCATACTTAAACTGAATTGTTGACACACCCTCTTCAAGGGCCTTAAATGTGAAAGTGGCTTTGCCACCCGTTCCTGGCATGGCATCTGCTGGCATTATAAGGTCTTGGCTTAGAAAGTCAACTTGCTTTTCATCACGCACTTCAAAATCCCAGCTATAACCTGTGGATGGATTGCTATCAAGTATAATTGTAAATGCATCCTTTACAATGTTCACCGTAAAAGGCACAGATGCATCTTCATATAATACTGGGACCGCCACGACATTCACATCCTCATCCACTTCTGTTATAGGGGCTGATATTAAGACTGGAGTCACCTGCGTGTCTGCAAAACTCCCGATACTTGATAATGACATAAGACCTACCAAAATGGCTCCTAATCTTGCTCTAACTTGTCTGTTCATAATTTCCTCCTAATATACCTTGCTTTTATACGTGTATTATTATTTTTTCATTGAGTTATTACTGCCTAGTAAAAGGAAGTTTCACTTCTTTATATACCCTATAAGAGAGCGAAAAGTTAACATATCATTTTGCCTTACACTAGCTTAGACGGACTGGAGAACAAAAAGTTCCCGATATTCGAAAGAAATCTTATATTTTTTCCGAAATTCACTTGTTTTTGTGACACCAAGCTCGCTTTATAACTTGTCTGTGGATAATTTCAATATTTTTTTTATTCATCCACAATTTATTCTGCTTTTTCACAAGTATGGTCTTAAGATTAAAAAGAATGGATCACCCCTGTCATACCAAATACCCCTACCACTTCCCTAAAATCTTCCCCACGCACATATCACCTTCTGGTTTAAACACACAAAAACAGATGCCAACAAGTCGTCAGCATCTGTTTATAAAATAGATCTTTAATTTTTAAAAGGCTATCTTCCTTTAAGACTATCTTTATTTAAGGGTATTCTTTTAAATAGCTACTCGCTTTTATCACCACTACCCCTTGAATAAATGGCATGACACAAAGTGGCCAGGTGCAATTTCTTCAAGTTGCGGTTCCTGATTTCGGCATATGTCCTGGGCATGGTTGCATCTGTTTGCAAATCGGCAAACCGGCTCAGGATTAATTGGTGATGTGATTTCCCCTTTTAATATGATCTTTTCCATTTTCCGATCAAGGGATGGTCTTGGAATGGCTGAAAGCAGGGCCTTTGTATAAGGATGGACAGGGTTGTCAAAAAGAGCCTCTGCCGGTGCCTTTTCAATAAGCTTGCCTAAATACATAACCGCTATGTCATCAGAAAAATGGTTCACAACTGATAAATCATGGGTGATGAAAATATAGGTTAGTCCCAATTTCTTTTGAAGTTCATTCATGAGGTTGAGTATCTGGGCCTGAATGGAAACATCCAGGGCTGATACCGGCTCATCACACACTATAAACTTGGTGTTCAGCGCAAGGGCCCTTGCAATACCGATCCTTTGTCGTCTGCCACCATCCAGTTCATGAGGGTAGGTGTTGATCATTCGCCTTGATAGACCAACAAGATCCATCAATTCTAAAACCCGTTCAAACCTTTTCGTCTTATCAGGAATCAGCTTATTCAGTTTAATGGGTTCCTCGATAATTTCAGACACGGTCATCCTTGGATCAAGTGAGGAGAAGGGATCCTGAAAAATAATTTGAAGCTCCTTGCGCAAGTCCCGCATTTGATCCTTGTTTAGATCTCGAATGTTTTGGCCTTCATATATAATTTCTCCGTCTGTGGCTTCAAGAAGCCTGAGAATAACACGCCCCGTTGTCGACTTTCCACAGCCTGACTCGCCTACAATGCCTAGGGTCTTCCCCTTTTCAATGGCAAAGCTGACATCATCAACGGCATGGAGCTGACCATTTGGCGTATCAAAGTATTTCTTTAAATTCTTCACTTCCAGTAGTACATCTGACATGTCTAATCCTCCTTTCAATACGCCTAGCCCCTCAGTGCAAAATCCTTGTTTTCACTGTATAAATGACACTCTGTAAAATGGGTCTCAGAGAAATAGACTTTTTCAGGCTTTTTTGTTTTGCAAAGAGCCATGGCATAGTTGCATCTGTCACAGAAAGAACAACCCTCTGGCAAATTGTATGGATCAGACATGAGTCCCTTAATAGGAATCAATTCTGATTTTCTGTCATCTATATTGGGAATGGAGTTAAAAAGCCCTTCTGTATAGGGGTGCTTTGTTCTTCTAAAAATATCTTCCAAATTGCCCTGTTCCACAACACGACCGGCATACATTATGGCAACATCGTCACAGACCTCTGCAACAACACCCAGGTCATGGGTAATCATAATCATGGCCATTTCAAACTTTTCTTTAAGGGCCTTCATCAGTTCAAGAACCTGGGCCTGTATGGTCACGTCTAGGGCTGTTGTAGGCTCATCTGCTATAAGGAGCTGAGGTGAACAGGACAAGGCAATGGCAATAATCACACGCTGCTTCATACCGCCTGAGAATTGGTGGGGATACTCCCCAAGACGCGCCCCTGGAATACCGACCATTTCGAGCATTTCTTTGGCCTTTTCCTTGGCCTCTTCCTGGGACACCTTTTGGTGAATAAGAATGGCTTCTGCAATTTGGTCCCCCACAGTAATAACAGGATTAAGGGCCGTCATTGGATCCTGAAAAATCATGGAGACCTGGGCCCCACGGATTTTTTCAAGTTGTTTTTCTGAAGCGCTCATCACATCGAGGCCATTTAGGCTTATGCTCCCCTTAATGATTTTTCCTGGCGGAGACTGAATAAGCTGCATAATGGACCGGGCTGTGGTCGTCTTGCCTGCACCGGTTTCTCCTACAAGTCCTAGGGTTCTACCCTTTTCAAGTTCTATATCAATACCATTGACAGCCTCAACAACACCTTCGTCTGTATGATACTGCACTGTCAAATCTTTTATGTTCAGTACTTTTTCACTCACGCCAAGCCTCCTATTTCAACTTCGGATCCAGTGCGTCACGCAGACCACCCCCAATAAGGTTTAGGGATAGAACTGTTAAAACAATGGCCAACCCCGGATACATGACAATATACATTTGATCACGGATATACTGACGTCCCCCTGCAAGCATAGAGCCCCATTCTGGGGTTGGTGGTTGAACACCAAGTCCAATAAAGCTTAGGGACGCCGTCGCCATAATGGCTGTTGCCACCTTCAAGGTTGCATATACAATAATGGGCGCCATGGAATTGGGCAGGACATGCTTTAATATAATAATATAGTCTTTTGCGCCAATGGCCTTGGCCGCCTCAATAAACTCCTGATCCTTAACACTTAAGACAGATGCCCTGACAATACGAGCAAATCCCGGTATATTGGATATGCCTACGGCAATCATGAGGTTGATCATGCTTGCCCCCAGAGATGCAACTATGGTGATGGCAAGGAGTATGGTGGGCACAGCCAGTATGACATCGAGCACACGCATAATCACATTGTCAATTTTACCCCCGTAATAGCCTGCAATAGCGCCTAGAAATCCGCCTATGGACAGGGCAATGGATACGGAAATAATCCCAACAAACAATGAAATTCTTGTCCCGTAAACCACACGAGCGAAAATATCACGGCCAAATTCATCTGTACCGAATATATGGTCTGCACTTGGTCCTTGCAGTCTCTCCATAACGTTGATTTTCAGGGCCTGCCCTTCATAATCAGCTATAACTGGTGCGAAGAGAGCCATGCCAAGAAATATGGCAACAAGGACAATACCAAGAACAGCCGTTTTGCTACGCTTGAGTCTTTTCCAGACATCAGCAGACTGACTTCTCTTTTTCGTTTTCAGCAGTTCCTCTGCTGAAAGCGCTTCTACTTTTGCACTCATGACGTCCCCTCCTTACTTATAGCTCGCTTTAATTCTCGGATCGATAAATGAATAGAGAATATCTATGAGCAGGTTAACTAGGCTAAATGAAACCGCAAAGATGATAATACATCCTAGAATCATTGGTGTGTCTTTTCTTTGAATGGACTCAACCATCAGTCGACCAATTCCCGGCCAAGAAAAGACCGTTTCAGTTAAAACTGCACCACCAAGAAGAACCCCAAATTCTAGACCTATAACTGTTATGGCAGGAATGAGGGCGTTTTTAAGGGCATGCTTACGAATCACAATGTTTCGGCTCACACCCTTTGCCTTGGCTGTGTCAATATAGTCTTGACGGATAACCTCAAGCATGGAGGATCGGGTTGTCCTTGTAATAGAGGCCGTTGATGCAATGGCCAGTGTAAAGGCTGGCAGTATTAAACTCATGATGCCCTCCATCCCACCGGATGGGAACCATCCTAAGTTCAATGAAAAAGCAATGATGAGGATAAGCCCCACCCAAAAGGATGGCATGGAAATACCAACCAAGGCCACAATCATGCCAACGTTGTCAAAAAGAGAATACTGACGTGTGGCAGATATGACACCAATAGGAATGGAAATAAGTACAGATAATATAATGGCGCTAATTGTGAGCTTAAGCGTGTTTGGAAATCTTTGTCCAATTTCACCGCTCACAGCTTTTCCTGTGGAGTAAGATGTGCCCATGTCTCCAGATAGTAAGTCTTTCATATAGCTGCCGTACTGAACAACAACAGGATCATTAAGACCCATTTCCTCACGAAGATTGATGATGGCTTCTTCTGTGGCGCCATTTCCAAGAATCATAGTCGCCGGATCTCCAGGCGTTAGGCTGATAATGAAAAAAACTAGAAATGTGACACCAATCAGTACAGGAACCATGAGTAAGAGTCTTCTTAAAATATACTTAGACATTTTGCCTCCAGTCCTTTCTAAACTATGCGACTGCCTCCATAAACCTTGCTAAAAATTACAAAACATCCATAAAGGGATAAAGTGCTCCAGCCTGGATTACAGACTGGAACACATTACCTTTCGCATCTGTTACAAAATGATGTGTCTTTAGTAAGAAATTTTTTCTATATTCCATAAGCCCTGTGGACTCAACTCAACGCCAGATAGACCTGAATTGGCACCCACTAGGTTGTTCTTAGTAAACAGTGGCACAAGCGGTGCTTGTTCCATTGTGTAAGCATGAAGTTCGTTGTAGATATTTACACGTTTTTCCATGTCCATTTCCACACGACCTGACATAATCAGTTCATCAACTTTTTCATCTTCAATGCGTGTGAAGTTCATGCCTCCAACACTGCCTGAATAGTAAAGCGGTGTTAAAGTTGAATCTGGGTCTGGGTTTGATGTCCAGCCCATAACAAAAGCTTGACCGTTTCCAGCCATAAGTTCGTCAATGTATGTACCCCACTCAAGCATTTCAATTGTTGCCGTGATGCCCACTTCCATTAAATTGGCCTGAATGACCTCTGCCATTCGCTTTCTCTGGTCACCTGATGCCCAAAGAGTGAGTTCAAAACCATCTGGGTATCCCGCTTCTGCAAGCAGTTCCTTAGCTTTTTCTGGATCATACTTGTATTCAGATGCCTTGTAACCAAGCATAGATGGTGCAAGGATTGATTCTGTTGCAACACCTGTGCCATCGATGGCAACCATCATAACCGCTTGCTTGTCAACAGCGTAATTAAATGCCTGGCGAACCAGTTTGTTGTCAAACGGCGCCATTTGTGTGTTCATGCCAAGATAATCAATTCTTGTAGATGCTGATGAATACATTGTTAAATCTGATGCATCTTCCACCTTGCTCACATCATTTGACGGCAGTTCGTCAACGACATCAACCTCACCTGTTTCAAGGGCAATTGTTCTTGATGTTCCCTCTGGAATGACCTTAAATGTAATTGTGTCCATTTGACCCATGTTGTCTGCATCAAAGTAGTTTTCATTTTTCTTAAGGGTGATCTTGTCACCTGATACCCACTCAACAAATGTGTAAGGTCCAGATCCAACAGGATTTGAGAATTCATCCCCTGATTCCACATAAGCTTCCGGTACAATAGACGCACCAGCGTGAACGAGGGTATAAAGGAATGGTGCAAAAGCTGTCTTTGTTGTGATTTTTACAGTGTAATCATCCACAACTTCAATGGACTCAACCTCAGCCAGAACGTGCTGAACCTTTGGCATTGTCTGAGATCTTTCCAGTGAATACTTCACATCAGAAGCCTTCATTTCCGTACCATCATGGAATTTTACGCCTTCCTTGATTTTAATGACCCACTCTGTTGGTGATGGTTGCTCCCAGCTTTCTGCCAGATCAGCTTCCACTTCAAAATCTGTATTTAGTCTGAACAGACGGTTAAAAAGCAGGAAGGATACCTTTTCTGATTTGGTATCGTTGTGTCCCTGCGGATCAAGCGATGTGATATCTGCTGCTAGAGCAATTTTAAGTTCATCCTTAGACACAGGTTCTGTGCCCTCAGAAGAACCTTCAGAGCTTGCGCCTTGATCACCGCTTGGAGTGTCTTCAGCTGGTGCAGAACATCCAGCCAGAGACCCTAGAACCAGTGCCATGACCATAAGTAATGATAAAAACTTTTTCATGATTGTCTCCTCTCCTATTTGTCCCAGTCTATCTGGAACTTTTTAATCTGATCTATATCAAAGGTTCCCCCTTTAATATCACTGTATAAAATTGTAATTATAAGACATCTAAGGCATGCATCTTCAAGAGGTCCAATTTGAACATCCCCTTAATTTCATTAAATCAAGCGATCCATTTAAGTAAAATTCAGGGCCAGTTCAACAAGTATTTTCTCCAGGTCATAAAGGGACTGTATGTCCACATACTCACCGTCACCATGCCAAGCGTCTCCCTTGGGTCCCATTTCAATGGCTGGTATACCTTGGGCTGCGAAAAACCTGGCGTCTGATCCACCGTGTTGACCGACAATTTGAAGGTCGTGGTCAGGCACTACTTTTTTTATGGCACTTTTTAGTTTTTCAATATAGGCATGTGTTGGCTGAACTAGGACACCTGGCTCCATATTTACAACATGAACACTTCCAGAAACAACATCTTTTACAGCTTTAATAATTTCATGCGGGTCCACATGGGGCACATATCTGATATCAAGTCCCATCACACAAGATGCCGGCACCCTGTTGTAAATATCGCCCCCTTTAATCAAGGCTAAATTCACAGTGGAGCATTTGTAAAAGGCACTGCCTTCTTCCAGAATGGGCAGTTTTTCGATGGCCATGAAATCCCTAAAGGCATTTACGATGGCGTTGTCCCCTTCCCAGGGTCTTGACCCATGCGCGGCAAGGCCACTTGTTGAAACGTCCATCTTAATCATGCCTTTTGACTGAATCGACGGCTGTAATTGCGTGGGCTCTGTACAAATAACAAAGTCTCCAGTATAGCCGTTTTCCGCCAAGTACTTAGAGCAATTAAAGCCCCCGGTTTCTTCATCTGTTACCAATTGAAGCATGACTCGGCACCCCAAATCACCTTCCACTTCTTTTAACTTTAGAATGGCCCCCATCATGGCAGCACATCCGCTTTTCATGTCGGCTGTTCCACGTCCATAGAGTTTTCCGTCCTCTTCATAGGGGATAAACTGGTGAGGCTTTCCAGAAACCACATCCAAATGACCATTGAGAACCAGGGTTCTTTCACCTTTTCCAATTGTGGTGACATAACTCTTATAGCCTTCATTTTCAAGGACTTGTCCCTGTATGCCTCGGGACTGTAAAAACGCAAAGGCATAATCTATAAGTTGATTGGCCGCCTCAGTCACCGATGAATCGACCTCCACCAGTGCTTTCAGTAAACTCAGTGAGTCCATTTGTTAAACCTCATTTCAAATACTTGTCAAACCAAGATGACAGTTCTTCATACCTTTTTCTTTTCGACCTTGGTCTTCCGCAAGTGACAAGACCATGATTCTCACCTTCATATAAACACAAGCGGGTCTCAACCCCCAATTGACTCAGAGCAGAATACATGTTGAGAGACTCTGTATAATGACACCTAAAGTCATCTTTTCCATGATTAAAAAGAGTGGGTGTCTTCACATACTGGACATTCATGATTGGTGAAATATCGACAAATGATTTTGTACTTTTCCACGGATTACAACGGCAAGCAGAATACTCAACAGCAAACTTATAGCCAATATCTGATGAAGTGAGTGCTGTCAACATGTTGCTGATGCCTCTTTCAGATACTGCGGCCCTGAATCTGTCCGTTTGGGTGATAATATGATTGGTCATATAACCACCATAAGATCCGCCAGTCACGCCCATGCGCATGTTATCTATATCTGGATAGATTTGAAGGGCTTTGTCGACAAATGCCATGAGTTGTTTATAAGGCAAGTCACAAAAGTTTCCTCGAATATCAGCAAAGGCATTTCCCCTGCCATCACTCCCCATGGGGTTGGCATAGAGAACGTAATAGCCTTTGGCACTTAGAAGCTGTATATCAAAGGAAAAAACGTCGGAATAAATCATTTTAGGTCCACCATGAATCATTAAAACAGCGGGCTTTTTTTGATCCTTTTCACTGTATTCTGTTTTATGTGGCGGGCAGACCCAGCCTTTTATAAGGATGCCGTCAACCTTCACTTCTAGAACCTGTGGTTTTGACACACTGTAGGCTTTTAGCCAGTCATTGTGTCTGGTTATCCTTGTTAATTCTCTATTTCTATAACAGTAGATTTCGCTAAGTCCCTCATCTTTAAGCCCCAGTAAAATCACTCGGTCTCTTATCACTGCAAAATTGGAGATGGCCCTTAGCCCTGTATCAATATGTTCAGTCCGCCCGCTGGTATCTATGGATGCAATCAGCTGTCTATCTTCTCCAACACGGAGAAAATAGTAGCGGTCCTTGGTCTTGTAGTCTCCTGGCCCTTTAGTAAATAAGCAATCTGTGACCACCACTGGTCTTTCATTGCTCATATCCACAAAGTCTCCATGGCCCATAACCTCACCTGATGACAGGTTTATTCTATGGACCTGCTGGTTGTCATTTCGGTTGTTCCTATCTAAATCAACCCCCATAAAATACAGGGTCTCAGGATTGATAGACTTAATCGCGTCAATCCTGTACTGGCCTCTTGTGAACATTTGCATTTGCTCAGTCTTAATATCATATGTAAAAACACTGGATGAGATGGGCTTTTGCCTTGATGATTTAAAGGCCGTCATTACAATTTGACTGCTCTTGAAATCATAATCAATGAGATTAATGTCCATCTCAAGGTCCGTTATCACTTGAATTTTACGACCTTCATAATCCGAAGAGAAAAGACCTGTAATGGTTTTGCCAACCACCCCGCGCCCTTCAATATAAAAAGGAGAGCGACTGCTGCATTCCATAGAAACATCTTCTTTATCAGCCTTTATAGGGGCTGTAAAATAGAGCTTGTCCCCACATCCAACACTTTCAGCCAAAAATGGAATCTCACAAACCTTTTTTAGTTGCCCCTTTTCTGGGTGATATGCGTAAAAGGCCGTGCTATCTTCATATAAATACTTAAAAAGAATGAATTCGTCCTTGAAATAATAGTCTTGCGGAGACTTCTCCAGAGGAATCAATCAGGTGGTATAATCCGCGAGATCAATAAGGAAAACTCGTTTATCGTAGACATTCTTTTCATAGTTGAGTGTATTCACAAAATAGAGTCCAAAAGTTTCACTCGGGTGTATTTTTAAATTTGTCAGGATTTGATTTGATAAAAAGTCATCTAAGTCTATGGTCTGCGTCATTTTTTCACCTCTATGCCATATAGTTGCAATAACGATGCCAAATGTTACGCATATGAAATAAAATTGTTTCGTGATTTTAAAACATTGAGGTATAATGGGAGCAAGATTTTTGAGGAAATGAGGTAGGAAAATGAAATCTATTGCGGTTGTCACAGATTCTAAAATGCGAAATGGCCGGCCCAGCCATGTGGGCAATATACTTAAGGCAAATATAATAGAGGTATTTGGCGATACCATTCACGTTGAAAATTACTACATAGATGAGTTAACCCCAGAAACGGCCATTGAAGAGGATCTGGTTCTCATTATGGCTGGGTCAAGGGCCATTAAACTCAGGGACCATGTCACAGATCCAAAAAACATAGTCCTGGCCCGCAGAACCTTTTTAAAACATGGTCTTGAACAGCTTTACAAGCTTCCAGAAAACTCAGATGTCCTGGTTGTGAATGACAACATCGAAACCGTGCTTGACTGTGTCTCAGCCCTTTACAATATTGGCATCAAACATGTTAATTTGATTGCTTATGAACCGGGTAAGGATTACAGACATATTAAACATGCCATTTCCCCTTCTGAAATGGACCTGATTCCACCCTATATTGAAAATGTTTACAACCTGGATGACAGGGTTGTTGACATCCCAACCATGCTGGTAATTATGGGGCGTCTGGGGATTGATAACAAGGACATCCAGCAGAAACTCTACACCTACTACCAGAAAATTTTCAGTGTCAACGAGTCGGTAACAGACAACTACAACAACCTGCTGACTCGAACAGAAGAGCTTGACTATATGCTTGATTTAAGCCACGACGGAATCGTTCTAACCGATCCCTCAGGAGAAATTTTGGTTCACAATAAAAAATTCAACGAAATGTTCAAGCTTGAGGGAAGTTTGCTGGGGCAGGCCCTTCACCAAGTGGTTAATGATGTTGACTTGACTGCCTATTACAAGTCTGATTACTTTAATGAGCTTATTAGTTTTGACAACAGACACCTCAGCCTTGAGAAGAAAAACATCGTTCACTTTAATAAGGAAAAGAGAATGTATTTCTCTTTTCAAGAGGTGACCTATATAAAGAAACTAGAACAAAATCTTACCAAGAAACTCCGCCAGAAGGGACAGATTGCAAAGTACGACTTCAATGACATTGTGACAGCTTCAAAACAGATGAAGGACATTATCGAGCGCAGTCATCGCATCGCTAAAACAGATTTAACGGTTCTTATAACCGGTGAGTCGGGTACGGGAAAAGAAGTCTTGGCCCAGGCCATTCACAACGCTTCTGATAGGTGCCACCAGCCCTTTATTGCCATCAATGGTGCCGCCATTCCTGATAGCCTCCTTGAAAGCGAGCTCTTCGGGTATGTGAGTGGTTCTTTTACAAGGGCCCTTAAACAAGGGAAAAAAGGCCTTTTTGAAATGGCCAATAATGGGACGATTTTTTTAGACGAGATTGGCGATATGCCCATGCACCTTCAATCAAAACTTCTTCGTGTTCTTCAGGAGAGGCAAATCACCCCCATTGGGTCTGACCGCATTATAGACATTGACGTTCGAGTCATTGCCGCAACCCACAAAAACCCCTTGGAACTTATTGAAGTTGGGGCTTTTAGAAAGGATTTATTTTATAGACTCAATGTCTTTCCAATTAACCTGCCACCTCTTCGAAAGCGCATTGATGACATTCCCCTTCTTCTGGACGCCTTCACAAACCATAAGTTTGAAATAAGTGAGGAATGTCGTTGCAGGATCATGGGCTACAAATGGCCTGGCAATATTCGAGAATTGCACAACGTTGCCAACTACGTTTCAACCGTTGAAACATCAAATATAATGGACACGCACTCCCTGCCCCAGTACATCATTGACCAGACCGGCATATGCATGATAGAGAGCCGTACAGATATAAAGTTTGATGACAAGGCAGCCATTGAGGCTTTATCAGATTTTGACTTGAGTCTACAGGTTTTAGCCACCATCTCCTTTCTCAATGAGATTAAAAAGACGGCAGGTCGAAAGCATATTCTCGAAATCTTGCAAAAGAATGATATTTTCATACAAGAAAGCACTCTAAGAAGAATTCTCATGACCCTGAGTGACCGGCAACTTATTGTTATAAAAAAAGGACGCAGTGGAAGTCACATTACCCCAAAAGGAGAGCGGTTCTTGTTAGAAAATAATTAACAGGTTTATAAATAGGTGAATGAATAGGTATAGCTTCCTATTTATTCACCTGTTTTTTATTGCTCTTTATTCGTCCCAAGATTAGTCCCTAGTAAATTTCACTTGTTTTAGGACCCTACTTTTTTTCAAAACGCCTGCTTCAACCGAATATAAAAAGGAGGATTCTTGCAATTTCTTGTCTATTTTCTGCATTGTTCACAATTCGTTTGCAAGTTTCTCATGAAATTTATATAAAACATTCATAGATTATTAATATTTCTTCGGTACAATGAATTCAAGTTAAACAACTTTGGAAGAAAAATAGAAATGAGTGAACATAATGAAGTTCAGTTTCGGAAAATTACTTTTGATATTTACTATTATTCCATTTGTGGAACTGTCGATTTTACTTGAAATTGCTGCAAGAACGTCCACCATGACAGCCCTAGGCATTATACTATTGACCGGTGTTGTTGGGGCCTACTTTGCAAAAGATCAAGGTCGACGGGTTATATATAACATTCAGTCTGAACTCAACAGGGGCACTATGCCAGGAAATGAACTCCTGCATGGCCTTTGTGTCTTAATCGGCGGTGTGCTTTTACTGACACCGGGTATATTGACTGACTTATTTGGATTTAGCCTTCTCTTTCCAGCCACACGAACAGGCTATATTGAGCTTATGAAAGGCTATATCAGCAAGAATTTTAGAACAGGCAATGTTCATGTATACACGTCTCAGTCCCACGATCACAATACATTTAGATAAGCTTGCTTTTACCCCTTGTAGGTGTACTGATCCTCCCCCCCTTGACAATCAGTCCCTACCCTTAAAATAGAAAGTCATATCAGACGACGCATCTGGTATGCAAAGAGGCTAAAGAGCCCCCCAATCTTTTTAGTCCTAACACAACAACAAAAACAAGGCAGATGATAACCCTTTCGGTTTTCATCTGCCTTGTTTTTTTGCTGTATAAAGTTCTCATCTTAATACAAACCATTTAAAAGAGATTAATGAAAAAAGGCGCCATGATAACAGTGAGTATGCCTGCTATTGGTATGGCCACTGCACTCATTGCGCCAACCTCTTCGTCCATTTCAATGGCTTTTGACGTCCCAATAACATGGGCTGATGTGCCCAGGGCAATGCCACAAGCTGTTTTATCATCAATTTTCAAAAGCTTTAGAAGGCTCGGTCCAATAAGAGCCCCCAAAATGCCTGTAATAATAATGGCAGCAATGGCAAGGGGCACAATTCCGCCCACTTGCTTTGTGACCTCTATACCTATGGGTGTTGTTATGGACTTGCTCATGAGGGATGCTTTCAGGTCTTGAGAGAGACCAAGCATCCGGCTCATAACAACCACGGATAGAAGGGACAGAACAACGCCACCACCAATTCCGATCATGACAGCCTTTAAATTTTTCATTAGAATTTCATAGTGATAATACAGGGGAATGGCAAGGGCCACCGTGGCAGGCTTAACTAAAAGCGTGATCCAGTCTCCGCCAACATCGTAGGCTTCCAGTGGAATCCTAAAGGTGGATAAAATACCTATAATCATTACTATGGAGACCAAAAGTGGATTGGCTATGGCTATTTCTGACCTGCGCCTAAAAGCATCCGCTAGTATGTAAACGGCAACTGTAAGAACCACGCCAAACAAGGGGCTATTATAGACCACTATACTCACCCGCTTTCTTCTTAAACATCTGTACAAGCCACCCACTAACCCCCATGACAAGGACTGTGCTGACCACAATTATAACCAAGAAGGGGATGGCCTCTTTTTTTAAAACATCGAAGTAAGCCATAATGCCCACACCTAAGGGGACAAACATAACGGGCAAAATAGATAATAAATAATTTCCAGTCTCTTCAACGGCATGGATTTTTATGAGTTCAAGTTTTAAAAATATAAAAAGAGCCAACATGCCCAGTATACTTCCCGGGAAGGGAATATTTAAGAGCGTCACCAAGACCTCTGCACAATATGTAAACACCAGTATAATCGCCAACTGTCCAATGTGTTTCATTTCATCACCAACCTTTTCGCTTCAAATATTACCCGATTGCCCTTGGGGCATCAAGACAATTTTTTCAAAAAACCTTGTCCTCTATGATGAAAACCTTTTTTTGTTTTTAAATCTCTGTTAATAGTGTTTATTTCCTGTTAAGTCCCCCATAGAATTAACATTTGCCTTATATGCTTTGGGTGTAATCTCAGATTAGAACAAGTAAGAAAGAAATAGAAAAAAAACGATGTGCATCATAAACAATGTGTCAAAGAAAAGGCTTTTAAGGAGTGATTCCTATGAATTTCATGATAAGTTTATTTAGAATAAAAAATATGGCTGAACCCGCAATTGTACTTGGTCAGCTCGACCAGCTCGACCCAGAAAATCGCCTCAAGGGCATTGAAGTCAACGCAGACCTTGATGATCCCATAGAAGTGGAGCGCCTATATGCATATGGTCACCTCTTAAAGGCCCGGCATAAGAAACTGCAAATTCATTCCCCCCACGGGTTTTCCAGACTTTATAATGAAACAAGTGTCCTAGATAAATACTTGTCCATTTATGCAGATTTGGCAAAAGAACTGCAAACATGCCTTTCCATTACCATTCATCCTGTCGAATCCGATCAAAAAGAAAAAGCAAGGTTTCACACCCTTAAACTTATAACGCGACTTATAAGCATTTGAGAATTACAGGGCTATGACCTTACATTTACACTTGAAAATTTGAATATGAGTCGGCACCGACTAGATACAGAAGGCATTCAACCCCTTGTTGAGGGATCAAATGTAAACTTCTGCTGGGATATTGGCCATGAAGTCTTTGAAGACCAGTGTACCTATAGCTTGGATGATAGTCTTTTTGATAAACTCAACAACATTCATATTCATGATATAAACCAGACAGACCACCACCCCTTTATACACGGAAAAACAGATTATGTCCGTGCTGTGTCCTACTTGGCCACAAAGGGATACAAAGGTTCTGTGGTGGTTGAAATCAATACGGATTATCTGGCGGGTGACACATGGGGCCAAAAGTACACAGATTATATGAGACAGCTCTATACGGTTTCAGATATTTACAAGAGCCTGACACGGTCTCGCGAACAGGTTATTTAAAGGATCAAGACAGGCTTACTTTAACCGGTCAGTCACTATGCTGACCCTGTAAAACACCAACCCCTCTACTAATAATTCACAAAATGTGTTCCCGGGGCAAAAAATATATGCACCCATATGGATAGGATGGGCAAACACTCTCTTTATAAATCTTTAAACCTTTTGAGGGACAATATTGTTTTTTTCTTCTAAAAAAGACTGGCCTTTTACTGCTTTTTCAGCAAAAGGCCAGTCTTCTTTTTTTATGATTTCACTTTTTGAGCCTAACTTAAAAGGGTGTATCCCTCTTCTTGAAGGCGCTTTTCGTGCTCAATTAGACCATTCACTATGATATTAATATGATCATTAAACTCCATGCCCAAGTCTTCCATTGACGACATGAGTTCATCTCGGTCCACTGCTCTTGCAAAAGCCTTGTCTTTCATTTTCTTTTTAACAGATTTTCCTTTTAGCCCCTCTAACTTTGTAGGGCGCATAAGAGCCACCGCTATAATAAAACTTGCCATTTCATCCACAGCATGAAGATGGACTGAACCCTTTAGAGTAGATACTATACTGGCTCATTAAGCTGCACGATTTCTAACAACAACTGGAGCAGTAGTGCTCTTCAGCTGTATTCGTTCATTGTTATAAAAATTGATATATTCATCAATCTCAATGGCCACTGAGTTAGTCATCATATTGCTGGTATCTGATAACCACTCAATCTTTAGTGTTGAAAAGAAGCTTTCTATTGGTGAATTATCAATAGGTGTTCCCGGCCGAGACATCGAAGGTTCAATTCTATTATCATTAAGAAATACATGATACTCATGAGAGGTGTATTGCGAACCCATGTCACTGTGCAAGATAGTTACATTATCCTGCCTTTTGTGCTTTAAGGCTTGAGAGACTGTTGAAATCACTATGGGTGTCTTTGAGTTTTTTGCATAGGAGTAACCAAGAATGCTACCATCATATAAATCTTTCAATGCGGATAAGTATAGGATACCATCTTTGCATTTAAATTGCGTTATATCGGTTGACCATTTCTCATTTTTACGTGTACTGTTAAATTGTCTTTTCAGTTTATTTTCATATTTATGAATACAGTCTTTAGAGTGAGTTATATTTCTACTTCTTCGTATAATTGAGCAAAGTGAAAATTTGTTCATAATCCTTAAGACAGACTTATGGTTTATTTTAATCCTCATGACTTTGTTCAGCCAAATTGTTATTCGACGATAACCATATGAAAACTTTATTTTCTCTTGATATTCCTTGATTAGTTTCGCAATATACTTATCCCGTTTTGTACGCTTGCTTTCTGGATGCTTAAGCCATTTATAGTATCCACTTGATGAAACACCAAGAATCCTACACAAGTTGCTTACCGTGTACTTATGACGTAGTTGCTGAATTACCTTATATTTTAATCTTGCGGATCCCACCTTTCTAATTCTTTTTGAAAAACCTCAAGTACTTCCATTTGCATCTTTATTTCATTGAGCATCATCTGTTTTGCGGGCTGCACTTTAGTCTCTGGTTTTCCATTAATATTATTAGGCATTGGATCTGCGCCAGTTTCTTTACGATATGAACGTAGCCAACTCTGTATGGTTGTTCTGCCGATTCCAAATTCTTTTGCAAGAACTCTCGTTGAATACCCCTGGTTTAAATGTAAATCTAAAATTTCGTTACGTTGTATAATAGTAAATCTCCTTGCCATTATAAAACTCCTTTGCTTTTAGTAATATTATAAATGGCTCATTATAGATGTCTACTAAACAGGGGGCACTTCAAAGAACCTTGCGTTCCATTAAGTCTCTTGGAACAGAGCCGTCATACCCATGGGACAGGATAGAATCAATAAATTCCTTGTCTAAATCTGTACCAGTAAGCAGTTCTGGTGCTTTAGCTGGGTGAACTTCTGGATATTTTTCGAAGTCAATATCATGAAGGAGTCCTAAATTGCCCCATCTTTCTTCATCGGCATCAAAATGCTTGGCGTAAGCGATCATAGCGGCTTCCACCGCCAAAGAATGTCTGAAAACACGGTCTGTTTTCACATGCTCTTTAAGAAGTTCCAGCGCTTCACTTCGTTTCATAATAGCCTCCTAATCTCAGAAAAGACTCTTTCTATTTACGTCTTTCCCATTCCAGATTGTCAAAATTATCTGTCTACTCTATGACAATTATAATAATAATTTCCCCTTTGGTATAGGGTTTTAAAAAAATCTTTTATTAATATGCAGTCTCTTCGTCTTTCTATTTGCTTTTTCAACTTTTTATGAGCCACCTAAAGTAATTATTTATCCATTTCAAATTATTGACTTCATTGGAGTTAAGGTTTAAAATACACTTAAAACAACCCTTAACGAAAGTGGTGATTTTAATGGGTCAATCTACACATTTTATGAAATTAAAGCAAATCAATGTCGACATGGTCAAGGAAGCCCTTAAAACTTCCGGTCACAGCACAAAGATGAGTCTTTCTCGTGAAACGGGGCTCAGTGTTGCAACATGTGGCAACATTCTCAGTGAACTTCTTATCACAGGTGAGGTTCTTGAAATAGAACAAGAAGCTTCAACCGGTGGGCGTCCAGCTCGGCGGTTTGTATACAATGAAAATTTCGCTTCAGTGGCCTCTGTCTATTTTAGAAAAGAAGGAGACACCGACTATATGGTTTGTGTTGTTTCCAATTTACTCGGAAATCCCATTTTCGAAAAGCAGATAGAGGAAAATGGACTTTCTATGGAAACAATTGAAAACACAATTGACACCCTGGTTTCCGACTTTCCAAATCTTCGTGTCTTAACCTTGGGCATACCTGGTGTTGTCCATCAAGGGGCCATAGGCTACTCGCATTTTGAATCCCTTGCTTACTATCCTTTAGAAGAAAAGCTCATGGATAAGTATGACCTACTTGTTACTGCCGAAAATGATATGAATGCCACGGCAGTCGGGTATTACAACAGTTACGCCAAAGACAAGCCGGAAAGTCTGGCTTATTTGTACTATCCTAAGGACGGTATTTCTGGTGCAGGCATTATTGTAAATGGACGAATTGTTAAGGGACATTCCAATTTTGCAGGAGAAATTTCATTTATACCTCTAGGGCTGTCGCACTCTGAGCAGAAAAAAATCCAACAGGATGCCCATGCGTTTTCAGACTTTGTCTGTCGAACAGTTGCAACAGTCAATGGCATTATTAACCCTCAAAAAGTGGTTCTTTGCGGTTATTATTTTAAAGACCCATTCATAGACAAATTAGAGCATAGACTTAAAACATATATTTCTGAAAAGCACATGCCTGAACTCATATTTGAAACGGATGTTCATAAGAGTTATCTAAAGGGTCTCACCCACATTGCCCTAGAGCAATTAAAATGCAACATTGAAATTGTTGAAAAATAGATCAGGCGCTTGCAAAATTATAGATCTATACCCTTGTCATATATAGAACTTTTAATTCATAAATATCTATATATGCCACAACAAGGATGATTGAATGTTATTTTGCAAGTCGCTCAAATATTAAAAGAGCAGTGACTTGATCGTAAATACGGACAAGTCACTGCTCTTTATCTTACGGGAACAACCTATGCTTTTTTAACGTATATTGACTTTAAACTCATGGCACCAAAACCATCAATTTTACAGTCAATGTCATGGTCGCTGTCATGAACAAGTCTGATGTTCTTGACCTTTGTTCCGATTTTTACAACCGATGAGCTTCCCTTGACTTTTAAATCCTTAATCACTGTGACCGTATCACCATCATTAAGAATATTGCCGTTGGCATCTTTAATAGCGTTTGCTTCTTCAGCAGCGGCATCTGCCTCTGGTGACCATTCATGGGCACACTCAGGGCAAACCATTAGGTTGCCATCATGATACGTATATTCTGAATTACATTTAGGACAGTTAGGCATTTCTTGCATATTGCTACCTCCATTCATTTTTACCGTGTTATAGGTTATCACACCCCAAAAGTAATATCAATGCAATAAAGTGTTTAATTTTGCATTTTCCTTCATTTTCCACTTTTCACTTTATTTCATTTGATCCTCTCTAAAGATTCCCCTCGTTTTCCTACGAAAATGATAGATTCGTTGTATATTATTAACAATATTGAATTTTTCTATGCATCCATCTTTTGTTATGAATTTTCTAAATTCACACGAAATATCTCCACAATATTTTGATAATAATTTATCAATGATAAAACATTGCCAAAACAGCAACCGGGCTATTTGGGCATATGTTTATATCTCCATAAAATATACAGCTTTACCCATTTGTTTACTTAAACTGTAAATAAAGACTGTACTTTATGGCTTTCTGTCCATGTTTAACGAAAACGAAACAATATCAGGAAAACGGTTGTCCACCCACTTTTTATCCTCTAGAATTATAAGTGTCGAAACTGAATAAGGTGTGAATGATTGATGTTGGAGAAATTCTATGATTTTAGAATTACCGTAGGAGAAAGGCTTTGATTTGCTAGATCATGGCTGAAGCTCTCAGGTCTAATACAGTATCATGACACACCCCTGGAGAGACTCTTAAGAGCATCGACGAAGCAACTCGATTTGATCGGGGAAACTTTCAGATAAAAGGACAGGGTAAAATTAGCGGCAAAAGGAGAAGTGTGTGCATGCTGGTTTTATAGCTGTCTATTTTTATGCCCAAAATCTGATAAGATCCCCTCTGAATCAGTCTGGTTGTGCTTACGTATCGCGAGCGTAAGGGACGGGCTACTGGTTATCATAAGGAGGTCACTCACAATGAACACAGAATCACTTTTGGCTTTTTTGGACAAGGTCAACGGCATCCTTTGGGGGCCCTTGATGCTATTCTTCCTTCTTGGCACAGGCGTTCTCTTTACTTTTAAACTTCGGTTTTTACAGGTTACCAAACTCGGTATCGCCTTCAAGCAAATATTTAGCACTGACCGATCAGACAGCGATGCTGAGGGGATGTCCCCCTTCCAGTCTCTATCCACTGCCATTGCAGCTCAAGTGGGGACAGGCAACCTGGCAGGTGTCGCCACTGCCATTGCAGTTGGTGGTCCAGGCTCAATTTTTTGGATGTGGATCAGTGGTTTCTTTGGAATGGGAACCATATTTGCTGAAGCTGTTTTAGCACAGCTCTTTAATGAAGAACGCGATGGAGAACTCACTGGTGGTCCAGCGTATTATATTCGAAATGGACTTAATAATAAATTTTTAGCTGGATTCTTTGCCATTTCTATCGTCCTTGCCCTAGGTATTATGGGAAATATGGTACAGTCAAACTCAATTGCAGCCGCAGTTAAAAACGTTGTCCCGATCCCAAGTTTGGCCCTTGGCATCATTATCGCTGCCCTGGCGGCCATGGTTCTAGTTGGTGGTGTGTCACGTATTGGCGCTTTTACAGAAAAAGTTGTTCCATTCATGGCAGCCTTTTATATTCTTGGAGGTATAATAATTGTTGCTCTAAATGCCGACCAGCTTATACCGGCCTTGAAAATGATCGTTTACGGCGCTTTTAATCCTCAAGCGGCAACAGGTGGTTTTATTGGTGCCACTGTCAAAGAAACCGTACGCTATGGTATTGCCCGTGGATTGTTTTCAAATGAAGCTGGTATGGGGTCTACTCCCCACGCCCATGCGGTTGCAAAGGTCAAGCACCCTGTCCAGCAGGGAATGGTTTCTATACTTGGTGTCATTGTTGATACAGGTGTTGTTTGTACAATCACGGCGCTTGTCATTCTGACAACAGGTGCTTTTGAAACCGGGTTGACTGGTGCGGAGCTAACTCAAGAAGGTTTCCGTCTAGGTTTTAGCTTCATGGGAGACTTCGGAACCAGCTTTATAGCTGTTTGCCTCTTCTTCTTTGCTTTTTCAACAATTATTGGGTGGTACTTCTTTGGGGAACAAAACATCAAGTACCTCTTTGGGTCAAGAGGGATTCTAGGATATAGAATGGTCGTTCTCGCTGGCATAATTATTGGTCCGCTCCTTGATGTGGAACTCGTTTGGAGCCTAGCAGACTCATTCAATGCCCTCATGGTTGTTCCCAACCTGATCGCCCTTGTAGGCCTTACAGGATTGGTTGTAAAATCTCTTAACGACTTTATTGACACTTACGAAAAAGGCACCGTATCTAAAAAAGCAAGCTAGACCGTTCGTGAATATGACCCAACTTTTCATATTCATTGTTGAGCGACTTGCAAATCATCATTCAAGCCCCCTCGTCCTACCATATATAAACATTTGAAATCAACAGTTCTATATATGCAGGTCGAAGGCATAGATCTATAATTTTGCAAGCGCCTGATATAATGAAAAGATGAGCTCATTTCTCCCTTGAGCTCATCTTTTCTTATCTTGAATGCATTTAATTTTGAAGATTTAAGTCATTATAGACCCTACTGAACGCGTTCAACTGGACCGGTCATCATCATTTGATTGACCAGTTTTTCGAAAACACCAAACAAGCTGTCATCAAACTTCACTGATTCTTCTCTTAATATTCCCATGGCCTCTTTCCAACCATATGCAGGCCTATAGCACCTGTTTTCCGTAAGGGCATCAAACTTATCAACAAGACTGATCACTTGGGCTGGGAAAGGAATATCATTTCCCTTTAAACCATAGTAACCCCGACCGTTGTAATCTTCGTGATGGTATAATACCCATGACGAAAAGGCTGACATAGATGGATGATCGTTGGCAATACAGTAACTTAGCCAAGAATGCATCTTAATGACTTCATACTCTACTTCCGAGAGAGGTTCTTCCTTATTATAGACCCGTGGGTCCGTACAGATCTTGCCGACGTCATGCCATTCACAGGCCATTCTAATTTGCGTTAAGACATCTGAAGAAAATCCAAGTTCAGCCCCCAATATTTGAGAGAGTTCCGACACACGACTGCTGTGTACAATCACTTCATTAAAAACGCCGTCTAAAGAATGGATGTCATATTCTAAATTTGGATGTTTTTCCTTTAAAATAACCTTGGCTCGGTGCATAAATTCATCGACGTCCACCTTGCCGTGGATAATATAAAGCACATCCAGGGAGGCTGTTAAAAACACCTCATCATAAATACGACTTATGCCCGTGACTGTAGCGTGCAAATCCTCAAATTCTTCTTCTGTAAAGGCTGCATGGTTTCGCATATCAAGACGGACAAGCCCCATCGGGGTATGCTGTCTAAAAGACTTTGACAATAAACTCGATAAAGACTTTGAGGCCTTCTTTAAAAGCTGAATGTCACTTGTTGAATGGGTGATTCTATCCCGTCCACACTGCTTGGAAACATATAGCGCTTCATCGGCCAGGGCCACTAAGTTTGTATATGTGGCCACCTTACATGAATCTCCCACAGTGCTTATGCCCGCACTAACCGTGTATCCCGTCTCTTCTTTAAAACGACTGCACGCTTCATAGGCAATTTATGGGCATGGTCTTTCCCACCATAGGCACGAATAATGAATTCCTCACCACCATATTTAAAGGCCACACTATCATTTTTTTTAGATACATCCGTTAATATGTTTGCAAACCCTATCAGTATTTTGTCCCCATAGGGATGGCCCTTGGTGTCATTGACTTGTTTAAAATGATCAATGTCAAACATGATTATGCTCTCACCTAGCGCCGGCATGGATGTGGCTTCAATATTAGAAAAGTATGACCTATTATAAATTCCTGTTAAGGGATCTAACACAGCCATTTCCTTAAACTCTTCCACAAGACATGCGCTTTTTAAATAAACACTCACCTGGGTGCTTATTATTTGCAAAAAAATAATTTTACTCTTATTGATTTCACAGCTTCGCGCCCAATAGCACACAAGAAATCCATAAGTGTCCTTCCCAATTCCAAGCCTGATTAAGATTGCAGATCCATCACTTAAGGCAGTCATTTCTGACTTTGACAAATCGTCAACAACGAGAATATCCTCTACATTGTCATCAAGTGTTTCAAAATCAAAATGCTCATACAAATCATTGGAGTTGCTCAAATGTCTCCACTTTTCATCGAAAACCACTTGGCTGTAACTGGCTCCAAATACCCCCTTAACGCTGTCTTCAAGCACATTCATAACCATATGGGGTTCAATATCAGACCCTATGTACTTGGACACATCAAAAAGTGTTTCCAGCATCCCCAGATCATTGTTTGTCTCATCTAGCTTTGCCTGCATTTTTGCAAAGGCTTCAGAAACACTGATCATAGATTGTATGGCATTCTCTATTTCCCTGCCAACCGTATACATGTTATCCTCCGTCCACACCACACCATTTTCCTAGATTGCCTGTGAAATACGAACCTTCACAAAGCATTTAGGCTTCTATATAGATTAATTATATCACGTTGACACACAAGAAAGGCCTGTTAAAAGTATGCTTTTTTCCTACCGTAAATCGTATTTACTCGACTTATAAGATGGGTTTCAATTGCTTCTTTTCTTGCGCATACTGTGACACAGAGCAATCTTTGATTGCTTCTGTCCTTGCACATACTATGGCACAGAGCAATCTTTGATTGCTTCTGTCCTTGCACATACTGTGGTACAGAGCAATCTTTGATTGCTTCTGTCCTTGCACATACTGTGGCACAGAGCAATCTTTGATTGCTTCTGTCGCGATGCGCGCCAGATAGTTTTAAATGACAAGCTCAGGACTTGAGAGTGAACTCTCAGATCCTGAGCTTGTCATTTAAAACTGCCTTGCTTTGCATTTCGCGCAAAAAAACAACCCCACTCCGCTTTTGCGGTCTTGGGGTTGTGTTCTTCTTATATGCATTTAGGGGGGAGGATGCATACAACTATATCAATCTATTTTTGTAGGGGGATTACTTATCTATGTGTACATTATAAAGTGTAATTATTAACGAAATATGTACACACTGTGAAATTTCTGTTAGCAATCCACGCCTTCATGACATCGCTGTCCCTCTTGCCCTATTATCTATTCCTTTTAGTAGCCACTTGAATACACAAGCAGTTGACCATGGGTGGCATAGTCTATGGGATTAATGCCAAGCTCCATGACTTTTCTTGCTATTGCCACATTCACTATATTGCCTTTATATCCGCAAAGAGAACAGGTTCCACTTTGATAAAGCGCTCCTGGAAAACACTCTGTACATCCCACATCCACTTTGCAATTATCACACACATTTAGTTTATCAATGCCACGAAGGCCTGATATATAGACTCTCATCTGCGGAAACATTGCTGTCACCTCCACTTGCACTAAGTTATTCGAATATTGTAGGACTTTATTATACTCCATTTGCCAAACTGTGTCGAATAATGTCGATAAAAGTTTTTTCACATTTGTTGCCAAACAAAACGAATATTACATTTTGTATCATTTGTAATATGATACCCAAAATTCTAAGTCAAATTTATATCTTTCATATTTTATGTTACTATCAAATGGATCCGTTCTATCGTTTTATCGACATGCATAAGTGGTATCAATAGACAGAGGGGGAACTTAAATGAATTCATTTTTCAAAAAATCTGTAGAACTCAACTTAAAAATCGAAAAGTTTCTGGATACTATCTCAAATAGTTTAACCCTATTTGAGTCTGCAATGAGCCATTACTTAGAAGATGATACAGCCACTTATAAAGACCACATGCTCCGTATCAATGATCTTGAATCCGAAGCGGATGAGCTGGAAAAGGAGATCAAGGTCTCCCTTTATAAGTATATGCTTCTCCCCGATACACGGGCTGATGTCCTTTCCTTGGTTAAAAGCCTGGATGACATTATTGACATGGCTGAGGAAATCACGAAGGACATTCACATTCAAAAACCAAATTTCCCCACCGGTCTTCACAAGGACATTCTCGATATGACAAAGAACTCGGTGGCATCTGCTGAAACACTTCTCACAGCCACTCGAACCTTCTTCCACGAAGTGCATTTGGTATCATCACATACAAGCAAAGTCAAATTTTTCGAACATGAGGCTGACTTAATAGAGGATAAAATCAACGACCAAATTTTCAATGGTGGAGAAGTTCATGACCTCAGCGAAAAAATGCAGCTCAAACGATTTATCAGCAAGGTTTCTAACATTGCCGACACCGCTGAAGTGATCAGTGACAAGCTCACTATTTTCACAATTAAAAGAGAAGTCTAGGTGATATTATGTTGCTCACAATTTTTTATATTTCAAGCGGACTTTTTCTCGGCTGGTCTCTTGGTGCCAATGATGCAGCCAATCTATTTGGAACAGCTGTTGGTGCAAAAGTTGTAAAATTTCGAACCGCTGCCATTATAATGAGTATTTTTGTAATTATAGGGGCAGTTGCCAGCGGATCGGGCGCCAGCCATACCCTTGGAAAGCTTGGGTCGATTTCTTCCCTTTCCGGTGCCTTTATTGTGGCGCTTTCTTCTGCTGTAACCATATTTATCATGACCAAGTATGGCCTCCCGGTGTCAACATCGCAGTCTATTGTTGGAGCCATTGTTGGATGGAATCTTTTCTCTTCCAGCCCAACAAGTTTTGATACGCTCTCGAAAATTGTTATGACCTGGGTGCTTTGCCCTGTCTTATCTGCAAGTTTTTCAATCATTTTTTATAAAATTTTCAAGCACCGAACCAAGACCATGAAAATGAACCTCTTCATGCGCCATTACTGGATTCGGCTCGGTCTTATCCTTGTAGGGGCCTTTGGAGCCTATTCTTTAGGTGCAAATAACATTGCCAATGTTATGGGGGTCTTTGTAAACGCTGTGGAGATCAATGCTTTAGACCTAGGCCTATTCACAGTCAGCAAGACTCAAATTTTGTTTTTTATAGGTGCCTTGGCCATTTCTGTGGGCATTTTCACATATTCTAAAAATGTTATGACCACAGTTGGCAACAATCTTTATAAGATTTCTCCCGCCACAGCTCTTGTGGTGGTTTTATCAAGTTCTTTCGTCCTTTTTATATTTGCATCTGTATCCCTTCAAAATTTCTTGCTCTCACTTAATCTGCCAGCCCTTCCACTTGTACCTGTATCCAGTTCACAGGCTGTTGTAGGGGCTATAATTGGCATAGGCATTGCCAAGGGCGATCGGAATATAAATTTAAAAAAGCTGGGACGAATTTCCTTTGGATGGATTTTGACACCAACGCTGTCTCTTCTTCTGTCCTATGTGAGCCTTTTCTTTATGCAGAATGTTTTTATGCAAAGTGTTATATAAGACCTTTTCAATTTACAAAGATTCAACCAGTATTCCAAAAAAACAAAAAGACCTTTCTAGGTCTTTTTAGGTCTTTCTAGGTCTTTTTTTTGTTTGTATGACGTTTTTTAGAAGTTTTCGAACCACTTCTTTTCTTACTCGAGCTGGCCTTTCGCTTGGTCTTGTTTTTCGGACCATTAGGCGCTCCAGAGGTCTCACTGGTCTTTCTTTTTCTTTCTTTTTGCTGTTTTGTCTTTTTCTTCATAACAGAGTAGCCAAAGGTTCCAAGCTGGTCTCCAAGACCAAAATAGGCCCCGTGACTGTAGCAGATTGGACGTGACTTGTCTAAGTGGAACTTACCTTTTTCATCAAAGTAAGCTTCATCAGCATGGACAGCAAGGACTTCTGCCATAAACATATCGTGACTTCCCAGTTCGATAACCTGTGTCACACGGCACTCAATATTCACTGGAGACTCTTTAATAAGTGGCGCCTTCACATGGGTGGCCGGCTCTGGCGTTAAACCGGTCACTTCAAATTTATTGACATCTCTTCCCGAGCGAACGCCACAAAAATCCGTTGGGTGAACCAGGGCCTCTGTGGTCAGGTTAATGACAAACTCTGAAGACTCTTTTATAAGATTATAAGAGTGACGTTCCTTCCTTACAGATATATATGTCATGGCTGGGGCTGTATTTATTGTCCCAGTCCAGGCAATGGTTATTATATTGTAGTTTTCCGGTTCAGACCCACAAGTGATCATAGCTGCTGGCACAGGATAAATCATTGTACCAGGTTTCCATGTTACTTTACTCATGCCAATTCCTTTCTACTTCTCGTCTTACCAAAGACCAATTTGATTTAGGCCCCATCTGGGCTTGTGTTTTCCACCAACTGAATACGATATCCGTTGGGATCAAGAATATAGAAAAACTTCACATATGGGTTTGGTGCAACAGGACCTTCAATGATTTCTATCCCCTTATTCTTTAAATGTTCTATGAAGGCATCCACCGAATCAACAGAAAAGCCTGTGGAAACATAGCTGGTGAATGTCACATCTTTTTGAGGTGTGCTAATAAGCTCAAACTTGGTTTCACCACTGCCCAGGAATGCAATTTCAACACCCTCTGCTGGGCTGTAACGCTTGTCAACTGTTAAATCAAGAACCTGAGTATAAAACGAAACTGATTCATCCATGTTTTTGACATGAATTGTTGTCCATAAATTTTTCATTGTCCGCGCCTCCTATTGGCTTGTCACATGTCTGTATGGATCAAGACACTTCTGATCCACTTAAATCCAAAGTTCTTTGACGCACTAACTTTAGACTTTCCCCGACCGTATAGGTCGCACAATCTGATTTGACCTCAAAAGTGATATTTAACTTTCAAAATATCAGCATATATTCCCTTAGTTATCCCTATAGCTATTAGATATTTATGAATCAATCATTATAGGAAGGGTTTTCATCTTTAAGTGGTCAACTATTCTTTTACCATTATAACAAAGAAAAACCCTGCTCCAAAGGAACAAGGTTTTTCTGATTGAGAAAGTAAAGTCATTTAATGAATAACTTGCTTATGCTGCAGCGCTGTCAGCTCCAGAAGCTGGCTTAGATGCAGATTTAAGCATAGTGATTGACGTGTATAGGATAACGCCGATTACAAGCCAAGTCAGAATCTCAAGTGGAAGTGACTTAACGAAGTAAGCTGCGATGAATACACCAACAATACCACCCAGTGTGATACCCATTGCCGCACGACGGTCGTATGCGCCAGTCTTAACGAACTTAACTGATGCAGCTGGCATTAGGAATGCACAAGAACCCATCATGATTGGGAAAGCAACAGCCGGTGACATACCTAGGAAGTAGATAAGAGCCATACATGGTGCGTATAGACCAATACCTGCAGTCATTAGGGCACCTAGAATAAAGTTACCCACTACAGCGATAATAAGCTTTGCACCTGTAAGACCAATTGCTTCGCCACCACCAGGCATGATGCCTAGGCGACCAGCAGCCATAAGACCTGCAGTGATCAGTAGGGCAACACCCATGATCATCTGGATCTTCTTCTCAGGAAGCTTGGATACAAAACCAGCACCAATCCATGCGCCAATTGTTGCAGCCGCAAGCATGCTAACTAGTGTTACAGTTTCTACTTCGATAACTTGAATAAAAATAAATGCTTCTAGAACCACGGGAATCGTACAAGATACATTCAGTGTACCTGGTAGAACACGGTCTTTCGTTTGTTTAAAACCTTTTAGTAGTGCAGTTGTTGGTGCAAAAGAACCAATACCTAGCGTATCAAAGAAGTTTGTAACAAAACCAATACCCATAACCTTTGGCCAAGAGTTGTCCTCAAGGTTATTCTTGTTCTTAGCAAAGTCCAATCCGAACATTACTGAGAACCATGCCGTTAGTCCCCCCAGTACGCCTAATACAGCTGTTAACATAGTCTTCCTCCTTAATGATTGTGTAATCTATTTCAAGCTGAAACCGTACTTCACTGGATCCTCTGGATCAATGATGAAGTGGTTAAAGCCTGTAATATAAGCTGAACCTGTGATCTCAGGAATGATTGCTTTTTCTTTACCAACCATCTCTTCGCCCACAATTCTCCCCTTAAATAACGTGCCAAGGATACTTTCGTATACAAACAGCTCGTCGTGGCCAATTTGACCTTTAGCGTGAAGTGTTGCTAGTTTTGCACTCGTGCCCGTTCCGCATGGCGAGCGGTCCACTTGACCCTGACCAAAAACAACAACATTTTTGTAGTCAGCATCTTCATGTGTTGGGTCATCAAAAAACTCAACAAGATCAACCTTATTGATATGGCTTAGTTCTGGGTGTCTAACTTCTACGTGCTCGTTAACGGCATCGCGAATTTTCAGACCCATATCAAGAAGCTTAGATGCATTGTTTGGCTCTACTTTTACATTTAATTTTCTTGCATCGACAATAGCAAAGAAGCTGCCGCCAAAAGAAATATCCATTTCCACATCACCAATAGATGGCACTGGAACAACAACATCTCTCATAAAGTTGAAAGCTGGAACGTTCACGATAGATACTTCTTTTACCTTACCATCGTTAACCGCTGCACGCGCAGTGATTAGACCTGCTGGCGTATCCATCTTGACTTCTGTAAATGGCTCAACCGCTTCAACCATACCAGTTTCAATCGCTACAGTAATAGCACCAATAGAACCGTGGCCACACATGTTTAGGTAGCCGCCACCATCCATGAAAATGATTCCAAAATCAGAGCCCTCATTCACTGGAGGCGTCATGATTGAACCGAACATATCGCCATGTCCTCTTGGCTCATGCATAACAGCTGTTCTTAGGTTATCCATTTTGTCTTCTAGGTAGTTCTTTTTGTCTGCCATTGTCTTGCCAGGAATATTTGGTACGCCGCCCACAATAATTCTTGTAGGTTCGCCCATAGTATGTGAATCCACCACATTTAGACTTCTGATTGCTTTCACTTTGAATCTCCTCTCACTCATTAATGCTGATCTAAATCTCTAAATTGTTATTTTTTTCACTTTGAAGCTTCTAAAAAAACAGATTTTTAACGCATTTTCAGTTTTAAAAAGGCCAGTGCCTTTCTTGCATCCAATCTGTTCACAGTGTTTTCACCAACAACCTCTGTTTCAATGCCCTCTTTGGACTTGTTGAAATCAACGATTGTATCCATGTACGGATTGGTTACAACAAATCGACCTTGAACACCCTGAAAACTTAATCCAGAGACGGGTATTCCCCTTTTGCCTAGTGCTTCAATAGTGTTAGCGTAATCGACGTGAGAGTTTCCCCAGCCATCGACAGATATTAGTACGCCATCCACTCGGGCCGCTTCTGCCCAAGCAGCTGCTCGTTCACCGACAAACATTTTTTCAGTATTTCCTTGAGGTGTGCCTACAACGAGTACACCTACCAGATCAATATCATCATCATTGTCAACAACATCCAGTAGTGGATCGCGAAAATGATGCAGCGACGTTTCTTTAGTAGATGGTCCTATTCCCATTTTGCGCCTCCTATGTCATAGCCCTTAGTGCTCCATCTCGGTATTCGTTCGGAGATAGAATCATTGGCACATTTCCAATATCAATAATTGATTGACCCCCAGTGAATCCCGATGGTTCCTCTGGGAAAAGCATATTATCGTACATAGCACCTTGACCAGCCACTTGCTTCATAATAAGCACTTTCTTCTTGCCTGGTCGCACTTTGTCTTCAAATATGTGGCTTTCACTTGCCAATCGACCATTGATGGCCTTTAGGGGCTTTCGGATAGATTGTAAAAATATATCGCACCCTCTAAATGCTGCCATAGGTTGGTTTCGGTCCGCTTCTTCTTCATATGCCAGTGTCACATCGACGTGAATAATGAAATCCGTTTCAGCTGGTGTGCCCGCTCTTCCAAGCACAAGACTCTCTGAAAGAATCCCTTCGGATGATCCGAACTCAGCCATTTGTTTCCCATTCTCATCACAACCCGTTAACATAACAACCGCACCTGTAAGTGTATGTGTCACACCCTCACCGATTGAGCCTATCACTTTCGTTGAAATAGGAACAATATCCATAATGGTATTGATCTCCACGTCATGTTTCTCAGGCGCTGTCGCCTTTGGTGGGATCACCGTTACAGATATGTCTCTGATTCGAGCGTCAGAATCAACAATCTGCTTAATCAATGAGATATCAAGTGTCAACGTTTCACCGCTGAGCTCGGTTTTATCTCCGAGCTCAACTGATGAAACATGAAAAGATCTGATTGTCAGTCTTCGGATCACTCTTTCCTTAGACATGCCATCACCCTTTTCGAATTCTAAACTTGTGCAATGTATTCGTAGTTCAGTGGAACAATCTTGCCAGCAGATGACATTTTCATCATCTCTTCAAGACTTTCCTTAACAATATTTGTTTGCATTACTTTATCGTTTGGAGCGCCTGCGTTTGCACCCATTGGAACAAGTGGAGCAACTGCACGTGGTGCACCATTTTGACGAACAACTGGTGGTAATGCCGCAATAATAACCGTAGGAATCCCCGATTCCTCTATCGCACGCTGTACAATAACAGCAGTACGGTGGCAAGTCCCTCAGCCAGCTGTCAGAAGAACAGCGTCTACATCAGCTTCTTTTAACTGACGAGCAATTTCTGGACCTGTTTCTTCTGTAAATTTCGTTTGGTCGCCGCCGCCACCCATGAAACCGAAGTGTACTGGCGAAACTTCCTTGATAAAACCTTCTTCAGCAAGTTCACGAAGACGATCGATTGGGAACATGCAGTTGATGTCCTTGTTTACATCGCCATTATCGTAACCACCGTGAGATACCATCATGTCTGCAGATGGTGCGTCACCTGGAATTACGCGGAAAGTGAAGTCACCCGCTAGGTTAAATCTTTTGTCTGTCTTAAGATGTACGCCTGCTGCAGTAGCCATAGCAACACGCATTTCTTTCAGTTCTTTTGTGATTGGGGTCCACACTGGTGGTGGTGTAATCGGAACGAAGATTTCCGATTGAAGCCCCGAAACTGGTTTATACACCATTTCGTCCTCCTTATTTCATCTGATGTTGATTATTGACGTATTGTTCGCACGGCTCAGCAGATACCACTTCTGGATGTCCCATCATGAAACCAACTTCTTGACCAAGTTGCAGCTCATAATCTGAAATTAACATACGTCTAGGAACTTTCAGAGTACCAAGACGGCCCTTCAGATCCATAGTTACAGCACCTTCCTGAATGGCAACGATGATGCCCTCCATATACATTGGGTTACTTTGATACTTTAGCTCGCGCATATTTGCCTCCAATACGTTCAAATTTTCTCTCTATATATTATTCAACTTAATTTGTTGAATCTGCTTCATAAATTTCCTGGCGCTTCTTAGACATCTTTAGAGATTGCTCATTGTTTGTAAGCTCTAATTCAGTGTCTAGTTCACGTTCGATAGTGTCCACGTTGCTTAGCTTAACGTTTGGATTCCACTTACGCTCAGGAGACTTGATTTCTTCGCCAGACATAACGGCCTTTAGCATTGTAAGAGCACGCATTGCGTCTTCTGGGCAAAGAGTGTTGTTTGATAGGATTTCGTTCTCGATACCTAGCTCAGACTTGTTCAGGTCAATCATGTTTGTCATGTATTGGTTACCTACAACAAGAGCACCTTGGTTTGCAGAGAATGTCATACCAACAACCGGGATACCTCTTGAACCAACTTGTTCGTGGTGGCTTGCGAAGTCGATATGGTTGTTTCCGAAACCTTCAGTTGTGATGATAGCACCATCAACGTCTAGGGCTTCAACGATCATACCAAGACGGTTTGACACGTAGAACTTCTCAGAGTTAACCTGTGGAGAACCAACGAAGATGACACCACAAAGATCGATTTCTTCATCGTTCATAGCCTTCATTACAAGTGGCTCTCTCCAGTAGTGACGGCTTGTTTCTTTCGATGCAGGACCGATACAAACTAGGGCGTGGATACCACCATCAAGTACTTCTGTAGGAGCAAGCATAACTGGAACGTTACCAAGGTCAACGTTTGGCTTGCCGCCAAGAACGCCAACTGGCTCAACAGGAAGGATTAGGTTATCGTGCATTGCACCCTGACCCATGATTTCCTTGATGATTACAACTTTCTTGTTGCCCTTGCGTCTCTTTTGAGCTAGTGTTTCAACGTGATCTGGCTCACGAGTCACTTCTTTAAGTGCGTTTCTGATTTCTTGTGTGATAAAATCAGATGCTTTGTGTGCTGCGAATGGACCAGGTCTTTCCATACCAGTGTCTTCTTTGATTGTTACTTCTGTCTTAACGAAGAATTCACCGTGGTCTGGAGCACCAGGACGTCCCCACATTACGTTACGCTCGATGATACCTTCAGAAGAACCGAATTCACCAATCTGAACGCCATTTTCATCAACACCTGTTAGAACAACGATAACGCCGTCAAGTGTTCTAGTGATACCATGACCGATTTCGCCTTCTTCTTTAGTTGCGATAGGCTGAACGTCCATGATTGTTTCACTGCACTTGTCGTACATAGCTGGTGTGATGATTTCAAACTTCATATCTACAACAAGATCATCTTGTGCAACTGCATCTTTACAGATGTCTTCACGTACGTAAAGTGTGCTGCCTTCGATCTTTGTTTCAGGACCAGTTAAAACTTCTGTGATTTTGTAGTGCTTTTTCGTTAGTTCACGAACAACTTTTTCTTCAACTGGTGCAGCAACTGCAGGAGCAGAAGTCGCAGCAGCTTCATCAACTGGTGCTGGTGCAGCAGTCTGCGCTACAGCAGCTGGTGCAGATGCAACAGACATAGGAATTTCAAGTTTGATATCCTTGCCTTCACCGATTTCAATCTTCAAGACCTGACCTCCATATGTTGTTTGCTGAACAGCTGCAACAGTTTGAGCTGGTGCTGGTGCTGCTTCAACAACTTCTTCAACAACTTCAGCTTCCGCTGGAGCCGCTTCAACAGCGTTTAGGCCTTCAAACATTTCAGCCTTAAGTGGTGTTAACGCGTCAACTGTTTCAATAAGCTTTGCGCCTAGTACCTGTTCAATCGTCAGGCAATCATCATTAATTTCAAGAAGACCTGAGTCCTCTAGATCTGGAAATATAGCTGGATCTTCAAGATTTGCTACATCAAAAATTGTACCCGCTTCGAATCTACAGCATGAAACCGCTGGATCCTTTGCATGCGCCTTAGCCGTTTCGGCAGTAATCGACATACAATCGCCTCCTTAACTCAACAAAATTATTTTATATATTCGGGTGCAGTCCAGGGCACCATGACCGTGGGAATCCCCAGACTGCTTAGCTCAACTCGACTTAATCGAGAGGTTCACTTCACTTATGATTTAGTTCTTCTATACAGCCTGTGACCTGCGCCTCTTAGAACGTGGTCTGTGCTGTGATATACCGGGACACCTAACCTAGGTGCCACTTTCATGACTGTGTTCGTTCAATCCTCGCAAGTGCCAGTCAGAATGATCTGTGCCCCTTCCTTGCGTAACTTTAGAACTTTCTCAGTCTGTCCAGGACATGAACCTGGTAGATCACATCTAAAACGGCCGTTGACTTCTGTCATTCTCTTGCACTTCTCTGCTGCAACAACTTCAGCACCCATTGACTCAGCGATTTCTCTTAGACGCGGCTCATCTGCGCCGCACTCACAGGCAATCACACCAACTTTACGTTTGTCATTTGGGAACTCTGTTGCCACTAGGATACCGCCTGTCATTTTATTTACGACATCTTCACTTGAGCTTCTCTTGCCCGTGAATGGCCCACCCATTACAATTTCGCCTGAGCCGATTTCAAATCCGCCACAAGCTTCGATAAGTTCACCAACTGGTGTGCCTAGAGGCACATCCATGAACACTCGACCTTCTTTTGCATCTTTTACTCGGCCACCCACTGTTAAGTCTTTTGAAATAACTGGGCGCTTTTCTTCGATGGCACGTGTCACGTTTTTAAGCGTCTCAGTGTTTGACACAACCGCGCCTGCTTCCAGTGGAAGCTGACCAGGCTTTAGTTCTACACCAAGCAGTTCTCTTACGATAACACGCTCGTCACCTGCTGGGTACATGTCAGGCAGTAGACCCAGTTCAATAGAACTGTAGTTGGCCACATGCTTTTCAAAGACCGAACAAGCCATTTTATGTTTTGGTTTGATTGCAATCAGACCCTTAGATGCTTTTGTCATTTCCATAACGTAAGCCAGACCCTTTACAATCTGCTCTGCCGAAGACTCCATGTATGCGACATTGTGCTTTAGCACAGGTTCACATTCTGCGGCGTTGGCAATAACCACACCTCCGGCAAGATCAACGTTGAACTTAACATGTGCTGGGAATCCTGCACCGCCGGCACCTACAATACCAGCCAGTTCAACCGCTTCTAAGTTTGTTTTAAATGCTTCAATTGGTTCAAATGAATCAGATTGTTCAGCGTGCTTCTCAATCTGAATTTCATTTTCAGTGACACTTTTAACTGTGCCATCCACACTTGAGTGGATTCTTGCGCCAAGACCAGTTGGTTTTGCTACCAGCTGTCCGCGCTTTATATCTGTCCCTACTTCAACAACAGGCTCACAGGGTGCGCCAACATGTTGTTTCAGTGGAAGACGTATTATTGAATCATTCATGACATCATGCCTCCTTTCAGCATTTCATATTCCGTTATATTCTTAACGCATTATCCGTGCCAACTTTGATAAAGTTATGTCAAAACATTTTTGTATACCCCTAGCAAAGCCTTGGAACAACAGGTTTATGGAATTATAAAAAAAATAAATAAGATTTGGTTCGGCATTTGCGTTTTTAATATAAGCCCTACATTTTTTTACAATTACGGCTTATTTTCAGCCTTTTCCCAAGAATTTTATTGAAAACGTCGAAATACTGACACCTTTTTTTGGTGGTTTTTTATTCATTCGAATTATGGAGTAAGTTAAACAGACCCTCGTGGAGGTTTCGTCAGTTTTCTGACACGTGTCGGTATTTTGACATTATTTAAATTGTATGATTTTTATGAAAGATCTAAGCTTCCTATATAATAGGCATCCACCCGATCAAACCATGATGAATCGCCTATTTTTTCACAATTTGTTTCTCTTCGAAATTATGCTTACGTATGACTTTCAACAAACAAACACCTGTATTGTTAAAAGAATTAAAAAGACCGCAAAAACCCCTTTTGGGAATTTTGCGGTCCAGTGTCACTGGTCTATTTTGTTTTCAAGCATGAATAATAAGGGTCTAAACGTCTATGTTATACTGCTCAATTTTATAATACAGGGTGCTTCTTGGTATTTTGAGAAGCTTGGCTGCTTTGGCCTTCTTGCCGCCCGACAATTCGAGTGCTTTTTCGATTGTCTGTTTTTCAACACGCTCTATCTTCTTGATTAAGTCCATATCATCATCAAGCAGGACAGTGTGTGTGAATTCTGATGGATCAACATCTTTAAGAATATATTTTGGTACAGAGTCTATGGTGATCTTGCCGTTTTCACTAAGAACAGTCATAGATTCTACTATATTCTTAAGCTCTCTGATATTGCCCTTCCACTCGTAAGACTGCAAGGCTTCTATGACACCATCTTCTATGATTGGCATTTGCATTTTATTTTTCTGACTGATTTCTTTTAGAAAGCTATATGCAAGAACTTCAATGTCTTCCTTTCGTTCCCGAAGAGGTGGCAAGGAAAGTTGAATAACATTCAACCTAAAGTATAAGTCTTCTCGGAAGGTCCCATCAATAACCATCTTCTTTAGGTCTTTGTTGGTTGCCGAAATTATACGACAGTTAATCTCCCTATTTTTCTCAGCACCAACCCGTCTAACTTCCCCTTCCTGTAAGACTCGAAGGAGTTTTGCCTGCATATGCATCGGCAAGTCTGCGATCTCATCAAGAAAGACAACACCGTTATTTGCCAGTTCAAAAATACCCATTTTTCCCTTTTTACTAGCTCCTGTAAAGGCTCCTGACTCATAGCCAAAAAATTCACTCTCAAAAAGCTGGTCTGGCACGGCGCTACAGTTAACAGGTATGAAAAGGCCTTCACAGCCGCTTTCCTTGTAGATGGCCCTAGCAAAAACTTCTTTTCCGGTGCCACTTTCACCCCGTATAAGAATGCTGGCCGTTGATTTTGCAACCCGCTTTGAAAGCTCAATAGATTCTTTTATCACTGGGCTTGTCCCAATGATGGTGCCAAAAACGTTCTCGCCTATGGAATCCACCATTTTTTCAAGGTAGTGCACCGTTTCGTTCATACGGGACAACTCGTCACTTAACTGCTTAACCTCTGAAATATCTCGTTCCGACGATATGGCTCCAATAAATGTGCCATCATCCGCAAAAAGAGGGGACGCACTAATAGCCACCTGATAGTTTGGTCTCGGTTCATGACAAACACTGTCATGGTCTGTCTTGGTTTTAAGGACTTGGAGAATAAGAGCATCTGGGAAATATGTGCTCAGAGGTTTGCCAATCACTTCATCGGCACTTAATCCGTATAGCTCCTCTGACTGCTTGTTCCATATAACCACTTCTCCCACAGCGTCTACCACACAGACTGACTCATGTAGGGAATCAATGAATATATTAAGGCGCTTCCATGATTCTTCCATGTTCATGTAAAAGTGCTTCATGATTTCATTGTTTCGTATAACACCGCAAATCCGTCCGTCTCTCACGACTGGCACTCGACCCACATTGTTTTTAATCATAAGATCACGGGCGGTCAAAATTGATGTTCCAACCTCAATGGTGATCATATTCTTGCGCATCTTCATCCAGACAGGGAGATCAAGGCCTTCATCATTTCTCACCATTCGAGAAATGTCTGTCATTGTGATCAGACCGATAATAACATCATCTTTATCTGTCACAAATATATCTGTCGTACCGCTATGTAGCATATATGTTAGAGCTTCGTAAATAGAGCCTTGTTCGTAAATTTTAGGCATCATTTTACTCATAACTGATTCAACCAGCGGTTGTCTTGTAAAAAACACATAAACCTCCTAACACATGTTTGAGCAACCAGCAGAATAATGGTCACCCACTGACTTGCTTGCGCAATTTTGTAAACGCTTAATTTAAATGTTTTAACACATAATATACGTTTTTCACTGCCTTGCATAGGGTCACTTCATGGTTCTTTAATGTATTTCGTAGGGGTAAGGTCTCTATTTTAGCCCTTTTGAGCACTGCAGATAAATGTATTCAAGAATTCTTAAATTCACCCATTATGGAATATACATTCATTGTGGTGGCTCTGTCCACTTAAAAATATCATACCATTATTTAGAAATCATAACCAAGTCATTCCCTGTTATTGTGGTTTTGTGCATTTCCCGTGTATAAAAGATTGACATGTTATGCGTTTGCAAAATCCATTTTAGGTTCTTGCTTCTTGCTTCTTGTTTCTTGTTCTATAGGGCTCTTCCTTGAAGGGCATAGAAAAAGACCACCAAACATTTGAATGTTCAGTGGCCTCGTTTTCTTATGGTCATTTTTTCTTAATTTATATTATTGCTTTATCCGTCTCAGGGGATTTTTAACCTGATTCATTCTTGATAAATTAGTAGGCCCTCGCCACATAAACCATATGCTTTGCAGGCTCACCACAGAAGTGGCATGTTGGTCCAAGATCTTCTTGTTCAAATGGAATACAACGGATAGTCGCGCCTGTGTCTTCCTTGATTTTTGCTTCACACTCTGGACAACCGCACCACATACCCTTTGCAAAACCAGGATTTTCTTTTTGCTTGACTTTGAAATCCTCATAGCTTTCAATGGCATATGTTTTTTTGTCTCTTTCTTCCCTTGCCTTTTCTAGCATTTCACTTTGCATTGTCTCAAGAAGGTCTTTGATTGTCTTGTCAAAATCATCAAGAGAAATGAACTGCTTTTCAAGGGTGTCTCTTCTAACAACAACAGCTTGATTGTTTTTTATATCTCTTGGACCAATTTCTACGCGAAGTGGCATGCCCTTCATTTCGTATTCATTAAACTTCCAGCCAGGAGACTGATTTGGACTGTCGTCAATATCCACTCGAATATCAGCATTTTGAAGGGCAGCCTTAAGTTCGTAGGCCTTGTCAAGAACCCCTTCTTTCTTCTGTGCGATTGGTATAATCATGACCTGTGTTGGTGCAATTCGAGGCGGTAGAACAAGACCTCTGTTGTCACTGTGTACCATGATGAGTCCACCAATAAGCCGAGTGGATACCCCCCACGATGTATGGAATGGGTGCTCTTCTTCCCCTGTACGTCCTTGGAAGGATATATCAAAGGCCTTTGTAAAGTGCTGACCCAAGTTGTGTGAAGTGCCTGACTGAAGGGCTTTTCCATCATGCATAAGAGCTTCTATTGTGTAGGTTTGATGGGCCCCTGCAAACTTTTCACTCTCACTTTTTAGACCATCTACAACTGGAATGGCTAAGAGTTCCTCACACATTTGCTTGTAAATCGAAAGCATTTGAAGCGTTTCTTCTTGTGCTTCGTCTGCGGTTTCATGCAGGGTGTGTCCTTCTTGCCACAGGAACTCTGATGTTCTTAAGAATGGGCGTGTTGATTTTTCCCACCGTACAACCGAGCACCACTGATTATATAAGTAAGGCAGTTCTCTATAAGAGCGTAGCCATTTTGAATACATTGAACAAATAATGGTTTCCGATGTTGGTCTCACGCAAAGTCTCTCTTCAAGCTCTTGGGACCCACCATGTGTCACCCATGCCACTTCAGGTGCGAACCCTTCCACGTGTTCTTTTTCCTTATTCAAAAGGCTCTCTGGAATAAGAAGTGGGAAGTAGACATTCTTGTGACCTGTGGCTTTAAACCTTGCATCAAGATCTTGTTGGATGGCCTCCCATAGGGCATAGCCATAAGGTTTTATAACCATAAATCCCTTTACGGGTGAGTAATCAACCAAATCCGTTTTTTTAATGACATCCGTATACCACTGTGGAAAGTCATCTTCCATTTTTGTGATCTCTTTTACAAAATCATCTGTTTGTTTTTTCGCCATTTTTAAACCTCCTTGTTGATTCTCATTATTGGTTTTGATTGTTTTTGGAACTGCAGGCAGTTCTGCTTGGGTGGTTTGGATACTTTGGTATTTCCACTGCGCAACCTTGGGTTGCTCTGTGTCGCGAGGCGCGCCATATATGATTTTTTGTGACAAGGTAAAAATGTGAAGGGGCTTCAAATTTTTACCTTGTCACAAAAAATCATGCAGTGGCTTTGCCTTTCGCGTACAAAAAAGACCCCTCACCTCTTTGTAGAGGCGAAAGGTCGCGGTACCACTCTAATTAGCATAATGCTATCTTGTGCTGGCTTTATCGGACCAATCCGTGTGGCTTTACCACATTCTCTGGGCTAGGTTCAAAATATGATTCGCTTAAGAGTCTTTCAGTCGGTGAACTCTTTTCCCTAAAAAGCATCAATACTTTTACTATGTCCCATCATCGATTTGCAATATGCTTGTTTTAAAGAACAATATAGACATTTATTTTCCCTTTGTCAAGCTATGTTTTCAAAAATTTCAGATAGCTCACCTTGTCATTTGCCTCAATTACCAAGGCTCATAGTAGGAAAACACTTTCACATTTCTTACTTTTGGAAAAATATTTTATCAGTCTAAATCGTTTATTTTATAACAATTCTAACCAAGTGTCAGATTTTTGACATTGTTGACAGGTCTGCAAATAGTCTCTATTCTTTACATGATATAGGGATCTAGGTCACTGGGACTATGTATTAAGGAGATTATGAATGAAACAGAAGAAAAAACGAATATCTATGAGTTTAAAAGCGAAACTCGCATTAGTTATCGTCTGTATTTTGGCCATTGTGTCACTTTCTCTAACAACAATTCTTGTTGGTCAAGCGAGGGTAAGACTTATTGATGAAGCCAAAACAAACGGCATGAACAAGGTTCGGGAAATTGCTGATCAGATTGATTTCTCTCAGGAGTTTCAAAAAATCACTGAAGACATGCTGGCTGATAAGGTCACAAGTCTATCTTATCTGATTGGACAAAAAGAAGTCATTACCAATGAATATCTTGAAGATATCTCAAAGAGTCTCAACATTAGTGAAATCAATATTGCTGACAATTCCAGAAAAATTATTTTCTCAAATATGTCTGGCAATCTTGATTATGTTTATCCAAGCGATCACGCCCTTTCCTCTGTCTTTTCAGGCACAAAAGATTTCACTTCTGAACCTGTACGCAAAAGTGATGTCGATGGCAAGGAATATAAATATGGCGGTGCTCGACTCGCAAATGGATATGTGGTTCAGGTTGGTATTGAAGCCAGCGTCATTGAAGAACTGAAGAAAACCACAAATTTCCAAGCTGTTATTGAAAAAAGCGTTACAGACGACTCCATCAATTATGCACTGATTATAGATAAGAGTTCTATGGCCATTGCACACAATATTGAAGACCGTATTGGTCTGGACCTGTCGGATGACGCCAATGTACAGAAGGTTTTAGAAACACAAGAACCTGTCTCATCTGAATTTGATTGGAACTTTGAAGGTCAAATCATACACACTTATGACTGCCTTGTTCCCCTGTATGTTGACGGTGAATTCATAGGTATTGTCAATGCAGGCATCTCGCTTGAACAGCTTGATCGAGACGTTGAGTCCATGATAATGCAGGCCGTTATTACCGGTCTTATCGCAACAATTATTTCTGCTGTTATTGTGTACTTCTCTATACATATAGCCATTAAGCCTCTTAAAAGACTCACCCTCATTGCTAAAGATGCAGCTTCAGGGAATCTAAGCAATACTGTGACAGTCAATTCAACAGATGAAGTTGGAGAAATGTCTAACTCTTTTAACGAAATGGTTTTAAGCTTACGATCAATGATACGAGATATAAACAACATCAGTGGGGATGTTTTTGAAGCCACAGCCCAACTTTCTGACACAGCCACACAAGTGACTGAAGTCACAGAGCAAATTGCCCTTGCCACTCAAGAAGTTGCTCAAGGTGCAGAGACACAAGTTCGTGTCATCAATGATACTTCTGAAAATCTGGATGAAGTCCTATCCAATGTCAAGTTGGTTCAGCAGGCATCTGAAACCGTTGCAGAAGGGTCTAACAGCAACTTTGTAACCGTTCAGGAAGCCCAGGAAAAAGTAAGAACCATGTCTGAACAAATGACAAAAATTCAAACCAGCGTAGAAGGTGCTTCTGCTCAAATGCAAGAAATGGGTGAAATCGCCAATCAAATTGGTTCTATCATTGATATTATCAACGGCATCGCTGAACAAACCAACCTGCTTGCCCTCAATGCTTCCATCGAGGCCGCTCGTGCTGGTGAACACGGCCGCGGTTTTGCAGTGGTTGCTGATGAAATCCGCAAACTGGCTGAGGAATCACGTAACTCAACAGAAAACATCCGCATGCTGATTGAAAAAACTCAAGTCAGTTCAAAAGAAGCCCTGAGAGCCATTGGCGAGGGCAGCAACGAGTCACAAACAGGCAGCAAGCTACTTGTTCAGGTGGCTGAGTCCTTTAATGACATTGAAAGTGGTGTCACAATGACAAGGGACAGAATGATTGATCTTAAAGACAAAACAGATAAGATCAACCAGGCCATTGACTACGTTAAAAATGAAATTTCAAAGGTGGAGCAGGCTTCTGAAACCTCTGCTTCCAACTCTGAAGAAGTGGCTGCTTCCACAGAAGAACAAACAGCCTCAGTCGAGGAGATTGCAAGAACAATTCATGGTCTAGAAGAAATGATGCGTCAACTGAAGGACTCAGTTGGTGAATTCAAAATTGATTCAGACAATGCATAAGTTAAATAAATAATAATTTATCCTTAAAATCCCGACAAGGACCTGGTGATCAACCATCATGACCTGTCGGGATTTTTCATTTTGGGGACTGGATCATTCGGTTCCCCACTATTTCTTTTTCAAGCACTTGTCTGCTTAGCACCACAAGCTCCTATCGTATGGGCTGTGGCGGCGGGAACTGACCTCTGGCCTCTAAAAATCCCCATATAAAAAGGAGCTGTTCGCAAATAACAGCTCCTAAAAAATTTCAATCAAGACGCTCTAGATTAGAACCTCCTGTTGAGATTGTATAATCTAGGCTTATAAAATTAGTTCAAATAAATTAATAGTATAAGGCGATACAGCTCAAAGACTATATGCGTTTTGTAGCAGGTGTCACTTGGCTTAGATCAACAGTTGATTTTCTGCGTCTTCCCATACGCGACTCGACCTTTCTAAAGGCCATAATCGCTCCACCTAAGGCAAACCATCCCATAACCATATTGAGTTCAATATCAGTTAAGGCTGTCGGCATACCCGGCAAGCATGAAATAATAAGACCCACAGTCATCATCAATGCAATGCCACTGATAAGCTTCCACTGTTTGATTTTGTATGGTCTATCGGCTTTTGGCTTAACAACACGCAGCTTGATAAAAGATATAACCGCCATCATATAAACCAGAACCATAGCAAAACTGCCTGCATTAATCAGGTTTGTCAAAACACCTCTACCGAAAAATGGTGCCACCGAAGAAATGGTTCCAAGCACTATAAGCGCATTTACAGGAATTCCATTTTTCTTTTTCCCCATCCAGCTTGGTAGCATATCACGCTCTGCCATCGTATTGATTGCAAAACTGCCACCAATAAGAAATGCATTCCATGAAGTTATAATGCCGCCCAGACCAGCAATAATCATAATAAAGCCAACCTTAGGACTGTTCCACGCATGACTCATAGCCACAACCGCTGCAAGATCGTCAGGAACACCGCCAATACCTAAAATATTGCCCACTGATCCTAAAATACCAACATACCATGCTGTTGCCATAAGAACTGAGATACCAATAAGTCTACCGAGTTTCTTAGGTTGAATCCCCATTGTTGAAGCCGTTTGAGGTATAACATCAAATCCCATGAACATAAATGGTGTCATGATTAAAACGCCGAAAATGCCTTTAAATCCACCTTTTACATTACCAAGTGCTTCAACATTAGCCCCAGCTGGAATATTGCCAACAAGTAAAATCAGTCCAGAAACAAGTATAATTGCCGTTACAAGACTCTGTACTTTAACCGCCCAATCTGCGCCTTTCAGATTGATAGCCGTCATTACAGCCGATGCAGCCAGTGCCACAAACAGCCACCCCACGTAAATGTCGTTGCCCCCAATTTGATACAGGGACCCAAAACTTAGACGTCCGTCCATCATAAAATTGAACACATCAGCAAATGCCACAGCTTCAAAAGCCACAATAGATGCGTATGCCAGAATTATCAACCAGCCGATAACTGCCGAAGCACGTCGTCCGAAAGCTGACTGAATAAAATTCATGACACCACCATCACTCGGCATCATAGAGGTCAATTCTCCGTAAATCATTCCGATACAGAGTACCATTGCGCCACCAAGTAAGAATGCGATCGATGCCCCTAACACACCAGCATCTCTTACCCAAAGGCCTGAAAGGATGACCCATCCCCAACCGATCATCGCGCCAAAAGCAAGCGCAAGAACTTCCATAGAGCTAAAGCCCTTCTTCTTTCCAGCAGACATAATAATCCACTCCCCCTGTTGATTGTTCAATTTTCAATGTTATACTATTAACATATACAACATAAACGGCAATAAGCTTTACCTCATGAAAACTATATTGACCGCAGTCAATGACCGCGGTCAGTGACTGCGGTCAGTATAGCATGGCATGAGTCTTTTCGTCAACCACAAAAGTGGGGGTTTTTTATGGAAAATTCTAAAGAAAATTTAACATTTAGGCAACGCCAGTCTCTCGAGACAAAGGAACGTATTCAGGCGACTTCTATTAAGCTCTTTCAGAAGTATGGCTACCACAATGTCAGCATTGCACAAATCACCAATGAAGCTGATGTTTCAAAGGGATCTTTCTACACTCATTTCGACACGAAATCCGATGTTCTCAACGAACATTACATGGATGACGACAACCATTATCTCAACTACAAGAAAACAATTGATACTCTTCCAACCACACCGGAAAAGCTTATGGCCTTTACAAAATATGTATATACGTGGATTGGTGAAGAAGTCGGCTGGGAACTAATGGGCGTTATTTATGGTTATATGTTAGACAGCAACAGTGACAATTCAGGCTTTCTAGATCCAGACAGACCATTTTATAGAATACTCATGGATATTGTCGAGGAAGGTCAGAAACTAGAGGATATACGAAGTGACAGGAGTCCATTTGAACTGGTACAGATTATAGTCAGCAACTATAGAGGGGTCTTCTATGATTGGTGCATTTCTCAAGGCGGGTTTGACCTACTCTCCCGTGGAGAACTGTCCATGTCCGTCCTTTTAGATGGCATCCTTTATAAAGCGCCAGTACAAACCAGATAACGGCGCACCTATCTCATTACATATTTAGTAAGCACCGAGTCAGTGGGACCAGAAAACAACTTAAGAGTCTGCCACTGTCCATTTCGATGGACGAATAAGTGAACTCATGGATGACAGTGAACCATGCCAATAAAAAGATTAGGGTTTCCTAAACTTATAATTGTTTTTGGAACAAGACTTAGCCGTCTTGTTCCTTTTTTCATTCTGAATTAGAAGGACTTCACCCTTCTCCACTTGAGAAACACCAAATTGTTAGGTCGAAGTGGCACTAGGCTAAAACGCCCGTCGTATTACAAACACTACCTTTTTAGTGCAATTTAAGTCAAAGCCAATCCTTTCAATACTTTAAAATTTCTTATTAGTTAATCCCTTGACAAGCAATAGTCATAGCGATACAATCAACGTGTTAACCAAGGCTAACAATTTTAAGTGGCCTCTAAATTATACCGAGTTGGGAGTGTGCCTATGAGCGTCAGTGAATCGACAGAAATGTATCTTGAAACTGTATATCTGCTTGAAAAGAATCATGGCCATGCCCATGTTGTTGACATTGCCAAACGTTTAGGTGTCTCTAAACCAAGTGTTTCTAAAGCTATGAAACAGCTTAAGGAAAAAGGTCTTATCAGCAAAGAAGCCTATGGTAGTATCACATTAACAAGTGAAGGCCGATCGCGTTCAGAAAAGATTTACCAAGAACATCAACTCATATCACTTTTTCTTGAACATTCTCTCAATCTTCCACCAGATGAAGCTTCTGAGAATGCATGTAAGATGGAACATATCTTGAGTGATAACATGATTGATTCCATTAAAACTTATTTAAGAGAGAATAATATTGAAGTCAAGCTAAAATGACCCTGGGGGAATTAGAATGGAACATGTATTAAAAAACAAATCAATGACTCAATCTAAATCAACAGGTGGCAGAGCATCAAACCTTTCACAAGCTGAAATAGACGTGGAATATACAATAAAAGAAGTCCGTGCTGATGATGAAGCTCTTAAGAACTTTCTATTCACCCTCGGTTGTTATGAGGGCGAAACTGTGACGGTTATTTCCCAGCTTGCTGAGAACTATGTTATATCTGTTAAAGATGCCCGTTACAGCATCGATCAAGAACTGGCTGAAGCTATCATTATTTAATGATACTTCTTTATGTCATAAAAGTTAGCCCGAGTTAACATCGTGCTAACCACAATATATGCACTTATCTATATCTTTTTTACTTTAAAAGTTAGCCAAAGCTAACAACATTACTTATTTTGTAGGAGGATGTCATGAAAATAGCACTGACGGGAAATCCCAATAGTGGTAAAACCACTTTATTCAATGCCATTACAGGCAAGATTGAACATGTCGGCAACTGGGCAGGTGTTACTGTTGATAAAAAGGAAGGCGAAATCAAGGCCAATATAAATAAAACAGGAACTGCAATAACAGCGGTCGATCTACCCGGGGCCTACTCCATGTCTCCATTCACATCTGAGGAGAGCATTACGAGTGAGTTCGTAAAAAATGAATCTCCAGATGTCATTATTAACATTGTTGATGCAACAAATCTAAGTCGAAGTCTTTTCTTCACAACACAGCTTCTTGAACTTGATATTCCGGTTGTTGTAGCGCTTAACAAGAGTGACCTAACAAAGAAAAAGCAAACGTCCATTGATGTTAAACAATTAAGTGACAAGCTTGGTTGCCCTGTTATTGAAACCATTTCAACAAAGGGGAGCGACAATGGTCTATCAAAGCTTATCACTAAGGCGGTAGAATGTGCGGGTCAGGGGCAAAAATCTCCATTCACATCAAGTTCTGTTGACTTGTCAAGCAAAGCATCCGTTGAAGCTTCTGATAAAAAACGATTCAATTTTGTTAAGAAGATTGTTGCATCTGTTGAAAAACGCAAAATAAGTAGCAGTGCACAAACAAAGCAAGACACAGTGGACAGGATTCTTGCACATAAGGTTCTTGGCCTGCCAATATTCGCAGTCATTATGTGGGCTGTATTCGCAATATCTCAGGAACATCTGGGACCCCTTGTTGCCGACACGCTTGTAGGATGGATTGATGGTCTTTACGCTATGGTTGAAAGCAGCATCGGTGAAAGTGTCTCGCCGATACTCAGTTCTCTCCTTCTTGATGGTATTATAGGTGGTGTTGGGGCTGTTGTTGGTTTCCTTCCCCTTATTATGGTTCTATTCTTCCTTCTAGCCCTTCTTGAAGATTGTGGTTACATGGCAAGAGTTGCGGTTATTATGGATAGATTCTTTAAAAAAGTTGGTCTTTCAGGTAAGTCAATCATTCCAATGGTTATTGGTACAGGTTGTGCTATCCCTGGTGTTATGGCCACTCGAACAATTAAGAACGAAAGACAAAGACGTACAACAGCCATGCTGACACCATTTATGCCATGTGGTGCAAAGCTTCCTGTTATCGCCCTATTTGCAGGTGTATTCTTTGATGACGCCGCTTGGGTTGGAACCTCTATGTACTTTATGGGTATTGCAATTATTATCCTAGGTGCCCTTATGGTGGTTCGCATCACTGGCGAAAAGAATGCACGTTCATTCTTCATCATGGAACTACCTGAATACAGATTCCCAAGCATTAAGCGTGCCACAGTTTCCATGTTCTCACGTGCAAAGGCATTTATCATTAAAGCTGGTACTATCATCTTACTTTGTAATGCTGCTGTTCAAATTATGCAAACCTTCAATTGGAGCTTTGAAGTTGTGGCTGAAGGCGCAGAAAACACAAGCATTCTTGCAAGTTTAGCTTCCCCATTTGCAGTGCTTCTAATCCCACTTGGTTTTGGTGTATGGCAACTTGCAGCAGCTGCAATCACAGGCTTTATAGCAAAAGAAAATGTTGTTGGCACCCTGGCGGTTGTGTATTCAATTACCAACTTCATCGACACAGAAGAACTTGCTGTTGTTGGCGGTCAAGCTGATATTGCAAGCGTTATGGGGCTCACATCTGTTGCAGCCTTAGCTTACCTCATGTTTAACCTCTTCACACCACCATGCTTCGCAGCCATTGGCGCTATGAACTCGGAAATGGAAGATAAGAAGTGGCTGTGGGGCGGCATAGCCTTCCAGTTTGGCATGGGCTATACAGTTGCCTTCATAACATACCAGTTTGGGACGCTTCTAACATCTGGAACACTAGGTGCTGGATTCGTTCCTGGTGGTATTGCAGTGGCAGGCATGATCGCATATGTAGTGTACTTAATGAAAAAAGGTGACGAGAAAGCGACTCTACGAGTTGCATCTCAAAAGGCATAGGTGTTTAATATGGGAAACTTTATTGTAGCTGCTATAATTTTAGCCATTCTATCTCTTTCTATTACTAAAGTGGTTATTGAGAAGAAAAACGGAGCAAAATGTATCGGTTGTCCTCATGGCGGCGGTTCTAAAAGCAGGAGTAAAAACTGCGGCTGCGATGACCCTGTAAACATTGAACTTAAATAAACTTATTGATATTACCCCAGCTTGATTAGAAAACAATCAAGCTGGGGTTTTTTTGAGTTCATGACAGGCACATATTTTCCCTTATTGTGCGCAATATTAGAAAACAGCCCTCCTTAAATATGATCTTCATGAATCTTTAGAAATCCCATACCGCTTGAGTAAACTGGCTTTATAGATCCAAGGTCATAATACTATATAAAAATAGTGATATTTTCATGATTAAAGGAACACCAATACGGTATAAAAGACCTATATAAATAGCTTTCAAAGCTTACTTCCATTCGATCATTTATTATATTTTGGGAATTATACTGAATATTTAGAAGGCATGTAAGAACTGCACTTATTATTTTGAAAGCCTGAACAATCGAAAACCGTACAATTATTAAGGAGGACTTTTATGGGCAAGAAGTTATTTGGAAAATTTGGTTTTACCGACCTTAACTTGGGTTGGAAACTAGGAATAGGTTTTGGACTCATTATTCTACTTTTGCTTGTTGTTGCCTATACAAGCATTACAAATTTTCAGGACATTGCATATCAAGTCGAGATTAAGAACAAGACCACCCAGAGTGAAATGAACCTAGCACTTGCTAGAATAGAACAGGTTCGATTTGAAGCCGATGGTTCTTTTGAAACAGCAGATCTTGTCAACGCATATCTTGATGAGAGTGTGAACCTCGTTTCAGAAGTGGAAACCCTCATGCTTTCTCAAACAAATAGAGAAAATGCCAATAAACTCGTCACTGCCACAGAAAACTTCAGGTCAGAGTTTAACAATTATGTGGCCCTAGAAAACGAAAAGGTTGAACAGGGCATCCAGCGCGCAAACGCTGCTGCAAATACAATTGATGCCATCAGAGAAACCCTTCTTCTTGAAACTGAATACATTCGTGGTCTATCCACGCCTGAGGAAATTCAAGCGGCATTTAGCAACTATAGACTGCTTAAAGAGGTTTTTGACGCTTACATGGAAGTTCGCATTTCTGCCAATAAATTTATTGCAACAGAAAGCGATGTGAATGCGGATTCCCTACGAGTGCATTTACAAGATACCCATAAAACACTCGATACGGTTAAAAGCACATTGAATGACCCTGCCGTACTAGAACAAGTGGACAAGGCCATTGCAGCTTTAGAATTATATGAAACAGCATTTGAAAAATACTACACTCTTGTTCAAGAGCAGCAAACAGAACAAGATGAAATGCGCACCAGCGCTGCGGAAGCTTCAGCTCTGGCCCTTACTATTCAAGAAGGTGTAAACGGATTCATTGCCAACCTCGAAGAAAGCTCTATGAGGGGTAATATTATTATTACAGGACTAGCGCTCGTCCTTGGCATTTTTATCTCCATTTTCATTACCCGTAGCGTTGCAAAACCTATCAACCAGATTAATGAAACCATGGACCACATCGCATCATATGATTTGACACAGCCCTTCCCTGAAGGACTGCTTTCACGAAAAGATGAAATGGGCTCCCTCGCCACTGCCCTTAAGAAAATTCACAATAGCCTTATAGATATTATTAGGAGTCTTGCAGAAAATGCAGAACTTCTATCAGCCTCTTCGCAAGAACTTGCAAGCACCTCCGGTGTAACTGGGGAGTCGTCAACAGAAATTGCTAGAGCGATTACAGAAATAGCCCAAGGTGCCACTGAACAGGCCAAGAGCACAGAAAGCGGTGTCTTTGAAGTAAGTGAATTGGGTGATTTAATAGAAAGCGAACAAGAACTTGTCGGCGAGCTATATACCGCTGCCAAAGAAGTGGATGCTCTCAAAGATGAAGGTCTCGTTGCCATTCAAACACTCATAAATGAAACCAAGAAGAATTCCGAGGCTTCAGATTCTGTATACAACATTATTTTAGATACCAACAACAGTGCGGAGCGCATAGAAGAAGCCAGTCAGATGATTAACAGCATTGCAGATCAAACAAACTTACTCGCTCTTAATGCAGCTATTGAGGCTGCACGTGCAGGTGAATCTGGACGCGGCTTTGCGGTTGTTGCCGATGAAATAAGAGTCTTGGCAGAGCAATCTAGAAAATTCACCAGCGATATTTCTGAAACCATCCAAGACCTTATGGAAAAAGCCAATCAAGCGGTTAAAACAATTGAGTACGCTAAAGAGATTGTTGCCACACAAACCGAGAGTGTGGACACCACAAGTTCTAAGTTCGACGGTATAAAGGTATCTGTCGATAGCATGCAAAGCATAATCGACACAATTAAAGACTCAGGACAGACAATGAACACCAAGAAAAATAGCATTGTCAGTGTGATGGAAAATCTATCATCTATCGCAGAGGAAAATGCTGCTGGTACAGAGGAAGCATCTGCTTCTGTTGAAGAACAGACAGCATCTATTCAAGAAATTTCATCCGCGAGTCAAGAGCTTGCCAGTCTTGCTGAAGTTATGCAGAGTATCGTTGCCAAATTTACAGTTTAGTTCTCCTTAACACCTATAGCTTTCAGTATTAAAGTCCATACTTTAGCGAATCCTCACCATGTCCTATGTGGATATAAAAAATCAAACGTTCTATATACACTATAACGAGGATGTGGACCAGTAATTTTCAAGCACCTAAGGTACAAAAAAGCCCCCAAAAACTTAATTTTGGGGGCTTTATTTATTATATTATGCTAAGATCCAGTTTGATTCACCAAACTTGACATTATTACTCAATCCAGCTGTTAACCAGTTCTTCATTCTCTTCCATCCACTGCTTAGCAACATCAATTGGTTCCATGTCTTCGCTATCAGCGATCATACCCATAAGACCACCAAGTTGCTGGTCATCAAGCATGAATTTTTCTAGGAAAGATGCCACTTCTGGCATGTCTTCTTTAAGACCAACTCTTGCAACTGTATGGATGTTTTCAGCTTCACCAAAGTCACCCTTTGGATCGTCTAGGAACTTAAGGTCCCAACGAGCAAACTTCCAGTGTGGCTTCCAACCAGTTACTGCAACCCACTCGCCTTCATCAACAGCTTTTTTAAGGGCTGCTGTCATCATAGGACCTGATGAAGCCATTAGTTCAATATTAGATAGGTCATAATCAGTAATAACATTTTCAGTGGCCTTCATGATACCAGCACCTGCATCAATACCAACGATTTGACCATCAAACTTATCAGCATTGGCATTCATTTCTTCGATCGAGTCAATATCCACATACGATGGCACAACAAGACCAATTTTTGCACCTTCAAAGTTATGACCTAAATCAACCAGTTTTTCACCGTATTCTTCCATGTATGTTTCATGTGTCAGTGGTAGCCAAGCATCCATAAATGCATCATAATCACCAGATGCCACCGATGCGAAAATTGGTGCCACATCAGCCACGGTAATTTCTACTGAATAGCCCATTTTCTCTTCAAGAACGGCTTTGGCAAGGTTTGTCATTGCAATACCTTCAGCCCAGTTCACTGCACCTAATTTAACTTCTTTACTTTCAGCAGCGCCTGAATCACCTGTTCCGCCAGCACAACCAGCCAGAACCATAGCCAGCACTACCATAATCATTCCTAATGATAAAAACCTCTTCATATAAATCCTCCTTTTAATTTTCCATTTCTCTATTTTGACCTAGAGAGTGTGTGAGTCTATCAAGAATCATAGCCAGTATAACTATAGACAGACCACTCTCAAAACCCTTACCTATGTTAAGTTGTGTAATACCGTTGTATACTTCAAGGCCAAGACCCTTAGCACCAATCATTGCTGATATAACAACCATTGATAATGCAAGCATGATGGTTTGATTAAGACCAGCTAAAATGGTCGGCATAGCCAGTGGCAATTGAACTTTATAAAGCAACTGTTTCTGCGTACAACCAAATGAAAGGGCTGCCTCAATAACCTCCTCCGGCACTTGACGAATACCAAGATTGGTTAGTCGTACCGCTGGTGGCATTGAGAATATAATTGTTGAAATAACCCCTGGCACAGTCCCAAGATTGAAGAACAATACTGCCGGGATCAAATAAACATACGCCGGCATTGTCTGCATGAAGTCAAGGATAGGACGAACCACCTGGTTGACATTTTCATTGCGGGCAGACCAAATGCCTGTTGGCACACCAATAAGAAGAGCAATCATTGTTGATATGAGTACCATCGAAAGGGTAATCATAGTCTTGTCCCAGTACCCCATTAAATATATGAGCCCCAGGCCAAGAACAGTCATAACAGCCATTCTATTACTTACAAATTTAAATGCAATAAAGGCTACAAAAATAATAAGTACAAAAGCAGGAATAATTGCAAGACCTGCGTAAGTCACATCAACAAGTGACTCAATAATTAATTTAATAAATGACCATAAAGGCTTTAAGTTGACCTGCATCCAGTCAACAATATGTTCAAAACCTTCTCCAATTCTAATAATATCCATAAGCACCTCCTAATACAGATTTTTAATGATTGTTGCACGAGTGACTATACCCTTAAACACATTATTCTCATCGAGAACCACAATTGGGTGCTTTGAATCCCCTGCATATGGCAACAACTCATTGATATAAGCATCTGGCGATGTCTTATGAAGCACATCATCACGAATGACTTCTCGAATGTCCTTGTCTGTTTCTTTCTTGGCTTCAATGGCCTCATCAAGGACCACAACGCCCAAGTATTTACGTTCTTTATCAAGCATAATAATTAGATCTTCATCATGCTCTTCCATAACACGTATTGCAGTACGAAGACCAGCTTTAGGGCGCAGTGTTTCAAATGGCTTTTTCATTGCCGTTTCTGCTGTAATAACCTTAGCTCTGTTGACTTCCTTAACAAACTCTTCTACGTATAAGCTTGCAGGATTCATAAGAATTTCCTCAGGTGTACCAATTTGTACCACAGCGCCATCCTTCATTATGGCGATACGGTCACCAAGTTTAAGCGCTTCGTCAAGGTCATGGGTAATAAAGATAATTGTCTTTTTCATTTGATCTTGCAGATCCAGGATTTCATCTTGCATTTGCTTTCTGATAAGTGGATCAAGGGCGCTAAACGCCTCGTCCATAAGAATGATATCTGGGTCGTTTGCCAGGGCACGTGCGAGACCAACACGCTGCTGCATACCACCACTGAGTGCATTTGGATATGATTCCTCGTAGCCGCCTAGACCAACGAGTTCGATACTTGATTTTGCTTTTACCTTGGCATCTTCTGAAACAACGCCCTGAACATCCAGGCCAAACGTTACATTGTCAAGGACTGACTTATGCGGTAGAAGACCAAAGTTTTGGAATACCATTGATATTTTATTTCTTCTGATCTGAATCAGTTCATCCCTTTTAGCCTTAAGAACGTCTTCATCATCGATCAAGACTTCACCTGATGTGGGTTCAATCAAACGGTTTAAACAACGAACCAGCGTTGACTTACCACTCCCTGAAAGTCCCATGATGACAAACAGTTCACCTTCTTCAATATCCATTGATGCGTTATACACACCAACTGTATGGCCAGTTTTTTCAAGAATTTCTAGTTTTGAAACACCTTGTTTTACAAGTTTCAAAGCACTTTTGGGTTTTGGACCAAAAATTTTCCCTAGATTTCTAATCGATACTTTTGCCATAGACACCTCCTAATTACATAGTGTTTTAGCTATCCTCTTTTGTCTCTTTTGCATCTCAATGGTTGGATCTTTGCATACATTCCTTATTACAATGACATTCAAACTCAACGCAATCTATTCGATTGGTACATACCCCAATTGATGACCATTAAAATTGAATTAACAATCCAATAAAAAAAGCACCCTAATTCCGTCATTTGACAGAATTAGAGTGCCTATACTTCGCTCGTAAGCTCGCATTACACCATCAACGTATTGATAGTATAGTCCATGACCCATTAGATCCTGGACAGACCCCAGTTCTATTCGTATCCTAGTTTTTCATCCACTTTTTCATATGAACTTTGCATGCTCAAACAATTCTGCGACCCCTCGAACGCATCAAGGTGCATAACTGATCTTACATGCATATTACTCAAATGGATTACTTCACCTACCTTATAATTATATCGAAAATAAGTCCTGAAGTCAATTACAGGGCATGGGCAAACGTTTTTTTGTACATTAAATATGTATAACGATCAAATTATTTATTTCATTTTGTAAACAAAATCTCATTCTAAATCCAGGTCGAAAAAACATCTAAAAACAATGGTTTTTCAATGTTTATCAATTGTTTTATGTCTTTTTTTCAAAGTGTAATAATTTTCACCCCATTGAAACACAAGGCATCAATTCCATACGATAAAAAATTTTTTTAATTTTTTGTATCATCAACCCTATGTATACAATAATTTCACCTTAATGTTTTTTTCATTAAAATCGTATTCTTCAAAGGCTTGTAGGGTGTCTCTACGAAATAACCATGTCTCTTATGAAACTGAATGGTATTTTCAAACTTCATGGATTCAATAAAAACCTCTGATACACCGATGCTTTTCAGGTAGGCCTCCCGCTCAGAAACAATAAAATTCGCAAGGCCTTGCCCTCTATAGTCAGGGTGCACATGTAGGGATTTGGCGAAGCATCTCCCGTCCTGTCGTTTTAAAAACCCACAAGCAATTAGACGAGTGCCGTCATAAACACACACAAGAAAAGAGGTCACAATTAAGGTCTGTGTGGCTTCCAAGGTCTTATTGGCCTTTAAACGCATCAGGGCTTCCTGGCTATAGGCTCCATCGTTTGACGCTTCAATGTTCATGACCACTAGGTCAGTAATGTCCTCCGCCAAGGAAAGATAGGTCTCCAGAAAATGGTCTCCACTGGAGGACATGGCGTCAGGATCGTCTTTGAAATTATCAATAAAATGAATGGTATAGTCGCGCTTCATCATTCAAACCGCCCAAATCTAATCTTTAAATACTTAAAGAGTTCAGAAGCCACATCCACATCACAGCAGGATTCCAGTCCTTTAAAACCCGGAGATGAGTTGATTTCGCAAATTTTGTAGTGTTCCTCATCAAAGAGTAAATCCACCCCCGCTATGTCTAATCCTGTCACACGACAAGCTTCGGTGGCAAGCCACTCAATTTCAGGTGTGAGATCAAACTGAGTCGGTACAGCGCCACTGGATACATTGGCCTTAAACATTTCACCTTGGGCTTCACGTTTCATGCATGCAATTGGCCTGCCTCCCACCACAAGGACCCTCAAGTCTTTTCCATGGCTGTCTGCTATGAATTCCTGAATAATTATATTAACCTTGGCATTGGTCACTTCAATAAGCTCCATAATATTTGAAAACTCTTTACGCGTGCTTGCTAGGAAGACGCCCTTGCCCTGAGTCCCTGATATGGTTTTTATGACAGCAGGAAAACCAATGTTTTTCTCCACATAGTCAATATTGACCGGGAATTTTGCCAGCATGGTCTTGGGCACAGGCAAGTTGTTTTCAGCTAGTATTTGGTGTGTATAGAGTTTATCTTTAACAATTTCTATGGGATGAGATGAGTTAATACAAGGCACTCCAAGCCTTTCAAGATGCCTAATTACAGCGAGAGCAAAGTATGTGGTTCCCGCACCCATTCTTGGGAGTACGAAATCTGGTAGGGTGGTTGTGTTGCCATCTATGGTTATGCTCCGCCTGTTTTGACTTGTAACAAGCAAGTCAAATTGTTCTGGTTTTAGGACGGTCAGTTCAATTCCACTGTCCTTGGCACTCTCCACAATACGGTCCACTTCAAATCTTTCTGACACAATCTCTGCATCATTCTCTCTGTAAATAATCCAGCCCTTCATATCCCGCTCCTTTTATATATCATCCATACAATCAGTTATATACGCTTAATAGAGTTACATATTCCAAAATAAATCCAGAAAAACCACTGTATACACTTCTAGATACGGTATTGAATATATGCGGATTTCTTGCGAAAATCAATATAATTATTTTTATGTTGCAAGGGTCATATATATTGACAAAAGCCACTGCTTGTAAACCTTTTATATAGAGTTTCAAAGCTAGACTTTCAGTCCCAGTCGAGACCGATACCGTTTCAATGCATACACCCCTTACTGGCTTTTCCCCCCCACTTCAACCCCAAAAAAATTAGAGGTTTTTTACAAGATAAACTTGGAATATCATATCCTCCCATCGTGTTAAAATGAGAGGAATCCGGGTAAATAAAACATGTTTGCATATAGAATTGGAGGTAATTATGATAATTTCCGATCCCTTTAACATACTCCGTGGGAAAAAAACCTACAAGGGAGACCCCCCAGGAACTGTCGTTTATACAGGTGAACACAGTGGGGTTAAAACGAAAATTGAATGCCTTGTTTACAACAGGGAAAGTCTTCGTCACAAGGCGATTGAAAATATTGAACCGCCCTTCGACAAGGCCTATACATACTGGTTTAACATTGTTGGTTTAAATGATATAGACACCATAAAATCCATTGGACAGATTTTTGATATACATCATATGGACCTGGAAGACATCGTTCACGTTTCACAATGGAGCAAAATAGAAAAGAAGCATCATTACTTGTTCGGAATACTTAAAATGATCTATCAGGAAGATAAAAAGATTGTTCATGAACATTTGGCCATCCTTCATAAAGACAACGTCATCGTGACCTTTCAGGAGACTCCAGGGGATGTTTTTGATGAAGTAAGGAGTCGCATTAGTAAAATGCATGGTCGCATTCGTGAAAAAGGGAGCGACTACCTCTTTTACACCCTGCTCGATGCCCTTATAGATGAGTATTTTCCAATCATCAATAGAATCTCCTCCGATTTCAAAGACTTAGAACTTAAGATTCTTGACAATGACCTGTCTGGGAAAGAAGAGCTTTATAAACTTAGAAAAGAACTTGTTTATCTCATAAATTCAACCGCACCTATAAAAGATGCGGTTAAAAGTTTGGTGACCAGCACAGCTTCAGATCCTTACCAAAAGGAACTTGCCCCCTACTACGGAGACTTGCTGGAACACATTAATCAAATTTTGGAATCACTCCATGCCTATAAGGAAATGACCAAGAGTTTACACGAAATGCATATGTCAAATGTCAGCAATGACATGAACGAAATTATGATGACACTGACCATATTTTCAGCTATATTCATTCCCTTGTCATTCCTTGCCGGGGTCTTTGGTATGAACTTTTCCCATATCCCCGGACTCGATGTTCATTTTGCTTTTTATATTTTCATAGCCGTCTGCTTTATCACAGCGTCAGGCATGCTCCTCTTTTTTAAACACAAAAAGTGGTACTAAGCATACTTACTTATTCAGACAAATTCTTAGGCAGTTCACGGCCCTCTCGCTCTTCTATGATGAGTTCAAACGACAGGGTTCCAGTGAACTGCTCTAAAAATGCCTCTGCGGCCTGCTTGCTTTCAAACTGACCGAGCTCCAGCACAAACTGGTCATTAGAATCTTTCAAAATTCTATATGTGTCCAGTTTGCCCTCAAGCTCGAGCCTGAACAACTCTTCCTCCAGGTGGCCAAAGGTCTCAGAGTATACGTAGGAGTGAGAACGAACAGTGTATAAAACATTTGGCTCTGGTCTTTCAGAAGATAGAGGCGTTACAGAAACGGATAAACCTGCTGGCTCAGCAATTTCTGTCACTTGTACCTCTACAGGTTCTTCAAATACTATGTTAAAGCGAATAAGGGAATCATCTAATGTCATTAATCTATAGATATCCTTAACAGACGAGAGGTCCTTAATCGCAGTGAAATATTCCTGGGCAGAAATCATCCGGGCTCCACCCACATCAAACTGAAGAACATGAGGGTTTTCAAAAACTTCAATATTATATGCCGGCGCATCAGACTGGCCTGCTCCCCCTTGATTAAAGTGAATAATAAAGGATTCTGTTTCACCAGACTTTAAAACCTGCATAGAACTTATGTCTGTACCATCTGTTCGCTGACCGCCCTTAGCCTGACCATCTACAAACTGCAATATTTCCACCACACGTCCCAGAACAGGAACTTCACTTAAAGCTTGGGCAAAGCTAGGCGAAACATTCACGGCCACAGTTAATGAAGAAATAGCAATAAGCAGACACGCCGCCACATAAGCCGACCAGTGCTTGACCTTGTTTTTTAACCGAAGTTTTTCACCACGGTCTAGTCCTAGACTTATGGCTTCATCTATTTCAAAGGGGATTTCTATTTCTGCATACTGTCTTTCTAGTATTTCCAGATCATGATTTAGGGTTTTACTCGTCATCATCCATCGCCTCCTCATAATTTATACGCATTTTTTTCAGGGCCCTATAAAGGCTTGTCTTTGTTGTGTTCAGGGGTAAATCCACTGATTTTGCCACATCTTCTAGCTTATAATCTTCAAAAAAGCGGAGTATTATTATGGCCTGTTCCTTTTCGCTTAAAAGACTGAGCGTGTCCATTAAATCAAGTTTATCCTCCACTTGTTCTTCATATGGGGGCGCCTTTTGTCCATCTTCTAAAACATTTTCCACATCACCTGAGGGCTGAAATCTTTTTTTGAGTTTGAGCTCATTGATAGATGTGTTTATTACAATGCGAACAAACCACGTCTTCATATGCTCGGTTTCTTTTAGCTTTTCAAGGGATGCATAGGCCTTGCACACACTTTCTTGTATGGCATCGAGGGCATCATGCTCATTCTTCATGTAACTATAGGCTATTCTATAGAACTGGTCCTTGTAGGCCTCTAACATTTCTACAAAAAGGTCTTCTTTATTGGGTTCTTTCTTTATAAACGGTATGGAAAACACTCTACCACCTCATTTGCAGTCATCTACCGTGTACTGATCTAGTCCATTTCACTTTTTTCTCTTCACTTATTAGACATATATCCCCTTTAAATAGTTTCACAAAATCATTTTTTCGTTGGTCTATACGTTAATTTGATCTTCATAGTCACAGATCAGTCCAGAATTCTCTATCACGAACGAGACAGGATGACATGAGCTTTACTATTATGTTAATTTAAGGAAGTTAAAAGCACAATAATTCTTATATGATACTTTGCAAGACACTTAAATGTCGTCAAAGCACCCGTAAATAAACAGATTTTCTTGCTCTCAATAAGATAGAGCTTGAACGAAAATATTTAGAGCGCATGAAGAAATAGCGTCTTGCATCATTAATGACTCAGTACTGGAGGGCACACTTATGTTTCTATTTGAATCCATGCCGTGGTATGCGGCAGCAATGGGCATTACTGTATTATTAGGCCTCATATTTATTAATGAAATAACACGTCGGAGCAAGCACTTGGCAATACTTACCTACTTTATTATTCCTCTTGTCTGTACCTTCTTTTTATGGCCTAAAACATCTGGACCTGGAACACCTATGGGCTATTGGTTTCCTTGGGTAAAAACATACTCTGTATTAGCAGGGGTTCTTGGTTTCATGGCCTTGAGATATATTCCCGGCCTGGATAAAAACAAGTTGATGCTCATATTCCCACCGCTCATACTTTCCATTAATATTCTCGAAGCTGTTTTTAGAGATTTTCAGTGTTATGACTATAATGGCATCGTCGATGGTATTTTTATACAGGGCGGTATTTGGAACATCATGAATGGTCTTGCTGGCATACTGAGTATTGTTACCATTTCAGGCTGGTACGGTATTTTCATTGGAAAGGATAAAAACAAGGATATGCTTTGGCCGGATCAATTGTGGTTCTGGATCATTGCCTATGATTTATGGAATTTCGCTTATGTCTACAACTGTATTCCTGACCATTCTTTCTACTCAGGCGCTGTTTTACTTCTATCATGTACAATTCCTGCCTTCTTCATAAAAAAAGGGGCTTGGTTGCAGCACAGGGCACAAACCCTAGCCCTATGGGCCATGTTCTCGCTAACCATGCCCTACTTTGCTGATACATCTATATTTGCTGTAAAGTCATCACACAGTACGACTGCGCTAATAGCCGTTAGCGCCTTAGCACTGGCATCGAATGTAGCAGTGTTCATCTATCAATTCAGACGAGTCTTCAAGTTTAAACTCAATCCACTTAAGGATGAAATCTTCACAGACCTTAATGCATACAAGGAAATTGTTGAAAAGAACAAGCCGTCTCTTAAAGGGTCTAAATCTGATAAAAGCAAATCCGTCGCTTAAAAAGACCCATGCGCTCTTATTTAAATAATAAGAGAATAAAACTTTTTTAAAATTTTTAAATCTAAATGAAACTTTCTTAGTGGTATGATTGTCTAATGGTTGATGAGAATAAAACTAAAGGTATACCAGGAGGAAAACAATGAACAAAAAGCTACTCGCCTTGGCGCTATCTGTAGCCCTTATAGGAACAGGCTGCGCAGGGCAAAACAACAACAATCAGGCTTCAGATGAAAATGCATCTACAGAAACCGGTACGGTTGTTATCGATTCTGATGAAACAGAAATGGAAAACAATGATGGAACAGAAGAAGTCGAGAATAACGACATTATAAAAACAGCTACAAAGATGCTTGGTATGACAAGCGAAGAGTCCGCTCAGATTTTAGAGGGAGGGGAAGACCTTTATTCTGCTAATGGTGAGTTCTTTATTGGAAGAGAATACAAGGTGAATGCACTTGGCATAGACACATCTTTGTTTACATCATTTAGGGATGATGATGTGATTAACAGCATTAGCATGCACCTAGGCGAAGACAATTTTGAAGACATGAAAGCCCAACTGGTGGAAAAACTCGGTCAACCGACAGAGGTCAATGACACACCTTCAGAAGCTGGCTATACAAACATCATGTGGAATCTTGATGGCAAGCTTATGTACTTATACAAGGGCTACGGGACTGTTGATCTACAACTGATTCTTCCAGATGCCCCAAGTCAATCAAAGGTGGACCCTGCCCTGGAAGATACCCTTCCAGATACAATCACACCTGTTCTAGCAGAGACAAAACCCTACCCAGCACTACGTGACTATATTATTGAGGCCTTTGAAATTCCAGAGGACTACTATGCAAAGACAAAATACTACTATAATTTCGTTGATCTGAATAGTGATGGAAACAACGAGGTTTTCGCTGTGGTTGTTGGCCCATATACAAGTGGCACTGGTGGCAGTTCAGCTCTTATAGCTTATGAATTTGAAGGGGAAATACGACCTATTCACACTTTCACTTTAATCAATACCCCTATCATAATCGATAGCGAACCCACGAAGGGCATGAAGGACATTATAGCCCATCGTCATGGGGGTGGTGCCACACCAGCTTATGTCAGACTAACACCAATTGAAACTGAGTACCCAAGCGTAAACTCAGGCGTGGTGATTGAATCCCTTGAAGGTATTAAGGGGCGTGCTATTATTGCCAACGACCTTCTTCATGACATTGAAACGGGCTCTTTCTTAACACTGGAATAAGGACAAGTGGAGAAAGACTCAAACTTTTTCACTTTATGTCCCTAAAGAAAGACGAGAAGTTGTCGATATTTTTTGTGGGTGCATCAATGGGTTGATTGCTTTGGACAAAGAACTATATACATCTGGATAAGACCCAGGCACAGTCCACTTGAAAGGAGCCTATATGAGAGTCACAACAGGCATGATGCAAGCATCTCAGCGACAAATGTTTGAGAGCGAAACTTATACTAAGTACATAAAAAACCACAGGGACAAAGAAGATGATGAAAAAAAATCTTCTGAAACGGAAAGTGAGACCATGCTCACAGAAAATATCGTTCTTGTGGAAAGTGAGGATTCTTTCCGAGTTGAGCAAATCGATGCGTCGGATGAAAGAAAAATTCTACATGAAGTGGATCTTGATTCTGACTACGGAAAAGAACTAAAAAAGCTCACTAAAAGACCAGAAACAAGTACAGTCGAAAATGAATTTTCAAAACTCAATCGGTCTATCAAGTCAATGAGTTTATCTGACTATATTTAGGACGATCACTGGATAATGTCTCATTTTCAACTTGTTACGTGAGGTATTTGCAAAATTACAGATTCACGCCCTCCTTTTACCATATATAATTTTTTGATTCTTAAATATAAATTTATGGTTTGATCAGGGTTCTTGAATGATTCTTTGCAAGTCGCTTACGTACAAACTTTAATTTAAAATCACAATAAAAATAAACTTAGCACTCATTCAGTGTCAGGTCTCCTGTCATTGATGAGTGCTGTTTTTATACTCATTTATTCAACTATGTGCCCTCTTAACAACTTGTCCCTAGGCCAGTCCCAAGACCTTGCTTTTGATGACTTCAATTTCCTCTCGTATGCCTTGAAAATCCCCTGGAGAAAACAAGCCCTCAATCACGATGGGAGCATTAACATGCTTAACCTTTTCAAGGAGGGACGCTTGTCCGCTTTCGGCTATAGGCATACGACCTAAGTCATCAACAAATCCGCTCACGTGGATGGCCTTGACCTGCTTTCCATGATGATCCAAATAGTCATCAATATAATCTTCAAAGCGTATGGCTCTATTTATATCAAGAACACTTTCAAAGGCATGTTCGCACTTAGCTGCATCAAAGGTTTGCCAAGAAGCATGGTTGGGATTTTTAATATAATAGGAAAAGTCGCATTTTTCAAAGGTTTTCCAGTCTTTAATACAGTCGAAATGAAATATGACAGCTTCAACATCCACCGTCTTCATTATTTTCTTCAAGTGACCAAAAACTTCAGTGGTCGCCTTGTTGTCTTTATAGTGAATTCCGCACCACGGGGCATGTATCATAACATGCTTAAATTTGGCCAGTTCATCACAAAGTGTCTGTGACGCTGAAAATTGTCTAAGCATTTTTTGAGTGCTAAAGGCTATGACAATTCTTTCAAAACCAAGTGACTTACATATATTCATTTTTCGTTTTGGACCAATATCCCATAAACAAAATGCCGCTGTGGAAATGGCTATATCCTTCAACATAAAACGCCCCTTCGAGTATTTACTGACTTCACTTTATTATGCTTAAAACAAAGGGGCCTTGTCTAATTGAATGTTTCAATGCTTGAATTATGAAAATTCATTCTTTGAATAGTCTACACATGCTTATCTTGCAGTCTTCTCATTTGCCCATATGTTTTAAAGTGACAAAAAAGAAGTATAATAAGAATAATAGACCCTCACGAAAAGAGGTATTGCCATGCTCAAACTTGATATGACAACCACAGTCACCATTTATGTTCTTGTGAATTATGTGTGTACATTCATGATTTTTTTGACATGGTATCAAAACAAGGAGAAGTTCAGTGGTCTATCTTACATGCTTTATGATTTTCTATTTCAGTCCATAGGGATGACTCTCGCTGCGGCCTATGGTCTTTTTCCTGCATTTTTCACAATTGGATTAGCCAATATACTCATGTTCACAGGTGCCACGCTCTTTCTATTTGGTATGGCCATGTTCTTGCAGCTTTCCATCAACAAACGATTCTACCTGTTTTATTCCCTTGCCTTTTCGCTGATATATATATACTGTATTTACTTTGAACCCTTTTATCGCATCAGAGCCCTTCTTTTTAACGGGATGATTTTGCCGATTTTTCTTCACATCGTGTATTTGATTTTCTTTGCTTCACAGCCGAATGATAGGAAACACACAACCGCCACAGGCTACACATTTATACTCTTCTCTGTTCTCACGATATTCCGCTTTTACTTTGCTTTTACCGAAACCGATAAAATTCAGTATTTTAACTCTCTCAAAATGGACAATATTCTAGTGATATTTAGTATATTGTGCACCTTACTCCTCACCTTTTCCCTTCAAATGATGATCAACAAGAAACTTTACTTTGACTTAAAACGCCTTGCGATTACAGACCCTCTCACGGAAGTATTCAACAGAAGACGAACCGAAGAAGCCATTGAAAAAGAAATCAATAATTTCAATAGATACGGTCATTCGTTTTGCATCCTCCTGGCGGACATAGATCATTTTAAACGCTTTAACGACAATTATGGACACGATATTGGCGACAAGGCTCTTATCCATGTTACAAGCACAATGGAAAAAGACATACGTGTTTGCGATACAATTGGTCGTTGGGGCGGTGAAGAGTTTATAGTTGTCCTTCCTAAAACAGACTTACATGAAGCCTGCACTCTGGCAGATAGATTGGTAGAATCTATTTTTAACCATAAACTGACCATTGGAAAGGACACCGTCACAATTTCAATAAGTATTGGCGTTGCAGAATTTAAAAGCAACTCTACATATGAGTCCTTAATAAAACAGGCGGACAAGGCCCTCTATCTAGCTAAGGATAAGGGGCGCAACCGCTATGAGTTCTAGTATTAAGTCTCCCATGCACTATAAAGAGCCTTTACAGCGGGGACAATGTCGTCTTCCTCTATGCCCCCAAAACCCAATATAACTGAGCTATAAGCCCTTTGATCAGGACGATTCCAGAACTTTTTCGTCGGATAAACACCCACCCCAGACTTCTGAGCTTTTTCAATGAGCTCTGCTTCAGATAGAGGCTTTTTAAGCTCTATCATCAAATGGAGGCCAGCATTCATCCCATATATATTTATAGTGTCAGAAAAACTGTCTTTTAAAGCCTCGACTAAAAGGTCATGCTTTTTCTTTTGTATTTTCCGATTTTTTCTCAAATAGCTTTCCCAGTGGCCTTCTTTCATAAATAACGAAAGTGTTTTTTGAACTGGATATGACACAGAGGACGGATAGCCCTCAAACTGTTCTTGAAAAGACTTAACTCTGTCTTGTGGAAGAACCATGTAAGCCACCCTTAGTGTTGGAAAAAGAAACTTTGAAAAGCTCCCAATATAAACCACATCCTTGCTGGAAATCGACTTCAGGGACTGAACAGGCTTTGCATTATATCTCAAATGACAGCTATAGTCATCTTCTATGATTAGAGCCTTGTTTTTATGCGCCCAGTCTATGAGTTCCAGTCGCCTTGAAACAGGCATTATAATCCCCAGAGGATACTGGTGGGAAGGCGTGACATATACAGCCTGAGCACCTGTCTTCGATAATGCTTTCACATCTATGCCATTTTGATCCAGGCCAATAGGCGAAACCCTAAATCCATGATTCTTAAGGACAGACCTGGTCACATGATACCCCGGGTCCTCCATAGCGATGTTTTCCACCTCTGGTCTTAAACACTGACATAGCATACTCAAACAGTAATGGACCCCTGAACCAATAAATATTTGATCAACACCGCACTCGACCCCTCGATAGGTTTTTAAATATTTTTGAATCTCTATTCTTAGGTCCCTTTCACCAAACATGGGGCCATAAAAGGCCATATTGTTACGACTCTCTTTCATACACTTGTTTGAGAGTCTTTGCCACTGTTTTGTAGGAAGTTGTTCTGGGCTAAGCATACCGTATTTAAAATCATACTTTATCTGACCCTCTATCGGCCTACCCCTGTCGCGTTCCTGGTCAATATTCATTTCTAGACTGGTCTTGGTCCTTTTCACCTTTGTAATTGGAGAAAAATCCAAGGTCTCTACAAAGTATCCCTTTCTCGGACGACTTTCAATATAGCCCTCTGAAGCCAACTGATGATAGGCGAGATCAACAGTGTTTCTACTCACACTGAGGTCCTGACTCAAGCGCCTGGTTGATGGCATTTTTTCCCCCGGCCTTAGGTCGCCGTGTATCATTTTATCCCTAAGCTGTCTATACAGCTGAATGTATATTGCTTCACTTCTATTCTCATCAATGACAAGCATGTTTCCAACCTCCCAGTATAAAACCCATTCACTTAAGTTGAATCCTATCATGCTAAGAGGAGGGCATATATTTAAAATATCGATTCGTTTTATTTTTCTATAGGTTTTTTTATAAACCCTCCACCATCAGACTGTGTGCAAGCTATAGAATCCGTCCAAAGTCAGTGAATATAGTTCCTTGAGCCAATAAACAAATCGAAAATCTTCGATTAGAAGGAACTGGCACCATAGCGACTTGAAAAACTGGCACTTTTAGACATGAGGGCTGTCCATTACAATTGGGCTGTTATTACACTCAGGCAAAAGACTTGATCAGCTGTCTTTAGGAGCAAGTGTTATAAACATGCAAACACCAAACACTATGACTACAATGGAGGTCGCAAGCAATGAAAAACGAGATTAGCATTAACAAAATTAAATCAGACGCAGAAGCACTTTATAGAGAAGGAAAATTTTTCTGCTCTGAAGCCATTGTCTGTTCAATAAAAAACAACTTTGACCTGGACATGCCCGATGAAATGATTGCCATGGCATCTGGTTTCCCAATAGGCATCGGTAAGTCTAAATGTGTTTGTGGCGCTGTTTCAGGCGGTGTCATGGCACTGGGATACTTCTTTGGTCGAACTCAAGGTGGAGACCCAAAGGTTCAGGACACTCTGAAACTTGCCTATGAACTGCAAGAAGGCTTTCGTAAAAACCACAAGGTGCTGTGCTGCAAGGTGCTGACAAAAGGATTTGATATGGCTTCAGCAGAACACAAAGACCAGTGTGTTGCCTTCACTGGCGAAATCGCTGAAAAAACAGCTGAAATTATTGTTCGTGAACTAAACCTTGTCAATACGGATAAATAGCGGTGATCCTATGAAAAATATGATAAAGAAAACACCAGTGCCCATTGCGGGGCTTATGCTGGCCTTGGCAGCAACCGGCAACATGGTTCAGTCATATGGCAGTGCATATAGGACAGTCTTTGGAACCCTTTCTGCTGGCATTTTTGTCCTCCTTGTTCTCAAGGTGATCTTTCACAAAAACGCTGTGATCCAGAGTCTGGAAAATCCTGTTGTGGCGAGTGTTGCTCCAACTTTTTCAATGGGAACAATGCTTTTAAGCACCTATGTCAAACCCATTTTTCCAAGGGTTGCCCTTTGGCTCTGGAGCGCATCCATTCTTATGCATGTGGTTCTCATGCTTTGGTTTACTGGAAAATACCTGATCGGCTTTCAGCTAAAAAAAGTCTTTCCTAGTTATTTTATCGTCTATGTTGGGATTGTCGTGGCCAGTGTTACAGCACCAGCCTATGGTCTTAAAGGTCTTGGAATGGCCATTTTCTGGTTTGGTTTTATTGGCTATCTGTGTTTGTTGCCCATCACCATTTATCGTCTGATAAAACATCCAAATCTACCTGAGCCGGCAATACCGACTATTACAATTTTCGCTGCACCTGCCAGCCTATGTTTGGCGGGCTATCTTTCAAGTGCCACAAACTTCAGTATGAACATTTTTATTTTACTGCTGTCTTTATCACTGCTTATGTTTATGGGCGTGCTGCTTTACTTGCCTAGAATGCTCCAGCTCAAATTCTATCCAAGTTACTCAGCCTTCACCTTTCCTTTTGCTATTAGTGCAATCGCCATGAAGAAAGCCTTACCTATCATTATGCAGACAAATTTCAATACAGGCTTCTTACAAAGATTTGTGGTCTTTCAAGAAATTATGACACTGATTGTTGTCCTCTATGTTTTTGTTCGCTATATGCAGTTTTTATCAAATGCCGACAAGGTTACAGAAAGTATAAAAATATCCTAAAACATAAAAGCCCCTAGACGCTTAAACAGAGTCTCGGGGCTTTATTTTATGGGCGGGCTATCAACCTTATGAATTCGCTGCAGCAGCGGCAGTAGATGCCGAAATCGCAGCGATCATTGCCGCTTGTTGTGCAGCAATAATAACTTGTACAGACACCTGAACAGTGGCTGTTACAACACCACTTTTTTTAGAGTTGATGTAACGGCTTGAAACCAGAGCTGATGCCAGCATGACATTCATACCTTTTTCAAGCCACTTGGCATGCTTACTCTGTCTAAGTTCTTTTGCTATTTCTACCGCTTCACCCGCGGCCTTGTCATCATCAAGTAGAGCAATTAGGGCTATTGCAGGATAGTAAGTTGCACTAACTTTCAACTTGTTCTCCTTAAGCTTTAGCATAATGTCTTCACACTTGCTGGCCACTTCCTCCGGACTCTTATCCGAAAAAGAAAGAATATGCGACATCATTTGAAGACCATTCGATGCAGTGAATGGGCCCGATTTAAGGGCATTATAATAGCCTTCGATTTGGTCAAGTCGACTTTTTTCATCAGCAAGAAGTATTGCAAGGGCGTAGTCATCACCTCCGGTTAAAAAGGGATGATTGCTCCGCATTTCCTTATAGATTGCACCCGCTCTTTCAATTCTCTGTTCATACACATCCTTCTCATACATATTCACCAGCGTATACAAGGCTGTTGGTATATATGTGGACTGCTTTAGACCAGCTGATTTCATCATAGGATATAGTTCAATCATCTCGTTCACAGCAAGATTAGGATTTGATTCACTTGCGCTGAGAAGACCTGACAATAAGAATAGGACATTTCCTCTAAAGGGTGAAAACATGCCTGTTTCTTTTTTTATATGGTCTCGAACACCTGCTATTTTTTCTGTGTCAACATGTTGGTCTTGCATGGTATGGGTCAAAGCAATCAACCACTTTGACAGGTTATTTTCCCATCGAAAGGACTCTTTCAATACGGAATATTCTTCTAGCAAATGGATCACTTCTCGTGAATTTGCTTCATACATTCTGAGGACCTCCTTGTTACTTAACACACCTATTCTCTAAAAACTTCTGTATGAATCGTCATCGCAGTATCTTATTCTTTACATATATTTTATCCTAGAAGTATTAAAAAGGCCTTAAATATGAATCAAAGTCTTATTATCAATATGGTGCTTTACTTGATATTTGATTGTATATATACTTAGATTCAGGTTTATGTATTAAGCCACCTTGAGCGGTCTAGTTCTAACCCATATCTATAATTTTTAAGCACACAACATAAAGAAGGAGATATTTATGTTTCGACTCTGGGGTAAAATAATGAAGGGCAACAATATCAAAAGCGATCAAGTCTTCGAACTAGATGCCAAAGGACTTAGTCTTGATGATAAAATTGACCAAGGGCTTGAATCCCTATGCAATCATTTTGATATTCAAAAACCTATGTGGTTCAATGACAACTATAAGGATATTGGTCTCATCGGTAAAACAAGATTTATTGACCACCATTTTATTGAAACCATTGATTTTGACTACTTAGAAATTGAGATTATCGAGAAGAAGTAAATCCTATTCTTCTCTTTTTCTCATGACGATACCATTTTCTTTTTCTCCAGCCTTGTTTTCAAAAAAATCTGTGATTCGCAGCACTTCACGAAATCCTGTTTTCTTATAAATCTTCCTAGCATTCTTCCAGGCCTCTGACACAATGAGTATCTGGGACTTGATATTGGGGTTATCTTTCAAAATACGTCCTGTCCCTTCTTGGAAGAGCATTTTTCCAGCACCCTTTCCCCTGTGTTTTGGAGATATGCCAATAGCCGAAATGTATAATTCTGTGCCCTGATCGCTATGCATGTCAAGAATACTATGCCCTAGTTCAAAATCACCTTCAACAACCTCATCTTTATACACCCACAGCTCAGTGCATATAAATCCAATAATTTCACCCTCACTTTCCATGACAAAAAATCCGTCAGAGTAAGTGTCTAGCCTCTCAATAAAAACAGATTTATCCTCACGGCTCTCCGGGTCAAAACTGGCTTTTTCTATTCTCATAATCTTGTCGATGTCTTTTAAATCTGCGTGTCTTAAACGAAACTCTTTCATTTTATTTGCCTCCAGTGTAAGCTCTTGTAATCCACTCAAGTATTATAATAACACTTAAATAGGCATGCTCCATGAGCTTGAAGTTACTAATTGGAAACAATATCACTCTGAGCTCTTGTTTTGATCCTTTTTATTGGAGTGGTACATTTGACCCCAATGCCTCAGTTCTTTTAAAACCGGCATAAGACGTTCCCCTTCTTTGGTCAAGCTATATTCTACCTTCGGGGGAATGACAGGATAGACCTTTCTATTTACAATGCCATCGGATTCAAGTTCCCTAAGTTGTTTTGTGAGCATTCTTTCAGTGATTTTAGGTATTTCCCGTCTAATATCTGAATACCGCATCTTGTCTTGTCTGCCTAGATGATATATTATGATGGGTTTCCACTTTCCACCGATTAAATCCAGGGTAAGCTCAAAATAACATCTATAGGTCCTATCATTAAAGCTAAACTCATGATCATTCATTGTAAAATCTCCTTATACTATACTTTTTGTTCGTTACTATACTTAAATACCCCTCTTGCGTTTTTCTAATAACCTGATATGATCATAATAAGAAGTTGATCTTACAAGATCAATCTTATTAGATTTATTTTCAATTTAGAAAAATTATACAAGATAGATAAACATCAAGTAAAAGGAGAATTCTTATGGATTTAATGAAAGCTTTAAACACACGTTACTCAACAAAATCTTTTGATCCCACTAAAAAACTTTCCCAGGACGATATTGAAACCATTGAAAAGTTGCTTCAACTGGCGCCGTCTTCAACAAATGTCCAACCATGGCACTTTGTAATGGCAACAACTGACGAAGGCAAACAGAGGGTAGCCAAAGCTTCCCAAGGATTCTTTTCATTCAATGAGCCCAAAATACTTAATGCTTCTGCTGTTATTGTATTCGCAACGAAGGCTGACATTACCGAAGACCACCTTCTTCGGATTCTCGAGAAGGAAAAGGCCGATGGTCGTTTTGCCAACGCGCAAGTCGAAAGCGATACCCATAAAGCCAGAAGCACATTTGTGAACATTCATAAAAATGATATTAAAGACGCCCAGCACTGGGCTGAAAAGCAGGTTTATCTAAATCTTGGCAACCTGCTTCTCGGTTTATCTACAATGGGTCTTGATGCACTACCTATGGAAGGCCTTGACATGAACCTGCTTGACGAAGAGCTGGGACTAAGCGAAAAAGGATTCACATCTACCTTTGCCGTGGCGGTTGGATACAAGGCTCCTGATGACTACAATGCCGAACTTCCAAAATCACGTTTGCCTCGCGAGGAAATCATCACTTATATTTAAGCCATTTTGGGGACAAGGAGAACAAATGTGAGTCCATGGGACAATAGATAGTATGGTGATTTATAATCATATTTGAGCGACTTGCATAATATCATTCATACTATCATTCAAGAACCTTTGTCGTACCATATGTCCTACCACATATAGATATTTAAGCATCAAAAATTCTATATATGTTATGGCGAGGACTTAGATCTGTAATTTTGCAAGCGCCCGATTTAAAAAACAGCTGTTCAAGGTCCTTGAACAGCTGTTTTTCTTCTTTTTCTTCTATCTAAATTTGTCTAATTTTGTCTATACGCTGTCATTCCCTTATAGATTAAAGACGCCCATAGACCCACTGATCTTATTTGTCCGCCCTTTTATGAATAACCCGCATATATGCTGCAGGTAGCATGGCACCAAGCCAAAACACCATTATGCCATAGCGTAGGGTGTCGCTTGCAATTGATTTGGGAAGCAAGGTCTTTAGGGTTAATAGAATAACAATAACACCTAGAATTCCCACAAGAAACATACAGGTTTTTTGAATCTTTGTTCCCATGGGCTCAAAATCAATGTAATGATCTTGAACCACCATACTGACCATAAGTCCAGTCATCATACCAAGCACTTTCATATAGTCATGACTGTAAAACAGGACGGCACCAAACCAAGAAAGCATCGTGATTAAAATACAGCTTTTTACCACATGGTTTTCTATGACGGGCATAAATTTCATGGAAAGAACCACCCATATAACCCCTATAAAAACTGATGCTATAACATCGGTCGGCCAATGAACCCCCAAATAAACCCTGGACAAGGCCACTCCTAGAATTGAAAGACCACTGAAAACAGTAAACCATGGGCGTTTGATCTGGAAACTCAACCATGCGAAGAGCATAGTTACCATTTGAGTGTGTCCACTTGGGAATGATTTTCCTGTGGCCGTGTGGGTTCTCAGAGACCGGACACCCTCCATTCCAATGGGTCTTTTAACATCAAAGACTTCTTTTAGGGATGTGTTGATGAGCAGGCCTGACAATAGGACAAAGGCCAATCTAAAACCTTGTTTCTTATTTAAGCACCATAGGATAAAAGACGCTAATAGTATGGCTATGGCCTCTTCTCCAAGCATGGTAATCCCTTCAAAAACATGATCCATAAAGGGAGAATGGATGCTCTGAACTTTCTTTATTATTTCTAGTTGAATCGTCTCCACTTGTATCTTTCTCCTCTATATTATTGATTGATTTATATTTAAGGGTATAACATTTTAAATCCTAGGACAAGAATAACCACAATCAGGATACGGAAGCTCACAAAATGTGCTGATTTTTTACAATCCCTTTTTTATTGTTTTTGCTAGACTCTAAACAAGAAAAGGAGGCTGTTATGAATTCAATTTTCATGAGTTTAATGATTTTTCTTAACGTCACATTGCTGATTATTCTAGTTCCAGGTGGCCCCGTCGAAAATCGGGATTTTTCCAATCTGGGCGGTATAGTGTTTTGGGGCTTTAATGTTTTTTTAGTCTGCTTGGGACTAAGTGCCTTTTACGCGACTTACGCTGTCCTGGCCAACTTAACTTATGCAGGTTTTCTAACACGTGGGGTGGCCCTTGGTTTCATTGTGGTTTATGCCATAGACCTGGCTGGAATATTCCCCAAGTCACCAACAAAAATGTCAAAAGCCCTCATGTCTTTTGAACTGATTAATTTAAGTATGGGTGTTTACTTGTTTATACTGGGTTTATTTCTATAATAATAGTAATAATAAGGAAAAGACTGATGAAGGTCCGCATCAAATCTTCATCAGTCTTTTCCATTTCCTCTGTTTAAATTATAATTTATCTGGTATTGCTGTTTTAATCATTGTCTTATCAATCCATCTCAATTTCCGTTTTAAAGACGATCACAGCATGCCCTGAAACCTTCACTTGGACTGGAGATTTGTTCTCTATTTTTACATATACATCAATCACTCCTGGGCGTTTAATCGTCTTGCCTTGAAGAGCCTGGAACTTAAGCACCTCACCATCATGCTTAACAAGGTCATACTCTACCAAATAGGCCCCCAGCGGTCCATTTGCATTGCCTGTGACAGGGTCTTCTTCTATACCTATGGCTGGTGCAAACATGCGTCCTTCTACCAAATAAGGACTTTCTTCATCTGTTATCACAAATGTGTAAAACCCATTACAGGCTATAGCCCAGCTAATCTCTTTGAGTTTGTTCATATCGGGCTGTAAATTGTTTAAAACATCCACAGACTTAAGACCAATCATGACTTTTGAATGTCCGGTCGATACAACCTGAATATGGGTATTTTCAATCAAGTCATGCTCCGTGATTCCCAGAGCATCAATCAGCTTTGCTCTTATATCACTTTCAAGCCTTGGACCAAAGGCGACCGCACCTTGTGTCATAATCACCTTCGAATCTGGGCCTTTTCCAATGATTTCTACAGGAAGTATGCCTGCTCCAGTCTTATTAACGACAGTATGGGACCCATCACTGTCCCCTTCCTGAGTAGAAGTCAAAGCTCTCACATATTGCGAGGCAATCGTTGCATGACCACATATGGGAACCTCATTTGTAGGTGTAAAATATCTTGTTTCAACATCATACTCTTGATCTGTGTTTTCAAATAAAAAGGCAGTTTCTGAGTTGTTGAGTTCTCGAGCTATTTTTTGCATTTCTTTTTTCGTGAGTCCATTGGCATGAACAACCACACCTGCCGGATTTCCTGTGAACTTTTCTTTTGTAAAAGCGTCCACTTGGTAAACTACATAACGCATTCTTATTTATTTCACCCCCTTTTTCCTCACACTTTATTTTGAAATTTTAGCTTCCTTATAAGTTCATAGAGCCCTATAATAATTGCTCTGTTCAAGTCTTAATTCTATGACCATGCGCAGTTTAAAATATTTAAGTGATACTTTCATAAACACCAATAACCTCACCGTGATACATCGTATGGTAGTCGTTTGTTTTATACTTTTGCTTTACGTAATCTGCCTGGATTAGGGAAGGTTCCATGGCTTGTTTATATGCAATCTTACAAACTATGTGAAGGGCACATTCTTCTATTAGGGGGACTGGAATGTCCTCTAAATAGGATGGTGTAAGTCCAACTTCTTTGAACTTGTCTCTATCTCGCCCAGATATAGTTCCACAAAATCCCAGCTCTTTTTTCAGGCTTCCCGCCCTAGGAATGCTCACAGTGAAATATTCAGAGTCTTCCATTAGTTCAAAGGTGTATCTTGAATGTCTAACAGCCACAACAAAACTGTTCTTCCCCCACATCTGACCACTATTGGCCCATGCAATTGTCATTGTATTGGGAATTTGACCCACCTGAGTGGTTAGAAAAATACCTTTTTTCAATTGCTCAATAACTTGGTTTTGAACCTCGTCGAAATCAAGTTCTTTAAATTTTGTGTTCATTGCGTCTCCCTTCTGATCCAGTCGTTCCTCATCATATTACAAGTACCCGAAATCATCACTTGATCTTCACTTCTTTAGACCTCTTCAAACTTCAAATCACTATTTTTTTCATAATCGATATAATATGTGGCCCCAAGAATAAATACGCCACCTATAGCTTGGGGGTAGCTTACGGGTTCCCCAAGGAAGATCCAGGCAAAAACCATAGCTGAAATAGGATCTATATAGCAGTATATGGCAACCGTTTGACCGTCTAGTACCTTCATGGATGAAAAATACAGCAAATACGCAATGCCGGTGTGAACAAGACCAAGTATTAATATCAACCACAGTGATGTTCCTTTAAGGGCTATACTTTCAAAACCACCACTCGCTACCAGGACAGGAATCAGTACCAAGCCAGAAGCGATTAATTGAACCACTGTTGTTCCCAGTCCATCAGCCCCTGGGTATTTCTTATTAATGAGTATGACACTAGCGTAAAAAACTGCCGCCAATAGGGCAAATCCAATCCCTTTTAAGTTGTCTTGTCCTTGCAGACTGGCATTCATATCGCTGACCACAATCATAGACAAACCAATAATACCAGCCCCCATACAAAGTAGTTTATGAAGGTTTAAGCTTTCGTTTAAGACAAAAGGCGATAGCAAAATCACAATTGTTGGGGTGAGATAATATACAAGGATTGCACTGGATATTGATGTATATTCAAATGCCTTAAACAGAAAATACCAATTCAAACCTAGTAATGCACCGGACAATAAATATATTTTCAAACTATTTTTTTCTACTCTCAGTTTGGAAGACCGGTTGAGAATCATACTAACAATAGCTAGAAAGGCACTCCCAGTCGTCGCTCTTAAAAATGCTATTTGTATGGCTGAAAGGTCAATGTTTCTTACAAATACACCAATACTGCCGTAGATTAACATGGCTATAATTATTTTCACTTTTCCATTCATAGTCTTTTCCTCCTTTGCGCAATCTTCTTGTAATCAATATATACGCATGAGATCCATCTGTAAAATTGAAATATCTAAACCGAACTATTAGAATTTCTGATTGATGGTATACTATAAATAACACAAAGGAGGTTTACCATGGATATTCGTCATTTCATTACATTTAAAAAAGTGGCTGAACTCGGTAATTTCACAAGGGCATCTGAGATTCTTGGCTATTCCCAGTCCAGTGTCACGTCACACATTAAGGCTCTGGAATCGGATATGGGCGTCCTTCTCTTTGACCGGATTGGAAAAACCATTGAACTCACACAAAAGGGTATCCAGCTTCTTGAATATGTCAACGAGCTTCTAGATGCCTATACTAAAATTGAGAGCATTGGCCAAGAGGACGAGACCCCCAAGGGCATTATTCGAATTGGTGTGCCTGAAACCCTCATGCTTTACCGCCTTGATATGGTTTTTAAAACATACAAGGCTAAGTACCCCAATGTGACCATTGTTCTTGAAAACACACCGTCTTCGCGACTTGTTGATGCCCTCCATAAGGGCGAACTTGATCTGGCTTTCATTCTTGACCACGAAGTCAAAGACCCTGATTTAACGGTTACAACACTTATAAATGAACCCATGTGTTACATTTTCCCATCAAACTACACCAATATTTCTCTGGATTCCATACCGGATGAACTGTCCATATTCTTAACAGAGAAAGGCTGTAGCTATAGGTATATTTTCGAGCACGACCTTAAATCCAGTGGTGTGCCATCCAATAATGTCATGGAAACGTGGAGTGTGGAAACCATAAAAAAGTGTGTTATAAATGGCATAGGCATGTCTTTCCTCCCTCATATTGTGGTAGCAGAAGAAGAAAGGGATGGACGACTCATCGTCCTTCCATCTATAAAGGCGCATGGCACAATGCTCTCCCAAATTGCCCATCACAAAAAGAAATGGCTCTCACCCGCTTTAAAGGCCTTTCTTGAATTAACCCTAGAGTCGGCAAAGACTTGGGACAATTAAGGTGCTGCTTTGTTTTTGAATTTATATACCAATTATTATAAAACCGGATGAGGGATCATCCGGTTTTATAAAGCATCTGTTCTTTGATATTAATTTTTTCGTCTTAGTTTTATTATCCTTGATTTTCTTCAAAGAGGGCAAAGAACTTTATGTCTTCCGTTATTAGATGCCCCATAATATAGGACTGGATCATTTTTAAAATCAGCTCTTCTTCTGTGACCGCCCCCTTCTTATAGCGATCAATTAACCTCAAGGCTGACGCCTCGATCTCTGAGTGTATGTCCTTATGAAAGACATAGTCTTTATAGCTCAAACCACTTAGTATCTCTTCTTCTGACCTAAAATGCGCTGATATTTCCTTGACCAATATATCAAGGTTCTCTAAAAAAGTTCCATCACTCTGAGCTTGAGGGAGTTGCTTCACAAGATCAAGAAGTTTCTTGTGCTCCTTATCAATCACCGGGTGTCCACATTCAAACATATCTGACCAGTCCACGCTCATAGACGACAATTCGTCATGCTCATACACTGCCACAACCCTATTTCGTCCTTGTTTTTTTGCTAAGTAAAGAGCCTGATCTGCCCTTTTGAATGTTCTTTCAAGTGGTTCACCGGCAGACCACTTTGCCACCCCCACACTAATGGTTATGGGTAAAGCTTTATAAAGGTCTGACTCTTCTACAAGACAACGAATTTTTTCTCCGTACTTCACCGCATGGGGAATATCTGTCTTAGGCATGAGAACTAGAAACTCTTCACCACCCCACCTTATCAAAATATCATTTTGGCGTGTGGCCTTGTTTATAGTCTGCGCCAAATTTTTCAGAACAATATCCCCAACATCATGTCCATGCTGGTCATTTACATTCTTAAAATGGTCTATATCAAACATGAGCATGGTTAGGGGAAACTCATATCTCCTGCAAAACTCCATGATCCGTTCAATATTAATATCAAGATAATGTCTGTTGTGGATCTTTGTTAGTTTATCAGTTATTGAAATTTCATAGTAAATTTGATTGTTTTCCCTAAGCTCTTTGAGCCTGTCTAAAATACCCAATGTGAAAAATATCGCCTCCACCGTTAGGGCATACGTAAAGCCATACTGGGTGATTTTATTTGTTGCAATAAGACCCACCTGTTGCAGGGTATAAAGTATTTCAGCCGTACCGAGGACCATGCCACCAATGACAAAATAATAGGAAACATATATTTTTTTTACCATGTAATAGACCAAGGTGAACATTATAACCAGAGGGACTCCAATACCCATAAGCATGCCTATGCCATAGAGGTGTTCCCCATATCCCAAGACTGATGCCACTATCATGAATAAACTGATTGCAATGAGCCCCTTATAAGCAAATCTAAAATAATGCAACTGCTCGTTTATATTCAGATAATAATATGTAAATAAGACAATCATCACAAAGCCAATAAAGGCCCAGTAGTAATAGTCAAACCCAATTGACTGAAACAAAACGATGTTCACACCTCTTGACTGAAATTCATATATAAGCACCGACATCAAATAAATCGCATGCAAAATAAAATATCTGTCTTTTAGATATAGACCGAGAACAATATTAAGAACAACCACTGCAAATACAATCCCGAATGAAAACACCAAAAAGAAGGTGAGTGTGCTTATTTTCTTGAAAAATTCATAGTCGTCCATACCGATCATTCTATAAGAGGGAATGATATGCTTGGCTTTGACCAAGAGGGCTTCCTCATGATCCATATCTCTTGGAAGATAAAAATGCGGATACAAGGTCAGTTTTCTTTCCACATGAATGGCCCGAACCTCTCCGTTGATGCCCTTATAATAGGCTTCCAGCGTCATAAAATTAGGATGGCTAAAATAAATAATCGGTGTCTTGCCCTTCATACCATCCATGAACTCTTGAACATTTATTTTTATCCAGTAGTCTTGATTACTTGGAAAGTGTTCATGCATCTCAAAATAGCTTCGTGTCTTATGAGGCGAATCAAAAACATCATTTACAGACATGTCGCTCTTTTCTGCCATAAAAAGTTCATAGTCTGTCAAGCTATATTGTGAATCATCTGCTGCATTCGTATTCTGAATATAACCCACACCGCCAGCCAGACAGACTGTCATCGCCCCAACAACAAAAATGATCAGGAGAATTGTCTTTAATGGGTTTGTGCTCTCATATTTTTCCTCGTGTAAACTCAACCATTTTTTCATAGAATCTCCCCTTGTCCCATTCAATCCCATGCATTACTTGACCAGTCTTAAATCCCCAATTAAAGTCAAGTCAATCATAATAAGCTTTCATCATTACGCCTAGCTCATTATATACTTTCATACCCGAATTATGTATAGTATCTACTTAAAGGTAATTATTTATGGTTTATGTCTTTCATGGATCTAAGCTCTCTAAGGTGAGCCTGCTTGGTTTTGAGTGGTGATAGGTCCTTAATCCTTTTGATTATACTTGCGCTTGGAACACATATAAAAACCGGATGACGGCTTCATCCGGTTTTTTTACTATAGCACCTAATTCTATGAGTCAATTTGATTTTTAAATTCTTCTTCTTTCTCCATTTCATAACCGCACTTAGAGCAAAATCTGTATCCAGAAACCACTGTTTCACCACACTTCGGACACTTGTTTTCTAATGTGTTTTTAGGGATCTTCGAAGTGGTCCCGTGGTCATTTGCTTCACTTTTCCTATTGGTTCTTTCCTTGCGCAAAACCACAATAGATACTAAGAACATTGTGATAAATAGTATATAACTCCACCTATATGTAATTGCAAATATATAGCCCCATCGACTATTGACATATAATAAGTTTTGTCCAAACACATTGTATGTACAAATCGCAGAATATACCCCTAGAAGAACTGTAATCCCTATAATAAGCATAGATGATTTACGCATTGTCTTTTCCTTTTCTAATCGATTTCACTATCAAAACACCATAAAACACCAAAATGAATACGCCCACTAAAATAAGCACCCCTAGTTTTATAAGTTTCTTATAGCTAGACTTCTTAAACACACTTGCTGTATACCTTGACTCATTTCCAGCAATATCAACCGCTCTTATTTGGATGATGTTTTCTCCACTTTCTAGCTCATATTCTATACTAAAGTGGTTGTTTACTTTTTCAACTTCTTTATCATTACAAAATAGTGTTGAACCTGCTTCGGTATATCCCTCTATGTAAATCATATCGTCCTCAACCTCAAGCTGATCAATATCCTGGGTAATAGATAACTGAGGGGCCGTGGTATCTACATAGATGTTCTTTGGAAATGTTGCCATGCCTCCATTCTCGTCTGTAATCAGTACAACAACATTATTGTCTCCATCATCCAGTTTTAAAATATATTCCCCTGCTTCAGTGGCATTATCTAGGACAACTCTATTGTTTACTGTTATGAATATACTATAGGCTTCTTCAAAATCAATATTGACCAGTATTGAGTCTGTGTTAACAGCCTCTTTATCTGGATATTTAACCTCTGCTTCAGGTCTATTTGTCATTATCACTTCATGCTTTTCATAGTTTCCAACACCCTCATTATCAATCGGTGCCACCCCTGCTAGAACTTTCTCGTATCCATCTGGCACTGCCATCACATGGCTAAAATCAGATGTTGTTTCTTCTGATATGAGATCATTTGTTTCGGGATCAAACAGCATAACTTTAAACTCATTTGATCCATCGGTGTCCCATTTTATATAAACATCATCATTCAGGAGTGATGCAAATACATTCTCTAAACGTTCTTTTCTTGGCTCTGAATTGACATGATAAATTGGAGGCTCTGAGTACGCATATGTGAAAATCCCTGACCTATCTTTTACTTTCATATACACATAATACTTTCCAGTGCTTATACCTTTAATTTCAACATTTCTCTCTCTAACAGTTTCCTTTTTGATGGTATCCTTTGAAGTGAAACTATCAACTTCTATTCCATCAAACCCCTGATTGTCTGTATCCAAGAAGACCTTATATTCTAAATCGCCTCTGTCACCAAGAATGGTCCACCTCATCCAGTAAAACTTGTCCTTTTCGATAACATCAATATTTTCAATGGCTAGATTGGTTGGCACTTGACCTCCTGAAATATCCACATTTCCAAGTTTACTGCCTTCAATCTCAACCTTCCACTGACCCACTGATGCTTTCCCCACATTGATCATTATTTTACCTGGTCTTTTCGTAACACGATCCGGTGTTATCTGACTGCCGAAACTGTCCCCTTGTGGAGAGGTAATTTTCACACTTGCAGGGACCTCTGTATTTTCCCAATCAACTTGAAACACACAATTTGTATACTCTTTATCAAGGGTATAAAAAACTTCAGCACTCTCGCAGAAGGCCATTCCAACACTCAAAAATATCCCTACTATTATTAGGCTTGCTAATCTCTTTATCATATTAAATCTCCTAATTTTAATGCAATCATTCATGTGAGAACTATAATTTTATAGTTCTCACATGGAATCTTTCCCATATAACAGGATCACCGTCGCTATCATACCAACATTTTTTTATAGTGTCTGATTGACCGAGTTCTACACAATAATAACTTCCATCGTACTCTGCTAAGAACTTTACACTGCTCTTGCCTTTAACATGATAATTGACCCAACCAGAATCAACACTTCCATTAACCTCAATCATACTTGTTAACATTTTCCATGTGGATGAAAAGGCAAAACTTAGGTCACCCGCCACGGATACATCGTATACAGATATCTCTGTGGAAGCTTTGGCATTCATATCCAGTCCATTTTTTCCAAACTGAATAGCAGCATTCGCTAATTTTTCATTAAGAATCTTTAAGTCTGCTGAGGCCTTAACATTTTCTTGAGTAAAATTCAGTGCAATTTCGCCCTTGTCAATTTCTCCGAGGTTTCCCCACTTACTCATATTTTCTGGAACATCTAAATTAAACGAACTGAATAGGTTAACACCTGCGTGTGTCTGGCCTGCTAGAACAATATCTCTTCTTTTAACATCATTTAAATCACCTGGAAACAATATGCTCTTTATGCTGTCAGATATTGCCGGCGAATCGAGTAAGAACATACTTAGACCACTCATTTTTATTCCAAGCTTGTCAATGAAAAGTATATTGTATATAGGAATGCCTTTTGCGAGTTCAGCGTTCACTGCTATTTCATCTGGACACCAATAATAAGAGGAAATATAGCCATCAAGGCCCCTTAACCCCTTTGTAAAATTAGCAAAACTAAAAGCACCACCAAATTTCCAGTACTCATTATTCTTATCAAGTGAATTTAACTTTAAAACAATATTATCGAGTCCAAACTTACCAAACTGCAGGGACTCATTCACATCTAGTTCGGCTTCAAACCCAAATTCAATATTCTCTTTTGTTAGGGCTATAAATGCTGAACCTTTTGTATTTTGGGGCTTAAACTTAAATGCCTCACTGCGCTTTTCAACCTTTAGAGATGTGTCTGTCGTATCTTTTTCATTCGTTGATGTAAACTTCTTATTTAGCACACTGTTCTTAATTGAATCAATAATTTTATATGGATTGACTTCTGCTACAGTCAAAATAAGTTTGTCTGATTTCAGATCAATCTCCGCACCTTTAACATCAACCATGAATGGTATTTTGAATTTGAATTTATGAAGATTCATATCAAAATCATTCTTGTTATCATTCACATTAATCACAAACTCGTCTTCGTTTACTATGTAATCCTTACCATTCATAATGATGTTTGCGAAATTGGCAGTTGACAATCCATTTTCAATTGCCTGGTTATAAGATATATATATCTTCCCTTTCCCCGATAGTTGTCCTCTGTCACCCAAATCAACAATTTCATTTGTGCCCATAGAAAAATCATCAGGTTGGTTAAATGGCTCAATATAAATGTCTTCTTCTAAATGTAGAAAACCGTCGATCATAACATTACCACTTGCTAGTATCTGACCATCCTTGATTTGGCCTATTGAATCGGCACTTATCAATAAATCGCCCAGTTTAACCTTTGTGACCTTGCCTGCTCTAAATACGTTAATCATTTTAGGTTTAAACTCCGTGAGTCCATTATCAAGGACCACTTTCAAATTATATTGTCCCGCTGGAATAGGGCTATCTATCCATCCCGTGGCTGTCCGAGTATCGCTACACTTTACGTTTTCTAACTCATAGTCTCCTATAAATATTTGCATACCTTCTTGAAACCCTACACCTTGTAAGGTGAAGTTGCTTCCATGCTTTATATCGGAAACTGACAAAGACTTGGGTTGAATCCCGGTCACATGAAAGACGTCTTCATCGACTATCTGAACATCTTTTTGATCATTTACTGAATCAGAATCATCAGCACTTAATTGGTATAGTTGACTTGAAGATATTTGATAATCTTTTAAGGCAATGGTTAGATTTCTTTTATTGATGCTCGGATTTTTTTCCACTGTATAACTAAAACAATAGTTGTTGGTTATATAATTTTGTAGCATTATATATACATTTTCTAACTCAATAGAATTTGATGCATGGATGTATCGACCGCCTGTTAATTCAGCTATGGCGTTTAAGTAGTCTGTATCAATATCCCCAAGTCCCACTGTAAAAATTTTAATTTTATTATCAATCGCCTTTTTTATAACTTCATCAATCTGCCCTGAAGAATTTTCATCCCTACCATCACTCATTAATATAATTGATTTCTGTGAGGCGCTTGAACTAAGCTCATTAATACCGGATCGTAAACCACTTGATATATCCGTTCCTCCACCTGAAACAATACTGTTAATCCCATTGACCAATTTATTTTTTGAGTTGGTGCTTGAAACCACAAGTCTTGCATCAGAATTATATTCAACAACTGCCATTTTACTATTCCAGATATCCAATTTATCTACGCATGATAGGGCGGCAACTTTTAGATCTCTTAAAGGTAGGCCCTTCATACTGCCGCTTGAATCAAGCACCAAAGCTATATCTACATTGGCTCGACTGTCTAAATCAAGCATTTTAAAATCCTCAATGCTATATTGAGTATCAATGATTTCAAAATTTTCTTTACTAAAATCATTGGCTAGGCCAAAAACGCCCTCTTTTTTTCCGCTGACATTGGCATATGCCTTAATAAGAGGATACTCAGACGTATCTATTTCACTTATATACATATTCATTTTTTTATACTTCAAGGTTGAGATCATAAACTCAGTAAATCTGCTATTCACAGATTCACTAGACCCATTTACCACGCCTTGACTTTGAACCTCTACCAATTCTGAAATCGAACTTTTTAAAACTGGATCACTCTGACCCGGCTGAGATTGATTGTATGCATCAACAACTTTAAAGAGTGGTTCTCTAATTTGTGCGGTTTTTAAAATACTTTGGTGATGGTCAATGATATTGTCAATATATCCTTTGGCTGTCTCCCTTTCATCTATAGCCATATAGAGTTTAGCGAGTTGAATATCATATAAGCCTGTTACATCATGAAAAAGTGGCTTTCTTGATAAAATATAGTTGATAGACCTTCTAACACTAAGATTCTTTGCTGACTGCTCAAGTTCCTCAGCTTCAACAATTAGATCCATTGCATGATCTTCGTCAAGGGTCCCACTATAAGCCTCGTTTCTTAACTCTTGAGATTTTTCCATGAGCTCAATCACTTCTTCATCATCTAGGTTATGCTCTGTATAAGAAAACATATTCCTTTGAGAAATTATGTCTGTATAAACAATATAATTTTCTATGGAGCTATCAATTTCAACCAATTTTTGCGCATATTCAAAAGCCCTTTCTAGCTTATTGGTCTGAATATAGTATTTACTTATCATACGAAGAACATCCTGATTGTCATTATATTTTTCTGCAATCTCTTCCACAGTTTCTTCATCAATCTCAAACTGACCATTTGATAACACTGCTTTTTCTAGTTTATACAATGTCTCATATCTATCGACTGCCTTGTCACTATACCCTAAATCATTGAAGAGACTAGTCACTACATTACTAATAGCCTCTTCATCACTCACTTCATTTTCTCCGCCATGTGGTTGGTCTATAGCGATGCTGGATGAATAGATATGATGCTCTGCAAGTTTATTTAAGTCAATCACGGCGTCTCTTATTTCAATTTTAAGTTCATCATTTTTTATAGCTTTTTTGGAATTTATAAAGACATACTCGTAATCTCCTCGTTTATATCTAGATATCAGCTCTATGATTTTTTCATGCCCTTCATTTACATCCCCTTTAACCAAGGATTTATCCAGAAGACTTAGCTCAGACTCTAACAAGTATTTATATGCTATGTATGTTGAACTTTCTTCTGAGTTTTTATCATGTACGAAGCTCAAAGTTCCATAATATACACTTGCACTTAAACCAAGAACCGCTGTAAATAATATAAGCCACCGCGCAATATTTCTCTCTTTTTTAATTTTTTTAGCAACAAAATAGTCTATTATAATTGCCATCAAGCATTCTAGCCCGAAGAGGCCTATAAATTCATAGTTCATCCTTTCCCTACTTTCACATCAAACGAATTAAAAAGGATTGATTTTCTAAGTCTAGCGCCTGCAAAATTATAGATCATCATCCCGGTCATATCATATAAAGAATTTTAATCCTTAAATATTTATATATGGTATGACGAGGATTTTTGAATAATATTTTGCAAATTGCTCAAGTAGAAAATTCAATCCTTTGAACTTGATTTATATGTTTTGTCCACAATAAGAACAGAACTTTGCTAACATATTGTTTTCTCGCTTGCAACGGCTACAAGCTTTCACTGAAAATTTTTCTTTGTCCTTCCTTGAATAAACCTTCATAACACCTATAAAAAATAATACTGAACTGGCCAGTAGGAGTTTTGCTTTCACACTTAATAAACCTCCACCAGTTAGTAGAAATAGTGATGCCAAGGCAAGTTCTATCACAGCACAGACATAACTTGCTTTCTTGTTAATGTTATTTCTCATTACACTGACCAGCGGGTAGATAATTGGAACACAAAAGATAAATCTATACTTATTTAAAGTGAATCCTAGACCAGAAATTTTCATTGAAACAATCTCTGAAAAATCCATATATGCAGCCATGTCATCCATATGAACATCTGTATATAATGACTTCACAAACTCAGCTTCTTCTGTTAAATATGATCCTATCGAAAGCACCACAATCAATATTGCTGACAGGATTAATAGCTTGGCTCCAAAATTCAACTTAACTTTCATTGCTTTCAGTTCCTTCTTGATCAACCATCTTCTTGCCACACCCCATACAGAACTGTGCATCTTCTTTAACAGGTGTGTCACAATCAGGGCATTTTCTTTCATTTGAGTTTTCTGGTTCTAAAATAACGACCTCGTTTTTTGCACCGCATTCCGTACAAAATGTTGCATCTTCTGGGATTTGTGCACCGCAACTCTGACAGTTCACTGCTCCTTTTATCTCAAGAATGTCTTTTCTTAATTGGCTAATTTTATCTAAACAAGCCTGGATTTTTTGAATTTCATCATTATAATCACTATCATTGCTTGACTTATTTTTTTCATAGTAATTTTTTCCTATTTGAATAAACAAACCTTGTATTTCTTCTTCTTTCACTTGAATTTGACCATTTAAACTTGACACTTCGCTCATGACCTTTGCTTTTTGTGCCAAGTCCTTACTTGTATTGGTCAGTGTTTCACCTAATTTGTTGAAAAATGACATACTTAGCCTCCTTACATATGGTTGTTTATAATTTTGTCAAAAAACTTGGCTTTTATCGTCCCCATAGACAAAGCTTTTAGTCCAAAACTCAATAGCAATAGTTTCTCTGCTGCATAAACGACATAGGACCCGATTCTATCAAGTTCAAATGGTACATCAATGTCTATAATCCACCCAAAAGCGATGTCGAGTATACTAAAAACATCATCAATGGTATCGAAAAACACTAAAAACATACCAGATACTATAATCACACTGATCATCTTAATAGCAGATTTTTTTAGCCATTCATTGTCTTCATAAAGAAGCACAAAAGCCGCCAGCAAAATCGCGACCAGATCACTTACAAACACAAGAAAAAATATCAATGCGCCTGTTAATGGTATGCTGATTCCTAACTTTGATTTTTCCAATTTAACACCTCGCTTCTTTGATTAAAACAGTTCGCTAGACTCACATTCCTTTTACAAGATTATATTACATTATTTTCCTTTTACTTTCAATGTTTATTTTCCTTTTTTTGGATTTAGGTGTTTTGTAAGTACAAATTTTCTACAATATATAAAAAAACCGCTTGATCAAACAAGCGGTTTCAGGCTGTCAACAAAGTGGACAGAATGTTAGCTTGTAGAAAACTTCGAAAGACAAGGCGCGGATAAAAATCGCTTAATGAGCGTATTCACATACGTGATTTAAGCGGATTTTACTCTGCAACGCAGTATTTCGGAGTTTATCTGCAAGCTAAAACCGCTTGATTAAGCAAGCGGTTTTCCAAGCAGGCTTCTGCCTCTAAATTTTAAACTTATGAATGGCTTCATCCAGTTGTTTTACAACCCCCACCAGGCTCTTCATCTGTTCGTCTATTTCGGTAATACCAGCCAATTGTTCTTCTGAGGATGCTGAAACTTCTGTGGTTGCAGCAGATGTTTGTTCAGTCGAAGCAGACACATTGAGGATGGCCGTGAGAATATCCTCCCTAAGCTCTGATATGTTTTCCACTTCCGTATTCAGGAAGTTTATGTCCTCGCCAAGACGATGGACAGAATCCGATATGCTTGCAAATTGACTTGACGTGGCCTTAACCATCCCACTTTGAGTGTTGACCGTTTTTGTCACAATCGCCATCTGCTCAACAGACTTTAATGAGCTGCTTTCTATCTCATCTATTATGCCCTTTATATCCGTCACGGATTTGCCTGATTCTTCAGCAAGTTTTCTAATCTCTTCAGCCACCACGGAGAATCCTCGGCCCGCTTCTCCCGCTCGAGCGGCTTCAATAGAAGCATTGAGCGCAAGGAGGTTTGTTTGCTCTGCAATGGAGTTAATCACATCTGTAAAGGCACTGATTTTATCATGTCCTTCTTTCATTTCATGAATAATTGATTCAATTTCATGAACCACTTTTAGGGAGTCTTGTGCCGATGTGCCCAGTGTATTCACTGACTCAATGCCTTTTCTATTTTCTTCTTCAGCGAGTTTCAAGGCTTCACCCATAGTTTGGGACACACTTTCAAGTCTTTCAACGCTTGAGGATAAGACACTCATTTTCTCCGAGACCAGTTCCGCCCCAGCGGCTTCTTCCGAAACGGCCTCACTGATTTCTTGTATGGTAAGGACCACCTCGTTGATGGCCTTTGTGGACTCGTCCGTTACCTCTGACAACCTAGCTACAGTGCCTGTAACTGTTCCAGACGTTCTATTTGAAGTTTCTATCATTTCTCGAAGACTGGCCAACATGCTGTTGTAGCTGTCCCCAAGGGATTTTATTTCATCATTTGAATTAATGTGGACTGGGTCCCCTGTCAAATCTCCCCTTGCAATTCTATCAAGAGCCTCGTTAACCATGTTTATTCTTTGAGACAGTTTGCTTGAGAAAATATACATGCCCACAACACCCAGTAGGATCGTTGCAGCAACCACAGTCAAGATAATGGTCAGCATACTGGTCGCCTGCTTGTTGAACTCAGATTCATAGGCGCCCGCCGATATAATCCATCCCCAGTCTGGATCATAATTCTGATAAGATATTTTGCTTTCAATGGCTTCTGAATTAGGTAAGTTCCAGTCATACTCTACATAACCGCCACCCTTCATGGCGACTTTTATCTGTTCCTGAACCAGCTTCATGCCTGATCCTGATTTGTCTTCAGCTTCCCAAACATCAACACCTTCAAGGCTTGGGTGCATAAGTTCGATCCCTTCGGTTGAGTACACAACAAAATACCCCGTGCCCCCTAAGTAGATGTTGTCATTAATTGGCCTTTTCCCTTCAGAATCCTTTGGTCCTAATAAAAGAACTTTTATGTTTTCCTGGGCCTCCTCCAAGGATATGGCCCCTGAAGCCACAGATTTCTTTTGAAGCTCTACCATGTACATGGCCTGTTCAACAGCATTTCTCAGCAATATTTCACCACTGGTGTCAAACTCTTTTTTTGCCCTTGTAAAGCTGATGCTGCTGATAATCAGCATTGGCAACAGGAGTAAAAGTATCCCTGCGCTTATTAGTTTCGATTTTAAATTCATTTGAATCCTCCGCTCACTTTGTTTTTATAGGTCTCTGTTTTGTGAATATCTATGCCTTCCCCTAATACTATATTTTTAGGCGAACTTAATAAATATAGCTCATTTTCAAAGCTTGTCAAGTTCTACCACATGTTCAATAATAATGCAATAATTATGCCAATTGAAAATTGTCTGAAAGTATTCAAATCACTCACTTATTCTTTTTCAATTATGAGAAAAGTGTCTAAATAAAAGACAGTGTTTATTTTATATACAGATGAAAAACACCTGGAGAAGGACATAAATAAACCACACCTCTCACCAGTGTGGTTTATTTATGGAAATGAATATTTATTATACGTTTTCTACTATTGAGCGACTTACAAAATATCATTCAAGCCCCCTTGCTATATCATATATAGAGGTTTAAGAATCAACATTTTGTATATGGTACAGCAAGGGTATAGATCTGTAATTTTGCAAGCGCCTGACTATTCAGATCGTCTATAACTTTAGAATCGACTCAAGATCACATAGGACAGGGCGCTGACAGCTCCGCCAAGACACGTCCCCCACGCAATATCTATTATGGTAATCATCAGGGGCCAATCTTTAAGAGTTGCCATATTGGTTAAGTCATAAGTTGCGTAGGTTATAAAACCGAAGATGAACCCCGTCATCAGGGCATGGTTAAAACTCTCTTTTCTTAGAGCCGGTTGAATGACGAAAAAAAGTAAGCCCCCTATATAAATCATATAAAAGGCTAGAGCAGCCCCTAAGACCACTTTATCTGCCATCAGATGACCAATATACCTCTTGTAGAGCCCCTTAGCTAGAACACCAAGCCAAAGTATATCCACCGCAAAAAACATGACAGCTGTCACAATATACTGCTTAATATAGATCATTCTATCCTCCAAACCAGAGTCATTCATCTACTCTACCTAGTTCTTGTACTTTATTTGCAATATCATAGGCACTTCTTTTAAGAAAAATAATCCAAACCGTATAAACCAGTTAATGATATATACCCATTTCCTAGACACATAAAAAAGCCATTTGAAATTCAAATGGCCCACAATCCTTTACATTTTCCTATATGATCAACTAAGCTTAACCGCGCAGGCCTGCGACGACTCTGGTTGGGTTCAGTATAAGATCAAAGGCATCATCTATGGTTTTACAGGCCAAATCAGCCTTGGTCAGTGCCTTAACTGAGCACCCCTCTTGTCCCATAACAACAATTGATAGGGCACACGTTTCAAACATCATTCCATCATTAAATCCATTTCCAATGCAAGCGCAACTTTCATGGCCAAGTTTTTTAGCAATCTCTTTTTTACTATATCCTGCGCTGGCAGTATCAAACACTTGAATATTTACAGCCATGCCATCACATTCCCGCCGAACTGTGCCGTGGGTGTCTGCTGTTAAAACGTGAACGGCAATCCCCAGTTTCTCTATGGCTTTTATTTTATTTTTTACACCAGGTATCATCTTTCCATCGCATGCAATTGTTCCATTATAATCGAGGAGCAGATTTTCAATTTGCAAAAGTCCTTTTCCAGGTATTTTAATATCCATAGCAACCTCTTTCCCTTTAAGTATCCTTTCCTTTGACAAGGTCAAATACGCTTTCATCTCAATATATCATACATGACCCCCCAAGCCCTTGTAGACGAAAAAGCTTCATGACATGTGGAAAAATGTGTGGTTTTGTTACATTATATGGTGTAATATATATTGGTGTAAAATAAAAAGAATGCGTGTCCCTCAGTAAGAAAGGATGGTCACATGATACAAATTATTCTTCTTATCGCAGTTGGAATCTATCTAATCTGCGCCTCTACTTTTCAGTGGGAATGGTTTTTTAGCAACAGAAAAGCACAAAGGCTCGTTGACTGGATCGGCTATAAAAACACCAGAATTGTGTATAGTGTCTTAGGTCTTGCCATGATACTTATATCCATAATGATCTATCTTGAAAACTAGGAGTTTCTAACATGGAAGGAAATATAGCATTATTTATTAAGGGGTCTATTCAGGTTGGTATTGTCAGTGTTTGGGCTTTTCGATTATATAAGAACAAGAAAAGAGATAAGCTGCTTGAGAGATTCCATGAAGTCTATGAAAATGATGATTTAACGGGTGCCCCGTGGCATATCAACAAATATATTCAGGACAAACCAAAAGATAGTCTTGCTTATAGCTACAAGGGACTTGTACTCAAGGATATGGGCAATTTTCACGAGGCCAAAGAGGCTCTTGAAAAAGCCACAGCGCTGAGTGATAAGAATTTTATTGCCTACAAGTTTCTAGGAGACCTATATCTTGAAAATGGCAACTTTGTCATGGCTAAGAATCATTATGAAAAAGGAATCAGGCTCGATAAAAGACCTGCTATTCTTTACTGCTGTGCTGTTTGTTATATAGAACTGGGCCAGCTTGAAAAAGGGGAGAAATACCTCAAACAAGCCCTTAAGCGCAAAAGTAAGTTGACTGGTCTAATCCATGAAAAACTTGTAGAGGTCTATACAAGACTGGATCAGCCAGACCAAGCAAATAAACACCAAGTCCTATGCGACAAGGCTCTAGCATTAGAAGAGGACATACCGAACTATACTGCTGAAGAGTTATAAAACGGGTCACCCTTAGAAGCATTACTTAGGGCGTCCCGTTTTCATATTATCTCTTCTCATCTAAGTTATTTTACTTTTTTGCAAAAAGCACACTTTGCCCATCGTACACACTGTACTGACCTTTAACAAGGACTTCGTCGTCCGGTTTAAGCCCGCTTAACACCTCTGTTTTATCTTTCACCGTCATACCTGTTTCAATGCTTTTCTTTATGACTTTTTCATTTTCAACTGTATAAACATAGGCATCGTTTCCATAATTTATAATGGCCCGGGTATCTATCAGCAGTGCTGACTCATTTTCATAAGTTGGCACAAGAACACTTGCCATGAGTCCATTTTTGTAGACTTTATCCGTCTTAAGACTGATTTTAACCCGAAACATATAGTCATTATCCTCACTACCGTATACTTCCGTGACATGCCCCTGTATGTGTTCGTCCTTTATATAAACATCCACTTCTTTTCCCTTATCTACATCTTTTAAGTGCTCTTCCGTCAAATAGAGCTCAACGCTTTGAGTCCCATTCTTCTTGATCACAATTTTATCAGATTGACCTATATATCCACCTGCTTCAAGGCTTATCTCAGTCACCACACCTTCATAAGATGATTTGATTATACTTCGCGCCTTAATGTTGTCTCTGCTTCTTTGGAGCAGGGCCTGCTGTTCTTTTAACTTTTCCACTTGGAGACTGTACTGGTCCAGTTCATTGTTGATATTGTTTAGGTCTTCCTGGGAAACCGCTCCTGCATTAAAAAGACTTTGTGTTTTTTCCTGTTGCTGACCAATATGTTTTTTGTTCAAGTCAAGCTCACCCAAACTGGCACTGATCTGCTTCATCTGAAAATCAATTTGGTCCAGTTCTCCTGTCGTGTCCAGTTGAATAAGGGGGCTTCCCGCAGTAATCGTCTGACCTTTTTTACATAAACCTGGACCACTTTCCCCTGTATGGCACTTGCATCTATAACTTCAAGAGTCTCGTTCACCCTTCCATTGACCATAAAGTTTGATCCTATTTTATCAAGGACTGGCTTAACAGTATAAACCCTTTTTGTTTCTGTTATGCTGTCTGTTTTGGTATCTATTCCATTTTTTTGTTCACTGTTTTCTTCTGGAATAAGGACAACGGAAATGACCAAAGCCAAGCAAACAAACACAATTGAAATTTTCTTATACATTGACCTTCACTCCTTTATTCATTCTATCAATTATTGACTCAATCCCATTCATGGTGATGGGCACCACAACGAGTGTGAGAAATGTTGAGAACACAAGACCAAATATAAGAGAATAGGCAATCCCTGAATAATCCTCATTGTAAATAGCCAGTGGTAAAACGCCAGATATTGTTGTTAACGATGTGGCAATAATGGGTGTTAATCTTGACCGGCACCCTTCTATAATGGATTCGATATTATCCATCCCGTGTTTTTCACGGAGCATATTGACATAGTCAATGAGGACTATAGCGTCATTAACCGCTATGCCAACCAGAGCAACAATTCCTAAAAAGGACAGGGTTGAAAAGGTCAGTCCGAACACAAGATATCCAAGAACGACACCCACAACTGCATAGGGAATACTGAGCACAATCGCAAATGGTTGTGCGTAGGAGTTAAACTGCGAAACCAGAACAATATATACCAGGACACTGGCAACCATCATTTTTTGGGTTAAATCCTGAAATGACTTCTCCATATCCTCAGATTCTCCAGCCGGTTCAAGTCTAACACCTTGCGGTAGAAGGTCATCTTCCTTGACTTGATTAAAGAGGTCTTTGACGATGATATTGACATTGGCTTCACTGGATTTATCGGCTACAAGACTTATTGTAGGCTTGCCTTCATAGTGTTTTAGGACACTACTGAACCTTGTGTTTTGAATGTCTACAAGTTCAAGCAGGGGGATGTTCAATCCCTTTTCATTTTGAACGGTAATATTTTTTAGGTCATTAACACCATCAAATGGTGAATAATATTTCAAATAGATGTCTGTATCTTGTCCACGGCTCTCAATCGTTGCAACTTCCTCACCCGATGTTAAATAGCGTAACTTCAACATGACATCTAGCGGGCTGACACCATACAAATCACATTTGTTTTGAATCAACTTCATATCAATGGTTGGTCTGCTATAAGCGAAGTCAATACGTGGACTTAAAACACCATCAATATTTCGGAGCCTGTCCACCAGGGCTTGACCAGCAACATTCAGAGTATCGTGGTCACTTCCAATAAGTCGAAGCCTTATGGGACCCCCGCTGCCTTCTTCACCATCTGCAGAAAACCGCCCCTTTACATCTGGTAGTCCATTAATAAAACCATTGAATTCTCTAATAATGTCCTTGGAATGGCGGTCTCTCTCCCTTTTATCAACAAGTTCTATGGTGTAATGGATGCTTGCATCATTGTAGTAATAAATAATTTTTTTGACGTAGTTGCTCTTTAACATGTGGGCATTGATGGCACTGGAAACCTGGTCTAAGTCCTCTTTTATACTGCCTTCAATTAGTCTTACCCTCGCAAACTGGTTAACATCATCACTCTCAGGCATAGCCTCTTTTTTGACCAAATCAGAAAAGAGAAGGCCCACACTTGAAATCAATAAGACAAAGGTGACCCCCATAACTAGGATTTTATGACCCTTTGAATGCATCAGTTTACCAATAAAACGGTGAAACAGGTCTGGCAGTTTTGATTTTTTATTTGTATATAATTTCAAATATCCAAGCCCTGCAACAAGGGGACCTGATATAAAAGACAGCTCCGTCAATTGTAGGTTGTCTGAAAATGCATATAGGGCACATACTGTGATGACAATGAGTGTTAAGGCTTTATACTTGTTGGCGGCACTTGAATGTTTGATAAACTGAGCGGCCAGTATGGGGGTCACTGTAACAGATGTAATAAAGGAAATGGTCATGGCTATGGCAGCAGTCAGGGGGATTTCTCTAATAATACTGCCTATGTCTCCCTTCATGATCGCTAAAGGTACGAGGGCACATACAGTGGTCACTGTGGACGCCAAAATGGCTGGTGCCACCCTCGTTGTGGATGAAACCACAATATCTGTCATGCTCAACTGCCCACTGGTCTTTTTCTTTTCATCAATCATTTCAATAACAACAATGGCATTATCCACTAACATACCAAGGGCTATAATAAGTCCCATAATGCTAAAAATATTCAGGGTGATATCGAAATGTTCAAAGACGAGAAAGGAAGATAATAGGGTTACAGGAATCACACTCGATGCAATAAGGGCCTCTCTAAACCCTATAAAGAAAAACAGGACGACAATAACAGACAGCAAGCCACTAAATGCGTTATACAAGACATCATTTATGCTTTTAGAAATATACTTTGAAACATCCACCGATGTGCTTAATATGTCTCCGTAGTCCCTGTTTTCATTGTAATGCTTGGTAAATTTCACAATGTCCCTGTTAATAGAAATGGTGTCTGCACTTTTTCTTTTAAAGACAGAGACAAGGACTGTCGGGGTCTTCTCGGATTTTGTGATTTTAAATGGTGTGCCCGCATTATGACTGACCCACTTAACTTCACACAAATCCCTCACGTAGACAATTCTATTCTCTGATTTTCTCACGATTAGATTCTCAATATCTTGTGTGTCTAAGAGTTGACTTTCAACTTGGAGATTGTATTTACTCCCATTCATGATTATGCTTCCAAGGGGCAAGGTTGATTTTGCTGACTTAATTTTTTCAATAACTTCTATTTCACTGACTCCAAAAGCTTCAAGTTTTTGAAGGTCTGGAACCACTTCAATTCTTCTCTCTTCCATTCCACTGATCAAAATCTTTGAAACACCAGATATGGATTTCACATTCCGCTCCACATCTTTTAGAATGTTCTTTTTATCTGCATAAGGAAGCCTGCTGTCGATTTCAATGAGTATAATGGGGCTGTTGTTGATATCATATTCTTCAACAACAGGGCTTTCTGCCTTTTCGGGCAAACCATGCTTCATGTTTTGAACCTTGGTTTGAACCAGCCTAATTTTTTCATCGATGACCGCGCCCTCTTTGAATTTTAAGACAACAACACTGCTGCTATAAGACGATTCAGAGGTCATTTTTTCAAGATCAGACAGATCGTTGAGTTCCTTTTCTATCTTGTTTGTGACTGAACCTTCCATATTGCTTGGACTGGCCCCTGCCATATAGGTGTAGACACTAACATAGGGAAACTTGGCATTCGGTAAGAGGGACTTTGTGGTGGATTCATAACGCATAAATGCCAGTATGAAAACAATTGCGATCATTAAATAGACAGCTTTTCGCTTGTTAATAGATGCCTTTATAATACCTTGTAGTATATTCATATATTTCTCCAAACTTGTATTGTGGTTTAGGCTTATTACTGATTATGTCTAAATTTTAGAGTATGGAGTTGGTCCAGAGTCAAGGCCCTGTCTATATGAAATTGAAATGAAATTTGATCCATCAAAATCCAATTTTGACTATAACAAAAAGACTCAGCTATTCAGCTGAGTCTTAGGCAGTGGACAAAATCCCCTATTAAACCTTTTGAGAAGCCTTCAAGGCTTCGTCAATGCTTTCATAAAATTTCTCTGCCCCAATCTGATCATAGAGGCCTGATTTCATTAAAACGTCTCTTGGTTGATCCTGGGCCTCAGATATAGATAAGTCCACATGGTGGCTTTTACAAATAGCAACCATACGTCGCATAGCCTGAATGGCTGTGGCATCCATGGCTGGAACATTCCTCATTCTTATGACCAGGGACTTGGTATCGGCCCCGACCTGACCCAGGGCTCCAATAAATTTATCAGCAGCACCAAAGAAAAATGGTCCATTTATTTCGTAAACAGTCACATCACCAGACCCATAATCATCAAGTGGGACAGACTGGTAGTCATCTGGTTCCTCCGACATGTCAAAGCTTGAAATATTAATGTTTGACACCTCACTCATTCTTTTCATAAAGAGGAAGGACGCTAGAACCATACCCACTTCTATAGCAACAATTAGATCCCAAAAGACTGTTAATATAAAAGTGATCAAGAGTACGGTCACATCACTCTTGGGGCTACTTAATAACTGCTTAAATTCTCGCCATTCGCTCATGTTGTAGGAAACAACCATTAAGATGGCCGCTAGGGTTGAAAGGGGAATCATTTTAGCTAGGGGCATAAGGGAAACATAAATTAGTAGCAGACAGACCGAATGGACAATACCTGCTATAGGTGTTCGACCCCCATTTTTTACATTCGCCGCCGTTCTGGCAATGGCTCCGGTCACTGGAATACCACCAAACAAGGCCGAAGCAATATTGGCCGTCCCCTGACCAATCAACTCCATATTTGACCTATGTTTACCGCCAATCATACCATCTGACACCACTGCACTTAGAAGAGACTCAATGGCTCCAAGCATGGCGATGGAGATGGCCGGTGTCATGAGTATGTAGAGCTTATCAAAACTTATTTTAGGCAAATGAGGCAGGGGCAACTGTGCAGACATGTTGCCAAATTTCGATCCGATTGTTGCAACATCTAGGTTTAAAAACTTCACAAGCAGGGATGCAACAATAACCGCCACAAGGGCACCTGGTATTTTCTTATTCACCTTGGGCCAGAAAACAATAATCAGTATGGAAAGCAAACCGATGACAATAGCCAGGGGATTGAAACTGTGGATATGCTCTGAGTAGACAATCCATTTTTCCACAAATTCCGCTGGAACCTTGTCAATTTCAAGACCAAGAAAGTCTTTGACCTGGGCAGTGAATATTATGGCTGCAATACCACTTGTGAACCCCGTTGTGATGGGATAGGGTATAAACTTAATGAAACTTCCAAACTTTAAAAGCCCGAAAAGAATCATGATTCCCCCAGCCATAATTGTGGATATAACCAGACCTTCATAGCCATACTTGGTGACGATGGTATAAACAAGAGCCATAAAGGCACCTGTTGGACCACCGATTTGAACTCGACTGCCTCCGAGAAGCGAAACGAAAAAACCGCCGATAATGGCTGTAAAAAGTCCCTGTTCAGGACTGACACCTGATGCTATGGCGATTGCTATAGAAAGGGGTAGGGCAATGATTGACACAATAATGCCTGCGTTTATGTCCCGCATAAAATCATTTCGCGTGTATCCCTTTAAAGTTGAGAAAAGCTTTGGCTTTAAAACCGACATGTAAACACTTCTTTCTTAAGATTAAAACATTTCCCCAAGTCAATTCTTGGTTCATTAACAACAAGACCTATAATACGCCCCTTATGGTTTAAAATCAATGATAAATATGAAGGCGTGCTATAAAAAAGCCTATTTCCTTTTTAGGAAATAGGCTTAGGTTTAGATTTAGTCTGCAGTGTTTCAAAATCAATAAGTGATTTTCACATCAAAGTTCACCTTATGTTCTTCACGTTAAAAATTAAGTCATACGACTTTAGTCATGTGCTTGCAAAATCACATATACATGTCCTCACCATACCTTATATAGAATTTTTGATTCTTAAATATCTATATATGCCACGACATATGGCACGATGAGCATTTTAAAATAATATTTTGCAAGTCGCTCAAGTAGAAATACCTTCAAATGAATAGTTTCATTAAAAAATCTACTGGAAAAGCCTCTTAACAGCTTCCATCAGAAATATGAATTTCCTTAATAAGAAACTCCTTGCCCGTGATGATTTCAAAATCGCTTGTTTTACACCTTGGGCAAATGTTCTTGTTTTCTACAAGATCGTAGGCAAAGGCACAAGACATGCACCTCCCAATACCCGGTGTGACTTCAATTTCTAGGACTGTGCTTTTTAACATAGACTTTTCAACAGCAATTGGATACACATCTTCAATGTATTTGGGATAAACACTTGATAGAGCCCCTATTTGGAGAACCAATTTATCAATGGCGTCAATTTTATTTTCTTCCATATAGTCTTCCATTTGCTTAACAACCTGAATGACGATCCCTAGCTCATGCATTAGCAGGGCTCCTTTTTAATGGCTCTCTTGACACTTTTCACAGCCACTTTTACTTTTCGTTTCATGGCATGTTTTACAATAATAGGTTTGAGTTCAGAAAAATCCACACCCGTCTCATTGTATTTTCTTTCAAGCTTTGCCGCATCAAATTTGCATCGTGTTGTGCAGGCACCACAGCCCACACACATGAATGCATCTACAACAGACACGCCACAGCTTAGACACCGCATGGTTTCACCTTTGACCAGGTCCTCTGTGTAAACCCCTCTAGGATCGCTAAAGTTTCCTTTAACATCCGTCACCTGATTAACCTTGGAGCGCTCTCGTTTAATGTGGTCATAGCCGCCAAAGTCTACCCTTGTTTTATCAAATGTCACATAGTCTTTTCGACTGCGACCATAAACAAGACTTTGACCTCTTTGCACATATCTATGGATGGAAACTGCCCCTTCTTTACCAAGGGCAATGGCATCAATGGCAAAACGTGGCCCTGTGACAGCGTCGCCCCCTGCAAAAATATCCGGCTCAGATGACTGGAGTGTGACAGCATCAACAGCTATCGTATTATTGGGATTAACTATTGCCCCCGTGTCTTTTAAGAGTTCATTCCATTCAATGCTTTGACCCACTGATACCATGACATGGTCTGCATTTATGCAAAGTCTTTCTTTTTCATCAAAGACCGGATTAAAACAACCCGTCTCGTCTGTAACACTTGTGCATTTTTTTAGCCAGACACCCTCAACTTTCCCATCTTTAACCTCATATTTAAAAGGACCGTATCCATTTCTGATCTTTATGCCTTCTTCCATGGCCTCATGGACTTCTTCTTCTAGGGCAGGCATCTTATCTCTTGATTCAAGACAGACCATTTCAACCTCATCTGCACCGTGTCGAAGGGCACTTCTTGCAACATCAATGGCCACATTGCCTCCACCGATAACAAGAACCTTTCCAGACAAGTCCTTTTGCCTGCCGAGAGCACTGTTTCGTAAGAAGTCTACACCTGTTTCAATATTTAGAGCGTCTTCATTTTCTAGGCCAAGGCGTCTGCCTTTTTGTGCGCCTATGGCGATGAAAAAGGCTTTATATCCTTGATCCCTTAGGGATTGAAGGCTTACGTCTTTTCCAACTTCAAGACCTGTTTTAAAATCTATACCCAGACTTTTTAGAATGTCAATTTCTGCCTGAATAACGTCTTTTTCCAGCCTATAAGCTGGAATGCCAAATTGAAGCATGCCGCCCAGCTCTTTTTCCTTTTCAAAAACAGTCACCTTATAGCCTTCAACAGCAAGGTAATAGGCACAGGAAAGCCCCGATGGCCCTGCCCCTATAACAGCAATTTTCTTGTCAAAATCCCTTTTGATTTCTGGAACGAAGCGTGTCTCATCTTTCATGTCCTGTTCAGCAAGAAATTTCTTCACTTCATCAATAGCCACAGGGTCATCCAAATCGCCTCTTGTGCATTCACTTTCACATAGGGCAGGACAAATTCGTCCGCACACCGCAGGCAGAGGGTTATCTTTCTTGATCATTTCAAGGGCTTCTTTATAGCGACCTTGAGAGGCCAGTTTTATATAACCCGGTATGGAAATATGGGCCGGACAGGTTGTCTTACAAGGCGATGTGCCCGTGTCCAGGGTTTCCTTTCTATTGATGCGGTAATCTGGATTCCACTTGTCAGGTCCCCACTTGGTGTCTGAAGGCAGGTCGATGTGAACAGGCGTCTGGCTCTCAAGACTGGCGCAAAGCTTTTCTCCAAGCTTTATAGCGTTTGTAGGACAGACGTCTACACACTCACCACAGCCAACGCAGTTTTCAGGGTCAACCTGAGAAATGTAGTTGGACCGAACCATATCGGGATTATGGTACATACCCGCTGCCCGAATGGCATAGCAAGAACACCCACAGCAGTTGCAAATGGCGTGGGTATGCCCTTCACCTTCCGTGTTTGGTATTTGGTGCATAAGCCCGTCTCGCTCAGCCTTTCTTATGATTTCAAGGGCCTCTTCCTTTGTCACTTCACGTCCTCTTCCCGTTCGAATGTAATACTCAGCGGCGTCGTCAAGCTGAATGCACATCTCTTCTTTAAGATGACCACAACCTTCACCCATTTCCTCCCTTGAGGTTCTACAAGAGCAGTCTGAAACAGAAAGCAGCCTTGCATTTCGAATGTAGCCTGAAACCTCTTCTGATGAAGCCCTGCGAGTCTCTCCATCAAGGGCAGATTCTATTGGTATAACCCGCATAACCCCTTTTCCAATAGGGACATTCCCAGCCGCCAGGGGATTCTTAAGATGTCCATAATCATCAAAAGCTTTTGCAATTTGCGGGTACTTTCGCACATTGGACTTGTTGTTGACAACCATTTCAAAGATGCCAGGCACCCATGTTTCATACCAGAACTTATCGACACCGTCTTCTGATTTGACAGTCGAAACGCCGGCAATGGCTAAATCCCAAAGAAGCTTCTTTGTCTTTTCAACGCTTTTTCCACATTTGGATGCAATGTCTTCAGCGGTTAAATGCACTCGGTATTCAAGGGCTAATGCGACCTCAGCCATTTCTTCAGTCACTATTTTTTCAAGCAGTAAAAAACGCGGATCGTCTACAGTGACCCCATTTCTTGATCCCATTTTTGTATTTGAGACCATGTTGACAAACTCAAGCAACTTTCTTTGATCAGCCATTTGATGCCTCCCCATTTTCCTTCCACTGAATGACCTGGTCCTTTAAGTACTGACACCAATCGTCCATCCCCTCACCTGTTACCGCGGACACCTTGAACATTTTTATGTCTGGATTAAGGGCTTTTACCCGCTCATGAACCGCCTCAAAATCAAAGTGAAATATGCTACAAGCATCGATCTTACTGATCAGAAGAACATCCACATTTGCAAACATTTTTGGGTACTTAAGTGGTTTGTCATCGCCCTCTGGTACACTTAAAATCATGGCCTTTAAAGACTGGCCCAGATCATATCCAGCCGGACAAATTAAGTTTCCAATGTTCTCGATCACAACAAAATCCAGATCCTTAGAGCCGATGTCATCAAGACCAATCTTAGCCATGCCTGCATCTAGGTGACACATGCCTCCAGAGTGAAGTTGATTGACTCGAATACCCGTCGATGAAATGGTCTGTGCATCAACAGCTGAATCTATGTCCGCTTCAATGACCCCCATAGCCATTTGACTCTTAAGCATTTCAACTGTCTTAAGGAGTAGGGTTGTTTTTCCAGAACCCGGTGATGACATAAGGTTCATCATAAAGGTCTGGTCTTCTTTTAGTTGCTGGCGAAGGATCTCTGCCTGTAAATCATTGTTTTCAAAGATTCGTTTCTTGATTTCTATAACTTTTACTGTCGCCATGACACACTGCCTTTCTAGTTCATCCCCAAAATTTCAAGTTTTGATCGCCCATTGTAGCCAATATATTGGTTTGAAATCGTCTTTACGGGACACAGCCCTACTCATGAAGTGACTTTTGCAAGTCGATTAGATAGATGATTTCTAATATCCGTAAGATTCCTGCGAATACTTAAGTGTGTAGTCCTTGCTTCTATAGGTAAAGAACCAGTACACCAAATACGTGCCGTGAAGAAGAATATTCACTAGGCCCCACCATTTCAAAACTTCAGGATTAAACCATAGGGTTGAATCCATAACCGGTGTAAAAATATCATAACAGGACCGAATGAGAATATGTATAGCCAGTGTATAAACACGGCCCATGAGCCATAAGTCTGTTCGCTTTTTAATAAACATCCATATTTCTGGCGCAATTAAAATACATAGGCTCGATGCAAAGAATGTTGTGTTTTCTGCATAAACGAATGCTGCATTCCACGTCACATAGAGCAGGCACCAAGCTAATGGCAGGTCTGCAATGAGTTCTGAAAATGCATTTTTTCCATCATTTTTTCCAATTCTCCAGTGCTTTGTTGGCAGTGGAATGGTAATGCATAAAATGACACCGCAAAGGGCATTGAGTGTGTTGCCCAGTTCAAAATCAGTCAGGGTCGCTTCAACGATATTGAGCATTAGAACAACATAGAGTATCCATAATGGCCATTTCTTACGTAGGGAGTGCATGGTATTTTCATGGTCTCCATCGTTGGCAATACGGATAAAGGAAACAAAACATGTTGGTATGAGCACACTGATTGTTTTAGCCCATCTGAACCATGAATGCAGGTTTAAAAACCATAGTGGAAATGTTAGTAAGGATAAAATAAAAAACCACTTATAAAAGCCTTGCCTCTCCCTTGTAAACTCTAAAAACATAATGAGAAACAGCAAATAGGCTAACATTGAAACAACATAACTTAATACTGGCATATTGACCTCCTTTAGGTACTTTCGTCTTTTTGAGAATAGGTCAATATGGACAATATTTCAATGATTTAGGTCTTATTCTCCATAGCAAGATTGTCATTAAAATAACAAAACACTGGCTTAATGCTGTATACTTTGTAGAGTAGGAGGGATCATTATGCATGGGGATTGCAATGATGTTTTCAGAAGTTTTAAATTACCTTTCAAAACATATTTCTCAAAGTGTGTGGAGCACGGTTGTGAAATTCATAACGAACTTGAACTCATATGGCTTATCAAGGGAAGTGCTGTTGTAACCTGTGAAGGTTGTGACTATCATCTTAAAGATCAGTCTATTTTTATGGTTTTCATGAATCGAAGACACTCTGTTAAAACGTCAGAAGGGTCTATTCTTGTTTCCTACAAGTTCGACAGACAGCACCTAGAAGACCACAACCTTCTATTTGAGAACATTCCTTTTACAGACCGTGTTTATACCTTCAAGGAGCTTAGTCGCAAGTACCACGTGGTGCCCCTGCTGATTACAGAGATTATGAAGCTGCTTGTAGAACCCTCTTCCTCACCAGTGACGCGCTATAAAATTATTGGTTTTTACAATCTTTTTACCCTGGAACTATACAACATGATGCTTAAAGAAAAGTACCTTGATATTAAAACAAGGAACAATGACCCCTACTTGATTCGCATACACACACTCATTGAATACATACATGAACATGCCCATGAGAAAATCACTCTAGAAAATCTTTCAAAACTAACAGGGGTGTCTTCATATAGGCTGTCTCATTTTATTAAGGACTATCTGGGCATTTCTTTTAGCGAGTTTCTTCAAAATACCCGCCTGGAAAAGGCCCTCTGGCATCTGATTCATACCGATGAGACTGTCCAGTGCATAGCCAAAAAAAGCGGCTTTAGTGACCTTAAATATCTAAACCAAATGCTAAAAGACCGCTACAACATGACCGCATCAAAGTACCGATGTCATATAAAACGCCAAAAACAGTAAAAAGCCCGTCTGATTTAGAGACTGACTTTTTAAATGAACTCAGGGCATGCCTCCAAGTTATGGAGAACAGCGCTTGTCTTTCTGATGCTTATTATTTGATTGAGCGGGTGTCTGGCTAGGTGTGGTCCTGCATTATAGATCGTCTTGATCTAGCACATGACTGCCTCTTGAACCATCCTCATTTATATAATACCCGTCAATGATTTCACTGAACTTAAAATCAAAAGCCATCAGAAGCATTTTTGCATGTTCCTGATGGCTTCTATTCATCTCTAACTTACTTTTTCATATTTCTCTTATTTTTCGACTTATCTATGCCAGCACTTAGAGCAAGGCCTATCGCTATGCCCAGTGCTATATTTTCATACAGAATACCAAAAACTAGGCCAAGTGCAAGCCCTATGCCGATAGAACTTTTATTTCTACAGCTCATATTCACTCCATTTCCTACGGCATTAAGTAGCCCGTAAAATCTCCAAATCTGAGTCAGCACCTATAGGATTACTATATATCTCCATATTCAATCAATATCTACATCAACAATATTTAACTTGTCCTTCGTTCAAATTTATAATGAAAATTTCATCTGTATATACACCGATCATATTCATCCTACATCAGGATACCATATTAGCTTAAGGACCATATAATCTCTATTTAAGCCCTTTAAAAATCAACCACAGAGGTAATACTATTTCAAATATGCCACCTGGTACAAAGAGTAAAAGTGGATTTACCGTTAGGCCGGTTCCAATCATAATGAGAGCGTACACACTCGTCATAATATATCCCACAACCCCAAGTCCCATAAGCCATCTAGGGCCGATTGATTCTTTAAATAGATATGCAAAAAAGACGGCACTATAAAGACCCAGAACCAACATAGCCGCACTAAAGAATCCTTCCCGCAAGACCAGTGCAACTTGGGGAGTTTCACTCGACGAAGACTTAAGCGCCAAAAGTGTTAGGAGGCTCCCTACTATTAACAGCACAGCTTCAACAGCGCGTGTTATTGCGTAGCCTATAGTCAATGTCTTGTTCTTGGTTTTAAAGCGTTCAAGAAACAAAAACCCCAGTGCAATCACTGTAGCGCTATTGCCTATTTCTAATAGTACACCGGTCAATAGTAATCTCATATCTATAACTGGGTTTGAGAGTGCCTCTGTGACCATACCGCTACCACTTGCATAAAAAATGGTCGCAATAATAAAACTTAAACCTATAGCAATATCCATTCTCCTATTGTAATTATAAATCAATTTCATTATCATCACCTTTCCATATTTTGAGGCATATACATCTTGTATATAGTCAAACCAAAAGCCTATAAAAGTCACTATTTAATACCATTGAAAACCATACAAACTAAGTTCTGATGAGATTAAAGAAATGGTTGACCAGAAAAATCACTCCCAATAAAACCAATACTGCAAATATGGAATTTTCAGGTCCAAATGCACCTCCAGAAATTATATCTGGTCCCAGCAATTCACTATGAAAGAAAACGCCTTGGTCAAACATCCTAGTTCCAGACAATACTGTCCCGAAAAAAACCTGAGTATAGTTCCACGCAAAATGCAAACATGTTACAAGCCACAGGCTCTGTGTCCTTGAATATACCAGTCCTAATAATAGACCCAATAATAAAATTGACAATAAACTCATTATATTAAAAGCGTCATTTCCAAAATGTGCTACTGAAAATATTAGACTTGAAACAATAAGTGCAGCCTTTGAACTATGCCTCATTTTAATCAGTCTAAATATTACCCCTCTAAATAGAAATTCCTCCAGAAGAGCAAAAGACAATACCAAACAAACCACTTCTAAAAAAGCGACATTCCTATTAATACCTGTTATTTTAAATGATCCAGTGATTCCAATACAAAGTAGAATGAGTCCAATAGATGCAACTCCAAGACTTAGTCCGATTGCTGTATCTTTAAGAAACAAGTTGATCCCTAAGTTTAATCGGGTCTTAGAATCAAAGGTTCTAAAAAACAGAACATAAATCGCCGGTAAAATAACCAACATACTTATTGCGACCCTAATATATCCATAGTCAACTTCAAGACCAATTGCTATAAATATCTTCTTAACAACCAGATGGTTTATTGCTAAAGGTATACCGATTGCACACAAACTTGATAGGATGATTAGACCTATCGTAATAAATCCTTTTTTTAAACCAGATAATTTTTTCATAGATGCATATTCTCCTTATTTCATTGAAATTCCACCATATGTGCATATTTAATTCGAAAAAGGATGGTTCAACTCTACCAATTGGGAAAATATCAAAACAATATACTAAGGCCCTTGCAAAGTCACAGATTAATGAGCTCATCATACTTTATATAATTTTGATTCGTAAATATCTATATATCGTATGTTGGAGGCTCTTGAATAATATTCTGCAAGTTGTTCATGCTAAAAAAGTGATCTATATACCACCAAAATTCCATCCAAAAAACCCGTCAATGCATTTTCTTCACATAAACACCACCAAATTAGTGTTGATAAACAGAGAAAAATATGATAATATAACTTCATTACCAGTGGTAATTACCACTGGTAATGTATTTATAATACCATACTGAGGAGGAATTACAATGACAATTAAAAAAACAGCTCGATTTGCAGGTTTAAGCTATTTGTCCATCATCATATTTGGCATATTCAGTCACATAATTGTTCGAGGAAATATCGTTGTATCAAATGATTCCGCACGTACTGCCGCTAACATGCTGAGTCAAGAAACTTTATTTAGAATGAGTATAGTAAGTGATCTACTTATGGTGCTTAGTTATTTGGGACTGGGTATATGCCTATACTTTTTATTTAAGCCTATACACAAAAAAAGTGCCACCGTTCTATTACTGCTAAATGTTATTGGAGCATCTATGATGGCTCTAAATATGTCCAATCAATTTATTGCGCTTTATTTATTAAAAGGTTCACCATATCTCACTGCATTTGATACGAACCAACTACAAGCTGGCTCACTATTTTTTATGAATTTGCATGCAATTGGATATAAAATGGCTACAATTTCATACGGACTGTGGTTGATTCCTATGGGGTATTTAGGTCTTAAATCAAAATACTTCCCGAAGATCATTTCATATTTGCTTATAATAGGAGGCGCAACTTATATGATTTCATTCTTTGGAACCATTCTTGGTGCACAAATTCCAAGTGACCTTACCATTCCAGCGGATCTGGGTGAATTTTCACTATGCTTTTGGTTGCTCATTCGTGGTGTAAAAGAAAACTAACCTATCGGAACAATCATTTTTTTGAGATAATAAGCATAAACAAAGAGTAAAGGTGCTTATATGAAAAAAAAATCTAAAGAAAATATGTACGATAAATTTGTAAATACTATGTTGGAATTAATACTAGAAAAAGGTGGACTCACCGATGTGAATTTGAGGATGGTTTCAAAGAAAATTGGCTGTGCGCACACAAATGCCTATAATTATTTCGATGGCTTTGATGGCCTTATTTTTGCAGCTTATGATAGAGCCCTTGATATATACGGCAGTGCAGTTATTCAGGGCTTAAACTCCATTTCTGAGGGCAAGGTATGCTTTCTAAAATTTGTAGAAAACATTGTAGGCTTTGCACTGGAAAACCCAGGATACTACCGTTTCATTGGTTCTGACACTTTCAACATTCATGGCTTACATCCAGAAACTATTGGAAAAGCCATTCAACTAAAACAATTCTTCTTAGACCTATTTTACGCTGTGGTTCATCCACATATAAATAGAGAGGCATCTGATCAGTATGCATCCATCATAATGTCATATCTTGATGGTGAGTTGTTCAATATCATTAACAAACGAGCTTTTCCAGAAGACCGGGTGAATGAACGCATACTTGAGTACACTGAAAAACTACTACACATGTTTATCGCACAGTCAAAGCAAAGGGTTGAGGCATCTACAGACACAAGCCCCTTTGTATGTCCTGAATTTCCGGAGTATGTACTGCAGTATTTGAGTGAGGATAGGCAGTGACAAGTCCTTAATATCCCTAAACTTCGTATTAGAAATGTATAATAGAACGAATAAGCGCCCAGTCCATTTAATGTGAACTGGGCGCTTTTATCTTAATTGTTGGATTTGGTGTAGTTATTTATGGTAAGGTTCACCGCATTGACCCAATCCACGGTTAACTTCCAAACCCCATCCGTAAAATAAACGAAATCATAAATCAAATAAGCACTTCTACACAACATCCAATATCAGTAAAAAGCACCTCACTTATGATACGGACCACCTCATTGGTACAATCGTGGTTGATCTTGACACACAATCCATTTACCATTTTTAATCACTTGTCAGAATCTTCTGGCAAACGGCACGTTTTTACACTCATAAATTTGAAAGAGCGAAGAATACCTTTCACTCTTTCTGAAATATTGACTTGTGAGTGAGTTATAAAACTTCTGGCATTGGCTTATCAAATAAGACTTCTGTAAAAATTTCAACCCCCTGAGCATTACACAATTCAATATATTTATCATCCCATGAAAGTCTATAAGCATCCTCAATTTTTAACTCCAATTTTTTTACCCACTCCTCAATATTATTCTCTGGATCTAATACCGAACTAACATTTTCAATTTCTAACGCTATACCAAATGGATACTCATCTACTGAAATTTCAATATGTTCATTCGAATAAACTGAACGATATCGTTCGTAACTTTCTATTATATCGAAATGCATCACTTCTTCAATTAAGAACTTTAAGTTATCCTTTTCTGAATACTCAATACCCAATTCAACTTCTTCTTCCTTATTAACGTTTGTATCAAAAGTATCTTTGATTCTCCTCTTCCAACTTAACTTACACTTCGAGAACTCACTACTCTCAGATACTCTAAGTCTGAATCTACCATCCACAGATTGGTCATAAAAATCAAACCGTTTATCACAATGATTATATTGTATTGTCTTCTCATACATTCTTGACGACCTAACTAACTCTTCTATCGAATCTAGCACACCTAAAATTGTATTCACTTTACCCTTGGGATAGTAAAACCTTACTTCATACTCCATATATCCTCCTCATTTAACTCTATAGCTTTGTAAGTTTAAAGTTATTCATTGCCTCTTTAATAACGCAATCTAAGTTCGAAAATCTCAAATTATACTCCGAGAAATTACTTGAAGCGAGCTCTTCATCTGTAACATGACTCAATAAAGTTCCATGATACTTACCTACTAATTTATCAATCAGATGTCTTATCTCAATTCCATCACCATATATATCCATTATGTGATTCTCCAATTTTGGAATTCTCTTAATATACAGATTGATCCCAGATAATGTACCTTCAGCAACCATAGTGATCATTTCTACTCTTTTAACATAATCAAAATCTGAATTTTCAAAGTACGAATTTAATTTTGAAACCGTTATCTCCTTTTGTACAACTGAAGAATATTGAACACCACTCTCTTCAGCAAAAATCTGACCTTTGAAAAAATCACATTTGTCTTCCACTGTATCAAGTATTTTACTCGTACGGACTCTCGTCATTTCTCCATTTTTCTTATTTTTAAAATAATATATCTTCTCTTCAGAAACTCTATCGAAAATGTTATGTCCATATATTGAAACTAACGCTTTAAATATCATTGATGTAACCTTACATGAAAAGTTCTTTTGAATTTTGATATTTTTCTCAGAATAAATTATATACTTCTTTTCCTCACCACAAATTATTTCATTATATGTACTAATAATTTTTTCAGATAACGTTTCATCTAGGCAGTAAGCTTCATCATTCTTTAACTTTGATACGATTTCACATAATACAGAAAGTGCTCTGTCATTATAACGCCGATCTCTGATGATTCTGAATATTTTATCTATTGTCTCGATATCAAAATCGTGAGTACGATTATCTATCTTAATCAAATATTCTGCAATATTCTCTTCTGTAACTTCAGGAACCATTTCAGCACTATACCTTACAGCATTAACCCCACGTTCTCGTAATGCATTAATTTTCGAGCTACTATCAGTTAGTAATAAAACCTCATGATCAATTAAGTTCAAATCTTTTAAAATGTATTCAATTACATCATAAGATCTTTTATCTGAGAATTTGTGACTATTTGTTAGCTTCTTTTGAGCTTCATCTCTATTCATACAACCTACAAAATTTCCATCTGGCATTCTGCCAGATACTTGAAGCTCTAACTCACTCAATTTATAATGTAATCCCCATCCTTGCGCTTCCTGCGGCATATGTATGAAAATCCCATCATTTCCCCCTACTAACTTAGCAGCTTCAGCTCTTTGAACATCACAATCACAATGAGAATCTCCATACACACCAAGAAAACATTCGCTTTGCACCCTCAATAACACTCTTCTATTCAAAAACGATTTAGCAATTACATCTGAATAGTTCACTTGTTGTGATTTCAGTACCTCATCAATAACATCACTACACATGAATACCACTATACTATCAGAAGTTAATCCATATTTTTCAATATCATCTCGGCTAACTTTATAGCAAATACTCAATACGTCTCGTCCAAACAGTTTATTTTTACTCTGTAGATAGTACGTGCGATCTGTATTCATATGTTCCTCCTAACCTGCTTTTACAAAATTATAATCCATTACTTCCTTATCTAATTTCAAATTCAAGTACATTGTGCAAGTTCCATTTTCGGAAAATATATTTTCTCTATCATACATATTTTCCATCGGAAGAAATATTGTATTTGAGTTACTATTTATATAGTCAGAAAACATCATATACATTGTGATCAATCTCTCGCTTCTAAATTTTATATCTTCACTATTAAGATCAAATTTATTATAGAATTTTGTAACTATTCAGACAGGTGAAAATATCTAGGATATTTACTATTGGATTTTCGTACTTTTATACTCTGCTCCGCAAAGAAAAATAGCCTGTTTTTTTCTTTTAAAATCCAGTTGTAACTATTGAAAATACTGGATTTTAACCTCATTTTATGCTATAATATAAGTAGCTAAAAAAAGAGAGGAGATAGCAGCATGAATAACGATTTTTCTTCAAAAACAACTAAAGAGCTAATGGATAAAATTAACACACTTACCGCTGCTGTTGAATCTTTAACGACGACAATCAACAATCAAACCGACACAATCAACAATCAAACCGACACAATCAACAATCAAACTGACACAATCAACAATCAAACTGACACAATCAACAATCAAACTGACACAATCAACAATCAAACTGACACAATCAACAATCAAACTGACACAATCAACAATCAAACTGACACAATCAACAATCAAACTGACACAATCAACAATCAAACTGATATTATTAATAGTCTGATAGCCACTAATGCTGAGCAAGCAGAAACCATCAAGACCTTGAAGGAAAGCCTCAATAAAAACAGCAATAACAGTTCTAAACCTCCTTCAAGCGATGGGCTTAAAAAACCTAAACCAAAGAGTTTACGCAAGCCTTCCGGCAAATCTGCCGGTGCTCAGAAAGGGCACAAAGGCAACGGACTTAAACTTATGAAAACTCCTGATGAAACAGTACAGCATTTTCCGAAAGAATGTAATAACTGTCCGTTTAAAAAACAGTGTGATGCATGTCAGGTTTCTGAAACTAGATATAATATCGATATCATTATTGATACAAAGGTTACAGCTCATCAGGTAATGACATGTGAATGTTCCTATAGAAACAATGAAGTCATATCTGGTGTGTTTCCAGAGTCTATCAAAGGGCGTGTTCAGTATGGTGACAATTTGAAAGCGCTTGCTGTTACACTAAATACTGCTGGTATGGTAGGCATCAAACGTACTCATGATATTTTAAGCGCAGTATTCAATCTGCCCATTAGTACAGGTACAATTCATTCTATGGTTACCAATGTAAGTGAAAAACTAGAAGATACCGTAAATCTTATTCGTGACAAGGTCAAGTCACTAGATCTTGCTCATTTTGATGAAACAGGTTTACGTGTAGATAAAAAACTTCACTGGGTTCATAATGCTTCAAATACCCACTTCACTTATTTGACAGTAGAAGAAAAGCGGGGATCAATAGGGATGGACTCAAGTGGTATCCTCCCTGAGTTTAAAGGTATAGCGATACATGACTTTTGGAAACCGTATTTTACATATAAAAACGTTGATCATGGAATCTGCAATGCACACCTATTAAGGGAACTGACTGGTGTAATAGAAAATTATCCAGAACAGATATGGGCTGAAAATATGATCAATCTGCTTCTTGAGATGAAAAATCTAAAGGATACCTTAAAGAATGATGGTTATACAACTTTAAGCGAGTATCAATTGAAATATTTCAATTCAAAATACGATGCCATCGTAGAAGAAGCCATAAAGGCGAATCCAATACCTGATAAACCTAAAGGTAAACGTGGTCGCCATAAAAAAGGTAAAATCAGAGCTTTGATTGAACGCTTTGCATCCCACAAGGGGGAAGTCTGTCTATTTATAAATGACTTCAATGTTCCCTTTGATAATAACCAAGCAGAGCGTGATGTCCGAATGATTAAAGTGAAACAAAAGGTATCAGGAACTTTCAGAACCAAAGAAGGTGCAGATACTTTTGTAAGAATTATGTCTTATCTAGGAACTATGGCTAAGCATGGTATCAATTCATATACTGCGATTAAATCTGCTTTAAAAGGTCAATCAATGGATTTTCTTAAAGCTGTGACTGAATAGTTACAGAATTTTTTGTTATTTTGAATAAACACCTCATACGTCTTATTTCTCACCCTTGAAATCAAAGTACTGTCTACATATCCCCCGATACATTTTGGTGATGAAAATATCATCAAATCTGATGTATTCAATAACTCATCTTTATCGAAAAACTTCATACCTTCTTCATGAAATAAGAACCGATTATATTTTAACTCGTTATACCACTGACTATACTGGGTGTCATCACAGTTCTCTAAGAATACATCTGCATAAAACAAGCTTGATTTTACATTAATACCGTAGTCACTTAAATCATTCTTAAAAAGATACAATGCTCGTAACTTCCAAAGTGTAGTATGCCCTAAATAATCTTTATAGCCTCGATCTTTATACCCTGGGCAAAATAGAGAGCACAGATGTATTTCTTTCTTTTCATATATCGAATTGATAAGTCGTAGAAAAAGAGTTTCAAAATCCGTCCTCCTATTGTAGTTTATATCGAAATACTTCAACCAAATTTGAAACGCACCCCATGTATTATAGAAAACTTCCTCATCAAAGGTTATACTTTGTGAAATCCATGCATAGTTTTTTTTACGCATAGCACGAACTAACGCTTTTACAACTGTTTTGTTCAATTGAGTTTGCTCTATTGAAAAATACTCAAATACTCTTGATAATTTCAATTCAATCAAAATCAATCACCTCACATTACTTCATTTCATTGAATTTCGCCAATTGCACGAACACTATGTTGATGAATTGTCTCAATGTTCTTCACCTCAACTATTATCCTACCCTCATGAAACTCTTCTCTTAACTTTAATAAAGCATCTCTTATTAAATCTTCAGTAAATTTAGGGTTGTCATAAGCTTTTTCAGTCATAACTTTTTCATCAACACTTTTTACTACTCCATATACTTCACAACTGAATGCTTCCATTGATTTCATAATCAATTTCTTAATATTAATCTCTTCAATTTCACCTTCGAGAGTAAACTTCATTTCACACCTCTGGCTATGAGCACCATATTCCGAAATCAGTTTTGAATTAGGACAGAGCATTGCACCATTTGATGTCATTGAAATTTTTCTCACTAAAATATTTCCATTCAACTTATATTGAATATTTATAGTACTGTTCAAGTATGTTTTTCTATTACTTACTGGTGTTACTAAAGAAAAAGCAATATCGAACTCCATTTTAAAATCAAGATTATTGCATTCTAACAACTTAGCTGTCGTTTTTACAACATCCCCCAAATCTCTTAATTGTATTTCTTGAAATGCAAGGTTACTATCTATTGATTCAATAATTCTACTTAATCTCGCGCCTTTTTTTTCAGCAGAAAGAGATACTCCACAATCAAATTTAACCATTGTTTCATATCTGTCGTTACCATTAAGAAAAATTACTGGAACAAAATATTCCATAATTCCAACATGGCTCACTTCAATATTACGATCATCAATCAATTCATGAGCGACTCCCATAATTAACCCCCCTTAACTTTTCAGAATAACTACAATTTTCTCATCATTAGATCTTGTTTTCGCTATTGACGAAGTTATTATTTCATAATCATAATTACTCGGCATCAACTTTTCTAATTCATTTTCATACAAAAATATTTGAGAAAAATCAAATTCTTTGAGTATTTCATCATTCCTCACTATCTTATATATTGAACGTTCAACACCTGAGTGATACTCTCGTGCAAGTTCAATTTTGTACTCACGATCTTCAAATACAGTTCTTGATGTTAATCTTGGAAATCTTTCACGATAAGCTCTGTTAAACACATCCACTATGAAAATTCCTTGAGTATCTATCAAACTCATACATTTAGTTATGTGATTTTGAAAATCTCGCCTATTAGAATAAGAATTATATAATGAATATATATACTTATACTTTTCATCAGGTTCCCATGTATAAAAGTCTCCTAATATGAAATTAAATCCATCCTGCATTTTATCTCTGTACTCATTTAAATCAATTCCGTCAATCGCTTTATATCCTCTTTTGCTTAGGGAACTTGCATGTCTGCCGTAGCCACACATTACATCTAATACACAACTATCTAAATCCACGAATATAGCATTTAAAAATGCTACTTCCATTTCTGTAATTTGACACATTTTATCTGAAACGTGATCTTTTATCATGTTCACTTCAAAGAAATTTATTGCTTCTAAGTATCTTTTTAACACTTCTAACACCCTCCTAATTTCTAGAATAAACACTGCTTGATCAGTTATAACAAACATTATTTTTTCATTTGACATAACATTATCAAACATTGTAATATTATTGAAATAGTATAATTTCAGAATATTCATAACATCAAATAATACGTAAATATCATGAATATTTAGAAACCTACGTCGTAGTATTAAAGAACTTTATCAGGAGGTGTTTATGAATTTAAATTACACATCAGAATATAGTATTTTCAATGATTCTGACTATAATCAACTAATGTCAACCGCTAAAGAAAATATCATAACTATTCAAAACCAATTTGTCGAATCACTATCGGGCCAAAGTAACGCGGAAAACTCAAATTTATTTTATGAAATTATCCAAAATAATATCATCGGAAACAATGGTACTAAAAAATACTATTCAACTAGCACCATAAAGAAATGGATAAAGTTCAACCCAATCCAACCCCCTCCACTTCGTTTCATTCTTGCTCTTTGTAAGATTTTTAACATAACAATCTACCAACTCTTATATACAGACCTTAACGAAGTAAAACTCTTTACACCAATATCACGATATAATAAGTACCTTTCTAACAAACAACCTTTCTATTTGTATTTTCTTGACAAAACTGATGGTGAGAGAATAGAAGAATGCAGGTTAAAAATCACGCCCACTTTAAAAACGGAAGGATTACCAGTCACACTTGAGTTTGTACACTATAACAAAACGTACTCTGGGTACTTGAAACTTAACCCAACAAAATATGCTGGAAAAATTACAGTCAAAAGTGCCACTCTAGAAGAGATAAACATCTTACTTTTTGATCCAGATGTAGAAACTACAACATTTTATGGTGCCGTTGGATTTATGATATCCCTCTCATCTGACGCCGTAAAAAAACCATGTATGAACAAAGTTGTTCTCTCAAGCAAACCAATTTCAAATGAACTTAAGTTAGAGACGCATGAACGCTGGCTAAAAGGACTTCTGAAAATCGACAGTAAAGGACTTTTTATTGATTCGGACAAATTGAAAGCCCTAATAGAACGAGAAGAGGTAAATCCAGACATATTAGATATGTTAGTAATTGATTCTACGAACTTGACCATCATTGATGATCAGAGCTACTTACACTCGACTTTTATTGAAAAGAAAGATAAAGGAGAGGTAAGAAAAATATTGAATCTCATCCGTCAAGAATCGATCTCTGCATCTACATCTAAGTTAACTGAATCGGATAACGAAATTGTTTTCAAATTTTTGAAACATATTGGAAAAACTAAATCATCATCAATCAATGACTCTAATTCCTAACTCTTTATCTAACATACCATAGCCTCTTCTTAGCAAACTGCAGAAGAGGCTTTATAAAACCCCTATACAGATTACTTCCGATCGCAGTCCCATTTCTGATAGATGTTTTCACACTCACTTCATCATAAGTCGACTTTAGAATCTCACATACAACACAATTTCGAGTACAAACGGAATAAGTAAAACTCTCTTCCCCATCATTAAAGCCCCTTCTCCATTTTCTGAAGAAGAGGCCTCAATAAAGCTCTGTACCTGATCGTTCCATACAATTGTAATCTGGTTTATCTTACTGTCCTTTCTCACAACGATTTCATCAATCATCAGATGAAGCAGTGTCTTAATCTGGTCGTTGTCAGTACACCCTACGAACTGATTCACCAATGTAAGCTTATCCTTCACGTAATCATATTCCAGTGGACTACTCGAATGGTTCTTTATACGCTCCTTTAATACTGATTCACTGTTCATCAGCGACTCAATCTGCTTGTTTTGTTCTTCAAGTCGACCTTTGATCATATCATTGTCAATAATGCCTTGATCCAGCATATCAAAGTACTTTTCCTGCTTGCCTCTGACCGTATTAATGGTTTTTCTGATCTGATCGATTTCCTGTTCCAGTGGAAGAATGCTGTTTACACGTTTTTCATTAACCCCATCGACGATCTTTTTCAGGAATGTATCGTCACTAACTAGGTGATGCAACTCTTCAAGAACCAGTTTCTCAGCGTACTCTGCACGTACACTTTTAGATGAACATACTCCGCTCCCTGTCCTGCTATAGTTAAGTTGTAACACCATGAGCGAGTTTGATGATATAATTCAAACTTGAAAAGGGGTTATGATTATGAAAAAACCAAAGTATGATCCAGTTCTTCGAGAGAAGATCATCCGTCTGCATCTAGAAGAAGGTCGGACTATAAAAAGCTTAACAGCTGAATACAACTTAGGTAGTGGTACACTTAGATACTGGCTTGATAAACACCGTAAAGAATGCGAAACAGATCCAAGACTTAAGAATGAAACTGATCAAATGAAAGGGATTAGACGCCTTAAGAAAGAACTTGCTGAAGCAAAAAAGGAGAATGACTTCTTAAAAAAGGCAGCAGCATTCTTTGCGAAGGAAATCGACTAAAAAAGTATGAGTTTATCAAGAAATACCATCTAGCATATGGCGTAAACTGGTTGCTAGATAAACTGGGATTACATCCTAACCACTACTACAACTACCTTAAAGATCGAAAAGCAACTTATAAGAAGCAAAAGAAGAATTTACAGCAGGAAATCAAGAATTTATACCACCAGCATAATGGCACACTCGGTTATCGTATGATCTGTGATTTACTTCTCAGAAAAGGCGTCGAGTGCTCTTATGGTACAGTTTATGCCTATATGCGTGAAATGGGAATAAAAGCAATAACAAGGCGCAAGAAGCAGCCTTATAGAAAAGGGTATATCCATCATATCTTCGAAAACATACTTAATCAGAATTTTAGTTGTAAAAATCGAAACCAAGTCTGGTGTTCAGATTTTACATACTTAAGACTTAAGAACGGTGCAAAACGGTATAATTGCAGCATTATTGATCTATATGACCGAAGCATTGTTTCGAGCTTAAACAGTAAATGGATTGATTCAAATCTTGCTATTGAAACGCTTAAAATCGCTCTGTCATCAAACAACATTGATGACAATCTTATCTTTCATAGCGATCAAGGGTCGCAGTTCGCTTCAAGAGACTTCATTAATTATTGTAAGGATAATGGCATTACTCAAAGCATGAGCAGGGCTGGAAATCCCTATGATAATGCACCTATGGAACGTTTCTACAATACGATGAAAACAGAGTTCATTTATCAGTACACCTTCGAAAATGATGCTGATCTCAACCAAGGTGTTTATGAGTATATTTTTGACTGGTATAACCACAGAAGACCACATTCTTTCAATGGAGGCCTTACACCATTTGAGGCGAGGTATTCAGACTAGCACATGGTATTACAATTTTACTTGACCAGAACATACATCTTTCTCTGATTTTTTGTTAAACACTTTGATAGCTAAGCTCATATACTCTTCTATCCTATATTCAATGTCATCGATCCACATAATATATTCAGTTTTCAACTTGTAATTTTCGGAAAGTCTATAACTATTTCTTATAACTTTTTAATCTGGCTTTCTTTAACAAAGCATACAAAAGCTTTTATGGTATGACGGACATACTTAACTATTGGACCAACTCGCATTTCACGTTCATTCAAGAGTATCTTCCTAAATTCATAAGTAGTAATTTCTGTATCATCTTCGTCATCCCAGAAAATCCATTTTTTATATGTTACCTTTGAGAAGATTATCAGACGAATTCTCAAACTCATCGTTTAACCTAACATCCTTAGTGGCAGGCATCAAAAAACTATCACTACATCATCAACATCGTTCGTTGTTTCAAGGTAATATCAATCGAGTACTCCAGTCCAACCAGCAATCACAAATTTAAGACTACTACGCTCATTTTAAAAGCATCATATTTCAAGTTTTACTAATTAAATTGCAAAATAAAGAAACACTCATAAAAAGAGTGTTCCTAGTCAATTGAATTTAGTCAGTCCTCAATAACCCCATACTAATAATTGGCGTATTATCTCATCATTAAAGCTTTGATTTATTAGATACTATCTGAATTAGCTCACCAAACTCATTGATAATATAAGTAGGTTTTGTATTTTTAAACTCCAACTTTAGTGCCTCTTCTCTCCTCACATCCTCATCGGTCCAGTGAGTAATTTTTACAAGAACCTCCCATAGTTCTTTGCTATATACTTTTCCATAACTCGCTAATACCGATGTAATATTTGCTCTATTAGCAATAGCAATGTCTTTTATTAAACTATCACCAATATATACGGCCTCACTTGCTGAATACTTTTCAGTAGATAATACTAAATTTACTGATTCTACGCTTGGTTTTTTAACATTACCTGATAAAGATACAATCTTAGAGTGATGTTTCTTAAGAAGTTCATCCGTTTTCATTGGGTGTCTTACTTTCTCACTACTAGTAGCATAAACTCTTGTGAAAAAGTCAAGAACTCCTAACTTCTCAAGTCTATCTAATGCATTTACATCCATAGCTTCAGTATGAGCAACTATAGTATGTCCATCATTCTTAAGCTTTTCAAGTGTCTTATATACACTCCCATAAAGTTTCAAAAATTTATCTCTAGTTGAATTAAATGCATCTAATGATTCCTTTAGGTAATCAAGTTTTTCAAGTTTGTTCATACTGCTAGTTACTTCAAGTACTGATGAGATATCAAATATTGTGTATGATCTTTCAGAGTTACCATACTTTTGATGGATCATTCTAAACTCTTTATATAAACTTTCTGAGTCAAGTTCTAATGTATTTGAAAGCTCACTAATCATAGCTTCAAAGCTATTAGCATAAAATGTTACCCAATCATACAGCGTATTATCTAAATCGGTAATTATTAACACAGAAGCCTCCTTAATAATCAATTGAAATTCTATGCTTACCATTTGGCGTATCAGTTTTATTTACCTCAATGAATTCTACAATTAATTTGTCCTGTTCAAACTCTAAGATTGCAAAATTATTTTTGCTACTAGCATCTTTAACAGAAGCTTCATTACCTGTTCTCCCCATTCCAACAATTGATACTTCTTTATAATCCACATTATCAAGAGTTTCAGATCGACCAATTTTTGTATGGAAAAATTGATGAGTATGACCATGTAGAACTAAGTTAATATCATTCTTAAGGAGCCATCTAATGAACTGCTCAGAATCAATCAGTACATTAACGCCTTCTTCAATTGTGTGTTCAAGGTTATAATCGACAGGGATAAGATTATAATGTAATACAGCTATTCTAAATGGCTTCAGCTTCTCTTTGTTAGTCCACCCCATCCTATTTTCAACCAGTTGAAGTTGCTCAGAAGATATATAACCACTTCTAAATTGACCGTCAAATTGTTGCAATACATGTGAATTTAATGCAACAACTTCAACAGGAATCGTGTTCTGTACTAAATACCTTCTCCCTAGAGCAAAAAACTTATTCGGTTCCTTACCAAAAACTTCTTCATAAAAAGCTCTATAATTCTCTGTGTTTTCAGGATCTACTTCTCTTCGTTCAAACTGTTCTAACTTTCCATCCTCTCCTTTAGGAATAAATTTAAAATCATGATTCCCAGGACAGAATGCAAAGTGTTCATATTTCAAACTATTTTTTACTTTTATACGATCAATAAACTTTCTTGATGCATCAAATTCTTCTGGGGCAGCTTTTGTTGTAAAATCACCTGATATTAAGACAGAGCCTATTGGCTTATTATTTCCATCAACATACTTGTCCAAAGCATCACTAAAATCTACAGAAGATAGATCATTGCTTTTTACTTGCTCATCCGCTGTAGAATTAAAGTGTAAATCTGAAAGCCACAAAAATCGACTATTCTCTGCATCTATTGTATGTGGTATAAAATCTTCAGACTTGGAACTGTATGGAGTATACAGAACAATCTCAGTTTTCGAATCAGACTCGATACTTTTCCTTACAAACCATATAGTTCTCTCTTGGTAGCGTAATTCATCTACTGATATGACCACTTTGCTATCAAATGGTTCATAGTGACTAATCTCTTCCTTGTAGAATTCTTTTACTTCTATATATGAATACTTGCCTAACACCTCTGATGGATCAATTTCTTCAATGCTGCTAAACTTAAACCAAGCCATATAACCTGTATCGGAATAATACTCAGGAGTACATTTTTCGTTAGGTGAATTTACAGGGTCTTTTCCTTGAGATGATATTATTTGCTGACAGTTTGCCTTATACATTTCTAATGAACCAGCATCAAACAAGAATACTTCGAAGTCTTCCCCTTTAGAATTTAATTCTATGAAAGTATTTGCTGGAATCTTCTCAAATGATTTATTCCACCATCCCCACCAAACAAATCCGTTATCTTTGATTTTTCTTTTGTGGAGCTTAATTGTGTCGCCACTTGATGTACTCAGATCTCTAAATCTTAGTATTAAAGTCTCAACTGCCATTCTATATCATCCCTTCATTCAGCTCAATGTTATCTATGGTTCCTACTTTTTCTATCTAAGCAGTTTCCAGAACATACGTTCTTTTACATTCTATCAATTCTCAATTCAAAACTAAAGACTTTCCACAATATTATATCAATAATTATTGATCCAGTCTCACAATAAAACAACATTCAGTTTTGACAAGTTCTTACTTCTTTACACATATACTTGTATTTATTACAAAGCTAATAAAAATCACTTCATTTGATATGGTTTGCACAATCTTAATTTCTCGTTAGCAAAAAACCGCAGTCACTTATGGTAAGGTTCACCCCGAACAATTCGAAACGCCCGATAAACCTGCTCAAGCAAAACAACCTTCATAAGCTGGTGGGGGAATGTCATCCTTGAGAAAGACAGCTTATAATTGGCCCGCTTTAGAACCTTGTCTGAAAGACCAAGGGACCCACCAATCACAAAGACAATGTGGCTCTTGCCACTCACGCCGAGCTTTTCAATATGTTCTGAAAGACCTTCACTGGTCATTTGCTTGCCTTCAATGGCGAGGGCAATCACATAGGCCTGGTCATTGATCTTGCTTAGAATTCGTTCGCCTTCCTTGTCTTTGACCTGAACCATTTCCTTTTCGCTCAGGTTCTCAGGCGCCTTTTCATCGGGCACTTCTACTTGTTCTAGTTTGCAGTACTTGGTCAGCCTTTTAGCATACTCGTTAATGGCTCCAGTAAAGTACTTTTCTTTTATCTTCCCAACAGAAATCACTGTAATTTTCATATTGATCCTCTTTCCTTTGTCACTTATACCCTTATTATATGAAGGCTTTTCGAAATGTCAATTGAGCCACAAAAAACAAAAAGACTATGAAAATGCCTTATCAGCCCTTTCATAGTCTTAGATTGTTTGCAAAATCCTTAAAGTTTTCTTTGGATTGAGTCTTGTATAGAACTTTGCCGAGTTATTAAATGAGGAGTTTAACAACTTACGAATCTAGTAAATTTTCATGGGGACCAGCCCGCTTGTCCATTCTCTAAAATGAATAAGTACTTACGAAGCGGTGCCACCACTTCCACTGTAGCAAAATTATCAGGCATGGAACAATCGAATTACTTAATACAGAATTTGTTTGTATTGAACCTTCTTATAACCCTTTAAAGAACACCTCTTGATTCAACACAAATAAAATGCCTCTCTTTTGCCTGGTGTCCGAACCCCGTGAAGAAACGTTAAGTATCTATTGACGTTAAATAATGTTTAATGATATGATACTAAAGTAAACAATAACTAAGTAGACTGCCACGAGGTGTAGAAAAATGGTTAGAATCCACCAAAACACACCAGCTGCTGGCTGTCCAGCTATGAGCTTCGTTTGTTAGAAAAACGAAAATCGGTGAGCTTAATTCGGAGCTTATAGTTGGTAGTAGCCGAGCTGAAATACAATTTTTAAAGATTTCACGTATTTTCAGCAGGCGATTGAAGACATGCTTCATCGTCTATTTGTCATGTTCAAATTCGGCCACATTCAGCATTGTCTATTTGGTTATACAAAGACAAGTACAAATTTCACACTTTGATCTGCATTAAATAGAATTTATTCAGTCTTACTTGAAAAAGAATCACTTTGTGCAAAAGAACTGATTTTGTTCATTCGTGACTGTTTTTCTGATTGGTCTACTGTATGGTCTATTGAATGGTCTATTGAAAGGTCTTTTGCATGAAATATTTACCTATGCCAAGGCCAGCTTAAAAGTGAAATTCCCTGTCTTTTTATAAATATAAGAGTAGGCTCCGTGACTTTATTCGTCGCGGAGTTTTTTATGTCCATAAATCAGCCTTAGGGCAAAATATCCACCTGTTCAAAATCAGTAGCAGTGTTCAAAGATAGAACTTGCTTTTCAAGTATGAATATCTAAAAGCATACAGCGTCTCATCAGATTTTGAAACACCATGCTCTCACACTTTTTAAACATGGATAAAGTATATATAAATAGACCGCTCCGCATTAAGTTCTTAAGTCATCCACTTTGAAGAGAACATAATCGGAGGAAAAAAATATGAGTTTACTACATTTTCACAAAATTGAAAAGGAATTTGGAAATCGAACAGTTTTAAACGGTATCGATTTAAGCATTGAAAGAAGAGAACGGGTCGCCCTTATTGGTGACAACGGCACAGGAAAAAGCACCCTCCTGCGTATCGCTATGGGAGTAGAAACCGCAGATTTAGGGCGGGTTATTACCGCTAAGGGCATCAAGATTGGTTACTTATCTCAGGATTCAGACGAGCTCACAAGTGGCAGACAAAATGCCCTCTATATTGATGCCCATCAAAAGCTTGAACAGCGCATCAAGAAGCTAGAGGCGGAAATGGCCCACCCAGACACCCTGGCCTCACCCAAAATCTTTGACCATGTCATGCGGATGTATGAAAGAGCCATTCATGAATATGAAGCCATGGATGGATACACTCTAGAAAGCACCATCAAGAAGACATTACTGGGACTTGGCCTGTCTCCTGACGCTCTATCAAGGCCCCTAGAAAGCCTCAGTGGGGGTGAGCGCATGCGGGTGGCCCTGGCTCGAGTTCTTATTGAAGATCCGGACCTCCTTATACTTGACGAGCCCACAAACCACCTAGACCTGCCTGGAATCGAATGGCTTGAAGACTTTCTTATGCGGTTTAGTGGTGGCGTTCTTCTAGTCTCCCACGACAGGTACTTTCTTGATAAGGTCACCACGCGAACCGCTGAACTAGATGGAGGAAAACTCCTTATTAAAAGCTGTAATTACAGCACCTTTATGACTCAAAAAGAAAATATTCGGGCCTATTATCTTAAAGAAGGCAAGAATATGAAAATACGCCTTCGTGATAAAAAAGCCCAGGTGGAAAACCTCCTGAGCAACAATAAAATCAAGCAGGCCAAGAGTCGAATGCGCGAAATTGAAAAGATGGAAGAAGACCTAAAGAAACATTCCAGCCACTTAAAAAACAAGGAACACCTTGGACGCAAAAGTGGACCCCAGTTAAAAATAAGGGCGCATGGCCATATTAGTAAGGAAATTGCTTGGGGAAAAAACGTCACAAAGGCTTTCAAAACAAGAACCCTATTCCAGAATATTTCTTTCCACATTGCTGGGGGAGAAAGGGTCGGTATTATTGGTCCAAATGGTTGTGGCAAGTCCACCTTGTTAAAAATGCTCATGGGCGAAGACAAGAGTTTCACGGGTGAACTCAAGCTGGGTTCATGGTTAAACTACTGCTATTTAGGGCAAAGCGTCGCCTTTGAAGATGAAGACTTGTCTGTTTTAGATGAAATTATGATGGTCAGCGGAATGGAAGAGGCCGACTCTAGACAGCACCTCTCTAAATTTCAGTTTTATGGAGATGCTGTCGATACACCACTTTCTAGTTTAAGTGGTGGGGAACGTGTCCGGGTTTATCTTGCAGAAATCATGCTCAAGTCCCCCCATCTACTCATTTTAGATGAGCCGACAAACCACCTTGATCTTGCATCAAGGGAGGCTATAGAAAGAGCTGTCCATGACTTTAGAGGCACTGTTATCGCAGTCTCACATGATCGCTACTACCTCAACAACTGTGTTGACAAAGTCCTAGCCTTTCATAACGGATGTCTTAAAACCATTAAAGGCAATTATGACACTTACAAAACCTACATTCAAAATATGAATGCAGACATAGAGCCAAATACAGTATCAAACACAAGTCAATCAGCTAAAGAACTTCAAGAAAAAAACAGACACACACAGTCTACCTCTGAAAATATCAGTGAAAAACAAAGCCGAAAACAAGAAGACGTTGAAGCCGATATTATTGCTGATGAAAAAGCCCTAGCAGATCTGTTTAAAGCAATCGAGACCTCGTCAGTTGATACACTCCATACACACCAAGACTTAGATGTTTATAGCAAACTTGCTCAAATTGAGAAGCGACTAAACAAACTCTATACGGAGTATGAACAACTTGAAGCATAAAGGGGCTAAATCCCCTCTAATACAGATGGTAGCACCCCATTAAAAAGTGCCTTCAACAACTCGATATGAGTCACTGAAGGCACTTTATTAATTCCACTTGTTTATTCTTTTGTCTATTTCATTTTACAAGCTGTCTTTCACTTTAAGCTAAGCAGCTTATCTAGTAATTTTTTCGAATCTACGTGTTAAATCCTTTTCAAATACACGATAGATTCTTTAAACGGGTTTTTCAGGGGAATGATTACTTCACTTTGTACTTAATAAGAACGTAGCTTGTCTTTTCACTGTCCACTTCCACTTCATCCCTGTTGAATTCTGGATAGTAAGTTTTTCCATCCTTCTCGAAAGTCAAAGCTTCCACGTCATGTTCAGTGCCTACAGTGATGTCATCAAAGTATTCATGAGATCCCCACTCTATAGTCTCTGTTTCGTCTTCAATAGTAATTTCTGGTGTGAAAAGATCTTCATCAAATTGAGGCTTGAAAACATATACAAGAACACGGCCTGTTTCATCTTCAACTTCAAATCTTTCATAGCTTATGATGACCAGTTCAAAATCATCAGAATCGACTGTTACCTTTTTATTTTCAATTTCAGGCTTGTAGATATATCCATCTTCCTTGTAAGTCTCAGCTTCCACTTCATATGTTTGGCCTACAAGAAGCTCGTCAAAAACTTCTTCCTCGCCCCAGTCAATAGACTTTTCTTCATTTCCAATCGTCACTTCCGGTTCGAAAATATCATCGTCAAAGTCTGGTGTTTCGACTAGAACAAGCACAGCACCAGTTTCTTCTTCACCAAATGTAAGGTCAAGATCAAAATCTGTTGGAAGGTCAATATCATCAATATCCAGTTCTTCTTCCTCGTCCGAATCATCATCGTCATCATCAAGAATATCTAATTCTGCCTTTAGCTCAAATGACACTGACTTTTTCGGTCCTATAATAGATTCGTCTTCTTCTGGTGTAAAAGTGATCTCATCATCATCAAGATCATAATTTGCATCATCTACGTCTTCAATCACTTCGTCATTCTCAAGTTCAAACGTCAAAGACCAGTCTGTTACAGGCACATCTTTTTCATTGTAAAGTGTGATGACAGCTTCATACTCCTCGTCATCAATATCTTTGATTTCAAAATATACCTTTACTTGATCTTCTTCATAAATGCTGTCCATGTCTGGCTCTTCGTCTTTGTCATCATCTCTGTCGTCATCTTTATCGTCGTCCCAGTCATCATCATCGTCATCCCAGTCATCAAACTTGTCAAAGTTTCCATTGCCCTTTCCATCTCTGAAGTTTAAATCGTCGTCACGTTTAAAATCAGGGCCTCTACCTGTTGATGTCCAGTACTCTTCGTTTCCGGGATAGATGTCAGGTGACGAAACATGATCCTCAGTCGCCTTGAAAAACTCTCCTCTAAACTTTACAATATCACCTTCATCGTACTCGTGGTTTAAAAACCACTTTGGACCCGGATCGGCAAAACTGCCCATTGCCATACTCAGTGTCAATATACTTACCAAACCTAAGCTCATAATTTTTTTAAAAATTTTCAATTCATCTTCCTCCTTTTATATTAGCGGTTTCCCGCCCTTTTGCTCTGTTCATTAATAGCTTACGAATGTTAGTGGGGAAAAAGTGGGGTAAAAAAGACTTTGTAATATTCTTGTAATATTACAAACACAAATATAAAAAATCTCTTTCATTTTACGTCAAGATGTGATTTTTACAGTTTTGGGGGTATGTTCATAATAAGTTTAATATCTCACAATTTCTTATAGATGATAGAGGAGTGAATGTTCATGAATAAAAAAGCACCTGTATGCCCAAACTGCAGCAGTGTTATGACATTCTTCGGTGAAGGCAGCTATGGAAGATGCACCAATGACAAATGCCGTTTCGAAATGAAAATGGATGGATGCGACACAGAGCCTTGCGACGAGTACAATTTAGAACATCAAGACATTGAAAAGGATCCAGAATCATAAGGAAAAACATACAAATTAGATGACTTATAATCATATAATCCACTTAATGACTGTACACCAAATACATGATTTAAGTGGATTTCTTTGTCTATAAAAGCCTTAGATGAAAACCTTAGATGAGAACCTTAATTAAATATAAGACTTAACTTAAACGAAAGCCTTTTAGGACGTTCTAGAATAGTCCCCCATTTATAAGAAGAGGCTGATTCTAAAGAATCAACCTCATTTTTATTAAGTAAAGACGCCTGAATTAATAATCTCTCAGTCTCTTAAATGCTCATGGGGGCTAGAAAGTTTTATGCTTTCCAGCGTAAATATGATTTAGTCGTTTAACATAGCCACCACACGCGCTGGTGCGCCATCGGCATTCTCAATCTTCATTGGAAGGCAGGCCACGTCAAAGGCATATTCCGGCAATTGATCTAGGTTCGTTAAATTCTCAATAATGATCATTTCACACCTAAGAAGTATTTTATGAACTGGAAAGTCCGTAGAATCTATACCATCAATAGACAAGGTATCAATGCCAATCCCCCTGACCCTTTGTTCACAGAGCCAGTTGGCTGCTTTTTTTGTAAGTGCTGGGTAGTTCTGCCCGTACTCTGGTGTGCCCCAGCGTTTGCTCCATCCCGTTTTGAAGAAGACAAACTTCACATCTCTCAGCCAAGGTCCAAATGGCAATACGTCTTCAAAGCCTATTCTTTCCGTTAAATGGGTAACATCAATAACAAGGGCCTTGCCTATAAAGTCCGAGGGACTGTACTGGTCTAGAGTGCGACCGTTTTCTATCATATGTGACGGCGCATCCATATGGGTACCCATATGGCTGTCCAAAGTCAAAGATTTTAAAGCCACCCCGTCTTCTTTCACACTGGATATGTCTTTTATAAGAGGTGCCTCGCCACCAGGGTATATAGAAATTGATTCATTAAACACTTGAGTTAAATCCACAATACGCATAGAAAGCCTCCTTTTCTAATCTATCGGCCCACTTCTTACTGGACTCATCTTCTCTCTATTATATATCCCAAATGGCCTTGTCTTTAGCATAATTCGGACATTATTTTTACTTGTATTTCTCCATGAATATGGTATAATTCTGAGAAATGTATAATAACCCACCTGGTATTAAGGCTGTCCTGTGAGACAGAAATAGAGGAGGAACTCAAATGAATAATGGTTTATTAATTCTTGAAGATGGTCGTGTGCTTTCTGGTAAAACAAACCTAACTTGCAATGCTTTTGGAAAAGTCTGTGTCAGTGGAAATTGTGCCGTGTTAACTGACCGCTTAGACAAAAATGAATTTGCACTTGACCAGGCTCAAGACATCAGCGATTCTTTAATTGGTAAAATTGTGGTTGATACACTACCCGTTGACTACCATATGTACGATGTAAAAAATGCCATCTTTTAAAAATCATCAACCACCCAGTATTAATACTTATAAATACATGCAAAAGCGCCAATCAATGGATTGGCGCTTTTTTTATGTTCATATTCAGTGTATATAAATCTTATAATACAAATCCTCCATTTCTCTTTCCTAGGAGACTGAAATGGAATTTTTTTCTTCAAAACGCTTCTTGTCCCTCTTGCCTTGATTTGCAATTTGCCCCTTGCCATTTTGCTTGACCCAGTACATAATTTCATCTGCTGATGTTAGGGCTGCATCAATATCTGCATATTTCTCAAGCTTTGCAATACCACCACTTATGGTTATTGGATTGTCTATATCAAGATCAAGTGCCTTAACCTTATTTTGAATGCTTTGGGTAATTTCTAGCGCATCGATTTCCAAGCAAGCTTCAAGAATAATAACAAATTCATCGCCACCATATCGCCCCACCTGTCCCCTTTGACTCACGGACTCTTTAATCGTCTTACTGACTGTTTTTATAACATCATCCCCGACCAAGTGACCATAATCATCATTGATTCTCTTAAAGTTATCAATATCAATCATTATAATAACGGCTTCCTGACCACTCTTCACTATCATTTCAAGCCTTTCAAAAATATATCTTCTATTGTATAGACCTGTCAATTCATCCGTTTTTGTAATAATCTCTAGAGTCCTATTCTTTTCTGCCAAAAGCTCACTATAAACTTTCATCTGCTTTCTTTCATTCCTATAAGCCTGTGCAAAAACAGTGGACATATATATAACCGTCAGGAATATAATAGGGGTTTGAATGTATAAATCCATTAGAAAAACCTCGTTTGGCAAAGGCGTGACAAACAAGGGGTCATGGTACTGAAAATAGACTAGGAATAAAAAAACTGCCAATTCAAGAAAAGCAAATATAAACCGTAACTTGCCCTTTAATAAAAACCCAATTGACATAGCTACAAGGAGTACGTAACCAAGCGTCAGGTAGTTATAACCGCCCGTTGTCTTCCAACCACTGGGAATAAAGAGAAATATAATAAATAAGTACAAGGTCGACAAAAACCAAGGTCTTAAAGATTCATCATCTGTGAAATTAAGACCGGCCAGGGATAAGGGCATTAGAATAAGCCACTTGATATTTGTGATAAAACTCAAACCAACAATTATATTCCCAATAATGTTTACAAGAGCCACCACAAAACAAAACTGCATCATGCGTTTAAAAAACAGTGCCTCTACTTCTGGCTTTTGAACGCTATTGCTCACGCTCTCACCCCCCATATTCGTTTTTCTATTATAATTTTCACTTTAATTTCTATTTTTCTACGAAATGTACAATTGCTTGGCATTATAAAACATACCCACTTAAGTGTACTTTTACTTTACCATACTTCTCATGAAACTTTAATCTCATACTTAGTGAATATTAAGTCCAAAGTCGTATTATACAAGTAGATCAAGATAACAAGTCAAACAACAAGACGCTTAGACAGCAAGTTCACTGTTTGCCAATAGAGCAACCTGAAAACGTCACCTATCATTTTACAAGTGTCTTATAAAAATGACCCAGTGATAAATAAGATTATGGAGGAGGTCCATTATGAGTATTAGTCTAGAAAAAATCGATTTATTAAAGGAAAGAGCCAATGTCGGGTATAAAGAAGCCAAAGAGGCATTAGAACAATGCGATGGCGACCTTGTAGAAGCACTTATATGGCTTGAAGACAAGGAGAAAATAAAAAAGGACAATGACAGCTACAATCATTCAAGAACTGGACGAGATGGTTCATATAGATCTCGCGCTCAACAAAATGACTATGGTAAAAAAATAGAAGATGGTGTTAAAAAGGTCCACAGCATGCGTTTTAAAATATACAAAGACGATGATACCCTCTTAAACTTACCGGCCACAGTGGCCCTTGTCGTTGGTGTCTTCACCCTGCCAATGTCCTTAATTGCCCTACTTGCTGCCGTCTTGTTCAGATACCACATTGCCCTTATCAAACCTGATGGTGATTCTGTCATGGATGACCAGAAGGTCAAAGACACCATCCGTGAAGAATTCACTGGTGAAAAACAGCCCGAATCTGAAGAAAACAAGGCACAGGCAAATGAATCACAAGAGTCTTAGTCGGGGCATAATATATGTCATTTCGGCAAACACTGTCCCCCTAAAGACAAAACACATTGTTTGCTAAACTAAATAACTTACATGAGCCCTTTTACGATCTGTTCAATAATTTGTGAACATGGCCTAAAGGGCTTTGTCTCTTCACAAAAAAGAAATATAATGGAAGAAAGACTGCGTATAAAAGGGGATGGTTTCACGGAAGATAAAGTTTTAATTGTCGAAGACGATCTAAAAATTGCAAGATTTGTTGAGCTTGAACTCAAGCATGAAGGCTTCACAGTGGAAAAAGTTCATGACGGGCGCTCCGGTCTTGATAAGGCTCTTGGTGGAGAATACGGTCTGATTATTTTAGACATTATGCTACCAGGCCTTAATGGCATGGAAGTTTGTCGACGCATTCGCAAGGAATCTGAGGTGCCTATCATAATGCTCACTGCCAAGGATGACACCATGGACAAGGTCATGGGGCTTGATCTTGGTGCTGATGACTACATAACCAAGCCTTTTGCCATAGAAGAACTGCTGGCCCGTATAAGAAGAATTTTTAGAAGACCACTTACGGGGGCTGCACCTGCACAAGAACATACGATTTTCTCTTGTGGGCCCATTAAAATTGACATATCGCAACATGCTGTATTCTTTGAGGACAAGTCTGTTGAACTGACTAAAAAAGAATACGACTTACTCCAGTACCTTGTCCAAAATAAGGGCATAGCCCTCTCACGTGATCAAATTTTAGATGAGGTATGGGGCTATGACTATTATGGCGATACCAATGTTGTTGATGTTTATATCCGATACCTAAGAACAAAAATTGACAATGCCTTCGGAATAAAAATGATTCATACCATTCGAGGCGTTGGCTATCTCGTAAAAGAGGAGAATGATGCATAAGGATAAGAAAAAGTATTACAAGTTTGAACACAAAAGGTATAAGGGACCTTATAAAAAGAAACGCCGGTCCCCCAAAATAAATATTAGTCTGGATGATTCCGTCAAGAAATTTGAAAAGAACGCTCAAAAAGCGGCGGATTCTGTTGAAGACCGTGTCAAAGAGGATTTACAACCCTTCTGGCAAGGTTTTTTGTCATGGCTTGAAAACATAAAGAGCTTTGATACCTTTTTATCCCTCTTTCGCTTCAATATCACTTTTAAAATGACACTGGGTTTTGCCCTTTTCATGATACAACTTATTATTATCGTCAACATCGTCATTTTCGGCTCCCTGAAATTTTCATTGTACCAAGGGGCTGTTGATGATCTCAACGAGCGATCAGAAATGATTCTTGAACTGGCCAATAACAACTCCGGCGAAAAAAGCAGCGCCTATTTTTCAGATATACTTGGCCTGCTCGGACTGGATATCACTATTTATGACCAGTATCTTAAACCTGTGGCCAGTTCACTAGACCCTCTTCCAGAATGGGTTCTCGCTGAAGAAAGGGAAGAATTTTCCCCCTTTAGATACCAGTTCCCAGACAAGTTGTACAAGCAGGTTTGGTTTAAGGTGGATGATCAGGATTTGATACTTCTGGCCTCATACTCAATGGATGAAGCCCAGGCCACCCTGGACAGAATCACAATCATTTCCCTCTTTATGAGTTTTATGCTCATACTATGGGCTATACGTTCCTCCTCAAGGATTTCAACAAAGCATTTGGCTCCCCTTGAGACCATGACAAAGAACGTGCAAAATGTCTCTATTAGCAGTCTGGATAAACGCCTCAATGTAAGGGGAACCAAAGATGAGCTTAAGGACCTGGCCATGGTCTTTAATAAAATGATGGATAATATTCAATTGTCATATGAAAGACAACGTCAATTTGTTTCTGATGCTTCCCATGAACTGCGCACGCCGATTGCAGTTATAAAAGGGTATGCCAACATGCTTGACCGCTGGGGTAAGGAAGACCCTGAAATACTCATGGAAAGTATTGATGCCATACAAGGAGAAGCTGACAATATGCAGTCCCTTGTTGAGAGTCTCTTGTTTATTGCACGTAACGACAAGGGCACACTTAAAATGGACATGGACACCTTTGACTTGAGCACCCTTATGCATGAAGTGGTCAAGGAAACCAATCTGATTGACAGCCACCACGAAATCTCGCCAGAAATAGCAGAGTCCCTTCTCTTTTATGGATCCTGCGAGAAACTCAAGCAAGCCTTTCGTGTTTTCATAGACAATGCCATTAAATACACTCCAGATGGCGGCAACATCAAGATTAAACTCCAAACGTCTGAGCGCCATGCCCTAATCGCTATTGAAGACAACGGCATAGGCATATCAGCGGAAGATCTGCCCCATATTTTTGACAGATTCTACAGGGCTGACAAGTCCCGTTCAAGATTGGCTGACAACCCTCAAAAAACCGGTGGCACCGGACTTGGTCTGGCCATTGCCAAGATCATTGTTGAGCAGCATAGGGGAAAAATTCACGTTGATAGCGAACTCAACTCTGGTACAAAGGTTACTATCATACTGCCTAGACGTAAAAAAGAAGCCAAGCTGGAACGCGAGAAAAAAGATGATCTTGAAGAAAATCAATCGCAATAAAAAAGTGTATAAACACCCACATGGGGTGTTTATACACTTTTAAAATTAGTCCAAAATTCTTTTTATCTTATATAGACGACTGACCCTATCCCTGTAGGTCATATCAATATTTAAGTCTATACCGACTTCGATATTATTGTCTTCAACCACCTGACGAACCGTCTCATAAGCCAGTTCGGGAAAATTATTTTCCTTACTCAAGTGACCCAAAAGCACCTGGTTGACACGACCTCGACGGGCAGCTTCTACAACAAGTCCCCCTGCGTATTCATTGGATATATGTCCGTCTTCACCAAGAATTCTTCGCTTTAAATAATAGGGATACTTGCCCATCTTAAGCATTTCTTCATCGTGGTTGGCTTCTATCATGAGAAGGTCACAGTCCCCAATTTCACTTAAAATATCATCACTGGCAATGCCTAAGTCTGTTGCAACACAAACCTTGGCTGTTTCAATGCAAAATGAAAAGCCAACCGGATCCGCAGCATCATGTGAAATAGAAAATGGCTTCACCTCTATATCACCAATCATAAATTTTTCATTGGTCTTAAAAAATACAATGTTGTTATCGTCCACTTCTCCGACACGATGCTTCATAGCCTTCCAAGTGAGCTCGTTAACGTATAGTTTTACACCATAACGTCTCATTAATACACCCACACCCTTAACGTGGTCCGAATGTTCATGGCTAATTAAAATCCCGTGAATAACTTCTGGGTCCACATCGATGTTTTCAAGTGCGTTTCTTATATATTTTCCACTCAAGCCCGCATCTACAAGAAGATGCGTTGTTTCGCTTGATACATATTGGCAATTCCCACTGCTTCCACTAGCCAGCGAGCAAAAATTCATGGACATGTTTAACCTCTTTTCAACGTCTGAAGTTTACCTTACTATTATATAGCCTCAGACCAAATGTGGCAATGTAATCAGTTTAAGACAACATTGGTTTCATAAATGATTTTTTGACTCATGGCCTCTAAATAAGAGGGGTCTGGTGTCATAGCGTATAAAACCAGGGTTGTGTTTTTTTCTTTAATCTTGGTCACCCACACCCGGGAATGCATTGAAATTTCTTCAAAATCAGCTGGGTTCTTTCCGTATGGCAGGCCAAACTGTAAATATCCCAGCTGGAAAGATTGAAATTCATGCGAAGGGCTTGTACATTTTCCTTTAGCACTTATTTCTGTCCACTCATAACCGCCAAAGTTACGGCTTATCATAAGGTCAGCATCTTGATCAAAAACAAGCGCTTGGTGTGGAGCCCCTAGGCCTCTTATAACAAGATTTAAATAGTCATACTTTGCAATTTCAAGGGCTGAGCCTTTAATAACAGCCCCCTCTTCATTAAACATATAAGTAAATGGATCAGACTCTTCTTTTATGAGGTAGGCGCCGTAAAAGGCTCCGTTATAGGGGCTTCCCTTTTCAAAAAACCTAGACCCACCACGCAGTGCGTCATAAGAAGCAAAGTTGTATAGAATTGTTAGGTCAATATTCTCGCCACTGGCCTTTGAAAACCCATCACCAGCATTATATGACATTAAAAAAGGATACCAGACCTGATCATCGCTGAGTCGTCCACTTGGCATGTCAATCTCGATGCCCTGTGTTTCAGTTAAATCCCCTGCTCCTTGATAGATATTATTAATCTGCATAATAAGCATGCTGACTGGCAAACGCGTAAAGGGCACCGCTGCCATGAAAACAATTATGAATACCAGTGTAATTATGCTTTTTATCACGGCCCAAATTATTTGACGCATACACCCTCCCCAAAGATTCTGATAATCATCTGTTTTTCTTATTCTATTTATTCTCTTTTTTATTCTCTTTCTTCTTCCGCTTTAATATTCTTTCCATATTAAAATACCCGGAAATGTTTGCTTGAATAATCAAGAGAACAGGTCCGGGTTTTCGTTTAAATTCATTAGTCTGTTTGGGCTTCAATATAAATGACTTCGCCGCTTTCCGTCTTAAATCTCCAGTATGGGCTTGGTTCTCCCTCTTGGAAATTTATAGTCAGTATATTGGATACGAGCCTATAACCAAGATCCATGGAAACTATTTTAACCGGCCTTTGCACGTCTTCACTTGAATCAATCTCTGGAAGCAGTCTGAAAAGCGCTTTAACAGGCGACTCAATATTCTTTATGCTTTCCAAGGTTTTAAATGACCCAAACCATTTTCTTCTAAACTCAGCAAGCTGGTCTCCGGCAATTTTAAAATCCATGGACGCATCTTCGACAAAGTGACCATCAAGGGTCTGTCTATACTGTACTAGGACCATGCCACTGTCAAGGGACTTGGTGCCCCAATATTCCACTGAGTCACCAATGAGACCTTTCTCTTGAAGGAATCCATCGGCTATTTCCTTTGCCAGTTTAGGGTCTGTTTTTACAAATCCCCCTGGTATGTTCAAGGTTCTGTAAACCAGTTCCTGTGCCCCAAGTATTTGAACTTCAGCATCTTTAGACAGGTAACGACCATCCACCTTTGAATACCCCTTGTTGAGCAGAATTTTAATCAATTCCTCGTTTTCATACATTTCATATGTGAGTTGAACATCAGGCAAGTATAAATCACGGGTAGGAATATCACTTGTAATATAGACCTCTTCTGACTCAAGAAGGCTAATCACTTCTTCTAGACGTTTATACTTTTGCTCGTCTAAGTTATCAGCGCCAATTCGGTCACCATACAAAGAGAATATGAGAACGCCATTGGTCAGTATAAGGGCAATAATTAATATTGTTTTTGTACGTGTCCAATCCATTGACTTCTCCTAATTATCATGCGACTTCAACAGTCTGCCATCGTACAACCTAAACACATAGCTTGTTTTTCCAACATCGACCTTCCAGACAGGATACAGATATTTTGTATTGGAATCAACCACGTAATAGGCCAGTTCCACGTTGGAAATATCGCCTAAAATACGGGTCCATATTTCATCTTCTGACAACTGAATATCTTGATTTAACTTGGCTTCATAATCTCCCTGGATTCGATTTCCGTTGCGGTCAAGAATTTCATTAATTGTCAGGGCACGCCGATAATAGTCAAGCATGAAGGAATCCTTGTATCTATGAATAGCGCGTACAAAGTTGGTCACTTGGTTGCCTACAATTTCCACTCGAATACTGTGCCCATTATCTATGCTGTCTGTTAAAACAGGCAAGTCCCGTATTCTATAATCAAACTCAAGAATATACACAAGATTGTCATCATTGTCTTGACGCATTGTGTAATTGGCCAAATAAAGACTCGATGGCGCCCCACCATACTGATCAATATAGTTCATAGCAAGTTGGAGAGCTTCTTCAAGGCTTATAGAATCAAGTTTTGACCCAGGTTGAATACGCTCGGTAAACTGAATAGACCCATCACTGCCAAGACGTAGAGCCTTATTGGCATAACCATATAGATAAATGATGGAATCGTCCACATCCTTCATTTTTTTGACAAAGTTAAATTGCTTGCCGAAGGCTTTATTTGCATATGATCGAAGCGTGCTGTCATCTGATGACTTGACGTTAATCTCTGGAATGACATTGGCAAAATCCACAAGCATGCTCGTTATTGGAAAAATATTATTGTTCTGCTTTTGGTCCTCTAAGGAGGCCTGAAGGGCAAACAAGTCTTCCATACGTCTATATTCTATAATGTTCTCTTTTTTCTCCACTGATGAAATGGATTTTTCAATATGATCTGACAGACCCATCCCTGTCATTTTATAATACTCTGAAGTGCTTTCATTTCCAAAGTATACACTGGACAGATCATGGGTTGAAACTAAAATTGAATTGATGGTTTCAGTCCTGCTCGACAAGGTGTTATCGAGTCCCAGCATCGTCTGCATGTCTCCAAGTGTCATGTCAAAAGGCATTTTAAATCGTACCGCGCGACTTTTTACCATTTCAACCCACCGCTTCTCATCAATTGATTCAAAACTTGACAGACTTTGAGGACTCTGAAAATATGTTGCGAGTTCTGCCTGAACATTTCTCCATAAACTGGCGTTTTCCTCTGCATAGTTTTGAGTATAAACACCGCCCCCAAAACTAATAATAAAGCTTTGGGGGCTGAAGATTTCTTTGATATCAAATGTTTTTTCAACAGCCAACGCTTGAATAGAGTTGTCCTGTCGGTCGGTTGAGAGACTTAACATAAGTTGTCCAGTTAAGACGATACAGAGAATAAATAAGGATACTAAAGTCGTTGACTTAAGCATTTCTCTGTTCATTTATCTGCCTCCCATTATTACTCGCCAGACTTTTTCGCACCAGTTTGGCTGTCTTCATCTGACGAAGAATTATCTGAATCCGATTCGTCGGTTTTTAATGTCTCATCATTTTCAGAACTTGATTCTGCTTTTGAATCCGTTGAATCATCATCGCTTCCCTTTGCAGGAAGAATAAGTTCACCCACGTTAGAAGGCATAGCATCTTTAATATCCTCTTCCGTAAGCTCTTCATTTTTGATGATCTCAAACTCAATAACATCTATAATGTCTTTGCTTTGACTCTCCGTAAACTCAAACTTGTAGAGTCCCGGTGAAATTTTTTCTACAGTTTTTTGATAGTAAGGCAATATGCCTGTATCTGTCAGGTCTTCTGGACCAAATAGTGGCACTTCGAAGATTGCTCCATATGCTTTTTTTGCTAGAGTGTAGTTGTCGCAAAGAGCCTTGGTTTCTTCCACATCTATCAGATAGGCCTCTATGATTTCCAGCTCAGATTCTGAGTATTCATGGCCTTCTTCATGACCATCCTCAAAAACATTCATATAAGCTTCATAAGACTCTTCTAAGTCTTCAAGTTTGTCTTCGAATGCACTGCGTGCTTTTTTATAGGCTTTAATAACATCTTGTCTTTCGCCTGATGATAATTTATCTTTTTGTAAAAGGGCCTCTGACCCATTAATAATACTGCCTGAATCAGAAGATGTATTCTCTGGATCTTCATTAGGTTTTTCTGCGTCCGTGCCACCCTCGAATGATTCTTTAGCAGAATCCCGTGCGACAATACTGCCACCGCTAATCACTCGAAAAGGGATTTCATCTGCCATAACAACCATTTCAGATGTACATGCATCATCTAAATATGCATTGTGCGCTGAAGGCATGACTTTGTACAGGCTGACATAGACAGGATAATCGCCCTCAGATCGGATGGAAATCGCCATGGAATCTTTAATGAAAACCTGACGTTCTGTCCCAATTTGGGGTTCAATAATCGTGATGTCACCTGCGTTTACTGGATTCAATTGTATGCTAGCGAATGACGCTGTTGACAACATCAGCACAAACATTGTTGCCAAAATGAAGGTAAGTCCCTTTTTATACATACATATCCAACCTAACTTTGATCGCTTGCAAAAGCATAACACCATGTCATACTTTGCGAACCACTCAACTTAAAAATTCTACAGACAATTTACAATAAATTTAGTTCTATTTTCATTATCATTATACACAAGGAATATTACAGCAATATTACACCACTTTTAAGTCAAGATTACACAATTCGACCTTATTCGACATTCAAAATTTATTTCTATGTCTGATCCATGTCCATTTTCATAGGAATCCTTACTAAAATAGACGTGCCTGATCCAACTTTTGAATCAATTTCTATTTCCCCTTGGTGGAGTTCAACTATTTCTTTTGCAATAGATAAGCCAAGTCCAGTGCCACCCATATTTCTGGATCTTGCCTTGTCCACGCGGTAGAATCTGTCAAAAATTCTTGCCAAGTGTTTTTTACTTATACCTATGCCCGTGTCGTCGACCCGAATTTGCACATGGTCATCTAACTGGGTTATAAAGGCTTTGATTCGTCCATTTTCAGGTGTGTACTTTATGGCGTTTGAAAGTATATTGAGCATAACCTGTTCAATCCGGTCATAGTCAAAATAGCCAACAACCTCATCTACATCAGCAATAAACTTAATTTGCTGATTCTTAGACTTTGCTGTCACTTCTACCTTCATTATGGCTTTTTTAAGCAGTGTGACATAATCATGGTACTCAAACTCCAAGTCCACTTTTCGTGCATCGAAATTTGAGAGTTGAAGCAGATCTCGCACAAGTCTTGTCATTCGATCGGCTTCTGAATTGACAACGGAAAGGAACTGCTGTGTCATTTCTTTATCATCGATCATGCCATCTAGAATTGTCTCTGTATAACTTTTAATACTGGTTAGTGGGGTTTTAAGTTCATGAGAAACATTTGCCACAAACTCCCGTCGCATGTCTTCAAGACGTTGGGCTTCTGTTATATCCTGTATAAGGAATACGAAACCGTTTTTATCTCCCTCATCATTAGTATATGGGGCAAAACTAATTTTTATATAGCTGTTTTCAATCTGCTCAGTTAAAGAACCTGTCCAGTCTGGATTATTAAACATAAGGTTATCAAGAACCAGACTCCTGTCAATGCGCAGTGCTATTTCATTAAAATCTCTCTCGTGTTCATCGATCTTGAGGATCCCTCTCGCCTTGGGATTGATGTGAATGATTTCGCCATTTCTATCCGCTGCTATGAGACCATCATCCATATGATTTATAATCGTTTCAAGCTTGCTCTTTTCTCTGGATATCTCCCGCATACTTGTATTGAGCCGTCCAGTTAGATAATTGAAGGTATCAGCCAACTGACCAATTTCATCATCTGATCTTACTTGTACGACCTGATTAAAGTCACCCTGGGCAAGTTTTGCAACACGCATGGTAACGTCATTAATGGGGTCTGTGATCGTTCTCGCAATAAAGAAACCCAGAAGAATTGTAAAACCAGATGATAGAACAATCGACTGAATAATAATAATAATTGACTTGTTGAGAGTATCAAAAATCTCCCTAAGATCAGATCGAAGATACAGGGCACCTGTGACCTTGCCCGTATGAATCACGGGGAAAATCATGTCCTTTGTTCTAAAAATGACACTGCCACTTTGAATGCTTTCAATGGACTCTGAACTCCGTCCGTTGAGCCCTGAAAGAAGCAGGTCCAGCTCTAGAACTTCATCAGCTGAAATGCCGACGTTCTCCGTTGTTGTGGCAATAATACTGCTATTGCTTCTATCAATAACATAAATTTCCTTATTGATACCAACACCCTGTACACCAACTATAATTTCTTCAATTTTATCTTGGCTTGAAGCCAGATCGTCGTATCTTTCCAGTTTTGGTAAAACCAGTTCAGAAATTTCGCTTAACTCCTTTGTAACATTGCTAAAATGATATTCCTGAATAGACTGGATAATAAAAACGCCTGCGATAATCATTGCGATAAACACGAGCATGAAATAGATAATAATAAACTTCCATCTTATGCTCTTAAACATAGGGTTTTATGTCCTCCTGAAATAGTATCCTACACCACGCTTCGTTAAAATATATTTTGGACTGCTTGAATCATCTTCGACTTTTTCTCTCAATCTTCGAACAGTAACATCCACTGTACGGATATCGCCAAAATACTCATATCCCCAAACATCTTTAAGGAGTTGCTCTCTTGAAAAGATCTGATTTTCTTGGGTTGCCAAGTACTTAAGCAGTTCAAATTCTCTTAGCGTCAGCTCAATAATTTCATCATCTTTGCTGACTTCATAACGGTCTAAGTCAATGCTTAAGTTGCCTGATTCAATGACACTGACTTCGCTGGTTTCAGCTGTGCCATCCATATCTATTCTTCTTAAGTTGGCCTTAACCCTGGCTATGAGTTCACGCATGCCAAAAGGCTTTGTGATATAGTCATCTGCGCCAAGTTCAAGCCCCAGGACCTTGTCCACTTCCTCTTCTTTTGCCGTTAGCATAATGATCGGCGTTGAATGCTTTTCTCGAATTTTCCGACACACCTGAAAACCATCCATTTTAGGAAGCATGACGTCCAGGAGCATTAAATCTGGAAGCACTTGATCATGAAGTTTCACAGCCTCTTCACCATCATAAGCAACCACAACTGTGAATCCTTCTTTTACTAAGTTAAACTTAATTATGTCTGAAATCGGCTTTTCATCATCTACAACTAGAATTTTCTTATCCATAGTTTCACCTCGATTATGTTATACGCCTATTATATTCTCTCTTAAATAAGTGCCTTACAAAACAACACATCATCAGCCCACTCTAAAAATCTTTATGCATCAAAACGATGACCGCATGACAGTGACATGACTTTGTGGTTTTGAAGACCCTTGAAATGAATATAACCCCTAAAACCAGATGCATCATGTTCTTTGACGTATCTGGATAACTTGATCTAACAAAAAATACCGCCATGCTTGCACATAGCGGTATTAACTCTCTTCATCATTAGTAAGAAATGTAGCCAGTCGGATTCACAGGCACCCCATTTTTCTGAATTTCAAAGTGAAGGTGAGGACCTGTACTTCGTCCTGTATTGCCTGAGGCAGCAATGGTCTGCCCTTTGAAGACCTTGTCTCCCTTTCTTACATACAGCTTTGAGTTATGTGCATACAACGTCTTCATATTCGCACCATGGTCAATGATAACACACTTACCATAGCCACCCTTTGTGCCAGAAAATATTACCACGCCGCCGTCTGCTGCTGTTACTGGTGTTCCTGTTGGAATACCAACATCAATACCTGTATGCTTTCGCCCCCATCTCCATCCGAATCCAGATGTGATGTAACCACGGCTTGTTGGCTTTGCAAACACGCCTGTTCCTTTTCTTGGTGGCGGATCTTTCGTACCTCTATAAACAACCTTTGTCGTTGGCTCTTCAAGAATTTCTTCTTTTGTAACAATACGGCCAACTTCAAGACCATTCACACGGTAAACTTCGGCTTCTACAAAACGTTCACCCAAGTCACCTTTGACTTTTGTCCTATATTCCCCTTGGAACATAGACGCAGTGTCTTCATATTCTATGTCATACTGAATATCATCGTTATACTCAGCTGATTCCACTGTATATACACTAATAAGCGGTCTAGGAACAACCAGGCTTATTTGTTGTCCAATTTGGAGTCTTTCAGGCACAACTTCAGGATTGGCCTTTACAAGATCGTTAACCGGGATGCCATAGCCCTTAGCAATGACCCAGAAGTTTTCACCCTTTTCAACAATATGACGCTTTTGTTCATTTGTGCCTCGAACTATGTATTCAAGTACCGTATCAGGGTCTTTAAACTCAGTCCACTTGCCGACTGGTTTATAGGCTTTGGTTATTTCTACATTCTCTTGGAAATATGTTCGGATGTACTCAACTTCCTCTTCATTTTTGTATCTGTTTTTTAGAGAATCAAGTACATATTCAGCTTCTTCACGGGTTCCAAAATAAGCCACCGGTATATCATTGGCTCTGATTTCATAGCCCCTAACAGAAATGCCCGCTGTCATTTCCATGCCTGTCATAAGCTTTTCATACAAAATATCTTCTTCAGACATTTCCTGTGCAAGCTCCTGGCTTTCACCATCAAGCTGTCCATTTAGTTCTGCAACCGCACTGGATGCCTTTAATGCCTCTACACTCACTTTTTCCGAAGCCTCTGGTGCTTGTAAAGCTTGTGCTGAAGACGTGTTAACACCAGAAGGTGTCCCATTTGGAATAAAGGATGTCACCGTAAATGCTACGACAGCCAGAACAGCAAGTGCAACGCCTGCATAAACAGGGCGCTGGTTATCTTCAATAAATCTATTAATTTTATATTTGAAATCATAGCGGTTTGATCTTGCGCCTTGATAATATGACTTATTACGTTTTGAACGCTTTAAGCTCTGGTAACCCCCATAAAAAGGGCTTGCCAAGGCCGCAACAAACCAAGCCAGTTTGTCTAGAAACTGATCTTTATAGTCTTTGTTTTTCATATTTAGCCCCTGTTTTATAATCTGTCCATTAACCTTTTAATAGCTGCCATCAAATTATATGTCATTTTCTTCAAAGTCAGAGTTCTCGTATTCTACATAAGTATAACATATTATGTAGACTCAAAGAATATATGAATACAAAAAACTTCCTACCATTTAATTATGATAGGAAGTTTGTTTTATATCTAGGGCTATTAGTCTCTGTAGACTCTGTCTCGGATAATTGTCTGCGATCGTTTCGGACCCACAGAAATGATTTTAACAGGTACCCCTGTCAGAGCTTCAATACGGTTTACGTAATTCTGACAGTTTTCCGGTAAGTCATCAAATGATTCTGCTCCAGTGATGTCTTCAGTCCAACCTGGAAGTGTTTCATAAACAGGTTCACACTTCTCAAGAAGGGAAAGACTCGCTGGATAGTCTTCGATGATTTCATCACCGCATTTATAGGCCGTACAAATTTTCACTTCATCAAATCCTGTCAGGACATCAAGAAGCATAAGTGACATAGCTGTCATTCCATTTACGCGAGCCGCATAATTTACAATAACAGTATCTAACCATCCACAACGTCTTGCACGACCTGTTGTCGTACCGAACTCGTGACCTTGTACACGGATTCTTTCACCAATTTCATCATCAAGTTCTGTGACAAATGGTCCCATGCCAACACGTGTTGTGTATGCCTTTGTGATACCAAGAACTTCTTCGATCTTATTTGGTCCCACGCCAGAACCGATTGCAAAACCACCTGAAATTGGGTGGGAGCTCGTTACATATGGGTAAGTACCAAAATCAATATCAAGAAGTGTGCCCTGAGCACCTTCAAGAAGAACTTTTTTATTGTCTTTTACAGCGTCATATACTATTCTGACTGTGTCAGAAATGTAAGGACGAAGTCTATCTGCATAGCGCTTGTAATCTTCAACGATTTTATCAGCGTTTAAAGCTTCACCGCCATACACATTTTCGATAATTTTATTTTTATGTGCCACTTGCGCACGGAGTTTCGTTTCAAATGACTCGTCTAATAGGTCACATACGCGAAGACCTGAACGCTCAACTTTGTCCATATAACATGGGCCGATACCTTTTTTTGTTGTACCGATTTTAGCATCGCCACGCGCTTCTTCTGCAAGACGGTCAATTTCCTTATGGTATGGAAATACAAGGTGTGCACGATCACTAATACGAATGTGATCTGTGTTGACGCCACGACCTTCAAGACCATCCAGTTCCTTTATTAAACTTTCCGGATCAACAACAACGCCATTTCCAATAACATTTGTTGTGTTTTCGTATAACACGCCCGATGGAATAAGGTGTAGTGCATATTTCTCATCGCCAACAACGACAGTGTGACCTGCATTGTTACCACCTTGACCACGAACAACGACATCTGCTTCACTTGCCAGATAATCAATAACCTTGCCTTTGCCTTCGTCTCCCCACTGAGAGCCTACTATTACTACGGTTGACATATTCGCACCTCACTTCTCTTCACGAACTTACACATACATACTAGCAGAACCGAATGGCATCGTCAATCACTTTTCCGATTATTTTTTGCATAATAAAAATACAATGTTCGTGTAATGAGGCGAACATTGTATAATTAAACCGAATGATTAATATTAATACCGACCATCATTCGGTTTTTTTAATATAGCGACCAATAAATGCTGATTTGCTGATTTTCATATAGCAATAATTAACGTAAAGATTCTTTTTATCATGGTCAAAATCCGGGTATTCTCGGAGTATATCCTTCCGAAAACTCTGTTCTTCAAATGGTTCCCGCTTTTTTTCTATATGCTCAAACCCAATATTTTCATAGCAGGTGATGGCTCTTGTGTTGAATTCCGCTGTCTTTAAATGGATTTCATCAATAATAAAATTACGAAAGACCCTATGCAGATATAGACATATGGCACGGGTTCCGATGCCCCTTCCCAAATAGTTGGGGTCAATGGCAATACCCATTTCACCTTTTTTTTGCATCCAGCTGATGTTCTTCAATGTGATATAGCCAACAACTCGGTAGTTGACTTCAATGGCATAGATCCACCTTTTGAAAAAAACCTTCTTAGCCGCATACCAACGCTCAAGGTCAGAGCTTCTGCAGTAGGGGAAATTATATTGATAAAACCTGGGGTCATCATGGGTCCCCCATCTGGTCAGTGCTTCTGTGTCACCTAATTTAAAAGGTCGTAGACGAACATTCGTCTGCTCCATACTGTCACCTACTCGACAAACTCCCGCTCAAGATTAACAAACTTTGTAAACTGCCCCAGCCAAGTCAGTTCCACTGTGCCGGTTTCACCATTTCTTTGTTTTGCGATTATTATTTCACCAATACCCTTCTTTTCAGAATCGGGGAAGTAGTACTCATCACGATATAGGAACATAACCACATCGGCATCCTGCTCGATGGCACCGGATTCACGAAGGTCAGAAAGTATCGGTCTGTGGTCTGCACGAAGTTCAGGCGCACGAGACAGCTGAGATAAGGCAACCACAGGGCAGTTAAGCTCCCTAGCCAGACCCTTGAGCCCACGGGAAATATTAGAAATTTCCTGCTGTCTTGACTCTGCATTACCCGACATAAGTTGAAGGTAGTCAATCATAACCATATCCAGACCATGTTCCATTTTAAGTCGTCTGCATTTTGCACGGACTTCCATAACCGTTACCGCAGGGGTATCATCAATAAATATTTTAGCATTTGATAACGTACTCATACCCTTTGTGATATCAATCCAGTCTTGTTCTTCCAAGTCCCCGTTACGTATTTTTCCCAGGGGAATATGGGCTTCTGAACTAAGTAAACGCTGAACCAATTGTTCTTTTGACATCTCGAGACTGAATATAGCCACACAGCCATTGCCTTTTAGGGCCGCATTGTGGCAAAGGTTCAGGGAAAAGGCCGTCTTCCCCATCGAGGGACGGGCCGCAACCAGAATCATATCAGAGCGCTGGAAACCACTTGTTTTGGCATCAAGATCGAGAAATCCCGTGGTAATCCCTGTAATGCCCCCCTCATGTTCATACATTCTCTCAATCTCATCATAGGTGTTTACCAGGACATCACGAATGGCTGTCATCCCTTCCCTGTTTTGATTTTGAGATATGTCAAAAATGGACTTCTCTGCACGGTCAAGGACTTGGGCTGCATCCTGGGTTTCATATCCATATTCAATGATCTCCGAAGATGCTTTAATAAGCCTGCGCAGGGTCGACTTTTCATCAATGATTTTGGCGTAGTGTCTCGCATTTGTCGTTACGACACCAGCACTTGTCAGGTCAGCAAGATACTCTATTCCGCCAGCCTCTTCCAGTTTCCCCTGAAGAATGAGCTGGTCGGACACCGTGACAAGATCCACTGGTTCGTTCTTATTATAAAGTTCAATGATTGCGCCAAAAATCTCCTTATGAGCTTCTCTGTAGAAGTCATTCTGTTTTATAACATCTGTAACTTCTGTGATGGCATCTTTATCTAATATCATTGCGCCAAGAACAGATTGTTCTGCCTCAATACTATGTGGCGGTACTTTGCCCATAAATTCCATCTTGCATATCCTTTCTTAGGTGATTACAAAACATCAAGTCCAGTCCACTACAAAACACATAAGATACAATTTATAATCCATATATGCTCCTGCAGTGCATCAATTTGAAGTCTTATAAATCACTTTTTTATAAAAACAGGTACTTCTTTATAACAACTTATGGATCATTTGTGATCCATCCAGTATCTAAAACGATTGTAGCGTCCCTTTGTGTCCTTTTCAACCTCTTTTACAAAGTCAAAAATGCGCCTTAATCTGTCTTCTGCAACAGCGCTTCCACTGTAAAGGACCATGTTCACATCGTCTATTATATCATATGGAGGTCCCTTATAGTTCTGCTTCATCTCATGACTTTGACTGCGTGAGTTAAAATACTTTTCAAGTTTCTCAGCTGGTGTCAAATGATCATCATCAATATCAATCAGATCTTCCAAATAATAAATTTCACGAATCGTACGTTCTTTTAAAGATCCTTTTTGGAAATACCATTTTACCTTCATGGTCATATAAATGCCACTAAACATGCCAAGAACAAGCAGGCCCAAGAAACCGTATAAAATCTCTTGTGAGTAATCTGGCTGTGCTTTTACTTGATCGAATGAGTCAGCTCCAATATCCACATCCATAAGGGCTTCTTTTGCATCTAGGGTAAATTGAGACTCGTCATCAAGAACAGGTGATCCGTTCTCATTCTCTGCTTGGTCCTCAGTTTCTAAACTGCGTCTTGTGGCTTCGTTGTAGGCTGGTGTCGCTTCAAAAATTGTCCATCCCTGCCCTTCAATATAGGCTTCCGTCCAGGCGTGCGCCCTATCAGCCCGGACGGGAAAGGCCCCATCCGGTTGACGAATCGTAGGGAGTAAGAAACCTTCAACATATCTAGTGGGTACGTCGACCGCTCGCCCCATGACAGCCAGGGCACTGGCGTAATAAGTGCAGTACCCGCTTTTGCCTTCGAATAGAAAATAAGACACAAAGTCTTCGTCTGCAGGGGGCAGACCTGGTTTTAAGTCGTAGGGATACTCCGCCCGCAACCAGTCTTTGATAGCACTTATCTTCTCAATGTCACTGGTCATCCCCTCCGTTAAGTCTAAGGCCTTCTTAACCACCGCTTCATTATAATTATCTGGCAGTTGCAAATATATTTCAGGGTTTTCAATCCGCATGGAGTAATCCACCCCTCGCATGGTGTAAACATCTAAGGGGCCTTCAAAAGATTCCCGCTTATAATACATGGCCCCATCGGGGTTCATAAAAACCTTATTCTCGCTTAGGGCAACTTCTTTTATGCCGATTGGTGCAAAAAGTGTTCTTGTGCTGATCGATTCGGGCACTACCGTCACTTCATATGACCGAACCTTATTCCCCGCTAAGCCTGTATGCTGAACATAGTCGTTGTTGTTTGAATAAATATCATTGTCTGACACCCAGCTAAAACCCGTGTACCTGGTTTGAACACGTCCCCGCAAATAGACGCCTGCCTTGTCAGACCACACCCGGAGCAGAACGGGGTTTTCTCCCCTGTCTACAGGACCACCAAGTCTCTCTTCATAAGGCTGGTAGATTGTTTGCTTAAAAGTGAACATGGCCATACTGCCCCTTTTATACCCCGTTCTCATATGGAGCACATTGGGAACAAGCTCCCCAATGTGTTTATTGATCCCATCAACAGGAAGGACAAATAGAAAGACATTGCTCAGCAAAATCACTAGCGTGCCTAAAAGGAATAAATAGGTACCATGTTTCTTTGTCTCAAAATGCGTGAGCCCAAATGATGCCCGAGCAGATTTCTCCCAAGCTTTTTTTCTGGCATAATCGCCTGCCACCATAATAAACCCTATAAAATATAAGCTAAAGTGCTGTTGAATGCTCTCAGCATAATGAAACCACTGCTGAACAAACAATATAATTGGTATAAGAAAAAAGCCATAGTGGACACTTTTAAAAATTCGACTGTAAATCAAACTGCCCATGGTTAAAACAAGCAAGGCTATAACCAGCAAATTGAATACAAATATCTGTTCCCCACTGTCCGCACCTTGCAAGACTGACTCTACAGCATAAAAGAAGAAATCCGGCCATTTATCCAATATATAAAGACTTGATAAGCTGCTAGAAAGACCCATTTCCAGTGGATTTGAATGATTTAGGTAAAGAGACCATTTCTCAAGACTTTGATCCATCACAGCCAAAGTCAGACCCGATCCAAAGAGTAGAGCCAGTCCGGTCACAACCCTTTTTTTAGCATATAGCCCGTGAATAGTAGTCCACATAAATAGAACCAGACTAAGGGTTACTGTAAACCCAAGATCAATTCTAAGGGCATCTCTTAAAACCAAGACAAGGGCATACACAAGAATCAGTCCCGCTATGAAATTGTGTCTAGAGAGCCTTTTTATCATAGCTGACCTCCAGTGTTTTTGAAATATCACTTCTAGATGAAAGAGAGTACGTTGAAATCCCTTGGTGGTTTAAAAGGTCTAATTCATCGGAATGAAGACGACTGTCTTCCCCATAAAATATTAGAACAATGTCAAATCGTTTCTCCCTTAAACCAAGCACTGTGTAGAGCAAGTCGTCTGTTAATTTATCTGTCACTGCAATAATGGTTGACCCATAGTAGAGCTTGTTTGTCTCAGCTTTCAAAAACTGGACAAAGGTCTGTTCTCCCGTTGGTACATATCCCGTCAGCTCTTCAAGAAAGAGACCAAACCTGGCCATATCTTTCCCTTGTATCGAAAGTCTCTTTAATGTATTGCATACAAGAGATACCGATATATTATACTCTAGGAAATAATGAATCAGTGAAATGGCAATTTCAACAAGACCATCTTGGGTATCAAGTTCTTCTGGTCGGATTGTTTCTTTATAGCCATCCACAAGCATATATACCTTGGTATCCGCAGAGAGATCATATTCTTTCACCAAGGGATGGTCGAGCTTCGATGACAATTTCCAGTGTATTTTCTTCATACTGTCACCGATTCGGTATTCCCTGATGGATTTCATGCTTGTAAAGTCTTCATGGGTCTGCATAGGCACTGTGACCTTGCCGAAAAACTCTTTTGCTGGCAGGTCAAAACTCTGAATGGCATGTACCCTTGGATAGACCGTTAAATCAATCGCCCTGTCAAAAACCACACGGCGCGAGAATAGTCCCAAAGGATCTTGAATATCCACCACAAGTTTTCCAAGGGTGTAATATCCCCTGTTTTGACAGGTCACATTTTTACGAATGGTTATCATTTGATAAGGACCATAGAAGGCTGTCTCTGAGGGAAACCCCATTTCTCCCAGTCGCTTGGAAACCACAAAGGTCATCAAAGCATACGATACTGGCAAGACTGACATGTTGGATAGCTTGTACTCAATCCAAAGCTTGTCTCCCACGGTCAAAACTTCTTCACTAATATTAAAAAAGAGATACATATTCTTACTGTTCCAAACCACCATAACGTAGCTGCTGACAAAGACAACAAGCATGGCCACAGCAATAAAATATATGAACCGCCCCCCTGTAAAAAGAGCGACAAATACAGACAGGACCAAACCAAACAGAAATATCTGCCTATTCGTCATGAACAACCACCTTTGGCACTTTCACAAATTCCACTAGGTCCTTAACAATATTTTCTGAACCGCGACCCTTGTACCTTATTTCGGGTTTTACAATGAGTCTGTGGGCCAGCACATCCACAGCCAGATCCCTTACATCTTCAGGTATAACATATGTTCTATCATTTATATAAGCTCTGGCTTTTGCTGCAATAAGAAGGCCTACCGCCGCTCTAGGACTGCATCCAAGTATAACCTCATCTGAGACTCTGGTCTTTCTTACAATGTCCACTATATAGGCCCATATGGAATCATCTGCATGCACATCTTTGACCGCTTCCTGCATAGCCTTAACTTCATCAGCACTCAGGACTGTCTTGAGGGTCGCAATATCCCTCCTTGTGCCCATGCGCTCAACGATCTTCATTTCATCTGATTTGTCCGGATACCCAATTTTAATTTTCATTAAAAAACGGTCGAGTTGAGCTTCTGGAAGGGGAAAAGTTCCTTCATACTCTATGGGATTTTGAGTTGCAATCACCATAAAGGGCCCATCAAAAGCATATGTGGTTCCATCTATTGTCACCTGGCCTTCTTCCATAGCTTCAAGCAAGCTTGATTGGGTTTTAGGCGAGGCTCTGTTGATTTCATCCGCAAGGATGATTTGATTGAATATGGGGCCTTTTTTGAAAACGAAATCATAGGTATCCCTGCGATAAACAGAAACCCCTAATATATCTGAAGGCAATAAATCTGGTGTGAACTGAACACGATTAAAGGATAGGTCCATTGATTTTGCAAGTGCCTGGGCTGCTGTGGTTTTCCCAACACCCGGCACGTCCTCTATGAGTATATGCCCCTGAGACAAGAGGGTAATTAAGAGTCTTTTTAATACTTTTTCTTTTCCTATAATAATAGATTCCATATTGTTGACGAGCTTTTCATACATAAACATACCTCTCCACTTCTTCCCCCGATGGTCTGTTGACTAGATTGTAGACGCATTTTTCTGAATATTCTTTATAAATTCGATTCGGATTCCATGGATTCCTGTAATAAAGACTTTACGTTTTTGTAAAATTGAGCGTAATATAATGAATGTCTGTATAAAAAAACCGCAGATTCCAATATTCATAGGAAACTGCGGTTATTGATTAACATTCTATTTTTCTAACGCTTTGCTTACTGCTGCTCTGTAACATAGATTTCAAGCTTGGCAACCACGCGCGGATGAACCTTGATTTCAGCCTTAAATGTACCTAGCATTTTAATTTGATCCATTTTTACTTTTTTCTTGTCCACCTTAATGCCATGTTGCTGGTTAAGCATTTTTGCTACATCTTTATTTGTGATAGATCCAAACAATTTGCTGCCTTCACCAGATTTGGCTTGGAACGTTACTTTAAGTGACTCAATCTTAGCCGCCAATTCTTTAGCTTCTGCCAAAGCTTCAGCGTTTCTTTTTTCCTCAGCTTCTTTTTGGTGATGCACCTGATTCACGCCACCTTCAGTCGCTTCTTTTGCTAGACCTCTTGGAATTAGGAAGTTTCTGCCGTGTCCGTCACTGACATTAACGACATCTCCTCTTTTGCCCGTCCCTTTAACGTCTTTAAGTAGTATAACTTTCATATTACTCACCTTCCTCTTCGAAATATTCCTGAACTGCTTGTAGCAGCAAGTCTTTTACCTCATCCATGCTCTTGTCTTTGAACTGAGCCCCGGCAACTGTCATATGACCACCACCGCCAATTTTCTCAAGTATAACTTGAACATTGGTGTCTCCTAAGCTTCGACCACTGATAAAAATCATGTCTTCACTTTTACGTCCAATAACAAAAGATGTGGATATGCCTCTAATATTAAGGAGGCTGTCTGCACCCTGAGCTGCAACAAGTTGAGCATTGGGTACATCCTCTTCATAAATAGATATAGCAACATCATTATCATATATTTTTGCATTGCTGACAATGTTTGATCTATGAATAAATGTGCTTAAATCATCTTGGAATAATTGCCTTACAACAGTTGTATCGGCTCCAAAACGTCTTAGTAAAGACGCGGCCTCAAATGTTCTTACACCTGTTTGGAATGTAAAGTTTTTTGTATCTACAGTGATGCCAGCAAGTAGAGCTTCAGCTTCATTCTTTTCTAGACGCATGGTGTTTTCCATGTACTGAAGAATTTCAGTGACAAGTTCTGCCGTTGATGATGCATAGGGCTCAGTATACTTTAACACTGTGTTATTTATAAACTCTGTGCCCCGCCTATGATGGTCAAACATAACAATTTGCCCACCTGCTTCAAGAAGTTCTGGTGCCTCTGTAAAGGATGGTCTATGGGTATCGACAACCACGACTAGGGTGTCTTTATCCATAAGTTCAAGGGCCTCTTCAGTGTTGATGAAATGATATGTTTCGTTATCCTTGAACACATTGTGTATGTTTAGGATGGAATCATTCACATCATTCAAAACGATGTAAGCATCTTTTCCCCTGTTTAAAACAGCTCTATACACGCCGATGGCTGAACCATAAGCATCCATATCAGGATTTGTATGTCCCATTATAATAACTTTTGAACTGTCATCTATAAGGGGTCTAAAAGCATGGGCGATCACACGGGCCTTAACCCGGTTTCGCTTTTCAACAGCTTTTGTTTTTCCACCATAAAACTCATAATTGCCTTGCTTTCGGACAACAGCCTGATCACCACCGCGACCCAGGGCCAGTTCAAGGGATGAAAACGCCCCTTCCTCCAGCTGAGAAAGGTTTTTGCCCGTTGTTCCAACACCCATACTTAAAGTAACGGGAATCTTATTGCCTTCATCAATTTCACGGATGTCATCCAAAATAGCAAATCTTTTGGCTTCAAGATTTTCTAAAAATTTATTGGAAAAGACCACGACATATTTATCTGATGTATAGCGTTTTATAAGGGCATTCATTCTGGTTGCCCACAGGTTGATCCTCTTGTCAATTTCAGAACGCACCGCAGGACGATGCTCTTCTTTTGTTTCATTGATCACATCATCCAGATTATCCACCTGGATTAAGGCCACAACAGGTTTTTCATCACGATACTTGTCTCCCAGCATAAAGTAGTTTGTCTGGTCGATCCAGTAGAGCATCATAATGTATCTTTCATCGCTTTTACTGCCTATTTTAACAATATTCGATAAGACCCTGAAAACACTTTCACCAATCTTGATATTGGATGCGTCTTCTCCGCTTAGAAGTTCATCAAATTCAAGGGCTGGGATAATTTTATCCACTTCAGAACCAAGTAAGTCTTTTTGGTCCACCATATCTGTGAACTTACTGTTATACCAACTGATTTTCCCGTCTAGATCAACAAGCGTTAAGGGGATTGGCAGATTTAATATGGCATAGCGCGCTGCCGAATCAATATCACTTGAAAGGGTTTCGATGTATCTTTGCCATCTCTTATTTTTTTGTCGTCCTGATCTCCAGTTATAATACAGAAGATACACCAACACAAGGGTGCCGACTATCCCCAAAAATGGTTCATATAGGGCAATAATAAACACCATAAAAAATATTATCCATAAATAGAGTCTTGTGTCGCTTTTAAAAAGTTTGGAAAACTTATTTTGACCCATTCAATCACTCCTAAGTGTTTGACTTCATTCGGGCTCTCAAATTTATAATTGTTTCAAGCATGCCGAGCACGAAAAGTGGAAATTGCAACATGCTGTAGAAAAGAATACCCATAGTCGTAAAGGCCACAACAGCAGATCGTGGAAATTTATAATGGTACATGAAGAAAATCGACACTGCCGCTCCCTGAATGGAAAAGACAAAAACAACCACAAGGAGAATATTTAAAAATAGAAGTTCAGAATTTGAATGTCCAAGAATCCCTGTTAACCATGCCAAAACCATCATAATCATGGATCCTAGAAAGACATTTCTAGGCAGCTGAAAATCTCTAAATAGGCCTGTCTCTGGCACCTCAAACTTGAATCGTTTAAGTGCCTTTACAAGCGCCCAGTGGTTGACTGCTGAAGTGAATGATCCCATCATTATTAGAATGAAAGGCAGCATATTTTGAAACTGTATAACCATGAGGTCAAACTGTTCGTTTAAATCTGTTGTCATTTGAGAGTCAAAATTATATGAAGCAATTAAAGACTTTGACTCCTCTATGGCTTCTGTGAAAATCTGCATCATTCCAATGCCTGTGAAAAGTTCTGTCAGCCCAAATAATACCACTGTGCTTAAGGCCGCACCTACTGCACCAATTAAAATTGTTTGACTGGCTTTTAGTTTTTGACGCACACCTTCGCCTAAAGCGGCTGATACAAACCCTCCATAAACTAAAATCATCAGACTTTCTGCTGGAATTCCCATAGCAAAACTTATAACACTTGATACGATAACAGATAAGACGCCGTAGTGTCTACCGTGTCGCACCCATACAACTGCAAACATAGCTGGTACAAAGACTGTAAAGTAGCCCACGATGGGCAGGTATCTAATCATAAAAACAACAACTGAAACCACAAGGGCAATTAGGGCCGCTTCGATCATAGCTGAAGTGTTTCTTTCATATCTCAAAAATTCACGCCTCCAATACTTATTGAGCAAATTGCAAAACATCACTTAAAAGGCATTGCTATACTGTATATGGAAATTTCAACTCGTAAATATCAATATACCGTATAGCAATAAGGTTAATCTTTAGCTTTGCATGTGCCTAACTTAATCTTTGTCTATTATACAATACCTGGGTTGAATTTGCACTGATCTTACTTGATCATTTCTATAAGCCCGTATTTTATCAATATTTTTTAAAAATCTCTATGTGAAACCAATAATACAACTTATTGGCTTCACATAAAGACATGTGCCCTTAAATTGGTATTTTACAAATTGCTCAAAATAAAAAACGGAAGACACTCAAGTAAGTATCTCCCGCTTATTTGTTCTTATTCGTTTACAAATGGTAGTAGTGCAACAATACGAGCACGCTTAACTGATTGAGTTAGAGCACGCTGATGCTTTGCACAGTTACCAGTAACACGACGAGGTAAAATCTTACCACGCTCAGTTAGGTAACGCTTTAGTTTACCAGTATCTTTGTAATCAATATCTGTTACTTTGTCAGCACAGAACTGACAAAACTTTCTTCTTCTACGCTTTCTAAAAGCCATCTTATTTCCCTCCTTCTAGAATGGAATATCGTCGTCATCTTCAATCGCCTGAAAATCAGAAGTATCCATGCCTCCCATACTGAAGTCATCGCTACCTTGTTCAGGTTGACGGTTATCATTTCGGCTGCCAATGAATTCAACATTGTTTGCAACAACATCTGTCGTATAGCGCGTTTCGCCTGATTGAGTCTTGTATTGGCCAGTGTTAATAGAACCATTAACCGCCACTTGACTGCCTTTAGACAGATAATTTGCACAAAGTTCAGCTGTCTTACCCCAAGCTACAATACGAATGAAATCCGCTGTAGGTTTGCCTTGAGCTTGCAATTCCGCTTTTTTATCACGTGACATCCCTTTGTCTACCGCCAGTGTGAAGTTTGTTACTGCACGTCCGCTGCCAGCAATAAAACGGAGTTCAGGATCTCTAACTAATCGACCTATTAGAACTACTTGGTTCATAAACTCCTCCTCTACTGTCTGCTACTATGCCTCTTTGCGTGTTACCATGAAACGCATTACTGCGTCGCTGATACGGAAGTTACGCTCAAGTTCAGTGGGTAGATCAGCAGCTGCTTTGAAGTCTACTAGTACATAGTATCCTTCTTTAGTCTTATTGATTTCGTAAGCAAGCTTTCTGTTGCCCCACTCGTCAACGTTCAGTACTTCACCGTTTGATGCGATGATTGACTTGAATTTTTCGATGGCTTCCGTTCTCTTTTCCTCTTCCATGTTTGGCTTAAGGATAAATAGAGCTTCGTATTTGTTCATTCTTGACACCTCCCTATGGTCATTAATGGCCCAGTCCCTTGACTGAGCAGGAAGTAAAGTGGACATATATATCCACACTACAAACGGAATTATATCATTCTCGTCAAGTCGATGCAAGTATTATTTTCTCCATAATAAAAAATAATTATATAAAAATATTTTTGTAATCTTGTATACACCATTTTTTTCAAGTATGATGGTGCTACAAAAGTGCCCCGAACTCTATATTATTTAGAGTTTGAAGGATTGGAGGACCGCTAGAACCTCTAGTCCGATAAATATTCCCGTAATCCCCATTGTCAGGGCGGCAGAGTATACTCTGCCGATTTTTTTATATATTTAATTCTTTATTTTGACACAATTGACATTTTAATACTTTTTTGTTACAATGTATTACGTTCTTATAGAACTATTATTCTTACCTGACAGCAGGCAGAACAATAAGCTGTTTCTAACATCTTAAATTATAGGAGGTAAGGATTATGAGATCATTAACAAAAGCTGAAATAATCAATACAAATGGAGGCCGCGACGACAAAGGTGGCAATTTCCATACCAGCACGACCACTAAGAAAGAAAAGAAACCACAATACAGAGTATACAATGGTCCAGCAATCACTGTTGATCTACCATAATAATTAGCATTATTTCTACAAGCTCATGGTATAAATCATGAGCTTGTTTATATTCAAAGGAGTATACATGAATAAAAAACTTAGAAATGTTATTTTTTCTGTTGGTATTTTAAGTCTAGTCGCTCTAAGCACGATTCAGACAAACAAAGTTTTTCACTTAGAAAAGCAGATTTCAATAAACGAGGAAAATCTCAAAGTGTATCAGCAACGTTTAGGAAATACATTGAAGACACTTGATATTATAGAAGAATACGAGTATTTCCCACTTGATTTCGAGAACATTGATAAAGAGCTTTCAAAACTTATTTTAGATGCAATAAACGATCCATATGCACAGTATATTAATGAAGAGAATTATACTGACCCTTTTGGAGGACTTCAGCAAACCTATGGATGTAAACTCACCAAAGAAAATGGTGAGTACTTTATATGGAGTATAGATCCACATACTAATAATGAGCATAAAGAACTGCATCTTGGTGATAAAGTCACCCATATCAATGGTATTCCAACAAATAAAATAACTCCAAAATTACTTAGGACTCTAATTAAAGAAATAGATTTACTACAATTAACAACGATTTCATTAAAAGATGAGATAAATCAAACGATCACTATAGAGAAAGAAAATCAGGTTATTAACACAGTGACTGGTGAACTTATTGACTCAAACACTGCAATTATCGAAATATCAAATTTTTATAGCGATACTTACACCCGGGTACTTCGCAAATTAACAGAGTATAGAGATGCTGGTATTAAGAATTTGGTCATTGACCTAAGAAATAACAATGGAGGTTCTTTGGATAGCGCAAAATTTATATTAGATTTATTTATTGATAAGGCAGATCTATTTTATATGGAAAACAACAAAGACGAAGTGCAAGTCCTTACTTCAAAAGACAAATATCCAAAGTTTGAGTTCAATCTGGCTATCTTGGTTGACAGGAGATCTGCGAGCGCAGCAGAACTATTCGCAGCGTCAATGCGAAACAACATCCAAACACCAATTATTGGTGAAACAACTTATGGAAAAGGTGTTTCTCAGTTTTATATTGATACCTATGACGATTATATTCTTAAACTCACCGCCAATGAAATTTATGCAAATCCTGCAGAAAAATATCATGGTTATGGAATCAAGCCCGATGTATATGTAGAATCCAAACCTTGGATAACACCTCATACCGACGAAGCTCTTGAGGCTGCACTTTCTACTTTCGGTATAGATTCAAATAAGCGGTAGCAAATAAGACTGAATCAATGAACCAAATTTGATTTTAATAAGTGGGTACAAGTCATGTTCATAATTGAGCAGGGATTTTTGTATTCTATAAAGGTAAAGGAACAGCCTTAACTTTCGGGCTGTTCCTTTTCTTGGCACACTCAACTGTGTCTTCAATTGTTTTCTCAGTCTGACTGGGATTTAACTGGATGCGCATGGCCGTAGAACACTTAATACGAATTATTTATTCAGTTCTACATTAAAGGACACGACTAATCAATCCATGAAATTAAGTTTTTCAAGCAAGATAAATAGCACCTTTTTAGTCCTTGTAACAATATGGCCTTCCACAAGCATACCAACCTTAATGCCAGAGACCTCCCCCTTATAGGATGTCAACTCTACATTGGGTATTTTTGCTTCTATTATATAGTAGCCGGAGTTAGAGTCTGGATTGCCAGTAGAACTCGCACTGATTCTTACAACCTCTCCTTCCACCATACCAAACTCTTTGTATGGAAGGGCGTCGACCTTACATTTAACCCGATCGCCTATTTCTATGTCAGCTATGTCTTTATTGGGTACCTTTAACTGAAGTCTAAAACTTTCTCCATTGTCCGGTATAACCGATCCAATAAACTTCCCACTTTCCAAGTAATCCCCAGGGGATATTTCAACATCCATATTTACAGACCCCGAAAAGGGCGCTGCTATGTCTGTCATAGACAACTGGTCTTCCAGTGTTTTTATGTTCTCCTTGATTAACTTAATCTCATCTTCTTTTAGCTGAATCTCGCTAGACAGGGCAATAAGTTTAGCCGTTTTATTCGACGTGACCAGTTTTCCTTCACTTGAATAAGACATTAACCTTTTAAGCTCACTTTCGTACTGGGCTATTTGAAGAACTGTGGCTTCAATAATTTCCTCATTTTCAAGTTTGAATTGTGCTTTGTATCTGGCTATTTCATTTTCAACTTGCTTTAAGCTTTGAACGGAACTTTCATAAATGTTTTTCGATAAGGCCCCTGTGTCATACAGTGCCTTGTTCCGCTTCACCTCTAAGCGTTTTTCTTCTAAATCGATGTTTTTTTGCTCTAAGCTTGATGCATATGTTAGGAGCTTTAAATCATATATGCCTGAAGCTTCGTCTGTGATATTCTTGTAGCTTCCATTTTCAACTTTACTCTGTATGTCCTGGTATCCCTCAAGATTCTTTTTTGACTGGTTAAGCTTTTTTTCAATAAAATCAATGGATCTTTGACTCTGTACTTCTTCCAGTTCAAATTGTTCGTACTCATTTTTGTAACGGTCATAAATCAAATCATCTACATTTTTGTCATCACCCATAGGTCGCTCTAAAAATAAGTTTTCACCCGTTTCAATCGACTCTTTGAATAACTTAAGGAGATTATGTTCCTGGGTCAGTGTGCTTAGCTTATTTTCAGCGTTAAGCAGTTTCAGTTGATAGCGCTCTTTATTTACCGAGTAAAGTAAATCCCCCTCGGTTACCTTATCTCCATTTTTTACATACACCTCTGTCACAGTCCCTGTAATTTTGTTTTTAAGCGTGTGAATTTTTGAAGACGGCTTTATCTGCCCCCTTGCCTTCACAACAACATCAAGCTCTCCAAAATAAGACCACGTTAATCCAGCAAGTAAAACAGCCAATGTCATGTATATAAAAACCACACCTGCCGGAAAAATTTTATGCTCCATAATTTCTCGACTGTCACTCATGTCAGATAGGTTCATTAAGATAGGCTTCATGCAATCACCCCGCTATCCTTTATTTCTTCATATGTCTCTGGAATTTGATTTTTCCACATTTCATAATACTTGCTGCTTTTATCATTCATTAAATCTTTATGCCCGCCTGATTCAACAATCTGTCCTTTTTCCATAACAAATATTTGATCACACCTCATAATGGTGCTTAGTCTATGGGCAATAATGATTGTTGTTATGCCCCGGCTCACAGATTCAATGGTTTCTTCTATGGCCTTCTCAGTTGTGCTATCAAGACTTGAGGTGGCTTCATCGAGCACTATAATATCTGGTTTTTTTAGGATGGCCCGTGCAATTGCAAGACGTTGACGCTGACCACCTGATAGATTTGACCCATTTTCCTCTAAGACACTTTGATACCGCCTTGGCATGTCATTAATAAAATCATGGGCTCTTGCTAACTTACAGGCTTCGATCACCTTTTCCATAGATGTGTCTTTTGCACCTAGGGTTAGGTTGTCATATATACTTCCAGAAAATAGAAAAGTCTCTTGAGGGACATAGGCAATTTTATTTCTAAGGGTCTCGATTTTATAATCCCGAATGTCTATACCATCTAGGAGAACCTCTCCGCCTTCCGGCTCATAGAGTTTTAAAAGGAGTTTGACCAGTGTGGTTTTGCCTGATCCAGACTCCCCCACAAGGGCAATCCGCCGCCCTTTCTCAATGGTTAACGACACATCCTCAAGAACAATTTTACGGGTTCCATACCTGAACTTTATATTGTTAAATGCAATATGACCTTGTAGCGATTCAGGGGCATACTTTTTATGTTCATCCACTGATTTTTCCACTTCCAAATCAAGAATTTCTCCAAGTCTATCAGAAGCAACAATAGCTGTTTGTAACATGGGCTGAAGCTCAATTAAATTGCTGACAGGGTCTATAAAATAAGCCATCAAAGAATTGAATACTAGAAGCTGGCCGATGGTTAATTCTCCATCCATGACATATAGGGCACCCACCCATAAGATTATGACGTTGCCTAGTGTTCCAACTGTTCCTGTTAATGTGCCTCTTACATTATTAACAAAACTCAGCTTAAAATTTGACTTTAATAGACCTATAAACTTCTTTTCTGTTTCCTGTTTTGACAACTGCTCTGCGTTAAATGATTTAACCGTATCAATACCATTCAAACTTTCCATGAGGTAGGATGTTAAATCAGAATTATTCTCCATAACCGTTCGATTCATATTTCTTAAAGGTTTATTGAAGCCAAAAACAATTGCTCCATATAAGACGAGCATGGTAAAGGCTATAAAAAAGAGGGTGGGATTTTGCATATACAAAATAATGCCCCCTGCAAAGGCCATGAGAACATCTATCATAATGGTTAATACCGCACCTGAAATAGCATCCCTAACCTTACCGGCATCCATAAACCTGGATACGATCTCACCAACACGCCGGGTTCCAAAGAAATTCATAGGCAGGTCTAAAACGTGATTGTAATAGCCAAGAATGAGCGGAATATCGATTCGCTGACTCATATATAAAAGCAGGTGGCTCCTAAATGCCCCCAGTCCAATTTTGACAAGGTTTAGCAGAATAATGCCTATTGTAATAATGTGCAGTGAGTTTTTTAATCCATATGGCAAAATGTCATCCATTAAAAACTTGAAGTAAAAAGCTGCAAATATTCCAAGAGCCGTATTGAGTATAGAAGCCGTAAAGACATGAATTAATAGCTTTTTTTGAGGTTTTAAAAGGTGTAAAAACCTTGCGAACAAACCCTTGGTCTCGTCCCCGGTTTTAAACTCTACCGTGGGAGTCATTAAAACAAGTATTCCCGTCCACATCTTGGCAAAGTCATCCTTAGACATTTTTTCAAGTCCCTTGGCAGGGTCAGCTATAACTATAAAATCTTGATCAATTTTATGAATCACAACATAATGCATAAGCCCTTTGTCTGTTACAACATGGGCAATGGCCGGGAGAACCACTTCATCCGTTAGGTCATCTATAGTGCCCTTGACCCCTTTGGCTGAATACCCCAGTCCTTCAGCCGCTGTTATGAGACCAAGCACATTTGTCCCTTGGGTATCTGTTCCAGCCACTTCTCGAATCTTTGTTATAGAAGTCTTAAAACCATGCTGTTTTGAAATTGTTGCTAAGCATGCCGCCCCGCAATCTGTTATGTCATATTGTTTTATACAGTAGTATTTTTTCTTGAACATTTTTATCCTTTTCGTAACATTTATTCATTTAAGTTCTATCATTATCATCCTAGTGGGTATTATAGCATCAGATTCTATTTTATTCCATAAAAACATTTTTTATAAAAACCCTATTGACTTTGGATATTATTGGGGCTATAATCAGGTCGAAGGTTACAAACTAAGTTCCATTTATGTAATTTTTTAACTTTTTTAAGAAAGAGAGTTTACAAATGAGTGATAAAAAGAAAGAGAACTTATTGAATTCTATTTCAATTTATTTAAACAACTTTGTGGATGAAGCTGAAAAAAATGATTCCCTTGATTTCTTTAAGATTGAAATCAACAATCATAATGGCACCCTACAAATTGACCACAAGTTCCGCACTAGAGAAAAAGTGTACTAAGAAATAACCATGACGATCATCTTACCTGACAGCAGGCAGATATCTATAGACAACAATCAACTATATTTATGGAGGTAAGATTAATGAAAGATTTAACTATGAATGAAATGATGTCTATTGATGGTGGAATGACACCAATAGAATGGACAGCTGTTGTTCTAACAGTTGCAGAATGGGGCTCTGAAGTAGTAACAGGCAAGCCAGCTTCAAAACATGTACATGAAGCTCTAGAAAGCTATGATCCAGGCGGTTCTACTTGGGGTATCAACGGTTACTAAACAAGCAATATTAGAAAAATATCAAGCCAATTAAACCTTAAACGGAGGATTACAAATGACTAAAAAGAGCACATTTCAAGAATTAACTTCTAAAGAAACTTTAGAAATCAACGGTGGAACAGTTGGTGAGTTCATTGCTATTTGGACTATAATCGATATAACTTCTAAAGCTACAACAGGAAAGTCAGTATTTACTCATGCAAACGAAGCTACCAAAGATTATGATAGTGGTGGTTCTACATGGGGTATTAACGGATATTAATGCAAGAAACATACACTAAATTTAGACAACACTAAATGAGTAGAGTAATCCCTAAAATATAACATTGGATTCAGTATGGTACAAAATTCAATGTTATATTTAAGGATTCGTTATATAAGAATCATGTTCAATCCTTTTTCCTGTAGTTTTTTATTGTGTGATCATATCACATGTAGATAATAAGGAGGTATCTCTATGGACGGTCTACTAGAGAACTTATCTGGAATCCTTATATTCACTTGGTTATGCTATAAGTGTTTTTTTGATACTAGAAACGTTGCATTATCCATATTTGAAAATACAAATAAAAAATCTCTTACGTTTTCTTATTTGCTAGGTGTAATATCACTCTTTTTTCTAATATATATTGGGAAAAAAATATTTGTTTGACTTTCTATATATTTAATAATTTACAATATTGTTTCTTATTATAAATTTGTACATAAAAACAACCTGCAAAAAATCTGCAGGTTGCTCTAATTTCAACATCTATCTACTTCTCCATCTCTTCCCGCAACAGCGCTCCAAGTCGAGTAATCCCTTCAACAATCTTGTCTTCAGGCATATTGGAATAGTTAATACGCATGGCATTCTCCTTGTCACCGCTTGGGAAGAATGACCCCCCTGGTACAAATGCCACCTTGTTTTCCACGGCTTTAACCATTAAGTCTCTTGTGTTGATGTGTTCTGGCAGTTCAACCCAAGTGAATAAGCCACCTTCTGGATAAGTGTATTTGGCTTCCTTAGGAAACTCATTTTTTATGGTTTCCATCATTAAGTCCCTACGCTTCTTATAAACATGCTTGATTTTCTCAATATGCTTGTCTAAATCATAGTCGTCCATAAACATGTTCAGTTCTCTTTGGGCCATGGAACTTGTCTGTAGGTCTGACCCTTGCTTTACGAAAATGTACTTTTCGAGAAGCTCAGGTGATGCATTGACCCATCCAAGTCTTAAACCTGGACAGAATGTCTTCGAGAATGATCCTAAAAAGACAACACGTCCATCCTTATCCATTGACCGGAGAGATGGTGGGATTTCTCCTTCAAAACGCAGTTCACCATAAGGGTTATCCTCTACGATTGGCAGGTCGTAATGGGCTGCAATTTCAAGCAGTCTTTCCCGTCTTTCCATTGTCCAAGTTCTTCCCGATGGATTTTGGAAATCTGGAATAACATAAATCATCTTTACATTTTCAGTTTGAGCTAATTTTTCTTCAAGGTCTTCCATAATCATGCCGTTATCATCTGTTTCTATTTCTAAAAACTGACACTCATAAGCCTTGAATGCGTTGATTGCCCCAAGATAGCTGGGGCTCTCACAGACCACAACATCCCCAGGATTTAAGAATATCTTTCCCGAGAAGTCCAGACCTTGTTGTGATCCACTAATAATAAGAATTTCATCTGCATTTGTATCAACACCGACTTTTGCCATTCGCGAGGCAATCTTCTTCCTAAGTGGATCATAGCCTTCAGTCGGACTGTACTGAAGAGCTTGTGTGCCCATTTCCTGCAAGACTTTCACAGAAATTTTTTCCATTTCTTCAACAGGGAACAATTCAGGGGCTGGCAGACCTCCTGCAAATGAAATAATATCCGGCTGTTGAGTCAATTTAAGTATTTCACGAATTTCAGAAGCCTTTAGTTGCTCCATACGATTTGAGAATTGAATAGCCATCTGTATAGCACCTCCATTAATCGCTCGGAAAAGGGTTTTCCAAAACCATTATACTAAAAAAACCATGCCCAGTGGGCATGGTTTTGAATATTTTTGTAACAATTAAAAATTTTCAATCAATTACTTGGTTTTCATTTCTTCCCCATCTCGGGTAAGTTTGCGAACACGCTTTTCTAGTTTTGGTCTCTCAATCCAAAGCTGTTTATCGCATGTTGTACAACGAATTCTAAAATCCATACCAACCCGAAGCACCTCGAAAGTGTTGCCTCCGCAGGGATGATTTTTCTTCGTTTCCACAACATCGCCCACTTGAATATCCATTGGCATAGTTACACCTCCCAGTCCATCTCAATGGCCTGTCGTCCATCTGTCCCATAATCAATTTTAAAAAGACGTTTGCGGTCCGTACCGATAGACTTAACAATGTCACGTACACTGTTCGCCTCATCCACCTTGAATTTAACAGACAAGCCACAGCTTGCTGAAATTTCTCTCGGTGTGGGAATCAGTTCAACCTTGAGCGTGGTCTTAATTGCTTTTTCTGTTTTAATGGCATCGTGCGTTGACTCGAAAACCACAACACAAAAACTTTCTGTATTCATAAGCGCTCCTATAAACTAATTGTGTTCTTGGCCTTATTCATGGTCTCAACAATTGTGTACATGTTTGTGACACCGCCTACACCAAGCTTGTCTTTTAGGTTAAAGTAATCTAGGCATGTCCCACATGATAGAATTTCAACACCTTTTGATTCAAGCACTCTCAAATGCTCAATCACAGGTGAATCCGTAACAGTTAGGTTAACGCCAGAATTCAGGAATAAAAGAGCTTTTGGATAAGGTTCCACTTCAGTAAGCGTATAGAAATAGCCCCTAACAAGAACGTCACCAAGTTCCTCACTGCCTTCACCTAAAGTGTCTTTACCAAACATAATAACCAGGTCATTCAAGACTGGTTTTTCGTCCCCAAGAAGTTCAGGACCCATTTCTTCACCCTTAAAGATGTCTATGTAATAAAAGCCTTCCTTTTGTGAAACATTGTAGTGCAACTTCATGCTCTTAGCTAGTTTAGATACATTTTCCTTGGCTATCTCATTGTCCACCACAGTCAGAATGCTTCCTTCCTTCAATTTTTCCAGTGCTTTTTTTGTTTGAATAACCGGTTTTGGGCATTCAAGACCTCTTGCATCCACTTCTACTTTCATATTGACCTCCTTACGATGTTGTCCTTTTAAACTCACAAGTCGCTTAATTCAAGAAAATATCAAGCAATATCAACAGTATATTGTTATTATAAAAATACACACCCACAGTGGAATTATTGATTGTCTCAAGGACATTCATCTCTGGTGTCAGCGGGGCAATAAACACAACAGTCGTCATGATCAAAAATATAAAGAAACAAGCCTTCACACCACCAAAGATGAGACCCCCTAGTTTATTGGCTTGTTTTATAATAGGCACTTCAGTGGCCCCATCCAGAATCAAACCAATGAACTTAACTGTGACTAGAACAAGTAGAACCACCAGCATAAAACTGATACCGTATAGTATCCCATTGGCAATGAGTTCTGCAAGACCCTCTACAGCACTTCGTTGTGTACTTGCTATATCCACACTTTGGGCAAATGTAGAAACCCGATCTGTTATAAGTGTCGGCAAATCAAGCTGGTCAAGAACATCCTTATTTTCAAGAGCCTGGCTCAAATCCGCATGGGACCCTGATGCCAATGCCTCTTCCAACTGGGCATTTCCACTAAAACTCGCCATAATGCTATCACTAATATTGGTTTTTAAATTTCTAAACCATTCAAAGCGTTCACTTAAAAAATCAGCCATGTCCACATAATAAAACTTTGCAATAATAAAAGCCGCAATATATCCTATAATACCAATAATAGAACGTACAAGTCCCTTAATCCATCCTTCAACCATCATGAATAGAAAAATGACTGCAATCGCTATGTCTACATAGTTATCCATGGTTTTCCTCCTGCTAATCCATCTTCAAAATGTCCAGTCGGTCCCCAAACTCTACCCCTAAAAACTTTCGTCCAATAAAGTTAAAATGTCTTAAATTTCCGCCAGTATCTAATATAGATTCCATTTTTCCCGCTTCTGACAAAACGTACAGCCTATCCACAGTTGAAAAGGCGGTTTGTCCATTTGCGCGTTTCATTTCTTCTATATCATACTCTATGGCAACTTCATTGATTGATTGTCCATCTGAACCTATATACTTTATAACATTATCTGGTCTAGGGTCTGTTAAATCCTCTCCTGATTTCACCAGATTAAGCAAGATCATACCATCTTCTGAAACTGTTGCTTTTTTTACAACACGGTCAAGATCCACTTCCCATAACAGTTCATTTTTTATGTTATAAGAAAAGGCTTGTTCATCTGTCACACCGATCATCTTGTCATCAATGGCTGCGATATCTAAAATGATTTTCCCCTTTAGATTAATGGCACCGATAGGTTGACCATCCATCTGATATGTGAGTATTTGACTGTGGTAAGTTTCATTTTCCAGTCTAAACATGGATATGGCTATAAGACTTTCAGAACTCGATACATCAATGTCTAATACCTCACCATCTGGCATAGGAATTCTAGCAATGCTTTCAAGGTTACCATCAAATATCCTAAGTTCATTTTTATCGATCATGCGGCAGACCAAATAATTCTCTGATGGATGCATTATATTGCTAATCGCACCCAAACCAAATTTCTTTGCTTTTATCTTACCTGCTTTGTCAAGCAAGAATATATCTCCAGCTGTTGGATCTGCCACTGCAATGGTTTTATCATTGCCATCCACTTCAACATTTTGACCATGCAAAGCTTTCTCCCAGACAGGTTGCGCGGAGGTATTATAGTACCTCAAAGCCCCATCGCCACATTTTAATATATAACCGTCTTCCAAATGAAAGAATGTTGAATCCTCGTAGCCGACTTTATGGTCTGAAGCAATTGACCTCGATGGGCCTGAACCTGCACCGGTCAAGTTCCATGCACTGCCTGCAAGCGCTTCAAATCTAAAAACAACAAAAGCTGTTAAACCAAGAACAATCATGGAAAATAAAACAACCCCTGCTGGTCTTTTTCGTTTTTTCTTTCTTTTTACCTTTGACAATAGACTTCCCCCGTACTATCCAAACCTTGTGACCAATGTGGCTTGCTTTATATCCAATTTACAAGCTAACTATATTGTACATGCATTCTGAGCCAGTGGCAACAACCGTCAAATGGAGATGACATGCCCTTCCCAGTCTTCTAATTCTTCTTGAATTGCAAGAGCCCAAAAGCTTCTTGCCTCAGTATCCATTTTCGTTAAAAGTAAAATTTTGTCCGCAGTATTTGGAACGTCTTTAAAAAGCCCCATGGGATGTCTAACAAGCATGCCTACATGCTGACTTTCAATTCTCTTATTTTCTTTGATATGCGTGATTTCTTGAAATTTTTCCAGCCTATGAACAAAGTTCTCACATGCTGGTTTACCAAGAACATCAAGACCTACAACTCCAATTACCAAATCCGTTTCAGCAAGGATTCTGGGTTCATCCTCTCTTGGTGCTTTTATAGAACGTCTTTTTGCACCGTCAGCTTCATAAATGAACACATCCGGATCTTTAAGGCAATGCACTGGTACTTCCTCAGGCTCAAACCCAGTGACTTTATTATTTTTGTCAAAACTTTTGCCAATAAAAATCACCTGATTTTCACGCCTGCCTAGATCTAATAGACACTCTGGAAAAGAAGTTGTAAAGCATACAGCATCCACATCCTTAGAATCTGGGGTAAAAACCTTGGTTGTGGTTGTCAAAACCACCTTTTTCCCTTGACCTTTAAAATAATGGCCGAGGGCATACATTGCACTGGTTTTTCCACCAGCCCCTACAAGGGCAATCCTTCTATAGGGCGCGGTTCTCCTTTTTTCAATATAGTGCGTGAGTTTTTCATAGTTAAACATGCCATCACAAACCTTTGCATTCACAAAAGGTCGCAGGAATTCTAAATTCACTGCGACCTGCAATTTACTCGTCTTCGTTTTTAGGCTTTCTTCTTGGTGGTCTTGGTCCAAAATACTGATAGAAATAGGTCTTGATACGCCCATTATAAAGCTTTCTATTTTTTGTTGATTTTGATCCATATGACCGTTCAAAATTTTCATGAGATGTCAGGATATATTTAGACCATGTGTCTAATTTTCCATAAGACTGTCCCATCATTTTATAGACTTGTTCCACTTGTCTTTGATCACTTAAGCGTTCGCCATAAGGTGGGTTGGTGATTATATAACCATATTGCTTTGCTGAGCTTAGATCCTTTGCATCACGCACTTGGAAGTGGATATCCTCTTCCAGACCTGCTTTTTCAGCATTTTCCATAGCGATCTTAACAGATCGCTGATTGATGTCAAAGCCTTGGATGTGCAGAGGTGTATCAAGATCAATTGCCTGATATGCCTCTTGGCGAACCTTCTTCCAAAGTTCTTTATCAATTAATGGCCACTCTTCAGACACAAATTTTCTGTTTAGGCCAGGTGCAATATTTCTAGCAATCATTGCCGCTTCAATAAGTATTGTTCCAGAACCGCACATGGGGTCAATCAGTGGAATAAATGGTTTCCATCTACTGATTTTAACCAAAGCCGCTGCAAGGGTTTCCTTAAGAGGCGCTTCATTACCAACGGCTCTATAACCACGCTTATGAAGCCCAGTACCGCTTGTATCAATACTCACTGTGACTTCATCTTTTAAAAAGGCTATATGTACAGGAAACTCCGGCCCCTTCTCTTCAAACCAAGAAATATTATAAACCTTTCCAAGTCTTTTTACGATTGCTTTTTTACTAATGGACTGGATGTCTGACAAACTGAATATCTTCGATTTTACCGATTTTGCATTCACAGGGAATTTTCCATTTTCAGGAATGTAAGCCTCCCAAGGAAGTTCCTCTACTTTATCGAAAAGCTCTGCGAAGGAATAGGCCTTAAAACGCCCCACTTCAAGGAAGACCCTTTCTGCCGAACGAAGCCATAGGTTCGCTTTACATATGCCCTCTTCATCTGTCTTAAAAAGACACCTTCCATTTTCAATAACAACATCTTCAAATCCAAGTTCTTTTAACTCTTGTCCAACAACAGCTTCAATACCAAACGCTGCAGTTGCTATCATATTATAACGTGCCATGGTCACACCAAACTTTCTTATCCTAGTATTCGTATCACATCTATTATATATGTTGATGGTGCATGTCACAAGGCAGTGGTTTTCTGGTCGAAACAAAAATAAACGACTGAAGGACCCAGTCGTTTATTTCAATTTTGCATTTAGATTTTTTATAGTTTTTGTTTGAAGTATTCGTTTTCTTAATTCTTCAAGTTGATTTTTGCAAAGTCGCACAGACCACAGGCCTGACATCTATCCATTTGCTTAGACAAGTCTGATACTGCTCTTCTAGAAAAAATACAGGGAATATTCATTTCCTTAGATTCAGCCTTAATTTTTTCAGTCAATCTATGCTCTATAAAATCTGTAAAAATAATAATAACATCTGTGTCTGTAGGGATTTTTAGTTTTCTCATACCTTTTTTGCGTCCATCCCAATGGGTAAAATCCTCTATGCCTCTTGTCTCTAGTAAATTTGGTATATTACCAAGTCTATCGGCGCCTATTAAAAGTGCATTCATGTTCTGTCCTCCTCTGATTGATTATTAGGTTTATTTATATTCATGTTAGAAAATTCATTGATAATTATTCTCAATTAAATTTTACACAAATAATCCCTAGCTGTCAACTGGGATATTTAATTTTATTAACACGATTATCCGATTTCTATGAACATGAACGATTTCACTTGCCACTATAGGTCTGTCAAGCAATCAAATTTCAGATTTCTGGGCATAAAAAAACGCCCCCTCCCATTCAACTTGTAATCAGAATACAAGTCTCGAATCAAGGAAATGAGCGCTTTACTTCTTCATTATTAACTACTTTAAATATTTGGCGAGCAGCTGTTTTAAATGCTGCACATCAATTGGCTTTGACAGGTAGTCATCAAATCCATAACTGGTTAAGTACTCTTTTTCAGTAGATATAACCTTAGCCGTACATGCAATAATTGGAGCACGGCTTAAACTCCTTTTTTCTATTTCATCAAAGGCTTCAAAGCCGTTCATTTCTGGCATCAATATATCCATTAGGACAATGTCAGGTTCCATGTCAAAATACATGTCAACAGCCTCTCTGCCGTTTTTAGCAAAGGATACATCGTATTTATCCTTTAACATAAGCTTCATTGTCACACGGCCAATCACCTCGTCTTCAGCAACAAGAACCCGCATTTTACCGCTTTTGGATCTTTCTCGCTTAACAGGTGTTTTATCATCTAATATGATTTCTTGCATTCGTTCAAAGGTGAGATTAATACTTACCTCCGTGCCGCTATATAACTCGCTTATGAGCTCCAGCCTACCGCCCATGACATCAACGATTTGTTTTGAAATAGCCAGCCCAATCCCACTTGATTCATACCCTGAGCCTTCATCGACTAGGCCTTTGATAACCGTCTTTTTCTGACTCTCGCTAATACCTATGCCCGTATCTTTTACAGAGATTAAAAGCTCAACAGTTTTTGATGACTCGCTCACCATATCCATGCTAAACTCCACACGACCACTGTCTGTGAACTTTATGGCATTGACCAAAATATTAAGCAGGGCCTGACGCACCCGCTTGACATCACCTAAGAGTTTATCTGGAATAGACGGATCGAATCGCGTTGTAAAGCGAAGTCCCTTTTCATAGGCTTGTTTAGAGTAGGCTTTCACCAACTCGTCAAAGACCCAGCGAATGTCAAAGGGTTCATTGGTCAAAACCATATCCCCTTGCTCAAGGACGGCGTTTTCGACCACGTTTGCTAGTATGTTCATCATCTTGCCCGCTGATGTGGAGATGACATCAAGATATTCTTGTTGAACAGGACTTAAATCAGTGTTCTCAAGCAATTGAACCATACCGACAAGGCCATTCATTGGTGTCCTAAGTTCATTGGAAAGATTACTGATAAAGTTTGTCTTGATCTTACTAGACTGATCAGACATTCTTTTGGCATCTTCTAAGGCCTGTGTATACTCTCCTAATTTTTCCTCGAAATAAACTCTGTCAGATATATTCTTACTGATCTCAATCATGCCATTCACTTGACCATTTGAATCAAAGAGCGGAATGCCTATGTTTTCCCAGTGAACCAGTTCGCCTGTTTCACTTGCAACTGGTAAAGCCATCGTTCCAGAGACGATTTGTCCTGTTCGAAGGGCCTCAGTGCAGGGGCAATCGTCGCACGGCATATCATATCCTAAATACGCCTCATAACATTTCCGGCCGATCACTTGCGGACTCTTGTCTAGAGCCGCTTTGTTTGCCCAAACAACCGTCATGTCTGTATCCACTTTTAATATCATATCCGGTAAGCTGTTTAAAATGGCTAAAAGTGTTGCATCAGAATCTGACTGCTTATTCTTCTTAATGCTGTCGGGCTCCTTTTGCGCTTGCGCTAGTTCTGAAAGAAGCTCCTCTCTTGTGAAAGCTAAGTAGTCCAAACGGCACCCCCAGTAGAAACGTCGGAATTTTCACACCATTCCATACTCATTTATTATAGCAGAACATGAGATTCTCTCCAAGTGTCCCCGGGTCAGTAATTACTTATGTCCTTTGTCGCATAATCCTTTTTAATTAAACTTTCATACTTTGATCTTAACTTTCTACTAAATCCAGGGCTTTGCGTCCACAAAAAAGAAGCCCCAGCTGGGGCTTCCTTTGAATGAATATAGTAAAGATTTACTTACTCTTCCTCTGCTTTATCAACCACTTCTGCAACAACACTAACAATACCTTCCTCTTCAACTGGCTCTGGCTCTTTAAAGCCACCCTCAGTTAAGTTGGCAATAACCGTGTCTGCATCAGCATAGACTGTGAATCTTTCATCATTAAAAATGCCTAAGTCTTCCATAGTGATTGTCTGCTGATCCTTAAGAAGAGATGCATCCACCTCATATGATTCAATCAAGTCTTTTGGTAGCACTTCAATATCGAGTGAATGAACATGTTCAACAACGATCATTACAGAGTCTTCTACCTTATCCTTGTTCACGAAGTGAAGCGGAATAGATACCTTGACAGACTCACCCTTGGTTAACTCTTGAAGATCCAAATGAAGAAGCTGATTTTTAAACAGATTCTTCTGAACATCTTTAATCATTGCGAATACTTTGTCACCTTCAATGTCCACATTAACAGTTGCGCCAATACCGTGGTGTGCAAGCAGATGTTCAACATCGCGAAGCTCTAGTTCAATACTCTTTGTATCAGAGTGTTGACCGTAAACCACACCGGGTAATCTACCGGTTTGTCTTAGTTTCTTGGAAGCGTTTGAACCTTGTCCTGTACGAAGTTTTGCTTTAATTGCTTCTGTCATGTTGTTTCCCCCTTTTGTAATATGAATGCAGCGCTCTGTGCGCTGTCTTAGACTTAAGGAATTTTTACCCAAGCACATGAAGATGCAAACAAAAAACTGCTGAGTAGATATCAATCTACCCAGCAGTTTTATTATTAAAGCTCACTACGACCCTCTAAAGCCTTTGTCAACGTCACTTCGTCGGCAAACTCCAAATCCCCACCGACTGGAATACCGTGAGCAAGTCTAGTCACTTTTATACCCGTTGGTTTTACGAGGCGTGAAATATACATAGAAGTTGCTTCGCCTTCAATGGTTGGATTGGTCGCAAGTATAATTTCTTCAACTTCAGATTCTTGAAGTCGAAGTATAAGTTCTCTTAAGCGAATATCGTCTGGACCAATACCATCCATAGGTGATATTGCCCCATGAAGGACATGATAGAGCCCATGATATTCTTTGGTCCGCTCCATAGCAATAACATCCTTAGGAGCCTCTATAATACAAATTGTAGAATTGTCCCTTCTTGGGTCTGAACAGATCGGACAAGGGTCAGCTTCTGTTAAATTAAAACAAATAGAACAAAACTTTATCTTCTTCTTAGCTTCAATGATGGCTTCAGATAAACTTACCGCTAAATCCTCACGACCTGTTACAATATGCATTGCCAGTCTTTGGGCTGTTTTTCGCCCGACTCCAGGCAAATGCGCAAGTTCTTCAATAAGCCTTGCTATAGGTGGTGCATAATAAGACATATATTCACCTTCTAGAATAAGCCAGGAATATTCATGCCACCTGTTAGCTTACCCATTTCCTTTGACATAGCATCGTCAGCAGTACGCATCGCTTCATTTACTGCCGCTAGAATAAGATCTTGAAGCATTTCCACGTCATCTGGATCAACAACATCTTCATCTATTTCAATGCCAAGCATCTCTTTTTTACCATTGACTTTAACAGTGATGGCTCCGCCACCAGCACTTGCAGTAAACTCTTTGTTTTCAATTTCTTCTTGAGTCTTTTGCATTTGCGCTTGCATCTTTTGAACCTGTTTCATCATATTGCCCATATTACCAGGCATTTGTTGCTTTCTTTTAGCCATAATATTCATCCTCCTGATTCATTTCCAACTTATTATATCATAACAGATCAACACAGAAATTCAGACCATTTTCCCTTATTGATCTATGATCTTCAGCTTATCCTCATGATCTTTAAAATACTCTTTCACAGTTTCTTCATCGTCTTTTTCATTTTCGGGTTCATCGGATGCCGTTTGGAGATTGTACTCAAAATCACACTTGACCCTAAGGTTCTGATGAAAGACCTTTTCAATAGCTGATTCTACGATTTTACGGTTTTCTTCGCGCTCCACCATATCCATATGAAAGGCATATCCATCCTTAAAAGCAATCATAAGCGTCGCCCCATTTAAGGCAACAGGCGTGCCTTCAATTAGAAAAGCCTGTACTTGTATTTTTGTCTTTCTGACCAGTTCCAAGACTTGCCCCCACCTAGACTGAATGTCTGCGAAAGATAGGTCCACCGCTTCATAATTGTCAGAAGCAACTTCTGATTCTATATTTTCTGAAGGTTTAGATACAGTCAAGCTCTCATTAGCCTTTTGTGGCTCAGTCTTGACTCCATCAGCTTGAGCAGTTGGTGTTACTTTGACAGACGCTAAACTTTTGTCTGGTTGTGAAGCTTGCTCTATTTTTTTCCCAGAGTCTTGCCGGCTTGCAGATACCTGTCGCGGGGACGCTTGAGACACCACCACTTGCCCTGTTTCCATTGCCTTCTCAAGTTTTTCGAGCCTTGACACCAAGCCTTCCAGCGTTTGATCTGTTTCAGGTTGCATAAGCTTTACAAGGGTCATCTCCAAGTGTGTTCGGGGCTGAGTTGCCCATCTTGACTGCGCTTCAAGCTTTGTAAGAACATCAATGGATCTTAAAATCTCACTCATGGTGAGTTTGTCCGACTGAGCGCTTGTTTGTTCTATGCTCTCATCTGTCGAGTCCATGATGTATTTGAGATCCGCACCACTTTTTGAAAGCATGAGGTTACGATAATGTCCTGTTAGACTCTTAATAAAATGCCCCAAGTTTTTACCGTCATTGACCATATCATTGACCATTCGCATCACATGAGAGGCATTTCCATCTATAACACCATCTACAATACTAAATAACCAGTGTTCTGTCGTCAAACCCAAAGTGCCTACAACATCATCATAAGTAAGACTTCCATCCGTAAAGGACACACACTGATCTAGAATACTCAGGGCGTCACGTACAGCACCATCAGCATTTCTTACGATAAGGCTCAAAGCCTTCTCTTCCGGTTCAATTTCCAAAGAGCTACAAATGGCAGCCAGATGGTCCATTAAAATCTCAGCAGGAATTCGTTTAAAATCATAGCGCTGACAACGTGATAGTATGGTTGCAGGAATCTTTTGCGGTTCTGTTGTCGCAAGAATGAATACAACATATCCTGGTGGTTCCTCCAATGTTTTTAAAAGGGCATTAAAGGCCCCTTGTGAAAGCATGTGAACCTCATCAATGATATAGACCTTAAACTTAGCCTTTGACGGGGGATACTTTACATTTTCACGAAGCTCCCTGACATCATCAACACCATTGTTTGAAGCTGCATCTATTTCCACTATATCCATTAGACTTTCATCAAGCATCCCCATACATACTTCACACGCATTACATGGGTTCTCATTCACAGGACTGAGGCAGTTGATGGCTCTTGCAAGAATTTTTGCCGTGGATGTCTTTCCTGTTCCTCTTGTGCCGCTAAAAAGATAGGCATGAGCAATATTATTCGATTGTATTTGATTCTTTAGTGTGTCTGTAATGTGACGCTGGCCAATAACCTCTTCAAATATGCGTGGTCGCCAGCGTCTATAGAGTGCGGTATAACTCAACTCATCACCTGTACCTTTCCAGTTATGATTTGCTCAAGAACCGACTTATCAGACTCATAAATTCGAACAATAGAGTCGACCACTTGAGGCGAAAATTGTGTTGCTTTATGTTTTATTATTTCTTCAATGGCTTCATTCAATGGACGACCTCTTGAATATGACCGGTTGCTGGTCATTGCATCAAGGGCATCACAGACGCCGATGATGGCTGCTGAAACCGGCAAGTCCTCCACAACTTCCTTGTGGGGGTAACCCGTTAAATCATATCGCTTATGGTGAAGTGTCACCCCATCCATGATGGATTTTGAGAAACCGATTGGCTGCAAAATTTTTCTACCTATTTCAGGATGCTCTTTGATTTTATCAGATTCAAACGGTGATAATCGACCTTTTTTGGTTAAAATAAAGTCATCTATACCGATTTTTCCAATATCGTGGAGCAGTCCAGCGAATTGAATGTCCTCAATCTCCTGTGATGACATACCAATTTCTGTCGCAATAATCGTTGCAAATTCTGATACACGAACTGAATGCCCCTCGGTGTATGCGTCTTTCGCCTCAATGGCTGTAATAAGGACCTTTATGGTCGCCATAAACTCCTCACGCTGCTTTTCATACAGCTGGGCTTTTCTTATGGCCAAGGTCGACTGGACTCCAATGGTTGAAAGAATCATTAATTCATTTTGAGGCAACTTTTCATTAAACAGTATTGAGATAACTCCCGTCTTATCTTGACCATCTGAAATTGGGAGTAAAACCAGTGACTCGGCATTCTCCGTCAGACTGGATATATCATCATAATTTTGAATGTGATAAGACTCAGGGGTTTCCAAGTAAATCATCTTGTTTTCATCAATAACTTTAAAGCGCAGATCTTTAGGGTCATCAATCCCATCATCGATAAGAAATTGACTTCCATCCCCTGTTACATTGACCAGTTCCAGCACCTTGTTTTCATTTAATATGCGTATGCTGCAGACTATAACATCATATAACTCATAAATCTTTTTAACAATAAGATCAAATAAGGCATCTATGTTATTTTCTTTGGTCAAGGTTCTTGTGATGTCACGAATATCTTCTAAAGCCTGGCTCCTTCTTGTCAGCTTTTGAGTCAGCAACCAATTTTCCATAAGTGGCCGACTAATGCCCTGCACACCTTCAAATTGTCCATTCTTGAAGACACGGACTGTGTTTGTCATAAAAATCTCAGGTTCATCATCTTGGCTTCTTTTAAACCACAATTGAAGCGCCTCAACATCTTTGCTGTAAATGGCGTCAATAACCTGGTTTTTTATATCCGTTTCATCCAGAGCCAATAGTTTTATAAAGCTTTTACCGATCATATTCTCTGGTTTCAATCCTAGTAAGGTATTAAAGGCTTCATTCATATAAGTTATATTTCCATCCCTATCAATAAGCCATACCAAGTCGTCAATGTTTTCAATCAACCGCCTGAACTTTTCTTTGGAATACTCCAGTCTGCGATTGGTCTTTTTTAAATCTTCATAATTCAACGTTAGCGACTGATTGATCTCAAGGAGCTCATCTTGCTTTTGTAACATTTCCATAGATTGCTCAAGCAGTTGATTGTAATCCCCCTCAGCTTGAGTGGCTAGTTCGTTAAAACCATCTACTATAGGCTTGAATATTCCAGAGTGCCAAATGCCTATTCTGGTAGACAGGTTGCCTTCAATAAGCTTTGAAGACTTTCTGTCAATGACACGCACAGGGTAATACATGTGTCTCGCATAGGCCAGAGCCAGGGCAGTAGACATAACGACCAGTATCAAGACAATAATAAAATACTTCATTTTAACTGCAGATAAAAGCTTGTCCTCATCAGGAATTTCTGAAAACAACTTTGTGGTCATTCGCCTGTCCACTGAATCGAAAACCATATAAGACTTTTGTGCATTGGTCTTATCAACAAAGAGTCTATTCTTTTCAAAGGCCAGTGGTGTCAATGTGTTTTCAATTCCTGTAAACCGATTACTCACAGACTCATTTCCAAGCCATATTTGCCAATCCACATAAGGTCCACTTTCGGAATTATTCACAAGGTCATCTAGTGTTTCCATGTCCACATCTATCCCTGCGATGACGTAATCACCATCAACTGTAAACTTGTTTACAGTTATTGATATAAAAGGATCTTCATTCATTTCACTCATGTGATATCTTAGTTCTATGTGGGGACTTTGAGACGTATGCTTCAGATTTTGTAAACTAGGTTTACCGTGAACAAAATCAATATTAGTGCCTTTTTTAATTACGAAATACGGCTCTTGACCACCAACCTCTACAGACTCTAAATACAGAAGATAGTCTTGTAAACCAATATCATTCTTATCAACAAAATATGACGCTGACCGAACTATACTTAACAAGTCACTCTGAACAGACTCAAAATAGGTCTCTAACAAAGCAGCCTTATGACGATACATATTCTCTATATCTATTTCTCTTTGATAGGCCCTCTCCTCGGTTATAGAACTATAACTGCCATAGCCAATTAAGACTAAGGGGATTACGGCCATGAACAAAAGGAATATCTTGAGTCTATTTTTAAAGGATAGGAAGTTCTTCATATAGAAACCACCTTATCAACTTGAACACTGTAATGATGTTCTATCAGTTCTGGGTTTTTCTGAGAGACTTCTTCAAGCACCCTTACAACCTCAGGACAATGGTCTTTGCCCGAGCCCTGTCGTATAACAAACATAGCCTGCTGTAAACTTAGCGGTCTAGGTCCATCTCTGCCCACCATCAAAGCATCCAGTTCATCAACCGCACCTATAATTCTCGCTATGAGTGGAAGGCTTTCAATCTTTTCGGTTTTTGGCACACCTGATAAATCATATTTCTTGTGATGATAATAAATACCTTCAGTGATGGCATCTGACATACCGATGGGTTCTAGAATTTTTTTAGCATACATAGGATGATTGTCCAAAATATTTTGCTCACTTGGCGTTAACTTAGACGATTTTGAAAGCAGGGCATCCGAAATATTCATCTTACCTATATCGTGTAAAAGACCTGCAATATAAATATCATCTATATCTTTCTTTCTAAGATATAACCTCTTACCCACTTCAACAGCTATTTCTGATACGCGTTGAGTATGGCCTTCCATATTGGGCACCTTTGCATCGTTCGCAGCGACCAGAGCCTCTATCGTCTTAAAATAATGGGTTCTTAGTTTTTCAAATATCTGCATTCTCTCAATTGCAATAGCTGCTTGATCAGCTAGGGTTTCCAGTATTTTCACCTTCTCTTCAACAACTTCGGAGTCCGTGCCGACTGACATAATACCATAAACTTTATCATTTGTTGCCATTGGAATATATAGAACACATTCTAGTAGCCCCAAGGCCTCTTTTAAATCATTATCATCAATATAAAAGTCACTTTCGCTACAAATCATAAGTGTCTTGTTCTTCTCGAAGGCTATCCCCATATGAGATTTTTCAATTGAAGGGTTATTATCATAAACCGCACTTTCTTTTGCCCCTGAATACGCCATCAAGTTAAAGTGTCTATCTTCATACAGCCTAATGGTACACATAGACACATTCATGATCTGTCCTGCTTTTATGGCTATGTCATTCAAAACCACCTGAAGCTCTGTGTTAGATATTAATGACTTGGTGATATCGTTCACCAGAGTTAATTCTCGATTGCGACTATAATAATTGAAATATTTCGTTCTTGATTCAGACATATCCCGAAATATTCCTTGGATTGCAATGAGCTTTCCTGACTCATAAATACGAGATAAGCTGCCAGACATACACCGAACTTTGGACTCTATATCAAGAAATTCAAGCTCAATGCTTTGGTAGTCTCTTTCTAAAAACAAGTCTATAATTTGATCTTTGTGCTTTGAATCCTTCATAAAGTCAGTAATTCTCAATTGGTCTTGTAAATTCACTTTTTTGCCAATCAAAGTCTCAAAGGGCTTATTTCCATAAATCAGAAATCCGTTTGCATCACAAATCCAAATAATATCTGGCATGTTGTTTACAAGATCAAGGTACTTTTCTTCTTGAAACTCAAGTTCTTGTTTCAGGGTTTCTAAGTCTTTATAAGAACTAGCAAGTTCTTGATTTACACTCTCTATTTGAGTGTTATGTTCATGCACATGCACATTCATCTGAACAACTTCCATTTTTCTTTTCTCTGATGCCTCAAGGAGGGCTAAAAACTTCTCGTGGATTTTCTCTAAATCAATAGGTAGAACCAAGTTCTGGATATACTTTCTTCCAGATATAGATGCCTTAACTTGATAGCTCATTTTTTGTAAGGGGCGATACAGAAATCCAGACAACCCCTTTGTTAGAATGACAAGGAAAAGCAAAATCAAAATTGAGTTAACAACATACTCCTTGTTAAAATTAATTTGATTTGTAAGATACCTTTCCATATCGAGAAAAACATAGATAGAAAAGTTCATATCACCAAACTCAAACTTTTGACCGCTATAGCCATGCCCATCAATTTCTATATTGATAAGGCTTCCCGGATACCTAATTTGATCCATAACATTTGTATCTGTAAAAACCTCTGACTTATATGGGTAAACACCCTCTTCAGTTTCGACAATTATATGATAGTCGTATTCCTGTCCAGCAGCTTCTATTTCTTTGACTATGTCAGTGAGAAGCACATCCATGCCGATTACACCCTCTAAAAAGCCTTGGTCGCTGCGGATTGCTTTTGAAAATGTCATGACATATGCATCTGTTAAGACATCCTTATATGGAGATGAAACATAAACATCATGACTTACGGCACCTTTGTACCACTCTCTTTCTCGACCATCTACTTTGGGATCAACATTGTCAGACACATAGTGCTTTCCAGATTCAGAAGACACATACACGTAGGTCACGTCTGGGCTTGATTTAGCCACTTCGGTCAAAAACCTAGAGATGTTTTCATCAAAGCCATATGCCCTTATATAAGATTCCATGGCTGCACTGTAATGCGAAACTGACTTTGACTTGTTATCCAGCCAGGTATCAAGCTTAAATACCTGAGCTTGTAAATGTTCTGATGCCACTTGTGACACATGATATCTTGTGAAGGCCGTTTGATCAATCTGCATTATTCCAAATAGAATAATAGCTGGAACTGCCACACAAATAAGAATACTCACTGCTATGTGATTGGTGTAATTCCTTCTAAACATGATCTACTCCTCAAAGACTCATATTGACGATAAACTCTCCATTTTACGAATTGATTTTATTCGTCCCCCATAATCATAAACACATACCTGAGTACAATTATATAAGAATTTCCTTCGCAAATAAATAAGAACACAAAAAGGACTTTGACAAACGTCAAAGTCCTTATTTAAAAAATTAAATGTCGCACACTCAGCTTCGAAAACTGAACACGGCCGTTACCCAAGCAGTTAGCTCAGAGCAGGCAACCCCACGGCACATAGAAATGATTGCTTAATGCTGCTTCCTTCCGGACCTGACATGGTTCACAAGTTTCTATTGCGCGGGACCCATTCTTCAACACCACTTACTCGAGGCAGACACCACAGTCATGAGCCCTCAGCTAAGCTTCAACCCTGCTACAGCGGATTGCAGGTTACAAGGCACCGCTACCTCCCCGTTTAGTGCGACAAACTTTATAGACAATTTTAAATGGCGGAGAGAGCGGGACTCGAACCCGCGGGCCCTTTCGGGCTTACACGCTTTCCAGGCGTGCCCCTTAGCCAACTCGGACATCTCTCCATAATTTATTTCGATCTTAATTTCTTAAAAAAATCTTTCGTGATCTGTGAACACGGCTCTTGTAAAATACCATATTCAACATTGACAAGATGATTCAATCTTTCATCTCTAGGAATATTGTAAAGAGAGCCAACAGCGCCTCCTTTAGGGTCCATAGAACCTATATAAAGATTTACAATTCTTGACTGATAAATGCCACCTGCACACATTGGACATGGTTCAATGGTAACATACATATCACAGTTTACAAGTCTCCAACCCCCTAGAGTTTGAGCAGCTTGACGAATTGCAATCATTTCAGCATGGGCTGTTGGATCTTTGGTCGTCTCTCTGAGGTTATGACCACGTCCCACCACAATGCCATTTTGAACTATAACCGCACCAATCGGTACTTCCCCTAATCTGTAAGCTTTTTGCGCCTCTTCAAGGGCAAGTGCCATAAAGCGTTCAACCATTGATGTGACTCCAATCTTTTATCGAACAATTGTCATTATACCTTAAATCGATAATCAGGGTCAAGGGAATTATGCGCATAGTCAATAAAATCCCAGTGATGACTGGGATAAAATGGCGCACCCAAGAGGATTTGAACCTCCGACCTACCGCTTAGGAGGCGGTTGCTCTATCCAGCTGAGCTATGGGTGCGTGATAGTAATATGTTAAAGGAACTGTAAGCGTTTGTCAATGCTCACAAATCATGTGTTCAAGTTCACTTGACTCTATTTCCCGGGAAATATGTTCTCTTTCATATCAATTCACATAAGAAAAAGGCATAAAAATCGGCTAGCTTAAACAACTAACCGACCCGGATTACTTTTTTAAATCTTCATCTTCAATAAGATAGTTTTCGAAATAGACGTCCGTTCTTCTGTTGAGCTTAAGTTCTTCTGCATCATCCGATTTGTTTAGAGGTTTCGAGCTTCCGTTGCTTAGCACAATAATACGATTTTCTGGAATGCCCAAGTTCATCATGTATTGTGCCACTTTATTGGCTCTTATCTGAGAGAGTTCTTCTCCAAACTTAGTATCATTGAACTTTGGATATCCATTAATATTGCCCTCAACCTTTATCTTCTCATTGGGGAAGTCTTTTGCCGCACCAATGAATATATTGAGCACCAGTTTATACTCATCCTGCAAGTCATACTTATCCGGTTCAAAATACACTGTTGACTTGGCATTATATAGCCTTTCAAGTTCAGTATCACTATAACCACTGGCTTCTGATTCATTCCCGGCTGATCCATCTTCACCATATCGACAATTATCAGCCTGCAAGGATGTATCTATACTCTCATTTTCGTCCACTTGAGAATCATCTAATGTCTTCAGGTCATTATTGCCCACTTCTTCTGCCTGATCCACTTGACTAGATTCTTCTTCAATATTAGATCCCATATCCATCTGATCATCTTGTGTTATATCATCTTGCACTGCTTGGGTCTTACCCTCTGTTTCCTGTGAATTCTGATCAGGTATCAGGGATTGTATGAGTCCGAATAATGAAATTAAAATAATAATACCAGCCACTGTGAACACCACTTTCCCCCGCGGTGTAACTCGGTACTTCATCTTCATTATCTCACATCCCTAATTGTCACTATTTTTTTGGTTTAATAAAATCAACAATACCAATAATTTTTTGAATCTCATATTCAATAACTGATGTTTGGTCCTCTTGGAACTGTTGACGCGCTTCAGTTACTTTCTTGAGTTCCTTGATTCTATTTTCGAGTTCTTCTATGGAAGCTTCATTCTTTTTCACAACATCATCTGTTGTTTGGACTGTCTCTTCCAAAACATTATTCAGTGCATCTATTCTTTTATAGGCATCGCTCAGAAGATTTTCTAAATTAATACTTGATACATCCATTATATTCATAACAGAAGCACGTTTTACATCGATCGGTAAATTTTCAGGCAGTGTTTTTTGGAAAACATCCACCATAAAAATAGTCTTTTTCTTGTCAGCTTCCATTCGACTTGTTCTGTATATGTCATCAATAGTCATCATTTTATTTTTCTCATATGAGCCTATAAGGACATCCAGCTTTTCTTCAATTTCAGCTGACTGGTTCTGTTTAATAGTTTCAGCTTTTACCACAGGTTCTTCTGATGCTTTTTTAATAGACTCTCCAGCAGCTTGTGATTTTGGTTTTATATCTTCTTTTTTTGCTGCCAACAGATCCACGCCAAACGGAAGAGGGTCCTCTTCCTTCTTTGTGTCTTGATCTGCCTTTGGCTCACCAGGCTTTGTCTCTGCTGGGATCGCATCCTTTTGGTCTAAAGTTTCCTTTGTTTCTTCTTTGGTCGCTTCTGTCACAGGTGTTTCTTGTCCTTCTCCCTCAATAGGCTCAATCAGCCCCAGTTTCTCAAAAATAGTCTTTTTTGCTACCACGATTTATTCCCTCCTAAGTCAAACGAATATCCGACAGTCAATGGATATTAGCCCTCAAACAATGACATCTTATCCTCTATCCTTTTGATCTGCTCTTTGTTATAAGCCACCAAGTCTTTGAAGTTCTTTATAGTTTGATGTTTTGATTCAATCTGAGATTTTTTCAAATTTGTCTGCGCTTTGAGCGTAGAAACCAACAGCTGAAGATCTTCCATATGTTCACGCTGTACATCAATCATTTTTTCGTTGATAAATTTGAGATGTGATTCATAATCATTTACTGCATCTTCTAGGGATCTTATTTTCTCATCCTTATCGGAGTCATCTGCAATAACCTGATTGGCCACAAGTGATTCACGTATGATCTTCACGCCTTCTTCATCAATAAATGTAATGTTTCTCTTTTTATGCAAATAGGGTTTCAGATCCTTTTTAAACAAACTTATTTTTTTATATATTGTAACCTTACTTACGCCAAGCATATTGGCAACTTCTATCACTCGATACAATGGCATCACTCCTGTTAACTCGTTTACACATACTGATTTTACTTTCTTATAAACCCAAACATACCTGTCGATTCTTCCTTGGGTTTGCTTTCGCTGTTGATGGTTCTATGTAGTAAAATGGATTCCATCTGACTTTCTAACTGTGTTAAACGAGCAAGATCTTCTTTGAATCGTATTTGATAGTTCTCTATCACTTCATCCATCTTCTTCAGTTCTGTGTCGTAATGAATAAGGTCTTGACGCAGACGACTCACTTCACTTCTTAATTTTCTCTTTTCATCATCCAGTATAGTTAGATCATCTTCAGTCAGCCAATCCTCATCTTCAGAAGAGACATCCTCCTCTTCTACACCATTTGCTTCACTATCATGACTTGTAATTTCATTTTCCATTTCTGTCGAAGTGCCTATATTCTCCAAAGGCTGCCCCTCAATAAGGGCTTTCAATATATCAATACCTTGTTCATCGATATAGCTGACAGAATGAATTTTTTGTGTATGATCTTTCATCAGCTCTGCATGGGTGAGCAGCTTTTCAAATATAACAAATGTTTCTACATTTAATTTATGAGCTGCTTCGCTGATTTTGAACAAAGCTACCACCTCGTATCCATTACAGTAAATTAACTGTTAATCTCTATAAACTAGTTCTACAATAGGCTTTCTATCCCTCTTTATATTTTCCCACATTTTTGTGAAATTAAAAGTGTTAATTGCTTTATTCTAAAAATTATTTACGCCTATTTGACGAATATTCTCTAAATAAAAAAGAAGTGTCCCATTTTAGGTCACTACTTTCATGTTTTAAATTAGGACATCTTATAAAAGGAGGATGTCCTATTCTCGTACAGCCTCAAATGATATATTGTAATGTTCTATTTTTCTATATAGAGTGCTTCGGCTAATTCCTAGGCTTAGTGATGTCTGTACCATGTTGTAATTTAAAGCCTCGAGAGTTCTCACTATAGCCTCTTTCTCTATTTCAGACAAACTTTTGAGCTGGCTTTGTTCGTCGCCTTGTATAGAGTAGGGTTGTAGTATTTCATCAATACACGACTCGGTGAGTGTCCCATATAAGAACACTCTATCAACGATTTTTTGGCAAATATAGTCTAGATCCCTTAAATTATATTCTAGACCCAATTGTGAAACTCTATCAAAAATATCTGTCTTTTCTATTTCATGAAGAAGATTAGAATCTTGTATTTCACAGGTTATCATATGTCCTAAAATAGTACATATATCTTGTTTGCGTCTTGTTAACTCTGGTAAACAGATCTCTGCAAGTTTAACTCTAGACTGTAAACCTCGTGTTAACTTACCTGTCTGTTTTGCCGATTCAAGACCTTTTGTTGTAGAAATTATAAAAGCTGTGTTTAAGTTATTCCAACTATTTTCAGCGTTACTGTTAACCAGTTTACTATCTAAAATTCTTAAAAATCGTCGTTGATATTTGTCAGGAAGTGCATTGAAGTTTTCAAAATACACTGTCCCAATATCGTACAGTTCTAAATTTCGCCTTATTTTATCAGAATCTTCAAGCCATTCAGTTTTAAACTTCTGTAGTGGGATTTTATCGCAGTAAATGGCATGGAAATTCATATCTTTCCCCAATCGAATTTCATGTAAATGATTTGCTGTTGATTCCTTTCCAATGCCTTTGGGACCAGATATGAAAATCAGCTTACTATCTTTGAACTGCTGTACACGGTCCCTTGCTTTTTTTATTTCTTCACTATCACCAATTAAGCAAGCAGGCCAATATTCCATTTCGATCTCATTCACAACTTGATTTTCATTTGCTTCTACAGACGCAATAATTGACTCTATGTTTTCAATACTTTCTGGTAGTCTTGAAATCAACTGCAAGTCTTTTTCAAAATCAGAATCCATTTCACAGATGAGTCCTATAACCAATCCATCAGAGGTAGGAATACCGATTGAAAGAGAGTCTATAAGATAACTATGGTAGTGTTCATATCCACAAGTAAATGATTTCTTTTTATGCTTTAGGCATAATCCAATACCAGAAGTGCCCAAGGAATCTTCGGTAAAGTTAAAATAGTATCTATTTTTAGGAGAAAGGGTCCATACATTATGAATTTCACCGTTCATATCCATTAGTATAATAGACTTAATCTTAGACTCACTAACTTCAAGCCCAAAATCATGGAGGAAGAGAGCATCCATTATTTTCCTATAACTTAAATCACTTTTTTCCGGTAAACTCACATTGGGTGGGGTCAATGCATCTACATTAACTAGTCGCGACCGTACCCATGAGTATACAACTTCATCACGAAGAAGTTCCCTTTTGAGAACACCTCTTTTCAAATATAGTTCTCTGGCTTTTTCAATATTCTTCTGCCCTGTGATCATTTAGAAACGGCCTCCCATTTGTCTATTGTATCAAATATTAGAGGACTATCTGTTATGAAGCCTTCTGCATATTCAACGCCACATTCAAATCCACACACCCTATTTCTTGATTCCAAGTAGGCTATAAAGCCAGAATTCAACCTCGTTTTAGAATTCTGATCTTGGAGATCAAACTGTGAGCTATATGCTTTAAGTGCTTTTATTTTGTATTCATATGTATCTGAGACATCAATATAATAGTCAAATTGTGCACTTCCATTAATTTGATATCTATAACTTTTCTTAACTGTAAACGCATCATATTCGCTCTGATATTTCTTTAGTTTGGAATGAAAGATTCCCTCTTTGACTAAACGTGAGCAGGCTTTATGATCAGGGTGATTGTCTTCATAATTAGGATAGAATACAATATTCGGTTTGTGCTTTCTAATCACATCAGCTATTTTTTTTACATTTTCAATATGACCTACTATATTTCTATCAGGAAGCATTAAGTTTTCTCTATTTTGAATCCCTAGAATTTTGGATGCATTATCAGCTTCACTTTGTCTTTTGAAAACATTTCCATTTGATGACATTTCACCTTGTGTTAAATCCACAACCACTATATTATGGTTTTTTTCCGACATTTTTTTTATTGTGCCACCCATGCCAATTTCACAATCATCAGGATGGGCCGCAAAAACTAATATTTTCATATTTACGAACCTTTCTACTGTCTCATTATCGTACACCTATTATAACATGCAAATTTGGCCCTGTATTGTGTTTTACTTTAATATTGATATTTAATATTAGAAGAACTAAAAAAACGCTGTATAGATGAAACTATAAAGCGTTTTTTTCGCGGTATATTCAACAATATAGATTTTAAACCATATTATTACATATAAATTTCAATGCCAGATTTCAATTTTTTCATGATACATATTTATTGTTGCAGGTGTCATGGAGACCAAATTTCCATCAGCACTCACATGAAGATCTCTGTTGAACGTATCAATTTTAATAGTACGACATGTGAATGTTTCAACTTCAGGTTCTGTTTCATGTTGTCCCTTGTAAACTTTTGGAAACACTCTAAGAAATTTTCTTCTAGGCAATTTTCTGACCAAGCATATTTGAAAAACGCCACTATCTAGTTTGGCTTTAGGCGTGATTTTCATTCCACCACCAAAATACTGACCATTACCAATAGCTATTAAATATGCATCTCGCTCTACTTCAAGACCATCTAGGGTTAACCTCACTTTAAATGGCTGAAATGCAAATATTGATTTTATAGTGCTTAATGTGTATGCTGAACCACCAGGAATAAGCTTCTTAATTTTTCCTGTATCATAAATAATTTTTCCATCTATACCTACACCTGCAGAGTTGATAAATATTACACCATTTACAGACCCAAGATCGACCTTTTTAAGTCTCCCTTTAAGAATCTTTCGAAGCGCTTTTTCAGGTTCTTTGGGAATATCTAAACTCCGCGCCAGGTCATTTCCTGTACCCATGGGGATAAGACCAAGTCGAATATTCACTCCGACGATTGCATTTATACACTCAATAATTGTTCCATCTCCACCAACTGCTACTAGATCCGTATACTGTTTTTTCTCAATTGACTGCTTCACCAAATCAGTTATTTGATTTTCTCTATTTGACACTTTAATGTCATAAGTTAGTTTTTCTCCATCACATTGGTCATGAATTAAAGGAAGCACTTTCTTAGCTTGTCCATTTCCTGCAGCTGGATTCACAATAAATAAAATTTTTCTCATTTCTCACCTCTTAAGAGCTGTTATTCTATATTAATTCTACCAGAGCAGGTATTATTCCTTTCATACTTTATGTCTATTTTCTATGTTTCACGTGAAACATGTTTTAGAAGACTCACTCCACTATTATAAAATCAAGTGTTGTGCTTTTTAACCCAAGGCTTAAAATTTCATGCTGGCAACCTTTATTATTAATATCTATATCCACTTTCTGCTCCTTATGATCTATGATATTTATATCTGATTATTTATAAACTGTACTTTATCATTCTCAATATATTATAAATCAAGGTATTATACCTATCTTATCGATGAAGTATAGATAAATTAAGCTGTATTGATCATAAATATTAGATATTAAGTGTAAGCTTATCCTTTCTTGTCGGTCAATATTCTTCAAGTAGACATGAAGCCTTCCTGTCGCCTTCACCTTAACACGATAACATACAAGACTCCCTGCCATTAATAAATTCCTCTGATTAGCACTTCATTTGATTTTGAATCTCATGAATATCAAATTCAATTAAATCAGTCAATTTATTGCAAAGCTCAATTATGTTTCTAACAATTTTCTTGCTCATTTTTATAAAACCAATTCAATGATTAGATTTAAATAATATGATCTAAGGCAGCTTTCAGTGCTTATCAATTATTTAAATTCTAAAATAATATTGATTATTATGTATGGCCTCAAGGAATAAATCGTAAAATGCGATTAATGATACTAGAAAAATAATAAAATTTGTGCTTAAAAATCACTATAACAGCATGGAACACTCCAATTAATATAAAATTCCCCTTAAATACTTTCATGATGACTTGCAGACTTGTAATTGCAATAGCTCTAGCGTTTTTTGCGCACACGGCGTTTTTTTATAAAAATAATACCCTTGTACCAGTCACTTTTTTTTATCCATACAGAGGCATTTCAGGCTTCATTATATTATTTCTAAATCTTCATCCATATTTTATTCTGAAAATTCCCTTATACGATATAAACTCCGACAATTAAGGGCTTTTACACTAAAGTTGTTCTATTGAGTCAATAAATTTCAATATTTTGCGATTTTTATCTGATAAATAATGAATCATTAATTATTTTCTCATACAAATTAAATAAATATCCAACACTTTTTTTGCTCATTGAACATATGAAAACCATTCCATTTTAGTATTGTCACTAAAAAATCTATTCATATAATACGCTTACTTAAAGTTTTACGCTTGTTTCATCTTGTCATATTCTTGACTCATTCACATCTTTTCTCATATCGTACTGGCCCTAAAACTGATACAAATACTTTATGTTTTGAGAGAGTCGTTCTTATTAGAAAGTAAAATTTACGTTTTCATCTAAGCCTTTTTCTATTCTGAGCCAGTCGCAAATTATCCTTTAAGATCCCTTGTCATGGAATATATATATTTAAAATTCACTTCTTTATATACTTTTTTCCCCTAAAGCCTGCACTCTACTCAAATTCCACTCTAGAGTATTAAGTCGTATAACCATATATCAAACATCAATTATATAACTGCAGCGTCAATACTTCATATTTTCATATTCTAAAATGAGTTGATACAGACATTCGGATCATTCTATAATTTGTGCAAATGCAGATAGTCATCATATCTATAACTAAGAAACTTCTAAATGGTCTCTCTTGTTTACGCTGCTTTCATTGCACTTGACTACAATTGCTGTTTGAGTGTTCACTTAAAAACTGTTATTATTAATCGTTTCTTATATGAGTATACACCTCTAGAATCCATTTATGTTTCACGTGAAACAATCTACACCTGAGACTATATTGCTATAAGTAAAGGTTAACAATAGAAATTTTCGACGTCTGCCATTCTTTCAGTTTACAATTAGCACGCACTGCTTCCTGTTTCTTATTTCCTGTTTACTGTTTCCTTGAATTATTCTCATATACATTATTCCATCTAGACATTTTGCATAATATAAGTAATGACATTCTTCACATAAATGAAATACCTTAAATATATGTCTATTATATGATCAGACTCATACTTTAGCTACAAAATGTTTCACGTGAAACATTAATGACATCTCGGACAATCATCTCTTTATTCCATTTGCATAAGGCATCCTCATTTCGAGGATTATCGTAACCCCCATAGAGATGCATTAATACATTTAATCAATATAATTGCTACAAATAAAAAAGGCGATGTTTCACGTGAAACATCACCTTAGCAAATTATATTCTATTTCTTAAGCATTTGAATAAGACGGCTTAGATCTTCATCATTATAATACTCAATTTCGATCCTACCTTTTTTACGTCCCTGCTTGATATTGACCTTTGTTCCGAAAACAGATTGTAAGTCACTTTCAAACTCAATTATAAATGAATCCTTAACATCTCGACTAACAACCGTATTTTTTACCTGCTTGGCTCTGGCAACCAGTCTTTCTGTTTCTCGTACACTTAAAGATTCAGTAATAACTTTCTCAGCCAGTTGAGCACGCATTTTTTCATCTTCTAATCCCAGCAGGGCACGTCCATGCCCGCCTGATAAATCTCCATCCATTACAAACTTCTGTAAGGCTTCATCTAACTTGAGAAGTCTAAGCGTATTTGTAATATATGTTCTGCTTTTTCCAACAGCCTTTGCTACGTCCTGCTGTGTTAGGGCATGTTCTGAAATAAGTGATTCATAAGCAAGTGCTTCTTCAATATCGTTTAAGTCTTCTCTCTGAACATTCTCGATAAGGGCAACTTGGGCTTGCTGAAGATCATCAAGACTTCTAATAACAGCTGTTATACTCTTTAAGCCTGCATTCTTTGAAGCTCTCCATCGTCTTTCACCTGCTACAATTTCATAGCCCTTATCCAGCTCTTTTACAACTATCGGTTGAACAACACCATGTGTGGTGATTGAGTCCTCCAAGGCTTTTAGTTTAGTCTTGTCGAAATGACGTCTCGGTTGATTCTTGTTTGGCATGATCTCATTAATGTCTAGTTCAACAATCTGATCTGTGCTTTTTCGACTTTTCTGCGATACCCCACTTGACTCCTTCTTTTCAGGAACATCCTGTGGGATTAAAGCCCCCAGTCCTTTACCGAGTCCTCTTTTCGCTTTAGCCATTCTCACCCTCCAGACTTACTATTTCTTCAGCCAAATCTAAATAGGCTATAGCCCCTTTAGACTTTTCGTCATACTCAATAACTGGTACCCCATAGCTCGGCGCTTCAGCCAGTCGAACATTTTTAGGGATCATTGTTGTATACACTTTACTCTTAAAGTACTTTTTAACCTCTTCCACCACCTGTATTGATAGGTTAGTACGGCCATCAAACATACTCAAAAGCACACCTTCAATTTCAAGATGAGGATTTAGACCTCGCTTGATAAGTTGGAATGTGTTCATAAGTTGACTCACGCCTTCAAGTGCATAATATTCACACTGAATCGGTATAATCACCCCATCAACCGCCACCAGAGAATTGATTGTCAGTAGACCCAGTGATGGTGGACAATCGACAAAAATATAGTCATAATTGTCACGAACAGCATTAATAATTCGTTTTAAACGTTGTTCTCTATTGTCGATTTCAATCATTTCGATCTCTGCACCGGCCAGTTGTACATTTGATGGAATTATGTCCAGGCCCTTAAAAGGTGTTGGAATTATACATTTTTCAACGTCTATATCATCAATTAAAGCATCATATAAGTTGTATTCTAAGGCGTCTTTGCTCAGTCCTAAACCGCTTGTGCTGTTGCCTTGCGGATCATTGTCAATAACAAGCACTCTCTTGCCGAGTCTTGCAAGGCTTGCTGATAAATTGACATTTGTGGTTGTCTTTCCGACACCACCTTTTTGATTAAATATTGCTATTGCTTTACCCATTGTCTCACTCCTATTAAGTGGTCTTAAAATCATTATACACTATAAAATGTTTTTATACTTCTCAAAAAGCAAGAACAAAACAAAAAGTCAACGTTTTGATACTTTTCCCATTACTTTGAAGTGGTTATTTACATTTATTTACATTTTAGAAGCCGCATTTCCTGGGAAATAATCATAAATAATAATCCACATATAAAAAAGCCAGCCCAGAATAACTGAACTGACTTTTGATTAATTAGATTTATCTTTGGGAATTCGGACAACCACTTCTATATGATCCCCTTTGTCACTTTGATCGAACTCTGCATTAAGACCCGTGTCTTTTATCGCCTGATAAGCTTGCTTCAATGTATTAATATAAATCTTGTAGTTGAAAACACCACGAATGTTCTTTTTTTTCTTGGGTTCATTCAGTGTTAAATATGTCTGAACAAGTTCTTCTGTCTTTTTTACAGTAAGCTCATTCTTAATGACTTGATCAATAACTTTTTCATGAAGTGCTTCATCTTCTAGCTTTAGTAGGGCACGAGCATGTCGCTCAGACAATCCAGAGTGAACTATTTTGTCTCTAACCTTTGGCGATAGCTTTAAAATTCTCAGTTTGTTTGATATAGTTGATTGATTCTTCCCCACTCGTGCAGCAACATCTTTTTGAGACATTTCATGTTCTTCAATCAGGCGTCTAAAGCCTTCTGCCTCTTCCACAAAGTTCAAATCCACACGTTGAAGATTCTCAATCAGTGCCATAAATGCTGATGCTGTCGTGCTCGAGTCAATCACTATAGCAGGTACTGCATTCAAGCCTGCCGTCCTCGATGCTCTCAATCGTCTTTCTCCCATAATCAGCTCGTACTTATTTTCGACTTGGCGGACACTGATTGGCTGCAAAACACCAAATGCCTTTATCGATTCAGATAATTCCTGAATACCTTCTTCGTCAAAAATTTGTCTTGGTTGATCTGGATTGGCAACAATATCTTCAATCGGAATTTCGATAATTTCATTTGATCTTTTCACAGACAATGACCTCCCATAACATGCTTTTGCATACCCTATACTATCGGATTTTTCGTTGGTTTACCAGCTTTTCGAGGATATTTCGTTGGTGTGTTTGAAATTTTTTCAATCACAATCAAGGTATGCTCAATATCCACTTCAGGCAGTGGTACAACAACAACTTTCTTCACTTTTCCCCCAAGGGTTTCAATAGCTTTTTGAGCTTGATTCAGTTCATCTTTGTAAGACATGCTCTTTAAAGCGATAAAATGACCGCCAACCTTAACAAATGGCATGCAATACTCCGCTAGGACAGCTAAATTTGCAACTGCCCGTGATACAGCAACATCATACACTTCACGGTAGTCTTCATCCTTGCCATAATCTTCTGCCCTTCCATGAATAAACTCAACATGGTCAAGGCCAATTTCATCAGATACAGCTTGAAGAAACTTAATGCGTTTATTTAATGAATCAAGAAGTGTTAAATCAATACTTCTATCAAATATTTTCATAGCCAAACCAGGAAATCCTGCACCTGTTCCAACGTCGATCACTGATCCTCCATTTGGAACTTCACTTGATAGATATGTGCCCACTGAATCCAGAAAATGCTTGATATACACTTCTCGTTTTTCAGTGATCCCAGTCAAATTCATATGCTCATTCCACTCGACTAGAAGTCTTCTATAAATATCAAAATCATCATAGTGAGATGCACCAAACTCAATGCCCATCTCCTCAAGACCCTTTTCAAATTCTATCTTATTCATGACTTTGTGCCTTCTTCCTCTTTTGCTGCTCCATGAAAACCATTAAAACAGATATATCAGCTGGAGAAACGCCTGATATTCTTGAGGCCTGACCTATTGATTCTGGCTTGACCTGATCTAGTTTCTGTCTGGCTTCTAGTCTTAAACCCTCTATAGACGCATAGTCTATATCTGAAGAAAGCTTCTTAGATTCTAAGGCTTTGAACTTGCTAATTTGCTGAAGCTGCTTTTTAATATATCCTTCATACTTAATTTGAACTTCACATTGTTTCCATATATCATCACGAAGTTCTGGTCTTTCTGGATCCAGTGCAGCAAGTGTCTTGTAACCAAGCTCTGGACGCTTCATAAGCTCGGACAATGATACACCACTTTTCAGGTTTGATGCACTGCCAAGTGACTCTAGGAATGGATTGATCTCAGCTGGTTTAACCTTGATTTCTCTCAGTCTTTCCATTTCTTTTTCCACTTCAGCTATTTTATGATCCAATCGATCTTTGCGCGCCTGGGTTGCAAGACCAATCTCATATGATTTATTTGTCAGTCTTAAATCGGCATTGTCCTGGCGCAGAATCAATCTGTATTCCGCACGTGAGGTCATCATTCTATAAGGTTCATTGGTACCTTTTATGACTAAATCATCAATAAGAACACCTATATAGGCCTCTGATCTATCTAATATAAATGGGTCTTCCCCTTTTACTTTTCTTGCAGCATTTATACCTGCAATAAGGCCTTGTGCCGCCGCTTCTTCATAACCCGATGACCCATTGAATTGCCCCGCTGAAAAGAGCCCATTAATATGCTTAAACTCCAGTGTCAGCTTTAACAAGGTAGGATCAACACAGTCATACTCAATGGCATAGGCTGGTCGCATTATTTCAACTTTTTCCATACCAGGTATAGTTCGCATAAACTTAATTTGAACATCTTCTGGCAGGCTGGTCGACATCCCTTGCACATACATTTCATTTGTATCAAGCCCTTCTGGCTCAATAAAAAGCTGATGTCTGTCCTTATCTGCGAATCGAGTGATCTTGTCTTCTATAGAAGGACAATATCTAGGACCGGTCCCCTCAATTTCGCCACCGTACATTGCAGATCTATGAATATTGTCCTGTATCACTTCATGGGTTCCCACATTGGTGTAAGTCAGCCAACACGGTTCTTCCTCTATTTCAACAGAATCATTCATAAAGGAAAAAGGCACAATTTCCTTATCTCCGTACTGGATTTCCATATTGTCGTAATTTAGAGACCGCTTATTCACTCGGGCAGGCGTTCCAGTTTTGAAACGTCTCATATCTATGCCAAGTTCTTTAAGATTTTCTGTAAGCTCTAGAGAGGGCGCCAGTCCGTTGGGGCCACTTTGGAAGACTGCATTTCCAATAAAAATCTTACCGCCCAAATAGGTTCCCGTCGCTAAAATAACAGACTTGGCCTCGTAAAAAGCACCTGTAGACGTCAGTACACCTGTCACAGTGTCACCATCCATCTCAAGCTTAATCACTTCACCCTGTTTCAAATGAAGATTATCCGTATTTTCAATGACTTTCTTCATTTCTCTATGATACAGAGATTTATCAGCCTGTGCTCTTAATGAATGAACCGCTGGTCCTTTTCGAACATTGAGCATCTTGCTTTGTATCATGGACTTGTCTATATTAAGTCCCATCTCTCCGCCCAGTGCATCTATTTCGCAAACCAAATGACCTTTTCCCGTTCCTCCAATAGAAGGGTTGCATGGCATCATAGCCACAGAGTCCAGGTTTATTGAAAACATAAGCGTTTTCATACCCAATCTTGCAGCAGAAAGGCCAGCCTCACAACCTGCATGACCTGCACCTATAACAATGACATCATAAGCATCTGCATAAAATCTCTCTGCCATTATATCCTCCGAATTCTATAACAATCTAAATAGGTCTTCCCTATTTAAAGATAAAACTAAACCACCAAACACATTATATATCATGAAATCTATGACACAACAATTATTTACCTAAGCAGAAGTTACTGAAAATTTTCGTCATCATATCATCTTCAACCGTTTCACCGGTTACTTCTCCTAAAAACTGATAGGTATCTTTGGTGTCCACTTCAATGAAATCATAAGGCATGCCACTTTCAGTTGCATCAATGGCTGAGCGAATGGAATCCTTGGCTTTTTCAAGCGCCCGAATATGTCGGATATTCGATACATAAGCATTCTCTTTTCGAATGACCTGACCACCAAAGACCATTTCTGATATTTGTGTTTCCACATCTTCAATGCCCTCTTCATTCATCATTGATGTACGAATGAAAATTTTACCTGGAAGTCTCTTCTCTAAGGCATCTATATCAAATGCTTGTGGCAAATCTATTTTGTTGACTACAATAATGGCCTTTTTATCACCAATGCGGTCAATAATGTCTTCATCTTCTGATGTTAAGGGTTCTGATGCATTCACCACGAAAATTACCAAGTCAGCCTGATTAAAAAATGACTTTGATTTTTCAACACCGATTTTCTCCACCACATCCTCTGTTTCACGAATGCCTGCTGTGTCGATCAGCTTCAGTGGCACACCCTTGATGTTAATAAACTCCTCAATAACATCCCTTGTCGTACCTGGAATATCCGTAACGATGGCTCTTGCCTCTTTCAATAAGGCATTGAGCAAGGACGACTTACCCACATTAGGCTTTCCAACTATAACTGTGGATAATCCGTCACGAATAATTCTCCCGGTTTCCGCTGAGGATAACAAATCATCTATACCTTTTTCCACAGTGGATAACTTTTTCACCACTTCCCCATAGGTTATCTCTTCAATATCCTCTTCTGGATAATCTATACACACCTCTAGCTGGGCCATTGTGGATACAAGCTCATCACGAAGGCTTGCAACTTTTTTAGACAGACTGCCCTCCAGTTGACCAAAAGCCACATCAAACCCCTTTGGTGTCTTGGCACTAATCAGATCCATAACAGATTCTGCCTGGGCCAAATCCAATCGGCCGTTTAAAAAGGCTCTTTTTGTGAACTCACCCACATCGGCCATACGTGCACCCGCTCGTAGAACACGCTTCACAATGCTCTGAAGAGGAATAACCCCACCATGACAATGAATTTCAACCACATCTTCTCTTGTATATGTTTTCGGTGCACGCATTAAAGTGACAAGCACTTCATCAATAACATGCTCGTTTTCATCAACGATATGACCATAAGTGAGCTTTCTACTTTCAAATGACTGGACCGCTTGTCCTTTTTTATTTCTAAAAATATCATGTAAGATCTTCTGGGCCTCGTCACCACTAAGCCTTATAATGCCGATAGCCCCTTCTCCGGGCGCTGTTGCAACGGCAACAATTGTATCAAATTCCATGCTTTCACCTCATTTTCGCATGCATATAGAAAAACCCAGCGCTTTGACTGGGTTTTAAAAGGTCTACTAATTGTTCAAGTAAATTATGACTTTACGGAAAGGTTCTTCCCCTTCGCTCTTTGTAGAAACGTATGGGTTGCCTTGAAGTGTTGAGTGGATAATGCGTCGTTCATATGGATTCATAGGTTCAAGCACAATATCTTTACGTGTCTTCTTGGCCTTTCTCGCCAGTCTCTTAGCCAGCTTTTCAAGCGTAGCTCTTCTTTTTTCTCTATAATTTTCAGTATCCAGAATTACGCGTACGTAATCTTCTCTGTCTTTATTCACTATTAAGCTAACCAAGTACTGAAGGGCATCTAGGGTTTGACCGCGACGGCCAATTAGAAGAGCCATTTCTGTACCTGACATTTCTATACTTAAGTCTTTTCCATCGAAATGAACATTAAACTCTGCTTCTACATTCATTTCATCGAGAACACTTTGAAGAAAATCCATTGCAACTTGATCAACATGCTTGATTTTTGTTGCTCTGATTTTTGCTTCACTGCCGCCAAAGATTCCAAGGAATGCTTTTGCCGGTTCTTCTAATACTTCATATTCAACCTGATCTCTTGTCGTATCAAGTGCGATAAGAGCCAGTTCAAGCGCCTCTTCAACTGTTTTACCAGTTTTTTCGACGACATTGCTGTTCATGATGTCCATCTATTACGCCGCCTCCTTATTAGCCAACTTTGGTACAATATACTGTTGACCCATTTGGAACACATTACTTACAATCCAGTAAATCATAAGACCTGCTGACATGGATGCACCAAACCATAAAATCATAAGTGGCATCATCATCTGCATAGTCTGCATTTGCTGGTTTGCCTGCTGTTGTTTTCCTGTTGTTAGTGCCATTGAAATATAAGTTGTCAGTGCTGCTAGAATTGGAAGAACACCCGGTAGACCATTTATGAATGGAACACCTGTATCAATTAATGCGCCAATTGAGTCCGGTACACTAATATCTGATATCCATAAAAATGTCTGATTAAGCGCTTCTGACGCAAGTGTTGCATCACCACCAAAAACGTAATTCACTGGCTCTCTAAGGACACGGAATAGTCCAAAAAGAATAGGCATTTGAATGAGGAGCGGAAGACATCCTGCTAGAGGATTAATATTATGCTCTTTGTAAAGCTCCATCATCTTAATATTCAACGTCTCTTTGTCGTCTTTGTACTTTTCTTGAAGTTTTTTCAACTTTGGTTGAACATCATTCATAGCTTTGGTTGACTGAATTTGCTTAAACGATAATGGCACCAGAAGCACCTTAACAATTATCGTAAAAATTACAATCGAAAACCAGTAACTGCCCACAAAGCTATAAACACCGCCTAGCAGTGCACCAAGTCCCTGATATATAAAATCCAACGAATTATCCTCCTATTCAACTCATCCCTCAATCCACTGGATCATATCCACCTGGATGGAAAGGATGACACTTCATAATTCTTTTCAGACCCATAAAGCCACCCTTGGCTGCGCCATATTTTTCAATTGCTTCAATAGTATACGCAGAACAAGTCGGGTAAAAACGACAGTTGTTACCCAAAAATGGTGAAATATAATTTTTATAAAGCCCGATCAGAAAAATGAAAAAATTCTTCAAAATCTACACCTGATTTCTTTTTTTACCTCGAAAAATTCCAATATAATTGTTATTTCGAGTTTCTCAATTCCTTTAATACGCGGTTCACTTCACGGTTCGTATCATTAAATGTAGCTCGGTTCATTCGGACGCGTGCTACAAATACGATGTCATATCCTTGTCCGATTGAATCGGCCTTCAGTCGAAAGGCTTCCTTTATAAGACGCTTCACTCTATTTCGTACGACTGCTTTGCCAACCTTTTTACTGACGGATATGCCAATACGGTTTTCGTTAAGGTCATTTTTTTTATAATACATCACGATAAATTTCGTGACGACCGATCGGCCCCGTTTATAAACGGCATGGAATTCGCGACTGTTCCTGAGACTAGTTAATCCCACGGCTCATCCTCCGTTTTTCTGACCAGCCAGTGCTGGTCAATTGTTTCAATAATCCTCTTTTTAGAAATCAGAAATCAAAAAAAACCTAAATTGCAAAAAAGACCACGTATCGCGGTCTTATGCAGTAAGGCTTTTTCTGCCTCTTTTTCTTCTGTTTTTAAGAATGTTGCGGCCAGCCTTAGTACGCATTCTCTTTCTGAAACCGTGCTCTTGCTTGCGCTGACGCTTCTTAGGTTGATAAGTTCTTTTCACCGGATACACCTCCTCTGTTTTAAGATCATATATAAAAATATGCTTAATAGTCAAATACACAAAGTCTGCTAAATAATTATAACGTCAAGCCCTAGCCTTGTCAAGAAAATTAGCAGATTCTTAAAACTGCCTCATCCCTCTCCCTTGTCTTTTTTGCAGCGGTCTCAGCATCTATGAAAATCTTTAAAAAACTTCCTCAAATGAACTGGACCAATAGCTAAATATCTAAACGTTTTTAATGCATCTCACATCTAAAAAGAATCTCTTCCTATATAAATGTCATTTTTAATGCATTCTTTTGTAGACTTTCATCTATTCAACACCTTATTTAATGCATATACACCCACAGTTTTGAAAAAACCTTTCTCATTATATAAAGGAAGATTTGAAAAATCAACATGTGAATAAAAAAATTCTCCAAAAAAGTTATCCACAAAGCCCTTCCCTGTGGATAATTATTATATTATAATTGAAATGTCGACAGAGATTTGTTATGATTAATCTTGCTGTTGATATGTGAATGATTCATCCAAAGTATTCATTTTGACTATGAATTGTGGATAATGCTGTTAATATATCGGTGATTATTATGTTTTAGCTCCCAATATAGCTGTATTTGGCTCTGTGGAGATCTTAAAACATGTATTCTGGATACTGTGAATAGTGTCTTAAATGATCCATCGACTTATTAGATATTCCACAAGTTGATTTTTCGCTTGTGAATATCTTTTTTTGTCTTATTCTGGGGTGTACTAAAAAGTTATTCACAAAATCTGTGTATATATTGTGGACTAATCGATTTCTATCCATATATATAGGGGGTTAAGGC